>NZ_JAPENW010000001.1:2595000-7416787 GCF_026341855.1 Streptomyces sp. NBC_00568 | reverse complement strand
TGCCTCCGGCAGCCGAATACTCGCTTCGCTCGTTTCGCGCGTCCCCGCGCGAAAAGCATTCCGCCTCCGGCGGTGGGTTTATGAATTCGCCCTCCGGGCGGAATTCATAAACCTGCGTGCCTCCGGCACGAATTGACGGTGAATCAGGAATTCTCCGAATTCCACGGAGGGGAAAGAGAGTTGAAAACGGATTCCGTGGAGGACGGGAGTCCACGGAATCCGGGAAGGGTTGAGCCCTCCGGGCCCAACCCGACCGGACCGGTGCGGGAGTGAGGGACTGTCAGTGTGTGAGGAGTTGTGGGCACCCTCCGGGCACCCACACCCCCGACGGCCCGTCAGGCGCTCCTCCACGAGCGCCTGACACACCCCCACCCGCACACCGACCAACCACCCTGAGCCCCTCCCCCGAAGCGACCCCGACCCGTTGCCGCCCGCCCGCCAATCAAGGGCGGGCGCAACGGGACGGGGGAGCTGAGGGGATGTCAGACCCCCACCACTCCGAAAACCCCCTCTGTGCAGGCACGTTCCGGAGGCCCGCTCGAGGAGCGACAACAGCAGGCGCAACAGCCATCGCAGCAACTGACGCAGCAACAAGAGCAACAGCAGGGGTATCAATTACACGTCAAAGCATCTATTATGGAGAGGTAGGGGCAAGGCGAGCCTCTGCACTGTCACCAAGCAGGACAACGAAGGGGAAACAGTGGAAATCAAGATCAAGGACGGCAAAGTCTCCCGCGTCTTCGGAGGGATTGACGCCCCCATGACGCCCATTGCCATCCAGGCCCGCACCATTGCAAACCTGTTGCCGCTTGTCTGCCAGCGGATCGGGGCGGACATCGTGCACAACCAGGATTCCCTTTACACCGGGATCCGTTTTAACACGAAGGTGGGCCCGGTCGTTCTGGAGATTCCCCAGGCCGGTGGCTTTTACCGTTTGGTTCACGAGTACGACGAGCCGGACGCGACGGGAAAGACCGGAAAGGTGATCCACCAGATTCCCCAGCTCTACAAGCCGAGCGGTATTGCGCTCAACGCATCCGAATACCTTCGGACTCGCGGATTCCTCGGATAGCAGCCGCACCAACCGGGGCGCCCGCCATCCCGGGCGCCCCGGTCCCCGAACTCACAGGAATTCGCGACAGGAGGGCCGAGATGGACGAAACACAGGTAGGCACGTCGACGGTGAGCGCGCCGCTTTCAGATCAGGAGTTGGAGCAGGCCGCGTACGCGCTCCGAGAGTTGGTCCGGAGCGGTCGAGACGCTCAGTCGTTCCGGGTGCCCGCGCGGCGCGTTGAACTCATCCGGCCGTTCTTTCAGTTGGGGTGGGCCACGGCCGTACGGACCGGACACACGGGCCCTGCCCTGTACGGCGTTCCCGTCGACAGCGGCACCATCGAGGCAGCGTTTACCACCCTTATGGCCGAGGCCGTATCGGACAGGCTCGCCCTGGAGACCGCGCGCCGTCTGCCGCAGAACAGCCCGGCACTGTGGCAGAGGGTCAGGTATCACGGCGGCCTCAGCCACATGCACGGTGCCTACTGGGTAGTGGGTATGCACATCACCCGTAGCCGTATCGGTTACCCCGCCGAAGTCCGGTACGACCTCGGCAGGGAACTGGACGATGTCGCCGTTCCGATGGTCAGGAACGTCCGTCACGAGAGCGTGACCGCCCTGCCGGAGTTCCACGAGCACTCATAGCAGCAGGTCAGAGGCAGGGTTCACAGCAACCGAGAAGCATCTATTATTAGTGACGTCGGGGGGCGGTGGCCCCGCCCCCCGACCCCAAGCAACAGCAACGAAGGGGAACCGCAGCGATGGCACACCAGATCGAGCAGTTCAAGGACGGCACCTCCGCATTCGTGTCCGCCCGCGAGAGCGCGTGGCACGGACTGGGGACCGTCACGGCCGGGGCACTCACCGCCGAGGAGGCCATGCAGAAGGCCTATCTCGCGGAATGGAACGTCCGTCTCCTGGAGTTGGACGCCACGGAGATCACGGAGGACGGCGCCACCCGCGTGGAGGTCCCCGACCACTTCGCCTCGGTCCGCACCAACCCCAAGACCCGCCGCACCGAGACCCTGGGGGTTGTGGGCAGCGACTACCACCCCGTCCAGAACGAGGAGCACGCCGAGTTTCTGAACTTGCTTGCCGACGAGTCCGGTGCACATTTCGAGACGGCCGGATCGCTCAAGAACGGCCGCCAAGTCTTCCTCACCATGAAGATGCCGCATTCCATGGTCCTCAACGGGACCGACGCAACAGACCTGTACATCGCAGCCCTCAACAGCCACGACGGCTCCGCAGCGTTCCGCATCATCACCACGCCGATCCGGGTGGTGTGCGCGAACACCCAGCGCGCCGCCATCGCGTGCGCCCGCTCCAGCTTCACCGTGCGGCACAGCGCCGGGGCGAAGGCCCGCATCGCGCAGGCCCGTACTGCTCTCGGCCTCACGTTCAAGTACGCGGAGGAGTTCGAGAAGGCCGCACAGCGCATGGTCGAGGCTGAGATGACGCTCGCGGAACTCCGGAGCGTCGTCGACGCCATCTGGCCCGTGGCCCCGAGCGACAGCAAGCAGAAGCGCACCAACACCGAACGTCGGTGGGGACAGATCTCCTACCTGTTCGAGCAGGCCGACACCCAGGCCGCGATCCGGGGCACGCGGTGGGCCGGATACAACGCGCTCACGGAGTACGTGAACCACGAAGCGCCGACCCGGGGCAAGACCGATGCCGACAAGCGCCGCGCCCGCGCGGAGCGCATCATCACCGGCACCGCCGACTCCCTCATGGAGAAGGCTTTCGCTCTGACCACGGTCTAGGCGGCACGAGCCCCCGTGCGGGCCGGGTGCCCCCGACACCCGGTCCGCACGGGCCCCGGTGCCCGAGCGCGGAGCGCGCCCCCTCCCGACGGAGCGCGGAGCGCGCCGGCCCCCGGCCCCTGCCGCGTAGCGGCAGAGCACCGCGTCTGCGGAGCAGACCGCGCGCCCAAGAAACCCCCGCCGCGCCGGGTACGGCGCGCGCCGTACCGCCCACCGCCCCACCGCCGTCCCGGCACGGGTCCCGCCGGCCTTTTGCTGCCCACCTCTCGCCAAGGAGCGATCTGCCATGCCCGCACGCCCCGGATTCATCCAGCCGGACAAGGACGCGACCGAGGCCGCCATGGATCGCGCCCTGGACGCGTTGGCCGCCGTGTTCGAGGCCATCGGCCCCGGTGAACGCACGTTGGAAATCGCGATCCTGCGGACCGATGGCATGCCCCTGCACCAGGCCGTCAAATTCTCCCCCACGGCGGACGTCAAACTCAGCGGCATTCTCGGCGCAGACGACTTCTACACGCTCGCTGTGTTTCTGGTGTTCGCGCTGGAGGGCAGCACCGTCACCGGCGCCACGCTCATAGCCACCACGGCCGCCAAACCGCACCCCCGCGCGTGCGGCTGGACCGTGCGTGCCGGATGGCTGCACCCCATGAGCACCACGGACGTGGAAGTCGCCCTCATCCCCTGCCCCGGCGTCACCGCAGAGGACCGGGACATCTACACCGCCCCGGCCCTCCCGGAGCCGACCGCCGACGACGAGGGAACCGACCGTGCCTGACACGCCCGCGCCCGCCGCGGACCCCGTCGACATCTCCGCCCGGCAGCCGCTCCCCGGAACCCGGATCATCGCCTACCGCATCCCTGACTGGGGCATCGAGGGCCGCTACCTCCACATGGACGCCGCCGACATCCACGCCTGCTACGCCCAGCACGCAGGCCGGGCAGGCGACTACCCCGCCCAGACCGCCGAGTTCGGCCGCTGGACGAACGGTGAGGGGCTGGACAGCTTCCTACGCGGCAACCTCAACTTCTGGCTGTCCAGCGAGGCGACCATGACGGACGACGGAGTCATCCGCTACCGCCAGACCCGCAACCACTCCACCGCCACGTTCACCCCCGACCGGTCGTCCGGCGTCCTGATCAACCGGCCGGACGAGCAGGTCACCGCGCCCGCTTACCGCGTCACCGGGCCGACCGGCGTCAGCCAGGTATGGCGAGGCCGCGCCGTGCGCGACGCCATCGCCCGATGCCGCCGCAAACCCGTTGTGGGGTGGCCCGCAGGGTGGGCCCACCTCATGCCGGACACGTCCGTCCGGTTCGACCCCGGAGGCTTCCCCTGGAGCACCCCGGACATCTACACCGCCGCACCCACCGACGAGCCCGCCACCTGGGGCCCGCCCTGCGGTGAATGCGAGTACCCGGAGTCCGAACACGATCTCTCCCGCCTGTGGCCCCGCTCGCGGGCCGACGGCACCGGCTGCACCTGTTGGACCTACGTCCCGCAGGCGTAACCGCCCACCAGCCCCGTGCGCCTTCCCCGACCTCCCCCAAGGGGCGGGCGCACGGCCCCCGAGGCCAGCACGCCACTGGCCGCCCCCGAGTCTCCCCGCGCCCGCCCCTCCCCTTCGTCGGGCGCGGGGAGACCCCAACCGCCCACCGCACCACCGCCACGCATCGAGGAGCAGCCATGCCCAAGGACGCCCACACCCACGAGTGGACCCACCCGCCCTACGACGACCAGGACGGCGCGCCCATCCTCGGCGACCGGCTGTTCACCGTCGCCTGCGCGGCCGTTCTGCTCCTCGGCGACCAGTGGGGCGCCGCAGCGGGCCCCGGAGGCCGTACCGGCCATCTGCGCACCAACCACACGGTGTTCACCATCGGGGTCTGCGAGGCCGGAGGCATCTTCCTGCGCAACGACAACGAAGGCGACGTCCGCCACCTCCCGCACGTCGACGCCAACAGCAGCCCCGACGACATCGCCGAAGCCGTCGCCGCCCACGTCGGCGACCTGTACTGACCGCCCGCCATCCCCCGTGCGGACCGCCCAGCGAGCCGGACCGCACGGGACGGAGGCCACGCAGCACCCAGGTACGGCGCGACCCGCACCGAAAGCGCCGGCAACCACGAGCGCACCCGCATCGCGCCCTCAGGGAGGCCGCTTCCGGGCAGAGTGCCCGCCGTCCGGCCCCCGCCAACCGGCCCGCCGACCATACGGATGGAGACCGCATGCCCTCGAGATGGCTCATGACACTCGGAGAGCGCAACCGCCCCGACGACCCCAGTAAGCGCACCACAGCCGCCAGCCGCGCCCGACCGCCGAACGAAGGAGAACCACCCCGTGGCCACGTTCGCCACATCACCCCCGCGCGCTGCACCCAGCTGGGCAACGCCCTCACCCCCGCTGGCCTCGCCTGGCAGGACAACGGCAACCAGGACCGCCCCGAGCTGCTCACCTACACCGTCACCGACCCGCACGGCCGCCGCTGGACCATCGACCCCGCCACGAGCAACCAGATCACGCCTTCACGCCTGGCGAGCCTGTGGCCGGCCGTATCGATGGGCGCGATCGCCCAGTTCCGCAGCCGAGTGGAGACGCCCTTCCACGATCCGTACTCGCGGGGCAGGCGTATCCACTGCGAACCGGTCTGGAACTTCCAAGCGATCGCGTCGATCACCTGGCGGTGATCACGCCACCGCCCGCCCCGCTTCGGCGTCCGATCCGGCAACAACGGCTCTATGCGCGCCCACTGCGCGTCAGTCAACGGCACGACCGGACCAACGATCCGATGATCGGAAAGTGGCGGCATCGGGCCGGGGCCACACTGGTGCGATGAACTTCGGGGCGGGGCTTGGCGAGGGTGGCTGGGACGATGACGGAGCCCTCCGGGCTGCGCTAGGGCGTACGGCCGAGGGGCTCGGGCTTGACCTGCCCGAGTCGGACGGGAAATGGGGTCGCCTCGCAGAGTACGTCGACGCGAGGAGCGGTCGGCGCGTGATGGTGTATCCGCCCGGAGAAGGACGTCGGACTCTCCAGGTGAACCTCCAGGACAACGGCACACGTCTGGCCTGTGGGTGGACCGCAGACCTGGCCGAAGCGGTCAGGGCGACAGCTGCGTGGACGGGCGGCGCGGGCCTCGAGGAGACCAGAGCACGCGCCCCGTTCATCCGGTTCAGGCCCTGGGCCCTCGACCACGAGCGGGAGCCGTTCGGTGTCGTCGAGTTGACGTGGTGCGCCAAGCTCGACCGCATCCACATGCCGCCGTACGACCGGCACCCGCGCCCCCACGCGGTGCTGGCGGCGGCGTACGCCCAGCCGGTGCTCCGCCGGCTGATGCCGGTCAACAGTCACTTCAACCTCTGGTTCTCCACCAGTGTCGAGGACATCTGGAAGACGCGGGTCGGGCACATCATCTGCCCGTACGACGAGGGGCTGTACGGGGTGCGGAACCAAGGCAGGCTGGTTGCGCGCACCGAGACGCCGGAGGAAGCCGTCGCTTTCGTGGTGGCCGCCCTCCCGGAGGAGTTCGGGCCGCAGAAGTCAGGTCGTAGCCAGCCATGCCAGGTACCAGTCTCGGAAGTCCGGCCCTGGTGTCAGGCCGCCCCAGTCAGGATCGAGGACCCGAAACGCTGACGCCCAGGGTCTCCTTGGGCCATGGCGGCGACACGGGCACGGACCGCAGCGCCGTCCCAGAGCCCGCGACGGTCGGCATTGTCACTGTTCACAGCAGCACGGTACTGGTGTTCTGGCGCGTCACCGCAGCTGGGCAAGCGGGTTGGGGCCAGGCCGAGTGGCAGGTCTGTTACGCCCCGCACGACTACTCGCCCGAGTGCGCGGTCAGCTGTTCCTGGGGGCTCGAAGCGTCACCTGTTCGGCGCGCAGCTGGATCACCCCGAGCTGGGCTGCGATCTCTTGCAGGCATGCCGGTTCCAGGGCGGCCAGTGGGGCAATGACGTCCTCGGCGAAGCCGTGGGCCAGGGAGCGCTTGACCAGGTCGACGGGCGGCGGGAAGCTAACGGCCGCCGCGAGGGCCAGGCAGTCGGCGTGGCCATCCTGGAGGTCGTCGATGAGGGGGATGGCCTCGGTCAGGAAGCCTGCGTCGAGCATCGCTTTGACCAGGTCGGCAAGGACGCCCTCGGCCAGAACCCCGGTCAGCCGACGGGCTTCGGCGTGGTAGCGATCCCAGAGGCGCAGGCGGACCACTGCTTCCAGAGGCACGGTGTTCGTCGCATAGTGGGCGCCCGTGACCAGGACGGTGTGCCGCAGCGTGTCCAGAAGGCGGGTGAAGTCCTCGGTGAGGCCGGTGGCCTGGCAGGCTGCGGTGAGCCAGGGGCGGGCCCACAGGCCGCTGTCCAACGTCACGTCTGGGTCTGCAGTTCCAGCGAGTTGAGCCGTGACGTCGCGGCACAGGGGCTGGTGGCCGGCGTCGCACATCTCGACGATCATCGCTGCTGCCTGTTCCTGCCTGCGGGCGATGTCCTGCGGGGAACTCGCTGGCATGGTCAGGGCCGTTTCGCGGATCAGGGAGATCGCCGCGGGGATGTCGTCCGACAGCAGCTGCGCGCGGAACTCGAGTGCGCGGCCGTGGAGATCTGTCTTGTCAAGCCGGCGTGCCAGATTGAGGGCCGCGTCGGCGTGCTCGGCTCGGAGGTGGAGGGCGATGAGCTCGTGAGTGACGCGGGTACGCCAGCCGGACACGCTCGGGTCCGTCGACTTCTGGATGCCTTCGGCCACCTGGGCGATGAGCAGGTCGAGATCGGCTGAGCGGTGATCGCCGTGGGCTTCGACGGCCCTCGCGGCGTCCAGGAGGATGTCGATGCGGTCGATCTGGTCTGCCTCGAACCTGGCCGCGATCCTCAGGGCGTGGTCGAGGTGGCCGAGCCAAGCGGCTGCGCTTGCCACAGTCCGCGCCTCCCACGTGGCACGGGTGTCCTGGCCTGCCTGCAGCACCGTTTGGAAGGCCAGTGCCAGGGCCGGTGTGGCCAGGTCCGTTCGTCCGGCGGTGCCGGCGGCCCGGGCGAGGGCCGCAAGGACGGTGGGAGGCGGCGTGTTCCGGGTCTCATCGAGGGCCGCCTCCGCCGCGCGCACGACGGGAGCGGCGTCCTGGGGTGTGTCGGAGTCGAGCAGCGCCAGGGCAACCTCCGTGAGGTGGTCCGCACGGATGCCGGGGTTGGCGATGTCCTGGGCCAGGGAGAGCGCCAATGAGAGGTGGTCGTTGGCCCGGGCAGACGTCGTAGCGTCGGCGAGCAGCTCGTCCGTGGCCCAAGGCTGTCGGGGATCGAGGCCGTGGGCGGCGAGGGCGGTGTAGGCGAGCTCCACGAGATCGAGATCGGGAGAGTCCGAGGCGGGCAGGGCGAGCAGATGACGGGCCCGGTCCTCGTCCTGGTAGGCGGCCGATTCCACGAGCTCGGAAGCGGGGAACTCATCGTTCAGGGCCGTGAGGAGTGGCTCGGGAACGTTCCGGCGGCCTCCCTTGGCGACGTGCTCGCTGCAGGCGGTGAGGAGGGCTCGTTTCCGGCCGTCCAGGTCCAGGTCGGCGAGGTGCTGGAAGAGGCGGTCGAGGTCACCGAGAACAGCGAACGCCGGCGCGAGGAGGCCGCAGAAGTCGGGGCGGTCCTCCGTATCGGCGCCTTCGATGGCCTCCTCGATGAGGGTCCGTGTCAGCGCGGGATCAATCTCGGCCAGTGCGTCGGCGACGGTGGTGAGGGACCAGCCTCGGTCGTCGCCGCTCTCGGTGACGGCTCGGCGAGCAATGTCGGCTGCGCCTGGTTCGCCGTGCCGCGCGAACGCGAGGGCTGCGCGCACCGTATGTGCCATCTGCTCCAGGGGCAACCTGCCTGGTACGGCCATGGCTTCGTGGATGAGGTTCCGCGCCTCGGTCCGCTGGCTGTCCAGCAGGTGCTCGCCGATCGCCAGCAGCGCGTCGGCCTGCACGTAGGTGTTCTGCAGGGCGCGGGCGAACTGGATGCCCTCCTCGGCTCGGCCGAGGCGTACCAGCAACAGCGGATACGTGGAGGGCATGGTGAAGTTGTCGTCCTCGATGCGCTTGCGGAGCAGCGACACTCGCGTCAGCAGGGTGAGGTCACAGTCGGGGGCTGCCTCAAGGAGCCTTGCCGCGTTCGACAGTTCGGACAGCGCGGCCAGGTCGCCGTCGGTCCGGCGGCGAAGCAGGGCGCGGCGCGCGGGCGAGGCCAGGGCTGCCAGCGTCCGGCCTGCGCCTTCGGTGAGCAGGAGCGTCGGGTACGCCTGGGTCAGGTAGTCCGGGGTGTCGTCGGGCCAGCCGGCCGCGGCGAAGCCGAGGGCCCAGCCGTCGATAGCGGTGCGGGTATGGGTGAACTCCTCGGGTTCCAGGTCCTCCTGGACGGCGACGGCCAGGGTGTCATGGGCGAGGGTGTACCGGGTCGGCGTACCGGGGCGCGGCTCCACGACTCGGGAGAGCCCCCGTTCCAGGGTCCGGCGGATCGCCAGCGCGGAGTCGTTGACGATCGAGGCAATGTCCCTGCTGCTCAGCGCGCCGCCGGCGACCGTCATCGTGGTCAGGACGGTACGAGGGACGGGTTCGGCGAGTACCTGATCCAGCTCTTGGCGGGCGCGCAGGAGCAGGCTCGTCGCCGCGGGGAACGGTGTCAGCACCTGGCGGCGGCAGGTGCGCAGCGGGTGGCTGCCGTCCACGTCGAGCGGCACGTCAGAATGGCGGCTCGTCACCAGGACGTGTGCCGCCGGGCCGAGAGCGGTCGGAAGCTGGGCGGCGATACTGGGCTCGGCCAGCTCGCGGAAGTCGTTCTCGTCCAGGCCGTCGACGAGCAGCAGCAGGGAACGTCCGGGGATCCGCATCGTGCGTTCCCAAAGGCTGTGGAAGGCGGCAGCGTCCGGTTCGGCGGGCGGGAACTCGCCCAGCAGGGTGGCGAGCTGGTCACACATGGCCCGGTGGAACTGCTGGACGCGCATCTGCCCATCGCGCCGGGAGATGACGAACGACACCACGTCCAGCCCGGGGTGGGGCCCTGTGGCGAAGCGAGTCACCAGCGACGTCTTTCCGGCCCAGGGACCGGCGACGAGCATTAGGTAGGGGTCCGGCCCGGTCGCGAACGCGAGGAGGCCGGCGAGCTCCCGGTCGCGGCCGGTCAGTTCGGCGCACCGGGCTGCGTACTGGCGCAACATCGACTCGTAGGCCGGGCGGCGCCTCTCCTGCCCGCGCAGGGGTTCCGGCACGACGCCGTGCGAGGCCAGCAGCTCACGTGCGGCAGTGGCACTCGGATCGGGCTCGCGCTCGCCTTCCGCGCGCGGCTCGTACGCGCCGATCACAGCAGCCAGCCGCACGCCCTCCAGCCCGCCCGAGTGGGCCGACTCCACGACGACGCCGACAGCCGACCCCTCACAGATGACGCCCGCGCCCGAGAAACCGCTCCAGTCGCGCGCCTCCAGGCGGCGGCCATCCGCCCGATGCAGCAGCAGGCGGCCCCGCTTCACACTCGACCCGAGCGGGATCACCCCGTCGATCTGATCGCTGTCGCGCCAGGTCGCCGTGTCCGTGTCCGTCCAGCTCTGATGGCGCGGAAAGCCGATCGCGGTGAACGGAAGCCGTCCGTCAGCCTCGTCCGGTACAACTCCGATGGCCATTGGAGCGACCTCGTCGAGGTGGACGCCCGGAGCGAGTTCGACAAGCGCGACGTCCAGCCGGGCACCTCGCCACACCGTCCGGCCGGTGACGACCCTCTCGTCGGGGCCGCCGCCGGACAGCCGCACCCTGACCGACCCACCGCCCTCGACCACGTGCCCGGCCGTCACCACCAAGGACGTCGCCAGCCGCAGCCCCGAGCCGTACCCGGTGCCGCCGTCCTGCTCGACCAGGACCTCGGCGCACCGCCCGGCAAGCGAGTCCACCACCATTGGCCTCAGCGCGGGAGCTCGGGCAGCCGATCGGTGACCGACAGCGGCTGGCCGGCGTCGTCGGTGGGCGTAAGGGTCATCCGCACACGCTGTGTCCGGCCGCCGCTGCGCTTGCCGTCGGCGCCCGCCTCAACCACCCACAGCTTCAGCCCGCCGCGCCCGCCTGCCTCCCGCGTCATCGTGACCTCGAATTCCAGCTCCACAGCCCCGACGCCGAACTTGACACCGCGGCCCGCCCCTTCCTGCTGTGCCGTCTCCAACTGATCGCGGAGTACGCGGATGTAGTCGGCCAGGGGCACGCCCTCGGGGTCGCTCATCAGATGCTGCCTCCACGTACGTCGATATCCATGAGTCTGTCAGGCGGCTACCTTGCTCGCATGCGAACCGGATTCGTTTGACCTTGACGCGCCCGCGCACCTCCTTCCGTCTCGACACGGACCCAACCCATCGAGACGAGGGGAGGCAGAGACCGCCCGGCTCACCGCCGAGGTGACGGAGGCGTTCCAGGAGGTCTACAGCGGCATCGGCGCGGCCGCACCGCGCTCGGGCGCGTGTCCCTGACGCGTACGCCGTTCGCTCGATGGTGCGGTGCTGGAAGTGGACGGCGTCCTCGACCTCCGTCCGGTTGAGCGGTTTGGAGACCTCATCGGCACTGCGATAGGGGTAGCTGACGTGTCCGGGCATCACCAGGACGCCGGATGCGGTGCGCCTTCCCAGACCGCGCAGAAGATCCGCCGCCAAGTACAGGACACCGCTACACCCAAGAGCAGTTGATCGCGCTCGGAGCGCCGCGGCCGCGCCCCGGCCGTCTGCCCCCGCGCGCCGCTCTCACCGCCCCCTTCGGCGGTCCCGCCTGAAAGGCATACTGACTGTCATGGCCACCATCACGGAGCTCCTCCTGCAGCTCGCCGCCGAGTCCGCCACCGCGGCGGAAGCACGGCTGCGCCGACTGCTGTACGAGGGCAACGCTCTCTACCACCAGGGGCTTGAGGAGACCCGTAGGGAGCTCGCGGATCAATCCCGCGAGCTGTCCACCGGCCAGCTGTGTCTGAACAGCGCGGAGGCAGGCTTCCCCGGCGCAGAAACCCGGGAGGAGGCGTTGAGCCTCCTGGCATTGGCCTCGTGGCAGCACGCTCCAGGTGCGATGGCGTTCGACGAACTGGCGGCACATGCTGCGCGCCAGGGTGTCTGTCTCCTTGCTGAGACGTACTAACGCGCCGCAATCGTTGGGAAAGGTTGCGCCGGCCGCTGGACACCCCTCCGAGATTGCTGCCATTATGAGTTTTGGGCCGGAGAGGCCGGCCCGCCTCGCTCAGGACGGATGCGACCACCATGGCCGGCAAGCCGAAGAAGCAGGACCCCGTCGACTCCAAGGAGCTCGGCGCGGAACTCGGTCTCAGCGTCGGTCGCATCAACTCGCTGTATGCGGAGCGCGAGAAGAACGACTTCCCCGAGCATGTCCACCAGCGCGGCCGCGCACGGCTGTGGGATTTGGCCGAAGTCCGCGATTGGTACGAGGCCAGGGAGCCCTCGCGTCTGCAGCAGCTTTCGCTGGCCAGCGGGGATCCGGACGAGCTGCTGAACGCCGCGCAGGTCGCGAAGTTGTTGGGCTACAAGAACCGCAGCCAGATCACCACCTACCTGATCGAGCACCCGGGCTACTTCCCGGCGCCCGACGAGGTCGAGGAACTCGGCACCTACAAGCGGCAGAAATGGCGCCGCCGGACCATTGCCGACTGGCGTGCCACCCGGCCCGGCAAGGGCAAGCGGGCGGGAGCGACGCGGCAGGCACCGGCGCTGCCCGACGTGCCGGCCCACGGCGATCCTGACGAGTTGCTGGCAGGTACCCAGGCCGCAGCGCTGCTCGGCTTCAAGAGTCTCAACTCCTTCAGCAGTTCCCTGTCGCAGGGCAACCTGCCGCTGCTGGAAGAAGCCGACGGACTCTCTGACCGCGGCAAGCGGGCATGGACGCGCCGGCGCATCCTCGAGCAGAAGGCGCAGCGCGGCTGACGAGGCGGGTACTACACCGTCCCCACAATCGCGGTCTTCGGGTATGGGGCTCGTTGTCCCCGCTTGGGCCCGGAGACTGCACGATGGCCGGTATGACGCGGCTCGCCACCTCGCCCCGCGGCGGGCTCCAACCCGGCGCGAGCCGGTCATCGTTCGTGGAGCCCCGCCCACTGGCGGGGCTCCACCGCTACCGCCGACGGTCTCCGCATGCAGCACAGCACTACGACGACGCGTGGACGGGTCCGTCCATGGACGGACAGGACCCTCACTATCTTGGCTTCCCGGTCGGTGGTCGGGCTTGTTCTACGGCCGCACCGAGCGACCAATCTTCGAGGGCTCGGACCATGTCGAGAACCACCAGCTGGCGACGTTCAGAGAGGAATGGCCAACAGATCCACGCCGGCGCCGAGAGGAGGACAATCACCATGAGTGGCAGCGTTTTGAGAACAACGAGCAGCCACTTCGAAGGAATAGTGGGCAACACTTTTGGCACTCTCCGTATTAGGCATTTTTTTGGGAGAGCGCCGTTTTGCGGGGTCACCTACATTTCCGGGATTGTCCCTTTTGCCTACCTCGATTCGCCGGGGCGTGACAGCACGCATCGCGGTCACGTAGAGCTATCGGAAAGTTACCCAGGGGCCGGATCGTGAAACCGGCGAGTGCCTTCCCTGACCTTGCCAAGAGTGAGCCGTTGCGCGGCGCTCGCCTCACCTCACGGGCCGAGCCTTCTTCCGGAGAGAGGCATCACATGCGCTACGAGGATGGCAGCGCCGTAGGACGCTACGGGAAGCGAGCGCAGTGAGTGCTTCACGCGCATTCGCCAGGGGGCGCCGCCAAGAGGTGATCTCCGGGCCACAGCGGCCGTTCTGGCTTGATGGACGTGAGGATCCTGCGGATGTCGGCCAGGACTGCCGTGCGGTCCTGCCCGTGGGTGACGAAGTCTCCTGCTGTGGCGTCGAAGATCCGCACTTCCTGTTCGGCGCCCGGCCCCTTGCAGACCAAGGCTCGTTCCAGGGAAGCGTACTGTGCAGCCGGCATGAGGCACCCCGGGTCGACTCAATGCCTGCAGCGGTCCGTTGCCGCGGCTACGCCGGACGCGACCGTCGGGGTGGGCTTGAGCGGAGCAAGCGGTCACGATGCGTCAGGTCTTGGGCTCAGAGCGGCACAGCGGCGCCGAATCAGCTCATGGGATCCCTGCTTTCCGTCATCCCCCACTGGCTTCTGTGCGCCTGCCTATCGTCGCTGCCATGCAACTCTGGGAAGGTGTGGCGTGGGGCGCTTTTGGCGGTTTCGCCATGGAGGCCCTCGACTTCATCATTGCGGTTCGCCGCTGGCACAGACTGCCGTGGTGTGTGGGGGCAAGCACGCTCACCCCGAACCGGGCCGCTGTTCCCACCCGTCGCGGTCACCAGCCGCCGCAGGAGTTGGCCGTGCCGGGCTTGCTCGCCTACAGCATCGCCGGGACGCTGCGCATCATGGTCGGCGGAGGTCTGTCAGCAACCGTGGTGAGTACGTCACCCCATACGGCCTCGGCGTGGATTGCCGTGCTGACGGGGGCTACCGCACCCTTGTTGCTGGAGAAGCTGACCACCATGGTCCCTCTCCTCGTCCACGGCGACAAAGGCATACTCCTGCCGCAGGTGGAGGACAACACAGCCCGCAACGGGCCGCAAGCGGGAGGCTCGCTCTCCTCTTCTGAGTCGGCAGTCGGTCCGGCAACCGCCACTTCTGAGGGAGAGTGACCGCTGTGCGTGCAGACAGCTTCGTCGGCCGTATCGTCTCCGTTCTCTCGCGTCGTGCACCAGCCTTTCAGACCGGTGCCAGTCCCGGCACACCCAGCGCGCGCCAACGGAACACTGTGTCCAAACGCCTGGGCAGGGCCCGGGATAGTCAGAGCCCACTGCTCGTGAACGTGGGGCTGCACAAGGCCAGTCTCCGCGGAGCGGTCCTGCCTGGGGCAAATCTGCGCGGGGCTGATCTGCGCGACGCGGATCTCAGGGACGCCGACCTCGACAGCTCCAATCTTCAGGTAGCCAATCTCACCTCGGCGAGCCTGGAGGGTACTGGTCTGCGCAGTGCCGATCTGAGGGATGCCCATCTGAACAACTGCGACCTTCGGCACGCGGACCTGACGGACGCCGATCTGCGCAACGCACGCCTGCCGAAAGCAACCCTCGCCCACGCCCGGCTCACGGGTGCGGACCTACGCGAAGCGGTGCTCTCTGACGCGACGTTACGCAGCGCAGACCTCCAAGGCGCCGACCTGAGAAACGCCGACCTGCACCATGCCGACCTGCACGGCGCCGATCTGAGAAACGCGCGTCTGCGAACAGCCCTTCATACTGCCAATCTGGAGGAGGCCGACCTCAGCGGCACAGACCTGCGGCGACAGCAGCTCAAGAGCGGCCAACTCCGCGGCTGCAACCTGAGAGGTGCCGATCTGCGCGGCGCCGTCCTCGCCGGCGCAGACCTGCGGGACGCCGACCTCACTGGTGCCCAGCTCTGGAAGACCGACTTCGAGGAAGCCGATCTCAGCGGTGCCGTCTTCGACGACATCGACACCGGGCCCTGGCAACACACTGGCCGCGGCCTCCTCCGCCTGTCCGGAGCCCGCTGGACAGCAGCCACCCAATGGCCATCAGACCTGGAAAGCCTCATGCTGGCCCGGTCCTTGCGCGTGAGCGATGGGGTATGGGTCGTCTTCCGAACCACGGTCCACCGCCTTGCCGGCGAACCTCATAAAAGATGAACATGTGAGCCCAACAGAGGCCAGCGTTGTAGGCGTTGTGAAAGCTTGGGCTTCAGAACGATTCGGCCGGCTCGAGCGGGCCCCGCTTCACTGGCGACTTCTCGGTCCACGCCCAGAGTCAACGGCGACGCCGCAGAGCCAGCCTCGGTACATCACTGGGAGGACTGGCTAGTAGCCGGGCGACGAAGACCTCAAGTTTGTTGAGAATGGCGCCTTCTGGCAGGCCTCGGAGTGCCCTCTCCTGTCTGACGAACGGCTCCAGAGCCGTCCAGACCTCAATGCACTGATGGCGCAGCAGTGCGCTGACGGACCGCTCGTCCATGATGTCCAAATAGACCAATATTGCGTAGAGTTGAAAGAAGTATCCAACGTCATAGATCTTCCGCTGCACCTGCTCGTCGAGCCCTGAGATTCCTCCGTCGCTGGACATCATCGGCAATTCGTCACGGATGAAGGCGTAGTTGCGATGAAACTCAAGCGAGCGGAACTCGGTGAGGAGCTCAATCAGCGGACCGACGTGGTTTCCATGCCGCTGGGCCGCGAACTGGTTCTTTGCCAGCCACGAGGACACGGCCAACGCGAAGATCGACACGGCGACGGCTCCAACGTTGATTGCCGTCGAGACATCCACCTGTCGCACCCCACCCCAGGTCAGCTCGAACGCGGATTCCCTGAGCCGTGCAGGAGAACCTCGCCATGCCCGTCCACCAAGGATTCTGCTCACTCAACCTGGAAGGAGGGGCGCAGAGTTGAATGTCGGGGGCGCCAACAAGCTCTCCGTAGAGCTTTTGCCGTACACCCGAGGCCAGAGATGCACGGCACCTCCCACAGCCCTTGCGGGCCGATCCGCTTCACAGCGCCCGAGGTGTGGGCGATGGTGGTGGAGCCGTCGAAGGTCCACAGTCCGACGGCATCGAGATCTCCGTCCTCTGTGCCAGCTGCAGGATGTGTAACCGGGCAGGGCCAGGGATGTGGGGGCGTCGGACTGCCGTCCGTGCTCGTGTCCGGCGCAGACCACGAGATGCACCCCGCCTATCCAGGGGCCGCAACGCTCGGACCGCCGATCCCGAGCGGACGCCTGGAAGCCTCGCCGAATAGGCCGCTGAGGTATCCCGATATCCAGCACAGCAACTCGAAGTAGCCGAACAGTAGACCGAACGCAGCCAAGGGTGTGGCACGTCGATCCGCAGTCATTCGCGGCAGGCGGGTCGATCGAGGCAAGTGAAAGCGTGTTGCAGAACGCCGTAGAGATCGCGCAGCACGCCTAATGGAACCGCACACTTATGCGATAACCCTAGGTGGTGCTGACGGAACGCGGCCGCTTCGCTACGTTAGGGTCATGGCTTCTCCCGCACCCGGCGTGCCGAGTGACACCCTGCGGGAGGAAGTGCGGGATCTCGTCCGATCCGTCGCCTTCTTGAACCGGGCTCATCACTGGCTGCTGACACGGGCGTCCGTGTGGCTCGCTGGTTTCGGCGTCCTGTATCTATTCGGAGGCTTCTTACTGGGGTGGTCCACGGCGTACGAGGTCCTGGTGGGTCTGACAGCGCCCGCCAGCTCCCGCCATCCCTGGTACGGCTACCTCCTCTCCCTGGCGGGATGGCTACTGGTACCGGGCCTGACCGGAGCGGCAGCCGGGTATCTCGTCACCCGGCAGATCGAGCGTCGCCGTTCGACCGACATTGCCGAGCTGCTGGACCGGATGCAAAGCCAGTCCGGTGGCCCGGGACCCCCGGCCGCTGGCGGTGGTACATGAGATCCCTGGACGACCTGGCCGCCGAAGGAGGCGACGCAGCGAGGTTCGCGGATGACTTCATCAACAATCCTCATCGGGGCAACGTTCAGCTGGCGAAGGATCATTGGACGCGCACGATCCGGTATATAGCCGACCACGCTCGGGAATTGGAGTCGCTGGATCGCAGGGAGGCAGAGCGCCGCGCTGAGGACATAGCGCGCATGTTGGCGCATGGTCTGGCGCGGGCACACAAGTGTTGGGCTTGCGGTACACAACGTCCCTCGATGTCTTGGTGGCGACG
The DNA here is from genome assembly GCF_026341855.1 of Streptomyces sp. NBC_00568. Taxonomy (GTDB): domain Bacteria; phylum Actinomycetota; class Actinomycetes; order Streptomycetales; family Streptomycetaceae; genus Streptomyces. The sequence goes on along the minus strand of NZ_JAPENW010000001.1, from coordinate 7,399,285 downwards.
GCGAACATGACTGAGAGAACACCTACAGAGCAGGTCATCCGACACATGCTTGCCGGAGTCTTCGACGACGCCACGCCCGAGTCTCTTCGAGCGGCTGCGGAAGATATCGCACAGGTGGGACTGCGCCGGGCTCCGACTATCGAGGACATTGACGCGTTCGTCAGCCGGCACGCTGTACTGCTGCGTTCTTCCGCCCGGCCTGCACGGCGCTCCAGTGCGCTGACTGAGGGGCTGCGGAAGGCGAAGGGACTTGCCTCCGCCGGGGCAGCGGCGGCGGTCGAGCGCATGCAGGCAGCCGGGAGCCTTGCAGGACAAGGCGGAGAAGCGAAGCGGCGAATCACCACCCTCCGGAATGCGCGTAAGCGCGCCAAGACACTGTCCCGCTTCCGAAGCGAAGACGCCCAAACGGCCGCTTACCGAATGCAGTACGAGCTATTGGCGAAGGCCATGGACGATCCAGAACTCGCCGCGGTTCTCGACACATACGACGCAGACGTATCTCCGGGCCGGCAGCGCCAACTCCTCTTCAGCAACGCCCTCTACGTGCACGCGCTCTACGCCTACCGCACCGGCGTCCTCGACTGGGGAGAGCTCCACGGACATGCCAGAGTGCTGCTTCAGAACCGCATCTTCCGCGAGTACTGGGAAGCCACCCGATATCACCGAGCCAGCCTGCCGGAGAGATCGGTGGAAAGCAGGATTGGCCGCATGATCGACAGCCTTGCACGCGACTTGGACGAGTCAGACGCAGACGAGTGGTGGGTTGTCGGCGAAGCTCCCGAGGACCGATCCTGAACAGCCAGACCTCGTGGGCGTTGACGCCCTTTCCGCTCGGTCTCCACGTGCGCGGGCCCTGGGTTGTGCCCTGCTGCAGGAGGCTGCCAAGCAGACCAAGCAGCGCACCGCGGCCGTCCTCGCGCAGGCGTGGCTGCTTGTGGGGTGGATCGAGTTCTTCGACCTGTGCGACGCGGACCGTGCCGATCAGACCTTGCTGCGTGCTCTGCAGGCGCTGCTGGGCGATGCGATCCTTGCGCACCCGGCGTTCATCCCCGCCTGCAAGAGCGACCAGGATGCGGCCTCGAACGAATGCTTGCCACCCGTGCTTACGCTCGCCCTGGCCCGGCATCAGTCGAGCTGCTCGCGTGGCTGGACGCGGTCCAGGCAGAGTGCGAGACCCGCTGCGGCGAAACGAGGAGGGCGCTGCACCTGATCGATGCGGGACTGGGCGGCGTCGCCGTTGCGATGGTGCCGGCGCGCACGTAGTTCTGGTCGACGTGCGAGCGGGTCAGCGCCTTGTTGTTCGGGTCGATGACCGCGGTCAGGCCGATGCTGCAGCTCTGGGAGACCAGCAGGGCGACCATGGAGACGAGCAGGCCCTCCATACGGGTGCGGCGGTTTCGGAGACGTGGCCGAAGGAGTCGAGGAAGCCGGTCCAGGAGTGGACCTCGAACAGCAGGTCCGGTAGGTCGATCCTGGGGAACATGGCCTCGGTGGTGGTCTTCAGCCAGGTCAGGGACTCCGGTTCACCCCCCTCAGCTGTTCGCAGGGCGGTGATCTGAGAGGAGCAGGGCCAGCGGCCCGGCGGGGAGGAGGAACCGCCCGTCGTGCACAGCTTGCAGCGCATCGGCCATCGGCCACCACATCAGCTTGAAGTCCTGCTCCGTCTCGGTGAGTTCCTGGGCGCCGAGTGTCAGGTCTCGGGCCTCGTAGATGTGGACGCGTGCCGGAGAGCTCAGCGTGATGGCGTGTGATCCCAGCTGCCGCCATTGCCCGGCACTCACTCCGGCTTCCTCGCGCAGCTCGCGGCGGCCGCAGTCCAGCGCGCTCTCTCCGTCTTCACGGCGCCCGCCGGGCAGGAACAGGTACTCGCCTCCGTGGGCGGGAAAGTCGGCGCTCAGCAGTGCAACAAGGCCGTTTGAGTCGCGCGCCACGACCACGGAGGCGTCACGCATCGATCCATCGCTCATACGGATCGAGCGTAGCGGTCAGTTGTGCACCCATATGGCGAAAGGCACATTCCACACGGCAGGGTGGGCGATGCCGCGGCCGTGGAAGCCGTCGTCTCCGTAGGCATCGCCGTGGTCGGCGCACATGATGACCAGCCACCGTCCCCGGGCGGAGAGCCCGTCGAGCAGCCGACCCAGGTGGGCGTCGGCGTAGGCGAGCGCGGCCGCCTGTGAGGCGCTGCTGTCCGTGCTGTTGCCCAGGTAGTGGCCGTGGGGGACGTGTGTGGCGGAGACGTTGACGAACAGCAGTAACGGCCAGCGGCCGTCGTAGTGATCGGCGATGGCGAGGGCCTGGTCTGCCTGATGGCGAGTGGAATCGGGCTCCGGGGAGCAGAACTCGGGCCGCCAGTGCGCCTCGTGGAACATTGCAGGCAGTACCGAGCCGAGTGGGGTCTCTTGGGAGAAGTAGGTGACCCCGCCGACGCATACGGTGCGGTAGCCGTGCGCGGCGAGTCCGTCGAGGAGATTGGGGGCGTCGAACACGAACGTCTGGGGCGGCACCTTCTTGAAGGCTGGTGGGCGGCACTCCCACAGGCGGGCCGGCTGCTGGGGCTGGGGCAGTTTGGGCAGAAAGCCGGAGAAGAACGCCATGTGGGCGGGCAAGGTGAAGGTTCCGGGCGTCTGTCGGCGTTCCCACTGTCCGCCCGGAAGGAGCCCGGCGAGGCGCGGTGTGCGGCCGTCCTCGAGCGCGCGGTGGGCGACGTCGTGGCGCAGGGAGTCGAGCGTGACGAACAGGATGTTGGTGCCGGACTCGATGATCTCTGCTGCGTTGATCACGGGTGGGCTCCGTCTGCCGACGTGGGGGGCCAGAGCTCGATCGCGCCCTTGGCCTGGGTGTTCACGGGGATCGGGATGCGGTCCCGGGCGATGAGGTCGCGGATCGCTGCGAGCCCGGTGGTGTCGTCCAGCAGCGTGCCGAGCGGGGTGTAGAGGCGGATCCGTACGGTGTCGGTGCGGTTGTCGGTTCTCGCGGACACCCACGCGGCCGGGGCTTCAAGGGCGCTTGCTGCGGCCAGCAGTTCCTCTTCGGGCTGCTGCCCGAGGTGGCGGACGCGGCAGGCGTAGTGCTCGGCGTTGATTGCGCCCCGGCACAGGCGGTCGGCGAATTCGACGCTGACCGGGTGTCCGTCGTGGGCCACGGCGAGACGGGAGGTCTTCATGGTGACGACCAGGCAGGCGCCCAGCCACCAGCCGACGGCCTCGTGGATCTCGCCGGGGTAGTGCCCGACGGCGCCGCCGTCGCGGATGACCGCGGCCGTGTCGATGGGGTTAAGCAAGGGGGCGCTCCAGATCGGCGATGACCCAGTTGGCGAGCTCGTCCGGCGTTTTGTCGTCGGTGTCGAGCCAGACCGCGGTGGCGTCGGCTTCGGCCACTTTGGCGAAGTTGGTGAGGAGGCGCGGGAGCCGGTCGGGGATGTTGAGCAGGTCGGTGTCGTCGCTCTTCGTGTCTGTCTTGGTGGCCAGCCGCTCGCGCAGCTCGTCCTCCGCGCAGCGCAGGTAGTAGGTGCGGGTGGGCGTCGCCATGTAGGGGCGGAAGGGTGCGAGCAGCGTGGTCACCGCATCGGTGGGGACGCTGTGGACGGCAGGGTGGCAGGCGATGACGGACGACAGGTAGCGGTCGACCACCACAGGCCCGTGTGCCTGGGCCTGTCGTATCCGGTCGGACGCGTGCAGCAGCCCGGACAGGTAGAACCCCAGTTGAGGCAGCGGCCGCAGCGTGCGTTCGATGAGCGGGGACCAGTCGGTGTGCGGGTCGGGCAGTGTGTGCAAGGTGGATGCCTTCAGGCGTGCGGCGAGCAGGCTGGCCAGCGTGGACTTGCCGACGCCGGACACGCCTTCCAGAACGACGATCGGGTGGTCGGTCTCGTAGGAGAAGGGCTGGTAGGGCGGCGGGATGTGGGTCATAGCGTCCCCTCGGTGAAGGCTGTGACGTGCCCGGCGACGGCTGCCACGAGCCGTTGCGGGTCGGCTAGGAGCTCGGTCACGCTCAGGCGCAGGTCATCGCGTAAGAGGCACGGCTGGATGCCGCCGTTGTGGTCGACGCGCAGGGCCCAGAAGCCCTCCACGCACTGGCTGCGCAGGAGGCAGGTGCCGCACTGGCCGACGTGGTGCCGGCCGAGGTTGCGGTGGATAACGTCGATCTCTATGCCGTCGATGCGGAAGACGCGCCGGCCCTGGCCCACCCCGGCGACTTCGACGTGCTCGTCCGAGGTCAGGGTGCGCAGGTAGGTCAGGATCGCTTCGGCCGACACGGCTGAGGCGGCCCGGGCTTCGTTGAAGTCTGTTCCGACCAGTTCGATGAACTGCACGGGCAGGCGGCGTTCCAGGGCGAAGTCGAGGATGCGCTCTACCTCGTGGGCGTTCTCCTTCTGGAGCAGGGTGTTCAGTTCCACCCGTTGGAACATCTCCCGGGCCGCCTCGATGCCGTCGAGGACGGTGTCGATGCCGATGCGGGTCCCGGCGATGGCCTTCAGGCTCTCGTCGGAGAAGTAGTGGAGCGATACCTTCACCTTGTCCAGGGGGGTGCGCGACAGCCACGCCCGGTGAGTGCGGACCCGGGTCCCGTTGGTGATCAGCGTGTAAGAGCCGTCCGGCCCTTGCTCCGGCAGTCCTTCCAGGATCGGCCGGGCCATCGGAGAAGACAGCGGCTCCCCGCCGGTGAAGTACACGCGTTTGAGGCCCTCGGCCGTCAGGGAGCGGATCAGCGCCAGGTAGCTGTCCGGGTCCAGCGCTCGGGTGCGCGGCTGCCGGGAGCGGTCCGCCCTGGTCAGCGGGGGCGGGACGTCACCCTCGTTGTGGCAGAACCAGCAGGCAATGTTGCACCGCGGCGTGAAGGAAACGCGGAGTTGCCCGCGCAGGGCGGCGAAGTTCTTCAGTGCTGTGAAGTCGACTGCGTCGGCTTCTACAGGATGAGTCAGCGGTTGCATGCTGGCCTCCAGAGCATTCCGTGAGATCGGACCCTTCGCCGCCCCGTCGGGAGAGACAGGGCGGCGAAGGCAGTGGGCTGGAACGAGAATTCACTGAGCCCGAGGGGGACTTCGGGCAGCGCCCCGCGCCGGGAGTCGAGTCGGGAATCAGTGGCTGATGCCCCGCTCGTATTGCCTGCGGAGGTTCTCCAGCCGGGCATCACCAAGCAGGGGCGCAGCGGAGAACGCTGGGTGTCCGCTGTGTGTGGTCACGTCGTGAAACAGACCGCTCCGCTCGGCGGCAAGGAGGGGCCGACCGCGAGCTGCTCGCTTCGGGCCTTTCCCTGCACGCGACCCCACTCCCTGCCGTCGGGAACTCTCGCCGATGGTCACGATCGTCTGCCCGGGAACGGTGGGGACCCTGAGGCTGGTCATCGTTCCTCCGTGGCGTGGACGGTCAGATACAGGCGCGTGGGGCCCCCTTCGCCGCGCCGGGGGAAGAGCGGCGAAGGGGGTGAGCACCAGCGCGGGAAGGGAGAGCCGGGTTGTAGGGGATCGGCCAGCAGCTCCCTGCGCTGGGCGTACGGCCTGCCCGATGGCCTGGGCGCGGACGGTCTTCCGGGCCACCGGGCAGGGGTCTATGCGGCCGTGCCGAGTTCCTCGAGCAGCTCGCCGAGGTCGAGGACTCGGAAGCTCGAGAGCCGGCGGACCATCTGCGAGGCGAGGAACGTGGCCAGGTCGGGGTTTCCGTAAGGCACGGCGATGTCCGGGCGGGCGACGACGTGCAGGCCCCCGCGGGCGAGGCGGCCGTAGAGGACTCCGCTCACGCCGTACATGGGTGCGCTCTGGGCGAGCAACACCATCGGCTGCTTCTCCATGTGCGGGCACAGCGCCGCAACGGTGCGGACGTGCCTGGCGCACACCGGGGGCTGGTTCGTCAGGATCTCGGCCCGGGTGGGGTCCTCGTCCCTGGGCCCTGCAAGGAAGATGAAGCCGATCTTCGTGCGGGCGGGCTGGGTGCAGACCTGGCATCGGAGGGTTTGCATGGTCATCATCTGCCGGTGCGGGTGCATGAACTTCCACTGCGGTTCCCCGGTCGGCATCCCGTCCGCGCCCAGCGGGTTCCAGCCGACCCGCGCGTACAGCACACCGCGCGGATCACGGTCCCGGGGATCTTCGTCGAGGTAGTGCAGGCGGCTTCGGCCCGGAGCGGTGCGCCTGATGACCAGGTTGTCGGGCGCGGCCTCCTCCCCTAACCGCTGGATGACGTACGGGGCTACGGCCGGTCCGGCTGCGATGGAAGGCATGGAACGATGCGTCTCTCTCGACGGGGCGGGCGGGTTGTGCGGAAGAAGGGAATCCAACATCAGGCCGCCTCCCGCAGGCACTTGATCGCGCCAAGGCGTTCGTGGAGTTCGTTGACCGCCCAGGCCATCCGACGCAGGTGCCCCACGGCCTGGAGGTGTTCGCCCGGCATCGCCTCGGTACGTAACCGGCGGGCCCGCTCGATCAGGCGTTCCGCTTCCGAGTCCTTCTGGCCGGCCTCCGCGGCGATGGCGATCGCGACGAGTTGCATCAGATGGGAGCGAAGCCGCATGTCATGGTCGCCGGAGGCTTCCTTGGCAGGGACGACATCGTCAAGGACCGCGCCGACGTCGTCGAGGAGCGATTCACCGTCAAAGGGCTGCCATCCACGGATCTTGGTCAGCACTGTTTCCAAGGCTTCAGAGGCTAACGGCGGCGTCCACACAGGTACCGCCCTGGTCCGCCCCGGGACGGTGGCGGCAGCCATCACGCCTTCTCCTCGGCCGGAACGGTGAGACGGCACCAGGTGACCGCGCCTGCGTCTCTGGTCCCCCATGCGCCGCCGTTCTCCTCAACCAGGTGGTCAACGAGAGCGAGACCACGCCCCGACTCGGCACTCTCATCGGCCTCACCGGGCTCGGCGCATCCGGCCATACCGTCCCGCACGGTGATCCGAAGGAAGCCGTCGCAGACAGCGAGGGTCAGGCTGATCTCCGTCGTTCCGCTGTGCAGCAACGCGTTGGTCAACAGCTCCGAGACGATCAGCGTGACGTCGTCCGTCATCGCCTCCAGCCCGCAGTACCTGAGGCGCGCGGCCGCGATCCGCCGTATGGCACCGACCTTGCGCATGTCCTTCTCTCGGGGCGGGGCGCCGCCACGACGCGGAGAAACCTCGAAGGTCAACCCCATGACGTCCTCATCGCAATTGGGGACTGTCCGATGCATCCGTACGGCTGTCGACGTCATCTCAACCTCGGTAACGGGTTGCAGCACCGGTCAGGGCGAGTTGGCACGATTGGCTGGTGAGCGTGAACCAGACCCATGAGTTGCTGCCTCCCTACTAGGCTCGCGGGGGATGGCGATTACGGTAGATAAACCGTCGCAACTGCTGAAGTGACCGCGAGTACAGGTGGCTTGCCGAAAGCTGCCCGGATTGGACCTCCCATGCGGCCGAGCCCTCGACAAACCCTGACCGGTAGTACGGGTACGAATTCGCGCGGCCGTTTCGGCGTCATCAGCGGGCATGTCTGGCGGGTGATTCGGGAGCAGCAAGGCTTCACGCAGGAGGAGATCGCCGAGCGCCTGAAGGTGAGCCTGGATACGATCGCTGGGTGGGAGACCGGGCGCCGTCCACTGACCGCGGTGCCTGTCGGGCAGATGCTCGTCCACCGCCGCCGGCTGATGCAGATAGGTACCGCGTCCGCTCTCTTACACGTACTGGAGCGCGCCTTGGAAGCCGACGTGCTCCTCGCAGGCGTTCTGGAAGAAGGCTCCCCGGTCGAGGAAAGCCTGCTCGGCGCGATGGTTATGCAACGCGAGTTCGCCGAAGTGCTGGTGTGGCCGCTCAACGGCGTCCCGCCACAACCCGTGCGGAACCTGCCCGCACCATCCCTTTCTCGCCGCGGACCGGCTCGATCCGGGCCTGAACTGTCGTCGGCTGAGCGGCGAGGCTTCTTCGCTCAGATGCGGCGTGCTGCAGAGCAGGCGCGCGGTACGGACCAGTTCCTCCTTCGTCGCCAAGCCCTCTACCTGTGCGGATACGACCGCGAGACGGACACGGAGGACTGGCTCGTTCACCAGCAGCGCAGCGAGCGGCCGGCCGATTGGCTCACCGACTGGCTGAACGCTCGCAGTGTGGCAGCCATTGCCGCCCGACAGGGCGACGTTGATCGCATGTCTCACTTCATCGACACCGCACTGGTGGATGACGATGCCGGAGAAGCTGCCAACCTCAACTACTTCGGCTACTGGGTCGGCGAGGTGAGGCAAGTCGAGCTCTCCGACGCCTTCATCGCCGACCGCTCTCCGGGGCCGTGGGCAGGCGACAGGCTGCTGAAACATCTCGTCGACGGGATCACGCCCGGGCACGGCTATGTGGAACTCAACATCCACAGCGTCTGGGCCCTCCTCCAGGCCCGGCCCGGCCTGCTCCGCTCGGGTGCAGCGTCCCGGGACCTGCGCGAGAGGCTGTCGATCATGTTGGATAGCGGGGGACTCTCGCCGCGCGGACGGCGGGAGTTGGAGAGCATCCGGTACGCGATCCGCCTCGCCGAGGCGTGAGAGGAGCCTGACGGTGTCCGAGGACCTGACCGCGGTGGCACGCTTCCTGTACGAGGCGGGGACGCTGAAGAACACCGCACGCACGGGATGGTGGATGGCCGGGGTCAAAGAGCCGGAGTCGGTCGCCGATCACTCGTGGCGTACTGCCCTCATCGCGACGATAATCGCCAAGCTGGAGGGCGCGGACCCAGCCAGGGCGGCATTCCTCGCGGTATGGCACGACTCGCAGGAATCCCGCACCGGGGACGTGAACTACCTGGGCAGGAAATACGCGCCGCAGGCCGACCCCCGCCACGTCACCGCCGACCAGGTCGCCCAGATGCCCGAAATTCTGGCTCAGGCCGTACGCGAGCTGATCGACGAATACGAAGCCAAGGAAACCCCGGAGGCAGTCTGTGCACGGGACGCCGACAAGCTGGAATGCCTGATCCAGGGCATCGAGTACAAGGCCCAGGGATATCAGAACGCGCAGCGCTGGATCGACAACAGCCGCAGCCGCCTCACGACGAAAACCGCCCATGCACTTGCCGAAGCGGTACTCGAAACAGACTCACTCGATTGGCTGCGCACAGCACTCGGCGAAAGCAACACAGAGCAGGCCTGATCCACCTGGTCTCTCAGATGACGCGCGGCACGTCCGGGAAACTATCCCCGCGCGTGCGGGGAGCAGGCCATCGGGAACGCGCCCGGGTCGCCGTGGTCGGGACCATCCCCGCGCGTGCGGGGAGCAGTACTTGGAGTTGGTCTCCCCCACCCAAGGCTGGGGACCATCCCCGCGCGTGCGGGGAGCAGGACGGGGTGATCGTCACCCGGCCCGTGCGGATGGGACCATCCCCGCGCGCGCGGGGAGCAGGCCGGGACGTTGACGACCGCGACCACGGGCCCGGGACCATCCCCGCGCGTGCGGGGAGCAGCTGGATCCCGTCGAACTCCTCGTCGCCGCCGAGGGACCATCCCCGCGCGTGCGGGGAGCAGGTCACCACGACCTTCTACACGAAGGGCTCGAAGGGACCATCCCCGCGCGTGCGGGGAGCAGCCGGCTGGCAGGAGCCGCCCAGAGTGAAGAGAGGGACCATCCCCGCGCGTGCGGGGAGCAGCATCTGCCGTCTTGGTGTGGCGGTCGGATGTGGGGACCATCCCCGCGCGTGCGGGGAGCAGGAGCGGGCTCACGATGCGACGCTGAAGAAGACGGGACCATCCCCGCGCGTGCGGGGAGCAGACGCCGATGGGGAGCGGCGCGGACTCGACGCCGGGACCATCCCCGCGCGTGCGGGGAGCAGCCACGCCTACGACTACCCGACCGTCGCCTGGAGGGACCATCCCCGCGCGTGCGGGGAGCAGAGGCTGCGGGAGTTGGAGGAGCAGCAGTGCGCGGGACCATCCCCGCGCGTGCGGGGAGCAGGCCGTCTCGCTCGCAGTCGCTCGTGGCTGGGTGGGACCATCCCCGCGCGTGCGGGGAGCAGCGGGAACTCACCGCTCTCGATGCGGGCGCGGAGGGACCATCCCCGCGCGTGCGGGGAGCAGGGCACCAGCGGCAGCAGCCCGACGCTGGCCCTGGGACCATCCCCGCGCGTGCGGGGAGCAGCCACGGGCCCGGCGTCGCCGCGCGTGCGATCCGGGACCATCCCCGCGCGTGCGGGGAGCAGCCGAGTTCGGCGGTCGGCTTGATCCTGTAGAAGGGACCATCCCCGCGCGTGCGGGGAGCAGCCGGAGAGTTCCCCGCCTGGCCGTCGCCCTCGGACCATCCCCGCGCGTGCGGGGAGCAGCCGGAGACCGTTCCCCGCCTGGCCGTCGCCCTCGGACCATCCCCGCGCGTGCGGGGAGCAGTCGATCGCCTCGGAGGCCCCGCCGACGGTGGTGGGACCATCCCCGCGCGTGCGGGGAGCAGATAAGCCCCTCGTTGGCGAGGAGCCGGAGCGCGGGACCATCCCCGCGCGTGCGGGGAGCAGAAAATCGTCTCCTGCACGTACTCCAGGGCCGGGGGACCATCCCCGCGCGTGCGGGGAGCAGTCCTCGGGCGACAGGTCTTCCCAAGGAACGGAGGGACCATCCCCGCGCGTGCGGGGAGCAGATGGCCCCGTCCGGTACATGCAGGGAATCGCGGGGACCATCCCCGCGCGTGCGGGGAGCAGAACCTGTCTAGTTATTTATCCGGGTGCAGCCCGGGACCATCCCCGCGCGTGCGGGGAGCAGGACCGGCTCGAAGCGACCGTGTTCCCCAACCCGGGACCATCCCCGCGCGTGCGGGGAGCAGTACCGGATCGTTTTAACCCCTGATGGCCGGGAGGGACCATCCCCGCGCGTGCGGGGAGCAGACTCACCGACCTGCGCTTTTAGCGCAGGAACCGCCCGTTCTCGAGTAGTTTCATCGAATCACCCAAAACGCTCTTACCGGGCATATATAACGATCAAGCCCTGCCGAATCGGCGACGTTTGGAAGCCTTGCTCCAGCCGGCCTTGGGTGCGCTGGACGTGGAGGGCGTGCCGCTGCTTGGGCGGCGGATCAAAGTGAGGCCTTCGTGGTCGGCGGGGTGCCAGTTATGGTCGTGGGTTCGGAATGTGTAGCCCTGCTCGTTGTTTGTCGTGTGAGCGAGTAAGGCCCGGCCTTGGTCTGCGTACTGTTGCACCTCGTCCCAGAGGACGTCGCGTACTTTGGCCGATGGGTTGCCGATGAAGACGCCTGCAGAGATTTCCAGAAGCCATCGCGTCAGGAATCCTCGTAGTCCTGCGGGGCAGTTTGTGAGGACGATGACGGTCACCAGCTCACGGGCTCCTCGTCGTAGTTGCGGCCGGAAGGTACTGCGTGGCCGCCGTTGCTCTGCAGGGTGACGACGTCTGACATGCTGCTCACTTCGTCAGGTCTGGGTTTCAGAAGACTTTGGATATCGGCAACGCAACGGTCCAGCAGGGAGAGTTCGTTGATCCGATCGCGTAGGGCGCGGCGGGTTCGTGAGCCAACGTCTTCGTCTCCCTGTGCTGCGACATCGAAGGCCAGGGGGATACCGATCTCGGTCTTGTAGAGATCGGCGATGTCCAGGACGAAGGACAGCTCGTGGCCTGAGTGGATGAAGCCGAGTGCAGGGCTGCAGCCGAGTGACGCGACGACTGCGTGGGCGATTCCGTACATGCACTGGGCCGCGGCGGTGACGGCCTGATTCACAGGGTCGCCGCTCGCGAAGTCGCCCGGGATGTATTTACGGCCGCGCCAGGGGATGCCGGTGCGGGCCGCTTGTGCGCGGTAGCAGTCTTTGACTCGTCGTCCTTCCAGGCCGAGAAGTTCGTGGCGTGAACACCCGGCAGGGTCCTCATCAGGGAACCGCAGCCGGTACATGTTGCGGGCGACGGCAAGGCGGCTTCGGACATTGACCCATTGGCCGGCCTGGGCTTCTGCGAGGGCGGAGGAGCGGGTCAGAGCCCGTCCTGCCGCGTAGTAGCGCACACCCTGTTCGCCTACCCAGGCCACGGCTGCGCCGGTCTCCCCCAGGACGCTCATGGCCTGGTGGGTGATGCGGGTTCCGGGGCCGAGGAGGAGGGTGCCGATGGTGGCGGAGGGGATGTGCGTGGTGCCGTCGGCGTCCTCCGCCGTGATTGCGTTGGCGTCCCGGTGGATGGTGCAACGCTCCAGATAGACGAAGGACATCCGGTCGCTGGCGCGTGTGAGGTGCCGCGGTGTGAGGGCGGGGCGCTTGCCGACAGTCGTCACCGCTTCACCCTCCAGCGTTGGGGACTGGCGGGGCCAGGGTCATCAACCCGCACCCGTACGCTTTGGCTTTGCCGAGCCCCTGGGTGAGCGTGCGGCGCAGGGCTTCGGGATCGGTGACTTGCAGGCGTCCGTCGTACGTGACGGTCAGCAGGCTCACGGGGCGGCGCTGCGCCTGCGTCGGGCCGCCGGACTTGGCGAAGGACAGTGGGCGCTGGTCCCGGACGGTCAATTCGTAACGGTCGCCGTGGTGTTCATGCCCTTTGAGGGTTGTCCCGCTGGGCAGGAGCCGTTGGTCATGGGGCTTTTCGATGATGCGGAAGCCGGCACGTTCCTGGCGTTCGAGGAGCCACTTCTTCTGGTGGACGGGGGTGATGTGGGCCGTTGCCTTGGTGGGTTCGCCGTCCTTCCGGCGGATGTGGTGGACCGGGTTGGCGGTGAGCCGGAAGGCCCACATACCGCCCTCTGAAAGACGGTCGAGCAGCTGTCCGTAGGGGCGGGTGTGCCAGCCGGGTGTCTCCGGGTTGGCGGCGGCCGCGGGCCATCCGGCCTGTTCGACGAGGTGGGTGAGGTCGGGCTGGGCGGGGCTGACGACGTACAGGAAGACTTCCGCCCGCGCATTGTGGTCCAAGCGCCACAGCACTCTGGGACCGCCGGCATCGCCTTGGGCTGTGGGGAGCAGGGCGGGGAAGGACGACATCACGGCTGCGTGGAGTGCCTGCGGTGAGGAGAGCAGGCGGCGGGCGCCGGGGCGCGCGGTGTTCACGCGGAAGCGGGTGAGGTACATCAGGGGCTCTCCTCCTGCAGAGCAGCGAACGGGTCGTGCGCCGGTGCACTCCTCGTCGGGCTGGCGGCTTGCGGGTTGGGCACGTCCACGGTGGTCCGCACGATGCTGCGCAGTGCGTGGCGCCGGTGCTCTGCTGCAAAGCTGAGGGGCTGGTCGCGCAGTACGTCCGCGTGCTGTTCGCCGGGCCGGGCTTCGCGCAGGACGGCCAGAGGGACGCTGGCCTGCCGGTACTGCCTGCGATACCAGCGGGAGGCTCGCCAGGGTTCGTTGCTGAGGACCTGCTCGAGTTCGCCGTCGTCGTGGAGGCCGAGTTCCACGGGCTGGGAGGGCGGGCAGGACCGTCGGCCGAGATAGGGCGGATAGACCGGGGCACGCAGCGCGCTGTGCAGTTCGCGAAGCAGCCCCGCCTCGCCTTCGACCGCGGCGACGAATACCGCATCGGCGAGGTAGAAACGCTCCGAGAGCGGCATCGACTTGCCGCTGTCCGCGTGATGAGCGGTCTGGAAGTCGCGTATCCGGGTGCCAGGCTGGTCGATGCGGACGCCGAAGCGCAGTGCGCTCAGCTGGGCCAGAGCTGTGTCGTCGCCGCGCTGGATGCCCCGGGCAGCGGTGAGCATGCCGATGACGCCGCTTTTCGTCGGCGCCGGCTCGGTGGTACGGCGGGTGAAGCGGGCGGAGGCCCCCCAGGCCTGCAGGGGCCCGGCGAGTCGGAGGGTGAGCACGCTCATGCAGGCTTCTCCACCTGGGCGGCGACGGCGCTGCCGACCGAGGAGACGAGGGTGGTCAGGTTGGTGGTCTCTTCGCCGAGTCCGGTGAGCTTTTCCGTGGCCGGGCCCACGCGCAGAACCCAGGTGCTGGTCGATTCGCTGTCCCCGTAGGCGCGTTCGATGTCGGGGATGTACTCGGCGAGGCGCCCGACGGCTTCCCTGACGTGGCCGCCGCCCAGCTCGCTCGTCACGGGCTCTTCGAATGCCGCAACGAAACTCACGGGGCGTGTGGTGCGCAGTTTGACGATGACCACGTCGGGCAGGGTGTGGTGCCCGAACGTGTTGATCTTTCCGGTGGGCAGGGAGGCCACGAAGCCGTGGACGAATGCTTCCACCGCACGGCGCACGGGAACGGTAAGCGGCTCGTCCTCGCGCAGGCCCTGGCCGAGGTTCTCCCCCAGCTGGTGGACGGCGATGGTGGCGTACCGGTAGAGGGTGGCGGAGTTGAAGTCGACCGTGCCGATCATTCCGGCGCCGGGCTCGGCGTCCGTGTTCTGGTCGTCGACAGCGGTGTAGTAGTCGGACTCGTTCTCCACGCGGTGAACGCTGATGGCGTGGGCGACCTGGACCGCGGCGTCCACGTTGATGTCGGCGGAGTCCGCGACCATCCGGCCGAACAGAGCGATGTCCACGGAGTGGCGGGTGTCAGCAATGGCTTTGGCCCGCGCCTTGTTGTCCTTCAGGTAAGCCTTGATGTCGTCGGCACCTTCGACGGCAAATCGGGCAAGGCCCTCAAGCTGCCGGGCGCTGAGGAACATCAGGTACTTGGACTGGGGCGCCGGTTCCTCCTGGCCGTCCTTGGCCGCTCCCGCCTTCCGCTTGGGCACCTCGATCTTGGAACCGGTTGCGGCCTCGATCACCTCAGCCGCAAGCGTCAGAGCAGCACCTTCCAGGGAGGGCTCCAGGGCGACGATTCGCTCGGCGAGGACTTCCGCCACCTTCTTCGTGCGTACGCCGAGCTCGCTCGGGTCGAGAAGGTGTTCGTCCCTGAAATAGGTGCGCGTCGCGCGCTTCCAGGCCTGGCTGGAGACGCGGGCCCGGGGCACGCCGCCATAGACGGCGGACTTCGGTGCACCGGTGTCGTCCCTGTTCAGGTTGCTGGGAGGCACGGTCTGCAGAGCGTGCACGTCGAGGAAGATCCGCTTCACGAGGCGTCCTTGGAGGTGTCGATGGTCTCGGTTGGAGAGGGAGTCCGGCTGCCGGCTGCAGCCTCGGCGGGGGTCCGGTACGCCTGGAACGAGCGCCCCCATGCGCGGCGGACAACGTCCCGGCCGCCGGGCTCCTGCCAGTGGCAGAGCTGCTCGGCCAGCAGGCCGTAGTCGAGCTCGATGTCGTCACCGCGGAGCAGGACGACGATGTCCCGCAGGCGCTGCGCGAGCGTTGCCAGATCCGGTGCGTTGCCTGCCCGCACGAATCGTTTGAGGACGGGTTCTGCGATGTCGCCCGGCGGCATCAGACGGCGCACGGCAGCCCCCAGCCCTCTTGGGTTGTCACGGCGATCGGGCTGGTGCATGCCCCGGGGCCGGGACTGCTGGTGCAGAGCCCACAGCGTGGCCGCCACGTGCACAGCATCCTCGGCTCGCGACAGTTCCTTCTCATTCCAAGGACGGCCGCCGTCTGCCGGGGGCTCGTGCAGCGGTCCGGTATCAAGCAGACCCCACAGGTCGGGGACCTGGGCGAATTCCTTGCCTGCGCCGCGCCGCAGTCTCGCCAGCGCGGCCACGGCGTGCGGCCGGTCGGCGAGATGGTCGTTCTGCAGCCGCGTGATGAGCCTGCCGGTGACCGCTCCGGCTCGCGCACGGACTGTGGGGATGCTGGCGGTAGTGGTCATGCGGGCACCCTCGAGGAGGAGTCGGATCCAGACGCCGGGCCGGCTTCCGCAGGCCGGTCCGGGGTGAACGGGTGGCTCAGGGCCTTGCTCAGACGGGAGCGGAACCACTTGTCGGCCAGTGCCGAGTTCAGCCACACCGAGCCGCTCTTGGCGGGCAGGATGCGGCCCTGCCACGCGGTGTCTCCAGCGGCGGTCAGGAGCTTCTCGGCGAGCGTGATGAGGTGCCGGTACACGTCCTTCTGCCATCGGGTGCGTTGTGCATACGGGTCGTCCGCCTCGGCCAGATTCCTCAGCCAGGTGCGGTAGGGGCCGTCGAGGGCTGCGAAGCCGGCCTCACGTGCCGCGGCCCGCGGGCCTTCGCCGGCGGCACCTGCAGCACGGGCGAGGTCGGTTGCAAGGTCGCCCAGAGCGGTGACAGCGGCCTCGGCTTCGGCGACCGCATCGATGGCCTGCTGTGCATGCTCCCGCTCGCGCTGGTGCAGCAGCACCACGGCCATAGCAACATGGTCGTCGACGATCTCGTCGATCACCGACTGCTGGGTGCCGTAGACCGGTCCGACCACGTGGGCCCGGATGAGGAAGCCTCGCGGCAGCTCCCCTTCGGTGACCAGTCGCGCGATCCATTCGAGAATGCCCGGCCGCAGGTACGGGGCAGCGTCAGCGCCCTGACCGGCCTGGGCGCGATCGGCGATCAGCGCGGCCAGCCCCCGCCACGCCGCACGCGCGGGGTCGTGCTCGCGGGGCAGATAGATCAGCGGCTTGCCCTGCTTCTTCTCCTGGGCCGTACTGCGCCGCCAGGCCGTCATCGGCTCGTACGTGTGCATGTTGTACGCGGCAAGCGGGTCACCGTAGCCGAGCACGACCCCATGGACGGCTTCGGCGTCGAAATGCAGCCGCACTCGCCGCGACTGCCAGGTGTACAGATCCCGCAGGCCCGACGGGGTCCGACCACTGTCCGCTCCGGCCTCGCAGGGCTCGCGCCGCCACGCCGGCCGGTCATCGGCGCCGAATCGCAGACCGTTCGTGTCGGCGGCCACCAGATTCAGCAGCAGCGTCTCCCGGAGGCTGTCTCCTTCGGCGACGACGCCGCCGAGCATTCCGGTCCATCCGACACCGAGGGGATATACCTTGTTGTTCTTGGCGCGGGCGTCGCCCACAGCACCGGTCTTGATGCCGGAGGTGTCAAAGGCGTGGGCGTGCACGACCCAGCGCGCGGCTTCAGCAAAATCAAGCCGGTCCACGCCCGGCAGACGGGAGCTGAAGAACGGGTCACCGTTGGGGACGTCGGCGACGATCCTGTTGAGCGAGAAGACTTCGCCCTTCGCCGTCCGCAGATCGGCGACCTGGTAGAACGGGGCCTGTGGGTGCAGCAGGTCGAACCGGGTCCGATGCTGGTCCAGGTACGGTCCGACCGGGGTGAAGCACGCGTCATCGGCCCACAGGCCGGCCCAGTCTTCGGTATCCCGCGGCCCGTCGAGGGCATCGTGCGCCACAGCGAGCAGAAGCCGCAGCAGGGCGAACTCCTGGGTGGGCAGGTCCCCGACGAGACGGCGCAGCTCATGGGCCTGCTCGAACACCTCGCTCAGCGACAGTTCATCCTGACTGCCGTCCTGGCGCAGGACCGGGATCCACGGCCGGCTGGTGAGGTCGAACGCCAATGGGCCGGCGTCGTCAGCTGGTTCAGGCACGGGTCACCTCAAGACCGTCGCGTTCGCTGTAGCGGAGCTGAAACCCTGCCAGGTGGGTCTGACAATCGGTGTCGAGCGCGAGAATCAGCTGGCCGGCGAGCCAGTGACTGTCCTTCACCTGCCATGCGGGCACGTAGAGTTCTTCAAGTTCGGTGATCGCCTTGTCCATCACGTCGGCATAGGAGAACTGGATCGGCAGCCGCAGACCGCAGGTGGCCGCCGCACGGGCCGCTTTCGGCGACGGCGCCCGGTCCTGGGGCAGATCCAAACCGCCTCTGCCGTCCGCCAGCCACGGCACAGTGGCCAGTGACCCGTCCCCCCGTCGCTGAACAACGATGACTTCCAGGCTCTCTCTGCTGTCGCGCACCTGGGCGCGCCCGGCCCGGCTGTCGTCCGCGTCACCGGCGCCCGCCGCAACCCAGCCGATCAACGGACGCCCTGGACGGGCTGCCGGTGCGAGAAGAAACGTGTCGGCCCTGCCTGCCTGGTCAGCGCGGTGCTCTTCGTGGGCGAGGCGTGCCTTCGCCATGGCCTCAGTCCACCCGGCGGGACCTGCTGGCGCATCCGTATACGCTCCTTGCACCAGGGGGCTGATGTCTTGCGGAATCCGGACCGGATGGCTGACATCGTCCAGGTGAGGCAGCAGGACGGCAGCAGACCGCAGCAGCATGTGAGCCCCGTAGACCGCGACGGATCCACGCACCGCAGTGGGCACATCCCCATGCCAGTCGACGCCGGTCACCAGGCAGCGCGCACTGCGAAGCCGCTCCGGTCGTCCGCTCTGAGCCTCGCCGCGCTGATGCCTGTGAAGGCGGCCCACCCGCTGGAGCAGGAGGTCGACGGGGCACAGATCCGTGACGAGCAGATCGAAGTCGACGTCAAGAGACTGTTCTGCGACCTGGCTGGCCACCACGATGTGCATCCCAGGTCGCCCGGCGGCCTTCTCCGCAGGACCGAACCGTCTGAGGAGATCGGCGTCCTTCGCGGCCCGGTCGACATCGATGAAGCATGAGTGAGCGACCGTCACATGGGCGTCGCCGAAACGCTCACGCAGGACACGGGCCGCGTCCAAGACCCGTTTGACCGTGTTGCGGACCACGAGCGCACAGCCACCGCCGGCGAGTTCTGCCGCGAGCCGGTCGGCCAGGACGTCCAGGCCGTCGTCAAGGCGCTCGACCTGGATGTTGCCACCGCGTGCGGAGACTTCGGGCTGCTCGACGGCCGGCTCACGCCCGGGCGCCACCGCCGTCAGTAGCGGATATGCGGTCGTCTGCTCCAATGCCTCGAAAGCCGCATCCCCTTCTCCAGCCCCCGCGTAGGCCTCCGCGAGCTGCCGGCGCCTGGCCGCGGGGAGCGTCGCTGAGAGCACCACGACCGGCACCCGGTACTCCCCCAGCCACGACAGCACCCGGTCCAGGTACGCGCTCATGTACGTGTCGTAGGCGTGCGCCTCATCGATCACGATGACCTTGCCGGCGACCGCGAGGTGACGCAGTGCCAAGTGCTTCGACTTGAGCCCCGCGAACAGCAACTGATCGACAGTCCCCGCCACGAACGACGACAGCATCGCCTTCTTGCGGCCCCGCAGCCATTCATGCGCCACCAGGTCCGCCGGCGCATTCCGGGTCGCATGCGAGGGCCGCCATTCCTCGGTCACGGCATCCATGTCGACTGCCTTGACGGGCTGGCGGCTCTCCCTCATGAGGTCGGCGTACTCCTCGTTCAAGGCAGCCTTCGAGTGCGCCAACAGCACAGAGAAGCGGGCGCCGTCCTTGGCGGGCAGCCTCTCGAGCCACTGGAGGAGACGAGGGAACATCGCGTTGCCGGTCGCCATGGTCGGCAGCGCGAAGAACACGCCTCCAGCACCCGCGCGTGCGGCGAAGATCTCCGCAACGGCAAGGGCGGCCTCGGTCTTCCCTTCACCCATCGGCGCCTCCACCATCAACAGCCCCGGCTCAGGCATCTCGTGCGCAAGCCGGACCGCGGCCTCCTGAACCGGCCGGGGCTTCGCCCCTGGCGGCAGGTCGAAGCGGGAGGCAAAAAGTTCCTGTACATCCTCGCCAGGAACGTCGGGCTGCCATGGCGGAGGAAGGCGCAGCCCCCGCCATGCCGCAGCCACGCGTTCCTCACCGCTACGCCGTGACTCGTCCGGGAAGTACGGGAACAGTTCCGGGTTGCTGGCGATCCAGTCAGCAAGGATCACCACAGCAGTGAGCAGCACCTGTACTGGCTGCGACAGTTTGACTGTCCGCCACTCCGCCAACCGCCCGCGCACGCCGAACTCATCGGCACAAGCATCGAGCAACTCGTCCTGCACACACCGCCACAGCGGACGACTCGTCCCTGGAGTGCGCAGCAGGTACAGCCGATCGTCCAGTGCCTTGATCTGACCGTGGTCCGGCGGGACGCCGTGGTGGCCCCCCACCACAGTCGTAAGCTGCCCGGCCTGCCGTCCCGTCCAGCCGAGCGATTCAAGCCACTCGCTCAGCAGCAACTGCCCGGCCAAGCCATGGGGGGCCATCCTGCGGTCAGGGCCGAACGCACGCGCCGTCCGCATCTCCAGCCCCTCCGCACGCATCCGGTCGGCGAGTTGATCGACCTGACAGGCAAAGGCCGGCGTCACCTTCCCGATGTCGTGAACCGAGGCAAGCCAAACCACCAAGTGCCGGGCATCCGCCTCGCCCCCTGGCAAGGGCTCGGCAATCAGACCGCGCAGGCTGTTCGGTAACCACCTGTCCCACAACAGTCCCGCCACAGCAGCGCTGTCTTCCATGTGACGCCACAGCGGCAGCCAGCCGTCAGTATCCCGGTCGTGCTTGGCCCACACAGTCCGGACCGGACCTGCGAGCCGGCCTCCCAATCCTGGGAGGAGCCCCCCGTCACCTGTCATGGCCCGATGGATACAGGTAAATCCCGCACCACGTAGGCTTCTGCAGGAAGTTGCCTGCAGTCTGATCAACTTCAAGCCTGAGCTGCTCAGTGTGTAGTAACAGACCAGGGAGTCCGGGCCCAGTGACGCTAGAACTTCGGAAGTAAACCGATATGCCAGGTATGACTGTTTCAATGGAACTCTGTGAAATCAGATCGCCTCGGCCATAAAGCTGCAGGTCACGCAGTCTGCTCCCCGCGCACGCGGGGATGGTCCCATCCCGGCCGGGCGGAGCGAACAGAACTGGATCTGCTCCCCGCGCACGCGGGGATGGTCCCATTGCACTCGGGCGGCTCGCCTACTACGCCAGCTGCTCCCCGCGCACGCGGGGATGGTCCCTTGGCGCGGAACTGCACGGACACCGACGACCCCTGCTCCCCGCGCACGCGGGGATGGTCCGTAGTCGATGCGGTCCCACAGGTCGGGCGGGGTCTGCTCCCCGCGCACGCGGGGATGGTCCGCCTGGCTCGACCGGGCACTGCGGGAAGTGAAGCTGCTCCCCGCGCACGCGGGGATGGTCCCCAGGTCCTGCTCGCAGGCGAGTTGTCGGGGATCTGCTCCCCGCGCACGCGGGGATGGTCCCCAGCCCATCGACACCCCGGACATGGCGTCCACCTGCTCCCCGCGCACGCGGGGATGGTCCCGAGGTGCCCCTCGCCGACGGGGATGAAAGCGACTGCTCCCCGCGCACGCGGGGATGGTCCCCACATCGCCGCCGTCGTCCTGGCCCTCACCGCCTGCTCCCCGCGCACGCGGGGATGGTCCCAGGTCGAATGCCTCTTTGCCGTTCTTCGCGAGCTGCTCCCCGCGCACGCGGGGATGGTCCCCGGCGATGGCGTCGCCGAGAGACTCGGCGGTGCTGCTCCCCGCGCACGCGGGGATGGTCCCGGACGGGCGAGAAGGCCCCCACGGTGCGCGGCCTG
Source organism: Streptomyces sp. NBC_00568 (assembly GCF_026341855.1). Lineage (GTDB taxonomy): Bacteria > Actinomycetota > Actinomycetes > Streptomycetales > Streptomycetaceae > Streptomyces. The sequence continues at coordinate 7,378,163 of NZ_JAPENW010000001.1, read as the reverse complement.
CTCCCCGCGCACGCGGGGATGGTCCTCGACCTGGACACCACCAACCCCTCGACCTCGCCTGCTCCCCGCGCACGCGGGGATGGTCCCAGCGCCGCCTTCGACCCCGACACCGACATCTCCTGCTCCCCGCGCACGCGGGGATGGTCCCTGCGCGGGGTCGGACCCGGTCTTGGGTGCGGTCTGCTCCCCGCGCACGCGGGGATGGTCCCACGGATGCCTCGCCCACCGCGGCGCCCGGAAGCTGCTCCCCGCGCACGCGGGGATGGTCCCCAGCCGCCCGCCCCGGCGACCAGGGCGCGGATCTGCTCCCCGCGCACGCGGGGATGGTCCCCCGGTGGGGATGCGGTCTTCGATGCTGGGCGGCTGCTCCCCGCGCACGCGGGGATGGTCCCCGGCTGGCCTTGTACACCTCCCACCGGGAGGCCTGCTCCCCGCGCACGCGGGGATGGTCCCCACCGCATGGCGTGCGCCGTCGAGGACGCCGGCTGCTCCCCGCGCACGCGGGGATGGTCCCACCCAGTCGTTCCATGACGCGGAGACACAGCTCTGCTCCCCGCGCACGCGGGGATGGTCCCCCCATCGGCGACCGCGACACCCCGGGCCCCGTCTGCTCCCCGCGCACGCGGGGATGGTCCCAACGGCTACGTCCTCACCAACCAGGGCCGCATCTGCTCCCCACGCACGCGGGGATGGTCCCGGCATCGAAGCCAGCTCGGGCCTGTACCGGGTCTGCTCCCCGCGCACGCGGGGATGGTCCCAACGAGTTCAGCCAGACCCTGGCCGAGCGCATCTGCTCCCCGCGCACGCGGGGATGGTCCCCGAGCCTTCGCTTCCGGACAGTTGGCTCGCTCCTGCTCCCCGCGCACGCGGGGATGATCCCCCGCCGCCGTCCGGCGCCGGGACGTTCGCTGACTGCTCCCCGCGCACGCGGGGATGGCCCCCAGCGCCCGGCCCGCTCGCTCGGGCCCGCGCTCTGCTCCCCTCGCGCGGGAATGTTCCCTCGCTGTTGGTGACCTTGCAGCCGAGGAAGTTCTGCTCCCTGTGCACGCGGGGATGATCCGCAGAAGCCTGCCCCGAAAGTGCCGGAGCCATGCTGCTCCCCGCGCACAAGAGGGTGGTCCGTCGTCGTGGGACGAGTCCATTCCGGTTGCCATATCAGGTAGTAGCGCACGTTGCGCAGAAGCCGTCGCTATCGGGATGGGCAAGCCTACGGGTCGGGTCGGAGCAGGTACGGCAGAGCGCCCAGCTGAGGCAGGCGGGGCAGAGGTCCGCCCGGCCCCCGCGAACACCCGTTGCACCAGGTCCTCCGCGGCCGGCTGTGAACCACCCGTGAGGACCATGGCATAGCGCAGTAACGGCATCGCTTCGCAGTCCCACACCTTTGACACGTCATGCGCTGTCTGTTCGGAGATCCGCCGGTCCCTCACGGTGTCCCCCTTCCCTCACCGCAGACCCGAGGCGGACCTCCATCGCAGGCCCGCCCATGCCCAGCTGTTGGCGTACCACTGTCCCCGGCGGCGCGTGTCGTACCAACGCCACCAGCGTGACCCGGCGGCCCCGTTCAGCGAGACACACGGATGCGCTCACCACCGCCACTACCACGCAGACGCCGGCCCCGGCATGCCACGACACCACCGAACCCAGCCCCCACACCCAGCCTCCTCGACCAACTGTCATGCCTCTTCATCGGATGAAGGCCGCCACACGCTGCCATCGGGGGCCCATCTCTTCGCCACCGTCCGGCCCACCAACCCCACCCGCTCCCCTCGTCACGCACAACGGCCCGCCCCGGCGCCGTTCACCGCGTCTGGACCCACCACAGCGCAGAGGCCACCATCCCGGATCCCGCCGCTGCCGCGGCGGCCCGGACGGTGGCAAACAGTGCCGCCCGTGCCAGCCGTCGTCTGGTCGAACGCTGCGCCATATTCCCTCCGCTCCCTTCGAGAGGCCGACCGCCCGATGCGCGCGGCCACTACCAGGCATTGACGCGCGGGAAGCGTGCCAACGGCAGAGATGTCGAACAACGTCGGAAAAGTCGTCAGATGGGGTCCTAGACTGCTTTTCCGGGTCGGAGTTTCCGACGACCTTCGTGAGAAGGGCAGTTGACGCCTGTGCCCGCCTCCAGCCGCCCGCCCCCCGAGGTCCTTACCGAACTGAACAGTCTGGGGCAGCAGGCGCAGACCCGCCTGGCAGAGGCCGGCTCACGCCTGACCCTCGCCCGGGCCAGTCGCGCGACCGGCGTTCCGGTGGCCACCCTCAGCGACTGGCTGCGCGGCAACCATCTCCCCCGGGAGACTGCGGACTTGCTGAAGGTGGTCACGCAGCTGTGAACGTGGGCGGCCAAAGCACCACCCTCCACACCCCACTGGAGGGGCCTTCTGGATGCCGCCAGCCGCAACACACCTCGCCCGGCACCCAGATCGACCCCGGCACACGGTTCGGCCATCGCCGCGCTCGGCGAGCTGCTGACCGCAGCATTCGCCGAGCACGAGGTGACCATCGACGCCGTCTGCCTCAGCGGCCAGGCCCTCGCCATGGCCCGCCCGATCCATGCCGTCCACACCGGCCAGGTGAGCCCGGGCAGACGGTGACGGTGCGAGTCCTGCTGCCCAGCCGGGACATCGACCTGGCCTTCCCCAGCCCCGTCTCCTGGGACGAGGGCGCCGACACCATCCAGCGGCGCTGGCTCGCCCAGCGCAACGCCTACGGACAAACCCTGCGCGCCGCACTCCAGTCACTGCACGACACCCACGGCATCAAGGCCCGCATCACCTTCCGGGCCCTGCCGTTCACCCCCATGGCCAAGCTCTACCTCGTCAACCACACCGAAGCCCTCTTCTCCTACTACACCCTCCACCGTCGCCCCCTCGACGTCGACGGCCGCCAGATCGACATCTACGACGCCAACCCCATGGAACTGGTCCGACTGTTCGGCACCGACAGCACCAGCGACGACACCGCCTTCGTCATCCAGTCCCAGCAATGGTTCGACTCCCTGTGGGAATCCGTCACCGCTGACCTCACCACCGACTGACCACAACTGCCCCTACATCACCCGCCTCATCGGGCTCCAGGCCTCCTCAAGGTCCTGCGCGAGAGCGACCCGGACGTACTGCTGGACGGGACCCTCGCCAGGTGAGGCCGTGACCGGTGACGGCCACGGCGACCACTCGGCCAAGCGCCGCCGCCACGGAGTGAACGTCCAGGTCGTCACCGACCCCACCAGCAAGATGCTGTGGAACTGGCCCGTGCTGCCCGTGGCTCAGGCAAGGCCCCTGAGCGCGGTCTGACCGCAGCCACGTTCGCGGCCTCGTGCTGTGCTGCCTGACCCTCAGTTGGCGCAGGTGTCGATCATGGAGGACAGGGCGGATTTCTCGTCGTCGGTGGTAGTCAGCTTCCAGATCGACTTGATGTGCGTGTAGTCCTTGGCATAGGTGCACCAGAAGGCATGATTGGCAGGTTTCCAGTCCGCGGGGCCACTGTCGGACTTCGAGGAGTTGGACGACTCCGAGGCGATCAGGAGTTGGGGGTCCTTGAGGTCGTTGCCGAAGGCCTTGCGCTGATCAGCGGTCCACGTGTCGGCGCCGGAGCGCCACGCTTCCGCGAGGGGGACCATGTGGTCGATGGTCGCATCGGCGACGACGGTGACGGTGGTGTCGTCGTAGGCGGAATACCAGGAACCGCTCGCGGGCTGGCAGCTACCGGGCTGCTCCTGGACATTCTTGCCGTCGCGGGCGAGGACGTCCTGGCGGGTGGTGCAGCCGTCGGGCTGGGTGGACCAAATATCGAACTTGTCGCGGGCGTAGCCGTCCATCGAGTGCGGAGAGGCGACGGTCAGGGCGGCGAGCTCGCTGCGCGCGGTCGTGGTCGACGGGGGCGCGGGCGGCTCGGCCAGGGCCGGCGCGGCACACACGCCGAGCAGGACGAGGGAGGCTGTGGGCAGGCCGAACACCGTGCGGCGGAACATGAACTCTCCAAAAAAATGTGGGGGGTTGGAGATGCGCGTTCCTGAGGAAACCGCACCGCCCGGCGGGCGCGCTACGCGCGTCGATCGGGCGTTTCAACCCCTCCACGGCGCCTTCACCCGGCGGTCACCACGCAACGACGGACAAGGAGGCGGGGGCGGGCCGCAGTCACCGGCCCGCCCCCTCTCTCTCACCGCTGCCGGTGGCTCACGCGACCCGCGGCGTACGGCTCAATTCCGCTCAGCGGCGGAAGTGGTGACGGCCCCAGGAGGCGTCGTCGACGAAGCGGTCGTGGTCGTTACGCAGGGTGGCGGTGTCGGAGCGGTTGTCCCAGACGTAGGCGCGACGGTCCTGGAAGAGGTCGGTGCGGGTGTCGCGGCCGATGCCGGTGTGAACACGGACGGTGGCGCGCCGGTCGAGGCGGTAGTGGTCGAAGGTGTAAGTGTGGCCGTCCTCGTCGGAGAGGGTCCAGCCGTCCAGGTTGACGCTGTGGCGGGTGGTGTTGGTGATCTCCACCCACTCCTGGTTCAGGGAGCGGTTGGAGCGGTCGTCGAATCCCGGGGAGTCGTACTGCACCTGGCTGATCTCCACGCCAGAGCGGTGCGGGCGGTGGGCGGTGGCGGAAGCCGGTACCGCGATGGCCGCGGTGATGGCCGCGGTGGTCAGCGCGACGGCGGTCAGACGACGGACTGCAGTCTTGGATACGGTCACAGGTTCCCCCTGCATCGTGCGGGCACAACCAACGCGCCAGATCCCTGGCCGGGTTGTGCGGTGTGCGGGTGGCGGCCGGGCTGGCCGCGCATTCACACCCTGCCCGCCAGTTCTCCAGAATGTGAATGAGATCTGGAGCGCGTTACCGATCAACCGCACTGCTGTGACACTTGGCTGCAACGGCCATCCATGCCGCGAGTGCACGAAGTTGACGCAACCACGGCCCAAGCACTGTTGCGGCAGTTGGCCACTGCATCACGCCCGCCAGCCCCCGCCACCCCACCAGGCTTCCGGCCGTCACCCGAAAGTGAGTAACAACCCCGCGCCCCGACCAGTCGTCCCTGCTCCGGACAGCAAAAGGTTCACTGCCCCGCTGGCCGCCGTCCCGAGCGGGGGCGGCCGACTGGAACTCGGCCCGAGCACCGTCACCTCCGGCACCCCGGCCGCCTCCTGCGCGTCGGGGGGGGCACCTCAACCCTCACTCTCAAGAGCGGCAAAAGCCTGCGCCGCACCATCGACAGCGGAGGAGCCCTCACTTACACCCGTACCCGATATCCCGCACCGCCCCGCACGCACCCGGGTGGCCGACTTGGGTGTGCTGGCCTTTCGGGCCCTGAGCGCGCAGGACAGAATCCAGCAGAAGCCGAGTCGTGGACCTTGCTCTCACCGGATGTGCAGGGTGGGGGTCAGCGCCTCAGCCCCATTTGATCCGTTCCTTGGGGAAGTTTTCGGCACCGCGGATACCCGGGTGGCTCCGCGGCACGCCGAGGAGCTGTATCCGCAGGTCCGGCATGCGCTCGAGCCCCGTCAGATCGGCTTCCCAGCCGAGCCCCGTGACGCCGAGCGTGAGCCGGCGCAGGGCCGGGAATGCGGTCGGCAGGCTCGTCAGGTCGATCTCTTCGAGCCCGTGATCCGCGTGAAGCATGAGGCCGAGGTGGTTCACTCCGCCGTGGCCGAGGCGTGAGGGCAGGGTGAATTGCCGCGCCGAACACGAGACGGACAACTGTGTGAGGGCCGGCAGGTCGCCGAGCGAGTGGATCCCTTCCACCGCGGAGCCGGTGAGCCAGACCTGGGCCAGGCTCGTCCACTCGGCCACATGCGCCGGCCAGTCGAGGGGCATGGACGCGAACGCCAGATCCCGCACCCCGGGCAGCGGGGGCAGGGTGAACCGGAACGCTTCGTACTGCCGGTGGGGCATGAGAATCATGGAGGCAATGAACAGCGGGTCACTCGTGGTCGGAGCGATTCCGAGAAGAAGGCTGGTCAGCCCCTGTGCCTCACGGAGAAGGTCAAAGGATTCAGTGTCCTTGAGAGCGGTGGGGGTCCAGTTCAGCAAGCTGGTCCGGTGCCTGTTGGCGAAGGAGACGACCTCTGCGAGAGGCATGGCCTTGCGCACCGTCAGGCCCTCGACCGAGCCCAGAACGTGCGCCTGGCCGAGCTGCTGGGTCGAGTCGGCCCACAGCCGGGAGACGTCCAGACCGGCGAGTACGGCATCGGCGTATTCCTGACCCGGGCAGTTCTCCCAGATGCCGACGAGTACGGAGGCGAGCTTCTTCCGCTGCTCGAACGGCATCTGGGAAAGGAAGGCGAGAGCCTCGGAGCCCCCCAGCCTGCCAGCCAACTGGGCGGCGCTGCGGCAGAGGTCCATGTCCTGCCAGTCGAAGTCACGCTGCAGAGCGGAGAGCAGGTCGGGCCCGACCGAGGCGTACTGGTCGGTCTCGTGCGGGAGACCGTCGTCCTGCGACCCGGTGGGCTGTGCAAGAGCCTTCTCCGGTCCCGCGGTGAGTGCCTTGCTCTCTTCGTTCGCCGCGAGCCGGAACGTTTTGGCGACCCCCGCGATCAGGGACCCGCGGTCCTCCTCCCCCATCTGCACCGCGTAGGGAATGCACGATGCCGCAGCCAGGCGCATGCGGGCGCGCTGCTTCCCGTTGGTCACCAGGCGTGCCTTGCGCCGCATCTGGGCGACGAACTCACGGGTGTCGGCAAGATTGCACTGGCTCATGGCGAAGCGCAGGACGTCGTCCCACATCTCCTCCCCGGCGTGGCCGGCGAGTTGCCCGAAGGAGCGCTGGGCGACCAGATCCGTGGCTGCGAGGTAGTCCTGGAAGGTGCGATGGCTGAAGCGCAGGGTGTCCTCGGCCGGGGCGACGAGAAGCCCGCTCCGCTCGTGCAGGGCCTTGCGGATCTCACTGGGGGTGTGGGCGCTGGCTTCCCGTCCCAGACTGGGCAGCCGGCTCTGCACCTTCTCGTCGAATCGCGTCAGGGTGATCTCCCGTTCGCCTTCCGCCGTCAGGTAGCCGGCGATCCAGGAGAGAACCGCTCGGCGTTGATCGATGTCCAGGCCAGGGAGCGGCTCGGGCACCTCACGGTCCGCGTCGCGCAGCCCGAGCATCATGTCGACGGTCCGCGCGTACAGCTCCTGCCGGAACCGCGGGAGCCGGGTGCCGTGCACCTCGTGGAGCTTGCACAGCACCGCGCAGAGCAGTGGGGTCGCGGCGAGCGCGGAGAGATCCGATGATGCGTTGATGTGGCGGGTCAGAGAAATTTCGTAGGCGGAGAGGCGGTCGATCCGCCGGTCGCGCTCCTCATCGCCGAGCCGCGACGAGCGCACCCCGAGGATCGCCGCCTGGTGCCACTTGTGGATGAGCTCCGCCCGCTGGTCGGCGTCGAGTTCAACGAGCTTGAGCTCCACGAAACCGAGCCTGGCAGGCGGGGACCAATGCTGCAGCGCCTCCGGGCGCCCCGTGACGATGACATGCAGGGCAGGGAACTCCCGCAGAAGATCGCTGATCCAGCGCAGCACGCCGTCCCGGTGGCCCTCCAGCACCTCGTCGAGGCCATCGACGAGCAGGAGCGCCCGCTCTTGCTCAAGCATCCGGCGAATCCACCCGTCCGGCGGGGCGAAGTCACTCGCCATCCCGCTGAACTCGAGGAACTGCCCAATCCGCGGCGGAACTCCGTCCCGTCCCTCGATCCGTTTCCATCTCGGCGCGTACATGTCGCGCAGGCGCAGCAAAAAGGGAATCCGGTCGTTGAACGGTTCGAGTTCGCCCTTGCACGAACCTCGCGCCATGGAAACGGCAAGCCACTCGAGCAGGGTGGACTTCCCCGCCCCCGGGCTGCCCCGCAGCAGGAGCCGCGTGTTCTTCGCGATGAGGGGCTCAACAGGTCTGGTCTGCTCCGCCGTCGACGACAGGCGGCGCGAAGGAACGCCCGCACGCAGACTCACGTACGCGTGGTCGATGCTGATGTCGTCCGCGAGATGGCCTTGGAGACCGAGCCCGAACAGCTCGATGTGCCCGTAGCGGCGGATCGTCTCACTGCGGTACGTGTCCAGGAACGCGGCATCGCGAGCGTCCGACTCGGTAACCGGCGGTGAAGGCCGGACGCGGAACAGCGCATCAGCAAGCGGCAACCCCTCGAACAGGGCACTGATAGGACTCGCCTCAAGCCGGGAGTGGTTCCAGCCCGTCGAGTCGCGCACGACGACACCGATCAGCCACCGGCCCGCGTGGAACACCGGTGCACCCGACATGCCGCTCCACGGTTCCGGACCCGTCGGCGGGTGTCCGTCAAGTTCGAGGGAGAGGTAGCCGTGGTTGTCCGCGCTGTTGGGTGCCACGCGAAACGCGGCCTCGAGCGGGGCGACGCCGGCAGTCACACGGGTCATCACCGCGGGCAGACCCAGGGCCGAGCAGTCACCGAAGTGCGAGTCGGATCCCAGCTCGCGCAACGCCACGTTCGCCAGCTCCCCCGGCGCGGCCAGGTCCTCGGCCGTGAGGAGTACGGCGATGTCCTTCTCGATCCGTACAATCTCGGCAGTCGTCGCGCGCAGGGTATGCAGCCGGCAGACACGCAGATCCTCAGCCGGGACACCTTCGACCACGTGGCCCGCCGTCACGACGACGCGGCTGTTGAGGAGGTACCCGCTGCCGCGCACCTGGTCGTCTTTCGTAGTGAGGGCGACCAAATAGAGGCGGCTGGGGTGGCGGACGGCAGCATTCATCGGACGATGCGGTGGCCGGACTCGGTGTTACGGATCTCCGGGCTCTCGCCGGTGGCGGCCGACACGGGGGTGAGGTTGAGCGTCACGCGATGGGTGTGCGCCATGGACCGCTTGCGCTCCGCGTCGGCCGTGACGACCCATGCCTTGATCCCGCCCTTGGCAGTCCGGTCGCGGGTCAGCGCAACAGTGAACTCCAACTGGATCGGGCCCATTTGGAAGCGCAGGTCCGAGTCGGGGTCGGACGCGGCCGCCTCGGTGATCTGTGCACGGAGTGCCCGCACGGCAGACACCAGTTCGACGGAGACCTCAGCAGGACCGTCGTCCGGCTTGCCGCGAGAGAACCACATCTTCTTCAACTCCTGGCACAACCGCAGTATTTGGGCCACATCATGATGAGCCCCGCGACGTGGGCGAGCAAGCCCGTCTTCGCAGCGCCGGTATCGACGGACAAGCGAGCCTTAGCTACCAGCGCAGCGTGATCCTGCAGACGGCGTTGCCGCCGTCCCGTACTGCGGACGCTTCGTGGCCAGACATCACGTGCCTTTGCCGGGATGAGCAGGACGGAGCAGACCGTCGCCCGGCCACAGGGCGCGCCCGGCTTCCGCGAAGGCCAATTGCTTGCCGACCTCAACCAGGACCTCGATCCGGTCGGCGGGCCCCCACGTCTGATATCGCCCGGCCGCCGGGTCGTAGGCCCGGACTCGGCTGTGCGGACCGGAGCACACCAGGGCACGGGCGATGTATGGCAGGTCCAGGCTGAGGGCGTCGCATGCGCCGTCCTGGATGAGCTGGAGCAGGTCTGCGGTGACCGCCTCCCAGTCGCCGACCTCCGGCCAGCGCGTGCCGCCGTCCAGTTCGTGGGTGAGCGTGGACAGTGGCACGATCTCTGCCTGCCGTCGGCCGCGGGTCAGGCGGTCGTGGATGCGGGCGCCGTCGGGCTGGCGCACGCGCGGGTGGAGCAGGGAGGCTGCGGCCACCAGCGAAGTGTTGATCTCCTGGCCGGCGGCCGGGTAGTAGGCCTCGTGGGCGAAGAGCAGATACACCTGGCGAGCCGGCCCTTGGGGGCCGTCCTGGGGCATGTGCGGTTCCTCCTTCATCGGCGCGATGGGCGCCGAATGGCCGGCTGAGGGGTGGGGCCTGGGCGGATAGGGGCCCAGCGGCTGCGGTGCGTCGGCCCGGTCGTGCCGGACGGACGGTGCGCCGTCCGGCGTGGGGGCGACGATGTGGCGGATGCGGACGGCGAGTTGCTGCATCAGCTGCTCCCGGGCGATGAGCTCGCCGGAGGCGGAGCGGGTGTCGTGCTGCTGGAGCAGGTCCGCGGTGTCGAACAGCTGGTGGTGACCGGTCTCGACGGCGTGCCGTACCTCGGGGTGGTCGCTGCCGGCGGCTGCCCGGACGAGGCTGGCGTGCAGAGCGGCGAGGCGGTGCAGGTAGCGGCAGGCGGCTTCGGCCTCGACGATCCGGACGTTCTCGCCAACGCGGGCCTCGAGCGGGTCGCGCAGGTGCTCCACGAGGAGCGGAGCCAGGGCGGCTGCCGGCAGCACGAGACCAAACGGGATGCCATGAAGGATCGCAAGGACGGCCGCCGCCAGAGCAAGGACTGCGACGGCGGCTGTAGCGGTCCGTACGGCCACCGGGCCGAGGCGGATCCGGTGTGCGCAGCTCCTGGCCAGCCAGCGCAGGCCGATGCGCTGGGTACGTGTCGCGATCGGAGTGGACACGGCGATCCGGTGCGGCTGTTCGGGCAGGCTGCCGTCGGCCGGGACGCTCCAGTCGATCCACCCCCATCCGGCCTGCTCCCGAATCAGGGCAGGCTCGCAGCCCAGCCCGGAGTAGCCGCGGCCGAGGCGCACCGCGCGGGACCGCTTCTTCTCCCATCGCTTGGGCTGCTGTCCCAGCAGGCTCAGCCGCTGAGCGATCCCGGACGTCGGCGAGGCAAAGGTGATCATGGTGTGCTCCGTTGCGGCAGGTAGGTGGATGCGGTGGCGCAGGTGGTGCAGCGGCCGTCGCTATCGGGACGGGCCCGGCGGGGTGTCGGCCCTGGGCAGGTTCGGCACGGCGGCCAGCCCAGGCAGGCCGGGCAGAGGTCTTCGCCCAGGGCGGTGCCGGGCACGCCGCAGCAGGCGCACTCGACAAGTGCCCGGTAGGTCAGGGCCTCGGCAACCGTGCGGGCCGCCAACGCCGCGGAGGACTGCTCGGTCACCGGCCCTGCGGGCGGCTCGTCCTGCAGGACGTCGCCGCGGTGGTACCGGCTGTCCGGGGCGGCGGGTGGCGGGTAGGCCTGAGCGGACCGCAGGCGGGCGGCGATGATCGCACCGACGGAGGTGCGTACCGGGCTCGGCAACGGCCGGTCGGCGATGACGTGATGCAGCTGCTCACTGCTCCAGCCGGACTCCATCATCACGGTGACCACACGGCCCTGATCGCTCAGCGCCTTCCCGGTCAGTAGGAGTTCGGGGCGGCCCGCTCCGATCTCAAGTAGCAGCCGGATCCCTGGATGTATCTCGTCCGCCGGAAGATCGACCGGCAGGAATGCCGGCGTGTCCGGCCGGCTCGCCCTCGGGGGCGTCGCGACGTCGGCGCGATCGCACGGACGGAGGGGGCTGGTCTTCTGCTTCGTGGTGTTCTTTCTGTTGGTGTTCTTAGCGGGGCGATGAACCGACGTCGGGCTATCCACCGGTGGAAAACCCGACATCGGCTCGGACCTGGTGCTCTGCAGGCTGGGCAGGTCGGTGATGACGTACGTGGCCGCGCCGAGGGTGCCGTCGGGGTGGCGCTTGCGTTCCCGGAGCAGGAAGCCGTGCTTCTCCAGCTCCTTCAGCCCGCTTTTGACGGCTGCCTGGCCGTCCCGGCTGCGGCGCGCCACGTCCGGCGCGCTCATCCGCCAGCCGTTCCTGTGCGTGCTGATGAGCCCGAACAGGCCGCGGGCCTTGAACGACAACCGTCGGTCGCGGAACAGGCCGTTGGCGATCTGGGTGAACTGGTCCGCCGCCATCACCCCACGGCAAATCCCCGCTCCGAAGTCGGCCGCCGACCCGTTCGGTAAAGCGCAGACGGATGCCGTGCCCTGTGTCTGCGCGATTGCGGTGTCGAGAGACGCCGGGCGGTCCGTGATCGAGTAGACGATCTCGCCGAGCGTCCCGTCGTCGTGCCTCAGCTGGTTGCGGACGAGGTAGCCGTGCCGCTGCAGTTCACTCAGGCCGGCGCGCACGGCGTCCCGCCCGTCGGGTCCATCGCGCACGAGGTTGGCAACCGTGACGTGCCAGCCGGTGGCGTGGGTGCTGATGAAGCCGAAGATTCCCTTCGCCTTGAAGGAGAGCCGGGCATCGCGGAACAGGCCGTTGGCGATCTGGGTGAACTGATCCGCCGCCATCACCCCGCGACGGATCCCCGCCCCGAAGCGGCTCACCGTGCTGCCTCGGCTGCCACGGGCCCGCGGCGGCCCCCGTTCTGGGATGAGGCTACGAACCCGAGGTGTCCGGGGCTACCAAGTGAGGAGAGGTATCCGAGATCCATGCCAGCAGCTCACCGGGCACCAACGACCAGGCTGACAGCCATAACCCCCGACCATCGGTCACGATCCGGCACCATGCGCACGGGGCTGCCGTGGTCGGACTCATGGTCGGGCCGACCACGGGTGTCCCCCGTGCGCTCGAGGGAGGATGCGCAATCACGGTGCGCAGCGAGGTAGCTCTCCTTGCGCAGGTGGCTGCGCAAGGCATTCGAAGTTCTGCGTAGTGGACAGGTACGGGCGGCTGCGCAGGGTCAGACCGCGGCGTCGGCGTACTGGCTGCGGACTCGACCATGTCGTGCGCACCCGCGTTGCGTGCCCCCCTCTCTCGGGGGCGATGCGCGTCCCGATCCGTCGCCGGACTCTCCGCCTGGGGCTGGAGGCTCGCGACTCGCCCCCTTCCCGCCGCTTCAGGGGCGGTGCATGTCTCAGGGGCCGTGGTCGGGCTCATGGTCGGGCCGACCACCGGCTTTGTGCCCCCATCGTGACCGTGGTCGGGGTCTGATGGTCGGTGGTCGGGTCAGGGGCGCTGGATTTCCTCAAGGTCAGCAAGTACACGTTCTGACCTGGGAGTTCGACCATGTCTGTTGGCAAGCAGGCCTCAGGCAGCGAGGCAGCTGCTCCGATGGTCGCGGGAGTCCGGCTGGAGGCGATGCGACGCCGCGTCCGGCTTTCGCGCCTGGCGCTGTGGACCGTCATCGCGGCCGGCCCCGTGGCCCTGGGTGTCGCCATCACCTCCACCCCGGCCACGGTCGAGGCGGCCACACCCACCAGGCCCGCAGCAGTGCGCACCACGGCGGCCGCTGATCCGGCCGGCTATGCGCAGCTGTTCGTCGGCGCCTGGTTGCGCAGCAGTGCGGATGACGCCACGGGTGCGCAGGCCCTGCTTGTGCAGTCGATGGCGCCGGACGTCGAACTGCCCGCCCCCTCCCCCGGTGCGCAGTCGAGGCTGGCCTCCGTGACGGCGGTGCGCAGTGCGCACCGCGCGGGCGATGTGTGGTCGGTGACGGTGGCTGCTCAGTACGCCGGCGCAGCAGTGCGCTACTACGCCGTCCCCGTCGCCGTGGACCGTGCGGGCGCGGCGTTCGCGGTGACTGCGGAGCCCGGCGTGGTTGCCGGCCCGGCCCTGATCGACGTGTCGGCGTCGTCGTACGGCGTGAGTGTCCCTGAAGGGGATCTAACTTCCGCTGTCGGGGAGTTCCTCGGTGCGTACCTCACGGGGGCCGGGGAGGTGGACCGCTACCTCGCACCTGGGGTGAAGCTGTCGGCCGTCTCTCCCTCCCCGTACTCGACGGTCCGGGTCCAGCAGGTGCTCGCTGCCGAGAAGGCTGCGGCCGCCGAGCAGATGCCGGGCGACGGCACCCGGGTGCACGTCCGTGCCCAGGTGGAAGCCCGGGATGCGGGAGGACGGTGGCCGCTGGCCTACGAGGTCGTGCTGAAGGCCCGCTCGGGCCGGTGGGAAGTCGCCGGACTGGAGTCCGGAACCGCCCAGGCCGGGGGTGCCCGGTGAACACGGTGCACAGCCTGATGCTCGCCGGGGAGCTGAACGACCTCGGAGACAGCTGGATCAACATGTTCAAGGAGTGGGCGACCAAGGGCCTGCAGACCGGCCTGGTCGTGCTCGTGGTCGTCATCATGATCCAGAAGTTCAGCCTCAAGGCAGGGATCGGCGCCCTGATGCTGATGATCATCGCGTTGGGGTTGTACAACTCCCGCGAGGACCTTGCCGGCATGTTCGAGGACGAGGTCAAGAACCCGGCCAAGGGTGCGCCCGCGATCCCCGGCATCGTCCGCGCCCGCGATCCTGTCGTGCGGGCGCACTCTGCAGCTACGGGAGACCGGCTATGAGCGCGGCCGCCGCCGGGCGGGTGGGGCGCTTCTACACCTCGGCCCGCCGGCACCCGTGGGTGCTGGGGAAAGTGGCGGACTGGAAGATCCCGCTCGGCCCCTACACCCCAGCCCAGATCGCGGTCGCCGTAGGCGGCGGCTTCCTTCTCATCAAGACCATCAGGTGGTGGTCGTGGATGGGACCCGTCCCGATCGTGGCCTGGCTGCTGGCGGTCTGGGCGGTGCGCAGGCCGAAGATCGGGGGCCGTGCACCGGTGCAGGCGGCCCTGGGCTGGATGCTGCTGGGCTGGCAGCCTCGCGGAGGCCGGATCGGCGGCCACGCCGCACGCGACCGTGCTCCCCGCCCGCTCCTCGGCGGCTTCACCATCGAGGACGCTCTCCCCTCCCCCACGGCGAGCGCCTCTATCAGTGCCGCTCGTCGGCCGGGCGGAAGAACGCCACGCCGGACTGCTGCCTCAGTTCACCGGTCGACGAGCCGGCGCCCGCCGTCGACCAGCCCCGCGGCGCCGCCACCGCCGCTGTCGGGCGTGCAGCAGCTGCTCGCGCTCGCCGGGCAGGCAGGGGGTACGCGGTGAGGATCCCGATCCGGCACATCGCCGGACACCTCCTCTGGTCGGCGCACGGCAGCGTATGGGCCCTCTACCGGCTGCATCCCGGCCCGGACGCCCGCGGACAGACGGAGGAGACCGTTCAAGGCACCTACGTGCCCGCACCCGTACGCGACGAACAGCTCGCCAAGATCACCCACCTGGTGCGCTCCCTGACCGGCACGCCGCGCCTGTACGGGATGTGCGCGCAGGTCGATCCGGGCGAGGTCGCGCTCCGCATGATCGAGGGCATCGAGCCGGCTGATACCTCGTCGGATGACGGCCCGCATCCGTGGGTGGAGAACATCGAGGCCACCCTTGACCTGCTGGACGAGCAGGAGATGCACCGCCGCACGCTGTGGCTCGCCGTACCGCTGCAGACCCAGACAGCCGGCCTGCAGCTGTCGGCATCGCTCGGGGCCATGTGGGCCGAACTCGGCCCGGTGCTGGGCGTCCTGCCCACGCCGGTGGCGCGGCGTGAGGTGAACGCCTACCGGGAGCAGGCCTCCCGCGTGGAAGCCGCCCTCGCCGGCGGCATCGCCTTCCGTCCGGCCCGTCCGGCGGAGATCGTGTGGATGGTCCAGCACGCACTCCATCGCGGCCTGCCGGAGCCGCTGCTCGCTGAGGCCGAAGCGAGCGAGCTGTACGGCGGTCAGGTCCGCGAGGGCGTGCTCCACTCCCCCAGCTATGCCGACCTCGGCCAGGTCCGCCTGCAGGAAGGCGGCATCGACCCCGCCCTCGACGACATCGACAATCTCAAGAGCGCAGGCCACATCACCCGGTCGGGCCGCAACGCCTGGTGGCGGCTGAGCACCTCCTCCCCGCTCAGGCGGCGCTGGCTGCAGGTCGAATCCGACATCGGCGTGGGCTACCAGGCGCAGTTGGCGCTGGCCGAGTGCCCGCCCGCCGTCAGCCAGGATGCCGCCGATCTGTTCGCCCAGCTCGAGACGCTGGACTTTCCCGTCGACTACACCGTCGACCTCACCCTGGTGCCCGCGGAAAAGGCACGCGACCAAGTGCGGCGCAAGAAGAACGAGTTGATCGACCAGGCCGACCAGTACGACGCCCGGCCCACCGGGATGCCCGCCTCCCTGACCGAGGCCGCCCGTGATCTGGGCGAACTGGACGCCCGCCTGTCACGCACCTCGGTCGAGGTCGAGGTGCAGTCGGTCACCGTGCTGACGGTGTGGGGCCCGACCGCAGCCGTCTGCGACGCGCGGGCCCGGGCGCTGGCCGCGCTGCTCGGCGGGGCGGACTACCGGGCGGTGCGCCCGGCCGGCCTGCAGGAAGCGTTGTTCACGCTGGGGCTGCCGGGCACGGTGCGGCCCGCTGTCGTGCGGGAGTTCACCCAGCACCAGGTCTCCGAGGACTGGGCGCTGGGCGGCGCCTTCACTGTCGGCGAGGTCGGCGACCCGAACGGCATGTTCCTCGGCATCGACCTGGACAGCGGCACCACCCGCCCTGTGATGATCAACGTTGCGGATGCCCCGAAGAGAGATGCGTCCGCGTCCATGGGCATCGTCGGCGACCTCGGCGCGGGCAAGAGCGTCCTGGAGAAACTGATCGCGGAGGCGGTGTGGGCACGCGGTGGCTGCGCAATCTGCATCGACCGCACGCCCGTACGCGAATGGGCGACCTTCGCGCGCTCAGCCGCCAAGGGCCGCGTCCAGATCATCGACGCCGCCCAGGCCGAGGTGTCGATCGACCCGCTGCGGATGTTCGACGGACCCGAGGGCCGCCACTACGCCCTGTCCTACCTCACCCTCCAGCTCGGCATCGGCCCGATGAGCACCAGCGGCGAGGTCCTGCACCATGCCGTGGAACAGGCTGCCGCCAGCGATGCCCCCTCCATGCACCGGGTGCTTCAGGTCCTCGAGGAGATGTCCGTGCGGGCGGCGGGCAAGCGGCAGGACGCGGCCGCCACCCTCGCCGGCCTCATCCGGGTGGTGGCGACCAACTCGCTGGCCCGGATGGTGTTCGACCCGACGCTGCCGCCGGTGCGTCTGGACGCCTCCAGCACCTCCGACATGATCGTCATCACCACCACGGGACTGAAGCTGCCCCCGAAAGCAGCGTTCGACAAGCCTGAAGTCCTCCACCAGCAGCCCCTCGAAGCCCTGATCGGCCGCGCGGTGCTCTACCTGATCGCAGCGATCGCCCGCCAGACCGCGTTCGAGGACCCCGGGCGATTCACCGCGGTGGTCCTGGACGAGCTGTACTGGCTCACCTCATCCGCCGAGGGCACCGCCCTGGTCCACGAAATCCTCCACGACGGCCGCAAACACGGTGCCGGCCTGCTCGCCGCCTCCCACGACGCCGAGGAACTCGGCCCCGACCGCGGCCTGATGGCCTACCGGGCGCTCGCCCGCACAGCGGACCGTGAACGTGCCCGCCGTGGCCTGGAGTTCGTAGGACTCGACCCGGGCGACCCAGACCTGCTGCGGCTGGTGACCACCGGCCTGTCCCCCGTCGGACAGCGCGGCCGCGAAGGCGAGTTCCTCCTGACCTGCCCACGGCAGAACACCGGCCGGGTCAAGGCCGTCATCCCCCGCATCACGCGCATCACGTCGTCCATCACCACCACCCCGGGACGCCATGCAGAGCCGCCCAACGCAGCAGCCTCCGATGCCAGGCCGAAGGAACCCATCCGATGATCTCTGCATCCTGGGACCGCGCCCGGCAACTCCGTACGGCCGCACGCATCCTCGCCGTGCTGGCGGCTGCCGCCCGTGTGCCCGGCCTGTCCGTCGCACTGAGCCTGCCGGAGACGTGGTGGCCGCGTGCCGGGCAGGCCTGCGCCTCCGACACCGGCCCGGTACACGCGGCCCCCTGCGCTCTCATCGTCGGACCGGCCAAGGCGTACAGCCGGCGCGACGCCATGAACTCCGCCTCCCTCGCGCCCCGTCACACCGCCGGAGCAGCCTGGCGGCTGGTGCCGACCGGAGCGGGCCTGGCCGTCCTTGCGATGGGGCGGCGCCGGAGCGCTGCTGGGCAAAGGCGGCGCTGAGATGGTCCGTCCAGACCGCACAACCCTGCGCTCCGCCGGCTTCGTTCTGCTGCTCACCGGTGTGTTCGTGCTGGTGAACAGCCAGGTCGTCTACGCGGCGAGCAGCAGCGAGAGCGGTGACCTGCTGTCCCCGCTGAACATCACCTCGTCCGAGGGGGTGGCGATCAACGGGTACGAGCTGAACGCTTCGGGCGGCTTCATCGTCGCCTTCAAGACGCAGGCCCTGGCCTTCGCGCTGTCGGGTCTGTTCACGCTGATCCGGCTGCTGGTCGGGCTGGCGGGGTGGGCGATCGAGCTGGCGTTCCGGTTCCCGCTGCTGAAAATCCTGATCCGTCCGGCCCAGAAGGTCGCCGACGCCTACGGCCAGGTGGTCGTCGACACGCTCGGGCTGAAGGGGCTGTTGCTGGCCTGGGCGTTCGTGTTCGCCGGATTCATGATCGTGCGCGGCAAGGTGGGCCGCGGCCTGGGCGAAATCTTCCTGACCCTGCTGATCGCGGCGTTCGCCGCCTCCACGTTCGTCCGCCCCGACTATCTGCTCACCCAGGACGGGCCGCTGGGACAGTCCCAGCAGGTGGCCGCCGAGGTCGCGCAGCAGTCCGTCAACTCCTATGACTGGGGCGGCAAGCTCGCCAGCATGGGGCCCTGCGACGGCCTGGCCGGCAACGCCGAGATCAAATGCCTGGAGCGTGAAGGCGAAGGCCCGGTCTCTGCCGCCGAGGTGGCCCGCCCCATCCAGGACTCGATCACGAACGCGCTGATCGTCAAGCCGTACATGCTGCTGCAGTACGGGCGCGTCCTCGACCCGGCCAGGAGGGGCGACCGCCAGGCCTACGCCGTCCATCTGAAGTGGGTCACCGGCGGCTACAAGGCCGGTGCCAACAAGGATGACAAAGACGATCCCTGCAGCCTGGTCAAGGGCCCGGGCAAACGATGGTGCCAGCGCGACAACAGCGACCAGCCTGCCGGCAGCAAACTGCCCGAACTGACGCCGGGCGGGCAGCTGTTGGATACCGCAAGCCCGGTCGTCAGCGATGAGGACCAGGAGTTTGCCGCCTTCCTCGCCGACATGAAGAAGGCCGGACCGGTCGGCACCTCGTGCGCCGCCTACGCAGAGAAGCCGACCTGGTGGCGGGTCGGCGGCGCCGCACTCCTGCTGGTCGCTGCGCTGTTCGTCTGCGGCATGCTGCTGTCCTGCGCCATCGTGCTGCTCGGCACCCAGGGCATCTGCGCGGCCGCCGCGGCCGCGGGCGGCGTCACGTTCATCGCGGGCATGCTGCCCGGACCGGCCCGCCAGAGCGTGTGGAAGTGGCTGTCGGTCTGGGGCATTTCCGTGCTGACGCTCGTCGGCGTCTGCGCCTTCGTCCCCTTCTTCGGTATCGCCGTGGACGCCACCATCACCAACGGCCCCGACCTGATGGTCGAACGGATCTTGCTGATCGATGTGCTGGCCGTCGCCGGAGCGGCCGGACACCGCAGGCTACTGACCGGCATCACCTCCTTCGGCCGGCGCATGGCGATGCGGATGCGCTATGCCAAGGTCGGCGGCACGCACCTGCCCGGCGACACCTCCGAACTCGGCGCCGCGCTCGCGTTGAACTCACCCGCCGCTCTGGGTGGTTACGGCGGGCTACGTGCCTTCACCGGAGGCGGGGGCGGCCGTTTCGGGCTGCTCGGCACCCGGCAGCGACTGATGGGCGCGCTGACGTCGCTGGTCGACGGGACGGGTATGCCGGTGGACACCGGCCGCATGTTCGCCGACGCCAGTGCCGAAGCCAGGCGCGGGCTGGCCCCGCTCACGGCGGCCGCCGTGAGCGGGGCCGGGGCACGGCTCGGCGTGAAGGGCGCCCACTGGCTGCTGATCGGCCGACGGCCCGACCCGGAGCAGTTGGCCAAATGGCGCAAGCCCACGGCTGACGGCGACCCGAACACCCCGGGCCCTCCCGGCGGCCCGGGCAGCGGTCCCGGAAGCGGGGGCCCGCGCCGTCCCGGCGGTCCGCCCGACCGCTACCGCGACCAGCACGGCCAAATCATCGACCGCCGCTCCGATCAGCCACTGCACGACCAGAACACCGACCGCACCCTGCTCTCCACACGCGCCCACAACCGGCTCGTGCGCTTTCGGGGCTACCGCATCCTGCACCGGGGCGGCCGCACCGCATACGGGGCCACAGTCGGTCTCCCGGCCAACGTCCGCCGGGCCCGCTCGGGCGGATCGCAGTACGCGCAGGACGCCCGACAGCAGGTACGGGTGTGGGGCAACACCGTCCGCGAGGACGGTCACGCTTGGGCGGACACGGGTCGTCACGTCTCCCGGGTCCTGCGGGAACACACCGATGACAGAGGCGGGCCCGGTCCGTTCGCCGACCGTCGCCTACCGACCGCAACATCCCCGACCGCGACGCCGCCAACCGCGACCACCCGCCCGCCTGCCCCGACACCGCCTGCCAGGTCCGGCCGATCCCCGGGCAGCACCGTCCCGCCTTCCGCACCGACCCGTGCTCCAGTCTCCGGAGCCGGTAGCACCGCGGCACCGCAGCCTGCCCCGGCGCCACCGCGAGGAGGCAGCACACCACGACCTCCGATGCGCAGCCGACCGCAGGGGTCGGCTCTTCCCGGCCTCGGGAGCCCACGTAGCAGTACACGCGACGAGGCGGCGGCCCAGTGGCAGGAGCTCATGCGGCGGACCGCCCCCCAAGCCGAACGCCGGCGCCCGAAGCAGAACCAGCCACGGCCGCCCGAGGACGGTGAGGACACGTGAGAACGCCCGGGCACCGCTTCCGGCGGTGGGGTTGCATGGTGGCGCTACTGCTGTTCGCTGCCGTGTGCTGTGCCGCGCCGGTAGGGAACGCGATCAGCGCGTACGTCGCGCTGAAGACGGGCGTACAGGGCGACGGTGGAATCGCCGAGGGCGGCAGTGTCGCCGACATCCCTGCACGGATGCTGACCGCCTACAAGAAGGCGGTCCAGCAGGTCGGGAAGTACGTACCGAAGTGCCGGGGCATGCGCTGGCCGATCCTGGCCGGTATCGCGAAGGTGGAGTCCAACCACGCCGTGGGCCGGAGCATCGCCGCAGGCGGCGACATCCGTCCGCGCATCTACGGGGTCCTCCTCAACGGCTCCGGGGCGGGCGGCAACACCACAACCTTCCCGGACACCGATGGCGGCAAGTGGGACGGCACCGCGAACGGCGAGCGTGCCGTCGGCCCGTTCCAGTTCTTACCCTCCACCTGGGCGGGCATCGGGAAGGACGCGAACGGCGACAGGAGAGCCGACCCGCACAACGCCGACGACGCCGCCCTCGGCGCCGCCGTCTACCTGTGCGGCACCGGACGCGACCTGGCCCAGCAGGCTCCGCTCAAGGCCGCGATCCTCCAGTACAACCACTCAAACGAATACGTCGCCAATGTGCTGGGCTGGATCGATCAGTACACGGCAGCCGCGAAGGACCCGGACCTGAAGAACGTGTCCGGGAAGGTCCGCACCGTCATCGAGGCGGCGCTCTCCCAGCGGGGCGTGCCCTACTCGTGGGGCGGCGGCAACACCCAGGGGAAGTCCTACGGCTTCTGCTGCTCCCCCAGCGGCAAGAACGGCGCGAACATCAAGGGCTTCGACTGCTCGGGACTGACCGCGTACGCGTACGCCCAGGCCGGTATCAGCCTGCCGCGCACCGCCGCCGCCCAGGCCAGGGTCGGCCGACGAATCCCCACAAGCCTTGACACCGGCGCGCTCAAGCCCGGCGACCTCGTCTTCTACGCCGACGCCCCCGGCCGCGACGCGACGATCTATCACGTCGGGATCTACCTGGGCAGCGGACAGATGGTCAACGCCGCCCGCCCGGACACCGTTGTCCGCCTGGACGCGGTCAACGCCATGCCGGGATACGCGGGAGGGGCCCGGCTGCTATGACCATGCCCCCGGCGCGCTCGCCGCACCTGCTGCTGATCGCCACCGTGGTCCTGGCGGTGGCCGGGGTAATCCTGCTGACGGTGCCGCATGCGCCGAGCGCACCTGCAACCGCGACACCGCGGACGGCCGTGTCCACGTCGACTGCCTCGGCAACCCTTCCCGGCAGCCGCTCTTCGCAGACCGGGGCGCCTGCGCCCGCGTCAGTCACGGCCTCCACGCCAGCGGAAACGGTCGGCGCGTCCGCGCTGCCACCGCACGGTGAGGGCGCAGCCGGCGATGCCGCCATCCAGAAGTCGCTGGAGGACGCCTGGCCCGCCGACCTTGCCGACGCCGACGCGCACAAGCTCCTCGCAGCAGGCCGCGGCCTGCTGCGCGCAGACGCCACCGGCATCGGCCGCACCACGTGGCCGGCCCTCTTCAGGAACCCGGACCAGGCGATCGCACCGGCATTCGCCACCGCTGGTTTCCGCATCCAGGCCGCCATCGCCCGCAGCGACGGCAGCCCGGACAAGGCGGTAGTGCACCTGGTGTGGGCGGGCACGGACCGCGGCGGCACCTACACCGACCGGCGCATCACCGACTGGCACTTCACCCGTACCACCTTCAAGGGAGGATCCACGTGGACTCCGCAGCGCCCCATCTGACCGGCCCGGCACACCCGACCGCAGGCGGCCACGTCATCAGTCTGTCCACCCATGCCGCGGGCGCCGCTTTGTGGGTGGCCCAGCACTGGTATCTGATCCTGCCGGCTGCCGGTGTGCTCTGGTGCGTGGGCGAAGTCGTGGTGCGGCGCCTTGCGGTGAAGGCCTCCGCCGAGCGTATGGCGCTCGAACTCGAGGCGGCCCGGCACTTCGACCCGGGCCTGGAGGAGATCTTCCGCCGCGGAGTCCAGCTTGCCCGCGCCTCCACCAGCATGCCCTGGTGGGCGCCCCGCCGCACCAAGGCCGTGCAGATCCGGCTGCGCGCCGACGGCTCCAGCCCTCTGCGTTACCGCATCGAGGGACCGGTCGGCGGCGAACGGCTGCTGTCCATCACGCCGTTCGGCCCCGACGTCACCGTCACCCGGGCCCGGCCGATTACCGACGAACCGCGCAAGCACACCGTGCGGGCCGAGTTCATCCTGCGCGGCAAGCCGATCGCCCCGCTGCGGGAGGTGCCCCTGGAACCCGACCCGCTGCAGCCCCTCGTCGACGCGGTCTGCGATCTGCGCGCCGACCTCGGCGACCTCGCCGAAATCCGTCTGGACATCCAGCGGGCCCCGAAATGGGTGCTGCGGGCACGGCGGCTCCATCTGCTGCAGGCCGCACGCCGCTCCGAGCGCCGTGAAGCCCAGCGTGCTGTCCGCTGGATTCGCCGGGATGCCGCAGGCATCGAAGACTCGCTGGGCCACCAACTGCTGCAGCTTCTTGACCCGCAGCACCGGCCAGCGTCGCAGGGGCGCCGTCTGGTGATGCCGCCGGTGCCGCGCCGGATCGATCCCGCCGAGGCACTGGGCAAACTCGCCCATGACGACCAGCTGGTGCGGGTACAGCTCCTCGTCACCTGTGCGTCCCATATCCACGGGCGGCCCGAGGCTCGCCTCGGACAACTCCAGGCCGCACTCGATGTGTTCGGCGGCCATTCCCGCTGGGCGATGCGCGGCCTGCGGATCGGTCCCTGGCGGCTGGGCGCCGACCGGTGGCCCAGCCGCCAGGCTTTCGAACGCCGCTGGAGGCACGGACACTGCCAGCCGCCCCGCCCGAACTGGGTGCGGTTGGAGGAACTCACCGGACTCCTCAAGCCCCCGACCCTGCACTGCCGGCTGCCGCTGCTGGCCCCCGAGCTGCCGACCTTCGAGTTCGGCAACCCCGCCCTGCTGCTGCAGGGCATCCACCGCGCACCGGACGGCCGTCGCCGCCTGGTCGCCACCTATGCCGCAGAGACCCTCTTCGAGTGCGCGGTCGGCAAGGCAGGCGGCGGGAAGACCGAACGCGCCCTCGCGCAGGCGATCGGCTGGGCACACGCCGGCGGCGGGCTGCTGTTCCTCGACCCGCACCGCGACTCCTGGCCGCGCGCCGCACCGTTCCTCGCCCACGCCCCTCTCATGGACCGCATCGCGCTGATCGACCTCAACACTGTCGGCCCCACGCCCCAGATCAGTTCCTGGAACCCGCTCGACATGTACCAGGGCCCCGCCGCGCACGAAGTCGTCGAGGCGGTCACCGACGCCTTCGCCGCCGCACTGGGCTGGGAGGACGCCACCGCACCCCGCGCCCTCACCCTCCTGACCGCGGCCCTGTCCGTCCTCACCGCCGTCAACCAGGCCGCCTGCAGGGCTGGCCGCTCCGAGGACCAGGCCACGCTCTTCCAGGTGCGGTCCCTGCTCACCGAACCCGCCTTTCGCACCGCGGCCCTGTCCGCCACCGCCGACCGGCTCGATGAGGAGACCCGTTCCTGGTGGCAGAGCGTCTTCCCCACCTTCCCCGCCGACGCCTTCGGCGTCGTCCTCAACCCGCTGGCCCGCCTCGCCGCCAACCCCGTCACCCGCGCCTTCCTCGGCCAGCCCCGCGGCGTCTACAACATCCGCGCGGCCATGGACCACCGCATGATCGTGTGGGTGTGCCCGGCCGGCAACGGGCCCACCGACCGGCTCCTGACCGCCCTGCTCGCCCGCGACCTGCTGCGTGCCGTGCGCTCCCGCCGCGACACCCCCGAGGATCAACGACTGCCCTTCCGGCCCTACTTCGATGAACTGATCACCCTGACCGGCGCCGCTCCCGAGACCATCGCTGCCATGTTCGAGGACTTCCGTAAATACAAGGCGCACGTCCACGGGATGACCCAGCTGCTGGCCCGGCTGCCCGGCCCCGTGCGGATGTCGCTGACACAGAACGCCTCCACCCTCGCGACCACCGCCGGATCTCGGACCGCCATCTCCGCGATCACCGCCGAGTGGGGCGACAAGCCCAGCCCCGACCAGGTCGCCGCCCTCAACCGATACGAGCACTACGCCACGCTGACCGTCCACGGCCGCCGCATCGGCCCCCTGCGTCTGCAGGGCCCCCACCTCGACGACGTCTTCGCCGAACTCGCCCGCCCCGGCAACGTCGCCGCCCTCGAACATGCCGCCCGCACCACCGCAGGCACCCGTCCGCTGCACCAGCTCACCACCCACGCGGCCGGCCAACTCGACCGCGTTACCGCCTTCCTCGCGCAGCACACCTCCGCACCAGCACCGTCCTCACGCCCGGACACAAGCAAGGGGTACCAATGACCAGCACCTCTCCCCCGGCCCGGCCAGAGCCGCCCCCCTTCACGCCCAGTCCCATCGAACCGCTGCCCCACCAGCTTCTGGCCGCACTCGCCCAGCACCGCATGGCCACCACCGGCCAACTCCGCCTCCTGCTGCGCCCCCACGCGACCCGGCAGGCCATCTCCCAACCGCTCAACAGACTGCGCACACACGGCCTGATCGGCTACACGGTGCTGCCCCGTTCGAACCGCACCCGCGCCTGGTACCTCACCCCCGACGGCGCACGTCTGACCCGCAACTGGCCGGCTCTGCGCGGCCGGCCGCCCTACCCGATCACCTCGGCAACCGCCGCATCACTGAAGATCCCGCACACCCTCACCGCGGTCCGGGCTCACCTCACGTTCGTCCGCGACGCCCGCCGACGCGGCGACGAACACGGCCACCTCGACTGGACCCCCGAAGTGGCCCACCCGCTCAGCGAGCGCGAACGCGTCATCGCCGACGCCGTCATGCACTACACCCTCAACGAAGGCCAACAACGCCGAAAACTGCGCGCGTTCATCGAAATCGACCGCGCCACCATGAGCAGCGAGCGCCTCGCAGCCAAGCTCATCGACTACGCCCGGCTCTGGTCCCACCCACAACCCGCCAACCACCGGCGCCCCCGCCAGCACGCCGAGACCGATGCCGCATGGCTGCGCTGGTACCCGGTCTACCCCCGGATCCTGTTCATCCTCACCGGAGCCTCCCGCACCACGCTCACCAACCGGATCAACGACTTGCGGGACATGACCGCCCAACACCCCCTCGTCGCCGCCCTCGCCCGCAACGTTCCCCTCGGCGCCGCCACACTCAACGACCTCGAGACTGCCAGCCCCAGCCAAAACGTATGGGTCTGCCTCGCCGGCGCCCCAGACCGCCAGCCTTGGCACACCCTTCACCCCTGATTCGCTTACGCAAAGACATAGTGATGCTGAATTCAAGCCAAGTAACGCCTGAGACAGACCAGTCCAGCCAGAAACGGACCGGCATATGCTTAGTCTTTCCTCAACGCAAACTGAGCAACGCACACCGACCGGCAACACCACCGCCCCCATGGGCGGCGGCAGAACAGCGGCCATCTCGCACCGCGTCCCACGGGGGAGACCACGTGACACGAGCACCACGCCTGCAAAAGCGCACCGTTCACCAGTGGAAGCCCGGAACGGCCCTGCTCATCGCCGCCAGCCTGATGGCGCTGTCCGCGTGCAGCAGCGACGATGAAGATTCCGGTGACTCCTCAAAACAGCCATCGTCCGCGAGCAGTCCGTCACGTCCCTCAAAGTCGCCGAGCACCGACCCACAGGCTGCAGCGCGAAAGGACGTACTGACGGCCTACAGCGCGTTCTGGCGCGAGCAGGTCAAGGCGTATGGCCAAGCGAACATCAAGGGCACGGACCTGAAGAAGTACGCGACCAAAGAGGCTCTGGGCCAGGCCATGGCCGATGTCCTGGTCATGCAACAGGCGGGCACCGCTACTAAGGGCGCCCCCACACACCAGGCCGAGGTCACGTCTCTGACGCTGACCGGGTCGATCCCGAAGGCAAGTGTGCGGGACTGTCTGGACATCTCCCACTGGAACACGATCAAGAAGAAGTCGGGGCAGGTAAAGCCGTTCCCGTCCGCCCAGCCGCTTCGCTACATCACCACGGCCAAGGCGGAGAAGTGGGGGAAGCAGTGGCTGATCACGGAGGTCACTCCCGATGGGGAGCAGACATGCTGAGCCGCCCCGCTTTAGCTCTCCTCCTGACGGCAGCCGCGACCGCCGTCTGCATCCGCCCAGGCGCTGCGAACGACGATCCCGTCATCGGCGGGGACTGCGAAGGCGTGGGCCAGTACGTGACTGTCTGCCGGGAACAACCCGGAGCACAGGGCGGCAGTGATCCCAGCGGAAACCCGGGTAAGCGCCCCGGCAAAGACGAAAAGCCCAAGCCACAAATCTGCGCGGTAGAACGCCTTGATCCCCAGCCCCCAGCGAGCGATCCCGTATGGAAGGGGCGCAAGCCGGGAGACGGCGCCATCTACACACGGGTCTGCATCAGTGACGCCCTCGGGGCCGCGGCAGGCGCACAGGTTGCCCCGCAGGTGTTCTGGGCGGCCGAGGACCCCACAGTGAACGTGGACCCCGAGCAACTGGCGCGTGAGGCCGTCGACCGGATGCTGCTGACCGGTCCCGACATCGCCAGCCCACGCACTGCAGGCCGCTACGTGGTCGGCATGCCGATGTGGATGTGGGTCCATCAGTCCCCCACCAGCTACGGACCCAACTCCGCGTCCGCGACGCTGGCCGGCGTCACGGTCACCGCAACTGCGAAGGTCAACCACATCGACTGGGCGATGGGTGACGGTTCGATGGTGACCTGCAACGGGCCCGGCACGGCGTACACGGCTTCCTACAGCAAGCAGGAGTCCCCGACCTGCGGCCACACATACACGCGCACGTCAGCCACCCAGAGGGACGGGAAGTACCCCGTCGCCGCCACGGCCACTTGGACGGTCGACTGGCAGGTCAACGGTGGGGGCGAGACGGGCCAGTTCACCGAGACCAGGCAGTCGCAGGCGCAGGTGCCGATCGGCGAGGTGCAGGTCGTCAGGTAGGGCCGCCGGGAAGGATTACGACGTTGAGCAAGACCAAGCAATCAACAGCGGTGGTCGAGCGCGGGCTGCCGCAGCCGGCCGGAGTGGCCGGCCCGGTCAGTCCGCCTCGGGTGTCGGCCCGCCGCCGCCGTCCGGGCGTGATTGCCCTGTCGCTGGGGCTGATCGCGGCTGGCGGTGCTGGTGTCGCGGTCCTCCTGCTCCAGGTCGGAGACCGCACCGAGGTCGTCACCGTGGTGCGGGACGTGCAGGTCGGCCAGGTCCTCACCGAGCAGGACCTGGGCAAGGCGTCCATCGCTCTGGACCCGGCGGTCAAGGCGGTCCAGGCTGACGACCTGGCCCAGGTGGTGGGCAAACGGGCGGCCGTGGAGCTCCGGCCGGGCTCGCTCCTTGCTCCGTCACAGGTGACCAAGGACAGTCTCGTGAAGCCCGGTGAGCAGCTGGTGCCGATCGGGCTCAAGCCGGAGCAGATCCCCGCGACGGAGCTGGTGTCGGGCCAGAAGGTCCAGCTGGTCCATGTGCCCGCACAGGGTCAGGCTGAGACAGACAAGACGTCCGGCAGCCCACCGCCGACGCTTCCGGGGCGGGTCGTGAAGGCATCGCAGGCCGCCCCCGGCACCGGGGTCGTGGTCGTCGACGTCGCCACGTCGGCTGATGACGGGCCGACCGTCGCGGCGTGGGTGTCGGCTGGCACGCTGCGCCTGGTCCTCGCCGCCCCGGGCGGCCGCTGATGGCGGTGATCGCACTCGCCGGGTGCAGCGGTGCACCTGGTGTGACCACGAGCGCGCTCGCTCTGCTGCTGGCCTGGCCGCTGGAGCCGGGTCGGCGGATGATTCTCGCCGAGTGCGACCCGGACGGCGGGGCTGTGCTGCACGGGCTGCTACAAGGGACGCTCGGTGACCGGTACGGGCTGCCCAATCTGTCGGTGGCGGCTCGCAAGGGCGAGTTCGGTGAGGCGTTCTGGCGCCAGCTGATCGACCTGAACGGCGAGGATGGTCCACGGGACTCGCCGCCCGACCGGTTGCTGCTGCCGGGCATTACCGATCCCGCGCAGGCCGCGAGCCTCGGTTCGGTGTGGAAAGCGTTGTCGCAGATGTTCCGCGGCATCGAAGCGGAGCACGGCCACGATGTCTTGCTGGACCTCGGCCGCCGCGGCGCGTTCGGCCCGTCCAGTGTCCTAGCCGAGCAGGCTGACGCCGTGCTGGTGGTGGTCCGCAACACCCTGCGTTGCCTGCAGGCGGCGCAAGGACGGGTGCGCCAGCTGGAAGAGCAGGTCGGAGACGTCGGGCTTCTGGTCATCGACGAGGGCCCCTACCCGGCGGGCGAAGTCCAACGGGTATTGCAGGCGCCGGTGGTGGCAACGCTGCCCTACACGCCGAAGGACGCCCGTGTGCTGTCCGACGGTGATGAGCAGCCGCGGCACTTCACCAGGTCGAAGCTGATGAAGGCGGCACGCACGTCCGGCGCCCTGCTGGTGCAGCGGGCCGCTGTCCGGCGTGCCCGCCTCGATCCGCGCGCCGCATTTGCTTCGGGGGTGCCCGGTGCGCGGTAGGCCCCTGCACGCCGACCCTACGGTGGCCCCGCCGCCCGGTCCCCGCCCTGCCAAGGCGACACCTGCCGGTGCTGCCGCAAGCACGCACGCACTCGGCAGCTCAACACCGCAGGTCACAGTGGACTACCGGGTTGCCCGGCACATTGCCGCCCAGGTGGCCAAGCAGCGCGAGGAACTGCTGAAGACCACACCGGACATGGACCGGGCCAGCGAGGAGCAACGCTGCCTGGACTGGATCAACGAGGCGGTCGCCCTGTGGTCGAACGCCCAGGCAATGACGCCGCAGCAGGACGAGGCACTGCGCCGAGGCGTCTACGACCTGCTCTTCCGGGCGGGACGGCTCCAGCCGTACCTGGACGACGAACGGGTCGAGGACATCATCATCCAGGGGCCGGGCGAGGTGTGGCTCGACTACGGCGACGGTGAGCGCCGCATGGTCGGGCCGATCGCCGACTCGGAGGAAGAACTTCTGGATCTGCTGCGGGAGTTGGCCCGTGGTTCCGGACACAACGAGCGGACCATCTCCACCGCGAACCCGACGCTGGCCCTGTCCCTGCAGGACGGCTCCCGCCTTCAGGCGATCACAGGTCTGGGGCCGATGACGTATGCGGTCATCCGCCGGCACCGGGTCTCCCACGCCGACCTGGACCACCTGGTCCGCCTCGGCACCATCGACCCGGTCCTGCGCGAGTTCCTCGGCGCCTGCGTCCGCGCGGAGAAGAACATCATGATCGCGGGCAAGCAGAAAGCGGGAAAGACGACTCTGCTGCGGGCAATGCTCCGCGAGTTCGACCCGGAGTGCCGGTTCGCAACCATCCAGACCGAGGACGAGCTGTTCGCCCACACCAACGGCTACCACCGTCAGGTCGTCTCCCTGGTCGGGCGTGAGTCCAACGGAGAGAAGGACGTCACGGGCCGCAGCGCCGGTGAGGTCACACTGCTGGACCTGATGCACCCCGCTTTGCGGATGTCGCTGGAGCGGATCGTGGTCGGCGAGGTCCGCGGCCCCGAGGTCGTCGCGATGATGCAGGCGCTGACGAACGGGTCGGGCGGCAACCTGTGCACCATCCACGCCCGACGACCCGACATCGTTTTCGACCGGATCGCCGAGCTGTACGCGCTCGCCCAGGACAACCTCTCCGAGCAGCTTGCCTACCGGCAGACCGCCAACGGCCTGGACTTCGTCGTCTACATCGACATGACGGACGAGACGCAGATCGGCGGCCGCCGCCACCGTTATGTCTCCCACGTCCTGGAGCTGACAGGGATCGGCGAGAACGGCCGCCCGGCCACCAATGAGATCTTCTCCCCCGGCACCGAGTTCGGTGATTTGCGGGCGGTGCCCCGGATGGATCCGGGCTGCATCGACGACCTGCGCCGCGTCGGCTTCGACTCCGCCCTGCTGCAACAGCCCTACGGGGCGTGGACAGCGCCGCTGCCACTCAAGGTGGTGGCGGGGCGATGACACTGGTGTGGGCGCTGCTGAGCGGCATGACCCTGGTCGCCGGGCTGATCGGCGTCGTGGCCGGCGTGGTCGGCACGACCGCCCCGCTGAGGGCTCCGCTGCGCCGGCGTTGGCAGGCCCGGCGCAGCGGGGCCGCGCAGAGCGAGGACACCCGGCTGCGTCGGCGGACCCTGTCGGCCGCGGCGGTCGTGGTGTTCGTCGTCGTGTGGCTGATCTCGGGAAACTTCGTGGGCAGTGTCCTGCTCGGTGCTGCCGTGATCGGCGTGCCCTGGCTGATCGCTCCGGCGCAGATCGCGCAGGGCCGCATCGGTGCGCTGGAGGGCTTGTCCGAGTGGACGCAGCGGCTGGCCGGTCTGCTCCGCCTGGGCATGGGCCTGGAGCAGGCAATGATCACCAGCCGTCAGGGGGCTCCGGAGGAACTCGCTGGGCAGATCACCAACCTGTCCGACCGGTTGCGGCAAGGGTGGCGGCCACAGGAAGCACTGCACGCCTTCGCCGCAGAACTCGACGACATCACTGCGGACAAGGTGGTCGCGGCGCTCATCCTGTCGGCGGGCGACCGGGGCCCGGGCCTGGCGCAGGCGCTGGAGGACCTGGCGGGCACGGTGCGCGAGGAGGTAGCCAAGAAGCGGTCGATCGAGGCGGATCGGGCGAAGCCCAGGACCACGGTGCGATGGATGACCACCATCACCGTCGCCGTCGTGGCGGCGGGATTCTTCGTCCCTTCCTACACGCGGCCCTACTCCTCGCTTCTCGGTCAGCTCGTGCTCGCCTTCCTGACGGCCGGGTTCGTCGGTGTCCTCGCCCTCATGCGGCAGCTGGGCAGCTTCCGCCGCATCCCGCGCTTCCTGGTCACCGACCCGGCGAGCACCGTCCGGCTGCCCGCCTCCGCCGCAGAGCCGGACCGGCTGCCCAAGCCCGGCCGGTTGTCCGAAGGAGTCACACCGTGAACCTGCTTCCTGTCGTGGCGTCCGGTGGCACAGTCGGTGCGGGCCTGGCTCTGCTGGTGCGCGAACTGCTGCGCCCGCAGCCCGCGTTGGGGCTCGCGCTTGCGCGCAGCGCCCCGGCGACTTTGACCATGCCCGTGCCGGAGCTGGACCGTGACGAGGTGTGGGGCCGGTGGCTGCTGGCCCGCATGGAGCGCCTGCCAGGTGTGCGGGTCCCCAGCGTCAATCTGGCGCTGATCGGGCAGGGCCCGGGTCAGTTCATGCTCAAGAAGGTGGCGTTCGCCGCGCTCGGTCTCCTGTGCCCGGTGATCGCGACGATTCCGTGGATCATCGCCGGGGTGGGGCTGCCGTTCTACGTGCCCGCCGCCGTCGGACTGCTCGTTGCGGGGCTGCTGTTCATCACCCCGGACCTCGCGGTGCGGGACCAGGCGAAGCGGGCGCGGGAGGAGTTCGCGCACGCCCTGTCCGCCTACCTGGACCTGGTCGCACTCAAGCGGGCCGCCGACGCGGGTCCGGCGGAGGCGCTGGAGAAGGCCGCCGCAGTCGGGCGCGGCTGGCCCTTCCTGTACCTGCAAGGCGCGCTGCGCCGGGCCAGGTTGGAGAAGATCCCGCCGTACCAGGCTCTCGCGGAGCTCGCCGCGGAGTACGACCTGCCGGTCCTGGGCGACGTCGCCGACATCATGCGCGGCTCGGCCACCGACGGCGCCGCCGTCTACAAAGCGCTGCGCGCTCGCACCGCTGCCCTCAACGCTGAACTCCTGGCCGATCAGGCCGCGGAGGCGAACGCCGCCAGCGAGAAGATGACCGCCCCGGGCGCC
The DNA here is from genome assembly GCF_026341855.1 of Streptomyces sp. NBC_00568. Lineage (GTDB taxonomy): Bacteria > Actinomycetota > Actinomycetes > Streptomycetales > Streptomycetaceae > Streptomyces. Next base: position 7,345,974 of record NZ_JAPENW010000001.1, on the reverse strand, counting down.
CTCCTCGCCGTGCTTGTGATGTTGCTGATGGCCTTCCCCGCCGTGATCCGCATGCTCACCGTCTGACACCACGTCCCGTCGTGCTCAACGCCTTGAGAGAGGAAGAGTCCATGAGGAACGCCACAGCCCGCACCTACCGGGCCGCGTACTGGCTGACGAGTCGTCTGCAGGACGGCCTGGCCGAGGCCAGGCGCCGCCCGGACCGCGGCGACATCAGCACTACCACCGTCATCATCTGGGTGGCGGCCGTCACCGGCGCCGTACTGATCGCCGGAAGCATCGCCGTCGTGATCGCCAAGTACAACGGCAAGATCAGCGGCTTGTGATGCCGTCTCCCGAACAGGTCAAAGGCTGGTGGCAGGGGCGACGCTGGAGCGATGACCGCGGGGACACGTCCATCCAGATGGCGATCGTCTTCCCGTTCGTGCTGCTCGCCACGGTCGCCGTCATCCAGGCGTCCATGTGGTACTTCGCGCGGCAGATCGCCCTGACCGCTGCCCGCGAGGGAGCCGGCGCCGCCCGTGCCTACCAGGCCGGCCCCGGCGACGGAGCGGCCCGGGCGCGGGACGTCCTGGAACGGACAGCGGGTGACAGCCTGCGCGGCTACAGCGTCGCCGCCGGCAGCGACGGGCAGCGGGTGCGGGTGCAGGTCTCCGGGACAGCCATGTCGATGATCCCGGGAGTTGCGGGCCTGCAGGTCAGGCAGTCGGCGTCCGGGGCGGTCGAACGCTGGACGGTCCCAGGACGGTGAACAGGACGCGAGAGGCCTGGTGGCCTGGCAAGCGCCACAGCGATGACGGCAGTGTCGCGATCGAGGCTGCGATCGTCCTCCCGTCACTGATCATGTTTTTGTGTCTGGCGATCGCCGGCGGACGCATCGTCACCTCCCAGGCGAAAATCGACGCGGCAGCCGAGGACGCGGCACGGGAGGCGTCCATCCACCGCACCGCGGCCGCCGCCCAGGACGCCGCACACGCCGCGGCCACCGAATCGTTGACCGACCAGGGCATCGCCTGCGCCTCCACCACCGTCCACGTCAACACCGGCGGCGTCAGCGTGCCGGTCGGCCAAGTCGGCACCGTCACCGTGACCGTGACCTGCACGGTCAACCTGTCGGACCTGCTGCTGCCGGGCGTGCCCGGGGCGCGGACGCTCACGTCGACGGCGACCTCGGTGGTGGATCAGTACCGGCAGCGAGGCGACTGATGCACCACCGGCAGATGCGGGTGCGCCGCGCACGGCGGGATGACGGTGGTGTCACCGTGTTCGTCGCCGTGTGCGTCCTCGCGCTGATCGGCATCATCGGCGTCGCCGTCGACGGCGGAGCGAAGATGGCCGCCACCGAACGCGCCGACTACGTCGCGGGCGAAGCAGCCCGGGCCGGCGGGCAGGCCCTCGACCCCGCCCAGGCCGTCACCGGCACGGCGGTCGTCGCCGACCCGCAGGAGGCTGCTGCTGCCGCACAGGCCTACCTGCGTGCCGCCGGAGCCACCGGCACTGTCAGCGTGTCCGGGGACGGCAAGAGCGTCACCGTCACCGTTTACGGCTCCAGCGACACGGCCTTCCTGTCGGCCGTCGGGATCGGCTCTCTGCCGGTGACCGGCCACGCCACCGCCACCCTCCTGCACGGCGTCACAGCACCCGACGAAGGAAACTGATGCGCACCGCCACCCTGGGCCGGTTCTGCAAGGCCGGCGTGAGTCTGCTCGTCCTGGCCGCCGCGGTCGGCGCACTGCCCCTGCTGCTGGCCTGGGCCACCCCGGTGATCTGGGCGTCCAGTCACGACGACCTGGCGCACCTGCTGGACCGGCAGGACACCGGGGCCGTGTTCCTGCTCGTGCTGGTCGCGGTGGGCTGGACGGGGTGGGCGCAGTTCACGTTCTGCACCCTGCGGGAGCTGGTCGCGCAGCTGCGCGGCCGCAGCTGGCACGCCCCGCGCGGGCTGGGCGCCTCGCAGCGCGCCGCGGCCCTCCTGGTCGGCAGCATCCTGGTCCTGCTGCCCGCCAGTTCTGCCCTCGCCTCCGACGCCCAGGCATCCCCGGCCGCCACCGCCGCTCGCATCCCCGGCCAGGCATCCCCGAGCCCGCAGGCCTCGCGTGCAGGCCAGGACTCGCAGACCCTGGCCGCGAATGCGCGTCCGTCGTACACGGTGCGTGAATCCCGGCCGGCGGAAAGCCTGTGGAGCATCGCTGAAAGGGAGTTGGGCGACGGAGAGCGATGGCGAGAGATCGCCGACGTCAATGAGGGACAGGCCATGGGCGGCGGGCAGGTCTTCCGGTCCAACAGCTTTCTGCAGCCGGGCTGGAAGCTGGCGATGCCCGAGAGTTCAGGGCCTCAAGGCCTGCTGACGCAGACGGACGGGCATAGGGCTGTGACTGCCGAGAAGGGCGGGCACGTCGTCACGGTCCACTCGGGCGACTACCTGTCGAAGATTGCCGAGGAAGAACTCGGTGACGGCGGGGCGTGGCCCGAGCTGTTCGCGGCCAGCCGCGGCAGGCCGCAGCCGGACGGACTGCCCGCCATCACCGACCCCGATGTGATTTATGCGGGGCAGCAGGTCACCGTGCCCGGCGCCCGGCCCGGCGACCCGAGCACCCCGTCCCCGGGCGGACCGGACCGCGGCGGCACCAGCAGCAAACCACGCCCGCCCTCGGCCTCTCCCGCACCGCAGGAACACAAGCCCTCCGCAGGCACGGACCAGGACGCAGACCCGACGGCGCCCACGACGCCCGACCGGAGCGCCGCGCCCACACCCGGCTCGTCTGCCTCGAGCACACCGCCGGCCGGCAGTGCCGACCCCACGCAATCGGCGCCACCCTCCCCTCCGCCGGAGACCCCTGAGCCGGACCCGGCCGGTGGCATGCTGAATCTGCGCACCGTTCTCGGCGCCGGCGCGCTGCTGGCCGCCGCCGTCACCGCGGCGCTCGCGTTACGCAGGACGCTGCAGCGCCGACGCCGCAAGCCGGGCGAGACGATCGCCATCGCGCCGCAGACCGCGCCCGCCGAAGCCGGGCTCGCGGCGGCCGCCGAACCGGTCGGCGCCGCCCGCCTGGACGTGGCACTGCGCACGATGGTCCACGCCGCCGAGCAGGACGGGCGGGAAGTACCCCGGCTGCGGGGCGCGCGGCTCGATGCCCGCACCTGCCACGTCCTGCCCGATGACCTCGCGTCCGAGCCGCAGGAACCGTTCGTGGCGGGCGCCGCAGGATGGTGGCAACTGCCCGATGGCGCCGAACTCCTGGACGCTGACACGGCACGCACCCTTCGCGCACCGTGTCCCGCCCTGGTCACGGTGGGCAGCACCGAATCCGGTGACCTCGTCCTCGCCGACCTCGCCCAGCTGCCCGTCCTTCTGCTGGACGGAAGCCCCGTGCACATCAGCGAGGTGTGCACGTCGCTGGCCCTGGAGCTGGGCATGAGCCCGTGGTCGCAGGATGTCGAGGTGGTCACCGTCGGTTTCGGTGAGGACCTGCCGAGCCTGCTGCCGAGTTCCCGGATCGCGCACATGCGCCGGCCCGCGCACGCGCTGCGCGATCTGACCGAGCGGCTGCTGGAAGTGCACCAGATCCCCGAGACCGCCAACCACCCGTACGTGGTGCTGTGCGCGAGCGCCCTGGACACCGACACAGCCTGGCAGTTCGCCGACATCCTCGGCACGAACCCACAGATCCCGGTCACGCTGATCGCCCCGGCCGGTACCACCGCAGCGCACTTCCCCGAGGCGGACATCCTCGCCGTCTCCGCCCAGACGCCGCAGCACTTCGACCATCTCGGCACGGACATCACCGTGCAGCGCCTGGAACATGCCGCCTACCAGCAGATCGTCACGGCCCTCGCCGTCTCCGGACAGCCCGCCAACGAGGCGCAGGGGGCATGGCAGCACGTTCCCGGCGAACCCAGCGTCACAGGGCAGGCCGCGCCGAGCCCGCAGCAGGAACAACCGCCCGGCGACGGCAGCGCAGCACCCGCACCGGCCCGGAACGGCTCGGGAGCAGTCCGCTCGGACAGGGACGATGCCGTGTTCCCGGCTCTGCTGAAAGCCTCCGCCGATCCCGCGGCACTGCCCCTGCTGCCCACACCATCCGCCGCCCCCGCCGGCACCGACGTACCGCAGGCGGCCGACGAGGTGAGCACCGGTAAGACAGACACCACCGCCACGGCACCACCCCAGACCCCAGACACTGCTGAGACCTTCAACGACGCGCCGCCGACGCACGACCTGAGCGCGCCAGAGATCCGCGTGCTGGGGCCGGTGAACGTGGACGGTCTCGGCCGCACCGGCCACGGCCCGCGCACCGCGCAGCTCGCCGCCCTGCTCTACTTCCGCCCCGGCCGCACGGCCGACGCCCTGTGCGCCGACATGGACCCGATCAGCCCCTGGTCACCTGCCACCCTCAACGCCCGTCTCCAGGGCCTGCGACGGGCCCTGGGCAACGACCGGGACGGCAACCCGTACGTACCGCGTCGACGCAACGGCGACACCCCCTACACGCTGGCCGCCGGTGTGCGCTGTGACTGGCCGCGCTTCGTCCGCCTCGCCGAACACGCACTCCCCCAGGGGCCGGCCGGACTGCCTGACCTGGAGGGGGCGCTGTCCCTCGTACGTGGCCGCCCCTTCGGCAGCCGGGCGCCGGCGTGGGCCGAGCCGTACCAGCAGGAAATGATCACCCGGATCGTCGACGTCGCCCACTCCGTGGCGGCCCACCGCACCCGCAAAGGCCCCCACCACGACCTCACTGCCGCAAGGAAGGCCATCGCGACGGGACTTGACGTGGATGACGCAGCCGAACTGCTCTACCGGGACTGGCTGATGGTCGAATCGACGGCCGGTAACCGGCCCGGTCTGCATGCGGTGATCACCCGCGTCCAGTCCGTCAACCGTGCACTCGACTGCTCTCTGGAGATCGAGACGGAGCAGCTCATCCACGAACTCCTCAACCCGGTCCGGGACCACCGGGCAGTGTAGGGTCCACGATCCAATGCGCAATGAAGACAGTTCGTTGACATCCTCTCCCCCCTGAAGGGGGAGATTCCCGCCTACCGCGCCGTTGAAGGCTGCGGTGTCGAGTGGGTTCCTGCTTCGCCGCGCGGTGCCGGGACAAGTCCCGGTCTTACCTGCGCTCGACAGGCTGTTGCCGCCAGTCCGGCAGCCTTGGCGACGTTGACCGCCGCGTTGATGTCCCGGTCCAGGACTGCCCCGCACGCCCCACATGTCCATATGCGGACGTGGAGGGGCTTGGGGCCGTCCTTGACGCCGCACACGGAGCACACCTGGGAGGTCGGCTCGAACCGGCCGATCTTCACGAAGGTTCGTCCGTACCGGGCGGCCTTGTACTCCAGCATGGTCACGAACGCGGACCATCCGGCGTCGTGGACGGACTTGGCCAGGCGGGTGCGGGCGAGTGCCTTCACCGCCAGGTTCTCCACGGCGACCGCTTGGTTCTCGCGGATCAGTTTCGTGGAGAGCTGGTGGTGGAACTCGCGGCGCGCGTCCGCAACACGGGCGTGTGCCCGTGCGACGCGGATCCTGGCCTTGTCCCGGTTCTTGCTGCCCTTCTCCTTGCGGGAGAGGGCCCGTTGCGCCTTCTTCAGTCGCTTCTCCGCCCGGCGCAGGAAGCGCGGGGAATCGACCTTGGTTCCGTCGGAGAGGACCGCGAAGTGCCCGAGGCCGAGGTCGATGCCCACCTCGGGCGTCATCTCCGGCAGCAGTTCCTCGGGCCCGGTCTCCACGACGAAGGATGCGAAGTACCGACCCGCTGAGTCCTTGACCACCGTCACCGCGGACGGCGTCGAGGGCAGCATGCGGGACCACTTCACCTTCAGGTCGCCGATCTTCGGCAGGCGCAGCTTCTGTCCCGGGGTGATCGACCAGCGGGCGTTCGCGGTGAACCGCACCGCCTGCCGGGTGTCCTTCCGCGACTTGTACCGGGGCGCACCCATACGCGGGCGCTTGCCCTTCAGTGCGTCGAAGAAGTTCCGGTACGCGGTGTCCAGGTCGCGCAGGGACTGCTGGAGCACGACCGCCGACACCTCGCCGAGCCAGGCACGCTCCGGCGTCTGCTTGGCCTCGGTAATCAACGTCTTCGACAGGTCGCCGGTCTTCGGAAACGGCATGCCTTCACTGCGGGCGGTCTCCCGCGCGCGAAGCGCGTCGTTGTAGACCACCCGCGCGCACCCGAACGCCCTTGCCAACGCTGTGCGCTGACCAGCCGTCGGGTACAAGCGGAAGCTGTACCGAAGCTGCACACGGATCACGATACGCAGTTGGTTTATGGGTATCGATGAGAACATTCGTACAGGCCGTCACTGTGTCTTCCGCATGCACGTCCACTTGGTTTTCGTGACGAAGTACCGGCACTCCGTCTTCTCCGGACAGCACCTGACGCGGTGCGAGGAGATCGTGCGGGCCGTGTGCGAGGACTTCGAGGCCGAGCTCGTGGAGTTCAACGGCGAGGCCAACCACGTCCACCTGCTCGTGAACTTCCTGCCGAAGGTCGCCGTGTCCAGGCCGGTGAACTCCCTCAACGGCGTATCCTCACGCCGCCTCCGCCAGGAGTTCCCCGACCTCGTCCGCCACTACTGGCGGGCACAGCGTCTGTGGTCCGGCTCGTACTTCGCCGGGTCCGTCGGCGGCGCGCCACTCAGCATCGTGAAGCAGTACATCGAGCAGCAGAACCGGCCGCTCTGACACGGCTGAAGTCAACAGCGCAGATCCGTGCCCACAGCTCAGGTCAGAGCAGTTCTCAGATTCACTTCACCACCGGGCTGAAGCCCGGTGCACTGCGAATAGACCCGGTAGCAGTGAATTAGCAAATCCGCAGCTTCCTCAGCAATGACTACGAGCAGTAGCGGTCGGTTGTATGGCACTTGCGTCGGTCTGCGGGTCGCCGGTTCGACGCGATGGTTCGGCGGTGGCTGCGAGCAGGGCGGCGTCGTCGTCGACCCGGTCGGGGGTGTTCAGCAGTTCCAGGGCTCGTTCGGTGATCCGCTGGGGGTCGGGGCGGGCGGCGGCGGGCAGCGCGTCGCAGGTCTGGCGCAGGGCCGCCAGGCCGTCGTCCAGGGACAGCGCCCGGTTCTCCACCAGGCCGTCGGTGTACAGCAGCAGGCTGGTGCCGGGCGGGAATGCCACCTCGCGGTCGACCGGGGTGCTGCCCAGTCCCAGCGGCAGCGCCGGGGGCAGTTCCAGGTAGGCGGTGTCGGCGGCTACCAGCAGGGGCGGCAGGTGCCCGCTGGCGGCGTAGCGCAGGCGGTGGCGGTGGGGGTCGTAGACCGCGTACAGGCAGGTGGCGAAGCGGTCGGTGGCGAGCGACTGCAGGTAGGCGTCCAGCCTGGTCAGCACCTGGGCTGGGCCGGCGCCCTCCAGGGCGAGGCTGTGCAGGGCGGAGCGGAGTTGGCCCATCACGGTGGCGGCTTCCACGTCGTGGCCCATGACGTCGCCGATGGCCAGTCCCACGGCGCCGTCGGGTAGTTCGAGAACGTCGTACCAGTCGCCGCCGACCTCGGCGCCGCGGTTGCTGGCCCGGTAGTGGGTGGCCAGGCGCACACCGGGCACCTGGGGCAGGTGGTGGGGCAGCAGGGCGCGCTGCAGGGTCAGGGCTAGGCGGCGCTCGTTGTGGTAGCGGGTGGCGTTGTCGTAGGCCAGGGCCAGGCGGTGGGCGAGGTTCTCCAGATACTTGTGTTCGACCGCGGAGTAGTCGGTGTGCCGGACCAGTACCAGGGCCCCAAGCGTCTGGTCGTGGGCGTGCAGCGGCAGGGCCAGCACGGCGGCGGGCGCCGGGTGCGGGCCGGCTGGGGCTGGGGCGGTGCCGTTGATCGCGTGGGTGGCGGCGGTGGCCAGGGCCTCGTGGGCGAGAAGGGGGGTGCCGGCGATGTATGGCGGGGGCGACTGCGCCGGGGCGGGTGCTGCGGCGGTGAGGTGGATGCTGATCTGGTCGGCGAAGTCGGGCAGCAGGATCTGGCCGGCAGTCTGCCGTATCTGGTCCGGGTCGAGGGTGGCGGACAGCCGCAGGCCCGCGTCGGCCAGGGAGGCCAGCAGGGCCAGCTGGTTGCGGGTCTCGGTCAGGGCCTGTTCGCGCAGCCGGGACAGTTCCAACCCGGTGCGGACGCGCGCCAGCAGCTGGCGCGCGGAGAAGGGTTTGGCCAGGTAGTCGTCGGCGCCGGCGTGCCGGCCCTGCACGGATTCCTCCTCGCCGGCGCGGGCGGTGAGCAAGACGACGGGCAGGCGGGCGGTGCGCGGGTCGGCACGCAGCGCCCGGACCAGCTCGAAGCCGTCCATGCGGGGCATCATCACGTCGCTGAGCACCAGCTCCACCGGCTGCGCCAGGGCCATCTCCAGGGCGGCCCGGCCGTCAGCGGCGAGCAGCACGTCGTAGTCGGGCTGCAGTAGCTGGGTGAGGTAGGCGCGCATGTCGGCGTTGTCGTCGACGACCAGCAAGCGGGCCCGGTGGGGGCGGTCGGTTTCGTGCGGGCCGGGGCCGTGGGGGGCATCGTGGGTCGCGGGGGCGTGCGGGGTGCGTGCCGCGGGGGTGGCCGCGGCGGGGACGGGGTCGGCCGCCAGCCAGCCCAGCGCCTCGTCCACATAGGCCGCGGCGCGGCCGGGCCGGCCGCCTCCGCCTTCCCTGGGGGTTTCCCCGGGGGATCCGGCGCCAGCCGCGTCCCCGGGGGATCCGGCGCCAGCGGGCGGGGCCGGGCGGGGCCGGTGGGCGGTGGCGAAGGGGAGGTCCACGGTGACGGTGGTGCCCTGGCCGAGGCGGCTGTCCACGCCGACGGTGCCGCCGTGCGCTTCCACCAGGTCCTTAACCAGCACCAGGCCGAGGCCGCTGCCCTCGTGGGAACGGGAGCGGGCGCCGCGGACCCTGTGGAAGCGCTCGAACAGGCGCGGCAGCTCGTCCGCTGGGATGCCGGTGCCGGTGTCGGTCACGGTCAGCCTGGCCCGGTCGCCGGCCGCGGCCACCTGCACCCGGGCGCCGCCGGTGAAGGTGAACTTCAGGGCGTTGCTGAGCAGGTTGAGGATGGTCTTCTCCCACATCTCCCGGTCCAGGGGCACCGGCTTGGGCAGCGGCGGGCAGTCCACCTCCAGCGTCAGCCCTGCCGCCTCGAAGGCGGACCGGAACACCCCGGCCAGCTCGGCCGTGGCACCGGCGAGGTCGACCGGCTCGAGGGCCGGGCGCATCTGCCCGGCCTCGGCCCGGGCGACGTCCAGGAGGGTGTTGACCTGCTTCAGCAGGCGCAGGGCGCCGCGCTCGGCCAGCTCCAGCTGCTCGCGCCGCTCGGGCCGGTCCTCGTCGGCCAGGGCCTGCTGGAGCGGGCCCAGGAGCAGGGTGAGCGGGGTGCGGAACTCGTGGCTGACGTTGGCGAAGAAGGTGGTCTTGGCCCGGTCGAGCTCGGCCAGCGCCTCCGCCCGCCTGCGCTGCTCTTCGTGCGCGAGCGCGGCCGACAGCGCCCCGGCCACGGCTGAGGCGAGCACCTCCAGGAAGTCGTGGTAGGCCCCGGCCGGGGGGAAGCAGGGGTTGACGCCCACCACCAGCACGCCCTCCACCTGGCCCGCGCAGTGCAGCGGAAGGGCCAGCGCCTGCTCGACCGGGAGCCGGGGGGCCGCGGCGTGCTGCCCGGCCGTGCTGCCGTCGGTGAACGCGGCGGCCGGCAGCGTGGCCGGGGCACCGTCGGCGACCACCTGCGCCAGCCGGGCCGCCGCCTCCGGCCCGTCGGCCGCACTCAGCGAGACGGTCTCGGGCGCCGACCGGAGCCCGGTGGAGGCCGCCAGCCGCTGCATCCCTGGCTCGGAGGCCAGGTACAGGCCCAGAAACGGGATCTCGTCGGGGTAGGAGCCCGCCACCTCGGCGACCACGCGGGCGACCTCGCCCGGAGTGGGCAGCCCGGCCGTGCGCGTGCCGGTCTCGCTCAGCAGGCGCAGTCGGCGCTCGCCCAGTACCCGGCCGGTGGTCTCGGTGAGGATCTGCAGCACGCCGCCGGCGGTGCCGTCATCCAGCAGCACGGGCTGGAAGGCGGAGTCGAAGTAGCACTGCTCCAAAAAGCCGTGGCGCTCCATGATGAGCAGCTCATCCGGGACCAGCAGGGGCTTGCGGGTGCCGGTCACATAGTGGAAGTGGGAGCTCACGGGGTGGGCCCAGACCTCGGGGAACACCTCCTTATAGGGCCTGCCGAGCGCCCAGGGGTGTTTGGCGCCGACAATGGGTGTGGAGCCCAGGTTGTACAGCGTGGCGAATTCAGCCCCCCAGTACAGAGCCATCCCATGCTCAGAGGTGAGCATGAGGCGCAGCGTGTCCACCAGGGGCCCCGGCCAGGAGACGGTGGGCCCGAGCGGCGTCGCCGCCCAGTCGATCCCTGCCAGAAGCTCGCCGAACGCGCCGCCCTCGGCGAACACCCGGGCCGCCGCCGTGCGCGGGTCATCGGGCCGGGTCATCGAGAAATCTTCCGAATTGCAAGATTAAGGCAAATAAGAGGCTATTTGCCCAGTAGTGTACGCCTGCAGCCGCACGCCGACGGCGGTGATCGCCGACTCGCAGTCCCTGCGGGCGGCCGACACTGTCGGCACCGACGGACAAGGGCGGGACGTGCGGGAGGAAGGTGGCGGGCCGCAAAGGGCACGTGGCCGTGGGCTGCCTGAAGCCAGGATCGACCCCACCTGAGGCCCCGGCGGCGCCCCACCTGCGAAGTGCCGCGGTACGCCTGACGCTTCCTTACCGACTCCGGTGCCGAGCCCTATGCTTTCGTCATGGCAACTGATCGAAGCGCCTCTGCTTTAGCAGGAGTTGTCGGGCCGACCGCGGAGGGCTGGCGGCTGGTGGTTGTTCCTGGCAGGGTGCGGGAGTTGCTCAGCATGCTCGGCAGCGGGGTTCTGGTTCCGCTGATCGCGCTGCCGCTTCTGCTGCCTGTGCTGGTGGTCGCTCTTGTCTCGGGGTACGCGCTGGTCTGGGGCATCGTCTGGGTCGTGCTGGGGATCATGGCCCTGGCCGCGATCCTGATCGTGGCTGTCCTGCTGTACACCGTGCCGGCCGGCATGGTGCGATGGGTCGAGTTCCGTCCCCGGCATGTTCCGCCGCAGGTGGAGATCGCCCGCTTCCTGCGCCGCTCGACACTCGCGATGGATGATCTCCAGCGGATCGTGGTCGTCGAGCAGACCAGGCTGGGCCTACGAAAGTCGATCACTGTGACGCTGCACTCCACGGGCGGAAGGCTGGAGTGCCGGCCGGCGGCGTCCTCCCCGCTCGCGCTCATCGACGCGGGGACCCTGACCGACTGGCTCACGGGGGAGCTCACCCCCTGCGCAGTAGAGGTCGAGCACCGCACCGAGGCCCAAAGGAACTTCTCGTGCCCCGAGGAATGGCTGGCCGGCCCCCGTGTCGCCGCCCTGTGGCAGGTGCCCCTCGAGGCCGTCGACGAGACAGCCGCCCACCACGGCGTCAGAAGCCACACATACACACCACGAGCAAGCGCGATGTACAACCCGGGAAACAGCATCACCGTCTACGACCCGGCCCCCGCCTACGAGGTCGCCGAAACACTCCGCACACAGCGAGCCACCCAGGCTACGGAGTGAAGCGAGGTCGGCTCCCCGCCGATGGGCCTGTCGACCTGGACTGAGGCGACGGGTACACCTGGGCCGACGTAACTCGGCTCACGGGCGCGGGGCCAAGTAATCGCGGCGCGGGTGCGTCCGAGCAGTGCCGACAACGACGCCTCGGCCGGGCCGAACTGAGGCGCGGGACCGGACGGCGCCAGCGGATAGAGCAGGACGGGCGGCAGGTCCGGGTCGGCGAAGGAGACCGGCTGACCCACTACCTGCTGAACTGCGGTGACGATGGCACCGAGGTCGAGGAGTGGGACTTCGGTGGGTGGCGCCAGTCCGCCGGTTCGTCGCCATGCTCGACAACCGTCCGCGACGCCGGCTCCCTGCCGTCCTGGCTCGACGAGCTCTCCCACAGTGGACTGCCACCGCGCGTCGTGGATGCTCTCGTTCAGCCCGGCTTGCCTGTTCGCCTGGCCTGACGAGTGGAGCGCCCGGCACATGGCGTCCGCGCTGGTCGGAATCGTCGGCTGGGTCTGGGCGACCGTCCACATCGGGCGTCGCGGGCTGCTGAGGCGCCGGCACGGCTCGCCTCCACGGGTCGTCGTACGGCCCGTACTGTTCTGGGCGTCGGTGGTGGTGACGACGACGCTGGGCGCCGTCGCCTCCGCCCTGCTCCACCGATGAGGGGTATCCCGGTCGTCTTCTTCGAACGGTTCCTATGCGTGATTGCGGGCGCGTTGGTGCTGACCGCGACTGTCGTCGTTCCGCTTGCGGATTACGTAACCAGATACGTGGTTCTACGGAGGTCCGTTCCCTCCCGGCCATCTATGTTCGACGAGTCGAATGGCACGAACGGTGTTGAGGGGACTGAGTGACAAGCAACGCCCATGGGATGCGGGGCAGTTGGGTGACGCTGCTGGTCGCGGGGACTCTGCTGGCCGGGTGTTCGGCCCAGGGGACGGACAACCAGCCTTCCCGGCAGAGCGATTCGCCCTCGGCCGGTACTTCGCCGCGCGCCTCGGCCAGTTCCTCGCCGGTCAGCGGGGAGACCCCGTCGGCCGGCGCGTCCGCCGCCTCTTCCGTCTTCACGCCCGATGCCTCCCTCGTCCCCAGGACCTCCAAGGACGGGCGCCGGCTGGCCGAGTCCGTCGTGCTCGCCCCGGCCGGCTGGGGGCGGAGTTTCGTCGCCCAGACTCCGGCCGGGAGCACCCCGGGTACCTGGGCCGTGCTGAACGAGGACTGCCGCTGGCAGCGTGAGAAGGTCTCGCGCGGGGTGCTGGCGAGCACGTCCCGCTACAGCCGGCTGCCGGCCGGCGGAGGCAAGGGCGCGGTCAGGGTGACGGCGGTCGCCACCGTGCACGCCTCCGTCCTGGGCGCCGACGAGCAGCTGAGCACCACTCTCGAAGAGGTGCTGCGCTGCCCGGAGCAGCGGCCCCGGTCCGACGAGCGGATCACGGGTCTCATGTCGCTCGGCACCCCCTTCGGCGCCCGCGAGCAGGAGTACGCCGACGACTCCGTACTTGAGGCCGGCGATTACGTCGAGAACGGCGGTGCCGCGCAGCCGTACCGGTGGATGGTCGCCCGGCTGGGCACGGTCGTCGTGGCCGTCTCCGTGACGGGCTCGAAGGGCAACACCGCGCAGGAACTCCAACAACTGGGCAGCAAGGCCCTGGCTCAGATGCTGACGCGCATCGAGCAGCGGCTGAAGGGGAAGTGATGGAGCCGCTGCGAACTTCGGATCCTGCCAGGCTGGCGGGCTACCGGCTGCTGGGACGGCTCGGCGCGGGCGGTATGGGGGTGGTGTACCTGGCCCGCTCGGCCGGCGGAACTCTGGTCGCACTGAAGGTGATTCAGGCCGAGTACGCCGAGGACCCCGATTTCCGGGAGCGATTCCGGCGTGAGGCGGACACGGCCCGCCGGATGACCAGCCCGTGGGTGGCGTCCCTGGTGGACGCGGACCCCGAGGCGGCACAGCCCTGGCTCGCGACCACCTTCGTCCCCGGTCCCTCGCTCGCCGAGGCTCTCGCCGCGCACGGGCCGCTGCCGGTGCCGAGCCTGCGGGTGCTCGGGGCGCGGCTCGCCGAGGCGCTGCGGGAGCTGCACGCGGCCGGTCTCGTACACCGGGACGTCAAGCCGGGCAATGTGCTGCTGGCGCTCGACGGCCCACGGCTGATCGACTTCGGTGTGGCCCGCAATTTTGAGGACACTGCGCTCACCACGACCGGTGTCGTGGTGGGCACGCCGGGGTTCCTGCCACCGGAACAGGCGCGGGGCGGACGGGATCCGGGACCGGCCGGAGACGTCTTCTCGTTGGGCTGCGTGCTGGCCTTCGCCGCGACGGGGCGCCTTCCGTTCGGCACCGGGTCGATCGACGCGCTGCTGTACCGGACGGTGCACGACGCGCCGGATCTGGAGGGTGTTCCGGCGGAGCTCGCCGAGGTGGTGAGCAGCTGTCTGGAGAAGGACCCGGAGTTGCGGCCTACGGCCGAGGCGCTCACGGTCGCCGCGCCCTTGTCGCCCGCCTCGCCTTCCGACCCGCGGGAGGCCTTGCGCGTCGTACGTCCTCCAGAACCCGAGGACAACAGGATTCCCGGCGAAACGGAGTCGGCCCCCGGCGACGAGGCCTGGCTGCCCGAGCCGTTGGTCAGGCTGATCGCGGAACGGTCGGCCGCCGGGCTCGCGCTGCCCTCCATCGACGAGACCGAGGTCGACGCCGCGTCCGTCGGCACCGCTGCGACGGACACGGCGGCGCAGCCCGCGGTCCGTGCCGTCGGCAGACGCCGTTTCCTCCTGCTGGCCGGAGGCGCGGCGGTGGTCACGGCCGGGGGCGGACTGGCCGCGTGGGCGGCGCTCTCCGGTGACGGCGAGAACGACAACGCCGCCCCGAACTCCAGCAGTCCCGTGTACACCCTCGGTCTGCATGCCGACCTGAGCGGCGATCAGAAGGCGGTCGGCCGGGCTCAGGAGCGGGGGCTGCGGCTGGCGGTCGACGAGTTCAACTCCCGTGCGGACAGTCCCTTTGTTCTCGCTGTGAAGACGGTGGACGACGGTGGCGATCCGGCCCGGGCACCCAAGGCGGCCGCGAAGCTCGTCGCCGACCGTTCCGTGCTGGCCGTGATCGGTCCCACCACGGACGCCACCGCCCTGGCCTCGCTGGCGGCGTACGATGCGGCCTCGCTGCCCCTGATCGCGGTGTCGCCCGGCGCCACCGTGCTGGGGGTGATGGGCAGCCGGTCCTTCCTGCACGCCCGGGTGACGGACACGGTCCTGCCGTTCTACCTGGACGCGTATGTGCGCGGCACCGCGAAGTCGCGCACGGTCGGGATCGTCGACGACCGGGCGGCGGACGCCTACGGCTGGGAGATCAGCAGCACCCTCGCCAACATCCTGCGGAAGGAACGGCAGCCGGCCGTGCCGAAGGTGGTCAGCGCCCTGCGCACCGACTTCGGGCCAACCCTGGATGCCCTGCTCGACGGGGGCGCGGACTCCGTGGTGTTCGCCGGTTACCACGACCGGGCGGCGCTGCTGGCCCGGGAACTGGGCAGTCGTGACTTCCCGGGGGCCAGGGCTGCCGCCCAGGGGGTGCTCGACGCACGGTTCCTGTCCGCCGCGGGGGACGCGGCCGACGGCTGGGTGATCGTCGCCCCGGTCATGGACGCCACCGTGGCGCCCGAGGCGAAGGCGTTCAGGGCTGCTTACCGCAAGCGTTTCGACGCGGAGCCGGAGCGGTACGCCGTCGAGACGTACGACGTGGCGCAACTTTCCGTACGCGCTCTGCGCTCGCTGACCGCCGGGCGCCGCACCCGGCAGAACCTGACGGCGGCGCTGCGCTCGGCCACGTACAAGGGGATCAGCCGGAACCTCGCGTTCGACAAGGCGACCGGGGCCTTGGTCATCGACGGCAGCGGGGTCTACCTGTGGAAGGTCGCCGGCGGCCGGTTCGCGTACCAGGGCGTGGCGCCGTTCCAGGTGTCCACCTGATGGGGCGCTCGTACCAGGTGTCCACCGGGTGAGGCGCTGATGGAGCCGTTGCGCGGCGCCGACCCGGCCAGGATCGCGGGCTACCGGGTGCTGCGCCGGCTGGGCGCGGGCGGCATGGGTGTGGTGTATCTGGCCCGCTCTGCCGGAGGCGCGCTCGCCGCGGTGAAGGTGATCCGTGCGGCGCACGCGGACGACGCGGGGTTCCGGGCCCGTTTCCGCCGTGAGGTGGAGACGGGGGGCCGGGTCGCCAACCCCTGGGTGGTACCGCTGCTCGACGCGGACCCGGACGCGGAGTCGCCGTGGCTCGCCACGGCGTTCGTGCCGGGGCCCTCGCTGGCGGAGGCGGTGGAGGAGTGCGGGCCGCTGCCGTACGGGACCGTCCGCGTCCTGGGGGCGCGGCTGGCCGAGGCGCTGGACGCGGTGCACGGGGCGGGGCTGGTGCACCGGGACGTCAAGCCCGGCAATGTTCTGCTCGCCGTCGACGGACCCCGGATGATCGACTTCGGTATCGCCCGGATGCCGGAGGACACCGCGCTCACCGCCAGCGGGATGGTGGTCGGCTCCCCCGGGTTCCTCTCCCCCGAACAGGCGCAGGGCAGGGGCCGGGAGATCGGGCCGGCCAGTGACGTCTTCTCGCTCGGCTGTCTGCTGGCGTACGCCGTGACGGGCGAGCGCCCCTTCGGGCATGGCTCCGCGGCCGGGATGCTGGTGCGCACGGTCCATGACGAGCCGGAACTGGACGGCGTACCGGAGCCGTTGCTGCCACTGCTGCGGGGGTGCCTGGCGAAGGAGCCCGGCTCCCGGCCGGCCGTGGCCGAGATACGTCGGGCCCTGGACGGTACGGGCGAGGGCGGGGGCTGGTTGCCGGAGTCCCTGACCCGGCTGATCGCGCGCCGTTCGGCCGCCGTGCTCGCTTTGCCCGCCGTCGACGCGACCGAGGTGTCCGGAGCGTCCGGGGCGTCCGGGGCGACGGTGGCCGACGCAGCGCCCGGCGCTGAGACGGCCGTCGGCCCGGGAGGCGCCACGCGCCGCCGCTTTTTGGTACTGGGCTCGGCCGCCGGGGTCCTGGCGGCCGGCGGAACGGCAGCGTGGTGGACGGCGAACGGCCCCGGCCGCACCTCGGCCCAGGGAAGCGGAACCCGGCTCCCGCGCCTCGTAGTTGCCCTGCACGCCGACCTGAGCGGCAGCGGCCGTACGACGGGCCGCGCCCAGGAGAACGGCGTCCGGCTCGCCCTCGACCACCTCAACTCCCGCGCCGGGCGCGGCTTCGACCTGGCGCTCCAGGTGCACGACGACGAAGGAAGCGCGACCCGGGCACGGCAGGTCGCCCGGCGGCTGGCGGCCGACGACCGGGTCCGCGCGGTGCTCGGGCCGACCACCGACGCCTGTGCGAAGGCCACCCTCGGCCTCTACCAGCAGGCACGGCTCCCGATGGTCACCGTGTCGGTAGGACTGAACGAGGTGGACCCCACCAAGTACCGGGTGTACGCGGCCACCCGCCCCGATGACGCGACCCTGGCGGCGCCGGTCGTCAGGTACCTCGTCCGCACCGCCGGGACCCGCAAGACGGCGCTGATCGACGATGGCGCCGAGGGCGACTTCAGCTGGCGTCTGTGCGCCGGCGTCGACGAGGCCGTCCGATCCGCCCAGCGCACCACGGTCCGGCGCACCCTCGCCGCCGAGGACGGCGCGGACCGCGACTTCCGGACCCTCGCGGAGTCGGTGACGGATGCGGGAGCGGACGCGGTGGTGTTCGGCGGCGGGTACGCGCGGGCCGCGCGGCTGGCCCGGGCGCTGCGCTCCGCCGGCTACTCCGGTGCGCGGCTGGCCGGCCACCGCGCCCTCGACCCCCGCTTCCTCACCTCGGCGGGCGACGCCGCCGACGGATGGGTGTTCGCCACCGCCTTCCTCGATCCGGCCCGGGTGACGGCAGCGAAGTCCTTCGTCGCCACCTACCGCGCCCGCTTCGACACCGCACCGCCCTGGTACTCCGCCGAGGCCTACGACGCGACGCTCTTCGTGGCCCGCGCCATGACGGCCCTGGGCGCGTTGCGCGCGGAACGGGGCGCGATCATGGGCCGGTTGCGGGAGACCGACTACCGGGGGATCACCAAACGGCTGCGCTACGACTCGTCCACCTACCGGTACGCGGACGCGATGTACCTGTTCCGGGCGACCGGGGGCGCCTTCCGCTGTCTCGGCGACTACCGGGACGCCACGGCCTGAGTTTCATTGTCCACGCGCGCGCCGGTCCAGGACCGTGCGCGTCATGAGGCCCGCCAGCGCCGAGCGGGACGACACAGAGGTCTTCCGGTAGATCGCCGACAGGTGGGTCTCGACCGTACGGCGACTGAGGTACAGCTTGGTCGCGATGGCCTGGTTGCTCAGTCCTTCGGCGACGAGTTCCGCGATCTCCCGTTCACGTGCGGTCAGTTGGTCGAGTTCCGTGGGAACCAGGGGTGCCTCCTCTGCTGGGGGACGCACGAGCGCGGCCAGGTCGGACAGCAGGCGCGCGCCGCCGTCGTCGGCGATACGGCGGGCCCGCTCCCACATCGCGACGGCGCGCGGACCGTCGCCCGCGGCCTGTGCCTGGGTCGTCGCCAGCAGCAGGGAGTACGCCTCCCAGAGCCTCGCGCCGGAGGGTGCGTACGCCTGCGCGGCACGCTCGAAGAGGTCTGCGGCCGCGCGGGCGTCACCCTGGTGCTGGGCGAGCGCCGCCTCGGCCCGCAGTGCCGCCCCGCGCTGGCCGTGCAGCCCCATCCGGTCGGCCTCCTCGACGGCTCGTGCGGCCCAGCGCGCGGCCTGCTCGACGTCACCGATCGCGAGGGCGGTGCTGACGAGGGTGTCCAGCTGGCCTGGGCGTATGGAGGGTTGCAGCCCCAGCAGTTCAGGACCGCCCGCCCTCAGGATGGCGTCCTGTGCGCGGTGCGGGTCGCCGCTCACGAGCGCCGTGTGACCGAGCACGCAGCTGGCCAGCGACGCCCACCAGTGGCGGCTTCCGCCGGCCGCGGCCACGGCCTCCTCGGCGGTCAGCACGGCCCTGGTGTCGCCCAGAGGGCGGTGCGGGAGCAGGATCAGCGCCTTGAAACACAGGGTGAAGGCCAGGAGATCGCTGCTGCCGATGGCTCGTGCGACGGATTCCGCCTCCTCCGCCGACTCCAGGGCGGACGGCAGCCGGCAGGTGTTGAGGTGCACGAAGGCCTTGCTGCTCAGCAGGTGTGGCAAGACGTGGACCTGGCCGCTGCGACGGGCGATGTCCAGCCCCCGGTCGGCGTGGCGTTCCGCGTCGGTGTAGCGCTCCAGCAGGGCTTCCGCCCAGGCCAGCCACACCAGCGACTCGCACAGTTCCGTGAGGTTGGGGTCGGTCAGACCGTCGGCGAGCCCGGCGGCGGCATCGGCGAACCGGCGGGCCACCTCCGTCTCCCCTTCGTAGGCCTCGCCCAACGACCCCAGCGCCAGGGCCCCCATCTCTCCCATGAGGTCGCCGTGGAAGCGGGCCGTCGCGAGCGTCCGCTCGATGTCGTCGCGTACGTCGGGGTAGGAGACGGTGTTCAGGGCCGCCATGCCCAGCGCGAGCCCCAGGGAGACCGCCTGGCGGGGCTCAGGACCAGGGCTGCGGACCAGTTCCCGTTGCAGCAGGGCGATCGCTTCCGGGGAGTGTCCGAGGTGCCGTTCCATCATCGCGCACAGCGCTATCGCGTCCCCGCGCAGCGATGCGTCATCCGGCCCGGACCTGCTGATCAGCGTGTGGAGCAGATCGCGGCTCTCCCGCAGGCTGCCGCCCACACCGAGGGCTCTGGCGCGCGCCAGCGTCAAATCCCCACGCTGCTGGGCGTGGGCGGGTGCCTCCGGCATGAGCCGGAGGACGACCTCCAGCAGATGTGCGGCGGTAGCGGGCGCCGTGTGGGCGAACTGGGCGGCCGCCTCGCTCAACACGGCCGCCGACACCGAATCCCAGCCGACCAGCGACCTCTCGACATGATGAGCCCGCTCGGCGGCGCAGGCTCCTGCCCGCGCCAGTTCGTCCGCCGCGCCCCGGTGGATCTCGGCGCGGCGCGGTGCGGGGGTGTTCTCGTAGACCAGTGCCCGCAGCAGCGGGTGGCGCAGGGTCCAGCGCCCGTCGGACCCCCTGCGCAGCAGATCCCGTCGCGCCAATGCACCGATGCAGTCGTCGAGTTCCTCCGCCGTGGTGGGTCCGGTCGTCAGGCTCAGCATCGCGGGCGTGGCATGGTCACCGAGGACCGCCACCGCTTCGACGGTACGGCGCTGTGCCTCGGTCAGCGCGGTCAGTTCGTCCAGCAGCAGCGATCCCAGTCCGCTCGGCACGCCGGACGCGGTGTCGTCGTGGGCCCGGATGGTGGTGCCGTGCGACGACGCGCCGTGCCGGTAGGCGTGCAGGAGGGAGAGGAGATAGAGCGGGTTGCCTTCGCTGGATTCATAGATCTTGCTGGCGTCGCCCGGTGGCAGGTCGGAGGCCAGCGCCTCGATCGAGTCCTGCTCGGGCAGCGGCCGCAGCGGCATGCGCAGTACGGCTCCGCTGTCGATGCCACGTGTCAGAGCGGCGGCAAGCGAGTGCGGCGTCTGTCGTTCCCGCCGGGCCACGACCAGCAGCATCCGGCCGGACGCGGGGTGTCGGATCAAGTGGTCCAACAGCTCCAGGGACGCGGGATCCGCCCAGTGCAGGTCGTCCAGGGCCATCACCAACCCGCTCCGCTCCCCGAGCCTGGTCAGCACTTCCGTGACGGCACGATAGAGGCCGAATCGATCGCGGTTGCCCGTGCCCGACGCGGCGCCCTGCACACTGTCGGCGCCGTACAGCACCGGTGCCGCCGCCTCGGGTACGTCGTCCGAGTCGAGAAAGGCACGATCGACGTCGGCGAACGCGTCCGTGAACGTCTGGAACGGAGTGTGCCGCTCGTACTCCGTGGCCCTGCCGCGCAGCACGGTCAGCCCACGCTGCCGCGCCCGCGCACAAAACTCGCTCAGCAGCCGGCTCTTCCCCATACCGGCGTCTGCGGCGATGTCGACCACGGCGGGGACGCCGTCCTGCCCCAGACCGGCGATCACCGAGTCGAACCGCCTCAGTTCCTCGGATCTGCCGACCAGCATCGTCGCCGTCCCGTCCACCGCTGGCACCAGCGCGTCTCCATTCCCCACCGATTTTGCGTGATCATTCCAGAGTGGTCCCCTGGGCGGCCGGGCCCCGGCCATCAGACCTGGGCCGGTGCATTTCCGCTGGATGTGTCAGCGACCTGGGTGGCCCGGACCCGCCGGGGCGCTCCCCTCAGCCTCACCAGCGCGGCGGCCGTTCCGGCGCCCATGGGAACGACCGGCCAGTACGCGATGCTGTTCCCGAAAGCCGCACACACGATGAGCACGAAGATCGCCGCCACCCCGACGACGAACCCGAACCCCCAGGGCCCCAGCCGGTGCTGCCGCTCCAGCCGTACCCGGCCGTCGAGGCCGGCCAGGTACGCGGCGGCGGCCAGGGCGAGGTCGATCAGATAGCCCGTGATCAACGGGTAGAGCATGAACAGTGCCATGTCCCACCCCCCGGGGTGCCAGCCGAGCCACACGTCACGCCCGTCGATCTCCACGACCCGCCCGTGCCATAGGCCCGCCTGGACCCGCTGTCCCTCCTGGAGGTCGTTCGCGGAATCGTTCGGGACGCCGTTCACCGTCTTCGTCTCGTCGCCGACGCGCAGTTCGATCGTGTACTTGGTGGTGACGATCCAGTCGCCGCTACCGCCGTCCTGGCCTCCGCCGTCTCTCCCACTCGTCGTGTGGGACGTCAGCTTCGTGATGGTGGCATCGGCCGTGTGCAGCGTCCCGTTCGACCGTGCGTGCGCGACGCCCGTCTCCTCGTAGGTGCGCATGGCGAGCAGCAGGATCAGGGCAGCCATGACCAGGCGGAACACCCAGCGCAGCGCATGGCCTCGCACTGTCCTGGGCCGCCTCGTGCCCGGTCTCGTCCGCGACGTCGTGTCCCCGGTCTGCTCCTGCGCCATCGGGCCCCCTCGCCTTCCGGTCGGGGACAGGCGAAAGCCGTCCCACCGGATCACACGCCGCACAGCTGACCATGGTTGCGGTCGACCACCCGGCCGTGACCGCGTCACGGATGGTAGATGTCCCAGGCCGTCGACCCGGTGGGTGAGGGGTTCGGGGTCGACCGGTCCGCGTCGCACTGTGCGGGATCCTGCGACGGGGGCAGTCGGTACGCGCCGATCCGCACGTCCGCGAACAGAGGTCCTCAGCCATGTGAGGCTCAGCCGACATCCGGCAGCTCAACAACCGGCGGCTCATCGTCCTGACGCTCCGACCGCCGTTTGTTCTCCACCCGCAACGCCGTCAACCACGGCCACAAATCCGGCAACTCCTGCCCAGCGCCCGCCAGACGGTGCTCGACCCGGCAACGTTGGCGTGGGCCCCTTGCCCTTGGCGAACGCCTCGAACTCGTCGCGCAGTGGCTTGGGCGGGCGGAATCTCACTGGCGTCGGCGCCGTCCACAGCTCCGGTGTCGGTGATCAGGTCAGATCTCCGGCCGGGTCGGCGAGGCGCATCGGGCTTAGTTCGCGGGTTCGTGGAGGGTGCAGCCGGTCAGTCCAGCCGCGGTCTGGGTGAGGTGCTGGGTCAGTACCTCGGCCGCGGTGTCGGCGTCGCGGGCCAGCGCCGCCTCCTCCAGCTGGCGGTGCTCGCCGGCGTGGTCCCGGTCGGGGACGCGGTGCGCCGACCAGCGGCGAGCCAGTTCGCTCGCGGTCCATGTCCGGTCGAAGGTCTCCAGCAGGACGGGGTTGCCGCAGCCCTCCAGCAGGGTGCGGTGGAAGACCCGGTGGGCTTCGGACCATGCGCCGCTGTAGTACTCGCCCTCCTCCGGCGCGTACGCCGGGGTGCGGGCCAGGCGGTGGTGGGCGGCTCGTACGCGGGACTCCCAGTCGACGTCGCCGCGCTCGATGGACATGCGCAGCACGACCGGTTCGATGGTCCGGCGGGCTTCCGCGATCTCCTGCCAGCGGCGGTCAGAGCAGGCTGGGACGGCGAAGCCGCGGTTGGGCAGCCGGTCGGCGAGGCCCTCGCCGACCAGTCGCACGAGTGCCTCACGGACGACGGCCAGGCTCACGCCCTGTTCCTTGGCGAGGTCCTGCGGTTTGAGGGCGTCACGGGGGGCGTGGTTGCCGCGCATGATCGCGTCCCGCAGGTGTGCGTAGACCTGCTCGGAGAGCATCTGCTTCCCCGGTGAGGTCGAGGTGTGGGCCGTCTGGGTCATGACCCAAGCATAGACGATCCAGTGAATAATCGATTATTAGTGTTATGGTCGACCTATCGGCCGGTGAAAGACGGTGGCGGTGCCTCCACACGACGCTGTGGGCCCCGTCGGCCGCATCACCGCCAACCCACGGCACGGCCTGAAAGGAACGACGTGATGAGCGCCAACGACCCCTTCGCCCGCCTCCCCGAGGTGGCCTCCTTCACCGTTACCAGCACCACCGTCACCGACGGCGCCGCTTGGTCGCCCGAGCAGTACTCCTCCGGCGTCCCCGGCGGGAAGGACGTCTCCCCGCAGCTGTCCTGGAGCGGCGCCCCGGAAGGCACCAAGGGCTACGCCGTCACCGTCTACGACCCCGACGCCCCCACCGGGTCCGGGTTCTGGCACTGGGCGGTCGCCGACGTCCCCGCCACCGTCACCGAGCTGCCCGAGGGCGCCGGCGACGACGCCGGCTCGGGCCTGCCCGAGGGCGCCTTCCAGCTGCCCAACGACGCCCGTGCGGCCCGCTTCATCGGCGCCGCCCCGCCGGCCGGGCACGGCCCACACCGCTACTTCGTCGTGGTGCACGCCCTCGACGTCACCTCCATCGGCGTCCCGGCCGACGCCACCCCGGCCGTCCTCGGCTTCACCATGGCCGGCCACATCCTCGGCCGTGCGGTACTGACGGCCACCGCCGAAACCCCCGCCTGACCAACAGCATGTCCCCACTCATCGACACCACTCAGATGTATCTCCGCACGATCCTGGAGCTCGAGGAAGAAGGCGTGGTCCCCCTGCGCGCCCGCATCGCCGAGCGCCTGGACCAGAGCGGCCCCACCGTCAGCCAGACCGTCGCCCGCATGGAGCGCAAGGGTCTGCTGCACGTCGCCGGCGACCGGCACCTGGAGCTGACCGCGGAGGGCCGGCGGATCGCCACGCGCGTGATGCGCAAGCACAGGCTCGCGGAGTGCCTGCTCGTCGACGTGATCGGGCTGGAATGGGAACGGGCCCACGCCGAAGCCTGTCGCTGGGAGCACGTGATGAGCGAGGCCGTCGAAAGCCGCATCCTTGAGCTGCTGCGGCACCCGACCAAGTCGCCCTACGGCAACCCGATCCCGGGCCTGGAGGAACTCGGCGGGAAGAGCACCGTGGATCCGCTCCCCGGCGAGAGCATGGTCAGCCTCAGCGACCTTGAGCCCGGGCCGAACGGCGCGAGCGCGGTCGTACGGTGCATCAGGGAGCTGATCCAGACCAACCCTCAGCTGATGTACACCCTGCGGCACGCCGGGGTGCAGCCCGGCGTGGTCGTGAGCGTGACGTCCTCGCCCGGCGGCGTGATGGTCAGCAGCGACGGGGAGGCCGCGGAACTCCCCACGCAGGCCGCCGCGCATGTCTTCGTGGCCAAGCGGAGCCCAGCCGGGCGCTGACCCAGGCTGTAAGGCCCTTGCAGGCAGGCGGACGGCTCTCGACCACGATCGTGGTCGAGGGCCGTCCGCCTGATTCAGCGGAACGCGTGCACGAGCTCGCTCCGCACGTGACAGCTGGCCAGTTCTCCCAGGCCTGCCGGGACCTCATCGAGGGCGAGAGCGTTCTGGACAGCACGCCCGCGGCGCATGGGCCGTTACGCCACGCTGAAGGTCCGCGGCATCGCCGAGACCGGTGCGCAGGTCGACCGAGGTCGCGGCCCTGAACCGGGCCGCGTTTCCCTGCTTGCCATAGGCGATCACGCCGCCGTACATTCCCTGCACCCGGCTTGTCCGGCCGCTTCATCTATCCCCTTTGAGCACATGAGGAGCGCCCGGTATGACGGGTGTACTGGCGGTCGCAGGCGGCACCGCATCGGGCAAGTCCACCCTTGCCGAAGCCCTGTCGCTGCAGTGTCCCGAGAGCGTGGCGCTGGTCCATCTGGACGACTATTACGTGCCCGCGCACGACCCCCTGAGGGGTGTGTGGACGGTCAGTGCCGACGGGCATGCCGTCCTCGACTGGAACCATCCGGGGTCGATCGACGAGACAGCGGTGGCACATGCCATCGACGCGGCGCTGCTGCGCCCCGGCGTGCTGCTGGTGGTGGTCGAGGGCCTGTTCGCGCTGTCACTGCCGTCCGTGGTCCGGCGGGCGGCGTGGCGGGTGTACGTCGACACCCCCGACGACATACGCCTGGCCCGCAAGATCCTCCGGAAGATCGAGATGCAGCGGCAGGACCCCCGACTGTCCCTGCGCAACTATCTGCAGACCGGCAGGGACCGCCACGCAGCCCACGTCGCGCCCTCCCGGACAGCGGCCGATCTGGTCGTGGACGGGAGGGCGAGCGAGGCGGAGATGCTGGCGGCCGTCATGCCGCTGATCGAGCCGGCCCTCGCGCCGCCGCCCGCAGCGTCCTCGCGGGCACGGGGGGTGTGCGGTGTGACCCGTACCCCCGGAGTCCCGGCGTTCGCGCTGTGACGTGCCCGGCGGCACCGGCCCCGGCGAGAGACACCGCGTGATCACGCTTCCGGCAACACAGCCCAACCCCCCGCGGGCTCTCAGGCGAATCACGACCGATCCAGTTCACCTGCAGCCAGGCGAACTGCAGGGGCGACATATGGCGGGATCAGGGGAAGACCCGCATCCAGGCTCTCTTCCGCTTCGCCCGGCACTGCGCGGGAGGGCCGGGCAATTGCGCACAACTAACGCTGGCTGAGGCGGAACTGAGCATCTCGCGCTCACCCCGCGGTGGGGAACGTCTTCCCGGCCCAGATCTCGCCGTGGATCAGTTCCGCAACCCGGGCGAGCAGCCGCTGCGGCGGCGCGGGCATCCTCCCAAAGCGGATCGAGCTCACAGCCAGGCCGACTTACGATCAGGGCAAGGATCAGTCGTCTGTCACATCAGAGGGGCTCTCATGGCTGAGCTTGTCCGGCAGCAGCATCTTGATGCTGACGTGGGCTACCACGGCTTTGGTTTTCAGGAGTCCGATGACGGAGACATCCTGGTCCCGTTCCCGGACGACTTCGCCGACGAGGTGTTCCTGAACGCCTTCCCGGGACGGCTCGATATCTACAGCGCCGGCCACACGCACACCGCGTCGGTCACCGTCGAGGTGTGGGACGGCCCGCCGGCCTCGCACGACCGGGTGCAGTGGGACGAGCAGGCGGAAGCCGACTACGAATCGACGAGCGGCGAAGTCGCCGTGTGGTCGATGAGTCTGGGGCGTGCTGACGAT
The DNA here is from genome assembly GCF_026341855.1 of Streptomyces sp. NBC_00568. Lineage (GTDB taxonomy): Bacteria > Actinomycetota > Actinomycetes > Streptomycetales > Streptomycetaceae > Streptomyces. The sequence continues at coordinate 7,320,017 of NZ_JAPENW010000001.1, read as the reverse complement.
GTGATCACTCTGGCCGACTCGGGCGGGCTCTGGCGTGTGCGGGTGAGCTGCACCGGGCGTGCCGCGGCCGCGCGTCTGTCGGAGGAAGAGGGCACTGGCCACGGGGTCGAGAAGTATCTGGTGCAGTTCTGGCCCCGCACAGCCTGACCGGCGGGAGCCGGGGCGGCCGCATACTGCCGCCGGCCCGGCTTCACACAGGTCAGGAGACGATCTTCACGATGAATCCGTCCTCGAGGCCGTCAATGAGGCGGTTCTTCGCGTAGAAGCTGAGCAGCAGGCTGCCGCCTGCCCCGTTGTCCGCCTTCGCGATCGGACGCACGGAGAAGTTGAACTTTCTCGCGTCAGGGTCGTAGTCGTACTCGGCGGCACCTTCGTAGGTGGAGGCGAAGGGGTACTCGTCGCACTCCAGCGTCGCGCCGTGGCTGTAGTTGGGACCCCAGTACCGCTTGCACTGCTTGATCGCAGCCTTGCGGTTGTCTTCCTTGCGGGTCTTGTCCACGGTGCGGTGCAGCGGGGCGCCTGGCGTCTGACCGGGCACCTTCTTCGCGGACATGTACGGGTTGGTGTCTTCCGGATGAGTGAACGCCGTCTTGACGTGCTGCGCCGCGGCCCGCTCGCTGGCGCCGGGCTTGGTGCTGTAGGTCAGCGTGGGCACGTAGCTGAACGTAGCTGCGCCCCTTCTGGCCGGGTTGCCGCCGCCGGTTGAGTAGGCGAGGTACTTCGCAGCCTCCCAGCGCGGCGCCAGCATGAATATGTTGCCCTTGAGATCACCGGTCAGCGTGGCGTTGGGCGGCGGGGTGATGGAGATGGAGGGCTGGTAGACGGAGAACACCAGATCTGTGGAACCGCTACTGCCCTGCCCCGGCTTGGCGTTGACGGTGTCGTTGAAGGTGCGCTGTGCGGAGAGTTCGGTGAAGGTCTTCGTCCCGGGCATGTGGCCGCCGCGGGTGTAGCGGACACCGGAGGGCCAGCTCCGGGGAATGCCGGCCTTCGTTGTGATCTTCATGGCGGCCACTTCGGTCTCGCCGTGGGCCACCATCTCGGTGAAGTAGTACTGGAAGTTGATCGTGCGGCTGTTCTTGGCGATGGTTCCCACGACGCGGACGTTGAACTGGCTAACGCCGACGGGCTCGCGGTTGACGACCCAGGTCTGGACGAACGAGGCTCCCGAACAGACCGCGAACCGGGACTTCATGAAGAAGTTCGTGGTGCTGCCCAGTCCTCTCTTGCATTCGTCGAACGTCAGCGTCCGCGAGGGCTCCGGTACCGCGATCTGCGCACCCGGCGGCCCCGCAGGTGAGAGCCTGCTCTTTGCGGCCGGTGCGGCAGCGGACGCATGGCGCGCCAGCGGCGCGTACGAGCGGGCTGGCCCCACCGTCTCCCGCGCCGTTCGCTCAGCAGGATCTGCGGTTCGAGCAAGCTCGCGCAGCCGCTGCGTACCGCCCTCGCTCCGTAGTGCCTTGAGTGACGGTGCCGCCGTTCCTGCCGGCAGCACGTAGGACTCCACCTGCAGATCTGCGGGACTTTCGGCTCTCGCCATGGATGGCGCTGCCGCGGACAGAAGGGCGACAGCCGTCATCATCGTCAGTGCCCGTCTGCGGGCACGGCGGAGCAAGGCTCCGTTCATGATTGAACCCCCGAACTCAGCTGGTGCCGGACCCCATGCCCGAACACCTGGTCGAGAAAAGATCTATCGAACGAATGACCGCAATTGCCGCAGCCTCGCAGGGATGGCGAGATGAGGACGGATCATTGGCCGAGATCGAAGGCCCGTCTCATCGGGACCACCTCGGTGACCGGCAGCGGGCAGCCGTGAGTGCCTGCTCGCGCCTGAGCCTCAGCGTCGCGCTGCCAAATGGACGAGCGGCACCGGCCACCCCGGCGCGTCCGGAGGGCACAAAGGTGCCCGCCCCGCAGCTGCCGGCGTCCGTTGAGTGTCAGTCAGTCCCGCCGCACGATGCGGCCGGCCGCGTCACCGGATTGCCCTTCGTCTGCTTCTCCCACAGGATCCCGGAATGCTGAGACCTGACTACGGACTCAGCAACGGTCGAATGGGCGTGAGTGGCCGTGGTCTGGCAGGATCCGCGGGTGTCCGCTTCCCTGTACGAATCGCATGTGACGGTCCGCTGTGCCGACCCCGACGAGTGGGTGCGGCTGCAGCGGTGGGCGGCTTCGGGTGGTCTGAAGCTGACGCATATCGTGCTGGCGCGCGGCCGGATGCGCGATCAGCCCATGCTCACGCTGTCCGGTTCCTCGTCGTACGTTGAGCAGGCCGAGCGAGTGCGGGACGTCGTGGCGGGGCTTCGTGCGGACGGCTTCGAGCCGGTACGGGTGAAGACCGAGTCCACGCCGTGGGCCGCGGAGGTACCGGCTCGGCTCGGCGGGGACGACGAACGGTACTTCGAGCATCACGTGAAGCTGCTGCTCGACGCGGGTACGGACCTGGCCGCGCTCGCGGCCCGGGTGGTGCCGCACGGCGCCCATCTGTCGTGGAACGCCCTGCGGGTACGGGCCGGCGCGCGGCACGAGCGGTTCGTGACGCAGCGGTGCCGCGGGGTGGGCGCCGACGGGGCGGGGCGGGCGCTGGAGCAGTTGCTGAGGGAGCTGGGCGGATTCGTGGTGCTGGGCGTGGAGCGGGAGTTCGTGCTTTATGACAGTGACCTGTCCGTGGACGACGGTTGGATCGCGGAGCCTGTGGGGGTACGGAGATGGGTGGGACGGCATGGGACGGATTCGGCTGGCGGAGCACCGAGTTGCCCCGGGAACCGCTGGACGAGGTCACCCGCAGTGCACAGGACCTGCCTAAGACGCTGCAGTGGGTGGCAGGGGACGACGTGGTGCAGCGTCCCGTCTTCGACCCGTCGCTGAAGCACCACGAGAACGCCTACCGCGCGACCGACCCGCGGTTCGGAGATCCGGCGCGGGGCGAGACGTGGCGGGCGGCCCGGCGCCGGGCCCTGCACCTGGTGCTGGACGCGATCGCCGCGTCGCCGTGGGCGGACGCACTGGTGCTGCGGGGCAGCGTGCTGATGTCGGTGTGGTTCCCGGATGCCGCCCGCGAGCCCGGCGACCTGGACTTCGTCGTCGTCCCCGACACCTGGCGGATCGACGACGACCGTACGGACCACATGCTGCGCGGGATCGCCGCGGCGGCGCAGACGCTGGCCGAAGCGCACGGACCCGAGGTCGGGATCTCGGCGCAGGGTGCGGTGGTCGAGGACATCTGGACCTACGACCGGGTACCGGGCTGCCGCATGGTGCTGCCGTGGGTGTCGCCCGGGCTGCCGGGCGGCCATGTCCAGCTCGACTTCGTCTTCAACGAGCGGCTGCCCGAAGCGCCCCGGCCGGCAGAGCTGCCGGGCGGCACGGTCGTGCAGGCGGCCACGCCGGAACTGTCCCTGGCCTGGAAGTTGATGTGGCTGATCACCGACATGCACGGCCAGGGCAAGGATCTGTACGACGCCGTGCTGCTGGCCGAGCGGCATCCGCTCCGCTACGAGCTACTGCACGAGGTGTTCCGGCTGTCGGGCGAGTGGCCATATGCGAACCGCGAGCGGATCCTGCTCGAGGACGTGGCGGAGGCGGTCGGGTACGTGGAGTGGGACCACTTCGTCACCGAGTACCCGCAATTCAGGGATGCCGAGCGGGAGTACGCGGACCGGCTGGTGCAGGCTGTGACGAAAACGTTCAAGGGGACCGCTGGCTGATCCGGGCTCGGTGAAAGGTCTGAAGCGCGGGAACAGCGATGACGGACTCGGTGCGTGGGGCTTCCGAGGGCAAAGCCGCGCTCACGGCGCAGATGGGACAGGAACTGGTCCGCAGTCACGTTCTGCACCGCTCTCAAGCGGCAGCCGGTGAACCGGGCGAACGCGAACAGCACGGCCCGATCCCATGCGCCTGCAGGGCCGCCCGGACCTGTGGCAGAAACTGGCCCTGGACCGGTGGCTGATGATGCCAGTCCTGAGGTCGGCGGCCGTGTACTGCGACCGTGGCCCCGAGGAATCCGGGCAAGGAGAGCGGTCAGGTTCGTTCACGCGGCACTAGCGATTGACGGCTCGCATCCCTGCCTCGTCATACCGCTCACCCGCCGCTTCGGGCAGCTCCGCCTCGATGCGGGCCAATTCCTCCTCGGTCAGCGCGATGCCTGCTGCGGCGGCGTTCTGTTCCAAGTAGGTGCGGCGCTTGGTGCCCGGGATCGGTACCAGATCCTCGCCCTGGGCCAGCACCCAGGCGATCGCCAGCTGGGCCGGGGTCACGTCCTTCTCGGCGGCGATCTCCTTCACCTTTGCCGCCAGCCGCAGGTTCGCCTCCAGGTTGGCGTCCTGGAAACGCGGGTTCTCCCGGCGCCAGTCGTTCGCGTCCAGCTCATCCGTCGAGGTGAACCGCCCGGCGAGGAAGCCGCGGCCGAGCGGCGAGTACGGCACGAAGCCGATGCCCAGCTCACGGCAGGCGGGCAATACCTCGGCCTCCACGTCCCGTGACCACAGCGAGTACTCGCTCTGCACCGCAGTGATCGGATGCACCGCGTGGGCGCGCCGGATGGTCTCCGAGCTCGCCTCGCTCAGGCCGATGCACCGCACCTTGCCCTCGGCCACCAGTTCGCCCAGTGCGCCGACCGTCTCCTCGATGGGTACGTTCGGGTCGACCCGGTGCTGGTAGTACAGGTCGATGCGGTCGGTCCCAAGACGCTGCAGGGAGCCGTGGACGGAGCTGCGGACGTGCTCGGCCGAGCCGTCCTGCGGGCCGACCGTGCTGATGTCGCCCGGCACGGCGTTGTCCATCCGGTAGTTGAACTTCGTCGCGATCACGTACTGCTCGCGATGTCCCCGGATCGCCTCGCCGACGAGGGACTCGTTGGTGAGCGGCCCGTACATCTGCGCGGTGTCGAGAAAGTTCACCCCGAGGTCGAGGGCGCGCCGGACGGTCGCGATGCTCTCCTGTCGATCGGTGGATCCGTAGAAGGCAGACATGCCCATGCACCCCAGGCCGATGGGTGATACCTGGAGGTCCCGCAGACTGCGTTTGTGCATGTCGTGTCCCAGCCTTTCCTTGTCGTTCGAGCGCACGAAGCCCCTCGTCGATTCAAGCGGCGGATTCCGACGTCGGCATCCCGTGAGAAGCGGACAGCGATACGGCTTCGTGCACCGTGGTGTCTGCGACGCTACGAGTTCGAGCGCACTCCAGCACAAGTCGATCGATGCGCAGAGTGCGAAGATCTCGGCGAACGCCGCCGAGGACACGATGTCCGCGTGCCCCGCGTGCCGTCCGGTCTCCTCGACGAGATGGATGAGCGTCCAGCGGAGGTTGGCGTTGCCGGAGCGGCAGTCGGGGTGGCGGCCGACGTCATCCAAAGAGGCCGCGGCCACGATCTCGTTGCTGCGGGCGCACTGGGCCTCGTACGACGCACGCGCGCGGCCGGGAGTGCGCCCCTTCGCTTCGAGGGAACCGGATGCGCACCGCCGGCCGTCGTTCAGGCCCGGGTGTAGCCGCCGTCGGCGAAGAGTTCGGCGCCGGTGACGAACGACGAGGCGTCCGAAGCCAGGAAGAGGGCGGCCTCGGCGATTTCCTTTGGGTCAGCCAGCCGCCCCAGTGGCACGAGGGCCTCGGCGAACTGGTCGACGTCCGGCCCCGCGGCGCCCAGCAGGCCAGGGGTCCGTGTGGGTCCCGGGCTGAGCACGTTGACCCGGAATCGGCGCTCCCGCGACTGCCGGGCCCAGTTGTGCACGAGGTTGCTCACCGCCGCCTTCGAGGCGCTGTAGACCTCGAGTTGCTCATGGGGCCGCACGCTGTTGCTCGAGCCGACGACCAGGATGGAGGCGTTCTCCGCCAGCAGCGGAAGCGCCTTCTGAACGGTGAACAGTGGGCCCTTGACGTTGACGGCGAGCGTCAGGTCGACGTTCGCCTCGGTGTGGGCGCCGAGCGCGGCGTCCGCGACGATTCCCGCGTTGGCCACCAGCACGTCGATGCGTCCGGCCTCCTCGCGGACTCGCGCGTAGAGCGCGTCCAGGTCGGCCAGGACCGAGACGTCGGAGCGTACGCCGGTGGCCGCAGGGCCTATCTCCTTGACTGCCGCTTCGATGCGGTCGATGTCCCGGCCGGTCACGAAGACCCGTGCGCCCTCCCGGACGAAGCGGTGGGCGATGGCCAGCCCGATCCCGCTGGTCCCTCCGGTGATCACGGCCACCTTCTCCTGCAGCACGCCTGGCATGTCGAACCCCTTCAATTGTGGAATGGTTCGTCCATAACGTAGGCAGTAATGGACGATCGAGTCAAGAATGGTTAGGCTGAGATCATGCCGAGACCACGCGCATTCGACGAACGCCAAGTCCTGGAGCGGGCCCGGGAACAGTTCTGGGCGACCGGCTATGCAGGAACCCGGATGGACGACATCGCCCAGGTGACCGGCCTGGGCAAGGGCAGTCTGTACGGCGCGTTCGGCGACAAGGGCAAGCTGTTCCACCGCGTGTTCGGGGATTGGTGCACCGCAGTCGTTGAGGTGGCCGAAGGGCGGCTGGCAGGTGGCCCGGACGCAGAGGCCTTGGCCCGGCTGTCGGGATACGTGCACCTGATGGCGGAGAACACCGCCTCAGACACCGAGCGCCGCGGATGCCTGTTGGCCAAGGGCGCGGCGGAACTGGCCCAGCACGATCCGGCGGTCGCCGGACGGTCGGCCGAGACCATGACGGCACTGCTGACCCTGCTGCGGACGGAGATCAGCGCCGCCCAGCGCCACGGCGACATCGACAGCGCTGCGGATCCGGAGCGGTTGGCGGCACTGCTGCTGACGGTGGTCCGCGGTATCGAGGCGGTAGGCAAGGCCGGCCTGGACCCGCAGACGCTGCGGAACATCGCAGACACCGCACTGGCGGTCCTGCCCATGCCCGAGGGGCAGAAACGCCCCGCAACCGGGCGCAGTCCGGCCCGCGAGAACTAACTCGGTGCCATCACGGCCACATGATCCGCCGGACAGTGCCTGGGCAGGAGCCGGACGGGCGATCGTCCGGGAAGGCGAGAGGGCCCGGATCGTGTGGATCCGGGCCCTCTCCAGCAGTAGCGGGGACAGGATTTGAACCTGCGACCTCTGGGTTATGAGCCCAGCGAGCTACCGAGCTGCTCCACCCCGCGTCGGTATCCCCCACCGTACGGCATCACAGCAAGCACCGAAGACCACCGTACGACGCAGGATCCGGTGCAGGGCGAGACCTCGGCGCGTGGACGACGGCGCAGAGAATCGACTGGTACAAGCTGACACCGGCGCAGCAGTGGATGCCCGGCAGCGTCCTCGGCCTCGAACCCGCGGACGAGACCGAGCAGCCCGCGCGCCGGACACAGGCCGACCGATGGGCCGCGCATGGTCGGCATCGGCCGCACGCAGCAGCGTGTCCGTCGACTGATCACCGTGTCCGAACGCCATGGCATCGAGGTCGTGCAGGACCGGCAGTACCGGTGCGGCCGCACGTGGTCCACGCCCGCGGTACGCCGGCCTGGCCGACTACTGGTAGGCGCCGATAGCCCGGGCGTTGAGCAGGGAACCAACCTCGGCTCAGGCAGGTGCGGGTCCTCACCGAGCGCAGCCTGGACCGGGCTCTTACGGGTACGGCAAGCCGGAGGCCTCAGGGCAACTGGCGTTCGACGTCTGCTGAAGGGACCGCGTGTCACAGACTTTCCCCCTCCGGTGAAATCACGGACCTCGATGACTGGTCCGGCTGAGGCAGCCCGGCCTCGGTGGCACCCCTCCAAGCCTGGATCAGATGCGTCAAACGTCGGGCGGGGGTTTCACTGGGCCAGAACAGCACTGCCGCGGCCAGGGCGAGAAGCCCGGCGCACAGTGCCACGGTCATCCATGCCGGCAGACCACCGCCGACGAAGGCCATCGCGCAAGCGGCTGCCGTGGCGCCGAGCACGCTTCCAGCACGGGCTAGAACGTTCTCTATGACTGCTCCCTCTCCACGGGGCGCCGCAGCGCCAGCGAGAGGCGTGGCGTGTGCCACAGCACGCGGAGGGTGTAGCGGGCGCGAGTCCGTCGAGTGCGGTGGGCAACCAGTTCGGCGGTCCATTCTTCTTGCCACCGGGAGCGCTGACGGGAAGGCAGCAGCAGCGCAAGGAGGGCCAGTGTCCGTCCGGTGACAGCGTAGGAAGCAACCGGGCTACGGAGAACGGCGGAGGCCAGATGGTGCAGTTCACGGCTGACGTGGTGCAGGCCCGCTGCGTGCGCCAGCGGGGCGAAGACGTCGACGGTTTCGCAGGCCCTGCGATAGCGGGCGGCCTGGGACAGGAACGCGATGGTGCGCATGTTGTGCAGCCGGTCCGCGAGTCGGATGGCCAGCACGGCCGCCTCGAACGATGGCGCATCGCCAGGAATTCCCAAGGCGGCGGCCGAAGGCATGTCGAGCGGAGCGGTCGGAATCGCCCGCAGGAGGTCAGCGATGTACGGGCCGAACAGCTCGGCAACGCGTTCGGGCGGGCAGTCCGTGTCCTCAAGGTCGTGCAGCAGGGCCGCGCAGACCACGTCGGGCGGCATGCCGCACTCCGCCACGATGGCAGCGACGGTCACACAGTGCGCGAGCACCGGGGCTCCACTGCGGCGGAGATGACCCTGGTGCCACCTAGCAGCCTCCGCATAGGCCCCCTGAAGCAGTACTGCATCTACGGCAGGATGGTGGACGCGGACGCTCGAAAGCAGTTCGTCATAGGACGGGCACTGATCCCCACGCCTGCTGCGCCAAGTCCGTAACCGCGCACCGTTCATGAAGCTCCCCCATCCGTGGCCGGACGGGCCGCCGCCCATCCCGGCAGCGGTTGCTTGCGGGACTGGTAGGCGCGTGCCAGGGTCTCACGGGCTTGCTCGGCGCCGTCGTGTGTGATCCGGTAGAAGCGCCGCCGCGGCCGGCCTGCCTCCTCGTGCACAGCCGGATCCTCCCAGGTGCTGTCCACCCAGCCGGCCTGTTCCAGCCGGGCCAGGATCGGATAGATCGTCCCCGACGGCAGTCCCGCCAACTCGCACAGCTCCAGGCCGTACCGCTGTCTCGCGGGATCCTCCAGCAAAGCCCGCAGTACCAGTTGGGTCTGCAGGGTCATCCGCAACGTCGCCATACCCGTAGTCTACATAGCCTATATATGGCCTGTCTAGAGAAACTGCGACTGTCAGTGCCGCCAACACGACGACGCAGAGCCCCAGTTCAGACGCTCGCCACGCTGACCGCCGAACACTGCACCCCTGGGCGTAAAGGGTGCCGGGCATCAGTGCAGGGTCACGCCGACCCGTCCGGCTGGCCATGCCTGCGTCTGCGCAAGGAGTTCGGAGGGCCTGCACAGTCGGCGTGCAGCACTGCGCACGGCTGGAACGGGCTTGGGCAGCGCAGTCGGCAGCGTTGTGCACAACCGGTCCGTGGCCCCTACGACCACCTCCGGACAGTCCTGATCGGATGCTACGACAGCGTGGCGGAGAAGTGGGCACTGTTTCCTGCTATGTCATGAGTGGATGACCGAGTCGTCTGCCGCCGCACAACTACGCCGGATCGCACGTCGACGGGCCGCCAGGGATCATCGACGGCAACGGAGCCGTTCCATCGGGCCGGGCCGCGACAGTGGTGTCAGCCGACTGACGTGGGTGGCCCTCGCGGCGTCCACGCTGCCGGGACTGGCTGCGCTCGTCGCCCTGCTGTTCACGTGGATGTCGGTCGGGCAGACCAACAAAGATCTACAGATCTCCGAGCAGGGGCAGATCACCACCCGGTTCAACGCCGCGATCACCAACCTGGGAAAGGCATCGTTGGATGTGCGCCTAGGGGGTATCTACGCCCTGCAACGCATCATGCAGGACTCGTCTCGAGACCAGCGAACTGTGGTCTCGGTGTTGTCCGCGTTCGTACGCCAGCACGCTCCCGTTCCGGTCAGTGGCTTCAAGCCGGCAGAGGAGTACAGACCCCCTACCGACGTAGCAGCCGTAGTTTCCGTGCTGGGCAACCGGTCCGCCGACCGGGAGGTGACCCAGGACGGGAAGCCGCTGTACCGAGCGGATCTGAGCAGTGTCGATCTGCGCGGTCTGGAGCGCGAAGTGGGGCTCACAGAAGGCGGCATGCCCAGACGCAGCAACTTCCGCTTCGCGTTCTTCACCGGCGCGGATCTCCGAGACGCAGGCCTCGAGAATTTCGACCTCTCAGGCGCGTCCCTCGACAACGCGAACATGTCCGGCGTGAAGCTGCCGAATGCGGACCTGCGGCACGCATTCCTCGGGAGCGCCAATTTGACCAACGCGCGCTTGGGCGCGGCCGACATGACCGGCGCGGACCTCGGCGGAGCGAACCTTCACAACGCGCACCTGAGCAGGGCCGAGGAAACCAACGAAACCAGTGAGGCCGACTCGAGCGCCAACCTGACCCGCGCGTCCCTGATCGGCGCGAACCTGAGCACCGCGGACCTGCGCGGCGTCATTCTGATCGACGCGGACTTGACTGATGCGGACCTGACCGGCGCCGACCTGCGCGGCGCAGACCTGACCAATGCAGACCTGAGCAACGCAGACCTGAGCAACGCAGACTTGACCGGGGCAAAGCTGTCGGGCGCGATCCTTGAGGGCGCACGCGGATTGCCGCCTCAGCGCCGTGGCGGCTCGCAGTGATGGAGAAATTCAGTCGGTGACCGACCGCGTCAGGAATCGGACGTGATGTCCAGGCCGGATGAACAGCCCGGCCCCTCGTCCCCGTTCGACGAGCGCCGTGCCCCGGCTTCAGGCCAGACGGACACGGCACGCCATCGGTACTCGTCCTGTTCTGCCTGCTCAGCCGAGAAAGTGACGGACTGACCAACGATCAGCTCACGGTAGCCATCGGCTTGGATGGCCGAGAAATGTACCCACACCTCGTCAGGGAGGGCATCGGAAGCGATAACTCCCCAGCCCTCTTCGCTGTGCCACTCCAGCACGCGCCCGCTGAACACCTCTGCCGACGTGACGTCAGGCATTCCCCGTTCCCCCTTGCAGTACCGGCAATTCGCCGTTCCGGCGTGCACTGTGGTCAGCAGCGCTCGACCGAGCATCAGTGATATTACAGACAGACCGGAACCACTCGATCTTGATCCGACACGGCGGCGACCGTTCACCAAGCCCGCTTCGCCACCCTGCTCCACCGCGCCGGCCCCCGCCGGATCCGCTTCCACGGCCTACGGCACCGCGCACGACACTGCTCCTGGAACAGGGCGTCGACTCGTCGTCGGCATGGAGTGGCCGTCGCCGGACACGAAGAGCCGGACTTGGACGTGGCGATGCTGGGGGACGACGGGGGGGTTCATCCGGGTTGGTGTTCCGGTCCGCCGAAGTCGGGGTTGGTGAACCAGGGATGATCGGCGCTCAGCAGCGACCGTGCGTGCGGGTCGGAGCGTGACCCGACGGACGCGACGACAGGTTCTGCGAGCGCTTCACGCAAGAAGGGCAGAATGCCGCGTTCCAGCAGAGCCTTTTGCCAGACCTCCTTGGCACGGGCGACCTCCTCCGACAGGCTGAGCGGCGCCGTCTGCTCGAGGCCGCCGTTGCGCATTGCCGTCACCAGCAGACCGATGGCCGAGGCCAGAACCGACACTGCTGTCACAGCGCCCAGCACCCACCCTGTTCCCAGTGCGTCCTGAGCGTAGGCCGGTTCGGGGTCGAGGAAGCTCAGGAGGTATCCGATCACCAGGAAGATCAGTGCAGCGGTCCCGGCGAGGACGGGTGCCAGGACTGCGACGACGGCGATGAGACCGGCGCCGGCGCTCTCGGCGACCTCGCCCAGCGTCGCAGCGAGTCGGGCCGTGCTTTTGTCCGCGGCGGGAGAGGGCGGCTGCGCCGGGCTACCTGAGTGAGCGGCGTTTGATGATCCCCGCAGTGGCGGGGGAAGGGACGGTCGCACCCGCAGGCCGAGAACGGATGCCAGCACACGCCGCCCGAAGGACATGCCGGCCCAGCTCTGCCGGGTGACTGTGCCGGTCTGGCGACCGTGGCCAGGGCCGCCGCTGAGAACGGACGCGCGGATCCTGCGGCCCAGACTGGCCGTGGGGAGTCGGCCGCGGCCTGCCGGGGGACTTTCGGGCGGAGGCGCGGCCGGCAGTGGCGGAGCTGCCGGCCCGCGCCATTCCTCACGGATCTTCACATAGTGCTCGTACTCGGGAGCTGCGGCCGCCGTGATGAGACCGCTCGCGTTGAGGGCCATGGTGCGCAGTTGCTCAGGGCTCAGCCGCTGTCCCATAGAGGCCAGTTCCGGACGGGCGGGTGCGGAGAGCAGCGCCTCATCGAGGATCCGCTCGTACTCCGGACGGTCCTCGCTCAGCAGGTGCTGCGGAACGGTAGTCACAGCAGCCCCTCCTCGCCCGGCACCGGCCGGTGCTGCAAGCGTGGCGTGACAGGACTACCGGAGCCCTCTTCCACGTCCCCAAGGCGGCGGTCCGCGCTGTGAGGGGCGACGTGCGGCAGACCGTCGCCGGTCCCCTCCTGCCGGTCAGCGCGCCGCTCGCGGCGAGCGGGAGGCTGGGGGTCCACGTCATCCGTGAGATGTGCGGCCTCCTGGCGCCCTCGGCTCCCCTGGGGCTGCACCGAGGATGCCGCCGCAGAGGCAGGAAACGCAGGTTGGGCCGTGTGATGGTCCGCCGCCCCTTGGTCGGTACCCGATGGAGCAGACGGGGCCTGAACTGCCGTCGGTGCCGTGGAAGCCCGCGGCTGGCCGGGTGCTGACGAGCTCGCCGCGCCGCCCACGACCGGCTGCGCTCCATCAGCAGCTGTCCCCGCACCGGCCTCTGCTCCAGGTGCCACGACGGTGTGCTCGCCGTTGCCGGTGACGATGTCACTCACCGCCTGAACGTGACTGAGCTGTGTGAGGAGCATGGGGGCGGACAGACCCACGACGAGGGCAGCGTAGTGACCGCTGATCTGCCCTGTGGTACCGAAGAGCACGGCGGCTGCGGCCCCCAGCAGGCTGTGCACAGCGGCCGCCGCGGAGTCGGCAGCGGAGTCCACGTACGCACCGAACCTCGGAGCCTGGCCATCAGCCGTTCCTGTGGACACACGCTGCTGATGGACGTGGCGGTCGGCCAGCCATTCCCGGAACCGGACGTACAGGTCCACAGCCCCGCGTAAAAATCCGCCCACAGCCCCCAGAACGATCAGCGTCGGAACGTCCATGGTCTCCCCCACGTGCCGCTCGGACGGAGCTGTACGGCTCACCGACGTGTACGAGCGTAGAACGAGCAGCATGTCCGGGGAAGAGGACATCGCACGCGCCCGGCTGGCGGAGTGCGGGCCGGCCCGGCCCGTGCTCGGCCGCAGGCGCCGCCACGGTGCGGTCGCCGTGGCGGCAGACACTCCGACACTGTCACGAGAGTTCGGCGAACTGGCCGGGTGCACCCGGCGGTAGGCGTTGCCACTGACAACTCGTCCGATCGAGAGCTTGGCCTGTCGAGGAGGCCGCCTCACTGAAACCGACGCCTTCGGCCACGCAGAAAGGCGGGTCCGCCACCACTGGGGAAGTGACGGACTCGCCTGCGTCCACGTGCCATGTCCGTCCCCGACGCGCGGTCTGCGAGGAAATTCAGGGGGCGTCCGGCTCCGCCGATGTCGTGGGCGAGCCCGGCCCGACCTGTACTCGGAGGCCATCCGCCGGACGCACGATCCGCGGGTGGTGTCGGTCAGCTCGGCTGCGCGCCGGCCGGGAGCGCCAGGCCGGCAGGCGCGCTGGGCCATGCGCGCTCGGGTGTGGGAGGAGCGGAAACCTGCAAGGGGAGCATCACCCGCTGAAGGTCCCTGCCGATCCGCTCGGCCTCGCCGCGCACCTGCGCCGGCACGTCACCGCGCTCCGCGACGAGCTGTGTGTAGATCGGGGCTTCCTGGAACACGAGCGACGCGTCCTTCCTGTCGGCGCCTCGCGTCGGACACGGAGGCAGCCGCCGAGTGTACGGGGCCGTGCGGCACGCCTCCAGTTCAGCACCGGCCGTCGGCTGTCACGAAGCGCGGTGGAGAAGGTCGGCGGGCATGGCGGTCGTGCTTTGTGGTCGGCGCTGTCACCCGCTGAACTCCGGTCGGGGGATGGCGCTCTGCCCTCTCGGCAGGGACCGCGATCTTCGCTGGTGACATCAAGCAGTCGATGGGTCCCGCTGCACTGTCCTTCCCTGCCGCCCGCCTGGGCGACCTGTCCGACCAGGGCCGGTCATCCCGGTGAGCGCGGCCTTCGCCGGCTCGACGTACGTCATCACCCCGGTAGCCGTCGCGCTCGCACAACAACGCCGGGTGGGGCACGGCAGCCCCGCCGCGCCCTCGCATCCGGCTACCGGCTACCGGCTACCGGCTACCGGCTACCGGCTACCGGCTCGGAAGTGATCGGGGCAGCCCGAACCATGGGAGCACGCTGTTGTCGAATCGGGTCAGAGCGCAGATCCGGTCACCGGTGAGCGTGAGGACGTACAGGCCGACCCCGTGGCTGATGCCGTTGGGGGTGCGCAGGTAGGCCCCGAACGCCGGCTGGCCGTTGGCACGCGACGGAACGAGGTCGAACCTGCGGCCGGCGTCGAACAGGCCGGCGCAGAAGCGGGCCACGATGTCCTGGCCCTGGTATTCGAAAGGCATCGGCGGCATCGACATGAAGACGTCGTCGGTCAGGAGTGCCACCAGCGCATCGAGATCGGCGGACTCCCACGCGTGGACGAACCTCGCCACGATCGCGTCCTCGGCGGGTGATCCGGCGGGGGGAGGCGGCTGCTGACCGGCGGGCGGCGGCCGGTGGCGCTGCAGGCCTGCGCGTGCTCGTTTGAGGGCGCTGTTGACCGATGTGACGGTCGAGTCCAGCATGTCGGCCACTTCGCTCGCCCTGAACCCCAGGACATCGCGCAGGACGAGGACGGCGAGCTGGCGGGGCGGCAGGACCTGCAGGGCGGTCACGAAGGCCAGAGAGATGGATTCCGTCTGTTCGTAGCGGGCCTCCGGGCCGAGCGGCGCCTCCACCGCGCCTTCCAGGAGGGCGCCGGGAAACGGCTGCAGCCATACGACCTCGCCGAGCCGGGTCGGCTCGGGCGGTTCGACCCCTGGCACATCCCACTCCTTGGCCGGGCGCCGGGCGGCCGCGCGGCGCGCGTCGAGACACCGATGGGTCGCGATCCGGTAGAGCCAGGTGCGCAGCGAGGCACGTCCCTCGAACCCGCCAAGGCTTTGCCAGGCGGACAGCAGCGTGTTCTGTAGGGCGTCCTCGGCGTCCTCCAGGGATCCGAGCATGCGATAGCAGTGCACCTGCAGCTCTCGAAGGTAGGGCTCGGTCAGCTCCCGGAACGCGTCGTTGTCCCCGGCCCGCGCCCTTTCGACCAGATCGGCTGCCGCCATCCTCACCGTCACCTTCTTCCCGCGCCGTGTCGCACTTCCATCCTGTACAGGCGCCGGCAGGGAGGAGAACTGGGCGGTCTGCCGGCGCCCGGTTTCCCGGCGCCGCGGCGCCTGTACCTGCGTAGCCGACGAACAACGCCGGCGCGAAGGAGGATCGTCATGGGAAAGATCGTGATGAGCGGGCCGCAGAACGTCTCGCTCGATGGAGTGGTCCAGGACCCGGACGGTGCGGAGGGCTTCGAGCTGGGCGGCTGGTTCACCCGGTTCGGGGGCGAGGATCTCGCTGAGTGGAACAAGGTCGCGCTCGAGGAGGCGCTGCGCGCCGAGGCGTGGCTGCTGGGCCGCAGAAGCTATGAGTTCTTCGGGGTCCGGTGGCGGCCCCGGAGCGGCGAGCTCGCGGACCGGTTGAACAGCATGCCCAAGTACGTCGTCTCCTCGACCCTCGAAGAACCCGACTGGAACAACTCGACGGTCCTGACGGGCGACGTGGTGAGCGAGGTTGCGAAGCTGAAGCAGGAGCTGGAGGGAAAAATCGTCGTCCCTGCCAGCTATCGGCTCGGCCGTACGCTGATCGAGCACGACCTCGTCGACGAGGTGCGGCTGGTCGTCTTCCCCGTCGTGCTCGGGTCCGGTGAACGGTTCTTCGGCGAGGCCGGCGGCAGGAAGCCCATGCGCCTGGTCGAAGCCAGGACCATCGGGGACGGTCTGGCCTTCCTCACCTACACGTTCGTCCACAACGCCTAGCGGCCAGGCGGCCGAGGGATCACCAAGCGCCTCGGAAGACCCGGAGCCGGGCGTGAACCGGTTCCGTCGGGGTTCGGCCTCGGCTCGGCAAACCCCCTGGAAAGGGCAGGAGTCGCAGAGTTCGGACACCAGGCCCCCATCGGCCCGTGCGGACTCCGGAGTCGACCTCTTCGGAGTCAACACGTCGGTGAGTGACGGATTCCCGTGCCCGCAGCGCAGTCGCTGACGCGCCCCCGGGCGCGCCCCGCCGATCGGAGGAGCGGCGGCCACCCGATCAGTCACCGTCGTGCGCCCCGCCGTCCCGACTCCCCGTACCGCCCAGGGGCGGCAGAAATGCTGACCACTCCGGGAACAACCGTTCCCGGGGCGAACAGACATCTGAGGCGACCATGTCGCACATGACTCCCGTTGACCACCAGGTCAAGCACAAATCGACCATCCCGGCGAACGCCGGCGACCAGATCAATCTCTTTGTACGGGAATACAAGGCCGCCGGATCCGGCGGCACCCCCAAGCCGGTCCTCATGCTCCACGGCAGGAGTGTTCCGGCCCTCCCCGGCTTCGACCTCGTGCTCCCTGCGCCCGGCAGCTCCTCGCACCCGGACACCAGATACAGCTGGGCGCAGGCCCTGGCGGGCAAGGGCAAAGGCTACGACGTGTACATCGTGACTCCTCCCCGGCTGAAGCCAGGGGCTTCTCGTTACGCCGGGTGGGCGTTGCGACGGACCAGCCCGGCCCGTAGAACGTTGAGTGCTCCCACCGTGTCCGCGTGCGCAATATGTCCGCAGGCGATGCAGTGGAACTTCTCCTGTGTGGGCCGGTTCTCCTTGGCGGTGTGCCCGCAGTGGGGGCAGGTGCGGGAGGTGTTGCGGGGGTCGACGGCGATCACTTCCCGTCCGGCGCTTTCAGCCTTGGCCTGCAGGATCGTCAGGAACACCCCCCATCCGGCATCGTTGATCGACTTGTTGAGTCCGGCCCGGAGCACCCCGGCGTCGGCGGGGAGGACCCGGTCTGTGAGTTGGCGAGGGCGACGTGCCGCTATGCCGCGAACGTTGCCGCAGATCGACTCGCGTGGCTCGTCTTCAGTCGGGTGTCCGGCCGAGTCGGCCGGTCCAAAGTCGTTGTCCGGGCGACCCCGCTCGATGTCGTCGTTGGTCGCGGCCCAACTGGCCGGCGCCAGAAATCGCCTGGCGCTGCCGAGTCCCGTCCTGAGGCCGTTGTGGGACTCAGCCGCCGCTCTTTCGACGGAACGACCGCTGGCTCGCGGCCGGGCCGTGCGCGCCGTGGACCTTCGACTTGTTGGTGCTCGCAGTGAGGTCAGCGGCGTCCGCCTGCAGACCACGCTTGCGCGCCAGAGCCTCCCGGAACTTGCGCTTCAGGTCGTCCTGGGCGTCATCGTCGGGCGAGAGGGAAGGGCTCTCGCCGTCAACCGGCTCTTCGGGCGATGAAGACTCTGCGGCCATGGTGATCTCCTGGGACTGTGTGGTGGGAAGCACAGCTTGTCATGGCGGGCACCGCACCCCGGTCCCCGGGGCGTCCGCGCCGCCGATTCCGCCCTCCCTCTCCTCGACTACAGCCAGAGACATCGGCAAAAGCACCCGCAACGGGGATGTCGGAGCCGCGACCACGCCCGCGCGGGCGAGGTGACCTGCACGGACTCCGTGATGTGGGCGATTCTCGCGCAAGCGAAGTCGCGAGAGATCCCGGCGGGAGATGCGGCAGGAGTCGGGGCAAGAGGTGTTCTCGCGAGGTGCACCCGAGAGCCGGCTCGAACAACAGTTGCTTCGAGCCGTGGCATCCCCGTACGGCTCTGACACCGCGACGGGGCACTGCTGTTCCCACACCGCGCCCGCGAACCTCTCCACCCCGTTCATCAGCCCCATGCCCTCCGCGCCGGCGATCTGGGGCGCCACGGCGACCGGGCGTCCCGGGAGCGGTGAACAGCTGCTGCCGGAACGTCCCCGGCAGCCCGGGGGCGGTGAGCATGTGGTCGTCCACGCCGAGCGGCGCGGAGCCGACAGTGCGCGCAGTTCGTCCTGGCCGCCGGGGCGGGCTGCCGGTTCGGGTGCCGGGCCGGCGGGGAGGTCATCGGTCATCCCCCGGTCGTTCCCGACCCGGTCGTGTCCTGTGGAGTGACGCCGGCGAGTGTGCGTACGCCGCGGTTGCGGGCCCGGGACCGTACGCCACCGACACCTCTCTCGCGGCAGTGTCCGTCCACGACTTCGGGCCTTTCGGCGGCAGGGGCGAACAGTACGATCAACGCCGTGAGCGACTCCCCGCACGGCCCGGCAGGCCACCGGACGGAAGGTGACAAGTCCGTGAAGGCCCTGCGGCTGCTGACCATGAACACCCTCTTCACCGGCGATGTCCCGGCTCGGCTGCGGGCCCTCGGCGCGGCGCTCGACCGGTCCGACTACGACATCGTCTGCCTGCAGGAGGTCATGTTCCGCCGCAACGCCCGGCTGATCCGCCGTGCCGCTCCTGCGTACCGGCACTTCGCCTACTCGGGCACGGTCCTGCTCAAGGGCGGCCTGGTGCTGCTGTCCCGGTGGCCGATCAGCCGGTGGCGGTTCGTGCGGTACCCGATGACGGGCCCGGTGCGCGGCGAACTCCTCATGCGCAAGGGGGCCCAGCTGGCGTCCGTCGCCACCCCGGACGGTGAACTGGTGGTCGTGAACACCCATCTGTCGGCCAACCGCGACGACGACTGGTCCCCCACGAACCGGTACTCACGGATCGCAGGTGCCGAACTGGCCCGGCTCACCGGGCTGATCGCGGCCGTCGGCCCGTCCCTGCCCGTCGCCGTGGTCGGTGACCTGAACATCCCGCGCGACTCGGCGGCACTCGCCGGCTTCGTCGCCGCAGCGGGGCTGCGCGACATCCTCGCCGGCGACACGCGTCCGACCTACCGGCCCACACCTCGATGGCCGTCGCCGCCGGCCTTGGACCACGTACTGGTCCGGGCCGCAGCCGGGGAGACGCTGACCGGCGGCGCCGACTTCGTGTTCCAGGACAAGGTGACACTGGGCGACGGCCGCCAGGCCTACCTGTCCGACCACTACGGCGTGCAGGCGCGGCTGATCCGGTCGAAGTGACACGGAGACCGCCCGACCGGGATTGAGGAGCACAGGGCGGCGGACACGGAGCCGCCCGGCGGGGGTAGGGCGTGTGCGGCGCGCGGGCGTGGCCTCACGCACGGGCGGTCCGGCCGGCCCCTGTGGCAGCGGATCAGTCGGTGGCGACGGTGTCCATGGCGTGCGTCTGCGCCGGGAGTTCTCCCGCCGGTGGGCCGGCGCTGTCACCACAGCACTCGACGAGTGGCCCGATTCTCCGGGAGATCTGGACCCCAGGAGCTTGTCGTTCCGCGGGCGACGCTGCACCTGAGAGGGCGTCGCGGTTCGCCGGCCGGGCACGATGGGGTCGTGTCGTCACCGTGCGTCGCGGAGCCGAAGAAGGTATGCGGCAGTCAGCGCAACAGCGCGGTCCTCGTCATGTGACAGCTCCAGGAGGGCTCGTGAAGCCGTCGTCCCCGGAATGTCCGCCAGTGCTTGGGTCAACCGGCCGCGTGCAGGTGCCTGGGTGGTGTCGTCGGCAAGGCGGTCGACAAGCCGGGTCGCGATCTGATCCGGCGTCACGGTGTCGCTCGCCAGCACGCTCAGTGCGTCGGCTGCATCGGTGTCGTTCCTTCCTTCCACGATCATGTCGATGAGCGCCGGGACGGCATCGGCCACACCGCATGCACCGAGTGCCAGGGCCGCGTACCCGCGGACCACGGCGTCGGGGTTCGCAAGGGCATCCCGCAGTTGCGCGGTGGCTTCATCGCCCGGCATCTCGACGAGGGCTTGAACGGCACGCTCCCGCACCGCGGCCTCCGGTGAGGTGAGGCCTTCCGCGAGCAGTGCCAGGGTGCCGTCGTCGTGCGATCGCGCCAGTGCCCATCGCAGGGCGCCGGCGACGTTCGGCTCCGTCTCGCTGAGTGTCGCCTCGACCAGGGCCTCCACCGGCACGGGAACCTCGTCGCCCGGGTGGAGGACCGCGCGTTGGCGCATGTCGGCGCTCTTCGACCTCAGGGCTTGGAGGAGCGCGACGACCTGGAGCACGTCCTCCCAGCCGACGGGATCCGCGGCGTGGATCCGGCGGAGCTGTGTGAGCAACTCGGTCTCGGCCGCGATGCGATCGTGCGTCTGGCGGATGAGGTCGCCGACGAGCGCCGAAGGCGTGAAGGCGGGATCGTCGAGCGCGCGCCCGATCTCCCGCAGTGACAGGCCCAGCGACCGCAGGCTCTCGATGTGGAAGATCCGTCGGATGTCCTTTGCGGAGTACTCCCGATATCCGGATCCCGTACGGTTTGAAGGCCGTACCAGGCCGAGGGATTCGTAGTGCCGGAGCATGCGGGAACTGACTCCGGACCGCCTCGACACCTCACCGATCAGCACGGTTCTCATCGTCTGTCCTGGGGGCCCCGACGAGGGCCGCGGCGCGCTTGGCCGCCTCGATCGCCAATGTGAAGCCGGCGTCCGGGTCGCGCAGCAGCCTTTGTGTGGCGAGCGCGTGCGCACGCACGTGCGGGTCAGGGGCCGTCGTCGCGGCTTGCAGCGCCGGCACGATCACTTCGCCCAGTGCGACCAGCGCCTGACTGAGGCTCAGCTGTGTCTCCTGCTCACCGCGCCCGAGCTGTGTTGCGAGCACCGTGGCCAAGGCGGGCTCCTGGCCGGCCGGCACGAGCACGGTCGCGGTCCGCCAGGCGCTCCTCGCCACCTCGTCATCGGCGTCGGACAGCAGTGTGCGTGTGATCGCCGGCCACGCCTGCGGGTCTCCGATCTTGGACAGCGTGTGCAGCGCCTGGCTGCGTGCCTGTGGCCGCTCCGAGCGGACTGCGCGGAGCAGCCCGGGGAGCGTCAGGGACACCGGGTGGCGAGTGAGTGCCCAGGTCAGCATGTCGCGGACGAAGAACTCGGGCTCGACCGCGCAGCGCTCGATGAGCTTGTCGACGAAGCGCGGGTCAGGCAGCGTACCGACCGCGAGAGCGGCCCGCAGTCGCACGGACGAACGGCTGTCCTCCAGTCCCCGCAGTGCTCGTAGCGTGTCCGTGTCCTGTCTCGTCATGGTCATCGGGACCACCTCCTGGGAGGCAGTGAAGACCTTGTCACCGTGTCAAGGTCAACGGGGCCGGCTGCCCGGCTACGGGCCATC
Source organism: Streptomyces sp. NBC_00568 (assembly GCF_026341855.1). GTDB lineage: Bacteria > Actinomycetota > Actinomycetes > Streptomycetales > Streptomycetaceae > Streptomyces. The sequence continues at coordinate 7,298,749 of NZ_JAPENW010000001.1, read as the reverse complement.
GGGAGAATGTTCCCGGCCGCTGCGCACTTCGCGGTCGCCGCGGACAGCGCCTCCGGGTTCGCTCTGCGCTTCGGGGACCTCGACGCTCCACCCCGCGTCGGTCAGGGTGGTTCGCGCGGCCGCCAGGCCGTTCGGGCCCGCTCCGATGACCACGGCGTCCGGCGTGCTCAGCTCCTCACGCCCGGCGGGTGGGCGTCCTTCAGGGCCTGTGCGTCGGCGGAGGCGGCGGGGGAAGTCGTGCGTTCCACGACTTCTGCGAGGCGGGTGAGCAGGCTGCGGTGCCGCAGCTGGATGAGGACCTCGAGCGGCGCCGCGTGCAGGGCACCTCCCAGCCCGCGCAGTGGATGCTCGTCCACGATGACCAATGTATGGCCGCCCCAGGGCCGCACCTCTATGGCGATTCGGGCCGTGCCCAGGCGGCCGGTGTGAGCTTCGAGTTCCAGCCAGCGATGTGGCTCGAATCGTCTCACCGTGGTGCGTCCTTCGTAGGACCAGGGGCCCAGGCTCACCGAGTACTCAAGTGATGCGTCGACCTGCGGCCACCGGTCATCGAGCGGCCGCGATGCGGATGTGCCCACCACCCACTCGCCGTAGAGCTCGGGGTTCTCCAGCACGGCCCACACCGCTTCGGGCGGCCGCTCGATGACGTGGTGCCGGATCGCCATGACAAAACCCTCAAATCATCTGAAATGGATCTATACGGCCCAGCACCCCCTACCCAACGCGCACGATCAGCGGCGGGGGTGACCCTGCTCGGGGTCGTCGTCGGGGGTGCTCCATCCTTCGCCGCGGCGTGCGGGGTCAGCCACCTCCTGGCGCACCTGTGCGGCCTTGGGCGCGGGGGTGGACACCCTGCGCCGGGCGGAGCGCCGGCTGCCGATGACGAACGCCGCGATCAGGACGGCGACCACGGCAACACCCGCCACCATCAGCCACAGGGCACCGGCGGAGGAAACGGCCAATATGGTGTGCGCTTCGTCGATCATGGGTGCCGTGTACCCCGAATCGACACAAAACACCCTATCGGCTGCGGGGATGTCGGGAGTCGGTGCTCTTCACCCGGAAGCGGGGCCGGTATCCGGCCCCGGTCCCGGCCGGCGTCCAGCGGGTCCGGCCCTCCGGCGGCAGCCCGTCCGCGGCCGGCGGCAATCCGGTGGCGTCTTCGTGGACGAGCCTCATAGGTTGTGCGCTCGTGGCTGATGACCCGATGGTGCGCCCGATTCCACCCGGCCTCGGACGGGTGTTCAACGAGGTGCCGGAAATCTACGACCGGGTCCGGCCGGGGTATCCCGACGAGCTGTTCGCGGACCTCGTCGCCGTCACCGGCATGGACGGAAGGTCGTCGGTGCTGGAGGTGGGCTGCGGTACCGGCCAGGCGACCCGCTCACTGGCGGCGCTCGGATGCCCGGTGACCGCCGTCGAGCCGGGCGCGGACATGGCCGCACTCGCCCGCCGGCGGATCGCCGCCTTCCGCAACGTCGGAGTCGAGACGTCGACGTTCGAGGAGTGGGACGACCGCGGTCGGCGTTTCGATGTTCTCGTGGCCGCGTCGTCGTGGCACTGGGTCGACCCGTCGACCGGCTGGCAGCGGGCGCACGACGTGCTCCGTCCCGGAGGCTGGATGGCGCTGCTCGGCAACGTCGTCGTCCGCCGGCCGGGAGAGCCGGAGGTGTACGCCGGGACCGCCGATCTCCACGAGCGGTTCTGCCCCGGGAACCCCGGCTGGGGTCATCCGCCGCTGGAGGACGACGTGCGCACCACCGACGAGGGCTGGGGCCTGGTCGACGCCCCCGGAGGACTGTTCGGCCCGACGATCGTGCGCTGGTACCCAGCCGTTCAGTGGTTCGACGGGGACGGCTTTGCCGATCTCCTTCGCTCGACGTCGCTGTATCGAAGGCTCGCCCGCGACGTCCGTGAGCCCCTGCTCGACGCCATCGCCGAGCGCGTCCGCACGCGGATGGGCGACCGGGTACCACGCCGTTATCTGAGCGTCCTCCGCGTCGGACAGCGCGCCGGGTGAGGCCGGGGGCCGGTCCCTGAACTACCGGCCGCAGCAGCCCGGTCGGCAGCCGGAGAGGGCCTGTCCGTCTCTCTCGTGCCGAGGCAGACCGCCGTCGCGGATCCCGGCAGATCGCGCACATCGTGCACGATGTGCCGGACCGCGTCGAAGGAGTGACGGCCGGACGGCACCTCCGCCGCCCCGCGTGTGACGCGGATCACGGGAACCCGGGGTGCGCGGATCGGCAGTTAATGAAGGTGAGCACTGACATGCGTACCCGGATACGGGCCGGGGATCCGAGCGCGTTCGCCGAGCTGTACGACAGCTACGCACGCGCCGTCTACAACCACGCCTTCCGCCTCACCGCCGACTGGTCCGCGGCGGAGGACGTGATGGCCGAGACCTTCATGGAAGCGTGGCGGCTGCGTGACCGGGTCGACGCCGAGGGCGGCAGCCTGCGGCCGTGGCTGCTGGGCGTGGCGACCAACGTCGCCCGTGGCCACCATCGCAGCAACCGGCGCTACCGGGCCGCGGCGAACGCCGCCGCGGAGGCCGAGACGGCGCTGCCCGACCACGCCGACGAGGTGGCGGGCCGGCTCGACGACCGACGGCGTATCGCCGCCGCCCTGCGCGCGCTCGCCGCACTGCGCAGACCCGAGCGCGAGGTCCTGACGCTGTGCCTCTGGGAGGGGCTGGAGTACACGGCCGCGGCCCAGGCGCTCGGCATCGCCGTCGGAACGGTGCGCTCACGTCTCTCCCGCGCACGCGCCAGGCTGCGCAAACTCACCGAGGCCGAACTCGGCGGCCGACCCGCCACCCGGGCGGCGCCGGTCCCGTCCACGGACCACCGCGCCGAAGAACGCGCGGGAAAACCCGTACGGGGAAATCGGGAACTCGGCCGGCCGGATCGACAGACAAGAGGAGAACACATCCACTCGATCCGGCCCGTATCGGAAGGAAAGCGATGAAAGCGACCCAGTCCCGGCAGAGTCCGGCCGAGTGGGAGGAGAGCGCGCCTCTCCTCCCGCAGACTGCGCGCGATCTCCCGGCGGGCCGTCACCAGTTCCACAAGGAGCGTTTGATGGCCCACATCCAGCAGGACACCCAGCGGGACGCGAGCACCACGAAGGCCACCCCCGCCCTGCCGAAGCCCCGAGGGTTCCGCCTGCTGCGCCCGGCTTTCGTGCTGCCCGCGATGGCGCTGACCGCCGCGGTCGTCGCCGGGGCGCTGCTGATCGACAGCGGCGTGCACAGCGATGGTCTCGCCACCGGACCCGCAGCGGTCATCCCCGTCGGCGCCACGACCACCAAGGGCCTGCCGCAGCTGATCGACCAGGTCTCCCTGGCGGCGGCCGAGGAGAGCCACCCCACGGTCAAGCCTGGTCAGTACGTCTACGTCGAGTCCCAGGATTCCGGCACCTTCGTGAAGACGGACGGCGACGACAGCAGCCTCGCCAGCTACGCGCTGCACCGGCGCCAGATCTGGCGGTCCGCCGACGGCACCAAGGGCTGGCTGATCGACGCGGCCGTCAACGACAGCGCCGAGGGCGAGACGCTGAGCCTGCCCGACGAGCAGGGCAACACCCCCGAGGCCGGCCTGAACCACCCGTCGTACGACTTCCTGGCCGGGCTGACCACCGACCCCGACGAGCTGCTGAAGGTGATCTACAAGGAGACCTCGGGGCGGGGCAACACCCCCGACCAGGAGGCGTTCACCACGATCGGTGACCTGCTCGGCGAGAGCTACCCGCCCGCGAAGCTCTACTCGGCCCTGTTCAAGGCCGCCGCGAAGATCCCGGGCGTGGTCGTGGTGAACGACGCCAAGGACGCGCTCGGCCGCTCGGGCGTCGCGGTGGCGCGGCTGGACGAGACCAGCGGCGAACGCGAGGAGTGGATCTTCGACAAGAAGACCCACGTCTTCCTCGGCGAGCGGACCGTGCAGGTCAAGTCGGTCACCCAGGACGGCGTTGTCATCAAGCCCGGCACCGTCCGCGGCATCAGCGCCATCACCAAGCGCGCGATCGTCGACGGCATGAAGCAGACCCCCGAGCAGAAGGGCTGAGGTCCCGCCGGGCTGACGCCCGCCGCTGCCCACCGGCCCCGTGGCCGCCGTCCCAGGACGGCGGCCGCGGGGCCGTGTCCGCGCTCGCGACACCGATCGCCACCCGATGGACCGCCCGGCTCTGCCGCTGCCGTGGTGACGACCTCACCACCAGGGCGTTCAAGCCGCCTGCAGAGCGCCGGCTGCCGCGTCGATGTACGTCTTGACGGCGTCGGCGATGAAGTCGCGGCTGTCGGCAGGATCGAGCGCCCGCGCCTGGAGGTGGTCGTGCATCGCGCTGTAGTGCTGCACGTCGGACGGCTTCTCCAGGTAGAGGCCGCTGGTGAACCGTTCCACGTACACCACCGCGTCGGGGCTGTCGGCGAAGGCCAGGATGGAGAACTGCCCTGACAGGCTCGGATGGGCGCCCACCGTGTAGGGCAGGACCTGCACGGTGATGTGCGGCTCGCCGCCGAATGCGTTCAGGTGCTCCAGTTGCTCCCGCATGGTCTCGGGACTGCGGACGACGCGGCGCAGTGCCGCTTCGTCCACGACGGCCCGCAGGCGCAGCGGGCAGGCCGGGTCGTAGATCCGGTGCTGACGGCGCAGGTGCACCTTGAGCCGCGTGGCGGTCTGTTCGGCAGTGAGCAGAGGGATCGTTTCCCCGATGACGGCCTGCGCGTAGGCGGGGGTCTGCAGCAGGCCTGGGATCACTGTGGGCTCGTAGGTACGGATGGCGGCGGCGTCCGTCTCCAGGCCGATGTAGACGCTGTCGGAGAGGTCGCCGTAGCGGTGCCACCAGCCCCGCTGGCCGGATTCCCTGGCCATCTCCATCAGCGAGTCGATGACCTGCTGGTCCGTCACCGCGTAGATCGCGCACAGGTCGCGTACGTCGCGGGGGCTGATGGTGCGGTTGCCGTTCTCCAGATGGCTGATCTTGGGCTGGGAGACCATGAGCCGCTCGGCCACTTCTGTGCTCTTCAGCCCACTGGCCATCCGGAGCCGGCGAAGCTCGGCTCCGAGACGGCGCCTTCTGACGGTGGGATTGGTCTTCGCCGCCACGCGCGGTGTACCTCCGGTTCCAAGTCACTGTGCTGGAACGCAGGTTGCCACGGGACAAGGACTGTTGATCACGTGCCATGCCGTCGTGATCACAGGCGGCCGATACGGACTCTTACGCTGGCAATTGCCTCAAGTTCAAGCAGCACGACAGGCGGATGAGGCGAACTCGCTCCGCGCGCGGGTCAGACGGGAGCGCCGAGGGCGGGACAGTCGGTGTAGCCGGTGGAACCGCCGGTGCACAACGCGTACTTGGCGCGGACGGCGTTGCCGGGTGCCCGCCGGTGCGCATCCGTGCGGCAAGGTGGAGCCGTCCTCGGCCGTGCGAGAACGGCGCCGCGCCAGGAGCCGCGCGGAGACGAAGCGGCGTCGGCAGTGGTCGTCGCAGCCGTGTACACGCATCACACGATGCGGGCGCGGCTCCGGCGCGTAGGACCCGTCGGCGGCATGCGTGCAAGGCCACGCCGCCGACGGTTGACTCGCCTGCTGGCTGTACTGCCCGGCGGGGACCAGCGCCCCGCCGTCCGGGCGCCGCACCGACCGCCGGAGTGTGCACAGCACTCAAGGGGTCGCCTCGCTTTCGAGCCGGACCCCGGTACTCCGGGCGGTCGTGCGGCGGTTTTCGGCGGCTCGCTATTCGTGTGCCGAGGCCTGCTCCTGGAGGAGGGCGGTGATCTGGTTGACGTCGTTGAAGATGCTGATGAAACTGTCGAGGTTCTCGGTGGCGGCGCCGTTGACGCCGACGAAGAAGGTCAGCAGGCGGCCGTCGTCGGTCTGCAGGTAGCCGGCCTCGTTCTGGGCTGTGGCCGCGAGCCGCTGATTCAGCTGGTCGTCACCGATGATGGTGCCGGGCTTGGCGAAGACCTTGCCCTTGGCCGGGCAGTTCGTGGTGCAGGAGATCCCGTTCGAGCCGTCGACGCCGAGGATCGGGAGCAGCTTCCGGAAGGCCTTGGCGTCGGGGGTGTGCAGCCAGTAGGTGAGGAGCTCGACGAGGCCGTTCGGGGTGACCCGCTCGGGCGGCGTGCCGCCGCGCCCGTCGGAGAGCTGGAACTGGGTCGGGTCGACGTGCGCGACGTCGGTGAGGAAGTCGTGCTCGATCGGGAACGCGTCGAAGCAGTTCTTGCTGCCGCGTGCGACGGCCATGTTGCACAGGGCCAGGTTGGCGCCGAGGTTGTGGCTGACCTTGAGGATCAGCTTGGCGTACTGGCTGTAGGGCGGGGAGACGTACGCGGCGACGCGGTCGTCGTTGCGGTAGGAAGCCGGCAGCTGGCTCTGGGGGTTGGCGCCGGTGGGCGGCGCGGTGACGGTGACGCCGACGCGGGCGAGGGCCTCGATCAGCGCGGTGCGGCCGAAGGCGTTCGGGTCCTGGATGTTGGAGACCCGCAGCAGTGGCTGCGAACCGGCGGCGATGGTGCCGGAGAGGTGGATCTGGGTGCCGTCGGGCGAGGCGGTCACGTTGACGGAAGTGGTCCCACCGCTGGAGACCGTCTTGACGGTGGAGGTGACGTGGTACGGCGAGACCTGCGGACGCCACGACAGCTTCGCCGGCTGCCCGGGCGTGGTCGGGGTCGTCAGGAGGTCGATCAGGTTGTCGTTGAGGATGAGCGGGGTGGGCTGCGGGTTCAGCGCCGGGAGTTTGAAGATGCGGGGATCGATGATGACGTTGCCGTCGACCCTGGTGATGCCGGAGTCGCGGATCTGCCGGGCGATCTGGTTGATGCCGGCGAGCGGGTTCTCAGGGGTGAGGGTCGCGCCGGGGAGTTCGGCCTCGGTGTGGTCGATGTCGGTGTAGTCCACCGAGCCGTCGGGCTTGGTGCGCCCGCCCATGGTCAGGTCGCCCTGGGCGACCAGCGCCAGGTTCCCGTGCAGCGTCGACCCGGTACGGGTGCCGGTCGCCATCACGGGAGTGGTGAAACGGTGGTTGGGGCCGAGGGTGTGCCAGGCGGTCGAGATGGTGACCAGCTTGACCGTCGAACCGGGGACGAAGAACTGGTTCGCGAACCGGGAGTGGATCACCCGGCCGCTCTCCGGGTCCGTCTCCAGCACGGCCCACTGCGCGTGCTTGTATTCGGGCTTGTGCATGATCGCCTCGATGGCGGGCCCGAGGTCGTCGTCGTGCGCCGCCGCCGGGGGGCCGGCGGCTGCCGCCCCCGCCAGAACCACGAGTGTCGCACCAGCAGCGGACCAGGTCCGGAGCCGGCCACAGATCATCGGTCTCATGCATTCCGCCGTTTCTGGAGTCGAAGGAGCCGAGTCGAAGAAGCCCGCATCACACGGGGCCGACTCGCACGGGCCCTACTCGCCGGGGCGCTCCTGGCGGCATCGTAAGAACACGAACCGCGCACGTTCCGCTGCTCGGCGCCGTGCCGACAGCGCGTGGGACAACTTCATCCGGTCGGTCGATCGCCGAAGCCGAAGATCCCGGTCCCCGCCGATGATCACACCGTCGGAGTCCGCACAACGTGAGCCACTTGTGAAACAGACCCGAACGGTGTTGCAGAAGGCTGCGGATGGGCATGGCACTGTGTGGTTGCCGCCCGTGCTGGTCACCCCACCTCGCCGAGGTCCTTCACCCGGTGATCCCTTTCAGCGTTGCCGCTCCAGGGTGAGGATGGCCGCGGCGATTGACGTCATTCGATCCGGGCCGCATCGGGCTTTGCGGGAGATCCGCCAGGACTTCAGTGGTGCGACGCGGCGCTCAACCGGTGCCCGTGCCGCGGACAGTGCTCGGTCGACGGTTTGCTGGGGGACGTGAGGTCACGGCCCGGCGAGCGTCTGAGGGGTGCCGTCACCCACGGGCCGGCTCCCGTCGAAGGCTCGCCGCCGGCCTGGCATGCGAACACGGCGGCGCATTAACGCAGTTGGCAACGCAGGTCGATACCCGGGGTGGGACGGCCAGCCGCTGCAGCGGATTGATGGTCTGTCACCGGCCCTGCCTGCGCGCCGCGGGATCCGGCCGCGCCGCCCGATGGGCCGGGCGGCGCGGTGTCCGGCGATGTGGTCAGGCGGCGCGGCAGAGGATCGCCGGGCCGGCCGGTGCCGCGGTCTGGGTCACGGTCGCGGGTACGGGTCGGGTGGCGTGGTCGCCGGCTGCGCTCTGCGAGCGGTTGCGTGCGAAGACGACGAGGCGCAGGACCGCGAACCGTGCGAGACCGGCGAGTGCGGAGGCTGACAGATAGACGATCTGCTCGAGCATCGCGCCGGGTGCCGCCACCAGTTGCTGCAGGGCAAGCATCGCCGTGCACGTCAGCGCGAACGCGGCGGCCGCGGAGCCGGCCGACTGTGCGTGCTGGCGCCAGGTCGCCCGTACGCCCGCGCCGAAGGAGAAGCGGGCGTGCAGTTCGGTGGCCAGGAGCGTGGAGACCGTGCTGATCAGTGCGTTGGCCAGGCCCCAGGGAATCCGTGTGGCGAGGGCCGCCACGGCGAGGCTGGAGGCGAGCCCAACTGCGCCGCCGCAGAGCACGAAGCGGGCGAAGGCGGTGAGGGCGCCGGGCGCCGTCCGCTGCCGGTTCTTTACTGCCGCCATGATCCGACCCCCCTTGGCCGCTCGCTTGTGAAACCCGTACCTCTCGGCCTCCGAGGGGCCTTCAGTCCGTTGTTTCCGATGATGGAAACGCTACGTTGCCTTCACTGATTTGACAACTGATTTATTGCGCACTTGATGCATTAGTGCAGGTGAAAGCCGATTAATCGTTGCAATAAGCTTGAGCTAATGCAACAGATCCTCTCCCGATCGTTGCAATGCTTTGAAGGTGAACGCTCTTGGCGGGGACACCGCTCGGCGTACCCAGGGGCCTGCCTCGGCAGGTTCAGTCGCTTTCCCGGTAGTTCATGAACCAGTGGGTGTCGAAATAGCGGGCCAGCGTGAACGGGTGGTGCGGGTCGATGAGGATGCGGCAGACGAACTCCGCGGCCTGGCAGCCGAAGGGGACGTCCTCGCCGTCGAAGGAGCGGACCACGACGGGCCAGCGGTCGGGGTCTTCGCCGTCGGCCCTCCAGCAGTACAGGTCCTCGTGCTCCGTGCCCGCCCAGATGAGCAGGCCGTCCTCCCTGAGATCTGTCCACGGCTCCTGGTTCAGATCCAGGAAACCGTCGAAGGCGCCCTGGCCGAACGTCTCGACCATGCGCTTGTAGTCGCTCGGCAGCGTGGTGCCCAGGCGCGACTCCACCTCCGCCCAGTCCACGTCCGGCCGCCGGGCGGGCTGCGTCCAGCCGGTGATCCGTCTGAGCCGCTCCATCCAGTCGACGTCCTCGCCCTCGTCCGGAGCGGCCGCCAAGGGTTCGGGCACTTCCCTGTGAGCGACCATCAGCACCGGCCGCTCGACGCCTTCGGCGTCACGCGCCGTACCCGTGCCGACCCACTGATCCCCGTACGCCCACGCCCGTATCTTCACGGCCCGGCCCTCGAAGGGCACGAGGAGAGCCGCGCCCCTGGACTCGTCGACCGTCGGATCGGTGAAGCCGTCGAGGACGAGGGTGCGCGGGGCGCCGTACCTGCCGGCGAGCAGGTCGGTCAGGTCCTGCGGATCCAGGTCAATGGGCAGGTACATGTAGCCGTCTGCCGGGCCGAGTTGGGACAGCAGGTCGCTGACGGTCGCTTGCGTGAGCTCCATGGCGGACAGTGAAACGCACCGCACTGACAACGGACGTGCTCACAGACGTGTCCGATGTCGATTCGGGCCGTCGCGGACGGAGCGGACCGGCGGTGATGGCGTCCGGGGTCCCTCGCAGGCCGCGGTGCGCCTTCCATTGCCGGGTGGTGCGGCGGTGCGGCACCGTGGTTCGGCGGCGCTGTGGTGCGCCTACGCCGCGGGGTATCCGCCGACGGCCCGCCGGTAGGCCACGTGCCCGCCCAGCGCACCACTCACCGCGACCGCCGTCAGACCGCCCAGTGACCACAGCCTGCCCCTCGCCGAGCGACCGCGCAGCCGTGCGGCCAGGGATGCGGTGTAGAAGGCCACCGCAGCCACGTTCGTGACCGCGTGGGCCAGTCCGACCCGGGCCTGCTCGGGCGGCAGGTCCGCCCAGTCCGCCCAGCCGGCGAGCGCCGCCGGGGCGATTCCGGCCAGTCCGACGGCCGTGAGGATCGTGGGCGCACGCCGGTCGGCCGGCACGATGTCCAGTACGGCGGCCGACAGCCAGCAGCCGATCGGCACCTGTACCAGAATGGGGTGCACGGGGTGCCCCAGCGGCCTGCCCCGCAGCAGATCGCGTACGTCGCCCAGGGGAAGCGAGCCGATCCCCCGCTGCAGGCGCCGGATCGCCGGATCCGCCGCCGTCGACCGTTCGATACGGGCCAGAGCCGTCAGCCACGCGGCGGACGGCGACTCCAGGTGTGACGGGCTTCCGGGCTTCCCGGAGGTGCCGGGGACGTGTGAGTTCATGAAGAACGCGTACCCGGCATCACGCCACCGTCCCGCTACGCTCCCCACTGCACCCGAACGGCCTGTCGGCCGACGGGGGGCTCCGGTGATGACATCGCCGGAGCCTGTCTCCGGACTGCTGTCTCCGGACTGCTGTCTCCGGACTGCTGTCTCCGGACTGCTGTCGCCGGACTGCTGTCGCCGGACTGCTGTCGCCGGACTGCTGTCGCCTGGCTGCTGTCGCCTGGCCGGGCAGCGTCCTCACTCGGCCGGCGGCCGCTTGAGGCCGGCGGGGGAATCCTGCCGCCGGCGTCCCATCGCCGGCGGGTCAGGTGTCCGCCGTGCGCTGCGGTCCAGTACCGGCGCGGTGTTCTTCATTGATGCGTCGGGCTTCTTCGAGCTGGTCTTCGAGGATGACGATGCGGCAGGCGGCCTCGACGGGGGTGCCCTGGTCGACGAGTTCGCGGGCGCGGGCGGCGATGCGCAGCTGGTAGCGGGAGTAGCGGCGGTGTCCGCCCGCGGAGCGCAGCGGGGTGATGAGGCGGGCTTCGCCGATGGCGCGGAGGAAGCCCTGGGTGGTGCCGAGCATCTCGGCGGCCCGGCCCATGGTGTAGGCGGGGTAGTCGTCGTCGTCGAGTCGGCCGTACGAGTCGCCTGCCGTCATTGCACCTCTCTCGTGGAACGCGTGGAGGGGCCCTGGCGCCATTGGCGCCAGGGCCCCGAAGGAACTGCTACACCATCTGCCGGCCCTGGTACTGCGCCGGCCTCATGTTTCCGCAGACCCGACCGAGACACTGTCGGGGGTGCGGGGATCGCGGTTGCTCGACCGGAGACCACCTCACTATCGATGTCCTGCGGTACCCGGGCTCAGCCATTCCGCCCGGGCGATCCTGATGGCGCTCGGCTCCTCCGTTCTTCCCTCTGGGATCAATCCCTTACCAAGCGGACTGCTTACTGCGTACTGCTGGGGACTGCGAACTGCACTTACGGGTACTGCCTTTGCCTCAACTGCGGTCCTGCTCGCGGCGGCCCCTGATCACTGCGGGCCACCCGGTCCGGTCGTCAGTCCCGTCGCCGTCCTGCAACACGCCTGGCTTCGAAAGCTCCACCACCGCACCGTCCTGCGCACTGCAACTGCCTGTACCGCTGCCCGGCAGTTCGTGTCTGCCGGGCCCTGCCGTCTCTCTGGCTACGAGAGAAACCATAACCAGGCGATCAGCCAATGTCTACTCTCACCAACATAGATTTTCGCGTGTTCGACAACGAGGTAATCGGACTCGAACAGCGACGGAGGCGGGAGCGCAGCCATCACCACCGCTTCGCCTCGCCGGCGTGCCGGGCGTCATGGCCGGCGGAGCGGTGCGGGCACCGGGGCTTGCGACCGTCTCGGTCGCCCTCACACGGCGCCGCACCGAACGCATGCGGCCCACCCGCAAGAAATGCATGCGGCCCACCTGCAAGAAGAGAGCCCGCCATCCAGGCCGGGGCTCGCGCCGAGCGGGCTCCAAAATCGCCTGGCATGCATGGTCCGACGCCGGGTACACCGGCTGTTGCCGACGTGCGAGGAGCCGACGGCTCAAGAACTGGATCACGCAAGAGGGGGCCTGGCATGACAGTGACGAAGACGGCAGAGGCACGGACCGTTGAGCTGCCGGAGATCGCGGACCCCTCACAGGTCGCCCCCAAGGACGCCCGGCAGCTGTCCCGGCTGTTCTTCGACCGGCTCGCCGTCCTCGAAGAGGGCACGCCCGAGTACCAGTACGCGCGCAACACCCTCATCGAAATGAACCTCACCCTCGTCCGCTACGCGGCGGCCCGTTTCCGCAGCCGCAGTCAGGACGAGATGGAGGACATCGTCCAGGTCGGCACGATCGGGCTGATCAAGGCCATCGACCGGTTCGAGCTGACCCGCGAAGTCGAGTTCACCTCCTTCGCCGTCCCCTACATCGTCGGTGAGATCAAGCGCTTCTTCCGCGACACGAGCTGGGCCGTCCATGTCCCCCGCCGTCTGCAGGAAGCCCGTGTCCAGCTCGCCCAGGCCACCGAGGAGCTGCGCAGCCGGCTCGGCCGCACACCCACCGTCAAGGAACTCGCCGAGTTGATGTGCCTGAGCGAGGAAGAGATCATCGAAGCGCGAAAGGCTTCCAACGGCTACACCTCTGCCTCCCTCGATGCCGCCATCAGCTCCAGTGAGGACGGCGAAGCCGCGCTGGCGCACTTCATCGGCTCCGAGGACCACGCCCTCGAACTCGTCGAGGACTTCAGCACGCTGGCCCCCATGCTCGCCCAGCTCGACGACCGCGAACGGCGCATCATCCACATGCGGTTCGTCGACGAACTCACCCAGGCCCAGATCGGCGAACACCTCGGCGTCTCCCAGATGCACGTCTCCCGCCTCCTCAACCGCACCCTCGCCAAACTCCGCGAAGGCATGCTCACCACCAGCTGACCACCCGCTCCCCCGCCTGCACGAGCTGCGCAGCGGCCGGTCCGACGCGCCGAGCGCAGGGCGACGGGAACCGACGAGCGGCTGCCCCCACGGCACCCGGCGATGCAGCCGGGACCTGAGCCCGTGCCCCGGTTGGAGAGCAGGCGACCGCATCCCTTCGCAGCGCCGCGGGCCGAGCCCATGAGGCAGTACCGCGTCGGTGAAGGCGCATCCCAGGACGCTTCGCTTCAAGGGAACTCGTCCGTTGACATCCTCCCCCTCTTAAAAGAGGGGGATTCCAACTCAGGTGGGTTGAGGTTCACGGATACTCGAGCGGCTGGTGGCCGCTGTCATCCCTCCGGCACCGGCTGATCGCCGGGGGCGGGGAATCCCGCCCTGTCCTGCCGCGACGTTGATTGCTGCGTTGGTGTCTGCGTTGCAGGTGAAGCCGCAGAAGGAGCAGACGAACTCGGCTTGGCTCTTGCGCGAGTTCTTGTCGATCCATCCGCAGGCGGAGCAACGCAGGGAGGTGTAGGGGGCGGGGACGTCTTCGACCCGGCCGGGGGCCTTGTGTTCGGTGCGCTGCTTGAGCAGGCCCCAGCCCTGCGCGAGGATCGCCGGGTTCAGTCCGGCCTTCTGCTTGACCTGCTTGCCGGGCTGCTCGGTGGTTCCCTTGGCCGAGCGGGTCATGTTCTTGATGTTCAGCTTCTCGAACCGCACCAGGCTGTAGGAGCGGGCGAGCATCGTCGAGGTCTTCTCGCACCAGTCCTTGCGCCGGTCGGCTTCACGTGCTTTGAGCTTGGCCACCTTGGCGTACGCGGCAGTTTTGTGTCCGCTTGCCTTCGGGGCGCGTGCGGCACGTCGCTGGTGTTTACGGACCTGCGCGCGTTCCTTCACGGTGAGCTGCGGGCAGTTCAGCTTCCGCCCGTCGGAGAGGGCGGCCGTGATGTTCACGCCCCGGTCGATACCGATGACCTCGCCCGTACCGGGCGCCTCGACCGGTACGGGGATGACCGCGAACGCCACGTGCCACTGGCCGTTGCGGTAGGTGACGCGGAAAAAGTCTTCGCCTTGGGCAGTTCGGGCCGGGTGAGCCGGAAGCGGACCCAGCCGCAGCCGGGCACCTTGACCTGAGCCCACCGGCGGTTGAGTTTGTGCACCACCACGGACCGGCCCATGACCTGCTTGCCGGTCTTCGTGTTGAGCTTGGCGCTGCCGTCCTCGGTCAACTCCGGCACCCGGTCAGTGCCGATGACGCGGAATCCCTCGTGCCGGTACTTCTTGCGCCAGGTCGGCTCACCGAACCCGGACGTGAACCTGGCGCTCTTCGCCTTGGCGAAGTCCTTCAGCGCTTGCTGCTGAACGTCCGCGTTCCCGCTGCCGAGCCACTCGCTCTCGCGCCGGGCTTCGGTGAGTTGCCGGCACTGCCCGGCGAAGCCCGGCGCGGCCTTGCGGCCCGGGTGCCAGTGCGAGTGCTGCTCGACGGCCAGGTTCCACACGTACCGGGCGTGCGCGCAGTGCAGGAGCATCTGCTGCTCCTGCTGCGGCGTCGGGTACATGCGGAAACGTGACATGGGACCATTCTAGCTCCATTATGGTCCCATGAAGCATGTGAACCTGAGACTCCCCGACGATCTGCATGAGCAGGCCAAGGCCGCCGCCGAGGCTGACGACCGCTCCCTGAACTCATGGCTTGTATCGCTTGTTCGCCGCGCTGTCGCGGATGGTGAACGCCGTTCTGCCCAGGGGGCGTAACGGCTGCCTCTGCCCCGCTACGCGGGAGCTGGCATTCACCCCGGCCCTGAGCTTGTTCTTTATCTACCAAGATCTTCCCGGCTTGCCGATGGCTTTGAGGGTCTCGGGGCGTTTGACGGTCTTGCCGACGTCGTAGCGGGGTGCCCGGTGTTTGTTCTTGGCGCCGGGTGGTCGTCCGGGGCCAGTGCCTCTGGGTTTGGGAACACGGGTCGGGCAGGCGAGGTGGGCTCGGATGTTCCTGAACCCCCGGCGGACCCGGGCCGGGGTGAGCCGTCGGAGGTGGTGGGTTTCTCCCAGGGCCGGCGGAGGTCTTTGGCGAGGGGCCGGGCGAGCCGGAGCTGGGTGTGAGCGACGATCAGGATCCAGGTCCAGCGGTCCGCCGCCTCGGGAGTACGCAGTTTCGGAGTGGTCCAGCCGAGGGTCTGCTTCGCGAACCTGAAGGTGTGCTCCAGATCGAAGCGGCGGAGAAATGCCTGCCAGAAGCGGTCCACGTCTTCCGGGGTGGCGCTCGTCTTGAAGGACCATAACCACACCGGCGGCGCATCGCGGTCCTTCGACAGATGCTCGACTTTCAACCGGATCAACGTCCCCTCGACCAGGGGAAGTTCACCGTCGTGGTCGAGCCATGAGGAGCGGTGGGTGAGCCGTGGGTGGACCCGGTCCCATGCCTGGGTTTCGGCCTTGCCGTAGTTGGTGGTGTCAGTGACCGTGGTGATCGCGGGCTCGGGCCAGGTTTCCGGCTTGGTGAAGCGGAATTCCGGGCCGTGCTTGGGCGGCCGCCCGCCCTTCGGGTCGTGGACGCGAGGCGGCTTCGGCAGGCGCATGACGCGGTCGGAACGGACCCGGCCGACCAGCTCGACGGGCAGGTCGCGCAGGACCCAGGCCAGGCGAGTGACGTCGTAGCCAGCGTCCATGACGATCACGATGTCCGGGCCACCGGCCTGCCACTGGCCTGCGGCGATGAGCCGTTCGATGACACCCCGCAGCTGGGAGGCCGTGACCGCGGTCGCGTCGTCCGCCGGGCCGAGCCGGACCGCGTCCAGGATCGCGGTCCAGGACGTGGCACCCGGCTCCAGCACGGCCACGAAGGAATAGGGCCAGCCCGGAATGAACTGCGATGCCGTCTTCGCGCGGCCATAGACGTGACAGAACAGCCGGTCGGCTGAGCACGGCGCGTCCGAGCGGAGCCACGGCGACACATCGACCGCCAAGACCAGGCGCCCGCCGTCGAAACGCGGCAAGGGCAGCCCTGCCAGCAGCGTCCGAAGCCGGTCGACGTCGATCCGGCCGCGGTTCAAACCTCCGTACATCGCTCCGTGCCCGCGCCGATGCTCGGGCAGAAGGGTCAAGTCCACCGCGGACTTCACCGCACCGTCGGCACACAGCACCGCGTCCACCAACTCGAACAGTTCGTCGCGCCGGGCGGTCAGACAGTCGTAGAACTCGCCCCGGAAGCGTGACGCTTCCGCGAACGCTTCCCTGCGGACGGCATCAGGCAGCAGACTCACCCTCACGGCCTTCGTCGTGGTCACGTGCACCTTGGTCGGAGCACATGATCAGACGAAGGCCGCCCCCGCGTCCGGCGAATTCCCATGCGAGCGAATCCGTTCGAGACGCCATTCGAGCCCGTGGCACCATGTACCGCATGACGACGAACCGAAAGGTCCATGCCGCGTAGACGGCCAGGACAGATCCGTGCTGGCGCCCCCGGCAGCCACCTGACAACCGGTGCAAGGCCAGTTATCGGCGGCCTGTCTTCGCGTGCACTGTCCGAGATCGCCCGTCTCGAGCACACCCGCAACTATCTGCAGCCAGGCGATGTCAGCACAGCTGTGGGCCTGTGGAAGAACTACGTCCACCAGCCCGAGCGGGATCTGTGGCACGACTACGAGTGGGGCAACGTGCACTGGTACTGCTGCGGCAACCCCCTCGAAGCCCGAGCCCTCCTCGACACCGTGATGCAGGCCATATCACCCCGAAGTGCCCGCGAACTGCGAAAGGTTGTCAGCCGGTCAGACGCCGTCTGGGACCGTCCATCCCCGCCTTATGACGCGGGCGGTAGATAAAGAACAAGCTGAGAAGCTGTGTCTGAACCTCTTTCCACAGGTGGCAGGCCTACGACATGGGCGTGGATTCTGCTCGCCGTTCGGTTCAGCGTCGTTGGTCGCTGTTCCAAACGGCAATGGCGGCGTGCTGATCTTCAGGCGACTGCGACGCGGTCGGCGGCGATGCGCATGACCGGCAGGGGCCCGTGCTGGAAAGGTAGGACAAGCTCAGTGGTCTCTGGCCGGTAAAGCCGGGCAGCTCGGCAGACTGCCCGACCCGCGATGCGGGGCCGGGTGTGCGCCGGTTCGGGTACGGGCTGCGGCTGGGCGGTTGATCGCGGTGCGGTGTGACGGTGTGTCCGGGGAGCCGGACCCAAGGCGTGTGGCTTGATCGTCGGGCGGTCCCGCGCAGGGGCCGGAGTATCAGCCGACGTCCGTGGCGCGTCCTGGGTGCCGCGGCCCTTGCCGAGGAGCACCGATCGTGACACTGATCTCGCAGCATGCGGCATTCCAACGACGTGGAGACGCAGGCGAGGGTGGGCGGCCGCGGCGCCCGGTCCGGCGCGCCGCTCTCCTGCTCGCCACGGCGGTTCTGCCGGCAGCGCTGCTGGTGGTGCCCACCGCCACGCCCGCCGCGGCGGCGCCCGTGACCGCCACCTTCAGCGCAGGCGCCAACCAGCCCTTCACCGTCCCTACCGGCGTCACCCAACTGACCGTCACCGCCACCGGCGCCACAGGCCAGAACGCGCCTAACGGTGGCACAGGCGGGAGCGGCGCCACCGTCACCGGCACCCTGACCGCCACCCCGGGCACCACCCTGTTCGTGAACGTCAACACCGGCGGCGGCCCCAGCACCGGAAACTTCCCGGGCGGCGTCGGCGGCGGTTCCAGCGACGTCCGCACCTGCAGCTCGGCCGCCCCCGGCTGCACCCTGACCGGCAGCCCCGGCACCGACCCCCGCCTCATCGTCGCCGGCGGCGGAGGAGGCGGCGGCTACGGTTCCGCCATCGGCGACTTCCAGGTCCCCGAGGCCACTGGCGGGAACGCCGGCAACACCGGAGGCGACGGCGGCGACAGACCGCAGGGGGGCGGCGGCGGTGGCGGAGGTACCCAGACCACCGGCGGCACCGGCGGAGCCGCATGCTCGCAGAACCCAACCACCGCCGGCACCGCCGGTACGTCCGGCACCGGCGGCACCGGCGGCACCGGCTTCGGGGGAGGCGGCGGAGGCGGCGGCTGGTTCGGAGGAGGCGGAGGCGGCGGCTGCGGCCAAATCAACAGCGATGCCACGGCAGGTCCTGGTGGTGGCGGCGGCGGGTCGAACCTCGTGCCCGCCGCCGGTACCTCCGGACCTGCCACCGGGGCGGCGCAGGTGACCATCACCTACGAGCCGGTCCCCCCCACCTGCGCGACCGCCACGGCCACCATCACCGGCACCAACCGCAAGGACGTCCTGACCGGCACCCCCGGCGACGACGTGATCTTTGCTCTCGCCGGGAACGACGTGGTCGACGGACTCGGCGGCAACGACCTGATCTGCGGCGCCGACGGCAACGACACCCTCACCGGCGGCAACGGCAACGACCGCGTCGAGGGCGGCAACGGCAACGACACCCTCGTCGGCGGCAACGACAACGACACCCTGTCCGGCGGCGCCGGCAACGACGCCAACGACGGCGGACCCGGCAACGACACTCTCAACGGCGGTCCCGGGACCAACACCAACAACGGCGGAACCGGCCACAACAACTGCACCAACCCCACCACCGGAACCGGCTGCAACACCTGATCAACGATCAACAGAAGCGGGGCCCCGGCACGTCCCACGCCGCAACGGCGACCGACGTGAGGGGGCCCGTTTCAACGATCCACGACACGGCGCCCGAACGCCCAGGGGCAGCCCTGCCACCTACGGAAGGGGGTTCAGACACAGCTTCTGAAGGACCGGGCGCCCTGCCCGGAACCCCGGTGGAGGACGACGGGGCCGGAGTCCGGCGAGAGTTCGAAAACCGTGGCGGGTGACCACGGAAGTGACGGTTTCCGCGCGAGCGGGAAACGGCCAAGGGTGGGCTCGCCGACGGCTCAGGCCTCGAGTACGGCGGCACGGCAGCCACAGACCGACCGGTAGACCACACCCTCCCGCCGGCTCCACGCCCGCGAAGGCCGGTTGCGAGGCGCCTCACCCTCGGCAGGCCTGCGGCAGCCCTCCGATGCCCGGTGGGATTCCCGGTCATCTCTCGAAGGCGACGGTCATGCCGGACACGGACGGCGCGGCTAACCCAGCCGCTGTCGCACTGCCGGGTCAGGAGTGCGGCGCGGCCTCGCTGATGTCCTGGTGCATGTGGTCCATGAGTTCGCCCATCTCGCGGACATCGGCGTTCGGGCTCTCGGCGTTCTGCGCCGCGCTGCGCAGCCAGTCGGCGGTCGCCAGGGCGAGCGCGATGGCGTCCTGTTCGCGGTTGTCGCCGAGGAGTTCCTCGATCCGGTAGGCGAGACCGCCCAGGGTCTCGTCGTTGGTCTCCGGCGTCAGGTAGCCGCGCAGGCGGACGGGGTAGGGGTCCTGGGCCCTGGCGTGCCGTACGGCGGCAAGTACCGCGGGGTCTTCGCTGTACTGGTCGAGATGGCCCAGCAGGACGTAGATCCGCGCGGTCAGCCGTGGCCGCCCGGGGTGGCGGTCCAGCCAGGCCATCAGCTCCTGCTGGCCGCCGAGGTGGTCGACGAGCGGGGTCAGCGCCTCCACCGACTTGGTGGGCAGATCCCAGTGGTGGGGAAGGAGCTGGGCCACTTCGTCGGCCAGCGCCGCCTCGTCCTCGGGGCCGATCGTGCCGGAGGTGAACCCGGCGACCTTCGAGACGTCCAGCGCGAATCCCTCAGGCCCGGCCTGCCGGGTGCGGTGTGAGGAGCCGTGCGGTCGGCGCAGCAGTTCACCGATGCTCTTGAGGAGCGGCTTGTCGTGCACGAAACCTCCTGCGTGGGCTGCGCGGGTGCGCTCGGGGGCCCCTCGTCCGGGACGGGGACCGCGGACGGTGCCGCGGTCCGTGTCGGCCGGTGCCGGCCGGTGCTCTGCGGCATCGGCACCACCACCCTGCCGCCCGGTCGCGGTGTCCGCGCGCCCGGTGACCCGGATGGAGTGCGGGCGCCTGACGTCCGCAGGAGCGTGGCCTGTGAGCAGCGGCGCGATGCGATGGGGCGTGCCGTCAGCCGGCGTCGGCCCGACGCCGGGGCGACGACGGACGGTTCCCGCGCTCGCGGCTGTGCAGCGGGGCGCGCCGCCCGTGCTCCGGGCCGGTGAGGCGCAGGGTCGGCTCGGTCCCCCCGCAGGAGGTCGCGTGCATCAGCATGGCCGCCTCGGGCCTCCTCCCGCCTCCTGGGACCTCGGATCGTCCGCTTGTACGAGTGCCCCCCGGCGCGCTCCGCGATGCCGTGCGAGCCGCCGTCCCGGCACCCGCACAGCCAGGGCCTCGGTCAGCAGGCCGCAGAAGGGGTCGGCTCCCCCGGCACTCGTGGCCGAACCAGGGGAACCTGAGCCGGCCAGTCCCCGAGGGGGGAAGGCCACCTGACCGGCCTCCCTCCTGAGTGCCCCTTTCCGGCCGGACGACAACAGGCCTCGTCAGGAACGTGCACCGGACGCCGGTTCAGCGCCGCGCCCCAGGGCTGCACGGGCTTGTCTGCGCAGCTCCATACGGGCCGCCGGCATCCTGCCGGGGCCCGACCAGAACGGGTGCCACCACAGGCGGGCCGACAACACCAGCAGGCGGCGACGGAGTGCCGTGTTCGCCGTGGGGCGGGGCGCGGCGAGGGCGTCGTAGGTGCGGCACCAGGCCGCCTGAAGCTGGACCAGGTCGTGGGGGAATGTCGCGGACTCCATCACCCCATTAGCTCACGTGTTCGAATTCTGGCTCAAATCGGCACACGCCCGCCGTGCGGGACGCGGGTCGCTTTGCGCGCTGTCACGGGCCGCCGGAGGAGCGCTGGCGATGCTCGCTCTCGCGCATCTGCCGGGCGCGGTGGCCGATGTCGGTGACGCGGTCCGCGAGGTCGGGGTGAGCGGTGCGCAGGTGAGGGCCTGCCTCGGCGAGGGGATTCAGGAGTCGGGCCGGGTCACTGTCTCCGAGCGCGGCGTGGAGCGCCGCGAGCACGTCCGTCGCGGCGGCGGGAAGATCCGGCAGGGCCGTGATCGTCCCGGCGAGCTGGCGCAGCGCGGCGGCGTGGCCGTGGGCCCACGAGGCTACGGAGCGGTCTGCGGCCCGCTGGTCGCGGGTGGCCTGCACGCGCTGTTCCTTGGTGGTGCCGGATTCGCCGGGGCGCACGCGCAGGTAGCGCCGCTCGGCGGCTTGGCGGCTGGAGACGCCGAGGGGGTGGGCCAGGTCGGCCCAGCTGGCGCCGGCCTCCCGGGCCGTCTCGATCAGTCCGGGCTCCCAGTGGGCCAGTTGTTCGCGCACTTCACGCAGGAGCAGCAGTGCCGCGATGGCCCGCTCGGGGTCGTCGGTGGAGGTGGTGTCGGCGGCCTGTGCCGTCCGCATGGCCTGGGCGATGGCCTCGAGCGCGGTGGCCGCCGCAAGGAGGGAGGCCGGTGCCGAGGTGCCGTCGTCGCTCATCGCCCTCCTCCAGGGTGCCGTTCCACAGATTGTCATCGGTTGGATGACATCTGGATTGTCGTCGTTCGGATGACATGCTACAACGGATGTCAGGTGAAGCGCATTGGCAGCAGCTGCCTGAACTCATCTGGAGGTGTTTACCGTGTTGATGCGCACCGACCCCTTCCGTGAACTCGACCGGCTGGCCCAGCAGCTGATGGGTCCGGGAACGTGGTCCCGCCCCTCCGCGATGCCGATGGACGCCTACCGGGACGGCGACCAGTACGTCATCGCCTTCGATCTGCCGGGCATCGACCCCGACGCGCTCGACATCGACGTCGAGCGGAACATGCTCACCGTCAGGGCGGAGCGACGCCCCCTGCCGCGGTCCGAGAGCGCGCAGACGGAACTGTCCGAACGGCCTCTGGGTGTCTTCTCCCGCCAGGTCGTCCTGGCCGACACGCTCGACACCGAGCGCATCTGCGCGGACTACGAAGCCGGCGTCCTGACGCTGCGCATCCCGATCGCCGAGCGAGCCAAGCCCCGCAAGATCAGCGTCCGCAGCGGCGACGGCCACAAGGAACTCGACGGCTGACCTGCCGCCCGCACGTCCGCCTGCCGGGCCCGGGGCGGCCCGCCCGCGATCCGTCCCGTGCCCGGCAGCACCGGCTCCCTCCACACGCCGCAGCAAGCCGGTCCTCGCGAGGTACGCCGTTCACGCGAGAACCCGGCCCCAGCAGGAAATCGGTCCACGCAAGGAAAGTCGCCGCGCTCCCATGACTCTTTTCTCTCCCCCCGCAGCCCCCGCCCCGACAACCACGGCCGCCTTCGACCAGATGCTGGAAACAGTGCGCTACGAAGGCGTCTACCCCACCCGCCGACAGGCACAAGACGTCGTACGCCGCGTCCTTGAGGCCCTCGGCCGCCAGCTGACGGGTGACGAGCGCGTGGAACTCGCCGCCCGTCTCCCCCGGGAAGCGGCCGGCTTCCTCGCCTCGCAGATCCCCACCGGCAGACCGCTGTCCGGCTGGGGCTTCGTCAAGGACCTCGCCCAACGGTCGGGCGGCGCCCTGGCGACGACCCGCTGGGACACCGGATCGGTCCTCGGCGTCGTCGCCCGCATCGCCGGTGACGACCTGACCGCCCGGATCATCAGCCAACTCCCCGACGGCTACGCCCTGCTGTTCGGACGGGCCCAGCTCCTCCGGGCCGCCTGAGCCGGCCCGGCCGGACACCACCGACTGAGCACGACTGTCCACCCACACCGGCGGCGCTCCCCCTCCACCGATGGGGAGCGCCGCCGGATTTCCGGTGCCGGTGGGTCAGTCAACGAACACGCGCATCGCGCGAATCCCAGGGCGATTGAATCCTCCCCCAGCTGAAGCAGGGGGATTCCTGGCTCACGCCGCCTGCGGGTCAGCGACCCGACAGGTCTTCCGCGATCAACACCAGCCGGGTCGAAACCAGCCCGGTTTCATACAGCAAAGCCTGGAGATGCATGTGCTGTCTTGGCTCTCGATCAGCACGCTGTGCACGCTTGGTTCTCGCACCGCACGGCGCGCAGCCTACCCACTCAGGTGGACAGTGTTTCGCCCTGGAGGCGAAATCCCGTTTCCTGCCCTGCCCCGCAGGAGTCCGACTCCTCCCCGGCCTGAAGACCGGGGCTTCCTCGGAGGAACCCGGTGAATCAGGACTCGGTTCTGGCACAGGTCCTGGGGAGCGGTCTCGAGGGTGGGACGGTGTCGTTCGACTGGAGGGGAGGTACACGAGCCCCGGGCCGTCAGCGTTCCCGCCTTCTGGTCCACCACCAGCCGAACTTCGCCAACTCAATGCAGTTGGGTTCAGGCAAGGTACGGCGCTCGAATTCCTCATCGATGCGCGCGATCAGTCGGCCCAAGTCCCGTTCGGCTCCCGGAGAAAGGTGCCGCATCGCCCACTCCAGGTCATCACGGGCATCGTTGATCCCGGGCGAGCAGAACGCGGAGGCATCCAGGTACCGGCCAGGCTGCTTGAAAGCCCACTCGGTTCGGGCGCAGATCTTGGGTGGCGTCCTGGGGTGCCATCAAGCCGATCGACCTGCACCGGTGACGGCCGGTCAGACCGCAGACGTCCGCCCGTTCGTCGCCGACGACGACGAATGATCACGGCACCGGCAGGCCCGCCTCCACGACGCCGAGTGCGGGTGGAGGGGCGTTGCCGGTGCCGGACAGCAACGGTCCCGGCAGCCAACGGGGAGGCGGCTGCCGGGACCGGGCGGGGTGCGTCTACTTCGGTTTGATGGCGTCCTTGGTCTTCTCCTTGGCCTCGCGCAGATCACCCTTGGACTCCTGGGCCTGCCCCTTGGCCTTCAGGGACTCGTTGCCCACCGCGCCCCCGGCGGCCTTCTTGGCCTTGCCCTTGGCCTGCTCGGTCTTGGCCTGAGCCTTCTTGTCCGCAGCCACAACCACTCACACCCTGTCCTGCTCGAGAGAATTTCCCTCCCCTGTGTCACCTCATATTCCACTCCTAAACCAGGAACCCTCACAGCTTCGGGCGCGGCAGGAAAGGATGAGATTCGCAGGAGTGGAGATCGTTCCGCCGGGCACACGGAGGATCGGAGGTTGATAACTATGGTTCCTATTCTTCTCGTTCTTCTGCTCGCCCTGATCCTCTTCGGTGCCGGTTTCGCACTCAAGGCCCTGTGGTGGATCGCCGTCATCGTGCTGGTGGTGTGGGTTCTCGGATTCGTGATCCGCCCTGCGGCGAGCGGCGGCAAGCGGGGCCGCTGGTACCGCTGGTAGGCAGGCCGCGACAACGTATCGGCACAGTGGGCCCCGACGCCGCGTGGCGTCGGGGCCCACTGTGCTGTCCGCCTGATGCTGATGGGGCGAAAGTGGTGATTCTACCGATTCGGGGTAGGAGGAGGTGGTGGCCGGGGGATGTCCGTGACGCCGGGAACCATGGCCTCCAGCACGGCGCCTCCGGCCACTCGTATTTCTTGCCGGCGGGAACGTGTGAGGCGCAGAAGGCAGGGCACTCGGCGGTCCGAGGAATCGCCGCAGGACGCTGCGCGCCTATTCCGACTCCGCATTTCTGTGGCAGACAGCAGAGAACGCGGACAGTAAAGCATTCTGAGAGGGAGCCGTTTTATGAGTGACAGCATCTGGGGCTACCAGGCGACCACCGGCCATATCGCGGGTACCGATCTGACCGGGTACAAGGTCGAGGCGACCGACGGCAGTATCGGGAAGGTCGACAAGCACTCGGACGAGGTCAACTCCGCGTATCTCGTCGTCGACATCGGTGTGTGGATCTTCGGCAGGCATGTTCTGCTGCCGGCCGGAACCGTGCAGCGGGTCGACCAGGAGGAGCGGAAGGTCTACGTCGCTCTCACCAAGGACCAGATCAAGGACTCCCCCGAGTTCGACAAGGACAAGCACATCGGTGACGCCGGCTACCACGAGCAGGTCGGCGAGTACTACTACAGCCACCGCGCCTGACCTCACGGCGCCGCCCGGGCGGGCGGGTGGGCGGACTTTCTCCGCCCGCCCGCCCGCTTCTCGTGCAGCACAGGCAGTAACTGGCGCCGGCATGCCTGGTGTGCATTCACCAGCAGCGGGTAGGCGCTGTGTTGCCGGCCTTCAGCAGCCGGCTGCACGGGGGCTGGACCATGTGGGAGGGGACCGGCATGACGGTGACCGAGGCGGCACAGGGACGAACAGCGGCACAGACGCAGGCACAGGCGGTGGTGCTGCCGGAGATCGCGGACCCCTCGCAGGTCGCTCCCAAGGACGCCCGGCAGCTGTCCCGGCTGTTCTTCGACCAGCTCGCCGTTCTCGAAGAGGGCACACCCGAGCACCAGTACGCGCGCAACACCCTCATCGAAATGAACCTCACCCTCGTCCGCTACGCCGCCGCGCGTTTCCGCAGCCGCAGCCAGGACGAGATGGAGGACATCGTCCAGGTCGGCACCATCGGACTCATCAAGGCCATCGACCGCTTCGAGCTCACCCGCGAAGTCGAGTTCACCTCCTTCGCCGTCCCCTACATCGTCGGCGAGATCAAGCGCTTCTTCCGCGACACCTCGTGGGCCGTCCATGTACCCAGGCGCCTGCAGGAAGCCCGCATCCACCTCGCCAAAGCAACCGAGGAGCTCCGCAGCCGGCTCGGCCGCACCCCCACCGTCAAGGAACTCTCCCAGCTGATGTGCCTCAGCGAGGAAGAGGTCAACGAAGCACGCCTCGCCTCCAACGGCTACACGTCCGCCTCCCTCGACGCCACCATCGGCTCCAGCGACGACGGCGAGGCCGTACTGGCCGACTTCATCGGCACCGACGACAACGCCCTCGAACTCGTCGAGGACTTCAACGCCCTGGCCCCCCTGCTCGCCGAACTCGACGACCGCGAACGGCGCATCATCCACATGCGGTTCGTCGACGAACTCACCCAGGCCCAGATCGGCGAACACCTCGGCGTCTCCCAGATGCACATCTCCCGCCTGCTCAACCGCACCCTCACCAAACTGCGGACAGGCATGCTCACCACCCACTGAGCCCGGCTCTTCGCACGGACCGGCGGCGCGTCCCACCCTCATGGGGGTGGGACGCGCCGCCTTTTCCATCAGCGGGCGCCGGCGGGTTGCGCGCTCTCAACCGCTGGCGCGGATCTCTGTGCGGGCCTGGTCCCCCGCAGAGCACGGCAGACAGACCTACGGCCCAAGCAGCCGGGCCGGATTCGCACTTGAGTCGCAGAAGCTGCCTGCCTCCCCCTAGATACGTTACTGCTGGTTCCGTTATTGTCCCCGTCACGCCGGAACGGCACCGGCTTCTGACCTGAACGGGCCGCGCCGCAGCCGTGCCACCGCTGCGATTCCACCCACTCCGAAGGAGCCGCCATGCGCAGGCTCGACCGCCAGAACAGCGTCCTCGTCCGCGGAGACGGCGAGAACGTTTCCACCCCGGCTGGATCGCCACCGCCACCCACGCTGGACGAGGTGGTGGGGGCCGACGGGCCGCGTGCCCCGGCGACCGCCGACACCGGGACGGCCTGCATCGGGGCAGGGAAGACACCGGTGAGCACCTCGCGAAACCGATCGGCCATCCGTACCCGGTCGGCGGCCGGTTCGGTGCGGTGTGCAGTCGGCAACGCAGATCAGCGAGCAGCCCGGCGGGACCGTCGACCGGGTCGAAGTCCCGCCGGTGACGGGCGGTTTCGGCGATGACGTAAGCGTCGCGGGCGTCGGCTCCGGCGTCGCTCCGAAAGGCGCCGGACCTGCGGTCGACCGTGCGGCCGGGCCCTGGACGAGCTTTGGGCCGTAGGCGGCGCGCAGGTCCCGAAGCAGCGCGACGCGGGGCCGGATGCCAACAACCCCATGGACACATCGGCCAGGCCCTCTCGGACCGCCCGACACCGTACGGAGACCGCCATGACCCACCCGCACGACCCCCGCCTTCATCATCGTCCACGGCCTCACCGCCCAGGTGTGTCCTTCGCCCTGGTCAACGGATCGGCTTTCGCCGTGCACGTGCTGCTCGCCTGCTCCGCAGCCGAGTTGATGGCCACCCGTGTCCGGGGAGAGGCCACCGTCGGCATGCTGGCCCTGCTCGTCCAGGGCTCCCTGCTGGTGTGGACGGCGGCGCGGTACGACCGCCGCGCGGACGCGCGACCGGCTCCTCAGGAGATCTGGGAGGAGAGCAGATGAGTCAGCAGACCCTGCTCGCCGCGCCCGGCGCCCTGGACAGTGACACGCACGCCTTCGTCCTGCTGGGCTTTCTGGCCTTCATCGTCCCCATCCTGTTCATCTGCGTTCTCAGCGGCCCCGAGAGGGACCGGGTCAACGAGTTCTACACGGCGGGCCGCAGACTGAAGCCTCTGCGCGGGGCCCTCGTCCTGTCCGGCGTCTACCTGCCCACGGCCGCGGTGCTCGGCAACACGGGAAGTGTCGCGGTCTTCGGCTACGACGGTCTGTTCATGACCCTGTGCACCGCGCTGTCCCTGGGCGTCCTCCTCCTGCTGGCGCGCCCCCTGCGCGAGCGCGCCGGTTACACCCTGGGCGACACGTTCGCCCTGCGTGCTCCAGGGCCGGGGGCGCGCATCGCTACCGCCGTCGTGACCCTGAGCGTGTGCGTCCCCGTCATGGTCGTGCAGCTCTCCGGCGCGGGCGCAACCACCACGGCGCTGCTGGGAATGACCGGGCCCGGCGCCGAGAAGACAGCCATCGTCATGATCGGCGCCTTGGTCGTCTGCGCCACGGCGTTCGGCGGCATGCGCGGCACGGTCGTCATCCAGGCGATCAAGACGGTGGTGCTGCTCGGCGCGGCCCTGACGGTGGCAGCTGTGCTGCTCCATCGTTTTCACTGGAACACCGATGCCCTGATCGACGCAGCCGGACAGGGCAGCGGCCGACCCGCCGGCTATACGCGTCCCGGCCTCCGCTACGCCGGCAGCAGCGACGGGGCGGGCACGCTCGACTTCATCGGCCTGATGGTCACCATCGTGCTGGGTGTGGCGTGCCTCCCCCACGTTGCCTTGCAACTGAGCACCGCACCCGACGCGGCCACCGCGCGCCGTACGGTGCGCCATACGATCGGCATCGTCGTCTCTTTCTGCCTCATGACAGCTCTGATGGGCTTCGCGGCCGCCGCGTTGATCGGCGCGCCCACGATCATCGCCGCCGATCCCGGAGGCAACAGCGCCCTGCTGCTGCTCACCGGCGAACTGGCAGGCGGCGCGTCCGCCGACGCGAGCGGGGCACTTCTCGTCGCCCTGGTCTCCTCCGCGGTGTTCCTCACCACGCTGGCCGCGGTGGCGAGCATCACCCTGGCCGCTGCGGGAGCGATCGCCCACGACCTGTACACGAAGGCGCTGCTCCGCGGGCGCACGACCGAGGGCCGGGAGGTGGCCGCCGCTCGCCTGGCGTCCGCCGGGGTCGGTGTGCTGTGCATCGTGCTGGCAGTCTGGGTCCAGGGATGGAACGTCCTGTTCCTGACGGCGATGTCCCTGGCGGTGGCAGCCTCCTGCCTGCTTCCGGCGCTGGTGTACTCCGTCTTCTGGAGCGGCTACAGCCGGGCCGGGCTCCTTTGCACGCTGTACGGCGGCCTGCTCTGCGCCGTCGGACTGCAGATCTGCAGCCCCGTCTTCTCCGGCAACCCCTTGGCACTCTTCCCTGAGTGGCGCATCGACTGGTTCCCCCTGCAGACGGTCGTCCTCGTGTCGATTCCCGCCGGCTTCCTGTTCGGCTGGCTGGGCAGCCTCGTGGGAAGGCGCGATGCTCCACCAGGCCGCTGGGCGTGACGGTGCTCCGCACCCCGCCGGGCGGCAGCGCCTCCGGGTTTTCTGCACCAGCCGGTTCCAGGGACCGGCAGCGCCCCGCAGGATGGCCTCGGGGGGCTTCCGGAGGCTTCGTGGCCCGGCGAGCGCGTCGCCGCCGGCAGGCTCCCGGTGCGCGCCCTCGCGCTCGCCGTGGAACGGATCGCAGGGACGGCCGGGCGGGTCTGCGAGGATGAGTCGCATGGATGTGCGGCGCAGGAATCACGTGACGGTGACCGGGCGGGCCGGTGCTCCGGTGGTGATGCTGGCGCACGGTTTCGGGTGCGACCAGAACATGTGGCGGCTGGTGGTGCCGGCCCTGGAGCGCGACTTCACCGTCGTCCTCTTCGACCATGTCGGGGCGGGGAGGTCGGATCTGTCCGCGTGGAGCCGGGAGCGGTACTCGACCCTGGACGGCTACGTGGATGACGTGCTGGAGCTGTGCCGGGAGCTGGCGCTCGGTCCCGTGACGTTCGTGGGCCATTCGGTGAGCGCGATGATGGGGGTGCTGGCCGCCGCCCGGGACCCCAAGGCGTTCGCCGGCCTGGTGCTCCTGGCGCCCTCGCCGTGCTTCGTCGACGACCCGGACACCGGGTACCGGGGCGGGTTCAGCGCCGAGGACATCGAGGAGCTGCTCGAGTCGCTGGAAGCGAACTATCTGGGCTGGTCGGGTGCGATGGCACCGGTCATCATGGGCAACCCGGAGCGGCCGGAACTGGGCGAGGAGCTGACCAACAGCTTCTGCCGCACCGATCCGGCCATCGCCCGGGTCTTCGCCCGGGTGACGTTCCTGTCGGACAACCGCGCCGACCTCGCGGCGGTGGGGGTGCCCACGCTGGTGGCCCAGTGCTCCAGCGACGCGATCGCCCCGCCGGAAGTGGGTGCGTTCGTCCACGCGCAGATCCCGGGAAGCCGCCTGGTCACGCTGAACGCCACCGGGCACTGCCCGCAGCTCGCCGCCCCCGAGGAGACCGCCGCGACGATCGCCGCGTTCGCGGGGGCCGCCGCTTGATGTGCAAGACCGACGGCCATGGCGAAGGCAGCGCGGACAGACCCGACGGGACGGGCGGGACGGCGGATGAGCAGGCGCAGTTCTCGGCACTGCTGGAGGACAGTGCCGAGGATCTGTACGAGCACGCGCCCTGCGGCTACCTGTCCACCCTGCTGGACGGCCGGATCGCGAAGGTCAACACGACCCTGCTGAACTGGCTCGGCTACCGGCGCGACGACCTTCTGGGCCGCAAGCACTTCTCCGACCTGCTCACCGTCGGAGGCCGGCTCTACCACGAGACCCACTTCGCGCCACTGCTACGGATGCAGGGGGAGATCAGCGGCATCGCCCTGGAACTCAAGGCCGCAGACGGCTCCCGTATCCCGGTCCTGGTCACCTCGACCGTGAAAGCGGGCGGCGACGGGCAGCCGCTGCTGATCCGCACCACCCTCTTCGACGCCCGCGACCGCCGCGCCTACGAGACCGAGCTGCTGCGCGCCCGCAAGGAGGCCGAGCTGGAGCGCGAGCGCCTTCAGCGGCTGGCCACCACCCTGCAGAAGACGCTGCTCCCGCCGGCGCTGGCGAACGTGCCCGGACTGGAGGTCTCCGCGCACTACCACATCGCCTCCGTCGACCAGGTCGGCGGCGACTTCTACGACCTGTTCCCCCTGGCCGCCGGTACCTGGGGACTGTTCCTGGGCGACGTGTGCGGCAAGGGCGCCGCCGCCGCGGCCGTCACCTCCCTGGTCCGCTACACGCTGCGCGCCGCCGCCGTTTACGACCCCGACCCGGCGGCCGTCCTGGACAACCTCAACACGGTCCTCAACCACGAGTACAACGGAACCGACCCCCGTTTCTGCACCGTCGTCTTCGGCCTGCTCACCCCCGACGACGAGCGGGGCGGATTCCACATCACCCTGGCCAGCGGCGGTCATCCCCCCGCGCTGCTGATGCGCGCCGACGGCACCGCCGACTATCTGCACACCCCCGGCGGACAGCTCATCGGCGTCCTGCTCGACGCCCACATCGCCACCACCACCGTCCATCTGGCCCCCGGCGACACCCTGCTGCTGCACACCGACGGGCTCACCGAAGCCCACATCAACGCCGGCGCCGACCGATACGGCGACGACGCCCTCCTCGACTTCGCCCGCGGTCTGGCGCCCACCACCGCCTCGGACACCATCGACGCGATCCGCGACCTGCTCGACACCTTCGGCACCGGCGTGGACGACGACACCGCCGTCCTGGCCATCCACGTGCCCCGGCCCCCCAGGGAAGAGCGGCAGTGACACAGCACCTGACCCTCCACAGCCGCACCACCCCCACAGGAGTGGTCATCGAACTCGCCGGAGAACTGGACTTCCACACCGCCGACCAGGTCCGCACCACCCTGGCCGGCCTCGGCCTGCAACCGGGCCGGCAGCTCGTCCTGGACCTCGGCGGCCTCACCTTCTGCGACTCCACCGGCATCACCGTCCTGATCGCGGCCCGCAACCACGCCCTGGCGACCGACGCGGGCGTCGCCCTGGCCGCGGTCCCCGACCACGTCAGCCGGATCTTCCGCATGGTCGGCCTGGACCAGGTCTTCCCCTGTCACCCCGACGTCCAGACCGCCGAAGCCGCCTGGCGGCCCACCACCTGAACCGCGCTCGCCGCGCTCACCGGCCGCTGCGAAAGCGGGGACGGTGGCGAGATCGTAGGTGTCGGCGATCTCTCGCGTACCCCGGCACGGGCCGGAACACGGACTGCCACCGTTCGCACAGCGGCTTCGGCTTCGAGGTGCCGGGGGCTTTCCCCTTCAGGCAGCGGCCCGGGAAACTGTGCGCAGCGGGCCGAGCGCCTTCGCCCATGCCAGCAGTTCGTCGACCAGTTCCTGGACCTGCGCCACGTGCAGGTCCTGCGGCCGGAAGTCCGTGAAGGCCACGAAGTCCTCGCGCAGCGACAGTGCCACCTGGGGTCCGATGTCCGCCATGCGCAGCGGGCCCGCCTGCGCGCGCAGTTTCTGCACCGCCATGACCGCGCCGAAAATGCCGTAGCCGACGTAGCCGACGGGCTTGCCACCCCATTCCTCGTAGAGGTAGTCGATGGCATTGGTCAGGGCGGCGGGCGGGGCGGTGTTGTATTCGGGGGTGACGACGATGAAGGCGTCCAGCGGGCCGATCCGCTCGGCCCATCGGCGGGTGTGCGGCTGCCGGCCGGGCGCCATGGCCGCGGGCACGGGCTCGTCGAGCAGCGGCAGCGCGTAGTCCTTCAAGTCCACGAGCTCGAACTCCGCGGCGCCACCGGCGTGTTCGGCCGCCAGGTCCCGCACCCATGAGGCCACCCGGTCGCCGTGGCGGCCGGGGCGGGTACTGCCGATGATGATGCCGATCCTGGTCATGTCCGATTCTCCTGTGCTGGTCCTGGTCCTGGGCCTGGTTCTATTTCTGGTTCTGGTTGTGGTGCGCTGGGTCTGTCGCTGCCCGGTCTCTGGTGGGGCGCGGCAAGCCGTTGCCGTCCGGGGGTGCTTCCCCCGAGCGGTCCGGGGCCGCCGTGTCGAGATGCCTGGCTGTCCGCGATGCGGTGGGGGCCTGTCGCTGCGGCGGGCCCCGGGGGACCGTCGGCGCCCGGCGCCGCAGGTCTGGAGTGTGGTGAGCGTTTCGGGTCAGTCCGTGTCCGCAAGAAGCTGCTGTGTTTCGCGCAGGACCGCCCAGGCGTCCGCCACGGGGCCCACGTGTGCGAGCTTGTCGGGGTTGCTCACCGTGCGGATCGTCTGGATCCGCCCGTCGAGGATGTCGAGGGTCCAGGTGTTGAGGACCTTGCCGTCCCAGTCGCGGAAGATCGCGCCCGGCTGGCCGTTCACCTGGTGCGGTTCCACGATGCCGCCGATCCGGACGAACGGCGGGAAGAGGGTGGCGAGCACCTGGGACACGGCGTCGGCGCCGGTGAATCCCCTGGCCCACTGCGGGGCCTTGCCGCCGCCGTCGCCGAGCAGCGTCACGTCGGCGGCGAGCAGTTTCCGCAGGCCCTCGACGTTGCCTTCGCGGACGGCGTCGAAGAACCGTTCGGCGAGTTCCTCGCGTTCCTTGCGGTCGGCCTCGAACCGGGGCCGGCCCGCGTCCATGTGGTGGCGCGCCCGCACGGCTAGCTGGCGGCACGCCGCCGGTGATCTGCCCACCGCCGAGGCGATGTCCGCGAAGCCGAAGGCGAACACCTCCCGCAGCACGAACACCGCCCGTTCCAGCGGGGAGAGCCGTTCCAGCAGCAGCAGGGACGCCATCGACAGCGAGTCGGCCAGTTCCGCCGACTGTTCCGGGTCCTCGTAGGGGTCGGTGAGCAGTGGCTCGGGGAACCACGGCCCGACGTACTCCTCGCGTCGCCGGCGGGCCGAGCGCAGGACGTCGATCGAGACCCGGGTGACCACGGCCGACAGGAACGCCCTCACCGACGCGGGCTGGGTCGCGGACAGCTCGTAGCGCAGCCAGGTCTCCTGGACGGCGTCCTCGGCCTCGCTCACGCTGCCCAGAATCCGGTAGGCGATGGAGAACAGCAGCGGCCGCAGCTCTTCGAACTCCTCGGTGCGGGTCACGCCAGCCCCTCCTGGAAGCCCTGCCGCCACGACGGATAGCGCGGCTGCCAGCCGAGCTCCCGTCTGGCCTTGGCGTTGGAGAAGCCGCGGCCCTCGGTCATCATCGTCACCACCACCTGCCCGGCCAGCAGCCGGGCCAGCCACACCGGGACCCGCATCGGCCGCTTCGCCCCCGCGCACGCCGCCAGATGGGGCAGCCACTCGTTCTCCGGGGCCGGTTCGTCGTCGACGATGTTGAACACCCCTCTCGCCTTCTGCTCCACGGCCAGGACGGTGGCGCTCGCCGCGTCGTCGAGATGGATCCAGGAGGCGTAGCCGGTGCCGTCCCCGACCAGCGGGAACTGCCGCTTGCGCACCAGCACGAGCTGGTCGTCGCTGGCACCGGGACCGTAGAACGCGCCGTAGCGCAGCACCGCGCCGCCGGCCGCGCCGACCGCGTCCTCGACGTGGCGCAGCGCCGCCATCGCCGTGTGCGCGGCCGTTCCCTCGTGCAGGTCCAGCGGATCGTCCTCGGTCTTCACCCATCCGCCCTCACGGATGCCGTTCCAGTTGGCGTAGCCCTGTGCGACGAAGTGGGGGACGCCGGTCGCCTGGGCCGCGGCCAGCAGGTGGTCCGTCCCCTCGGTGCGCAGCCGGACGGTCGGGACGGACCACCGGTCGAAGTGCTTCAGGTCGGGCTTGCCGGCGTGCGCCATGGAGATCCCGGTCATCTGGTGGACGATCACGTCCGGCCGGGCGGCCGCCACCGCTTCACCGACGGACACCGCGTCCAGTCCGTCCATCACCACCGCCCCGGCACCCAGCCGCTCCACCAGGCCGAGCTTGGCCGCGCTCGTCGTCGTGGCCGTCACCTGGTGGCCACGCGCCACGAGCTGCGGCACCAGCCGCCGCCCCAGGACCCCGGTCCCGCCCGCCACGAACACCCGCATGACCATCACCTTCCTGCTGTTGAAGTCCGTCTCCGAGATCTGGGACGAGACAGCCCCGTCGGATGTGACATCGCAGCGCAGGCGGTGAACACAATCCGCGGTGAGAGGCGCAGGTGCAGCTGCTGCTGCAGCACGCAGGCCACAGGCCGGGGGCGGCACCCGGTGCGCCGGCCTCGCACCCGGCAAGGACGCGAAGGGACGCACGGTGCCCGTGCAGGGTCGGGCTCGCGCCAGGGGTGGTGGGACTGCTGTTGCGGCAGAAGGTTGGTGTGTCTGGTGCGGGGGCTGCGAGTCCTGTCTGGGGCTGCGCAGTTGACCCGGTTGCTCCCGTGGGCGGTGTGGGGGCCGGTCTCGCGTGAGCACTGGGCCCGGCGGCGCACCTGGTGGTAACCCACGCCCCGGTGATGCTTCTTTTCACCGTCTGTATCTGATTGATGGGCGGTGTTTCGGCCGGAACGGTTCGTGCCCTATGGTTGAGTGACAGGTAGCAGATGACGAACTGGCAGACGGCTGAAAGCAACTGACGGACTATCGTATAGCCCACCGCAGATTGCAGGTCGCACACAGATGCCGTACTGATGGAGAGGTCGCTGCTCACCTGTAGTCAGATGGAGAGGAAGCATCGTGGCCGACCAAGATCCGCAATTCGCGAAGCGGAGACTGAGTCGCAGGCTCCGCGCGATCCGTGAGGCCGCCGGGAAAACCCAGAAGGACGTGGTCGACGCCCTGGTCTGGTCCATCTCGAAGGTCATCCGGATGGAGGCCGGTGACGTGGGGATCTCCGTCACCGACCTGAGGGCCCTGCTGCAGTTCTACGGCGTGACCGACCAGCAGCAGATCGACGAGCTGACCGAGATGGTCCTGACGTCCCGCAAGCAGCCCTGGTGGGCGCGCTACAGCAGGACGATGACGTCGAGCTTCTCGTCGTACCTAGGGTACGAGACCTCGGCCTCCATCATTCGCAACTTCGAGTCCAACCTGATCCCCGGACTGCTGCAGACCCGGGAGTACGCCCAGGTGCTCATCGACGACTCCGACGGCCAGCAGGACATGTGGGTCAATCTGCGGATGGAGCGTCAGAAGCGCGCTCTGGAGAGCCGGGACAGGCAGTTCTTCTTCATCCTGGACGAGACCGCCACACGCCGCGTCGTCGGCGACGAGGCCGTGATGCAGGCACAACTCGAGCGCCTGCTGGTACTGAACGAACTCCCGCACGTGACCATCATGGTGGTGCCGTTTTCCCGGGGCATCTATCCGCGCTTCCGATCGCCGTACGTCATTTTCGAGTTCTCCGACACGAACGACGACATCGTTGCCTACCTGGAAAATCCCGACGGCAGTCTGATTCTCAGCGAGAAGGCACCGATGGCGGACCAGAGGAAGCCCTCGGACTATCTGCAGGACTTCTGGATCGTCGAGGGGGACTATGCCGAGGAAATCTCGCCGGAGTTCATCGAGAGGGTGACTGCCAGCTTCGCCATGACGTGAGACAGACGAAAGGGAGCCGTCTCGGCCTAGCCGGCAAGCACCGCCGAGGGCTCCCCATCGCAAACCGCTCCAACCGTTGCATACAACTCAGACAGGAGGGTTCGTCGTGCAGTCTAGCGCTCAGGGGACGCGCGGTCCCACGCTGCGATCCACCCGCACCCGGTCGGCCCCCTCCCGCGGCGGTCCGCCCCGGGGGCAGGGTGTCGTCAGGACTGGTGCGGTCGCCGTTCTGGTGGTCGTGCTGCTGATCGGCCAGAGCGGTCCCGCCGTCGCCGCCGACGGTTCCGAGCCCCAGGCGGTCGGCTCACTGCCCTGGTATCTCGCCCTGGTGTCGAGCCTGGCGGCCGCGGGCGTCAGCGCGGGTGTCACGCTCCTCACGGCCCGCACCTCGCTCGTCCAGGGCCAGCGCAACCGGCGGCAGGACCGCGCGGCGGCCGAAGCCCTGCAGGCGGCCCAGCACGCGCAACGGGAGCTGCGGGACAGGAAGATCGCCAACCGGACGGCCTGGACGGCTCACTACCAGCGGATCGACGATCTCCTGGTCTCCGTAGGCCGGATCGAGTACGAGATACGCCGACGCAGACTCCACATCGACGACCCCGAGGCGGCCGATCTCCTTCAGTTGAAGAAGGCCGCAGAGCAGTACGCCACCTATGCGCCCGGACGGCTGCCTGCGGCACTGACCGCTCTCGCCGTCGATCTGGACGCCGTCAGCACCCATCTCCTGCCGACACTCACCGAGCTCAACACCCCGCCTCAGCCCCGCTCCTTGACCCTGTGGCATGCCCTGTTCGCCCAGGCCGGGGAGCAGGCGCGCGCCGCGGACCACCTCACCCGCACCCTGAAGAAGACGCAAGCGGCGCTGCGCCACGAATGGGGAATGGACTGACCCAGCACGCATCCCACCACCCAGGGCGCGCCCCCGCCCCCTGACCACGAGCCTGCACCTTCCCCTTCTGCGCCACGCTTTCCGGGCACCGAGGCGATCAGTTTCAGTCAAAAGACAGACAGGAGCACCCAAAAGGGTTCTTATATCACTGCACATCATGATTCATCAGCCCTGCCGTTGACGCTCCGTGTCTGGCCCACCGGCAGCAGGCTGCGGATACTTAAGCGATTTGCCAACTTCTGCGGGTCCAGGGAAAGAACGCCTCGCAACCAAGGAAGACGATCTTCCAGGATCGACAACTGTCCGCGTCTGGCACGGGAGGTGCTGAGTGAAAGCGTCTGGCAAGGGCGGAGACCCCTGGCGAAAAAGCACATACAGCGGAGGGGCTCAGGGGAATTGCCTTGAGGTGAGGTTCCTCGGGGACGACATCTCCATTCGCGATTCGGCCAATGCCTCTGCCATGCTGGCGCATGTGTCCGCCCCGGCTTGGAATAGATTCGTCCAGGCCGTCAGGGAAGGCCACCTCTCGCCCTAAAAGCCTGCTGCGAAGGCCTGTTACTCCCGCCTTGCAGTCGGACCAGACCCGCACACACTCCCTTACCAACATGACCGAGCAGCCTGCGCAAAGCCGGCCGCTCCCCCAACCACCGCCACACACAGCCCCCGCCTGGCCGCATACTCTGGGATACACCCCAGACATCGCCCCCGCTTCAGCTGACGGCATTTCACACTACTGAACCGGATGAGGTGATCCCGCTCTGTTCACCTGACGCCGACGGGTGAAGTCCGCAGTTCCCGCAGGAGCGCTCCGCTGGGACCACCATCCTCGACAGCCCGGCTCGGCTCGGCGGGCTAGTACTCCAGCCGTAGATCTTGATCTTCATGGGGTCTGGGCTGTTTGTCGCAGGTAGTGGCCGTTGCGGGCGCGGGCTTGGTGTCGTCGTCGCCAGTCGGACCATCGAAGCCGGTGAGCTGGGTCGTGGGCGGGCTGGACCATCAGCGTGGTGAACAAATGCTGGATCTCGTTGCAGGTCAACGGGATCAGCCCGTCCGGGGACGGATGGCGGGCCTGTTCCTGTGCGGCGGTCACGGCGAGGAAGGCGTGCGCGAGCATCGCGAGGGTGACCCACCGGCGCCAGGACGTCCACCGTCTGACCTGGTGTTCGTCGAGTGCGGCCAGGCCCTTTCCGGACTGGAAGGTTTCCTCGATCGTCCATCGGCGTCCGGCGACGCGCACAAGGGTGGCCAGTGGAACGGCAGCGGGCGAGTAGCAGCGGTAGAAGGCGAGTTCGCCGGTGCGGCGGTTGCGCCGGATCAGCAGTTGGTGGTGGCCGGGGCGGACATCGGTGATGTCGGCCACGGCCCAGTCGTAGAAGCGCAGTCCCTTGGCTCCGGTGCCTGCGGAGCGTTGCTGCCAGGCCCGTTTGGGCAGCTTCTTGGCCAGGGCGTCGGCCCGGAACTTCCCGGCGTGGGTGGGGATCTGGTGGTCACAGGCGACAGCGAGCACGTAGCCGGGCTGCCGGGCTTCGAGTGCGGCGCGCAGGTGCGGGTTGGCGCCGTAGACCTCGTCACCAGTGACCCAGGCGGCGTGGATGCCGGCGTCCAGGGTGCGCGTGATCAGCGTAGTGGCCAGAGCCGGTTTGGTGGCGAAGCCGATCTCGGCGGGGATCCCGGCTGCCTGGCAGCGGTCCGGGTCATCGGTCCACGAGCGCGGGACGTACAGCTCCCGGTCGATCGCGGCGTGTCCGGCCGGAGTTGAGTAGACGAGGTAGACGGCAACCTGGGAGTTTTCGATGCGGCCCGCGGTGCCGGTGTACTGACGCTGCACGCCGACCGGGTGGGTGCCCTTCTTCAGATCGCCGGTCTCGTCGACGACCAATACGGCGTCTTGGCCGCCGAGGTGCTCGACGACGTATCCGCGCAGGTCGTCGCGGATAGCCTCGGCGTCCCACTTAGCCCGGGCCAACAGGTGCTGCAGGCCGTCCGGTGTGGCGTGTCCGGCATGCTCGGCGATCGTCCAGCAATTCTTCCGTGGCAGGTCCGACAACAGTCCCAGGACGAGGGACCGTGCGCGACGTCGCGGTTCGACCCGCGCGAAGCGGCCCGCGATCCGGCCCATCAGGGCATCGAACAGGTCCCGCCAGCGAGCGGGGTCTACGCCATGGCCTGCGGCCACCGCTTGATCTTCGTTTGTCCACACAACACGCGATGATCACCGGTGGCCGCACCTGCCCCCCACACCGTCCCTGACCTGTGAGATCGCAGCCTACGGCGGGGATACATAGGATAAGTGCGGTGGTCAATCCCGACGCCTTCGGCCGGAGGAGGTTCGTGATGACGCACGATGGCGGGTTGAGGCTGCACATGCAACGTGTCCTCCGCGCACCGCGTCCGGTCGTATTCCGAGCGTTGACCGAACCGCAGGAATTGGCCAAGTGGTGGGGCCCCGACGGGTTCACCACCCCGAGTGTGGAAAGCGACCTTCGGCCAGGAGGTGGTTACCGGATCGCGATGCAGCCTCCGGAAGGCGATCGGTTCCACCTGGTGGGGGAATTCCTTGTGGTCGACCCTCCGGAACGCCTGTCCTACACCTTCCGGTGGGAGGATCCCGATCCCGAGGATCGGGAGACGGTGGTGACGCTGTCCCTTCGCGATATCGGCGATACCTCGGCCGAGCTGGTCTTCACCCAGGGCGACTTCGCCACTGAGCGGCGCCAAGCTCTTCACGAGGAAGGCTGGACTCAGAGCCTCAACAAGCTGGAGGAGCTGATGTCGTCGGTTGCGTCGACCTGAGATCTTTGCCGGTGGGAGGGGCCCTGCCGCCAGCCGTACCTGTCTTCACACCGCCCCCGACCAGCGAGAGCTGGAGTACTAGAGCACCGGCCTGACTGGCTCCGGACATGATGAGGAACGGCACGAGTGCGTCCATGGCCGCGAGGCTACTGGCCGACCCTGATACGCAGGCTGCCCGCCGAAGGCCACGGGGCGGACAGGCAGCGCGTGGTCGGGGCGACCGCCGACCCGGCAAGCCGCATGGTTGTGGTTCGGGATCCGGGCCGGGTCCGGCCAGGCGCGCTTCGCGGCGGTCGCGCCGCTTCACCCCGGCTGCCGATCCTGATGGGGCCCGCGGGCCCGTGGCCCGAGGGAGCCAGGCACCCCGTCAGTGCGGTGACGGTTTCGGGTCCAGGGCGTTGCCGACGGTGCAGCCGCCCTCTCCGGGCATCCGCTGGATCCGGGGCGGCACCCACACCTCGGTGGCGCCGGGGGCCACGCGGGCAAGAAGGCAGTCCTGCGCGTCGAAGCCGTTGCCCTTCACCAACAGGAGAACGCCGACCCGGCCGCCGTCCGCCTTCACCTCGGTACGGATCGCCGGGTCCAGATCCAGGGCGGCAAGGCTACGGCGTACCTCGGCCTCGTCCGCCCGGCCGCCCTGCGGCACCCGGGGAAGTTTCGCGCGGAGCTCCTCGTACGGCAGCCGGGGCGGTTCGGGTGGCGGGGCGAAGGTCAGTGGAGGGCCGTCCGGACAGTCCACGTCACGGGGATCCTCACGCCACTGCGACTTGGGCGACACCCGCACCGCGAAACAGCGCCGCACGACGACCTCCTGAGGGTCGAGCCCTCTGCTGTACGCCGAGCCGGACGTGCGGACGACCACATCGATGCCGTCCCCGTCGTGTGTCGAGGTACCCGTCAGCCGCAGTACCTCCACCCCGTCGATGTTGGCGGCGGAACGCCCGACCTCCTCTGCCGTGCGCGGACGCTGGCCGTAGAGCCGCTCGCCCGCGTTCCTGGCCACCTCCCGTGCGGCGTCCGTCGCCTCGTCGTTGGAGGACTGCACCACCCCGCAGCCGGCGGTGAACAGCAACAGCGGGGCGAGCAGCAGCAGTCGGCGCATGTGTCCACCCTTCCGACGGCGTGCGCGGCGGGCAACCCGCTCGCGTACTCAGACCGGCGTAGGTGATCGTGCTCAGCCGGTGCGGGTTGGAGGGTGCCGGGGACGGCGCGGGTGCGGCAGACGGTGGTTTTGGTCCGGGGTCCGGGCCTGGAAGGATCCGGTGGCATGATCGTGAGACCTTCCGGCGGCCTGGCCGCCGCGTTCGCGTGCCTGGGCGGTGAGGAGAACGGGCAGGTCCGGAGCGGCCCGTGGAACGACGTTTGTCACCAGGGCCGCGTCCACGACGGCAGCTTCCCCGCCCTCTTCGTGTCCGCGGGACAGGTCGGGGTGAGCCACCGGTGAGTGACGCTCTCGCGCGGCTCGACGCCGTGGACTGGTCGGCGCTCAGGCATGCCTACGGGGCGGCCGAGGACGTGCCCGGCATGCTGCGGGATCTCTACCGGCCGGAGCAGGCCGCCGGCGCTGCCGACGACCTGCTGACGCACGTCCACCATCAGGGCGGCGGGGTCTACTCCTCGGCTCCGGCCGCTCTCCCCTACGTCATCGCGGCCATCGCGGACCCGGCCGTCGCCGCGGACGTCCGCGGCGAACTCCTGTACCTCGTCGGGGCTCTGGCCGGTGCGGGGAACACCGCGGAACCCCGCTTCGTGACCTCCGGCTGGTCCGCCGCGTGGGACCTGGCGGTGCCGGATCTGCTGCCGCTGCTCGACGACCCGGTGGCGGTGAACCGCACCGCCGTCGCCGACGCCCTCGCCGAGGCCCACCGCCGGGCCGACGAGGTGATCGCCGCCCTGCGGGCACGGTGGGACGTGGAACCCGACCCGCAGACGCGACTCCAACTCATCGACTCAGTCGGCTCCTTGACCGCCCACGCCGGTGAACAGCGGAGCACGTCCCTGGACTGGCTGCGACACCTCATGGACGCAGCCGACCCCTCCGTACGCCTCGTCGCCGTACAGGCCCTGCGCCGCGCGCTGCCGGGGCAGGACGACACCGCGTACGCGCGGACAGTGTCCGAGGTGCTGTCCGGCAGTGAACCGACGACGTGGCGGCCGGGCGGCGGCGCGGCCGAGGCGACGGTCGTCTGGGCCCTCGGCCTGCTGGGAGCAGACCGGGAGGGCCGGGCCGACGCGACCCGCCGACTGCTCGGGCACCGGGACCCGTCCGTGCGCGCGGGCGCGCTGCAGGCGGCCGCCCAGGCGCTCAGCGCCCGGCGCTCCGCCGTTGCGGAGCTGCTGCCGTCGGTGGCCCGTGCGCTGTCCGACCCCGATCCCGGCAACAGGCTCTTCGCCGCCCGGGTCCTGGGCATGTGCGGGCACGCCTCACTCCCCTGGGCGGACGCGCTGGCGGCCATGGTGACGAACGACGAAGGCGAGGGCGAGGGCGAGGCGGACCTGCCCGCCCGGTCCCACGCGCTCTGGGCCCTGTCGCGGCTCGGTGACGTGCGGTGCGTAGCGCCCTTGGCGCGGCGTCTGGGCGGAGCGCGGACCGGGTTCGCGTACCACGCCTCCCACGCCGACGGCTGGTGGACGTACGAGCTGAGCCTGGGCGAGGTCGCCGGAGGGCTCGGCGCCCACGCCGGCGTGCTGCTGCCCCCGGTACGGGCCCGGCTCGCCGCCGCCTCCACCCTCGACGAACGCCGCGGGCTCTGCCAGCTGCTGGAGTCGTGGGGTGCCGCGGCCGCCCCCGCGATCCCGGACCTGCTCGGCCTCCTGGACACCGACGCCGCGGTATGGGCGCTGGACGCCCTCGCCGCGATCGGGCCGGCCGCGGCCGAGGCGGTGCCCCGTGAACGGCTGCGCGCCCTGCTCGGCAACCCGCCCGCGGGCCAGCCGTTCGCGCCGCGCTGCCTGGCGCTCGCCTACGGGCGGTTGACCGGCGACCGCAGGCCCGCGCTCGATCTGCTGCTTCCGCAGCTCGGCGAGCTGTACGGCCGCGAGAGCGCCGCCCTGCTGCTGGGGGAACTGGGGCAGGCAGGCGCCCCGTACGCCGGACGGCTGCGCGAGCTCCTCCCCCTGTGCAAAGGGGGCTGGCTGCCGCTGCGCGTCGGCGAGGCGCTGTGGCGGATCACCGGACGGGCCGACGAGGTCGTCCCGGTCCTCGTCCGGGCGATCGCCCCGTTCGCCGAACGGGGCGGCGCCTATCCGGCGGTCGTCGAAACGGTGAAGCTGCTGGCCGACATGGGCGCGGACGCCGCTCCCGCGGAGCCCGCCCTGAGGGCGTTCCTCGATGCCGACGAGCGGCCCGTCCGGCACGGAACCTGGCGCTCCGTCCCCGAGGACGACGCGCTGTGCGGCGCCGCGCGCGCCGCACTGCTCGCCATCTCCGCGCCCGGCGGTGCCACCTGACGCGGCATGTTCCGAGAGGAGTTGTGGGACGGGCCGGACGCGGGAACGCGGCCGGCACAGGGCACCCCGGTATCCCGGCACCCCGGCACCCCGGCACCCCGGCACCCCGGCATTCCGGCATTCCGGCATTCCGGCATTCCGGCATTCCGGCATCCCGGCATCCCGCGGAACTCGTATGACTGATCGTCGATGAGCATCGCCGGTCCGTTCCGCGGCGGTGCCGGGGAAGCAGCAGGAAGCCCGCGGGCAGGGGCCGGTGTTCAGTTCGGGCGGAACTGAGGGCCGTACGTCTCCTGGGTTCCGGGGATCGGGATCTCCATCAGCTCCACGGCCGGGCTCTCCAGCCGGCGCATGGTGCGCACGGCCGTGTTCAGGCTGCGGGGGCCGCCGTCGGCCCACGCCGCGTCGAGCGCTTCCAGCACGGCGGTGTAGGTGCTGTCGAAGGCGCTCAGGAGCCGCTGGGCCTCGGGGGGAGGCTGGTCCCAGCCGCCCGCCGGGACCCTGGCCATGGGCCGCGCGTCGGGGAAGGGCACGGGAACTCCGGTGAACTGCCAGCCCTCCTCGGTCTCGCGCAGCCG
Source organism: Streptomyces sp. NBC_00568 (assembly GCF_026341855.1). GTDB lineage: Bacteria > Actinomycetota > Actinomycetes > Streptomycetales > Streptomycetaceae > Streptomyces. The sequence goes on along the minus strand of NZ_JAPENW010000001.1, from coordinate 7,255,506 downwards.
GCGGCCGTAGTAGATCTCGGCGAAGGCGTAGTAGTGCGCCACATGGTCGTCGCCCGGGGCGTCGGCGGGAGAGCTGGAGGTGCCTTCGCCCTGCTCGCGGACGATCTCGATCGCGTGCTCGATGTCGTCGAGGGTGGCGACCGGCTGGAGAAGGTCCCCGCCGATACGTTCGTTCAGCTGCCGGCGGGTCGACAGTTCGGGTCCGACGGCCCGGAACGTCTTGAGTACTTCCTCGTAGAAGACGCCGATGCTGAGCGGGTCGTCGACGCTGCCGGTGAGCGGTGCCGCGGGGGCCTCGATGGCCATCATCACGTCGTGCACGAGCGCCGGGGTCAGGCCCGACAGGTACACGCGGGCCCCGGGGTGCACCCCGCCCGGCAGCGGGCCGGGATAGACGGGTGCCCCCTCTTTGATGCGCGGCCGCCCGTCCAGGGCCACGAGCAGATTGCAGACCACTCCGAGGTGGTACATCTCGTCGAAGACGATGCGCTGGATCACCTGGGCGACGTCGCTCTTGCGGTCCTTGACGGACCACCAGCCGCACAGATACGGCGGGATGGTGGCGATCTCGATCTCCACAGCGGCCTGAAGGGCCGCCCTGAGCCAGTCGACGTCGCGGTGCTGGTGCGGAACGGCGACCAGACGTACCGCGGTCCCGCTCTGCGGCGGGGGAAGCCGTCCGGGTTCCGGCCGCTGCGGGGCAGGGGCGGCGGCGGCCGTCGCGACGGGGGTGCCGATCGCCAGCGCGGCCGAGGCCAGGAGAGTGCGACGCCTCAGAGGGGCAACTGCCGGCCCCTCGGGGGAACTTCTCCTGTCCGTCACCGCACCCTCCCCACGCACGCCCTGACGTTCGGGCTCACCCACGAGCCGGGCGGCCACCGGCGGATCGATCATGAAGCTAGCAGCCCCCGCAGAGCTGCCGGAGCGCCTGCACCGCGTGGCGCGTCCATGCACGCGGACGGCCCAGTACGGGTGCCCGGCAAGAGCTCCCGCCCTGCCCGCCGGGCCGGGAAAGCCGCCCACGGCGTTGAGGACGCACGCCCCATGAGCCGCGGCGGCCGGGCCCGCCAAAGTGGCTGCACGTCGTCGCAGCAGCGACCGATGTCGACACGACCGAGGGAGCGAACATGGCCACCACCCAGGAGACCCCGGCAGCGCTGACCCCCTACGACAACTGGACCGACGTCTCGGCCGAACTCGGCCGGCGCGTCCCCCTCACCCACCCGGCCGACGAGGAGCTGATCCGCGCCGTGCAGTCCGGTGCGCTGTACGAATCCTCCGCACTGGCACGGGACGGAATGCCGGCGACCGCTCGCGGCGGGGTCGTCGTCCGGGCGTTCTGGTGGGGCTTCCACCTCGAGATCGACCACCCCACCCTGACGTCGGTCCTCGACTCCGCCGACACCGTGAACTCGCTCGTCGGCATGATCGGCGGCTCCATCCCGAGCCCCGCCCAACCGTGGATCATCCTGGTGGCCAAGTTCGTCGCCGGGGCCCACCAGCTGCTTCGCAGCCTGGATCACGGGAGCGGCATCTACATCAGCATGAGCTGGTTCGCTCCCGGTGTCTTCGTCCCGACCAGCGTGTGAACCACCACGTCCGCGCCAACGAGCCCAGCAACAGGGAGGTCGCACCATGCCGGACTACAGGATCCATGTCCACACCGGCGATGTGGACGGGGCGGGAACCGACGCCAACGTCTGCATCACCGTCTTCGGCAGCGGCGGCAGCAGTGACGAGATCCAGCTCGACAGCGGGCGGGACGACTTCGAGCGTGCCGGCGTGGCCACGTTCACGCACACGCTCAAGGACCTCGCGGACCTGTACAGGGTGCGGATCCGGCACGACAACTCCGGTTCCTGGCCAGGGTGGTTCCTGGACCGGGTCACGGTGCGCGACGAGGAAGCGGAAAGGGAGTGGACCTTTCCCTGCGCCAAGTGGCTCGCGACCGACGAGGACGACGGGCGCATAGACCGCTATCTCGACCTGGCCTGATCCCCACGGCACCAGACATCGGACACCAGACACCGCCGGGCCCCAGCCGTTGCGCAGGGGCCCGGCGGCGCGTGCCGGCAACCACCGCTCGCGCGCTGGTCATGCGCCGGTTGCGACCCGGACAAGCCGCGGGAGGCCTGCATTCCGGCTCCACACCTTCGCCCGTGTCAGCAGACTGGTGCGATGGCTGCTCGCTTGGTCGCGTGGGCGACGGTGTTCTGCGGCATCACGGCGGTGACCTGCGCCGCGTGGGTAGTGTCGCTTCCAGGAGCGGACCAACTGCCCGAGAACGGCGACCTGGGCTATGTGACGTTGATCAGCGCTGTCAGCCTGTCCTGGACGCTCACCGGGGCGGTGCTGGTGAGAGTGAGGCCGCGAAACACCGTCGGCTGGCTGATCCTCGGCATCGGCGCGGCCTCGGCCGGGCAGCTGGGTCTCGCCGCGTACGGCGGCTATGGAGTCGCCGTGGCCGAGCCGGCCTGGCCGATGGCCGAAGCGGCCGTGTTCCTGGCCTGCGGGCTCATCGCCCCGAGCACGTTCGCTCTGCCCACGGTCGTCCTGGCGCTCTACCCGGACGGACGACTGCCGGGACCGCGCTGGCGTTGGCCGGTCGCTGCGGCGGTCGTCTCGATGGCAGTGCTGACCGCTGTCGTTCCCTTCGACTCCGAGGCGTACGACGACATCGTCCCAGGCCGTGAACCTTCGGCTGTACTGCCCGCTGACGTGCTGGCGCCGCTGATCGCCGGACCGCTCGTGGCGCTGGCGCTCTGCGCGCTCGTCATCGCGGCGGGCACGGTGCGTCGACTGACCCGGGCCGTGGCACCGCTGCGTCAGCAACTGGCCTGGATGGCCTGCGTGACAGCCGCTTTCCTGGTGGTTCTCGCCGCCTTCAAGGCACCCGTCGCGGGAGCGGTCGCCTGCTGCGTGCCGGTGGCGGTGGCCGTCGGCGTTCTGCGCCACAACATGCTCGGCATCGAGGTGGTACTGCGCCGGGGCCTCGTCTACGGCGCACTCACGGCCGTGGTCCTCGGCGGCTACGCGCTGGTGACCGCAGTGGCCGGTTCCGCCCTGCACCGCCGTCCCCTTCCCGGGGTGGTGGCCGCCGCTCTGGTGGCGGTCGCTCTCACCCCGCTGCGCGAGCGGTTGCAAAGGGCGGCGGACCGGCTGGTGTACGGAGTGCGGCGGGACCCCTTGCGTGCTGTCGCCGACCTGGGGGCACAGGCCGCGTCGCAGGGAGGCCCGGACATGCTGCCGGGCGCGCTGCGGGCTGTGGCCCGTGCACTGCGCGCGCCGGGCGCCGTCGTGACCGACCTGGACGGGCATCCCATGGTGTCGACCGGGCCGGCGTTCATACGGGGCGTGAGCACGTCCCTGCGCGCCGCGGGAGCGGACGTCGCCACCCTTACCGTCGCCGTGCGCGGCCCGGACGAGACCTACGGTGCCGATGACCTCAGGCTCCTGGACGCGCTCGCCTCCCAGCTGGCTGTGATCGTGCGCGCCGTGGAACTGACCGCCGCCGTAGAGCAGGAGCGCGACCGCATCCTCGAAGCCACCCGTACCGAACGGGACCGGATCCGGCGTGACCTGCACGACGGCCTGGGGCCCGCCCTGTCCGGCATCGGTCTCGGCCTCGACGCGCTCGGCGACGCGCTCGACCGCCGGGACACCACGGCGCAGCAGGCGTTCCTGGCCCGTATCCGAGCCGAGGTCTTCGGGACGGTCGCCGAGATACGGCGCGTCATCGAGGCGATGCGCCCCGGAGCGCTGGACGGACCGGATCTCGCCGAGGCAGTGCGCAGGCACGCCCGCTCCGTGGCGTACGCCGTTCCCGTGAGCGTCACGATGGACGACCTGCCGTCCTTGCCCGCGGACGTGGAGATCGCGGTGTACCGGATCGTGGCGGAGGCCGTCACCAACGCCGTCCGCCATGCGAGGGCACAGCACATCTGGGTCACGGTGCGGGCCGCGAAGGCCTCGCTCCAGGTCACTGTCGTCGACGACGGGCGTGGAGCCGACGGCTCCACCGCCGGTGTCGGTCTGGACTCCATGCGCCGCAGGTCAGAGGCGCTCGGTGGCACGTTCCGCATCACGTCACAGGCGTACAGAGGCACGACCGTGGCCGCGACCCTGCCGCTGTAGAGCCGGCTGATCGCCCTGCTGGTACGACTGTCACGGCGAGTTCGGCCGGTCCGCTGCTGTCGGCCTTCGCCATGTTCGGCTCCCCGCAGGACGCCCCTTCCGTCTACGCCGTGCGTGCACGGGCGAGACCGAGGAAGGGTTGCCGACCGGGTCGTCGGCCCGCTCCCAGGGGGCCTCGCTGCGGGGCAGGCATTCGCCTGTCGTCGGCCCTGTCTCCCGAGGGCATCCGCCCGCGACGTGATGCCGCTGAATCAACCACTGGGACTGCGCCGGCAGTTCAGTGGCGAGAGAAGCGGAACAGCCCAGGACGGCCGGGCAACGCGCCCGCGGTCACCGGGACCGGCGTCTCAGGCGGGTCCGCGGCCGGGCGGCCCAGGATACGAAGGCACGTCGCCGGATCCGGCACATGCGACCTGGCCGGGCCCCGAACACCACGGACCTTCCGTGGAGAGAAGGAGGCACATCATGCCCATCACCGACTCACGTGTCCGGACACCTCAGCTCACCCGACCCCGCAGCGCCGAGCCGCAGCAGGCCCCCGTCCACGGTCCCGCCGCGAGCCCGCCGTCGACAGCCGCCCTGCCGCTCGAGTGCTTCTTCCCCGGTTGCTTCGAGATCCTGCTGCCGGCCATCACGACGGCGGTCCCGCAGATCTTCGCAGCCTTCCGCAGCGAGAACGAGTCCCGCGCCACCGAGCTGGCCCGGTCCGGCAAGGCCATGGACCGCAGCCTGGCCGAACTGGTCTCCCTCGTGGGGCCACTGCTGTCCGAAGTGCTTCCCGTACTGATCGAGATGATCCACGACGCCGGTGGCGCGGAAGGTCTCGACGACGAGGCACTGGAACGCTTTCTGCCCGACCTGCTCGGCGCGCTGGTCCCTGTGCTCGTCAACGCTCTGCCGTCGGCCCTCCAGAGTGTGGGCGGGCTGTTGGGAGGGCTGTTCGGCACCGGTCGCGACAGCGCGGCCGCGCTGCCCCGCGTCGTCGACACCGAGGTGTCGAGCCGTTTCCTCGGCCCACTCCTGCAGGCGTTCCTTCCCGCCGTCGCCGCCGGCCTTCCGCGGCTGGTCGCCCTGATCACCGGCCAGGGCGCACCGGCCTCGCGGGACACGGCCGTCACCTGGCAGGACTTCACGAAGATCACCCGCTTCTGGGACAACGACATCATCTCGTTGAGCAGCGAGCCGATCGACGACCCGAACACCGTGGAAGTCGCCATCCTGATCCCAGACCACATGACCTGGTGGAAGGGCGTCCAGATCCAGGACGACAACGGCGGGTTCGTGGCCGAGATCGGAGTACAGGACGGCCACAAGTACGACGTCGTCCGCGTCGACGCGCGTCTGCTGCTCGAGCCCAACGGCTACCTGGTCTTCAAGAAGGCCAAGGCGTTCGGCATCCACACCGGCATGTACCGGCTGGCCACCGGCGGACTCGACCAGCTCCGTGGCCGGCGTACGACGTTCCACTGGTCCGCGTGCTGAAGGAAGGTGCCCGACGATGCGTACCCTCCGATGGGGAGACACCGGCGACGACGTCGCCTCCCTGCAACGGGCGCTCCAGGCCCGCGGCCACTACCGCGGTGCCGTGAACGGCAGGTTCGGGGCCCCGACGCGGAGCGCGGTGGCGGCGTTCCAGCGCGCTCACGGACTGGCGGCCGACGGCGTCGCCAGCCCTTCCACGCTGGCCGCCCTGGGGGTGACCGGCCCGCAGGCGCCGCCTCTCGACGGCACTCCTCAACCGCCGGCTGCCAAGGTCAGCGCCCTCTCCCTGCACATCGGGCTGAACAGCGTGGACCCGGACGCCTACGGCGGCTGGTCCGGCCGGCTCAGGGGCTGCGAACACGATGCCCGCACCATGACCGGGATCGCCCGCGCGGAAGGATTCACGACCCGGTCGCTGCTCACACGGGAGGCGACGTCCGCGAACGTCCTCGACGCCATCGCGGACACCGCGCGTCAACTCGGCCCGGGGGACATGTTCCTGCTCACGTACTCGGGACACGGCGGGCAGATCGCCCAGACGGGCAAGGACGACCGCACCGAGACAGATCGGAAGAACGAGACCTGGGTTCTGTACGACCGGATGCTCATCGACGACGAGCTGAGCGCCGCGTTCGCGGCTTTCCGGCAGGACGTGAACATCGTGCTTCTGTCGGACAGTTGTCACAGCGGCAGCCTGTACCGGCTCGTACCCGGGTCCCAGGAGAGCGAGCACGCGGCGGCGAAGTGCGCGTTCTACGAGGACGGGTCCGGACGGGACGGTGACGGCTCGTCCCCGCCCATGACCCGGGCGATGCCGTTCGACGTCAACACGGATGTCATGCAGGCCGGTGCGGGCATGTACCGCGCCATCCAGGCCGCCGTACGCTCGCGCTCCGCGATCGTGGCCAACGGAGTGGCGATCGGCGGATGCCAGGACAACCAGCTCGCACAGGAGGTGGGCGGCGCCGGGGTCTTCACCTCCACGCTGGAGCGGGTGTGGGCCGGCAACGCCTTCGCGGGCTCCTACGAGGAACTGCACCGGGCGATCGGTGCGCAGATGAGCCCGCAGCAGACCCCGGAACTGGGACTGTTCGGCAGCCGTCCGGAAACGCTCGTGGCGCGGACTCCGTTCGACGCCGGCGGCCTCGCGGGGGCGGCTCCGACGGGATAGCCGCCGCCCTCCTCCCGGTTCTCCTCGCCCGACACCCGCGCCCGGACCGGCGCCGTGCGCACCACCGTTCTGGCGGTCCGGCTGTCCTGGGGTTCGTGGATCCCGCGACCGGTCCTCGACCGGTGGTCCACCACAGCACTCGAAAATCTCGACATGCGGTGAGGTGAGAGCACCTCCGTTCGGCGTGAGGAGTGCGTGATGCGCAAGGTCGTTTCCCGGGACGGCACGACGATCGCTTACGAGAAGACGGGTGAGGGCCCGCCGATCGTGCTGCTCAACGGCGCGTTCCGTGATCACACGATCTTCGACGCGCTCGTTCCCGAGCTGGCGCCGCACTGCACCACCTATGTCTATGACCGCCGCGGGCGCGGCGAGAGCGGTGACTCCCCCGCGTACGCCGTCCAGCGGGAGGTCGAGGACCTGGAGGCGGTGATCGAGGAAGCCGGCGGCTCGGCCGTGGTGTTCGCCGGGTCCACGGGTGCCAACCTCGCGCTCGAAGCGGCCCTGGGCGGCGTGCCGATCACGAGGCTGGCGCTGCACGAGCCGTTCTTTCGCGTCGGGCCCTTCCCCAGGCCGCCGTGGAACATCACCAAGACCCTGCGGGTGCTCCTGGAGGAGGACCGGCGCGAGGAGGCCGTGGAGTACTTCCTCGGCAGCTTCCTGGGGCTGACGCCCGACAACGTCGCGGAGTGGCGCCGGGGCCCGATCTGGGCGGTGAACGAGGCGAACGCCCACACCCTCGTCTACGACACCGCGATCTGCGGCGACCACAGCGTCCCGGCCGAGCGGCTGGCCGGGTACCGGACGCCGGCCCTGGTCCTCAACAGCGACCACACCAGCGAGTGGCTGCGGGCCGCGGCGCAGGCGACCGCGGAGGCCCTGCCCGAGGGCCGGGGACTCGAACTGCCCGGTTCCTGGCACCGGATCGACATGGACGTGCTGGGCCGCACGCTGGCCGAGTTCGCTACCTCCTGACGGGCCCGGCATCCGTCGTCGACCGTTCGTCGTTCGTGTTCCCATCTCACTTTCGGGAGAGTCGTGTGACCACAGCTGACGCCCCGGCCGCCGAGGTCACCGCGGTGGCCCTGTCCGCGGACGGGCCATGTGAGCGCGGTGCCACGGTGTGGCTGACCGGGCTGCCCAGCGCCGGCAAGACCACCCTGGCCCATGCGCTGGCCGAACGCCTGCGCGCGCGGGGGCGCAGGGTCGAGGTGCTCGACGGTGACGAGATCCGCGCCCACCTGTCCCGGGGGCTGGGGTTCGGCCGGGAGGACCGGCACACGAACGTGACGCGGATCGGGTTCGTCGCTCAGAAGCTGGCCTGGCACGGGGTGCTGGTGCTGGCGCCGGTCATCGCGCCCTACGCGGGCTCTCGTGGCGCCGTACGGGAGATGCACGCCGCGTGTGACACCCGGTTCCTGGAGGTCCATGTGGCCACGCCCGTCGGGGTGTGCCGCGAACGGGACGTGAAGGGCCTGTACGCGCGCCAGGCCGCGGGGGAGATCTCGGGGCTGACCGGCGTGGACGACCCGTACGAGGCGCCGGCGGACCCGGAGTTGCGTATTCAGACACGGCACCGGTCGGTGGCCGAGTCCGCCGCCGAGCTGCATGCCTTCCTGGCCGAGAGGGGTCTTGCGTGATGCCCGCGAACCAGCCTGTGGTCGAGGTGCCGAAGGACGCCTTCGCACTGTCGCATCTGGACGTGCTGGAGGCGGAGGCGGTGCATGTCATCAGGGAGGTGGCCGGTGAGTTCGAGCGGCCGGTGATCCTGTTCTCCGGCGGCAAGGACTCCATCGTCATGCTGCACCTGGCGCTGAAGGCCTTCTGGCCGGCGGCGGTTCCCTTCGTGCTGCTGCATGTCGACACCGGGCACAATTTTCCCGAGGTGATCGAGCACCGCGACCGCGTGGTCGCGGCGCACGGTCTGCGCCTGCACGTCGCCCGTGTCCAGGATTTCATCGACGACGGCCGGCTGCGGGAGCGCCCGGACGGCACCCGCAACCCGCTGCAGACGGTGCCGCTGCTGGACGCCATCGAGTCGCACCGCTTCGACGCGGTGTTCGGCGGGGGCCGCCGGGACGAGGAGAAGGCCCGCGCCAAGGAGCGCGTCTTCTCGGTGCGCGACGAGTTCGGTGCCTGGGATCCGCGCCGCCAGCGCCCCGAGCTGTGGTCGCTGTACAACGGCCGGCACGCGCCCGGCGAGCATGTGCGGGTCTTCCCGCTGTCCAACTGGACCGAGCTGGATGTGTGGCAGTACATCGAGCGCGAGGACATCGACCTGCCGGAGATCTACTACGCCCACAAGCGCCAGGTGTTCGACCGGGACGGCATGTGGCTGGCCGCCGGCGACTGGGGCGGCCCGCGGGAAGACGAACGCTCCCAGTGGCGGCTGGTGCGCTACCGCACGGTCGGCGACATGTCCTGCACCGGCGCCGTCGACTCCGACGCCGCCACGAACGCGGACATCATCGCCGAGATCGCCGCCAGTGCGGTGACCGAGCGGGGGGCGACCCGCGCCGACGACCGGATGTCCGAGGCCGCCATGGAGGACCGCAAGCGCGAGGGGTACTTCTAGCCATGACCACCGCTTCCCGCACCGCCGCCACCTCGCTGCTGCGCTTCGCCACCGCCGGATCCGTCGACGACGGCAAGTCCACGCTGGTGGGCCGGCTGCTGCACGACTCCAAGTCGGTGCTCGCCGACCAGCTGGCGGCCGTCGAGCGCGCCTCGGCGCACCGCGGGCAGGGCGCGCCCGATCTGGCGCTGCTGACCGACGGCCTGCGCGCCGAGCGCGAGCAGGGCATCACCATCGACGTCGCCTACCGCTACTTCGCCACCGCCCGGCGGCGGTTCGTCCTCGCCGACACCCCCGGGCATGTGCAGTACACCCGCAACATGGTCACCGGCGCCTCCACCGCCGAACTCGCCGTCGTCCTGGTCGACGCCCGCAACGGCGTGGTGGAGCAGACCCGCCGCCATGCGGCCGTCGCCGCGCTGCTGCGGGTCCCGCATGTGGTGCTGGCCGTCAACAAGATGGACCTCGTCGGGTACGAGGAGTCCGTCTTCGCCGCCATCGCCGCGGAGTTCACCTCCTACGCGGCCGGCCTGGGCATCGGGCGCGTGGTGGTGATCCCGGTCTCCGCGCTGGCCGGGGACAACGTGGTCCGGCCCTCCGCCCGGATGGCCTGGTACGGCGGGCCGACCCTGCTGGAGCACCTGGAGAGCGTCCCGGTCGGCAGCGCCCCGGACCGGGACCCGGCACGCTTCCCCGTCCAGTACGTCATCCGCCCCTACCACGGCGAGCATCGCGACTACCGCGGCTACGCGGGCCAGCTGGCGTCCGGCGTGCTGCGGGTCGGGGACCGGGTGACGGTACTGCCGTCCGGGCGGACCAGCACCGTCGCGGCCATCGACGTGCTCGGCGAACGGCGGGAGATCGCCTGGGCGCCCCAGTCGGTGACCGTACGCCTGGCCGAGGACCTCGACGTCGCGCGCGGTGACCTGATCGCGGCCCGGGACGCGGCCCCGCGGCTCACCCGGGATGTGGGGGCGTACGTCTGCCATCTCAGCGAGCGTGAACTGCGCACCGGCGCCAGGGTGCTGCTCAAGCACACCACCCGCACGGTCCGCGCGGTGGTCGAGGACCTCTCGTACCGGATCGACACCGACACACTGCGACAGCGCCACGGCGTCACGTCCTTGAAGGTCAACGACATCGGCCGAGTGGTGCTGCGCACCGCCGAGCCGCTGGCCCTGGACGCGTACACCGCCAACCGCCGCACCGGCTCGTTCCTGCTGATCGACCCGGCCGACGGCACGACCCTCACCGCCGGCATGGCGGGCGAGGCCTTCGCGACCGCGGGTGCCGGCGAGGGGCCGCGACGAGAGGGGACGGGGTCCGATGCCCGCTGAAGCCGAACCCATCAGGGAGTGAGATCAATGAGCTGGAGTTCCGCCTCGCGCCGCATCGCCGTCGTGGGAGCCGGTGCGGCAGGGACGCTGACGGTGGTTCAGCTGCTGCGCCAGGCCGAGAAGGCCCGTCGGGCGGTCGAGATATGGCTGGTCGACCCGGCCGAGGCGGCCGGCCCCGGTGTCGCCTACGGAACCGGTGATCCGCGTCATCTGCTGAATGTGCCGGCCGGAAAGATGAGCGCCTTCCCCGACGATCCCGGGCACTTCCTGCGCCGGCTCACCGGCCGGGACCCGCACGCCGCCGCCGGTGATTTCGTGCCCCGCCAGGAGTACGGGCGGTATCTGGCCGAGGTGCTCGAGGACACCGTCCGCGAATGCCGGGGCGGGCGCCTGCACCGGGTGCGCGAGCGGGTCGTCGCCGTCCGCGAGCAGGGCGCCGGGATGGCGCTGCGGCTCGCGGGCGGGGACGAGCTGCGGGTGGACGCGGCGGTGCTCGCGCTGGGCAATTTCCGCCCGGGCCAGGACTGGGCCGGCACCGAACTGCGGGCCTCGGGACACTTCGTCGCCGATCCCTGGGCACCGGGCGCGCTGGACGCCCTGGCCTCGGCGGGCGACGTACTGCTGGTCGGCACGGGTCTGACCATGGCCGACGTGGCCCTCACACTGGCCCGCCCGGACCGGGTGGTGCACGCGGTGTCCCGGCACGGACTGGTCCCCCAGGAACATCTGGCCGACCCCGCGCCGCCCGCCGAGCCGCCGCGCCTGGACGGCTCGCACGGGCTGGACACGCTGCGCCGCGACGTGCGCCGGCACCTGGCCGCGACCCGGCGGGCCTGCGGCGACTGGCGGCCCGGCATGGACGGGCTGCGCGCGGTCACGGCGGCACTGTGGCAGCAGCTGTCGGCGGCCGACCGGGCGCGCTTCCTCACCGAGGACCTGCGGGCCTGGGAGGTGCACCGCCACCGCATCGCGCCCGGGACGGCGGCCACGATCCGCGCGCTGCGGGCCTCGGGCCGGCTGCTCACCGGCGCCGCGGAGGTGGTCTACGCGGTGCCGCACCACGGCGTGGTGGTGGTGCGGCTGAGCGACGGCCGGACGCTGCGGGTCGGCGCGGTCGTCAACTGCACCGGGGCGCAGACCGACCTGCGGCGCACGGGCGATCCGCTGGTGCGCTGCGTACTGGAGCGCGGCTACGCCCGGACCGGCCCCGCCGGCCTGGGATTCGACACCTCGGGCGACGGGCGGCTGCTGCCGGCGGACGGCGCCCCGGCGCTGCGGCTGTGGACGATCGGGGCCGCGCGGCGCGGGAACCTGCTGGAGAGCACGGCGATCCCGGAGATCCGCGGGCAGGCCGCACAGGTCGCCGACCGGGTGCTGTCGGCGCTCGCCGGGCGCCGGGTCTCCGGGCCGCGGGACCGCTACGGCCTGCGGCTGAGCACGGGTGCCGAGGCGGCAGGGCTGTACGGGCAGGCGCTGGAGCGGATTCTGGCGGGCCGCACCGGCGCGGCGGCACTGCTGGGCGAGGCGGTCGACGCCGATCCGGGGTTCGCCGTCGGTCATGCGGCGCTGGCGCTGCTCGGCCACGAGTGCGGGGGCGCGGTGGACGTGCCCGCGGCGCTCGCGTCCGCCCACCGGGCCGCGTCCCGCCGGGCGGACGATCGGGAGCGGAGCCTGGTGGCGGCGGTGGACGCCCGGCTGCGCGGCACCGAGGAGCAGGGCAAGGCGGCGCTGCTGGGTCATATCGCCGCCCATCCGCGCGACGCGCTGGCGGTGAGCGCGGCGGTGCCGACCGTCTCCTTCAACGGTGTCACCGGCGCCGAGGAGGCCTGGGCGCTGATCGAGGGGCTGTCCGGCGTCTACGGGCAGGACTGGTGGTATCTGGGGCAGCTGGCCTTCGTCCGCCAGGAGCAGGAGCGCTGGCAGGAGGCCGACGCACTGGCCGTGCGGGCGCTGGCCGCGCATCCCGCGGCCGGCCACGCCGTCCATGCCCGGGCGCACGTCTTCTACGAGACCGGTGAGCACCGTGCGGGTCTGGCCTGGCTGGAGGAGTGGATGGGCCGGCACGGGGCCGGGGCCGGCCACCGTTCCCATCTGTCCTGGCATGCCGCGCTGCACGAACTGACCCTGGAGGACCGTTCGGCGCTGCTGCGCCGCTACGACCGGGAACTGGTCGCCTCGCAGGTCGGCGGAGGGCGGCTGCTGGTCGACTCGGCCTCGTTGCTGTGGCGGGCGCGGATGACGGGCAGCTGGAGCGGCCGGCTGCCGCTCGCGGAGCTGCTGGAGGCGGCACCCCGGGACTGGCTGGAGGCGCCCGCGACGGGGTTCGCCGCCCTGCACGCCGCGCTGGCCTGGGCGGCGGCCGGTGATCTCGAGGGGCTGGGGCGGCTGCGGGCGCACGCGCTGGCGGACGGCCGGGAGGTGTTCGCGCTGGTGATCGCGCCGTTGTGCGACGCGCTGGCGGCCGTGGTTCGCCGTAACTGGCCCCAGGCGGTGCTGCGGCTGGGGCCGTTGCTGCCTCTGGTCGCCCGGGTGGGTGCCAGCAGGGCGCAGCACGAGGTGGTGGAGGAGACCCTGCTGTACGCCCTGGTCTCGGGGGGTGCGTACGAGCGGGCGGCGGGGCTGCTCGCGGCCCGGCTGGACCGCCGTCCCTCGCCGCTCGACCGGCGGCGGCTGGACGCGCTGGGCGGTCCGCCCGCGCCGCGCGACCGGGCAACGGTGTTGTCCGTCAGGTGAGTTGACGCTTCTCGGGTGGGGTGAGGGTGCGTCGCGCCGACCTGCCCGGGGGCGCCGGACGGTGAACACCGCCCTGTCGCCGCCGGGTGCGGTGGACCCGTACGACGGCCGGGCGTAGGGCAGTTGGATGTGCGGCGGTGTCGTACGACGGCCGGGCGCACGGCGGTTGGGGTGGGCGGCAGCACCGTACGGCAGTCGGACGCACGGCAGTTGGGGTGTGCGTCGGGCTCGTACGGCAGCCGGGTGCATGGCAGTTGAGGGTGCGGTGGGCCCGTACGACAGCCTGGCGCACGGCAGTTGAGGGTGCGGTGGGCCCGTACGGCGACCGGGCGCACGGCAGTTGGGGTGCGCGTCGGCTCGTACGACCGGTGGGTGGTTCGGGCCGGCTGTCCTGGGCCGGGCAGCGGTGGAAGAGGGGGCGGCTCCTGCGGGGAGCCGTCCCCTTGCTTTTGCCTGGGCCGGTGCGAAATGCGGCCGTCCGTTTTCTCGGGTTCCGCTCGAGAACGGCGCGAGCGGAACTTCACATTCCTTCCAGCGGCATTCGACGCGTTGCCGGTTTCCTCTTGAGGAGGGCCACCCAAGGTGGCAGCAGATGGTTTCCCGGCGAAGTGGAGATTGACATGCGGGCGAGGCGCAGGTCCGCCATGAGATCCATAGGGAAGAGCCTCGGCGAGGGCCTGATGTGGATGGGGTTCGCGTGGAATGCCATGTATCCGCCGCCCGGTTGGGCGGATCCCGGGCTCCCTTTCACTGAACAGCCTTGCCTGCCGCCTTTGTCGGAGGAGGAGCTCGCCGAATGGACGGCACTGGTCAAGTACTTGTAGGCGCAGCACACCCTCGAGGAGGCGGTCGAGTGCACAGCAATCTGATAGTGGCCAAAATGGATTCTCGTTCGAGTGCCGATGTGGCTCGGCTTTTCGGCGCTTTCGACGAGACCGACATGCCGCATCGCATGGGGACCCGGCGACGTCAGCTCTTCATGTTTAACGGTCTGTACTTCCATCTTCAGGACTTCGACGACGACAACGGCGGTGAGCTGATCGAGCAGGCGAAGGCCGATCCGCGGTTCGTGCGGATCAGCCAGGACCTCAAGCCGTTCATCGACGCCTACGACCCGGCCACCTGGCGCTCCCCCGCGGACGCCATGGCGCGCAGGTTCTACACCTGGGAGTCGGCGTGAGCGGCCGGCGGGTGGTCGTCACCGGGATCGGGGTGGCGGCTCCCGGGGGGATCGGGGCCAAGAACTTCTGGAGTCTGCTGAGCGAGGGCCGCACCGCGACCCGGGGGATCACGTTCTTCGACCCGTCACCGTTCCGGTCCCGGGTCGCGGCCGAGATCGACTTCGATCCCTTCGAGCACGGGCTCGGTCCGCAGGAGATCCGGCGCACCGACCGGGCCGCGCAGTTCGCCCTGGTGACGGCCCGTGAGGCGCTCGGGGACAGCGGGCTGGACCTGCAGGGCTTCGCGCCCCATCGCATCGGGGTGGCCGTCGGCAGCGCCGTGGGCGCGACCATGGGGCTCGACGAGGAGTACCGGGTCGTCAGTGACGGCGGCCGGCTCGATCTCGTCGACCACGCGTACGCCGTCCCGCATCTGTACAACTACTTCGTGCCGAGTTCGTTCGCCGCCGAGGTCGCCTGGGCGGTCGGCGCGGAGGGGCCCTCGACGGTGGTGTCCACGGGCTGCACCTCGGGCATCGACGCGGTCGGCTACGCGGCCGAACTGATCCGCGACGGCTCGGCCGAGGTGATGATCACCGGTGCCGCGGACGCTCCGATCTCGCCGATCACGATGGCGTGTTTCGACGCGATCAAGGCGACCACGCCGCGCAACGACGACCCCGAGCACGCCTCGCGGCCCTTCGACCGCACCCGCAACGGGTTCGTGCTGGGCGAGGGCGCGGCGATGTTCGTCCTGGAGGAGCGGGAGGCCGCGCTGCGGCGCGGTGCCCACGTGTACGCGGAGGTCGCCGGATACGCCTCGCGCTGCAACGCCTTCCACATGACGGGCCTGCGTCCCGACGGCAAGGAGATGGCCGAGGCCATCCGCTCGGCGCTGGACGAGGCGCGGATCGATCCGGGCGCGGTCGACTACGTCAATGCGCACGGCTCGGGGACCAAGCAGAACGACCGGCACGAGACGAGCGCCGTCAAGCGCAGCCTCGGCGAGCACGCCCGCCACATCCCCATGAGCTCGATCAAGTCGATGGTGGGCCACTCGCTGGGTGCGATCGGCTCGATCGAGATCGCCGCCTGCGTCCTGGCGATGGAGAACAACGTGGTTCCCCCGACGGCGAACCTGCACGATCCCGACCCCGAATGCGACCTCGACTACGTGCCGTTGACCGCACGCGACTGGCGCACCGACACGGTGCTGACCGTCGGCAGCGGTTTCGGCGGCTTCCAGAGCGCGATGGTCCTCGCCCGACCGGACAGGAAGACAGCGGCATGAGTTCCCAGGTGGTGGTGACCGGTATCGGCATCATGTCCCCCAACGGCTGCGGCGTGGAGGACTACTGGGACGCCACCCGCGCGTCCAGGAGCGGTATCGGCCGCATCACGCGGTTCGATCCGCAGAGCTACCCGTCCAGACTGGCCGGGCAGATCGACGGGTTCACGGTCGAGGACCATCTGCCCAGCCGGCTCGTCCCGCAGACCGACCGGATGACCCAGCTGGCCCTGGTCGGCGCCGACCACGCCCTGGCCGACGCGAAGGTGAGCACGCGGGAGGCCGACACCCTGGGCATGGGCGTGATGACCGCCAGCACCTGCGGCGGCTTCGAGTTCGGCCAGGACCAGCTGCAGAACCTGTGGAGCAAGGGCAGCCAGTACGTCAGCGCCTACCAGTCCTTCGCCTGGTTCTACGCCGTCAACACCGGCCAGATCTCCATCCGCAACGGTCTGCGCGGCCCCAGCGGCGTGGTGGTCTCCGACCAGGCGGGCGGCCTGGACGCCCTCGCGCACGCGCGCCGTCTGGTCCGCAAGGGCAGCGATCTGATCCTTTCCGGCGGGGTCGACGCCGCCATCTGCCCCTGGGGGTGGGCGGCCCAGCTCACCACCGGGAAGCTGAGCCGCGAGGAACGCCCCGAGCGGGCCTACCTCCCCTTCGACGCCGACGCGAACGGATACGTGCCCGGCGAGGGCGGAGCCCTGCTGATCCTCGAGGACGCCGACGCCGCCCGCCGGCGCGGCGCCGCCCGGATCTACGGCGAGATCAGCGGCTACGGATCCACGTTCGACCCGCGTCCGGGCAGCGGGCGCGAGCCCGCGCTGCGCAAGGCCGTCGAGATCGCGCTGGACGACGCGGGCCTGGCGCCCGGCCAGATCGACGTCGTCTTCGCCGACGCGGCCGGCGTCCCCGAGCTCGACCGGACCGAGGCGGACGCCATCACCGCGGTCTTCGGGCCCCGGGCGGTCCCCGTCACCGCGCCCAAGACCATGACGGGACGGCTCGGTTCGGGCGCGGCCCCGCTGGACGTGGCCACCGCCCTGCTGGCCATGCGGGACGGGGTGATCCCGCCGACGGCGAACGTCACGCCCGCCCCCGGCTACGCCCTCGACCTGGTCACCGCGCCGCGGCACACCCCGGTGTCCACGGCGCTCGTCCTGGCGCGGGGCCACGGCGGCTTCAACTCCGCCCTCGTCCTGCGCTCCACCGACTGAGACATCACCGGCTGAGACTTCACCGAAGACAAGGAGACCAGGGTGACCACCACCGGGTCGGGCACGGCTCAACCGCCCGTGCAGAAGCGGCGCATCCTCGGGCTGTTCAGCCCCTACCGCAAGAACCTGCTGTTCGTCGCGTTCCTGGTCGCGGGCTCGTCCCTGGTCTCCCTCGTCAACCCGTTCCTGATCCGGGCGATCATGGACGTGGCGCTGCCGCAGGGCCGGACCGGTCTGCTGTCGCTGCTGGCCCTCGGCATGATCGTCGTGTCGATCGCCACCAGTTCGTTCAACGTCTGGCAGACCCATGTCTCCGCCAGGGTCGGCCAGCTCGTCATGCACGATCTGCGCACCGCGGTGTACGCGCACCTCCAGCGCATGTCGCTGGCGTTCTTCACCCGCACCCGCACCGGCGAGGTGCAGTCCCGTATCGCCCACGACATCGGCGGGATGCAGGTCACCGTGACGACCACCGCCACCGCGCTGGTCTCCGACCTGACGATCGTCATCGCCACGACCACCGCCATGACCCTGCTCGACTGGCGGCTGACGATCGCCTCCCTGGTGATGCTCCCGGCGTTCGTGTGGGTGAGCCGGCACGTCGGGGACGAGCGCCGCGCCATCACCCGTGACCGGCAGCGCCAGTTCGCCGACCTGTCCTCGATGGTGCAGGAGTCGCTGTCGGTCAGCGGGATCATGCTCGGCCACACCATGGGCCGTTCCCGCTCGCTGACCGACACCTTCGCCGCGCAGTCCCGCAAGCTCACCGCCATCGAGGTCCGCGCGAGCACGGCGGGCCTGTGGTACCAGTCGACGATCTGGATCGTGATGGCCTCCATGCCCGCGGTCATCTACTGGGTCGCGGGACTGACCGCGCACGGCGGGCGCATGGCCATCTCGCTGGGCTCCCTGGTCGCCTTCACCACCTTGCAGCAGACCCTGTTCCGGCCGGCGCAGCGGCTGCTGACCATCGGGCTGGACATCCAGAGCTCGCTGGAGCTGTTCGCCCGTATCTTCGAGTACCTCGACCTGCCCGTCGACGTCGCCGAGCCGGAGCACCCCGTCGTGCCGGCCGCGCTGTGGGGCGATGTGCGCCTGCGGGGGGTCGGCTTCTCCTACGCGGGGGCCGGGCGGCCGACGCTGGAGGGGGTCGATGTGAGCGTGCCCGCCGGGAGCAGCCTGGCGATCGTCGGGGAGACCGGCTCGGGCAAGACCACCCTGAGCTATCTCGTGCCGCGGCTGTACGACGCGACGGCGGGCACCGTCACCATCGACGGCATCGACGTGCGCGACCTGTCCTTCGACACGCTGGCCGCCGCGGTCGGTGTCGTCTCCCAGGAGACCTACCTCTTCCACGCCACGGTCGCCGACAACCTCCGCTTCGCCAAGCCCGACGCGAGCGACGAGGAACTCGTCGCGGCCGCGAAGATCGCGCACATCCACGACTATCTGATGTCGCTGCCCGACGGCTACGACACGGTGGTCGGTGAGCGCGGCTACCGGTTCTCCGGCGGGGAGAAGCAGCGCCTGGCCATCGCCCGGGCCATCCTGCGCGACCCGCCCGTGCTGGTCCTCGACGAGGCCACCAGCGCCCTGGACACCCATACCGAGCAGGCCGTCCAGAAGGCCATCGACGCGGCGAGCGAGGGCCGCACCACCATCACCGTCGCCCACCGCCTGTCGACCATCCGCGACGCCGACGAGATCATCGTGCTGGAGCAGGGCCGCATCACCGAGCGCGGCACCCACGACGAACTGCTCGCCCTCGGCGGCCGCTACGCCGCGCTGGTCCACCGGGACACGGAGATGGCCACCCTGTAGGCGGGGCCGGCAGGCCTGTGCTGGAGCGGAGTTCGAGCCTCTATGGAGCGGCCGTCCCTAACGTCGCGGGGATGGAGACTGCATCTGCCGGTATACCGGAGCGGCCCGAGGGGCCCGGAGTCAACCGCCGTACGCTGCTGCGGGGCGGGGCCGTTGCGGGCCTGGGTGCCCTGGTGGGATCCGCGCCCGTGTTCGCCTCGCCCGTCGGCGCGGCCCCCGGCGGCCCGGAGCCGTCGGCGGCCGGACTGGGGCTGACCAAGTTCACCGACCCGCTGCGGATTCCGCCGGTGCTGCGCCCGCGTGAGCGCGGCGACCACGACGAGCTGACCGTGCGCATGCGCACCGCCGACATCACCGTGCACTCGCAGCTCCCGCCGGTGCGGATGTGGACGTACGAGGGCGCCTACCCCGGTCCGACGATCGAGACGGTCCGCGGACGGCGGCTGCGGGTGGCGTGGGAGAACCGTCTGACCGGCACGCTGCCGGTCACCGCCGTCGACTTCGGCCTGGCCACCGGCCCCTCCCCCGACCCGCTGTCCAACTACCCCGGCACGCAGGGCTGCCAGGAGGTGTCCGGGGTGGCCGGCCTGGAGCCCTGGGCCGCGGTGCACCTGCACGGCATGCTGACCGGCGGCGGCAACGACGGCTGGATGGAGAACCTGCTGGCTCCCGGCGACGTCCAGCTGTCGGCGTACCCGAACGACCAGGCCGCCACCACGCTCTGGTACCACGACCACACCCACCACGTGAGCCGCTTCAGCGTGTTCGCGGGCCTGGCGGGCCTGTTCATCTCCCGCAACGCGGAGGAACGGGCCCTGGACCTGCCGGGCGGCCGGCACGAGGTGCCGCTGATCCTCAGCGACCGCAACTTCGACACGGACGCCTCGGGCGCGCCGACCGGCCGGCTGCTGCACAAGGTGGAGATGGTCGGCGCGCAGCGCCTCATGCGCACGCACGCGGGCCCCTACACCCTGGTCAACGGGGTGATCTGGCCTCATCTGGAGGTCGACCCGCGCTGGTACCGGTTCCGGATCGTCAACACCGCGAACTCCCGGATCTACCGGCTGATGCTGCTGGCGGACGGCCGGCCCGTGGCGGGGGCGCTGAAGGTGATCGGGACCGACCAGGGGCTGCTCGGCGAGCCGCTCGCGGTCGAGGGGGCGCTCAACCTCTCCCCCGGCGAACGCGCCGACGTCCTGGTCGACTTCCAGGCGTTCCGCGGGCAGACCCTCAAGCTGGTCAACACGCTGCAGGGCATCACGCCGGGCGAGTCCAGCAAGCGCAACGACCTGCTGGAACCCGATGTGATGCAGTTCCGTGTCGCCGACCGCAGGCCCTCGGCCAAGTTCACGCTGCCCGGGGTCCTCTCCCCCACCTTCACCCGGGTCGGCCACCACGACCTGCCGCACGACCGGCCCCCGCGCTGGGTGGTGCTGGTGGGCCCCGGCACGCAGAACATGCCCGAACTGTGGGAGATGGAGGAGATCGACGCGCAGGACATCACGCTGCCCGCCGCCGGGATCGTCCAGGTCAAGGACGCCGACGGCACGCTCGTCACGCTGCGCAGGACGGCGATGGCCTACGACGACGGCGCGACGTTCACCGCGGCGCACGAGGGGGTGGAGATCTGGAAGTACCTCAACCTCGCCGCCTCCCCCCACCCCATGCACATCCACCTGGCGCACTTCCAGGTGCTGTCCCGGGAGAACTACGACATCACCGGGTTCGACCGGGTCACCCGCGGCTCGGCCAGGCCGATCGCGTTCAAGGCGGCGGCCGAACTGGAGGCGCACGAACGCGGCGAGAAGGACACGGTCCGGGTGGGGACGGCCGGCCAGATCACCCCGGGCCCGAACGGCACCCCGGGCGAACTGGTCACCGTGGCGGTCCGCTTCCCCGTTGTCGGCCGGGGCGTGCACCACTGCCACATGCTGGAGCACGAACAGCACATGGTCCGCCCCCTGGTGGTCAGCCCCGCCGCCCACCTGAACGCGGGCGGCCACCATCACTGACCGCGTGCTGCGGGCCGCGCACCAAGGGCTGTCGGCCGTTCGGACCGCTGACGACGCGACCCGGCGCACACAAAAACTGGGAGGCGCCACGCGGGCGCCTCCCAGTCGAAGTCGGCGGCGAGGAAAGCGAAAGAACTCGTTTTCGGAAAGGAATGAGAAGGAAGCCCCTTCATGGCCTCGCCGTGGGCAACGCTAGCATTCAGCCCGGAATCAAGTCGCGCAGATTTTCGAGGGTGATGATCCGGGAGTCCGGGTGCAGTCCCTCGGGACGTTCGAGGCCGATGTACATCACGGGCTCGTCCGGGACCGGCTCGCCGTCCCACAGGTCCAAGGCCGTGGTGTCGCGGGACATCAGGTCGATCAGGTATCCCACCGTCAACTGCTCGCGCTCCACGATGGCGCGCACCACCTTCGACACCGATACCTGGTTCTCCTCGACCCGGTTGGCCGACGAGATGCCCTTCAGATACAGGTGCAGCCACTTCGCGCGCCACCGGCCGTCGTCCCCGCGCCGGAACACCAGCGGCAGCGCCACCCGGCCCACCCCGCGCAGCTCCGACTTCATCCGCACCGTGCGCGGCTCGAACGGCCGGCCCTTGTGCTCACCGTCGCGCAGCATGAAGCCGAAGAACGACTCCTCGACCTCCTCGAAGTTTTCGCCGGCGTAGATGTTGACCTGCGGAACGATGAAGGTGCTGCGCACCCGGTCCAGGGACAGGTTGATGAACTCCGAGGCGCCGTCGGGCGCCTCGGTGATGTCGCCCGAGTGCTCGCCCCCGACAGCCTTGAGGGACGTGTAGGAGAGCCAGGCATCGGTGCTGTAGTCGGCGTGAAGAAGGAGTGCGGACAGGTCGTAGTCGGTCCGGTCCTCGGTTTCCTTCCAGTACACGAAGAAGCGCAGCTGTTCGCCGTCGACCGCCGAGACCGACCCTCGCGGCAGTACGCCGAGCCCGGCCGCGGTCGCCCGGCCGCTGAGCGGAAGCGCCACGTCGAGGACGTCGGGGTCGAGCAGCAGCCGGCCCGGCGCCGGGAGCCGGCGACGCATCTCGGCGTCGAGGGCGGCGATCAGACGATCGCGGTCCGCGGCCGGTACCGGCGGCCGGAAGTCGGGGGTCACCCATGCGCGGCCCCGGCGGTTGACGAAGATGCGGGGTTCGTCGCTCTCCCGCTCCCGGTTGTGGAGGTGTTCGCGCACCGAGAGCACGACCCGGCCGGAGACGCCGGGAGCGACCTGCACCGCGGCGGCCACCACCGCGTCCCGCTCGTTCTGGTCGGCGGCGATGCGCAGCAGGAGGTCCAGGGCGCGGAACAGTTTTCCGGGAGCGGACGTCAGCAGCTTCACCGCACCGAGGACGTCGAACTCGTCGAGCAGCTTCTCGACCCGGCTGTCGAAGGACCGTGCCTCCTTCTCGCCCCGAGCGACCGCGAACACGTCGGCGGCGTGCGGCCAGCGCGGGTACTCGTGCGGGTGGAGGCGCTCGCCGAGCCGCTTGAAGGGCTCGCGGTGCGCGTGCACATCGGCGAGCTTCGCGGGGTTCGCCGCGACCACGGCGTCCAGACCCGCGAGCAGTGCCCGGCGCAGCGGCCGCGACAGCGCCCTGAACCGGGTCGGCTCCTGCAGCGTCACGTCGCCGCCCGACAGCGCGCAGGCCAGCCGCAGCACATCGGTGACGGTGTCGAGGAGGAGGTCCGCCCCGACGCCGAGCCGGGCCTCGTTGACGACCGCCCTGTTCTCCCGGACCGGGATCGCCTCCGGCTGGGGGCCGAGCGCGCACCGCTCGGCGAGGGTCTTGAGGTCGCGCAGGTCGTCCTCGCCCAGGGGGGTCGTGCTGCCGGCCAGGGCCAGGTAGAGGCCGGTGAGTTCGTCGTCCAGGTCCCGGCCGAGATGCAGGACGGTGACCCGGTCGCCCGCCGAGGCGATCAGCTCGTCCTGCGCCGCGAGCATCTCCTCGTAGGTGTGCTGGTAGCGGCCGTAGGTGGGGAGGCTGAGCAGGTCCAGCACCCCGTGCGCCAGCTGCGTCAGCACGTTCTCGCGCGACGTCTCGTCGCCGAGCGCCTTCGCCACGCAACTCATCCAGAACTCTTCGGTGTCCGGCACGTTCGCCGGGAAGTCGATGAAGTACGCGTTGTGCCGGACGTGGTCGCCCACCATCTCGCTCACGGTGCGCAGCGTCCGCTCTGCGGTGTGCACGACCGCGTCCTCGGACAGCCCCGACAGCCGCTCCAGCAGCTCGGCCGAGAGCTTGAAGCCCACGGATGTCAGCGCCGCGTCGAACTGCCGTGCGGCGCCGGCTCCTTGACCGGCGGAGCCCTTGGGGGAGGGAAGGCGGTGGGTGTGCCGGATGACCAGCGATTCGAGACTGTGCGCCATCCGGGGATGATCGCAGAGGTGTGCGAGCCGGCGCACAGGGGTTTTTGTGCGCGCTCCCGACACCGTGATCACACCTGCCGCAGCGAGGTCGTCTCCCCCGCGACCGGCAGTTGCGGGACAGTTCTCCGGGCTCCGGTGCTCCTGAGCGCGGGCCCGGACCTGCCGATGCCCCCGCGCCCGCGCCGAGCAGCGCGCGCCTCCTCGGACCGGCCGTCGCACACGCGGATGCCCGCGCCGGTGGGGCAGCGCGGGCACCCGGGGCATTCGGGGGTCAAGGATTGAGGACCCAGGCGGAGGGGTGAGCGGTGAAGCCGATGTGCGGGTAGTAGTCGGCCGCTGCGGGGGCCGACAGCAGGACGATCTTGGCCTGGGGGGCCTCCTTGCGGGTCGCGTCGATGAGCTGCCGGCCGATGCCGGTGCGCTGGTAGGCGCGGACGACGGCGATGTCGGACAGGTAGGTCACGTAGGAGAAGTCCGAGACGCTGCGCGCGATGCCGACCAGTTCGCCGTCGACGCGGCAGGTGATGACCAGGTTGGCGCCGCGCACCATGGCGGCCATGCGCTGGGTGTCCTGGACGGGCCGGCGTTCGCCGAGGCCGGACTCCTCGTAGACGCGCAGGACGTCCGCGAGGTCGAGGTCGGATCCGTTCTCCCGCTCAATGCTCCAGCTCACGCAGCTTGTCCAATCGCTTGTGGATGACGTCGTGGTGGGTCAGGAAGCGCCCGGGTTCCAGCGGGCCGGTCTCGATGCCCTGGGTCCTGAGGCCGGTGAGGAAGTCCTCGCCGTTGGCGGCGTCCTGGATCGTGCGGTAGGTGCGCTCGCGCTCGCTGCCGGCCTCCAGCAGGTCCGCGAGGACGGCGGAGCTGTAGGCCAGTCCGCCGGTCGCGTCGATCGCGGTGCGCATCCGGTGGGGGAAGACCTGCAGTCCCTCTACGAGGTCGGTGGCCGCGCTCACCTGGTAGTGCGCGACGGTCAGCGCGTCCGGCAGGACGACCCGTTCGACGGAGGAGTGCGACAGGTCCCGCTCGTGCCACAGCGCCACGTTCTCCAGCATCGTCCCGGCGTATCCGCGCAGCAGCCTGGCCAGCCCGGTCAATCGCTCGCTGGTGGTCGGGTTGCGTTTGTGGGGCATGGCGCTGGAGCCCTGGTAGGCGGCGGTGCGGGGTTCTTCCACCTCGCGGACCTCGGTGCGCGACAGCAGCCGCATCTCGACGGCGATCTGCTCGACGCAGGCGCCGAGGGTCGCGACGGCCTGGACGAGCTGGGCGTGCCGGTCGCGGGCGACGACCTGGCTGGGTGCCTCTTCCACGCCCAGGCCCAGGGCCGCGCACACGTGTTCCTCGACGAAGGGGTCGATCAGGGCGTACGTGCCGACGGAGCCGGAGATGGTTCCCACCGCGACCTGTTCGCGTGCGTCGGTCAGCCGGCGCACCGAGCGGTCGATCGCGAAGGCGAAGCCGGCGAGTTTGTGGCCGAAGGTGGTGGGCTCGGCGTGCATGCCGTGGGTGCGGCCGATGCACGCCGTGTCCCAGTGCTCGGTCGCCTTGTCCACCAGGGCCCCGCGCAGTCGGCCGGCGGCGCCGGTCAGAAGGTCGCAGGCCCGGGCGAGGGTGTGGCCCAGGGCGGTGTCCACGAGGTCGTAGCTCGTCATGCCCAGGTGCACCCAGCGCGCGGAGTCGTCCGGCAGGTCCTCGCAGAAGGCGGCGAGGAAGGAGAGGATCTCGTGGTCGCGTTCGCGTTCGAGTTCCGCGACGCGTGCCGCCGCGGGCACCTCGGCCCGTCGGATGTCGGCGAGGGCGGCGTCGGGGACCCGGCCGAGCAGCGCCTGCGCCTCGGAGGCCAGCACCTCCACCCGCGCCCAGGTGGTGTAGCGGGCCTGGTCGGACCAGAGTTCGGCCATCTCCGGCAGGGCGTAGCGGGAAATCACGGCCGTGGTACCTCCTCGTCAGGGGATCGGGTCACCGGGCGCACGGGGTGTGCGGGCCCGGTGCACCGGTTTCAGGCGGCCTTGCGGATGATCTCCACGGATCCGGAGTCCAGGAGGGTGCGGACGGCGTCCTCACCGCCGGCGACGTCCAGGTCCATGTCGTGGAGGCGGTCGATGACGGACCGGATGACCTTGTCCGACTGCGTCTCCTTGGAGCCCTCCCAGACCAGCTCGGGGAAAACGGTCAGATAGACCTTGTCGTTTCCCTGCGTGAAGATATTCACTTCCATGACGTCACGGAGCGCCATTCGGGCGTTGTAGATCAGGGTATTCATGGGTGCCACCGACTTTCGGTATCCGTTTTTCCGGGACTTCCTCGCCGCACGTTCCGACCTCATGATGATCGGACACCAAGGGCCGCGCAATGTTCGATGTTGCCACGGCGAGGCCTCGGAACGGGTCCGGCATATGTCTTGTTCAACTGCGCGGAATCCGCAATTGAACGGGCTTGCCATTTGAGGATGTTTGACAGAGAAAGGGCGCGTTGCGGACCATCGGTGATGTTCGTCAATGCGTCAGGCCGCGTCCACGAAAAGCATCCGGAGTGCCATGAAAATCCTGTTCATAACCACGGGCAGCCAGGCCACCTACTATGCCGCTGCCCCGCTGGCGACGGCCGCGCGGAACGCGGGCCATCAGGTCATATTGGCCGCCCACGAGCCGTGGGTGGAAACCGCGGAGGCCATCGGACTTCCCACCTTCTGCTTCACCGTCGATCCGATCCGGCACTTCATGCGGATCACCAACCCGGGCAAGGGCCTGCGGTTCCCGCGGGAGCTGGGTGACCAGGAGATGTTCGGCCAGGGCCGCGGCTTCGCGCAGATGGGTCTGGCGGGGGTGAAGTCCCTGCTGGAGCTGGCCAAGGACTGGACCCCGGACGTGGTCGTCGGCAGCTCGCAGAGCTACGCGGCGATGCTGCTCGCCGCGCACCTCAAGGTCCCCTATGTGCGCCAGGTCGAGTACCTGGGCATCCCGCTCACCGGCATCGACCCCGGCGCCGAGGAGGAGCTGCGGCCCGAGCTGGAGCGCCTGGGCGTGGACGGGCTGCTCAAGCCCGATCTGCTGCTGGACTCGACGCCTCCGTCGCTGCGGCCGGCCCACGACCCCGCCGCGCAGTCGCTGCGCTGGATCCCGTCCAACCCGCAGCGCCGGCTGGAGCGCTGGATGTACACCCGTCCCGAGGGCCGCCGCCGGGTGCTGATCACCTCGGGGTTCCGCAGCCTGATGTTCCGTGAGCCGGGCTGGTCCATGCCGCTGCTGGTGAGCGAGCTGGGCAAGCTGGGCGCCGAGGTGCTGATCGCCGCCTCCCCCGGCGCGGCCGAGCGGTTCGGCGAGCAGCTGGGTGACGCGCGGGTCGGCTGGATCCCGATCGATGTCGCCGCCGCCACCTGTGATCTGGCGGTCCATCACGGCGGCGCGACCACCGCCACGACGCTGATGGCCAACGGCGTGCCGCAGCTGATCATCCCGGAGAACCCTCCGGAGTTCCCGCCGAACTACCACCGCGAGGCCATCGCCAAGGCCATCAGCGGCTTCGGTGCCGGCAAGACGCTGTGGCCGCAGGCGCAGGAGCCCGACAAGGCGCCCGGCGAGGTCATCGCGGCGGCGTGCCGGGAGCTGCTGGAGAACCCGAGCTACACCGAGCGCACCCAGTTCCTCGCCAAGGAGATCTCGACGCTTCCCACGCCCGCCGAGATCGTGCCCCGGCTGGAGGCTCTGATCTGACGGCGGGTCCGTCCGGCGGCTCGAGCGCCATCGCCCTGGGACCGCGGAGAGTTTCTCCGCGGTCCCAGGGCGATGTGCGTGGGCGATGCGCGTGCTCGGGAGCTGCGCGTGGCAAGCGAATGCGGCCGGCCGGGGAACCGGCCGGCCGCATTCTGGTTCAGCGGGCGGTGAGTGCCTCGATGTCGCGCAGGACCTCGGCGGGAGTGGGCAGCGACGCGCTCTCCTCGGCGAGGAGCCGGGTCCGCTCGGCGTAGCGGGGGTCGGAGAGGATCGCGCGGCAGCCGGCGGCCGTGATCTCGTCGGGGCCGCGGCCGGGCTCGGGCCGGTGCCGGTCGACCATGACGGCGGCGCCGAAGTCGCTGATGGACTGGGCGACGGCCTTGCCGTAGCCGTTGTCGGGGATGATCAGCTGGGGCACGCCCGCGTTGATGAGGGTCATGGCGGTGGTCGCGCCGCCGTGGTGGACGGCCAGGTCGCAGGTGGGGGCGACCACGTCCAGGGGGATCCAGCCGATACGGACGTCGCCCAGCTGGGAGCCGAACTGTTCGGCGGCCTCCGGGAGTGCGGCGATGAGGACCTCGGCTCCCGCGCCGGTCAGTTCCTCGACCAGGGTGCGCAGCGAGCTGCCGGGGGTGTCGAGCATGAGGTTGCGGGTTCCCGCGGTGATCAGGGCGCGGCGGCGGCCGGCAGGGCGGGTGTACATCCACGGTTCGAGGCGGCGCTGGCTCACCCGGGGGACCCAGCGCATCGACTGTGCGGCGGGGGCGCCGGGCGGGCGCAGGGACGGCGGGCACAGGTCGATGAAGAGGTCGGGGGGCGGCAGTTCGGCCAGGCCCAGGCGTTCCAGTTCCGGCTTCAGTTCGGCCACGGCCGTGCGGTCGCGGCGGGCCATCGGGGCGATGTGCCATATGTGGCGGACGTAGGGGACCTTGAGGCGGGCGGCGAGCACCCTGGGGACGTGGGAGAGGCCGCCGACGACCAGGTCGGGGCTCCACTGCCCGGTCAGTTCCAGCAGGGCGTCGAGGCGGCCGGCGGCGGTCAGGGCGTCCTGTCCGTAGCGCATGCGCTCGGGTGTGATGCAGACGGCGGGCAGGCCGACGGACTGCGCGGCCGCCATCAGGGGTTCGTCGGCGGCGAGGAGGATCTCGTGGCCCGCGCTGCGTGCGGCCGTGGCGAGGGGGGCGACGCCGAAGACGGCCGCCTGGCTGCCGCCGACGGTGAACAGGAATTTCATGGCGATGGGACTTCTTCCGGTGAGGGGGCGGATTTCGGTGTTCCGGGGTGCCGTTCGTCCTCAGCCCGCCTGGGCCATTTCCATGACGTACTGCCCGTAGGAAGAGTTCGAGAGGCGGCTTCCGAGCCGGTAGCAGGCCTCCTGGTCGATGTATCCCATGCGCCAGGCGATCTCTTCGAGACAGGCGATGCGTACGCCCTGGCGGTGTTCGAGGACCTGGACGTAGTCCCCCGCCTCCATCAGCGCGTCGTGGGTTCCGGTGTCCAGCCAGACGAAGCCGCGGCCGAGCGGGATCAGGGTGGCCTCGCCCCGTTCCATGTAGACCCGGTTGAGGTCGGTGATCTCCAGCTCTCCGCGTTCGGAGGGCCGCAGCCCGCGGGCGATGTCCACGACCTGGTTGTCGTAGAGGTACAGCCCGGTGATCGCCATGTTGGTCTGCGGCTGGGTGGGCTTCTCCTCGAGGGCGATGAGTTTTCCCTGGTCGTCGAGTGTGCCGACGCCGTAGCGCTCGGGGTCGCGCACCGGGTAGCCGAACAGGACGCAGCCCTCGATGTTCTGGGCGGCCCGCTGGAGCATGGGCCCGAATTCGTAGCCGTGGAAGATGTTGTCGCCCAGGACCAGGGCGACGGAGTCGTCGCCGATGTGGTCCGCGGAGACCAGGAACGCGTCGGCGAGCCCGCGGGGCTTGTCCTGTTCCGCGTAGGTCAGGGAGATCCCGAGCCAGGAGCCGTCGCCCAGCAGGCGGCGGAACATCTCCAGGTCGTCGGGGGTGGTGATGATCTCGATCTCCGTGATTCCCGCCAGCATCAGGGCCGAAAGCGGGTAGTAAATCATCGGCTTGTCGTAAACCGGGAGCATTTGCTTCGAGACACCGAGCGTGATCGGATGGAGTCTCGTGCCATTGCCGCCGGCCAGGATGATGCCCTTCACCGTGGCGCCTCCTCAGTGACTTCGTGCCCATTAGGCGATGTCCGCACTTTATATTGGGGTAACACACGTTCAAAAGCCTCCCCGGATGTCACGGGACCGTGAATGGCGTGAATGTTGACAAACCCGGTGCCGTTTACTCAGGCTGGCGTTATCCCGGTTCAGGCATGCGAATTTCTGTCGTCTTTTAGGTGGGCCTGTGAACATCGAAGATCTGACACCCGTTCTTGAATCCGAGCAGAGGGCCGGTATCGGCGTCATCGGGTGCGCCGACATCGCGGTGCGGCGGGCCCTCCCGGCGATCGAGGAGTCGCCGTTCCGTCTGGTGGCGGTCGCGAGCCGCAGCCGGGAGAAGGCCGAGGGTGTCGCGGCCCGGGCCGGCTGCAAGGCCGTCGCGGGGTACGAGCGGCTCCTGGAACTGCCCGACATCGACGCGGTCTACATCCCGCTGCCCAACAGCGAGCACGCCCGGTGGGCGCGCCGGGCGCTGGAGGCGGGAAAGCATGTCCTGCTCGAGAAGCCGGCGGTGCCCCGCGAGGACAGTGCCCGGTCCCTGATCGCGCTCGCCGAGGAGCGCGGGCTGCTCGTCATGGAGAACTTCGCGTTCCTGCGCCATCCCCAGCACGAGCAGGCACTGTCCCTGGTGGCAGACGGCGCCATCGGGGAACTGCGGTCCTACAACGGGGTGTTCGGCATTCCGCCGACCGACCCGGCCGGGATCAAGTACCAGGCTGATCTGGGCGGCGGGGCGCTGTGGGAGGTCGGCTGCTATCCGGTGCGCGCGGCCCAGGAGTATCTGGGGCCGCAGGCGCAGGTGCTGGGGGCGGGCCTGACGTTCGATCCGGAGCGGGGCGTGGATGTGTCCGGGGTGGCGCTGCTGCGGGACGGCGCCGGTGTCACCGCGAACTGTTCCTTCGGCCTGTCCCACAGCTACCGCTCGACGTACGACCTGTGGGGAAGCGAGGGGCGTCTGGTCCTGGAGTGGGCGTTCACCCCCTCGCCGAGCGCCCGTCCGGTGCTGCGGCTGCAGCAGAGGGACCGCGAGACCCGGATCACCGCCCCGGCGTCCGACCAGTTCCTCGGGGTGTTCACCGCCTTCCACGACGCGGTGCGCGATCCAAGCCTGCGGGCGGCGCACCATCACGAACTGCTGCGGCAGGCCGCCCTGATGGCCCGCATCCGCGAGCACGCCCTGGGCCGGGAGCCCGGATGAACGGCGGCGGGTGAGGCCCCCGGCGAAGAGACGGGGAACGAAGAAGAGCGAAGAAGAACGGCAGCGAGCGTCCGCGGACGCCGGCTGCCGTTCTTCGTTCTTCTGGTTCTTCTTCGTCCTTCTGGTTCTTCTTCGTTCTTCCTGGTTCTTCTTCGGTGCGGCAATTCTTCCGGGTTCCGGCCCGGGGAGGGCTCGGTGTCATCCCTCGCGGTGGCCGGCCGGGTTGTTCAGCAGCGCGAAGGCCCGGTGGGGCAGGCACTGTTCGAAGGTCGGCAGGAGACCGGCCGCGGCCGCTTCGGCCAGGGTGGGGGCCGCGGCGTCCTTGTCCGAGCGGATCGGCGGTTCCTTCAGGTCCCACGGCAGGGCGAGGGCCGGGTCGAGCGCGTCGACGTCGATCATGGTTCCCGGCTCGTACTCCTGCGAGCAGAGGTAGCTCATGCAGGTGTCGTCGCTGAGGGCGAGGAAGGCGTGGCCGACGCCGTCGGGCAGGTAGACGGCCGTTCCCGTCTCCGGGCTCTGGTGGGTGACGTCGTAGTGGCCGAACGTCGGCGAGCCCACGCGGATGTCGACGGCGATGTCGAGCGCGCTGCCGCGTACGCAGGTGACGAACTTGGCCTGGCCGGGCGGGACTTTGGTGCCGTGGATGCCGCGCAGGGTGTTGCGCCGGGAGACCGAGTAGTTGACCTGGCGGACCGTGAAGTCCCAGCCGCTGTCGGCCAGCAGGGCGCTGGCCTTCACCGATTCGAAGAAGTGGCCCCGCCGGTCGCTCAGGGGCTCGGGCTGGACGCGGTAGGCGCCGGGGACCGTCATTTCCGAGATCAGCACCGCTTGCTCCTCGCTGTCTCAGCCGGTGGGGACCGGGCCGGTTCCGGAGGACGCCTGGGCGATCCGCCGGCGCATGGACGCGCTGTCGTTGGCGCGCGGGAAGTCCTCCGGGGGCGCCTGGACCCCGAGGAAGGCGCACAGCGGTTCCCAGCCCTGGTGCACGTCGTAGACGAGGACGTTGTCCGCGCCCAGGGTGCGCACGACGTCCTCGTTGTGCCGGTGGTAGACCTCGATGGCGTGGTCCTTGTCGGCGAACCGGCCGCCGAACAGGCCGTCCCAGACCATGGTGCTGGTGACGCGGAACAGCCGGGCCTGCTGGGATCCGGGCGGCGGCGGGTTCTGCGCGCTGCGCAGGGCGAACTGGTACAGCGTGTCGTAGGTGCTGCGGTACCAGCTGTCGGCGTCGCGGACCGTGAGGATCACCTTGGCGTCGGGGAACGCCTGGCTGATCTGCTGGTAGTAGACCGCGCAGGGGCCGTCGACCGCGGAGTCGTAGCCGTCGAACAGGGCCGCCCAGTCGGGGCGTTGCCCGTCGCAGACGATCTTCTCCCACTGTTTGAGGCGTTCTTCGTCGCCGACGATGTCGAACATGTGGAAGGAGGGGCCGAGGCCGAGCCGGTCCAGGGCCGCTTTCAGTGAGGTGGTGCCGGTCCGGCCCAGGCCGGTGTTGATGAGTTTCAGCACGGTGCGGGTCCCTTTCCTCAGCGCCAGACCGCGGGTTCCTGCTGGGTGGCGACATTGACCCGGTTCCAGAAGTTGACCAGGCCGATGTGCATGACGAGCGCGCCGAGCTGCTCGTCGTTGTAGTGGCGGGCGGACTCCTCCCAGATCTCGTCCGGGGCCATGTCCTGCGGGTCGGTCATCGAGGTGATGGCCTCGGCCATCTCCAGCGCGGAGCGCTCGGCGGCGTCGAAGCAGGACTCGGTCCGCCAGGCGGCCACCCGGGCAAGGCGCGTGTCGACGCCGGCGGGCTGGTCGGGGCCCGCCGGGAGCGTGTAGGCGCGGCCGTTGATCTCGCTGACGCGCAGCCGGATCAGGTCGAGCGTCGTCTGCGGCACGCCGACCTTGCCGATGACCTCGGTCAGGTCGAGCAGGGGCTGCAGTGCGCCGGGAACGACCAGGGAAGGATTGTCCATCCGTGGAGTCATCGGATCTTCTCCTGTGCAATATGCGGGCATGAATTACCTGGGAAAACATGCTGCTCGGCGCCCCGAAACATTCGCAAGAAATTGTTGTTCAACTGCGGAATGGGCGCAGATGAAACACCCTCAATCCGTAAGTTGCACGGAATTCAGTCGATGACTTGTAGTGGTCTCGTGTCAGAGTCCACCACAACCACGAGCCGGCAGCCGGTCTGCCGCAACATTCGCGAAACACGGCAATTTATTCTCGAGGGTCATTCCACGGTCGCCGGGCATGTGCTGGACGTGCTCGACGCCATCCGTGAGACGGATCCGCGGCTGGGTGCCTATGTCGAGGTCGCCGGGGCCCGCGCGGTGCGCGAGGCCAGGGCGGCCGACCGGCTGATCGCCCGTCGCGGTGCGGCCGCCTTCCGCGACCGGCCGCTGCTGGGCGTCACGGTGTCGGTGAAGGACCTCATCCAGACGCGGGACCTGCCCACCCGGCGGGGATCGCTGCTGGCGAACCCGCGCGCCGCCGCGGACGCGCCCTGTGTGGCCCGGCTGCGGGCGGCGGGCGCGATCGTGGTGGGCAAGACGGCGACGTCGGAGTACGGGTGGAGTGCGAGCACCGTCAGCCGGGTGGGGCCCGCCACCCGTAATCCCTGGGATCCGGGCAGGACGGCGGGCGGTTCCAGCGGCGGGTCGGCGGCCGCGGTCGCGGCGGGCCTGTGCACCGCCTCGCTGGGCACCGACGGGGCGGGGTCGGTGCGCATCCCGGCGGCGTTCTGCGGCGTGGTCGGGTTCAAGCCCTCCTTCGGGCACATCCCCTACGTTCCGCCCTGTGCCGAACGGCTGTCGCATGTCGGGCCGTTGGCGCGCAGTGTGGCGGACGTCGGTGAGCTGATGGCGGTGCTGGCCGGTCCCGACCGCCGCGACCCCCAGTCGGCGCCGGCCGCGCCGGTGCCCGATGCGCGGCGCGGCGCGCTGCGCATCGGCTGGATCGAGTTCGCGGGGACGTCCGGCGCGGTCCGCGACGCCACCGAGAAGGTCCTGCCGGTGCTGGCCGCGCTGGGGCACCGGGTGGAGCGCATCGAGGCCCCGTTCCCGGACCCCTACGAAGCCCTGGTGGACATCCTCGCCGCCGCCGAGGCGAACGGCACCGCGCCCGCGGACGAGCCGTGGTGCGACGAGGGCCGGCTCGCCGTCGTGCGCTACGGGCGCTCGGTCAGCGGGGCCGCGGTGGCCCGCGCGGAGCAGACCCGGCTCGCCCTGCGGACCAGGCTCGCCGCGGTGATGGAGGGCTATGACCTGCTGGCCATGGCGACCGTCCCCCTCGAGCCGTTCGCCGCGGGCGCGATCGCCCCGCCCGGGGCCGGCGCGGCCCGGGACCTGCGCTGGCTCGCCTGGTCGCCGGCCACCTATCCGTTCAACCTCACCGGGCAGCCCGCCCTGTCGCTGCCCGTCGGCCTCACCCCGGCCGGGCTCCCGGCCGGCCTCCAGCTGGTCGGCCGCGTCGGCGAGGACGCTCTCGTGCTCCGGGCGGGCGAGCTCCTCGAGACGGCGCTCGGCCTCAGCCTGACTCCCCCCGGCCTTACAGCGAAAGGAAGTTGACCATGGTTTCCAGGTCGTGGTCCCTGCACGGCGGTGAGAGCGGTGTCGGCCGTCCCTCGTTCGTCGCCGAGTTCGGGCTCTGGGACGACCGGCAGGCCGCCGCGGCCGAGCAGGTCGAACTGCAGCTGGCGGAGGTCGATCTCGTGCGGGTCGTGTTCTGCGACCCGCACGGGCTGGCCCGGTCCAAGACGGTGCCCGCGGACGTGTTCCGTACGGTGCTGCGCAACGGCATGGACTTCAGCGCCGGGCCGTTCCTCTTCGACACCGGCCACGCGGTGGCCGTCGACTTCCTCGCCGACGCCGGGGTGGGGGTCGGTGAACTGCTCGGCGCGGGCGACTTCGTCCTGGTCCCCGATCCGCGCACGTTCCAGGTGCTGCCCAAGGCCGGGCCGCGGACCGCCTGGGTGCTGGGCGACGAGTACCTGCGCGACGGCACGCCGCACCCGCTGTCCGCCCGCGGCGTGCTGCGCCGGGTCTGCGCCGAGTACGCCCGCCAGGACCTGTCCCCGGTCATCGGTCTCGAGGTCGAGTGGTACCTCACCCGCCTGACCGGCGGCCCGGTGGGCAACGCGGGCAACGGCTTCGGCCTGCAGGGACCGGCCCCGGAGGTGGAGGCGGTCAACCCCGGCTACCAGTTCAACCTCGACAGCGCCTACGACTCGGTCGCCGACGTCGCCGACCCGCTGGCCGCGATGCTCCTGCAACTCGGCCTGCCGCTGCGCTCGTTCGAGCACGAGTCGGGTCCCGGACAGCTCGAGACGACGTTCAACCCGATGCTGGCGGCGGACGCCGCCGACGCGATGCTGCTGTTCCGCACCCAGCTCAAGCAGGAGTGCAGGCGGCGCGGCTACCACGCCTCGTTCATGACCCTGCCGCGCCTGGCGAGCTTCGACCCCAGCGGCTGGCACCTGCACCAGTCGGTCACCAGCACGAAGACGGGCCTCAACCTGTTCGCCGAGGGCGACGGGCTGCAGGACGCCATCTCCGCCGAGGGCCGGTCCTACATCGCGGGCCTGCTGGCGCGGGCGCGGGAGTTCAGCCTGCTGTCCGTCCCGACCGTCAACGGCTACCGGCGCCTGGCCCCGGAGTTCACGCTCGCCCCGACCGCCGTCGACTGGAGGTTCGAGGACCGCAGCGCCCTGATCCGGGTCCTCAGCGGCGGCAGCTCCACCCACGTCGAGAACCGTATCGGCGAGCCGTGCGCCAACCCCTACCTGGCCATCGCCTCCCAGCTGCACGCCGGCCTCGAAGGGCTGCTCGCCGGCCCCGAAGCCGCCCAGGCGGCACCGGCACCGGCCCCGCTGCCCCGGACCCTGCGCGAGGCGCTGGAGGCCTTCCGCGCGAGCGAGAGCGCCGAGCGGCTGCTCGGCGCACCGCTGGCCTCCTGCCTGGCGAAGCTGAAGGAGAGCGAGGCCACCCGGTTCGACGCCTGGTGCGCGGCCGGGCCCGCCCGGACCGCGCCGGGCGACGTGACCGCGTGGGAGCACCGCGAGTACTTCGGTGCCTTCTGACGTCGGTCCCGCACCGAACCAGCCCCGCCCTGATCCAGCCCTTTCTGATCCAGACCTTTTCTGATCCAGACCTCTGATCCAGACCTCTCCGAACCAGACCTGAAGACAAGGGAGTTGCCGCATGTCACGGTACGAATGGGATGGGACCAACTCGGGCGTCGAGACGCTCAAGGAAGCCGTCGAGCCGTCCCGCCAGAAGGTTCTCGGCCACCCGGTCTACCACCAGCTGAACAGCGTGGACGCGGTCGTCACGTTCATGGAGCACCACGTGTTCGCGGTGTGGGACTTCATGTCCCTGCTCAAGTCCCTGCAGCGCCGGCTGACCTGCGTCGAGGTGCCGTGGCTGCCGTCCGCCGCCACCGGCAGCCGCCGGCTCATCAACGACATCGTCCTGGTCGAGGAGAGCGACGAGCTCGGCGAGGGCTTCATCAGCCACTTCGAGCTGTACCTCGACGGCATGCGCCAGTCGGGCGCGGACACCACGCGCATCGACACCTTCATCGCCCTGCTGCGCCAGGGGCGTGCGGTCCCGGCCGCGCTGAAGGAGGCGGGCGTGCCGCGGTCGGTGACCGAATTCGTGGGCACGACCTGGGAGTTCATCGAGCACTCCCCCGTGCACTGCCAGGCCGCGGCGTTCGCCTTCGGCCGCGAGGACCTGATCCCCGACATGTTCGACCAGGTCGCCGCGCTCAACGCCGGCCACGGCTCGCTGTCCACGTTCGTCGACTACCTGCGGCGGCACATCCAGGTGGACGCCGAGGAGCACACGCCGATGGCGATGCAGATGCTCGCCGACCTGTGCGGCGACGACGCCGTCAAGTGGGCCGAGTGCCAGGAGACCGTCGACCGCGCGCTCGCGGCCAGGACGGTTCTGTGGAACGGCATTTCGGACGCGATATCCGAGCGCTCCCGCTGACGGGCCATCACTGGTGAGGGTGAGCACAGCATGCCAAGGGTAAAAGACACTCCTTCCACCGCCGCCTCCAAGCGCACCGAGCGGATCGCGCGGCAGTCCCGCGACGAGAACTGGAAGAAACCGCCGCGCCGTATCGAGACGTCGGAATGCATCACCTGTGACACGTGCCTGCGCGGCTGCCCGCCGGAGTTCGGGGCGATCTTCGACGACGGACTCAACGTCGTGATCGTTCCCGAGCTGTGCTCGGGCTGCCCGGTGTGCGTGATGGTCTGCCCCGTCGACTGCATCTATGTGGACGAGGAGTGGACGGCCACCGAGGCCCGCATGTGGGACCACGTCGGCCTGACGGCCAGGGGTCCGGCATGACGGCGCCCGCCGAGCGGGACGGCACCCTCACCCGCAGGGCGGCCCTGGCCAAGGCGCGGCAGAGCCGCAGGCCCAGCAGGCTCGGCCGGCCCGCCGGTGCCACCGGCGGGCCCGATGGCACCGGCGTGCGGGACGCCGGGTTCCCGGCCCTGCTCCGGGCGGTCTGGGAGCAGGCGCGTGCCGCGCCGGACCTGGCCGGGGCCGTGGACACGCTGCTGACGCTCGCCGGGCACGTCCCGGCGGACATCCAGCTGCGGGCGCTGGATGTCGAGGCCGAGACCGCGCTGAAGGTCCTGGCCGGCCGGTCCTGGCGCGACGAGGGCCAGGGCGGCGGCCGGGCCGGCGACGGCGCCGGCACCGCCTTCCTCGGCGAGATCGGGCTGGACACGAGCGGCCGGGTCGTCGTCCGGGTTCCCTCCCAGGGCCCGCTGAACGCGCAGACCGACCTGGTCGACGGCGTGCTGCGGGTGCCGTGGTCGGAGAAGGACCTCGCCGGCTACCGGACCGAACTGGCCCGGGCCGCCGGCCGGTGGCAGGAGTCGGCGGCCGACTGCCGCCGGTGGCTGGCGCAGGCGGGCACCGACGGCCGCACCGCCCTGCTGGAGGATTTGGTCGAGGCGGCGCTGCGCACCGCGCCGTTCGTCCTCTACGCCGGAAAGCGCCAGTACACCAACTTCCGCGGCCCCAACACCCTGACGGGCAAGACGCTGCCCCCGGGGCACCCCGACTGCGCGCTGAGCAGTCTGGCCGGGCTGCCGCTGGAGCTGTGGTCGGACAGCGACGTGCTGCTGGTGGTCTGCCTCACCCTGCTGGTGCGCTCGGCGGGGTACGCCCGCATCGAGGAGGCGAACGGCACCCAGCTCACGCTGGACCACGTCGCCCTCCTGCTGGAGCGCACCCGCACGGCCTACAACGCGGCCTCCCCCGCGCTGGACCCGGTGCCGGAGCCGGCCTCGCACACGGTGGCCGAACTCGGCGAGCTCGCCGGGGCGCTGGCCGCACGGCGCCGGGACCTCATGGGGTCCGTGCAGCTCTACCGCGAGATCTACGGCCCGCTGATGCACAAGATCGAGCGGGTCGCCGGTCCGGTCAAGAGCGACGCCGAGCGGCTGGAGGCCGAGCTGTGCGCGCGGCTGCGCGAACGGCTTCCCGTCACCGGTGACACCCTCGCCGGACTGGCCGCGGGCCTGGAGTCCTCGCCGGGCTGGCTGGCCGGGGCGCACGGGGCGTTCGGCACGGGGCTGGAGTCCCTGGTGCACGAGACGGTGTGCGCGGCGGCGGCGGTGTTCGACGCCGACTTCGCGATGAGCCGCGGGATGCGGTCGCTGCCGGCGCTGATCAGGGCGCTGCGCGCGGGGGCGTATCCGGAGATCGCCGGCTGGGAGATCCCGCACTTCTTCTGCTGTGTGGTGCCCTCGCCGGACGCGGCGCGGCTGTTCGGCGGTTCGGCGGGCCGGCTGGCCGACACCGCGTGGGCGATCTCCTCGCGGATGCAGTACAACTCCTGGCACTTCCTGGTCGGCAACCTGCCCAAGGTCCCGGAGATCGCGGCACGTGACCACTTCGTGCCGCCGGCGATCCCGGACATCGCGTACTACTCCGATCAGCACCACAACGGCCATGTCGCGGCCAGGGTGCGCTTCACCGTCCGCAGTCCGCAGCCGGTCCAGGTTCTGGGGCAGCGGTTCAACGGGTTCATGGACCTGCGGCTGCTGCGGTGTGAGGGGCTGCCGTTCGACGAGCAGGACCTGCTGGCGGCGCACCGCACCTCCGCCTTCGTCGCGGGGGCCACGACCCTGGCGGCCGGCCTGGTGGCCGGCGGCACGGACATCGAGGTCACCGCGTTCGACTCCGCGTGGCACTGGAACGAGATCGCCGGATAGCCGGCCGGTGACGGCACGACGAGGCCCCCTGACCGTGTGTCAGGGGGCCTGGTCGTGGTGGCGATGTCCTTGGAGGTCAGACCGTCACGGGCTGTTCGGCGGAGCGGGTGTGGACGGCGCGGTAGCTGTTCCAGTCGGCGCTGGTGATCAGGGAGTTGCGCCGGTCCTGGAAGCCGCGGCGGGCGGAGGACCACTGGGCGTCGGTCTGCGTGCGGAAGGCGTCGTAGGAGTCCTTGCCGTCCCACTGGGAGTAAACAACAACAAAGTCGTTGTCCGCGCCGACGGTGGCCAGGGTGCCCTCGCCGCCCTCCAGGTTGCGCGAGCGGATGCCGCGCAGCACGCTCTGCGAGCGGTAGCCGGGCACGTCCACGAGCCAGGAGTGGGCCTGTCCCAGTGTGGCGGTCAGGGCGCCCTGCTCGGCGGGGTCGACGCCGAGGATCTCGATGACCGTGTAGTCGTCGCGCCCGGGCGAGACCTCGGTGACGCCGCCCAGCGCGGGGTGGCGCCGGCTGGAGTCGACCTCGGTCTGCATCAGGCGGACGAAGGTGGTGATCTCGCGGAAGACCGGGACGGTGTGGTGCTTGAACTCGCTGTCGTTGTAGCGGGTCTCCAGGTCCTGCATGCCGCGCCACTGGATGAAGTTCGCGGTTCCCGGGTTCTGTTCGCCGCGGTGCACCGTGCTGGAGATCCAGCCGGGGAACGCCGCGGTGTCGACGATCGCCTTCATCTCCTTGACGAGGGTGTCGACCCGGGCGCGGGTGTCGGTCTTGAACAGGTTGAGGACGGTCAGGTGCCCGTCTTCGGGGTTGATGAACGGCATGGTTCGTTCCTCCTGGTTTTTGGTTGTGTGCCCGCGCCGGCGGGGCGTCGTGTCCTAGCGGGGGTCGCGGGGCGCGCCGAAGAAGCGGTGCAGGGCGTCCGTGAGACCGTCCGTCCCGGATCCGGCCGCGCCGATCCAGGCGATGTAGCCGTCCGGGCGGACCAGCAGGGCCTGGGCGTCGGCGAGTTCGCCGTCCGGGCGGACCTGTGCGACGACGACGTCGATGCGGTCCGTCCACGGTTCGGCGGCGGCGCTCAGTGCGGCGTCGCCGCGCAGGTCCAGGACGAAGCCGCGCCCGCCGTTGAGGAGTCCGTAGGCGCTCACCTCGCCGGACGCCCCGGCGGTGAGCTTCAGGTCCGGCAGGCGCCGGCCGAGCAGCGGGTGGCCGGCGCCCGGGGTGTCGTAGACGATGTCGAGGCCGGTGACCATGCCGACCAGGAGCTTCTGGACGTCCTCGTAGGCCAGCAGTTCGGCGAAGACCGACCGCATCGGGTCCATCTCGGGGCCGCCGAGGTAGAGGCTGCGCTGGGAGAGCGTGTTGGCCAGGATGCGGGCCGCGACGGGGTGGCGCTCGGTGTGGTAGGTGTCGAGCAGGCCTTCGGGGGCGGTGCCGCGGATCTCGGCGGCGAGTTTCCAGCCGAGGTTGACGGCGTCGCCCACGCCCGCGCTGATGCCCTGCGCGCCGATCGGCATGTGGATGTGCGCGGCGTCCCCGGCCAGGAAGACGCGGCCCCTGCGGTACTCGGCGGCCTGGCGGCTGGAGTCGGTGAAGTAGCTCAGCCACTGCGGGTTGCCGCTGTGGATGTCGTCGCCGGTGACGCGTTTGAAGGCGTCGGCCACCTCCTGGAAGGTGGGGGGCTGCGCGGTCGGCCGTACGCCCGCGCCGCGCTCGAAGACGACGACGCGGGTGGTGTTGGGGCCGACGGGCAGCACGACGACCATGCCCGCGTCGCCGAGTTCGCCGGTCGGGCGCAGCCGTACCTTCACGTCGGTGACGTCGGCCATCAGCATCTCGATGGTGGCCTCGTAGCCGGGGAAGTCGATGCCCGACAGGGTGCGCACGGCGCTGCGGGCGCCGTCGCAGCCCACCACGTAGGCGGCGCGCAGGCTGCGTTCGCCCTCGGGGGTGTTCGCGCGGACCTCTACGCCGTCGTCGCCGGCGGTCAGTGCGGTCAGTTCCCAGCCGCGGCGGACCTCGGCGCCCAGGCCGGTGGCCCACGCGTGCAGGATCGCCTCGGTGAACGCCTGCGGCACGCCCCGCACGCCGAAGTTGCCGCCCGGCACGATGGTGTAGTCCAGCGGCATGCCGCCGAAGTGCCCGACGGGGATGACGCCCAGGTCGCCGAAGTGTTCCAGCAGCCCGCGCTGGCCGAATTCCTCCATGGTCCGGGCGGAGAAGCCCAGGGCGCGTGACTGGCGCATCGGCTCGGTCAGCCGCTCCAGTACGACGGCCTCGACGCCCGCCAGGCGCAGTTCGCCCGCGAGCATGAGCCCGGTGGGCCCCGCCCCCACGATGATCACGTCTGTGTCGAAGTCCTGCATTGCCTTTCCTGCCTCCCCTTGCGTACCTGCGAAAACGGGTGGTCGAGGTTGCTCGCCACCGCCGTCAGATGGGCGCGGACCTCCTCGAGGGCGATCAGTTCGGACCAGAGCGTGCGCAGCGGCCCGGCCTCGGGGCCGGCGAACATCAGCTGTTCCTGGGCCGCGACGTGGTCGAGCACCCGGGCCGCCACGGGGTGCCGCTGGTCGTGGTAGCTGTCCAGGAGGCCGGGGGCGGCCCGGCCGTGCACGGTCTCGGCGAGTTTGCGGCCGAGGTCGACGGCGTCCTGCAGTCCGGTGTTCAGCGCCTGGCCGCCGACCGGCGGATGCCAGTGGGCGGCGTCGCCGGCCAGCAGGATCCGGCCGCGCCGGTAGGAGTCGGCCTGTCCCTTGGCGTCGTCGAAGGCGTCCAGCCACACGGGGGTGCCCTCGTGGATGTCCTCTCCGGTCACCCGCTTCCAGGTGGCGGCGACCTCCGCGAAGGCGGGGGGTCCGTGCTGCTCGTCCGGTGCGTCGCCGAAGGCGTGCACCATGACCCGGGTGACGCCGTCGCGGGTGGCCGCCACCGCGAAGCCGGTGCCGAGCCGTTCGAAGCGGCGGTCGCGGATGCGCAGCCCCGTCACGTCGGCGCGCAGCAGCCGTCTGGTCGCGGGGGTGGCGGTCACGGGGAAGCGGGCCAGCCGGCGCACCGTGCTGTGCGCGCCGTCGCAGCCCACCAGGTAGGCGGCCCGCAGCAGCCGGCGCCCGGCGGGGCCGCTGACCGTGCACCGGATGTGGTCCGGACGGTCGGTGAGCGCGGTCAGTTCGTGGGCGCGCAGCACCGACGCGCCCAGGGCCAGCGCGCGTTCGCCCAGGGCGGCCTCGGTGCGGTACTGGGGCACCTTCCAGTGGCCCGCGTACGGGCTGTCCACCGGGGACAGGGCGAAGCCCAGGCCGCCGAAGTGGGTGCGCGGTTCGTGCGCGGCCCCGGCGAGCAGCGCCGAAAAGCCGCGCTCGTGCAGCAGTTCGGCGCTCAGCGTGGTGAGCTGGCTGGCCCGGGATTCGGTCATGGGGCGGGCCAGGCGTTCCACGACGGTCACCGGGACGTGGGCCCGGCGCAGTTCGCAGGCGAGCAGCAGGCCGACGGGGCCCGCGCCGACGATGACGACCGGCGCGGTGGCCCGGGAGGAGGTCACGGCCGGGCGGGTTCGCCGGCCAGGCCCTCGGCGTAGGCCTTCGCCAGGCGCAGGGTGGCCAGGCTGTTGCCGCTCAGGGCGGTGCGGACGAAGTCCCGCGCGCTGTCGGCGGTCGCGTCCGCGCCGAGGACCTTGGTGATGTTGTCGGTGTTGATCCGTACCGTGTGCCGCGAGGTCACCGACACGCCGCCGCCGTCGCGGTCCTCGATGAGCCAGCGCCCGGTGTGCAGGGTCATCAGGGCGGGCAGCACGATCTGCTTGTAGACGATGGCCGTCGCGGCCTTGCACACGCGCACCGACCGTGTGGTGTGGGTGCTGCCGTCCTTGGTGCGGGTGTCCATCTCCAGGATCTGCAGGCCGGGCTCGTCCTCCTGCAGCGACACCCGGGCGACGTGCGGCAGCCGTTCCTGCCACAGGTGTGCCTCGTTGAGGAAGGCGTAGACGTCCTTGCCGCTCGCCTCGACGGTCACGGTGTCCTCGAAGGTGAACAGTTCAGCGGGCCCGGCCGCCTCGGCGCTGTCCTTCAGCGCCTGCAATTCGGAGGTGCTGTTGCGGTCGACCGCCGCGCTGATCCAGTCGAGGTCGGCCGCCTCGTCGGTCGCCGCGTGGAAGTCGTGCAGCAGGCGCACCCGGCACGAGGTGGCGGAGCGGGGTTCGACCACCCAGGCGCCGCCCATCCCGCCGACCGGGTGCTGCGACCGTTCTTGACGGAACGTCACGCTCAGCCGGTCCGGGTCGTGCACGCGCCGGGAGGTCCAGGTCTTGGCGGCGTTGTTCGCCGTCGCCCACAGCCGGATCAGCTCCGTGTCGCCGTCCTGTTCGACGACCTCGGCGTGCACGGTCGGGGGGAAGGTCTCGGGCCACCGGCCGACGTCCGTGATCAGCGCGTACACCGACGCGGCGGGGGCATGGACGTCGATCGCGTGTTCCGTTTCACGTACCGCGTTCTCGGTCACGTCGTGCTCTCCTCTCGGGTGGCGGAGTCTCGGGTGGCGGAGTCTCGGGCCGGCTCGCCGAACCAGCGCCGCAGCGCGGCCTCGAGGCCGCCTCCGTCCGGTGCGGTCCAGGCGATGTAGCCGTCGGGGCGCACGAGCACCGACTCGGTCGCGGCGCCGTCCTCCTCCGGTCCGGCGGGGAAGTCCTTGACCCGGACCAGGTCGACGCGGTCCGACCAGCCGGCGGCGAGGCGGCCGGTGTCGCCGGAGGCGTCGGCGGTGATCAGGACGCCGCGGGCCGGGTGCAGCAGGCGGGCGACCTGGTCATGGCCGCCGTCGGCGAGGTCCAGTGCGCGGTCGGCCATCCGGGCGCCGAGCAGCGGGTGCGCGGGCCGGCCCGTCCCCGTACCCGTACCGGTGGCGGGGCCACCGTCGGGGCCGGTGTCGGGGCCGCCGGCGGTGCCGGTGGCGGGTCCGCCGTCGGTGTGGGTGCCGGTGGCGTCGAGGTCGTAGCGGATGTCGAGGCCGCTGACCAGGCCGGACAGGTGCCGGGCCACCGCCGGGATCGCGATGATCTCCGCCATGACGGTGCGCAGCGGTGCGACCGACCGGCCGGTGAGGTTGAGCGTTCCCTGCGCGAGCGTGGTGCGCAGGACCCGCGCCGCCACCGGGTGGCGTTCGCCGTGGTAGGTGTCGAGCAGGTGCTCGGGGGCGTGGCCCCTGACCGTCGCCGCCAGCTTCCAGCCGAGGTTGAAGGCGTCCTGCACGCCGATGCTCAGGCCCTGCCCGCCGGCGGGCAGGTGGATGTGGGCGGCGTCGCCGGCCAGCAGCACCCGGCCGCGCCGGTACTCGGTGGCCTGGCGGGTGGCGTCCGTGAAGCCGCTGACCCAGCGGGCCTCGCCGTGGTGGATGGAGTCGCCGGTCAGCCGCTGCCAGGCGTCCGCGACCTGAGGGAAGGTCACCTCGCGGCCGCGGTCGGGCTGCGTGCCGTTCTCGCAGACGATGATGCGGGTGTAGCCCTGCTCCAGCGGCGCCGCCATGACCATGCCGTTCGGCAGCAGTTCACCGATCATCCGCGGCTTGATGTCGCAGCCCTTGACGTCCGCCAGGTACATCTCGCGGGTGGCGTCCGAGCCGGCGAACTCAAAACCCGTCAGGCGCCGCACGGTGCTGCGCCCGCCGTCGCAGCCCACCAGGTAGCGGGCGGTGCACCGCTCGGGTCCGTGCGGGCCCCGCACGGTCGCGGTGACACTGTCGCCGGTGTCGCTCACCGCGGTGAGCTCGTAGCCGCGGCGCAGGGTCACGCCCAGGTCCAGCGCCCAGGTCTCGAGCATTTCCTCGATCTTGTACTGGGGGGCGCCGCGCACACCGAAGTGCGAGCCTTCCAGCACCCCGTAGTCGATCGGGATGCCGCCGAAGTGCCCCTGCCGGGTGATCTCGATGTTCTCCAGGCGGTCGAGGATGCCGCGCTGGTGGAACGCCTCGGTGGCCCGCGCCGTGAAGCCGATGCCGCGCGACTCCCAGCTCCGCTCGGTGCGCTGCTCGAAGACGGTGACGTCGGCACCGCCGAGGCGGAGTTCGGCCGCGAGCGTCAGTCCCGCAGGACCCGCCCCGATGACTATGACCTCGGTATCCATGGTTCCTGTCCTTGAGCCTCGGCTTCTGCGATGGGGACCGGCTTGTG
Source organism: Streptomyces sp. NBC_00568 (assembly GCF_026341855.1). GTDB lineage: Bacteria > Actinomycetota > Actinomycetes > Streptomycetales > Streptomycetaceae > Streptomyces. The sequence goes on along the minus strand of NZ_JAPENW010000001.1, from coordinate 7,210,735 downwards.
TCACCGGGATCAGACCGGGATCGCCTCGATGATCGAGATCGGCGCGCTGGTCGGGACGGCCCGGGTGACCTGGAAGCCGGCCTTGGCGAACAGCTCGGTGTACTGGGCGAGCGTGCGGTCCTGGGCGCCGAGCATCAGCATCAGCCAGAGGTCGATGGTGTGGCCGAGGTGCTTCTCGTTGTTCTCGGGGAGCACGTACTCGATGACCAGCAGCTTGCCGCCGGGGGCGATCGCCTCGCGCGCGTTGCGCAGCGCGGTGACGGCGTCGGCCTCGGAGAAGTCGTGAATGATGTGCTTGAACAGGTAGGCGTCCGCGCCGGCGGGCAGCTTGCCGAGGTAGCCGCCGTGCTCGATGGTCAGCCGGTCCGCGACCCCGGCGGCTTCGAAGAGCGCGGGCGAGTCGACGGTGGCGACCTCGGAGTCGTACAGCACGCCCTTGACGTCCGGTGCCTGCTTCAGGATGCCCGCCAGCAGGTTGCCGCGGCCGGCGATGACGTCCACGACCGTGGAGAAGGCGGAGAAGTCGTAGGCGGCCAGGATCGGGTCGGTCTCCGACTCCGAGAGCTCGCCGAACGCCTTGAAGAACACGGCCGCGTACTCGGGGGTGGCGTGGAAGAAGTCCAGCGCGCCCATCCCGCGCAGCTTCGGCAGGTTGGGCTCGCCGCTCTCCACGGTGGCCAGCAGGTGGCCCCACTCCTCGTGCAGCAGCGGGTGGCTCATCAGCAGGGCGAAGCCGCGCATCGAGTCCGGCGCGTCCTCACGGAGCTTGTCGGACAGCGCGCTGTGCTCGTACCGGCCGTCGCCGCGCACCGCGAAGACCCCGTGCCCGGACAGCGCCCGCAGGATCCGGTGGGTCGCCTTCGGGTCGGATCCGACCCGCTGGGCGATCTCCTCGGCGGACAGCGGTCCGTCGGCGAGGACGTCCGCAATGCCGAGCCTGGCCGCGACGGATATCGCCTGGGTGATCACAGCACCCTGAATGAGATGGAGCAGCTCGTACGAATCGGACTGGTCACGGACCTCGGGCAATGCGGACATGGCTTTCCTTTCATAGCGCCCTTTTCGGGGTTCCAGACGATAGGTCGGCGCTTCCGCGGCCCGCAACTCCGGAATTATCGGAATTCCCTCGAACGTTCAACCAGGGAATTTGAGCGGTTGAACAGCGCAATTCCACCGCCGCTCCACCGGTATTCCGGCCCGCCCTTGTCAGGTTGTTCCGGCCCGCCATGGAAACCGAGAGGGATCCGGGTGAGATGACGGACCCGGGGCCGGCGGCGCGGCGGGCCCCGGTGTCCGCGCGGGCGGCGCACGCCCGCACCGGCCGCAGACCGACGGCCGCGGTCCCACAGGCACTTCGAGGAGGCTCCGTTGCGGCACGACAGCCCGACCCCCGTGGACTTCTGGTTCGATCCGACCTGCCCCTGGGCGTGGCTGACCTCCCGCTGGATCCTCGAGGTCGCCCGGCACCGGCCGCTGGAGCTGCGCTGGCACCTGATGAGCCTGACGGTGCTCAACGAGGGGCGTACCGACCTGCCCGAGCGCTGGCACCGGGACCTGGCCCTGCGGATGGAGCCGGTGCGGGTGTGCGCCGCCGCCGGGCAGGCGTACGACCCCGAGGTGCTGGGCCGGCTGTACACCGAACTCGGCACCCGGTTCCACCTGGAGAAGGCGCCCAAGGAGCGGTCCACCTACGCGGCGGCGCTGGCCGCCGCGGGCCTCGATCCGGGCCTGGCCGACGCGGCCGGGTCCGAGGAGTTCGACGGCGCGGTGCGCGCCTCGCACCGCGACGGCATCGGCCGCGTCGGCACCGACGTGGGCACCCCGGTCGTCGCGGTGAACGACGTGGCGTTCTTCGGCCCGGTGGTGACACCGGCCCCGCGCGGCGAGGCCGCGGTGAGGCTCTGGGACGGGGTGCTCGCCGTGGCCGGGACCGAGGGGTTCTTCGAGCTCAAGCGCACCCGCACCCAGGATCCGATCTTCACCTGAGAGCCCCCGGTCCCGGCCCCGCCCCTGCCCCGCCCCGGCCCCGACGGTCAGCGGGGTGAAGCGGCCAGCGGGGCGGTCCAGTTGTCGCTCAGCCAGGTCTCCAGGGAGACCAGGCCGGGCCTGCCGCGGCGCAGTTCGGGCAGGTCGGCGTGGTAGCCGTCGCGCTCGAACCAGTCGAACATGTTGGCCAGGTCGGGGCGGGCCGCGCGCAGCGGCTCGATGGGCAGCTGCCGGAAGCGGGTCGGGACACCGGAGGCGGCCTCGAACGCGGCGGCCATCTGCGGTCCGGTCAGGACGTCTCCGGCGATCTCGACGGTCCGGCCGAGCCAGCCGTCCGGGTTCTCGAAGGCGTCCGCGGCGAACACGCCGATGTCGCTGGTCGCGATGAGCTGCACCGGGGTCCCGGGGTCCAGCCACAGGCCCAGGACGAGTCCGTCGCCCTCCGGGCGGGGGGCGATGTCCAGGAGGATGTCGTGGAACATGACCGGCCGCAGCACGGTCACCGGCAGGCCGAGCGTGGACAGGTGCCGCTCGATCCTCAGCTTGCTCTCGAAGTGCGGGACGCGGGTGTCGCGGTCGGCGCCGCCGACCGAGCTGTAGACGAAGTGCCGCACCCCGGCCCGGACGGCGGCGTCGGCCACCGCCCTGCCCTGGCGCTCCTCGGCCTCGACGCCGCCGGGGCCGCGGAAGGTCTGGACGCTGAACACCCCGTGGACGCCTCGCATCGCCGCGAGCAGCGACACCTCGTCGTCCAGGTCGCCGCGTACGAGGACCGCGCCCGCCTCCTCGAGCTCCCGCGCCTGTTCCTTGCCCGGGTCGCGGACCAGGGCGTGCACGGTGTGCCCGCGCCGCAGCAGTTCGCGGGCCACCGCCCCGCCCTGCCGGCCGGTACCGCCCAGCACCAGGATCGTTCCTTCAACCGCCACTGCCTGCCTCCGTGTCGTATTGCCGCGCCGGGCGCCGGCCCGGCTTCGGTGATCCGTTGTGATGGCCGCGAACGGCCGTTGATCCCCTGGGGATCAGGCCGCCGGGACCGCCCTCGCTCGCGGCGGCGTACGGCCGGTGCCGACGCCGTCCCGCACGACGCCGGCGGTGCCCCGGAAGGAACCGATGGTGTCCCGGGCGATGCCCGGCCCGGCGGCCCCGTCCTCGCCGGCGCCCGCGCCACCGCGGCCCCGGCCGGTCCCACCGGCCGGTGCCGGGTGCGGGGCCGTCACCCGGTGCAGGTGCGGGGCCATCACCCGGTGCGGATGCGGGGCCATCACCCGGTGCGGGGCCGCGATCGCGACCGTGACCGGGGTCGCGGCCGGGGCCGAGGTCGAGGTCGGTACCGCGCCCGTGTACGGGGTCGTGTGCGGGACCGTGGCCGGGGTCGCGGCCGGGGTCGCACCCGTGGTCGGGTGCGGGGGCGCGGCCGGGGTCGGGTTTGTTGTCCTCGCGTTCCGGGTCACCACGGCAGGGGTCCGTCGTCCGACAGGCAGGCGCCCGACGGGCCGGTCTCGTCCAGCAGGGCGAGCCGGACCACGATCGCGGCCCCTTCGGCGGGGGTCCGCCGACCGCGGTGGTGGTTGATGTCGGTGGCCACCACTCCGGGCAGGGCCGCGTTGACCTTGACGGGGGTGTCCCGAAGCTCTTTCGCGTACGCGAGGGTGAGCGCGTTCAGCGCGGTCTTCGAGGACTGGTAGGCGATCATGTTGACGCCTGCCAGCGGGGAGCCCGGATCCGCGTGCAGGGTCAGCGACCCCACGTGGCTGGAGAGGTTGACGACGCGTCCGGCCGGGGAGCGGCGCAGCAGCGGCAGCATCGCGTGGGTCACGGTGACCACGCCGAAGACGTTGGTCTCGTAGACCTCCCGCAGGTCGGCGGCGGTCGCCTCGCCGGGTGTGCCGGTGAAGCCGCCCGCGACGCCGGCGTTGTTGACCAGGATGTCCAGGCGTCCGTACCGGCGTTCGATCGTGCGGGCGGCCTCGGCCACGCTGTCCGGGTCCCGCACGTCGATGCGCAGTGGTGTCGCGGTGATGCCGTCGGCGGCCAGCGCGTCGGCGGCCTGCTTGCCGAGCACCTCGTCCCGCGCACCGACGAGGACGACGATGCCCTGCTCACCGAGCTGTCGCGCGGTGGCGTATCCGATGCCCTTGTTGGCACCCGTGATGAGCGCGATCTTCTCGACCGTCACGTCCTGCTCCTTTCTCGGGGTTCCGCCTGTCCGCGCCGGCGACGGTGTGCCGCGCGGTGTCCGGGAGGCCGGGCGGCATGTTTTCGAGAATCTGAATTACGCGCGGCATGCACCGTAGTGAGAAGCGGAACGCGAAGGCATCTCCGATATTGCTGTCGCACGGACTCCGTGTCCAAAGTGTTCACTGCCGTGTTCAAGCACGCCGATTCCGCAGTCGAACACTGAACCGGTGCCGGTGAATTCCAGTTCATTGCGGTCGGACATTGCGCTGGGTAGCTTCACGATGGCCAACTATTGCCACGGTGCAGAGGCCTCAAATAATGAATACAACTGACGTGATAGTGGTCGGTGCGGGTCCTGTCGGACTGATGCTGGCCGCAGAACTCCGCCTGGGCGGAGCGGACGTGAGCGTCTACGACAAGCTGCCCGCCCCGAGCGGGGAGTCCCGTGCCCTCGGCTTCAACCGGCGGGCCGCCGAGTCGCTGGACCAGCGCGGGCTGCTCCCCCGCCTCGGCGCGTTCCGGTGGGGCCCGATGGGGCACTTCGGCGGGGTCCGCTTCGACCTGGGCATGCTCGACGAGGACCACAGCGGAGTGCTGGGCCTCTCGCAGGCCAGGACCGAGGAGGCGCTGAGCGGCCGGCTGGAGGAGCTCGGCGTCCCGGTGCACCGCGGCCGCGAGGTCACCGGGCTGCGCGAGAGTCCTGAGGGCGTGGTGGTGTGTTCCGAGGGCCCCGGCGGACCGGGCGAGGAGAGCGCCGCGTACGTGGTCGGCTGCGACGGCGCGGGCAGCACCGTCCGTGCGCTCGCCGGGATCCCGGCCACCGGCTGGGAGGCCACCCGGGGCATGTACACCGCGGAGATCACCGGTGCCGCCCCGCGCCCGCGGCCCATCGGCGAGCGTCTCGCGGGCGGCAGCATGGTGGTGTGCACCCCGCTGGGCGAGGGCCGCTGCCGCATCGTCATCCACGACCCGGCACTGCCCGCCCGCCCGGACCCGGGAGCGCTGACGTTCGCCGAGGTCGCGGGCGCGTGGCGGCGGCTGACCGGTGAGTCGATCGATGACGCCGAGCCCCAGTGGCTGTGGGCGTGCGGCAACTCCGCCGCGCTGGCCCAGGAGTACCGGCGCGGCCGGGTGCTGCTGGCGGGCGACGCCGCGCACGAGATCCCGCCGCTGGCCGCGTGGGGGCTCAGCGCCGGACTGCAGGACGCGGCCAACCTCGGCTGGAAGCTGGCGGCGGCGGTCAGGGGCCGGGCCCCCGAGGGCCTGCTCGACACCTACCACGCCGAACGCCACCCCGTCGGGGGCGAGTTGATCCGCAACGCCCGGGCGGCGTCGAAGATCTACCTCGGTGAGGACGCCCTCGACCCGGTCCGCGAGGTCATGGGCGAACTGCTGGCCCACAAGGGAGCCGCCGAGCAGGCCGCCGGGATCGTCAGCGGTCTCGGCATCCGCTACGACCTCGCCAAGGGCGAGCACCCGCTGCTCGGCCGGCGCATGCCGCCCGAGCGCGAACTCACCCTGGCCGACGGCACCCGCACCCGCGTCGCCGACCTCCTGCACACCGCACACGGCCTCCTCATCACCACCGACACCAGCGCCAGCACCGGCACGGCGACGGGACAGCCGGCGTACCAGCTCCCCGGGCGGCTCCCCGACCGGGTCGACGTCGTCACCGGGACCTGGACCACCACCCCCGGCCCCGACCCCGACCATGCCCTGGACGCGGTCCTCATCCGCCCCGACGGCTACGTCGCCTGGACCTCCCCCGGCACCACCGACGACCTCACCCAGGCACTGGAGCGCTGGTTCACCACCGGTCCCAGGCCCCCGGCCCGCGGGCGGGTCACCGCCTGCGGCATCGACCGCTGAGGAGCACACACAGATGACCAGGGATGTGATCGTCGTCGGCGCGGGCCCGGTCGGGCTGATGCTGGCGGGCGAACTCAAGCTCGGCGGCGTGGACGTCGTCGTCCACGAACGGCTCGCCGCCCCGGCGCGGGAGTCGCGCGGCGCGAGCTTCACCAAGCGCACCGCCGAGTGCTTCGACCAGCGGGGCCTGCTCGGCCGGCTCGGCGCAACCGAGCCCGCCGACAGCCACTTCGGCGGGGTGCCGATCGATCTGGGCCTGCTGGCGGAGGACCACTACGGGCACCGGGGCATCTCCCAGTTCCGCACCGAGCGGATGCTGGAGGACTGGGTGGCCGAACTCGGCGTGCCCGTCCTGCGCGGAGTCGAGGTGACCGGCTTCCGCGAGAGCCCCGAGGGCGTCGTGGTCTCCTTCGAGGGCCCCGGCGGAGGCGGCGAGGAGAGTGCCGCCTATCTGGTCGGCTGTGACGGCGGGCGCAGCTCCGTGCGCAAGCTGGCCGGGATCGGCTTTCCCGGATCCGAGGGCCGGCGCGGCTTCCTGACGGCCGACGTCACCGGGATCGACACCCGCAAGCGGCGTATCGGGGAGAACCTGCCGGGCGGCAGCATGGTCATGGCGATGGACCTGGAGAACGGGGTGACCCGGGTCGTCGTCCACGAGGCCGGCACACCGCCGCGCGACCGTGACTCCCTGACCTACGACGATCTCGCCGACGCCTGGCAGCGGCTGACCGGCGAGGACATCCACCACGGGCGGTGCCGCTGGATCAGCTGCTTCACCGACGCCTCACGGGCCGCCGCTCAGTACCGGCGCGGCCGGGTGTTCCTGGCGGGCGACGCCGCGCATGTGCAGCCTCCGGCCATGGCGCAGGGACTGAGCGTGGGCGTGCAGGACGCGGTGAACCTCGGCTGGAAGCTGGCGGCGGCGGTCCGGGGCCGGGCCCCCGAGGGCCTGCTCGACACCTACCACGGCGAACGCCACCCCGTCGGCGAGCAGTTGGCGCGCAACGCGCGGGCGGCGATCGAGCTGCGGCTCACCGGCGAGGACATGGACCCGGTCCGTGAGGTCATGGGCGAGCTGGTTGCCCACCGGGACGCCGCCGGCTACCTGGCCGGGATGCTGAGCAACCTCGGCATCCGCTACGACCTCGCCAAGGGCGAGCACCCGCTGCTCGGCCGGCGCATGCCGCCCGAGCGCGAACTCACCCTGGCCGACGGCACCCGCACCCGCGTCGCCGACCTCCTGCACACCGCACACGGCCTCCTCATCACCACCGACACCAGCACCGGCACGGCGGCGGGACAGCCGGCGTACCAGCTCCCCGGGCGGCTCCCCGACCGGGTCGACGTCGTCACCGGGACCTGGACCATCACCCCCGGCCCCGACCCCGACCATGTCCTGGACGCGGTCCTCATCCGCCCCGACGGCTACGTCGCCTGGACCTCCCCCGGCACCACCGACGACCTCACCCAGGCCCTGGAGCGCTGGTTCACCACCGAAGATCGGCCCCAGCCCTAGGAGCTCTCGACCGGGGGTCCAAGGCCCCCGGCCAGACTGCCAAAACCTGCTCCGACGCCGGGCGCCGGCGCCGGGACGGCCTCTACGACACTAACCATGAAGGATCTGGTGGAATGGCTGGCACCGAACGGGATCAGGCGAGTGGAAAGCCCCATGTGGTCATCATCGGGGGTGGTATCGCGGGACTGGCGGCGGCGTTCTATCTGCGCAACGAGCCGGTCCGGGTGACGGTCCTGGAGGGATCGTCACGGATCGGCGGGAAGCTGTCGGTCTCCGAGGTGGCGGGGGTCGCGGTCGACGAGGGCGCCGAATCGCTGTACGCCAACCGCCGCAAGACCACCGGGCTGGTCAAGGAGACCGGGCTCGGTGAGCGGATCATGTCGGCGGGCGTCACCGCGTCGGCGATCTGGACCAGGGGCGCGGTCCGGCAGCAGCCGGACCGTCAGTTCATGGGCGTGCCCTGCGACATGGACGGCCTCGCCCGCTCCGGGGTGCTGTCCGCGGCGGGACTCGACCGGGCCCGCCAGGACCTGGTGCTCGCGCCGTCCGAGCGGGACGGCGACGTCTCGGTCGCGGCCCATGTCGCGGGACGGCTCGGCCAGGAGGTCGTCGACCGCCTCGTCGACCCGTTCCTCGCCGGGGTGTTCTCCGGCCGCGCCGAGGACCTGTCCTTCGAGGCCACGCTGACCCCGCTGGCCAAGGCCGCCCGCGCGCACGTCTCGCTCGCGGACGCGGCCGGCTCGCTGACGCCCCCGCTCGCGCCGGGGGAAAAGCCGCCGCCGGTGAGCGTGGCGACCCTGGACGGCGGGTTCGGTTCGCTGCCCCCCGCGCTCGTGCGGGAGGTGCTGGCCGCCGCGCCGGACGCGTCCGTGCGCACCGGGGCGAGCGTCCGCGCGCTCACCCGCACCGCAGGCGGCTGGCGGCTGACCGTGGGCCCGGTCACCGGCCCGGAGCACATCGACGCGGACGCCGTCGTCGTCGCCGTCCCGGCCGGCCCCGCGAGCACCCTGCTCTCCGGGATCTCCGGGATCGCCCCGGCCGTCTCGGCACTGGCCGACGTCCCGTACGCGAGCGTGGCGATGGTGACGCTCGCCTACCCGCGCGCGGCGTTCCCCGGCGGGCTCTCGGGCCGCGGATACGCCGCCTACCGGGTGCCGGCGGTGGAGAAGAAGGCCGTCAAGGAGGTCACGTTCACCACCGTGAAGTGGCCGCACCTGGCGGGCGAGGTGGAGATCGTGCGCTGCTCGCTCGGGCGTTTCGGCGAGGAGCACCTGCTGCTGCGCGACGACGCCGATCTCGTCGCGCTGGCGACGGCCGAGCTCGCCGAGGCCACCGGGGTGAGTGGTGTCCCGGTGGCGAGCCGGGTGAGCCGCTGGCCCGACGCCCTGCCGCAGTACACCGTCGGTCACCTGGAGCGGGTGCGGCGGATCCGTGAGGCGGTGGCGGCCCAGCCCGGACTCGCGGTGTGCGGCGCGCTGTACGAGGGGGTGGGCGCCGGGGTGTGCATGGCCACCGCGCGCAAGGCCGCCGACCAGGTCCTGGCCTGGCTGAAGTCGGACGCCGCCGCCCGGTCCGTCGCGGCCGGAGTCTGAGCAGGCCCGCCCGGAGCTCAAGTCCGCCCGGAGCGGGGTGTGTCGAGGGACGCAGAAGAGGGGCCGTGCCCGGTGATCGGGCACGGCCCCTCTTCGTGTTCCCCGGCGCGTTCTGCCCGGCGTGTTCTGCCTGACGGTTCTGCCTGGCGTGCTTTCCTGGCGCGTTTTCCTGGCGTGCTTTCCTGGCGCGTTCTGCGCTGGCGGGTTCTGCGCTGGCGGGTTCTGCGCTGGCGGGTTCAGCGGTCCAGGAGGGCGGCGAAGACCTCGGTGAGGATCTGCTCCGGGTCCTCGCCGGCGCCGGTGGCGCGCCAGGCGATGTGCTGGTCGGGGCGTACCAGGAGCGCGCCGCCGTCGGTGATCTCCCGGACGGTCTCCCATCCGCCGTCCACGTCGGCGAACTCGGCGCCGGCACCGATGCGGGCGGTGCTGATGGGGAGGGAGAACTTCTGCGCCGCCTTCGCGGCCGCCTCGCACCACGGTGTGCCCTGCGGGCCGGTGATCAGGGTGAAGGAGGTCGGGGTGGTGAGGTCGAGGGTGGACAGGCGTTCGCCGTCCCGGGTGATCCAGGCGTGCGGCAGCCGGTGTCCGGGGCGGGACGTGGGCCGGTGCTCGTCGCGCATGGGGACGCGTGCCGGCGGCTCGCTGCCGTCGGGGACGATCGCGCCCTGTTCGTAGGCGAAGCCGACCTCCATGTCGAGCGCCTGGCATCCGCCGCGGTGGGTGTGGAACATCTCCAGGGCGCGGATGCGCACGGTGTCTCCGAGCGGGGACGGGTCGAAGTAGGACTCCAGCCGCTGTCCGCGGCGCCCGGCGGGGATGTTGTGGCCCACCCCGATGGCGTCCATGAGGGCCTGGTGGTGGACGGCGGCGGAGGTCGCCCAGTCGACGTTCTCCCGGCCCACGGGCCGGCGTTCGGCCTCGTAGGTGTCGATCAGGCTGTCGGGGGCGCGGCCGCTGAGCACCGCGGCCAGCTTCCACGCGAGGTTGTGGACGTCCTGGATGCCGGTGTTGAGGCCGAGTCCGACGGCGGGCGGCTGGCGGTGCGCGGCGTCACCGGCGATCAGTACCCGGCCGACCCGGTAGCGGTCGGCGAGGTGCGCGTGCACGATCCAGTCCGTCACCTTGTGCACGGTCACCTCCAGGTCCGGCAGGCCCAGGAGTTCACGGATGCGGGGTATGACCGTCTCGGTGTCCCAGCGGCCGGGCGGGCCGGGGGCGAAGTGCAGGCCCCACTGCTCGCAGGCCTTGCCCCAGCTCGGTCCCATCTCGATGAGGTTGCTGGACAGGTCGGGGTCCTCGGGGCTGAGGAAGTGCGTGATGAGCGTGCCTTCCTCCCACCACGGGGACAGGTCGGCGGAGAAGTACGCGGTGGTGGTGTTCACCAGTGAGGGCGGTCCCTCCATGCGGATGCCGACCGCGGGTCCGACCATGCGGCCGCCGTCGGCGCCGATGAGGTACTGCGCCTTGACGGTGGTGGTCTCACCGGTCTCGGTGTCGCGGATCTCGGCCAGGACGTGGTCGCCCTCGTCGGAGAAGGTGGTCACCTCGTGGTGGAACAGGACGCGGCCGGGGCCGCGCTGTTCCGCGTGGCGGCGCAGGATCGGCTCCAGCCACATCTGCGGCAGTTTGGCGGGCAGGACGGGCCCGACCTTCGCGTAGCTCTCGCGCAGTGCGCCGCCGCCGAAGGCATCCATCTCATGGATCAGGCGGCGGTCCATGGGCCCGTCGCCCGCGAGCGTGGTCTGCCAGCGCACCTTGCCGAACAGTTCCAGCGGCGCCGCCTCGGCGAACACGTCGTCGGCGATGCCGTGCCGGCGGAAGATCTCCATCGTGCGCTGGTTGAGATAGTGCGCCTTCGGAATCCTCGATGTGTCCGGGTGCCGTTCCACCAGCAGATGATCGACGCCCTGGTCGGACAGGAAGACGGAGGCGGACAGGCCGCATCCGCCGCCGCCGACGATCAGGACCGGAACCTCGATGGCTCCCATATTCGCCCCTCCAGGATTGACAGATGCCTTGCCTGTCGCAGCCTGTCAAAGCGCTCTTCAGCGCCGGTCAAGAACGACTGGACCTCGCCGCCGCCGGCCACGCACGGCCGACCGGCCGCACAGCCGGCCGGCCGACGGCGGCCCGGCGACAGCGGCGGCGAGGGGCGGGCGGCGGCGAGGGGGCAGGTGCCGAAGAGGTCAGTCGAGCCAGGCGCCGTCGCGCATGAGGGTGCGTCCCGCCAGCTCGTTCGCCTCCCGCCAGGCCTGGACGCGGCGCGGCCGGATCCGGAAGTACTGGTAGGGCGCGTCGGTCTCCTGGCGCGGGTCGAAGCCGGTCTTGGCCGCGAACGCCTCGCACGTCTTGTCGCCGAGACCGGCGCTGTCCACCGGTTCCGCGACGCCGTCGACGATCACGACGTCGCGGGTCGGGCCGACGCCCAGGCGCACCTGGGCGTCGGCCAGCAGGTTGCGGCCGGTGACCGAGGTCCGCGGCGTCGAGACGAGGAACGCGGTCCCGTCCCAGAGGTAGGAGAGCGGGACGAGGTGGACGCCGCCGGAGGCTCCCGCTGTCGCGACCCACAGGTCGACGTCGTTCTCCAGCCTCGCGCGGGTGTCGCGCAGCCGCTCCTGCAGTCCACGCGGTGGCACGTCCGTCATGTTTTCCTCCAGAGTGTCAGGGAGAGCTCCCCGTACGGGAGTTCTCCGTCGGTCGCCGGCCGGCCCCGGTCGTGGCGGCCACGGCCGCCACGGCGCCGACGGCCTCGCGCACACCGATCATGTCGTGTGCGCGGTGCGTCACGAAGCGCACATGATGGTTGGGCAGCGGCAGGACGCGCACGTTGTGGCCGGCCAGGCGCGCGGCGCACTCCCGCGCGCTCAGCCCGGCGAGGCGTGCCATGACCATGTTGGTCGGTTGGGGCGGGCGCATCACCGTGACGCCGGGCAGCGCGGCGAGGCCGTCGGCGAGCGCGGCGGCCCTTCGGTGGTCGGCGGCCAGGTCGGGCAGACGGCGAAGCGCGATCAGCGCGGGCGCGGCGACGACTCCCGCCTGGTGCAGGGAGCCGCCCAGCCATCCCCTCAGCTCGCGGGCGTACGCGATGTACGCGGACGTCCCGCACAGCAGGGCGCCGGCCGGCGCGCCGAGTCCTTTGGAGACCGAGAAGGCGATGCTGTCCGCGGGTCCGGCGAGCTGGGCGGGCGGGACGTCCAGGGCCACGGCCGCGTTCGCGAGGCGGGCGCCGTCGAGGTGGAAGTGCGCGCCGTGGCGGTGGGCCGTCGCGGCCACCGCGCGGGTCGCCGCGGCGTCCAGGGCGTTGCCGGCGTGCATCATGCTCGTGTTCTCCACACAGACCACGGTCGGCCGGTCCGCCGGGGCGGACAGCAGCGCGGCCAGGGCGTCGAGGTCGGGCAGGCCGCCGAAGTGCTGGGCCACCGGCGTCAGTTCGATGCGGCCGAAGCGGCGCAGTCCGGCCGATTCGAGGAACGTCATGTGGGTGCCGGAGCCGGCGATCAGACGCGGCGGCGGGGAGCCGGGGCCGAACGCGGCGAGCGGGGCGAGCAGGTTCGCCATCGTGCCGGTGGGGGTGAGCAGGGCGGCCTCGGTGCCCAGCAGCCGGGCCGCCTCCTGTTCGAGGAGGGCGACGGTGGGGTCGTCGCCGTACACGTCGTCGCCGACCTCGGCCCGGGCCATCGCCGCGCGCATCCGCGCGTCCGGCACGGTGCGGGTGTCGCTGCGGAAGTCGAGCCGCGGGCAGGCGGGTTGCGACGTGGAAAGCCGTGGGGTGGCGGGGTGCCGGGAGAGACGGTGCCGGGTCCAAGGCCGCCGGATGGAGGGCCGGAACGTCGAGGGCTGCACGGTCGAGGACCGTGAGACGGCGGGCCGCACGGTCGAGGACCGTGAGACGGCGGGCCGCACGGTCGAGGACCGTGAGACGGCGGGCCGCACGGTCGAGGACCGTGAGACGGCGGGCCGCACGGTCGAGGACCGTGAGGCGGCGGGCCGCGGGGTCGGGGACTGCGCGGCGAGGGGCGGCGGAGAGGCGGGGGGCTGACTCAAGAGCAGCTCGGGCGGGGGCTGTTGGGCGGCGGGGGGTCGGGGCATCGTGGTCTACCGTCCCGGCCGGTGGGCCACCCAGACGGCGCGGGGCCGGGTGTAGCCCTCCACCGCGTGGATGCCCAGTTCGCGGCCGTAGCCGGACTGGCCCATGCCCGAGACGCTGACCGTCTCCTCGGTGTCGCCCCAGGTGTTGACCCACACCATGCCGGCGCGCAGGGACCGGCCGAAGTGCTCGGCCCGGTCGGCGTCGCCGGTCCAGACCGAGGCCGACAGGCCGTAGGCGGTGTCGTGGGCGAGGTCCAGGGCCTGGGCGTCGGTGTCGAACGCGGCGACGGACAGCACCGGGGCGAAGAGCTCCTCGCGCCAGGCGCGGGTGTCGAAGGGGGCACCGTCCACGATGACCGGGTGGACGTAGAACCCGCCGTCGGGACCGTGGCGGACCTCGCGGCGGCCGGGCGGCAGGATCACCCGCGCACCCCGTTCCGCCGCCTCCTTCACCGCCTCGGCGGCGCGGTCGGCGGCCGCCCGGCTGATCAGCGGGCCGAGATCGGTGCGGGGGTCCTCGGGCGGGCCGACGCGCAGGGCGCCGGCGAGTTCGGCGACGCGGGCGACGAACTCCTCGTGCACGGCCCGGTCGACGATCAGGCGGGTCCCGGCCACGCACATCTGGCCGGTGTTGCCGGTGAAGCCGGCGACGACCGCCCGCGCGGCCGCGTCCAGGTCGGCGTCGCGGAAGACCACGACGGGGCTCTTGCCGCCCAGTTCCAGCGAGACGGGCTTGAGGCCCTCCCCGCAGCGCCGGGCGACCTCGCGGCCCGCCGCCGTCGAGCCGGTGAAGGAGACCATGGCGACGTCCGCGTGCTCGCACAGCAGGCGGCCCGTCTCCGCTCCGCCGTAGACGGCGCTCAGCACGCCGGGGGGAAGCACGCGGGCGGCGCTCTCGACCAGGCGGCGGACGGACAGCGGTGTCTCGGGTGCCGGTTTGACGACGACCGTGTTGCCGTACGCGAGCGCCGCGGCGATCTTCCAGACGGCCAGCAGGAGCGGGTAGTTGTTCGGGCAGATCGCCGCGCACACCCCCACCGGGACCCGGTCGGTGTAGGTGCGCAGGCCGGGGGCGGCCGGGTGGGTCTCCCCCACCGGGTACCGGGCGGCGGCGGCGAACCAGTCGACGACGTCGGCGGCGAAGTCCACCTCGGCGCCGGCGCGGGCCGTGGGCTTGCCCGCGTTGCCGCGTTCCAGCGCCGCGAGGTGGTCGCGGTCCTCGCGCAGCAGGCCGGCGAGTTCGCGCAGCAGTCCTGCGCGGCGGGCCGGGGAGGTGTCGGCCCAGACCGTGCGGAACGCGGTGTCCGCACGGGCCACGGCGTCGGCGACGCCGGGGGCGTCGGTGTCGGGCACGCGGGTGAGGACGCGGCCGGTGGCGGGGTCGACGATGCCCCGCCCCCGCGAACCGTCCCGGTCCGGGCCACCGTTGACGGCACCGCCGGTCACGGGTCCGGAGACCGGCCGCTTCGGTGAACTCCCCTCGCCCGGACGGGTGTTGGCGGCACGATCACGGTCCGCACCGCCGGTCACGGGATCGAGGGCCGGCCCTCGCGGTGAACTCCGGTCACCGGCCCGGGTGTTGGCGGAACCTTCGGTGACGAGGGCGAGGGCCGGGTGCTGCTGCCCGCTCATCCCAGCACCTCCGCGTTGCCGGCCAGGCGCAGTCCGGCGTCGATGGCGGTGAGCAGGGTGAAGAACGTCTCGCGTCCCAGGCCGGTGCCGGCGCTGGACAGGAGCCTGAGGTCGTAGCCGTCGGGGTGCTGCCACCAGGCGTCGCAGGCTCCGAACTCGGCGCTGAGGAAGCCGAGATGGACCGGGCGGCCGCCGAGGTCGCGGATCTCGTCGGTGGCGGGGTGCTTGTCGCGGCGCGGCGGGAACCGAAGGCGTCCGCCGCCGGTGCGCTGGGCGGTCAGGCGCAGTTCGCCGCCGGACGGGGTGGCGTAGACGACGTCGAGTTCGCGGACGGCGGTGCCATCGCCGAAGACGGCGGCGCTGTCGGCGTGGAAGGGGCCTGCGGTGAGCGGGATTCCCTGTTTGCCGAGGAAGGCGGTGAGGTCGGCCGAGGGGGTCCAGTGGCCCTCGTGGGCGCGGCCGCGGCGCTGGAAGGCGAAGACGCCGGTGGGCACGGCGACCATGTCGGCCGGGTGGCGGGCCCAGTAGCTGAGTTCGGAGAACGGGGTGGCCAGTATCCGGGGCAGTGCCTCGGGCACGGCGGGGCGCAGGCCGGCGTACAGGGCGATGATCTCGTCGTCGGTGAACTCGCCTTCCAGTACGGAGAGTTCGACGGTGGTACGGGCCATGCGGGCGCTGCCGGCGCGGTGGCCGAGGTAGTCGGTGCCGAGCCAGACGACGCGGTCCCCGCCGATCTCGTGGGGGCGGGTCCGGCTGCCCCACAGGCAGGGGTGGTCGGCGGCGGGGAAGGCCCAGTCGTAGAGGAACTGCTTGAGGCGCAGCCTGCGTCCGCCGCCGGAGATCTCGGTGCGGTAGCCGGAGGGGTTGGCGTCGCTCCAGGGGGTGCGGCCGGCCGTGTCGACGCGGCCGGGGGGTGCCTCGCGGCGCAGGGTGCCGGTGCGGGTGTCGCAGCCGCGGGGCAGTTCGGCGGGCTGCCAGAGCACGAAGGTGCACCAGGGCTGGGCGCGGGTCTCGTCCATCACCGGGGGGACGGGGTCAAGGTCGGCCGCGTGGTGCAGGGCCTGCGGGCGCCATCGGGGGACGGAGGGGCTCACCGTGACTCCTCGGGTGGGTTGCGAGCTCGTTGAGGTGGTCGGTCCAGGCGGAGGCCGATGCCAGGAACATCCATTCGCCGACGCCGAGTTCGGCGCGCAGGGCGGTGGGGGGTGCGGGCAGGCCGAAGGGGGTGCCCAGTGCGTCGGCGAGTTCGGTCAGGCGCCGGGTGTATCCGGGGTCGGCGGGGCTGGGGAAGCCCTGTTTGCGGCGGGCGCGCACCGAGTCGGGCAGCAGGTCGGCGAGGGCTGCTTTGAGGAGGCCTTTGTGGGTGCCGGGCTGGTTGGTGTCCTTGAGGTGTTCGGGGCAGCGGAAGGCCAGTTCGGTCAGGGCGACGTCCTGGAAGACGGGCCGGTCCTCCAGGGTGAAGGTGGCCGAGGTGGCGTCCACCATGTCGTTGACGTAGACCAGGAAGCGGCGCATCAGGTGGTGGCGGCCGCGTTTGAGGGGGGAGGCGGTCTTCAGGGCCCGGTATGCGTCCAGGGTGCGTTCCCACACCCGGTCGGTCACCGTCGTCATGTCGACGTCGAGTTCGTGGGCCATCCAGCTGATGAGGCCGGCCCAGACGGGCCGCTCGTCGGCGTGCAGGCGGTGGGTGAGGTAGTGGCGTCCGTGGATGTAGGTGGGGGCGTAGGGGTCGACGACGGGGAAGTAGCGGCCGGCCTGGTATCCCCAGAGTTCGTCGGCGCCGTGTCCGGAGTAGACGACGACGTTCTTGTCGTCGGCGATGGTGCGGTAGAGGTGGTGCATCGCCAGTTCGGCGCCGTGCAGCAGGGGCCGCATCAGCCGGGTGGGCAGGACGGGTACCAGGGCGGCGGCGCGGTCGCTGTCCAGGTCGCAGACGGTCAGCGGGACGCCGAGACGGCCGGCGACCTCGGTGGCGTAGGTGACGTCGTCGCCGGAGCCGCCGATGCCGTCCTGGTAGCGCAGCACGTACGCGTCCAGGGGTACTCCGGTGCGGGTCAGGGCGGCGGCGATCGCGGTGCTGTCGACGCCGCCGCTGAGGACCGCGGCGCGCGGGACGTCGGACACGGACCGTTGCTGGATCGCCCGGTCGAAGGCGGCCCTGATCTCCTCGGGCTGGATCGGGTCGTCGACCGCGGCGGGTTTCCAGTAGCGGTGGGTGCTGGTGTGCGGGCGGTCCAGGAGGAGGTATTCGGCGGGCTGCAGGGAGCGGATGCCGCGCAGCCAGGTGTGGTCGTCGGCGGCGTCCATCCGGATCCAGGAGCGCAGGACGAATTCCTCGGGGTCGACCTCGGGGGTCACCAGGCCGGTGCGCAGCAGGACGCCCTGTTCCGAGGCGAACAGCAGGGCGCCTTCGGTGACGGTGTAGAAGAGCGGTTTGACGCCGAAGTGGTCGCGGGCCAGGACCACGCGGCCGGTGGTGGTGTCGTGCCAGGCGAGGGCGAACATGCCGTCCAGCGGGCGCAGTGCGGTCCCGGGGTCGTCGTGGCGGCAGATCTGCTGGAGGACGAACTCGGTGTCGCAGGTGGTGCGGCGCGGCCACAGGGGTGGTGCGGGTGAACGGGAGCCGTAGACCTCGCCGTTGTGGACGAGCGTGATGCGGCCGGTGGGGTCGGTCATCGGCTGGTCGCCGGCGTCGGTGCGGTCGCGGACCGCCAGCCGGGTCGCGCACAGCATGACGGTGCCGCACGCGGAGACGTAGGGGGCGCAGGCGGCCTCGCCGCGGTGTGCCATGGCGTCGGTCATGGTCCGGCCCAGGGCGTCCAGCCATGCGGCATCGCGCCGTCCGTCCAGGCTGATGAAGCCCGCTATGCCGCACACGTGTCGTTCTCCGGTTCCTGCCGGTGCCGCCAGGTCTGCCACAGGTGGGCGAGCGCGTCGGTGAAGACGTGCTCGATGCCGTGGTGGCCGCCCGCGTGTTCCTGGTAGACGTGGGGGACGTGGTGGGTGTCGAGGGCCGCGTGCAGGGCGCGGGCGCCCCAGTGCATGCCGTACTCGTCGCGTTCGCCGACGCCGAGGTGGAGCAGGCCCAGCCGGGTGAGCGGGGCGGTGTGGGCGGCCAGCATGCGGACCGGGTCGTGGGTGAGCCAGCGCCTCCACACCCGGTCGCGGAACAGGCCGGTGACGGGGTCGCAGGGCAGGGCGTCCGCCGGGGTGGTGCCGGGCCGGTCGGCGTAGCACATGCCCATGGCGATGATGCTCATCGCGACCATGAAGGGTCCGTCGTGCGGGCCGCTGTCGCGGCGGGCCAGCAGGGCGTCGACGCCGCCGGCCGCGCGGATGGTGTCGAGGGTGGCGGGCAGCAGCGGCAGATAGCTGTGTTCGAAGCCGGCGTCGGGCGAGCAGGCGATGACGGCCCCGAACAGCGGGGAGGTCATGCCCGCGACGAGGGCGCCGTAGCCGCCGCTGGATTTGCCGCCGATGGCGCGCCAGGCGGGCTGGGGGCGGGTCGCGAAGCGGCGGTCCACTTCGGCGACGACTTCGGCGAGGTAGCCGGCGTAGCGGCCGCAGGCGGCGGAGTCGAGGTACTGCGAGCCGCCGTAGGCGGTGGTGCAGTCGGGGACGACGAGCAGGGCGGGCGGTACCCGGCCGTCGGTCATCGCCTGGTGCAGGCGGTCGGCGACGGATGTGCCGAAGGCCAGGGCCGGGTGGGCGAGGCTCGGGCGGGCGCCGAATCCGGGCAGCCAGTAGATGACCGGGTAGCGGCGCACGCCGTCGTATCCGGGCGGCAGGTGGACCTCGATGCGGCGGTGGTGCGGGTCGCCGAGCGGGTTGCCGCGCAGGCAGCTGCTCTCGTGGTCGAGTACGACGGGTGTGTTCACGGGGTGTTCGCCTCCCGCAGTGCGCGGTCCACGTGGCGTGTGTAGAAGGACGGGTGGTGGAAGACGGCGGAGAGCAGGACGCCGTCGCTGGCCCACAGGCCGAAGGAGCTGCCGAACAGCAGGTCGGCGTCGAGGAGGGCCTCGAGGGTGCTGGCCGCGGTCTCGGTCCAGCCCTCGCCGCCGGCCAGGTGGGCGCGGGCCGGGCCTTCGCCGAGCCGGGTCACCCGGTCGGCGACCGGGTCGAGGAGGAAGGCGGTCTCGGTGCCGTCGTCCTCGTACAGCGAGATGACGTGGCGTCCGGCGCCGTCGTCCAGGGCCCGGTACCAGTAGTCGGTGGCGACCAGGTGGTCCAGGAGTTCGCGCAGCAGGCTTTCGCAGGTGCGGCTCTGGCGGCCGTGGCGGTCGGCGGCGGCGTCGAACGGGGGCACCGGGGCGGCCGGGTCGAGGGTCACCCCGGCGTAGAGCTGGTCGAAGTCGTAGGCGGCGGGCGCGACGGGTCCGTCGGTCAGGGCGGCCTTGCCGTCGGCCACCTCCAGCACCTGGCCCGGGCCCCACAGCAGGCCGTCGCGGCCCAGTTCGTCGAGCCGGCGCAGGGCCTGGACGGGGGTGAAGGGGAACATGGTCCGGTTGCACCAGGAGTAGTCGCGTGCGCCGTCGCCGCTGACGCGCCAGCCGAAGGAGGAGGGCACGGTCACGGCGGCGGGGATCGCCTCGACGTAGCGGTCGAAGTTCGCGCGGGCGCGGGCGCGGACCGCGTCCGGGTCGGCCAGGGGGCGGCGTTCGGTCAGCACGCCGGGCGGCGAGACGCTGTGCGCGGGGACGAGGACGGCGTCCAGCCGCGGCGCGTCGTCGCGGCGGAAGGCGGCCACGGTCTGCTCGTGCAGGAGCGCGTCGCCGCACAGCATGACGGCCGCGTCGTCGGTCTGCACCAGCACGCTCATCTCGGGGAACGGCACGGCCGAGGGGAAGGTCCGCAGGGTCGCCGCGCCCAGGGTGAGGGTGTCGCCCGGGGTCACCGGGTGCAGGTGCTCAAAACCCAGGCGGCGCAGGGTCCAGGCGATCGCCTGGTGTCCGAGCCCGGAGGCGGTCAGCCGCGGCGGTACGGGGCCGGCGGGGTAGACGCAGGTGACGGCGGAGCTCTGGCGGGGGCTGTCGTCGAAGTCCACGTCGGCGCCGTCGGCCAGCTGCCGCAGGGAGGGGAAGTGGTGGTGGTCGAAGTGGTGGTGGCTGAGGACCACGTAGTCGACGCCGTCGTCGAGGACCTGGCGGACCAGATCGCCGGGCAGCGGCGGGTGGTGTTCCCAGAAGCGGTCCAGGCGCTGGGTGAGCCAGGGGTCGAAGAGGATCCGCTCGCTGCCCGTCTCGAGAAGGACCGCGGCGTGGCCGAGCGAGGTCAGGCGCATCAGGTGCTCGTCTCGTACACGCAGCGGAAGCCGACCTCGTTGTGCCGGTCGGTGATCAGGTCCTTGCCGCGGTAGAAGGTGGTCAGGCAGGTCGGCGGTGAGGTCCAGGTGCCGCCGCGCAGGACGTGGAAGGCGTCCTTGCGGTTCATGAAGTCCAGCGGGTGGCGTCCCTGGAAGAAGGGGTCCATGTCCTGGCCGGTGTAGAAGTTGGTGCGGGTCAGTTCCCACACGTTGCCGGACATCTGCAGGGCCCCGTAGGGGCTGGCGCCCTGCGGGAGGGCGTCGGCGGCAAGCACCGGGTGGTCGGGGTTGGTGCCCTGTTCGACGGTGAGCAGCAGGGCTTCGAGGGAGTCGAGGTCGCTCACCTGCTCGCCGAAGGACCGCTCGACGTAGTTCACCTTCGCGGGGTCCCAGTCCTGGCCCCAGGGGTAGCGGCGGCCGTCCACGCCGCGGGCGGCCTTCTCCCACTGGACCTCGCTGGGCAGGGCGCCGCCGGCCCACTTGGCGAAGGCGTAGGCGTCGTACCAGTCGAGGCCGACGACGGGCAGGCCGGGCGCGTTGAAGCGCGGGTCGTGCCCGTGCGCGGGTCGGTGCGAGCGCTGAAGGGGCTGGTCGGGGTGGTCGAACTCGCCGGAGTCGCCGACCTCGTCGAGGAAGACGCGGTAGCGGGCGTTGGTGACGGTGGTGCGGTCGATGAGGAACGCGGGCACGTCCACGGCGCGCAGGGTGCTGTCGTCCTGGGCCATGCGGAAGGCGTCGGGTTTCTCGTCGGCTCCGATGATCGCCGGGCCGCCCGGCACCGCGATCACGTCGGTGTGGCGGCGGGGGCGGTTGCGCGCGGTGCTGATCCTGGCCCGCATGTCGGTGAAGTACTCGTCCTCCAGGCGGCGCAGTTCGGCGGGGTCGCGGGTGCCGAAGACGGCGATGAGGGCGCGTTTGGTCAGGGCCGCGCCGCAGCCGACGGGCTTGCGCGCCCAGTCGGGCCGGGTGAAGTTGCTGGGCCAGCCGGAGATGCGGATGAGGTCGGGGACGGCGGCGGCGATCCGGTACTGCGTGATCACCTTCAGGGCGGTGAAGGCGACCCAGTCGACCGTGTCGTGGGTCGCGGCGGCCACCGCGGTGGCGGCGGCGGGATCGTCCGCGTGGTGGGCGGCCAGCAGCCGCACCGCGCCGGCGCGCACCGGCCACTCGGGGTGGGCTGCCGCCAGGCTCGCCAGCAGCGGCACCCCGTCGGCTCCGCGCGCCTTCTGCCCGGCCAGGTCGACGACGCGTTCCACCGAGGCCCAGTAGCGGTCGTCGGTGGAGTCGTCGATCACCAGCAGGTCGGCGGGAAGGTCGATGACGTGGGAAACGCGATTGCCTACCATTTCTGCCTCTCTCGGGACGACGTGCCGCCCGTACGGAATTCCGTACGGGCGGCGCGTACTTCGCTGTCAGAGGGTTACCACTTGCTGGTTTCCTCGTCCGCGTCACGGGTCTCCATAAAGGTGCGGTCGCTCATATTCCACTCCTTCCGCAAATAGCTTTTGAT
The DNA here is from genome assembly GCF_026341855.1 of Streptomyces sp. NBC_00568. Classification (GTDB taxonomy): domain Bacteria; phylum Actinomycetota; class Actinomycetes; order Streptomycetales; family Streptomycetaceae; genus Streptomyces. The sequence goes on along the minus strand of NZ_JAPENW010000001.1, from coordinate 7,189,061 downwards.
GTGGCCGAACGGCCTCATGGCCCGAGAGGATACGCAGGGCGCCGAAGGCACGGCAACGGCCCATTGTCCGGCTCGTCTTGAACATGAACGGCCTGTGATACATGCGGGTAGGTTCGCGGGTGATCCGATGTCAAGAGAGGGAGGACGAGAAATGGTGGAGACTGATTCCGGGGGAATACGGGAGAACGGATTCGTGCGGCTTCCGGGGCTCGCGGCCGGTGACGCGCTGGTGCGGCTGCGGCGGGCGGTGGGCGCGCTGGAGGACCTCACCCGCGACCGTGCCGTCTCGGGCGGGGACTTCGTCCTGGAGGCGCCGGGCATCGGTGGCTGGGCGGCCTGGCAGCAGGGGGCCGGGGCGCTGCGGGGGGTGCTGCGCTCGGCCGACCGGATCCATGTGCACGTGCCCGAGTTCGAGGCTGTGCAGCGGTCGCTGGACCTGGCCGGCGGGGCGGTCGCCCGGGCCGCCGGCGCCCCGGGCACGCTGGTCAACTCCTTCCTGTGGGCCAAGCCGCCAGTGGTGGGCTCGGCCAAGCCCTGGCACCAGGACATGGCGTTCGCGCCGCCCGGCTTCGACGCCGGCAGGCACGGCATCGTGACGGTGTGGGTGGCGCTCGAGCCGGCCACCGCCCGCAACGGCTGCCTGGAGTTCCTGCCCGGATCGCACCTGCTCGGGCTGCTCCCGCACACCGGGGACAGCGAGCGCCTGCCGGGCCAGGCGCCGCTTCAGCGGGCGCAGGAGCCGCATGTGGCGGACGAGCACCTGCCGCGCACGGCCGTGGCCGCCATGCCCCTGGAGCCGGGGTCGGCGGTCCTGTTCGACGGCCTGGTGCTGCACCGTTCGGCGCCCAACACGACGGCGGCGCAGCCGCGCACCGCGGTCAGCTTCGTCTACCGGGTGCCGCGGCCGGCGTGGTCGCGGCCGGTACCGGCCGGCGCGGGGCGGTGATGTTCAACTGCTGCCGGGCGGCGGTCGAACGGCACGGTCAGCAGCCGGCCGTACGGTCGAGGCCGTAGCGGCCGGCGGGGGTCAGGGGCCGGCCGTGCCGTCGGGGCCGTAGCGGCCGGCGGGGGTCAGGGGCCGGCCGTGCCGTCGAGGACGTAGAAGCCGGTGCCGTCGAGGTGGCGGATCGTGTTCAGGTCGCGCTGCACGACCTCCTCGAGGTCGTGCAGCAGCGTCACGATGACCGGGTAGGTCAGGTCGTCGACGGTCGGGACGATGTCCTGGCCCGGTTTCACCGGGGTCGCCAGGGCGTGGAAGCTCTCCAGCCGCTGGATCTCCTCGATGCCCCGGTACTGGCTGAGGACGCCCCGGACCGGTGAGACCATGCCGGCGATCGCGCAGTGCCGGCGCAGGGTGTACGGGCGCTGGGCGCGGGCGTGGAACCGTTCGGGGCGCAGGTAGGCCTCGGCGGTCCACTCCAGCTGCGAGGCGCCGATGCCCAGGCCGGCGCTGGCCGGGATGCCGCCGCCCGCGATCCGGGCGCCGGCCTCGACCAGGCACGGTCCGGCGGGGGTCATCCTGATCTCCACGTGCGCGGGGCCGTGGCGGATGCCCAGGGCGTCCAGGACCTGGAAGGCGTAGTGGCTCAGCGGTGCGACGGCCCGGTCGCCGGAGTCGGTCAGGGTGAGGGCGTCGCAGAGGTCGAGGACGCCGTTGGCGCTGACGCGGCTGGTGCGCCAGATGTCGCAGACGTGGTGGCGGCCGTCGCGGCTGACGGTGTTGACCATGTACTCGGTGCCCGGGAGGTACTCCTGCGCCACGGCCCCGTCGTTGGCCCGGGAGAAGACGTCGTCGGTGCCGGCCAGGGAACGGAACGCGGCGGTGGACTCCTCGGGTGTGTCGCAGAAGGAGACGCCCTGGCTGCCGGCGCTGCGCAGCGGTTTGACGACGACACGTCCGCCCAGTTCGCGGTGCCAGGCGGCCAGTTCGTCGGCGTCGGTGACCCGCAGCTGCCGGGCCGCGCGCAGGCCGGCGGCGCGCACGGTCTCGATCATGACGTGCTTGTCGCGCCGTGCGGTGCTCAGGGCGGTTCCGTTGCCGGGCAGGCCGAGCCGCTCGGCGAGCAGGTCCGCGAACTCCACCCCGGACTCGCCGCCCGAGACCACCGCGAGGGGCGCGAACGCCGCGACGGCGGCGAGGGTGGCCTCCACGTCGCCGTCGTGGACGATGTCGGCGACGAAGTCGTCGCGGACGAAAGGCGCCGACCGGTATACGAACGGCACGTCGCGTGTGCTTTGCACACGGACGACCGAACACCCCTGTTCCTTGAATTCAAGAACGAGTGAACGGACGGCGGCATAGGCATCGACCATCACGATGCACGGGCTGTTCCCGGTGGTTGCTGTCATATGTTCACGATAGGCAGAGGCCCCTCTCGCTGAAATGTGTTCATCTCTGGCATCCTCCGGTCCCTGGAGGGGTACGTGATGACATCGACTTTTCTTCCCGCGGTACACCGTTCACCGAATTTCACTCCCGTATTGCTGTTCGTCAACGCGTGCGGGAGTTTCCTGCTTCTGGTGAGCCTGTCCACGCACGTGGGATCGGTCACCGGTTCGGGACTGCTGGCCGGGGCCGTGCTGAGTGCGCCGTGGCTGCCCGCGCTGCTGCTGGCGCATCCGCTCAACTCGCTGCTGCGCCGGCGCGCCCCGGAGCACCTGGTGCGGGCGGCCGAGGCCGCGAGCCTGGTCCTGACGCTGGCCGCCCTGGCGGTGCCGGGCCGCGCGCTGCTGGCGGTGGCCACCGTCCTCGTCCTGGTCCGCGGGTTCTGCGAGGCGCTCACCCGCTCGGCGACCTCGGTCGTGCTGCGCGCCGCCGTCGCCCCCGAGCGGCTGGAGCGCGCCAACACCTTCGCCGAGATCGGCAAGTTGACCGGGGTCAGTGCCGGGGCGGCGCTGGCGGGGCCGGCCGCCGCGGTGCTGCCGCTGCGGGGCCTGGTCGCGGTGAACGCGGCGCTGCTGGTGCTGTCCGCGCTGCTCGCCTGGGCCCTGCCGGCGCCTGCCGGCAACGCCCGCGCGAAGGCAGATCACGCCCGGAACACCGAGAACACCGAGAAGACCGCGGATGCCGGGGACACCGGGGATGCCGGGAACGCTGTGGGCGGGGCGGCTGCCGGGGGGCTGCGGGTCGAGGACCCGGTGCTGCGCAGGCTGTTCGCCCGGTTCCTGCTGGTGGCGTTCTGGCAGGGGTTCCACACCGTGGCCGTCACCGTGATCCCGCTGCAGGTGCTGGGCGGCGGGACCCGGCTGGTGGGCGTCTTCGTCGCCGTCTCCTCGGTCGCCGTCTTCGCCGGGTCGCTGGCCGCCCTGCCCGCCCAGCGCCACCTGGGGCATCTGCCCTCGGCCGCGTGGGCGCTGCTGCCGATGCCCTTCCTGCTGGCCGCGCTGCTGGCCGGGCGCACGGCGCCGACGCTGGTGCTGTACGCGCTGTTCCTGGTCCTGTTCGAGGTCGCCTACGTCCACTACAACAACCGGCTGCTGGCGGTGGCCTCGGCCGCGCAGCTGCCGGCGGTGCTGACGCTGCGGGCCACCCTGCTGCCGCTGGGGGTGGTGGTGTCCATCCTGGCCACGGGCGCGCTCTGCGACCTGGCGGGACCCCTGCCGACGGCGGTGGCGGTCGCCGCTGTCACCTTCCTGGTGACCGCCGCCACCGGCACTGGGCAAACGTGGAGAAGCCCCGTACGGGATACGTGATCAGGATGGCAGGGGCGTCGACGCGTGCCGTCGGCCGTGCACACCACCCCCCTCGCCCCTGACCGAAGGAGATCCGCCGTGCGGGTTCTCATCGTGCCGTTCCCCTTCAAGACGCACCTGTTCAACCTGGTTCCGCTGGCGTGGTCGCTGCAGACCGCCGGGCACGAGGTGCGGGTGGCCGGCTGGCCCGATCTCCTGGACGCCGTCGCCGGGGCCGGGCTGACGGGCCTGGGCGTGGGGCCCGGTGAGAGCCCGGAGCTGCGCAGACGGCGCGACGAGCGGCGCCAGGCGGCGGCCGCGGCCGCCCCGTCCGGCGCACGGAAGTCCCCGCAGGACGGGCTCGGCCCGCTGTTCGAAATGGGGCCCGACCGTGCGCGGCTGGACTGGGAGCAGGTCACCCGGGTGATGGACGACCTGGTGCTGCCGCAGGCGCGGCGGTCCAACGACTCGATGATGGAGGAGCTGGTCGCCTTCGCCCAGGCATGGCGGCCCGATCTGGTGCTGTGGGGGGCGAAGGCGTTCGCGGGCGCGGTGGCCGCCGCCGCGGTCGGGGCCGCGCACGCCCGGGTGCTGTACTCCGTCGACGTCTACTCCCGCATGCGGGAGGACTTCCTGCACGCGCGGGCGCTGCGCCCGCCGCACGACCGCGCCGACCGGCTCGGCGACTGGCTGGCCGGCTGGGCCGGGAAGTACGGCTGCGCGTTCTCCGAGGAGCTGGTGAACGGGCAGTTCACCATCGACCCGCTGCCGGGGGCGTTCCGGCCCGACGAGCGGGCGACGACGCTGCCCATGCAGTGCGTCCCCTACAACGGGCCGGCCGTGGTGCCGCGGTGGATCACAGAACCGCCGCGGGCGCCGCGGGTCCTGATGACCTTCGGGGACGCGGTCAACGACGGTCCGGTGCGGCAGCTGCTGCCCGTGGAACGGATCCAGGAGATCCTCGACTCGGCGGCCGGCCTGGAGATGGAACTGATCCTGACCCTGCCGCGGGAGTCCCAGGACCGGCTCGAGCGGGTGCCGGCCAACACCCGTCTGGTGGAGTCCGTGCCGCTGGCCGACGTCCTGCCGACCTGCGCGGCCATGGTGCATCACGGCGGCACCTGGTCGTTCGGCTGCGCCCTGCGCTACGGCGTGCCGCAACTGCTGGTCAGCCGGGCGTTCGACGTCCCGCTCAAACTCCGCTGCCTGGAACGCTCGGGGGCGGGGCTGGCCATGAAGCCCGCCGAGGCGGACGGGCCGAGGGTGCGGGCCGCGCTGGAGCGCCTGCTCCACGACCAGGGGCTGCGGGCGAACGCCCGGCGGCTGAGCGAGGAGGTGCTGGCCATGCCCTCCCCCAACGAGATGACACGGACCCTGGAGGACCTGGTCGCCGCCCACCGGGCCGGCACGGCGCCCGCGGACGTGCTGCGGTCCGCCGCGCCGCCCGCGGACGTGCCGGGGGCCGGGGCGGTGCCCGCGGGCGTTCTCGGGGCGGGGCCGGTGCCCGCCGTGCGCTGAGCGGAAGGGCACCCGGCCCCGCCGGGGGCCGGGTTCGCCGAGTACGGGCGCATCGACAGGACCATGCACCTGCTCGCCCTGGTCGCCCCGGTCGACCGGGTCGACCCGGTCCGGTCGATGACGCCTACCGGCGCCTGATGAACCGGCAGCTCACCGTGCGGGAATCCCGCCACCGCCTGGCCCGCGCGATCTGCCACGGCGGCCGCGGCCGGATCCGCCAGGCGTACTGGGAGGGCCAGGAGGACCAGGAGGACCAGCAACATCAAAGCCGGCGGTCCCGGGCAGGGCCTGTGCCCCTTCCGGGACCCGGACGCCTCCGAGGACGACGAGGATCGACGGCCGGCACACCCGACCGACCCGGCCACTCGTCGCGCCCCGCGGGGGGCCTGGCACCCGACCTGTTGTGACGCCTTCGCGGCAGGCGTCACACCAGGTCGGGTGCACTCTCCTGGGCGGGATCCTTGGATGCCGGGTGATCCGGACCGCCGGCCGGGGCGGCGGCACGCAGCGCCTCTTCGACCCGGCGGTTGCTGGTCATGGATGCCGTGACGGCCGTCATCGCCAGGAGGAGGCCGGCGGCGGCGCAGAGCGGGGTGCGGATGTCGTAGGTGGTGGCCAGCCAGCCGCCGAGGAAGGCCCCGATGGGGGCGGCGCACATGGCCAGCATGCGGGAGGTGGAGGCGACCCGGCCCATCAGGTGGGCGGGGACGATCGCCTGCCTGAGGGAGGGCGCGAGCACCATCGTGGCGCCCATGCCGGCCCCGCAGACGGCGAGCGCCAGCCCGGCGACGTACGGGTTCGGGGCAGCGGCCAGGCCCAGGATGGCAAGCCCTTCGACGGCGGCTGTGCAGGTCAGTGCGGTGCCGGTGCCCAGTCGCCGGCCAAGGTAGGAGGCGATGCCCGCACCGAGCAGGCCGCCGGTGGCCTCCGCTGTGAGGAGCAGGCCGAAGCCGTAGGTGTCGATGCCCAGGCGGTCGTGCGCGAAGAGGGCGAGGACGGTCTCCACAGCGAGGAAGGCGACGTTCCCGACCGCCGGGCGGAGCGCCAGCCCGAGCAGCACCCGGTCCCGGAAGACGTACGAGGCTCCGGCCCGCGCTTGCCGAAGCAGCGACTCGCGGACCTCCGGCACGGGCCGGGGCATGGCGGGCAGCGTACGGACGAGCAGTGCGGAGAACAGGAACGACACCGCGTCGGTGAGCAGCGGAACCGCCCGCCCGAGCGCGAGCAGCGCACTGCCCGCAGGCGGCCCCGCGAAGCCGGACATGGCGGTCTGGGCGCCGCGCAGGCGGGAGTTGGCGCGCTCCAGGAGTGCGGGGTCGCGGCGGAGCAGATCCGGCAGGTAGGCCGTGGCGGCCGTGTCGAAGAAGAGTCCGCCGAGGCCGAGCAGGAAGGCGACGGCCGCGAGCAGCGGAATGCTCAGCACGTCGAGCGCGGCCGCCGCCGCGGGTATCGCGAGCAGCGCCGCACGTGCCGCGTCCGCGGCCCACATCGTGCGCCGGCGGTCCCAGCGATCCACCAGCGCTCCGCCGAGCACCCCGAAGAGCAGCCACGGCAGCGTCCCGGCGGCCGTGACGACGGCGAGCGCCATCGGATCCCGCGTCAACGTCAGCGCGAGCAGCGGCAGCGCGGCATGCGACACCCCGTCACCGAGCGAGGAAATCGTCTGCGCGGTCCACAGCCGTCCGAACCCGGTCGGCAACTTCCGCATGTCCGAGGTCACTTGGCGCCCCCCTGGGCCTGCTCGCGCGATGCCGGGTGGAACAGTGCGAAGACGAGTGACGCGTCCGGCAGCGACGGATCGGACAGCTCCCGGTACTCGTCCGCCAGTGCCTGCAGCCGCTCCCCCAGCTCCGCGAACTGCTCCTCGGTGAGCCGCAGATGCGCCATCCGCACGTGCCGCTCGCCGTCCGCCGGTGACGCCTCCAGGTCCGCCACCGCATGGCGCATCAGCACGTCCGGCCCTCCTTCGCCCGGATCCGGCAGCGCGATCGCCCGCGCGGCCATCGCGTAGTACCGCTCGGTGACCCCGCGCACCTTCCGCGTCCGGACCACCTTCACCAGGCCGGCCCGCTCCAGCAGCCGCACGTGATAGCTGGAACTCCCCTTCGCAAGGCCCACCCGCTCGGCGATCTGCGTGATCGTCGCCGGCTCGAAGCGGAGCACGGCCATGATCCGGTGGCGCGTGAGGCTGGAGACGGCGCGCAGCTGCTCGTCCGTGGTGACGTGAAACGTCTCGGGAAGATCGTCGGTAGGCATACGAGCAATGGTCAACGATTCTTGACCATTGCGCAAGGGGATTCGCGGACACGCTCGCCGCCGAGCCGCTCGTGCGCACCGGGCTCGGCGCCACCCGTGAACGGCGGCGGCCATGGGAGCGGCCCCGCACCCTCAACGGTGCGGGGCCGCTTGGTGGTTCAGGACGCCGGGACCGGGTCCGGGGAGGCCTGGCAGGTCGCGTCGATCCCCTTGCGGGAGGCGGGACGGGTGCCGTCGCGCAGGTAGTCGCCGACGTAGGTGTTCAGGCAGGCGTTGCTGTTCGCCGACAGGGCCGCGCCGACGTTGTGGCCGCCCTGCTCCAGCACGAGGCGGGAGTTGGGGAACAGCTTGTGCGTGCGTACGGCGCCGGTGGTGCCGTGCGCGGTGTCGAACTCCGGCTGCACCAGCAGGACGTTCACCGAGGGGTCGCCGACCTTCTGCGGACTCTGCGCGGGCACCGGCCAGAACGCGCACGGCGCGTTGTACCAGGCGTTGGTCCAGGTCAGGAAGTGGTTCCCGGCGGCGTACTGGCGGGAGTAGTCGGCGTGCCAGCGGCTCCAGTTGCGCGGCTGGGAGGCGTCGGTGCACTGGACCGCGTTGGTCATCGCGTGCCGGTTCTGGTGCGGGAAGCCCGGGTCGGAGTAGGTGGCCCGCAGCGAGGCGGGGTCATGGCGCACCGCCCAGTCGGAGAGCACCTTCGCCCGGGAGAGCCAGGTCCAGCTGCGGTAGACGACCGGCTCGAAGACGTCGGCCCACTCGGACGGGCCGATCTTGCCGTCGAGGGGGGCGGCCCCGAGCGCGTCCTGGCCCCGGTAGTAGCTCGCCTCGACCTCGGCCGCGGTGGTGCCCAGGTGGTAGACCGCGTCGTACTTGGCGACCCAGGTGAAGAAGATCCCGGCGTTCGTCTCGGACGTCTCGTTCTTGGCGAGGTTGTTCTTGTACCACTTGCCGTTGGGCCGGGCCACGCTGTCCAGGATCATCCGCTTGACCCGGTGCGGGTACATCGAGGCGTAGACCGAGCCGAGGTAGGTGCCCCAGTCGGTGCCGAAGTAGGTGATCTTCTCCTGGCCGAGCGCTATCCGCATCCGGTCCAGGTCGCGGGCGGCGTCCTTGGTGGTGAGGTGGTTGAGCACGTCGCCGTAGGTGTCGCCGCAGCTCTTGGCGTAGGCGCGGGCCCGGTCGGCCCATTCCTGCTCGGCGGCGGGCGTGGCGGGCACCGAGGCGGGCTGCGCGTGCCCGGGGTAGACGTAGTCGCTGTCGCAGACCACGGACGGTTCGCTGGCGCCGACGCCGCGCGGGTCGAAGCCGATCCAGTCGTAGGCGGCGCCGACGTCCTTGGCCAGCCCGGTGGTGCCCTGGGCGTAGCGGGTGGGCAGGTCGCGGCCGATGCCGCCGGGCCACTGGCCGCGGTTGAGGACCACGGCGCCCTGGTACTGGCTGTCGGGGGCCGTGTGGACGGCCCGGGTCAGCGCCAGGCCGATCTGCCGGCCGCCGGGGTCGGCGTAGTCGAGCGGTACCTGGACCGTGCCGCACTCCAGGCCCTTGAGCAGGCTGCCGAGGACCGGGTCGGTGTCGGGACACGGCGACCAGGCGATGGTCCCGGCGGCCGGAGCGGCCGGTCGGGCCGCGTCCTTGGCCGCCGCCGGGACAACGGCCGGCCCCAGCAGACCGGCCACGGCCACCGCTGTGACCCATGCGAGCTTTTTCACGTGATTTCCCCTCCTGAATTCAGCGCGCTCGCAGCCTGGCAAGGGGCTGTCCACTTCGGGTCAAGAGTGGCTGGAAACCCGCTGGAGTGATCGGGTGCGGAGATGCATCACGGCCGCGGATCTTCCTAGCATGGGGTCACGAAATCCCAACCCCCCAGGAGTGGAAATGGCTGACTCGGCCATTCAGGGAATCAAGACCGTCCTGCATCCCGTGGCGGACGTGGCCGCGGCGAAGAAGGTGTACGCCGCCCTGCTCGGCATCGAGCCGCAGACCGACTCGGAGTTCTATGTCGGCTTCGACCTCGCGGGCCAGCACATCGGGCTGGTGCCGGCCGGGGCGCAGGACATCACCTCGCCGGTCGCCTACTGGCACGTCCCCGACATCGAGGCGAAGCTGGCCGAGGTGACCGCCGCGGGGGCCACGGTCAAGAGCCCCGCCACCGACGTCGGCGGCGGCCGGCTGGTGGCCACGGTCACCGACCTCGACGGCAACGTTCTGGGGCTGCTGCAGGACAGCTGACACCGTTGCTGTGAGCCTCAGAGACTCTCAGCCTTCCGGGCATTTCTGCCCGGAAGGTCCGTCACATCACCAAAGCGTGAGGGCTTCGATGTGAGGACGGTCTCTCGTTTCTGTCTGCTGCTGTTGCGGCAGGGTTGCGCCACCTGCCCGCCCCCGCCCGGCTTTGCGGCCGGGCGGGGTGGTGCGGGTCTTCCGGTCAGCTCCACGAGGCTTCAACGCCTTGACGGCGTCCGGGTCTCCGGCCACTCCGGTACCCGTTACTGCGGCTGCCGCGAGCGCGGCGAGGTTACGTGCGGCGTTGGCGTCCCGGTCGAGGACCAGGCCGCAGGCGTCGCAGTGGTAGGTCCGGACGTGCAGCGGCAGCTTGGCTTTCACCACGCCGCACCCGGAACAGGTCTTGGACGAGGGGAACCAGCGATCGGCGGCCACGATGCGGCAGCCGTTGCGGCGGGTCTTGTAGGTGAGCTGTTGGCGGATCTCGCCGAATGCGGCGTCGGCTATATGCCGGGCCAGGCGCCGGTTACGGAGCATCCCGGCAATGTTGAGGTCTTCGACCACCACGGTGCCGTACTCGGCCGCCACGGCACTGGTCAGCTTGTGCAGGGCGTCTTCCCGGAGGTTCGCGACGCGGTAGTGCACCCTGCTGCGTGCTTTGTTGGCCTTCTCCCACCGGCGGGACGGCTGCTGTCCGGTACAGCGGTCCGGGCCCCGGCGGCGGGACACGGTACGGGAGGCAAGGCGCAGCTTTTTCAATGCGGCATCAAGGTGTCGCGGGTTGGACACCTCGCGGATCTCGCCGGTGCTGTCGGCCAAGACCGCCAGGGTCTTGATGCCGAGGTCGATGCCGACCGCGACGCCCGGGCGGGCGACGCGCACCAGGTCGCGCTTCACCTCGGCCTGGAAGGAGACGAACCAGCGGCCCCGCTCGTGGCGGACGGTGGCCGACAGAATGCGGGCGGTCCCCGCCTGCAGGCGGCCGAGGAGTTGGCCAAAGGCTCATGGACACGGATCGTGCCCAGGCGTGGCAGCGTGACGTGCAGGCCGTCGGTCTCAACGCGGATAGCGCCGGTGGTGAACCGGCAGGACAGACGCGCCTTTCGCTTCGACTTGAACCGCGGCATCCCCAGAGCGCGCCCCTTGCGCTTGCCCTGCTTCGACCTCGCGTAGTTGTCGAACGCGGCGGCGGCGTTCGCGAGACCGGTGTTGTACGCCTCCTTGGAGTTCTCCTGCCACCAAGCGGCGAACCTCTGGTCAGTGTGTTTGGCCTCGTTGAACGCATTGCGCAGCGTAGGTAGCGACCAGGACCGCCACGGCGTCAGGTCTGTCTCAACGATGCCGTACGACTCCTCGGCGCGGCGCTGCCACCAAGCCGCCTCGACCCAGCCGACAGCCCAGTTGTATGCGACCCGCGCCGCACCGCAGTGCGACCGGAGCGCCTGCTCCTGAACGACGTTCGGGTCCAGCGCGAACCGGAACGCCTGCGCCACGAAGCCAGGCTGCACCTGAAACTTCTTCACTCGGCGGCCTCACCGGTCACCACGGCCACCGTACGGGCAGCCCGGTTCTTCGCCGCCCGCCGCCCGCTCCCCACTCAGGAGGCTTCACACGACCAAGATACCCACTGGCATGGGCTGAGACTCCCTGATGATTCCGCATCAGGTGTTGGCCCCCTCGAGTCCCTTTCGAGGGGGCTTTTAGGCGGGCGCCCTAGCCTCGCCGGACGGGACTGGGTCACAGGCGGTCCCCTCCCCGGGACCGGGGGCCGCGCCAGGCAGGAATCCGGCGGCCCGAGGACGACCGGGAATCAGGCAGTTCTCCAGCGCGGACCGAGCGGTATCCGTCCCCTCGTGGAAAAGGGAAAAGGCACATGCTTCGAGCGTGGAATTCCGACTGCGATGTGGTCGTATGAGAATCCTCGTCACCGGCGGAGCCGGGTTCATCGGCTCGCACTATGTACGGACCCTGCTCGAGGGGGGCTATCCGGGATTCGAGGACGCGCACGTCACGGTGGTGGACCTGCTGACGTACGCGGGAAACCGCGACAACCTGCCCGCCTCCCATCCACGGCTCACCTTCGTGCGGGGGAACATCCTCGACCGGGACCTGCTGGCCGGTGTGCTGGCCGGCCAGGACGCGGTGGTGCACTTCGCGGCCGAGAGCCATGTGGACCGTTCGATCGCCAGCGGCGCCGCGTTCGTGCGGACCAACGTGGAGGGCACCCAGGCGCTGCTGGAGGCGTGCCTGGCGGCCGGTGTCGGGCGGGTGGTGCACATCTCGACGGACGAGGTGTACGGCTCCATCGAGGAGGGGACCTGGACCGAGCAGTCGCCGCTGCTGCCCAACTCCCCCTACGCGGCGTCCAAGGCGGCCTCCGACCTCATCGCCCTGGCCTATTTCCGCACCCACCGCCTGGACGTCTCGGTCACCCGCTGTTCCAACAACTACGGCCCCTACCAGCACCCCGAGAAGTTCATCCCGCTGGCCATCACCCGGCTGCTCGAGGGACAGCCCGTCCCCGTCTACGGCGACGGCGGCCAGGTCCGCGAGTGGCTGCACGTGGACGACCACTGCCGGGCCGTGCACCGGGTCCTGACCCGGGGCAGGGCCGGCGAGGTCTACAACATCGGCGCCGGCACCGCCCTGGCGAACCTGGAGCTGGCCCACCGGCTCGCCGAACTGTGCGGAGCACGGCCGGACATGATCCGGCACGTCACCGACCGCAAGGGCCACGACCGGCGCTACGCCCTGGACCAGGGCAGGATCGAGCGGGAGCTCGGCCATCTGCCGCTCACCTCCTTCGGCACCGGCCTGACGGAGACCGTCGCCTGGTACCGGGACAACCCGCAGTGGTGGAAGCAGGCCGCGGACCAGGGCGGCCGGCGATGAGCGCACCGGCGCGGCTGGTCCCCCGCTCCGGGGCCGGGATCCGCGAGAGGCTGGCCCGGTCGGCCGCGACGGCCGACGGCGTCCACATGGCGGCATCCGACGTGCCGGGCTGGCTGGAGCGGGTCCGGCGCTCGGGCGGGACCACGGTCCGGCGCATCCCCTTCGCCGAACTCGACCACTGGTCGTTCGCGCCGGACACCGGCGACCTGCGGCACCGGTCGGGACGCTTCTTCACCATCGAGGGCCTGCACGTCGAACGGCCCGGCACCCAGTGGCAGCAGCCGATCATCGTGCAGCCGGAGATCGGCATCCTGGGCATCCTGGCCAAGGAGTTCGACGGGGTCCTGCACTTCCTCATGCAGGCGAAGATGGAACCCGGCAACCCCAACCTGGTGCAGCTCTCCCCCACCGTGCAGGCCACCCGCAGCAACTACACCAAGGCCCACGGCGGGACGGCGGTGAAGTACCTGGAGCACTTCGTCGAACCCGGCCGGGAGCGGGTGCTCACCGACGTCCTGCAGTCCGAGCACGGCGCCTGGTTCTACCGCAAACGCAACCGCAACATGATCGTCGAGACGGACGGCGACGTCCCCGCCGACGACGCGTTCCGCTGGCTCACCCTGGGGCAGATCACACAGCTGCTGCGCCGGGACAACATCGTGAACATGGACGCGCGCACCGTGCTGGCGAGCGCTCCGACCGCGCCCGCCGAACCCCGGGCGCTGTCCTCCGACTCCGGCCTGCTGGCCTGGTTCACCGCGGAGCGGGCCCGCCAGGACGTGCGCGTGCGCCGTATGCCGCTGCGCGAGGTCGCCGGATGGCAGGCCGACGAGCACGCCATCGGCCGGGCCGACGGCCGGTTCTTCAAGGTGGTGGCGGTGTCGGTCCAGGGCGCGGGCCGTGAGGTCGCCGGCTGGACCCAGCCGATCATCGAACCGGTGGAGAGCGGGATCGTCGCCTTCGCCCACCGCGTGTTCGACGGCGTCCCGCACGTCCTGGTGCACGCCCGCGTGGAGGGCGGCTTCCTCGACACCGCCGAGCTCGCGCCGACCGTGCAGTGCGCTCCGGCGAACTACCCCCCGTCGCTCCCCGGGCCGCGCCCGCCGTTCCTCGACCTGATGCTGGACGCGCCCGAGGATCGCATCCGGTACTCGGCCGTCCACTCCGAGGAGGGCGGCCGGTTCCTGAACGCCGAGAGCCGCTACCTGATCGTCGACACCGACGAGGCCACCACGCCCGCGCAGCCGCCGCCGGGCTTCCACTGGGTCACCCCCGGCCAGCTGAACTGGCTCGCCGGGCACAGCCGTTACGTCAACGTGCAGGCCAGAACACTGCTCGCCGTCCTCAGCACCGGCACGGCCGGCCGCACCCCACGGGCCGCCTGAGCGGTCCCGGACTCCGTACGAGCCGGGGTGACTCCCGTGGGCCCGCCCCGTGCGCGCGGGCCCACGGGAGTCCGGCATGTCCGCACGGGCCCACGGGAGTCCGGCATGTCCGCGCGGGCCGACGAATACCCGACGGGTGCCGACGGGCGCCGGCGGGTGCGGGTGCGGGCCCGCGGGTGTCCGCGCGGGCCGGAGCGGGTCCGCACGGGCCGGGGCGGGGCGGGGCGGGACGGGGCGGGACGGGGCGGGACGGGGCGGGGCGGTCCGGTGGATGCCCGGGGGCCGGTGCGGGCCGGTGCGGGCGGTGAATGCCCGAGGCCCTGTCCGGCGGTGGTGCCGCCGGACAGGGCCTCGGGCGTGACAGGGAGGCTGGAACGCGGGGACGGACGGGGTCAGGGGGCGGCGGGCAGCCGGGTGGTCATCGGGGTCCACGTCTTGGGGTTGATGCGCCAGTCCACCGGCTCCTGCTTGGTGGCGACGTTGACGCGGTTCCAGAGGTTGACCAGACCGATGTGCAGGACCACCGCGCCCAGTTCCCGCTCGGTGAAGTGCCGGGCGGCCTCGGCCCAGACCTCGTCCGACACCGGGTCCTTGTGGCCCTCGATGCGCGTCGCGGCCTCGGCCAGTGCCAGCACGGAGCGTTCGGCGTCGGTGAAGCAGGTCTGCTCCCGCCAGGTCTCCACCAGGGGCAGACGGTGGTCCTCCTCCCCCGCCTCCTCGAACTCGCGCTTCTTCACGGGTATCTGGACCGGGCGGCCGTTGATCTGGCTCACCCGCAGGTGGATGAGCACCAGGGTCTGCAACGGCACGCCGACACTGTTGACGGCCTTGACCAGGGCGCGCATGGGCGGCAGGACATCGGGAACGACCAGCGACGGGTTGGGCATCCGCGGCGGCATCTTTAATTCTCCTTCGCACAGGGATCGGAAAAGACCGGAAAAGACTCTGCCCTCGGGGCCGCGCCTTTTCCGCGATGACAAGATTTCGGCGGCCCGCTAATTCTTCGGGCGTCCGGCGGCTTGGGCAAGTGCCTCATGAAGTCGCCTGTCGGACGTCTGCCCGCATTCCCATTGCACACCGACCGCGAAGGGATGGTCCGTGACTTCGACGGCCTCGACGATCCCGTCACCGGCCCATCCGGTGGCGGTGAGGCCGGCACCGAGCCGGCCGACGGCCTGATGGTGGTGGCAGGCGGTCCGCGGCTCGTCCTCGTCCAGGACGGCCGCGATCCGGCTGTCCGGCCGGAGCTTGAGCGGATGACGGCCGAGGGTGAAGGACGCGGTCCGCGGACGGTGGCCGTCGTCGCCCGTGGTGTCCGGCAGGTGCTGCTCGAGAGTGCCCCCGTGCAGCACGTTGAGCAGCTGCATGCCCCGGCAGATCGCCAGGACCGGCAGGCGGGCGTCGAGTGCCCGCCTGGCCAGCGCCAGTTCGACGCGGTCGGCGTCCGGGCTCATCGCCCGGGTCGCCGGGTGCGGGTCCTGGCCGTAGAGCGCCGGATCGAGATCGGGGCCGCCCGGGATCAGCAGTCCGTCGAGCCGGTCCGCCAGGTCCGCCGCGCCGGGCAGCAGCGGGAGCAGCAGCGGTGTGCAGCCCGCCTCGGACAGGAAGGCCACGTGCGACTGGAGGGCGAGGCTGACGGCCAGGTCGCTGCCCTGGAGCGTGACCGGCGCGGTCCGCGCGCAGATCCCGATCACCGGGCGCCGGCCGGTGCCGGCCGGTTCGTTCGTGACTGAATTCATGGCCACCCTCATGGGTTTGCGGGTTCAACCGAGGAAAGTAAGCAGATGAAACAGGCGCTTCAGCGGACAGTCATCGCTGCCAAAATAACCACGGGGTGAAGCGGAGGCCATCGTTCAGGACCGGGGCGGTCTGCGACTACTGAACGGAATAGAACTCCTGATACCACAGGCGGGTGGGGAGTGTTCTTTTCCCCGGCGAAACTCTCGCAGGCCATTCAACCGAGGTGACCATGATCGAGGCCAAGAACCTCACCAAACGCTACGGCGACAAGACCGCCGTGAACGACCTGTCGTTCACGGTCGAGCCCGGCCGGGTCACCGGCTTCCTGGGCCCCAACGGCGCAGGCAAGTCCACCACCATGCGGCTGCTGCTGGGACTGGACCGGCCCGACGCCGGCGAGGCCACCGTCGACGGTGTGCGCTACCGCGATCTCGCGCAGCCCATGCAGGTGGTCGGCGCGCTGCTGGAGGCGCGTGCGGTCCACACCGGCCGCAGCGCCTACGACCATCTGCTGTGCCTGGCCCAGACGCAGGGGTTCGGCAGGCGCCGGGTCGAGGAGGTCATCGAGCGGGTCGGGCTGGCCGCGGTGGCCCGCAAGCGGGCGGGCGGCTTCTCGCTGGGCATGGGGCAGCGGCTGGGCATCGCGGCGGCGCTGCTGGGCGATCCCGCGGTGCTGGTGCTGGACGAGCCGGTCAACGGTCTCGACCCCGAGGGCATCGTGTGGATCCGGAATCTGATGAAGTCGCTCGCGGCGGAGGGCCGTACCGTCTTCGTCTCGAGCCATCTGATGAACGAGATGGCCGTCACCGCCGACCATCTCATCGTCATCGGCCGCGGCCGGCTGGTCGCCGACTGCTCCACGAGCGAGTTCATCGAGCGCAGCACCGAGCAGTCCGTCCTGGTCAAGACCCCTGACGGGGCACGGCTGGTGACGCTGCTGCGGGCCGAGGGCGCCACCGTGGCCCGCACCGGCGACGGCGACCTGGACGTCACCGGGATCGAGGCCCCGCGCATCGCCGAGATCGCCGCCGCCAAAGGCCTGGTCCTGCACGAGTTGTCGACCCGGCGCGGATCGCTCGAGGACGCCTTCATGGAACTGACCCGGGACGCCGTCGAGTACGACGCCGTCGCACCCACCGCCGGAGGCGTGAAGTGACCACCCTGAGCGCCCCCGCGCGCACAGCCGCCGCAGCGCACCGGCCGAGCTTCGGGCGGCTGATGCTCTCCGAGTGGACCAAGATCCGCTCGGTCCGCTCCACCGTCTGGTCGCTGGCCATCCTGATCGTGCTCACCCTCGTCTTCACCGTGCTGTTCATGGAGATGGGCGTCGCGAACTGGGACAAGAGCGATGCCTCCCAGCAGGCCGCGATGCGCCTCGACCCGACCGGCACCATCCTGGGCAGCGGCATCCTGCTCAGCCAGCTCGCGATCTGTGTGCTGGGCACGATGGTCATCGCCTCCGAGTACTCCACCGGCATGATCCGTGCCAGCCTGCTCGCGGTGCCCAAGCGGGTGCCGGTGCTGGCGGCCAAGAGCGCGGTCTTCGGGCTGCTGGTGCTGGCCGTGGGCGAACTGACCGCGTTCGGCTCCTTCTTCATCGGCGCGCCGATCCTGCACAGCAAGGCGCCGGTCGCGATCGGCGACCCGGGGGTCCTGCGGGCCGTCGTCGGCTGCGGCCTCTATCTGTCCCTGCTGGGCCTGTTCGCGCTCGCGATCGGCGCGATCATCCGGCACACGGCGGCGAGCATCACCGGCGTCATCGCCTTCGTCCTGGTGATCGCCCCGATGGCCAAGCTGCTGCCCGGCAGCGTGGGCGAGCACATCCACGGCTATCTCCCCACCGAGGCCGGATACCTGATCACCCAGCAGCACCCCCGCACGGGCGACGTGCTGGGGCCCTGGCAGGGCCTTGGGGTGCTCGCGCTGTGGACGGCCGCCCTGCTGGCCGTCGCGGCCGTACTGCTGCAGCGCAGGGACGCCTGACCCCCGGCGCCCTCCGCGCCCGCCGCGGGCGTCCGCCGGACAGGCGGACGCCCGCGGCGTCGTGTTTCCAGAGAACGTCGACCTGCTCTCGACTGCAGCTAAAGACCCTCCTGCGACGCTCGTCGGCAGCGGCAGCAGAGAGGGAGTAACAGGAATGGCTCAGAGCAACGCGCAAGCCGTCTTGATAACGAGTGCATTCAGCCCCGTCCGGATGGAGGGCATCGATTCTTCGACCCGCGGCGAATTCGACCTGAAGAATTTCGAGAAACTGCCGGCACGCGATGTCCCCGTCACCGCGCTGTCGCCCGGGGTGTCCCTGCGCCAGAGCGGAACCGACGCCGCGCACATCCAGCTCCTCGTCGACGCGGCGGGATCGGCCGAACTGCCGCCCATCCTCGTCCAGGTGGACGGCTGTCGCGTCATCGACGGACTGCACCGGCTGGAGGCCGCCCGGCTCCGCGGCGACGACACCATCCGGGCGCGCTTCGTGGACTGCTCCAACTCCGAGGCCCTCGTCATCGCCATGAAGGCCAACGGCGCGCACGGACTGCCGCTGTCGAAGACCGACCGTGTCTGCGGAGCCCAGCGGGTGCTGACCTCCCACCCCGACTGGTCCGACCGCGCCATCGCCCAGATCACCGGCCTGAGCGCCAAGACGATCGCCTCGCTGCGCGAACGGACGGCCGGCCACACACCGCTCGACGGCAAGCGCATCGGCCAGGACGGACGCCGGCGCCCGGTGGACGCCGGCGAGGGCCGCCGGCGCGCCGCCCAGTACATCGCCGCCCACCCCGACGCCCCGCTGCGCCAGGTCGCCCGGGAGACCGACGTGTCCCTCGGCACGGTCCACGACGTGAGCGCGCGGCTGCGGCGCGGCGAGGGCCCCGAACGCGACGGACGCCAGAACGCCGCCCGCCCGCAGCACATGCGGCCCGTGCCGTTCGTACAGCCGATGCAGTCCCTCCCGTCCATGCAGTCCATGCAGTCCATGCAGTCCATGCAGTCGGTGCCGCCGGCGGGGCAGGACGAGCGGACGGCGGAGGCGGCGGAGGCACTCTTCGACGGTGCCGGGCGGGTGCCGCTGCGGGTGGCGCCGAACGCCGACGCCGCGCCGGGGCACCGCCGCAACCACACCGACCCCCCGCCCACCTGGGCGGCGGTGGCGGCCAAGATGGCCGCCGACCCCGCCATCCGCTACACCGCCGGCGGCCGGGAGTTCCTGCGCTGGATGCAGCTGCACGCCACCGAGCCCGGCGAGGACTGGCGCACGCTCGTCGACGCGGTCCCGCCGCACTGGCTCGGCGTCATCGCCCCGATCGCCGAGCACATCGGCAGGGAATGGGGCCAGCTCGCCGAACGCCTCAAGACCCGCCAGGAACTGTGCCGCACTCCCCCGCGCTCACGGCCGTGACCGGGCCGGCGCCGCGGACGCCAGCCGCAGATGGCCCGCGGCCCGGCGCCGCGCGCCGGCGCCGGGAGCCGGCGTGACGGAGGCGCACCCGGGGCGGGCCGTCACGGTGGCCGGGGGGTCCAGCGCGGGCAGCGCGAGCAGGACCGGCGGATCGGCCGGCCTCACCGGGCGCAGCCGCACCGCCGCGCTGGTGACACCGTCGGCGGCGACCGTCACGGCCGGCCGGCCGTGCCCCCCGACGAGCACGGTCCGCCCGGCCCGCGGACCGGGCCCGACACCGGCGGCCTGCGCCACCGCGAGCAGGTGCCAGCTCCCGCCGGGAACGTTCTTCAGGGAGTAGCAGGACGGGCGGCCGCTGGGCACGTCGACGACGGCCCAGGCGAGCGGCGCGTGCTGGACGACGGCCGTGCGGAACGCGCCCAGGAACACACGGGCGTTGCCGTGGCCCTCCGGCAGGCTGACCGTCCCGGCGACCGTGCCGCCCCCGGGCCACACGGCCGGCTCCGGGTCCGGCAGGCCCTGCTGCCCGTCCCGCGACAGCCGGCGGAACCGGCCCGGAGACACTCCGACACTGGCCGTGAAGGACTTCGTGAACGAACCCAGGCTGTTGTAACCGATCGCCAGGGATATCTCGGTGATGCTCATCGAGGTGCTCTCGATCAGCCGTTTGGCCTCGTGCATACGGACCGCGGCCAGAAATCTCCCCGGAGTGAGCCCGGTCTCCGCTTTGAATACCCGCGTGAAATAGAAACGGCTGAGCAGAGCGCTTTCGGCGATCTCGGCGAGGGTCAGCGGCTCGCCGCAACGCTCCCGCATGTAGGCGACTGCCCTTTCCACCGCGTGGTCCATCCCGCACCTCACTCCCTCTTGATCCACCCAGCAGCGTGACGCGTCGGCGTCGCGACCGGCTCGAGAAGCACTCGCGATCCACCACAGCCGCGAACGGCAACCGCTCGGCACGGGCAGGAACAACGACAGGAACACCGCCGCACCGCGGGAGTTCCGGCGGGCCCGCGGTGCGCGTACCCCGAGTGCGCGGTGCGCTGCGGCCCGCGGTGCGCATGCCCCGAGTGCGCGATGCGCGGCGATGCGCGGCTAACGGCCGGACGGCGGAGACGAGCGGACGGCGTGCCAGCCGGACGAACGGGCGGCCGGACGAACGGGCAGGCGGGCGGGCGGAAACGGCGGGACGGACGGGCAGGCGGGCAGGCGGGCTGGCGGAAACGGCGGGAGACGGCGGGACGGGCAGGCGGGCGGGCGGCGGAGGGCGGGCGGGCAGACGGGTCAGGAATCGAGAAGCCCCGCTGACCGGGGCGCCGTTAGCGTGACGGGCATGGATCTCACCATTCATACGAGCGTCATCGCGCATGACGACCCGGACGCCGCGCTGGCCTTCTACGGCGGCGTCCTCGGCTTCGAGGTCCGCAGCGACGTCGGACAGGGCCGGACGCGCCGGATCACGGTCGGCCCCGCCGGCCGGCCCGGCACGTCCCTGCTGCTCGCCCCGGCCGGGTCCGGTCACGGGATCACCGAGGCCGAACGCCGCACCATCGCCGAGATGATGGCCAAGGGCACCTACGGCTGGATCCTGCTGGCCACCGAGGACCTCGACGCCGTCTTCGCGAAAGTGCAGGCGAGCGACGCCGAGGTCGTCCAGGAACCGCTCCTGCAGCCCACCGGCGTCCGCGACTGCGCCTTCCGCGACCCGGCGGGCAACCTGGTCCGCATCCAGGAGACCCGCTGAACCCTCCGGCCGGGCCCGGCCGGACCAGGCCGCCTGTCCACCCCGTCCCGCCCCACCCCGCCCTACCCCACTCCGCCCCGCGCTCCCGGCATCCACCGAGGTCTCCCGGACACGGGAGGAAGGAGTTCTCCCATGTGCCATCCCGCATGGCGGCGCGCGCGGATCGCCGCGCAGCACCTGCGCGATCTCGCGCACCTGCGCCGCGTCCGCGACCGGATCGACCGGCAGTACGCGCAGCCGCTGGACCTCGAGGCGCTCGCCCGTGCCGCGGACATGACGGCCGGGCACCTCAGCCGGCAGTTCCGCCTCGCCTACGGCCAGTCGCCGTACGCCTATCTGACGACGCGGCGCATCGAGCAGGCGATGGCACTGCTGCGCCGCGGCGACCTCGACGTCACCGAGGTCTGGCGCACGGTCGGCTGCCCGTCCCCGGCCGTCTTCACCGCCCGCTTCACCGAGCTGGCCGGCATGGGGCCCCATCTCTACGCCCGCCGCGCGGCGGCCGGGACGGGCGGCATCGCGTGGTACTTGAATCCTCCCCCAGCTGAAGCAGGGGGATTCCTGGCTCACGCTGCCTGCGGGTCAGCGACCCGACAGGTCTTCCGCGATCAACACCAGCCGGGTTGAAACCAGCCCGGTTTGATACAGCAAAGCTTGGAGGCGCATGTGCTGTCTTGGCTCTCGATCAGCACGCTGTGCGCGCATGGTTCTCGCACCGCACGGCGCGCAGCCTACCCACTCAGGTGGACAGTGTTTCGCCCTGGAGGCGAAATCCCGTTTCCTGCCCTGCCCCGCAGGAGTCCGATTCTCCCCGGCCTGAAGACCGGGGCTTCCTCGGAGGAACCCGGTGAGTTGCCCGGCGGACGGATCGAGCAGGAATGGAGAAGCCACCGCACCCGCACCGCAACTAGCGTGATCGGCATGACTTCCATCGCATCCATCACCCTCGAGGTGGCCGACCCCGCCGCCGCCCAGCACTTCTACACCACCGCCTTCGGACTCGGCTCCCAGGTGCGCCTGCGGGCCGGCGAGACGCCCACGACCGGCTTCCGCGGGTTCACGCTGGCGCTCACGGTGTCCCAGCCGGCCGACGTCAGCAGCCTCATCAATGCCGCCATCGAGGCCGGCGCCACGGAGCTGAAGCCCGTCGCGAAGTCGCTGTGGGGCTACGGCGGCGTCGTGCAGGCCCCGGACGGGACGATCTGGAAGGTCGCGACCTCCGCGAAGAAGGACACCGGCCCGGCCGGCAAGAAGATCGACGAGATCGTGCTCCTGCTCGGCGTCGAGGACGTCAAGGCGAGCAAGCGGTTCTACGTCGAGCAGGGCCTGACCGTCGGCAAGAGCTTCGGCGGCAAGTACGCCGAGTTCACCGCGGACGAGTCGAGCCCGGTCAAGCTGGCGCTGTACAAGCGCCGCGGCCTGGCCAAGGACCTCGGTGTCGCCGACGACGGCACCGGCTCGCACCGGATCGTCCTGGGCAGCTCCGCCGGGTCCTTCACCGACCCGGACGGATTCGCCTGGGAGGCCACCTCGCTGAGCTCCACGTCCTCGTCCTGACCCGGTGCCCCCGTCCGGGGGTCCGGGGCAGGGGATCGTCGCGCCACCGTGCAGGAGAGGCCCCCCATGACGAGCACGAAGAAGTCCGCCAGGAGTTCCACCGCCGCCGGGAAGCACGACGGGTTCACGGCCGAGGAACGCGACGCGATGAAGGAACGCGCCAAGGAGCTGAAGAGCGCGCGCCGTGGCCCGGGCGGCGCCAAGGCGGACACGGAGAGCGAAGTCCTGGCGAAGATCGCCGAGATGCCGGAGGCGGACCGGGTCCTCGCCGAGCGGATCCACGCCGTCATCAGGGCCGCCGCTCCGGACCTCACGCCCAAGCTCTGGTACGGGATGCCCGCGTACGCCAGGAACGGCAAGGTGGTGTGCCACTTCCAGAGCGCGCAGAAGTTCAAGTCGAAGTACGCCACGCTCGGCTTCAGTGACCAGGCCGCTCTCGACGACGGCGCCGTCTGGCCGACCGCGTACGCGGTGACGAAGCTGTCCGCCGCCGACGAGAAGCGCATCAGCGCGCTCGTCAAGAAGGCGGTGGGCTGAGGCGGCGCTCCCCCGAGCACGCCGCTCACCGGGTCCTGCCCCGGCCGAGCCGCCCCCCGGACGACCACCCGGGCGGGCGGCTCGCCTGTGCGGTGGTGCAGGGCTCTGCTTCCGGCGCAGGGCTCGGCTTCCGCTGTACGGGCCGTAGTCGGCCCGCCGGACAGGCCTCTGGCCGGTGCCAGGTCAGGTCGGCGGCGTGTGCGGCACGGGGGCGGTGTCGTCCGTCATGCGGGGCAGGTCCGTGTCCGGCAGTGCGGCGACGATGTCGGCGATGGTCGTCGACTCGTCGTGAGTGGACGGCAGTTCGCGCAGGAGCCGGGCGCACAGGCCGATCAGCCGGCCGGCGTCGGTGTCGGAGATCCGGGTGCGGTCGTGCACGGCGGTCAGGAGCAGGCCGCCGTCGGTGTCGGGGGAAGCGAGCAGGGTGATGGGGAAGGCGCTGTGCAGTCCGAGGGTCTGCGGGGGGCCGACGCGGATGTCGTGTGCGGCCAGGGCGGCGTCCAGGGCCGGTGAGGTGCGCGGGCGGTTCTCGAAGACGATCAGGCTCTCGAGGAGTTTCTCGTCGGCCCCGCGTCCGCTCCATTCGTGGATCTGTGCGGTCGACACCCATTCGTAGGCGGCCATGTCGATTGCCTGGTCGCGCAGTTGGGCCAGCAGGCGGGGCATGGAGTGGTCCGGGTCGATGCGGACGATGACGGGCAGTGCGTTCGCCAGGAGGCCGGGCAGGCGTTCCACGGCGTCCAGGGCGATGCCGCGGCCGGACACGCTGACGCCGAAGCCGACCGGGGCGGGTCCGTGGGCGCCGCCCGTCCGGTAGAGGAGCAGGGCCCACACGGCCTGGAGCATGCTGGATTCGGTGGCGGCGCGGGTGGCGGCCCAGCGGCGCAGGCGGCCCGCTTCGGTGCGGCTGAGGCGGGTCTGTGCGCGGCCCCAGCCGGTCTGGCCGGTCGCGGGGCCGGGCAGGGCGGGGCGGGTCGCGGGGGTGGCCGGGCCGGTGGCGGCCGACCAGAACGCGCGGGCCGGGGCGGTGTCCTGCCGGGCGAGCCAGTGTGCGTAGTCGCGGATGTCGGGGCGTCGTTCGCTGCCCGGCAGGAGGCCGTCGGCGAGGTAGGCGCGGTAGAACTCCTGGAGCAGGACGGACACGCTCCAGTGGTCGAGGAGCGCGTGGTGGAAGGTGATCAGGACGCGGGTCGACGTGGCGCGTTCGGTGTCGCCGGTGGCGCGGGGTTCGTCATCGGTGGGCGTGTCGCTGGTGGGCGTGTCGCCGGTGGGGGTGTCGCCGGTGGGGCGGGGGTCGTCGAGGAGGGTGGCGCGCAGCAGGCCCGGCGCGCGCAGGTCGAAGCCGCGCAGCCGGTCCTGGTGCAGCAGGTCGTCCCAGTCGAGGGTGCCGGCGCGGTGGTGGACCACGTCGGCGGTGACCTGGTCGTGGAGCACGATGCGTGGGTGGCGGTCCCAGTCGAACGCGGCGCGCAGGACGGTCTCGCGGTCGAAGACGGACTGCCAGGCGGCGGTGAACCGGTCGGTGTCGAGCGGGCCGTGCCAGTGCCAGAACAGCTGTTCCACGTAGCGGCCGGTGCCGTGGTGGGCCAGGGCGTCCAGCAGCAGGGCGTGCTGGCGGGGGGCGACCGGCAGGGTCTGCGGGGCGGCGGGGCCGCTGGTTTCGTGGGGGTGCCCGGGGCTGTTCGCCGCGGCGGGGTGGTCCGGGGCCGCCCGGGGGGTGGTGGTGTGGGCGATGAACGCGCGGGGGGCGGCGGCGGGGTTCTCGCCGTGTTCGTAGGCGTCGAGGAGGTCGGCCAGGAGCAGGCCGGCGCACTCGCCGTCGGCGACGAGGCGGTGCATGACGAGCAGCAGGGTGTGGTGCGCGGGCCCGTGGGCGATCAGCACGGTGCGCAGGACGCCGGTGTGTTCCAGGTCGAGTTCCTGGCCGGCCTCGTCCTCGGTGGGCGGGTGGCCGGTGGCGGTGCGGCGTTCCAGGCGGGGGGTGCGGGCCGGGTCGAGGTGGAGGCGGGGCGGGCCGTCCGGGCCGGGTGCCAGGCGTGCGGAGAGCAGCGGGTGGCGGGCGACGAGGCGGGCCAGGGCGCTGCGCAGTTCCCGGTCGTCGAGGGGGCCGCGCAGGTCGATGGCGAACACCTGGTTCGGGGAGGTGTCGTGGGGGTGGGCCCGGCGCAGCAGGGCCAGCTGCTGTTCGGTCAGGGGTACGGTGCCCGCCTCGTCCGCCCCGGGTCCGGCGGTCGCGGCGGGCGGCGCGCCTGGGGGCTGGAACTTGGTCATCGGGTGTCTCCTGAATCGCCATCCGGGGCATGGGTGCTTGCGGGCATGCCCCGGCTCGGTGGTCCGCACCGTCCGCTCCCGAGTGTCGGTCACACCGCTGCCATGGCGCTGACGTGCGGCTGACGCGCCGAGCGGGGGTCAGGCGGGGTGCGAGCGGGTCTCGAGCGGCGGCGTTCGATCACCCGGGCCGGCGGGGGGCGGGGCGGTCGTGCGGCGGCGGGACGAAGTGCGTCATGACCGCCGCGAAGCCCGGGTCGAGCATGGTGTGTGCCGAGGTGTCGGGGGCGGTGTCCAGGCCGGCGTCGTGGCGGGCGGTGCTGAGCAGGTAGCGGTCCAGGATGCGGTGGGTGGAGAAGGTCCATTCGGTGCGGGCGGCGGGTGTGCCGTCCGGGGCGAGCAGGCGGCCGGTGTGCAGGCCGAAGCCGAACTCGGTGAAGCGCAGCCGCATGCCCTGGCCGAGTGCCTTGGTGTAGGCCTCCTTGAGGGTCCACAGGCGCAGGGTCTGTTCGCTTTGTTCGTCCTCGGGGAGCCGGGCCAGTTCGGCTGCCTCGGTGGGGGTGCATATCTGGCCCTGCAGCAGGTCGGGGCGCATGGTGCGGTCGGCGGGCTCGGCGTCGACGCCGATCCGGCCGTCTCTGCTGAGTCCGAGGGCCATCAGGTCGCCGGTGTGGGTCAGGCTGAGGTCGAGCTGGTCGAAGCCGCGCAGGTAGGGGCGTCCGCCGAGCCGGTAGGAGACGTCCAGGCCCTCGGGTGCGGTGGCCAGTGCGGCCGCCGCCGTGTATTTCATCAGCAGGCGTGAGGCGACGAACCGGTAGCGGACCGCCGGGTCGGTGATGCGCCGGCAGCGGGCCCAGTCCCGCCGTCCGAGCAGCCGGCGCAGGTGGGGCCGGGTGAGCGCGGCGGGCAGCCATTCGCCCCAGGTGGTGTGGACGACCGCGTGGCCGTGGGCGCGCAGGTGGTCGCGGACGGGCCGCCAGGGTCCGGCGGGCAGGACGTGGATCGGCTCGCCTCTTGCGGGCCGGGGCCGGTCCGTGGCCGGGCGGAGGAACTCGTCCCTCGCGGGCCGGTCCGTGCCGGCGGGAAGGAGTTCGCCGGTCGTGTCGGCGGGCAGGGGCTCGCCGGTAGCCGTCCGGTGCATGGCGGCTGTCTCCTAGCCTGCGAGGGGTGTGTCGTACACGTCGAAGCTGCGGCTTCGGGCGAACCGCAGGAGTACTTCCTCCAGGACCGACTGCACGACGCCGTGGGGCGGTTCGGGGACCGGGAGGCCGAGCCGGCGTCCGATCCGGGACAGGGCCAGCACCGCCCAGGCCGGCTGGGCGAGGAAGGTGCCGGTGTGGTGGTGGCCCTCCCACACGCCCAGGCAGGCGGCGGCGGCGAGCACCAGGACGTAGCGGTCCAGGAGGGTGCAGGCCCGCGGGTCGGCGAGGGTGTCGTGGACGGCTTCGGGGAGGTGGCCGCACTGCTCGCGCAGGGTGCGCATCTCCTGGACGAAGGTGTCCGCGAGGTCGGCGAGTGCCGCCCGCTGCGGGCCGGCGGTGCGCTGCGGGCCGAGCCGGCGGGCGGCGCCGATGAGGGTGGCGGTCAGGACGTCGTCGCCGCCCGTCAGGGACAGCCTGCGGTAGTCCAGGTCGGGGACGGCGGCGGTGGGCAGGTACAGGGCGGGGGCGGGTTCGGGCGTACGGAACCACGAGGTGCGGGCGAGGGCGCGCAGCCGTGGCACCAGGACGGCCTGGCAGGCGGCGCTGCCGGCGTGGCCGAGTCCGGCGACGGGCAGGTCGCGTCCGAGTTTCTGGAAGCCGCCGTACAGGGGTCCGCGGTCGTAGCCGTGGGCGCCCAGGACGGTGGCCAGTTCTTCCAGGTTCTCGCGCAGCACGTCCTGGGTGGCCAGTTTGACGGCGGCGGCCGCCAGGTGGGCGCTGTCGGGCAGCAGGCTCAGGGTGCGCAGGGCGGTCACCGCCATGGCGTCGCAGGCCAGCAGGTCGGCGAAGACGCCGGCGAGGACCGGTTGGTGACGGCGTGCCGGCTGTCCGGTGGTGCGGCCGGTGACCGCGGCCCTCACCGCGAGCCGCAGGGCGCTGTCGACGCCGGCGACGAGGGCGGCGGGGATCAGGCAGCGGTTGACCATGAAGGTGCGCAGGGCGAGCGGGAGTCCGTCGCCGGTGCCGGCGACGAGGGCGGTGGCGGGGACGGGGCAGTGGGTGAACTCCAGTCCCGCGAAGCGGTTGCCGCGCATGCCGGGGGTGGCCACGCGCGGCAGGCGGCGCAGCCGGGCCGGCGGGAGCTGGTCGGGATCGAGGAGCAGCACGGAGTGGCTGTGCGGGCCGGGCGCGGTGGCCGTGCGCGCGTACATGACGAAGGCGCGGGCCCGGTCGGCGTTGATGATGACGTCCTTGCGGCCGTCGAGGACGAAGCCGCCGCCGGGTGCGGGGCGTGCGGTGAACTCGTCGCGCAGGATGGCGTTGGCGTGGGTCAGTTCGTGGTGCAGGATCGTGACCCGGCCGCCGCCGCCGTCGTCGTCGTCGCCGTGGAGCAGGTGGCGGGCGGTGCGCTCGCGCTGCTGCCGGTTGCCCGCGGCCCAGACGGCGGACGCGCCGAACAGGGCGGTGATGCCGTAGCCGAAGCCGAGGGCGACGTCGCGGCGGAAGAGCGGGCGCAGCACACGGGCCAGGGTGTCGGGGCGGGCGAGGCGGCCGCCGAGGCGGCGGGGGACGAACTCGGCGGCGAGGCCGGCGTCGGTGAGCAGTGCCTCGGTGGCCTGCGGGGTGCGGCGCTGTTCGTCGGCGTCGAGGAGCGCGCGGTGGCCGTGCGGGTTGCGCGGGTCGGCCGGGTCGCCGAGGAGTTCCTCGATCCGCGCGGCCCGCTCGGCGCCGTCGGACCCTGCACCGCCGTCGGCGCCGCCGGGGGTGGCCGGGGGGCTGGGTGCGGCCCTCACCGGGTTCCTCCGAGGATGCCTCGGCCTTCGGGCCGGGGTGGGGGTACCTCCCGCTTGCGGGGGAGAATCGGACTCCTGCGGAGCAGGGCAGGGAACGGGATGTCGTCCCAAGGACGGAACACCGTACGCCTGAGTGGGTAGGCTGCACGCCGTGCGGTGCGAGAACCAAGCGCGCACACCGTGCTGATCGAGAGCCAAGACAGCACATGCGCCTCCGAGCTTCAGTATCAAACCGGGCTGGTTTCAACCCGGCTGGTGTTGATCGCGGAAGACCTGTCGGGTCGCTGACCCGCAGGCAGCGTGAGCCAGGAATCCCTGCTTCAGCTGGGGGAGGATTCAAAGGAGGGTGACCGCGTTTCGGGCGTGCCGGCCGGCCAGGTCGAGGACCGCTGTGCTGGTGCGGCCCAGGGCCTGGCGCAGATGGCGGCGGGCCCCGGCCACGTCCGCGTGCTCGCCCAGCACCGTGGTGATGTCCTCCTCGCGCAGCACGACATGGTGCTGCGCAATGAGCGTGACGCCCTTCTCGTCGGGGACGACGGACCATTCGCCGGTGTGCGCGGCGATCAGCGGTGCGGTGGCGGTCTGCTTGTAGACGATGCGTCCGGCGTGCGGGAAGCAGACCCGCACGGACCGGGTGGTGTGGGTGCGGCCGTCCGGTGTGCGGGTGTCCATGGACAGGGACTGGATGCCGGGGTCGTCCTCGGTGAAGTCCAGGCGGGTGACGTGCGGGAGCGTCTCGGGCCAGTCGCCGATCCGGTAGAGGAAGTCGTAGACCAGTTCGGCCGGTCCGGGCACGCGGACGGTGTCCTCGAAGGACAGGACCAGGTCGTCCAGGCGGCCCCAGCGCTCGGCGAGAGCGCGCAGGCTCTCCAGCTGTGTACGGGTGTTGGTGTCGGTGGCCCGCCGCACCCAGGCCACGTCCTCACGGTGGCCGCCGGTGACCGTGAAGTCGTGCTGCAGGGTCAGCCGGGAACGGTCGGCGCCGAGCGCCTCGACCGTCCAGGTGCCGGTCATGGATTGCAGGGGGGCGGCGGGCAGTTCCTGGCGGAACGTGATCCGCCGCCGCTGCGGGTCCAGGGTGCGGCGTGAGGTCCATGACGTGACGTGGCCGTTGGCGGTGGCCCACATGCGCAGCCGCTCGTGGTCGCCGTCGAAGTCGAGCTGCTCCACGTGCACGGTGGGCGGCAGGAACAGCGGCCACCGGGGGGCGTCGGAGATCAGCCCGTACGCCACGCCCGCCGGCGCGGCGACGATCACCTGGTGCGTGGTGCGGTGCACTCGCTCGGCGGACATGTCCCACTCCTCGCTCTGGGGATCACACGGACGGTTCGGTGCGGGCGGATCTCAGAAGTTGCCCAGGCCGCCGCAGACGTTGAGGGCCTGGGCGGTGATGGACGCGGCGTGCTCGGTGGTCAGGTAGCCGACGAGGCCGGCGACCTCCTCGGGGGTGGAGTAGCGGCCGAGCGGGATCTTCGCCTCGAACTGCTCCAGGACCTGTTCCTCGGTGGTGTTCCAGGCGCCGGCGTAGCCCTGGCGGACCCGCTGGGCCATGGGTGTCTCGACGTAGCCGGGGCAGACCGCGTTGACGGTCACGCCGGTGGGGGCGAGTTCCTTGCCGAGTGCCTTGGTGAAGCCGACGACGCCGTGCTTGGAGGCGGAGTAGGGGGCGCCGAGCACGACGCCCTGCTTGCCGGCGGTGGAGGCGATGTTGATGATGCGGCCGCCTCGGGTGCCGGCCAGGCCGCCGTTCTTGAGGACCTCGCGGGTGAGCAGGAAGACGCTGTTGAGGTTGGTGTCGATGACGTCGTACCAGAGTTCGTCGGAGAGGTCGGCGGTCGGTCCGCCGCCGCTGCGCCCGGCGTTGTTGACCAGGACGCCGATCGGGCCGAAGGCGTCGACCGCGGCCCGCACGAGCGCGGCGACGGACGGGGCGGAGCGGACGTCGGCGGCGGTGCCGTCGACGTCCAGGCCCTCCTCGCGGAGGTCCTCGACGACCTGTTTGACCTGCTCGGGGTTGCGCGCGCAGATGAAGACACGGTGGCCGCGGCGGCCCAGGTCGCGGGCGACGGCCAGCCCGATGCCGCTCGTCGCGCCGGTGACCAGGGCGGCCGGCTGGGCGGGCGAGGGGGCGGGCGGGGATGACGTCATCGTGTTCTCTCCATTTCCATGGCGCCTGCTGGGCTGTTCGTCTCGACCGTGTCCTGAACGGCTCGACGGCTGCCGGAGGGCCGCTCGAGAGTCGCTGCATCCCGGGCGGCGACGGGGTGGACCGGGGCGAGCGCCCGCTCCAGCGCCGCGGGGGTCAGCGTCTCGCCGCGTGCGGCGAGGTAGCCGTCGGGCCGCACCAGCACCCAGGACCCTTCGGCCTCCAGCCCCAGGGCGGCCCGCAGGGCACCGTCCGCATCGGGCAGGACACCGTCCACGTCGGGCAGGGTGCCGTCCACATTGGGCAAGGCGGCGTCCACATCGGGGAGGCCACCGTCCGCGGTACGCAGGGTGTCGTCCGCGTCGGGGAGGGCACCGTCCGCGGCACGCAGGGTGCCGTCCGCGTCGGGCAGCGCTGTCCGTCCCGTACGGCCGCCGACGCGGCGCACGGACAGCCAGGCCCCGTAGCGGCGCTCCGCCTCGCGGGCCGTGCGCAGCGCAACACTCCCCCTCCCGCTGCCGCGGCCGGTGCCACTGCCACTGCCACTGCCACCGGGGTCGCTGCCGTGGTTGCTGGCATTGCCGCGGTCGCTGCCGCCCCCGCTGCTGTGGTCGCGGTCGCTGTCACTCCCGCTGCCGTGGTCGTGGGCCAGGAGCAGGGACCAGCGCACGTCGCGCAGTTCGCGGACCAGCGCGTCGCCGGCGGTGGCCGCGCCGGAGGCGCGTTCGCCCGGTGCGGGCACCGGCCGGCGGCGCGGGCGGGCACGGGAGGTGGCGGCGGGCGTGGTGAGGGGCGATCCGGCGTAGTGCAGGCGCAGCCCCGACATGCCGCCCAGCACCTTGCGCTGGATGGCGCGGCGCAGCCACGGCGCGTTGCGCACGACCGCGAAGACCAGCGGCAGCCCGACCGCGGCCAGGGCGTTCTTGAACTGGACCAGCCAGGTGGCGGTGCGCGTCGAGTCCAGCAGCGCCCGCCCGACCGGGACCCGTTCCTGGCCGTAGGACTCGAGCAGCGGGCGCCGCGCGTGCCCGTGGTGGACGGCGGCGAGTTTCCAGGCGAGGTTGTACGCCTCCTGGATGCCGGTGTTCATGCCCTGCCCGGACGCCGGGCTGTGCACATGGGCGGCGTCGCCCGCTACGAACACGCGGCCCTCGTGCATCCGCGGGACCATCCGCTGCTGGAAGGTGAACACGGACGTCCACTCCGGCTCGCCGACCTGGACACCGGTGCCCAGGCCGCGGGAGAGCCTGGCGCTGAACCGTTCGGCGCTCCCCCTCCCGTCATGGCTTCGGGGGGCCGTGTCGAGCAGGCGCCAGTGGCCCTCGCGGGCGTAGGGGACCATCATCAGGGCCTGGCCGCCGGTGTGGACCCAGTAGATGGTGTCGGGCGCCAGGTCCATGCGGACGGGGGCGTCGGCGAGCATCCAGGTGTCGCGGCTCTCGCCGACCAGCGGCAGGCCGAGGGTCTTGCGGACGGTGCTGTGGCCGCCGTCGCAGCCCACCAGCCAGGGCACCGCGCAGACCTCCTCCCACTCCCCCCGCCCCGCGCACGCCTCGCCCTCTTCCCGCCCCTGGGGCCCCTCGCGTTCCTGCGGCTCTTCCCGCTCTGCCCGCCCCTCGCGTTCCGCGGCGCCGGCGCTGTCGCGGGTGCGGGTGCGGGTGGGGGTGGGGGTGGGGGTGGGGGTGGGGGTGCTGTCGGTGTGGACCAGCCGTGCCCGTACGCCCGTCGCGTCCTGCTCGAACCCCGCCAGACGCACGCCCCATTCGACCCGCACGCCGAGCCGGGCGACGGCGTCGCGCAGCACGCCCTCGGTGCGGGTCTGCTCGATGATGAGGGTGTAGGGGTAGCGGGTGGGCATCGAGGCGTAGTCGGCCTCGAGACGGACCAGGCGCCGGCCGGTGGCGTACATGGTGAAGGCCCGGTTGCGGCGGCCGTGGCGGAGCATGCCCTCGGCCGTTCCCATCTGGTCGAAGGTCTCCAGGGTGCGCGGGTGGACGGCGACGGCGCGGCTGGTGCGGGCGGGTCCGGGCGCGGCGTCGACGACACGCACCCGCAGGCCCCTGCGGGCCAGTTCATGGGCGGCGGTCAGACCGACCGGCCCGGCCCCGACGACCAGCACGTCGAAACCGGGGGGCGGCTTGTGCACAGAGGTCGTCATGAGGGGTCTCCTGTCGGACGGGCGGCCCGGGCGCCGGCCGGGATGCCGGCCGGGATGCCGGGCGGGATGCCGGGCGGGATGCCGGGCGGGATGCCGGGCGGGATGCTGCCGGGCCGGGGTTCAGGCGCCGGCTTCGGCGGCGGCGCGGGCGCGTACGGACTCCCGCAGCGCCTGCCGTTCGGGTTTTCCGGTACGGGTGCGGGGCACGGTGTCCAGGGCCTGGGCCCGGTGGATCCGCTCGCTGGGGGCCAGCCGCCCATTGGCGTCCCGGACGATCGCCTCCAGCGTGCGCGCGGTGTGCCGGGCGGCTCCGGGCGGCCCGCACAGGACGATGCCCGCCCATACGACGGCGCCGTGTTCCGCGTCCGGCCAGGCCACGACGGCGCAGTCGGCGACCCTGGGGTCCTCGGCGATGACGCGTTCGACGCCGGTGGGTGAGACGAGTTGGCTGTCGCAGGTGAAGACGTCGTCGATCCGGTCCACCAGGAAGAGGCGGCCGTCGTCGTCGAGCAGGCCGACGTCACCGGTGGACAGCCAGCCCTGCGCGTCGATCGGGGACGGTTCGCCGTCGTCCAGGTAGCCGGCCATCACCTGGGGTCCGCGCACCTGCACCTCCCCCGCGGTCCCGGCCGGGACCGCGGCACGGGAGCGGAGGTCCACGACACGGCATCGGGTGCCGGGCAGGGGCGGGCCGACCGCGCCGGGCAGCACGGGGTCGTGGGGGCGCTGCATATGGGACAGCGGGGAGAGTTCG
This sequence comes from Streptomyces sp. NBC_00568, assembly GCF_026341855.1. Lineage (GTDB taxonomy): Bacteria > Actinomycetota > Actinomycetes > Streptomycetales > Streptomycetaceae > Streptomyces. The sequence goes on along the minus strand of NZ_JAPENW010000001.1, from coordinate 7,155,882 downwards.
GCCAGGCCGTAGCCCTGGATCACGGGGACGCCGAGCGCCCGGCGCAGCCGGCGGGCGGCCTCGGGGGCCAGCGCGGTGCCGCCGGACATGAGCGCGGTCAGCCGCGGGCCGGCCGGGATTCCCTCCCGGGCCGTGTCCAGCCGCGCATCGGCGGCGAGCCGGTGCAGCCGGGCGGGCAGCCCGTAGTAGTGGGTGGCACCCGCCCGGGCGGCCAGCGCGAGCGAGGCCACCGGGTCCGGGTCGTGGCACAGAACCTGCGAAGCCCCCGCGTACACCGCGGAGTTGAGATGCATCAGATGGAACAGCGGCAGGTGGTTGAGGGTGACCGAGCCGGGCCCCAGGCCCTGGGCCAGGGCGGTCTGGGCGGCGTTGGCGACAAGGTTGCGGTGGGTGAGCCGTACTCCCCTGGGACGTCTGGTGGTCCCGGTGGTGAACTGCAGGCAGGCCACGGCGGACAGGTCCGGGGCGGCGCTCGCGTACGGTCCGCCGGACACGGTGTCCAGGACGGTGTGCAGCGCGAGGGCGCCTTCGGGGACGGCCCCGCCGGCGTCGGCGTCGGTGACCAGGACGGTGTGCAGCAGGGGCAGCCGGCCGCGGATCCGCGCCAGCGGCTCGGCGACGGCGGCCGGGACCAGGGCGATCTCGACGCCGGCGGCGGTGCACAGGTGGTGCAGGGTGCTCTCGTCGGCCAGCGGATTGATCAGGGCGACGGTGTTGCCGCTGCGGCTGGTGCCGTAGACGGCGGCGGGGAAGAGCGCGTCGAGGCTGGCCGCCACACCGACCACGACCGGCCCGCGGCCCGCCGCACGGGCGGCGAGGAACCGGGCGATCCGGTCGGCGTGGGCGTCGAGCTGCCCGAAGGTGACCGTCCCCCGCCCGGTCGTGAGGGCGGGCGCGTGCGGGGCGCGCGCGGCGGCGCGGCGCAGGAGTCCGTCCCACGGCAGTTGCGGGCACGTGAAGTGCGGCACGGTGTGCGGCCCCCTCTGCGACGGGTCGGCTCCGGCGCGTCGACGGGCCGGCTTGGCGTGGTGGTACGCCCCACGCTCAGGGCCGGAACTCGAGAGATGTTCGAAACCCGCTCGACCGCGGCCGCAGAACACGAGGAGAACCGGCACAGCCGACCGCCGCCCCGGCACCGCGCGGCACGGCGCGGCACGGCGCGCGACCCGGGGTGCGGTGCCGTGGACTCAGCCCGTGCACGCGCGGTGAACCGGCCCCGTACGCCTCCGAGTTCACCGCCCCGGTCCGCGCGGATACGGCGGCACGCACACCCGGGTGCGGCAGCTCCCGCGCACCGGATACGGCCCCGTCACCGCGCCGGGCCGCGCCGGGCCGTGCCGGGCCGCGCCGGCGCGGTGATGGGCGGGGCAGGCGGCCGACGCCTTCGCCGAGGACGCCGCCTTCACGAAGGACGCCGGCTTCACGGGGACACCGGCTTCGTCGGACCGGCCTGCGCGGCCGCCGGGCCGCCGGACAGCGCAGGGCGCAGAGGGCAAGGCACGAGCCGAGAGAGGGCGAGGCGAGCGGGCGGCGCGGGTGGGTTCGAGGTGGTGGAGTGTCCGGACGGCGCTCCGGGGTGCGCGCTGCGGGACGGCGGTCGCCTCGGCTGCCCGGCAGCGTCTGCATGGCGCACCGGGAGTGCGCGGGCGGGCGCGGACCTGCCGGTGCGCAGACATGCGCGAAGACATGCCTGGACGCACTGACGCGTGCGGCGCGGACATGTGCGGCACGGACATGTGCGGCACGGACATGTGCGGCACGGACGCGTGCGGCACGGACGCGTGCGGCACGGACATGTGCGGCACGCGGACATGGGCGGCGCGGGCGTGGTGGTGTTGGTGTGTGGTGTCTGCGCAGGGCTGCTCGGGGCGGCCCGCGGGGTCGCTCGAGCCGGCCTTCAGAGCGGCTCGGGGCGGGCCGGGTCCGGGCCGGGGGTGTGTCCGGTCAGGCCAGGCAGCAGAGCGGTCCGCCGTTGAACTCGGTCATCTCATCGAGTGCGGCGTGCTTCTGGGGCAGGGGCAGCGGGGCGTCGGCGGGCAGGCCCTGGAGTTCGGCGTAGGCGCGGCTGAGGTTGGCGGACAGCCGCTCCGGGTCCAGGAGGTGCGCGTAGCGTCCCAGGTGTGCGCCGCGTGCCGTCTGAAGCGGGGTCCGGCCGGCCCGTACGCCCTCCTGCGCGAGCCGGCGCACCAGGAGCAGGTAGCCCTCGACGGCGTCGAACACCTCGGGTCCGCACACCGCTCCGTGACCGGGTACGACGGTGGTGGCGCCGTACGCGCGCAGCCGCTCGATCGCGGCCAGGGATCCGGCGAGGGAGCCCATCAGGAAGAAGGGGGTCACTCCGTTCATGGCGAGATCGCCGGTGAACAGGACCTTCTGCGCGGGCAGCCAGACCACCGTGTCGTTGGAGGTGTGGGCGGGCCCGACGTGATCCAGTTCGGCGCGGATCTCACCGACGTGGAGGGTGAGGCGGTCGCGGTAGGTCACGGTGGGCGGCGCGAGTTCGATGTCGCCCCACCGCACGTGGGGCCACAGGCTCTTGAGGTGCAGTCCGGCCGCCGTCATCTCCGTGCGGGTGCGCTCGTGGCCGATCACAAGGGCCTCGGGGAAGACGAAGTTGCCGAAGGCGTGGTCGCCGTGGAAGTGCGTGGTGACCACGGTGCGCGGCGGCGCCGGGTTCAGTTCCAGTGCGGCGGCCCGCAGGCTGCGGGCCCGGGTCTCGGTCGCGGCGGTGTCGACGAGGGCGCTCTGGCCGCCGGAGACGAGGATGCCCGCGTTGTTCAGGCACCAGCCGCCGGGCGGCTGGAGATAGGCGTGCACGCCTATCGCGATCTCGGTGACGCGGCCGGCCGGAGCGGGCACGGTCACCGGGGTGCGGACTGGGGGGCTGGGGCGCACGCCGGTCTCCTCACGCAGTTCTCGGTCCGGCGAGCCTGCCAAGTCCGCCTCGCGGCGCGGTGGACAGCGGCCGAACCCGCCGCGCGAGCGGCTCTCGACCGGTTGTCGACCGGTTGTCGACCGTTTCCTAAGAGCGTTGCGGGCACGACCGGTCCACCGGGGAAAAGGGGAGCCAGGATGAGCGAGCGCCGCCGATGGCCGTCCCGTCTGCTGCGGCGGGTCTGGCCCGCAGTTGCCGCTGCGGGACTGCACCACGTGCTGGGTGAGATGCACCGGGCCCGCACCCCGAAGGTGCCGCTGGCGCGACCGCCCCAGGGCCACCCCGAGCGGCTGCGCCCGGATGTTCCGCTGACGTCACTGGAACTGGCCCTGGTCCGGGAACTGGACATCCGCTGGCGTTCCCGCGCCGAGGGCTGAGGACAACGGCAGCGACAGCGGCGGGCGCCGGGAGACCGCCGGAGGCAGCCGGGCCCGGTCCGGCGCCGCGCACCAACACGGGCTCAGGCACTGCTCAGGCACTGCTCAGGCACTGCGCGGGCTCGGGCCCGGGCCCGCGGGCCCGGGCGCGGACATGGACGCGGGCTCGGGCGCGGGCTCGAACGGGGGCGCTGTGCCCGGGCGTTGTGCCCAGGCGTTGTGGCCCCGCGTACCCGGCCCGGCCGGGCAGGTCACCCGGCCCGGCCCGGTCATCCTGCACCCGGCCCTGCCCGGCCTGCCCGGGTCGGTCCGGCCTGCCCGGTCGTGGTTCAGGCGACGGCCCGGGCGGCGGACAGGGCGCCGTTGACGAGGGCGAGGAAGGCGCGTGGTGTGTCGGCCTCCTCGAGTGCGTCCTCGTCCAGGGTGATGCCGTGGTCCCGCTCGATGTAACCGGCGGTCTGCAGGATGGCCAGCGAGTCGTAGCCGAGTTCCATGAACGGGACGTCGATGACGTCGCCGTCCAGGTCGACGCCCTCCTCCTCGCCGGCGCACTCGCGCAGCAGGGTCTTCAGGTCGCTGAGCTCAAGGCGGTTCATGATCTCTCCGTTCGGTTGTGCGGGCGGGTCAGCGGGCGGTGGACGGGGGGCAGTTGGGCGGGGGGCAGTTGGGCGGGCCAGGACGGCCGGACGGCCGGGGCCGGGCGGGGTCAGGCGGGGTCAGGCGGGGTCGGGCCGTGTCGCCGGCGCCCTCACCGGTGTCCCGCGGCCGGCAGGGGTTCTACGGCCGGCCGGAGTTCCAGTGAGAGTGCGGGTGTCGGTGCGGGTGTCGGTGCGGGTGTACGTGTTGGTGCGGGTGTGGGTGTGATGCGGTGTGCCACGCGGCAGGCGCGCCCGATGAGGCGGGGCAGTTCGGGGCCGCGGACGAAGAAGTGGTCGCCCGGCAGTGTGCGGCGCACGAGGCGGCCGGTGGTCCACCGCTGCCAGCCGTCCAGGGCGGCGGGGCCGGCCACGGGGTCCGCGCGCCCGCCGACGGCGAGCACGGGCACCGGCAGGGGGCCCGCCCCGTCGTCGACGGCGGCGGTGCGCAGCGCGCGGGCCAGTTCGAGGTCGTCGCGCAGCACGGGCAGGACGGTGCGGTGCCAGACGCTGCCCGGCCCGGTGAGCGGTGTGTCCGGGGCGCCGTCCAGCGTGCCGAGCAGGCTCAGCAGGTCACCGTCGCTGGTCTGGCCGGGCGTGGTGGTGCGGGCGGCGGCGAGGTGCGGGGCGGGGCAGGCCCCGACGGCCAGCAGGGCGGGTGCGGGCAGGCCGGCGTCGAGCAGGGCACGGGTGAGGGTGTAGGCGACCATGCCGCCGAGGCTGTGCCCGTAGAGCGCGTACGGGCCCTGGTCGGCGGCGTCGGCGAGCGGGCCGAGCAGATCGTCCAGCAGCCCGTCGCGGTCAGTCGCCCGGGGTTCGCGGCGCCGTCTGCCGCGCCCCGGCAGCAGCAGCGGGACGACGTCGATGCCGGGGCCGCAGAGTTGCTGCCAGCGGCCGAAGCTCGACACCCCGGCGCCGGCGTGCGCGAAGCAGTACAGCCTTACGTCCATGGGCCGAGCCTCGCCGACCCCTCTGGAGAACGGCTTGAACCGGACGTCGGGTCAGGCGGCGTACAGGTCGAACGTGGAGGAGCGGCGCGGCCCGCGCAGGATGTCGAGCTTGGGGTCGACGGCGAGCATCGCGTGGTGCAGGCGCTGCAGCTGCGGTGCGGGTTCGACGCCGAGTTCCTCGATGAGCCGGCTGCGCAGCCGGTGGTAGACGCCGAGTGCGGCGGCCTGCCGGCCGGAGCGGTAGAGCGCGACCATGGCCTGGGAGTGCAGTCCCTCGTGCTGCGGGTGACGGGCGATCAGGTCGGTGAGTTCGGCGATGACCTCGACGTGCCGGCCCAGGCGCAGGTCGGCGTCGATGCGGCGTTCACGGGTGACCAGGCGGCTCTCCTCCAGCCGCATGACCTCGATGGACAGGATGGGGCCGACGCGTACGTCGACCAGTGCGGGGCCCTGCCACAGGTCCAGGGCCGCCCGGTAGGCGGCGGCCGCCTGTTCGTCCTCGTCGCAGGCCTGCTGTCCCTGGGTCACCAGCCGCTCGTACTCGCGTACGTCGACGGCTTCGGAGGGTATCTGCAGCAGGTAGCCGCCGTGCCGGGTGGCCAGCACGTCCTTGGCGGCGCCGGGTGCGCCGGGTCCCATGGCGGTGCCCAGCCTGCGGCGCAGCTGGAGGATGTAGGTCTGCAGGGTGGTGAGCGCGCTCTGCGGCAGTTCGGTTCCCCAGATCTCCTCCATGAGCGTGGGTACGGGCACGACCCGTCCCGGGTAGAGCGCGAGCAGTGCGAGGATCTGCCGGGGCTTGCCCGCCGTCGGAACGATCGACATCCCGTTGACGGCGGCACTCAACGGACCCAGAACCTGAATCTTCATGGTCTCCTCCGTACCGGTATCCAATTGGGCGTCGATTTTGCGCCGCTCAGATAATTCCTGTCTTTTCCTCACCAGCCGGGGACGAGACGAACCGTAGCCTCTCTCAGTCTTTCGCGGCGTCATCCTCCAGACGCCTTCGAGCAGTTCTCCACACATCCGTTCCTGACAAGGCGCTGACATCGCACTGACCCTTTCCGCACGGTGTCCGGCAGGGTCTTCCGGAAAATTCGGGGCGCCATTAGCTTCTCTTCCATGGATAGCCGTGCGCAGCGTGCTGTGCCGACGGGCGCGGATCCCCTGACCCGGCAGCTGCTGCGGCAGCTGGCCGCCCGCGCCACAGGGACGGAGCCGTCCGGGTCCCCGGGCGGTGCGGGGGAGGCGGCCGGCCGCGGGCCGGACGCGGCCGGTGCGCTGCGGCTGCTCGCCGCGTGGCACCGGCGCGGGACCGAGGTGGGCTTTCCCGAACTGACGGCCAACTGACGGCCAGCTGACGGCCCTCTCACGGCCGTCCGCCGCCGGCGGCTGACCACACCGGAGCGGCGGGCCGGCGGGCGGCGGTGGGTGCGGCCCGCCCGGCACCACCGCGCCCCGCCCCGCCCCGCCCCGCTCTCGACCTGCCCTGTCCGTGTGCGGAGCTGCGGAGCGTCCGGCCCTTCGGGAGAGGTTTCTCCGGGGCTGTGCGCATGGTTGCCCAGGAGGGTTTCCTCGAGGCTGCGCACACGGTTCCTCGAGAGACGCTCGTGTTTTTCCCGCGGCCGCCCCGCTGCGTCTATGGTCCGGTGACCGAGGAGTCTTTTCAGGTTTTTCCGGCAGGCCGGAAACGGATCACGGGACGGAGCCCCTCATGGAATTCGGTGTGAACTTTTTCCCGGCCGTCGACCCGGCACGGAAGAGCGCGAGCACCTATTACGACGAGAGTCTTCAGCTGGTCGAGCTCGCCGAGGAACTGGGTTTCGCCCACGTCCGGACCGGCGAGCACTACGGCTCCGCGTGCGGCGGCTACAGCCCCGACCCGGTGGTGTTCCTGACGGCGGCGGCCGCGCAGACCCGCCGCATCCGGCTGGTGGCCGGCGCGGCCGTCTCCCCGTTCGCGCACCCGGTGCAGATCGCCGCGCGCCTGGCCCTGCTCGACAACCTCTCGCACGGCCGTCTCGACGCCGGTTTCGCTCACGGCACTCCGCGGTCCGGGCTGTTCGGCGTGCCGGGCAAGGACAGCGCAGCCCCCGTGGAGGAGACCGCCGAGGCGTGCATCGCGCTGTGGAGCGGCGAGGAGGTCCGCTTCGAGGGCGACGTGCACCGCTTCGGCCCGGTGACCGGCTTCCCCCTGCCCTACCAGCGCCCGCATCCGCCGGTGTTCGTCGAAGGAGCGGCAAGCGCCGGGGCGTGTGCCCGGGCGGGCGCCCGGGGCCATCATCTGCAGCTCTCCCCCGTCCCGGGCGGCCGCCGGCAGGCGCAGAGGCTGACCGGGGCCTACCGCGCGGCGCGGCGGGCCGCGGGCCACCGGGGCGAGGGCCGCGTCCAGATCGCCTACACCTGTTACCTCGGCACGGACCGGGAAGTGACCCTGGCGGCCGCCCGTGCCGGCGAGGACCACCGCGCACGGCTGACCGCCGGCGCCGGCGCGGGCACGGGGGCCTTCCGTGCGGACGTGCGGCGCCCGCTGCCCGGAGCCGCCGGCGCCACGGCACACGACTACGACTACGACTACGACGGCGGATACGACTTCGGTGACGGTTACGACTACGGCGGCGGTTACGACTTCGACCGGGCGCTGGCCGGCCACCAGGTCCTGGCCGGCACGCCCGACGACGTGCGCGCGCAGATCGAGACGATCCACGCCTGGTACGGCTCCGGCAGCTGTCTGAGTCTGCAGTTCAACCCGGGGCATCTGCCCTACGGGCGCGCCGTGCGCGCGATGGAGCTGTTCGCCGCCGAGGTCGCCCCCGCCTTCACCCACTCCCCCGCTCCCGCCCCGACCGGCGCCGGCGCCGGTGCCCGTGCTGCTGCCGGTGCTGCGGGTGCCGGAGGTGGCCGTGGTGGCCGTGGTGGCGGTCCGGCGGTGGCGGCGACGGCCGCGGCGTGAGAGGCCCAAGGGCGCGGGCCGGGGATGTGCCCGGCCGCGTCCGGCCGGCGAAGGCCCGTCCGGTCGAGTGGCGGTCGGCCCGTACCGGTTGAGGAGCGGGCACCGTGCGCGGCGTGCCGTCACCGGGCCGGTTTGGCAGCCGCGAGGAAGATACGAGGAAGAGATGCAGTTCCGCATTCTCGGTCCCGTGGAGATCCAGGACGAGCGAACCGGTCTGAGGATCCTTCCGGCGGGCACCAAGCAACGCGCCCTGCTGGGCGCGCTCGTCGCCAGATCCGGGCACGTCGTGCCCGTCCGTCATCTGATCGACGAACTGTGGGGGCACCGTCCGCCCGCCAACGCGGCGAACGCGCTGCAGGCCCATGTGGCCCGGCTGCGCCGGCTCGTACCCGAACCCGGACCCGAGCCGGAGCCCGGACCCGGACCCAGGCCGGGGGCGGGGGTGGGAGTGGGGGCGGTGGGGCGGCACCGGGAGTGGCTCGTGACGCGCCCGCCCGGCTACCTCCTGCGCCCGGGCCCGGGTGCGAGCGACGCGCAGCGGTTCAGGGAACTGGCCGCCCGGGGCCGGGCCGCCGCCGCCACCGATCCGCGGCATGCGGCCGAACTGCTGCGCGCAGCGCTGGCGTTGTGGCGGGGGCCCGCGCTGGAGGGCAGCGCCCGGGGCGGCATCTGCGCGGCCGAGGCGGCGCGGCTGGAGGAGCAGCGGCTCACCGTTCTGGAGACGCTCTACGACGCGTGTCTGCGGGCGGCCCGGCACGACGAGATCATCGGCGAGCTGGAGGAACTGACGGCCGATCACCCGATGCGGGAGCGGTTCCACGACCTGCTGATGGTGGCCCTGTACCGGTGCGGACGCCAGGCGGAGGCGCTGGGCGTGTACGACAGGGCACGCCGGCGCCTGGTGCGTGAGCTGGGCGTGGAGCCGGGGGCCGCCCTGCGCGAGCGGCTGGACGCGATCCTGCGGCACGACCCGGACCTGGCACCGCCCCGGCCGGCCGGACACGGGCACATGGCGTCGGTGCACCCGATGCCGCTGCCGGCCCTGCCCCCGCTGCCGGCCGGGACCGCCGGACCCGACGCGACGGTCCTGAGCCTGAGCGGGGAACTGGCCCGGCTGCAGCACCGCATCGAATCGCTCTCCGCGGAACAGCACGCCCTGATGCGCCGCTTCGACCAGCTGGTCGCCCAGCGGGCGGCGGGCCAGTAACCGGCAGCCGGCCGGGTCCTGCGGGTGCGGCCGCGGGCTACGCCGCGCGGCTGCGGACCGGTGCCAGCGGGCCGGCAGGCCGGCAGGCCGGCAGAAGGAGGCGTACTCCACCGGGTCGGCGAACGCGGCGGCGGCGTTCACCGACCACGGCAAGTCCGGTCACGGCAGTCCAGGCAGGGCAAGTCCGGGCAGGGCAAGTGGCGGGCAGGGCAAGTGGCGGGGCAGGGCGGGAAGGAGGGGACGTCGCGTCAAGAGGCCCGGCTGTCCTGCCGGTTCACGTCACGACCGGCACGGTCGAGCCCGGTGGCCGTCCTGTGACACCGCCCCGGCTGAGCACCGTCCACGTCCCACGAACCCGCACGCAAGCTCCTTCACCCAGTGCGGGCACGGCCCCGGATCCTGTCCGCGACGAGCGGGGCCGCGGGTTCGTGTCCTTCCAGGCCCGGACCACGCGGGAGATCCTGCGTGCCGGTTTCGGTGGCTCCGGGCGGGGGGCCGGTTCAGACCTTGCAGAAGCCGAGGTCCCTGAGGGCCCCGCCACCCCGCCACTCCGGTCCTCGGCCCGCGCGCCCGGCCGGGTGCTGCCCCATGCCCGGCCTACACTCCGGCCGTGGACATCCCGGATGAACTGATCAACCTCGAACGGACTGCCGAGCAGGAGCGCGCCCGCGTCGCCGGACTCGCCGGCGAGGAGTACGACGCGCAGTGGAAGGCGTGGCGCGAGGCGTCTGCCGCGGTGCAGGCCGCGATCGCCGCGCACGCGACGGAAAGCGGGGCGAGCCGGTACGACGTCGAGCAGGCGGTCAAGCGTGCGGCACGGCGCATCGAGCAGGACCCCACGGAGTAGTCGGCATACGGCGAGAAATGGGCCGCCGTCCCGAGCCCAGCCCGGTCCCGTGGAGCCCTGAGCCATGCGGCCAACGCCAACCTCGTGTCTGCCGCGACATCGAGCACCGCACCAGACCCTCCCCGGCGGGGACTTTGATCAACTTGGGCTTCGTGGCCTCGAGGTCAGCAGTGCCTGGCGCTCACGTGTCGTAGTGACCGTCCCAGGGAGCGGAAAACCCGAGGCGGTCCGGGTAGAGCTCGGCCCAGTCGTCTTCCCCTTCGCTCTCTGCGTGGCGTTCGGGGATCAGACCGAAGATCACGCCGTCCATGGTCAGCTGGAAGGGGCGGATCGCGATGTCCCCGTACGTGAGCCGGGGTAGGCGATCGAGCAGCTGTGCCAGCCGTGTCCTTGCCCGGGCCCGCACAGAGTCGTTGCCGTGCGGACGCCGCTGTTGCTCGGCCCATGTTCCGGCGCACCAGATGTCCGAGTGGAGGTGCCGCCCCTGGGAGTCGAACCGGTGGAGCACGGCATAGAGGCGCTTGTGGTGTTCCCCCTCGTCGCCGAGGCGGAACCCCTGCGGGAAGGCGTAGGTGACTGAAGCGAGGAACTGGCCTCCCGCATACCGCCCGATGGTCTCGGTGCGGCAGTCGGGCTCGTGGGCGATCAGAACGGTCTCGGGTACTGCCATGGCGAAACCATAGGCGGAGCCCCTGACAGTCCTCGTTTCCCCGCCGTCGCGGCCGGGGCGATCCGCTCCGAGGAGCTGTTGTCCTACCGGGGTGGCACAGTGCCCGGCCATGGACACCTCTGAGTTCTGGACCACCGTCGAAGCCGCTCGCTCAGCCACCACGGCGGACAAGCCGTTCGCCGAAGCGCTGGTGGATGAGCTGGCCACCCGCACCAAGCAAGACATCCTGGGCTACCAGGAGCGCTTCGACGAGGCGAGTGGTGCTGTGTACCGATGGGACGTGTGGGCCGCCGCCTACCTCATCGGCGGAGGCTGCTCGGACGACAGCTTCATGGACTTCCGCGCCGGCCTCATCGCCCTGGGCCGCGACTGGTACGACAAGGCGGCAGCCGCTCCGGACGGACTCGCTGAGCACCCGTCAGTGATCGCCGCCGCACAGGCGCACCGCGACGAAGCGCTCTTCGACGAAGAGGCCAACTACGCGGCCAGCGGCGCATTCGGGCGCGTCACCGGCGACGAGGAGGACTTCTACGAGGCGTGGGCCGCATACACGGCCTCGCGCGAGCGTCCCGCACTAGACAGCAACGACATGGGTGAGGACTTCGACTTCGACGACACCCAGGAGATGCACCGCCGGCTCCCGCGGCTCGCCGCCCTCTGCCTCCGCGACACCGCGCACTGACGGAGGCCATCGTGGTCATCCATCTCGCGACACCCATGGCTCTGCCGGCGTTGTTCATCGCCGCGGCGGCCCTGGCGGCACTCGTCCGGGGGCGGGATGCTTCCCGGGGCCCGGCCGGCGGTCCTGCGTCCTCGCCTCTGGGGCTGGGGGCTGCCGGCGCTCGCCTTCGGCACGGGTGCGATGGCGGCCGGCCGGCTGGTGTTCGCGGGCTCAGGGTCCCGGACGCCGGTCAACGCGGCGGCGGGGGCGGGGCCGTGTCGCTCAGCTCCGAAATCGTCGGGGCCGGCCGGTGTCCTGCGGGCGGTGTCCGGCCGGAGGGAGGCAGGTCCTGGCCGGATCGGCGTTCGGGCGCTGCCGGGCCACGTCGCGGGGTGGGGCCCGAGAAGCTCTGTGTGGCGGCGATCCCGCGGATGTCCCGATATCCCGATGTCCCGACGTCCCAGGTCAAGGGGCTGTGGTGAAGCGGACGATGACGGGGCGGGAAGGGAACGCGCCGCCTCTGACGGAGCCCACGCCCCAGACCTGCCGGGTTCCCGGGACTGCGGCGTAGTCCTGGAGCTGGAGCTTCTGCCGGCAGCCGCCCTCACCGAGCCTGCCCGGCCGGCCGGCGAGGCAGGGCGGCTGGGTGATCCGCTCTTCCTCGCCGGACAGTGTCATATAGCGCTTGGGAGTGAGCATGATGGCGTTGCCGGCGTCGCCGGTCACCCACGGCGCCCCGTCGTCCTCGCTCCACCGGGTGCCGTCCCAGCGCAGTGCGAGCCCGGCGGAGTACGCGTCGCTGTCTCCGCCTTCGCTGGATACGGTGCCGAAGGCGCGCACGTCGTGGGCCGACAGGGCGACGACGCGGGTGAGTTCGCCGTCATGCGGATCGTCCTTGGATCCCGGCGGTATGGAGGGCGTGGCCGCCTTCGTCCAGGTGCGGCCGTCCCAGTGCATGGCCGCAGGGCGCGCAACCTGCTCTCGCGTCAGGCTGAACCCCACGGCCCACAGGTCCCGCCCCGAAGCCCCTCCCAGGGCCTGCGCCGTCCCGGGCAGCCGGAAGAGCTGCCAGTGCCGCCCGTCCCAGTGCCAGGCGGTGTCCGAACCGTCTACGGCCCAGACGTCCCCGGGGCCGAAGACGGCGACGTCTCTCACGACTTCGGGGAAGCCCCGGGGAAGGTCCACGGCCTGCCACGCCGTTCCGTCCCAGTGGGCGGCGAGTGGCGTTCGGCCACTGCCGGGGTTCGTCGTGACGCCCGCGAAGAGCCACACGTCGCGCGGCCCGGCGGCGTCGAGCCGGACGGACGAGAGGTCATCGAGGTGGCGCAGCGGGGGCGGAAGGCCGTAGGGGCGCCATGTCTTTCCGTCGTAGTGGAAAAGGAGAGTCTCATGGATGTCCACCCACCCGGTGACGGGACTCTTGCCGATGGCCCAGGCATCGTCGGCGGAGGCGGCGGCGATGTCGGCGAAGGCGGCGTTGGTGTTCTTCCCGGTGTAGTCGTAGCGCCAGGCGGCTGCGGTGCGGTGGTCACTCGTGCCGGCCCCACGGGAGGCATTCTGGTGCCCGCCTTGCGGGTTGCCGCATCCGGCGAGCGTCAGAAGGGCCGTGCAGAGGGCGGCGATGCGGCGCCGAGTGGGCATGTCGTTCCCCCTGGGGTGACGGGACGTTACGGCCGGCGGGTGGGGGAAGCGGGCAGGATTCTATGTGAGGCCGGGCCCTGCGTGACAGCGGTTGTGCAGGCAGGACGGTGGGGGGAGGGTGCAGATCATGGTGCCGGCCGGGGTGCGGTACGGGTGCCTGGGCCGGCGGTGCCGGGGCGATGGCCGCAGACGAGCGGCGCGTACCGGAGGTTCGTGCAGCACGCGGTGCTCGTCCGGCCTGTGGCCTCCGGTCCGGTGAGGAGCGCGCGCTGGGCTGCGCCGGCGGGTGCCGGCACCTGTGCTCCTGCGGCCCACGGCGAAGGCGGGACGGGCTCGGATCCCGAGCGTGCGGGAGGCCTGCCCGGCAGCCTCCTCGCGGAGCGCCGAGCGACCTGCCTCGTGCCCCGGGCCGGCTGGGACGCCGTGTTCCTCCCGCCTTTGGCCCTTCCGCGTTCTGACGGGACGTCGGGGATGGCGTGGAACCACCGCGTGCGGGTGCGGACGAAATTCCGGGCCGCGGGCATGGGTGACCCCTCCCTCCCGGACGGGGGGTCATCGGGAGGGAGGGGCCGCTGGGACGCGGCACCGGCCGCAGCCGGCCGTGCGGGCGGGCCCGGGGTGCCGGGACGGGGTGCCGGGACGGGGTGCCGGGACGGGGTGCCGGGACGGGGTGCCGGGACGGGGTGCCGGGACGGGGTGCCGGGACGGGGTGCCGGGACGGTCAGGCCATCCGGCCGACGAGGCGTGCGGCCGGGTTCTCCGGTCCGGCCGTGAGGGTGGGCTCGGGGTGGGCCATGAGGATGGACCGCTGGAGCCTGCCGAGCGCCGTGGACGGCTCCAGGCCCAGTTCCCGCACCAGCGTGGTGCGCAGGCGCTGGTAGGCGTTGAGGGCCTCACCGCGGCGGCCCGAGCGGTACAGGGCGAGCATGAACTGGCCGTGCAGGCTCTCGTGCATCGGGTACCGGCTGACCAGCACGGTCAGTTCGGACAGCAGTCCGCGGTGGTTGCCGAGCCGCAGGTCGGCCTCGATGCGCTGGTCCAGGGCGCACAGCCGGGTCTCCTCCAGCCGGCTCACCTCCAGGGTGATCTGGCTGCCGGCCTGGACGTCGGCGAGCGCGGTGCCGGTCCACAGCGACAGTGCCTCGCGCAGCCGTTTGGCGGCACCGGCGTAGTCCTCCGCGTCCATGGCCCGGTAGCCGGCCCCCGCGCGCCGTTCCAGCTCCTGGAAGTCCAGGGTGCCGCCGCGGGTCTCCAGCCGGTAGCCGCCCGGCAGGGTGACCAGGATGTCCTTGGCCCTGGTCCCTTCGCCGCCGCCGCGCAGCAGTGCCGCGCCGATGAGTTCGCGCAGCTGCAGGATGTAGGTCTGCAGCGTGGTGCGGGCGCTGCGGGGCGGGTTCTCGTCCCACAGCTCCTCTATCAGCGTGGACACCGGGACGACGTGGTCCGCGTTGAGCGCGAGCAGAGCCAGCACCTGCCGGGGCTTGGGCGCGGTCGGCGCGATGGGGATGCCGTGCTCCCGCACCGACAGCGGGCCCAGTACTTCGATGTCCATCGTTTCTCCCCTGTTGGATGCAGGCAGGTCAGCGCGTGCAACGGGGTCAGCGCGCCGGCACCGGAGCGGGCGTGCTGCGGCATCTGTCCCACCCCCGATAAAAAAACAGCATAGACGGTTTGTCAATCCGGGCGGGCAGTCATCTTTTCCCCAAGACCCCCCGCCCTCACGCCGGATGCGCCCGCCGCACCCCGCCCGCACCCCTCCCCCGCACCCGGCCACCACCCACCGCAGATTGCGTTCGCGACACACTTCTTCACGCTCCGGCGCCGCACGCCGGAGCGTGGCACCGGAGCGGCACGGGCAGGCCGCCCGCCCCCGGCAGCACCCGCACCCCGCCCCCGCCCGGCCCGCCGCCGGCCCCGCAGCACAGGCCGACCGCACACTCAACTTGCCAGCACAGCGGGCCGACACGGGCAGGCGGCCGAGGGGCTCCGGGGGCACCGGCGCACGGCCGCGAGGGGGTGCGGGGCGCCGCGCCGGCAGCCGGACCGGCCGCACTCACGGGCCGTCACGCCGGACAGGGAAACGCGCACCCCCTCAGGCGTTCTTCCCGTGTGCAATCTTCGCTTCCGGTGCGGGGTGCGGGGCACCGCCCGGCCGGTGCCCCGGTCCCGCGGGTTCCGCCCCCGGGGATCCCCGGGCTGCGCCGCCGGTCGTGTCGCGCCGGAGCGGGCGGGGAGGACGGCCGCGGGTGGCGCCGGAATCCCTCTCGAATCAGACCGGATGGTCTGTTCAGTGTGCCGCCCTGGTGGCCCGGCTCGGTGTCCAGCCGCCGGGTGCTGTCTTGTCAGGGCGAAGGGGGCGCGCCGATAGTTGTCCCGTCCGGTCGGGTCAGGGCCGGTGGCAAAAAAAAGGGGGGCGGGGTCGTGCGGCGTGGCGGGAGTGGAGCGGAGCTCGGTGAGAGACGCGGGAGTTACCCGATAGCGGGCGTCACCGGGGGGATTCTGCAGATGTTCCGGCGGTTCGTCGTGCTCTTCTGTCTCATTTTTCTGGGATTCCTGATCATCAAAAGGCCCGACGGCGCGCTCTCCAAGGGCCTGATCTCGGCCGCCGTGATCCTGGGTCTGGTCGGGCTGCGGGCCGTGTGGGGCCGGGTGTCCGCGCGGCACGGAGTGCGCGTGTGCCGCATCCACACCGGTGGCCTCGTCGTCACCGGCCTGTTCGGCCAGGTGAAGCACGCCGTGCCGTGGGACCGGATCGCCGAGTTGAAGCACATGTCCAACCTGTCGCCGCTGCTCACCTTCCACCGGTTCGACCTGGTGCGGCACGACGCCAGGCCCGTGGCGGTCCTCGTCCTGAAGGCGAACCCGGAGTTCGTGCCGGCGCTGCAGAGGGCGGCGGAGCTGGGCGGTCTGCACCCGCAGCAATGACCCTGCCGAGGGCCCGTCACAGCCCCGTGCTGCGAGCCGCCCGCCTGCGACAAGAGCGCCGAGTCCTGCCGGGCACCCGTCACCCTCGCCTCGCCCCTGATACGGGCGTGACAGGTGACACCCGGCCGGAAGCCGCGGGGCTTCCAGGTGGCGATACCGACGACCGTGCCGTCGGCGCGCACGATGGCGACCCCCGCGGAGTCGGCACACATGAACCCGCCGCTCTCCCACCGCTTGCGCCGTGCCCGCGGATCACGGATCCGGGCCACTCGAACTCTCCGAACGCATCGGGATCCTGGATCCGTACACAGGCGGCCGGAAGGGGAGGTCTCCTTCGGCGAACGCCCGCAGGCGGACGGTGTCCGCGTTGTCCGCCGGAGTCATGAGCCTCAGTCCCGCCCGCCGGGAAACCCTCTGCCAGCCAGCCTCCCGGCAGCCGCCTTCGCCGCCTGCCTACGTGAGGCGGCCCGGGCGGATCCGGCCTGTTCTTCGGGCCGTTGGCCGTTGCCCTGCCCGCCCGGAGAGCTGCACCGCCTTGAATCCTCCCCCACCTGAAGCAGGGATTCCTGGCTCACGCTGCCTGCGGGTCAGCGACCCGACAGGTCTTCCGCGATCAACACCAGCCGGGTTGAAACCAGCCCGGTTTGATACTGAAGCTCGGAGGCGCATGTGCTGTCTTGGCTCTCGATCAGCACGGTGTGCGCGCTTGGTTCTCGCACCGCACGGCGTGCAGCCTACCCACTCAGGCGTACGGTGTTCCGTCCTTGGGGCGACATCCCGTTCCCTGCCCTGCTCCGCAGGAGTCCGATTCTCCCGCGCAAGCGGGAGGTACCCCCACCCCGGCCCGAAGGCCGAGGCATCCTCGGAGGAACCCGGTGAACTCGCCCCTCCCCGGGCCGGGTTGTGCGCCCCGTGGCGGTCGGGCAAGGGCGGCACAGCAGGCTCTCAGCGCCGGCACGTACAGCGTGCCGGCGGGGCGCAGGGCGGGCGTACGGCGCCGCGGGCGCCCGGGACGGCAGGGCTACGGCGTGCCGGGGCCCGGAGCACCGGCACGTACACCGCACGGCGGGGGCGCAGCGCGCAGGGCGTACTGCGGGGCCGGGACGGCGACACGTGGGCGTGCACACCGCACGGCGGGGCGCAGGACGTACTGCCTGCCGCTGGGGCCCGGGACGGCAGCGGGCAGGCGCTGCCGGGCCGGGACGGCAGGGGCGTACGGCGTGCCGGGGCCGGGGTGACTGCGCGTGCGGCGCCGCGGTCGCCGCAGGGGTGCCCCGGACCGTGTCGCCGCGCAACGCAGTTGGCGGTCCGGTGCTGCGGCGCGGGGCGGGGCGGGCGCGTCCGTCCCCGGGTGCCGGCGGGGTGCGGTGCGCGCCTTCAACGCCCGCCCCGCGCCGCACTGCGCCGCACCAACCCCCGCCCCCGGACGCGGTATCCGGGGCCGCGCCCGTACGGCCCCGCCCGTTCGGCGCGGCTCGTTCGGCGCGGCTCGTTCGGTGGTTGGGACGGTGCGGTGGTTGGGGTGGTCAGGGTTCGGGGCGGGGGTGTGGGGGGCCGGGGGTGTTGCCGGGGGGCGGGTCCTGGTGTGGGGGGTCTGCCGGGGTGCCTGCCGCCTGGAGGTGTCCCAGGGCGGCGGGTGCGGCCAGGCGTGGCAGCAGGAGCCGCCAGAACCGGGTGAGGGTGCGGTAGGAGAGCCATTCGGCGTCCTGTGCTCCCAGTACCTCGAAGCCCACGGTCGCCGCGACGACGGCGACCGCCGCGTCGCGCGGCACCACCGTGTCGGCGAGTTCGCCCTCGCCGTCGGCGCGTTTGAGGGTCGACTCGACCCAGTGCTTCCACTGCAGGCGCAGGTCCCGTTCGCCGGTGTAGAGGTGTTCGGTGCCCAGGGCGAACCCGGCGCGCAGGACGGCGTCGTCGTGGAGGGTGCCGGCCAGGTGGTGGGTGGCGTCGACCAGGCACTGCAGGGCCTGGCCGGGCCGCTGTTCGCCGTGCACGGTGATGCGGGTCAGCCGGTGCGCGGCGGCCTCCTCGACGGCTTCGGCGAGGGCGGCCTTGCTGGCGAAGTGGAAGTGCAGCGCTCCGTTGCTCACGCCGGCCCGGCCGCTGATCGCGGTGAGCGAAGCGGTGCGGTAGCCCTCGCGGTCGAAGACCGCGGCGGCGGAGTTGATCAGCGCCTCGCGCGTGCGCAGCGCGCGTTCCTGTTTGGCCATCGTGGTGCTCCGTTACTGCGGCGGGTTGCCGTGCTTGCGGGAGGGCAGGTCGGCGTGCTTGGTGCGCAGCATCGCGAGCGATTCGATCAGCACCTCGCGGGTCTGGGCGGGGTCGATGACGTCGTCGACCAGGCCGCGTTCGGCCGCGTAGTAGGGGTGCATCAGCTCGGCCTTGTACTCCTTGACCATGCGGGCGCGCATGGCCTCGGGATCGGCGGCCCCGGCGATCCGGCGGCGGAAGATGACATTCGCGGCGCCCTCGGCGCCCATCACGGCGATCTCGTTGGCGGGCCAGGCGTAGGTGAGGTCGGCGCCGGTGGACTGGGAGTCCATGACGATGTAGGCGCCTCCGTAGGCCTTGCGCAGGACGAGCGAGATCCGCGGCACGGTGGCGTTGCAGTACGCGTAGAGCAGTTTCGCGCCGTGGCGGATGATGCCGCCGTGTTCCTGGCCCACGCCCGGGAGGAAGCCCGGCACGTCCAGGAGGGTGAGCAGGGGGATGTTGAAGGCGTCGCAGGTCTGGACGAACCGGGCGGCCTTCTCGGAGGCCGCGATGTCCAGCACCCCGGCGAGGTGCCGGGGCTGGTTGGCGACGATGGCGACGGCCTGGCCGTCCAGGCGGGCCAGCGCGCAGATGATGTTGCGGGCCCAGTGCTCGTGGACCTCCAGGAAGTCGCCGTCGTCGACGAGTTCGGCGATCACCTCGGTCATGTCGTAGGGGCGGCTGCCGTCGGCCGGGACCAGGTCCAGCAGCACCTCGCTGCGCCGGCCGGCCGGGTCGGTGCACGCGGTGCGCGGCGGGCTCTGGCGGTTGTTCTGCGGGAGCATGGAGAGGAGGTAGCGGACCTCCGCGAGGCAGGTCTGCTCGTCGTCGTAGGCGAAGTGGCACACCCCGGAGGTCTGCGCGTGGACGTCGGCGCCGCCCAGGGCGTTGTGGGTGATCTCCTCGCCGGTGACCGCCTTGACCACGTCCGGGCCGGTGATGAACATCTGCGAGGTGTCGCGGACCATGAACACGAAGTCGGTCAGCGCGGGGCTGTAGGCCGCGCCGCCCGCGCACGGGCCGAGCATCACCGAGATCTGCGGGATGACGCCCGAGGCGCGGGTGTTGCGCTGGAAGATGCCGCCGTAGCCGGCCAGCGCGCAGACGCCTTCCTGGATCCGGGCGCCCGCGCCGTCGTTCAGCGACACCAGCGGCGCGCCGGCCGCGACGGCCATGTCCATGATCTTGTGGATCTTCTGCGCGTGGGCCTCGCCCAGCGCGCCGCCGAAGATACGGAAGTCGTGCGCGTACACGAAGACGGTGCGGCCCTCGACCAGGCCCCAGCCGGTGACGACGCCGTCGGTGTAGGGCTTGTTGGTCTCCAGGCCGAACCCGGTCGCCCGGTGCCGGCGCAGCTGCCCGACCTCGGTGAACGAGTCCGGATCCAGCAGCAGGGCGATGCGTTCGCGGGCGGTCAGCTTGCCCTTGGCGTGCTGCGCCGCGGTCGCCTCCTCGCCGGGGCCCTGCAGGGCCTGCGCGCGGATCGCGTGGAGTTCCGCCACGCGCCCGCGCGTGGCGGTGCCGTGCGGCCCGGGCCGCTGGGGGGCAGTCGTCGTCATGTCAGGTCCCCTCCTGGGACAAGGCCGAGGAGGTCCCGCCCCGGGTCCGTACGTGGACATTAACAAACCGCTGAAGCGGTTTAAAGTTGTTCTACTCAAGAACCGCTCGAGGCGCCGCCGGCCCAGCTGCCCGCCGGCACGAAACCTCCCGGCCCCGGCCACCGGGACGAACCCGCCCCGGCCCACCCGCCGGCCGGCTCCCCGCCCCACCGCCCGTCCTCCTGTCCGCCGGCCGGTCCGTCCGGTCCGTCCGGCTGTCCGGCGGCCCGTCCGCGCGCGCCGAGGACCGCGAGCAGCACCGCGGTCAGGGCGGCGAGTTCCGCCTCGTCGGCCTGTCCGCGCTCGACACGCAGCACCGTGTCCCCGCTGCTCATCGATCACCCCTCTCCCCCGGCGGGCCTGGCGGGCCGTCATGTCACCGTCGGCCAGGGCACTGGAGAGACGCTGTGGTGCCGCTCGAGATCCGCTCGCCCCCGCCCGGGGCGCGGCGGCCGGAACCCGACGCCCCAGCTCACGGGCGGCGCCCGGCGGTCCGGGGTGCCGGGCGGGCGCCGATTCGGAGCAAACTGCTCCATTTCCCGCGGGCAGGACCTCGCGGAGAACCCTAGAAACTAAACCGGGTGGTCTGTATCTTCCTGATTCTCAAGCGAGCACATCCGATGCCAGGCCAACGCAGCTCAGGGGGAAACATGTCCATGACCACGTTCCGCACCGGGCCGGCCCCGATCGCCACCGCACCCGTGCCCGCCCCGCCGGACGGCGCCGCGGGGCCTGCCGGACGGGCCCCGCGGTTCGCCACCCTGACCACCACGGTGCCCAAGGAACTCGTCCACCGTGCCAGCGTCGCCGAGGTGCTGCTCACCGACTGGGCGCGCACCGCGGCGGACCGCTTCGAGGTGAGCGCCCAGTGGCCGCGCGGGCACAGCTTCTTCACCGCCGTCCAGGGCCGCCACGACCCCCTCATCGCCGCCGAGTCCTTCCGCCAGGCGGCCATCCTGCTCGCCCACACCGAGTTCGGTGTGCCGCTCGAGCACCCCTTCCTGATGCACAGCCTCACCCTCGACGTGCGCCCCGAGCACCTGGCCACCGGCAGCGCACCGGCCTCCGTCGGCATCGAGATGACCTGTCACGACGTCACCTGGCGGCGCGGCGCCGCCACGGCCATCCGCTTCGAGGCCGTATTCCGGCGCGGCGGACAGACGGTGGCGAGCGCCTCCGGTTCCTGCACGTGCACCACACCCGCCGTCTACGCCCGGCTGCGCGGCAAGCAGGCCGCCCTGGCCGGGGTGCCCGCACCGCTGACCGCGCCGCTGGCCCCGCAGCACGTGGGCCGCACCTCACCCGCCGACGTCGTCCTGTCCCCCGCCGGCCGAAGCGGGCGCTGGCTGCTGCGCACCGACACCAGCCACCCCGTGCTCTTCGACCACCAGGTCGACCACGTCCCCGGCATGGTCCTGCTCGAAGCCGCCCGCCAGGCCACCGTCGCCACCCTGGGCCAGGACACCTTCGTGGCCCACCTCGCCAGCACCTTCGAACGCTACGCGGAACTCGACACCCCCTGCACCATCGAGGCCCACCCCCTGCCCGACCACGCCGGACAGCGCCGCGTCCGCATCCTCGCCCACCAGAACGACACCCCCGTCTTCACCGCCACCACCGGAACCGGCCCCCACCCCGCCTGACCGCCGGCCCCGGCCCCAACCGCCCGCCGGCCGGCGGGCCCGGCTCCCGAACTCCCCGGCACCCGCGGCCGGGCCGGGCATCCCGGGCGCCGGACCGCCACGACGGACACGACAAGCACGGCGTCCCGGCGCCGGCGACCGGGCAGCACGCCGGGCAGCACGCGCCGCATCCTGCGCCTCCGGACCGCCCGCCCCGAACACCCGCAGCCGGCCACGGACCCGGCCGGGGCCCCCGGCCCCCGGGCCCCGGTCTCCCCGTCACCCGCGGCCGGCCGGCACCGCGGACGGCGGGCACGGCGAGAGGGCACGGCCGCCGGTATCCGCGGCGGCCCGGCATCGACGACCGGGCCGCGGGGCCGGAACGTGCGGGCCGGAACGTGCGGGCCGTCTCACCCGCCGGTGGCGGGACCCTGCGAACCGGTTTCGCCGGCCGTCCGGTGAAGTTCTGCAGCCACGGGGGGCCTGGCCCGCCCAAAGCGCAGCAGGCCCGCGGGCGGCGGGAAACAGCCCGACGCCGCCGCCCCGGGCCCCTGCCGTCGACGGTCTGCCGCTACGAGGCGAGGTCCCGGGCACCGGCAAGGGCCCGGCGGACGGCGCCGGAGAGCCTGCGGGCTCCCTCGGCGCAGGGCAGTCCGCTCTGCCAGGCATCGACGGCCTGCCATCCGTGGCCGGCCAGGAACGGGGCGGGAGTGCCGGCCTCGAGGTCCGTGGGCGCCGCGGGAAGGCGTACCAGCAGGACCGAGGTCCCCAGAGCAGCGGCGGCCGCGACGCCCTCGCGGGCCAGGACCGGGACGCCGTAGGCGGCATGAAGGGGCGCACGACGGGCCAACTCGGCCAGCCTGTCCAGGAGATCGGGGTGGGTGTGCAGCTGCCATTCACCCAGCGCGTAGTCGTCCGGTCCGCTCGGCGGGCAACCCTGTGCCCGCAGGAAGTCCAGCAGCGCAGCGTTGCGGGGATGCTCTGCGCGTATCGACGGCAGGTCCAAGCGCATGGGCATGACTCTACGTCCCTCCCCGGAACAGGCGGCCGGGCGCGGGCAGTTCAGGACAGGTCAGGGGCCAGAGGTTCGGGGGGCAGGGGGTCAGGGGGTCAGGGGGGCAGGGGGTCAGGGGGTCAGGGGGTCAGGGGGTCAGGGGGTCAGGGGGTCAGGGGGTCAGGGTTCGGGGGGCAGGGGGTCAGGGTTCGGGGGGTCAGGCATGACGTCCCTGAACGGTTCACGCGCTGTGACGCCGTCCGGATGCCTTCTGGCAGTACGCGCCGTCGTCGCCGCGGACCCGCGCGCCAAAAGCCTTTCGCGACCCGGCGCATCCCGGCGGTCACCATGCCGCCCGGATTCTTGGCGCTCATCCCTCCCGGCGTCCCGTGCAGGGCGGTTTCGAGGCGCTCCCCGTCATCAGGAGGCGCGGTCATCACCGCGGGCCACCACCCGGGCCCGCGATCCCGCGCACACCTTCGCCGACCCGGCAGGCCACGGCCCGCCCACCGTCTGCCGTCTGCCGTCTGCCGTCTGCCGTCTGCCGTCTGCCGTCTGAGGGGATCTACCGGTCCGGACCGGACGCCCCGAAGCCGGTGCGGGCTTGGCCCGCCTTCTCCGCCGGGACCCGGGCGCCGCCGGCCGGGCCCTGCGGTGGGACATCGGCGTCGCCGGCCGGGCCCTGTAGCGGGATCCGGCGCCGCCGAAGGACACGTGAAACGGGGAACCTCGAGCGGGCCGTGTACGGCCGGACCTCTTCGTGGACGACGAGCGCGCCGGCGGTGCCGGGGGCGCCGGTGCGCCGACGCGCGCAAAAGGGCTCCTTCCCTGCGTTGCGTGCCGTTGCTGCTTAGCGTGACCCCATGACCACAGTCCAGGCCCGGCCCGCTTCCGACGACCGGCGGTGGAAGGCGCTCGCGGTCTGTCTGACAGCGGGCTTCATCTCCCTGCTCGACACCTCGATCGTGAACGTGGCGCTGCCCTCGATGGAACACGGGCTGGCCGCCTCGGAGGCCGCCCAGTCCTGGGTGGTCTCCGGATACGCCCTGGCCTTCGGGCTGGTCCTCGTCCCGGCGGGCCGCCTGGGCGACATGCGCGGGCGGCGGCAGGCCTTCCTGCTGGGGCTGGCCGCGTTCACGCTGGCCTCGGCGGCCTGCGGCCTGGCCCCCAGCGCCTCCTGGCTGGTGCTGTTCCGGCTCCTGCAGGGCGCGGCGGCGGGCATGGTCGCCCCGCAGACCTCGGGACTGATCCAGCAGATGTTCCAGGGCGCCGAGCGGGCCAAGGCCTTCGGCATGCTCGGCAGCGTCATCGGGGTCTCGACGGCGCTGGGCCCGCTGGCGGGCGGCCTGCTGATCAACGCCGTCGGCACCGACGACGGCTGGCGCTGGGTGTTCTTCGTCAACCTGCCCATCGGGGTGGCCGCCCTCGCCGCGGGACTGCGGCTGCTGCCCCGCTTCCCGGCGTCAACCGGCAAGAAGAAGGAGGAGTTCGACCTGTTCGGCGTGCTGCTCCTCGGCGCCGCGGTGCTCGCACTCATGCTGCCGCTGGTACAGGAGCAGCAGTGGACCGGACGGCTGAAGTGGGCGCTGCTGCCGGTGGGGGCGCTGCTGCTGGCCGCATTCTGGGCGTGGGAACGGCACCAGGGGCGGCGCGGGCAGGCCCCCCTGGTCGATCTGGGCCTGTTCTCCCTGCGGTCCTTCACCTTCGGCTCCCTGATCAGCCTCACCTACTTCGCGGGCTTCACCACCGTCTTCTTCGTCTACTCCCTGTTCCTGCAGAACACCGTCGGATACAGCGCGCTGGCGGCCGGCCTGTCGGTACTGCCCTTCGCCGCCGCCTCGGCGGTCGGCGCCACGATCGGGGGCCGCCTGGTGATGCGCCACGGACGCATGCTCGTCGTCACCGGCCTCGGCGCGGTGGCGGTGGGACTGCTCGGGGTGATCGTGGCGGTCCAGCTGGTACCCCTGCAGAGCGTGGGATGGGCCACGGCCCTGCCGATGGTCATCGCCGGGATCGGCTCCGGCCTCACGGTCTCCCCCAACACCACCCTCACCCTCACCCGCGTCCCCGTGCACCGTGCCGGTGCGGCCGGCGGAGTTCTGCAGACAGGACAGCGCATCGGCTCGGCAGCCGGAATCGCCGTGGTCGGCGCGGTGTACTTCGCACACCAGGCCAGCCACGGACAGTCCGTCACGGCCATTCAGCTGGGACTGCTCACCGCCGTCGGGTTCAGCATGATCGCACTGCTGCTGGCCGTGGCGGACCTGCGCGAACGCCAGCTGCACCCCGAGCCGGAACCGACCGCCAAGAGCGTCCGGCACGGTTCCGAAGACGGCGACGCCGACGAAATGGTGCGCCGCGGCTGAGGGGGCACGGCTACCGGGCCCGAAGGCCGAGGCTCCGCCGCGGAGCCACAAAAAAGGAGGGGGGTAACGGGGGCTGTCAGTGGGCGATGCCGTCGATCAGCTCGCGGGCGCCCTGACGCAGCAGAGCCAGCGCGACGGAGGCACCGAGGTCTGCGGGACTGAGCCGCCCGGCCCATTCGTGAGCGTTCAGGACGGTCTTCCCGTCCGGGCTGAACACGCAGGCGCGCAGCGACAGATCACCCCGGGACGCCTTCGCGTATCCGGCGATCGGGCTGTTGCAGTGGCCCTGGAGGACATGCAGGAACATCCGCTCCGCGGTGGCCTCCCGATAGGTGCCGGAATCGTTCAGAGCGCTGATGACGTCGATCGTGGGGGTATCGGCTTCACGGCACTGAAGAGCGAGAATGCCGGCCCCGATCGGCGGGATCATCACCTCGGCCGGCAGGACCTCGGTGATCACGTCGGGCCGGCCGATGCGCTCCAGACCGGAGACGGCCAGCAGCAGTGCGTCTACCTCGCCCGCGGCGAGCTTGTCCAGGCGCCGGTTGGCGTTGCCGCGGAACGGCACGCATTCCAGATGCGGGTGGGAGGCGGCGAGTTGCGCGACCCTGCGCACCGAGGAGGTCCCGACCCGGGTTCCCGCGGGAAGCTCGTCCAGGAGCAGGCCGCCGGGATGGACGAGGGCGTCCCGGATGTCGTCCCGCCCAAGGAACGCCGCGAAGGTCGTGCCGGCCGGCAGCGGCCGGTCCGCCGGCACGTCCTTGACACAGTGCACCGCGACGTCCGCCTCCCCGGCGACGAGCGCGGCGTCGACCTCCTTGGTGAACGCCCCCTTGCCCTCCACCTGGGAGAGATCCCCCATCCACGTGTCACCGGTCGTCCTGACCGGGACCACCACGGTCCGGATACCGGGATGGAGCACCGCAAGCTCGGTACGGACGCGCTCCACCTGGGCCAGGGCCATGGGCGAGTCACGGGAGACGATACGGATCAGCTCAGGGACGGACATGTCGTACACGATAGAGCGTCAGAGCCCCGCCCCCGGCATCAACCCAGCAGCCCATCTCAGCCGCACGGCAAGGAAGTTGAGAGTATCGGGCAGGTGTGCGAGGAAGCCGCGGACGCATCGCGGGGGCCTGCAGGCCAGGCGTCCTGCGGCAGCAGGACACCCACGCCACAACCACCCCGCCCGCACCCGCCCGCCCTTCACCGGCCCGGCACTTCACCGCCCGCACCCGCCCGCCCTTCACCGACCCGGCCCTTCACCGGCCGCGCCCGCCCGCCGGGCGTCACCCCGTGCCCCGCGCCGGCCCGGGCACCCGGAACGCGTCCAGGTGGTCGCCGACCCAGTCACGGTAGGAGCGGGCCGGCCGGCCCAGCAGCGCCGCCACCGCGGGCTCCACCACCTGCTTGGCACCCGCCCGCTGCCGGCACGCACTGTCCAGCAGCGCCTCCACCACCACCGGCGGATACCGCCGGGCCAGCACAGCCCGGGCCGCCTCCCGGCCCAGCTCCTCGAAACCCAGCTCCACCCCCAACTGCCGCCCCAGCTCCCGCGCCTGCTCTCCCGCCGTGAGCGCCTGCGGCCCCGTCAGCGTGTAGGCACGGCCCGCATGCCCCGGCCCGGTCAGCGCACACACCGCCACCGCCGCCACATCCCGCGGATCCACACACGCATTACGCGACGTCCCGCACAACGCCCGCACCACCCGCTCCCCCCTCACCGACGGCGCCCACCCCAACGTGTTCGACATGAACGCCCGCGGACGCAGCAGCGTCCACTCCAGACCCGACCCGCACACCACCGCCTCGGCCTCACGCTGCCAGCACGTCACCCCGTCCCGCGCCTGCGGATCCCTCACCGCCGCAGCCGACAGCTTCACCACCCGCCGCACCCCCGCCGCCCGCGCCGCCCGCACGAACCGCACATCATCACCCTCACCCACCCGGCACGTCAGCAAGAACGCCGCCCGCACCCCCGCCAACGCCCGCCCCAGCGACACCTCGTCCCCCAGATCCCCCACCGCCACCTCAACACCCGCAGGCAACCCCACCGCACGCCCCGCATCACGCACCAGAACCCGCACCCCCACACCCCCCGGCAACCGGCCCAACCCGCCCACCACCGCCCGCCCCACCGTCCCCGTCGCCCCCGTCACCAAAATCACAACCCCACCCCTCCCAACCACACCCCGAAACAACCCCGACCACACCCAACCCACACCCAGCCCGGCCCAAACCCAACCCGGCCCCACCGCACCTCACCCCGGCCCCACCCCAACACCGCCCGCACCACAGCGAACCAGCCCGAACCTCACCACGAACCAGCCCGCAACCACCCCGGGCTCGGGCTCGGGCTCGGACCCGGCCTCAACCCAACGCGGCCGGCCCAACTGCGAACCAGCCGGCAGCCACCCCGGGCCCGGGCCCGGGCTCGGGCTCGGGGTGGTTGCGGGCCCGGGCCCGGGCTTCACCTCAACGCGGCCGGCTCAGCTGCGAACCGGCCCGAATCCCACCGCGACCCGGCCCGCAGCCACCCCGGACCGGACTCGGGGTTCGGGTTCGGGTTCGGCGGCGCTCGGGTCCCGGCAGGTGAGCGAGCGCGATCCGCGCAGCCGGCATACCGGCCGCCCGGCTTCTCACCCCACACCAGCCGGCCCCACACCGGACGGCCCCCGGGGACCCGCCCTCACCCGGACCGGGCGGCCCACCCCCGGACGGGCGATCCGGGCACCGCCCCCGCGAGCGGCATCCCCGCCGCCGGATACGCCGCCCCGCCCCGGCCCACCGCCGCTCCGGCCCGAAAGCGCACCGAACCGGCCTGGTCCGACCCCGTCCCGCCCCGGTTTCGCCCCGGCCCGTCCTGGTTTCACCACGGACCGGGACAGCTCTCCCGGACATCCGGCACGCCGGCGTCCCCCGCAATCCACCAGGACAGGAGGCCCCGCACCCCACAACCTGTAATATACAAACTGGACGGTTTCTTTTGCCGGGTCGGCGGACCGGGCATATGCCCAGCAGGAACAGCACGGAAGGAGGCCGACATGGCCATGCAGGACCGGGCGATCCGCACCCGGCAGTCGATCCTCTCGGCGGCTGCCGGCGTCTTCGAGGAACGCGGCTACC
This sequence comes from Streptomyces sp. NBC_00568, assembly GCF_026341855.1. Lineage (GTDB taxonomy): Bacteria > Actinomycetota > Actinomycetes > Streptomycetales > Streptomycetaceae > Streptomyces. Next base: position 7,128,125 of record NZ_JAPENW010000001.1, on the reverse strand, counting down.
AGGCCGCCACCATCAGCGAGATCCTCACCGCGGCCGAAGTCACCAAGGGCGCACTGTATTTCCACTTCCCCTCCAAGGAACACCTCGCCCAGGGCGTCCTGTCCCAGCAGGACGGCCAGACCTCCATCCCCCGCGCCTGCAAAGTCCAGGAACTCGTCGACATGGGCATGCTCCACGCCTACCGCCTCCAGACCGACCCCATGGTCCGCGCCGGAGTCCGCCTCGCCCTGGACCAGCAGGCCCAGGGACTGGACCGCAGCGGCCCCTTCGCCCGCTGGAGCCAGTCCATCCGCGACACCCTCACCGCCGCCCAGCAACAAGGCGAACTCCTCCCCCACGTCCAGCCCCACACCACCGCCGACGTCATGGTCGGCGCCTTCGCCGGCGTCCAGGCCATGTCCCAAGCCGTCTGCGACTACCAAGACCTCCAACGCCGCATCTCCGACCTCCTGCGCCACCTCCTGCCCTCCGTCGTCCACTCCTCCGTCCTCGCCTCCGTCGACCTCGCCGACGGCAGAGGCGAAAAAGTCTTCGACGAACTCCAGCAACACCACCACGACACCCCCCAACCCACCACCAACTGACCACCCCGACCACACACCCCGGCCCCGCACCCCCGCCCCGCAGACACCCCCACCGGCAACAAACTCCACCGCCACCGCAGACACCACCACCGGCAGGAACACCACCACCGGCCACGCCGAAGCCGGTGACGCAAACGGCGCCCCAAGCACCGGCAGCACCCAAAACATCACCCCCCGGAAGCCGACGACACGCACCGAGGCCACGACCCACCCCGAGGCGGTGACACCCCGGAGGCGGGGCCCAGAGGCGGTGACACCCCCCAGAGGCGAGGGCCCCCGGAGGCGGAGGCACCACCCCCGACGGCGAGGGCCCCGGAAGCAGCGACACCCCGGCGGCGGGGCTCCAGATACGGTGCGGTGACACCCCGAGGCGAGGGCCCCCCAAAGCGGTGGCACCCCGGAGGTGAGGGCCCCCGGAGGCGGTGACACCCCTAGACGAGGGCGACACCCCGGAAGCGGTGACACACCCGAAGGCGGGGGAAGCCTTCGGCGAACCACAGGAACAACACCCCCGCCAGCCCCCGCAGGCGCACCATGAACCAACCGCCGCCACCACCGCCCAGGCCACAGCAAACCGCCCCACAGCCCCCGGCCCTTCGGCAGCGGCAGCAAACACACCCCCGGTCACGCAGACCGACCGGCACCCCCACCAGTACCGACCGCACCACCCCGGGGCACCACCACCAGCCCCGGCACCGGCCCCGGCACCGGCACCGGCACCGGCACCGGGGCAGCCTTCGGCGAACCGAAGGAACAACACCCCCCGACCGCCCCCGCACCCGCCGCCGCAGAGACCGGCCGCCACCACCGCCGGGGCCGTGAGAGGCCCTTCGGCGAACCGCAGGAACAACACCCGCGCCAGACCCCGCAGACCGCCACGGACCAGGCCGGCGGACCAGGCCGGCACCACCACAGACACCGCCCCCCGGCACCACCGCAGATACCCCCCGGCGCCACCGCGGATGCCACCCCCGCTGCCGACGCAGATGCCGGCAACTCCGGCGTCTGCTCCGGCGTCTGCTCCGGCGTCTGCTCCGGCAGGGCCGCCACCACCAGCGGAGGCGGCGGGAAAGCCTTCAGCGGACCGCGGGAACAGTCCCCGAAGACCACCGCGACCCCACCGGCCCCGCCACCGGGCCCGCCGCCTGCCCTGCCACCGGGCCTGCCGCCTGCCCTGCCACCGGGCCCGCCGCCTGCCCTGCCGCCGGGCCTGCCGCCGGTGGCGGGACGGTGGCCGCGCGGCCGGGACCGAGCAGCGCCGTCAGCGCCGCATCCAGCCCCCGACCCCCGTCGGACGCCCAGGCGATGTACCCGTCCGGCCGCACCAGCAACGCCTCACAGTCCACCCCCGGTACCGACGCCACCCGCACCACCCGCACCACCCCCGACCACCCGCCCACCTGCTCCGCGAAACCAGCGCCCTCCTTCCCGGCCTTCCCGGCCAGCAGCAGCACCGGCCCCGCCCCGCCCCGCAGCAGACCGATCACATCCGTCACCCCGCGCCCGGTCCGCAGCACACCATTACGCAGAAACCTTCCCTCACACGGCGACGAAGACCCCTCGGCCACCGGCAGCACCGTGTCCTGCGCACTGACCATCTCCCCCAGACCCCCCGCCCCGCCATCACGCATCAGCCCACCAACCAGCTCACGCAACGGATCCAGCTCCGCCCCCGGCCGCATCAACGCCAACTGCGCCCGCGTGTTGTCCACCACCCGCAGCGCCGCCGCCCGCCGCTCCACGTCATAGGAATCCAGCAACCCCTCCCCCGCCCCGCCCCGCACACACAACGCCAGCTTCCACCCCAGATTCACCGCATCCAAAAGCCCCGTACTCAACCCCTGCCCCCCCACCGGGAAATGCACATGCGCCGCATCCCCCGCCAGCAGCACCCGCCCCCGCCTGAACGACCCCGCCACCCGGGAGAAATCACTGAACCGCGACAACCACCGCCCCTCCCCCAGCACCACATCCCGCCCCACGATCCACGACACCTCCCGCCCCAACTCCCCCAACGACACCGGCCGCCCCCGCACCCCCTCCGCCTCCCCACCCGAACAATTCAACGTCCGCACATGCACCCCGCCATCCCCCGCACCCTTCACCACCACCCACCCCCGCCGCGTCCGATGCCACCCCTCCACCAGATCCCCCACCCGAACCGGCCGCACCCACCCCATCAACGCCCGCACCGACGCCGGCCACGACCGGCACCCGAACCCCCCCAACTCCCGCACCACACCCCGCCCACCATCCGCCCCCACCACAAACGAAGCCCGCCAACTCACCCACCCCAACGGCCCACACCCCACCACCCGCACACCATCCCCCTCCACCACCACATCCGTCACCGACACCCCCCGCACCACCCGAGCACCAGCCAACCGCGCCCGCCGCTCAAACCCCACCTCCAACTCCGCCTGCACACACCGCACCACCGGCACCGGCTCCCCCACCGGAGCCGAAATCACCAACCCCCCCAACCCCCCAAAATGAAACACCGACGACACCCCGCACCCAACCCCGGTCTCAACCGAAGCCCCAACCCCAACCGAAGCCCCGGCCAAAGCCCCAACCCCAACCGAAGCCGGAGCCGAAGCCCCGACCGAAGCCGAAACCCCACCCGACGACACCCCAGCCGACGCCACCCCCACACCCGACGCCGCCGCGCCAACACCCGCCGGCACCCCAGCCGACGTCACCCCCACACCCGACGCCGCTACCGCGCCAACACCCGCCAGCCGCCCGGCCCCCGCCACCCCACCCACCGGCACTCCGGCCACAGGCAACCGCCCCGCAGACGCACCGGCCCCAGACATCCACCCCACAGACGCACCGTCCGCAGGCATACCGGCCGCCGGCGTCCCCCACTCCACCGGCACCACATCACCCCCATAACCACGCCGCACCAGACACTGCACCGACCGCGCATGCAACACCGTCGCCTTCGGCCGCACCTCCACCGACTCCCGCACCTCCACCACCAACACCCCCACCCCCAACCCCGCCAACTCCGCCGCCAGACACAACCCCACCGGCCCCCCACCCACCACCAACACATCCACATCCACATCCGCACACGCCCGACCCACCACACCAACCCCCAACCACCGACACCAACACCGACCCAGCCACACCAGCACCCAGCCACCAGCACCCGACCACCACACCAGCCACCAGCACACAACAGCCACCACAGCCACCGATCACCCAGCCACCAGCACCCGGCAGCAGCACACCGCCAACAGCCCACCACCGGCACCAGCCGCCACAACACCAGCCACCAGCACCCGGCCAAACCACCAACGGCCCATGACCACCAGCCACCGGCACCCGCCACCCGGCGGCAGCCGTCACCGCCCCGCACCCATCCCCCTAAACAAAACCGGGTGGACGGTTCTTTATAAACCCGGCCCCCACCCCACCACAACAACCCGCACACACCAACACCCCACAAAAGACCAACCACCCAACCCCACCCACACCACCCGACACACCGGCCCCACCCAGCCCCCAGCACCCACCCCCGCACCGGCCCGACACCGGCACCCCCCCCACTGGCATCACGACACCGCCTCCGTGCCGTAGGCGTTCCCGTCGGCACGGCCGCCAGCGGGCTGCTGCTGCAGTACTGCCTCGACAAACGGGCGATCCGGCAGGGTCCGCTCGCACCACGCGGGGTGACCGTCGGGCGTACACCGCAGGCGTCAGGCGCAGGCCGGGAATCCGCATGGAACACACGAAGAGCAGCCACTCCGTGTCGTCCTACCTGCCGTCGGCTACGCCCCCGCGGACATGCGACTGTCGGTGCTCGACGCCCTAGCTCACGACAGGAGGGCCCTGGAGAGCGTGGGGTAGCACGGGATGACCGTGTCGAGGCCGACGATCTCGACGACGCGCCGCGCAGGTGCCCTCAGCGACGCCATCCGGATCCAGCCGCCGGCCGACGCGGCATCGCGCCTTGCGGCAGCGAGGACGCTGATGCCGCTCGAGTCCATGAAAATGACGCCACTGAAGTCGAGGACCAGCCGGCCCGTCGACCCGTCGGCGCCTATCTCAAGGGCCTGGCGCAGGAAGCCCGACGTTGCCAGCGTCGATCTCGCCGCTCAGGGCCAGGACACGGATGTCCGCGGCAGCTGTCTCTGCGAACGACAGTCGGGCGGCCGCTCGACCGGGTCGTGAATGTCCGCCACGTGCCCTTCAAAAGTCCTCTGCGGTAGGGCCAACACCTTGGACGAGAAGGGAAGCCGAGCAGCTTCCTACGGATACGGCGTCCCCGTGACTGTGCCGCAAGCAACGTTCCGGGCTGGTGTACACGGCGCCTGGAGGGGTAGCCGAGAAGCAGACGAAAGCCGGCACAAATGGACGAAACATCCGGAGATGTCGGCAGTGGACAGCCAGATACCGCCTCGCCGTTGGAGGCCTCGCTCGCCCTGGACAGCGACGGCTCCCGCATCGCCCAGGCCCGCCACCTCGCAGCCGCCTTCCTGACGAAGGTACGAGACGACCACGGCATCCCGGACATGACCGCCACCGTGGAGACCGTCCAGCCCATCGTCAGCGAACTGGTCACCAACGCCCACAAGTACGCCCCCGGACCCGCCCACTTGCACCTGCGGATCACCGGACCCGTCCTACGGATCGAACTCTGGGACAGCCCGATACGAGCTCCTTGGTGCTGGTGAGCGGGGTCAGTCACCGGAGCGGCGAGGCTCGCCGTAGGGGACCACCGCCACGGGGCAGTGCGCGTGGTGCAGCACAGCATGGACGACGCGCCCCAACGGTGTGCCGAGCCTGTGTGTCGGCCGACGGGCACCGACCACAACCAGGTCCACATGAGCGGACGCGTCGACAAGGGCACCGGCCGGGGATTGGGCTCGCACCAGTTCACTGGTCACCGTCAGGTCGGGAAATTCGTCCCGCACAGGTGCTATCAGGCGGGCGACGGAACTCGCCTGCTCCTCGTCGGCCTCCGTGAGGTCGCCGAGCATCGGCACCATGCTCCCGGCGTACTGGTAGTAGGTGTAGGTGCTCAGCACGCGCAGCGAGGCCTTGTGGCGGTACGCGGTCTCCGCCGCGAACCGCATGACGTCGAGGTCACGCTCGTCGCGTACGGCGACCAGCACGACGTCTGTGGTGACGGGACCGGGCGTGCCACGCACCACGACGACGGGAGCGGTCGCGCAAGCGGCGACGCGGAGTCCCACCGAGCCGAGCAGGAGCGCCGAAAACCCTCCGGCTCCACGGGTACCCACCACCGTGAGGCCGTTGTCACCCGCTTCGCCGAGCAACGCCGGGGCAGCGGCGTCGCGGCTGACCAAGGAGGTGACGCGGATCCCAGGGGCCTGGTCGTCCGCTTGCGCGGCCGCACGTTGCACGGTGTCCAGACCTGCGTCGAGCACCCTCTGGACCGCGGAACCGCGGGCCAATTCCGCGCCCCAGGTGTCAAGGCCGGTGGCGCACACGATGTGCAGGGGCACACCCCTGGATGCGGCTTCGACGGCCGCCCAACGCACCGCCAGTGCGGCACCCTCGGAACCGTCCGCCCCCACAACGATCGGTCCGTGCACGGCAACCATGATCCCTCCAAGGTTCGAGGTCATTCCACCCTGACACCGCGTTCGGAGCTCTGGAAGCTGCCGTTCGTCCCGCCCGGTGGGGCCCACCGGCCCTGTGCGATCACGGTCACCGCATGAGGCGTGGGCGGACGAGCCCGCGCCTCCCTTCAGGTCGGGGTAGACCATCGGGTGTGCACTCCCTGGCCTCCTGCCGGTGGAAGACCAGCTCCACCGGAATGCCCTGGCGGACCTTGATCAGGTCGGGAGTGGAGCCACCCCGAACCGCCACCTCCACCGCTGCACCCCGCCCTCCGACCGGGCGGCACCAGCGCGGCGCGGGCTGAAGCGATACCAGCCCAACGCGGTGATCAGGGCGGCCGAGACCCGGGACGACGACGATTTCGAGGGCACCATGGGCTCCTCCCCTCCCCCTGCCGTATCGCCCTTCAGCCTGTACCCGGCTGCCCCCAGGGGCGCAATGGCCTACTGATCTGGACCATTCGGCCCCAGACCGCCGCGCCCAGCAGCGGAACGATGCAGGTGAAGGCATGAAGTCGCTGGGTACCCCTCCGCATCCGGCAACGGAACAAGGTCGAAGTAGGTGAGTAGCGATGATGTTCTGGTACGACCACGACGTGAGCGGCTGGGGCTGGTTCGCGATGTCTGCCGGCATGATCCTTTTCTGGGCGCTGATCATCACAGTTGCCGTGCTGCTCTTCCGCGCCCTCAACCAGCCCCAAGCGCACACCCACGCCCCGGCCACGCCCTCCGCCGAGGACATCCTCCGTGAGCGCCTGGCCCGCGGGGAAATCGACGAGGACGACTACGGGCGCCGTCTGAACGCACTGCACGCCGGGCCTCTCACCAAACCCTGAAACCCGCTTACCGCATTTGGGCTTGTTCATGACCGGCCTCTTTCAGCGGAGAGCTGTGTAGCAACCGGCCCGTGACCGGTCCCGGTGCGGAGGAGGGTCGGCCGGCCCGCCTCGGGGACCAATGACCCCTGGCGGGCCGGGGCTGTGGAACGAGGATTCGCGCGAAGGGAAGTCAGCGTGAACGCAGAACCTCTTGACGTGAACACTGTCGAGGCGCTCGTGGCAGACGCCACCGCTGCGCCCTCGCTGCACAACGCGCAGCCCTGGGCGTTCCGCTACCTGCGGGACATGGGTGTCTTGCGGTTGTACGCCGACCTGGAGCGCACACTGCCGCACACCGATCCGGAGAATCGAGGCCTGTGCATAAGCTGCGGCGCCGCGCTGCTCAATCTGCGCGCAGCCGCCGCGGCGGCTGGGCTGGCGCCGGTCCTCCGGCTGCTACCCGATCCCGCCTTCGCGGAGTTCCTCGCCGAAGTGCATCTGTGCGGCACCGGACCACCCGACGGCACGCTCGCCCGCCTGGCCCCCTCGATCCACCGCCGTCACTCCAGCCGCCTCCCCTTCCACGACGAGGGAATCCCTGTCGCCACGAAGGAAAGTCTGTCCGAGGCCGCCCGCGTCGAAGGTGCGGAGTTGGTGTTCCCCGACCCCTGGCATGTGCTGTCGATCCTTGAGCTGGTGCGGGACGCCGAGGGCCGGGAGGCACTGGACCCGGGAGTGCGCGGTGAAACGGTTCGGTGGACACGTACAGAGCCGTCAGCTGCCACCGGGGCGACAGATGGCATCCCCGGCGAGGCCTTCGGTCCGCGGCAGCGCGGAACCTCGGCCCCTGTACGTGACTTCGCCGTCGGCCGTCCGGTGCCCGGGCGCGGCTGGGCGCTCTTCGAGAAGAACCCGAACATCGCTTTGCTCGGGACGGCCCGTGACGAGCCGGTGGACTGGCTGCGTGCCGGTCAGGCGCTGGAGCGGGTCCTGCTCCGGGCCACCGCGGACGGGCTGGTCGCCTCCGTCACTTCCCAGCCACTGGAGTGGCCGGAAATCCGGTGGGCCGTCCGTGACCCTGTCTCGGCCATGGCGCACGTCCAGATGGTGATCCGGCTCGGCTACGGCCCCGAGGGCGATGCGAGCCCACGGCGGCCGGTGGCCGATCTGCTCGATGTCCTCTGACGTCTCCACATCAGCGAGGAGTAGTCGCATGAAGATCTCGGAGGTGATGACGGCGCCTCCCGTGTGCGTGGCACCTCATGTCCCCCTGGCCGAGGTGGCCGGACAGATGGCCGAGTGCGCCGTCGGATCGGTTCTCGTGGTCGAGGACGGAGTACTGCACGGCATAGTCACGGACCGCGACCTGGCGGTACGCGGTATGGGCGGGAACCTGGACACGAGGGCCCGGGTGGACGCGGTCATGTCGGTACGCGTCATCACGGTCGAAGCCACCGACGACCTCGATGTGGCCTACCGGACGTTCCGTCGCACAGGAGTCCGCCGGCTCCCGGTCCTGGAGGCGGACCGGGTGGTGGGCGTGCTGACGATCGACGACCTGTTTCTCGACGTCTTCCGGAGGCTCACCGACCTGCTCGGCCCGGTCGCCTGGAGCATCCTGCAGGAACCGCCGGAGCAACGTTCACAGGCCGGATCCCCAGGATGATCCCTGAATCGGCCGGGGAGGAGACGGCCGCTCCACTCGAGGACGGCCAGCCCACAAGCGTCACCGCCCTCGCGGCAGCGCCGCTTCTGGATCGGCAGGACGTCGCGTCCTCCCTCTCCTCCCTGTCGGTCCCCGACGTCGTCGCCGTCATGGGCAGTACTTTGCGCGGTCTCTCTCCGGCCGAGGCGGCCGAGCGGCAGACCCTCCACGGCCCGAACGAGCTGCCCGGCGTGAGCCATGGCCATGTGTGGCGTCAGTTGGTCACGCAATTCACCGACCTCTTCGCGGTCGTTCTGCTCGTCGCCTCTGCGATCACCTTCCTCGCCTACCTGCTGGGACAGCCCCGGGATCCCGCCACCCTTCAATTGGCCCTGGCGATCCTCGGAGTTGTGCTCCTGAACGCCGGCATCGGCTTCGCGCAGGAATACTCCGCCGAGCGCACGGCGGAGTCTCTGCAAGCGATGGTGCCGCACACCTGCCGCGTGCTGCGCGACGGGGAACGGTCGCCCACGCGGACGCTCTGGTCGCGGTGACCTTCGGGGACAACAGCAACATCGTCAGCGCGCGGACCGCCAAGGAGATCTACCGGGTCCCGGTCGTCCTCGCCCGCATCCACGATCCCCGACGTGCCGACCTGTGCCGTGAGCTCGGCGTCCCGGCCATCTCCAGTGTCCGCTGGGCCGTCAGCCGCATCCACCAGATACTCCTGCACCGGCACCTCACCGCCGAAGTCACCTTCGGCAACGGCGAGACCCTCCTGATCCGGTCCCAGCTGCCGAGCTACCTCACCGGGCGACGACTGTCCGAATTCGACATCGACGGCGAGATCCGTGTCGTGGAGATCACGCGCGCCGGCCGCTCGATCCTGCCCGCTCACAGTGCCTGTGCCGAGTCAGGTGACCTGGTCACCTTCGCCGTCGCCGCGACCTCGCTCGGCCGGTTGCGCGGTTTCCTCGACAAGGATCTGGGAACGTGAAGGTCCTCATCGGCGGCGCGGGCCGCCTCGGCACACAGATCGCCCAAGTGCTCTCCGCCGCGCACAACGAGGTGATCCTCGTCGAACAGGACGACGACCGCCTGGCCGAGCTTTCGGCCCTGCCGCGCGTGCGCCTGGTGGCCGGGGACGCCTGCGACTCCTCCCTCCTGGAGCACGCCGGAGCGCTCACCTGCGATCTCGTCATCTCCTCCACAGGCAGGGACGAGGACAACCTCGTCATCAGCCTGCTCGCCAAACGGCAGTTCGGAGTGGGGCGGGTGGCCGCACGCGTCAACGACTCCGAGAACGCCTGGCTTTTCGACCAGCAGTGGGGTGTGGACGTGGCCGTACCGGCGGCCACCCCACTGATCTCCCTCATCGAGGAGGCCACCGGTGCCACCGACACGGTGGCACTCCTGCGGCTGAGCAAGGCGGGCGTCGAAGTCATCGAGACCGCGATCACCGAACACTCCCGAGCCGCGGGACACACCCTGAGCGAGATCCCCCTGCCGTCCGGCACGGTCGTCGCCACCGTCGTCCGCGACGGCCGACCCACGGTTCCCGGTCCCGGGGTACGGCTGCAGCCGGGCGACGAACTCCTGCTCGTGTCGCACGAGGCGACCGAGCAGGAGATCCACGCGGCCTTCCAGTAGCCGGGATCCGACAGTGACCCCGGCCTCGGGTCACTTCTTCTCGGTACGAACGATCACGACCGGGCAGGTCGCATGCTGCGACACGTGCTGGCTGACGGACCCGAGCAGGGCGCTCGCGAACCCGCCCCTGCCGCGGCTGCCGACGACCAGAACCTCGGCGCCTTCGGCAGCCCGCAGCAGCACGTCGGCGGTGTTGCCGTGCACCACATGGGTCCGGACCGAGTCGGTCACGTCCGGGCCGAGCACCTCGGCCATTTCGGTCCGCATCCGCTGCCCGGCCTCGTCCTCGTCGACATCCATGTCCACGGCAGGCCCCGACCAGCCCCACAGGCCCTGCAGCTCCCACACCGCAACCGCGTCGACGGCGCCACCGACCAGGCCCGCGTAGCGCACGGCCCAGCGCAGGGCCTCGTACGAGGACGGCGATCCGTCGATACCGACCACCACTCGGCGCTCGGAGACATCCGTGTCCATACGTCTCGCCTCTCGCTGGTATGTGGTTGCCCACATGGCCGGTCCGCCCCTGGTCTCCACGTTGCGCGCCCCCTCGCCGGACCGCCAGCGATACGCATCCGGCGGGATGACGGACGTCGGCGCGCCCCAGCGCTCGCACCGCCTCGTCCGGTCGGGCTCCACGCTCTCCCCCTCGCGGTTCCACCCGGCCGGTCGACGGCGCTCGATGCTCCTGTCGACGGCCCGCCACCCGCCAGAGGCGGTGGCACCGCTGCCGAGCGCGGTCGCCAGAGCCGCCCCCACACCAGCGATCACCGCGAGGTCCTGGCCCTCCGGTGGCTCGGCGATGGCACCATGGTGGCCTGAGGACGGAGCGGCGATGAGTGAACCGACCCGAGTCGACCCGCGAGGCGAACGCGCCCCCCGCGGCACCCCGTCGTCGGCGACCAGGACTGTGCCGCTCCCCGCCGCGTGGACCGTGGATCCCGACCGCCTGCGTTCTCGCGGCACGATCGACGAGCGGATGCTGCTGCCCGACGGCAAGTGGCGGCGCGTCGAAACCATCCGAGTGCCGAACCTCTTCGGCTGAGAACGAGACGGGCAGGGCCGGCTCGTCCGTTGCGTGCCTCGCTCCTGATGGCCGCGAGAGGCGCTCGGCCCACGCCCCACGCCCCACGCCCCACGCCCCACGCCCCATGCCCTTCTGCTCCCTACTGCTCGTGCCTCCGCGCATAGGCCTGTCGTACGGAGGCGGCGGCACGGTCGGTCAGTTCGGGGAGGGCCGACCGCACCGCTTGGCTCAGACGCGTGCCGAGCTTGACGTCGGCCACCTCCACGGCGTGCACCACGAGCCTCGGCGGCAGCAGGTCGAGGGCCTCCGCCAGGGCAAGGCAGTCCCCGAGACCGAAGCCGTGTGTGCTCGCCATGCCCCGTGAGTGGCCGGCCGCCTCCGCCGGTGTCAGGGTGTGCAGCGCGCCCGGCCGGGCGGGCCGGGTGCGCAGGGCTTCCACGATGACCACGGTGTCGGCGCCACGCCATATACCGAGCAGGCGCGCGGGTTCACCGTCGCTGACTGCCAGGACGGTGCCGTCGGGCACACGGCCTCGCAGTGCCTCCACCACCGCCGGACCGATCCCGTCGTCCCCGCGCAGAGGATTGCCCACACCGATCACCACGACCCGCCCGCTCATGTGCGGTCCAGGGTCAGGTCGAGGAAGTGGGCGGCGCAGGAGATGCAAGGATCGTGATTGCGGATGGCTCGCTCGCACAGGTGGGTCAGCTCCTCGTCGTCGGCAGCGGGTCCCTTCCTGTCCAGTCGTGCCTGGACCGCCCTGCGCACGTCCTCCTCGATGGCCGTCTGGTTCTGGGCGGTGGGCGGAATGATGCGGGCCGCAGTGAGCGTGCCGTCCTCGGCAAGGGCATAGCGGTGGTACAGCAGACCCCGTGGTGCCTCGGTGGCCCCCGCGCCGACCGCCTCGCGCGGCGGGACCTGCACGGCCGGCCGGGGAGGCGGCTCGTATCCGTCGATGATCCGCAAGGCTTCCTCGACGGCCTGCACCACTTCCACGGCACGTACGACGATGCTCCGGAAGGGGTTTTCACAGACCGCACCGTCGGCCGGATCACCCAACCCGGCACCCCGTGCCGCCTCGGCCGCCACGGGATGCAGCCACCGGCCGCTGATCGCATAGCGGGGCAGTGGACCGGTCAGGACGCGGCGGCCGTCCAGAGTGGCGGTCAGGGCGGTGGAGTACGGTACCTGTCCTTCCCGGACGTGCTCTTCGAAATCCAGCACCGGGAACTCGCGCAGCGCCGGGCTCTTCTGCGCGGCCATGACAGCGGGCGTCCCCGAATCGATGGCATAGCGGCCAGGGTCGCGCAGTGCGAGCAGATCGTGGTCACACACGGCATCGGGGAAGTCGAACGCCGCCACCCAGCGGACGGTTTCCAGGGCATCCTCACGGGCCCGCCACAGCCGTTCCGCCAGTGGTCGGAGTTCGGCCGGTGCCGGCGTCCGGTAGAAGCCGCCCACCCGGACGTTGACCGGGTGGATGGACCGGCCGCCGAGCTGCTCCAGGATCGCGTTACCGGCCTGCTTGATTCTCAACCCGCGCTCCACGGCGGCACGTTGGTCGCGGGCGAGTCCCACTACGTCCGCGCAGCCGAGAAAGTCCGGCGCGTGCAGCAGATAGATGTGCAGGGCGTGGCTCTCGATCCATTCTCCGCAGTACAGCAGGCGGCGCAGCTCCGAGAGGGAGCCGTCCACCGTGACGCCGCAGGCCTTCTCGATCGCCTGACAGGCACTCATCTGGTACGCGACCGGGCAGATGCCACAGATGCGTGAGGTGATGTCGGGGGGTTCTGTATGGCCCCGGCCGATCAGGAACGCCTCGAAGAACCGCGGTGGTTCGTAGATACGCAGACGTGTCTCGGTGACCGAACCGTCCTGGACGCGCAGGTGGAGTGCCGCTTCGCCCTCCACCCTGGCCAGCGCGTCCAGCCTCAGGACACGGGTTCCGCGATCGTTCATGCGGGCCTCTCCGGACGGGGTTCCGTCCTGGTCCGAGAACTGTCCTGCTCCTCGGCTGCGAGCTCGGGTACGGGGGCGTATTCCGGCGACGCGGCGTTGAAGGTGCGGAAAACACGCTGGATGTCGGACTCGGTCATCCCGTCGCGGCGCAGCTCCGCGATCATGGATCGCAGATTGGGCCGGCTTGTGGGTCCGAAGCAGCCATAGCACCCACGTCCGTAGGCGGGGCAGATGGCGCCGCACCCGGCGTGCGTGACCGGGCCCAGGCAGGGGGTTCCGTGAGCCACGGTGATGCAGGTGGTGCCGCGCCTCTTGCACTCGAAGCAGACACTGTGGCCGGAGATGCCGGGTTTGCGTCCGGCAAGGTGGGCGGTGATGACCTCGAGGAGTTGGCGACGGTCGATGGGGCAGCCGCGCAGTTCGAAGTCGACCGGGACATGGGCCGAGATCGCTGTCGAGTTCTCCAGCGTGGAGATGTATTCGGGGCGGGCGTAGACCGCGGCGAGGAACTCGCCGACGTCGGCGAAGTTGCGCAGTGCCTGGATGCCGCCCGCTGTTGCGCAGGCTCCGATGGTCACCAGGTACCGGGAGACGCGGCGGATGTGCTGGATCCGCTCAGCGTCCTCGGCGGTGGTGACCGACCCTTCGACCAGGGAGAGATCGTACGGCCCCCGGCCGTCGGGTCGCGCGCGCTCCCCTTCGGTGCCTTCGACCGGGGTCATCTCCAGGAAGTGGTCGATCCGCACGCGGTCGGTGAGGGTGAGGAGTTCGTCCTCACAGTCGAGCAGGGTGAGCTGGCAGCCGTCGCAGGAGGCGAACTTCCACACGGCGAGCGTCGGCCGCGTGTCGATGGCCGTTCCCGGATCGCTGGTCATGTCACAACTCCCTCACCTGGAGCAGATGTGCCACGCGGTCGTAGCCGACGACCGGTCCGTCCCGGCACAGCAGGAGCGGGCCGAGCTGGCAGTGACCGCAATGGCCGGTGGCGCAGCGCATGTTGCGCTCCAGGGACAACTGCACGCGGTGCGGCACCAGGCCTCGGACGACCAGGTCGCGGGCGGTGTGCCGCATCATCACCTCAGGCCCGCACACGAGCGCGCAGGTGCGTTCGGGACGCAGTTCGAGGCGGTCGAGGAGCGTGGTCACCACGCCCACGGAACCGTGCCAGCCCGGGTCGTGGCGGTCGACGGTCACTTCCACGTGGGCCGGCCCGCGCCAGCTCTCGATCTCGTCCCGATAGGCCAGGTCGGCGGGGGTACGTGCGCCGAGCAGGATGGCGATCCGGCCGTACGCGTCCGGCCGGCCCAGGACCTCGTGGACGACCGGCCGCAGCGGGGCCAACCCGATGCCGCCCGCGATCACCAGCACGTCGTGCCCGGCAGCCGCTTCCAGGTCCCAGCCTGATCCGTACGGCCCGCTGAGTCCGACGGTGTCGCCCGGGCGCAGTCGGTACAACGCGGTCGAGGCCGCCCCCACCGCACGCACGGTGTGCACGAGACCTCCATGACGGCCGCGCAGACCGCTGGCCGAGATGGGCACCTCCCCGACCCCGAAGGCGTAGATCATCGCGAACTGCCCCGGTGCGAAGGGCGGGAGCTCCCGTCCGGCCGGCACCAGTTCGATCGACCGGGTGTCGGCGGTCTCGGCGCGCGTCTCGGCGACGCGGTACGGCACCGGGGGCACCACGGTGGTCATGGCCGCCCGCTTCCCGGCAGCCGCGCGGCCGGGCCGGAAGCCCGGGAGGCGGGTACCCCGGTCACGGCGCCGCCTCGTTCGACGCCGATGGGCCGGACCGGGTCCAGTCGTGCAGGGCGGCGGCCTCCTCGGTGATGTCGATGCCGACGGGGCACCACACGATGCAGCGACCGCAGCCGACGCAGCCGGACGATCCGAACTGGTCGTACCAGGTGCCGAGTTTGTGGGTCATCCACTGCCGGTAGCGGCTGCGCGAGGAGGCGCGGACCGGCCCGCCGTGCAAGTGGGAGAAGTCGAGGTCGAAGCAGGAGTCCCACACCCGCCACCGCTCCGCGTGGTCGCCGGTGAGGTCGGTGACGTCCTCGGAGGTCGTACAGAAGCAAGTGGGGCACACCATCGTGCAGTTGCCACAGGTCAGGCACCGCCCTGCGACATCGTCCCAGCGAGGCGCGTCGAGCGTTCCGGCCATCAGTTCCCGCAGATCGGCCTCGGGCATGGTCCGTCCCATACGGTCCGCGGCGGCCGTGACGCCCGCGCGGGCAACCTCCCGGGTCTCCGGGTCGGCTGGACGTGCGGGCAGCTCGGCGAGGATCTCCGCGCCTTCACCGCTGCCACTGCGAACCCAGAAGCGGTGCCCGTCCTCATCGGCCACCTCGGTCATCACCAGGTCGTAGCCGGGACCGGAAGCGGGTCCGGTGCCCATCGAGACACAGAAGCACGTGGCGCCGGGCTCCGTGCACTCGACGACGATCAGCAGTGCTCCGGAGCGCCGCCCCTCGTAGACGGGGTCGCGGTACACCCCGCCTGTCATGACCCGGTCCTGGATGGCGATGGCCCGCAGATCACAGGGGCGCACGCCCAGAAAGGCATACCGAGGAGGCGCGGTGTGGTCGGTCGTGAGAACCAACTCACCCTTCAACCGGTCGGCGCTCCACTCCCGCACCCGTGGCGGATGCAGGAACGGCTTCCACGACTGTGGGCCCGCCGCGTTCGCGAAGGCGGCGCCGTCCGCCCGCTCTCGCAGCCGGTACCGTCCGGCATCGAGCTCCACACCCCATCCGTACGGCAGCTCGTCGGCCGAACGCAGCTCCGCCAGCACGATCGCACCGTCCCGCACCGTGGGCCCGACCACGGTGAACCCGCGCCGGAGCAGAACCTCGACGAGCGCGGCCATGCCGTCCTTGCCCATCACCTGGCTGTCCGACTCGGCAGGCGGGGAGGAGTTCATCTCGGCGTCCGCACTCATGACCGATCTCCTTCGGCACCGCGGACGGCGGGCGCGGCTTGCCGTCCTTTGAGGCCTATTACCGCAGCATTTCGGGCAGGACGGTGCGCCGACAGAGCCATATGGGGAAGCACCAGGGGTCCAATGGTCCCTGGTGCTTCCCCACTGCCGACAGCTGTGATCCCGGACCGTTGCCAAGCGGTGGTCGGGCAGCTGGGCCGTCCGGCCGCCCTCAGGGGCCGTTCGACCCAGTGCGAGCGGCGCGGCGTGGACGGATGGTCGAAGGGGGCCCGACGGAAGGAGGGCCGGCATGCGGTGGGAGCCGATTCGAAAGGACACCCTCCCTCGGATCGCCCCCAATCTGGGCGACTACGACAAGGAGCGTGCGGACTTCTCGTGGGCGAAGGCGCGCGCCAGGCTGGAGGGGCTGCCCGACGGTCGGGGACTGAACATCGCGCACGAGGCCGTCGACCGGCACGCCGCATCGGAGCGTGCGACAACGATCGCGCTGCGCTGTGTGGCTCGGGACGACTCCGTGACCTGCGTGACCTACGCGGACCTGGCCCGTTCCACGGCACGGTTCGCCAACGTGCTCCGTACCCTCGGCATCGGTCACGGCGACCGCGTGGCGACCCTGCTGGGGCGGTGCCCCGAGCTGTACACCGTGGTCCTCGGCACGCTGAAGAACACCAGCGTCCTGTGCCCGCTGTTCTCCGCGTTCGGACCGGACCCGGTGGCCCAGCGAGTGACGCTGAGCGACGCGCAGGTACTGGTCACCACGGCGGAGCTGTATCGCAGGAAGGTCGCCGGGCGACGGGGCGCACTGGCCGCGCTGCGCCATGTGCTGATCGTCGGCGAGGGCGCGGACGAACTGCCCGGCGCGGTGTCCCTCACCGCGCTCATGGCCGACGCCGCCGACACCTTCACCATCCCGCCGACCTCGCCCCACGACATGGCCCTGCTGCACTTCACGAGCGGCACGACGGGCATCCCCAAGGGCGCGGTGCACGTGCATGAGGCCGCCGTCGCCCACTACGTCTCCGCGCTGTACGCTCTCGACCTCCATAAGGACGACGTGTTCTGGTGCACCGCGGACCCGGGCTGGGTCACCGGCATGTCCTACGGGATCATCGCACCCCTCATGCACGGCGTGACGGTCGTGGTGGACGAGGGCGACTACGACGCCCGCCGCTGGTACCGAATCCTCGCGGAACAGCGGGTGAGCGTCTGGTACACGGCACCGACGGCCCTGCGGATGCTGATGCGGACGACGCCGAGGACAGGGCCGTACGACCTCCCCCGCTCGTTCGACCTGGGCGCACTGCGGTTCATCGCGTCGGTCGGTGAGCCGCTCAACCCGGAGGCGGTGGTCTGGGGACGGGATGTGCTCGGACTGCCGGTGCACGACAACTGGTGGCAGACGGAGACCGGCGCCATCATGATCGCCAACTTCGCGGCCTGCGACATCCGCCCCGGCTCGATGGGGCGCCCGTTGCCCGGTGTGGAGACGGCGGTCCTCCGGCGCGGCGAGGACGGGCGGGCCGAGGTCACCGACGGGCATGTCACCGTGCTGCAGGAGCCCGGTCTGGAGGGCGAGCTGGCGCTCCGGCCCGGCTGGCCGTCCATGTTCCGCGGCTATCTGCACGACGAGCCCCGCGCCGCGGCGGCCTTCGCGGACGGCTGGTACCTCACGAGCGACCTGGTACGGCGCGACACGGACGGCTGGTACTGGTTCGTCGGGCGCGCCGATGACGTCATCAAGTCGGCGGGGCACCTCATCGGGCCCTTCGAGGTCGAGAGCATCCTGATGGAGCATCCAGCGGTCGCCGAGTCCGGGGTGATCGGCCGGCCTGACCCCATCGCCGGAAACATCGTCAAGGCGTTCGTCACGCTGAGGCCCGGCTTCGACCCGAGCACCACGGTCCGTCAGGAGCTGCTGGCCTTCGCCAGGCGTCGGCTGGGCCCGGCCGTGGCCCCCCGCGAGATCGCCTTCGAACAGCACCTGCCGCACACCCGCAGCGGCAAGGTGATGCGTCGCCTGCTGCGGGCACGTGAACTCGGCCTCCCCGACGGCGACATATCGACCCTGGAGGACTCCTCCCCGGAGGTTTCCTCCCCGGAGGTTTCCTCCCCGGCGAGGACGGAGCAGTCCGCATGAGCGCCACCCGCACCCCGCGCACCCGGCGGCCCGCCTCCCGGCCCAAGCGTGAGGTCGCACACCATCTGGCCCTCCTGGAGTCCATGCTGCGCGTCCGCCGGTTCGAGGAACGCTGCGTGGAGCTGTACAGCGCCGCGCGTATCCGGGGTTTCATGCATCTGTACATCGGTGAGGAAGCCGTCGCCGTCGGCGTCAACGAGGCACTCACGGACGACGACGCGGTGGTGTCGACGTACCGCGAGCACGGACACGCACTCGCCCGTGGCGTTCCGGCCGAGGCGATCATGGCGGAGATGTTCGGCAAGTCCACCGGCTGCAGCGGCGGCCGTGGCGGTTCGATGCACCTGTTCGACGCCGGCCGGCGCTTCTACGGCGGCAACGCGATCGTCGGTGGCGGGCTCCCCCTGGCGGCCGGCCTCGCCCTGGCCGACCACATGACCGGACGCAAGCGGGTCACCTGCTGCTTCTTCGGCGACGGCGCCTTCGCCGAGGGCGAGTTCCACGAGACCGCCAACCTCGCCGCGCTCTGGGGGCTGCCCCCTGCTGCTGGTCTGTGAGAACAACCTGTACGCGATGGGCACCGCCCTGGCCCGCCACCAGGCCCAGACCGACCTCGCGCTGCGTGCCGCCGGATACGGCATGGTCTCCTGGGCCGTCGACGGCATGGACGTCTTCGCCGTCGAGGACGCGGCCCGGCGGGCGGCCGAAGGGGTGCGCGCCGGAAGCGGACCGCACTTCCTGGAGATGCGCACGTTCCGCTTCCGCGCCCACTCCATGTACGACTCCGACCGATACCGGGACAAGGCCGAGATCGAGCACTGGAAGGAGCGCGACCCGGTCGAGGGGCTCGCCCGGCGGATGCGGGAGGCGAAGGAACTGTCCGACAAAGCCCGCACCCTCCTGGAAGACCGTCTGGCCGCCGAGATCGACGGCGCCGTCGAGGCCGCCGAGCAGGCCCCCGAAGAGCCCGTCGAGGATCTGCTGAAGTACGTCACCAGCCCGGTGGAGGCGAGCCGGTCATGACCGCGACCCACACCCGTACCCCCAAGCGCGCCACGGCGCCGTCCGACCGGAAGACGACCTATCGGGAGGCGATGCGTGCGGCCCTCGGCGAGGCCCTGCGCGCCGACGAGCGAGTGTTCCTGATGGGTGAGGACGTCGGCCGGTACGGCGGCTGCTCCGGCGTCAGCCTCGGCCTGCTGGAGGAGTTCGGACCCGAACGGATCCGCGACGCCCCGTTGTCGGAGTCCGCGTTCGTCGGCGCCGGCATCGGCGCCGCACTGGCGGGCATGCGTCCCATCGTCGAGATCATGACGGTCAACTTCAGCCTGCTGGCCCTGGACCAGATCCTCAACAATGCGGCGACCCTGCTGCACATGTCGGGCGGCCAACTGCCCGTACCGATCGTGATCCGCATGACCACAGGTGCTGGGCGGCAGCTCGCGGCCCAGCACTCGCACAGTCTGGAAGGCTGGTACGCGCACATTCCCGGCCTGCGGGTCCTGGCCCCGGCGACCCTCACCGACGCCCGGTACATGCTGGCCCCCGCGCTCGCCGACCCCGACCCCGTCCTGATATTCGAGCACGGGAGCCTGTACAACGTGTCCGGTGACCTTCCCGCCGACGCGGGGCCGGTTGACATCGACCACGCGGCGGTCCGCCGAGCCGGGACGGACGTCTCCCTGATCACCTACGGTGGTTCGCTGCCCAAGGCGCTGGCCGCCGCCGACGACCTCGAGAGCGGCGGTGTCAGCGCGGAGGTCATCGACCTGTGCACCCTGCGCCCGCTGGACGACACCACCATCGGCGACTCGGTCGCACATACGCACCGCGCCGTCGTCATCGACGAGGGCTGGCGGACCGGCAGCCTCGCCGCGGAGATCTCCGCACGCCTCACCGAACAGCACTTCTACGACCTCGACGCCCCCGTCGAGCGGGTGTGCAGCGCCGAAGTTCCGATCCCTTACGCGCGCAGACTGGAGGAGGCCGCGCTGCCGCAGGTCGACGGGATCGTCACGGCCGCCCGCCGCGCGGTCGGTGACCCCGTGCCGACCGGAGCCGACGAGCCTGCACGGCAGCCGGTCACCGGAAGGTCGGACTGAGATGACCGCGTTCACCATGCCCTCGCTCGGGGCCGACATGGACGAGGGACTGCTGCAGGAGTGGCTCGTGAGCCCCGGGGACCACGTCTGCAAGGGCGACGTCGTGGCGGTCGTGGAGACGGACAAGGCGGCCGTCGAGGTCGAGTGCTTCGAGTCGGGCACCATGGGACAACTGCTCGTCCGGCCCGGAACCCGCGTCCCGGTGGGAACACCACTCGCCGTGATCGAGGGCGAGGCCGCGACCGGAGTGCCGACGGACGCTCCGCGGGCGCCGAAGACGGCGGGCGCCGAGACAGCACCGGCATCGGCGCCCGAACCAGTCGAGGGACCTCTCCCCGACAGGCCGCCCGAACCCGCGAAGGCCGGCCGAGAACCGACCGCACGGCATGAGCCCCCGAAACCTCGGCGGAAGGCGGTCCGGACGAGCGATCCCGTCCCGGCGCCCGTACACACGGATTCCCGCAACAAGTCGCCCGAGCATCCCGCACGCGTGACGGGCACCCCGGCGCGCCCGTCACGGGAGCTGCCCGCCGGGACCGAACCGGACTTCGGGGCAGGACCACTCGTACGGCACCTCGCGGTGCTCCGAGGCGTGGACCTGACGGCACTGCACGGCACGGGGCGCGGCGGACGGATCACCCGTGCCGACGTGGAGCACGCGGCGCCTCCCTGGGCGCCCCGGCTGCGAGCCACCCCGTATGCGCGGCGGCTCGCCCGTGACCTCGGCATCGACCTGACGGAAGTACGAGGCACCGGGGAGGGCGGAGCCGTACGAGCTGCGGACGTGCGCTCGGCCGTGCGTGCACCGGCTGGAGAATCCGAACGGCCGGATCGGCGCCGGCGGGACAGTGAGCAGCGCGCACCCGCGGCCGTACCGACCGACAGTCGCCCGGAACAGCGTACGGACGCCATGCGCCGTGCCATCGCCGACCTGATGAGCCGCTCCAAGCGGGAGATCCCGCACTACTACCTGTCCACCACCATCGACCTCACGGCGGCCGAGGACTGGCGGCGCCGGACCAACCGCGGCCGGACGCCTGCCGACCGTCTCATGCCGGCCGCCCTGTTGCTGAAGGCCGCCGCCGTGGCGGCCCGCGAGGTGCCGGGCCTCAACGGCTACTGGCAGAACGACGGGTTCGTGCCGGGGGCCGGGGTCAACCTGGGTGTGGCGGTGTCGCTCCGGCGGGGTGGACTGCTCGCGCCGGTGATCCAGCGGGCCGACACGTTGTCTCCTGACGCCCTGATGGCCTGCCTCAAGGATCTGGTCCAGCGCGCCCGCCGGGGACGGCTGCGCGGCAGCGAGATGGTCGGCGCCACGCTGACCGTCACCAACCTGGGCGAACAGGGGGTCGAGACCGTGTTCGGTGTCATCCATCCGCCCCAGGTGGCGCTGGTCGGCTTCGGCGCGGTCGTCGAACGGCCCTGGGCCACGGGCGGCATGCTCGGCGTGCGCTCGGTGGTGACCGCGACCCTGGCCGCCGACCACCGGGCCACGGACGGTGCCGTGGGGGCGCGCTATCTCACTGCGGTCGACCGATTGCTGCAGAAACCGGAGGAGCTGTGAGCCCTGTGAAGCCCCTGACCGAAGCAGAGGGCCTTGACCGCGGTCAAGGAGTCGATCACACAGATCATCCCCGACGCCGACTTCACCCGGGTCGAACCGGATGACAAGTTCCGTGACGTGCTCGAATTCGATTCGCTCGACTTCCTCAGCCTCGTGGAGCTGCTGTCCGGGCGCACAGAGGTCCGCATCGATGAGGAGGACTACCCGGAACTGACCACGCTGTCCGACGCGGCACGGTTCCTGGTCGGCAGAACCGCCCACCGGTCATGACGCCTTCGAGCCCCCGCACAACGGCGAACCGACGACCGGTGAGGCGTCGGATGACGGCGGCACGGACCCAACTCGACGAGGAGCCGTCCATTCCCCAGCGACGAGGCGGCCCATGACACGCCTCGGCAGGGGGTTCACTCGCGATGCAGCACAACCTTGAGGGCTCCCGTGGTAGTGCCGTGTGCGAACACCTCGTAGGCGTCTTCCATCCGGTCGAGACCGAAGGTGTGGGTGACCAACGGGGAGACGGGCAGGCGTCCGGACCTCATCAGCTCCAGCAGCCATGGCGTCGAGGAGGTGTCCACCTGGCCCGTGCTGATCGTGACGTTCTTGCGCCACAGGGACTCGAGATGCAGCGTCGCCGGTTTGCCGTGCGTGCCGATGTTGGCGATGTGCCCTCCCGCGCGGACGGCTCGCGTGCACAGGACGAAGCCCTCCGGATCTCCGGAGGCTTCGATGGCCACGTCGGCGCCGGGCCCCTCCGACAGGCCGGCGATCATCTTCCCCGGTGATTCGGCAGCATCCGCCCCCACACGAACGGCGACCTCCAGCCGGGCGTCGGCCAGGTCCACGACGATGATCCGGCGGGGCGAGTAGAGCCGCGCGACGACCACCGCGGCGAGGCCCACGGGCCCCGCGCCCACGACGGCAACCGTGTCTCCCGGGCACACATGGCCGTTGCGCACCCCGACCTCGTAGGCGGTCGGAAGGAGCTCGGCGAGCAGCACCGCCTCGTCGAGCGGGAGGCTGGAGGGTCGTCCGGTGGTGGAACGGTCGGCAAAGGGAACCCTCACCAACTCGGCCTGGGTCCCGTTGATCAGATTCCCCAGGATCCATCCGCCGCCCCCGCGGCATTGTCCGTACATGGCGTCACGGCACTCCCCGCACTCTCCACAGGCCGAGACGGACGACACGATCACCTGGTCTCCGGGGCGCAGGTGGTGCACTTCGCCACCGACCTCCACAATCTCGCCGACAGCCTCGTGTCCGAGGACCGTCCCCGGCCTCACCTCGTGGAAGTCGCCCCGCCTGATGTGCAGATCGCTTCCGCAGACGGTGGTGGCATCGACGCGCACGATGGCATCGGTGGCGTCCTCGATCGCAGGGTCCGGGACGGTGTCCCAGGAGATCTGTGCCGGGCCGTGGTAGACGAGCGCTCGCACTGACTGACTCCCTCGCTCCCCCACCTCCACGGTCACCCCCGCGGTTCTCCAGGGCAACCACGGTCGGCGCCCACCTCAGTCCGGCTCCATGTAGGGGCGGCGGAAGACCGGCGCCTGACCGCTGCCCCACGGGCGCACGGCAGCCATCGCCCGGGCGACCGCGGACTCCAGCGCACCGCTGGTGTCGACCGGCACGGCCTCACGCCATGGCGGTTCGCGGGCCGCCATGGCAGTGGCGATGTCGAAGTCGGCGTCGGACACTCCGGCCGCGCGTGTGCTCAGGCGGGCGGCTGAGACGTCACCCGGCACCTGGCAGTGAAGGGACACCAGATCTGCGCTGGTGCGTTCGGCCACGCGCAGGGCCGCTTCGCGCTGTGCGGCATCGGTCCAGGTGGCGTCCAGGACGACCGACTCGCCGGAGGACAGCAGGGCGGCTGCGCGGTCGAGCAGGGCTGCGTACGTCTTCAGGGTCCACTCGGGCGTGTACAGGCCCTCGCGGTAGCCGGCCACAGCGGACTGCTCGGCGGGGATGCCGGCGATCTCCTTACGGATCCGGTCGCTGCTGAGCAGGGTGACTCCCAACCGGTCGGCCAGTGCTCCGGAAAGGGTGGACTTCCCGCTGCCCGGCAGTCCGCCGACGGCGACGAGGCAGACGGCGGAGGTCCGCAGATGGCGCAGCGCCGTTGAGGTCAGCCGACGCGACGCCACCTCCGCGCCCGCGGCGCCCTGGCGGGCCTGGATGAGGGAGACCTTGGCGCGGACGAACGCGCGGTAGGCGACATAGTGGTGCCAGAGGGAGGCGGGCGCGGGATCGGCGGAGTACTCGCCGTACTGGGCGAGGAAGTACGCCGCGGCCTCCGGGGCGCCGAGCTGTTCGAGGTCCATGGCGAGGAAGGCCGCGTCGTCCAGGCCGTCGACGTAGCGAAGATGGTCATCGAACTCCAGGCAGTCCAGGACCCGAGGACCGTCGTCGAGGCAGAAGACATCCTCGGCGAGCAGGTCACCGTGGCCGTCGATCACACGCCGTTGTCCGATGCGGGCATCGAACAACCGCTCCCGGCCGGCAAGGTACCTGCGCACCAGCCTCTCGACCTCGGCCAGCTCATCGGGTACGGAGCCGTCGGCGCACAACTCGCGGACCTGCGCGAAGCTGGCCTCCCACCGCGATGACAGGGCGTCCCGGGTGCCCTGCTCGTCCACGTCACGACCACGGGGCGCCTTCGCGTGCCACGCGGCGACTTGCCGGGCTACGGCTCGGAGGATGTCGTCGACGCACGCTCCTGTCCCTACGAGGTGGGAGAGGCGGCGGTCCTCCGACATGCGGCGCATCACCACGATCGGTTCGGTCGCCGACGTGCCTGGATCGCGGAACTCTCCCAGCCCCAGGTAGACGTCGGGGGCGAAC
Organism: Streptomyces sp. NBC_00568; assembly: GCF_026341855.1. Classification (GTDB taxonomy): domain Bacteria; phylum Actinomycetota; class Actinomycetes; order Streptomycetales; family Streptomycetaceae; genus Streptomyces. Next base: position 7,103,266 of record NZ_JAPENW010000001.1, on the reverse strand, counting down.
CGGCGATTGAGGGCGACTTCCCGCTCACACGCGACCCGACGCGCCGTCACCGTGGTGTAGTCCAGGAACCCGAGATCGACCGGCTTCTTGAGCTTGTATGCACGGTCGCCGAAGAAGAACAGGACCGCGGTGTGGGTCTCACACACACCCGAGCGGGGCAGCGGATCGGCTTCGTTCCGGGCACCCGCTGGGGGCGCGCCGGTGATGTGAGGCCCCGACCGCGCCGGCGTGCGACCGAGATCGCGCTCAGCCATGGGGCACGACGGCGAAGCGGCAGCGCCCAGGGAAATACCGGCCCGCGCCACCGGCCCGGCGGCCGGCAGCCAGGCCCCCGGGCGAACCGTCGAGGCCCATGGTGACGGCTGGTTGCATGGCGGCGGCCTCCGTCTCGTAAGGAGCTGGCAATGATGGTGAATGAGTCCGCGACCGGGCGTTCGGCCCGTCCGTGCGTCGCCTGCGTGCCGGGATGCTGTGTTCCCTCAGGATCACCCCCAACCCCTCCGTGGCGCATGTGGAGCAGTGGAGGAGGTGGCAGGAGGCGTGGAATCCGGCACGAGAGGAGACAGGACGTGACGATTCCCCCGGTGGTCGGGTCACCCCCGGATGTGACCGCTGCGGGGCGAGGCGACGGATCGGCGCCGACTCCGGGCCGGTCGCCGGTCCCGCAGGGACCTTCGGCCCTGTGACCGGGGTCCGCTGCCGTTCGATCGTGGAAGACCAGGGGGCCGACCGACGCCTGCCGGAGGCCGACCACCTCTTGCCGGGACATCTCGCCCGTCCACTGGCGTCACTTCGAGCGCCGCTCGAATCACCGAGTCCAGCAGGACGCGGCCACGCAGGCCAGGAGAAGGCGATGGCGCACACGGGACAGTGGAACGTACGTCTCCACCTCTTCGAGGACGACGACGGAACAACGAAGGCGCACGTCGTGCTGGACACCGGCACCACGACGCTCACCGGCCGCGGAACCGCGCACTGCAGTCCGACGGACACGGACGTGCCGGAGATCGGCGACGAACTGGCGGCAGGCAGGGCCATGCACGACCTCGCCCACCAACTGCTCAACGCCGCCGAGCGGGACGTCCAAGGCGTCGCGGGGCACCGGCCCAGCACCCCTGAACCGCTTGGATGGCCCGTATAGACCGGCCCGTATAGACCCAGACGGCATCTGGCGACGGCCCAACGATTTCAGGCCCGTCCCCCTGTTCAGGTGCCGGTTTCCGCGTCCCGGGCGTCCTCCACCGTCCGGCAGCCGAGTTTCCCCGAGACCGACACCACGCCGTCGACGCCTCGGCACAACTGCTCGATGACGGGAATCAGACTCCTGTGCTCCACGGTGCCGGTGAGGGTGACCCGCCCGTCACGCACTTCTGCGGTCACGTCCCGTGGATCGAGCCCCAAGGTGTGCCGCAGAAGATCCCCGGTGATCTCCTCTCGGATGGCCTCGTCGCGGCGCAGGAAGATCCGCAGCAGATCCCCACGGCTGACGACGCCGACAAGCCGGTCCGCCTCGTCCACCACCGGCAGCCGCTTGACGTTCTGGGTCTCCATGAGACGGGCGGCCTCGACCACGGTCCACTCCGGACGCGCGCACACCGCGGGAGCGGTCATGAGTTCCTCGGCCCGCGATCCCTCGGCCTTGGCCCGCTCCCAGGCCTCCAGGTGCGGAACGGGGGTCCTGCCCGACGGATCGCTCTGGTCGGCGCTCTTGCGCAACAGGTCGGCCTCGGAGACCACACCCGCCGGGCGGCCCAGCTTGTCCACCACGGGTACGGCGGTGACGTCGTTCTCCTCCAGCAGCCTGACGAGCTCCTTGAACGGCGTCTCAGGCCGCGCCCGGACGACGTCCCGGCTCATGAGCTCCTCGACCGTTCGGTGGTGCATGTCGCCTCCCGGTACACGCCGCCCACCTCGCGGATACGGGACCGCCGCCCCGTGCGGCGCTGTGTCCCGCGTGGCAGGTTGGATACACCACCATTCTGATGAGAGGGCGGCGATGATGCGAGCTCACCTCGGCGACCAACTCGTCATCGAGAGCCAGGCGACCGGCGCCGCCAGACGCGACGGCGAGATCGTCGGACTCCACCACGAGGACGGAGCGCCCCCGTACGACGTGCGCTGGTCGGACACCGGCGAGGTGACGCTCGTCTTTCCCGGACCCGATGCCCACGTCCGCCATCTCGAGCAGGAAGAGCCGACGGCCAAGCGTGACTCGCAGCCGAGCACGGGAGAGGCGGACGTGCTGTCCACCGCCGCCCCACCGGCCGGTGCACCCGGCCCGGGCGACATCGGCCGGCGGGTGGCCGTCGAACGGCGGAGACAGGGGCTCAGCCGGGAGGAGACGGCCGGCCGCGCCCACATGTCACCGGGTTACCTCGCCTACGTGGAGGAACGGCCCGCCGACCCGACCCTGGCGACGCTCATCAGACTGGCCGACGCACTGGGCACCACGGTCACCGCTCTGCGTGGTGGAGGTACCGATCTCCCGCCCGGGCAGGGCTACGCGCTGCTGCACCCCCAGCTGCGGGACCTCGGCGTGGGCGAATGCCGCACCCTGCTCTCGACGCACGGCGTGGGGCGCGTCGCGGTGTCGCCGTCCGACGGCAGCCCGGCGGTCGTTCCGGTCAATTACGACGTCGTCGATGACGCCATCGTCTTCCGGACCGCCCCCGGCTCCGTGACCGCGGCCGCCGCAGGAACGACTGAGGTCGCCTTCGAGGTCGACCACGTGGACGAGGCTCTGAGCCAGGGCTGGAGCGTGCTCGCCGTCGGACCCGCCGAGCTCGTGACGGACCCCGAGGCCGTCGCCAGGCTCACCCGAGACGCGCACACCGCACCCTGGGCGGGCGGTGCGCGCGAGATGTGGGTGTCGATCCAGCCCACGAGCCTCACGGGCCGCCGTATCACCGCGGCCGAGCAGTAGACGGTGACGGTCCGCTTCCACGCCCTCCGGAAGCCTCGACGCTGATCCGGGACCCGAAGCCCACCACGACCTCCACGCCGCTGACGGGACGCTCGGCGCAGCGGTCATCGCATCACTCACGCTGTGCGCGGATCCGCCCGAACCGGTCCCGGTCGCGTGTCGCGGCCCCACGCAGGCAGTGCGACGGTATTCACAGAACTCTCGGCAGCTGGACGGAGCCAAGGCGGTGACGACGATGGAACTTCCGCTGGTCGTGGGCATCGACGGTTCGGATTCCAGTCTGCTGGCGGTCGACTGGGCGGTGGACGAAGCGGTACGACACCGAATTCCTTTGCATCTTGTCCATGCCTCGCGGTGGGAGACCTACGAGGGAGTCCAGCCGTCCTTCAGCACCGGCCGCTCCGCTGAGGAGGTCATGGCCGAACACATCGTCGCGTCCTGTGTGGAGCGGGCACGGCGTCGCGATCCCGAGGTGAACGTGTCGGGCAGGGCACTCGCGGAGGACGCCGTGTCCGCCCTGCTGCGTGCGGCACCCGAGGCGTTCGCCCTGGTCACGGGTTCCCGTGGGCGTGGCGAGATCGCCGGGATGCTGCTGGGCTCGGTCAGCCTCGCGGTGGCGGCACGCGCCGTCTGCCCCGTCATGGTGATCCGGGGCGCGGAATCCAACCGCCTCGGGGGCCTCGGGCGCGTCGTGGTCGGCGTCGGTGCGGCGGCGGGCGGAGCGGCAGCCGTGCGGTTCGCCCTCCGCGAAGCTCAGGCGCGCGGATGCGGTCTGACGGCGGTACGGGCCTGGCGCAACCCGTCGCAAGAGCCCGTGGACCACATGCTGCTCGCCGATGACGCCGCCCGACTGCGCGAGGAGCGGGCCACGGCCGGCCTCGATGACGCGTTGCGCGAGGCCGTACGGGAGCACCCCCGGGTCGATGTCCGTCGCCGTACCGTCGAAGGCCCCACGCACCGCGTCCTGCTGGAGGCCGCGGCCCAGGCCGACCTGGTCGTCGTCGGCGCTCAGCGTCGGCACGGCCACTTCGGCCTGCAGTTGGGCAGGGTCGCCCACACTCTGCTGCACCACTCGGAGTGCCCGGTCGCCGTCGTCCCCCAACCGGTCTGAGGACGGCCGCACACCGCTGGGCCCCACGACCTCCGGAGGAGAGGGACAGGTGGCGAATGTCGGAGTGGACATGGGAGTGGACAGGCTACGATCCCGCCGCCGAGCGGTTGCGTGAATCGCTCTGCACGCTCGGCAACGGCTACTTCGCGACTCGGGGCGCGCTGCCCGAGTGCCGGGCCGGCCTGGTGCACTGTCCGGGAACGTATGTGGCCGGCTGCTACAACCGTCTTGAGTCGACGGTGTCGGGGCGGCAGGTGGTGAACGAGGACCGCGTCAACATCCCGAACTGGCTGCTTCTCCGGTTCCGTCTGCGCCGCGCCGCGGGAGCGTGGGGTCCTTGGTTCTCTCCGAGCGAGCACGCCTTCCTGGACCACCGGCACACCTTGGATCTGCGGCGCGGCACGCTCACCCGGTCCTTCCGCCACCGGGACGGCGGTACTCGCTCGCTGAGCGTCGAGCAGACCCGCTTGGTACACATGGGGGATCCGCATCTGGCCGCCCTGCGGACGGTCTTCACAGCCGGGGACTGGTCGGGGGAGATCGAGATCGAGAGCTCCCTGGACGGCGAGGTGCTCAACGCCAACGTGCACCGATACCGCGCCCTCAACCGTCACCATGTGACCCAGGTGCGGACCGGTGCGGAAGACCCCCACATCGTCTGGCTGAGCTGCCGGACCAGCACATCGGACATCACCGTCGCCCTGGCCTCCCGGACAGCGATCCTCGCCGACCGGTCCCCGCTCTCATCGGTGCTGCGTCCGGCCCGCCACCGGGCCGTTCACCGCCTGATCGTGCCGATCGCCCCCGGCCGACCCGTCACCGTGGAAAAGACCGTGGCACTGCACACCTCACGGGACCCGGCGATCAGCGATCCGCTGGGCGAAGCGGTCGACCGAGTGTCCACAGCCCCAGGCTTCGCCGATCTGCTCGACTCCCACGTGGCCGCATGGGAACGGCTCTGGCGGCGAACGGACCTCCAGGTGCCGGGCGAGGCGGGCCGCATCCTGCGCTTCCACCTCTTCCACGTACTCCAGACGCTGTCACCACACACCGCGGATCTGGACGTGGGTGTCCCCGCCCGCGGACTGCACGGCGAGGCGTACCGGGGCCATGTCTTCTGGGACGAGCTCTTCGTCCTGCCGTATCTCAACCTGCACTTCCCGGAGATCTCCCGGGCCCTGCTCGACTACCGCCACCGGCGTCTCCCGCGGGCCTGCAGAGCGGCCGCCACGGCCGGCCGAGCCGGGGCCATGTACCCCTGGCAGAGCGGCAGCGACGGCCGCGAGGAGAGCCAGGAGTGGCATCTCAACCCCGCCTCGGGCCGCTGGCTGCCGGACCACTCCCGGCTCCAGTACCACGTGGGCTCGGCGATCGCCTACAACGTTTGGCAGTACTGCGAAGCCACCGGAGACACGGAATACCTGCACACCAAGGGTGCGGAGACGCTGGTTCAGATCGCGCGCTTCTGGGCGGACCTTGCCGTCCTCGACCCCGCAACGGGCCGCTACCGGATTCACGGGGTCGTCGGCCCCGACGAGTACCACGACAGCTACCCGGGCGCGGAACGGCCTGGACTGGACGACAACGCGTACACCAACGTCACCGCCGCCTGGGTCATCACCCGCACCCTGGAACTCCTGGCGCGGCTTCCCGCGTGGCGCCGCGACGAACTGTTCTCCCTGGTGCGGCTGGAAGCCGACGAACCGCCGAAGTGGGAGGAGGTCTCCCGGCGATTGCACGTGCCGTTCCATCAGGGCGTCATCAGCCAGTTCGAGGGCTACGACGACCTCGCCGAACTGCACTGGGACGCCTACCGCACCCGGTACGGCGCCATCCGCCGATTGGACCGGATCCTGGAAGCCGAGGGCGACACGGTCAACCGCTACAAGGCGTCCAAGCAGGCCGATGTCCTCATGCTCGGTTACCTGTTCTCACCCGCCGAACTGTCGGCGCTGTTCCGGCGTCTCGGATACGACCTGGACGACGACATCTGGCGGAGAACCGTCGACTACTACCTGCGGCGCACCAGCCACGGCTCCACCCTCAGCGAACTCGTGCACGGACTGGTCCTCGCCAAGGCCAGACGGGCCGACGCATGGCAGTACGTCCACGAGGCTCTGGAGGCCGACATCGCCGACATCCAGGGCGGTACCACCGGCGAGGGCATTCACCTGGGAGCCATGGCCGGCACCCTCGACCTGGTCCAGCGCGGCCTCACGGGGCTGGAAACACGCGAGGACGCCCTGTGGCTGGACCCGGTGCCTCTCCCGGCGCTCTCCGAATACGGCTTTACGCTGCACTATCGCGGCCACTGGGGCATCGGAGTGCGGCGCCGGAGCGGCCGGCTGGAGATCAGCGTTCCCGACTCGGAGGAGTCAGCGATTCGCGTGATGCTGGCCGATCGGGCGGTGACCATCGCGCCCGGGGAAACCTGTTCGCTCGTCGTGCCCGACAGTGAGCCCCGGTGACGTCGCAGGCGATGCCGGCGCGACGGTCCTGGCAGATCGGCTTCCGACCGCTCCCTCGCGTTGCGCCTGACCACGCCTGACCCTGGCGCCAACCAGCTGGTACCGGGACGCTGCCTCCTGGTGCTGTCCGAACTGCGGGCAACGACACAGGCCCGGGGAAACTTCGTCGCCTGACGACTCCCGTCCGGACGCATGCTCCGTGCAGCGGCCTACCCAGGGAGCTCCGTGCGCTCCCATCACTCATAGACGGGCAACTGGCCCTGCTCGGTCTCCTGCTGACGCGTCGTGGCCCGGAAGTGCTCGTACCCTCCGCGGAACGACACTTTGATGTCGAGGTCGGGCGCCGGAACCGAAACGATCCGCTCAGGAAGATCATCAGGGCCGCCCTCAAGGACTGCTTGTGTCGCGTCGGTCATGACCGGATCTTCTCTGCCCATGCCGGAGCGCACCCCCGCGACGGCGCCAAGGTGCGCTCCGGCCGTTCGCGTGGCGGGCGATGTTGGCCGACTTCCCGCCGTGGGACCGGCTTGCACCTCGTTCAGGGTCGATCGGCCCTGGTGGAACGGGAAGGCGCGTGATGTGCTGGTAGTGACGGGAAGGACCCCCTTTCGAGACGCGGAGAAGCGGCCGGCAGCCGCGCACCGCGCAATTCGGATCCGCGAGAAGCGGGTGGCTCCCGTCCAGCCATGCCGTCGCCGATGCCGCGAGCCTCGGCGGTCCAGTACCGGAGGATTCAACTCCCAGCCCGCTTCCACTGCCTCACCGATCGGGCGCGAGATCAGGGCGTGCGCGCGTTCCCGTCTGCGGTCCAGTTAGGGTCGGCGGATACGGCCGGGCTACCCAAGCCGGGTACGGGCGCTTGCTGGACGACGGTCGGTCTCGTGCCATCTCGCAGCTGAATCAGCCGCCCCGGATCCGGGGTGCTCTCCGCCGCACGCGTGCCGGGCGGGAAGGTCTGCTCCAGCGCCCGCCGGCGCCGGCGGGACAGCACGGGCCCGGCCGACGTTCCCGTCGTGCCGGGACAGATCCCAGACGGCGATGCACCTGGGCACACTCACGGTGTCCTTCCTTCCCCTGCGTGTTCTGCCGGTGTGAGGGGTGGTGAACGCCTCGGAATGAGCCGAACAGCCCACTGACGCGGTCTGCCCGGCCCCCTTCTCTTGCGACGTGACCCTGCCTTTGCGCAGGTGTGCCCGAATGTCCCTGGCCAGGCCCGAGCGGCCTGTGGCGCCGGAACCCGGACGCGCTCAGTCTGGAAGCACCACTCATGAAGGGAGCCGGTGCAATGACTTCCGCCACCACCATGAACACGGCTCTTGAGCCCGTGCATCGCGAACGCTTGATTCACCTGGCCCGCGAGGTCTCCTTCGAGGCTGGGACCCGCCTGTTCGAGGAAGGCAGGCGCGCCGACCGCTTCTGGATCGTGCGCACCGGCACCGTCGCGCTCGACCTGCACATACCCGGTCGGCGGCCCGCCGTGATCGAGACGCTCGGGCACGGCGAACTCGTCGGCTGGTCCTGGCACTTCACGCCGTACATCTGGCAGTTGGGCGCAGAGGCGATGAGTCCGGTACGGGCCTGGGTGTTCGACGCCGAGGCCGTTCGGACGCTGTGCGCCGAGGACCCCGAGTTCGGCCGGGCGGTCGCGGTCTGGGTCGGACGGGTGGTCGCCCAACGGCTGCACGCCTCCCGAGTCCGGCTGCTTGACCTGTACGCCCCCTACGGCAGCGGCGGCCTGACATGACCTCCCGGGCCCTGTGAGGAGAAGACCATGCGGAGCAGCCCTCACCGGGTGGGTGACGTGATGACGGGTGCCGTCGTCGCGGTGGGCCGCAAGGCCCTGTTCAAGGACATCATCGAACGCATGGAGCGGTGGCAGGTCAGCGCACTTCCCGTACTGGAGGGCGACGGTCGGGTGATCGGGCTGGTGTCCGAGGCCGACCTGCTGCCCAAGGAGGAGTTCCGGGACAGCGATCCTGACCGCGTCACCCAGCAGCGCCGGCTGTCCGATCTGGCCAAGGCCGGAGCGGTGAGCGCCGAGGAGCTGATGAGCACGCCGGCCGTCACCGTGCATGCCGACGCCACACCTCGCTCATACCGATTGCCGTCCGCCTGGTGCGTGGCGTCGAGGGCGTGGTGGGCGTCGGCTGTCTCCTCACCGAGGTCGGCGAGGAGTGAGAGTGACAGTGAGCCTGGCTTCGCCGGTGCGGACAGCTCCGTCCGCGTCGGTCCTAGCAGGGTGGCCCGCAGATGCTCGTCGTTGTCGCCTCCTGCGGTGGCCGGCCGGGCTCGCGTTGCGTCGTCGGTGCGGACGGCGGTTGAGCGTCGTGGTGCGGTCCGCCCGCTCCGCCGAACCGCACCGGGGCCGAACGGTCCCTGTTCGCACCCGATCGGCTCATCGGCCCGCCGTGCCGTCCGCGTTCCACTGGAACCGAACAGCAGGAACATCGTCCGGGGAGGCCGGCCATGACAAGCGCAGCACCGGATACGACGACCGAGCGAGAGCCGCAGGGAACAGTCGTTCACGAGTTGGACGTCACCCACGTGCACGGTGACGCGTACGCGGTGGACATCCGAGGTCACCGGCTCCTGGTCGACCAGCCCGTGGACGCGGGCGGAACGGACACCGCGCCGACCCCCGTCGAGTTGTTCGCCGCGTCACTGGCCACCTGTGTGGCCTTCTACGCGGGCCGCTACCTCCAGCGCCACGGTCTGCCGCGGGCCGGACTGCGGGTCCGCACGGGTTTCACCATGGCCACGGACCGTCCGGCGCGCGTCGAGTCCATACGCCTGGTCATCGTCCCGCCACCCGCGCTGTCCGCCCAGCGCCACGCGGCGATGCTCGCGGTCGCCTCCCACTGCACCGTCCACAACTCACTCCACGAGCCCCCGGTGATCGGCATCGAGCTGGAGGCCTGAAGCCGGGCTTGACCCAGTCCGTACACCGCTCGCCCCGCGAGTGATGGACCCCGGGCCCCGGCGGGTGTGGGCTCTTCGGTCCATGACGGGCGAACGTCCTGCACACGGGCGGCGGGCCACAGCTCGGCAAGAACTGAACCGATCGACCGAACAGTGCCGGATCGGGGGCGTCCTGTCCGCAGGCTCCAGTTTCGCGGTCACCCGGCCGGCACCGCACGCCCGGGACCGCCGTGGAATAGTGGAGAGACGGGAATCGCCCTTCCGTGAATGGCCGGTCGGCCTGAAGGGAGGCAGGTCCGATGTCCGTACGTGAACTCGACACGACGACCGTGAAAGCCCTGGTCGAAGACGCCGCAAGGGCCCCCTCCATGCACAACGCGCAGCCATGGAGATTCCGGTTTCGGCGCGCTGACAGCACCTTCCGGTTGTACGCGGATCTCGAGCGCGCCATGCCGCACGCCGACCCCACCACCCGCGGTCTTCACCTGGGTTGCGCCGCTGCCCTCTTGAACCTGCGCGTCGCCGCCACCCATGCGGGCTGGGCACCGGTCACCGAGCTGCTGCCCGACCCCGCCGACACTCGGCTGCTCGCGGCGGTACGGCTCACCAGCCCTGCCCTTGCGGTCAATGAATCCGCGGAAGACCTAGCGCCGCTGTATCCGGCGGTCCACCGGCGCCACACCAGCCGTCAGCCTTTCACCGACGAGGCGATACCGCAGGCCCTCAAGGACGCTCTGTGCGCCGCCGCCCTCCTGGAGGGCGGACATCTGGTCTTCCCCGGCGCGTGGCACGTGGAGACGCTGCTGGACCTGGTGCACGACGCCGAGGGCCGCGACGCCATGGACTCCGCCGCCTCGGAGGAGCTGAGGCAATGGACCCGTAGAGGAACGGGAGCGGCCGAAGCGGCGAGCGACGGGATACCGGAGAACGCCTTCGGCCCTCGCGAACGCTCCGGCAGGGCGCCCGTGCGTGACTTCGCCGGCAGGCGCCCCGTTCCCGGCCGCGAGGCCGCCGCGTTCGAGAACACGCCCCAGCTCGCCGTACTGGGCACCGCGGGCGACGGGCCGAGGGACTGGTTGCTGGCGGGCCAGGCCATGGAACGCGTTCTGCTCCAGGCCACCCTGGACGGGCTCGCCACCTCACTCACCTCCCAGGCCCTCGAATGGCCCGAACTCCGCTGGGCCGTGCGCGACCCGGAGTCGGCGATGGGATTCATCCAGATGGTTCTCCGGCTCGGATACGGCCCGGCAGGCCCCGGCACACCGCGCCGCCCCGTGCACGAGGTACTCGACATCGAGTGAGCCCTCTCATGAGCCCTGGTGGCGGCCTCCGTCGGGCGGAGAGGCCGCCAGCGAGAAGTAGTTCTCCTCTTCCTGGGTGAAGTGCAGACGCAGGACGGTGTTCAGGCCGTAGAGGCAGGATCGCAGGTCGTCGAGTTGCCCGGGAGCCAGGCCGCCGTCGGCATGCGACAGGTCGAGATGCGTCGCTATCCGCCGGGCGAGCCGTGCGATCTCCGTGTGGGCACGGCTCATGGTGGCGGTGGCCTCGGGCCCGCCGAGCGCGGGGGCAAGAGCCGGATAGAGCTCCTGCTCTTCGGCGTTCTCGTGCGGCAGCAGCCGCTCGGTGAGCAGCCTGTGCACCTCCTCGACAGCCGCGAGGGCTTGGGGGCCGGGGCTGTCGGAGACCCGGTCGGCCGCGCCGCGCACGGCTTCGAGGACGTCCTGGAGGTCGTCGTGTTCGGCCGCGAAACGCTGGACGAGTGCCTCGGCGGCGGGGGTGAGCGTCGGCCGCGCGGCCTGGTCGACGCGCAGCGCGCGCAGGGCGTTGAGGATGACCGCGACGTCGATCCCTTCCTGGAGCAGGGCGCCGACAGCCGGCGGGAGCAGGCCGAACGCGGCCGCGATCATCGCGGCCAGCGACATCAGCATGCCTCCCAGAGCGCTCTGCACGGCGATTCGCCGGGCTCGTACGGCGATGGAGACGGCGTCCGCCAGACGGTCCACACGGTCGGTGGTCAGCACGATGTCTGCCGCCTCGGAGCATGCCGTGGAACCGCGCGCTCCCATGGCCACGCCGATGTCGGCCGCCGCGAGCGCGGGGGCGTCGTTGACGCCGTCGCCCACCATCACGGTGACCGCGTGCGCACGCTCGGCGCGTACGGCGGCGACCTTGTCGGCGGGGCCGAGCTCGGCGAGGACGTCGTCGAGACCGAGGACGGCGGCGACCTCATGGGCGGGTTCGGCGCGGTCGCCGGTGAGCATCAGCAGCCGTTCGATGCCCGCCGCTCGCAGATGGCGCAGAGTGCGGGGCGCGTCGGGTCGTACGGGGTCCCGAAGGAGGACGGCACCGGCCGGACGGCCGTCGACGGTCAGCCAGGCGACGGCCGCGCCGTCGAGGAGCGCGCGGTTGTCGACGGCCCTGGCCCAGGGCGCGCGCGTGTCCGAGGCGGCGACGCGGCCGACCGACACCCGGTGGCCGTCCACCGTGCCGACAGCGCCCCTGCCGGGTTCCTCGCTCACCTCCGAGGGAACAGACAGGCTCAGCTCGCGTTTGTGGGCCGTGTCGACGATGGCCCGGGCGAGGACGTGCGGCGAGTACTGGTCGACGGATGCCGCCAGGCGGAGCACTTCCGCGGGCTTACCGCCGGGCGGGGCGATCACGTCCAGCACGCGGGGACGTCCGGCGGTCAGTGTGCCGGTCTTGTCCAGCAGGAGCGTGCGGGCCCGGCCCAGGTTCTCCAGGGCGCCGCCGCCGCGGACGACCACGCCGAGGCGTGAGGCACGGGAGAGGCCGGAGACGATCGCCACCGGTGCGGCCAGCAGCAGCGGACACGGGGTGGCGACCACCAGGACGGCGACCGCCCGGACCGCGGAGCCGCTGACCAGCCAGGCCAGACCCGCCACCGCGAGGGTGAGGGGAAGGAACCATGCCGCGTAGCGGTCGGCGAGGCGTACGACGGGCGCGGACTCGGCGCCCGCCTCCTGGGCCAGCCGCACGATGCCGGCGTAGGTGCTGTCCCGCTCGACGGCGGTGGCGCGGAGTTCAAAGGCGGCGCCCGCGTTCACCACACCGCTGCGTACGGATTCCCCGCGCGACCGCTCGGTCTGGAGGGGCTCGCCGGTGAGCGCGGATTCGTCGAGGACGGCGATGGCACTCTCCACCCGGCCGTCGACCGGAACCACTTCCCCGGGACCCACGACGAGCAGGTCGCCGGCACGGACCTCGGCCGACGGCATCACCCGTACGCCGGTGGCGGTACGCAGGCGGGCGGAGCGCGGGGCTCGCTCCAGGAGAGCGCGCAGGTCGCGCGAGGCACGCCGCTGCGCGGTGGCCTCGAGGGTGCGGCCGGTGGCGAGCATCAACGCGATCAGGGCCCCGGCCAGGTATTCACCCACGGCCAGGGTGCCTCCCAGGGCGAGCACGGCGATCAGGTCCACACCCACGTCTCCGTGCCGCAGCGACGCCAGCACCCATCCGGCCGCCGGCACGACGGCAGCGACCGTTCCCAGTCCCCAGAACAGGTCCGCCAAGGTACCCGCGCCGACGATCCAGGCGATGCCACCTGCCAAAAGGGCCACAGCCGTGACGGCCAGGAGGACGGCACCAGCGGGTACGGACACGGTCTTCTGAGACAGCCGCCGCGATCGTGCCGCAAGGGCGGTGACGCGATCCATGGCACACACCTCGGTCCGTCCGAACGTCACGGCTTTCGCTTCGGTCCCTTTCATCCACACCGCGCCGTCCGGCCCGCGTGGCAGGGTACGGACGGCCCGGCCGCCAGGCCGTTCGGCCGTCGCCTCACCCGTCGCCGGACCCGGCCGGAACACGTTCCCGGGGCCGGGCGGGGCGGACGGCGGCCGAGCGGCGCGGCTGTCAGTCGTGCGGGACCAGCACGACCGGCTGGGGCACGTGGTGGAGCAACGCGTGGGCCACCGGGCCGGTGTGGGCGCCGACCGCGGTATGCCGCCGACGACGGCCCACCACCAGTAGTCCGGCCCCGCCTGCCGCGCGTACGAGGACGTGGGCGGCGCGGCCCTCGTGGAGGTTGGCCTGGACGATCACGCCGGGGTACTTCGCGCGCCAGGGTTCGAGCAGCTCCGCGAGCGCGCGCTCCGCCGCCTCCCGGATCCGCGTACGCTCCTCGACGCCCGGGACGCCTCTGGTGAGCGGCACGTGCCAGGCGTACGCGGCGCGCAGCGGCGCCGCACGGAGTTCGGCCGCGCGGAACGCGTGGTCGAGGACGGCGTCGCAGGGCGCGCCGACGTCGACGGCGACCGCCACGTCACGGTGGGGTGTATCGGTCGACGGCTTTCCGAGAGCGTCAGGGAGGTGTTCGTCCGTCGCCGTCTCGCCCTCCCGTACGAGGACGACGGGCCGGTCGACGTGAGCCACGGTGGCCATGGCGACCGACCCCGAGAGGAACCCCCCGACACCGCTCGCCCCCTGGCTTCCGATGACCAGCAGCTCAGCGATCTCCGCCTCGGCGAGGAGCGCTGGACCTGGCTGCCTGCGCACCTGCTCGGCGGCGATGTACAGCGCCGGATAGCGCTCGTGCAGTACGTCGACGGCCCCGCGCAGCACTCGCCGCGCGTGGTACTGCGGTGCCCGGATCTCGGGCAGGGCCGCGGCGGTGCCGTCGTCGGGCAGGCCCTCGCAGGCGTGCACCAGACGAAGCGGCAGTCCGCGGCGAAGGGCTTCCCTGGCCGCCCAGTCTGCGGCCGCGAGGCTCTCCTTCGAACCGTCCAGGCCGGCTACGACTGGCCTTGTCATGGCCGTCACCTCCTTCGTCCGTTCCGCTGTCGCGTGTCCTTCGAGAGCAGGCACGCGCTCTCGGGGCTCCTCTAGAGATGGGGTACGACGGCGACGGGGCAGCCGACGTGGTGGATCGCGGCATGGGTGACGGGCCCGGTTCGGGGGCCGAGCGGGCGTTCGGCGAGGCGGTGGCCGACGACGAGGAGACTCGCTCCGGTCGCGGCCCTCACGAGCGCGGTCGAAGGCTTGTCGTCCACCACCGTCTCCAGGACCTCCACGTCGGGGTACTTGTCGCGCCACACCTGGAGCACGGCCTTGAGGAAGCCCAGCCATTCCTCGCCCTGCCAGGACTCCTGGACCATGCCGATGTCGCCGGGTCCCAGGCCGATCGGGCCGGCGGTGTGCCAGGCGTGCACGGCCCGCAGGCGCGCGTGCCGGAGCCGGGCGGCCTCGAAGGCGAACTCGATGACCTCGTCGCAGCCCTCGTCGAGGTCCACGGCCAGCACGACGTCCCGGTAGCCGGTATTCGTCGCGGCGCTTCCTTCGCGGGTCGGCACATGCTCGTCGGCCGCCTCCTCGCCCGCCCGGACGAGAACGACGGGACGCGTCGCCTTCGCGACCACACCCAGTGCCACGGAACCCACGAGGAATCCGGTGAAGCCGCTCAGTCCGCGAGATCCCAGGACCATCAGGTCGGCCTGGTCCGCCGCCTTCAACAGGGCTGCGGTGGCGGGGCCTTCCGTCTGCTCGTCGGTGAGGCGGACGCCGGGACACTCGGCGCGGACGCGTTCCTCCGCCCGGCGCAGCGAACTCCGCGCCAGATTCCGCTGGGCTGCGCCGGCGATCTCGCCTTCCTGGCGGCGGGGGTGCCAGTCCCAGGCGTGTACCAGGTGCAGCGGTCGGTCACGCCGCTCGGCCTCGCGGGCCGCCCATGCGGCGGCGGCCAGACTCTCGGTGGATCCGTCGACTCCTACGACAACGGGCGAAAGCATGTCGGCACCTCCAGGGCTCGGTCTGTCGTCCGGTACCAGCGTCACGCTGCGGCCCGCGCGGGGGCAGAGGCTGCCCGGTCCCCTCCGGGGGCCGTCCGGCCCCTCTGTGTGAAGCCCTACGCCGGTCCGGAGAAGGAGGAGAAGGAGCTGACACGTCTCACCGGGTTGAGCGCAGACCGCTCGATCCGGCAGCCCGACGCTGATCGGTGAGCGGCCGGACGGCGGCACCGTCAGCAGAGGCTGCGGGGATGGCGGAGCATCAGGATGTCGGGCTGCCCGGGACGCCACGCACAGGCGCGAGCGACGCTCACACCGTGTGCGGTACGACCGCCACCGGGCAGTCCGCGTGGTGGAGGAGGGTGTGGCTCACCCGGCCGAGCTGAAGCCCGAGGTGGCCGTGCCTGCGCCGGGCCCCGACGATCACCAGGTCGGCGGCTGCCGAGCGGCGCACAAGGACGCTGTGGGCCGGTCCCTCGACCATGACGCGCAGCACCCGGACATCCGGATGGTCTGCCTCGGCGCCCCGCAGCAGCGTGTCGAGCAGGTCGGAGGCCCGCTCCTCGTGCCCTCGTGCCGGTTCGTCCGCGAGCGCGGGATCGTCGGCGCTCTCGTGCGCGGGGCGGCGCCAGGCTCGTACGACGTCCAGGGCACATCCGCGTGCCTCGGCCTCGCTGAAGGCGAAGCGCACCGTCTCCTCACCGGTCACCGGCTCGCCCGCACCCAGCAGGATCCTCTCGTGGGAGCCGGCCAAGCCCGCCTTGTCGCCCCGGACAACGATCACCGGGCAGCTTGCACGGGCCGCCACGGCCAGGCCCACGGAGCCGAGGAGCAGGCTCTTCAACTCACCGCGGCCGCGCGCTCCCGTCACGAGCGCGAACGCGTTGTCGCCCTCGCGCAGGAGAGCGTCCACCGCGTCGTCGGGGACGATTTCGGTGGTGACCTTCACCTCCGGATCGCGGCGCCCGGCACGTTCGGCCGCGGTGGCCACGAGATTCTCCAGGAACACGCGCTCCGACGGGCGGCTCAGACTGTGGGACGGAACGGCCCGCTCGTACCGCTCCCAGCGTGAGGCGTGCACCAGCCTCAGTGGGAGACCGTGCCGGGCGGCCTCGTCCACCGCCCAGTCAACCGCCGTCAAGCTCTCATCGGAACCGTCGATGCCCGTGACCAGGGGAAGTGTCATCGTCCCCACCGCCTTCCATGCAGCACAGGGGTCCACTTCACCGTCGCACCCGTCAGCGCGCCGCACGAGGGGCGGACCGGCCCTTGGCGGGGACGTTCGGCCCATTTCTACCCATAGCTCCGAACGTCGCCGGAGGCTGCTCGAGGTCTTCCTGCGCACTGCCGACGAGACGTCGAAGGAAGCGTCGCAGCGGTGTGCGCGGCCGGTGGATCACCAGCCGCGCACACCCGATGCGGCCCGACGTGCCCGCCCTCAGCCGCGCCGCACCTGGATGGTCCTGGTCCCCGTCTTCTCCTCCGGGGCCGGGACCGTGATGGTCAGAACACCGTCCTTGTACTCCGCTGTCGCCTCCTCGCCCCTGGCTCCAGCCGGCAGACGAACGGAACGGGCGAAGGTGCCGTAGCGGAACTCCGTACGGTGCTTCTCCTTCGTCTCCTCACCGCGTTCGGCCCGCAGGGTCAGAACGTTGGAGTCACCCGGCGCGTGGGCCGACCGGGCCCCTGAGGCAGCCGGTCGACTCTGGCCAGTGGTCCTCCTTCGCCCGCGCCGCGGTGCCGACGCCGCGGACGGACCGTTTCCACACGTCAGTCGTGCGGCACCACTGCTACCGGCGCGGAGGCGTGCTGCAGCACCGCGTGCGCCACAGGGCCGACGCGGCCGCCGACCAACGCGTGCCGTCTCTTCCGCCCGACGACGACCAGCGACGCGTCCCGCGAGGCGTGTACGAGGTGCCGGCCCGCGCTGCCGATGACGGCCTGCGCCCGCACCTCCACCCCGGGGAACTTGCCCCTCCACGGGCGCAGGAGGTCGTGCAGCCCGAGGCGTGTCTCCTCCGCCAGTTCGGCGTCGAGTTCCGAATCCGGGGCGGCAGCGTGGCCAAAGACGGCGGCCGGGTTCCAGCCGTGAACGACCCGCAGGCCGGCCGCACGACGCGCGGCGGTCTCGAACGCGAACTCGACGACGGCGTCGCCCGGTTCCTCCAGGTCCAGCCCCAGCACCACGTCACGGTACGGACTGCTGCTCGCTGCGGCGCCACCCGTGGCGTCTGGCAGATGCTCGTCCGCGGCGTGCTCACCGGCCCGTACGAGGACGACGGGCCGCTCGGAGCGCGCCACCACGGCGAGGGCGACCGAACCGACCAGGAACCCGGCCACGGCGCCCAGGCCCCGGGACCCGAGAACCAGCAGTTCGGTGTCCTCCGCTCCTGCCAGCAGGGCCGGGGCGGCCTGCTCATCGGCCTGCTCGGTGGTGATCCGCAGGCCGGGGTGGCGGTCCCTGAGCCGGGATTCCGCTTCGCGCAGCAAGTGCGCGGCCCAGGCGCGCTGCGCCTCGATCGCGTCCGGCGCCGGAACCCCCGGGAAGGGAGGGTGCGGAGAACCCGATGAGGGCCCGGCATGCAGGAGACGCAGGGGTGCCTGTCGTTGCACTGCTTCGCGGGCGGCCCAGTCTGCGGCGGCGAGGCTTTCGGGCGAGCCGTCGAGGCCGACGGTGATGGTGGGCATGTACGAACCTCCTTCGGGGATGCGCCGTCAGTCTCGGGTCCACGCGCGTCCCACAGGGGGCCAGAGGTCCCGGTCAGGGTCCGATCGGCCCAGGGCACGGGAATTGACGTCATGTCAGTCCGGGGACGCCCTGCAGCGGGTCGCGCGGAGGATGGGTCCCGCTGACCAGCCGACGGAGGAAACGAGCCTCCAAGCGGGCGGAGCGGGGACATCGGCACTGTCGCCGCGCTCAGCAGCATGGGCCGGGGACCAAGTCCCCGGCCCAGCAGAGCACTGGCCGCAAGGCACCTCAGCAGTGCACCGACGTGCGGTGGTCCTTCCGATCCGGCCGGTGCGGCGCCTCCGGCAGCGTCTTGTGCGACCGACGGAGCAACAATCGGACGGTGAGACCGTCGAAGGCCGCGGCGAGGACAGCCGTCAGACCCACGGCCAGCACGAGCAGCACCGCGAACCGTTCCCAGAACTCCGGTGTGAGACTGGTACCCACTGTCCTCACCCTCCCTGGTCGGCGTCGTTCTTCTTGCCTCCAGCCAACTCCGCCCGCGGTTGGGGTGCATGAGCCGAGGGGGCCGTACAGAGGTCCGGATCGGACCTTGCGCG
Source organism: Streptomyces sp. NBC_00568 (assembly GCF_026341855.1). Lineage (GTDB taxonomy): Bacteria > Actinomycetota > Actinomycetes > Streptomycetales > Streptomycetaceae > Streptomyces. The sequence goes on along the minus strand of NZ_JAPENW010000001.1, from coordinate 7,084,816 downwards.
TGGGGCCGCGCGGTCCTTGAGCCCGCCGAGAACGGGGTCGGGGCGGTCGCATGAACCGGCCACCCGGCGCGGGCGGGATGCGACCCGGAACCCTCGTTCCTCCGGGAAGCCCCCTCCCCCCGACGAGCGCAGGCATCGCCGTAACGCGCGAGCCGGCCCTTTCCCGGCGCCGGCGTGGGCAAGGCCACTGCGGACTGTCGCGGCTCAGCAACCTCGTCACTCCCACGTGGGACCGCAGAAGGAGTCGAGCGCGGGCGCTGTGTGCCCCAGCCCCTACAACCTCTGCGCCGGCACGCGCCAGACCAGCGCCGTGCCGCCGCCCTCGGGTTCTCCCAGCTCCAGCTCACCGCCCAACTGCTCGGCGCGCTCAGCCATGTTGCGTAGCCCACTGCGGCGCCCGTCGGCGGGGATGCCCGCACCATTGTCCGTGACCGACAGCCGTACCTCCCGCCCGTCCGTGGCCAGGACTACGTCGGCACGGTCCGCATGGGCATGCCGGGCGATGTTGGTCAGGGCCTCGGAGAGCACGGCCATGACGTGGTCGGCGATCTCCTTCGGCACGTCGGTGTCCAGCAGACCCTCCATACGGAGGCTGGGGGCGAAGCCGAGGACCTGCGCGGCCTCTCCGACCCCCCGTACGGCACGGGTCCGCAGGCCGGCCTCTCCTGCGCCCTCGCGGCTACGCAGGCCGAAGATCGTCGATCTGATGATCTTGATGGTCTCGTCGAGGTCGTCGACCGCGCGCACCACGCGCTCGGCGGCCTCCTCGTGCTCGATGAAGCGGCCGGCGCTCTGCAGCGTCATGCCGGTGGCGAACAGCCGCTGGATGGCCAGATCGTGCAGGTCACGCGCGATACGGTCGCGGTCCTTGAGCACCGCGACCTGCTCGGCGTCCTGTCGGCGTTCCGCCAGCTCCATCGCGATGGCGGCCTGTCCGGCGAAGGCCTGCAAGGTCTCGGTCTCCGTCGCGGAGAACACCGGCTGGCCAACCCTTCGTGCCAGCAGGACCACACCTCGTGGATCCGCGTCGCCCGCGCCGATGGGCACGGCCACGGCGGGGCCGAGTCCGCCGAACCGCGGGGGTTCCGGGGAGATGCGCTCGTCATGGGTGACGTCCGCGCTGGTGACGGAGGCGGCGCCGGAGAACGCCAGCCCCATCAGGCTCTTGTCCATGGAGAGCACGAGACCCCGGTGCGCCTCGGCGTCCATCCCGACGGCGATCTCCACGGCGAGCGACCTGGTGTCCTGCATGGGCAGAGCGACGGCCGCAAGGGCGGATCCGGTGATCTCACCGGCCCGCTCGGCGATCAGAGCGAGGACCTCGGCGCCCTCGCCGCCGGACATCAGACTGTGGGTGATCTCGGCGTTCGCCTGGAGCCAGCGTTCGCGCAGCCGGGACTCCTCGTACAGCCGGGCGTTGTCGATCGCGACGCCGGCCGCGACGGCGAGCGTCTGCGTGACCGAGACGTCTTCCTCGTCGAACGGGGCACCGCCCCGCTTCTCGGTCAGGTACAGGTTGCCGAAGGCCTGGTCGCGCACCCGGATCGGGACACCGAGGAAGGTGTTCATCGGCGGGTGGTGCGCCGGGAAGCCGTACGAGGACGGGTGCTCCGAGATCTTGGCCAGGCGCAGTGGCTCGGGATGGCGGATCAGTTCGCCCAGGATGCCGTGGCCCTCCGGATACGGTCCGATGGCGGCGATCTGCTCCTCGCTGACACCCACGGTGTGAAACGCGGACAGGCGCCTGCCGTCCGGGCCGATCACGCCGAGCGCCGCGTACTCCGCGTCGACCAGTACCGCGGCGGCCTCCACGATGCTGTGAAGAGCCTGCTCCAGATCCAGCTCCCGGCCGACCGACAGCACCGCCTCCAGCAGGCTGTGCACCCGGTCACGGGTGCCACGGGCCGCGTCCAGCCGCGCCTGCAGTTCTTCCAGCAGCTCGTCCAGCCGCAACTGAGGCAGCCGCACGCGAGCCTCCTCGGGGCTTTCCACCCTGCGCTCCTCCAGGTCCCTCAACACACGAACACACGAACGGTACCGGTCATGTTCACGGTAATCGTCCGCCGTAGCGGGCGGTAGCGGATCGAGCCGAGTGCGCGGTACTCCGCATCGGCGCCTACGAACCATGGGACAGCGGTCCTGACCTGGACCGCAGCCCCATGCGCCTCACACCCCACGCCGGACCGCTCTCGGGCGCGCCCACCGGGGAGGAACGGACCTCCACTGGGCCGGTCGGCCCACGGGAGGGGACCGACAGCACCTGCCCCTCGGGTCCCCCCGGGCCGGACGCTGGAGACATACCCAGCCCGGAGCCCATCGAAGGAGACCGGCGTCATGGTCCGTTACGTGTACGACTTCACGGAAGGCGGCCGTGACCTGGCCGACCTGCTCGGCGGCAAGGGCGCGAACCTGGCCGAGATGACCCGGCTGGGCCTGCCGGTCCCGCCGGGCTTCACCGTGACCACCGAGGCCTGCCGGGCCTTCCTGGCCGACGGCACCGAGCCGGACACCCTGGCCGGTGAGATCTCCGAACACCTCACCGCGCTGGAAAGGGCGGCGGGACGACGGCTGGGTCGGCCCGACGACCCGCTGCTGCTGTCCGTCCGCTCGGGGGCGCGGTTCTCCATGCCCGGCATGATGGAGACGATTCTCGACATCGGCCTCAACGACGACTCCGTGCTCGGCCTGGCGAAGGTCTCCGGGAACGAACGCTTCGCCTGGGACTCGTACCGCCGCCTGGTGCAGATGTTCGGTAGCACGGTCATGGGCGTCGACAGCTCTGTGTTCGAGAACGCCATGGCCACCCTCAAGCGATCACGAGGGGTGACGAACGACCTGGGGCTGAACACGGCTGACCTGTCAGGCCTCGTCGGGACGTACAAGAACCTGATCCGAAAGGAGACCGGCCAGGACTTCCCGCAGTCCCCGGCCGAGCAGCTGCGCCGCGCGGTGCTCGCCGTCTTCGAGTCGTGGAGGGGCGAGCGCGCCCGGGTGTACCGCCACCGCGAGCACATCCCGGAAGACCTGGGCACCGCGGTCAATGTGCAGATCATGGTCTTCGGCAACCTGGGGTCCGAGTCGGGCAGCGGCGTCGCCTTCACCCGTGACCCGTCCACGGGCCGGCCCGGCCTGTACGGCGACTACCTGGTGAACGCGCAGGGCGAGGACGTCGTCGCCGGCATCCGCAACACCGTTCCCCTGACCGCTCTCGAGGAGCTGGACCCGGTCTCCTACGGCCAACTGCGCGGTCACATGGGAACTTTGGAGACGCACTACCGGGATCTGTGCGACATCGAGTTCACCATCGAGCGGGGTCGGCTGTGGATGCTGCAGACCCGCGTGGGCAAGCGCACCGCCGAGGCCGCGTTCGCCATCGCGGCAGAGCTGGTGGACGAGAACCTGATCACCCCTGACGAGGGGCTGGCCCGGGTCGGCGGGGACGGTCTGGCCCGGCTGATGTTCCCTCGGTTCGACACCTCGGACATCGGCGAGGCGCTCGCCCATGGGCTGCCTGCCTCGCCGGGTGCGGCCGTGGGCGCGGCGGTGTTCGACTCGGCCGAAGCGGTCCGCCGGGCCGCCGCGGGCGAGCACGTCGTCCTCGTACGTCAGGAGACCACCCCCGACGACCTGCCGGGCATGATCGCCGCTCAGGCGGTGCTGACCAGCCGCGGCGGCAAGACCAGCCACGCGGCCGTGGTAGCCCGTGGCATGGGCACGGTGTGCGTGTGCGGCGCCGAGGAACTCACCGTCGACTCCGCGGCACGTCGCTTCACCGTGGGCGGCACCGTCGTCGAGGAGGGCACGGTCGTATCCGTCGACGGCTCCGAGGGCGCCGTGTACCTGGGTGCGGCTCCACTCGTCGACTCCGTGGTGATGCGCTACTTCGAGACGGGCGAGCGGTCCGACGGGCTGGTCGAGGCCGTGGCCCGCGCCATGGAACGGGCCGACGGCGTCCGGCGGCTGGAGGTGCGGGCGAACGCCGACACCCCGGAGGACGCCGCCCGCGCCCGGCGATTCGGCGCACAAGGCGTCGGGCTGTGCCGTACCGAGCACATGTTCCTCGGCGAGCGCCGCAAGCTGGTCGAGGCGATGATCCTGGCCCGCGACGAGGCCGAGCGCGAGAAGGCGCTCGTCGCGCTGCTGCCGCTCCAGCGGCAGGACTTCATCGGCATCCTGAAGGCGATGGACGGCCTGCCGGTGACCATCCGGCTCATCGACCCGCCCCTGCACGAGTTCCTGCCCGACCGCACCGACCTCGCCGTGCGCATCGCCACCGCCGAGGCACAGGGCACCGTGCCCACCTCGCACGACACCGAACTCCTCGACGCGGTCAGCCGTATGCACGAGGAGAACCCGATGCTCGGGCTGCGCGGCGTCCGTCTGGGCCTGGTCGTCCCGGGGCTGGTCGCCATGCAGGTGCGGGCGATCGCCGAGGCGGTCGTGGAGCGCACCAGGGCCGGGGGCTCCCCCGAGGCGGAGATCATGGTCCCCTTGGTCGGCGCCGTCGAGGAACTGCGCATCGAGCGGGCCGAGGTGGAACGCGTCCTGGCCGAAGTCTCCGAGGAGTCGGGCATCCCCGTGCACTGCCCGGTCGGCACCATGATCGAGCTGCCCCGGGCCGCACTCACCGCCGGCCGGATCGCCGAAGAGGCGGAGTTCTTCTCCTTCGGCACCAACGACCTCACCCAGACCACCTGGGGCTTCTCCCGCGACGACGTCGAGGCGGCCTTCTTCTCCGCCTATCTCGACAAGGGCATCTTCGCCACCTCACCCTTCGAGACCCTCGACCGCGACGGTGTGGGCCGGCTGGTGCGGATCGCGGTCGACGAGGGCCGCGCCGCGCGCCCCGACCTGAAGATCGGCGTCTGCGGCGAGCACGGCGGGGACCCCGACTCCGTTCACTTCTTCCACGCGAGCGGCCTGGACTACGTCTCCTGCTCGCCGTTCCGCGTCCCGGTCGCGCGGCTGGAGGCCGGACGGGCAGCACTCCCCGGGTCGCGACCGAGTGACAGCAGGTGACGGGAGAGCGCGGAGAAGGTGGTCGGCATGGCCCGCATCGTCGGTGAAGTGATGACCCGCGATGTCGTCGAGGCACACCGGGAGATGTCGTTCAAGGATGTCGTACGGCTGCTGGACCGGCATCGGATCAGCGGGCTGCCCGTCGTGGACGCCGACGACAAGGTCGTCGGCGTGATCTCCCAGACCGATCTGATCCGCCGCCAGGCGGGCCGGTCTGCGGGCGCCCGGGTACGACGGCTCCGGATTCCCCAACTGGGCCGGTCCGCCCGGCGCGCCTCCGCCGACGCCGTGACGGCGGAGGAACTGATGTTGACGCCCGCGATCACCGTGCATCCGGAGCAGCGGATCGCGGACGCGGCACGCGTGATGGAGCGTCACGGGGTCGAACGCCTTCCGGTCGTGGACGAGGAGGACCGGCTGATCGGCATCGCCACCCGGCGCGACCTTCTGCGTGTCTTCCTGCGCACGGACGACGAGATCCGCCGGGAGGTCCGCGACGAGGTGCTGGCCCACACCCTCGGCCGGCCCGACCACGGGGTGGCGGTCTCGGTCCGCGACGGCATGACCACGCTGGTGGGGGTCCTGGAACACAGCGGAGACCTTCCGCTCGTGATCCGGGGGACGTATCGGGTGGACGGTGTGGTGGGCGTCGTCAACAGACTGACCGTCCCCATCGCTTCGGGGCCGGTCGGCCCCGCGAAGGGACCAACGGGGCCTGGGGCGGAACGTAGCTGACGAGAGACGCTGCCGGTGTGAGCGGTACCGGCCACCATCCCCCGCGGTGCCGCTCCCTCCCCGCGCCGCCGATCGTGCGGTGCCGCCCTTCAACGACGGAGGCTCGCCCCCATGACCCGCCACGACGACCGCAGCGCGACCACCGACCCCGCCGCCGCGCCGTCCGAGATCGCCATAGCGGTGGACCGCCTGGTGACGAACGGGCTCAAGGCACTGGCCGACTACGAGGCGCTCGATCAGGAACACGTCGACCACATCGTGAAGAAGGCCTCGGTCGCCGCGCTGGACCAGCACACGAAGCTCGCTCGGCTCGCGGTGGAGGAGACCGGGCGGGGTGTCTTCGAGGACAAGGCGGCCAAGAACATGTTCGCCTGCGAGTACGTCACGCACAGCATGGGCCCGATGAAGACCGTCGGTGTCATCGCTCGCGACGACATCGACGACATGACCGAAGTGGCCGAGCCGGTCGGCGTGGTGTGTGCGATCACCCCTGTCACCAATCCGACCTCGACCACCGTGTTCAAGGCCCTGATGGCGCTGAAGACGCGCAACCCGATCGTGTTCGCCTTCCATCCCTCCGCCCAGGGCTGCAGCACCGAGGCGGCCCGCGTCGTGCGTGACGCCGCCGTCGCCGCGGGCGCTCCAGAACACTGCGTGCAGTGGATCGAGATCCCGTCCGTGGAGGCGACCGGCACCCTGATGCGTCACCCGGGTGTCTCGCTGATCCTCGCCACCGGCGGCAACGCCATGGTCAAGGCCGCGTATTCGGCGGGCAAGCCCGCTCTCGGCGTGGGCGCCGGCAATGTCCCCGCCTACGTCCACCGGAGCGCGGATCTGCGCCGGGCCGTCAACGACCTTGTGCTGTCCAAGTCGTTCGACAACGGCATGATCTGTGCCTCCGAACAAGCCGTCATTCTGGACGAGGAGATCTACGACGCGGTCCTCGCCGAATTCCGCGTCCTGCACGCCCACTTGGCCACCGCCGAGGAGAAGGCCAAGCTGGAGACCTTCCTGTTCCCCGTCGGTGCCGCGGGCGCGGGCTGCGAGCCCAAGGTCAACTCCGCGGCCGTCGGGCAGAGCCCGGCGTGGATCGCCGAGCAGGCGGGCTTCACCGTCCCCGCCGACACTTCCCTCATCCTGGTCGAGGCGGCGCGAGTCGGGCCCGACGAGCCCCTGACCCGCGAGAAGCTCTGCCCGGTCCTCGCGGTCCTGCGCGCCGGCTCCGAGCAGCAGGGCTTCGACCTGGCCGCCGACATGGTCGCCTTCCACGGCCAGGGTCACAGCGCCGTCATCCACACCCAGGACCTCGCGCTGGCGGAGTCGTACGGCAGGCGCATGAAGACCGTGCGGATCATCGTCAACGCGCCGTCCTCGCAAGGCGCCATCGGCGGCATCTACAACAGCCTGCTGCCGTCGCTGACGCTGGGCTGCGGTTCCTGGGGCAGCACGTCGGTGTCCAACAACGTCTCCGCCGCCCAGCTGCTGAACATCAAGCGCGTCTCGGTGCGCCGCAACAACCTGCAGTGGTTCAAGGTCCCGCCGAAGATCTACTTCGAGCCGGGGGCCATCCGCTACCTCGCCTCCATGCCGGACGTCCACCGCGTCACCGTCGTCACCGACGCGACGATGACCCGCCTCGGTCTCGTGGACCGGGTCGAGCGCGTGCTGCGGCGTCGCCGCGAGCCGGTCACCATCCAGGTCATCGACAACGTCGAACCCGAGCCGAGCATCGACTCGGTCCGGCGCGGCGCCCGCCTGATGGGCGACTTCCGCCCGGACACCATCATCGCCCTCGGCGGTGGCTCTCCCATGGACGCGGCCAAGGTGATGTGGCTGCTGTACGAACAGCAGGCCGAGGGCAAGGACGTCGACTTCGCCGACATGCGGCACAAGTTCTCCGACATCCGCAAGCGCGCCTTCCGCTTCCCCGTCCTCGGCAAACTCGCCCGCCTGGTGTGCATCCCCACCACCTCAGGCACCGGCGCCGAAGTGACTCCGTTCGCCGTCATCTCCGACCCCGCCACCGGCAAGAAGTACCCGCTCGCCGACTACGCGCTCACCCCGAGTGTCGCCATCATCGACCCGCTCCTCACCACCGCGCTGCCCCGGGCACTGGCCGCCGACAGCGGTTTCGACGCCCTCACCCACGCCATCGAGGCCTATGTCTCCGTCTACGCCAACGACTTCACCGACGGCCTCGCCCTGCACGCGATCCGGATGATCTTCGACAGCATCGAGGCGGCGGTGAACGACCGCGCGGCCCGGCCGGAGGCCCAGGAGAAGATGCACAACGCCGGGACCATCGCCGGCATGGCGTTCGGCAACGCCTTCCTCGGCATCGTCCACGCGATGTCCCACACGCTCGGCGCCACGTTCCACGTCGCGCACGGCCGCACCAACGCCGTTCTGCTGCCGCATGTCATCCGCTACAACGGCACGATCCCCACGAAGCTCACCGGCTGGCCCAAGTACGAGAGCTACCGCGCCCCCGAACGCTTCCAGGACATCGCGCGCACCCTCGGGCTGCCCGCCGCCACCCCGGCCGAGGGAGTCGAGTCGCTCGCCTCGGCGGTGGAGCGGCTCCGCGACGCGGTGGGCATCGAACCCACCTTCCAGGCCCTCGGGGTCGACGAGCGCGCCTTCCTCGAAGCCCTGCCCCAGCAGGCTCTCAACGCCTACGAGGACCAGTGCGCGCCCGCCAACCCCCGGATGCCGATGCTCGACGACATGGGCGAGCTGATGCGCGCGGCCTACTACGGCCATGGCACGGAGACCGGCGGCACCGTTCCTGCGCACTGAGACGCTCCGGCCGAGCCGGCCCGCCTCCTCTCTCCCCTTCACCTCGTACTTCCCAGGAGGATCCATGCTGTCCGCGGAATCCGCCGCCCTCGTACGGGCGACCCTGCCCGCCGTGGCCGGAGCGCTCGACGACATCACCGCCCGCTTCTACGCCACGATGTTCCACGACCGGCCCGAACTCCTCGACGGGATGTTCAACCGGGGCAACCAGGCCAGCGGCGCCCAGCGCCGTGCCCTGGCCGGCTCGATCGCCGGATTCGCCGGCGCGCTGCTGGAGAACCCCGACGCGCGTCCGGACGCGCTGCTCTCCCGGATCGCCCACAAGCACGCCGCTGTCGGCGTCACCGACGACCAGTACACGATCGTGCACAAGTACCTGTTCGGTGCGATGGCGGAGGTCCTCGGCGAAGCGATCACCCCGCAGGTGGCTGCCGCCTGGGACGAGGTCTACTGGCTGATGGCCGGGGCCCTGATCGGCCGGGAGGCCCTCCTCTACCAGGACGCGGGCGTACGGCCCGGCGAGACCTGGCGGCCCTGGACGGTCGTCGAACGCCGTACCGAGACCCCTGATGTCGTGTCCTTCCTGCTCCGTCCGGCCGACGGCGAGCGCACGCCGCGGGCCCGCGCCGGCCAGTACGTGAGCGTCCGTGTGCGCATGGCCGACGGCGTGCACCAACTGCGCCAGTACAGCCTGTCCTCCGACCCGGGCGGAAAGCTGCGGCGGATCACTGTGAAGCGGGTGACGGGTGACGCCGACGAACCGGACGGCGAGGTCTCCAACCTGCTCCACGACCGCGTCCGCGAGGGGGACGAGCTGCTGCTGTCCGCACCGTTCGGAGACGTCTTCCTCGACGACCCGGTGGATGCCACCACCCCCGTCGTGCTGGTCTCGGCCGGTATCGGCTGCACCCCCATGACCGGCATCCTGGCCCACCTCGCCGCCCTCCGCTCGATCCGCCCGGTACTGGTCCTGCACGCCGACCGCTCCCCCGCCGACCACCCCCTGCGGGCCGAGACACACGACCTCGTCGGGCAACTGCCGGGCGCCCGGGCCGTCTTCTGGTACGAGCACCCCGGACCGGAGGAACCCGATGCCCGTACCGGCCAGATGGACCTGAGCGGCACACAACTCCCCGACAACGCCAAGGTGTTCCTGTGCGGTCCGGTGCCCTTCATGCGAGGGGTGCGCGGACAGCTGCTCGGCGCCGGGGTTCCCGCGCGACGCATCCGCTACGAGGTCTTCGGCCCCGACCTGTGGCTGCCCGGCAGCACGGCCTGAACCGCACGACATTTCTGACGCCCCGAAGGAAGGACCCTCGATGACCAGCGACAACACCCAGGACCCTCCCCTTGTTCGGCTGCGCTCCGACGGCGCCGTGGACGAGGAGACACTGGCCTACGCCCGTACGAAGATCGACGCGGTCGTGGGGAGGCCGGGCCTGCCCGTCGTCACCGGCGAGGTGCACGTCGTGCGAGCGGCCGCCCACCACGCCGGCCACCCGTGGTCGGCCACGGCCGACCTGCGCGTCGGCGGTCGTCAGGTGGTGGCGGCGGTCGAGGAGGCGACGGGCACGGAGGTCGTCGACCGGCTCCAGGACCGGCTGCGCCGCCAGACCGAGAAGTCCGCCCAGGCCTGGAACAACGGACACCGGACGACGGCCCCGCCGTGGCGCGTCACGACCAAGCCGTCGCGTACCGCCGCCGGACCCGGCAGCGCGGCGGAGGACTCCCGCACGGCGTGATCCGGCGGTCGCGACGGTCCGGTCCGTCACGTCCACCGACCGGACCGGGCCTGTCCGCGGCCTGCGGATGATTCCGCCGGTCCCGACTCTGAGGGCCGTCCGGGCCCGTGAGGTGACCAACGGCCCACTGACGCAGGGCCTGGCGGCAGGAAACCGTGGGAGGCGCGGTTCCCGATCGATGTGCGAGGACGAGGAGTTGTGTGATGGCGAAGGCATATCTGGTGGGCAGCGGGATCGCGGCACTGGCCGCGGCGACGTTCCTGATCCGAGACGGCGGCTACAAGGGTTCCGACATCCACCTCTTCGAGGAACAACGGACCCTCGGCGGCAGCCTCGACGCGGGGGGCACGCCGGACGCCGGCTACACCATGCGGGGCGGTCGCATGTTCGAGGCCGAGTTCCGCTGCACCTACGACCTGCTGTCCGGCATCCCCACCCTCGACGACCCCACCGTCTCGGTGACCGACGAGATCCTGGCCGGACATGAGGACTTCGCCTGGGACGACATCGCCCGGCTCGTCGACGGGGACGGCAAGATCGTCGACACGACCTCGATGGGATTCTCCGAACGTGACCGGCTGGAGCTGGTCCGCTGCCTGGCCACTCCCGAAGGGCACCTGGACGGCAAGCGGATCACCGACTGCTTCGGTGAGCACTTCTTCACCACCCACTTCTGGTTCATGTGGTGCACCACGTTCGCCTTCCAGCCCTGGCACAGCGCGATCGAGTTCCGCCGCTATCTGAGGCGCTTCGTCCACCTGTTCTCCGAGTTCGCGTCCATGTCGGCCATCCACCGGACCCGCTACAACCAGTACGACTCCATCGTCCGCCCCCTGACCGCCTGGCTCCGCGAGCGCGGCGTCAACGTGCACACCGGCTGCCACGTCACCGACCTCGGCTTCACCCCGGGCCTCAGGAGTGGCACGGTCGAGACCATCCACCTGAGCCGGGGTGGCTACGACGAGAAGGTCGCCGTCGCGCCCGAGGACCTGGTCCTCGTCACCAACGGGTCCATGACCGATGCCTCCAGCCTCGGCTCGCACACCTCCGCGCCTCCGCCGGCTCCGCATCGCTCGGACGCCTGGCTGCTGTGGCACCGGCTGGCCCGTGGCCGCGACGACTTCGGCAACCCCGACGCCTTCGACAAACACGTGAAGGAGTCCCGCTGGGAGTCGTTCACGGTCACCACCAAAGACCCCGCCTTCCTGAAGGCCCTCGAGGAGTTCAGCGGACGTCCGGCCGGCAGAGGCGGCCTGATGACCTTCACCGAATCCAACTGGCTGCTCACCATCGTCGCCAACCGCCAGCCCGTCTACCGCGACCAGCCGGAGGACGTCGGGGTCTGGTGGGGCTACGGCCTGTTTCCCGGCCGCGCGGGCGACCACACGCCCAAGCCGATGACGATGTGCACGGGCCGCGAGATCCTCGAAGAGGTCCTGCACCACCTTCCGTTCGACGAGCGGACGGCGGCCCGGATCCGGGAGACCTCCACCGTCGTGCCCTGTGTGATGCCGTACATCACCAGTCAGTTCCTGGCCCGTCGCCGCGACGACCGGCCCCGGGTGGTCCCGAAGGGGGCGGTCAACCTCGCCTTCATCGGACAGTTCGCCGAGGTGCCCGACGACGTCGTCTTCACCGTCGAGTACTCCGTACGCACCGCCTGGACGGCCGTGGTGCAGCTCCTGAAGCTGGACAGGCATCCGCCGCAGGTCTACAAGGGCCATCACGACCCCCAGGTTCTGGCGGCCGCTCTGGAGACCATGCACCGTCGATAGGCCACCGAGGTGCGAGGGCTGTTCGGCCCACGACGGGGACCATCGGCACCTGTGCGAACGGTGTGGCCCGAGAGACAGTGAAGGCGTGAGCGACACCGGTCCCCCGCGGTGTCGCTCACGCCTTCACGTGGGCACCGGGCCATCCACACGATCGAGAGATCTCCGGCGCGCGCGTGGCTGCGGAGACACACGAGCATGAGCGACCCGACGATACGGAATTCTGCGATGGCCAGCGACAATGACCCGTCGAACGCCTCAGAGACGCGGAGCAGCGTCGCGCTGGACGGCGGCGAGGCGCTACGGCTCCTGGGCAGCGTGTCCCTGGGGCGGATCGTCTTCACCCGGCAGGCGCTGCCGGCCATCCGCCCGGTCAACCACGTCCTGGTCGACGGCGACATCGTCATCCGCACGCATGGTGACGCCGCTCTGACCCGGTACACCCGACAGAACGAGAGTGAGGGGGCCGTCGTCGCGTACGAGGCCGACGACATCGACCCCGACACCCACCTCGGTTGGAGTGTGGTCGTCACGGGTTATGCGCGACTGGTCACCGATCCATGGGAACTGGCCCGCTATCGGACGTTGTTGCGTCCGTGGGTGTCACGGACGATGGATCACGCCGTCCGCATCAGCCCCGTTCTGGTCACCGGGGTTCGCCTCACAGCCGACGGTCCGGCCCCGTCGGCCTGAACGGGTCTCGCCTGCGGGACCGGCCGGCGGCGGGTCATCTCTGGGGCACGACGACCACCGGGCAATGCGCCCGGCGCAAGAGTGTGTGGGCGACCGGGCCGAGGCGCGGGCCGAGCACACTGGTACGGCGGTGGGCACCGATGACGACCACCGCAGCCTTCCGGGTCGCTGCCAGCAGTTCGTCCCCGGGAGCGGCGCGGACCGTGTGGGTCTCCACGGTGACTCCGGGGTACCGTGCCTGCAGTTGGGCGAGGGCGTAGCGGGGTACGGCCTCCTCCGCCCGGGCCTCCCTGGCCATGTGTTCCTGGCCCGGACTGCGCGTCGGTATGAGGGAGGTCAGTTCGGGAGTGATGTGCCGGTGGCTCCAGGAATGCAGGACACGGAGCCTCGCACCGCGCCGCTCGGCCTCCTGGAAGGCGTACGCCGCCGCCTGCGTGTCCGTGTCGTCCGCCAGTCCGAGCAGCACGTCCTGCCCGTCGTCGCACGGGTGGTCCCGCGGACCACCAGGAGCGGTCCTTGAGTGAGGGCGGCCAGCCTCAGGCTCACCGAACCGAACGCCGGGCCGGTCAACGCGCCCAAGCCGCGTGTTCCCACGACGGTCAGGACCGCGTCCGCGCTCTCGCAGGCCAAGGCACGTGCCGCACCTTCCTCTGTCACGACGGTCTCCACGAGCAGGTCCGGATGCCGCGCGTGTGTGCGTGACACGGCGTTGCCCAGGATCGGTGCGGCCTCGTCCCGGTCGGGAACCGCGTACAGCACGCGCAGGCCGGTGCCGTGCCGTACGGCCTCAGCCGCGGCCCAGTCCAGCGCCCTTGCGGAAGTCAGAGAGCCGTCCACTCCGACGACTATGTGATGCGAGGTCATGGCCGTACCCGTCCCTTCCTCGAGTGACCGTTCGACGGAAGGGGCGCTCGTCCAACGCGCCGGCCTTCCTCCAACGATGCTCCTCGTGGGTCATCACCTCGGGCAGAAGCCGGGAGGCCCGAAGTGACACCGAACGGCCCTTGTTCCAGGGGCCGTTCGGACGGGAAAGGGACAGGTGATGAGGTCTTGACGGACGTGGCGACGGGGGTTCAGGAAGGGGGATGCACGCCGTACAAGGTGCCCCCGCCCACGAGTTCGCGCCCGGTGACCAGCTCTTGGGCGATGCGCACGAAGACCTCCTGCGGCGCCGGCGCCCAGGAACGCGGCCCGGTCCTGAGAAGTCGTGCGTGCTCGACGGCATCGGTCACGAGGGTGGCCAACCCCATGGCCACGACGCTCCAGCCGGAGTGTGCGACAGCGTCGACCTCGTCGGCCTCGAAGGCCACCACGGCTCCGTCGATCGCACTCGCCAGTTCCGACGAGGCCGAGGTGCGCACCACCACCGCGCCGTCACGGTCCAGGCGGAAGTTGACCGGCAGGACGGCGGGCAACGCCTGCCGCGTGTACACGATGCGTCCCACGGGCACGGTGACGAGCAGGGCCAGGCATTCCTGCCGGTCGAGTTCGCGGAATCCGTCGTTGGCGTACATAGGCCTTCTCGTCTCTCACCTGACAAAGCGGTACTGCGCTGGTCGTCCTCAACCGGGCGAGAACCCCCCTCAGCCAGAGACCGTGGGTCCCTGACCTCCCGAGTGAGAGCCTGTTCAGGCCACGATGCGACGTCCCGTGACGGCATACGGTTCGATGCGCACCCACATGTCGCGCCGCCCACCGCTCCACGGCGCACTGTAGGTCTGCTCCGCGAGCCGATGTTCTTCATCGGTGTCTGTCACCGTGCGCGCGTACCCGCGCGCCAGCACGCTCCATCCCTGGCTGAAGGTGTCGTCGACACGGTCGACCTCGAAGGCGACCACGCACCCGGACGCCAGCGACGGTGTAGCACCGCGAGCCGTTCTGAAGACGATCGCGTCATCGACGACGCTGTAGTTCACAGGGACGATCACCGGCCCGAGCTCCGTGGCCACCGCGAGCCTTCCGACACCGTGCGTCGACAGCAGCTCGGCGCACTCGGCCTTGCTCAACTCGGTGAATTCGGGAGCGCGCCCGGCCTGTTCACGACCGGGTGGCACATCAGCATCTCCGCCGGTGAGCGCCGAGACCGTGGTCCGTAGCGCTGCCGCCAGCGTGAGGAGCGCGCCTCGGTCGGGCGCGGCGTCAGGGTGTTGTTCCAGGTGGGTCACGTAGCTGGGGGCCATACCCGCTCGCGCGGCCGTCTCTTCTGTCGTCAGACCGAGTTGGGCGCGGCGTGCGGCGAGTCGGCGGCCCAGGTCGCCCGACGGCAGATCCTTCGGCGCGTTCGCCTGTGTCTGTTCGGTCACGGCCTGTCACGTCCTCTCGTCAGGCCGCCGAGACGGCGACCTGCTCGTCCGATGGCTCGTCGAGCACCACCTTCATGGCGCTCCTCCCCATCCGCTCTCGAATAGCGAAATTGCCCCATACATCCACCTTGTCCAATCATTAACCGATCCGCTTGGGCCGTCCGGCCCCATCATTCGCCGAACGGTCCTTCCCGTCGGTCCGGCCGTGACGAGAGGCGCCGGCCGGCTCGACACGGTGCTGGGTCCCGAGCCCGAGCGGCCTACCGTAGATCCAGACCTGGTGTGCGGCGCGGGGTGGCCGGGCCCTCGGGGCCGTATCCGAGGCGTATGAGCAGCTGTGGATGCGCGGTGTCGTCGGAAGCGGTGGCCAGCGCGTCACGCAGGTCCGCCCATTCGACTGCCTGATGCAGCAGAGACGCGCGCAGGCCGTATGCCGTCGCGACGAGCCACACGTGCTCGAGGCCCTGTCCCGCGCGCAGCCAGTCGACTCGGCGGTCGTGTTCGGTGGTCAGCAGGGCGACAACCGGGTTCGCCTCGAAAGGCCGCGCGGTGAGCCGTTCGGGATGCCGCTGTGCGCTGAAGTCGCGCAGCGGGATCCTCTCCCGGGCGTCCTGCGATCCCAGCGCCGTTCGCGGCAGACCTGCGTCGGGCGCCGGTTCCAGGTCCCGGTGCACCCAGCGTCGGACCTCGGCCGCGCGGCCCGCGTCGAGGCGGTTACGTCGCTCGGCCTCGGCGGTCAGACGCAGCATGCGGGCCGCGTCCACCTGTTCGGGGAATGTCAGAGATGCGCCTTCCTCGAGGGCCACCGCAGCGAGTTCGTCGCGCACTGCCGCGGGAAGCGGTCGGCTCGCGAAAGGGAAGCGGCTGCTGTGCCTGCGCCAGATCGCCTCATAGAGATCCGCGCTCCCCTGCTGCTCCGGCCCCTGCCTGGTGGTGAGCCCGGAGGGCCGCACCGTGGCGAGCAGGCCGGGGTCGTCGGGACCGGGCAGCAGACGTGTGACAGGTGACCAACCGAAGTGGGCGAGCGCAACCCGGAGATTGAACACGCAGGCTCCTACGGAAAGGAGCAGGGCCCGGCCCGTGGGGTCCGTGTGCCTCATGCCTCGTGCGGGATCGGCACGCACCTCGAAGGTCACTGTCTCGGAGTCCAGCCCGAAGCGCCACGGCTGGGTGTTGTGGATCGAGGGTGCGGCGACCGCGGCGGAGACACAGGTCTCCACAAGCGCGGCGCCGAAGGTCGCGTTCGTCATGATGCCCTCCTCGCGTGCGGGCGTGGGACGGCTGGTTCCGTCCTACGAGCATGGGCGCCCGCGCCTCACTCCCGGCAGGGGGCGAAAGACCTGGGCAGGGCTCCGTCGGGCCTCGCCGTCCGTTGGGCTGAACGACCCTTTCCAACCGTGGAATCGGCCCCGGTCGGCCCTGCGGCGGCACCTGCTCGGCCCATGCCGTGGCACGGCGTCGGCTGTCACCGTCGGAAGTGTCACGACGACGAGGAGGAGGTGCGGACCGATGCCCGGTGGCACGAACGTGAAGCAGCGGTTGTGGCGGTGGCGCAGCAACCCCTTGCGGCGACGCGACGACATCGTCGAGGCCTGGATCGTGCTGGCCGTGTGGATGGTTTTCGCCGTGGGAGGGTCCGTCGCCGGGCTGGTGACCGCCCATGCCGCGGACGAGGTGTTCGCGGCGCAGCGAGCCGAGCGGCAGCGCGTCCCAGCCGTGCTCCTGAACGATGTCCCCCTCAGCTTCCCCGCGATCGGCGGCACCTCCGATCGCCGGACGACAACCGTGCGCTGGACGGCCTCCGACGGCTCGACCCGCACCGGCCGAACCCAGGTGGACACCGGCCTCGAGGCCGGATCCACGGTCACGGTCTGGCAGGACGGCCACGGCCGTCTCACCTCAGCGCCGCTGAGCGCCACCGAGGCGGCGATCGAGTCGGGTCTCCTGGGCGTCGGGGCGGCGGCCGGTCTTGCCGGCCTGGTGTTCGGCGCCGGAGCGGTTGTCCGGTGGCAGCTCGACCGCCACCGCATCGACGAGTGGAGCAGGGAATGGGATCAAGTGGGGCCACGATGGGGCCACAGGACCAGCTGAACGCACGACGGATCATCCGGGCTCCAGGCCAAGAGGCGGCCTGGAGCCCTTCGTGGTGAAGATCAGGGAGCCGATGCCTGCGGCGAGCAGGCCGGGAACCAGCACGACGCCGAGCATCGGCCCGGCCAGGCCGGACGCTTCCATGAGCAGGAACGCTCCGAGCAGGGGTGAGCCCAGCAGTTCGCTGATCGCTGCGAAACTGCCCGCCGCTGCGACAACGGCGAGGGCAGTGGGAGGAGTATCGCGTTTCAGCATCCGGATCGGCTCGGCCGCCAGTCCCCCGCCGAGGGCGATGAGCGAGGCCTCCGGGCCGAGGACGGCACCGAGGCTGAGGGTGGCGAGGGCGACGCCGGGCACCGTCGTGACCGACGCCCCGGGGCCGGTCGGCACTTCTGCGACCGCCGGCAGGCCCGCTTCCGCCGCACGCGAGCCATCGGGACGCGTCCGTCAGTCGTCTGCCACGAGGGCCGTCAGGTCCAAGAGGCGGTTGGTGTAGCCCCACTCGTTGTCGTACCAGCCGAAGACCTTGGCCAGGGTGCCGTTGGCCTGGGTCAGGGCGGGATCGAAGATGCAGGACGAGGGGTCGCCGATGACGTCGCGGGAGACGATCGGCGCCTTCGTGACCCGCAGGATGCCGTTCAGCGGCCCGTCCGCGGCCGCCTCGAACACGGCGTTGATCTCGTCCACGCTCGCCTCCCGGGCGAGGACCACCGCGAGGTCGGTGAGCGAGCCGTCCTCCACGGGCACACGGACCGCGATCCCGTCCAGTGCCCCCGCCAGCTCCGGCACCACCAGGCCCACGGCTCGGGCGGCACCCGTGCTGGTGGGGATGATGCTGAGGGCTGCGGAGCGGGCCCGGCGCAGATCCTTGTGCGGACCGTCCAGCAGCGACTGGTCGTTGGTGTAGCCGTGGATGGTGGTCATCACACCACGCTCGACGCCGAAGGCGTCGTCGAGGACCTTCACCATCGGGGCGACGCAGTTGGTGGTGCAGGAGGCGGCGGAGACGATCCGGTCGCTGTTCCGGTCGTAGGCACGGTCGTTGACGCCCATCACGATGGTGGCGTCCACGCCCTTGCCGGGGGCCGACAGCAGCACGGTGTGGGCGCCGCCCTTCAGGTGCAGTGCCGCGGAGTCCCGGTCACGGAAACGCCCGGTGGACTCGATCACGATGCCGGCGCCGTAGTCGGACCAGCGCAGGGCGGCCGGGTCACGCTCGGCGGTGACGGCGATGCGCCGTCCGTCGACCGTGATGGAGCTGTCGTCGTGCTGGACGTCGCGGCCGATGCGTCCGAACGTCGAGTCGTACTCAAGCAGGTGGGCCAGGGTGGCGGGTGAGGTGATGTCGTTGACGGCGACCACCTCGACGTCCTGGGTGCCTTCCTCGGCACGGTCGAGGGCGGCTCGCAGGTAGGTGCGGCCGATGCGGCCGAAGCCGTTGATGCCGACGCGTACGGTCATGGCAGTGAGTTCCTTCCGGGAGTGAGGGGCGGGTCAGGTGCTCCAGGTCCAGTCGGCGACCTCGGGCAGATCGGTGCCGTGCTCGCGGATCCAGGCCTGGTGTCGGGTGCGCGCGTCGGCCATCTGCTGCCGTACGGCGGCGGCGCGCACCGCGAGTCCTGGAACGCGGTCGATGACGTCCATGACCAGCCGGTAGCGGTCGAGGTCGTTGCGGACGACCATGTCGAACGGCGTGGTCGTGGTGCCGGACTCTTTGTAGCCGCGCACGTGCAGGTTCTTGTGGCCGGTGCGGCGGTAGGCCAGCCGGTGGATCAGCCAGGGATAGCCGTGGTAGGCGAAGATCACCGGCTTGTCGGTGGTGAACAGGCCGTCGTACTCGAAGTCGCTCATTCCGTGCGGGTGTTCCTCGCGCGGCAGGATCCTGGTCATGTCGACCACGTTGACCACTCGGACGGCGAGGTCCGGGAGGTGTCGGCGCAGCAACTGCGCCGCGGCCAGCACCTCCTGGGTGGGTACGTCCCCGGCGCAGGCCAGGACTGCATCGGGCTCGCCGCCGTTCTCCGTGCCCGCCCACTCCCAGATCCCGGCGCCGCGGGCGCAGTGGGCGCGGGCCTGGTCCATGGACAGCCAGTCGAAACTCGGCTGTTTGCCGGCCACGATGACGTTGACGTAGTCGCGGCTGCGCAGCACGTGATCCGCGACGGACAGCAGGGTGTTGGCGTCCGGCGGCAGGTAGACGCGTACGACCTCGGGACTCTTGTTGAGGACGTGGTCGACGAATCCGGGGTCCTGGTGCGAGAAGCCGTTGTGGTCCTGGCGCCACACGTGTGAGGTGAGCAGGTAGTTGAGGGAGGCGATCGGGGCGCGCCAGGGCAGTTCGCGTGAGGTCCTCAGCCACTTGATGTGCTGGTTGACCATGGAGTCGACGATGTGCACGAACGCCTCGTAGCAGGAGAACAGACCGTGCCGGCCGGTGAGGAGATAGCCCTCCAGCCAGCCCTGGCAGAGGTGTTCGGAGAGGATCTCCATGACTCGGCCGTGCCGGTCGAGGTGTTCGTCCACCGGCAGGATCTGTGCCTGCCAGGCCTTGCCGCTGGCGCCGTAGACGGCGCCCAGCCGGTTGGAGGCCGTCTCGTCGGGGCCGACCAGCCGGAAGTCGCGGCGGTGCGAGGTCTCGCGCATGACGTGTTCGAGGAGGTCGCCCAGCACCCGGGTCGGCTCGTGCAGGGTGACGCCCGGCTTGTCGACGGGTACGGCGAACCGCTCCAGGGGCGGGAGCGGCAGATCGCGGACGAGGAGGCCGCCGTTGGCGTGCGGGGTGGCGCCCAGCCGCCGGGAGCCGTCGGGTACGCAGGCGAGCACGTCGGCCACCGGCCGTCCCTCGGCGTCGAAGAGCTCCTCGGGGCGGTAGGAGCGCAGCCAGGTCTCCAACTGCCGCAGGTGCTCAGGGTTTTCGCGGACTCCTGCCAGCGGCACCTGGTGGGCGCGCCAGGTGCCTTCGACGGGCTCGCCGTCGACCTCCGCGGGGCCGGTCCAGCCCTTCGGGGTGCGCAGCACGATCATGGGCCAGCGTGCCCGTTCGGCCACGCCCTCCTCGCGGGCGGTGCGCTGGAGCAGCGCAATCCGGTCCAGGGCCTGGTCGAACGCGGCGGCCATGGCGCGGTGCACCTGCAACGGCTCGTCGCCGGTCACATGGATCGGGTCGTGACCGTACCCCCGCAGCAGTTCGTCGAGTTCGGACTCCGGGAGCCGGGAGAGCACCGTCGGGTTGGCGATCTTGTAGCCGTTGAGGTGCAGGATGGGCAGGACGGCGCCGTCGTGGACCGGGTCGAGGAACTTGTTGGAGTGCCAGGACGCGGCGAGGGGTCCCGTCTCCGCCTCGCCGTCGCCGATCACACAGGCGACCAGCAGCTCGGGATTGTCGAAGGCGGCGCCGTAGGCGTGGGCGAGGGAGTAGCCGAGCTCGCCGCCCTCGTGGATGGAGCCGGGTGTCTCCGGCGCGACATGGCTGGGCACGCCGCCGGGGAAGGAGAACTGCCGGAACAGTTTCCCCATGCCCTCGGTGTCGCGGGACACGGTGGGATACGTCTCGCTGTAGGTGCCCTCCAGCCAGGAGTTCGCCAGCACGGCCGGGCCGCCGTGACCGGGACCCCAGACGCACAGCGCGTCCAGGCCGCGCGCCGTGACGACACGGTTCAGGTGGGTGTGGACCAGGTTGAGGCCGGGCGAGGTGCCCCAGTGGCCCAGCAGCCGGGGCTTGATGTGCTCCGGAGTCAGGGGCTCGGTGAGCAGGGGGTTGGCGAGCAGGTAGATCTGGCCCACGGCAAGGTAGTTGGCGGCCCGCCAGTGGGCGTCCAGGGTGCGCAGTTCCTCGTCGGTCAGTACGGTGCTGTCCTGGTGTTCGACCTTGGTCATGGTGACTCCGTAAGTAATCGGGGCACGTCGGCGAGGCAGGTCAACGGGACGCTTCGCGTGAGGCGTCATCGGGCGAGGAGGCGGCATGGCCGGCAAGAAGACGGCGAAGGTGCCGCTTGCGGCGTACGAGCGGGAGCTGCTCCGTCTGCAGACGGAGCTGGTCAGACTCCAGGAGTGGGTGCGCACCGAGGGCGCCCGTGTGGTGGTGGTCTTCGAGGGCCGGGACGCCGCGGGCAAGGGCGGCACGATCAAGCGTGTGGCGGAACATCTGAACCCGCGCGTCGCGCAGATCGTGGCGCTGCCCAAGCCGACCGAGCGCGAGCGCAGCCAGTGGTACTTCCAGCGGTACGTGGAACATCTGCCGGCCGCCGGGGAGATCGTGCTGTTCGACCGCAGCTGGTACAACCGCGCCGGGGTCGAGCACGTCATGGGCTTCTGCACGAAGGAGGAGTACCAGCTCTTCCTGCGGCAGTGCCCGATCTTCGAGCGGATGCTGGTGGAGGAGGGCGTGCTGCTGCGCAAGTACTGGTTCTCGGTGAGCGACGCGGAGCAGCAGAAACGGTTCCGGCGCAGGCTGAAGGACCCGACGCGGCGCTGGAAGCTCTCCCCCATGGACCTGGAGTCGATCACCCGGTGGGAGGCGTACTCCCGGGCGAAGGACGAGATGCTGGTGCACACGGACATCGCGGAGGCGCCGTGGTTCGTGGTCGAGAGCGACGACAAGCGCCGCGCCCGGCTGAACATGATCGCCCATCTGCTCGACTCCGTCCCCTACCACGAGGTGCCGCCGCCGGTCCTGGAGCTGCCCCGCCGGCCGCCGTCGAAGGGCTACGAGCGCCCGCCGCGCGATCTGCAGACCTTCGTCCCCGATCACGCGGCGAGCCTCTGAGCCGCTCATCCCCGTAGGGGCACGACGGCGACCGGACAGGCCGCGTGGTGCAGGGCAGCGTGGGCGACCCGGCCGAGCTGCATCCCGATGTGCCCGTGGCTGTCGTGCCGCCGGACCCCGACGACGAGCAGATCGGCCTCGGTGGAAGCGTCCAGCAGCAACTTGCGGGCGGTTCCCTCGGCGGTACGACGGTGCACGTCCACGGCCGGATGGTCGGCCGCGGCCCCGCTCAGTGCCTCGTCCAGGATGTCCATCGCCCGCTGTTCGTGCGTCCGGGTGGGCTCGCCCTTCACCGGCGGGTGGTCGGTCGTCTCGTGCGCGGGGCTCCGCCAGGCCCGTACGGCTTCCAGCGGGACTCCGCGTTCCGCCGCCTCCCGGAACGCGAAGCGGGTGGCCGCCTCACCCTGCGAGGGATCCCCGACCCCGAGGACGACCCGCCGGTACCGGCCGGCCCTGGCCTGGTTGTCGTGGCCGCCCCGCAGCACGATCACGGGGCAGTGGGCGCGGGCGGCGACCGTGAGGCTCACCGACCCCAGGAGCCTTTCGGCGATGCCGCTGCGGCCCCGCGACCCGAGCACCAGCGCGGTGGCGCCGAAGCCCTCCGTCAGCAGCATGCTCACCGCGTCCTCGGGCAGGACGTCGGTGGTGACCTTCACCCCGGCGTCGCGACGGCGGGCGCGTTCGGCGGCGGCCTCGACGATCCTGTCGGCCATGATCTGCTCCGAGGAGCGGCCCAGTCCCTCGGCGAGGGCGGCGCCTTCGTAGCGTTCCCAGAGCGAGGCGTAGACCAGACGGAGCGGCAGACCCCGCAGGGCCGCCTCGTCCGTGGCCCAGTCCACGGCGCGCATGGCGGGCTCGGACCCGTCGACACCCACGACGAGGGGCAGATCCACGGCGGTCAGCTCCCTTCGACGAAGTCGAAGACGATCCGGGCCTGGATCCGGCCGTGCAGCACCTCGTCGATGGACTCGTTGACGGCACTGAGGGGCCGGGACTCGCGGATGACCCTGGTCCTGCCCGCGGCGTGCAGGTCGAACACCTCGGCCAGGTCCTGCCGGGTACCGACGATGGAGCCGATCACGGAGGTGCCGTTCAGCACGGTCTCGAAGATCGGGACCGCGATCGTGCCGTGGGCCGGCATCGCGACCATGACGAGCTTCCCACCGCGCCGCAGCCCCTTGTACACCGCGGAGAAGGCCTCCTCGTTCACCGCGAGCGCGAGCGCGGCGTGCGCGCCGCCGTGGCGCTTGAGGACCTCGCCGGGGTCCTCCTTGCGGGCGTCGATCACGATGTCGGCGCCGAGTTCCGCGGCGAGTTCGAGTTTGTCGTCGGTGACGTCGATCGCCGCCACGGTCGCCCCGGCGATCTTCGCGTACTGCACGGCCAGGTGGCCGAGGCCGCCCACGCCGGAGATGGCGACCAACTGGCTGGGCCTCACGTCGGCGACCTTCAGGGCCTTGTACGTGGTGACGCCGGCGCAGGTGAGCGGGGCGGCGTCGAGCGGGGAGATCCCCTCGGGCACCGGCTGGGCGAAGTCGGCCCAGGCGAGCATCTTCTCGGCGTAACCGCCGTCGCACCCGTAGCCGGTGTTGATCTGCTGCTCGCACAGGGTCTCCCAGCCGGAGAGGCAGTGCTCGCAGCGTCCGCACGCGCTGCCCAGCCAGGGCACGGCGACCCGCTGCCCCATCGTCAGATGGGTGACGCCGTCGCCGAGCGCCTCGACCAGGCCGACGCCCTCGTGTCCGGGGACGAACGGCGGGGTCGGCTTGACCGGCCAGTCGCCGTGGGCGGCGTGGATGTCGGTGTGGCACAGCCCGGAGGCCTCCACCCGGATGCGGACCTGGCCGGGTCCGGGCTCGGGGTCGGGACGCTCCTCGATGACCAGCGGCTCACCGAACGCTCGTACGACTGCTGCCTTCATGGGATGACTCTCCTTGCGCGGTCGGACCGCGATCGGTGTTCGGTCGAGGGCGGCCCGTGGTGATCAGGAGTGCGGGACGACGGTGACGGGGGCGGTCGAGTGGTGCAGCACGGCGTGGGTGACCGGTCCGATGTGGGCGCCGAGCGCGGCGCGGCGGGCTCGTCGGCCCACGACGACGAGCGACGCCTCCCGGGAGGCGTCCACGAGGTGGTTGGCGGCCTTCCCGGACAGGGCGTCCTCGATGACCTCCACGGCCGGGTACTTCTCCCGCCAGGGGCGCAGTACGTCCGTCACGGCGGCGGCCTCCTGCGCGGCGAGAGCGGCGTTCATCTCCAGGTCCGGGGGCAGTCCGTACGCGATGTAGGGCGGCTCGTTCCAGGAGTGCACCACCCGCAGCGCCGTGGCGCGCAGGAAGGCCGCCTCGAAGGCGAAGCCGATCAGCGTGGCGTCCGGGCCGGTGGTGTCGAGCCCCAGCACGACGGGACGGAAGGGCGCCACGGCGGACGGTATGCCCGAGGGATCCATCAGGTGCTCGTCCGCGGCCTGTTCTCCGGCGCGTACGAACACGACGGGGCGCCCGGCGTGCGCCACGACGGCCAGGCCGACCGAGCCGACCATGAAGCCGCCCACGCCACTCAGTCCACGGGTGCCGAGGACCAGGAGTTCGGCGTCGTCCGCGGCCTTGAGCAGCGCCTCGGCGGGCCGGCCGGTGAGCTGCTCCGTCGTGACGTCGATCCCGGGGTGCCGTGCCCGTACCCCTTCGGCCGCTTCGCGCGGGATCCGCTCACTCCAGTGCTGATGGGTCTCGCCACCGAGCAGCGGGGCCTGGGCGATGGGGTCGGGCGCCGGTTCCCATACGTTGACCAGCCTGACCTGCAGTGCGCGCAGCCGCGCCTCGCGGGCGGCCCACTCGGCGGCGGCGAGGCTCTCGGACGAGCCGTCGAGACCAACGGTGACAGTGCGGGGCATGGTGTCCACCTCCTGATCGGGCGTCGGATTCCAGCGTCGGGTCGAAACGGATGCGCGAGGCAGGGGCCGCAGGTCCCCGATGGGGGCCGTTCGGCCCAAGGCGGGGCAGGGGGCCGCACACGGGTTGACGGATCGACCGGCATGCTCTCGGTGAACCGACGGCCGGGTACCGGGCGGGCACCCACTCGGCCACCCACGTCAGCCCCACCATCACCGTGCCCGCAACCGCGCGGATGCGCAGCGCGAATCCGCGATCAGGGTGAGGCCCCTGCCGGGCAGCGTGCCCGTGAAGAGCCAGTGGACCCGGGTGTCACCGGGCCGGGGCGCCTCATGGCGCTCCCCTCCCTTAGGAGCCCCTTCCCCTTCCGGCTTCCGGATCATCGAGCCGAACCGCCCGGACGTACGGGAGCCCCCGGCGGCCACGGTGGCCGGGTCGGCCCGGAGTCTCCCCAGAAAGCTGACAGGGTTCACACAACGACCATGGGGAGAGGCGACTCATGAGCCACTAAGCTGCCGCGATGTCGCCGTGCGACACAGCAACTGGCCGCGGACAAACGGGGGAAGAGACATGGCAAGCGGGGGATGGGGGCCGGGCCCGAGATCGGGACAACCCGGCGGCAACGGACCGGGCGGCCAGGGCTGGGGTCCTCCCGGGCCGCCGGCCAACAACCCTTACGGGCCACCGCCCGCCGGCGATACCTACGGTCCGCCCGCGCCGCACCCATATCCGCCGCAGAACCCGTATCCCTACGGCCGGCCGGCCCCGGTCCTCGCTCGCCCGCAGCGACGCCGCAGCCGCCTGTGGTACTTCTCCGTCCCGTTCCTCGCCGGCCTCGTCCTCCGCTCGGCGCACCGCGTCGCCACCCGCCTCTTCGTGCAGGAGGGTGACGGCCGGATCGAGGACCGCACCGTGGACCGCGTCCAGGTGGCCCGCACGGTGCTCGGCGTCGTCGCCGCTCTCACGCTGATCCTGGTCTACGGCGCGGATGCCGACCGCTGGGAGAACGCGGCGACCGAAGGCGTCGCCAACATGATCATCACCCCGGTTCTGCTGCTCTGCACCGGCCCGCTGGTCATCCTCGGCTTCATCCTGTACGCACCCTCACACCTTCGCCCGCATCTGCGCTCCCGGCTCCATGCACCGCTCAAGGCGGTCGGCTGGTACCTGCTGACGGTGCTCGTCATCGCCGGTGTCCTGTACACGACGGCCCAGGTCGCCGTCGGGGATCGGAAGGACTGGTTGGTCTATGTGTTGCTCCTCCTGTCGCTGGCCGTGATGGTGTGGGGTTTCCCCTTCTTCTTCCTGGCATCGCTGTACTCCGCCCGCAGCGCCTTCAACACCGCCCACGTCCACCCGATGCTGCCGCCCGTGCTCACCGGAGTGCTGGTGTGGGTGCTCGTGGTCTTCAACCTGATCGACAGCGGCATGCCGCAGGGTCCGCCGGTCTTCCAGTTCTGCTCCCTGCTGGGCGGGCCGCTGTCGGTGACCGCCGTATCGCTGTGGGAGCTGCGGCGGATGCGGACCCGGTTCGGGGTCACCCTCCGCGGCGGAGTGGGACCGGCCGCCCCCTCCGGCGTCCGATGAAGGCGGTGTGTTCCGGGCCTCAGGACCATGCTTGGCCAGAGGCAGTCCGCGGTTGCCCGAGGACGTGCGTGCCGGATACGTGCCAGGTCCTGCGGAGAACCACGGGGAACAGCGGGGACTGACCGCAGGTGCGACCAGGACTCCAACGCCACTCCGGCGCAGGTCAGTTCAGCACCTTCCGCCGGAGAACCCGAGCTTCCCAAGCCGACGGCCCGGCAATTCAGTACGGCCGTGGAATCTCGTGCTCGCCCAACGCGGCCTCGTACCGGGCCAGCAGAGCGTCCAGGTGCACCAGAAGTAGGCCGGCGGAGTCCCTCGCTTCCTCCAGGTCGCCGCGCTCACACGCCCCCACCACCTCGGCCATGTCGCCGCGGAGGATGTGAAGGGAGTCGCCCTGCACCAGGACCCCGGGGAACCGTCTGCCGGGCATGCGAACCACAGCATCGTTGCCGCCGTCACTGAACAGCTCTGCCTCAACGCGCTTCATCACGCCATCCAACCTGAAATCACCAGCCGACCTCGACGATGATGTAGGCGGGCGGCCTTGAGGGTCAGTGATCGCCGGACGATCACCGCAGACCAGAGGTGCCCCGCCTCCAAGTGGGGCCCCGACAAGCTACTTCGGGACGACAGAGGTCGTGGGTTCAACCCCCGGGCGGCAACTGGCGCCTTGGGCCGGCTGAGACCCTTGCGGCTTCCGCTGGCTCTTGACTACGAAGCCCCCGGTGGGGTATCGCCGTACGGGTCCGTTCCCCGCAGCCCTTTGCTCGGCCCCGCTGGTGTAATCCCACTATGGACGCAACGGTGGCAACTCTGATCGGTACCACCATCGGTACGGTCGGCGGACTGGCCGGTGGGCTCTTCACCGCCTTCCTCCAGGGCCGACAGGCACGAGCGCAGCTTGAGTTCGAAGAGCGGCGCCGCAGAGATGACCTACGGCGCGAAGCATGCAACGCCTTTGCCGACGCGGCTCACCAGTACCGGATGCACTGGTGGCACCTCAACTCCAAGTTGGGCAAGGGAAACGCCGATCGGGAGCTGTTCGACGGTACCGCCGCCCTGTGGGCTGAGGTGACGGCTGCACACAGTCGGACATCGATTGCCGGGCCGGCGGAGGTCGCGGAGGCCGCCGACCAGCTGTTGGCGCAGCTGCACGCGATGGTTCCAGTCCTCGGCGGCAAGACAGCGGCCCAGGGGCCGGTTCGCGGGGCGTCAGTGTCGTACGGCCTCGCCCGCGTGGATGGCGCGCAGGGCACGTTCGACAGTCTCCTGGTTCTCGCCGACCGGAGCCACGTAGTCGAGGACGTCGCGCGCTGCGTCCTCCCCGAGCGTCCGGGTGATCACCCACGTGGCGAGATACTGGGACGCCAGGCAGCCGCCCGCCGTGGCGATGTTCCCCTCGGCATGGAACGGCGCGTCCAGCACGGTGATGTTGCGGGCTTCCACGAAGGGCCGGCTCTTCAGGTCCGTGCAGGCGGGCATGCCGTCCAGCAACCCGAGCCGGGCGAGCACCAGCGCGCCGGAGCACTGCGCACCGATCAGCTGACGCGAAGGGTCGAGCGGCAGCCTGGAGATCAGCCGGTCGTCGGCCACCACCTCGCGCGCCTTCACCCCGCTGCCGATCAGCACGACGTCGGCCTCGGTCACGAACTCCATCGGGCGCTGGCCGGTCACCTCGACACCGTTCATGGACGCGACCACCGGCGTCGGTGTCGTGATGAAGGCCTCCAGGCCGTCCTTTCGGCACCGGTTGATCAGCGCGGAGGCGATGAAGCTGTCGAGCTCGTTGAACCCGTCAAAGGTGACCACGGCTACCCGCATGGCATCTCCTAGAAGCACGGCAATGGGGTGCAGTCTTTCAAGGCGCTGTGCCCAGTTCCCGGGCCAATCGGCAACGGGTGGCTCGTCTGCCGGCACCGCAGTCGCCGGAGCCGTGCATGGACAGGTCGATGGCGGAGCCGGACGCGTCGCAGCCGTGCCTGGACCGGCTTGATCCGGACAGCAAGAAGTGGGGCGGTCCGCCGCGCAACTGTCCGCGCGTCCGGGGAGTCGTACCCGCCGTGACCGGAACATCTACACAGCACGGCTCGGATGCAGAGTACCTCGTGCTGCGTCCGGCGGGGCCGGGGGGCTGCACGGTCGTGGTGCGGGAGACGTCGTTTCTCGTGATCGGCAATGGCGAGGCGTACGCGGTGGGGCGCTCCGGCCTGGCCCTGGGCGAGTCGGGATCCTGGACGGTCGACGACGGGTACCGGCCCGTCGGCGCGGGCGCGTACGAGTTGGACTGGGGGCGGGACGGCGGTCTTCTGCGGGTCAGCGGCACGAGCACCGATCCGGTCACCGCCGGGGGTTCGGCCGACATCGACTGCGGGTGAGGACGCGCCGACCGAGCGCGGGTGGTGAGGACGCGCCGACCGAGCGCGCGAGTTCGACTAGTCCGTGCCGGTTCCGGTCTTGTGCAGCATCCGGGCCACCAGCAGGGCGCCTCCGGCCGCCGCCCCTACCGCTCCCGCGGCCAGGAAACCGCCGGAGGAACGCCAGGACAGCACCGACCAGCGCGACTGGGCGGAGAACAACGATCCTGTGCTCAGCCACGAACCGGTCGAGATCAGTGACAGGGCGGAGCCGATCGAGCCCACCGACAGGGCACTGCCGATCGAGCCGACCGACAGGGCCGAACCCACGGAGCCCACGGACAGCACCGATCCCACGGAGCCGATCGACAGCACGGAGTCCTGTGACCACAGCGACAGCACCGAACCGGAGGAGGTATGGGGGACCGACCGTACGGGCAGCTTTGTCATGAGGCCATCCTGCCCCCTGGCCGCTCCGCCTCGGGCGGATGTTGACGGATGACGCGGGTCTCGGGTGAGGACCTTCCGGCATCTGGCTCACCGCGTGGCTCCGGAGTGACGGAGCGGGGCTCGTTCGTCCCCTTCCGGCCCAATCGGCTCAGTCGGTCGCCGGCCGCCCGGCTCCTGAACCACGTCGGCTTCTCGGCGCCCGCACCCGTCGGCCGTTCAGCCGAGCGGCTTCTCCAGTACCGCCTTGCGGTGGCTGAACGTCTCGATCGAGTAGCGGCCGTGGTAGCTGCCCATGCCGCTCTCCCCGACGCCGCCGAACGGCAGGTCGGAGACGGTCAGATGGGCGAGCGGCAGGCCGAAGCCCAGGCCGCCGGACGAGGTCTCGGCGGCGATCCTCTCCCGGGTGGTGTCCGACTCCGTGAAGACGTACAGCGCGAGCGGCTTGTCGCGGTCGTTGATGAAGCCGATGGCCTCGTCGAGGTCCGCGACGGTGACGATCGGCAGGATCGGGCCGAAGATCTCCTCCCCCATGACGGGCGACTTCGGGTCGACGTCGGCGAGCACGGTCGGCGCGATGTACTTCGCCGAGCGGTCGCTGTCGCCGCCGGTCACGGTGCGGCCGGAGGCGAGCAGCGCGGAAAGACGGTCGAAATGCCGCTCGTTGACGATCCGACCGTACGCGGCGGACTGCCGGGGCTCGGCACCGAAGAGCGCCTCGACGGCTTCGGCGAGCTTCGGCTCCAGGGCGCGGGCGGTCCCGGGGGCGGTCAGGACGTAGTCGGGCGCGACGCAGGTCTGCCCGGCGTTGAGGAACTTGCCTCGGGCGAGCCGGTCGGCGACGACGGACAGGTCGGCGTCGCGGTCGACGAACGCCGGTGACTTGCCGCCGAGTTCGAGGGCGACGGGGGTGAGGTGCTCGGCGGCGGCGCGCATCACGACGCGGCCGACCGTGCCGTTGCCGGTGTAGAAGATGTGGTCGAAACGCTCGGCCAGCAGGGCCGTCGTCTCCGGGATGCCGCCCTCGACGACGGCGACCGCGTCGGTGTCGAGGTAGCGAGGGATGAGCCGGGCGACGGCCGCGGAGGTGGCGGGGGCCAGCTCGCTGGGCTTGGCGACCACCGCGTTGCCGGCGGCCAGCGCGCCCAGCATCGGGGTCAGCAGGAGCTGGAGCGGATAGTTCCAGGGCGCGATGACGAGGACGACGCCGAGCGGGTCGTACTGCGTCCAGGCCGTGGCGTCCTCGCCGAGGTGCGCCGGGACCGGGGCGGACTCGGGGCGCAGCCAGCCGTCGAGGTGCTCCAGGGTGTGGTCGATCTCGCGCACGGTGAAGTCGATCTCGGTGCGGAAGGCTTCCGTGGAGCTCTTGCCGAGGTCCTCGTGGAGGGCGGCGGCCAGCTCCTCGCCGTGCGAGGTGAGCAGTTCGCGCAGTCGGCGCAGCTGGTCGACGCGCCAGGCGACGGGCTTGGTGCGGCCGGTGCGGAAGCCGGCGCGCAGCCGGGAGACGACGTCGGCGGGCTCTTCGGGGGTCGAGTGGTTCACGGTGCCTCGCTGGTCGGGGCGCGGACGGGGGCCGGCCACGCGGACATGCTCTGCGGTCGGACGCCTGGACCGACCACGCTGGATGTATATGCCAACCTTTTCCGGATCCGGTGCATTCCGGGTCCGCGGCACTACTTTCCGCGACCGCTGGGCATCAGAGTGTGGAGCGCGCGCCCGCCACGCCGAGGGTGTCCGCCAGCCGCTCCAGCAGCGACCGCAGCAGTTCGTCGTCCCCGTCGCTCAGCACCGGCCAACCCGCGCGGACCTCGCGGTCCAGTCGCCGCCAGTACGTCCGACCGCGCGGGGTGAGGTGGGCGAGGATGCGGCGCCGGTCGTTCGGGTCGACGCGGCGGTACAGGAGGTTCTGGTCGACGAGGTGGTCGACCAGTTTGGTGAGCGTGGCCGGCGGGAGGAAGACGGCTTCGGCGATCGCGGTCATGGAGTGGCCCTCGCCGTCGGAGAGCAGCGCGAGGACCCGCCAGGCGTCGAGGGAGCAGCCGTCCTCGTCCAGGACGCTCTGGAGCCGACGCGCGGCCAGTCGCTCGGCCCGCGTCAGCAGCTGCATCAGATCCTGGGGCTGACGCGGCGATGGGGTCGGCATCCTGCTCCTCGCTCCCGGGGGGTGTACATGGTACGAGACGGATTGGAGTTCACCGGGAGGACCCGGAATCATGACGCCATGTTCCGGCCCCCTTCGCCTCCGCCCGACTGGTTCACGGCGGACGATTCCGTGTTCGGCGTGGCCCTCGTCTTTCCCATGCAGGGGTCGGCGGGCATCTTCGGGCCCACCTGCGAACTGTGCGCACGCCTGGCGGCGGAGGAGGTCAACCGCGCGGGCGGAGTGCTCGGCAAGGAGTTGCGGCTGCTGCCCGTGGACGGGGGCGGCACGCCGCGCGAAGTCGCCGACCACGTCGAGGCGTTGGTGGACCTGGGAGCCGTGCAGGGGGTGACGGGCTGGCACATCTCCTCGGTACGCCAGGCCCTCGCCCCGAGAATCGCGCATCGGGTTCCCTACGTCTACACCGCCCTGTACGAAGGCGGCGAGCACACCGCCGGGGTCTTCCTCACGAGCGAGACACCGCGTGACCAACTACGTCCGGCCATGGGTCTGTTGGCGCACGAGCGTGGGCTGCGCCGCTGGTTCGTGGTGGGCAACGACTATGTGTGGCCGCGCCGTACGGCCCGGGCCGCGCACGCCTACGCGCGCGAGTCCGGCGGCAGTGTCCACGGAGAGGTGTATCTGCCGCTGGGCACCCATGACTTCGGGGCGGTGCTGCGCCGGATCGAGCACACGGAGGCGGACGCCGTCATCATGCTGCTGGTCGGCAGTGACGCGGTGCGCTTCAACCGGGCGTTCGCCGCGGCCGGTCTCGACGCCCGCTGTCTCAGGCTGAGCACGCTCATGGACGAGAACATGCTGATGGCGAGCGGGCCTTCGGCCACCGCGGACCTCTACAGCACGGCCGGCTTCTTCGCCTCCCTCGCCAACCAGGACACCCTCGACTTCCACGGCCAGTACGCCGGACGGTTCGGAGTCGAGGCACCGGCCCTCGGCAGCCTCGGCGAATCCTGTTACGAGGGTGTGCTGTTGCTGGCCGCGCTGATCCAGCGCGCCAAGGCCATCGACGTGTCCGCGATCGGGGCGGCCGCCGAGACCGTGTCGTACGAGGGGCCGCGCGGGCTGCTCCATCTGCGCGGCGGCCATGTGCGCCAACGCATCTACCTGGCACGGGCGGAGGGGCTGGACTTCGACGTGGTCGCCGAGCTCGACCTCCGCGAACCGCGCTCTTGACAGCGGCTCTCCCGCGCCAAGATACTTCCCGCAGGAAGTAATCAGAATGCCTTGGGCGTGTCATGAATTCGGATGCCGAATTCCGCCCCGGGCATTTTTTGTTGCCTGGTCGGCCCGCCTACGAATCCGTCATGAGAGCGGGAAGATACGGCCGGGAAAGTACCGCGAAACACCTTGGAAACAGCGTGACTTGAGGCTGTGGACCGCACTTCAGGAGGTCGTCTCCTCCACAGCCCGAGGGGGTTCTATTGTCCAGCGGTTCCCGAATTCTCCGACGCCGGATCGCAGCCGGTGCCGCCGCGCTCGCGACCGTCGTCGCACTCTCCGCGTGCGGCGCCAAGACCGACGCGGGCGGTACGTCCGACAAGGCCGCGAAGGCGGACGTGAGCGGCGACACCGTCAAGGTGGGCCTGCTCAACTCGCTGTCGGGCACGATGGCGATCAGCGAGGTCACCGTACGCGACTCGCTGAAGCTGGCCATCGGCGAGATCAACGCCTCGGGCGGAGTGCTCGGCAAGCAGATCAAGCCGATCAGCGAGGACGGCGCCTCCGACTGGCCGACCTTCGCCGAGAAGGCGAGCAAGCTGATCAGGGAGGACCGGGTGGCGGCCACCTTCGGCTGCTGGACCTCCGCGAGCCGCAAGGCCGTCAAGCCGGTCTTCGAGAAGAACAAGTCGCTGCTCTTCTACCCCGTGCAGTACGAGGGCCTCGAGCAGTCCCCGTACATCTTCTACACCGGGGCCACCACCAACCAGCAGATCATCCCGGCCCTCGACTACCTCAAGTCCCAGGGCAGGAAGCGGATCTACCTGGTCGGCAGCGACTACGTCTTCCCGCGCACCGCCAACAAGGAGATCAAGGCGTACGCGAAGGCCAACGGCATGACGGTGCTCGGCGAGGACTACGCGCCGCTCGGCTCCACGGAGTTCAGCACGATCGCCAACAAGGTGAAGGCGTCGAAGGCGGACGCGGTCTTCAACACCCTCAACGGCGACTCGAACGTGGCGTTCTTCAAGGAGTACAAGTCCGCCGGACTCACCGCCAAGGGGATGCCGGTGGTCTCGGTGTCGATCGCCGAGGAGGAGGTCAAGTCGATCGGGGCGCAGTACCTGGCGGGCCAGCTGACGGCCTGGAACTACTACCAGACCACCCCTGGGGCCGCGAACACCGAGTTCGTGAAGGCCTACAAGGCCAAGTACGGCCAGGACAAGCCGACCAGTGACCCGATGGAGGCCGCGTACACCTCGGTCTACCTGTGGAAGGCGATGGTCGAGAAGGCGAAGTCGTTCGACCCCGAGAAGGTCAAGGCGGCCTCCGACGGCATCACGTTCGACGCGCCGGAGGGCAAGGTCACCGTGGACGGCGCGACCCAGCACATCTACAAGACCGCCCGCATCGGCAGGATCGGCTCCGACGGGCTGATCAAGCAGGTCTGGGACTCCGGCAAGCCGATCGAGCCGGACCCCTACCTGAAGGGTTACGACTGGGCCTCCGGCCTCTCCTGATCACCCGTCGCGCGGGGCCTGTGCGCACAGGCCCCGCGTCCCGACTCCCCGGAGCCGCCGCATGACCGTGATCCTCGGGCAGTTGTTCACCGGCGTCAGCATCGGTGCCGTCCTGCTCCTCATCGCGCTCGGCCTCTCGCTCACCTTCGGCCAGATGAATGTCATCAACATGGCCCACGGCGAGTTCATCATGGCCGGCGCCTACACCACGTACGTACTGCAGAAGTCCATTTCCGACGCAGGAATTTCACTGATCGTCGCGCTGCCCGTCGCATTTCTCGTGTCGGGGACGCTCGGCGCCCTGCTGGAATGGCTGCTGATTCGCCGCCTTTACCTCCGTCCCCTCGACACTCTTCTTGTCACATGGGGTGTCTCGCTGATGCTTCAGCAGCTCGCCCGTGACATTTTCGGGGCGCCGAATGTGCAGACCCGCGCACCCGATGTCCTCACCGGGAACATCACGGTCATCGGAGGCGACGACCCGCTCACCTTCGCCAACAGCCGGCTGTTCATTCTGGGACTGGCGATCGCGGCGGTCGTGGCGCTGTCCGTGACGCTGCGGCTGACCCCGCTCGGGCGGCGCATCCGCGCGGTCGTGCAGAACCGGGACCTGGCGGAGGTGTCCGGCATCTCCACCGGCCGCGTGGACCGCACCGCCTTCTTCATCGGCTCCGGGCTCGCCGGGGTCGCCGGGGTCGCGCTGACACTCGTCGGCCCGATCGGGCCGACGATGGGCACCAACGTCATCATCGACGCCTTCCTGGTGATCGTGGTCGGCGGCATCGGGCAGCTCAAGGGCAGCGTGATCGTGGCCTTCGTGCTGGGCGCGCTGCAGTCGGTCCTGGAGTACTCCACCACCGTCAGTGTCGCGAAGGTGCTGGTCCTCGTGGCCATCGTCGCGTTCCTCCAGTGGCGGCCGCAGGGCCTGTACACGCTGCGCACCAGGAGTCTCACATGACCACCACCACTCCCCTCGCGCCGAAGGCGGAGCAACAGCCGGGCCCACGGAGCCGGTTCGAGGCGGCTCGGCCGGCCGCGGGCTTCATCGCGGCCGCCGTCGCGCTCTTCGCCGTCGCCCCGCTCGCCCTGTCCGACTTCCGGCTCGGTCTGCTCGCCAAGTATCTGTGCACGGCCATGGTCGCGGTCGGTATCTGTCTGGCCTGGGGGCGCGGCGGACTGCTGACACTCGGCCAAGGGGTGTTCTTCGGGCTGGGCGGCTACGCCATGGCCATGCACCTGAAGATCGCGGACGCGGGCCCCGGCAACCTCCCCGACTTCATGCAGTTGTACGGGTCCGCCACCGAACTCCCCTGGTGGTGGCGGCCGTTCGCGAATCCGGTGTTCGCGATCGCCGCGACCGTCCTGTTGCCGATGGCCGTCGCCGCGATCCTCGGCTCGTTCATCTTCCGGCGCCGGGTCAAGGGCGCCTACTTCGCGATCCTCAGCCAGGCGCTCGCCGCCGCCTTCGCGATCTGGCTGATCGGCCAGCAGGAGACGACGGGCGGCACCAACGGCCTGACCGACATCCAGGGCTTCTTCGGCTACGACCTGAACGACCCGGTCAACCAGCGGATGGTGTACTTCGTCATCGCCGCGGTGCTGCTCCTGCTGATCGCCCTGGCCCGTCAGCTGATGCACAGCCGCTACGGCGAACTCCTCGTCGCCGTAAGGGACTCGGAGGAGCGGGTGCGTTTCCTCGGGTACGACCCGGCGAACGTGAAGCTCGTCGCGTACGTCGTCGCGGCCGGCATGGCCGGACTCGCGGGCGCGCTGTTCGTGCCGGCCGTCGGCATCATCTCCCCCGCGCTGGTCGGCATCGTGCCGTCCATCGAGCTCGTCATCGGCGCCGCGGTCGGCGGCCGGGCGAGCCTGGTGGGAGCGGTGCTCGGGGCGATCGGCGTCGCCTGGGCCAGGACGGCCCTGTCGGAGGAGTTCCCCGCGGCCTGGACCTACTTCCAGGGGCTGCTGTTCATCGTCGCCCTGGCGTTCCTGCCGGGCGGACTCGCCTCGCTGGCCGGGATCGTGCGGCGGCGCCGGGCGAACCGAGGACTCGCTGGAGACACGGCATGACGGAGTTTGCGGACAATGGGCCCGCGGGACTGGAGATACGCCGGCTGCGGGTCACGTTCGACGGCTTCACCGCCGTCGACGGGGTGGATCTCGACGTACGGCCCGGTGATCTGCGTTTCCTGATCGGGCCGAACGGCGCGGGCAAGACGACTCTGGTCGACGCGGTCACCGGGCTGGTGAGGGCAACGGGATCGGTGCGGTTCGCGGGCGCCGACATCCTCGGGCGGAGCGTGCACCGCATCGCGCGCTCGGGGATCGGCCGCACCTTCCAGACGGCCACCGTCTTCGAGGAGTTGACGGTCCTTCAGAATCTGGACATCGCGGCGGGCGCCGGGCGGGGCGCGCTGACGATGCTGCGGCGCCGCAGGGGTGTGCCCGAGTCCGTGGCGCGCGCCCTGGAGACGGTGGGCCTGACCGGCCGCGCCGACAGCCCGGCCGGCACGCTCGCGCACGGACAGAAGCAGTGGCTGGAGATCGGCATGCTGCTCGTGCAGGACGTCCGGCTGCTGCTGCTCGACGAGCCGGTCGCGGGCATGAGCCACGACGAACGACAGGCCACCGGCGAGCTGTTGGAGCGCATCAGCCGGGAGCGGACCGTCGTCGTGATCGAGCACGACATGGACTTCATGCGCTCCTTCGCGCGCAGCGTCAGTGTGCTGCACGCGGGCCGGGTGCTCAGCGAGGGGACGGTTTCCGAGGTGCAGGCCGACCCGAAAGTGCAGCAGGTGTATCTCGGGCACGCGGCCGCCGAGGACACCACGGCGTCCGTGCCCGGACCGACCGCCGCTCAGGAGGCGTGATGCTGGAGATCGACACCGTCCACGTCGGCTACCACCGCAGTCTCGTCCTGCACGGTGTCTCCGTCGAGGTGCCGAGGGACGGCGTGGCTGCGGTGCTCGGGCACAACGGCGCGGGCAAGAGCACCCTGCTGCGGGCCGCCGTCGGACTGCTCGGCCCGCGGAGCGGCTCGGTCCGCCTGGACGGCGAGGACATCACCCGGCTGAGGCCTCATGAGCGGGTGGCGCGCGGTATGGCGTACGTCCCTCAGGGTCAGCAGGCCTTCCCGCACCTCACGACCGCCGAGAATCTCCAGCTGGTCGCGGACGGGCGGCGCCGCGGCAGGGAGGCGATCGCCGAGGCGCTGGACCTGTTCCCGGCGCTGCGTGCCCTGTCGGGCCGCCGCGCGGGGCTGCTCTCCGGAGGTCAGCGCCAGCAACTGGCCATCGCCCGGGCCCTGGTGACGGAGCCTCGGGTCCTCCTTCTCGACGAGCCGACCGAGGGCATCCAGCCCTCGGTGGTCACCGAGATCGAGGAGACGATCCTCGCCCTGGCCGCCCGGGGCGGTCTGTCGGTGCTCCTGGTCGAGCAGCACGTCGGTTTCGCGATGCGGGCGGCGCAGCGCTACTACGTCCTGGAGGCGGGCCGGGTCACGTCGTCGGGCGAGGGCGGCCGCGACGCCGAACGGGTGGTGCGGGAGGCGCTCAGCGTGTGACCGCGCGTGCGGTCAGGTCCCCGCGAGGGCTGCTCGGGCCCGTTCGAGGTGAGCGCGTTCCGGCGCGCTCCCGGACAGCGTGATGGCGGCGTCGTACGCCTGTACCGCCTCGGTGTGCCGTCCGAGCCGGCGCAGCAGGTCCGCCCGTACGGCGTGGAAGGCGTGGTATCGACCGAGGTCGAGCTTGTCGACGAGGGCGAGGGCGGTCTCCGGTCCCTCGACCTCGGCCACGGCGACGGCGCGGTTGAGGGCCACGACCGGGCTGGGGGCGAGGTTCATGAGCTGGTCGTACAGCTGGAGGATCTGGCCCCAGTCGGTGGCGGCCGCGGTCGGCGCGTCGCTGTGGACGGCGTTGACGGCGGCCTGGATCTGGTAGGGCCCCGGCCGGTTGCGGCGCAGACAGCGGCGTACGAGGGCCTGGCCCTCGGTGATCAGGTCCGGGTCCCACCGCGTTCGGTCCTGGTCGGCGAGGAGGACCAGGTCGCCGTCCGCCGTCGCGCGGGCCGGCCCGCGGGCCTCGATGAGCAGCATCAGCGCGAGCAGGCCGAGCGCTTCGGGTTCGTCCGGCATGAGCTCGACGAGGAGTCGTCCGAGGCGCACGGCCTCGGCGCAGAGGTCCTCGCGGCCGCCGTACCCCTCGTTGAAGACGAGGTAGACGACGGCCAGCACGCCTTTGACGCGCTCGGGCAGATCGGCGTCGCGCGGGATGCGGTAGGGGATGCCCGCGTCGCGGATCTTGGCCTTGGCGCGGACGATCCGCTGGGCCATGGTGGATTCGGGGACGAGGAAGGCGCGGGCGATCTGCGGGGTGGTCAGTCCGCCGAGGAGCCGCAGGGTGAGGGCGACCTGGGCCTGGGGGGCGAGCGCGGGGTGGCAGCAGGTGAAGATCAGACGGAGCCGGTCGTCGCGCACGGGGCCCTCCTCCACGGGTTCGTCCGGGGCGTGCAGCCGGGCCGCTTCGGCGTGCCGGGCCGCGCGGGTGGACTCGCGGCGCAGTCTGTCGACGGCTCGGTTGCGGGCGGTGGTGATGATCCAGCCGGCCGGGCTCGGCGGTATGCCGGTCTCCGGCCACTTGGCCACGGCCGTGGTGAACGCGTCCTGGACCGCTTCCTCGGCGAGGTCGATGTCGCCCAGGAAGCGGATGAGGACGGCGACCGCCCGGCCGTACTCGGCGCGGAAGACCGCCTCGATGTCACCGGCTCCGACAGTCATCGGTCCTCGGACTCGTGGGTGAACGGCCGCACCTCGATCGGGAGCGTCGTCGCCAGGATCGCCTTGCGTCCCCAGGCGAGCGCCGCGTCGAGGTCGGGCGCCTTGATCAGACAGATCCCGCCCAGATACTCCTTGCTCTCGGTGTACGGCCCGTCGGTGGCCAGCACGTCACCGTCCCGGGCCCGCAGCACGGTGGCCGTGTCCGGCCCGTGCAGTCCGCCGGCGAACACCCAGGCACCGGCTTCGCGCAGCTCCGCGTGGAACACGTCGAGATTGTGCATGATCTCTTCCAGAACCTCGGGCGCGGGCGGCTCGCCCTGCGGCTGCATCACGCTCAGCAGGTAGTACTTCATGATGTGTCCTCCTCGGTGGTCACTCGCTCGGTGTCTCACTGACTCGGCGTCTCACTGACTACACGAACGGGAAGGCGCCGGATCGACACACGCCACGACGACAGCGGGAGAATCCTTCGATGACCATTCCACCGCATCCGCTCGTCACCGCGGCCCGGAGGCTGGCGGCCGACGTGCTGGCACCGCGGGCGGAGCGCGTGGACCAGGACGGCATGCCCGCGAGCAGCGTCGAGGCGGTCAAGCGGTCGGGTCTGCTCGGGATCGCCGCCCCGGTCGCGTACGGCGGGTCGGCGGCGCCCGCCGCCGTGGTCCGGGAGACCGCGGAGATCCTGGCCGGGGCCTGCTGCTCGACGTGGTTCGTGCAGACCCAGCACCACACGCCGGTGACGACCCTGGCGAAGTGTGACCTTCCGGTGCGGGAGCGCCTGCTCGGCCCGCTCGCTCGCGGAGAGCTGCTGTCCGGGGTCGCGTACGCCCAGCTGCGCGCCCACCCGCGGGTCCCGGTGCGGGTCACCCGCGAGCGCGGCGGCTGGCGCTTCGACGGGAGGATTCCCTGGTACACGGGCTGGGGGCTGAACGACGTCATGCTGCTCGCGGGCGTGACGGACGCGGACGAGGCATTGTTCGCGTTCACCGAGGCGCGCGAACAGCCGGGGCTGCGCCCGTCCCCGCCGATGCGGCTCGCCGCGCTCACGGCGTCCCGGACGGTCTCGCTGGAACTGGACGGGCTGTGGCTGCCCGAGGACGCGGTGGCGCTGCGCACCCCGTACGCGTCCTGGGCGGTCACCGACCGGCCCAAGAACACCAATGCCTCACCGGCCGTGTTCGGGGTGACGGCGGCGGCGATCGGCCTGCTGGAGGACGATCCCTCCGCGAAGGAGACCGCGGGCGCGCTGCGGGCACGCCTCGACGCCGTCAGGCGGCAGGCGTACGACCTCGCCGACCACCCGGTGCCGACCGAGCGGATCGAGGAGCGATTGGCGTGCAAGACACGGGCGTACGACGTGATGCGCGCGGCCACCACCGCGGCGGTGGTCGCCCGGGGCGGGCGGGCGATGGACGTGCGCAGCCCGGCACAGCGGCTGGCGCGGGAGGGGATGTTCCTGCTGGTGCAGGGGCAGACGGCCCAGGTGCGTGCCGCGCACCTGGGGTCGCTGGGGTCACCCGGTCCGCTCAGCCGGTGAAGGGCACCTGCGGAGCCTGTGCCGGTGGGGTCGCGAACGGGTGCTGCCACAGGCCCCGCTCGGCGAGGCGGGGCAGGACGCCCTCGCCGAACCAGTAGGCCTCCTCCAGGTGGGGGTAGCCGGAGAGCACGAACTCGTCGATGCCGAGGGCGTGGTACTCCCTGATCCGCTCGGCGACCTCCTCGTGGCTGCCGACCAGGGCGGTGCCCGCTCCGCCGCGCACCAGACCGATGCCGGCCCACAGGTTGGGGTGGATCTCCAGGCCGTCCCGGCCGCCGCCGTGCAGCGCGAGCATCCGCTGCTGGCCCTGCGACTCGCTGCGGGCGAGCCCCGCCTGGACGGACCGCACGGTGTCCGGGTCGAAGCCGTCGAGGAGCCGGCGGGCCTCGGCCCACGCCTGTTCGGAGGTGTCCCGGGTGATGACGTGCAGCCGGATGCCGAACCGCAGGGTCCGCCCCTCCTTCGCCGCGAGCCCGCGGATCCAGGCGATCTTCTCGGCGACCTGGGCCGGTGGTTCGCCCCAGGTGAGGTAGACGTCGGCGTGGCGGGCGGCGACCTCACCGGCGGCGGGCGAGGAGCCGCCGAAGTAGACCTCGGGGACCGGGTCGGGGACCCGGGCGAGCCGGGCGTCCTCGACCCGGAGGTGCTCGCCGGCCAGGTCGACGGTCTTGCCGTCCCACAAGTCCCGGACGATCTGCAGGAATTCGCCGGTACGGCGATACCGGGCGTCCTTGTCGAGGAAGTCGCCGTAGGCGCGCTGCTCGTGGCTCTCGCCGCCGGTCACCACGTTGAGGAGCAGCCGTCCGCCGGTCCGGCGCTGGAAGGTGGAGGCCATCTGCGCCGCGAGTGTGGGCGACACGAAACCCGGCCGGAAGGCGACGAGGAACTTCAGGCGCTCGGTGTGCTGGCTGACCATCGCGGTGGTCAGCCACGCGTCCTCGCACCAGGCACCCGTCGGGGTGAGGGCCCCGACGAAGCCGAGGTCCTCCGCGGCGCGGGCGATCTGGCTCAGGTAGGCGACCGTCGGCGGCCGGTCCCGTCCGGAGGCGGTGGCGGGCGTGCCGTGGCCACCGCCGACGACATCGCGGCTGTCTCCGTTGGTGGGCAGGAACCAGTGGAAGGTGAGGGACACGGCGGGGTTCTCCGATCGTGGGGGCATGGCGGGCGAGGGGGCCCGTCGGACGGGGGCCGACGCGCCGTGCCTGGCGTGCGGGGTCTGATCGCGGGGGCTAGAGCAGGCCGTGTCGCGGTGGCTTGGTGCCGCTCAGGACGTATCGGCCGATGTGCTGGATCTTCCAGCGGGCCGGGTCGTGCAGGGTGTGGGTGCGGGCGTCGCGCCAATGCCGGTGCAGGTTGAGGGAGTTCAGAGCCGAACGGGTGCCTGACACCTCGAAGAGGGCGTCCGCCACCAGTACCGCGGTGGCGGCGGTGTGCGCCTTCGCGGCGGCCACCGCGATGGACGCCTCGGCCGCCGACGTGTCGGTCAGCTCGTCGCGAGCCGTGTCGACCGCGCGGGCCGCGACACCGAGCAGCGCTTCGGATGCCCTTACCTGGAGGGCGAGTTCACCGAAGCGCTGGATGAGCAACGGGTCCTCGGCCGCCGTCTCCACGCCGCTCTCGAACCAGGGCCGGCTCTTGGTGCGCACGAACTCCGCCGCCTCGGCGAGCGCGCCCGCCGCGATCCCGGCGTCGATGGCCGCGTGCAGCAACTGCGCCACCGCCCCGTGCAGTTGCGGTCCCCGGAAGGTGAGATGGTGCGGGATCACGCGGTCGGCCGGCACGTCGACGGCGTCGAGACGGACGGTGCCGCTGGCCGTGGTGCGCTGCCCCATGCCGTCCCAGTCGTCGTCGACGGTGACGCCGTCGGCGTCCCGTGGGACGTAGGCGACGTGCAGGTTGTCGTCCTCGGCACGGGCCAGGACGGGGATCCAGTCGGCGAAGAGCGCTCCGGTGGAGTAGTGCTTCACGCCGGTGAGCCGGTACGAGCCGTCGGGCCGCGGTTCGAGCCGGGTGCGGATGTCCTGGACGTGCCGGGTGCCGGCCTCCGACTGCGCGTTGCCGAACCGCCGCCCCGCCAGGACCTCGGCGAAGAAGAACTCCTTTTGGGCGGGGGTTCCC
The DNA here is from genome assembly GCF_026341855.1 of Streptomyces sp. NBC_00568. Taxonomy (GTDB): domain Bacteria; phylum Actinomycetota; class Actinomycetes; order Streptomycetales; family Streptomycetaceae; genus Streptomyces. The sequence continues at coordinate 7,042,353 of NZ_JAPENW010000001.1, read as the reverse complement.
TGATGGCGTATCACGTTCGTGTACACGAAGTGGTTCTGCGGGATCTGGGCGAGGCTGGCGTCCGCCGAGGCCAGCAGCCGGAAGATCTCCGCCAGGGTCTCCTGGCGTACGTCCGCTCCGCCGTGCTCGGCCGGCACCGTGACGGCGAGCAGGCCCGAGGCGGAGAGCCGCTCCAACTCCTCGTACGGAAGGCGTCGTTCGGCGTCCCGCGCCGAGGCTCCGGTGCGGAACTCGTCGGCGAGGGCGGCGGCGACGGCCAGGGCCTCGGTGTCGTCGGCGATCACTTTGGCGGTCATCAGGTCAGCCCGCGGCGGCCAGCAGGGGCGTGCGGCCGAGGGCCGCCGAGAACTGGTCCACCACCTGGGCCAGGGCCTCGGCGGTGCCCGGGGCCACGGTGACGCTCCCGTCCTGCCCGGTGGTGATGTCCTTGTCGAGGGTGAACCAGCCTTGGACGATGTGGGCCGCGCCCATGGAGTTCAGCACCGGGCGCAGCGCGTAGTCCAGAGCGAGCACATGGGCGGTGCTGCCTCCGGTGACCAGCGGCAGCACGGTCTTTCCGGTCAGGGCGTACTGCGGAAGCAGGTCGAGCAACGCCTTGAGGACGCCGGAGTAGGCGGCCTTGTAGACGGGGGTGCCGATGACCACCCCGTCGGCTCGGGCGAACAGGGCGGTCGCCTCGACGATGGCGGGGTGCTGGAAGTCCGCGCCGAGCAATGCCTCCGCGGGGATGGTGCGGACGTCGAGGGGAATCACCTCGTGGCCCTGGGCGGCGAGCCGGGTGTCGAGGTGACGCAGGAGTTTGGCGGTGCGGGAGGAGACGGAGGGGCTGCCGGAGACGGACAGGACGGTGGCCATGAGTCCTCTTTCGTGAGCGGGGTTCTGAGTGGGCGGGCTGCCGGATCGGACGGGGGAAGGGCGGGGAGACGGGCGCGGACCGCTCGTCACGCGTGCGCCGCGGCGGACTCCTTCTCCCGGTCGGGCAGTTGGGCCTCCAGTTCGCGTACGAGGGGCAGCACGCGGCGCCCGAAGTACTCGACCTCCTCGTGGTAGTGCAGGAAGCCGAGGAGGAAGAGGTCGACGCCGAGGCGTTTGTAGGCGACGATCCGTTCGGCGATCTGTTCCGGGGTGCCGATGAGCCCTGTGCGGAAGCCGTCGTTGTACTGGACGAGGTCCTCGAAGCTGGAGTCCCGCCACATGCCCTTGCCGTCGGAGGTGGACGCTCCGGCCTGCTGCACGGCGGCGCCGAAGCCCTCGACGGCCTCGGTGTCGGCCTGCGCGACGATCTCCCGGAGGGTCGCGCGGGCCTCGGCCTCGGTGTCCCGGGCGATGAGGAATCCGTTGAGGCCGAACTTCGGCGGTGTGCGTCCGGCCCGGGCGGCGGAGACGCGGACGTCCTCGATCTGTTCGACGACTCCGTCGAAGTCCTTGCCGTTGGAGAAGTACCAGTCCGAGACACGGCCCGCCATGGCGCGGGCGGCGGTGGAGTTGCCGCCCTGGAAGATCTCCGGGTGCGGGCGCCCGGGGGTGTCCAGCGGCTTGGGCTTCAGCGAGAAGTCACGCAACCGGTAGAAGTCTCCGGCCAGTTCGGTGTGGTCCTCGGTCCAGATCTGGCGGAGCGCGCGGATGAATTCCTCGGATCGGCGGTACCTCTCGTCGTGCTCCAGCCAGGGTTCGCCGAGTGCGGTGAACTCGGCCTTGAACCAGCCGCTGACGACGTTCACGGCGAAGCGGCCGTGCGAGAGGTGGTCGGCGGTGGCGCCGAACTTGGCGAGGACGCCGGGATGCCACAGTCCCGGATGGACGGCCGCGATGACCTTCAGGCGCTCGGTGGCGAGGAGCAGGGCGAGGCTGAAGGAGGTCGACTCGTGCTGGTACTCGGCGCCGTAGCCGGCCATGTAGCGGACCTGGCTGAGCGCGTAGTCGAAGCCGTTGTTCTCGGCGAGGACGGCGAGTTCGCGGTTGTAGTCGTAGCCCCAGTCGGTGCGCTGTTCGATCTTGCTGGTGACCAGGCCGCCGCTGACGTTGGGCACCCAGTAGGCGAAGCGGACGGGTTCGGTTGCGGACACGGAACGACTCCTGATGTGCGGTACACGGGCATGACGAAGAAAGGCCCGGGAATTCAGCGGGAATTCGGGCTGCGAAATGCGGGTGACGGGCAGGGAGTTCGTCCTGGCGCGCGGCGAGTGGAATCAGCCGGGGCGGACCGGTCCGTGCGAAGGGGACCCTACCGTCGGGATCGTCAGGCTTCGCGACAACAGAAGGAGCTGGAGACACGCGCGAGGTCGACGTGGCGTCGCCGCGTGAGGTCCAGTCGTATCTTCATGTCGTCGATCGTCGCAGCCCCCGGCCCGGGCAGTCAAGGAACGGCGGACCGGTCTCGTATCCCGGACCGCCGCATTTCACGAGGGCGTGACAGGGAAACCCTTGAACCGGTTCGCGCGGCGGCGGCATTCTGCCGGTGTGCGAATAGAGCAGCTGGAATACATCGCGGCGGTAACACGGCTCGGGTCCTTGCGGCGGGCCGCCGAGGAACTCCATCTGTCCCAGCCCGCGTTGAGCGAGACCGTGCGGAACCTGGAACGCGAACTGGGGGTCGACCTGCTGGAGCGCAAGCGGTCGGGGGCGCGGATGAGCGCCGAGGGACGGGAGCTGCTCCCGCACATCGTCGATGTGCTGGACGCCGTGGACCGGCTGCGCGGCGCGGCGGGCGAGCAGCACCGCGTCCGGCGGATGGTCCGCGTCGGCACGGTCAACGCGGCCACCGTGCCGCTGCTCATCCCCACGGTCCGGGATTTCCGCGTGTCGCATCCGCTGACGCAGGTGGAGGTGGTCGGCGCCCAGCAGGCGGAGATCCACCGCACGCTGTCCGAGGGCGGCCTCGATCTGGGCCTGGTGAACCATCTGGACGGCGACGATCTGCCCGCGGAGTTCGAGTCCACCCGGCTCCTCGGCGGACGGCCGGTGCTGTGCGTGCGACCGGACAGCCCGCTGGCGTCCCTGTCGTCGGTGTCGGCCGAGGACCTGCTCGCCGGCCATGAGCCGCTCATCGCCATGCGCTCCGGGTACGTCATGCACCGGTACGTCCACCGATTCCTGGAGGGCCGGGAACCCGGCTTCTCGTACTCCACCGACGGCGCCGAGATGGGCAAACTCATGGTCGCCGAGGGACTGGGCGCGACCGTGCTGCCCGACTTCAGCGTCATCGGCGATCCGCTGGAGAGGTGCGGCGCGATCACCCACCGGCCGCTCACCGACGAGGCGACACGGGTCCTGCTGATCCTGCGGCGCCGACGGGCCGACTCGGTACCGCGAGCGGCCCAGGACCTGCACGAGGCGTTCGTCCGGAGAGCCGGGGAGCTCGGCGGCGCGCTGACGTCCGCGGCGTGATCCGTGGCGCGGAAGGGCAACCGCGGGCAACCGGCGCATGATCACGCCCCGCCGAGCGCCCCGCTCCGGGCCCCGGCGGCAGCCGCACTCCGGACCGTGCGTGCGGGACGCGGCCGGCGAGGCGGTGCGGCTGCCCGGCTAGACGTACGTCCCGGCCCCGGCGGGACCTCTCACCTGCCCCGAGCGGGACCCGCGCTCCGGACCTCGACGAGGAACCCCGCCCCGGGCCCCGGCACGGCCCGTCCTGTGACCATCCGAAGAGTCACTCGTTTGACGGATCGGCGTGACACGACGTCAGCTCCTTCGGAAGGCATTCGTTCCATGCCCATCCCCTTGCTTCCGCGATCGGCCCGCCGCGGCAGGACAGCACTCGACCGGGCCGAGACCGCCCTCTTCGAGGAGTACGGCGCTCTGGTGCGGCTCGCGTACCTCACGCTGCCTCCCTCACTGAGCAAGCACCGGCGCATCCTCGTGGCCCATTCGCTCGTGCAGCGTTCACTGCCGGGCTCCCGCGAGCGGGACCCCGGGCCTCACCTGCCGAAACCGCGCGGCACCGGCCGCCCCTCCGCCACGCAGAAGGACCGGCTGCGCGGCCGCGTCCTGCGCTCGGCGATCGCGTACGAGCGTCCGCCGCGCGGCTGGCCCCACCGGCTGCCGCCACCCCGCACCCTGCTGCCCGTACTGCCGGTCGTATGGGGGTTACGGCTGTTCCCGCGCGCGGGCGGTGCGGACGACCTCGCGCTGGGCCGGGCTCTGGCGGGTTCGACAGCCGCCGCGCGCGCCGCATTCGTCCTGCGCAGCGTGGACGAACGAACCGATGCGGCGATCGCGACGCTGCTCCGCGCCGCCGGGGTCACCGACCCCGAGGGCGCTCTCGGTTCCGCGACCCGGCTCGCCGAGTCCGCGGGCCGGGCCACCCGAACGCTGCTCGGGTCACGGGAGTTCGACGCCTGCACGGTGCAGACCGGGCCCACCGATCTGCTGCGCCGCCGACGCCGTGTCCGTTTCCTGTGGGGCGCGCTGTCCGCCCTCGTGTTCACCGGGGTGCTGCTGGCGGTCTCCGCCCCGGGTGCCGCGCCGCCGTCGACCCGCGACACCCCCGCGGGCGCGACCCTGCCCGGCCCCGCGGACCTCGTGCGCACACCCCGGGACTCCTGGGCCGACACCGCGCGGGTCGACTTCACCGCCTGGCCGGCGCGCGGCGCCCGCGCCGACGACCCGGAGCTGCTCGCCCGGGCCCTGTCCAGCTGGGCCCGGCCGGCCCGCGCCGGGCACGTCACCACGACGGCGGGTACACCGATGGACGCGCCGCCGCACGCGCCCCAGCTCCTCTACGCGGGGAACGTGGACGGTGACGCCGTGGTCCTGCTGCACGACGGCCGGCGCGTGGTGCGCTACAGCGAGCCGCTCCACGCGCCGGGGCACGGCACCCTCGCCCTCGCGCGGACCGACGACGCGGATGTGACGACCGCCGCCGCCCTGGTCGTCGGGCGCGGCGCCCGGGGGACGAGGTTTCTCCTCGCCCCCTGGATCGCCGAGACACGGACGCGCGACCTGACGCGTCCCGACTCTCCGTCCCGGCCGGTCGACGTCGCCCGGGACGGGGTCACGGCACCGGTCGCCACCGCGGCCGCGGGCGCGGCCTGCGACCGTCGGCCGGTGCTCCGGCTGCGCTCCTCGGAACGCATCGTGGAGAAGCACGCGTTCCTGCTGACCGACCTGGGCGAGCTGTCGCCGGTCCATCTGACGTACACCCCGCTGCCCGGGCACGGGACTCCTCCGGCGCGGCAGCCCAGGGAGGCGACCGGCCCGGCCGCGCTGGTCGCCTGGGCCCGCATGGCGTGCGGGCTGGATCGGCTGCGCGGCGCCGGGGTCCGGGCGGTCAACGCCTGGGACTTCGCCGAGCAGGATCTGCCGGAGAAGGGGGGACACGCCGTGTGGGTGTGCACCCGGGCCGCCACGTGGCGCGGTCCCGGCGATGTGCGGGTGCTGTTGCGCGCCCCCGCCTCCTCGCCCTCCGCACCGGCCCGGGAGGTCGTGCGGGCCGGGTCCACCGCGGCCTGCGGCCGGTTCGGCCAGCATGTGGTGGCCGCCGCCCACTGGCGTTCACTCGCGGGTCACTGGTATCTGCTCGCCGCCGGCAGCCGGGCCGTCACCCGTATCGAGGTGAGCGGCGCCGTCACGGCCCGGACGGACGGCCGTACGCTCGCCGTGCGGGCTCCGGAGGACGCCCGTCCCGGCGTGACGGCCCGTCTGGAGAACGGTGCGTCACTGGCTCCGGTCGGCGGCGGGGCGAGCCGCTGAGCCGGCCCGACCGCGCGGGGTCCGCCTCGGTCCGCGTCCCCGATCGGAACGGCGACGCGGAATCAGTCCTCTTCGCCGATCGGGACGACCACGAGGAAGGCGTCCGACTTCAGGTCCATCACGACCGTCGCCGCCAGTCCCTCGGTACGGCGTCGTGCCGCGTACTCCTCCGCGGTCCAGGATCCACGCGGAGCCCCTGCGGGAAATCGTTCCAGCACCTTTGTGCCCATGGCGGCAGACACCTCCAGCTGTGACCTCGGACCCGGAGCGACGAGTCCCGTGGGATCCGCTTGCCCGGGTTTCTCCGAGACATGTCAGGTCTGTTCGCCGTCCGTCGACAGCGCCGGGCACGGACTTGGCCTTGGACTCGGACACGGGCATGGGCACTGGCACTGACATGGGCACGGACATGGACTCGGCGACGGACACGGACGGTCCGCCCGCGCGAACCGCGCGGGCGGACCCTCTCCTTCACGGCCCAGTCACACCCGGGCCGTCCGACGGGGCCCCGTCACACCCGGGCCTCTCGCATCCGCCCTCCGTGAAGCCGGTCCTCTCACACCCCGACGCGCTCGACCTCGCGGGGCACGGGCCCGGGCTCCGGCTCGCGGCTCAGCGTCCCCGGCCACCAGGCGCGGCGGCCGATGTCGCGGACCAGGGCGGGCACCAGCAAGGAGCGGACCACCAGGGTGTCGAGCAGGACGCCGAAGGCGACGATGAAGGCGATCTGCACGAGGAAGGCCAGCGGGATCACGCCGAGGGCGGCGAAGGTCGCGGCCAGCACCACGCCCGCCGAGGTGATCACTCCGCCGGTGGCGACGAGTCCGCGCAGCACCCCCTGGCGCACCCCGTGGAGCAGCGACTCCTCACGGACCCGGGACATCAGGAAGATGTTGTAGTCGACTCCGAGAGCCACCAGGAACACGAAGCCGTACAGCGGCACGGACGCGTCGGTGCCCGTGAAGCCGAATCCGTGCCGGAACACGAGGGACGAGATGCCCAGGGTGGCGAGGAAGTTGAGCGCCACGGTGGCCACCAGCAGGACCGGCATCAGCAGCGAGCGGAGCAGGCCGATCAGGATGACCAGGATGATGGCGAGGACCACGGGCACGATGAGCGTGCGGTCGCGTTCGGCGGTCTGCCGGGTGTCGTACTGCTGGGCCGTGTAGCCCCCGACGAGCGCGTCGGCGCCCGGCACGGCGTGTACCGCCTCGCGCAGCCGCGCGACGGTCTCCTTGGCCGCGTCGCTGTCCGCGGCGGACCGCAGGGTGACGTCGACACGCACCCGGCCGTCGACGGCCCGGGGCTCTCCCTCGCCGGGCTGCCCGGAGGCCGTCACCGCGGCGGCCGACGCGACACCCTCCGTCGCACGCGCCGCGGCCGTGACCCGCGTGACGCTGCCGGCGTCCGCGATGATCACGGCGGGGTTCCCGGAGCCGCCGGGGAAGTGGCGGCCGAGGGTCTCCTGCGCGGCGACGGACGGCGCGTCGTTGACGAAGATCTCGTCGAGGGGGACGCCCTTCGCGGAGAGGGTGGGCGCGAAGGCGGCGCAGGCCAGGAGCCCGGCCAGGGCGATCGCCCAGACCTTGCGCGGCGCGCGGTCCACCAGATCCGCGACCCGGTTCCAGATGCCGCTGCCGGTCCGCGCGTTCCCCGCCGGGCGGGGACCGGCGGGCCAGTAGGCGGCGCGGCCGAGCAGCACCAGGACGGCGGGCAGGAAGGTGAGCGTGCTCAGGACGGCGCAGACCACGCCGATGGCGCCCACGGGGCCGAGCGCCCGGTTGTTCGTCAGGTCGCTGAGCAGCAGCGCGAGCAGTCCGAGGGCGACGGTTCCGGCGCTGGCGACGATCGCGCCCCAGGACTGCCGGAGCGCGGCCCGGACGGCCGTGAACCGGTCGGCGCGCAGGGCGAGTTCCTCGCGGTAGCGGGCGGTCAGCAGGAGGGCGTAGTCGGTCGCGGCGCCGATCACGAGGATCGAGAGGATGCCCTGCACCTGACCGTCCACGCGGACGACGTCGTGGTCGGCGAGGACGTAGACGACGGCGCAGGCCAGGCCCAGCGCGAAGACGGCCCCGAGGATGATGAGGAAGGGCAGCAGCACGCTGCGGTAGACCAGCAGCAGGATCACCAGGACCGTCGCCAGGGCCACTCCGAGGAGCAGGCCGTCGATTCCGGCGAAGGCGTCGGAGAGGTCGGCCTGACTGGCCGCCGGTCCCGCGACCTGGGCGGTCGTTCCCGGGACGCGTTCGGCGGCGGTGCGGATGCGCTCGATGGCGTCGGGGAGCTTCTCGCCGAGGTCGGGCCTGAGCTGGACGACACCCTCGAGTGCCTTGCCGTCCCGCGACGGCAGGGCGGGGGACGCCCGGCCGACCACGCCGGGGGCGCCGGTGAGCGAGGCGAGCGCTCCGCTCGCGGCCGACCGCTGGGCCCCGGCGGCGGAACCGCCGCCGTCCACGGTCCAGACGACGATCGCGGGCAGCGTCTCGGCCTGCCGGAAGGCGCGCTGCTGGGCCACCACCTTCGTGGATTCGGCGCTGCGCGGCAGGAAGGCGGCCTGGTCGTTGGTGGCGACCTCGCCGAGTCTGCCGGCGTAGGGGCCGAGAGTGCCTCCGATGCCGAGCCAGGCCACGAGCAGGACGACGGGGATCAGCCACAGGGCCCGTCGCGGGGTGATGGACATCGCTCTCCAGATTTCACGGGCAGGTGGGACAGGTATCTCAATAATAAAGAATCTCAATCATTGAGATATCTTGCGCCCAGATCGTAGACCACGCCCTCGCTTCCGGACCCGGCACCCCTCCGGATGCACCGGACCGCGACCGGACCCACGACCCGTGACACACCGGCAGCCGGGAAACGACGACAGGAGCAGGCGGCCGTCGGGGCGTTCCCGCGGACGGACGGGTTCAGCGCCCCGGGGAACGCACGCCGGAAAGGTGTTCGTTCATCTCCGTCAGGAAGCGGAGGACCACCGACAGCTCGTCCTCGCTGAAGCCGGACCGCACGCTCGCGGTGACCTCGGCGAGCGGCCGGAAGTGGGCGCGCGCGGCCGACTTGGCATCCGGGACGTAGTGGAGGTGGACCACTCTGCGGTCGGGACTCTCCCGGACGCGCCGGATGTGGCCCGCGCGCTCCAGCCGGTCCAGACACGCGGTGACCGCGCCCGAGGTGAGTCCCAGATGCTCGCGGAGCCGGCCGGGCGTGAGCGGCTCGGGCGCGTCGAGGATCGCGGCGAGGGCCTGCACGTCCGTGGCGTGCAGACCGTGCTCCCCGGCGAAGCCGTGGACCAGCCGGTTGATCTCGCCGTTCATGCGGCGCAGCTGGACCGCGAAGGCCTGGAGATCCGTCACCGGGGCACGCTCCGGCTCCCGGCCCGCGTCGGGGTCCGGGTCACCCGTCCGGTCGTCACGGTCGTCTCGTCTGGCCACGCGATCAGCCTATAGAAGTCCGCGGCCTGTCCCCCGTACGGCCGTCTCGCGCCAGGCCGTCCCGTACGGCGCATCCGCTGGGGGCGCCGACGGGGAAGGGATCAGGAGGGGGCGGACAGCGGGGGCGACGGCGGCACCGACGGAGGACCCATGAGCGACGACGCCCCCACCGGACCGAGGTGTCTGGTGACCGGTGCGACCGGCTACATCGGCGGACGGCTGGTCCCCGAACTGCTGGCCGAGGGCTACCGGGTGCGCTGTCTGGCCCGCTCCCCCGCCAAGCTGCGCGACTACCCCTGGGCGGGCGAGGCGGAGGTGGTGCGCGGGGACGTCACGGACGCCGCATCCGTCGCCGACGCGATGGACGGGTGCGAGGTCGCGTACTACCTCGTGCACGCCCTCGGCACGGGCCACGACTTCGAGGAGACCGACCGCAGGGCGGCCCGCATCTTCGGCGAGCAGGCCCGCGCGGCGGGTGTGCGGCGCATCGTCTACCTGGGCGGCCTCACCCCCGCGGGCGTACCGGAGGCGGAGTTGTCACCGCACCTCAGGTCGCGGGCCGAGGTGGGCCGCATCCTGCTGGAATCGGGGGTACCGACCACCGTGCTGCGCGCCGCGGTGATCATCGGCTCCGGCTCGGCCTCCTTCGAGATGCTGCGCTATCTGACCGAGCGGCTGCCGGTGATGGTGACGCCGAGCTGGGTGCACACCCGGATCCAGCCGATGGGCGTACGCGATGTGCTGCGCACCCTGGTCGGCAGCGCCCGGATGCCCGCGGAGGTCAATCGCGCGTTCGACATCGGCGGTCCCGAGGTCCTCACCTACCTGGAGATGATGCGGCGGTACGCGGTCATCGCCGGGCTGCCCCGCAGGCTCATCTTCCCGGTGCCGGTGCTCACGCCCCGGCTGTCCAGTCACTGGGTCGGCCTGGTCACCCCGGTGCCCGCGTCCATCGCGCGGCCGCTCACCGAGTCGCTGCGCCACGAGGTCGTGTGCCGCGAGCACGACATCGTCCGGTACGTTCCCGATCCCCCGGGACGGCCGATCGGCTTCGACTCGTCGGTGTCCCTGGCGCTCCAGCGGGTGCGTGACGCCCAGGTGACCACGCGCTGGTCGTCGGCCTCGTATCCGGGGACGTCCAGTGATCCGCTGCCCACCGACCCCGACTGGGCCGGCGGCAGTCTCTACACCGACCGCCGCGAGCTGACCGTGGACGCGTCGCCCGAGGCGCTGTGGCGGGTGATCGAGGGCATCGGCGGTGACAACGGCTGGTACTCCTTCCCGCTGGCCTGGGCGGTGCGCGGCTGGCTCGACCGCGCGGTGGGCGGGGTGGGGCTGCGGCGCGGGCGCCGGGACGCCGCCCGGCTGCGTGTCGGCGACTCGCTCGACTTCTGGCGCGTGGAGGAGATCGAGCCGGGTCAACTGCTGCGGCTGCGCGCCGAGATGCGGCTGCCGGGTCTGGCCTGGCTGGAGATGTACGCCGAGGTGACGGACGACGGGCGTACGCGCTACCGCCAGCGTGCCCTGTTCCATCCGCACGGGCTGCTCGGCCACCTGTACTGGTGGAGCGTCTCGCCGTTCCACTCCGTGGTGTTCGGCGGTATGGCCCGCAACATCGCGAAGGCCGCCGTGAAGAACGCGCCCGCCGGGCGGGAGGAACCCGCGCTCACCCGCTGACCCCGCATCCGCGGGAGCCGGCCGAGACGAAGCAGATCGACGCCGTACCCCTCGCGGACCTGCCCCGGAGCCACGCCATGACCATCTCTGTCGTCCTGTTCACCTCGGACCTGCGGCTGCACGACCACCCGCCGCTGCGGGCCGCCCTCGACGGTTCCGACGCGGTGGTGCCGCTGTTCGTCCGCGACGAGGCCGTCGCGGAGGCCGGGTTCACCGTTCCCAACCGGATGGCCTTCCTCGCCGACTGCCTGGCGGATCTGGACGCACGGCTGCGGGAGCGCGGCGGCCGCCTGGTGGTGCGTTCCGGCGACGTGGTGGCCGAGGTGGCCAAGACGGTCGCGGAGGCCGACGCCGACGAGGTGCACATGGCGGCGGGGGTCAGCGCCTTCGCGCACCGCCGGGAGGAGCGGCTGCGCGCCGCGCTGGAGGCGGAGGGGTGCCGACTGCACGTCCACGAGACGGTGATCACCGCGCTGGCTCCGGGCGCGGTCACCCCGGCGTCCTCCGACCACTTCGCCGTCTTCACGCCTTACCACCGCCAGTGGGCGCGGCAGCCGTTGCGGGACGTGGTCGCCGCTCCCCGGGCCGTCCGGGTGCCGGAGGGCGTCGGCTCGGAGGAGGTCCCGTCCCGCTCGGGGGTGTCCGGGGTGTCGCCGGGGCTGGCCACGGGCGGTGAGACGGAGGCCAGGAAGCGCGTCACGGCCTGGCTGCGGGGCGGGATCGGGGCGTACGAGGACCGCCATGACGACCTGCCGGGCGACGCCACCTCCCGGCTCTCCCCCCACCTGCACTTCGGCACGCTGTCGCCGGTCGAGCTGGTGCACCGGGCGGCCGCCGCGGGCGGTCCGGGCGCCGAGGCGTTCGTACGGCAGCTGGCGTGGCGGGACTTCCACCACCAGGTGCTGGCCGCCCGGCCGGACGCGTCCGCCGCCGACTACCGCTCCCAGCACGACCGTTGGCGCTCGGCCGCCGAGGCGCGGGACGACATCGAGGCGTGGCGGGAGGGGCGGACCGGCTATCCGGTGGTGGACGCGGCGATGCGGCAATTGCGGCACGAGGGCTGGATGCACAACCGGGGCCGCCTGCTCACCGCGAGCTTCCTGGCCAAGACGCTGTACGTGGACTGGCGGGTCGGGGCCCGGCACTTCCTGGACCTGCTGGTGGACGGCGATGTCGCCAACAACCAGCTCAACTGGCAGTGGATGGCGGGAACGGGCACGGACAGCCGGCCCAACCGCGTCCTGAACCCGGTGATCCAGGCCGGGAAGTACGACCCGGACGGCACGTATGTCCGGCGCTGGGTGCCCGAGTTGGCGGGGCTCGCGGGGCGTGCCGTGCACGAGCCGTGGAAGCTCCGGGGCCTGGACCGCGCGGCCTTCGACTACCCGGACCCGATCGTCGATCTGTCCGAGGGGCTGGCCCGGTTCAAGAAGGCCCGGGGCCGCGACTGAGCGTCGGAGCCGGGACCGGGCGTCGCGGCCGGGACCGGGACCGGGCGTCGCGGCCGTGACCAGGCGTAGCGGCCGTGATCGGGAGACTCGGCGACCGGGCAGAACTTCCGGGATTTTACCCGGAGTAGAGATTTCTTTCCGGCCTGACGCCGTACATGTGGTCGTCCGAACCACCCGTACCGGATCCATCCGCACCGGATCCACCGCGCGGCCCGGAGTCAACGGCTCCGGAGCGCCGCCCCGCCCCCAGGAGGCTGCTCAATGCGCATTGCACGGAACGCGGGAACACTCTTCGTGACCGGCGCGTTGACCCTGACCCTCGCCGCGCTCGCCTATCCGGCCATGCTGGGGGTGTCCACCGCGTCCACCACCTCGACGCGCATCATCGCCAATCCGTCCTCGGGGCCGCTGACCGAGGCCGACCGCGACTTCGTCGTCAAGGTGCGCGCGGCGGGACTGTGGGAGTACCCGGTCGGGCAACTGGCCCTGCAGAAGGGGACCATACCGGCGGTCCGCACCGCGGGGGAGCACCTGATCTCGGGGCATGCGGGGCTCGACGACACGAGCCGCAAGATCGCCACACAGCTCGGCATCACGCTGCCCAACAAGCCGTCCCCGCAACAGCAGGGCTTCGTGGCGACGTTGAGCGCGGACAGCGGCAAGAAGTTCGACACCGACTTCGCCAACATCCTGCGCATCACGCACGGACAGATCTTCTCGACCGTCGCGAAGATCCGCGCCACGACCGAGAACGCCCTCGTACGTCAGCTCGCCGACCAGGCCAACGACACCGTGCTGGACCACATCACCGTGATGGAGAAGACCGGGCTGGTCGACTTCGAGCAGGTGATCATCCAGGAGACGACCCTCCCGAAGGTGCCCAAGGACAACCTGACGCCGCCCGCGCCGCAGCCCGGCGAGCCGGTCGTCGTCCTGACGCCGCCCGCAGGCAGCGGCGCCGCCACGAAGCCCTCTCCGACGCCGACTGTGGGCTGATCGGCACCGGCGACGGTGGCTCCGGCCGCGCGCGCGGGGTTGCGGACCCGTGCGCGCGGCGGAGCGGTGGGCCTCGGCCCGTTCAGCCGCCGGCCAGACCCGCCAGCGTGGTCAGCGCGTCCCGCAGTCCCGGCGGCCGGAGCATGCCCGGCTCCGCGCGTCCGGCCCAGCCGGGGCCGCCCAGGAGGACGGCGGGATGGCTGCGTGCGCCCTTGACGCCCCAGGTGGTGGCGGCGATGTGCCGGGCCAGCGGGCGGTCGGCGGTGGAACGGGTCTGGGACCACAGCACGACGGCGACCGGCCCGAGCCGCCGCACCGCCGTGGTCAGCGCCTCCGGGGGCACGGCGGGGCCGAACATCCGGGTGGGCAGGCCCTGTTCGACGAGCCCCGCGTGCAGCGCCTCGAGCGGCAGGCAGTGCTGTTCGCCCGGCACGCAGGCCAGCACCACGGGTCCCGTGCCGGCGGCCGGCACTCCGGGCACCGCCGGTCCGGGGGCGCGGTGCAGCACCCGGGAGATGTGCCAGGACAGCAGGTGCTCCACCTCCACGTAACGGTCCCCGGCCGACTCCCACTTGCGCCCCACCGCGTGCAGGGTCGGCACCATCACCTCCTCCCAGCCGACGACCACGCCGTGCCGTGTGACGAGCGAGGTCAACTGGTCGTCCACCGAGGGCGCGTCGAGGCGTACGGCGGCGCGCGCGAGACCCTTGCACTCCTGCCGGGCGTCACCGAGGGGCAGCGCTCCGGCCGCGCGCGAACGGGGATCGTCCTGGCCGGGCGGGGCATCGGCCTCGGGCGCGACCGGGTCGGCCCCGCCCTTCGCGGCCCTGGCCGCCTCGGCGGGCGGCACTCCCGCCGAGGTCAGCCGGCACATCTCCTCGAGCATCGCGACGTCCTGGGGCGTCCAGCGGCGGTGCCGTCCGTCGGAACGGACCGCGGGCCCCACGCCGTACCGGCGGTCCCAGGACCGCAGGGTGGTGGGTGAGACTCCGAGGCGACGGGCCAGCGCACCGGTGGTGACACCGGCCTCGGCGGATCCTGTGCCCGGTCCCCGCCCCTGATCCGTCCGGCTCTCACCCATACGGCGACTATACGACGCAGAAACGATGCGAGTTGTCGCCTCTGTCCCATCGTTCACACGATGGGTTCACGGGGCCCGCCGCAGGAGGCGCCCGGAGCGAGGAGCCGTGGCCATGAGCGCAGATCCGACCGTCGAACAGCGGACCGCCGAGCCCGCGGACACGATCACGGACGCGATCGCGGACGCGGACCTGGCGCGGGGCATCATCGACGGGGACGAGGCCTCGATCGCCGCCGCGTACCGGCGCTGGGCCCCCCTCGTCCACACGCTCGCCCGGCGCTCGCTGGGCGATTCGCGCGAGGCCGAGGACGTCACCCAGCAGGTGTTCCTCGCCGTGTGGCGGGGCGGGCGGGGCTATCGCCCGGAGCGCGGCACACTCGCCGGCTGGCTCGTCGGCATCACCCGGCGCAAGATCGCCGACGCGCTGTCCGCGCGCACCCGGCGCACCGAGCTGGTCGGCGCGGCCGGCGCGCTCCTGGTCCTCGCCGACGACACCCGGGCCCGGCCCGAAGCGGCGCTCGACCGTGTCCTGGTCCGGCACGAGCTGGCCAAGCTCCCCACACCGCAGCGCCGGGTGCTGCATCTCGCGTTCTACGAGGACCTCACGCAGACGCAGATCGCGCAGCGCACAGGCCTGCCGCTGGGCACGGTCAAGAGCCACTCCCGACGCGGTCTGCACCAGTTGCGCGACGGTCTGCGGTCGGCGGCGGAGGTCTGAACGCCGACCGCGCGCCGTGTTCCGCGGGCCGCCCCGTGCCCCGGCGCACCCATGCGTCCCGGCCCGTCCGGATCTTTCCGGCCCCGGGCCAATCCGCCGCCCGACCGGCTTCGGATCACTTCCGAACCGTCAACGCGTCCTGGAGGACCACACCGTGAAGGAAGCCGTGGAGATCGGGAGAAGCCCGTCTGCGGAGCCGGACCTGCCGGATCTCATGGCCCGGGTCGCCCGGGGCGACCAGCAGGCGTTCGCCGCGCTCTACGACGTCGTGGCGGGACCCGTCCTCGGCATCGTGCGCCGGGTGCTGCGCGACCGGGCGCAGTCGGAGGAGGTCACCCAGGAGGTGCTGGTCGAGGTGTGGCGGACCGCCGCCCGCTACCGGCCCGAGCGCGGCTCGGTGACGAACTGGGTCCTCACCCTCGCCCACCAGCGGTCCGTGGACCGGGTGCGCTCGGTCGAGGCCTCGGCGGCGCGGGAGCACAAGGCCGCTCTCCTCGACCGGACGCCCGAGTTCGACGAGGTGATCGAGCAGGTCGAGGCGCGTCTGGAACGTGAGCAGGTGCGGCGCTGTCTGCGCACCCTGACGGAGCTCCAGCGCCAGTCGGTGACGCTGGCCTACTACCGCGGACTGACCTACCGGGAGGTGGCGGAGCTGCTCGCGCTTCCCCTCGGCACCGTCAAGACCCGCCTGCGCGACGGCCTGATCCGACTGCGTGACTGCCTGGGGGTGACGGCGTGACCACGACGGACCTGCACACACTGACCGGCGCGTACGCGCTGCACGCGCTGGCCGACGACGAACGTGAACGGTTCGAGCGGCACGCCGCGGACTGCGAGGCCTGTGCGCAGGAGGTCCGGGAACTGACCGCCGCGGCCGCGCGGCTTGGCCTGGCCGTCACCGCGTCGCCGGACCCGGCCCTCAAGGACCAGGTCATGCGGCGGATCACCACGGTCCGCCAGGAGGGGCCGCGCGCGATTCCGCTCACGGCGCCCCGACGCGCCGGCGCCCGCGGGCGCCGGCCCGCGCGGTGGGCGCTGGCCGCCGTCCTGGCCGCCGCTGCCGCGCTGGGCGGTACGGCGGCGTGGCAGCACGAGCGCGCCCAGGACGCCCAGGAGCAGGCCCGCCAGGCCGAGCGGCGTACGAACGAGGTGGCCGCGGTCCTCGCCGCCCCCGACGCCAAGGCACGTACGGCGACGCTGGGGGACGGCGCGACCGGAACGGTCGTGGTGTCCAAGAGCCGGGACCAGGCCGTGTTCATCGCGTCGCGGATGGCGAGGCCGCCGAGCGGCAAGGTCTACCAGCTGTGGTTCGCCGACGCGGGCGCCATGCGGTCCGCCGGGCTGATGGACCCCGGCCGCACCACCGAGGCCGTGCTGATGGAGGGCTCCGTCGACGGCGCGTCCGGCATGGGGATCACGGTGGAGCCGGCCGGCGGTTCGGCCGAGCCCACCTCCGGTCCGCTGGCTCTGCTGAATTTCCCCGCCTGAGCGTTCGTGCCCTCACCCCTGCACCGGTGAGGGCACGAGGTGCTCGCCGTACCGCCTGTGGGTCCCCTCCGGCGGGAGGGGACCCACAGGCGACGCCGCGGTGCCGAACGGGAAACTCCGGACCGCTCAGCCACGACGCTTCGGCGGCAGGGGAAAGAAGCCGCTGGTGCGCTCCGCGTACTCGCGGAAACCCGGACGCTCGGCCATGTGGCGTTCCAGCATCGGCTTTCCGCTTCCGTTGATGAGGAGGTAGCTCATCACCAGCGGTGACACCACCGACACCGCCGCCGACGGCGCGCTGTCGCAGGCGAGCAGGAACAGGCCCCACCACACGCAGAAGTCGCCGAAGTAGTTGGGGTGGCGGGTCCAGCTCCACAGTCCGCGGTCCATGACGCGGCCGCGGTGGGCGGGGTCGGCCTTGAAGCGGGCGAGCTGGGCGTCGCCCACGGCCTCGAAGAACAGGCCGACCGCCCACAGCGCGGTGCCCGTCCAGGCGAGGCCGGTCAGCGGCCCCGGCACGTACTGCGCGGCCTGGACCGGCAGCGACACCAGCCACACCAGCGCCCCTTGCAGGAGATACACCATGCGCAGGGCGTAGAGGTCACGGCTGCCGGGGGCCCTGGCCAGCAGGGCTTCGTAGCGCGGGTCCTCGCCGTGCCCCCGGCCGCGCCGCGCGATGTGCGCGGCCAGCCGCAGTCCCCACACCGAGGTGAGGACCGTGACCAGCACGCGCCGCGCGTCGTCGCCCTCCCCGGCGGACGCCAGGAACGTGACGAGGGCGACCGCGGTGAACCCGATCCCCCAGGCGACGTCCACGATCCGGTGCAGGCCCCTGCGTACGGCGACGGCGAAGGTGGCGAGCATGACGGCGAGCGCCGCGGCGGCCGCGAGAGCGAGGTTCTGGGCGAACGCGTCCCAGGGGAAGCCGCTCATCGCTCGTCCGTGTCCGGGTACCAGGCGCGCGGCACGGCGGGCATGCCGCTGACCCCGGCGGGGGTGGGCCGCACGCTCAGGATCTGATCGACGCCCATGCGGCGCTCCTCGAAGGCGAGCGCCCCGCCGACGAGGTAGAGCCGCCACACGCGCGCCGTCTCCTCCCCGACGAGCCGCACGAAGTCGTCCCAGCGCTCCTCCAGGGTGCGGTGCCAGGCCGCGACCGTCCGGACGTAGTGCTCGCGCAGCGATTCCACGGAGCGCACCTCGAGACCGGCGCCCTCCAGGAGTCCCACGGTCTCGCCCAGGGGCCGCATGTGCATGTCGGGGGCGATGTACGCCTCGATGAACGCGCCGCCGCCCGGGGCGACGGATCCCCGGGACATCTGCTGCACGAGAACGCGCCCCTGGGGACGCACCAGCCGGCGCAGGGAGGCGGCGAAGGCCGGGTACTCGGCGTCGCCGACGTGTTCGCCCATCTCGATCGTGGCGACCGCGTCGTAGGCGCCTCCCTCGATGTCCCGGTAGTCCTGGCACACCACGTCGACCAGGTGCTCCAGCCGGCGCTCCCGCACCTGCTCGCGTACGTACGCCGCCTGTTCCGCGGCCAGCGTGACCGCGGTGACCTGTGTCTTGTGCTCCTCGGCCGCGTACAGGGTGAGGGAGCCCCAGCCGCATCCGATGTCGAGGAGCCGGGCTCCCGGCACCAGACCGAGCTTGCGGCAGATCAGCTCCAGCTTGGCGCGCTGGGCGTCGGCGGGGCCGAAGGCGGGGTCGTCGCTCGTCCAGTAGCCGCTGGAGTAGGCCATGGTGTCGTCGAGGAGCAGGCGGTAGAAGGCGTTCGACAGGTCGTAGTGGTGGCTGATGGCGGCCCGGTCGCGGGACCTGCTGTGCAGGCCGCCGCGCAGGCGGGCCTGTGAGGCGGGGGTCGCGGGCCGGGGTCCGACCGCCCCGAGGCGCAGGGCCGCTCCGGCGGCGTGGGCCCGGTCGGCGAGGGTGAGCCGGGGTGTGTGCAGACCGCGTTCGCGTACGGCGCCCCACATCACCCGCAGGGCCTGTGCGAGGTCGCCCTCGACGTCAAGGTCGCGCGTGATGTAGGCCTGGGCCAGGCCCAGTTCCCCGGGCTGCCAGAGCAGCCGTCTGAGGGCGCGTCGTGAACGCACCACCACGACGGGGGTGCCGGGCGGTCCGGCCTCGCTGCCGTCCCAGGCGCGCAGCCGCAGCGGGAGCGGTCCGCCGAGCGCGTCCTCGGCCAGTGCGGCGAGCCGGTGGGCGGCGCCGCGTCGAGCGGTGCGGGCGGCGGGCGCGGTGCTCATGGGGTGGGGTCCTCCTTCGTGAACAGGTACTGCTGGACGTCCAGATAGCCGGAGCGGAACCCGGCTTCGGAGTAGGCGAGGTAGAAGGTCCACATGCGCCGGAAGGTCGTGTCGAAGCCGAGGGCGGCGACCTCGTCCGCCCGCTCGGTGAACCGTTCGCGCCACAGGCGCAGGGTCTCCGCGTAGTGCGCCCCGAAGGCGTCCCTGCGGGTGGTGCGCAGCGACGTGTGGGCGCGGGTCACCTCGTCCACCCCCTCCACGGAGGGCAGCAGTCCGCCGGGGAAGATGTACTTCTGGATCCAGGTGAAGGTGTCGCGCGAGGCGAGCATGCGGTCGTGCGGCATGGTGATCGCCTGGAGCGCGACGCGTCCGCCGGGGGCGAGCCGTGCGTCGAGGGTGGCGAAGTAGACGGGCCAGAACTCCTCGCCGACCGCCTCGACCATCTCGACGCTGACCACGGCGTCGTACGTGCCCCCGGCCTCGCGGTAGTCGCACAGTTCGACGCTCACCCGGTCGTCGAGTCCTGCCGCGCGTACCCGCTCGCGGGCCAGGGCCTGTTGCTCCCCGGAGAGGGTGAGCGAGGTGACCTGGGCGCCGCGCGCGGCGGCCCGTATCGCCAGTTCTCCCCAGCCGGTGCCGATTTCGAGGAGCCGGGTGCCGGGTCCGACCTCGGCGAGGTCCAGCAGGCGGTCGATCTTGCGGTGCTGCGCGGTGGCCAGCAGGGACCAGGTGGCGGGGAAGCCCCGGAAGAGGGCCGCCGAGTAGCTGAGGGTGTCGTCGAGGAAGAGCGCGAACAGGTCGTTGGACAGGTCGTAGTGGCGGCTGATGTTGTCGCGGGCGCCCGTCGGGGTGTTGCGCTGCACGTCGGGCCGGCTCAGAGCCCACAGTCCCCGCAGCTTCTGGAGCGGGGCCGGGATGAGCTGTGCCGCGTTCCCGGCCAGCACGGTGAGCGCGGCGACCAGGTCCGGCGCGTCCCACTCCCCCGCCATGTAGGACTCGCCGAAGCCGATGAGGCCCTGGGCGCCGATGCGGCGGTGGAAGGCGGCCGGGTCGTGGATCTCGATGACGGGGCCGCCCGCGCCGACGCGGGTTCCGTCGGCGAACCGTGCCTGCAGGGGCAGGCGTTCCAGCGCCCGGCGCAGCAGGGCCCGGGTGACGGCGGTGCGGGCCCGCGAGGTGTCCGGCGGCGTCACCACGTCCGGCCAGCGGTCCGGGTCGGTGTCCTGTCGTGGTGCCGCGACGGGGCAGGACTCGGCAGTCCTCATTTCACGTTCTCCTGGGCTCGGTGAGGGGTGCGGGGCTGGACGGGCAGTCCGCGCAGATACAGGCGGATGCCGTGCAGCCGGATGGCGGCGGACACGGCGGCGGTGGACCACGGGTTGCGCAGCGCCTGGCGCAGCAGCGCGCCGGCGGTCGCGGCCCGGCGGGTCCCGCGGACGGTGGCGGTGAAGGGCCGGGCACCCTCGCGTTCCAGATGGACCGTCAGGTCGAGCCGGCTGCCGGGCCTGGGCAGCCGCATCCGGTACGCGCCGTCGACGGGGAAGAAGGGCGAGACGTAGAACTCCTTGCGTGTCCGCGCGGTCCCGCTGCCGTCGGGGCGCAGCAGATAGGAGTGCCGTTCGCCGTAGGTGTTGTGCACCTCGGCCACGACGCAGCGCGCGGTGCCGTCCGGGTCGTGACACCAGTACAGGGTCAGCGGGTTGAAGACGTGGCCGAGGACCCGGGCGTGGGCGAGCATCACCACCGGGCCGCCGTGCAGGTCGACGCCGTGCGAGGCGAGGAAGCGGTCCAGGCCGGCCCGGATGCTCGGCTGGTCGCCGTCGAAGTGGTCGCGGGGATCGAACCGGGCCAACGGGCGCATGAGGTAGGGCAGTTCGGGCGGTCGGTCGGGGTCCGTCAGCCACATGTAGGTCCGGTGGCGGAGCCCGTACCGGGTGGGTGCGGTGCGTATGTGCGCGACGGTGCAGGGATAGAGGGCGGGGGTGTCGATCACCAGGTCACCCCCAGTGCGGCGGCGGCCTCGACGCCGGACCGGCAGCCGTCCTCGTGGAAGCCCCACCCGTGGTAGGCGCCGGCGTACGCGGTCACCGGGCCGTTGAGCGGCGGGAGTCGGCGTTGGGCCGCGACGGACTCGGGGGTGTAGACGGGGTGTTCGTACTCCATGCGGGCCAGGACCCGGGCCGGGTCGACGCGGTCCTGGCCGCCCAGGGTGACGACATAGGTCTCGGGCGCGTCCAGCCGCTGGAGGCGGTTCATGTCGTAGCTGACCCGGACCCGGTCCGCGTCGGTGTCGCAGTCCGGCATCAGGTAGTTCCAGGAGGCGCGGGCCCCGGTGGCGCGCGGCAGGAGTGCCGTGTCGGTGTGCAGGAGGGTGGTGTTGCGTGAGTAGCGGAAGGCTCCGAGCACCTCGCGCTCGGCCGGGCTGGGGTCCGCGAGCAGCCGCAGCGCCTGGTCGGGGTGGACCGCGATGACCACGGAGTTGTACGAGGCGGTGGTGCCGTCCTCGGTGGTGATCTCCACCCCGTCGGCGTGGCGGCGCACGGACCGGACCGGGGTGGAGGTGTGCACCGCGTCGAACTGTTTGGCCAGCTGGTCGACGTAGGAGCGGGAGCCGCCCGTCACGGTGCGCCAGACCGGCGAGTCGCCCACCGAGAGCATGCCGTGGTGCTCCATGAAGCGGAACAGATAGGCGGCGGGGTAGCGGCGGGCGGTGGCCGCGTCGCAGGACCAGACGGCGGAGACGAGCGGGGTCATGAAGTGCCGGGTGAAATAGGGCGAGAAGCGCTGCCAGGCCAGGAACTCGCCCAGGGTGAGGGTGTCTTCGCCGCCCTCGGCCAGCAGGCGGCGGGCGGCGCGGTGGAAGGCCGGCACCTCGGTGAGCATCCGCAGATAGGAGCCGCGCAGCGCGTTGCGCGGCCGGGCGAACAGTCCTGCGGGGCCGCGCGCGCCCGCGTACTCGAGTCCGCATCCTTCGCACCGCACCGACATGCTCATCTCGGACTCCTGGGTGGCGACGCCGAGTTCGGCGAACAGCCGCAGCAGGTTCGGGTAGGTGCGGTGGTTGTGCACGATGAAGCCCGAGTCGACGCGGTGCAGGCGTCCGTCGGACGAGGTCAGGTCGTGGGTGTGCGCGTGTCCGCCGAGCCGGTCGTCCGCCTCGTACAGCGCCACGGGCCCGACGCGGCTGAGCACGTGCGCGGCGGTGAGACCGGCCACTCCCCCGCCGATCACGGCCGTACGACGGCGCGCCCCCTGCCGTTCCCGCCCGGTGCGCCCGGCGCCGCTGTCCGAAGCGTCTGCGGACCTGTGCCTCATCGGTCTCCTCCCACCCGGCTCCTTGTCGGAGCTCTCGGAGGTATTCCGGAGCTGAGGCCTGAACGGATTGGCCGGGGAGCGATCATCCTTCGATCGGGTGAGGAGGCGGCCGGAGGATGCTCTGACCAGGGGACCGCGGGCGCCGGGCCGTCCTCACCGGCTGCCCGTGCCCTCCGCCCCGCCCGTGTACCGGGCCAGTTCCCAGGGGTCGTGGGCGCTGATGACGTCGACCTCGTCGCCGTGCAGGCGGACCAGTTCGCGCAGCCGGGCGTGGTTGGCGAGCCGCAGGGGCCGGTCCACCTCGGTGATCTGCTGGAGGATGTCCATGCCGGGATGGCCCTGGGGGCGGTCGGGGTCGATCTCGCGGTGGAAGTAGTAGGCGTCACCGCAGTGCAGGAGCCGGCGCCCGGCGTCCTCGACGGCAATCGCGCTGTGGCCCCGGGTGTGGCCGCCGAGCGGGACGAGCAGGATCTCCGCGTCCAGGCCCTCCAGCGGCCGGACCGCGTCGAACCCGAACCAGGGGTCCCCCGAGGGCTCCGCGTACGTGACCCAGTGCGGCCGGTGCGCCCACTGGGCCGGGCGGTAGCGGACGCGGTCCTCGGGGTGGGCGCCGGGTGCCGCCATGGCCGCGCGGTGCTCGGCCTCGCTCAGATGGACCTTGGCCCAGGGGAAGTCGGGCAGGCCGCCGGCATGGTCGAGGTCGAGATGACTGAGCACGATGTGCCGTACGTCCTCGGGCCGGAAGCCGAGGTTGGTGACCTGGTGCAGCGCGGTCTCGGCGAGGTCCAGGACCGGCTGGGCGCGGCCGAGGAAGTCCGCGCCGAGGTTCTCCTCGGGCCGTGCCACATCGGCCGTACCGATGCCGCTCTCGACCAGGACGAGGCCGTCGCGGTCCGTTTCGACGAGGAGACAGTGACACACCGCGGGGAGGCTTCCCTCCGCGCTGTCGATCGTTCGCAGGGAACCGCAGTTCAGGTGGTGGATCTTCACGGATGAGTCCCTTCGGGCGTCCGTGGATGCCCCCTGGCACCGGCACGGAGCTGTACTGGGGCTCGCTATAGATAACGAACGTTCGTAAGCTAATAGCGAACGGTCGTTAGGTTAAGCTGGCCGCATGAGTCCGCGCAAGTCCGTCGCCGAAACCGCCGCCACCCGCGACCGGATCATCGGGAGCGCCCTCGCACTGGCCTCCGCCGAGGGCCTCGAAGGCCTCACCATCGGGCGCCTCGCCACCGATCTGACGATGAGCAAGGCCGGCGTGATCGGCCACTTCGGCAGCAAGGAGGCCCTCCAGCTCGCCGTACTGGACGCGGCGGTCGAGCGGTTCCGGCTACGGGTCCCGGCACGGGCCGTCGGGGCCAGGCCCGGCACGGAGCGGCTGACGCGCGCCTTCGAGGAGTGGATCGCCTACATGGCCGAGGACGAAGGGCACGGGGGCTGCTTCCTCACCTCGGTGGCGAGCGAGTTCGACGGCCGCCCCGGCCCGGTCCGCGACGCCGTCCTGGCCGCGCTGGACGCGTGGACGGCGTACGTCTCGGCGGAACTGACCACGGCGGTCGAGACCGGCCAGCTTCCCGAGCGCACCGATGTGGACCAGCTCGTCTTCGAGCTGGGCGGAGTGATCCTCGCGGCCGACCAGTCGATCCAGCTGCACCGCGACCCACAGGCGCCGACCCGGGCACGCCGCGCCATCGCCCGCCTGCTCATCGCCCCCTGACACGGCCTCGCGGGCCCGGCGGAGCCACGGGTCCGCCGGTCCGGTCGCCCGCATCGTCAGGTAAGCGACACCTCTACACATAAGGATGAAATAAGCGCAGAATGGTGGTGCGCGGCGCCGACCGCGCGGTGCTTCGGGCGCGGTCGGGCCGTGGAGATCGGACCAGATCGAAGGAGACGAGTCATGGCCGACGTCTCACATGCCGGTGGCGACATCACCAGCCACCCGGATGCATCCGAGATGCGCGCGCGGTACGAGCGCGTGATCGGTGGTCGCGACGTGGCGCTCGTGGACGGGCCGGTGTTCCTGCTCGGCCTGTACTGCGCCGTGTCCCCGTGGGTACTCCACTACACGACGAGCCAGCCCGACCTGGCGACGCACAACCTGATCATGGGAATCGCGATCGGCGTGCTGGCTCTTGGATTCACCGTCACGCCGGGGAGGATGTACGGCCTGAGCTGGGCGATCTGCGCGATGGGCACCTGGATGATCATCTCGCCGTGGATCGTCGGCAACAGCCCGGACACCGGAGTCGCGCTCAACAGCATCATCATCGGCGCCCTGGCCGTCGTCCTCGGCGCCCTGTGCGCGCTCACGGCGAACAGAAGCAGCGGCAACCGGTTGTAACCCCCCTCCCCCCGGGGCCAAGGACCGGGGACCCGGTGTCCGCAAGGCTTTGACGGAAGCAATACGGAGGGCGATCCGGCGCGCTCGCCCCCGCCATTTGCACGCACAGACGCATACGCCTGCCCCTGATCCATTGGCAACCAGAGGTGGCCGGAATCGCGACCGGCATCCCCTGCGGATCCAGAAGGAGACCCTGAGCCGCGAGCAGATCGACCGTCTGAGCCAGGACATCGCCGACGCGTGCCGCACCTTGGACGACAAGGGTGCGACCCATGGGAACGAGCGGACCAGATCCACCGCGGCACCGGCTGCTGACGCACGCGGCGGTCAACAACTTGGTCTCTGAGTCCTTCCCTTACCGGGAAGGACTCAGTGGCGCCCGATGCGTGGCCGGCCCCTGATGGGACCTTGGGGGCGAGCCGACAAGATCAGTCTCTGCCTGCGAGCCCAACAGCGCCGGGCTGGATGAGCCGAGATACAGCGATCCGCATCACGAACGCGCCGGGCTCATTGGTCCGGCCTGCCCGTGGACGGCGTAGCAGGCTGTCCCTGCGTGGGGAAATGGTCGGCGGAGATCCTCTGGCGGAAGACGTGGTAGGTCCAGCCCTGGTAGCAGAGGACGACAGGGAGCAGGACGAGGACGACCACGGTCAGGACCTTGAGGGCGTAAGGGCCGGACGCGGTGTTGTGGACGGTCAGGTCGAAGGCGCCGCTCGTGCTGGAGACCATGACCCTGGGAAAGAGCTCGGCGAAGAGTGACGCCACGGTCGCGGCCATCGCCAGAGTCGTGGCGCCGAACGCCCAGCCGTCGTGGCCGCCGCTGATCAGCCAGGCCGCGGCGACGACGGCCAGGACGGCGGCGAGTTCGGCGAGGTTGAGGAGGATGCCGCCGCCCGCGAGCGAGCGTGTCCAGAAGACGAAGGCGAGGACCACCAGGCCGGCGGGCACGGCGATGCGGCGGGCGAGCCTGCGGGCCTTCTCGCGGATGTCCCCGCTGGTCTTCAGCGCGAGGAAGGTCGCGCCGTGCAGGAGGCAGAGGGCGGTGAGGGTGATGCCGGTGAAGATGCCGTAGCCGGTGAAAAGGTCGGCGAAGGTGCCCTCGTACTCCTGGTCGCGGCCGATGGGTACGCCGTGCAGCAGGTCGCCGAGGGCGATGCCGAGCACCAGGGGCACGGTCACGCTGCCGACGGTCAGCAGGACCGTCCAGCTTCGTCGCCATCGCACGCTGTCGACCCGCCCGCGGTACTCGATGGCGATGCCGCGGACGATGAGTCCGGCCAGCAGCAGGACAAGGGCGAGGTAGAAGCCGGAGAACAGGGTGGCGTACCAGCCGGGGAAGGCGGCGAACATCGCGGCACCGGCGGTGACCAGCCAGACCTCGTTGCCGTCCCATACGGGTCCGATGGTGTGAAGAACGGCCTGGCGGCTCGATTCCTTGCGGGAGAGCAGTCCGTGGAGCATGCCGACTCCGAGATCGAAGCCCTCCAGGACGAAGAAGCCTGTCCACAGCACGGCGACGAGGATGAACCAGAGGGTGGTGAATGCCATCGCGGGCCTTCCGGGTGGCTCGTGACCTCAGTAGGTCATCTCGGTTGCGGGCTGGTCGTCCTGGTGCAGGGGGCCGGTGCCCTTGCGTGTGTGGCGCGTCATCAGCACGGCCGCGATCACGGCCATCGCGGCGTAGAGGAGGAAGAAGGCCACGATGCTGATGGCGACCTCGGTGGTGCTGACGGAGGAGGAGACCCCGTTCTTCGTCAACTGGATGCCTTGCACGATCCAGGGCTGGCGTCCGTTCTCGGTGAGGAGCCAGCCGGAGGTGTTGATGAGGAACGGCAGCACCACGGCCCACACCGCCGCGGTCAGGAACCAGCGTGAGCGGGTGAGCCGTTCGCGGCGCAGCAGCCACAGACCCCACACTCCGAGGAGGAGGGCGAGCGAGGCGAGGTAGGCCATGACACGCATCGACCAGTACTGGATGAAGACGTTGGGCACGTAGTCGCCCGGCCCGTAGGCCTTCTGGTACTGGCTGTTGACCTCGTTCAGTCCGAGAACCTTGCCGTTCCAGTGGTTGGTGGCCAACAGGGACAGCAGGTGGGGGATTTCCAGGATCTGCGTGGGTGTCTGGTCGTTGTTGCCGCCGCCGATCTGGAAGAGGGAGAAGGAGCAGGGCTGGCAGGTCTCCCACTGCGCCTCGGCCGCTGCGATCTTCATCGGCTGGTACTTGCCCTCGGTCACGCCGAGTTCACTCCCGACGAGCATGGCGAACATCAGGGCCGGCACGAGGACGAACAGCGACAGACGGGCTGACAGCCGGAAGCCGGCGGCCTCCCCCTTCATCGCCGTCGGGTCGTCCTGGCCTTGGGACTGGGTCTGGGCTTGGGACTGGGTCTGGTCCTCGGTGCCGCCCTTGTCATCGCGAAGGGCCTTGCGCAGGTGCCAGGCGGAAACGGAGAGCATGACCATCGAACCGGTGACCAGTGCGGCCAGCAGTACGTGCAGGTAGCCGCGGAGGAAGACGGGGTTGGTGAACAGCGCCCAGACGTCATCGAGCTGCGGGCGGCCGGTGGACGGGTCGACCTGGTAGCCGACCGGGTGCTGCATCCACGAGTTCGCGGCCATGATGAACAGCGCGGACAGTGCGCTGCCCCCTGCTACCGCCCAGATCGTCGCCAGATGGACGCGCTTTGACAGCTTGTCCCAGCCGAAGATCCACAGCCCGAGAAACGTCGACTCCAGGAAGAACGCGGCGAGGCCCTCCATCGCCAGAGGCGCCCCGAACACATCACCGACGGTGCGGGAGTAGCCCGACCAGTCCATGCCGAACTGGAACTCCTGGACCAGGCCGGTCACCACGCCGACGGCGACGTTGATCACCAGCAGGGTCCCGAAGAACCGCGTCAGCCGCAGGTACGCGACCTGCCCGCCGCGGTACCAGGCGGTCTGGAGCGTCGCGGTCAGCAGGCTGAGCCCGATGGTGACCGGGACGAACAGGAAGTGGTAGATCGACGTCATCGCGAACTGCAGCCGCGCCAAGTCCAGCTGACTCATCTGTCCTCATCCATCGCATCGCACCGCACCGCAGCGCAGGCTGATTTCGCCGCCCAAGACAAACAGACTGGTTCCCGGGTGGCCGACAAACCGCGCTCCCGGAGGCCAGTGGCCATCCGTTCGGGGTATTCGCTCGCTCCGGAACGCCCGGAGTTGCGTGCGGACGGCGACCGCGTGCGGCCGATGGCATCTTGCGCGTGCCCGCCGGGGGCAGCTCGCAGGTCGGGATGCCCGCGCAAACAGAACGGGCGCAAGACATCTCCGTCGCCCGGGCCGTCGACGTCCTTGCCTGACGGCGAGGCAGACGGTCCGGGTCACCCGGACGGCTCCGTGGCGGTGCGTGCCGAACGTGGGTGTAGTGGATTGGATCTCGGAGAGCCCGTCTCGTGACCACGGTTGGCCTGGGCACGCGGCGGGCTCGGCGGAGTTCTGAAGACGACCCTCGTCAGCGTCCAGCCGGGCGCCGCTCGGTTCCAAGAGCCCCGTAGGCGGGGGGGGGAGGTCTTGTGGACGCGCTGGAACCCCACGGGCCACAAGGCTTACGAGGAGGGCGACCGCCATGACGGACGAGGACATTCTCCTGGGCATCGCCCGCCCTCGCCTCCGTCGTCATCAAGGACAACGTGCAGGGGCCCGTCTACCGGGTGGGGCCACCGAGGGAGCCACGGCGTGGTCGCCCCCTACACCGGCGGCGACATCCTCTTCGGTCGCGCGCTCGTCCGGCACCGCCTGGCGGCACGCTACGAAATGGGCGCGCGCTTCCACGTCCAGCCCGGCTCCCAGCCGATCCCCGCGGACCGCGACATCCTGTTGGTGGTCCGCGCCGACGGCCAGCTCGCCCCGGTCACGGGAAACCAGACGATCACACCGCTGCCGGGCGACACCGCTGTCCTGATGGGCTCCGTATGACCTCGTGGGCCATCCGCTTCCGGCTACGGCAGTACGCCAAGGCGAGTCTGTGGATCGTGCCGCTGTTCGGGCTCGTACTAGGGTCCGTCTTCAAACGAGTCTTGCCCAGAGCAGGAATGACGCGAGACTGACCGCTGCTTCGTAGGAGGTGGCGGTCTTGTCGTATCTGGTGGCGATGCCTCGGAAGCCTTTGAGCCGGTTGAAGCAGCGTTCGACGACGTTGCGCCGACGGTAGATCTGCCGGTCGAATGCCGGTGGCCGGCCTCCGCGGCGGCCGCGGTTGTGGCGGTGTTGCTGCTGGTCGTTCTTCTCCGGGATGGTGCAGGCGATGCCGCGTTTGC
Source organism: Streptomyces sp. NBC_00568 (assembly GCF_026341855.1). GTDB lineage: Bacteria > Actinomycetota > Actinomycetes > Streptomycetales > Streptomycetaceae > Streptomyces. The sequence continues at coordinate 7,013,617 of NZ_JAPENW010000001.1, read as the reverse complement.
GCAGGTAGGCGCGAAAGCCTCGGGAGCTGTAGGCCTTGTCGGCGATGACCTGGTCGGGCCGGCAGCGGGGACGCCCAAGGCCGGTGCGCGGGACCCGGATCCGTTCCAGGAGGGGGCGTGCGCAGATGCTGTCGTGGCGTTGGCCTGGTGTCAGCAGGATGGCGAGGGGCCGCCCGCGGCCGTCGCAGGCAAGGTGGATTTTGGTGGTCAGTCCGCCTCGGGATCGGCCGAGGGCGTGATCGTCCGGTTCGTCCGGCCGGTGGATCCCCTTTTTCTGCCGGTGGCGGCGGCGTGCTGGTGAGCACGCACGATGGTGGAGTCGATCTGCACGAGCCAGTCGATGTCGCCGGCCGCGTCCGCGTGGGCCTGGATCTGCTGGAGAGCCCGGGTGAACACGCCGTCCAGCGCGTAGCGGCGAAAGCGGGTATAGACCGTCTTCCACGGTCCGTAGCGTTCCGGCAGGTCACGCCAGGAGACCCCGGTCCGGATCTTGTAGACCATCCCGTTGACGACCTGCCGGTCCTCCACGCGCGGACGACCTGTCGCGGCCCGCGGTATGAGTGGAGCGAGCAACTCCCATTCCTGATCGGTTAGTTCATGGCGACGTATCACCTCACCATGATCCACCAATCTGATGATCTTTGAAGACGGACCCTAGGAGTCGCCCTGGCCGAGGCGTCTTCCGCTGATGATGCAGACCCTGGCGCAGGAGTTGGGGCCAAGGGACATCAAGGTCAACGCCGTCGCACCCGGTGCCCTCGGCACCCCGATCAACCGCAGCGCCTGGGAGACCCCCGAGGCCTACCTGCTCAAGCTGATCCCGTACCGCCGGGTCGGCGACCCTGAAGACATCGCCCACGCGGCGACTGTGCTTGCCTCCGACTCCATGGACTACGTGGCCAGCTCCACGATCTATGTGGACGGCGGCATGACGCTCTTTCCTGGCTTCGGTACCGGCGGCTGATTCGGTCGTTGCCAGGCCGCTCGACCTGCGCGCCGACCGTCCTCGGCGCGGCCTTCGCCACCACGGAAGAGATTGTCCTTCTACGGGCTTTCGCACCGCTGCCGCGCCGACTTCGACGGCGCGGCAGCGGTGCGCGCTGTGTTCAGCCAAGGCGTTCCGCGATGCGGTCGCCGACCCGCATGGCGTTGGCGATGGCTGTCAGCGAGGGGTTCACCGCACCGATGCTCGGGAAGAAGCTGGTGTCGACGACGTAGAGGTTGTCCAGGTCGTGGGCCTTGCAGTCGACGTCGAGGGCCGAGGTCCGCGGGTCGGTGCCGAAGCGCACGGTGCCGGCCTGGTGGGCGGTGGCGCCGATCGGCATGCCCTTGTGCAGATAAAGACTGTGCGGCAGCAGGTGGTGGGGGTGCATGCCCAGATGGCCGAGCATCTTCTGGAGCTTGTGCTGAAGACGCTTCAGCCCTTCGGTGTTGTTCTTCTCGTCCAGGCTGAGGTGGATGTCACCGTCGTCGTCGAGGGTGACGCGGTTGTCGGGGTGGGGCAGATCCTCGCCGCACAGCCAGAAATCCACGGCATGGTGGGCCAGCACCGCGAACGGAAGGTCCGGCGAGGCCATGCCCGCCCACCGCGGCGCCTCGCCCCGGATCTGATCGGTGTCCGACTTGCCGAGCATCTGGATGCCGCCCAGCGGGAAGTCCCAGTCGTCCGCGCCCAGGTACCAGTCGTTCAGGGCAAGGGTCTTCTGGAACTGGGTGTCGTTGGGCTCCTTCGACACCGCCATCAGCGCGAGGTTGTTGTGCCGCATGTAGTGGCGGCCCACCACCCCCGAGCCGTTGGCCAGGCCGTCCGGATGGTGATCGTTCGCCGAACGCAGCAGCAGCGCAGCGGAGTTGACGGCACCACAGGCCACCACAACGATGTCTGCCGAGTACGCCACGGTCGTCCCGTCGGCGAGTTCGACGATCACCTTGTCGACGCTGCGGCCGTTCGGACCGGTCTCCAGCTTGCGCACGTCGGCCCCGGTGATCATCGTGACGTTGTCGTGCTCCAGGGCCGGGTCGACACAGATGACCTGGGCGTCGGCCTTGCCCTGCACCAGGCACGGGAATCCGTCGACCCGGTTGCAGCGGATGCACACGCTTCCATGGGCCGCGTTTCCTTGGGCGTCCTGGGTGAGGTCGACGCCGATCGGCAGGTGGAAGGGGTGCAGACCCTGCTTCTCCAGGTCGTCGCTGAGCTGCTGGATCCGCGGCTCGTGCAGCACCGGCGGGTACGCGTACTGGGCGCTGACCGGCCCCTCGCTCGGATCCTCGCCGTGGTGGCCGTGCACCAGGTACAGGTGCTCGGCCTGGGTGTAGTAGGGCTCCAGATCCTCGTAACGGATCGGCCACGCCGGGGAGATGCCACCGTGGTGCTGCAACTCACCGAAGTCCTCGGGGCGCAGGCGGAACAGCGCGGCACCGTAGAACTTGGTGTTCCCGCCGACGTAGTAGTTGACCTCGGGCGGGAACTTCTCGCCGTGCTTGTCGTACCAGAATTCCGGGGCGCGGTATTTGCCCTTGACGAAGACCGCGGTCGACTCCCAGTTGTCCCGCTCGCGAGGCAGGTATCCGCCGCGTTCGAGGATGAGGACACGTTTACCGGTAGGAGCGAGGCGGTGGGCGAGCGTGCCGCCGCCTGCTCCAGTGCCGATGACAATGACGTCGTAGTGCTCGGTTCCTGCCATGGGTAGGCCTCGGATCATGGGGGGACGGGTACGGGCGGGGGATCAGCCGGCTCGCAGGTCAGAGGATGGCGATGGGGTCGACGGGGGAACCGGTGGCCGCGGGGAGCCGCAGGGGCGTGACCACGCAGAGGAACGACCAGCGGTCCGCCTCCTCGCACAGCGGCACCAGGTCCTCGAACTGCAGGTAGTCCATGAAGTGCACCCCGAGGGCGTGGATGCCCAGCACGTGCACGGGGAAGTCGACACCCTCGCTGAGACTGGGGGCCGTGTCGTTGTTGCCGTCGCTGCCCAGTACGGCGACCCGGCGCTCGGCCAGGAACTCCATCGCGTCCGGATGCAGGCCGGCCCGGCTGCGCGAGGCGTCCCACGGCCCTGCCTCCTCACGCCTGCGGCGGTGGCCGACCCGCACGAGCAGGATGTCTCCGGTCTCGACCCGCACGCCCTGGGCGGCCTCTGCGGCCCAGAGGTCATCGGCGGTGACGTGGTCGCCCGGCTCGAGCCACGGAACTCCCCGCAGGCGCGGGATGTCGAGCAGGACGCCACGGCCGACAAGCCCAGGCGCACCCCGCCCGCCGCGGCCAGGATCGTCGTCGGTGTGATGCCGGCCAGCGCCCCGCGGCCGCCGGTGGAGAGCGGGGATCCGACTGCTTCCGCCTGTTGGCGCAGCCGCGCGTACAGGGCATCGAAGTCGGCTCGGCTCTGCGGGCGGCCATCGGAGCGGGGAGCGCCCTACCCGGCTGTCCGTGCCCCGGCTCAGTCACGCTGACGCGCCCTGTCGATGGCCTCGTCCAGGGTCGACGCCGCCATGATGAGCGACAAATGGGTGAACGCCTGTGGGAAGTTGCCGAGTTGCTCGCCGCTCGGGCCGATCTCCTCGGCGAACAGGCCGACATGGTTGGCGTAGGTGTGCATCTTCTCGAAGGTGTAACGCGCCGGACGGATCCGCCCGGCCCGGGCCATGGCATCGACGTAGAGGTAGGTGCAGAGGCTGAAGGTGCCCTCCGAACCGCGCAGGCCGTCCGGTGAGGCGGCCGGGTCGTACCGGTACACGAGGCTGTCCGAGACGAGCTTGCGCTCCATGGCGTCCAGGGTGGAGAGCCAGCCGGGGCTCTTCGCGGAAAGAAATCCCACGCGCGGGATCAGCAGGAGTGAGGCGTCCAGAACGTCCCCGCCGTAGTGCTGCACCAGAGCCTGCTCGGACTGACTCCAGCCCTTGTCCATCACCTGTTCGAGGATGCTGTCACGGGCGTTGCGCCAGCGCGGGATGTCGGCGGGCCGGCTGAGTTCGGTCGCCAGACGCAGGCCCCGGTCGAAGGCGACCCAGCACATCACCCGGCTGAACGTGAAATCGTTGCGGCCCCCGCGCGTCTCCCAGACTCCCTCGTCCGGACGGTCCCAGTTGTCGGACAGCCAGTCCAGCGTCCGGGCGAGCCCCTTCCAGCCGTGGTAGCCCAGCTCCTCGCTGACGTCCATGCCTTCGGCCATCCCGTAGATGGCCTCGCCGTAGATGTCGAGCTGCAGCTGGTCGGCGGCGGCGTTCCCGGCGCGTACCGGATACGAGCCGCGGTAGCCCTCCCAATGGTCGAGGATCTCCTCGGTGAGGTGGGGGTCCCCGTCGACCCGGTACATGATCTGCAGGCGCTCACCGGGCAGGTCCGCCCGGTCGCGCATCCGCTCCCCCAGCCACTTGGTGAACGCCGACGCCTCCTCGGCAAACCCGAGGTCGAGCAGGGCCCGCACCGAGAGCGACCCGTCCCGCACCCACGAGTACCGGTAGTCCCAATTTCGCTCACCGCCGACCTGCTCCGGCAGGCCCATGGTGGCGGCGGCGACCGGCGCACCGGTCGGGTGGTAGGTCAGGAGCTTGAGCGTGATGGCGGAGCGGTTCACCATCTCGGCCCAGCGCCCCCGGTAGTGGGAGGTGTGCAACCACTTCTGCCAGAAGTCCACCTCACGCCACAACGCGTCCGTCACGCCCTCGACCGAGAGCGGAGGCGGCGCCTCTCCGTCGACGGCGCACGTCGTGAACACGGCGACGGCCGACTCGCCGACTCCGAGACTGACCGAGCCCCTCACGTCCTGCCCGTCCCGCACCAGCGGGAAGGACGCCTGCAGGTGGCCCGCGATCCCAGGGCCCCGGAACACTGCCTCCTGGGGCCGCAGATCGAGCTCGTGGTCGGCCCGGCCGTAGTCGAACCGCGGCCTGCACTCCAGAACGAACCGCACGGTGCCGCGCACCACCCGAATGACCCGCATCAGGCTGTGCCGGTCGGTGGGGGTCCGGCTGGTGATCGCCGGCATCCAGTCGATGACCTCGCCGACACCCTCCGGTGACATGAACCGCGTGACCAGCACGCCGGTGTCCGGGTAGTACAGCTGTTTGCACGACACGTCCGCGTGCTCCGGAGCCAGCCGGAAGTAGCCGCCGCCGTCGTGATCGAGCAGCGAGGCGAAGACACTGGGCGAGTCGAACCTCGGCGAGCAGAACCAGTTCACCACGCCCTGGGAGGACACCAGGGCGGCGGTCTGCAGATCGCCCACCAGACCGTGGTTGGCGATCGGGGGATAGCGGTCCATGAGCGTCCAATCCGGGAGGTTTCGACGCGATCCACTATCTGGCAAGCGATATGTCGGCGCCTCTCGGAGCCTCGGACGGCCCAATCGGAGCGTGGGTGACGGTGCGCGAGACTCGGCGAGCCCGTCACCCGACCGCACATGAGAACTCTTGTGGCACCCCTCGGCCGAAGGCCTGGAGAACGCCACCGAACGATGTCGGGGGAGCCGGCATTTGCCCGTCCGTATCCCCTGCCGCAGCTCAGGCCCCGGAGCAAGCCCTGGATGCACTCAGTTTCCCGAGCCGAGTGCCTGGAGAGGCTTCCCGGCGGCCGAGAGCGGCGAGGGAGTGGTTCCCCTGAACCAATAGCTCGCTCAGGGTGCCTGCGCCCGCTTCAGCGACTCGGCATCAGCCACGGCTCCTGAGGCAGCGGACTCCCCGTCTCCAGCAGGGACTTCAGGTTGGACAGCACCGCGGCCCAGCCGGAGCCGGCGTCGCGCAGCGCACCCTCGTCGGGCAGATCCTCGTGCGTCACCGTCAGCCGGACGATGTCGGCGTGCGGCTGGATGCCGAAGGTGACGCGGGAGTACTTGTCCGCGTCGCCCTCGTCCTCGGGAGAGGCCCAGGTGGTCACCAGGCGGGTCGGCCGCTCGCTCTCCACGACGGTCCCGATCACGTCAGCGACGCCGGAGCCGTCCGTACGCCGGTGCTCCCAGCGGGACCCGGCGCGCCAGTCCGAGACATTGCTGTGGCCCCAGTAGGCGGCCGTGAGGTCGGCGTCGGTGAGCGCGTCCCAGACCTTCTCGGGCGTGCTCCGGATGTAGGTGACGTAGACGAAGTTCGGCTTGTCGGTCATGGCTTCCTCGGCTCGTTCCTTCAGAGCGCTGAGCGCGCGCAGCCGCGGGCGCTCGAACTTGTCGATCCACCGCTCCTGGATCTCGTGGAGCGGCACCGGATTGAGGTAGTGCAGCTTTTCCCGTCCCCGCCGCACGGTGCTGACGAGGTTGGCGGCCTCCAGGACGGCCAGGTGCTGCGTCACCGACTGACGGGTCATCTCGATGTGTTCGCACAGCTCGCCGAGCGTCTGGCCGCGGTGCCCGTGGAGTCGGTCGAGGAGCCGCCGCCGGGTCCCGTCCGCGAGCGCCTTGAAGACCTGGTCCATTCCGGAGTCGCTCTCTGTTCGCACACTCAAAGTTATGCAGGCAATTGCCTGCATGTCAAACGCCGAGGAATCCGAGTCCCGGCCGGCCTCATGCCGATGGACTCATCCCGAGGGGCGAGCGGCCCGACGGGACGGCCTACGGGGCCGGTGCCCGGCCGGTGACAGTGACAGTGATGAAGACGTGGACGTAGAGGTGGACGTAACGGTGGACGGAGCCGGGCGGAACGTCAGTTGACGCCCCGGTCGTGGCCCTCCCAGTACGGCTCGCGCAGCTTGTACTTCTGGAGCTTGCCGGTGGCCGTCCGCGCCAGCTGACTCCGGAACTCGACCGAGGTCGGCGCCTTGTACCCGGCGAGGCGCTCCTTGCAGTACTGGATCAGCTCCTGCTCCGTCGTCTTCGCGTCCGGCGCGAGGACCACCAAGGCCTTGACGGTCTCGCCCCACTTCTCGTGCGGGACGCCGATCACCGCGACCTCGGCGACCTCGGGATGGCTGAAGAGCGCGTCCTCCACCTCGATCGAGGACACGTTCTCGCCGCCCGTGATGATCACGTCCTTCTTGCGGTCGCTGATCGTCAGATAGCCGTCCTCGCCGATCGATCCACCGTCGCCGGTGTGGAACCAGCCGTCGGCCAGCGCCCGTTCGGTCTCCGCCGGCTGCTCCCAGTACCCCTCGAGGACGACATTCGAGCGCGCGAGGATCTCGCCGTCGCCGGAGGTCCGCAGGGTCACGCCCAGTGCGGGGGCGCCGGCGCGCACCAGTTTCTCGGCCCGGGCCTGCGGGTCGAGGTCGTCCCATTCGGACCGTGTGCGGTTGACGGTGAGCAGGGGTGATGTCTCGGTGAGGCCGTAGATCTGGATGAACTCCCAGCCCAGCAGGGACTCGACTCGTGCGACGGTCCTGGTGGGCGGCGGCGCTCCGGCGACGATGATGCGCACCCGGTCCCGGCCGGGGATCTCGCCCTCCCACGACTCGGCGGCGGCCAGCACGGCGTTGACGACGGCGGGCGCCGCGCACATCACGGTCACGCCGTGCTCGGCCACCCGGCGCAGGATCTCCGCCCCGTCGACCTTGCGCAGCGCGATCTGCCGAACACCCAGGCCCGCCATGGCGAACGGCATTCCCCAGCCGTTGGCGTGGAACATGGGCAGGGTGTGCAGATACACATCGCGGTCGGTGACGCCCGCGTGCAGGGCGAAGGTCGCGGCGTTGACCCAGATGTTGCGGTGGGTGATCTGGACGCCCTTGGGGCGGGCGGTCGTGCCGCTGGTGTAGTTGATCGTGGCGGTGGCGTTCTCGTCCGCCCGCCAGGGACGGGGTTCGGTGCCGAAGCGGTACAGCTCGGCGTCGGCGGCGGCGCCGAGCGTGAACCGGTGCTCGCAGCTGATCCCGGCGAAGCGGTCGGTCAGTTCGGGGTCGACGAGCAGGACGCTCGCGCCCGAGTGGCCGACGATGTAACTCACCTCGTCCGCCGCGAGACGGAAGTTGACCGGTACGAGGACGCGGCCGTGCCCGCTGACACCGAAGAACGAGGTGAGCAGCCTGGCGCTGTTGGGCGAGACGACGGCGACGCGGGCGCCGTGCGGGACACCCAGCGCGTCGAGCCCTGCGGCCTGGGCTCTGGCGAGCTCCCCGACGCGCCGGTACGTCAGGCCCTCCCAGGGCTCGGCCGGCTGGTCCGGTTCGTCGACCACGCCGACGCGGTCGCCGTACACGGTGACGGCGCGGTCCAGGAAATCACGGGCCCCGAAGGGGACGAACATCACGGCCTCCCGACGATCGGACGATGTCCAAGTTCTATCCTGGCCACGCCCCCGCGCATCCGGACAAGCCCCAAGTGGCCTCGACCGCGTGTCCGCCTCCCTGTCCCGCGAGGCGCCCTTGGCCCCGACCCGCTCCACGCGTCAGGATCGTCCGATGGACAGCCGACCGACGTTCGACTTCCCCGGGCCGCTGCGCATCGACGGGCTGGGGCTGCACCTGCGCGAGTGGTCCGACGACGATGTCGCGGACCTCGTCGCGCTCTACGACGATCCCGAGATCGACCGGTGGACTCCGGTCGCCTCCCCCTTCGACACCGAGGCGGCGCTCGCCTACCTCGCGGCGGCCGAGCAGAAGAGCACCGAGGGGCGGGCCGTGCAACTGGCCATCACCACGGACGGTGAGCGGCCCGAGGGCGAGATCCTGCTGTTCCCGGGCTCGGCCGACGAGCGGGACGTCGAGCTCGCCTACGGCGTGGGGGCCGCGTACCGGGGCCGGGGACTCGCGACCCGGGCGGTCCGGCTCGTCGTGGACTTCGCGCGCCGCCAGGTCGGCGGGCGGCGCATCGTGTTGTGCATCGAGGACGGGAACACCGCGAGCGAGGGAGTCGCCAAGGCGGCGGGCTTCGTACTCGCCGACGACGAGCCCGTCGTCCGTACGGCGAAAGGCCGGGTCGTCGTCCTGCGGACCTGGAGCCATCTCGAGGACGACGGCCCGCTCCGCAGGTGAGGGCACGCTCCGGCGAGCCCGGCGGTGACCGGAACGGTGCGCGAGCCCCCCGCCGCCGAGCGCCCGGCCGCGGCCGAGCCCGACGGGCCGAGCGCCCGGCCGGCCGAGCCGGACGGCGGGGCGGGGGCCGTGCGGGGGCGGAGCGGAAGCCGTACCGGGGCCATGCGCGGGGTGCGGGGGCCGTACCGGGGCCGTGTGGGGCGGAGGCCGTGCGGGGCGGAGGCCGTGCCGGGACGTGCGGGTCCAGGGGGCGTGCCGGGACGTGCGGGTGCCGGGCCGGGACCCGCGGGTGCCGGGACTGTGCGGGTGCCGGACTTGCGCAGTCCCGGGGCCGGGCCGGGACTGTGCGGGTCCCGGGACGTGCGGGTCCCGAGGACCGCACCCCGCACGGCCCCGGCGTCGGGTCCCGACGGGCGCCCATGGCGTCAGGTGTCCAGGGGCTCCCGAGTTCTCACGCCCCGGCCCGCTCCGCCTCCGGAGCCGGCGCCCTCAGGTACTCCTCGGTGACCTCCTTCGGGCCGAACGGCCACACCTTCTCCAGACGTGCCCAGACGACGAAGGCGACCAGGCCGAGGGCGAGCCAGGCGAGCGACCACTCGATGGGGTGACGGCCCGGGGAGTTCTTGTCCGCGTATCCGTAGATGGTGAGCCAGCCGGCCAGCGCGAGGAAGCTCGGCAAAGGGTAGAGCCACATCCGGTACGGGCGGCGCAGCCCCGGCTGCCGCTTCCGCAGCACCGACAGGGCGACGATCTGGGCCAGCGCCTGCACGATCACCATGACCGTGGTCAGGAGCTGGATGAGGGTGGCGAGGTCGGTGTGACGGCCGATCAGGAAGCCGATCGCCGTGATGACGCCCATGGTGGCGAGGCCCAGCGTCGGGAAGCGGTGCCTCGGGTGCAGTTTGGCGTAGGGGCGGAAGAAGACGCGTTCGCGGGCGGCGTCGTAGGGCACTCGCGAGCCGCCGAGCAGTCCGGTGAAGACCGAGGCGAACGCGGTGACGAGGATGAGCACGGTGACCGTGTCGGCGGCGCCCTTGCCCCAGGTCTCCTCCAGGACAGCCGAGGCCACCGAGGTGGAGGCGATGTCGCCGGGGTCCGTCATCCGGTGCCAGTCGATGACGCCGAGCGTGCCGATCTGGAGCAGCAGGTAGATCGCCATGATGCCGAGGATCGAGTAGATGATCGAGCGGGGCAGGGTGCGGCCGGGGTCCTTGATCTCGGCGCCCATGTACGCGGTGGTGTTGTAGCCGAGGTAGTCGTAGATGCCGATGGTCAGGCCCGCGGCGAAACCGACCCAGAAATGGCTGCCGGACAGCTCGAAGGCGCCTGCCGGGTAGGTGAAGGCGAGGTCGGCGCTGAAGTCGGTGGCCGCGGCGACGATCACCAGGAGGACCGAGGTGATCATCACGGCCCACATGACGGCGGTGATCCGCGCGATGTGCTCGATCCCGCGCCACAGCAGGAGGACGACCAGGGCGACGATGCCGAGTCCGACGAGGTCGCCGGTGGTCTTGCCCATGTCGGGGGCCAGATAGCCCAGGTACTGGACGAAGCCGACCACGCCGGTGGACATGATCAGCGGGATGAAGAGCATCGCCGTCCACACGAACAGGAACGGCATCAGACGTCCGGTGCGGTACTGGAAGGCCTGGCGCAGATAGACGTAACTGCCGCCGGAGCCGGGCATGGCCGCGCCCATCTCGGCCCAGACGAGCCCGTCGGCGAGGGCCAGCAGGGCGCCCGCGACGAAGCCGATGACCGCCTGCGGACCGCCGAACGCGGCGACCATCAGCGGGATCGTCACGAACGGCCCGATGCCGCACATCTGGCTCATGTTGATGGCGGTGGCCTGGAACAGGCCGACGCGGCGGACGAATCCGCCGGTGGGTGGCGGGCTACCGGACATGGGGCCTCCTCAGAACAGGACGCGGGGAGAGGTACGAGGGGACGGCCGCCCTCGATGGCGGCCGACGGATCAGGGCGGAGCGGGGGCGGCGGGTGACCGGCGGGCGCGGGGCTCCCCCCTCGGCTCGCCCGGCGAGGCTGACTGGGCGATAAAGTTAAGGAGACTTACTAGATGCGTCAAGGGGGCGTCGTGAATGAGTGAGAATGGTGCGATGCCCGCCAGCGACGCCGCAGAGCAGCCCGAACAGCCCTGGAACCGCCGGCGGCTGCGCAGCACCAACGAGCGTCTGCTCCTCGACCGGCTGCGCACCGGTGGCGCCGCCTCCCGGGCCCAGCTCGCCCGCGAGACGGGTCTGTCCAAGCCGACGGTCTCCAGCGCGCTCGCCGCGCTGGAGGAGGCGGGGCTCGTCCACGAGGTCGGAACACACGCGCCCGAGCGCGGCCGGGTCGCCGTCCTGTACGCCCCCGACCCCGCGGCCGGGTACGCGCTCGGCATCGACATCGGCCGCAGCTGGCTGCGCGTCGCGGTGGCCGACCTCGACGGCGCGGTGGTGGCGCGCGCCGATGTCCGCAACCGCGCCCGCACGTCCGGGGCCATGGCCGACCTCGTGGTCTCCACCGCCCACCAGGTGGTCGCCAACTCCGGTGTCGGAGCGCACGAGGTGGCCCACGCGGTGGTGGGCACGCCGGGTGTGTACGACGAGGAGCGGCGCCGGGTGCGGTACGCGATGCACCTGCCCGGATGGGGGCGGGCGGGTCTGTTCGACCGGATGCGCGAGGAGCTGGGCATCCCGCTGGAGGTGCACAACGACGCGAACCTCGCGGCGCTCGGCGAGTACACGTACGGCGTCGGCGCCGGCAGCCGGCTCTTCGCGTACATCATGATCGGCACCGGCCTCGGCATGGGTGTCGTCAGCGAGGGACGGCTGTTCACGGGCGCGCACGGCGGGGCCGGCGAGATCGGTTTCCTGCCGTGGCCGGGCCGGCAGAAGCCCGACACACTGGAGGACGCGGTGTCCGGCGAGGCCGTCGTCGAAGCCGCCCGGCACTTCGGCATGACCGGGCAGCTCACCGCGAAGGCCGTCTTCGACGCGGCGCGGGAGGGACACGGGCCCGCGGTCGAGGCGGTCCGGCTGGAGGGCGAGCGGATCGCGCACACGGTGGCGGCCGCGGCGGCGGTGCTCGATCCCGATCTGGTGGTCCTGGGCGGTGGAGTCGGCCACAGCGTCGATCTGCTGCTGCGCCCCGTCCGCGAGACCCTGCGCACCCTCACACCCCTGCGCCCGCGGATCGCACCCGGCCGTCTGGGCGAGGACGCGGTGCTGCTCGGCGCGGTGGCGACGGCGCTGGGGACGGCACGCGATGTGGTGTTCGAGCGCCGGTCGGCTTCCTGACCGCCGGGGACGGCACTCGTCGATCCGTCGGCTTCCTGACCGGGGGCGGCACCCGCCGGCCCCGTCGGCGTCCGGCGCGGCTCGGGCACGGCGCGTCCCGTGAGCCGAACAGGGGTGGCCCGCCCCGCCGGTGATTGACATGACTTACTCAGCGGCCTAGCTTGTGGACCCAGTTAGTAAAGTTTCCTAACTTGCAGTGCCGAAGCGCGGATGCTCCCCCACCTCCCAAGGAGACCACCGTGTTCCACCGCCCTGCCTCCCGGCGGCGTCTCGCCACGGCCGCCGTCGCCCTGGGCCTGCTGTGCACCCTCTCCGCGAGCGCATGGGCCGACGGGCCCGACCCCCGAACGGCCGCCGGACCGCACGTCCGTGTCACGCCGGTGGCCTCCGCCCCGGGCAGCACCACGGCACTGTCCGGGTACGCGATCCAGTCCACCGCCGAGGTCTCCGACCCGGCGGCCGAAGTCTCCAGCCCCGGCTATCCGGCGAGCGGCTGGTACCCGGCCGGCCCCCGCTCCACCGTCCTCGCGGCGCTGCTCGCGAACGGGAAGTACGCGGATCCCTTCTACTCCACCAACCTGCAGAAGATCCCCAAGGCCGACTTCGCCGTGCCCTGGTGGTACCGCTCGGACTTCACGGTCGCCGACACCTCCCGGCGCAGCCATCTGGACTTCAGCGGGGTGATCTCGGCGGCGGACGTCTACGTCAACGGCCGCCAGGTCGCCGAGGCCTCCGAGGTGACCGGCGCCTACACGCACCACGAACTGGACATCACCTCGCTGGTGCGCGCGGGCACGAACACGGTCGCCTTCCGCATCCGGCCCAACGACCCGAACAAGAACCTGACCATGGGCTGGATCGACTGGCTCCAGCCGCCGCCCGACCAGAACATGGGCATCGTCCGTGACGTCCTCGTCCGCCGCGGCGGCCCGGTAGCGCTGCGCGACGCACATGTGGTGACCGCCCTCGACGTCCCCTCGCTCCGCTCCGCGGAGCTCACCGTCAAGGCGCGGGCCCGCAACGAGACCGGCTCGGCCGTCACGGCCACGGTGTCCGGCAGCATCGGCGCCGTGTCCTTCTCGAAGACCGTCCCGCTCGCGGCTCACGAGACGAGGACGGTCACGTTCTCACCGTCCGACGTCCCCGGGCTGCACCTGACGTCACCGAAGGTGTGGTGGCCCGCGGGCATGGGCGGGCAGCCGCTGTACGGCCTCGATCTGACCGCCTCCGTCGCCGGCGCCCCCTCCGACACCGCGCACCGGGACTTCGGCGTCCGCGAGGTGAAGGCGCCCCTGAACTCCGACGGCGCCCGGCAGTACCGCATCAACGGCCGCAGGCTGCTCATCAAGGGCGCCGGCTGGTCCCCGGACGAGTTCCTGCGCTGGGACCGCGAGTATGTCGAGGACCGGTTGAAGTACGTCCTCGACCTGGGCCTCAACACCGTCCGCCTCGAAGGACACATCGAGCCGGACGAGTTCTTCGACCTCGCCGACCGCCACGGCGTTCTCACCCTGCCCGGCTGGGAGTGCTGCGACAAGTGGGAGGGGCAGGTCAACGGCACGGAGACCGGCGACAAGTGGACGGCTTCCGACTATCCGGTCGCCAAGGCGTCGATGGCCGCGGAGGCCGCCCGGCTGCGCGACCACCCGAGCGTCATCTCCTTCCTCATCGGCAGCGACTTCGCGCCCGACGCGACGATCGAGAAGAACTACCTCGACGCACTGAAGGCGGCCGACTGGCCGACCCCGGTGGTCGCCGCCGCATCCGACAAGTCCTCCCCCGTGTCCGGCAGTTCGGGCATGAAGATGACCGGGCCCTACGACTGGATCCCGCCGGGATACTGGTACGCCAAGCGCGAGGGCGGCGCCACCGGCTTCAACTCCGAGACCGGTGCCGGTCCCGACATCCCCACCCTCGACACCCTGCGCCGCATGATGTCGCCCACCGAGCTGGACACCCTCTGGAAGAACCCGGACGTCAGGCAGTACCACCGCTCGCCGTCCCCGGTCTTCGGCACCCTCAAGATCTACGACGCCGCCCTGGCCGGCCGCTACGGCGCACCGACCGGCCTCACCGACTACGTGCGCAAGGCGCAGCTCGCCCAGTACGAGAACGTGCGGGCGCAGTTCGAGGCGTACGGGCGCAACGCCACCGACTCCTCCGAGCCCTCGACCGGAGTCGTGTACTGGATGCTCAACAGTGGATGGACCTCACTGCACTGGCAGTTGATGGACCGGTACCTCGACCAGGGCGGAGCCTACTTCGGGGCGAAGAAGGCCAACGAACCCCTGCACATCCAGTACTCGTACGACAACCGGTCCGTCGTCGTGGTGAACAACCGGCACGCGCCCGCGTCCGGCCTCACGGCACGCGTCACGCTCTTCGGGACCGACGGCACACAGAAGTACGACAGGACGGCGACCGGTGTGGGCGTGAGCGGCGACGGGGCGCGCAGCACCGCGCTCACGGTGCCTTCCTCGGTGAGCGGTCTCCCGACGACGTATCTGGCACGGCTGGTCCTGAGCGACGCCGGGGGCAAGGAGGTCAGCCGGAACGTCTACTGGCTGTCGACCCGGCCGGACACCCTCGACTGGGCGAACACCGACTGGTACTACACACCGACGACGAGCTACGCGGACCTCAAGGGGCTCGGCTCCATGGCGCGGGTGCCGGTCTCGGCCTCGGTGTCGACATCCTCCGGTCCCGGCGGGACGTCCACGACGAAGGTCACCCTGCGGAACGACGGGACCGGGCGGACGCCCGCGCTGCTGACCGACGCGCATCTCGTCGACGCCGAGGGCCGGCCGGTGCTGCCGGTGCGGTGGTCCGACAACCAGGTGAGCCTGTGGCCGGGCGAGTCGGTGACGCTGACGGCGACCTACCGGACGGCCGATCTGCACGGGGCCGCGCCCAGGGTGCGGATCTCCGGGTGGAACACGCCGGAACGGACGGTCCGGTCCCGGTAGGAACGGCACGGGGGGCGGGCCCGTCCGGGCCCGCCCCTCGTCCGGGTCGTGCTCAGCTCACGTTGAGCGCGGTGTCGTCGACGACGAAGGACGTCTGGAGGGTGGACCCCTCGACGCCGGTGAACTTGATCGTGACCGTCTGCCCGGCGTAGGTGGTGCCGAGGCTGAACGTGCGCTGTGTGTACCCGGACGCGGCGTTCAGGTTCGAGTACGTGGCCAGGGTCGAGAGCACGGTGCCGCCGCTGCTGACGACCTGGGCCTTGAGGGTGTCGTAGGCCGTGCTCGTGGTCGTCTCGGCCGTGTCCACGTGCAGGTGGAAGCTCAGGGTCACCGAGCAGCCCGAGGGGATGGTCACCGCCTGGGAGAGCGGAGAAGCCCGTCACGAGTGGCCGCGCGGGAGCGGACTGGCTCCGCCCGGAGGGGGCAGATACATAGCAGCGGGGGACCGACCAAGAGGGGCGGAGATGGAGATCTCGGGCATCATCAGTGCCATCCTCATCGGCATCATCATCGGTGTGCTGGGCCGGCTCGCGGTGCCGGGCCGCCAGCGCATCGGCATCCTGTGGACGATCGCGGTCGGCATCGTGGCCGCGTTCATCGGGTCGGGGGTCGCCGCCGCGTTCGGCGTCGCGGACACCAAGGGCGTCGACTGGATCGAGTGGCTCATCCAGATCGGCCTCGCCGCCCTGGGCGTCGCGGCACTGGACCGGTCGAGGGTGCGCCGCTGAGCGGCCTGCACTGACGGGCCGGGGCTCGGCTGACGGATCGAAGCTCGGCCGACAGGTCGGGGCTCATGGCGCGGAGTGCCGGATGCCTTGCGGGGCGGCGCCCGTTGAATTCCGTTGCGGGGCACGGGCGCGTGCGGCTAGGTTCTGCGGGCTTCGCACCCGTACGACCGACGCCACGGAGAGACCTTGCCGCCACGCATCACACCGTTGACCGATCCCGAATCCACCGCGTCGAGCCGACGTCTGGCCTGGCTGGCCTCGGACACCGAAGGGGTCCCGGTCGGCTCGGCTTTCCTCCGGCTGTTCGCCAGGGAGGGTCTGGATCACCTCGCCGAGCTGGAGATCGCCGTACATCCCTCCGAACGGCGCGAGGGAGTGGGCGGCGCCCTCCTGGACGCCACCGCGGCCGCCGCGCGAAGCGAGGGGCGACGGTCGCTGGTGTCCCGGGCCACGGTCGGCACTCCCGGCGACGGGTTCCTCGCGGCGCGCGGGTTCCGCCGGGTGCTGTCCCTGACGTACGCACGGCTCCCACTGACGGAGCTCGACCTCCCTGCCGTCACCGAGATCACCGAACGCCCGCACCAGGGTTACGAGTTGACGCACTGGGACGGTGTCGTGCCACCCGATCTGGCGCCCACCTACGCCGACTCCCGGCGGGCCATGGACGACATGCCGATGGAAGACAGCGATCACGGGATCGACGTCTGGGACGTGGAACGGGTCGTGGCGGTGGCCGAGGTCGTTCTCGAGCGGGGCGACGCGCTCCACACCGTGGCCGTGGTGGACCGCTCGGACGGCTCGATCGCCGGCTTCTCGGAACTCGTCGTGCCGGGCGACGGCCGGGGCGACGCCCAGCACTACGGAACGGGAGTCCTGCCCGAGCACCGCGGCCACGGCCTCGGGCTGTGGATGAAGGCCGAGTCGATCCGCCTGGCCCGACTGCGGTATCCGGAGCTCGAAGGCCTGTTGACGGACACGGCCGAGAGCAACGCGCCCATGATCGCCATCAACGACACGCTCGGCTACCGGCCCACCCATCGGGAGGTGGAGTACCGACTGGACCTCTGAGGTCCGGGTCCGGGTCCGGGTCCGGGTCCGGGGCAGATGTACGACGAGGCGAGGAGTCCGGGCGGCACGGCGTGCCCGGGGCTGGCCCGGAGCCGGAACCGGAACCGGGACGCGGCGGGGTGCCGGACTTCCGCCTCTCGCCATCGTCGGCGAGAGGTCGCGTTCAGCGGAGTGCCGCCGCCGAGCGGCCGTCAGGGTCAGGCGGCCGCCTTGAGCGCGGCGAGACCGTCGTAGGCGGACGGGTGCGCGGGTGTCCAGCCCAGCTCCCGTTCCGCCTTCGCCGAGGAGACCCGCAGCGTCGTCCGCATCATCACGTGCGCGTACGACAGGGGCTTCATCATCCACAGCGGTACGGTCATCGGCTTCGGCAGGCCGAACTCCCCGGCAACGGCCCGGACATGGGCCGCGAAGCCCAGCGGGGTGCGGTCGGTCACGTTGTACGCCTCCCCGGGACGGCCGTGCTCCACGGCGGCGGCCACCGCGCGCGCCGCGTCGGCGAGGTCCACCCAGGGCAGGACCCGCCCGTGGTCGTCGGCGACGGGGAGCTGCCGCCTGCGCAGCATCGGCAGCAGGGCGTCGGTGCCGCCCGCGCCGTAGAAGAGCCCGAAGCGGAGCGCGATCCCCTCCAGGCCAGGGGCCTCGAAGGTGAGCCGCTCCTTGATGCGCATGGCGGCGATGTGCCGTTCCAGTTCGGGTGTGGCCCCTTCCGGCCCGAAGGCGTCGGCCTCGGTGACGACATGGTCCCCGTGGTCCCCGAATCCGTACCCGAAGACCATCGACTCGGCGACCAGCCGGCGTGCGCCGGTGGCCCGCGCGGCCTCGACGAGGTGGGCGGTGCCGTCGGTGCGCAGGGCGTCGGTCGCGTGCATGTCGCGGTGGCGCAGGGGCGCCTTGCGCAGGGCGGTCGCGGCCAGGACGACCGTGTCGTAGCGCTGTCCGTCGACGGCCCGGAGCAGCGCGTCGCGGTCCATCAGATCGGCCTGGACTGCGTTGGCGGGGCCCCGGCCGAGGCCGGTGACCCGGTGGCCCGCTTCCGTCAGGGCCCGGGTGATGTGCCGGCCGAGAACACCGCTCGC
The DNA here is from genome assembly GCF_026341855.1 of Streptomyces sp. NBC_00568. Classification (GTDB taxonomy): domain Bacteria; phylum Actinomycetota; class Actinomycetes; order Streptomycetales; family Streptomycetaceae; genus Streptomyces. The sequence goes on along the minus strand of NZ_JAPENW010000001.1, from coordinate 6,995,587 downwards.
GCCGGCCAGGAGAATGCTCTGGTTCGTCGTCATGCCGATGCGACGGATCGCGCGTGCGGGGATGTGACATCTGCCCCGGCCTCCGCGCGCGGCCGGGGACCGGCGTCACTCCTCGTAGAAGTACGGTGTCGTCGTGGTGAGGGGCTGGAAGCCCAGCCGGGCGAGGACGGGGCGGCTCTGGCTGGAGGCGTCGACCTGGACGTAGCGGTAGCCGCGGTCGGCGGCGACACGGGCGCGGTGGGCGACGAGGGCGCGGTAGATGCCGCGGCCGCGCCAGGCCTCGACGGTGCCGCCGCCCCACAGTCCGGCGAACCGGGCGCCCGGCGGGAGTTCCATGCGGGCCGCGCTGACGGGGACGTCGCCGGCGAGGGCCACGACGGCGACGACCGTGTCGCCCGTGAGCTGGGCGAGCAGTTGGTGGCGCAGCCGGGTGCTGTCCCCGCCGAAGGCCTGCTCGTGGACGTCGGCCACGAGGTCGACGCCCGCGCGGTCGGTGACCGGCAGCAGCCGTACGCCCTCGGGAGGTTCGGCGTCGAGGGTCAGATCACCCAGCTCGGCGATCATCAGCGTCTCCTCGGGCTGGGCCGTGAAGCCGGCCGCTCGCAGGCGCTGCCCCAGGTCCTCCGGCCGGTCGTGGCCGTACAGCTTCCATTCGAAGCCTCCCCCGAGCCCGGAGAAGAACCGCACCTGCGCGGCGATGGCGGCGTCGGCGTTCGTCTCGTCCAGGTCGGACCAGAGCACGCCGTTCCAGCCCTTGTCGGCGCCGACCTGGCGCACCACCTTGTCGACGCGCTCCACCCGGGCGCCCGGCGCGTCGGGTCGCGCGCTTTCCCGCATGTCCCGGTCGAACAGGGCCAGTACCGCAACGTGATCCATGGGCTCACTCCAGCACCCCGGGACGAACGGGGCAACGGGAATAAGTGGTCCTCCGGCGGTCGGGAAGGTCACCGGGACCCGGCAGCCGGCACCTGCCGTGACGGGTGCCCCCGCCCCGCCGCCGCGGCCCCCGGACACGAGAGCGCCCGGGCGGACCCTTCGTCAGGCCCCGCCCGGGCGCCGGTTCCACGCCGCCCCGATCAGCCGGTGGCGGTCAGTTCCTGGTGCCGCACGGAACTCGGGGGCGTCACCTGGACGCGGCGCAGGCCGGTCAGGCTGACGAACACCAGGGAGAAGACGCCCGCGAGGGCGAAGGCGGTGAAGCCCGCGGTGGTCGAGCCGGTGGCGAGCAGCTGGCCGCCGAGCCAGGGACCGAAGACGGCGCCGAAGCGGCCCATGCCGGAGGTCCAGCCGACCGCGGTGGCGCGGTTGTCGTCCTCGGAGCGGTGCGCCACGGTGGCGTAGATCATCGCCTGGGCGCTGAAGAGGAACATGCCGGTCAGGAAGACGACGGTGTAGGTGAGGGGCAGCGGCATCTTGAAGCTGAGGGAGTAGATCCCGATGGCGGTGGCGCCGAACCAGATGGCGGAGATGCGCGAGCCGCCGAACTTGTCGGTGAGGCGGCCGCCGACCAGCATGCCCACGATGCCGCCGAGGTTGATGACGATGACGAAGCCGATCGAGGACCCGAGGTTGTAGCCGTTCGCCTTCATCAGCGAGGGCAGCCACTGCGAGACGCCGTAGACGAGCAGGAGACCGCCGAAGGACGCGATCCAGAACAGCAGGGTCTGGGCCCACCGGCCACCGCGGAACAGGGCGGTGAGGGCGCTGAAGCGGTCTGCCGGGGCCTGGCGCTTCTCGGCGCGGGCGGCCAGGTCGACGCCGTAGCGGTCGGCGAGCTCCTGGGCCTCGTCGGTGCGGCCCTTGGCCTGCAGGAAGGCCATCGACTCCGGCAGGAACCTGGCCGCCAGCGGCACCCCGATGAACAGCGGTATCACGCAGATCCAGAAGGAGACCCGCCAGTCGCCCGTCCCGAGCGCCACGAATCCGGCGACGATGCCGCCGGCCTGGTGGGCGGTCATCAGCGAGCCCACGATCAGGGCGCGGCGGCCTCGCGGGGCGTACTCGGTGACCATGGTGATCGCGCTCGGCAGCAGGCCGCCGAGGCCGAGGCCGGCCAGGAAGCGGCCGAGGCTGAAGACGCCCAGGCTCGAGGCGGAGGCGCAGACCGCGGAGGCCAGCGAGAACACGGCGGTCGACCAGACGATGGTCTTCTTGCGGCCGACCCAGTCACTGACGGTGCCGGAGGACAGGGCGCCGATCAGCATGCCGAAGGTGGCGTAGGAGCCGACGTCGCCGGCCTTGCCGGGGTCGATGCCGAGGGCCTTCGCCTCCAGCATGTGCGGCAGCACGGAGCCGTAGATGAACATGTCGAGGCCGTCGAAGAGGACGACCAGCCAGCAGAGGCCGACGACGATCGCGGCCAGTCTGCTGCCGCCGCGAGCGGGCAGGGCGAGGGAGGAGGACATCGTTGTTTCCTCTCGTCCAGGAGGCGTGGGCCCTGGAAGGGGATCGGGGATGCGGGTCGACGCGGCTCGTGCGGCTGACCCGATTATGCGACAGACGCTAAGGAGTGAACTCCCGGAGTGTCAACGCTTTTGTCAACAATCCAGGAAACAATCAGGCCACCCTCCGGGACCGTCCCACAGACAGCTGAGAAGCAGGTGAAAGGGGCGCGGGCGGCACCCGGTCCGGTGCCGCCCGCGCCCGTGCTGGCTGGAACTGGCCGCTCGGTCGATCGGTCGACGGGCAGCGGTGACCCGCGCCTCCGGCCGATGGGGAGCCGCCTGGGGTGGGACAAGCCGAGAGCACCCGGCACGGACGCGGGCCCACCGGCCCACGGCCGCCGCAGGCGTTGATCAGCCGACAGGCGACCGCCAAGGGGACCGGTCAGCCGACGGACGACCGCCGAGGGGACCGGTCAGCCGATGGGCGGCGTGCCATGGGTGTGGAAGGACTCGATGGTCTTCAGACCCCAGGCCTGGCCCTTCTTCCGCTCGTTCTCGGTCCACGTGACCAGGGGCCAGTCGGGGGCGAGGACGAGGCGGGTGAGCGGGTTGCACAGCTCGATGCGGTTGCCGCCGGGTTCGTAGACGTACAGGAAGAACGTCTGCTGGATGGCGTGCTTGTGCGGGCCCGTCTCGATGAACACACCGGTGTCGATGGCGAGGTCGGCCGCGCGCAGGATGTCCTCACGGGTGTCCGTGGCGAACGCGATGTGGTGCAGGCGCCCGCTCGAACCCGTCCAGTCCTCCGTGTACACGATGTCGTACGACTTGCTGCTGAAGGTCAGCCACTGGGCGGCGATCCTGCCGCTGTCAAGCTGGATCTGCTCGGTCGGGCGGGCCCCGAGCGCGTCACGGACGAAGTCTCCGTTGGAGGCGACGTCGGAGGCGAGGAAGTTCACGTGGTCCAGGCGTCGCACGCCGACCCCGTGGCCGGGCTTGGCCTGCGGCTGGTTCTTCAGACCGGGCTTGAGGTGGTCGGGCGCCTGATACCACTCGCTCTCCCAGTACAGGGCGAGTTCATGGCCGTCGGGGTCGGTGGTGACGTAGACCGGGCCGAGGCCCGGCTCGTCGTTCACCCAGCGGCCCTCGCGGCCGGCGCTCTCGATCTCCTTGACCCGGCGCTGGAGGGCCTCCTCGCTGGAGGCGCGCAGGGCGGTGCGGCGGATGCCCGAGGTCGTGTGGGCGGTGAGGGTCAGGCTGTGGTGTTCGTAGTCGTCCCAGGTCCGCAGATAGACGGAGTCTCCGGAGCGGCCGTTCTCGGTCAGGCCGAGGTAGTCCGTGAAGAACCGGACGCTGGCGTCCAGGTCGGGGGTGAGCAGTTCGACGTGCCCGAGGTGGGCGATGTCGCCGAGCGGCGGGGCCATGGGGGCCTCCTCAGGGTTGAAGTGCGGCTCCGGCCGGCCGGGGGAAGACCGTGCCGTCGAAGATCTTGCGTGCGGTGCGGACGACGGCGGTGCGCCGGGCCACGGGCGCGGCGCCCCCGGGGCCGTACTCGACACCTGCTTCGATGTCGAGGAATCCGGTGGGGTGTTCGATACGCAGCCGGTCGCCCCGTTCGGGCAGGCGCGCCACGGCGTGTCCGACGCCGCCCTCCACGCGGAGCCCGGCGGCGACGCTCGCCGCGCCGAGGACGCCGATGGAGGTGTGGCAGCGCACCGGGATGAAGGTGCGGGTCATCACGGCACCGCCGTCGCGTGGCGGAGCGAGCAGGGTCAGCTTCGGCACGGTGGCGTTCTCGACGTCCCCGAGGCCCATCAGCTTGCCCGCCTCCAGGCGGATCTCACGGAGCCGGTCGGCCAGCGCCAGATCCTCCTCGAGGTCCTTGGGTGCCTCGTACCCGGTGACGCCCAGCGAGGAAGCGGCGATCAGCACGGTCGGCATGCCGTTGTCCACGCAGGTCACCGGGGTGTCGGCGACGATGTCCCGGGCGTGGCCGGTGGGCAGCAACGGGCTGCTCCCCTGCGGGAATTCGATCACCACCGGGGCGGCCGTCCCCGGCACCCCGGAGATCTCGGCGGAGCCCGTGTAGATGACGCACCCGCCCTCGGTGGGGAAGCTCGCGACCGCGAGGTCCCCGGAGTTGACCATGCGGACGCGCACCGAGGTGCGTCCCTCCCCCGGCTCGACCAGTCCGCGTTCGACGGCGAACGGACCGACCCCGGCGAGGATGTTGCCGCAGTTCTGACGATCCGACACCTCCGCCCGGTCGACGGCGACTTGGAGGAACAGGTAGTCGACGTCGGCCACGGGGTCGGCGGAGACCGAGACCACGGCCACCTTGCTGGTCAGCGGGTGGGCGCCGCCCAGGCCGTCGATCTGACGCGGGTCGGGGCTGCCCATCACGCGCAGCAGCAGGTCGTCGCGTTCGACGGCGTCGGCGGGCAGGTCCCCGGCCAGGAAGTAGGCACCCTTGGAGGTACCGCCGCGCAGGAGCATGCAGCGCACCTCCTCCGGCCCGCTCACGGCGCGGCTCCGTCCCGCACGTACTCGTCGTAGGACGTGTACGTCACACCGAGGCGTACGAGGGTCTCGCGCAACCCGTAGCGGTCCAGGCCGAGTTCGCCTTCGAGGAAGGCGGCGCGGGCCAGCGCCTCCTTCCGCTCGCGGGCCTCGGACGCCTCGGCGACCCGGCGGGCGTCCTCGCGCGGCACGCACACCACGCCGTCGTCGTCGGCGAGGATCACGTCGCCGGGCTGGACGATCTGGCCGCCGAGGACCACCGGTACGTTGACGGAACCGCCGGTCGCCTTCACGGTGCCCTGCGGGCTGACCGCGGCGGACCAGGCGGGAAAGCCCATCTTCCGCAGTTCGGCGGTGTCCCGGATGCCGGCGTCGATGACCAGACCGCGCACGCCGCGCCGGTGCAGCGCGGTGGCGAACAGCTCACCGAACATGCCGTCGGTGGAGGGCGAGGTGGTGGTGACCACCAGAATGTCGCCCTCGCCGCACTGCTCGACGGCGGCGTGGATCATGAGGTTGTCGCCGGGCCAGGACAGGACGGTGACCGCGGTGCCCGCGACACGGGTGCCCTGCTGGATGGGGCGCAGGCGCGTGCCGAGCAGGCCGGTGCGGCCCATCGCCTCGTGCACGGTCGCGGTGCCGTATCCGGCGATCGCCTCGACGTCCTTCGCGTCCGCCTTCGGCGGGCCGGTGACGATCACGCCGCTCATGCCAGCTCCTTCGCGATCTGCGGGTAGGGACGCATGAACGCCTCGGCCATGGTCTTGTGGGCCAGGCCCAGATTGGGGCCGGCGTTGCGCTTGAGCTGGACCCCGCGGCGCACGGCGAGGTCGGTGTAGTAGTCCCACAGGTGCTGCTGGGCGCCGAGGCATTCCATGGCCTTGCGCTTGGTCTCCCACACCCCGGTGATGTCGAGCAGCACCTCGGGCCGGAAGCCGCTCATCTCGGGCTGGTGGGGCTCGAAGTAGAAGACGGGCGGGGCGCCGATGATCTCGCCCTCGCCGGGGTAGCCGATGGCCTGGGCGAGGACCCGGGCCTCCAGCGCCATGCGGTTGGCGGCCGGGTGGTCGCCGTTGTACGGGTCCTCGGTCGGGTGGGTGAGCACGACGTCCGGCTGGGTCTCGCGGTAGACCGTCACCAGGCGGTCGGTGAGTTCGGCGGTGGCGGTCAGCGGGTAGTCGCCCGCGTCGAAGAAGCGGACCTCGGCGCCGAGCGTGGCGGCGGCCTTCTCGGCCTCCTCGCGGCGTATGGCCTTGATCTCGTCGAGCTTCTTGCCCTCGCGCCAGGCCTTGGCGGACTCGCCGCGCTCGCCGAAGGTCAGGCACGCGATGGTGACCTTCTCGCCCCGGGAGGCGGCCAGGGCGATGGCTCCCCCGGCTCGCCACACGAAGTCTCCGGCGTGCGCGGTGACGACCAGTGTCGACCGTGCTGGGCGCCCCCCTGGCTCGGGCGGGTCCGAGGGTTCGGGGGCGGCGGGCGCGTTGCCGTGCGTCATTGCAGCAATCTCCTTGGTGGACAGGTGCGCGCCCGCCTCGGCTGTCCGTCGTACCGCGCGTCGCCGCGCGACACGTCAGTCGCGCAGCGCTTCGATCACACTGCCGAGGTGAGCGCGGACGGCCGCTTCGGCCGCCTGCGGGTCCCTGGCCCTGATCGCTTCGATCATGGCCAGGTGTTCACTCAGGGAGTGCTGCGCACGACCGGGGCGCAGTGCCAACTGGAACCGGTGGCGCACCAGTTGGGCGTTGAGCCGCTCCAGGAGTCCCACGGCCGTCTGCTGGCCGGAGAACTCCCTGATCCGGGCGTGTACTTCGTGGTTGAGCTCGGAGTAGGTCACCGGTTCGCCGTCGGCGACCGCCTTGGACATGGCCGCGCCCAGGTCCGCCAGTTCGGCGAGCTGGTCGTCGGTGGCCAGGGCGGCCGCCTTGGCGGCGCAGAGGCCTTCGAGTGCCATACGGCACTCGGTGATGGCGACCGCTTCCTCCACGGTCACCACCCGGACGCGCGACCCGCGGTTACGGATCCGCTCGACCAGTCCCTCCGACTCCAGCTCGATCAGCGCCGCGCGGGCGCTGGCCCGGGTGACACCGAACTGCTCGGCGAGTTCGTTCTCCACCAGCCGCTGGGCCGGTGCCATCTCTCCGCGCAGAATCGCCTGCCGCAGCTGCACCAACGCGTGCTGCTTGGCCTGCTCGCCGGTGCCTGGACGGGCTTCCTTCTGCATTGCTGCCCTCCCTGAGTGAGTGCCTGTCGAACGTAAATCTAGACCAACAAGATTGTCAACAATTTTGTTCGGCATGTTGCCGACATGCTTCGGCCGCTACGCGCGTGTTCGCCGCGTCGGGTGAGCGCTCCCCTTCTCTCCGGTCTCTCCGGCCACAGCGGACGCTCCGGCCACTGGGGTGTGTGCGAGTGACACCTCCCCGGCCTTCGGGGTGTGGTGCACGGGTGACGCCTATCCGGTCACCGGGTTGTGGTGCACGGGTGGCGGCCTCACCATGAACTGCGACCGCCGTGGCCCGAAGGGCCGGCGGTCGCCGGCACCTCTCCGTGCACCGATCTCGCGAGCCCCGGGACTCCCCGGGCGCGGCTGCGCCACACTCCAAAACGGAACGCCAACTCACCTTCGAGTGAAGGGACTTACCGAATGCGCTCCTCGCTCCGCACCGGGTCGGCAGGGGCCGCGGCCCTGTGTCTGTCCCTCGTCGCCGTTCCCGCTCACGCGACTCCCCCGGGCCCCGGGGTGAGTGGCAGGGTCATTGCGCAGAGGACCGTCGGCGGCACCGACTACATCCTCCGGGAGATCACCGTTCCGCCCGGCCAGGCGACCGGCTGGCACTACCACGACGGCGCCCTGTACGGATACGTCCGGCAGGGCACCCTCAGCCACTTCGACTCGACGTGCGCGCGCGACGGCCGCTACCGGGCCGGAGACTCCCTCACCGAGCCGCCCGGCCCCACGAACGTCCACATCGGACGGAACCTCGGCACGAAGCCGCTGGTCCTGGACGTCCTCTATGTACTGCCGCACGGCGCACCCCTCTCCGAGGACGCCCCCGATCCCGGATGCGACTTCCAGTAATGTCCGGGGACGCCCGACGAACGGACCCGTATGTCTCTCCTCGCCCGTCCGGCGGTGGCCGCCCTCGCCGCCAGGTCCCTGCAGCGTCTCGCCCTGTTCGCGGACCGGCGGCCGGCCGGACGTGGTTCCGCCGCCGCCGCGCACGCCCGGCTGCCTGAATTCCCGCGCCGTACAAGAGAGTTGACGATCCCGACCACGGTCGCCCCGGCCCGCGCCACGGTGTATCTGCCGGAGTCCGTGGGGCCGCCGCCGGTGCACGTCAACTTCCACGGCGGGGGCTATGTGATGCCGCTGACCGAGCTGGACGACCCGCTGTGCCGCTGCCTGGCCGCCTCGGCGGGTGTGGTCGTGGTCAATGTGGACTATGTCGTCGCACCGCAGCACCCGTTCCCGGCGCCGACCCGGCAGGCCTTCGAGGTCGTGCGGTGGATCGCCGAGCACGGTGCCGAACAGGGCTGGGACGGCAGCCGCCTCACGATCGGCGGGCAGAGCGCGGGCGGCGGCCTCGCCGCGGCCGTGGCCCGCCAGGCACTGGCGGAGGGCGGACCCGCTGTCGCCCTTCAGGTCCTGCACTACCCGCCGCTCGACCTGGTGACCGGCGTCAAGGACAAACCGGCCCCGATACCCCGGCCGGTGCTGCGTCCCTGGATGGGCGAGATCTTCGACTCCTCGTACGTGCCCAACCCGCGCGAGCGCTCCGACCCGCTGGTGTCGCCGGCCCATCCGTCCGACACCGGTGACCTGAACGGCATCGCGCCCGCCCTCCTCGTCACCGCGGAGTTCGACCTCCTCAAACCGGAGGGCGAACGCTACGCGGGACGGCTGCGGAAGGCGGGCGCGCTGGTGGACCACGTCGACGTGCCGAAGGCGGACCACGGGTACGACGGCACGGACGACGGCCGGGCCCGGGAGATCTACGCGCTGATCGCACGGCATGTGCGGCAGGCCGTCGGCACCGTGGCGAGCGCGGCCGATTGACCGCAGGGTGCCTCGCGGCCGGTCAGAAGATCCGGCTCGCGGGGCTTCATCGACTCGGTGGAGTGTCGACGGCGGCGTGACACCACGGGTCCAGGCGGCTCACGGACGCCACGTGACGAGGACCGGGCTTCTCGGCTAGGCGGGAACCCCGGCCGTCCGGTCCTCCATTCCCCTTCGTGGAGCCCGTGCCAGGTCCTACACCTGGATCTCGGGCGGTGAGATGCCGAACCTGCTCGCGCTCTCCGTGAGTTCGCGCCACACCTTGGCCGCCACGGGCACCCCCTCCCCCGCGCGCCGCTCCGCCACCGACGCGCTGCGCTCGCCCGGATAGAACACGCCCCGCGCGCCGTCCGCCGGAGTCAGTGCCTTGAGGGTGGCGAGCGTGGCGTCGACCGCCGCCGTGAACGCGGCCGGGTCGCCGAAGGCCGCCGGGTCGATGGCGATCAGCAGGGCGTTCTGGCGGTGCTTGCGTCCCGCGGGATCGTCGGAGTGGAAGGCGGCGAAGATGGGCGCTCCGACGAGCACGCTGGTCAGCAGCTCGAACGCGAGCGACATGCCGGACCCCTTGGCGCCGCCCAGCGGCAGTGGCATGACGGCCTTGTCCGGGTCCGTGGTGGGCGTGCCGTCGTCGGTGGCGGCGGCCCCCTCGGGCAACGGGGTTCCGCTCGCCCTGGCCTGCCGGATCTTCCCCAGGGCGATGGTGGCGGTGGCCATGTCGAGGAGCAGTGGGGCATGGCTCTCGGCCGGTACGGCGACGGCGAGCGGGCTGGTGGCGACGGCGGCGCCCTTGACCCCGGTGTAGCCCATGTTGGGCATGCCGGCGACGAACGCGATGCCGATCAGGCCCTGTTCGGCGATCCTCGAGACGTAGTAGCCGATGGCACCGGTGTGCACGGTGCGGCGCACCCCGACGGCCGCGATGCCGCTCGCCCTGGCCCGGGTCACCGCCTCCTCGGCGGCCGCGGTGAGGGCCACGGGGCCGGGCGCGCGGTCGGCGTCGAGGACGGCGACGGCCCCGGCGCCCGACTCGACCGTGATCTCGGGACGGGCGTTGGCCACCCCCTTGGCGAGCAGCTCCAGATAGGCGGGAACGCGCGCGGTGCCGTGGGAGTCGACGCCGCGCAGCGCGGCCCAGACGAACACGTCGGCGGTGGTACGGGCGTGCTCGGGGCGCAGGCCGCCCTTCTCCAGGAGGGCCGCGGCGAAGCCGCGCAGTTCCTCGGCGGGGACGAGTACCTTGCCCGGCTTGGGCGTTGGGGTGTCGGTCATGGTGGCGGATGCCTCCTGGATCAGCGGGTGACGAGAACGTCGACGACGGCGGTGGTGCCCTCCGCCACGGCCTTGAGCGCGCGCTCCAGGGCGGGGGCGAGCGCGTCCGGCGCGTCGACGGTCTCGGTGTGCATGCCGAACGGCTCGGCGAACTGCGCGAGCCGGGGCAGCCGGCGCAGGTCGGTGCCGAGCCACTCGCCGGTGTCGGCCGCCGCGCCCTCGGGGTAGAACCTGCGGTGGTTGAGGTTCATCGACTTGTAGACGCGGTTGTTGAAGACCACGATCAGCAGCGGCAGTCCGTACGCGCTCGAGGCGTCGTACGACGGGATGACCGGGTTGTAGGTGAAGGCCCCGTCGCCGATCGTGAGCACCACCGGTCGCTCCCGCGCGGCGAGTTTGACGCCGAGCGCGACCGCGATGCCCTGGCCGAGTCCACCCTGCACGTAGAAGTACGAGTCGGGGTCGGTGGTCTGCGTATGGCGTTTGACGACGCGGCTGTGCGTGATGGTCTCGTCGACGACGATGGCGCCCTGCCCGTCGAGCAGCCGCCGCAAGGTGGCGGCGACGAGCACCGGGTCGACGCCCTCGGCCTGCGCCGCCTTCGCCTCGGCCGCCGCGATCGCGGCCTGTTCGTCCGCGTGCCGCTCCTCGTGCGCCGCGCGCCGCGCGGTGACGGCGGCCAGTGCGGCCGGGTCGGACGGTGTCCCGTCCGCACGCTTGGCCAACTGGCGCAGGGTGTTGGCGACGTTCCCTTCCAGGTAGCGGTCGGCGAAGAGGACTTGGTAGGCGATGTGCGGGCGTTGCGGTACCTCGTCGATGACGACGACGCGTGCCTTCGACGGGCGCCGGGAGGGCGGGTAGAAGGGGGCACGGCAGTTGACGAGGAGGATGAGGTCGGCCTCGTCCATCCAGGGGCCGATGTCCGAGCCCGCGTGCAGCGGGTGGGTGCGCGGGAAGTTGCCGCAGACCGCCGAGTCGGGTTCGACGACCGGGAGGTTCCAGGCCTCGGCGAAGGCGACCAGGGCTTCGAAGCCGCCCGCTTCACGGCCCGCGGTCTCGGTGACGATCACCGGGTCGGCCGCCTCGCGGATCATCTGTGCGACCCGGTCGACCTCTTCGGGCGAACTGTGGGTCGAGCCCGGCGGGACGATCGGTTTGGCCTCGCGGCCGTCCCAGTCCTCCAGCAGGATCTCCAGCGGGATGTTGAGGTAGGCCGGTCCGGCCGGTGCCCGCCAGGCCAGCTCCGCCGCCCGCGTGACCATGGCGGGGAGTGTGTGCACCCCGGCGGCCTCGTTGGACCACTTGGTGAACGGCTGGGCGATGCCGTGCGGTCCGCCCACGACGGACAGGTTGCGGTACCACTGGCCGCCGGGGTCCTGCCCGGGGCCGTCGCCGTAGCTGGTCGACTCGGAGGAGGCGACCACCATGGGGACGCCGGCGAGCAGGGCTCCGTGGATCGCCATGGAGCCCTGGAGCAGGCCGGGGGCCGCGTGCAGGAGCACGGCCTGCGGACGCCGGGCGATCAGGCCGTAGCCGGTGGCCATGCCGACCGCCACGGTCTCGTGGGTGAGGTCCAGGTACTCGGGGGCGGGCTCGCCGTCGCGGTGGCGCCGGGCCAGGGACTCCCAGACCGGGGCCCATTCCGAGCCCGACGAGCAGAAGACGTAGTCGGCGCCGACGGCGTTGAAGGCCGATACGAGGGCTTCACCGCCGTCGGCACCCGGTGTGTTCTCGGTGTCCGTCATCTCTCGTGTGTCCTCAGCCCTCGATCGGCCAGTCGAGGACCTCGGAGATGCCGCGGCCCAGGATCCACTCCAGCTCGTCGGGCGTGAAGTCCCAGTGCTGGGTGAACTGCTCGATGGTGTCGGTGTAGGTGATGCCGTGGCCGAGCAGGCGGGTGATGTCGGTGCCGTAGAAGCACCGCTGGGGGCCCAGCTTGTCGACCATCTCGCGCACGTACTTCTCGATGTTCTTGTTCGGGAAGGGCTGCGTCGAGTAGCCGGGGAGCGCGGAGACCTTGACGTAGATGTTCGGGTGGACGGCCAGGTCGGCGGTCTCCTGGACCCAGTAGCCGATCGCGTCGTCCACGCAGCGGGCCATGATGCCCATGTGGTCGATGATGATCTTCAGGCCGGGGTGCTTGGCGGCGATCTCGCCGAGCTCGCGCTTCCAGATCGGGGCGTGGACCATGGTGGGGATGCCGAGTTCCTCGGCGATCGGCCAGTACCAGTCGTTGGTGCCGTCGATCATCCAGTTACGGTCCTGCGGGCGGTGGAAGGTGAGCCGGGTGCCCTTGATGTGCGGGTTCCGGGCGAAGTCCTTCAGCATCGCGGTGCCTTCGACGGCGTTGTCCTGGGGGACGCGGGCCATGATGCCGAAGCGGTCCGGGTGGGCCTCGCAGGCTTCGAGGGCGTAGTCGATGCGGTTGCCCTCCCACGACGGGGGCAGGATCAGCGCCCGGTTGACGCCGGCCTCGTCCATCAGCTCGAGGGCCTCGTCGTAGGAGAAGGGGTCCTCTCGGTGTCCGTTGAGGCGGATGCGCTCCCGTGCGCCCGGGACCCAGGGGCGGTCCGGGGTCTCTTCCTTCCAGATGTGGATCTGGGTGTCGACAACGAACATGTCATCTGCCGTTTCTCTGCGAAGGGGGTGGTGAGGTGGTGCGGATGGAACGCTAGGTCGGCGAAAGGCCTTTGCCGAGCGCTGGGAGTGCAAGCAGTTCTTGCGCGAAAGTCCCCTGCGCGCAGGGCATGTTCAGGTTGCGCGGCTGTCGCCGAAGACGGTGTCCGCGATGTGTTCCGCGATCGCCATCGAGGACGTCGCGGCGGGCGAGGGCGCGTTGCGTACGGCGGTGACCGCACCGACTTGACTGATGACGAAGTCGTCCACCAACGAGCCGTCCCTGCCGAGTGCCTGGGCGCGTACGCCGGCTCCGCCGCGCACCACGTCACCGGCGTGGATGGCGGGGACGTACGCCTTGGCGGCCTTCATGTAGGCGTCCACCGACAGGGAGCCGTGCATCTCCTTGATGCCGGTGCGCCAGTGTCGCCCGGCCAGCCGCCACATGCCGGGGAAGCGGGCGATGCGGGCGAGTTCGCGCAGGTCGATGTCCGAGCGGCGGTAGCCCTCGCGGGAGAGGGCGAGGACGGCGTTGGGGCCGACCTCGACGTCGCCGTTCACGCGCCGGGTGTAGTGGACGCCGAGGAAGGGGTAACGCGGGTCGGGAACGGGGTAGATGAGGCCCCGGACCATGTGGGCCCTGCTCGGCGAGACCTTCATGTACTCGCCGCGGAAGGGGATGATGCGCGGCTCGTCCCCGTCGTCGGCGAGCCGGGCCACGCGGTCGCTCTGGAGTCCCGCGCAGAGTACGAGGCGGTCGACCCGCAGGGTCTCGGCGCCGGACGCCACCTCGATGCCGCCGCCGGTCAGCCGCGCGACGCGGGTGACCGGGAAGCCGAGCCGTATCTCTCCGCCGGACTCCACGATGTCCCGGGCGAAGGACCGGGCGACGGCGGTGTAGTCGGTGATGGCGGTGCGCGGTGAGTGCAGGGCCGCCAGGCCCACGGCGTACGGCTCGATCTCATGGATCTCGCTCGCGTCGACCCGGCGCAGGCCGGGCACCTTGTTCTCCAGGGACTTGGCGTACAGGGCCTCCAGGCGCGGCACTTCGTCGTCCGTGACGGCGACGACGAGCTTGCCGCACTCGTCGTAGGGCAGTCGCCGGTCACGGCAGTAGTCACGGATCATCGCCATGCCCTTGGTGCACAGCCGGGCCTTGAGGCTGCCGGGCGTGTAGTAGATGCCGGCGTGCACCACGCCGGAGTTGTGCCCGGTCTGGTGGACGGCGACCTCCTGTTCCTTCTCCAGCACGACGACCCTTGTGCCGGGGCGGCGCTGGGCGATCTCGCGGCCCGTGGCGAGGCCCACGATGCCGGCGCCGACGATGCCGATCGTCTCGTCAGCCATCGGCTTCCTCCTTTTGTCGTTCGGGGCGCCGTCAGACACCGAAGTGAATGGCGACGGTCTTGACCCGGGTATAGAAGCGCAGCCCTTCCTCGCCCTGCTCCTTGAACGGCGAACCTGAGTCCCGGAAGCCGCCGAAGGGGTGGTGGACGTCCCAGCCCGAGGTGGTGGTGTTCACCGCGATCTGGCCGCACTCGGCCTGGTCCGCGAACCGGTGGGCGGCGCCGAGGTCCTGGGTGAACACGGCGGCGGCGAGACCGAAGACGGAGTCGTTGACCGCCTCGACCGCCTCGTCGAAGGAGTCCACCGCGCAGAGCGCGACGACCGGCCCGAACACCTCCTCGCGCCAGATGTCGAGCTCCGGGGTCACCTCGCCGAGCACGGTCGGGTTGACGTAGCAGCCGTGGCTCAGCGCCTCGTCCGTGGGCCGGTCGCCGCCGGCGAGCACCGTCGCGCCCTGCTTCACGGCGCGCTCGATGTCGGAGAGGACGCTGTCGCGCTGCCGGGCGCTGACCAGCGGTCCCATGGTGGTGCCCGCGGCGAGTCCCGGTCCGACGCGCAGGGCGGCGGTCTCGGCGAGCAGCAGCGCGGTGAACTCCTCGTACACGGGCCGCTCGACGATCACCCGGCTGGTGGCGGTGCAGCGCTGTCCCGCCTGGGCGAAGCCCGCGGCGGCCACGGCCTGGGCGGCGGCGTGCAGATCGGCGTCGGCGAGGACCACCGTGGCGTTCTTGCCGCCGAGTTCGCCCTGGAAGCGGACGCCCGTGTGGGCGAGCGCGGCCCGCAGGCCCTCGCCGACCTCGTTGCTTCCGGTGAAGGTGAGGGCGGAAAGACGTGGGTCACGGAGCAGGGCGTCGGAGATCTGGGAGCCGCGTCCGGTGACCACGTTGAGGACGCCGGCGGGCAGGCCGGCGTCGTGCAGGGCGCGGGCGAAGTGCAGGGCGGCCTGCGGGGTGTCGGTGGCCGGCTTGAGGATCGCCGAGTTGCCCGCCGCGAGGCACGGGGCGAGCTTGCGGGCCGGGGTGATCAGCGGGTCGTTCCAGGGGGTGATGGCGAGGACGACGCCGATCGGCTCGCGCTGGTGGTGAGTGCGGGTGTCGGGGCGTACGTCGTGCACCAGCGTGCCGTAGCCCTGGCGGGCGATGCCCGCGTAGTACTCCAGGAAGTCGGCAGCCTTGACAGTCTCGCCGGTCGCCTCGGCGAGGGTCTTGCCCATCTCGGTGCTGAGGTCCTCGGCGATCCCGGCGACGCGCTCGCGCAGCAGCCGGGCCGCGTCGGTCATGATCCGGGCGCGTTCGAAGGGGCTGGTGCGCTTCCAGACGGCGAAGCCCTGTTCGGCGTGGTCGTAGGCGTCGGTGACGTCGGCGGCGCTCAGTGCGGGTACGCGGGCCACGGGGGTACGCAGATCCGCGGGGTCGTGGACGTCGATCCACTCGCCGGTCGCCACCCACTCCCCACCGGAGAGGGTTTCCAGGGTACGCATCAAGATCACTTCTCTCGTCCGCCGCGGTGCGGGGCCGCGGTCAACCGATGGGACGGCCCTGGGGCCGCAACGACAACACACGAGTGGGGGCCGGGCGGACCAGCCCCGCGGCGGCAGACATTGCTTTCGCTCCGCGCGGGTCGCCCATCAGGGGATTCGTGCTGGAATCGGCGGGCCCGACAGCACGCCCCACCCGGAGGAAAGACATGGCTTTCGCAGTCGTCGCCCACTACCGGTGCGCACCCGCCGACGAGGCCACCGTGCGCGCCGCGCTGCTGAAGATGCGCGAACTGACGCCCACCGAGCCCGCGAACCTCGCCTACGAGGTCCACGCGGAGGCCGGCCGGCCGGGGTCGTTCGTGCTCTACGAGCGGTACACGGATCGCGCGGGTTTCGAGGCGCACCGGGCGGCGGACCACTTCACGGAGTTCATCGTGGGGTGTGTGCTTCCCCTGCTGACGGAACGCACGGTGACGTTCGCCGAGGTGCTCTGAGCGGTCGGCGGGGAGACCGGGCGCGTTCACCGGCGTGCGCCGAGCCGTCGGCCGGAAGCAGGTGCGGCGCGCTCGCCGGCCTGCTCCGAGCCGTCGGCCGGGAGAGCGCCCGACGTGCCGGCCGAAGTACTCCGAGCCGTCGGCCGGGAGGCGGTCAGCGTCTCCCGGCCGGCGTCGGCCGGCGGTCAGAACTCGTTGCCCCAGCAGTAGCGGGCGAGCGTCTCCACCAGGACCAGTTTGCGGCGCTGGTCCTCCGCGCCGAGCAGCGGCCGGGCCGCCACGTCGGCGAAGCCGCGGGACGGCGCGAGGGCCATGTCCTCGATGTCCTTGATCTCGGCGGCGGCGTCGATGCGCGCCAGCACCGTGTCGATCTCCTCCAGCTCGGGCGTGGTCGCGTCCACGACGCCGAGGCACGCGTCCCGGTCCTCGGGCAGCGCCCTGAGCAGGGCGGTCTCGCCCGCCGTCCCCCGGTCGTACGGGAGGATCCAGCGGTCGGCGGGGACCTCGCCGTACAGCCGCTCGGCCCTGGCCCCGTCCACCGCGCCCGGTGCCTCCCAGCCGGGGCTGACACCGATCCGTACACCCTCGGGCCGTTCCTCCAGGCGCACCGCCATGGCCTCCACGGCGAGCGTGTCCGCGAAGGACAGCGCGCCGGGCGCGGCCGGGTCGGCGGCGAGGTGGCCGAGGAGCAGCGGGTTGTTCAGCTGGATCAGGCGGACGCCGCGGGAGACGAGCAGCTCGATCTCCGCGTGGATGATCTCCGCCAGGGTCTCGCCGAGTTCACGGGCCGAGGCCGGGCCGCCGGAGGCCGCGAGGCCGGGGTCGAAGGTGGTCGCGGCGAGGTAGGCCGGAGAGGGCAGGGACACCTTCGGAGCGATCACCGTCAGCTCGGCGAGCCGGGCCGCCCGGTCGGCCAGCAGCGGGCCGTTGGCCTTGGGCAGGGACTCGGCCACCCAGCGGGACAGCCCGTCGGGCCCCGCGTCCTCTGTACGGCGGAAGCCGGAGACGGCGCCGAGGACGGCTCCGCGGAAGTCCTCGCGGGGGAAGTCGCCGTCGGTGACGACGGTCGAGCGCACCTTCCGCTGGAAGGCCACCGCCTCGGCGACGGCGTCGTCCAGCGCACCCGGGTCGTCGCCCGGGGCGGTGAGGGTGACGGGGCGAACCAGGCTGCCGTGGTGGTCGATGCGGTAGTTGAACGTGTCCGCCATGGTTCAGGCACCCTTCTCGGTCTGCTCGGTCTGCTCGACCTTCTCGGAGTTCTCGGAGTTCTCGGTCTTCGCGGCGTCGCTAGCCGCGGTGCCGGCGACACCCCAGGCAGCGAACTCCAGTTCGTAACCGAGGGATTCGAGGACGTCGTCGGCGACCTGCTGGTCCTCGTCCGCGGTGCCGCCCGCGATGCCGAGTCCGCCGATGATCTCGCCGTCCTTCTTGATCGTGACGCTGCCCTCGGTGGCCATGATGGGCAGGGCCGCGCCGGGCAGTTGGGAGAGCTGCGCGAAGAAGACCGGCTGGCTCTCCTGCCACTTCTTCAGCATCTTGCCGGGGCGCTGCATCACGGCCGCGGTGTACGCCTTGGCGCGGGCGATGTCCGGGGTGAGGGGACGCGCGCCGTCGGACCGGCGGACGCTGATGACGAACCCGCCCGCGTCCACCACGGCGACGCTCACCGCCTTTCCCAGCGCCTGGGCGCGCTTCAGGGCGGCGCCGACGATCTCTTCGGCGGCGTCGAGGGTGAGGGTGCTCATGCTGCTTCCTTCTGTCCGAGAGTGCGGCGCAGGTGCGCGATGGCGTGGTTGTACGGGCCCGGCGTCTCCCAGTACATGGAGTGCGGGGCGTCCGGCACGATCTCCAGGCGGGAGCCGGGGAGCAGTTCGTGGGCGCGGGTCACGGTCTTCACGCTGAGCACCGCGTCCTTCTCGCCGAGCAGGAAGGCGATCTCGACACCCGAGTCCTGGATGTCCCGCAGGGAGGGCCCGTCGGTGTCGAGGTTGCGCAGGTCGGCCATCCTCGCGACGTTGAAGGTGCCCATCTGCTGGAAGAGGAAGGTGCGGTCGGCGCTCTCCTGCTGGAAGCGGCGGGTGAGGAGCCGGTCGATGACGGGCAGTTTGACGGCCTCGGCGCGGTCGGCGGCGGCCAGTTCGCGCAGTTCGGGGTGGCTGATGCCGCCGAGGGAGTGACCGAGGACGACGGAGCCGACCCGGTCGGGGCGGAGCAGGCCGGCGCGCAGGGCGGCCACCGAGCCGATGGACTGGCCCACCAGCATCACGTCGGTGAGGTCCTCGGCGTCCAGGACGGCGAGGACGTCGCCGGGGAAGTCCTGTCCGTCGAACTCGGGCCTGGACGAGTTCGGAGGGACCGGTGCGACGGAGTTGCCGAAGCCGCGGAGGTCCATGGTGACGACGGTGAACTCGTCGCGCAGCGCGGCCACTTGCTGCCACCAGGCGGCGTGGTTGCCGCCGCTGCCGTGCACGAGGAGGATCGCCGGACCGCTGCCGTGACGTTCGTAGTAGATGGAGGTGCCGTCGGAGTCGGCGAGGGGCATGGGAGGGTACTCCTAGCAGTACAGGGGAATGAACTCCGGTCCGCGCGCGCTCAGTTGGGGCGCCTGCCGTGGAAGACCAGCTCGATCATGGTGTGGTCGGGGTCGTGGATGTAGCAGAACTTGGACTGGTTCTCCGGGCGTTCGATCGGGCGGGTGTGCCGGATGCCCAGGTCCTTGAGGTGGGCGAGGAACTCGTCCCAGTCGTCGACCTCTACGGCGAAGTGGTAGGGCGCCATGCGCTCCATCTCCTCGACCGGGGTGAAGTGGAGGTCGAAGTTGCCGCGGGTCATGAGAACGACCCGGGTGTTGGACTTGGGCATGATGCGCTTCATCCCGAAGACCTTCGTGTACCACTCGGCGGTCCGGTCGGGGTCGGTGGTGGGGAAGTTGACGTGGTGGATGTAGCGCGGTGCCTTGCTCATGCGGAATTCCCTTCTGGGTGTACGGGGTTGGAGAGCACGCCGATGCCGCTGATCTCGACGTCGACGGTGTCCCCCGGCTCGATCTGGCACGTCGACTCGGCGCCCATCCACAGCACGTCACCGGGACGCATGGTGATGTGCCGGGTGATCTCGACGATGTGGTCGAAGGGGTCGAAGACCATGTCGCCGGTCCGGAAAGCGGCACGGACCTCGCCGTTGACCCGGAGCGTGGTCGTCTGCGCCAGCGCGTCGACGTCGGTCTCGATCCAGGGACCCATCGGCTTGAACGTGTCGCTGTTCTTGCTGCGCCAGAACGTGCGGTCCTGGTGCTGCCAGGCACGGGCGCTGACGTCGTTGCCGATCGTCCAGCCGAACACGCCCTCGCGGGCTTCCTCGTACGTCGCGTGCCGCAGCGTACGGCCGATGACCGCGACGAGCTCCGGCTCGGCCTCGAACCGCCCCGTCACCCCGGCCGGTTTGACGATCGGCGAGCCGTGGCCGGTCAGAGCGTTGTTGGCCCGGTAGCCCACTTCGGGACGGGTGGGGGCCTCGGCTCCGGCGTGCTGGATGTGCCGCGGGTAGTTCATGCCGACGGCGTAGAACACGGGCGGGACGACGACCGGCAGCCAGACCGCCTCGCCGCGCGGCACGGCGCCGATGACGGTGGGACCGCGTTCGCCGTGCGGCTCGCGCCGCGTGGCGTCCAGGGGCGAGCCGGACAACAGCTCGACGTCCCGCTCCCCCACGCGGCCCCACACCGCTCGTCCGCCGACCGACACCCGGGTGTATCGCATGGCGTCAGCCGGCCAGCAGATGGGAGACGCGCTTGGTGACCAGGTAGGCGTCCAGCGCCTCGGGCCCGCCCTCCCTGCCGTAGCCGCTCTCCTTGACGCCCCCCGAGGGTGCCTCGCTCACCGAGCCACCGCAGTGGTTGACGGAGAGGATGCCCGCCTCCAGTTCGCGCACCAGGTGCTCGGCGGTGGCCGCGGACTCGGTGAAGGCGTACGCGGCGAGACCGTAGGGCAGTTCGTTCGCGGTGCGCAGCGCCGCGTCGAGGTCGCTGAACGCGGTGACGGGCGCGAGCGGCCCGAACGGCTCCTCGCGCATCAGGTCCGCGTTCGGCGGTACGTCGGTGAGGACGGTCGGCGCGAAGAAGTAGCCCGCGCGGTCGAGCCGTTCGCCGCCGGTGCGCACCGTGGCGCCGCGGCGCACGGCGTCGGCGGTCAGCCGTTCCATCGCCCGGAGCCGGCGTTCGTTGGCGAGCGGCCCCATGGTCGTGCCCTCGGCCATGCCGTCGCCGACGACGACCGCCTCCGCCGCTTTCACGAACTCTGCGGTGAAGTCGTCGACTAGGTTCTCGTGGACGAGGAACCGGCTCGGCGAGGTGCAGACCTGGCCGGCGTTGGCGAACTTGGCCTGGGCGGCACGCCGGGCGGCGCGGGCCGGGTCGGCGTCCGCGCACACGATCACGGGGGCGTGGCCGCCCAGCTCCATCAGAGACGGCTTCATGACCTCACCGGCGGCCGCGGCCAGCAGTTTGCCCACGGGCACCGACCCGGTGAACGCGACGAGACGGATGACCGGCGAGGCGATCAAGTGGGCCGACACCTCGGCCGGTTCGCCGAAGACGAGGTTGAGGACACCGGCCGGCAGGCCCGCGTCCACGAAGCAGCCGACCAGGGCTGCGGCCGTGGCCGGGGTCTCCTCGGACGCCTTGATGACGATGGAGCAACCCGCGGCGAGGGCCGAGGAGATCTTGCGCATCGGTCCGCCGGCCGGGAAGTTCCAGGGGACGAACGCGGCGACGGGGCCGATCGGTTCACGGCGTACGGACAGCAGGGTGCCGGGGGCGGAGGGGATGATGCGGCCGTAGGCGCGGCGGGCGTCGTCGGCGTGCCAGCGCAGGGTGTCCGCGACGCGGCGGGCCTCTCCGGTGGCCTCGGCGAGGGGCTTGCCCTGTTCGAGGGTCATGATCCGGCCGACCTCGCCGGCCCGCTCGGTGAGCAGGTCGGCGGCGGTGTGCAGGATCGCGGTGCGGCGGGCGACGGGGGTGTCGCGCCAGGTCCCGAATCCCGCGGCCGCGGCGTCGAGGGCGCGGTCCAGGTCGGCGGTGGTGGCGAGGGGTACTTCTCCGATCACCTCTTCGGTGGCCGGGTTCACGATCGGGGCGGTACGTCCGGTGCCGCCTGGGCACCACTCGCCCGCTATGTGCATACGGACGGCGGGATAGCCGTGGTCGGTGGTCATG
This sequence comes from Streptomyces sp. NBC_00568, assembly GCF_026341855.1. Lineage (GTDB taxonomy): Bacteria > Actinomycetota > Actinomycetes > Streptomycetales > Streptomycetaceae > Streptomyces. Next base: position 6,974,208 of record NZ_JAPENW010000001.1, on the reverse strand, counting down.
GCTGGGAGCCCTCTCAGGCCGGCGAACGAGGCGAATGGGGCCCGCGGCGCGAAGGCCGGGGGTGTGGGGCAAGCGCGGGGGGATTCCAGCGCGGGGGTACGGAATGCGCGGCGCCGCGTGCGGAGTGCGGCGCGCCCGTCAGGACGCGGGGGCGTCCTGCTGGTCGCGGTTGGTGCGCAGCGCCCAGATGTGGTGCGGCGGGGTGGTCTCGTGGACGCGGGTCTCGTACGAGTCGTCGACCCGGTCCATGTCGGCGGCGTACTCGACGCGTCCGCCGCAGGGCGCGTGCACGAAGCGGAAGACGTTGGAGCCGACGGTGTGGCGGCCGAGCCTGCGGGCCTCGCGCCAGCCCCGGTCGATCATGTGGTTGCCGCCCTCGATGACGTCGTCGAAGCCGGGGACCTCGTAGGCGATGTGGTTGACCCCCGCCTTGTCGGGACGGTGGCAGAGCAGCATGGTGTGCTGGTCGTCGTCGCCCGGTGCCTGCATGAAGACGCCCATGGGCTCGACGACGTCGGTCGGCCGGAAGCCGAGGCGGTCGACGTAGAACGCGACGGCCTCCTCGCGGCCCTCCTTGCGGATGTTGAGCGCGACATGGCACATGCGCAGGGGGCGTACCCGGGTGATGGCCTCCAGCGCGGTGTTCCAGCGGGTGACGCTGCCCAGCGCGTTGGCGGGCCGGGGGGTGACGTCGGCGGGCCGGGGCCGGGCCAGGGTGAGTCCGGCCCCGAAACCCGTCTCGTCCACCGTGTGGAACACCCCGGCGGCGTCCTGCCGGACGGAGCGGTCACGGCCGGCCGCGGCCACGAGGCGCTCCAGTTCGCGCGGGGTGTCGACGCCCCACACCACTTCGCGCAGGGTGGGTCCGGCTTCCACCGGTGGCGGGAGCAGCGGGCCGGGTTCGGTGTCGAGGTGGAGCGTCTGGCCGGTGCGGGTCTCGAACACGGCGTGCTCGTCGGTCCGTTCCAGCAGGAAGAGCCCGAAGTCCTCGAAGAACCGTACGCATTGGCCGAGGTCGTCGATGCTGTAGGTGACCGATTCGATTCTCTGGATTCCCATGGGTTCCTCGTTTCGCGGGTCGCCTGTGAGCGTAGGTATCGGGCGGCAGCGACCTCAACGGTCCGGGCTCGACGGAATCTGCAATCGTTTCTTGCGGCTACGACCGGATGGCCGGAATGGGATTCTGGGAGAACCACGCGGTGAGGAAGTCCAGGAATACGCTGACCTTGCGCGGGGTGCCCTGTCCGGGGCCGTAGATCGCGTACAAGGGGCGGTCAGGAACCGCCAGTTCGGGCAGCAGCACCTGGAGAGCTCCCGAGATGAGGTCGTCGTACGCCGACCGCTGGGGCAGCAGGGCGATCCCGCGGCCGTGCACGGCCGCCTTCTGCAGGGCGATGTAGGAGTTGGACGAGAAGGCGACGTTGCGGATCTTGTGCAGGGTGGAGGCGTGTCCGTGGCCGATGCGCCAGACCGGGTCGTTGACGTGCACGAGGCACTCGTGGGCGGCGATTCCGTTCGGCTCGGTGAGCGGGCCGTTGCGGTCGAGGTAGTCCTCGGAGGCGCACAGCACGAAGGGCAGCGACGCGATCTTCTTGAGGCGGACGCTGGAGTCCCGTAGGTCCCGGGTGTGGAATGCCACGTCGAATCCGCTGTCGAGGAAATCGTAGGTCCGGTCCGACATGCCTCCCAGTTCGAATCGGACCTGGATTTTGGGGTGGGAGGCGGAAAAGGCCGCTATCGCGTCACCGAGATCCAGACTCCCGATCCATTTGGGGCAGATGATGCTGAGCGTGCCCTCGGCACGGTCGTGCAGCTGGGCGATTCCGGCGTCCTCGGCCTCGATCTCCTCCAGGATGCGCGCGGCGAAGTCGGCGTACCGCTGCCCCGGCTCGGTGAGGCTGACCGAACGGGCCGTGCGGTTGACCAGCCGGACACCCACCTGCCGTTCCAGCTCGGCCACGTGGCGCGACACCAGGGAGCCGGAGGAGCCCAGCTTCTTGGCCGCGCCGCTGAAGCTGCCGACCTGCGCGACGGTGACGAAGCTGTGCATGAGGAGCAAGCGGTCCATGTTTCCCTCCGGAGGCCCACGGCTGCCAGGGGTGGGCCCCGGCGGCGTTGCCGGTTGTTCGGGTGTGCGGGCGGCGTCCGTCCCGGGGACGGGCCTCGCGGCGGTGCGGGCCTGGGTCGCGCCGGCCCGGAATGTCCCCATAGCGGCTCTATCAGGACATCCCAGTGACGACGGACGGGTGGCTCAGGACGCGCCGAGGAAGGCGCCGCTCATCGGGCGGGCGGCTATGACGTGGGGCAGTACTGCGGCGCCTTGGTCAGGTTGCCCTTGGTGACCAAGAGAAGAGGAATGTTGGCAATCTTGTCAACCTTCGGTTTGGCCAGCAGGCTGACGGTGCTCTTCACCGCCGTCTCGCCGATGACCATCGCCGAGTTGGCCACCGTGGCGGAGAAGCGGCCCTCCTTCACGGCGGCCAGACCCTCGTCGGTGCCGTTGACGGTCACGATCTTCACGTCCTCGGCACCGGCCGCGTCGAACGCCTTGCGGACGGCGAAGGCCATCTCCTCGTTGGCGACGAAGGCGTAGTCCAGGTCGGGGTGGGCCTGGATCATGTTCTCGGCCACTTCCTGCGCCTTGACCGGGTTGAACATGCCGGGCTGGTTCGCGACGACCTTCGCGCCGGCCGGCAGCTCCTTGGTGAAGCCGTCCACGAGCAGGTCGGAGGCCGCGCCGGGTGCTCCCGCGACCACGCCGATCTTCACGTCCCTGCCCGCGGCGTCGGTCCCGATCCAGTCCGCGTCCAGGGAGCCCACCTTGCGGAGGTCGACGACGGCCGCGCCCAGGATGTCGGCCGAGTCCGTGGGGACCACGGAGGTCAGGTAGATCGGGATGCCGGAGGCCTTGGCCTTGGCTATGTCGCCCGCGAGCGCGTCGACGTTGACCGTCTGCACGATCAGCGCGCTCACCTTGCGGGAGATCATGTCCTCGATGTTGGACAGCTCGGTTCCGGAATTCTGGTGGGAGTTGGCCGTGTAGACCTTGGCCCCCTCCGACTTCGCCGTCTGCTCGACGGCCTTCTGCAGACAGGTGTGGAACGCGGTGTCGGCGCCGTTGACGAACCCGAGGGTGACGGCGCCGGAACTCGCCCCGGCGGTAGAGGCGTTGTCGTCGTTGCCACAGCCGCTCAGCACCAGGGTGGTGCCGGCGACCGCGGCGAACAGCGCACGGCGGGAACGGGCGGAAAGTCTCATGGCGGACTGCCTTTCTTGACGGACCGAGGGCAGGGCGAATCACCTGCGGAAAGCGGGAGAAGAAGAGGAACGGGCGTGATGCCGCGTCAATGCCGTGCGACGCGGGCCTTGTGGACCTCGTTGGCGATGGCCGCGACGAGCAGGACGCCGCCCACGGAGACCTGCTGGTAATTGCTGGAGACCTGAAGGAGGTTGAGCGCGTTGGCCACCACACCGAGCAGCACGACGCCGAGCACGGTGCCGATCACGGTGCCGTGGCCGCCCGCCAGCGAGGTACCGCCGATGACGACCGCGGCCACGGCGGTCAGCTGAAGGGAGAGGCCGCCCGTACCGGGGCTGCTGGAACCGAGCCGGGACAGCAGCATCAGGCCGGCCAGACCGGACAGGGCGCCCGTGACGGCGTACAGCGTGAGCTTGCGCGCGGTGACGTTGATGCCGCTGAGCCGGGCCACGTGTTCGTTGCCGCCGATGGCGTAGGCGTCGCGGCCGAACACGGTGAACCGCATGACCAGAGCCGTCGCGACAAGGACCAGGACGGCGAGAACGAGCAGATAGGGAATGCCGAGGATCTTGTCGTTGCCGAGCGAGAACATCCTGGTGCCGATGGAGACGCTGACGCTGTCGAGCACCAGGAGCGCGACGCCGTCGAGCAGGGTGGCGGTGGCCAGGGTGACGACGAACGGGGCCACGTTGGTGAATGTCACGACGAGCCCGTTGACCAGGCCGATCACCGTCGCGAGCAGGATCGAGGCGACCACCGTGAAGAGGGTGGAATGACCGTGCGACAGCAACTGCGCCCCGAGGGCGGTGGTGACGGAGACATTGCTGCCCATGGAGAAGTCCATGCCGCCCGCGGTCATGAGCAGGGTGAGACCGGCGGCGATCACGGCGGTGACGCTCACCTGCCGCAGGATGTTGATCACGTTGGTGTCGGTGGCGAACGCGTCGGTCCGCAGCGCGGTGGCGACCACGACGACGACGAGAACGGCTGTCAGGCCGGTGTGCGGAGCGCGGCGCAGTGCGCCGAGCCGGTTCCCCGGCCGCCTCCGGTCGTGCGGGCCGCCGACCCCCGGGGCATCGGGAAGTGTCTTGACGCTCACTGGGGTTGACCTCCGAGTGCGGTGGCGACGAGCTCGTCGCGGGTGATGGCGGTGATGTCGTGTTCGGCAACCGTGCGGCCCGCGCTGACGACGATCACCCGGTCGGCGAGCCGCATGACCTCCTCGGCGGACGAGGAGGCGAGCAGCACGGCCACGCCGCGCGACGCGAGGTCGTCGACCAGGGTGTGGATGTCGGCCATGGCCGCGATGTCCACACCGTTCGTGGGGTCTTCGAGGAAGCAGGCGACCGGCTCGGTCTGCAGCCACTTGGCCAGCAGCACCTTCTGCTGGTTGCCGCCGGACAGGGCGCTGACCGGCGGATTGCCGGCGAGGGAGACCACTCCGTAGCTCCGCCGCAACGGCTGTGCGCGGCGGGCGAGTTCGGTACGGCGGTGCAGTCGCCTGCGGGCGAAGCGGTCACCGGCGAGCATCAGGTTCTCGTCCAGGGACATCCCCGGGACCAGGCCGAGCGCCCGTCGGTCACCGGTGACGCAGCGCAGACCGCCGGCGAGCGAGGCGCGCACCCGGCCGAACGGCACCGGGGCGCCGTCGACGAGGAGTTCACCGGTGTCGGGGCGGCGACGGCCGGAGAGCAGGTCGAAGAGGCGGGACTGCGCGTCGCCGGCCGGTCCGAGGACCGCGACGATCTCCCCCTTGCGCACCTCCACGTCGAGGTCCCGGACGGCCCGGCCGTCGCGCAGACCGCGTACCGCGAGGCCGATCTCGTCCTTGGGGGCAGGGCGTTCGGACCTCCGCGAGACGACGTCCCGGCCGACCATGCTGCGCACCAGCGAGGCCGGGTCGAGTTCGGCGACCGGTGCGCTGCGCACCACGGCTCCGTCCCGCAGCACGGTGAGACGGTCGGCGACGGCCATCACCTCGTCGATGTAGTGCGAGATGTAGACGACGGCGACGCCCTCGTCGCGCAGGGTGCGCACCAGGTCCCTGATCTGCTGGGCGGCCCCGGCGCTCAGACAGGCGGTCGGCTCGTCGAGCATCAGGATCCGGCCGCCGCGCCGTACCTCCCGCGCCACCTCCACCATGGTCTGCTCGGCGACGGTCAGCGAACCCGCGGTCCGCTCCACGTCGATGTCGATGCCGAGCCCCGAAAGAGCGTGCCTCGCCTCGGACTTGAGCGTCCTCCAGCGCACGGCGCCGTGCCGGGTGGGCAGATCGCCCAGCATGACGTTCTCGGCGACGGTCAGTCCCATCGCGAGTTCGCGGCGCTGGGGAACCGAGGCGATGCCGAGCCGTCGGGCCCTGCGCACGGTCAGCCCGTGCTGGACGTGCCCGCCGACCTCGAGGGTGCCGCCGTCCGCCTGGTGCACCCCGGAGAGGATCTGCACCAGCGTCGACTTTCCGGCACCGTTCATGCCCATCAGCGCGTGGACCTCCCCGGGGTACAGGTCGAGGTCCACGTTCGTGAGCGCGGCCGCCCCGCCGAAGCTCTTGGTGACACCGCGGACGCGCAGCACGGCATCGTGCGGGGTTCCGGCACCGTCGCCCGGCGGCGTCGGAATGCTGGGGGTCACGGCGGCGCCTCCTTGCGTGTCCCGGTCCGTGAGAGCGGTCACGGCCGGGGTCCGTCGGTGTCCTGGCCGACGCGTCCGTAACCGCGGATGTCGGGGAAGGGGGGCTCGCGGTCGGCCTGGAGGTCCACCTGGAAGGTGTTCAGGCACATCCCGAGCATCGTGAAGTTGCCGAGCGCGCCGATGGTGTCCACCAGGCCCTTGGAGCCGAAGTGCCCGAGCGCCCGGGCGAAGGTCTCGTCGGAGACGAAGTGCTCCTCGAGGATCTCCCGGCAGAACTGGTAGAAGGCCTGGTCCGCCGCGTCGTCGAAGACGGCCTCGCGCTTCTCGGCGACGGCCTTGACGGCAGCCTCCGGGATCCCGGCCTCGATCGCCTGGTGCACATGCGCGTTCCAGGAGTACTGGGCGTCCCAGTTCCGGGCGGCCATGAGCAGGGTGAGTTCGCGAAGGTGCTTGGGCAGACTGCAGTCGAACCGGGCGAAGGCGCCGAGGGATTCGGCGCGCTCGCACATCTCCGGGCTGTGCAGCCAGACCCGGAAGGGGCCACGGACGGCGCCGCGCCGGCCGGCGATGCGGGCGGCCAGTTCCTGCTGGCGCGGATCCATGTCCTCATCGGTCAGAACGGGGAGCCTCATGTGGCTGATACCTGCCTTTTCTTTCCGGCGTGTTTCAGGCACGTACGGGGAAGCCGTGCGATGCCAGCCGACGGTACAGCCGGGTGCGGGAAGCTCACCCTTCTCGGAGTGCAAGGTAAAACTGCACGCCGGAGGGCACCCATTCACCGGGACGCGACCTAACGTCGGTCGACGCAACAGCGTTGACGGGAGAGGAACTCCGGATGGCCACGATCATCAAAGCCGCGTCCGTGCCCCTGCTGGACCGGGGCGGTGCCGTCGTGACGACACCGCTCATCACGACACGGTCCGCGGGCGGGGAGAACCGGATCACGAGCGGGATGAGCGTGTATCCGGTCGGCTCCGGCGCGCCTTTGCACGCGCACAACTGCGACGAGCACGTGACGATCCTCGAGGGCGAGGCGGAGGTGGTCGTCGACGGCGAGGTGACGAAACTGGAGCGGTTCGACACCACCTACGTGCCCTCCCCCGTCCCTCATCTCTTCCGGAACATCGGCGACGGCCCGCTGCGCATCCTGTGGGTGTACTCCTCGGGCCATGTGACCCGGACGTTCACCGAGACCGGCCGGACGGTCGAACACCTCTCGGACGAGGACCAGATGGGCTGAGCGCTCCACACACAGGGCGGCGGCCCGCGCGCGGGGCGCGTCTCGTACGGTGATCATTGGCGTCCGGGGCATCGTGTCCGCGCGCGCCGGTCACCCCGCTCGGGAGGAATCGCGCGCGGGGCCGCTCGATCTCCTCGTGAAAGGCCTCATCCCGTGCCCGTCGACGCCCCGCGCGACCGTGTCCGTACGGCGGCGATCGGTGCCGCCCGTTCGCGGCCGTGCACCCTCGTCATCTGCCGAGGCTGCTGTTGCGGCGATCCCCGGAAGTTCCCGGACAGCGATCACGCCTGGCAGTTGGAGCGGTTGCGGGCCGGCGCCGAGTCGTCCGGGGGGCGCTTCGCCGTACGGACGACGGATTGCCTCGGGCCCTGCGACCAGGCGAACGTGATCGTGGTGCAGCCGTCGGGCGAGGGCCGGCGCGACGGCGGCCGGCCGACCTGGATCGGTTTCGCCATGGACGACGACTGCACGGACGAGCTGCTGGCGTGGGCCGCCGCCGGGGGGCCGGGCGTCGCCGCGCCACCGGCGGCGCTGGAGCTCCAGTTCGTCCGTCCGCCCCGCGAGGCCCGCGCCCGCGGGCGGCGTTGAGATCACGGACGGTGGCTTCCCGCCCGGCGAGGACACCCCCGCCCCGCGCGGAACGACGACGGCCCCGCCCCCATGAGGGCGGGGCCGTCTTCAGGAGCGGGTCCGCACGCGGCTACCGGGCCGGTGCCCCTTGCGAGGGCGCCGGTGCGAGGCCGGTGGGCCGGGTGGTGAAGACACCCCGGCCCTGCGTCCGGCTGCGCAACCGGGTCGCGTAGCCGAAGAGTTCGGCCAGCGGCACGGTGGCGGTGATCACCGTCGTACCCACCCGGGTGAGCGAGCCCGAGACCCGGCCACGCCGGGCCGCGAGGTCGCCGAGCACCCCGCCCACGGCGTCCTCGGGCACGGTGACGGTGACCTCGACCACCGGTTCCAGCAGGAGCATGGCACTGGCGCGCAGCGCCTCACGCATCCCGAACCGGCCGGCCGTGCGGAACGCCATCTCCGAGGAGTCCTTGGCATGGGTCGCCCCGTCGGTGAGGGTGACGCTCACCCCGGTCACCGGATGACCGCCGAGGGGACCCTCGGCGAGCGCGTCACGGCAGCCCGCCTCCACGGCACGGACGTACTCCTGCGGTACCCGGCCGCCGACGACCGTCGAACGGAACACGAAGCCCGCCGGACTCCCGTCGGCGCCGCCCGGGCCGGACCCCAGCGGCTCCACGTCGAGCACCACATGGGCGAACTGCCCTGCACCGCCGTCCTGTTTGACATGCCGGTACACCAGGCCCGACACCCCGCGGGCCACCGTCTCGCGGTAGGCCACCCGCGGCCGCCCGACGGCGACGTCGAGTCCGTGGGCGCGCCGGATCTTCTCCACCGCCACCTCCAGATGCAGTTCTCCCATGCCCGACAGCAGCGTCTGCCCGGTCTCGGGGTCGGTGCGGACGACCAGCGAGGGGTCCTCCTCGACCAGACGCGTCAGCGCCGACACCAGGCGGTCGGTCTCGGTGCTCCTGCGCGCCTCGACCGCCACGGACACCACCGGATCGGCGACGGCCGGCGGTTCGAGGAGCAACGGCGCCGCTGGGGCGCACAGGGTCGCCCCGGCCCGGGCGGACTTCGGCCCGATCACGGCGACGATGTCACCGGCCACCGCGCGCTCCAGCTCCGCGTGGCGGTCGGCGCGGACCCGCAGGATCCGCGCGATCCGCTCGGTGCGTCCCGTGCCCACGTCCACCACCGCCTGTCCCTTCTCCACCGTGCCCGCGTAGACCCGCACATACGTCATCCGTCCGGTGGCGGTGGCGTTCACCTTGAACACCAGCCCGGCGAACGGCGCCGCCGGGTCCGCCGCCCGTTCCTGTTCCGCGCCCGCGTGCGTGCCGCGCACGGCCGGTACGTCGAGCGGCGAGGGCAGATAGGCCACCACGGCCTCCAGCAGCGGTTCGACGCCACGGTTGCGGTAGGCCGAGCCGCACAGCACCACCACTCCCTCACCGGTACGGGTCAGGTCGCGCAGCGCTGCCGCAAGAGTCGCCGCGGAGACGGTGGAGCGGGCGCAGAACTCCTCCAGAGCCACCGGGTGGAGTTCCGCCACCGCTTCCTCCAGCAGCCGGCGTCGCCGTCGGGCCTCCTCCAGCAGCGCCTGCGGCACCGGGCCCTCCTCGGCCGACTCGGCGCCGTCGGCCCACACCAGCGCGCGCATCCGCAGCAGGTCGACCACTCCTGTGAAGGCGTCCTCCGTGCCGATCGGCAACTGGACGACCAGCGGCGCCGGATGCAGCCGTTCCCGGATCGACGCGACCGCGCTGTCGAGGTCGGCACCGGCACGGTCCATCTTGTTCACGAAGGCGATCCGCGGAACGCCGTGCCGGTCGGCCCGCCGCCACACCGACTCGCTCTGCGGCTCGACGCCCGCCACGGCGTCGAACACCGCGACGGCGCCGTCGAGCACACGGAGCGAGCGTTCCACCTCGTCGGAGAAGTCGACGTGGCCCGGGGTGTCGATCAGGTTGATCCGGTGGCCGTCCCAGGCACAGCTGACGGCCGCCGCGAAGATGGTGATGCCACGGTCGCGCTCCTGGGAGTCGAAGTCGGTGACGGTGGTGCCGTCATGGACCTCGCCCCGTTTGTGGGTGGTCCCGGTGAGGTAGAGGATCCGTTCGGTGACGGTGGTCTTCCCGGCGTCGACATGGGCGAGGATGCCCAGGTTGCGGACGGCGGCGAGGGAGTCGGTGAGGTGGAGGTGCAGGTCGGTACGCACGGCCCAGGGCCTTTCGGACGATCCGGAATCGGGTCGGCGCGATTCCCGGACGACACGCCTGTGATCAGGCGGTGGAGGACCTCCGGCAGGCAGGGTGCGCGGCGTCCGGGCGTGCCGGTCGCCACCGTGCGGGGCGGGAGGTCAGAAGGTCGTCGCGGGCATCCGGTTCCGGCCGCGCAGCCGGTACCGGGCCCGCGGAGACACGAGGATCACCTCGTACTGTGACCGGGGAACGACGGCAGCGATGCGGTAACGCACGGCCCGGCTCCCCTCGTTCGTCACGACACACACGGCGCCGAAGGGGCGGCGTGTGATTCCGTGGCGAGTGTAGGGAACCGGGCGCGGTCCGCGCATCGGGTTTTCCGGGGTCCGTTCAGACAGCCGACCGGTCCGTCAGGTGCGGCTCCACTGCTGGTTCGTTCCCCCGTTGCACGCCCACAGGACGATCGGTGTTCCGTTCGCCGCGCCGTTGCCCGACGCGTCGAGGCACAGACCGGAGACCCTGTTGGTGATCGTGCCGGCCGCGTTGACGGTCCACTTCTGGTTGGTGCCGCCGTTGCAGTCCCACAGGACGACCCGGGTGCCGTTGGCGGTCCCGCTGTTGTAGGCGTCCAGGCACTTGTTGCCGTAGACGACGAGTTCGCCGCGCGAGGTGGCGGTGAACGTCTGGTTCTGGCCGCCGCCGCAGTCCCAGAGTTCGGCCTGGGTGTTGTTGGTGATGGCGCTCTTGAAGAAGTCGAGGCAGCGTCCGGAGCCGGTGCCGACGATCGCGGTGCCGTCGGTTCCGGGGAGGGCGCGGACCGCGACGGCGTCGACGTCGGGGGCGGTGCCCGAAGCAGCCGCGAAGGTCAGTGTGTTGGAGCCCTTGGCCAGGGAGGCGAGGACGGAGACGGTGCGGTACGTGCCCGACGACCCGGTGGGCGGGAAGGCGAGGGTCTGGGCGTACTGGTCGTTGACCCGGAAGGTCGCCCTGCGCGCCGTGGAGCCGCCGTTGGCGTAGCTGATGTCGACGAGCTTCGTGCCGGCGGCGACCGCGCTGACGCCGGTGAAGGTCGGTGTGGTGGCGGAGGTGGTGTCCTCGTACGTCGTCCCGGAGCCCTCGGTGCCGCCGACGGTGAGCAGGACGGCCTCCCCCGCGGGTACGCCGGTGGTGTAACTCGTCGCGTAGGAACCCGCGTCGGTGGCCGACCAGACGTTGCGGACCGTGGCGGAGGCCGTGGTCAGGCCCATGTCCGCCCAGCGGGCCGTGATGTTCGCGGCGGCGGACGTGCGGTTCAGCAGCAGGACCGCGCGCTTGCCGGTTCCGGCGAGGACCTTGCTGTAGACCTGAAGACCCGCCGTGTCCTCGGCGACCTCGACGCCCTGGAGACCGCGCGGATCCTGGTCGATGGCGATGACCTCGGAGTTGGTGAGGACCGACGTGGTCGACGCGCTCATGGTGGCCAGGTTGTTGCCCGCGAGCAGGGGCGCGCCGGAGATGGCCCACAGTCCCATGTGGGTGCGGTTCTGGGCGGCGCTCAGACCCGTCATGCCGACGGTCATCATGTCGGGGTCGTTGTAGAAGCCGGTGTGCTGGGCGGCGGGGTGCAGCGACTTGTCGAAGTTCGCGAGGACGGCGGTCATCGAGGGGTTGTCGGGCCAGTAGACGATGTCGGTGCTGGTGCGCCACAGGTCACCGGTGCCGGCGGCCCAGTTCCACGGATTGCCCGTGCCCCATTCGCACAGTGAGAGGACGAGCCGGCGTCCGGTGACCGCGGTGGCGGCGGCGTTCGCGTCGCGGATCGCCTTGTACGTCGTCTCCTGGTCGAGGCCCTCGGCGTCCCCGCCGCACCAGTCGACCTTGACGAAGTCGAAGCCCCAGTTCTGGAAGGTCTGGAGGTCCTGCTGGTTGTGGCCCTCCAGGCCGGTGCCGGGGGTGGCCGGCGTGGTGGAGGGCGTCGGGTAGTAGTAGCCGCAGCCGTTCTTCCCCGCGTCGGTGTAGATGCCGGCCTTGAGTCCCTTGCCGTGGATGTAGTCGGCGATGGCCTTCATGCCGCCCGGCCACTGGGTGGTGTCGACGCTGATGTTGCCGCCGCTGTCGCGGGCGCCCTGCCACCAGCCCTCGTCGATGTCGACGTATGTGTATCCGGCGGCGGCCATGCCGGAGGAGACGAGGGCGTCCGCCTGGGCCTTGATGGTGGCGTAGTCGATGTCGCTGGCGAAGCTGTTCCAGGACGCCCAGCCCATCGGGGCCGGGGTGACCCCGATCTGGCTGGTGGCAACCGCGGTCGGCTCGGTTCCGAGCGGCGCGGCCGAACGGCCGAGACCGGTCAGTCCGGCGACGGCGAGCAGCAGGACGACGCAGTGGACGCCCGCGCGTCTGAGGAGGTGCACGAGAAACGGCGTGTTCGAAATCGGGGACATGCGGCTCTCCCTTGGGGGATTTGTTCGCAGACTCGAACAAAAGTCAACGCGACTCGCCATATGGCAGCGCCTCGGCCGGGCCACGTCAAGTCCCCTGCCACAAAAGGCCGTTCACTCTCGGACAGCTCTCGACCGAGGCGGGCCCGTCCTGACGTGATGCGGCCCGCGCATCACGTCACGGAAGGAGGAGGGAGGGAGCGGACGAACGGGACGCGGAGCCGCGGCCGTACGCCGACAAGCGCGCCCTCGCGATACCTTCGCCCTGTCAGAGCCCCCTGGGGCCACCAGCAGGCCTTCACCATCGGGATGGACATGCGCGAGGAAGCGATCGTCGAGGCAGCCGCCGGAGTTCATCTGGTGCACGGCAGCAACACGAACTGGGTGGTGCTGACCGAGGGCGACTCCGTCACCCTCATCGACACGGGGTATCCCGGCGACCGCCAAGAGCTCCTGGCGTCACTGAAGGCTCTCGGCCACGAGCCCGAGGCCGTGAGCGCCGTACTCATCACGCACGCGCACACCGACCACCTCGGCTCCGCCGAGTTCCTGAACAGCACCTACGGCACTCCGGTCCAGCTGCACACGGCCGAAGTGCCGCACGCGCGCCGCGAGTTCCTCCACCAGGTGAGCGTCGGGCAGGTGATGCGGCAGGCATGGCGTCCCGGCGTCCTGCCCTGGGCGGTGCACGCCATCCGCTCCGGCGGCACGGCGGACGTGCGCATGACGAAGCCCGAGGCCTTCCCGCACGAGGGCCCGCTCGACCTGCCCGGCCGGCCGGTCCCGGTGCACACCCCCGGCCACACGCCGGGCCACTGCGTCTACCACCTGCCGGACGCCGGGGTGCTCATCTCCGGTGACGCCCTGGTGAGCGGCCACCCCACGTCACGGATACAGGGTCCGCAGCTGCTGCCCGAGATGTTCGACACCGAGCGCGCCGGGGCACTCGCCTCGCTCGACCGCATCGAGGCCCTCGCCGCCGATGTGCTGCTGCCCGGACACGGACCCGTGCACCGCGCCCCGGTGCGCGAGGCGGCCCAGCGCGCCCGGGAGCTGGCCGGCTGACGAGGTCCGGCCGCACCGCCGGAGGACCGGGTCCCTGTCACGGGCGCGGCCCCCGGGCGGGACGCGTTGCCGCTTGACGCATGAGACATACGGGCGCAGAGTTGTACATATACGTCGTAAACATACGTCGTCACCTGCTTCTCTCACTCAGGAGCGATCGCGCCATGGCGCCATGCGAACCGAGTCGCACGGAACCTTCACAGGCCGGGTCCACCTCGGCCGGGGTCCCGGACGCACAGACCGTCCGGCCCGCCCCCGGGCACCGGCACCTGGTCTGCCGTGCCGATGCGGCGCTCGCCTCCCTACCGCCGCCCGCGCGCACACGAAGGAGCCGGGCCTATGAGCGCCCCCTCAACCATTCTCGTCACGGGCGGCGCAGGATTCATCGGCAGTCACGCCTGTGTCGAACTGCTCGACCACGGCTACGAGTTGATCGTGGTCGACGACTACTCCAACAGCAGTCCGCAGGTCTTCGCCCGCGTGGAGCGCATCGCGGGCCGCTTCCTCGGCACCGTCTATGAGCTGGACATCCGTGATCGACGCGCCCTTTCGGCCGTCTTCGACCGACACTCTGTGGACGCCGTCGTGCACTTTGCCGCGCACAAGGCCGTGGGCACGTCGACACGGATGCCCATCGAGTACTACGACGTCAACGTCGGTGGAACGACCGCGCTGCTGAACACGATGCACGAGCACGGGGTGCACCAGCTCGTCTTCTCCTCCTCCTGCTCCGTCTACGGCGATGCCGGCCACGGACCGCTCGACGAGTCCACCCCGGCCGGCCCGACCAATCCGTACGCGGCCTCCAAACTCGCCTGCGAACAGATCCTCGCCGACGTCTGCCGGCGGCGCCCCGAGTACACCGTGCTGTGTCTGCGGTACTTCAACCCGGCGGGCGCCCACCCCAGCGGGCTGCTCGGCGAGGACCCCCGCGGCTCACCGGACAACCTGCTGCCGAACGTGGCCCAGGTGGCCGTCGGGCGACGGGAACGCCTCCGCGTCTTCGGCGACGACTACCCGACACCGGACGGGACCGCGATCCGCGACTACCTGCACGTGATGGACACCGTCGAGGCCCACCGCGTCGCCCTCGACCACCTCGCCGACGAGCGGGGCATGCGGGTGTACAACCTCGGCATAGGCACAGGAAGCTCGGTCCTCGACGTGATCGCCGCCTTCTCCAGGGAGTGCGGCATGCCCATTCCCTACGAGATGGTCCCGCGCCGCCCCGGCGACGTGGCCGAACTCGTGGCGGACGCCACGGCCGTGGCGCGTGCCTGGGGCTGGCACCCTTCCCGGGACCTGTCCGACATGTGCCGGGACGCGTGGCGGTTCCAGCAGCTCAATCCCCACGGTTACGCCGGCTCCGCCCGGCGCCCGAACTCCAAGGGCTGACGGCCCGCCCGGACTGCCCGAACGCCAAGGACCGATGGCCCGCACGGACTGTCGGCCCGCTTCGCCGACCACCCGCCAGGACGACGCTTCGCGGTGCGCGAGAGCCGGATGGAGTGGAGTGCGCGAGGGGCGAATGGCGTGGAGTGCGCGAGGGGCGAATGGCGTGGAGTGCGCGAGGGGCGAATGGCGTGGAGTGCGCGAGGGGCGGAATCCTGGCCGGTGGTCTCGATGTCATCAGCGACCCGGCTGCGGTTCCGACAGCATGAACGCGGTCTCCACCAGCGCGATATGGCTGAACGCCTGCGGTGCGTTGCCCAGTTGACGGCCGGTGTCGGGGTCCCACTGCTCCGAGAGCAGACCGACGTCGTTGCGGACCGCCAGAACTCGCTCGAAGGCTTCCCGGGCCGCCTTCCTCTGTCCGGTGGCGGCGAGCGCGTCGGCGTACCAGAGGGAACACGCCACGAACGCGCCTTCACTGCCGTGCATGCCATCCACACTGTGCACGCCCTGGCCGTTGTGCGCGTACCGCCGCACGAACCCGCCATGGGTCAGCTCCCGCATCGCCTGTACGGTACCGCGCACCCTGCCGTCCTCGGCGGGCAGGAAACCCAGCCGGGGAATCAGCAGCGCCGAGGCGTCCAGCGCCGACGAACCGTAGGACTGGACGAAGGACCGCCGCCCCGCGTCCCATCCTTCCCGGCACACCTGCTGGTGCACCTCGTCCCGCATGGCCCGCCACACGTCCGAGGACCCGTTCCTGCCGAGCAGCTCACCCATCCGCAGCGCGCGGTCCGCCGCCACCCACGCCATGACCTTGGAATGGACGAACTGGCGTGCCGGTCCGCGCACTTGCCACAGACCCTGGTCGGGGTCACGCCAGTGGCGGCCTAGGTGGCCCATCATGGCTTCCACCAGACTCCACACATGGCTCGGCATGGGGATCCCCGCTCGCAGTGACAGCAGGAGCGTGTCGAGAACCTCGCCGTACACATCCAGCTGGAACTGGCTCACCGCGGAGTTCCCGAAGCGAACCGGCCGCGACCCCTCGTAACCGGGCAGCCACGGCGCCTCCGTCTCCGGGAGCAGTCGCTGTCCGCCGACGCCGTACACGGTCTGCAGATCGGCGGGGTCCCCCGCGATGGCCCGTACCAGCCAGCCCAGCCATGCCGTCGCCTCGTCCTGGTAGCCACAGCGCAGCAGACAGGACAGCGTCAGAGTGGAATCACGCAACCAGCAGAAACGATGGTCCCAGTTGCGTTCGCCCCCGATACAGCCGGGCAGCGAGGTGGTCGGGGCCGCGACGATGCCTCCGGTGGGCGCGTAGGTGAGGGCCTTCAGAGTGATCAGCGACCGCACCACGGCATCCCGCCACGGCCCCTCGTAGCGGCACTGACCGGTCCAGCGCAGCCAGAAGTCAGTGGTTTCCTTGAGGACCGTCTCCGCCGGCACGGACAACGGAGCGGGCGGCTCGGGCACGTACGACGGTGCCCACACGAACGTCAGGGTCGTCCTCCGCCCGGCCCGGACGGTGAAGTCGTGGACGGTGGAATCCTCACCGTCGAGTTCTCGCATCAGGCCCTCGGTGTTCAGCCAGACGGCGTCAGGCCCGGCGACCGCGACGGTGCAGTTCTCGCCGACCTGGATCCACGGCACGATCCTGCCCTGGTGGAAACGCAGCCGCAGTTCGCTGCGCATGGTCACGGCACCCCGGAGTCCGTCCACCACGCGCACGATGCAGGGCAGTTGAGAGCGCGGGGGCATGAAGTCGGTGACCCGCACGGCGCCCGTAGGGGTCTCCCAGACGGATTCCAGGACGAGCGTGTCCGGCCGGTAGGAACGGCGTGCGCAGGGAGCGCGTGCCATGCGTGAGAGCGGCGCGATCCGCCAGAAGCCGTTGTCGTCCGTGCCCAGCATCGCGGCCAGACAGGCCGGCGAGTCGAACCGGGGCAGGCACAGCCAGTCGATGGACCCGTTCCTGCCGACCATGGCAGCGGTTTCCAGGTCACTGATGAGGGCGTAGTCCTCGATGGGTGCATTCATGATCGGAACTACGCCGTCGTGTACGTTGCCGCCTCTCCAGCATACGACCGCGGCGCCGGCATGCGCATTATGACCTGGTCCTTAGCGGTCCGGGCCAGGACTCCGAGCGCAGCGGAACGCGGTGTGTACGAAGCGGCTGAAGGCCGAGGGCGGGATCGTGGCGCGGGCCCGGGAGGCCTCGGCCGGGCCGGCCGGACCTTGGCCGTTTCACGGGGAGCGCCCGCGCCTCGCGGGACTCGGCCCCGTCGACGTCGGTCCGGGCCGCTCAGTCGGCCACGGCCACCGGGCGGTACCGGACGTGCGCGTCGCGCACGTCCGTTCCGTCGGTGCCGTCCAGCCGCCGTCGGTCCGCCGCGAGGACTCCGATCCCGCGGGCGGTGAGCCGGGAGACGGGCTTCCCGGCCCGGCCTGCCGTCGGCTCGGGTGACCGGCCGGCCGCCCGTCACGCCGGCGGACTCCCGGCTCTCGACCGGGCCAGTCCCTCGCAGACCCGGTCGACCGCGCTGTTGGTGAGGTCGAGATGCAGGGGGAGGGACAGCAGCCGGGGGAAGAGCGCGTCGGCTCCCGGCAGTCCGCCGGGCGGAGTCGTCGTGGTGCCCCGGAAGTACGGCATGTGGTGCAGCGGGATGAAGTGGACGGAAGTGCCGATCCCCTGATCGGCGAGCAGCTCGACCAGCTCGTCCCGGCCCCTCCCGTACTCCTCCGACACCCGCACCACGTAGAGGTGGCGGGCGTGTTGGCCGGGGGTCGTGACGTCCAGGGGCTCGATACCGGGGACGGCTTCCAGCGCTTCCGCGTAGCGCCGCGCGAGGGCGTGGCGGCGGCGCTGCCAGTCGTCGAGGTGGCGGAGCTGGGCGCGTCCCACGGCGGCCTGGACATCCGTCATGTTGGCCTTCAGCCCGGCTCCCTCGACGGTGTACCGCCAGTTGCCTCCCGGCATGTCGCGGCGCCGGGCGTCCGCGGACATCCCGTGGAACCGCGCGCGCCGGATCCGCTCGGCGAACGACGGGTCGTCGGTGGTGACCATGCCGCCTTCGCCGATGGGGAGGTTCTTGGTCGCGTGGAAGCTGAAGCAGGTCCCGCGCGACAGACTTCCCACGGACCGATCACCCACCGATGCGCCCAGGGCATGGGCGGCGTCCTCGATCACGTGCGTCAGCGGGAGCTGCGCGGCTTCGGCCAGTTCGGCCACCGGGGCCGGGGCACCCGCGTAGTGCAGGGCCATCATCGCGTGCGGACATCCGCAGGCTCTCGCCGCGCGGGCGACGGTGTCCGGGTCCGGCATCGCGGTGCGCGGATCGACGTCGACCAGCACGGGCTGAAGTCCCGCGTGCAGGACGGCGTGCGCCGCGCCGCAGAACGTCACGCTCGGGAGCAGCACCTTCCCGCCGGGCGGCAGTCCGAGGGCGCGCAGGGCCAGTTCCAGCGCCGCCGTGCAGGAGCTGACGGCGACGGCGTGGTCCGCGTCGACGTGCTCCGCGAACTCCTGCTCGAAGCGCTCGGTCTCGTAGCCGGTGGTCACCGAGCCCGAGGCGAGCACACGCTGTGCCGCGCTCCGGGCTTCCGGGCTGATGCGGGTCACGGCGAAGGGGACGTCCGGTTCCGCCGCGCGCGACGGCGGACCGGCACCAAGGTGTGACACGCCGTTCAGGGCAGGCCCGGCAGGCTCCCCCGGCTGATTGCGAGGCCGCATCTGATCGACTGTCATGCCGTGCTTCCCGGTACCGGCTTTGTCGGGGAAAATGTCGACGTTCCACTCGCCCGAATTGCGTATATTTACGCCATATACATACACCCTGCCCCCGTAAGTGCATAGAGTCAACACGAGCAGGATGTGAAGTGCGCGGGCCGTCTGGAGGCAGGACATGGCCAAGGAGCGGGCGCCAGGCAAGGACAGTGAGGCCGCCGCGAAACCGGCGCGGCGCGCCAGCGACAGGGGGCACTACGGCCGGCTGAGCCGGGAACGTGTGCTCGCCGCCGCCCTCGACCTGGTGGACCAGGAGGGCTTGTCCGCGCTGAGCATGCGCCGGCTCGGCGCCCAGCTCGGTGTCGAGGCCATGGCGCTCTACCGGTACGCGGAGGGCAAGGACGCCCTGCTGGACGGACTGGTCGAGGCCCTCTACCTCGAACTGGAGGAGCGCCTGTCCGCCCGTACCGAACCGGATGCCGTGTCCGGGGAGTCCGAGCCGGCCTCCTGGCGCGCGGAACTGCACCGGATCGCGCGTGCGATGTACGAGGTCTGCCTCGCCCACCCCCAGGTCGTGCCGCTGCTGTCCACCCGCATGCTCGCGGTCCCGCTGGCCCGGCGGCCGCTCGCCGTGCTCAAGGAGCACGAGCGGGTGCTCGCCCTGCTCGAGGGCGCCGGGCTCGACCGGGCCCGCTCAGCGGCCGTCTTCCGCGCCTTCACCGGCTGGGTTCTCGGCTATGTCTCCGTGGAACTGCGCGCCATGGTGGACAACCCCGAGGAGGCGGATCCCGCCTTTCGACTGGGGCTGCACCGGATGCCGCCCCAGGAACTGCCCCGGCTCCGCGAGATCGCCGCGACCCTGGCCGACCGGGGCGGGCCGGACGGCCTGGCCGCCGGGCTCGACGCCCTGCTGGACCGTTTCACACAGCCCTAGGGGGCCGTCCGGGCCCGCACGGGCGCCGACGCCCACGCGTGCCGCGTCGCACCCTGGAGATGCACCGGGCCACCGCCCGGCCGTACGATCAACGCAGCCCCGGAACCCGGCGAACGGTCCTGTGCCGTCCGACGTAGGGAGGCGGTTCGGCTTGCTGCGGGCACCTCGCCTCACAGGCGTGTACGCCCTGCTGGTGTCGGTCGCCACTGTCGTCTACATGACCGTTCCGGCAACCCGTACACCCCTGTGGGCCCTCATCGGACTCGGCGGCTTCGCGGCCGTAGTCACGGGAGTCCACGTCCACCGCCCCGCTCACCGGTGGCCCTGGTGGCTGCTGGCGGCTGGGCTGCTGGCCTTCGCCGCGGGCGACACGTCCTACAACGTGATGGAGTCGTACTTCAACTTCTCCAACCCGTTCCCGTCCCCCGCGGACGCCTGCTACCTCGCGGTGTATCCGCTCTTCGCCGCCGGGCTGTACGGCCTCGTGCGGTACCGCTGGCCGGGACACGACCTGCCGAGCCTGCTCGACGCGCTGATCTTCGCCCTGGCTCTGGCACTGCCGGTCTGGGTCTTCCTGGTGCAGCCGCTCGCGCACGTGGAGGGCATGACGTGGCAGCAGCGCGCGATCAGCATCTCCTACCCGCTGGGCGACGTGCTCGTGCTGGCGATGCTGGCCCGCCTGCTGGCGTCGAGCCCCGGCTCCGGCCGCAACCGCTCCCTGCAACTCCTCGTGCTGGGAACCACGACGCTGCTCGTCTTCGACATCGCGTACGGGATTCTCCAGCTCAACACGCTGTGGCAGACCGGGACCGCGCTCGACGCCGGCTGGATCGTCTTCTACACGGCCTGGGGGCTCGCCGGACTGCACCCCTCGATGGTGGAACTGACACGGACCGTGGAGCGGCAGGAGTCCCTGCGGCCCACACGGCGTCGACTGCTCATGCTCGCCGCGGCGACCCTCGTGGCGCCCGCCATTCTGCTGTACGAGGGGCGGCACGGGAGCACGGAGAACGCTGCCGTGATCGCGGTCTTCTCCGCCGCGCTCTTCCTCCTGGTGATCCTCCGGCTGTCCGGGATGGTCAGGGCCCACCGCAACGCCGTGGCGCGCGAGCAGGCACTGCGCACAGCGGCCATCACCCTCGTCGCGGCGACCCGGCCCCTGGATGTCGCACAGACATGCGACGCGACGGTCAGCGCACTGTTCGGGCCCAAGGTCGCCCACCGGAGTCTCGTCCTGTCGGCCGAGTACGCGAGCGGACTGGCGACCCGCCGCTCCCACCTCGTGTCCACGGCCACGCTCGGAGAGGACATCGCGAGCAGGCTCGACAGCCTGCCGACCACGCTGGTGTGCCCCATGATCCCGCCCGACGAGCCCGCCGGAGAGCTGCCGGGCGTGCTGCTGGCGGCGGGTCCGGAGCAGCAACTCAGCGAGATCCAGAGCTCGTTGGACATCCTGGCCTCGCACGCCGGCCTGGCCGTCGAGCGCATCGCGCTCCGCCTGGAGATCATCCGCAAGGAGAGCGAGGCGTACTTCCGCACACTGGTGCGCAACGCCTCGGACGTCATCCTCATCGTCGAAGAGGACAACACGGTGCGGTACGCGAGTCCGTCCGCGCAAGCCGTCTTCGGCGGGGCCGAGCTGACCGGCGCACCGCTGCCCGATCTGGTGGACTACAGCGACCGGCATAGGGTCGTCAAAGGGCTCGCGGCCATGCGGACCGGGGGGGCGCCCGAGACCCACGACCACTGGTGGGTCCTGCGCGACGGCGGCCGCATCGAGGTCGAGGTGCGGTGCAGCGACCTGCGTAAGGACCATACAGTGGGCGGTCTGGTCGTCACGCTGCGGGACGTGACCGAGCAACGACGCCTGGAACACGAGCTGACGGAGCGGGCGTTCCACGATCCGCTGACCGGTCTGCCCAACCGGACCCTGCTCCTCGAGCGGATCGAGCGCGCCCTGTTGCGCAGCCGCCGGGGATCGACGCTCACCTGCCTGCTCTTCATCGACCTCGACGACTTCAAGATGGTCAACGACACCATGGGGCACTCGACGGGCGACCACCTGCTGACCGCCGTGGGCGAGCGGCTGTCGGGAGCCCTGCGCCGCACGGACACGGCGGCCCGCCTCGGGGGCGACGAGTTCGCGGTGCTCATGGAGGACGCGAAGAAGCCGCTGGACGCCGAACTGCTGGCGGCGCAGGTGATCCAGGCGCTGAGCAGGCCGTTCAGCCTTCAGGAGGGCTCGGTGAGCGTGTCCGCGAGCGTGGGCGTGGCCACCGCCAGGGACAGCACGGACGCCGAGGAACTCCTCGGTCACGCCGACCTGGCTCTCTACGCGGCCAAGGCGGCGGGCAAACGGCAGTGGCGCCGGTTCCAGCCGCGGCTTCGGGTGCGGATGGTGGAACGCCACGATCTGCAGGCACGCCTCGACGGCGCGGTGGCGCGGTCCGAGTTCACGCTGCGCTACCAGCCAGTCGTCGACATCAGCGCGGGCGAAGTCGTCGGATTCGAGGCCCTGGCCCGCTGGCCGCATCCGCAGCACGATCCTGTTCCGCCGGACCAGTTCATCGCTCTCGCCGAGGAGACGGGGCACATCACGCCGCTGGGCGCCTGGGTCCTGGCCAACGCCACGACCGACATGGCCGGCCTCCAGCGGATGACCGAAGGGGCGGACCCGCCGTACGTCAGCGTCAACGTCTCCGCCCGTCAGTTCCGGGACAGCGGCTTCCTGGCCAAGGTCCGCAAGGCGCTGGAGACGCCGGGACTGGCCCCCGGTTCGCTGCAGCTGGAGCTCACCGAGACGGTGCTGATGCGCCGGGACTCACAGATCCAGGCGATGCTCTACGCGCTCAAGGACCTCGGGGTGCACATCGCGGTCGACGATTTCGGAAGCGGCTACTCCTCGCTGCGGTATCTGCGGGACTTCCCCGTCGACGTACTGAAGATCGACAAGACGTTCATCGACGACATCGCGCTGGACACCCGGCAGGTCGCGCTCGTCGAGGGAATCGTCAGCCTCGCCGACACCCTGGGCATCCAGGTGATCGCCGAGGGGATCGAGGACTCGGTGCAGCGGGATCTGCTGGCCGGAATGGGATGCCGCTTCGGGCAGGGCTTCCTCTTCGCACGGCCGATGACGTTGCAGCAGAGCGAGTTCCTGCTGCGGCAGCGGGACGGGACCCGAGTCCCGGCACCCTCCGGCGGCGCGCCGACCGCAGTCGGGCCACAGAAGGAGCCGGCGGTATTCGGGCCACAGAAGGAGCCGGCGGTATTCGGGCCGCAGAAGGAGCCGACGGTATTCGGGCCGCAGAAGGAACAGACGCAGCTGGCTCCCGACCGGGCGCCCGAGGAACAGCCCGCCCCGTCCGGGGCGGCGGAGACCGACGGCCCACACCGCTCCAGGCGCTGGCGCGACCTCGAACACCTGCGGCAGACCAGCCCCATGAGCGACGCGGTACTGGACGAGGTGCGCGGCCGGCACATCCGCTGCGGGGACCACTGGCTGATCGACTTCGCCTCCTGCAACTACCTCGGATTCGACTGCGATCCGGAGATCATCCAGGCGATCGAGCCGGCCGTGCGCCGCTGGGGCACACACCCCAGCTGGTCCAGGCTGATCGGCAGTCCGCGCCTGTACCCCGACATCGAGGAACGCCTCGCCGACCTGCTCGGCGCGCCGGACACGCTGCTGCTCCCCACGCTGACCCTGATCCACGCCTCGGTGATCCCCGCCCTGGCGGGCCAGGGCCATGTCTTCGTCGAGGCCACCGCGCACCGGACCGTGTTCGACGGATGTGTGGGGGCCCGCGGGCAGGGCGCGACACTGCGGCGGTTCCACGCGGAACGACCCGACGAACTGGACGCCATGCTGGAAGCGGTGCCCGGCGGCCTGCCCCGGCTCGTCTGTCTGGACGGCGTGAACAGCATGAGCGGGAACATCCCCGACCTGCCGAGGCTGGCCGCGGTGTGCCGGGCCCGGAACGCCACGATGTACGTCGACGACGCGCACGGCTTCGGCGTCATCGGGGAGCGCGGCCCGCACGAGTCGTGTCCGTACGGGTCACGCGGCAACAGCATCGTGCGGCACACGGGGGAGTCGTACGAGGGGATCGTGCTCGTCGGCGGGTTCTCCAAGGCGTATTCCTCGCTGCTCGCCTTCCTCGCCCTGCCCACCTCGCTCAAGGACCGCCTCAAGACCACCGCGGCGCCCTATCTCTACTCGGGCCCCTCACCCACCGCGTCCCTCGCCACGACGCTCGCGGGGCTCGACGTCAACGACCGCCGCGGGGACGCCATCCGCGCCGATCTGTACCGCAAGACCGTCCGTGTCCTCGACCACCTGGAGGCGCTCGGGGCCGGCACCCTCAACACGGACCGTCTGCCGATCATCGAGATCCCCCTGGCCGACGCGGACGACCTGGACGCGGTCGCCGGCTTCCTGTGGAACAACGGCATCTACGTGACCCTGGCGGCCTATCCCCTCGTCCCGCGCGACCGGGTGGGCTTCCGGATCCAGCTCACCGCGCTCAACTCCGACGACGACGTCGACCGGCTCAACGACACACTGGGCCGGCTCTCCGAGCGCTATCAGTTGCGGCCGAGGGACGGAGTCCGCGATGGCGGTCCTCAATGACGACGTGAACTGGGACAGCTGGCCCGTCGAGGACTACCTGGCGGAGAACTACCGCGAACTGCACCCCGCCGACGCGGCGGTCATCACCCACCACTGCGCGTTCTACCGCGAGCTCGCGCCCGGCAGCATCGGCCGGTCCGTGGAGGTCGGGGCCGGCCCCAACCTCTATCCGCTCATTCTCGCGTCCGCCGCGAGCCGCCGCATCGACGCCGTGGAGGCGGGCGCCTCCAACGCCGCTTACCTGGAGCGGCAGTTGGGCCGAACCCCCGACCGGAGCTGGCTGCCCTTCCACGAGTTGTGCCGCAGCCTCAATCCCGATGTGCCGGAGACTCTGGAGCGCTCGCTGTCCGCGGTGCGTCTCGTGCACGGCGACCTCAGGTCCCTCGCGCCCGGCGGGTACGACCTCGCCTCCATGCACTTCGTCGCCGAGGGCGCCACCGAGGACATCGAGGAGTTCAAGGACTTCTGCCGCCGGTTCGTCCGCTGTGTCGCCCCCGGCGGACTTCTGGTCGCCGCCTTCATGGAGAACATGCCCACCTACCGGATCGGCGCCGCGTCACGCTGGCCCGGCTGCCCCGTGGACACGGAGATCATCACCGAGGTCTTCACTCCGCTCACCGATCAGTTGACGGTCAGTCACATCGAGTCCGATCCGACCCTGCCGGACTACGGAGACTCCGGAATGGTCGTGCTCACCGGGGTGGCGGCGGCCCGTCCCGCGGCGTGAGCGGCACCGGCACCGGCGCGTGGCGTGTGCGGGGCCCGGGCGGGCGCGGGCGCACGCCCTCCCCAAGTCGTACGCCCGTCACCGCTACCCGAGCTCCAGCGACGTGACCCCGTAAGCCCGCTCCCCCGCGAACTCCCTGACCGGCCCGGTGTACATGCGGGCCGTCTCGAAGGAGGGGGTGAGGCCGAGCTTCTCGACGAGGGCGACGGCCGCGGCGTTCGTCTCGGGCACGTCGATGACGACCGGCCTCCCGTCCGCTTCGGCGGCGAGCGCGGCGAGCGCGGCGAACAGTGCCTCGGCGTCGTCGGCGGTGTCGGCGAACAGGGGGCCGATGCGCAGGGAGTCACGCGCGGGACGGATCACGGCGTAGCCGCTCAGCCGGCCGTCCTCGGTGTGCCGGACGACGGTCCGGTGTCCGGGGGAGGTCAGCCACGACTCCAGGAACACCGGCCGGTCGGCGGGGTAGCACGCGCTGTCGTACGCCGTGATCGCCGCGCGATCCGCCGGCTCGGCCGCCCGCACTCCCGACGGCTCCTCCCCCACCGGGGCGACACCGCCGAACCGGACGGTCCGATAGGCGAGTTCGAAACCGGACTTGCGGTAGTTGTCCTGCTGCGCGACCACTCCGTCGAGTCCTACCGTCCGGCCACCGGCGTGGGCGAGGGCCTTCCGCCAGGTGGCGAGGCCGTAGCCGTTGCCGCGCATGTCGGGGCGTACGAGGTAGAAGCCCAGGAAGGCGTAGTCGGGGCCGTAGTTGACCACCGAGATGGCCGAGACCGGCTCCCCGTCGATGCGTCCGACGAAGAAGCCCCCGGGGTCCTGGGCGAAGAAGCTCACGCTGTCGGACAGACCGGGGTTCCATCCCTCGTCCGCCGCCCAGCCGCCGACGATCTTCCAGTCGTCCGGCGAGGCCTGGCTGACGACGAGGCCGTCGGGTCCCGGAGAGGTCATGGGGGCGCTCCAATGCGTACGGGTCGCGGGGTGCGCCGGCAGGGCGCACGCACAGCATCCTTACCGATCTCCGTACGCGTCGCAGTGACGAGCCCCCGCACCGGAAGGGATTCGGCCACTTCGGCACCTGCGTCCTCCGCGCCCGGCCGACCGAGCGGCTGGCTCGGACTCCGGCTCCGGCTCCAGCTCTGGCTCTCCGGCTCTCCGGCTCCGGTCGACGGGCACGGTGAACCCGGCGAGCGGGACACGGAGGAGGCCCCACCGGTCACCCGTCCGGTGGAGCCTCCGGTCCGTGATCGCCGCGGGTCAGCGCACCGCGGCGGGCCGGAACCGGCGGTACAGGACGGCGCCGCCCAGCAGCAGCGCCGCGCTCGCCGCGAGGGCGGGCATCGTCTGATCCGTTCCGGTGTGGGCGAGGGAGGCCATGGAGCCGCTCTGCGGCAGGACCCGCTCCGGCACTCCGGGCTCCGGGTGGGCCACGGGCGGGGTGGACGGCCTCGGGGCGGGGTTGGCGGGGTGGTGCGGCTGCCGGGGCTTGCCGCCCGAGGTGGTGGCGGACTCGTTTCCGGCGGACGCGTTGCCCAGTCCGACCACGGTCACGGAGTTGCCGCTGACGTTGACCGGGAGGTCCACCGGGAGCTGAAGACCATTGCCCGACAGCACACCTGGCGAATCCTTTCCGCCACCGTGCGCGACCGCTCCTCCCCCATTCCGTGCGCCACCCCGGTGAGTGCCGCCGCCGTGCGCGACGCCGCCGCCGTGCCTCCCTCCGCCGGCCCGGGCGGCACCGTCGCCGTCGCTCCGATGGGCGCAGCGGTTGCCCGCGGCGGGGTTGAGGAGCCCGGCCACGTTCAGCGTGTTCCCGCACACGTTCACCGGAACGTGCACCGGGAGCTGGACCGTGTTGCCGGAGATCAGCCCGGGCGAGCCTGCCGCCGCGCCGTCCGCCGCGGAGTCGGCGTGGGCCGGCATGGCCGCGGCCAGCGCGCCCGAGGCGGCGGCCGCGGCGATCAGACCATTTCGGGTCACCCGTTTCATGGGTTCACTGCCTTCCAGAGCGAGGTCGCGGGCGTTCGCCCACAGTGCCTAGAACGCGTGTGAACCATCCGAGTTATGGCTTATCGGCCTTTCACCCCATCGAGCGCCCGCGTTTCGAACGGGTGTGCCTCGGCACGTCCGGCGGGCGCGGGACGGCAGGGTAAGGCACGGCGGCGGATTCCGCTCGCCCAGAGGCGTGCCCCAGAAGCCGCGTCTATCGTGATCCGGGAGGTATCGCCGGTCCACCGCGGGCGACCCTGGAGGCATGCATGCTGTCCATGCACCAACGCTTCGCGATCGTGGGAGCCGCGACCGCGACGCTGACCCTGCTGGCGGCGGGCCTGCCGACGACGGCGACCGCCGACGAGGACCCCGACCTGTCGCGCTTCCACGAGCAGAAGATCACGTGGGCCGCCTGCACGGGCGAGGGCATGCCCAAGGACCTGCAGTGCGGCAAGGTCACCGTCCCGCTGGACTACGCGCGGCCGGACCGCGGCACACTCGACCTGGCCCTGGCCCGCTACCGGGCGACGGGCCACTCACGGGGTTCGGTGCTGTTGAACTTCGGCGGTCCCGGCGGCGCGGGCGTCCCCCAGCTCGCCGCGGGCGGCAAGGACTTCATGGGCCTGACGAACGGCTACGACGTGGTCACCTTCGACCCCCGCGGCGTCGGCCGGTCCTCGCCCGTCAGCTGCGGCGAGGGCATGGACCAGATCTTCGAGGCGACGGACAGCGGCACCGACACCAGCGACGTACGGGCGGCTCTCGAGGTGGTCAAGAAGGCCGCCGCCGAATGCGCCGAGCACTCCGGCGCCGTGCTCCCCCACATCGGCACGGTCGACGCCGCCCGCGACATGGACGTGATGCGCCAGGCCCTCGGCGACAAGAAGCTCAACTACCTCGGCTTCTCGTACGGAACGCGGCTCGGCGCGGTGTACGCGGCCCAGTTCCCCGAGAAGACGGGGCGGATGGTGCTCGACGGGGTCGACACCCTCACCGAACCGATGACCGAGCAGGGTTTGACAGGTGCCGAGGGACAGCAGACCGCGCTGGACGACTTCATCGCCTGGTGCACGAAGAGCATCGCCTGTCCGTTCGGCGAGGACGCGCGCAGCGCGCGCGACCAGGTGGTCCAGCTCGTCGACTCGCTCGACGCGGACCCGGTGCCGTCGGACTTCGGCCAGGAGTTCTCCGGCCAGGACCTGGTGGGGGCGATCAGCCAGGCGCTCTACAGCAAGGAGATGTGGCCCACCCTCGAACAGGCCCTCACCCTGCTGATCCAGGACGGCGACACCCACGGACTCATCCAGCTGTCCGGAGGCGCCTCCTTCCCCGACGCCACCCCGTCCGCCGGCCGGGTCGAGAAGGGGGACGGCGGGCTCGCCGACATCGAGGACATCCCCCTCGACAATCTCCCCGCCGCTTTGATGGCCATCAACTGCGCCGACGACCCCGACCGTCCCAGCGCCGAGCAGGTCACCCGGCAGGTCGAGAAGCTGCGTGCCGCGTACACGGAGGCCTCGCCCGTCTTCGGCCAGTACCGGCTCACCCAGGTACTGATGTGCTACGGCCGCCCCAAGGGCACCGACTACATCCGCGACGACGTCCGCGACGTCGGCGGACCGAAGAAGCTGCTCGTCGGCACCCGCGGGGACCCGGCGACCCCCTACCGCTGGACCCAGGAGACCGCCGAGCGTCTCGGCTCCTCCGCGGTGGTGCTCGACAACAAGGGCGAGGGGCACACCGGCTACGCGTCCTCGAAGTGCGTGCACCGGAAGGTCGACGACTTCCTGCTGTACGGATCACTGCCGGCCAGCGGCAGTTCCTGCGGCGCGGAGGGCACGGACAGAGACTGAGCGCCGGTCCGCTGCCCCGAACGGCCGAGGCGGCATCCCCCGGACGATGACAGAACAGGCGCGGATACGTAACACAGACAAGTCGGTTACAACCTCTCGTACCCCCCGAAGGTCACACTGGGCAGGCGTCGCCTTCATCCGGCCCGCCGGACCCGCACCCGCACGTGCCCACAGCAGGGGGAACATCACCGATGCGCATCCGACCCGTCCTCACCCTCTCCGCCGTCGCCGCCGCTCTGCTCCTCGCGGTACCCCAGAGCGGTGCGGCGGCCACGCCGTCCGCACCGTCCGGCGCTCATCCCGCGAAGGCCGCCGCTCAGCCGAAGAAGTGCTCGGCGAACGCCCTCAGGCTGCGGGCCGCGCAGTCCTCGGACCGTCGCGTGCTGCACCTGCGCGTGACCAACCGGTCGACGCGCGCCTGCACCGTCGACCGCATCCCCGTCGTCACCTTCGGCAACCTCGACGGCGCGGCCCTGCCGAAGCCCGCCGGACAGAGCGCTCCGTACCGGATCGCCGCGGGCAGGACGGCGTACGCGTCCGTGCGCACGATCGCCGACCGGTCCGACCCGCAGGCCCGCCGGGTCCGCTCGATCACCGTCTCGGCCGATCCGGCGCGCTTCGGGCGTTCGTTCACCGCGCGCGAACTGGGCGCCGGCAGCACCGTCCTGGTGTGGGAGCCGGTGACGACATGGTGGAAGCCGTCCGCGGCCGCCGCCGACCGGGTGCTCGGCCTCCGCTGAGCGGTTCCCCCTCCGGGGCCCGCGCGCTCGCACGGCGCGGGCCCCGGGGGGCCGCCCGTGGCAGGCCGGTCGCGCACCCCGCCCGATCCGCGGGGGTTCCGATCGGCGGCTTTCGTCCCCATGGGTTTGACTCATGGTGTGCGCCGGATGCTCTCGCTGCTGCTCGTCGCCCTCGGTGCGGCCGGGGCGCTGGTCCTCGTCCGCGGCGTCTCGGCGTGGTGGTGGTGCGCGGCGGGCCCGCTGCTGGCGCTGACCGTGCTCGGCTGCTGGGATCTGCGGCAGCGGCGTCACTCCGTGCTGCGGAACCATCCCCTGCTCGGTCATCTCCATATCCTCCTGGAGGCCCTGCGCCCGAGGCTCCAGCGGTACTTCGCCGAGCGGGACCACGACGGGCGGCCCTTCGACCGCCAGGTGCGCGCCCTCGTGTACGAGCGCGCCAAGGGCGTCGAGACCGAGGGGCCTCTCGGCACCGGGCGTGACGTGTACGCGGACGGCCACGAGTTCCTGGAGCCCTCGTTGCGTCCGGTCGCGGTACCGGATGAGCCGCCCGTCGTCCGCGTCGGCGGCCCCGACTGCACCCAGCCGTACGACATGGCACTGCTCAACGTCTCCGCGCTGAGTTTCGGAGCTCTCTCGTCGAACGCGATCATGGCGCTCAACCGGGGCGCGGCGCTGGGGCGTTTCGCGCACGACACCGGCGAGGGCGGCCTGTCGGACCACCATCTGCGGGGCGGCGGCGACCTCGTCTGGGAGATCGGCACGGGGTACTTCGGCTGCCGCACCTCCGCCGGGGACTTCGAGGCGCGGGAGTTCGCGGACAAGGCCGCGCTGCCCGAGGTGAAGTGCGTCTCCCTGAAACTCTCCCAAGGGGCGGAGCCGGGGACCGGCGGGGTCCTGCCGGGGGCGAAGGTGAGCGCCGAGATCGCCCGGGCACGCGATGTCCCCGAGGGCGAGACCGTGGTGTCGCCGCCGTACCACCGGGTCTTCTCGACCCCGCGGGAGCTGGTGCTGTTCATCGCGCGGATGCGGCGGCTGGCGGGCGGCAAGCCGACCGGCTTCAAGCTCTGCGTGGGCTCGCGGCGCCAGTTCCTGGCCGTCTGCAAGGCGATGCTCGCCGAGGGCGTGACACCCGACTTCATCGTGGTCGACGGTTCCGAGGGCGGTACGGGGGCCGCGCCCCCGGAATTCGCCGGCACCCTCGGCGCGCCCCTGACCGAGGGCCTGATCACGGTGCACAACGCGCTGGTCGGCACCGGGCTGCGCGACCGTGTCCGGATCGGGGCGAGCGGCAGGGTCGCCACCGGCTCGGACATCGTCAAGCGGCTCCTCCAGGGCGCCGACTACACCAACGCGGCCCGCGCGATGATGTTGGCCCTCGGCTGCGTCCAGGCCCAGCGCTGCCACACCAACGCCTGTCCGGTGGGCGTGGCGACCCAGGACCCCCGCCGGGTCCGCGCGCTGGACGTGGCCGACAAGTCCGAGCGCGTACACCGCTACCAGCGGGCGACCGTGCGCAGCGCGAGCCGGATCATGGCCGCGATGGGCGTGCGGGATCCCGGCGACCTCACGCCCCACCGTCTGCAGCGGCGCGTCGACCCGACGGCCGTACGGTCGTACGCCGAGCTCCACGAGTGGCTCGCGCCCGGGGCGCTGCTCGCCGGGCCGCACTCGTCCTGGGCGGCGGACTGGGCCGCCGCCGATCCGGACTCCTTCTGAGCGTCGGAAGGCGGCGGCCGGGCGTCAGGGTCGACGGGGTGCTGCGTTATCGATCTCCGCGGCCGACAATCGGATCACCGGGACGGAACGATCCCGAGCTGTCGTCGGAGAGGTGCGGATCGCGTGAGCGAGTTGTTGGGTGTGGCGGTACTGGGTGCCGGGCACATGGGGGCCGACCATATACGTCGAATCGATCAGGTGGTGAGCGGTGCCAGGGTCGCCGCCGTGGCGGACCCCGACACCGATCGCGCCGCAGAGGCGGTGGCCGGCATCGACGGTGTCTCGGTCCACGCCGAGACGGCGGCCGCACTCGACGCACCCGGCGTGCGGGCCGTGCTGATCGCCTCCCCGGGCCCCGCGCACGAGGAGGCGCTGCTCGCGGCCTTCGCGCGGGGTCTGCCGGTGCTGTGCGAGAAGCCGCTGGTGCCGGAGTCGGCCGGGGCCCTGCGTGTGGTGGAGGCGGAAGTACGGCTCGGACGGCGGCTGGCGCAGGTCGGGTTCATGCGCCGGTACGACGCCGAGTACCAGCGCCTCAAGTCCCTGCTGGACAGCCGTCGGCTGGGCCGCCCGCTGATGCTGCACTGCACGCACCGCAATGTCGCCTCGCCGCCCGGCTTCACCTCGGCGATGCTGGTGAACAGCTCCGTCTCGCACGAGATCGACGCGGCGCGCTGGCTCCTGGGCCAGGAGCTCACCGCGGTGAGCGTGCTGCGCCCCCAGCCGTCCGCGAACGCCCCCGAGGGTCTGATCGACCCCCAGTTCGTCGTGTTCGAGACGGCCGGCGGCGCCCTGGTCGACGTCGAGGTCTTCGTGAACTCCGGGTTCGGCTACCAGGTGGGGTGCGAGGCGGTCTGCGAGTCGGGGATCGCGCGCATCGGGGACGAGCGCGGCATGGCCGTGACGACGGCGGGCGGCAGGCACGAGGAGGTCGCGCAGGACTACCTCGTCCGCTTCGCCGACGCCTACGACCGCGAGGTGCAGGCATGGGCGGACGCCACCCGGGCCGGCTGGGTCACCGGACCCGGCGTCTGGGACGGGTACGCGGCGTCCGCCGTCGCCGAGGCGGGTGTCCGGGCGCTGGAGAACGGCGGCCGGGTGACCGTCGAGCTGGCCCCGCGCCCGGACCTCTACGCCTGATCAGCCGCTGACGCTCGCGGCACCCGTCTCGAGGTGGCCGGTGAACCGGCGCGACCAGCTCGCGTCGGAGCCGACCGTGATCGTGAAGTCGTACCAGCCGTCCTGGTACGCCACCGCGTTGAAGTAGGCCTCCGCCGAGCCGCCCGCCGCGACGGTGTACGTCCAGGGTCCGTCGGAGCGGTAGTGGTTCGAGGTGACGGTGAACGTCACCGGGGAGGCGGAGGAGTTGGTCATCCTGAAGTAGACGGCCGCCTTCCCGGTGCCGGGCTCGGTCGCGTACCGCACGCCGACCTCCGCCGACCTGCCCGCCTTCGTCGCGTCTCCCTTGAAGCGGCGCAGGAAGCGGTTGGGGCCGGTCATCGAGAAGTCGTACTTGCCGTCGCCGTAGCCCGCGCCGATGTTGAAGGAGTCGGAGGCGGTGCCGCCCGCGTCGACCGTGTACTGCCAGGGCACGGTGTCCCGGTAGGCGTTCGGGTGGAGGGAGAAGTGCACCGCCCTCTTGGCCGGGGCACCCTGGTTGGCCATGGTGAACCAGGCGAGGATCCTGCCGGTCGCGGTGAACTCCAGGTGGTCCAGAAAGCCGTTGGGCTGATACGGCAGCGCCCGGGCGGGCCGGGTTCCGGGCTCCTGCGCGGGCAGCGCGTTGGTGGTCGGCACGGGGTTGGGCAGCGGACCGCAGGTGGCGTACCCGATGACACTCGTCGCAGGGAGCGACACGGCACCGCGGACCGGGTGCGCGAAGTCGAAGACGCCGGTCAGGTCGCCGGTCACCCTGCGGCGCCAGGCGCTGATGTCGGGGCAGGCCGCGGGCTTGCCGAGAGCGCCGGTCCAGGTCTCCAGGAAACGCAGGACGGAGGTGTGGTCGAAGACCTCCGAGGAGACCCAGCCGCCGCGCGTCCAGGGCGAGATGACGAGCAGCGGGACCCGGAAACCGAGGCCGTACGGAACGCCGTTCAGGTACTCGCCCGCGGTCCCGGCGGGCGGGACGGGCGGGGGCACGTGGTCGAAGAACCCGTCGTTCTCGTCGTAGTTGAGGAACAGGACCGTTGAGTCGAAGACGTCCGCGTCGGCGGCGAGTGCCTTGTACACCAGGTCGACGAAGTGGGCGCCGTCGCCGGGCGGGGCGTACGGGTGCTCCGAGAAGGCCTGGTTGGCGACCACCCAGGACACCTGGGGCAGGGTTCCGGCGACGACGTCGGCCCGGATGGCCGCGGCGATGTCGTCGGGCGTGGAGCCGGTGGCCTTCGGGACGGAGGCCATGCCCCGGTCGTACAGCGGGTCGCCGGCCTTGGCGGCGGCGAACTTCTTGAAGTAGGCGCAGCCGTTGTCGCCGTAGTTGTCCTGGGCGTTCTGGTAGACCTTCCAGCTCACACCCGCCGCTTGAAGAGCCTCGGCGTAGTTCTGCCAGGTCAGGCCCGACTCCTCGCCGCCGTCGTAACTGGACGCGTCGACCTTGCCGCTCCACAGATAGGTGCGGTTCGGCCCGGTGGCGCTGAGCGCGGAGGAGAAGTAGGCGTCGCAGATGGTGTAGTTGTCGGCGAGCGCGTAGTGGAACGGGATGTCGGAACGGTCGAGGTAGCCGAGCGACCGTACGTTGCCGACGCCCGAGACCCAGTTGTCGAGCCGTCCGTTGTTCCAGGCGGCGTGCTGCGAGGACCAGGAGTGCGGGAGGTCGCCGCTGCACTGGGCGAGGGTCTCGCCGTCCTTGCCGCCCGCCGCGGGCGTGGCGCTGAGCTTCCAGGGGTACTGCCTGCTCCGGCCGTTGGGCTGGTTGAAGACCGCGTACCCGCCGGACAGCGCGATGCCGCTGCGGTCGTCGAAGCCACGGACCCCCTTGAGCCGCCCGAAGTAGTGGTCGAAGCTGCGGTTCTCCTGCATGAGGATGACGACGTGCCGTACGTCCGAGATCGTGCCGGTCGCCGTCGCCGCGGTGGCCGCGGCCACCGCGGGACGCGAGCCGACGCCCGTCGCGGCTCCCGCCACCACGGACGCGCCGAGCCCCACAAAGCCTCTTCGGCTGATCGGTGTCATTAGCCCGCCCTCGTCACTGGGGTGGGTGCCCCTGTGGCACACCGCGAGCAAGCGTGCACGGGGCGTTCGCCGGGGCTCAACCGGTGCGGTGAGGGGTGGGTGAACAACGGTCGAAACTGTCCGTCCGGTCCCGAGTCTCCCGGAGCCACCCGGTGTCGCTGTGCGCAGTCGCTCGACACCACTGTGCGGAGTTGCCCGGTACCGCTTGCGCGGAGCCGCCTGATGTCGCTTGCGCACAGTCGTTCCGTTACTACCTATCGCGACAGTGATAATATCTAACGAAGCGAAGCGTGCTTCCTCGCGCTCCGTCGGCCGATGAGCGGGACAGCCCGCCCGAAGACCCGCACCCGACACGAAGAGGCGATGACATGGCCGCAGACACCCGGACCGGGACGGGCCCGCGCGACCGGTTTCGCGCGCAGGTCCAGCAGGAAGCGAAGACGGCGGCACTGCGCCAGCTGGCCGAGGGCGGCCCGGAAGCACTGTCCCTCAACGCGATCGCCAAGGAGCTGGGCATGACCGGGCCCGCGCTCTACCGCTACTTCGCCAACCGCGACAGCCTGCTGACCGAGCTCGTCGTCGACGCCTACGGGGACCTGGCCTCGACCCTCCGCCGCACCGCCGAGGACCGCACGGCGGACCCGGTCACCCGGCTGACCGAGCTGGTCCGCGCCTACCGGAGCTGGGCGCTGGCCGAGCCGCACCGCTACCGCCTGCTGTTCCGGGCCCCGCTCCAGGGGTACGACGCCCAGTCCGCGAGCCTGGTCGAGGCCTCTCAGCCCGCCATGACCGTACTCCTGGACGCGGTGAGCGCCCTCGCCGAGCCGGGCACGCGGGTTCCGGAAGACGCGGCCGCGCAGTTCCGCGAGTGGCGCGGACGCCACGGCTTCGAGGACACCTCGGAGGCGGTCGCCGTGCGCTCCACGATGCTGTGGGCCCATCTGCACGGCCTGGTCGGCCTGGAGATCGAGGGCAACTTCACCTCGATGGGCGTCGATCCGTCCTTTCTCTACGAGACCGAGGTGAAGGACTTCGTGCGCCGCCTGTGAGGCGGCGAGCGATCGGGAGAGATTCCCGGGCCCGAGGACTCGCACACATGCCCCTCGAACAGGAGAATGAAAGCAGGGCGCGAGTACGTCGCGGGGACCTCAAGTCACGTACGGTGTCTACGACTTGACCCCGAACGACACCTACCGCATCGGGACCACTCGCCCGGTCCGGGAGGACTGCGGCATATACCAGAAGCACCACCGTATCGGGTGTTGCCAAATCCCTTACAGCGCGTCGCGGGCTGTGCGACAGTCGTAACGGTCCTTCCGTCAGCCTAGGTCGTACCGTTCCCGCATCGGAGTACGTCATGCCCTCCCATCTCTCTGCGGACCGCCCCGCCGCTCAGCCGCCCCGGCGCGGCACGGTCGACGCGCTCATCTCGCAGACGCGGCACCTGCGCGGTGAGGTGGACGCCGTACGACGTGAGGCACCCGTCGACGACGAGGACGCGCAGGGGCGCTGGCAACGGGCGCTGTGCAATCTGGCACTCCATCAACTGAACGACCTGGACGCGCACTTGGCGCAGCTGCGGGACGGACCGCCGGCCGTGCCCGTCCAGCCCACGGACACCCCCGCGGCTCCGGCCGTGCCGACCGCCGCACCCCGGCGCGGCTCGCTGCTGAGCCGGGTCGGCAGCGCCGAGTGGAACCTGCTGACGGACGAGGCCAGTTGGTCCGGCGAGCTCTACCAGATCCTGGGCCGGGACGCCTCCGCTCCCCCGCTCACCCTCGACGAACTCCCCTCCCTGGTCCTGGACGAGGACCGGCCGATGCTGACGACGATGGTCACCGACTGCCTGATCGACGCCAAGCCCATCGACGGAGAGTTCCGCATCGTGCGCCCCGACGGCGGAGTGCGGACCGTGCACATGATGGGTGAGCCCGTCCTGGACGCCGACGGCGGCACCGCCTCGATGTGGGCCGTGCTGCGCGATGTCAGCGAACTGCGGCGCAGCCAGCGGACGGTGGGTGAGACCCGTGAATCGCTCCAGCGTGAGCAGCACGTCGCCGAGACCGAGCACCGGCTCGCGGTCGAGCTCCAGGAGGCCGTGCTGCCGCCTTGGCGCGGCTCCCTGCGGTTCCCGCGCCAAGGGCCCCGGGCCCTGGACGTGGCCGCTCACTATCTGCCGTCCTCGACCAGCGCGCTGATCGGCGGAAACTGGTACGACGCACTCGAACTCCCCGACGGCGAGACCCTGTTGAGCGTCGGCGACCTCACCGGTCACGGGGTCACCGTGACCTCGGGCATGGCGATGCTGCTCGGCGCCCTGCGCGGTATGGCCGTGGCGGGCACCCGGCCGGGGCAGCTCCTTTCCTGGCTGAATCAACTGCTCGACGCCACCGTCCAGCCGGCCCTGGGCAGTGCCGTCTGCTGCCGCTACCGGCCAGAGACCCGCACCCTGAGCTGGGCGCAGGCAGGACACCCCGCCCCGCTGCTGTTCCGCGACGGGACGGGGCGTGCGCTGGCCGCACCGGAGGGCGTCCTGCTCGGAGCCACCTCCGGTGCCGTCTACGGGCAGGCCGAGGAGACCCTCCACGTGGGCGACCTGCTGCTCCTGCACACCGAGGGACTGGTGCCCCGGCGGTCGGGGTCCCCTCGTCCGGACGAGGCCGGGAGTCAGGGAGGAACGGCGGCCGTCCGGAGCCTGCTCGACCTGGCCCCGCGCTTCGACGAGGCCCGAACGGCCCAGGACTGTGTACGCATGGTTGTAGAGGAGTTCGGCGATACCGAGCGCGAGGACGATGCCTGTGTGCTCATCGCCAGGATCGGATCCTGACGCCGGAGGCTGATGACACTCGTGCCCGACGACGCCGACGGCCGACGACAGAGGGAGTTGGCCGGGATCGGCATGGGCCACTGACGGCTGACACCTTTGTCAGCCGAGCCACGGTTGCACGCGTCACGCGGCGACCACACCCGGAACACCGACCCACGCGGGAGAGCGGATCCCTTACGCCCGCGCGCTGTTGCCGCCCCTGGGCTTCGACGAAACCTTCGGCAGCGCGAGTTTGATCTCCTCACGCAGATCGCTGATCTTCGGATAGCTGGAGTACTGCCCGGTGAGCCGGTACATCTCGCGCAAGCGGTCCCAGGTGCGATGGGAGGAGTTGGACCCCATCGACGTCAGGGCCAGTCGCGCGTAGCGGTCGGCCTGTTCGGGGTCGTCGGCGATGAAGCAGGCCGACGCGAGGGAGATGTGGTCGAAGATCTTCGACCGCTCCCGGCCCGACTCCCGCAGCTTCAGCGCCTCCTTGGCGTGACGCTGCGCGGTGGCGGCCGCGGACGGCTCGTGCTCGGCGAGGGTGCGATAGGCGAGAGCCTGCATGCCGTGCATGTCGGCCTCGTCGAACAACTGCATCCAGCTGGGCGGCGGTACGTCACCGCGGTCGGAGACGAACAGGTCCTCCGCCACACCGAGGGTGCGCCGCATGGCCTGCCCCTTGCCCATGGAGGCCTGTGCCCAGGCCTCGATGGTGTGGAGCATGGCCCGGGTGCGGGGCAGCACCTCCTCGCCGGAACCGGACTTGGCGAGCTTCATCAGGTCGAGCGCGTCGTCGGGCCGGCCCAGGTGCACCATCTGGCGAGCCGCTCGGGAGAGCGCCTCCCCCGCGCGGGGCCGGTCACCGCCTTCTCGGGCCGCGTGGGCGGCGATGACGAAGTACTTCTGGGCCGTGGGCTCCAGGCCGACGTCGTGCGACATCCAGCCCGCGAGGACGGCGAGGTTGGCGGCGACGCCCCACAGGCGCCGCTGGAGATGGTCGGGGTGCCGGTAGGAGAGCATGCCTCCCACTTCGTTGAGCTGGCCCACCACGGCCTTGCGTTGCAGCCCGCCGCCGCGGGCCGCGTCCCAGGCCCGGAACACCTCGACGGAGCGCTCCAGTTCCTCGATCTCCTGCGACCCGATGGGGGCGGCCTCATAGCGGTCGAACCCGGCGAGGTCGGCGTGCAGGGGGTCTTCGAACTGCGGAGCGTCGGCCGTCAGGGCCGGATCGGTGTGCAGCCAGTCGTGCATGGCAGTGCTGAGTGCGGATCCCGCGGCGAGCGCGGCACCCGCGCCCACCAAGCCGCGTCGGTTGAGCATGAGGTCCATTCCCGTGAATTCGGTGAGGACCGCGGCAGTCCGCTCGGGCGCCCACGGCACACCGTCGGGATGTTCCACACTCCCGCCGCCCTGCCGTTTCCCCGTACGCCCGTGCCTGACCAGACCGAGGTCCTCGATGGTCACGACACGGCCGAGACGCTCGGTGAACAGAGCCGCCAGCACCCGCGGCACCGGATCGCGCGGGATCTCTCCCATGTCGATCCACCGCCGCACCCGCGAGGTGTCGGTCGCCAGCTGGGGGTGGCCCATGGCCGCCGCCTGCCGGTTGACCAGCCGCGCGAGCTCGCCCTTGGACCAGCCGGCCAGGCCGAACAGGTCCGCCAGGCGGGTGTTGGGTTGTCCGTTCACGTCAAGCCCCCAGGTTCTCGGCTGATTTCGACAGTAACCGTCTGTCAGTTGCTGAGCGACTATTCGCCAGGGTTCGCCAGGGTGCGCCAGATGGTGTGCCAGTGGACGCCGGGTGTCAGGTAGGAACGCGCCACCCCGACCCGGTTGCCAGGGACATTCCCCAGGATGAGCCAGGGCGGCCGGGGCGGGCGGCGCGGCAACTTGCAGGCACACGAAGGGATCTGTTTCGCCCATGTACACAGCATCGTCCTCCGTGTCCGCTCCGCCCCGGTCGTTGCACTCCCGCCCGGTGGGCAGCGGCCCTTACCTCGACCCCGCGCGTCAGGCGGCCCCCGTGCTCGGTGCCGGCCGGACGCGGCGCGTGCCGGGGCTCGGCACCCAACCGCTCAGCGGGAGACTCGACTTGTCCGGCCCTCAGGGCGCCCTGTTGCGCACGGCGATCGCGTCGGTGCACCGGATCTGTCCGGAGTTCGCTCCGGTCCAGGTGCTGCGCCGCAGCGGACGCTCCGTGCTCCTCGTCGGCACGACGGGGCGCAGCACGGCCGTCGCCAAGTGTTTACTGGACCACTCCCCCGTCTGGGCCGAGCGGATCCGGCATGAAATAGCGGCGTACCGCTCGTTCGTCCGGCACCGCCCCCCTGTTCGGGTGCCCCGGTTGATCGCAGCGGATCCGGAGAACTGCACACTGGTGATCGAGCGCATGCCGGGCCGCGTGGCCGCGCTCCACCGGCACCCGGCCGAGGCCCCGCCCCGCGCGGACATCCGCGCCGCCCTGGGCGCGATCTGCCGGCTCAACGCGTGGCGGCCGCCGGCTGGGACGTTCAACGCCCCGCTGGACTACGCGGAACGGATCTCCCGCTTCCATGAGCTGGGGTTGCTCACGGACCGGGACATGGGCGACCTGCAGAAGCTGGTGCACGGCATCGCGGCTTCGTCCGGCCGCCAGGGCATGGGTCAGTTCTGCCACGGCGACGCCCTCCTGTCGAACGTCCTTCTCTCACCGGCCGGTCCAGTGCTGGTGGATTGGGAGCACGCGGGGTGGTATCTGCCGGGGTACGACCTGGCGACCCTGTGGGCGGTCCTCGGTGACGCTCCCGTGGCGCGTCGTCAGATCAGTCAGCTCGCGCAGTCGGCCGGCCCGGCCGCACGGGACGCCTTCCTGGTGAACCTGATGATCGTCCTGACCCGGGAGATCCGTACGTACGAGACGGCCGTGCAGCGTTCCCTGCACGACGCGGCCCCGGCGGCACCGGGCCCGGCCCACCCGGCTGCTGCGCCGTCCGGCGAGGAACAGCGGCTGCTGCTGAGGCGGCTGCACGACGACTGCCAAATGGCCCGGCGGGCCGTTCGCGCGGCGGTCGGAACTCGCTGAAGGGGACGGAGGTCCGCGGTCGCGCCGAGACACCGGCGCACCGTGGACCTCTGTCATGTCGGGGCACCGCCGTTCGGGGGCATTGGTCCACTCCACTGACGCCTCGCAGGCCGGGAGGCCACCGCCACGAAACCCCCTTCGCCCCGCCCTGACATGGGAAATCGCCTGCCTCTGGGCATGATTGACGGATCGTCGGAGAGCCGGTAGCACTGACGCGTTCGGCCCTCGCACGCCCCACCGCGCCCGACCGTCCCAGGAGGCTGCATTGCACTGGTCCGCCACCGAACCCAAGCGAACCACCGGGCACAGACGCGCGCGCGGGACCGCTGGAGCCGTCGCCTCGGCGGCGCTGCTGCTGCCCCTGCTCGGCGCGGCCCCTTCGAGCTCCGCCGAGGAGTCTCCCGCGACCGGGTTGCAGCGGGCCTTCGCCGCCGCGGCCACCGAGTACCACGTACCGCAGAGCGTGCTGCTCGCCGTGTCCTATCTGCAGTCCCGCTGGGACGCGCACGCCGGTGCTCCGAGCGTCAGCGGCGGCTACGGTCCCATGCACCTGACCGACGCCCGGACGGCGATCGCCGGCGCTCCGCACCACGGGGACGGCACGGAGGACGCCCGCGGCGACAGCTCGCGGCCCGCCCTCCTGCCCGACACCAAGGCGCCGAAGGACTCCGAACTCCCGGCCCGGCTGAAGACGTTGACGAGGGCGGCCGACCTCACCGGCCTGCCGGCGGAGCGGCTGCGTACCGACGCGGCGGCGAACGTCGCGGGCGGCGCCGCACTTCTCGCCGCCGCGCAGCGGGACCTCGGCGAGCCCCTGAGCGCCGACGCCGCCGACTGGTACGGGGCGGTGGCACGCTTCTCGGGAGCGGACGACACCGCCACCGCGGCGACCTACGCCGACGACGTCTACGAGGTGCTGCGGGCGGGCGAGGAGCGCACCACGGACTCCGGTCAGCAGGTGACGCTCGCCGCCCAGCCGGCGCTGAGCCCCGACACCGCGCGGCTCGCCGGCGCGGGACTTCGGACGGTCTCCGCCGAGGGCACGGAGTGCCCGAGGACGGTGTCCTGCGAGTGGATCCCGGCCCCGTACGAGGAGTTCGGCGAGGGCGACTACGGCAACCACGACCTGGGCGACCGGCCTGTAGCGCAGAGCATCAAGTACATCGTCATCCATGACACGGAAGGGACCTGGGACGGTGTGCTGAACCTCGTCCAGGACCCGACCTATGTGTCGTGGAACTACACCCTGCGGTCGACCGACGGGCACATCGCCCAGCATGTGAAGGCCAAGGACGTGGCCTGGCACGCGGGCAACTGGTACATCAACGCGAAGTCGATCGGCCTGGAGCACGAGGGCTTCCTCACCGCGCCCGACGCCTGGTACACCGAGGAGATGTACCGGGCGTCGGCACGCCTGGTGAAGTACCTCTCCAGGAAGTACGGCATCCCCCTGGACCGGCAGCACATCCTCGGGCACGACAATGTGCCGGGCCCCACGACCTCCACGATTCCGGGCATGCACACGGACCCGGGCCCGTACTGGGACTGGCAGCACTACTTCACCCTGCTCGGGCACCCCTTCCACCGCACGCTCCGCAAGGGCGGCCTGGTGACCGTCCTGCCCGACTTCGACGCGAACCAGCCGGTGTACACGGGCTGCGTCACCAAGGGCGAGCCGTGCGCGGCCCACGGTTCGAGCGAGGTGCGGCTCTACTCCCGGCCGGACGTGAGCTCGCCGCTCATCCAGGACATCGGCCTGTACCCGAAGGGCGACGCCTCGACGACCGGCGTGAACGACGTCGGCTCGCGCGTGTCCACCGGACAGCGGTACGCGCTCGCCGGACGGGAGGGCGACTGGACGGCGATCTGGTACCTGGGCCAGAAGGCCTGGTTCGAGAACCCGAGGAAGCAGCCGACGGCGGTGAGCGCGTCGGGGCCCGCCGTGACGCCCAAGGAGGGTCTGGCGGAGATCCCCGTGTACGGAAGGGCGTACCCGGAGAAGGAGGCGTACCCGGCGGGCGTGCCCGTCCAGGCCGTCTCACCCCTGCCGTACAAGGTGCTCGCGGGCCAGCGGTACGCGGCCGGTGGCAAGGTGCCCGGCGAATATTTCTTCGCGCCGACCTTCGACACGACACCGCACAGGGTCGTGATCGGTTCGGATCAGTACTACGAGATCCAGTTCGGGCACCGGGTGGCGTTCGTGCGGGCCGTGGACGTGGACCTGGTTCGGTAGCGGATCCGATGGTCCGGAGGCCGGGTCCGCGCGGAGCGGGCCCGGTTTCCGTCGGTCGGTGAAGACAATGACATGGGCAACCGACCAGGGAATGTGCCGCCTAGGACAGGTTCGACCTCGGTAGGGCCAGTTAACGACATGTAACCGCGCGCCCGATCGATGTGCGCTGGGATGGGTCGCTCACAGTACGCGGCACATCTGGGGCGGGTATGGGCGATTTTGTCAAAGAGACTTCAACGCGGCCCGCCGATGCGGCGGACCCACGGCAATGCCGGTGCGGCGGCACAGGGCGTGACGGCGCACCGGCGGGGGCCGAGGAAAGGTTTCGGGGGCTGCTGGAGGCGGCACCGGACGCCATGGTCATCGTCGACGACACCGGCACCATCAGACTCGTCAACGCCCAGACCGAAGCCCTCTTCGGATACCAGCGCGAGGAGCTTCTGGGACACCCCGTCGAACTCCTCGTACCCGGCCGCTTCCGCGCCCACCACACCTTCCACCGCGACGGGTACGCCAACAACCGCCAGGTCCGCCCCATGGGCGCGGGACTCGAACTCCACGGCCTGCGCAAGGACGGCACCGAATTCCCCGTCGAGATCAGCCTCAGCCCGCTCGAGACCGCCGACGGCCTCCTCGTCTCCGCCGCCGTCCGCGACGTCAGCGACCGCAAAGCGGCCGAGGAAAGGTTTCGGGGGCTGCTGGAGGCGGCACCGGACGCCATGGTCATCGTCGACGACACCGGCACCATCAGACTCGTCAACGCCCAGACCGAAGCCCTCTTCGGATACCAGCGCGAGGAACTGCTCGGGCACCCCGTCGAACTCCTCGTACCCGGCCGCTTCCGCGCCCACCACACCTTCCACCGCGACGGGTACGCCAACAACCGCCAGGTCCGCCCCATGGGCGCGGAACTGGAACTCCACGGCCTGCGCAAGGACGGCACCGAATTCCCCGTCGAGATCAGCCTCAGCCCGCTCGAGACCACCGACGGCCTCCTCGTCTCCGCCGCCGTCCGCGACGTCAGCGACCGCAAGCGCGCCGAGGCCCGGATCAACGAACTGGCCGGTCTGGTGGAGTCCTCCCAGGACGCGATCCTCGCCAAGACCCTGGACGGGCACATCACGTACTGGAACGCGGCGGCCCAGCGGCTCTACGGATACACCCGGGCCGAGGTGATGGGCAGGCACGTGTCGCTGCTCGCCACCACCGAGCGGCGGGACGAGATCGACACACTCCTGGACCGGCTGCGCAGCGGTGAGAAGGTCGAGCACTTCGAGACCCTGCGGCTGACCCGCTCCGGTGCCCTGCTGGACGTGGACATCACCCTGTGGCCCACCCGCGCGCCGGACGGTGCGGTCATCGGCGCCTGCGCCATCGTCCGGGACATCAGCGACCGCAAGAAGGCCGAGGCGGAGCTGACCTTCCTCTACGAACAGCAGCGGCACATCGCCCTCACGCTCCAGCGCAGCCTCATGGGCACCCCGCCCGCCATCCCCGGTCTGACCACCGCGAGCCGCTACCGGCCAGCCACGCAGGGAGCCGGGGTGGGCGGCGACTGGTTCGACCTGATCCCGCTGGGAGCCGGCCGGGTCGGGGTCCTGATCGGCGACGTGATGGGCCGCGGTCTGGACGCTGCCGCGGTGATGGGCCAGCTGCGCTCGGCCGCGCACGCCCTGGCCAAGACCGGCATGCAACCCCGCCATC
This sequence comes from Streptomyces sp. NBC_00568, assembly GCF_026341855.1. GTDB lineage: Bacteria > Actinomycetota > Actinomycetes > Streptomycetales > Streptomycetaceae > Streptomyces. The sequence continues at coordinate 6,930,127 of NZ_JAPENW010000001.1, read as the reverse complement.
TGATGCAGGCCCTGGAGGCCGTCGTCGGCGACCTGGACGTGCCCGACCAGCTCGTGACCTGCTGCTATCTGGTCATCTCCGCCGACGCGGGCGAGGTGACGGTCTGCTCCGCCGGGCATCTGCCGACGCTGGTGGCCACGCCCGGCGCGGGCGCGCGGCCGCTCCCCGCCCCCGTGAACGCGCCGCTCGGTGTCGGCGACGTCCTCTACGAGCAGGAGACCTCGGTGATACCTCCGGGGGCGACGCTCGTCCTGTACACCGACGGTCTCATCGAGACGCCCGGCAGCGACATCGAGGACCAGCTCGCCCAGCTCACCGCGACGCTCGGGGGCCTGTTCGTCACCGCGCCCGACCTGGAGATGGCGGCCGACCATGTGCTGGCGGCCCTGCTGCCGGACGCCGACGGTCACAACGACGACGTCACGCTGCTGCTCACCCGGCTGCCCGACGGGCCCCTGGCCACCGTCAGCACCGACCTGCCCGCGGTTCCCGAATCGGTGCCGGAGGGCCGCGCCTTCCTCGGCAAGGCCATGACCTCATGGGACTGCGGGCCCACCGCGGACGACGCCCGGCTCCTGCTCTCCGAGATCCTCACCAACGCCGTCCAGCACGCCCAGGGACCCATCGGCCTGCACCTGTGCCGCACCGCCACCGATCTGACCGTGGAGATCAGCGATCACAGCCCGCATCTGCCGCAGCCCCGCACGGCCACCGAGGAGGAGGAGTCGGGACGGGGCCTGATCCTCGTCCGCGCGCTCGCCGACGACTGGGGCGTACGTCCCACCGACGCGGGCAAGACCACGTGGTTCACCCTCAAACTCTGACGCCGGGACGGGCGTTCGGCCTCAGCCCTGCTGGAAGAGTTCCGCCGGGAGCGGCTTCAGCAGGGCGTACAGGTCGTCCGTGATCGGACGGTCCCAGGCGGCGATGGTCACCAGGACGTTGTCGCTGCGGTCGAACTGAACGCAGGAGATGCGGGTCTCGGAGAGCTTCAACCGGCGCACGATCAGCAGGTTGTCGCCCTGCATCACCGGCATGTCCTCGGTGCCGGTGACGGTGCACTCCTCGTCGTTCTCCAGCGCGATCAGCAGCTGGGCCACCTCGAAGGGGACCTCGCCCTCGGCGACGTCACGGGCCGGGGAGCCCTCCGGCAGGTTGCCGATGATCATCGCGGGGCCGCGGCCGCCGAAGAGGTCGTAACGCAGGAAGACGCCCTGGCAGCTGCCGTCGGGAGCGGGCAGCAGGCCGGCGCCGAGATTGCCGGGCCAGTCGCCCGGATCCATGGCCAGAACGTCGAAGTCGGGCCCGGCGGGCGTAGCGCTGCGGCGGCGGAGGAAGGACATGCCGCAATGGTACGTGCACGGGCGCGTACCGGGCCCCGCGGGCGCCGTCCGCGCGGGGCCGGGAGACCGGCCCCGCCCGCGTCAGGAAGTGGCCCGTTCGCCCAGCGCCGCCGCCAGCCCCCTGCGGTCCGTGCCGACCTTGCGGTAGACCGCCGACAGGAGCCGGGCGACGGCGTGCTCGTCGATGTTCAGTTCCTCGGCGATCTGCGCCGGCGTCCGGTCCCGCGCGGTGAGTGCCGCGGCGGCGCGCTCGCGGGCCGTCAGGGTGTCCGTCTCGGTGCTGTGCAGGCGGCGCGGCCGCAGCCCCGCCGCCCCCAGCTCGTCGCGGGCCTCCTCGATCAGCCCGTCGGCACCGCACTGGACGGCCGCGTCGAGGCCCCGGTAGAGGTGCTCCGCGGCTTCCTTGGGGCGTCCGGCGCGGCGCAGTTCGGTGCCCAGGGCGACCAGGGCGCAGGCCAGTTCGTAGGCGGCCGGGGAGCGCTCCAGATGGCTGACGGACTCTTCGAGGAGTTCGACGCGGGCCGGGCCCGGCGAGACCTCGGCGGCGGCGCGCAGGGCCTGGCCGATCGCGGAGGGGGTGCCGTACTGGCGGGCGCGGTTCACCGCTTCGAGTGCGGTGGCGATGGCGCGCTCCGGGGTGTCGTGGCTCTCGGCGCGGGCGAGGTGGAGCTGCCAGGGACACCAGGCGGGGTTGCGCATGCCGCGCGGGTCGAGGCGCCGGCCGGCGGACGCGAGCTCGAGGGCGGCGTCCTTGGTGAGGCCGCGGGCGAGCAGGAGTTCGCCGTGCACGGTCTGGGCGTCCGGGAAGGTCACGGCGGCCGGGAAGGGCGCGCAGAACGCGTACTCCTCGGCGGTGCGCGCCGCCTCCTCGACCCGGCCCCGGGCGAGCAGGACCTGGATGAGGGTGCCGACCGCGTACCAGTGGACGGGGGTGCCGGGTCCGACGCGTTCGGCGAGCCGGAGGCCCGCGCGGACGAAGTCCTCGGCCTCGGCGAGACGGCCGCGGCGGAAGCGCACGTATCCGAGGATCGTGTAGCCGAAGGACAGGTGGGCGCCGTGCCAGCCCTGGGCTTCGAAGTCGGCGACCCCGGTGGCGAAGAGCTCCTCGGTGCGGCCCGGCCGGTCGGCGTACATGAAGGTCATGGCGACCAGGACCGGGACCTCGAAGCCGCGGTCGGCCTCGGCCCAGCCGAGGCCGCCGGCCAGGGCGCGTTCGGCGTGCTCCAGGGCGATGTGGGCGGGTTCGCCGCGCAGGGTGGCGTCCCAGGCGCGCAGCCCGATGACATAGCGCTCGGTGAGGTCGCGGCCGGTGAGCCGGTCGGCGAGGCGGGCCAGCCGGCGGGAGCGGACGGGCGAGTCGGGTTCGTCGGCGCGGAAGGCGTCCCACATGAACTGCTCGGACTGCATGCGCAGCCGTACCCGGGCGTCGCCGGTGACCCGGATCTCTCGGGCGAGGGTCTCGGAGGCCTCGGCGAGGCGGTCGCTGTGCGCGAGGACCTGGGAGAGGCGGTAGACGATGTTGTGGCGCAGCTCCGGGTCGGTGATGGGCTCCTCGAGGGCGGCGCGCAGGTGGTTGACCGTGGTCGCCGGCTCGGTGAGCAGGGACGCGCAGCCCAGTTCGTACAGGACGGCGGCACGGTCGCCGGGGGGCGGCGGTTCGCGCAGGGCGCGGGCGAGGTAGCGGCGGGCGGCGTCGGGGGCTCCGGCGCGCTGGGTCTCGCGGGCCGCGGCGCGCAGCTGCTGGACGATCCAGGTGTCGCCGTCGGGGTGGGTCTCCATGAGGTGACGGGCGGCGGCGGCCGGACCGAGGCCTTCGTTGATCACGCACCAGGCGGCCTGGCCGTGCAGGGCGACGCGGACGCTGCCGGGGATGTCCCGGTAGACGGCGGTGGCGATGAGCGGGTGGACGAATTCGAGGGGGTCGGCTCCGGTGAGGATGCGGGCGGTGCGCAGGGCGTCCGCCGCGTCGGCGGCTTCCTCGGGGCCGAGGCCCGCGACGGCGGCGGCGAGCGTCGGATGGATCTCCGTGCCGAGCACGGCGCAGGCCCAGGCGAAGCGGACGGTCGCGGTGCCGAGGCGTTCGAGGCGGGCGATCAGGCCGCTGCCCTTGACGGCGGCGGCGAGGTCGCGCAGGAGGTGCGCTCCGTCCTCGGTCGGGGTCAGGCCGCGGTCACGGACCTTGGCGGTCAGCTCGACGGCCTCGAAGGGGTTGCCCGCGGTGACCGCCCAGCACTCGCGGCAGAACGCGTCGTCGGCCTGGGTGCCGAGGTCCTCGCGGACGAGCCGGGCGACGGCCGCCGCGCTGAGCGGTTCGAGGCCGAGGGGGCGCTGTCCCGCGCGGCCGGGCAGCCCTCTGAACGCCTCCGCGTGCTCGGGGAGTTCGTCGGGGCGGTAGGCGACGACGAGCAGCAGCGGGAGTTGTTCGGCGCGTGGCGCGAACGCGGCGAGCCAGCTGAGTGATTCGGCGTCGGCCCAGTGGGCGTCGTCCAGGACGAGCACCATCGGGGCGCGCTGCACGGCGAGGTGGGTGAGCACCCAGTCGAGGCCGGCGCGCAGGCCCTGCTGGTCGGGCGGGGCGCCCTCGGACGGCGCGCAGAGGCCGAGCGCGGGGCCGACGATCGCGTACCAACTGCCCAGGGACGCGCGGAGTTCGGCCTCGGAGAATCCGGCGAGCTGCGGCTGCAGCAGCTGGCGGGCGACGTGGAAGGCGACGCGCTGTTCCTGCTCTCCGCCGCGTGCGCTCAGCACGGTGCAGCCCTTGGCGGCGGAGCGCCTGCGCACTTCCGCGAGGAGGGTCGTCTTGCCGATTCCGGCGCGTCCGGCGAAGGCGAGGAGCGCGCCGCGGGAGCGGCCCGGTGGTTCGCCGACCTCCCGGCGCAGGCCGACGAGGTCGCTCAACGCCTCGTCGGCGGCGGACAGTTCACTCTCGCGCTCGAAGAGCGTCCGACGGCTGCGCAGGCTGCGTTGCCCCATGATCACCCCCTGTCACGATCGCGCGGCCGCGCGGGGAGCGGATGCGCACCGTGACCTCCAGGCACCTCAGCGTACGCCCGGATCATCCACGGGGCAGCCCGTTCGAGCGCTCCTGGTCAGAACCGTGTCATGACAGCGTGTCCGCGGAAGAGCCGGTCGGTGAGGGGCCACTTGGGCGCGGCACGTCAGGCCGCCGCCCCTCCCCGGTAGGGGCGGGGCGGGAGGGCCCGGCGGTCGTCGGTTCAGGTCAGGTCGAACTCGCCCTCGCGGGCTCCCGATACGAACGCCCCCCACTCCGCGGGTGTGAAGATCAAGGAAGGGCTCTGCGGGCGGCCACTGTTGCGCATCGCGATGAAGCCCTCGACAAAAGCGATCTGGACGTCCCCCCGCCCTCGGCTGCTGGACTGCCATTCGGCGTTGCTGAGGTCCAGCTCAGGCTTGTCCCAGCCCGCGAGCGGGTGTTGCTCGATGGTGCTCTCGGCCACGTCCGTGCTCCTCCCGGTTCGTCGTCCGCGGCCAGCCTAGCGATCGGTCCCGGTGGCGGACAGGCCACGTGAGGGGGGACGGTTTCAGGAGGCGGGCGGCGCGGCGCCGACCAGCCACATGGAGAAGAACTGGGATCCGCCGCCGTAGGCGTGGCCGAGCACCCGGCGAGCCCCGTCGACCTGGTGCTCCCCGGCCTGGCCGCGCACCTGGAGGGCCGCTTCGGCGAAGCGGATCATGCCGGAGGCGCCGATCGGATTGGTGGAGAGCACTCCGCCCGACATGTTGACGGGCAGGTCGCCCTCCAGTTCGGTCACCCCCGCCTCGGTGAGCTTCCATCCCTCGCCCTCCTCGGCGAAGCCGAGGTTCTCCAGCCACATCGGCTCGTACCAGGAGAAGGGCACGTACATCTCGACGGCGTCGATGTCACGGCGGGGATCCGCTATGCCCGCCTGGCGGTACACGTCCGCCGCGCAGTCCTTGCCGGCCTGCGGGGACACGAAGTCCTTGCCGGCGAAGAGGGTCGGTTCGCTGCGCATCGCGCCGCCGTGCAGCCAGGCGGGCGGGCGCGGTGAACGGGCCGCTCCCGCGCGGTCGGTGAGGATCATCGCGCAGGCTCCGTCGGAGGAGGGGCAGGTCTCCGAGTAGCGGATCGGGTCCCAGAGCATGGGCGAGGCCTGGACCTTCTCCAGGGTGATGTCGTGCTCGTGGAGGTGCGCGTAGGGGTTCTTCAGCGCGTTGCGCCGGTCCTTGTACGCGACGAGCGAGCCGACGGTGTCGGGCGCACCGGTGCGCCGCATGTAGGCGCGCACGTGCGGTGCGAAGAAGCCTCCGGCGCCGGCCAGCAGCGGCTGCTGGAAGGGGATGGGCAGGGACAGGCCCCACATGGCGTTGGATTCGGACTGTTTTTCGTAGGCGAGGGTCAGGACGGTGCCGTGGACCCGGCCCGCGACGAGGTTCGTGGCGACGAGGGCGGTGGACCCGCCGACGGAGCCCGCCGTGTGCACCCGGAGCATCGGCTTGCCGACGGCGCCGAGCGCGTCGGCGAGGTAGAGCTCGGGCATCATGACGCCCTCGAAGAAGTCGGGTGCCTTCCCGATGACCACGGCGTCGATGTCGGCCCAGGTCAACTCGGCGTCGTCCAACGCTCGTTGCGCGGCCTCGCGGACGAGCCCGGCCATGGACACATCCCGCCGCGCCGCCACGTGCTTGGTCTGGCCGATGCCTACGACGGCCACGGGCTCCTTGCTCATCGGGCATCCCCTTCGAGTACGGCGACCAGGTTCTGTTGGAGGCAGGGGCCCGAGGTGGCGTGGGCGAGCGCCCGGTCGGACTCCCCGCGGTGGACACGCACGGCGGCCTCACCGATGCGGATGAGCCCGGCCGCCATCACCGGGTTGGCGGCGAGCGCGCCACCCGACGGGTTGATTCGCACGCTGTCGTCGAGCCGCAGCGCCTTGCGCAGGATCACTTCCTGGGAGGTGAAGGGGGCGTGCAACTCGGCGGTGTCGACGGGCCGTTCGAAGGCGCCGGCCCGTTCGGCGGCCAGCCGGGTGGACGGCGAGTCGGTCAGGTCGCGCACTCCGAGGGAGTGCGCCTCGATGCGGTGGTCGATGCCCCGGATCCAGGCGGGCCGCTCGCAGAGGTCGCGTGCCCGGTCTCCCGTGGCGAGGATCACGGCGGCGGCGCCGTCGCCGACGGGCGGGCAGTCGCCGGTGCGCAGCGGTCGTACGAGATAGTCGCCCTGCGGCACCGAACCCCGCAGCTGCGCATGAGAGTTGGCGGTCGCGGAGGTCCGGCTCCGGGCGGCGACCGAGGCGAGGGCGAGTTCGTCGGTCTCGCCCGCGTCGATGAGCGCCTGCGCCTGGAGCGCGGCGAGGGCGACCGAGTCGGGCCACAGCGGGGCCAGGTAGTACGGGTCCAGCTGCCGGGTCAGTACGTCGCGCACGGAACCGGGCGACGACTTGCCGTACGCGTACACGAGCGCGGTGTCGGCGTCACCGGTCAGCAGTTTGGTCCACGCCTCGTACAGCGCCCAGGCGCCGTCCATCTCGACGTGCGACTCGCTGATCGGCGGCCAGGCGCCGACGCCGTCGAGCGCCATGGTGAAGGAGAAGGCGCGGCCCGCGAGGTAGTCCGAGGAGCCGGAGCAGGTGAAGCCTATGTCGCTGGTCTGCAGGCCCGTCCGGTCGAGGACGTCGTGCAGGACCGGGATGAGCATCTCGACCTCGGAGAGCTCGTCGGAGGTGCGCCGGTGTTCGGTCTGCCCGAAGGCGACGACGGCGATGTCCCTGACGGTCCGCATCTACAGCATCTCCTTGTACGTCTCGTAGTCCGCGTCGGGTTCCCCGGTGGGCCGGTAGTGGTCCGGGTAGCGGCCGCCCTCCGTCCACACGGGCTCCACGCGCAGGCCCATGCGGACCTCGTCGTAGGGGATGCCGCCGATCCGGCCGTGCAGTGCGAGGCCGGCTCCGTCGAGCGCGATGTGGGCGTAGACGTAGGGCACTTCGATGTCGAGGTTCTTCGCCTTGATGTTGACGATGCAGTACGTGGTGACGGTGCCGCGCGGTCCGACCTCGACCTGTTCGGAGGTGGCCACGCCGCAGGTGGGGCACGCTCCCTTGGGCGGGACGTACACCTTGTGGCAGGACGGGCAGCGTTCGCCGACGGTCCGCTGCTCGGAGAGGCTCGCGATGTAGGCGGCCTGGGCGCGGCCCGGCGAGTAGACGTAGTCGAGCCGTGCGGGGGCGACGATTCCGGTGACCATGTCCTCGAACCTGCCGTCGTGGCCCGTGAGTTCGCCCGCCGCGCCGTCGTAGGGCTCGAAGCAGGCGATGTCGGTGATCGCGCCGGAGCGTTCGCGGGCCCAGCGGACACGGACGCGCATCCCGGTGCGCACGGCGTCGGGGCCGGGGGCGTCGAGGGCGTGCAGCAGGCCGGTGTCCGCTCCGTCGAGCTGGACCAGGACCCAGGCGAAGGGCGTGTCGAGCGGCTGGCCGCGGCGGGGTTCGTGGTTCCAGGCCCAGGTGGTGACGGTGCCGGTGGGGGCGACCTCGACGAGGTCGCGCAGCTCCTCGGCGGTGACGGGGTCGTACTCGACGGGCGGGACGAGCGTGCGGCCGTCGGCGGTCCGTACGCCGAGGACGACCTGCTCGCGCAGGCCCGTGAGGAAGGCGCTCTGCACGGGCCCGAGCGAGCGGGTGAAGGGGAACTCGACGACGAGGGGGGCTTTGAGGACTTCGGGCATCCCGGATCTCTCCTTCCGAGGGCCGGACGCGCCGCGTCCGCGGGGCGGGTCGGACGCGTCCGGGCGCGGGCACGTGGGTCAGGCGCGCCGGTAGACCGGCGGGCGCTTCTCGGCGAAGGCCCGGGAGCCCTCCTTGGCGTCGGCGGTGTCGAAGACCGGCCAGCCGCGCCGCAGTTCGGCTGCGAGGCCGTCGGTCTCGGTCAGTTCGGCGGTCTCGTACACGGAGGCCTTGACGGCCTCGACCGCGAGCGGGCCGCAGGCGTTGATCTGCTCGGCGACGGCGAGGGCCTTGTCGAGCGCGGTGCCGTCGGGCACGACATGACCGATCAGGCCGATGCCCGCGGCCTCCTCGGCGGAGTACGGGCGTCCCGTGAGGAGCATTTCGAGGGCGTGGGTGCGCGGGATCTGGCGTTGCAGCCGGACCGTCGAGCCGCCGATCGGGAAGAGGCCGCGCCTGACCTCGAAGAGACCGAAGGTCGCGGAGGCTCCGGCGACCCGGATGTCGGTGCCCTGGAGGATCTCGGTGCCGCCGGCGACGCAGTACCCCTCGACGGCCGCGATCACCGGTTTGCGGGGGCGGTGGTGGCGCAGCATGGCCTTCCAGTGCAGATCGGGGTCGGCCTTGAGCCGGTCCCGGTACTGCTCGCCCTCCATGCCCTTTCCGGCCAGCGCCTTGAGGTCCATCCCGGCGCAGAAGGCACCGCCGGCGCCGGTGAGCACGATCGAGCGGATCGCGTCGTCCTCGTCGGCCTCGATCCAGCCGTCGTACAGACCGACCAGCATCGGCAGCGAGAGCGCGTTCTTGGCCTCGGGCCTGTTGAGCGTGAGCACCAGTGTGGCGCCTTCGCGCTGCACGGTGAGGTGTTCCGTCCCACCCATTGCCGTCCTCCCGTCTCAGGAACGAGAACAGGTTGCAGGAGGCGTCGAGCCAGTACAAGGGTTTTCTGACAGACAGTCAGATTTCTTGTGCCGGGACCCTTCCCAGTTGAGTCCGGCTTTGCTCTGATGACCGTCGGGCGCCCAGGGCGGACACGCCCCGGGGCACCCGGCCACGCACGTACACGGTCAGGAGGAACGGTGGAGTACAACCTTGCCGACCTGTTCGAGTCGGTCGTCGACGTGGTCCCGGACCGCGAGGCGCTCGTGTACATCGACCACCCCGGCACGGGCGCGGAGCGCCGCCTGACGTACGCGCAGCTGGACGCGGCCGCGAATCGTGTCGCGCACCATCTGATCGACAGCGGGATCCGCCCGGGCGAGCATCTCGGCCTCCACCTCTACAACGGCATCGAGTACCTCCAGACCGTATTGGCCTGTCTGAAGGCGCGTGTCGTACCGGTCAACGTCAACTACCGCTATGTGGAAGAGGAGTTGGCCTACCTCTACCAGGACGCGGATCTGGCGGCACTGGTCTTCGACGCGGAGTTCACCGACCGGGTGACGGCGGCACGACCGCGCGCCCCGCGGCTGCGGCACCTCGTCCGGGTGGGCACCCCGGCGTCCGGAGCGGACGCGCCGGACGCGCCGAGCATGGTGGACTTCGCCGACGCCGAGGCCGCCGGGTCACCCGGGCGCGGCTTCCCCGCGCGTTCCGCGGACGACCAGTTCATCATCTACACCGGCGGCACCACGGGGATGCCCAAGGGAGTGATGTGGCGGCAGGAGGACCTGTTCTTCGCCGGCCTCGGCGGGGGCGCGCCGACCGGCGATCCGGTGAAAAGGCCGGAGGAGCTCGCCGAACGCGTCGCGGCCGGAGGCGCGGGGATCACCTTCTTCCCCACTCCCCCGCTGATGCACGGCACCTCGACGCTCACCGCGTTCATCGCCTTCAACTTCGGCCAACGCGTCGTGCTCCACCGCAAGTTCGCGCCCGCTGAAGTCCTGCGGACGATCGAGAAGGAGCGGGTGACCAGTGTGTCGCTGGTCGGCGACGCGATGCTGCGGCCGCTGATCGACGCGTTGAACGGTCCCTTGAAGGGCACGGACTGTTCCGCCCTGTTCAGCGTGTCCTCGTCCGGCGCGATCATGTCGGACACCGTGCGCGAGCAGTTCCAGGCGCTCGTCCCGAACGTGATGCTGCTCAACAACTTCGGCTCCTCGGAGTCCGGCTTCAACGGCACCGCGACTGCTGATTCCGGCCCGGAGCGCGGCTTCCGGATCCGGGTGAACTCCCGTACGCAGGTGGTGGATCCGGTCACCCACGAGCCGGTCAAGGTCGGCGAGCCGGGGCGGGTCGCGCAGCGCGGCCACGTACCCCTCGGCTACTACAACGACCCCAAGAAGACCGCCGAGACCTTCTTCCGGAAGGGCGACGAACGCTGGGTGCTCCTCGGCGACATGGCCACGGTCGACGAGGAGGGGATCGTCACCGTCCTCGGCCGCGGCTCGCAGTGCATCAACACCGGCGGCGAGAAGGTCTACCCCGAAGAGGTCGAACAGGCCCTCAAGTCGCATCCGGACGTGTACGACGCGCTGGTCGCCGGAGTGCCCGACCCCAAGTGGGGCAACCACGTGGCGGCCGTCGTCCAGCTCCGGGAGGGCGCGTCCTCACCGTCCCTCGACGACATCCAGACGCACTGCCGCACCCACCTCGCGGGCTACAAGATCCCGCGCCGGCTCGTCATCACCGACTCCATCCAGCGCTCCCCGAGCGGCAAGGCGGACTACCGCTGGGCCCGGTCGGTCGCCGCGAACGCGACACACTGAACGGAACACCCGTCGCCCGGCGTACTCTTTGCCCGCGATTGACCCTCACAGCTGAACGATGGGTGAAGATCAGCCGTACGGATGATGGCACACCTGCCTTGCCCCGGGGCGTGTCGTCGTGTCATCGCGGGGCTTCGTACGGAAGGACCATCGGCGTGTCGCACATCACGCGCTCCAGTCAACTGCCGGAACAACCGGAGCCGGAGACGGAGCCGCATCCGGACGCCGCCACGGCGACCGGAACGCCCGCCGATGCGGAGCCGGAGACCGGACCGGAGCCCGGCCCGACCGCCCCGGAGGCCGACGCGATCGCGCGAACGGACGACACGGAAGCCGACGGCACCGCCCGTACGGACGACGTGGAAACCGATGGGACCACGGGCGCGGACGCCCCGGGATCCGATGAGACCGCGGGTGCGGACGCCCTGGAATCGGACGAGCCTGTGAGCCCGGACGCGGATGCCGACACGACCGTGGGTGCGCAGGCCGAAGGCGGCACCACAGCGGGTGCTGATCCGGATGCCGACACGACGGCGGGTGCTGACGCCGCGGGCGACACGAGTGTGCGTGCCGAAGCGGAGCCCGACGTGCGGGTCCCCGCGGTGGTGGAGGGCGACGCCGCCTCGGAGGCCGACGCCGACACCGACGCCGACACCGACGGCGACACCGACGGCGGCGGTCCCGAGACGGTCCACGCGGACGCAGACGGGGGCGACGGCCGCTCCGAGAAGGCAGATGCCGACGGGGACGGCGGCGTCTCCGAGAAGGCCGCAGGCGGGCGGCGCGGCCTGCGGGGCCGGCTGGCCGAGTATCCCCGGGCGGCGCGGATCGTGACCGTCGGGACGACGGTCCTCGCCGGCGCACTCGTGCTCTTCGGCCTCCTCGTGCCGAACAAGCTCGAGCGCCTCGAATTCGGCGCATTCGTGCGCATCCCGGCGGAGGGAGTCCTCCTCGCCGCCCTGCTGCTGGCGCTGCCGCCGAAGCCGAGGCGCATCACGTCGTACGTCGTGGGAGCGCTGCTCGGCCTGGTGACCATCCTGAAGTTCGTCGACATGGGCTTCTACTCGGTCATGGCCCGGCCGTTCGACCTGGTCCTGGACTGGATCCTGTTCGAGAACGCCGCGGACTGGGTGAAGGAGTCCTTCGGCCGCTCCGGTGAGATCGTCGCCCTGATCGCGGTCGTCGTGCTCGTCATCGCCCTGCTCGTCCTCATGACGCTCGCGGTCGCACGGCTGACCGACGTCATGGTCCGCCACCGGCCCGTCGCCACCCGCACGACCCTGGTCCTCGGCACCGCCTGGATCACCTGTGTGACGCTCGGCGTGCAGTTCACGGACGTGCCCGTGGCGTCCCAGATGAACGCCACGATCGTCCAGAACCGGGTGGACCAGGTGCAGGCGAGCCTTCACGACGGCCAGATCTTCGCGAAGCAGGCGTCCGTCGACGCCTTCGCCGACACCCCGCCGGATCAGCTGCTGACCGGACTGCGCGGCAAGGACGTCCTGTTCACCTTCATCGAGAGCTACGGCCGTACGGCGATCGACGACCCGGCGATGTCCAAGGAGATCGACTCGGTCCTCTCCGAGGGGACCAGCGGGCTGAAGTCGGCCGGGTTCTCCTCGCGCAGCGCCTGGCTGCGCTCGCCCGTCACGGGCGCCGGCAGCTGGCTGGCCCACTCCACGTTCCTTTCCGGGCTGTGGATCAAGAACCAGCAGCGCTACCGGAGTCTGACCACCAGCGACCGCAACACGCTCACCAAGTACTTCCAGAAGACCGGCGCCTGGGACACCGTCGGCATCGTGCCGGGTGTCCGCCGCGCCTGGCCGGAGGGCAAGTTCTTCGGCCTCGACCGCATCTACGACTCCGAGCACCTCGGCTACAACGGCCCGTACTTCAGCTGGACGCCCGTGCCCGACCAGTTCAGCCTGGGGGCGTTCGAGCGCCTGGAGCACGGCAAGAAGAACCGCAAGCCGATGATGGCCGAGATCATCCTCGCCTCCAGCCACAACCCCTGGGCACCGATCGCCCACATGATCGACTGGAACGACCTCGGCGACGGTTCGGTCTACAACCAGATCAAGAAGGAGGGCAAGGACCCCAAGGAGGTCTGGAAAAACCCGGAGAGCGTGCGCAGGGAGTACCGCAACGCCATCGAGTACTCGCTGCACAGTCTCACCCAGTACGTCGAGAAGTACGGCGACGAGAACACCGTGCTCGTCTTCCTCGGCGACCACCAGCCCGTGCCGACGGTCACCGCCGGAAGCACGAGCCGGGACGTGCCCGTCTCGATCGTCGCGAAGGACCCGAAGGTGCTGGACAGGATCTCCGACTGGGGCTGGACGGACGGCCTGAAGCCCGCCAAGACCGCGCCGGAGTGGCGCATGGACACCTTCCGCGACCGCTTCATGACGGCGTACGGCCCGCACCCCGGCACCGCCGCGGCGACGTCCACGCCCTGACCGCCCCGCGCCCGGCAGGGCACCGTCTCCGCCCGTCGGGTCCCTCCCTCCCACCAGCAAAAGCCCCGGCCCCGCCGCACCACCGCCGACGCCCGCGACCTCCACGGCCGCGGGCGTCGGCGCGCCCGGCTCGTCGCCCCCGACAGCCCCCGCCCCTGGAGCACCAGAGGGAACGACGGAACGGGCCCGCATCCTCGTGCGGCGAAGCGGCAGCCTCCAGTGGCCGGCCCAGCTGGTGTTCGCCTTCGGCCGGCTGCTCACGACCGCCGTCATCAATCCGCGTCGCCGTATCCATTGACCCCCAAGGGTTCACGAACGTAACCTGTGTTCTCATACATAAACGGTATCTGTATATGGGGATGAGGCTCATGGCGGGGTTCGGCGCGGAGCACGGGCGCGTGGTCGAGCGGCTGCGGGACGGCATGGTGAGCGGGGTGCTGTCCTTCCCGCTCACGAGCTTCACGGAGGACGGCGACCTCGATCCGGATTCCTACCGGGCCTATCTGGCCGCCCAGTTGGCCACGGCGCCGGGCGCGGTGTTCCCCGCCTGCGGGACCGGCGAGTTCAGCGCGCTGGACGAGGACGAGTACCGCGCGGTCGTCACCGCGACCGTCGAGATCGCCGACGGCCGCCTGCCCGTGGTCGCCGGCGTCGGCTACGGATGGGCGCAGGCGCTGCGGTTCGCCCGGATCGCGGAGGAGGCCGGAGCGGACGCCCTCCTGGTGCTGCCCCACTACCTCGTCGAGGCCCCGGAAAGCGGCCTGGTCGAGCAACTGCGCCGGATCGCCGCCGGTACGCGGCTGCCGCTCATCGCGTACCAGCGGGGCCCGGTCGCCTTCACCCCCGAGGGGCTGCGTGCCATCGCGGAGATCCCCACCGTGATCGGGCTCAAGGACGGGCACAGCGACCTCGACCGCCTCCAGCGCCTGACGCTCGCCGCGCCCGACGGCTTCCTGTTCTTCAACGGAGCCGCCACCGCCGAGATCCAGGCGCGCGCGTACGCCACCGTCGGCGTCCCGGCCTATTCGTCGGCCGTCCACGCCTTCGCTCCCGAGATCGCCGACGCCTGCTTCGCCGCGCTGCGGGCCGGCGACGAGGCGACCGTGACCAAGCTGCTGCGGGACTTCTACGTCCCGCTCGTCGAACTGCGCGACCGGGTGCCCGGCTACGCGGTCTCGCTGGTCAAGGCCGCGGCCCGGCTGCGGGGCCTTCCGGTCGGCCCGGTGCGCGCGCCGCTCACCGATCCCGGCCCGGCCGATCTCGCCGCCCTGGAGCACATCCTCGACACCGGGCTGGCGCTCGTCGGAGCCACACGCCGACCCGCCTGAAGCGCGCGGGGGACGGTCCCGGGGAACTCGGGGCGGTCCGTCCGCCCGCCCGGCCCGTCGCCGTCATCCTGTGATCACCGGCCCCGGTCACCCTCGTACACAAGGATTCTGATGATGAGCCAGCAACCGACGATCACCGAGTTCGCCGTCTACCCGGTCGCGGGACGGGACTGCATGGAGCTGAACCTGTCGGGCGCCCACGGCCCCTGGTTCACCCGCAATGTCGTCGTCCTCAAGGACTCCGAGGGGCGCACCGGACTCGGCGAGGTGCCCGGCGGGGAGAAGATCACCCGGACGCTGCGCGACGCGGAGCCCCTCGTCCTCGGCGCGAAGGTGGGCGACTACCAGCGCGTCCTGCGCGAGATCGGGGACCGCTTCCGCGACCGCGACGCCGGAGGGCGCGGCGCCCAGACCTTCGACCTGCGGACGACCGTCCATGCCGTCACCGCGGTCGAGTCCGCTCTCCTCGACCTGCTCGGCCAGCATCTCGACGTCCCGGTCGCCGCCCTCCTCGGCGACGGCCTCCAACGCGATCGTGTGCGGGTGCTGGGCTATCTCTTCTACGTCGGCGACCCGGACCGCACGGATCTGGCCTACGCCCGGGAGAGCGACTCGGACGTGGACTGGTACCGCCTGCGGCACGAGGAGGCCCTCACGCCCGGCGCGATCGTCCGGCAGGCCGAGGCCGCCCACGACCTGTACGGCTTCCAGGACTTCAAGCTCAAGGGCGGTGTCCTGGAGGGCGCCGAGGAGGTCCGGGCCGTACGCGCGCTGAAGGACCGCTTCCCCGAGGCCCGGATCACCCTCGACCCCAATGGCGCCTGGTCGCTGCGCGAGGCGGTCGAGCTGTGCGAGCCGCTGGTCGGCACGCTCGCCTACGCCGAGGACCCCTGCGGCGCCGAGGACGGCTACTCCGGGCGGGAGATCCTGGCCGAGTTCCGCCGGGCGACGGGGCTGCCGACGGCGACCAACATGATCGCCACGGACTGGCGGCAGCTGACCCACGCCCTGGCCCTCCAGTCGGTCTCCATCCCGCTGGCCGACCCGCACTTCTGGACCATGCGGGGCTCGGTGCGGGTGGCTCAGCTGTGCAACGCGATGGGCCTGACCTGGGGCTGCCACTCGAACAACCACTTCGACATCTCGCTCGCCATGGTCACGCACTGCGGAGCCGCGGCACCGGGCCCCTACAACGCCCTCGACACCCATTGGATCTGGCAGGAGGGTCTGGAGCGGCTCACCGTCGCCCCGCCCCGCATCGTCGACGGCGAGATCGCGCTTCCGGACTCCCCCGGTCTCGGTGTCCAGCTGGACATGGACCGGCTCCTGGCGGCGCACGAGCTGTACCTGAAAGAGGCGCTCGGCGCCCGGGACGACGCCGTGGGGATGCGCTACCTCGTCCCCGGGTGGGAGTTCGACGCCAAGCGCCCCGCTCTGGTGCGCTGACCACCGCCCCGGGCCGCCTCTCCCCCTCCCCCCTCTCCATCGCTCCCGCAAAAAGCGCCGCCGACCCCTTGCACTGGCGCTGGACACCTGAATTACTGATCCGGACCAGCACGACCGAATGATCGGTCGTCCGGAATCGCACGGTTGGTGAGGGAGAAGTCGCGATGGCGGACTCGACGGACTCGAAGGACCTGCTCGACGCGGGCGAGCGGCTCGACGCGGAGGGGTTGCGGGCCCTCCAGCTGGAGCGGCTGCGCGCGTCGCTGCGCCACGCGTACGAGAACGTTCCCTTCTACCGGAAGTCCTTCGACAGGGCCGGGCTGCTCCCGGACGACTGCCGCTCGCTCGCCGACCTGGCGCGGTTCCCCTTCACGACGAAGGCGGATCTGCGCGAGAACTACCCGTACGGAATGTTCGCCGTTCCGCAGGACCGGATCCGGCGCCTCCACGCCTCCAGCGGGACGACCGGGCGCCCCACGGTCGTCGGCTACACGGAGAACGACCTGTCCATGTGGGCCGACATGGTGGCCCGTTCGATCCGCGCGGCGGGCGGCCGCCCCGGCGACAAGGTCCACATCGCCTACGGCTACGGGCTGTTCACGGGCGGACTCGGCGCCCACTACGGCGCGGAACGGCTCGGCTGTACGGTGATCCCCGCGTCCGGCGGCATGACGGCACGTCAGGTCCAGCTGATCCAGGACCTGAAGCCCGAGATCATCATGGTGACTCCCTCGTACATGCTGACCCTGCTCGACGAGTTCGAGCGGCAGGGTGTGGACCCGCGCGGCACCTCGCTGCGCGTCGGGGTCTTCGGAGCCGAGCCGTGGACCGAGGAGATGCGCCGCGAGATCGAGGAGCGGTTCGCGATCGACGCGGTGGACATATACGGCCTCTCGGAGGTCATCGGCCCGGGTGTCGCCCAGGAGTGCGTGGAGACCAAGGACGGTCTGCACATCTGGGAGGACCACTTCTACCCGGAGGTCGTCGACCCCATCACCGGTGAGGTGCTGCCGGACGGCGAGGAGGGCGAGCTGGTGTTCACCTCGCTCACCAAGGAGGCCATGCCCGTGATCCGTTACCGGACACGGGACTTGACGCGACTGCTGCCCGGCACGGCGCGGGCCTTCCGCCGGATGGAGAAGATCACCGGGCGCAGCGACGACATGGTGATCCTGCGGGGAGTCAATCTCTTCCCGACGCAGATCGAGGAGATCGTGCTGCGGACGCCGGGTGTCGCCCCGCACTTCCAGCTCCGGCTGACCCGTGAGGGCCGTCTCGACGCTCTCACCGTCCGGGCCGAGGCGCGGTCCGGCGCCACGCCCGAGACGCGGGAGGCGGCGGCGCGGGCGATCACCGCGGGGATCAAGGACGGCATCGGTGTCTCGGTCACGGTGGAGATCGTCGAACCGGAGTCGCTGGAGCGGTCGGTGGGCAAGCTCAAGCGGATCGTGGACCTGCGCCCGCGCCCGTGACCCGGCCGTGGCCCCAGGAACCCCGGGCCCCGAGCGGACGCCGAACCGGCCCCGCGCGTCTCCCTCTTGGATCGAGGCCGCGATGCGGGCGTCCGCTAGGCCTCGCCGAACCGGTCCCGCAGCTCCCGCTTCAGGATCTTGCCGCTGGCGTTGCGGGGCAGCTCGTCCACGAACAGGACGCGCTTGGGCGCCTTGAAGTGGGCGAGCTTCTCGCGTGCGTGGGCGATCAGTTCGTCCTCGGTGACCTCTCCGCGCGGGACGACGACCGCGGTGACGGCCTCGATCCAGCGCTCGTCGGGGAGTCCGACGACGGCCACCTCGGCGACCTGCTCGTGGGTGTACAGCGCGTCCTCCACCTGTCGTGAAGCGACCAGCACTCCGCCGGAGTTGATGACGTCCTTCACCCGGTCCACGACCGTGAAGTACCCGTGGGCGTCGCGCACGGCGAGGTCCCCCGAGTGGAACCAGCCGTCGCGGAACGCCTCGGCCGTCTCCTGCGGCTTGTCCCAGTAGCCCTCGCACAACTGCGGTGAGCGGTAGACGACTTCGCCGGGAGTGCCGTCGGGCACGTCCTTGCCGTCCTCGTCGACCACCCGCGCGTCCACGAACAGCACGGGGCGGCCGCACGAGTCCATCCGGCCCTTGTGCTCGTCGGGCCCGAGGACGGTGGCCAGGGGGCCGATCTCGCTCTGGCCGAAGCAGTTGTAGAAGGCCAGCTTCGGCAGCCGTTCGCGCAGTCGTTCCAGGACGGGGACCGGCATGATCGACGCCCCGTAGTAGGCCTTGCGCAGGCCGCTCAGGTCACGCTCGGCGAAGTCGGGGCGGTTCGACAGACCGATCCACACGGTGGGCGGCGCGAAGAGGCTGTCCGCGCGGCCCGCCTCGATGAGGTCGAAGAGCTGACCCGCGTCCGGCGAGTCGAGGATGGTGTTGGAAGCGCCGATCGCGAGATAGGGCAGCAGGAACACATGCATCTGCGCCGAGTGGTAGAGCGGCAGCGAATGGACCGGCAGGTCCCCGGCGCTCAGATCGAGGGCCGTGATCGCGCTCAGGTACTCGTGCACCAGGGCGCGGTGCGTCATCATCGCGCCCTTGGGCAGCGCGGTGGTGCCCGACGTGTAGAGGAGCTGCACGAGCGTGTCGCCGCGCGGCTCGGGACCGTCGTACGGGAGTGCCGTGTCCAGCCGCGCGAGGAGCGAGTCGTCGGCGTCGCGCAGCGGGAGGGACCGTACGCCGTCCGGGAGCCGGTCGGCGAGGTCGGGGTCGGCCAGCACGAGGGTGCTGCCCGACTGGCCGACGATGTAGGCGAGATCGTCGCCGGTCAGGTTCTGGTTGACCGGCACATGGACGAGTCCGGCGCGGGCGCAGGCGAGGAAGCCGATCAGGTAGGCGTCCGAGTTGTGGCCGTAGGCGCCGACGCGGTCGCCGGGGGCCAGCCCCTCGTCGAGGAGGACGGTCGCCGCGCGGGAGACGGCCTCGTCGAGTTCCGCGTACGTCCAGGAGCGCTCGCGGTAGTCGACCGCGCGCCGCGCGGGTGTGCGCCGTGCGCTGCGGCGCAGCACCCCGTCAACCGTACTGCCGTGTCCAGGCGTCATGTCACGTGATCCTCGGCCCATGGAACGGGGAGGTCAAGTCACCGCACGTCATACCGGCGGTACCGCACGGCGGGTGCGCCGGGGCCGGGGCAGGTCCCCGCGTCACATCGCCCGGGTGCGGCCCTCCCAGTAGGGGTCCCGCAGCCGCCGCTTGTACAGCTTTCCGTTGGGGTCGCGGGGCATGGACTCGATGAAGTCGACGCTCTTGGGCCGCTTGTACCCGGCGAGCCGGCGCTCGCAGTGGCCGAGGATGTCGGCGGCGAGCGCCGGACCGGCCTCGTGGCCCGGCGCGGCCTCGACCACCGCCTTGACCTCCTCGCCCCAGTCGTCGTGCGGGATGCCGAAGGCCGCCGCGTCGGCGACGGCCGGGTGGGTGAGCAGTGCCGCCTCGATCTCGGCCGGGTAGATGTTGACCCCGCCCGAGATGATCATGTCGATCTTGCGGTCACGGAGGAAGAGATAGCCGTCCTCGTCGAGAAGGCCCAGGTCGCCGACGGTGAAGAAGTCTCCGATGCGGTTCTTCCGGGTCTTGGTCTCGTCCTTGTGGTACGAGAATCCGCCGGTGCTCATCTTCATGTAGACGGTGCCGAGTTCACCGGGCGGCAGCCGGTTGCCGTCGTCGTCGAAGACCGCCAACTCACTGATCGGCCACGCCTTGCCGACGGTGCCGGGCTTGTTGAGCCAGTCCTCGGCGGTCGCGAAGGCTCCTCCCCCCTCGCTGGCCGCGTAGTACTCCTCGACGCTGTCGCCCCACCACTCGATCATGGCCCGTTTCACATGATCCGGGCACGGGGCCGCGCCATGGATGGCGTGCCGCATGGACGAGACGTCGTAGCGGGCCTTCACCTCGTCGGGGAGTGCCAGCAGCCGGTGGAACTGGGTCGGCACCATATGGGTGTGGGTGCACCTGTGTGCGTCGATGACACGCAGCATCTCCTCGGGCGTCCACTTGTCCATCAGCACCAGCCGGTGGCCGATGTGCAGGGACGCGCCCGCGAACTGGAGGACCGCGGTGTGATAGAGCGGCGAGCAGACGAGGTGCACGTTGTCGTCGAAGGGCCGGATGCCGAAGATGGCGAGGAAGCCGCCGAGGTACGACTCCTCGGGGAGCTTGCCGGGCAGCGGGCGCCGGATGCCGCGCGGGCGGCCGGTGGTGCCCGAGGTGTAGTTCATGACCCAGCCGAGGGTGCGGTCCTCGGGCGCGGAACCGGGCTGCCCGTCGAGGAGTTCGGCGTACGGCCGGAAGCCCTCGATCGCGCCGACGGCGTACCGCCGGTCCCCGGGGAGCTTCGCCTCGTCGGCGGCGTGCCGGGCCGCGTCGGCGAACCGTTCGTGGGCGATGAGGACCTTGGCGCCGGAGTCGGAGACGATCCAGGCGATCTCCGGGCCGACGAGGTGATGGTTCACGGGGACGAGGTAGAGACCGGCCTGCGAGGCGGCGAGGAAGGCGACGAGGAACTCGACGCCGTTGGGCAGCACGACCGCGAAGGAGTCGCCGCGCCGGAGGCCGGCGGCACGCAGTCCGTGGACGAGCCCGTTGGCGGCCGCGTGCAGCCGTCCCGCGGTCCACTCCTCCGCGTCGGGGGTGACGAGGACGACGCGCTCGGGGTCCGCGGCGGCCTGGGCCCAGAAGCCGTTCGGTGCGGTGCTCATCGGAACTCCTCCGTGGATACCCCGGCCTTCAGGCCGGGGTGGGGGTACCTCCCGCTTGCGGGGGAGAAACGGACTCCTGCGGGGCAGGGCAGGGGGTTGGGATTCGCCGTCAGGGCGGATCGCAGTGCTCTGACCGGCAGGTTCGATCCTTCGCTGACGTTGGCGCTAGTTTGTGGGCCGTGGCCACTTACGTGAAGCGGGCGTTCAAGTACCGCTTCCATCCCACCGATGCGCAGGCCGCCGAGCTGTCGCGCACGTTCGGATGCGTGCGGAAGGTCTACAACCTGGCGCTGGCCGCGCGTACGCAGGCGTGGACGCGGCAGGAGCGGGTGAACTACTACCAGACCTCGGCGATGTTGACGGTCTGGAAGAAGACCGGGGAACTGGCGTACCTGAACGAGGTGTCGTCGGTTCCGTTGCAGCAGGCTTTGCGGCACCTGCAGGTGGCGTTCACCAACTTCTTCGGCAAGCGGGCGAAGTACCCGAGGTTCAAGTCCCGGAAGAAGTCGCGGAAGTCCGCCGAGTACACCACCAGCGCGTTCCGTTTCCGGGACGGCCGGCTGACGCTCGCGAAGATGCGTGAGCCGCTGGACATCGTCTGGACCCGGCCCCTGCCCGCCGGCGTGTCCCCCTCGACGGTGACCGTCTCGCAGGACGCGGCCGGACGCTGGTTCATCTCGATGCTGTGCGACGACCCGTCCGTCCAGCCCCTGCCCGCCACGGACACGGCGGTCGGTATTGACGTCGGCCTGAACCACCTGCTGACCCTGTCGACCGGCGAGAAGATCACCAACCCGAGGCACGAGCGCCGCGACCGTGCCGCCCTCGCCAAAGCGCAGCGCCGACTGGCGAAGAAGGAGAAAGGCTCGGCGAACCGGGCCAAGGCCCGCCGCAAGGTCGCGAAGATCCATGCCAGGATCGCCGACCGCCGCCGTGACACCCTGCACAAGCTGACCACTCGACTCGTGCGTGAGAACCAAACGCTCGTGATCGAGGACCTGAGTGTCCGCAACATGGTCAAGAACCGGAGCCTGGCCCGCGCCGTCTCGGACGCCGGATGGGCGGACTTGCGGAGCATGCTGGAGTACAAGGCCCAGTGGTACGGACGGGAGGTGATCGCCGTCGACCGGTGGTTCCCCTCCTCCAAGCTGTGCTCCGCCTGCGGCACCCTCCGGGAGCGGATGCCGTTGCATGTCCGTACCTGGACGTGTGACTGCGGCACGACCCACGACCGGGACGTGAACGCGGCGAGGAACCTGCTGGCCGCCGGACTGGCGGTGACAGCCTGTGGAGCTGGCGTAAGACCTCAACGGAGCACTCCGGGCGGGCAGTCGGCGACGAAGCAGGAAACCCCACGGCGCGAGCCGTAGGAATCCCCCACCTTCAGGAGGGGGAGGAAGTCAAGCCTGTTCCTCCCTGCCCGCGATGCGGTTGATGCGGTCGACGGCGCGCTCGAAGCCCCGGGTCAGGTCGTCGAAGACCTCCTGGACGGCGCGTTCGCTGTTCATCCGGCCGACGATCTGCCCGACCGGTGTGCCGAGCAGGGGCTCCACCTCGTACTTCTGGATGCGGGAGACGGCGTCGGCGACCAGCAGCCCCTGGAGCGGCATGGGGAGCGTGCCGGGACCGTTCGGGTCGTCCCAGGCGTCGGTCCACTCGGTGCGCAACTGGCGTGCGGGCTTGCCGGTCAGGGCGCGCGAGCGGACGGTGTCGCCGGAGCCGGCGGCGAGCAGCTTGCGGGTGACGCCGGGCGAGTGCATGTCGGCCTCGGTGACGGTCAGCCAGATGGAGCCGAGCCACACCCCCTGGGCGCCGAGGCTGAGCGCGGCGGCCACCTGCTGTCCGCTGCCGATGCCGCCCGCGGCCAGCACGGGCAACGGGCCGACTGCGTCGACGACTTCGGGGGTGAGCACCATCGAGGCGATCTCCCCGGTGTGCCCGCCGGCCTCGTAGCCCTGCGCGACGACGATGTCGATGCCCGCCTCGGCGTGCTTGCGGGCGTGCCGGGCGCTGCCCGCGAGAGCCGCGACGAGCACCCCCTGGGCGTGGGCGCGTTCGACGACGTCGGCGGGCGGTGAGCCCAGCGCGTTGGCGAGCAGCTTGATCGGATAGTCGAAGGCGACGTCGAGCTGACCGCGGGCGACCTGTTCCATCCACCCGGTGATGCGCCAGCCGGACGCCTCTCCCTCGGCGAGTTCGGGTACGCCGTACTTGGCGAGGGTGTCCTTGACGTACTGCCGGTGCCCCTCCGGGATCATCGCCTCGACGTCCGCCTCGCTGACGCCCTCGACCTTCTTCGCGGGCATGACGACGTCGAGGCCGTAGGGCTTGCCGTCGACGTTCGCCTCGATCCAGTCGAGGTCGCGCTCGAGGTCGGTGGGGGCGGTGTAGCGGACCGCGCCGAGCACACCGAATCCGCCCGCGCGGCTGATGGCCGCGGCGACGGCGGGAAACGGCGTGAAGCCGAAAATGGCGTGCTCGACTCCCAGTTCCTTGCTCAGCTCCGTCTGCATGGCCGCAGGATGCCGCAGACGTCCGGACGAGGGAAGGCCTTTTCTGATACTCCGTCAGATCTCTGGAGGTCCGCCGGGGAGGTTGACACGCCTGCGCCTGACGGGAAAGTTTCACTCGGCACGGCAGACCCGGAAAGATACTTTCAGGCTACGTGAGCGGGAGGCTTCTCGATGACCGAAGGCGCGAAAGGCAGAGGGGGCGACGGGCTGACCCGCCGTCAATGGGGCAAGGGCTTACTGGCCGTGGGCGGAGCGCTGGCCATCGCGCCGTTCCCGGCCGGCCCCGCGGTGGCCTCGACAGGGGACGGCCGCCGGACCCTGCGGCACGGCACCCCCGGCCAGGCCGGACTGCTCGCCGGGCATCTGCGCCAACTGGTCGCGGACGCCGAGACATTCCTCGGCCCTTCCCCCCAGCACCCCTGGTACGCCGGTGCCGTCCTGCTCGCCGGGCGCGGCGGCACGGTGGCCCTGCACCAGCCGATCGGCATGGCCGTGCGCTACGCGGCGTACGACGAGAAGACCGACACCGGCGTGGAGTTCCCCGCCGACCGGCAGATCCCGGCGGCGAGGGACACCGTCTACGACCTCGCCTCCGTCTCCAAGCTGTTCACGTCGATCCTCGCCGTGCAGCAGATGGAGCGCGGGGCCCTGGACCTGGAGGCCGCCGTCGCCTCCTACCTCCCGGAGTTCGCGGGCGGCGGCAAGAAGGACATCACCGTCCGCCAACTGCTCACCCACACCTCCGGGTTCCGCTCCTGGATCCCTCTGTACAAAGCGCCGACCCACGAGGGCAAGCTCCAGCTCATCTGGGACGAGGTGCCCCTCCATCCGCCGGGCACCACGTACCTCTACTCCGACCTGAACCTGATCTCGCTCCAGCTGGTCCTGGAGCGGATCACCGGCCGGACCCTCGACACCCTCCTGCGCGACGAGATCACCGGTCCCCTCGGCATGGACCGCACCCGCTACAACCCGCCCGCCTCCTGGAAGCCCCGGATCGCCGCCACCGAGGACGCCCGGCTTCCCTGGTCGGGACTGGACCGCGGGCTCGTGTGGGGCGAGGTCCACGACGAGAACGCGTACTCCCTCGGCGGGGTCGCCGGTCACGCGGGGGTCTTCTCCTGCGCGTGGGACCTGGCCGTTCTCGGCCGTACCCTGCTGAACGGCGGCGCGTACGGCAGGGCACGCATCCTGGAACCGGAGACGGTGGACCTGATGTTCACCGACTTCAACACCGCCTTCCCGGGCGACGAGCACGGCCTCGGCTTCGAGCTCTACCAGCACTGGTACATGGGCGCGATGGCGACGCCGCGCACCGCCGGCCACACCGGCTTCACCGGCACCTCGCTCGTCCTCGACCCGACGACCGACTCCTTCCTGATCGTCCTCGGCAACTCCGTTCACCCCGTGCGCAATTGGCGATCCGGCTCCGCTCCCCGGGTCACCGCCGCGAACAACCTGGCGCGGGCCGTCGCGGTGCGTCCCGCGCGCGGCCGTACGTCCTGGTTCTCCGGGACCGCGAGCGCGACGACTGCGACGCTGACGCTGCCCGCGCTCGACACCAGCACCGGTCCCGCGCGCCTCGGCTGCGCACTCTGGTGGGACACCGAACCCCGGTCGGACCTCCTGTTCCTGGAGTCCTCCACCGACGGCGGAACGACCTGGCAGCCGGTCCCCTTCACCACCCGGCGACGCTCCGAGGACCCGCAGGACCATCCGGCGGGCACGGCCACCGGCTGGTCGGGGCGCGTATGGCACCGACTCGGCGCGGACCTGCCGAGCGCCGCGGGGCTCACGCTGCGCTGGCGGTACACGACCGACCGGCTGTACGTCGGCCGCGGCGCGTACGTCGACGCCCTGCGGGTCGAGACCGGCGACCGCGTCGTCTTCGACGAGTCACGGCCCGCGGACGCGGCGCGGATCGCGGCGGCGGGCTGGGAGCCGTCCAAGGACTGATCCCGGGGCCGCGGGGGCGGCGGCCGGTCGAGCCCGACGCGTCCGGGTCGGGCTCGACCGCCCTCCCCGACGGCACCTCGCCCCCGGCCTCATCGCCCTCGCTCCCGGGATCGCTCTCTGAGCGGGCGGAGCGTGCCGTGGATAGCGCAATCCATGCCAGACCACAAAGCCTCACCCAATTCGGGATTCCTTGACCGAGATTGGCGCAAGCCTTCCGAAAAGCCTCTGTAAGAAAACGATTCAGGAGTGACTTCCGGTGGCTTCTGGATCTTCGCGGTGGTAGATTATTGCGTCGTCGACCTCATTTGAAATGGAGCGGAATTGAACATCCGACGGGCTATTTCAACTTCCGCGGTCCCGCTGGCGGCCGCGATCGCGCTGATCATCCCGACGGCGGGTGCCGCATCGGCGACCGCCAGCACCGGTTGCAATGCCAGCGGGCCTCACAACGGGTGTATTCGCCTGTTCTACAACAGCAACAGGGCGGGTTCGAGCACCTATTTCGACGCAAACGTCTCGGACCTGGCGGGGTACACCTTCCTCACCTCGGGGACCGGCAAGGGCAACGCGGTGAAGAACAACGCCGCAAGCGCCCTGAACGACAGTCCGAGCATGGTCACCATCTATTACAACAGCGGCTATGTCGGGGCCTGTGACACCCTGTCGGCATATGCGATATCGGACCAGCTGCACTACACGTACAACAACGACGCATCCTTCCGTTGGGATTACACCAGGAGCGATTGCTACGACTTCTGACGGAAAGCCCTGGCCGCATGCGGCCAGGGCTTTTTTTCTGCAAGGAGACACATGAAAAGGGCTCACGCTCTCATCGGTGCGGCGTTGTCGGGCACGCTGCTCGTCAGCGCCTGTTCCGAGAGTGATGGCGGGATCGCCAAGGGTGATGCGCGCAGCGCTCCCACGTCACGTGAGGTCACAGCGGGGGACCACGGAGATGACGTCAAAGACTTCACTCACGCTCTCCCCATCGCGACATATGAATACAGCCCCGACCAGGAGCGCCTGATAGCGAGGGCGAAGGATGCCCTTACTCGTGGTTGCATGCAGCGATTCGACCTGGGTTACCACCCGGCAGATGCCGATATCACGGACACCTCAACTCCGCCCGATCGCCGTTACGGAATTTCCGACCCGAACGAAGCGGAAAGGTACGGTTATCACCTGGCTCCCTCTCGTCAGACCGTGCCGGTGCCCTCCACCGACCCGTCCTACCCAGTCCTCTACGGTGCGGTATCCACTTTCGACGGAAAGGAGGTGCCGAAGGGAGGATGTCGCGCCGAGGCGGTCCACACATGGGAGAAGCAGCGACCCACCACCAAGTCGGCGGACGTGGCGCGTGAAATCGCAGTCAATGGATTCCGTAAGTCGTTGTCCGACCCGTCGGTTCTCAAAGTCACGAAGCAGTGGGCCTCCTGCATGAAAGCGGAAGGGTTCTCCTACTCTTCACCCCTGACACCTCCACGCGACTTCGACCTGGATACACCTGCCGTGTCCGAAGAAGAGCGAAAAGTCGCAGTGGCGGACCTTTCGTGCAAGAAGCAGACGAACCTGCTGAATCTTTGGTTCGACGCCGAGTCACGCATTCAGCGAGCGGACATCAAGGCGAACAAAGGGAGCCTTGCCCAACTTTCTGCGGAGCATGGCAAGGTGGCGGAATTCGCACGGTCGACCGGTTCGGCGCCGTCGAAGGCGTCACAGTCGGACGGTGGTTGATTCGGCACCGCCGACAGCGAGGCGAGCCGGTTCACGGGTGGACGGGTCCGTCGGCGCGGCGACCAGCGGGACCCGGTCCTCCATCGGCAGGCTCCAGGGCCGGCCCCTGCGGACCGGGTCCGCGGCCTCACACCGCAACGCGACGAACAGCCCGCCGAACTGACGCGGACTCACCCCGGTGAACGGGGCCTTTCCAGGACGAATCCGACTCCGCGATCACATCAGCCACACCAAGTTCGTCTCACCGCGACCAGCAGATGCGGGACAAGCCTCAGCGTCCCTGGCCCAGTGACTCCAGCACGGCCTTCGCGGCGTTGTGCCCCGGCACCCCGCTCACCCCGCCGCCGCGCACCGCGCCCGCCCCGCACAGCATCACGTTCGCGTGCCGGGTCTCGACGCCCCATCGCCCCGTGCCCTCCTGCGCGTACGGGAAGGCGAGGTCGCGGTGGAAGATGTTGCCGCCCGGCAGCCGCAGATCGCGCTCCAGGTCCAGCGGGGTCTTCGCCTCGATGCACGGCCGCCCGTCCGCGTCGGTGGCCAGACAGTCGGCGAGCGGCTCGGCGAGGTGCGCCTCCAGCTGCGCCAGTGTCGACTTCAGCAGCTCCTCCCGCACGGCGTCGTTGTCCCGCTCGAAGAGCCGGGCCGGCGTGTGGAGGCCGAAGAGCGTGAGGGTCTGGTACCCCTGCTCGACCAGGTCCCGGCCGAGGATGCTCGGGTCGGTGAGCGAGTGGCAGTAGATCTCCGAGGGGGGCGCCGCGGGCAGCTCACCGGACGCGGCCTGCGCGTGGGCGGTCGCCAACTGCTCGTAGCCCTCGGCGATGTGGAAGGTCCCGGAGAACGCCTCGCGCGGGTCCACGGAGGTGTCCCGGAGCCTCGGCAGCCGCTTGAGCAGCATGTTCACCTTGAGCTGGGCACCCTCGGCGGGGGTGGGCGGCTCGTCTCCGGTGAGGTGCGCGAGCTCCTGCGGCGAGGCGTTCACCAGAACGTGCCGGGCCGCGACGACGCCCTCGCCGTCGGCCGTCCGGTAGGTGACCTCGGCGGACTCGCCGTCCGTGTCGATCCGCAGCACCTCGTGTCCCGTGGCGATCACCGCGCCCGCGGTGCGCGCCGCGGAGGCGATCGCGTCGGTGAGGGCGCCCATCCCGCCGACCGGCACGTCCCAGTCTCCGGTGCCGCCGCCGATCACGTGGTAGAGGAAGCAGCGGTTCTGCCGCAGGGACGGGTCGTGGGCGTCGGCGAAGGTGCCGATCAGCGCGTCGGTGAGGACGACACCGCGTACGAGGTCGTCGCTGAAGTACTCCTCGACGGCCGCGCCGACCGGCTCCTCGAAGAGGATCCGCCAGGCCTCCTCGTCGTCGACGCGCGCCCTCAGCTCCTCGCGGGTGGGCAGCGGCTCGGTGAGCGTCGGGAACACGTTCTTCGCGACGCGGCCGGTCATCCCGTAGAAGCGCTGCCATGCCTCGTACTCGCGGTCCGAACCGGTCAGCCGGGCGAACGCCTCGCGGGTGCGCCGCTCGCCGCCGCCGACGAGCAGCCCGGTGGGCCGTCCGTCGCGCTCGACGGGGGTGTACGAGGAGACCGTGCGGCCGCGGACCCGGAAGTCGAGACCCAGGTCCCGCACGATCTTCCGGGGCAGCAGGCTCACCAGGTACGAGTAGCGCGACAGACGCGCGTCGACTCCGGCGAACGGCCTGGTGGAGACGGCGGCGCCGCCGGTGTTCCCCAGTCGCTCCAGCACCAGCACGGACCGCCCGGCCCGAGCCAGGTAGGCGGCGGCGACCAGTCCGTTGTGGCCTCCGCCGACGATCACGGCGTCATATTCCTCGTGTGCAGGCATGGTTCTTCGTAGCACGTGATGATCTACGTCGGCCAGGGGTGCGCGGCAAGCGGCGGGCGGCCGTACGAGGGGGCAGGAACATCTCGGACTCGGCGCTCATCGCCTGGCGGGAACCAGGGTCAGCGGCCTCCGGCGGCCCGCTGCTGCCGCAGCGCGGCCACTCTCCGGTACAGCTCCACCGCCTCCTGCCCGTGCCCCAGCTGCTCCAGGCAGTGCGCTTCGTCGTTGCGGCTGGCGAGAGTGTCGGGATGGTCGGCGCCGAGCACGCGCTCGCGGGCGGCGGCGACGCGCCGGTACTCGGTGAGGGCGTCGGCCCAGCGGCCGAGCCAGCCGAGCCCGACGGCCACCTCGCGGCGGCTGACGAGGGTGTCGGGGTGGTCGGCGCCGAGCACGCGCTCGCGGATGGCGCACACGTCACGGGACTCGGCGAGGGCCTCCTCCCAGCGGCCGAGGCGGCCGAGGTTCACGCCGAGCCCGTGCCGGGCGCGCAGCGTCTCGGCATGGGTGGCCCCTTGTGCCCGGGTGCGGTCGTCGACGAGGGAGCGGTACAGCTCCAGCGCCTGCGCGCTGCGGCCGAGCCGGCCGAGGCTGATGCCCACCTCGTAACGGGCGGCGAGTGTGTCCGGATGGTCCGGGCCCAGGGCCTGCGCACGGGCCGCGGCCACTTCCTGGTAGGTGTGCAGCGCCTCCGGCCAGCGCCCCAACTGGCCGAGCGCGTAGGCCACTTCGTAGCGGGTCACGAGTGTGTCGGGGTGGGCCGGGCCGAGCACCCGGGCGCGGGCGGCGGCGACCTCGCTCGCCATGCGGTACGAGTCCTCCAGGCGCCCCAGCCGGCTGAGGTTGAAGGCGAGGTTGTGGCGGCAGCGCAGCGTGTCGGGGTGGTCGGGGCCCATCGCGCGCTCCCGGACGGCGAGCACCGCGCCGTAGGCCTGGTGCGCCTCGAAGTGGCGGCCCAACTGCCCGAGCACATAGGCCATTTCCTGCCGGGCAGCCAGGGTCTCGGGGTGTTCGGCGCCGAGCACCCGCTCCCTGACCAGGGCGACCCGGGCGTACTCGCGCAGCGCCTCGGCGGGGCGTCCGGTGCGGCTGAGGGTGAAGCCGACCTCGTAGCGGCTGGCGAGGGTGTCCGGGTGGTCGGGCCCGAGCAGATGCTCCCGTTCGGCGGCCACCGAGCGGTGCACCTCCCCCGCCTCGGTCCACCGGCCGAGCCGCCCGAGGCTCAGCCCGGCGTTGTGCCGCCCCGCCAGGGTGGAGAGCAACTCGGGTGCGGGGGCGGGCCGTTCGCTGCGGCCCGGCCGGGACGTCACGGCTGTGGAAGGGCGGGCGATCCACTCCCCTGTCAGACCGGCGGACGCGTCCGGCGGGGTGACACGCAGTCCCGCGCCGGTGGCTTTGTGGCCGGTGGTCATGCCCTGCGTCCAGGACGGCAGCCGGGGTTCCCGGGAGGGCGACCGCTCGGGGCGGGACGTGCCCCGGGGCACCGGGGGCCGCCCACCAGCGGCGGGGTGCGGCGGAGCCGGGGTGACGACCGTCGGCACGTACATCGGTGTGGTGCGCCCTGCGCTGATGCGGCGGCCGAGTTCACGGGCGTCCTGCGGGCGCTGCTCGGGCCGCTTGGCGAGCAGGTCGAGGATGATCCGCTCCAGGTACTCGGGGAGTTCGGCGCGGTGGCTGCGCGGCGGCTCGGGCACGGTGTCGCGGTGGCCGACGAGGACGGCCCACGCGTCGTCGAGGTCGAACGGCGGTGCCCCGGTGGCGATCTCGTAGAGCACGCACCCGAAGGAGTACAGGTCGCTGCGCTGGTCGACCTCCGTGCCGCCGATCTGTTCCGGTGACATGTAGTGCGGGGTGCCCATCGCGATGCCGGTGCCGGTGAGTCGTGAGGTGAATCCGATGTCGTGGCCGAGGCGGGCGATGCCGAAGTCGCAGATCTTCACGGTGCCGTCGGTCAGCCGCATGATGTTCGCGGGCTTCAAGTCGCGGTGCACGATGCCCTGTTGGTGGGTGTAGGCGAGGGCGGCGGTCACCTGGTCGGCTATGTCGACGACCAGGGCGACGGCGAGCGGATGGTTCTTGTTCTCCTCCAGGAGCTGGCCGAGGTTGCTTCCCTCCAGCAGTTCCATCACGAGGTACAGCACACCGTCGGACTCGCCGAAGTCGTGGACGACGGTCACCCCGCGGTGCTGAAGGGCCGCGGCGACCCGGGCCTCACGCCGGAACCGCTCGCGCAGGACGCGGGTGAAGGACTGGTCGTGGTGCGGGCCGAGCGGCTTGAGGCACTTGACGGCCACGTGGCGGCCCAGCGATTCGTCCCGCGCCCGCCACACCTCGCCCATGCCACCACGCCCGATCAGGTCGAGCAGCCGGTAACGGCCCTGGATCAGCCTGCTCTCCGCCATCTGGTGTGATCGCCCCCGTCACTGCTCAGCCTCGAGCCCTCCCCCGGCCCGTCCAGTATGACGAGCTATCTTCCGACTTTGTACGGCGCCGGGCGCGAGCCGGGGCCGAGCCGTGACATGGCCGAGAGAATGTGTTTGGGCGGGAGTTGCCAGCGCAGCCGCGCGGGGACACAGCGCAGCGTGGTGCCCGTGACGCGTAGACCCCGGGTCACCGCGGCCGGCGGCGGCACCGGCCTGCCGTACAACGCGTGGGCGTACGGCGGCAGAGCGGCGTACGCGAGCCTGGCCACGCGCCGCCACAGCAGTGCGCGCGCCGGTACGAGCAGCGGGTGGACCGGCGGACGCGAGAGGAAGTCGTCCACGTCGCGGGCCTCGGGTCCCGCGGCGAGTTCGGGGAGCACCTGCTCGAAGTACGCGGCCAGTTCGGCCCGGTCCGCCGGCACCCGGTCCGGGTCGAGCCCCACCAGCCGTGCGCCGACCCGGTGTTCCCCGATGTAGCGGTCGGCCTGCGCGTCCGTGAGGCGGAAGCCGGAGCGCCGCAGGATGTGCAGATAGGAGTCGATCTCCGCGCAGTGCACCCACAGCAGCAGTTCGGGCTCGTCGACCCCGTAGCGCTCGCCGGTGTCCGGGTCGGTGGCGGTGAGCATGCGGTGGATCTTCCGCACCCGGGCCCCCGCCCGCTCCGCCGCCTCGGTGGTCCCGTACGTCGTCGTTCCGACGAAGTCCGCGGTGCGCATCAGCCGGCCCCAGGCGTCGTTCCGGAAGTCGGAATTCTGCATGACGCCGCGTACGGCGCGCGGGTGGAGGGCCTGAAGGTAGAGCGCGCGGATCCCGGCGACCCACATCATCGGGTCGCCGTGCATCTGCCAGGTGACCGAGCCGGGGCCGAACAGCCCGGGGTCACGGTCTCCGGTGGGGTCCACTCCGTCAGGTGTGCCCAGGATCCACAGCCGGCACACGTGGCGGGGCGTCGCCGCGTAGCGTCATGCAACCGCGAACCTCCGGACGCCGTCGACACGCTGACCTGCCAGTCGCCCCAGGCGGCCTACGCCGCACAGGCGGCAGCCGAACCCGCGGCCTTGTCCGTCAGCGTTCCCCTTCGGCGAGCACTTCGCCGAGCGGAATGGGCGGGGACGGGTGCCATTCGCGGTCAGCCGACGGGCCCGGGTGCGGCACCACGAAGCGATGCCTGCCACATTCGATCTCCCTGGGTTCGAGACCCGGCAGGACGACTGTCGCGACCGACCCGGTCGGCACGGTGACGTCGACGCGGAGTTCACCCTCGGCTCGCTCCCACGCGACCTCGGCCAGGCCGTAGGGAGTGCGGTGCGCCGTGCGTGCCCACGAGATCCGTCCCCCGGGTCGCGGCTCGATCCGCAGCGACCGGTACCCCGGCGAGCCGGGCCCGAGCCCGGCGACCACCCGGTGCATCCAGTCGCCCACCGCGCCCAGGGCGTAGTGGTTGAACGAGGTCATCTCTCCGGGGTTGACCGAACCGTCGGGGAGCATGGAGTCCCAGCGCTCCCAGATCGTGGTGGCCCCCATCGTCACCGGATACAGCCAGGAGGGGCACTCGGTCTGGAGCAGCATCTGGTACGCGTCGTCGATGGCTCCCGCGGACGTGAGGGCGTCGCAGATCACCGGCGTACCGAGGAAGCCGGTGGCGACCTTGTGGCCCTTCTCCCGCACCAGCCGGACCAGTTGCCGTGCCGCCCGCTCGCGTTGTCCGGCGTCGGGCAGCAAGGCGAACTCGAGTGCCAGGGCATAACCGGTCTGCCCGGAGTCGGCGATCCGGCCCCCCTGTGTCACGTACTCGTCGTGGAACGCCTGCCGGACCCCGTTGGCGAGCTCGCCGTACTTGGCCGCGTCCGCTTCCTCGCCGATCACCGCGGCGATCCGGGACAGCAGGCCGGCGACGTGCGCGCGGTAGGCGGTGGCCACCAGGTGCGCGTCGGTCTCGGCCTGCCAGGGCGCGTCCGCAGGTGCCGCCGGGTCGAGCCAGTCGCCGAGCTGCAACGCCGGCTTGTCGAAAAGGCCGGCCGGTCCCAACGACGCGGTCACGCCGTCGACCCAGGCCCGCATGCTCGGGTACTGGCGGCGGAGCAGCCCCGCATCGCCGAACCGCTGGTGGAGCACCCAGGGGACGATCACCGCGGCGTCACTCCAGCCGGCTGTCGGAGCCGGCTCCGCGAACGGGCCCGGGAAGTCGATCCGCGGCACGAACAGCGGGACGACGCCCTCCGCTGTCTGGTCCGCGGCGAGATCGGCCAGCCAGGAGGTGAGCAGGCCGGCGCAGTCGAAGAGGTAGGCGGCCGTGGGCGCGAAGACCTGGATGTCACCGGTCCAGCCCAGGCGCTCGTCGCGTTGCGGACAGTCGGTGGGGACGTCGACGAAGTTGCCGCGCATCCCCCACACGACGTTCTCGTGCAGACGGTTGAGCAAAGGGTCGGAGCACTCGAACCAGCCGGTCCGGCGCATGTCCGAGTGGTAGACGACCGCCGTCATCTCGAGTTCGTCGTAGTCACCGCTCACCTCGGCGTAGCGAAACCCGTGAACGGTGAAGGACGGCTCCCAGCGCTCGCCGCCGGCGTCCCCGGCGAGCACGTACCGGTCCGTGGCCGTGGCCGTGCGCAGAGGTCGCACTCCGAGCTCGCCGCTCTCGAGCACCTCGGCATGGCGCATGGTGACGGTCGCGCCGCGGCGGCCGCGCACCCGGATGCGGAGTCGTCCGACCAGGTTCTGGCCGAAGTCGAGGACGGTCCGGCCCGAGGGAGTGGTGATCGTGTCGACCGGCACGCGCTCCTCGACCGCCCGGACGGGCGGTCCCGACGGAGCCACGAGGGTGGCGAGGTCGCGTTCGCCGCGGTGCACACCGCCCCACTCCTGGTCGTCGAATCCGGGAGACGACCAGCCGGGGAGCGCCATCGTCGCGTCGTAGGTCTCGCCCTCGTAGAGATCCGCGGACCTGATCGGCCCGGTCGAGGAGTGCCAGCTCTCGTCGGTGGGGATGACCTGGCGCCGGCCGTCGGCGTAGTCGATCTCGAGCTGGGCGAGCAGACCCAGCGAGCTGCCGTAGGTGTCGCGCCATCCGGGCACGAACCCGACCCGACCTCGCCACCAGCCGTCGGCGACCTGCACTCCGATCGCGTTCTCACCGGCGCGCACCTGCCCGGTGATGTCGTACGTCTGGTAGCGCAGCCGATGGTGGTAGCTGGTCCACCCCGGGGCGAGGGCGTCGTCGCCGACCCGCTCGCCGTTGAGTTCGGCCACATAGAGCCCGTGCGCCGTGATGTAGAGGCGGGCGCGGGCGATCTCGCCGTCGGCGACGAAGGAGCGTCGCAGGAGTGCCGCCGGCCCCCGCTCGTCCCCGGCCGGCTCGATCAGCGTGGCCTTCCAGTCGTCGGCGATGAGACCGCGTTCCACGCCGACCGGGTCGCTCCAGTCGGATACCTCGCCGTCGGTGCCGATGACACGGACCCGGACCTCGCGTGCTTCGCGGGACGCCAGCGGCCTCGCGGGCCACGGCACCAGCACGGAGTCGGCCGAGTCGACGTGGAAGAACTCTTCGCCGATGGTCAGCTCGTAGGCGGCCTGTCGTCGGCCCTGCTGCTGACTCGCGACCTGCCAGGAGAGCCGCGGGCGGTCCTCCCCGATGCCGAGCGGATCGTCGCGGTGTTCGAAGCGGACGGCGGAAACCTCATCCACGGCGCAGCCTCGCGACCAGGTCACCGTAGAGGCCCGCGCTCGGCTTCGGTGTGCGCTCGAAGGTGACGGGGTCGAAGCTGTGCAGCCCGAGCTTGGGCCCGAAGCCGAAGATCCACTCGAAGTTGTCCACAAGAGTCCAGTGGAAGTAGCCGAGCACCGGGACGCCGGCGTCCATCGCCTGCTGCAGACCTGCCAGCGACGGCTCGATGAAACCGGCGCGCTTCGTGTCGTCGTCCGCCTGCATGCCGTGCTCGGTGACCAGGACCGGCACGCCGCTCACCGCGTGGGCGTACCGCGCGCAGCTGCCGAGCGACGCCGGGTCGGTGCGGTTCATCACCCCGCCCTCCGCGGGTGTGCCGTCGAGGTTCACCGCACGCGTCGCGTCGTAATAGTGCCGCTCGTAGTTCTGGACGCCGATGAAGTCGTCCTCGCGGGCGAGCTCGAGCCAGGGCTGGTAGACCTCGGCGCGCTTGCGGTCCCGCAGGGTGGGATCCGGGCCGTGGACGAGGTCGTCCACGATCGCGATCGACAGGCCGACGGGAAGATCCGCGCGACGCGCCTTGATCGCCGCGCGAGCCGCACGGTGCCCGGCGGCCTGGCCGGCGAGCAGGGCGCCGGACTCCTCGGCGAGCGTGATGTTGGTGAGGCGGTAGCGCTCGACGCCGGTCGCCCGGGTGCAGGCCTCCAGCGTCTCCCGCTCGAGGTCACGGACGAAGTCGGGCAGCCCGGCCCAGGCCAGCATCGGCGGCAGGTTGGGTTCGTTCATCGTCACCGCCACCGCGATCCGGTCACCGAAGGCCGTCATGATCCGGTCGCAGAAGCGCGCGAATCGTTCCGGGGCTTCGGCGTCCAGCCATCCGCCGCGCGCGGCGAACCAGTGCGGGGCGACGAAGTGGTGGAACGTGACGACCGGCGCCAGACCCCGCTCGACGCAGTGGTCGACGATCGCCTCGTAGTGGGCCAGCGCGGCGGCGGAGAACTCGCCTTCGACGGGCTCGGCGCGCGCCCACTCGACGGAGAAGCGGTAGGCGTCGAGGTTCATGGCGGCGGCCAGGTCGACATCCTCGCGCCAGCGTTCCCAACCGTTGCACGCCTTGCCCGAGCGCTCTTTGAAGACGGTCGGTGTCACGTTCTCGGCGAACCAGCAGTCACTGGTCATGTTGTCGCCCTCGGTCTGGTGGCCGGCACTGGCCACTCCCCAGAGGAAGCCGTCGGGGAACTGGTGCATGGGATCTCCCTAGGTGGTGCGGGTGTCAGTGGGTCGCACGAAGCGCGGCGACCTCATCGAGGCGATGGCAGGCCGCGGAGGTGTCACCGGATCCGGTGAGAGGCGGCCGCTCGGTGCGGCAGAGGTCCCCCGCGAGCGGGCACCGGTTCACGAACGGACAGCCCGTCGGTGCCGCCGCGGCTGTCCCGGCCGCGCCTATGCCCAGTGCTTCGCGCGTGGCGCGACGGAGCGCCTGCTCGGCCGGATGAGGCACGGGTGCCGCCGCGGTCAGCGCCACGGTGTAGGGGTGGCGCGGTTCCTGGGTCACCGATTCGACATCACCCTGCTCCATCACCTGGCCGCGGTAGAGAACCACGACCCGCTGGGAGAGGAACCGGACGACGCCCAGGTCGTGCGCGATGAAGAGCAGCGCGAGTTGTCGCCGGTCTCGCAGATCGGCCAGCAGGTTCAACACCTGCGCCTGGGTGGAGAGATCGAGAGCGCTGACCGGCTCGTCGAGCACGATCACCCTCGGGTCGCAGACCAGGGCGCGCGCGATCGCCACTCGCTGACGCTGACCGCCGGAGAGCTGCGCGGGAGAGCGGTCGATCGCATCGCTCGGCAGACCCACCGCATCGAGCGCCTCCCGGGCCCGCTGCCACTGCTCCGGCTTCGGGACGCGCAGCACTCGTAGCGGCTCCACCAGGGTCTGGCCGATGGTCTGGACCGGGTTGAGCGAGGAGTAGGGGTCCTGGAAGACCGCGCGCAGGTCGATCGCACTGACCCGACGCTGTCGCAGCGAGGCCGTGGTGATGTCCGTCCCGTTCAGCGTGATCGACCCGGAACTCGCCGCCTGAAGTCCCAGGATCGCCTTGCCGATGGTCGACTTGCCGGAGCCCGACTCACCGACCAGCCCGAGGGTCTCGCCCGGCGCGATGTCGAAGCTGACCCCGTCGACGGCGGGAGGCGTCCGGTGACGACGTCCGTAGTGGACGACGAGATCCCGCACGCGGAGGGCTGGCTGGTTCATCGGACGACTCCGGATTCGTTCGGCGTGGCCGTGCTCGGCGCCAGGGTCAGCGGATGGATGCAGCGCGCGGTACCCGCGCCGTGTGCCGGCGCCGCCGCGATCGGCTCGTGGCATTCGGCGGTGACCAGGGGACACCGGCTCGCGAACCGGCAGCCGGTGGGCCAGTCCTTCGGCGCCGGCACCGTGCCTGGAATCGAGGGCAGCCGGTCCGGGACCGTCTCCCCCTGCGGGATGTGGGGGTTCGCGCTCAGCAGCGCGCTCGTGTAGGGATGCGCGGGCTGGTCCAGGACCTCGGTCACGGTCCCGGACTCGACCACTTGACCGGCGTACATGACGGCGACGTCGTCGCACAGGTCCGCCACCACACCGAGGTCGTGGCTGACCAGGACGACCGACAGGCCGGTGCCGCGCACCAGTGAGCGCAGCAGGCTGAGGATCTCCGCCTGCACGGTCACGTCCAGAGCGGTGGTCGGCTCGTCGGCGATCAGGAGCTTCGGCGAGCCGGTGAGCGCGAGGGCGATGCAGACGCGCTGGGCCATGCCGCCGGACAGTGCGTGAGGGTGGCTGCGCAGGATGCGCTCGGGGTCGACGATGCCGACCTGGGCGAGCAGGTCGAGCGCGATGCGGCGGGCCTCGTTGCGGCCGACCCCGCGGAAGCGGCGGATGGGCCGGGTGAGCTGATGGCCGATGGAGAACATCGGGTCGAGCGCGACCATCGGCTCCTGCGAGATCATCGCGATGTCCCGCCCGCGGACGGCCTGGTACTGCTTGTCGGAGAGCCCGACCAGTTCCCGGCCCTCGAAGAGGATGGACCCGCCGCTGACCTCGACGCCGTCGGGTAGCAGTCCCATCAGCGACCGTGCGGTCATCGTCTTGCCGCACCCGGACTCGCCGACCAGGCCGAGCACGGTGCCGGGCCGGACCGACACCGAGACACCGGTGACCAGTTCCGTGCCCTCCACGACGCCGACGTGCAGATCGCGCACCTCGAGCAGGGCTCCATCGGTCCGAGGGGATGCCTCGCCCCCGGCCGGAGCCGCTGCCACAGGTCGACCCGCTTGTCGCACGGGGCGTCGAGCAGGGGCGGTCCGCTCCCGCTCACCGGCCAGGGCGTCGGCGATCTGGTTGGCCGCGAGCACGGTCAGCGCGAGCACGACACCGGTGGGAACCATCATCCAGGCGTCGTCGTAGATGTGCTGCTGAGCATCCCCGATGAGGCCGCCCCAGCTCGGCGCCGGTATGGCCGGCCCGTAGCCCATGAAGGCCAGGCCGGCCTCGATCAGGATGCCGAGCGCGAAGAGCTGCGCCGCCTGGACGGCGATCGTGGTCGCCATTCCGGGCAGCACGTGACGCACGTTCACCAAGAGGGAGCCGACGCCGTTCACCTTCGCCGCGTCGACATGGAGGCGGGTGCGCAGCGACTGGGCCAGCGCGAGCAGGATCCGGTACACCGGCGCCGCGAGCAGAAGTCCGAGAACGGCCATGATGGCCCAGACGTGGACCCCCACCGCGCCGACGAAGGCGAGCAGGATCACGGTGGTCGGCAGTGCCAGGAGCAGTTCGGCGACGCGGCTGAGGGGCCCTTCGACCCTGCGACCGTGCTCGGCCGCGAGCAGCGCCATCGGCACGCCGACGCAGAAGGCCACCGCCACGGCCAGCAGTGCCGGGCCGATCGAGATCCAGCCGCCGGTGACGATCCGGGAGAAGATGTCGCGGCCCAGTTCGTCGGTGCCGAGCCAGTGCCCGCGCGAAGGGCCTGCCAGGGCGTGAGCGAGGTCCTGCTCGCCGACCTGGAACGGCACCCACCAGTGCGCGGTCGCCGAGGCGATCACGATCGCGGCCAGCCATGCGATCGCGAGCACGGTGACGGGGCGGCGCAGCGGGCCCGGCGGTCGGCGCCGACCGGACGTCGGCTCGGACGCCGCGGGCACCTGGACGGTTTCGGTGAAGACGTTCACGCGGCACGCACCTTCGGGTCGAGGGCGGCGAGGACGAGGTCGAGGGCCAGGTTGGTGACGACCACGACCACGGTGGCGATGACGACGACGCCCTGGACCGCGGGGAAGTCGTGGGTGTTGATCGCGCCCTGTGCGGCCTGGCCTAGGCCGGGCAGCGCGAAGAGCTGCTCGATGATGACCGAGCCGCCGAAGAGGGCGATGAACTGGATGCCGATCACCGACACCACCGGCGCACCGGCGAAGCGGAGTGCGTGCAGGTAGCGGATCCGCCAGACCGGCGTGCCGAGGGCCCGCAGGGTGCGGATGTGCTCCTGCCGCAGCGCGTCCGCCATGCCGGCCCTGGTCGTGCGGGCGATGATCGCGGCTCCGGTCAGCCCCAGCGCGAGCACCGGGAGAACCAGACTCTGGACGTACTGCGCCGGCGAGGTCATGAACCCGATGTAGCCGGTGGCGGGCAGCAGATGCGCCTTCACCGAGAAGACGTACACCAGCAGGATGCCGAGCCAGAACTGCGGCAGGGAGAGCATGA
Source organism: Streptomyces sp. NBC_00568 (assembly GCF_026341855.1). Taxonomy (GTDB): domain Bacteria; phylum Actinomycetota; class Actinomycetes; order Streptomycetales; family Streptomycetaceae; genus Streptomyces. The sequence goes on along the minus strand of NZ_JAPENW010000001.1, from coordinate 6,890,554 downwards.
TCCCGCTGGTCACCGTGATCAGGCGATCGAGTCTGCCGGGGCGCACCGCCGCCACGACTCCGGCCAGGATCCCCAGGATCGCGCTGAACAGGGTCGCGAAGACGGCCATCGAAGCGGTGACCGGTACGCGCTGCATCAGGTCCGGCCAGATGCCGTGGCCGTCGATCAACGAGACCCCGAGGTCGCTGCGGACCGCGTGTCCGAGCCAGCTCGCGTACTGAGCGACGAGCGGACGGTCCCAGCCGAGCCGGACGTTCTCCGCCGCGATCTGGGCCCTGGTCGCCCCCTCCCCGGCGGTGATGGCTCCCGGGCTGCCGCCGGAGGCGTGCACCAGGAGGAAGCTCAGGGCGGACGCCACCAGAACGGTGACGACACCGAGCCCGACACGACGGGCGACGTAGGTGAACATGGCATGAGTTCCTTTCCGAGATCACGGCACCGAGCGCGCTGTCCCGTCGGTCGGCCGACGGTCCTGAGGACCGCCGGCCGACCGCGGGGGAACGGTCAGGCGACCGGCTTGAAAGAGCTCAGCAGCGGATAGCCGTCGGTGCCGGGATAGGTCGGCGTCTTGAGCACCTTGGCGTTGTAGCCGACGTACGCGTACTGCTCGGCGACCGGGATCAGCCAGCCCTCGTCGATCAGCGCGCCGTTCAGCTTCTTCAGCGCGGCGGGGTGGTCCGGGCCGGAGGCGTTCGACGCCGCTCCCAGCGCAGCCCCGATCACCGGGTCCTGCGTCTTGTGCGGATTCGCGAAGCCGCCCACGAGAACCCCTGCGGTGACGCCGATCTCGTTGCTCATCGTCAGCGGGATGAAGCCGAGCGGCTGGGTGTTGACCGCGGCGAAGAGCTGGCCGGTCGAGGTGGTGACGTCGATCTTCATGTCGACGCCGATCGCCTTGAACTCGTTCTGCAGGAACTCCAGCGCGGCCTGAATGGTCGGGCTGGCGGTGATGGTGAACGAGAACCCGTTCGGGTAGCCGGCCTTGCTCAGCGTCCGCTTCGCCTTGGCGACGTCATAGGCGTACCGGGAGTTCAGCGCGGGGTCGTAGCCGGGCGAGGACTTGGGGAAGGCGTTGGCTGTCGGCTCGGCGCCCTTGGCCACGGTCTTGACGAAGGCGTCCCGGTCGATCGCGTAGCTCAGTGCCCGGCGAACGTCCTTGTCGGCGAACGGCTTCGAGGTGACCCCGGTCTTGTCGAAGACCAGCAGGTCCAGCATCGTGCCGCCGTTCCTGACCAGCGAGACGCCGTTGGACGCTGCCGTGCGCTGGGTGGACGTGTCGATGATCGACGCGTCCGTCTGGCCGGAGATCTGCGCGTTCAGACGGGCTGTTTTGTCCAGGTACGGCTTGTAGACGATCGTCCGGAACGGGTAGGTGCCCGTGTTAGTGCCGGGCTGGCGGCTCATCGTGTAGCTGCTGCCCTTGACCGCGGTGCGCATCTTGTACGGGCCCGAGCCGTCCGGGCCCTGATTGAGCAGGCTCGGGTCGCTGATCGCCTTCGCTCCGACGATCGTCCCGGGGACGCCCGCGAGGTTCGTCTGGAACGACCCCTGCGCGGTGGGGAAGGTGAGCACCACGGTGTCCGCGCTCGGGGCCTTGACGTCCTTGATCTCGGTCGAGCCGCCCTTGGCGAAGCCGGAGTAGGCCTGAAGCTTGGAGTTGCTGCGACGGTCGAGGTTCTGCTTGACCAGCTGAGCGGTGAGCTTGGAGCCGTCGGTGAAGGTGACACCGGACTTGAGCTTCAGCGTCATGCGGGTCTTGGCCTTGTTGTAGCTGAAGCTCGTGACGAGCTCGGGGACGGGCTGACCGTCGGCGCCCTCCGCGAAGAGCGACTGGTAGGCCGACTCGTAGAAGAGTCGCTGGCCACCGCCGTAGAGCAGCGGGTCGTAGCCCTGCGGTGCCGGGTCGGAGTCGTAGCCGATGGTGAGTGTGGTGCTCGAAGAGCGACCAGCGCTGTTCGTCGAAGAGCCGCACGCCGCCAGAGAGACGGTGGCTACCGCCAGAGCCAGTGTGCTGACTCCCAGACGCTTGAAGGTGAAGCCGGTCATCGAAGCCTCTCGGGTTGTCCGGGTCGGGGTCTTGGCCCGACTTGGGGAGAACAATGAGTGGCGCCAGTCACACAAGTCAGCAATGATTGCCATTGATTGAAACGCGCGCTTAACCGGAAGGTGCTATTTGTGAGCGAAACGGCTGCCGCCCCGAGCCCACGCCGGGGCAAGCGCCCACCGCAGGGAGAACCCGTCATCGACCGGGCGCTGTCGCTGCTCGAGGCGTTCGACGCGACGCGGCGGCATCTGACGTTGCGCGAGCTGAGCGGGCTCAGCAACATTCCGGTCAGCACGACGTTGCGGCTGGCCAACCGGTTGCTCGCCTGGGGTGCTCTCGAGCGGGACGAAGCCGGCCGGTACTCGATCGGCCTGCGGCTGCTGGAGGTCGCCTCGCTCGCCCCGCGCGGTCACGGTCTGCGCCAGACGGCTCTGCCCTTCATGAGCGACCTGGGAGCGGTCACGCATCAGCACGTGCAGCTCGCGGTCCGCGACGGTCTTGAGGCGACGCTGGTCGAACGTCTCTCAGCGCACAAAGCGGTCCAGGTGCGCTACCGGGTCGGCGGCAAGATGCCCCTGCACGCGACCGGCATGGGGCTGGCACTCCTCGCCTTCGCACCCGCCGAGGTGCAGGACGAACTGCTCGCGCGGCCGCTGCACAGCGAGCCGGACAAGGTGTTGATTCCGGCCGCGGCGATGCGGCGCACGCTCGCCGAGGTGCGCAGGGAGCGGGTGGCCATCTTCCGTCGCACCGAGCTGGAGACGCTGGTGGCGGTGGCCGCGCCGGTCTTCGACGAGCGCGACGAGGCGGTCGCCGCGATCGGCGTGCTGCTCCCCGAACGCGAGGCGCAGCCACGCCGGCTCACCTACGCGGTGCGCATCGCCGCGCAGGGCATCTCGCGCGCCCTCGGCGCGCCCAGCGCGGCCCTGCCACCGGCGGCGCTCAGGACGTGAAGGTGTGCCGGCCGGGGCCGACCACATCCACCCCACCGTTCGGCATGACGACCTCGGCGGTCGTGCCCGGTGGCACGACGACCTCGAGAAGCAGCCGGCCGCCTGTGAGCTGCCACGCCGACTCGATGCGTCCATGGGGCGACTCGAGCGCCGCGGAGGCCGCGGTGAGACCGCCGCCCGGAAGCGGGGCCACCCGGAAGCGGCGGTACGCCGGTTCGAGCGGCCGCAGCCCCGCGGTGTGACGGTGGAGGAAGCTGATCACCGCCCCCTTCGAGTAGTGGTTGAGCGACTCGTGGGGCGTGCCGTCGTCCGCGATCCCGTTCCAGCGCTCCCAGACCGTGGTCGCACCGCGGTCGATCATGTGCAGCCAGGACGGCGGACCGTCCTGGAACAGGAGTTCGTAGGCGAGATCCGCCTCGCCGTGTTCTGCCAGCACCGGCAGGAGGAAGGGCGTCGCCAGGAAGCCGGTGCCGACATGGGTGCCCGCGGCCCGGACGAGGCCGACGAGTTGCGCCACGGCGTTCGGCACGGCCTCCTCCGGGATGAGCCCGAAGGCCAGCGCCCGCGCGAGGTTGGCCTGTGTGGCCGGGCGCGCCGTACCGTCGGCGGCGAGGAACTCGGTGCGCCAGGCGGCGGTGACGCGGTCGGCGAGCTCGGCGTACCGCGCCGACTCCTCCGGCCTGTCGAGCACCTCGGCGATACGGGCCATCAGCCCCGCCGAATGCGCGAAGTACGCCGTGGCGACATCGCTCTTGTCGCCGGCGACGAACGCGCCGAAGTCGTCGACCTCGTTGCCCGGCTCCAGCCACTCACCCCAGTGGAAGCCCGTGTCCCACAGGTAGCGCTCGTGCGCCGCCTCGGGGCCGGTGCGACCGGGGTGCCGGCCGGTGGCGGCCATCCGCTCGGCACGGCCGACCCAGCGCACCATGTTCGGCCACAGATCGGCCAGGATCCGCTCGTCGCCGTACGCGCGGTAGAGCTCCCAGGGCACGATGACGACGGCATCACCCCAGCCGGCCGAACCCTGCAACGGCCCGGTGGGACCGTGCGGGCCCTCTGCCGGGCCGTGCGGCGAGATGTTGGCGATCGTGCCGTCGGGCCATTGCTCGATCGCGACGTCGCCCAGCCATTTGGCCGAGAATCCGGCGACGTCGTACAGGAACGCGGCCGTCGGTACGTAGAGCTGCCAGTCGCCGGTCCACCCCGCCCGCTCCCGGTGGGGGCAGTCGGTGGGGATCTCGCAGGCGTTGTCGCGGAAGCTCCACACGGCGGCCTCGTGCAGCCGGTCGATCCGCTCGTCGCTGCACGAGAACCATCCCGTGCGGCGCAGATCGCTGTGCACCACGACGCCCCTGACATCCTCCGGCGTCAGATCGTCGGGGTGACCCTCGACGCTGACGTACCGGAAGCCGTGGGTCGTGTGCCGCGGCTCGAACACGTCACCGGGCCGACCGGCGGAGATGACGCGGTCGACCTGCCCGGCGGGAAGCGGCGCGGGCAGGAACGGCACCGCGGGTCTGAGGTGGTCGGTGGTGAGATCGCCATCCTTGTCGAGCGCCTCACCGTGTACGAGCGTCACCTCGCCGCCCGCCGGGCCGAGGTTGCTCAGACGGACCCAGCCGTTGATGTTCTGGCCCAGGTCGACCAGTTGCCGGTCGTCGCCGCGTCGTACGACCGAGCTCGGCCGTAGCTCTTCGATACGACGCGTCGGTGGCGCCGGCGACCAGAACAGGGTCTCGTACCCCAGGCCGACCGGTTCCACAGGGCGCCATCCGGCCGCGTCGGTGGCACGCCGGTCGTCGGACACGCCGTCGATCAGGTCGGCGCGGACGAGGCTCGACGGCCGTGACTCCCAGCCCGCGTCGGTGCCGAACACCTCGGTGGTGCCGTCGGCGTACTCCACGCGCAACTGCGCGAGGAACGCCGTGCGTTCGCCCCACTGATCGACCGCACGGAAGATCCCGACCTGACCGCGGAACCAGCCGTCGCTGGACAGCGCCGTCCAGGTGACCGACCCCGGCCGGAGCAGCGGGGTGACGTCATAGGCCTGAACCGGCACGCGGGCGGAGTAGTGCGTGTACCCGGGGGTCAATTCGAGATCGCCGACCCGGACCCCGTCGAGGAAGGTCTCGTAGAGACCGTGCGCCGTCGCGTAGAGCCGGGCGCGGCGTACCGGCTGACGGATGATCAGGCGTCCGCGCAACTCATAGGCGGGGCGCGGGGCTTGTGGGAGCGGGTTCGGTTCGCCGGGGCGGATCCACGAAGCGGTCCAGTCGCCGGCGGCGAGCAGGCCCGTCTCGAAGCTCGCCGCGGCCGACCAGCCGGACTCCCCTCGATCGGTCCGCGCCCGCACCCGCCAGCTCACCGGCTGCGCAGACCCGACCGGATCGAAAGGCCATGCCTCAAGGACACTCCCGGCGGACTCGACCCAGTCCGAGTCGTGCACCGCGCCACCGAACTCCGCGCGGATCCGGTACGCCGTCTGGGTGCGCGTGCCCTCCGGGAGCCGCCACGACAGCCGGGGCGCGGGTTCACCGAGCCCGAGCGGAGAACCGAGGTGTTCGACGGCCAGAGCGGTCGGCGCGCTCATGCGCCGAGCGCCACGGGCCGGCCGATCGTGGCTGCGATCAGGTCCAGCGCGGCGGCGGTCGGCCCCAACGTGGCCGGGAGATTGAGGTAGCCGTGCATCATCGAGCGCACCATCACCTGGCGCACGTCCACGCCCGCGGCCGCGAGCGCCGCCGCGAAGGCCTCGCCGGAGACCCTCAGGTCGTCGTACTCGGCGTTGAGCACCAGCGTCGGGCACATCCCCCGCAGGTCGGCCAGGATCGGGAAGGCATATCCGTCGGCCTTGCTGAGTGGGCCACCGAGATAGTTGTGATTGAAGAAGCCGTGCATCTCCGGCGGGAAATGCAGCACTTGGGGCACGTGGCTCATCAGCTCGGCCAGCTCGGGACCGAGCGGCGGGAGCACGGCGTGGGCGACGCCGTAGGCGAAGATCAGGTGGGCGGGGCGCTGGTTGTCCTCGTCGCGCAGCTTCAGGGCGGCTCCCGCGGCGAGGTTGGCTCCGGCACTGGCCCCGCCGACCGAGATCCCCGCCGGGTCGACACCCAGATCGGCCGCGTTCTCGCGGACCCAGCGCACCGCGGCCACGACGTCGTCGTGGGGCACCGGGTAGTGCACGCCGTTCTGGCACAGCCTGTAGTCGACCGAGACGACGACCGCGTCGGCACGCCGCGCCACCTCCCGCGAGGTCCAGTCCGCCTCGGGCATGTCCAGGTCGCCCATCATGAAGGCGCCGCCGTGCATCCACACCAGAGCGGGCCGCCCGGTCGCTCCTGGACGTTCGCCGTAGACCCGTACCGGCACCGGACCGTGCGGCCCGGGCGCCTGTGCCGCGCGAACCGCGACGTCGGGGACTTCGTAGTCCGGCCAGGACTCGAACGCGGCCCGCCGCTCGGCGTACTGGGGGTCCTCGAAGAAGGCTTGCATGCTGGGAACACCCTCGATGTACGCGAAGCGCTGGAGGGTCTCAGGATGAATCGGCATGCGTCGCAGCGTTCCGGTCGCGCTGATCCACGTCACCCGGCCGCTCCATTGAATGGAACGTCAGGACCGACTGATGAGAACGTCAGGACCGGCCGGAGTACCGGAGGCGGCGGACCCGGACCGCGCCCTCGGTCGCGAACGGCCCGACGACCCGGCCCGTGAACGCCTTGGCGGTCTCGAAGCACCAGTGCCGGCCGTCCAGTTCGACAAGCGTCACGTCCTCGTCGCCCACCCGGGCCGTCAACCGGATCCGGTCGCCCCCGACCGCACCGGCGGCGAAGTCGGCCGGCGGCGGCGCCGTCGCGATGGTGAGCTCGACGTCTCCGCACGGCAGGGTGGCGTGCCAGGTCCGGTCGAATCCCGCCACGACCACCCGCGCCTCGATCTCGACCCCGGTTCCGGTGGAGCGGGCCTCGAGCGCCACCAGGTTGTCCTCCGCGTTGCGGAACGCGAGGCCCCCGCTGCCCGCCCGAACGTCGAGGACAGCGCTCACCACGGCGCCCAGGTGCCGCTGCCGTCGCCCGACGAAGGCCGGTCGTGGGCCGTCCAGTCCGGTGTGACCGGGAGTGCGGCGGATGAGGAGACCGTCGGGCGTGGGAGTGGCGACCGCGGCCGGCAACTGGCGTACGGCGATCCAGACCGGGTCGGTCAGCGCGTCCGGCGCGCCGAGGTCGTAGGTGACCTCCTCGGCCGGCGCCGGCGGCAGCTCGGTCAGCCGCGCGCTCGGCCAGTCGTCGGCCCAGTCGACGTCGGCCAGGAAGGTCTCGCGGCCGAGGGGCGAGAACGACTGCGCCAGCCCCACCGGCCGGACCCCGAGGCAGACGAGCGCCGTCCCCGAGTCGGTCTCGACCAGGTCGGCGTGGCCGAGGTTCTGCTCCGGCCGGCCGGTGCCGGCGGCGGTGAGGACCGGATTCCCCGGGCAGCTCTCGAACGGTCCGTCCGGCCTTCGAGCGCGGGCCACGGTGACGGCGTGGCCTCGGTCCGTGCCGCCTTCGGCCACCACCAGGTACCACCATGCGCCACGGCGGTAGAGGTGCGGGCCCTCGGGGGAATAGCCGCCGCTGCCGGCCCAGACCGGACGGGGCGTGTCGAGGGCCCGGCCGGTCGTCAGGTCGACGCGGACCTGCTGGATCGGGTCGGGATGGCGGGCGAACGTGACGATCGCGGTGCCGTCGTCGTCCCAGGCGAGATCGGGGTCGATCCCGTCGACGGCGGGGATGCTCACGCCGTCGCTCCACGGGCCGGCCGGATCGGTCGCCGTGAAGACGACGCAGCCCCGGCCGCCGAGGAAGACGGTGACGATGAGATGGAAGAGGCCGTCGCGGTAGCGCAGCGTCGGGGCCCAGACTCCGCCGGGCGTCGGAATCAGCTCGACCTCGACCTGCTCCGGCCTGGTCGCCACATGACCGATCTGACGCCAGTCCCGCAGATCGGTGCTGTGGTAGACCGGCAGGCCCGGCAGGTATTCGAACGACGAGGTGACGAGGTAGTAGTCGTCACCGACGCGCACCACGCTGGGGTCCGGGTTGAATCCTGGGATCACCGGACGGGTCATGACGTGACGAGCGTCCGCAGGAAGGCGAGCGACCGCTGTTGCAGGGCGGTCACATCCGCGGCGCCCTCCCAGAAGTGGCTCGCGCCGGGCACGAGCACCAACCGCGCGGACCCTCCCGCCGCGGTCAGGGCGGCGGCGAAGTCGACGCTCTGCGCGGTCGGCACCATCGTGTCGCTGTCGCCGTGCATGACCAGCGTGGGCGGCGCGTCGGCACGCACGTGGCTGATCGGGCTGGCCTCGCGGGCGAGGTCCGGGATCTTTGCGGCCGGCGCTCCCAGGAAGAGCGCCTCGCGCGTCCCGGGATCGACGGGGTCGGGCATGGCGGTCAGGTCCGTGACCGGGAACCACGCGACCACGCCGGCCACGGCGGAGCCGGTCAAAGCGGCCAGCAGGGCGAGGTGCGCGCCGGCGGAGTCGCCCCAGAGGAACACCTGCCCCGCGCCGACCCCATGGGGCGCCATGACCTCGGCGATGGCCGCGACCGCGGCGCGGACGTCGTCGGCCGCGGCCGGGTAGGCCGCCTCGCCACTGAGCCGGTAGTCGATCGCCGCCACCGCGAAGCCCGCCCGCACCATCGCGGGGTAGAAGTCCTCCCCCAGGCGCGGCAGCGGGTGACGACGCGAACCGCGTCGCCATCCACCGCCGTGCACGTGGACGATGACCGGTACCTCGACGGCGCCCGCCGCGGATACCGCGTCGGGCAGGTACAGGTCGAGTTCGAGCGGGCGGAAGCCCGGGATCACGGCGTACTCGACGTCGTCGAACCGCCTCATGCCGCACCGCGCGTGAGCTGCTCGGCGCCCTTGTGGAACCGGCCGCCCTGCACGATGGCGACGAGGTTCCCGGCGTCCTGCAGCACGGTCACGTCCCGCGTCGGGTCTCCGTCCACCACGAGGATGTCGGCCAGATATTCCGGCGCCAGGAGGCCGACCGGGAAGTCGAGGACCTGACCTCCGTGGAAGGTGGCCGCCTTGAGTGCCTCGAGCGTGCTGTACCCGAAGAGCCTGACGAAGAGTTCGAGGTCGCGGGCGTTGCGGCCTATCGGGTTGTTGGGGAAGCCGTAGTCGCCGCCCGGCAGCACGCGCAGGCCGCGCCTGCGGAGCTCGGGGTAGAGCTTCGTCATCGCCTCGAGCGCCTTCACCGAGCCCATCTTCCGGGCCATCGCGGTGTCGATGCCGAACTCCTCGCCTTCGTGGACGTTGGCCCACATGATGCCGACAGCCGGCGAGAGGAAGACCGAGTCCTTCGCCTCTTCGAGCAGGTCGATCGCCTCCTGGTCCGCGTAGGAACAGTGATAGATCGAGCGGAAGCCGCTGGTGACCGCCCGTTTGATCGACTCGGGATTCTGGGCATGGCAGTTGAGCCAGACACCGGACTCGCGCGCCTGCTGGCCGGCGGCCTGTGCCTCTTCGCGGCTGTACTGCGTCACCATGGACCCGCCCTCGAAGAAGACGTCGTCGTTGCTCATCAGCAGCTTGACGCTGTCGAAGCCGATCGCGGCCTGCTCGCGTATGAACGCGCGCACCGCGTCCGGCCCCGTTTTCTGCTCGCGCGGGCCGTCGGGGCCCATCCGCACCGGGTTGTTGTCGCGCTCGAACGACGCGGCACGCATCCGCGGCCCCACCGCGGCGCCGGCCTTGATCTGATCGCGGAGGATCACCTCGGTCGGCACAGGGGTCAGCGAGCCGGCCGAGTAGGAGCTGGTGAAGCCGTGGTCGAGCAGGATGCGCGCGTTGCGCTTCGCGATCTCGAGGTGCTCGTCCGGCGTCGGCATGTGATGGAAGAAGCTGACGTCCAGCGGCGGGTTGAAGGAGGTGTCGATGTGACCGACGGCCGAGGGGAAGGTCAGGTGGCAGTGCGACTCGATCATGCCCGGCATGACCGTCCTGCCGGTGCAGTCGACTGTCTGGTCACCCGGTTGCGCCTGTACGCCACCGCCGACGACGACCGCCTCGATCGTCTCGCCGCGGACGACCACATCGGCACGGACGGCCGGGGCGCCCGAGCCGTCGAAGACGTTGCCGTCGACGAAGAGGATGCGCTGATCGGACATGTCAGGCTCCGATCATGTTGTAGCCACCGTCGGCGACGAAGTAGCTGCCGGTGATGTGCTGGGCGTCCGCGGTCGCGAGGAGGAGCGCCGTGCCGGCGATCTCCTCGGGCTTCGGGATGTGGTGCATCGGGGTCATCTCCCGCAGCTTCTCGCCGCGTCCGTTCTTGTAGTCCTCACGGTTGAGCATGCGCTCGGTCTCCATGAAACCGGGAGCGAAGGTGTTCACCCGGACCTTGGGCGCGAACGCCTGGGCGTAGGACTTGGTGATGCCGAGGATGCCGTACTTCGCCGCAGCGTACTGCGGTGCCCTTGCGCTGCCGCGGACCACGACCGTGGAACCCACGTTGACGATCGAGCCGCCGTCGGGCTGCTCGAGCATCCGGGAGCCGAACTCGTGGGTGCACACCAAGGTGCCCTTGAGGTCGACGGCGAGTGTGTGGTCGATGGACTCTTCGGTGATCTCACGCCACGACATCTGGTCACTGGCCATGTCGCCCACGTTGTTGATCGCCACGTCGACCCGGCCGAAGTGGCCCCACACCTCGTCGGCCATGCGCGTGATCTGCGCCCATTCGACGATGTCGGCCTGGACGAGGAAGGCCTTGCGCCCCTCGGCCTCGACCCGGTCGGCCGTACGGCGTGCGCCCGCCCGCGAGCTGCGGTAGTGGATCGCCACGTCGGCACCCTCCTGGGCCGCCCGTACGGCGATCTCGGCGCCGAGGCCGGTGCCGGCACCGGTGACCAGGACGACCTTGTCGGTGAAGCGCTGCGGAAGATTCATGGGTCTGCCTTTCAGACGAGGGTGCGACCGCCGTCGACGTACATGACGTGGCCCGTCACGAACGCGGACTGCGTGGAGCAGAGGAAGAGCAGGGGTGCGACGACGTCGTCGGCGGTGCCGAGCCGGCCGGCCGGAACGAGGCCGACCATGCCTTCGCGCATGCCGGGCCTGTCGAGGTAGGCGCGCGTGAGGTCGGTCTCGGTGTAACCGGGCGCGATGGCATTGACCGTGACGCCGTGCGGCGCCCACTCGCGAGCCATGACGCGGCAGAGCTGGTTGACACCGCCCTTGGTGGCGGCATACGGAGCGTGGTTGGCGTGCGCCAGCAGCCCGGAGACAGAGGACAGCAGGACGATCCGGCCGTAGCCGCCGGACACCATCAGGGCGCCGGCCGCCTGAGCGCTCCACACGGCGCTCTTGAGGTTGACGTCGATGATCCGCTCCCAGACGTCGTCGGGCGTCTCGAGCACCGGGCGGCGGTCGTTGATGCCGACCGCGTGCACGAAGACGTCGAGGCCGCCCATCGTCCCGGCGCTCTCGTCGACCGCGGCACGAGCGCTTCGCGGGTCGGTGAGGTCGGCCGCGCGGGTCGCGATCGAGAGTCCGGCCTCCACCGCCTGCTCGGCGAGGGCGGCGAGTCGCTCCTCGTCGACGTCCGTGACGGTCACGCGGGCCCCGTGTCGGGCGAGTCCGAGGGCCGCGGCCGCACCGATGCCGCCGGCACCGGCCACGAGGGCCGCGCGATGTTCGAGTCCGAGCCAGTCATCCATGCGAGGGATGAAAGGCGATGGCGTGTGATCCGCACTACGTTCGTTTCAATCATTGGAACGTGCGGAAGTGCGATGCCATTTATTGGCACAGCACTGCCTGTGCACCGGTGCGCGCACGACACTCGGCGCCATGACTCGGTTGCCCCGCCTCACCCCAGGTGAGCTCGACCTCGGCCAACGCCCCCTCTACGACGCGATCACCGGAGGGCCACGCGCCGGCGGTCCCCAGCTCTTCGCTCTCACCGACGCGCAGGGAAGACTCAACGGCCCCTTCAACGCGATGCTGTTCGCACCCAGGGTCGGGGCGGCCCTCCAGGAGCTGGGCTCGGCGATCCGTTACCGGACCTCGCTCAGCGATCGGATCCGCGAACTCGCCGTCCTGGCGGTCGCGGCCCAGTGGGACTCGGCCTTCGAGCGCTACGCCCACGAGCCGATCGGCCGGGCAGCGGGTCTGACCGACGCCGAGATCGCCGCGGTGAACGCCGGCACGGCACCTGAGCTCTCTGACCCTGCCGAAGCCGCCGCCCTGGAACTCGTGCGGGTCCTGGTCGCGCGTGGTGACGCCGACGACGCCGTCTTCGACCGGGCCGTTTCATTGAACGGCATCGAGGCGGTGGTGGAGCTCACCACCCTGGTGGGCTACTACGTGACGCTCGCGCTGCAGTTGCGCGTCTTCCGCGTCGGACCACCAGGAGACTCCGCATGAAACTCGTGACCTTCAACGACGGCCGGGTCGGCTACGTCGACGGCGAGGCCGTCGTCGAGCTCGACGTCCCGTCGATGCGCGACTACTTCGAACGGGAAGGGAAGGCCGGGGAGACCGGGCGCCGGTTCCCCCTCGGGGAGGTCACCCTGCAGGCGCCGATCGTGCCGAAGAAGTTCTTCCACACCGCCGGCAACTTCACCGACCACCACGACGAGCTGACCGCCGTCGACTGGTCGCACCCGGTGCACAAGGGGATCGTCTTCTTCCAGAACGTCGACGCGATCATCGGTCCCGACCAGCCGATCGTGTACCCCGAGGGGCTCACCAAGGAGCTCGACTACGAACTCGAACTGGCCATCGTGATCGGCAAGAGCGGCAAGTTCTTCGGCCCGGAGGAGGCCGAGGACTACATCGCCGGCTACACGGTCTTCAACGACATCACCGCGCGTGACATCCAGCGCCGCGAGATGCAGTCGGGCGTCTTCTCCTTCTCGAAGGGGATCGACACCTTCTGCCCCATCGGCCCCTGGATCATCACGAAGGACGAGATTCCCCACCCGCACGCGCTCGCGATGGAGCTCCGGGTCAACGGTGAGCGGCGTCAGACCGGCAACACCGAGAAGATGATCATCTCGATCCCGCACCTGGTCGCCTACCACTCGGCCCAGGGCTACACGGCCGGCGACATCATCACCACCGGCACCATCTCGGGCGTCGCCGCCGTGCAGCCGAATCCGTTCGACTTCTATCTCCAGCCGGGTGACCGTATCGAGGCGGAGATCGAGGGCGTCGGCACGCTGCGGAACCACGTGGTCGGCTGGAAGGACGCGCACGACACCGAGCCGTTCTCCATCGACCTCTACGGCCCGGCGAACTGAGGCCGAGCAGATGCGCACAGCCACGCTGGCCGACCGCGCCGTCCTGCTCACCGAGGACGGCGCGGTCGACATCGCCGACGCCTCTTCGGGACGCTTCGGCCCGGACCCCATGGACGTCCTGACCGACTGGACCGAGTTCCGGGCCTGGGCCGAGAGCGTCGAGCTGCCCGCGGCGCGCCCGTACCTGACCGCCGATCTGGACGCGCCGGTCCCGCGGCCACGCCAGGTCTTCGCGGTGGCGCTGAACTACCGTCCGCACGCCGCCGAAGCCGGCCATGTCCCGCCCGAGATCCCGCTGCTCTTCACCAAGTTCCCGAGCTGCATCGTCGGCCCGGCCGCGGAGGTCGAACTGCCCAAGGGCAATGTCGACTGGGAGCTCGAGATGGTCGCCGTCATCGGTGCGCCCTGCCATCGGGTGCCGGCGAGCGAAGGCTGGGAGGCCGTGGCCGGACTCACCGTGGGGCAGGATCTCTCCGAGCGCGTCCTCCAACTCACCGGCAAACCGCCGCAGTTCTCGCTGGGCAAGTCGTATCCGGGCTTCGGTCCGACCGGTCCGGCGCTGGTGACCCTCGACGAGCTGCCGGACCGGGACGACATCGCGATCGAATGCCTGCTGAACGGCGAGAGCGTCCAGGCGGCACGCACCAGCGAGATGATCTTCTCCGTTCCGCAGCTGGTGGAGTTCATCAGTGCGGTCTGCCCGCTCTACCCCGGCGACCTGATCTTCACCGGGACCCCGGCCGGGGTGGGCAACCGTCGCGTTCCGCAGCGGTTCCTCGGCCCCGACGACGTCCTGGTCAGCCGGATCGACGGCCTGGGCGAGATGCGCCAGACCTTCCGATGAACGCGGCCCGCGCCGACCGCCACCCAGGGGGCCGGCGCGGGTCCGCTTCGTCATGACCCGGACCGCGGCCACGACACGCAGGGTCGCATCGCTGTGACCAGGCTCGATAGTTGGAACCAAGTCACGTTCGTGACCTGCACCGATGCCAAGTAGCTTGAGCGGCTGGCCGCATGAAATCCCGCGGCGGGACGGGACAAGCGGCCGGGTCGTCCGGCCCTACGCCGGTGAAAATTGGTGGGGAGTGCCCCTTCTTCGGGGACGGCTCAGTGACTCGTGGGACGCGGGCGTCCGAGCGCGAACCGGCTCGGTCCGGGCTCTCCGCGTACCAGCACGGCCGCCAGCTCGCCGATGACCGACGCGAACTTGAAGCCGTGCCCGGAGAACCCTCCCAGCACGGTGACCGGGCCCTGCCGGTCGATGACGAAGTCATGGTCAGGGGTGGTGGTGTACAGGCAGGTCACGGCCTCGGGCGCGGTGTGGTCCACGCCGGGGAGCCAGCGCTCGGCGTACGCCGCCAGCTCCCGCAGGATCGCGGCGTCCGGGGTGCGGTCGCGCCGGTCGGGGTCGACGACCGGGCCGACGCCGTGGAAGCCCGCCTTGACGCCGTCGGTGCTGCCGAGTCCGTACACCCCGTCCACGGTGAGGCCGTCCATGGGCAGCGCGGCGCCCGGGTGGTGAATGTAGCTGGGCCAGGTGAGCGCGTCCGCCGCGGGGAAGTGCGCGGGCTGCTCCTGGGTAACACGCAGCACCGGTACGCCGCCGACCAGCGGAGCGGTACCGCCGCCCAGCATTCCGGGCGCCCAGCCGCCGACCGCGACCACGACCGCATCGGCGCGCAGTTCCTCCTCCGTGTCCGTGACCACCCGGACCTCGGCGTCGCCGTGCACCGACAGCCCGGTCACCCGGACGCCGTGCCGGACCTCCGCGCCGTGCGCCCGCGCCGCCTGCTGGAAGGCGGTGACCGCCTCGTCGGCGTGCAGGCGTCCGGCCTCCGGGTGGAAGACCGCACCGGTGTCGGCGCGCAGCCCCGGCCAGCGCTCGGCGACCTCCTCCGGGGCCAGCCGCTCGGCAGGGTGTCCGGCGACGGTCAGCGCCTCGTACAGTGCCTCGGTCGTGGCGGCCGGGCCGTGGTCGACGGCTCCGGTGAGGGTGAGCACCTGCCGTCCCGTCTCCTGCTCCAGCCGCCGCCACAGCGGCAGCGACCGCACGGCGAGACCGACGTAGAAGGGGTCCGTGTAGGCCAGCCGGAAGATCCTCGAGGTGCCGTGCGAGCTGCCCCGGTCGTGGCCGGGCGGGAAGCGCTCCAGCAGGGTGACGCGGTCACCCTGGGCAGCGAGCCGCCACGCGGCGGACGAGCCCATGACCCCGCCACCGATGACGACGACTCGACGAGAAGACACGATGCTCGATCCTTTGGTGAACGATCCGGACCGACCGGGCAACCGGACGCCCCGAGGTTTTCCGGTGTGACCTGCAACTTTCTATCAGCCGTCAGCCCGGAGCGAACCGGCCGGGTCGCCGCCGCCCGCCCCCTGTGCCCGTCGACACGCTCGACCGTGCTCCAACTCTCCTTTTCCAGGCTGGTTCGCGAGTGAACCACGGCCATGCGGACCGCAAGGCCCATACGTTGTCGCCAGGGGCTGATGTCGCGGTCGGCTCGATGTACCTCTTCGCCCTGACCGCCGGGCTTCTCCCCCGGCAGCGAGAGGCGCATTCCAACTGGGCCGCCGGCGATCTCAACTCCAAGCGTCCGACGGGGTGATGGCACTCGTGGAAACCGGCTCTGGCCGCAGTTCCGTGATACCGCGCGAGCGCACGCCCGAGGAAGCAGTGTGCGGGAAAGGGAAGCGGCGGCCCGGGGGATTCGGCACGGCCTACTCGGTCAACCGGCTCTGTGCGAACAACAGGAGGTCGTCGCCCCCGATCTCGCGGGGCCGGCCGTCCGGTGTCTCCCATTCCGCGATGAACCACGCTCCGTGCCACTCGACCCGCCACACCTTGCCGTGACGGTTCTCGAACTCGACGAAGCTGCCCTCACCGCCCTCCATCAGCCGAAGCTCCTCCAGCAGGCGCTTCGGTTCGGTAAGGCCGCGTCCGGGGTTGCCGCTCCGGCCCCGGGTGCGCGTATTGGTGTAGCGCATCTTGAGAAAGGGGAGAGGCTCGCAGTCGAAGTTGTTCATCTTGAGCATGCGGTACCGGGAGACGGCCTCTTCGAGGGTCTCGTCTCCGGAGAACTCGCAGGAATGGGCGGGAAACGTCAGGCGGACGTGCGGAGTGAGGTCGGGATTCTCGACCCGGTAGAAGCCGTGCACCTGCGGCCCCACCCCCGCCACCACGTCGAACCGCCTTCCCCCGGGCGCCGCGAATCCGCCGGCCGTGCCCAGATGGGGATGGCCCGCGAAGATGTCCTCCTCGTGCTCCCGCGCGAACTCCAGTGTGGCGACAGCCAGTTCCTGGTCGTACGAATTGCGGGCACTGAGCTGGAGCAGCCGCCGGCCGTCCGCGGAGAGCGCGCCCGCGAAGTCGATCCCCGGAGCGGGTGACCAGTGCCAGGCGTCCGCCGGGCCGGGAAGCGGCTCCACATCGCGGAAGCCGCTCACTACGGCACGGATGTCCATGATTCCTCCACGATCAGGTGTATGAGGAGCCCTCTCCGACTTCCTGGATGCAGGTGTCCGTCATACGGCCACCGCCGCGTGAGTTCTCGCTCCAGTCCATCGGTTCCATATGATCCGTGTTGTTGCAGAAGCCGTTGCGCGCCGCCCTGT
This sequence comes from Streptomyces sp. NBC_00568, assembly GCF_026341855.1. GTDB lineage: Bacteria > Actinomycetota > Actinomycetes > Streptomycetales > Streptomycetaceae > Streptomyces. The sequence continues at coordinate 6,873,653 of NZ_JAPENW010000001.1, read as the reverse complement.
CGCTGAAGCGTCCCTCGCGGTTCCAGTGCTGGACCACCGGGTCCAGATGCTCGTAGGTCACCGTCCGGTTGAAGGGCTTCGGGTTCTCGCCGGTCCGGTCCCAGATCAGCTCGTCGTTGCCGTTGCGCCAGGTGAGCTGATCGCGCGGGACTCTCACATCGTTCGCGTCACGCGGTACTCCTCCGAGCGCCCGGCCCTCGTCGGTGTAGTTCTCGACCATGTAGTCGCTGCTTCGCCACGCGCCGCCCGACGGAGTCGTACAGGTACGTCCAGCTCTCGCCGTCCCGGGTCGTCGTCCCGGTCAGCCTGTTGCGGCTGTTCCACGTGTACGTCTGCGTCCTCTGCTGCCCGTTGAGGAGGCGCAGCACGGAGCCACGACGCGGCCTCGCCGTCCCGCTCGTACCGGGTGCGGCCGCGGTGCGCGTCGGTGTCGTCCGTCCCCGGGAGCGCGCGGCTGACGTTGCCCGCCTCGTCGTACCGGTAGCGCTCGGTCCAACCTCGTCCGTCGACCGCCGTGACGCGGCTCCGCGGATCGAGGCCGAACCGCTTCTCTCCCCCGGTAAGTTCCTCGATGCCGGTCGGGATGCCGTCGGGCCGGTAGGTGTACTCACGCCGCTGGAGGAGCGTGTCCGCCCCCGCGGAACCGCGGACCAGGTGCTGGGCGCCGAGCCGGCCCGCGGTGTCCCAGGACTGGTCGAGCGTGACGCCGCCGGGCAGCCCCCGCTCGGTCTCCCGCCCGCAGGCGTCGAACCCGTACGCTCCGGTCCGCGCCCTCGGTCGATGCCGGCTACCCGCTTTTATGCCAACTAAAGAGCTTCGTCACGTCGCTGTGACCAGGCTCGGTAGTTGGCACCATGCGACGTTCGCAACCTGCGCTGATGCCAACCGGCTTCAGCAACCAGAGGTCCGGAATCAGCGAGATAGTTGGCACTTTGGTACAGCGCAGGTCACAAGGGGTGCCGCCATCTACTCATGAGGCTGGGCGTAGGTATGTCCGCACCGCAGGTGGTCGAGGACGAGTGCGCCGACTCCATCACCGACTCCGTTCAGTGACCGGAGGCTATCCAATCCTCCAGATGGGGAGCTTCCGTCCGGACGCTCGTATCGCTGCCGTGCCCGGTGCAGACCTGTGTGCCGGGCGGCAGTGTGAGGAGTCGGTAACGGATCGAGCGGATGATGGTGGGAAAGTCCGAGTACGAGCGCCCAGTTGCTCCGGGGCCGCCCGCGAACAGAGTGTCGCCGGTGAATACGGTGCCGAGCGTCGATGCGTACAGGCAGATCGATCCCGGTGTGTGGCCGGGGGTGTGTATCACCCGCAATTCCGTCCCCGCGACGTCGATGCGCTGGTCATGGGACAGGTAGCCGTCAGGGCTGTGCTCGGGATGGGTGTGCTTCCACAGCAGTCGGTCGTCCAGGTGCAGGAGGATGGGAGCTCCGGTGGCTTCGGCGAGCGCCGGGGCTGCGTTGATGTGGTCGTTGTGGGCGTGGGTGCACACGATGGCGGTCAGGCACCGGTCGCCTACGGCTGCCGCGATGGCATCGGCGTCGTGGGCAGCGTCGATCACGATCGCCTCGTGGTCGTCACCGACGATCCAGACGTTGTTCTCGACGTCCCAGAGGCCGCCGTCCAGGCTGAAGGTGCCTGAGGTTGTGAGGCGTTCGACGCGGACCCCGGTCATCAGAAGATCACCACCGAGCGGAGGACATCGCCCTTGTGCATGCGGGCGAAGGCGTCTTCGACCTCGTCCAAGGTGATCGTCTCGGTGACGAAGGAGTCGAGGTCCAGGCGGCCTTGGAGGTAGAGGTCGATGAGCATGGGGAAGTCGCGGGACGGGAGGCAGTCGCCGTACCAGGAGGACTTGAGCGTGCCGCCTCGTCCGAAGACGTCCAGTAGCGGCAGGTCGAGTTGCATGTCGGGGGTGGGGACGCCCACGAGGACGACGGTGCCGGCCAGGTCACGGGCGTAGAACGCCTGTCGGTAGGTCTCCGGCCGCCCGACGGCTTCGATGACGATGTCGGCGCCGAATCCGCTGGTCAGCTCGCGGATCGCCTCGACCGGGTCGGTGTCGCGCGCGTTCACGGTGTCCGTGGCGCCCATCGTCCGAGCTGTCTCGAGCTTGAGGTCGTCGATGTCCACGGCGATGATCTTCGCGGCGCCGGCCAGCCGGGCGCCGACGACGGCTGCGTTGCCGACGCCTCCGCAGCCGATGACAGCGACGGTGTCGCCTCGGCCTACTCCTCCTGTGTTGATCGCCGCACCGATGCCTGCCATGACCCCGCAGCCGAGCAGGCCGGCGGCGGCTGGTGAGGCGGCCGGATCGACCTTCGTGCACTGGCCGGCGGCGACGAGGGTCTTTTCGGCGAAGGCGCCGATGCCGAGGGCGGGTGACAGTTCGGTGCCGTCGGTGAGGGTCATCTTCTGGCGCGCGTTGTGCGTATCGAAGCAGTACTGCGGGCGTCCACGTCGGCATGCGCGACAACGGCCGCAGACCGCCCGCCAGTTCAGGACGACGAAGTCGCCCGGCACCAAGTCGGTGACTCCGGTGCCGACCGACTCCACGATGCCCGCCGCCTCGTGTCCGAGAAGGAACGGGAAGTCGTCGTTGATGCCGCCTTCTCGGTAGTGCAGGTCGGTGTGGCAGACGCCGCAGGCCTGCACTTTTACCACCGCCTCGCCCGGCCCTGGATCGGGCACGACGATCGTCTCGACGCGCACCGGCTCGCCTTTGGCGCGGGCGACGACGCCGCGTACGTGCTGAGGCATGGATGGATCCTCTCGACTGTCCGTATGAAAGTGAGGCTCGGGTTTCCGACGGACGGTGGTCAGCTCGCGGGACGCACGCGTACGGGGAGCGCTGCGAAGGAGCGCAGGGTGTTGTTGAGATGCCGGCGCGGTTCGCCTGCGAGCTCGATGCGTTCCACCCGTCGGGCCAGGGCGGTGAGGAGTGCCTCGGCTTCCAGGCGGGCCACGTGCTGGCCTACGCATTGGTGGATGCCCATGCCGAAGCCGACGTGTCCGGATGGATCGCGGGTGAGGTCGTAGCAGTCCGGGTCGTTCCAGCGGGCCGGGTCGCGGTTCGCCGCGCCGAGGAACATGAGGATCTTGGATCCCTCGGGGATGAGGGATCCTGCGATCGCGACGTCGGTCGTGGCGGTGCGGAAGAAGGTCTGGACGGGTGACTGCCAGCGCACTGCCTCATCGAATGCCACGCGGGCCAGGTCGGGGCGTTCGCGGAGCCGCTGCCATTCGCCGGGGTGGCCGGCGAGGGCGTAGAGGGTGGCGGCCAGGCCATGCACTGTGGTGTCGACGCCGGCGGTGAGAAGGGAGCGTACGACCAGCGGTGCCTGCTCGTGGGTGAGGTCGCCGCGGTCGGCAGCGGCCCAGATACGGGCGCCGAATCCGTCATCGGTGAGGGCTTGGCGGGCGCACTGGGCGTTCACCCAGGCGGACAGGTCGGCGGCCCTGGCAGCGTCTGCCTGCACGAGGGCGTTGACGGGGCCGAAGGCATTGAAAGCCATGTTGCCGTAGGGCAGGAGGTTGTCGCGGCCGTCGGGTCCCAGTCCCACAGCGTCTGGGAAGACGCGCAGCGGGAATGCTTTGGCCAGGGCTTCGAACGCGTCGAAGTCGGTTCCCTGGGTGGCCAGGACGGTGTCGACCAGGTCGTCGGCTATCGGCTGCCATGCCGCACGCAGTCGGCGCAGTGCTGGTGGGGCGAGTATCTCGCGCAGGACGCGGCGCGGTGCGTCGTGGTGCGGCGGGTCGGCCTCCAGCAGCAGGCTCGGAGGCCGCCAGGGCTTCGAATGGCGGAAGTTGGCCAGTCCCACGCCGGCGGCGGACTGGAATGTCTGCCAGTCGACGAGGGCCGCGTGCACGTCGCGGTATCGGGCGAGCGCGTAGACGTCGTAGCGGGACAGCCGCACGACGGGACCTGCTTCCCGGAGGGCGTGGTGCAGGGGTTCGGGCGTCGTGAGGTGTTCGGTGGCGAACGGGTCGGCGTCGCTCGTGGGCGGTTCGACGGCAACGGCGGGTGCTTCGGACATGGCGGCTCCAGCGAAGTGCGGCTCGGGAAGGGGCGGGTCGTGGCTCAGAGATCCAGGACCAGGCGGGCCGAACGGGAACGTGAAACGCAGGGCAGCATGCAGTCGTTGGCGGCGCGTTCGTGTTCGGCCAGCACCGAGTCCCGGTGGTCCGGGGTACCTTCCACGACCGGGGTGAGGCAGGTGCCGCAGGTGCCGTGCTCACAGGAGGACAGCACGTCGGCACCTGCCTGCCGAACGGCTTGAAGGACGGTGACGTCGGGGGTGATGGTCACTGTCCGCCCGCTGCGGCACAGTTCCACCTCGAAGGGTCCGCGATGCACCGGCTCTGTCAGGGCCTTGGCTGTGAATCGCTCGGTCCGCAGGCTGTACGGCGGCCACTGGGAAGATGCTGCCTCGACAGCGGCGAGCAAAGGACCCGGTCCGCAGCAGTACACCTTGGTTCCCGCGTCTGGTTCGCTCAGCCAGGCCTCCAGGTCGAGCAGGCCGACCTCGTCCTGGGGGCTGATGTGTACGCGATCGCCGTAGGAGGCTGTGAGTTCCTCGAGGAAGGCCATGGAGACCCGGCTGCGGCCTCCGTACAGCAGCTGCCAGTCGGCTCCGGTCACGTCGGCTTGATGCATCATCGGCAGCAGCGGGGTGATGCCGATGCCGCCCGCGATGAACAGGTACCGCTCGGCAGGCGCCAGGGGGAAGTGGTTGCGCGGACCTCCGACCTCCACGAGGTTCCCGGGCATGAGCTGATCATGGACGTAGGCGGAGCCGCCCCTGCCAGGGGCTTCGCGAAGGACAGCGATGCGGTAGGTGTACGGGTCCCATCGGTCGCCGCACAGGGAGTACTGGCGAGTCACTCCGCTCGGCAGGATGAGGTCGATGTGCGAGCCGGGCGTCCAGTCCGGCAGCCGTGTGCCGTCGGGATGCGCGAGGGTGAGTGACACGACGCCGTCGGCGACAGGGTCCTTGTCCTGCACCTGCAACGTCACGGTGGAGAGGTTCTGCTGCAGCGGAGCGGTGGGCAGCAGGTTGTGTACGACCACGTTGTCGCCTCCCGTCTTTGGAATGCAGGAAGCATGCGCGCGGGCACCGTCGGACCGCGACGGCATTCTCATTCAGCGAGAGACCGACTTCGCAGAGATGTCATGTGGCCGTCGCATCGCCGTCACATGCCTATGGAGTGTCCTGTGTCCCGCGTCCGGCCAGCGCGCGGGAGACGCCCCGGGCGGCGGTCCGTACGACGGGGACCACGGCCTGGGCGCCGACCTCATTGGGCACGATGACCGACAGCGCCGCGATCACCGTGCCGTCCGCACCGCGGACGGGCGCGGCTACGCCCAGGGCCTCCGCGTGGACGTAGCCGGGGCAGTACGCATAACCCTGCTGCCGGATCTCGGCCAAGGTCGCGCGCAGTTGTGCCGGTGTGGCCGGTGTGGCCGGTGTGTACGCGGTCAGCGGGCTGTCCAGGATCCTTTGCTTGAGGTCACTGGGGCCGTGGGCGAGGAGCACCAGACCGCTGGAGGAGGCGTACAGAGGAAGCCGCCCGGCGATCCGGGTGTAGTTGATCACCGCCTGTGGTGCCGAGAGCCGTTCGAGGAAGAGCACGTCGTCGCCGTCGAGGACGCCGATCTGCACGTGGTGGCCCACGACGTCGTGGACGCCTTCCATGAACGGCATTGCGTGATCACGCAGGGAGAGAGTGGGGGAAGCACGCGTTACCAGCTCCCACAGCCGCACGCCGATGCGTACTTTGCGGTCGGAGTCCCGGCTCAGGAAACCGTGCGCCACGAGCTCGGCCACGAGGCGAGAGACCGTGGCCACGTGCAGGCCGGTTCGACGGGCGATCTCGGAGACCGTCAGCGCCGGCTCGTCCTGGCTGAACGCTTCGAGAATGCGAGCTGCCCTGGACAGCACCGACTCCCGATGAGGTGTGTGCATGGCGAACCGTTCTGCTGGTTCTCCCAGCCGGGGCGGTGTCCGTCTCTGCGTCTACTCGTACGCACTGTCCATGGCAGCCAGTGCGTGAGCGATGTCCGTGGTGCCCGCGAAGAGGGCACGCACCTGCTCGAAGTGCGTCTGCTGCACCTCTGAGTTGGGCCATCGCTGATCCATGAACGGTACCGTCGTTCCGTCCTTCTGCCGCCGTGCCACCTCCGCGACGGCGGGATCGACGGAGAAGGAGTTGCTGGGCAGCGCGGGCAGCGTCGCTCCGGACCGGTTGTACAGGTTCTGGCCCCGTACTGATCCCAGGAAGTCCACGAACGCCAGTGCCGCTTTGCGGTGGGGGGCCTTGGCGTTGAGCCCGTAGGCGGCGGAGACGGCTCCGGGAATCCGGGTTTCGTTCGGCTGATCCGTGGCCGGCAGGGCCGTCATCCGGAAGTGCATTCCTGGGGCCGCGGAACGCAGAGCGGCGAGAGTGCCGGCGACCTGGACCACTCCCACTGCTCGCCCGTCGGCCACTTGGTCGAGGGCGTCCTCGTAACTGGTTTGAGCGGAGCAGTGCTGAAGCAGCCACGATCGCGCATCTCCAGGTACTTGGCCATGGCTTGGCGCCATCCCGACCGGGCGAAGCTCTCCTTGCCGGACTCCATCTGCGTGTCGAAGCCGGGGTCGTGGGCGTACACCGTGGTGGCGACCAGTGCGTAGTCGACGAGCTGGGTGACCCACGGGGTCTGGTTGCCCAGTGCGAAGAGCACCTTCCCGTGCCGGCGGGCGGTGTCGCACAGGGCGAGAAGGGTGCTGTAGGTGGTGGGCCGGGTTCCGCCGATGGCCTTGAGCGTTTCCGCCGAGTAGATCGCGCCGACAGCACTGAAGGTGACGGGTACCAGGTACGTACCGACGCCGCCGTCGGTGACCGGCCGCATGCTGTCCGGTATCCGGCCGGCGAAGAAGCGCAGGCTGAGTGCTTCCAGGAAGTCGTCCTCTTCCAAGGCCAGGACGGAGGCAGGGTTGCCGCTGCCGGGCCAGACGGTGAAGACGTCCGGTGCCTTGCCTGCCCGAAGCTGCTGCGGAAGCTCCTTCTGCAGGGTGTTGGTGTCGGCGTAGCTGACGTTGACGTGGATGCCGGGACGGGCTCGGCGGAAGGCCGCGACGACGGCCTGCATCGAAGCCTTGTCGGTGATGTTGGCCCTGACGGACACCTCGGTGTCCGACGTGTCACTGCCGGCTCCGATGACGGAGCAGCCGGTCAGAAGCGTCATGCTCAACGCAAGGGATGCGGCGAAGCGAAGGGGTCTCGGTCTGCGGGACACTGGCGGGCTCCATGCGGTGGTGGAGGCGGAGGTTCGACGAGCCGGACGGGAATGGCTGAGGCGCGTCACGCCGTGGCGAGGAGGCGGACGGCGTGACGCGCCGGCCGGGATTGCGGTCAGCTGATGGGAACGGCTCGCTGCGCGGTCAGGTCGCGGGAACTGTGCGCTGTGGCAAAGGCGTACCTGCCGGGGACAAGTGCCCAGGCACCTGCCTTCCAGATGGTGAGGTTGTCCACGGGAATGGTGACCGTGAGCCGCTGGGAGCCCGCGGGGGCCAGGGTGAGTTTGCGGAACGCGACGAGCCGCTGCGGCTCGGCGGCGGCGGCGCTCGGCAGTGCGGCGTAGAACTGCACGAGTTCCGTGCCCTTGCGTGAGCTGGTGTTGGTGACGGTCACGCCCACCGTCACTGTCTTGGCTCTCTTGTCGTATGCGGCTTCGAGGGAGCCGTGGGCGAAGGTGGCGTACGACAGGCCGTGGCCGAAGGGGAAGCGCGGCTGCTGCCCCTTGCTGTCGTAGTAGCGGTAGCCGATGGAGATGCCCTCGTCGTAGGAGACGGCTCCGTTGCTGCCGGGGTAGGTCGCGGGTGTGGTGCCCGGCCCCTGGGTGGCGTCGGCGGGGAAGGTGACGGGCAGGCGGCCGGAAGGGTCGCTGTCTCCGAAGAGGACAGCGGCCAGCGCCGTGCCCATGCCGCGACCCCCGTACCAGGCTTGGAGCACGGCCTCGACGTCGCCGAGCCAGGGCATCGTCACGGGACCGTCGGTGTTGAGGACGACGGTGGTGCGTGGGTTGACCGCTGCCACGGCGGCGATGAGCTGTTCCTGATCACCAGGCAGACCGAGTGCCAGGTGATCCATGTCCTCGCCAGCGACCCGGTTGACGAAGACGATGGCGGCGTCCGCGGCGCGCGCCGCGTCGACAGCGGCGGGGATCAGGGATTCGGGCTGCCATCCGAGGGTGAGCCCGCAGGTGCCGGGGTCGGTGGTCGCGTTGGTGTAGGTCACCTCGATGGTGACGGCCTTTCCGGAGGTCAGCGCGGTGGCGCCCTGGAGGGGGTAGTCGTAGGGGCCGAGGAAGAATCGGCGGCTGTGCCGGGTGCCGGTGGCGACCGTGGTGCCGTTGACCTTCAAGGTGGCGGTTCCGGCGGTGAGCAGGGAGAACCGGTGCAGGCCCGTGGTCGTCGGCACCAGGGTGCCGGTCCATTTCGCCGACCACACGTCGGGCAGGTTGTCCACGGGAGCAGCGGTGAAGTCGACGGTGGCGTCGGTGCGGGTGGTGAGCGGGGTGCCGGAGGCCTCTGCCCCTGAGTAGTAGGTGGCGGACAGGCCGGGGGTCCCGGCGCCGCTGCGCAGCACGGTGGAGGGAACCGCGGTCAGGGGAAGATCTCCCTTGGTGCCCTGTGCGTGCGTGACCGTGACTCCGCTGCCGGCGCGGGCGCGGATGGCGTTCAGGGGCGTCGTCCATGTACCCGGGTCGACGTAGGTGGAGCCGCCCACGCCGGTGAGGACGTCGGTGCCGGCCGGGCCGATGACGGCCAGGGATTTCAGGGTGGCCGGCAGAGGGAGTGCTGCGGAGCGGTTGGCCAGAAGCACCAGGGAGGCGACGGCGGTCTCATGGGCGAGGTCCTGGTGGGCCTGGGTGCTGACGTCGGCCGCCGGAGTGGGTACAGGATGGTCGAAGAGACCGTTCGCGTACATCGTGACGAGGATGCGTCGGGCTGCGTCGTCGAGCCGGGTGCTCGGTATCGCACCGCCCGTGAGTGCTCCGGCGGGGATCTTGACTGCGTAGGGTCCGAGCCCGGCGAGGTCCATGCCGGCTCGCGCGGCGGCGACCTGGTCGTCACCCGCCCAGAAGTCCGGCACGGTGTAGCCCTGCAGTCCGATGGCCTTCTTCAAGTCGTCGAAGAGAGCCGAACTCTGTGTCGCGAAGGTTCCGTTGATCTTCGGGTAGGCCATCATGACCGAAGTGGTCGGGGCGGCGGTGACCACGCGACGGAACGGTGCTTCGTGGAGTTCGTGCAGCGCACGGTCGGAGACCTTGGTGTCTGTGGAGAAGCGGTTGGTCTCCTGCGTGTAGGCGGCGAAGTGCTTGACCGTGGCTGCGACGTTCTGGCTCTGTATGCCAGTGGTGAGAGCCGCGCCCAACTGGCCGGCGAGCAACGGGTCCTCGCCCATGCCTTCGGACTGTCGGCCGGAGTGCCAGGTCCGGGTGAGATCGATGGTGGGGCCGAGGAGGTTGTTGTAACCCTTGCCACGGCCCTCCGCGCCGATCGCGCGGCCGATACGTGCCGCCAGGTTCTCGTCGAACGTCGCCGCCTGCGCGACCGGAACCGGGAATGCGGTCACGCCTTGCTCGCCGCGCAGACCGGCCGAGGCGTCCACCATGGTCAGAGCCGGTATACCCAGGTGAGCGACGGTCGCGAAGTCGCACCGGACGAGCGCTTCCTTCTCAGCCGCTGTCATACGGCCGAGCATCGCGTCCGCCTGATCCTGCGGTGCCTCGGACCGTGCGGCGGCTGCCGCTTCGGTCATCAGGGGAGCCATGCTCAGGCTCATTGCGGTGAGGGTGGCGGCAGACAGAAATGATCTTCTTTTCACGGCGGCTCTCCGAAAGGGGGGCGGATCTACGCTTATGGAAAAAGGGGCCGGCCGAGGGGTCAGGTTCACGGCCGGCCCCAACTCGGGGAGGGAAACGGATCCCTGCGGTGTTCCCGGACTCACCTGCTCGCCTACCGAGTCCCGCGGCAGCAGAGCAGTGAGGGAATGGAGATTTCCATGCGGCGTACGCTTGTTGAACGGAAAAACTAGAGGACCCGCCCAGCAGGGTCAACCCTTTCGGCAGCCGTGCAACAAAAGGCCGTTGACCAGCCAGTTTGATACTCACATTGAAAAGTGTGCGTGAAATTTCAATTGAAACCAGCAGGCAGCGTGACTGACTATAAACCGTATCGATAGGCGTCATCGACAGGCCGAATGGCAAAGCCGCAGAGGATGCCGAAAACAAACAGTCCGGCGCCGTGATCAGCGCCGGACTGTTTGAAATCGGTGAATGTTTCTCAGGCTGATTTCTCCAGGAGTTCCCAGGAGTCGAGCTCATGCTCCCCCGGCTCCACATGGACCGGCGGACACCCTGGGAGCCGCACGACGCCGGAGCAGCCGTCGGGCACGACGACATGGATGCGCATCCGGCCGTCGGCGGTTGTCTCCCACGACGACTCGGCTGCGCCGTAGGGCGTTTCGTGGCGTGTCCGTGCCCAGGTGATGCCGCCGCCGGGCCGGGGCTGGAAGACAAGCTGCCGATAGCCGGGCATGGACTCGGCCATGCCTCCGACGACGCGGTGCAGCCAGTCGGCGACGGCTCCGAGAGCGTAGTGGTTGAAGGAGGTCATACCGCCGGGATTGAGGGTGCCGTCGGGGCGAAGGCTGTCCCACCGCTCCCAGATGGTGGTTGCCCCTTGCGTGACCGGATAGAGCCAGGAAGGACATTCGGTCTGGGTCAGCAGGCGGTAGGCGACGTCCAGGTGGCCGGTGTCGGTGAGGGCGTCACAGATCACCGGAGTCCCGACGAATCCTGTGGCGATACGGGCTTCGTCGGCGAGGACCAATTCGGCCAACCGGTCGCCGGCTGCGCGTCGTTGCGGCTCGGTGAGGAGGTCGAAGGCGATACCGAGTGCGTAGGCGGTGGGGCTGTCGCTGGTCATGCAGCCGACGGGCAGTACGTACCGGCGGCGGAAGGCGGCCGCCACCTCTGCGGCCAGTGCGGCGTACCGCGCGGCGTCCTGTTCCATGCCCAGTTCGGCCGCGGCCAGGGACAGGTGACGGGCGGAATACGCGAAGTAGCCCGTGGCCACCAGGTAGCGGTCGGTGCAGCCGGCAGCCGGGTCGTCCGGCGGGGCGGCGGGGTCGAGCCAGTCACCGAGCTGGAATCCGGTGTCCCAGAGGCGATCGGGGCCGGCGAGCCGTTCGACGAGGTCCACCCACGCCTTGGCCATGGCGTAGTTGCGGCGCAGGATCTGCAGGTCGCCGAAGCGCCGGTACAGGGTCCAGGGGGTGAGCGTGGCGACGTCTCCCCAGGCGGCACCGGGCTGGATCGGCGTCCACATCGGCTTGCCGGGGATGACGGGCACGTACCAGGGGATGGTGCCGTCGGGAAGCTGCTCCAGAGCGACGTCGGTGAGCCAGGAGTCCAGCATGCCGGCGCAGTCGTAGAGGAAGCTCGCGGTCGGGGCGAAGACCTGAAGGTCGCCCGTCCAGCCGAGGCGTTCGTCGCGCTGGGGACAGTCGGTGGGGATGTCGACGAAGTTGCCGCGCATGCTCCATACGACATTTTCGTGGAGCCGGTTGATCAGCGGGTCGCTGCACTCGAACCAGCCCGTACGTCGCATGTCTGTGTGATAGACACGGGCCGTCACCGACTCCTGCGTCAACTCCCCTGGCCAGCCGCTGATTTCGGCGTAGCGGAAGCCGTGCAGGGTGAACCGGGGCTCCCACGTGTACGGACCACGTCCGGACAGAATCAGGGTGTCGGTGGAGTACGCCTCGCGCAGGGGCTGGGTGGCCAGTTCTCCGTCCTGGAGCACTTCGGCGTGCCGGACGGTGATGGTGGTGCCGGCGGGGCCGTCTGCGGTGAGGCGGAGCCGGCCGACGAGGTTCTGGCCGAAGTCGAGGAGGTGACGGCCGTCGGCCGTTCGCGTGATGGCGACAGGGGCCATCTCCTGGGTGCAGCGCACGGGCGGGCCCTGGGGGGCGACGAGTGTGCGCGGGTTCCGGTTGCCGAGCCGAACGGGGGTCCATTCTGCGTACTGCTCAGGCGTGCGGGTCGCCCAATAGGGGTCGTCGAGTCGGGCGTCGAAGTGCTCGCCTTCGTAGAGGCCACTACTGGCGATGGGCCCCGTGGCCGCTGTCCAGGTGGCGTCCGTGGCGATGACTGCGGTGGTGCCGTCGTCGTAGGTCACTTCCAGCTGGGCGATGAGGGCTTGGTCGGTGCCGTAGATGTTGCGGGTGCCGCCGTCGAATCCGTACTTGCCGCGGTACCAGCCGTCGCCGAGCCAGGCACCGATGACGTTGGTGCCTGTGGCGAGGTGGGCGGTGACGTCATGGGTGCGGTAGCGCAGGCGGCGGGGGTAGACCGTCCAGCCCGGGGCGAGGATCTCGCTGCCCACGCGGAGTCCGTTGATCTCCACCTCGTACAGGCCGTGAGCGGTGACGTAGAGGCGGCCTCGGGTGATCGGGCGATCCAGGTCGAAGTCTTTGCGTACCCGGGCCGGTTGGCGTTCGGCGGCCGGATCCTCGGTCCATCCGCCGCCGACCGGTATCGCACTCCAGTCCGCCGGGTCGAGCAGCCCGGCTTCCACCACGCTGGGCTCGCTCCATGCGGAAGAAGCCGCGGCTCCGGCTGTCCAGACCCGGACTCGGACGGTCACGCTCTCGCGTGAGGCCAGCGGTTCACCGGGCCAGGGCACCAGTAGCTGGTCGCTTCCTTCGATCCGGCCGGTTCTGTGCTCACGGCCGGAACGTTCGAGCCGGACCTCGTAGGCCTGCTGGCTGCCGGAGCCGGGGGGAAGCTTCCAGGTCAGCCGTGGGGTGGCCGTACCGATACCGAGGCCGTCCGGGAGGTGTTCGAAGGAGACCGGGGCGGGTTGGGGGGTCGACAAGGGGAACCTTTCTTCACGTGCGGGAGCGGTTGGGCTTCGGAGGTTCAGCCCTTGAGCGCTCCGGAAGTGAGGCCCTTCATGACCTTCTGGTTGAGGAAGAGGTAGATCAGGAGGGTGCCGAAGACGTTGAGGCAGATGGCGGCGAACAGGGGGCCGTACTGGGTGGCGCCGAAGTCGCCGGTGAAGTTGAGCAGGCCGACCTGGACGGTGCGCAGGTCCTGGCTGTTGGTGAAGGTGAGGGCGATCAGCAGGTCGTTCCAGATGAAGAAGAACTCGACCAGGCCGACCGTCAGGAGCGCGTTGCGGACCATCGGGACACTGATGGTCCAGAAGGAGCGCAGGATCCCGGCGCCGTCGATCGTGGCGGCCTCGAAGAGTTCACGGGGGACGGACTTGTAGTAGGTGGCCATCATGAAGACGGTCAGCGGCAGGCCTGTGCCGGTGTAGGTGAGGATCAGCGGCCACAGCGTGCCGGACAGACCGGTCTGGAAGTACACCGTGAACAGGGGAAGCAGGATCATCTGCGGCGGCACCATCATGCCGGCCAGAAAGACCAGCAAGGTCAGGTTGCGGCCCTTCCACACCATGACCTGGAGCGCGAAACCGGCTGCCGCTCCCAGCAGCAGGATCAGGGCAAGCGCCGGGACGACGGCGAGCAGGCTGTTGCGGACGTACAAGCCGATGTGGCCGGTGGTCCACGCTTCGGTGTAGTTGCCCCACTCCCACGTGGTGGGCAGGCTCCAGGTCGAGTGGTTGAGGTAGTCGCTGTTGGACTTCAGTGAGGTCAGGAACATCCAGACGAGCGGGTAGATCTCGACGACCAGCAGCAGGGTGACGACGATCTTCACCCACATCTTGCTGACCCGGACGCGCCGCCGGGAACGGGACCGTCCGGAAGCAGCGGACGGTCCGCGGCTCGCCTGATGGGCGGTGGCCTTCACAGGGGTGTCGATGGCCATGGTTGTCAGCCTTCCGTGAGGTCGCGCCGTGAGACGCGGAAGACGACCAGGCTCACCAGCAGGCACACCACGGTGAGCAGCACGGCGATGGTGCTGCCGTAGCCGTAGTCGCCGTAGGTGAACGACGTCTGGAACATGTACAGGGTCAGTGGTGTGGTGTCGTTGCCCGGGCCGCCGTTGGTGAGCGCGACGATGGAGTCGAAGGCCTTCAGCGTGCCGTTGATACTGAAGATCAGAGAGGACATGAGCACGGGCAGGGACAGCGGCAGCACGATGTGGCGCACCAGTCGCAGGCCTGTCGCTCCGTCGAGGCGCGCGGACTCCAGGACTTCCTCAGGGATGTCGACGAGACCGGCGAAGAGCAGGACGGCGTAGAAGCCCATGGAGCGCCAGATGTCCATGACGACGAGGACCCAGAAGGCGCTCGAAGAGCTGCCGAAGAAGTCGATGGAGTCGATGCCCACCGCGTTCAGCAGCGAGTTGACGGGGCCGGTCTGCGGGGCGACCTGGAAGAACTTCTGGAAGAGCAGGCCGACGGCGACCGTGGGCAGTACTACGGGGAAGAACACGAGGGTTCGCACGAGCGCGGAGGCGCGCTTGAGGAAGAAGACGTAGAGCAGGGCCAGGAGGTAGCCCGCGACCACCTGGCCGGCGGTGACGACGACGGCGTACTTGAGGGTGAACCACAGGGCGTGGCGGACGGCCGGATCATCGAGAAGGCGGGAGAAGTTGGCGACGCCGTTGCCGGTGAAGCCGTCGATGGAGTTGCCCTTGGTGAAGGAGTAGCCGAGCGACCACACCATCGGGACGAGCATGATCAGGGAATAGACGACGAGTGCGGGACCGAGCAGGATCGCGATGGCCCTGCGGTCACCGAGTACGCGGTGCATGAGTGGTATCCACTTCGATGACGATGAGGAGTTGTGCCGAGCAGGCGCCGGGGCGGCGCGCGGAAGGCGCGTGCGGCGTCAGGCACGCCGCCCCGGTCGGCTCACTGAGCGGACAGCGCGTCCTGGACGGTCTGCATGAACTGCTCGGGGCTCACGCTTCCGCTGACCAGGCCAGCGGCGTTGGTCTGGCTGATCGTGGTGGCCTTGGTGCCGAACAGGGCCTCGAACCACAGGACGTTCTGCTTGGAGGCACTGATGGTTTCGCGCACCTGGGTAGTGACCTCGTTGGCGTCGGTGACCGGGGTGTTGACCTTGAAACCGGAGATCGAGCCGTGGTCCTTGAGCGCCTTGCTGCCGTAGTTCTTGGCGATGCAGGAGACCCAGGCGCCGGTGTTCTTGTCGAAGGACTTGGCGCCCAGGGTGATGCCGAGGCCGACGTTGGACGGGTACTGGTCGATGGAGCCCTTGCCGCCGGAGACGGCCGGGAAGGGCATGAAGCCGACGTTGTCCGCGCCGATCTTGTCCTGCTTGGCGTCCGAGATGTTCGCCAGTGCCCAGCTGCCCATGTAGAGCATGGCGGCCTTGCCGGTGAGGAACTGGTTCATGGCGGTGTCGTAGTCGATGGAGCCGACGCCCTTGCCGAAGTAGCCCTTCTTGCCGAGGGCGGCGATCTCGGCGGCGGCCTTGACGTACTGCGGGTCGGTCAGCTTCGCCTTGCCGTCGGCGACGTCCTTGAGCGCGTCCGGGCCGAGGCTGCGGTAGAGGTAGCCGCTGAGGAGACGGGTGAGCGGCCAGCCCTGCTGACCGGAGGCGGAGAAGGGCTGGATGCCCTTGGCCTGGAGCTTGGCCGCTGAAGCGACCAGCTCGTCCCAAGTGCCGGGGACCTTCAGGCCGTTGGCCTCGAAGATCTTCTTGTTGTAGAAGACTCCCTCGATGTTGTACTCGTACGGCAGTACCTCCAGCTTGCCGCCGTACAGTGCCTTGATCGTCGACACGGCGGCCGGCTCCAGCTGGTCGTCGACTCCCAGCTCCTTCAGCTTGGCTTCCAGGTCGGCGATCTTCCCCGACTTGGCGAGCTTCTGGGTGAGCGCGGGGGCGTTGCCCGCGGCGAACTGCACCGGCAGGGCGCCCTGCCCGGCGAGCAGTTGCAGCTTCTGGTCGAGGCTCGCCTGGGGAACGGTCTCCACCTTCAGGGGCAGCGCGTCGTTCGCGGACTTGCACGAGCCCTCGGAGAGGCTGGTCAGGGCCGTCTTGACGGTGGTGTTCTCGGTGACGCTGAGGTAGCTGAAGTTCTTCGGCGCCGCCGCGGTACCGCTCCCGCTGCCGCCGCAGGCGGTGGCGAGCAGGGCCATTGAGGCCGCGCCGGCCGTGAACAGACCCAGACGTGTGCGCCGAGCGCGGAACGTGCGAAGGGACACGGGTGACTCCCAGGGGTTGGAGAAGAAGCGAGATGTGAGGCGGAAGGCGGAAGGACGGCGCCGAGAGCGACAGGCGGCCGCGCCACGCTGGAGTTCGTAAAACGTTCTCCATGTCGAGTGGGCAACACCCTGCACCCGTCGCCCTACTCCGTCAAGACACGGAGCTGTAACACCAGGGATTTCAATCAGAGACTTGACGCTGGGCGTGTGACATCCTGTAAACCGTTACACCAACGACCACGAGAACCGGAGTGCGGGCGATGGACGGCGCTGCAGAACCCAGGCAGAACAAGCGCGTGACGATCACCGATGTCGCCCGGCACGCAGGCGTGTCCATTGCGGCCGTGTCCAAGGTGCTCAACAACGCCTACGGGGTGAGCCCTGCCATGCACGAGAAGGTGCAGGCCGCGATCACCGCACTCGACTACCGCCCGCACGCCGCCGCCCGTGGCATGCGCGGGCGGACCTACACCATCGGCGTCCTGCTGGACAACGTCCGCAACGCCTTCTTCGCCGACATCCTGGACGGCATCCAGGACGAGCTGCGCAGCTCCGATTACACCGTGCTGATCGGAGCGGCCGGGTTCGACGCGCAGGACCAGGCCCGCACCATCCGTTCCATGGTGGACCGCCAGATGGACGGCCTGGTCCTCATCGCGCCGAGCACGCCCCGCCCGGAGGTCCTCGCCACCGCTGCGTCGACGCCCACGGTCGTGATCGGCCACGACGACGCCGCGGACAGCCACGATTCGGTCGTCGACGCCGACGATGTCGGCGCCGGCCTGGTGGTGGACCACCTGGTCTCCCTCGGCCACCGCGACATCGCCCTTGTCTCGGCGCCTGGAGCCAAGACGGGCCGGTGGAAGAGAACACCCGAGATCGTGCTCGCCTCCGGCTACATGGAGGCCATGCGACGGCACGGCCTCGCTGACCACGCCCAGGTGCACCATGGCGCGTACTCCGACGATGGTGGTTTCAAAGCCGGTATGACCTTGTTGACCGCGGAACGCGCACCCACAGCCATCATGACCGGCGCCGATGTCGCGGCCCTGGGCATCTACCGCGCCGCCCACGAACTCGGCCTGCGCATCCCCGACGATCTCTCCCTCGTCGGCTACAACAACACGGCCCTCGCGGCCCTGGCCCCGGTCCAGCTGACCAGCGTCGACCAGGCCGGACACACCATGGGCTCGACAGCCGCACGCCTTCTCATCGAGAGAGTCGAAGGCCGCCGCGACCGGGCGATCCGCACCACCATGACTCCGCGCCTGGTCGTGCGGAAGAGCACGGCAACGCCAGGAGGCCGGTAGACCGTGGAACGGACGATGCCCACCGTGCCCGTGGTCCGGCGCGAGCCACCGCGCCACCACACAGCAGCCGCCCGGGAAGCCAGAGCCCGGCGCAGAGTGGGCATCAAGGACGTGGCGCGGGAAGCCGGCGTCTCGCTCGGCACGGTGTCCAACGTCCTCAACCGCCCCGACATCGTCGCCGCGCCGACCCGGCAGCGGGTCCTGGACGTCATCGACGCCCTGGGATACGTACGTTCGGACGGCGCGCGCCAGTTGCGCGGCTTCGCTTCCCGGCTCGTGGCCGTCTTGGTCCTCGACCTGGCCAATCCCTTCTTCACCGCGCTGGCCGCCGGCGTGGAACAGGCAGCGCTCGAGGCCGACCTCGGGGTCATGGTGTGCACGGCCGGCCGAGGACCGGCCGACGAGGCCCGCCACCTTTCGCTGATCACCTCGCACCAGGTCCGCGGCGCCGTCCTGGCCTCCGGAGACGGCACGGGGCGCAGGGTGGCGGGCTTCCGCCGCAACGGGGTGCCGTTCGTCATCGCGGACCAGAACGCCCCTCAGCCGGGGGCCTGTTCGGTCGGCATCGACGACGTCGCGGGAGGACAGGCCGCCGTGCGCCACCTGATCCAGCAGGGACACCGGTCGATCGGCTACGTCAGCGGACCCGACTGTCTCCAGCAGGTTCGGGACCGGCGCCGGGGAGCGGTCATCGCGGTCAACATGGCAGGTCTTCCGGCGGAGTCTCTTCGGGATCTGCCGTGCCCGGCGCTCACCGTGGGCGCCGGCAGGGACGCCGGGCACAGGATCCTCGGCCTCAGAAAGCGCCCCACCGCCGTCTTCTGCGCGAACGACCTGCTTGCACTCGGCGTGATGCAGGCGCTGTACGAGGCCGGTCTGCGGGTGCCGGAAGACATCGGAGTGGTGGGATACGACGACATCGAATTCGCCGCGTCCGCCGTCGTTCCGCTCACTTCGGTACGACGCCCGGCCCTCACCTTGGGCCGCGAGGCAGGCCGGCTGCTCCTCGAGGACACGGCCGAAGCCGCCACGCACGAACACACCCACGTGGTGCTGCAGCCGGAACTGGTCGTGCGCCGGTCGACCATGCGGACGCCGGCGCGGTGACCTGTCAGAGTCAGATGCTTTCGGGAACATGCCGGGGCAGCGTCTTCGGTGATCGGCGGGTCAGGGGAAGCAGCGCGGCCGAGACCAGCATCGTGAGCAGGCCGAGCAGCACGACGGCCGAGGCCAGCGTGCCCAGCATGCCCTTGGCGGCCAGCAGGGCGAGCGGGCAGGCGAATTCACCCAGGAAGAAAGCCGCCGTCCACAGACCGGTGCCACGCCCGCGATCGGCGAAATCGAGCCGGGACAGCGCCAGCGTCAGCAGGGAGGGAAGAAGCAGCCCCGTACCGACGCAGTTGACGACGGCGCCGACGATGACAAGGGCGACGTGGTCCGTCGCCCCCATCAGCAGAAAGCCCACGGCGCACAGGAGGAAGAGGGCCGGCATACGGCGGCGTGGCCGATCGGTGAGCCTGGTGAAGAGCACCGAGCCCAGGACGGTGGCCGCGCTGGCCAGCGCCGTGACCGCACCCACCACTCCGGTGGACCGCACGCCCAGGTCGTCCATGAGATACGACATCTCCACGGGCACGGTGTAGAAGACCATCGCGCCGAAGACGGTCAGCAGACAGATCCCCGCCATGCGCCGCAGTGGGAAGGGGTGTTGGCCGGCTGTTGCCGGCTCGGCCGTCGGATTCGGAGTGGGCAGCACCCTGGCCATGGCCGGAGCGAGCAGCAGGCCGACGGCGTACAGCCAGAAGGGCGCCCTCCAGCCGATCGAGCCGAGGGCTCCGCCAAGGACGAAGAAGAGTGTGGCGGACGCCGATGCGCACATGGTCTGCAGGGCGAGGTACCGGTCACGGGTCCGTCCGCTGTAGTAGTCGCCGATCAGCGTGGTGCAGCACGTCATGATGGCCGCTTCGGCGACACCCACCAGGACACGGCTGAGCAGGATGCCTACGAGCGAGCCCAGCCACAGGGGTGCGGTGCCGAACAGCGCGTACAGCACCGTGGCTACGACCAGCAGGCGCTTGCGGCCGAGCCGGTCGACGAGGACACCGGCGAACGGGGCGAGCACGGCCAGGGAGAGGGCCGGGACGGTGAGCACGAGCGGGACGAGAGCGGCGCTGCCCGGGACGTGCTGGAAGGCGTCCTGCATGCGTGGCAGGACCGGAGCGATGAGGACAGCTCCCAGGATCGGCAGGCAGCTGCCGGCCATCAGCAGCACGGCGGGCAGCCTGCCCCAGACGGCCGGGTCCCCCGTACGTCCGTGAGCGGGCAGGGCAGCGGAAGCGGGCATGGCGGCACTCCGTGGGACGTGAGGAAGGGAGGAGCGCCGTGTAGCGGACCGGGCCGGACGGGCTGTGCGGGCGGCCCCCGCAGTCGGCTCACGGGCGCGGTGGTGTCCCACGACTATGCGTTCCGGGTCTCGGCCTGCCCACCCCTCACGTCATCCAAGTTGCCGATGCCCTCGATCCATCGTGTGGATGGTGATGTCATTGGCTGCGCCGGGCTTCAGCGACCTCCCGCCCAATGGGCCGTTACAGCAGGTGGGTCAGAGGTGCCGCTCAGCTCCGGGGGCCAGACGGGCTCCGACGCGCGCGGCGGTATCACGCAGCCAGATGTGTGCCGCGTCATGCGTGTGCACCGGGTGCCACCACAGTGCCTCTCTCAGCGGTACGGCTTCATAGGGCGGCTCCACCACCTTGACGGCGGCGATGGGTTCCATCATCCGGGCCATACGCGCCTGGACCAGCGCGATGCGCCGGGTGCCTGCGACCAGCAGCGGCAGCGACTGGAAGCTGTCGACGGAGACTTCGACCCGCGGTTCGATGCCCAGCATGCCGAGCTGGCGTACTGCTGGGGCGTCGTACGTTCGCTGGTACGTCACCCAGGGAAGCCGGGCCAGGTCCTTGCGGGTGAGCCGGTCGTCGACGCTCGGGTGGTCCCGCGCGACGAGGAAGACCCAGCGGTCGTCATAGAGGTCGGTGGCGGGGAAGTCGCTGATGACGCCGTGCGGCATGAACAGACCGTCGCTGGCGCTCAGCAGGGTGGCGGTGTCGTCCACCACGGTCGTCGGGGTCTGGGAGAAGCGCAGCCGGATCCCGGGAGCTTCCTCATGGATCACGCGAGCCAGCTCGGTGCCGAAGATCGCCACGGCGTAGTCGGACGCCATCAGCTTGAATTCCCGGTTCTCCTTGGCCGGGTCGAAGTAGGCCTGGCTGGCGAAGAGGCGTTCCAGCACGTCATAGGCGGTCGAGGTGCGGTCCAGAAGGACCTGCCCCAGCGCGGTCAGCTCGTAGTGGCCGCCGACTCGGGCGAGCAGGTCGTCGTCGAAGTGCCGGCGCAGCCGGGAGAGGGCAGCGCTCATCGCAGGCTGGCTGAGGCCGACACGCTGCCCGGCACGGGTGACGTTGCGCTCCTCCAGCAGGGCGCGCAGAGCGACGACGAGGTTGAGATCCAAGCGGGCCAGGTTCATGAAAGTTCCTCTGCAGAGCGATGCCGACCCGGAGCAATCCACGAGATGGATGCATTGCATCCATAGAATCGATTTCCCTGATCGGTGGTGCGGGGTCCAGATTAGTCCCACCGCAATCAGGAGGACATGTCCGTGAAACCTGAATCCGCGTCCGCACTCTTCGCCGGACCGTTCGCCCTCGCGACTCTCTCGGCCCCCGACGGGCCCCGCTTTCCCGCTCTCGTCACGCCGGACGGCAACGCCCTCGACCTTCGGGCCGCACTGGGTGACGAACAGCTGACCGTGCTGAGCCTGCTGGATCGCTGGGACAAGACCCTGCCGCAGCTGCGTACCCTGGCCGCCGACACCGGCGTCAGCCGCACGCCGATCACGGACCTTCACGTGCACGCCCCGGTCGAACCGCGCCAGGTCTTCCAGTCAGGTGCGAACTACCGGCAGCACGTGATCGACCTGCACGTCGCCCACCGCGCCCCCGGCGATGACCGCTCCGAGGCCGAACGGCGAGCGGAAGCGGCCGAGATCATGGACCGGCGGGCTACCGAGGACCTGCCGTACGTGTTCATCGGCCTGCCCAGTGCGATCACGGGTCCCTACGACGACGTCGTGCTGCCCGCCTGGGCCGAGAAGCCGGACTGGGAACTGGAACTGGCGGTCGTGATCGGCCGCCCCGCGTACCAGGTGTCCGTCGCGGAGGCATCCGCGCACATCGCGGGCTACACGATCGCCAACGATCTGACCGACCGGTCGACCGTCTTCCGCAGGGACATGCCGCAGATCGGCACCGACTGGCTGCGCAGCAAGAACGCGCCCGGCTTCACACCGCTCGGCCCGTGGATCGTGCCCGCCGAGTCCATCGCCGACCCTGACGACCTGCGTGTGACGCTGAAGCTCAACGGCGAAACCATGCAGGACGAGTCCACCAAGGACATGATCTTCAAGGTCGCGCGGATGGTGTCGTACGCCTCGCGGACGGCCCATCTCCTCCCGGGTGATCTTGTGCTCACGGGCAGCCCGGCCGGCAACGGCATGCACTGGGGCCGCCTTCTGCGCGACGGCGATGTGATGGAGGGCTCGGTCACCGGGCTCGGCGTCCAGAGCACCCGATGTGTGGCGGAGGCGAAGGCATGACGGCCGTCGATCCCCGCGATCCGGAAGGCGCGATCGCGCTGGCGGCCAAGACGTACTCCAACTGGGGCCGCTGGGGCGAGGACGACCGGCTCGGCACACTGAACTTCCTGGACGAGGGAAAGCGACGCGAAGGTGCCGGTCTCGTCCGGCGCGGGACCAGCTTCTCCCTGTCGCAGTCCTTCGACATGAACGGCCCGCAGAAGGGCTGGCGGCGGCGCACCAACCCGGTGCACACGATGCTGGACACCGGCACCGACGCCGCGCTCGGCCACCAGGGCTTCCCGCACGGCATCGGCGGCGCCGACGACGTGATCGCCATGCCGCTCCAGTGCTCCACGCAATGGGACGGGCTCGGGCACATCTTCGACCACGGCAAGGCGTGGAACGGTCGCGCGGCCGAGAAGGTCGTCACCTCCGACGGCGACCTGGTCACCGGCATCGAGCACATGGCTCCCCATGTCGCCGGACGCGGCGTGCTCCTGGACGTGGGACGGGTCGTGGGCATCGCCGGCGAGTTGCCCGACGGATTCGCCATCACCGAGGAGCACCTGTCCGCCACAGCGGAAGCGCACGGCGTGAGCGTGGGACGCGGTGACATCGTGCTGATACGTACCGGTCAGCTGACCCGGGTACGCCGAGACGGGTGGGGCGACTACGCCGGCGGACCCGCGCCGGGGCTTTCCTTCACCACGGCCGGCTGGCTCCACGGCACCGAGATCGCGGCGATCGCCACGGACACCTGGGGCTTCGAGGTCCGTCCCAACGAGTTCGAGAACGCCTTCCAGCCCCTGCACCAGGTCGCGATACCCAATATCGGCCTCCTCATCGGTGAGATGTGGGACCTGGAAGCCCTGGCCGAGGACTGCGCGGCGGACGGGGTGTACGAGTTCCTGCTCGCCGCCGCGCCCCTGCGCATCACCGGCGCTGTCGGTTCCCCCGTCAACCCGATCGCGATCAAGTGACGCGCTCAGCAAGGGAGTCCTCCATGAGCACAGCCCGCACGGTCCTGGTGATCGGTGGTGGCGCTGCCGGAAACGCCATGACCATTCTGCTGCGCCGGGCCGGTCTGACCGTTGACCTGATCGAGGCGAAGGACGACTGGAACGCCACCGCCGGTTCAGGCATCACCCTGCAGGGCAACGCCTTGCGTGTGCTGCGCGAACTGGGCGTGTGGGAGGAGGTCAGCGCGTCCGGTTTCGGTTTCGGATCCGTCGGCATCACCGCTCCCGACGGAACGGTCCTGCACGTCGCACGCGACATTCGAACCGGCGGCGACGACCTGCCCGCCACCGTCGGCATGCAGCGCCCCCGGCTGCAGCGCATCCTGATCGACGCCGTCCGTGCCAGCGGCGCATCGGTGCGCCTCGGCACCCGGGTCGAGCAGCTGGAGCAGGACGGCACAGGGGTGAGCGCGCGCTTCACCGACGGCACCGAGGGCCGCTACGACCTGGTGATCGCCGCCGACGGACTGGGTTCCACCACCCGCGCGGCCATCGGCATCACCGCCAAGCCGGAACCCACCGGCATGGCCATCTGGCGCGTCGCCGTCCCCCGGCCGGCCGACGTCACCCGCACGGATCTCGCCTACGGCGGTCCGGCCTACATCGCCGGTTACTGTCCGACGAGCGACACCACGATCTACGCCTACGTGGTCGAGGCCCATCGCGACCGGGCGTCGATCCCGCCGGAGTCCTACGCCGACGAGATGCGCGGCCTCGCCGCCGCCTACGGAGGATTCTGGCCGGAGATCACCGAGCACATCACCGATCCGGCGAAGGTCAACTACACCTGGTTCGACCGGATGCTGGTCGAGGGCTCCTGGCACCGGGGCCGTGTGGTCCTCGTCGGCGACGCCGCCCACTGCTGTCCGCCCACTCTCGCGCAGGGCGCCGCCCTGTCCCTGGAGGACGCGTGGGTGCTCTCGCGTCTGCTGACCAGCACCGAGGTCTGGGACGACGCGCTCTTCCAGGCGTACTACGACCGGCGTATCGCCCGCGTCCGTCCGGTGGTTGAGGCGTCCGTGCAGATCGGGCAGTGGCAGCTCGACGGCGTACGCGACGCGGACGTACCCGGTCTGATGGGCCGCACGATGACGATGCTCAGGGAGCTGCCGTGACCTCACGGACCGTCGACGTCCACGCTCACGTGCTGCTGCCCGAAGTCGACTCCCTCGTCGACGGCCTGCCCGGACTGGCGATGGCGCGAGCGCTGGATGCCCGGCGCAACGGCCCCGCGGCCCTCGCGGTCAGCGGCCCCATGGTGCGCGAGCGCATCCCGCGGCTCACCGACCCGGCCGCACGGCTGGCCGCGATGGACGCACAGGGCGTGGACGTCCAGCTCGTCAGCCCCTCACCCTCGCACTACCACTACTGGACGGACGAGGAGACGGCCGAGAAGCTGTACCGGCTGGCCAACGAGGCAACAGCCAGGCACTGTTCAGCCGCTCCGAACAGGCTGCGCGGCCTCGGGTTGGTGCCGCTCCAGCACCCGGACCACACGGTGGGGGCGCTCGATCACGCGCTGGAACAGGGCCTGGCCGGGGTGGAGATCTCGAGCCACGCTCCGGGCCTGGAACTGTCCGACCCGGCCTACGAGCCGTTCTGGTCGCGAGCGGAGGAGACCGGCGCCGTCATCTTCCTGCACCCCTTCGGATGCACGCTGGACGAGCGCCTGGACCAGTGGTACCTGTCCAACACCGTGGGCCAGCCCACGGAGAACGCCGTGGCACTGTCGCACCTGATCTTCTCGGGAGTGCTCGACCGTCACCCGGGGCTGAAGGTGATCGCCGCCCACGGCGGTGGCTATCTGCCGACTCACATCGGCCGCTCCGACCACGCCTGGTCCGCCCGCACCGACGCGGCTTCCGGCTGCGCTCATCCGCCCAGCAGCTATCTGAAGCGCCTGTACTTCGACTCGCTCGTCCACGACCCGTCCGTCCTGCGGGAGCTGATCCGGGTCGCCGGGCCCGACCGTGTCCTGCTCGGCTCCGACTTCCCCTTCGACATGGGCACGAAGGACCCCGTGGGCGCTCTGCGCGCCGCACGTGTCCCCGAGGCCGACTTCGAGGCCATCCGGGGCGGTACCGCCTCCGCCCTGCTCAATCTGACCCTGTCCTGAGGAGGAACCCTCATGAGCGCACGACTGCTCACCCATCTGCGGCACGTCGACCTGGCCGTGCCCGACTACGACAAGCAGCTCGACTTCTACGCGGGTGTCTGGGGTCTGACCAAGGTCGCCGAGGACTCCGAGATCTCTTTCCTCGCCGCCGAGGGCTCCCCCGAGCAGTACGTCATCAGGCTGCGCAAGGCCGAGGAGAAGCGCCTCGACCTCGTCTCCTACGGTGCCGCTTCGCCGGCTGACGTGGACACTCTCGCAGAGCAACTCCTCTCCGGTGGCGTGCGGTTGATCACGCAGCCGGGCAAGGTGGACACACCCGGCGGGGGTTACGGCTTCCGCTTCTTCGACGTGGACGGCCGGACCATCGAGGTCTCTGCCGACGTGACGGTACGGCAGCACCGCAAGATCGAGGAGAAGGAGTCGATCCCGGTCAAGCTGTCCCACGTCGTGCTCAACTCCCCGGATCTGGACCGGACGAAGGAGTGGTACGAGCGGCACCTCGGCTTCCGGCTCTCCGACACCCTGAGCTCGCCGCACATGGGCGAGGTCATGCACTTCATGCGGATCTCCAACCAGCACCACTCGATGGCACTGGCGAAGGGACCGCACGCCTCCCTGCACCACGTGTCGTTCGAAATGCGCGGCATCGACGAGTACATGCGCGGCTCCGGCCGTGTGATCCGCGCCGGCTTCAAGAAGATCTGGGGCCCCGGCCGTCACATGGCCGGCGACAACACCTTCACGTACTTCCTCGACCCGCACGGCAACACCGTCGAGTACACGACCGAGCTGGAATGCCTGGACGAGGACACCTGGCACCCGCACGTCTACGACTTCTCCCAGCCCGAGGTCACCGACCAGTGGGGCACCGCCAACCCGATGAACGAGCTGGTCGCAAAGGAGTCCTTCAACGACCCCGACCGCGGCTGCTTCGTCGCCCCGCCGGTCTGATCCCTCTCCGAACTCCCGGGGCGCGGCAGCCTGTCACCTGCCCTGACACACGGCGCCGCGCCTCGGGCCCAGCCCCAGCCAGGAGCTGCTCATGCGCTTCGCCGCCTACGAACACCAGCATCAAACCCGCGTCGCCGTGGTCGACGCCGATGGCGTGCTGTATCCCGTGCCCGGCCTCCGCTCGTTGACCGAGGTCATCAGCGCCGGGGACGGTCTCCCCGCACTCCTCGATCTCGGTGCCGCCACCCTCGACGTCCCGGCCGGCCCACACGTCTCCCAGGTGCGCCTGCTGCCACCGCTTCAGCCCGCCTCCGTGCGGGACTTCGTCACGTTCGAGGAGCATGTCGAGGGCGTACGCCGCTCGGTGGAGGGAACAGGCGGCGTGCCCGAACAGTGGTACACCGCGCCCACCTTCTATTTCACCAACCCGCACGCGATCTACGCGTCCGGCGACGACATTCCGATGCCGCCGGGCTCCGCGGTCCTGGACTTCGAGCTGGAGGTTGCCGCGGTCATCGGCCGCGAAGGCCGCGACCTCACTCCCGACCAGGCACGCGACCACATCATCGGCTACACGGTCTTCAACGACTGGTCCGCACGGGACCTTCAGTCCGCCGAGATGAAGGTGGGTCTCGGCCCGTGCAAGGGAAAGGACACCGCCACCACCCTCGGCCCGTACCTGGTCACCGCCGACGAGCTCGAGCGCCATCGGGACGACGACGGCTTCCTGAGACTGGCCCTCACCGCCGAAGTCAACGGCGAGGTCGTCGGCAGGGATCTGCTGTCCAACATGAGCTGGACGTTCGAGGAAATGGTCGCGTACGCCTCCCGCGGCACCCGGGTCGTCCCGGGCGACGTGCTCGGCTCCGGCACCTGCGGAAACGGCGGCTGCCTCGCCGAACTGTGGGGCATACGCGGAGAACGGACCCCTCCGCCGCTCAAGCCCGGCGACACCGTCACGCTCACGGTCGAGGGCATCGGCACCGTGTCCAACACCGTCGCTCCCGGCACTGAACCCATCGCACTCCCCGCCGGCCGACGCCGCTCCCGGGAGCGGCCGTGAGCGACCCGCACCCCAAGAGGCTGCTCGGCAAGGTCGTCGTGGTCACCGGAGCGGCCCGGGGCCAGGGGGCCGCCGAGGCCGAGGCACTGGTGCGGGAGGGAGCCCGCGTCATCGCCACCGACGTCGCATCCGCCGAGGACTGTCGTCGCCTCGACGTCACCAGCGAGAAGGACTGGGAGGAACTGGCCGCCGAACTCAAGGAGGCGTACGGGCAGGTCCACGGCCTGGTGAACAACGCCGGCATCACCTGGCGGGCCCGCATCGGCGACGTGCGCCCAGACGACCTGGCACGGGTCCACGCGGTCAACGTGGCCGGCCCGTTGATCGGCATTCAGCACCTCGTCCCGCTCATGCCGCCCGGCTCATCGATCGTGAACGTCGGTTCCTCGGCGGCCCTCACCGCTCACTATC
The DNA here is from genome assembly GCF_026341855.1 of Streptomyces sp. NBC_00568. Classification (GTDB taxonomy): domain Bacteria; phylum Actinomycetota; class Actinomycetes; order Streptomycetales; family Streptomycetaceae; genus Streptomyces. The sequence goes on along the minus strand of NZ_JAPENW010000001.1, from coordinate 6,845,950 downwards.
CGGTCGCCTACACGACCAGCAAATGGGCCCTGCGCGGCCTGTCGAAGACCGCGGCCACGGAACTCGGCCCGCGCGGCATCCGCGTCAACACGATCCACCCCGGCTACATCGAGACCGAGATGACCGCCTCCGCCGCACCGGCCTTCCGCGAAGCCAACATCCGCGAGACCCCGCTCGGGCGCACCGGCACCGCAGCCGAGGTGGCCCCGCTGGTCGTCTTCCTCCTGTCGAACGAATCCTCCTTCATCACCGGCGCGGAGATCGCCGTCGACGGCGGCCTGACCGCGCACGGCGGCGTGAAGTCCGTGTCGGACGCCCTCCTTGGGGAGGCCGGCGCGTGAGGCGACTCGACGGCAAGGTTGCCTTGATCTCCGGCACCGCCGGCGGCCAGGGCCGAGCCGTGGCACGCCGTTTCGCCGCCGAGGGCGCGCTCGTCGTGGGAGGCGACCTGCTGCACGAGCAGGCACTCGACACGCAGCGGCTCATCGCCCGCGAAGGCGGGACCGCCCTGACCCCCGGGCCCCTGGACGTCACCGACGAGCAGTCCGTCTCCTCCTGGGTACACGAAGCCGTGGACGCCTTCGGCGGCATCGACATCGTCTACGCCAACGCAGGCGCCGTCCGCTTCGGACCGGTCGACAGCCGGCCCTACCGGGACTTCGCCTTCACCATGCGAGCCGAGCTGGACTCGGTACGGCTGACCGTCCGATCCGCCTGGCCGCACCTGCGGCGCAGCCGTGGCTGCATCCTCACCCTCGGCTCCACCGCGGGACTCACCGGCTCGCTCACCAACCGGACAACCGCGCACTCCGCCTCCCGGGGCGCCGTCATCGCGCTGACCCGCCAACTCGCCGCTGAGGGCGCCCCGTACGGTATCCGCGCGAACTGTGTCAGCCCTGGTGCAGTCGGCACTGCCGGTTCCCGGGCCACTCTCCTCTGCGAAGACCACCCGGTGCGCGCCGTCGCCCGCCCGATCCCGCTCGGCCGCGCTGGAGGCCCCGACGACGTCGTCGACGCCGCCGTCCTCCTCGCCTCCGACGAAGCCGCCCACATCACGGGAGCCGACCTCGTCGTCGACGGCGACTGGTCCGCCGTCGTGCCCGGCACGAGCCCCTGAAAGGACTTCGAATGAACAAGGTCCGAGCGAGCGCCACTGAAGCGGTCGCCGACATCCCCGACGGCGCCTCGCTGGCCGTTGGCGGCTTCGGCCTCAGTGGCGTACCCGAAGTCCTCATCCGCGCCCTGCACGCGCACGGCACGAGCGGTCTGAAGGTCATCTCCAACAACTGCGGCGTCGACGACCGCGGCCTCGGCGTTCTCCTCGCCGCGCGCCGCATCAGCCGAGTCACCGGTTCCTACGTGGGTGAGAACAAGGAGTTCTCCCGGCAATACCTGTCCGGAGAACTCGAGGTCGAACTGGTACCCCAGGGCACTCTGGCCGAGCGCCTGCGGGCCGGCGGCGCCGGTATTCCGGCCTTCTACACCCCGGCCGGCGTCGGAACGCAGGTCGCCCGGGGCGGACTCCCCTGGCGTCATGGGCCCGACGGCTCGGTCGCCGTGGCCTCCCCGCCCAAGGAGACCCGCGACTTCGGGGGCCGCGCACACGTCCTGGAGCACGGCATCGTCACCGACTTCGCCCTCGTACGGGCCTGGCGCGGCGACCGCCACGGCAATCTCGTCTTCCGGAGAGCCGCCGCCAACTTCAACCCGCTGGCCGCGATGTCCGGCCGCACAACGATCGCCGAGGTCGAGGAACTCGCCGAACCGGGCGAGCTGTCCCCCGACGAGATCCACCTGCCCGGCATCTACATCCAGCGGATCGTGGCGCTCACTGCCGAGGACGCCGCCGACAAGAAGATCGAGAAGAGGACGGTACGTTCCTGATGGCCTGGACACGCGAGCAGATGGCGGCCCGCGCCGCCGCCGAACTCACCGACGGCTCCTACGTCAACCTGGGCATCGGCCTGCCGACACTGATCCCCGGTCACCTGCCGGCCGGCGTGCACGTGGTCCTGCACTCCGAGAACGGCATCCTCGGCACGGGGCCCTACCCCACGGAAGCGGAGGTCGATCCCGACCTCATCAACGCGGGCAAGGAGACCGTCACCGTACTGCCCGGCGCGAGCTTCTTCGACTCCGCCCTCTCCTTCGGCATGATCCGAGGTGGCCACATCGACACAGCCGTGCTGGGTGCCATGCAGGTCTCGGCGCGGGGCGACCTCGCCAACTGGATGATCCCCGGCAGGATGGTCAAAGGCATGGGCGGAGCCATGGACCTCGTCCACGGCGCTCGCCGGGTCATCGTGCTCATGGAACACACCGCCAAGGACGGCAGCCCCAAGATCCTCAAAGAATGCACCCTCCCGCTCACGGGAGAACAGTGCGTGCATCGCATCATCACCGACCTCGGCGTCCTCGACATCACCCCAGACGGCCTCGCCCTCGTCGAAACCGCCCCCGGCGTCACGATCGAGGACATCACTGCCCGCACGACTGCTCCCATCCGCGTGGACAGCACCACCACCGTCTGCTGACCCGCGCTGCGTCGTCTCCATCGTCTCCTGGCTCCTGGCTCCTGGCTCCTGGCTCCTGGCTCCTGGACGACGTCACGCCGTGAAATCACGGCGTTGTCAAAGTCCCCCACTCCTTCGTTCCTCCCGCCCGCCTTCCTGGTAGCGAGGGCCGACCCGGCGAAAGACCGGTCGGCCGGGCCCGGCTCGGCTCAGTCCCTGGTTGCGGTGGCGATGAGGGCCTGAAGCTGTTCGGCGGCCTGATCGAGGGGCTGAGTGCTGCGCTTGGCGCGGCACATCGCCACCGTCCCCTCGACGGCGGCGACGATGAGCGTGGCGAGCTGCGCAGCCTGCTCGGCCCCGGCGCCGTGCTCCCGCAGCGATGCGGCCAGCAAGCTCTCCCACTGCTCGAACACCTCAGCGGCGGCCACCAGGGCGGGCGGCACCTCGTCGGCCGGGGGCTCCTCGATGGCTACCGCCAGAACGGGGCAGCCGGCATGGAAGTCGCTCTCGACGACGATCCTCCGCCACAGGTCCAGAAACGCCCGCAGCCCCGCCGCCGGCCCGGGTTCCAGCTCCTTGCGCAGCCTCCGCGCGACCCACTCGCCCGTGAAGCGGACCGCCTCGGCGGCCAGTTGCTGCTTGCCCTCGGGGAAGTAGTGGTACGTCGAGCCGAGCGGCGCCTCGGCGTGCTTGGCCATCTCCCGGATGCTCGTCGCACTCAGGCCGCGCCGACTGATCATGTCCGCGGCACCGGCCACGATCCGCTCACGGGACGGCGCACCGCCTTTGGCCATCTCGCACTCCCCTCTCGCTATAACGACCGTCATAGCCTACCGTGACCCAGGTCTATAACGATCGTCATAGGAGCTGCCATGCCCATGATCCGGTTGACCGTGCCTGCCGGAGCCCTCACCAAAGAGGGCCGCACCACCGTTCAGCGCGACCTTGCGGCCGTGCTGCTGCGCTGGGAGGGCGCGCCCGACACCGCCTTCTTCCGCGCCCAGGCGTGGAGCTACCTCGTCGAGCTGCCCGAACGCGCCCAAGGGACCGCCGAGGACGACGCTCCCCGCTTCCTGGTGGAGGTGACGGTGCCGCGGGGGGCGTTGTCCGAGCGGCGCAAGGCCGGCCTGGTCCAGGACGCGACGAAGACCGTTCTGTCAGCCGCCGGCCTCTCCCCCGACGACGCGCTGCGAGTGTGGGTGCTCGTGCATGAGCAGCAGGACGGAACCTGGGGCGCGGGCGGCTCCGTCATCCGCTACGCCGACTTGGTCGCTCTGGCGCGGCAGAACAAGGAGCAGGCGGATGCGTGAACTGACATACGTCGCCCGCCGCACGGTCGAATGGCGCGAGGCCCCGGACCCCGAGCTCCAGTCCGACCAGGAGGCGATCGTCGCACCGATCGCCGCGACCTCCTGCGACGTGGACTCGGCAATCTTGGCCGGGCACGGCTTCATCGATCCGCCGTTCGCCCTCGGCCACGAGTGCATCGCCCGCGTCACCGACATCGGCGACGCGGTGACCACCGTGGCCCCCGGCGACCTCGTCGTCGTACCCTGGTCCATCAGCTGCGGCACCTGCGACCACTGCCGCAACGGACTCACCGCCCACTGCACCTCGGTCCCGCACATGGCCATGTACGGCGCGCCGATCGGCGGCAACTGGGGCGGCCTCTTCTCCGACCTGGTCCGCGTCCCGTACGCGGACGCCATGCTGGTGCCCCTGCCCGCCGGTCTCGACCCGGTCGCGATGGCCTCGGCGAGCGACAACTGGTCGCTGTCCTGGCGCCTGGTCGCGCCCCACCTCAAGGCCCGCCCCGGCGCCCGGGTCCTGGTCGTCGCCCGTGGGAGCATCGGCCTGTACGTCTGCGACATCGCCCGCGCCCTCGGCGCCTCCGACGTTCTCTACGTCGACCCCGACGCGGAGCACCGCAAGCTCGCCGAGGGCTTCGGCGCCCGCACCGCCGAATCGATCGAAGCGATCCGCCACGGCTTCGACCTCGCCGTCGAGGCAACCGGGCGCGTCGACCAGCTCACCCTCGCCGTCAAGTCACTCGCGCCCGAAGGCATCTGCGAATCAGCCGGCAACCACTTCCGCCCCGGTGAACTGCCACTCCTCGACATGTACCTCACCGGCGTCACCCTGCGCATCGCCCGCGACAACGTTCGCGCCCACATCCCCGACGCCCTCGACCTCGCCGCCTCCGGCACCGTCGACCCCGCCCGAGTCGTCTCCCACGTCCTCGACTGGGAACAACTCCCCGACGCCCTGCCCGAGAAGCACCTCAAGCCCGTCTTCGTCCGCCACTCCACCCCGCCCCAGGCTGCACCCTGACCACGGCACGGCGGCCCGCAACCACACATACAGAGACACCTAATGAACTCGTCCCTCACCGTCACAAGCGGCACCCCGCGAGGGGAGTTCAAAGCCAGGCCAGCTTCCGCCGTGGCACGCGGACGCCGGCCTGGCAGGCGGCTCTGACTCAACCGGCTGTGCATGAGCGAGACGCTCTACGTACTCGATTACGCCGGACCAACCGCTGATTCCCGGCTACGTTTGTCGTGGGGTACACATCGCGAGGGCTCGGGCTCGTTCGAGGTTGTGAGATGCGTGTCAATCCACGCTAGACCGCCAAGATCGAGTTGGCGGCGAGCGCGGGTGACGGCAACGTACGCGAGGCGCGCATCCGTGTCGCAGACCGGTTCCGGGACCGGGCGGCCTTGAGCATCGTGTTGGTCGGTGTCCTTGGGCGGGGGAAAGTCGTCGGCAATTCTGACGGCGGCCCATTCACGGCCTTTGGCCTTGTGCGCGGTGGAGACCGTCACGTCGGCGTGTTTCTCGTCGATGAGTTCGTCGACGGCGGAAAGGATGGCATCAGGTCCGTGTGTGTCGACGAGGTCGACAAAGGGCTGGAGATCTCCTCCGGCGGGATCGTAGGTTGCATAGTCCTGCACTTCGCCCCAGGAGGTGAACAGGACGAGTTCGGGGTGGTTGGTGCGGCGGCCCTCCTTGAGATCGCGCGCGGCAAGAGCCAGCCTGGACAGGGTGTCTCCCCCGCGGGTGAGCGCCACGCGGTGGCCCGCGGCAAGCAGGCTCAGGACTTCGCTCATGGCTCCGATGTTGGTGCGGCACAGCACGGCGTCGGGGTGGGCGATGGTGCCGACCTCGGTGGAGATGCTCTCGGTGCCGGTCAGGCGGATGGGCGCGTCGGCGAGTTCGAGCCAGCGGTTGGCCTGCTCGGCCAGACGGGGGCCGAAGCGGAAGGAACGGGTGAGGGTGAGCGGCGTAGCGTCGAAGGCCGTCATTACGTCGCGGGCGCCTCGCTAGCCGTAGATGGCCTGGGCGGAGTCGCCGACCATCACGAGCTGGGCGTGGTCGCGTTGGGCGACGAAGATGTTCTCCAGTACCGGGTTCGTGTCCTGGGCTTCATCGAGGAAGACGAAGTCTGCGTCGATCTTCGGTTCGGTCAGGGCCCACATTTTCAGGTAGTGGTCGTGTTCGAATCGGACGACACCCTGATCGGGGTCCTGCAGGTCGGCCCAGGCTCTCATTGCGACGGCACTACTTCGGCTGCCAGTTGGGCTTGTTCGGCGGGGGTTCTCAGGCCGCGCAGTTGCGGTACGTGGCGGTGGGTCAGGGTGCGGTCGGCGGAGTAGCAGTAGCGGGTCACGGTCCGTAGCACGGTGTGGGACAGGGTCCGATGGCTGATCTGGTGTTCACCGATGCGGATGGCTCGTGTGATGCCGAGAGCCTGGCCGGTCTTCCATGCGGGCTGGCGGGGGCTGTTCAGGCGGTGGGTATAACGGTGGCCGAGTCCTGCGTAGGCCGTGGCGTGGGCAGTTCTGCACAGCACTGTGCGGGGGAAACGGGATGAGGCGTCGCGGGCGATGTCCTTGTTGAAGGCGAGGTAGCGGCCGCGGCGTGTGGTGTCGGTGGCGAGCAGGTTCAGTGTGCTGGTCTTTCCGGTGCCGGCGCCTGCTTGCAGTACAAGGTGGTGGCCTGCCCGGAAGGCGTCTGCTGCATCGATCTGTTCGTCGGTCGGGGTGGGCAACAGAGACTCCGCGAAAGTGAGGAAGGGAATCGTGCTGGCGGTCGGATCTGTGGAGCGCCTTAGGAGCACTACCGGTTCGGTGGTACGCGTCGACAGTGAAGGGCGCTGGCTGCACTGAGCAGTACCTCCTCGGCGGAGTAGTGGGCCTGCAGGCCTTCCAGATGTGTCGTCAGGCGCTGGGCTCGTTGTCGTTCGTGCCGGGCAAGGGCTGCCGTCACACTCTGGCTGAGAAAGTCCTGAGGCCGTTGGCCCCGGGTGGCTGCAGCCCGGCGGACGGCTGTGCGAGCAGCGTGGCTGAGAGTGAGGTTGAGCCGGACCTGGCCGTGCTCGTCCGGGTAATGCGTGGTCAGGACGTCGATGGGTAGCAGCGCGTCGAGCTGGTGGCGCAGCGTCCGTAGGGCGCGGCTGGGATTCTTGGCCCGCTGTACAGCCATCAGCCGGGTGCGCTCCGCGTTGGTTGCCAGTGGCACTGCGCGGCGGGCGCGGTGTAGTTCGGCGGCGGTGGCGGGCCGGGTCAGCATGATCTCGATGGCGTGGTGCCGTGTCACGGCCGGGCCGCCTTCCGTCCGCACTCTGCTGGGCCGGGGTGCCGGATGCGGTCCGGTAGTCGGCTGTGGATGTGCTCGTGGTGGATGAGCGGGTCGAAGGGTTCCCAGTCGGCGACAGCCAGATCCGCGGCCGAGGACGTGGCGGTGTGCTGCACGCAGCTGCTTCTGCGGCTGGCCTACCGCTTGGAGCGCTCTCCCACCAGGATTGCGCGCCTGTGCGGACTGATCCATCATCAAAATCGGCTACCAGCCGAGTACCTGATCTCCTTGCCCGCCGAGCGGATCGGGTCATTCGCCGCGACTACCCGCTTGAGCGTGGAGGAAGCCAACGCACTGACGCTGTCGTCCTTTGCTGCCGTCTACCCGCCACTGGCATCCGTACGGATCGACGGCAGCCGCAACACCACTGCCGCGCGGAAGTCGTGGGCCGCCAGCATTTCCAGTCGATACTGTGCCGCCTGTCTTTCCGGGAACGGAAGTCCCATCCAAACTCTCAATGGCGGTCCCTGGAAACTGCGCTGGCATCTTCCCGTCTCGTACGCCTGCGTCACGCACCGCACCATGCTCTCCCATACATGCCCGCGCTGTGGTGGCACGCCGAATCGACCGCCGAACACAGAGCGTCAAGGACTGATCACGCATCGCGCTACGAGCGGGTTGCATCCGGCCCGATGCCGACGCCTTGTGTCTGATCTTCACGGCACTCCGGCCTCCCCCTGCGCTGCCCGCCTGGACCACGACCACCAGATCGCGCGCGTGCCCGAAGCAGATCTGTCCATTCTGCTGGCTCTACAGCGCCGCATAGATCAACGTCTGATGTGTGGTCAATCGACCGCCAATTCCGAACAGTCAGCCTTGGATCACTACTTCTTTCCCGATCTCATCGTCGCTGCACATCTGATCCGGCTCAGCTGGCCAGATGGTGCGCAATACGCGCCCTCGACGTCGCTGGCTGACCTGATCGACCACCACGTTTCCACTGCTGCCCCTCGCCACCACGCTCCTGAGCTCAACGGACGCGCGCCCATCGCCTGGGATGCCCCCGAAGATCCAACCGAGTGCGCGGCACTGCTCGTTGCCGCCGACGCCCTCCTCGGTCACGAGGAACGCGATGACGCCGGGATCACCGATCGCGTCCGACCGCTCGCTGCGTCCACGTTCAGCCGCATTCCCGGCAACATCGGCGCCTCTTTGCGACGGATGGACACCTCCCCTGCGGTGGCACGTGCCCTGCTGCGTCGTTCCCAGGGGTTCTACCGTGCTGGCGGCCACCGGCACGCGCGGCAGCGCATTCCCTCGCGTCAGAGCCACTTCGGAATCGACCATGTACCCGCTCTCCTGCCGTACGTATGGCTCTCTGGTCCCTTCAACGAAATGTTGTCCCGGTGGGCGCAGCGCACCGCCTGGAAGGTGCGGCACCTGCGGCGCGTTTCGGCGCTCAAGCTCGCGGAAATGAGTGGCGGTGGCACCTGGCCCGATTGCGCAAAGGCTCTTCATATCCCGTGGAACACCGCGCAGCAGTCTCTCAAAGTCATCAGGCAGGAGTTGAATTCACAGGATCTGTGGCCGGACTTTGAGCGGGCCGTCGAAAGTGTAGCCAGCCAATTGGACTGCGGCACGGATCGTGTTCACTACGGGCGACGCCGGGAACTTCTTTCGTCCTGGCAGATCCCGGCTGGCGACTGGGCCGAACTCTGCCTCGATCTGGAGCAGTTCGGCCAGGGTGTCACCTCTCCCACCCGTGACACCGCGACCGTGCTGATCTGGACTCATGTCACCCAGGGCGATCACCTTCACAGCCCCATGCTCGGCGCCCTGAGGGAATCGGGTTCCAGCACCCAGCGCTTGGTCGCATCGATCAACCAGCTCCGCACCCCAGCCAACCGCAAGGGCGGCAAACGCGAACTGCTACGCCGCCTCGAAACGTACTCCGACGTCCTCGCCACCGCCTGCGACCGGCCCGTTGCCTCGGTGCAGACAGGCGACCTCGAGGCGCACCTGCGCGAGGCCCCGTCTCCGTAGAAGCGGGGCACACCAGGGTTCGGTGGCAGGTCATCCGCCGACGCCCCGGGGCGAACGGCGAGGGACACCTGAGACTCGACACGGTTCGGGACTCCCTGCGACCAGAATCTGCACCTCCGCGTCTCCGTACGCACAATCATCGAGTAGTTGACACGAACGCGCAGCACGCCGGAACCTCAACAGCCCTGAGGAAGCAACAGGTCAGCCGCCTCAGACAGGCTGCAAGCCGGGCTCGCTACCCTCAGGTCCGCGCCCTGTGTACGGTGCCAACTATCCCGCTTTTGTGCCAACTAAAAAGCCTCGTCACAATCGCGCTAGCGCCGCACCCGGGGCATCCCCAGTCCGATCCACGAGATGATCTCCCGCTGGATCTCGTTGTTGCCGCCGCCGAAGGTGAAGATCACCGCCGACCGGTAGCCGCGTTCGAGTTCGCCGTGCAGGACGGCACCGGCGGAGCCCTCCTTGAGGACACCGGGGGCCGCGACGATCTCCATCAGCCAGGCGTAGGCGTCCCGGCGCGCCTCGGAGCCGTACACCTTGACGGCGGAGGCATCCTGCGGGGTGAGCGTGCCCTCCTGGACAGCGTTCACCATCCGCCAGTTGAGGAGTTTCAGGGCGTCCAGTTTGGTGTGCGTCCGGGCGAGGAGCCGGCGTACCCAGGGCAGGTCGACGACGCGGCGGCCGTCGGCGAGTTTGGTCTCCATCGCCCAGCGCTGGACATCGTGCAGGGCGCGGATGGCCATGGTGCCGTGCGCCGCGAGGGTGACGCGCTCGTGGTTCAGCTGGTTGGTGATCAGCCGCCAGCCCTTGTTCTCCTCGCCGACCCGGCGCGTGACGGGGACCCGGATGTTCTCGTAGTAGCTCGCGGTGGTGTCGTGCGAGGCGAGCGTGTTGATGATGGTGCACGAGTAGCCGGGGTCGGAGGTCGGTACCAGGAGCATGGTGATGCCCTTGTGGGGCGGGGCGTCCGGATCGGTGCGGACGGCGAGCCACACCCAGTCGGCCGTGTCGCCGTTGGTGGTCCAGATCTTCTGGCCGTCGACCGTGTAGTGGCCGGTCTCCTCGTCGCCTTCCCGGACGGCCTTCGTCCGGAGCGCGGCGAGGTCCGTCCCGGCGTCGGGCTCGCTGTAGCCGATCGCGAAGTCGATCTCGCCGGCGAGGATCTTCGGCAGGAAGTACGACTTCTGCTCCTCCGTGCCGAACTGCATGATGGTCGGCCCGACGGTGTTGAGCGCCATCAGCGGCAGCGGTACCCCGGCCTGCGCCGCCTCGTCGAAGAAGATGAACTGCTCCATCGGGCTCAGACCTCGCCCGCCGTACTCCTTGGGCCAGCCCACCCCCAGCCAGCCGTCCGCGCCGAGCCGGCGGATCGTCTCGCGGTAGAACCGCTTCTGCGCCGCCGGATCGCCGTAGCGCGCATAGGCGTTGTCCGGTACCAACTCGGCGAAGTAGATCCGCAGTTCGGTGCGCAACCGCTGCTGCTCCGGCGTGTATTCGAGATGCACGGCGCCTCCTGCCTCCCCGAGCCCGACCTGACGGCGCACACCGTAGAACGTGTTTCAGAAATTGGGAATGCAGATGACGGGGAAGCTCAGCCCGGGAACCCGTCGGAGGGCCCGGCCGGGCGGCCGTACTCCCAGACGCGCTCTTCGGGCTTGTCGTGGGCGAAGAAGTCCTTCGCCGAGACGTCTCCGGCGGCGCGCGCCCGTACCTCCGCCGTCGGCTCCCCGACCTGCCGCCGACTGCCCAGCAGGCCGCCGGCGAGCAGGGCGAGGGTCGCGAGCGTGGCGGCGGAGAGCGTCTTGCCGCTCGCGGCATCGAGCGCGCCCAGCACGGCCAAGGTCAGGGAGAGCAGGGCCGTGACGTAGATCTCCGGGTTCTCCCCGGCGGAGAGAACGGCCCGCACACGCCGCAGAAGGCGCATGGACGCCATCGTCCGAACCCGCCCGCGGTCCGTCAATGGCGCGCCTGGGGCCGGGCGCCGCCGCGGGAGGCGGAGCCCGGCGGGTGCCGGTCCGGGCGTCGGCCCGGCCGCGCGTTCCTCGTCGCCGTCAGTGGCAGGGGAAACCGAGCAGGTGGCGGGCGTCGTGGACCCACTCGTGGACGTTCTCGCCCGACACGAGGGAGGTGGCGCCCTGTTCGGCGCCGACGAAGTAGAGCAGGACCAGCATCAGGATGCCGAAGAAGGCCGCCCAGGGGACGATCGCCCCGATCGGCAGCTTGGCGGGAAGGGCGGTGGGGGTGACGCTCGGCTGAGCGACGGACTGCGCCATGGGGCAGAACCTCCTGGGGAACTCGCGTCCCATCTCGGTGGTGCACAGGACGACAGCCACGGGTCTGACTTGGCCCGCCTCGCCGCCCCTGGCCGGAGCGACGCGTGCTGGGCTTACAGTGGCGCGACCGTGCCGGATTTCCACCGGGCTTCCGCCGAACCGTCGTCAATATCCACGCGACCGTACCGCGAAGCCGGGTCCCGGCCAAGGGCGCGTACGCCCCGCACCATGTGCGCCCCGTGCGCCGGGAAGCACGGCAACCGCCCTGCCGGATCAGGGATTTGCCTCCGGGCACGGGTCCAGAACGTATGAGAGTGATGGCATGACGAGCCGAGTGATCTTGATCTCCGCGGCGATCAGCGAGGCGCTGCGCGAGGCCCGCTTCGACGACGGGAGTCCGGTGGACGCCGCGGGCCTGCGGACCGCCCGGACGGCGGCCGCCGCGGGCGCCGTGCCCGCCGGGGGCCGGCTGTGGGTCTCCCCCACCCCGCGGTGCCGGCAGACCGCGGAGGCCCTCGGGCTCGACGACGGCGTCGACGCACCGGAGTTGGCCGGGCTGGACGTGAGCCGCTGGCGCGGTGCGACCCTGGCCGAGGTGAGCGCGAAGGAGCCGGAGGCGGTGGCCCGGTGGCTCGCCGATCCGGCGTCGGCGCCGCACGACGGGGAATCGGTGCGGGCGTTCTGCGACCGGGTCGCGGAACGTCTGGACTCGGCCGCGGAGTTCGACGGCCGGACCGTCGCGGTGGTGGAGCCCGAGGTCGTACGGGCCCTGGTGGTACGTGTGCTGGGGGCGCCGGAGTCGGCGTTCTGGCGCGTGGACGTGCCGCCGCTCACCGTCACGGAGTTCAGCGGGCGCGCGGGGCGCTGGAACGTCCGCGCCGGACGCCCACTCGCCTAGCCGACCCTAGGCGGCCCTAGGCGGCCCGAGCCGACCTGCCCCGACCCGAGGGGCCTGCGCCCTCAGCGCAGCGTGGCGATGAAGTCCGCGCACGCCTGGGCGCACGTGCGGCTGGTCTTCGCCGCGACCTCCGCGCCGGGGTGCCTGTCGAAGACGTCGGCGCATTCCAGGCAGACGTCACGGCACCACTCCAACTGGGCGCGGATACTCCGCTCGTTCTGCTCCGGCTGCCCGGACAGGACATGGCAGGTCGCCTCGCACACCTCCGCGCACTGGATGCCCTTGCGCCGCGCGAGGTCCTGCTCCTTCGGCCCGTCGGGATCCATGAGGCTCGCGCGCAGCGCACAGGCCAGCGCGCAGTCGGCGCAGGCCTGGGCGCAGGCGAAGCGGTCCTCGAGGAACCGGAAGAGCTCCTGCTGGGAAGTCGTCGTCGTCACAACGGCCGGGTAGCCGGAGGGAGTCGGTTCAAACAGCGCGGGGCAGAGACCTCACGCGCCGGCCGCTTCGCGGGAGATCTGCTCGAACTGCGCTCCCATCGCCTCGGAGAGCGCCTGCGCGGCCGTCAACGGACGTACCATCACGGTGAATTCGTCGATGCGTCCGTCCTCGTCGAAGTGCAGGAAGTCGCAGCCGTTGATCTCCTTGTCGCCCACCTTGGCGGTGAAGACCAGCGCGTGGTCGCGGCCGTCGGCGCCGGCGATCTCGCGGACGTAGCGGAAGTCCGTGAAGACGCGCCAGACGCCCCGCAGGATGGCCGCGGTGATCGCCTTGCCCGGGTAGGGCTTGAAGGCGACAGGGCTGGTGAACACGACGTCGTCGGCCAGCAGCTCCTCGACCGCGCCGAGGTCTCCGGCCTCCACGGCCTTGCGGAAGGAGTTCATCGCGCCCACCTCTCATACTCAACTAATTGATTAGGTGCGGATCAGATTAGTCGCGCGGGTGCATGGCGTCTAGCCTTGGAGGATGGCATTGCGCAACGCGGTTCTGGCCGCGCTCCTGGAGGGCGAGGCGTCGGGCTACGACCTAGCCAAGGGGTTCGACGCCTCGGTGGCCAACTTCTGGATGGCGACCCCGCAGCAGCTGTACCGGGAACTCGACCGCATGGAGTCGGACGGGCTCATCGAGGCCCGGCTCGTGCGGCAGGAACGCCGGCCCAACAAACGGGTCTTCTCCCTGACCGAGGCGGGCCTCGACACCTTGGCCGCCTTCACCGCCGGTCCCGCGAGGCCCACCGCGATCCGCGACGAGCTGATGGTCAAGGTGTACGCCCTCGACGAGGGGGACGCCGACGCCGTCCGGGCGGCGATCGCCGAGCGGCTGGAGTCGGCGCGCGCCAAGCTGGCGCACTACGACCGGATCGGTGCCCGTCTCCTCGACGGCCGCACCGAGGAGGAGTACCTCGCCGGGGCCGAGCGAGTCGGCCCGTATCTCACTCTCCTGGGCGGACGCGCCTTCGAGCAGGCGATCATCGAGTGGGCCGAGCAGGCACTGCGGGTCCTGGAGCGGCGCGCGTCCGTGCCCCGCTAGTGCCCTGACCGCATACGTTCACCGGGTCGGCGTTGTCTTTTGTGAGGCATGCCGGAGCTGCGTCGTGTGCGCTCGCGGACGAGGCTCCAAGCAGGCTCAGCCGTGGAGGAAGGAGGTGACTTCGGAGAATGGTGTGGCGGTCTCGGGTGTGAAACGCTTGGTCTCGTCTCGGAAGGAGCGGACCTCCAGCCAACTCTGGGCTGCCGCAGTCGGGAGCACGTCCAATAGCGCCTTGAGGTCTGCGGATCTGAAGACCTTGAAGGTCCGCGTCCGGCGGTAGTTGGACGGCTGGACATCGAACCTGAGGTCGACGACCGGCTGTGGCTGCCGGCTCCAGTCGCTGTAGGGCAGTGCACCGTGGCCGCGGATTCGCGCGTCGATGAGGACTTCCGGATCCGCGTCGCCGATCTCGCAGTCGAAGATTGGGAAGGCTGTCGCGACGCGAGCGGCGATGGCTGGATACGCGATGCAGGCTTGCCCGAGTGCCGGCGCGCAGAACAAGGCGTGACTGAAGGGTCCCACCGGCATTGACAGCGGCACCTTGTGGTGGGATTGCCCGTCGAAGGGCAGGTCGCGCCCGGCGCCGAGGACGGCCAGGAAGGACGCCACGGCCGCGGGGTCATGGCACTGTCCGCGCACGGTGAAGCGAACGGCGCTGCGTCCCTGGTCTCGCAGCACGAAGTACTCGTGGAATCCCATCGGGTGATCCGGGGCATGGCTGCGGTGGTACGTCTCGTCAAAGCCGTCTATTGGCAGATACTCGGCGACCGGGGCATGCGGCCGGGTGCTTGACTTGATCACGTCGAGGACGGGCGTCTGCTGGTCAAGTTCGGCGACGTCAAACGGCCGCTCAACCTCGGCGAAGCCCTTGCGGAGCCATTCGTTGATCTTGCGGGAGGCGTGGCGGCCGGCATGCTGTTCGTCGTCCAGCGTCGACGTGCTCGCCTTGCCGCTGGTGCCTGTCGCGCCCCAGCGGAGGAAGCAGCGGATGCCTTCCTGGCGAATTTCCCGGTACTCGGTCTTAGCCCCCTGCAGGAGCTCGAATCGCCGCCAGCCCGTCACCAGTTCCTCCAGCGCATGTGAACAGGGGAGCGGCGCAGTGCAACCCGGGGCCGTCCTCCGGCCGACACGCTATCCGGTGACTGAGCCGGTGGTCCCCACTCCCGGCGTCGTTCACGCCGCCGCAGGGAGTGGTCGTCCGCCCCAGCGGAGTCGTTCGTCACACAACGATCAACGAGACCCTTCTCCTTTGCGCCCGCAGGACTTCGGGCCTACTCGTCCAGCCCTACCAACCGGGGTGGGGAGGGGCCGCTCAGCATTCGTTACGGCGCGGGAGCGGCCCCCGCTCACAACCGGCGGGTGAACTCCTGGCGGTCGGCGAAGTTCTCGTAGCCTGCCCGTTCGAAAGCCATGATCATGGCGGTGTTGGCCGCGTCGCAGTCGCCGCGGATCTCCTCGGCGCCCGCTTCGACCAGTAGCCGCGTGCCGCGGGCCACCACCGCCGTCGCGTAGCCGTTGCCGCGGCAGGCGGGAGACACCGCCACCAGGCCGATCACCGCGGTCGAGGGGTTTCGGGCGGGGAGGCTGAGTGCGGCCGGCGTGCCGTCCGGAGCGTAGCCGAGTTCCCACCACGAGGGCTCGTACGAGAACTCCTCCATGTCCGCGAAGAGGCTCTCCGCGGCACGCCGGGCGCCATGCCGGGCGACCTTGGCGGCGAGTTGGGCGTCGGCGCTGGTCGGCAGCGCCTCGGCGAGGAGAGCGATGAACGGCTCACGGCCCAGACTGGGCAGGGAATGCCAGGTCAATCGGTCATCATGCGAAGTGAGTTCTCCCCCGGAGCGGCGGCGGAAGCGGCGACCGTCACGGGCCCGCTCGAAGCCCGCCAGACGGAGAAGCTCGGCGCGCCGTTCCGGCTCCGCCTGATACTGCGGCGGCTGTGTCGGCGAGTCGGTGACGTGCTCCAGCTCCGTGGCGCCGAGCGATTCGGCCAGGGCGACGGCCTCGGCCAGCAGCGCCTGGCCGGTGGCCAGGCCGGGTTCGTCCCACGGTGTCTCAAGGAGCACCAGGGCCATCGGGACGTCGTTCCCGGGGAGGGTCCATAGCGCGGTGGCCGCGGTGGGCCGACCGGCCTCGTCCTCCGCGACCAGGCACCACTCCGGCCGGGTGCACTTCTTGGCAAGTAGGTCGGTGAGGTAGGCGGCCGTCCCGGCGTTGCGCTCGGGCTGGTCGGAGTGCTGGACGAGGGCAGGTAGTTCGTCTGGGCGCGCTATACGTATAGGCATGTACTGGGATCATCCTGTCTCTCGATGACGTAGCCGGCTTTGCATGAAATCCCACCCAGTGGCACCGGCAGGCCTGGCTGTTCCTGCCCTTGTCAGACCGACCATCAGACCCGGTCCTACGGACTGGATATTGTCGGCCTCCTGCCGCAGCGGTGGATCCCACGGCCGATCGGCGGTGGTCGTGGCCTGGCGCGGGGCGGTGCGGCGTAGGCATCTCATTCCACCGGGTAGCGCACCACCAACACCCCCTCCACATCCCTCCCCACCGCCTCGTACTGATGCGGTACATCCGCCGCCCACCGGGCGTGGCCGCCCGGGCCCACCTCGAACGGGGCGGAGGCGGGACCAACCCGCGCCGTGCCGCTGAAGACCAGCAAGTGCTCCTCCGTGCCCGGCACATGAGCGGCCGAGCGCTGCACCGCGCCGCTCTGAATGCGGATGCGATACACCTCCGACACCGCAGCCGCGTCCTGCACGCGGTCCGTCAGCACCGCGTGCACCGCCGCGCCCCGCACCGGGGCGGGGCCGACGACCGTGCTCAGCGGCGCCTCGAGGGCCGTGGTCAGCGCGTACAGCGTCTCCAGGGTCGGATTGCGCCGGCCGGTCTCCAGTTCCGAGAGCGTGCCCTTGCCGACGCCGGAGCGGCGGGCCAGTTCCGACAGCGACAGGCCGCCGTCCTGGCGCAGACGGCGCAGCCGCTCGCCCACCTCCTGGGCCAGTTCCATAGCTTTCCGCCCCTACCGCGCCGGTGATGCATGGTCGTGACGCGACTAGCGTTCCATAAACAGAACGTTCTGTAAACGGAACGATCGTGGCGATGCACACGCACCGCGGCTCAGGAGGGGTTCGGACTTACTCGTCCAGGCGGTCCGGGCCCCGGCCGCCGCGCCCGCCAACGGGTATTCCCGCGGCCCCATCGGATGGCCTATGGCTGCGAGCGGGTTCCCTATTGGTCACCTATGTCCGGTGCGCATACGGTCGAAGACATCACCGCCCTGACGATCCGCGCACAGAACGTCAGGGCGTACGACCAAGATCCCTCCCAGGTCCGTCAGGGCCCGCACCCTCGGAGAAACGCACCATGTCGAAGATCCTTTTCGTGTTGACCGGCGCCGACCACTGGACGCTCGCCGACGGCACCCTGCACCCGTCCGGCTTCTGGGCCGAGGAGGCCGCCGCACCGTACGAGGCCTTCAAGGCGGCCGGGCACGAGGTCGTCGTCGCCACCCCGGGCGGCGTCGTGCCGACCGTGGACAAGGGGAGCCTGGCTCCCGACTACAACGGTGGCCAGGAAGGCGCCGACAAGGTCGCCCGCACCCTCGCGTCCATGACCGAGCTCCAGCGGCCGCTCAAGCTGTCGGAGGTGAACCTCGACGACTACGCCGCCGTCTTCTACCCGGGCGGCCACGGCCCGATGGAGGACCTCTCGGTCGACGCCGACTCCGGCCGGCTGCTCACTCTCGTGCTGGAGTCGGGCAAGCCGCTCGGTGTGGTGTGCCACGGCCCGGCGGCACTGCTGGCCGCCACCCGGGAGGACGGCTCCAACTCCTTCGCGGGCTACCGGGTCTCGGGGTTCACGAACACCGAGGAGACCCAGGCCGGTCTCGCCGACCGGGCCAAGTGGCTGCTCCAGGACCGGCTCGTCGAGGCCGGCGTCGACTTCCAGGAGGGCGAGCCGTGGGCCCCGAAGGTGGTCGTCGACCGCAACCTCGTCACCGGCCAGAACCCGGCCTCCTCCGCCCCGCTCGCCGCGGAACTGCTGAAGAAGCTGGCCTGAGCGATGACACGCCCCGGCCCGCGAAGCCCGGCCGGTCCCAGCGATGCCCGGTGACCGGCTGGACGAGGTCCTCGACGCCGCCTACGCCTGCCTGACCCGGTACGGCGTACGGCGCACGACGATGGACGACATCGCCTCGGCCATGGGGGTGTCCCGGTCGGCGGTCTACCAGTACGTCCACGGCAAGGACGACGCCTTCCGGCGCCTCGCCGGGCGACTGCACGAGCGGGCGCTCCTGCGGGCCCGCCGGGCGGCCGGCGCCGAGGACGCCCCGTACGCCGAACGCGTCCGGGGCGTCCTGGCCGCCAAGCTCGACCTGGCGCGCGGTCTTGCCGGGGACTCCCCCCACACGGCCGAACTCCTCGACGAGAAGGCCCGGTTGTTCGGCGACATCTGCCACGCGTTCACCGGTGATCTTCGTCGGCTGCTGATCGCGCTCTTCACCTCGGCGGACGCGGGGGCCCGGTCCCCGGCCGGTGTCGAGCCCGCCGAGGCCGCGGACATCTGTCTCGCGCTGGTCGCCGGGCTGGAGTCGGCGCCCGACGGCGGGCGGCTGCTCGCTCCGGCGGCGGACGCCCTGCTGACGGGGTTGCTGGGCACACCGGCGGATGCGGCCGGCGAACCCGGGGGCTGCCGTCCGGACCACGCCGCGGACGCGGGGGCCGGCACGCCCGTCCGCGGCATCGTCCGCGTCCTGCGACCTGATCCGATCGACAGCCCCTAAGGGCTGTCCCGTAATCCCCGGCGGGCGCACGACGACAGCTACGGCACTCCCCCAAGCTCTTCGAGCAGGGGGGACCCCCACGCCGCGTTGTCGGATCGCCCGAATACACCCAGTATGAGGACGACCCTCCGCCTTGCGATGCACCGCATCTGACGCCGCGCGCTGATCCACCGGGGATTACGGGACAGCCCTTAGGCACCCGGCGGTCTCGTCGTGCCGCGGACTTCGAGGGCCGGAGCGGTGAGGACGATCTCGCCGGGGCGGGCCGGGTCCTCGATGCGGTCCAGCAGGCGTCGCGCGGCGCGGCGGCCGATGTCCTGGCCGGCGTTGTCCACGGTGGTGAGCCACACATGGCGAAGGCGCGCGAGGTAGGTGTTGTCGTACCCGACCAGGGAGAGGTCGCGCGGCACCCGGTGGCCCAGTTCCTCGGCGGCCGAGAGCGCGCCGATCGCGGCGATGTCGTTGAACGCGAAGACGGCTGTGGGGCGTTCGGGCGCGCTGAGCAGCCGTACCGTCGCCCGGTAGCCGCCCTCCTCGGTCAGATCGCCCTGCTCGACGACGGCCGTCCCGGTCAGTCCGTGCTCGCGCATGACCGCCTCGAAGCCGCGCCGGCGCAGCGTGCCTGCCCTTCCCCGGCCCGCGATGTGCGCGATGCGCCGGTGGCCGAGGCCCACGAGGTGTTCGGTGGCGAGGCGGGCGCCGCGTTCGTCGTCGCCCGCGACGATGTCGACGCCGGGCAGTTCGGGCTCCCGGGCGCCCGCGACGACGGTCGGGATCCGTCCGGCGGCCGTACGCAGCGCTTCGGAGGCCGGGAGGGTGCCGACGGCGATCAGACCGTCGACGCGCAGGTCCAGGAAGGTCCGGGTGAGGTCCTCGCCGAGCCGTCGGTTGAGGTGGCCGTCGGCGAGCAGCATGTGCAGACCGGCGTCGTGCAGCCGGGAGTTCAGCCCGTCGAGCAGTTCCACGAACCAGGGGTTGCGCATGTCGTTGAGGAGCACGCCGACCGTGCGGGTGCGCCGCTCGCTGAGGCTGCGCGCCGCGGCGTTGGTCCGGTAGCCGAGTTCCTCGACGGCGGCGAGCACCGCCCGCCGCTTCTCTTCGCGGACCTGGTCCGAGCCGCGCAGGACGAGCGAGACGAGCGACTTCGACACTCCGGCCCGTTCCGCGACGTCGCGAATCGTCGGGGCTCTCATGACCTGGACCGTTCCATCTCTGGACCGTTCCACAGGGTGGGCGAGCCTGTCAAAGGGGTTGACACGTCCTGATATGGGCTTCAATGTGAGCCGGGAGGTGGTTGGACCGGTCCAAAGAAGGGCAGTCATGGTGCGTACGCTCGGCGTTGCCGTCGTGGGGTTCGGCTGGATGGGACGGGTGCACACCCAGGCGTACGCCCGCGTGCCCCACCACTTCCCGGACCTCGCGCTGCGGCCCGAACTGGTCGCCGTCGCCGACGAGGTGCCGGGCCGGGCCGAGGAGGCCGCCGCGCGGTACGGCTTCGCCACCGCCGTGCGCGACTGGCGTGAGATCGCCGCCGACCCGCGCGTCGAGGCCGTGAGCATCGCCGCGCCGAACTTCCTGCACCGTGAGATCGGTGTGGCGATGGCCGAGGCCGGCAAGCACATCTGGATCGAGAAGCCCGTGGGCCTGACCGCCGACGACGCCCGGGCCGTGGCGGACGCGGTGGCCAAGGCCGGTGTCCGGGGCACGGTCGGCTTCAACTACCGGTGCGCGCCCGCCGTCGTGGCCGCCCGTGAACTGATCGCCTCCGGCGGCATCGGCGACGTCACCCACGCGCGCGTCCGTCTCTTCAGCGACTACGCGGCGCATCCGGAGGGCGCGCTGACCTGGCGCTACGAGCGGGAGCGTGGCGGCAGCGGAGTCCTCGGCGACCTGGCCTCCCACGGCGTCGACCTCGCCCGCTTCCTTCTGGGCGAGATCGACGCACTCGCGGCGGACACGGCCGTCTTCCTGCCCGTGCGGGCCCGCCCGGCCGGCGCGACCGCGGGTCACGCGCGCGCGACGGGCGGCGAGCCGGCCCCCGTGGAGAACGAGGACTACGTCAACTGCCTGCTGCGCTTCGCCTCCGGTGCGCGCGGTGTCCTGGAGGCGTGCCGGGTCTCGGTGGGCGAGCAGAACAATTACGGCTTCGAGATCCACGGCACCAGGGGCGCCGTGTTCTGGGACTTCCGTCGCATGGGCGAGCTGGGGGTCAGCCGGGGCACGACGTACCAGGACCAGCCGGTCAGCACCGTGTACGTCGGTCCGGGGGCCGGGGACTACGCCGCCTTCCAGCCGGGAGCGGCGAACAGCATGGGCTACGACGATCTCAAGGTCGTCGAGGCGCACATCTTCCTGCGGTCCGTCGCCGACAACACGCCGTACGGTGCGACGCTGGTCGACGCGGTCCGCAGCGCGACCGCGCTGGACGCGATGGCGCGCTCCGCGGAGTCGGGGGGCTGGGTGACGCTCGGGGTCGAGTGATCCGCGGGGGCTGCGGAGTCTGCGGGATCCGCGGGATCCGCCCCGGGGTCAGCTCCGGGAGGCTCCGACCCGGAAGCCCCACTCCGGGAGGCTCCGAGCCGGAAGTCCGCTCCGGGAAGCTCCAGTTGGGGCCCTGTGGGCCCGGGATCACAGGCGTTCGCGGCCGAGGTCGGCGGGGCAGAGCGCCAGACGGGCCCCGCCCCGTGTCGCCCAACTCGTCGGAGGGGCGGACCGGTTCGGCCCCCGGTGGCGCGGGTTCACGGGGTGCGTGGTGGACCCGCTTCACGGTCGGTGCATGCTTCATGGGCGGACGAGCAGCTGGAACTCGAAGGCGTAGCGCGTCGCGCGGTAGATGTGGGTGCCGTACTCGACGGCGCGGCCGGTGTCGTCGTAGGCCGTGCGCCGCATGGTGAGCAGGGCCGCGCCCACGGGCTCGTCGAGGAGGTCGGCCTCCCGCGCTGTGGCGGAGCGGGCGCCGACGGACTGGCGGGCGCTGTGCAGCGTGATACCCGCGGCGCGCAGCATCCGGTAGAGGCCGGTCGACTCCAGTCGGACGGTGTCGACGTCGAGAAGCCCCTCCGGGATGTAGTTGCGCAGGGCGGCCACGGGCCGGCCGTGGGTGAGCCGCAGCCGCTCCAGGCGGTGCACACCGCTGCCCTCCGCGATGCCGAGAGCGACGGCGGCCTCGGGGGACGCCGGTTCGAGGGCGTTGTGCCGCACACGGGTCGTCGGGCTCTGTCCCGCCTTCTCCAAGTCGTCGTAGAGGCTGCTCAGTTCCAGTGGGCGTTTGAACCTGCTGTGCACGATCTGGGTACCCACGCCGCGGCGGCGGACCAGGAGCCCCTTGTCGACGAGGGTCTGGATGGCCTGGCGGACCGTGGGCCGGGACAGCCCGAGCCGGGCCGCGAGCTTCGCCTCGTTGCCCAGCAGACTCCCGGAGGCGAGCGCGCCGCGCTCGATGGCGGTCTCCAACTGCCGTGCCAGCTGGTAGTAGAGCGGGACGGGGCTGCTGCGGTCGAGCACGAGGTCGAGGTCGAGGCCCTCGGGCGGGGTGGCCGGCACCCCTGCCGATCGGGCGCTCCGGCGGTCGGGAACCCTTGCCATCGCATCGTCCTGACGGTCGGCCCCGGAGACGGTCGGCGCGGGAGGCCAGGGAGTCCCCGCGCCGACCGCCGTTCCTGGGCGGCGGGAGAGGTCAGAGGTGGCGCCGGCGGTCGGCGGCATGGCCGTCGTACCGTTCACGGGCGTCCGACGCGGCCTCGCGGGAGGCGACTTCGGCGACCGGGACGTCCCACCAGGCCGCGGCGGGCGGCGAGGTGGGCGCCGGGTCGGTCTCGACATGGACGCAGGTCGGCCGGTCCGAGGCACGCGCCGCGGCGAGCGCGTCGCGCAGTTCCCGTACGGTCTTGGCGCGGATGACGTCCATCCCGAGGCTGGCGGCGTTGGCGGCGAGGTCGACGGGGAGCGGGTCTCCGGTGAAGGTCCCGTCGGGGGCCCGGTAGCGGTAGGCGGTGCCGAAGCGTTCACCGCCGGTCTCCTCGGACAGGCCGCCGATGGAGGCGTATCCGTGGTTCTGGATCAGGACCAGGTTGACGGGCAGGCCTTCCTGGACGGCGGTGACGATCTCGGTCGGCATCATCAGATACGTGCCGTCGCCGACGAGCGACCAGACCGGCGTGCCCGGGGCGGCCAGTTGGACGCCGATGCCGGCCGGGATCTCGTAGCCCATGCAGGAGTAGCCGTACTCCAGGTGGTACTGGCGCGGACCGCGCGCCCGCCACAGTTTGTGCAGGTCGCCCGGGAGCGACCCGGCCGCGTTGATGATCACGTCGTCGTCGCCGACGACCGCGTCGAGAGCGCCGAGTACCTGGGTCTGGGTGGGCACCGCGGAGTCGTCCGCCGCGAAGGCCGCCTCGACCACCGCCTCCCAACGCGCCCCGCCCGCACGGTACTCGGCCTCGTAGGCCGGGTCGACGCGATGACCGGACAGCCCCTCCGTGAGGGCCCTGAGGCCGGTCCGGGCGTCCGCGACCAGGGTGCGGGCGGCCAGCTTGTGGGCGTCGAAGGCGGCGATGTTGAGGTTGACGAACCGGACGTCCGGCCTCTGGAACAGCGTGCTGGAGGCGGTGGTGAAGTCGCTGTACCTGGTGCCGACGCCGATGATCAGGTCGGCGGTACGGGCCATGTCGTCACTGACGGCGGTCCCCGTGTGACCGATGCCGCCGAGGTCGGCCGGGTGGTCATGGCGCAGCGATCCCTTGCCGGCCTGGGTCGAGGCGACCGGGATGCCGGTGGTGTCCACCAGCGCCTTGAGCGCTTCCTCCGCCTCGCTGTGGTGAACTCCCCCTCCGGCGACGATCAGTGGGCGCCGCGCGGCGCGGATCGCCCGGACGGCCGCGGCGAGTTCGACCGGGTCCGGCGCGGGACGGCGTACGGGCCAGACGCGTTCGGCGAAGAACTCCTCGGGCCAGTCGTACGCCTCTGCCTGCACGTCCTGCGGCAGGGCGAGGGTGACCGCGCCGGTCTCGGCCGGATCGGCGAGGACCCGCATCGCGTTCAGCGCGGACGGGATCAGCATCTCCGGGCGCGTGACACGGTCGAAGTACCTCGACACGGGGCGCAGGGTGTCGTTGACGGAGACGTCGGCCTCCACAGCGTGTTCCAGTTGCTGGAGCAGCGGGTCGGCGGGGCGCGTCGCGAAGTAGTCGCCGGGCAGCAGGAGTACGGGGAGGCGGTTGATCGTCGCGAGAGCCGCGCCGGTGACGAGGTTGGTGGCGCCGGGGCCGATGGACGTGGTGACGGCCTGGGCGGAGAGGCGGTTGAGGTGGCGGGCGTGGCCGACCGCCGCGTGCACCATGGCCTGTTCGTTGCGGCCCTGGTGGAACGGCATGGCGTCCTCACCGGCCTCCAGGAGCGCCTGGCCGATCCCCGCCACGTTGCCGTGGCCGAAGATCCCCCAGGTACCGGTGATCAGCCGGTGGCGTACGCCGTCGCGCTCGCTGTACTGCGCCGACAGGAAGCGCACCAGGGCCTGGGCTGTCGTCAGACGGCGGGTGGTCGCGCTCATCATGACCTCTCGGGGGCGGTGTAGAGGGGCAGTCGGGGGTCGACGGGCTGCTCGGGCCATGTGGTGCGGATCCAGGCGTGGTCCGGGTGGTCGCGGATCAGCCAGGCGCGGTCGGGGTCGGGGCCCCCCATGACGTTGAGGTAGTACATGTCGTGGCCCGGCACGGCCATGGAGGGGCCGTGCCAGCCGTCCGGGATGAGGACGACGTCGCCGTCGCGCACCTCGGCGAGGACGTCCGTGCCGGTGCCGTGCCCGGAGGGCGAGACGCGCTGGTAGCCGAGGCCGGGGGTGCCCTCGTGGGCGGTGAACTCGAAGTAGTAGATCTCCTCCAGTTCGGACTCCTCGCCGGGGTGGTGCTCGTCGTGCTTGTGCGGCGGGAAGGAGGACCAGTTGCCGGCGGGTGTGATCACCTCGACGGCGATGAGGTTCTCGCAGTCGAAGACTCCTGCCGCGCCGAAGTTGTTGACCTGGCGCGAGCAGGTGCCGGTGCCGCGCAGCTCGACCGGTACGGAGGAGGCGGGCGCGTGGCGGGCGGGCAGCCTGCGGGTGCAGCGGGCGCCGGTGAGCGCGAACCTGCCGCCGTCGCGGGTGGTGATCGCGACCTCGGCGTCGCGGGGGACGTACGCGAAGTCGGTGACCCCGGCGAACACGCTCGCCCGGCCGGCCAGTCGGAAGGTCTCGCCGTCGACGGCGACGGTGCAGCCGCCCGCCAGCGGGAGCACGATCCACTCGCTGTCGCCGGTGTCGAGGACGTGCCTCCCGCCGGGCGGCAGCTCCAGCACCCGCAGGCCTGCGTGGCCCCAGCCTGCCGTCGCGGGGGTGACGTCGACGGCGTAGACGTCGGTGCGGGCCTTGCCGGCGGGCAGGTGGTGCGTGGTGGTCATCGGCTGGCTCCTCTGCGGGGCGGGGCGGGGCGGATGCGGGTGCGAATGCGTGGTGCGGGTGCTTGGTGCGGGTGCGTGGTGCGGGTGCGTGGTGGGTCGGGGCCGTGCCGGTACATCCCAGTCCGTCGCCGCTGGATCAGACGTGGGCTACCTGTGCGAACCGCTGCTCGATCCGAACGTAAGCGACGGACATAGGGATGTACCGGCACGGCCCCTCCCGCCGGATCCCGGCTGCGGGCGGGTCGTGCTTGGGGCGGCCCTTCCCCGCACTTTCGGGCGCGGGTGCAAGATTCAGCCCCTCCGGCGTTTGAGGAGCGGGGTCTGGGGCGGAGCCCCAGGGACGGGAAGGGTAGGGGCGGAGGGGGCGAAAGAAGCTTGTGGGGTTCGGAGGTCCGGGGTCCGGGGGTTCGGAGGTCCGGGGTTCGGGGGTTCGGGGGTTCGGGAGACCCGGGAGCGGGGCAATCGGCGGGGTCGGGGCCCGGGTGATTCGAGGGGCGGGGAGGCGGCGCTCCCGTGCGTTCGGCTGAACGGCGGGGGTCAGAGGAGGCCGACCGCGGTGTCCACCGCGGTTTCCACGTCGCCTTCGACGGGGTAGAGCAGGGAGCGGCCCACGACCATGCCCTGCACGGTGGGCAGTCGCAGCGCCTTGCGCCATCTCTCGTACGCCCCTTCCTGGTCCGTGCCGACCTCCCCGCCGAGCAGCACGGCGGGGAGCGTGGAGGCTTCCAGTACCTCGGCCATGTCGTCGGGGTCGCTGGTGACGGGCAGTTTGAGCCAGGTGTACGCGGACGTTCCGCCGAGGCCGGAGGCGATGGCGATGGACCGGGTGACGGCCTCGGCGCTCAGGTCGTTGCGGACCGTCCCCGTTCCCTTGTCTCGGGCCGATATGAACGGCTCGACGAACAGCGGCAGTCGGTGTGCCGCCATGGCGTCGACGGCGCGGGCGGTGGTCTCCAGGGTCTTCAGGGAGCCGGGGTCGTCGTAGTCGATGCGCAGCAGGACCTTTCCGGCGTCGAAGCGGAGCCGGTCGATGTCCTCGGCGCGGTGGCCGGTGAAGCGGTCGTCCATCTCGAAGGAGGCGCCGGCGAGTCCGCCGCGGTTCATGGAGCCCATCACGACCTTGCCCTCCAGGACGCCGAGGAGCAGCAGGTCCTCCAGGATGTCGGCGGTCGCGAGCACCCCGTCGACGCCGGGCCGGGACAGTGCCACGCAGAGCCGTTCGAGGAGGTCGGCGCGGTTGGCCATGGCGAGCCGGTGGTCGCCGACTCCGAGGGCGCCGCGGGCCGGGTGGTCGGCGGCCACGATCATCAGGCGGCCGGTGTCGCCGATCAGCGGGCGGCGGACCCGGCGGGCGGCCGCTTCGGCGATGGCCTCCGGGTGCCGGGCGCGCACCGCGACGAGGTCGGGGATGCTGATACTCAAGTCAGGCTCCGTTCAGGGGTGGCGTCGGTCGGCCCGGTCAAGCGCGCGCGAGGAGGTTCTCGACCTCGGACCCGGTCGGCATCGCGGAGGAGCAGGCGAGGCGGGAGGCGACGAGCGCGCCGGCGGCGTTGGCGTACCGGACGGTCCGCTCCAGCTCCCAGCCGGACAGCAGGCCGTGGCAGAGGGACCCGCCGAACGCGTCGCCCGCGCCGAGGCCGTTGACGACGTCCACCGGCACCGGCGGGACCTCGGCCTCGGTGCCGTCGCGGTGCACGGCCAGCACACCCCTGGGGCCCTGTTTCACGACGGCGAGTTCGACTCCCGCGTCGAGCAGGGCCTCGGCGCAGGCCCGTGGTTCGCGTACTCCGGTGGCGATCTCGCACTCGTCGAGGTTGCCGACGGCGACCGTGGCGTGGCGCAGGGCCTCGGCGTAGTACGGCCGGGCCGTCTCCGCTCCGCGGCTGTTCCAGAACATCGGGCGCCAGTCGAGGTCGAAGACCGTGGTGCCGGTCCTGGCCCGGGCTTTGAGGGCGGCGAGGGTGGCCGAGCGGCTGGGTTCCTTGCTCAGGCCGGTCCCGGTGATCCAGAAGATCCGGGCCGCGCGGATGGCGAAGTAGTCGAGTTCGTCGGTGCGGATCTCCAGATCGGGCGCCTTGGGCTGCCGGTAGAAGTACAGCGGGAAGTCGTCCGGCGGGAAGATCTCGCAGAACGTGACCGGTGTCGGGTACGCGGCGACGGGGGTGACCCAGCGGTCGTCGACGCCGAACTCCTTGAGTTCCTCGTGGAGATAGGTGCCGAAGGGGTCCTGTCCGGTCCGGGTGATCACCGCGGTGGACCGGCCCAGGCGGGCGGCGGCCACGGCGACGTTGGCGGCCGAGCCGCCGAGGAACTTTCCGAAGGAGTCGACCCGGGCGAGCGGCACACCCGTCTGCAGCGGATAGAGGTCGACGCCGATCCGTCCCATGGTGATGAGGTCGAAGGCCTCGGCGGAGTCGGCGGCGGCGACCCGGGGTACAGCGGACTCAGGCATGCGTGACGCTCCTGATGCGGGGGATGTGGGCAACGGGGCGCCCGGTGCCCCTTAGGTGTAGGACTCCCGGCTCCTCTCTGTCAAGACTTTGTACGGACATTCGGACCTGCTCCTGAAATGATGTCTTAACAAAGTATTGACACGGGGGTGCGACAGGGACTTGTATCCCGTCCCAACGAAACCGCCGCTTCGACGGATCACGCCCGGACCTGCCGTCCGGGTTCCGCACGGGCCCCGCGCCCCGCGCCGTCCCGTTCCCTTTCCCCCGGTCGCACAGTGAGGTGCTGGAAAGATGGATCGCACGTTCCACCCCCGTTCCCGGAGAATCGCCCCCCTCGTGGCCCTGGCCGCGGCGTCCGCACTGCTCGCCGCCGGCTGCTCCAGCAGCTCGGGCGGCAAGAAGTCCGAGGACGACGGGGACGGTGCCGCCGCGGGCAAGGCGAACACACCCCGGATGACGGTCGCCCTGGTGACCCACCAGGCGCCCGGCGACACGTTCTGGGACATCGTCCGCAAGGGCGCCGATGCCGCCGCCGCCAAGGACAACATCAGGCTCGTCTACTCCGCCGACCCCAGCGCGGGCACTCAGGCCAACCTGGTCCAGAACGCGATCGACCAGAAGGTCGACGGCATCGCGATCACCCTGGCCAAGCCGGACGCAATGAAGGACGTGGTGGCCAAGGCGACTTCGGCCGGGATACCCGTCGTGGGTCTCAACTCGGGTCTCAGCGACTGGAAGAAGCTGGGCCTGACGGAGTTCTTCGGCCAGGACGAGACGGTCGCGGGCGAGGCGCTCGGCAAGCGGCTCAACTCGGAAGGCGCCAAGAAGGTCGTCTGCGTGGTCCAGGAACAGGGCAACATCGGCCTCACCCAACGCTGCGACGGCGTGAAGAAGACCTTCAGCGGCTCCACCGAGAACCTGTACGTCAACGGCACCGACATGCCGTCCGTGAAGTCCACGATCACCGCGAAGCTCAAGCAGGACAAGGCGATCGACTACGTCGTCACGCTCGGCGCCCCGTACGCCCTGACCTCGGTGCAGTCGATCGGTGACGCCGGGAGCAAGGCGAAGATCGCCACGTTCGACCTCAACAAGGACCTCACCGGCGCCATCAGCAAGGGGACCATCGAGTTCGCCGTCGACCAGCAGCCCTACCTGCAGGGCTACTTGGCGATCGACTCGCTGTGGCTCTACAAGAACAACGGCAACTACAGCGGCGGCGGGGAGCAGCCGGTCCTGACCGGTCCGGCCTTCGTCGACAAGAGCAACGTCGACACCGTCGCCAAGTTCGCCTCGAAGGGCACCCGGTGATGGGCATGGCCCAGCAGGCCGATCCGGCGGTGACCGCACCGCCGGCCCTCGGCCCCCGGAAGACCGACGGGCGGACGGCGCGGCGCTCCCTGGCGCTGCGGCTGCTCGCCCGGCCCGAGGTCGGGGTGTTCCTCGGCGCCGTCGCCGTGTTCGTCTTCTTCCTGATCGCGGCGCCGTCGGTCCGCTCCGGCAGCTCGATGGCGACCGTGCTCTACCAGTCGTCGACGATCGGCATCATGGCGCTGCCCGTGGCACTGCTGATGATCGGCGGCGAGTTCGACCTGTCCGCCGGTGTCGCGGTGATCACCTCGGCGCTGACGGCGAGCATGCTCAGCTACCAACTCAGCATGAACGTCTGGGCGGGTGTGATCGTCGCGCTCGTCGTCTCCCTCGCGATCGGGGCGTTCAACGGCTGGATGATGGTCCGCACCGGGCTGCCCAGCTTCCTGGTGACCCTCGGGACCTTCCTGATCCTGCAGGGCGTGAACCTCGCCGTCACCAAGCTGGTCACCGGCAACGTCGCCACCGACGACATCAGCGACATGGACGGTTTCGGCCAGGCCAAGAAGGTCTTCGCCTCGTCGTTCGACGTCGGCGGCGTCCAGGTGAAGATCACCATCGTGTGGTGGCTGGTCTTCGCGGCACTGGCCACCTGGGTGCTGCTGCGCACCAAGTACGGCAACTGGGTCTTCGCGGTCGGCGGCAACCAGGACAGCGCCCGCGCGGTCGGCGTCCCGGTGACCTTCACCAAGATCACGCTGTTCATGACGGTCGGCTTCGGCGCCTGGTTCGTCGGCATGCACCAGCTGTTCTCGTTCAACACGGTGCAGTCGGGCGAGGGCGTCGGCCAGGAGCTGATCTACATCGCCGCGGCGGTGATCGGCGGCTGTCTGCTCACCGGCGGCTACGGCTCCGCGATCGGCCCGGTCTTCGGCGCCTTCATGTTCGGCATGGTGAACCAGGGCATCGTCTACGCCGGCTGGAACCCCGACTGGTTCAAGGCGTTCCTCGGCGTGATGCTGCTCGGCGCCACGCTCATCAATCTGTGGGTCCGCCGCACGGCGACCCGGAGGTGAACCGACCCATGACAACCAACGGATCCGGAACCGCGGGCGCCGTTCTCCCGGACACCCCGCCCGGGGACGGCACCGCGGCCATCGTGGAACTGCGCGGCGCGGGCAAGTCGTACGGCAACATCCGCGCCCTGCACGGCGTCTCGCTGGCCGTCCGCCCCGGCCGGGTGACCTGCGTCCTCGGCGACAACGGCGCCGGCAAGTCCACCCTCATCAAAATCATCTCGGGGCTGCACCGGCACAGCGAGGGCGAGTTCCTCGTGGACGGCACGGCGGTGCGCTTCGGCACCCCGCGCGAGGCGCTCGCCAAGGGGATCGCCACCGTCTACCAGGACCTCGCGACCGTGCCGCTGATGCCGGTGTGGCGGAACTTCTTCCTCGGCTCCGAGATGACCAAGGGCCCCTGGCCCGTACGCCGTCTCGACATCGCGCGGATGAAGCGGACCGCCGACGAGGAACTGCGCAACATGGGCATCGTCCTCGACGACCTCGACCAGCCGATCGGCACGCTCTCCGGCGGCCAGCGCCAGTCCGTGGCCATCGCCCGCGCGGTCCACTTCGGCGCCCGCGTCCTCATCCTCGACGAACCGACCGCCGCGCTCGGCGTCAAACAGTCCGGTGTCGTCCTGAAGTACATCGCCGCCGCCCGCGACCGCGGTCTCGGCGTCATCTTCATCACCCACAACCCGCACCACGCCTACATGGTCGGCGACCACTTCAGCGTGCTGCGGCTCGGCACGCTCGAACTCAGCGCCGACCGCAGCGAGGTCGGCCTGGAGGAACTCACCAACCACATGGCGGGCGGCGCCGAACTCGCGGCGCTCAAACACGAGTTGGCTCAAGTGCACGGGGTCGACGTCGAGGAGCTTCCCGAGGCGGAGGACCTCCGGGCCCCGGCACCGGCCCCGGCCTCCCCCGAAGGAACCTCCTGACCTCCGCTCCTGCGCCGCCCGATCCATCGAAGGGACCACCGACCACATGACCCAGCACGGAACACTCGGGGTCGCCGTCATCGGCACCGGCCGGATGGGGGCCGACCATGTCCGCCGGATCACCGAGGTCATCAGCGGGGCGCGGGTGAGCGCGGTCGTGGACATCGACGCCGAGCGGGCCAAAGGGCTCGCCGACGGCATCGACGGCTGCGCCGCGTACACGGACACGGCCTCGGCGCTGGCGGCGGACGATGTCGACGCCGTGGTCATCGCCTCCCCCGGCCCCGCTCACGAGGCGGCGCTGCTCACCGCGTTCGAGCACGACCTGCCGGTCCTGTGCGAGAAGCCGCTCACCCCGGACGCGGCCTCCGCGCTGCGGGTGATGGAGGCGGAGCGCGCACTCGGGCACCGGCGGGTCCAGGTCGGGTTCATGCGGCGCTACGACGCCGAGTATCTGAGGCTCAAGTCGCTCCTGGACGGGGGCGGGTTGGGCCGCCCTCTGATGCTGCACAACCGGCATCGCAACGCCGATGTCCTGCCGTACTTCACCGAACAGATGCTCATCAACGACTCCGTCGTGCACGAGATGGATGCCGCCCGCTGGCTGCTCGGGCAGGAGATCACCGCGGTCACGGTGCTGAAGCCACGGCCCTCCGGCAACGCGCCCGAGGGACTCTCGGACCCGCAGTTCGTCGTCCTGGAGACGGACGGAGGTGTGCTCGTCGACGTGGAGATCTACGTCAACTGCCGTTTCGGGTACCAGGTGCAGGCCGAGGCCGTCTGCGAGAACGGCACGGCACAGATCGGCGAGGACCACGGAATGCTGGTCAACTCGGGCGCACGGTGGGGAGGTTCGATCGCGCCGGACTTCGTGGAGCGGTTCGCCGAGGCGTACGACCGCGAGGTGCAGGCGTGGGTCGACGCCACGCTGCGCGGCGAGGTCACCGGGCCCAGCTGCTGGGACGGGTACGCGGCGGCGGCCGTCTGCGAGGCGGGCGTCCGCGCGCAGGCCGAGGGCCGCCGCACGGAGGTCGACCTGATCGAGCGGCCCGCCTTCTACCGCTGAGCCGGGCCGCCCTGTCCGCGGGGACGTCATCGAGTGCGCCGGCGGTCCGCTCGCCCGGACGAACACCGTCGGCGCACTCGACCACGCGGCCCCGCCCCGCACCGGTCGGCCGGGGTGGGCCGGCCGCTCCGCCCGGCCGCCGCGTCGGGCGCGTACACGATGAGGCCCTTGCCCCGGCGTCGTACGCGGCGAGCCAGGCGGGTCCGTCCGGGGCTACCACCGGGCGGCGCCTCCCGCCCCAGATCACAGCTCCCGAGGGGGACGGTTACGGCCGAGTAGGAACGGTTACGCTGAGATCATGCCGTCCACACGTCGTACAGCGCGCCAGACCGACCTGCTCGAGCGGCTGGTCGCGTTGCTGGTGGCGGAGGGTTTCGCAGCGTTCACCCTCGACGAGCTGACCGAGCGGCTCCACTGCTCGAAGACGACGTTGTACCAGCTCGCGGGCAGCAAGCAGGAGTTGGTCCGGGAAGCGGTGAAGCACTACTTCCGCGAGGCCGCCCAGGCCGTCGAGAAGCAGGTGGCCGACACCTCGGCGCCCTCCGAGCGGGTAGTGGTCTACCTGAACGCGGTCGCCCATCAGTTGAGACCGCTGTCCCGGCAGTTCCTCGACGACATGGCACAGTTCGAGCCGGCCCGCGAGGTGTACGAGGCCAACACGCGCCTCGCCGCGGGCAGGATCAGACACTTGATCGCGGACGGAGTGGCCGCGGGAGCGTTCCGTGACGTGCATGCCGCGTTCGTGGGCGAGGTCGTGGCCGCCACCATGCAGGAGATCCAGCGGGGCGAGGTCGCCGCCCGCACCGGACTGAGCGACGCCGAGGCCTACGCCGAGCTGGCATCACTCATCGTCCACGCCGTTTCACCCTGACCTCGGGCACAGACGGCCTCCCGGCCGACACCCCGGTCCCCCAGCACAGCCACGTCCGTCCTGGGCGAGCAGCCGGGCGGGGTCGAGGTCGTCGAGCAGGGCGGCGAGGAAGCGCCGCTCCGACGCGGCCACCGCGACCTGCTTGCCGTCGGCCGGGCGGCGGGGCGCCGCCCCGGCCCATCGCGTGAAGGGCGCCGGTGAGGCCGATGTGGTTCAGGTCGTGGCCGGGCGTCCGGGCGAGCGGACCCTCCTGCCCCAGCCGGTGACCCGGGCGTGGACGAGCCCGGGATTCCGCTCTCCGCAGTCGTCGGGTCCGTCGCCGAGCCGTTCGGCGACACCGGGGCGCAGTCCCTTCACCCAGGATGTCGGCCGCGGGAACCAGTTCCCTGACCGGCGAGCGCCCCGCGGGCTGCTTGAGATCGGCGAGGACCGGCCGGCGGCCGCACCGAACGACGTCGGTCACGCCGGACGACGTCGGTCGTGCTGTCGGGGCCGAGCGTCGAGCGCCCGGCCGGGCGGGCGCTCGACGCGCACCACCTCGGCGCCGAGGCTCGGGCCGGCACCTGGCCGCGTGCGGAGCCGACCGGAGCCCCGCGAGTCCAGAACAGGTGACGTGGCCAGAGGGCCGGTGGATCCATCGGGGGACGCCATGGCCCGGCGGTACCAAAAACGATACTGTTGTATCGCCTGGCGTATCAAAATCGTCAGGGCCGCGACCCGCCACCCCCGAGGACACGCCATGCCCGCGACCCGCACGCTCCCCACGTCGGAAGCCGTCGACCTGATCGCCCTGACCCGCGAGCTCGCCGAGAAGGAGCTCGCCCCGCGCGTCTCCGAGGCGGAGGCCGAGGAGCGGTTCCCGCGCGAGGTCTTCCGCACGCTCGGACGGGCCGGGCTGCTGAGCCTGCCCTACCCCGAGGAGCAGGGCGGCGGCGACCAGCCCTACGAGGTCTACCTCCAGGTCATCGAGGAGATCGCCGCCGTGTGGGCGAGCGTCGCGGTGGGCGTCTCGGTGCACGCGCTGTCCTGCTTCGCGCTCGCCTCGTTCGGC
The DNA here is from genome assembly GCF_026341855.1 of Streptomyces sp. NBC_00568. Lineage (GTDB taxonomy): Bacteria > Actinomycetota > Actinomycetes > Streptomycetales > Streptomycetaceae > Streptomyces. The sequence continues at coordinate 6,812,149 of NZ_JAPENW010000001.1, read as the reverse complement.
ACCGAGGAGCAGAAGAAGGAATGGCTCCCGGACATGCTCGGCGGCGAGCTGCTCGGCGCCTACTGCCTGTCCGAGGCCCATGCCGGTTCCGACCCGGGCGCGATGCGCACACGGGCCGTCCGGGACGGCGACGACTACGTGCTCAACGGCGCCAAGGCCTGGACCACGCACGGTGGGCACGCGGACTTCTACACGGTCATGGCCCGTACGTCCGACACGGGCTCGCGCGCCATCTCCTGCTTCCTCGTCCCGGCCGACACCCCGGGCGTGGTGGCCGACCCCCCGGAGCACAAGATGGGCCTGACCGGGTCCGCCACCGCCACCGTGCGTCTGGAGAACGTCCGCGTTCCCGCCCACCGCCGGATCGGCGAGGAGGGCGACGGGCTCCGCATCGCCTTCGCCGGGCTGGACTGCGGACGGCTCGGCATCGCGGCGGTGGCCACCGGCCTCTCCCAGGGGGCGCTGGACCACGCGCTGCGCTACTCCCGGGAGCGCGAGACCTTCGGCCGCCCCATCATCGAGCACCAGGGCCTGGCCTTCGTCCTCGCCGACATGGCCGCGGCGGTGCAGGTCTCCCGGGCCACCACGCTCGCCGCCGCCCGCCTCAAGGACGAGGGGCTTCCCTTCCAGTCCGAGGCCTCGATCGCCAAGCTGATCGCCACCGACAACGCCATGAAGGTCACCACCGACGCGGTGCAGGTACTGGGCGGCGCCGGCTACACCCGCGATTTCCCGGTCGAGCGCTACATGCGCGAGGCCAAGGTCATGCAGATCTTCGAGGGCACCAACCAGATTCAGCGCCTGATCATCGGCCGCGCGCTGAAGGAGGACGAGCGCGGCACCCTCCGGGTGCGGAAGACGGGCAACTAGGACGCCCGAAGCTCGTGGGACCGGTGAGTGCGCGTCTCGGTGAGTGCGCACTCACCGAGACGCGTCCTCCCGAGACGCGTCCTCCCGAGACGCGTCCTCCACCGAAGAACGTCTGCGCACGTGACCACGCCGCCCGAGCGTCGAAGCGTCCCAGAGCGAGTTCCTCGCACCGCCGATCCGCTCGCCGGCCAGGCAGTGACCTTCCCCTCGTAGCGTAGAGACCGTGACTGCAGGGGAAGTTAAGGGGCATGGCGGGCAAGAGGCGGAAGTTCGACGTGGAGTTCCGTGAGGGGGCTGTGCGGATCGTGGCGGAGACCGGCAAGCCGATCCCACAGGTCGCGAAGGACCTCGGGATCAACGAGACGACGCTGGCCACCTGGGTGTCGAGGGCACGGGCGGCCGGCAAGGCCGGTCCGACGGGTGAGAGCGAGGAACTTGCGCGGTTGCGACGGGAGAATGCCCAGCTCAAGCGGGGCAACAAGGAGCTGGTCATGGAGCGTGATGTCCTCAAACGCTGCATGGTCCTGTGGGTGAAGTAGCTGTTGCGGACCCGGCGGCGCTCGTCGGGGTGATCAGCGACCAGAGGACCGATTTCAAGATTCCGCATCGCACCTCCTGTCGAGCCCTGGGGGTGTCGGAGGCGTGGTTCTACAAGTGGCGGCGCAGACCGTCCGAGCCGACGAACGCGAAGTCGGACGGGCACTGCTGGCCGAGCGGATCTCGTACTTCTTCGACCGATCGGACCGCACCTACGGCTCGCCGAGGATCACGCTGGACTTGTGGGAGGAGGGCTGGCAGGCGTCGCAGAACACCGTCGCCGACATCATGGCCGGGCTCGGTCTGCAGGGCCGCAAGCCACCACGCCGCCGGCGTTCGCTGACCCGTCCCGGGAAGCGGAAGACGGCACGTGACCTGGTGCTGCGCAGGTTCGACGCGATCGCGCCGAACATCTTGTGGTGGGGCGACATGACCGAGTTCGACACCGACGAGGGCAAGCTCTACCTCGCGAGCGTGCACGACGCGTTCTCCCGCCGGGCCCTGGGCTACGCGATGGGCGAGCGGCCCGACACGACGCTGGTCAGTGCCGCCCTGCAGATGGCGATCGCGACCAGAGGCGGCCAAGAGGACGGCGTCATTTTCCACACCGACCGCGTATCGGAGTACAACTCCGAGGCGTTCAGGCAGCTTTGTGGCAGGTGGGGCGTGGTGCAGTCGATGGGCCGTGTCGGCTCCGCCCTGGACAACGCCGCCGCGGAGTCGTTCCACTCGGTCCTCAAGGTCGAATACGTCCACCGACACCGTTTCGCCACCCGCGCCGAGGCGCGGCTGAAGATCGCCACCTGGATCGCGGACTTCTAGGACACCGAACGACGCCACAGCGCGGCCAGCGGGCAACCACCCGTCGAGTTCGAACGGATCATCCAACAAGCGCGAGCTCGGCCCAATCAACAAGACCGGGCCGTTTAACCAACGTCCATACGAAATCTGGGGATTGACAGGGTGGCGACCAGGAGGTGGCGGCGGCCTTCTGCCGCGTCAGCCCGGCGGGCGATACCGAACACGGTCCGCCGGTCCACACGGGGCTGGCGGCTCGTCTGCGAGCACTCGTCGAGCGCGGCCGGCCATCAGGTGGAGTCCGGGAGCCGGGAGGTCCAGCGGGCCCGGTCGGAAGGGATCGCCTGACCGAGGACCGCCTCACGGTCGGGAAAGCCGGCCTCGTCGGGTAGTACGGGCACTTGTGCTCCCTGCTCGGCGTCGAAGACGGGCGCATCGCTAAGCGGTGGGCTGGTCCAGGATCCCTGGGATGACCGTCCGGCCGGTGCCGGAAGCGGCACTGCGTAGCGCGGTACCGCTCGGTGCCCCTGAAGCCGATACGGGAAGCGCTCGCCAACCGACAGTTCCTGGTAGGTCCGGGCAAGCAGCCGGATAACCCTGTACGTGCTGGTGCTCAACCGGACAGAGACGGCGTTCGATGAGTCCGAGCGGCGGGCGGGGGCAGGACGGGCCGATGCCTACCCTGCGAGTTCCGCCAAACTCTGCGCGTATCCAGTGCCGCAGCGTCCCGCCCGGTGCCGGCACCGACGTCCTACACCTTCGCCGGAACCGACGGTAGAAGATCCAACACCCCGCCGTGCACGCCCTCGAAGGAGACGCTCCCATACCACCCGCCCGAGGGGCGCGGCGTCGAACGCGTAGTAGGGCTGGACGCCCGCAGCCGAAGCGCCGGTCGCCGAAGGCCCGGGCCCGGTGGAGTTCTCGCCCGTACCGACCATGGACCTCACGCTACAGGACCCCACCGACAGCAACCGGTGTGTTCGAGAGCCGGAGGCCCACGCGGAAAAGAGCGCGGCAGGCGCCTCGGCTGACTCCGGTTGGTTGCTTGTCCAGTTCGCTGCTTCGGCTCCGAAGCACGTTGCACTATCGATCAGTTGCGCAACGGATCTGTCATAAATCGCCATTTGCAGATGCGCGCCCGGTGGAGCGGAGACAACCCTTGCTCTGTTCTTCAGTATCAGCGCCCGATCCGGCACCATCGCGCCGACATCGATATTCCGCGACATCGTCGCACTGGCTCTCGATTCCTTTCCCTAGACGAAGGGCCGCTCGCCCCGTCTCGCGCCGTCGGAGACGGGTCGGCGCACCTCGGCTGAGCACTCCGGGCCCGTGCTCCGCCCTGCTCGGGATACTCTGTCGATGCCCTTTCATCTGCCGCGTTTCGGCCCATCGGCCGGCGTCACGAGTCGCCGAGGAGGAGCACGTCCCGATGGGCTCGAGCAGTGAAGGCCGTTTATCTCGTTCCGAGAACGGTCCCTCGTGCCGCCAGGAGCTCGATGGACCATTGGGCTCGGCTGCCGCAATCCACAGGTTCTGCCTCAGCAGATCAAGGGTCGGCAGGTCACGAAGGGGCGTTCGAGCATGGGAGCCTCGGCGATGAATCAGTTCCACCGCTGCTAATTTTTGCAATCCCGTCGGGAGGGGTAACGCAGTGATCGACACGATCGTGATCATTCCGGGGATCATGGGAAGCCGGCTCATCGACACCACAACGCGCAAGAACGTGTGGGGGGCGAGACGGATCGGCGCACTCAAGACGGCCGGCAACGTGTTAGACAAGTGGGCGGCGGGGCGACTGGCCGATCTAGCGGTGACCGACGAAGAAAGGGACGGCGGCGCGAAGCGGCTCGCACCGGACGGCTTGATCAAGGAACCGGCCTGGGGCCCGACCTTCCGGATGAACTTCGGCTACCGACAGCTGGCCGATGAGCTCGGCAGGTTGGTCCTGCACCCGGATGCGCTACTGGAGTTCGGATACGACTGGCGGCTGTCGGTCGAGCACAACGGGCGACTGCTGGCCGAAGCGATCGACCGGCATCTCGCCGCGTGGCGTCAGCACCCCGCGCTGGCCGAGTGGCGACGGGCACGGCACGACACCGCCGAACCCCGAGTGGTCCTCGTCGCCCATTCCATGGGAGGTCTGGTCGCCCAGGCCGCGGGGCTGCAGGCCGGCGCGCTTGACGCCGTGTCCAGGGTGATCACGATCGGCACGCCGTTCCGCGGCTCGGTCGATGCGGTGACGATGCTCAACAGCGGTCGCAGCAGCGTCGGGCTGCCGGTCGGGCACGCTCGCGAACTCGCGGTCACGCTCCCGGGACTGCACGATCTCCTGCCGACATATCGATGTCTGTTCACAGGTGACGACCTTGTCGCACTCGATCCTGAAACGGTGGCGGCGCTGGGCGGAGACGGTGAGCTGGCCCGAGAGTCCTTCGCGCGGCACGCCCGGCTCGCGGCGGTGCGCCTTCCCGGCCTGATCAATCTGGCCGGAACGCACCAACCCACCGATGTCTGCTTCCGCGTGGACGCCGGTGTGCTTCACGCGAAGCGACACGGGTACGAGCGAGACGAGACAGGCAAGCTCGTGCGCGACGCCGTCACCGGTGGGTTCATCCCGATGAAGCTGCACGGCGACGGCACTGTGCAGTGGCAGTCAGCGAGGCTGGGCGACGCAACCGGCTACGTCCAGAAGCACGGAGCGCTCCAGGCCACCACGAGTCTGATCCGGAACGTCCAAGCGCAGATCGAGGGCCGCGCACTTGGTGAAGGGCTTGGTGGGCGGGCCGGGATCGGCGTGGAGCTGCCCGAATACGCGCCCGCGGGGACGGTGACGACCGCTCGCGTCAGCGGGGCGCGCGCCGCAGGTGACTTCAGCTGCGTGGTGAAGGGTCTCGACGACGTGGTTCTCGAATATCCCTCCGTACGCCGTGACGGGGACGAGTACGTGCTCGACATCACGCTCGACAGGCCGGGCATCCATGTGTTGGAGGTGTCCAACGGCGTGGAGCCGATCCGGGACACCGTGGTGGCCTTCGACGCCGCTGACCGTGCGGCGCTGTAGGCGGTTTCGTGATGGCTGAGCCCGCGCGGTCACCTGCGTTCGAGATCATCGCATGTCCGCATCCGGAGTACGAGGATCCTGTTCGGCCCGCCATTCCCGCCGACGTCGCCGCGGCGTCGATCGCCGAACTGCTGCGTCCGTGGGGCGGCCGGCTCGATGCGTGGGCCTCCGGGAACACGCCACGGACTCGCGGGCAGACCAGCGCCCGGCTGAGACACTGGCATGAGCGTGGACGATTCGCGGACACCGTCCTCGTCTGGGTGGGCCACGGTGAGACCAGTCTGAGTAACCAGAAATCTCGACTGTTCGTTCGCGGTGAGCCGGACACGAACCGCGACGACACAGTCGATGCCGACTGGCTCGCCGAAACGATCAACGATCATATGGGGGAACGAAGTTCCAGCGAGACATGGACGATCGTGGTCGTCGAAGCCTGCGGCGGCGCCCGCTTTGCCGACGAGGTCGACATCACGCTGAAGCAGCACGAGTGGGGCCGACGCACCCTGGTCATCGGCTCAGGCCGAAGGAACGCTTCGCAGTTCCCGAACACACTGGCGACCGATCTGGAAGCCGTCCTGAGCCAGGTGACCGAGGACGTTCTGACTCTCGGCCATCTCGCCTCGCTGCTGATGTACATCACCGACGCCGACGGCCGTCAGCGTTACTCCGTCAGCGGCCATGATCTCGCCGACAGCCGATTCCGGCGTGCCATACCCGGTCCGGTCGCCGCTGTGTGGAACGACTACAAGGAGCTACGGCAGGCGCTCGACAGCGTCTCCGCGGACACCGACGGCTACCAGGCGCTCATCCACTTCGCGACCAAGGGGACGGGCACCGATCTGGGCGAGTTCGCCTGGCACTTCGTCGGACGCGTACGCGAACGGCGAGAGATTTTCCGCTGGTTGCGCCTGATCGAGCAACAGCGGGACACCACGCTGCTCGTCGTCAGCGGACCACCAGGGTCGGGCAAGTCTGCGCTTTTGGGCAACGTCCTCATCGACTGCCACCCGGACCTGGCAAGCGGACTCGAGACAGTCATCGGCAAGCGCAGCACCGAGGCGCCCGGAGCCCCTCTCCCGGCCTTCGATCTGATCCTGCACCTGACCGGGGCCACCGTGCGGGGAGTCGCCACGCAGATCCTCGACCAGCTCCGCAACGGCAACGGCAACGCAGACCTCGCCAATCCTGTCGCCGAGGTCTACCGCCATGCCGGAGCACGTCAGGAGCCGCTGCTCCTCATGGCCGACGCACTCGACGAGGCCGAGGAACCCATCGCCTTGGCACACTTCTTCGATGAGCTGCTGAAGGCCCCCGGCATCCACATGCTCATAGGTACCCGCACGCACTCCGTCGGCAGTCACACCGACCTGACAGCCGTTTTGACCAGCCAGGGAGCGATCGGGCGCACCACCTTGCGGCTCGAACCGTCGCCGGACGACGTGGTCGAGTCCTTGGCGGTGCGGGTACAGGACGAGCAGCTACGAGACCTGATCAGGAGATTGCCCGTCCGTCGGTCGGTCGAGACGGATCGACCGGACGGCACGCCAAGTCATCAGTTCTTGTGGGCGGCCATGGCGGCGGAAGAGGTCAACGCACGCTCAACCGAACTGCGCCGATCCCCGGAGCTGCTCCATCGGCTCCTGGACACCGACCATCGCGGTCTGTTCCGCCTCGCCCTCGAACGGCTGGACAAAGACTCCGGCGTGACCCGCACGGCCCTGCTCGCCCTCGCCCTTGCCCACGGCCGCGGACTTCCGCGTCAGGACCGCATCTGGGAAGAGGCGGCGAGCGCGCTCTCCTCGCCCCACGAGCCCGTCACCCTGACCGACCTCAATCATGTACTCGACGCGGCCGGGGCCTACATCATGCTCGACCACGAACACGGCCAAGGGGTGTATCGCCTGGCCCACCGCGTGCTGCAGGAACAACTGCTGGAAGAGGCGAAGGACCTCCCCGACAAGCGGCTCTATGTCTTCCGGCAGTTCCTCGCCCACGTCCGCCCGGACCAGGAGCTCAATCCCTATCTGCGGGTCCGTCTGTCCACCCATGCCGCACACGCGCCGTCCGCAGCCTGGGAGGAGCTGGGCGGGCGGCCTGACGTCCTGGACCGGCTGGATCCCTATGCGGTGGCGAGCGACGCTCTGCGGGCGGGACATGCGGATCGGCTGCCAGGGACGGTACTCGGCACGATCACCACCGCACATCTGGTTCGCCAGGGAGACGAGGACGATCGTCCCGGCCTGCGTATGCTCGGTGAAGGGTTGGTCTTCGGCGGGACGCGCCGATCGCAGACAGCGGTGCCGGGCAGGTGGTCCGTGCGCTGGTCGTTGCTGGCACGGCGGCCCGTGCACCTGCCCGTCGGTGAGGCCGGCCAGGATCTGCCTGGGGCTCGCGCTCTGGTACTTGTGCCACGGGATGAGGCTCACGGTGTCCTCGCTGTGGCCGCCGGGGACACTACGGTGCGGATCTGGGATCCGGTCACCGGCCAGCCCGCCGGTGCCTCCTTCGACCTGAGGTCCGGCCAACCACTGCCACCGTTCGGCTACGGTGTCGCAGCGCTCGCAGTCCTTGAACATCGAGGCAGGAAACTACTCGCCGGCGTCCCCATGGGCGGACAGGTGGTCGTCTGGGATCCATTCACCGGCCGACGCGAACCGACTTCGATCCCCTCCGGTGCCACCGTGGACGGGATCGCCGCCTACTGCGCGCCGGACGGCAGTGCGCGGCTGGTCCTCGCCCGAGCCCGCGGCAAGGTGGAACGGCTTGATCCGATGACCGGCCGACTCGAAGGACTGTCGCTCGGTACGGACGGCCCCATCAGTACGGTCCTTGCCGTCGAATGCGCCGGTACGGTCGTCATCGCGACCCTTACCCAGTCCGGTGCGATTTCGACATGGAATGCGAGCACCGGTCGTGCCTGGAGCAGAGGTGCACGCATCACCAGAGCCGGGGTGAGCATGACGGTCCTCGAGGTCGGGGCTGCAGACATCACCCTTGCCGTGCTCGACAGCACCGGCACCTGCTACCGATGTCGTCTGCAGGCGGACGCCCCGGAGACCGTGCACCTCGGCGAACAGGATGTCCTGGCACGATCCGAACAGGCCCATCGGATCATCACGCTGCACAAGGCGGACGGCGGACGGCTGCTCGCCGTCGCCGATGAGAACGGCAGGGTCAAGCTCTGGGACCCGGATCAGCCGGGGGACGCGATCGCGGGCTGGCAGTCACACCGCGACCCGGTGGACGCGCTGGTCGCCGGCGAGCCGGCGGGCGGTTCCGGCTGGGCGCTGGCGACCATCGCCAAGGGCGCAAGCGTTGCACGGGTCTGGCCCCTGTCGGCACTCGAACTGCCGACGGGTCCACCGGGCGAGAGGCAGGTCACGATTGCTGCGGTCGCAGGTCCGCTTGCCGTCCTGGCCGGCCGCACGGAGCTCACGTTCGTGGACGTGTGCAAAGGAGTCCCGAAGACGGCTCCGTGCGAGCCCGAACGGGTCGCGGGCTTGACGACCGTCGTCGGCAGCGATCCTCTGATCGTCGCGGCGACCCGGACACGACTGCGGATCTGGCGAGCCCACGATCTCTCGGACGAGCGGGGCTGGCCGCACCCCGAGCCGGTCAGGGCCGTGGCCGGAGTGCCCGAGCAGGCTGATCTCCTCATAAGCCTGGATGTCGACGGTGTGCTGCGGCGCTGGGACGTACGCCGCGGGAGACCGGAGGATCAGACCGCGGAGACCCTCATCGCCAACGCGGTCGGGCTGGTCGGCTACCGGGACGAAGACCGCATCGTGGTCGCGGTCGGCGGCGAAGGCATCGTGCAGCGTTGGCAATGTCGGGCTCAGGGGGCTCCGATGTGGACGCGCCTGCCAGAAGTGAACTGCGTGAAACTGCCGCTCGTCCTCGGTGCGGTCAGTGGCGACGAGCACGGCGATCCCGGTCGGCTCTTCGTGGTCACCACGGACCAGATCCTGTGCGCGGCCGGTGCGGAAGGCATTGTCTGGCGCAGCAACGAACCCGGGCCGGAGCCGCGCGGCGCGTGCGCCTGGCGCGACGGCAACGGGCGGATCCGCCTGGCCGTGGGCGGCCGAACCGGACAGATCTCGCTGTTCGACGGGGCCGGCGGCCGGCTCACCAGGACCATCCCGACCGGCCTCGGCATCAACTGCCTCACCACCACGGTCTTCGAGGGTCGACGGTCCTTGGTGGTAGGTGCACGGGAGGGCGCGGTCGCCATCGATCTCAACGACGAGGTGGAGGTATCAGGGTGAGCGGATCCGTGAACGGACACCGTCACGGCGACAGCGGGGACGGTGGACGGTGACTCACGGCGAGCAGGAGTACTGGGACCAGTTGGTCAACCGGCTGTTCTCGCAGAGCCCGAACGCCGGCAGGCTGTACGACCAGCGCTCGGAGCCGGTCGTCCTGTTGCCCGGCCGACTTGCCAGGGTCGAACTGAGTTCGGCCGACGATCCCTCCCAACTCTTCGAAGCGGTCCTGTTCAAAGGGATCGGTCCGGGCGCCGCGCCCATGTGGAACCGCCAACTACGCTGCCTGCTCCGGTTACGCGCACTCGGGCATCCGGGCCTGCCGATCCTGCACGCGGGCCGGCACGCCCCGGACGAGCGGGTCGCCTACGCGGTGACCACCGTTCAGGGCCGCAGTCTGGCCGAGGCGCGGCATCGCTGGCGGGAGGACGAGCGGCTCCAGGCGGTCGAGCAGTTCGCCACACTCCTCGACGGGCTCAGCCAGCTTCACAGCGTTGGCATCCACCATCGCAATATCCACCTCGGCGCGGTCCGCGTCTTCCGCGACGAGGAACTGGACGACCGATACCGCTGCCAACTCAGCCGATTCGAGGTCAGCGGCCTGGTTCGAGGACTCATGGGGATGCGCCCCGACCCGGCCGCACCGGACACGCACAGTGGCTTGCGCGAACTCACACTGCGTCCACCCGACGGCGTGGACCGGGCTCGGCACCTTGCAGGACTGGCTCCCGAACTGCTCCCCTATCTGTTCGGGAACACCCCCACGCTGCGCACGGACAGAGCCACCACGGACGTCTTCGGGCTCGGCATCATCGGATGGGAGTGGTTCTGCGGCCCGGTGGCAGAGATCCTCCCGGAGCACTACGAGCGCCTCGCCACGGCCGGGGCCGACAACTTGCGGACGGCCGTCGAGGACCTCCAGCAGGAGATGCGCCGTCACTTGACCCGGGCGTCGATCCCCAAACAACTCGCCCATCTGCTCCGGGAAATGATCGATCAGAATCCGGCGGCTCGCTCCACCCCCTACGAGGCGACCGCAGCCCTGACTGCCTGCTGGTCGCCGGTGCGCGCCGCCTTCGAGAAGCGGGAAGCAGAAGGCACGCTGCTTCTGGCCTATATGGCCAAGCAGTTCGGGCCGACCCTGTGGCGCCACTTCGAGTGGATCTCCCACGACCCGGACAGCGAACGCGGCCGCGGTGAGCTCGTCGAACTGCTGGAACGCGATCTGCGCCGCGCGGAACTGGTCCATTCGCCGCGGGGCGCGGACGGCCTTGTCTCCGGCGGTCGCAGCGCGGAGATCAAGCGACAGGCCGAATGGGTGCTGATCGGTGAGCGAGCACTTTGGTTCGCCAGTTACCTCCGCGAGCCGCGGCACGACGACCCACCCGACCCGCGAGTCCTCGTCATTCGGTTCATGCTCGAGAAGGAGTCATGGGCCGCGGCATCGCTGTTACGTTCCCTCCCACGCCGTGAGATCACGCGAGTCCGGTTGATCCCCTACAAGCCGGGGCATCCCCTCGGCGTCGACGTCACCATGCATCCGTCGTGGCGGCCCTTGACGGACCCGCTGCGCAGACGTGAGAAGACCGAGGGCCGCGAGCTCCTGCAGTCCATCGACTTCCTGCAGGAATACCAGGAGGTGCAACGTCGCTCCCGCTGGTATCCGTACGAGAGGCAGTCCACCGAGGACGGCATCGTCATCCGTCACGACCATGGCCGCGATCGCGACCGCGCCCGGCGCAACCCGCTGCTGGCGGCGTATCTCGGCCTGCCACGGGCCCGGCCGACCCTGGGTGATTTCGTGGACGGCTTCGAACTCGACGGCGAGCCGGCCACGGTCATGCTCGGCTCCGATCGAGACGGCAGACCCAGCTTCCACGATGCCGTCAAGGTGTCCGCGATCAGCACCGCAGACCCGAACGTCGTCCGGGTCCAATCGGAGTCGGGCGTAGCGATACCGCTCAAGGGCTGGCTGCGCTCACCGGACGACGGGGGCACAGACGTTCAGATGGACCGGCAGTCACGGGCCCGCCGCCTGCTCGATGAGCGTCCGGGACTCATCGAGCAGTTGATCAGTCCGAAGGCGGTCGACACCGCGGTTCAGTTCATCGACGGCTCGGCGGGGGACGGGCTGGACGGTACCGCTCCGGCGATCATCCGCGACATCTGTACGGTCGAGCCGCTCTACGCCCTGCAGGGCCCACCGGGAACGGGCAAGTCGACGGTGGCCACCCGGGCGATCGTCGAGTACCTACGCCACCACCCCTATACGCGTCTGCTCGTGAGCGCACAGTCGAACTTCGCGCTGGACAGCCTGGCCGCCAAAATCGTCAAGAGTGTGGACCCGAACGAAATCGTGGTCATCCGGGCCACGTCGCAGCGCGGGGAGGTCGACGACAAGGTCGTGGCCGGCTACACGCTGGCCAAGGTTCAGGAGCGCTATCAAAAGCTCATCAAAAAGTCGGTCCGGGCGCGACTGGCCCGCGACAGCGCCGACGACCTGGTGCGCGAGTCACCCGAAGACGCCCTGCTCAAGCGCTGGATGGAACGTGTCGACGGCAATGCGGTCGAACTCGGCGAGCGGCTGCGCCGAGCCGCACAGATCACCGTGGCAACCTGCTCCGTCTCAGCGCAGGTCTTGGACTACTCGCGCGACGGAGCCGCTGTCTTCGACTGGGTGCTCGTGGAAGAGGCGGCCAAGGCGTGGCCCAACGAACTGCTCATCCCCTTGGTTCAAGGGCTGCGCTGGACGTTGATCGGCGACCACCGGCAGCTCGGCGCGTTTCGCGGCGAGGAACTCGAGCGCTTCCTCGATCACCTCACCGATCAGACGGCGGAGGTCGCGCAGCTGCACGCCGGCCTCAAGACACAGCATCTGCGTTACCTCAACATGTTCGGGTCGATGTTCCTCCCGCCGTCCGGTGAGTCGGAGGAGACCGGGGACGCGGTGGCATCCGGCATGTCCGACACCGGCAACGCTGCCTCCGGTCCCATCGGACGGCTGGTCTATCAGTTCCGTATGCACAGGAGCATCGCGGAGGTCGTGGGCCGAGTCTTCTACCCGAAGGACGAGCCTGCCGCGAACAGGGAGGAGCCCCTGGAAAGGCCGCGCGAACGACGTTTCGCCGGACTTCCGCCCACCATCCTCGACTCCCGTTACGCCACGGATCTCGACCACGACCTCACCGAGCCGTCGTTCCTGGTGGGAAGGGCACTGATCTGGCTCGACACCGGCGGCCTGAGCGGCTGCGGAGACGAGCCGAGCTGGGTCAACGGTGGCGAGGCCAAATTGGTCGTGAGGGTGGCACGACAGTTGCGTCCCCGGTGGGTCGACGCGTCGGAAGGGCCAGGAAGCCTCGCGGTGCTCTCGCCCTACCGCAAGCAGCTCAAAGAGATCGGGAGAATAGCGCCCGAACTCGAGCGGGCCGGCCGCCTGCACACGGTTCACTCCTTCCAGGGACGAGAGGCGGACCAGGTTCTGGTCTCCCTCGTACGGCAAAAACAGCGCGGCAGCTCGAGTCGGTCGAACATCGGCTTCATCGGCGAGGGCCGATTGGTGAACGTCATGCTTTCGCGAGCCAGGCGCCTTCTGGTCATCGTGGGCGACCTCGAACATTTCCGAAACCATGGCACGGACACCTGGCGGCAGGTCATCCAAGGCGTGGAGCAATTCGGCACAGTGGTGGCGGCCAAGGAACTGACCGACGAAGGGGTGACGGGGTGAGCCTGCATCTGAGCCTGCCCTGCCGGGTGATCACCCTCAACGTACAACTGGGCCCGGCGAAGGGTGGAACGACTCTGGAAGCCCTGGTGTCCGAGGCGATCAAACTGGGGCGCTGCACCACGCAGAGTCTGGCGGACTTCTTCGCCCTCCCCGAACCGGTCATCGGCGATGTCGTGCACAGTCTCTGGAACGGCGGTTGGATCTGGATCGACTTCGACACCGGACGGATAGGCCTGACGGAACGGGAACGCTCCTTGGATCCGGCGAGCGACCCGGGAGCGCGGACCGAACGCCGGGAGTACCTGTACGAACCTCTCTCCCAACTGGTCTTCTCCCACCGCGAAGGCGCCCGACGACCGCACCGTGACCAACTGGAAGTACCGGCCGACGCCGAGGTGAGCCTGACACTGGCGGATACCGCGCCGGCGGAACTGCGCGGCGCGGTGCAGCGCCTGATGCTCGAAGAGCAGAAAACAGCCTCGGACAGCGTGGTGCTGTCGGTTCTGCCGGCCGGACTGGGCGAGCGGCAGGACGCGAGCCTGCGATGGGTGTCGTTGAAGGTCGGCGTGGCGACGAACGAGAACACCGGCCGACTCTTCGTCCAGGCCGTCGATCCCACCTCCACCTGGCCGGTCCAGGCCGTCGCCAGGCTCAGCAGCCGGCTCGCCGACTATGTCGAACGCTGGCCACAGAGCCGGTTCAGCACCCAGCTGCGCAGCCGTGCCACCGAGCAACTCGAGCGGTTCCCCGGAGTACCACGCCTCCTCGACAGGCTCACCCAAGACCTCGAGCGACCCCTCAAACAGGACAAGATCGCAGCGTGGCGGGACCGTCAGAACAGTCTCGCGGCAAGCGCCCGCGGTGTGAGCCAGCATCTTGACATGCTGTCCCGGTTGCGCGCGCGAGTGGATCTGCTCACCAACGCACCGGCCCGGCTCGCCGCCTTGCACTCCGTGATCGGGCAGGCCAAACAGCAGCTGATCGTCGTTTGTCCGACGGTACGCCCCGCAAGCCTGGAAGCGTTGATCAATTCAGGAGTGGAGCGGGCCCTGGAGCGGAACGTTCAACTGGTACTGCTCTGGGGTCCGACCGGTGGCGGCAACCTGCCGGCACCGGTGGCCGCCCAGCTGGCGGCATGGCGCAATCGCTTCCCCGGACAGTTGACCGTTCCTCAGTCCGCCGCCCAGGTTTCGGCGAACCTGGTGATCGCCGACGATCAGGGGGCGCTCGTGGGCTCCCACAACCTGCTGGACTCCCGTGACTCTGCCCTCGCAGCGGCCTGGATCCGCGCCACGGAAGCCGGACGGACGGCCCGACCCCCGCAGGCCATTCTGGAGCTGCTCGCCTGGACCCGCAGCCGCTGCCCGGACTGGGTGCTCGGCAGGACCATCCTCACCGCGACCGAACTCGGCGACCGCCCTCGCGACGCGGCGACGGCCAGCCGTGACTTGAGCTTCCCGACCATCCCCGAGAACGCCGACGCCGCCCTCATGCCCATGTGGCGCGACAGCTGGGTGGAGTACCGGAACATGCTGACCGAAGCGGTCCGGGCAATCCCGGAAGGGGTGCCCGTCGTCGAACTGCTCCTGGACGGCGAAATCGGCGAGGCCATCGCCGACGCAGTGAACGACTCCACCCGACGGCTGGCCATCGCTGATGACAGCACCGACACTCTGCCGTTGCAGCACAAGCTCCTTGCCGACATGGACAACAAGCGGACGGACGGTGTGACAGTCCGGGTGGACTGTCCTCCGCCGCCCGAGGACCGCGCCGACCCCCTGTTCGACAGGATCCCGAACGGTTTTCAAGTGCTCGGACCGCCCCGCGGTCGTGTGGTGATGGCGGACCACCAGATCATTCTGGGATCCGCGAGACCGTTGACCGGACCCCTCAACCAAGCCGCCGCCCGCCGCAGTCAGGTCGCTCTGCGGATTCACAGCCGCATCCTGTCCGACGAGATGGCGGACTGGCTCGGGGTCTCAGCGCCCGGCGACGACGCGATCGAAGGTCAGGCCGGGGCGGGCCGCAAGGGAGCACGGGACGCACTCACACTTGCCCAGGGCGCACAATTGGTCCGCCGTGACCAGCTACCGCTCGACGACTATCTCCACCGTGAACTCGACGGCCAGGAGGATCCTTGGCCGACCATGGAACGGTTGCGGGAGACCGGTGTTGACCCACGGTTGCTCGCTTCCGTGGTCGCCACGATTCTGCAACGCCGGGGCACATCCGAGCAACAGAGAACGAAGTGGACCAACTGGCTCATCGGCCACCTGTGGGAACGCGGATCGTTCGTGTCCGCCGCACTTCTGAGCACCTCGATCCCGGACTGCCCGCAGGCCGTGCCCGCAACCGCCTGCCTACTGGCCGCAGCGATCGAGCACGCACCGCTCCAGTCGGATCTGGACCTGGTCACCATCAAGCTGGCCGAACGGAACGACGCATGGACCCACACGATCCCAGGACGGTCAACGGGCGCCGCCGGCCTCCTGGCCGACTACCTTCTGGGCGGACATGCCGCCGCAGCAGGCTGCATCAGCCTTCTGGCAACGTCCCTGCCACCGATCTGGCAGGACCTGGCGTCGACCGTCGTGCAGCTGTACGGGGAGATCAAGGAGCCGTTGCCAGTGGCCGACATCGCGTCCCTCCTCGATCAGAGCACCGGCATCGCCACGCCCCGTGCCCAGTGGGAAGCGGTGGCGACGAAGACCGAGAAGCTGATCGCGCTGCACACCCGGTTCAACTTCCGGTCCGGCAAGGTGCTGTACCGACGCATCACTGCCGACGACGGCATCCTGACCCGCCTTCTGCACGCCGCGAAGTCCGACGACCCGCAACTGCGTCGCACGACGATCGCCGAACTGCCGACAAGAGTCACCCCCTACTTCGATGACATCGTCAAGCAGGAAGGCGAACCGGACATCGCATGGCGTCGACATCGCAACTTCCTCGAAAAAGTCGAGCAGGTCTTCCGGACAGCTCGCGCGGCAACAGCCTCGCACACCCCGAGCACCGCCGAACCGATCCTGCTGCGTCCGGCCGACCTGACCACGGCGAGCTGGCTCAGCGAAGCATGGGATGAATTGAGAAGTCAGGCCCATGACCTGACCCCTCCTCACCATCTTCCGCTCCTGGCGCTGCTGGATCACTTCCGACCCCTCGTATCATGGCAGGAGACGCAGCCGTGACAATGCCAGTGCCCTATCTGAACGGCTGGATCGGCAGACTGCGTCTACCCCGCGTCTGCGTCGAACTCTCGAACGGAGACCTCGACGAGGAACGAATCACGACCGCACTGCTCCGGGACCTGGCAGCGGATCTCGACGACACAGCCGCCCTCGCCTGGCTCCTGGAACAAGGAGAACTCCCCAGTGCGGCAACGCTCATCACCGAGTCGCCCGCAGTGGCCACCGACCTGGAGCTGCTTCAAGACGCCCAAGAACGACTGAGCCGGCGAGAGGTCGAAGTGCGGGCACAACTCAACGCCGACATCGCACACTTGTCGAGCCGGGCAGAAGCCGCCGGTCTGCCCACGCCGACCGGTGTCCCCGATCTTGCGATCGACACCGAGGATCTGCGTCTGCCCCGACTCCAGCAGCGGTTGACTTCGCTTGCCGCGGCGCTGGACACGGACATCGAGAACGCGCAGAAGGAAGCGAAGCGTCGCATGACGCTCCGAAACCGAAGGGCCCGCGTATCGAAGGCACTCCTCGACGCCTGGAACCAGCGCGTCGATCGGGGACAACTCGTAGCGGCAGAACGCTTGCTGGCCATGGGCGACAGTGAGACGGCCCTGCCACCCGACGCGGTGGCACGGATCCGCCCCTGGGATCCGACCGTAGACGCGCATGTCGCACTGGAACGCATGAATCAACGGTCGTACAGAGGCGACTGGATGCCTGGTCCCGAGGGACAGCTCCTGCTGGGAACTTACGCCGAGCTCCGAACCCACAGAACGGATCGGGACGCGGCGGCCTTCAGCGCCGTGCTGGCCGAGTTCGTCGGCGGGACGAAGGTACGACCGCCGATTCCCTGCCGCGGCGGGTACTCGTTCCGCTTCGATCTCTCGCCGGCGGCCCAGGCCCTACCGCTGCCCTGGCTCACAGACATCAAGATCATTCTCCATACGACGGATGATCAGCCCTTGTCGGGCAAGGCGTCCGAGGCACGGCTCGTCGTCATCGACTGCGGCGCCGGGACGGAGCGCCTGCCCGGCCGCTCGAACGTGGCCGTCCTCTCGCCAAGCGATCTCATCCGACTGAGCACCACCACACAACACCAGGCACTCCATCTGCTGCGTCTGCTCGGCCGCAACTGGACCTCGCACGCCCTCGGTATCGGAAACACGGGTGCACTCGAACTTCTCCTCGTCGACCATCCCGAACCGGTTGCATGGGGCCGATTGTCCTGGCTCCTCGATGTCCTCGACCTGGGCGGGACCGAGCTGGCCCGAGAGCTGACCGACCAAGTAGCCCTCCACCCGAACGGCTTGCACGTCCTGATCGAAAGTCTGCTGCGTGCGGGCAGCGACCGAACACGGGACTCTCGTCGGGAGCGATGGGCGACGATGGACATGACCAGCCAACTCGGTGCCGCCGTTCTGCCCTCGCCGGTGCCCGGGCCCGCCGGTCGAGTGGCATTCCTGGCCGCCCTCGCCGCCGACGGATTCGACACCCCCTTGCAGGTGCCCGACCTGCAACTGTCGGTCGCCATCGAGGGCGGCGACGTATCGGAAGACCTGCTGACAAAGGGGCTGCACGCACTGGCCCGGCACCCGTTGGCCGACATCGGGACAACACTCGAATCCGACCCCGAAATCCTGCTGCGCCACTGCACCGTGCTGACACGGATGCGGCAAGAAGCACCACGCCTGTTGATCGAGGCGCTCGCCGCCGTAAGCCCGTCACATGACATCCAGGCGTGGAGCGAGCACCGCTGGGCACTGCTGCCCGGAGGTATCGGCGATCACACGCTCGAATCGGCACTGGAGAGCCGAGCCCAAGCCATAGCATCGACCGCCCCAGCACCCGCGCCGCACGACATGATCCCAACGATCGAAGCGGTCGTGGCGGACTACCGCAAGGCGTTCCCGACCCTGCAAGTCAACCTCGACCTGCCCGCGCACGCGCCCGCCGCGGCGCCGGAGAACGCCGTTCGCACAATTCTGGCCGAGCTTCTGCAGAATGCGGTCGACGAACTCGCCGAAGCCCAGCACGACCGAGTACAGATCACCGTCCACAGCGACCCCGACGACATCATCATCGACATCGCCGATGACGGTAACGGCGTGAGCTTCGCCAACCCTCACGCCGCTTTTCGACGGGGGCGCAGCACCCGCGGCCCCTCACGAGGACGCGGACTGTCCGACGCCGCGGAACTCACACGCCACATCGACGCCCAACTCGTCCTGACCACGCCGGATCGCAGTCACTCGCTACGTGGGGCACGTTTTCGCCTGGCACTGCCTCGCGTACCAGCTTGAAGCCACTCCTTGGCGCCTTCCCTCTTCGGAGGGGGAGCCAGGGTCTGTACAGCCAGTGGTGCAACTGATGGTTTCACAATGAGTTGAGCTGCGGGTCTCGCGCTCGGCGATCTTGATCGGCAGGGTGTCCGCGTGCGTGCCGGTCTTGTTCCGGACGGGCCTGTGGGAACGGCTTGCTCCGCTACTACCGCCCGCTCCCGAGCGACGCCACCGCTATCCAGGGCGGCTGCGTGTTCCTGACCGGGCGCCACTCGCCTGTTGGACGCGGTCCCGCCGATCCGGGACCTGCGGGGACGGCCCCGCCGCAAGCCCCGACGCCTGTACGCCGACCGGGGCTACGGCTTCGACAAGTACCGTCGCCCGCTGTGGAAGCGTGGCATCAACCCGATGACCTGCGCGGCCTACGCCGATCTCTACGCCGGCACGGGCGACCGGGCGCATCCCCTGGCCAGCCCGGTGTTCGCCGACCTCACCGGACTGCCCCCACTGCTCGTGCAGGTCGGGGCGAACGAGGTGCTGCTCGACGACGCGGTCCGGCTGGCCGGCCGCGCGGGCGCCGACGACGTCGAGGTCACCCTCGAAGTCGGGCCCGGCCCCCCCCACGTCTTCCAGCACCACTACGAGCACCTCGACGAGGCGGACGCCGCACTCGACCGCGCCACCCGCTTCCTCACCGCCCACCTGGGCGCCGGGCACCCGGGCGCCGACCGTCCCGAGCGGGCCCACTGACGCCGGCCCCGGCGGCCTCCACGTGATGCCGGCGACGCTCGCGGCAGCACCATCGCCGACATCACGGGTTCAAGTTCACTAGTTTATAATGCCGCCCCGATCCATTAAAATGATCTGGCTGCTTTTTGACACACCCAAAGCATTGCCCATTCAATTCCGTGCAGCCTGGTGATCTCACCGCCGGAACAATGAAAAGATGGCCGACGAGAACTCTCCTGTTGCTCTCGGGATCGATGATCTCGTGGGCAAGCATTACGAGCGCTTGATCGTGATGCTCCGGGATGTGGCTTTGCCAACTCTCACCACCCCCGCAGCGTCAGGATTAATTCCCCCGCCTCACCTGAATTCCGAAACGAAGCAAGCGCCGCGTGGGCAGCATGGAAACGCATCCAGATGCCCTTGCCGTACTCCAGCAGCATATCTCTGCACCGGGCTGCACTGCCCGGTGGAAACCGAGTCGCAGGAACAACGGAAGCAGCACTCCCTCGATGAGCCAGTCCTCACCGCACTTGTCGAGGAACCCGGCAGGGTTGGCGCGGCGTCGCACCTCTGCGGCCAGGAAAAGGCAGTGGGGTTCGCCCCGCAAGGGCCGATACGGTAGACGCCCCGATATGGAGGACATAGCAGTGCCCCTCGTCGACATTGGGGGCTTCGAGGCCCTCCTGCACCAGCACCTGCTTGAGCCGGTCAAGCGCGTTCGAACGATCAGGCCCCTCATTGAGAGCATCGGCGGGGCTCATCAGATGGCCGATCAGCCTGACGAAAGCTTCCGGGGGCTGAGCAGGGCCGTCGTGCGGCTCGGCCGGCATTGCTCCAAGAACTTCTGCCACCCAGCGGCTCCGGTTGGAACCGCCGTGCGCCCGGTCCGTGCAGGCCCAGCGAAGAACTCGGCGATGTATATGCTGGAGCGGTAAGGAAATCCCCTCGACTCCGACAAGCTACCAAGATCGCCAGAGCCGAGATTTCCACAAACCAGGTCGCCAAGAGATTCGAGCGCCCTCTGGCTGAACTTCACGCCGAAGCCCTCTCCCCGCCACTGCCAGGTCGACCATGAGCACGCATCACCCCTCATTGCGACCGGCCCCCAGACACAGACAGCAGAGCGGTTCAGGCATGCGCGCACCTACCCGAGCGTCCGCGCGCGTGACCTTCGCTGCCGCAAGGTCGATACTTCGAATGACAGCACTCCCGCCGACCCGGATCCAAAGCTCCGCACAACTGACAGGCCATCACGAAAGTCAGCAGGTCAGCATTAGAACCGCCACAGTCCGGCGACGAGCGCCGCGAAGCGCCAAGATCAAGAACTATCCGCACCAGGTTTGACCAGGGGAAACGCAGGTCAGGAACTCGTCTGTCAATCTCACCGGGAGGTACCCATGAAGATGCTCATCAACGTGGCGGAGACGGTGGTCGCGGACGCGCTGCGGGGCATGGCGGCAGCCCATCCGGAGCTGACGGTGGACGTCGAGAACCGCGTGATCGTACGCAGGGACGCCCCGGTCGCGGGAAGGGTGGGCCTCGTATCCGGCGGCGGGTCCGGGCACGAGCCGCTGCACGGCGGATTCGTGGGCCCCGGCATGCTGTCGGCGGCCTGCCCCGGCGAGGTCTTCACCTCACCGGTGCCGGACCAGATGCTGCGGGCGGCGGCCGCCGTGGACAGCGGCGCGGGCGTGCTGTTCATCGTGAAGAACTACACCGGCGACGTCCTCAACTTCGACATGGCGGCGGAGCTGGCCGAGGACGAGGGCATCCGGATCGCCAAGGTCCTCGTCAACGACGACGTGGCCGTCACCGACAGTCTCTACACGGCCGGGCGGCGTGGAACGGGCGCGACGCTGTTCGTGGAGAAGATCGCGGGCGCCGCCGCCGAGGAGGGCGCTCCCCTGGAGGCGGTCGAGACACTGGCCCGGAAGGTCAACGACAACTCCCGCAGTTTCGGCGTCGCGCTCAGCGCCTGCACGACACCGGCCAAGGGCAGCCCGACGTTCGATCTGCCGCCCGGGGAGCTGGAGCTGGGCGTCGGCATCCACGGCGAGCCGGGCCGGGAACGGCGCGCGATGATGACTTCGCGCGAGATCGCCGACTTCTCCGTGCACGCCGTCCTGGAAGACCTCGTACCGCGTAATCCGGTGCTGGTCCTCGTCAACGGGATGGGCGCGACCCCGCTGCTGGAGCTGTACGGCTTCAACGCGGAGGTGCAGCGGGTGCTGACCGAGCGCGGTGTCCCCGTGGCGCGCACCCTGGTCGGCAACTACGTCACCTCCCTCGACATGGCCGGTGCGTCGGTGACCCTCTGCGAGGTGGACGAGGATCTCCTGCGCCTGTGGGACGCGCCGGTGAAGACACCGGGGCTGCGCTGGGGCGTGTGAACCCGGTCAACGCGAGTCCGGCTGCCGCCCGGCGTCAACCGGCTTCAACCGGCCGGCTTCAACCGGCACCAGGGCAACGTCCGTACCACGCAAGGAGATTCTGTGCTCGACGCCGATTTCTTCCGCCGTTGGATGACGGTGACCGCCGCGTCGGTGAACCGCGAGGCACAGTGGCTCACCGACCTGGACTCGCCGATCGGTGACGCCGACCACGGCAGCAATCTGCAGCGCGGATTCACCGCCGTGACCGCCACGCTGGAGAAGGAGGCCCCGGAGACCCCCGGCGCCGTGCTCACGCTCGCCGGGAGGCAGCTGATCTCGACGGTCGGCGGCGCGTCCGGGCCGCTGTACGGCACCCTGCTGCGCCGGACCGGCAAGGCGCTCGGGGACGCAGCCGAGGTCACCGAGGAGCAGTTCACGGACGCGCTGCGCACGGGCGTCGACGCGGTGATGGCGCTGGGCGGAGCCGCGCCCGGCGACAAGACCATGATCGACGCCCTGGTGCCCGCGGTCGACGCGCTGGCCGAGTCGTTCGCCGCGGCGAAGTCCGCCGCCGAGGAGGGCGCCGTCGCGACGACGCCCCTGCAGGCCCGCAAGGGCCGGGCGAGCTATCTGGGCGAACGCAGCATCGGGCACCAGGACCCGGGCGCCACGTCCTCGTCGCTGCTGATCGCGGCACTCGTGGAGGCGGCCGATGAGTGACACCGAAGGCAGGCTCGTCGGCATCGTGCTGGTCTCCCACAGCGCCGCGGTCGCGGCGTCCGTCGCTGAGCTGGCGACGGGTCTGGCCGGCGGCGGCACGACCGCTCCCGTCGCCCCGGCGGGCGGCACCGCGGACGGGGGCCTGGGCACCAGCGCCGAGCTGATCACCGCCGCCGCGGCCTCCGTGGACCGCGGCGCCGGGGTCGCCGTGCTCACCGACCTGGGCAGTGCCGTGCTCACCGTCAAGACGCTGCTCGCCGAGGGTGACGAACTCCCCGACAACACGCGTCTGGTGGACGCCCCGTTCGTCGAGGGGACGGTGGCCGCGGTCGTCACGGCCTCGGCGGGCGCCGACCTCGCGGCGGTGGAGGCGGCGGCAGCGGAGGCGTACACGTACCGGAAGGTGTGAGAACCGCGGCCACAGCGCCGCCGTGGCGGAATCGCGCGGGCCTACGGGGGCCGGCCCGCCGGGGCGAGGAGCAGGGCGGCGCGATCGTGCTCCTCGCCTCGGACGCGGCGAGCAACATCAACGGCGTGATCCTGTCCGTCGACAACGACTGGGCCTCGGTCTGACGCATGGACCGGGGAGGCCGGGGCGCCGGGAGCCGGAAACCAGGAGCCGGGGAGGAGCCGAGAGCCAGGAGCCGGGGCCAGGAGCCGGCGGCCGGTACGGCGCCCCAGCGGCCCGGCGCTTCCGGCCGCGGGCCGCGGCGCCTCAGCGCTGCTT
Organism: Streptomyces sp. NBC_00568; assembly: GCF_026341855.1. Classification (GTDB taxonomy): domain Bacteria; phylum Actinomycetota; class Actinomycetes; order Streptomycetales; family Streptomycetaceae; genus Streptomyces. The sequence goes on along the minus strand of NZ_JAPENW010000001.1, from coordinate 6,788,888 downwards.
CACCTCGTTCACGAACTTCCGGGCCAGCCGCTCCCCCGCCGCCACCGCGGCGGCGTGATCCTCGATGGGTGACACCCGGGAGTTCTTGAAGACGATGTAGGTGACCCCGGAGGGGATGCCGCCGCCGCGCGGATCGGGGCGGATACCGAGCACCTTGGCCGTCGCGTACGAGGCCTCGCCGATGATGTCCTGCGGGCCGGTGTCACCGACGACGGCGTACTGGACTCGGTCCTGGTAGATCACGGCCGCCACCGAGCCCGCCCCGATGCCGTGGTCCCGGAAGTTCCAGATGCCGCTGGGGGCCGGGACTACGATGTAGGGCAGGGTCTCGGCGCTCAGGTATCGACCGTCGGACTGCTGGAAGGCCGTGGCGTCGGAGAAGAGCGGATCGGTGCGGCTGTTGCACAGGGGGCCCGGTCTGCCGTCGCAGTCGATGTCCATGTCGGCCTTCCAGAAGACGGCCCCCTCGGCGCCGCAGACCGGGATGTCGGCACGGGTGCCGTCGTCGCTGCGGTAGCGCCCGTTCGAGACGACGGCGCAGCCACGCACCTTCGCCAGCAGGTCCGCGGCCCGGACACTGCCCTCCCGCGCGGCCGTGCCATGGCTGCCGGGGCGGCCTGCGGTGGGGGCGGTGGACAGCAACGCCTGGGCCGGGACGAGCAGGGCCGCGGCGGCAGCGGCAGCGGCAGCGGCCACCGTCAGCGAGTGGACACGCACGATGGGAGACCCTCTCCTGGGGGACATGGACGCTCATTTGCCCAAATCTGGTGGGCGTCCGAGAGCGCGTCCACCGGGAGGGGGCCGGACGGTGCACGGCCACTTTCCCGGCCGCCGTACGGCCGAGGGCCCGAGCCACAGCCGGCTCCGGCCACTCGACCGCACGCGCCGGCGCGGGATCAGCGACGACAGCGGTCCGCGCCGTAGGCACGAACTCCCCTGACAACGGGGCGAGTTCACACCGCGTCACGGATCAGCATACGTACCTCGGAGACCGCCCGGCCAACAGCCCGCCTCTCCTCTTGATGTGGCCGCGTCAGCCGTGTCTTATAGGTACAGACCAATCCCGCCGAGGGAAGGCAGACCCGTGCGACGCGTTCCCCCCACCGTCCTGCGCGTGCCGGTGTGCGGCGCGCTGCTCCTGCTCGCGTCCTGCGGATGGGGGGCGCCGACCTCGGGCCAGGGCGAACGGCAGCCCGCCGCGCCGCTGGGCGTGACCGCCGCCGCGGGCAGCGCGACCAGCGTGCACGTCATGTGGAACCTGGCCGCCGAGGACCCGAAGGTCACCCGCTACGAGGTATATCGCGGCACCACCAAAATCAAGGAAGTGCCCGGTTCGGAGCACATGGTGGACATCACCAGGCTCGAACCGTCCACCGCCTACGTCTTCACGGTCCGGGCCCGGAACGCCGCCGGGGTCCCGGGGCCGCTCAGCAAGCGGGTACGGGCCACCACCCCGGCGGCGGTCACGGCCGATCGCACACCGCCCACGCGCCCCGGCAGCCCGCACGGCAAGGCGGTCGGCAGCCGGGCGGCCCAGCTGTCGTGGGCGAGGTCGGCCGACGCGCGGGGCGTGGCGTCGTACGACATCTACCAGGGCACCTCGAAGATCCACAGCGTCGGCGGCGCGCAGACGGCCACCGTCGTCACCGGGCTGCGCCCGGGCACGGCGTACACGTTCACCGTGCGGGCCCGCGACGCGGCGGACAACCTCTCTCCGCCGAGCGCCACCGTCCCGATCACCACGGCACCGGGGTCGGACGACGGCCGGGGCACGGCGCCGACCGATTTCCGGGCGACGACGCACCGCAGCGAAGGCGCGTACTACATCGACCTGAAGTGGACCGCGCCCGAGGTCGACGGAGTGATCACGGAGTACCAGGTCCATCTCGACGGGCGTCCCGCGACCTCGCTCGTCTGGGGCGCCGACCCGCCCCGCGGCACCTCCACCTACAGCTTCTACGTCGGCCGGGAGGCGGACGCGGCACACCGGGTGCGGATCCGGGCGAAGCTGCCCGACGGGACGTGGGGTGGGTTCTCCGCGGAGCGTTCCGTGACGACGGGCCGACGGTGAGGGGTGCGGCGGACCGGTGGCCACGGGCCGGGTGGACCGACGGCGACCGGCCCGGCAGGCGGACCCGGCCATAGGCCAGCATAGGGTTGTCCGTATGGCCCATAGGGAATCCAATGCCGGCGCGCCGCTCGACCTGACTCTGCTGCGCACGTTCCTCGCGGTGCACCGGGCGGGTTCGTTCACGGCGGCCGCGCGGCTCCTGGGGCTCTCCCAGCCGACGGTGACCACCCAGATGCGATCCCTGGAGGAGCAGTTGGGCCGGGAGCTGTTCGAGCGGGGGCCGCGGGGTGTGCTTCCCACGTCCGTGGCGGACGAGCTGGCCGCGCAGGTGGCGGCGCCGCTGGACGCACTGGCGACGGTGGCGGACCGCGGCGGTCCCAGCGCCGGCCAGCCGCCGGACCCGGTCCAGGTGGCCGGCCCGGCCGAGCTGCTGTGCGCGCGGGTGCTGCCCGCGCTGGCGCCGCTGACGGCCCGGGGTGTACGGCTGCGGATCAGCACCGGGCTGACCGACGAACTCCTGGAGGGCCTGCGCGGCGGCCGCTTCGATCTGGTGATCGCCACGAGCCGGCCGCGCGGGCGCACCCTCGCGTCGGTGCCGCTGATGGACGAGGAGTTCGTGCTCGTCGCCTCCCCCGACTGGGCCGAGCGCATCGGCCCCGACCGGGTGGCGGCCGAGGGGGCCGCGGCATTGCACGGGCTGCCCCTGGTCACGTACGCCGAGGATCTGCCCATCGCCCGCCGCTACTGGCGGCATGTCTTCGGGGTACGGCTGTCCGGGCAGGCCGCGATCACGGTGCCCGATCTGCGCGGCGTCCTGACGGCGGTCGTCGCCGGTGCGGGGATCACCGTGCTCCCCCGCTATCTGTGCGAGGCCGAGCTGGCCTCCGGCGCCCTGGTCGCGCTGCTGACGCCCGAGGATCCGCCGATCAACACCGGCTATCTCGCCCAGCGCCCCGGGCCCTCGGACAATCCGCACGTCGCCCTGGTCCGGGACCGGCTGCTGCGCGTGGCCCGCACCTGGTGACCACGGCCGGGGCGGCCCGGACCCGGTGACTTCCGCCGCGAGCCGCCCCGCCGGGTGGCTCCTCACGGGGACGGCCCTCATCCGGTGACCGCCGCGGCGCACGCGACCCGGATCCGTCGGCGGCGGATCCACCGGCACACCGCGCCATCAGGCCCGCCGCATCCGCCGGCAGTGCGCCGGACGATGGAATTCGTCACCTGCCCGGTCCCCGTCCGCATGCGGGCCGGGCCCGGTGCACATTGGCTCGCTCTGAGGCAGCACGGGCCTTTCCAATCCTCGGCGGCGCATGGGATGTACCGCCAACCGTGCCGCTGGAGGGCAGTTCCTATGCGTACCACTCAGACACTTCTCCGATCCGGCCTGACCGTGGCCGCCGCCGCTGCGCTTCCGCTCGCCCTGGCCGCCCCGGCGGCCGTCGCCTGGGGTTCCGGGATCTCCGTGAGCACCAGCGGCACCACGGTCTCGGTCACCACCAGTGCCTGCCCGAGCAACGGGAGCAGCTTCGGCGACGCGTCGCTGCTGTCCAACGGGCAGGCGAACTTCGCCCAGGGGCGCCAGATGTCGCTCACCGGGACGAGCACCAGTCAGTCGGCGTCCTGGACGGGCGTGGGCCCCGGCACCTACACGGTCATCGTGGTCTGCCAGGACGGCTCGACGGCCGGCACCCAGTCGATCATCGTCTCGGCCCCCGCGGCGACCCCCACGATCTCGGCCACGACCACGCCGACGGCAACGGCGACGGCAACGGCGACGGCCTCCCCGTCGCGCGGCGTCATGGGCGGGCTCGGCGGGGCCGTGAAGGACTACGGCACCGCCACCGTCGTGGGCGGCGGGGCTCTGGTCGTGACCGGCACGGTGGCGGCGGCGTGGTTCCTGCGCCGCCGGTCCAAGCCGCACCGGCTCTGAGCCGAAGTCCGTCACGTCGGGCGGCCGTTCCGTCGATTCCGGTCGCGGGAGGGCCGCCTAGTCACGCCCCGGCAGTGCTTCGAACTCCGCCAGGGCATGGGTGAGCCACTGGGTCCAGAAGGTCTCCAGGTCGATGCCGGCCCGCAGGACGAGGTGCCGCAGACGGTCCTCCGGGGTGTCCTTTCCCGGCGGGAAGTCCCGCTCCTGGATCTCCTGGTACTCGGCCAACTGGCGCCGGTGCAGGTCGAGATGGCGACGAAGGTCCGCCTCGACGCCCTCGGTGCCGACGACCGCGGCGGCGCGCAGGCGCAGCAGCATCGTGTCGCGCAGCGGCTTCGGGTCCTGGGAGGCGGCGGTCCAGCGGGCGAGTTCGGCACGGCCCGCGGGCAGGACTTCGTAGCTCTTCTTCTGGCCCCGGGCGGGCTGCTGCGGCGCCAGGGCCCGGATGTACCCCTCGGCTTCCAGTTTTCCCAGCTCGCGATAGATCTGCTGATGCGTCGCCGACCAGAAGTAGCCGATCGACTTGTCGAACCGCCGGGTCAGTCCGAGGCCCGACGAGGGCTTCTCGAGCAGGGCGGTGAGAATCGCGTGCGGGAGTGACATGGGGTCATCCTAGGGAGGGCCTGAAGTGCCGCCCGGTGCCCGGCCGTGGTCCGCCGGACACCGCGACAGCCCTTCCGTGAACGTTGCTTCCGGCGCCTTAGAGCGCCGCCGCCAGTTCGGTGCCCTGCTTGATGGCCCGCTTGGCGTCCAGTTCGGCGGCCACGTCGGCGCCGCCGATGAGGTGGACGCCTCGGCCGGTGGCGCGCAGCGCCTCGTACAGGTCCCGGCGCGGTTCCTGTCCGGTGCACAGGACGATCGTGTCGACCTCCAGGACCTGGCTGTGCCCGTCGACGGTGACGTGCAGTCCGGCGTCGTCGATCCGGTCGTACTGGACGCCCGGGACCATGGTGACGCCCCGGTGCTTGAGTTCGGTGCGGTGGATCCAGCCGGTGGTCTTGCCGAGTCCGGCTCCGACCTTGGACGCCTTGCGCTGCAGGAGGTGCACGGTGCGCGGCGGGGCGGGCCGTTCGGGGGCGGCGAGACCGCCCGGCGCCCGGTAGTCCATGTCGACACCCCAGCTCCGGAAGTACGTCGACGGGTCCTCGCTCGCCTTGTCGCCGCTGTCGGTGAGGTACTCGGCGACGTCGAAGCCGATGCCGCCGGCTCCGAGGATGGCGACACGGTCACCGACGGGGGCTCCGTCGCGCAGGACGTCGAGGTAGCCGACGACGCTCGGGTGGTCGACGCCCGGGATCTCCGGGGTGCGCGGGCTGACGCCGGTGGCGACGACGACCTCGTCGTACGCCTCCAGGGTGTCCACCGTGGCGCGGGTGTTCAACCGGACGTCCACGCCGTGCTGTTCGAGCTGGGTGCGGAAGTAGCGGATGGTCTCGTCGAACTCCTGCTTGCCGGGGACCTTGCGGGCCACGTTGAGCTGGCCGCCGATCTCGCCCGCGGCGTCGAAGAGGGTGACGTCGTGGCCGCGTTCGGCGGCGCTGACGGCGCAGGCGAGTCCGGCGGGCCCGGCGCCCACGACGGCGACGGTCTTGCGCAGCCGGGTCGGCGCGAGGACGAGCTCGGTCTCGTGGCAGGCGCGCGGGTTGACCAGGCAGGAGGTGATCTTGCCGCTGAAGGTGTGGTCGAGGCAGGCCTGGTTGCACCCGATGCAGGTGTTGATGGCCTCCGGGCGTCCGGCCTCGGCCTTGGCGACGAAGTCGGGGTCGGCGAGCATCGGCCGGGCGAGCGAGACCATGTCGGCGTGGCCGTCGGCGAGCAACTGCTCGGCGATCTCGGGGGTGTTGATGCGGTTGGTGGTCACCAGCGGGATCGAGACGGAGCCCATGACCTTCTTGGTCACCCAGGCGTACGCGCCGCGCGGCACCGAGGTCGCGATGGTGGGGATGCGGGCCTCGTGCCAGCCGATGCCGGTGTTGATGATCGTCGCCCCGGCGGCCTCGACGGCGCGGGCGAGCGTGATGACCTCGTCGAGCGAGGAGCCGCCGGGCACCAGGTCGAGCATCGACAGGCGGTAGATGATGATGAAGTCGTCGCCGACGGCCTCGCGTACACGGCGGACGATCTCGACGGGGAAGCGCATCCGGTTCTCGTACGAGCCGCCCCAGCGGTCCTCGCGCCGGTTGGTCTGCAGGGCGATGAACTCGTTGATGAGGTAGCCCTCGGAGCCCATGATCTCGACGCCGTCGTAGCCCGCCTGCCGCGCGAGCCTGGCGGCGCGCGCGTAGTCGTCGATGGTCTGCTCGACCTCGGCGTCGCTGAGCTCGTGCGGCGGGAAGGGGCTGATCGGGGCCTGCAGCGCGCTGGGGGCGACCAGGTCCTGGTGGTAGGCGTACCGCCCGAAGTGCAGGATCTGCATCGCGATCTTCCCGCCCTCGCGGTGCACCGCGGCGGTGATCCCGGCATGCTTCTCGGCCTCGGCCTCGGTGGTCAGCTTGGCGCCGCCCTCGTAGGGCCGGCCCGCGTCGTTGGGCGCGATGCCGCCGGTGACGATCAGGCCGACGCCGCCTCGCGCGCGGGCGGCGTAGAACTCCGCCATGCGCTCGAAGCCGCGCTCGGCCTCCTCCAGACCCACGTGCATGGAGCCCATGAGCACGCGGTTGGGCAGGGTGGTGAAGCCCAGGTCGAGCGGGTTCAGCAGGTGCGGGTAACGGCTCATCTGGCCCTCCGTGCGCGGTGTCGTACGACTGTTGTAGACGACACGCCACGCTTTATGCAACTAGTTGCACAATGACGAGGATCACTCGCCCCGGGCCGGAGGTCCACTCAGCCGAGCGCCACCCGGGCCACGAGTTCCGCGACCACGACGGGCTGGTCGACCATCACCAGATGCCCCGCGTCGGGGACCGCGACCATGGTCACGTTGGGGCTGGCCTCGAGCCCGGCCCGCTCCTCGTCCGCCAGTCCGACGTCGTCGTGGTCGCCGCGCACAACCCAGGCGGGCACGCCCGAGTCCCGGAGCCGGGAGACGAGGGATCCGTACCGGTCCAGATAGTCGAAGTAGTGCCGCATCGCCGCACGGCAGAACGCCGGATCGTTCTTCGCGAACTCGGCGGTCAGCGCCTCGCGGCGGGCCGGGGGCAGTTCGCTCACCATGACGCGGGGCGTCAGTTTGACCAGGCCGGACCAGGTCAGCGCCCCGATGCCGGGCACCCGCCCGAGAGTGTTGGCGATCACGAGCGCCTTGTCCTCGTCGGATGCCGAGAACGCCGGGGCGAGCAGGACGACGGGACCGGTGAAGTGCCCGCCGGCCGCCATCTCCAGGGCGATGTTGGCGCCGATGCTGTGGCCGACCACGACAGAGCAGCCCCGCTCGGCGGCCAGGGCTCCGGCCAGCGCCGCGTAATTCTCCATGCCGAGATCGTGCGGCGGTGTGGTGCCCGCGTGGCCCGGAAGGGTTGCGGCCACCAGCCGCACCGGCGCGGAGGCGAGCGGCGGTGCGGCGGCCAGGTCGTCGTAGAAGGCGGTGCTGCACATGGCGCCGGGCAGCAGCAGCACCTTCGTGCCCGCATCGGCGGGCCCCGACTCCTTGATGTCCCATGCGTCGAACTTCTCGGGGGCACTGCTCACGTTCGGGCCTTCCTCCGGCGTCTGCGGTCAGCCAGAGTGTGGCGCGCGGGGCGGGACAATCAGCAGATCAGGACCCGAACGCGGCATGTCGGCCGTGTCGCCCCGCCCCCGGGGTCAGGGCTTCACGCCGATCACCACGTTGGCGTACCACTCCTCCGAGACGGCCAGCCGGGCGATCAGGCCGCAGCGGGCGAACACCTCGACGGCCAGGGGCGCCTGGTGTTCGCTCGTCTCCACGAGGAGGCAGCCGCCGCGGGCCAGCCACTGCGGCGCCTCGGCGGCGACCCGGCGCACGAGGTCGAGTCCGTCCGTGCCTCCGTCGAGGGCGATCAGAGGTTCGTGGTCACGGGCCTCCGACGGCAGCAGGCCGACCTCGTCGGTGGGGACGTACGGCACGTTGGCGGCCAGGACGTCCACACGGCCCCGGAGGGTGTCGGGCAGCGCGGTGAAGAGGTCGCCCTCGTGGACCTGGCCGGCGTACGGCGCGACATTGCGGCGGGCGCAGCGCACCGCGGCCGGGTCGATGTCGACGGCGTGCAGTTCGGGCCCGCCGAGGGACGCGGCGAGCGCGGCGCCGACCGCGCCCGAGCCGCAGCACAGGTCCACGACGAGGGACGCGCCCCGCGCGAGCGCGACAGCCTGGTCGACGAGGAACTCGGTGCGGCGGCGCGGCACGAAGACCCCGGGTTCGACGGTGATGCGCAGTCCGTGGAACTCCGCCCAGCCGAGGACGTGTTCGAGGGGCAGTCCGGCGACGCGCCGGTCCACCATCGCGGCGGCCTCGTCCGGAGTGCGGGCGGCGGAGAGGATCAACTCCGCCTCGTCCTCGGCGAAGACGCAACCGGCGGAGCGGAGCGCGGCGACCACGGGGTCTGTGGAATCAGGGACATCAGGAGAAAAGGGAGGCATGAAGCCGAGAGCCTTTCGAAGAGCCGAAGGGCGCTCCCACGGTCACCGGGAGACGGTGACCGCGTTGCCTGGAAAGGAGAGCACCCGACCTGACACAGCGGTAATGGGTCTCACCTCCTCGGCAACTCATCGGCCGAGACAGTCCACGGCCGGGACGGCCACTTTACAGGAACGATCAGTCGGCGACGGGCCGCCGCGGCCTCCGTCGCGGGAGCCGATGCGCGGCGCGAGGCCCCGGCGCGCGGGCCGTCGCGCGCGCGGGTGAGCCCGGGGCCGGTGAGCCCGGGGCCGGTGATCGTCGCGTCCCCCTCGGCCGGCATGCGCGACTCTCCCCGCGCCGGCGAGTTGTATTATGCAACCAGGGTGGCGAAGGGAGGTCCCGCGATGACGTCCGAAGGGGCCGGTGAGGCCGGAACGGCGGACGGCACGACGGCCGACGCCTCCGTGGAGACCATCCAGCGGGAGATGACGGTGTTCGCGCGGCGGGCCCGCGCCTCGGCGGGACGCATGCATCCCGAGCTGTCCCTGGTCTCGTACACGCTCCTCGGCCATCTGGAGGAGAAGGGCGGCTGCCGCGCCACGGACCTCGCCGCGCACTACGCGCTGGACAAGTCCACGGTGAGCCGTCAGGTGGCGGCGCTGGAGCGGGCCGGACTGATCGAACGCCGGATGGACCCAGAGGACCACCGCGTCCAGGTGCTGCATCTGACGGAGGCGGGCACGGAGATCCTCGCCCAGGTGACCCGCAGCCGCCGTGTGGCGTTCCGCGAGCGGCTCACGGGCTGGTCCGAGGAGGACCTCGCCCGCTTCGCCTCGTATCTCATGCGCTACAACGCCACGGGCACCACCGCGGTGACTCCGGACGGCAGGTCGCCGAGGGACTGAAGGAACATCCCCGCGGCAGGAACATCCCCGCGGCCGGCCGCGAGCTCAGCTGCGCGGTCTCATCCCACACCCACGGTCCGCTCGTCACCCAGGTGCTCGGGCACCCGCGCGGCCATGAAGCGGGTCCCGCGGCGCAGCGTGAACCCGAGGGACTCGTAGAGGCGGATGGCGTTGGTGTTGCCCGCGCTGGTGTGCAGGAACGGGGTCTCGCCGCGTTCCCGGATGCCGTGCGCGACAGCCAGGATCAGGCGACTGGCCAGGCCCTCGCCCCGGTGGGCGGAGTCGGTGCAGACCGCGCTGATCTCGGTCCAGCCCGGCGGATGGAGCCGCTCCCCCGCCATGGCGATGAGGACGCCGTCCCGGCGGATCCCCAGATACGTGCCGAGCTCGACGGTGCGCGACAGGAAGGGACCGGGCTGGGTCCGTTCCACCAGGTCGAGCATCTCCGGCACGTCGGCGGGGCCGAGCGGCACCGCCTCGGCGTCCGGCGCCGCGGCGAGTCCGTCGTCGACGAGCTGGACGCCTTCGATGCTGAAGGTCACCTCCCAGCCGTCCGGGGTCCGCCCGCCGAACCCGGCCAGCGGAGCCTCGCCGCCGGGCCCCACCAGGGCGGCCAGATCCGCCCAGTCCTCGGCGCCGGGATCGTCCGGCAGCGCCAGCCAGGGGGACACGTCCACGGGGTAGCGCAGGACGCGTCCACGGCGTTCGGCGAAGTGGGCGTGAGGCCCGGTGAGCGAGCCGAGGGCCGGGTTGTCCAGCGGATGGGCGCTCATGCGGTCACCTCGATCACGATCTTGCCGCGGGCGTGCCCGTCCTCGACGGTGCGCAGCGCCTCGGCGGCGCGGTCGAGCGGGAACGTCCGGGTCACGAAGGGGCGCAGCCTGCCCTCGGCGGCGAGCCGGCCCACCTCGTCGAGCACGGCGGCCGTACGGGCTCGCTCGACGCCCGCGCCGCCCAGCTTCGCCACTGTCTCGCGGTCGGCGGCGGTGATCAGCTTCGTACGGTCGGCCAGCAGCGTCGCCGCGGCCTCCAGCACCTCTCCCCCGACGAGGTCGAACACGGCGTCCACCCCGGTCGGCGCCGCCGCGCGCAGCCGATCCTCCAGGCCCGGCCCCGACGGGACGTGCACGGCTCCGAGCGACTCGACGAAGTCCTTCTTGCCGTCGCTCGCGACCCCGACGACCCGCAGCCCGGAGGCCCGCGCGATCTGGACGGCGGCGACCCCGACTCCGCCGCCCGCGCCGGTGATCAGCAGGGTCGCGCCCTCGGGCAGGCCGAGCTGACGGATTCCGTCGTACGCCGTCGCCGCCGCGACGGGCAGGGCCGCTGCGTCCGCGAACGACAGCCCGGCGGGCTTGTGCGCCGTGACGGCGACGGGCAGCACGGCGTACTCGGCGTATCCGCCGTCCACCGGGTTCCCGAAGACCTCGTCCCCGACGGCCAGGCCGGTCACCCCGGTGCCGGTCTCCACGACGACCCCGGCGACCTCGTTGCCGAACACGGCGGGCAACGAACGCCGGGGACCGCCCGGGCGGCGGTGGCCGGTGCGCTGCTTCCAGTCGACGGGGTTCACACCGGCCGCGCGCACCGCGACGAGGACCTCGCCGGGGCCGGGGCTCGGGCGGTCCCGCTCCACCAGGGCCTCGGTCTCCGGACCCCCGAACCCTGTGAAGACGTACGCCTTGGGCATCTGGTCCCTCACTCTCCTTCGCTGTCGTCACCGGTCGTCGCGGCCCCGCTCACCGGCTGTGCGTGTACGGGCCACCGGAGTCGGCATCAGCAGCAAGGAAGATCGCGGCGCGACTATTCCCGGGCGCCGGAAGAGTTCATACGGCCGCAATGATCAGCGCTCCGCACGGGCTCGGAGAACGGTCCGTCTACGCGTACGGTTGAATGGTTAAGCACCGGTGCGCACCCGCGAGACCGACCCGTGGGTGCGCGCCGATCACGCTCGATCCGCGGGCCGTCGTCCCCGCCGGTCCTGGAGGCACCACCCGTATGAACGTCACGCGAGGCTTCACGGGGCGCCCGCGCGCCCACGACCCCGGACTGCCGCCCGGCCAGTACGACGCCGGCGACGACTGGCCCGTCCTGTCCGCCGAGGTCACCCCGGACCTGGCCCCAGCCGACTGGACCCTGCGGATCGACGGCCTGGTGGCCGAGCCGCGCACCTGGGACTGGGACGAGGCACACGCGATGCCTCCCTCGGCGTACGAGGGAGACATCCACTGCGTGACGAGCTGGTCGAAGTTCGGGGTGCGGTTCGGGGGCGTGTCGCTGGACGCGTTCCTGGAGGCCGTACGACCGGACCCGGCCGCCACCCACGCGGTCGCGTACGCGCACACCGGGTACACCGCGAACCTCCCGCTGGCCGACCTCACCGGCGGCCATGCCTGGATCGTGTGGGAATACGACGGCAAACCGCTGCCCGCCGAACACGGCGGCCCCGCACGGCTGATCGTGCCGCACCTGTACTTCTGGAAGAGCGCCAAGTGGATCGCGGGCATCCGGATCCTCGACCACGACGAGCCGGGCTTCTGGGAGCAGAACGGCTACCACGCCCGCGGCAACCCCTGGGAAGAGCAGCGCTACTCCGGTGACTGAGACGATCCCGAGGACGGACAACACCTCGCGGAAGGGTCCGGGGACGGGGGCCGAGGCCGGGTGCAGGACAGGGACGGGGATGGAATCACGGACGGGGACCGGGACGGAATCACAGACGGAGACCGGGACGGGGACAGGGACAGGGACGGGAACGAACAGGATGCGGGAGGCCACCAGGTGACAGCGACGACGACAGCGACCTTCGTACCGCCGACACGGTTCGCCGTGCCCGGACGGATCGCCGTGAACACCCGAACGGCCACCACCTGGCAGACCGCCACCCTCACCGACGTCCGCCGCGAGACCCCGCACGCGGCGACCTTCCGATTCGCCGTGCCCGCCTGGGAGGGGCATCTGCCCGGCCAGCATCTGATGCTGCGGCTGACCGCCGGGGACGGGTATGTGGCGCAGCGCCACTACTCCATCGCGTCCTCACCCGACGACACCGGTCACATCGAACTGACCCTGGACCACGTCGACGGCGGCGAGGTCTCCGGCTGGTTCCACACCGTGGCCCGGCCCGGCGACTCCGTCGAGGTGCGCGGCCCGCTCAGCGGCTTCTTCGCCTGGCCCGGGGACCGGCCCGCACTCCTCGTCGGCGCCGGCTCCGGTGTCGTCCCGCTGATGTCGATGCTGCGTCACCACCGCGCGCAGGCCCTGGACGTACCGGTGCGGCTTCTCGTCTCCGCGCGGAGCCCCGAAGAGCTCATCTACGCGGCGGAGTACGGCGAGGAGACCACAGCGGTCTTCACACGGAGTGCCCCGGAGGGTGTGCGGGTCGGACGTATGGCCGCCGCACATGTGGCGCCGCTCCTGGCCGAGCAGCCGCCCGGTGGGTGGGAGGCCTACGTCTGCGGTTCCAACGGATTCGCCGAGCACGCCTCGCGGCTGCTGGTGGAGGCGGGGCAGCCGGTGGACCGGATCCGGATCGAGCGGTTCGGCTAGGGCGTGTTCCCGTAGGTGCGGACGGCCGGGACGACCGGCCTCGGGCCCGTCGGGCGACCTGTGCCCGTGAGTCGACGTGAGCCGACGTGGGGCGCGGGAGCCGCCCGGTGCCACCGAGCGCCACCGGAGCGGCGTCAGCCGTGCGGCACCACAGCGACCGGACATGTCACCTGCTGGATGACAGTCCGCGCGGCGCGGCCCAGGCGCTCGCCCGCGCGGCGGCCGACGACCAGCAGACCCGCGCCGGTGGACGCTTTCAGCAGATGGTCTCCGGGGTGGCCGTGGACGACCTGTTCCGAGACCGGGGTCTCCGGGAACTTGTGGCGCCAGGACCGCAGTGTGCCGGTCAGGGCACGTCGCCGGGTGGCTTCCTGGTCGTGCGCGTCGCCGTCGGACGGGACGGCGGGCGCGCGACGGTCGTACGCGGGCGGGGTCCAGGCGTGCACCACGAGGAGCGGTGCCGAGCGGACCGCTGCGGCGTCGAAGGCGTAGCCGATCAAGTCGTCGGCGGGGTACTCCAAGTCGAGGCCGAGGACCACGGGGAGGTAGGGCGCGGCGCTCGGCGGCGTGCCGCCGAGGGTGGACTCCCTTTCGTCCTCCGGGAGTTCGCCCGCGTGGACGAGGACGACCGGACACGCGGCGGCGGCCGCGACCGCCAGGGCGACCGAGCCGGGCAGGAAGCCGGCCAAGGCGGTATGGCCGGTACGGCCGCGGGAGCCGAGGACCAGGGTCTCGGACTCGCCGGCCGCCGCGAGCAGCGCGGGTACCGCGGGTGTCTCGGTGTCCCGCCCGGCGATGTCCAACGCCGGGTGCGCGTAGGACAGTTGGACGGCCGCCCGGTCGAGCGCCGACCTGGTGCACCCGGCGGGTACGTCGACGTCCGGAACACGCGCGGGTACGCGGTGCCGGGTGTCCGCGTGCAGCAGACGCAGCGGGAGACGCCGCCGGCCGGCCTCGCGAGCCGCCCAGTCGGCGGCGTCCAGGCTCGCGCGCGAGCCGTCGATTCCCGCGGTGATGGTGCCGGTGCCGGAGTTCATGGCTGATGTCTCCTGTTCGCCGATGCAGTGCTGCGCGGGGTTCCACGGCGGGCGGGGATCAGTCGCGCGGCGCCGGAGTCGGTGCGAGCGGCCTTCCGGCCCGGGGTGCGGGACCGGGCGCGAGTGGAACCGTCGGCTGGACTCGGCCCACGGCTGGACTCGGCCCACGGCTGGACCGGGCGCACGGCCCGACGGGCGCAGGCGAGTTGTGCGCCCGTCGCCAGGGGCAGCGGGCTGCTGACTGCGGGCTGCGGGCTGCGGGCTGCGGGCTGCGGGCTGCGGGCTGCGGGCCAGCAAAGGGCAGCTGGATACGGACTGCGTTCTGCGCGGGGTGCGGGCTGCGGGCTACGGACTGCCGGGCCGGCTGGCCGCCTGCCTGCCTGGCTGCCTGCCTGCCTGCCTGCCTGCCTGGCTGCCTGCCTGGCTGCCTGGCTGGCTGCCTGGCTGCCGTGCTGCCGTGCTGCCTGGTCGGCTTCCTGGAGAAGGCGTGACGGGCTCTCGAGGGCGCACGTACGGTGTGATCACCGCACGCCGTATGCCGAAAGGTGGTCCTTGATGGCCCTGTTCGACCTCCCGCTCGACGAACTCCGCACCTACCGCAGCGCGTCCACCGAGCCCGAGGACTTCGACGCCTTCTGGGCGAAGACGCTCCAGGAGGCCCGGGAGCACGAGCTCTCCGCCCGCTTCGAGCCGTTCGAGACCCCGCTGAAGACGGTCTCGGTCCACGACGTCACGTTCGCCGGGTTCGGCGGCCATCCGGTGAAGGGCTGGCTGACAGTGCCGGCGTGGGCGAACTCGCCGCTGCCCACGGTCGTCGAGTTCATCGGGTACGGCGGCGGGCGCGGGCTCCCGCACACGCATCTGCTGTGGGCGTCGGCCGGGTTCGCGCACTTCGTGATGGACACACGCGGCCAGGCGAGCGCCTGGGGCGGCGGCGAGACCCCGGACCCGGTGGGCAGCGCGCCCGCCTTCCCCGGCTTCATGACGCGAGGGATCGAGGAGCCCGAGAACTACTACTACCGGCGCCTGTTCACGGACGGGGTGCGCGCGGTGGAGGCGGCTCGCTCGCATCCCCTCGTCGACTCAGGGCGCGTCGCGGCACTGGGCGGGAGCCAGGGCGGCGGCATCACCATCGCGGTGGGCGGCCTGGTGCCCGACCTGGCGGCGATCGCCCCCGACGTGCCGTTCCTGTGCGACTTCCCGCGCGCCACGACGATCACGGACCGTACCCCCTACCGGGAGATCGGCAGCTACCTCAAGACCCACCGCGGCCGCACCGGACAGGTGCTGCGCACCCTCTCCTACTTCGACGGGGTCCACTTCGCCGCGCGCGGCCGGGCGCCCGCCCTGTTCTCGGCGGCCCTGGAAGACCAGACCTGCCCGCCGTCGACGGTCTTCGCGGCGTTCAACGCCTGGGCCCACGAGGAGAAGCAGATCGAGGTGTACGACTTCAACGACCACGAGGGCGGCGGCCCCTACCAGCAGGCAGAGCAACTGCGCTGGCTGCCCGCCCGCCTCTGACACCGACGACGGGCACGACGGGCGACACGACGCTTCATACGGATGTGAGCGCGGGAGGGGCCGGCGGGACCCATGACATCGAGGCGACCTGGAACTGCACGCGGACGCGTCCGTCCACCGGTCCGTCCCGTTCAAGTGGCCGCACCGAGGCCGGGACGAACTCGCCGCGTATATCCGCCAATCCTTTGCGTCCGAGAACACGACCAGCGTTCGGTTCTCCGACCGCGCGGTCGACCAGGTCGGCCGCGCGGTGACCACCGCTTGCCTCATGCGATCGAGGATAGGGTCGGCAAATGACCAGTCGCAGCCGCGACCGCGTCGCAGACGTCCGCAGCGTCGTGGTTGCGCACATGCTCGACTATCAGATCGACTCCGTTGTGCCGCTCGGCGAGGGCCTGGACAACCTGGCGTACGAGGTCAACGGTGAGCTGATCGTGCGCTTCAGTAAGGAGCCCGACCTGGCGCGGCGGGCCGTCCTGGTGGGCCACGAGGCCCGCGTGCTTGCTGCCGTCGCCGATGTCTCGCCGCTGCCGGTCCCCGAACCGGCGTTCACGGTCGCGGAGCAGGGATGTCTGGCTTACCACAAGCTCCCCGGCGAGCCACTGTTGGATATGCCGCGGCACCAGCGATCGGCCCACGGCACGTCGATCGCCGCCACGCTCGGCGAGCTGCTCACCGCGCTGCATGCCGTTCCGATCGAACGGCTGGCCGATCTGGTGGACGCGGACCACCAGCCGCTGACCGAGTGGCGACATGAGGCCACGGCGAACTATGCGACGGTAGCCGGGCAGGTACCGGAGGCGCACCGCCGGCCCGTCGAGGCGTTCCTGGATGCCGCACCACCGCACGATGGATGCACCCCGACGTTCTCCCACAACGATCTGGGGATCGAACACGTTCTCATCGACCCGGTCACGTGGACGGTGACCGGCATCATCGACTGGAGCGATGCAGCCGTCGTCGACCCGGCCTACGACTTCGGGCTGCTCTACCGCGATCTCGGCCCTGCCGCTACCCGCGCCGCGATCCGCAGCTATCGAACCGACGCCAACGACCTCGCGGCCCTCAGCGAGCGCGCCGTGTTCTATGCCAGGTGCAGTGTCTTCGAGGACCTCGCACACGGCATAGAGACGGAACAAGGCAAGTACGTCGACAAGAGCCTTGCCGCGATGGAATGGCTGTTTCCGCCATAGCCACTGCATCTCGATCGAGCGGCCAAGAGCACCAACCGCCCTGCGCGTACCAGCGCCCAGCGCACCGCTCCTGGATGGGCCACGGATGTGGCTTGACATGAATCTCCCGGTCGTGTGTCAGGAACGGGACTTTGCAGCGGTGAGCACGCCTCCCGGGCGTGGTCCCAAAGTCGCCTGATCTGCGGGCTGCGGGAAATTGCCTTCGGCACCCGGCAAGGCCTGATTCCGCTGGCTGCCACGGACCGGGGAGACGTCATCTTCCTGGCACCCAAGGCCCACGGCTTCCCCGGCGGTATCTGCGTTGCCTGCGAGGACGGAGACTGGGCCGGCCATTCGATGCAGTTCGCCGAGTGGCTCTGCCGTTTCCTGATCGGACAGGACATGGCCGGATACGAAAGCACGGCGTTCCACCCCGGCCCTGTGCTGCTGGAGTACCCACCCACGGCGCCCGGTGAGCACCCACGCGTCAGTCATGGCCCAGAACGCGGCATGTAGACCGAACGCGTCGGACAACACACCTCCAAAGGTCTGTGAGCACGGCCTGACATGAGTCATCAAGCCGCGTCCACAGACCTGGACGTCATCTCGTTCGGTGCGTCCGGTGCAGCAGTTGAGGGCGCAGGTGACGAAGTGTCCAGCCATGCCGAGTGATCAGATATCGTGCGCAGCCATGGGTGAACTGATACTGATCAGGCACGGCCAGACCGAATGGAGCCTGTCGGGCCAGCACGCCGGCCGCACCGACATTCCGCTTACCGACGCGGGCGAGGCCGCAGCCGAGTCGCTCGCTCCGAGGCTTGCCCGACGCCATCTGGTCGCCGTGTTCAGCAGCCCGCTGAGCCGCGCTGTGCGGACGGCCGAGTTGGCGGGCCTGACCGGTGTCAGACCCGATTCCGACCTGATGGAGTGGGACTACGGCGGCTATGAAGGTCTGACCGCGGTGCAGATCCAGGAGACGAGGCCGGGCTGGGACCTGTGGCGGGACGGCGTCATTCCCGGCGACGCCGCCCATCCTGGCGAGCAACTCCAACAGGTGGCCGCGCGCACGGACGCGGTGCTGGACCGGATCCGGCCGCTGTTGGACGAGGGTGACGTCGCCGTTGTCGCCCACGGTCATCTGGCACGCGTGCTCACCGTGCGCTGGCTCGGCCTCGACGCGTCCGCCGGCCGACTGCTCGGCCACCCACATCCAGGCACTCTCAGCTTCCTGGCCACCGAGAACGAGCAGCCCTTCATCGCCGCCTGGAACGTCCCGTAGCGGCAGCCCGCTGCTTCACGTCTGCCGCGAGAAGCGCCGGACGCATATGAGCACCGCGGCGATCCCGGCGAAGGCCAGGAAGTGTTCCGCCTTGCGCTCGTAACGGCGGTGCAGCCACCTCCTGTCTCTCAGATCCCTGAACGCCGCGGCCAACTGCCCGCTCACCGGGCCGGCATGCCTCCGTGCGGGCTGTTGACCACCAAGGGCAGTGACCCTTCGGCGAGGTAGAAGTGCCCGGGGAAGTAGTCGATGTGGAGATGACCGCCGTCCTCGGCACTGGCCAAGCCCCTCAGATTCTCCGCGAGTACTGCCCTGTCGGCGAAGTCACCGCTGATCACGAGGATCTGCCGCTCGGCGTCCCTGTGGATGAGGACGCCGGGGCCGGAAGTACTTTTGACCTCGACCCCGGCCAGGTCGTTGTCGCCCGGCGAAAGGGTGGAGCCGAGCAGCCCCTCACCGTGGGCCACCATGCTTGCCAGCAAGGTCAACTCTTCCAGCGAGGCGGAGAGAACCACCTCGCTGTACCTCGAGTCAGAGACCAGTCTCATGGGCGGCACCCCTCCAGCGTCGGACCCCCATGATGCCTGCCAAGATCGTCAGTCGTGTCTCCGGGGCAGCGAAGACGGCCGGACGCGGCGACGCACAGGGGAGCTACTCGCGGGGGCATCGGCGCCCGCCTCGACGAGGGCTTGGCGGATGGGTGACACTTCCCGCCCGAACGCGTGGCGCCGACAGCCCCAGTTCCCGCGGAGCCGCACCCGCACCCGCACCCGCACCCGCACCCGCACCGAAGCCATGTTCAAAGTCAGCGGCGAGCCACGCCTCGTCGGAGGCAAGACGTCGTCGTTTCAGCCCGGTTCGAAAAGAACAGCGGCTGGGCGCTCCCCGTCCTACGATCCCTCGCATGTTGATTCGCCGCACATTACGGATGATCATCGTGCTCGCTGTGGCCCTCACCGGTGCGATCGGGGGTGGCGTGGGGACGGCGCAGGCCGAGGAGAGCCGGTCGTCGCACGATCGGCAGTTGCTGTTCTACAACCACTCCTACGGTGTCCTCGACCGGGAGACCGCCGACGCCATCGAGCACTCCGACTATCTGCGGGACTTCGCCAACTTCCAGGTCCGCACCACTACCGGTACCGACGGACAGACCTGGACCGGTCGCTATCTGATGGGCCGCGAGACCTACGTCGAGTTGTTCGGGGTCGGTGACATCGCCGGCCAGGACGGCACCCTCGGCTCCGCCGGGCTGGGCCTCTCGACCGAGCGGGCCGGAGACTTGGCGACGGTCACGGAGCGGCTGAAGGACGAGGGCGTCGCCGACCCCGTCGAGTTCCTTCAGACGCGTGACTTCGGTGACGGCGTCCCCGTTCCGTGGTTCGACGCCATCCTCACCACCACCGAGTACGACGCCTTCGGAGCCTGGGCGATGGAGTACCGGCCGGAGTACTTCGCCGACCCGCGCGGCAACACCGAGCCGGCGAGCTTCCCGGGTGACGTCGGCCGGGAGCGCTACCTGTCCGACGACTACCGCACTCATCTGATGCGTGACGTGACCTCCGTTCACATCGCGGTCACCGAAGGCGACCTCGCCGACACCGTGCCGCTGCTGCGCGCCGGCGGGTTCGCCGTCCGGACCGTGCCGGACGGTGGCGTCGTCGCGGAGCGTGGCAGCACCACGCTTAGGTTCGACGCCGTGGCGCGCGCGGATGCGGGCCTGAAGCGGATCGAACTGTCGCTCAACCGGCCCGTGAAGGACCGTCGGGTGGAACGGATCGGTCACTCGAAGCTCGTCGTCGGCCCGGGCAGCCGCGCCGTGTGGACGTTCGGCGGCAGCGGCACCGAGTAGACCCAACCGCGAGAGCATCCCGGTCGACAGATTCAGGCCCCGCCCGGTCGCTGGTGCCGGGCCGGGACCGGGGCCGGGGAGCCTAGCGGGTTTGGGGTTCGTGGAGACGGACGGTCATCGTCACCGTCACGTCGTCCCCTGCCGAAAGGCCGCTCGGCTTGCGCACGGCGACCTTGAGCGGCAGCAGGTAGCCGCTGTCCTTGGGGAAGAGCGAGGTCTGGAAGGCGACCTCGCCGATCCGAGCCTCGACCGGGATCACGCCCCAGCCGTAGGTGGCGATCGCGGCCACCTCGCGGATGTCGGCGGCCTCCTCGTCCGGCACACGAACGAAGTAGTACGGCGACGGTCCGCGCCATTCGATCACTCGGCCGGAAAAGACAAACTCCATGAAGTCGGTTTCCTTCCTCGACGACGGCCAAGATACGCGATCCCCCGGCGAAGGTCCGTGGTCCTCTCACCCCTTGACGTAGTAGCAGTACGGCGCCACGGAGCGGAGGGACCGCCACCTCCAGGTCGGTCAGGGGCCGAACGCGGTCTTGGCCACCGCTTGCAGGGACCCACGACTGGAAGCAGCTCTGCGTCAACTCCGTTGGGCAGGCGTGCCGAAGTGTGGATCATGGAGCTGTGACGAAGTGGACGAAGAAAGCACCTCCGGTCGAGCAGCCATTTCCTGAGCCAGAGCTCTCCGCGTACCAACAGGCGTTGCGGGAACGGCTCCTCGCGGCTCCCGTGGTACCTGCACCCGAACCCTGGAGGCCCGTTGCCTTCGTCCCCGTCGGCGGGCTCCTCGGGATCGGCTTCGCGTCTTGTCCCGAGGACGGCCGCGATCTGGTGATGGTCGTCTCGCACGACGGGCACGGCCTCTTCGACGCCGTCACCGGGGAGAGGATCGCCAGGGACCGCGACCCCGACCCCGAGGACAGCACCCCCGACGCGGTCGCCGACCTGTCCTGCCCCGGACTGGGGCCGATCAGCGGGATTCGTGTGCGCATCGCGGGGCTTTTCGGCGGAGGACTTCACACCACCACCGCGGACGGTTGGACCCTGGAGGTCGTCACCCCGGCCTGGCCGAATGACCGTGTCCTGCTCTCCGGCGACGGCGGCCTGCCCCACTCCGGCCCCCACGGGGAACGGTGGTGGCACATCTTCCACTCCACCTACTCCGAACTCCGGGCTGTCGGCTTCTCGCCCTCCGGGCAGACCATCGCCGTCGCGACGAGCAGCGACATTTCGCTGTGGACTCGCAGGCCGGACCAAAGCCAACCCGGCAGCGCAGGTGACTGACCGCCCTCACTGCGATTCGAGTGCGGCCGATGCCCGGCAAGGCGTGCCCGGTCCGCCGACCTGGATGCAGACCTGGATGCAGACCTGGCTGCAGACCTGGCTGCAGACCGCTCGGTGCCAATCGCCATCCGGTTGCTGTGCAGCGTAGGGCGGCACGGCCAGGGACTGCCCCCGACGGCGTCCACTGGTGGACCGAGGACGATGGCCATCGCGCATCGCGCTCATCGATGGTCGGCACCAGCCGTACCTGGATCAAGGACCGCGAGACCTCGGCGGCTCACCCGTCGGTCTGAGCGCCGCGTTCGGCAGCGATCGTACGCACGGCCCTTGCGCAAGCTGCCCACCGCGCTCCATCACGGGTGCGCACGACCTTGACGGGCGGCTCCGCACACGTCCTGCCGTGCCACGTGCACCGGGCTTCCCGAAATGACACGCTTTCGGGGTCGAGCCCTTCGGGAAAGTCGGGCCATTCGTCAGCAGGCGTCATGGCACGACAGTAGTGAGCACCGGCACGCTACGGGGCAGTTCGGGTCGCCCGCTGCACGCGCGGGTCCTCCCGTCAGCCACCTCCAGCAGCGGGCGGGCGGAGACGGCGAGGGCCAGCTCTCCGTTGACTGCGTGGCAGGCATCCGACCTTCTCGGTCGGCTGCCGCCCCCGAGACGAACGAGCACTGCGTCCGTCGGTGTCGTTCGCAGGCCCGCCCGGCGTTTGTCCCGTGGGTGGGCTGTTCATGCGGCGGGCCAGGTGCCGAGTGCGTGGGCCAGCCGGTCGCTCTGCTCTCGGGTGATGCCCTGGGCGAGGCGGGTACCGAACCGGGGACTCAGGGGACCGTCGCAGTGGAGGATTCCCTCAAAGGGCAAGGGATCCTGTCCTCCTGAGAGCGGGGAGGCGCCAGAAAGCGTCCATTCAGCCGGCTCCCACAGGGGGTGGTCCGCGAGAAGCGCTTCCGCGGTACCCCGCGCCTCCGTCGCGGGAAGGCCCGCCTGCGCCAACGCGTCGCCGAGTATGTCCACGGCGTCCTCGGGCGTGTCCTGGTCCCCGAGCGTGGGCAGCAGCAGGAGCAGGCGTGCGTGTTCGGCGTGGACTCCCGGGGCGTCGAGGTCGGGCGTGCGGGCGATGTGGTGGAGCTCTCGCCAGGAGAGTCCGGGGCCGGCGTGGTGGCCGCCGACGGTGGTCAGATGGCCGTGCCGTCCCCATCCGGGGTGGGTGATGAAGTACTCCGTTCCCGGATCCTCGGGAATGTTGCAGCCGAGGACCATCGCGGTGTGACCGCCCGCGAACGGGATCCGGAAGACGGGCCATCGGTCCTCGTGGCTCAGCGCGTCCCAGGCCGCGTCGGCATCGGCCCCGTCGACACCGAACCACTCCGGAACGGGGTCGTAGTCCGCTGTCTGGCTCAGCCACATCAGGTAGGCCGCCCAGAACCCCGGCAATGCCAGCAGGTCCTCCCCCGCGACAACAGGGGCGTTCTCGAATCCCTCTATCAGCACCGACCCAGACTCTCACCCGCCTATGACAGTCCGTGCGGCGCTCGGGGCCCCACCAGGCACGGTTGTCTCCGATGGCCTCGCCCAGTGGGGAACCATGCGGGCGGCGGACGCCTGGACGCCTACGGCGGCGGAACGGCGCGTTGTCGTCCCACCGCTTCCCTCCGGTCCGACCAGTCGGTATGTTCAACGGGCCCGGCCTCATCCCACCACCCGCGGACGCATCACGGAGGGCCCATGACCCAGCAGACCCCCCTGGCAGAAGGCCATTGCGACCCGCGCTTCGCGGCGGTTCGCGACGCGTTCGAGGAGAACTTCCGCGACCGCGGGGAACTGGGCGCGGCGGTGTGCGTCACGCTCGGCGGGGAGACGGTGGTCGACCTGTGGGGCGGCTGGGCCGACGCGGCCCGCACCCGCCCGTGGGAGCGGGAGACGCTGGTCAATGTGTGGTCGACCTCGAAGGGGCCGACGGCGTTGTGCGCGCACATCCTGGCCGACCAGGGACTGCTCGATCTCGACGCCCCGGTGGCCGCGTACTGGCCGGAGTTCGCGGCGGCGGGCAAGGCGGGCGTACTCGTACGACATCTGCTGTCCCACCGGGCAGGGCTGTCCGGGCTGCGTGAGCCGCACACCTTCGCACAGCTCTGCGACTGGGAGTTGACCGTCCGGCGTCTCGCGGAGCAGGAGCCCTGGTGGGAGCCGGGGACCCGGTCCGGCTATCACGCGCTGACGTTCGGGCACCTGGTCGGCGAGCTGGTGCGCCGGGTGTCGGGGCTGTTGCCGGGCGCGTTCCTGGAGCGGGAGGTGACCGGGCCGCTCGGGATCGACTTCACCATCGGGCTGCCGGAGAAGGAGGCCGCGAGGGCGGCCGAGCTCGTCCACCCTCCTGCCGCATCGAGCAGCGAACAGGCCGCGGTCTTCGCCGAGTTGGCGCCCGCGGCGCTGGCGGCGCTCGCCAACCCGTCGGTCGGTGCCGCCGAGGCGAACACACCGCGTTGGCGGGCCGCCGAGATACCGGCCGCCAATGGCCACGGAACGGCGCGCGCGGTCGCCGCGTTGTACGGGATCCTCGCACTGAAGGGCACCTACGGCTCCCGGCGCGTACTGTCCCCGGAGGCGGCCGAGCGAGTGCGCGAAGGGCAGGGCCGTTGCCGCGACCTGGTGCTGGGCGCCGGGTTCGCGAGTGAGACGGAGGTCGGACTCGGGCTGTGGCTGAGCGGGGTCAACGGATCGTACGGACCCAACCCCAGGGCTTTCGGACACGACGGGTTCGGCGGCTCCTGCGGTCTCGCCGACCCGGAAGCGGGGGTCTCGCTGGGGTACGTGATGAACCGCATGGGCCCGCACATCGCAGACGACCCAAGGAAGATGGCGCTCGTCGACGCCCTGTACAGCGCCCTCCGTGAGCACAACGCGACCGCCCCGGACGCGGGTTGAATTCGGCCGAAGTCTCCGAACGCCCTTTCCTGGTGGTTTAGACCAATGCTAGATGTGGTGGCGCAATGAGCCCGCACGGCTACGTCTAGTCACCACGCAGGAGCGGACATGGCCCGCACCACCCCTTCATCCGACCACGAACCGCTCTACGCGCGGATCGCCGTACAACTGCTCGGCGAGCTGCGCGACGGAACCATCCCTCCCGGCGAACGCCTGCCGGGAGAGCGCGAGTTGGCCGGCCGTTTCGGCGTCAGCCGGGAGACCGTACGACAGGCGCTGCAGATGCTGCGACGCGGCGGTCGGGTCTCCACCGACCGGCGCGGCAGCCATGCGACGCTGCCCGCCACCGGCGCGGAGCCCGTCCCCTCCCTCGACTTCCCCGTCGGGGCGCACACCAGTGAACCGTGCGCCCGCCAACGGACCTCCGTGACCTGGGAGACTCCCCCACCGGAGCACGCCGAGGCCCTCGGACTCGCCCCGCGGCGGGCGACACTGGTCCACCGCTACGAGTCGGCCGCCGCCGACGGCAGCGGGCTGCGCACGGCCGTGACGTCCTTCTCCGCGATCGCGGTGACCGAGGTCGAGGAACTCGCCCGCTACCGCGACCGCGCGGACGGCCACGCGTCGGCTCAGCTGTCACGGGCCTACGACTGGATGCGCAAGGCGGGTCTGACCCTGCATCACCGGGACGCGATCACCCGGCTCCCGCAGTCGGTACGGGTCACCCGCCGCGTGCACGACCAGTACGACCGGCCTCTGGAGATCACCGACCTGACCGTGGACGCGCAACAGGACGCCCTCGTCTACGAGTTCACGCTTCCGGCGGCCGAGTGAACCCCGGGTGACGAAACACGGTCGAGACGGCGAACACGACGGGAGGGGTGGGGACTTCGCCCGGGGTCACCCACCCGTCCGGAGCTGGAATGCAGTCATCTGACCGATCCCAGCGGGGCTGTTCGCGTCTAGCGTCGAGACATGACCTCCAACGACGCACAGCAGATCGAGCGGGCCAACGCGACGGGCCGGACACCGGTCGTCTTCGTCCACGGTCTGTGGCTGCTGCCCAGCAGCTGGGACCGGTGGGCGACCCACTTCGAGCAGGCCGGATTCGCTCCGGTCTCGCTGTCCTGGCCCGACGACCCCGACACGGTCGAGGAGGCCAAGGCCCATCCCGAGGTCTTCGCCGGCAAGACGGTCGGTCAGGTCGCCGACCACCTGGAGAGCCTCATCGGCGGCCTCGAGAAGAAGCCCGCCGTCGTCGGCCACTCCTTCGGCGGCCTCCTCACCCAGATCCTGGCCGGCCGCGGCCGGTCCGCCGTCTCGGTGGCGATCGACCCGGCTCCGTTCCGGGGCGTCCTGCCCCTCCCGATCTCGTCCCTGCGCTCCGCCGCGCCCGTGCTCGGCAACCCGGCGAACCGGAACCGGGCCGTCCCGCTCACCTTCGAGCAGTTCCGCTACGGCTTCGCCAACGCGGTCGGGGAGGAGGAGGCCAAGGAGCTGTACGACACCTTCGCCGTGCCCGCGCCGGGCGCCCCGCTCTTCCAGGCGGCCACGGCCAACTTCAACCCCTGGACCGAGGTCAAGGTCGACACCGAGAACGCCGACCGAGGACCCCTGCTGATCATCTCGGGCGAGAAGGACCACACCGTGCCGTGGGCCATCGCCAACGCGTCGTACAAGAAGCAGCAGCGCAACCCCGGCGTCACCGAGATCGCCGAGATCAAGAACCGCGGCCACGCGCTGACCATCGACCACGGCTGGAAGGAAGTCGCCGACACGGCACTGGAGTTCGTCCGCCGTTTCGTCTGACCACCACCTCAACCGTGCGGCGCCCGCACGCCGCACCGCACCATCGCGCCATCGCGCCATCTTTCGAAAGGGAACAACCCATGAGCACGTTCACGACCTCCGACGGCACCGACATCTTCTACAAGGACCTGGGCAGTGGGCAGCCGGTCGTCTTCAGCCACGGCTGGCCGCTCAACGCGGACGCCTGGGAGGGTCAGCTGCGGCTGGTCGCCGAGAACGGCTTCCGCGGTATCGCGCACGACCGCCGCGGGCACGGCCGTTCGGCGCAGACGTGGCGGGGCAACACCATGGACCAGTACGCCGACGACCTCGCCGAGCTCATCGAGTCGCTCGGCCTCGACGACGTGATCCTGGTCGGGCACTCCACGGGCGGCGGTGAGGTGGCCCGCTACATCGGCCGGCACGGCACCGGGCGGGTCGCCAAGGCGGTCCTGCTGGGCGCGGTTCCCCCGGTCATGCTGAAGTCGGACACCAACCCGGAGGGCACGCCCATCGACGCCTTCGACGGCATACGCGCCGGGGTCGAGGCGGACCGCTCGCAGTTCTACCAGGAGCTGGCCACACCGTTCTACGGCGCCAACCGCGAGGGTGCCACGGTCTCGCAGGGCAAGCGCGACGAGTTCTGGCTGCAGAGCATGCAGGCCGGGCTGAAGGCGGCGTACGACTGCATCAAGCAGTTCTCGGAGACCGACTTCACCGAGGACCTCGCCAAGATCGACGTCCCGACGCTCATCGCGCACGGCGACGACGACCAGATCGTGCCGATCGGCGCCGCCGCGCTGAAGACGGCTCAGCTGGTCAAGGACGCGACGCTGAAGGTGTACCCGGGCGCCCCGCACGGCCTGGTGGGCGCGTTCGAGCAGGCCTTCAACGCCGATCTGCTCGACTTCATCCGCGCCTGACGGTCGACGCGGCCCACCCGGACGCCGTGACCGGCCTCGGCGAGTCCGCCGGCGGGGGGCGTGGGCCGACGTCCGCCGAGGTAGGAGAGTCCTCCGGGTCCGCGGGCCCGGAGGACTCGTCAGTGCTCGGGAGGCCGCCCGGGCACTCGGGACCGTGTGCGGCGGAGGCCGTCTGCCCTCCGGATGCCGGGAAGGGCGACCCGGCCCCGGCAGACGGCCCTCGCCCGCCCGACAGGGCCGACAGGGCCGACAGGGCCGACAGGGCCGACAGGGCCGACAGGGCCGACAGGGCCGACAGGGCCGACAGGGCCGACAGGGAAGCCTTCCCGAACCGGCCCCGTCATACGGCGCCGGAGGACCTCACCGAGGTGTCCTCGCGTGTGGCCACGACCATCCGGGCCCGCGGGCTGCCGTCCCGTCGGCGGCCGAACTCGGGCAGCGCGTGAAGTTCCGTCCGGAAGCCTGCCCGATCCAGTTCCCGCTCCACGTCACCGAGCCGGAACGCGCGGTAGTACATGACGAAGGTCGGACGCCGGACGGCATTGCGCACCCGCATCACCGTGTCGAAGCCCAGCAGGGCCCAGTACCACGGCGAGGTGGGCCGCGGCGGAGCCATGATCGGGAACGCGAAGCGTCCGCCGGGGCGCAGTACGGCGTGGACCCCGGCGAACAGGCCAGGCAGCTCGCGCGGCAGGAAGTGCCCGAAGGCGCCGAAGCTCACGACCAGGTCGAACGCGGGCCCGAAGGGAAGGGCGCGGGCGTCACCGCGCACCCAGGCGACCGACGGGCCGCCGTCGCCGCGAACCCGGGGCACGGACGGTGACCCGGCCCCCCGGACGGAGGCGACGGACGGCAGCGTGCCGCCCCGCGCCGGAGCGACTGACTCCGACCTGCCTCCCGGCGCCGGAGCGACGGACGGCGACCTGCCTCCCCGCGCCGGGGCGACCGGCTGCGGCCCGTCATCACGCGCCTCCGCCGAGGACGGTGAGCCGCCCTCGCGCGTCCTCACC
Organism: Streptomyces sp. NBC_00568; assembly: GCF_026341855.1. Classification (GTDB taxonomy): domain Bacteria; phylum Actinomycetota; class Actinomycetes; order Streptomycetales; family Streptomycetaceae; genus Streptomyces. Next base: position 6,761,129 of record NZ_JAPENW010000001.1, on the reverse strand, counting down.
AGGGACGATGGACCGTCGGCATCGGTGTCGAGCCGCTCGCGGCCGACCGTCAGCATGCCCGTGCTGATGTCGACGCCGGTGACGCTCTCCCGGCACAGTTCCCGCAGGATCTCCATGCCCGCGCCGGTGCCGCAGCAGAGGTCGAGTCCCGCGGTGAACGGTCCCATCGGCGCGAGGGCCCGTCCGACCGCGTCGAGGATCGCGTCCGGGGTCCGGAACGGCGTGTGATCGAACTTGGGGGCGAGCAGGTCGTAACCGTGTTCGATGGACGAGAGGCCCTGCACGGCCAGTTCGCGGAGGGTGGGACCTTGCGGCGTGAACATCTGGCCGAGCTTAGGGGCAGCGGGCGCCGGGTGCGCTGATCTATCGTCCCCGGCATGACCTCGTTCCGCCCCGCCCCCGCCTGGCTGGCCGACGCCGTCTTCTACCAGATCTATCCGCAGTCGTTCGCCGACTCGAACGGCGACGGCATCGGCGACTTCGACGGAATCGCCGAGCGCCTCGACCACCTCGCGTGGCTGGGCGTGAACACCGTGTGGCTCAACCCGTGCTTCGTGTCACCGTTCGGCGACGCCGGATACGACGTCGCCGACTACCTGGACGTCGCACCCCGATACGGCTCGTCCGACGACCTCGCCCGCCTCGTGGTCGAGGCCGGCCGCCGCGGCATCCGCGTACTCCTCGACCTCGTGGCGGGTCACACCTCCGACCAGCACCCGTGGTTCCGGGCCGCGATGGACGATCCGGCCGACGACCGGTACATCTGGGCGCCCGAGGGCGTCCCGGACGGCTTCGTCCCCTCCCCCGGAACCCGACCGGGGGCGTATCTGCCGAACTTCTTCGCCTTTCAGCCCGCCCTCAACTTCGGTTACGCGCGCACGCATCCGGACGAGCCGTGGCGCGGTCCGGTCGACGCGGAGGGCCCGCGTGCCAACCGTGCCGCGCTGCGCTCCGTGATGGACCACTGGCTGGGCCTCGGTCTGTCGGGCTTCCGCGTGGACATGGCCGCCTCGCTGGTGAAGGACGACCCGGACAAGAAGGAGACGGCCGCGATCTGGACGGAGTTGCGCCACTGGCTGGACGGCGCGCATCCGGACGCCGTGCTGCTCTCGGAGTGGGGCGACCCCGAGGTGTCCGTCCCCGCGGGGTTCCACACGGACTTCTTCCTCCAGTTCGGCGGGCCCACCGACGGACTCGCCCTGCGCTCGCTGTGGAGCAACGGCGAGGGCACGGTCAACGAGGCCTGGGATCCGCTCGACTGCTTCTTCGACGCCGAGGGCCGGGGCTCCCCGCGCCCCTTCGTGGACGCGTGGAGCCGGGCGGTGTCCGCGCTCGGCGAGGACGGATTCATCGCGCTCCCCACCTCCAACCACGACTTCTCCCGCCTCAACTGCGGCCCCCGCACGGCCGCTCAGCTCCCCGCCGCGTTCGCCTTTCAGATGACCTGGCCGACCCTTCCGGCGATCTACTACGGCGACGAGATCGGCATGCGTTACCTTCCGGGACTGCCCGAGAAGGAGGGCAGCGTGCTGGGGCCTCGCTACAACCGCGCGGGTTCCCGCACGCCGATGCAGTGGGACGACAGCCCCAACGCCGGCTTCTCCACCGCCCCCGCCGACCGCCTCTACCTCCCCATCGACCCGTCCCCGGACCGCCCGACGGTCGCCGCCCAACTGGCCGACGACACCTCGCTCCTGCATCTCGTACGCCGCCTCGTCGCCCTGCGCACCAGCGCCCCCGAGCTGGGGCCGGGCGGTTCGGTGGAGGTGGTGCACGCCGGGTACCCGTTCGTGTACGTGCGGGGCGGCCGCTACCTCGTCGTGATCAATCCACGCCGTGAGCAGGCGAGTTGCCGCTACGACGGCGCCACCGACGCCCGCCCTCTGGAAGGCGCCAGCGTCCGTGTCGCCGACGACGTCATCGACGCGCAGGGATTCGGCTACGGCGTCTTCGAACTCACCGGGCCGAGTGCTGGGCGCTGAGGGACGGTTCCCCTTCGCCCGTCGTGTTCGGCGCGCCCTGCCCCGGTCGACGATCGCGGCAGGGTGGTTCAGGCGAGCCGGCCGGCTGTCCGCAGCGGGCAGCCGGTGCCGACGCGTGTGGTCAGCTCGGTCCGCAGGGTGACCAGTTCGGCGATGCGGGCGTCAATGACCTGGATCTTCTCCTCGAACAGCGCGGACAGTGATTCAGCGGTGTCCGGCGCCTCACGCAACTCCTCGCCGTGCCGCGCGATCTCGGCCAGGGAGAACCCGAGGGCCTGCGCGGTGCGCACATAGTGCAGCCAGGGCACCGCCTCGGGTGGGAAGTCGCGATATCCGTTGGCCAGGCGGCGGCCTTCGACCAGACCGACCTTTTCGTAGAACCGGATCGTGTCTCTGGATATGCCTGCCTGCGCGGCGAGTTCACCGATGCGCATGACCCTCCGTCGGAGATCGGGGCTCGGGTTCGAGTTCGCGTTCGAGTTCGGGTTCGGGCTGGTTCGGGTTCAGGTTCGGGCTTGACCTTGGACCGTACTCCACTGTTTAGCGTGAGGCGTCGCTGCCACAAGACCAGCAGGAGTCTCACCGTGATCCGTCTTCCCGACCCCGCGCAACCCGCCTATCTCCACCTCGTACGAGCCAGTGCCTGGTACGACCTCGCCGTCACGGCGGGATTCGCGACGCCGTGGACCTACACGCTGGTTCACGACGCGCTGTCGTCATGGGGCGACGCGCTCGGCATGGGCACTCTGCCCGAACCCGACGCGTGGCAGACCCTGTTCGCGAATCTGATGGGCTCGGTCGTGGTCGTCTGGTCGCTTCTGCGCATCGTCCGAACCCAGCCGGAACACGGGCTGTTCGACGGCATGGCGCGCACCCTGTTCGCCGCGTGGCAGGCGTACGCCTTGGCCCAGGGAGTCTCTCGGATTCTGTGGCCGTTCTTCGCCGTCGAGGTGGTGTTCGGCGTCCTCCAGCTCGCGCCGTGGTGGCGACGCCGACGCACGGACCCGGCCGGCAGAGCAGCACGAGGGCGCCCCGACGGCGCGGGTCGGGCCTGGTGAGGTGGCCGAGGAAGCGGTGGTGACGGACAGGGTCAGCTTCCCAGGCGCAGGCCGGCCAGCCAGACGTCCGGGGTGCCCGGGCCCGCTTCCGCCGGTGGGGCCGACGGCGCGGGGCTGACGTCCTCGGGTCGTGCGCGGCGCGCGAGCAGCAGGCGGAGCGCGCGCCTGCCACGCGGCGCGGGGGAAGGGGAAGGGGAAGAGGCTTTCGGGGTGGATGTGGTCGTGGGGGCTGGGGCGGTCATCGGAGCCTCCGGGTGTCGGGTGGCCGGGGTCGGCAACCCGGCCGGCAGTCGCCCGGGGTGCCGTCACCTCACCGACGAAGGGCGCCTACGCCGATCGACACTCCGCGAGCCGCTTCTCCAGGAATCTCCGCTCGGACGCGTTCTCCACCAGTCCGAGCGCCCGCTCGTACGCCTCGGCGGCCTCCGCGGTACGACCGCCGCGACGCAGCAGGTCCGCACGGGTGGCGGGCAGCAGGTGGTAGGCGGCCAGCTCGCCCTCCTCCTCCAGTTCGGCGACCAGGGCGAGCCCGGCGTCGGGGCCTTCGGACATGCCCACGGCGACCGCCCGGTTGAGCCGGACCACGGCGGAGGGCACGAAGCGCCGGAGTTCGCCGTAGAGGGCCGCGATGTCGGCCCAGTCGGTCTCGTCGGCCGTGGCGGCGGTCGTGTGACAGGCGGCGATCGCGGCCTGGATCTGGTACGGCCCGGGGCGCCCGCGACGCAGGGCGGTCTCCAGGAGTGCGGCGCCCTCGTCGGCCTCCGGCCCGTCCCAGGCGCCGCGGTCCTGGTCCTCCAGGGTGACCAGGTCGCCCACCGCGTCGACGCGCGTGCCGCGCCGGGCGTCGTGGAGCAGCAACAGTGCGAGCAGACCGAGGACTTCGGGCTCGTCGGGCATCAGGCCGGCCAGGACGCGGGCGAGGCGGATCGCCTCGGCGCAGAGGTTCGTGCGCACCAGATCGGCGCCGGCCGTGGCGGCGTACCCCTCGTTGAAGAGCAGGTAGAGCACGCCGAGGACGCCCGTGGTGCGTTCCGGCAGAAGGTGCGCGGGCGGTACGCGGTACGGGATGCCCGCGTTGCGGATCTTCCGTTTGGCGCGCACCAGCCGCTGCGCCATCGTCGCCTCGGGGACGAGGAAGGCGTGCGCGATCTCGGGCGTGGTCAGTCCGGCCAGGGTGCGCAGGGTGAGCGCCACCCGGGCCTCGATGGGAAGCGCCGGGTGGCAGCAGGTGAAGATCAGCCGCAGCCGGTCGTCCCCGACTCCGCTGTCCTCGTCGAATTCCGGGTCGTACGGACCCTCGTCGCGCGCCAGCACCGCCACCTCCCGCAGCTTCTGCGCCCCGACCGCCTCCCGGCGCAGCACGTCCAGGGCGCGGTTGCGCGCGGTCGTCGTCAGCCAGGCGCCGGGGCGGCGCGGCACTCCGTCGCGCCGCCACCGGTCGAGTGCCTGGGCGAAGGCGTCCTGCGCGCACTCCTCGGCGAGGTCCCAGTCGCCGGTCACCCGGATGAGGGTGGCGACGACCTGGCCCCACTCCTCGCGGAACGCGGCCGCGACCGCCTCCTCGACGTCGTCGTTCACTCCCAGACCGGCCGCACCTCCACCGACCCGCCGTTCAGCGCCGCCGGATGCCGGGACGCGAGGGCGATGGCCTCGTCGAGGTCGGCGACCTCGATGATGTCGATGCCCGCGACGTACTCCTTCGATTCGACGAACGGGCCGTCGCTGAGCAGGACTTGGTCGCCCTGGACCCGGACGGTGGTGGCGTCGCTGGGGGGCCGCAGCCGGGCGCCGCCCCTCACGATGTCGCGGTCGCGCACTTCTTGGACGTACGAGGTGAACCGGGGGTCGTCGGCGATCTCCGCGGGACCGAGTTCCTCGCCGCCGACGGGTACGCAGACGAACAGGGCGTACTTCATGACGGGACCTCCTCGGCTCCCGGGATGCCGGCGACGACCGGCACCGACGTGTGCTGGTGGACGATCTGCCAGCGGTCGCCGGCCGCGCGGTAGCCCGTGGTGACGCGTGCGGTGGTGTCGAGCGCTCCGCCGTCGACGAGCGTGGCGCGCGTGCGCACCAGGGCGTGGCTGAAGGCGACGCTCTCGTCGACGCGCAGGCGGAAGTCGAGCACCTGCCGGTCGACGGGTCCCGCGAGCGTCGAGAACCACAGTTCCTCCGCCTTGCGCAGGGCGTCGACGCCGCTCTGTTCCAGGCCGCTCACGGGGTGGAACACCTCGACGTCCGGGGCGTAGCAGGCCATCGCCCGGTCGATGTCACGCTCGCGGGCGGCCTCGGTGAGCTCCGCGTCGAGGCGGCGGATCTCCGGCTCGGCGTCCTCCTCGTCCCAGAACGCGCGGACCTCCATGGCGCCGATGGTCGCGACCGGGTGTTTCGCCGCGGCCTGGATCGCCTCCTCCATGTCGGCGCAGTCGAGGATGTCGAAACCGGCGACGTACTCCTTCGTCTCGGCGAAGGGGCCGTCGGTGCGCAGCACCTCGCCGTCCCGCACCCGGACGGTGACCGCGTCGGCGGGCAGCCGGAGCCGGTGACCGTGCAGCCGTACGCCGCGCTCGGCGCCCAGCTCCTCGACCCAGGGTTCGACGGGCGCCATGCCGGAGGCGTCGGCGGTGTCGTCGCCGCAGACCAGCAGCATGTACTTCATGGTTCCTCCCGGTGCTCATGGGCTTCCTACACCCCACCGACGAACGGCGGCGCGGCGAATCGACACGCGGCGGTGATCTCTTTCGCCCGTGCGCGCCCCGGGGCACGCGCGGCCCGTGCAGGCGCGTACGCGCGTGCAGGCTGTCAGGGGCGGGAGGCTCCCGGCCGCACGGGAAGGGCCCGGACGCTGTTGCCCACGAAACTGGCGTGCCGGGTGAGCTCCGCCTCGGGCAGGGCGACGTCGAGGTCGGGGAAGCGGGTGAACAGCCGCTCCAGGGCGATGGTGGCCTCCATCCGGGCGAGCGGGGCGCCGAGGCAGTAGTGGGCGCCGTGCCCGAGGGAGAGGTGCCGGACGGCACCGGGCCGCCCGGGGCGGGTGATGTCGAAGCGGTCGGCGTCCGGTCCGTGAGCGGCCCTGTCGCGGCCCGCGGCCGAGTAGCCGGCGAGGACCGGCGTGCCCTGGGGAATGACGGTCCCGTCGACGGTCAGGTCCCGCACCGGGTAGCGGAACGGGAAGTAGCTGACGGGCGCGTCCCAGCGCAGGGTCTCCTCGACGACGTCCGCCCAGCTCGACTCGCCCTTGAGGACGGACTCCAACTGGTCCCGGTGCCCGCACAACGCCCGTACGGCGTTGGTGATCAGGTTCAGTGTGGTCTCGTGCCCGGCGATGATCATGAGTACCAGGGTGCCGATGAGTTCCTGCTGGCTGAGCCGGTCGCCCTCCTCGTCCCGGGCGGCGATCAGGGCGCTGGTGAGGTCGTCGCCGGGGTTCTCCGCGCGCGCGGTCGCGACGGCGACCAGCACGGCCACCAGTTCGCGGTTCGCCGCGACGACCTGTTCCGGACCGATGTCGGTGGCGACGACCTGGTTCGACAGATGGTGGAGCCGGTCGAGGTACTCGGCCTCGACGCCGAGGAGTTCGCCGATGACGCCCATCGGCAGGGGAAGCGCGAAGTGCCTCCGCAGATCGGCCACTCCCCCGCCCTCCTGTGCCGCCGCGTGCAGGCTGTCGAGCAGTCCGGACGTCAACTCCTCTATGCGGGGGCGCAGTTGCTCCACACGTCGTGCGGTGAACGCCTTGCTGACGAGGGAGCGCAGCCGCCGGTGGTCGTCACCGTCGGCGGTCGTCATCCCCTGCACGGTGGCGAAGGTCAGCAGTGGCCAGCCGTCGGCTATCCGTCCCTCGCGCAGCGCCGTGAAGTGCCGTGCCCCCTTGGCGACATCCGGGTGCGCGAGGAACTCCTTCAACGCGTCGTGCCCGAGCACCGCCACGCCTTCCACCGCACCGGGCAGCTCCACTGTCGCGACGGCGCCCAGCGCGAGCAGCCGCTCGTTGTCGGCGTGCGGGCAGCCGCCCGCGGGGTCCATGCGGTGCGGCGCGACGGGAGAGGTGTCCACCGGGTTCTCCTTGCTACGGGGCCGAGTTGGCGGTCGTACGACACCGTCGGGCGCCGTACGACGATCGATTCTGCCTGCTCAGCACAGCGTGCGCAGCAGCTCGGCGAAGCCCTTCGGGTGGGTCAGGTTGCCGTTGTGGCCGCCCGGGAAGTGGATCGGTGCGACGCCGAGTCCGGCGGCCAGTTCCTCGGCGCAGCGGTAGTCGAACATCTGGCGCGGCGTGGTGCGTCCCGCCGCGGGCACGACGCGGACCGGCCCGCGCTTGAGCGCACCGATCTCGTCCGGTCCGAGTTCGGCCCGGCTCATCGTCAGTGCGTCGTGCGCGACGAAGAACGTGAAGTTCGCCTCGCGGGAGGCATCCAACGGGGCCATTCTGGAGCCGGGTTCGACTTCCTGGCGGGCCGGGTCGATGCCGAGGATCTCGGCGATCCTGCGTACACCGGCGATCCATCCTTCGTGTCGGAAGACCTCGCGCATCTCGTCCAGCTCCCGCCTGGCGCGGAGTTTCTCGGCCTCGGGCAGCATGCCGGGGATGGCGGGCTCGTGTGCGACCAGGACGCTCAGCCGCTCGGGATGGCGCTGGGCGAGGCGGAGTCCGATGACGGCGCCCATGCTGCAACCGAGCATGAGCGCGGGCTCGTCGGTGAGGTGGGCCAGCAGCCGGTGCACGTCGTCCACGTGCTCGTCGAGGGTGGCACCGCGGGCCGGATCGTCGAGGACGCTGCGGGACAGGCCTCGCCGGTCGTACGTCACGACGGTGTACGCGTCGACGAGGTGGTCGACCATCGCGTCACTGCGGTTGGCGTCGCCCTCTCCGCTCTGCGAGACGAGCAACAGGGGTCCCGTGCCGCGCACTTCGTAGTGGAGGGTGGCGCCGGGGACGGGCAGGGCGCCGGTACGGGTGACATGCATGGCGGGCTCCTCACGTGGATGAACGCGGACGCCCTTCGGCATCCCTCCCTCATCGAACGTACTCCATCATTTTTGATGCATCAAGAGTGATGCATTATTTCTGATGCATCTTCCTTGATATGATCTGCGGTCATGAACGGAGCGGAACTCTTCCTTCTGGGCCGGACCCTGATGAAGATCGGCGAGGAGGCCATCCCCACCGAGGGGGTCGGCCCCCGGTCCACGAGCACCCGGTCCATGCTGATCGTGATGCTCGACGTGTACGCCCACACCGACACGACGGTCGGCGAGGTCGCCCTGCGGACCGGCCTGCCGCAGAGCGCCGTGTCCGCGTGCGTCGCACGCCTCAGGGAAGCGGGCTCGATCCTCACCGCGACCGACCCCGCCGACCGCCGCCGCTCCCTGATCCGGCGCAACCCTGAGATCACCGGCCGCCGGGCCGAGGTCGCGGCGAGCCCGATCGACTACGCGCTGGGCGCCGCCCTCGACACCGAGGACAGCGCGACGATCGCCGAGACGGTCGCCCTGCTGGAACAGCTCGCCGAACGGCTGTCGCCGGACGTCCTCGGACGCCTGCGCTGACACCGGAGCGCCAGCTGCCGGAATGGACGAGGTCGGGACCGCGTTGAGGGGGTGAGGGTGCAGCTCCGACGGCTACCGGAGAGCGGCCGACTTACCTGACGGCAACTGGGGCCGCACCGGGGCCGGATGGTCCGGACAGCGTCCGGCCGGCCGTTACCGCCGGACGCAAGGGTCCCCCTTCCGAAAGCCCCCCTCGCGGGCCGCTGAGAGGCGGATCACAGCCGAACGGGCCCCTCCAGTGGTACAGTCGCACCAGCACTCGTGTACGCCGCTGATTTCAGGCGCCGGTGCCAGTTCCCTCTCCCGCTGCCACGCCGTCGATTCCGACCGGCGGACCAGCTTCTCAGCACCACCTCCCGAGCACGGCCGGGGATCGCTCCCGTCGTACCCGAGGTGATGTTCCCGCCGCACCGAGGCGCGCCCCGCGCCCTCCCTCCGCGGCCTCTCCCCCCTTCCTTCCGCATGCCCCATGCAATTCCCGTCCGTGAAAGGACATCCCATGACCACCACACTCGAACGCCCCCCTGTACAGCAGCGGCCCCAGACCCAGGTCGCCACCGGTGTCCTCGACATCGACGGCAACGGGAAGGGGCACCTGCGCTCCGCGAACTGCCTGCCCTCGCCCACCGACCTTCAGGTCTCCCCCGCACTGATCCGCCGTCACGGCCTGCGCAAGGGAGACACCGTGCACGGTGTGCGTGGCGGACCCCGGACCCTCACCGAGGTGGAGCGGATCAACGGCCGTGCGCCCGAAGAGCTGCGCCGCCGCCCGCACTTCGCCGATCTCACCCCGCTGCACCCGCGTGACCGGCTCCGGCTGGAACACCCGGCGAGCGGACTGACCGGACGCGTCGTCGACCTGGTCTCACCGGTCGGCAAGGGCCAGCGCGGCCTGATCGTCGCCCCGCCCAAGACCGGCAAGACGGTACTGCTCCAGCAGATCGCCGCCGCCGTGGCCGGCAACCACCCCGAATGCCACCTGATGGTGGTGCTGCTCGACGAGCGGCCCGAGGAGGTCACCGACATGCGGCGCTCGGTGCGCGGCGAGGTCTACGCCTCCACCTTCGATCAGTCGCCCAAGCAGCACATCGCGCTCGCCGAGCTCGTCATCGAGCGGGCCAAGCGGCTCGTCGAGGCGGGCCAGGACGTCGTGATCCTGCTCGACTCCCTCACCCGGCTGTGCCGGGCGCACAACAACGCGGCCGCCGCCGGTGGGCGCACCCTCAGCGGCGGTGTCGACGCCGCCGCGCTCCAGGGCCCCAAGCGCGTCTTCGGAGCGGCGCGTCTCGCCGAGGAGGGCGGCTCGCTGACCATCCTCGCCACCGCCCTCGTGGAGACCGGCTCCCGCGCCGACGACTTCTTCTTCGAGGAGCTCAAGGGAACCGGCAACATGGAGCTCCGGCTCGACCGGACCCTGGCCGCCCGACGGGTCTTCCCCGCGGTCGACATCACTCCTTCCGGCACCCGCCGCGAGGAACTCCTGCTTCCCGCACCCGAGTTGGCGGCCACCCGAGGGATTCGGCGCGCCCTGGGTACCCGGGACGGGCAGGCCGGCCTGGAAACGCTCCTGGAACGGCTGCGCGCCACCCCCGACAACGCCGCCTTCCTGCGCCAGGTTCACCCCACCCTGCCCTCCTGACCCCCGCGCCTGTGGCATCCGGGTGCTCGACGTCGCCACTCGGCCCGGGCAGCCCGGCGTGTCGCGAGTCCGTTCCTACGTTTGCGGTATGACCATCGGATTCTCATTCCGGGCCGCCGCTTCTCGCTCCTCGGTCACGCGCGCCGCCCTCTCCTGCTCCGCCGTCTGCGTGGTCGGTGTGCTGGCCGCCGCGACGAGCCCGGCCGCCGCACTCGCCGATGCGGGCCCCGGGGCGCCCCGGCCTGCCGCGTCGCAGTCCTCGGCGCTCTACCGGACCGGGACGCAGGTACGCCCCCGGACCGGGGCGCCCGAGGTCCCCGAGGACATCTCCGCGCTGTCGTGGCTGGTGGCCGACGCCCGCACCGGCGACGTACTCGCCGCGCACAACGCCCACCGCAGGCTGCCGCCCGCCAGCACCCTCAAGACCCTGTTCGCCCTCACCGTCCTCCCGTCGCTGCCCGGCAACATCCGGCACACCGTCAAGGAAGAGGAGCTGGAAGGCATCGGCGCGGGCAGCAGCCTGGTCGGCGTGGCCGAGAATCACACCTACAGCGTGGCGGACCTGTGGCGCGGGGTCTTCCTCAACTCCGGCAACGACGCCGTCCACGTGCTCGCCGCGATGAACGGCGGCTGGACGGCCACCACCGCCCAGATGCAGGCCAAGGCCCGCTCGCTCGGCGCCCGCGACACCCACGTCGTCTCGCCCGACGGGTACGACACACCCGGGCAGGTCTCGTCGGCGTACGACCTGGCGGTCTTCGGGCGCGCGGGGCTGCGCAACGCCGACTTCGCGCGGTACTGCGCCACCGCCGAATCGATGTTCCCCGGCGACCGCGGCTCCTCGTACGGCATCCAGAACACCAACCGGCTGCTGACCGGCGCGAACGGGGTGGCGCCCTACCCAGGTCTGATCGGCGTCAAGAACGGCTACACCACGAACGCCGGCAACACCCTGGTCGCCGCCGCGCGCCGCGACGGGCGCACCCTCGTCGTCACGTTGATGAACCCTCAGGCGGGCGGCGGGTTCACCGTGTACGAGGAGGCGCGCTCGCTGCTCGACTGGGGCTTCGAGGCGGCCGGCCGTGTCGAGCCCGTGGGGACACTGCTCGACACACGTGCCGTACCCGCGGCCGGTCCCGCCGCCCCGGCCGGTCCGTCCACCCCGGCCGGTCCGTCCACCCCGGCCGGTTCCGCCGCCCGGCCCGGTGCCACCGCATGGCGCGAGGCCACCGCACGGCCCGTGGCCGCCGCGCTCCCGGACGACGAAGGGTTCGACTGGTCCGCAGCCGCGGGGATCGCGGGCGCCGCCGGTCTGGGTGCCGCGAGCGTCGCTCTCGCCCTGCGGATCAAGGCGGCCCGGCCCCCGCGCGGCTGACCGGCGGGCAGCCACACCAGCAGCCCGAGCGTGACCCACGTATAGGTGTTGCTGCCGAGGAACCCGTCGAGGCCCGACGCGTCGTCGAACCACAGCCACACCACGCTGCTGCACAGCACCGCGTACAGAGCCGCCGCGACCCGCAGCCTGTGCCTGTGCAGCAGCACGGCGAAGGACGGCAGCAGCCACACCAAGTGGTGCACCCAGGTGATCGGGCTGACGAGACAGGCGGCGAGGCCGGTGAGGGCGAACGCCGCGGTCCAGTCGTCGTCGGCCAGAGCCCGCGAGACCCGCCGGGCCCACAGGCACAGGACCAGCAGGGAAGCCGTCGCCCACAGGGCCCGGCTCGGGTCCTCGGGGGCCGTGAGCCGGGCCAGGACACCCTGCAACGACTGGTTGGAGACGTAGGCCGGACGCCCGACACGGGCCGTGTCCCACAGCGCGTCGGTCCAGTAGAAGCGCGACGCGCCCGGTGCCGCCCACGCCGCCAGCGCGGTGGCCAGGGCGGCGACGGCCGTCGCGACACCGGCCGCACGCCGACGGCGGCCGAGCAGGAGCAGCACGATGAAGAGCGCCGGCGTGAGTTTGATCGCCGCGGCGAGGCCGATCCCGGCGCCCGCCCAGCGGCCGCGCCCGCTCGACAGCAGCCAGGCGTCGCTCAGCACGAGCGCGAGCAGCACCAGGTTGACCTGACCGAAGCTGAAGGTGTCGCGGACCGGTTCGAACAGGGCCAGCAGACAGGCCGTCAGGGCGAAGCCGAACCAGCCGTAGCGGCGCAGTGCAGGTCCGACCAGGATCGCCACCGCGGAGGCCAGCGCGGCGAGGTTGAGCAGCAGGGCGACGGCGATCGCCGTGGGCAGCCCGACCAGGGCCATCGGCAGCATGCCGAGCGCCGCGAACGGCGGATAGGTGAAGCCGTACGTCGTTCCCGGCACCCGGTAGTCGTAGATCCGGCCGCCGTGGTGGACCCAGGTGTCGACCGTCCCGTAGTACACGCGCAGGTCGAACCAGTCGCGGAGCAGCGGCACGGTGGCCGTGAACACGCCGACGACGACGGCCAGTCCGAGGACGAGACCGAAGCGCCGGCGATCGGTGCCCAGCACCGCCGAAATGCCGCCGGGACCCCTCGGCCCGCCCGGCACCTCGCCGCTCGGCCCCCGAACGCCGCTCGGCGTCTTCACTCCTGTCGTCCCCCTCGACACTCCTGTCGTCCCCCTCGTCCCCCTCGTCCCCCTCGTCCCCCTCGTCCCCCTCGTCCCCCTCGTCCCCCTCGTCCCCCTCGACCCCCTCGACCCCCTCGACCCCCTCGACCCCCTCGACCCGCTCGGACCCGTCCCAGACCTCGGGTCTTCCGTCATGCCGTCCGCTCCAGTACCGGTGCGTTCGGCTGCGCCGCCTGGTGGGCCTGGCAGAGCACGACCAGGGCGAGCACTCCCCCGGAGACGGCGAGGACCACCTGTTCCACATCCGCCGGTGCCCCGCTGGGCAGCACCGCGAGCGCGAGCACCGCGCTGACGGCGGCGACGCGGCCCCGCGTCGAACCGGTGGGGGCCGCCGCCGCTATGAGGAACAGGCCCCACAGCGCGTACCAGGGCCGGATGGCGGGCCCGAACACCGCCACCGCGGCCAGACTCAGGCCGAGCGCGTAGACCGGGTGCGGCCGCAGCCGGAGCCATATGAACAGCAGCAGGCACACGGTCGCCACCAGTCCGGCCGCGTGCCACGCGGGCATGGCGAGCGGCGCGAGGCCGCTGCCGAGGTTCTGCAGCACGGCGCCGGTGGCGCGGCCGAGCACGCTGGTGGGTGACCAGTTGTGCGGCGAGACCGGCGTCCTCAGGGCGGCTATCCAGCCGTACCCCGTACCGGCCACCGCCGTCGCGGCGACCGTCGTAGCGGCGGCGGTCACCAGGGTCGTCACCGTGGCCCGCGCCGTCCCCCGGCGCCCTCGCCCGCGCCCGCGCAGCGCGACGACCGCCAGCAGACCGAGCGCGGCGGGCGCCTTGACCAGCGCCGCGAGGGTGATCAGAACGACGCCGACGATGTGCCATCGGCCGCGCGCGGCCACCAGGCCGACACCGAGCAGGCCGAGCATGATGGCGTCGTTGTGCGCGCCGGCCACCAGGTGCAGCAGGACGAGGGGATTCAGCGCGCCGAGCCACAGCGCGGCGGCCGGATCGGCGCCGCTGTGCCGGGCGAGGCGGGGCAGGGCCGCCGCCATCAGGGCGACCCCGAGCAGGGCCACCAGGCGCATGCCGAGCAGTCCGGCCGGTATCTCCCCGCGGGTCAGCGCCGACAGGGCGGACGCGACGGCGAGGAAGACCGGGCCGTACGGCGTCGTCGTCTGCTGCCAGACGGGCGCCACCTCGTCGGCGAGCGGGCCGCCGAGCCGCGCGGGTCCGTACGCGTACACGTCGATGTGGGCGTCGACCATGGCGCCCTGCGCGAGGTAGCTGTAGACGTCCCGGCTGAACAGCGGGGGCGCGAGCAGCAGCGGCGCCGCCCAAAGGGCCAGCACGAGCAGCAGGGAACGCGGAGTCGGGGGTTCGGGCCCCCGTACGACGGTGCCCAGCAGCGCCCAGGCGGCGATCAGCAGAACGACCCCGAAGTACACCCCGACCAGGCCGAGTACAGCACGCCCCGACTCGGGAGCGAGGAATTCGGCCGCGGGCAGGGCCCCCGCAGTCTCGCCGCCCAGCGCGAGAAAGGCGGTTCCGGCCAGGCCCAGAGCCTGGCAGCGGCGGAGATCGACGGGGAAAGCCATGGCCAACACTCCGCAAGCGTGTCAACGCCGGGTGGCCGGAAGGCGACGTGGCGCTCTCCTCGCGGGGTCAGGCGCATGACCTCCGTGTGGTGGCGCGAACGTCGTGCGGACGCCGCACCGGGCGCCGGGTCTGCCGCCGTTGGCCGCACGGTCGGTGCGGGGCGCGCAGACGGCGCGGGACGCACCATCCGTGCAGGACGCGCAGTCCGTGCGGGACTCGCACTCTGTGCGGGAGGCGCAGTCCGTGCCAGACGGCGGTCGGCGCGGGACGGCACTTGGCGCGTCGGTGAGCTTCGCGATTCCGCGGGCGCCGGTCGGCGCGAGACCACGGTCGACGCGAGACCACGGTCGGCGGGTGCCCCCGCGCCTGCGGGTGACGACGGCCGGCGAGCGGCCCAGACCTGCGGGTGACGCGGTCGGCGGGCGGGCCAAGCCCACAGGTGACGCGGTCGGCGGGCGGGCCAAGCGCACAGGTGGCACGGTCGGCGGGCGGGCCAAGCGCACAGGTGGCACGGCCGGCAGGCAGGCCACGCCCACGAGTGACGGCGGCCGGCAGGCGGGCCAAGCCCACAGGTGACGGCGGCCGGCAGGCGGCCCAATCCCACAGGTGACGGCGGCCGGCGGGCGGGCCAAGCCTGCTGGTGACAGGGGCCGGGGCTAGAACACCGACACCCCGGTCAGGGTCGTGAAGCGGTCCAGGGCCGCTACGCCCGCCACCGAGTTGCCCCGCTCGTCGAGACCCGGGCTCCAGACGCACAGCGTGCAGCGGCCCGGCACCACGGCGATGATGCCGCCGCCCACTCCGCTCTTGCCCGGAAGCCCCACCCGGTAGGCGAAGTCGCCCGCGGCGTCGTACGTCCCGCACGTCAGCATGATGGCGTTGACCTGTTTGGCCTGGCTCTGGGTGAGCAGCCGGCCGCCGTCGGCGCGGATGCCGTGCCGGGCCAGGAACCCGGTGGCGAGGGCGAGATCGGCGCAGGACGCCGCGATCGAGCACTGCCGGAAGTACTGTTCGAGCAGGACCGGCACCGGGTTGTCGATGTTGCCGTAGGACGCCATGAAGTGGCCGAGCGCCGCGTTGCGGTCGCCGTTCGCGGCCTCGGAGGCGGCGATGTCCTTGTCGAAGGTGAGCTCCGCGTTGCCGCTCTCGGCCCGCAGGAACTTCAGCAGGGTGCCGGCCGCGTCCCCGGTCCGGGTCTGCAGCCGGTCGGTGACGACGAGGGCTCCCGCGTTGATGAACGGGTTGCGCGGGATGCCATTCTCGTATTCCAGCTGGACCAGGGAGTTGAACGGGTTGCCGGAGGGCTCGCGCCCGACGTGCTCCCACAGTGCGTCGCCCTCGCGGGCCAGGTCGAGGGCGAGCGTGAAGACCTTGGTGATGGACTGCGTGGAGAACGGCTGCCGCCAGTCCCCCACTCCGTACACCGTGCCGTCGAGCTCCGCGACGGCCATGCCGAAGCGGCGCGGGTCGCAGGCGGCCAGTGCCGGGATGTAGTCGGCGGGCCGCCCCCGTCCCGGCGTCTGCGCGATCTCGGTGGCGATGCGCTCCAGGACCGGCTGGAAGGTCAGGGAGGAGGGATACGACGAATACGCGGGCATGATCGCCATTGTGCCGCCCGCCCGGTCCCGCCGCTCATCGCTCGGGCGGTCCCGGGCGTGCTCGCGACGGCCTCGGGCCGCGGAGGGCCGGCGAGCCGCTCGGGCTGCAACAGGGCTCTCTTCAGCGCGAGTTCGGCCACTCGCGGGTGGTCGCGTGGACTTCCGCGGGGCGTCAGGCGTACGCCGGTCGGGCGAGCGGGTCGAGGGCGCGGACGGGGCGGATGCCGCCGACCACCGCGCCGCCGCCGAGGAGCGGCGCGCCCGCGAACTCGGCGAGGGCGGCCGGGTCGACCCCGGCCCGTGCCAGGGCCGCGGCGGCCACCGGGACTCGTGCCCGGTCGGCGCCGTCGGCGATCTTCACGGCGACGGCGCGGCCGTCGGGCAGCGCCGCGACCTGCACGCCCTCGAAGCCGTCCTTGGCGAGCAGCCCGGGCACGGCCCTCATCAGCGCGGCGACGTCACGCCCGGACCCGGAGGCCATTTCGGCGTGCGCGCGCATCGCGTCGGCCACCCGGGCCTCCGGGGTGCCCGGCGCGGCGCCCGCGATCCGGACGGCGGCGCGGGCGAGGCCGTGCAGCGAGACGGAGAACAGCGGCGCGCCGCAGCCGTCGACGGTGACCTGGGCGACGGCCTGTCCGGTGAGGTCCTCGACGGCCTGGGCGATCGTCCGCTGGAGCGGGTGGGCCGGGTCGAGGTAGTCGTCGAGGGACCAGTCGTTGAGGTGGGCGGTGTACAGCATGGCCGCGTGCTTGCCCGAGCAGTTCTGGGCGAGCCGGGAGGGCAGTCGGCCCTCGCGCACCCAGGTCTCCCGGACGACCGGGTCGAAGGGCAGGTCGGGGATGTTGCGCAGCCGCTCCTCGGGCAGCCCGGCGGATTCCAGGATGCGCCGGGTGCCGGCGAGATGCCGTTCCTCGCCGGAGTGGCTGGCCGCGGCGAGCGCGAGCAGTTCGCCGTCCAGCGGGAGGCCGGCACGCAGCATCGCCACGGCCTGCACGGGCTTGAGTGCCGAGCGCGGGTAGAAGGCGGCCTCGATGTCGCCGATCTGGAGGTCCACGCTCCCGTCGGCGGCGAGCACGACGACGGAACCGTAGTGGATGCCCTCGATCACGCCGCCGCGCACGAGGTGGGCGACGGGCGCGTGCAGGGGTTCGCGGATCACGGGGGCCTCGACGGCGAGCGGACCGCCGTGCGTCATGGTCGGGTTCACGCGTCGGCCCCGACCCGTATCCGGGCATGCGGGCGGCATGTGCCGTACCGGGCCGCGGCCGGCGCGAAGGCGATGGGCGCACGGCGCGGTCCGGCCGACCGGCGGGAGCCGACGGGCGCGGGCGCCCGGAACGCCGCCCGGATGTCCTGCGCGGACGTCCGGGAGGTCACCAGGTGGTCAGCTGCGGACGTACGGGACGCCGCTGGAATGTCGTGTCGTGGGGAGTGCGCACTCATGCCTCGGGGCCGCCTTTCGTGAGGGTGTCCGTGCGCTCGGGGCGCACGATGGAGGTGAGTGCGGTGTCCACACGGTCGAGGTGGTGGGCCATGGCCTCGGTGGCGTCGTGTTCGCTGCCGTCGACCAGCGCTTCGACGATCGCCCGGTGTTCCCGGTTCGACTGTTCGCGACGGCCGCCGAGGTCGTTCAGGAAGGCCGACTGACGCGCCAGCGCGTCACGGATCGCCTCGATGACACGGCGGAAGACCGGGTTCTGGGTGGCCTCGGCGATGGCGATGTGGAAGATCGTGTCCATGGCGACCCAGGCCGTGGTGTCGGTCTCCCGCTCCATCCGGTCGAGCAGATGCGCGAGGTGGTCGAGGTTCTCCGCGGTGCGGCGCAGGGCCGCGTAGCCCGCGACGGGGATCTCGACATGGCGCCGCACTTCGAGCAGGTCGCCGGCCGCGTAGTCGCCGAAGGTGGGGTCCTGGACCGCGTCGGCGACCACGAAGGTGCCCTTGCCGGTACGGGACACGGTCAGGCCCATCACCTGGAGGGCCCGCAGTGCCTCGCGCAGCACGGGGCGGCTGACCTCGAGACGGCGGCAGAGCTCCGCCTCGGAGGGGAGCTTGTCGCCGACGGCGTGGTCGCCGCGCTCGATGGCGTCGCGGAGGTGGGTGAGCACCGCTTCCATGGCACTGACACGCCGCGGCATCGCCCCACCTGTCTGGCTGTCTGACAGGTTCACGGACGCGATACTCCGGGTGGCCTGCCGGGATGTCAAGCGGAGCGCGGGAAGCACACAAGGGGCGCGAAGCCCTGAATTCGGCTTCGCGCCCCCTGGGCGACTGGTTCGTGTCCTCGGGGGCGGCTCACGTCGGCGCCCGGGGCGGACTCCGGTCTCAGCTGTCGAGAACTCCCGCGCCGAGCAGCCCGAAGAGTGCCAGGCCGATCACGATCCGGTAGATCACGAAGGCGTTGAAGGAGTGCTTGGCGACGAACTTCAGCAGCCAGGAGATCGAGCCGTAGGCGACCACGAACGACACCAGGGTGCCGGCGAGCAGCGGGGCGGCGCCCACACCGGTGCCGAGGGCGTCCTTGAGCTCGTACAGGCCCGCGCCGGTCAGGGCCGGGATGCCGAGGAAGAAGGAGAGCCGGGTGGCGGCGACACGGTCCAGGTCGAGGATGAGGCCCGTCGACATGGTAGCGCCGGAGCGCGAGAAGCCCGGGAAGAGCAGGGCGAGGATCTGGGAGCTGCCGACCAGCATCGCGTCCTTGAACGAGGTGTCGTCCTCACCGCGCTTGTGGCGGCCCATCTGGTCCGCCGCCCACATCACACCACTGCCCGCGATCAGCGAGCCCGCGACCACCCACAGGGAGGCCAGCGGACCCTCGATGAGCGGCTTGGCCGCGAGGCCCACGACCACGATCGGGATCGTCGCGTAGATGACCCACCAGGCGAACTTGTAGTCGTGGCTGTGCCGCTCGTCCTTGTCGCGCAGCCCGCGCCCCCAGGCGGAGACGATCCGCACGATGTCCTTGAAGAAGTACACGAGCACGGCGGCGATCGCGCCGACCTGGATGACCGCGGAGAAGCCGACGACGGCGTTGTCGTCGACGGGGATCCCCATCAGCCCCTCGGTGATCTTGAGGTGGCCGGTCGAGGAGACGGGGAGGAATTCGGTCACCCCCTCGACGGCTCCGAGGACGACGGCCTGACCGACGTTGATGACGCTCATGGGATCCAGTTCTGAGGAGTTGGTCGACAGTGCTGTAGACGGTGCAGGAGACAGTGTCGCCTATGCGCGACGGCGCCCGGCACCTACGCCCACAGAGCTTGCGCGAACGAGACCCCGGCGAACGCCGCGCCGAGGCCCGCCGTCACGCTCACGATCACGTTGGCGGCAGCGTAGAACCCCGCACCGGCCTCGGACAGCCGCAGGGTCTCGTACGAGAACGTCGAGTACGTGGTCAGCGCACCGCACAGACCGGTCCCGATCAGCAGTTGCAGGTGTTCGGAGACCTGACCTGCCGAGGCGGCGCCGGTCAGCAGGCCCAGGACCAGGCACCCTGTCACGTTGACGACGAGGGTGCCCCAGGGGAAGACCGTATCGTGCCTCAGCTGCACCGCCCGGTCGGTCAGATAACGCAGGGGCGCACCGGCCGCGGCACCGAGGATCACCAGCAGCCAATTCACGACGACTTCTCACCTTTCCCGGACGTTCCGCCACCGCCGGCGCCGGATGTGTCCTCAGGTGTGCCGTCCCGCCCGACGTAGCGGATGACCTCGCAGTCGTCGAGGATCACCAGTCCCTCGGTGACGAGTTCGTCGATCTGCGGCAGGAAGGCCCGTACGCGCTCCGGGGTGTCCACCACGATCACCGCCACCGGAAGGTCCTCGCTCAGCGAGAGCAGCCGCGAGGTGTGGATGAGGGAGGAGGCGCCGAACCCCTCGATGCCCCGGAAGACGCTGGCGCCCGCGAGGCCCGCGGCGTGGGCGCGGTGCACGATCTCCGCGTAGAGCGGCTTGCGGTGCCAGGTGTCGTTCTCGCCGATGAAGATCGTCACCCGCAGGGCGCTGCCCGTCAGCCTCGTCATCGCCGCCTCCGTGCGAGGGCCCGGCGGGCCGCCGTCGTCCCGAGCCACACCGCCGCGAGCGCCGCGCACAGGGTCGCGGCGAGGTAGCCGAGCCCGGTGCCCGGGTGGCCCGTGCCGACCAGGGTCCGGATGTCGACGGCGTACGTCGAGAAGGTGGTGAAGCCGCCGAGGACCCCGGTGCCGAAGAAGGGCCGTACCAGGCGGTGCGCCGGCCACGCGTCGGTGATCAGCACCATGAAGACGCCGATCACGGCACAGCCCACGACATTGATCGCGAACGTGGTCCAGGGGAAGGCGCCGGTCTGCGTGGGCCACAGCTGCCCCGCTCCGTAGCGGGCCGTGGCGCCGACGGCTCCGCCGAGGGAGACCATCGCGACGACCGGGCCCTGCCCGCGCCAGGGGGACGTCCTGCGCGCGGGCGCGCGCACGGGAGTGCCGGATTCGTCGACGCGCTCGGGATGCGGGACTGTCATGTACCTGGGCTCCTACTCGCCGGGCCGGTGCGGGCGCACGGCATCGCAAGCAGGGACCGTTGGCGGCATCGGTGCCGCGGTTCGGGTACGGCGGGCCCCACCGCCGCGCCACGACACAAGATCGCGGCCGGTCAACAGGGTAACGCCGGAGATACGGGCCGCGCATGCGCGGACCGTGCCGTGACAGGCCCCGCGCGGCGGCTCAGCCGGGGGCGCCGGGCAGATCGCAGACGGCGAGGCCGCGCTCCCAGAGGCTTCCGAGGATCAGCCGGCCGTCGGCCTCACAGACGCTGGTGACCATGCGGAATCGCGCACGGCGGCCTTGCAGATGGTGCAGGACACGGCCTGCGTCGTCGACCGCGAGGGCGCCCATGGTGCCCGGCGGGCGGAAGGGGGCGCGCACGGCGATGCGGGCCGCGGTGCGCCGGACGGCCGGGCCGCGCCGGTGCAGGAGTTCCAGGGCGCCGACCCGGGGTCCCGCCAGCGCCACCCAGATCGGACCGCCCGGGGCGCGCCAGAGGTTGTCCGGCTGGCCGGGGAGGTCGTCGAGGAAGGTCTCGGCGCGGCCCGCCGACGGCCCGGTGAGCCAGTAGCGGGTGAGGCGTGACCTACCTGTCTCCGCGAGGACGAGGAAGGACTCGTCGGCCGAGGGGGCGAGGCCGTTGGCGAACTGGAGCCCTTCCAGGAGCACTTCGGGTTCCGTCTCCCCCGGTGCGAGTCGCAGCAGGCGACCGGTACCGGTGTGCTCGACGAGATCGCCGATCCAGTGCTCGAGGGGGTAACTGCGGCTGGAGACGGTGAAGTACACCGTGCCGTCCGAGAGGGCGACGACGTTGCTGCAGAAGCGCAGGGGCGTACCGGCGACCCGGTCGGCGAGGACGCGGACGACTCCGTCGTCGAGCCCGATCCGCAGCAGCCCGCGTTCGGCGTCGCACACCAACAGGGCGTTGTCCGGGAGAAGTTCGAGGCCGAGCGGTCTGCCGCCCGTCTCGGCGACGACCCGGACGCCGGTGCGGGCGGGATCGCCGAGCCCGTCGACGCGGACGATGCGGCCGTCCTCCAGACCGGTCAGCACCCCGCCCCGGGAGTCGGCCACCACGTCCTCGGGGCCGCGGCCGCCGAGCTCCACCACGCGCCGGGGCAGGAGCGCGGTGGGAGGCCCCATAACAGTGGACCGTTGTCCCACGCGCCTACCAGCCCTTCTCGAAGTAGTGGCTGACTTCGGCGATACGGAACTCGTCGCGGCGGTAGTAGGTCCGCCGTCCGACCTTCTTGGCACGCAGCAGTCCGACTCCGGTGAGGAGGTCGAGGTGGGTGCGCGCCACGGCCCGGCTCACACCGAGCTTGACGGCGAGAGCGTCGGGGCTGACGCCGTCCTCGAGGAGGTCGCCGCGGCGCTGGGGCGGGAAGTGGACCGCGGGGTCGCGCAACCACTCCAGGATGTCCAGCCGTTGCCCATTGACGGGCCCCTTGAGCATCTCGTCCCCCTCCGTCGTGACGGTCTCCCGCTACTGTCCCGCAGCCCGGGTCAGCACGCACGGCCTTCCACGACCCTGGCCGGAGCCGAACGGCTCCGAAAACGCACGGGGCCCGGCCGCACCGGCGGCCGGGCCCCGTCGCGCTCAGCGGTGACCGAACAGCGACATGGCCGGAAGGGCCTTGTCGTCGAAGCCGAACAGGGCCTGGTTCTCCCATCCGTTGCCGGAGGCGGAGTCGGCCGGGTCCCAGCCGTTGCCCGTGACGGCCGTCCAGGTGGCCTCCCAGTAGAAGACACCGAGACCGCGGCCGTTCGGCACGGCCTCCACGACGTTCATGACGTCCCGCAGCCAGTTGGACTGCCCGGCGGTGGTGGCCGCGTAGCCGGAGACCAGTTCACCGGTCGTGTCGATCTGGTTGACGAGCGCGTCGTCGCTGTCCAGACGGAAGGGGTAGGCCGTCTCGGCGAGGAAGACCGGCTTGCCGTAGCGGGCCGCCGCGTCGTCCAGGGTCGTCTGGAAGTCGTAGAGCGAGCCGTGCCAATAGCCGTAGTACGACAGGCCGATGGCGTCGAACTTCACGCCGTTGGACACCGCGCTGTCGAACCACCAGCGGGTTCCGGCGAGGTCGCCGCCCTTGGCGAGGTGCAGCGCCACCACGGTGGAGGAGCTGACCGCCTTGGCCGCGTCGTAGCCGGAGTTGAGCAGACCGGCGAGCTGCGAGAAGTTGTCGGTGGAGCCCTCGGACCAGAGCATGCCGCCGTTGATCTCGTTGCCGATCTGCACCATGTCGGCCGTGGTGCCCTGCGCCTTCAGGGCGCCCAGCACGTCGTACGTGTGGTTGTAGACGTCCGTCTTGAGCTGGCTGTACGAGTGTCCGGACCAGGCGGCCGGCTTGGTCTGGGTACCGGGGTCGGCCCAGGTGTCCGAGTAGTGGAAGTCGACCAGGAGCTTCATGCCCTGCGCCTTGACCCGCTTGGCCATCGCGAGGACGCGGGCCTTGTTGTTGTAGCCGTCGGCCGGGTTCACCCAGACCTTGAGGCGCGCGTAGTTCATCCCGGAGGACTTGAGGATGGCGAGCGCGTCACCGGTGGTACCGGAGCTGGTCTTGTAGACCCCGCCGAAGGCCTCGCTCTTGGCGAGGGAGGAGATGTCGGAGCCCTTGACGGTCAGTCCGCCGGTGCCGGAGGTGAACGTCAGGTCGTCGACGTTGATCCAGTTTCCGGCGTTGGCGTCGGAGTAGACACTGATCGTGCACTGGTTGCCGGTCACGGCGACGGGCACGACCAGGTGGATCCACCCGCTCGCGGAGACCGGCAGATCGGTGCGCTGCTCGGTGCCGCCGCAGTTCTTCAGGGCGAGGTAGGCGGAGTTCTGTCCGCCGCCCGAGCGCACCCACGCGGTGAGCTTGTAGTTCCCGTTGGTCAGCCCGGAGAGGTACTGGTACGTCTCCACCTTGTACGCCGAGGCGGAGTAGTGGCTGAGGCGGTAACTCCCGCCGTGGCCACCGGCTTCGACGTACGAGGCGCCGGTGCTTCCGGACTCCGACCAACCACTGGGCACGGCGGTGCCGGTCCCGTCGGCCTCGAATCCGGCGTTGGTCAGAGTGCTCGCCGCCTGCGCGGTCTGCGCGGGGAGGGCGGTGAGGGCGAGCCCGGCCGCGAGCGGCAGCAGCAGAGCCCTGAGTGTGCGTCTGGGATGGAACATCATCGTCCGTCGTCCCTTCGACGTGGTGGGGAGGGGGTGCCCCCGGTGGGTCCGGGGGCGAACCCCTCCGCCCGCGGCTTCATGGCTCACACGGGCGGAGGGGAGTCGGCTCGCCGTCGAGCACCTTTGACTCGGACGGCAGGTGGAGCGACCGGCGGACCGCGCGACCCGGGTGGATCGGAGCGGGTACCGGGTTGCGCGACCTGGACGGCTCCGGAGCGGTGACCGGGCCGGGCGCCCCGGACTGCTCCCGGGGCGGTCATCGGGTTGCGCGATCTGAACGGCTGGGGCATTCACCGGGCTGAGACCCCGGACGATCCCGGGGCGGTCATCGGGTCTGCAGGATCTGAACGGCTGTGCGTGGTACCTGGGTTGCGACCTCGGCAGCTCGGGGCGGCCGCGGGTGGCGATCTCGACGGCGGTGCGGGGTTCCGGCGGGCTGGGCGACCGGGGCTCTTTCGGTGCCGCCTCCGGGGGGGCGCCCCGGACCGGTGCCGACGCCGCCCCGGGGTTCCGGCCAGGGCGGCTGCCGTGCCGCGGCCGGGTCGCGATCAGACGGCAGGGCGTGCGGCCGCCGGTCTCCGACCCGCAGGCTGCCGGCCGCCTGCCGCCTGCCGCCTGCCGCCTGCCGCCTGCCACCTGCCACCTGCCACCTGCCACCTGCCACCTGCCACCTGCCAGGCTCACGCAAGTCCCTCGCGATTGAAGGCGGTTGGTGACGGCCGCGCGCGTCGGACGACCCGCGCGGCCGTCACCCGGGTCAGTCGTCGAGGCGCACGACCCGCACCGCGCCGGCCGGAACCGCGAGGCGGCCCGCGGCACGTTCGCCCGTCAGGAGCTCGGTACCGTGCGCGTCCAGCGGCACCTTGGCGTCCGACGCGGTGTGGTTGACGGCGAAGACGTAGGTGCCCGACTCACCGGTGCGGCGCACCACTTCGACATCGCGGGGCAGATCGGCGCGCGGCGCGACGCGGGCGTCGTCGGCCGCCCAGCCGATCAGGGCGTCCAGGCCCTCGGCACCGAGACGCGTCGACACGTACCAGGCCGAACCGGCGCCGAGGCGATGCCGGGTGACCGCCGGATGACCGGCGGTCAGCCCGTCGGCGTACGACCAGACGGTCTCGGCGCCGCGCGGCACCACGAACTCGGTCCATACGTCGCCGGTGAGTTCGGAGCCGTCGGGCCCGGTGATCCGGACCAGCTCGCCCTGGAGCAGCGGGGAGAACTCCTCGACGGTCAGGCCGAGTACGTCCCGCAGGGCGCCGGGGTGGGGGCCCTCGTGCACGGCGTCGTGCTCGTCGACGATGCCGGAGAAGTACGAGACGACGAGGGTGCCGCCGTTGTCGACGTACTCCCTGAGGTTGTTCCCCGCGGCCTCGGTCATCAGGTAGAGGGCGGGTACGACGACAAGGGGATAGGCCGACAAGTCGGCTTCCGGGTGGGCGAAGTCGACCGTGAGGTGGCGGTCGTAGAGGGCGGCGTAGAAGGCATCGGCGCGCTCGCGTGCGTCGTGGTCCTCGCTGGGGCGCCACTGGAGGCTCTGGGCCCACCAGGACTGCCAGTCCCACAGGACGGCCACGTCGGCGACCGTGCGGGTGCCCTTGATGGAAGCCAACGAGTCTATGGACGCGCCGAGTTCGACGACCTCCCGCCACACCCGTGAGTCGGTGCCGGCGTGCGGCAGCATGGAAGAGTGGAACTTCTCGGCTCCGCGCCGGGACTGCCGCCACTGGAAGAACATGGCTCCCTCGGAGCCGCGCGCCACGTGGGAGAGGGAGTTGCGGGCCATCTGTCCAGGCGCCTTGGCGGGGTTGCGGGGCTGCCAGTTGACGCCCGAGGTGGAGTGTTCGAGGAGCAGCCAGGGGGCGCCGCCCGCGACCGATCGGGTGAGGTCGGCGGCCATCGCGAGGTTCACGTGGGTGCGGCGGCCGTCGGTCATCAGGTAGTGGTCGTTGGTGACGAGGTCGACCTCGCGGCCCCATGCCCAGTAGTCGATGGAGTCGCACTGGCTGAGGGCCGTCATGAAGTTGGTGGTGACCGGGATGCCGGGCGCGAGGCGGTGCAGGATGTCCCGCTCGGCCACGAAGTTCTCGCGCATGGTCGCGTCGGCGAACCTCTTGTAGTCCAGCGCCTGGGCCGGATTGCCGACGGTGGGGGTCACGCGCGGCGGGTCGATCTGGTCGAAGCCGGCGTAGCGCTGGCCCCAGAAGGCGGTTCCCCAGGCCTCGTTGAGCGCGTCGATCGTGCCGTAGGTGCCGGTCAGCCACCGGCGGAAGTGCTCGGCGCAGGACGCGCAGTAGCAGGCCGAGACGGGGACGCCGTACTCGTTGTGGACGTGCCACAGCGCGAGCGCGGGGTGGTCGGCGTAGCGGGTCGCGAGCCGGGTCGTGATGGAGGCGGCGGCCGCGCGGTAGTCGGTGTTGCTGTGACAGATGGCGCCGCGTGAGCCGAAGGCGTAGCGGGTGCCGTCCGGGGCCTCGGGGAGCGCTTCGGGGTGCTCACGGTAGAACCAGGCGGGCGGCGCGACGGTGGGGGTGCCCAGGTCCGCGCGTATGCCGTTCTCGTGCAGCAGGTCGAGCAGACGGTCGAGCCAGCCGAACTCGTAGGTGCCCGGACCCGGTTCGAGCAGCGCCCAGGAGAAGATCCCGACGCTCACCATCGTGACGCCCGCCTCGCGCATCAGCCGGACGTCCTCGGGCCAGACGCTTTCCGGCCACTGCTCGGGGTTGTAGTCCCCACCGAAGGCGAGCCCGGTGAGGCCCTTGGGGTTGGTCTCCGGCATGGATCTCTCCCGTGTAATCGATCATTTGGGAACGTGCACACACAGCGCCAGCGGCGTGAGTCCAACATAACCGCACAGCAACAACCATTGACAAGTGTCCGGGATGTTTCTCTACTGTGAACGCTCACAGAAGCACCGCGAGTGTGCCGAAGGGGGAGCTCCGGTGTCGAGAGGCGACCGCGCGAAGGCCCGAAAGGGCCGGGCGCGGGGTCGTCGTCCCGGTACCGGCGGCACGCCCCCGAAGGCGAACCGCGCAAGAACAGGGCAGGCCTCCGCAGCAGGCGGGGGCCCAGGTCAGGGGAGAACGTTCCATGCCCAACACGAAGCACAGCCGCCTCGTGGCCAGCACCATCGCCGTCGTCCTCGGCGCCACCTCGCTCGCCGCATGCGGCTCGTCGGACGACGACAAGAGCGAAACCCAGTCCGGACCCGCGTCGCTGACGTACTGGAGCTGGGCGCCGGGCATGGACAAGGTCGTCGACCTCTGGAACAAGGGGCCGGGGAAGAAGCAGCGGATCACCGTCACGGTGAAGAAGCAGGCGTCGGGCGACGATCTCGTCACCAAGATCATCACCGCGCACAAGGCCAAGAAGGCACCGGACCTGGTCCAGGCCGAGTACCAGGCCCTGCCGACGCTGGTCAGCAACGACGCCCTCGCCGACATAGCCGGCGAGTCCAAGGACGCCAAGAGCAAGTTCGCCGACGGCGTCTGGCAGCAGACGACCCTCGGGACGGACGCGGTCTACGCGATCCCGCAGGACATCGGCCCGATGATGTTCTACTACCGCGCGGACCTGTTCAAGAAGTACGGCCTGACCGTTCCGACCACCTGGGAGGAGTTCGCCGAGACCGCCCGCGCGCTGAAGAAGAAGGCGCCGGACAAGGCGCTGACCACCTTCTCCGCCAACGACTCGGGCCTCTTCGCCGGTCTGGCCCAGCAGGCGGGCGCCCAGTGGTGGACCACCTCCGGCGACAAGTGGAAGGTCGGGATCGACGACACGGCCACCCGCAAGGTCGCCGACTTCTGGGGCGGTCTCGTCAAGGAGGGCGCGATCGACAACCAGCCGATGTACCAGCCCGCCTGGAACAAGGCCCTGAACACCGGCAAGCAGATCGCCTGGGTCAGCGCGGTGTGGGCGCCCGGCACCCTCACCACGGCGGCCCCGGACACCAAGGGCAAGTGGGCGATGGCCCCCCTGCCGCAGTGGTCGGACAGCGACAACGTCACCGGCAGCTGGGGCGGCTCCTCGACGGCGGTCACCACGGATTCCCAGCACAAGGCGGCCGCCGCGAAGTTCGCCGCCTGGCTGAACACGGACCCGCAGGCGGTGGCAGCGCTGGCGAAGGAGAGCGGCATCTACCCGGCGTCCACCAACGCCCAGCTCAGTGACGCCTTCTCGCAGCCGCCGGCCTTCTTCTCCAACCAGCCGGACTTCTACACGAAGGCCTCGGAGATCGCCAAGACCACCGCCCCGTCCGCGTGGGGCCCGAACGTGAACGTCGCCTACACGTCCTTCAACGACGCCTTCGGCGCCGCCGCCAAGAACAAGTCGGACTTCGGTGCCGCCCTGAAGACCATGCAGGACGCCACCGTCGCCGACCTGAAGAAGCAGGGCTTCGGGGTCGCTCAGTGACGACCGCACGCCGGAAGCCGTACGGGGTCAAGGGGGCCCCGTACGGTTTCCTCCTCCCCGCGGCGATCCTCTTCGTCCTCTTCTTCGCGCTGCCCATCGGCTACGCGCTCTGGCTGAGCCTGCACAAGGTCCAGGTCAAGGGCCTCGGTCTGGGCTCCGGCGCCCGCAAGGAGGTCTGGGCGGGCCTCAGGAACTACACCGACGCGCTGACCGACAGTGAACTGGTCGACGGCGCGCTGCGCGTGGCGGGCTACGGCGCCATCGTGGTGCCGGTGATGCTCGGCCTCGCGCTGCTCCTCGCGCTGATGCTCGACGCGGACAAGGTGCGCCTCGCCCCCTTCACCCGGCTCGCGATCTTCCTGCCGTACGCCATCCCGGGCGTCGTCGCGGCCATGCTGTGGGGCTTCCTGTACCTCCCGGACGTCAGCCCCTTCTACTTCGTCCTCGACAAGCTGGGCATGCCGCAGCCGAACCTGCTGGACGGCGGCCCGCTGTACTTCGCGCTGTCGAACATCGCGGTCTGGGGCGGCACCGGCTTCAACATGATCGTCATCTACACCGCGCTCCAGGCCATCCCGGCCGAGGTGTACGAGGCGGCGAAGCTGGACGGCGCCACCCCGCTGCAGACCGCCCTGCGGATCAAGATCCCGATGGTGGCACCCTCCCTGGTGCTCACCTTCTTCTTCTCGATCATCGCCACCCTCCAGGTGTTCAGCGAGCCGACCACCCTCAAGCCGCTCACCAACTCCGTCTCCACGACGTGGAGTCCGCTGATGAAGGTCTACCGGGACGCGTTCGGCGCCGGTGACATCTACGCGGCCGCCGCCGAGGCAGTGATCATCGCCGTGGTCACACTGATCCTGTCCTTCGGCTTCCTGCGCGCCGCCAACTCCCGTACCAAGCAGGAGGAAGCACGATGAGTTCTCTTGCCGTCCGCAAGGCGGCGCCGGCCGCGGGCACGACGCCCGGCACCGCGCAGGGGCCGCCCCTGCGCCACCGGATCGCCCTGGTCCCGACCCTCACGCTGCTGCTCGGCGCGCTCTACTGCCTGCTGCCCGTCGCCTGGGTGGTGATCGCGGCCACCAAGTCCGGCCGCGAGCTGTTCTCGACGTTCACCTTCCTGCCGGGCACCGGCTTCACCCAGAACGTCAAGGACCTCAACGCCTACCGAGACGGCATCTACTGGACGTGGATGGGCAACTCCGCCCTCTACGCCGGTCTCGGCGCCCTCCTGTCGACGGCCGTCTCGGCGATCAGCGGCTACGCCCTGGCGATCTACCGCTTCCGGGGCCGCGAGACCATCTTCAGCATCCTCATGGCGGGCGTGCTGATGCCACCGGTGATCCTCGCGATCCCGCAGTACCTGCTCCTCGCCAAGGCGGACCTGACGGACTCGTACGCGTCGGTGCTCCTGCCCCTCGTCCTCTCCCCGTACGGCGTCTACCTCGCCCGGATCTACGCCTACGCCGCCGTCCCCGGTGACGTGGTCGAGGCCGGGCGGATGGACGGCGCCGGGGAGTGGCGGATCTTCACCCGGGTCGCGCTGCCCATGATGGTGCCCGGTCTGGTGACGGTGTTCCTGTTCCAGTTCGTGGCCGTGTGGAACAACTTCCTGCTCCCCTACATCATGCTCAGCGACGACGAGAAGTTCCCGATCACGCTCGGCCTGTTCACCCTCCTCCAGCAGGGCTCCAACACTCCGGCCCTGTACACCCTGGTGATCACCGGCGCCCTGCTCGCGATCATTCCGCTGGTCGCGCTGTTCCTGGTCATCCAGCGCTTCTGGAGCCTCGACCTGCTGTCCGGAGCCGTAAAGTCATGACCATGAGCAACACGGGGGGCCGACGCAAGCCGCCGACGATCCACGACGTCGCGCGCGAGGCCGGTGTCTCACGCGGCACCGTGTCACGCGTGCTCAACGGCGGGCACTACGTGAGCCCCTCGGCACAGGAGGCGGTCAACGCCGCCATCCGCAGGACGGGCTACGTCGTGAACCGGCACGCCCGCTCACTGATCACCGGACGGTCCGACTCGGTCGGCTTCCTGCTGACCGAGCCCCAGGAGCGGTTCTTCGAGGACCCGAACTTCAACGTCCTGCTGCGCGGCTGCACCCAGGCACTCGCCGCGCACGACGTGCCCCTCCTGCTGATGCTCGCCGGCACCCAGGACGAACGGCGGCGCATCACGCGCTACATCACGGCGGGCCACGTCGACGGGGTGCTGCTGGTCTCCAGCCACTCCGGCGATCCGGTCGCCGAGGAACTGCGCGAGGCGGGCGTGCCCCTCGTCGCGTGCGGCAAGCCCATCGGCCTCGGGTCCAAGGTGAGTTACGTCGCCGCCGACGACCGGGACGGCGCCCGGGACATGGTCACGCACCTGCTCTCCCTCGGACGGCGCCGGATCGGTATGGTCACCGGCCCGCTGGACACCCCCGGCGGAGTCGAGCGCCTCGCGGGCTACCGGGAGGTGCTCGCCGAGGCGGGCATCGAGGCCGACGAACGCCTGATCGCCTCCGGCGACTACAGCCGCGCCAGCGGTGAGGCGGGCGCCGAACGGCTCCTCGAGAGCGCCCCGG
This sequence comes from Streptomyces sp. NBC_00568, assembly GCF_026341855.1. Classification (GTDB taxonomy): domain Bacteria; phylum Actinomycetota; class Actinomycetes; order Streptomycetales; family Streptomycetaceae; genus Streptomyces. The sequence goes on along the minus strand of NZ_JAPENW010000001.1, from coordinate 6,730,498 downwards.
ACGTGGACGCCGTCTTCGTCGCCTCCGACCTGATGGCCCAGGGTGTGCTGGCGGCGCTGCGCAAGGCCGGCCGCCGGGTCCCCGAGGACGTCGCCGTCGGCGGCTTCGACGACTCCCCCGCCGCCACCGCCGCCACCCCGGCCCTCACCACCATCCGCCAGCCCTGGGACCGCATCAGCTCCGAGATGGTCCGGGTACTCCTCGCCCAGATCGGCGGCGAGGATCCGGCGGCGGTGATCCTGCCGACGGAACTGGTGCGCCGCGAGTCCACCTGAGGACAGCGCCGGAAGCCGCCGGGCCGCGCCTGCCGGCCGGCCGGCCCCAGCACGGCAGGGCCCCGGGGGCCGAACCCTCCGGGGCCCTCCGCGCTCCGGGCCGGGCGCACCGGTCAGGATTCGAGAAGCCACACCCGCCTCCCCCGGCTTAGCGTGAACGCACCGTCGGAACGCCGACGGCACGACAGTCGGCCGACACGGCCACCACGCACCACGGAGGAGTCGCCATGACCGCCGGGCTCAAGACCATCATCTACCCCGTCAAGGACCTCGCACAGACAAAGGCGCTGTTCAGCGCGCTGCTGGGCGTGGAGCCGTATGTGGACGAGCCGTACTACGTCGGTTTCAAGGACGCGGGCCAGGATGTCGGCCTGGACCCGAACGGCCACGCCAAGGGCCTGACCGGTCCGGTCCCCTTCTGGCACGTCGACGACATCAAGGAGCGGCTGTCGGCCCTGCTCGGCGCCGGCGCCGAGACCCTCCAGGAGATCCAGGACGTGGGAAACGGCAGGCTGATCGCGTCGGTCAAGGACGCGGACGGCAACCTCGTCGGACTGATCCAGGACCCCGCCGCCTAGGGACGGCCGACCGGCTGCGTCCGCATCCCGTGGCCGGCCACCGGCGATTGCATGCGGACGCACTAGTTGCACACTCAACTAGTGGCCGGATCTCTGTTACCGTTCAGTTATGGCAACGAAGACGCCCAGTGCCCGCCTGGAGGACCAGTGGCGGGACATCCTCTCGGTGCACGCGCGCACGATGTGCGAGATCGACCGCGTGCTGCATCCGCACGGCCTCGGAGCCAGTGACTTCGAGGTCCTGGACATCCTCGCCTCGGGCACGGTCTCGGAGCCGGGCGAGCAGTGCCGGGTACAGAACATCGCGGGCGGGGTCCATCTGAGCCAGAGCGCGCTGTCCCGCCTCATCGGCCGTCTGGAGAAGGACGGCCTGGTGGAACGCACCGTCTGCCAGGAGGACCGCCGCGGAGTATGGGTCGCCCTCACCTCGAAGGGCCGCGACCTGCACGCCGAGGTGCTCCCCCTGCAGCGGTCTGTGCTCGCCCGCATGCTGCACGACTGACCACCTCTCGGGGTGCGCGGGGGTGGAGTTCGGCTGCGCGGACCCCGGGTGAGGCGTTGAGCGACCACCGGTGGCGGGAATCGCCGGGACGGCGGCGCACTTCTGGGTGCGTCCGCGAGGAGCGACACCCGACGCCCCGCCCCGCCTCGGCGGCGCCCGGGACGGCCACGGACATGCGGTGGCAGCTCATCGTACGGGGGCAGCCCTCGGCGGAGAGAGGGGCGGGGCCCGGAAGAGCGGGCCGCCTCGGGGCGGCGCTGCCGTCAGCCCTGCGGCCGGACCAGCAGCGTGCGCACACCCTCGGAGGTGAGGGTCAGTCCGTGCGGTGAGCTGGCGTCGATCGTGAGGGCCAGATCGTCCGACGGCCACTGGGAGGCGAGCGCGCCGAGCGGCACGAGACGGTAGCGGGAGACGGACGGGAGGAGCCCGGCCATCTCCTGCTCGGAGGTGAACACCGGAACCACCTGTTCGCCGCCCGGCTGCTCCAGGACGGGCAGAGCGACGGCCGTGGGATCGGCGACGTCCGCGTCGGTGGCGTCGTCCGGCACGGGCACGAGCACATCGCTGCCGGCGAGCGTGTCCAGCGCCGCGCTGTCCTGCGTGTTCTCGGCGAGGGTGTTCAGCGCCTCCTGGGCCGGTGTCGCCGCTGCTGCGGTGGGGTGGTGGTTGTTCAAGGGCGTGTCCATGGCAGATCCCGGGGTAGTGGCGGGCGGGCGGCCACCCGGGCCGGTCTCGCTCCCGGGCGCATCGACCGACGCGTACCCAACGCACACCACGCCATTCATCCCCGTCCCGTCTCCTCCGACGCGGGGAGCCGCGATCCCTTGTCCCGCCCGGGGCGGGAAGTGGCGATCCGGTGTCCCACCCCGGGGCCGGGAGCGGCGATCCGTTGCCGAGCCCGGGGCCGGGAGCCGTTGCCGAGCCCCGGCCGGGAGCGGCGATCACGGTGCCGTGCTCGGGTGTGAGGCACCCGGCGTGACCACGGTGATCGCCCCTCCCGCACCCGCGCACCAGGCACGGGCCGCTTGAGGCGAGCGCTGTGCGAGGCGGCGGCTACTTCAGGTACGGGCCGGCCGCTCCGATCTTGCCGGGCCCGTTCAGCACATACACCCGCAGGTTTCCCGTCCCGGGTGCGGCCACCGACAGCGTGCCGTTGGACACGGTCTTCACATCACCGGTGACGGCGTCCGTGTACGTGCCGTTGGGGATGCCGGTGTATGTCGCGGCGCCGGTGACCGTGACGAGCGCGAAGCTGTCGGTGGAACCACTGGTGTAGCGGCGCTTGAAGGCCATCGAGCCGCTGATGCCGTCCGTCGAGTACTGGCCCGACTGCAGGGCCGGGATCGCACGGCGGATCTGGTTGAGCCGCTGGAGGTGCTTGACCAGCGGTTGTGCGAGGGTCGTCGCGACCTCGCCGCTCGCGGAGTCGACCTTGCCGAAGTCGGAGGCCGTGACGCTGCCCGCGAGATGGCCGCCGTAGTACGCGCGCCCGGTGGTCGCCAGCGGGCAGGTCGGCCCGCAGTCGATCTGCTTGCCCTTCTGGAACTCGATCTCCGATCCGTAGTACAGCGTGGGAATGCCGCGGAAGGTCCACATCAGCGCCATGTTCTCGGCCCAGGCGTCGGTGCCGCCGCTGTAGCGGGTGCTCGACTTGTTCGGGCCGTAGTCGTGGCTGTCGACGTAGACGACGTTGTACGTGGCGTCGTTGACGGAGTCGTCGGAGTCCTTGCCGTTGCTGTACGCGTTCTGCGCGTCGCCGAAGTTCATGTGCATGCGCATGTCGATGATGTTCATGCCGGAGAACTGGCTGCGGTCCGGTGTGTGGTAGCTGTTCCCGCTCAGGAAGGCGTTGGCGGAGGTGGGCTGGTTGCCGGTGCCGAGCTGCTCCTCGTAGTTGTACTGCTCGATCGCCGCCGTCACGTCGTCCGCGCTGTACTCCTTGCGTTCCTTCCAGGTGAAGAACTGCGCGGAGTGGTTCACCGAGCCGCGGTTCCACTTGTCGTTGACGAAGGCGCCGACCTCGCCGAAGACGAAGAAGTTCTTCGCCGCCTCCGTGCCGAACCGCTGGGTGACCCGGTCGTAGATGGCGGGCAGGAAACGGCGGTTCCAGGTGACGCGCGGAATGTGGACGGCGGTGTCGACGCGGAATCCGTCGACGCCCATGTCGATGTACTTGTCGTACGCGCCGATCAAGTAGTTCTGGACGGTGGCGTTCTCGGTGTTGAAGTCGGCGAGGTCCTCGTGCAGCCAGCACGAACGGGAGTCCTCGCCCTCCCAGTTGCCGATCCAGCACTGGTGGTAGTACGCCTTCGGGAACATGCCCGAAGTCGGGCTGGGCCACTGGCAGTTGTACACGGTGTAGCCTTCGGCGCTCTTTCCTCCGGTGGGCTTGCCCCAGTTGAGACAGGTGTTGCCGGAGGGTTCGGCGGTCGACCACAGGTCACCGTTGTAGTACGACTTCCCGGACTTGGGCTCGACGGTCAGGCCGTCGTACTCGATGCCCTCGTTCTTCTCGTCGTAGTACCAGCTCCACTGGGTGTCCCGCACGCCGTAGACGGTCGGGGTGAACAGGCCCTTGGCGCCCCAGCGGGAGCTGTGGTTGTAGACCACGTCCTGGTAGATCTTCATGCCCTTGGCGTGGGCCGCGTTGATCAGGTCCTGGTAGGAGGCTCCGGCGGACTCCAGGCGCGGGTCGACCTTGTAGAAGTCGTAGCCGTGATAGCCGTGGTAGTCGTAGTCCGAGCGGTTGAGGACGACCGGGGTGATCCAGACGGCCGAGAATCCGAGCGCCTTGATGTATTCGAGTTTGTCGACGAGACCCTTGAAGTCCCCGCGGAACATGGGGTCGTTGTTGGCCGCGTTGCCCGACTTGACGTCCTGGCTGCCGCCGCGGTTGTTGGAACTGTCGCCGTCGTAGAAGCGGGCGGTGAGGACGAAGTAGATCGGGTCCTTGCGCGGGTCGGTGCCGAGCGGGGTCCCCGATGCCGGGGCGGGGGCCTTCTCCCCGGTCGTGACGGTGGCCGCGGCGGAGGCGGGCGAGGTGTTCCCGGCCGCGTCGACCGCCTTGACCGTATACGTGTAGTCGGTCCTCTCCTCAAGGCCCGTGTCGGAGTACACCGTCGAGCCGACGTCGGTGACGACGCTTCCCTTCGTGCCGCCGGTGCGGGTGAGCTGGTACTTCGTCACGGCGGTGTCGTCGGTCGCCGGGTCCCAGCCCACCACCACCGAGGTGTTGGTGGCGGTCGCCGTGACCTTCGTGGGCGCGGTCGGTGCCTCGGTGTCGGGTTCTTCGGCGGCGCACGGGTCCTTGGCGTCGGCGGTGACGGTCCGGTCCTTCACGGTCGTGGTGCCGGCCGGGATCGCGTAGTCGGTGCCGTTGTTGTTGTCCCAGACGCCGTTGCCGTTGTTGAAGGCCGCCTTGAGCGAGGTCGCCGTACCGATGTCGAGGGTCTTCTTCCACCAGCCGGTGCAGGCGGTCTCCATTCCGACGCCGGGGGCCGTCGTCCAGGAGCCGCCCGTGGGCGCGTAGTGGATGTTGGCCGTGGTCCAGCCGGACGTGGCGGTCGAGTAGTAGACGGTGGCCTGGTTGCCGCTGCCCGTGCCGGTGTCGGCGCACGGGTCGCTGTGGGCGATCACACCGTCCTTGACGGTGATGGTGCCGGTGCCCAGCGCGTAGTTGCTGCCGCCGTTGTTGTCCCAGGTGCCGCTTCCGTTGTTGAAGGTGGCCTGCAGTCCGGCGGCCGAGCCGAGGTCGACGGTCTTCTTCACCCAGTCCGTGCAGGCCGCCTCCATCTGGACGCCGGGCACGGTGGTCCAGGAGCCGCCGTCGGGGGCGTAGTGCAGGTATGTGGTGGGCCAGTTCTTGGTCTTCGTGTAGTAGAAGACGGTCGCCGTGGCGGAGGTGGCGGCCGTGCTCTCCAGGGGGACCGAGGCCGCGTCCGGCGGGGTCGGTCCGAACAGTCCGGTCACCGCGGCGAGCGCCACCAGTGTTCGTAGCGGCGGGCGTTGGGGTCTGCGTCTCATGGGGCGTCTCCAATGCGGGGCTGGGGAGGGGGAGTTGCATTGCAAGGAGAACCGGCAAGTTCCTGAAAGCCCTTGCGGCCGGAAGCTACAGGTACATGACAGCGACGTAAAGAGATCTCGCAACGGCCGGAACGCGGAGCGAAATCGGACCAGGAGTGGTAGCCGTCGCCCCGAGCGCGCGACGGAGGATGAACCGGCCGCTCACGACGGCCGAGGGGCGTGAGTCGCCGCTGCTCGGTCCTGCGCAGGTCAAGATTCGCCCGGGCGGAGGCAATCCCGGCGACACCCGGTGAGAAGCTGTGGCCGAACCGGCGTATTCAAGGCGGAGGGGCATCAGCAGCCCGAGCCCGAGCCCTTCCCCGACCGGAGGTACCGCAAGCGTGACCATGACCAAGGCAGCCCCGCCGCCGGTTCACCGGCCGAACGGGGACGACGGCCGGGGCCGGCCGGACGGAGGCGACCGCCAGGGCCGGCAGGGCTGGAACATCAACTCACCGCTCGCCCTGACGATGCTCCTGCTGCTGGTCATCGCGGCACAGGGCCCGATCCGCGGGGCGCTGTCCACACCGGTGATGCAGAGCTGGATGACCGTGTTCGTCGCGGTGGTGGTCCAGGCGCTGCCCTTCCTCGTGCTCGGTGTGCTGCTGTCGGCGGTCATCGCGGTGTTCGTCCCGCCGTCGTTCTTCGCCCGCGCGCTGCCCCGGCGCCCGGCCCTCGCCGTGCCGGTCGCCGGGATGGCCGGGGCGATCCTGCCCGGCTGCGAGTGCGCCTCCGTGCCGGTCGCCGGGGCGCTGGTGCGCCGCGGTGTCACTCCGGCGGCGGCCCTGGCCTTCCTGCTGTCCGCACCGGCGATCAATCCGATCGTGCTCACGGCCACGGCCGTCGCCTTCCCGCGGAACCCGGAGATGGTCCTCGCCCGTTTCGTGGCGAGTCTCCTCGTGGCCTGCGCGATGGGCTGGCTGTGGCAGCGTCTCGGTCGTACCGACTGGCTGCGCCCGCCGGGCCGGCCGGCACACGAAGGCCTCGGCAAGGGGGCGGCGTTCTGGGGCTCGGTGCGGCACGACGTGATGCACGCGGGCGGGTTCCTCGTGCTGGGCGCGATGGCCGCGGCCACGCTCAAGTCCGTCGTCCCGGCGAGCTGGCTGCAAGCCGCTGCCGGGAATCCGGTGGTGTCGGTCCTCGCCCTCGCGATCCTGGCCGTGCTGCTGTCGATCTGCTCGGAGGCCGACGCGTTCGTGGTCGCCTCGCTGAACCAGTTCTCGCTCACCGCCCGGCTGGCGTTCCTCGTCGTCGGACCGATGATCGACCTGAAGCTCTTCGCCATGCAGGTCGGCACGTTCGGCCGAGGATTCGCCCTGCGGTTCGCGCCCGCCACCTTCGCCCTCGCGATCCTCATGTCCGTTCTGATCGGGGCGGTGCTGCTGTGAACCGGCAGGCACAGGCGGCCGTGCTCTTCCTCGTCGGAGCGGCGGTGCTGCACGCGAGCGTCTCGGACCTCTATCTGCGGTACGTCAAGGCCGGTCTGCAGCCCCTGCTGCTCGCGGCGGGTGTGGTGCTCGTCGTCACCGCCCTCGCCACGGTCTGGTACGAGGTGCGCGAGCACCGAACGGCTTCCGCCGACCGCCCCGACGCCGCCCGCGACGGCGAGGAAGCGCACGGGTACGAGGACGGGTCCGCGGACGACACGCAAGGGCACGGTCACACGCATCGCGAACCGCGTATCTCGTGGCTCCTCGTCCTGCCTTTGCTCGCGCTCATCCTGGTCGCCCCGCCCGCTCTCGGGTCCTACAGCGCGATGCGCACCGGTACGGCGCTGCAGGCGCCGTTCGGCTACGCCAAGCTGCCCGCGGGCGACCCGGTCCCGCTCGGCCTGGTCGACTACGCGAGCCGGGCGGCGTACGACCACGGCCGTTCCCTCGGCGGACGGCAGGTGAAGATCTCCGGCTTCCTCGCACTCGACCACGCCGGGACCCCGTATCTCGTCCGCATGGCCCTCAACTGCTGCGCCGCGGACGCCCAACCGGTCAAGATCGGCCTGACCGGGCGGATTCCGCCCGTCCTCCGGCCGGACACCTGGCTCGAGGTCACCGGCACCTACACCGGCAAGCGCACGAAGGACCCGGTCAACGGCGGCATCATCCCGTTCCTCGACGTCAGTGCGGCGAGGCCGGTCGCGACACCGCGCGATCCGTACGACGAGAGCTGGAACAACTGATCACCAGGGCCGGCGAGGGCAGGTCCACGGCGGCCTGTTCGGTCCTCGCGCCCTGGCGCCGTCCGGGGCGAGGCCGCCCCGGACGGCGGTGTCGTGTCGCGGGATCGGTCGGTGTCGCGGATCAGCCGGCGTCCGGGGTCCGGCGGGCGTCCGTGGTCGCTCGTCCGCCGGGTCAGGCAGATGCGTGGTCGCTCAGGCCGCCGGGTCCGGCAGATAGCTCGCCAGGCCGCGCAGCATGATCTCCAGACCGATCTCGAACCTCTCGTCGGAGGAGTCCGTCACCATCACCCCGGACAGGGCGCGCAGATGGGGGAAGTCCGCCGCGGGCAGGGACGCGAAGTAGTTCTGCATCTCGTCGGCCATCTCACGCCAGTCCGGACGGGCCAGGGAGGAACCGTCACCGCTCTGCTGGGCGGCCCGGTCCTGCCACATGCCCTCCTCCAGGACGAACCCGTCGATGTAGGTGGAGATGAGGTCACCGGCCTCGGCCGCGATGCGGTCGGGCAGTCCGGCGGTGCGGAAGACGGCGAGCAAGGCCTCGACGTGCGGCAGCAGTTCGGCGGTGAAGGGGACGTGGGCCATGGAAATCCTGGCCATGTCGCGATGGGACGACAGGCACTGCCGCCAGGAGCGGGCGTAGTCCCGCACCTGCTCCTGCCACCGCTCCGGGTCGGGTTCGGGGATCGCGAAGCCGTCGAAGAGCCGGGTGTACATCAGCTCCAGAAGGTCGTCCTTGGAGCTGACGTAGGCGTAGAGGGCGGAGACCGTGACGCCCAGTTCGGCCGCCACCTGGCGCATCGACAGACCGTCGAGTCCTTGGCGGTCCAGGACGGTGAAGGCGGCCTCGACGACGCGTTCGCGTGACAGGGGTGCGCGGTCGCTGACCGCCCGGGCGCGAACGGGACGTTCGCGCTCCCAGGGAGACGGCGGAGGTGGTGCGGGGGTGCCGGCGGCCGCGTCGCTCATGAGGACAGTCTAGGCGTCGGGAGAGCAGTGTTCTCTCTCGATGAGCGGCGTTCACCTCGACAGGACGCGATATATCTTGTCCGCGCTCTCGAGTTGCGCTATATCTTAATGAACGCTGTTCTCTCGGTGAGCACTGTTCTGTTAGATTGAACAGTGTTCTCGGTGTCTCGTCGCCCGTCCCCCACTCCGTGCCGGCGAGCCGGGCAGTCGCATCCGTCCACCCACCGCGCCCACCGGTTCGTCACCGTGGCGTGGCCTCTTCACGAGGAGTTCCGATGTCCACCACCGGTGTCGCGTCCGCCGAGACGCCCATCGACTCACCAGCGCCGTACCGGTGGCGCTGGGCTGCGCTCTTCGTGATCCTGGCGGCCGAGGTGATGGATCTCCTCGACGCCGTCGTCACGAACATCGCCGGTCCCTCCATGCGGGCCGACCTCGGCGGCAGCGCCTCCACCTTGCAGTGGCTCGCCGCCGCCTACACCCTCTCGATGGCCGTCGGGCTCGTCACCGGAGGGCGGCTCGGGGACATTCACGGGCGCCGCAACATGTTCCTGGTGGGAGCCGCCGGCTTCACCCTGGGTTCGCTGCTCTGCGCGATATCCGTGTCGCCCGAGATGCTGATCGGCGCGCGCGTCGTCCAGGGACTGTTCGGCGCCGTGATGCTGCCGCAGGGCCTGGGCATGATCAAGGAGATGTTCCCGCCGAAGGAGTCGCAGAAGGCCTTCGGCATGTTCGGCCCGGTCATGGGTCTGTCCGCGGTCTGCGGGCCGATCCTGGCGGGCTGGCTCGTGGACGCCGACTACTTCGGCACCGGCTGGCGCATGATCTTCCTGATCAACCTGCCGATGGGTGCCGCGGCGCTCCTCGGTGCCGTGCGCTACCTGCCGAAGAGCCGGTCCGACAGCAAGCCGCGCCTCGACATCCCCGGCATGCTCCTGGTCTCACTGGCCGCGCTGCTGATCATCTTCCCGCTGGTGCAGGGCCGTGAGTACGACTGGCCCGTGTGGACGTTCCTGATGATGGGCGCCGCGGTGATCGTCTTCCTCGTCTTCGCCCGGTACGAGTCGCAGCGCAGCAAGGCCGGCCGGGACCCGCTGGTCGTCCCCAGCCTCTTCCGCAAGCGCGGCTTCAGCGGCGGCATGATCCTCGGGCTGGTCTTCTTCTCGACCATGCAGGGCTTCATGCTGGTCTTCAACCTCTACACCCAGATCGGCCTCGGCTACTCGCCGCTCAAGGCGGGACTGGTGATGGTGCCCTGGTCCGGCGGCATGATCGTCGGCTTCGGCGTGGCTCAGGGTGTGGTCCGCTTCGGACGCGCCGTGCTTCAGGCGGGCGCGCTGGTCATGGCGGTCGGCGTGTTCGGCGTGTGGCTGACCCTCGACCAGGTGGGAGCCGGTGTCGGCCCCTGGCAGCTCCTGCCGTCGCTGCTCGTCACGGGCATCGGAATGGGCCTGCTCATGGCCCCGTTCTTCGACATCGTGCTCGCCAGCGTCGAGCAGCACGAGACGGGTTCGGCGTCCGGCACGATGACCGCGGTGCAGCAGCTCGGCGGCGCCTTCGGCGTGGCCATCCTCGGCACCGCGTTCTTCGGTCTGCTGGGCGGCGGGATCGCCACCGCCGTCGACCACCGCTCGGACCACCTGCGGGGGCAGCTGACCGCCGCGCATGTCTCGCCCGCGGCTCAGGAGCGCGTCGTGGCGGACCTGCGTACGTGCGCCTCGGACCGCGCCGTCGCCAAGGACCCTGCCGCGACCCCGGCATCCTGCGCCCGCCTGGAGAAGGACGCCCGGTCCGCCGCGACCTCGCCCCAGGCCGGCGGCCGTATCTCCGCCGCGCTGGGGGCCACCGCGTCGTCCGCGTTCCAGAGTGGTTTCGGCTCCGTCATGAAGACACTGCTCTGGATCGTCGACGGCATGCTCGCCCTGACCTTCCTCCTCGCATTCCTCCTGCCGCGCCACGCCCGCCCGGAGGAATCCGCCGGACACTGAGCCCGGCCGCCCCAGGCGGCGCAGGCATCGGCGAAGCGGACGGCCGGGCACCCTCTCAGGGGTGCCCGGCCGTCCCATTGTCACCGTCGACGCGACACGCAGTCCGCATGCTCGGTTCGGTCGGGCGCGGCGTGATGCGCGGGGTGATGCGCGGCGTCCCGCTCGACGTAGGCGGCCGGGTTCGGACCACGCGTTCTTCATGCGCGACCGCTGGGGAGTTGGCGGCTGGGGAGTCCGCGGCTGGGGAGTCGGGCCCCGTACACACCGCCGTCGACGGTTCGCCGCACAGGTACTGCCGGCTCGGTCCGGCACGCCGCCGACGAGGTGGCGAGTGAAGCGGCGCACGTTCCCATGGTCAGCAGCGCATCGGCGGTGAACGGCGTCCGCTATGTCGGCCCGTCGCAGCGGCGGGCCGACATACCCGGACGGCACCCTGGGCCGGTCCGCGTGACGGGAAGCGCGTACCGTGCGAGCGGGTGGAGACAGGCGCGGTGGGCGAACGGCGGACGCCGGTCCGTCGTACACGCGGCGCTCCCCACCTGGCGCACTCGCCGTCACACCCCCGAAGAGCCCGACAGCCCGACCCGCTCAACCCGCCCGACCCGTTCTGTCCCGGAAGGACGAGCCCCGTGCTCACGTCGTACGCAGCCCACTTCGACACGCCCGCCGGGTACCTCGACTTCGCACGGTTCGGTCCGCCGTCGCGGGATGCCGTTGCCGCCACCGCGCGGGCCATGGAGGAGTCCGCCCGGGCCGATCACACCACCGTGGACGGCCTGATGCGGGCGGAGGCGGCCGCACGGGACGCGGCCGCCCGCCTCGCGGGCACCGACGCCGAGCACACCGTGCTGCTTCCGAACGCGTCCACGGGCCTGTTCCACGCCGCTCTCGGCATCCGGGAGGGTGTCGTCCTCGCGCCGCGCACCGATTTCCCGGCCAACCACTATCCCTGGCGCCGCGCCGCTGACCTGGGCCGGGCCACCCCGCGCTGGCTCGAGCCGACGCCCGGCAGCGGGGTCACGCCCGACCTGGTCCGTGCCGCGCTGACCGACGACGTCGTCGCCGTGTCCGTCAGCGCCGTGGACTTCCGCAGCGGCTTCCGCGCCGACCTGGCGGCACTGCGCGAGGCGATCGGACCGGACCGGCTGCTGATCGTGGACGCCATCCAGGCGTTCGGCGTGGCCGAGATGTCCTGGGACGCGGCCGACGTCGTGGTGGCGGGCGGTCAGAAATGGCTGCGCGCGGGATGGGCCACCGGCTTCGCGGCCTTGTCCGATCGCGCGCTGGAGTCCCTCGAACCGGTCCTCACCGGCTGGACGGGCGTCGACGACGTCGGCCTCTTCGACGGAATCGAGCACCCGCCGGCCGCACACGCGCAACGGTGGTCGATCACCAACCTCAGCCCGGTGACGGCCGCCGCGTTCGTGGCCGCACTGGACCTCGTCGAGCGGCACACCGTCGCGGCGATCGAGGCCGCCATCGCCACGCGGATCATCGAACTCACCGAGGCCGTCAAGGGGCACGGCGGCCTCATCCTCTCCCCCACCGACCCGGCGCATCGGGCGGGCATCCTCTCCTTCACGATGCCGGACCACGAACCGTCCGTCGTCGCGAAGGCGTTGCAGGCCGAGGGCGTCACACCGACCGTGCGCACCGACTCGCTCAGATTCTCCCCACACGCCTCGACCCCGCCGGAAGTGTCCGAACGGGTGGCCGCGGCGCTGTCGTCGCTGGGGAACTGAACGAAGCCGGCGCACGAACGCGGCGAGACGTATCCGTCCAGGTTCCGCGCAGAGCCATCAGCACGAAGTCGGCACGGGAGTCAGCAAGGTACGCCCACATCCTGCCCGGACTGGCACCTCGGGCAGCCTCCTTCGCAGTCTCGCCGAGACCGCCAGAGCCCCGGGCCGATCGTGGTCCGGGACCTTTCAGCTCCGCCAACACAGTCTGGAGAAGGGGCCGTTGCTTCAGCCTCTCGTACTGCGGCACCAGACCATGGCGGGACGCCCCGATTCACCACGCTCACGGCCTGCCGCTGCGGCCGGCGCGCGACCTCTTCGCGCTGGTCAGGGGATTAAAAGGGTGTCAGACAGGGCGATCAGGACTCCGTAGCACCTCGCGCTTATCTGGTCCTTATCCATCGTGTAGCGTGCGCGCGTTCGATCTCCATGCGACCCCTAGGACAACCGCCAATGAGCGCTCCGACGCCCTCCGCCGCCCCGCAAGACCCTCAGTTCCCGCAAGGCGGGCCCATACCCGAGGCCGCGCCCGCCACGGCGCCCGCGCCCGCGCCCGCCAAGAAGAGCAAGCTGAAGAAGTTCCTCACCGTCGTCGTCATGATCGTCGTCGCGGTGGCGGTGAAGCTCGGCATCGGCTACGTCTTCAACTCCCCGGTACGCGCTGATGTCGGCGACTGCGTCAAGGTCACCGGCTCCGAGAACAACCCCGACGTCGAGACCAAGGGCTGCGACGACGGTGACGCCAACTACAAGGTCGTCAAGGTCGTCAAGAACACCTTCGACGTCAACGCCTGCACCGTCGGCGAGGCCGCGCTCGCGCAGGAGTGGGACGCCGACAAGTTCGTCCTCTGCCTGGACCCCGTGAAGAAGTAGGGCGCATCGGGACACGACTCAGGCTGGGCTGCGGTCAGCCGCCCAGCCTGTGCGTTCTTCCGTACGGGTGCTGTACAGCAACCGACATGCCGCGCACCGGGCGTCGCCGTCCCCGGGCCCGTCCCCTGCGCGTGCGCGTGCGCGTGCGGAGCGACAACTGCCCGGCCGACCGGCCCACTTCCCGCCTACCCGCCCGGCACTTCATAGACCACGACCACCCCGTGCGAGAAGTTGAGCTCGGAGCCTCCGCCACCGGCCGCGATGGATCCGGCGCCCCACACCTCGTGCGTGTCCGGTACCTGGACAAGTTCGCCGAGCGCCAGTTGCTGGGCCCGGTCGAACTTGGAGACCTGGCCGGTCTTCCCCGGTAGCAGCGGCGACTTGGCGATGCTTTCGTATGTGCCGTCGGCGCGAAGCCGGCCCCACCGGAAGACCAGGCCGTGGGCGCCGTCCGGGGCGACCGCTCGGGGCCCGGGGAGCTGGTCCGATGTCGGCCCTTCCTCCCAGCGGCTCCCGTCCCAGTGGGCGAGGACGGGTGCCTCGTCCTGTCCCTCATTGGGATCGTCGCCCGGGTAGGACTGCGTGCCGACCGTCCACACGTCGTCCGGTCCGGCCGCTACCACGTCGTTCAGGACCGCACTCCGGTCGTCGCCGGGGCCCGCGTTCGCCGGAGGCTGGAACTGCGGGGCAGGGACGAGCCGCCAGCCGCGGCCGTCATAGTGCATCGCGGCCGGCGCGGCACGGCGACCGGGGCTGCTGCCGGTGCTCACCTGTGCGCCGGGGGCGCTGCCGACCGCCCAGATGTCGTCGGGCGCCCGCCCGGCGATCGCGTCCGCCCGGGCCGGCAGCCGGACCTCGGTCCAGTGCGCGCCGGTCCAGTGCCAGACCGTCTGCTCCTCGACAGGCCATTGCCCCGGGAGCTCGCCGGCCCGCGTCCCTGTCAGCAGCCACACGTCGTCGGGGGCGAAGACGGCCGCGTCCTTGACCTGGTCGGTCATCCGCGGTGGCAGGGGCACGTCCCGCCAACGGCTGCCGTCCCAGCGGGCGATGGCCGGGGTGACGTCCTCGGTGCCCACCGGGTTGTCGGTGCCGAAGAGCCAGGTGTTCCCCGGCCCCGACGACGCCAGTTCGACCAGGGACAGCCGGCTGAGCTTCGGCAGGTCGGCAGCGGCGTCGTAGTCCCGCCACTCCCGACCGTCGTAGTGGACGAAGAAGGTCTTGTCCCAGTCGTCTCCGGCAAGACCGACCGCCCATGCGTCCCGGTCGGAGGCGACAGACAGAGCTCTCAGCTCCGCGTTGTCCTCCTTGCTGGAATAGGCGATCTTCCACGCTCCCTCCTTCGCCGATGGACTCGGGGACGCGGTCTTCGACCGTGTCGTCGAAGGCGTCCTGGCGTCCGCGTCCCGTGCCTGGCCGCCGCAGGCCGTGAGCAGCGTCAGGCACAGAACGGCAGCGGCACCGGCGACCCGCGCCGCATTCCGGACGCGGGAGTCGATTGCCATGACGGACCTCCAAGCTGGGGGGAAAGATCGCGGGAGTCTGCGTGCCGACGTGACTGCCCGCACCAGATGATCACCGGGCAGGGCAAGGCCGTCAACGGTCACCCACTTCATGCCGACGAGCCTGACGTCCGCGTCGGTCGGCTCGCGCCGCTCGTGCGGGAAGCCGGTGGCGGAACGGCCGTGGAGGATGCGGTTGTGGGCGTGGGTGACGGCGTCGTGCCTCGCGTGCTCGCAGAGCACGATCAGGCCGCCCCCACGTCATGCAGGTCCGCGTGCCTCTCCGGCGAACTCGGACTCGCCATCACCGGGCGCCGGTGCCCGGTGGTCCTGCGGCGGTCGTCGCATCCTGGCGGGCGACGCCCCGGCGAGGTGACCATGGCCCCACCGGCCGTGGCATTCCCTCATGGTCGGCGTTCACCGCGCGATCCGCTGGTGTGGGCGAAGCGACCCCCGGTGTTATTCAATGAGGTGTGCGGTCAGGGATCTCGGTGCCCCGACGCACGGGTCCGAGTACAGCCCCGGCGCTGCGCCGGGGATTGCTGAGAGAGCCGCATGGACTCCACACCCTCCCCCTCGTCCTCTTCACCGTTTGAACTGGTCAGCCGTGCCCTGGGGCGCTACATCCCGCGCGGCGGAGCGGCAGCGGCGGCCGGTCCCGCGAACGCGCAGGGCGACCGCGCCACCCGCCAGCGCGTACCCGACAGCCCGGCGGCCGACCGTCAGGATCAGATTCTCGGCGTGGTCAACCTGGACAGGGATCTGAGAATCACCCGCAGCAATCTGGACGCCCCCGTATTCGCGGGTCTGGACGCCGTGGCCGGGAGTCCTTTCGCCGATCTCCTGCCCACCGGGGACGTACCGACGGTCACACGGCGGTTGCGGCAGGTCCTGGAGATCGGTGAGGCGCACGTCGCCCGGATCCAGCGCCTGCGGCGCGGCGACGGGTCGGAGCTGGTGGTCTCGCTGAGCATCCTGCCCGCCGCGGCGCCTCAGGAGGGCTTGACCGTCTCCGTGATCGCCATGGCCAGGAGGCTGCACCTGTACGCCGCCGAGACCGCGATCGGTACCTCGCTGGACATCGGCGAGACCGCGCAGTCGCTGGCGGAGTCCCTGCTGGCTTGGGGAGACGTGGCCGCCGTCGATCTCGACTTCGCCGTGTGGACGGGCGAGGGAGTCAGCGAGCATGCGCAGGGGCGCATCCGGCTACGGCGGGCGGCCCTGGTGCCGGACCGGGCGTGGCCCGAGGGTTATGTGACTCCGGGTGGCGATCTTCCGAGCGACGCGAGTCGCCTGCTGGCGCAGGCGGTACTGCGGGACGATGCCCCGCAGCCCATCGTCATACCCGACCGGGAGGCGGTCGAGCGGCTGCTCGGCAGTCAGCGAGTGATCCGTGCCCTGGTGCCCGGTGACCGGTCGGCGAGTGTGGCGTGCGTACCGCTGGTCCTGGACCGCGCGCCACCCGTCGTGCTGGGCCTGGCTGAGGTCTGGCGGCGGTCGGACCGCCCCTTCCGCGACAGCGAGTTGTTCGACCTGCAGGAACTGGTGGCCAGGACCGCCCATCACGTCGACCTGGCCCGTCAACACCAGCGCGAGCACACCCAGGTGCTGGCGTTGCAGCGCCGGCTGCTGCCCCGGACCGGCGGCCACACCATTGAGATCGCCAGCGTCTACCAGCCCGCCACCCCCGACAGCGCGGGCGTCGGCGGCGACTGGGTGAACAGCTTTCCGCTGCCGGACGGCCGTACCGCGTTGGTGGTCGGTGACGTCGTCGGGCACGGCCTGGGAGCCGCGGCGACCATGGGCCAGCTGAGCATGGAGGCCCGCGCCCTGCTGTCCGCGGGGCTGGCGCCCGACGAGGTGCTGGAGCACCTGGACGAGACCGTGACGCTTCTGGACGACGCGGAGTCCGGACTGGCGGCCGGCTACAGCGCCCTCGGCTCCACCTGCTGCATCGCCCTCTACGACCCGGTCAGCCACCAGGTGACGCTCTCCAGCGCGGGCCACCTCCCTCCGGTCCTGGTGCTTCCGAACGGGCACGCAGGCCCGCTCGCGGTCCGCCCTCACCCCGGCCTGGGCGCCGAGTTCGCGCTGCGGGAGCCGTTCGACGTGCACACGTTCGGCGCGCCCCCGGGCTCCCTGCTCGCCCTCTACACCGACGGCCTGGTGGAGGATCCGGCCCTGTCGATCGACGAGGGCATCAGCAGGCTGACGGACGCCGTGTCCACGGTGCACCCCTGGGATGCCCTGCAGCAGGCCGCACGGCACGTCGTCTCCGCGCTGGCGCCCGCGCGCCAGCGCGACGACGTGACCCTGCTGCTCGCGCGCATGATCGGCTACCACAAGGGGGACACCGCGACCTGGCGGCTACCCGCTCGCGACGACGCGCCCGCCCGTGCCCGCGCGCACGTCTCCGCACGGCTGCGGCAATGGCACACCAGGAGCGACATCCAGGACGACGTGCCGCTGCTGGTCAGCGAGCTGGTCACGAACGCGGTGCGCTTCGCCACCGGTCCGATCACGATACGGCTGATCAGGGCCGGTGGTGGTCATGGCCTGCTGTGCGAGGTGGGAGACACCGGCAACGGCAGGCCGCGTCTGGGCCGGGGCGGCCTCCTCGACGACGGCGGGCGTGGCCTGCACGTCGTGCACCGGCTCACCACCCGGTGGGGGGTGCGGTGGACGGACACCGGCAAGGTGGTCTGGGCGGAAGTCGCAAGATGACGCGGCTGCGGGGCGGGCGCGGCCGGGCGTCCGCGAGCGCGGCGAGGGCAGGGCGGCGTGCGCGTCAGCCGGCGCCACCGACGGTACGGACGGCGCCCGCAGCGGTACCGGTGGCGTGACCGGTGATGCGGGCGGCCCGTTCGCTGCTACGGGTGGCGCGGGCTCGCTCTACAGCCACTCCCCTTCCAGGGCGGTGGCGGTGAGGCCCGGTGCCGCCGCATACAGGACGGCGCGACTGCCCGACTTCTGTCCGGCGTCGTGCGCCCGCCTCAGGATGTCGAACACGGCGGCGCCTCCGCGGTTGCCGCTGGTGTAGCTGTCCCGGCTGTAGTCCAGCAGCCCGGACGGCCATGCGTCGGGCATCGTCTGCTCCATGTACTCCAGCACCCGGGTCCCGCCGGGGTGCGCGAGCAGCACGTCGGGGTGCCAGGAGTCGGGGTCGTCCTGGTAACGGACCTGCAGCCACTCCCACATCGCGGTGACCGTCTCCTGTACGGCGCGCGGCCCGCGCCGGTCCATCACGAAGTGAGTGCCGTCCGCCCGCGTTTCCAGGCAGTGCAGGTCTTGGGTGTCGGGCACGGTGTGGTGCCAGGCCGCGTCCAGCCGCAGCACCGACTCGCGCCTCGGGCGGCCCGTGACCACCGCGGCGACCGCGGTGTCCGCGAACAGCAACCGGACGATCAGGGACTCGAGGGTGTCGTCCGCGGGCTGGTAGGTCGTGCTCAGCGCCTCCGCGATCACGACCAGGACCACCCGATCGGGGTCCGCTGCCACGAGATCAGCCGCCAGGGCCAGGGAGCGGGTTCCCGCGACGCAGGCCCACTGCGTGGCCGGCAGCAGCATCACGTCGTCGCGGAGCGCGAGCTTGTTGGCCAGGGCGATGTCCAGACCGGGCAGCGCCGGGGTGGTGGAGTGACTGGTGATGAGGCAGTCGATGTCCGTGGCGTCCAGCCCGGCGATCTGCAGGGCCCCGCGTGCCGCACGCTCCCCGTAGGACTGCACGGCCTCCCAGGCCGGCGCGGTGCGCTCCTGGACGGTCTGCGGCGCGGGTATCGCCTCGAGGGCGGCGATCACGCGGTCCACGTCCTGCTGGGTGAACCCGTCGCGTGCCAGCGCCTCTTGGGCGGTCCCGATGCCGACAGCCCGCAGGCCGCCGCCTTCGCCGGGCGCGACGGCGGTCTCCAGCGGCAGCATCCACCCGCGGGTCTCGATGCCCGTACTGGCCGCGATGCCGTCGATCCGCGGCGCCCACGCCGCATGCGGGTGCCGGTCGCGCACCTCCGCCACGATCTGGCTGGTCTCCACGGCGTGCTCGCCGTGAATCACGGCAGGAGGACAGAGGTAAGCGGCCATGATGGGCACCTTTCCAGGGGAACAAGGAGGAACGTCACGAGGGCTGCGTCATGGGCCGCTCTGGGAACTTCGCGCCCATGCCGATGGGCTCCACTTCGGGAGTCGCCGTCCAGGTCGAGCATGGACGCGAAAGGGACATTTCCGCTGTGACTAAGTCAACTTGGGCGGACATTGGAGGGCGTGATGCGGCACACACCGCCGAAACAGAGGGGCCCTCGGAGCGGCTCCACAGGCCTTGCCTGACTCACCGTCAGCCGGGGGGGCGCCTGGTCCGGGCGCGCACCGCCGCCGGGCTGGTGTCGGCGCCCGCCATGACGGTCCCGCGGAGGCGACATCAGCCGGAGGCCCCCGGCTGATGCCGCGACACGGCATCGAACGACTCCCAGTGGTCGACGAAAAGGACCGGCTCGTCGACATCGTCACCCGCCGCGGCCTGCTCCAGGTCTTCCTGCGCTCCGCCGAGGAGATCTGGCAGGCCGTGCAACGCGAGGTGTTCGCCGACGCGCTCCGGCTCGGCCCCCAGATCTCCGAAGTCGCCGTCCACGACGGTGCGGTCACGCTCACCGGGCAGCTGGAAGGCTGCGCAGAGCCGCCGTCGCGGTGGGTCCGACGCGCCCGCTGGACGGTGTCGTCGACGTCGTGGACGACCTCACCCACCGCTTCGACGACAGGCGCACACAGGTCACCGGACCGAGCCAGCACGGAACGGCCGACGGCCGGCTGCGCGGGTCATGAGCCCACGGACCCCTCCCCTGGTCGGCCGGCCTTGCGGCGACGGGGGGTCAAAGGCCCTCGGACATGGTCGAGATGACCCACCGATCGGGGTCGGCCGCCCGGCTACGCGTCCACCAGGCCGAGCGGCCCGACCTGCTGACCACTGCAGAGAGTCAAACTGCGGCGAGGCCACCGCAGTGGCCTCGCCGACCGTTAAAGCGCGGCCCCGCTCCCGGCGGCCGTCATGCCAGCTCCAGGACGAGCTTGCCGACGTTCTCGCCACGGAAGAGCATCTGCAGCGCCTCGGGGAAGTCGTCCACGCTCCCTCTCACGACGTGTTCCTTGACCTTGATGCGGCCGTCGCCGATCCAGGCGGAGATGTCCTGCGCGGCCTCTGGATAGCGCTTGGCATGGTCGAAGACGACGAATCCCTCCATCCGGGCGCGGCGCACCAGCAGCGTCAGGTAGTTCGAGGGGCCCTTGACCGGGGTGGCGTTGTTGTACTGACTGATCGCACCGCAGACCACGACGCGCGCGTGCATCGCCAGCCGGGTCAGAGCGGCGTCGAGGATGTCGCCGCCCACGTTGTCGAAGTAGACGTCGATGCCGTCGGGGGCGTGCCGGCGCAGCGCCTTCCTGACGTCCTCGGCGCGGTAGTCGATCGCCGCGTCGAATCCCAGCTCGTCGGTGAGCAGGGCGCACTTCTCCGGCCCTCCGGCGATGCCGACGACCCGGCAGCCCTTGGCCTTCGCGATCTGCCCCGCGATGGTGCCGACGGCGCCGGCCGCCCCCGACACCACGACGGTCTCGCCGTCCTTCAGTGCCCCTACGTCCAGCAGGCCGAAGTAGGCGGTCATTCCGGGCATGCCCAGTGCGCCCAGATACGTCGAGGGAGGGGCGAGGGAGGTGTCGATCTTCATGGCGCCCTTGCCGTCGGAGACCACGTGCTCCTGGACGCCGAACATTCCGACCACGTGATCACCCGGCTGGAAGTCGGGGTGGTTGGAGGCGGTGACCTCGATGACCGATCCGGCACGCATCACCTCACCGATGGCCACCGGCGGCAGGTAGGAGGGACGGTCGTCCAGCCAGCCCCGCATCGCCGGGTCCAGGGAGATGACGCGTGTGCGACCCGCGAACCGGCCCGGGCCGGGTTCGTCGACGGGCCCCGCGCAGTGCTCCCAGTCATCGGGTTGCACCTCGCCAACGGGGCGGGCTGACAGACGGATCTGGCGGTTGGTCGCGGACATCGCGCCTCCTGTCGTTGCGGCTCCCCCTGACCATACCGACCAGTAGGTACGACGGCGGCCGTGATGTGCGCCACAGGGCGCCCCGCGTGGCGGGCACCTATGGCTCGCGGGCCGTCGACCGACAGCGCCTGCCGGATGCCGCGTCGAGCCCAAAACGTGACGCCCCACAGACTGTCCGGCATACCAACCAGTCGGTATCGTGCGCCGCCACGCCTCTCCCCCAGCCCTCCACGGAACCGAGCCGAGCCGGAAGGCCACGCGATGACATATCCCCATGACCCGCGGTACCCGCAGCAGGAATGGCCGCAGCCGCGGACCGAGCCGTACGCCCGTGCCCCTCGGTACGAGTCGTACGGGCGGGATCCGGGACAGGAGCCCTCCCCGTCCGGATACGCCGACGCCCCGTACGACTGGTACGGGCAAGCCGCCCGGCAGGAACCGTACGCGCACGAGACGCCTCGGCCCAGCGCCGACCTCGCCGCCCTTCGCTCGGCCTACCGCGTGCTCCGCCGGGTCTCCACGATCACCGCACTCGGCTCCTTCGTGGTGTACGTGCTGCTGTCCTGCTACGCACCGGAACTGATGGGGACCAGGATCACCGGGGAGCTGAGCCTGGGCATAGCCCTGGGGATCCTTCAGCTCGTCGTCACCTTCGCGGCGGTCTTCTCGTACGAGCGCAGCGCACAACGCTCGGTGGACCCGTTGGCCCGCGTCGTCAGGGAGCGGGCGGCCGACCGGCCCGCGGGGGTGGCGAGATGACCGACTTCGACTCCGGGTCGCAGGCCACCGTCCTCGTCCTCTTCACCGCCCTGGTCACCGTCACGCTGCTGATGTGTGTGATGACGGGACCGGACCGCGACGACCTGACGAACTTCTACACCGGCTACCTTTCGCTCACCCCGTTCAAGAACGGCCTGGCCATCGCGGGCGACTACATCTCCGCGGCCACGGTGCTGAGCACCAGCGGCATCATCGCGCTCGCCGGATACGACGGCTATGTCCTCACGGTCAGCACCGCCTTGTCTCTGGTGCTGCTGATGTTCCTGCTGGCCGAACCTCTGCGCAACGCCGGCAGGTTCACCATGGGCGACGTCCTGGCCCGCACCATGCCCGGGCGGGCCGTGCGCATCGCCTCCTGCGTCGTGACGCTTTCGGCGACCCTGCCCTTCCTGGTCGTCCAGCTCTCCGGGGCCGGGTCGCTGCTCACGTTCATCCTGAACATCCCGCACGGGGCGGGCGCCAGGACGGCATGCATCGTCATCGTCGGCAGCCTGATGATCATTTACGCGGCGCTCGGCGGTATGCGGGGAACCGCGCTCCTTCAGATGATCAAGATCGTCATCCTGCTCGGCACCAGCGTCGTCGTCGCCGCCCTGGTCCTGCACCGCTTCGGCTGGAACCCCGGAGACCTGCTCAGGGCCGCCCAGCACGGCAGCGGCACGGGCCCCGCCTTCCTTCAGCAGGGCCTTCAGTTGGGCACCTCGGCCGGTGACCGGCTGGACTTCGTCGGTCTCCAGATCACCGTGGTCCTCGGCGTGGCCTGCCTGCCCCACATCACCATGCGTCTCTACTCCGCGCAGGACGCACCGGCCGTGCGTCGCTCCATGTCGTGGGCCGTCGGCACGGTCACCACCTTCTGCCTGCTCGTGATCATCTTGGGCACGGGCGCGGCAGCCCTGGTGGGATCGCGGTCCATCACCGCGGTCGACCCGCACGGCAGGACGGCGGTGCTCATGCTGTCGCAGGTGCTCGGCGGGGCCCCCGCCTCCGCGGGTGCGACGATTCTCTACTCGGCCGTGGCGGGAATGGTGTTCATCACTCTGCTGTCCTCGGTCGCGGGGATGACACTGGCCGCGGCCTCGTCGCTCGCTCACGACCTGTTCGCCCATGCGGCGCGACGGGGACAGGCGGAGCCGCGTACGGAGATGACGGTGGCGGCGTGGACGAGCGTGGCCGTGGGAACCGTGGCCATCGGGCTCGCCACCCTGGTCCAGAAATGGGACGTCGGCGTGCTGACCACTCTGGCCGTCTGCATCGGGGCATCCGCGGTGGCTCCCGCGCTGACCTACTCCCTGTTCTGGAGAGGATTCACGCGCACCGGACTGCTCGCCACCCTCTATGGCGGCACGGCCTGCGCACTGGTGCTGATGATCTTTTCCAAGGCCGTCTCGGGCACGTCGTCGGCCGTCTTCCCGAACGCCGACTTCCATTGGTTCCCCATGCAGTCCACCGGACTGGTCTCCATCCCGTTCGGCTACCTGGCGGGCTGGCTGGGCAGCCGGCTGGACCACCGGCGCCGCGCCGCTGACAGCCGGGAGAGCCGAGTGCTGTACGAGGAGAGCGAGGAGCGTCTGCTCGCCGCAGCCGAGTGACCGAGGTGGCGGGGGCGGACCGGGCAGGCGGCCTCGCTGCCGCCGCCTCGGTCCGCCCAGGGCCCTGCGCGGAGCCCCATGACAGCCGTACGCCTCCACGCGCGCCGATGTATGAGTCGACAGCAAGGGCCTGCGACGGTCAGGTGTACGTGCCGGCCAGTGGTTGCTCGGTCCACACCGTTTTGCCCTCGCGGGTGTAGCGAGTGCCCCAGCGTTCGGCCATCTGGGCCACCAGGAACAGGCCGCGCCCGCCCTCATCGGTGGTGCGGGCGCGGCGCAGGTGTGGTGCGGTGTGGCTGGCGTCGCTGACCTCGCACACCAGAAACCGTTCACGGATCAGCCGCAGGGTCGCAGGGCCACTGGCGTACCGGTAGGCGTTGGTGACCAGTTCGCTGGCGATCAACTCGGTGCTGAACGCCAAGTGCTCCAGGCCCCATTCGGTCAGCTTGGCCGAGGTCAACGCCCGGGCCCGGGCGGCGCCGGCAGGCTCCAGCGTCAGCTGCCAGGAGGCGACATCCTCCGGTGGCAGCATGCGGGTGCGGGCGATCAGCAACGCGATGTCGTCGCTGGGGTGTGCGGGCACGAGCGAGTCGACCACGGCTTGGCATGTCCGTTCCAGCTCGTCCGCAGGGCGGGTGAGCGCTGCGCACAGCTTGCTCAGGCCGATGTCCGCGTCGATGTTGCGTTCGCCGATGATTCCGTTGGTGTACAGGCACAGCAGGCTTCCCGCGGCCAGATCGATCTCCCGGGCCTCGAACGGCAGGCCTCCCAGGCCGAGAGGTGGGCCTGCGGGCAGATCGAGCAGCTCCACGTGTCCATCCGGACCGGTCACCACCGGAGGCGGGTGGCCCGCGCGGGCCACGGAGCACCGCCGGGAGACAGGGTCGTACACGGCGTACAGGCAGGTGGCGCCGACGACCTGCTCGCCCACGGGCCGTTCGCCGAACGCTTCCTGTTCGGCCGCCAGCAAGGTGACCAGGTCGTCCAGGCGCGAGAGAACCTCGTCCGGTTCCAGGTCGAGGCTGGCGAGCGTGTGTACGGCGGTGCGCAGCCGGCCCATCGTGGCAGCGGCGTGGATGCCGCGTCCCACCACGTCGCCGACGACGAGCGCGACCCGAGCCCCGGACAGCGGAATGACGTCGAACCAGTCGCCGCCCAGGCCCGGGGCCGCGCTGGCCGGCAGGTACCGCAGGGCCACCTCGACGGCCGACTGGTCCGGGACCGTCCGGGGCAGAAGGCTGCTCTGCAGGGTGAGGGCGGTCTGTTGCTGCTGGGTGAAGCGCCGGGCGTTGTCGATGGCGACGGCGGCGCGCGAGCCGAGTTCCTGGGCGAGGGTGAGGTCGTCCGCCTCGAAGGGATCGGGGCGGCTCGACCGCCACAGGGTCAGCACACCCAGCACCAGGCCACGTGCGGCGAGGGGTACCACGATCAGCGAGTGGGCGCCCGGGTCCGGGGCCTGGGCGTCCTGGCGGCTTTCGGTCGAGACGGAGTCGGACGACAGAACCGGTTCCAGGACGGGCCGCCCCTCGGCCAGGCATCTCGACTGCGGGGTGTCGGGTGCGAACTCCACCGGCACGCCCTGGCCGTGGGGCGGGCCGGGTTGCTGAGTTCCGATGCCGCAGACCCCCACTCGAACCACGGGTCCCGCCAGTGCCCGAGCCGGTTCCTCACCGCATGTGACCGACTCGAGCAGGTCCACCGACGCGTGGTCGGCGAGGTGCGGCACCATCACCTCGGCGAGTTCCCGGGCGGTCTCCGCCACGTCGAGCGTGGTTCCGATACGACTGCCGGCCTGGTCGAGGAGCGCGAGCCGACGCTGGGCCCGGTGGCGTCCGGTGATGTCCTCGATCATCTCGGCCACACCCAGGACGCGACCGGAGCGATCCTCCATCCGGAAGGCCGAGACCAAGGCGACCCGCTCTCGTGCCGGAGCCGATTCGAGGCGAGCGAACTGCTCGGAGTAGATCAACGGTCTGCCGGTCTCCATCACCTGACGCACACGGTCCACGGCCTTGCGCGCATCGTCGGGAACGAGCATGCAGCCGGTCGGCAGACCTCGAAAATCTGCTGCCGGGACGCCGGTGAAGCGTTCTACGGCCCGGTTGACCCGGAGAACTTTCAGGTCGGGGCCTTGGACGACCAGGCCGATCGGACACTGGTGGTACAACCCGTCGAGAATCGCGCGGTCCCTTTGCCAGGCCAGGACGTCGGCCGCAGGTGCCCCGGCGACAAGCCACTCACGGACCCGGTCGTCCCGGGAGAACGTCTGGGCCCTGAGCCCCATTTCCACAAGCCGTCCGTCGCGGTGCCGCACTTTGAGCACCCCGAACCAGCCGCCGGCTCTCCGGCAACTCGCCGCGGCCTCCCTCAGGGCCGGCAGATCACGCGGATCGACGAGGACCTCGAAGGCCTGACGACCGATCACGGCTGCGCCCGGATGGCCGAGCAGCTCTTCGGCCCGCCGGTTCCACCCGACCACGGCACCCCGGTCGTCGAGCACCGCCAGGGCGGCGAGGGGCGGGGCGAACGGATCGTCGTAGCTTCCGCTGAGCTCCGTCATCCGCATCTCCACAGTCGGCTGACCCGCTGATACGCCTAAGCCTAGTGAACCCGGTGGGGCCGCGCGCGCGCCGACCGCGGCCGGCGCGGGTCATCACGGCAGGGCCGCCGGTCCGCTGTCAGCGGCCCGCAGACACCGAGCCTGGTGTGGCTCCTTCGCGTCCGCTGGACAGCGACTGCCTCCTCCACCGGCGACGGCCCTGTCCGGCGCCGACGTGCCCGGCAGACGTCGGGTCAACCCCGTACCGGCAGGCACGCACGGCTCCGGGCTCCCGTGACGGGGCGAGGGCGGTCCCCAGGGTGTCGGGCATCGACGCGGACCGCCCCCGCCGGCTCACTGCGCCGCCGGGCCGAACTCCTTGCGGGTGTCGACCGGCTTGCCGAACAGCTGCCACCGCTCGCCCTTGAACCGCATCAGCTGCATCGTCTCCAGCGGGAAGGCGTCACCATGGCCGGTGGACATGGTGACCCCGGGCAGGAGCATGCCCACCTTCACGTCCTTCAGGCTGCGCACCGCGTCCCGCAGTCCTTCCCTGGTCGGGCACTTCATCGCGTCCAGGGCCTGGTGCAGGCTGGAGGCTGCGGCCCAGCCGTAGGCGTTGAACTGGTTGGCCGGGTCGGCGTCGGGTGCGTACTTGTGGAGCGCGTCCTTGTACGCCTTCATCTCGGGGTCGGCGGCCCACTGCGGGTCGGCGGGGTCCTTGAAATAGGTGGCCGAGACCACGCCTTGAACGTTCTTGAACCCGACCGGCTTGAGCACGGCGGCGGACGAGGCCACGTTGTTCACGATGTGCAGCGGATTCCACTTGGTGTTCCTGGCGTCGGCGGCGAGGGCCTGGCTGCCGAACTTGGGGGTGGTGACATTCAGCAGCACGTCCGCCTTGGAGCGTGCGAGGCTCGCCATCTGTGCCGACACGGAGGGGTCGGTGACCTCGTAGCTCTCCTCGGCGACCACCTTGACGCCGCTGCCGGCGACGGCCTTCTTGAACCCGCCGAGCAGGTCCTTGCCGAAGTCGTCGTTCTGGTAGAGGACCGCGACCTTGGCCTTGGGCCTCGCGTCCTTGAGGTACTTGGCGTACACGCGTGCCTCGGCCACGTAGTTGGGCTGCCAGCCGATGGTCCAGGGGTGCTGGTCGCCCGAACCCCAGGCGGAGGCGCCCGTCGCGACGAAGGGCTGCGGCACCTTCTGCTTGTTGAGGTAGTCCCACACGGCTGCCGTGGACGGGGTGCCCAGGGTCTGGAACACCGCGAAGACCTTCTCCTGCTCGACGAGTCTGCGGGCCTCCTCGACCGCCTTGGGCGGCTGATAGCCGTCGTCGCGGACGACGAACTCGACCTTGCGGCCGTCTATGCCGCCCTTGTCGTTGACGTGACGGAAGTAGGCGGCCACGCCCTTGCTGATCGTGCCGTACGCGGAGGCAGGTCCCGACAGCGGGTAGATCCCACCCAGCTTGATGGTCTTGTCGGTGATGCCGGTGGTCTGCTGGCCCTTGCACGCGCCACCGGCGGTGGTGTCCTGGGCGTCCTGACCTCGCTGGCTGCTGCAGGCGGTCGCGGTGAGCAGTGCGGCGGTCGCGGCCGCGGCCGCCCGCAGAGCGGTCGTCTTGCGCATGTGGATCATTCCTTTTCCGTGCGGGGCGGTGCGCCCACGGGTTCGGCGTCGGCACCTGCGGGGTCCGCAGGAGTGTGGGTGTCGGAGGGTCCGGACAGGGGCTGGGACTCCGGCTCCGCATCGGGCGCGGATTCGGCCTCTGGCGTCCGGTCGAGGGCAGCGGTGGCGCGAGGCGGGCGACGGGCGACTGCGCCCAGGACACGGGCCGGCAGACCGGCCAGTCCCGTCGGGGCCACGAACATCACCGTGATGATCAGCAGGCCGAACACGACTCCCGGCGCCGCCTCGCTGACGTCCTGGGACACGCTCGGCACGTACATCACGAACGCCGCCCCCAGCAGGGGTCCGTACAGCGAACCGAGCCCCCCGACCACCAGGCCGGCCAGCAGGGTGATGGACAGAACGAAGCTGAAGGAGTCGGGCGAGACGAAGCCGATCACCCAGGTGTAGAGACACCCCGCGACACCCGCGAACATCGCGCTCCACGCGAAGGCGAGGGTCTTGTGCAGCGACAGCCGCACACCCATGATCTCGGCGGCGCTCTCGTTGTCGCGTACGGCCAGCAGTGCCCGGCCGACACGGGACCGCAGCAGGTTGCGGGCGAGCGTCAGGGCTACGACAGTGACGGCGAGGACGACGAAGTACATCCACTGGTCCTCGGCCAGCCCGCTCCACGCGGGCGGCTGCAGCTTGTTCACGGTCAGCCCCATGGAGCCGCCCGTCACCGCTTCGAGCCGCTTGAGCAGGGGCGGCAGGAACACCGCGAACGAGAGGGTGACCAGGGCCAGGTACAGCCCGCGCAGTCGCAGCGCGGGCACTCCGAACCCGAGGCCCAGCAGGAAGCATCCGGCGGCCGCGGCCGGCAGCGTGGCCAGGTGGCCGGTGTCGTACCGGTCGAGCATGACCGCCGCCGTGTAGGCGCCCGCCGCGAAGAACGCGCCGTGCCCGAGCGAGATCTGCCCGCCGAAGCCGGTCAGCAGGTTCAGGCCGGACAGCGCCACGGCGTACAGGAGCACCATGGTCAGCTGGAAGACCTGGAACGGGGCGAAGTAGAACGGTGCGCCGACGGCGACCGCCGTCGCGACGAGGACGGTGAGCGCGGGCCGCAGCCACCGGACCCGGTCGGTGCCGAGTGCCGCTGTGATGGTGCTCATGCGCGCTCCACCGCCGCCCGTCCGAAGAGGCCCTGGGGCCGCACCAGCAGCACCGCAAGAATGATCACGAGGGGGACGCCCACCTTCAGATCGGCGCCGATCACGTCCACGTACGCCCCGGTCAGGGTCTCGGCGACACCCACGAACAGGCCGCCGACGACAGCACCGACCGGGCTGTCGAAGCCCCCGAGAGTGGCTGCGGCGAACGCGTAGATCAGCACCCCGCCCATCATGTTGGGCTCCAGGAACAGCACCGGGGCGACGAGCACGCCCGACACCGCGCCGACCGTCGCGGCCAGGCCCCAGCCGAGCATCAGCACCCGGCCCACCTGGATGCCGGACAACCGGGCGGAGGCCGGATTACAGGCGACCGCCCGCATCACCAGACCGATGGATGTGTGCTGGAACAGCAGATACAGCAGACCCATCACGACGGCCACCACACCGATGATCCCGAGCGTCGACCAGTCCATGCGCACACCGGTCAGGTCGAGTCCGCCGTCGGGGAAGGGCTGCGGGAAGTCCTTCACGGTGAACGACCAGATCAGGCCGGCCAGCGCGTTGACGAAGATGAACAGGCCGACCGTGACGATGACCACCGTCAGCTCGGGCGCACCCTGTACGGGGCGGATGACGATCCGCTCGAGCAGCATGCCGCCGGCGAAGGACACCGCGAGGGTGGCCGGCAGTGCCAGCCAGTACGGCATCCCGGACGCCACCAGCTGCCAGGCGACGTACGTCGAGAGCATGGCCAGCTCGCCCTGCGCGAAGTTGACGATCCCCGTGAACCGGTGGATCAGCACCAGGGCCAGCGCCAGGCTGGCGTACACGGCGCCGGAGCCCAGTCCCTCCACCACTTGCTGGAGCACATCGGTCACCGTCCTCACCCGGCCTTCCGGGAGAGGACGGAGACACCGAGGTACACCTCGGCGACCTGCCTGTCCTCGCGGATCTGTGCGGCCGGTCCGGACAGCACCAGGCGGCCGGCCTCCAGTACGTGGGCCCGGTGCGCGATATCCAGCGCGAGCTGGGCGTTCTGCTCGACGACGACCACGGTGGTGCGTTCCTCCTCGTTGACGGCACGGACGATCTCGAACAGCTCGCGGGTGACCAGCGGCGCGAGCCCCAGGGACGGCTCGTCCAGGAGCAGCAGCGAGGGCCGCAGCATCAGCGCCCTGCCGACGGCGAGCATCTGCTGCTCGCCGCCGCTGAGGCTGCCGGCGGCCTGCCGCGACCGCTGGCGCAGCTTGGGGAAGTAGTCGTAGATCCGTTCCAGGTCGGTCACCACGGCCGCGCGCTCGGTGCGGCCCCGCCTCCGTGGGCCGGTGCGCAGGTGGGCGCCGATGCGCAGGTTCTCCTCGACGGTCAGGTCGTTGAAGGTGCCCCGGCCCTCGGGCACGTGCGCCACGCCGAGCCTGGCGGCCTGCTCGGGCGAGCGGCCCAGGAGTTCCGTGCCGTTCAGGGTGACCGAGCCCCGGCCGCGGACCATGCCGCTCAGCACCCGCAGCGTCGTGGTCTTGCCCGCGCCGTTGGGTCCGAGGATCGCGCACACCTCACCGCGGGCGACGGAGAAGTCGAGGCCCTGGAGCACGCGGGCCTGGCCGTATCCGGCGTGCAGGTCGGAGACCTTCAGGAAGTCCCGCTCCGCACCCGCCGCGGCCTCGGTGCTGCCGATGGTGGGCTCGCTCACGCGGCCACCCCCAGGTACGCCTCGACGACCGCCGGGTCGCGCTGGATCTCCTCCGGCGTGCCCTCGGCGATCTTGCGGCCGAAGTCGAGGCAGATCACCTTGTCGCACAGGCCCATCACGAAGGCCATGTGGTGTTCGACCACCACGAGCGTGAGGTCGAACTCCTGGCGTACCGAGCGGACCAGATCCGCGAATTGGTCCACCTCGCCGTGGCTGAGCCCGTTGACGGGTTCGTCGAGCAACAGCAGCCGGGGCCGTACCGCGAGGGCCCGGGCGAGTTCGACGCGTTTGAGCGTGCCGAACGGCAGTCCGGAGGCGGGGTGGTCGGCGACGTCCGCCAGACCGAGCCGCTGTAGCAGGTCCTCCGCCAGGTCACGCAGCGTCCTCTCCTCCCGCCGGACGCGAGGCAGCCGGAGCGCCGCGGCGAGGTGTCCGGTGCGCCCCCGGCTGTGGGCGCCGACCATGACGTTCTCCCGGACCGTGAGCTGCGGGAACAGGCCCAGGTTCTGGAAGGTGCGGGCGATGCCGCGCCCGGCCACGGCGTGCGGGGGGAGGGCGAGCAGGTCCTCGTCCTCGAACCGCACGTCTCCCCCGTCGGGAGCGCATCGCCTGGTGAGGCAGTTGAACAAGGTGGTCTTGCCGGCTCCGTTCGGCCCGATGAGCCCTACGGCGGTGCCCGGCTCGACGGTGAAAGCGACACCGTCCAATGCCGTGATCCCGCCGAAGCGCACGGTGATGTCTTCGACCGCGAGCATGAGTGACGCCCTTTCCGACGTGCTGGTGGGTGGGCGAGCGTCACAGTAGGTGGGGGCGTTGCGGGCGCACATTGGGTGTGAGCACCCAACTTCTCGGTGGCCGAACTGTGCGCCGCGCACAGGTGCCGGGAGATGTCTCACGTGGAACCTGTTGACGAAGCACGAGGAGGGCGGCGACGATCGGCCCCATGCCGCGCGGTCCCGCACTGAGCACTCCCCGACTCTCCGAACCGCTCCGCCGCGAGCGGCAGCGGATCCTGCACGCCGTCCACGACCGGGTCGAGGAGGTGGCGGAGACCGCCGTCGAGGTGATGCGCACGGAGATCCCGTCGTACGCACTGCAGGACGAACGGTTCTTCGGCGACGTACGGGACCAGGTGCTCGAGCACTACCGGATGCAGCTCGCGGCGCTGGCCGGCGATCGCGACATGGCCCCCGAGGACCTGGTCTTCAGCCGCGCGGCAGCGATGCGCCGAGCACGTGCCGGGTTCGCCCTGGAGGACTGGATCAGTGCCTTCCGGGTCGGCCGGCAGGTGCTGTGGGACGCGCTGCTGGACTGCGCGGGCACGTCCGCCGAGGCCCAGCAGGCCGCGCTGTCCCTCGTCACCCCGCTGATGCGGTACGTCGACTACGCCAGCACCCATGCCGCGCAGGCTTACGTCGAGTACCAGCAGCACGTGGTGGCGGACGCGGACCGGGAGCGCCGCGATCTCCTGGACCAGCTGCTGGCCGGGGTCGCACCGACGCGTGGTCCGCTGATGGCCGCGGCTCAGGCGTACGGCGTCGGTCCGCGCTCGCCGATGATGGCGGTCGTGGCGGTGTGCGTCGGCGACACCCGCACCGGCGACCCGACCTCGGCCGAGAACGGGTATGCCGCCAGCGCGTCGATCAGCGTCGCCGGGCCCTGGGCCGGCAGAACGCTGGTCGTCGTGCGGCACGGCGAGGTGGTGGCCGTGCCCGTGGTCCGGGCCGGCATGGACGCAGAGGACATATGCGCCCACTTCGAGACCGTACAGCGGAGGCTCGCGCGGGCCGGAACCATGCTCTCCATGGGGATCAGTACGGTGGCCCAGGGCACGGGTGAACTGCCGCGTGCCTACCAGGAGGCGCGGGCTGCCCTCGACCTGGTGCCGAGCGGAGGCGGGGTGGCGGCGCTGCCGCGGCTGTCCCCGTTCGACTATCTGGCGCTGCGTGCCGACGACGTCGCCCGCCAGCTGGTCGATCCCCGGGTGCGTGCGCTGCTGGACGAGGACCGCAGACGTGGCGACACACTGGCCGTCACCATACGGGCCTTCGCGGCGGCGGACCTCAATCTGCGGCTGGCCGCCGACCGGTTGCGGGTGCACCACAACACGGCGCACTACCGGTTGCGCCGGATCGAGGAACGCAGCGGCCGCAATCCGCGCCGGATCGCCGACCTCCTGGAACTACTGGTCGCCCTCGCCATCCGCGACGGCGCCGAGGAAGGCGGGGAAGGCGAATGAGCGGCATGGTGGAATCCTCCGGGACCGGAGCGGCACGTCAGCTGCCGGGCGGACAGGGGGACATGGGTCTGCCTGAGGAATACGCCGGGCAGGACGGAAGCCTCCGGCGCACGCTGCTCGACGCCGCGCTGGAGGTGTTCGCCGAGCGCGGTTACACGGACGCCGGTCTCACCGAGATCGCGGCGCGCGGCGGCATCCCGGTCGGCAGCCTCTTCCAGCACTACGGCGGCAAGCGAGGGCTGTACCTCGCCCTGTGGGAGGAGTTCCGGGAGGAGCAGGAGCGTCGAACCGCGGCCACACTGACCGCCGAGCGCAACCGCGGGGTGGAGGACCCCGTCGCCCTCTTCGTGGCGGGAGCCAGGGCCTACCTGGAGGGTGCCTGGGACAACCGGAGGCTCGGCAGACTGCTCGTGGAGGACGACGGCCCCGCGGGCTTCGACGCGCTGCGCCGCCAGTGGGACCGCGCATGGGTACGGCGCAACGCCCGGCTCCTGGAGATCGACGAGCGGCGACGCGCCGGCCGGGTCAGGGTGAGCGTGCTGACCACCGTCATCGGAGGAACGGCGCGCGAGCTGGGCGACTGCGGGGACGAGACGGAAGCCCGGGAGATCGTGGACGAGGTGTGCGGCATCCTGATCCATCTGTCGGCGCCGCCCGGCTGAAACGCCCGGCACCGGGCTGGGCGACAGGCCCGGCCCCGGGCCGACGACGCCTCACTCGCCGGACAACCCGCGCCGAGCGCCGCCATCGACCTCGCCCGCCGCCTCCACGCCGATGACCTCCTCACCGAGCTGCCTCCGGGCAACAGCGGCCACGGGGGTTTACGCCTCGACGTCGATCCCGACGCTGTCCAGGCCAGGACCTGGCCGGCCGGTCAAGTCGCAGGGAAAAGACGGCGCCTGTCCGGCGCTGCGTCCGCGGCGTGATCGGCCGGCCAGGTCCTAGACACCGGTGTCGGCTCCCTGCCTGAACGGGAGCGCGTCACCGAGGAGCTGGCCGCCGTCGATCACCATCGTCTCGCCGGTGATCCAACTCGCGGCGTCCGAGACGAGAAAGGCGACCGCCGAGGCGATGTCGGCCGGCTCCCCTATGCGCCCGAGTGCCGTCGCGGCGGACAGTGCCTGTTCATGGTCCTTCCACAGAGCCTCGGCCAGCTTCGTGCGCACCACACCCGGCGCCACCGCGTTGACGCGAACCTTGGGCGAGAGTTCCAGAGCCAGTTGCTTCGTGAGGTGGATCAGTGCGGCCTTCGACGCGTTGTACAACCCGATGTTCGCCTCGAGGGTCATGCCGCCGACCGAGGCGGTGTTGACGACGGCGCCGCCGTGCTCGCCCATCCAGGCCCGCACGGCCAGCCCCGTCCACAGGACCGGAGCCCACACGTTCACGTCGAAGGTCTTGGCGAACCGGACGTGGTCCTGGTCGATGACGGGTCCGAAGGCCGGGTTGGTCCCCGCGTTGTTGACGAGGATGTCGAGGCTTCCGAAGCGCTCGAGCGTCAGATCGACGCAGCGCCGGGCCGCTTCTTCGTCGACCGCGTGCACACCGACGCCGATCGCCGTGCCCCCGACCTGGGCCGCGGCGGCGTCCGCCGCCTCCTGGGACCGGGAGGTGAGGACGACGTTTCCGCCGGCGGTGGCGATGGCCTGGGCGATCGCCAACCCGATACCGCGGGAGGCGCCCGTGACGACGGCGGTGCGACCACTGAGGTCCAGCCCTGCCATTTCAGTTCACCCCTGCCTTGTGGCCGCCGGGGGTGTCCGTGCCGCTCGCCGCCGTGGTGGCCCCGTCGCGGTACCGCCGCAGTTCCTGCCTGGCGATGGCCCGCTTGTGAACCTCGTCGGGACCGTCCGCCAGCCGCAGTGTCCGCAGCTGCGCGTACATCATCGCCAACGGGAAGTCCTCGGTCACTCCGGCTGCTCCATGCACCTGGATCGCGCGGTCGATGATCTTCAAAGCGATGTTCGGGGCGGCCACCTTGATGGCCGCGATCTCGGTGCGCGCTTCCTTGTTCCCGACCGTGTCCATCAGATACGCGGCCTTGAGCGTGAGCAGCCGGATCATCTCGATGTCGATGCGCGCTTCCGCGATCCAGTCCTGGATGTTGGACCGTTCGGCGACCGGACTACCGAATGTCACCCGTGACTGCGCGCGCCGGCACATCAGCTCCAGCGCCCGCTCGGCCGCGCCGATGGCCCGCATGCAGTGGTGGATACGACCGGGCCCGAGCCGGGCCTGGCTGATCGCGAAACCCTCGCCCTCGCCCTTGAGGAGGTCCTTGGCCGGCACCCGTACGTCGGCGAAGTCGATTTCGGCGTGCCCCTCACGGTCCTGGTAGCCGAACACCGGCAGGCCGCGCATCACCGTGATCCCGGGGGCGTCGATGGGGACGACCATCATCGACTGCTGCCGGTGCGGAGCAGCGCCAGGGTCCGTCTTCCCCATGACGATGAGCATCTTGCAGTTGCGGTGCAGGGCATTGGAGGCGAACCACTTGCGGCCGTTGAGCACGTACTCGTCGCCGTCGCGCTCCATCCGCAACTCGATGTTGGTGGCGTCGGAGCTGGCGACACGCGGCTCGGTCATCGCGAAGGCAGAGGCCATCGTGCCGTCGAGCAGGGGCTTGAGGTACTTCTCCTTGTGCTCGTCGCTGCCGAACAGCGTGAGCACCTCCATGTTCCCGGTGTCGGGAGCGTTGCAGTTGCACGCTTCGGGGGCGATGTGACTGCGCCCCATGATCTCCGCCAGCGGCGCGTACTCGAGGTTCGTCAGCCCGGGGCCCCACTCCGGGTGCGGGTGAAACAGGTTCCAGAGTCCGCGCTTTCGCGCCTCCGCCTTGAGTTCCTCGATGATCGGCGGGTGGAAGTGCGGGTCACCCGACGCGCGCATCTGCACGTGGTACACCGCCTCAGCCGGGTAGACGTGTGCATCCATGAACTCGAGCAGATCCGCCTGGTACTTCTTGGCGCGATCCCGTATCTCGAACAGGGACATCTGAGCTCCTGACGGGTTGGCGTGCGAAGCCGGGGCACGGCCGCGAGCCGGCGTGACCATGCTCTTGTCGAACTTTATAATTGAATATGACGTCAAGTTCAACAGCGGAGCGCGGTGACGCGCGCAGAAGACCGCCCACCTCCCGCGGAGGGGACCACAAAGGGAGCCGAGAAATGAGAAGCACCCGGCAGTACCGGGTGCGGTGGGCCAGGCGGTCGAGGCTGCCGAGGTCAGCGGTGGCCGGGGAACCGCAGGGCGTTCGCCCAGAGACGGGTGACCGTGGACACGAGCTCCTCGAAGTCCACCGGCGCACCTTCTGCTTGCCGTTCGCCGACCACGAAGGCGTTGTAGGCCAGGACGCTGACCATGCCCGACAGGGCACGGGAGGCCATCATCGGATCGACCCCGCGGTCTGCGACATCCCGCGCCTGCAGGTCGGCGATGCCGCGGGCATTGCGGCGGATGAACGCGTCAGCGCGCCGGCTTCGGAACTCGCGGAACTCCGGCTCCACTTGTGCGACCTGCTCAAGAAGGGCCATCAGCTTCGCGTTCCGCTTGTACGCCTCGAGATACGCGCGGTTGCTCGCCTCGAGTACCGCATAGGGATCGTCGGTACCCTGCACCCGGCCCATGCCGGGGTGCATCATGTCCTCCTGCGCCTCCAGGAGGACGGCGGCGAGCACCTCCTCCTTGTTGGCGAAGTAGGTGTAAAAGGATCCCGCCGCACATTGAGCTTCTTTGGTGATGTCGGTCAGGCGAGTGTCGAGGTAGCCGTCCCGTTCGAACACCTTCCGCGCGGCCTTCACCAATGCGGCCCGTGTCCGCGCTCCGCGCTTCGTCGTCGGCGGCTCGCGAAGGTTCGAGAGGGGCGCCATGGGGGGTGCGTACTCGCCGTCGATCTCCTCGGGCGCGGTGGTGTCCATTCGGGAAACGGTACTTGAATCCGACGCCATAGTCACAAACGTGAGCCTGATCCCTGGCGCCGCGCAGCACCATGCTGTCGACAGTGACGGCGCATGGCGGCACACAGGATCGACATCGCTGATCGTGGGCGGCGCCTGCCGAGATGCGAGCAGACGGCCGTGCGGGTCTCACCCCCGCCGAATCAGCGATCAGGCGGTGATCCCGAAGCGTTCGGCGAGTTGGCGGCGCGTGTCGGCGGCGCTGGTGTGCAGTACGCCCCCGATTCCGATCCGCGCCGCTCCGTCGAGATTCTGCTGCAGATCGTCGATCATGACCGCCTCTTCGGGGTCGATGCCCAGCCGTTCACAGGCGATCGCGTAGATCCGCCGGGAGGGCTTGCGTATCCCGACCTCCGCGGAGATCACGACCGCGTCGGCAACGGCGGAGAGGTCGACGCCGTCGTAGGTTCCGGTACCGAACGAATTGGACACGAGCGCAACGGGACGGCCGGCGGCTCGAAGATCACCGAGCAGCGCGAGCATGTCCTGGTCGATCGACATGCCCGCCTGCATCCGGGCCGTGAGCCCCTCGGCCGGTACGTCTGCGCCGTGGACGCGGAGGCGTTCGGCGAATCCCCGCTCGAAGCCCCCGGCGTCGAGACGGCCGCACTCATGATCGGCCAGGAGGGTGCGTGATCGCTGGTCCTGGGCGAGGAGGTCGAGCGGCAGGCGCGGGTCGCCGCCCAGCGAGGCGCCGAAGGCGGTGAATGCCCGCAGCACACTGGAGGTGATGACCCCACCGAAGTCCACCAGGACCGCGGTTCGGGGTTTTGCCGCCGACTTCGACACGGTATCCACGTCTCTCCTCACGATCGGCCTGCTGCCGCGCAATCCGACGGCAGCCAGTTCTCCAGCAGGGACGGGGACCTCAGACGACCTCGAACAGTCCGGCCGCGCCCATTCCGCCGCCGACACACATCGAGATCACCACATACCGAACACCCCTGCGCTTCCCCTCGATGAGGGCATGCCCCACCAGCCGGGCACCGGTCATTCCGTACGGGTGACCGACCGAGATGGCGCCGCCATCGACGTTGAACCGCTCCGGATCGATGTGCAGTTCGTCCCGGCAGTACAGCGCCTGGGAGGCGAACGCCTCATTGAGTTCCCACAGACCGATGTCGTCGATGGTGAGGTTGTGCTGCTTCAGCAGTTTCGGAATGGCGAACACCGGTCCGATGCCCATCTCGTCCGGCCCGCATCCGGCAACGGTCATACCCCGGTAGACACCGAGCGGTTCCAGTCCGCGGCGTTCGGCCTCCCTCGACTCCATCAGCACCGACGCCGAAGCCCCGTCCGACAACTGCGAGGAGTTGCCCGCCGTCACGCTGGAACGCGCGCTCACCCGACCGTCGGGCAGCACCGGGGCCAACCCGGCCAGGCCTTCGAGCGTCGTTGACGCGCGGTTGCCCTCGTCCCGGACCAGGGTGAACTCCTCGTCCCGCACCTCCCCGGACTGCTTGTCGAGAACCTTCTTGGTGCTGGTGAGCGCGACGATCTCCCGGTCGAACCGGCCGGCCTCCTGCGCCGCCGCGGTGCGCTGCTGCGACACCAGCGCGAACTCGTCCTGACGTTCCCGGCTCACGCCGTAGCGTTCGGCGACGATCTCCGCCGTCTGCAACATCGGCATGTAGATGCTCGGCTTGTGCTCGACCAGCCAGGGATCCGCCATGCGGTGGGTGTTCATGTGGTCGTTCTGCACCAGGGAGATCGACTCGACACCGCCGCCGACTGCGACCTGCATGCCGTCCGTGACAATCTGCTTGGCGGCCGTCGCCACGGCCATCAGGCCCGACGAGCACTGCCGGTCGATCGTCATCCCCGACACGACGTCCGGAAGTCCGGCACGGAGAGCAGCCTGACGCGCGACATTGAAACCCGAGGCCCCCTGCTGCACGGCGCAGCCGAAGATCACATCCTCGACCTCACCTCCCTCGAGCCCAGCGCGTTGCACCGCGTGCGAAAGGGCATGAGCGGCAAGCTCCTGCGCCTGGGTGTCGTTGAACGCGCCGCGGTAAGCCTTTCCGATCGGCGTCCGTGCCGTCGAAACGATGACTGCTTCCCTCATGTCGCCTCACTGTTTCCTGTTGGTCCGGTTCGTCCGGGAGCTTCGGGGCCGGGATTCCGAGCGCCGTGCGCCGGGCTCGATTGCCGACAGGGGGCGCCGAACGCCAACTGTCGTGCGGAGATGGCTCATCGACCGTCTCCTCGAGCGGCCTTCGACGTGAGTCATGGCCGCGGCAGCGACAGGGAGTCGGCCTTCCGATCGTTATAGTTGAATTCGGCGTCATGTTCAACGGCGGGCAGGTCTTGACAGCCACCCTCCTCATCTGAAAGCTACCGACCAGTCGGTATGAAGAGGTGGGGCGTGACCCGCCCGAGCCTCTCCTGGGGTGCGGGCGTGTTCGACGCGATCGTGGCGGGTCTGCCCGGAGGCCGCCCGGTGCTGCTGCACGGCTTCCCGCGGACGGGGCTGGTCCGGAAACGGCAGATCGGGGGTGAATACGGGGACCACTGCGCAAGCGGCATGGCCAGTTCCTCGGCGGCGGAGACCTGCCGCACGCGTACTGCGCAGTGGCTGTGGGCCGATCATCCTCAGATGCCCGAGTTCACGGGAGCGTGGTCAGCACCAAGTCAGCAGGGGAGCCGGACGGTTTTACCTCATGGGTGGCCTTGAAGTCAGCGCGCACCCAGCACCGGAGCTCGACCGTGCTGGTCGGGGGCGGCGGAGGGGAGCTCGGGGCAGAGAGGAAGGGGATCTGGAGGCCACTGGAGGTCACAGTTCGTCGACCTCCCCGGCCTCGAACGGCAGCCCGCCCAGGCTGAGCGGTGGGCCGGCGGGCAGGTCGACGGAGCCACCCGTGCATCCGGAGCGGTCACCACCGGCGGCGGGTGGCCGACGCGGCCCACGGAGCGGCGCCGGGAGTCCGGGTCGTACACGGCGTACAGGCAGGTGGCGCCAACGACCTGCTCGCCCACAGACCGTCGGTCGGCCCGAGCATCCACGGGGTTGAGACGGCAGCGCACTCCAGCGCGGTCAGAATCCGCGCCTCGCGGGCCACGTCGTGCGCCGACGCCGACAGGCGACCCAGCGGTGGGCACCGCAGCACCCACCCGCGGCCCTCCTGGTCCCGTACCAGTTGGGTCAGACTCGACCGGCCGAGCCCGATCCGGTCAAAGGCAGGCGGCCCTGCGAAGTCGACGCCCAGGGTTTTGACGTCGCAGGTGCTTGCAGATGACGTGCGTGGTTGTGGATGGGGACCTTGCTGACGTCAGGTTGTGGGCGAGTGAACTGGATGCCGGCCACCAGCGGTTCGTGCACGGGTTCAACCGATCCGAGCCGCGGGAGTCGGCGCCGGCCTACGGGGCACCACACACCTGCTGGCCATCCAATCCGCCAGCCACCACCTGGCCGCCGCGCGCCCCTGGGTGCCCAGCGGGCCGGCGGACGGCGGTGCCGGGCCCACTTGACCTGCGTGGCGGCGGGCGACCGAGGCAGCTCAGCCCAGCAGCTCAGCGCTGCCGGTCGGTTCGCGCCGCTCTTGCCCGTTGACGCGGTGCCGTTCGATGGACGAGCGCCGGTACACCTCCTGCCGCACCCGCTGAATCTCGCCGATGGGCCGGTGGTCCTCGCGTGAACGCCACGGCGTGATCGACGTGGCGTCGGCGGCCGCCAGGTTGTCGTACCCGCCGATAGCCTGGCGCGGGAGATCCACCCGGGCGACCGTCACCCAGGGGGACAGTTCCTCGGGCCACTTGACGGACGTGTTGTCCACCGGCATACGGGTCAGATCGGTGTTGAGCTGGACCTGGAGCTCGAAGGAGTGGTCTCGCTCCGCGGCCTCGGCCACCAGGGTGCGGCGGAATGCCTCATTGTCCGCGCGCACGTCCACGATCTGCTGCGTGATGGAG
This sequence comes from Streptomyces sp. NBC_00568, assembly GCF_026341855.1. GTDB lineage: Bacteria > Actinomycetota > Actinomycetes > Streptomycetales > Streptomycetaceae > Streptomyces. The sequence goes on along the minus strand of NZ_JAPENW010000001.1, from coordinate 6,690,305 downwards.
GCCAGGGACGCGGCGGTCGGCACGGTACGGATCTTGGCGATGTGGTCGCCGTACCGGAAGGCACCCATGCTGTTGTAGCTGTACGACAGCAGGTTCCTGCGCGGGACGCCGGTGAACGACAGCATGGCGAGCAGTTCGTCCCACAGCCAGCTGTCGGGATCGGTGAGCGTCAGCCGGCGGGTCAGGAACTCCGCCATCCAGGTCTTGCGGCGGGCTGGGTCCACGAGGGCCTCGGGCAATTCGGCGAACAAATCCTCGATCACCATGTAGTCGTAGGCCGTGTTCGCGAAGAAGACATCGTTGTTGATCAGGTTGAGGTCGAAGGTGCCGCTGTCTCGTTCGTCGTCCAGCAGCGAGGGGCCGGCAACTCCGAACAGCTTGATGCCCATTCCGCAAGCCGCGCCCAGCTGGTGGTCGGGGCGGTCGTGGCCCAAGCCGTTCGAGTAGCGGACGACCGCGTCGTACGCGGTCGGCCGCGCGAAGATTCCCTGCCGGTAGAAGCCAGGATTGTCACCAACCGTGACCGTGGCCTTGAGGAGGCCGTAGGTCTTGCCGTGGGCCGTTCGGACAGCGCGGCCGACGGTCTCGCGCTCGACCGAGGCGCGAGTACGACGCGCGACCTGGGCGACAACTGCTTCCAACTCCTCCTGGTAGGAAGGGCGTTCGGTGGGTCGGTAGTCCTCGTAACGGACAGGATTCATTGCGCCGCCTCCCTCTCGTGGTGCACTGCGCACAGACGCTAGTACGCAATTTGATTGTGCACAACATAACTGTGGGCGATCGCACGTTCCCAGCACCGAATCGTGCCGGCTACTCGTCGGTGTCCAGTGCGTGGGATGCGGATCAGAGGGACGACGGACAGACATGAACGGCTCCCACTCCTGGCCGCAGTCCACGTGCCGCACGTTGTTGACGGCAGAAGGGTGCGTGGTTGTGGCCTCTGTTGGCGCCGGCAAGCCCGCTGCCGATCAGGCGGATGCCGTGCGCAGATCAGGTGGAGGTTTCTGGGGTCGGGAGCCCTGCCGGCGTTTCAGCCACCGGCTTCCCCTTTGCTGCTCGGCGAGCCACTAACTGGTAGGAGAGGCGCTGATGCTGACGGATGGACTGACGGAAGGACTCGCCGAAGGACTGGCGGAGGGCCTCGCGGAAGGGGTTGCCCTCTGCGAGGGCGAGCTGGGGCGGCGGCCGCTGGAGGCTCGGGGGGTCGGCTTCGCCTTCACTGGTGGCGGCGCACTGGTGGTGGCGGGAGGCCGAGAGACCGGTGACGTGCTGCGAGACGCCGTTGGCAGAGGACGCCGGATCCCGTCCCCGTTTCGGTCCCGGACGCCCTTTCGGGCCGGGTGCGTGGTCACACGCTCCGGTGAAGCCTGTGTATCGGGAACGCGGACCCCGGGCTCTTCGGGGGACGGCTGTTCCGGGATCGAGGCTGCTCGTGGGGCCGTCGACTGGGGAAACACCGATGCGCTGGCCAGGCCTCCGAGGAGGGTGAAGGCGGCTGCGGCAAGAGACCGGGCGGCATACTTCTTCAGCCGCGCCGGACGGTCGTACCGGTCAGCCGGCAGGTCTTGCGAGGCAGTCGTTGACCCGGGAAGGGGCGACCCGGAGGAGCTCGGTCCCCTACTCGAGCGGACCTCCGGCATCGCGGCCTCGACGGCCGGAGCACCGTCTCTCCGATCGCTCGGCTGTGCCATGCCGGGGTCGTATGCCCCACACTCTGGGCAGGTAACGGTGCCGTTGAGCGTGCGGCTGCACGGGATGCAGTAGTCCATGAAGCGACCGTTCTCAGTCCTTGAGTTGACGGGAGCAAAGGTGCACCCAATCCGGGCAGCAGTCAGCGGTGGGGAGACGCCGCTGGGTTTGTTTCGGACCGATCTTTGACATGTACGAACCTCACTTACCGGTCTGCGGGTGGGTCACCGGTTACTGGGTTCAACGGGGCGCATCGAATGAGTACTCACCCACAGGCTGAAGAGTGGGGTAGGTAACTCTGCTGGAAGGGACGTTGATGATCGGGACGGCGCGGCAGCTTCCGCGTACGAGCCGAACGGTTGCGGCTCGATCCGGGCCGAGTGCTGCTCACTTCCCACGGCTCGACCTCCCCTGCCAGACCGCGGGAGAGAAAAGCCTCGCCGGCCGCTGTGAGGCGGCCATCGGGGACCAGCCAGCGCCGATCCCCCTAGCCACCCAACCATGGGCACCCCGAAGCCCGCACCCGTAGCGCTCGGCCAGGCGTCGCATGACAGCGGCCTCCTTGACGTTGTGCCGGTGACGATCAGGGACAGTTCGAAGGGCAGCCCCGAGGTACTGCCACCCAGCCGATCCAAGGGTCGTGCAGTTCCAGCACGGCGTGTCACATGCGCGGACGCGGTGATCGGATCCACGGTTCGGCGAATTCGGGGCTCTGCAGAACGAGATGTGCGGCTGTACCACCGCCCGGGCTCTGGATGAGGCGTGGGTTACATACCGGCCGCACGATGAAGACAAAGCCGCGCGGCCTACGTATTGCCTCCCTGAGAAGAGAGGGAAACCCGCCACCGGGGCGCCCTGCGCAGAGGCCCTCGCAGTGATCACCACCCTACAGCTGGTACCTGACCGCCGCTGATGAAAGAAATGGGCCGTCAGAAACAAGACAAGTTGAGGAGGACTCGGTGGGTCGCAACGACGCCAACCCTGAGCGAACTCCCGGCTCGGACCCTGACATCGCGCAAGGGATCAGAGACTCCTTCCAAGCCGTGCTGGACGCTTTGGATGCCGCACGCGCCGACCTCCTGCGCGACGAGAACCAGGAGGTCGAAGGCCCGTCTCAGCCCCAGAGCCGGCACGGTCACCCGACCGGGGATGCCCGCTTTCCCCAGCCGACCTCGTCCCCGTCGACCCCGGCTTGCTCCGCATCCGGCCAGGCACTGCCAGTCAGACGTGTGTCGTCAGGCACGCAACCAGAGCGTCCCGGGCCCCACCGCCCAACTGCCACTGAATCGCTGCCGACTGGCGGCCTGCACCACGACACTCCGCGGGCTGTCGTTGCGGAGCCACCGGGGCTGCCCAGAGGGCTGGAGGCCGTCCCACCCCCGTCGACGGGAAAGCCGCCGACGGCCGGTGGACCGGAACCGGAGGCTGTCGCACCAGCCGTGGCTCTCCCAGCTCCGGCACCCTGGCAGGAAAGCTCGTCGAGCAGGACCCCCCGGCCGGGCGCTTGGCCGGACGTCTCCCGCTGTGCTGCCGTCCCGTTCGACCAGCTCGACACGGCGCCCTTAAGGGGATCTGCGCCATCCGCCCGCGCACATGGGAGGAAGACCGGCGGCAGACGGCGGCGATTCACCAGCCGCAGGGACCTGCGAATCACCGGAATCCTCGGGCTGGGCGCGGCGAGCGGATTGATCCTCGCCACGTGGCTGCTGACCTACCACAACGCCGACCCTGCGACCTCCTCTTCGCCTGCCCGGCACATGGAATCCCCACAGCCGGCGACTCCCGCGCCGAAGGACCCCTCCCTCCCGACGGAAGGGCAGTCGAACCGCCCGCCGCACGGCACACCTGACCCGCCGCTCCCCGAAATCCCGGGCACGGGCGTCCTGCGCCAAGGCGACAGCGGCCATGGCGTCTACGAGTTGCAGGTACGTCTCCTGCAGATACCCGGCATCTACGACGGTGGGCCGATCGACGGCCGCTACGACGCCGAGATCCGAGCGGCAGTGACCCTGTTTCAGAAGCGGTACGGGATCCGCGGCGATGAGACCGGGGTCTACGGCGACAACACACGTCTTGCCCTCATGCTGCGGACCAAATAGCCGGCGACAGAAGGACGGGGTACCAGGATCAACGTCGGCGCGAGTCCCACTGCAGGAACGCGCCCCAACTGCGGCAGGGTCGGCGCCACCTACCCCGCAGCGTCTCGTCGAGGTGGCGGATGCGGATGCGGTGACGCGTGTCCAGAGAGCCGGACGAGTGTCCACTTCAGGGAACTGATGAGGTGACGAAGGGCCCCCATGACTCCATCATCTGCGCTTGCGGCGCAGGACTTCCGCCCCGTGCCAGCGGCGGACGTTGAGGGCGAAGTGGAGGTCGAAGGCGTTGGCGTCGAGGTCGAGGTGGTAGTGGTCGACGGCCGCTGGATGCGGTAGTGGACGGTGTTGCGGTGGACCATCTCCAGCGGTGAACGGGAGCCGGCCGGGCCACGGGGGCAGCCGTACGGTGCCGGGGCGCAGCCAGACGGCACCAGTTTCGACCACCTACGAGCCCCTGAACCGGCCTTCCGCAACCCTGGCATGGTGGCCACACGCATAGCCAACCCTCGAACTATGTTGCCCCACCACATGTGCCCCTGACGTGCGTCTTCCTACCGTGTGCCAACACGTACCCGTCCCCACCGCACACGAGGAAGTGGCGCACATGGCCTCCGGAACCACCGCTCCCCCACCCCCCGCCAGCCTCAAGCGCATCGTCGCCGCCAGCCTCATCGGCACCACCATCGAGTGGTACGACTTCTTCCTCTACGGCTCGGCCGCCGCCCTGGTTTTCAACAAGCTCTTCTTTCCCGGATCCGACCCGCTCGTCGGCACATTGCTTTCCTTCCTGACCTACGCCGTCGGGTTCGCGGCCCGGCCGCTGGGCGCGCTCGTCTTCGGGCACTACGGCGACCGGCTCGGCCGCAAGAAGCTGCTGGTGCTGAGCCTGCTGCTGATGGGCGGGGCGACGTTCGCGATCGGTCTGCTGCCCACGCACGCGACCGTCGGCGTGGCGGCCCCCGTCCTGCTGACCGCACTTCGCCTGGTGCAGGGCTTCGCGCTGGGCGGTGAGTGGGGCGGCGCCGTCCTGCTGGTGTCCGAGCACGGCGATGCCAAGCGGCGAGGGTTCTGGGCGTCGTGGCCGCAGACCGGAGCACCCGCCGGCCAGCTCCTGGCGACCGGCGTCCTTTCTTTGCTCACCGCGACCCAGTCGGACGCCGCCTTCGTCTCCTGGGGCTGGCGCATTCCCTTCCTGCTCTCCGGCGTCCTGGTCGTCGTCGGTTTGTGGATACGTCTGTCTGTCGATGAATCGCCCGTCTTCAAGCAGGCGTTGGCCCAGGCGGAGGCCCGCAAGGCGGCGGGAACGGACAAGCCGGAGAAGCTTCCGCTGGTCGCCGTCCTGCGTCACCACTGGCGGGACGTGCTCGTCGCGATGGGCGCCCGCATGGCCGAGAACATCAGCTACTACGTGATCACCGCCTTCATCCTCGTGTACGCCACCACCTCCGCCGGCGTCTCCAAGCAGACCGCGCTCAACGCCGTCCTCATCGCCTCGGCCGTGCACTTCGCCGTCATCCCGGCCTGGGGCGCGCTCTCCGACCGCGTCGGCCGCCGCCCCGTCTACCTGTTCGGCGCCGCGGGAATCGGCCTCTGGATGTTCCCGTTCTTCTCCCTGATCGACACCGGCGGCTTCGGGAATCTGGTCCTCGCCGTCACCGTCGGCCTGGTCCTGCACGGCGCCATGTACGCACCCCAAGCCGCCTTCTTCTCCGAGATGTTCGCGACCCGGATGCGCTACTCGGGTGCCTCCATCGGCGCCCAGTTCGCCTCCGTCGCGGCGGGCGCGCCCGCACCGCTCATCGCGACGGCGCTGCTCTCCTCGTACGGCACCTCGACCCCCATCTCCCTGTACGTGATCGGGGCGGTCGTCCTGACCCTGATCGCCGTGGGCCTGGCGAAGGAGACCCGCAGCCGCGACCTGTCCGACGTCGAGGCCACGACCGACGAGCGGCCCGCTTCCGCGACGCCGGCGGACGCCCGCACCGTCTGACCGAGGCCCGCACCCCTGATCCCCGTACGCGATCCGCGTGCGGGGATCAGCGCGGTGCGCCCGACGACAACCGGTGCAGTCTCAGGGCGAGTTGGATCTCCAGTGTGCGGGCCGGGCTCTGCCAGTCGTCCCCGAGCAGGCGGCCCACCCGCTCCAACCGCTGCGCGACGGTGTTCACATGCACGTGCAGGGCGTCCTTCGTGCGTGCCGGGCTCATGCCGCTCGCGAAGTACGCGTCGAGGGTGTGCAAGAGGTCGGTGCCGCGCCGTTCGTCGTAGGCGACGACTCCGCCGATGGTGCGGTCGACGAACCCGGAGATGTCCCGGTCCCCTGCGAGGAGCAGTCCCAGGAACCCGAAGTCCTCGGCGGCCGCGCCGTCGCCGGCCCGGCCGAGCAGGCGCAGTGCCTCCAGGCAGCGTCGGCCCTCCGTGTACGCCGAGGCCACCGCTTCGGGACGCGCCGCGAGCCGGTCGACGGGTGCCGAGGCACCGACACTGACCGCTTCGTGGACGGCGGTACCGAGCTGCCTGGCCGTGCGGCGGGCCAGTGTCGTCGCTGTGTCGCCGGGTCCGAGGGGGAGCAGCAGGACGGTGCCGCCGTCGCGGGCGGCCGCCAGTCCGTGGCGGGTGGTGGCGAGATGGGACGCGGCGGACCACAGCCGTCTGCGTGCGCTCGCCTCCTGGTCGGCGTCGGCGGCCGTGGCGTCGAGACGGGCCGCGAGCACCACGTGAAGGCCGTCGAGGTCGGCGTGCAGCCGCGCGGCCCGCTCGCGCAGCAGCCTCGGATCGCGGTCCCGGGCGTCCAGCAGGTCGTCCAACAGCTCGCCGCGTACGCGCTGTTCGGCTTCTGAGGCCGAGCGTCTGGCGAGCAGGAGCAGCGAGGTCACCATGGCGGCGCGCTCCAGGGTGCGCTGGTCGACGGGGTCGAGGCCCGGGTGCCCGCGGAGCACCAGGGCGCCGAGCAGCTCGCCGCCGGCTGCCACAGCGGTGACCCAGTCGTCCCCGTGTCGCACGGCGTGGCCGTCGGCGCGGGCGGCCTCCACCGCGGTGGCCGGTGTGGCGCCGGGCTCGGCGAACTCGACCGTGCCGTCGAGGACTTCGGACACCGCGGCGGCCACGTCATGGACTCCCCCGCCGCGCAGCACGAGTTCGGCGAGCCGGTCGTGGACGTCCGAGGCGCGCTCGATCACTCCGCTGCGGTCCCGGATGATGTCGTTGGCGCGGCCCAGGCGGTCGAGGGCGGATCGGGTGTCCGCCAGCGCGTTCGCCGTGTCGATGGCCGCCGCGGCGAGGGCCGCGAAGGAGCCGAGCAGTGCGATCTGTTCCCGCTCGAAGACCCGCGCCCGGCGGTCCGCCGCGAACAGCACGCCGATGACCTGGGGTCCGATCATCAAGGGCACGCCGAGAATCGCGACGAGCCCCTCGTCCCGTACGCCCGCGTCGATGGTGCGGGTGTGCTGGAAGCGCTCGTCCTTGAAGTAGTCGTCGGTGACGTAGGGGCGGGCGGTCTGCGCGACGAGCCCGCCCAGGCCCTCCCCCATGCCGAGCCGCAACTGCTGGAACCGTGCGGCGACCGAGCCTTCGGTGACACGCATATAGGTGTCGCCTCTGGCCGTGTCGTTCAGGCTGAGATACGCCACGTCCGTGCCCAGCAGGGACCGGGCCCGCTGCACGATCGCCTGCAGCACGGCGTCGAGGTCGCGCAGGCCCGCGAGGTCGTGCGCGGTCTCGAAGAGCGCGGAGAGTTCGGCCTCGCGGCGGCGCCGTCCCTCTATCTCCGTGCGCACGCGCAGGGCGAGCAGCTTGGCCTGTTCGAGCGCGGCGACGCGGTCGGCGGGCAGGCCCTCGGCGCGGGCGAGGAGCACCGGCTGCTCGTAGGCGTCGGCGGTCGCTCCTCTGGCCAGGAGTTCCAGGAACGGCGCTTCCACGCTGTCGGCGGAGCGCTCGGCTGATGGCAGGTGATCGCGGAACATGGCAACAGGATGGCGCATCCGCGGATCGGCGCCGCGGCCCTGTGGATAACTCACGACCTGCTCCGATACGGCTCGACGCGGGGCGGGCTCGGCCTCGCTCAGTGCGCGGTCCAGCCGCCGTCCAGCGTCAGCGATGTTCCGGTCATGAAGGCCGCCTGCGGTCCGCAGAGGTAGGCCACCGCCTCGGCGACCTCCGCCGGCTCGATGAGACGCTTGAGGGCGCTGTCCTTCAGCAGAATCTCGGTCAGGACGCGCTCCCGCGGGATGCCGTGTGTCCGAGCCTGGTCGGCCAGTTGCTTCTCGACCAGTGCGGTGCGCACATAGGCGGGGTTCACACAGTTCGAGGTGACTCCGTGGGGTGCGCCTTCGAGGGCCGCGGTTTTCGAGAGGCCTTCCAGGCCGTGTTTCGCGGCGACGTATGCGGACTTGAACGCCGAGGCGCGCAGCCCGTGGACGGAGGAGATGTTGACGATGCGGCCCCACCCTTGCCCGTACATGTGGGGCAAAGCACCGCGAATGAGGCGGAACGGCGCCTCCAGCATCACGGTCAGCACCGTGTGGAACACCTCGGGCGGGAATTCCTGGATGGGGCGGACCATTTGCAGCCCGGCGTTGTTCACGAGGACATCGGTGCCCGCCGCGGCCTGTTCCGCGGCGTCGAGGTCGGTGAGGTCGAGGACGTGCGGCTCGACGGTCCCGCCCAGGCCGTGTATCTCGTCGGCCAGGGTCTCCAGGCCTCCGGCGTCCCGGTCGACCGCTCTCACCTTGGCTCCGGCGGCGGCGAGCCGCAGCGCGCAGGCGCGGCCGATGCCACTCGCGGCGCCGGTGACGAGGGCGGTGCGGCCGCCGAGGTCGAGTGCGGAAGCGTGGGGGCCCGAGAGGGCGCTGGGCTCGGTCATGCCTCGACCCTAGGCAGCCCCCACGCCCCAACCGATGTGGTCGGTCCACACACTTCACACTCAGGTCATAGGCTCGAACCATGTGGGTGCGTCAACCAGCGCCTGCTTGATCCGGAAGAGGGCCTGCTCGTTCAGCTTCGGCAGAGCGTCCACGTCGAACCAGTCGACCTGGAGGGACTCGTCGTCATTGACACGGGCCTCACCTCCGACGGCGCGGCACCGGAGCGTGGTGTCCATGAACTGGCAGACGTCGCCGTTGGCGAACGTCACCTGCTCCCCCGCCCGGACCAGGACGACGCGCTCGACCTCGACATGCACGGCGGTCTCCTCGTACACCTCGCGCACCGCGCAGGCCGCCGGCTGCTCTCCCGGATCCGGGATACCGGAGATGAGCGCCCACTGGTGGTTGTCCGAACGCTGCCCGAGCAGAACTCTGCCCTCGTCGTCGAAGACCACGGCGGTCACCCCGGGCATCCAGAGGAGCTGGTGGCCCGCGAAGGCGCGGATCTCGCGGATGAAGTCGGGAGTAGCCATGGCCCCGACCCTAGCGGCGCGATTCCGTCACCTCGGCACGGGCCCCGGACCGCGTATCAGGCGTCGGTGTTCCGCCGCGCGCGCACCGTGGTCGCCGCGGCCCAGCCGAGGCCGCCCGCCGCGACCAGCACCAGGAACATCTCGGGGATGATGCCGAGCTGGGTGGCCGGGGTCTCGGAGGAGCGCAGCGGCACCTTCTGGACCAGCGAGTCGGCGACGAACATCCCGGTCTTCTGGGTGATCCTCCCGTCCGGCATGATCACGGCGCTGACACCGCTCGTCACGGGCACGGTGACGGTGCGGCTGTGCTCGACGGCGCGGATGCGGGACATGGCGAGCTGCTGGTAGGTCATCTCGCTGCGGTCGAAGGTCGCGTTGTTGCTGGGCACCGAGATGATCTGCGCGCCGTCGGTGACGGTGCTGCGCACGGCCCAGTCGAAGGCGGCCTCGTAGCAGGTGGCGAGGCCGACCTTGGTGCCGTTCATGGTGAAGACGCCCGGCTCGGTGCCACGGCTGAAGTCCTGGCGCACCATCGACGTCCAGTTCTCGTTGATGGCCCCGAGCAGCGAACGCAGCGGAAGGTACTCGCCGAACGGCTGGACCTGCCGCTTGTCGTACGTGTCGACCGGGCCCTTGGCCGGGTCCCACAGGATCTGCTCGTTGTAGAGCTTGCCGTCCCGCTCGACGACCCCGCCGACGGAGATGGGGGCGCCGATCGCCTTGGCGGCCCCGTCGATCACGTAGCGCGCGTCGGCGTTGGCGAACGGGTCGATGTCGGAGGAGTTCTCCGGCCACAGCACCAGGTCGGGCTTGGCGGCCTTGCCCGCCTTGACCTCGGCGGCCAGGCGCTCGGTCTCCCGCACGTGGTGGTCGAGGACGGCACGCCGCTGGGAGTTGAAGTCCAGTCCCGCGCGCGGCACGTTGCCCTGGATCAGCGCGACGGTCGTCGTGCCGTTCTCGGCCTTGTCGCTGACCAGCGTCCGCGCGGCCGCTGCCCCGACGACCGGGACGGCGACGCTGAGCAGCGCCACCGCGGCCGCGCCGCGACGCAGGACCCGGGTGCCGCGCGCCTCGACGGACAGGCGGACGATCTCGTACAGCCCGAAGCCGCACAGCACGACCGCGAAGCCGAGCACCGGAGTGCCGCCGAGCGCGGCGAGCGGCAGGAAGACACCGTCCGCCTGCCCGAACGCGATCTTGCCCCAGGGAAATCCGCCGAAGGGCGCACGCGCGCGTGCCGCCTCTCCCGCGATCCAGATGGCCGCCGCCCACAGCGGCCACCCCGGCAGCCGGGAGACGAGGGTGATCCCCGCGCCGACGAGCGCGACGTAGACCGCCTCCACCGCGACCAGCGCGAGCCAGGGGCCGGAGCCGACCTCGACCCCGGTCCACACCAGCAGCGGCAGCAGGAATCCGAGGCCGAACAGATAGCCGAGGCCGAGACCGGCCTTCCAGCTGCGACCGCGCAGGGTCCAACCGAAGACCGCGAAGGCCGGCAGGGCCAGCCACCACAGGGTCCGTGGCGGGAAACTGACGTACAGCAGCACTCCGGAGAGCGCCGCGGCGGCGGCCGGAACGAGGCGACGCACCAGGGCGGCACCGCGCGAAGCGGGCACGGCCTGGGGTTCGAGCTGTTCCGGCTCGTCTACGGTGGTTGCGGTGGCGGTCACTTGGGGAGTGTACGGCGCTTGACCTGGGCGCCGACAGCTCGGCCTCTTCGGTCCCGATGGGCGGAACACCGCTCGGCGGGTCCCCTCGTACGCATCTGCTGCAACGTTCCTGCACAACATGTCCCCAAACCGGCGCATCACCCGTTACGGTGTGCCCGAGCCTCTGACGTGCGGCCTGATGCGGTGACGGCACCCGAGGTCAGGCGGAGTCGGGGGGCGACGGGGTGGGTTCCACGGGGATGGTCTCCACGGCTGATTCGGCGGCCACGGGCGAAAGACGCAGCCGCGCGGACGGCGCCGGCGTGGCCGTGCTCGCGGCGTGTGCCGCCTGGTCGCTGATCACGGCGACCGCGCACGACGGCCGGCCCGAGGGCATGCTGCTGGCGGTGCTCGCCGTGGCGGCGGGCTACGCCTCGGGGCGGATCTTCGGAGCACTCCTGCCGGTCGCCGCCCCCTGCGCAGGCGCGCTGGCCGGACTCGGCCTCGCCATCGCCACACCCGGCCCGCAGATCAGCCTGGAACTCGGCCACAGCGGCGCCACGGCCGCCCTGCTGACCCTCTCCTCCGGCGCCGCGTGCTGCGCCGCCTGGGCCGCACGCCCGCCCGCCCTGCGTCTCGCACTGCGACTGCTGGCCGCCGCGATCGCGGTGACGGCCGCGGTGCTGGGATCGACCACCGGATTCGTCACCTGCGTCGGGGTCCTGCTGTGTTCGCTCGCCGCCGCCCGTGTGCGACGTCGCGCCCTCGCCCTCACGGGTCTGGCGGCCGCCGCCGTGCTGGTGACCGGGGCGACCTGGGCCATCGGCGAGGACACGCTGCCGGGCGGACTGACCGCGTCCCTGGAGGGCCGGCTCACCGAGCACCGGGTCCAGCTCTGGCACGACGCCCTGCACATGGCCCGCACCGATCCCGCTCTGGGGGTCGGGCCCGGACGTTACGGGGAGTTCAGTCCCACGGTCGCCCAGTCGCTGCTGCCCGACGGCAAACCCCATTCCGCGCCCTTGCAGCAGGCCGCCGAGCAGGGCGTTGTCGGCGTGGCCCTGCTCGGGGCGGCCTTCTGCTGGGTCCTGTACGCGCTGTTGCGCTCGCCGCGTTCCACCCCCATCGCGCTGACCACGGGCGCGGCTCTGACGGCGCTGGCCGCCATCGCCTCGATCGGGAACGCGCTGAGCTTCATGACCGTGACCGCGGGTGCGGGACTGCTCGCCGGGCTCGCGACCGCGCGCCCCTTCACCACGACCGAGCCGGACGACGTCCCGGCCCGGTCGTCCGGCGATCACCTGGAGTCATGAGCTGACATCCGCTTCGGACGTCAGCGCACCACACCGGACGTGTCCGGGGGCAGATGGCCGCGGATGATCCGTACCGCCGCCTCGGCGTTGTCCACGGTGATCGTGAACGTGTGGCCGTCGCCCAGGCGCAGCACCACGCCCTCACCACGTCGGACGATGACGGCGGTTCCCTGCTCGGGCCGCCAGCGATATCCCCAGCCGCCCCACTGGCGCGGGGTGACCTGAGGTGCGAAGTCGGCGCCGACGACCGTCGAGAGCGGGATGCGGCGGCGCGGCAGCCCTATGTGGCCGCAGCGCACCTCCAGACAGTCCTTGTCCACCGTCACGGCGACATGCACGAACGCGAGCGTGCCGAAGAGGATGAGCAGTCCGGCGGCGATGCATCCGATGACGGACATGATCAGCGGGGCCGTTCCCGACGTCCAGCCGGAGTCGACGGCCAGCTCGATCCCGAGCGCCAGGCAGGCCAGGCCGCCTATGGCGGGCAGCAACTGAACGCGATTCCTCGCATGCCCGGTCCACAAGGCCGGGTGCGGTGAGGTTTCGCCGTGGGGGTGGTCCCTCATGTTCACGAGAGTACTCAGGTTCCGCTGCGCGGGCACCGGGTCGCGGAGCGTTACTCCGCCGGGTGGACGAGCTTCTCGCCGTGGGGGACCGAGCGGTGACGGACCGTGCCCGTACGCCGGGTGTCCGCACGTTCACCACCGGTGTCCGCGGAACGGACGCCTTCGCTGACAAGCAGGCGTCACGAGGGTGGAGCGGGGGTGCGGTCGTCGCTCAGCGCGCGGGGCTGACGGCCGACAGGATGCGGCCTTCCTCATAGGTGAGCGCGGTCGTCGGCAGGGCGCCTTCGCGCCCGCTCAGCAGCACCGTGACCGTGGAGTCTGCGGGGGCCGCGGGGTCCGGCATCTCGCCGATCCGGCGCAGCGCCTGGGCGGCGACCGCCCCGGCGGAACCGTGCAGGACGAGCGGCGGGCGCCCCGGGCGCTGCACGGCGGCGCGGATGCGCTCGGCGACCAGCTCGTAATGGGTGCAGCCCAGGACGACGGCCCTTACATCCTCGGGGGTGTGCGCGGCGGCCGCGGCGATCGCGGCGTCGATGGCCGCCTGGTCGGCGTGCTCCACCGCGTCCGCGAGTCCGGGGCAGGCCACCTCGGTGACGTCCACTCCGTCGGCGAACTGGTCGATGAGTCCCCGCTGGTACGGGCTGCCGGTGGTGGCGGGCGTGGCCCAGATCGCGACGGGGCCGCCGCCCGCGGCGGCCGGCTTGATCGCCGGGACGGTGCCGATGACGGGCACCTCCGGCTCCAGGTGGGCGCGCAGGGCGGGCAGGGCACGTACGGAGGCGGTGTTGCAGGCGACGATCAGCGCGTCGGGCCGGTGCAGTGCGGCGGCCTCGGCGACGGCGAGGGCGCGTGCGGTGACGTCCTCCGGTGTGCGCGGTCCCCAGGGCATGCTGCCGGGGTCGGAGGAGAGGACGAGATCGGCGTCTGGCCGCAGTCGACGCACCGCGGCGGCAGCAGCGAGCAGTCCGATTCCGGAGTCCATGAGCGCGATCTTCACCCGGTCACCATAGACGATCCCTCTCGACGGGAGTCTGGGGTGGGGCAGACTGCGACAGGTGAGCGCCCTCGTGTGGATCGCTGTCGGATCACTGGCCGCGTGGCTGTGGCTGCTGCTCGGCCAGGGCTTCTTCTGGCGTACGGACGTGCGGTTGCCCGCCCGCCACGATCCGGTCGACTGGCCTTCCGTCTGTGTCGTGGTGCCGGCCCGGGACGAGGCCGCCGTCCTGCCCGAGAGCCTGCCGTCACTCCTCGCCCAGGACTATCCGGGGCGGGCCGAGATCTTCCTCGTCGACGACGGGAGCTCGGACGGCACGGGAGAGCTGGCCCGCGAACTGGCGCGCCGGCACGGCGGACTGCCGCTCACCGTCGGCTCACCGGGTGAACCGCCGGCGGGCTGGACGGGCAAGCTGTGGGCCGTGCGCCACGGCATCGGCCTCGCCCGCGCGCGGGACCCCGAATATCTGCTGCTGACGGACGCGGACATCGCGCACGCGCCGGACAGCCTGCGGGAACTGGTGGCGGCGGCGCGCACGGGTGGTTTCGACCTGGTCTCGCTGATGGCGCGGCTGCGGGTGGAGAGCCTGTGGGAGCGGCTCGTCGTACCGGCGTTCGTCTACTTCTTCGCGCAGCTCTACCCCTTCCGCCGGATCGCGGTGAAGGGGTCACGGACGGCGGCCGCGGCGGGCGGCTGCGTCCTGCTGCGCGCGGACACCGCCGAGCGGGCGCGGATCCCGGACGCGATCCGGCATGCCGTCATCGACGACGTGGCGCTCGCCCGCGCGGTCAAGCGGGGCGGTGGCCACATCTGGCTGGGCCTCGCCGAGCGGGTCGACAGCGTGCGCCCCTATCCGCGGCTCCATGATCTGTGGCGCATGGTCTCCCGCAGCGCGTACGCCCAGCTGCGGCACAGCCCGCCGCTGCTCGCCGGAACGGTCGCCGGGCTCGCGGTGGTGTATCTGGTGCCGCCGGTGGCCCTCCTGGCGGGCCTCGCCGCGGGGAACACGTGGGCGGCGGCGGCCGGAGGGCTCGCCTGGCTGCTGATGGCGGCGACGTATGTGCCGATGCTCCGCTACTACCGGCAGCCCCTGTGGCTCGCTCCCCTGCTGCCGGTCACCGCGTTCCTCTATCTCCTCATGACGGTCGATTCCGCGGTGCAGCACTACAGGGGGCGCGGTGCGGCCTGGAAGGGCCGCACCTACGCCCGCCCCGACACCGCCCTCGACGAGAACTGAGGGACAGGGGCCCGGCGGTCATTTCCTGCCGGGCGTCCAGTTCATGCCCCAGCCATAGGCGTAGTCGACCGTGCGCTGCGGACTCACGCCGCGCTCGGGGATCAGGTACCGCGCCTCACGCTGGACGACCATGTCGGTGCCGTTCCCGGTGATGAGGGCGAGCGCACAGACCGTGGAGGGCACCGTGCACTCGTCGAGCGAGAAGTCGATCGGCGCGCCGTTCAGCGGCTGCAGGGTGACCGTGGCATGCAGGTCGGCGAAGGACCGCGCGCCTTCGTAGATGGTCACGAAGATGAGGATGCGCCGGAAGCTCTGCTTGTGATCGAGGTTGATGGAGAGGTTCTCGCCGCTGGCCACGGCCCCGGTGCGGTCGTCCCCGTCGAGATGGATGAACGGCGGCTGGTGCAGCGCCCCGAAAGCGTTGCCGAGCGCCTGGACGACTCCCTTGCGGCCGTCGGACAGCTCGTACAGCGCGCACAGGTCGAGGTCGAGGTCGGCGTGCATGGCGACGGCCCGGCCGCGCTTGCTGCCCCACCCCTTGAACTGCTTGCGCACCTCCCAGTTGAGGTTCACGCGCATGGCACCGGACGTTCCGCCCTGTTTGCTGAGCGAGACGGACGGCGCCTCCTTGGTGAGCGTCACCTTGGTCAGGCGGACCGGCGCCGGAGGGGCCGCGGGCGGCTGCGGAGTCATGGGCGGGGCCATCGGCGGCGGCATGGTCACGGGCGGGGCGACCGGCGGCGGCATGGTGACCGGGGCCGCCACGGGAGGAGGGGGCCCCTGGACGAGGGTGGCGGGCCCCTGCGGTGCGGGGGCGGCCGGTGCCGCGTGCTGCGGCTCGTCCACCGTTATCCCGTAGTCGGTGGCCAGTCCTTCGAGGCCGCTTCCGTAGCCCTGTCCGACGGCACGGAACTTCCAGGCGCCCTGGCGCCGGTAGAACTCGCCCAGTACGAAGGCGGTCTCCACGGTCGCGTCGGCGCTGTCGAAGCGGGCGAGCTCCGTGCCGTGCTGTGCGTCGAGCACCCGTATGTACAGACCGGGAACGCGCCCGAAGGAGCCGCCGTCGGCGGAGGCGGCCAGGACGACGGTCTCGATGACGGGCTCCGCGCGCGCGAGGTCGACGAGCAGCGCGTCGCTCACCTGGCCGCCGTCGTTGCGCTTCCCCTCGTGGCGCACGGCGCCCGAGGAGTGCGCCGGCTGGTTGTAGAAGATGAAGTCGGCGTCCGAACGGACCTTTCCGGACACCAGCAGAAGGGCGGAGGCATCCACGTCGGGCACCCCCGGTCCTGAACGCCACCCCAATTCCACCCGCAGTGCGGTCGTCGGGACAGGAACATTCGATCCCTTAGGCATTGACATGTACGCCCCCATCACGTGTCTCCGCGCCGGTGCGCGTCCCGAGCGGACGGCCGGCTCCGTCCCCGCCAAACCTAATCCCCCGGCCCGCCGAACTCCCATGACTCGCACTGGAAGATCCAGGTCAACCGCCGGTAACCCGTCCGCAGCTCGGCCTTTACACGATCTCAACCATCTTTGACGTCCTTTTTTGCCGAGTTCGCTCGCATTGGGGATCCCGCGTCACTGCCGACACGGAAAACAACCCTCTTATCGGTCTCCCCAACCAGCACATCGTGGGCTTAACTTATGTGCCATGACCTCCCCCCGCTCCACCTATGGCGGCGGTTACTACTCCGCCTTCCAGGACACCCCGATCTACGACTCCCTCGTCGCCGAGCGGGGTACCCCTCAGATCGCCCCGATCCGGGTCCCCTCCGCCTACGACTCGGGCAACAACCTCCCGGCGCTGCCGTCGGCGCTCCCCGCGCTGCCGGCCGGCCCCTCGCACCAGTACGGCTACCAGCAGGCCCAGCAGCCCTCGCCGCTGCAGCAGGCTCCCGCGCCGTACATCCCGCAGCAGGCCGCCGCGCCTCGGGGCTATCCCGGCCCCCAGCCGCAGCAGCCCCGCCCGATGGCGAGCGGCACGGGCTACGAGGCGATGCGCCCCGCGGCTCCCCGGCCCGCCCCGGCTCCCTACCAGGATCCCTACAACGGGCAGCAGTACCGCGGGTACTGACCTCCTCGGACCGGATTGTCGGTGCTTCCTGGCACCATGGCGGTCATGGGGAACGCGCAACTGCACTCGATTCACGTCCATCCGGTCAAGGCGTTCCGGGGCCAGTCACCCCGGGAGGCCGAGGTGGAGCCCTGGGGGCTGGCCGGAGACCGACGCTGGGTCCTGATCGACGACGGGGGAAAGGTCGTCACGCAACGCGAGCAGCCGCGTATGGCGCTGGCCGCCGCCGAGATTCTCTCCGGCGGCGGCCTTCGTCTGTCCGCCGAGGGCCGCGAGCCGGTGAGCGTTCCCGTGCCCGAGCCCGTCGGCACGACGACCGTGCAGATCTTCGGCGACAAGGTGGAAGCGGTCCTCGCCGACCCGGCCGCGCACGACTGGTGCAGCGGCTACCTGGGCGCCGATGTGCGCCTCGTCCACATGGACGATCCCGCCACGCGCCGGCCCGTCGACCCGGAGTTCGCCCTGCCGGGCGAGACGGTTAACTTCGCCGACGGCTATCCCCTGCTCGTCACCACGCTCTCTTCGCTGGACGCGCTCAACTCCTTGATCGCGCAGGGCGACCACGCCGACGAGGGTCCCCTGCCGATGAACCGCTTCCGGCCGAACGTCGTCGTCTCCGGCACCGACGCCTGGGCCGAGGACGACTGGTCGCGGATCGCCATCGGCGAGGTGACCTTCCGGGTGACCAGGATGTCGGGGCGCTGCGTCGTCACCACGACCGACCAGGACACCGCCGCGCGCGGCAAGGAGCCACTGCGCACGCTCGCCCGCCACCGCCGCTTCGCCGGCAGGCTGATCTTCGGACAGAACCTGGTTCCCGAGTCCCGCGGCACGCTGCGCGTGGGCGACCCGGTGACCGTCCTCTCCTAGCCCCTGCGATCACATTCCGCCAGAGGCCGGGCACGGGGAACCCCGGCCCCGGGCGGGATCGTTGAGTCGGCGTGAGATGTTCACGCAGGGCCCGGGGGAGGGTGATTTCGCTCTCTCTTCCTCCGCGTCCCGAGTGAACGGCTCCGCTGCGGGTTATCACGGACGCGGAAGGGGGTGCGGGACGGTGCACGCGATCATCGGTCTCTGGCGCTGGCGGCACAATCCGCTGCGCCGCACGACGGATCTCGTGGAGGCCTGGCTGGCCCTGGCCGCCCTTCTGTTCGTCCTCGTCGGCGCGCCCCTGGTCGGAGCTGTCGTGGGGGCCTCGGCCCAGGAGGCGCTGCTGCGGTCCGTGCGGGAGCAGCGCGAGGACCGTCACCAGGTCACCGCCACCGTTGTCAGGAGGCTGTCCCGGGGCCCGCTGGCGCCGGACCCCGAGACGTCGTCGGCACGGGACACCCGCAGCCGCGTCGTGGCCGACTGGACGGCGCCGGACGGCACCCCGCAGCACGGCACGGTGATCGCCGCCCTCAAGTCCCCCCGTCCTGGGGACCATTTCCCGATCTGGACCGATCTGCACGGCGGCATAGTGGGCCGCCCGCTCGACAGTGCCACCGCGGCCACCCACGCCGTTCTGGCCGGTTTCGGCGCGGCCGTGCTGTCGGCGGGATTCGTGGCGGGAGCCAGACGGTTGATCGTGGGGCACATGATCCGCCGACGTCATGCCCGTTGGGACCAGGCATGGGACAAGGCGGGTCCCGACTGGGGCAAGGCAGGCACCGGCAGCTGACGCCTTTCCGCTCCGGTCAACCGGGCGTCCCCGCGCACGCTACGGTGGACCGGCCGAACTGTTCGGCACCGTCGTGAGAGGCTGTCCGGCAGGGACCGGGATCCCGACCGACGGGGCATCAGCACGACCTCGCAGGACCCGCGTACGACGAGGTGGGGGCACAACAGCGCCATGGCACAGGGCACGGTCCAGGTGACGCACACCGGAACCTCGCGGTGGCGGCGCCGCACGGGTGAGTACGCATCGCTGGCCGCCGCCCTGGAGGCCGCGGCCGACGGTGACGTCCTGACCGTCGCTCCCGGCACCTACCGGGAGAACCTGGTGCTGGAGCGGGCGGTGACGCTGCGCGGCCCCGAGGGCTCCCCCGGCTCCGTGCGCATCGCTCCGGTCGACGGCGTGCCGCTGACCGTGCGCGCCTCCGCCGTGGTCCAGGACCTGCATGTGGAGGGCCAGGACTCCGCCGCGCCCGCGCTGCTCGTCGAGGACGGCACACCGGAACTGCTGGACGTGCGGATCGTCACGCGGTCCGCCGCCGGGATCGAGGTGCGCGGTGGCGCCCGCCCGACCGTGCGCCGCTGCACGGTCGACAATCCCGCGGGCGTCGGCATCGCCGTACTGGACGGCGGCGGCGGGGTGTTCGAGGAGTGCGAGGTCGTCGCGGCCGGTCAGTCGGGCGTCGTGGTCCGCGGGGGCGCGCATCCGCGCCTCGAGCGCTGCCGGGTGCACCACACTTCCGGTGCGGGCCTGTCGGCGACCGGCGAGAACTCGTCGCTGGAGGCGGTGGGTTGCGAGGTGTACGAGGTCAAGGGTTCCGGGGTGCAGATCACCGGCCGGGCCACGGCTCATCTCACCGACTGCGATGTCCACCGGACGACCGCCGACGGCGTCACCCTCGACACAGACGCGGTGCTCACGCTCGCCGACTGCCGCATCCACGACATCCCGGAGAACGCGGTCGATCTGCGCTCGCGTTCGGTGCTGACACTGACACGTACCAGCGTGCGGCAGTTCGGGCGCAACGGCCTTTCGGTCTGGGACCCGGGCACGCGCGTGGACGCCAACCAGTGCGAGATCTTCGACAGCACGGGCGACTACCCCGCGGTGTGGGTGAGTGACGGCGCGACCGCGGTACTGGACTCGTGCCGGGTGCACGACGTGCCGGACGCGCTGTTCGTCCTCGACCGGGGTTCGCGCGCGGATGTCGTCGACTGTGACATCTCGCAGGTGCGCAACACCGCGGTGTCGGTGAGCGACGGCGCCACCGCGCAGCTCGACGACTGCCGCATCCGCGACGCCGCGACGGGTGCCTGGTTCCGTGACCACGGCAGCGGCGGCAACCTGTCCGGCTGCATCGTGGACGGCACGCAGACCGGAGTGATCGTCACCAAGGGCGCCGATCCGACGATCGAGCGCTGCACGGTCACCTCGCCCGCCGAAGCCGGCTTCTACGTGTCCGCCGACGGCCGGGGCAGCTTCCTGAACTGCCGGGTGGCGGACAGCGGAGGCTACGGCTTCCATGTGATCGACGGCTGCCGGGCGACCTTGCGCAAGTGCCGTACCGAGCGGTGCGCGCGCGGGGGTTACGAGTTCGCCGACGGGGGCGCGGCGCCCGGCGGGGGTCCCGTCGTCGAGGACTGCGCGAGCGACGAGAGCACCGCGCTGCACACCCCGGCGCACGAGACGGCGGTCGAGACGTCGGCTTCGTCCGCGAGTCTGCTGGGGGCGATCCCCGGTCAGCGCAGCACCGAACGGGAACCGCTCGTCGGCGGCGTGGAGCCCGCGCAGCCGGCCCGCGGATCCAGGATCGTCCTCGGTGAACTCGACACACTGGTGGGCCTGGAGAACGTCAAACGCGAGGTGCGCGCCCTCACCGACATGATCGAGGTGGGCCGACGCAGGCAGCAGGCGGGCCTCAAGGCGGCGTCCGCCCGGCGCCACCTCGTCTTCACCGGCTCCCCCGGTACCGGCAAGACGACCGTCGCCCGGCTGTACGGCGAGATCCTGGCCTCGCTGGGTGTGCTGGAGAAGGGCCATCTGGTCGAGGTGTCCCGGGTGGACCTGGTCGGTGAGCACATCGGGTCGACCGCGATCCGTACGCAGGAGGCGTTCGACCGGGCGCGCGGCGGCGTGCTGTTCATCGACGAGGCGTACGCGCTGTCGCCGGAGGACTCGGGCCGCGACTTCGGACGCGAGGCCATCGACACGCTGGTGAAGCTGATGGAGGACCACCGGGAGGCGGTGGTGGTGATCGTCGCGGGGTACACCGCCGAGATGGAGCGGTTCCTGTCGGTCAACCCCGGTGTGGCATCCCGTTTCTCACGGACCATCACCTTCAACGACTACCTCCCCGACGAGCTGTTGCGGATCGTGGAGCAGCAGGCCGAGGAGCACGAGTACCGCCTGGGCCCCGGCGCGGCCGAGGCGCTCCTGAAGTACTTCACGGCGATTCCGAAGGGTGCCGCGTTCGGCAACGGACGCACGGCGCGGCAGACGTTCGAGGCGATGGTGGAGCGGCACGCGGGCCGGGTCGCCCAGCTGGACGAGCCGAGCACCGACGACCTGACCTTGCTCTACTCGGAGGACCTGCCGGAGCTGCCGTGAGCGTCCTTCCGGGGACGCTGGCCCGGCACCTCGGGCAGCAGCCGGGCCAGCAGCAGGTCCCGCTCGTCGGCGAAGGCCGGGTCCGCCTGGTAGTCGGAGTGGCCGAGGACCGGCGCGGGCAGCGGCAGCCGCTCGGTGCGGCCGTAGGCGAGCGGGTCCTTCAAGGGCTCGTGGTCGACTTCTGGGCCGCAGTCGCCGGGCAGCCGGACGGGTCCTCCGATGGGGTCGGTCGGACGGTACAGATTGCGCCAGCAGGCGACCTCCCGGTGCAGTGAGGCCAGGGCGGCGGGGCCGAAGTGGGCCGGGAACCAGCGTCCGTACAGGCGCTCCAGCGGTGAGCCGTAGGTGAGCAGCGCGATTCTCCTGCGGACCGCGGGCTTGAGCTGCCAGGCCGCGGCGGCCGCCAGCACACTGCCCTGGGAGTGTCCGGAGAGCACGAGCCGTCCGCCGGTGGCGCGGATCCAGGTGGCCATGCGCCAGGTGAGGTCGGGCACGGCGCGCTCGGCGTAGCAGGGCGGCGCGAAGGGGTGGGCCGCGCGCGGCCAGAAGGTGCCGACGTCCCAGAGGATGCCGATCGTACGGCGGGCGGCGGGGTCCTTGTAGGCGCGGCGGCCCCAGGTGACGAACAGGATGAAGCCGAGGCCGATCAGCCAGGAGCCGAGTGCCTGCGCGGTCTCGGCCGCGCCCTGGACGACGCCGTACGTCCCCCGCGCGGCCTCGCTCGGGGCGTCCCCGGTGGTGAAGGCCCCGGCCAGGGCGCCGGCCCCGAGCAGCAGGGTCACGGACGAGACGACGCCGACCATGAGCGGCGCACGGTCGGTGAGGGCGGCCATCGCGCGGGTGCTCGCGATGCGGCGGGTGCGGGCGATGTCCTTGGCCTCGCCCGGGTAGTCGCGTTCGACGGCGATCGTCTCGCGGCGGCGCAGCCGCCAGGTGCGCCGGGCGAGCCAGCCGATGAGAACGAGCAGGACGACGAGCAGCGGCGGGATCGCGGAGGCCTGCCAGGTCAGCAGGACGGGCGGGCCGGGAATCGAGTGGCGGGTGCCGTCGAGCCAGTCGGCGACCCGCTGCGACACACCTCCGGACATCACGCCGCCGAGCGCGCAGGCGAGCATGGCGACGGCGGGCCCCGCGAAGCCACGCATCGCGGTGCGGGTGTCGTCGGTGCCGGTCGCGGTGCCGCGGGAGCCCGGGACCCGGGGGTTCGCGCGGTAGAGGATGCGGGCGACCACGCCGAGCGCGATCACGAGCAGGCCCTGCGCGAGGGCCAGGCCGCCGAACGTGGCGTCGCCGGGCAGGCGCCCCGACGAGTGCCACTCCGGTCGTGACCAGCCGGCGTACACCAGGGCGAGGACGAGCAGGACGACCGAGCCCAGCGCCAGCCGGCGTACGAGCGTCCGGTCGCGTGCGTGGTCGATCCGGTTCTCGGTGCGGCCGCGACGGCAGACCACCCACAGCACAACGGCCCCGCCCACCACGAGGGTTGCGTTCAGGAGCCCGCCCAGCACTTCCAGTACGGCGGGCCCGCCGGGCCTGCGGTCGTAGCGGGCCGCCGAGGAGCCGACGGCCGCGGCGACGGTCAGGAAGCCCGCGGCCGTGTGCGCGGCGCGCAGCCGGGCCACCAGGCGGCGCCCGTACCAGAAGCCGGGGCGGCCCAGTCCGGTGCCGTCGGTCTCCTCGTCGGGTTCGGCGGCGCGGGACATCGGCTGCTGCGACTCGTACGCGCTCCAGGTGCGGTGCGACAGGTACCAGAGGAGGGCGGTGAGCGCCGCGGGCACCAGGCAGGCCAGGGCGAGGCGGCGGCCCGGCTGGCTCCACCAGCCCGCGTCGGGCCGGTCCGGGGAGAGGAAACCGAGCCAGGAGTGGTTGCGCACGCACGTGCGGGTGCCCGCGCACTGCCAGGCGGCCAGGTCGAGGGCGACCTCGCAGGCGGCGGCGACCAGCAGCACCGTGAGGGTGAGTCCTGCGAGGCGGACGAGCAGCCCGTACAGGCGCACGGCCCGCCCGCGGCCGAGCGAGGCCGGGCGCATCCAGTGCGCGAGGTTGACCACCATGAAGGGCAGTAACAGGAGCCATAGGGCACGGGCGCCGTTGCCGGAGGTGAGGTTGCACCATACGTACGCCTCGCGCACCGGACCGCCGCGGTGGTCGCCGGGGCGCTCCTCGGCGCCGACGTCCTCGGCGCGCCGGAAGACGGCCGCCGTCGCGTCGCCGGTGATCCGGACCGTCCGCGGATCGTCCAGCATGTCCTCCGGCGTGGTGCCGCCGACCCCGTGGACCAGGAGTTCCAGGGCGGTTCCGGCCGCTTCGGGCCGGTGTACGGGGCTGCCGGGCTCCCCGTCGATGGCATGTTCCCGTGCACGTTCCACTGTTCCGCACTTCCCCGCGCCACGCCTGTCGCATGTGTCATGTGCAGGCACAAGGATCGCGCGATCCGGGCACCGCGCACACCCGAACTCACGGAATCTCCCCGATACGTGTGAAAGTGGCGGCACGGAAGGGACACCGTGGGCGTGCGGGCAGTGGCGCGACCGGCGGTGTCCCGTGCGAGGATGGGTCGTCCTCCAGACCTCGGGCAAGGAGAATGTCCACGTGGGAGCGGGTTCGGGCGGAGTCGGGCAGGCAGCGGCGAAAGGACCGGAGCGGTCGTGAGTGAGAATCAGAACCTCCTCGCGGAGCAGCGGCGCGCTCTGATCCTCGACGAGGTGCGCCGCCGCGGCGGTGTCCGCGTGAACGAACTGACGCGAAGGCTCGGCGTCTCCGACATGACGGTCCGCCGCGACCTCGACGCGCTGGCCCGCCAGGGTGTCGTCGAGAAGGTGCACGGCGGCGCGGTGCCCGTGGTCGAGGCGAGCACGCACGAACCGGGTTTCGAGGCCAAGTCGGGCCTGGAGCTGACCGCCAAGGAGGACATCGCGCGGGCCGCCGCCGAGCTGGTCGCGCCGGGCTCGGCGATCGCCCTCTCCGGTGGTACGACGACGTATGCGCTGGCCCATCAGCTCCTGGACGTCCCGGACCTGACCGTGGTCACCAACTCGGTGCGTGTGGCGGACGTGTTCCACTCGGCGCAGCGCACCTCCGGTCAGCGGCCGGGCGCCGCGACCGTCGTCCTCACGGGTGGGGTGCGCACACCGTCCGACTCCCTGGTCGGTCCGGTGGCCGATCAGGCCATCGCGGCACTGCACTTCGATGTCCTCTTCCTCGGTGTGCACGGCATATCGGCCGAGGCGGGGCTGTCGACGCCGAACCTCGCGGAGGCGGAGACCAACCGGCGGCTCGTGCAGTCCGCGCGCCGTGTCGTCGTCGTCGCCGACCACACCAAGTGGGGCACGGTGGGCCTCAGTTCGTTCGCCGTGCTGGAGCAGGTCGACACCTTGGTGACCGACGGCGGGATGCCCGCCGAGGCCCGCGCGGAGATCGCGGAGCACCTGCGGCGTCTGGTGGTCGCCGGTGAACCCGAGGACGATACAGACATCTGACGGCCCGCCAGCTAGGGTGACGCTGCCCGCGCCGCCGGTGACACAGCCGGCGCCGTCCGTGGCGCGGGTGCGACCAGGTCGTCGTCGGCCGCCGACCGGGGTCGGTTCCGCGAGGCGGCCGGGCGGGACCCGTCACGGGCGCTCCGTACACACACGGGAGCCAGGACCCGGTTCCCGCAAGGGGGTTCGCTCATGGCACGTCGCCTGCGTCCGGTAGGACCCGACTTCGTCGAGACGGCTCCGGTGCGTCTGGTGTTCGCCCGGGAGGTGACCGCCCCTCCCGAGGCGGTGTTCTCCGCGCTCGCCGAGGACGTGTCCGGCTGGAGCGAGTGGTTCTCGGCCGTGACGCTCGCCCGGCCCACCACGGACGGCACCGGGCGCGAGGTGCGGCTCCGCGGCGGGACACGCTTCGAGGAGACCGTCCTCGTCGCCGAGGCCCCCGAGGTGTACGCGTACCGGGTCGATGTCACGAACGCGCCGGGGATACGCGCCCTGGTGGAGGAGTGGCGGCTGACGCCCGCGGGCAAGGGGACCCACGTTCAGTGGACCTTCGCCGCCGACGGAACGGCCCTCTTCCGGGCGGCTCTCACCGTGGGGCGGGGAGGCCTGGGCCGCGCCTTCCGCGGCGCGGTCACGGCACTGGATCGGCGACTGACGCCGGCACCGGCCTGAATCCCCGACGCACCGCATCAGGCCCTGCGCGTCCGGCTTCCTGTCTGACCCGACCCTGAGGTCCGGCCTGACCCCACCGAGGTCGGGCGTCCGGTATCCGGCATCCGGCATCCGGCATCCGGCATCCGGCATCCGGCATCCGGCATCCGGCCCACCGTGCCCCGGCACGCCCCGGCACGGTGATCGGTGACCCCCGACCCGCAACCAGCGACCAGCGACCAGCGACCAGCGACCAGCGACCAGCGACCAGCGACCAGACCAACTGCGCTCCCCCGGGCGGGTGTTGGACTCCGGCCCACCAGGCGTGCCCGGACGCCGGGTCGGGTCAGGTCGGCCAGATACCCGTCTCCAGCAGGGAGGTGATCGCCGCGGTGTACGGCGCGATGTCCAGGCCTTGTTCGGCCAGCCACGCGTCCGAGTAGTACTTGTCGAGATAACGGTCCCCGGGGTCGCACAGCAGCGTCACGACGCTTCCCGTGCGCCCCTCGGCCACCATTTCGGCGACGATCTTCAGGGCACTCCACAGGCCCGTGCCGGTCGAGCCGCCCGCCTTGCGGCCGATGGACTGCTCCAGGGCGCGTACGGCCGCGACACTCGCCGCGTCCGGCACCTTCATCATGCGGTCGATGGCCCCGGGGACGAAGCTCGGCTCCATGCGCGGTCTGCCGATGCCCTCGATGCGTGAGCCGCTGTCGCAGGTGACGTCCGGATCGCCGGTGGTCCAGCCCTCGAAGAAGCAGGAGTTCTCCGGGTCGGCGACACAGATACGGGTGTCCGCCTGCATGTAGTGGACATAGCGCGCGAGGGTCGCCGACGTGCCGCCGGTGCCTGCCGTGGTGACGATCCAGGCGGGCTCGGGGAATCGCTCCAACGCCAGCTGGCGGAAGATGGATTCGGCGATGTTGTTGTTCCCGCGCCAGTCCGTGGCCCGTTCCGCATAGGTGAATTGATCCATGTAATGGCCGCCGGTCTCGACCGCGAGGGCGGCGGACTCCTCGTAGATCTTTCGCGCGTCGTCCACGAAATGGCACTGCCCGCCGTGGAATTCGATCAAGCGGCATTTCTCGGCGCTCGTGGTGCGGGGCATGACCGCGATGAAAGGCACGCCGATGAGCCCCGCGAAATAGGCCTCGGACACGGCGGTCGAACCGCTGGACGCCTCGATCACCGGGCGGCCCGGCCGGATCCAGCCATTGCACAGGCCGTACAGGAAGAGGGAGCGGGCGAGGCGGTGCTTGAGGCTGCCGGTGGGGTGGGTCGACTCGTCCTTCAGATACAGGTCGATGCCCCACTCCTCGGGAAGCGGGAAGCGGAGCAGATGGGTGTCGGCCGAGCGGTTGGCATCGGCCTGGACCTTGCGGACGGCTTCTTTGAGCCAGCTCCGGTACTCCGCGTCACTGTGGTCGACATCGAGGGTCTCGCCGGTCCGGGACTGCCGGGGAGTGCTCACGGGAAGGCTCCTAACGCATGGCGCCGACACCGCTTCAGCTGGCCGGACGCCTCGATCATAATCACCTTCCACACGCTTCTCACCTGCATAAACACACCTTTGAGCAGCCCAAAGGCACCCCTGGGGGAGCAGAGGGGAGCCGGAAGGGAGGGGGCGCATCCCGGCCTTTGCTCCCGCCGCCTCCACCACCTCGTCATGCGCACTGGTGCTCGACGCCGCCCGCGGGCAGACTGCACCGCACGGGGCGGTCGCCCCCGGCGGAGATGCACACTGGGTCACGTCAAGGCACGGCCGGAGCGCACAAGGGGGCGGGGCATCATGGCGGAGCCGGAGTTCACAGCCACAGGCGTGCGGATCGGGAAGAGGCTGCGCTCGCTCACCCGGGCCGGACAGGTCCGGATCAGCGACGGCAGGCTGGAACTGCTCACCAGTTACGGCAGCGAGATCGACAGCGCGCCGGTGCAGGCGGTGCGCGCGTCGAAGCCCTGGTTCGCGCACGAGGACCGGGCGTTGGCGGACGTCAACGGCACGCGCTACTCCCTGACGCTCGGCGAGCACGATCCGGCCCCCGGCAGGCCGGGGCCGCCCTCGGCACGCCGCTTCATCGAGGCGGTCCGCAGGGCGGCGGGACGCAACGGCTGAGGTGCGCTCCGCGCCCGCTACCCCTCGTGAGGCACCGCGAGTTGCAGGACCGCGCCCCCTGCGTCACTCTGATGTCACATCACTCTGGGTTTACCGGCGATAACGCTGCGAACCAGCCCGCCGGCCACCACAGCAGGCGGCCGTTCCACTCAGCCACTCTGCTGGATCCGATCTCCGTCTTCTTCCGGACCTCAATTCGGGGAGTCGCAGCCGTGATCAGCCAGCCAAGCAGGCATTGCACGGTGGAGCTCCAAGCCCTGCCGTCGCGGATCGGCCAGGTCCGCAGAATCGTCTCTGCGCAGTTGCGCTACTGGCATCTGGACCCCTTGATAGACCGGGCCGCACTCGGAGTCACCGAGCTGCTGACCAACGTTCACCGGCACGCCCAGCCGGACAAGCAGTGCACCGTGAAGATCGAGCTGCTGCTCGACCGGCTCACGGTCTCGGTACACGACCACGACCCCCGGCTTCCCGTGGTGCGGGAGGCGGACCCCGGTTCCACCTGCGGACGCGGCCTCGCCATGGTCGCGGCGGTCAGCGAGAGCTGGGGCGTACAGCCCGACGGCGAATCGGGCAAGGTCGTGTGGTTCACGCTTCCGGCGTCGTCGCCCGCGGTGACGGCCGCCCTCCGTTCGCCGTACGAGATCGCCTGCGAGGCCACTCTCAGGCACACGGTCGACGTACGCAGGCCGGAACACGCTCCCGCCCGGTCAGCCGTTGCCGGCTGACCGGGCGGTGACCCCCGCCTCGTACGCCGCTCGTTCGCGGGCGTCGTACGGCCGCGGGTGGCTCACTCGGTGGCGATGGCGCGCAGCACGTCCAGGCGCGCCGCCCGCCGTGCCGGGCGCAGTCCCGCGAGGGCTCCGGCAGCGAGGCCCACCAGTGCCACCACCACGAGCCGCAGCGGCGGTATCGCGAAGGCGAAAGCGCTGTCCGACGCTCCGTCGGAGGCCTCGACGAGCACCCAGCCGAGGAAGGCACCGAGGGCGAGACCGCCCGCCGTGCCGAACGCGGCGACGAGGACCGACTCCCAGCGGACCATGGCGCGCAGCTGCGCCCGGGTCTGTCCGACGGCCCGCAGCAGACCGAGTTCCCGTGTGCGCTCGTGGATCGCGAGCGTGAGGGTGTTGGCGATGCCGAGCAGCGCGATCAGCACCGCGAGGGCGAGCAGGGCGTAGACCAGGGTCAGCATCATGTCGATGCCGCCCGCCGAGGACTGCGCGTACTCGTCCCGGGTCTGCACCTCGGGGTTGCCGTACCGCTCGGCGACCTTCTCCACCGCGGCCTTGCCCTCTGCGGTGCTCACGCCGTCCTTGAACGAGACGGCGACGAGCGTGTCGGAGTCCTGGGTGCGGTGCGGGGCCCAGGCGGCGCGGGTGATGACGTAGTCGCCCGCCAGTTCCGACCGGCCGTAGACGGCACGGACGGTGAAGTCGGCCTTCTGTCCGTCGGTGAAGGCGAGCCGGGCCGTGTCACCGGTCACCAGGTGCTGCTTGTCGGCCTCCGTGCGGGTGATGGCGATGCCGTCGGTGCCGAGGTCGTTCAGCGAACCGTGTACGTCGCCGAGGTCGAAGACCTTGCCGAGCGTGACCGGGTCGGTGACCGTCAACGCGCGCCCCTTTCCGTCGACTTCGGCGACGCCCTTGCCCAGCCCGACGGCGTTCTCGACCGTCGACTGACTGGCGATGGCCGGGGCCAGTCCCGGGCTGAGTCCGCTGCCGCCCGCGCCGAACGACGGTGTGCTGACGGCGACGTCACCCGCGAAGGAGCGGGAGACCGTCTGGTCCATGGTGGCCTTGAGCGAGGCGCCGAAGACCGTGAACAGCGAGACGACGGCGACGCCGATCATGAGGGCGCCGGCGGTGGCGGCGGTCCGCTTGGGGCTGCGCAGCGCGTTGCGCCGGGCGAGTCCGCCGGTGACTCCGCGCAGCTTGTCGAGAGGTGCGCCGAGGACGCGTACGGCGGTCGAGGACGCGACCGGACCGAGGACCACGAAGGCGGCGAGGGCCAGCACGGCGCCGAGTCCGGCGAGCCACAGCGACGGCGTCAACAGGACACCCGTCAGGGTGACGCCCACCGCCAGGGCGGCCAGTCCCCCGCCGACGGCCGCACGTCCGCGGGAGGCACCGGAGCTGTCGACCGCCGTCTCACGCAGCGCGGCGAGCGGCGCGGTGCGTCCCGCGCGTACGGCGGGCAGCAGCGCGGAACCGAGGCAGACCACGATGCCGACGCCGAGCGGCAGCACCATGGAGAGAGCGCTGATCACCAAGTCGCCCTCGGGGAAAGGGAACCCGATGGCCGGGAACAGCGCCTGGAGTCCGGCCGCGATACCGACGCCGCCGAGGAGTCCCGCGGCCGAGGCGGTCACGGCGACGACGCTCGCCTCGGCCAGGGTCGACACGGTGACCTGCCGGCGCGAGGCGCCCAGGGCGCGCAGCAGCGCGTTCTCGCGGGTGCGTTGGGCGACGACGATCGCGAAGGTGTTGTGGATGGAGAAGGTCGCGACGAGGAGCGCGATGCCGGAGAAGACGAGCAGGAGCGTGGTGAAGACGGTGAGGAACTGGCTGGAGATCATGTCGGTGTTCTCCTGCGCGGACTCCTGCCCGGAAATGGCCTCGACTCCCTGGGGAAGCACGGGAGTCAGGTCGGAGACGAGCTCGTCCTGACCGACTCCCGGACCCGCGCGCACCCGGATGCTCGCGGCTTCTCCGGGCTTCGCGGTCAGGTACTTCTCCGCGTCGGCCTGCGTCATCCCGGTGAAGGTCACCTGGGCCATGCCGTCCTCGCCGCCGAAGGTCGCGAGGCCCACGATCGTCACCCGGACGGGGTCGGGCGTGCGCAGGACCGTCGTGTCGCCGATCTTCAGGTCGCCCTTCTCGGCGGCTCCCCTGTTGACCACGACCTCGCCGGACTTCGACGGGGCGCGGCCTTCGGCGAGCCGGTACGCGTTGAGCAGCGGGTCGTCGATCCAGTTGCCCGCGAGGGTGGGCGGGCCCTGGCCTCCGATGGGCCTGCCGTCGGAGCCGGTGAGCTGGCCGGCGCCCTGGATCTCCGGCGCGGCGGCCGCGACACCGGGCGTCCGCTCGATCGTGTTCACCAGATCGGTGGCGACCGGCGCGCGCACGCCCTGGCTCTCCCCCGGCGTGGTGATGGTGTCGGCGCTGCGGACGACGGCGTCGGTGCCCTTGGTCGCGTTGCCGAACATGGTGTCGAACCCGGCGCGCAGGGTGTCGCCCATGACGAGGGTGCCGGCCAGGAAGGCGACGCCGAGGAGCACGGCGAAGAACGTGCCCGCGAAGCGGCGTTTGTGGGAGCGCAGCGAGGAGGCGCTGAGGCGCAGGGCGGCGTTCATACCGGTGCCCCCTTGCTGTCGAAGGCCTTCATACGGTCGAGGACCTTGTCGGCCGTCGGGTTCTCCATCCGGTCCACGAGGCGTCCGTCGGCGAGGAAGACCACCTCGTCGGCGTGCGCGGCGGCGACCGGGTCGTGCGTGACCATGACGACCGTCCGGTCCATCTGGCGCACCGCCCGGCCGAGCAGGTTCAGGACCTCCTCGCCGGAGCGGGAGTCGAGGTTGCCGGTGGGTTCGTCGGCGAAGACGACGTCGGGCTGTCCGGCGAACGCCCTTGCCACGGCGACGCGTTGCTGCTGTCCGCCGGATAGCTCGCTGGGGCGGTGATGGAGCCGGTCGCGCAGGCCGACGACGTCGACGAGGGCGTCGGTCCATTCACGGGAGCCCTTGGTTCCGGCGAGGTCCATGGGCAGCGCGATGTTCTCGGCGACGGTGAGCGTCGGAATCAGGTTGAACGCCTGGAAGACGAAGCCGATCCGGTCGCGGCGCAGCAGGGTGAGACGGCGGTCGTCGAGGGTGCCGAGCTCGGTGTCACCGATGTAGGCGGCCCCCGAGGTGAGCGTGTCCAGGCCGGCCGCGCAGTGCATCAGGGTGGACTTGCCGGAGCCCGAGGGCCCCATGATCGCGGTGAAGCGGCCGGCCGGAAAGCCGACGCTCACCCCGTCCAGGGCCCTCACGGCGGTGTCGCCGCCGCCGTACACCTTCACGGCGTCGGTGACGCGTGCCGCGTCCCGGCGGGCGGTGGTGGCCGTCATGCCGCACCGCCCTTGCCCGTGCGCCCGAACTGCTCGTCGAGGACGGAGAGCCGGCGCCAGTACTCGTCCTCGTCGATCTCTCCGGAGGCGAAACGGCGGCCGAGCACGGCGATCGGCGAGTCACCGGCCGGGAGGGAGCCGCCGGGGCCGAATCCGCCCGTCGCACGCCACGGGCCGCGGCGTCCGCGCCAGACGGTGCGGCGCAGCACGGTCACGACGCCGATCACGACGGCCGCCCAGATCAGCGGAAGGAACAGGATCCACGGGCCGGGGCCGCCGTCCCAGTTCGCCAGGGTCTGCATCTCGAGTCATCTCCTCGGTGGGGATCGCGGGTGGGAATCGCGCGTTTCCGCGGGATCTCTTTGCGATGCTTCGAGACTCGCCCAGACAGGGGGTCCGGGTCGTCGTACGGCCAGCGGCACTGCGCGTACCCCCCGGGGAGTACGCCGGGCACCACGCGCTGCTTCGTGCGGGGTGCCCTCCCCCAGGTGGTGCGGCGGCCGGCACGCTCGCCGCGCGTCCGGGCTCGATAGGCCAGGAACCCTCGCCTCTGTACCTACTAGTATGTACAGTGAATTCATGAGCACTCCGGACCGACTGATCGAGTCCACGCGCGAGCTGCTGTGGGAGCGCGGGTACGTGGGCACCAGCCCCAAAGCGATCCTGGAGCACGCGGGCGCGGGGCAGGGCAGCATGTACCACCACTTCCGGGGCAAGCCCGACCTGGCGCTCGCCGCGATCCGCCGCACCGCCGAGGAGATGCGGGCCGGCGCCGAGGCCGTCCTCGGCTCGCCCGGATCGCCGTACGAGCGGATCGAGGCCTATCTGCGCCGCGAACGCGACGTCCTGCGCGGCTGCCCCATCGGGCGGCTCACGATGGACCCGGACGTGATCGCGAGCGACGAGCTGCGCGCACCGGTCGACGAGACACTGGACTGGCTGCGCGGGCGACTGGCCGCCATCGTCGAAGAGGGCAAGGAACAAGGCCAGTTCGCGGCCAGGCTCGACAGCACGGAGATCGCGGCGACGATCCTCGCCACCGTCCAGGGCGGCTATGTCCTGGCGCGCGCCTCCGGTTCACCGGCCGCGTTCGACACGGGAGTTCGGGGACTGCTCGCCCTGCTGGCCCCCGCCCGCTGACACCGCCGCACCGAAGCCCCCGGGCGTGCGTCCACACTCCCCGCGAAGGACGACCGGCAGGGCGCGGACACGGCATTCCGAGGATGACCCAGGAAGCTCGAGGAAGGACCTTCCGATGCACGCCATGCAGTACGAGCTCACGCTTCCCGCCGACTACGACATGACCGTGATCCGCGACCGGGTCTCCCGCATCGGCCATCTGCTGGACACGTGGGACGGCCTCGGGTTCAAGGCGTATCTGATCCGCGAGCGCGGGGTGGACGGCTCTCCGGTCAACCAGTACGCGCCGTTCTACCTGTGGAACACCACCCAGGGCATGAACTCCTTTCTCTGGGGCGGGGCGTTCCAGGGCCTGGTGAACGACTTCGGGCGCCCCGTCGTGCAGCACTGGACCGGACTCGCGTACGAGGAGGGAGGCTCCGCGGGCTCGCCGGCCAGGGTCGCGGTGCGTCGGCGCCGGCCCGTCGCCGAGGGGGTGGAACTGGCCGAGGCGATGGAGGACGCGGTGCGCGAGGCCGGGCGGCTCACCGCGATGGACGGGGCCGTCGGCGCGGCCGCCGCCGTGGATCCCCGGCACTGGGAGGTCGTGCACATCTCGCTCTGGGACCACGACTCCCCCAAGGCGTCGGGTGAGGTCTTCCAGGTGCTGCACCTGTCGCAACCGGAACGCGACCGGCTGCCGCGGGGCCGGCAGTGGTGAGCCCTGCCGCCGCGGTCCGTACGGTCCTGGGCGACGTGCTCCCCGAGCAGCTCGGGGTGTGCGACGCGCACGACCATCTCTTTTTCAGCAGTCCCGTGCTGCCGGGCGAGGAACTGCGCGCCGCGTCCGCCGCACGGGCCGAACTCGCCGCGTTCCGCGCGCAGGGCGGCGCCGCCGTGGTCCAGTGGACGCCGTACGGTCTGGGCAGGCGGGCCGCGGATCTGCCGCTGATCTCCCGCGACGCCGGGGTCCACGTCGTCGCGGCGACCGGACTGCACCAAGCGGCGCACTACACAACGGAGTTGCTGAACCGGCTGCGCGGAAGGCTGGCCGACGTCCTCGTCGCCGAACTCACCTCGGGCATCGGGACCTCCGGCGTCCGGGCCGGGCTCATCAAGGTCGCGGGCGGCTTCCACGCCCTGGACGCGCACGCCCGCTGGACGATGACCGCCGCGGCGGAGGCTCATCACGCCACCGGAGCGCCGATCGCCGTACACCTGGAGCTGGGCACCGGCGCCCTCGACGTACTCGACCTGCTGTGCGGCGAGTTGGGCGTGCCGCCCCACCGGGTGATTCTGGGGCACCTCAATCGATCGCCCGACCTCGTGGTGCAGCGCGAGGCCGCCGCGACGGGCGCCTTCCTCGCCTTCGACGGCCCCTCCCGTGCCCACCACGCCACGGACTGGCGCATGCCCGACGCCGTACGCGCCCTCGCCGACGCCGGTTTCGGCCACCGGCTGCTCCTCGGCGGCGACACGACGACCGCGGCGGCGCGCTCGGTCAACGGCGGCCCGGGGATGCCGCATCTGCTGCGCCGGGTCCGCCCGAGGCTCGAACTCGCCCTGGGCACGGACCTGGTGGACCGCATCCTCACCGAGAACGCCGGGCGCGCCTTCGCCGTCGCCTGGCGCTCATGAGCGTCAGACGGGCAGCGCCGTCAACGGATCGTCCAGCACCGGCTGCCACGCCAACTCGGCAGCCCCGACCAGGCTGTTGTGGTCCAGGGTGCACGCGAGGATCGGTACCCCGCCGCTCCGTCCCCACAGGCTGCGGTCGGCGACGACGGCACGCAACCGGTCCGGGTCGGCGTCCAGCAGGGCGCGGTGCAGTCCGCCGAGGATGATGCGGTCCGGATTGAGGATGTTGACGAGGCCCGCGAGGCCGAGGCCGAGGCGGTCGATCAGCGCCTCGATGGCCGTACGGACGGACGGATCGGCGTACTCGTCGCGGATCAGCTCGTTGGCCTGCTGGAGCAGCGACACCTCAGGGCCCGGGGCGCGGCCGGCCGCGGTGAGGAAGGCCAGCGGGTCCGCCTCGACGTCGAGACAGCCCCGGCTGCCGCAGTAGCAGGGGCGGCCCTCGGGATTGACGGTGAGGTGGCCGACTTCGAGCGCGAGCCCGGAACTGCCCGTGTGCAGGCGCCCGTCGAGCACCAGCGCGCCGCCGACACCACGGTGTCCGGTGGCCACGCAGAGCAGGTCGCGGGCGCCCCGGCCCGCTCCGTGCCGGTGCTCGGCGAGGGCGGCGAGGTTGACGTCGTTGCCGGCGAACGCCGGCCCCTCGATACCGGCCGCCCGCACCCGCTCGGCGAAGATCTGCTCGACGGGGGCGCCCGCGGGCCAGGCCAGGTGCAGGGGGTTGAGGGCCAGCCCCTCGGGTTCGGCGACCGCGGAGGGGACGGCGAGCCCGGCGCCCACACAGCGGCGCCCGGTCTCACGGAGCAGTTCGGCGCCGGCGTCGACGACGGAGCCGAGGACCTTGGCCGGATCGGCGTCGACGATCTCGCAGCCGGGCGCGGTCGCCACGATCCGGCCGCCGAGGCCGACCAGCGCGGCGCGGAACCCGTCGGCGTGCACTTGCGCGGCCAGCGCGACGGGCCCGTCCTCGGCGACCTCCAGCCGGTGCGAGGGGCGCCCTTGGGAACCGGCGGCGGCACCGGGCCGCGCGTCGACCCGGATCAGCCCCAGCGCCTCCAGCTCGGCGGCCACCGCGCCCGCGGTCGCCCGGGTGACTCCCAGCTCGGCGGTGAGCACGGCACGTGTCGGCGCGCGCCCGGTGTGCACGAGCTCCAGCGCCGGTCCGAGCGCTCCGCGCCCCCGGTCGAGCCGTGTCCGCGTGTTCCCATCCCCCGCCGTCCGGGGGCCCGCCTTGCCGTTCATGAGGGCGAGTCTCCCATGATCCGCTCCCGCGGGGCCCGTCCGGTCCCGGCGGCCCCGGCGAGGAGACACGCGGGCGCGGGACCTGGCTTTCGGATCGCACCCGGGCCCTGCGGGTCCGGGGCGGGCCCCGACCGGACAGGTCCTAGAAGCCGCCGGCCCGGAGCGTGACGTTCAGCCGCCCGGCCAGTCCCAACTCTGGGGGCGCCGTGCCCCCGTACACCCTCGGTACCCCGTGATACGCGAGCCGTGACGCGCCGCCGAACACGAAGAGATCGCCGCTGCGCAGCTCGACGTCGGTGTACGGCCGTGTCCGGGACTCCGTGTTCCCGAAGCGGAAGACGCAGGTGTCGCCCAGGCTCAGCGACACCACCGGGGCGTCCGACGATTCGTCGCTGTCGCGGTGCATGCCCATGCGGGCTTCGGCGTCGTAGAAGTTGATCAGTGCGATGTCGTACGTGGCGGGGGCGTCCGTGCCGAGGGCGTCGGCGCCGAGGGTGTCCGCGACCGCCTCCCGGGCCAGGTCGCCGAGCAGGTCGGGGAAGGGCTTCACCGGGGAACCGTCGCCGTCGACCACGGTGCGGGCGTAGCCGTACGGGTACCAGTGCCAGCCCAGACAGACCTGCCGGGAGGTCATCGTGCCGCCGCCGGGGGTGCGGACGGTGCGCAGGCCCGCCGGCGGGCGGGCCCAGCCCCGGCAGGCCTCCAGAAGCCGCCGCTGACGGTCCGCGTCCAGCCAGTCCGGGAGGTGCACCGCGCCGGGCGCGATCTCCGTCCGGCTGCGGGGGAACAGCTCCGCGTCCATCGACATGCCCCCATCCTCGCGCACCCGGGCCGCTCCGCGTCGCATAGCCTGGACCCACGATGAACGACCGTATGACCACACCCTGGGGCGATTACGAGCTCGCCCGTTTTCCCGAGGACCCTCGCGAGCGGCTGCGCGCCTGGGACGCCGCCGACACCTATCTGCTGCAGCACCTCGCGGAGAGCGACATCTCCCTGACGGGTTCGGTCGTGATCGTCGGCGACCGGTGGGGCGCGCTCGCCACGGCACTGTCGTCGCGGCGGCCGACACAGATCACCGACTCCCTCCTGGCGCAGGAGGCGACCCGCGCGAATCTGGCGCGGGCCGGTGCCGAGGAGTCCGCCG
Organism: Streptomyces sp. NBC_00568; assembly: GCF_026341855.1. Taxonomy (GTDB): domain Bacteria; phylum Actinomycetota; class Actinomycetes; order Streptomycetales; family Streptomycetaceae; genus Streptomyces. The sequence goes on along the minus strand of NZ_JAPENW010000001.1, from coordinate 6,653,535 downwards.
TCCGGCTCCTGACGACCCAGGACCCGCCTCCCGAGCGGATCGACGTGCTGATCGTGCGGGTGCCGAAGAGCCTCGCCCTGCTCGAAGACCAGCTGCACCGGCTGGCGCCCGGCGTGCACGAGGGCACGGTCGTGGTCGGCACCGGGATGGTCAAGGAGATCCACACCTCGACGCTGCACCTCTTCGAGCGGATCCTCGGTCCGACCCGCACCTCGCTGGCCGAGAAGAAGGCCCGGCTGATCTTCTGCACCCCGCTCCAGGGGATCGCCCGGAAATCGAACCCCTGGCCGTACAGCTACGAGCTCCCTGACGGCGTCGGCGTGGTGTCCGGCCGCACGGTCGTCAACCACGCGGGCGTCTTCTGCGCCGACCGCCTCGACATCGGCACCCGCTTCTTCCTCCAGCACCTGCCGCGCAGCCGGGGCGCCGAGCTGATCGTGGACCTGGGCTGCGGCAACGGCGTGGTCGGTACGGCGATGGCGCTGGCCAATCCCGAGGCGGAGCTGCTGTTCGCCGACGAGTCGTACCAGGCGGTGGCCTCGGCGGAGGCGACCTACCGGACGAACGCCGACGGGGTCGCCGAGTTCCGTGTCGCCGACGGACTGGCGGGCGTCCCCGCCGGGAGCGTCGACCTCGTCCTGAACAATCCGCCGTTCCACTCCCACCAGGCGACGACGGACACGACCGCCTGGCGGATGTTCTCTGACGCGCGGCGCGCTTTGCGGCCGGGCGGCGAGCTGTGGGTGATCGGCAATCGCCACCTGGGCTACCACCTGAAGCTGCGCCGGCTCTTCGGCAACAGTGAACTGGTCGCGGGTGACGCCAAGTTCGTGATTCTGCGGGCCGTGAAGAAGGACGTCAGCCCGTAGCCCCGCGCAGCACGCGGGGCGGGGCGCCCAGTTCTCTCCTGCAGGCCTTGTTGAAGGCCTGCAGGTCGGGGATGCCGACCGAAGCCGCCACGGCCGGGATGGACAGGGTCGAGGCGCGGAGCAGGTGGTGGGCGCGCTCCAGTCTGCGACGGCGGATGTAGGCCACGACCGTGGTGCCGGTCTCGGCGCGGAAGAGCCGGGTGAGGTGGTTGTGGGAGATCCCGGCGGCGCGGGCGATCTCCGGGACGGTGAGCGGAGCGGCCAGCCGGGCTTCGATGTGGGCGATGGCGGTCCCGACCGCGGGGTGCGGACCCGGGCTCGCCACGACGGCCGGGGTGAGGCCGGCGATGTGCCACAGCGCGGTCCAGATCTCGGACCTGGTGCGTTCGGGCGCTCCGGGGGCCGCCGCGATGGCGTGCAGCAACAGCCCCGACAGCAAGGGAAGTTCGGGTCCGGCGTCCTGTACGACGGGGACGGTCCGCGACGGTCCGACGGGGGCGATGCGCAGGTGCGCGTACAGGTGCTCCGAGAGGCCCCGGTAGCGGTAGCGGACCGTGGCGCCGGGCGGTACGAGGCTGACGCGTCCGGGACGGATGAGGTGCGCCGTGCCGTCGACGGTCAGCTCGGCGTCGTACCGGTAGAGGTGCAGCTGCCACAGTTCCGGCAGCCGGAAGACGTCCGTCGCGCTCGCGACCCCGTGCACGCCGACGCCGGCACCGGCCACTTCGGGCGGCTCGCCGAGGTGCAGGCGCGTCTCACGCATGGTGAGAAATTACCAGCGATGGTGAATGGGGCCAACGCGCATCGGAGGGTGCCGCTCCTACGGTGGGGCCATGACCGACGCCAAGCTTCTGAGTTCGGTGCGCATGGCGCACTTCGTGGCTCACGGCTCGCTGCGGCTGGACGCCGTGGTGCCGCCCGGGATGAACGCCGAAGGCATTGGGATGCTCCGCGAGGGCCTGCCCGCCGTGCCGTACGGCACGCCTGTCCCGGAGGCCTATCCCGAGGGCTCGTTCGTCCGCCGCCTCCTCGAACTCCCCTTGGTGGCAGGAGCGTTGCGGAGTCTGGTCGGTCCCGGACCCGCCGTCGACCACCACGCGGTCCACATCCGCGAGCCGCACGAGGGGCAGGCCCAGCCGCTCCACGGTGACGCGATCATCGATGTGCGCACCGACGCGTTCGACGTCCAGTTGATGTACTACCCGCACGACGTCACGCTCGACATGGGCGGCACCCTCAGCGTTCCCGGCAGCCATCTGCGCCGCACCAACGAGTCGGACACCGGCCGCTACCAGAACCTTCGCGGGCAGAGCCGGCTCGTCTGCCCCGCAGGGACCGTGGTGTTTCTGCACCATGGCCTGTGGCACGGCGGACGACGCAACGACAGCGACATCGCGCGCTCCATGTTCAAGATCCGCTTCAACCCGACGGTGCGACAGCGGCGGCTGTGGGACACCTCGGACCTCGCCGATCCGGGCGTCGCCGAGGAACTCGCCACCACGTTCCCGTGGTACGAGCCCGCCACCGGCCGCCTGGAGGTCTACAACCGCGTCCTGCTGTGGCGGTCGCTCACCGGGGACGGCTCCTTCGACCTGGACCACTGGGTGACCCGGGTCTCCAACCGCCCCGAGAGGAGGATCGCGTGACGATCCGTCAACAGGTTCTCGTCCTCTATCTGGCCACCTCGGCGCTGGACGCGGAGGTGGTGGGCTGGTCGCTCTACGACGGCACCGGCCGCACCTCCCCCACGACCGGCGACAGCGACGAGCCTCCGTACGCGTCGGGCGTGCACGCCCTGCGGGACGGCTGGCGGCTGTTCCAGGCGGCCCAGCTGATCCCGCCGTATCCGGGGCACGAGTACGACGTCTCGTTTCTCAAGCACGAGTTCTTCTTCGAGAGGCTGGTCGACGCCGGGAGCGAGCCCGGGAGTGAGACGCCCCCGGTGCCGTGACCCCGGGTGATGTGAGCTCAGGTGGGGTGCCGCCCAGCGGCAGGCAAGCCCCCTTCGCAGGCTGCTCGCCGGACCGGCTCATGGGGAGGTCCGGCGGCTCGTGGACACCCCCGATCGTCGCCGGAAGACAGAATCGGCACACTTTCTGATCTCCCGTATGCGCCCACGTGCACGACCGTAGAGTGTGGGCGCTCGTCCATGACAACTGGGGGAACCATGTCGCGCCGTGCTGTCGTCATCGGTGGGAGCGTGACCGGCATGCTCGCCGCCGCGGCTCTTTCCCGGTCCATGGACGAGGTGACCGTCCTGGAGCGCGACGAGCTCCGCGAAGGGCCGCAGCCGCGCAGGCGGATTCCGCAGGCACGGCACGCTCACGTCCTCCTGCCCAGCGGACGCGACGCCATCCAGGAACTGCTTCCCGGAGTCGACGTACGCGAGCGCCTGGTCGCGTCGGGAGCTCACGAACAGTCCCTCACCGACATACTGGGCTTCGGCCCGCAGGGCTGGTTCCGGCGCTGGCCGCCCGTCGTCGACGAGCTGCTGCTCACCCTGTGCAGCCGCGACCTGCTCGACTGGACCGTCCGTGAGGCCGTCCTCGGCACCACCTCGGTCACGGTCCGCCGGGGCGAGGCGGTGTCCCTGCTGGGAACGGCCCAGCGCGTCACCGGCGTACGCGTCCTCGCCGACGGCACCGAGGAGGATCTGCGGGCCGATCTCGTCGTCGACGCGAGCGGACGGGGATCACGCGTCGAGCACTGGCTCGAGTCGCTCGGCGTGACGGACATACCCACCGACGAGGTCGACTCGGGTCTCGTCTGCGCCAGCCGCGTCTTCCGCGTTCCGCCGGGCGCGGAGCACTTCCCGCTGACCCAGGTCGGGGCGGAGCCCGACCACTCCCGGCCGGGGCGTTCCGGAACTCTGGTGCCCATCGAGGGCGGCCGCTGGATGGTCAGCCTGGCGGGTACCCGCGGCGGTGAACTCACCGCCGATCCCGAGGAGTTCACCCGCTTCGCGCTTGGCCTGCGCCATCCACTCCTCGGGCAGCTCATCTCCGGTGCCGAGCCGCTCGGCGAGGTGTCCCTCAGCCGCAGCACCCGCAACAGGCGCCGCGACTTCGAGAAGGCGGCCATGCCCGAGGGCCTGGTGGTGCTGGGTGACGCCGTCGCCACCTACAACCCCGTCTACGTACAGGGCATGTCCGTCGCGGCCCTGGGCGCCCTGGCTCTGAGCCGGCGGTCGCAGCAGGCCGATGTCACCGCTCCGGGGTTCGCCCGCGGGGTCCAGCGGGCCGCCGCCAAGTCCGTCTCGGCCGCGTACACCCTGAGCACCTCCCAGGACCAGTGGTTCCCGGAGGTCATCGGCAGGGCTCCGACGCTCGTCGACCGGCTCCTCAGCCTCTACATGGGCCGGATGGCGCGCGTGGCGACCACCTCCTACCCCGTGTCCGCGGCCCTGTCCTCGGTCATCACGCTCCAGGCCGACACGAGCCGTCTCGTGCACCCCAAGCTGCTGCTCGCCACTCTGAGAGGGCCCGTCATGGAGCCCCTGTCCGGGCCGCCGCTGACCCCGGAGGAGAGCGGCTTCCTCGCTGCCCTGGACCCCGTCCCCGTGTGACGATCGGCGCCCTGGACCCCGTCCCCGTGTGACGGCGTCCGCGGTGCGAGCGCGGGTCAGGGGTCCTCGCTCCGGTCGTGGGTGCCGGCGGGGCGGTCGGGCCGGCCGATGAGCCGATCCGTAGGTCACCGCGGGCTCGGGGTCAGGAGAGCTGGCGCACCGTGGTTCTCCTCGATTGGATCGCGGCGTCCACGATGGGGGTCCGCACCGCCCGGGACAGACTCAGCAACGACGGCTGGCCCGTGTCCAACGACCGCGAACCGGCGGCGGGGCGGCGCACGCGCGCGCTGACGGAGACCACCACGTCGACGTCCCCGACCGAGATGCCGATGGTGCCGGTCTCCGCGACGGGGGACGGAGCCTCGGCGAGGGCGGCCACGGCGACCATCGCGGCCAGCCCGATCACTTCGGCGTCCGCCGCACAGGACCCGGCGGCGAGCGCCTCCCGGTAGGCGCGGCGCCGCACCTGGTCGTCGAGTTGACCGGCCAGTCGCTTGAGGCCGTCCCGGATGGCCGTTTCCCGCGTGGTGAGCTGCAGTTCGACGTCGCTGATCGTCCGCCACGACAGCGCCGTGACGCAGCGCCGACGGCTGCTCGGCCCCGCCAGCAGACAGAACAGCGGACGCAGGCGTACGAACGTGATGGCGGAATCGATGCGCGGACCGATGAGGGGAAGGATGTAGCCGGCCGAGGCGAGGCAGGAGCCGACGGCCACGAGCGGTGCGACGCTGGTGCTCAGACCGTCCCAGCTGTGCCCGAGCCAGTGAGCGGTCAGCGCGACGGCCTTGACGACGCTGTAGGCGCTGGTGAACAGCCAGCCCACCACGAGCAGGGCCAGCGACCCACGCGTCCAGCGCTTGACCTTCCGTGTCCAGCGCCAGCACAGCAGGGTCGTCGTCACCGCGGCCACCGTGTGCGCCACCAGGTACAGCACGATCATCTCTCGGATGAACGGAGTCGAGGCGTAGTAGGTGTCGAAGTCGGCCCGGCGCTCCACCGGCGCGTCGCCCAGCGTGAACAGGACGCCCTCGGCGGCGATCACTCCCAGGTAGCTGAACAGCCATGCCCGGGAGGTGCGTCGGACCCGGACGGGGTCGCTGCCCCGCCAGTGCACGATGAGGATGAGGGACGCCGCGCCGAAGGCGGTCACCGCGCCGTACGTCAGGGGCGCTGCCACATTCGGTATGCCCGTGACGCTGTTGACCAGGGCGACGGTGGGCGGCGCGCCGAGCACGAAGCAGAGACCCGACAGGAGGATGACGGCGCAGAAGGACCGCTTCAGCGGGTCTCTCCAGTGGCGACGCAGGTCGGGCAGTTGGGCGGCGAGTCCCATCCAGAGGACTGCCGCGGCCAGGTAGTAGATCAGTCCGTTCACATCGGGCCCAAGGGCGATCGGCGGCGCACGTCTCGATGCGCGGTTCGCGGACCGGTCGCGGACAGCCCGATGTTCACCAGGGTGCACGTGTTCGAGCCGCGCACCGATGTGCTGGTTCCGGCCAGAAGTTGACCGCTCAAGGCCTCCTCCGTTCCGCGCCCGGTCCAGCGCCGGCTCTGCCCCGAAAACACCGCCAACCCCTGCTCCCCGCGTCAAAGGGGCATACGGACGCCTGCCCGAGTGGCCTTGGGGCCGATGTCTCGCCCGCGAGCCTGCCGTGCCCTTTCGGCCTTCTCATACTTGTTCACACTAGCCACCTTGTCACCCACTCGAACTGCCGTGGGTGCAAAAGCACATGCGTCAGGAGCGGCTCCGGACGGAGTCGGCGCCGGCAGTATGGCGGCTTTGGGCCGCATATCCGGCTGTAGAAGCAGGTATGCGAAGGGCGGACCGTGCGGCGGGAGGACCACAGCCGCCGAACGGCCCGCGGCCAAGCGGGGGTTCACGGGTTTCGCGGACTGGAGCGAGCCCCTGTCATCCGCGGCGGAGGCCCGGCTGACTGTTCGCCGGATGGAGGCCCGGTCGGCTGTTCGCCGTGCGGAGGCCGGGCCGCCTGTTCGCCGGGCGGAGGCCCGGCAGGCTGTTCGCCGGGCGGGAGCCGGCCCAGGGGCGACCGGGTCGGTTCCGCGGCGACCGGGTCGGTTTCGCGACTAGGAAGCGGAATCGACGCTCACCCCTGGAGCACGCCGATGAGTCCCGCCACCGTGCGTGCCATCGCCTCCCGTCCCACGCTGAGGTATTTCCGTGAGTCCACGGCTTCGGGGCGGGCCGCGAGGAACTCCCGGATGGCGCCCGTCATCGCGATGTTCAGCGCGGTGCCGACGTTGACCTTGGCGATACCGCCCTCGACGGCCGCCCGGAGCTCGCCGTCCGGGACCCCGGAGGAGCCGTGCAGGACGAGGGGGACACCGAGGGACGCGGCCAGGCGTTTGAGCAGGCCGTGGTCGAGGGCGGCGGTCCGGGTGGTCATCGCGTGCGAGCTGCCGATCGCCACGGCCAGCGCGTCCACGCCGGAGTCGGCCACGAAGGCGCGGGCCTCACTCGGGTCGGTGCGGGCGCCGGGCGCGTGCGCGTCCCGCGGCGGCTCACCGTCCTTTCCGCCGACCTCGCCCAACTCGGCCTCGATCCAGAGACCTTGGGCATGCGACCAGTCGGCTGCGGCGCGGGTCGAGGCGAGGTTCTCCTCGTACGGCAGGCGCGACGCGTCGTACATGACGGAGCTGAACCCGGCACCCGGCGCCTGCCGGAGCAGGTCGTCGCTCTGGACGTGGTCGAGATGCAACGCGACGGGCACCGAGGCCCGTTCGGCGGCGGCGGTCGCGGCACGGGCCAGCGGGAGCAGCCGGCCGTAGCGGAACTTGACCACGTTCTCGCTGACTTGGAGCACGACGGGCGCGTCGGCGGACTCCGCCCCCGCGATGACGGCCTCGACGTGCTCCAGGGTGATGACGTTGAACGCGGCGACGGCGGTCCGCGCCAGGGCGGCCCGGGCGACCAGCTCACCGGTTGCTGCGAGGGGCACAACTCCTCCTTCTCCGTGGGTGGTCGGGCCGGTTCAGTCGCCGAGGATCACGGAGCGGGTGAGGTGGCGCGGCTGATCGGGGTCCAGGCCGCGTGCCGCGGCGACGGCGACGGCGAGGCGCTGGGCACGGACGAGTTCGGCGAGCGGGTCGAGGCCGCCGTCCACCCACAGTCCGCCGGTCCTCCGGACCTGCTCGGCCAGCCCCTCGGGTGCCTCGCCGAGCATCCAGGTGGCCGTGCCGTGGGTGGTGATGCTGATGGGGCCGTGCCGGTACTCCATCGCCGGGTAGGCCTCGGTCCAGGCGAGGGACGCCTCCCGCATCTTGAGCCCGGCCTCGTTGGCGAGGCCGACGGTCCACCCGCGGCCGAGGAAGGTGAACTGCGCGCAGCCGACGAGTTCTTCGGGCAGCGGGGTGGCGAGCGCGGTGCGCGCGTCGGCGACGACGGCGTCGCTGTGCAGTCCGAGGTGGGCCCGGAGCAGGGTGAGCGCGGTGGTCGCGAAGCGGGTCTGCACGACGGACCGCTCGTCGGCGAAGTCGAGCACGACGACGCCGTCGGCGTACTCCATCACGGGCGTGTGCGGATCGGCGGTGACGGCGGTCGTACGGGTCTGTCCGCGCAGCCGCCCGAGGAGTTCGAGCACTTCGGTGGTCGTGCCGGAGCGCGTCAGGGCGACCACGCGATCGTAGGAGCGGCCTTCCGGGAACTCCGAGGCGGCGAAGGCGTCCGTCTCGCCCTGCCCGGACTGTTCGCGCAGTACGGCCGCTGCCTGCGCCATGAAGAACGAGGTGCCGCACCCCACGATCGCGACACGTTCCCCCGCCGCGGGCAGCGCGGCTGCGTGCACCGCCGCCTCTTGCGCGGCGCGGATCCAGCACTCGGGCTGGCTGCTCAGCTCGTCCTCGACATAGGTCATGCCGTACCCCTCCCACGGATGCTCGTTCTTGCAAGATATAGCGAAGTTTCGAGCACAATCAAGCATTCGAGCGGAGGTGGGGTGCGCTAGGGTCGCGGAAGATCGAGGACTGGAGGGTGCGGATGTCGCGCGACGCCCGTTGGAAGGCGCTGCTGGAACTGCTCGTGGAGCGGGGCCGCCTGGATGTCGAGGAAGCGGCGACGCGGCTGGAGGTCTCGGCGGCGACGATCAGGCGCGACTTCGACCAGCTCGCCGAGCAGCAGATGCTCGTGCGCACCCGGGGCGGCGCGGTCGTGCACGGCGTCTCCTACGAACTGCCGCTGCGCTACAAGACCGCCCGCCACGCCTCGGAGAAGCAGCGCATCGCGAAGGCGGTGGCCGACCTCATCGCCCCCGGCGAGGCGGTGGGCCTGACGGGCGGCACCACGACGACCGAAGTGGCCCGCGCCCTGGCCGTACGCCCGGATCTGGCCTCGGGCTCCCCCGCGCTGACCGTCGTCACGAACGCGCTGAACATCGCGAACGAACTCGCCGTGCGTCCCCAGTTCAAGATCGTGGTGACCGGCGGGGTCGCGCGGCCGCAGTCCTACGAGCTCATCGGGCCGCTCGCGGACGGCGTGCTCGGGCAGATCACCCTGGATGTCGCGGTGCTCGGCGTGGTCGCGTTCGACGCCACGCACGGCGCCGCCGCCCACGACGAGGCGGAGGCCGCGATCAACCGCCTCCTGTGCGAGCGGGCCGAGCGCGTGATCGTCGCCGCCGACTCGAGCAAGCTGGGACAGCGCGCGTTCGCCCGTATCTGCGCCGCCGAGTCGGTGGGCACGCTCGTCACGGACGTGGCGGCGGGGCCGGAGACGATCGGGCGGTTCGAGGAGGCGGGGATCGAGGTCATCGCCGTATGACACCGAGACCGTCACCCGACTCCGAGGTCATCGCCTGACTTCGGGGCCGTCGCCCGCGCTCGTCGTGGGCATACGGTGCCGCCTGCTCGTGTCACCGTTCCCCGGGCCCGACCTGAGACCGGGCACGACCGCGAGCCGATGTGGACGCCCGCGGGCCCCTCTCCGCCCGAAAGAGGCCCGCACCCTAGGGGCGGAGCTCAGCGAGCGGCGCCGAACCGTGCCGCACAGCCGCACTCGCTCTTCGGGCGCGGCTGCCTACAAGCACGGCCGCTCTCGAAGCATGCCCGAAGGCCCCCTCGCCGGGCCGTCCGGCCTCGAAAACTCCCACCCCCCCGGGGGGTTGCCGTGCCGCCCGGTCAGCGTGCCCCGGGTCCCGCTCCGCCGGCTTGCGCGCGGTGCGACGCACGCAGCGTGCCGACGGTCTTGAGGAGGCGGTCGGCCGGGTCACGCAGCGTCGGATGGGCGAGGACCGTGTTCCGCAGACCGCGCACGGGCCTGCGCCACAGCCGGTGGGCCGCCGCCACCGGATGGGGGCGGGCCACGAACCCTTCACCCACGCGCAGTTCGCGGGTCTTGAGCCAGTCCTTGTACTCCTTGTCCCCGCGCCCCAGATCCAGCAGGCTCACGCCGTGCCGACCGGCCGCCTCGGCGGTCCGCAGGTGCATCATCAGCCCGGGCGAGTAGCGGTGGAACTCGGGGTCGTACGCGGTGAACCAGGCCGCGAGCACCGTGCGCGACCGGGGTCCGAAGTGGGCGGCAACCGGCCGGTCCCCGGCGTAGAGCACGGACAGCACGCCGGTGAAATGCTCCTCGCGCACATCGAACAGGTGGTTCACCAGATCGACGATCCAGGGCCGCGCGAAGCGGTCCATGCGTCCCGTCCTGCGGTACTGGGCGGATTTCCACCGCATGAGCGTGCGCAGCATCCGCGGGTCGCGCTCGTCAAAGGCGAACCGCACCTCGCCCACATCACGCCCGAGCCGCCGTTCCTTCTTCAGGGTCGTCTTCGCCTGACCCGGGTAGGCGCCGCGCAGCCACTCCGGGTAGCCGCTGTCGCCCGGCTTCAGGTCGATGACCGGGGAGGCGAACGTTCCCGTCACATGGCGCCCGAACGGCTTCTGCTCCTCGACGAGATGGTCGAACTCGAAGATGGACATCCCGCAGGCGCGCAGCACCTCCGGCGCGTCCCAGGTGACCCCGGGTCTGTGCACCAGGGCCTGGCAGTCGGAGAGTCCGAGGCCGATGGCTCTGCCGACGCCGAAGACGTTGCGCTCGTACGGCAGGAAACCGACGGGCTCCCCGTCCTCGCGCAGGACCGCGACCTGCGCACCGCTGCGGTATCTGCCGACCCCCGTCGCGAACTCCGGTGCCAGGAACGGATTGGCGTACTCGGGCGACTCGTCCATCGCCCGGTGCCAGGCCTCGCGCAGCTCGACGCTCAAGCCGTCGAGTCTGTGGATCGTGATCTCCACCTCAGATCGACCACCCTTCCGTGGGCGCTGCGAGGAACGTACCGGTCACAGCACAGGCCAGTAGGGCGTGTGGATCCTTGCTGCTGGATCGCATGGGCGACAGCTCCCCCCGTGACGCGCTGTCCGCGTCCTGCCACTTTTCTGATTTCCGCCGTCCCGCGCCGCGCATGGACGCGTCTCCCGGTCGAGCACCGAGATCCGAGCCAATCGGCGGGGGCTCAAACGTCGCGAAACAGTACGCACGCTGTCAAGGGTGCCTACCGCAACGAATGAGTCCAGGTCGGAAGACAGAGGGTTTGTCGTACTGGTGGACGACAAAGCGAGCCCGACGGCGAGCCGCATGGAGGGCCGGATTCCGAGGCCGCGAACGACCCCCGCCGACGCCGCCTTCCGTTCGAGTGGACACCACGTGAACGACCGGAACGACGGCCGGTTAGCATATGAGCGCCACCTAGCTCGAAAGATGATTCTGTGACTGTCAACGACGACGCGTTCACCAACTGGAAGACCCGCGAAGAGATCGCGGAGTCGATGATCCCGATCATCGGGAGGCTGCACCGGGAGCAGGACGTCACGATCCTCCTGCACAGCCGCTCCCTGGTGAACAAGTCGGTGGTGAGCATTCTCAAGACCCACCGCTTCGCCCGGCAGATCGCCGGCGAGGAGCTCTCGGTCACCGACACTCTGCCGTTCCTGCGGGCGCTCACCACGCTCGACCTCGGCCCGTCCCAGATCGACCTCGGCATGCTCGCCGCGACGTACCGGGCCGACGACCGCGGGCTGTCGGTCGAGGAGTTCACCGCCCTGTCCGTCGCAGGCGCCACGGGCGAGAACAAGATCGAGCGCCGCGAGGGACGCGACGTCGTCCTCTACGGCTTCGGTCGCATCGGCCGCCTCATCGCCCGCCTGCTCATCGAGAAGACCGGCTCCGGCAACGGCCTGCGGCTGCGTGCCATCGTCGTACGCCAGGGCGGCGACCAGGACATCGTCAAGCGCGCCTCGCTGCTGCGCCGCGACTCCATCCACGGGCAGTTCCAGGGCACGATCACCGTCGACGAGGCGAACAGCACGATCATCGCCAACGGCAACGAGATCAAGGTCATCTACGCCAACGACCCGTCCGAGGTCGACTACACGACGTACGGGATCAAGGACGCCATCCTCGTCGACAACACGGGCAAGTGGCGTGACCGCGAGGGCCTCTCGAACCACCTGCGCCCCGGCATCGACAAGGTCGTCCTGACCGCGCCGGGCAAGGGCGACGTCCCGAACATCGTGCACGGCGTCAACCACGACACGATCAAGCCGGACGAGCAGATCCTGTCCTGCGCCTCCTGCACCACCAACGCGATCGTCCCGCCGCTGAAGGCGATGGCGGAGGAGTACGGCGTTCTGCGCGGGCACGTGGAGACCGTCCACTCGTTCACCAACGACCAGAACCTGCTGGACAACTACCACAGCTCCGACCGCCGAGGCCGTTCCGCGCCGCTCAACATGGTCATCACCGAGACGGGTGCCGCCTCCGCGGTCGCCAAGGCGCTGCCCGACCTGAAGGCGCCCATCACCGGCAGCTCGATCCGCGTCCCGGTGCCGGACGTCTCGATCGCGATCCTCAGCCTGCGGCTGGGCCGCGAGACCACCCGCGAGGAGGTCCTCGACTACCTCCGCAACGTCTCGCTGACCTCGCCGCTCAAGCGCCAGATCGACTTCATCAGCGCCCCCGACGCGGTGTCGAGCGACTTCATCGGCTCGCGTCACGCCTCGATCGTCGACGCCGGCGCCACCAAGGTCGACGGCGACAACGCGATCCTCTACCTCTGGTACGACAACGAGTTCGGCTACTCCTGCCAGGTCATCCGGGTCGTCCAGCACGTCTCCGGCGTGGAGTACCCGACCTACCCGGCTCCGGCGGTCTGAGCCGGAAGCAGCGCGTGGTTCGCCGTCCGGGCAGGTGGGACGGCGAACGCCGGGCCGCGGGGCGACAGGGATTCCCCTCCCATCGGGGCCCCGGTCGCCCCGTTCCTTCGTGGTGCCCCGCCCGGCGCGCTCCGGCCCACGTCTCCTTTCGCCCCAGCGCGGCACCCGCCCGACGCTTCCCTTGCCCTGAGCCGGGCACCCGTCTAACGTGAGTTTGTGCCGCTAATAAACAAAACCAGCCCGCACAGCGTTGTGCCGGACCGCTCCCTCACCCGACTCCGCGTCGTGCTCACCGCGTTCTTCGCCCTCGACGGCTTCGTCTTCGCCGGCTGGGTCGTCCGCATCCCCGCCATCAAGCACCAGACCGGTGCCTCCGCCGGCGCTCTCGGCCTCGCCCTCCTCGGCGTCTCCGCCGGTGCCGTGATCACCATGATGCTCACCGGACGGCTCTGCCGACGGTTCGGCAGCCACCCGGTGACCGTGGTCTGCGGCGTGGTGCTGTCCCTGAGCGTCGTCCTGCCCCCGCTCACCCACTCGGTCCCGGCCCTGGGCCTCGTCCTGCTGGTCTTCGGCGCCGCGTACGGCGGGATGAACGTCGCCGCGAACAGCGCGGCCGTCGATCTCGTGGCCGCACTGCGGCGCCCCGTGATGCCCAGTTTCCACGCGGCGTACAGCCTGGGCGGCATGCTCGGGGCGGGGCTCGGGGGGCTGGTCGCCGCACATCTGTCACCGACGCGCCATCTGTTCGGGATGGCCGTCCTCGGCCTGCTCGTGACCGCCGTCGCGGGACGCGCGCTGCTGCGGCAGGACGTCCCCGATGCACCGGACCGCCCACGCAGCGACGGGAGCCCGGCGCAGGCGCGTCCCGACGGCCGTACCCGTGGTCTGGTCGTCGTCTTCGGCCTGATCGCCCTGTGCACGGCGTACGGCGAAGGCGCGCTCGCGGACTGGGGCGCGCTCCACCTGGAGCAGGACCTGGACGCACACCCGGGGATCGCCGCCGCCGGCTACTCGTGCTTCGCCCTCGCCATGACGATCGGCCGCCTCAGCGGGACGGCCCTGCTCGAACGCCTCGGCCGGACCCGGACGTTGGTCGCGGGCGGCACGACGGCCGCGCTCGGCATGCTGCTCGGCTCGCTCGCGCCCTCCACCTGGGCCGCGCTGCTCGGTTTCGCCGTCACCGGGCTCGGCCTCGCCAATATCTTCCCTGTCGCGGTCGAGCGAGCCGGAGCGCTCGCCGGAGCGAGCGGGGTCGCCATCGCCTCCACCCTCGGGTACGGGGGCATGCTGCTCGGGCCGCCCGCGATCGGGTTCATGGCCGACTGGTACTCCCTGCCGACGGCGCTCACGAGCGTCGCGGCACTGGCGGCCGTGGCCGCCCTCATCGGATTCGCCACGCGCCGGGCCGCGGTGGGGTGAGCGGGCGCGGGGCTCCGAGCGCCGCCGCCGGCGGCTCCGCGGAGCCCTCTGCCTCTCCGCCGGTCCGCACCGGCTCCCTCCGCGAAGGCCCGAACTCCGGCTACCGCCTGAAGAACGATCCCCGCACACGAGCTGCGCCACCGGACCGAGGACCTCGGCCGGTGATGACTCCCGCGAGTCGACCACGTACTGGACGACGCCCCCGAGCGAGTGCATCGAGCACCGTCACGGGACGCGCCCGGGCGCACTTCCGGCCTGTGGCATCCGCCGCGAGTGCCGGTGGTCCCTGCGGCACGGCTCGGCCGCCTGTGGGGCCTGCTCCACCATCGTTGCGGACACCGGCGGAACGGCCGCATGCCGTCGACAGGGCTCCTTCAGCACGTCGCCCGAGTGGGACGGCCGCTCCTGAGGTCATCCGTCCCGCCCCGGACATCGTCGTCCGGCCCCCTGGACCGCGATTCAGGGGCGGGCCGGCAACCAGCCCTGCTGAACGGCGCGTACGCCGGCCTCGAAACGGCTGCGTGCGTCGAGGCGGTCCATCAGTTCGGAGGCGATCCGCCGGGCCGTGCCGCACGTCACAACCGGCCGCACGCTCTGTCCTCTCCACTCCGCTGCTCTCTGCTCCCCTGCTCCCCCGACGGCCCCGCATCCGGCACACTCGCGGCATGGAGATTCCTGAGTTCGTGGAAACCCTTGACCGGGAAGGCCGGTTGCTGGTCGCGGCCGCCGAGTTGGCGGGGGTCGACGCCAAGGTCGCGACCTGTCCCGACTGGCAGGTCAGGGATCTGGTGCGGCACACGGGCATGGTCCACCGCTGGGCCACCGCGTTCGTCGCGGAGGGACACACCTCGTACCACCCCGACGGCGGACTGCCTGATCTCGACGGCGACGAGCTGCTGACCTGGTTCAGGGACGGGCACCGGACGCTCGTGGACACCCTGGCGGGCGCCTCGCCGGACGTGCGGTGCTGGAGCTTCCTGCCGGCGCCCTCGCCGCTGGCCTTCTGGGCGCGCAGGCAGGCGCACGAGACCACCGTGCACCGGGTCGACGCCGAATCGGCGCTCGGCGGGGTGGCGGTCGCGATCCCACCGGGCTTCGCGGTCGACGGGATCGACGAGTTGCTGCGCGGGTTCCACGGGCGCTCGAAGAGCGGGGTGCGCACCGAGGAGCCTCGTGTGCTGCGGGTGCGTGCCACCGACCACCCGGACGCGGTGTGGACCGTACGGCTCTCGTCCCAGCCGCCGCTCAGCGAACGCGGGGAGCACGCTCACGTGGACGTCCACGCGGATGTGGACTGTGAGTTGGCAGGTCCGGCCGCGCGTCTCTACCTGGCGCTGTGGAACCGTGTGCCGTTCCCGAGCGTGACGGGGGACGCCTCGCTCGCCGGCCTGTGGCGGGAGAAGTCCGGCATCACCTGGAGCTGACGCCCGAGGCCGGAGTCCGGGGCGCCCGGAGACTGCCGACGAGTGGCTGGGGCCCCGATCCGGACGACCGTGGCCCCTCGCGCGGCCTGAACGGACTGCCGTGGCCCCTCGCGCGGCCTGAACCGGGCAAGCCGGGCGACCACGGCCGGCGGGACCGCCCGGTCACTCGCAGGAGGCCGCCGGGCCGCCCGCCAGCATCCGAGTGAGGACCGCGCGCTGCAACGGCTTCACCTCGCCGTGCAGTTCACGCCCCTTCGGCGTGATGCACACGCGCACACCCCGTCGGTCCTCCGGGCACATCCCGCGCGTCACGAGACCGTCCTTCTCCAGGCGGCCGATCAGCCGGGACAGGGCGCTCTGACTGAGATGGACCCGCTCGGCGATCTCCTGGACACGGTAGGAGGGGCCGCCGTCCGTCGCGGTGCCCTCCGCCAGCACGTCGAGGACCTCGAAGTCGCTGGCGCCCAGCCCGTGTCGATGCAGCTCGCGATCGAGCTCACAGAGGGTGCGGGCGTGCACCGCGAGGATGTCGCGCCACTGGTCCACGAGCCCTTGCTCGGCATTCGTCGCCGCCATGCGCGCACCGTAGCAAAGAATCGACTTTGTTGCATCGGAATTAAATGCGCTTGCATTGAATGCATGTGCATGTACTGTCTGACGCATGACCTCTCCGCTCACCCACCCCGCGCCGCAGGGACGCTGGACCCCTCGTCTGTGGGGCACCCTGCTCGTGCTCTGCGCCGCGATGTTCCTGGACGCGCTGGACGTGTCGATGGTCGGCGTCGCACTGCCGTCCATCGGCTCCGAACTCGACCTCTCCACCTCGACGCTCCAATGGATCGTCAGCGGCTACATCCTGGGTTACGGCGGGCTGCTCCTCCTCGGCGGACGCACCGCCGACCTGCTGGGCCGCCGCCAGGTCTTCCTGGTGGCCCTCGCGGTGTTCGCGCTCGCCTCGCTGCTCGGCGGGCTCGTCGACTCGGGCCCGCTGCTGATCGCCAGCCGTTTCATCAAGGGGCTGAGCGCCGCGTTCACCGCGCCCGCCGGCCTGTCGATCATCACGACGACGTTCGCCGAGGGCCCGCTGCGCAACCGCGCGCTCTCGATCTACACCACGTGCGCGGCCACCGGCTTCTCCATGGGCCTGGTCCTGTCCGGGCTGCTGACCGAGGCGAGCTGGCGGCTGACCATGCTGCTTCCCGCGCCCATCGCCGTCGTCGCCCTGTTCGCGGGCCTGAAGCTCATCCCGCGCAGCGAGCGCGAGAAGGACCACCGCGGCTATGACATCCCGGGAGCCATCCTCGGCACCGCCTCGATGCTCTTGCTCGTCTTCACGGTCGTCCAAGCGCCCGAGGCCGGCTGGGGATCGGCCCGCACTCTGCTGTCCTTCCTCGCCGTCGCCGTACTGCTCACCGTCTTCGTCGGCATCGAGCGACGCAGCCCGAGCCCGCTGATCCGGCTCGGCGTCCTGCGTTCCGGCAGCCAGATCCGGGCCCAGCTCGGCGCGATGGCGTTCTTCGGCTCGTACGTCGGATTCCAGTTCCTGGTGACGCTCTACATGCAGTCGCTGCTGGGCTGGTCGGCGCTGCACACCGCGCTCGCCTTCCTGCCGGCCGGCGCGCTGGTGGCGCTGTCCTCCACGAAGGTGGGGGCCGTCGTCGACCGGTTCGGCACACCCCGGCTCATCGCGACGGGCTTCGCCCTGATGGTCGTCGGGTACGCGCTCTTCCTCCGCGTCGACCTCGACCCGGTCTACGCGGCGGTCATCCTGCCGACCATGCTGCTGATCGGCGCCGCGTGCGCCCTGGTCTTCCCGTCCCTCAACATCCAGGCGACCAACGGCGTCGACGACCACGAACAGGGCATGGTCTCGGGCCTGCTCAACACCTCCGTTCAGGTCGGCGGCGCGATCTTCCTCGCGGTCGTCACGGCGGTCGTCACCGCGAACTCCTCCGAGGGCTCCTCGCCCCAGGACGTTCTCGACAGTTACCGGCCCGGCCTGATGGTGGTGACCGGCATCGCCTTCGTGGGTCTGCTGATCACCCTGCCCGGCCTGCGCACGCGACGTCCACAGGAATCTGTCGTCGTCGCCCAGTCCGTCCGGAAGGCGGCGGAGTCGGAGCGGGTCGCCGTCCGCGACTAGAGGACGCTCCGACGAACGCGCCCGGCGGGTCCTTGCCCCGCCGGGCGCGTGCCTGTTGACTCGAGGCATGAGCAACAACGGGGAGAGCAGCGACAGTTACCGCAGCCGCGCGCAAGGGACGCGCGCCCGGCGCACCCAGGCACAGCGGGACGCGGCCACTGTCGAGATCGGATACGCCTTGGCCAGCGCGGCGTTCGTCGCGGCGGTCGCCTTCGGGGTCGTCAGCGGGCCCGCCCTCTTCCTGGACCTGTCGCACGGCGCGGTACGGGCGCTCGTCACCGCTGGGGCCGCCCTGGCCGCCGTCCTCTTCGCTCTACGGGTGGCCACCGTACTGTTCCGCTTCCACGACCAGGCGGAGCCTCAGCCCAGCCAGCCCGGCCGCACCAACCCCGACTCATAGGCCAGCACGACCAGTTGGGCCCGGTCGCGCGCCCCGAGCTTCACCATCGTCCGGCTGACATGGGTCTTGGCCGTGAGCGGGCTGACGACCAGGCGGCGGGCGATCTCGTCGTTCGAGAGGCCGATGCCGACCAGGGCCATCACCTCCCTTTCCCGCTCGGTGAGTTCGGCGAGGGACGCGGCGGACTCGGGTTCCTTGGAACGGGCCGCGAACTCGGAGATCAGCCGGCGCGTCACCCCGGGCGAGAGCAGGGCGTCGCCCTCGACCACCGCCCGTACGGCCCGCAGTAGTTCCTCGGGCTCGGTGTCCTTGACCAGGAAGCCGGAAGCACCGGAACGGATGGCCTCGAAGACGTACTCGTCGAGCTCGAAGGTGGTGAGCATGACCACCTTGACGTCCTTCAGGTCCGCATCGCCGGTGATGCGGCGCGTGGCCGCGAGGCCGTCCATCAGGGGCATCCGGATGTCCATCAGGACGACGTCGGGGCGCAGTTCACGGACGACGCGCACCGCTTCCTCGCCGTCGGCGGCCTCTCCGGCCACCTCGATGTCCGGCTGCGCGTCGAGCAGCGCCTTGAAGCCGGCCCTGACCAGTGACTGGTCGTCGGCGAGCAGTACGCGGATCACCGGTCCTCCTTGACCTTCCACGGCAGTACGGCCAGCACCCGGAACCCTCCGTCGTCGCGCGGACCCGCCTCGATCGTGCCACCCAGTGCCGCCGCCCGCTCCCGCATACCCGCGAGCCCGTTGCCGCTGCCGCCCGCGTCCGCGCCGGTGGCCGGCCCGTCGTCGTCGATCCGCAGGCGCAGCGCGCCCTCCGCGTGTTCGAGCCGCACGCGCGCGCGGCGCGAACCCGAATGCCGTACGACGTTGGTGAGCGCCTCCTGGATGATGCGGAACGCGGCGAGATCCGTGCCGGGCCCTGGCGTCGGGACCTCGCCCTCGATCTCGACCGTCAGGCCGGCGCCCGCCGCCTGCTCGACCAGTTCGGGGAGCCGGTCGAGCCCCGGCGCGGGCGCGCGCGGCGCCTCACCCGGCGCGCGCAGCGTGTCGAGCACCTGGCGGACCTCGCCCAGCGCCTCCTTGCTGGCCGCCTTGATGGTGGTCAGCGCCGTACGCGCCTGCTCGGGGTCGGAGTCCAGCAGCGCCAGACCGACGCCCGCCTGGACGTTGATCACCGAGATGCTGTGCGCCAGCACGTCGTGCAGTTCCCGGGCGATCCGCAGCCGCTCCTCGTCGGCGCGCCTCCGGGCGGCCTGCGCGCGCTCCGCGCGGTCGCGGGCCCACTGCTCGCGGCGCACACGGACCAGCTCCGACAGCGCCAGCACCGCCACGACCCAGGTGGCGATGCCGATCTCCTGCATCCAGGAAGGAGGGCCGTCGCCCGTCGGGGGCAGGCGGCGGTACAGCCAGTGGGCCACCACGAGATGCCCTGCCCACAGCAGGCCGATCGCCGTCCAGGCGGCCCGGCGGTGCCCGGCGACCACGGCGCTGAAGCAGCCCACGGCGACAGGAAGGAAGACCGGACCGTACGGGTATCCCGCGGCCACATAGACCAGGGCGACGGCAGCGGTGCCGAACACGACGAACACGGGGTACCGCTGTCGCCAGAGCAGCAGACCGGAACCCACCACGAGGAGCGCCCTGGCGAAGAAGTCCAGGGCGAGCCGGTCGCCGTGCTGGGCGTGGGCCGCGAAGGTGGAGCCGAGGAGCACGAAGGCGGTCAGCAGCAGCGTGGAACGCCACGGCCAGCGCGCGCGGCGCTCCTCGTCGTTCCAGCGGTTCCACCCGGGCGGCCCGTGCCACCGCCGCGGTGGACCGCCCCACGTCGGACCCGCGGGCGTGTGCTGCTCTTCCATGACCGTCACGCTAGACGGACGGACACGGCGGCGGCGTCCGCCGGGCGAGGTGATCACCCGTACTCCCCGCGGAGTACGGCCTCGGTGAGCCCGGGCGTACGACGAAGGCGTTCCACCGGCGGTCGTGCCCGGCTCCGGATGGAGTACGGCGTCGGTGAGCCCGGGCCTACGACGGAGGCGACCGGGGCTACGACGAAGGCGCTCCACCGGCGGTCGCACCCGGCTCCGGGTGGACGAGCCCCACATCGTGCGCGAGCCGGCCCACGGCATGCCGGAAGAACGGCTCACGGTCCTCCACGACCCGGTTGAACTGGCCGAACAGCTCGAATCCGATCAACCCGTAGAGCTGTGCCCAGGCGGCCACCAGCGCCACGATCACCTCGGGCGGCAGATCGGGCGCGAGGTCGGCGGAGATCCGCCGCGCCTCGGCCTTCAGTTCGACGGGCAGTGGTGTGCGGGCCACACCCTTGCCCCGGTACGCGTCCCGGACGATGCCGATCAGGAGCAGGCCGACCCGGGAGGCGGCCGGAACGGTCTCCTGCGGCGCCGTGTACCCGGGGACGGGGGAACCGTAGATGAGCGCGTACTCGTGCGGATGCCCCAGCGCCCAGCGCCGCGCCGCCACGCACACGGCGATCCAGCGCTCCCGGGGACCGGCGGCGGCCACCTCGGCGTGCGCCGACTCCGCCGCCTCGCCCAGGGAGTCGTAGGCGTCGATGATGAGCGCGGTCAACAAGTCGTCCCTGCTGGGGAAATACCTGTACAGCGCGGACGAGACCATCCCGAGCTCACGGGCCACGGCCCGCAGCGAGAGCTTGGCGGCGCCCTCCGCGGCGAGCTGTCTGCGCGCCTCTTCCTTGATGGCGGCGGTGACCTCGATCCTGGCTCGGGCACGTGCCCCTCGCGCGGTACTCATGGGCAGCAGTGTCCCACGAATCCAGAGCGGTGCACACAAAGGTGAGCGGTGATCCGAATATGGATCAGTGCTCCGCTTTGCGATCAGCGCCCGCCAGGGAGAGCGGTGCCCAAAAACGAGAGCAGTGCTCTTGCATTGGATCACCGATCTGATGCAGACTCTTCTCAAGCGAGAGCGGTGCTCACAAAAGAGATCGGCGCTCTCATCACAGATCTCGAGGGGTCACCGTGTCCACACACGTCCAGAAGCCGGGCTGGTTCACCGTCAACGTCTTCAACCGCGCCGTGGCCTGGATCACCAGGCGCGGCATCAGCGTCTGGGGGTCGCGCGTCCTGGCCGTCCGGGGCCGCAAGAGCGGCGAGTGGCGTACGACCCCGGTCAATCTGCTCGTCGTGGACGGCGAGCAGTACCTCGTGGCCCCCCGCGGACACGTCCAGTGGACGCACAACATGCGGGCGGCCGGCGCCGGCGAGCTGCGCCTCGGCAAGAAGGTCGACACCTTCACCGCCGTCGAGGTCGCCGACGACGACAAGGTCTCGCTGCTGCGCGCCTACCTCAAGCGCTGGAAGGCCGAGGTCGGGGTGTTCTTCGGCGGCGTCGGCCCCGACTCGTCCGACGAGGAGCTGCGGCGCATCGCTCCCGACCACCCGGTCTTCCGGATCACGGTCACGAGCTGACGACCGCCACCGCCGCCACCCGCCCCTCCCCCGGCGGCCCCACGGTGGAGGCGGCCGAGGATCGAGGGCGGCCGACGATCGAAGGTGGCCGACGATCGAAGGTGGCCGACGATCGAAGGTGGCCGACGATCGAAGGTGGCCGACGATCGAGTGCGGTCGACGGCGGCCATCCCCCCTACAACTGCTCGTCTACAACTGCTCGTCTACAACTGCTCGCCTACTGCTGCTCGCCCTCCGCCGCCTGCGGCCCGCGGTCGATCGCGGTCAGCGCGCGTCCGACCATCGGACGGGACCGGATGATCTCGCCGAGTGTGGTGGAGCCGCGGGTGATCCCCGTGAAGGCCTTCCAGACCGGACGGAAGCCGGTGAGTCCCGCGTGGAACATGCCGGGACGACGCTCGAAGGCCGCGAGCAGGCGCTTGCCGACGCTCATCTCGACGCCGAGCCCCGCCTTGATCGCGAAGGCGTAGTTCAGGGCCTGCCGGCGGGCGTCCACCGCGTCGTGCGCCTCGGCGATCCGGACCGCCCACTCGCCCGCCAGCCGCCCGGAGCGCAACGCGAACGAGATGCCCTCCCGGGTCCAGGGTTCGAGCAGCCCCGCCGCGTCGCCGCAGACGAGCACCCGGCCGCGGGACAGCGGCGAGTCGTCGGCGCGGCAGCGCGTCAAGTGGCCGGAGGAGATGGCCGGTTCGAAGCCGGCGAGGCCGAGCCGGGCGATGAAGTCCTCCAAGTACCGCTTGGTGGCGGCCCCTTCACCGCGCGCGGAGATCACGCCGACGGTGAGCGTGTCCCCCTTCGGGAAGACCCACCCGTAACTGCCGGGCATGGGGCCCCAGTCGATCAGGACGCGCCCCTGCCAGTCCTCGGCGACCGTCTCCGGCACCGGGATCTCGGCCTCCAGACCGAGATCGACCTGGTCGAGCTTCACCCCGACGTGCGCTCCTATCCGGCTCGCACTGCCGTCGGCACCGACCACCGCCCGCGCCAGCACGGTCTCACCGCCCTGCAGGACCACGGCGACGGTGCGCCGGTCCGGCACCGCCGAGCCGTGCTGCTCGACGCGCGAGACCGTGGCACCCGTACGCAGCTCGGCGCCCGCCTTCTGCGCGAACTCGACGAGCTGCTGGTCGAACTCCGGCCGGTTGATCAGCCCGAACAGCATGTGCCGGGACCGCCGGGTGCGGGCGAACTTGCCGTCCATCGAGAAGGTGACCGCGTGCACCCGGTCTCTGAACGGCAGTTCGAAGCCGGGTGGCAGGGCGTCGCGCGAGGGGCCGATGATGCCACCGCCGCATGTTTTGTAGCGGGGCAGTTCGGCTTTCTCCAGCAGCAGGACGCTGCGTCCCGCGACCGCTGCCGCGTAGGCGGCCGAAGCGCCCGCCGGCCCCGCGCCGACGACCACGACGTCCCACACCTGCTGCCCGTCGTCCGCCGTACGTCGCCCGTCGTCCGCCGAAGAGTTCTCGCTGCTCACGTTGGTCTACTGCTCCCAGTCCAGCCGTCTGCCGCACCTGTCTCCCGCATCCTACGGCGGGCATCGCCGCAGGCCGCTGTGGGAGGATCGGCAGCGTATGCGTCCTGCACACCAGTACGCATCACTCGATCATCTGTACACAGAAGTACAACGTCGCACCTACGAGGAGCGTGCCCATGTCGTCGAATCCGGTCGCCGAGACCGTCGCCTCGCTCATGCCCCGGGCGAAGGCGGAGCTCACCGAGCTGGTCGCCTTCAAGTCGGTGGCGGACTTCGACCAATTTCCGAGAAGCGAGAGCGAGGGCGCCGCGAACTGGATCGCCGACGCGCTGCGCTCCGAGGGCTTCCAGGACGTCGCCCTGCTCGACACCCCGGACGGCACGCAGTCGGTGTACGGCTTCCTGCCCGGACCCGAGGGCGCGAAGACGGTCCTGCTGTACGCGCACTACGACGTGCAGCCGCCGCTGGACGAAGCGTCCTGGGCGACACCTCCGTTCGAGCTGGTGGAGCGCGACGGCCGCTGGTACGGGCGGGGCAGCGCCGACTGCAAGGGCGGCGTCGTCATGCATCTGCTGGCCCTGCGCGCCCTGAAGGCGAACGGCGGCGTTCCGGTGCACGTCAAGGTGATCGTCGAGGGTTCGGAGGAGCAGGGCACCGGGGGTCTGGAGCGGTACGCCGAGGAGCACCCGGAGCTGCTGACCGCCGACACGATCGTCATCGGCGACGCGGGCAACTTCCGTGCGGGCCTGCCGACGGTCACCGCGACGCTGCGCGGCATGACCCTCGTACGGGTGCAGGTGGACACCCTCGAAGGGAACCTGCACTCGGGACAGTTCGGCGGGGCGGCGCCCGACGCGCTGGCGGCGCTGATCCGCGTACTGGACTCGCTGCGGGACGAGGACGGTTCGACGACCGTCGACGGCCTTGCGGGCGACTTCACCTGGGACGGCCTGCAGTACGAGGAGCAGGCGTTCCGCGACGACGCCAAGGTGCTCGACGGGGTGGAGCTCATCGGCTCCGGCACCGTCGCCGACCGCGTGTGGGTGCGTCCGGCCGTCACGGTGCTCGGTATCGACTGCCCGCCGGTCGTCGGCGCGACGCCGTCGGTGCAGGCCGGTGCCCGTGCGCTGGTCAGCCTGCGGGTGCCGCCGGGCGTCGACGCGGCCCAGGCGACGAAGCTGCTGCAGGCGCACATCGAGGCGCACACGCCGTGGGGCGCGCGGGTGAGCACCGAGCAGATCGGTCAGGGCCAGGCGTTCCGCGCCGACACGTCCAGCCCCGCGTACGCGTCGATGGCCGAGGCCATGGCGGTCGCCTACCCGGGCCAGGAGATGCAGTCGGCGGGCATGGGCGGCTCGATCCCGCTCTGCAACACGCTGGCCTCGCTGTACCCGCAGACGGAGATCCTGCTCATCGGCCTGAACGAGCCGGAGGCGCAGATCCACGCGGTGAACGAGAGCGTTTCGCCGGACGAGCTGGAGCGGCTGTCGGTCGCGGAGGCGCTGTTCCTGCGGAACTACGCGGCGAGCTGATCCGCAGCGGTACGGCAGGGGCCCACGTCGTCGGACGTGGGCCCCTGCCGCGTTCGGCCCACCTGAGCGCAGTCGCGGTGCTTGTCCGCGACGTACTTCTGGCTGCCGGGGTCGTCCCCGACCAACACCGTCCCGAGGCCTGGGTGTCCGGACGCGCCGGAGGGCCCTCCTGAGATGTCCGCCGGGACACTCGAGACACCCAGGACACCCAGGACGCCCAGGACACCGGGGCTGCCACGCGCGCCTCGCGCCGCTTCGCGCGGTGAGGGCGGGCGCCGCGCCACGCCCGCGGATGGCCGCGCCGACCAGTGATCCGCACACAGCGATCCGTGGGCCGACCGACCGGACGTGCGGACCGACCGACCGGACGCACGGGCCGACCGACGGGACGTGCGGGTCGACCGGCGGGTCGGCACACGCCTGTTGCGCGAGCCGACCCGCGATAGTCCCGCGGCCAATCGGTAGGCCGCGACGCCCCCTTGCGCGGACCGAACCGTGGTCCGTACGCGCCCGGCGTGCGCGGCACGGCCGCTGAAGGATGGCGCCGGCGAAGGTCGCGGGGTCAGCCGAGCGGGACTCCGGCCTCCAGGTACAGCGCCGCGCCGCGCTCGCGGGCCCGCAGGGCCCAACGGAGCCGTTCGTAGCGCACGGGCGGCAGAAGGTCGGCCGCCTCCTGCTCGGTGACGAAGCGCCAGCCGCGCAGCTCCGGTCCGGGCAGCAGGAGTCCGCGGACGGCCTGCTCGTCGAGGCGTCCGCCGTCGAACAGGAGCCGCAGACCGCCGTAGCCGGGGGGTGCTGGCGACTCCCAGTCGATGACGAGGAGCGCGGGCACCTCGTCGAGGGTGATGCCGGTCTCCTCCGTGACCTCGCGCATTCCGGCGCGGGCGGGGGCCTCGCCCGCCTCGACGACTCCGCCGGGGAACTCCCAGCCGGCCTTGTACGTCGGGTCGACGAGCAGGACCCGGTCGTGCTCGTCGAAGAGGAGCACCCCGGCGGCGACCGTCTCGGCGGTGGGTTCGGGGGTCTGCACGATGGCGCACACGGGTGCCTCCCCGGTGCGCACGGCCTCGGCGACGCGCAGGGCGGTGTCGTACGGGGTGAGCGCGCTGGTGTCCACGGGGTGGGCGTCGGCCGTGAGCCAGCCGAGGGCGGCACGGTAGGGCTCGATCTGGTCGTAGGACCACTGGCGCACCCGCATCTCGCCGTCGGGCAGCTCCGGGGGCACCTCGCGCCCGGCTATTCGCTCACGCAGGATCGTTTCCGCCGGGGCGAGAAGCACATGGCGGACGGGGATCCGGCGCGCGGCGAGCCCGCCGAAGATCTCGTCGCGGTACTCCTGGCGCAGCAGGGTCATCGGGACGACGAGTACCCCGCCGAGCTCGGCGAGCATGGCGGCCGCGGTGTCGACCACGAGCCGGCGCCAGATCGGCAGGTCCTGGAGGTCGCCGACCTCCGCGAGGTGTTTGGGCGGGAGCAGGTGCGTGAGTGTGCCCCCGATGACCTCGGGGTCGAAGAGCGTGCTGTTCGGGATCAGCTCGATCAGTTCCCGTGCGGTGGTGGTCTTCCCCGCACCGAACGCACCGTTGATCCAGACGATCACGATTCCCCCTCTTCTGTTGGCACCCTGAGGCTTGCCCGCTCCACCCTGCCATGGAAACCAGCCGCTGATGAGGGCGCCGACAGCGCGGCGCCGGTGCCCCATGACGGGGACACCGGCGCGACGTGCGGTCCTTCAGCTCTCCTGACCGCCGAGGGCACCCTCGTCGACCGCCAGGCTGTCGCTGCTGAGCGTGTGGTCGACGGTGCTGAGCGTGTCGTTGACGTTCAGATCGTTCAGGGCGTCCGCGCCCAGGGCGTGGGAGGGGGTGATCGCCGCGACGACGAATCCGGTGGCGAGGGAGGCGATGGCGAGCATGCTGCGCTTCTTCATGCCCGGTTCAACTACGAAGGCCGGACGGAGTCACGGGTGGATCAGGCACCTTCATCCGGTCCGGCGCTCGGCACCCCGGGCATGCCCAGCACTCTGGCAGAACCGCCCTCGGCGCGAGTGAGCTCGGCTCGGAAAAGATCAGTGCGAAACGAGTCCACTCGACCACGCCGAACCGGACTGACACGGTGCTCCACCCCCGAAGCGACCGCGTCGCGGTCACTCCGGCAGGACCACCGCAGTCACACGCGGGAAACCGGCACGCGTGCCTTCCACCTGAGCGCGGCAGGCACGTCGCGGTCCGCCGACAGGACCACCACGGTCAGACGCGGGAGGCGGGCGCGTGCGCCATCCGGGTGAGCGCGGCGGCGGCCGCGCCGACCAGGCCGGCGTCGGTTCCCATCAGCGCGGGCGCCACGGTCAGCCGCTGGACGAAGGACAGCGTCGCGTAGTCGGCCAGCGCCTTGCGCAGCGGCGTGAAGAGCACCTCGCCCGCCTTGCCCACTCCCCCGCCGATGACGGCGATGTCGATCTCGACCAGGGTCGCGGTCGCCGCGATGCCCGCTGCGAGGGCCTGCGCTGCCCGCTCGAAGGAGGCCAAGGCGACCGGGTCGCCCGCGCGGGCCGCCTCGGCGACCGCGGCGGCGGAGGTGTCGCCGTCGGGGCCGGGCTGCCAGCCGTTGTCCAGCGCGCGGCGGGCGATGTTCGGGCCACTGGCGATGCGCTCGACGCAGCCGCGGGAGCCGCAGGGGCAGAGGTCGCCGTCCAGGTCGACGCTGATGTGTCCGATGTGGCCCGCGTTGCCGGTGGGGCCGGCGTGCAGCTGACCGTTCAGGACAAGGCCGCCGCCCACACCGGTGGACACCACCATGCACAGCGCGTTGTCGTGGCCGCGGGCGGCGCCCTGCCAGTGCTCGGCCGCCGTGATGGCCACGCCGTCGCCGATCAGCTCGACGGGCAGTCCGCCCGTGGCCTTGGCGGCCCGCTCGACCAGGGGATAGCCGCGCCAGCCGGGCACGTTCACCGGGCTCACCGTGCCGGCGGAGGCGTCAACCGGGCCCGCGCTGCCGATGCCGAGGGCTCCGGCCCTGCTCCACAGCGGGGAGACCGTCAGCTCGCCGAGCACGTCCTCGACGGCGCGCATGACGGTGTCGCCGTCCTCCCGCGCGGGCGTCGCGCGCTGCGCGCGCAGAAGAATCCGGCCGTGGCCGTCCACCAGCGCTCCGGCGATCTTGGTGCCGCCGATGTCGAGCGCGGCCACGAGGTCGGTGTGCATCAGAGTCAGGTCTCCCATGGGGTGTCGAAACGGGCCCGTCGCGCCGCGGGCCCGGGGTCCCCGGCCGGGAACCGGGCAGGATCGGGCCCTGTCGCACGCCGCGCGGAGGGCGTCGGCGGACGACGGGGACCGTGCGCCCTGGGGAAGGCGCAGGCCGGAGATTGCGGTGGACAGTGTCTCCCGCATCTGACAACGTTGTCCAGGCTCTATGCTCGACGCCACATCCTCATACAACCCCATGGACCTACGCATCCCCGTGGACGACAGGACAGGACAGCACATCGTGGCCGAGACCGCCCGCCGATCCGATAACCGCTACGGAAACCGTCCGACCATGAAGGACGTAGCGGCGCGTGCGGGAGTCGGTCTGAAGACGGTCTCCCGCGTGGTCAACAGCGAGCCGGGGGTCACCCCGGACACCGAGCGGCGCGTCCAGGAGGCCATCGAGGCGCTGGGCTTCCGCCGCAACGACAGCGCCCGGGTGCTCCGCAAGGGCCGCACCGCGAGCATCGGGCTGGTCCTGGAGGACCTCGCCGACCCCTTCTACGGCCCGCTGAGCCGCGCGGTCGAGGAGGTGGCCCGTGCCCACGGCGCGCTGCTGATCAACGGTTCCAGCGCGGAGGACCCGGACCGCGAGCAGGAACTGGTTCTCGCGCTGTGCGCGCGCCGCGTGGACGGGCTGGTCGTGATCCCGGCCGGCGACGACCACCGCTATCTGGAGCCGGAGATAAAGGCGGGCGTGGCCACGGTGTTCGTGGACCGCCCGGCCGGGAGGATCGACGCCGACGTCGTCCTGTCGGACAGCTTCGGCGGCGCCCGCGACGGCGTCGCCCACCTCATCGCCCACGGCCACCGCCGGATCGGCTTCATCGGCGACATGCCGCGCATCCACACCGCCGCCGAGCGCCTGCGCGGCTACCGGGCCGCGATGGAGGACGCCGGCATACCGGTCGAGGACGAGTGGATGTCCCTCGGCGTCACGGATCCACAGCGGGTGCGCAAGGCGGCGGAGGACATGCTCTCCGGCTCCTCGCCCGTCACCGCGGTCTTCGCGGGCAACAACCGTGTCACCGTCACCGTCGTGCGTGTCATCGCCGAGCGCGGGCGCCCCGTCGCCCTCGTGGGCTTCGACGACATCGAGCTCGCCGACCTCCTGGAGCCCGGCGTCACCGTCGTCGCCCAGGACGCGGCCGCCCTCGGCCGTACCGCCGCCGAACGCCTCTTCCGCCAGCTCGACGGCAACCTCATCGCCCCGGAACGGATCGAACTCCCGACCCGGCTGATCACCCGGGGATCGGGGGAACTGCCGCCGGCGCTCTGAACCGGTGGCCTCTTCGGCCCCCGCCCGCCCTGAGGGCGCTGCCCCGTCGAGGCCCCGCGTGCCGTTCGGTGGAGCCGTGCCGGCGTCGGCCCGTCCGCGGCCAGTGCGGGAGCGGACGGGAATCCCGGGCCTTCGAGCCCGGGAGGATGTCAATGACCCGAAACCGTCAGGTCCCCCCGCCGCGGCCCGGCGAAGTTCTCCAGGTCCCGGCGGGTCAGTCCGGTCGCTCGGGCCACCTCGGGGATGTCCAGGGCGCCGCAGTCCAGGCCGCGCAGGAGGTAGCCGCTGAGGGCCTTGGCGGTGGCGGGCTCGTCCATCACGTCGCCGGACGCGTGGCCGGCGTAGCGGGCGAGGCGGGCGGCGGCCTGTTCGAAGCCCTCGCGGTAGAAGGCGAAGACGGCCGCGTAGCGGGTCGGGATGTGGCCGGGGTGCATGTCCCAGCCCTGGTAGTAGGCGCGGGCCAGGGCGCGGCGGGTGAGGCCGTAGTGCAGGCGCCAGGCGTCGTGCACCTTCCCGGTGGGGCCGATGGGCAGGACGTTGGTCGAGCCGTCCGAGAGGCGTACGCCGGTGCCGGCGGCCGCGACCTGCATGATCGCCTTGGCGTGGTCGGCGGCCGGGTGGTCGCTCGACTGATACGCCGCGGAGACGCCGAGGCAGGCGCTGTAGTCGAAGGTGCCGTAGTGCAGACCGGTGGCGCGGCCCTCGGCGGCCTGGATCATGCGGGCGACGGTGGCCGTGCCGTCGGCGGCGAGGATGGACTGGCTGGTCTCGATCTGGATCTCGAAGCCGATCCGGCCGGACTCCAGGCCGCGCGCCTTCTCGAACTCCTCGAGGAGCCGGACCATGGCCGTGACCTGCTCCGGGTACGTCACCTTGGGCAGGGTGAGGACGAGCCCCTCGGGCAGGCCGCCCGCCTCCATCAGGCCGGTCAGGAAGATGTCGAGGGTGCGGATGCCCCGGTCGCGCACCGGTGCCTCCATGCACTTCATGCGGATGCCCATGTACGGGGCCGCGGTGCCGTTCTCGTAGGCCTCGGCGATCAGCCGGGCCGCGCGGGCCGCCGTCGCGTCCTCCTCGGCGTCCGGGCGCGGGCCGTAGCCGTCCTCGAAGTCGACGCGCAGGTCCTCGACGGGCTCACGCTCCAGCTTGGCGCGCACGCGGTCGTACACGGGCCCGGCGAGTTCGTCGGTGAGGCCGAGGACCGCGGCGAAGGAGGCGGCGTCCGGGGCGTGTTCGTCGAGGGCCGCGAGGGCGCGGTCGCCCCAGGTGCGGATGGTGTCTGCGGCGAAGGCGTCCCCGGGGACGTACACGGTATGGACGGGCTGCCGGGTGCCGGGGTCTCCTGGGTAGAGGCGCTCCAGTTCGGCGTCGACGGGGGCGAGAGAGGCGCTGATCGCTTCACTGACGGCGCCCGCGAGGCTCGTCGCCACCTGCTCCTGCTGACCCTGACCCATCCCACACCCTCCCGTTTTCCGCAGTGCGGAATCAACAATCCGTAGAACGAAGTTATCCGGCGAGCTTCCCGCGGGTCAACACCCTCTTGCATCGCGGGACACTCCGCCGCCCCGCAGCGTTCGCTCGCGCCTCGGTCGCTTCGGGCAGCCTGTCTCGGTTCCTTCTTCCCCTCCGGTGATGCGCACCCCCATCCTGACCCGCGACCGAAGGAGCACGCGTGCCCGACTCCAGCAGAGTGACCCGACGCGCGGGGCTCAGGACCGCGGTGGTCGCCGCCCTCGTCCTCCCCCTGCTCGCCATGCCCCCGCTCACCGCGGAGCCGGCCTCCGCCACCTGGCGGGCCCGCCCCCGCCTGGACGTCATGACCTTCAACCTGCGCTACGCGAGCACGGCCGGACCCAACAGCTGGACGGTGCGCCGCCCGGTGATGCGTGAGCTGCTGCGTGGCGAGACGCCGCACGTCCTCGCCACCCAGGAGGGCCTCTACCAGCAACTGCTCGACATCGAGTCCGATCTCGCACCGCACTACGAGTGGATCGGCAGCGGCCGTGAGGGCGGCAGCCGCGACGAGTCCGTCGCGATCTTCTACGACACGCGCCGCCTGGCCCCGGTCGAACACGAGACCTTCTGGCTCTCCGACACGCCCACGGTGATCGGCTCGAGGACCTGGGGCAACACACTTCCCCGCATCGCCACCTGGGTGCGCTTTCGCGATCTGCGGGACGGCGGACGGGAGTTCCACGTCCTCAACACCCATCTGGACCACGCGAAGCAGTACGCCCGTACGCGGGGCGCCTCCCTCATCGTCGACAGGATCGCGCAGTTCGACGCGTCCCTGCCGTGCCTGGTGACCGGCGACTTCAACGCGGCGGCGCACGGGAACGCGGTCTACGACATCCTGCTGGGCGCCGGCCTCACCGACACCTGGGACACGGCGGCCGAGCGGAGCGGGCTCTACGCGACCTTCCACGGCTACCGGCCGCTGACGCCGGACGGCGAACGCATCGACTGGATCCTCGCCACCCCGGGCGTCACCGCACACCGGGCGTCGATCGGCACCTTCTCGCGGAACGGCCAGTTCCCGAGCGACCATCTGCCCGTGCAGGCCTCACTGACGCTGGGGTGAACCCGGGCCCGGGACGAACGAAGGCCCCCGTGACCGGCGCGCGGTCACGGGGGCCTCGTACGGCACTGAGCGATCAGCCCTTGCGGGTCTTGATCTCCTCGGTGAGCTGCGGGACGACCTCGAAGAGGTCGCCGACCACGCCGTAGTCGACCAGGTCGAAGATCGGCGCCTCGGCGTCCTTGTTGATCGCCACGATCGTCTTCGACGTCTGCATGCCGGCGCGGTGCTGGATGGCGCCGGAGATGCCGGAGGCGATGTAGAGCTGCGGCGAGACGGACTTACCGGTCTGGCCGACCTGGTTGGTGTGCGGGTACCAGCCGGCGTCGACCGCGGCGCGCGAGGCACCCACGGCGGCACCGAGCGAGTCGGCGAGACCTTCGATGATCGAGAAGTTCTCGGCGCCGTTGACGCCACGGCCGCCGGAGACGACGATCGCGGCCTCGGTCAGCTCGGGGCGGCCGGTCGACTCGCGCGGGGTACGGGCGGTGACCTTGGTGCCGGTGGCCTTCTCGGAGAAGGAGACCGCGAGGGCCTCGACGGCGCCGGCGGCCGGCGCGGCCTCCACGGCGGCCGAGTTCGGCTTGACCGTGATGACCGGGGTGCCCTTGGCGACCCGGGACTTGGTGGTGAAGGAGGCGGCGAACGCGGACTGCGTGGCCACCGGACCCTCGTCACCGGCCTCCAGGTCGGTGGCGTCGGTGATGATGCCCGAGCCGATACGGACCGCGAGGCGGGCCGCGATCTCCTTGCCCTCGGCGGAGGACGGGACGAGCACGGCGGCCGGGGAGACGGCGTCGTACGCGGCCTGGAGGGCGTCCACCTTCGGCACGACGAGGTAGTCGGCGTACTCGGCGGCGTCGTGCGTGAGGACCTTCACCGCGCCGTGCTCGGCGAGCGCGGCGGCGGTGTTCTCGGCACCGGAGCCGAGGGCGACGGCGACGGGCTCGCCGATGCGGCGGGCCAGCGTCAGCAGCTCCAGGGTGGGCTTGCGGACGGCACCGTCCACGTGGTCGACGTAGACAAGAACTTCAGCCATGGGAATGCTCCTGCGGATTGCGAAGTCTGAGGGGCGGTAAGCGGGGTGGACCTTGGCCGCTGCAACGGTCCGGGGGCGAGCCCCGGACCCTCGGCGACTAGATGAACTTCTGGCCCGCGAGGAACTCAGCGAGCTGCTTGCCGCCCTCGCCCTCGTCCTTGACGATCGTGCCTGCGGTGCGCGCCGGACGCTGGGTGGCGGAGTCGACCTTGGTCCAGGCACCCTCGAGGCCGACCTCGTCCGCCTCGATCTCCAGGTCCTCGAGGTCCCAGGACTCCACCGGCTTCTTCTTGGCGGCCATGATGCCCTTGAAGGACGGGTAGCGCGCCTCACCCGACTGGTCGGTCACCGACACGACCGCGGGGAGGGAGGCCTCCAGCTGCTCGGAGGCGGTGTCGCCGTCGCGACGGCCCTTGACCACGCCGTCCTCGACGGAGACCTCGGAGAGCAGCGTGACCTGCGGGACACCGAGACGCTCGGCCAGCAGGGCCGGGACGATGCCCGCGGTGCCGTCCGTGGACGCCATGCCGGAGATGACCAGGTCGTAGCCGGCCTTCTCGATCGCCTTGGCCAGCACCAGGGAGGTGCCGATGGCGTCGGTGCCGTGCAGGTCGTCGTCCTCGACGTGGATGGCCTTGTCGGCGCCCATGGACAGCGCCTTGCGCAGGGCGTCCTTGGCGTCCTCGGGGCCGACGGTCAGCACGGTGATCTCTGCGTCGTCCGCGTCATCGGCGATCTGCAGCGCCTGCTCGACGGCGTACTCGTCGAGTTCGGACAGCAGACCGTCCACGTCGTCACGGTCGACGGTCAGGTCATCGGCGAAGTGCCGGTCGCCAGTGGCGTCGGGCACGTACTTCACAGTGACAACGATCCTCAAGCTCACGCCGGCTCTCCTACTGCATCGTCATTTCTGGGCTGCCTTCTTTCAGGCAGCATAGGCGCCTGAAGCGGCCGTTCCCGGTCGGGGCGGCCCGCGCTCCGACCGGAATATTACTCGTCAGTACACCCACTGGACGCCCACTAAGCAAGCGCTTTGGACTGTGACCTTCGCAACTCTGCGTAACCGGCGAGTAGAACCGGCGAGTAGCCCGGCCGCCTCTTCAGTCGCGCAGGCCGCTGAAACGCCCCTGGTGGTACAGGAGCGGACTGCCCGCGCCCGTCGGATCGCCCTGCACGACCTCCGCCAGGACGATGCGGTGATCTCCTGCCGGTACCCGCGCGACGACACGGCACACCAGCCAGGCGAGGACGTCGTCGAGCACGGGAACTCCCTCGGGCCCGTTGCTCCAACGGGTGGGTGAGCCGAACCGGTCGGCGCCGCTGCGGGCGAAGGTGGCGGCCAGCTCCCGCTGGTGTTCGCCGAGCACGTGGACGCCGACATGGTCGGCCTCGGCTATCGCGGGCCAGCTGGAGGCACCGGTGCCGATGCCGAACGAGACGACCGGGGGTTCGGCCGAGACCGAGGTGAGCGAGGTGGCGGTGAAACCGACGGGACCGCGGGCGTCGGAGGCGGTGATCACGGCGACACCGGCGGCGTGCCGCCGGAACACCGATCGCAGCAGATCCGGGGAGGCGGGCCGAGGAGTGCCGAGGCGGGGCGTGGCCGTCATGGAGGTGTCCTTCTGCGAGGGCCGACGTGGGCGTCCCCCCGCCTGGGCGGAGCCGAGTGCGGGGAGTGGTCCTTGGCTGCTCAACAGCCCGGACAGCGCGCACTCGTGGTGCGGGCCGGGTCCACGTGGACGAGCTCGGGGAGAAGGAGTTCCGGGGGCATACGGTCAGGCTGACGAGAGGCGATGGGCGCAGTCAAGGGCGTACTGGCAGATGGGAGATCCCTCACCATGATCGTCACGGGTCACACGGCCTCTCCGAGCGCGGCGATGACATCGGCCTTGCGCGGCTGTCCCGTGGCCCGCCGCACGATCCGCCCGTCCGCGTCGAGCACGAGCACGGTGGGCGTCTTGAGGATGCCGAGATCGCGTACGAGGTCCAGGTGGTCCTCGGCGTCGATCTCCACGTGGGACACGCCGGGGACCAGGCCGGCCACCTCGCCGAGCACCCGCCGGGTCGCCCGGCAGGGGGCGCAGAAGGCGCTGGAGAACTGCACGAGCGTGGCCCGTTCACCCAGTCCCTCCCCGAGTTCCGCCGCGCCGAGCCGCTTTCCGCCGTCGCGCCCGCGCACTCTGACCCTCCCGCTCCGCCACCGGTGCAGCATTCCGTAGACGCTCGCCGCCGCGAGCACCACCACGCACACCACAAGTCCGTTCATCACATGCACAAGCATTCATGAGACCGCAAAGATTCCCGGGTCCGCGCCGAGGCCTTCATACGGAATGCTTGATTCATGGACATCGATGCGAGAGGGCCGCGGTTCGGTGCGGCCGTGACGACGGTCGTGCTGGCGGTGACGCTGATCACCGGGAGCGTCTGGCTGCTGGCGTGGCAGACGCTGGCGTTCGCGCTGGGCGCGGCGGGCGGCGTGGCGCGCTCGCCGTACGGCTGGATTTTCAGGAAGGCCGTCCGGCCGCGGCTCGGGCCGCCGACGGAGTTCGAACCGCCGCAGCCGCCGCGGTTCGCGCAGGCGGTCGGGCTCGCCTTCGCGGTGGTGGCGCTGATCGGCTGGACCGTGGGCCCGCAGTGGCTGGGGTCCGCGGCAACCGGGTGCGCGCTCGCGGCGGCGTTTCTCAATGCGGCGTTCGGGTACTGCCTCGGGTGTGAGATGTACCTGTTCGTGCGTCGCGTGACGGTACGCGTCGAGTAAAGGCGGGTTAAAACTCCGAGGTGGATCAAGGGGACGACGTGACAAGGATCTCGCCGTTCCGGGGCACCGGGGCTGGCCTCCCGTCCGTTCTTCGGGCACGATCTGCGCAATGCCGTAAACCTACGGCTGCGTAACTTTCCCGCCGGGAGACCCCTTCCCAGGCAGAGAGAAGGGTCCACCCCGTCCATGGCAGAGCTTGTCTACCGTCCCGTCGTCGGCCTCGCCCAAACGCTCTTCAAGGCGTGGGACCTCAAGATCGACTGCCAGGGGTCGGAGAACATTCCGCGCTCGGGCGGCGCCGTGCTGGTCAGTAACCACATCAGTTATCTGGACTTCATCTTCGACGGCCTGGCGGCCCTTCCGCAGAAGCGCCTGGTGCGTTTCATGGCGAAGGAATCGGTCTTCCGTCACAAGATCTCCGGTCCGTTGATGCGGGGCATGAAGCACATCCCCGTGGACCGTCAGCAGGGCGAGACCGCCTACCAGCACGCGCTGGACTCGCTGCGTTCCGGTGAGATCGTCGGCGTCTTCCCCGAAGCGACCATCTCGCAGTCCTTCACGCTGAAGAGCTTCAAGTCCGGTGCCGCGCGCATGGCCCAGGAGGCCGGCGTCCCGCTGATCCCCGTGGCCCTGTGGGGCACCCAGCGGCTGTGGACCAAGGGCCACCCGCGCAACTTCAAGCGCAGCCACACCCCGATCACCATCCGGGTCGGCGAGCCGGTGGAGGCCCCGCAGGACCAGTACGCGGGGGCCATCACACGGCGGCTGCGCGAGCGGGTCCAGGAGCTGCTCGAAGCGGCACAGCGCGCCTATCCCGTACGCCCCAAGGGGCCGGACGACACCTGGTGGATGCCCGCCCACCTGGGTGGCACCGCGCCGACCCCCGAAGAGGTGCGTGCGGCCGAGAAGCGCTGAGCCCGTCTCGAACGGCGCGCCCAGCGCGCCGAGTCGTCATTCCGGGGCGTGGACGGTGATCCGCGCCCCGGGGCTGAACTTCTGGAGCAGCTCGGCGAGTTCGGCGCCCGCGGCCTCGACGTCGGCGACCGGCATGGGGGCCAGGCTCTCCAGCAGGAAGACCGCCGCGGTGGATTCCTCCGTGAGCCGGGTGCGCGGCCCCTGGCGCCAGTTCCAGCGGCGGCAGGTGACGCCTGTGTCGTCGCGCCACACCACTTCGCCCGCGTCGGGGTGTTCGACGACCTCTTCGCCGCCGGAGGCGGTCACGAAGTCCTCGTCGCCGGTGGCGCGCACCAGGCGCATCGCGCCCCGGATGTGATCGGTGTCCTCGCCGCCGACCGGGATCAGGTGGGCCACGCTGATCGCGTTGTAGACGTCCACGAGGACGTTGATCCGCGGCAGACCCGCCTCCGAGAGCGCCCGCTTGGCCAGTGCCTCGGCGGAGTTGCGGGTGCGCGACGGCTTGGAGCCGAACGCCGTGTAGAGCTCCCGCCAGGCCGCCATGTGCGGGTCCTCGTGCGGAGCCCGCCCGGCCAGCCGTCCGGACAGCCGCCGGGCCGCGTCGTCCAGCAGCGCCGAAGTCCCCTCGGTACTGGGCCCGTTGACCAGTCCGTCCGCCTCGACGGCGACGTGGGTGAATCCG
This sequence comes from Streptomyces sp. NBC_00568, assembly GCF_026341855.1. Taxonomy (GTDB): domain Bacteria; phylum Actinomycetota; class Actinomycetes; order Streptomycetales; family Streptomycetaceae; genus Streptomyces. The sequence continues at coordinate 6,616,599 of NZ_JAPENW010000001.1, read as the reverse complement.
GGTGCGAGGGCACGCACCTCGTCGGACACGGTGAGCGTGAGAGTCATCGTCTGCCTCGCCTCAGAGTGCGGTGGGGAGCGTCCGCCACAGGGACAGCCGGTCGGGGGCGGCCTTCAGGACGCTGAGCACGGCCGGGTGAGGTTCAGCGTACAACACCGGGTAGTCCAACTCATTGGACTTGAGGTCGGGCGCGAAGGCCAGCCGCTCGCCGTCGAGGGAGAACTGGGCGTCCACGCCGGGCTTGTTGCCACGGGGGTCCTGCCGGTGCCAGGCGCCGCGGAAGCGCACGGCGACGAGTCCGTGCACCTCGTCGAACTTCTGGTAGCAGAACGCGGTCGGGATGTCCTCGGCCCGCAGGAGCGCTGCCAGCGCGTGGGCCTTGGCGTAACAGATGCCGGTACGCCGCTCCAGCACGTCGGAGGCACGCCAGGTGACCCGCAGATCACCGGAGTCGTGCGAGTGCGGGATGGCGTCGCGCACGTACTCGAACGCCGAGCGCGCATAGGCATACGAGTCGACGGCTCCCTCCGCGAGCCGTGCGGCGGTCTCGCGGACCAGCGGATGATGATGGTCGACAACCTCGTCGGCGGCCAAGTACGCGGACAGGTCGCTGGTTTCCTGGATCAGCTCCATACCCGTAGAGCATAGGAATGCGATCACCCGAGAGTCAATGACTTTTCAGGTGACCGCATATCTATGCATCGCTGCGTGGTGCGCGCGTGCTCGGAGTGCCCCGCCTACCGCTGGGCCATCTCCTCCTTGAGCGCGGCCACGAACCCGTCGACGTCGTCCTCGGTCGTGTCGAAGGAGCACATCCAGCGGACGTCGCCGGCGGCCTCATCCCAGAAGTAGAAGCGGAAGCGCTTCTGCAGCCGCTCGCTCACGTCGTGCGGCAGCCGGGCGAAGACCGCGTTGGCCTGGACCGGATAGAGGATCTCCACCCCGTGCACGGCGCGGACACCCTCGGCCAGACGCTGTGCCATCTCGTTGGCGTGCCGGGCGTTGCGCAGCCACAGATCCTTGGCGAGCAGCGCCTCCAACTGCACCGAGACGAAGCGCATCTTGGAGGCGAGCTGCATCGACAGCTTGCGCAGATGCTTCATGTGGCTGACGGCGTCCTGGTTCAGGACGACGACCGCCTCACCGAACAGGGCGCCGTTCTTGGTGCCGCCCAGCGACAGGATGTCGACGCCGACCGCGTTGGTGAACGTCCGCATCGGGACGTCCAGGGAGGCGGCCGCGTTGGATATCCGGGACCCGTCCAGATGCACCTTCATGCCGTGCGCGTGGGCGTGGTCGCAGATCGCGCGGATCTCGCCGGGCGTGTAGAGCGTGCCGAGTTCGGTGCTCTGGGTGATCGAGACGACCTGCGGCATCGCACGGTGCTCGTCGTCCCAGCCGAATGCCTGCCGGTCGATGAGGTCGGGCGTGAGCTTGCCGTCGGGCGTGGGCACCGTGAGCAGCTTGAGGCCGCCCATGCGCTCGGGAGCGCCGCCCTCGTCGACGTTGATGTGCGCGCTCTCCGCGCAGATCACCGCGCCCCAGCGGTCGGTGACCGCCTGGAGCGCGACCACGTTCGCGCCGGTGCCGTTGAAGACCGGGAAGGCCTCCGCGGTGGCGCCGAAGTGACTTCGGATGACCCCCTGGAGGTTCTCCGTGTAGGCGTCCTCGCCGTACGCGACCTGGTGCCCGCCGTTGGCCAGGGCCAGGGCGGCGAGCACCTCGGGGTGGGTCCCCGCGTAGTTGTCGCTGGCGAAGCCGCGGACGGCTGGGTCGTGATGACGCCGGGCGTCGGTCTTCGGAGGATTCACGGCTTCTCGGTCAGCCACAGACGCTTTCCGTTCACTTCACCGGCGGGCCGGTCCCAGACGTCGACGATGGACTCGGCCAGTTCCTTGACGTCCGTGAAGCCCGCGAACTTCGCGTTCGGCCGCTCGGCGCGCATCGCGTCGTGCACCAACGCCTTCACCACCAGGATGGCAGCGGCGGACGTCGGGCCCTCCGCGCCCTCGGCGTTCCCGGCCTTGCGGAAGTAGTCCGCCATGGCCAGCGTCCACGCCTCGGCGGCGGCCTTGGCCGCTGAGTACGCGGCGTTCCCCGCGGTGGGGTTGCTCGCGCCGGCCGCGCTGATCAGGACGTACCGGCCGCGTTCGCTGCTCTGCAGCGCCTCGTGGAAGGCGAGCGTGGTGTGCTGCACCGTGCGGATCAGCAGCAGTTCCAGCAGGTCCCAGTCGTCGAGAACCGTCTTGGTGAAGGTCTCGCTGCCGCGCCAGCCGCCGACGAGGTGGACGAGGCCGTCCACCTGGCCGAAGTCCTTCTGGATGCGCGCGGCCCAGTCGCGGGTCGACTGGAGGTCCAGCAGGTCGACGGTGTCGCCGACGACGGTGGAACCGCCGTGGGCGTAGCGGGCCGCGTCCACGGCCTCCGCCAGCCGCTCCGCGTCGTTGTCCGCGCCGATGACGGTCGCGCCCGCCTCGGCGAGCCTGAGCAGTGCCGCCCGGCCGGCGGGTCCACCCGCGCCCGCCACCGCGATCACCGCACCGCTGAGAGCCCCGTTCCCCATGGTCTTCGCCTCCTGAGCAATGTTCTCGGTACCGCGGTCGGTCACGCGGCGATCCGCTCGGAGTCGGCCGCGGTGATGCCCTTGGTGGAGGCGATCACGTTCTTCAGCTTCTTGGAGAGCGCCTCATAGAACATGCTCAGGGGAAACTCGTCCGGAAGCACGTCGTCGACGAGCTTGCGCGGCGGCTGGGACAGGTCGAGAGCGTCCGGACCCTTGGCCCAGCGGGAGCCCGGGTGCGGTGCCAGGTAGGTGGAGACGAGCTCGTACGCCTTGAACCAGTGGACGAGCTTGGGGCGGTCGATGCCCGCGCGGTACAGGTCCTCGATCTCGGAGCACAGCTGGTTGGTGACCTGCGGGGCGCGCTGCCAGTCGATGTGCAGCTTGTTGTCGGTCCAGCGGACGACGTCGTGCTTGTGCAGGTAGGCGAAGAGGAGCTGGCCGCCGAGACCGTCGTAGTTGCGGACGCGGTCGCCGGTGACGGGGAAGCGGAACATCCGGTCGAAGAGAACGGCGTACTGCACGTCGCGGCCGTGCTCGTTGCCCTCGGACTCCAGCTTCACGGCCTCCTTGAAGGCGGTGAGGTCGCAGCGCAGCTCCTCGAGGCCGTACATCCAGAACGGCTGGCGCTGCTTGATCATGAACGGGTCGAACGGCAGGTCGCCGTGGCTGTGGGTGCGGTCGTGGACCATGTCCCAGAGCACGAAGGCCTTCTCGCAGCGCTCCTGGTCGTGGACCATGGCGGCGATGTCCTCGGGCAGCTCGAGACCGAGGATGTCCACGGCGGCGTCGGTGACGGCACGGAAGCGGGCGGCCTCGCGGTCGCAGAAGATGCCGCCCCAGGAGAAGCGCTCGGGCGCCTCGCGCACCGCGATCGTCTCCGGGAAGAGAACGGCCGAATTGGTGTCGTAACCCGCGGTGAAGTCCTCGAAAGTGATGCCGCAGAACAGCGGATTGTCGTAGCGGGTGCGCTCCAGTTCGGCCAGCCAGTCGGGCCACACCATGCGCAGCACGACCGCTTCGAAGTTGCGGTCCAGGTTGCCGTTCTGCGTGTACATCGGGAAGACGACCAGGTGCTGGAGGCCGTCCTCACGGTTCGCGGCGGGCTGGAAGGCCAGCAGCGAGTCCAGGAAGTCGGGCACCTTGAAGCCGCCGTCGGCCCAGCCGCGCAGGTCCTTCACGAGCGCCTCGTGGTAGGCCACGTCGTGGGGTACCAGCGGGGAGAGCTGCTCGATCGCGTCTATCGCCCGGCGCACGGCCAGGTCGATGTCGGAGGCGTCGGGGGCGGCGTCACCGTCGAAGTCGATGGAGCCGTCCTTGGACTGCCACGGCCGGATCTCCTCCACGGCAGCCTTGAGCACGGGCCATGCCGGGTGCTCCACCACCCTGACCACGGGAGGAACCCGCTCCTCCGTACCCACCTGCTCAAGAACTTCCGTCATGTCCCATCCTCCACAGGAAAACCTCGCGTATGGACACCGTATGTTTGCGAGGATCCTTCCCGCAAGTGGGAACCCGGGAGATTATCCTGCGCACCCCCCACCTTCACCGCTCTTTTTCCTGCCGGACACCGTCGAGGCGATGACATCCGCCACGGCCTCGTGGGCGGCGCGGGCGTCGGCGAGAAGCTCGGGGAAGCCGAAGAACCCGTGGAACATGCCTGGGTAGTGGATCTCCGTGACCCGTACTCCGGCTTCCCTCAGCCTGACGGCGTACGCGTGGCCCTCGTCACAGAGGGGATCGAAGCCCGCGGTCACGACGTGGGCGGGCGGCAGACCGTGCGGATCGGCCAGGAGGGGCGAGGCGTACGGGTGCGCGCGGTCGCCGTCGGGACCGAAGTACTGCTCGGCGAACCATCGGCCCTGCGTCGCCGTGAGGAAGTACGCGGGGCCGTCCGCGGGGCCCTCCGTGGAAGGCGCGCCCGCTCCCGGCCGCGCGTCCGTCGCCGGGTAGAGGAGCACCTGGAGCGCGAGGTCGGGGCCGCCCCGGTCGCGGGCGACGAGCGCGGCGACGGCCGCGAGGTTGCCGCCCGCACTGTCGCCGGCGACGACCAACGCGTCCTGATCCGCGCCCAGTTCACCGATGTGTTCGGCGGCCCAGCACAGCGCGGCGTACGCGTCGTCGACGGCCGCGGGAAAGCGTGCCTCCGGGGCGAGCCGGTAGCCGACCGACACGACGGCCGCACCGGCGTCCCGGCACAGGGCGCGCGCGACGGGGTCGTGCGTGTCCAGACCGCCGATGACCCAGCCGCCTCCGTGGAAGAAGACCACGGTGGGGCGGGGGGAGACGACGGGTTCGGTTCCGGTCGGCGGCGCCGGAGAGGGCAGATAGACGCGTACGGGGATGTCCGGCGCTCCCTCGGGGCCGGGTATCGCCCGGTCCTCGACCGAGCCGACCACCGGGGGCTCGAAGGGCCACGCGGGTGCGGCGGCGAGGATGCGGCGGGCCTCCGCCGCTTCGGTCACGGTGCCGCCGATGTCCGGGAAGTACGCCTTGATGGCGTCGATGAGCGCGAGGACGTCGGGCGCGGGTTCGGTCGGCATCAAAGGCACCTCTTCCGGGGCGGACGGAGGGACTCGGCTTCCGGGAGGGCGGAGGGACTCGTCGAACGAGCCGGAACGGCCCGTCCGGCGGCGCGGGGCATGACTCCCCCGTTCCGCCCCGTCCGACACCCCCCGTGCCCCGAGTGAGCCCGACACTCCCATTGACCCGCGTAGGAACGGGTACATCGCACAGTCAGGCCATTAGGCTGCGGCCTTGCCGCGTGGACGCCCCCGTCGGAACCACGCGCGAGCCGAGCCGCCGTCGACGGAAGCGAGTCGAATCTTGAACTTCCTCACCATCGGTCATCGCGGAGTGATGGGTGTCGAGCCCGAGAACACCCTCCGTTCCTTCGTCGCCGCCCAGAACGCGGGCCTCGACCTGATCGAACTCGATCTGCACCTGAGCAAGGACGGCGCCCTCGTCGTCATGCACGACTTCGACGTGGACCGTACGACCGACGGCTCGGGGCCGATCGCCGAGAAGACTCTCGCGGAGCTGCGCGCGCTGGACGCGGGGCGCGGTGAGCGCGTCCCCGTCTTCGAGGAGGTGCTGGAAGCCGTCAGGACGCCGTTGCAGGCCGAGATCAAGGACGTCGCGGCGGCCAGGGCCCTCGCCGAGGTGATGCAGCGGCGCGACCTGGTCGGACGGGTCGAGGTGTCGTCGTTCCACGACGAGGCGGTCGACGAGATCGCCCGGCTGGTGCCGGGTGTCCGTACCGCGCTGATCGCCAGCCGCTATGGCATCGATGTCGTGGACCGCGCCGTGGAGGTCGGCGCCGCGACCGTCTGTCTCAACATCCGCAGGCTGAGCCTGGAGGTCGTCGAAGCGGCCCGCAAGGCCGACCTTCGGATCATCGGCTGGGTCGTGAACACCCAGGACCAGCTCCGGCTGGTGCGCGCACTGGAGCTGGACGGCGCCACGACCGACTACCCCGAGATCAAGCGCACCGGCCGCTTCACGGCCTGACGGGGACGAGGCAGGCAGCGGCGCCACAGGAGCCGCCCGGGCAGGACAGCCCGAGCGGCTCGACCGCCGTGTGCGGTCGGAGGTTGGCGGTCGGCAGCCGGGCCGGGGCGGCCGGGTTCACTCGTGATCGCGAGCCTCACCGGGGGCAGGACGCCCGACCGCCCCGGACCGCCTCCGCCGCGCTCGCCAGGATCAGACCTGGGCGAGCGGCTTGACAAGCAGTTCGAAGCGCAGGTCGTCCCGCTGCGGGATGCCGAAGCGCTCGTCGCCGTACGGGAAGGGCGTCATCCGTCCCGTACGGCGGTAACCGCGCCGCTCGTACCAGGCGATGAGGTCCTCGCGTACGGAGATCACGGTCATGTGCATCTCCGTGACGCCCCACGTCTCGCGGACCGTCCGCTCCGCCTCGGTGATGATCACCTTGCCGAGCCCGCCGCCCTGGAGTGCGGGACTGACCGCGAACATGCCGAAGTAGGCGTGGTCGCCGCGGTGCTCCAGCTGGCAGCAGGCGACGAGCGCGCCGTCCCGCTCCACGATCAGCAGCCGGCTGTCGGGCGCCTTCACGACGGCGAGCACCGCCTCGGCATCGGTCCGCTGGCCCTGAAGGATGTCCGCCTCCGTGGTCCAGCCGATCCGGCTGGAGTCCCCTCGGTACGCCGAGTCGATCAGCGCGACCAGGGCGTCCACATCGCTGTCGGTGGCGTCGCGGAAGGTCAGTCCGGTGGCGGCGGCGGTTTCCATGGAAGCGGTTCTCCATTCAGTGGCGCGGCTGGGCACGCCCGAGCGTAACCCTCCTCTAGGCTCCGGCTGCATGGTGCATGTACTGAGCAGCCGGACCCTTCTGCGCCCGACCGACCCGGAGCGCTCGCGCGCCTTCTACGGTGGGCAGCTCGGCCTGGACATCTACCGCGAGTTCGGTACGGGGCCCGAGCGCGGAACCGTGTACTTCCTCGGCGGCGGTTTCCTGGAGGTCGCCGGCCGGTCCGAGACGCCGCCCTCCCCCGCGCTGAAGCTGTGGCTCCAGGTCGCGGACCTGACGGCGGCCCACGAGGAGCTGACGGCCGCCGGTGTCGAGGTGGTGCGCGGGCCGGTGCGGGAGCCGTGGGGGCTGATCGAGATGTGGATCGCGGACCCGGACGGAACCGAAATCGTGCTCGTCGAGATCCCGGCCGATCACCCCTTGCGCCACCGGCCCTGAAGGGGCCGGCTAAGAAGCGCAGCCGATAGCGCCGAACTCCGCCGGGGAAGCTGAGACTTGTTCAGGAAATAACTTTCGCCCAGGTTATTGATCCGCAAACAGAATCCTTTACTCAACATCAACCCTACTGACGCGTATTCAGAAACAACCAAATCCGGCCCTTCCTCTGGAATTAACAATTCCACATCTCCGGGTGCATAGAATGGATCAACCATGGCCCGTCACGGGGCACCCACGAGCTTCGGCAGGGACTTCGGAGCAGGGGAGGGCAAGTGGAGAAGCCGTTGCGCTTCAAGATTCTCGGTCCGCTGGGCGTACTCGCACACGATGTACAGGTGAAGGTGGGCGGGCCGCGCCATCGCACCATTCTGGCACTCTTGTTGCTCAATCCGGAGAGGACCGTATCTGTAGACAAACTGGTCGACGCGGTCTGGGGAGACCAACCTCCCGCCACGGCACGCACCCAGGTTTCGATTTGCATCGCCGCCTTGCGCAAATCAATCAGGAAAGCTGGAATCACCGGGGAAGTCATCGTCACCGCGCATCCGGGATATCTGCTGCGCGTCGGCGGTCATCAGCTGGACAACCTCGAATTCTCGGCGCTCGTCTCCCGGGCCGAACACGCCGTCCAGGAGAAGCGGCTCGCCGACGCCGCCCGGCACTACTCCGACGCACTGCGTCTGTGGCACGGCCCGGCGCTCGCGGGGGTGACCGGAGCGGCGGTGGAGGACGAGGCGCGGCGGCTGGAGGAGTTGCGTCTCAACACCTACGACGACGCGATCGCCGTCGAGCTGGAACTCGGCCATCACCAGAGAGTCATTCCGGAACTGGCCGCCACGGTCCGCGCGCACCCCATGCGGGAGCGCACCCGGCACCACCTGATCACCGCGCAGTATCGTTCCGGCCGTCGTGCCGAGGCGCTGGAGACGTTCCGATTAGGGCGGCGGCTGTTCGTCAGCGAACTCGGGCTCGAACCCGGCCCGGCTCTACGCGAGTTGCACGACGCGATCCTGCACGACGACCTCGTGCCCGCCGCGCGCGACCGGGAGCAGGCCGCCCCGGAGCACGAGCGGCCACGCGACCCGGCGGCCAAGCCGTTCGAACTACCGCCGGACGTCGCGGGGTTCACCGGTCGCACGGAGGAAATGACGCTGCTGGACGCTCTGCTGGATCGCACGGAGGAAGTACGGGGGCCGACGGCCGGTCTCATCACCGGAGTCGGTGGTCTGGGCAAGACCTGCCTGGCCGTGCACTGGGCGCACAGCGTCGCCGAGCACTTCCCCGACGGCCACCTCTTCGCCGATCTGCGCGGCTACGACGAGAACCACGAACCGACCCCGGTCGGTGAGATTCTCGGCCGGTTCCTGCGCGCGCTCGGGGCGCCCGCCGACCGCATACCCGTCGGCCTCGAGGAGCGGGCCGCGCTGTACCGCAGCATCCTGGCCGATCGGCGGGTCCTCGTGGTCCTCGACAATGTGCACTCCTACCCGCACATCGTGCCGCTGCTGCCCAGCAGCCCCGGCTGCTGCGTGCTGATCACCAGCCGGGAGCAGCTCGCCGAGCTCGTGGCCTGGCCACCGCGTTGCCGGGTGCAGCTGGGCCGCCTGACCGCACCCGAGGCGGTCGAGCTGCTCGGGCGGATCGTCGGCGAACGGCGTGTCGCGGACGACCCCGCGTCCGTCGCCCGGGTCGCCGAGCTCTGCGACCGGCTGCCGCTCGCCCTGCGGATCGCCGGAGCCCGGCTCGCCGCCAAACCGCACTGGACCGTGGCGCGGCTCGTCGCGCTGCTCAGTGACGAGCGGCGCAGGCTGGACGAGCTGAGCGAGGGCGAGTCACAGGTCAGAGCGGGTTTCGCGCTGAGCTATCGCTGCCTGAGCGACGAGGCCGCCCGGCTCTACCGGCTGCTCGGCCTGCTGGAGATCCCCGACTTCGCTCCGTGGCTCGGCGCCGCGGCCCTCGACACGGACTCCGCGACGGCGGAGCGTCTCCTGGAGCAGCTGGTCGACGCGCAGTTCCTGGACGTCGCCGGCACCGACCCGACGGGCCGGCCGCGTTACCGCTTCCAGAACCTGCTCAGGCTGTACGCCCACGAGCGTGCCCACGACGAGGAGTCCGAGCCGCAGCGGCAGGCCGCGCGCGAGCGGGTCTTCAGCGGTGCGCTGTCCCTGGCCGACCAGGCCCACCGGCGCTTCTACGGCGGCGACTTCAGCATCATCCACGGCACCGCCGTCCGCCGTCCGCTGCCCGCCGACGTGGCCGCCGATCTCGCCGACCGGCCCCTGCAGTGGCTGGAGGCGGAACGCCTCACCCTGTCCGCCGTGGTGGAACAGGCGGCGGAGCTGGGCCTGGACGAACTGGCCTGGGATCTCGCCATGTCCACGGTGGTGCTCTTCGAGACCCGGGACCACACCGACGACTGGCGCGCCTGCGCGGAGAACGCCCTGGCCGCGACGCGGGCCGCCGGGAACGTCCGGGGGCAGGGCGCGATGCTGCACATCCTGGGTGCCCTGGAGATGCGGCTGCGGCGTTTCCCGGAGGCCGACGAGAACTTCGCCGCCGCGCTGGCCCTGCACACCCGGGCCGGGGAGCGGCACGGCCGGGCGCTGGTGCTGCGCAGCATGGCAATGATCGACGAGATGCGCGGCGAGCTGACGAGAGCGATGAGCCGCAGCAGAGAGGCTCTCGAGGTGTTCCGTGCGGTGGGCGACCTCTCCTCGGAGGCCCACGTGCTCAACAACATGGCGCAGATCGAGCTCGACCGCGGCTCCGTCGACCGTGCGGCCGAGCTGGCCCGGGAGTCCGTCCGGGTCGCCGAGGCCATCGGGGAGGGCGGCTCACGCAGTCTCGCGCTCGCCACCCACCGGCTGGGCCGGGTGCTGCTCGCCCAGGGGCGCTTCGTCCGGGCCGAGGAGGCCCTGCTGCGCATGGTCCGGATCGTGCAGGACAACTCCGACACGCTGGGGCTCGCGCACGGGCTCCTCGCGCTCGGCGAGGTCCGGCTCGGGGCGGGCCGCTGGGAGCAGGCCCGGATGACGCTGACGCAGGCCCTCGACGCGGCGGAGCAGGTCAGCAATCCGCTGGTGGAGGGGAGGATCAAGCTGGTCCTGGGCGAGGCCTGCGCCAAGTGCGGTCACCGGGCCCGCGCCCTGCGCCATCTGACGGAGGCCCGGGACTGCTTCGCCCGGATCGATGTGAAGTCCTGGCTGGAACGGGTCGACGGTGCCCTGGACGCGCTGCGTCCGGAGAGCGCTTCGTCGCAGCCGCCGACGCGGGCCTCGTCGGGCGACTCCCAGCAACGCGGAGGCGCGACACGCACCGCGGCCACGGCGCCGGCCCGCCGGCACTGAGTCGCGGTACGCCCCGAAGCGGGACCCGGACCGACGTCCGCCACGCTCCCCGGAGCAGGACCCGGCTCGTCCCCTCGTCCGTCCGGAACGGCACGAGCGGGGCTGTCGGGTGCGCCGGGGCCGGGATCCGGGCGGGGCCCTGCGCGGGTCGGGGGGTCGGTGGGCCGGGAGGCCTGTTGCCCGGGGGCCCGGGGGCCGGTAAGCCAAGGGCCAGTGGGCCGGGAGGTCGGCGGGCCGGGGCCGGTGGGCACGCGGGTCGGCAGGTCGGCGGACCAGGGGCCGGTGGGCCGGCGAGTCGGCGGACCAGGGGCCAGTGGGCCAGGAGGCCGGCGGACCAGGGGCGGGTGGGCAGGCGGGTCGGCAGGCCGGCGGGTCGGTGGGTGGTGTTGAGCCGGTGGGCGGGCGTGGCGGTTTTCGGTGTAGCGGGGGTCGGTGAGGTGTGGGACGAAAGCGGATCGATAGGGGGCCGAAGCCCGGCGCCCGTAGTTTCGATTGCGAACGAGGGCGTCGGTGCCGGGCACCGTCACCCGGCGCACCCGCCACCGCCGACGAACGGAGAGTCGCCATGCAGCACAACTGGAGTACGGCCGCGAGGCAGATAGTCACGGTCTGGATCATCGCGCTCTGCGCGCTCGGCGCGGCGGGACCCCTCGCCGGCGCCGCCACGACCGCCGCCGGTCCGGCCAGTTCGACGGTCGTCGGCCTCGACGAGGAGGACTGGCACTGAGCAGCCACCGTCGACAGACCGGTCCGGCCCCGCATCGGCGGAGCCGGACCAGTGTCGGCCCGATTCAGGCCGTATCCCGAACTGCGGGCGCCGCTGTCATCAGCTCGCCGCGGCGGACCACTCCCGTTCGCAATGTGCACTCGCAAGAGACTCCGCGAAGAGCAGGACCAGCTCGTGGAAGCGGTACAGCGGCCGGCCCAGACGGTCGACTCCGCAGATGTCGAGCAGCGCGGCGTCCACCAGGTGTTCCAGACTCTCCTCGGCCGCGGACTCCGGCTCGGCCAGATGGCGGGCGGCCCGCTGGGCGGGGAAGGGCTCGGTGCCGATCCCCGCGAGGCGGACGAGCGTGCGCCCGGCCTGTCCGGGCAGCTGCCTCAAGGAGGGAAGGAGTGAGCGACGTAACTCCAGCCCTCCGTACGAGAGTTCGCGCAGCCGATGCTCGGGCTCCGCGAGCCGCGACGCCAGCCAGGAGACCGGCCAGTGCGACCTGGCGGCCAGCCGGCTGCCCGCGATGCGCACCGCGAGCGGCAGCCCCGCGCAGGAGGCGAGAACCGCGTTCGTGGCCTCGGGTTCGGCGAGCAGCCTTCGCCGGCCGACACCGGCCGCCAGCAGCTCGTACGAGGTGTCCCGCTCGAAGGGGGTGAGGACGGTGGTCCTCGCCTGGGTCACTCTGGTCAGCCTCGCCCGCCCCGTGATGAGGACGGCGGCCGCGGCCGACCCCGGCAGCAGCAGGTCCAGCTCCCGGCTGTCCACGGCGCCGTCGAGGACCACGAGCAGGCGCCTGCCCGCCGTACGGGTCCGGTAGCGGCGGATCAGTTCGTCGATCCCGGCGCCGCGCCCCGTACCCTCCACCGGTGCCCCGAGAGCGTTCAGGAGGACCGTCAGGACCTCCTCCAACCGCTTGGGGCGGCCGTCGGGGTGGGCGAGTTCGGCGAAGAGCTGGCCGTCGGGGAAGTGCCCGGCGCTGCGATGCGCGGCCCGTACCGCGAGCGCCGTCTTGCCGACGCCCGCCATGCCGGTCACCAACAGGGCGCGCGGTCCGCCGCCCTTGCGCGACTCGGCCAACTGCCCGCACAGGGCGGCCAGTTCCTCCTCACGCCCGATGAAGTCCTCGATGTCCGGAGGAAGGGTGGCCGGGCTCGGCCCGTAGGGGTCGCCGCTGTCCCCGTCGGCGTACGCGGCGGACACGGCCGTCCGGAGCGGGGTGACGCTCCGGCTCCTGGCACCGAGGCTGCCGACGAGGACGGCCTGATAGGTGGCGCCGAGGGCCTCACCGGGCTCGATGCCCAGCTGCTCGTCCAGCACCTTGCGGCCCTCGTGGTACGTGTGCAGCGCGTCGGCCTGCTGGCCGCAGCGGAAGAAGGCCGTCATCAGCTGGGCGCGCAGCTTCTCGCGCAGCGGGAACTCGGCCACCAGGCCGGTGAGTTCGGCGGTGAGCTGCTCATGCCGGCCGAGCTCCAGGTCGGCTTCGACGCGGCTCTCCAGGGCGTGCAGACGCAGTTCTTCGAGGCGGGCCAGTTCGGCACCCGCCAAGTACTCCGTCACGTTGCCGAGCGCGGCGCCGCGCCACAGGCCGAGCGCCCGGCTCAGCAGGGTGCTGGCCTCCCGATGGCGGCCGCGGCCGAGAGCCGTGCGTCCCTCCCGGTCGAGCTGCTCGAACTCCAGGAGGTCGATCGTGCTGTGCGGCGCCCGCAGGACGTAGCCCGGCGGGCGCCGGTCGATCTCGACGTCGGCGCCGAGCAGTTTGCGCAGGCGCGACATGTAGGTGTAGATCTGCGCTCCCGCCGTGGCGGGCGGCTCCCACCCCCACAGCATGGAGCTCAGTCGATCGTCGGAGACGACGCGTCCCCGGGCGAGCAACAGGCTCGCGAGGACCGTGTGCACCTTGGATCCGGACAGTGCGATTCTTACGCCACCCTTGCGGGCTTCCACCGGGCCGAGGACTTGGAAGTCCATTCGGCACCCCCCGTTCTGACATGTGCGGAACTCGACTCGGTGGAAAAACTATGGAGGACCGTTATTCCTGCGTTATCCGTCGCCTTCTTTGGCTTGGCTGCGCCTTGCGCTAGGCGGAGATGATCCTTCCGAGAGCGGCGGCGACGGCCCGGTGGACCTCCTTGCCGTTGTCCGAGTTCGTCATCACGACGAGGCCGGTGCCGGACCGCAGCCGCACCGAGGAGAGCGCGCGGAATCCGGCGGTCTGGCCGCCGTGGCCGAACTCGGGCTCACCCTGCGTGCCGTCGATCACGGTGCCCAATCCGTAGAAGCTGCCGGGAAAGGCCTCGGTGAGCATCACGCCCGCGAGGCGTGCGGACAACAGGTCGCACAGGCCTCGGTGCGCGCGCCGCAGGGCCCCCGCGAAGACGGCCAGGTCGGCGGGGGTGGACCACAGACCGCTGCCCGCCCGCACCGGTCGCACCCGGTGGCCGCCGGCGAGTTCACGCCCGTGCTGGTCGTGTCCCGTCGCCGCGTCCGCGCCGCCGGGCGCCCCGAAGGCGCTGTCCCGCATACCCAGCGGCTCGAAGACCAGCTCCTGGACGGCCTTGTCGAAGTCCTGGCCCGTGACATCGGCCACGACCTGCTCGACCACCGCCCACTGGGCACCGTCCTTGCGGAACAGGGAGCCGGGCTCGTGCTCCGCCCGGACCTGGTCCAGGATGCCGGAGAGGTCCGGCATCACCTCGTCGGGACGCCACCAGGTGGCCTGGGTGCCCGCGAGACCCGAGGTGTTGGACAGACACTGGCGCAGCGTCACGGGCCGTCCGCCGGGCGCCTTCGGCAGCGTACGGCTGATGAGCACGCCGTCCAGGTCCCCGTCGAGGTCGAGCGCGCCGCGGTCGACGAGGCGCAGCGCGGCGTAGGCCGAGATGTGCTTGCTGATGGAACCGGCCTGGAAGCGGGTGCGCAGGGTGACCGGCGCGCCCGTCTCGGTCGAGCGGACTCCGTGGGCGTGCACGCCGACGGGTTCTCCGTCGCGCAGCAGCGCGACGGCCGCGCCCGGGATCCGGTGCTGTGCCATGACCCGCTCGATCTCGTCCGAGGAGGGACCGCTGCCGCCGCCGGTCGTCATCGTCGGTGTCTCTCCCGTAGTCGTTCTCGTCGCTTCGAGGGCCGTCGCGAGGTCCTCGATCGTTCCGTTGTCGAGGAGCATGCGCAAGGTAAGGGCGAGGCCTGCGCGACGGGCGGCCGCGAGAACATGGACGATCCGCATGGAATCGGCCCCGAGATCGGCCAGCCGGTCACGAACACCCACGTCCGGGACGCCCAGCACCTCGGCGCAGACGTCCGCCATGCGCTGTTCGGTCGGGGTGCGCGGCGCGACGTACGCCCCGTCGGCGGCCAGCGCCGAACGGCCGGGGGCCGGGAGCGCCTTGCGGTCGATCTTGCCGGCCGCGTTCAGCGGGAGCTCGTCGAGCAGGACGAACGCCGCGGGCACCATGTACGAGGGGAGTTCCGCCGTCAGGCCGGCGCGCAGCGTCTCCTGGTCCGTGGCCGAGGCGGGGTCGACGGCGACGTACGCCGCCAGCCACTTCTCCCCGCCCGGGTCCTCACGGACCACGACGACGGCGTCCCGCACACCCTCCCGGCGCAGCAACCGCTCCTCGATCTCACCGAGTTCGATGCGGTAGCCGCGGATCTTCACCTGATGGTCCTCGCGGCCCAGGTACTCCAGTTCGCCGTCCGCGCGATAGCGCGCCAGGTCACCGGTCCGGTACATGCGCGAGCCCGGCGCCCCGCCGAACGGCTCGGGCAGAAACCGCTCGGCGGTCAGGGCGGGCCGGCCCACATAGCCGCGGGCCACACCGGTGCCGCCCACATACAGTTCACCGACCACGCCCACCGGGACGGGCTGGAGCGCCGTGTCGAGCACGTAGGCCCGCATGTTGTGGATCGGGCGGCCGATCGGCACCGTGGCCACTCCGGCCTCGACCTCCCATCCGGTGGCCCAGATGGTCGTCTCGGTCGGCCCGTACAGGTCGACGAGCCGTTCCACATGCCCGTGCAACTCCCGTGCCAGGGGCGGCGGACAGGCCTCCCCCGTGGTGATGGCGGTGACGGTCCGGTGCTCGAACCCGGCGGCTCGCAGCAGCTTCCAGCCCGCGGGGGTGGCCTGCACATGGGTGACACCCCGGCCGTCGATCAGCTCCAGCAGCGCCCCGGAGTCGCCCGTCTGCTCGTCACCGGCGAGCACGATCCTGCCACCGGTGATCAGCGGCAGGTACAGCTCGGCCGCGGAGATGTCGAACGACAGCGAAGTCGCCGCCAGCCAGATGTGATCGGGGCCGGACCGGAAGCGCTCCCGCATCGAGAAGAGGAGATTCAGGAGCGAACGGTGGGCGATCTGCACGCCTTTGGGGCGTCCGGTCGAGCCGGAGGTGAAGAGCGTGTAGGCGAGGCTGTGTTGCAGGCTGTCCCGCGGTCCGTCGGACGCCCCGAGGTCCGACTCGGGTGCCGTGTCCGGCTGTCCGGCGATCGCGTCCCGTTCCTGGTCCAGATCCAGGAGTACGCCGTCGAAGCGGCCGGTGACGTCCGGCCCCGGCCCGCCGGAACCCGGCTCGACGTGACCCGGCTCAAAGGACCGCGGCTTAACAGACCCCGGCTCAACGGACCCCGGCTCAAGGGAACGCGGCTCAAGGGAACGCGGCTCAAGGGAACGCGGCTCGATGGAACGCGGGTCGCCCGTACGCGGGGCGTCGGGGCGCGATGAGTCGGGTCGCGGCCGGTCGGGGCGGGCCGCCACGCGCTCCGCCAGGTCCGTCTCGGTCACCACGAGCCGGGCGCCTGCCGCGCCGAGCATGTAGGCGAGGCGTTCGCGCGGGAGTGCCGGGTCCAGCGGGAGGTGGGAGCCGCCTGCCTTCCAGATGCCGAGGAGCACGGGCAGCAGGCCCCGGCGGCGGTGCAGCAGCACGCCCACCACGGACTCGGGTCCCACCCCCGCCGCCCGCAGCCGGTGGGCGACACGGTTGGCCTGTCGGTCCAGTTCGCCGTACGTCAGGGTTCCGTCCACCGCCTCGACGGCCACGGTGTCCGGGCGGTCGGCGGCGGTGTCCGCGAACACCTGGTGCACGCGGCGTGGTCCTTGTCGGGGATTGCTCATTCCCACTCCACCTCGGTGTCGTTCCAGTCCTCAAGGATCTGCGCGCGCTCCGCCTCCGGGACGACCGTCGCCTGAGCGTCGCCGCCCTGGCCGGCGGCCATGGCTTCGAGCACGGCCCGGTACATTCCGGCGAGCCGCTCGGCGTTGGACCGGTTCAGCCCGGTGCTGATCGCTCGCAGGACGAGCCGCCCCGGCACATTGGCGAGGGAGAGGGTGAACTCGTTCGAGCTGTCGCCGGCGCCCGCCCGCACGTCGACCGTTCCGGTGTCGACCTGGTGGAAGTCCTGGTAGCGGAACATGACGTCGAACAGCCTTCGGCCGCCCGCGAGTCGCTGCACTGCAGGCAGCGGATGCCGTCGGCGTTCGTACACCTCTGCCTCGCGGTCGAAGACCTGGCGGACGAGCTCGCCCCAGGTGCGGACGCCCCGCCGGTGGGCGAACGGCAGCGTGTTGAGGTACATGCCGTACACCCGCTCCACGCCCGGGACCTCGGGCCGCGCGCTGTACAACACACCTGTCTGGAAGGCCTCTTCATGGGTGAGGGTGCTGAGCACCTTCAGATGCGCGGCCAGCAGCACGGCCTTGAACGAGGTCCCCGTCTCGGCCGCCAGCGCCCGCAGCCCGGGTTCGATGTCGCGGAACTCCACCGACAGCTTGAAGTCCTCACGCGGCGTGCCGGGTTCGTCGCCCCAGTCGGCCGGCAGGCTCCACGGATGGTGCTCGTCGACGATCCGCTGCCAGTACGCGCGGTCCGCCCCGGAGTCGAGGGAGGCGAGTTCGGCCGCGATGAAGTCGGCGTACCGCACGGCCACGGGCTCCGGCTCCGCGGGCTCTTCTCCCTTCCCGTAGGCGTGGTAGAGGCCGAGCACTTCCATCAGAAGGGACTGCTGGCTCCAGCCCTCCGTGATGGCGTGGCAGTGGGTGAATCCGAGGTGCCAGGCCTCGTCCGACTCGACGAGCGCGGAAATCCTCAGCAGCGGCGCCCTCTTGAGATCGAACAGGTCACGGCGCTCCTGGGCGATGTGCCGGCGGCGCGCCTCCTCGAACTCCTCGGCCGTCCCGCCCCGCAGATCACTTACGGCCACGGGCGCCTCGGCCGCCGCGTGGACCAGTTGCAGCGGCACCTCGAAGTCCTCCAACTCGATGGAGGTCCGCAGCATCTCGTGCCGGCCCACGACCGTACGCGCGGCACGCGCGAGCGCGTCCCGGTCGAAGGGCCGCCCGTCCTTGATCCGGAAGGTCGAGCTGTTGTGGTACTTGTTCAGGCCGTCGTCGGCGAGCATTTCGAGCACCATCCCGAGCTGCACCTGCGAGAGCGGGTAGGCGTCGACGACGTCCTCGGGCAGTGCGTCCCGCACCCGGGCGGGGATCAGGGCGAAGGGCTCCACGGCGGAGGGAGCCTCTCCCGGCGTGTCGGCCGGCGCGCCGAGCGCCGCCGCGAGTCCGGCCACGGTCCTGTGCCGGAACACATCGCTGACCGCCGCGTCGAAGCCCTCGGCGCGCAGGGCGCCCACCAGGGCGATCGCCTTGATGGAGTGGCCTCCGAGGTCGAAGAAGTTGTCCTCCACTCCGACCTTGTCCAGGCCCAGGACCCTCCCCCAGACCTCGGCGATGGTCCCCTCGGTCTCGCTGCGTGGCGCGATGTACGTGTCGGTGGCGATGGCCTCCGGGTCGGGGAGAGCCCGCCGGTCGAGCTTGCCGTTGGCCGTCAGCGGAATCCGGTCCAGTTGCACGAACGCGGACGGGACCATGTACTCCGGGAGTGTGCCGCCCAGCCACTCCCCCAGGTCCTCCGGGTCACCCCCGACGACATAGGCGACCAGACGCTGGTCCTCGGTCACGATCACCGCTGCGTCGGACACCGCCGGATGCGCGGCCAGAGCGGCCCGGATCTCCCCGAGCTCGATCCGATACCCGCGCACCTTCACCTGGTCGTCGATCCGGCCCAGGAACTCCACCGCACCATCCGCACGCCACCGCGCCAGATCCCCCGTCCGATACAACCGGGCACCCGGCCCACCGAACGGATCAGGCAGGAACCGCTGAGCCGTCCGCCCGGCATCACCGGTATAGCCGCGCGCCACACCGGACCCGCCGACGTACAACTCCCCCACCACACCGACCGGAACGGGCTGCTGTAGCGCGTTGAGCACCCGCATGGTCATGTTGGGCAGGGGCCGGCCGATCGGGACGACACCCTCGTACGAGGCCTCGATGGGGAAGACACATGTGCCGACGCTCGCCTCGGTCGGACCGTACTCGTTGACCATGCGCCCATCACCGAGCAACCGTCGCCAGCGCTCCACCAGAGCACCCGGCAACGCCTCACCCGCCACCACGATCCGCGTCGTCAACGAGCGGATCTCCTCGTCCGACAACTGCCCACCGAGCACTTCCAAATGACCGGGAGTCAGCTTCAGGAACGAGAACGGCCCCGCCCCCGCCAACGCCTCGCCCAGCTCGGTCAGCTCACCGTCATAGAGCCACACCCGCTGACCCGCAGCCAACGGCGCCCACACATTCGGCACCACCAGATCGAACGCCACCGACGAGAACACCGGCGCACCACCCGCACCACACGACGCCAACTCCCGCACCGCCCAGTCCACATGATTCACCAGACTCCGATGCGTGACCTGCACACCCTTCGGCCGACCCGTCGAACCCGACGTAAAGATCGTGTACGCCAATGCGTCCAGATCCACCGACGGCAACACACCACCCGCCACCGGCTCAGGGTGGTCCTCGTCCGCGCGGACGACCTCCACCGCGAACCGATCCGCATACCCGGCCGACGTCACCGCCACCGACACACCCGCATCCACCAGCATCCCGGCAATCCGCTCCTGCGGAAGTGCCGGATCGAGGGGCACATAACCGGCCCCCGCACGCCACACACCCAGCAACGCCACCACCAGATCCACCGAACGATCCAGCAACACCGCCACGGACTGCTCGGCACCGACGCCCTCACTGCGCAGGCGATGCGCCAGACGATTCGCCCTCTCCTGCAACTCTCCGAAGGTCAGACGGACACCGCCCGCCTCCACCGCCACCGCACCCGGCGACACCGCCGCACGCTCCGCGATCAACTCCGGCACCGACACCCCACGCACCGGCACCACCGTGTCGTTCCAGGCGGAGAGCACCAACTCCCGCTCACCGTCGGGGAGGTACGTGGACTCCGCGTCACCGTCGACGTTCCGGCCCATCGCCTCCAGGACGGTGCGGTACATCGATGCGAGTCGGTCCACGGCGTCCCGGGCCAGCCGGCGGGGGTCGGCCGTGAGGAGCAGTCCGCTCGCGCGGGCCGCGATGGCGAGGCCGAACTCCGTGGCGCCCTCGCCCATGCCGGAGTCCGCATCGACGATGTCGGATTCGGCCTGGGCGTCCTTGAGGTCGAGGTAGCTGAAGCGGACGTCCAACAGGCGGCTACCGTCGGCCAGTTCGCGCTGCATCACCGGCATCGGATAGCGACGGTGGGGCCAGAGGGCGGCTTCCTGGTCGTAGACCTGGCGCACGAGTTCGCGCCAGGTGCGGGCACCGCTCCGGAACGCGAACGGCACGGTGTTGAGATACATGCCGTAGACGCGCTCGGCACCCAGGATCTCGGGGCGTCCGCTGCACACGAGCCCGGTGTGGAAGGACTCCTCCGGGGTGAGCAGGCTCATCACCTTCAGGTGCGCCGCGTGCAGCACGGCCTTGAGAGAGGTGCCGGTGTCGCTCGCGGCGGCACGCAACGACGGCGCGAGGTCCGCCAGCGGTACGCGGACCGTGTGCGCCGCGCCGCCCGACGTGGAGGCATCGCTCCAACCGCTCGGCAGCTCGAACTTGGCATGGCCCTCGATTACACCGCGCCAGTAGGACCGGTCGTCGTCCGACTCCAGGGAGGCCCGCTCGGCCGCGACGAAGTCCGCGTACCGGACCGCGGGCGGCGAGGGCGTGGGCAGTGTCCCCCCGCCCCGGACGCGCAGATAGCTCTCGACGATCTCGCTGAGCAGGGAACGGTGACTCCACCCCTCGGTGATGGGGTGGCAGACGCTGACCGAGAGCCACCATGCCTCGTCGGATTCCACGAGCGCGGAGATCCTGAGCAGGGGCGGGCGTTCGAGGTCGAACGTGGTCGCGCGTTCGGACGCGATGTGCTCGCGCCGGGTTACCAGTTGACTCTCCTCGTCCTGGCCCCGCAGATCGTGCACGGTGACCGGGATCTCCGCGCTCGGATGGATCAGCTGGAGCGGCAACGAGTAGCCCTCCAGAGCGAAGGACGCCCGCAGCATCTCGTGGCGCTCCACCAGGGCCCGTGCGGCCAGTTCCAGCGCGCTCGTGTCGAAGGGCCTTCCGTCCCTGATCCGGAACGTCGTGGTGTTGTGGTACTTGTTCAGGCCGTCGTCGGCCAGCATCTCCACCAGCATGCCGAGTTGCACCTGCGCGAGCGGGAAGGCGTCCGCCAGTCCCTCAGGGAGGCCGGCCCGGTCCGCCTCGGAGAGCAGCGAGAACGGGGCCACGACAGGGGGCGCTTCCTCGGGAGTGCCTGCGGGCGTGCCGAGCGCGGCCGCGAGTCCGGCCACGGTCCGGTGCCGGAACACGTCGCCGACGGATGCCTCGAAACCTTGGGCCCTCAGGGCTCCGACCAGGGCGATCGCCTTGATGGAGTGGCCTCCGAGATCGAAGAAGCTGTCCTCGACGCCGACCCTCTCCAAGCCGAGAACCCGCCCCCAGACCTCGGCGATCGTCTCCTCGGTCTCGCTGCGTGGCGCGATGTACGCGTCGGTGGCGGCGCCGGTCTCCGGATCCGGCAGAGCGCGCCGGTCGAGCTTGCCGTTCGCCGTCAGCGGGATCTTCTCCAACTCCACGAACAGGGACGGCACCATGTACTCGGGCAGCACACCCGCCAAAGCCTCGCGCAGACCGTCCATCTCACCGACGACATAGGCGACCAGACGCTGGTCCTCGGTCACGATCACGGCCGCGTCGGACACCGCCGGATGCGCGGCCAGAGCGGCCCGGATCTCACCGAGCTCGATCCGATATCCGCGCACCTTCACCTGGTCATCGATCCGGCCCAGGAACTCCACCGCACCATCCGCACGCCACCGCGCCAGATCCCCGGTCCGATACAACCGGGCACCCGGCCCACCGTAAGGGTCGGGCAAGAACCGCTGAGCCGTCCGCCCGGCATCACCGGTATAGCCACGCGCCACACCGGAGCCACCGACGTACAACTCCCCGACGACACCGACCGGAAGCGGCAGTTGACGTGAATCCAGAATGTGCATGGTCATGTTGGGCAGGGGCCGGCCGATGGGGACGACACCCTCGTAGGCGGTCTCGATCGGGAAGACACAGGTGCCGACGGTCGCCTCGGTCGGACCGTACTCGTTGACCATGCGTCCATTACCGAGCAGCCGCCGCCAGCGCTCCACCAGAGCACCCGGCAGCGCCTCACCCGCCACCACGATCCGCGTCGTCAGGGCGCGGATCTCCTCGTCCGACAACTGCCCACCGAGCACTTCCAAATGACCGGGAGTCAGCTTCAGGAACGAGAACGGACCCGCCCCCACCAACGCCCCGCCCAGCTCGGTCAGCTCACCGTCATAGAGCCACACCCGCTGACCCGCAGCCAACGGCGCCCACACATTCGGCACCACCAGATCGAACGCCACCGACGAGAACACCGGCGCACCACCCGCACCACACGACGCCAACTCCCGCACCGCCCAGTCCACATGATTCACCAGACTCCGATGCGTGACCTGCACACCCTTCGGCCGACCCGTCGAACCCGACGTGAAAATCGTGTACGCCAATGCGTCCAGATCCACCGACGGCAACACACCACCCGCCACCGGCTCAGGGTGGTCCTCGTCCGCGCGGACGACCTCCACCGCGAACCGATCCGCATACCCGGCCGACGTCACCGCCACCGACACACCCGCATCCACCAGCATCCCGGCAACCCGACCCTCCGGAAGCGCCGGATCCAGCGGCACATAACCCGCCCCCGCACGCCACACACCCAGCAACGCCACCACCAGATCCACCGAACGATCCAGCAACACCGCCACCGACGACTCCGGGCCGATGCCACGCGAACGCAGCACACCCGCGAGCCGGTTCGCCCGAACCTCCAGCTCCCCGAAGGTCAGACGAACACCACCCGCCTCCACCGCCACCGCACCCGGCGACACCGCCGCACGCTCCGCGATCAACTCCGGCACCGACACCTCACCCACCGGCACCACCGTGTCGTTCCAGGCGGAGAGCACCAACTCCCGCTCGCCACCGGGCAGGATCGCCTGTTCGGCGTCGCCGTCGGCGTTCGTGGCCATCTCTTCGAGGACGGTGCGGTACATCGAGGCAAGGCGGTCGACGCCGGTGCGGCCGATGATGTGGCGGTTGGCGGTGATCACGATGAAGCCGGCGCGGGTCGAGACGCCGAGAGGGAACTCGGTGGGGCTGTCGTCGATGGTGGCGGCGTAGTCGATGACGTCCTGGTCGACCTGCCGGAAGTTCTGATAGCTGAAGCGGACGTCGACGAGGCGTTCCGCGGCGCCGAACTCGCGTTGCATGGCGCCGAGCGGGTAGCGGCGGTGCGGCCAGACCTCGATCTCCTGGTCGAAGACCTGGCGGACGAGGTCGCGCCAGGTGCGGGCACCGCGCCGGAAGGCGAAGGGCAGGGGGTTGAGGTAGACACCGTGGACGCGTTCGGCGCCGACGGCCTCGGGGCGGGCGTTGGTGACGAGGCCGGTACGGAAGGTCTCGTCGGGGGTGAGGCGGCTCATCACCTTGAGGTGCGCGGCGTGCAGCACGCTCTTGATCGGGACCTGGGCCTCGGAGGCCAGGGCGCGGAGCCCTGCTTCGAGGTCGTGGTAGGGGACCCAGGCCCGGTGCAGACCGCGCGGGGTGGTGAGGGGGTCGTCGCCCCATCCGGCCGGCGGGACGAACTTGGGGTGGCTCTCCACGACGCCGTGCCAGTAGGCACGGTCCTCCTCGGAGTCGAGGGACTTGAGCTCGGCGGCCACGAAGTCGGCGTAGCGCACGGCGGCGGGTTCCGGCTCCTGGAGCGGCTGTCCGTCGCGCAGGGCCCGGTAGGTGGTGACGAGTTCCATGAGGAGGGAGTGATGGCTCCAGCCCTCCAGCACGGCGTGGCATTCGGTGAGGGTGAGCCACCAGCTGCCGTCGTCGCGGGTGTGCGCGGTGAAGCGGATCAGCGGGGCGCGGGTGAGGTCGAAGAGTTCGGCGCGTTCCTCCGTCATGAAGGCGCGCAGGGAGCGTTCGGCCGCCGCGGCGTCGAGGGATGTCAGATCCCGTGTGCGGACGGTGGTGTCGACCCGTGCCGGGTCGTGGACGAGTTGCAGCGGTACCGAGTAGCCGTCCAGGGCGAAGGAGGTGCGGAGGATCTCGTGGCGGCCGATGACGACCCGTACCGCCTGCTGGAGTGCCTCGGCGGAGAAGGTGTGCTCGTCGAGGATCCGGAAGCAGGTCGAGTTGTGGTAGTGGTTGCGGCCGTCGTCGGCGAGCATCTCCACGACCATGCCGAGCTGCACCTGGGCGAGCGGGTAGGCGTCCACGACGCCCTCGGGCAGGCGCTCGCGGTCCTCGTCGGCGAGCAGCGCGAAGGGGGTCACGCCGGGCTCGGGGCGGGCCGGGGCCGGGCGGCCGGTGAGGTATTCGACCAGGTCGGCCGGGGTTCGGTGCGCGAAGACGTCACGGACCGTGACGTCGTAGTCGGCGTCGCGCAGGGCCGCGGCCAGAGACACGGCCCGCAGTGAGTCGCCGCCGAGGTCGAAGAAGCTGTCGGTGACACCGACGCGGTCGAGGCCGAGGACCTCGCGCCAGAGGTCGGTCATCCGCTCCTCGGCGGCGGTGCGCGGGGCGACCTGGGTGCGCCCGACGGCGAGCGCGTCGCGGTCGGGGGCGGGCAGGGCGGCTTGGTCGAGTTTGCCGTTGACGGTGAGCGGGATCCTGCCGAGCGCGAGGAACGCGGTGGGGATCATGTAGGCGGGCAGGGTGCGGCCGAGCAGGGCCCGTAGTTCACTGGGCGCGGCGACGGCCTCACCGGCGGGGACGACGTAGGCGACGAGCCGCTTGTCGCCGGGGGTGTCCTCGCGGGCGACGACGACGGCGTCGCGGACCAGCGGGTGGGCGGTCAACGCGGCCTTGATCTCGCCGAGTTCGATGCGGTGGCCGCGGATCTTGACCTGGTGGTCGATGCGGCCGAGGTAGTCGAGGCCGCCGTCGGGGCGGCGGCGGGCGAGGTCGCCGCTGCGGTAGAGGCGGGTGCCGGGCGGGCCGTACGGGTCGGGTATGAACCGTTCAGCGGTGAGCCGGGGGCGGCCGAGGTACATGCGGGCGACCCCGGGTCCGCCGACGTGGATCTCGCCGGGGACACCGATGGGCACCAACTCGCCGTGTGTCCCGTGCAGTTGTACCTGAAGGTCGTGGAGCGGGACGCCGATGTCGTTGCCGTGGTCGGCGTCCAGGTCGGTTTCGGTGACCGGGTGGTAGGTGGTGTGCACGGTGGTCTCGGTGATGCCGTACATGTTGACGAGGGCCGTGCGGTCGAGGGCGCGGCGCGCGACCCACGGGCGCAGGGCGGGCATGTCGAGGCGTTCGCCGCCGAACGTGACCACGCGCAGGGCGAGTTCGTCGATCAGCGGGTGGCCGTCCCCGGCCAGCGCCACCAGGCCGCGGAAGCCGGAGGGGGTCTGGTTGAGGACGGTGACGCGCTCGTCGGCGAGCAGGCGCAGGAAGTCCTCGGGGGAACGCGCGGTGTCGGGTGGTACGACGACGAGGCGCCCCCCGTACAGCAGGGCGCCCCACATCTCCCAGACGGACATGTCGAAGGCGTACGAGTGGAAGAGCGTCCAGACGTCGTGTTCGTCGAAGCCGTAGTGCTCCTCGGTGATGGTGAACAGGCGGAGCACGTTCGCGTGGGTGAGTCCGACGCCCTTGGGCCGGCCGGTGGAGCCCGAGGTGTAGATGGTGTAGATCAGGTCGCCGGGGCGGACGTCCACGGCCGGTGCGGTGGTGGGCGCCGCGGCGAGGGCGGCGCTCTCGCGCTCGCCGTCGAGGTTCACCAGGTGGCCGTCGTGGGCGGTGGCAAGGTGGGCGGCGTGGGCGTCGGAGGTGACGACGATGCGGGCGCCGGCGTCCTGGAGGGTGCTCGCGAGGCGCTCCGCCGGGTGCTCGGGGTCGAGGGGGAGGTAGGCGGCGCCGGATTTGAGGACGCCGATCAGGGTGGGCAGGAGGTCGGGTCCGCGGTCGAGGCTGACGCCGACCAACGCTCCTGTTCCCGCGCCGAGTTCGCGCAGATGGTGGGCGAGCCGGTTGGCGCGGGCGTCGAGTTCGGCGTAGCTGAGCCGTTGTCCGCCGCAGACGACGGCGGTGGCGTCCGGGGTGGCGGCGGCCCGTTCCTCGAAGACCTGGTGGACGCATCGGTCCGGGTCGGGGAAGAGCCGGGGTTCGGGGACGAGGACGGCGAGGTCCGTGTCGTCGAGCAGGTCGAGCAGAGAGAGCGCGCGGTCCGGGTCGGCCGCGGCGGATTCCAGCAGGCGTACGTAGTGTCGGGCGAGCCGCTCGGCGGTGGCCCGGTCGTAGAGCGCGGTGCTGTACTCCAGCGTGCCGTGGACGGAGCCGTCGGCGCGCTCGCCGAGCTGGAGGGTGAGGTCGAAGCGGGAGACCCGGGAGGGGGCGCGCAGCGGTTCGGCGGCCACGCCGGGGAGCCGGAATCCCTCGGTGCGTTCCTGGTGCAGGGTGAAGGCGACCTGGCACAGCGGGGTGCGGGACATGTCGCGTTCGGGCTGGAGCTCGTCGACCAGCCGGGCGAAGGGGTACTCCTGGTGGTCGAAGGCGTCCAGGACGGTGTCGCGGGTGCCGTCGAGCAGGGCATGGAACGAGGGGTCGCCCTGCCAGCGGCCGCGCAGGACAAGGGTGTTCACGGCGTAGCCGACGAGCTGCTCGAGTTCCGGGCGGCCGCGGCCGGAGACGACGGTGCCCACGGGGATGTCGTCGCGTCCGGTGTAGCGGGACAGCAGGGCCTGATATCCGGTGAGCAGGGTGGTGAAGAGGGTGGCGCCGTGTGCCGAGCCGAGGGCGCGGAGCCGTTCGGCGAGGGGGGCGGGCAGCACGACGGGTACGGCGTCGCCCGCCCAGCTGCGGGTGGCGGGGCGGGGCCGGTCGGTGGGCACCTCCAGCGGGGTGATGCCCCGCAACTGCTCGCGCCAGTAGGTGACGTGGGTGTCGAGCGTGCCGTCGGCGAGGCGGGAACGCTGCCAGGCCGCGTAGTCGGCGTACTGGAAGTCGACGGGGGTGAGCGGGTCGGGCCGGCCGGCGCCGAACGCCTCGTACAGGGCGGCGAGTTCGCCGAGGATCAGCCCGACCGACCATTCGTCGCAGGCCACGTGGTGCAGGACGACCGCGAGGATGTGGTCGTTCTCCGCGACGCGGATCAGCCGGGCACGCAGGGGGTCGCCCCGCTCCAGGTCGAACGGGCGGCCGGGCTCGGCCTCGGCCAGGGCGAGCGCGCGCCGCTCCCGCTCCGGCCCGTCGGCGAGTCCGGTCAGGTCGTCGACGGGGAGGTCGAACGGGCCCGGCGCGCCGATGAGTTGGACCGGTTCCGCGCCGTCGAGGCGGTAGCGGGTGCGGAGGATCTCGTGGCGGGACCGCAGGGCCTCGAAGGCGCGGCGCAGCACGTCGGTGTCGAGCGGTCCCCGCAGCCGCAGCACGACCGGGACGCTGTACTCCCAGCTGTCCGGGTCGAGGCGGCTGAGGAACCACATCTGCTGCTGGCCGTGGGAGAGGGCCAGCGGGCCGTCCCGGTCGGCCCGCCGCAGTGCGGCGCGCCGCCCCCGGCGGGCGCCGGCGAGCCGGGCGCGCACCAGTTCCTCGCGCTGGTCCCTGGCTTCCTGGCCCGTACGAACTTCGCCCGTGCTCATGCTGAGCGCTCCTCCCCCACCGTGTGCTTCTCTGTTTCCGGCCGTGGTGCTGTGTGCGTGTGCCTGACTGTGCGGAGTGCGCGGGTCAGGCGGACGTCTGCTCCATGCGCCGGCGCAGGCTTGCCGGGCGCAGGTCCGTCCAGACCTCCTCGATGCGGTCCAGGCACTCCTGCCGGGTCCCCTCGGTTCCTTCCGCGTGCCAGCCCGCGGGCAGGTCCCGGTCCGCGGCCCAGATGGAGTACTGCTCCTCGTCGTTGAGGACCACCCGGTACACGCGGTCGTCGGTCTGCTCGTCAGCCATGTCGGCTCTCCCTCTCGGAGGTCTGTTCGGACAGCGGACCGGAAGGCGATTCCGGATCCGTCGTCAGCTTCCGGTGGGGGCCTATACCGGGCCTCTACGCGAACTGTCGTACGGGTGAAGGAGTTTGCGGGTGGTGCGCCGGGCACGACGAAGCGCGCGACCCGGTCCCCACGGGGGGAGGGACCAGGCCGCGCGCGGTCTTTCGGGACGGGTGCTCGCGCGCCGCGCGAGCACCCCGGCCGGGGCTACTCCCGGGCGCCCACGAGCTGGACGATCCGGGAGCGCAGTGCCGCCGTGACCGGCAGCACCGTGCCGATGACGGCGAGGACCGTGGAGACGGCGGCGATGCCGACGACCACGAGCCAGGGCGCCACGATCGGGGTGGTACCGAAGAGCTGGAGCAGTGCCGCCCACAGGGCGGCGATGTTGAGAGCGGACGCGATCAGGGCGAGGACGACACCGATCGCGGCCACCAGCAGGGATTCGGCGACGAAGAACCGTACGACCTGTCGGGGCGTGGCTCCGGCCAGACGGAGGACCGCCAGATCGCGGCGGCGGTCGGCGGTCGCCATGAGGAGGGTGTTCAGGATCGCGATGAAGCAGAACAGCACCACGATCACGGCCGTGGAGCGCTGCCTCACCTCGATGAGATGGCGGGCGTAGGCGGCTTCCGAGGCGACCAGTTCGGCCCGGGTCAGGAAGTGTGCCCCGCTGCCCTGGACGGCCTTGGTGATCGCCGCGGTCGCGGCGGCCTCGTCCGTGCCGGGTTCCAGGTTGATGTAGGCACGCCGGGCCAGTCCGTCCCGGGCGTACGCGGCCGAGGGCGCGAAGCGCTCCGGAAGGTAGGCGACGTCCTCGCCCCGCATGGCCTTGTAGACCGCCGCGACCTTCAGTGTCGCTTCCGAGCCGTCGCCGAGCAGGATCTTCTGCGAGGTGCCGGCGTCCCAGCCCCACAGGTCGGGGGCGGCGATGCTGTTGTCGTCGAGCTTGTCCAGGGACCCCTGGGTGATGGTGAGGTCCATCGTCGACTTGAGCACGGACGTGTCCACGACCATGCCGTCGTTCTCGTCGTAGCGGTCCTCGTCGCGGGTGTAGACCGTGGTGAGGAGCGGTGCCGCGATCTGTACGCCGTCGATCTTCTTGACCCTGTCGACGACTTCGGGGCTGATGCCCGGGGTGCCGTCGGGGGCGAGGGCGTACGGAGAGGCGATCTGGTTGCGCAGGCCGTGGTCGCGGGCCGCGCCGAGCGAGTCGGTGGCGGCGAGCAGCGACAGGGCGAGTCCGACGGTGAGCAGGATCGGTGCCGCGGTGGCGGCGGTGCGGCGGCGTGAGCTGAGCACGCTCTCCCGCACGAGCATCGCGGTGGGTCCCGCCGTGTTGCGGAACGGCCACATCAGCAGCCGGGCCAGTGGGCCGATCGCCAGGGGGGCGATGACGGCGGCGGCCAGGACGGGGACGAGGAGTTCGGTGACGTAGGTGTTGGGCGAGAGGATGGTGGCCGGTTTGCCGACCGCGATCCAGGCGGCCAAGCCGATGCCCGCTCCGATACCGAGGGCGCCGATCAGCAGCCGCGACGGTGTCATGCCGGAGTCGTCGACGGCGGCCTCGCGCAGCGCCTCGACGGGCCGCACCCGTCCTGCGCGGTACGCGGCGGTGGCGGCTCCGCAGAGCGCGACCAGGACACCGACGAGGAACGCGCCGGCCAGCGGGGCGGTCACCGTCCAGTGCAGGGACGGCCGCACCTGGAACCAGGGCGGTGAGATGTCGAGGTCGATGAGCATGTCGGTGAGCAGCTGTGCCCCGTACACACCGAGGGCCGCGCCGAGCGCGGAGGCCAGGGTGCCGACGAGCAGGGCCTCGCCGCGGATCATGCGGCGGACCTGCTTGGGCGTGGCGCCGACGGTGCGCAGCAGGGCGACCTCGCGGCGGCGCTGGATGACGGCGAAGGCGAAGGTGGACGCGACGACGAACACGGAGGTGGTGCCCGCGACGGACGCCATCACCGGGACGAGCGTGATGGTGTTGTCGAGGGTCTCGCGGTCCTCGGCCTCGCTGGCGTCGGCCTTGTGCCGGTCGCTGCCGGTGAGGACCTCGGCGTCCTTGCCGACGGCGTCGCGCACCTGGGCGGGCGGGCCGAGCGCCACCAGTGCCTGGATGCGCGGGGAGATCCGGGCCGCCTCGGCGTCGCCGAAGAACACCGCGTTCTCCCAGCCGACGGGGGCGACCGTGCCGGACACCGTGTAGGGGGCGACGCCGGCGGCGGTCATGACCGTCACCTTGTCGCCGGTGTGCGCCTGGTCGGAGGGTACGACGATCTCCCGGTCGCCCGACGGCCGAGAGCCGCTCGTCAGCTTGTAGCCGCCGAACCGGGCGACCGCCCAGGGGTGACCGACCTGATTGCGCGGGCCGTCGTGGAGCTGCGCGTAGAAGGCCCGGTCGACGACGGTCTCGCCGGTGGCCCGGACGCGGTCGAGCAGGTCCGGGGAGACGCCTTCGGCCTCGGGCAGCGAGCGGACACCGAGGTCGTGGTGGGCGGGGTCCCAGTCGGGGTCGGTGGGCAGCACGACGGCGGACGCCCGGGCGAACCGCTCCGGCGGCCGGTCGGGCAGGTCGAGCATGGTCATCAGCAGGATGCCCATCGCGGCGACCTGCGCCACGCCGAGCACGAGGGCCACGATGGTGCCGAGGAAGGACACCCAGCGCGCCCGGAGCGTCTGAAGGGCGATGCCGAGCACTACGACACCGCCAGATCGGTCATGCGGGCGGCGACCGCCTCGGCCGTCGGGTCCTTCAGCTCGCCGACCAGCGCGCCGTCGGCGAGGAAGACCACGCGGTCCGCGTACGCGGCGACGTTCGGGTCGTGCGTGACCATCACGATCGTGGTCGGCTGGTCGGGCTCGGGGTCGTCGGCACCCCGCCCCCCGGTCACCGGGGTGCCCACCAGCTTCCGTAAGACTTCCAGCAGTTCACGGCCGGTCGTGATGTCGAGGGCGCCGGTCGGCTCGTCCGCGAAGAGCACGGCCGGGCGCGTGACCAGGGCTCGGGCCACCGCGACCCGCTGCTGCTGGCCGCCGGAGAGCTGGCTGGGCCGCTTGCCGGCCTGATCCTCGAGGCCGACCTGGGCAAGGGCCTTCAGCACGGTCTGGCGACCGGGTTTGCGGCCGGCCAGCCGCAGCGGCAGGCCGACGTTCTGCGCGGCCGTCAGCGAGGGCAGCAGGTTGAACGCCTGGAAGACGAAGCCGGTGGATTCCCGGCGGAACTCTGTCAGCCGGGTCTCGTTCAGGCCGCCGATGTCCGTACCGTCGATGAACACCCGCCCGGACGTGGGCCGGTCGAGCCCGGCGGCACACTGCAGCAGTGTGGACTTGCCCGAACCCGAAGGCCCCATGACGGCCGTGAAACTGCCGCGCGGGAAGGACAGGCCCACGTCGCGCAACGCGCTGACCGCGCCGCTGCCCGAGCCATAGGTTTTGCTGAGCGACTCCAGCCGCACTGCGTCATTCATCGATTCTCCGTAGCGTCATGGTGGTGGGGGGACCGGCCGTCAGCTCCCGCTGATGTCCGGACGCCTCGTCCTGGGCGCTCCGGTCTTCGAGCTCCGCCCCTCGGCGGGTGAACACGACGGTCGCCACCACGGCGAGCAGGGCCATCACTCCGGATGCGATGGCCAGCGTCCCGCGCGTGCCGACACCTTCGAGGAGATAGCCGGTGCCGAGCGCGCCGATCGAACTCGCCCCGGAAACCAGGAGCATGACGACGCTGCCGACCCTCCCCTGCATGGCGTCGGGTGTGATGCGCACCTGATGGGACATGCCGCAGACGGTAACAGCCGCTCCTATATGCGACGTTATGAAGAAGAGAATCCCAAGTGTCACCGGATGAAGGAGAAATACCGTTCCGGGCATGATCAGGGCCCAGGCGACATGGGCGTAGATCATGACGCGCCGCATCGGCAGCCTCCGGGTCAGCCACCCTCCGCTGAAGGCCCCGAGGAGTCCGCCGATACTGCCGGCCGCCATGATCAGGCCGACCGTGCTCGCCGGTCTGCCCTGCTCCCTGACCAGCACGGCGACCGTGAGAATGAGTCCCTGGAACACCAGGTTGCTCCCCGCGATGACGAGCAGCGCCGAGCGGAAGTAGGCGCGCTCCCACACCCAGCGCAGTCCGCTGGAGATCTCCTCACGCATCCCCCGGGCGCTCTTGCCCGCTCCGCCGGCCTGCCGCTTCGGGATCTTCAGCCGGGTGAGCGTCAGCAGGGACAGCAGATAGAGGCCGGTGCTGGACAGGAACGGTACCCACGCCGACAGGCCGAAGAGCACACCGCTCGCCGGATGTCCGACGAAGTTCACGGCCCGGGACCGCGCCTCGTTCTGCGCCATCGCGGTCGACACCTGCTGCGGCGGTACGACACCGCGTACCGCCGCGCGTTCGGACAGCTGGTAGAAGACGGTGAGGCTGCCCTGGACGAAGGCGACCAGGGCGATGTGCCAGACGCGCACGTCGTCCCCGACGAGCGACACCGCGACCGACCCGATGGCCAGCGCCCGGCCCGCCACGCAGAAGAGCATCACCCGCCGCCTGTCCCAGCGGTCCACCAGTACACCAGCCGGCAACTGCATGACCAGCATGGGCAGCAGGGCGCTGAAGCCGACCAGTCCGGCGGCGCTCTTCGACCCGGTGTGCCACAGGACGAGCAGGGTGAAGGCCATCGTGGAGGAGCGCTCCGCCATGACCGAGAGCGCGGATCCGCCCCACAGCAACCGGAAACGCACGTTGCTGCGCAGCGGAGGCGGCTTCTCCTCGCCGCCGTCCCGCACCTGGAGTTCCGTGCTCATCGACTGCCCGCCCAGCACCACTCCAGGACAGCCATCGCGCTGTGCAGTTTGTGCGTGGCCTGGGTGAAGGCGATGCTCGTCGGCCCGTCGAGCACCTCGGCGGTGACCTCCTCGCCGCGGTGGGCGGGCAGGTCGTGCAGGAACACGGCCTTCGGGCTGCCCTCCCACAGGGCACGCGTGACCTGGAACGGAGCGAAGACCTCCCGCCAGTCCTCGGTGGGCTTGCTGGTCCCGGTGGTCTGCCAGCGGGTGGTGTACACGGCGTCGAGATCCGCGGGCAGCGCGCTCATGTCGTGCCGCTCCACGATCTTCGCGCCGCTTCGCGCGGCCTGTTCCGTGGCCCGGGCGAGCACGTCGGGCGCGACTCCGTAGCCGGGCGGTGTGCGCAGCTCCAGTTCGGTGCCGGGAAAGCGGGTGAGGGCCAGCGCCAGGGCGGCGGCGCTGTTGTTGCCCTCACCGACGTACAGCAGCCGGATGCCGTCCACCCGTCCGAAGTGCCTTTGCAGCGTGGTCAGATCGGTGAGCCCTTGCGTGGGGTGCTCCTCGGCGCTCATGGCGTTGACCACCGACATGTCCCCGGCCGCCGCCCAGGTCCGCAGTTCCTCGGTGGCGTCGGCGGTCCTGGCCACCAGCAGGTCCAGCATCCCGGCAAACACCCGGCCGGTGTCCTCGCTGGTCTCGCCGGTGTTGGTCTGGAGATCGGCGGGCCCGAACGTCACGGTCTGCGCGCCGAGCCGCAGCGCGCCGGCCGTGAACGCCGTACGGGTCCGGGTCGACGTACGACGGAAGTAGACGCCGACGACGGCGCCGTCCATGGTCCTCGCCCGCTCGCCGGTGGCGAACGCGACGCCTCGCGCCACGATCCCGCGCAGCTCGTCGTCGGTCAGGTCGGTGATGGAGATGAGGTGTCGCACGGATCCCATGACGATGGGGGTCCCTTCTCGTGGGCGGGCTGATGGCGGGGCGGGAGCGCTCAGGGCGCTTCGGTGAGGAGCGCGTCGATCTCGGCCCGCACCCGGTCCTCGATCTCCACGGCGAGCTGCGCCACGGTGGGCCGTTCGAAGGCCACCCGCACCGGCAGATCGAGGTCGTACTCGGCCTGGAGCCGGGAGATCAGCCGTACGGCGAGGATGGAGTGGCCGCCGAGGTCGAAGAAGTTGTCCTCGACGCCGACCTTGTCCAGGCCCAGGACCTGGCCCCAGACCTCGGCGATCGTCTCCTCGGTCTCGCTGCGTGGCGCGATGTACGCGTCGGTGGCGGCGCCGGTCTCCGGATCGGGCAGAGCGCGCCGGTCGAGCTTGCCGTTCGCGGTCAGCGGGATCTTCTCCAACTCCACGAACAGGGACGGCACCATGTACTCGGGCAGCACACCCGCCAAAGCCTCGCGCAGACCGTCCATCTCACCGACGACATAGGCGACCAGACGCTGGTCCTCGGTCACGATCACGGCCGCGTCGGACACCGCCGGATGCGCGGCCAGAGCGGCCCGGATCTCCCCGAGCTCGATCCGATACCCGCGCACCTTCACCTGGTCATCGATCCGGCCCAGGAACTCCACCGCACCATCCGCACGCCACCGCGCCAGATCCCCGGTCCGATACAACCGGGCACCCGGCCCACCGTAAGGGTCGGGCAAGAACCGCTGAGCCGTCCGCCCGGCATCACCGGTATAGCCACGGGCCACACCGGACCCGCCCACGTACAACTCCCCCACCACACCGACCGGCACAGGACGCAGTTCGACGTCCAGGACACGCATATGCACATTGGGCAGGGGCCGGCCGATGGGCACGACACCCTCGTAGGCGGTCTCGATCGGGAAGACACACGTGCCGACGGTCGCCTCGGTCGGACCGTACTCGTTGACCATGCGTCCATTACCGAGCAGCCGTCGCCAGCGCTCCACCAGAGCACCCGGCAGCGCCTCACCCGCCACCACGATCCGCGTCGTCAACGAGCGGATCTCCTCGTCCGACAACTGCCCACCGAGCAGCTCCAAATGACCGGGAGTCAGCTTCAGGAACGAGAACGGCCCCGCCCCCACCAACGCCCCGCCCAGCTCGGTCAGCTCACCGCCGTAGAGCCACACCCGCTGACCGGCAGCCAACGGCGCCCACACATTCGGCACCACCAGATCGAACGCCACCGACGAGAACACCGGCGCACCACCCGCACCACACGACGCCAACTCCCGCACCGCCCAGTCCACATGATTCACCAGACTCCGATGCGTGACCTGCACACCCTTCGGCCGACCCGTCGAACCCGACGTGAAAATCGTGTACGCCAATGCGTCCAGATCCACCGACGGCAACACACCACCCGCCACCGGCTCAGGGTGGTCCTCGTCCGCGCGGACGACCTCCACCGCGAACCGATCCGCATACCCGGCCGACGTCACCGCCACCGACACACCCGCATCCACCAGCATCCCGGCAACCCGACCCTCCGGAAGCGCCGGATCCAGCGGCACATAACCCGCCCCCGCACGCCACACACCCAGCAACGCCACCACCAGATCCACCGAACGATCCAGCAACACCGCCACCGACGACTCCGCACCGACGCCACGCGAACGCAGCACACCCGCGAGCCGGTTCGCCCGAACCTCCAACTCCCCGAAGGTCAGACGAACACCACCCGCCTCCACCGCCACCGCACCCGGCGACACCACCGCACGCTCCGCGATCAACTCCGGCACCGACACCTCACCCACCGGCACCACCGTGTCGTTCCAGGCCTTGAGGAGTCGCCGTTCCTGGACGGAGGTGATGTCGACGGCGGACAGGGAGGCGTCCGCGTCAGCCGCGACGGCTTCGAGGAGTTGCACGAAGTGGTGGGCGAGGCGCTCGACGGTGTCGTGGTCGAAGAGCGAGGTGGCGTATTCGAAGGCACCGATCAGGGAGCCGTCGGACTGGCGCCAGACGAAGAGGGTCAGGTCGGTCTTGGCCACCCGCCAGGCGCCCTGGAAGGCGTCCATGAGGACGTCGTCGGCTGCCACGGAGGTGGCGCCGTCGTCCTGGAGGTCGAAGGCGACCTGGTAGAGCGGGGTGCGGGAGAGGTCACGGGCGGGCTGGAGTTCGTCCACCAGGCGCTCGAAGGGCAGCTCCTGGTGGGCGAAGCCGGCCATGACCGTGCCGCGGACGCGCTGGAGGAGTTCGGCGAAGGTCGGGTCGCCGGTCAGGTCGCAGCGCATCACGAGGGAGTTGAGGAAGAAGCCGACGGTGTTCTGGGTCTCGGGGCGGGTGCGGCCGGTGACCGGGCTGCCGATACCGAAGTCGTCCTGGCCGCTGTAGCGGCCGAGCAGCGCGCCGAAGGCGGCGAGCAGGGTCACATAGGGGGTGGCACCGTGCCGTCGGCCGATGCCGGTGAGGGTGTCGGCGAGCGAGGCCGGCACGGAGAAGCGGACGCCGGAGCCGTGCGCGTCGCGCCGGGCGGGTCGGGGCCGGTCGGTGGGGAGCCGGAGTTCGGGCAGGCCGTCGAGGGCCTGCTTCCAGTGGTCCAGTTCCCGCGACGACGCGATGTCGTCGGCGTGTGCCGACTGCCAGGCCGCGAAGTCGGCGTACTGCACCGGGAGTTCATCGAGTCGAGGTGAACGGTCCTCGCTCGCCGCGGCGCACAGCTCGCGCAGTTCGCGGTCGAGGAGGACGGTGGACCAGCCGTCGGTGGCGATGTGATGGGTCGTCACCAGCAGGACCGGGCCGCCCTTGGGCACCCGGACCAGCAACGCCCGCCACAACGGTCCGTCGGTGAGGTCGAAGCCGCGGCCGAACTGCTCGCCGAACAGACGCTCCAGGTGCGCTTCCGAGGCGTCCTCGACACGCAGTTCGACCGTCCCGGGCGCGACGACCTCCTGACGGGGTTCCTCACCCTCGACCGGGTAGCGGGTGCGCAGGGACTCGTGGCGGGCCTCCAGGGCGTCGAGCGCGGCCTGCACGGCGTCGCGGGTGGTACCCGCCGGCAGCCGGAGGAAGAAGGGTGCCACCCACTCGGGGCTGCCCGGGTGCATGCGGTCCAGGAACCACAGCCGGTGCTGCCCGAAGGAGAGCGGCAGCGGCCGGTCCCGGCCGACCGGGGTCACACCGGGCACCGCCGGCCGTGCGTCCTCCAGCAGCCTCGCCTGCGCCTCGACGGTGAACGCGCCGAACAAGCCGCGGAGTTGGATGTCGTCCCCGGACGCCTTGCGCAGGGCGTCGGCGAGCCGGGTGAGGACGAGGGAGGAGCCGCCGAGGGCGAAGAAGTCGTCGTGCGCGCCGACCTGTTCGATCTGGAGAAGCTGCTCCCACACCTGGGCGACGAGCCGTTCGGCGGGGGTGCGCGGGGCGATGTACTCGGCGCCGCGTGCCTGCTCCTGGACCGGGTCGGGCAGGGCTCCGCGGTCCACCTTTCCGCTGCTGGTCAGCGGGAAGGCGTCCAGCGGCACGAAGACCGAGGGGATCATCGGCTCGGGCAGCCGGCCACGCAGGAAGGTGCGCAGTTCGTCCCTGGGTATGCGGCGCCCGGCCGTCACATAGGCGACGAGCCTCTTGGTGTCGCCCGCGACCCGGGCGTCGACGACCGCGCCCCGCACGTCCGGGTGGGCGTTCAACGCGGCCTCGACCTCGGCCGGTTCTATCCGGACGCCGTTGACCTTGACCTGCTGGTCGGCGCGGCCGAGGAAGTCCAGGGCGCCGTCGGAACGCCAGCGCACCAGGTCCCCGGTGCGGTACATGCGGCTGCCGGGGGTGCCGTGCGGGTCGGGCAGGAAACGCTCGGCGGTCTGTCCCGGGCGGCCCGCGTAGCCGCGCGCCGTACCGTCGCCCGCCGCGTACAGCTCCCCCACGACGCCGATCGGCACCGGGTCGAACTCGGCGTCGAGGACGTACACCCGCATGTGGTCCATCGGGCGTCCGATGGGGACCGCCTCGGTGTGCCGCTCGGGGTCGAAGAGCTGGGCGGTGACGTCGATGGAGCACTCGGTGGGCCCGTAGGTGTTCCAGACCCGGGCGCCGCCCGGTTCCGCGAGGCGGCGGCACAGTTCGGCGTCCAGCGGCTCGCCCGCCGAGCACACCAGGCGCAGGTCCGCGCAGTCCGCCCAGCGGGGCTCGGCGACCAGGAGCCGCAGCACGGACGGCACGCCCTGGAGGACGGTCACCCCCGTGTCGGCGACCGTCGCCACGAGCAGTGCCGGGTCGGCTTCGGCCCCCGGCGGCGCCATGACGACGGTGGCGCCCGCGGCGAGCGGGGTGAACAGCTCCCAGCCGGCGGCGTCGAAGGTCAGTACGGTCTTCTGGAGCACCCGGTCCGCCGTCGTCAGCCCCTGGTTGTCCAGCGACCAGGCGACGCGCCCCGCGATGCCGCCGTGCTGCACGAGAACACCTTTGGGGCGGCCGGTCGAGCCCGACGTGTAGGTGAGGTAGGCGGCGTGGTCCGCGGTCACCTTCGACGGGGGCGCTGTGTCGGAGAGTTCGTCGAGGATCTCGGAGTCCAGGGTCACCACGCCACCGGGCAGGAGCTTCTCGAACGTCCCGGCATCGGCCGCGGTCGTGACGACGGCGCCCGCACCGCTGTCCGCGACCACCCAGGCCGTACGCTCCTGCGGATGCCCGGCGTCCAGCGGCACATAGGCCGCGCCCGCCTTCCAGACGCCGAGCAGTGCCGCGACCAGGTCGTGGCCCCGTGGCAGGCAGACGACGACCCGGTCCTCGGCGCCGATGCCACGGGCCGCGAGCAGCCGTGCGACGCGGTTGGCGCGCCGGTCGAGCGCTTCGTAGCTCAGCGGCCCCTGGGCGCCGTCGACCGCGACGGCGAGCGGGGTCGACACGGCCTGATGGGCGATGAGTTCGTGCAGCGGGACAGTCATCTCTTCTCCAGGGATGGTGAACGCACGTGCGGCGGTGCGGCGGCCCTGCGCGGCAGGGGCCCGTAGGACGAAGGAGGGTGCGCGCGGCAGCGGCCGGTGTGCGCGTCGGATTCCGGTGGTGGGCGCCCGGAGGCCGGTGGTCGCGCACCGGAAGCCCGTGGTTACGCGGCGGGGGCCGGCAGGAAGTCCGTCACGTCGGTGCCCAGTCCGCCGGCGCGGGCCCGGTCCCGTACGAAGCGGGCGAGCGCGAGGTCGAGGACGCCGAGCCCGAACGGCGAGTAGACGAGGGGCCTGCCCGGGAGCGGGTTGAGGCGCGCGGTGCCGCGCAGCAGCGCGCCGATGCTGGCGTCGATGAACTCCCGTCCGCCGGTGGCCAGTTCGGCGAGGTGCACGGAGGTGTTCTCGCGGCAGACGTGGTCCGGGTCGTCGACGACGTTGTGGGCTTCGAGCACGGCGCTCGTGGTCAGGTCGCGCAGCGAGACGTGCAGCACCACCGTGCCGGGCGGGCAGGCGTCGAGTCCGGTGTGCGGGGTCGCGGCGGTGGTGGCGATGGACACCAGGTCGTGGGCGGCCAGCGCCTCGTCGAGCGAGTCGCAGTGGCGGACGGCGGCGGACGGCAGCAGCCGCGCGTTGTCCTCGGTGAACCTCCGGGCGCGCTCGGGGTCGGTGTCGTACACGGTGAGCCGGTCGAGTCCGGGATGTTCGACGCCGAGGAAGCGCAGCACCTCGCGGTTGATGACTCCGCAGCCGATGAGGGTGATCCCGGAGGGCCTGCGGCCGCCGAGCAGCATGCGGGCGCCGACGGCCGCCGACGCGGCGGTGCGCTGGGCGGAGATCAGGGAGCCTTCGATGAGCGCCTCGGGCTGTCCGTTGCGCAGCGAGTTGAGCAGGATGGCGGCGCTGGCCCGCTGGACTCCGTCGGCGATGTTGCCGGGGAAGGAGGCGATCCACTTCATGCCGGCGATCCCGTCGTCGCCCGCGTCCGCGCCTGTGCCGGCACCCCGTTCTGCCCCGCTGCCGCCGAGGTAGCCGGGCAGACCGATGATCCGGTCCCGGGGCCGGTCGGGGAAACGCAGGAAGACGGAGTGCGGCAGGCTGGTGCGGCCCTCGTCGTGGCGCCGGTAGGCGTCGGCGACGAGGTCGATGACCTCCTTCTCGCGGCCCTGGAGGAGTCCCGCGACCGTCTGGTGGCCGATGATCAGCATGTTCCCACCGCCATGGTGTGCTCCGGTTCCTTCCACAGGTGGCTCACCTCGCCGAACTGGCGGCGCACCCATTCGTCGTCGTAGATCGTGTCGAGGTAGCGGTCGCCGCGGTCCGGGAAGATCAGCACGCAGGTGCTGCCGGCCGGGACGCGGTCCGCGAACCTGTGCAGCGCGGACGTGACGGCGCCGGACGAGCCGCCGGCGAGGATGGCCTCGCGCTGGGTCAGGGTCCGGCAGCCGACCACGCAGTCGAGGTCGGAGACCAGCACCACCTCGTCGGCGAGCGTCGGGTCGAAGAGAGCCGGGCGGACCGCCGCGCCGTGTCCGGGCAGCAGCCGGGGTCCCGGCGGTCCGCCGAACAGCACGCTGCCGAGGGCGTCCACGCCGATCAGCGTCGTGGACAGGCCGTGGTCGCGGATGTACTCGGCGCAGCCGCGCAGGGTGCCGCCGGTGCCGGTGGCGCAGAACAGGTAGTCGACCTGGTCGTCGAGCGCCTCGGCGATCTCCCGCATGGTGCGGGTGTGGGCCCGTGGGTTGAGCGGATTGGCGTACTGGTTGGGCCAGTAGGCGCCGGGGGTCGCGGCCACCAGTTCCCGGACCCGGGCGAGCCGGGCCGGGAGGTAGGCGCCGGTGTCCGGGTCGGGTTCGGTGACCATGTCGACGGTGACCTGGTAGGCGCGCAGGATCGCCAGGTTCTGCCGGGTGGTCTTGGGGTCGACGACACAGATGAAGTCGATCCCGTAGTAGCGGCAGATCTGGGCGATGCCGATGGCCAGGTTGCCGGAGCTGGACTCCACGACCGTGGACCGGCCGGGGATCAGTTCGCCGCCCCGGATCCGGCCCAGCAGCATGGACAGCGCGGACCGGTCCTTGACGCTGCCGCCGGGGTTGAACCCTTCGAGCTTGGCGAGGACTCGGGAGGGGAAGCGGGGCAGCAGGCCGCCGAGTTCCACCAGATGTGTGTCGCCGATGGCGTCGAGGATGCCGTCGAGCACCGGTCGTGGCGTCATGGCCGCGGACTCCTGCCGGGGTCGTGGTCGGTCGTGGGGTGCCGTGCGGGGCGGGTCTGCCGGTGCCCCGAGCGGTCGTTCACGAAGAGCCGCCGGTGCCGCCGAGGGCGAGCAGGGCCCGGCGTTCGGCGTCGTCGGTCAGCGGGATGCGGGAGACGCGCTGGTCGGGGTCGTCCGCGGCCGCTTCGAGGAACCGGACGAAAAGGTCGAACAGCCTCTCGACCGTGGCCTGTTCGAAGAGATCGGTGTCGTAGCGCAGGGCCACCGTCAGGCCGTACACATCGCGGGTGATCTCCAGCGAGAGGTCGCACTGGCCTTCGAGATGCGGGATCTCCATGTACGTCGTCTCGATGCCGGCCACGTTCATCGGCTCGCCCGAGGCGGCGCCGCCCATGCCGGATCCGAACCGGTCGGTGGAGACCATCGTCACGGAGATCCGGTACAGCGGACCCGCCGTGCCCGCGTCACGGGCGACCAGAGGGTACGGGTAGGAGACGCGGGCGGTGGCCTGCCGGACCCGGTCGGCGGCCTGGGCCATCGCGTCCGCGAGCGTGGTCTGCCGGTCGAACCGGGCGCGGATGAGCACCGGGTTGACGAAGTAGCCCACGACCCCTGCCGCGGAGGAGCGCCGGGTGGACGCGGGGCAGGCGAGCAGGAAGTCGCGCTGGCCGCCCCATCGGTGCAGCAGTGCCTGGAAGGCGCCGAGGGTGAGGGCGAACGGGGAGACCCCGCGGCTCGCGGCGGTGCGCAGCACCTTGTCGGAGAGCCGGTCGGGCAGCCGGCGCAGCAGACTCGCGCCCGACTGCGAGGAGACGGCGGGGCGGGGCCGGTCGGTGGGGAGTTCGGCGGCGCGGGCTCCGGCGGCCTCCCCCTGCCAGAACTCCGCCTGCCGCTTGCCCCGCGAGGACTCCAGGAGCAGTTGCTCCCGCTCGACGGAGTCGTCGTAGGTGACGGGAAGGGGGTCCCAGCCGGGGTGCCCGGCGCCGGTCGCGAAGGCCTTGTAGGCCTGGAGGAGGTCGCGCCACAGGAGCCACTGCGAGAAGGCGTCGGTCGCGATGTGGTGGGTGACGACAAGTGCCACCGCGTCGCCGCGCCGGCGCAGCAGTACGGCACGGAAGGGCCCCTCGGATTCCAGCCGGAACGGCCTTCGCACCTCGGCCTTCACCAGCTCGTCGAGCTCCTCGTCCGAGGCGTCCGGGATCTCATGGACCGTCAACTCGCCCAGGGTGCCGACCTCCTGGACGACACGGCAGGGCTGGCCATCGGTCTCCGTGTAGAGGGAGCGCAGCATGGGGTGACGGTCCGTCAGCGCGCGGACCGCGCGGGCGAGGATCGCGGGGTCCGGCGCGGGCGTCATCCGGGCGCCGCCGGCCAGGTTGTACGTCGAGCTGTCGGGGGTCAGGCGCTGGAGGAGCCAGAGGCCCTCCTGCCCGACGGACAGCGGGAGCCGGGTGTCGAGGACGGGTTCGGCCGTCGGCGTTCCGTGGGCGGATTGCATCGCCGACCCCCCGTGGTCGAGTCGCACGGTCAGACCTCCGCCTTCGCCGTGGCGAGGAAGGCGACGACGTCACGCACCCGCAGCAGGTCGGCGACCGTCTCGTCCGGCACCGAGAGGCTGTAGGTCTTCTCGACGGCGGCCAGCAGGTCGACCCGGGTGAGCGAGTCCATGCCCATCTCCTCGAAGCTGGAGTCGGCGTCGATGTCGCCCTCCAGGTCGGGGGCGGTGCGCTTGACGAGTGCGATGACCTCGGCGGTCAGGACATCGGTGGTGGGCTCGTGCGTGGTCATATGAGGTTCCGTCTCTGTGTAGGAGTGCGGTGGTGCCGGGTGTGCCGAGGAAGGGCCCGTCAGGGCATGCGGACGACTTGTCCGGCGTAGGTGAGACCGGCGCCGAAGCCGAGCAGCAGGACGTGCTCGCCCGGCGTGGAGCGGCCGCTGTCGTAGAGGCGGCTGAGCGCGAGCGGCACCGAGGCGGCGGAGGTGTTGCCGGTGTCGACGACGTCGTTGACGACGCGCTCGGGCGGCAGTTCCAGTTCGCGGGTGAGGGTCTTGATGATGCGGTTGTTGGCCTGGTGGGGCACGAACCAGTCGATGTCGGCCATGGTGATCCCGGCGGCCGCGCAGGCCCGGTGGGCGACGTCGGGCATGGTGGCTGTCGACCACTTGTAGACCAGGGGCCCGTTCATGGAGACGTACTCGCGTCCGTCGGGCCGCTCGGTCAGGCCGAGGACGCTGTGCCGGGCGCCGTCGCTCCCCCATACGGCGGGGCCTATGCCGGTGCGGTCGGAGCGCGAGACGACGGCGGCGCCGGCTCCGTCGCCGAAGATGACGAAGGTGTCGGGGTCGTTCGGGTCGATCCAGTCGCTGGTGCGTTCGGCGCCGACCACCAGGACGTGCCGTGCCTCACCGAGCCGCACCGCGTTGGAGGCCATCGCCATCGCGTAGGTGAAGCCCGCGCACACCGCGTTCAGGTCGTAGGCGCCCGAGTTGGGCAGTCCGATACGGCTGGCCACTTCCGGGGCGATGCCGGGCATACGGCGCTTGCGGGTCGCGGTGGCGACGACGGTCAGGTCGACCTCGGCCGGGTCGATGTCGGCCATCACGAGGGCCTTCTCGCCCGCGGCGACGGACATGGTGACCAGGTCCTCGGCCTCGCTCGCGTGGTGCCGGGTCTTGATACCGGTGCGCTGTTCGATCCACTCCGGGGAGACCGTAGTCCGCGGGGACAGCTCCTCGTTGGAGAGCAGCCGCGCGGGCCGGTAGGCGGCGATGCCGGTGATCCGGGACCCGTGGGTCGGCGGGGTCAGATAGGTGTCCAACGGAGCTTTCCTCACCTCGGGTTGTGACATGACGTCCTCAATTCCCCTCGTCCGAGCGGGTGTCGGACGGTTCGGCCATGGCCACGGCGATCCGCCGGGGCCCGGTGAACGGCTCGCGCGCGTGCGCGGTGAGCATGTTGTCGACGATCAGCACGTCGTCGCGCTGCCAGTCGAAGCGCACGGAGTTGGCCCGGTAGACGGCGCGCAGATGGTCCGTCACCTCGTCCGGGATGGCTCCCCCGTCGCCGTAGTACGTGTTCGTGGGCAGGTCCTCGTCGGGGAAGATCGCGCGCAGGCCCGCTCCGACCTCGGCGGCGACCGTGCTGACGTGGAAGAAGGTGGCGTGGTTGAACCAGACGTGTTCGCCGGTCACGGGGTGGCGGTGCACGGCAGCGCGGTGCGCGGTGGTGCGCAGCCCGCCGTCGGGCCGCCACTCGGCGACGATGTCCCGCTCCTTGCAGTACGCGATCACGGCGTCCGGGTCGGTGGTGTTGAACGCCTCCTGCCAGGGCACGCCGAAGCCGGTGTGGAAGTTGCGCACGACCTGCCAGCCGCGCCGCTCGAACTCCTCGCGCACCTCGGCATCGAGGCCCGCCAGCACCCGCCGGGTGTCGGCGAGCGGGGTCGCGCCCTGGGTGACGGGCGGCTCCGCGCAGTAGAAGTAGAGGGTGCCGGGCCATACGGCCTGGTAGGAGTTCTCGTTGTGCAGGAAGATCTCCTCGGCCGGCGGGTAGTCGGTCGAGGTGTAGACCTGGCCCTTGATGGTGCTGCGGGGTGAGGAGCGCTCGGCGTAGGCCAGGGGCGGGGTGCCGGAGAAGGCGCGTACGACGGCGTCGAAGCCGTCGACCCCGCCGACGGCGTAGCCCCGCAGCAGGAGCGCGCCCCGCCGGTTCAGGGACTGCCGAAGCTCGGCGCGGCGCCGGCGGATGTCGTCGAGGACGGACGCGCCGTC
The DNA here is from genome assembly GCF_026341855.1 of Streptomyces sp. NBC_00568. GTDB lineage: Bacteria > Actinomycetota > Actinomycetes > Streptomycetales > Streptomycetaceae > Streptomyces. Next base: position 6,572,255 of record NZ_JAPENW010000001.1, on the reverse strand, counting down.
GCCCGCCGCGCTGTACAGCGCGGGTGCGGTACCGGTGCCGGCCCAGCCGGGCAGCGGCTTCTGGTCCGGGGTCGTCATGTCGTCGTCCCCCGGCTCAGTCGGACATCGCGACGAGGACCCGGCGGTCGCCGGTGAACGGCCGCCGTCCGTGCGCCAGCAGGACGTTGTCGATGAGCAGCAGGTCACCGCGGTGCCAGCCGACGTCGACGGCCACGGCCAGACCCCGGTCCCGGATCTGGGTGACGTACGCGGCGGGGATGGGGCTCCCGTCGGCGAACTTCACCATCTGCGGCAGCTCGTCCTCGGGGAGGATCGCGGCGAGTTCGGCGGCGGTGTCGTCGCCGAGGCCCGCCGGGTGCCACTGGTCGGCCTGGTTGAACCAGACCTCGGCGCCGGTGACGGGATGCCGGGTGGTGGACGGGCGGACCGACTCGACGCGCAGGCTGCCGTCGCGGCGCCAGGTCCATTCGGCGCCGGTGCCGGACAGGAACTCCTCGACCTCGTCGCGTTCCTTGGTCTCGAAGGTGTCCTGCCAGCTCTTGCCGAGGCCGTACCCGTCGTGCAGGTTCTGGAGGTAGCGCACGCCGCCCGCGAAGGCCTCGCGCACCTCGTCGTCGAGCGCGGCCAGCCAGCGGGCGGCGTCGGAGACGGGGGTCGCGCCACCGCCGCCGGGCGTCACCTCGCAGTAGAAGGCGAGCCGGGTGGGCCAGGCGTGCGCGTAGCTCATCTCGTTGTGCATCGAGATGGTGTACTCCTGCGGGTACTCCGTCGACGTGTACACGTTTCCGCCGACCTTGGTGCGCGGCGAGTTGCCGTGGACGTAGGCCAGGCGGTGCGGCAGCAGCCGGTCGAACGCCGAATCGAGCGTCTCGGGTGTGATGCCGAAGCCACGGAAGACCAGGCCCTTCTCACGGACCAGGAGGTCGTCCGGGCCGGGGTCCAGGGTGTCGAGCCGGGCGAGCAGTTCGTCGGCGCCGCCACCGTCCTCGGCCGTGATCTCCAGCGGTGCCCAGGTCTCGGTGTTGGTCATGGAGCTGTCCTCGCGGTCGTGGCCGCCGGTCGTGCGGCCTGGCGGGCGGATGCGGTGAGACCCTGCGGCGGTGCGGCGAGCCGCGCGGCGATGTCCGCGGTCAGCTCGGCCTCCCGCGGGGCCAGATAGAAGTGGTCGCCGGGGAAGGTCCGCAGGTCGAAGCCGCCGGTGGTCAGGTCGGCCCAGGCGGTCACGCGTCGGACGTCGCAGCCCGGATCGGCGGCACCGACGTACGCGGTGACCGGGGCCCGGAGCATGGGCGGATTCCTCGGTGCGTAGGTCTCGATGAGGCGGTAGTCGTCGCGCAGCACGGGCAGCAGCAGTTCGCGCAGTTCGGGGACGCCGTACGGGTCCCCGCCCAGGGTGCCGAGCCGTCGTACGGAGGCGAGCAGGACGTCGTCGGCCGCGCGGTGCAGGCTGGTGCGGGGCGCGCGGTGCGGGGCGTTGCGCGCGGAGAGGAACACGTGGCGGGGCCCGGGACCGGTCTTCTCCAGGCGGGCCGCGACCTCGTACGCCACCGCGGCGCCCATGCTGTGCCCGAACAGCGCGAGCGGTACGTCCCGGTGTCCGGAGAGGGCCGCGGCGATCGGGTCGGCGAGCTCCTCCATCGACGTGGCGCACGGCTCGGCCATCCGCTCCTGGCGCCCGGGGTAGCGCACGGCGAGCAGTTCGACGTCGCCGGGCAGCCGGTGCGGCCAGCCGTGGAAGAGCTGCGCGTTCCCGCCTGCGTGCGGAAGACACACCAGGCGGACGCGCGGAGAACGCGCCGCCGGATAGCGGCGGAACCACGGGGCGTCGGAGGTCACAGCGCCATGCCCCCGTCGACGCGCAGCACCTGTCCGGTGATGTACGCGGCCTTCGGGGAGACCAGGAAGGAGACCAGGTCGGCGACCTCGCGGGGCTGTCCGAAACGCCCCAGCGGGATACGGGTGAGCGCTCCCTCGACGACGCTGTCGGGCAGCCCCGCGACCATCTCGGTCTCGATGAAGCCGGGTGCGACGGCGTTGGCCCGGATCCCGTAGCGCCCGGCCTCCTTGGCCAGCGACTGGGTGAGGCCGATGATCCCCGCCTTGGACGCGGAGTAGTTGGCCTGGCCCGCGTTGCCCGCCACCCCGGCCACCGAGGAGAGGGTGACGACGGCTCCGGCCCGCTCGCGGATCATCGGCCGGATCACCGAGCGCAGCAGATGGTAGGTGCCGCTCAGATTGGTACTCAGGACGGAGTGCCAGTCCTCGTCCCCCATGAGAGCGAGGGGCCGGTCCCGGGTGATGCCCGCCGAGGTGACGACCGCTTCGGGGGTGCCGAGCTCCGTCTCCACGGCGGAGACGAACTCCTGCACCTCCTCGCGGACGGCTACGTCGACCCTGCGGGCCAGCGCCCTGCTGCCCCCGTCCTCGATCTCCTTCGCCACGAGCTGCGCCGCCGCCTCGTCCGACCGGTAGCAGATCGCCACGTCGAAACCGTCCTGCGCCAGCCGTACGGCGACCGAGCGTCCGATGCCCCGCGACCCGCCGGTCACCACCGCCACTCGTGTCGCGCTCCCGTCCCGCCCCATGTCCGAGCCCCCTCATTCGTTCGAGTGAGTCGAGCGTGGGTTCGGTCGCTATATGGGGCCTATACGGTGTCCAGCACGGCGCCGGGCGGGCGGTGACCGCCTGCCGGACGCGGCGCCCGGTTGGCCGGTGCTCCATGGCGGGCTTAGCGTGCTGAGGGGGCTCGCTGCGGAAGGAACCTCATGAAGCTCGACAGGCCGGTGACCGGCGGACCCTGCTGGACGGAGCTCGGCACCAGCGATCTGGAGGGCGCCAAGGGCTTCTACGCCGATCTGTTCGGCTGGCGTCCGGAGACGGACCCGCGTCAGGAGGCGGGCGGGTACACGGTCGCGCACATCGGGGACGCGGCCGTCGCGGCGATCTCCCCGCTCTACCAGGAGTCGCAGCCCGTCGCCTGGAACGTGTCGTTCGCCGTCGACGACGCGGACGCGGCCGCGGAGGCCGTGCGGGCCGCCGGCGGGACGATCGTCCTCGCCCCGATGGATGTGCTCGACGTGGGCCGGTTCGCGGTCGCCTTCGACCCGGGCGGCGCCGCCTTCCAGATGTGGCAGGCACGGGCCTTCCCCGGTGCGGGGCTGTTCAACGCGCCGGGAGCCCTCGGCTGGGTGGAGCTCCTGACCCGGGCACCGGACCGGGTGACGGAGTTCTACACGACCGTGTTCGGCTGGACCGTGAGAGCGTCGGAGAGCTACCCGCAGTGGGGAATCGACGGAGCCGACTTCGGCGGCATGGTCACGATGGACGAGAACTTCCCGCACGAGGTCCCCTCGCACTGGCTGCCCTATTTCGCCGTCGAGGACGTGGACGCCACGGCGAACGCGGTCCTCATGGCCGACGGCCACCTGCTGATGGAACCCATGTCGCAAGGCCCCGGCCGGCGCATCGCCGTCGCGCGGGATCGGCAGGGCGCGGCCTTCGGGATCTACGCGTCGACCGGGGACGGATGACGCGCGAGCCGCTGTCGCGGAAGGTGCGCCGAGGGACGTCAGGCGACCGGTGTCACCGTCACCCGGTCGATGACGGGGGCGTGGGCGCTGCGGTGCTGGTCCGGGTGGGGCCGGGTGCCGTCGCGGTTGGGCGGGGCGTCGGCGGTGAAGGTCAGGGTGTTGGGACCCTCGTCCAGGGTTACCGGGACGGTGAGGTCGCAGAAGGCGTTGAAGTGGAACGTGGTGGGGAAGAGCACGCGCCGCGCCGGCTGCCCGTTGACGGAGAGGTCCGCGTGGCGGCAGACCGGGTCGGGGTTGTAGTGGGTGGCCGGTGCCTGTTCGCCGTTGGAGTAGCGGACGGTGAGGGCGTGGCGGCCGGTGCGGGCGGCGGTGACGGTGAGGGTGAGCGCGTTGGCGGCTCCTCCCCCGATGCCGTCGACAGCCTTTCCCCCGGTGGCGAGACGCTGGGCGCCCGTCACGTGGGCGGTGCCCGTCACTACCCCCTCCTCGGCGGGATGCACGGTGGACCTCAGAGCGCCCGTTCCGGGTCCGACCAGCAGCCGGTCCAGCACGAGCCGGTCCGAAGTCGCCGTGAACGTCAGCTTGTTGACGCCCCCGGCGAGAAACAGCGGGACGCCCGGGCGCCGACCGGAACGCCTCAGGTCTCCCAGGCTCCCCAGATTCTCGCCGTTGACGGTCAAGGATTCCGAATGCGGTCTGTCAAGCCGCGAGTGTGCTTGGTGGCGCGGGTTCGTAGGTCCGTCCGTCGCGGAGGAGGGCCCAGAGGACGTTGACTCGGCGGCGGGCCAGGGCGAGGACGGCCTGGATGTGGCGTTTGCCTTCGGCTCGCTTGCGTTCGTAAAACCGGCGGGAATCCTCACAGCTTCGGATGCTGAACAACGCGGAGATGTAGAAGACGCGTTGGAGTCGGCGGTTGTAGCGTCGCGGGCGGCGGAGGTTGCCGCTGATCTTGCCGGAGTCGCGGGGCACGGGAGCAACGCCGCCGAAGCCGGCGAGGCGGTCAGGAGTGCCGAAGAGATTCATGTCGCCGCCGATCGCGGCCAGGAACTCGGCACCGAGGATCACGCCCAGGCCCGGCATGCTGGTGATCACTTCGAAGTCCCGATGTTCGCGAAAGCGGGCCTCGATCGCCTTGTCGAGTTCGGCGACCTGCTGGTTGAGGGCCATCACTTCCCGCGCGAGCGTGTGCACCATCTTGGCGGTCAGTTTCTCGCCGGGCAGGCTGGTGTGCTGACGCCCGGCAGCATCCAGAGCCGTCTCGGCGATCCGGTCAGAGCGGAGGACCGGACACGCTCGATGTGGGAGCCGATGTACCGGCAGGTCACCTCTGACCTGCCACATGAGTTGCTGTACGCGGAGACCGCGGGCCTGACCGGCATCCCGAAAGCCCTGGTGATGCCACGCGGAAGGGTGCGGCGACCCCGTGTCGGAGAACCGCACCGCTCAGTGCCGACGGTCCCAGAACGGGGTGTCCCAGCGTTGTTCGCGTCGGTACTGTGTGGCCTTGGCATGCAGATACTCGGCGTGGACGGCCGTGATGCGCCGAGCGTAGGCAGGCAGGGCACCGGTGTCACCGGCCCGGTCCGCGAGGATCGCACGCGCTGCGGCCAGGCCGGTGGCCAGGGCGGTGATGATCCCCCGGGCGGCCAGGGGGTCGGTCGCGGTGGCGGCATCACCGACTGCTGCCCAGCCCGGTCCGGCCGCCGGACTGGTGCGGGCGGAGCCGGCGGCCAGCACCCGCAGCCGCTGGGGTGGGCCCTCCCAATCGGAGATGCGGTCCTGGATGTGACCGGCGCGCTGCGCCTGGGCCCACCACACGCCCGGATTGAGCAGGTGCAAGCCAGTAAGGAGGTCGGTGTCGGTCATGGCCATCACCACCCGTCCACCGCCGGGCAGCGGGGCGGTGTACCACCAGCCCCAGCGAGTGGACTCCACCAGCGACGTTCGGTCCGGCTCGGCCGCCCCCGCCCCCGCCTCCGTCCTCGGCGGACCCAACTGCCCAGCGACCGCTATCAGATGGTCCGAGCGGATCACCGCCGCTCCGAGACGGCGGGCCAGCCGCGCCGACCGGCCCGTGGCGTCGACGAGATAGCCGGCCTGCAGCACGCTGCCGTCACCCGTGGTGAACTGCCAGTGGTCCGGTAGCCGCCGGGCGGTGCGGACGCGCCCGACATGCCGGCAGACACCTTCGGCTCGGGCCGCCTCCAGGATCGCGGCGTCGAACCGGGCCCGGTCCAGGTGCCAGCCCTCGCCGTACGGCCCGAACACCTGACTCACCTCCATGGGCCCGTTCCCGCCCCAGGCAGCCTGGATTCCGTAGCAGGGCGCATGTCCGTCCAGGGCAACCCGGTCGAGCAGGCCCAGACGCTCCAGCAGCGGCCGGGCGGCCGGCGCACAGCTCTCCCCGACCTGCCAGTCGGCCGTTGCGACGGGGGCGACGATGACGACGTCCGCCCCGGCTCGCACGAGGGCCAGCGCCGCCGCGCACCCGGCGGGGCCGCCACCGGCGACGAGAACGTCACAGCTGCCGATCGTCACGCCGGCACCCGACCCGGTTCCGCTCACCGCACCGCTCCTGCCCGGCCCGCCCAGCCCGGACTACGGGGAGTCCGGGGCGGTCCGCTCGGTCTCGACCAGGGACTCGCTGCCGTCCGGCCGGGCCACGATGAATCCGAGGGTGCTCCACTTCGTGACCATCTCGTTCATACCGACGGCCTCCTTGCCGTCGCCGACGCCGCGGTCCCACTCCTGGAACGCTCCGGCCGCACCGGTGAGGAATGCGTCGAGCTCCGACTCGGGTAGCACCTCATCGGGGCGGGCAGCCGGCCACCAGTGGGTCTGGCAGGCGTAGAAGTCGGCCTGCCAGGGTACGGCCATGTACTTGGTGAGGTCTCCGGCCGTCAGGTCCTCGCGCAGCCGGAAGGGCGCGGACCACGTGGCCGGTTCGTCGGCGATGAACGTCATCTCGATGCCGGGGAAGAATCCTCCGCCGCTGGCCGGCTCCAGCGCCGCCCGCACCAGGGCGTGCGGCTGGTCCGCTGGTGGCAGGACGTCGAAGGGGACCGGGTCGGGTACCCGGCCGGCCCAGTCGGCGACGAAGTCACCGTCGGCCCAGCGCCGCATCCGCTCGTACTGGCCCGGAAGCAGGGTCAGCCAGGTCCGCGGCTCGTCGTCCTGCGGGTCGCCGTCCGCCGCGAGGAGGGGCATGAACCCCCTGTTGGCCTGGCTGACGTCCATCGCCCCCGGCGTACGAAGCTTGCTGAACACGGCGCGGCGCATCGGGGCGTCGGCGACGGCGTTCGAGGCCAGCCGGGCGAAGCGGGCGGGCTCGAAGAAGTTCCTCGCGCGGTCGCCGTGCCGGAAGCGGGCCGCTTCATTGACCCAGGCGAATCCGACCGGCCGGGCGAGCATGGGGTAGATGTCGCGGGTGAAGGACACCTCCGGCGGCGTGGGCAGCGCCCCCGACGCGCGGGCGACCTCCAGGGCGACGTCGTACAGGGTGATCAGGCTCGCTGTGTACGGGGCGAAGTCGGGGGGTGCCACCAGGCACCAGGCGGGGGTCACCGGTACCTGCCGGCCCTCCGACCCCAGGGACAGGATCGCGCGGACCGGGCCGTCGGAGATGTCGTCGCACCAGAAGTCGTTGTTGGCGTAGTGGTGGACGGGGTAGGCGGGCTTGGCCGAGAAGGACTTTCCGAACCCGCCGAGGACCAGCAACCGGCCGGCCTCGTCCGTACGCAGTTCACCCAGCGGTACCGGAGTCCCGAGGAAGGTCCCGGTGTCGAACCGGGCGTCCACGCCGCCCTGGGAGGGTCCGCTCACACTGCGGGGACCGGGCCGGACGGCCAGTCGCGCACGGGCGGTGGCATCGGCGGGGTGGATGTGCCGGTTGCGGCGGTTGGATGACTGCGGGAAGCGCCCGGCGAACTCGAACCACATGCCCTTGGCGTTGGCCAGTTCCGCTGTCCAGGTGATCTGCGCCTCGGCCGAGGTGATCTCCCCGAGGACGTTGCCGTCCCGGTCGTACCCGTACACCCGGAACCGGGCGGCCTGGCGTTTGATCCGGCCGACGGAGTCCTTGAAGCCTCCGTCGGGCCGTGGCGGGATGCCCGGGGCTTCCGGGCCGAGAAAGAAGCCGTCGGGGCTGTCGCCGACTCGGGCGATACCGATGGAGGGATGGATCTCGCAGCGGACCACATCGTCGAGGTGCACGGCCACTCCAGGGAATCAGTGGGAATCAGTGGGAATGGCCTCCTGAGGCCAGTTCCCCCTCCTCGAGGTAGAACTCCCGCTCCAGCGAAAACCGCAGATCGATGCCGTCCGGGACACTGTCCCCTTCGTCCAGAAGACTCGCGGCCACCTGCTGTCCTTCGCCCAGTCTGTCCTGCGGACTGTCGGTCCTTCCGGGGATCACGAGCCGAGGACCCTTCGCCAGGACTTCGTCCGTGAGCGAGGTGCCCGAGACACTTCTGACGTTCCCGATGGCCATGAGGTGGTCGAAGTCGGGCGGCGTGACGACCGCATGCGCGAGGAACAGTTCGCTGCCCTTCCCGAAGGCGAGGTAGGTGAGAGCCGGCGGCCGGGACGCATGCGCGTCGAGGTGCCGGAAATGCACCACACGTCGGACCTCGACCCGCACGGGGTCGATGAGTTCGGTGCCGCCCCGCTCGAAGTGCCCCCGGAACAGCTTCCCGTTGAACGAGGTGATCCTGGGCTGTCCTTCGGGCGTGACGAGATCGGAGAGACGGAATGCCTCGGGGTTCAGCGTGTAGAGGTCCGTTCCTGTCGTCCTGCGGTCCTCGGCATAGATTTCCTGCGCGTTGCCGGACCCGTTCTGCAGGGTCACTTCGAGCAGGACCTGGAAGTCATGAGGAGGCATGAACATGGGGAGGTGGGACAGGTAAACCGTCTCCTCGCCCACCACCACCATTCCGTGGGCTGCCTTGGGTTCGACGACCGGCATCGGCCTCATCTCCAGTGTGCGACCAGCTTTCGTCCCAGCTGCCGGGACGCCCCCCAGGGCATCTTTAAAGCTGACACACGAGCTGAAAGATCACCATCGGGGCCGGGCCCGCCTCGACCGGCTGGGACCCGGCCACCGCCACGTCGCCGGTGCGCAGTTCCTCCGCCAGTGCGCGCGCATCGACCGCACCGGGTGGCCTGAACCGGGCGGCCCGTACGCCGACCAATGGCGGGCACTCTTCCTGTCCACCGACCTTGGTCTTGTACGCCGCGTCACCCAAGCTCCGAACTGTGTCCTGCTCGGGCTGGCGTTCCACACGGCCCGCCACCCGCACCTCACCGATGCGGCCGTGCAGCGTCGTTTCGACTACCGGATGCGTAATTCCCCACCCCGAACGTCACGTAATGGGCCAAGGGGACGGTGGCGTCGCGACCGTCGTGGACATGGGGACGATGGCCGTGCGTCGAGATCCCCAGGGCGCCAGAGGTTCCCGGGCCGCCCGATAGCCAGACCGTCGTTCAGGCTGGTCAGGTCTGTCCAGGGTGGCCGCAAGACCAGCGCGGAGCGCCGCCAAAGGCTCCCTTGATTCTGCTTGGCCTGTACGGGCCGGTTCTGAGCGCAACAGAGAGCCCCCGCGCCGGATGGTCGTCCGGGCGGGGACTTACCGCTCGGAACCAGCCGCAACTGGTCGCTTCAGGTGACCCGCGTAGCGCGCCTGGCACACCCCGGCGGGCCGACCGGGTCTTCTGGGCGCATGTGCCGCGCCGAGCGACGGCCGGCGAGGAGGAAGCATGCGCGTGACCAACTTCGGCAACGAATCCTCTCAGTACACCGCCGCCAGGGAAGAACTGCGCCGGGCGGAGACCGAGCTGATGCGCCAGCGCGAGCACGTCGCCGAGCTGAAGCAACGGCTGCCCGAGGGCCCGGTCGTCGAGGACTATCTGTTCCACGAGGGGCCGGCCGAGCTGGCAGCCGGGGACGATCCGGTGCGCGAAGTCCGGCTCAGCGAGCTGTTCTCCGGGCCCGACCGGCCGCTGATGCTCTACCACTTCATGTACGGCAAGGAACAGGACCGGCCCTGCGCCTCGTGCACGATGTCGATCGACGGCTTCAATTCGGTGGCCGACCACCTGGCCGGGACCGTTGACTTCGCCGTCGTGGCCGCCGCCGAGCTGCCCGCGCTGCGCGCGTATGCCAGGGACCGGGGCTGGACGGGACTGCGGCTGCTCAGCGCGGCACCGAGCCGCTTCAAGTACGACCTGGGCAGCGAGGACTCCGCCGGTGGTCAGGACGCCACCTTGTCGGTGTTCACCCGCGACGAAGGCGGCGCGGTCCGCCACTTCTACAGCACCCGTGTGCGGATGGCCGACGGCAATGGCCAGCAGGCCACCGACCTGCTCAGCCCCGTCTGGCACCTGCTCGACCTCACCCCGCAAGGCCGTGGCGACTGGTACCCCCGGCTCTCCTGGTGACAGGCAGGGGACGCCGCTGCGTCAATGAGCGGGTGTCAGATCGCCGGCTTCGAAATACAGCTCGTTTCCGGCCTCGATCTCGACCGTGATGCGCCGGCCGTCGACCGCGGCGACGGCAGCCGCTCGTTCCCGTTCCCTGAGCTTCCCGCCGGGCTCGTCCGGACGACCGGTGACGGTGACCTCGACGCCATGGCGCAGCAGGCCGTCGGACACCTCAAGGCCCTGGACGTCGGCCGTCAGCAGCAAGTGATCGAACTCCTGTCGGCTCGTGGGCTGGAAGGGGCCGCCATTCCGCCGAGGACCAGGCCAAGATCGCGCGCTGCATCGCCAACCGACACCGCATTCCCCTTCCGCATCAGTTCCGCAAACCCGGCCCGAGCCCGATCAGGACCGACGCGGCCCTTTGGCGTGAGAACGCGCTCGGGCAGTTGCCGCGAAAACATCAGCGTCGACGCGAGCGCACTGCGGGCGATCGAACAACTGGTACTCCTACAGGCGCGCCCTTGGCCGCAGGCGACATGCCTCTCGGTCCCGACCTCATGCAGGTGCTCGAGGGAATCGGCGTGGACTTCAGCGTCGATGAGGCCGATCTGCGCAGCTGGCTCGCCAATCCCCTCTTCACGCCCTACCCGGCCATTTCCCGGTACTACAGCCGGAGATCTTGTGACGGGCTCCGCCCTGTGTGGGTCTGTACGGTCAACGGCCCTGGCTCACATTCGGTGGTAGCGGAGGGTGATGCTATCCGAGGAGGATTCGGTGGCGGAGGAGGGTGAAGCCCGCCCGGCCGTGCATCTGCCGCGCGATCCGCTTGGTCTTGGTGTTGACGCCTTCGGTGGGGCCGTTGCTGTATGGGAGTGTGAACGCGGCGATCACAGCGGCGCGGTCTCGCTGCAGACCCCGGGTGAAGGCGTGCAGGTGCGGCAGATCGGCAGCGCGGACCTGGGCAATCCAGAGCTCGAGCGCGCTGGCATTTCCTGGGTGAGGCTTCAGGAGTGGGGCGAAAGCCCAGATACAGGCGGCCAGTTGAGTCACTTCGGGGCAGGCGGCGATGAGCCGGGCCAGGAGGTCGTGATGCTCGGACTTGAGGTTGTCGGGCCTGGTCAGCAGCATCCGGGCGAACCTGCGAGAGGAGATGTGGCTGCGGTCCGCGTCCGCGCGGCCTTGGCTGATGTACTTGTGCAGGAGGTTGAGACAGCCCGTGAACCCGAGGGCCTTGATCTCTTCGAAGAGGTGCAGGATGGGGACGGCGGGGTCCTCGGCCCGGCGTTCGCGCAGGTGTTCGCGGTAGGGGTCGACGAGGCTGGCCCGGTATTGGGGGACGCGGAGCATCCGCTCGGGCTGATCGGCTCGGGTGTACCGCTTGACGGTGTTCAAGGCCAGCTGCAGACGGCGGGCGCATTCGAGCAGGCCCACGCCCTGGCCGAGCAGGTCATGTACGTGATGCCAGCGTTCCAGGGTCGTCTGTGCGCGGGGCCCGTCGTACAGGGGCGCGTCCAGCACGGTGGCCCAGCAGTTGCTGTGCGCCTTCACCTCGCTCAGGGCGGCTTCGCACAGGTTGTGCCACAAATGCCAGCGGTCACCGACTTGCACTGCGTCGGGCAGGGCGCGGCGGATGGCCTCAGCGTAGGTCGCGGAGCCGTCACGGCACACGACCTCGACGCCCGGATGCTCGCGCAGCCATGTCTCCAGGGTGTCGGCGGTCGGGCAGCACGTCGATCCGCTCATGGGTCTCGGCGTCGATCACCACGGTGGCATAGCGGTGCCGCCGGCGCAGAGCGAAATCGTCGACGCCGATCACGCGAGGCACCCGCCCGGCGGGCAACGGAATACGCAACAGGGTGCGCAGTGCCGTGTGACGAGACAGGCCCATCGCGAGTATCGCCAGCAAACGTGCCCCGGCCCGGCCCGCTAACTCCTTGACCACGGCTTTGACGTGCCTGGTCAGACAGGTTGTGCGGTCGTTGAACGGCACGTACACGACATGGGAGGCGAGGGCACCGGCCGCCCGGATCTGCCGCACCTGCTGCTCGACGAGCGTCAGATATCCGGCGAGCCGCTCCTCCCCGGAGGTCCCCGGCCACTGGTAGGGGAAGCCGCGGTAGATGTCGGTCAGGTAGACGTAGACGTCCCGGCCGCCGCAGCCGACGAACGGCGCCAGGATGTCGAGCGCGTCGGCACCGGGGTGCTGGGCGCCGTCCTGGGCCTTGGTGGACACCGTGCGGAGGTACATGCCCTCGACGACGTTGCGGCTGGGCACGCCGTCGCCGTACAGGCCGTAGAGGGTGCCGCTCGCACCGCCGTGGAAGGGCCCGGTGTCGGTCCCCAGGTCGATGGTGAGTGTCACGCCGTCTCCCGTCCCCGCGGCCTCGGCGCCCGCCGGAGCCCCGAGGTTCGACATTTCGCACGTCGACCGAATGGCCGAACCGATGCGGCCGAACGTAGGAGGGTCCGCGACGCGTGTCAACGGTCGAACGGGGCCGGACGACGGCGGACACCGCGGGAGCGGTGCGGGACGGCGCGCACGGGGGGACGCGCCGCCGCCGGAGTGCTGTCAGGCGCGCGGCAGCCTCAGCCGGCCCTCCAGCTGTCCGAGCAACTCGCCCAGGAGTCCGGCCAGTTCACGCTGCCGTTCGCGGTCGACCCCGGACAGGACCTTCGTCTCGTAGGCGAGTTGATCGGGGAGGACGTCGTCGACCAGTTCGCGTCCCGCGTCGGTCAGCCGGACGTGCGCGACGCGCCGGTCACGGGTGTCACCGCGCCGCTCGACCAGACCGCGCTCGGTCAGCTGCTTGAGCCGCTTGGTGACGGCGGCACCCGAGGAGAAGGTCTCGCGGGCGATCTCGCTCGGGGTCAGCTCGTGCCCGGTACGGCGCAGCGTCCCGAGCACGTCGAACTCGGGACGGGTGAGCCCGGCCCGGCGCAGCGGCGCGTCCTCGGCCTGCTGAAGGAGCGCGGCACAGCGGTTGACCCGTCCGATGACCTCCATGGGCCCGGTGTCGAGATCCGGCCGCACGGTCTCCCACTGGCGCACCACGGCCGCCACCGTGTCGGCGGGCACCGGCGGGTCCGTCGCCGGGTCGCCGTCCGCCGCCGCGCTCCGCCCGTCCGCTGTCGTCATGCCTGTGCGCCCTCCGAGCAGTGCAGTCCCTGACGTCGTACCGTCGCCGCGAGCGTACGGTGTCCGGCCTGCTCGGCCCGCATCACCCGCTCCTCCGGCAGGGCGCGTTGCCACCATTCGCCGGCCGCGGCGTCCGCGGCGGACCGCAGGTCCACGACGGCGGCGGACAGACCGCGTCGGGCGGCCTCCAGGGAGCCGGGCTCCGGGCGCTCCTCGGCCAGCAGTCCGGCGGCGTGTTCCCGGGCGCGCTCCACCGTGGAGAGTGCGCCTTCGATGCGGTCGCCGACCCGCCGGTTGGTGACGGCGATGGCGGCGGCGAAGCCGACCAGCGCGCCCACGAGGGTGTCCAGGACCCGGTCGGTGATCAGTTCTCCGGGCTGCTGGGCGCGCGCGAACTCGGTGATCAGCAGGGCCATGGGGGTGACACAGACGCTGCCGAGCCAGTAGTTGCGGCCGATCAGCGCCTCGGCGCCGAAGTTCAGGGCGAGGCAGCACAGGACGAGGGCCGCCTGGCCGACGTGGGCGAGCGGGGCCAGGGCGGCGAAGGCCAGCACACCGAGGAGGTTGCCGACCACACGCTGGACACCCCGGCTCCAGGTCAGGGTGACGTTGGCCTGATAGAGGGAGGCTGCGGTGACCAGCGCCCAGTAGGGGCGGCCGACGCCGAGGGCGAGGGAGACATAACCGGCGAGGGCGCAGCCGAGCGCGGTGCGCAGGGCGATGGGGGCGAGCGGGCCGAGGCGGCGGAGCAGCGGCTGTTCCGTGGAGGCGAGCGCGGCCTCGACGCCGAGCAGTTCGTCGGCGGCCTCCCCGAGGCCGTCGGGGCGCGGGACGGGGCCGGTGCCGGACAGGGCGCGGGCCCAGCCGCGCAACCGCTCGGGGTCCGTCTCGGAGGGTGCGGCGATCGCGACCTCGGCCCGTACGACGAGCCGCTCGAGGGCGCGCCGGGGCGCGGAGCGGGCTCCCGTGGACAGCAGCGACTGCCAGGCGGCGTGCACGGCGGCGGCCGCGGCGGCGCGGGCACGGGCGTCGTCCGGCGCCCCGGCGGTCACCGCCGCGGCGTTCAGCGCGTGTGCGGTGGCACGCCGCTCCGGGCCGTGCGGGCGGACGAGGCCGGGGGCCATGCCGACGATCCACGCCCAGGCGCCCGCCGCCGCGCCCAGCGCGAGGTGGCCCGGCACCTGACCGAGGCTCTGCGGTACGAACAGCGACGCGGAGGAGATGAAGGCGAGGACCACGTGCCCGGGCGGGCCGACGCGCGTGGCGTCGCACAGGGCCTTCTGGGCGGCGGCCAGCAGCGCGCCGACGGTGACCAGCTCGACGGCGTTCGTGGTGAGCGAGGCCGTGACCAGGGCGACGCCGAGCCCGGTGAGCATCCCGACCACCACCCAGGCGAGGGCGCGGGCCCGGGCGGCGTAGGGACGGTTGTGGGCGTAGAGCGCGCAGAGCGACCCGGCCATGGTGTACATCGCCAGGTCCAGACGGCCGAGCGCCAGCAGCGTCAGATTCGGCGGGGCGACCGCGACGACGACACTCAGGGCGGGCTTGAACCAGATGTCGGAGGGCCTGCCGAGGCGCAGCACACCCGCCAGCGGAAGGCGGCGGGCACGCGAGGGGACGGAACGGGTCGCACTGCTCATACCTCAGACCTTAGCAGGTGTTTTACCTGTAAAGCATTTTGTTCACCATCGCCCCCACCTGCGGTGCACTCCCGCACGCTCCCCCGCGTACACCCTTGCGCTCGTATGCGCACCGACCGCCCGGGGCATGCCCTGACCGACTGGTCGATGTCCGGCACCGCCCGCCCGGCATCGCGTCTCCGACATCGTCGAACGGGGAGGTACGCGGTGCACGGACCGGCTTCGCCCGGCTGGCTGCTCGTCGCGCTGTGCGCGGCGACCGGGGCCTACTGCCTGCTGCGGATGCGCAGCCCGGTCGAGGAACAGCGCCGCACCGCGGGCGGCGAGGCGCTCATGGGGTTCGGCATGGCCGCGATGGCCGTACCCGCGGCCGTGGCGTCCCCGCCGCCCTGGGTCTGGCTCGCCTGCGCGGTCGTCTTCGGCGTCACCGCGCTGCGCGCGCTCTGGACGGCCCGGAGCAGCCGGCACCACCTGCACCATCTGATGGGCGCCTTCGCGATGGTCTACATGGCGGCCGTGATGACCGCCTCCCCGGCGCACCACGTCCACGGCGGCGCGGGCGTCCCCGTCCTCACCGGAGTGCTCCTGCTCTACTTCACCGGTTACGTACTCCGCTCGGGTGTCCGCCTGCTGCCCCTGGCCGTCGCGTCGGGGACCGTCGCCTCGGGCGGGGGACCACGCGCCGTCGGCTGGGGCGACCGCCCCGAACTCTCCCAGGCCTGCCGCCTGTCGATGGGAATCTCGATGCTGGCGATGCTGGTCACGCTCTGATCCGGAGCCGTGGCGTACGTCACTTGGCGTCGCTGCCCGTATCCAGCGGCGACGCCCCGCTCATAGGCTTCGGCCCATGATGGTCCCCGCGGCACTGTTGCTGCTCGGCGCCCTGGCCGCCGTGGTCGCTCCGCGACTGCTCGCCCGGGCGGACTGGCCGGACCGGGAACCGGTGGTCGCCCTGTGGGTGTGGCAATGCGTCGTGGCGGGCGTTCTGCTGTGCTGCGCCCTGTCGATGACGCTCAGCGCGTCCGCGGCCTGGGCGGTCGTGCGCGGCCATGTCTTCGGCGGAGCACCGGCGTCGGTCGTCGACGCCTACGCGCTGAGCGCGGGAAGCCCCTGGGCCGCGACCACCGCCGTGGCACTGGCGTGCGGTGGCGCCTGGACAGCGGCGATGCTGGCCCGCGAGATCACCCGGGCGCGGTTGCGCCGTCGGCAGCGCCGGTCCGAACTCCTGGTGCGCTCACCGCTGTTGCCCGGCGAGGAGCCCAGAGCCGAGCGTCTCGTCGTCCTCGAGGGAGAGCGCCCCGACGCCTGGTGGCTGCCCGGCGCGGCTCCCCAACTGGTCATCACCACCGCCGCGTTGCGTCGTCTCAAGGGGCGCCAACTGGACGCCGTGCTCGCCCATGAGCAGGGGCACGCCCGGGCCCGGCACGACTGGCTGTTGCACTGTTCGGCCGCGCTGGCCAACGGATTTCCCCAGGTGCCCGTCTTCGCCGCGTTCCGCGACGAGATGCACCGGCTGGTCGAACTCGCCGCCGACGACGTGGCGTCGCACCGCTTCGGCCGGCTCACGATCGCTCTGGCACTCGTCGAACTCAACGAGGACCGGGGCGTGTTCGGGCCCTGCCCGACCCCGGGCGCGCATGTCCCGCAGCGGGTCGACCGCCTCCTCACTCCCCGGCACCGGCTCACCGCGGCCCGTCGGCTGCAACTGACGGCGGCTGCCGCGCTGGTGCCGGTGGTCCCGGTCCTGGTGGCGTTCGTGCCGGGGTTGCGAGCGCTGGGCTAGCCGTTCCGGCGCCGGTGTCGGGCGCCCGCGCCTCCGCGGGCAGGCCTGAGCCGTGCGACGGCGGCCGCGGGTGCGTGAGGCCGGCCGCCCATGGGCCCCTGTGCGGCGACTATCGCCCTCACGCGTATCGGGTCGGCGAGGATCGTTCCATGAACTCCCCCACGCCGGGCGCCCGCACGGCGGCGCTCAGTGCGGCCGTACTGGCCCTGGTCGCCGTCGTCCTTCTCCTGCTCGTCGCGTTCTCCTGGGACCCGCTGATCAGCCTCGACGGTGACATCGCCCGGACCACGCACATCTGGGCGGTCGACGCCTCGGGCGTCACCCACGGGTTCCGGATTCTGACGGACTGGGTGTGGGACCCCTGGACCATGCGAGCCCTGTGCGCGGGAGCCGTGGTGTGGCTGGTCTGGCGCCACTCGGCCTGGGGGCTGGCTCTATGGGTGGTGGCCACATGTGCGCTCGGCACACTGACCCAGCAAGGGATGAAAGCGGCAGTCGGACGCGAGCGCCCGGTCTGGCCCGACCCCGTCGACTCCGCCCACTACGCGGCCTTCCCCTCCGGCCACGCCCTGACGGCCACGGTCGCCTGCGGCCTCCTGCTGTGGCTGCTGCGCCTGTACGACGCGGGGCGCGCCCTGCGTCGTACGGCACTGGCTCTGGCCGTCGTGAGCGCCGTGGGGGTAGGACTGACCCGAGTCTGGCTCGGCGTCCACTGGGTGTCCGACGTCGTGGGCGGCTGGCTCATCGGCGCCCTGATCGTCGCCCTGTCGACGGCGACCTACGAACGGTGGGGCGAGCGAGGCCGCCTTGACCGGCACCGGCCGCGCCGCGAAGGATTGCCCTCATGACGATCAAGGGCGTGCTCTTCGACTTCTCCGGAACCCTCTTCCGCGTCGAGCCCGCCGAAGCATGGCTGCGCGCTGTGCTCACGGAGAGCGGACACACCCTCCCGGAGCGGGAGTTGGCCCGGAAGGCGCGGGATCTGGAGTCGGCGGGCGCGCTCCCGGGCGGCGCCCACCCGGGCCGGCCGGTACCGGCGCACCTCGCGGCGCCGTGGGAGGTCCGCGACCGGAGCGCCGAGGAGCACAGAGCGGCGTTCACCGGACTCTCCCGGCAGGTGCGGCTGCCTGATCCCGGTCTGCACGACGCGCTCTACGACCGCCATATGACGCCCGCCGCCTGGGAGCCCTATCCCGACGCCGCCGAGGTGCTCGGCACGCTGCGCGAGCGGGGCCTCGCGGTAGGGGTGGTCAGCAATATCGGCTGGGACCTGCGACCCGTCTTCCGCGAGCACGGTCTCGACGCGTACATCGGTACGTACGTCCTGTCGTACGAGCACGGCATCCAGAAGCCGGATCCGCGGCTCTTCGCGATCGCCTGCGCCGAACTCGGCGTCGCTCCCGCGGACGCCCTGATGGTCGGCGACGACCGGCGGGCGGACGGCGGTGCGGCGGCCCTGGGGTGCGCGGTGCACTTCGTGGACCATCTGCCGGTGGCGGATCGCCCGGACGGCCTGCGGCCGGTTCTCGATCTCGCCGGCTGACACGCCGGCCCGGGTCTCAGGCGGGCCGGGGTCTCAGGCGGGCCGGGGTCTCAGGAGAGGGCAGGCAGCCGGTGGGCTTCGCCCAGGTGCGACACCCGGGTGCGGGCGTCTTCGCCCAAGGCCTTCGCGTGATGCCGCCCGCTGGGCGCGCGGCGGCCCGGCCGCCGGCTCCGCACGGGGTGCGGGCCTCGGCGGCGCGCCCGGCGGCCCTCGTGACAGGAGAGCCGGGAGGTTCCCCGCGTCAGCCCTGGTAGCCCTCGACCTGCGACGACGGACGCACCTGTGCCTCGTCCGGGTTCTCGCCGAACTCGGACTTCGCGCGCCGCTGGCGCAGCAGGTCCCAGCACTGGTCGAGATCGCGCTCCAGTTGTCCGAGCCGCGCGTGCTCCGTGGCGCCGTCGATCCGCCCGGCCGCCAGCGCGTCGCGCAGCCGCCGCTCGTCGTCCACCATCGCCGTGATCCTGGCCAGGATCTGCTCTTGATCCATGTCCGTAATCCTCCTCGGGGCTCCAGGCCACTCTAAAGAGGACTCGGGGGCTCTGCGAGTGATGGGGAGCTGCCCCGGGCGACGGTCCGCGCAGCCGTGCGTCCGGTCCGGGGCGATCTTCCGCGCCACCCCGGCAGGCGAGGTCGGCATACGAACGCCCACGTCAGCCCGGGAACGGCTGTTCGCGCTCCGAGATCACAACGCGCCAGGCATCCCGACGCGGAACGGCTGGCCTTTGGTCGCAAGCGACCCCGTCCGGTCAAGAGAAGACCAAGAGAGTGCAATGGACCCCAAATGCGTTGGCCATGGCTAAGTTGGCGCCCCCGCCGCACACTCCCGAGGTCCGCAATGAAGACAGCGTTCTGGATTCTCCTCGCCAGCCTGCTCACGTACGTCACCGGCGCCGCCCTGTACAACACGGCTCGCAGCCACGACCGGGAAACCCTCGTCGGCAACGTGCTGCTGAGTCTGTCGGTCGGCTGGTACACGGTCACCAGTTGGTGGCGCGTCCACCTCGCGACGTCCCGGCGCCCGCTTCACGGGGAGGAGGGCGCGGAGCGGGAGGCCGGTTCATGAGCCGGTGGCCGGCAGGTGATCGGACAGCGCTCCCCGGACGCGCGCTGCCGCGCGTCCGACCTGAGGCGATCCCCCGCGTCGCCCCAGGTCGGCGGCAGCCCGGGACCGACCCGCGGAGGGCCTTGGTCCGGACGCGTTGAGTATAGTTGGCTGGCAGCCAGTCAACGCAGGAGTTACAGCATGTCCCCGCGAAGCGCCTCGGTCAATGAAGAGTTGCGGCGGCGTTCCCGGGAACGGTTGCTGCAGGCCGCGGTGGAGCTGGTGAGCGAGCGCGGTTACGAGGCCACGACGCTCGGGGACATCGCGGATCGCGCGGGATCGGCCCGCGGACTCGTGTCGTACTACTTCCCCGGCAAACGACAGCTCCTGCAGTCGGCGGTGCACCGGCTGATGCACCGCACGCTGGAGGAGGCCCTCGAACGCGAGCCGCGCACCGAGGACGGCAGGGAGCGGATGGCGCGGGCCATCGACGCGATCCTGGGCCTCACCCAGGACCAGCCGGTGCTGATGCGGCAGCACATGGCCGGACTGCTCCAGGCCGAGGGGTTCGTCCAGTGCCCCGAGCAGCGGCGGCTCTCCGAACTGCTCGGAGACACCGTCGCACGGTACGGCTCGCAGCAGGTCACGAGCGACTACCCGATGCTGCGCGCACTGCTCATGGGCGCGGTGTACGCGGCACTGGTCCCGGGGGTGCCGATGAGCGTTCCGGTGCTGCGGGCCGAGCTGTTCAAGCGTTACCGGCTGGACTGGGAGATGGGGGTGCCGCCGGACGCCGAGGCGTCCGGCGGCACCCGCGAGACGGATCTGTCCCGCTTCTTCGCGACCGAACCGGGGCCGCAGGACGGTCAGTCGAAGTAGTCCGGCTGCGTCTGGACGTTGAGCTCGCGCAGGTGGACCTTCTTGGCCGGATCCGTGCGCCGGTCGCTGAGCTTCAGGACGTCGAAGCCCTTGGCGATGTCGTTCGAGTAGATGTAGCCGTTGTAGTAGTACGCCGACCAGGATCCGCCGATCTGGAGGGTGTCCGCGGACAGCGGGCCGCGCTCGAAGTAGGCGATCTCCTTGGGGTTGGCGGAGTCGGTGAAGTCCCAGACGGAGACGCCGCCCTGGTACCAGGCCTGGACCATGAGGTCCTTGCCCCTGACGGGGATCAGCGAGCCGTTGTGGGCCACGCAGTTCTCGGTGTCGGCCTGGTGGCGGGGAATCTTGTAGTAGCTCTTGAAGACGAGCTTGCGGTGGTCGCCCCTGCCGACGATGTCGTAGACGCCGTCGGCGCCGCGGTTCGGACCGATCGCCGCGTTGCAGGTAGCCGCACCGCCGCCGCCCAGCTCATCGGTGAACACGACCTTGTTTGCCTTCTGGTTGAAGGTCGCCGAGTGCCAGAACGCGAAGTTCACGTTGTCCTCGACCTGGTCGATGACCTTCGGGTTCTCCGGGTCCTTGATGGAGAACAGGATGCCGTCGCCCATGCAGGCGCCCGCGGCCAGATCCTTCGACGGCAGGACCGTGATGTCGTGGCAGCCGGTGGTCTTGGAGACGCCCGGGTTGGTGGGCCCGCCCGGGTTCCCGCCGCCGTCGGGACCCTCGCCCGGGAAGAGCACGGGGAAGCTCACCACGGCCGCCTTCTCGGGGGCCTTGCGCGGGACCTTGATGACCGAGATGCCGTCGTGCGGGGGCTGGCAGTCGGGGAAGGTGGCGTTCGGCGAGTACGAGGAGACGTAGACGTAGACGTTCTTGCGCTCGGGGACCAGCGAGTGGGTGTGCGAGCCGCAGGACGTCTCGACGGCGGCGACGTACTTCGGGTTCGCCTTGTCGCTGATGTCGAAGATCTTCATGCCCTCCCACGACGACTTCTCCGTCGCGGGTTGCGAGGTGCTGGCGCAGGAGTTGTCGCTGCGCGAGGAGTCGGTCGACACGAAGAGCAGGTCGCCGGAGACGGAGATGTCGTTCTGCGAGCCCGGGCAGAGCACCTGCGCGACCGTCTTCGGAGCCTTCGGGTCGCTGATGTCGAAGATGCGGAAGCCGTCGTAGTTGCCGGCGAACGCGTACCGGCCCTGGAAGGCCAGGTCCGAATTGAGGCCGGTGAAGGCCTCCTTGGGGACGTTGGCGAGATGCTCGATGTTGTCGGAGTGGACGACCTCGTCCACTCCGGGTATCTCGCCGCTCGCTATCGCCGCCCTCGCCTCGGCCTCGTCGCTCTTGGAGATCTGCTGCCGCGCGGTGGGCCCGTCCCCGGGGTCGGGGGTGGCGGCCGCCGGGCCGGCCGTTAACAGCGCGGCCAGAAGTCCGGCCGCGGCTACGGCAACTCCCAGTCGTCTGCGCCGCGTTCGGGGGCTGTTCAACAGGGTCACTGTGTTCTCCCTTGTAGCCGTTCGCAGTTGAACGGTTCACGGACCCCTGAAGTATCGTCCGCACCATGGGCAGATCAACAGATGGCAACGTAGCCGCAACGAACGTTTTTTGATCAGTCACGTTCGGGCAGGTGCCAGGACGGTTATCAACACCCGTGAGATGTCCGCCGATTCGTGTGCCGCAGGAGGCCGCTGTGCTCGCTGGTCATACGTCCCGTACCTCCCTGGTCACGGCGTCGCTGGCCGCCGCCGTGCTCGCGCTGGCAGGCTGCGACTCCGGTTCCGGGACCGAGTCCGCCGAGACCGGCGGCCCTTCGGTGATCGCGCCCGGCAAGCCCGGAGAAGCGGCCGAAACCCTCTCCGCCAAGGACGCGGCCGAGCGGCGCGGGGACGACGACTCCCCCAATTCGGCGGACCTCGCCTACGCGCGGATGATGATCGCCCATCACACCCAGGCCCTGGAGATGACCGAACTGGCCCCGGACCGGGCGAAGTCGGGCGATGTGAAGCGGATCGCCGCACGGATCACGGCCGCGCAGGGGCCGGAGATCACCACCATGAAGAGCTGGCTCGAGGCGCACGACGAGGCCGGTACCGCCCAGGGACACGAGCACGCCGCCATGCCCGGGATGGCGACGAAGGCCCAGCTCACGAAGTTGCGGGCGGCGAAGGGCAAGACCTTCGACCGGCTCTTCCTCGAGCTGATGATCACCCATCACGACGGGGCGATCACCATGGCCACCGAGGTGAAGGCCCAGGGCAACAACATCCAGATCGAGGAGATGGCCGACGACGTGATCGCACAGCAGACGAGCGAGATCACCAGGATGCGCGAGATGTCCTGAGGGTCTCGCCCGTCGACGGTGTCAGCGGCGGGCGTGCCGGGGCGTCAGGAACCCGGCGTCGCGCGCCCCCGCGATCAGCCTCAGGGACTTGCGGCGGCTGTGGCCGGTGGCGCCCATGACCGCGAGCACCGGGTCCACGCCGTCCTCCTGCGCCGCCCGGTACTCCCGCGCGACCAGCAGCCGGCCCTCGACCCCGCGCGGCCAGGCGGGCCGGGCACGACGCGCCTGACTCTCGCGCTCCTGGCCGGGGCCGGCGCCGAGGCCGCTCCCGCACGCCTCGAACAGCGGCTCCTCGATCCAGTCGGCGACCGCCGCGAGGTCGTCCAGAGAGAGGGGCGGCTCGGCGCGTACGTCCTCGATCGACAGGCCCGCCTCCGACAGCACGGCGAGCAGGTCGACCCGGGCACCGTCGGTGAAGGCCAGCCGGACGTCGAACCAGGACGTGGCCCCGGCCTCGGACTCCCGCACCTCCCAGGCCGGCCGCACGGACACCGCGCCGTCCGTGCGGCAGCGGTCGGACAGATTAAGAAACGATGCTTCTAGCACAAACGGAACGTAACCGCATCATCACATTCCATACGAACGGACACGCGCGCGGACACCACGCACCGCACCCTGTCAGCGGAGCACCGGTGGTGCGATGCTGGAAGCACCAGCGATGTCCTGTCAGCGATCTTCCTGATCCCTCGGGTAAGGAGTTCCGCAGTGCTGCATGTCGCCGTCGTCGGCTCGGGGCCCAGTGGGGTCTACAGCGCGCAGGGTCTTGTCCAGCGGAGCGGCCCGCCCGACGTCCGGGTCGACGTCCTGGACCGGTTGCCCTGCCCGTACGGCCTGGTGCGCTACGGAGTGGCACCCGACCACGAGAAGATCAAGTCGCTCCAGAACAACCTGCGGACCGTCCTGGAGGACGAGCGGGTGCGGTTCCTCGGCGGCGTACAGGTGGGCCCGGGCGGAGTGCCGGTGGCGCGGCTGCGGGAGCTGTACCACGCGGTCGTGTACTGCGTGGGCGCCGCCACCGACCGTCATCTCGGCGTGCCCGGTGAGGACCTGCCCGGCAGCTGGTCGGCGACCGAGTTCGTGTCCTGGTACAGCGCCCATCCCGACTCGGTGGCCGACGGATTCGTGCGCGGCGCGCGCTCGGCCGTGGTCATCGGCATCGGGAACGTCGCCGTCGATGTGACCCGGATCCTGGCCCGCGGCGCACCCGAGCTGAGCCCCACCGACATGCCGCAGGCGGCACTCGACGCACTGGCCGCGAGCGAGATCACCGAGATCAGCATGGTCGGGCGGCGCGGACCGTCGCAGGCCCGCTTCACCACCAAGGAACTGCGCGAGCTGGGCTCCCTGCCTGAGGCCGAAATCATCGTGGACGAGGCGGAGTTGGCTCTCGATCCGGCTTACCTCGATCCGTCGGGACTGCCCGCCGCGCAGCGCCGCAACGTGGAGGTGCTCCGGGGATGGGCGGCGGCCGCGCCGCTGGACCGCCCGCGCCTGATCCGCCCGCGCTTCTTCCTGCGTCCCGTCGAACTCCTCGCCGACGGTGGGCGCGTGGGCGCGGTGCGTTTCGAGCGGACGGTGCCGGACGGAGCGGGCGGGGTGACGGGGACCGGCCGATTCGAGGACATCGAGGCCCAGTTGGTGCTGCGTTCGGTGGGCTATCGCGGGGTTCCGCTGGAGGGGCTGCCGTTCGACCCCGGCCGCGGCACGGTGCCCCAGCTGGCGGGACGGGTCCTGCGGGACGGCGTGGTGGCGCCGGGCGAGTACGTGGCGGGCTGGATCAAGCGCGGCCCGACCGGGGTCATCGGAACCAATCGCCCGTGCGCCAAGGAGACGGTGGCCTCCCTGCTGGAGGACGCCCCCGCGCTCGTACGACGAGAGGTCGCCGAGGATCCGCTCGCGGCGCTGCGGGCCGAGGGGGTACGACCGGTCGAATGGGCCGGGTGGCAGGCGATCGAGCGGGCCGAGGCGGAACTCGGAGCCGAGCTGGGCCGCCGCGTGGTCAAGCTTCCCGACTGGGACGCACTGTGGACGGCGGCCGGGACGGCGGGAGCCTGACATAGGCCGGCCAAGGCCTGACGGGGCCCGGCGAGGACCAGGTGACCCCGGCGAAGGCAGGGCGGGGCGGGCATCCGGTCGGCGCAAGACTGTCGTGGCGCGGGCGGTGTCCGGTGCACCGCGCGGGGTCGCGGCGGAGTCCGTGGCAGTTCCGTGGGCATGACACATATCGGCAACAGACCGGAAATCAACAAACTGTTTAAGCCCTCTACGGTCTCGTGCTGTCCGGGCGAACTCGTGTCGTACGGCCCCTTCCCCTCTCCCGCAGCCCTCTGGAGTGCCCATGGCAACCACCGCTCCCGTGCATCCCGTCGACGAGGTTCCACCCGTGAGCCGCCTGGCCGCGTTCGGACTTCAGCATGTGCTCGCGATGTACGCGGGCGCGGTGGCCGTCCCGCTGATCGTGGGCGGCGCGATGAAACTCTCCCCCGCCGATCTGGCCTACCTGATCACCGCGGACCTGCTCGTGTGCGGAATCGCGACGCTGATCCAGTGCGTGGGCTTCTGGCGCTTCGGCGTACGACTGCCGATCATGCAGGGCTGCACCTTCGCCGCCGTCTCCCCCATGGTGCTCATCGGTACGACGGACGGCGGACTGCCCGCCATCTACGGGTCGGTGATCGTCGCGGGCCTCGCGATCGTCCTGCTCGCCCCGGTCTTCGGAAGGCTGCTGCGCTTCTTCCCGCCACTGGTCACGGGCACGGTCATCCTGATCATCGGTGTCTCGCTGCTGCCGGTGGCGGGCAACTGGGCCGCGGGAGGCGTCGGCTCGAAGGACTTCGGGGAGCCGAAGAACCTGGCGCTCGCCGGTTTCGTCCTGGCCGTGGTGATCGGCGTACAGCGGTTCGCACCGGCCTTCCTGAGCCGCGTCGCGGTCCTCATCGGCATCGCCGTGGGTCTCGCGGTCGCGGTGCCGTTCGGATTCACGGACTTCGGCGGGGTCGGGGACGCCGACTGGGTGGGGATCAGCACGCCGTTCCACTTCGGAGCGCCGTCGTTCCACGTCTCCGCGATCGTCTCGATGCTGGTCGTGGCCCTGGTGACCATGACCGAGACGACCGGTGACTTCATCGCCGTCGGCGAGATGACCGGCCGGCCGGTCGAACCGCGGACCCTCGCGGACGGTCTGCGCGCCGACGGCCTGTCCACCGTGCTCGGCGGCGTCTTCAACACCTTCCCGTACACCGCGTTCGCGCAGAACGTGGGCCTCGTCGGCATGACCCGGGTGCGCAGCCGCTGGGTGGTCGCCGCCGCGGGCGGCATGCTCGTCGTGCTCGGCCTGCTGCCGAAGCTGGGTGCCGTGGTCGCGGCGATACCCGCGCCCGTGCTCGGCGGCGCGGGTCTGGTGATGTTCGGAACGGTCGCCGCGAGCGGTCTGCGCACGCTCGCCGAGGTGGACTTCAAGGGCAACAACAACCTGACGGTGGTGGCCGTTTCGGTCGCGATCGGCATGCTGCCGGTCGGGGTGCCGGGCGTCTACGGGAAGTTCCCGGACTGGTTCCAGACGGTGATGAACAGCGGGATCAGCGCCGGGTGTCTGACGGCGATCGCCTTGAACCTTCTGTTCAATCACCTGCCCAGCAGGGCGAGTTCGTCCGAGGCCGGCGTCGAACCCGAGGCCGCCCCGTCCGGCGCCTAGGCCGTCGCCCGTCGGCCACGTACCGCCGATCGGTCTCCCGTCCGCCGGTTGTCGGCCTGCCCACCCGGGCAGACCGACAACCGGCAACCGCCTGGCCGGCGGCGCCTCCTGCTCGATCGGCGGGTCCCGCGCGCCATGGCCCCGCCGACCGGGCCGTCAGGCGGCGGTCACGCGGTGCCGGTCGGCTTCAGGAGCTCGTGAGGACGACGAGTTGCCGGGTCGCCCTGGTCATCGCGACATAGCGGTCGACCGCTCCTTCGACACCCTCGCCGAACTCCTCCGGGTCGACGAGGACGACCAGGTCGAACTCGAGCCCCTTCGACAGCTCCGGGGCCAGCGACTGGACGCGGGACGTCGCCCGGAACGTGGGATCGCCGATGACGCAGGCGATCCCCTCGGCATGCGTGAGGAGCCAGTTGTCGAGGATCGAGTCCAGCTCCGCGACCGATCCGTGGACGACGGGGAGGCCTGCGCTGCGGACGGACGTCGGCACGTTGGCGTCCGGGAGCGCGGCCCGGATGACCGACTCGGCCTCAGCCATGACCTCTTCCGGCGTCCGGTAGTTGATGGTCAGGGAGGCCACGTCGATCCGGTCGAGTCCGATCCGCCCGAGCCGTTCCTGCCACGACTCGGTGAAGCCGTGCCTGGCCTGGGCGCGGTCCCCGACGATGGTGAAGCTCCGGGACGGGCAGCGCAGCAGCAGCATCTGCCACTCCGCGTCGGTCAGTTCCTGCGCCTCGTCCACCACGACATGGGCGAACGGACCGGCGAGCAGATCCGGTTCGGCGACGGGCAGTCCGGTCTCGTCGATCAGGGTGTCCTGGAGGTCCCGGCCGCGCAGCATCGTCACGGCGCCCTCACCGTCGTCGTCGGCGGCGAGCACGTTGTCGATGACGCCGGCCATGCGCTCGCGTTCGGCGGCGACGGAGGCCGCGTGCCGGCGTGCGCGCAGTGCCGCCTCCGGGTCACCGAGCCGCTGCCGTGCCGCGTCCAGGATCGGCAGGTCGGACAGCGTCCAGGCCTGGGCGTCCGGGCGCTGAAGCCTGCGAACGTCGTCGGGGCCGAGCCAGGGAGCGCACATCCGCAGGTAGGCGGGTACCGACCACAGGTCTCCGACGAGGTCGGTCGCCTCGAGAAGCGGCCACGCCCGGTCGAGGGTCCCGACCAGCTCACGGTCGTGCAGCAGCGATCTGCGGAACAGGTCGGGCGGAACGTCGCCGTCGTGCTTGTCCATCAGGATCGTGAGCAGCGCCTCCCAGATCAGGTCGCGCGCCTCGTTGTGCGGGATGCCCGGCTCCGCCGCCTCGAACGCCTCGGCCCAGTCGTCTGCGCTCAGCCGGACGTCGGACCAAGGAGTCGTGACGGTCATCCCCTGGGCGGGCGGATCCTCGTAGAACCTGACGGCCTTCTCGATCGCCTTCACCATGTTCACGGACGACTTCAGGCGGGCCACGTCCGGGTCGGGCTCGATCGTCGCTCCGGCTCCCTCGGCGACGAGGTCCCGCACGGTGCAGGTCTGCACGCCCTCCTCTCCGAGGCTGGGGAGGACGTCGGCGACGTAGGCCAGGTAGGGCTGGTGCGGACCGACGAACAGCACGCCGCCCCGACGGTGGCCGAGGCGGGGGTCGGAGTAGAGGAGGTAGGCGGAGCGGTGCAGGGCGACGACCGTCTTGCCCGTGCCCGGACCGCCGTCGACGACGAGCGCGCCACGGGATCCCGCCCGGATGATGGCGTCCTGGTCGGACTGGATGGTGGCGAGCACGTCGCGCATCCGGGCCGACCGGTTGCTGCCGAGACTGGCGATGAAGGCGGACTGGTCGTCGAGCGCCGCGTGCTGTTCCAGCCCGTCGGCGGTGAACACCTCGTCCCAGTAGTCGCTGATCCGGCCGCGGGTCCAGCGGTACCTGCGGCGGCTCGCCAGGCCCATCGGGTCGGCGTGGGTCGCGGCGAAGAACGGCTCAGCCGCGGGAGAGCGCCAGTCGGTCAGCAGCCGGCGGCCGTCGCTGTCGGTGAGGCCGAGTCGTCCGATGTACACGGGCTCGGGGTCGTCCGCGCCGACGATGTGCCCCAGGCACAGGTCGAGGCCGAAGCGGCGCAGGGCGCGCAGACGTCCGGTCAGCCGGTGGATCTCCGCGTCCCGCTCCATCGCCTCACGGCCGAGGCCACCGGGCGCCCTGCGCTCGGCGTCGAGCCGGTCGGACAGTTCGGCGATCGCCTGCTCGAGGCTGTCCGCGATGGCCGCGAAGTGCCGCTCGTCACCGCCGATCAGCGCCGGGTCGGCCTTGGGATCGAGATGCCCGGGAAGGCAGAACGCACTGGTGGTCAAGGGGTTCATGTCACCGGCTCCGATCCGGGGTCGTGCCCGCGAAGGCAGGCGCCGCGCCCACCCGCGGCCCGCCGCCCGATGCCGGCGACCGCGGCGCGACTCCCCCCGCCGCCGCGCCATCACTGCACGACCTGTGAACCGACAACAGCACACGCACTTGGTGAATCTCCCATTTCCGCAGGTTGTGGCCTCGGCGAGTGATTGTGCGGCATCACCCGGACCTTGCCGCAAGCCCCCTGCTGCGCTATAAGTTGAGAGTGGCAAGGGGTGGGTGTTCCCCTTTGCCCCTGTCGCCCGCCATCGACGGGCAGGACCCTCGCAAGGCAGCGGCGCTCCGCGTACGCCGGTTCCGTCGAACCCAGTGGTCGGCCCACCGGTCCGCTCGCACTCTCCCCCGACCGCCCGGGAACATCACCGTCGGCTGTCGTGACCCGTCACGTGTCGTGGAGCGTCACGGCGTGGGGCGCCCGGCCTGCCGGGTGGCCGCCTCCAGGACACGGTCGAGGAGGCCGGGAAACAGCGCGTCGAGGTCGTCCGTGCGCAGACCGTTCAGCTTCGCCGTGCCGCGGTAGACCTGCCGGATCACCCCGCTCTCACGGAGCACCCGGAAGTGGTGCGTCGTCGTGGACTTGGTGACCGGCAGGACGAAGTCCGAGCAGGAGAGCTCGACGCCACCGGCGGCCAGCTCGCACACGATCTGGAGCCGCATCGGGTCGGACAGCGCGTGCAGCACCGACTCCAGCCGGATCTCCTCGCGCACCGGGTGCGGCAGATCACGGCCACTGGTCGCGGCGGTCGTCACGGCGGCTCCACTTCTCCGGGGACCTTCGTCTTCGTCCGGGGACTTCACCCGACGCCTGCATTGTACGAGACCTGTCGTAGTTTGACACTCACCGTACTACGATGCTTATCGTACGAGAGTACCCCGGTCCCGCGACGAATGGAGTCGGCCGTGAGCGCGCTCTTCGAGCCCTACGTCCTGCGCGACGTCACCATCCCCAACCGGGTGTGGATGCCCCCGATGTGCCAGTACTCGGCCGCGCCCGTGGGCCCCTCGGAGGGTGCCCCGCACGACTGGCACTTCGCCCACTACGCGGCCCGCGCCACCGGCGGAACGGGACTGATCATCGTCGAGGCGACCGCCGTCTCCCCCGAGGGCCGGATCTCCCCGTACGACCTGGGCATCTGGAACGACACCCAGGTCGAGGCGTTCCGCCGCATCACGCGCTTCCTCACCGCGCAGGGCACGGTGCCGGCCGTCCAGCTCGGTCACGGTGGACGCAAGTCCTCGACCGACCGCCCCTGGAAGGGCGGCGGACCCGTCGGCCCGGACGCGTACGGCTGGACGACCGTCGCCCCGAGCGCGCTCGCCTTCGACGACGCACACCCCGTCCCCGACGAGCTGACGGTCGCCGGCATCCAGGAGATCGTGGGGCAGTTCGCGGACGCGGCCCGTCGCGCACTGGCCGCCGGTTTCGAGATCGTCGAGATCCACGGCGCGCACGGCTACCTCATCAACGAGTTCCTCTCCCCGCACTCCAACCACCGCACCGACGCCTACGGCGGCTCGTACGAGAACCGCACGCGCTTCGCCCTCGAAGTCGTCGACGCCGTACGGGAGATCTGGCCGGACGACAAGCCGCTCTTCTTCCGCGTCTCCGCCACCGACTGGCTGGAGAACGCCGGCTGGAGCGCCGACGACACCGTCCGCTTCGCGGCCCGACTGCACGAGCACGGCGTGGACCTGCTCGATGTCTCCACGGGCGGGAACGTCCCGGGCGGCCGGCACATCCCGGTCGGGCCGGGCTATCAGGTCCCGTTCGCCACCCGGGTGAAGAGGGAGACGCCGCTGCCCGTCGCCGCCGTCGGTCTCATCACCGAGGCGGAGCAGGCCGAGAAGATCATCGCCAACGGCGAGGCCGACGCGGTGCTGCTGGGCCGCGAGTTGCTGCGCAACCCGTCCTTCGCCCGCCTCGCGGCACGCGAGCTCGGGGCCGAGGTCCGCGTACCGGAGCAGTACCACCGGTCCGTCTAGGCATCAGGCCACGAAGGTGCCGGGTCGGGGTTCCGGCAGCCGGGGACCGAGGCGAACCTCCGTCTCCCGCCCGCACTCACGCCCGAGCCGGGAAGCGGGGTGAACTCCCATCCATTTCCGGCGCGTCGGGATGCCCCGAAGGGCCGGTGTCCGTCGATCGCGGCGGACACCGGCGCTTCGCGTGTCAGGCGGCGGCCCGCGTGGTCGTCGCCTCGACCTCCGCCTCGGGACGGGCCTCCGCCTCGGCGAGCAGCGCGATGAGGGCCGACCGGGCACGCGCCACGCGGGAGCGGACCGTTCCGACCGGACACTCGCTGACCAACGCGGCCTCGGCGTAGGGCAGTCCCATCACCTGGGTGAGGACGAACGCCTCGCGCCGGTCGTCGGGGAGCGCGGCCAGCAGGTCGAGCAGCGCGATGCCGTCGTCGAAGCCGGGCAGACCACGCGGCTGCGCGCGTTCCACCGCGCTCTGCCAGTCCGCGGCGTCGCTCGACCGCGGCCGGGCAGCGGCGTGCCGAAGGCTGTCGATCACCGCGCGGCGGGCGATGGACAGCAGCCAGGCCCGGGCCGAGGAGCGCCCCTCGAACCGGTGCAGACTGCCGAGCGCCCGCAGGAACGTGTCCTGGGCGAGGTCGTCGGCGGCCTGCGGATCGGCGGACAGGTGGGCGACGAAGCGCACGACATCGCGGTGCAGCGCTCGGACGAACTGGTCGACGGCTGCCGAGTCACCGGCCCGGGCGGCCAGCGCCCAGGCGGTTATCGAGTCGTCGGCCGAAAGCGTTCTGTTGCCTTCGTCCCGTTTCTCGCCTCCACGGCGCGAAACAGGCAGGACAGGAGTGATCACCAGGTGTCCTTCTCGGGTCATCCGTGATCCGGACCGGCGCGAGGCCAAGGGTCCGGTGGTAGGGGTACGGCCGTACGCGAGGTACGACCGATGCCCGGAGCGCGCGGGAGGCGCTCCGGGGAACCGGCTGTCTCAGGCGACAGTGGTCCCCACGGGCGGACCCCGCGAAGTGATCGCGTGAACGAGAAGGAGACGACGCGGAGCGCGGTCCGAGGAGGCTCGGCGCGCGCGGACCCTCGGCCGGTGCGGCGGGGTCGGCAGATCCAGCAACAGCCGCAGAGGCGCGGCCAGTCGGCCGGCCAGCGCCCGCAGCGTACGGAACACGGCGCGCTCGCCGTACGCGAGCCAGAAGCCGCACAGCAGCGCCGCGAGCACGTGTGCGGCGAGCATGCCGAACGAGGAAGGGGAGCCCGCCTCATGTCCCATGGGAAGCAGGTGGGCAAGGGCGCCGGACCCTATGTACCCCATATCCATGGCACCCATCGAGCTCATGTCCATGGAAGCCATGTGCACGGAACCCATAGGTAGGGAGCCCATGTCGTGCCCCATGGC
The DNA here is from genome assembly GCF_026341855.1 of Streptomyces sp. NBC_00568. Lineage (GTDB taxonomy): Bacteria > Actinomycetota > Actinomycetes > Streptomycetales > Streptomycetaceae > Streptomyces. The sequence goes on along the minus strand of NZ_JAPENW010000001.1, from coordinate 6,540,499 downwards.
GCCCGTCGGCATGCCGCTCATGCCATGCATGGCATCCATGGCGCCCGTGCCGGACCGGTCCGGTCCGGAAGCCGGGCCCATGTCCGCCCGCGCGTCCGCGGTGAGCGACTGCGTGATCGAGAACGCCGTATGGAGCACGCCCTGAGCGAGCACCACGACGGACACGATGAGCGGTAGTCCACGCTCACGGCCGGCCAGACACCAGCCCGCGCCGGCCGTGGCCGCTCCCGCGCAGGCCAACGCCCACCAGGCCACCGGAGAGCCGGACATCATGAGGTGGCCGAGGGCTGCGAGCACTACACAGACGGCCGCGAACATCGCGGCCCGCACCGTGCGAGTACACCAACCAGCAGTCATGACGGCCCTCATCCTCGCATCCGGGGTTCGAACGCCATGGACAGGTACGGAAATCAGCCGCGCGTCCGGTCGGTGGCATACCCGTGATCCGCATCACGACGGGCCCGGAGTCGCCCGAAGCCGTGTAGGGGGCGCCGCCCGGGGTACCGGTCGGAACGCGGCGGAGCACAGCCGGAACCGTGTGACCCTACGTGCCGTAGGGTCATCGCGGTGAGCGTCCTACAGGGGGAGAGTCCGTGAGGGAACGTGACGCCGGGCGTACGGGACGCGGACCGGCGTCCGTGCCGGCGCTGCTCGTACCGAGTCTCGGGATCGCCGCGGTGGGCGTGTACCACCTGTGCGGGTTCGATCTGCACGCCCTGCACGAGCGCCCGCACCTCGGTGACGGACTGACCATGGCCGGGGTGATCACGGCCCTGGTGTCGGCGGGCGCGGCCCTGGGAGACCTCCTGTGGCGGTTGACCACACGCAACCGCCCGCTCGGGGAGAGCGAGGAGCCGCGCCCGGGCGGGCACTTCGGAAACACGGGTCGCAACCGGCACACCTCGGGCGGCCGTTGAGAAATCCACCCCGGCCCTGAAGGCGTCCGGCCCGCGCGAAAGGCTTCCTCGCACGGCCGGCCCTTCCCCGGTTCGACTCCCGCCGCCCGGCGCACCCGCCTCGGCGGCCCCCGGCGCGCCCGCCCCGACGGCCCCCACGCCGCCGCTCACGGCGCCCGGGGCGCGGCACACTCACCCCGCGTCGTCCGCGCCGCGCCCTGAACCGCGGCGGCGGACACCGACTGTTTCCTGGATTCCCCCTCCCCCGCCGGGCCATCTCGGCCGCGTCACCCCCTCCGACCGTCGTAAAGCGGCCGTTCGCGCCGTAGTTGGCCGGGTTGTCGCCATCGACGCGGCCGCTGCCGGGCGTCACTGTCAGTGCTGTGGTGCACACTCACGATCAATGGCCGTACGCCTGGGGAGGACACCGTGTTCAGGGGGATCGACGAGGTCGACTGGGCCTCGATGGAGCATGCCTACGGAAACGCCGCGGACGTGCCGGTGCTGCTGCGGGGACTCGCCTCGCCGCGCCCCCAGGAGCGGGAGACAGCGCTCGACGGGATGTACGGGGCCGTGCACCCCCAGGGCGATGTGTACGACTCGACACTGGCGTCCATCCCCTTCCTCTTCTCCCTCGCCGGACAGGTGGAACTCCCCGACCGGGGAGGGATCGTGGAGTTGCTCGCCAGCATCGGAGGAGCGGACTCCGGGGACGATCCCGGGGAGCACGGCGAGGACGACGCCGTACCGGGCGAGGACCCCGAGGACCCCGAGGACGACAACCACGCGATGGCGCGCGCCGCGATCCGCGCGAGCGCCGGGGTCTTCCTGGACCTCGTCGCCGACGGGGACGCGGAGGTGCGCGGCGCCGTGCCGTCGGCGCTCGTCCGCTTCCACGACGAACCGCCGCGCGTGCTGGCCCTGTTGAGGGAGCGGCTGGCGGACGAGACGGAGGAGAGCGTCCGGCTGGCACTGGTCGAGAGCCTCGGGCTGTTCGCCCGGCTGTACGGCGAGTCCGCGGCACCGGCGGTGGACCGCCTGGTGTCGCTGTGCGCCACCCCGCACGAACCGGGGCTGCGGCTCGCGGCGCTGGGACAGCTCGCCTCGTGCGCCCCCGATCGGCTGCCGGCCGACCTCGTGCCCACCGTCATCGGCCTGCTCCACACCAGGTCACAGCGCTTCCGGCGGTCCGTCGAGCCCACACGGACGTCCACCGACACCCTCATCGGCCGACTGCGCCGCATGCGCCCCGCCGACGAGGAGGGCGCACAGCTGCTCCGGACGCTCCACAAGGCGCTGGGCGCCCGCACCGCGGACCGGATCGCCCTGATCGAGGGACAGTTGAGCAGCCAGGACACGGCCGACCGGTGCAATGCCGTGTGGATGTCGGCGGGACTGTTCCGCGAGTGGCGTGCCGCGTACGAGGAGCCGGTCGCGTTGATCGGTGAGCAACTCGGTTCGGACGAGGAGCAGTTGCGCTATGCCGCGGTGTCCGTCCTGGAGTTCCTCTTCACCCTCGCGGCCCCGGCGGCCGACCGGCTCGCCGCTCTCGTGGAGTCGGACCCGGATTCCTGGGGGTGCGGTACGGCGACGCTGGGCCGCCCCCTCAAGGCCCTGGCCAGGTCCGGCGACGCGCGGGCGGTCCCGGCCCTCGCTGAGGTCCTGCGCCACCCGGTGGTGCCCAACGAGACCGGGTACACGATCGGCCATCTGGGCCCGGCCGCTGCGCCGCTGGCCCCGCTGCTGCGGGAGCGGCTGGGCGCTGTTCCCCTCGACAGCCCGGAGACGTACAGCCGGGCCGCGCCCCTGCTGTACGGGCTCGGAACACTGCGGTACGCCGCCGCCCTGCCGGAGGTGCTGCGGCTGCTGCACGGCGCACCACGCGAACTGCGGCTCCGGGACGCACTGGTGAAGGCACTGGCCCGGGCGCTCGGCGCGTTCGGGGCGGGAGCGCACGAGGCGATACCGGCGCTGCGGGAGTTGCTGACCGGCGAGAGCGCCGCGGCGGCGGCCGACGCGCTCTGGTCCGTGGAGGCGGACGCGGAGGCGGTCCTGCCCCCGTTGCTGCGGGCGCTGGGATCGGAGAGGGACACCGGTGGTCCCCGGGTGGCGGCCGAGGCCCTCGGCCGCATGGGAGCGTTCGCCGCACCCGCGCTCCCCGGACTGCGTGGCCTGGCCGCTTCCACCGAGGTGTGGGAGCGGACGGCCGCCGCGAGCGCCCTGTGGGACGTCTCCGGTGATCCGGAACCCGTCCTGCCGGTGTTCCGTGCCGCCTGGCGCCAGAACCCGTACGTCCGGGGCACCGTCACCGAGTGTCTCGTCCGGATGGGCGGCGCCGGCGCGCCCGTCCATGATCTGGTCCGCACGGAACTCGCCTCGCCGCGCCGGCACCGTGCCCGTCCCGGCGGCCACGGCAGCGACGACGTCCTGCAGGACGAACGCCTCCTGGGCCACTGCCGTGCGGCCCTGGACGCCGCGTCCTGAACCGGCCGCTCAGCTCGTCATGCGCCCCCACAGGGGTCCGACCCGCTCCCACTCCTCGTCCCACTGCTCCATGCGCAGCTGTTCCAGGCGGCCGCGGAGGAGCCGCCCGACGGCGAAGGGGACGCCCGCCGCGCCCACGCCCACCAGGACGCCGACCAGGGAGGCCCGCACCCGGGCCTCGGCGGCGGTGGTGGGTCTGGTGACCAGGCGGCCCTCGGGGTCGGTCCACACCGTGACCGGGGTGCCCGCCGGGGTGCCCGCGTAGACCCGTACCCGGCCCGAGCGGTGGGTGCCGTCCGGCGCGGTCCAGCGGACCGTCGCCCCCACGACGCGGGCGCCGGACTCGGTCTCGCTCATGTCCGGCGCGTCCTCGGTCAGCCGGGCGGGAACGGCATGCCAGCGCGCGCGATCCAGGGCGAGGCCGTGCTCCACGGTCTGGGCCGCCGCGAGGCCCGTGACCGCTCCGCCGAGCACGGTGAACGCCCAGGCCGTGAGCATGATCCAGGCCTCCAGGGCATCGCTGCGCCGCCGCAGCGGGTTGCGCCGCCACCGCCACAGCCAGACCTTCGGACCACGGAATGCCGCCATCGAGGCATCCTCCTCACCACCGCACGGACACGCCACATCTCCCTCCCTTACGCGCCCGCTCCCCGCGATGCTCACACCGTGCCCGTCGGCTCGTCCGGCCCAGGAGCCACAGGGCCGCACGGCCCGCCCGGCACCGGGCACCGCGAACCCCTGCCGCCGGCCGACGCGACCCGTCCGAGCTGCGGAAACGCGCGTCCCGGAGGTGACTGTCAGTGCCGGGGTGCAGACTGGCCCGTATCGCAGACAACGACGTCGCGGAGGTGGCCTGTCATGGCCGACGTACTGCTCACCGTAGGCACCCGCAAGGGCCTCTTCATCGGGCGACGGCGCGGTGGCGCCTGGGAGTTCGACGACCATCCCTACTTCAACGCCCAGGCGGTGTACTCGGCCGCGATCGACACCCGGGGTGACCGGCCACGGCTGCTGGTCGGCGGAGACAGCGCGCACTGGGGCCCGTCCGTCTTCCACTCCGACGACCTGGGCCTGACGTGGACCGAACCGGCGCGGCCCGCCGTCAAATTCCCCAAGGACACGGGCGCCTCGCTGGAGCGGGTGTGGCAGTTGCACCCGGCTGCCGCCGAACCGGACGTGGTGTACGCGGGGACGGAGCCGGCCGCGTTGTACCGCTCGGAGGACCGGGGTGAGTCCTTCGAGCTCGTCCGTCCCCTGTGGGAGCACCCCACCCGCTCGAAATGGGTCCCGGGCGGAGGCGGTGAGGGGCTGCACACCATCCTCACCGACGAGCGCGACCCGCGGGCCGTGACGGTCGCCGTCTCCACGGCCGGCGTCTTCCGCACCGCCGACGGCGGCGCGAGCTGGGAGCCCGCCAACTCCGGTGTCTCCGCGGTGTTCCTGCCGGATCCGAACCCGGAATTCGGGCAGTGCGTGCACAAGGTCGCGCGCGACTCGGCCAACCCGGACCGGCTCTATCTGCAGAACCACTGGGGGGTGTACCGCAGTGACGACGCGGGCGGGCAGTGGACCGACATCGGTGCGGGTTTGCCGTCGACGTTCGGGTTCGCGGCGGCGGCGCATCCGCACCGCGGCGACACTGCCTACCTCTTCCCGATCACCGCGGATTCGGACCGGGTCCCGGCCGACCGGCGGTGCCGCGTCTTCCGTACGGCGGACGCCGGAAAGAACTGGGAGCCGCTGACGGCGGGACTGCCCTCCGGGGACCACTACGGCACAGTGCTCCGCGACGCGCTGTGCACGGACGACGCGGACCCGGCGGGCGTGTACTTCGGCAATCGCAACGGCGAGGTGTACGCGTCGGCGGACGACGGCGACAGCTGGCAGCAGCTCGCCTCGCACCTGCCGGACGTCCTGTGCGTCCGCGCGGCGGTGGTGGCCTGAGACCCGGAGGGATCCAACGGCCCACCGCGACAGGCGCCTTGTGCCGGGGACGTCCGATTCGACGAGGAATCGGTCATCCTCGGTCGCGCGGCGGACACCGGTTTGATCTCCGCCGCGTGTACGGCAGTAGGGTGACGCCCGTGGCACCACGACCGTTGCATGAGATCGTCGAACCGGGCTGGGCGAAAGCCCTGGACCCCGTGGCCGGACGCATCGCCCAGATGGGCGACTTCCTCCGTGGGGAGATCACCGCGGGACGCACCTACCTACCGGCCGGGGCGAATGTCCTGCGGGCCTTCCAGCAGCCCTTCGACGAGGTGCGCGTCCTCATCGTCGGGCAGGACCCCTATCCGACCCCGGGACATGCGGTGGGGCTGTCGTTCTCGGTGGCCCCGGACGTACGTCCGCTGCCTCCCAGCCTGATCAACATCTTCCGTGAGCTCAACACCGACCTCGGGGTGGCCCAGCCGTCCAACGGCGACCTCACTCCCTGGACGAAGCAGGGCGTGCTGTTGCTCAACAAGGCGCTCACCACGGCTCCGCGCAACCCCGGGGCCCATCGCGGCAAGGGCTGGGAGGAAGTCACCGAACAGGCGATACGGGCGCTGGCCGCCCGCGGGCGCCCGCTGGTGTCGATCCTCTGGGGCCGCGACGCCCGCAATCTGCGTCCCCTGCTCGGCGATCTGCCCTCGGTGGAGTCCTCGCACCCCTCACCGATGTCGGCCGACCGCGGCTTCTTCGGCTCACGCCCCTTCAGCCGCGCCAACGACCTGCTGACCAGGCAGGGAGCCGAGCCGGTGGACTGGCGCCTGCCGTGACCCGCGACGGCGTCCACGGCACCCGGCAGGGCGGTTCGGGCCCGTCCGCGGTGCTGGGCGTGGACTCCGGAGGTTCGGGACTGCGCGTGGCTCTCGCCGCGCACGGGGTGGCGGGCGACGCCGGCTCCCCCGTGCGACAGGGTTCGACGCCCTCCGGTCCCCCGACGCCGCTCAGTGACCCGCTGACCTCCAAGGAGCCGGTCCGTACCGGTCCGCGCGGGATCTCGGCGGGGCATCTGCTGGATCAACTGCTGCCGATGGCACGGCGGTTGATGACCGAGGCAGGCGTCGATCAGCTCGCTGCCGTCGCCGTCGGCGCGGCCGGTCTCGCCACGCTCGGCGACGAACTGCGGGCCGAGCTGCCGACGGCTCTGGAGCGTGAACTAGCGGTACGGCGGCTCGCCCTGGCGGCCGACGCGGTGACCGCGTACACGGGCGCCCTGGGTCCGCGGGCCGGCGCCGTGATCGCCGCGGGCACCGGTCTGATCGCGATCGGTACCGACCTCGCGTCGTGGCGCAGGGCCGACGGGTGGGGCCATCTGCTCGGCGACTGCGGCGGCGGCGCGTGGATCGGCCGCGCGGGCCTGGAGGCGGCCCTACGGGCGTTCGACGGCCGACCGGGCGGCTCGGCGGGGCTGCTGGCGCGGGCGGAGGAGATGTTCGGGCCGATGCCGGGACTGCCGGGCCGGCTGTACCCGCGCACCGACCGGCCCGCCGTGCTCGCCTCCTTCGCCCCGGAGGTGGCCTCCCTCGCCGGGAGCGATCCTGTGGCGGCGGACATCCTGCGCGCCGCCGCACGGCACCTGGCCGAGTCGGCCGCGGCGGCCTGCCCGGTCGACGGCGAGCCCCGCCTCGCGCTCACCGGGGGCCTGTTCAAGATGGGCGACCCGCTCCTCGTACCCCTGCGCGAGGAGTTGGCCGAGCGGCTGCCGCACGCCCGGCAGGTGCCGGCCGCGGGCGACCCGCTCGACGGCGCGCTCCGGATCGCCGCCGACCTGGCGGACGGCCGGCTCGTACTGCCCCGGGACGAGCGGATGTTGTACGTGGTGACCGAAAAGACGTATCCGGAAGCCAATGGCCGGATTTCGCCGTAGTCCCGACAAGACCGCGAGTACTGACCATTTCTGATCCGTACGTAACTCATCAGACAAAAGCGGACGGATACCGCTCACCTGCACCCTCCCCGAACAGGGGAGCCCAGGAAGCCAGTAACATGCGGCGCCATGAGCTCCCCCACTGGGCCCGCGTCCGGCCTGCCAGTACGAATGCCGCGACCCCGCCAGCCCGGGCGGCACCGCCGTCCGGAACCCCTGGCGGCTCCCGAGGGCGCGCCCGCGCTCGTCCTCGCGGTGCCGGGCACTCCCAGCGCCGCAACGCGCAGCCTCGCCGAGGAGGTCGTGAGCATCGCGCGCTCCGAGCTCCCCGGCCTCGACGCCCGCATCGGGTACCTGGACGGGGACGACGAGTTCCCCACGCTGCAGTCCGTGCTGACCCACGCCGCCGAAGAGCGCACCGCGCGCTTCGAGCAGGCCCGTGCCGCCGGTTCCGACGTGGCCGAGCCCGACGGCCCGGTCGGCATCGTGGTCCCGCTGCTCGCCGGTCCGGACAACGCGCTGCTGCGCCGGGTCCGCCAGGCGGTCATGGAGAGCCGCGTCGCGGCCGAACTGACCGATGTGCTCGGCCCGCACCCGCTGCTCGCCGAGGCCCTGCACGTGCGCCTGTCCGAGGCCGGTCTGGCCCGCGCGGACCGCGCCCGGCTGTTCACCGTGGCGACCGCCGCGGACGGCATCGTGCTCGCCACCGTCGGCGGCGAGGAGGCCGTGCAGGCGGCCGGGATCACCGGCATGCTGCTCGCCGCGCGGCTCGCCGTGCCGGTCATGGCGGCGGCGCTCGACGCGGAGGGCTCGATCGCGGCCATCGCCGAGCAGCTGCGCGGCTCGGGTTCGCAGAACCTCGCGCTCGCCCCGTACCTGATCGGTCCGGAGCTCGACGCGGGTCTGCTCGACGCGGCCGCCAAGGAAGCCGGTTGCAACGCCGCCGAGGCTCTCGGCCCGTACCCGGCGATCGGCAAGCTCGCGCTCGCCCAGTACACATCGGCGCTGGGCATCGCCCCGCCGCAGACCCAGGGAGCACCGGCCTTCTAGTCGGCCGGTACACCCGCACGACCCGTACAACCCGCACATCGAAAAAAGGGCCCGCTCCTGCAGGAGGGGGCCCTTTCCCGTGGATGCGCGACTTGTCCGGCCGCCGCGCGGGGCGCACCGCGCGAACGTCCCGGCCGGGTCAGCCGAAGACCACGCAGGACGCCGCGGGCGCCTGGACCGAGCCGCCGCGGCGCGGCACGCCCGTGTCCGGGTCGACGGTGAACCAGGTCACGTCGCCGGAGCGCTCGTTCGCCGCGTACAGGAAGCGGCCCGAGGGGTCGAGGGCCAGCGCACGGGGCCAGACGCCGCCGCAGGGCACCGTGGCGACGAGCTTGAGCCCCTCGCCCACCGCGTCGGGCGTGAGCACGGACACGACGTCCTGACCCCGGGTGGCGGTCCACACGAAGCGGCCGTCGGGCGAGACGACGATGCCCGAGGGGTACGCGTCGCCGTCCGGGAGCCCGGACAGCACCGGCGTCTCTCCGACGGGCCGCAGCGACCCCTCGGCGGCGTCCCAGCGGCAGACGGTGACGGTCGGGGCGAGTTCATTGAGGACGTAGGCGTGCTCGCCGCGCGGGTGGAAGACGAGATGGCGCGGCCCGGAGCCGGGGCGCAGGGCGATCTCGCGGTGCAGGGTGAGCGTTCCGCCGGCGAGGGAGCACACCCGGACGGAGTCCGTGCCGAGGTCGACGCTCACCGCCCAGCGGCCGGTGGGGTCGGGCTGCACCTGGTGGGCGTGCGGGCCCTGCTGCCGCGGCGTGTGGGGGCCGGAACCGGTGTGCTGGAGCACGCTGGAGGCGGCGCCCGCCAGTCCGCCGCCGGGACGGATCGGCACGGCGGTGACGCTGCCGGAGCCGTAGTTGGCGGTCAGGACATGTCCGTCGAAGACGCTGAGGTGGGTGGGGCCGCTGCCGCCGGTCCGGATCGGCGGACCGGTCAGCTCCGGCTTGTCGGCGTGCACGCGGTAGGCGGCCACCGCGCCCTCGGCCGTCTCGCTGACCGCGTACAGGACGTCGCGTGCGGGCGACAGCGCGAGGTACGAGGGGTCGGGGACGCCGTCGACCGCGCTCAGGACGGTGAGCGCGCCGCTGCTCGGATCCATCGCCGCGGTGAGGACGCCGAGGCCTCCCGCCGCCGTGAACGAGCCGATGAACGCCCGCTGTTGCGCCCTGCCGCCGTCTGTCACTGCCGTCCCCTCTCGGTCCCGCGTCGTCGGGGGCGACGGTAGCAGTCGGGGAGCTGCGGTCTAGACCAACCCGGGTGGGTGGGGCGGGGCGGCCGGATCGGCGGGTCGGCGCGGTGCCACGCCCCGCGCCCGGTCGAGGGCCTCCGGGTGGTGGACGTACGCCGGAGTCCGTTCGACGGTCTCGAAGGTGCGGTGGAAGACCGGCGTGGCGCTGCCGGAGATCGGGGGCACGATCCAGGACCAGTCGGCGCCCACCGGGCGGCCCTTGCGCTCCTCGCGTCCCAGGTGCGTCAGGAAGCGCCGGGACTCGGTGTGATGGTCGGTGACGGTGACGCCCGCGCGGTCGAAGGAGTGCAGGACGGAGCGGTTGAGCTCGACGAGGGCGCGGTCCTTCCACAGGGAGCGGTCGGTGCTGGTGTCGAGCCCGAGGCGTTCGGCGATGAACGGCAGCAGGTCGTAGCGGTCGGTGTCGGCGAGGTTGCGGGCGCCGATCTCCGTGCCCATGTACCAGCCGTTGAAGGGTGCGGCCGGGTAGCAGACGCCGCCGATCTCGAGGCACATGTTGGCGAGCGCGGGAACCGCGTGCCAGCGCAGCCCGAGCGCGTGCCACCAGGGGTGCTCGGGGTGCGTGAGCTCGACCTCGAGCACCGCGTCCCCGGGCAGCGCGAACCAGCGCGGCCCGGCGCCGGCGTCCTCGATCACCAGCGGCAGCACGTCGAAGGGTGTTCCGGGGCCGCCGGGCCAGCCGAGCGCGCGGGCGGCCGCGGTGAGGCCGACGTTGCGCGGGTCGCCGGTCACACCGCCGTCGGGGCGTGCGTAGCCCGCGTACCGGATGAGCTGTTCGCTCCAGATCCTGGGGCCGGGGCGCTGCGGCGTGTCCGGCGCGAAGACCGTGATGAGCGCCCGGATTCGGCCGTCGCGCGTGGCCTCCCGCAGGTGGTCCGCGGACGCCTCGGCGACCTCCTGCGCGTCCCGCACGTCCCGGCGGTCGCGCACGCTCAGCGAGTGCCAGTACAGCCGGCCGATGCAGCGGTTGGCGTTGCGCCAGGCGACCCGCGCGCCGAAGACGAGTTCCCGCGTGGTATGCCGGTACGTGCCCGTGTCCGCGATCTCCGCGCGGACGGCGGCGATCCGCCGGGCCGGATTCCCCAGGCGCTCCTCGATGTGGTGGAGCGTGATGAACTCGGCGGCGGCGCCGGGGAGGTCGCGGGGGCCCGCTTCCGGAGCGCGTGGGGGCGGGAGTGGGGCCGAGCGCGGTCCGTTCCGGGCGGGGCCGGTCCGTCCGGTGCCGGTCCGTCCGGTGCCGGCCCGCGGGTCCGGCCCGTTCCGGCCGGTGTCCGGGGCGGGTCGGGTCAGTGCCTCGGCAGCGGCTCCCCCGGCGGTCAGCCGCCCGCGGAGCCCCGGGATCGGGGTGGCGCCCCGGTCGGGCCGTAACCGTGCCATGGCGTCGACCTGCGCGGAGAGGGCGCGGAGCTCCGCGACGGACTCCCCGAGGGGGGCGTCGGCCGGAGGCGCGGGCGGGGACACGTCGTCCGCCCGGCGGGGCTCCGGGACCTCGTGCGGCGCACGCGACCGCGCGGGGTCCCCGTGGCGGTCGGCCGGGGCGTCGGGCGCGTACGGGTCGTGAGGCTCCGTGGCGTCCGTACGGCGGCCGTCACGGGCTTCGCGGGCGTACGGCGGGCCGTCGGCGGCGGGCGTCGTCGCGAGGCCCGCCAGCGGGCGTCTGCGCCGCCGTTCAGGATCTTCGCCGTCGTACTCGTCACCGTGCCGCATCCGGTCCAGCCAGCCGCCCGGACCGGCGCCTCCGGGGGACGGGTGCGCCAGGTCCGCGGTGCCGGTGGTGCGCTCTTCGTCCGTGGTTCCGCGCGGGAAATCGCGCATGGTGCCGCCCCCAAGAGTTCCGCCCGCGGGCCGCTCCCGCCCGGGTCCGCGGAGTCCGTGCGTCCGATAGCCGCGGAGTTACCCGGCGGGTGCGGTGATCCACCCTGTAGATGGCCGGTAAATCTGCCTCATTCCGGGCGTCCGTGTCCACAGACACAGGAATGCCGTGGAGCGGAACGGACGGCGGTGCGACGCCTCGGGAAGCGGCCCGAGGGACCTCAGGCGGCGATGACCTGCGAGCCGCGCAGCGGTGTCGCCAGTTCGACGAGCGCCTGTTCCAGGCCGTGCAGGTGGACGAGCGCCTGCTCGGCACCGGGGTGGTGGCCCGGGGCGCCGTGGTGGGCGGTCAGGGCACCTCCCGGTACGGCGCCGACCAGGGACTCCATCGCCGTCTCGACACGTCCGCAGGCCGCCGTGAGGCGGGCGTCGTGCGAGGCCTCCGGGTCGGCGGCGACAGCGGCGAGACCGCGCACCTCGCGCGCGCAGTCGTCGAGCAGGGCGAGGATCGCGCGGGCCCTCGCCTTGCGTTCCCGCATCGGGTTGAGCGGATGCACCAGGGGCGCGAGAGCCATCCGCACGCGCCCCAGAAGTGCTTCGAGCTCCCCCGCGCGCGGCGCCGGGTCGGCCTGGGCGTCGCCCGCGAGGCGTCGGGCCGCCGCCGCGGTGCAGCCGTGCACCGCGTGCAGGGCGCGCTCGATCCACCGGTCGGTGACCGTGTGCGTGGTGATGGGCAGGACCAGCGCGACGGCGAGCGCGGCACCGAGCGCGCCGACGCCGGTCTCGGCGAGCCGGAGAGCCAGCAGTCCGGGGTGCAGCACGCCGAGCAGCCCGTAGAGCGAGCCCGCCATGACGGTGACGAAGAACATCATCCAGCTGTACGAGGGCGCGGCCGTGTAGAAGATCCCGAAGACGCACACCGCGACGAGGGCGGCGGTGGGCGCCGGGGCGCCGTGCAGCGGTACGGCGATCAGCAGCCCGGCGACGATCCCGGTGACCGTGCCGACCACGCGCCGGAAACCGCGGACGAGCGTCTCGCCGCGCGAGGCCGTGTTCACGAAGATCCACCACGCGGTGCCGACGGCCCAGTACCAGCGGTCGTGCGAGAGCAGCTGGCCCGCGGTGAGCGCGAAGGCACAGGCCGCGGTCGCCTGGAAGGCCTGGCGGGTGGCGGGGCGCGCCAGCCCGCGTCCGTCCAGCGGCAGCGGCGCGGCGGGCAGGGGGCTGCGCCGCTCGATGCACCAGGCACCGAAGCGCACCACCGAGGACGCCGCGAGCGACAGCGCGACGGCGGCGTACAGCTGCGGGAGCTGGCCGGGCACGGCGTGCAGGAACTGGGTGGTGAAGAACATCATGAACGCGAAGATGCCGAGCGCGTGCCCGCGCGGGCCGAAACGGCGGGCGTACACCCCGCAGAAGACCACGGCGAGCCAGGTCACGTCCCGCAGCGCCGGCACCCCGTGCAGGGCCGTCGCGACCGCGAGGACCGGGAAGCCGACCACCGGCAGCAGCGCGGTGGTTCCGGCCTGGCCGCGCACCGTCGGGTCGCCGACGGTGAACAGGGCGAGGAGCGCCGCCAGCCCGCCGGTGATCGACGCGGGGAGCGAGAGCCCGGCCAGTTCGCACAGGGTCACCGCCAGGCCGATACCGAGGACCGCCCGGAGCGAGACCCGCAGCCGGAACAGTCCCGGATCCGGAGCCATGAACATCTTCTTCACCGTCGGCGGCCCGCCCCCACTTCGCACTTCAGTACAGGTTCCGCATGCGCAGCGCACATGCGAAAGGCGCCGCGGGTCCGGTACGGCGTCCTTGCCGTCCGGCGCTGCGCAGCGCCATCAATACGCACAAGGTAAGCAGCAGCCTGGAACTGGCTCAACCGGCACGATTCCGGCTGGGCCATTGGTACTGTTGAAGGTGATGAATGTCGGCCACAGGGAGGCCAACGGACCATGGCCGTGGACGAGCTCGACACCCGCATCCTGCGGCTGCTCCTGGAACAGCCGCGCACCAGCGTCCGCGAATACGCCCGCATTCTCGGCATCGCCCGCGGCACGCTCCAGGCCCGCCTCGACCGGCTGGAGCGGGACGGGGTGATCACCGGGACGGGCCCGTCCCTGTCCCCCGCGGCCCTCGGCCACCCCGTCCTCGCCTTCGTGCACATCGAGGTCACGCAGGGCCATCTCGACGATGTCGGCGACGCGCTCGCCGCCGTACCGGAGATCATCGAGGCGTTCTCGATCACCGGCGGGGGCGACCTGATCGCCCGGGTCGCCGCGCGCGACAACGCCCACCTGGAGGATGTGATCCAGGCACTGATCAGCCTGCCCGGCGTGGTCCGCACCCGGACCGAGGTGACACTGCGCGAGCGCGTCCCGCACCGGTTGCTGCCGCTGGTGGAGTCGATCGGACGGGCCGCGAGGAGCTGACCCCGCCGACGCGGAACGTCCGGCGCCCGCGGGCACGTTCCGGAGGACCCGGTGAGGACCGAGGGGAGCACGGCTGTGCGGCTGTGCGGCTGTGCGGCTGTGCGGCTGTGCGGCTGTGCGGCTGTGCGGCTGTGCGGGATCTTCCCCGGGCATGCTTGACCGCATGAGCACTTTCGGCAGCACGTCGGTCATCTTCGACCTCGACGGAACGCTCGTGGACAGCGAACCGAACTACTTCGAAGCGGGACGCCGGACCCTCGCCGGGCAGGGCGTCACGGACTTCACCTGGGCCGAGCACGAGCGGTACGTCGGCATCAGCACCCGGGAGACGATCGCGCTCTGGAAGGAGCGCTACGGTCTGACGGCCCCGCTCGACACCCTGCTCGCCGAGAAGAACCGCCGCTATCTGGAGCTGGCCCGCGCCTCCACTCCGGTGTACCCGGAGATGCGGACGTTCGTGGAACTGCTGGCCGCCGCCGACGTCCCGATGGCCGTGGCCTCCGGCTCCTCGCCCGAGGCCATCGACGCCATCCTCGTCGGCACGGGCCTCGTCTCGCGGCTCACGGCCGTCGTCTCGGCCGACGAGGTGGCGCACGGCAAGCCGGCCCCCGACGTGTTCCTCGAGGCGGCGCGGCGGCTGGGCGCCGCCCCCGCGGACTGTGTGGTCCTGGAGGACGCCGCGCCGGGCGCCACCGCCGCACACGCCGCCGGCATGCGCTGCATCGCCGTCCCCTATGTCACCGCACAGGCAGACGACCCCGCCTTCGCGCGCGCCGATCTGCTCCTGCGAGGCGGCCAGGCCGAGTTCACGGCCCGCGCCGCGTACGACTGGCTTTCGAGGACCGTGCTCCCGGCCTCCCGCGGCCGGGCCTGACGGGCCTGCCACGGCCGCGCCCGCCACGACCGATTCAGCCGGCCGCCGCCGTCGTCGTTCCCGCCCCGTCGTGGTGGATCGGCGTCCCTGATCCGGTCAGCGGCATCCCCGTGCCGCCTCGCGCCGCCGCGACGATCTCGGCCGCGATGGACAGGGCCGTCTCTTCGGGGGTACGGGCGCCGAGGTCGAGGCCGATCGGGGAACGCAGCCGGGCCAACTCGGCCTCGGTGAGGCCTGCTTCGCGCAGACGCCGGTCGCGGTCCCGGTGGGTACGGCGCGATCCCATGGCGCCGACGAACGCGACCGGAAGGCGCAACGCCACCTCCAGCAGCGGGACATCGAACTTCGCGTCGTGCGTGAGCACGCACACGACGGTGCGGTGGTCGGTCCCGGTGCGCCGGAGGTAGCGGTGCGGCCAGTCGACCACGACCTCGTCCGCCTCCGGGAAGCGGTCGCGCGTGGCGAAGACGGTACGGGCGTCACAGACCGTCACGTGGTAGCCGAGGAACGTACCCGTCCGCACCAGCGCGGCCGCGAAGTCCACCGCCCCGAACACGATCATCCGGGGCGGCGGCACGCTCGACTCGACGAACAGCGTCACCCCGCCCGGGCAGCGGGAACCGTCCTCCGCGATCTCGACCGTGCCGGTGCGCCCCGCGTCGAGCATCGCCCGCGCCTCCCCGGCCGCGCTCCGGTCCAGCTCCGCACCGCCGCCCAGATCGCCGTCGTACGACCCGTCGGCACGCAACAGCATGGCCCCGCCCAGCAGTTCGGCCGGACCCCGGGCCACCCGGGCGAGCGCGACCGCGTCTCCCCGGACCACCGCCGCCGGCCACTTCGCGAGCACCGGCGCGGCGGCGCGCACCGGCGTGACCAGCACGTCGATGACCCCGCCGCAGGTGAGGCCGACCGCGAAGGCGTCCTCGTCGCTGTACCCGAACCGCTCCAGCACCGTCCTGCCGTCCTGGAGCGCCCGCACGCACAGGTCGTACACCGCGCCCTCCACGCAACCGCCGGAGACCGAGCCGACGGCCGTTCCCCCGGCGTCCACCGCGAGCGCGGCACCGGGTGGGCGCGGCGCGCTGCCCCCGACGGCCACCACCGTGGCCACCGCGAAGTCCCGGCCCTCCTCGATCCACCGGTTCAGCTCGCGGGCGATGTCAAGCATGTCCGCCCGCACCCGCCGCCAGTACCCGGTCCGGCCGGATCGGCAGGGTCCGGTGGCGTACGCCGGTCGCGTGCCAGACCGCGTTGGCGATCGCGGCGGCCGCTCCCACGACCCCGATCTCGCCGATGCCCTTGATGCCGATCGGGTCGTGCGGGTCGGGGTCGTCCAGCCAGTCCGCCTCGATGGCGGGTACGTCGGCGTGCGCGGAGAAGTGGTAGCCGGCCAGGTCGGCGCCGACATGCCCGCCGGAGGCCTGGTCACGGATCGCCTCCTCGTGCAGGGCCATGGACAGCCCCCAGGTCATGCCCCCGATGAACTGGCCGCGCGCGGTCAGCGGGTTGACGATCCGGCCCGCCGAGAAGACGCCGAGCATCCGCCGAACGCGCACCTCCCCGCTGGCGACGTCGACCGCCGCTTCGGCGAACTGGGCCCCGAAGGTGTGCCGTTCCATGTTCGCAAGCGCGCCCACGGCGGCCGAGGTGTCCGACCGCACGGTGATCCCCTCGGGCGGGACCGCCCCGCCCGGCACCAGCCGGTCCCGCAGCTCGCGCGCCGCGGCGATGATCGCCCAGGACCAGGAACGGGTGCCCATCGAGCCGCCGGCGATGATGGCGGACCCGAACGCGCTGTCCCCGATGCGCATCCGGACGCGGTCCGGCGACACTTCCAACGCGTCGGCGGCGACCAGGGTCAGCGCGGTCCGCGCACCCGTCCCGATGTCCATCGCGGTGACCCGTACGGTGAACGTGCCGTCCGCCTCCGCCGTCACGGCCGCGGTCGAGGGGGCCGACAGGGTCGGGAACGCCGCCGCGGCCGTGCCGGTGCCGAGCAGCCAGCGGCCCTCGCGGCGAACACCCGGCCGCGGGTCGCGGTCCGCCCAGCCGAACCGGCGGGCGCCCTCCTCGAAGCAGCCGCGGAGATTGCGGCTGCTGAACGGCAGTCCGGACAGCGGACCCACGGCCGGTTCGTTGCGCAGACGCAGGGCGATCGGGTCGATGCCGCACTTCTCGGCGAGTTCGTCGAGCGCCGACTCCAGGGCGAAGGACCCCGGTGCCTCGCCCGGCGCGCGCATCCACGTCGGGGTCGGGACGTCGAGCGCGACCACCCGGGTCACGGTGCGGTGGGCGTCCGCGTCGTACAGCGGACGTCCGAAGTCGGCGCTGCGCTCGACGAATTCGTGCACGGTCGAGGTGAGGCACTCCCCCTCGTGATCGAGCACGCGCAGCCGTCCGTCGGGGTCGGCGCCCAGCCTGACGCGCTGCGTCGTGGGACTGCGGTAGCCGACGAGCGAGAACATCTGACGGCGGGTCAGTACGACGCGGACCGGGCGGCGCAGGACCGATGCCGCCATCACCGCGAGCACCGCGTGCGGCCGGGTCCCCTTGGACCCGAAGCCGCCGCCGATGTGCTCGGACCGCACCCGCACCGACTCCGGGTCGAGGGAGAACAGCTTGGCGAGTTCGTCCGCCACCCACCCGCTGCCCTGGTTGGAGTCGATCACGTCGAGACGGCCGCCGTCCCAGCGGGCGGTCGCGGCGTGCGGTTCCATCGGGTTGTGGTGCTCTTCGGGGGTGCTGTACCGGGAGTCCACCACGATCGCGGACGCGGCGAGTTCGGCCGCCGCGTCGCCCTTGCCCTCCTCGGCGCTCTCCGGGGTGTACATCCCGGGGCGCCCGGCGAAGAACGCGACGTCGTGCGGCTCCTCGTCGTACCGGACGACCAGCGCCTCGGCAGCTTCCCTGGCCTGCTCGGGCGTCTCGGCGACGACCAGCGCCACCGGCCGGCCGACGAAGGGCACCCGGTCGTGCTGAAGGAGCTGAAGCCCCGGGTCGGGCGGACCGAACAGGGTCATGTAGTCGCTCTCGAGCCGGGGCGCGTTCCCGTGGTGCAGGACGGCGAGGACACCGGGCATGGCGAGCACGGGCGCGTCCTCCACGGACCGGATACGGCCGCGCGCGATCGTGGACAACACGATCCATCCGTGCGCCAGTTCGGGGTGGGGAACCTCTCCGGCGTAGCGCGCCGATCCGGTGACCTTGGCGACGCCCTCCACCCGTGTGCGCGCCGAGCCGACCGCCTTCGTCACCGTCACGCTGTCGGTGGTGGTACTCATCGCGAGGCCTCCTCTGCGAGTTCGGACAGCACGGCGACGACGAGGTTCCGCATCAGCTGGACCTTGTAGCCGTTGTGCGGCAGTGGTTCCGCGGCCGCCAGTTCGGCGTCCGCGGCGGCGGCGAAGGCTTCGGCACTCACCGGGCCGCCGAGCAGGGCCCGTTCCGCCTCCCGGGCCCGCCACGGCCGGGACGCCACGGCCCCGAAGGCCAGCCGCACGTCGTGCACGGCACCGTCCCGGACCTCGAGCGCGGCGGCGATCGAGCCGATGGCGAAGGCGTACGAGGCGCGCTCGCGCACCTTCCGGTAGCGGGACCGGGCGGCGAGGGGGGCGGGCGGAAGGGTGACGGCGGTGATCAGGGCGCCGGGCGGCAGCGCGGTCTCCCGGTCCGGGGTGTCACCGACGGGCCGATAGAGGTCGGCCAGCGGCAACTCACCTGTACCGGAGGCCGTTTCGTACGAGACGACCGCGTCGAACGCGATGAGCGCGACCGCCATGTCGGAGGGATGGGTCGCCACGCAGTGTGCGGAGGCGCCGAGGATCGCGTGGTTGTGGTGCTCACCCGCGACGGCCGGGCAACCACTCCCGGGCTCCCTCTTGTTGCACGCCTTCGACAGGTCGGTGAAGTAGCCGCACCGGGTGCGCTGGAGCAGATTCCCGCCGACCGTCGCCATGTTGCGCAACTGCCCCGAGGCGCCCGCCAGCACGGCCTGCGCCAACGCCGGGTAATGACCGCGCACTTCGGGGTGGGCCGCCAGGTCGCCGTTGGTGACGGTCGCTCCGATCCGCAGGCCGGTCGCCGAAGTGAAGTCGATCCGGTCCAGGGGCAGTTCACGGACGTCCACCAGCCTGGCCGGTCGCTCCACCCCGGCCTTCATCAGGTCGACGAGATTGGTGCCGCCGCCGAGGAAGCGCGCGTCGGGGTCGTCGGCGAGCAGGGCGACCGCGCCGGAGACGTCGACGGCGCGCTCATAGCCGAACTCCCTCATGCGACGCGCTCCTCGATGGCCGCGGCCCCCGGCTCGACGGCGCCCTCGACCTGCGACCCGGCAGCCCGCGCGACGGCCTCGACGATCGACACGTAGGCGCCGCAGCGGCAGAGGTTGCCGCTCATCCGCTCCCGGATCTCCTCGGCGTCGAGGGGCGGTGGTCCCGCTTCCGGCCGGACGTCGGGGGTCACGGCGCTCGGCCAGCCGGCCGCGTGCTCCGCGATCACCCCGAGGGCCGAACAGATCTGTCCCGGGGTGCAGTAGCCGCACTGATAGCCGTCGAGGTCGAGGAAGGCCTGCTGCACCGGATGCAGGCGGTCCCCGTCCGCCACGCCTTCGATGGTGGTGATCGCCCGCCCTTCGGCGGCCACGGCGAGTTGCAGACACGAAACGGCCCGGCGCCCGTCGATCAGCACCGTGCAGGCACCGCATTGCCCCTGGTCGCAGCCCTTCTTGGTGCCGGTGAGATCGAGTCGCTCGCGCAGTGCGTCGAGCAGGGTGGTGCGGTGGTCGACCGGCAGCGTGTACTTGTCGCCGTTGATGTGCAAGGTGATCGCGCTGGACGTCGGTGAGGCCGTCGATTGGGCCATGGTCAGCCTTCTTTCGCGTGTGGGGCGCACGTCGAAGTCACCTGTGCGGTGCGCGTCGAGTCGCCTGCGCGGTGCGCGTCGAAGTCGTCGAAGTCGTAGAGGTCGTCGAAGTCGTCGAAGTCGTCGAAGTCGTCGAGGAGAGAACCGGACTCGTACGGGAGCGTCGAGGGCGTACGGGAAATCGAGAGGTCGCGGCCGGAAATCCGCCGGGTGCGCGAGAATGCCGGTCGGTGACAGGTTCCGGCCATCCGCGCGGAGCGGGTCAGCCGCTAAAGTGGGCTCTAAGCGGACAGCTGTCCACTATCGACGAACCTAACGGACAGCTGTCCGGTTAGCAAGGGCGGTCCGGCCGTGGCCCCGGGAGGAATCCGGCCGTCGTTCCGGAAGGAGTACGCGTGCACCCCAGCAAGGACACACCGGCGGGCTCGGGAGCGCCCGCACGTCCGGACGGCCCCCTGCGCTCGGACGCGCAGCGCAACCGCGAGCGCATCCTGGCCGTGGCCCTGGCGGAGCTGACCCGCTCGGCGGACACACCGCTGAGCGCGATCGCGAAGAAGGCGGGGGTCGGACAGGGGACCTTCTACCGCAACTTCCCCCATCGCGAGGCCCTCGTCCTGGAGGTCTACCGCTACGAGGTGCAGCAGGTCGCCGACACGGCGCCGCACCTGCTCGCGACCCGCGCACCGGATCAGGCGCTGCGGGAGTGGATGGACCGTCTCGCGCAGTACGCCATGGCCAAGGCGGGCCTGGCCGAAGCACTGCGGTCGGCCACCAGCACACCGCGGGGCACGCTCACGAAGCTGGGACACGGGCCGATGAGTTCGGCGGTCGCGCTCCTGCTGAAGGCCAACGAGGACGCGGGCACCATCCGGCCCGGGGTGACCCCGGACGACTTCCTGCTCGCCATCGCCGGGCTCTGGCAGCTCGACCCGCACGGGGACTGGCAGGCGCGCGCCCAGCGCCTGCTGGACCTGGTGATGGACGGCCTGCGCGTGGGCGCCCCCGGACCGGGCACCCCCGCACAGGAGACCGGACCGGGCACCCCCGCGCAGGAGAACTGAGCCTGCACCCGCGGGGGCGGGTTACGGGCCGGACGCGGGCCGCCCCGTGACGGTCAGCGACGGACCAGCCGGGCGTGCGTGGCGGCCGGCGATCCGACCAGCTCGGCGACCCGGTAGCCGTCGATCCCGTCACCGAGGTTGTCGAACAGGCGCTCGCCCCGGCCCAGGAGCCGCGGGACGATGGCCAGGTGCAGTTCGTCGATCAGCCCGGCGCGCAGATACTGCTGGACGGTGGCCGGTCCGCCGCCGAGCCGGACGTCCTTGCCCGCCGCCGCCTCGAAGGCCCGGGCGAGGACCGTCTCGGGGGGCTCGTCGGTGAAGTGGAAGGTCGTTCCGCCCTCCATGGCCACCGAGGGCCGCAGGTGGTGCGTGTGCACGAACACGTCGTTGTGGTACGGGGGGTTGGGGCCCCACCAGCCCGTCCACGACTCGTCCTCCCACGGTCCGCGCTGGGGCCCGAACATGTTGCGGCCCATGATCGTGGCGCCGATGTTCTCCTCACCGCGCCCCACGTACTCGACATCGATTCCCTCCTTCCCGTCGGCCAGGTCACGCATGGCGGCGAACATCCATTCGTGCATCCCCTCGAAGCCCTCGCCGAGCGGGTGCTCCAGACGCTGACGGGGACCGGCCGCGTAGCCGTCCACCGAGACCGTGATGTTGTGTACGCGCAGCTGGGGCATGACCGTGCTCCTCGGGTCCGTGGTTCCGCTCTCACCCATGCGTCGAACGGGACACGCCTGGATCGACACCTTCTCCCGGAATCCCCGAAATACCACGCGACCGCGCCCGGTGTCGGCCGCACCCTCTGTTCCGCCACCCGCTCCTGGCCGGCCCATGTCGGGCCCTCACCCGGAGGAGGAGGACCGGTTCAACCCGGCAGTGATCGCCTGCCCTGTCACGCTTGCCGTGAGATAGGGGCGAACATCATGCGCCTTCGCACCGTTGTGGACCACCAAGTCATTGACGCGGCTGCCGAACCGCGGGCCCAGTTCCTTCACCAGCGCCACGGCATCGCCGCGGTCGGCGATATTGGTCCACCGGCTGACAGGGGCCGGCCACCTTCCGGACCCCGCGCTGGGCTGCGGAAGAAGTCGGTCGAACACCAGACGCGGCACCCCGAGCGGAGAACCGAGGGTGACCAGCGTCAGGTCGGGCCACTCCGGGTGCGCGCACAGGGTCTCGTACGCCACGACGCTGCCGAGCGAGTGAGCGACGATCACCTCCGTACGGCCGGTCACAGCGCAGGAGAGTCTGTCCTGGATGCGGGCACGGAGTTCCGGCTCGGTGAAGTAGCGGCGGAGCTGCCGAGCGCTGTAGATCATCAGCCGCTCGCTCAACCCGGCGAAGAATGCGGAACGGCTCAGCACATTCAGCGCCCGCTGCACCGTGTCCGAGGTGCGCATCCTGGCAACCGCCTGCTGACCGTCCGTCCTGCCCTCCTCTCGGGCCACCGCCTCCGACCACCGGAGGAGCAGCTCGCGCTCCAGCCCCTCCTCCACATCACCGGCATCGAGCTCGGGTATACCGAGCCCTCTGTGACCCGTTGGGCGGAAGACATCGCCGTAGAACGCCATGTCGACCTCGGAGGAGCTCAGTTGGGGCCCGCCGGCCAGGTCGATCCCGTCACGCAGCGCGGGATACCAGTGCGCGAGCAGGGTTTGGGCGCCTCTGAGCTGCTGTGCAATGCCATGGACGAGGACGACACGACTCACGAGATGATGCCCCGTTCCTTCCCTAGTCCGACCGGATGGATACCGAGAACGACGACGCCCATCTGCGTCGCGACACACACCCGATCGCCACCGACCGCGAGATCGAGCACGCCACTGCCGATGTCGAGTTCCGCCGACCAGCTCGCGGACCTCAGGTCCCATACCCGTGTGATGCCATAGCCGTCAGCCGCGATCAGCATCGGCGTTCCGCTGATGTCCGCGACCCGAAGTGCCCGGACGGCTGACGGGAAGGGTTCCAGCTCGACGCCTGCGTCGCACCGGTCGGCCAGATCCCAGAAGCACACTCTCCCGTCACCCGCGCCCGCGACCACCACGGGCCGATCGAGTTGGACGAAGTCCACGCTGAACGCTCCCCGGCCGTGGCCACCGATGGGTTCCGAGAGTTGCTCCCCTGTACACAGGTCCCACAGCCTGACCGTTCCGTCCACCGACGCACTGGCGACCATGTCCGAATCGCCGACCCGGCACGCCCTCAGGTCCATCACCTCGGCCGTGTGACCGGACATGGGCGGGCACACGGGCGACTGGGTACGCAAGTCCCAGGCATGCAGGGTGTGATCCATCGCGGCCGACACCAGAAGGAGTCCGTCCTCGACCGCGTGCAGACATGTCCGCCACGAAGAGCCGGCCTGTTTGCCCAGTCGGCGCCGAGGCTTCAGGCCCCACGCCTCCACCTCGGTCCAGGTCCCCCGGACCACGACAATCTCGCCGTCGGCCTCGGTACTCGCCCCGTCGAACACCGCTTGCGCCGCCGACGCCACATGGGCCGCGATCTGCGTACCGTCGCCGAGATCGTGAATCCGCACCGTGCCATCGACACTTCCCGTGACGACCATCTCCCCGCCGTCCGGAGCAGGCACCACATCCACGGACACGAGGGCTCGATTCACCCCGCACAACGGTTCCCCGATCGGCTGTGCGGTGGCCAGGTCCCACACACGCACCTCGCGCGCGTACGCGGTGATGGCCACGAGGTTGCCGTCCACTCGCCCCAATGCCGGAGCGGGCGAGTCTTCCGTACGGTTGAGCCTGGTGAGACCCTCCAGCGGTGCACCGAGGGCAGTGCCCCCATCCAGATTCCATACGCGGGCGGTGTCGTCGTAGGCAGTGGACGCCAGGAGCGTGGCCGCCCCGGCACGGACCAGACTCGCCGCGGTGATGTACCCGGTGTGCCCGAGCAACGGTTCACCCACGGGTGTCCGGGACTCGATGTCGTGCACGTAGAGGCCGTTGCCCTCGCGGCTGGACAGGACGACCGGACGGCTCTCGTGGAACGCCACACCCACGGCCCGCGCGGTGGGCGTCAGATCCTCGATGTCGAAGTGCGCCGCGGGCCCGCAGGGGTGGGCCGTCTCGCCGGCTCCCAAACGCCACACATAAGCGTGATCGAGCGAGGTGGCGATCGCGATCTCCACGTGCTGAGCGGTCGAGCGGACCGCGAGGTGACGGACCGCGCCGATATGTCCGGACAGCGGAGGCAGCACGGGCTCCCCGGACCGGGTGGACCAGACACGGACCGTCCCGTCCTCCCCTCCGCTGATCACGAGCGTCTCGTCGGCGAGCCGGCCGATCGCCACGCAGCGCACGACATTGGTGTGTCCCGTGAGCGGCGCGCCCAGTGGCTCACCGCGCAGCGGGTCCCAGAGACGCACATCGGTGTCGGATCCACCCGTGACAGCGAGCAGGCGCCCTCCCACATCTCCCATGGCCACGGCGAGGACCTGACCGTGGTGACCGACCATGGGCCGTCCGGCCTGGTTGCGTGTGCGGAGGTCCCACAGCCGCGCCGAACCGTCCTCCCCTCCGGTCAGGGCCAGAGGCCGACCGCGTACCTCCCGGAAGGAGACGGAGTGCACCTGGCCCGAGTGGCCGTCCGGCGGCTGGTCACTCGACAGGTCCCAGATGCGCGCTGTTCGGTCGTCGCCGACCGTTACCGCCAGCGAGGCGTCTCCCCGGTCGGTGAGTGCGGCGGCTGCGATGTCGCCCACATGGCCGCGGAGCGGGTGACCGAGCTGTCGCAACGTCCGCAGATCCCAGAGTTTCGCCTCGTGCGCGCCGGCGGTCAGGGCCACGGCGCGGCCGCTGAAGTCACCGATCATCGCGGAGGCGACTCCACTGCGTACGAGATAGCGATGGGCAACCACCTGCTCGCCGAGCTGACGCCGTTCGGCGAGGTCCCACAGACTGAGCATGCCGGACTGGTCGCCGACGAGCGCCACCGAGCGATCGTCCAGCCGTCCCAGGGACACCGCCGTGACCGCCTCCGCGGGGCCGATGAGGGGGCTGCCGTCGATGCGGGGATCGCCACCGGCCAGAACGTCGCTCAGATCCCAGACGTAGACGGCCTTGTCCTCACCTCCGGTGACCGCGACCGGACGCCCGTCGAGATCGCCGAGGGCGGCATCGCGGACCGTGCGCTTGTGCACGGCCATTTCGCATCCGAGCTGCCGCCTGGCGACCAGGTCCCAGATACGCGCGGTGCCGTCCTGGCTGGCCGTCAGCACGACGGGCCGCCCGTCGATGGCGCCGATGCGCATGGCATCGATCCGGTTGGTGTGGCCTGTCAGCGCCCGCCCGTACTCCTGTCCCGCCGAGAGGTCCCAGACCCGCACCGTGCCGTCGACGCCTCCGGTGAGCGCGACCGTGTAGTCCTCCAGGTCGCCGATGGCGATCGCGCTCACGGCGATACCGACCGGCAACGGCTCGCCGATCTGCCGCTGGGTCGTGAGATCCCAGACCCTCGCCGTCTTGTCCAGCCCGCCGGTCACCGCGATGGGCCGTCCGTCGAGATCTCCGATGTCCACACAGACGACCTCCTTGGTGTGCCCGCTGAGAAGCCGGTGGGCACCACTCGCGGACCACCAGGCCCAGCGCGCGGTCCACGGCAGCTCGACACCCAGCCTGCCGATGCGGTCGGCCAGTTCGTTCGCCTCGCACCGCCGCGCTGACAGCTGCAGATCGGACGCTCGGCTGCCGAGCGACCGGTCAGCAGTCATGCGGTGTGCCACCTGCTCGTACGCCGTCCGCACCCGCCTCGGCCCGTCGCCGTCGATCGAGGTGAACGCACGTAACAGGCCGAGCGGTTCGCTCGCCAGGAGAAATCCCGGGTCCTTGACGAGATCGACGAGCACTCCCGCCGCGCCCGCATGAGTGGCCAGATGCCTCTGCAGATAGGGCGGGGCCGCGAACCAGTCGGCGCGGCCGTTGTCGGCGCTCGCGGGAACGATGCCGGTGAGAGCGTCGACCACGGTCCGTTGAATCTCCGCGGCGGGACGGCCCGTGGTGGTACGAAGATGTTCTGCCAGAGCCTTGTGGTAGAGCCGATAGACCGAGCGGCCGTCGTCATCGATGACTTCGGCGACGTAGGCGCCGGCGACGTCGAGCAGCCAGGAAGCGTCCCGCTCGGTGCACACGGCGCCGGAGATCGCGGAGCTGAGTGTCGTCCACACCTGTCCGCGGGGAAGGCCCTTGCCCTCCGAGAAGGCGAGCGGGAGCAGCATGCGGCGCACCCTTGACTCGTCCGGGCCGAAGCGGGCCAGATAGTCGTCGAACGCCTCGCCCACCTCGCTGGGCAACTCCTCCTCCCAGCCCTGCCGCGACACGTCCACGACGGACCGGTCCGACCGCAACGTACGAGCTGTCGTTCTGGCGTAGAGGTAGACACCGTCCGCCCGTGCAGCGACACCATTGGCAACGGTCCGGGCCAGTTCAGGCAGGTGGCGATAGGGCGTGCGGACCTCGGGTTCCTCTGTGGCCAGCAGCACCTTGGTCACATATCCGGTGACGTCCTCCTCGTCGGCGCAGTAGCCGGGGAGGTCGAGGTCCAGGCACGTGAACGTGGGCCCCAACGGCGTCACCAGTTCGTGGCGCGTGCCCACGAGCAGCCGCACTCCGGGGATTTCCGCCATCGGCCGCAGCAGCTCACGGGTGATGCGGCGCGGCTCGCCGTGTCCGCCGGCGTCGGCGGCGGTGTCCGAACCCGCCTCGTCGACGGCGTCCACGACGATGACGACGGGTGGTCCCTGGCGGCTTCGGCGAGTGAGTTCCTGGAGCAGAGCCGCCGTACCGTCCACTTCGGTGCCGAGTGAGGTGGCGATCCGTTCGACGACCTCCTCCAGCCGCTTGTGGCGCGCGTGCACAGCGGCTGTCACGCATCCCTCGTGGACCACGGTGGCGGGATCGACGCCCGCCAGGTCGAATCGCGCACGGTACAGACCGTCCGACAGAGCGACGATCCTGCCGAGCACCGCCGACTTTCCGCATCCGGGGCTTCCGGTGACGACCCGCCCCCGGCCGTCGCTGTCAGCGGCGGTGAGCCACTCCACCAGCTCGGTCAGCACGCGGATGCGTCCACTGAAGTAGAGCCCCTGCTCGGACTCGAACTCCACGCCTCGCGATCGCGGGCCGAAGTGCTCGGTGAGATCACGCGCGGCCACGCGGCGCTGCACTTCCAGGTCGGTACCCAGCGGTGGCAGCTCATCCCGGAAGCCCGCGTTCGGCAGGAAGGGTGCCAGGCCGGTCACCAGCCCGCCTGCGAGCTCGGCTCGCTGCCCGCGCCCGTCGGCGTCGAAGCACTCGTTGACGGCTTTCACGAGTTCGGTGAGGTCCACGTACTGCTGGCGCTGTCCAGTGCGGTCCGTCGTGACCTGTACGGAGAGGCGCAGCGCGGCCGCGAAGGCACCGTCCTCGGCGATGTCCTTCCGGCGGGCCGAAGCCAGGAACCACAACCCGCTGGAGGCTCCTGAGCCGCCGTGCCGATAGGCCAGGGCCTGAAGCGCGACTCCCGCGGCGTCCGCGCCTCCTGCCCCGGCAGAGCAGGTGTCCAGGATGAGGAGAAGATGGCGCAGGTCCCCTCTGCAGAGGATCCGCACCAGGTCTTCGGTGGCCAGCGCGGTCGTGGCCGGGTCCTCCTCGTGGGAGTCCCAGCACATCAGATAGTGCCGGTCCCTGTCCTCCACGAGTCCGTGGCCCGCGAAGTACAGGACCACCACGTCGTCGGGGGTCAGGCGGGCGTCCGCCGACCAGTGGCGCAGTTTCTGCCGTATCTGCTCGGCACTGTCGTACTCGCCGAGTCCTGGCAGCACGGACCGGTATCCGAAGCCTTCGAAGAGTTCGGTCAGGGACCGGACGTCTGCGGGCACCTCATGGAGTTGCTCCTCCGCTGGGAGATGGCAGTAGCGGCCCGTGCCCAACGCTATGAAGAATCTCCGCCCCACACGCAGCCCCACTGTCGCGCTCCGACTGGCTCACGGAAGAACTGTAACGACGTGATCGCCATCCGTATCGGTCAACCGGTGAAGACGAGCGGATACGTCCCGTTCCGCTCGGGGATGCCGTGTCGCGCGCGGGAGTCGTACGTCTGTCTCCGCATCGCGCCGTGTGGCGGCCCGTTCGGCGGCCTTCTGTCAGCGAGCCGCCGAAGGAGGCGGCAGGCGCAGCTCGGCGAGGTCCGGGGGGATCGGGGAGTCGGGGCGGAAGAAGGGGGCGGGCTCGCCGTCGGCCGCCGTGGCGGGAGCGTCCGTGAGGCGGAAGCGGTCGCGCAGCCGGCCGTAGAAGTCGGTGGGCCCCAGCCGGATGAGGCACACCCGCTGCGGAGCCCGGAAGACACCGATCCAGTCGCCCGGGTCGAGTACGCCGCGCAGCTGTCCGTCGATGCTGACCGCGGCCTGGCCGGAGTGGGGCAGCACTCGCAGGGCGACGGGCTCGTCCGGAGCGGCGACCACGCTGCGGTTGAAGGTCATGTGCGGCGCGATCGGCGTGAAGACGACGGCGTCCATGTGCGGGGAGAGCACGGGGCCGCCGGCGGCGAAGCTGTAGGCGGTCGACCCGGTGGGGGTGGCGACGGCGAAGGCGTCGGCCGAGTAGGAGGCGAGCCGCTGTCCCGCGAGATAGACGCCGACGCTGACCTGGCGGTCCCGGGCCAGCTTTTCCAGGACGACGTCGTTCAGAGCCGTGACGTCCAGGGCCACCCCCCAGCCGTCCCCCTCCGTCGTCTCGGCTCTGACCTGCGGCGGCGGCAGCCCGGCACCCCGTCCGTACTGGAGCAGGGCCTCCATGCCCTCGGGGATCTCCAGGGCTCGGGAGGCGCGCATGGTCAGCGTCATGCGTTCCTCGACGGTGGCTTGTCCATCGTGGACAGCCTGCAGCGCCCGCGTCACGTCGGCCGCCGGTACCTCGGTGAGGAACCCGACCTTGCCGAGGTCGACGCCCAGCACGTTCGCGCCGCTCTTGACGGCGATCCGGGCACCGCGCAGAAAGGTGCCGTCGCCGCCGAGGGTGACGACGAGGTCCGGGTTGCCGGCCGCCTCCGCCTCCGCCCGCCCGCCGCGACGCCGCTGGTCCTTGGCCCAGACGTCGATATCGGTGCACCGGATGTCTCGCGCGTCGCACCAGGCGTGTACGGCGCGGGCGACGTCGCGGGCCGCGCTCCGCCCCTGATGGACGACCAGTCCGACGCGGTGTACGGGCACAGCAACCTCCGGGTCCACGCGAGCACGTACCGCAGGCCCGGGGCCTTGGACGGGCGGACCGTGGCGGCCCCTGCCGAGCTCGGACCCGGGACTGAACACGATCCTTCCACGAATGCGGCGTTCCGGTACGGCGAGGCGGGCCGGCCTGCCCTGTCAGGACCGGGTGGGGATACCCGCCGGGCGGGGCGGTGGTCGTCGTACCCCTGGCGCGTACGTCGCGTCCGGACCCGGAGCGGATGAGTGGGGCGCGCCACCGTCCGGGAGCCAACTCCGCCCAGAGGGCGGCGACTTCGCCGTTTCCCCGATCACGGCGGCGAGTTGCCCCGGAGGTTCGCCCCGGCCACCCGTGCCGCCCGGACGGATTCCGGCCGTGTCATCATCGATCGGATGCGCCAACATCCCTACGGCCAGGGCGAGTTCAGGCAGCGGTCACGGGCGGATGCCCGGGCCGGAACTCTCCCGCGGACCGAGCAATTTCGGACACTTGGGCATCTCGCCGAACGCTGAACGACTATCGTCTCGAATTGACGTCTCCTGAGCGACCGATAAGGCTCGGAGATCCCGTCATGGCCGCTTTCATCCACATTATGAAATAATCCGACAGGCCCCATGAAAGGTTCCTTTCGTGATCAACAGCAATCACGAGACTGATTACGAGAGCATCCGGCTCGACCGCAGCGGCCAGGCCGAGGCCTTCGACGCCATCGGTGACCGCTACGACGAGGCCTTTCCCCACAAGGAGGGCCAGGTCGCCGCGGGTGAGTGGCTGATCGGATCGCTGCCCGAGGGATCGCGGGTCCTGGATCTCGGCTGCGGCACGGGAGTGCCGACCGCGCGCCAGATGACGGACGCCGGGTTCGAGGTCGTGGGCGTCGACCTCTCCGGCGGCATGGTGAAGCTCGCGAGCGAATACGTCCCGGACGCGACGTTCCACCAGCTGGACCTCGCCGACCTGCGGCCAGGAGGCCCGCGCGACCTCGGCCGCTTCGACGCCGTCGCCGCCTTCTTCTCGCTGCTGATGCTGCCGCGCGCGGAGATTCCCCTCGCCCTGCGGACCGTCCGTCATCTGCTCGCTCCCGAGGGCCTGTTCGTCCTCTCGATGGTCGAGGCCGATGTGGACGACTTCTCGATCCCGTTCCTCGGGAACACGATCAGGGTCTCCGGCTACCTGCGGGAGGACCTGCACAAGGTCATCGAGGCGGCGGGCTTCGAGATCGTCAAGGAGACCTCGTACACGTACGCCCCCGCGGTGGCCGACGTCCCGCCCGAGGAACAGGTCTTCCTCTGCTGCAGAAGGTGTGACTGAGGAGGCCCGGTCCGAGCCGCGGACCGCGCCACCCACTGGACGGGACAGAACGCGTGACCGAGCACCACACCCCCCACGATGACACCCCGCCGCAGGGCCTCGCCGCACCTGCCGCGGTGACCGACGACGCCGTGCCGCAGACGGACCGTCTTCGGTACCTCGATGTCGCGACGCGCCGGATCGCCCGCGGGATGGATCTGGACGAGACGCTCCGGGAACTGCGGCAGGCGGCCGTGCCCGCGTTCGCGGACGCGATATTCATCCACCTCGACGATCCGCTGCCGTTGGGCACGGAGCAGTCGGCGGCACCCGTCGTCCTCCAGCTGCACAGCGCGGACCGGGCGTCCCCGCCGGCGCCGCACCCCGACGGGGCTCCGCCCGCGCCGCCGCTCCCCGAGGTCGCCGAGCGGGTCGAACCGGCCGGCGGCGGCCGGCTCGCGCAACTGCTGCGGGACGGGCGGCCCGCGTTCGGTGACGCGCCGGGCAACGCGCCCGCGGTCGCCGAACTGCTCGGAGCGGGGGCGGACCCACCGGTGAAGCCGCCACCGGGCCACCGCCTGATCATCGCGCCGTTGCAGGGCCGCCACCACGTCATGGGCACGGTCGTCCTGCTCCGCGGGACGGACCGCCCCGTCTTCACCGGCGACGACCTGCTCGTCGCCTCGCAGCTCGCGACGCACACCGCGCTCGGGGTCCAGAAGGCCGTGATGTACGGCCACGAGGCAGCCGTGGCGGACACCCTCCAGCACACCATGCTCCCGTCGTCGCTGCCCGAGCCGACCGGCGTCCGGCTGGCCAGCCGCTACCTGCCCGCCTCGAAGACCGCCCAGGTCGGCGGCGACTGGTACGACGCGATCCCGCTCCCCGGCAACCGCGTCGCCCTGATCGTCGGCGACGTCATGGGCCACTCGATGACCTCCGCCGCGATCATGGGCCAGCTGCGCACCATCGTGCAGACCCTCGCCGGACTCGATCTGCCGCCCGACGAGGTCCTGCACCACCTCGACGAGCAGGCCCAGCGACTGGGCAGCGACCACATCGCGACCTGCCTCTACGCGATCTACGACCCGATTTCGCACCGCCTGCTGATGGCGAACGCGGGTCACCCGCCCGCGGTGCTGCTGCACGAGGACGGCCGCGCCGAGGTGCTGGCCGTCCCGCCCGGTGCTCCGATCGGCGTCGGCGGCGTCGTCTTCGAATCGGTGGAGATGGCCGCGCCCACCGGGGCGACCCTGGTGCTGTACACCGACGGACTCGTCGAGTCCCGCGACACGGACATCGGAAGCGGTGTCGAGGCGCTCCGGGTCCGGCTGCAGGGCACCGCCCGGGGGCTCGCCTCGCTGGAAGTGCTGTGCGATCACGTACTGGGCACCCTGACCCCGGGCACCCGGGACGACGACATCGCCCTGCTCACCGCCCGGTTCGAGGGCTTCCCGCCCGACAGTGTCGGGTACTGGTACCTCGCCCCGCACCCGATGACCGCGGGACAGGCGCGCCGGCTGACCCGCAGGGCCCTGCGCCGCTGGGGACTCGAGTCGCTGATCGACCCTACGGAACTCATGGTCAGCGAGGTCGTGACGAACGCCGTGCGCTTCGCCTCGCGGCCCCTCTCGCTGCGGCTGTTGCGCACCGATGTGCTGCGCTGCGAGGTGACCGACGACTCGCCCCAGGTGCCCCGGATGCGCCACGCCGACCTCGGGGACGAGGGCGGCCGTGGCCTGTTCCTGGTCAATCAACTCGCCCTGCGCTGGGGAGCGACGAGGCTGAGCAGCGGCAAGGTCGTCTGGTTCGAGCAGAAGATCCCGGCGAAGTAGCCGCACCGACCCACCGGCAGCCGGTGGGGCCGCCTCTCCCGCCTCTCCCCTACCCGGCGTGCCCGGTGGCCCGTACGACATCCGGTGTCAGTGTCAGTGCGGCCGGTAGGCCCTGGGGAGGCGCATGCCGCGCTCGGCCATGATCTGCCGTACGCGGTCGGGGTAGTTGGTGATGATGCCGTCGACGCCCAGGTCCATGAGCGCCTCGACGGTGGCCGGGTCGTCACAGGTCCAGGGGACGACCTTCAGGCCTCGGACATGGGCCTCGGAGACCATCGACGCGTCCGGATAGAAACGGAAGCCCGGGTCGCCGACCTTGCCGCTCCGCGGGAAGCCGTAGTTGGGCGAGAGGGCCCTGACACCGGGGACGGTGGCGGCGGCCCTCACGAAGTCGCCGTCGTAGTCGTCCGCGTCGATCCCGCCCAGCCACGGCGAGGCACCCGGCTGACCGACCTGGAGGAAGTCGTAGTTGGTGAGCGCCACGAGCGGCCACTTGGGAGCGAGCCGGTGCATCTCCTTGAGCGCGCCCCAGTCGAAGGACTGGATCGTGACCTGGCGCTCGATGCCCGAGGCGTGGATCTCCTCGTACACCCGGCGTACGAACAGCCCGCGCGGCGCCGTCTGTTCGGGTGCGCCGGCCTCGACCTTCGTCTCGATGTTGAGGGTGATCTTCCTGGCCCGGTAGCTCTTGACCAGATTCAGGACGTCCTTGAGCTCGACCATCCTGAAGCCTTTGACGATCTCCTGCTCGGGGAAGCCGGGCAACTGCTGGTAGCCGCAGTCCATCGTCTTGATCTGAGCCAGAGTCAGATCCTTGATGTACTTCCCGACGTACGGGTACATCGGGT
The DNA here is from genome assembly GCF_026341855.1 of Streptomyces sp. NBC_00568. Taxonomy (GTDB): domain Bacteria; phylum Actinomycetota; class Actinomycetes; order Streptomycetales; family Streptomycetaceae; genus Streptomyces. Next base: position 6,507,754 of record NZ_JAPENW010000001.1, on the reverse strand, counting down.
CCCCCGGCGTGACGGGAGCGGTGTCACGGCACTTCTGGGCGCTGACCTGCCGGTCGTGGTTGACGACGACCTTGCGGTCCTCGGTGATCTGGGTGTCCAGCTCCAGGGTGGACACCCCGAGGCGCATCGCCTTGCCGAACCCGGCCAGGGACTCCTCGGTCGTCATACCGATGCCACCGCGGTGCGCCTGCAGATCGAAGGGGGTTCTGTGGAGCGGCACTCCGGAGCGATCGGCCGGTGTCGCCCGAGCGATCGCCGGGGAGGCGAGCATCGGTAACAGGGCCAGGGCGACGAGGAAACTCCGAGGGGACATCAAAACCTCACTCGTGTAGGTACCCGCGTTGTCGCGCGTGTCGGTTCGGGTGCCCGGCGGATGCCAACGCGCTGTCCCGTGACAGCCGACGGATGGGACGGGGTGTGCTCGGAGCCGGAGCGTAAACGCGTCGACAGGGCCCGTCTCACCCGCCACAGTGGCCTCCCATGACGAGCAGCGAACTGTGGACCCGTGCGACCGCCGACCGCTACGACGCCGAGGAGACCGAGAACTCCTCGCCCGCCGTTCTCGGGCCGGCTCTCACCTTCCTCGCCGAACTCGCCGGAGACGGCCGGGCACTTGAGTTCGCGATCGGAACCGGACGCGTGGCCGTCCCGCTACGGGAACGTGGCGTGCCGGTGGTGGGCATCGAACTGTCCGAGCACATGGTGGCGGTCCTGCGGCACAAGCTGGACGAGGACACGCTCCCGGTCGCCATCGGGGACATGGCCACGACCGTCGTCCCCGGCGAGTTCACCTTGGTCTATCTCGTCTACAACACGATCACGAACCTGCTCACGCAGGACGAACAGGTCGAGTGCTTCCGCAACGCGGCACGCCATCTGGCGCCTGGCGGCCGGTTCGTCATCGAACTGGGTGTTCCGCCGCTGCGGTTCCTGCCTCCCGGGCAGGTCGCGGTCCCGTTCGACGTCTCCGAGGGGCACCTCGGCTTCGACACCTTCGACCTGGTCGAGCAGATCCTCGTCTCGCACCACCTCACCCGCGACGGCGACGACGGCCGCTATCGCCGCGACGCCTCCCGGCACCGGTACGCGTGGCCGGCGGAACTCGACCTGATGGCACGGATCGCGGGGCTCGAACCGGAACGGCGCGTCGCGGACTGGGACGGGGCGCCGTTCACCCAGGACTCCGCGAAGCACATCTCCGTGTGGCGCAAGCCGGCCTGAGGGGGGCGTAAGCCGGCCTGAGGGGGGCGTAAGCCGGGCTGAGGGTGGCGCAAGCCGGCCTGACGCCGGGAAGGGCTCCGCAGTCCCGGCCGCGCCCGGGCTAGCCGAGGAACGACAAGCGAACCTCACGGTGAGGGTTGTCCCGGTTCGTGTCCACGAGGCACACCGACTGCCACGTCCCCAGCTCCAGGCTCCCGTCGACCACGGGCAGGGTCGCGTGCGGCGGGACGATGGCGGGGAGGACGTGGTCACGGCCGTGACCGGGGCTGCCGTGACGGTGTTGCCAGCGGTCGTCCGCGGGGAGCAGGGAGTGCAGCGCGGTGAGGAGGTCGTCGTCGCTGCCCGCGCCCGTTTCGATGATGGCGATTCCGGCGGTGGCGTGGGGTACGAAGACGTTCAGGAGACCGTCACGGCCCGCCGCGACCTCGCGGAGGAAGGCCTCGCAGTCGCGGGTGAGGTCGACGATCGCCTCCGACGAACCGGAGGCGATGTTCAGGACGTGCGTGGTGAAGGCATCGGACATGCCTCAATCCTCTCCCATACGACGGATTCCGCACGTGATCCAGAAGCCGCGCGGAGGGATGCGGGACCCGTACATCTCGCCGGTCGCGCTCGCAGCTGGGCCGGATCCTGACCGGCGGTGACAGGGACCGCGGGGCCGGCCGGTCGCGGGTGGCCGCGACGCGAGCCCGTCGGGTGGCTCACAGTCGGGCGCCCGGCGGGAAGATCCCGGAGACCGGTCCGGTTGGTAGAAGCGTGAACAACACAGAGGTACGCGCGCGTGAGGTCGATGTGGTCGTCATCGGCGCCGGACAGGCCGGTCTGGCCGCCGCCTTTCACCTGCGGCGCACCGGCTTCGAGCCCGGACGGGACTTCGTCGTCCTCGACCACGCGCCGCGCCCCGGCGGCGCCTGGCAGTTCCGCTGGCCTTCGCTGACGTACGGCAAGGTGCACGGGATGCACGCCCTGCCCGGTATGGAACTCACGGACGCCGACCCGGCCCGCCCGTCGTCCGAGGTCGTCTCGGAGTACTTCGACGCCTACGAGCGCGCCTTCGAGCTGCGGGTACGCAGGCCGGTCGATGTCAGGGCCGTCCGGGAGGGACCCGACGGACGCCTGCTAGTGGAGACCGGCGACGGTACATGGACGACCCGGTCCCTGATCAACGCGACGGGCACCTGGGACCGCCCGTTCTGGCCCCGCTATCCGGGCCAGGAGACCTTCCGCGGGCGGCAGTTGCACACGGCGCAGTATCCGGGCCCCGAGGAGTTCGCCGGGCAGCGCGTGGTCGTCGTGGGCGGCGGCGCTTCCGGCACCCAGCATCTGATGGAGATCGCCTCGCACGCCGCCACGACCACCTGGGTCACGCGGAGCGCCCCGGTCTTCCGTGAGGGCCCCTTCACCGAGGAGTTCGGCCGGTCCGCCGTCGCGCTCGTCGAGGAGCGGGTCCGCCAGGGACTTCCGCCCCGGAGCGTCGTCTCGGTCACCGGGCTGCCGCTGAACGACGCGATCCGGCAGGCGCTGGCCGACGGCGTGCTGGAGCGGCGGCCGATGTTCGACCGGATCACCCCGGACGGCGTGGTGTGGGCGGACGGGCGGCGCGTGGACGCCGACGTGATCCTGTGGGCGACCGGTTTCCGGGCCGCCATCGACCATCTGGCGCCGCTGCGGCTGCGCGAGCGGGGTGGTGGCATCCGCGTCGAGGGGACACGTGTGGTCGCCGATCCGCGGATCCACCTGGTGGGCTACGGACCGTCCGCGAGCACCATCGGCGCCAACCGGGCCGGACGGGCCGCCGTACGGGACATCAGACGGCTGCTGGCGGGCGCGCCGGTCGCCGCGTGATGCCCCACGCGGTGCTCAACGCGCGGGAGAGGCCGCGGTGGGAGCAACCGCGGTCGGGGCAACCGCGGTGGGAACAGCAGCCGTGGGAGCAGCAGCGGTGGGAGCAGCAGCGGTCGGAGCAGTTGCAGTAGGAGCAGTCGCGGTGGAAGCGGCCGCCGTGGGGGACGCGCTGTGGTGGTTCCGGTTGAACTCGGCGACGTTGCGCTGGTGCTCCTCGTAGCTCGCCGTGAAGCGCGTGTCGCCCGGTTTGACCGTGACGAAGTACAGCCAGTCGCCCGGGGGCGGGTTGATCGCTACACGCATCGCCTCCTCACCGGGATTGGCGATCGGTGTGGGCGGCAGGCCCATGCGCTGGTACGAGTTGTAGGGGCTGTTGATCCTCGTGTCGTCCTGGCTGGTGCTCAGGGTGGAGCGGTTCAGCGCGTAGTTGATGGTGGAGTCCATCTGCAACGGCATACCGCGCTCCAGGCGGTTGAAGACGACCCGGGCCACCTTGCCCATGTCCGCCTTGGTCGCCGCCTCCGCCTGCACGATGCTCGCGATGGTGACCGCCTGATAGACGTTCATCGCGTTGCGCTGCGCGCCCGCCGCGATCGGCGCTCCGTTGAACTTCTTGTTCGCGGTGCTGACCATGAACGTCAGGAGCGACTCCGGGGTCGTCTTCTCGCCGAGCGGATACGTCGCCGGGAAGAGATAGCCCTCGGGGTTGCCCTGGGCGTCGTTCGGGAGCTTGAGGGCGGCTTTGACGAGGGACTTCTTGGTGGTGCCCGCGGGCACCCGGAGGGCCTTGTCGACGGCCGCGTAGACCTGGCCGGAGCGCCAGCCCTCCGGAATGACGAGCGACGTCGGGGGCGCGTCCTCGTTTCCCATGCTCAGCAGCGGCACCGCCACGGCGGTGGCCGCCACGACGGCTCCGGTCGCGATGAGGGCGACCCGGCCCCGGCGCGTCAGTCGAATCGTGCTCGGTGGCGGAGTGTTCATCTGCATAACGGGCACGGTAACCCGCTAAAGCACACAAACCCGGCATATCGTCATCTTGTCGGCTCCAGTTGGGCGTCCCGGTGCACCAGGGCGGCGTAGCGCCCCTCCTGCGCCAGGAGTTCCTCGTGCGTGCCGCGCTCGACCGCGCGGCCCGAGTCCAGGACCACGATCTGGTCGGCGCCCCGGATCGTGGACAGCCGGTGCGCGATGGTGAGCGTGGTGCGGTTGGCCGACAGGGCGTCGATGGCCTCCTGGACGGCGTGCTCCGTACGGGTGTCCAGGGCGCTGGTCGCCTCGTCGAGGATGAGCACGGGCGGGTCGCGCAGGATCGTGCGGGCGATGGCGAGGCGCTGCTTCTCGCCCCCGGAGAACCGGTGGCCGCGCTCGCCGACGACCGTGTCGTACCCGTCGGGCAGCGAGGTGATGTGGTCGTGGATCTGGGCCGCCCGCGCCGCCGCGTGCAGCTCCTCGTCGGTGGCGTCCGGCTTGGCGAAGCGCAGGTTCTCGGCGACCGAGGCGTGGAAGAGGTACGTCTCCTGGGAGACGACGCCGACCGCGCGCGCGAGGGTGTCGAAGTCGAGGTCGCGGACGTCGACCCCGTCGAGGGTCACGCGCCCGTCCGTGACGTCGTACAGCCGCGGCACCAGATAGCTGAGTGTGGACTTGCCGGAGCCGGTCGGTCCGACGACGGCGAGGCTGCCGCCTGCCGGGACGGTGATGTCGATGCCGTCGAGGATCGGGGCACCCTTGTCGTCGTAGCGGAACTCGACGTCCTCGAAGCGGATCTCGCCCTTGACCTGGTCGAGGTGGACGGGGCTCTCGGGTTCGGTGATGTCGATGGGCAGGTCGAGGTACTCGAAGATGCGCTGGAACAGCGCGAGCGAGGTCTGGATCTGCACACCGGTGGACAGCAGGCTGACCGTCGGCCGGAACAGGCCCTGCTGGAGCGAGACGAAGGCGACGAGCGTGCCGATCGAGATGGAGGGGCCGCCGAGCTGGAGGGCGACGCCCGCGGTCCAGTAGATGACGGCGGGCATGGCGGCCATGACGATGCCGATGACGGACATGCGCCAGCGTCCCGCCATGTTCGACCTCACCTCGAGGTCGACGAGGCCCTCGGACTCCTCCGCGAAGGATTTCGTGAGCGAGTCGGCCCGGCCCATGGTGCGCCCGAGCAGGATGCCGCTGACGGAGAGCGATTCGGTGACGGTGGCGGCCATCGCCGCCATCTGCTTCTGGCGCTGCGTGGTGATCTTCCTGCGTTCGTTGCCGACCCGGCGGCTGATCCACACGAACACCGGCAGCAGGAGCAGGGAGACGACGGTCAGGCGCCAGTCCAGGGCGATCATCGCGACGATCGTGGCGACCACACTGGTGAGGTTGGAGACCAGCGAGGTGGCGGTGGAGGTGACGGTCGCCTGCATGCCGCCGATGTCGTTGGCGATGCGCGACTGGACCTCACCCGTGCGCGTCCTGGTGAAGAAGGCCAGCGACATGCGCTGGAGGCGGCCGTAGACCGCTGTGCGCAGATCGTGCATCACGCGCTGGCCGACGGTCGTGGAGATCAGCGTCTGCAGGACGCCGAAGACGCCGCTCAGGACGGCGCTGAGGATCATGCCGAGCGCGAGCAGGGTCAGCAGACCCGTACGGCCTTGGGGGATCGCGGTGTCCAGGATCGCCTTCAGCAGGAAGGGCGTGGCGACGGACACGAGGGACGCGGCACCCACCAGCAGGCCGACGATCGCGAGGCGGCCGCGGTAGGGCCGGAAGAGACTGAGGATGCGGCGCACCTGCCGAGGCTGTTCCTTGTCGACAGGTGGCGGGCTCCAGGTTGACTGGTCGGGACGCAATGGACTCCTAGTGAAATGGGACGACGGGGACATCAGTGAGGTTCCGACGACTGACGGAGCCTAGCTCATTGTTACCTATACTCACAATGAACGGCATCCTGATATTGTTCCCGCATGACCACCCTCGATGCCGACGGTCTGCTCGCCGAGCAGTTGCTGCGCCTGACGCGCCGCGTGCACCGCATCCAGAAGCGCCATCTGGAGCAGCGCGAGCTGGGCATCACACCCGCCCAGTCACGGCTGCTGCGCACGCTCGCGCACTACAGCTCACCGCCCCGCATGGCCGATCTCGCGGAGCGCCTCGAAGTGGTGCCGCGCGCCGTGACCACGCTGGTCGACGGCCTGGAGGCGAGCGGCAGGGTGCGCCGGGCCCCCGACCCCACCAACCGCCGGGTGATCCGTATCGAGGTCACGGACGAGGGACGCAAGGCGCTGCGCGAACTGCGCGCCGCGCGCCGCGGCGCCGCGGAGGAGATCCTGGCTCCATTGACGGACGAGCAGCGCGAGGTGCTCGGCGGGCTGCTGGACACCTTGGTGGACGGCATGCCGAGGGCGGAACACCGTTGCTGAGACGGTTCAGGACGGAACTCCGCCGCTGAGGCCGCCCGGAGCGGAACACCGCCGCCGGACCGGCCGAGCACGGGAGCGCGCCGCTCGATGAGCCCGAGAGGGAGGGTGCGCGATGCCTCTGCTGGAGCCCGACCCCGACGCACTGCGCCCCGACGGACACCGCGAGGCCCCGGCGGCCGACCGGGTCCCCGAGGACCGGGCCGGGGGCACCCCTGAGCCACTGCGCGGTGACCTGATCGCGCTGCTCGGCGCCGACAAGGTGCTGACCGGGATCTCCGACCTCGTGCGCTACGCCTCCGACGCCAGCCCTTACCGTTTCGTGCCGCGGGTCGTCGTGGTCCCCGAGGACATCGACGACGTCTCGGCCGTGCTCTCGTACGCGCACGGCAAGGGCCGCGAGGTGGTGTTCCGCGCGGCGGGGACCTCGCTCAACGGCCAGGCACAGGGCGAGGACATCCTCGTCGACGTACGCCGGCACTGGACGGGCGTCGAGGTCCTGGACGGCGGAGCGCGGGCCCGTATCGCCCCGGGCACGACCGTCGCGCGCGCCAACGCCGCGCTCGCCCGGCACGGGCGCGTGCTCGGTCCCGATCCGGCCAGCGCGATCGCCTGCACGGTCGGCGGCGTGGTCGCGAACAACGCCTCCGGCATGACGGCGGGCACCACCCGCAACTCGTACCGCACGCTCGCGTCGCTCACCTTCGTCCTGCCCACCGGCACGGTCGTGGACACGGCGGAGCCGGACGCCGACGAACGGCTCGCGCGCGCCGAACCGGCCCTGTGCGCCGGGCTCATGGAGCTCAAGGCGGAGATCGAGTCCGACGCCGGGCTCGTCGCCCGCGTCCGCGCCAAATACGCGATCAAGAACACCAACGGCTACCGCCTGGACGCCTTCCTCGACGGCTCGACGCCCGTCGAGATCCTGCGCGGTCTGATGGTCGGCTCGGAGGGCACCTTCGGCTTCATCTCGGAGGTCGTCTTCGACACGCTGCCGCTGGAACGACGGGTCTCCGCCGCGCTGCTCTTCTTCGGCTCGCTGCCGGCCGCGGCCGCCGCCGTGCCCCTGTTCACGGCAGCGGGCGCCTCCGCCGTCGAGCTGATGGACGGCAACACGCTGCGCGCCTCGGTGAGCGTCGAGGGCGTACCCGCGGACTGGGCGGGACTCCCCGGCCCGACGACCGCACTGCTCGTCGAGTTCCGCGCTCCGGACGAGGCCACGCAGGACGCGTACGAGGAGAGGGCCCGCGCGCTGCTGGAGGGGCTCCCCCTGGTGTCCCCCGTGTCCTCGGTGGCGAACTCCTTCACCCGCGACCAGCGGATCGTCGCCGGCTACTGGAAGGCCCGCAAGGCGTTCGTCACGGCGGTCGGCGGTGCCCGTCCGTCCGGCACGACGTTGATCACGGAGGACTTCGCGGTGCCTCCCGAACGGCTCGCCGAGGCCTGCGAGGCGCTGTTGGAACTCCAGACCCGGCACGGCTTCGACGCCGCCGTCGCGGGCCACGCCGCCCACGGCAATCTGCACTTCCTGCTGGCCTTCGACGCGTCCGAGCCGGCGGATGTGGAGCGCTATGCCGCCTTCATGGACGAGTTCTGCCGGCTCACCGTCGAGCGCTTCGACGGATCGCTGAAGGCCGAGCACGCCACCGGACGCAATATCGCGCCCTTCCTGGAACTCGAATGGGGCGCCGGGGCGACGGAGTTGATGTGGCGCACCAAACGGCTGATCGATCCCGACGGAGTGCTCGCGCCGCGCATCGTGCTCGACCGTGATCCGCGGGCGCACGTGCGGGGCCTGAAGACGATCCCGCGGGTCGAGGCCATCGCCGACCCCTGCATCGAGTGCGGCTTCTGCGAACCGACCTGCCCCAGCCAGGACCTGACGACCACACCGCGCCAACGGATCGTGCTGCGCCGCGAGATGATGCGCCAGCCCGGCAACTCCGCGGTCGAGAAGGGCCTCCTGGAGGCGTACGGATACGACGCCGTGGACACCTGCGCGGGCGACTCGACCTGCAAGCTCGCCTGCCCGGTCGGCATCGACACCGGCGCCCTGATGAAGGAGTTCCGGCACGCCCGGCACTCGCCGCGCGAGGAGAAGGTCGCCGCGCTGGCCGCGCGGCACTTCCGCGCCCTCGAGGTCTCGGCCCGGCTGGCCGTCGCGGCCGCGGACCGGATCGGCAGCCGGCGGATCACCGCCGTCACGCGCGCGGCGCGCAGGGTCGTACGCCCGGACCTCGTGCCCGAATGGCTGCCGCGGATGCCGGGAGCCGCCACCTCCGCCATGCCCTCCACAGCGCGCGTGGGGGCCGTCGCCGTCTACTACCCGGCCTGCGTCAACCGCATCTTCGCCGGCCCCGGAGACGTGTCGCTCGCGCGGGCCGTCGTCGCGGTCTCGGAGCGAGCGGGAAAGCCGGTCTGGATCCCGGACGACGTGAAGGGCACCTGCTGCGCGACGATCTGGCACTCCAAGGGGTACGACGCGGGCAACGCCGTGATGGCCAATCGCGTCGTCGAGGCGGCCTGGGGCTGGACCGCCGGCGGCAGACTGCCGCTCGTCGTGGACGCCTCGTCCTGCACGCTCGGCATCGCGCGGGAGGTCGTTCCGTATCTGACCGCCGACAACCGGGAGTTGCACGCCGGGCTGACGGTCGTCGACTCGCTGGTGTGGGCCGCCGAGGAGCTCCTCCCCCACCTCACCGTGCACCGCACCCTCGGCTCCGCCGTGCTCCACCCGACCTGCTCCATGCGGCACTTGGGCGACGAGGCACAGCTGCGTGCGGTGGCCGAGGCGTGCGCCGACGAGGTGGTGGTGCCCGACGACGCCGGGTGCTGCGCCTTCGCGGGCGACCGCGGCATGCTCCACCCGGAACTCACCGAGTCGGCCACCCGCGAGGAGGCGGCGTTCGTGACCTCCCGCGACTTCGACGCGCATCTGTCGGCGAACCGTATGTGCGAGGTGGGCATGGATCACGCGACGGGCCGCGGCTACTACTCCGCCCTGCTGGCGCTCGAACACGCGACCCGTCCCGTGGCGGAGGGCCGGTCCGGGTGACCCGGCCGCCCCTCCGGACACCGCCCCTCCGCACGTTGCCACACCGCCCCTACGCACGCTGCCCCGCCGGACGCCGGACACGGGATACGGACGGCGCACGCCGTGGAGGGGCGTCCCGCGTCCGCCGTCCGGCCTCGCCAGCGCCGACGGGCCCCGGGGAACCGCGGCCCGTCGGCGCCCGCCTCAGCAGCCGGTGCGATCCTCCGTCAACGCCCCCTGCACGGTGACGAGGGAGCGGTCGTAGCAACCCGCCGACCCGTACAGGCGATAGCGCTCGCTCGTCGTGGCGACCGCGTGACGCTGGTCGCGCGGCACGTTCGCCGTGTACGTCGCGTCGCCCGTGTAGGTGTCCTCGAGCCGTGACCACGCGGTGCGCCGGCCCGCCGACGACTCGGCCACGGCGGCCCGGTCGCCGAGCGTCAGCACGGTCCGCAGCCGGTCGTCCGCGCCGAGGGTCGTCGTGCCGTCCATCGTGTACGTGCGCCGGGTGTACGTCGTCACGGCGGGGCCGCGTCCGTCGACGGTGACCCTCTCGTCGTCGGTCCACCTCGCCTCGAGGCCGTCCGTGATCTCGCCCTCGGTCCAGCGGTGCACGGAGGTGTGCGCGAGGGTGCGGCTGACGGTCGTCCGCACCCGGCCGTGCGAGGTGTCGAGGTATCCGGCGACCGTCAGACGGTGCCCTCCCTCGGTGTCGAGCCGGCTCTCCGGACCAGGCTTGTACGTCGAGGAGTTGGCGAGGTCGCCCGCATCGGCGCGGGTGAGTGCACCGCCCACGTGGGCGCGCCGCGCGTCCTGCCAGACGAGCACGTTGACCGGCACGCTCCAGCCGGACTGCCCCTCGGGGACGCCCACGACCGAGACGTCGATCCGGTGCGGACGCCCGTCGTTGAGCAGACCGGCGAACGGGGTCAGGTCGTACTCGACGGGCTTGACGTCGAACGCACGGGGCCCCGGAATCACGTACCAGAGGAAGGGGTTGGACCAGCCGCCGGTCCACACCGTCGGGAACGGCTCGGCGATTCCGGCGAGTTGGCCGTCGACACTGATCTGCACCTCGCGGTAGGGGCCGTTGTCCGCCTTGCAGGAGTACGGGGCCTCGTCCGGGACCGTGAGGTACCAGTACTCCTCGCAGCCGCCGCCGGACCCGGTCGCGTACACCTCGGCGATCACCCGCTCGCTGTTGCGCGGGGTGGTCAGGGTGCCGTCCTGGAGGGTCAGGACACGGTCGGGGGTCGCGGCGGGCCTGCCCGCATGGAACGTCAGCGTGGCCCTGACGTCGAGGACGCCCGTGTACGTGTCGTCGACGACGTTCCCGATGAGCATCTCGACGTCGCGGCTCCGCCGGAACGTGTCGCTGTAGCGCGTCGCGTCCTTCTCGACGGACCATGCGATCCCGTCGGGCGACGGCTCCGGGGTGGACGTACGGAGGATCTCCACCCCGCCGACGCGCAGATACCCGAGGCGGTCGAACTGGCGCCCCTTGACCTTGCCTTCGAGCCGGAGCACGACCTTGCTCCAGCGGTCGCCGCAGCCCTTCGGCGGGGTGTAGGTGCCCTTGTAGGGCGTGAAGTCACGGAACTGCGCCTCGGCGAGGGTCACTTCGCAGGAGGTTCCGGCGGGCCTGCCGACGGGCGGGGAAGCGGTGACGGGGTCGTGCCAGTCGTTGCCGAACTCGGCGGGCACGTCGAGGGATCGAGCGACGGCGGGTACGCCGGACCCCTGAGCCGCGACGGACGCGGGGGCCGCCGGGGCCGCGCCCGCCCCGAGGAGGGCACCCGCCACGAGGATCACTCCGGCGAGCATGGACATGATGACCGGTCTACTCATGTGCGGTGTTCTACGGGGCGGTTGAGCCGTCCGCAATGGTGCCCCGGAGCCCCGGCGCGCTGGAGTGGCGAAACGGCGGAGCCCCGGCGGGAGGGGTCAGGCCTTCAGGTCCGCCTTGTCCCCCATGACGATGACCGGATGCTGATCCGGGTCGAGCGTGCGCAGCAGGTACTCCATGGCCGGCTTGGACAGGCTCACGCACGCCGACGTGCCGCTGCCGTGGTCCATGTGCAGCCAGATACCGCCGCCCTTCTCGTCGCCCCACGGGCGGGTCGGGTCGTCCGGCGGATTGCCCTTGAGGCGGTTGTAGTCGATGGCGATCACGTAGTCGAAGTCGTGCCAGTGCGACTTCGCCCAGTAGTGCGGAGCCTGGAAGCCCCCCGACTGCGTGTACGGGAGCCGGGCGCCCGGGTCGTCGAGCACACCACCGGCGTCGCTGAGCGTGAACACACCGACCGGGCTGCGCTTGTCGCCCTCGTGATGGTCGGTGGTCCAGCCCTTCTTCCCGTTGTGCGCGGCCCAGCTGCGGGTCTTCTTCCAGGTCGTGCCCGACTTCGTGTACAGCACCACGGTGGACTTCGCGGAATCCTTGCCCTCGCCGTAGACCGCGAGGACCTGACGGGACTCGGACGGGATCTTCCGCTGGAGCTTGTCACCCACATCGGGGATGCGCTTCGGATCGGCCGCGGGCGCGCTCGTACGGGCCGCCGCGCCACCCGATCCCGCGTGCCCGTTCGTCCCGCTCCCGCCCGCCGAGCCACCGCAGGCCGACAGAGTGACCGCGACGACCCCGCAGACCCCTGCCGCGAGCCCCGTACGCATCGCACCGTTCTTTCGCATGCCGCCCATCCTCGCACCACGTCTCGGACGAATCGCCCGCTCCCCCCGTCCCGGCCGACCGGGTCCGGTGGGGCCGATTCCTTCCCCCTGCCCGGAAAATCGTTTGCTACCGACCACGTTGCGACGCGAACCTTTCACGGTTTGCTACCGGCCCCCACGGCCGGAAGGTTGCCGAAATCCGCGGCTCCCTCCACCCCTTGACACGAGCCACTGGGATGTCATGCAGATCCAAGACCTTCCGTATCCCGACCCGGGCGTGCCGGACACGCGCTCAGGTCCCCGCTTCCTGTGGTGGCTCGGGCGCAATCAGCTCGGCGGTCAGCTCAAGGCCCTCGCCTGGGGCCTGCTGCACTTCGTGGCCGTCTCCGTACTGCCGTTCTGTGTGGGTCTGGCCGTCCAGGCCGTCATCGATCACTCCGGCACCCGGCTCGCCCTGACCGGCGCCCTGATGGTGCTGTGCGGCGCGTGCATCGCCCTGGGCGAAGCCATGCTGCACCGCGCGGCGGTCACCAACTGGATCACCGCGGCAGCGCGCGTGCAACAGCTGCTGGCCCGCAGAACCGCGCAGCTGGGCTCCGCCCTGACGCGGCGTGTGGCGGCGGGCGAGGTGGTGGCGGTCTCCACCGGCGACGTCGAGAAGATCGGCTGGTTCGTGGAGGGCATGTCGCGGTTCACGGCGGCGGCCGTGACCGTGGTCCTGGTCTGCGTCGGCCTGGTCGTCTATCAACCGGCGCTCGGCGTGATCGTCGCCGTGGGCGTGCCCGTGCTGGCGGTCGCCGTGCTGCCGCTGCTGCCCCGCGCCACCCGGCGCGCCGACTTCCAGCGGGAGAAGGCGGGCCGCGCCACCGAGCTGGCCTCCGACACGGTCGCCGGCCTGCGGGTGCTGCGCGGCATCGGCGGCGAGGAACTCTTCCTCGACCGCTACCGCCGCGCCTCCCAGGAGGTCCGCCGGGCCGCCGTGCGCAGCGCCCGCATGTGGTCGCTGATCTCGGCGATCCAGGTGCTGCTGCCCGGTCTGCTGATGATCGCCGTCGTCTGGCGTGGTGTGCAGCTGGCCCGCGACGGCCGGATCACGGTCGGCGAACTGGTCACCGTGTACAGCGCGGTCATGCTGCTCACCTACCCTTTGCGGCATTTCGAGGAAATTGCCATGGCCTATTCCTTCTCGCGTCCGTCGGCCCGGCGGGCCGCCAGGGTGCTGTCCCTGGAACGGGCCATGGACAGCGACGGCTCGCGTGCCGCCGAGGACCCGTCCGGCGATCTGTACGACCCCGTGACCGGGCTGCTCGCTCCCGCGGGGCGGTTCACCGCCGTGGTGTGCGGCGACCCGGACGCGGCGGGGCTGCTGGCCGAGCGGCTGGGCGGCCATGCCTCCGAGCGGGGCGCCGAGGTGCTCGTCGGGGGCGTGCCGCGGAGCAGCTCGGTGGTCCTCGGGGGCGTACCGCTGGACGACCTGCCGCTGGACTCCGCCCGCACCGCGGTCCTCGTCCAGGACAAGGACCCTGTGCTGCTGTCCGGCTCACTGCGCGAACTGCTCGACGTACCCGCGTCGGGTCTCGTGAGCGCCGACGCGGCGCTGGCCGCCGCGCAGTGCGGCGACGTGCTGGACGCGCTCGCGCAGGGCTCGCTGGACGCCGAGGACCCGATGGACGCCCGCATCACCGAACGCGGGCGCTCCCTGTCCGGCGGTCAGCGTCAGCGGCTCGCGCTGGCCCGGTCGCTGATCACGGACCCGGAGGTGCTCGTCCTGGACGAGCCGACGTCCGCGGTCGACTCCCACACCGAGGCCCGGATCGCCGATGGGGTGCGCTCGCTGCGCGCCGGGCGCACCACCGTGGTCCTCACCTCCTCACCGCTGCTCCTGGACCAGGCCGACCGGGTCGTCCTGGTCGACGACGGCGAGGTCGTCGCGGTCGGCGTGCACCGCGATCTGGTGCGCGACGAGCCGCGTTACCGGGCCGTGGTGACACGCGAGACCGAGGAGGAGGCCGCCGAGGCCGCGGCACAGGCCGCTCTCGGCGGCGTGACGGTGGACGACGAGGCCGTTCTGGACGGCGTACTGGAAGAAATCGAGGAGACCGCATGATCGGCGTGGCGCCACCGGCGTACGACCCGGCCGCCCCGACGGCGGCGAACACACTGCCCGTCGGCGCGCCCGAGACCGTACGCGCTTACGTGACCGAACTGTTCCAACGGCACCGCAGGGCCTTCCTGCTCCTGGTCGCCGTCAACACCGTGGCCGTCGTGGCCTCGATGGCCGGGCCCTATCTGCTGGGCTCGGTCGTCGAACGGGTCTCGGACCACGCGCGCGAACTCCATCTGGAGGCCACCGCCGCCCTGTTCGTCATCGCGCTGGTCATCCAGGCCGTGTTCGTCCGGCAGGTGCGGCTGCGCGGCGCGATGCTCGGCGAGCGCATGCTGGCCGATCTGCGCGAGGACTTCCTCGTGCGGTCGGTCGGGCTGCCGCCCGGGGTACTGGAGCGGGCGGGGACGGGCGACCTGCTGTCCCGCATCACCACCGACATCGACCGGCTCGCCAACGCCATGCGCGAGGCCGTGCCGCAGCTGGCCATCGGTGTGGTGTGGGTGGCGCTGCTGCTCGCCGGGCTCACCGTGACCGCCCCGGCGCTCGCCCCCGCCGTGCTGGTCGCCGTGCCGCTGCTGGTGGTGGGGTGCCGCTGGTACTTCAAGCGCGCACCGTCCGCCTATCGCTCGGAGGCCGCCGGCTACGCCGCCGTCGCCGCCGTCCTGGCAGAGACGGTCGACGCCGGCCGCACCGTCGAGTCGCACCGCCTCAGCAAGCGCCGCATCGAGCTGTCGGACCGCCGGGTCCAGGAGTGGACGGCATGGGAGCGGTACACGCTCTGGCTGCGGTCGGTCCTCTTCCCGGTCGTCAACATCACGCATGTGACGGTGCTCTGCTCGGTCCTGATGATCGGCGGGTTCCTCGCCCTCCAGGGCTGGATCGGCGTGGGCCAGCTGACGACGGGTGCGCTGATCGCGCAGATGCTCGTCGACCCGGTGGGCCTGATCCTGCGCTGGTACGACGAACTGCAGGTCGCCCAGGTCTCGCTGGCGCGGCTGGTCGGCGTCCGGGACATCGAGCCGGCCACCGGCGATCCGGCGGTGGCGCCGGAGGGACGCGACGTCCACGCGGACCGGGTGCACTTCGGCTACCGCGAGGGCGTGGACGTACTGCGCGAGGTCTCCCTGGCGGTCGCGCCCGGCACCCGGCTCGCCCTGGTCGGCCCGTCCGGCGCGGGCAAGTCCACGCTGGGCAGGCTGCTCGCCGGGATCTACGCACCCCGGGACGGCCGGATCACGCTCGGCGGCGCCGAACTGTCCCGGATGCCCGCCGAGAAGGTCCGCTCGCATGTGGCCCTGGTCAACCAGGAACACCACGTCTTCGTGGGCTCCCTGCGCGACAACCTGCTGCTCGCCGTCCCGCACGCCCGGCACGGCGCGGACGAGGAGACGCCGGCCGAGGCTCCGGTCCACGCGATCGACGCCCGGTTGTGGGCGGCTCTCGGAGCGGTCGACGCGGACAGCTGGGCGCGGGCACTGGACGACGGCCTGGACACCGAGGTCGGCTCGGGCGGGTTCGCGCTAACTCCGGCCCAGGCCCAGCAGATCGCGTTGGCCCGGCTGGTGCTGGCCGACCCGCACACCCTGGTCCTGGACGAGGCGACCTCGCTCCTGGACCCGCGGGCGGCCCGCCATCTGGAACGCTCGCTGGCCCGGGTCCTCGACGGACGCACCGTCGTCGCCATCGCCCACCGCCTCCACACCGCCCATGACGCGGACGTCATCGCCGTCGTCGAGAACGGCCGCATCAGCGAACTCGGCAGCCACGACCAACTGGTCGCGGCGGACGGCGCGTACGCGGCGCTCTGGAGGTCCTGGCACGGGTGAGCGGAGGGCACGGGTGAGCGGAGGGCACAGGCGAGCGGAGGGCACCGGTGAGCGAAGGGCACGGGTGCGCGAAGGGCACGGGTGCGCGAAGGGCACGGGTGCGCGAAGGGCACGGGTGCGCGAAGGGCACCGGCCGGGCCGTGCCCGGCCCGGCGGCCGACGCGCCGGTCCGCTCCCGCCGCACGGTGGACCGGAGCGGCGCGGACCCGCCCGCCGGGTGCCCCGCGCCGCTCTCGTCCCGCCGCTCGCCGCCCCTCCCCGGAGTGGGCCGATGCGGACCGGAGGCCGGCAGTGGGCTCCGGCCGCTTGCGTCCGGCTTCTCGCCGGGAGCCGGGTCGCGGTCCCGCCGGGAGCCGGGTCGCACCGGTCCTCCGCGCAGCCCGCAAGAGGCCCGCGCGGCCGGACGTCGGCCCTTGTGGCACTGCTGGTCGACCCCTGTGGCGTTGCGCGGTGGCGAAGGGGGGTGGAACCCTGGACGTGGACACCCGCTCGGGGACTCCCGGGAACCACCCGGTTCGCTCGGGGCGACGCCGGTGTCCTGTGGCCCGCGGGCCCGTCGTCGAGTACGGCGGCACCGGTCCCGTCCGCACCCCCTGGAGGTAGCCGTGAACAGCGCCGACGGATGGGGAGACGACGTCTACCAGCCCGACGGATCCGAGGTACAGGACGACGCGGGGCTGCTCGACGGCGAGGACACACTGGTCGCCGACGGCGTCAGTGACCCACTGGACCGTGGCTGGTCCCCGCCGGAGCGGCCATGGGCGGTGGAGAATCGCGGGGTGACCGCCTCGGAGCGCCAGGCGGGCGAGACCCTGGACCAGCGCCTCGCCGAGGAACTGCCCGATGTCGCCGAACCCGACGGAGACGGCATCGGCGACTGCCAGGGCACCGACGGAGAGCCCCTCGACAACGAGGTGGGTGCCCTCCGCTCGGGCCGTCTGGTCGCCCCGAACGAAGGCGCGCACGAGGACGAGGAGAGCGGGCTCATCGCCACGGACATCGGCATCGACGGCGCCGCGGCCTCGGCCGAGGAGGCCGCGATGCACATCGTCGACGAGGACGCCGTGTCCGGCTGACCGGCGCCCGGCCCGCCCCTCCCCCAAGGAGCACCCATGCAGCAGGACAAGCAGCCCGACTACCACCCCGTGGTCTTCCGCGACCGCACCGCCGGCTACGCCTTCCTCACGCGCTCCACCGCGACGAGCGAGCGGACCATCGACTGGGACGACGGCGAGACCTACCCCGTCGTGGACGTCGAGATCTCCTCGGAGAGCCACCCGTTCTACACGGGCAAGGCCCGCACGGTGGACTCCGAGGGCCGCATCGCCCAGTTCGAGCGGCGATACGGAGGCGGGGAGCCGGGGTCGGACGCGGCGGAGAACGCCTGAGCGGGACGGGTGCCCTCTCCTGAGCGAATGACGTCCCCCCTGCCCAGCCCGACGTCCAGGGCTGAAGCGGCTGCCCGCCGAGGCGCCGACGTCGGCCGAGGACGAGGTGCGTGAGGCCGTCTGCACCGATCTCGCGTCGGTGGCCGAACCGCCGCTCCCGCCGCCCACGGCCGCCGCAGGCAGGGGCCGCCCGATACCGGGACGCCGGGCCATCGATGCCGAGCCGGCACGCCAGGCCCTTGCCGGTGACGCCGGGCGTCGGAGTCCCCGGGGAGGAGACGGCCTCAGATGAAGTTCAGCGCGGCCGCGCAGCCCACGCCGCCCAGCAGCATGAACACCGGCATCAGCACCTTGAGCTCGACCCAGCTGCCCGCGCGGAAGCGCATCGCCTTGGGCGGGCCGATCGGGTACCAGCGCTTGCGGCCGACCGGGATGGGCCACAGGATCGGGCAGCCGGACACTGTCAGCGCGTCCCCGATGTCGTGCACCAGGGCGCCGAGGATGATCGGCAGGCCGAGCCACAGGTACTCCTGGCCCGGCGCCGTGAACAGCCAGTCCGCGCCATTGCCCGGCTTGTCCAGGATGCCGGCGAGGATCCACGCGCTCGTCGCCGCGAGCAGCCAGACCAGGACATCGCTGCTGGAACCGCGTGCGGCCCGCCACAGCAGTCCTTCGATGGCGAGGACCATGTGCACGAAGAGGATGGCCAGGACCGCCCAGCGGCCGCCGGTTATCGCCAGCACAGCGGTGCCCGCGCCGATCATCACGGCCCACAGCCAGGTGTGCGTCAGCGTGCGGTGACCGCCGGAGCGCCGGGGGTCGCCCGGCTTCCTGGTGCCCTTGTAGACGGCGTAGGAGAGTTTGTCGACGATCTCGCACAGGCTTCGTGACACCGGTCCGAAGGCGCGCGAGATGGTGGCGGCCTTGTGGTCCAGGTCCGGGGCGAGAGCGGCACCGGCGCAGATCAGCGCGCCGACCAGCAGAACCGGCCAGGGCATGGTGTGACCGGCCGCGGCGGCGGCCGCTCCGACGCCGAGCCAGGCCGCGGCCCCCGACAGTGAGTGTGCTGGTCCCATCATGGCCGTATTCCGCCCTATTCCTCTTGTGCAGCTGTCCAGTTGCCCGTGCACGCTGACGCGTCGCCGGCGCCACAGCGTAGCGTTCGTGATCTTTCGACGAACATCCGATTCCCCCATCGCGTACGACGACAGGCAAGATGGGGGCGTGACCCTTATCGATCAGCTGCCGCAGACCGCAGACCCCGACGCCCTCTACGAAGCCTTCGAGTCGTGGGCCGGGGAACGCGGTCTCACCCTCTACCCCCACCAGGAGGAGGCGCTGATCGAGGTGGTCTCGGGTGCGAACGTGATCGTCTCGACGCCCACCGGCTCGGGCAAGAGCATGATCGCCGCGGCTGCGCACTTCGCGGCGCTCGCCCGCGACGAGGTCACCTTCTACACGGCGCCGATCAAGGCACTCGTCTCGGAGAAGTTCTTCGAGCTGTGCAAGATCTTCGGCACCGAGAACGTCGGCATGCTCACCGGCGACGCCTCCGTGAACTCCGACGCCCCGGTCATCTGCTGCACCGCCGAGGTCCTGGCGTCCATCGCGCTGCGGGACGGCAAGCACGCCGATGTGGGCCAGGTCGTCATGGACGAGTTCCACTTCTACGCCGAGGGCGACCGAGGCTGGGCCTGGCAGATCCCGATCCTGGAACTTCCCCAGGCGCAGTTCATCCTGATGTCGGCGACGCTCGGCGATGTCTCGATGTTCGAGAAGGACCTCACGCGGCGTACCGGCCGCCCCACGGCGGTGGTCCGCTCGGCGACCCGGCCCGTCCCGCTGTCCTACGAGTACGTCCTGACTCCGCTGACCGAGACGATCACCGAACTGCTCGCCACCAAGCAGGCCCCGGTCTACATCGTGCACTTCACCCAGGCGCAGGCCGTGGAGCGGGCGCAGGCGCTGATGAGCATCAACATGTGCACGCGCGAGGAGAAGGACCGGATCGCCGAGCTGATCGGCAACTTCCGCTTCACCACCAAGTTCGGCCAGAACCTCTCCCGTTACGTACGCCACGGGATCGGTGTGCACCACGCCGGCATGCTGCCCAAGTACCGGCGGCTGGTGGAGAAGCTGGCCCAGGCCGGGCTCCTGAAGGTCATCTGCGGCACCGACACCCTCGGGGTCGGCGTCAACGTGCCCATCCGGACCGTGCTGTTCACCGCGCTCACGAAGTACGACGGCACGCGGGTGCGGACGCTGCGCGCCCGTGAGTTCCACCAGATCGCCGGCCGGGCCGGGCGCGCGGGCTTCGACACGGCGGGCTTCGTCGTGGCTCAGGCGCCGGAGCACGTCATCGAGAACGAGAAGTCGCTCGCCAAGGCGGGCGACGACCCGAAGAAGCGCCGCAAGGTGGTGCGCAAGAAGGCTCCCGAGGGCTTCGTCGGCTGGACGGAGAACACCTTCGAGAAGCTCATCTCCTCCGATCCCGAGCCGCTGACCTCGCGCTTCCGCGTGACGCACACCATGCTGCTCTCGGTGATCGCCCGGCCCGGCAACGCCTTCGAGGCGATGCGGCATCTGCTGGAGGACAACCACGAGCCGCGCAAGCAGCAGCTGCGGCACATCCGGCGGGCCATCGCGATCTACCGCTCGCTCCTCGACGGCGGCATCGTCGAGAAGCTCGACGAGCCCGACCCGACCGGCCGTATCGTGCGGCTCACCGTCGATCTCCAGCAGGACTTCGCGCTCAACCAGCCCCTGTCGACGTTCGCGCTCGCCGCCTTCGACCTGCTGGACCTCGAATCCCCCTCGTACGCCCTGGACATGGTGTCCGTCGTGGAGTCCACGCTGGACGATCCGCGGCAGATCCTCGCGGCCCAGCAGAACAAGGCCCGTGGCGAGGCCGTGGCCGCGATGAAGTCCGACGGCGTCGAGTACGAGGAGCGGATGGAGCGGCTCCAGGACGTGTCGTACCCCAAGCCGCTGGATGAGCTGCTCTTCCACGCGTACGACACCTACCGCAAGAGCCATCCGTGGGTCGGCGACCACCCGCTGTCGCCGAAGTCCGTCATCCGTGACATGTACGAACGGGCGATGACCTTCACCGAGTTCGTCTCCTACTACGAGCTCGCCCGTACCGAGGGCATCGTCCTGCGCTACCTGGCCAGTGCTTACAAGGCCCTCGAGCACACCGTCCCGGACGACCTCAAGTCCGAGGACCTGGAGGACCTGATCGCCTGGCTGGGCGAGATGGTGCGGCAGGTCGACTCCAGCCTCCTCGACGAGTGGGAGCAGCTCGCCAATCCCGAGGTGGTGACGGCCGAGGAGGCCCAGGAGAAGGCCGACCAGGTCAAGCCGGTCACCTCGAACGCCCGCGCCTTCCGCGTCCTCGTCCGCAACGCGATGTTCCGCAGGGTCGAACTCGCCGCTCTGGACAACGTCGCCGAACTCGGCGAGATGGACGCCGAGGCCGGCTGGGACGCCGACGCGTGGGGCGAGGCGATGGACAAGTACTGGGACGAGTACGAGGACCTCGGTACGGGTCCCGACGCCCGTGGCCCCAAGCTGCTGTCGATCGTGGAGGAGCCGCAGAACGGCCTGTGGCGTGTCCGTCAGACCTTCGCCGACCCGAACAGCGATCACGACTGGGGCATCAGCGCGGAGGTCGACCTCGTGGCCTCCGACGCCGAGGGCCGTGCCATCGTCAAGGTCACCGACGTCGGACAGCTGTGAGCACAGGAGAATCCCACCGATGACGAACCCCGCCGAGAAGCTCGTCGACCTGCTCGACCTGGAGCAGATCGAGGTCAACATCTTCCGGGGCCGCAGCCCGCAGGAGTCCCTGCAGCGGGTCTTCGGCGGCCAGGTGGCGGGCCAGGCGCTGGTCGCCGCCGGCCGTACCACCGAGGGCGACCGGCCGGTGCACTCGCTGCACGCGTACTTCCTGCGCCCGGGCCGGCCGGGCGTCCCGATCGTGTACCAGGTCGAACGGGTGCGGGACGGGCGGTCGTTCACCACACGCCGGGTCACCGCGGTGCAGCAGGGCCGCACGATCTTCAATCTGACCGCCTCCTTTCACAAGCCCGAGGAAGGGAGCTTCGAGCACCAGCTGCCGCCGGCCCGCGAGGTGCCGGATCCCGAGTCACTGCCGACGGTGACGGAGGAGATCAAGGAGCATCTGGGCGCTCTTCCCGAAGCGTTGGAGCGCATGGCGCGGCGTCAGCCGTTCGACATCCGCTATGTGGACCGGCTGCGCTGGACGCCCGAGGAGACCAAGGGCGCCGAGCCGCGCAGCGCGGTGTGGATGCGTGCCGTCGGACCGCTGGGCGACGACCCGCTCGTGCATACCTGTGCCCTCACCTACGCGAGCGACATGACCCTCCTGGACGCCGTCCGCATCCCGGTGGAACCGCTGTGGGGTCAGCGCGGTTTCGACATGGCGTCGCTGGACCACGCCATGTGGTTCCACCGGCCGTTCCGCGCGGACGAGTGGTTCCTGTACGACCAGGAGTCCCCCATCGCGACGGGCGGCCGCGGACTGGCCCGCGGACGCATCTACGACCTGAAGGGACGTCTTCTCGTCTCGGTCGTGCAGGAGGGGCTGTTCAGAGCGCTGTAGGCGGACACGCGTCCGGCTTCCCGCGACGGAACCATCCGAGCAGCCCGCGTGTTCGCGGGGACTCCGGCGTCGTGCGCCGGCCGTCCGCGGCGGGGAGCCGTGGTCGCGAGGCGTGCGGAGCGCTGATCGGTGACGGCGGGGCCGCTGACCTTGGAACCATGGATGGCGGGTCCGCAGGCGCAGGGTCCACGACGGGTGAGGCGGTCGGTGTCGGGCGGGGCGCGGGGCGGTCCTGCCTGGCTTCGGAAAGGCTCTGGGCCAGGTCGGCCCTGAGCCAGTTGATCTCGTCGGGATCGTCCGCCGTCGCGATGCGCTCGGCGATCCGCGCCGCCGGCGATTCCGGGGCCGCCTGCGAAACCCGCTCGGGCCGCAGGCTGTCGAGGTGGGCGCGCTCGCGGGGATCCTGGACGATCTCGGCCACTTCGACGGGATCGAGCAGGGACGCCACCACGGCGGCCCGGGCCCAGGGATCCCCGGTCTGCCTCAGCAGGAACCCCAGGTGGCGGCCGCGCCAGTTGCGCGGACGGAGGTCCAGGCCTTCTTCCAGCTGATCGCGGAGTCCTTCGGGCGTCCGGCCGGTCATCAGCGGCGCGTTCTGCTGGTCCACGGCGAACTGCCGCAGTTCCTCGGCGAGGTAGAGCCAGACCACCATTCGGTAGCGGTTCACATAAAAGTTGACCGGCACCACCAGTCCCAGGCGCGCGAGGCGGGTGAACCGGGTGGTCGTGATGCCCATGAGAGCGGCGCCCTCCGTGGTGCCGACGGTTTTGACCCGTTCGCGCAGCGCCTCCGGGAAGCCGTCCTCGGCGCGCACCCGGTCGATCTCGGCGCGCGCGACCCGGCGTCCCCCACCTCCCTCGTCGGGAACCGAGCGCACACAGCCGAGGTGCAGGGCGAGATCGAACTCGCCGCGCCTGAGCTCCAGTTCTCGTGCCGCGCGGCTGAGCGACGAGGTGGCGGACTGCGTGACGGTGCTTCCGGACATGGCTGTCTCCCCGGGGCTGTCGGACGCTCGCGCCGGTGCGCGCTCGCTCCGGGAAAAACCGTATCCGGCTTGCCGGACATCGTGTCGAGCCTGTGGACAACTCCGACCACGACGACATATCCACAGGTCAGAGGTCTACAATGGGTTTGCCCTCCGGCTGCCGCGCGTCCACGCGAAGGTGTTCGCCGACGCGGTTCACCAGCAATGTCATCTCGTAGGCGACCTGGCCGATGTCCGCCTCGGCGCCGCTGAGGACGCATAGACAGCTGCCCGCTCCGGCCGCGGTGACGAACAGCACCGCCTCGTCGAACTCGATCATCGTCTGCCGCACTTGTCCGGCGCCGAAATGACGGCCGGAGCCCTTCGCCAGGCTGTGCAGCCCCGACGAGACGGCGGCGAGGTGCTCGGCGTCCTCGCGCCGGAGTCCGGTGCTCGCGCCCGTCACCAGCCCGTCGTTGGACAGCACCAGCGCGTGCCGAACATGCTCGACCCGCTCGGTGAGGTCGTCCAGCAACCAGCCGAGTCCCGTGTTCTGCTCCATGATCCGGTCTCCCCCTGCGTCGTCCCCCCTGGCCGGAGGATTCGACCAGCAAGCCTTCCCCACAGCCGCCGTCCGGGCAAGGAGGATGGGCGGCATGGCAGAGAAGATGACCGACGAACAGTGGCGAGCATTCGTCTCGCAGGGGACTCGCACGGGGAAGCTGTCCACCGTCCGGGCGGACGGAAGTCCGCACGTGACACCGATCTGGTTCCTGCTGGACGGCGACGACGTGGTGTTCAACACCGCGAAGGACAGTGTCAAGGGCCGGAACCTGGTCCGGGACGGCCGCGTCGCCCTGTGTGTGGACGACGACCGGCCGCCCTTCGACTTCGTGGTGCTGGAAGGCCGGGCGGTGCTGTCGGAGGATGTCGACGAGTTGCGGCGCTGGGCCGGCCGGATCGGCGGCCGCTACATGGGCGAGGAGCGCGCGGAGGAGTTCGGCAGGCGCAACGGGGTTCCGGGTGAACTGCTCGTGCGCGTGAGGATCGAGAAGGTCCTGGCCTACGCGGCCGTGGCCGACTGAACACAGCGGCCGCGTAGGCGGGAGTGGCCAGGGGCGGATCAATGGCGTCCGTCGGTCGCCCGCCGTGTCAGCTGACGGAGTCGAGCAGCCGGGCGGTGTGTACCCGCCCGGCGTATTCGACGAGCCGGATCAGCACCTCCTTGCCGGAGTCGCGGTCACGGGCGTCGCAGAGGACGACCGGCGTACCCCGGTCGAGGTCGAGGGCGCGGGACACGTCCTGGGCACCGTACGCGCGAGCGTCCGCGAAGCAGTTGACGGCCACCACGAACGGGATGTGACGGTGCTCGAAGTAGTCCACCGCGGGGAAGCAGTCTTCGAGCCGTCGGGTGTCCGCGAGGACGACAGCGCCCAGGGCGCCCGTCGACAGTTCGTCCCACAGGAACCAGAACCGGTCCTGCCCGGGTGTTCCGAAGAGATAGAGCGAGAGACCTGACCTGATGGTGATGCGTCCGAAGTCCATGGCCACGGTCGTGGTGACCTTCTGGTCCACTCCGTCGGTGTCGTCCACCGACTGACCGGCCTCGCTGAGCAGTTCCTCGGTGCGCAGCGGTCGGATCTCGCTGACCGCCCCCACCAGGGTGGTCTTTCCCACGCCGAATCCACCGGCGACCAATATCTTCAGCGCCAGGGCGGTCGAGTCGCCACCCGAGGCGTCGGAGTACTCGGAGACCATCGATCACTTCTCTCGGGAGTGCCGACAACCGTCGGCATCGGTGCGTCTGTAGGGGTGAGCGAAGTCAGCATCATGACAACCGCGGCGCCGCCGGACGGGGTTGGACCGCACATTGCCCCTTGCGATCGGAACGCGCCTCTTCGGTGCCCAGGTGTGAACGCGATGAGCCACA
The DNA here is from genome assembly GCF_026341855.1 of Streptomyces sp. NBC_00568. Lineage (GTDB taxonomy): Bacteria > Actinomycetota > Actinomycetes > Streptomycetales > Streptomycetaceae > Streptomyces. The sequence continues at coordinate 6,482,750 of NZ_JAPENW010000001.1, read as the reverse complement.
GTGCCGACCGAAGTGGGTCGCCTAGAGCGCCCTCAGTCCCGCGATCACCTCGCGGAGGATTCGCTCGTCGGGCAGTTGCGCGGGCGGCACCGGGCGGCTCACGGTGACGCAGCTCCGTTCCAGGAGATCGCCCAGGAGCACCCTGACCACCCCCAGGGGAAGATCGGCGTCGGCGGCCAGTTCGGCGACCGACTGGGTCTCGGTGCGGCACAGTTCGATCAGAGTGCGGTGCTCCGGACCGAGCGAGGTGTCGTCGTCGGCTCCGGGTGCGCCCGCGTCGAGCGTGACCAGGGCTATCAGATCGAAATGGACCCCGGTCGGACCGGCTTTGGTACGGCCGCCCGTCATCGCGTAGGGGCGGACGAGTGGTCCCGCCTCCTGGTCGTACCACTGGCTGCCCGGCTGGGGCGGGGCTCCCGGAGTGTCCTCGGTCATCTGCACAGGCCGTCCTCGGTCATCCCGCGGCCGGCGGCTGTGCGGCGACGCGCGGTGGGGCGTGGAGATGCTCGCCGACGCGCTTGACCAGGAGCGCCATCTCGTACGCCACGAGGCCGATGTCGGCGGTGACGGCGGTCAGGACGGCGAGGCAGGAACCGTCCCCCGCCGCGGCGACGAACAGGAAGCCCTCGTCCATCTCCACCATCGTCTGGCGCACCCCGCCCGCGCCGAAGTGGCGGCCCGCTCCCTTGGCAAGGCTGTGGAATCCGGAGGCCACGGCCGCGAGGTGTTCGGCGTCCTCACGCCGCAGACCGGTGGACGCGCCCACCGCCAGTCCGTCGTTCGACAGCACCACGGCGTGTCGTACTTCCGCCACGCGCAGCACCATGTCGTCCAGCAGCCAGTCGAGTTCGCCGGACCGGTGGGCGGCTCTCGTACTCGGGTCCTGGATCATGCGGGGTCTCCTTCGCTGCTGTCGCTGCCCGCTTCCGGGTCGGGGGTGGCGCCGACGCCGGGTGACCGGCCCCCGCCGCGTACCCAGCCGGCTCGGTACGCGGCCATACGCGCCCTTACGAGTTCGGGTGTGCGCTCGTCGTCCACTCCGGGCACCGGGGGTTCCACCTGCTCCTCGGCACGCTGTCCGCGCAGTTGGGGGGCCAGGTTCGCCTGGCGGACGCGCCGGGGAAGTTGGTCGGAGCTTTCGGGATCCTCCGGGGGACGGTGCAGCCTGAGCGCCGCGACTCCCGGAGGCGGGGTCTCCTGTGAACCGTTCGCCGGGGCTTCGGTGGCTCTCGGCCTCGGGGGGACCAGTGCGGGCCGCTCGGTGACGGGCCGGACGGCCTCCTGCTGCGGGACGGCCGACACGCGCGCGTACTCCCTCTCCACCGGCCTGTCCGCGTCGGCCTGACGGAGGGAACGTTCCGCCGGACCGTCGTGCAGCAGCGCCGTGGGCAGCAGAACGACCGCCGTGGTGCCCCCGTAGGGCGAGGTCCGCAGGTGCACCTTGATGCCGTGCCGGGCCGAGAGCCGGCTGACCACGAAGAGGCCGAGCCGGTCGCTGTCGAACAGGTCCAGCGCCTCGGACTGCTCGATACGCCGGTTGGCCTCGTCGAGCCTCTCCTTGCCCATGCCGAGGCCCCGGTCCTCGACCTCGATCACATAGCCGTTTCCGACGGGTTCGCCGGTGATCCGCACCTTGGTGTGCGGGGGCGAGAACTGGGCGGCGTTCTCGACGACTTCCGCCAGCAGATGGGTGAGGTCGGCGACCGCACCTCCGACCACGGCCGCCTCGGGGAGCTGCCGTACCTCCACGCGCGCGTAGTCCTCGACTTCGGAGACGGCCGCCCGGACCACGTTCGTCAGGGGGACGGGCCTTCGCCAGGCCCGGCCGGGCGCGGCTCCGGAGAGGATGATCAGGCTCTCGGCGTGACGTCGCATCCGTGTGGTGAGGTGGTCGAGCCGGAAGAGGTCGCTCAGCTCGTCCGGGTCTTCGGACCTGCGCTCCATGGTGTCCAGCAGATTGAGCTGTCGGTGCACGAGAACCTGGCTGCGCCGGGCGAGATTGACGAAGACCCCGGAGATGCCACCGGCCAGTTCCGCGCGCTCGACGGCGGCACGCAGGGCGGCTCGGTGCACGGTGTTCAGCGCCTCGGCGACCTGTCCGGTCTCGTCCTCCGAGGGCCGTCCCAGCGGGGTCTCGGCGTCCACGTCGACCGCCTCGCCCGCGCGCAGTCTGCGCATGGCCGCGGGGAGCTTTCGACGGGCGATCTCCAGGGCGCTGTCGCGCAGGCCGACGAGCTCGACGACGAGATCGCGTCCGATGCGCACGGAGATGATCAGCGAGGCGACGACGGCGGCGAGGCCGCAGAGGACCGCGGCACCGGCGGGGGTGAGCAGTGCCTTCCCGAACGGGTCGGCACGGTCCGCGACACCGCGGCCCGCTTCGGCATCGATCGTGCGCATGGCGTCCTGCACGCGCGCGTGGGCGAGGTTCCAGACGGTCTCCGGCGCGGCGTCGAGGGCCTTGGCGCCGGGGCGCGAGACGAGCACCTTGTCCTCGACGGCGCGCACGTCCCCGTACGCGCTCCCCTCCACGAGGTCGTTCCAGGCGGTTCGTTCGGGCCCGCTCAGATCTGTCGCGGCGCCGTCCGTCAGTGTGCGGCGGGTGTCGGCGGCCCCCGTGAACAGCCGTAGCCGCTCACCGTCGAGGGTCCCGGCGAGCCGGGCTCCGCCGAGCACGGCGTCCTCCTGGGCGAGGGCCTCTCCCGCCCGGGAGAGTTCGAGCAGAACGCGGTCGTCGGAGCGCAGGCCCGTGCCGGGGATGCCGGTGAGCGCTCCGTCGACACTGAATGCCGTCGCGATGGTCCTGGTGTACTGGCCGTACGCCTCGCCCCATCCGGTACGGCGGTCCAGTACGGCGGTGCGCAGCGGCCGCAGTCGCTCCGCCTCGGTGACGAAGGTGCCAAGCCGCCCGGCGACTCCGGCGGGCAGGTCGGCGCCGTCGGCGACGGTGTTGTGGTCCCCCAGGCGCAGCTTCGCCACGGCGCGGTCGGTGAGCCGCGAGAGGTCCTTGAACTCACTCGGCTGCACCGCGGCGGGGTCGGTCGCGTAGCGGACGGCCGCCGCCCGTTCCGCCTGGAGCGCGGCGACGGCGGTGTCGACGGGAGCCCGGACCGTCGAGTCCACGCGTTGCAGCTGGCGCAGCCGGGCGATGTCCTGCGCCGTGCTCACCGTGGCGAAGGCCCACAGGGCGAGCAGGGAGACGATCGGCACCATCAGCAGGCTGACGATCTTGGCCCGGACGGTGCGGGGCCGGATGTGCCACCGCCCTCCGCGGGCGGGTGTTTCCGGCGAAGGCCCGGCGGCCGGCTCGCCGATGTCGGTGCCCTCGTCGGCAGGCGGTCCCGCGTGCGCGCGGCGGCCGCGCAACGTGGGCGGTGGCTGGCCGCCGGCTGTGGTGGTCCTACGGGGTGTACGCATGGCCTCCTCGATCGGAGAGATTCGGGGCGTGCCGTCCGGGCCGGGTGGCTCCGGGCCCGCCGTCAGCGGGCGACGCTCTCGACCGGCCGCTGGGCCGGCGCGGGTGCTTCGCGCCGGTCGGACATCGGGGACAGCGCGACGAACGCCGCTGTGAGGAAGAGGTAGGACCCGAGGCCGACGGCGAGGGGGAAGATGAACTGCATCGCCGTGGCCCCGGGCAGGGCGCCGCCGGAGGGGCTGACGCGCACGCTCACCGCCATCATTCCGGTGTAGTGCATGCTGCTCACCGCACCGCCCATGACGAGAGAGGCGACGGCCACGGCGACGGGCGACCTGATGGAGAGCGCGGCCCACAGGGCGGCGGTCGCCGCGATGACGCCGATCACGACGGAGAGCCCGACGAGTGCCGGGTCGTAGCGCACCTGGCCGTGCATGCGCAGCGCCGCCATGCCCAGGTAGTGCATGCTCGCGACGCCGAGTCCGGTGGTGAGCCCGCCGAGGACGAGTGCGCGCCTCCTGTCTCGGCCGTATCCGACGGCGAAGAGGCCCGCGCCGACGACGGCCATGGCGATCAACAGGCTGAAGAGGGTCAGCGGCACGTTGTAGCGGATCTCGGTGCCGGTGACGCCGAAGCCCAGCATCGCCACGAAGTGCATCGTCCAGATGCCCGTGCCGATCGCGGAGGCCGCGGCGAGGAGCCAGTTGCGGCGTGACCGTCCGGCTGCGTCGAGCGCGCGGACCGTACACCGCAGTCCCAGTGCGGCACCGATGCAGGCCATCGCGTACGACAGTACGGGGGTCAGCCAGCCGAAGGCGGCGTGGTCCAGGTGTCCCATGACCCAGGGACGCTAGTGCGCATGGGGGCGCACAACTGGGGCGCATTTCGAAAGCTGTTGCAAAGTGACGAAGAGGTGCACCAGAGCGATCGCGTCAAGCTCGAACGTGTGCACCGCGTCATCCTTCGTGTCGGTGAGAGATCATGCGGCACATGAGCCACGACCACACACACGTCCAGGAGTTCTTCGCCGCGCGCGCCGCCGGCTGGGACACCCGGTTTCCCGACGACGGGCCCGCTTACGCGGCCGCGGTGGCGCGCATGGGGCTGCGCGCCGGTGACCGCGTGCTCGACGCGGGCTGCGGCACCGGGCGCGCCCTGCCTCCGCTGCGAGCGGCCGTGGGCGGCAGCGGGGTGGTCGTCGGAGCGGATCTGACCCCGGCCATGCTGGAGGCCGCCGTCCAGGCCGGACGGGACCGCGACGGGCGGCTGCTGCTGGCCGATGTCACCGGACTGCCCCTGTGTACGGAGTCGCTGGACGCGGTGTTCGCGGCCGGACTCGTCGCCCATCTGCCGAACCCGGGTGAGAATCTGAGGGAGTTGGCCCGGGTGGTGCGGCCCGGCGGCACGCTGGCCCTCTTCCACCCGATCGGCCGGGCGGCGCTCGCGGCCCGCCAGGGACGGCAGATCACCCCGGACGACATGCGTGCCGAGGCCAACCTGCGCCCCCTGCTGGCTGGTTCGGGCTGGGACATGACCTCGTACGTGGACGAGGACGCCCGCTTCCTCGCCCTCGCCGTACGCCGGGGATGATCGCCGGTGGAACCCTGCCCGTCAGCCGTCAGGCCGGGTCGGCGACGGCCGCCGCGAAGGCGTCGGGGTTGTCGAACATGATGTTGTGTCCGGCGCCCGGCACGTTGACGACACGTACCCCCGCCGCCTCCAGGCCTTCGGCGCCCGGCAGTTCACCGCTCAGCTCGCCCTGGAGATAGACGCGCTCCGCCGTCAGCCCGACGAGCAGCTGACGCATCGTGGGGCTGGTGCCCTGCATGAGCCCCTTCGCCGTGCGGTGCAGAGCGCGTGGATCGGCGAGGCGCATTGTCGCGGCCCAGGAGGGGCCGACCTTCTCGAGCACGCGCGCGTGCCCGCCGTTCCCGACGTAGTCGTCCTCCTCGTAGGAGGCGATGCCGCTGCTGCCCGCGGTCGCCGGAGGGTACGGGTCGAGGTTGGCCTCCACGAGGACGAGCCGTGAGACGAGGTCGGGCCGCCGGTCGGCGAGCACGATGGCGACGGCACCGCCCATGCTGTGCGCGACGAGTTCCGCCCCGGTCACACCGGCGTCGTCCAGGGCGACGGCCAGCGCCGCGGCGTGGTCCTCCAGGGTGTAGCCGAAGTCCGCGGGGCGGTCGCTGATGCCGTGCCCGGGCAGGTCGACGAACAGGGTGCGCCGGCCCGCCAGTTCGGGCCGGGCCGCGATGTGGGCGTTGTAGACCGTGGAGGCCGAGCCGAGGCCGTGCACGTACACGCGCGCCGGCCCGTCGCCCGCCGCCTCGGTCCAACGGATCCGGCTTCCCCTGCCATCGAACTCCGCCTGTCGCACAGCACTCCCCTGTTCGCCGTTGCTTCGTTTCTCCCAGCACCAGGAGAATACATCGGTGGCGAGGTATAGCGAAAGCGATGTACAACGCTGGTGCGGCAGAATGTGGTCATGCTGGAACTGGCCATCCTCGGATTTCTGTACGACGCCCCGCTGCACGGTTACGAGCTGCGCAAACGCATCACCGCCCTGACGGGACACGTGAAGCCGGTGGCGGAGAGCACGCTGTACCCCGCGATCAAGCGGCTGGAGAACGCGCATCTGCTGGAACGGGCCACACAGCCCGGCTCGGTGGCCGCCCCGCGTCACGTCCTCACGCTCACCGAGGAGGGCGGGCGCGAACTGCGCCGCAGGCTCGCGGAACCGGCGCGACGCGACATCACGGACGAGAACCGCTGGTTCACGGTGCTCGCCTTCCTGAGACACCTGGAGAACCCCGAGGCGCAGGCTGCCGTACTGCGTCGCAGGCTGGCCTTTCTGGACGAGCCCGCGAGCTTCTTCTACGACGGCGACCGGCCTTTGCGCGCCGAGGAGTTGGACGACCCCTTCCGGCGAGGCATCCTCACCATCGCGCGGGCCACGAGCCAGGCCGAACTGACCTGGCTGCGGACCACCCTCGACTCACTCGACGCGGCCGGCAGGTGAGGCGGGGCAGCCCCGCACACCGGGCACGGGGCAGGTGCCCAGCTCGGCGACGCGGTAGCCGTCCCGGTACCCCTTGATCTCCCAGTTCTGCCGGGCGAAGTGCGGGGAGCGACGCGGCGGCAGCAGCCGGACCAGCCGGCCGCGCGCGCGTACGGCACGCCGGACCAGCGCGCGCGTGGCATCGCCCGGGGGCTCGTAGCGGAAGGCGCGGAGCAGCGGCTCGTCGAGCAGGGCGAGGGTGGTGGTGCGCAGCAGGGGCGCGAGCGGACGCGGGTACCAGGAGGCCATCAGGTCCAGCGTCGCGTCCGAGACCCGCCGGGCGCCCTCGTCCCAGCCGAAATGGGCCTCTTCGTAGGCGTCGAGGCAGGCCTCGAACTCCTCGTACGTCCCGGGGATGTCCTTGATCCCCATACGTCGGCCCAGGGTGCGGTAGTGCCCGGCGGACGCGACGATCTCGTGGCGCGACAGCCTGCGCCAGCCGTAGGCCTCGATCCACCGTTTGGGCATCACCACGAACGTGCAGAGCACATAGCGCATGTCGTCGTTGCTGATGTCGTAGCTGCGGTGCATCTGGTTGATGCGGCGGATCGCGGTCCGGCCCTCCTCGCCGCCGAAACCGTGCTCGACGATCGCGTCGAGGAGCAGCGCGGTGTCGTCGTAGCGCTTCTGACCGCGGTCCGTGAGCTCCGCCGTCTCGGCGAGCAGCCGGCCGATGCTCGGCACGGCGTAGGTGCGGTAGAGCGCCAGTTCCAGGGCGCGGGTGAAGTCCCAGGGGAACTCGTACGCGGAGGTGAGCCGGTAGATGTCCGAGGCCTCCTTCTCCGGATCCATCCGCCGGATCTGTTCGAGCCGCTCGTAACGCTTCACCGGGCCGTCCCCCTTCTGTCTCCGCGACTCCAACTCTACGTTGAGTAGCAGCAGATGAACGGTCAGCGATCGATCACGCAGGGGGAAGGTGACCCGATGTCCGGCATATTCGGCAGGCTCCGCACGATGGGGCGCAAGAAGACGGCCGAACCGACCGAAGGGAACCCGCCGCCAGGGGCACGGCAGGCGAGGAAGCGCACCTACAACCTCTTCGAGGCGGCCGCGGTGTACGTGTCCGCGTGCGCGGAGGACAATCAGGAGCAGATCGACGAGGCGGCCGCCTGGGTGTCGCCCGAGGCGCTGTCCTTCGGTGTGAACGAGCTGGCCTGCCGGGCCGTGATCGCTCTCGCCCGGGAACGCGACGAGTCGCCGCAGGCGGTCGCCCGAACACTGCTCGGACTGCCCGCGGCCTGACCGGGGCGGGGTCCGCGAGGGCGTTTCGCCCCCGTCCAGCCGGATAGCTGCAGCTCCGCATGTGTTTCGGGCCCGTGACAAGCGCCTTCCGGTCGCTTAAGGTGCGCCGACAGATGGAGCGATCGGGAGGCTGGAATGGCCGGGACGGACGAAGACGCCGTCGCCACCGTGGACGACGACGCACTGTACGTGCTGACGGCGGTGTTGCTGACACCGGCGAAGTTCCCCAGTGTGCTGGGTGACGACTACCCGGAGGCCTGCGCGACGCTCGACCTCGCCCCGCTCGCAGAGGGGTACGGACTGGTGCTCGGCCAGGACGGAGAGGGCGCGCGGTGGACCGTCGTCATCGACGACGTCTCGCTGGTCGCCGTCGCCATCGCCTCCTGGGACTGCGGGATGGAGCACGAGCTGTCGCCGGACGAGCGGACGGTCGTCGCCGCACTGCCCGGCTGGCCCCTCGACGTGGCCGTATCGGCCCCCGGGGTACCGGCTCCGCACGATCCGTCGTCCGAGCTCACGGATCGGCCCCCGCTCAGTCCGCCGGACACCAGCACCTGGGGGCCGGCTCAGCGACGCCTCGGCGCTGACGAGATCGCGCTCCAGTGGGCGACGTGGCGCGAGCAGATCGACGACAGTGAGTTCGCGCCCTCGGACGGCGCCGAGGGGGCCAAGGCCCCGGACGACGCCGAGGACGGGGACGAGAGCGGTGACGGCGCGGACCGCACCGGTGTTCGCCGTGTTCTCGCCGAGGCGCGCTCGTACGTGGACACACCGCCCCCGCTGGGCCGTGTCCGCTCGTCCTTCGCCACGGGCGACGCTCGTACCCTGCGGGCCGACGGCCCCGGCTGGTCTCTCGTCGCCAGGACCGACGACATCGCGTTCGTCCTGCTCGACGAGGAACCCGGCGAGGTCCTGCCCGTCGGCCGCGGACCGGAGCTGCCCGGCCTCCTGGAGGCCCTGGACAAGATGGCGGTCCGCCCCAGCTGAGTGACCGCGCCACGCGGAGTCCCCGTGGCGCGGCCCTTGCCGGTCCGCCGCGTCAGCCTCTCCGACCCTCACCGGCCACGGTGAACCGAGGGGCGGCCGGCGCGGCGGTGGTCGCTCCTCAGCGACCGAGCTCCTTACGGGTGGCACGGCGCAGCCTGCGCCGCTGCGAGGGGTCAAGCGCCAGGTACGCGGCCGCCGGGACTCCCAGCACGATCAAGAAGGCGGCCCACCAGGGCAGCCAGATCAACAGGATCAGGCCGACCGCCACACCCCCTGCGGCGATCTTCGCGTTCTTCGACATATGTCGCCTCCTCCGCGGCTGCTGCCGCTCTCTGTCCTGAGAACGGGTCCCCGTGTCCCACGGTTCCGGACCGCGACCCTGATACGTCCCTGACGCGTGCCCCCTACGCGACCCTGAGAAGCCCCGACTCGTGCCCGCGGAACGTGGACCTTGCAGGAGTCGCACAGTCCGGTCCCGGCGCAGGAATCAGCCAACTCCAGGCAGCGCCCGCGCGCCAGGGGTTGGACACGGCCGGGTGCGTGGCGCCCGACCGTCACGCACGCGACCGGGAAGTACACGCAAAAGCTACGGATCATGGCCGGATACGGGTTCTCGTACACCCCCGGGCGTGCTGTAACCTCGGCGACCCGGCCCCCAGTAGTCAAATTTGAGGAATGCATCATCGCTGAGCAGAGGATTCCCGCGGCCACACCCGCCGAGATCTCCGAGCTGGCACGCTGCCGCGCCGTTTTCGTGCCCGCCGGTCCGTCGCGTACGGGCAGCATCGCGTTCTGGCACCCGACGGACGACGGGCCTTCCGTCGTTGCGTCCGGCTCCGCCGAGGACCTCACAGTGGTCCTGCCCGAGGAGGGCGGAGGCGTCGAAGCCGTGTCCGTGTCCGCCCTGCTGCTGCCGGTGAGGGACGCCCTGCCGGTCCTCACGCGCGCGCGTGCCGCCGCACACGCCCATCGGGCGACCTCGTTCTGGGGCGCGGCCGCCGTCCTCGCCCTCCAGTTCGCCGCCCGCGGGCTGCTGCTGCCCGGGCTCACGGCCGAGGACCACGACGTCTGGGGCGCCGGCCCGCTGCGCGCGGAGGACCTGGAGCGCGTGCGTGAACTGGCCGCCGCGATGCCGCCGGAGGCGCACGCTGTGCCGGTGGCGGGCACCGAACCACCGCTGCTGCCCGATCCGGAACGGCTGGTGCGTGCCTTCCTGGACGCCGTCGCCGACGCCCTTCCGCGTTCTCCGGCGGCGGCGATCGCGGCGGGTGGTCCGGCCTTCGCGGCGCCGGAGCCACAGCGCGTACCGCAGCATCGCGCGTGGGCCAGGGAGGTGGCCGCGGTTCACGACGCGGACGTACGGATCTCTCTGCGCGTGGAGGTGCCGGGGCTGGCGTCGGCCGTGCCGGAGGAGACGCGGATGCCGTTCCGGGCGGTACTGCAACTGCACAGCGTCAGTGATCCCGCTCTCGTCGCGGACGCCTCGGCCGTGTGGGCCGGGTCCTCGCCCCTCGGCCCGCGCGCGCGGATGGACGCCCTGCTCGCGCTGCGGCGCGCCGTCCGGGCCTGGCCGCCCCTGGCTCCGCTGCTCTCGGCCGCCGTGCCCGATTCCGTCGAACTCGCCGATGAGGAGGTCGGTGAACTCCTCGGAGCCGGCGCCCGGCTGCTGGCACTCGCCGGTGTCGAGGTGCACTGGCCGAAGGAGCTCGCACGGAAGTTGACGGCCCGGGCGGTCGTCGGCCCGCACGAGGACGCCGGTGGTCCGGGCGGGATCGCGTCGGACAGCGAGGACGGCTTTGGAGCCAAAGCGTCCTCGGACGCCCCGTCGTTCCTGTCGGCGGACGCCCTGCTCTCGTTCAACTGGTGGTTCGCACTGGGCGACCAGCAGCTCACGCGGCAGGAGCTGGACCGGCTGGCCGAGGCGAACCGTCCCATCGTGCGCCTGCGCGACCAGTGGGTCCTCGTCGACCCTGAGGAGGTACGCCGTGCACAGGCCCAGCGGGACCGCCGGGTCACCCCCGTCGAGGCGCTGAGCGCCGCTCTGACGGGCTCTGTGGAGGTCGACGGCGGACGGGTCGCCGTCGAGCCCACGGGGTGGCTGGCGGCACTGCGGGTGGCCCTGGCCGATCCCGAGGGACAACGGCCGGTCGGGCAGCCCGCGGCGCTCCGCGCGACCCTGCGCGACTATCAGTCGCGGGGCCTCAACTGGCTGGCCCGGATGACCTCCCTGGGCCTGGGCGGCTGTCTGGCCGACGACATGGGCCTCGGCAAGACGATCACGCTGATCGCGCTGCATCTGCACCGGCAGACCGACGAATCGGCCGCGGGCCCGACGCTCGTCGTCTGCCCGGCCTCCCTGATGGGCAACTGGCAGCGCGAGATCGAGAGGTTCGCCCCCGGCACCCCGGTACGCCGTTTCCACGGTTCCCGGCGCAGCCTGGAGGACCTCGGCGACGGCGAGTTCGTGCTGACGACGTACGGCACCATGCGACTCGACGCGCCACGGCTCGGAGAGGTGTCCTGGGGCCTGGTGGTCGCGGACGAGGCCCAGCACGTCAAGAACCCGTACTCGGCGACCGCGCGGGCGCTGCGCACCATCGGGGCACGCGCGCGCGTGGCGCTCACCGGCACCCCGGTGGAGAACAACCTCTCGGAACTGTGGGCGATCCTCGACTGGACGACACCGGGCCTGCTGGGCCGGCTCGGCACCTTCCGCACCCGCTACGCGCAGGCTGTCGAGGGCGGGAAGGACCCCTCGGCCGCCGAGCGACTCGCCCGGCTCGTCAGCCCGTTCCTGCTGCGCCGCCGCAAGTCGGACCCCGGCATCGCACCCGAGCTGCCGCCGAAGACCGAGACCGACCGTGCCGTGGCGCTCACCAAGGAGCAGGCCGGGCTGTACGAGGCGGTGGTGCGCGAGACCCTCGCGGAGATCTCGGGCGCGGACAGCATGGCCCGGCGGGGTCTGATCGTGAAGCTGCTGACCGGCCTGAAGCAGATCTGCAACCACCCCGCGCAGTTCCTCAAGGAGGAGGGGCCGAGGATTCCCGGCAGGTCCGGGAAGCTGGAGCTGTTGGACGAACTGCTCGACACCATCCTCTCGGAGGGGGCGAGTGTTCTGGTCTTCACGCAGTACGTGCAGATGGCACGCCTCATCGAGCGCCATCTCAGCGCGCGTGCCGTGCCGACGCAGTTCCTCCACGGAGGAACGCCCATCCCTGAACGCGAGGCGATGGTGGAGCGCTTCCAGGAGGGCGAGATCCCGGTCTTCCTCCTGTCGTTGAAGGCCGCCGGCACGGGGCTGAACCTCACGCGCGCGGAGCACGTCGTGCACTACGACCGCTGGTGGAACCCGGCCGTCGAGGCGCAGGCAACGGACCGCGCGTACCGCATCGGCCAGAACCGGCCGGTCCAGGTCCACCGGATCATCGCCGAGGGGACGATCGAGGACCGTATCGCCGACATGCTGCGCCGCAAGCAGCGGCTGGCCGACGCCGTCCTGGGCGCCGGCGAGGCGGCGCTCACCGAGCTGACCGACGCGGAACTGGCCGACCTGGTGGAACTGCGAGGGGGCGCACGATGACGGACCACGACAAGGAGCGCACGTTCGACGCGCTGCCGCCCGCGCACGGACGGGGTTTCGCGCAGACGTGGTGGGGCCGGGCCTGGCTGACGGCGCTGGAGGACGCGGCGCTGGACTCGGGGCAGCTGAAGACGGGGCGCCGGCTCGCGCGAGCGGGGGCGGTCGGCGCGGTGTCGGTGCGGCCCGGGCGGGTCACCGCCGTGGTCAAGGACCGTGACGGCACCGCCCATCGCGCGGACGTCCTGCTTCAGGAGCTGTCCGGGGAGCAGTGGGAACGCTTCCTGGACATGGCCGTGGAGCGCGCCGGGCACATCGCGGCGCTCCTCGACCGCGACATGCCACCGCACCTGGTCGAGGACGCGGCGGCCGCCGGAGTCGAACTCCTGCCGGGGCTCGGCGATCTCGACGCGGAGTGCGACTGCGGCGCCTGGGACCACTGCGGCCACACGGCCGCGCTCTGCTACCAGGTGGCCCGGCTGCTCGACCAGGATCCGTTCGTACTGCTCCTGATGCGCGGGCGCGGTGAACGCACCCTCCTGGACGACCTCCAGGAGCGCGGCCGACAGCCCGTCCACGAGCCGCGCGACGAGCGTCAGGAAGGGGTGGACGCCGCCGAGGCGTACGCGGCCGGTGACATCCTGCCCCCGCTGCCCGGCCTTCCCTTCCTGCCCGACGAGCCCGGAATTCCGCCGTCCTTGGACACGGACGCGGCGCCCGCTCCCGGAATCGATCCCGCCGCTCTGGAGTTCGTCGCCGCCGCGGCCGTGGGCGAGGCACACCGGCTGCTGGCCGAGGCGCTGTCGCCCGGACACGAGGAGCATCCGGTGGAGGCGGCACCGACCCTGGCCCAGGACGCGGTCCGGCTGGCCGCGGGCGACCCCGACGAGGAGACCGCCCGGCGGCTCGCCGCGGGCTCGGGGCGCGAACGCGAGGACCTGCGCCTCGCCGTACAGGCCTGGCGGTACGGGGGTCTCGCGGCGCTGTCGGTCCTCGAGGACGAGTGGCCCGTCGAAGGGGAAGCACTGACACGCGCGCGTGCAGCCCTGCAGGCGGCCTGGGACGAGGGCGAACGCCCGAGGCTGCGCGCGGCCCGCAACCGCTGGACGGCGGTCGGTACCTCCACGCAGCTGCGGCTCGGACACGACGGCAGGTGGTGGCCCTACCGCAAGGAGCGGGGCCGCTGGACCCCTGCGGGACCGGCGGTCAGGGACCCGGCGACCGCCCTCGCCACGACCGAGGAAGACCCGACGAGTGGTTGACGCCCGGCGTTCACCTTCAAGTCGCCCACCGTTCGACGCCGGGGCCAACTGTGGCCGCTGTCAACGAACTTGTGCCTCAGGAGGCCTGATGTCCCCGCATGCCGTCGGCCGGCGCCACGTCCACCGATCCGTCGCCCTGGGCATGCCGCTCGCCGTGCTGGCCGCCTTCGTGGTGGCGGGCACCGCCGACGCGACGTCCGGACCCGTCCAGCCGCGGGTCACGCACACCGCGACGCTCGGAGACCTGCCCCTCGGCACGTTCAGCAACACGCTGCTGCCCGGCACGGTCAACGACGACCGCGGTGTCGACCTCGGCGGCATCGGCAGCGACCTCTACCCGGCCGGACGCAAGGGCGAGTTCTGGACGGTCACCGACCGGGGGCCCAACGGCCAGATCAAGGTGGACGGCAAGAAGCGACGGACGTTCCCGGTACCGGGCTTCGACCCGGCGATCGTGAAGATCCGGGTGTGCGGTGACAGCGTGAAGGTGCTCGCCGCGATTCCGATCACCACGTCCTCCGGGAAGCCGGTCACCGGGCTGTCCAACCAGGCGGGACGCGACGAGGCGCCGTACTCCTACGACGCGCAGACCCCGCTCGCGTACAACCCGAACGGCGTGGACACCGAGGGCATCGTGCGGGCGAAGGACGGTTCGTTCTGGCTCGTCGACGAGTACGGCCCGTCGCTGATCCATGTCTCCGCGCGCGGGAAGGTGCTCACGCGCTATGTGCCCAAGGGGCTCGGTCTGACGGGCACGGACTACCCGGTCGTCGAGGCGCTGCCCGCCATTCTGCTCCACCGGAAGATCAACCGAGGCCTCGAAGGGCTCGCCCAACTCCCGGACGGCGAACTGGTGATGGCCCTGCAGAGTCCGCTCTCGCTGCCGGACGGAGACGCGGGAGACGCTTCGCGCACGACGCGGCTGCTGCGCTTCTCACCCAAGAAGCGGGCTGTGACCGCCGAGTACGCGTACCGCTTCGACCCGGTGAACGTGGTCGATCCGAGCGAGGACGACACCTCCGAGCTGAAGATCTCCTCCGTGGTGGCCCTCGGCCGCGACCGGCTGCTCGTCGAGGAGCGCACCGACAAGGCGGCCCGGCTGCAGACGGTACGGCTCACGCGCGACGCGGACATCCTCGGCGGCCCGTGGGACAGCGACACGACATCGCCCTCCCTGGAGCAGTTGGACGACCCGGCGTCGGCCGGTGTTCCGGTGCTGGGCAAGCGTCTTGTCGTCGACCTGGGCACCGTCGCGGGGGTTCCCGGCAAGATCGAGGGCGTCGCGCGCGTGGACCACGACACACTCGCCCTCATCAACGACAACGACTTCGGAATGACCGACGGGACCGGCGCCTTCGACGCGCAGGGCCGGCTCGTGGACAGCGGTGTCGAGACGAGCGTCACCTACGTACGGCTGCCGCGCGGGATCTGATCCCGGCCTCGTGTGCTCGGCACGCGGGCGTGGACGATGGACAGCGGCCACGCCCGCGTGCCGATCATTTCAGCGGCTTCGTGAGTTTGTGGGTGCCCTTGCCGACGTCCGCGGCCAGGCTGCAGGCGACTTTGTCGATGCCGACCTTGTAGCCGCCGGAGTCCGGGTACTGAACGAGCGTGTCCCGCACCGTCCCGGCGGCCTGGCCGGCCGCCTTTCGCTCCAGAGGCCCCTGACACAGCGTGGACGCGGCCTTCTTGAGAGCCGCGTTCGTCTTGTAGGTGCCGTCGAGTTCGGCGACCTTCACGACCTCCGCGTCGTGCGGTTCGGTGCACGTGCGCTTGACCGCCTGCCCCGGCAGGCCGTCGTCCGTGTCGAAACAATCGCCCTTCTGGAGCATGTAGTAGGGCACTTCGTCGTCCGCGAGCGACGGTAAGAGCGATTCCAGATCGGTGGGCACGAGTTCGGTGGGTACGAGTTCGGTCGGCAGGTCCGAGGGAAGCGAGGGCACGACACTGGGCAGGCCCGAGGGAAGGGAGGGCAGTGCGGACGGCAGACTCAGCGAGGGACTCGGCGACCGCCCTGTGCTCTCGGTGGGGGTCTTCTTGTCGTTGGTGCCGCCTCCCGTGGCCGCCACCGCCACGGCGACGATGACGCCGATGCCGACGATCACGGCGACGACGAGGACCAGGGTGTTGCTGCGCCGCCCTCCGCGATGACCGCCGGGTCCTCCCGGCGGTCCGGGAGGCGGTCCCGGAGGCGGCGGTGGCGGCCATCCCCCGCCGCCCTGCCCGGGAGGCCCATCGCCCCCCTGTGACGGCGAACCGTAGTCCCCCGAGGGAGGTCCGCCACCCCCCGGAGGAGAGCCGTAGCCACCCGGGGGCGGACCATAGCCGCCCGAGGACGGCGGGCCGTAACCACCCGAGGACGGGGGACCGTAACCACCCGAGGGCGGAGGGCCGTAGACCCCGGACGGCGGCTCCGGAACAGCACCTCCAGGGGGCGGCGCCGCTCGCGGCGACCATGGAGGCTGAGGCGGTTCGGGCGACATGGCCATACCGCCAAGAGTCGCCGCGAACCGGTCATGGCGCGACCCCTGTGCGGAAGTTGATACGGACTCATGTCATGGACCGCATGATTCCGGTGAATTCCATACGAAGATCGACAGCCGAGCAGGGCGGACCGGACCCGCCCGTAGGCGGGTCCGTGCACCCGGGGAGGGGACCCGATCAGCCCCGCGCGCCCAGGAGATGGTCCATCGCCAGCTGGTCCAGCTGCTCGAAGGCCATCCCGCGCGCGGCCGCGGCCTCGACGTCGAAGTCCTCGAAGGCGGCGCGGTCGGCGAGCAGCCCCGCCAGGCCGTCCTCCGCGGTGGGCTGCGCCAGCTCGTCCAGACGCGAGGCGCGCAGCGCCTCCTGGACCTCGGGGTCGGCCCGGAACGCGGCCGAACGCTCGCGCAGGATCAGGTAGTTGCGCATGCAGCCCTCGGCCGACGCCCACACGCCGTCGAAGTCCTCGGTCCGCGGCGGCTTGAAGTCGAAGTGCTTCGGGCCCGCGTAGCCGGCGCTCTCCAGAAGGTCGACCAGCCAGAAGGCGGCCCGCAGATCGCCCGCGCCGAACCGCAGATCCTGGTCGTACTTGATGCCGGACTGGCCGTTGAGGTCGATGTGGAAGAGCTTGCCCGCCCACAGGGCCTGCGCGATGCCGTGCGGGAAGTTCAGCCCGGCCATCTGCTCGTGACCGACCTCGGGGTTGACGCCGTACAGCTCCGGGCGCTCCAGGCGCTCGATGAAGGCGAGGGCGTGACCGACGGTGGGGAGGAGGATGTCGCCGCGCGGCTCGTTCGGCTTGGGCTCGATCGCGAACTTCAGGTCGTAGCCCTGGGAGATCACGTACTCGCCGAGGAGGTCGAACGCCTCCTTCATGCGGTCGAGGGCGACGCGTACGTCCTTGGCGGCCCCTGACTCCGCGCCCTCCCGGCCACCCCAGGCGACGTACGTCTCGGCGCCGAGCTCGACCGCCAGGTCGACGTTGCGGATGGTCTTGCGCAGCGCGTAACGGCGCACATCCCGGTCGTTCGAGGTGAACGCGCCGTCCTTGAAGACGGGGTGCGTGAACAGGTTGGTGGTGGCCATCGGCACCTTGAGGCCGGTGGCGTCCAGGGTCTGCCTGAACCGCTTGATGTGCGACTCGCGCTCACTGTCCGAGGATCCGAAGGGGATCAGGTCGTCGTCGTGGAAGGTCACTCCGTAGGCGCCGAGCTCGGCCAGGCGCTGCACCGACTCGACCGGGTCAAGGGCGCGCCGGGTGGCGTCGCCGAACGGGTCCCTTCCCTGCCAGCCGACGGTCCACAGGCCGAAGGTGAACCTGTCCTCGGGGGTGGGCTGGTAGTTCATGCTGCGGCTCCTTGCTAGCTCCGACTATTTCGTCATGGCAGTTTACAAATTAGTATGCGGACGCTTCCCTGGGAAGAGACGAAGTACGAAACCCTGGTCACGTCGGTCCAGGGACGAAGCGCGGGATCCGGGCCGTGGCGGCCTGGACAGCCCCGTGACCAGGACAGATCCCGCGGAGCCGCGGAAGAGGGAGAGCCCGATGTCAGCAGCCGAGGGTCCGCTCGTCGTCGGGGTGGACTCGTCCACCCAGTCCACCAAGGCACTGGTCGTCGACGCGTCGACCGGACAGGTGGTGGCGAGCGGACAGGCGCCGCACACCGTCTCCACCGGGGCGGGCCGCGAGAGCGACCCCCGCCAGTGGTGGGACGCGCTCTGCGAAGCGCTGCGCCAGTGCGGTGACGCCGCGCACGAGGCCGCGGCGGTGTCGATCGGCGGGCAGCAGCACGGGCTCGTGACGCTCGACGCGCGGGGCGAACCCGTACGCCCCGCGCTGCTGTGGAACGACGTGCGCTCGGCACCGCAGGCGCGTCGGCTGGTCGAGGAGCTCGGCGGCCCGAAGTCCTGGGCCGAACGGACCGGCAGCGTGCCGGCCGCGTCCTTCACGGCAACGAAGTGGGCCTGGCTGGCCGAACACGAGCCGGACGCCGTCCGGGCGACGGCGGCGGTCCGCCTGCCCCACGACTACCTCACCGAACGACTCACCGGGCAGGGCACCACCGACCGCGGCGACGCCTCGGGCACCGGCTGGTGGGCATCCGGGACGGAGGCGTACGACGAGGAGGTCCTCGCCCACATCGGTCTCGACCCCGCCCTGCTCCCCCGCGTCGTCCGGCCGGGCGAGGTGGCCGGAACGGTGCACGCCAAGGGTGAGCTCCCGTTCTCCAGGGGCACCCTGGTGGCGGCCGGGACCGGGGACAACGCGGCCGCCGCGCTCGGCCTCGGACTGCGCCCCGGCACGCCGGTCGTGAGCCTCGGCACCTCGGGCACGGTGTACGCCGTCTCGACGCGCCGTCCCGCCGACCCGAGCGGCACCGTGGCGGGGTTCGCGGACGCGCACGGCCACTGGCTCCCGCTGGCCTGCACACTGAACTGCACGCTGGCCGTCGACCGGGTGGCCGCGCTGCTCGGCCTCGACCGCGAGGCCGTCGAGCCGGGTTCCTCGGTGACGCTGCTGCCCTATCTGGACGGCGAGCGCACACCGAACCTGCCGCACGCCTCGGGACTGCTGCACGGGCTCCGGCACGACACGACGGGCGGGCAGCTGCTCCAGGCCGCCTACGACGGCGCCGTGCACTCCCTGCTGGGCGCCCTGGACCTGGTGCTGGACGCGGACGCCGACCGCTCGGCGCCGTTGCTGCTGATCGGCGGCGGTGCGCGGGGCAAGGCCTGGCAGCAGACCGTACGCCGGCTCTCGGGCCGGCCCGTTCAGGTGCCCGAGGCCAGGGAACTGGTCGCGCTCGGCGCCGCCGCCCAGGCGGCGGGTCTGCTGACCGGAGAGGACCCGGCGGCGGTCGCCCGGCGCTGGGGCACCGCCCGCGGGCCGGTGCTCGACGCCGTGGAGCGGGACGAGGAGACGCTCGCGAGGATCACCGGGGTACTCTCCGACGCGGCCCCGCTGCTCGAACGGGAGCCGAACAGGAACTGACCAGGATCGACCGGGCCGCCCCGGCGGGACCGGTTCCCACGAGTGCCGGTCCCGCGTGAGCGGGCCCGGCTGCGGGGTCACCCACCGGGCCTCTCACGACGAGAGACCGCCCGGTGGGGACCGGCACCGAGAGAGGCCGACGGGAACGGCCGGACGAGGATTGACGGAGGCATGACCGCACCGCTGCACGAGGCCCACCCCACCGGTTCCGGCCGGCGGCTGCCCGACACACAGCAGGGCATGCGCCGCCGCAACCTCTCCCGCGTCATGCACACCGTCAGCGCCGAGGGACCGCTGTCGCGGGCCGCCGTCGCCTCCCACATCGGTCTGACCCGGGCGGCCGTGTCGACGCTGGTCGACGAGCTGATCCGCGCGGGGCTCCTCGAAGAACTGGGGCCCGAGCGGCCGGGCACGGTGGGGCGTCCCGGCTCCGCGCTCGCCGTCAGCGGGCACGGTCCCGCCGGGATCGGCGCGGAGGTGGGCGTCGACCATCTCGCGGTGTGCGCGGTCGACCTCCGCGGCGCCGTGCGGGCCCGGGCGGTACGCCACGGCACGAACCGCGGACGGCCGGCCGAGCCGGTGATCCGCGAGCTGACCACGCTGATACGCCAGGTCATCGCCGAGGCCGAGCGGGAGGGCCTGTGGCCCGCGGGCCTCGCCGTCGCCGTCCCCGGACTCGTGGCACGCGACGCCCGGACCGTGGTCCGCGCCCCGAACCTCGACTGGCACGACACGGACCTCGGCGCGCTGCTGCCCCCGGAACTGCCACTGACCGTGGACAACGAGGCGAACTTCGGCGGTCTCGCCGAGCTCTGGCTCGGTGACGCGACCCCACGTGACTTTCTGCACGTGTCCGCGGAGATCGGCATCGGCGCCGCGGTGCTCGTGGACGGGCGGCTGCTGCGCGGGACCCGTGGTTTCGCGGGCGAACTGGGCCATGTGCCCGTACGTCCGGAGGGACCGGAGTGCCCCTGCGGTGGACGCGGGTGCCTCGAACAATATGCGGGCGAGGAAGCCGTGCTGCGTGCCGCCGGTCTGGAACTCGGCGAGGACCGGGTCGGGCTCCTGGGCCGGCGCGCCGCCGAGGGCGATCCGGACGTACGCCGTGCCCTGAGCGACGCCGGAACCGCGCTCGGGATCGCCCTGACAGGGGCGGTCAACCTGCTGGATCCGGAGACGGTCGTGCTGGGCGGGGCGCTCGCCGGTCTCGCACCGTGGCTGCTTCCCTCGCTGGAGGGCGAGTTGGCGCGACGCACGGCGGGTCCCGCCTGCGCCGTTTCCGTCTCCCGTCTGGGATCCGACGGCCCCCTGCTGGGCGCGGCCCACTCGGTGGTGCGAGGGGTGCTCGACGACCCGGCGGCGGTGGCCGGGCGGTCGTAGGCGGCGGAAGCCGGCGGAAGCCGAGCCGTTCCCCCTTGCGAGTGATCGTCTTGTCCACAATCGGCGGGCTGTCCACGGACCCACACTTCGCCCTTCCTGCCCAACCGGCGGGCGCCGTACCGTAATTCACGCGAGGCGCAGCCGTCCTGCCGATGGCTGCATTCCGGGCGGATCGGGGGGCACATGTCGGACACGCTGTTCTGGATGCTCGTGTTTCTCACGGTGGTCAGCTCGACGATCGCCGATGCCGGAACGCGAGCCGCCGTCGCCACGCGAAAGGTCTTCGTCCTGGGCCGGATTCGGGTCCTGTCGCCGCCTGGCGTCATCGCCTTCGTCCTCGCGCCGCCGACGGCTGCGGGCCCGCGGTTCTTCGACGTCCCGTCCGGGCCGACCGCGCCCGTGTCGTACGCGGGGCCGGTCGTGGCGGTCCGGATGCCGGCCGGTGTCGTGATATTGATCATCCTGCTCCGCCTGCCCTGGCGGACAGCCGGGACCGCCCGCGTTCACCTCGAGACCTCCACCCCCGCCCCTCGGCAGAGCGGAGCTGTGCAGCCATGAGTGACGACCCCCGGATCCTGACCGTGCGGCCCGAGCCGGGCGAGTTCGCCTGGACGTTCGGCGGCGCACCGCCCGTGGCACGCATCGCGCCGGGCACCGTACTGGATCTCTACACCGAGGACTGCTTCGCCGGACGGGTGCGCTCCGAGAAGGACTTGGTGTCCGAGGTGTGCGAGTTCCCGTTCCTCAATCCGCAGACCGGTCCCTTCCACGTGGAGGGGGCGGAGCCGGGTGACACGGTCGCGGTCCACTTCGTCTCGATCGAGCCGGCCCGGGACTGGGCGGCGTCGACGACGGTCCCCCTCTTCGGGGCCCTGACCTCAACGCACACCACCGCGACGCTTCAGCCGCCGCTGCCGGAGACCGTGTGGATCTGGCGGCTCGACCGGGAGCGGCGGACCGCGCTGTTCAGCGCGCGGGACAGCGACATCCGGATCGAGCTGCCGATGGATCCGATGCACGGCACCGTAGGTGTGGCGCCCGCGAACCTGGAGGTGCGTTCCGCCCTGGTGCCCGACGCGCACGGCGGGAACATGGACACGCCGGAGATGCGAGCCGGGGTGACCTGCTATCTCGGCGTGAACGTCGAGGGAGCCCTGCTCAGTCTCGGTGACGGGCACGCCCGGCAGGGTGAGGGCGAGACCTGCGGAGTCGCCGTCGAGTGCGCGATGAACACGGTGGTGATCGTCGAGCTTCTCAAGGGGGTCGCCACCCCTTGGCCGCGCATCGAGTCCGACACCCACATCATCTCGACCGGCTCGGCAAGGCCCCTGGAGGACGCCTTCCGGATATCCCAGCTCGACCTCGTGCGGTGGCTGGTGCGCGACTACGGGTTCAGCGAGCTGGACGCGTACCAGTTCGCGACGCAGACGGTCGAGTCACCCCTCGCCAACGTCTGCGACACGAACTACACGTGCGTCGCCAAGCTGCGCAAGGAATGGCTGCCCGCGCGTGAAACCCATCGCGGACTGCACGCGCGACTGCGCGAGACGGCCGCGGCGCTCCGGTACTGATCGCGCGGCCCCCGCGGGAACCCGGACCGGCTCTCCGACTCCGCCTCCGGTCCCCCACCTTCCATCCTCACGGCCCCACCCCACCCCCACCGACGAAAGGCCAGCACTCCATGGAGCGAGCACGGTCGTTCCCGAGCCGGCGGCGGCTGCTCAAGGGCGCTGCCCTCGCCGCCCTCCCCTACGCGTTACTCCCCGATGTCAGGGCGACTGCGCAGACCGCGGCCGTCGACTATCCGGACGCCGAGTGGACTCCGGCCACCAGCTCCAACTACACGGCGTCCGATCGCCCCGACAGCTATCAGCTCGACTATGTGATCATCCATGTCACCCAGGCGACGTACGCCAACACCCTGGCCATCTTCCAGAATCCGCAGAAGAAGGTGTCCGCGCATTACGTCGTGCGCTCGGCCGACGGCCATGTCGCCCAGTGTGTGAGAGAGCGCAACGTCGCCTGGCACGCGGGCAACTGGGACTACAACACCAGAAGCATCGGCATCGAGCACGAGGGCTGGGTGGACAAGCCCGCCTACTTCACCAACGCCCTCTACGAGGAGTCGGCCAGGCTCACCGCCACGATCTGCGACCAGTACGGGATTCCCAAGGACCGCGCCCACATCCTCGGCCACTACGAAGTGCCGGGCACGGATCACACCGACCCCGGTCCGAACTGGGACTGGACGCGCTACATCAGGCTCGTCAACTTCGCCTGACCCGGGGAGGTCTCGCGGTGAGCCCGGGCGGGCGCGCCACGAGGCCCGACCGGAGGCACCGACCGGAAGGTGAGCGTCACACGGGTTGTCGGGGCCCGCACCGGGAGTGACGATGGGACCCAGCCGCATCGCCTTCCGGGAGGCCGAGTTGACCGATCCTTGGGTGGCCCTGGAACCGGGGACCGACCCCGCCGAGCGGGTTCGGCTGCTGCGCCGCGCCCACGAGTCGTTCACCGAGGCCGGGACCGTGCCGCGGCCGGTGCGTTCCGTGGTGGCGGACTCGTGGCGGCGTTCGGCTCGGGCGGGCGTCGTCCCGGACGGCACCGCGAGCGTGGAGCTCATGGACGGCGAACTCGGTTCCTACCGGGCGGAACATCCGCTCGCCCGGGTGATGCCGCTGTTCCGTGAGCTGATGGGAACGTTCGCGGCGGACGGGGAGCACCTCCTGGCGGTGTGCGACGCGCAGGGCAGGCTCTTGTGGGTCGAGGGCCATCCGGGGACGAGGCGGCAGGCCGGACGGATGAACTTCGTGCCGGGCGCGCGGTGGTCGGAGACGGCGGTCGGTACGAACGCGCCGGGCACGGCGGTCGCCGTGGACCGTCCGGTGCAGGTCTTCGCGGCCGAGCACTTCATCCGGCGGGTGCAGCCGTGGACCTGTGCGGCGGCCCCGGTGCACGATCCGCGCACCGGGCGGGTGCTCGGCGCGGTCGACATCACCGGCGGGGACGGGCTCGCGCATCCGCACAGCCTCGCCTTCGTGCAGGCGGTGGCACGGGCCGCCGAGGCCCATCTGGCGCTGCTCGCACCGCCGCAGGCCATGGCCGACGCCCTCGAACTGACCGCGCTGGGGCGCGACGAGGCTCAACTCGTCGCGGAGGGACGGAAGATCAGACTCAGCCGCAGGCACAGCGAGATCCTGGTGCTGCTGGCCCGTCATCCGGAAGGTCTGACGGGCGACGAGTTGCTGTGCGCGCTGTACGAGGACGAGTCGGTGACGCCGGTGACGCTGCGCGCCGAGCTGGCGCGGCTGCGCAGAATCCTCGGTCCGGGCCTGCTTGGCTCGCGTCCCTACCGGCTCACCCGGCCGGTCGAGACCGACGTGACGGTGGTGGAGCGACGACTCGGAACCGGCGCGGTGACGGCGGCCGCGGCGGTGTACGCCGGTCCGCTGCTGCCGGGGTCGACGGCGCCCGCGGTGGTGCGGTTGCGGCGAAGGCTCGCCGACGGGCTACGGACGGCGCTGATCGCCCGGCGGGACCCCGACCTGCTCGCCGACTGGGCCCGTGCGCCGTGGGGCGAGGACGATCTCGACGTCTGGCGGGCACTGTCCGCGGTGCGCCCGGCAGCGGCCGTACACGCGCGCCTGGCGGAGCTGGAGTCCGAGCAGGCCGCACCGGCCGGATGGGCGCGCTCCGCACGGAAGGGCCGTAGGCGACCGGAGCCGCGCTGACGGGGGAGGCACGTTCCCACCTGTGGGGTGGGGAGGGCGGCCGGGGGCGCGCAACGTCGTTGCAACGTCCGGGTTCCTAGCCTCGCGGCGAGAGCTGCCCAACGGCGGGCAGCGCTTCTCCGGGAGGCAGACAGCATGACCCGTTACGCGGCGCCCGGCACTGAGGGCGCGATCGTCTCCTACCAGGCGCGGTATGACCACTTCATCGGCGGGGAGTACGTTCCGCCGGCTCGCGGACAGTACTTCGAGAACCCGAGTCCGTTGAACGGGCAGCCGTTCACGGAGGTCGCGCGAGGCACAGCCGAGGACGTGGAACGCGCGCTCGACGCGGCACACGCGGCGGCCCCCGCCTGGGGTCGCACCTCCGTGACCGCGCGCGCCGACATCCTGCTCAAGATCGCCGATCGGATGGAGGCGAACCTGGAGAAGCTGGCGGTCGCCGAGAGCTGGGAGAACGGCAAGCCGGTACGCGAGACCCTGGCGGCCGACATCCCGCTCGCGATCGACCACTTCCGCTACTTCGCGGGGGCGATCCGCGCCCAGGAGGGCTCGCTCGGCGAGGTCGACGACGACACCGTCGCATATCACTTCCACGAGCCGCTCGGCGTGGTCGCGCAGATCATCCCGTGGAACTTCCCCATCCTGATGGCGGTGTGGAAGCTTGCTCCGGCGCTGGCGGCGGGCAACGCGGTGGTCATCAAACCGGCCGAGCAGACACCGGCGTCCATCCACTACTGGATGAGCCTGATCGCGGACCTGATCCCGCCGGGTGTGGTGAACATCGTCAACGGCTTCGGCGTGGAGGCGGGCAAGCCCCTGGCGTCCAGTGCGCGGGTGGCGAAGGTCGCGTTCACGGGTGAGACCACCACGGGGCGGCTGATCATGCAGTACGCCTCGGAGAACATCAAGCCGGTCACGCTGGAGCTGGGCGGGAAGTCCCCGAACATCTTCTTCGACGACGTCTGGGCGCAGAACGACGACTTCCGCGACAAGGCGCTCGAAGGCTTCACGATGTTCGCGCTCAACCAGGGCGAGGTGTGCACCTGTCCCTCGCGCGCCCTCGTCCAGCGCGGCCATTACCGCGAGTTCATGGAGGCGGCGGTCGCCCGCACCGAGCTCATCAAGCCCGGGAACCCGCTCGACACCGACACGATGATCGGCGCCCAGGCCTCCAACGACCAGCTCGAGAAGATCCTCTCCTACCTGGACATCGGCCGGCAGGAGGGCGCCAAGGTCCTCACCGGTGGTGAACGCATCGAGCACGACGGAGAGTTGAAGGGCGGCTACTACGTCCAGCCGACGATCTTCGAGGGCGACAACCGCATGCGGATCTTCCAGGAGGAGATCTTCGGCCCGGTCGTCTCGGTGACGTCGTTCGACGACTTCGACGACGCCATCAAGATCGCGAACGACACGCTGTACGGGCTCGGCGCCGGTGTGTGGACGAGGGACATCAACACCGCCTACCGGGCGGGCCGTTCCATCCAGGCCGGCCGCGTCTGGACGAACTGCTACCACGCGTACCCGGCACACGCCGCGTTCGGTGGCTACAAGCAGTCCGGCATCGGCCGCGAGAATCACAAGATGATGCTGGAGCACTACCAGCAGACGAAGAACCTGCTGGTGAGCTACTCGCCGAAGAAGCTGGGCTTCTTCTAGGGTCTGAAGTCGGTTGCCTGGAGGCTTGGTTACGCTCCAGGCAACCGGCATGGGCGCCACTCCTCACGGTTTTCACTGGTCGGCCTGCTGCTGGTCTGCTCCTGCTTCGGACTCCTGCCGTCCCGCGGAGAACCCCTCGCCCCTAGGGCGCCGTCTCCATGAACGCCCCTCCGGCCGGCCCCAGAGCGACCGGATACAGTGCGCGAGACGGCAGCCCGGCCAGAGAGGGGAAGCGTGACCGACACCAGCCAGACCCGACCCGCCGACAGTGAAGCGCGAGCGCCCCGGCAGAGCCGGCTGCACCGCCTGATGCGCTACATCCCCCTGATCGCCCCCGTCCTGCTGTGGGCCGTGCCCTGCTGGGTGCTCCTGCACACCGGCCAGCACTGGCCGCTGCCCGTCACACTGGCCGGCACCGCCCTGTTCGCCCTCGGCCTTGTCGGTATGCCGCTCGCGATGGTGCGCGGCCACGGCCGGCGTCAGCAGGACCGGGCGGCCATCGCCGGTGACACGCTGCTGGGCACGAGCTGGGTTCTGTTCACCTGGTCGGTACTGCTCGGCGTCCTCTTGCGGCTCGCCCTGACCTTGGCCGGCGTCGGCGAGAGTCAGGACCGGGCCCGAATCGTCACTTGGGCCGTCCTCGGCGTCAGCGCCGTACTGCTCGCCTGGGGGTACGCCGAGGCCCGCCGCGTGCCACGCGTGCGCCGACTCGACGTGCAACTCCCGCGGCTGGGCGCCGGGTTGGACGGCTTGCGCGTCGCCCTGATCACCGACACCCACTACGGCCCACTCGATCGCGCCCGCTGGTCGGCACGGGTGTGCGAGACGGTGAACACCCTGGAAGCCGACCTGGTCTGCCACACCGGCGACATCGCGGACGGCACGGCCGAACGCCGCCGCGCCCAGGCCGTCCCGCTCGGTACCGTGCGGGCCACCCGGGCCCGTGTGTACGTCACCGGCAACCACGAGTACTACAGCGAGGCCCAGGGCTGGGTCGACCTGATGGACGAGCTGGGCTGGGAGCCGCTGCGCAACCGCCATCTGCTGCTCGAACGCGGAGGCGACACCCTCGTGGTCGCCGGCGTGGACGACGTCACCGCCGAGTCCTCCGGCCTGGCCGGCCACCGCGCCCACCTCGCCGGAGCTCTGGACGGCGCCGACCCCGACCTGCCCGTCCTGCTCTTGGCGCACCAGCCCAAGTTCGTCGACCGGGCGGCAGCCGAAGGCATCGACCTCCAGCTCTCCGGCCACACCCACGGCGGCCAGATCTGGCCCTTCCACCACCTGGTCCGCATCGACCAGCCCGCCGTCGCCGGCCTCAGCCGGCACGGCGCCCGCACCCTGCTCTACACCAGCCGCGGCACCGGCTTCTGGGGCCCGCCGTTCCGTGTCTTCGCCCCCAGCGAGATCACCCTGCTCGTGCTCCGCTCCCCGCACCTACCCACAGGGCCGTCATAACACCGGACGGGCGGGCACTTCCGCCAGGCACCCTCCGCCCGTCCCGATCGACCGGCTCCGGGGTCCCTACGCGTCCGCCGTCTCCCGGATCACGGCGAAGAGCGCCCGGTCCGTGGGGAGACCGTCGGCGTCGAAGGCGCGGTGCCGGCCGAGGTGTTCGACTCGCCCACCGACGCAGGTCTTCTGCAGGTACTCCGTGAGCCAGACGTCAGGCGTCGGCACCATGCGCGGCAGTCCGAACGACTCGGGCATCTCGTCCTCGCCGCTGTCGAAGAACATCACCTTGCCGGTCCGGGTCCAGAGCCCTCGCAGCAGGTGCGTGGCGGTGTCAAGCCCCAGCTCCCGCACCAGGTGGTGCCAGACGGACAGCAGGAGGGTGCAGTCGGTCGCCGGCAGAAGCCCGAGTGTGTCGGGGCGAAGCTCGAGGTCCATCACCGCGACGTTGTCCAGCCGGTTCCGTCGTACGGCTGTCATCGCCGTCCGAACGCATTTCGGATCCGACTCCAGCGCGACGGAGGGTATCCCGCGCTTGGCGAGTTTGATCGGGAAGTAGCCGACGTTCGCGCCGACATCCATCGCGCTCTCGACTCCGAGTCGCTCGACGACGGGCTCCATCGCCGCCCATCGCGACCCGGTACCGACGGCTCGCTTCGCCTTCCGCACAGGTATGCCCGGGACCGGCTGGTAGATGCCGTCGGGCAGTGCGTCGAGCTTGAGGCGGACCAGATCGATCGCGTCGTCGACCTTGCGACGCGTGCTGCTCATCAGCTGACGCGAGGGGAATCGCTGATGGAGGCGCACCATGCGCGTGGAGGTCTGAGTTCCGTCCAACTGGTCCACGGGCACCTCTATCGAATTGGCGATATTCACATCGCTCGTATTCATTCAGGTCGCTCGTATTGCGAATTTAAAGCGACAATACCTTTTGGTCCGGTGTCCCGCAATGTGACTCGAAGGGGAGAAATCGAGGGGTGCCGTCTGTCCGGCGCGACCACCGCGGACGACTCTCGGCCTGGCGTGAGCGTGGTCCGACCTGCCGACTCCGCCAAGGGCCGCACGGTCGGTGACCTCGACCAAGATGCGGCCTGATGAGTGATAGAGCACCCTGGTGGGTGAAGGTTCACAACGCCTACCGCCTGCGACGCGTAAGGAAGTAGCGTCATGCGTTTTTCGGGCCCGCGAACCTCGTCGACCTGGGATCACGTCGACGTGACGACTCCGGCGCCTCGAGATGAATGGCAGCGCTTGGTCGACGGGAGTGACGAGGCGCTGATTACCCAGACCCCGGGCTGGTTGGACTGCATTTGCGCGACCGATTCCTATGAGGATGCCAGTCGCTATTACGAATTCGACAATGCCGGCGGGATCGTCGTGCCACTGGCCCGCCGACGCGGCTGGCCTGCCCATCTGATCGCCCAGGACGCCTGGCCTTCCGAGTGGGGCATCGGAGGGCCTGTCGCCGCCGAAGCGCCCGACCCGAAGCAAGCCCGCGCCGTCTTCGATGATCTGGCCCGCCTTCGTGCGAACCGCGTGTCCGTGCGGTTCGGGCCGGGCATCGACCCGGCGTGGCTGTCAGCGGTGCCGTCCACATTCACCGAGTTGCCTCACACGACATACATCCTGGACCTCGACGGCGGCTTCGATGACGTCTGGGGGCGGAAGTTCAAAGGGCCGGTCCGAACCGCCGTACGCAAGAGCGAGAAGGCGGGGGTCGACGTGGAGGTCGACCGCACCGGGCGCCTGGTGCCGAACTTCTACGCGCTCTACCAGCACTCGATCGCTCGTTGGGCGCAACAGCAGAACGAGCCACTGGCGCTCGCTCGCTGGCGCCGGAATCGGATCGACCCGCTGCGCAAATTCCAGACCGTCGCCGAGACGTTCGCCGAGTCCTGCACCGTGTGGCTGGCCACGTACCAAGGCCAGCCGGCGGCGGCCATCATGGTGCTCCGCCACGGGCCGCACGCGAAGTACTGGCGCAGCGGCATGGTCAAAGAACTGGCTAGTCCGAGTCGTGCCGCGACCCTGCTGCACAAGCTCGCCATCGAGGATGCCTGTGTGGCTGGTTGCCGCTTCTATCACTTGGGCGACTCGGTTCCCGGCTCCTCTGTGAGCGTCTTCAAGGAACGGCTCGGCGCTCGCGGCTACCCGTCGTTCGGCTACCGCAGGGAGGTGCTTCCCCTGACATCGATCGATCAGCTCTTGCGGAGTGCGGCGAAGCGTCTCATCGGTTTCAAGGACGAGTGACACCCGATCCCATCGAGGTGAGGCCCGTGAACGCACCTGCTGAGCTCCTGATCGACACTCCGGCCGGTCTCGCGCACATCACCACACCGGCTCCACGTGACGTCTGGTGGGAGTTGGCGGGCAAGGACCCGGACACCAATCCTTCCCAGACTCCGCTCTGGCTGGACTGCCTGTGCGCCACGGGGCCGTACCGGGACGCGAGCCGCCTCTACGAGTTCGAGCGAGGCCATCGGCTCGTACTCCCCCTCGTCGCCAGCAGGCATCGCCCGCAGATCCTGGGCTCGGAGGAGTCCTGGCCGGCCGATTGGGGCATCGGAGGGCCGGTGTGCCCGGAAAGCGTGAGCCCGGCGGAGGCGCGCGCGGTCTTCGCCGATCTCGCGCGACTGCGCGCGCTTCGGGTCAGTGTGCGGTTGCGGCCGGCGGACCAGGCCGTATGGGCGAACGCCGCACCCGGCTTCCGTCCCGAGCCCCACATGACACAGATGGTTGACCTCGACGGCGGCTTCGGCACCGTCTGGGAGCACCGCTTCAGCCGTCATGTGCGGCGGGAGGTCCGCCATGCCGAGCGCTCGGACGTCGAGGTCGAGGTGGATCGCACCGGCCGGCTCGTGCCCGCCTTCTACCACCTGTACCAGAAGTCGATCGCGCGCTGGGCCGAACAGCAGCATGAGCCGCTGGCGTTGGCCCGCTGGCGCAGGACGCGAGAGTTCCCCGTGCGCCGGCTGGAAGAGGTGGCGGCCCGGTTCGGGGAGGGGTGCGCGATCTGGGTGGCCTGGCGCGCCGGAGAGCCCGCCGGGGCGTGTGTCGTCCTGCGCCATGGTCGTCACGCCAAGCTGTGGCGCAGTGCCATGGATCGGGAACTGGCCCATCCGGTCCATGCCGTTCCCCTGCTGTACCGGCTGGCGATCGAGGACGCGTGCGCGGCGGCCTGCCGGACGTTCGACATGGGAGAGTCCGCCCCGGACTCCTCCCTCGCCACGTTCAAGGCGGGGTTCGGAGCGGAGAGCTTCTCCTCCCCGCGCTACCTCCGGGAAAGACTTCCCGTCTCGGCGGCCGAGCGCCGGCTGCGGACGGCCGTCAAGCGCCTGATCCGCTTCCAGGACCCCTGAGGCTTCCTCGTTTCAGTCGTCGCCCCACACATCGACGGGTTCCACGTCGGCGCTGTGATGCAGGGGCTTGAGGCCGTACGCGTCCAGGAGCATGCGCAGCAGTCCGTACTGATTGTTCGGTTGGGCGTGGTCGCCCGGCTGGACATGCTCACCCACCAGAATGGTGGGGACACGATTGGGCCCTTCCAGATCGTCCTCGTCCCAGGTGACGACCAACAGGCTGTTGTGGGTCATCGCCCAGTCGGCGTATTCGCCCAGACTGTTCCGCAGCCAGGTGTCCCCCTCCCGCACACTGCCGTCGTGCATGTCGTGGTCGAGGTCCGGGACGACGAACGCGACCGTCGGCAGATCCCTGAAGTCGCGAGGGAAGTCGGTCCACGGGCGGTTGACGGAGGCGGGAAGGTTGTTGAAGTTCACCCACGGGTTGTGTCGGCGCATGTAGGCACCGTCGGCGCAGCCGGTGAAGCCGACGCGGGGCATGCTCTGCGCATAGCCCGCGAAGGTCTGATCGGCCTGGAGGAGCTGAGAGCCGAGATTCCGCGACGTGAGCGTGTGCGGGCAGGAATCGTCGCTGACCCCCAGGAAGGAGCCGGAGAAGAGCGCCAGGTAGTTGGGCTGGCTCGGATGGGTGAGGGCGTAGAACTGGGTGAGTGAGGCGCCCTGCCGGGCCAGTTGGTTGAGGTACGGGGCATCCGCGCTTCCGATGATGGCGTCGTACGACTGGTTCTCCTCGATCACCACGACGATGTGGTCCGGACGGGGAACCCGGGCTCCAGCCGATGAATTGCCACAGCCCGCTGCCGTCAGGAGCATCGCCATCACGGCCGCCCAGGCGACGAGCCCCCTTGTCAGGAGACGTCCCAACCCAGGCCGTACGCCCCTCGCTCGTGGCTTCACCGCTCTCCCTCCGGGCACCGTTTCGACGCGTCCTGTGCGTGATCACTACGAGCTGCCACTTGCAGCGATCGTGGATACCATCACAATCGGTATTAATACCTCTTGCTGGTCGAAATCGAACGTCGATGTGGACCGACGAGCGGAAGTGCCGCCGGCCGGTGTCACTGATGGCCGTTCGCCGGGGCGGGAGACCGACAGGCCGGATCCGGAAGGTGCCACATGCGTCGAGTCAACGCCCCTGTCGGTCATGACGGGAGAGTCGTGGGTCCTGTCGAGAAGCCGGCGTCCCGCGTCGTGAGGAACGCCGTAGGAGCAGCGGTTCCCCGGGAGACCGCTTCATGGGCAAGCTCCAGACGCTGACCAGCGGGCGCGTGGCGTCCTTCACCAACGCCGTGGCGCGGTGGCCGGGTTCCGCTCCCGGGGAGCGGCAGCTCCCCGACCGGACCACGGCACGCCAGTGGACGGCACGCCTCGCTCTTCCCGCGGCCCTCGTCCTCTGGCTGCTGTCCCTGCGCCATGTGCACCTCGTCGAGATGCGCGACTACGGCCTGCTGCAGGTGCTGCCGGTACTTTTCTGGGTCGCCCTCGGCCTGCTCACCTTCGGCTTCTGCCTCACGCTGACCGACCGGCGAACCGGCGGTGGATGGTTCGCGGGCTACGTCCTGGGACTGATCGCGGTCATCCACGCGACGCCCACACTGCTCTACCCCACCCTGCGTTACAGCTGGGCGTGGAAGCACGTCGCGGTCGTCGACGCGGTGATCCGCCACCACGGTGAGGTGCCCCACGCGGACAAGCTCGCCATTTACAACCAGTGGCCCGGATTCTTCGACCTCAACGCGTTCTTCCTCCAGGCCACCGGTCTGGACTCGGCGCTCGGCTACGCGACCTGGACTCCGCCCGTCTTCAACGCCGTACTGCTCGCTCCCCTGCTGCTGCTCTACCGGACGGTGACGCGTGACCGCCGGCTGATCTGGGGGGCGGCGTGGGTCTACTACTCGTGCTCCTGGGTGGGCCAGGACTACTTCGCCCCCCAGGCCTTCGCGTTCCTGCTCTTCGTGACGGTGATCGCCCTGGTCATGGGGCAGTTGCCCACCTCGGTGCTGTACGGTGCGGGCGACTCCCGTACCGACCGATGGCCCGTCGGCCGGTTCGTGCTGGTCATGGCGATCGCAGCCGTCATCATCTCCTCCCACCCGCTGACACCGCTCATGCTGATCAGCGCACTGGTGGTGCTGTCGCTTCCGCGGCGCAACCGACGGGTCGTGCTGCCCGTCCTCGCCGGAACGGTGCTGCTGACCGTGGCCTGGGACGCCACCGTCGCCCGCCCCTACATCTCGGAAAACCTGAACGACTTCCTGGGCGCGCTGCTGAAACCCGACACCAACGTCGTCTCCGGGCTGGCCGCCCTCGGCACCGCGGCCCCGGGTCATGTCGTGGTGGCCTGGGTCGACCGGTGCCTGTCCGCCGCGGTCTTCCTTCTGGCGGCCATCGCCTTCCTGGCCCGCCCCTGGGTCCGCCGCACCGGCCTTCCCCTGCTCGTCGTGGCTCCGCTGCCGGTCCTGACGGCGAATGCCTACGGCGGAGAGATGATCTTTCGCGCCTATCTCTTCGCACTGCCCGCGGCCTCGCTCCTGATCACGGCCCTCCTCCTCGATCGGGGCAGCAGGCCGCGCCTTCATGTGCTGGCCGTCTATCCCTTGCTGCTCGCCCTGCTCGCGGGACTCATGTTCGGCTACTACGGCAAGGAAGCGGCGAACTACTTCGCGAAGGACGAGGTGGCGGCCGGGCGCTTCGTCGCGGCCACCTCACCTCCCGGGTCCACGATCGTCTCCCTCACGTCGGCCGTGCCCGGCCTGTACCTGCACTACGACGAGAACGCCCAGGTGCAGTTGGACGAGCAGGACATCGGCGACCGGCGGCGCCTGGTGGAGGATCCGGTGAAGGGCCTGGCGGGGTTCGTCCAGCGGGCCACCCCGCAACAGCCCGCCTTCATCATCCTGAGCCGGGCTCAGGCCGCCGACATCTACCAGAGGGGGATCCTGCCCGCCGACACCATGCAACGCATGGACTCGGCCCTGTCGAAGACCCGGGACTACATCCCCGTGTACCGCAGCAAGGACGCGGTGGTCTACCGGTATCAGGGGGCGAACAGCGGAACGGGACCATGACCTCCCTGCGCTGGGGGCTCGCACTGTCCGGCTGGGTGGCCTTGACGGTGGTCACCTTCCTGTCGGACGCCCTGGTCCTGCGCATCGTGGTGACGACGGCGTTCCTGCTCGTCTGTCCCGGCCTGGCGGCCTCTCGGTGGGCACGGTCGGGCACCCCGCGCGCGACGGACCGCACGGCGGTTCTGGAGACGGGCGTCCTGACCGTGGCGGTCAGTGTGTCGATGGCGGTGCTCGTCGTGGTGCCCCTGTTCCTCAGCGACACGTTCACCGTCACCCGGGCGCTGCTCGCACTCGCCACCGCCACATCCGTCCTGGCCCTGTTGCCCAGGCCCGGCGGATACCGGCGCGGGGCGCCGCGAGCCGCCCCGGACTCGGGCTCGCGGACGGCTGACACCGGTCGGCCCGAGCCACCCGCCTCGGAGTGAGACGCCGGGGCGGCCTGGCCGAGCTGCCGCAACGGTCCACGTGAGGCGTCGCGGCAGTCCCGCACCTGCCGAACACCGGCTCCGCCCGCGCCTGCCCGGCGGGGGCGTTCTCGAGTCGTCCGTAGCGACCTGTCGCCGCCTTGACGTCGCAGACAAATCGGGTAAAGGTGTAGATATACGTTGTAAACATATGTCGTAGGCGGGCACTCGGAGATGCGTGATCATGTACAACGAGCCGATCATCAGTGACCAGCGAGAAGCCGGGGCACACGGCACCGTCAGCCTGGTCGTCCCGGCCCTCAACGAGGCGCGCAACATCGCCTGGGTCTTCGATCAGATCCCGGCATGTGTGGACGAGGTCATCCTCGTCGACGGCGACTCCACCGACGCCACGGTCCCCATGGCGCAGCACTGCCTGCCGACCGTGCGCAACGTGCGGCAGCGCGGCCCCGGCAAGGGCAACGCGCTGCGTACCGGCTTCCTCGAGGCGAAGGGTGACTTCGTGGTGATGATGGACGCCGACGGCAGCATGTCACCGGCGGAGATCCCCCACTTCGTGCACTTCCTCGAGCACGGCTACGACTTCGTCAAGGGCTCGAGGTTCGTCGCGGGCGGCGGCTCGCTCGACATCACTCTCATCCGGAAGATGGGCAACCACGTACTCCTGCTCGCCGCCAACCGGCTGTACCACGCCAGTCTGACCGATCTGTGCTACGGCTTCTGCGCCTTCCGGCGCAGCTTCCTCGACCAGCTCGACCTGCACGCCGCCGGTTTCGAGATCGAGGCCGAGATGATCGTGCACGCCCTGCGCTCCGGTCTGCGCATCGCCGAGGTCCCCAGCCTGGAACTGCCCCGGCGCAGCGGCTGCTCGAACCTCCACGCCATATCCGACGGGCGCCGGGTGCTGCGCACCCTGCTCTCGGAGCGGCCGGGCGCCCGGCCGTCCTCCGCCCGCTCCTCCTCCGCACGGCCGGAGAGGAGCCCCTCGTGACCGCCGCGCCGGTCCGCTCCGCTCTCGTCCGGCCCCCGGTGCCGGTGGTCGACATCGACCTGGCCCGTCCGGGCGAGTTCCGGCTGCCCGGCGACCGGGGGCCGGTCCGGCCGGCGGGACAGGCCCGTGCACTCGTACGACTGCACGGCCGCCCCCTCGGCATGGTCAGCGCCGCGGATGCCTCCGGGCCCGACGGACTGTGGCGGGCGCTGGCCGACACCGCGAACGTGGAACTGGCCGAACAGCTCATCCAGCTCCGCGCCGTGGACCGGACCGAGACCTCCGACGGTGTCGTCCGGCACCCCGCACTCCAGCAGGCACCCGTCATCAGCGTCATCGTGGCCACGCGTGACCGGCCGGAGAAGCTGCGCCACTGTCTTCGATCGCTGCTGCGCTCGACGTACCCCGCGTTCGAGGTCATCCTGGTCGACAACGCCCCGGCCGACGGCGCGACCGAGGCCCTGATCCACGAAGACTTCGCCGGACGGGTCCGTTACGTCCGCGAACCCGTCGCCGGGTTGGCCCGTGCGCACAACACGGGGCTTGCCCGGGCACGCGGATCCGTTGTCGCCTTCACGGACGACGACACCCTCGTCGACCCCGGATGGCTGCCGGCGCTGGCCGGGACCTTCGCCCGCGACACGCGGATCGGGTGCGTCACCGGGCTGATCGTGCCCGCCGAACTGGAGACCCCGGCTCAGAGCGCCCTGGAACAGCAGGGCGGTTTCGCGAAAGGCTACGTGCCGCGCACCTGGTCGCTGTTCGATCCGCCGGCGGACCCGCTGTTCCCGTTCACCGCCGGCCGCTTCGGCTCCGGCGCCAATATGGCTTTCCGTACTGGTGCGCTCCGCACCCTGGGCGGCTTCGACATGGCGACCGGTGCCGGGACCCCCGGCCGGGGCGGTGACGATCTGCTCGCCTTCTTCGAGATCCTGGCGGCCGGTCACACGCTCGCCTACCAGCCGAGTGCCATCGTGTGGCACTGCCATCGCCGCACGCGGGACGCCCTGGCGGCGCAGGCGTTCGGCTATGGCGCCGGCCTCGGCGCCTATCTCACCGGCGCGGTGCTGCGTAACCCCCGCCGGCTGCCCGCCCTGCTGTGGCGGCTGCCCCGCGGCATCCGCTACGCCATGACCAGATCGCGCGACCGCGGCGCCGATCCCGAGGCCGACTGGTCCCGGCACCTGGCGCTCCTGGAAATGCGGGGGATGGTCTACGGCCCCTGCGGCTATCTGCGCGGACGTCTCACCGGCGCCGGCCTCGGAACCTGATCGCGAGGTGAACGGCGTGGACACCAGTCCGGTGACCGACTCAGCTACGAGGAGCGCCGGTATCCGACGACGCCCCCTGGGCATGCTGCGCGCCGGTATCGCCGCCGCGCTCCCGCGGGAGCGCGTACTGCGCACGGGCCACGTCCTCGCGGTCAGTTCCCTCGTCAACGCAGGCCTCGGCTTCTTCTTCTGGATCTTCGCGACGCACTGGTACGACGAGCGGACCGTGGGCCTGAGCTCCTCGGCACTCGCCGCGTCCCTCCTGCTCACGGGCATCGGGCAGCTCAACCTGAACGACTTCCTGGTGCGGTTCGTGCCGACCGCCGGCCGCCGCAGCCGCCGACTCGTCCTCACCTGCTACGCGGCGAGCATGTCCTTCAGCGTGGTGGTGGCCGTGGCGTTCCTCGCGATGGTGCCGGTGGTCGCGCCGAGGCTCAGTTTCCTGCTGACACCGGTCACCGCGATCTGCTTCGTGGTGGCGACCGCGGGTTACGCCGTCTTCGTTCTGCAGGACGGCGCGCTCACCGCGGTCCGCATGCCGGGCTGGGTCGTGGGCGAGAACCTGATATTCGCCCTCGCGAAAATTCTGCTGCTCGCTCTGGGCGCCGTCCTGGGCCTCTTCTCCGGGATACTGCTGTCGTGGGCGGGAGCTCTCGTGGTCTCGCTGATCGTGGCCAACTCCGTCCTGATGGGCAAAGGCATTCCCCGGCACGAGCGGGAAACGAAGACCGCGCCACCTCCGCCCCGCATGCTCGGCTACGCCGCAGCCGACTGGTTCGGCTCCCTGTTCCGGGTAGCCGCGTACACCCTGGTCCCGCTGATCGTGCTGAACAAGCTCGGCGCTGAACAAAGCGCCTACTTCGCGGTGGCCTGGAGCCTCGCCTATGTGCCCTATCTACTCGCCCGCAACATGGGAACGTCGCTGCTCGCGGAGTCCGTGCGCGGGCCCGAACGACTCGTGGAGCAGTCCCTGCGCGTCCTGCGCCACTCGGGTCTGCTGCTGGGCGGCGTCACGGTCGTCCTGGTCGCCGCGGCCCCGCAGATCCTGTCGCTCTTCGGTGCCGCGTACGCGGCCGAGGGAACCACGCTGCTGCGACTGCTGGCCCTGTCCGCATTGCCGAACCTGCTGTTGAGCGTGGCCATCGACGTGGCCCGGGCGCGGCGGCGCCTGCGCTGGGCGGTGGCGCTGCAGGCGGCGATGTGCGTCCTGGTGCTCGGGCTCACCCCGCTGCTGCTGACGGAGTTCGGCGTCGTGGGCGCGGGCATCGCCTGGCTCGCCACCCAATGCGTGATCGCCGTCTTCCTGCTTCTTTCCTGGTCCCGCTGGCTCGTCCCCGTCGCTGAAGGGTCATCATGAACAGCGCACTCTCCACCGAACGCACCGTCCCCACCCTGTCGGTCGTCATCTGCGCCTACACCCTCGACCGCTGGGAGGACCTGCGGGCCGCGATCGGATCCGTGCTGGTCCAGGACCCGCCGGCCGACGAGGTCGTGCTGGTGGTCGACCACAACCAGGTCCTCCTTGAGCGGGCCGAGCGGGAGCTGTCCGGCGTCCGCGTGGTGCCCAACCAGAGGCGGCGTGGTCTGTCCGGCGGCCGCAACACCGGAGTGGCGGTCTCACACGCCGACGTGGTGGCCTTCCTCGACGACGACGCCACCGCGGAACCGGGATGGACGGGCCGTCTGCTGGCGCCGTACGGCGACCCCCGCGTCAAGGGTGTCGGCGGTTTCGTGCGGCCGTGGTGGGTCACCGAGCGCCCTGTGTGGTTCCCTCCGGAATTCGACTGGGTGGTGGGCTGCTCCTACCGGGGACAGCCCCTGAAGGCCGCCCGCGTCCGCAACTTCATCGGCGCCAACATGTCCTTCCGCCGAAGCGAACTGATCGCCGTCGGCGGCTTTCTCGACGCCCTGGGACGCGTGGGCAGCCGTCCGGCGGCGAGTTGCGACGAGACCGACCTGTGTCTGCGGCTCGCCGCCCGCGACCCGGAGGCCGTCCTGCTGTACGAGCCCAAGGCCGAGATACGACACCGGGTCCCCGAATCCCGCACGAGCTGGGCGTACTTCCGCAACCGCTGCTACATCGAGGGACTGTCCAAGGCGCTGGTGGCACGGCGCTGCGGCAGCGGACCGGCGCTGTCCAACGAGCGCGTGTACGTGCGGTCGGTCATCCCGAGGGCCCTCGCCCGCAATCTGACCCGGATCCGGCGCCCCGGCGCGCTGCGCACGATCGGAGCGCTCTCCGGGGGTGTCGGCGCGACCGTCACCGGTTACCTCGTCGGATCGATCCGGCCGTTGGGTATCCGTGTGTTCTCCCGGCGTCCGCAAGGAACAGCTGAGCCGACCACGATCGCCCGGTCATCAGCGGCGGAGCCGACGACGACGGCCGGGCCATGAGCGGCATACCCGTCTTCCTGTATCACGGGGTGTCGGACGACTCACCGCCGTGGCTGGCGCCATTCACGGTGAGTCCCCGCACGTTCGTGGAGCATCTGGACATGATCGCCGACAGCGGGCTGCACGTGGTCCCGTTGCGGCGGCTGGTCGCGGCACTGCTCGGCGGTCCTCCTCTGCCACCGCGGTCCGCGGTGCTGACCTTCGACGACGGATACGCGGACTTCGCCTCCACGGTGGCTCCGCTGCTCGCCGCACGGGGACTTCCCTCGACCCTGTACGTGACCACGGGCGCCCTGAGCGCCGCCGACCGGCCGTCGGGCGGCGGACCGTTCCCGTCCGTGGCGACGCTCAACTGGGCCCAGGTCAGGGAGCTGGACGCGGCCGGAATCGAGATCGGCGGACACACCGTGACCCATCCTCAACTCGACACGTTGCCCCGGACGGCGGTGCGGGAGGAGGTGACCGGCTGCAAGCGGCGGATCGAGGACGCGCTCGGTCACCGTGTCGAGTCCTTCGCCTACCCGCACGGCTATTCCAGCCGCACCGTTCGCGCGCTGGTTCGGGAGGCCGGCTGGACCTCGGCCGCCGCCATCCGGGCGGCCTCGGCCTTCAGTTCGGAGCGGGACGACCCCCTGCGGTTCGCCCGGCTCATGGTCCGGGCCGACACCGGCCGGGACCACTTCGCGCTCTGGACCAGCGGTGAGGGGGCGCCCGTGGCACCGTTCGCCGAGGGACTGCGGACCAGGGGCTGGCGGGCGTACCGGCGGGCGAGAGCGGTGGCCGGGCGGCCGTACCGGGCGATACCCGCCTGACCGCCGCCGTACACCGCAGGGGCGCGGCCCGCTGACAGCGCGTCACCGCTGCCAGACCCGGACCCAGTCCACGAGCATGCGCGCCGAGTCGGTGCCCGAGGGCGGTGTGTAGGGGAGGCCGACGGCCAGGTTGAGGATGACCTCCATGGGCACGTGGGGAATGCGCTCGGGGGCGGTCACCCGGAACCGTTCGACCCCGTCCACGTACCAGACGAGTCTGTCCTTCTCCCAGAGCACCGCGAAGACGTGGTAGCCATCGGGAAAACCGGCCGCGGTGAAGGTCCCCCGTTGCTTCCTCTTGGCGCCCTCGGCGTTCCGCCAGTGCACGAACATCGACTGCGTGCGCGTGGTGCCGAGGAACTCCATGATGTCGATCTCGGGCGGGGTGTAGCGGCTCGCGGGCATCATCCAGAACTCCGGTGCCATCCCGCCCTGTTCCGGGATCCGGATCGCCGCCTCGAAGTAGCCGTAGGTGAAGGTCTCCCGTGGCTCGGCGTACCAGTTGTCCCGGCCGGTGGAGATCATGCCGGACACCCAGGGGTAGAGCTTTCCGTCGCTGCCGCTGGTGGCCTGGCGCTGGGCGGTGAGGGTCAGTTTCCCCCCGCTCACGGTGACCTGACCGGGCTGGTACCACTCCAGTTCGTTGTTGCTGCTGATGGTGCAACCGCGGTCGTTCCAGTCGTAACACGTGGCCCACCGGGCCTTGTCGAGACGTGAGCCGCCGAACTCGTCGTGGAAGACCCGTCGCCAGTCGCCGGGCACCGGGGGCCCGGACTCCGCGGTTCCGGGCGTGGGAGCGCAGGCGCCGCAGGCCACGAGCAACAGCATGAGCACACTGAGCACCACGCCCCGTGACGTCATGGGCGGGTGCGGGTCCCGGCCGCCACGGAGCCGGCCACCCGGCGCGCGGCGAATCCGGTGCCGGCGACGAACCGCAGCACGGGACCGAAGGTGGGAGCGGCGGCCAGTCCGGTGAAGTACAGGCCGGGCACGGAGGACTCGAACCCGGACGACAGCCGCGGTGCGCCGTGGAACGTCCATACCTGCCGACGGAGTTCGGGTGCCAGCAGCCGGAGCCGGTCGACGTCCACCCGGTACCCCGTGGCAAGCAGCAGATGGTCGGCCGGCAGCACCTCGACGCGCGCGTCGGCGTCCATGACCTCGAGACGCACCGTGCCGTCCTCGGCCCCCGAGGAGCGGACCGTACGGCCGCACAGCACGGGGATGTCGTCCATGCGTGGCCGCAGCCACCAGCCGCCGGACGGTCCGAGGACGTCGTGCAGCAGCCGCGTCCGCAGCCCCTCCGGCAGATGGCGAAAGGCGCCGGCGCCGTGGGTGCACGCCAGCAGCGACCAGCCCGGTCCGAGCGGCGAACCCGGCTTGACGATCCGTACCGGACGCGGCCGGCCCGACGGCCGGTCGGTGTCGGGCGGGCTGCCGAACGCGACGGACGCCGCGCGGACGATCACGGTGGGAAAGGCCCCGGCCTCGTGCAGCAGCGCGGCACTCTCCAGGGCCGACTGCCCGCCGCCGAGGACGGCGACCCGCTGCCCCGAGAACCGCGGCAGATCACGGTGCTGACTGGTGTGGGAGACCAGTTCCCGGGTGAGGGGGCCGGTCAGTTCGGCAGGCTCGTGGGCGAACGGGACCAGTCCGGTGGCCATCACCACGTTCTCGGCGAGGAACTCCTCCCCGGAATCCAGGGTGACGGCGAACAGCCCGTCCTCATGCTCGACGGTACGGACCTTCTGGCGCTCCAGTTCCGGCACGCGGCGCTCCTGGAACCACCGCCCGTAGGCGATCATCTCCTCGACGGGGATCGGGTACCGGTCGCCGACGGGTCCGAGTCCCCGCGCGGTACGGAAGTCCTCCAGGCGGTATCCGGCCTCCGGCGCGGAGAGGGAGGAGGCGGCGGGGACAGACTTC
Organism: Streptomyces sp. NBC_00568; assembly: GCF_026341855.1. Lineage (GTDB taxonomy): Bacteria > Actinomycetota > Actinomycetes > Streptomycetales > Streptomycetaceae > Streptomyces. The sequence continues at coordinate 6,441,268 of NZ_JAPENW010000001.1, read as the reverse complement.
AGATACATGCCTGCGGGCATGTTGGTGTGCCAGCACTCCATGGGTTCCCCGAACACCCGCCGTGGTGTTCCTGACGCGCTCAGCCAGGCGGCCGTGGCGAGTCCGTAGGGGCCCGCCCCGATGACGACAGTGGGCAGCCGCTGCGGGGAGGCATGGGTGCCCCCTTTCCCGGCCCCTCTGTGCCGGGCGCTGAAGCCGGTGTTCGCGGGCATGGTCATTCCCTTTGATGTCGCGTGGCGCCGAGGCGGTAACGACCGCGCGCCCGCCCAACGGGCGCATTCGTCGAGCACGGGCGCGACCGTGTGGGTGAGCCATCCGTAGCTGCGGCCGAACCTCGGAGATTTACGGACGTTGTTCGCCACATGCCACAGCCAGCTCAGCAGCGGAATGGCGACCGGATCGGCGACATCGCGGTCCGGGTCCAACCCGGCCAGCGCGAGCAGGGCGCGGTCGGCGTCCGGTATCCGGCCGGCGCGCAAGGTCTCGGCGACCAGGCCACCCAGCGGGCGGCCGGTGAGGGTGCTGCGCAGAGCCAGTACGAAGGAGTAGGCGTCGATCTCGCACGGCCCGTCGGCGCGGCCGCTGCTCCAGTCGAAGACACCGGTGACCCGGAGGGGGACACCGCCGAGCAGCACGTTGCCGGGGTGGTAGTCGCCATGGGTCCAGCCCTCGGTCAGCACGGCACCGGCCAGGGCCGCGTCCAGCCGGTGGCGCAGGGCCTCGAAGTCGGCCGCTCGCCGGCCGGACCTGTATCGGGGCATTCCGGCGGAGAGAGCCGTCAGCTGCGACTCGCACCAGACCGGGGCCCGGTCGGCTGCCGGACGGCGGCGCCCGGTGGCGGCCCACAGATCCGCCAGCAGTCGCATGGCGGGGGCCACGACGGCGTACGGGTCGTCAGGGGTGTCCAGGATGAGTCGCTCCGCCGGGACGCCCGGGAGCGTGTTCTGGGCAAGGGTCCCCGCGGGCCCGGGAGAGCCGATGGCTCGAGGCAGGAGAGGGCGCCAGGGGGCGAGCCGGCTGTCGGCGTCGAGCTCCTGCAGGACTTCCCGCTCCCGAGCCGTGACGGCGGCCCCGGCCTCGTTACGGGGGTGTTTGACCACCAGGCTTCCCGCGCCGCGTCGCAGCTCGAACATCAGCAGGCCCGCCTCGGGCAGGGACCGGCGCCGCACCACGGTGATGTCACCGGGAGCGGCGCCGCGTACGAGCCAGTGGGCCCGGAGGCGGTCGTCCAGGCCGGCCAGCGCCCGTGGGAAGTACAGGGGCAGCAAACCGGAGAGCGAGGACATCTTGGCGGGTGTCTTCATACCTGACCTCGCCGGGCCGCCAGCGGCACGACCCACGCTTGCCGGGGATAATGGATACGGGCGATCCATGACTATTGAGCAGATCTTTAATCTTCGCCCATATTAATACCTTTCGGGAGATCCTTCCCGGAGAGGAGTGGGTCTCCGTGCTGGACACCGGGGTGCCCGTTCTCCTCGTCAGAATCGGCAACTACCCGCTGCACCACGGCAGCCTGGGCGTGGTGCGCACGGTCGGGAGGCTGGGCGTCCCGGTCCACGCCGTTGTCGAGGACCGCTTCACTCCGGTCGCTCTCTCACGCCACCTGACAAGCAGCATCGTGTGGCCGACGACCGGTCGCGAGGAACCGGAGCGGCTCGCGGACGGCCTGCTGTCCCTCGGCCGGACGATCGGTGCCCGGTGTGTGGCGGTGCCGACCGACGACGAGGCGGCGATCCTGCTCGCGGAGTACGCCCACCGGCTGAAGGAGTGCTTCCTGATTCCGGCCGTGCCGGCCCACCTGCCACGCCTGCTGGCCTGCAAGGCGAGTCTGCACCGGATCTGTGCCGAGGCCGGAGTGCCCTCGCCGCGGTCACGGGCGCCGGAGAGCCGTGACGAACTGGTCGAGGCGGGCCGGGAGCTCGGCTATCCGCTGGCGCTCAAGAACCTGGCGGCGTTCAGCCGGCTCCGGACCCCGGCCGTCAGCGGCACCACCATCGTGGTGCCCCACGAACGGGCGCTGCTCGACCGCTTCCCCCAGGCCGCTCCGCCGCCCGTCCTCGTGCAGGAGTACATCCCCAGACAGCAGGCGGAGGACTGGATCACCCACCTCTACTGCGGCACGGGCGGCGTTCCGCGCGTCCTGTTCACCGGCCTGAAACTCCGCTCCTGGCCTCCGTACGCGGGTATGACCGCCCGGGCGGTGGCACTGCGCAACCCCGAACTGGCCCGACTGGCGGAGCGGCTGTGCCGCCTCATCGGTTACAGCGGACTGGCGGACCTCGACTGGCGCTACGACCGCCGGGACGGGCAGTACAAGCTCGTCGACTTCAACCCGCGGGCCGGCGCCCAGTTCCGCCTCTTCGAGGATGTCCACGGAGTCGATGTCGTCCGCGCCATGCATCTCGACCTGACCGGCCGGCCCGTGCCGGACGGCGCTCAGGCCGAGGGGCGGGTCTTCGTCGCCGGCCAGTTGGACTTCGCGTCGGCGGTGGCATGGCTGCACCAAGAGCGCCGACTGCCACCCGACCTCCTGAGCGAGCCGCCCACCGAGCGGGCCTGGCTCTGCCGGGACGATCCCCTGCCGGCCGCGGCCGAGGCGGTCCGGTTCGCAGCGCTGGTGACATGGCGCCTGCTGAGGCCGGCACTCCGGCCCGGCCGGGTGCCGTTGACCGAAGGATCCACCGGCACCCCGCCGACGTCATGACCGACGGCTTGTTTCCGTCCGTAACCGGGCCGTGAGACCGCCGGGTTCATGGACCTCTCCACGACCCACGTTGACCTCAGCGCATCCTGGGGTGACTATGTACGTATACGTCGTAAATATACGGTCTTTGTGGAGGATGACATGCGTCTCACCGTCATCGGCACCGGGTATGTCGGAGCAGTCCACGCCGCCTGTATGGCGGAGATCGGCCATGAGGTCCTCGGCGTCGACGTCGACGAGGAGCGGGTCACGGCGCTCGCCGCCGGTCATCCCCCGTTCCATGAGCCCGGCCTGTCCGGGATGCTTCAGCGGACGGTGGCAGCGGGCCTGCTGCGCTTCACCACGTCGCTGGACGAGGCCGCCCTGTTCGCCGATACGCACTTCGTCTGCGTCGGCACCCCGCAGCGGCCCGACACGGGCGCCGCCGATCTGCGCCATGTCGACGCCGTGGTGGACGGGCTGGCACCCGCTCTGCGCGGTGCGGGCCCCGACGGGGCCCTGGTCGTCGGCAAGTCCACCGTGCCGGTCGGTACGGCGGACCGGCTGGCCGCACGGCTGCTCGGGACCGGCGCCGACATCGCCTGGAACCCCGAGTTCCTGCGCGAGGGATCCGCTGTCCAGGACACCCTGCGGCCGGAACGCATCGTGGCCGGCGTCCGCTCGGAGCAGGCCGAGGCGCGGCTGCGCGCGGTCTACGCGCCCCTCATGGCGGCCGGCGCGCCCTTCATCGCCACCGACACCGTCACCGCCGAACTCGTGAAGGTGGCATCGAACTCCTTTCTCGCCACCAAGATCTCCTTCATCAACGCCATGGCCGAGATCTGTGACGTCATGGGCGCCGACGTGCTCACTCTCGCCGGGGCGATGGGCACCGACTCCCGAATCGGCCCCAGTTTCCTGGCCCCCGGCCTCGGCTTCGGCGGCAGCTGCCTGCCCAAGGACATCCGGGCTTTCGCCGCGCGGGCGGAGGAGATCGGCCGAGGTGACTCGGTGGCGTTCCTCCGCCAGGTCGACGAGATCAACACACGGCAGCGCCGGCGTACCGTCGACCTCGCCGAGCGGTTCGTCCGCGGGAGCTTCGAGGACCGCGACGTGGCGGTTCTGGGGGCCGCCTTCAAGCCCGGCAGCGACGATGTACGGGATTCCCCGGCACTCGCGGTCGCGGAGGCGATACGCCGACGCGGAGCCCGGGTCCGGGTGCACGACCCGGAAGCGGTCGACAACGCCCGCGCCGCGTACCCCGACCTGCAGTACGCCCTGGACGTGACCAAGGCGTGCGAGCAGGCCGATGTCGTCCTGCACCTCACCGAGTGGCCCCAGTACCAGGAACTCGACCCCGCCGCCCTCGCCACGGTGGTGCGCAGCCCGGCCATGGTCGACGCCCGCAACACCCTTGACGCCGAGGCCTGGCACTCGGCGGGCTGGCGGCTGAGCGCTCCGGGCCGTCCGCGGCTCGACTGAGAGGCAGGAGGATCTCATGCGTGTGGTGGTGTCCGGTGGCAGCGGCTTTCTGGGGTCGCACCTGTGCGAGGAACTGCTCCGCAGGGGTGACAGCGTCTGCTGCCTGGACAACTTCTCCTCGGGCCGAAAGGCCAACATCGCCCGTCTGCTGCGCCGGCCGGGCTTCCACTGCGCCCCGTGCGACGTGACGGAGCGGTTCCGCGTCTCCGGGACGGTCGATGCCGTCGTGCACCTCGCGTCTCCAGCGTCCCCCGCCGACTACCATCACCATCCGCTCGAGACTCTGGCGGTCGGCAGCCGGGGCACGGAGAACATGCTGCGGCTGGCCGAGAGCCACGCGGCACGCTTCGTCCTGGCATCCACCAGCGAGGTCTACGGGGATCCCGCGGTGCATCCGCAGGACGAGGACTACTGGGGGCACGTCAATCCCATAGGCCCTCGCAGCGTCTATGACGAGGCCAAGCGATTCGCCGAGGCTCTCTCCATGGCGTACCGGCGCAGCCAGGGGGTCGATGTCGGGATCGTCCGGATCTTCAATACCTACGGCCCTCACATGCGTCCGCATGACGGCCGCGTGATCTCCAGCTTCATCTGGCAGGCACTCCAGGAGGAGCCGCTGACGATATTCGGCGACGGTACCCAGACGCGGAGCTTCTGCTACGTCGACGACCTGGTCCGTGGCCTGGTGGCCATGCTCGACTCCGCCGAGCCGGGCCCGTTCAATCTCGGCAATCCGGAGGAGCGCACGGTGCGGGAACTGGCGGAGCTGGTGATGGGGATCACCGGGTCCAGCAGCGAGTTGCGCCATCTTCCGCTGCCTGTCGACGACCCTGTCCGCCGACGTCCTGTCATAACCCGGGCTTGCGAGGGGCTCGGCTGGCAGCCGCGGGTGCCTCTGGAAGAGGGGCTGCGACGCACTGTCGACTGGTTCGCGGCGGAGGCACAGACCATCGTGCGAGCGCCTGAGCAGGCCGCCGTGGCCGGGCCGTCATGACGTAGGACGACTCGCCTCGAACAGCACACTGCCGCTTGGAGATCGTCGGTTCGGGGCCGACGGCCCACCGGGCGCCGACCGCGTGAGGCGGCCGGCGCCCGGGCGCGTCGGTGGGGTCAGTGCTGCCAGGCCCTCACGTAGTCGACCATCATGTCGGCGGGAACCACATTGGTTCCGCTGTGACTGGGGTTGATGGCGTTGTTGAGGATCAGATACATCGGGGCGGACGTGATCCCGGAGGTGATCTGACCGACCTGCTTTCCGTCGTAGTAGTACGTGACGGAGCCCTGCTTCCATTCGGCGCCGAACGTATGCCAGCCGCCGGAGTAGGTGCCGGAAGCACAGCCTCCCGGACCGCCTGCCGTGGAATGGAAGTGATAACAGGCGGAGCCGCCCAGGCCTTCCAGGACGTCCAGCTCGCCATCCGTCGGCCAGTTCTGCCCGTCCAACCAGAAGGAGGGCCAGTTGGCCATCTTCGTCCCGGACGAGGGCGTGTAGATGCGGGCCTCGAAAGCGCCGTAGGTGAACTGGGCCTTTCCGTTGCTGGTCACCAGGCCGGAGACGTTGGGATACGTCTTTCCGCCGACGGTGGTCGGCTGCTGGATCAGCTTGAGGTGGAGGGATCCGTCGCCGACAGTGACCTGCGACGGGGAATAGGCGGACCCCTCAGCGGAGTTCGGCGGTTTGGTCACACACCCGGAACAGCCGAACCAGTTCGCGTTCCACTTGGAACTGTCAAGACCGGTGCCGTTGAATTCGTCACCGAACACCGGGCGCCATGTGCCGGGAATGCCGACGGGCGCAGCGGCGGTCGCGGGCGGAGCAGGGGACGTTGCGCCGGCCGTCGGTGTCGGCGTGGGGGTTGCGGTTTGCGTGGGGGTGCCCGAGGGAGTTGAAGCAGTCGGCGTCGGCGTTGCCGTCGACGTCGGTGTTCCCGTGGGCGCCGGTGTCCCCGTCGGCGCCGGTGTCCCCGTCGGCGCCGTGGTGGCGTCGGTACCGGTGGTGAAGGATTTCACCGGAGAGAGACTGCGCCAGCGGTCGTGAAGCTCGTATGCGACGTAATAGGTATAGGTGCCCGCTGGGAATGCGCGGGAGCCCGACGTGTATGTGGTGGGCTTGGGTCCAAGGGTGGTCGCGGTGGCTCCGGGAAAGTCATAGTGACCACCGTTTGCGGATCGCACGACGACAGCCAGCGCCTGCGGTTTGATCGTTCTGGTGCTGTGGACCTTGGCGGTGGCTTTGAGCTGCCCGTTCGGAGCCGCTGACACCGCCAGGGAATCGACCACGACGCCGGAGGTGGCGGCTTCCGCCTGGTTCGTTTGCGTAAGGACGCCTCCGGCGATTGCGGCAGTGGCTAGCGCAAGCGCACCCAGTTTTGTCCGCGTGGCGCGAGGACGGCGGTGTCGCTGAATATCAATTGTGCGATTCATTGGCATGTACGCGTGACCTTTCGCCCCCCAGGCGACAGTTGAGCCACGCTCAAAGGCTGAGCAATGGCGGACTGAACGGTGATGGACTCTGCGCGAGGCGAACTCGATCCGCAAGTGCCTGTTCAACGCCGGAGCGCGCCTATGACCCTTGGAAATTCATGTCGCGCAACCGAGTTGGCCACGTCGAGCCGGACCCAGTGACGTCCGACACGCCGAGGGACAAATTCGGGCATACATACCGAATTGCGTGACTCTGGCGGATCTGACGTTCAGTGAGCTCTCTCGGAGTCGCCGATCCGGAGCGAGGACGGCTGCGGCGATCGACGACGTTCGGCCCGGGCCCACCACTCAAGATCGAGGAATGACGCGTGGGGCCGGCGGACGGCAGGCCGACCCCCGCACCGGCGTCTCGGGCAGCGGTCGGCTCCGGCGTCGCCGGAGGGCCTCTCCCGGACGGCTTCGAAATCGGGGATGATGCATCACCTGCACCGGTCGAGCAATGTCGCGTTGTCGTCAGAACTGAACCAGTCGCCGATCACCTACGTCGAGTGAGTGCCACTCCGCCCTCCCCTTCACGCCCCCGGTCACGCCCGTGGAACCGTGCGTCCCAGTGGCACCGCGGCGGCAGCGATGTCGTCATCCTCGAAAGGAAGTACCGTGGCGCCGGTGCTCGTTGGACGCGAAGGACTGCTGGTCGGAGAGCGCATACCGGTGATCGGCACCCGGGTCACCTTCGGGCGCAATCCCGAGAACAGCGTCGTCATCTCCAGCTTGAGCGTTTCGCGCTTCCACGCGGAGATCGTCCTCGACGACACCCAGGGCTACGTGCTGCGCGACTGTGGGAGCAGCAACGGAACGCTGGTCAACGGTGAGGAGATCGACTCCCGGCTCCTCAAGCCCGGGGACGACATCACCATCGGCGACGAGGGGTTCCGCTTCGAGGTTCCGGACGCCATGGAGACGATCATGGCGCTCTCCTTGCCCAGGTCCCTGACCCATCCCGACGAGGAGGTCGAGCACGGGCCGGTGCTGCGGGTCACCATCGCGGGCGGGGGCCCTGTCGGCCTGTCACTCGCCCTGCTGCTGGAGCACTTCCTCGGCGCCCAGGTGAACATCACCGTCTACGACGGCCGGTGGCGCAAGCAGGGCCGCAGAATCGTCTGGAAGGACGCGAGTCAGGGCAATGTGCGGCGCCAGCAGGTGGTGACCGTACAGAGTCGCCAGTACCTCAGCCTGCCCGAGGAGGTACAGGCCCGGCTCTTCGCCCCGGACAACTACACCGAGATGTGGCCCGCCGGCCCCGACTCGATCGGCGATCACCACCCGCGCAACATGCGCATCGCCTACATCGAGGACCGGCTTCTGGAGGTGGCGAACGAGAAGCCGAGCCGAATCCGGCTCGTCCCCGCCCGGTTCAGCGTCGATGAGCAGCCGGACGCCCTGGCCGACCAGCACGTACTGGCGATCTGCGACGGCGGGCGGTCGCGCACCCGCGAGCACTTCGCCGCCAAGTTCGGCACGGCGGACGCGTCCATCTACTCGCTGAAGAACCGCCATCTCCAGGACGTGATCCTCGGCCTGCGCGTGAAATCGGCCCTGCCCGACCCCATGGCGGTGCTGCTGACCGTGGGGCAGAACCGGTTCCTGCTGAACTCCTTGCGTGGCGAGGGCTTCCTCAACATGCGTCTGACGGACGCGGAGGCGGCCGAGGTCGTCGGTATCGATCCGGTCCGCCGCGTCTTCGAGGAGTGCATCGCCTCCCGCCCCTGCCTGATGGGGCGCGACGAGCACGGCGACTTCCAGTGTTCGACGCACAGCACCCTGTTCCTGCCGGCCCTCATCAGGGGCTCGGCCCTGTGGAAGCGGGTGGGCGAAGGGCTGCGCCTGTTCGGCGTCGAACCGGACGAACTGAGTGCGGTCACCTCATTCCGCCTGGACATGGTGCAACGCCCGCGCTTCACCGCCGAGTTGCTGCCGCCCACGGCCAACTCGACCGGCACGTACGGCTTCTTGCTGGGCGACGCGGCCAACGCCATCCACTTCTGGCCGGGGCGGGGGCTCAACAGCGGCCTGTCCTCCGCGATCTCGCTCGCGCGGTCCCTCAACGGAGCGTGGAAGGGCAAGCCCTTCCGGGACGCGGACTTCCTGCGCCACGAGGCCGCCATGTCGATGCTCCAGTACCGCCACAAGAGCCGCGCCTGGAAGGCGATGGTGACCACCGACGACCAGGGCGCCACATGGGCCATCAAGGACATCATCGCCCACGGCATCGAAGGAATCTCCGAGGAGCCGGATCGCGAGGCGGACACCGCGGCGCTGCTGGAGCGACTGCGCGGAATCCGCTCCCGGCTGGCGACGCGCATGCCCGGTATGCCGGACGACCAGGCGATCCTGGAACGGCTGGGGACCCTGGAGGGCGGAACGCTCCGCATGCTGGTGCTCAGCGGCGCCTGGGACACACTCACCATGGGCGGCGAGGAGGTCGACATCGACATCTTCTACGGCCAGGACTCCGCCGCCGCGGCAGCGGCCGTCGAGGGCCTTGATCCGGTCGCCCAGCCCTGAGGAGCGTCGGTCCGTCCGCGCGCGGACGGACCGGCATGCGAAGCACCGCCTGCGCCGCGCTCTCACCCACGGTGAGCAGCCGGTGATCACCGAGGATGACCGGCCCTCGGATGCGGGATCTCGGATGCCGGACCTCGGATGCCTCGGATGCCGGACCTCGGACACTCCGGCTTCACACATGCACGCACGGGACGACAGTGCGCCCCGACGATAGGGCCCGTTCGCACTTACCCCCGACACTTCCGGTCGGTAACCATAGGAAAGGCTGTTTGTGCATTGATGACCGGAATGAGCTGATTCCCAGGAGGGCTCATGGACGCCCCGACCGCGACGACGGCCGACCCCGTCGCGCAGGACGACGCGCAGGACGATCCGACCGTCCACATTCTCTGGATCAACGCGGGGCTGAGCTGCGACGGGGATTCGGTGTCGCTGACCGCCGCGACCCAGCCGAGCATCGAGGAACTGGCACTCGGTGCCCTGCCGGGACTGCCCAAGGTGGCGGTCCACTGGCCCCTGATCGACTTCGAGTGCGGGCCCGTGCAGGGCGCGGACAATTTCGTCGAGTGGTTCTTCAAGGCCGACCGGGGCGAGCTGGAGCCCTTCGTACTGGTCGTCGAGGGGTCCATTCCGAACGAGCGGGTCAAGCCGGAGGGCTACTGGTGCGGTTTCGGGGACGATCCGGAGACGGGTCAGCCGATCACCACCAGTGAGTGGCTCGACCGGCTCACCCCCAAGGCGCTCGCCGTCGTCGCCATCGGCACCTGTGCGACGTACGGCGGTATCCACGCGATGGCCGGCAACCCGACCGGCGCGATGGGAGTGCCTGACTATCTGGGCTGGGAGTGGAAGTCCAAGGCGGGCATCCCGATCGTCTGCATCCCGGGCTGCCCCGTGCACCCGGACAACGCCTCCGAAACCCTGCTCTACCTGCTGTACCAGGCGGCGGGCGCGGCACCCATGATCCCGCTGGACGAGGAGCTGCGGCCGACCTGGCTGTTCGGCGCCACGGTGCACGAGGGCTGCGACCGCGCCGGCTACTACGAGCAAGGGCAGTTCGCCACCGAGTACGGATCACCGGAGTGCCTGGTCAAACTCGGCTGCTGGGGCCCGGTGGTCAAGTGCAACGTGCCCAAGCGCGGCTGGATCAACGGAGTGGGCGGCTGCCCGAACGTCGGCGGCATCTGCATCGCCTGCACCATGCCGGGCTTCCCCGACAAGTTCATGCCGTTCATGGACGAGCCGCCGGGCGGCCATGTGTCCGCGACGGCGAGCGGCATCTACGGCTCGGTCATACGGCGACTGCGGCACATCACCGAGAAGACCGTCGAAAAGGAACCGAAGTGGCGCGGCAAGGGCGAGAAGCTCACGACCGGCTACAAGGCCCCGTGGTGACCACGGTTACCCGCTGAGCAGGACACTCGACAGGAAGGTGGCGCGGCACCATGGCGACGGCGACGAACAAGCCGGCCGGTGACGGCCTCACGGAGATGTCGTGGGACCCGATCACCCGCATCGTGGGCAGTCTCGGCATCCACACCAAGATCGACTTCAAGGCGAAGCGGGTCGCGGAGTGCTACAGCACCTCGTCCGTCTTCCGCGGCTACAGCGTGTTCATGCGCGGCAAGGACCCGCGCGACGCGCACTTCATCACCAGCCGGATCTGCGGAATCTGCGGTGACAACCACGCCACCTGCTCGGTGTACGCCCAGAACATGGCGTACGGCGTGGCACCGCCGCACCTCGGCGAGTGGATCATCAACCTCGGTGAGGCCGCGGAGTACATGTTCGACCACAACATCTTCCAGGAGAACCTGGTCGGGGTGGACTACTGCGAGCGGATGGTCCGCGAGACCAACCCGGGCGTACTCGAACTCGCCGAGCGCACCGAGGCCCCGCACGCGGCCGACCACGGCTACCGCACCATCGCCGACATCATGCGCTCGCTCAACCCGCTGGAGGGCGAGTTCTACCGCGAGGCGCTCCAGGTCAGCCGCTACACCCGGGAGATGTTCTGTCTGATGGAGGGCCGCCATGTGCACCCCTCCACGCTCTACCCGGGCGGTGTCGGCACGGTCGCGACCATCCAGCTCTTCACCGACTACCTGACCCGGCTCACCCGCTACGTGGAGTTCATGAAGCGGGTCGTCCCGCTCCACGACGACCTGTTCGACTTCTTCTACGAGGCACTGCCCGGGTATGAGGAAGTCGGCAGGCGCCGTGTGCTGCTGGGGTGCTGGGGCGCGCTGAACGACCCGGAGTACTGCGACTTCCAGTACGCCAACATGGAGAACTGGGGCCGGCGGATGTTCGTCACCCCGGGTGTCATCGTGGACGGCAAGCTGGTCACCAACAGCCTCGTCGACATCAACCTCGGCATCCGCATCCTGCTCGGCAGCTCGTACTACGAGGACTGGTCGGGCATGGAGAAGTTCGTCGAACAGGACCCGCTCGGGAACCCGATCGACGAACGGCACCCGTGGAACCAGCACACCATCCCGGCCCCGCAGAAGCGGGACTTCGACGACAAGTACAGCTGGGTCATGTCGCCGCGCTGGTTCGACGGCACGGACCATCTGGCCCTGGACACCGGAGGCGGCCCGATCGCCCGGCTGTGGTCCACGGCGCTGTCCGGACTCGTCGACATCGGCTACATCAAGGCCACCGGGCACAGCGTGCAGATCAACCTGCCGCGCACGATGACCAAGCCGGAGATGGCGCTGGAGTGGAAGATCCCGCAGTGGAGCAACGCCCTCGAACGCAACCGGGCCCGGACCTACTTCCAGGCCTACGCCGCCGCGGCCGCCCTCCACTTCGCCGAGCAGGCGATGGAGGAGGTGCGCGCCGGACGCACCCAGACCTGGGAGAAGTTCGACGTGCCGGACGAGTCGATCGGCTGCGGCTTCACCGAGGCGGTCCGGGGCGTGCTGTCCCACCACATGGTGATCAGGGACGGCAAGATCGCCAACTACCACCCGTATCCGCCGACGCCCTGGAACGGCAGCGTGCGCGACAGCTACGGCACACCGGGTCCGTACGAGGACGCGGTGCAGAACACCCCCATCTTCGAGGAGAACCCGCCCGAGAACTTCAAGGGCATCGACATCATGCGGGCCGTCCGCAGCTTCGACCCGTGTCTGCCGTGCGGCGTGCACATGTACGTCGGCGGCGGGCGGACCGTCCAGCAGACGCACATGCCGACGGGGCTGAGCGGACTGGCGGTCTGACCTTCCTCAGGAGAGGGGCTTGCCGATGGCCGGACAGGAGACGGGTGAGCGGATAGGCGCGCTGCTCGACGAGCTGGCGCAGCGGGCGGGACCGGAAGCACGCGACACGGCGGACGAACTCGTGCGCTGCCTCGTGGAGTTCTACGGCGAGGGTCTGGCCCGGGCCGTACGGCTGCTGCGCGCGGCCCCGGACGGCGCGGATCCCCTCGCCGTCCTGACCGCCGACGAACTGGTCAGCGATCTGCTGATCCTGCACGATCTGCATCCGGAGGACACCGCGACCCGGGTGGGCCGGGCCCTCGACAAGGTCCGTCCCTACCTCGGCTCGCACGCGGGCGACGTCGAAGTGGCCGGGCTCGACATGGAGGCGGCCGACGGCCCGACACTGCGGCTCAGGCTGCGCGGCAGCTGCGACGGCTGTCCGTCCTCCACCCAGACCGTGCGCTGGACCATCGAGGAGGCGGTCGCCCGGATCGCCCCCGAGGTCGAGCACATCGAGGTCGAGGGAATGGCCGAGGAGGACCCGGGGCCCGCCCTGCTCCAGATCCTGCCGCACCGTCCGGACGACGGTCCGGGTGACCCGGCCGCGTCCGGAGGAGCGGACGACGCGGCGCGCTGGTACACCCTCGGCCCTCGCGCGCTGCCCTTGGGCGAACGGGCCACCGGCGTCACCGACGTCGCCGGCCGCACCCTGCTGCTCGTCCGCCTGCCGGGACAGCTGTACGCCTACCGCGACCGCTGCCCGGTCTGTGCCGCGAGCCTCGCACCGGCGGTCCTGGACGGCGAACTGCTGCGGTGCGCGGGATGTGCCGCCGAGTTCGACGTGCACCGGGCGGGCCGGGGCGAGCGGGCTCACCTGGAGCCCGTACCGCTGCTGGAGGAGGACGGTTCGGTGCGGGTTGCGCTGCCCGGCGAGCTGCTGGGGGCGGGGCCATGACCACCGACGTCCTCAAGCAGTTCACCCGGAGGCCGCCGCCCGCCGGCGAGCGCTGCGACCTGTGCGGGGAGCCGCTGCCCGCCGAGCACCGGCATCTCGTGGACACCTCGCGACGGTCCCTCAAATGCGCCTGCCCGCCCTGCCATCTGCTCTTCACCCGGCCGGGCGCGGGGCAGGGCCGCTTCCGGGCCGTCCCGGACCGGTATCTCACCGATCCCGGGTTCGACCTGGACGAGTCGGACTGGAACCGGCTGCAGATCCCCGTCGCGCTCGCCTTCTTCTTCCGCAACTCCGAACTCGACCGGCTCGCGGCCTTCTACCCGAGCCCGGCGGGCGCCACCGAGAGCGAACTCGATCCGCGGACCTGGGACGCGGTCCTCGGACGCAGCCGGCTCGCGGAGCTGCTCGAACCCGACGTGGAGGCGCTGCTGCTGCACCGCGGCCGCGGCGACTCGGTCACCTGCACGCTCGTCCCGGTCGACGTCTGCTACGAGCTGGTCGGCCGGATGCGGCTGCACTGGAAGGGCTTCGACGGCGGTACCGAGGCGCGCTCGGACATCGCGGAGTTCCTCGAACGGATCACGGCGGCCGCCCGGCCACTGGAAGCGGAAACCGGGCCCACCGCCGCATCGGCACGCCCCGGACCCCCCGCCGCTCCCCCGGAATCCGGGCGTCCGGCCACGCACTCCGGGGGCGCCCCGTGACCGATCTCCAGTTCACCTGCACCGGTGTGCGCCCCGAGCCGTACGGAGCCGGGCCCACGCTGCTGTTCGGGCTGCGCATCGAGGAGGCCGATCATCAGCCGGTGCACGCCGTCGCGCTGCGCTGCCAGATCCGTATCGAGCCCGCCGGGCGATCGTACGAGCCGGAGGAGGTCGGCATGCTGGGTGACCTGTTCGGCGAACCGAGCCGCTGGAACAGCACGCTCAAGCCGTTGCAGTTCGCCCACGCCTCCATCACGGTCCCGGGGTTCACCGGTTCCACGGAGGTCGATCTCCCGGTGCCCTGCACCTACGACACGGAGGTCGCCTCCGCGTCGTACTTCCGGGCGCTGTCCCGCGGCGAGATTCCGCTGCTCCTGCTCTTCTCCGGCACGGTGTTCACGGGCCGGGACGGCTTCCGGGCCGAGCCGGTGCCCTGGCACAAGGAGACGTCGTACCGGATGCCGGTGGACGTCTGGCGGAACATGATCGAGCAGTACTTCCCCAACTCGGGCTGGCTGCGCGTCCGGCTGGACGTGCTGGACGCGCTGCGCCGCTACCGCTCCGCCCACGCCCTGCCGTCCTGGGAGCGGGTCTTCGAGGAACTCCTCGAAACCGCCGACGCGAAGGGGGCCGACTGAGATGAGCAATCCCCTGGAGAACGGCTTCGAGCAGGCCCGCACGGTGGCGGACGCCGTCCTGTTCGAGGGATATGTCCTCTACCCCTACCGCGCCTCGGCCGCGAAGAACCAACTGCGCTGGCAGTTCGGCGTCCTGGTGCCGCCCGCCTGGACCGCGACGACCGGGGAACACGCCGTCCAGCGCACCGAATGCCTGCTGGAGCCCCGCGCCGGCGACCGGCTCCACGCCGAACTGCGCTTCCTGCACGTCCGGCGGCGCACGGTCGAACGGCTCGACGCCGACGGCGGTTACACGGAGGTGCCCGAACTCGACCTTCCCGACCGGGTGCTGGTGCCGTGGGACGAGGGTCACGAGGAACGCGTGCTGATCCATGAGTCGCTCGCCGAGCTGATGGGCGATCAGGCGGCCGTCCACGCCGTACGGTTCGACCTGCCCGATGCCGTCGAGTACGAGCCGGTGACCGACACGGAGGGCCGGACGCTGGGCCGTCTCGTGCGGCGCAGGAAGCGGCTGACGGGTGAACTGCGCCCGCGCATCGAGGAGTTGCCGGGACCCTACCGGGTGCTGCGGCTCACGGTGAGCGTGCACAACACCACCCTCGCCCCGAAGGGCACCGGCACCGACCGCGAGACCGCCCTCGCCCACAGCATGATCGGCACCCATCTGCTGTTCGGCGTGCCCGGCGGACGGTTCCTGTCGCTGACCGACCCGCCCGAGTGGGCCCGTCCGGCCGCCGCGAGCTGCCACAACGACCACACCTGGCCCGTCCTCGCGGGACCGCCCGGCACGGAGGACGTCATGCTGTCCTCGCCGATCATCCTGGAAGACCACCCGGCCGTCGCCGAGGAGAGCCCGGGGCCCCTCTACGACGCCACCGAGATCGACGAGATCCTCTCGCTGCGCACGGCCGCGCTCACCGAACGGGAGAAGCGCGAGGCCCGCGGCACGGACGCCCGCGCCGCCGAGGTCATCGACCTGGTGGACGACATGCCCGAGGCGGTCCGCGACCGGCTGCACGGAGCGATCCGGGGGCTGCGCGAGATCACCGGAGACAGCCTTCCGGGCGAGACCCGCCCCACTGCTCCCGAGACCGGACCGACCCTGCCCGAGGGCCCCGGGCACCCCTGGTGGGACCCGGCGCAGGACCCCGGGGCCACCGAGGTGCCGGCCGTCGTCGTCATCAACGGCGAGAGCGTACGGGCCGGCAGCAGAGTCCTGCTCAGGCCGGGCGCCCGGCGTTCCGACGCCCAGGACGCCTTCCTCTTCGGCCGGCACGCCACGGTCGAGGCCGTGGTCGGCGACCTCGACGGCGAGACGCACCTAGCCGTCGTCGTGGACGACGATCCCGGCACCGACGTACGCCGCGCCCAGGGCCGCTTCCTGTACTTCAAGCCCGACGAGGTGGCCCCGCTGAAGGAGGAGGCGACATGACCGCACCCGATCGCACCGACGCCTCCGGTACGGCGGAGCCGGACGGGACCCGCCGGATCCTGGTCGCCGGGGTCGGCAACGTGTTCCTCCAGGACGACGGATTCGGGGTGGAGACCGTACGGCGCCTCGCCGTCCGCACGCCCGAACTGCCGCCCGGCGTCGAGCTGATGGACGCCGGCATCCGCGGGGTGCACCTCGCCTACCGGCTGCTGGAGGGCTATCGGACCCTCGTGCTGGTGGACATCGTCAGCCGGGGAGGCCCGCCGGGCACGCTCTACACGATCGACGTCGGCCCCGAGCCCCCCGCGGCACGGCCCGAGCCGGGGCCGATGGACACACACGCCATGGACCCCGCCACCGTGCTGGCCCTGCTGCACGATCTGCACGCCGGCGCGGGCGGCACTCTCCCCGAGGAGGTCTACGTCATCGGCTGCGAACCCCGCGACACGGACGAGGGCATGGGCCTGACACCCCCGGTGGCCGAAGCCGTGGAGCCCGCCGCCGATCTGGTGCTCGACCTGGTACGCCGCGCTGCCTCTGTACCTCAGAGGAGCTGACCACGATGGAGGCAAGGATGGAATGGCAATGGGTGGGCATGGCCGCGGGCCTCGTACTGGCCTACGGAGTCGCCAGGAACCTGTCGGACATCCGCCGCTACTTGCGCATGCGGCGCATGTGATCCGGCGTACGCGCATGATCCGGCGCACGCGCGCCGGCGCCCGGGCCTTCGCCCGTGTGCCCCGCACGGCCACCGACGTCCTCGAGCTGCACGTACCGCTCGAGGAAGAGATGCAGGGTGCCGTGGAGTTCGCCCAGGCGGACGAACCACAGGGCGAGGTTCATGGCGCCCTGCTGGGTGATCGCGTAGACGCGGCGCGCGGGGCCGCTCTCGGAGGCGTGCCAGTGCGAGGTCACCTCACCGCTGCTCTCCATGCCCCGCAGCAGCCGGTACACATGCGCCTGATCGGCGTCGGCACAGCCGAAGGCACCCAGGCGCTGCACCAGCTCGTAGCCATGCCCTTGGCGTTCGGCCAGCAGCAGGAGCAGCACCGGGGTGAGCAGAGCGCGTCGCTCGACCTCGTGGCCAGTCATCGTCTTCTCAGAGTAACCAGCCATGCGCGAACCCCACACCTGGGCGCCGGACGGCCCCACGAGGGTCCGGCGGCGGGAGGTGAGGGCCGTGCATGAACTGTCCATCGCCGTGGCGGTCGTCGAACAGGTCGAGGAGGCCCTGCGGGAACAGGGCGGCACGATCGCGTCGCTGACCCTGCGGATCGGCGAGCTCGCGGGGGTGGTGCCCGAGGCGCTGGACTTCTCGTTCGGCCTGGCGACGGAGGGCACCGCGCTGGCGGGGGCACGCCTGCTGATCGAGACTGTCGAGGCACGGGCGCACTGCGACGGCTGCGGCCGCGAGGCGCCGACCGGGATGCCTCCGGTGCTGTGGTGCGCCGCCTGCGGGGCCACGCTGACCCTGCTCAGCGGCCGGGAGCTGGAGATCGTCCGGGTGACGCTGGCCGACGGGCCCCTGGACGCGAAGAGCGCGGACGACGGGCCACGGGCCGCGCCGGCCGGGCTGCCGACACGCGACGAGGAGACGAGCCATGTGCCGCACCGTTGACCTGCATCAGGCCGTCCTCGCCAAGAACGACGAGAACGCCCTGGCCTTGCGCGGCTATCTGGGTGACCGCGGCACGGTGGCGGTGAATCTGCTGTCCAGTCCGGGCAGCGGCAAGACGGCCCTGCTCGAACAGCTGCTCGCCCGCGCCGTCGCGGGCGGCACCCCGGCCGCCGCCGTCACCGCCGACCTGGCGACGGAGAACGACGCGACACGGCTGGCCCGCTCCGGCGCCCCCGTGCGGCAGATCCTCACCGACGGGCTCTGCCATCTGGAGGCGGGCATGCTCCGGCGCCGGCTCGAGGACTGGCTGCCCGAGGGCACGCGCCTGCTGTTCGTCGAGAACGTCGGCAATCTCGTCTGCCCGGCCTCCTACGACCTCGGAGAGACCCTGCGCATCGCGCTCGCGTCGGTGACGGAGGGCGAGGACAAGCCGGTCAAGTACCCGGCGGCCTTCGGACTCGCGCACCTGGTCGTGATCACCAAGACCGACATCGCGGACGCCGTCGGCTTCGACCGGGAGGCGTTCCTGGCGGGAGTTCAGCAGGTCAACCCCGGAGTGCCGGTCCTGGAGACCTCGGCCCGCACCGGCCAGGGGGTCGACGCGCTGCTGGCCCACATCCTGCGCTGCGCGGCCGGCGACGAGACCCACGTCCCCGTCCTGGCGCGGCAGCACGAGCGGTACCTGCACCGCCACGAGAACGGCGACGGACACCCCCGGTCGGAGGAGCACCCGCACGCGGACGGCCCCTCGCCCGCCGACGGACACCAGCACCCGCACCCTCGGGAGGACGGGACCGGCCTGAGCCGGACGCCCGCTCAGGAGCACGCGCGGTGAAACGGACCCCGGGACGCGAGCGCAGGCACGTCACCGTCACGGGCGTCGTCCAGGGAGTGGGTTTCCGGCCCTTCGTGTACACCCTCGCCGAGGAGCTGGGGCTGACCGGCTGGGTCACCAACAACGCGCGGGGCGTCGAGGCCGAGGTCGAGGGCCCCGCCGCCGACGTCGAGACGTTCTGCGTGCGCATCGGGACGCGTCCGCCGCCGCTCGCGGTCGTCGAGTCGGTCGAGCACCGTGCCGTGCCCCTGGAGAACGACGGATCGGTGTTCACCATCCGCCCCTCCTCCGGCGGCCCAGGACGCACGCTCGTCTCCCCGGACACCGCCACCTGCGACGCCTGTCTGGGCGAGCTCGCCGACCCCGCCGACCGGCGGTACCGGCACCCGTTCATCACCTGCACGCACTGCGGCCCCCGGTTCACCATCGTGACCTCGTTGCCGTACGACAGGGACCGCACCACCATGGCGGGCTTTCCGATGTGCGCGGACTGCGCCCGCGAGTACACCGACCCGGCCGACCGGCGCTTCCACGCCCAGCCGATCGCCTGCCCCGCCTGCGGCCCCCGGCTCACCCTGCGCACCGGACCCGGTGATCCGGGCGAGCTGCGCGACGCGCGGGCGATCACCGAGGCCCGCCGGCTGCTGGCCGAGGGCGCCGTGCTGGCGGTCAAGGGGATCGGCGGCTACCACCTGGCGTGCGACGCGGGCGACCCCGCGGCCGTCCGCACCCTGCGCAAGCGCAAGAACCGTGGCGGCAAGCCGTTCGCCGTGCTGGCGGACTCGCTGGAGACCGTGCGCCGGCTGGCCCACGTCGGACCGGAGGAGCGGGAGCTGCTGCTCGGGCCGCGCAAGCCGGTGGTCCTGCTGCGGCGGCGGGCGGCCTCCGGCGAGATCGCGGCGGGGGTCGCGCCCGGCAGCCCCGACCTCGGCTTCATGCTCCCGTACACGCCGGTGCACCGGCTGCTGCTCGGTCTGCCCGGTGATCCACCGGGCCCGGCCGTCCTCGTCATGACCAGCGGAAACCGCTCCGGCGAACCCATCGTCACCGACGACGCCGAGGCGCTGACCCGGCTGGCGGGGCTGGCCGACGCCTGGCTCGCCCACGACCGCCCCATCCACGTGCCCTGCGACGACTCGGTGGTACGGGTCTGCGCGGGAGCCGAGCTTCCGGTGCGCCGTTCGCGCGGCTACGCCCCCTTCCCGATCGCGCTCCCGGTCCCGGTGGTCCCGGCGCTGGCCGTGGGCGGCGACCTGAAGAACACCTTCTGCGCCGGGGACGGCCGCTACGCCTGGCTGTCCGCGCACGTCGGGGACATGGACGACCTGGCCACCCTGAACGCCTTCGAGCGGGCCACGGGCCATCTGACGGACCTCACCGCCGTCGAGCCGCGGCTGCTGATCACCGACCGGCATCCCGGCTATCGCTCCACCCAGTGGGCGCGGCGCGCCGCCGAGGCCCGCGGCCTGCCGCTGCGCCGGGTGCAGCACCACCACGCCCATGTCGCCTCCGCCATGGCCGAGCACGGTCTCGACGGTTCGGCACCGGTGATCGGGATCGCCTTCGACGGGACCGGATACGGCGACGACGGTGCCGTGTGGGGCGGCGAGGTGCTGCTCGCCGACTACGACGGGTACCGGCGGTTCGCTCATCTGGGCTATACGGCGCTGCCGGGCGGCGACGCGGCCGTACGCAACCCGTACCGGATGGCGCTGTCGCACCTGCGGACGGCGGGACTGCCCTGGTCGGACGAGCTGCCGTGCGCCGCGGCCGCCACCCCGGAGGAGCGGCGGCTGCTCGAACGGCAGCTGGAGCGGGGGTTCAACTGCGTGCCCACGTCGAGCATGGGCCGCCTCTTCGACGCGGTGTCCTCGCTCGCGGGGGTCTGCCACCGGGTGGAGTACGAGGCGCAGGCGGCGATGGAGCTGGAGAACGCGGCACTGGACGACCTGGCGGGGCCGCTCGGCGACGACGAGCGGAACGACGGGTACCGGTTCATGCTGAGAACGGTCCTTCAGGACCCCGAGGCGCCACTGATCGCCGATCCGGCGCCGGTCCTGGCCGCCGCCGTCGCGGACGTCCGTGCCGGTGTCACGGCCGGTCGGGTGGCGCGTCGGTTCCATCGGGCCGTGGTCGCCCTGGTCCAGGAGGTGTGCACGGTGGCGCGAGAGCGGACCGGCATCCGCACGGTGGCCCTCAGCGGCGGGGTGTTCTGCAACGCCCTGCTCACCGAGGGCTGCGGCGCCGTTCTGGAACGGGACGGCTTCACCGTACTGAGGCATCACAGGGTTCCCCCCAATGACGGCGGTCTGGCCCTCGGGCAGCTGATCGTCGCCGCACGAGCGCGGGACTAGCGCGGCGGGAGCGCAGGAACGAGTCAGGAGCGAGTCATGTGTCTGGCCGTACCCGGCCGAGTGCTGGAGATCGAGGAACGCGACGCGACGCGGATGGCCAAGGTGGACTTCGGCGGTGTCGTCAAGGACGTGTGTCTGGAGTACGTGCCGGACATGCGGGTCGGTGACTACGCCATCGTCCATGTGGGATTCGCGTTGCAGCGACTGGACGAGGAGTCGGCCAAGCAGACCCTGGAGCTCTTCGAGAATCTCGGGGTGCTGGAGGAGGAGTTCGGCGACCCCTGGGGCAAGGCCGCCCGGGACGCGGGCGCCGAACGCCCCGCCGGAACCGAACCCGCGCCCCTGGACGGCGTCG
Source organism: Streptomyces sp. NBC_00568 (assembly GCF_026341855.1). Classification (GTDB taxonomy): domain Bacteria; phylum Actinomycetota; class Actinomycetes; order Streptomycetales; family Streptomycetaceae; genus Streptomyces. Next base: position 6,420,011 of record NZ_JAPENW010000001.1, on the reverse strand, counting down.
AGAAGGAGGCACGGCCATGAAGTACCTGGACGAGTTCAGCGACCCTGTCCTTGCCAAGCGGCTCTTCGACGACATCAGGGCGACCACCACCCGGCCCTGGTCGATCATGGAGGTCTGCGGCGGTCAGACGCACTCGATCATCCGCCACGGCATCGACCAGCTCCTGCCCGAGGAGATCCAGCTGATCCACGGGCCGGGCTGTCCGGTCTGTGTGACCCCGCTGGAGATCATCGACAAGGCACTGGAGATCGCCTCCCGCCCGGACGTGATCTTCTGCTCCTTCGGCGACATGCTGCGCGTGCCCGGCAGCGGACGCGACCTGTTCAAGGTCAAGAGCGAGGGCGCGGACGTGCGGGTCGTGTACTCGCCGCTGGACGCGCTGAAGATCGCGCAGGAGAACCCCGACCGGCAGGTCGTCTTCTTCGGCATCGGCTTCGAGACCACCGCGCCACCCAACGCGATGACCGTCTACCAGGCCAAGAAGCTGGGCATCCCCAACTTCAGCCTGCTGGTCTCGCACGTCAAGGTGCCTCCGGCCATCGACGCGATCATGAACTCGCCGGACTGCCGGGTGCAGGCGTTCCTCGCCGCCGGGCACGTCTGCACGGTGATGGGCATGGGCGAGTATCCCGAACTCGCCGAGCGGCACCGGGTGCCGATCGTGGTGACCGGGTTCGAGCCGCTGGACATCCTGGAGGGCATCCGCCGCGCGGTCCGGCAGCTGGAGGCCGGGCAGCACACCGTGGAGAACGCCTACCCGCGGGCGGTGCAGCCGGAGGGAAGCCCGGCCGCCCGGGCCATGCTGTCCGACGTCTTCGAGGTGACCGACCGGGCCTGGCGCGGGATCGGCATGATTCCGCAGAGCGGCTGGCGGCTGTCGCCCAAGTACCGCGAGTTCGACGCCGAGCACCGCTTCTCGGTGACCGGCATCGACACCCAGGAGTCGACCGTCTGCCGCAGCGGTGAGGTGCTCCAGGGCCTCATCAAGCCGCACGAGTGCGCCGCGTTCGGCAAGGAGTGCACCCCGCGCAATCCGCTGGGCGCGACGATGGTCTCCAGCGAGGGCGCGTGCGCCGCCTACTACCTCTACCGGCGGCTGGAGGCCCCGAACAAGGAGGCGAGTTCCGTTGGGTGACTCCGCTTCGGCTCCCGTCGACTTCTCCTCCTGGACCTGTCCCGCGCCGTTGCGCGACCACGACAGGATCGTGATGGGGCACGGCGGTGGCGGGACGCTCTCCGCCGAACTGGTGGAGCACCTGTTCGCGCCGGCCTTCGGCAGCGACGTGCTCGCCGAGCTCGGCGACTCCGCGCTTCTGCGGCTGGGCGGCGCCCGGCTCGCCTTCTCCACCGACTCCTTCGTCGTCCGCCCGCTGTTCTTCCCCGGCGGCAGCATCGGGGACCTCGCCGTCAACGGCACGGTCAACGACCTGGCCATGGCGGGGGCCGTACCGGCCTACCTCTCCTGCGGGTTCATCCTCGAAGAGGGCGTCGAGCTCTCCGTCGTGGGACGCGTGGCCGAGGCGCTGGGCGAGGCGGCCCGGACGGCCGGGGTCGTGGTCGCGACCGGCGACACCAAGGTCGTCGACGCGGGCCACGGCGACGGCATCTTCATCAACACGGCCGGGATCGGCCTGATCCCGGACGGCGTCGACATCCGCCCGCAGCGCGCGGCACCCGGAGACGTGGTGCTGGTCAGCGGACCGATCGGCGTGCACGGGGTGGCGATCATGAGCGTGCGGGAGGGGCTGGAGTTCGGCGTCGAGATCCAGAGCGACACCGCGTCCCTGGCCGGTCTGGTCGCGGACATGCTGGCCGTCTGCCCCGACCTCCATGTGCTGCGCGATCCGACCCGTGGCGGCCTGGCCACCTCCCTGAACGAGATCGCCGCGGCCGCGGGAGTCGGCATCACGCTCGACGAGCGGTCCCTGCCCATCCCGGAGACGGTCGCCAACGCCTGCGCCTTCCTCGGCCTCGACCCGCTGTACGTGGCCAACGAGGGCAAGCTGGTGGCGTTCGTGGCGGCGGAGCACGCCGACGCCGTGCTCGCGGCGATGCGCGCCCACCCGCTCGGCAAGGAGTCGGTGGCGATCGGCCACTGCGTCCCCGACCACCCCGGCATGGTGGTCGCGGCCACCGGTCTGGGCGGCACCCGCGTGGTGGACATGCCGCTCGGAGAGCAACTCCCGCGCATCTGCTGACCCACCGCGTCCGGCGCCATCCCGTCGGCTGACACCACGTCCGCCGACACCCCGTCGGCTGACACCACGTCCGCCGACACCCCCATCGGCTGACCTTCGTCCGCCGACACCGAGCGATCCCGAGGCCGGCCCTCGGTGGCGACCCGCACCAGGCGGGCGTCACCGGGGGCCGGCCTCTTCCGGGTCCGGCGCGTGCAACCCTCTCGCAACCTCCCGGACGGTCTGCTGAGTCGTGCCCCGCGCCGGCGGTTCGTCCGCGGCGGGCCGCGCACCCTGTGTGCGAGCCGTGAGACCCGAGAGGGAAAGCCGATGGACGTCGTCCCGCGCGTGGAGCTGACCCCCGCCGCCTCCGAGCTGCTGCTGCGACTGCGCACGCTCCACGGACCGCTGATGTTCCACCAGTCGGGCGGCTGCTGCGACGGCAGCGCGCCCATGTGCTTCCCGGAGGGCGAGTTCCGCACCGGCGGCTCCGACGTCCTGCTGGCCGAGCTGGAGGTCGAGGGCGTCGACGAGCCGGTGACCTTCTGGATGTCGAAGAGCCAGTACGAACTGTGGAGCCACACGCGGCTGATCGTGGACGTCGTGGCGGGCCGGGGCAGCGGCTTCTCTCTCGAGGCACCCGAAGGAGTGCGTTTTCTGATCCGTTCCCGCGTCGTCGGCGCCTAGCCACCGGCCCGGGCACCGACCTCTGGTGCAATTCCCCTGAGTCCTGCCAAAGTTGACGAGACATCAGGGGGCACTGTGACGCGTCGCGACGGACGGTTCAGAACGGCACTGACGGTCTTCACGGCATGCGGAGCGCTGGCCGGTGTCGCCCTGATCGGGGCGGCGCCGGCCAGCGGCGCGGAGAGTGCGACGGACATCGCGCCCGGCGTCGAGTACACGCAGGTGGACATCCCGGCGGCCAAGGGGGTGGCGCACGCCCACGTGTTGAGCGTCGACCTGCGCGATCCCCACGTGCGCGTCGACCTCTTGTACCCGGGAGCCGTGGCGTCCCGGGCGCCCGTCTCCCAGCTGGCCGACTCCCGGGGCGCCGTCGCCGGAGTCAACGGCGACTTCTTCAACATCACGGAGACCCAGCATCCGGGCGTCGAGGCGACGGGCGCGACCGTCGGCCCGGCGATCGCGAGCGGTCACGGGCTCAAGGCCGCGGTCCCCGACGGCCAGCGTTTCGGACCGGCGCTGCCACCCGGCACGACCACCGAGGACGTGTTCGGTGTGGGCGTCGACCGCCGGGCCCGGCTGGACAGCGTGGCCCTCGACGGGTCCGTCCGCAGCTCCGAGGGCACCTGGCCGCTCGGCGGGTTCAATCAGTACGCGCTCCCGGTCGGCTCCGTCGGCGCGTTCACCGCGGAGTGGGGCAGCGCCTCCCGGGTGCGGGCGACCTGCGGAACGGACACCGACCGGGCCGCGCCGTGCAGCACCGACACCTACGAGGTGACGGTCCGCCGCGGGCGGGTCGTGTCCGCCGCCGACGCTCCGGGCAGCGGGTCCATCGCGCCGGGCACCACCGTGCTGGTGGGCCGCGAGGCGGGCGCCCAGCGGCTGCGGAGGCTGTCCGTGGGCGAGTGGGTCGGGGTACGGCACCGGCTGGTGGCGGAGTCCTCCCGGGTGCCGTACCGCTTCGCGGTCGGGGGCTACCCCGTGATGACCGACGGCGTGCCGCTGCCGGGTCTGGACGACAAGACCTCCGCCGTACGGACCGCGGTGGGCTTCTCCGACCACGGGCGCCGCATGCAGCTCCTCGCCCTGGACGGCGCCCCGGAGTTCCGCGGCGGTCTCACCATCGCCGAAGTGACCGCGGCGATGCGGCAGCTGGGGTCACAGGACGCCTTCAGCCTGGACGGCGGCGGATCCACCACGATGGTCGCCCGGCAGGCGGGGGCGGACACCGTCAGCGTCCTCAACCACCCGAGCGGCGGCGCCGAGCGTCCCGTCCCGAACGGCATCGGGGTGTTCGCGCACCCGTGACGCGGCGGCACGTCATGGCGTCAGACTGCCCACGATGTCCGCCGTCGCGGTGAGACCGCTGTGGATGGTCGGCGCCATGCTCGTGCTGGCCAGCAGGAACCCGAGCAGGGCGCAGACCAGGGCGTGGGAGATCTTCAGCCCTCCGTTGCGGAGGAAGATCACCGCCAGCACCAGGAGCAGCAGCACCACAGAGATGGAAATGGCCATCGTCAACCTCCTCCGCCACGTCCACTTCGCGGCGTTCGGCCGTAAGTGTGGCGTAGCGGAGGGTTCGCCCGGGCGGTTGACGTGTCCTCCGAACGAGTGGTCTTCTACCGCCGGTCGTGGGCGTCCAGGAACTCTTGGAGACCGCCCAGGTCATCGGTGTTGAGGTGGTCGACGTCGGCGGCGAGCAGTTCGCGCCAGAGCGCCTCGCGTGTCGGACCCGCCAGATCGGGTGTCGCCCAGAACCGGACCTTCTGCCGGCGCGCGTGCGCGGCCGCCATGATGCCCCGCAGCTTCTCGCGCTCGGCGTCCGGGAACGGGCCCGCGCCCAGCCAGCTGAAGTTGAGTGTCCAGTTGTCGCTGATCAGCGGGATGAAGGAGGCGGGGGCGGCGCTGCCGAGGTCGGCGAGGCGGCCGTCGTAGAAGGCGCGCCGCACGGTCTGTGCCTCCATGGGCGCCCGCGCGGCGCGGTCCCCGGAGATCACGGCCGTGACCGGGCCGGGGTGCACCCGGCCGTGCGCGTACGTCGTGAACAGGTGCCGGTGGCGGCGCAGATGACGGTCGAGTTCGAGGTACGTCGAGGAGCCCTCGGTCTTGATGTCGATGAGGAGTTGCAGCGGCTTGCGGTAACCGCGGTACACCGAGCCGTGGTTGGCCCGGACGCGGGCGGCCAGCGGATCGAGGTAGAGGGATTCGAGCGTGCGGGTGGGGTCGAGGTCCACCGGGTCGTGGGCGACGAGGAGCTGTTCGCCCACGAGGTAGATGTCCGCCTCGACGCTGCCGAACCGGTGGTCGAGGGCGTCGAAGAGGGGACGCGGATGGTCGTAGTCGTTGTGCGCGTGGGCGCGCCACAGGGGGCGCGTGCGGGGCTTCGCCTCGCCCGCCAGGGCCCGCGAGGCGGGCAGGGCGATCGAGCCCGCGAGGGCGGCGCCGAGGGTGGTGAGGGCTCTGCGACGGGTGGTAGGGGCCATGTTCCGCCTCCCTTGAGGGGTGCCGTACGGGACCTCAGGGAGTATGCGGTCGGCAGGGCCCAAGGAACCCTGCCGTGAAGGGAGTTGGCCGGACCGACGCTACGCGTTCACTTCACCGGATCCGGGCGGGACAGGGCGTTCCCGCGTACCTGGCGGGCACACGGGAGAAGCCCGCCCCAGGTGGGACGGGCTTCGCTCGGAAGGGTGTCAGGGCGCTTGGAGATCGACCAGTTCGGCCAGTGCCGCGCGATGCGCGCCGGCCGTGCCGTACGCGATCGAGTCGGCCTTGGCGCGCTTCAGATACAGGTGCGCCGGGTGCTCCCACGTCATGCCGATGCCGCCGTGCAACTGGACGGCCTCCTCGGCGGCGTGCACGGCGACGGCTGCCGCGTACGCCTGGGCGACGGCGACCGCCACGTCGCTGTCCGCGTTGCCGGTGGCCAGCGCGTCGGCGGCGTTCCGCGCCGCGGCACGCGTGTTGACGACCTCCAGCCACACCTGGGCCAGCCGGTGCTTGAGCGCCTGGAATCCGCCGACCGGCCGGTTGAACTGCTTGCGCTCCTTGAGGTAGCGGACGGTCTCCGTCAACGACCAGTCGGCGAGCCCGAGCTGCTCGGAGGCGAGCAGTCCGGCGCCTGCCCGCAGGGCGCGCCGTACGGCCGGTTCCGCGTCGCCGAGCCGACGGCCGGGGGCGCCGGTGAGCGTGACGGTGGCGAGGGGGCGGGTGAGGTCCAAGGACACCTGCCGGGTGATGGTCGCGGCGGAGGCGTCCACCGCGTACAGACCGCCGTCGTCCGCGGGCACGAGCAGCACGTCGGCACCGGCCGCATCGGCGATGCCCGTCAACTCACCGTGCAGAGAGCCGTTCTCGAGCCGTACGGTCGGGAAGGCGGAGCCCGGAGCGATGTGCAGCCCGACGGTCAGTGCACCGATCGACGTCGCGGACGCCAGTTGCGTGAGCAGGTCGTCGGCGCCGCACTCCAGCAGCGCTTCGGTGGCGACCACGGCGCTCGTCAGATACGGCACGGGCGCGACCGCCCGCCCGAGTTCCTCGAGGACGACGGCGGCTTCGCGGTGCGTGGCGCCCTGGCCGTCCAGTTCCTCCGGAACCAGCAGGCCGGCCAGGCCCATTCCGTCGGCCAGCGCCTTCCACAGCGCGATGTCGTGCGGGGCGTCCGACTCGGTGCGCGCGATCACCGCGGCCGGGTCGCAGCGGTCGGTCAGCAGGTCCCGGACCGCCGACCGCAGCGCCTCTTCCTCCTCGGTGTAGAGGAGGTCGGGCTGGGTGCTCTCCTGGCTCATCGGGCGAGATCCTTCCATGCGACGTCCTTGTCGGTGCGCGGCTCGGACGGCAGGCCCAGGACGCGTTCGGCGACGATGTTCAGCAGGACCTCGCTGGTCCCGCCCTCGATGCTGTTGCCCTTGGAGCGCAGGTAGCGGTAGCCGGCGTCCCGTCCGGTGAAGTCGACGAGTTCCGGTCGGCGCATCGTCCAGTCCTCGTACAACAGGCCTTCCTCGCCGAGGAGTTCGACCTCCAGTCCGCTGATCTCCTGGTTGAGCCGGGCGAAGCCGAGCTTCATGCCGGCGCCGTCGTGGCCGGGCTGGCCGGCGACGAGCTGCTGGCGCAGGCGCTCGCCGGAGAGCCGGGCGACCTCGGCCTCGACCCAGAGCTTCAGAAGCCGCTGGTGGGTGTCGTGGGTGCGCAGTTCGGGCCGCTCGCGCCAGGTCTTGGAGACCGGGCCGATCATGCCGCCCTCACGCGGGATGCGCATGCCGCCGATGGACACGCGCTCGTTCATCAGCGTGGTCTGGGCGACCCGCCAGCCGTCGCCGACCTCGCCGAGGCGGTGCGCGTCGGGGATGCGGACGTCGGTGAGGAAGACCTCGTTGAACTCGGCCTCGCCGGTGATCTGGCGCAGCGGCCGCACCTCGACGCCCGGGTCGGTCATGTCGCAGATGAAGTAGGTGATGCCGCGGTGCTTGGGCACGTCCGGGTCGGTGCGGGCGATGAGGATGGCCCAGCGGGCGACGTGGGCGCTGGAGGTCCACACCTTCTGCCCGTTGACCACCCACTCTCCCCCGCTGCCTGCCTCGTCGCCGTCCGCGCGGACCGCGCGGGTGCCGAGGGCGGCGAGGTCCGAGCCCGCGCCGGGCTCGCTGAAGAGCTGGCACCACACCTCCTCGCCGACCCACAGGGGCCGCAGGAAGCGCCGCTTCTGCTCCTCCGTACCGAAGCCGAGGATGGTCGGGGCGGCCATGCCGAGGCCGATGCCGATCCGCCGCGGGTCGTTGTCGGGCGCGCCCGCGGCCGCCAGCTCGGCGTCCACGACGGCCTGGAGGCTGCGCGGGGCGCCGAGTCCGCCGAGACCCTCCGGGTAGTGCACCCAGGCGAGTCCGGCGTCGAAGCGCGCCTTCAGGAAGTCCAGGCGATCGGTTTCCAGGGGAGGGTGCGCGGCCAGCAACTCCTGGGTGCGGCGGCGCAGTTCGGCTGCGTCGGTCATGCGGCGGCTCCGTTCTGAAGTGCGGGCACCACGGCGATGCGTCCGGTGGTGACTCCGTCGGCGACCCGCTGCACGGCGGCGGCGGCCCCGCTCAGCGGCACCCGCTCGCTCACCAGCGGCTTGATCGCGCCCTGCGCGGCCAGCTCGGTGAGCCGCTCGTGGCAGTGCAGGACCAGCTTCGGGTTCTTGGTGTTGTACAGGCCCCAGTGCAGGCCGAGGATCGCGTAGTTCTTGACGAGCGCGTGGTTCAGCGCGGGGCTCGGGATCGATCCGCTCGCGAAGCCGACGACCACGATCCGGCCCTCGAAGGCGACCACCTTGGTGGACTGGGTGTAGGCCTCGCCGCCGACGGGGTCGTAGATCACGTCCGCGCCGCGTCCGCCGGTCGCCTCCTTGACGGCGCCGATGACGTCCTCGGCCCGTCGGTCGATGACGACGTCACAGCCCAGCTCGCGCGCCACGGCGGCCTTGTCGGCGCCGCCCACGACACCGATGACGGTGGCGCCCGCCGCCTTTCCGAGCTGCACGGCCGCGCTGCCGACCCCGCCGGCGGCGGCGTGGACGAGCAGGGTCTCGCCGGCTTCGAGGCGGGCCCGGCGGTGCAGGCCGAACCAGCCCGTCTGGTAGCCGATGTGCAGGGCCGCGGCCTCGGCGTCGCCCAGGGCGTCGGGCGCGGGCAGCAGGGCCGCGGCGTCCGCGATCGCGTACTCCGCGAATCCGCCGTGGGGCAGCGCGGGATTGGCGATCACCCGGCGTCCGTCCTCGGTCTCGCCGCAGATCTCCACACCGGGCGTGAACGGCAGCGGCGGCCTGACCTGGTACTGGCCGCGGCACATCAGCGCGTCCGGGAAGTTGATGTTCGCGGCGCGCACCTTGAGCAGGACCTGGCCGGCACCGGGCGTCGGCCGATCCACCTCCTGGAGGCGCATCGCCTCTGCGGGCTCGCCGGTCTGGTGCACTTGCCATGCCTGCATGAGGGGCCTCCAGGGGACTGCGTCGTCTGACCGGGGTCGAAGGCATACTAAGCGGTCGCTTGCCCACCTGGGAACAGGTGACGCCCGTCGTCTTCGCCACGCCCCTCGCGAGCGGCCCCGCCGCCGGTTCTCACAGCTCCTTGCCGCGCACCTTGGGCCGCGCCCGTACATGCATCCGCTCACCCTGCGGCCCGAACAGGCTCAGGAACTCCACGGGCCCCTCCCCCGTCGACCCGAACCAGTGCGGAACCCGGGTGTCGAACTCCGCGGCCTCCCCCGCCCCCAGCACGACGTCGTGCTCGCCGAGCACCAGCCGCAGCCGCCCGGACAGCACGTACAGCCACTCGTAGCCCTCGTGCGTGCGCGGATCGGGCGCCATCGTCCGCTGCGGTTCGAGCACCTTGTAGGCCTGGAGTCCGCCGGGCTGGCGGGTCAGCGGCCAGTGCGTACGGCCGTACCGCACGATCGGCTCGGCGCGCACCCGGGGGTCGCCGACCGGCGGGGCGCCGACCAGTTCGTCCAGCGGGACCTGATGGGCCCGCGCGATGGGCAGCAGCAGCTCCAGGCTGGGCTTGCGCAGCCCCGACTCCAGGCGCGACAGCGTGCTCACGGAGATACCGGTCGCCTCGGACAGTCCGGCCAGCGTCGCGCCGCGATCCTTCCTGATCCGGCGCAGCCGCGGACCCACCTCGGCGAGGACCTCGTCCGTCGCCGCGTCGCCGCCCGCTGCCTGCCGGACTCCGTCACTCTCACCCGCATGGGCCGCGTCACTCATGCCCATATTGCAGAATCGGCAAAGCCATTTGTCAATCCGGCCCGTATCGAGCGACCTTCTCCACATGGAGGTGGTCACCATGACCGGGACATACGAAGTGGTCGTCGTCGGCGGCGGCACGGCCGGACTCTCCGCGGCGCTGGTCCTCGGCCGGGCGCGGCGCCGCACGCTCGTTGTCGACGCGGGCGAGCCGCGCAACGCGCCCGCGGCGCACCTGCAGGGCTATCTGACCCGGGACGGGATGCCGCCCGCCGAGTTCCTCGCCGCGGGCCGGCGGGAGGTCGAGGGGTACGGGGTGGAGATCGTCCGGGACCGGGTGGTGGACGTGGTCCGGGACGGCGCCGGGGAGTTCGACGTCACGGTCGGGGCCGGGCCCACCGTCCACGCGCGCCGCCTGATCGTCACCACGGGGCTGGTCGACGAGCTGCCGTCGGTGCCGGGCGTCGCCGAGCGCTTCGGGCGCGATGTGCTGCACTGCCCGTACTGCCACGGCTGGGAGGTCCGCGACCAGGCCTTCGGCGTGCTGGCCGGTACGCCGATGAGCGTGCACCAGGCGCTGATGGTCAGCCAGTGGTCGAAGGACGTGACGCTGTTCCTGCACACGGTCGGCGAGGACGAGCTCTCCGACGAGGACCTGCGCCGGCTCGCCGCGGCGGGGGTCGCCGTGGTGCCGGGCGAGGTCGCGGAGCTCGTGGTCGTCGCCGACCGGCTCACCGGTGTGCGTCTCGCGGACGGGACCACGCACGACCGCTCGGTGCTGTTCGTGGCGCCGCGGCCCGTGCCGCAGACCGGTCTGCTCGACCGGTTGGGCGCGGAGCTGCGCGAGACGCCGTTCGGCTCGTATCCGGTGGTGGACCCGACGGGACTGACGAGCGTGCCCGGCGTCTGGGCGGCGGGCAACGCCGCCGGTTTCGCGGAGCAGGTCGTGAACGCGGCGAGCGGCGGCTACCGCGCGGCGGCCACGCTCAACGGCGAACTGCTCTTCACCGACATCGACGCGGCCGTGGCGCGGGGGCAGGGCTAGACCGCCGGGAGCGGGGCCCGGTCCTGCCCTCCGAGCGGAGGGCAGGCCATGCCGCCGCCGTGCAACGGGCCGGAGACTCCTCCGCACGGTGGCACGGCTCGGGCGCCCGGCGGCAGGCCAGGAATCCCGCCCGCGCGGGGGCGGGACCGGGCCACCCCGGGGGCGAGCCGGGCGCCCCGTCCCGCGAGGCCGTGCGGCCGCACGGGACGGCCGACCCGGCATCGCGCGACCGTGGACCGGCATCGCCCGGGGGCGCAACCCATGGGTCCCGTGCCGCCCCCTCCGGCGAGGCCCCGGCGCACCTCCGCGACACCGGCGCCCCCACGCGGCGACGGACGCCGTACGACCGGGCCCCGCCGCGTACGGGTGTGAACCCGGCGTCGGCGTTGCACCATGGCTAGATGCTGCTGAGCCGGCTCGCCCATGTGTCCCAGGAGGTCGCCGCCACCTCGGCGCGGTCCCGGAAGACAGCTCTGCTCGCGGAGCTGTTCCGGGATGCCGAAGCGGACGACGTGCCGATCGTGATCCCGTATCTGGCGGGCCGGCTGCCGCAGGGCCGGCTCGGCATCGGCTGGAAGGTGCTGAGCAGACAGGTCGACCCGGCCGTCGAGCCCACCCTCACCGTGCGCGAGGTCGACGCCCGGCTCACCGCGCTCGGCCAGGTCTCCGGCACCGGATCACAGGCCGAACGGGCCCGCCTGGTGGGCGAGTTGATGGCGGCGGCCACCGAGGACGAACAGCGTTTCCTGTTCGGGCTGCTCACCGGCGAGGTGCGTCAGGGCGCGCTGGACGCGGTCGCGGTCGAGGGGCTCGCCGAGGCGACCGGCGCGCCCGCCGGGGACGTACGCCGGGCGGTGATGCTCGCCGGTTCGCTGCAGGCGGTGGCGCGGGCCCTCCTCGCGGACGGCCCGCGGGCCCTGGACGGCTTCCGGCTCACCGTCGGCCGCCCGGTGCTCCCGATGCTGGCGCACACCGCCGCCTCCGTGTCCGAGGCGGTCGGCAAGCTCGGCGCCTGCGCGGTCGAGGAGAAACTCGACGGCATCCGCGTACAGCTGCACCGCGACGGCGAGGACGTCCGCGTCTACACCCGCACCCTCGACGACATCACCGACCGGCTGCCCGAACTCACCGACGCGGCACTGGAGTTGCGCGGCGAGCGGTTCATCCTGGACGGTGAGGTGATCGCGCTGGACGACCAGGGGCGGCCGCGTTCCTTCCAGGAGACGGCCGGCCGGGTGGGGTCCCGCGTGGACGTGGCGACGGCCGCGCGGACGGTGCCCGTCTCCCCCGTCTTCTTCGACGCCCTCTCCGTCGACGGGCGGGAGCTGCTGGACCTGCCGTTCACCGAGCGGCACGCGGAACTGGCACGGCTGGTGCCCGAGCCGATGCGGGTCCGGCGGACGCTGGTGCCGGGGCCCGACCAGGCCGCCGAGGCCGAGAAGTTCCTCGCCGACACGCTCGCCCGGGGCCACGAGGGCGTCGTCGTGAAGGCCCTGGACGCCCCGTACAGCGCGGGGCGGCGCGGAGCGTCCTGGCTGAAGGTCAAGCCCGTGCACACCCTCGACCTGGTGGTCCTCGCGGCCGAGTGGGGCCACGGGCGGCGCACCGGCAAGCTCTCCAACCTGCACCTGGGCGCCCGCACCGGCGACGGCTCCTTCGCCATGCTCGGCAAGACGTTCAAGGGCATGACCGACGCGATGCTCACCTGGCAGACCGAACGGCTCCGGGAGCTGGCCGTCGAGGACGACGGGCACGTGGTGACCGTACGGCCCGAACTCGTCGTCGAGATTGCGTACGACGGCCTGCAGAGGTCCACCCGCTACCCCGCCGGGGTCACCCTCCGCTTCGCCCGGGTCGTGCGCTATCGCGAGGACAAACCGCCGGCCGAGGCCGACACGGTCGACACGCTGCTCGCCGCACACCCGGAGGTGACGCGATGAGCGGAAAGCAGCACGGAAAGAGGAGCGCCGGACTGCTGTTGTTCCGGCACACCGACAACGGCCTGGAGGTATTGCTCGGCCATATGGGCGGCCCGTTCTTCGCACGGCGGGACGCAGGCGCCTGGTCCGTTCCCAAAGGCGAGTACGAGCCCGACGAGACGGCCTGGGACGCGGCCCGTCGCGAGTTCCGGGAGGAGCTCGGGCTGCCGCCGCCCGACGGGGAGGCGGTCCCGCTCGGCGAGGTCACGCAGACCAACGGCAAGGTCGTCACGGCCTGGGCCATCGAGTCGGATCTCGATCCGGCGGCCGTGGTCCCCGGCACGTTCACCATGGAGTGGCCGCCGAAGTCGGGACAGCGGCAGGAGTTCCCCGAGCTGGACCGGGTGGAGTGGATGACCCCGGACCGGGCCCGGACGCTGATCGTGAAGGCACAGGCCGTGTTCCTCGACCGGCTGGCGGAGCACTCGGGCTGAGAACCGGTGTCCGGGCCAGGTGCACCGGCTCCCCGAGACGCCCTCCGCGTTGCGCCGCACCGCGCCGCGCGGGAGGGTCGAGGAACAGCCCGCTTTCAGGAGGTCGGCCATGCCCATCGCGACGGTGAACCCGGCGAACGGCGAGACGCTCAAGACGTACGACGCGCTCGGCGCCGAGGAGATCGAGCGCAGGCTCGCTGCAGCCGAGTCCGCGTTCCGCACCCATCGCACCACGTCCTTCGCGGAGCGCGCCCGGCTGATGCACCGGGCCGCGGAGCTCCTGGACGGGGACGTGCAGGACATCGGCCGGGTGATGACCACCGAGATGGGCAAGCCGGTCAAGCAGGCCCGGGCGGAGGCCGCCAAGTGCGCCAAGGCCATGCGCTGGTACGCCGACCACGCCGAGGACCTGCTCGCCGACGAACTGGCCGCCCCCGCCGACGCCGCGGACTCCGGGGCCTCCAGAGTCCTCGCGCGCTACCGGCCGCTCGGCCCCGTGCTCGCCGTGATGCCCTGGAACTTCCCGCTCTGGCAGGTGGTGCGCTTCGCCGCGCCCGCGCTGATGGCGGGCAACGTGGGCCTGCTCAAGCACGCCTCGAACGTGCCGCAGACCGCCCTCTACCTGGAAGACCTGTTCCGCCGGGCGGGCTTCCCCGAGGGCTGCTTCCAGACGCTGCTGATCGGGTCGGGAGCGGTCGAGGGCATCCTGCGCGACCCGCGCGTCAAGGCAGCCACCCTCACCGGAAGCGAACCGGCGGGGCGGGCGGTCGCCTCGGTCGCCGGGGACGAGGTGAAGAAGACGGTGCTGGAGCTGGGCGGAAGCGACCCGTACGTCGTGATGCCGTCCGCCGACGTCGAGCGCGCCGCGAAGATCGCCGTGACGGCGCGTGCGCAGAACAACGGTCAGTCGTGCATCGCCGCCAAGCGGTTCATCGTGCACACCGACGTGTTCGACGTCTTCGCGGAGCGCTTCGCGGCGGGCATGCGGGCCCTCAAGGTCGGCGACCCGCTCGAGGAGGACACCGAGATCGGGCCGCTCTCCACCGAGCAGGGCCGCGCCGACCTGGAGGAACTCGTCGACGACGCGGTGGAGAACGGCGCGACGGTGCTGTGCGGCGGTGGACGCCCCGACGGTTTCGGCGACGGCTGGTACTACGCGCCGACGGTGCTCACCGACATCACCCCCGAGATGCGCGTCCACCAGGAGGAGACCTTCGGGCCCGTCGCCACGCTGTACCGGGCGGCCGACCTCGACGAGGCGGTCGCCATCGCCAACGACACCCCGTTCGGGCTCAGCTCGAACGTCTGGACGCGCGACGAGGCCGAGGGGGAACGGTTCGTCCGCGATCTGGACGCGGGAGGGGTTTTCTTCAACGGGATGACGGCCTCGCACCCGGCGTTCCCCTTCGGCGGGGAGAAGCGGTCGGGCTACGGGCGTGAGCTGTCGGGGCACGGAATCCGAGAGTTCTGCAACATCACCACCGTATGGCACGGAGCGTGAGCGTTCCGCAGTTACGATCCCCCCTGTGAACCGCGAAGTGACCCTCCCTCTGATCGTCGACGACCGCGGCACGTTGCAGGTGTCGGCCGCCGACGTCAGCAAGCTGCTCCGCACGGTGGGCGGCCGCTGGCTGCATCTGGTGGAGGCCGGCCAGGACGGCCTCGACGAGGACACGGTGGCCGCGCTCACGATCGAGCTGGCCAAGCTGGCCGACCGGATCGACGTCGCCTGCATCGCGCACAGCAGCGGGACGAGCGGCGGCTGAGCGACGGGCTCCCTCCCGGCCTCCGGCCCGTACGGGCGACGGGCGGCCCGCTGAGCGGCGGCCGCCCGAACCCCGCAACGACCCGCCCTTGACGCCCCGCAGACCCGGCGTCAGACGACCCGCTGGTCCAGCTCCCACAGGGCGTGCCAGAACTTCGTCTCGTACGCCTGGAGCAGCCGTCCGTGGCGGTGGACGTCGTCCTGCGAGACCCGCCCGGCGTCGAGCCCGGCCTGCACGGCGCCCAGCGCCCTGCGCTCCAGCTCGGGGGCGGGCGCGGCGAAGAAGTCGAAGAAGCCGCAGGCCTCGTCGCCGAAGCCGTAGTGGTGGCGCAGGGCCTCGGCGATGGTCTCGCAATAGCCACCCCACGCCGCGTAGTCGGCGCCGAGCGCGAGGACGACGTCGACCGGCTCCCCGTTCAGGGCGAGCCAGGCGACGTACGCGGGGTAGGCCTGGCAGTCGGCGAGCGGTTCGTACGCGGACGCCCGTGCCTCGTCGGCCCCCACGGCGGCGGCGAAGGCGGCGAGCCGGTCCTGGGCCAGCGCCTCACCCTCCGCGAGCATCTCGAAGAAGGCCGCGCACGCCGGGTCGGGGGCCGAGGTCCGGGTGCCGATCGCCGACCGTTCGGCCAGATGCAGGAACGCGCGGTGATCCGCGGCGATCACATGGCGCTGTTCGAGGGCGAGGGCCGCGAGCGTGCTGCGCTGGGCGGCGCCCCGGGCGATCACGGGCAGCAGCCGGTTGGCATGGGGATCCGGGGCGAGTTTCCCGGTGGTGCTCTCCAGCAGTTCCCTGGCCGTCGGCGTCATCGCGTGCTCCTTCGGTCCGGCTGACTCCGAGCCCCTTCGACCAGGGTGCCATGCCGGGACCCGGCGCCCCCGGTCGAGCGCGGTCCGGTGCGATGTCCCAGGTCCAGCCGGTGTTCGTCGTCCCGAAGGCGAGCCGGACATGCTCACCCTCGGGCCGGGCGTGCGGACGCCCCATGGGACTGGGACACCCGTGATCCGCGGGTGCCCGGTGACGGGTGCCCGGTGACGGATGCCCGGTGACGGGTGCCCGGTGACGGGCGCCCGGTGACGGGTGCGAGGCTGCGGGGAACCGAGCGCGGGGCCGCTACCGCCCCCGCCCGCGCGGACCCTCTACCGGATCGGCATCCCGGACAGCGTCCGGGCGATCACCAGCCGCTGGATCTCGCTGGTGCCTTCGAAGATCGTGTAGATGGCCGCGTCACGGTGCATCCGCTCCACCGGGTACTCCCGCGTGTAGCCGTTGCCGCCGAGGATCTGGATCGCCTGACCGGTGACCTTCTTCGCCGTCTCGCTGGCGAACAGCTTCGACATCGATCCCTCGGCCGCCGTGAACTGCTTGCCGTTGATCGCCATCCAGGACGCCCGCCACACCAGCAGCCGCGCAGCGTCGATCGAGGTGCGCATGTCGGCGAGCTGGAAGGCGACACCCTGGTTGTCGATGATCGGGCGGCCGAACTGCTCACGCGTCTTCGCGTAGTCGAGGGCGACCTCGTACGCGGCCCGCGCGGTGCCCACCGCCATGGCGCCGACGGCCGGACGGGACGCCTCGAACGTGGCCATGGCGGCGTTCTTCACACGCTCGCCGCCCCCGGCCCTGACGCGCTCACGGGCACGGGCCAGGCGCTCGTCGAGCTTCTCCTTGCCGCCGAGCAGGCAGGAGCCGGGGATGCGGACGTTCTCCAGGACGACCTCGGCGGTGTGCGAGGCGCGGATGCCGTGCTTCTTGAACTTCTGGCCCTGCGACAGGCCGGGCGTGTTCGGCGGCACGATGAAGGAGGCGTGGCCCTTGGAGCCGAGGTCCGCGTCGACGACCGCGACGACGACGTGGACATTGGCGATGCCACCGTTGGTCGCCCAGGTCTTCGTGCCGTTGAGGACCCACTCGTCCTTGGCCTCGTCGTAGACGGCACGCGTGCGCATCGAGGCGACGTCGGAGCCGGCGTCCGGCTCGGAGGAGCAGAAGGCGGCGACCTTGACATCGTTGGCATCGCCGTACATCTGCGGGATCCAGGTGCCGATCTGCTCCTCGGTGCCGTTGGCGAGGACGCCCACGGCGGCGAGGCCGGTGCCGACGATGGAGAGGGCGATGCCCGCGTCGCCCCAGAACAGCTCCTCCATGGCCATCGGGATACCGAGGCCGGTGGGGTCGAAGTACTGCTGGGCGTAGAAGTCCAGGGAGTAGATGCCGACCTTCGCGGCTTCCTGGATGACCGGCCAGGGAGTCTCTTCGCGCTCGTCCCATTCGGCGGCCGCGGGGCGGATGACATCGGCGGCGAAGCCGTGCAGCCAGTCCCGGACCTCCTTCTGTTCGTCGTTGAGCTCCATGGTGAACTCGGCCATGTCCCCTCCAGCGCTGCACTAAACTGTTACTTGCGGTAACTGGAGTCTGTTACCGGCTAGTAGAAAAAGTCAACTCCCGAGCTCCGCTCGGCAGCCCGTTCGATACCCATACGGCGATCAGTGTTAGTTTGCGCAGGCGTCACCGAATCACCACGGGTGGGGAGAGCACATGGACACCACACAGCGGACCGATCAGCAGAGGTCCGCCGACCGCCGCCGGCGCGAGCTGCTGGAAGCCGCCGACAGAGTGGTGCTCCGCGACGGCCCCGGGGCCTCCATGAACGCCATCGCCGCCGAGGCGGGCATCACGAAGCCGATTCTGTACCGCCACTTCGGCGACAAGGGCGGGCTCTACGCCGCACTCGCCAAGCGGCACACCGACGCACTCCTCGGAGCGCTGCGGGCGGCACTGGACGCCCCGGCCGAGCGGCGTGAGCGCGTCGAGGCGACGCTCGATACGTATTTGGCCGCCATCGAGGCCCGCCCGCAGGTCTACCGGTTCCTGATGCATCCGGCGGAGGGCGGCCAGCCGGGCGACCCCGGCTTCGACGTGGGCAAGTACTCCGCGCCGGTGCTGCGCCGCATGGGCGAGGAACTGGCCGAGGTCATCGAGGAGCGGGTGGATCTCGGTCCGGGCAGCCAGCAGTTGGCGCGGGTCTGGGGCCACGGGATCGTCGGCATGATGCACGCCGCCGGGGACTGGTGGCTCGGCGAACGGCCCTGCACACGAGCCGAGTTGGTGCGAAGCCTGGCCGACCTGCTGTGGGGTCGCCTCGCGGCGGCGGGCGACCGCGTCGGCGGACCGGGATTCTGACCCGGGCTCAGGCGGACGCCCCGTCAGTCCGCGGCCGGTGCGTGCCCGCGCGGCCGAAGCGCCGCGGAGGGCGCGTCGCACCGCCCGAGGGGGCGGTGCACGGCCCACGGAACAGGACCGCCGCGGGCCGGACGCGGCCCACCGCGCAAGACTGTTCTCAGCCGCTCCAGGAAGCCCGTGCCACCTGGCGCAGCAGCCGCCGCCGGCGCCACCCGGCGAGGCGGTCCGCGTACACCCCGCCGTCGAGGTGATCGCACTCGTGCTGGAGGCACCGGGCGAACCAGCCGGTGCCGTGCACGGTCACCGGCTCACCGGTGACCGTGCGGCCCTCGACGACCGCGTGGTCGTACCGCTCGGTGCCGGCCTCGAGGCCGGGCAGCGAGAGACAGCCTTCCGGTCCGCGCAGGACCACTCCGTCCGCCTCGACAAGACGTGGGTTCACCACATGTCCGACATGGCGGACATCGTCGTCGTCCGGGCAGTCGTACACGAAGACCCTGAGTCCGACGCCGACCTGGTTCGCGGCGAGGCCGACGCCCTCGGCCGCGTACATCGTCGCGAACATGTCCTCGACGAGCTCGGCGAGTTGAGGGCCGAAGTCGGTGACGTCCTCGCAGGCCGTACGCAGGACGGGGTCGCCGAGCAGGGTGAGGGGCCGGACGCGCCCGTGGGTGCCCGGGATGGAACCGTGTCGCATGGCGGCAAGGGTACGGTCCTGGGAAGCGCGCGCATGTCGCGCGGGCACCGAGGTGGTGCCGCGATTCGGGCACGTGAGTGGATCTCGATAGGCTGAGGCCCACATGGTGCCGGGGGCAGGGGCGCGGCGCGTACCGCAAGGAGGATCGAGAAACGATGTCAGGCAACTCGGACCCGCTGTCGCCGCGGGCCAAGCTGGCCGTGACGGCGGGCAAGGCGGCGGCAGCCGTCTCGCGAGCCGCCGGACGCGGCAGCGGATCGGTGATCGGCGGCCGGGTGGCGCTCAAGCTCGACCCCGACCTGCTGGCGAGGCTCGCCACGCACCTGGACGTGATCCTGGTGTCGGCGACCAACGGCAAGACCACGACGACCCGGCTGATCGCGGAGGCGCTGCGCGCAGCGGGCCCGGTCGTGTCCAACGCGCTCGGCGCCAACATGCCCGCGGGCATCACGTCGGCACTCGCCGGGGGGTCGGACGCCAAGTTCGCGGTCATCGAGGTCGACGAGAAGTACCTCGCCGGTGTCGCACGTGACACCGACCCGAAGTGCATCGCGCTGCTGAACCTCTCCCGCGACCAGCTCGACCGGGCCGCCGAGACGCGGATGATGGCCGAGCACTGGCGTGAGGGGCTGGCCGGTTCCAAGGCCGTCGTGGTCGCCAACGCGGACGACCCGTTGGTGGTCTGGGCCGCGTCCTCCTCGCCGAACGTCATGTGGGTGGCGGCCGGTCAGATGTGGAAGGACGACGCCTGGTCCTGCCCGTCCTGCGGCGGTGTGATGCAGCGCCCCGGCGACGACTGGTTCTGCGGCGACTGCGGCTTCCGCCGTCCGACGCCGACCTGGGCCCTGGCCGGGGACCACGTCCTCGACCCGCACGGTTCCGCCTGGCCGATCCACCTCCAGCTGCCGGGCCGCGCCAACAAGGCGAACGCCGCCTCGTCGGCCGCCGTGGCCGCCGTGTTCGGGGTGCCGCCGCAGGTCGCCCTGGAGCGCATGTACCAGGTGCAGGCGGTGGCCGGACGCTACGACGTGGTGCAGTTCATGCAGCGCGACCTGCGTCTGCTGCTCGCCAAGAACCCCGCGGGCTGGCTGGAGACCTTCTCCCTGATCGACCCGCCGCCGACCCCGGTCATCCTGTCGGTGAACGCGCGCGGCGCCGACGGCACCGACACCTCCTGGCTGTGGGACGTCGACTACACCCGCCTGACCGGGCACCCGATCTTCGTTCTCGGCGACCGCAAGCTGGACCTCGCCGTGCGCCTCGAAGTCGCCAACCAGCAGTTCCAGGTCTGCGAGAACCTCGACCAGGCCGTGCAGCTCGCACCGCCCGGACGCATCGAGGTCATCGCGAACTACACCGCATTCCAGGACTTGAGGCGTCGTGTCGGCAACTGAGCCACGGAGGACGAAGAGAATGAGTGACAACAGCCTGCGTCTGGTGTGGATCTATCCGGACCTGCTGAGCACCTACGGCGACCAGGGCAACGCCCTCGTCGTGGAACGCCGGGCCCGTCAGCGCGGCCTCGACGTGGCCCGCGTGGACGTGCGCAGCGACCAGCCGATCCCCACCTCCGGCGACATCTACCTCATCGGGGGCGGCGAGGACCGGCCGCAGCGGCTCGCCGCGGAGCGGCTGCGCCGCGACGGCGGTCTGCACCGCGCGGTCGGCAACGGCGCGATCGTCTTCTCCGTCTGCGCCGGCTACCAGATCCTCGGGCACGAGTTCATCAACGACCTCGGCCAGCGCGAGCCGGGCCTCGGCCTGCTCGACGTGGTCTCCACGCGTGGCGAGGGCGAGCGGTGCGTCGGCGACGTCCTCGCGGACATCGACCCGCGGCTCGGCCTGCCCCAGCTGACCGGCTTCGAGAACCACCAGGGCGTGACCCACCTCGGGCCCACCGCCCGCCCGTTCGCGAACGTGCGGCTCGGCAAGGGCAACGGCACGGGGGACGGCACCGAGGGCGCGTACAACGACACCGTGTTCGGTACGTACATGCACGGGCCTGTCCTCGCCCGCAATCCGCAGATCGCGGACCTGCTGCTGAAGCTGGCCCTCGACGTCAACGCTCTGCCGCCGATCGACGACCGCTGGTACGAAGCGCTGCGCACCGAGCGCATCGCGTCCGCCCAGCAGCCCGCGTAGCACCTGCCCGCCCGGCGGGCCGGAGGAACCGTTCCTCAAGGAGGAACGGTTCCTCTTCGCGTTTCCCGGGAGGATCTCCTCGCGTTTCCCCGGAGGACCTCTTCGCGTTTCCCGGGAGGACCGTTTCCGCTCGAGGACGGCTCCGCGCAGCCCGTTCCGGAGCCCGTCTGACAGCACATCCGCACAGGTGAGCGGGTGCGTCCAGCAGGCGGACGCACGGTACGGCCGGGCCCCCTCCCGCCGGTAGGGTGGCGGGGATCCTCGCCGGACAACGTGGTCCGGTCCCCGGCCCACGTTGAGAAGGTATTTCGGGCTATGCGCATTGGTGTCCTCACGTCCGGCGGCGACTGCCCCGGCCTGAACGCCGTCATCCGGTCGGTCGTACACCGCGCCGTCGTCGACCACGGCGACGAGGTCATCGGCTTCCGGGACGGCTGGAAGGGTCTCCTGGAGTGCGACTACCTCAAGCTCGACCTCGACGCGGTGAGCGGAATCCTGGCTCGCGGCGGCACCATGCTCGGCTCGTCCCGGGTCCAGCCCGCGCATCTGCGTGACGGCGTGGAGCGGGCCAAGGGCCACGTCGCGGACCTCGGGCTCGACGCGATCATCCCGATCGGCGGAGAGGGCACGCTGAAGGCGGCCCGTCTGCTGTCGGACGGCGGCCTGCCGATCGTCGGCGTGCCGAAGACCATCGACAACGACATCGCGGTCACGGACGTCACCTTCGGCTTCGACACGGCGGTCGGTGTCGCCACCGAGGCCCTCGACCGGCTGAAGACCACCGCCGAGTCCCACCAGCGCGTGCTGATCGTGGAGGTCATGGGCCGCCACACCGGCTGGATCGCGCTGCACTCCGGCATGGCCGCGGGCGCCCACGCCATCGTCGTACCGGAGCGCCCCTTCGACATCGAGGAGCTGGCCGCGCGGGTCGGCGAGCGCTTCGAGGCGGGCAAGCGGTTCGCCATCGTGGTCGCCGCCGAGGGCGCGAAGCCCCGCGAGGGCTCGATGGAGTACGACGAGGGCGGCAAGGACATCTACGGCCACGAGCGCTTCGCGGGCATCGCCCGGCAGCTCTCCATCGAGCTGGAGGAGCGACTCGGCAAGGAGGCCCGGCCGGTCATCCTCGGGCACGTGCAGCGCGGCGGAACGCCGACGGCGTACGACCGTGTGCTCGCGACCCGGTTCGGGTGGCACGCCGTGGAGGCCGTGCACCGGGGCGAGTTCGGGAAGATGACCGCACTGCGCGGGACCGACATCGTGATGGTGTCGCTCGCGGAGGCGGTCGAGACCCTGAAGACGGTTCCCGACGAGCGGTACGCCGAGGCGGAGTGCGTGCTCTGAGACGCAGACAGCCCGAACCGCCCCCGGTCGCAGCAGCGGCCGGGGGCGGTTCTACTCTGGTGCGGACAGACAGCACACAACCTCCCCCAGTGCCTTAAAAGGGCCTGGGAGGTACCCCCAGAAACAGGAGCCGGCGGATGGATCACAGCGGGCACGGCATGACCATGGATCTGCCGCCGTTCACGCTGGGGCGGGGGCTCGTGTGGTCCGCGGACCCGTTCTTTCTCGTCGCGTGCCTGCTCGGGCTCGGGCTGTACGGCTGGGGTGTCGTGCGACTCGCACGGCGCGGCGACGCGTGGTCGTGGGGCCGTACGGCCTCCTTCGTCATCGGCGTGCTGACCGTGATGCTCGTCATGTGCACCCGGCTGAACGACTACGGCATGGTCATGTTCAGCGTGCACATGGTGCAGCACATGGTGATCAGCATGCTGTCGCCGATCCTGATCCTGCTCGGGGCGCCGATCACGCTGGCGCTGCGCGCGCTGCCCGTCGCGGCGAAGCGGGGCAACAAGGGGCCGCGTGAGCTGCTGCTGATGTTCCTGCACAGCCGGTACATGCGGATCGTCACGCACCCCGCGTTCACCATCCCGATGTTCATCGCGAGCCTGTACGCGCTGTATTTCTCCCCCATCTTCGACTTCCTGATGGGCTCCACCGCGGGCCACATCGTGATGATGTGCCACTTCCTCGCCGTCGGGCTGGTGTTCTTCTGGCCGATCATGGGCGTGGACCCGGGCCCGCACCGCCCGGGCTACCTGATGCGGATGCTGGAGCTGTTCGCGGGCATGCCGTTCCACGCGTTCTTCGGCATCGCGCTGATGATGGCCTCGGAGCCGATGGTGGAGGCGTACAAGAATCCGTCGGCCTCCCTCGGCATCGACGCGCTCGCCGACCAGACCGCCGCGGGCGGCATCGCCTGGGCGTTCAGCGAGATCCCCTCCGTCCTCGTCCTGCTCGCGCTGCTCTTCCAGTGGTACGGCTCGGAGCAGCGGCAGGCCAAGCGCGAGGACCGGGCCGCGGACCGCGACGGCGACAAGGAACTCGAGGCATACAACGCCTATCTGGCCTCCCTCAACGCACGCGGCAACTGATTCAACCGCGTCATTCGCGCTTGCGTGAAAGGCATTTCCCTTCAGTAGCATGGAGACGAAGCTCCGTGCCCGGTCTCCGGATCGCGGGGTCCAGGGGGGAAACCGCGAGGGGGAGCGGTCATGACATTTCACGCGTCCATGCGAAGGTCCGGGTTATCGGCGGCGGGCAGGATGGCTTTACTGCTGGTTTCCGTACTGGTAATCAGCGGATGCAGTAAATCCGATCAATTGTTCGCCATACGTGCCGTGGCCGCCGGGGTTTCCCAGGCCCATCCCTTCTTCGAGGAGGACGGCGCACTCGGCAAGGACACCACCGGCACACAGCGGGCCCGGCCGATCGGCGGGGTGCAGGCCAGCAACAGTCCAGGGTTGTACGGAGGTGCACCCGGCGGCCACCAGGACTCCGGTGGGCAGGGCGGGAACGGCGGCACACCCCGGCCGGACGGATCGGGTGGGCCCGCCCCCGACTTCGGCGGCTCGGCGCGGCCCGGCACCTGCGCCGTCGGGAAGCTCAAGAAATTCCTCACCGCCCCCAAGAACTCTGCCAAGGCGCGGGAATGGGCCCGCGTGCTGAATATCGGGCCGGCCGAGATCCCCGGATATGTCGATCGACTCACACCCGTTGTGCTGCGTCACGACACCCTCGTGACGAATCACGAGTACAAACACGGCAAGGCCGTCCCCTTCGACGCCCTGCTCCAGACCGGAATCGCCATTCTGGTCGACCGTCAGGGGCTTCCCGCGGTGAAGTGCTCCTGCGGCAACCCACTGCGTCCGTCCGAGGCGAACATCGAAAAGGCCTCGGTGCAGTTCAAGGGCGGAAACAGGAAATGGTCCGGATATCGTCCGGACGGGATCGTCGTCGTCGAGCCGCCACCGGGGAAGGCGCGGATCGACCGGCTCCGACTCGTGGACGTCGAGAACCCCGACCGGGGGATCACGCGCCCGCTCGGCACGGCGGGCGCGGACGACACACCCTTCGACCCGCACGCTCAGAAGACCGTGCCGCAGGTGACGGGCCTGACGTTCGCCGAGGCGAGCGCCCGGCTGGCGAACGCGGGACTGGCCCTGGCCTATGACGGCGGTTCCCTGCCCCGGGACGACGTCCGGGTCACCTCCTCCCGGCCGGTCGAGGGCAGCACCCTGGAGTGGGGCGAGCCCGTGACGCTGTTCGTCGTCTCCGACACGGACCACGTCGAGGCCCCGGACACGCCCAAGGACA
Organism: Streptomyces sp. NBC_00568; assembly: GCF_026341855.1. Lineage (GTDB taxonomy): Bacteria > Actinomycetota > Actinomycetes > Streptomycetales > Streptomycetaceae > Streptomyces. The sequence continues at coordinate 6,395,541 of NZ_JAPENW010000001.1, read as the reverse complement.
CCGGTGGGCCGACATCGAGCCCGGACGGGTCCAGCACGGGACCGGGTGAAACCACCACGGGGGCCACGACAGGGGCCACCGCGGGCGAGAGCGGCACGGGCGCAACAAACACAGGGGCCACCGCGGGCGAGACGAGCGCGGGCGAAACCAGCGCGGGCGGAACCACGACAGGTGCCACCGCGGGCGAGACCAGCACAGGCGCAACGAACACAGGGGCCACCGCAGGCGAAACCAGCACGGGCGCCGCAAGCACGGGCGCAACAAGCGCGGGCGAAACCAGTGCGGGCGCCGGCGCCACAGGTGGGACCGGCGCAGGCACCGGCGCCACTGGTGCGACCACCGCGGGCGAAACCGACGCCGGCACGACCACCGCGGGCCGAACCGACGCCGGCGCCACCACCACCGGCCAGACCGCGACCGGCCAGACCACCACCGGTCCCGTCGGCCCCACCACCCCGGGAACCGGCGACACCGGCGCCGGTGAGTCCGGTTCGGTCGATTCCGGTGGGGCCGATTCCGGTGGGGCCGATTCCGGTGGGGTCGGTGACTCCGTCGGACCGTCCTCCCCCGACGGGGGAGCGACCTGATGACGGGAGCACCTCAGTCCGGCGTGGGCCGGATCATCGCCGGCCGGTACCTGCTCGTGGACCAGGTCGGATCGGGCGGGATGGGTCACGTGTGGCTCGCGCACGACCAACGGCTCGACTGCGACGTCGCGCTCAAGGAGATCAGGTTCCGTGACATCCCGGAGAGCGGTGCGGAACACGAGTCCCGGACAGCGCGGGCCCGCGCCGAGGCCCGGCACGCGGCGGTACTGCGCGGCCACCCGCACGTCGTCACGGTCCACGACGTCCTGGAGCACGAGGGCCTGCCATGGATCGTGATGGAGTACGTGGCGGGCGCCGAGGATCTGCGCGACTGGCTAGCCCGGCGCGGTCCGCTGGCCCCCGACGCATGTGCCCGTATCGGTCTCGCCGTCCTTGACGCCCTGACCGCCGGGCACGAGCGCGGGATCATGCACCGGGACGTGAAGCCCGCCAACATCCTGCTCGCCCCGGACCGCACCGGGAACCCCGGGGCCCGCGTTCTCCTCACCGACTACGGGATATCGGTCCAGCCCGACTCCCTGGAGACCCGCTGGACCCAGACGTCCGTGCTGGTGGGCACCGCCGGCTATCTGGCCCCGGAACGGGCCACGGGCGGTCCGCCGACCACCGCGGCCGACCTGTTCTCGCTGGGCTGCACCCTGTACTTCGGGGTGGAGGGCCACGGACCGTTCGACCGGGACACCGACCTCGAGGCGATCACCGCCGCGGTTCTGGAGGAGGCCCCGCCACCGCGGCGGGCCGGTGCCCTGCGACCGGTCGTCGAGGCGCTGCTGGTCAAGGATCCGGCCTTGCGGCTGTCCGCGGAGGACACGGCGTCGGCGCTGGCCCGGATTCTCACCCCACAGCCTCATCCACCGACCCGTCTCGACACGGGCTCGCAGCCACCGTGGTCGGGGCTCGACACGTCCGACGCGTCCCCGGGGGTGTCCGGCCCGGCGGGAGACCGGAGCCGGGCCCTGCCGGGCGCGTACCCGGCACCGGGTGCCGCCGCGGGGCACGGCCCGGCCCAGAACCGGGCCGCGGGGCACGGTCCGGCCCAGGACCGCGGCCTGGCGGCACCCGGTGGCCACACGCCCGCCACGCCCGCTGCCCCGGCCGCCCCCATCGCGGGTCCGTACCCGGCGACGGCCCAGGGGCCGGGCCCGTACGCACCGACCGGTCATGCCCACGGCCCGTACGCACCGACCGGTCATGCTCATGGCTCGTACACACCGCCGCCGCGGCGCGGGTTCGACCGTTCGGAGACGGGTGGGCCTCTGCCGGGGCACGGCCAGGGCTTCGGACCGCCCTGGACCGGGGCGCCGCCCGCCCCGGTCCCCGGACCCCCCGGGCGGCGACGGCGGCAGCGGCCACGCGCCCCGCAGGCCGTGGTCGCGGGGCTGCTCGCGCTCGGCCTGGCGGCCGGGGTGGTCTGGTACGCGGGCGCGCACCAGGCGGCCCGGCTGCCGTACGGCGAGGTGGTCGGGCTCACCGAGCCCCTCCACCGGGGCGACTGTGTCTACGGCGATCCGTCCCTCTCGAAGGCGGCCACCGTGCCACGGCTGAGGCTGGACACCAGCTGCCACGACGAGAGCCCCGACGCGCAGGTCATGGCGGTGATCAAGGCGCCCTCCTTCGAGGCGGCCCGCCGCGACGGCTCGCGCCGGTGCGAGGAGAAGACCAAGGGCACCGCCCGCAAGCTCGCCTGGAACGTCAGGAGCATGGCCGTCGTGCCCACCCGGGAGGGCTTCGCCACCACGGGCGGCACCGTCGCCTGTCTGCTCGCGGGCCGGCACGGGCCGGTGTTCGGGCCGCTCGGGGAGCTCCGTCCCTACGGGATGACCTTCACGGACGCGACGCAGATGCAGCGGGACGACTGCCTGGGCCATGTGGGCGGCGAGGCGCGGGTCAGTACGCACTTCGAGCTGGTCGCCTGCGACAAGGAGCATCAGGGAAAGGTCGTCGAGATCACCCACCTGAGCGTGTACCGGCCCGGGACGGACGCCTTGGAGCAGGCGAACGACCAGTGCGCGGTCGACGCGCCACCGGAGCGGTACGGCTACGACCCCACCGATCACTGGAGTCATGGCTTGCGCAGTACGGGTGTGTGGGCCCGGCCGTACTACCTGGTGATCTGCTCGATCGAGGAAGGCCAACGACCGCCGCGGGGAGCGCAGTAGTCCCCCGGGCCCTGGCGAACCTCCTCCCTCCGGGTGAAAATGGCCCCAAAGGCCACGGCCCGCGTCGCGGACCCGCCTGGAGGAGGGTGTTGCGATGCCCGGTACGACGAAGACGATGGGGGTGCTCACCGTGGGCGGGCTCGTCATGGTGACGGCCTACACGGTGGCGCTGGGCAGTAACGGCTGGCTGTGGTTCGGCTGGGTCGTGCTCGGCCTGATCACGCTGGGGATGGTGGTCTCACGCAGCGCCTGAGCCCGGGCCATCGCTCCGGCCGCGCAGTCCCCGGGTCCCCGCCCGCCGCCTCGGCCGACGACCCGCAAGGTCCCGGCCCGCCGCTTCGGCCACTCCCCTCCCCCGGCCCCGAACCGCCGTCCGCGCCGCTCATGGTCGCGGTCGGCGTGCCGCCGAGTGCACGCCCGGCTGGTACTTGGGGAGCCGAGCGGTGATCTTCATACCCGCCCCCACCGCGGTCTCGATGACGAGGCCGTGATCGTCCCCGTACACCTGGCGCAGCCGTTCGTCGACGTTGGAGAGCCCGATCCCCCCGGAGGGGCTGACCTCTCCGGACAGGATGCGGCGCAGCCGTTCGGGGTCCATGCCGGTGCCGTTGTCCTCGATGACGACCAGTGCCTCGGCGCCCGCGTCCTGCGCGGTGATGCTGATGTGGCTCTTGTCGGTCTTGCCCTCGAGGCCGTGTTTGACGGCGTTCTCCACCAGGGGCTGAAGGCAGAGGAAGGGCAGCGCGACGGGCAGTACCTCGGGCGCGATCTGCAGGGTGACGGACAGCCGCTCGCCGAAGCGGGCCCGGACGAGCGCCAAGTAGTGATCGATGGCGTGGAGTTCGTCGGCGAGGGTGGTGAAGTCGCCGTGCCTGCGGAACGAGTAGCGGGTGAAGTCGGCGAACTCCAGAAGGAGTTCGCGGGCGCGCTCCGGGTCGGTGCGGACGAACGAGGCGATCACGGCCAGCGAGTTGAAGATGAAGTGCGGTGATATCTGGGCGCGAAGTGCCTTGATCTCGGCCTCGATCAGCCGCGTCCGGGACTGGTCGAGGTCGGCGAGCTCCAACTGGACCGAGACCCAGCGCGCGACCTCGCCCGCGGCGCGTACGAGGACGGCCGACTCGCGGGGCGCGCAGGCGACGAGCGCTCCGTGCACCCGTTCGTCGACGGTGAGCGGTGCGACGACGGCCCAGCGCAGCGGGCAGTCGGGCTCGTCGCAGGTCAGCCGGAAGGCCTCGCCGCGGCCGGTCTCCAGGGGGCCGCCGAGCCGTTCCATGATCTCGGTGCGGTGGTGGGCCCCGGCACCGTCCCAGACGAGGACCGTCTCCTGGTCCGTGAGGCACAGCGCGTCCGTGCCGAGCAGGGTGCGCAGCCGCCGGGCGGACCGGCGGGCCGTCTCCTCGGTGAGTCCCGCGCGGAGCGGGGGCGCGGCCAGCGAGGCGGTGTGCAGGGTCTGGAAGGTGGCGTGCTCGACCGGCGTGCCGAGTCCGCCGAGGCTCTCGGGCCGCGCGGTGCGCCTGCCGAGCCAGAACCCGGCTGCCAGCAGGGGGAGTACGGCGACACAGAGCCCGGCGAGAAATCCACTCACCCGGTCACCGCCCCGCCCGCGAGGCCGCGCGTGTACGACCGCCCCGGCGAGCGTCGGTCACCACCGCGGCCCGGCCACCGGCCGCCCGAACAGCCGTACCCGCGCAGCCCTCTCGGAGGCCGCCGCACCTGCCACACACCCAGCGAACACCCCTCACCTCGCACCCCGTCGGCCGAATCCCTCATACCCCGGACTCCTTCGCGCCCGCGGCCGCGCTCGCCGTTCCGCTCACCGCCGCGCGGACCTGGCCGTCCGTGAGTTCCTCCGGGAGGTGGAAGCGGGCCAGGATCGCCGCCGTCCCGGGGGGTACGCGGGTGGCGGTGGCCAGGGACACCAGCACCATGGTCACGAAGCCGAGCGGCACCGACCAGAGCGCCGGCCAGGCGAGCAGCGCGTGCAAGGACCCCGTGCCCGGATAGCCGGCCATGGTCGCGCCGACGGCGACGAGTGCCGCGCCGCCGCCGACGAGCATTCCGGCGGCCGCCCCCGGTGGGGTGAGCCGCCGCCACCAGATGCCCAGCACCAGGAGCGGGCAGAAGGAGGAGGCGGACACGGCGAACGCGAGCCCCACTGCGTCGGCGACGGGCAGCCCGCCCACCAGCACGCTCGCGGCGAGCGGCACGGCCATCGCCAGCACGGTGCCGAGCCGGAAGTGCCGTACGCCCCGGGAGGGCAGCACGTCCTGGGTGAGCACGCCCGCGACCGCCATGGTCAGTCCGGACGCGGTCGAGAGGAACGCGGCGAAGGCGCCGCCCGCGACGAGCGCCCCGAGGAGGTTGGCGCCGACTCCGCCGATCATCCGGTCGGGCAGCAGGAGTACGGCGGCGTCCGCGTCGCCGGTGAGGCTGAGTTCGGGGGCGTACAGGCGGCCCAGCGCTCCGTAGACGGGCGGGAGGAGGTAGAAGGCGCCGATCAGGCCGAGGACGGCGACGGTGGTGCGGCGGGCGGCGACGCCGTGCGGGCTGGTGTAGAAGCGGACGACGACGTGGGGCAGGCCCATGGTGCCGAGGAAGGTGGCGAGGATCAGCCCGTAGGTGGCGTACAGCGGGCGTTCCTCCCGTCCGGCGGCCAGCGAGGTCGACATGGCGCCGTTGCCGCCGCGGTCGGCCGTTGGGACCGGGTCGCCCCGGTCGAAGGTCAGCCGGGTGCCGCGCTCGAGGTGGTGGGCGCCCGGCGGGAGCCGGACGCGGGTGTCCTCGTACCGGCGGCCGTCGACGGTACCCGTCGCGGTGACGGTCAGCGGCCGGGACAGCTTCAGGTCGAGCGTGGCGTCGAACTGGACGAGGCGCCGTTCGCGGAAGGCCGGGGGTTCGTCGAAGGCGTCGCGGGGGGCGCCGTGGGACTGCCAGGCGAGGATCAGGAAGAGCGCGGGGACCAGCAGCGCGGTGAGCTTGAGCCAGTACTGGAAGGCCTGCACGAAGGTGATGCTGCGCATGCCGCCCGCGGCGACCGTGGCCACCACGACGACGGCGACGAGCACCCCGCCGAACCAGTCGGGCGCGTCGGTCAGCACCGCCAGTGTCAGCCCGGCGCCTTGGAGCTGGGGCAGCAGATAGAGCCAGCCGACACCGACGACGAACGCCCCGGCGAGCCGCCTGACGGCCTGGGAGCCGAGCCGGGCCTCCGCGAAGTCGGGCAGGGTGTAGGCGCCGGAGCGGCGCAGCGGAGCCGCGACGAAGAGGAGCAGGACGAGATAGCCGGCGGTGTACCCGACGGGGTACCAGAGCATGTCGGGGCCTTGTACGAGGACCAGGCCGGCGATGCCCAGGAAGGAGGCGGCGGAGAGGTATTCGCCGCTGATCGCTGCCGCGTTGAGCCGGGGGCCGACGGTGCGCGAGGCGACGTAGAAGTCGGAGGTGGTCCGGGATATGCGCAGCCCGAACGCGCCGACCAGGACGGTCGCGACGACGACGAGGGCGACCGCGGGAACGGAGTAGTTCTCGTTCACGGTTCAGCGGTCCCCGACCAGGCGCACGAAGTCCTTCTCGTTGCGCTCGGCCCGCCGTACGTACCAGCGGGCGAGCAGCACCAGCGGCGGGTACACGCAGAAGCCGAGGACGGCCCATTCCAGGGTCGCGCCGTCCGGCATCGCGGCGAAGACCAGCGGCAGCGGGCCGACGAGCAGCACCAGAACGGCGAACACGACGAGTGCCGCTCGAAGTTGACTGCGCATCAGGGAGCGGACGTAGGTGTGGCCGAGGGTGGTCTGTTCGTCGATCTCGGTGCGCGGCCGGTAGTAGCCGGAGGTCCGTCGGGTGCGCCGGGGCGCTCCGGTGACGACCACGCGGCGTTCGGTGGGGTCCTGCGGCATGCCGCCCTCCTCAGCTCGTGGTCCGGCGCAGCAGCAGATCGCGCAGCTGGCGGGCGTGACGGCGGCTGACCTGGAGTTCGACGGAGTCGACGAGGACGCTCACCGTGCCCGCGTCCAGGCGGAGTTCGCCGATGTGGCGCAGCGCGACGAGGTGGCGCCGGTGGATGCGGACGAAGCCGCGGGGGCGCCAGCGCTCTTCGAGGGTGGACAGCGGGATGCGCACCAGGTGGCTGCCCTGCGCGGTGTGCAGCCGGGCGTAGTCGCCGTGTGCCTCGACATGGGTGATGTCCTCGACGGCCACGAAGCGGGTCACTCCGCCGAGTTCGACGGATATGTGGTCGGGGTCGGGCTCGTGGACGGGGATCAGGGGTGCGGTGTCCCGGAGCTGGACGGCCCGCCGTACCGCCTCGGCGAGCCGTTCTCGGCGTACGGGCTTGAGGACGTAGTCCACGGCCTTGAGGTCGAAGGCCTGCACGGCGAAGCCCTCGTGGGCGGTCACGAACACGACGAGCGGCGGCTGGGCGAACCCGCCGAGCAGCCGGGCCAGGTCGAGCCCGTCCAGGCCGGGCATGTGGATGTCGAGGAAGACGACGTCGATCGCCTCGGGCCCGCCGGGTCCGGACTCCAGGGCCCGGTTGATCCGGCGCAGCGCCTCGGTCGCGTCGCTCGCTCCCTCGGCGCTGCCGACCCGGGGATCGGCGTTCAGCAGATACAGGAGTTCTTCGAGGGACGGTTGTTCGTCGTCGACGGCGAGCGCGCGCAGCATGAGAGTGGAGTGTAAGAGCGATTGCCACGGCTGGACATGCGCGGGACATGGACGTGGTCCCCGGCCGGGTGGACGCCGTCGCTGGATACAGTGCCGCCATGAACAGCAAGCCCGCGATGTTCGACGAGCTCGACCGCAAGATCATCACGGCTCTGATGGCCAATGCCAGGACGAGTTTCGCGGAGATCGGCGCGGCGATCGGACTGTCCGCGACGGCGGTCAAGCGCCGGGTCGACCGGCTGCGCGAGACGGGCGTGATCACCGGGTTCACGGCCACGGTGAAGCCCGTGGCGCTCGGCTGGCGCACGGAGGCGTACGTCGAGGTGTACTGCGAGGGTGCGGCGCCGCCCCGGCGGCTCGCGGAGGTGGTGCGCAACCATCCGGAGATCACCGCGGCGATGACCGTGACCGGGGGCGCGGACGCGCTGCTGCATGTGCGGGCCGTCGATGTGGAGCACTTCGAGGAGATCCTGGAACGCATCCGGGTGGAACCTTTCATCCGGAAGACGATCAGCTACATGGTGCTGTCCCATCTGCTGCCCGAGGCCCCGGAGGCCGGGGCGACGTACGCAGCCCCGGACGACGCAGGAAACGTGCGCTGATCCGGCACATTGCGCAGTAGTACTGCGTATACGCGCAGCTCTCGTCGCTTGTCGTCCGTATCCCCCGCTTCTTACCGTGGAGGCATCCCATCAGCCGACACCGCAGGAAGCGGAGGAACCTCTCTGTGCCCGACAGCCGTGTGCCGCGCCCCCGGCGCTTTCTCGTCTGCGAACCCAGACACTTCGCCGTGCAGTACGCGATCAACCCCTGGATGCGTCCCGACACCCCCGTGGACGTCGATCTCGCGCGCGATCAGTGGAAGGCGCTGATCAGCGCCTATCGCGCGCACGGCCACACCGTCGACTCCGTCGAACCGGTGGCCGGCCTTCCCGACATGGTCTTCGCCGCGAACTGCGCGCTCGTCCTGGAGGGCCGTGTCTTCGGCTCGTCCTTCCACGCGCCGGAGCGCCGCCCCGAGTCCACCGCGTACGAGACCTGGTTCAAGGCGGCCGGTTTCGACGTCTACCGCCCCGAGTCGGTGTGCGAGGGCGAGGGCGATCTCGTCCCGACGCGCCGCTATGTCCTCGCGGGGACCGGATTCCGCACGACACCCGAGGCCCATCGCGAGGTCCAGGAGTTCTTCGGCGTCCCGGTGATCAGCCTCCAGCTGGTGGACCCGCTCTTCTACCACCTGGACACCGCGCTCTTCGTCCTCGACGACGACAACATCGCCTACTACCCGGAGGCCTTCTCCCCGGGCAGCCGCGAGGTGCTCGCCCGGCTGTTCCCGGACGCGGTGCTCGCGACCCGCGAGGACGCCTTCGCCTTCGGCCTCAACTCGGTCTCCGACGGCCGTCATGTCTTCATCGCGCCGCGCGCCGAGGCCCTCGCCGAACAGCTCGTCCGCCACGGCTACATCCCCGTCCCCGTCGACCTCTCGGAGTTCCAGAAGGCCGGCGGCGGCATCAAGTGCTGCACTCAGGAGATCCGTTCATGACCGCTCCCGCCCGTACGACTGCGTCCGCCGTCGCCGGTACGCGCAGCTCCGACGAACTGATCCGAGCCGAGGCTCCTGTCCTGGCGCACAACTACCACCCGCTGCCCGTGGTCGTCGCGCACGCCGAGGGCAGCTGGGTCGAGGACGTCGAGGGCCGCCGCTACCTCGACATGCTGGCGGGCTACTCGGCCCTCAACTTCGGCCACCGCAACCCGGTGCTGATCGAGGCCGCGCACCGCCAGCTCGACCGTCTCACCCTCACCTCGCGGGCCTTCCACAACGACAAGCTGGCCGGATTCGCCGAGTCCCTGGCCGAGCTGACCGGCCTGGACATGGTCCTGCCGATGAACACGGGCGCGGAGGCGGTGGAGAGCGCCATCAAGGTGGCCCGCAAATGGGCGTACGAGGTGAAGGGCGTCGAACCCGACCGGGCCACCATCGTGGTGGCGGCGGACAACTTCCACGGCCGTACGACCACGATCGTCAGCTTCTCCACGGACGAGACGGCCCGTACCGGCTTCGGCCCCTTCACTCCGGGTTTCCGGGTCGTGCCGTACAACGACCTGGCCGCGCTCGAGGCGGCGATCGACGAGACGACGGCCGCCGTGCTGCTCGAGCCCATCCAGGGCGAGGCGGGCGTGGTCATCCCGGACGACGGCTATCTCGCCGGCGTCCGCGAGCTCACCCGCCGCACCGGCTGTCTGTTCGTCGCGGACGAGATCCAGTCCGGCCTCGGGCGTACCGGCACCACCCTGGCGGTGGAACACGAGTCGGTCGTCCCCGATCTGCTGCTGCTCGGCAAGGCGCTCGGCGGCGGCATCGTGCCGGTCTCCGCGGTCGTCGGACGCCGGGACGTGATGGAGGTGCTCCGCCCGGGTGAGCACGGCTCCACCTTCGGCGGCAATCCGCTGGCCGCCGCGGTCGGATCGGCGGTCGTCGGGCTGCTGGAGACCGGTGAGTACCAGCGCAGGGCCGCCGAGCTGGGCGTCCTCCTGCGGGACGGGCTGACGGCCCTGGTGGGCCGGGGCGTCGACGGCTTCCGCTCGCGCGGGCTGTGGGCGGGCGTCGACATCGACCCCTCCATCGGCACGGGCCGCGAGATCAGCCAGGGCCTGATGGACGAGGGGATTCTGGTCAAGGACACGCACGGTTCGACCATCCGGCTGGCGCCGCCGCTCACCATCACGGCCGAGGAACTCCAGTCGGCTCTAGGGGCCCTTGAGAAAGTCCTGACGCAAGGGGTCTGATACCGGCCAAGAGGCCACAGAGGGTGACACCGCACTGGTTACGCCCGGCGACGGCCGCGCCTACACTGATCGCTCCCCGGGGGAAATGAGGAGCGCCCCAGTGTTTTATTACGTGCTCAAATATGTGCTTCTGGGTCCACTGTTGAGACTGGTCTTCCGGCCTCGGATCGAGGGCCTTGAGCACATTCCGTCGTCGGGCCCTGCCATCGTGGCCGGCAACCACCTGTCCTTCGCGGACCACTTCCTGATGCCGGCGATCCTGAAGCGCCGGATCACCTTCCTCGCGAAGGCCGAGTACTTCACGGGGCCCGGCATCAAGGGGCGGCTGACGGCCGCCTTCTTCCGCAGCGCCGGGCAGATTCCGGTGGACCGTTCCGGCAAGGAGGCGGGGCAGGCCGCGATCCGCGAGGGACTCGGGGTGCTGCGCAAGGACGAGCTGCTCGGCATCTACCCCGAGGGCACCCGCTCGCACGACGGACGGCTCTACAAGGGCAAGGTCGGCGTCGCGGTCATGGCCCTGCGGGCCCAGGCCCCGGTCATCCCCTGCGCGATGATCGGCACGTTCGAGGCGCAGCCCCCGGGCAGGAAGCTCCCGCGGATCCACCCCGTGGTGATCCGCTTCGGCAAGCCGCTCGACTTCTCGCGTTATGCCGGGATGGAGAACGAGAAGGCCATCCTGCGCGCCATCACCGACGAGATCATGTACGCGATCCTGAGCCTCTCCGAGCAGGAGTACGTCGACCGGTACGCGGCCGTCGTCAAGGCGGAGGAGGCCGCGGAGAAGGCCGAGGCGGGGCGCAAGTTCCCCCGGATGCCGCTGCGTTGATCCAGCCGGGAACTCATACGTACGTCCTGTACGTTTCTTACGTATGAGACGTGCTGTGGTGATCGGAGCGACAGGACAGATCGGGCGCGCGGCCGTGAAAGCGCTCGCAGGGGACGGCTGGGACGTGACGGCCGCGTCGCGCGGCGGCGGCCGTGACGACGGCTGGCCCGCCGAGGTGCGCACGGCCGCGCTGGACCGGGAGGACGACACCGCACTGGCCACGGTGGTCGGTGACGGGTGCGACGCGCTGGTGGACATCGTGGCGTACGGAGCCGGCCACGCGCGGCAGCTGACGGCGCTAGCCGGCCGGGTCGGTTCGGCGGTCGTCATCTCCAGCGTGTCGGTGTACGAGGACGACAAGGGGCGCGGTTTCGACACGCAGGCCGAGCCGGACGGCTTCCCCTCGTATCCGTTGCCGATTCCGGAGAGCCAGGGGACCGTCCCTCCGGGCGAGTCGACGTACAGCACGCGCAAGGTGGCTCTGGAGCGTGAACTCCTCGCGGCGGGCGACCGGTTGCCGACGACGCTGCTGCGGGCGGGCGCCGTCCACGGCCCGTACTGCCGCACGCCCCGCGAGCTGTATGTCGTCAAGCGCAATCTCGACGGCCGCCGCAGGCGCATCCTCGCGTTCGGCGGCGCGAGCCGTTTCCATCCGGTGAGCGTCCACACCCTCGCCGAGCTGATCCGCCTGGCCGCCGCGCGACCGGGCTCGCGGGTCCTCAACGCGTGCGACCCCGAGGCGCCGACCGTGGCGGAGATCGCGCGGGCCATCGACGCGGTGATGGGCGCCCGGACGGAGGACGTCCTCGTCGACGGGCCTCCCCCGTCCCCCACCGTGGGCGACACCCCTTGGTCGGTCCCCCGGCCCGTGATCTGCGACATGAGCGCCGCCGAGCGGGAGTTGGGCCATCGCCCCGTGATCCGGTACGCCGACACGCTCCCGGAGACGATCGCCTCGATCGAGCGGCAGCTCGCGGGGCGGGACTGGCGTGAGGCGTATCCCGCGATGTTCAGGAACTACGGGGATCTGTTCGACTACGCGGCGGAGGACGCCTGGCTCGCGTCCTGAGGCGGCGAGGTGACGCGTACGACCGAGGGGGCGGCCGGTCGGACCGGCCGCCCCCTCGTGCAGCGAGGACTACGGCTGCGGAGTGGCGTGCGGCGCGCACGTCACGTCGGCGGCGTCCGTCTTGCCGGTGAGCAGGTAGGAGTCCACCCGCCCGTTGATGCACGGGTTGACCAGACCGGTCACACCGTGCGAGCCCGCGCCCTGCTCGGTGATCAGGCGGGAGCCCTTGAACCGCTTGTGCAGCTCGACGGCGCCGACGTACGGCGTGGCGGCGTCATTCGTGGACTGGACGATCAGGACGGCCGGCAGACCCTTGCCGGTCTTCACGTTCACCGGCGTCTGCTGCTTGACCGGCCAGGTGGCGCACGGCAGGTTCATCCACGCGTTGGCCCACGTCATGAACGGGTAGTCCTTGTGGAGCCGGGTGTTGTCCCGGTCCCACTTCCTCCAGCTGGTGGGCCACTGGGCGTCGGTGCACTCGACGGCCGTGTACACGGCGTTGCCGTTCTCCGAGGAGATGTTGCCCGCCGTGTCGGACAGGTCGGGGGACGCTGCGTCGACGAGCGCCTGGGTGTCACCGGCGACGTACTTGCTGAACACCGAGGCGGTCGGCACCCACGACGAGTCGTAGTACGGAGCGCTCTGGAAGAAGGAGATCAGCTCGGCGGGGCCGACGACGCCGCCCAGCGGGCTCTTCTTCGCGGTGGCGCGCAGCTTCAGCCACTGGTCCTGCACCTTGGCGCGGGTGTCGCCGAGGTGGAAGGTGGCGTCGTTCTTGGCGACCCAGTCCTCCCAGTCCTTCCAGCGGCCCTCGAAGGCGATGTCCTGCTCCAGGTTGGCCTGGTACCAGATGTTCTCGCGCGACGGGTTGACGACGCTGTCGACGACCATGCGGCGCACGTGGCCCGGGAACAGCGTGCCGTAGACGGCGCCGAGGTACGTGCCGTACGAGACGCCCAGGTAGTTGAGCTTCTTCTCACCGAGCGCGGCCCGGATGACGTCCAGGTCGCGTGCCGTGTTGGGCGTGGTCATCTGCGCCAGCACGGCCTTGCCGCTGCGCTCGGCGCAGCCGTCCGCGTACGCCGCGGCCAGCTTGCGCTGGGCGCGCTTGTCGGCCTCGGAGTCCGGGACCGGGTCCGCCTTGGGCGCCTTGACGAACTCCTGCGGGTCGATGCAGGAGATGGGCGCCGAGTGGCCGACGCCGCGCGGGTCGAAGCCCACGAAGTCGTAGGCCTTGGCGGTGTTCGCCCACAGGGGGTTCTTGGTGGTGACACGGCGCGGGAAGCGCATGCCCGAACCACCGGGGCCGCCCGGGTTGTAGACGAGCGCGCCCTGGCGCTCCTCCTTGGTACCGGTGTTCCCGATGCGGTCCACGGCCAGCTTGATCTGCTTGCCGTTCGGGTGGGCGTAGTCCAGCGGCACGCTGACCCAGCCGCACTGGATCGGCTTCTCGAAGCCCCAGTCCGCCGGGCAGTCCTGCCAGTCGATCCCGGCCTTGGCGGCCCGCTCGGCGGCGACGGCCGCGCCGCGCTGCTCACGGCTCTGACCGTAGCTCTGACCGTGACGCGAGTCGGCGGTGGCCGACGGGGCCGCCACGGCTCCGGCTATCAGGGTCGCCGTAACCAGTGCTCCGGCCGAACCGAGCGCTGTCACCCGTCTTGTCGGTCTCTTGGACCTCAAGTGGGTACCTCCCCGTACATCGTTGCGAGTGATACGGGGATCCTTGCCGCTGTGAGGTCCCTGAGAACAGATGTGACCCGGGTTCTTTACTAATCCGATAGCCGGTACGCCTTGTTCCGTTGAGCGGTGAATGTACCGCGAACCAGCCTTCCCTCAAAGGCTGTTGACTTCGGGCACGCACGGACTGCCGACTTCAGGCGAGCTCACGCAGCGCCCCGTCCAGCACCCGGCGCAGCAACAGCGCGTCGGGGGCGAGTGCCGTCACGAGCACGGCGGGCCCGGCGAGCGGGGTCAGCGCGGCATACTCTCCCAGCAGTCGCGCCGACGGCACCTCCCTTTCGAACTCCGGTCGTACGACGACGAGTTGCCCGATGGCCCGATGTCCCGCCAGGACGGCGGGCCCGTCCCAGCCACCGGGTGCGCCGGGACCGCACGCCAACTCCTGGTCGAGCAGGGCCCGGCCGTCGCGTCGCACCGTGAGACGGCTGGTGAGCCGCCCGGGTTCCTCACCCACCCGCCCGAGCACCTGCTCCTCCCGGAGGACGAGCCGGGCACCGAGCCCGAGGTCGACGCGCGAGGAGACGGACAGTTCACTGCCACCAGCGGAGATCAACTGCTCCGGCAGCCAAGCCAGTTCGCCGCCGTCGGCGACATCGAGGCGCACGTCGTAGCGGGCCTCGCCCTTGGTCTGTCCCGGCAGGGCGATGGTGGCCGCCGCCGAGCCGACCCGCAGCCGCGCGCCCGGACCGACCCGCGCCTCGACGGTGAGGTGATCGCCGCCGAGCGGTCCGCTCATCGCCCCGACCAGCATCACGCGCGCCTCGGACCCGCCGCTCCGCACCCGGCGCAGGGCGAGCGGCCCCTCCCCGTCCAGTACGGGCAGCGACGTCCCGCCCCGGCCGTCGTCCCGCGCCTCGATCCGCGCGGTGGCGCGCACTCCCGCCGTCGTCACGGCTTCCACGCCGCGAGCCGTTCCCGTACCCAGCCGGCGACCGCAGTGACCCCGCCCTCGGTCCGCAACGACTGGAAGACCACGGGAAGTTCGGCCCGCTGCGCCTTGGCGTCGGCCGCCATCCGGCCCAGATCGGACCCGACGTACGGCGCCAGGTCGGTCTTGTTCACGACGAGCAGGTCGGCCGTCGTGACACCCGGGCCGCCCTTGCGCGGGATGTCGTCCCCGCCCGCGACGTCGATCACGAAGATCTGCGCGTCGACCAGCCCCTTGGAGAAGGTCGCGGTGAGGTTGTCGCCCCCGGACTCCACGAGGATCAGGTCCAGCGGCCCGATCTCGTCCTCCAGGTCCTCGACCGCTTCGAGGTTCGCGGAGATGTCGTCCCGGATCGCCGTGTGCGGACAGGCGCCCGTCTCCACGGCCGTGATCCGCTCGGGCGGCAGCACCGCTTCCCGCAGCAGGAACTCGGCGTCCTCGCGGGTGTAGATGTCATTGGTGACGACGGCGAGGGACAGCTCGTCGCGCAGCGCCCGGCAGAGCGCGGCGACGGTGGCGGTCTTCCCCGAACCGACGGGGCCGCCGAGCCCTATCCGCAGGGCACGGCGCGAGCCGTCGGGACGGTGGGCGTCGGCGCTGATCGCGGACGGCCCGTGATGCGTGTGGTCGAGATGCACGGTACGGCTCCAACTTCATTCGGTCCGCGCCGACGCGAGGCGGCCTGTCCGGCGTTCGCGGACCGGGCCGTGCGGGCCGACGGCGGGGGTGTGGGGGCGGCTGCCCCGGAAGCGATGACTTCTACGACGCGAAGAGGCGTACCGGCCAGGCCGCGTGTGCCTCCGCGCCGATCTCCAGCAGCGGTGCCGATGCCGCGGGCAGCGCCTCGACCCCGTCGTCGAGAGCCCGCCGCGCCGCACCGGCCGCGGCGTGGGCGACGACGTCGAGTTCCGGTGCGAGGCGGGCCAGCACGGCCGTCGCGTCGAACGGGTCGAGGCTCAGCAACCGCACCGTCGCCGACGCCGGCCCGCTGACGCACTCGTACGCGGAGCAATATGCGGCGTCCTCGGGCCCCAGTCCGGCAGCCCGCGCCGTCACGCCCAGCACCACCGGCTGATGGGAGCCCTTGGGGAACTCCCGTGCCAGCGCGTCCAGTTCGGCGGAGGGCCAGGTCGCTCTGGCCGCCCGCACGAGCTGCCGTCCGAGCCGCCGCGCGGCGACCCGCAGCGCCGGCGAGGGCGTGCGGGCGTCGGCGGCCGCGTCGAGGGCCGACGGATCGATCCCGAGCGCGGCCGCCGCGGCCAGTGCGGCCGCGACGAGTCCGGTCGTGTGCAGCCGGCCCCTGCAGAAGTCCTCCAGGGTCGCCGCTCCGGTGATCCGCCCGGCCTTGACGGCCGCCTCGGCCCCGCCGGAGTGCGCGTGCCCTCCGGCGGGAAAGCGGCCGTCGGCCAGGACGAGAAGCGCTGCCCTGGACATCAGAAGAGGAAGTAACGCTGGGCCATGGGCAGTTCGGCGGCCGGAGTCGCCTCGACGAGTTCGCCGTCGATGTGCACGGCGAAGCTGTCGGGGTCGATCCGCACCTCGGGCCGTGCGTCGTTCTCCCGCATGTCGGCCTTGGTGACCGCCCGCGTCGAGTCGATGGCCACGAACCGCTTGCCGAGCGAGAGCCGTTCCGGGAGCCCGTCCTCGATGGCGAGCGGCGCGACGAAGTTGAACGAGTTCGCCGCCGGTGCGCGCCCGATCGCCCCGAACATCGGCCGGGGCAGGATCGGCTGGGGCGTCGGGATCGACGCGTTGGCGTCGCCCATCTGCGCGTACGCGATCATTCCGCCCTTGATGACGAGATGCGGCTTGACCCCGAAGAACGCGGGCTCCCACAGCACGAGGTCGGCGAGCTTGCCGGTCTCGACGGAGCCGATCTCCCGCGCGAGGCCCTGCGCGAGCGCCGGATTGATGGTGTATTTGGCGACATAGCGACGGACCCGGTGGTTGTCCGCGCGGCCGTCACCGGGCAGCGCCCCCCGGCGCCGCTTCATCACGTGGGCCGTCTGCCAGGTCCGCATGATGACCTCGCCGACGCGGCCCATGGCCTGGGAGTCGGAGGAGATGATCGAGATGGCGCCGAGGTCGTGCAATATGTCCTCGGCGCCGATGGTCGACGGCCGGATCCGGGACTCGGCGAAGGCCAGGTCCTCGGGCACCGCCGGGTTCAGGTGGTGGCACACCATCAGCATGTCGAGGTGTTCCTCGGCGGTGTTGACGGTGTAGGGCCGGGTCGGGTTGGTCGAGCTGGGGAGCACGTACGACTCGGAGACCACGGACATGATGTCCGGCGCGTGCCCGCCGCCCGCACCCTCGGTGTGATACGCGTGAATGCCGCGTCCGCCGATCGCCGCGAGGGTGTCGGCGACGAACCCGGCCTCGTTGAGGGTGTCGGTGTGGATGGCGACCTGGATGCCGGTGCGGTCGGCGACGGTGAGCGCCGCGTCGATCGCCGCGGGCGTCGAGCCCCAGTCCTCATGGATCTTCAGGCCGAGCGCGCCGCCCCGGATCTGCGACAGCATCGCCTCGTGCGAGACGGTGTTGCCCTTGCCGAGCAGACCGAAGTTGAGCGGGTACCCCTCCATCGCCTCCAGCATCCGGGCCAGATGCCAGGGGCCGGGCGTGACGGTGGTCGCCTTGGAGCCCTCGGCGGGGCCGGTACCGCCGCCGACGAGCGTCGTGATGCCGGAGGCGAGCGCCTCGTCGGCGATCTGCGGACAGATCAGATGGACGTGCGCGTCGATGGCGCCCGCCGTCAGGATGCGCCCGTTGCCCGCGATGATCTCGGTCTCGGGGCCGATCACCAGGTCGGGGTGGACACCGTCCATGGTGTCCGGGTTGCCGGCCTTGCCGATACCGGAGATCCGGCCGTCGCGGATGCCGACGTCGGCCTTGACGATCCCCCAGTGGTCGATGATCACGACACCGGTGACGACCGTGTCCGGGGTGCCGTCTGCGCGCGTAGCGCGCGCCTGGCCCATGGATTCCCGGATGACCTTGCCTCCGCCGAACACCGCTTCGTCACCGGCGAGTCCGGGACCGCCGGAGCGGTCCTCCTCGATCTCGATCAGCAGGTCGGTGTCCGCGAGGCGGATGCGGTCGCCGGTGGTGGGGCCGAACAGGTCGGCGTACACGGCACGCGAGATCTCAGGCATCGAGGGCACCTCCGGTCTCCCCGCGCAGGCCGGGCACCACACGGGCGCCGGCGAGCGGGACGAGTTCGACGTCGACGGGGATCCCGGGCTCGAAGCGCACGGCGGTGCCGGCGGCGACGTTGAGCCGCTTGCCGCGCGCGGCGGCGCGATCGAAGTCCAGCCCGGGGTTGGCCTCGGCGAAGTGGTAGTGGGAGCCGACCTGGACGGGGCGGTCGGCGGCGTTGAGCACGGTCATACGGGTGACCTCACGGCCCTCGTTGAAGACGACGGGCTCGTCGGCGAAGAGAATCTCTCCGGGGATCATGGCGCCTGCTCTCCCGTCAGACGATCGGGTCGTGGACGGTGACGAGCTTGGTGCCGTCCGGGAAGGTCGCCTCGACCTGGACGTCGTGGATCATCTCGGGGATGCCCGACATGACGTCGTCCCGGGTGAGGATCTTGCGCCCGGAGGACATCAGCTCGGCGACGGTACGGCCGTCGCGGGCGCCCTCGAGGATGTGCGACGTGATCAGGGCGACGGCTTCGGGGTGGTTCAGTTTCAGCCCGCGGGCCCGGCGCTTCTCGGCGACGTCGGCGGCCACATGGATCAGCAGCCTCTCCTGCTCGTGCGGGGTCAAATGCACGGCGTCCCACCTCACATCCTCGCTCCGGACCGTGCGGGGCCCGGTGGCCGCAGCCACCAAAACCCCTGGTGGCGTGGATGCGCACGCTAGTTGGCCGGAGTTTCGAGGACGTTAACCAGCCTGTGGTCCCCCCAGGGCCGGCCGACCGCACACCGTCACCCACGAGCGCCCGCCCCGCTTCCCGGGTTCCGTCTCGCCCGACCGCGCCGGCATCCTGGAAAGCCGCGACGCCGCAGCGACCCGGGCCGTATACGGGTTGGCGCTCCAGCCGCGGATCGTGATCTTCACCTCTGGCATGGGGCTTGCCGCCTGCATGACCGGTGCGGGACCGGACTTGACGGTGGCGTCGCCGGTCGGGCCGAGCCGGTGGGCCGCGCTGCGGACCGGCTGGACACGGCCACCGTCACATCGTTGCTCCACACAAGGCATGATGATCAACGGTGACCGCACCCGTCCGCTCACCGCCCCCACCAGCAGGAGCACGGCCGACAGCTGGCGTACTAGGCGGTTTCGAGGAGTCGCTTGCGCAGCAGGGTGGCGCCGGATTCGGCGAGCCAGTCCGCGAGCGTCCGCAGTCCGGGGTGGATGACGCGCAGCACCTCGATGTCGGCGTGCCAGCGCGATCCGGCTGCCCAGCGCTCCCGGACCTGGGCGATCCCGGGGTTGAGTGCAGCGGCCTCGGCATGGGTGATCTGCTCGTAGCGCACCGCGGCACCGGTGGCCTCACTGATCGCGGCGACTGCCTCGGCCGGGGTGGGCGCGTCCCCAGCCAGCTCCAGACTTCTCCCCGCGAATCGGTCCGGGTGGTCGAAGGCCAGCGCGGCGAACTCGGCGATGTCCTCCACCGCGATGATCTGGACAGGTTCGTCCGGTGGGAAGATGTGCCGGTGCACGCCGTGGACGATGCCGTCGAGACCGATGGGCGTCGAACCGAGATAGTTCGACATGAAGCGCACCGGGCGCAGCACGGTCACTGACCGGATCCGCTCGCGCAGGTGGTCCTCGATGCGCTGCTTCCCTTCTGAGCCGCCCGGGCGACCCGGCGTGGACGCGACGCCCGTGAACACGACGTGCCCGATCCCCGCGGCGGCCGCGGCATCGATCAGTGCCCGGCCCCGGGCGAACTCCCGCTCGGCGTCGGAGCCGGACGGCCCGAATGCTCCGGGCGGTACGGCGAACAGTGCCGCTGCTCCCTCCAACGCTGCAGGCAGACTCGACGGGTCGTCGAAGTCGCCGCGGACGAGCTCGGCCCCGGCGGTTTCAAGTGCCTTGGCGGCGGGAGCGGTCGCGTCCCGCACGAGCGCGCGCACCGGCCTGCCGGCCGCCAGGAGCCGGCGGGTGGTGGCACCGCCCTGCCGACCGGTCGCACCGGTCACGAGGACCAAGCGGTCAGTGGTCATGTCGTCCTCCGCCCCGGGATTGTCGGTGGGCACGGTCGGCTCGGGCCCGGGGTCGATGTGGAATGCTCCACCCGGTTGAGTCCGACGGACAAGGGATTACGTGACATGACCGCAGCTCCCGAGGACGTCGGCCGGATCGATGCCCGCCGTAATCGCAGGAAGGTGCTCGCCGCCGCCTCGCGGGCGTTCGACGAGCACGGCCCGGACGTCTCGCTCGGCGCGATCGCACGGCAGGCGGGGGTGGGTGCCGGCACCGTGTACCGGCACTTCCCCAGCAAGGAGATCCTGCTGGAGGCCGTGCTCGTCCAGCAGGTCGACGCCCAGGTGGACGCCGCTCGGCGGTGGGCGGCCCGCACTGACCCTGTCGCGGCGTTCTTCGGCTTCCTCCTGGAGGTCGTCGAAACGTCCAAAGGGCGCAAGCATGCGTGCGAGGCCTTGACCACGGAAACGAGCTGGCCGCGCCCGAACCTGGCCGCGTCGGCGCGACGGTTCCGCCAGGCACTCGACGAACTGCTCGCCGCGGCGAAGCAGGCCGGTGGGGTCCGCACCGACGTCAGCGCGGACGATGTCGCCGCGCTCACCATCGGGTGCGTGACGATATGGGCCGCCCACCCGGACCGGAACGGCGGCAACCGCGTGGTACGGCTGGCGCTGGAGAGCCTGCGGAGTCCAGCACTCGTCACGGAAGAGCGAGCATTTCGTGACGCGCCCGCCACTCTTCACGCGGCGCCGCGGTGCGAGGAGTGCGGGGCCGGGCTCGAGGCTCGGTCCACCGGCCGCCCTGCCCGCTACTGCGGAGCGACCTGCCGACAGCGAGCGCATCGCCGCCGCCTCGGACCGGCGACGCGCTCCTAGCGGAGGATGAGCCGCTGGAATCAGCGGGCGCCACGTACTGAAGTGGCCGACGCCCACGACGACGTTGCACCACACCAGTCCTTGCGAATGCCCGGTGGGCCGCCGCACAGTCCCGCCGTGGCCCGTACCGAACCCCCGGCGGCTAGGAGGCGCTGGGCCCCCGGTGCTCCGCGGCGATGCCGAACCGCTGGCGTTCGCGGGGCGCGGACGCGACCTCGCGCACGCTGGACAGCGCGCTGATCACCTGCTCGTCCGCGGGCTCCTGGAGTTCTTCGAGGCGCTCCAGGTCGGCGGCGGAGACCAGGGCGACGAGCGGCTTTCCGTGCCGCGTCACGACGACGCGCTCCCCGCCGTACACGACGCGATTGATCAGTTCGGCGAGCTCAGCCCTGGCTTGCGTCACCGGAATCTCGTAGGCCATGACGTCCAGCTTAGACCGGGCCCGGCGGCACCACGGGGTGCACAAGATCCCGCCTGCCGGCGGGAGAGGACGCTTGCGGACCGCTTCCCGGCCCGGCGGGCCGCCGTTTCGCTCTCAGCATGGCCCCCTTCCCCAGCGACGTACGTCCTGTACATTTTTTACATACGTCGAACCAGAGGAGGTGCTCGACATGACCAGCCCGTCCGCCCGCCATGTCCTGCCCGAGTTCACCGAACGCACCAGCACGGGGCACCGGACGCAGGATCCGTACTCGAAGCTGCTCAGCGAGCGGATCGTGTTCCTCGGGACGCCGATCGACGACATCTCGGCGAACGATGTGATGGCCCAGTTCATGTACCTCGAACACCAGGCGCCCGAGCAGGACATCTCGCTCTACATCAACTCCCCTGGCGGCTCCTTCAGCGCGATGACCGCGATCTACGACACGATGCAGTTCGTGACCTGCGACGTCGAGACGGTCTGCCTCGGCCAGGCGGCCTCGGCCGCCGCCGTCCTGCTGGCCGGCGGCGCTCCGGGCAAGCGGCTCGCCCTGCCGGGAGCCCGCGTCCTCATCCACCAACCGTCGGTCCCGGAGCCGATCCAGGGGCAGGCGAGCGACCTGGCCATTCAGGCCGACGAGTTGGCACGCACCCGCGCGACGCTGGAGGAGATGCTCGTACGGCACACGGGACAGAGCCCGGAACGGGTCGCGGCGGACATCGAGCGGGACAAGATCCTCGACGCGCCGGCGGCGCTGGCCTACGGGCTGATCGACCGGATCGTCCCGAGCCGCAAGGCCTCGCGCGCGACCCCCGGTGCGAGGTGAGCGGCCGATGATCCCGGACCTCCCCCCGCTGCCCGCGCTGACCCGCGCCGAGGCCGAGCTGATCGACCGCTACCTCGACGTGGTCGACCTGCTCGGCCGTATCAACCCGGCCCGCCCCGGAGACACCTATCGCGGCCTGAGGGCGGCTCAGGCGCTGGTCGGCAAGGCGGTGGCCCTGCGGGACGCCCTGACGCTGATGCACCAGCGGGGCGAGAGCGAGGTGCACGCCCCGACCCTGGCTCAGGCCCTGCGGGTTCTCGACGGAGAGCGGCGGGCGGCCCGGGTCACCGTGCCGCCCGATTCCGGCAGTTGACGCACCCACACCGGCGCCGATACGCGCCACGACTCCGCGCCGTCCGGCCCGGGACACAAACGGACCGGATGGTGTACCCCCCGATGGCGTAGCGAACGATCCTTTCTGCGACCCGTTCAAGTTGCGCAACACGCGGAGCAGAAAGGCCGGATGAGCCCTTCGTCGCAGGTGCGGGCATGGTCGGTGTCCCCAACACCCCCTCGAACGGAGGGGTGTCCACCCGAACGGGTGAGTGGTGAGTAAGCCCACAAAACACCGGTTCCGCTCGGATTTTCCGACACTGATGAGTGAAGATCCCTTCCGACGACAAGCCCCCGCCGCAGCGGCGGGGCGGTCCGGGCGGACGCCGAGTCCTGCCGCCGCCTGGATGACCGGTCGACAGATGTGCATCGGCAGGAGTGGAGGACCCAGCACGACGGTCCGCCGGAGCAATCCGGGCGGTCCTTGGGGTGAAGCCGCAGCAGCGGCCGGGCAACTTCGCCAGCCCGAATCCGACAGGTCATCCTTCACAGGCGGCTGACGAAGGGTTGCGCATGACTGCGCTCAATCGTGTCCCGTCGCTGTGGACCCGGGCCGGTACGGCCTCGGCGCTCACCATCGCCGCCGTGGGCGGCAGCCTCGTGGTCCCCGGCGTCGCACCCGACGCCCAGGCGGCCACACCTGCGACGAAGGCACTCCAGGTCGCGGCGTCCAAGCACGGCTCCCCGTACAAGTGGGGCGCCACGGGACCGCACCGCTTCGACTGCTCCGGGCTCACGCTCTACTCGTACAAGAAGGCGGGCAAGAAGCTGCCTCGTACGGCCGCGGCGCAGTACAACAAGACGCACCATGTCTCCGCCTCGCACCGCAAGGCCGGTGACCTCGTGTTCTTCCACTCGGGCCGGAACGTGTACCACGTCGGCATCTACGCCGGGAAGGGAAAGATCTGGCACTCCCCGAAGACCGGGGAAGTGGTGAAGCTCCAGAAGATCTGGACGAGAAGCGTCTGGTACGGCAGGGTCAGCTGACTCTGCCCCCGGGGCGGCGGCCCACGTGCCGCCGCCCCGGGGCCACCTGGCTCGTGAACCGGGTGCGACCCGGCCAGGACCGGTTTCTGATTCCCCATGACCACCGGCCCGGCCCGGCCCCGCACGCCCGCCTCGCGACGAGGCGAGAGGTCCGGTTCAGCTCCTCAGCGGCTCCAGCACCAGGACGAGGCCCAGAACGGTGAGGGCGCCGCCGGTGACCCCCTCCACGACGCGTGCGGCCCGCGGCCCGCGCAGCCACCGTCCGAGCCGGTCCACCAGCAGCGCGACCGCCGGGAACCACAGCAGGGCCAGAACGACCACGATGAGCGCCAGGAGCAGCGTCCGCGGCATCGCCGGACTGCCCGCCGGAACGAACTGCGGCAGCAGGCTGAGAAAGGTGATGGGCGCCTTCGGGTTGAGTGCGTTGGTGACGAAGCCCTGCCGCAGCGGGCGCGCACCCGGGTCCGCCTCCCCCGCCGCCCTCGCGCGCGGTCGCTCCTCCCCCGCCACGGCCTCTCCGGGACGCGGGTCCGCCCCGTCGGACACCACCCCGCGCGGGCGCTCCAGTGAGCGCAGCGTGCGCAGGCCCAGGTACAGCACATAGGCACCGCCGAGCAGCTGGAGCGTCCGGAACAGCGCCGGTACGGCGGTGAGGACCGCGGCGACCCCGGCGACGGCGAGCGCGGTGTGGAGCAGCAGCCCGCCCGCGATACCGAGGGCGCACGCGACTCCCGCCCGGCGCGAGACGAGGGCGTTGCGTACGACGACGGTGAAGTCCGCGCCCGGCATGGCGACCATGCCCGCGGCGACGCCCGTGAAGGCGACCAGCTGTGCGTCCATGCCCCCCAGGCTGCCCGGTCCGGGCCTTCAGGAGGTATGTCGAATATCCTGCCCCGGTCTTAAGCGTTCGTTTAGACCTGAGCCTTCGTTCAGACCCGAGCATTCGTTCAGACCCGGCGATCCTGTGCCTCCAGCGTGGTGCCGCCGGACCCGGGAGGGAATCGATGTACGACCCGACGCGACTCGCGGCGCTGGTGGCGGTCGCCGAGGCGGGGTCGATCACCCGGGCCGCCGAACGTCTCGGGTACACCCCACCGGCGCTGTCCCAGCAGGTGGCGAAGCTGGAGCGGGAGGCGGGGGCGACGCTGCTGGTGCGCTCCCATCGCGGGACACGGCTCACCGGGGCGGGTGAACTGCTGGTGGCACGGGCCCGCCGGGTCCTCGACGAGATGGAGCTGGCCCGGCACGAACTGGCCCGGCTGGCGGGACTGTCGGGCGGCACGCTGCGGCTCGGCACCTTCCAGACGGCGGGCATCCATCTGCTGCCGCCCGTACTCAGCGCCTTCCGCCGGGCCCACCCGGACGTGGAACTCACGGTCGCCGACTACGAGCCCCCGCACGGGATCGCGGCGGTGGCGGCCGGCGAGGTGGATCTGGCCCTCACACACACCTACCAGCCCGCCGCACCGGTCCCGCTGCCGTCGTCCGTGGGCATCGAGCCGGTCCTGGTCGAGGAACTGGTGCTGGTGACCGCCCCCGGTCACATCCTCGCGGGCGGTTCGGCACGGCTGCCGCTCGCCGAGCTCGCCGGGCAGCCGCTGATCAGCATGGCCCCGGACCACCCTCCCCGGCAGGGTGTGGAAGCCGCGCTGGCCCGGGCGGGGGCCACGCCGGCGGTGCTCGTCGAGACTCCGGGGTACGCGCTGGTGTGCGCGCTGGTCAGCGCCGGACTCGGGATCGCGGTCGTGCCGGAGATGGTGGCGGCGACCGCGGCGACGCCGGTGGGGACGCGGTCGCTGGAGCCGGGTGATCTGCGCCGTACGATCTCCGTCGTCCACCGGACGGATGTGACGGCCCCCGCGGCCGACGCGTTCCGTGCCCTGCTGCGCGGCGCCTTCGGGCGGGCCGGACAGCACCGGCCCGGCAGTCGCGCGGAGGGCTAGGGCCTGTCCGAAGGGCCGGTCGGAATCGCCTCTCAGAAAGCCCCTGTCCGAACGGCCGTCGGAATCGCCTCACCGGACGACCCTGTCCGAAGGGCCGGTCCGCAGCAGCCCCTCTTCGAGACGGCCTCTCCGAACGCGGGCGCTAAGGCTCTTGCGGGCCCCCGGCCGTCACCGGCTGGACCGGTACCGTCCACGGGAGTTCGATGGAGACCGTCTTGCCGCCCTCCGTGGTCGGCCGGACGGTGAGTCTGCCCCCGCATTCGGCGGCCAGCCAGCGGATGATCACCATGCCGCGGCCGTTGTCCTGCTGAACAGCCGCGGGCAGCCGCTTCGGAAAACGCGGATGGCTGTCGGTGACTCCGATGCGCAGGTGCTCCTCCCGGTCGAGACGTACGTCGACCGTGAAGGTGGGCGACTGCCCGAAGGTGTGCTGGACGGCGTTGGTGGCCAGTTCGGACACGATCAGCCGTACTGTTTCGGCGACTTCGGAGTCGCACGGCAGGCCCCATTCGGCCAACACCTCGGCGACGAATTTACGGGCCGTGGAAACCGAGACGGGTTCGCTCCGCAGCGTGACGGATGCTTCCTGGTGATCTGCCATGGCGACGTCGTCCCTTTCCCACGGGACCGGAGCCCGACACCGAGCGGACGGTTCGAGTACGGTCCCGGACTGGTGCTTGCGCCAGACTGCCATTACCGGACGGGTCACGGGTGCGATCCACCGAGTAATGCATATATCTGTCGCTCGATGCGGTGAACTCTGCGTCGGCAGAGCGTATTCGGGCGACTTGGAGGGAGTAAGGAGAACGGCCATGCAGCACGGTCCCGCGGTGCGCCGCCGCAAGCTCGGCGCCGAACTGCGCGCGCTGCGCGCGGGCTCGGGCCTCACGAGCGGTGAGGCGGCCCGCCTGCTCGGCTGGCACCAGTCGAAGGTGAGCCGCATCGAGACCGGCACCAGCGGGGTGAAACCGGCCGATGTGGAACGCCTGTTGGACGCGTACGGCGTCGAGGATCCGGAACTGCGCCAGCTCCTCGTCGTGTTGGCGGGGTCCGAGGGCAACGGCCGTCATCACTGGTGGCACGCGTATCGCGGGGTGCTCCCGCCCGCGTACCGCGACTTCATCAGTCTGGAGTCGGGGGCCAGCGGCATGCGCACCCTGGAGACCTCCGTCGTACCCGGGCTGCTGCAGACGCCGGACTACGCCCGCGCGGTGACGCGGGCCGCCGTGGACGGACTGGAGGAGAACAAGCTCGACGCCCTGGTCGAGGTGCGTCTGGCCCGGCAGGACGTGCTGCGTTCGGACCCGCCGCTGAGGCTGGCCGCGGTGCTGGACGAAGCGGTGTTACGGCGGGAGGTCGGCGGTCCCGAGGTCATGGCACGCCAGCTGTGCCGGCTGCGGGAGGCCGCCATCCTGCCTCAAGTACGGCTCCAGGTACTGCCGTTCGCCGCCGGAGCTCACATCGGAGTCACCGGGCCTTTCGTTATTTTCTCATTTCCGAACACAACTGATCTGGATGTGGTTGTTCTCGACCACTTGACGAGTAGCCTCTACCTCGAGCGGAAAGAAGACCTCCAGGCCTACACCGAGGCCTTCAACGCCCTTCAGTTCCACGCCCTTTCGCCCGAGGACTCGTTGGACTACATCGCCGGGATAGCTGACGGCGCGTAAGGAGGCACCCCCATGTCTGCAATGCCTCGGTACGTACCCTCCAGTACCTCACTGCACGGCGTGCGATGGCTGCGCAGCAGCCGCAGCACGGGAATGAACAACTGCGTCGAGACGGCACGTCCGGTCTCCGGGCCCTGGTCCGGAATGGTCGCGGTGCGCGATTCCAAGAACGCGGCCGGCCCCGCCCTGCTGTTCGCCCCTGGCGTCTGGGAGGGGTTCATCACCGGACTGAGCTGACCCGCACAGCGCACCGGTGCACCGCACCACGGCTCCACGGCTCACCGGCTCACCGGTTCCGGCTGATCACGTCCACCGCGTGCTCGATCTGCTCATCGGTGAGGTCCGCGCGGGCCGTCAGCCGCAGCCGCGAAATACCGTCGGGCACCGACGGGGGACGGAAACAGCCGACGGCGAGGCCCGCCTCGCGGCAGTCGGCCGCCCATCGCACCGCTCGTTCGGGGGACGGTGCCCGCACGGAGACGACGGCGGCGTCCGGTCGTACCGCGGCGAGACCCTCCGCCGTCAGACGGGTGTGCAGTGCCGTGGCCACCTCGCGCGCCCGCGCCGCCCGCCGGGGTTCGCGGCGCAGCAGCCGCAGCGCCGCCAGGGCCGCGCCCGCCGCCGCCGGCGCCAGACCGGTGTCGAAGATGAAGGTGCGCGCCGCGTTGATCAGGTGATCGATGACCGCAGCCGGGCCGAGGACGGCGCCGCCCTGGCTGCCGAGCGACTTGGAGAGCGTGACGGTCACGACGACGTCCGGGTCTCCCGCGAGCCCCGCCGCGTACGCGGCGCCCCTGCCGCCGTCGCCCAGGACACCGAGTCCGTGCGCGTCGTCGACGACCAGTCCGGCGCCGTACTCCCGGCAGGCGAGGGCGAGCCCGGCGAGCGGTGCCGCGTCGCCGTCCACCGAGAAGACCGTGTCGGAGACCATGACGGCGGGTCCCTCATGGGTGCCGAGCGCCTTGCGCACGCCGTCGGGGTCGGCGTGCCCCACGACCTGTGTGGTGCCGCGGGCCAGCCGGCAGCCGTCGATCAGTGAGGCGTGGTTGCCCGCGTCCGAGACGACCAGCGAGCCGTGCGGCGCGAGCGCGGTGACGGCGGCGAGGTTGGCCGCGTATCCGGAGGAGAAGACGAGCGCGGATTCGAAGCCGCAGAAGTCGGCCAGCTCGCGTTCCAGCTCGCCGTGCAGTTCGGTGGTGCCGGTGACGAGCCGGGAGCCCGTCGCGCCGCCGCCCCACGTGCGAGCGGCCCGTGCCGCGCCCTCGGTGACCTCCGGATGGCGGGCGAGCCCGAGGTAGTCGTTGCTCGCGAGATCGAGGAGCGGCGAGTCGGCGGGGCGCGGGCGCAACGTACGCACGAGTCCGGCCCGGCGGCGCGCCTCGGCCTGCTCGTCGATCCAGCCGAACGCCATGTGTCCTCCGGGGCTCGTGGCCAGTGCGGTGGCGGGTGCTTTGTAGGCAGTGCACAGACCCTAGCGGTCGCTCCTTCGGCCCAGGATGTGGCAATACCCACACGTCGAACCATCTCTGTTGTGCAAACTCTCCTTGGCCGAGAGCGGTCGCATGGTCCAGGATCGGACCTCATGGACCTGCTGAACACGCTGGTGGACAAGGGGCTTCGGCGCGAGCTGCCGACCCGCGACGAGGCGCTGGCCGTACTGGCCACCTCCGACGACGACGTGCTCGACGTGGTGGCCGCGGCCGGCAAGGTACGCCGGCACTGGTTCGGCCGACGGGTGAAACTGAACTATCTCGTCAACCTCAAGTCGGGCCTGTGCCCGGAGGACTGCTCTTACTGCTCGCAGCGCCTCGGCTCGAAGGCGGGCATTCTCAAGTACACCTGGCTCAAGCCCGACGAGGCCTCCCGGGCCGCGGCGGCCGGGCTCGCCGGGGGCGCCAAGCGGGTCTGTCTGGTGGCCAGCGGGCGCGGCCCGACGGACCGTGACGTGGACCGGGTCTCCGACACGATCAAGGCGATCAAGGACCAGAACGAGAACGTCGAGGTGTGCGCCTGCCTCGGCCTGCTCTCCGACGGCCAGGCCGAACGGCTGCGCGAGGCGGGCGCGGACGCCTACAACCACAACCTGAACACGTCCGAGGGGACGTACGGGGAGATCACGACCACCCACACGTACGCCGACCGGGTCGACACGGTCCAGAAGGCGCACGCCGCGGGGCTGTCCGCCTGCTCGGGTCTGATCGCGGGCATGGGTGAGTCGGACGAGGACCTCGTGGACGTCGTGTACGCGCTGCGCGAGCTCGACCCTGACTCCGTTCCGGTGAACTTCCTGATCCCCTTCGAGGGCACCCCGCTCGCCAAGGAGTGGAACCTCACCCCGCAGCGCTGTCTGCGCATCCTTGCCATGGTCCGGTTCGTCTGCCCGGACGTCGAGGTCCGCATCGCCGGCGGCCGCGAGGTGCATCTGCGCACCCTCCAGCCGCTCGCCCTGAACCTCGCCAACTCGATCTTCCTCGGTGACTACCTCACCAGCGAGGGCCAGGCGGGCCAGGCCGACCTGGAGATGATCGCGGACGCCGGCTTCGAGGTGGAGAACGCGGGCGAGGTGACGCTGCCGGAGCACCGGGCGTCGGTGGCCGGCGGCTGCGGATCGCACGCGGAAGCCGGATGCGGATCGCACGACAGCGCCGGGTGCGGGTCGCAGACGGAGTCCGGCTGCGGGTCCCACGCGGACGGCGGGGTGTGCGGTTCCGCGGCTGCGGTTCCGGCATCGGCGGCGGCGCCCGCCGAGGCCCGCACGGACCTTGTCTCCGTGCGCCGCCGCGGCGCCGGGACGGACCTCGCGCCCAATGCCTGACCTGTCCGTACGGGAACTGCTCGACCTCGACCGGCGGCACGTCTGGCATCCGTACGGGCCGATGCCCGGCCGCCAGGAGCCGCTGGTCGTGGAGTCGGCGAGCGGGGTCCGGCTGCGCCTGGCCGAAGGTGGCGGCGAGCTGATCGACGGCATGTCGTCCTGGTGGTCGGCGATCCACGGCTACAACCACCCGGTCCTGAACGACGCGGCTCGCGGCCAGCTGGAGCGCATGAGCCACGTGATGTTCGGCGGGCTCACCCACGAGCCCGCCGTACGGCTGGCGAAACTACTGGTCGACATCACTCCGGAGGGGCTGGAGCACGTCTTCCTCGCCGATTCCGGTTCGGTCTCCGTCGAGGTCGCCGTCAAGATGTGCCTCCAGCACTGGCGCTCGCTCGGCCGGCCGGGCAAGCAGCGGCTGCTGACCTGGCGCGGCGGCTATCACGGGGACACCTGGCAGCCCATGTCGGTGTGCGACCCCGAGGGCGGGATGCACGAGCTGTGGCAGGGCGTGCTCCAGCGTCAGGTGTTCGCCGAGGCGCCGCCGACCGGCTACGAGGAGGCGTACGCCGACCGGCTGCGCGAGCTGATCGGGCGGCACGCCGACGAGCTCGCCGCCGTCATCGTGGAACCGGTGGTGCAGGGCGCGGGCGGGATGCGTTTCCACTCCCCCGAATATCTGCGGGTGCTGCGCGAGGCGTGCGACGCGCACGACGTGCTGCTGGTCTTCGACGAGATCGCCACCGGCTTCGGCCGTACGGGTGAGCTGTTCGCGGCGGACCACGCGGGAGTCACCCCGGACGTGATGTGCGTCGGCAAGGCGTTGACCGGCGGCTATCTGACGATGGCGGCGACGCTGTGCACCTCGCGGGTGGCCGACGGCATCTCGCGCGGCGAGGTCCCGGTGCTCGCACACGGACCGACCTTCATGGGCAATCCGCTCGCCGCGGCGGTGGCGTGCGCGTCCATCGACCTGCTGCTCGGCCAGGACTGGCGGACCGAGGTGAAGCGGATCGAGACGGGTCTGCGGGACGGCCTCGCGGAGGCGGCGTCCCTGCCGGGTGTCCGGGACGTACGGGTGCTCGGCGCGATCGGGGTCGTCCAGCTCGACCACGAGGTGGACATGAAGGCGGCGACGGCCGCCGCGGTGCGCGAGGGCGTGTGGCTGCGGCCGTTCCGCGACCTCGTCTACACGATGCCGCCGTACGTCACGGGCGACACGGATCTGGCACGGATCGCCCGCGCGGTGTGCGCGGCGGCGCGGGAGGGTTGAGATGCCGGTACTGGTGATCACGGGGACGGGCACGGAGGTCGGCAAGACGGTCGTGACAGCCGCCGTCGCCGCCACGGCTCTCGCGGCAGGGCGGTCCGTGGCCGTCCTGAAACCCGCGCAGACCGGTGTACGTCCGCACGAGCGCGGCGACGCCGACGAGGTGGCCCGGCTCGCGGGTGCCGTCACGACGCTCGAACTGGGCCGTTATCCGGAGCCGTTGGCGCCCTCGACGGCCGCCCGGCGGGCCGGCCTCGCGCCGGTGTCTCCGCAGGTGACCGCGGAGGCCGCGGCCAAGCTGGCCACCGAGCACGATCTGGTGCTGGTCGAGGGCGCCGGTGGCCTGCTCGTCCGGTTCGACGACGAGGACGGGACGCTGGCGGACGCGGCTGGGCTGCTCGACGCACCCGTGCTGGTCGTCGCTTCCGCGGGGTTGGGCACGCTCAACACGACGGAGTTGACGGCCCGTGAACTGCGGCGCCGGCAGCTGGACTTCGCGGGCGTGGTGATCGGCAGCTGGCCGGACTCCCCCGATCTGGCGATGCGGTGCAATCTCGCGGACCTCCCGGCGGTGTCCGGGGGGCCCCTGCTGGGCGCGGTACCGGCGGGCGCGGGGGCCCGTTCGCCCGCCGAGTTCCGTACGGGGGCGCCGAGTTGGCTGGACCATCGGTTGGGCGGACGCTGGAACGCCGACGCCTTCGCCGCGGCGCACAGGATCTGACGGGCACCTCGCTCCCGCGACACGGCGGGAGCGAGGAGCCTCGTCTCCGCACCCCGGCGTACCCGGACATGGACACCAGGGCGACACGGCCTGCCGTCCACGCGCGCATCGGCGTCGGCGCCCCTTCCCGTGGCCCCTCCATGAAGAGGGCACCGGCATGCCCCGCGCGTGCGCCGGGCCTCCTGAGGGGAGAATCCCGGTAAGACCCGTCCTCCCGGGAGGTCCGTCATGCCGTTCATGTCGCTCCGGCCGGCCGGCTCCGGCAAGGTCTCTCCGGAGGCCGTGCACCATCCGGTGTTCGCCCGCTACTACGCCCGCGTCAGTGTCGCCGCCGAGACCCGGATGGGTATGGGCCGGGTACGCGACCGGCTGCTCACCGGGCTGTCGGGGCGGGTCATCGAGATCGGCGCGGGCAACGGCCTGAACTTCGCGCACTATCCGGGCACCGTCGCGGAAGTCGTCGCCATCGAACCCGAGCGGCTGCTCCGGCGGTTGGCCGTGGAGGCGGCGCTGCGCAGCGAGGTGCCGGTCGATGTGGCACCGGGTGCCGCGGAGGCCCTGCCGGTCAAGAGCGAGGCGTACGACGCCGCCGTGCTCTCCCTGGTGCTGTGCAGCGTGCGGGACGTGCCGAGGGCGCTCGCCGAGGTGCGGCGGGTGCTGCGCCCCGGCGGCACGGTGCGGTTCTTCGAGCACGGCAGGGGCGGCGGGCGGGTGATGGCGTCCGCCCAGCGGGGCCTGGACCGCACGGTGTGGCCGCGGCTGAACGGCGGCTGCCATCTGTCCCGCGACCCGATCGCCGCCCTGCGTGCGGCGGGCTTCGAACTGGGCCCCTACCGGCGGCTGCTGATGCCCGAGAAGGGGCCGCGCCTGCCCACCTCGTACTGCGTCCTGGGCACGGCCCGCCGACCGCTCGGCTAGGGGCCGTCGTTCGGATCGGGCCGCGGGGCACGGACGGTGTCACAGGCTCCAGCGGCGCAGTTCGTTCGTGATGTCGTGCACCGTGGCCTCGCCGCTCTTCACGAGGCG
Source organism: Streptomyces sp. NBC_00568 (assembly GCF_026341855.1). GTDB lineage: Bacteria > Actinomycetota > Actinomycetes > Streptomycetales > Streptomycetaceae > Streptomyces. Next base: position 6,362,714 of record NZ_JAPENW010000001.1, on the reverse strand, counting down.
GGCCAGCTCCCGCACCTGTTCGGGTGAGGTGACGACCTTCAGGCCGCTGGCGACGAGATAGGCGTACGCGACGGCCGAGGCGAACATCGCGTTGGAGCGTTCGAGTGCCGGGACGTGCAGCAGGAGCTGGAGCAGCGCGGCGGCGCGGGCGTGCGGGCTGTCGTAGACGGGGATGCCGAAGATCTCCGCTTCGTGCCGGCTGACCGCGGCGACGAGGGCACCCCAGTCGGTGACCTGGGGATCTCCGGGCGTTTTCTGTTCGGCGATCATGAGGAGCCAGGCAAGATCGACTCTGAGACTGCTCAAGGGATCAACGACGACCTTCGCGGGTGCCTTCACGGTCCGCGCCGAATTCCTCGGCGAAGACGGACTCGTACTGCTTCATGAAGTCCGCGGCGGCCTCCACGAAGGTGTGGCCCACTTCCCCGGTGTCCTGCCGGACGAGTTCTTCGATGTAGCGGTTCACGCTCATCCCCCGTTCCAGGGCTCGCTCCCGGGCGGCCCGTGCTGTGCCCTCGTCCACCCGGACGTTCAGCTGAGTCTTCGCCATCCTTCGAAGCTAGCGCGGAATCACTAGCACCGGCAAGAGGGCCGCCCGGACCGGGGGGTGGAGAACTCCGGTGGAGAGTGCCCCTTACATCGGTATCAGGGCCACACCCTGGGGCGGAGACCATCCGGCACTCAGGGGGGATACCGAGTGTGCCTCCGATCACACTACGCTCAGGCGCGGACGAGGAGTCCGGAGATCCATCACAGAGGAGGCGGTCTTGTCCACAGCTGCTGCCGAGCATCTTCCCGGCCGCGCGGAAGGGGACGGGATCGCCGCCCGCGCCCGCGGCCTGACCAAGGCATATGGTTCCGGCGAGACCGCGGTCCTGGCCCTCGACTCGGTCGACGTGGACATCGCGCGCGGCCGGTTCACCGCCGTCATGGGCCCCTCGGGCTCCGGAAAGTCCACCCTCATGCACTGCCTGGCGGGCCTCGACACCGTCTCGGCCGGACAGGTGTGGCTGGGCGACACCGAGATCACCGGGCTGAAGGACCGCGAACTGACCCGGCTGCGACGGGACCGGATCGGCTTCATGTTCCAGTCGTTCAACCTGATCCCCACACTGAACGCGGCGGAGAACATCACGCTGCCCATGGACATCGCGGGCCAGAAGCCCGACCAGCAGTGGCTGGACCAGGTCATCGACACCCTCGGGCTGCGCGACCGGCTGAAGCACCGGCCCGCCCAGCTGTCCGGCGGGCAGCAGCAGCGCGTCGCCTGCGCGCGGGCGCTCGCCTCCCGGCCCGAGCTGATCTTCGCGGACGAGCCGACCGGCAACCTGGACTCCCGCGCGGGCCTCGAAGTCCTCGGCTTCCTGCGCGAGGCCGTCGACGAGCTGGGCCAGACCGTCGTCATGGTCACGCACGATCCCGGCGCGGCCGCCCACTCCGACCTGGTCCTCTTCCTCGCGGACGGGCGCATCGTGGACGAGATGGAGCGTCCCACCGCGGAGGCCGTGCTGGAGCGGATGAAGCGTTTCGACACCATCCGGGTGACCTACGACGGCGGGCGCGGCGCGGCCGGTGACCCCGTTCCCGACGGGGACTCCGACGGCAGCGCCCGCGTCGGCGACACGGGTGGAACGGCTCCCGTCACCGGCAAGGGCGACGCCGCCCCCGGCAGCTCCGGCGAGGCCGCTCCCGACAGCGGCTCCGGCGACGTAACCCTCGACAAGGACTGAGGCGGTCGTGCTCAAGGCGACATTGCGAAGCTTTTTCGCGCACAAGGGCCGGCTGCTGCTCTCGGCACTGGCCATCGTGCTGTCCGTGGCCTTCGTCGCGGGCAGTCTCATCTTCTCGGACACGGTGACGCGCACGTTCGACCGGCTCTTCGCCTCCACCTCGGCCGATGTGACCGTGGAGCCGAAGAACGACCTGAACTCGCAGCTTCCGACCGGCGCCACGGAGACGGTGCCGGCCTCGCTCGCGGACCGGATCGCCAAGGTCGACGGAGTCGCCGCCACCCATGTGGACGCGTCGGTGGAGAACGCCCCGGTCGTCGACAGCGAGAACAAGTCGGTCGGACCGACGACAGGCGCTCCCACCATCGTCACCAACTGGGAGATCACGGAACGCAGTCCGGTGAAGCTGACCTCCGGACACGAGCCGAAGGGCGACGGAGAGGCACTGCTCGACGCCGACACCGCCGACAAGAAGCACCTCGGTATCGGTGACACCCTGACGGTGCAGGCACAGCCCGGCTCGTTCCAGGTGCGGATCGTCGGGATCGCCACCTTCACCACCACCAACCCCGGTGCCGCGCTGATCTTCCTGGACACCCCGACCGCGCAGACCAAGCTGCTGGGCGGCCCCGACGTCGCCACGAGCATCTCCGTGGACGCCGCGCCGGGTGTCGGCGACGAGCTGCTCAAGCAGCGCATCGCCGCCGAACTCGACACCAAGACGTACGACTTGAAGACCGCCGATGAGCAGGCCGAGTCGGCCGCCGCCCAACTCGGCGGATTCCTCGACGTCATCAAGTACGTGATGCTCGGCTTCGCGGGGATCGCCGTGCTCGTCGGGATATTCCTCATCGTCAACACCTTCTCCATGCTGATCGCCCAGCGCACCCGGGAGCTCGGCCTGTTGCGCGCCCTCGGCGCCGACCGCCGTCAGGTGCGCCGGTCGGTGCTCACCGAGGCACTGCTCCTCGGCCTGGTCGGTTCGACCCTCGGCCTCGCGGCGGGGATCGGGCTGGCGATCGGGCTGATCAAGCTGATGAGCACGTTCGGCATGAACCTCAAGTCCACCGAGATGGTGATCGGTTGGGGAACTCCTGTGGCGGCGTACGTCGTCGGGGTCGGCGTCACCTATGTCGCGGCGTATCTCCCGGCCAGGCGCGCGGCGGGCGTCTCCCCCATGGCGGCACTCGCGGACGCCGAGGTCGCGGGTGTGGGCAGGTCGTTGCGGGTACGGGCCGTGGTGGGCGGTGTCGTCGGGGCGGCCGGGGCCGCGGCACTCGCCGGATGCGCGGCCTCGTCGAAGACATCGACGTCCGCCTCCCTGCTCGGACTCGGTGTCGTCCTGACGCTGATCGCGACGGTGATCGCGGGGCCTTTGCTCGTCCGGCCGGTGATCCGGGTGCTGGGAGGCGCCTTCCCGGCGATCTTCGGCCCGGTGGGCCGGATGAGTCAGCGCAACGCGCTGCGCAATCCGCGGCGCACGGGCGCCACCGCCGCCGCGCTCATGGTGGGACTCGCCCTGGTCGGCGGCATGTCCGTGGCCAGCGCGTCCATGAGCAAATCCTTCGACGACCAGATCGACAAGACGCTCGGCGCCGACTTCGTGATCCAGAACGACAACTTCGTCCCGTTCTCCAAGGAGCTCACGGACAAGGTCCGCGCCACCGAGGGCGTCGGGCTCGTCGTCCGCCAGCGGTTCACTCCGGTCGCGGTGCGGCTGCCGGACGGCAAGAGGATCGAGACGGCCGCCTCCGCCTACGACGAGCGGCTCGACGACGTCGCCCACATCACGTACGCGCAGGGCGACACGGCGGCGGCGCTCGGCGAGGGTCGCATCGCCATGGACGCGGAGTTCGCGAAGGACCACGACGTGCGGGTCGGCAGCACGATCCCCGTCGAGTTCCCCGCCGGCCGCAAGACCGAGCTGACGGTGGGCGCGCTCACCGACCAGGACGGCAGCGACGGGTTCGGGATGCAGGGCGGGCTCGTCATCGGCTTCGGCACGATCGAGAAGTTCGTGCCCGGCGGTCAGGACTCCGCGCTCTACGTGAACGCGGCCTCGGGCACCACCCCGGACCAGCTGCGCCCCCGCCTGGAGAAGACCCTCGAGCCCTACCCACAGGTGCAGGTCCGCGACCAGGCCGACTACAAGAAGCTCATCCACGACCAGATCGCCGTGCTGCTCTACCTCGTGTACGCGCTGCTCGGGCTGGCGATCGTCATCGCGGTGCTCGGCGTGGTCAACACCCTCGCGCTGTCCGTCGTGGAGCGCACCCGCGAGATCGGGCTGCTGCGCGCCATCGGGCTCGGCCGGCGCCAGCTGCGCCGGATGATCCGGCTGGAGTCGGTGGTGATCGCCGTGTTCGGCGCCGTCCTCGGACTGGCGCTGGGAATCATCTGGGGCGTCTGTGTCCAGCAGGTGCTCGCGCTGCAGGGCATGAAGGCGCTCGCGATCCCCTGGACGACGATCGTCGCGGTCGTGGTCGGTTCGGCCGTCGTCGGCATCGTCGCGGCGCTGCTCCCGGCACTGCGTGCGTCGCGCATGAACGTGCTCGACGCCATCGCGCACGAGTGACCGGCTCGCCCCGGTCCACCCGGACCGGGGCAGGTCCCCGACAGGGAGGGAACGTTCATGTCACGCCCGTTCCGTTTCGGTGTCAGCCTGCTCACCCCGGCGTCCGCCGCCGAGTGGCGCGCCAAGTGCCGCCGCGCCGAGGAGCTCGGCTACGACGTGATCACCGTGGCGGACCATCTGGGCATGCCCGCCCCGTTCCCCTCGCTGGTCGCCGCCGCCGAGGCGACCGAGCGGCCGCGGCTGGGCACGTTCGTGCTCAACGCGGCCTTCTGGAACCCCACCCTGCTGGCCCGTGAGGTGGCCACCACGAACGCGCTGACGGGCGGCCGTCTCGAACTCGGCCTCGGCACCGGATACGTACCGGCGGAGCACGAGACGGCGGGTCTGCCCTGGGGCACCGCGCGCGAGCGCGTCGACCGTCTTCGGCACACGGTCGAGGAGTTGGGGCGGATCCTCGGTCCCCTCGGCTCCGGTCTGGTCCCACACGTGCCGCCTCGGCCCGGCAGTGAGGCTTCCGGGCCTCCGACCGCACCGGAGCCGCGGGTGCCGCTGCTGATCGGAGCCAACGGCGACCGGATGCTCCGTATCGCCGCGGAGCACGCCGACATCGTGTCGTTCACGGGTGCGCGCACCCGGCAGGACGGCACCCTGGAGCCGATCACGGCCGGCGAACTCGACGAACGCGTCGCGCTCTACCGGAAGGCGGCCGCCTCCCGCGAGGAACCCGCCGAGCTCAACCTGCTGATCCAGATCGTCGGCGTCACCGAGGACCGTGGCACCGCCATCAGGCCGTGGCTGCCCCGGATCCCTCATCTGACCGAGCCGCAGGTCCTGGATCTGCCGGTCGTCCTGGTGGGCACGGTCGAGCAGATCGTCGAGCAGGTGCGGGCCCGGCGCGAGCGCTTCGGATTCTCGTATCTGACCGTGCTGGAGCCGAACCTCGAGGCCTTCGCTCCCGTGGTCCGTGAGCTGCGCGGCCGCTGACCGTCCGCATGATGGAATACGGGGCCCGCGCCCGGCCTCCGTGATGGGATCGGCCCATGACCGACTTGCGGATACGGGCCGCGCGGCCCGAGGACCTCGATGCCGTGCTCGCCTTCTGGAAGGTGGCCGCCGAGGGCACGAGCATCAGTGACGACCGGAACGGCGTGGAGCGGCTGGTCGCCCGCGACCCCGAGGCCCTGCTCCTGGCGGAGCGCGACGGCGAGCTGGTCGGCACCGTGATCGCCGGCTTCGACGGCTGGCGCTGCCATCTGTACCGGCTGGCCGTTCATCCCGGACGGCGGCGCCTCGGCATCGGCTCGGCCCTGCTCGCCGCCGCGGAGGAACGTTTCGTACGGCTCGGAGGGCGGCGCGGGGACGCCATGGTGCTGCGCAAGAACGAAATCGCCCACCATGCCTGGCGGGCCGCCGGGTATGCGCCCGAGGAGCACTGGCGGCGCTGGGTGAAGCCGCTCACCGACTAGAGGCTCCGCAGCGCCGGGCGGAGGCCGCCAAGGAGGCCCCTTTGCCCGTCCTTTACCCTTGGTGGACCATCGGTCCTCCAACGAAAGGTGTGAGCGTCCGCCCATGGGCGAGCCTCCCAGTAGCCGGAGCCGTGTTCCCCACGGCTGCCCCGGACATCGCGCGATCCCCCCGTCCCTGGCCGATCATGGAACGGAGGTGACCCGATGACGGAAGTGTTCCTGCTGCTGGTGGCGGTTCTGCTGTCGCTGGCCTGCGGCGGCTTCGTGGCGGCGGAGTTCTCGCTGACCACGGTCGAGCGCAGCGAGCTGGAGCGTGCCGTGGAGCGCGGCGAGCGAGGCGCCTCGGGCGCCCTCAAAGCCGTACGGAACCTCACCTTCCAGCTGTCCGGCGCCCAGCTGGGCATCACCGTGACGAACCTGGTCGTCGGCATGCTGTCCGAGTCCTCGATCGCCAAACTGATCGCGGGTCCCCTGGAGGCGGTCGGCGTCCCGGCCTCCGCCTCGCGCTCGGTGGCCCTGGTCATCGGTACGGCGCTCTCGACGATCTTCCTGATGGTCGTCGGTGAACTGGTCCCCAAGAACTGGGCGATCTCCTCACCCTTGGCCGTGGCCAAGCGGGTGGCCACTCCGCAGCGCTGGTTCAGCGCCGCGTTCCGGCCGTTCATCGCGCATCTCAACAACACGGCGAACCACGTCGTACGCCGCTTCGGCCTCGAGCCCGCCGAGGAGCTGGCCTCCGCCCGAGGTCCCCAGGAACTGGTGGCGCTCGCCCGTCACTCCGCCAAGGAGGGCGCGCTGGAGGCGGACACCGCCGAGCTGTTCGTGCGCACCCTCAACCTCGCCGACCTGACCGCGGAGAACGTGATGACGCCCCGCGTCCAGGTCATCGCCCTGGACGTCCAGGCGACCTGCGAGGACGTGGCGAACGCGACCCGGGCGACCGGCCTGTCCCGCTTCCCCGTCTACCACGGCAGTCTCGACGAGGTCGTCGGCGTCGCGCACATCAAGGACGTGCTGACCGTGCGGGCCGACAGCAGGACACAGACCGCCGTCTCTCAGATCATGCGTGAGCCGCTGCTCGTACCGGAATCACTGACCGTCGACCGGCTGCTGGACCGGCTCGTCGGCAAGCGCACGATGGCCGTGATCATCGACGAGTACGGCGGTACGGCAGGCGTCGCCACGCTGGAGGACATCGTCGAGGAGGTCGTCGGCGAGGTACGCGACGAGCACGACCCGCACGAGACACCCGACCTCGCCCCGGTCGGCACGGACGACGAGGGCAGAGCGCTGTACTCGGCGGACGGCTCCGCCCGCACCGACCAGCTCGCCCGCGTCGGACTGCGGGTTCCCGACGGGCCGTACGAGACGCTGGCCGGTTTCGTCGCGACCGAGCTCGGCCGCATCCCCGCCGAGGGGGACACCGTCGAGGTCGCCGGGTGGCGGCTCGACGTGGTGGACGCCTCGGGGCGGCGGGCCGCACGCGTGCTGCTGCACGCGCCGCACGACGCCGAGGAGGGCGCGCGATGACCGCCGTACAACTGCTGATCGGGCTCGCCACGCTCGTCGTGAACGCCTTCTTCGTGAGCGCCGAGTTCGCGCTGATCTCGGTGCGCCGCAGCCAGATCGAGCCGCACGCCGAGCGGGGCGACCGGCGGGCGCGAAGCGTGATCTGGGGCCTCGAACACGTCTCGGCGCTGCTCGCGACCGCGCAGCTGGGCATCACGCTGTGCACGCTGGTGCTCGGCATCGTGGCCGAGCCCGCGATCGCGCACCTGCTGGAGCCGGTGTTCCACGCGATGGGCGTCCCCTCCGGTGCGGGCCACGCGGTCTCCTTCGTCATCGCGCTCGCCCTGGCGACGTATCTGCACATGCTGCTCGGCGAGATGGTTCCGAAGAACATCTCCCTCGCGGAACCCGTGCGTACGGCGCTGATACTGGGGCCGCCGCTCGTCGCGCTGTCGCGCGCGCTGCGCCCGGTCATCTTCACGGTCAACGCCTTCGCCAACGGACTGCTGAAGCTGTTGCGGGTCGAGACGAAGGACGAGGTCACGGCGACCTTCTCCGACGACGAACTGGCCCGCCTCGTCCAGGACTCCAGTGCCGCGGGGCTCATCGACCATCGCGCCCAGGAGCGGCTGCACGACGCGCTGGAACTGGGGCGCCGTCCGGTGCACGACGTGGTGCTCCCGGTGGAACGCGTCGTCTACGCACGCGTGGGCGTCACTCCGGAGGAACTGGAGCGGCTGTCGGCCGAGTCGGGCTTCTCCCGCTTCCCGGTCGTCGACGACGGCCGCCGCATCGTCGGATATCTGCACGTCAAGGACGCGCTGGACGCCGTTCCGCGCGAGGTGCCGTTCCGCGTGGAGGACATGCGGCCCATCGCTCGCGTCCGGGAGAGCACCCCGCTGGACGACGTCCTGACGGCGATGCGCCGCAGCCGTACGCATCTCGCGGCGGTCATGGGCAGCGACGGACGGCTCACGGGGCTGGTGACGATGGAGGACGTCCTGAGAGAACTCTTCGGGCAGCCGGCGTAGGAACCGACGGCCGACGACGATCCCGGCTGGGGGGCGGTCCCGGCTGGGCGACCGCTGCCGGGTCGGGGGCGCGCCCGAGCGGGGTTCCCGGGCCGAGATCGCCCGGGCGGGGTCCCCGGGCGGAGGTGGCCGATCGCGGGTCGTCCGGGCGGAGGTCGCCCCTACCCGGGCCGTCCGGACGGAGGTGGGTTTTGTCGCCGCCGCCGGGCGGGGCTGCCCGAAGGACCTGCGGGGTCGACCGGCCCGGGAGCCCGACCGACCGATGAGTATGTGTTCGGGTTACCATCTTTCCCGCCATGCAGACGAATGCCACCTACACCAGCCTTGTCGCGGTCGGCGACTCCTTCACCGAGGGCATGTCGGACCTGTTGCCCGACGGCTCCTACCGCGGATGGGCCGACCTCCTCGCCGGCCGGATGGCCGCCCGGACGCCCGGATTCCGCTACGCCAACCTCGCGGTACGCGGCAAACTGATCGGCCAGATCGTCGCCGAGCAGGTGGACGTGGCCGCCGCCATGCGGCCCGATGTGATCACGTTGGTCGGCGGCCTCAACGACACCCTGCGGCCCAAGGTCGACATGGGACGTGTCCGCGGTCTCCTCGAGGAGGCCGTGGAGCGGCTCGCCCCCGCCTGCGAGCGGCTCGTCCTGATGCGCAGCCCCGGCCGCAACGGTCCGGTGCTCGAACGCTTCCGGCCCCGCATGGAGGAGCTCTTCACCGTCGTCGACGAGCTCGCGAAGCGGCACGACGCGCTGGTCGTCGACCTCTACGGAGCCCCCTCGCTGGCCGACCCGCGCATGTGGGACGTGGACCGGCTGCACCTGTCCGCCGAGGGGCACCGCCGGGTCGCGGAGGCCGTCTGGCAGACCCTCGGGTACGAGGCGGAGGACGCGGAGTGGCACACCCCGATGGCGCCCACGGCACCGCCCGGCTGGGTCGCCCGCCGCGGCGCCGACGCCCGCTTCGCCCAGCGGCATCTGCTGCCGTGGATCGGGCGACGGCTGACGGGGCGCTCGTCCGGTGACGGACTTCCGGCGAAACGGCCGGAGCTGCTTCCCTACGAGGGTCCGGTCACGGGTGGGCACGGCGGCTGAGGCCGTGATCCACCGGGGGGACTCCAGGAATCCCGGGTCACGTCCGTGTGCCGGGGAGGCTGAACGCGGTGGCCACGAGGGCTGAAGGGGGCGCCGATCCGGCGGCTTCCGCCGTGCCCCTCTCTCGAGTGACACGGCGGCCCATGCTCCGCATGAAGAGGACGCTACCGGTTCGCCCCTCGACCGCCACAGGGCGCACGGGGGGCGCTTGACAGCGCGGGAGTGCTGTTGATGCGCTCACTCACGCGCCCCGGAACTACGGCCGGGCCCGGCAGCGTGTGCCGGACCCGGCCGACGGCCCCTCCAGCTTTGCGGAGCATGGAGAGGAGCCGTCTCGCCACCCTGGAGTGGATGACAAGTAACAGGCCAGCCGGGAAACCCAGCCGGGATCAACATCAAAGCACTCATGCGTGGGCCTGAGAAGTACGCCCCTGACCACCGCCGAAGGAACTCCCAGTAACGGCTCGCGGGCGTGGCCGGGGCAAAAGCGTGTGCGTACCTTTTCGCACCGTCACGCCATCGGTGGACGGATCAGGGCCGATGTGCCCCATCGGCGCCCCCGCGGCGAGCCACCGGGAGGGTGGGAAACCAGCCACATCGAGCAGCCGCGCCTACTGCAGATCAGGCATGTTCTGGGCCAGGTGCAGTACACAACCCCGGAACCGCAGTGGACACATGGCCTCGGGTCGCCTCGTGCAGAGGTGCGGGGCACCACGGGTGAGAAACAGCCAGCCGAAGCGGTGGCGCCCGGTGGTCGTCACGCACTGTCGCCGGCCATTCCGTCGGTGGGGAGTTCGGAGGGGGGCGGGGTGGCCGTCAGCGGGCCGTGCGCCATGACGATCGAAGCCAGCGGATACGGAGGACCGTCCGTTCCCCGCAGGATCAGCAGGGGCATCCCGCGCTCGTCCTGTCGCCGGCCGAGGGACAGCCAGATGCGGTCGACCCGGTCGACCTGCCCCATTCCGAGGTCGTAGATCCGTCCCCAGAGGTAGAAGGGGTCGGCGGCGGCGTCGCTCGCTTCCTGGAGGAGTTCGGGGACACCGTGCGCGGTGAGGTGGACAGCCACTCCGTCCAGAGTGCCCGCTGCCACCTGGGCGTGCCCTGCCGTCCTGGTCCGGACGTTGCGGGGAGCCCCGATCGCGTCGAGCCAGTACTCCCAGTCGGCCAGGCACGTGGCCTTGATGGCCACGGTGACCCGCTCGCCGTCCGCGCTGATCTGCATGGCTTCGAGGCGCGCGAGGTGGTCGGACTGCAGGGCCGCGGCGACGGAGACCGCGCGAGCGGAGGCGCTGCCCCATCCGACGGCGCGCGTCCGCGCGGAGGCCGGCCGGACCCGCGGCACCTCGCCGTCGACGCGTCGGGGCACCGGCGCCGCCCCGTGCTCCACCATGGCCCGTCCGGCGCCGCGGTCGGCGAGGTGCAGCACGATCGCGCCGCGTGCGGCCGGCACCAGAGGCGAGGACGCGGGGGTACGGTCGTGCCGCGGCTCGGGGTCCTCGCCGACGGGCATGAGTCCCTTGCGGTTCGGTGAGGGGACGGAAGCACGCCGACTCTCGAGCCCAGGCCCAGGCCCGGACTCGAGCTCGGGCTCGGGCTCGGGCTCGGGCGCCGGCTCCGGCGCGCGGTCCTCGCCGCCGGGGATCAGCCCCTTGCGGTTCAGGGCGGTGGCGATCCTCATCGCCACCTCACTCGGGTATCCGCAGTCCTCGACGATCGTGTCGACGGCCGCGTGGTAGGCCTCCGGGCAGTTCTGCCACGTCTCGACCTGTGTCCGCAGCCGTTCGAGGACACCGGCACCGCCCACCTCGACCAGCCTCCCCTGCGCTTCCAGTTCGGCGACGAATTCCCGGGCGAACGTGCCGAGTTGCTCGGCGAGATGCGCTTCGACGGCCGTACGGATCCCGGGCACGGTGGTCATGCCGCCACCCCCAGGTACTCGCTGCGCAGCTTGGCCAGAGCCCGGAACTGGAGGGTCTTCACGGCGCCTTCGGTCCGCTCCATCTGGCGCGCCGTCTCGAGCACCGAGAACTCCATCAGGAATCGACGTGTGAGGACTTCGCGTTGCGGCGGCCGCAACTGCTCCAGCGCCTGACGCAACAACTCCTCGTCCAGACCGATCAGTACGGTGTCCTCCGTACTGACGGTGAGGTCCTCGTCGAAACCGAGCATGTCCTCGACGACGAACTCACGCCGCTGCGCGCTCTTGCAATGGTCGATGACCTTGTTCCGGGCGATGGTGATCAGCCACCCGACGAAGCCGACGCCGCGATAGGTAAAAGTGCCGCGTTTCATCCAGGCGTTGAGAAAGGTCTCGCCGGTGATGTCCTCGGCGACCTGCCGATTGCGTACACGGCGCTGTACGTAGGCCAGCACCGCGGGGTGGTGCAGAGCGTAGAGCTCCCCGAACGCGTCCCGGTCGCCCGCGAGTGCGCGGGCGATAAGGGCCGGTTCTCTAGTGTCGAACCGCGGTGTTGCGGCGTTAGCCTCGGCGATCAAGGCCTACTCCGTTCATGAGTGGATGAACTGCGGTGGGCAGGTGCTGCGACGGTCCGCTCCGGCATGGCCGGCCTCGGGCGCCGGATGACCGGGTCGTCGTGTCCGAAGGTTTCGAGGCGTCCCCCGCAGATGCCTCGCAGCTCCGGACGTGGTCGAGCTGATGCCGAGGCGGTGCAAATAGGGTCCCCTCAAAGGGACTTGCATACGTGCGACTAACTCACAGTCATGCAACATATGCAACTTGCGTACACGTACGCAAGTTGCTTCGCCGGTATGACGACGGGACTTTTTGTTGGGAACTGGAGTGCGAGCCGTCCCCCTTGGCCTGGCATGACGCCCAAACAGCCGTTGACCTGCGAAGATGCACGCATGCAAGTCGCGTGCAAGTTGCATACATGCGCGCTACTCTCCGGGCATGCGGAGCATGGAAGAGTCCCCCCACGAGTCCCGCGGTGAGCGACAAGCTCTCGCAAGGAGGGTTGGCGAGTACCTCACGAACGCCGCGACAGCGGCCGGGTACGACGTCCGCCCACGAGCCGGTGGCCGGGCTCAGCTGGCCATCGCGATTGGAGTGAGCCTGACGACGATCAGCAGAACACTCGAAGGCAAGACCCTCCCCCTCCCCTCGCAGCTGACGACATGGGCGTCAGTGCTTGGCCTCGACCAGCGGGAGATGTTGGTCAACAGCGGAATGCTTCCTCCGGAACACGGGCCTCAGCCTGCGGTACGGAGGGTAGCCTCAGTCACACTCACCCCGGAGGAGGCCATGGACGCATGGGGAATCACTGATCTCAGAATCCGCACAATGCTCAGCGGGAACATCGTCCAAGCGATCGAGCTCCAGAAGGACCTCGATGCCGACGACAACCGGGGGGCCACTGCAAGGGGGTAAAAAAACGTGGCGTACAGACTGGCATTCGCGTCCACCGCCAGCTGCACAGCCGGCTGGACATTCGTGGGCGGAGGCGTCTGGCACCATGCATGGGAGTTGGCGGCAGTCGGGGTCGGCCTGTTGACCATGGGAGTGGCAGGGGTGCTCGCAGCCCTGCTCCGTCACACGGTCAACCAGGTCGACGCCCGCACACGGCATGATCTGAGCGTCTTGGTGGAGCACCGAAGACACCTCGAGCTGGACATGCACAAACGCGAGCTGGAGCTGTCCCAGCGAGAGAAAGCCATGGCCCGCAGGGCCACCATCACAGCCATCAGACTCGGCAGCCATGCCCGAGCCCTCGACGAGGCGCGGAACGCGAACACGGCACTCCGCGCCAAGAACTCCTCACTCATGCAGGAGATCGAGGAAGTCAATGACGAGCGCAACCAGCTGATCACGGCCGAGCTCACCCTCGCCCACGACCGGTTCACCTCAAAGACCTACGGGGGCCTGCGCGCTGTGGTCGGCAGCGAGCAGTCCCACCCCGATCCCCACGCGCGGGCGGGCTACGGAAGCCGCCCCCCGCGTTCAGGGTCCTGAGTACGGCGCTGCGGAATCGATCCACCAAGACATCTCCCTACCCAATACGATGAACAACTCTCTTTTACTCAAAGGAAGTTGAGCGTCATTCCGCCGGGACCACCGGCGGCCGGCAGGAGCGACGACGCGGTCTGTGGTGCCCGCCCCCGCGCGGCACCTCCGTCCCGTCCCCGCACCTCTCACGCACACCCCGGTCCGCCGGGGGGTGCCGCTCCGCCCCGACCTGCGCATTCGGGACGCGGCGGGCGTAACAGGACCGGCGCCGGACAGCCGGTAAACTCCACACACGTGACTGCCGCGCCTGCAAAGCCCCGTATCCCCAACGTTCTCGCCGGACGCTACGCCTCCGCCGAACTCGCCACGCTCTGGTCCCCCGAGCAGAAGGTGAAACTTGAGCGTCAGCTCTGGATCGCCGTGCTGCGCGCCCAGAAGGACCTCGGGATCGAGGTGCCGGACGCCGCGATCGCCGACTACGAGCGTGTCCTCGACCAGGTCGACCTCGCCTCCATCGCCGAGCGCGAGAAGGTCACCCGGCACGACGTGAAGGCGCGGATCGAGGAGTTCAACGACCTCGCCGGGCACGAGCACGTGCACAAGGGCATGACCTCCCGCGACCTCACCGAGAACGTCGAGCAGCTGCAGATCCGGCTCTCGCTGGAACTGATGCGCGACCGTACGGTGGCGGTCCTCGCCCGTCTGGGCAAGCTCGCCGGCGAGTACGCCGAGCTGGTCATGGCCGGCCGCTCGCACAACGTCGCCGCACAGGCCACCACCCTGGGCAAGCGTTTCGCGACCGCCGCCGACGAGCTGCTCGTCGCGTACGGCCGTCTCGAGGAGCTGCTCGGCCGCTACCCGCTGCGCGGTATCAAGGGCCCGGTCGGCACGGCGCAGGACATGCTCGACCTGCTGGGCGGGGACGCGGCCAAGCTCGCGGACCTGGAGCAGCGGATCGCCGGGCACCTCGGCTTCTCGCAGGCCTTCACCTCCGTCGGCCAGGTCTACCCGCGCTCCCTCGACTACGACGTCGTGACCGCCCTGGTGCAGCTGGCGGCCGCCCCGTCCTCGACGGCCAAGACGATCCGGCTGATGGCCGGGCACGAGCTGGTCACCGAGGGCTTCAAGCCCGGCCAGGTCGGCTCGTCCGCGATGCCGCACAAGATGAACACCCGCTCCTGCGAGCGCGTCAACGGTCTGATGGTCATCCTGCGCGGCTACGCGTCGATGACCGGCGAGCTGGCCGGCGACCAGTGGAACGAGGGCGACGTGTCGTGCTCGGTCGTGCGCCGCGTCGCGCTGCCGGACGCGTTCTTCGCGCTGGACGGTCTGATGGAGACCTTCCTGACCGTCCTCGACGAGTTCGGCGCCTTCCCGGCCGTCGTCGCCCGCGAGCTGGACCGCTACCTGCCGTTCCTCGCGACGACCAAGGTCCTGATGGGCGCGGTGCGCGCCGGTGTCGGCCGCGAGGTCGCCCACGAGGCGATCAAGGAGAACGCGGTCGCCTCCGCCCTCGCCATGCGTGAGCAGGGCGCCGAGCGCAACGAGCTGCTCGACAAGCTCGCCGCGGACGAGCGGATCCCGCTGGACCGCGCGCAGCTCGACGAGCTGATGGCCGACAAGCTGTCCTTCACGGGCGCCGCCGCCGACCAGGTGGCCGTCGTCGTCGGGCGCGTCGAGGAGATCCTCAAGCAGCACCCCGAGGCCGCCGGCTACACGCCCGGAGCGATCCTCTGACACGGCTCACCCCCGCGGACCTGGAGGCCGCCCGCGACCGGCTCGTGCCGGATGTCGTCGCGGACGGCCTCTCGGTGCTTTTCTGCGGCATCAATCCGGGCCTGATGACGGCGGCCACCGGCCATCACTTCGCCCGGCCCGGCAATCGGTTCTGGCCGGTACTGCATCTCTCCGGGTTCACTGCGCGGCTCATGAAGCCGTCCGAGCAGGACGAGTTGCTCTCCTACGGACTCGGCATCACCAACGTGGTGGCCCGCGCGACCGCGCGGGCCGACGAGCTGAGCGCCGAGGAGTACCGCGAGGGCGGACGACTGCTCGCCGAGAAGGTCGAGCGGCTGCGCCCGAGGTGGCTGGCGGTGGTGGGGGTGACCGCGTACCGGGCGGCCTTCGACGACCGCAAGGCCCGCATCGGCCCTCAGGAGCGGACGATCGGCTCGAGCCGGGTGTGGGTCCTGCCCAACCCCAGCGGGCTCAACGCGCATTGGACGGCGGCGACGATGGCCGAGGAGTACGGCCGCCTGCGGGCGGCGGCGCAGGCTCCGTGAGTCACGGTGGGTCGATCTCCGTGACGACGGCCAGCAGCTGGAACGGCAGTTCGCTGTCCCACTGCGAGATACCGAGGGCGATCCAGCGGTCCTGCCCCTCCGGCTTCCAGAGGTGCACATCGGGCACGTGCGAACTCAGGAGCCCCCAGGGCTCGGGTATCTCCTCGCCGTCCGTCGCCCGCTCGAAAGCGCTCGACAGACTCAGGAGTTCCGGACGACCCCAGCGGCCGGTGAGCAGCTCCGAGAGACCGTCCCGGTCGGCCTCGTACTGCTCTTCGGTCTCCTCACGTGCCGCGCCGTCGGCTTCCCAGAAGTCCCCACTCGTCGCTAACTCGGCTATGTGGTAACCGGGTCCGGCGGAGCCGACATCCGACCGGCCGGGCTCCGGGGGAAACTCCTCGAAGCACAGCCGGTCGATCGTGGCGAGGTGCTGCGCGATGGTCATGCCGTCCAGTAAAGCGGCCACCACTGACAATTGGTGAGGCGTCAGGAGGCCGTTGAGGTCATGCGTCCCGGCGCCGGACGCTCCACGCGCCCGCACCGAGTGCCGCGACGGTCCACAGCGCGGTCACGGCGAGGCCGCTCCAGGGGCCCAGGGCACCGTCCGACGTCTCGTGCAGAGCCGTCTGCCCCGCCTTGTCCGGCAGGAAGTCGGCGATGCTCCCCGACGCTCCCCCGACGACGAAGGACACGATCAGGAGGAAGGGGATCAGGATGCTCAACGTGGCGACCCCGCTCCGCAGGACGGCTGCCAGGCCCGCCGCGAACAGGGCCATCAGGGTCAGGTAGATCGCGCAGCCGACCACTCCCCGGAGTTCCTCCGCCCAGGTCAGCCCTTTCGCTCGGGAACCGAGCACGGACGTCCCCACCACCAGACTGGCCACTCCCGTGACCAGACCGACGACCAGGACCGGTCCGCCGATCGCCACCGTCTTCGCCAGGAACCAGCGACCCCGGTCGGGAACCGCCGACAGCGAGACACGCAAGGCACCGCCCTGGTACTCGGCCGAGACCGCCTGCGCCCCGAAGGTGATGGCCGCGATCTGGCCGAAACTGACACCGAAGAAGGTCGAGAAGAGCGGGTCGAACTCCTGGCCGTCGGAGTCGTCGAGCCCGGCGAGTGCCGAGAACGCCACCGTGGCCGCGAGGACGGCGAACAGGCCCCAGAGGAGCGAGCGCAGGGTTCGGATCTTGATCCATTCCGCGCGGAGTACGGGTGCGAAGGACACGGTCAGACCTCCTGAGGCTGGGTCGGGGCGGCGAACTCGGTCTCGGTGGCTGTCAGATCCAGATAGGCCTGCTCCAACGTGCCTTCCTCCGCGGCGAGTTCGAGGATCGGCAGACCGGCGGCCGAGGTGAGGCGCCCTATGTCCTCCAGCCGCGCGTCGAGGGCGGTCCAGCGGCAGTCCTCGCCCTCGACGGCCTCGATACCGTGCTCCGCGAACAGGCCCGCCAACGCGCCGCTGTCCGTGCTGCGCACCCGGACCCGATGCCGCACGCGTGCGTGGATGAACTCGCGCATGGGCATGTCGGCGAGAAGACGGCCGCGGCCGAGGACGACGAGCTGGTCGGCGAAGGACGCGGTCTCGTTCATGAGGTGGCTGGAGACGAGGACGGCGCGCCCCTCACGGGCCAGCCGGCGCAGCAGTTCCCGGATCCAGATGATCCCTTCCGGATCGAGCCCGTTCGACGGTTCGTCGAGGAGCACCACGGGCGGGTCGCCGAGGAGCGCCGCCGCGATGCCCAGACGCTGACGCATGCCCAGGGAGTACGTCTTCACCCGGCGCCGGGCCACCGAGGCGAGCCCCGCTTCCTCCAGGACCTGGTCCACCCGGCGTTCGGGGATGCGGTTGGTGGCGGCGAGCGCCCGCAGATGGTCCCGGGCGGTCCGCGATCCGTGCGCCGCCCCGGCGTCGAGCAGGGCGCCCACCTTCCGGAGCGGTTCGTCGAGGGTGGCGTAGGCGCGGCCCCCGACGGTGGCGGTGCCGGACGTGGGCCGGTCCAGGCCCAGCACGAGCCGCATGGTGGTGGACTTTCCGGCGCCGTTCGGGCCGAGGAATCCGGTGACGCGGCCCGGGAGAACGCTGAAGGTCAGGCGGTCCACGGCGCGCTTGCCGCCGTACTCCTTGGTCAGGTCGTGGACGTCGATGCTGGTCATGGCCCCAGCGTGGCCGTCGTCGGCCGGTCCTCACCTCCCCCGAGGGTGGAGATCCTCTCCCCCGCCCGGGGGAGGTCCGTTGTCGGTGCCGGCTGGCACGATGACGCGATGGCCCGGTTTCTGCGCCCGCTGCTGTGGGGGACGACGTACACGCGTTTGCTGCACCTGTGGGTGCCGATGCTGTTCACCAGCGTGTGGCTGTTCATCGACATGACGAAGCCGTGGATGCCCGCGTTGCTGGTGGTTCCGCTGGGGCTGATCCCCGCCGTGCGGCGGGGCGAGGGTGTGCAGGCGCGGTTCATGCTGTCTCCGGACGAGCGAAGAGGCGAGGACCGGGTGTTCTCGGTCGCTCCTTCGGTCACCTGGCGGGACCGGTGGCGGACGGTGCTCTGGCTGGAGGCGCGCATCCTGCTGGGATGGGTGGCCTGCGGGGTCACCGTCTGGATGCCCCTGTTCGCCATCGACCTGGGCAGCGCGGCCATCGGGTACCGGTCGGCCGGCGACCCCGTGATGATGTTCCTCGACCCGCACTGGAGCTGCGCGCTGCTCGTCCCGCTGCCCCTGCTCGCCCTGTACGGCGGGGTGGTCGGCCTCGGTGAAGTGATCACGGCACTCGCGCGCCGGCTCCTCGGCCCCTCCCCCGGCGAGCGGCTCGCCGCCCTGGAGGAGCGCACCGAGCAGCTCCTGGAGCGCAACCGCATCGCCCGTGAGCTCCACGATTCCATCGGCCACGCGCTCACGGTCGCGGTGGTGCAGGCCGGTGCCGCGCGGGCGGCCGCCGACCCCGCGTTCACCGAGCGCGCCCTGGCCGCCATCGAGGACACCGGCCGGGCCGCCCTGGAGGACCTGGAGCGGGTGCTGGGTGTGCTGCGCGAGGCGGAGCGTCCCGCGAGCAGCCGCCCGACGCTGACCGACGCCGACCGGCTGCTGGAGTCGGCGCGCACGTCGGGAGCCAAAGTGGACGCCGAGGTGGCGGGCCCCCTGGAGACCGTGCCCGGTCCGGTGTCCAGGGAGGGGTACCGCATCCTCCAGGAGTCGCTCACCAATGTGCTGCGGCACGCCGGGAGCGTCCCGGTGCGGGTCCGTATCGAGGTCGGCGACGGCACGCTGGCCCTGGAGGTCCGCAATCCGCTGCCGGCCGGCATCACGGGGCCCGGACGGGGCAGCGGCCTGCGCGGCATACGGGAGCGGGCCGCGCTGCTCGGCGGCCGCGCGCGGACGGGCCCGCACGAGGGTGACTGGCAGGTGCGCGCGGAGCTGCCGTTGCGCTGATCTAGGCTGGCCGGATGGCGGTCAGTGTTCTCCTCGTCGACGACGAACCCCTCGTCCGCGCGGGCTTGCGCGCCGTTCTGGAGGCGCAGCCCGACATCGAGGTCGTCGGTGAGGCCGCCGACGGTGCCGCGGTGATCCCGCTGGTCCGGCAGCTGCGGCCGGACGTCGTCGCCATGGATGTCCGGATGCCCCTGATGGACGGCATCGAGGCCACACGCGCGGTGCTGCGGACCGTCACCGATCCGCCGAAGATCCTCGTGGTCACGACGTTCGAGAACGACGAATACGTCTATGAGGCCCTGCGCGCGGGCGCCGACGGTTTCCTGCTGAAACGGGCGCGGCCCGCCGAGATCGTGCACGCGGTGCGGCTGGTCGCCGAGGGCGAGTCCCTGCTGTTCCCCGCCTCCGTACGGCAGTTGGCGGCCGAGTACGGGGACAGTGGCGGGAATCCGGCCGCGCGGGCGGCCATGGAGCGGGCAGCACTGACCGAGCGCGAGGCGGACGTGCTGCGGCTGATGGCCCGGGGGATGTCGAACGCCGAGATCGCCGCGCGGCTGGTGGTCGGGACGGAGACGGTCAAGTCGCACGTCAGCGCCGTACTGGCGAAGCTGGGGGCCCGGGACCGTACTCAGGCGGTCATCGCGGCCTACGAGTCGGGGTTCGTGGCGCCGGGCTGACGGCACCCGTGGAACCGGCCCGGCGACGCCCCGTGAAGGGCAAAGGGTCCCCGGCCCTCGCCGGTGTCCCCGGCTCCGAGTACGATCCGGCCAACACGCGTACAAGCTGGGAGGACGGACGTTGGGGCAGTTGACCGGCGGGGATCCCTCTCTGCTGCGACGGATCAATTCCGCGGTGGTGCTGCACGCCTTGCGTGCCACGGACTGCGCGACCCTCACCGAGATCACCCGGGTGACCGGATTGTCGCGGCCGACGGTCGAGGGCGTCGTCGAGGGGCTGATCGAGAACGGGCTCGTCGTCGAGAAGGCGGCCGAGGAGGGCGCCACGCGGCGCCAGGGGCGTCCGGCGCGCAGGTTCCGGTTCCGGGCCGAGGCGGGGCATCTGCTGGGCCTGGAGATCGGCCCGCACCGTGTCGCGGCGCTTCTCGCCGACCTGGACGGGCGCGTGATGGGCGCGATGGCCAAGGACGTGGACGAGACGGCGTCCGCCGACGAGCGGCTGGAACGGCTTCGGATGGCGGTCGCCGAACTGCTGCGCAGGGCCGGTGTCGCCCGCAGCTCCCTGCGGGCGGTGGGGGTGGGAAGCCCCGGCATCGTGGAGGCGGACGGCACGGTGCGCCTGGGCACGGCGCTGCCGGAGTGGACGGGTCTGCCCCTGGGCGAGCGGCTGAGCCGTTCCTTCAAGTGCCCGGTGCTCGTCGAGAACGACGCCAACGCGGCGGCGGTCGCCGAGCACTGGAAGGGTGCGGCGACCGAGTCCGACGACGTCGTGTTCGTCCTGGCGGGCCTCAGTCCGGGCGCCGGCTCGCTGATCGGCGGGCGGCTGCACCGGGGGTACGGCGGGGCGGCCGGTGAGATCGGCGCGCTGCACCTGCTGGGCCGTGACGTCACCCCCGAGACGCTGCTGTCGACCACGGACGAGCCGTTGCACCCGCTCGACGAGCAGGCGGTCGCCAAGGTGTTCGCGCTGGCCAAGGGCGGCGACCAGCGAGCGCGTGCGGCGGTGGACCGTTTCATCCAGCGGCTGGTGCACGACGTTGCGGCCCTGGTCCTCGCCCTCGACCCGGAGCTGGTCGTCATCGGCGGCTGGGCGGCCGGTCTGGACGGCGTACTGGAGCCGCTGCGGCGGGAGTTGGCGCGCTACTGCCTGCGCCCGCCCAAGGTGGCCCTCTCCCTGCTGGGCGAAGCGGCGGTGGCGACCGGGGCGCTGCGGCTGGCCCTCGACCATGTGGAGGAGCAGCTGTTCGCGGTGGAGGGGACCGTGACGGCGCGCCGCTGAGGCGTCGGCGGCACGGCCCCGGGGCGGGCATGACCATGGCGGCACGGATGTACCGGCACGGCAATGGCGGAAAAACGGCGCGCCCCGGGGTGTTTCCGGGGCGCGGCGGGTGTGATCCGGGGCGTGGCTCGAAGAGCGCGGCGGGTCCGGGCGGGACGGCTCAGGAAGCGCGGCGCTCGGGGTCGTGGTGGATCTCCACGCCGCCGGAGTCGCCGAACGTGAGCCGGCAGGTGTCCGCGCGGTACGTGGCCACGGACACCGCGGCGGTACGTCCCTCGGTGAAGAAGCGGGTCGTGACGACGAGAACGGGCGCTCCGGGAAGGCGGTCGAGCTCCTTGGCGTCGTCCGCGCGGGCCGAACCGAGCTCGACGGCGCTGTCCTGGCCCTCCAGCTCCAGCCTCTGAAGCTCCCGCAGGACGGCACGCGCGCGTGCGGCGCCCGAGGGCGCGTCGATCGCCGACAGGTCCGGTACCGAGGACGCCGGGACGTAGAGGAGTTCGGCTGCGACGGGCTGACCGTGTGTCACCCGGGAACGGCGCACGACGTGCACCTGCTCGCCGGCGGCTGTCTCCAGGACGGCGGCCACGGACGCGGGCGGTGCCGCCAGGGTGCAGTCCGCGGCGTGCCAGGCGTCGCCGACCGCCCCGGGCCACACCTGCTGTTCGGTTCCCACGGCCACACCCACGCGCGGTGGGGCGACGGTGGTGCCCACACCACGACGGCGCTGCAGGCGTCCTTCCAGTTCGAGCTGTTCGAGCGCCTGGCGCAGGGTGGCCCGGGCGACCCCGAAACGGGCCGCCAGATCACGTTCGTTGGGCAGGATCTCGCCCACGGTGAACTCGGAGTCCAGTGCCTCGCTGAGCACGGTCTTGAGATGCCAGTACTTAGGTTCCGGCACCGATTCCAACTGCGTGGTCCCCACCCTGTCCTCCGCAATCGCCGTGGCCCGGCGGCGTTTTAACGCCCTTGTTTATTAAAGGTTCCTGCACTATCCCTGCGACCATAGGGCCGCCCCCACCCTTGGTCAAGACCAATCATCGATCCCATACGGTTTGCACAGGTGCCCGGCCGCGGAGGGTTCACGGGGTGTTCTCGCTGGGCGATGTTCGCGTCACAACGCCGAAAGCCCCCGTCTGTGGGACGGGGGCTTTCGCACTGTTTCCGTGACTCCGGCGGAGCCCTTCGGAAGGAGCGTCGTGCGGAGCTAGTCGGCGGAAAGGGCAACCAGCTTCTCCGGGTTGCGCACGATGTAGACGCACTGGATGCGGCCGTCCGCGACGTCCAGCTGGATGACGCTGTCCGGCTTGCCGTCGGACAGTGCGACCACGGCGAAGCCGCCGTTGACCTCGAGGAAGCGGAACGACAGGCCGGGTACGCCCTTCCTGGCGACGCCGATGACGAAGCGGCCGACCTTGTCGGCGGAGTCGAGGACTCGCAGGGGCGCCTGGGCCAGGCCTCCGCTGTCGCCGATCAGGCGCGCGTCCGGCGCCAGCAGGGACATGAGGCCCTCCAGATCTCCGTCGCCCGCCGCGGCGAGGAATCGCTCGGTGAGGTCGCGGCGTTCGGCGGGGTCGACCTCGTAGCGCGGCCGCCGTTCCCCGACGTGCTTGCGCGCCCGCCCGGCGAGCTGACGCACCGCCGGTTCGCCCCGGTCGAGGACGGCGGCGATGTCCGCGTACGGATAGCCGAACGCCTCCCTCAGGACGAACACCGCGCGCTCCAGCGGTGACAGGGACTCCAGGACGACGAGAACGGCGAGGGAGACGGAGTCGGCGAGGACCGCTCGTTCGGCGCTGTCCGGGACGCTGTCGCCGAAGTCGGTGACGTACGGCTCCGGGAGCCATGGCCCGACGTACGCCTCATGGCGCGACTGGACCTGGCGCAGCCGGTCGATGGCGAGCCGGGTGGTGACACGGACCAGGTAGCCGCGCGGTTCCCGTACGTCCGACCGGTCGTCGGCCGACCAGCGCAGCCACGCCTCCTGGACGACGTCCTCCGCGTCGGCCACCCGGCCGAGCATGCGGTACGCCACGCCCATCAGTACGGGGCGATGCTCTTCGAAGATGTCGGTCGCGGTGTCGATGGCCACCGCACCATCCCACCCGACACATTCCTCCGTGTCCAGGCGAAATCGCCGCTCCCGGAGCACAATGACCGCGGGCCGCCGGCGGCCCGCTCGGTCGACACGGGAGGAACGACGATGCGGTACGCGGTTCTGGGCACGGGCGACGTCGGGCGCACGCTGGCCGGGAAACTGGTCGAGCTGGGTCACGAGGTGTCGCTGGGTTCGCGCACGAAGGACAACGCGGCGGCCGTCGAGTGGGCCGACAGCTCGGGTCCAAGAGCGTCGCACGGCACGTTCGCGGAGGCCGCGGCGTTCGGCGAGGTGATCGTGAACGCCGTGGGCGGGCGGGTGGCGCTCGCGGTGCTGCGGGCGGCCGGCGAGGGACACCTGGACGGCAAGGTGCTGCTCGACGTCTCCAACCCCATGGAGTTCGAGGAGGGCGAGCTGCGGCTCGATCCCGTCGAGTCGGACAGTGTGGGCGAGCAGATCCAGCGCGCGTTCCCGCGGGCGCGCGTCGTCAAGAGCCTCAACACCGTCAACTGCCTTGTGATGGTGGACCCCGCCAGGGTGCCGGGCGAGCACCAGATCTTCGTCTCCGGTGACGACACGAACGCCAAGGAGCAGGTGACGGCGCTGCTGGGCGAGTTCGGCTGGCCCGCGCACCGTGTTCTCGACCTCGGGGGCATCCGGACGGCACGGGCGGTGGAGATGTATCTGCCCCTGTGGCTGGGCCTGTTCCAGGGTGTCGGGCACCCGGACTTCAACGTGGAGGTGCGCAGGGCGCGCTAGCGCCGGACGCGAGGAGCGGGAGCGTATCGGCGCGGGACCTGGAGGACAGCGGCGGGACACGAGCATCCGGCTCCGGGTTGCCCGGCCCCACGTCGTACGGTTCATGGCGACCTGGGGCTACCCGTCGGTAGCAATTGCTGACAAGCTGTCTACAAGATGGTCACGGCGTCCCAGACGAGGAGCAGTCCCATGTCCGACACGGTCTCCGTCAGCCTTCCCTCCTCGCGCGGCCCGAGGGCGGTCACCCTGTCCTACGCGCGCGTGGGCGCCGGTGAACCGCTGCTCCTGCTGCACGGGATCGGTCACCACCGACAGGCCTGGGACCCGGTCATTCCCATCCTGGCGGCCGAGCGCGACGTCATCGCCGTCGACCTCCCCGGTTTCGGCGCGTCCCCGGCGCTGCCCGAAGGACTCACCCACGACCTGGCGACCGTGGTACCCGTGCTCGGCGCGCTGTGCGAGGCGCTGGAGATCGAGCGGCCGCATGTCGCCGGCAACTCGCTGGGCGGGCTGCTGGCCCTGGAACTGGGCCGCGAGAAGCTCGTACGGTCCGTCACCGCGCTGTCGCCCGCCGGTTTCTGGTCACCGGTGGAACGGCGCTACGCCTTCGGGGTGCTGCTCGCCATGCGACAGGCCGCCCGGCGCATGCCTCTGCCGATCGTCGAACGGCTCTCCCGTTCGGCGGCCGGGCGGGCGGTGCTGACCAGCACCATCTACGCCCGGCCCGGCCGCCGTTCACCGGACGCCGTCGTCGCCGAGACGCTCGCGCTGGCCCACGCCGAGGGATTCACCGAGACCCTCCGGGCGGGGACGACCGTCCAGTTCACGGACGACATCCCGACGCTTCCCGTCACCGTGGCGTGGGGAACCCGTGACCGGCTGCTGGTGCGCCGCCAGGGCATCCGGGCCAAGCAGATCATTCCGCGGGCACGGCTGGTGCGGCTGCCCGGCTGCGGCCACGTCCCGATGAACGACGACCCGGCGCTCGTGGCCCGCGTCATCCTCGACGGCAGCAGCTGAGCGGCGGCGCGACGCCCCGGCGAAGCCCGCGCGGGCGGCGCGCCGCCCGCCGCCCTCGGCGGCAGCCTTCGAGCCCCGGCCACCGTCCCCCTCGGACCCAGCCCGTGAGCCACGCCCCACGACAAGGCTCAACGCGCCTGATCCGAGGGCGACTCCGGCACCCACCAGGGCACTTCCCGCAGCCTGAGGGACCCCGTAGGCGCCCGTGCCCACGAGCGGCGCGGTACAGGCGGCGGCCACGGGGATGAGGCCGGAGAACAGGGTGGCGCGCTCCGCGCCGATGCGCTGCATGCCCATGTACCAGCAGACGAAGCCGACGACCGTGACGACCGCCGCCTGCCACAGCAGTGCCGTCGCCTCGGTGGCGTCCGGTACGCGCAGCCACGCTCCGCGGTCGGTGATCACCCCTGCCACCGCCGACTCGGCCGCGGCGATCCCGCACACGGTGGCCGACAGCAGCCGTGGCCCTAGGGGGCGAAGGACGGGCACGGCCAGCACGGCGAAGCCGACCTCCCCCGCCAGCGCGCCCACGGAGTACGCGATCCCGGTCCCGTCCGTGCGGCCCCACCCCTGAACGGCGAAGGCGCCCAGGGCGACGAGCGACGCCCCGTACAGGACGCGGCGTCGTGGCCGACGGCCTTCCTGGAGAGGCACGAGAACCGCCACGAGGACCGGGGCACAGCCCACGAAGACACCCGGGACCGCCGGTTCGGCCGTGCGCTCGGCGGCGATCACCGCGAGGTTGAAGCCGACCATACCGACGGC
Organism: Streptomyces sp. NBC_00568; assembly: GCF_026341855.1. GTDB lineage: Bacteria > Actinomycetota > Actinomycetes > Streptomycetales > Streptomycetaceae > Streptomyces. The sequence continues at coordinate 6,337,038 of NZ_JAPENW010000001.1, read as the reverse complement.
CGCGAGCAGCGCGAGGCGCCCCCACCGGCGGGCCGTCAGCCGCCGCAGCGGGGCGGCACCGCCCCGGCCGACCAGGGGCAGCAGAAGGACACAGGCGAGGCCGTAGCGGAGGAACTGACCGCCCGCGTACGGGTAGTGGCCGAGGACGCTGTTGGCGGTGAAGGAACCTCCGACGAGGACACAGGCGAGGGCGGCGAGCAGGGCGCCCCGAATGGTGGTGGCGTTCATGACCGTGACGCTATGAAGGAACGTGGTCCGGTTTAAGGTCCACTTCCATGACGTCATCGGGGACCAATCGCGACGGGCCGCCGAACCACGCTCGCCCCGGCGCCGCACCCTGGTCGGCCGCCTGGGAACTGCTCCTGCCGGCCGCGGCCGCTCCGGCACGCGCGCGTGGCCGCGCATTGCAGGCCGCGCTGCGCGAGGCGGTCCGTTCCGGGCGGCTCGCACCCGGCACCCGGCTGCCGTCCAGCCGTGAGCTGGCCGGTGATCTCGGCGTGTCGCGGGGACTGGTCACGGAGGCGTACGAGCAGTTGACGGCGGAAGGGTATCTGCGCAGCGACCGCGGTGCCGGCACCTGGGTCGGCGGCGCGGTCCGTGCGGTGGGTCCACGCGCGCGTGACCTCGCGCCGCGGCCGGCCGGGGTGCGGGCGGACTTCGTCGCGGGAACCCCCGACCTGTCCCTCTTCCCGCGTGCCGCGTGGGCCGCGGCGCACCGCGGAGTGCTGGCCGAACTGCCCCACCAGGCACTGGGCTACCCGGATCCGCGGGGTCTGCCGAGGCTGCGGACCGCCCTCGCGGAACTGCTCGTTCGCCGCCGGGGCGTGGTCGCGGACCCGGAACGCGTCATCGTGGTCTCCGGGGTCGCGCAGGCGATGACGCTGCTCGGATTCGTGCTCCACGCGCGCGGGGCGACCGGCGTGGGTGTCGAGAATCCGGGCAGTCCGGAACACGGCTCCCTGTTCGCGTCCGCCGGCGTCGGCACCGTACCGCTGCCCCTCGACGGCGAAGGCCTCGCCATCGCTCCGCTCGAGGCGTCCGGCGTGCGCGCCGTGGTGACGACGCCCGCCCACCAGTTCCCCACGGGCATCGCGTACTCGGCGCGGCGCCGCACGGAACTCCTCGACTGGGCCCGATCCGTGGACGGGCTGGTCGTCGAGGACGACTACGACGGCGATTTCCGCTACGACCGTGCCCCGGTGGGCGCCCTGCAGGGGCTCGACCCCGAGCATGTCGCGTACACGGGCTCGGTCAGCAAATCGCTCGCCCCGGGGCTGCGGCTCGGCTGGCTGCTCGTCCCCGCGGCCCATGTCGAGGAGGTCGTCGAGCGCAAACGCACGATGGACCTCGGCAACCCCGTCCTCGACCAGGCGCTCCTGGCCCGCTTCGTGGAACGGGGTGACTACGACCGGCAGTTGCGCCGCTGCCAGCGTGCCTACCGGGAGCGGCGTGACGCCCTGGTGGCGGCCCTGGAGGAGCACTTTCCCGGCGCGGAGGTGTCCGGGATCGCGGCGGGCCTGCACGTCGTCGCCGCGCTGCCCGCCCGGTACGGGCCGCAGGACCGCTTCCTGGAACTGGCCGCGGCGGCCGGAGCGGTGGTCCGGCTCACGGCACACTACGGAGAGACGGCCGTGGACGGCGTACGGCTGGTGTTGGGGTACGCGCATCTGTCGCCCGCGCGGATACGCGACGGGGTACGGCTGATGGCGGACGCCGTACGGGGCGCGGGGGCCGATGTGGGGCCCCGGCCCACCGAGGCAAGCCCATGACGGCTCCTCGGGCCAGGCGTCCGGCGACACCGAGCAGGCGGGAGTGTCCCTTGGGAAGGTCCCCTGTGGGTTGCTGCCACCTGAGGAGCACCGGAGGCGGTCTTCCCCCGGGCTCCGTCAGCGCCCGCACCGGCGCCTCGCACCCGGTCCGCCGCGGGCCCGATGCGCGGCCGGTCTTCCGCGTCCACCCGCCGGATCCCGGATTCGTCGGCAATTCCCCCTCTTCCAGGGTCAGTTGTTCACCTACGGTTTCCGTGTGCGCTGCGGCGCACCAGTAGTTGTGGCACTGCACACTGGCCGAATCCGTCCCCGGAGGCGCATTCATGTCGCACCGTCCGCCCAGCTCCCTCCCAGACCGCCGCAGCGTGCTGCGCGGCACTCTCGCCGCGTCGGGGGCACTGGCTCTGCCCACCGCGCTCGCCTCGGCACCCGCGTTCACCCTGTCCGGCCGGCCGAAGGCGGGCTGGGGCGTCCAGGCCGGCGACGTGACCGCCGACTCCGGTCTGGTCTGGGTCCGGTCCGACCGCCCGGCCCGGATGATCGTCGAGACCTCGGCGACCGAGTCGTTCCGCAACCCGCGCAGATGGCACGGCCCGCTGCTCGGCACGGACACGGACTTCACGGGGACCACCCGGCTGCGCGGACTGCCCTCCGGCGAACAGATCCACTACCGCGTCCTGCTCGCCGACCCGGACGACCCCCGGCGCACCGGAGAGCCGGTCGGCGGGACATTCCGCACGACCCCGCACGGGCGGCGCGGCGGCGTGCGCTTCCTGTGGTCGGGTGACCTGGCGGGGCAGGGCTGGGGCATCAACCCGGAGATCGGCGGCTACCGCATCTACGACGCGATGGCCCGGCTCGACCCGGATTTCTTCCTGTGCAGCGGCGACAACATCTACGCGGACGGCCCGATCGCCGCGACCGCCGCACTCCCCGACGGCAGCACATGGCGGAACGTCACGACCGAGGAGAAGTCCAAGGTCGCCGAGTCGCTGGCGGAGTTCCGCGGCAACTTCCGCTACAACCTGCTCGACGAGAACCTCAAGCGGTTCAACGCCCAGGTGCCCTCCATCGTCCAGTGGGACGACCACGAGGTGCGCAACAACTGGTACCCGGGCGAGGTGATCGCGACCACCGACACGCGCTACACGGAGAAGAGCGTCGACGTACTGGCCGCCCGGGCCCGGCGCGCGTTCGGCGAGTACTTCCCCATCTCGACCCTGCGGCCCGGCGACCGGGACGGCCGCGTCCACCGCGTCGTGCGGCACGGTCCGCTCCTGGACGTCTTCGTCCTCGACATGCGCACCTACCGCAACGCCAACTCGCCCGGCAACCAGACCACGGACCCGCAGGGCATCCTCGGCGCCGAACAGCTGGAGTGGCTGAAGCGCGAGCTGTCGCGTTCGCGTGCCGTGTGGAAGGTGATCGCCGCCGACATGCCGATCGGCCTCGTCGTGCCGGACACGACCGAAGGCAAGCCGAACATCGAGGCCGTGGCGCAGGGCGATCCGGGCGTGCCGCTCGGACGTGAGCTGCAGATCGCCGAGCTGCTGCGGTTCATCAAGCACCGGAGGATCACGGGCACCGTGTGGCTCACCGCCGATGTGCACCACACCTCGGCACAGCACTATCAGCCGTCGCGGGCCGCGTTCACCGACTTCGAGCCGTTCTGGGAGTTCGTGTCCGGTCCGCTCAACGCCGGCGCCTTCCCGGCGAGCGCGCTGGACAACACGTTCGGTCCTGAGCGGGTGTTCGTGAAGGCGCCCGTCGCCTCGAACGTCTCGCCCGCCGGCGGCTACCAGTTCTTCGGCGAGGTCGACATCGACGGCGACAGCGGCGAGTTGACGGTCCGGCTCCGGGAGCAGGACGGGTCCGTGCTGTTCACTCAGGTGCTCCAGCCGGGGCGCGTCGGGCAGTAGCGGGACCCGCCGCAGGCGTCGGCGCGGCAGGCGGCAGACGGCAGACGGATGACTCGTGAGCGGACGGCGGGCGGCCGCGCACGGCACCCGGTCGGCCGTGCGACGCGTCCGGCTCCCGTACCCTCGAACCGTGCGCCGCGCACCGGAGTCATCCCCCGGTGCGCGGCATCGCGCACCCACCGCCGGAGTCGACCGAAGAGCAAGTCGTCGCAGGTCAGAGCCGATTGTCAGTGGTTGCCTCTACGGTTTTTCCATGACGCGATCTTTGCAGGCCGTGGCCTACACCCGACCCTCCGCGCTGGAGTCCGCGCCGGGCGGACGACGCCTGGGACTTGAGACCTCGCGGGGCGCGACGCCCAGCGGGATCAAGGACCACCCACGGTTCTTCGCGGGCTTTCTGAGGTCGCCTCAGGTGGCGGCCGCGGGGCTTCTGGCGGTGGCCGACGTCGCGGCGGCGCGCTACTACCAGCGGCAGCTGCGCGCCTCCCTGGACCCGGTGGTCACGGGCAACGGCGACCGGCTGCGGTTCGAGTCCTTCTCCGGCTGCGGCGGGGTGTACGCGCGCCTGGACGTGCTGACAGCGGGCCTCGACGGCGGCGAGATCGGTCACGGGACGACCAATGTCGACGTCAACAACCCGCTCCGCGAAGCCCTTTCACGCATCGGCACGGACGACCCGCTGCACCTTCGGGTCGGCCCCGACGAGATGGCCGTGACGACGCTGGACGGGCCGGTGGTGGAGAAGAAGGTGCCGCTGCCCGACCGCTGGCTGCGGGGATTCGCCGAGGCCCAGGTGACAGCGGCCGGGTTCGATCTGCGGGCCGAGCTGCCCGCGGCGGAGGCCGTCCGGTTCCTGCGCTCGCTCCCGCGTGGCACCACGCGCGGGGCGTCGGGCGGTGCGCGCTGGGTGGTGCCGGCGGGCCGCGGGCTGCGCCCGACGACGCGACCGGTTCCGGGCGCCGTGTGTCTGCCGGGCCCTGAGCGGCTGATCGCGCTCCAGCGGGTGCTGCGCCATGCGACGTCCCTGCGAGTGTACGGCCCACCGGTCACCGGCGACGCCGCCGCGGCCGGCGCCTGGGAGGCCGTCCTGCCCGGCATGCGGCTCACCCTCACCCTGTCGCCGGACGCCTCCCGCGGCTTCTCCGGGGAGGGCGGCGTACTGGACGCCCTGTCCACCGACGAGGCCGCCGAGGACGCGGAGTTGATCGCGGTGCTCCTGGCCTGGGAGCCGCGCGTCGACGTGGGTGACCTGGCCGCCGCCTCCGGTCTGCCGGCCGAGCGGGTCAGGGCCGCCCTGGTCCGGCTGGGCACGTCGGGGCGCGTGGGGTACGACACCGCGGAGGCGGCGTACTTCCACCGCGAACTGCCCTATGACGCGGACCGGGTCGAGCGGCACAATCCGCGGCTGCGATCGGCCCGTTCCCTGGTCGCCGCGGGGGCGGTCGCCCTGGACGGTGCCATCGGCACGGTGACCGCCGACGACGGGCATGTGCACCGGGTCCGCGACGACGCGGGAACGCTGAGCTGCTCCTGCCTGTGGTGGGCGAAGTACCGGGGCGGACGGGGGCCCTGCAAGCATGCCCTCGCGGTGCGGATGGTGCGGCGGGGCACACGGGCCGGACACGGGGCCGGTCCGGCTCCGGCTCCGGCTCCGGCCGGCGGACGACGCGAAGAATTCATGGAAGTTCCGGTCGACGGGGGCGATGCGTGATGAGCGGCGAAGCGCTGTTGAAGGCGGTACGGGCGGGGCACACGGTCGAGGCCGCCGGTCTCCTGGACGGGATGACGGACGGCGAGCGCCGCGCCTGCCTGCCCGACTTGAAGGAACTGCGCAAGGAACTGCGGACCGCGCCGTGGAACGCGGCGTCACGGGTGGCCCATCCCGCGCTGCACGCGGCGGGAGCCGCCTGCCACACCGGCGCCGCCGGTGCGGCGACCTGGATCGCCGCGGCCGACATGCGCTGGTCCCAGGCCTCCCCCGGTGTCCTCCTCCATGTGCTGGGCGACCGCGAGACCGACTGGCTGACCGACCTGACGCACCGGCTCGCCGCTCGGCCGGTGACTTCCCGGATCCCGTTCGCCCTGCTGTCGGGGCTGGTGGGGCTGTCCGGCTGCGAGGTGCCGACGACCGATGCCTATGTGCAGGGCTGGTTCGAGCACATCGGTGCTTCGTGGCACAGCGGGGGCACCGTGGCGCAGCGACTGCGCCAGGAGCCGCACCTGCCCCGGATGATCGCCGCGCTCTTCGAGTCACTGGACGTCACGGGGCAGATCGCCTGGCTCTTCGGCGACGGCCCGGGCAGCTGGTACAACGCCCTCGCCGAACTGGCCGAGGAAGGCACTCTGGACCGCGAGGTCCTGGTGGACGCCTGCGTGGCCCGGATGCTGCGCGGCGGTGCCCCCGCCGACCAGCGGGTGTTCCTGCGTCTGTTGTCGTGCCTCGCCCCGACACGTGACGAGGAACGCGAGCGCTCGGCCGACTGGACGGCGCTCGCCTGCGAGGCCGTGCCGGCCGTCGCCTGGCACGCGCAGTCGGTGCTCGCCTCTCTCGCACTGGACGGTGAGTTGACGCCCCGACAGCTGGCCGAGATGTCCTCGGGCGTGCTCTTCCGTACGGAGAGGAAGCTCGTACGGGCTCAGCTCATCCTGCTCGGCAAAGTCCTCAAACGCGATCCGTCCACGGCCGATGTGCTGCTGCCCGCGGTGGCGCAGGCCTTCGGACATGAGGACACGGAGGTGCAGGAGCGTGCGCTGAAGCTGGTGGAGCGCCATGTCACCGCCCTGGGCGACTCGGGAGTCACGCGGCATCGACTCGGCGAATTCGCGGCCGAGTTGAGCCCGGGGCTGCGGATCCGGGCTCAGCGAAGCCTCGGCATCGAAGCCCTCGACTCCGATTCGGCCGCCCAGGAGGAGGTGCTGCCGCCCGTTCCGGAGCCGGCACGGCTGGCGGCGGCACCGGATTCGGCGGCCGAACTGGCCGAGGAGGTCAGCGCGTTGCTGGCCTCCGATGGTGGCGTTGCCGCGCTCGAACGCACCCTGGACGGTCTGGTCCGCCACGCCCATCGTGATCGGGCCGGTCTGGTGGAGGCCCTCGGACCCGTGGTCGCACGCTGCTGGTGGAAGGATCTCGATCCGCGGTACTCGACCGCGAGCGTGCGCTTCCGGGAGGCGCCGCACGGTCTCGAAGTGGTCCTGGCGGCCCTGTTCGAGCAGGTCGGCATGGACACCCTGCATGCGGCGGTGCAGCAGGGCCCGACGAACGGGAATTGCCAGCACAGCGCCCTGTCGCGCGCTGTGGACGCGCGCCTGTGGGAGGTGGCGTACCGGCTCCGCGCCGAGCCGATGCCGTTCCTGCTGGCCACACCCACCTGGGCCACCGGATCGCTGGAGCCGGACGAGCTGGTGGCACGCCTGACCGAGTACCGGCGGCTCGACGCCCGTCCGGGAGCCGCCGACTTCGCCCAGGCACTCCTGCGGGTACGGCGCGACGACCGTGCGACGGCGGAGGCAGCGGCGGCGCGGGCCCGGGCACTGGGCAGTCCCGAGGGATACCGGCTGGCCCAGTGGCTCGCCGCCGAAGCGCCGGTGCTGCCCGTGAGCCGCCGGCGGACGGCAGGCGTCCGCATCCTGCTGGAACTCGGCGAACTCGAAGAGATACAGGGCTCGTTCCCCCCGGAGTTCCGGCTGCTGGGACGCCCCTTCACCGTGTTCAAGGACCGCCGTTACTGCCGGCACTGGGACGTTGCCGAGAGGCAGCACTGGCAGGCGGTCGTACCGGGACGGCGGGAGCTGGTGGCGGCGCGTCTGCTGCGCGACATCAGCATGGTCGCGGTGGACGACAGCCGCGCGGACGCCGCGATTCTGCCGCTGCTCGCGGAGGCGGACGGCACGGCGGGCGAAGCACTGCACCTGTGCCTGGCGTACGGGCTCGGAGCCCGGCATCCCGAGGACCGGCTCGCCGCGGTGGACGCCCTGTTGATCCTTGCCGCGCGGGGGCAGCTCGACGCCGGGCGACTCGGCGCGGACGTCGGCGAGTTGGTGCGCCGGGGGGCGGTGAAGCCGTCCCGGCTGGCCGAGTCGATACGCACGGCAGCGGCCACGGGCGCGTACGCCACCGTCTGGTCGGTACTGCGCGACCTGTTGCCGGCCCTGCTCGCCGATCTCACAGCGGACGGGGCGAGCGGCGGACCCGTCCGGGGGCTGGGCGAGTTGCTGACCGTCGCCGCCGACTGCGCCGAGCGGTCCGGGGCACGCGGTGATCTCACGCATCTCGCCGGGGCCGCCGGGCGGCGCGGCTCGTCCAGGGTGGCGGTGCAGGCCCGCCGGCTACGGACGGCGCTGACGCAGGAGGCCGCCGCCTGACGTAGGACCTCCCAACCCGCGGGCATGGCGACGCGAGCCGCGCGGCCCTGACCAGGGAGGGTGGACCGATCGCGCGTTCGAGGCAAAAGACCCGTAAAAAGAACTGCAAAAGGTGCAGAACGACACTTAACCGATCAGTCACAAGCCGTTCGTGATCACGCAACACCATTCCTTCACAGTGGCTGTATGACTCCAGACATGTCTGATGTGACGCGTGCGAAGCACGGACGCCCCGTACACCACTGGCGGCGCGACCTCGTCGAACTCGCCGCGCTGTTCACGGCCGTGGCGGTCGCGGACGGAGTGGCCAACTTGATCGGGCACGGGCCGGACGGTCCCGCGCTGCTGGTGACGTCCGCCGTGATCCTGGCCGCCACGGCCGGGTTCCACACATGGTGGGCACGGCGCCACGGTCACGCGCCGCCGACGAGCGATACCGGCGCCCCGCCGCTCGCGGCCGGGCGAGCGGCCGGGCCGTCTGGGCAAGAGGAAGGCACCTCCACACCGGTGACCGTCGCGGAGACGACCGTGCTGTGGCGGATGCGTACGACGGTCAAGGACGCCCCGGGCTCGCTGGCCGCGCTGTGCATGGCGCTCGCGCAGCACCAGGTCGACATCCTGAGCCTCCAGACGCACCCGCTGGCCGAGGGGACCGTCGACGAGTTCCTGCTGCGCGCCCCCGCGGAGCTGGCCACCACCGAGATCATCCGGAACGTGGCCCAGGCGGGCGGCACCGAGACCTGGATCGAGCGGGCCGACGCCCACGATCTGGTGGACGCGCCGACCCGGGTACTGGGCCTGGCCACCCGTACGGCCCTCGACGCGTCCGAACTGCCGCTCGCACTGCGGCAGTTGCTCGGCCGGTGCACGATCCGCTCGCTGCCCGCCAAGTCCCCCGGCTCCGGCCGGGCGGCGGAGGGGGCTCCCGTGGAGGGGGCACTCGAGGACACGGTGATGCGGCTGCGGGCACCTGAGGGCGGGGTGATCACGGTGGAGCGGCCGTATCTGCCGTTCACGCCGACCGAGTTCGCGCGGGCCCGGGCCCTCGTCGAGCTGGACGCGCGGCTCGGTCCGCGCATTCCGCGCGGACAGGATCTGCTGACACTGCCCGAGGGCAACGCGATCACGGTACGGCGTGCCGACGTCTCCGACCTCGAGGCCGCCAAGGCGATGCACGAGCGCTGCTCGCCGCGCACGCTGAGCATGCGGTACCACGGCCCCGTCGGGGACGCGGACCGCTACCTCAACCACCTGCTCAGCCCCAGTTTCGGACGCACCCTGGCCGTACAGACCGCGTCCGGCAGGATCGTCGGCCTCGGCCACCTCCTCTGGGACGGCGACGAGACGGAGGTGGCGCTGCTCGTCGAGGACGACTGGCAGCGGCGCGGAATCGGCGGCGAACTGATCGGCCGCCTGGTGGCGATGGCCGTCGAGGCCCGGTGCGGGAGCGTGTACGCCGTGACGCAGGCGTCCAACACCGGCATGGTGTCCGCCATGCGCAGCCTCGGCCTCCCGCTCGACTACCAGATCGAGGAGGGCACCCTGGTCATCACCGCCCGCCTTGAGGCGGCACCGGTGACCTCACGGCTGCCGTACGACCAGGTCCAGGCACAGGCGCAGGCGCAGCCGGGGACCAGCACGCGGGCCGGGCGGGACTAGCCCCGAGCCTTCGGGCCCCCGACCCGCCCACTCCAGCCGCGGCTGCCCCGCCGGGCTCGGCGGGGCGGCGAGTCGCCTCGCCGCCCCGCCGCCCCGCCGCCCCGGGCGCCACCGGTGTGTACGGGCCGAAGCCCGCCCGCTCCTCCGGGTCCGTGCCCGCAGCGCCGTCAGGTCGCCGTACGGCACGAACGCTAATCCCGGTCGCTGCCCGCCCGAGGACGCCGGGCAGGGACCGGCCGTCACCTGCTCCGCCCGGCGCGGGAACACCGGGTTCCGGTGGCGCGGCGGCGGTCAGCCGTTCCGTCCGCCACCGGCCCGCCGGTCCACACACCGGCCGGCCGGTGCTCGGCCCGGCCCCTTGCCCCGGCTTCGCGCCCCGGTCCTCAGCCCTCGCTCGTGAACCCCAGTGCGCCGTCCAGGTCGGACCACAGGTCGTCCACGTCTTCCAGGCCCACCGAGAGGCGCAGCAGGCGGTCGCTGACGCCCGCGTCGTGGCGGTCCTCCGTGGGGACTATGCGGTGGCTTATGGAGGCCGGGTGCTGGATGAGGCTGTCGACGCTGCCGAGACTCACGGCGGGGGTGATCAGCCGGACTCCGGCGATGACGTCGTGCGGGTCGCCGTGGACCTCGAAGGCGATCATGGCACCGCCGATGCGCGGATAGTGGACGCGGGCGACGCGCGGATCGGCGGCGAGCCTGCGGACGAGTTCCGCGGCGTTCGAGGACGCGGCCCGCACCCGGACCGGCAGGGTCGACAGGCCGCGCAGCAGCAGATAGCCGGCCAGCGGATGCAGGACGCCTCCCGTCGCGAACCGCACCTGGCGCAGCTTCCGGGCGAACTCCTCGTCGCACGCGACCACTCCGGCCATCACGTCTCCGTGTCCGCCCAGGTACTTGGTGGCGCTGTGCAGGATCAGGCGAGCGCCGTGTTCGGCGGGGCGTTGCAGCACGGGCGTGGCGAAGGTGTTGTCGGCGAGGAGGGGCACGGAACCGCAGGCGTGCGCCACGGCCCGGAGGTCGAGCTCGGCGAGTGTCGGGTTGGCCGGGGACTCGACCATCACGAGGCCCGTGTCCGGACGCAGCGCGTCGGCTATGCCGGCCGGGTCGACCCAGGTGACCTCGCTGCCGAGCAGCCCGGCCGTGAGGAGGTGGTCGCTGCAGCCGTACAGGGGACGTACGGCGACGACGTGGCGCAGCCCCATCGCGTTCCGTACGAGGAGGACGGCGCTCAGCGCGGCCATGCCGCTCGCGAAGGCGACCGCGCTCTCGGTGCCTTCGAGACGCGCGAGGGCGGTCTCAAAGCGGGCGACGGTCGGATTTCCGAGACGGGCGTAGACGGGCGGGCCCTCGGGTTCGGCTCCGTCGGCCGCGAAGGCGTCGATCCGGGCGGCTTCCCCACGGCTGTCGTACGACGGGTAGGTGGTGGACAGGTCGATCGGGGCCGCGTGCAGTCCCAGCGCCGCCAGGTCCTCCCGGCCGGCGTGCACGGCTTCGGTGGCGAGTGCCCGGGCCGTGGGAACGGGGAAGACCTGACCGTCGCCGTTCAGGTCGTCCTGCGCGTCGTACGCGCCGTGGGTGTCGTACACAACGGAGTCCATGGGCCGAAGCCTGAACACCGGACGGGGTTCGGGCGCCACATCCCGTGTTACGTTCGCGCCATGGCCGATTCTGTCGTACTCGATCCGGTGGATCTTCATCTGTTGCGGCTCTTGCAGAACGACGCACGGACGACGTACCGCGATCTCGCGGCGCAGGTCGGGGTCGCGCCCTCGACCTGCCTGGACCGGGTGACCAGACTCCGGCGGGCAGGAGTGATTCTCGGCCATCAGCTGCGGCTGGACCCCTCGAAGCTGGGACGGGGTCTCGAGGCGCTGCTGTCCGTGCAGGTCCGGCCGCACCGCCGGGAACTGGTGGGGCCCTTCGTGGACCGGATCAGGGTGCTGCCGGAGTCCCGCACGGTCTTCCACCTCACCGGCCCCGACGACTACCTCGTCCATGTCGCCGTCGCGGACATGGCGGATCTGCAGCGGCTGGTGCTCGACGAGTTCACCTCGCAGCGTGAAGTGGCGCGGGTCGAGACGCGGTTGATCTTCCAGCAGTGGGACTGCGGTCCCCTGCTGCCGCCCGTCGCGCCGGGCGCTTCGCCTCCGGCGAAATCCGGCTGATGCGGTGAAAAGCCCGGCTGGCCGGGCTGACGTGGCGCCCGCCCCCGTATGAGGATGTGCTCATGTCACAGACGAAGAGCCCGTTGCCCCGCGAGGTCGCCGACACCTATGTCGACGAGCTCATCGCCCTCGACCCGGTTCTCGGCACCTACCTCGGTGTGAAGGAAAGTCACGGCAGGCTTCCCGACACCTCGCCCGCCGGCCAGGAGGCCGTCGCCGAGCTGGCGCGGGTGACGCTCGCGCGGCTGGACGAGGCGGAGCGCCGGCCCGGCGCGGACCGTGACATCGAGCGCCGTTGCGGCCGGCTGCTGCGTGAGCGGCTCACCGCCGCCCTCGCGGTCCACGACGCGGGCGAGGGCCTGCGGTCGGTCGGCAATCTGCACACGGCGGCGCACAGCGTGCGGGAGGTCTTCACCCTGACGCCGACGGAGACCGACGAGGACTGGGCCACGGTCGCCGAGCGGCTGCGCGCGGTACCGGCCGCGCTCGCGGGCTACCGGGAATCCCTGGCGCTCGGGCTGGACCGCAAGCTGTACGCGGGCCCGCGCCCGACCGCGACGTTCATCGAGCAGCTCACCGAGTGGTCGGACACGGACGGGCAGGGCCGCGGCTGGTTCGAGGACTTCGTCTCGGCGGGCCCCGACTCCGCGCGGGTGGAGCTGGACGCGGCGGCGCGTGCCGCCACGGAGGCCCTGGTCGCCCTCCGGGACTGGATGCGCGAGGTGTACGCGCCCACGATCGAGGGCGCGCCGAACACGGTGGGCCATGAGCGGTACGCCCGTTTGGCGCGCTACTTCAACGGTACGGATCTCGACCTCGGCGAGGCGTACGCGTACGGCTGGGCCGAGTACCACCGTCTTCTCGCCGAGATGAGGACCGAGGCCGAGAAGATCCTGCCCGGCGCCGCGACTCCCTGGGTCGCGCTCGCCCATCTCGACGAGCACGGCCGCCACATCGAGGGCGTCGAGGAAGTCCGGACCTGGCTCCAGGAGCTGATGGACGAGGCCATCGCGGCGCTGGACGGCACGCACTTCGAACTCGCCGAGCCGGTACGGAAGGTGGAGTCCCGCATCGCCCCGCCCGGCGGCGCCGCGGCCCCCTACTACACCGCCCCCTCGCAGGACTTCTCCCGTCCGGGCCGCACCTGGCTGCCCACGATGGGGCAGACCCGTTTCCCCGTCTACGACCTCGTCTCGACCTGGTATCACGAGGGTGTGCCCGGCCATCATCTCCAGCTCGCGCAGTGGGTGTACGTCGTCGACGACCTGTCCCGCTACCAGGCCACCGTCGGCCAGGTCAGCGCCAACTGCGAGGGCTGGGCGCTGTACGCGGAGCGGCTGATGGACGAGCTGGGCTTCCTCGCGGACGCGGAGCAGCGGCTCGGCTACCTCGACGCGCAGATGATGCGGGCCGCCCGGGTCATCGTCGACATCGGCATGCATCTGGAGCTGGAGATCCCGGCCGACTCGCCGTTCCACCCGGGCGAGCGCTGGACCCCGGAGCTGGCGCAGGAGTTCTTCGGCTCGCACAGCAGCCGCCCCGCCGACTTCGTGGAGAGCGAGCTGACCCGCTACCTCACGATCCCCGGGCAGGCCATCGGGTACAAGCTCGGCGAGCGCGCCTGGCTGCTGGGCCGCGAGAACGCGAAGAAGCGTCACGGTGACGCCTTCGACGCCAAGGCCTGGCACATGGCGGCACTGTCCCAGGGCTCCCTGGGCCTGGACGACCTGGTGGACGAGCTGTCCCGGCTCTGACGGCCCCACGCGGCGGCCGGGATCGGCCCGTCAGGTGCCGGTGCCGGTTGCCGGTGTCCCACGGCACCGGCACCCGACGGCACGGCCCGGTACGCACGGAAGGCTCCCCCGGCCGCTACGGGGAAGGGGGCCCCGACCGCCGCACGCCGGGTGGAGTCCGGCCGTCGCGCCCGGGCTCAGTGCGGGGTCAGTGCGTCAGCCGACGGAGCTGTACGAGGCCCACCCATGTCTCGGGTCCCGGCTCCACACGGGCCGCGCGGACCCCGTACCGGCCCGGTTCGAGGGCCACCCTCACATGGTCCGTGCGCTCGGAGGCGGTGCCCGGCCAGGCCGCGTCGAACAGGACGACGGGGCCGGGCACGTTCCACTGCACCTCGGGTTCCCACACGGCCGCCGCCAGCGCCGCCGGGACGACGGCGAGCAGTTCGTCCTCGGACTCGGCGGCGCACCAGCGTACGAAGGTGCCGTGCTCGGGAAGGTAGGCGGTCGAGGCGGGTTCGTCGCCGAGGACCAGTGCCCTGGTGTCGCCGACGGGCAGGAGCCCGACGAACCCGTCGACGTCACACGCCCGGTCGTAGTCGCAGGACATGTCGTCGCCGCCGGCCCCCGACCAGAACGGGAGCACCACTTCCGGGATCGCTATGAGCGGCCCGCCGCCCGACTCCACCCACTGGACCGCACCGGGGTCCGCGTATCTGGCCATGCGCAGAAGTTACACGGCTGGGATTCACCCCGGTGGCGCAGGCGCCGCAGAAGGCCGGAGTCGGACATCGGCGGCGGACGCGGGTGTCGAGGCCGACGGAGCAGGGCCCCCTCTCGGGGTCAGCAGCCGCAGGCGTCCGCGTCCACGGGCGCCGTCAGCGGGTCCGCGGCAGGGCGCTCACGACCCTCCCAGGTCTCGAACTCGAAACCCTCGCGCGCCCAGTACTCGAAGCCGCCGAGCATCTCCTTGACCTGGAAGCCGAGTTCGGCGAGGGCGAGGGCCGCTCGGGTCGCGCCGTTGCAGCCGGGGCCCCAGCAATAGGTGACGACGGGCACCGACTTGTCCAGGAGCTGCTCGGCCTGCTCGGCGATGAGAGCGGTCGGCAGGTGGACGGCGCCGGGAATGTGTCCCTGGTCCCACGACTCGGTGGAGCGGGAGTCGAGGACGACGAATCCGGGGTCACCGCCGGCGGCGAGAGCGGCGGCCACGTCGGACACGTCCGCGTGGAACGCGAGGCTCGCCCCGAAGTAGGCGGCCGCGGCGGCCGGCGAGGCGGGCGCCACCCGCAGAACGGGGTTCACCACCGTCACGGAACGTGCCCCGGAACCGGTCACCGTGCCCTCCGTGGCGGTGGTCGGCGCGGAAACGGTCACCGTGCCGTTCCGGGTGGCGTCGGCAGTCGCAGTCATGGTCTGGCCTTTCTCCCGAGCCCCGCCGAACCGGTGCCGCCTTCGCCACCCCGGTGCCTCGTCCGCACCGATCTCGCGGGACTTCCTGGCCAGAAATCTACGTCCGTCGATCTCCATCTTGAAGTGACGATCCACTGCATCGGGGTTGATCGGCCGGGGATTCACCTGGTATCCATCACGGATGACCGCGTATTCCCCGGACGCCACCGACTGGCGCATCCTCGATGTCCTCCAGCGCGAGGGCCGGTCCAGCTTCGCCGAGCTGGCCCGTGCCGTCTCCATGTCCGCGAGCGCGGTCACCGAACGGGTACGCCGTCTGGAAGAGGCGGGCGTCATACAGGGGTACGCGGCTGTCGTCGACCCCGAGAGCCTGGGACTGCCGATCCTGGCGTTCGTACGGCTCCGGTATCCGAACGGCAACTACAAGCCGTTCCACGACCTCATCGAGGCGACGCCCGAGATCCTGGAGGCGCACCACGTCACGGGCGACGACTGCTTCGTCATCAAGGTCGCGGCGCGCTCGATGATTCACCTGGAGACGGTCTCGGGCAAGATCGGCACACTGGGCTCGGTGACGACGAGCGTCGTCTACTCCTCACCGCTGCCGCGCCGCCCGCTGGGCCACTGAGACCGCCCCGGTCCGGGCCCCGGCCGTTCGCCTCACGCCTCCGCACCCCGCTGCCGTACGACCGACCCCGTTCTCCCCTTCACCACTTCCAGCTGGGCGTGGATGCGGCGCCGCAGGTCGGCGACATGGCTGACGATGCCGACGCTGCGGTCGCGTTCCCGCAGCGAGTCGAGGACGTCGAGCACCTCGTCCAGGGTCTGGTCGTCGAGGCTGCCGAAGCCCTCGTCGATGAAGAGCGTGTCGAGGCGGACCCCGCCGGCCTCGTCGGTGACCACGTCGGCGAGCCCGAGGGCCAGGGCGAGGGAGGCGAAGAAGGTCTCGCCCCCGGAGAGCGTCGCCGTGTCGCGCTCCCGGCCGGTCCAGGCGTCCACGACGTGCAGTCCGAGCCCGCTGCGTCCGCGGCCCGCCCGGTCGTCGGAGTGCACGAGGGTGTAGCGCCCCGAGGACATCCGCTGGAGGCGGACCGTCGCGGCGGCGGCCACCTGCTCCAGACGTGCGGCGAGGACGTACGACTCCAGGCGCATCTTGCGTTCGTTGTCCGCCGACGTGCCGGCCGCCAGACCGGCCAGCCGGGCCACACGGTCGTACTCCTCGCGCAGCGGGGCGAGCCGGTGGACTCCCCTCGCCGCACGGGTGGAGAGCGCGTCCAGCTCCGCGCAGCGCCGCGCCGCCGCGTCCTGCGCCGAGGCGGCGTCCCGCAGGCGGCGGGCGGCGGACTCGGCCGTCCGCTCGGCGGCCCGCAGGTCGGCGGGCGGGCGCCGCGCCGCGGCCGTGGTGTCGGCCTCGGCGAGCACGGACCGAACCGCGGACTCCTCCAACTGCCATGCGTCGAGCTGTCGTTGCAGATCGCGGTGGGCCGCGTCGCCGAGCAGCGCGGCGGCCGCGGCCTGCGGGGTCTCGAACCCGGCGCGGAAGGCCGCGTCGGCGAGTCGGGCGTCGGCCTCCTTGAGGCGCTGCGCGGTGTCCTCGGCCGCTCGAACGCGGTCCGCGGCCTCGGTGAGCAGCGTGACCCGCCGCTCCAGCTGCGCGGCCCGCTCGGACACGCTCCCGGCGGTGCCCCGAGCCTGCTCCAACTCTCCGGCCAGCGAGGTCTTTTCGCGGTCGAGGGCATCCCTGAGCGAGGCCCGTGAGGCGACCCGGCGGGCGGCCTCCTGCTGGGCGGTCAACCGCCGCTCGTGTTCGCGCTCGGCCTGTTCGCGGGCCTCGCGTGCGGCGTGCAGCCCGGAGGCCGCCGCGCGGGCCTCGCCGTGCAGCCGCTCCAACTCCTGGGCTCGTTCGGCGAGTTGCCCGGTCGGGGTGTCCCCCGCCTCGGCGGTCGCGGCGGCCAGCGCCTCGCGGACGACGCCGAGCCTGCGCTCGGCCTCGGTGCGTTCCTCGTCGGCGCGCCGGTAGGCGGCGAGGGCCTTCTCCTCCGTCTCGCGGTCGACGTGACCGGCGATCTTCCGGGCGGGCGCGGGGTGTTCGGTGGCGCCGCACACGGCGCAGGCCGCGCCGTCGACCAGACCGGCGGCGAGTTCGGCGGCGATGCCCTGGAGGCGCTGTTCCTTCAGTTCCAGCCAGTGGGCGTGCGCCGCTGTCGCGTGCTCGCGCGCGGTGAGGCCGCGCGCGTGGGCGTTCTCGGTGTCCTTGGCCAACTCGTCACGCAGGCGGGCCGCGTCGAGCCGCTTGAGAGCCGGTTCGCGCTGGACGGCGAGCTGTTCGGCGCGGGCGGCGCCCTCCTGGGCGGACTCGATCCGCGCCTCGAGGCCCGCGCGGGTGTCCTCCCAGCCGGCCAGCCAGCTCTCGGCGTCCTGGAGGACGTCCTCGTCGGCGCGCTCCTGGCGGTCCAAGGAGGCGCGCTCCGTGCCCAGTTCGGACAGGCGCCGCTCCGCGCGCCGTGCCGACTCCAGGCCGCCCAGTTCCTCGGTGGCCTTGCGCGCGGCGGCCGTGAGCCCGGGTGCTCCGGCGTCGGCGAACGTCTCCGGCAGGGCGGCGCGCGCCCGGGTCTCCGCGGCGGCCGCCCGCCGGTGCTCCGCCTCGGCGGATTCCCGCAGGTCGAGTGCGGGGGCCACCGCCTCGGCCTTGCGCCCGCGCTCCATCCGCGCCTGGGTGTCCCGGTGGGCGTCGGCGCGTCCTTCCAGCCGCGCGGCGCGCTCCCGTGCCTCGGTGAACCGGCGCTGCAACCGGTCCACTTCGCGGACGTCGTCGAGCTCGCGGTCGGCCGCGGCCTGCGCCGATTCGGCGGACCCGCGGGCGCAACGGGCGATGTCCAGCTCTTCGCGAGCGGTGCTGCGGGCCACCGCCGCCCAGGAGAGCACGGACTCGGCGAGGCCCGGATCGCCGGGCGCGAGGTCGGGCAGCGGTTCCTCGGCGGTGGGCCCGGCCTCCTGGTGCATCCGGTGCGCGTCGGCCAGCAACGCGGCGTCACCGGCCCGCACTTCGGCCTCGGCCGCGCGACGCCGCTCGGCGAGGCGCTTCTCGACCTCGGCGAAGCGGTGGGTGTCGAAGAGCCGGCCGAGCAGCTTGCCGCGGGCCTCGGCGTCGGCCCGCAGGAAGCGCGCGAAGTCGCCCTGGGGCAGCAGCACGACCTGGCAGAACTGCTCGCGGCTCATACCGAGCAGCTGGGTGATCTCTTCGCCGATCTCCTGGTGGGAGCGGCTGAGGTCCTTCCAGGAGGCGGCGGTCGCGTCGTACTCGCGCAACCAGGTCTGGGCCTTGTCGACGGTCGTACCGGGCCGGTTGCCCTTCTTGGGGCGCTCCCAGGGCGGCTGCCGGGTGACTTCCAGCCGGCGTCCGGCGACGGTGAGTTCGAGGCGGATCTCGGTACGGGTGGCGGGTTCCGCGTGGTCGCTGCGCAGGCCGAGGCCCTGACCGCTCTGCCGGGCGCCGGGGACGGCTCCGTACAGCGCGTAGCAGACGGCGTCGAGGACGGATGTCTTGCCCGCACCGGTCGGTCCGTGCAGCAGGAAGATCCCGGCGGTGGACAGTTCGTCGAAGTCGACCCGCTGGGCGCCGCCGAAGGGGCCGAAGGCGGTGATGTCCAGGCGGTGCAGCCTCATCGGGTCCTCTCGCTCTCCGGGCGGGTGGCCCCCTGGGTGTACGGCGGACGTGAGGTCACCGGGCCACCTCCCGTACGGTCTCGTCGGCGCGGACGGCGTCGAACGCGTCCCGGAGCACGGCCTGTTCGTGGGTGTCGGGGCCCGCGCCGCGCACATGGGCCACGAAGTCCTCGGCGATCTGCTGCTCGCTGCGGCCGGCCAGCCTGCGGGCGTAGGAGATGTCCGGGGCCTGCGGGGAGCGCTCGGGGTCGAAGACGAGGCTGAGCGTGTGCGGGAAGCGCTCGGCGAGCCGCGCCATGGGGTCGGCCGGCCGCACGGGGTCGGTGAGGGTCGCCTCGACCCAGGCGCCGGTGTGGCGCTCCAGCTCCGGGTCGGCGAGGAGGTCGACCAGGTGTCCGCGGACACGGGCGAGCGGCCGGGGCACGGGGCAGTCGATCCGCTCCGTGGCCAGGGAGCCGTCGGGGCCGAGGTCCACGAGCCACATGGTCTTGCGGTGGCCGGCCTCCGAGAACGAGTACGGCAGCGGGGAGCCCGAATAGCGCACGCGCTGGCCGATGATCTGGCTGCCGTGCAGGTGGCCGAGGGCCGTGTAGTCGACGCCGTCGAAGACTCCGGCGGGCACGGAGGCGACGCCGCCGACGGTGATGTCCCGCTCGCTGTCGCTCACCTCGCCGCCGGTGACGAAGGCGTGGGCGAGGACGACGGAGCGGGTTCCCGGCGCACGGGTGGCGAGGTCGGCGCGGACCCGGTCCATGGCGGCGGCCAGGACAGCTTCGTGGCCCGCCTTCTCCACCCCGAACTCGTCCTTCACCAGGGCGGGTTCGAGGTAGGGCAGGCCGTAGAAGGCGACGTCGCCGTGGGCGTCGGCCAGCACCACGGGTGTGCCGCACCCCGCGGGGTCGGTCCGCAGATGGATGCCCGCTCGCCCGATGAGTCCGGCTCCGACGCCGAGCCTGCGGGCCGAGTCGTGGTTCCCGGAGATCATCACGGTGGGCACGCCGAGGTCGGCGAGCCGGTGCAGGGCCTCGTCGAAGAGCTGGACGGCGGCCAGCGGCGGGACGGCACGGTCGTACACGTCTCCCGAGACGACCACCGCGTCCACCTCGCGCTCGCGCGCGGTCGTGACGAGGTGGCCGATGAAGTCGGACTGGGCGCCGAGCATGTTCACCCGGTGGAACGCCCGGCCGAGATGCCAGTCGGAAGTGTGCAGGAGCCTCATGATCCCCGAAGGGTAACGGCCGGGTCTGACATCACGGGCGGTTACTCCCGTATCGGCCGGTCATGACGGACACAGGAGTTGACCGATTCATCCCGATTGCCCGGACTGTCACGCGTCTCCGTAGGCCTCTCCGCCCAGCTCCAGCCGGGCCGTCCCCGCCGTCGCGTCGGCCAACCACGCCCGGAAGGCCTCCACATCGGCGTCCGGCAGCCCGATCTCGATGGTGACCGCCTCGCCGTAACGCACATCACGTACCTCGCGCCCGGTGGACCGAAGATCGTTCTGCACCTTGCCGGCCCGCTGGTGGTCGACCGTCACCGTGGCCAGCCGGAACCGGCGCCGGGTGATGGAGCCCAGCGCGTCGAGCGCCTCGCCCACCGAGCCGCCGTACGCCCTGATCAGTCCGCCGGCGCCCAGCTTGACCCCGCCGTAGTAGCGGGTGACGACGGCGACGACGTACCGCATGTCGCGGCGCAGCAGCATCTGGAGCATGGGGACGCCCGCGGTGCCGCCCGGTTCGCCGTCGTCGCTCGCCTTCTGCACGGCGGCGTCGGCTCCGATGACGTACGCGAAGCAGTTGTGCGTGGCGTCCGCGTGGTCCTTGCGGACGGCGGCGATGAAGTCCTGTGCCTCCCGCTCGGTGGCGGCCGGGGCGAGGGCACACAGGAAACGGGAGCGGTTGACCTCGGTCTCGTGCACGCCCGGGCGGGCCACTGTGCGGTACTCGTCCTGCATCACGCCAGCGTATGCGCTGCACGCGCGCGTGGCCGACGGCAGGCCTCGCGCCCCGCCCCCGCGGCGCCGGTCACGCCCTCTCCACGCTCGGTCGCGGCCTGGGCACGACCCCGGCCACCGCCGGACCACAGCGACCTCCGGCCCGGCAGCCCGCCCTGCTCCGGTCCGACCCAGCCCGCTCCGATCCGGCCCAGCCGAACCCGGCCCGCTCCGATCCGGCCCGCCCCCGACCGGTCCGACCCCTACCCAGCACCGCACCGCACCGCACCGCACCGCACCGACGATGGTCTTGACCCCGATCAGCCCGGCGCGCGTCCCCGTCCTGGACGACGGCGCGATCGAGCCGGTCCCCCGCGAGGTGCTCCGCAGCGCCGCGTCCGGTCCGGACCGAGGTCGCCGGGTGCACGTCGGCCGGGATTCACTCCTTCTTGCCCCTCGGCACGACCACGTCCGTCAACAGCGCCTCGCCGGAGCCGAGTTCGCGCCAGGAGCTGCCGTGCCAGACCAGGACGGCGACGGCCGAGGTCGGGAACTTCGTCCGGACCAGGGCCAGTGTGTCGTCGAGGCCGTCCACGGCCAGTTCGAGGACCAGCTCCTCGAGTCCGGGGTTGTGCCCGACCAGCAGCAAGGTGCGGACGTGTTCCGGGACTTCGCGCACGGCCTCCAGCAACTCCGGTACGTCCGCGCCGTACAGCCGGCCATCGTGCCGTACGGGCGGCGGAGTGCCCCACTGCTCCGCGGCCAACTGCCAGGTCTCCCGGGCGCGTACGGCGGTCGAGCACAACGCGAGGTCCGGCAGCAGGTCGGCGTCCGCCATGGCGCGTCCGACGGCGGGGGCGTCGCGGCGGCCGCGCGTCGCGAGCGGCCGCTCGTGGTCCGGTACTCCGTCGGGCCAGGCAGACTTGGCGTGCCGCAGCACGACCAGCCTTCGCCGCGGACCCGACGCGACGCGCGCGTTCACAGCGACGCCCCGATCTCGCGGGTGAGTTCGAGGCCGAGCAGCCGGTCGGCGTAGGCGTACGTCTCGAAGCGGGCGCCCTCCGCGAGGTCCGACGTCTCCACCCACCGCAGTACGTCCAGTACGCCGGGCACGTCCAGGTCGTCCTCCCAGGCGCCGCGCAACCGTGCGCGTACGTCGTCGGGGACCGGCTTGGACGGCCGGGTGGCCCATCCTGCGACGGCGGCGCGCCAGCGCTCGAGTGTGCCCTCGGCCTCCGCCAGGGCGCCCGCGTCGAGGCGCACGGGCAGGTCTCTGCGCCGGGCGAGCAGCGCCAGACGCAGCACGGTGGAATCCGCCGGAGCGGAACCGGCGCCGAGGTCCGTTCCGGGAGAGCCGTCGGTGTCGACGGGCGCCACCTCGACCCGTACGCCGTCCGTCGCGGTGCCCTCGGGCACGAGGACGTCGATGGTCTGTGTCGCGGCCGGTCCCGGTCCGGCGTCGTGGTGGTCCTCGAAGGGCCGGATACCGAGGTCCGCGGCGCTCGCCCGAAGGCGCGCGGCATCCGCTGGATCGGCCGGGTCCGCCGCCGAGGTCAAGGTCGCCCAGACGGGACTGCCCCCGATCTCCAGCGCCCGTACCAGGACGTCGGCGAAGAGGAGCACGCGCAGACCTGTCGCGCCGAACCCGGGCACGTGCGCGTGGACACGGACCAGGCCTCGGCGGGCGCGGGCTGCGTCGATGGGTTCGCCCGTGCGGGCGTCGAGGATACGGAGCACGAGGTGAGCCTAGGCGGGCGAACGGCCGGCGGTGGGGAGGAGGGGACCGTTCCGGACAGTCGCTCGCGTCAACGGGTGCCCGTGACCCGGCCGCCCCGCACGTGACTCCGGCGGCGCAGACCGCGGCCACCACGCTCGAGACGACCGCCCGTCTCGGCGGCCCCGCCCGCCCCGGCAGCTACCGGCGGCTGGTCTCCGGCCCCGGCCGGCCGGTCGTCGTACGCGAGGAGCTCGCCGCCGCCCGCCCCGGACGCGAGGGCCGGCGTACCCCGCTCGCCTGCTTCGTCCCGTTCACCGATCCGCACCCGGCCGGCGTCCAGGAGGAGTGGGCGGGCGGCCCGGGCGACCGCAACGCAGAGTTGCCGGGAATCACCGCGTGACGCGCGCTGTTCTCCCCGCTGAGCAGCCATGCCAGGAACCACAGGGAGGCCGACCGTGTACGGCGACCAGGCAACGATCCGCAAGATCCTCACCGAGCTCGGCGACACCTGGGCGATCGTCGGACTCTCGTCGAACCAGCGCCGCGCGGCCCACGGTGTCGCCGACGTGCTCCAGCGGTACGGCAAGCGGATCGTGCCCGTGCACCCCAAGGCCGAGACCGTGCACGGGGAGAAGGGGTACGCGTCCCTCGCGGACATCCCCTTCGACGTCGACGTCGTCGACGTCTTCGTGAACAGCGACCTCGCCGGGCCGGTCGCGGACGAGGCCGTCGCCATCGGCGCCAAGGCCGTCTGGTTCCAGCTCGACGTGATCGACGAGGCCGCGTACGACCGGGCGCGCGCCGCCGGACTCGACATGGTGATGGACCGCTGCCCCGCCATCGAGATCCCGCGCCTGGGCTGACCCCCGCCGGGCACCGCCGCCCCCGTCGCACCCGCGCGCAAATGCTGTTGACGCCGCACGGCCCGCACCGGTTTCCTGCTGCGGTGCCCATCCTTCGCATCGAACAGCCGGACGACGAAGCCCGTGTCGCGGACTGGCAGCACGTCCACAACGTGATCGTCCCGCCCGCCGCGATGTCGCTCGACGACGTACGCGAGCGGGTCAGGCGCAACCGTCTGGAGGTCGCGTACCTCGGCGACGTCCTGGTGGGCTGCACGACGGTGCGTCCGCCCACCGACGACGGCGCGACGGCGACCGTGATCGCCCGCGTGCTCGCCGAGTACCGCGGGCGGGGCTTCGGTGAGGAGTTGTACGCACGCGGTCTGGAGCAGGCGCGGGCGTTGGGCGCGGAGAAGATCGAGACGGTCGTCCTCGCGGCCAACGAGGAGGGGCTGCGCTTCGCCGAGCGACACGGCTTCGTGGAGATCGAGCGCTATGTCCTGCCGGGCGAGACCGCCGAATGGATCGACCTGCGGCTGACCTGAGCGGCGGAGGCCCGGCGGTCGGCCCGGCCGTACCGTACCGCCGCCGGTCCGGCGGCCGGTGCACACGTGCGATACGCCCCCGCCCGTCAGTCCCGCGAGCCGTCCTTCCGGCTGCCCCACCGGGCGTCCGTCCGGCTGTCCCTCCCGTTGGCCTCCCGGTCGAGGAATCCCGCGACCGCCTCACGGAAGCCCCGCGGGTCGTCGAGCCACGGGAAGTGGCCGGCGCCCGGCAGGACGGTCAGTTCGGCCCGGGGGAAGAGGTCCGCGACGGCGGCGGCGACGCGCGGCAGCGGACCGCTGTCCAGCTCGCCCGCGACGATCAGTACGCGCGCGTCCCAGGTGGCCACGGCCTCGCGCGCTTCGGCGGGCCGGAAGGCGCCGGGGGCCGCGTAGTGATCGGCGGCCTCCTCGTTGGTCTGGTCGACGTCGGTTGCGGCATGCGCCCGCGCCGCCGCGTCCCAGCGACCGTAGAAGAACGGGGTGGCCGCGTCCCAGTCGGCGTCGTTCGCGGTGCCGGCCCAGATCCGCCCGTACGCCTCGTGCGCGCTCGCGAACCACGGTTCCGCCGAACGCCGCGCCGCGCCCTCCGCGCGGTGCTCCGCGGTGAAGTCGACGCCGAGGGCCCGCGCCCGTCCGGTGACCAGGGTGAGGGAGCGGACCCGCCCGGGGTGCCGGAGGGCGTAGAGGAGCGCGAGGTCGCCGCCCGCCGAGTGGGCGAGCAGATCGACCCGGTCGAGCCCGAGGTGCGCGCGGAACGCCTCGACGTCGTCGACCTGCCGGTCGCAGCGGTACGTCGCCGGGTCGTCCGGAGGCGCGGAGCCGCCGGTGCCTCGCAGATCGAGCACATGCAGCCGACGGTGCAGTGTCAGTCCGCCGAGGTCACCGAGGTAGTCGGAGGCGCGCATCGGTCCGCCGGGCAGACAGAGCAGCGGCGGGCCCTCGCCCCTTGTGTGATGGGCGAGTCGGGTTCCGTCAGGGGCGGTGAAGAGCGGCATGGCCGTCATCATCTTCAGCGCTTCGCGTTGCGGGCAAGCGATTTGATGGATCATCAGGATCTCTGGAACGAAGCGCGGTTGTCCGTTGTGCCCGCGACCGCACGTTCACCCCCATTCGGACGTGCGAGGGTTTTGCCTCCGGTTCTCCGTACGTACGCCTCCGATTGCTTCCCTTGGGGGATGGACCACATCACGGCGGGCGCGCTCGGCCATGACGCGGGGTGCGCCGGTGTGGATCATCGCGTCGGCGGGCCTCGCCATCGGGCCGGGCACCCACCTGGGCGGCCGGCGGATCATCCGGACGGCCCCGGGGGCGACACCCTGGGTTCGCGCAGGCCGGGCTGTGCTTCCTGGGCTGCGCGGCCGTGGAGGCGTACGGCATCCACCTGATCGTGCCGCGGGTCCACTGACACGGCGGGAAGAAGCCGATCGGCGGACAATCGGAACAGGGGAAGAGGAGGGCCGGATGACGGAACTGCTGGCAGGCATGCGGGTCGACTACACCGACCACGACGACCCCGTACTGATCCGGCCGGACGGCAGTCCGGTGGACACCTGGCGGGAGAACTACCCGTACGAGCAGCGCATGGAGCGCAAGGAGTACGAGTGGCACAAGCGGCTCCAGCAGATCGAGCTGCTGAAGCTGCAGAGCTGGATCAAGGAGACCGGCCGGCGGCTCGTCATCGTCTTCGAAGGGCGCGACGCGGCCGGCAAGGGCGGCACGATCAAGCGCTTCACCGAGCACCTCAACCCGCGCGGCGCGCGCGTGGTCGCGCTGGTGAAGCCGACCGAGCGGGAGCGCGGGCAGTGGTACTTCCAGCGATACGTGGAGCACCTGCCGACCGAGGGCGAGATCGTGATGTTCGACCGCTCCTGGTACAACCGGGCGGGTGTGGAGCGCGTGATGGGCTTCTGCACCGACGACGAGTACCGGCGGTTCATGCGGCAGGCGCCCGCCTTCGAGCGGATGCTCGTCGACGACGGTGTGGACCTGATCAAGTTCTGGTTCTCGGTCTCCCAGAGTGAGCAGCGCACCCGCTTCACGATCCGCCACGTCGACCCGGTACGGCAGTGGAAGCTGAGCCCCATGGATCTGGCCTCGCTGGACCGCTGGGACGACTACACGGCGGCCAAGGTCGCCATGTTCCGCGAGACGGACACCGAGCAGGCGCCCTGGACGGTGGTGAAGAGCAACGACAAGAAGCGGGCCCGCGTCGAGGCCATGCGCAGCGTCCTGGCCCGCTTCGCCTACGAGAACAAGGACGAGGAGGTCGTCGGCAGCCCCGACCCGAGCATCGTGGGCGCGGCGGCGAACCTGCTGGAGGAGGGCGAGGAGGGCGAGGACCACGTGGCGCCCCCGGGCGATCACGCGGCGACACCCTGACCCCCTGACATCAGCCCCCGCACACGGACTCGCCCGCACGTCAGCCCGGCCGCACACGGACTCGCCCGCAGGTCAGCCCGGCCATGGGCGGACTCGCCCGCACGTCAGCCCGGCCAGGTGCGGACGCGTCGCGGCCTCACCCCGAGGTCGGCTCCGGAGCGGGCCCGAGTCTCCGCGAGTGCTCTCAGTCGTGCGCCGGCCGGTCGGAGAGCCGGTGGTCGGCGAGGCTCAACGCCTCGTCGACGACCCGGCGCAGATGTCCGTCCCCGAGCGAGTAGATCACCCGGCGCCCCTCCTTCCTCGTGTTCACCAGCCCGGCGAGACGGAGCCGGGCCAGATGCTGGCTCACGGCCGGACGGGCCGCTCCGCATGTCTCGGTCAAGGTCGAGACATCGGCCTCGCCACCGGTCAGGGCGTGCAGCAGCGCGAGGCGGGTGCGATCACCGAGAAGGGCGAGGAGTTCGGCGGCGAGCGCGAACTGTTCCTCGCCGGGGGTGCGCGGGTGCGCATCGTGCGCAGGTGATAGGTGCATGCGTGCGCTCATACGCACATAATGGCGTCGTGGGCGCCCGCACGTCCACTCCCGCACGCCGGAAGGGGACGCACGTGAACGACCCGCACCATCACGAACACGGCCACGAGCACGAGCACGGCCACCCACACGGCCACGGCCACACGATTCCCCGAGCGCACAGCCATCCGCGCGGGCTCACGAGCCGGCTGCGCCACCTCCTCACGCCTCACTCCCACGAAACCGCCGACAAACTCGACTCCGCGCTGGAGTCGTCGGCCCGGGGCATGCGGGCCCTTTGGGTCTCCTTGGCCGTCCTCGGCGCAACGGCCCTGGCACAGGCGGTCGTTGTCGTGATGTCGGGGTCGGTCGCGCTGCTCGGCGACACCGTGCACAACGCGGCCGACGCGCTGACCGCCCTGCCGCTCGGGGTCGCCTTCGTGCTGGGCCGCCGAGCCGCGACGCGGCGCTTCACCTACGGCTACGGGCGGGCGGAGGACCTGGCGGGCATCGTGATCGTGCTGACGATCGCCGCGTCCGCCGCCTTCGCGGCCTGGGCGGCGGTGGGCCGACTGCTCGACCCGCACCCCGTGCGGCACCTCCCCGTGGTCGCCGCCGCCGCGCTCATCGGCTTCGCCGGTAACGAGTGGGTGGCCCGGCACCGCATCCGGGTCGGTCGCGAGATCGGCTCCGCCGCGCTGGTCGCGGACGGACTCCATGCCCGTACCGACGGATTCACGTCGCTCGCGGTGCTGGTGGGCGCGGGCGGCTCGGCGCTGGGCTGGCAACTCGCCGACCCACTCGTGGGGTTGGCGATCACCGCCGCGATCCTGCTGGTGCTGCGCGATGCCGCCCGGGAGGTCTTCCGGCGCGTGATGGACGCCGTGGAACCGGAGTTGGTGGACCGCGCCGAGCGGGCGCTGCGGCAGGTCGAGGGCGTGCGTGACGTGGGCGAACTGCGGCTGCGCTGGATCGGACACCGGCTGCGCGCCGAGGTGGCGGTCGTGGTGGACGGCGAGGCGACCGTGCGCCGGGCCCACGACATCGCCGTCGAGGCCGAACACGCCCTGCTGCACGCCGTCCCGAAGCTGACCGCCGCCCTGGTCCACGCCGATCCGGCACCGGAGCCCGGGGAGGCGGATCCTCATCGGACGCTGGCACACCACGCCCAGGCGTGAAACCGTCGTCGGCCATCGGGGAGCCGCTGGTAAGCCCACACGCGGGACCGGCGCCGAGCACGGCGAGCACGGCGAGCACGGCGAGCACGGCGAGCACGGCGAGCACGGCGAGCACGGCGAGCACGGCGAGCACGGCGAGCACGGCGAGCACGGCGAGCACGGCGAGCACGGCGAGCACGGCGAGCACGGCGAGCACGGAACTTCAGAGGACGCCGACCCGTCACGCTTCAGCGCGACCCAGGGCGCCCATGCCTGATGGGGGGGCAGAGCCCCTCCCGCACCGACCCGTCACACCCCTGCGTGCGGGATCAGGCGATCCCCAGCCCCTCCAGCACGACCGCGTTCGGCAGCTCCGCGAACGCCTTGCCCGGTACCAGGAGTTTGCCGCGCCGGCGGCCGCTGCCCACGAGCACGTACGGCAGGTCGACGACGGCCGAGTCCACCAACACCGGCCAGTCGCCCGGGAGTCCGACGGGTGTGATGCCGCCGTACTCCATGCCGGTCTCCCCGGTCGCGGTGTCCATCGGGGCGAACGAGGCCTTCCGGGCACCCAGTTGACGCCGTACGGCGTCGTTGACGTCGACACGGGTGGTGGACAGGACGAGGCACGCGGCGAGGGTGGTCTCGCCACCGCGCCTGCCCGCGACGACCACACAGTTGGCGGACACGTCGAGCAGCTCCTTGCCGTAGTGCTCGACGAAGGTGGCGGTGTCGGCCCACTCGGGGTCGGTGTCGACGTAGACGATCTGCCCGGCGGGGGTGGTCCCGCGCCAGTCGCGCACGGCGTCGGCGACGGGGCGGGTGAGCTCGTCCAGGCAGTCGGGGGCGGGGACGGCGTGGTCGAAGTGTCCGATGGGAGCGCGCATGACGGCACGCTAACAGCCGCGCGGAGGGGGCCCGCCGGAGGCCGTCAGTGCACGAGCGGGACCGACACGGCCATGACCATCTCGACCGGGACCTCGCCCTTGTTGGCGTACGTGTGGGGGGTGTTGGCCTCGAAGGACACGCTCGCCCCCTCGGGGACGTCGTGCTCGACGCCGTCGACGGTGAGAGTCATGTCGCCCGCGATGACGTGCACGAGTTCGACGGTGCCGGAGGGGTGCGGGTCGGACGGGCTGCCCTCTCCGGGCATCAGCCGCCAGTCCCACATCTCCAGCGGGCCGGGCGCCTCGGTGCCGGCCAGCAGCCGGTTGTAGCTGCCCGCCTCGGTGTGCCACAGACGTACGGCCTGTTCGGCGGGGACGATCCGGACCTTGGGCCCCTGCTCGTAGTCGAGCAGGGTGGTGATGCTGACGCCGAGGGCGTCGCCGATCTTGACGACGGTACCCAGGCTGGGGTTGGTCCTGGCCTGCTCGATCTGGATGAGCATGCCGCGGCTGACTGCGGCGCGGGCGGCGAGCGCTTCCAGGGTGAAGCCGCGCTCGGTGCGCCAGCGCTTCACGTTGCGCGCCAGGGACTGAGTCAGCAGGTCGAGATCCGACACATTCCGTCCAATATTTTGAATGACAGAGTTCAATCAGATGAACTATCGTGTGGTGCACCTGATCGTTCACCGAACTGTACTGCGAGGCACCCCGTGACAGCACTCTTCGCCCTGGCCACCAGCCTCCTGTGGGGCCTGGCCGACTTCGGCGGAGGTCTGCTGACCCGGCGCACGCCCGCCCTCACGGTGGTCGTCGCCTCCCAGTCGATCGCGGCGGTGGTCCTCGGCGCGATCGTGGTGGCCACCGGCGGCTGGAGCACGGCGGGGCCACAGCTGTGGTTCGCGGTCGCCGCGGGACTGGTGGGTCCGATCGCGCTGCTCTCCTTCTACAAGGCGCTCGCGCTCGGACCGATGGGCGTGGTCTCCCCGCTCGGATCGCTGGCCGTGGCCGTCCCCATCGGCGTCGGCCTGTTCCTCGGGGAGCGCCCCGGGCTGCTGCAGATCGCGGGCATCGCGGTCGCGGTGGCGGGTGTCGTCCTCGCGGGCGGGCCCCAGCTGCGGGGCGCGCCCGTGCAGCGGCAGGCGATCCTCCTCACGCTGATCGCGGCGGCCGGCTTCGGCACCGTGTTCGTGCTGATCGCGGAGGCGTCGTCCTCGGTCACCGGGCTCTTCCTGGCGCTGTTCGTCCAGCGCGTCACCAACGTCGTCACCGGTGGCGCGGCCCTGGCCGTCTCCGTCCGGCGCGGCGCGCCCGCCCTCCCCGAGGGCGGTTTCCCCTGGGCGTCCCTGCCCGCGCTCGCCTTCGTCGGCCTCGCCGAC
Source organism: Streptomyces sp. NBC_00568 (assembly GCF_026341855.1). GTDB lineage: Bacteria > Actinomycetota > Actinomycetes > Streptomycetales > Streptomycetaceae > Streptomyces. The sequence continues at coordinate 6,307,005 of NZ_JAPENW010000001.1, read as the reverse complement.
GTCGCGGCCAACGGCACGTACTCGGTCGCCGCCCAGCACGGCCCGGTCACCGTCGCCGCCGTCCTCGCCTCGCTCTACCCGGTGGTCACGGCCCTGGCCGCACGCGGCCTCCTGAGGGAACGGCTGCGCGCGGTGCAGGCCGCCGGAGCGGGGCTGGCGCTTTTCGGCACGGTTCTCCTGGCGACCGGCTGAGCCAGGGTTCCGGTCCAGAGCTCGGCCGCGGACCGGCCGTCGGTTCAGGAATCGGCGCGGATGTCCGCGGGCCGCGCGTGGAGGTCCCCTGAGGCGTCCCGCGCGTCGAGGTCCAGTTCCGCGAGTCGCGCGACCGTCTCCTCGTCCAGTTCCGAGAGCGCCAGCAACTGGTCCGGGGTCACCCCGTCGGGAATCGGCACCGGCGGCGGCGTGCGCAGCGGCGGCTGCCATCCGGCCACGGGGTCCCAGCGCCGGACGACACGTGCGGGGGCTCCGGCGACCACGGAGTGGTCCGGCACCACGCCCCGCACCACCGCACCGGCCGCGACCACGACGTTCCGCCCGATCCGCGCACCCGGCAGGATCACCGCGTTGGTCCCGATCCAGCAGCCCGGCCCGATCTCCACGGGCTCCATGCGCGGCCACTGCTTGCCGATGGGCTCGTGCGGATCGTCGTACGAGTGGTTCGTGGACGTCACGTACACATAGGGCCCGAAGTAGCAGTCGTCGCCGATCGTGACCGTCGTGTCGGCGATGACGTGGCTGCCGCGGCCGAGCACGACGCCGTTCCCGATGCGCAGGATCGGCTCGGGACCGAGGTCGAGATCGGGCATCAGGCCCGCGGTCAGCGTGACCTGTTCGGCGACGATGCAGTACGAGCCGATGTGGATCCAGGGTTCGCCGAAGACCGTGCCGAGCGGGAAGGCCAGTCGGGTGTTGGCTCCCATGGCACCGAAGCGGAACCGCCCCGGGTGCTCGGCCGTGACCGCGCCCTTGCGCTGCGCCCAGGCCCAGCCCGCGTGGACGGCGCGCTGCGCGAGGCGTCGCCGCCATGATGAGAACGTGTTCTTGCTCCTGGGCACCCGCTCACGGTACTCAGAGCGGGCTGTGCCGATGAGGCCGCACGGCTGTGATCTTCGCCCCACCGGGGGCGGGGGTGATGACATACGGTGCCGGTGTACCCAGCGGGACCGGACAACGAGACGACGAGACGGTGACACGAGTGACGACGCAGCAGGCGCTGATCAAGGGGATCGGCGGCAAGGAGCCGCAGGTGGACCAGGAGGCGTTCGTGGCGCCCACCTCAGTGGTCATCGGAGACGTCACGCTGCACGCGGGCGCGAGTGTCTGGTACGGCGCGGTGCTGCGCGCCGACTGCGGCCCGATCGTCATCGGCGCCGGCAGCAACGTGCAGGACAACTGCAGTCTGCACGTGGACCCCGGTTTCCCCATCACCGTCGGGGAGCGGGTCTCGATCGGGCACAACGCCGTGGTGCACGGCGCCACCGTCGAGGACGACTGTCTGATCGGCATGGGCGCCACGGTGCTCAACGGAGCCGTGATCGGGACCGGCTCGCTCGTGGCGGCGCAGGCACTGGTGCCCCAGGGGATGCGGGTCCCGCCGGGCTCACTCGTCGCGGGTGTCCCCGCCAGGGTCAGGCGCCCGCTGACCGACGAGGAGCGCGAGGGCCTCTCGCTGAACGGCACCTTCTACGTGGAACTGGCGAAGGCGCACCGCGAGATCCACGAGTAGCCGCTCTACTCGGCGGCGGGGACGGGCTCCGGCTCCGCCGCGGCGTGCTCCGTCGCCGCCTTCTTCGCCTTGCGGCGGACGATCAGCATCGAGGCGAGTCCGATGAGCACCGCGGCGACCAGACCGAGCCACGAGAAGCGCTTCAGCCAGGACTCGGCGACGACCCCGACGTAGTAGATGACCGCGGTGGTGCCGCCGGCCCAGATGATGCCGCCGAAGACGTTGGCGATCAGGAACTTCCAGTACGGCATCCGCAGCACACCGGCGAGCGGGCCCGCGAAGATCCGCAGCAGCGCGATGAAGCGGCCGAAGAAGACGGCCCACATGCCCCACTTCTGGAAGGAACGCTCGGCCGTGGCGACGTGGCCTTCGCTGAAGTGTCTGGGGAACTTCGCGCCGAGCCAGGCCAGCAGCGGGCGTCCGCCCTTGCGGCCGATGGCGTAGCCGATGGAGTCGCCGACGATCGCCCCGACGCTGGCGCACGCGCCGAGGATGACCGGGTTGATGCCCTCGTGCTGTGAGGAGAGCAGCGCCGCCGAGACCAGGACGATCTCTCCGGGCAACGGAATGCCCAGGCTCTCCAGGCCGATGACCAGGCCCACGAGCGCGTAGATACTGACCGCGGGCACCGTCTCGAGCCAGTCCTGGACGTGCAACGCCGGTTCCTCCCGTTTGGCTGTACGTGACCCGGGCGACGCGTTTCGCGTGATCACCCGGGGTGCGCTTCCCCGGAGCGCCCGCCGGGAAGCCTACCTGGTCGCTCTGAACGGCCGCCCGGACGCGGGACTCGCCCCGTCGGATCCCGTGCGGCGTCCGCGCTCGGGTGCCCTCGATCGATCAGGACGCGCCGACCCGGTCGGCACGCGTCCGTTCCTTGCCGTCGGCGGCCCCGCGCTGCCGCCGCCAGGTCTCGTAGTGGTCGAGGAGCGTCTCCTCGACCGGGCGGTAGGTGATCCCCAGTTCCCGCACGCTCCGGCTGTTGTCCACGCGGAACCGGATACCGAGGTGCTTGCGGATGTAGTCCTGCGTCAGTCCGAAGGCCGGACCCAGGATGCGGACCGGCCAGTGCGGGAGCGCGGTGCGGGGCAGCCGGAGACCGCGGGGATACCGGCTCCGGACGATGCGCGCCATGTCGTGGAAGGACGTCATGGTCTCGGCCGCGACGATGTAGCGGCCCTTGGCGTCCGGGCGCTCCGCCGCCGCGATGTGCGCGTCGGCGACCTCGCGGACGTCCGCCGTGGTGAAGCTGAAATCGGGTGCGCCGTAGAAGAAGTAGCCCTTGAACAGTTCCTCCAGGAGGAACAGGCTGCCGGACTCCGATGTGGGGGTGAGGGACGGGCCGAGGATCAGGCCCGGGTTGACGGACACCAGGCGCCAGCGGTCCTGGGCCGCCTCCGCCGTCCACGCCGCACGCTCCGCGAGCGTCTTCGCGTAGTGGTACGGGTTGTTCTCGACCGTGCTCGTGGTGTTGAAGTACCGCTCGGACAGGACCCCGCCGTCCATGCTCCGGACGTCGATGTAGTCGCCGAAGACCGCGCCGACGGTGGAGGTGAGGACGACCTTCTCGACCGTCGCCGTCCGCTCCACTCCCGCCAGCACGTTGCGCGTGCCGAGCAGGGCCGGGTCGACCATGTCCCTGCGGCCGTCCTTGATCCGCTCCGGCATCAGGAACGGCGACGCCACGTGGAAGACCACGCCGCAGCCGCTCATCGCCGCGTCGAAGGACCCCTCGGTCAGCAGGTCCGCCTCGAACAGCGCCAGCCGGCCGGGGAAGGCCTCCTGCATCTCCCTCAGTGGCCGTGTCTTCGCCGCGCTCGCGGTCCCGCGCACGGTGGTGCGGACCGTGTAGCCCCGCTCCAGCAGCCGCCGGACCAGATGGCTCCCGACGAATCCGCTGCCACCGGTCACCAGGACGGCCGTCCGCCCGCGTACGCCCACGCCCGCACTCCTCGCCGGTCCGGGGACCGGCGCCCCGGCCCACGGGCGACGCGGCATGCACCGCCCACAGGCCAGCGTCGGGCATGGACGGCCGGAAGGGAACAGGCGTGCGCCCCGGGGCCGCCGCGGCGCACCGGCCCTAGCCGTCTCGCCTCGGGCGGTCCCGTTCGTCACCGGCGTCGGACCACCGTCGCGTCAGGGCGCCGCGGATGGACGAGCGGCCGGATCGCTGTCGTGGCGGAAGCCTCCTTCGCCGTCGGGTGTCAGGCCCGTACCTCCACCGCCGTCCTGAGCCGCAGGTCGCCCGAGGAGGCCCCGGCCCACAGGGTTCGGCGCCCGGTGCCGAGCACCCAGGCGTGCTTCCTCGGGTCCCAGGAGGAGAGCGTGCGCGCCGCGACGCGGACGGTGACCCGCCGCCGCTCCCCCACCCGCAGCGCGAGCCGCTGGTAGCCGCCGAGCACCCTCACCGCCTGGTCGAGTCCGAGATCGGGCGACGGCCCGACGTAGACCTGCGCGACCTCGATCCCGGCCCGACGCCCGGTGTTGCGCACGGTGAAACTCACCCGCAGGCCGTGGTGGTCCTGGTGGACCCGCAGGCCGTCGTACGCGAAGGAGGTGTACGAGAGTCCGTGGCCGAAGGGGAACAGGGGCCGTACGCCTTCGGCGTCGTACCAGCGGTAGCCGGCGTGGATTCCCTCGGAGTACTCCTCGGTGCCGTCGACGCCCGGGTAGCGCCGCGGGTCCCCGGCGACCGGGTGATGGGCGTCGTCGACGGCGAAGGACTGGGTGAGCCGTCCGCCGGGGTCGCAGTCGCCGAACAGGACGGCGGCGGTGGCGGACGCGCCCTCCTGGCCCGGGTAGTACATCTGGAGCACGGCGGCCGTCCTCCGCAGCCACGGCATGGAGGTCGACGAGGAGGTGTTGAGGACGACGGTGGTCCGGGGGTTCGCCGCCGACACCGCCTCGATCAGCCGCTCCTGGTGACCGGGGAGCGCGATGGTCGTGCGGTCCAGTCCCTCGGTGGCGTCCTCGTAGGCGAACAGGACGACGCTGTGCGCGGCCCGCGCCGCCGCGACCGCCTCGGCGACGTCCTGGGCGCGGGTGGCGCCGGTGATGCGCCTCAGCCGGAACAGCTGTCCGCCGGTGCCGCCCTTCGCGGTGATCTCCACCTTGTGCGCGCCCTTGGCGAGGTTCAGTGTCCTGCGCCGCACCGACAGGCCGTCGGGCGCGGCGGAGACGAGTCCGCCGGAGAAGTACTCGCCGTAGCCGGGCGCCACGGGGAAGAGGTCCTCGCCGTCGAGCAGGACCTTGGGGCGCTCGCCCGAATAGTGGATGACCAGGGTCCACTCGTCGGCGTCGGCGACGGTGAGGGTCCCCCCGTACGTCCAGGTCCGCCCCGCGGCGACGTCCTGGCCCTCGGTGGAGAGGGCCGGGCTCAGCGCGCTCGCGGGGACGGGCTTGCCGAACAGGTCCTCGCCCAGGGAGTAGGAGACGTGGGCACCTCCGCCCGCGCGGGTTCTGATGGCGTCGAGAGGGCTGTCGGCGTGGTCGGGGACGACATGCGCGCTGCCGCCGCCGCTGACGAAGGGGAGCGAACCGGTGGGCCCGACGACGGCGACGCTGCGGGCCGCCGCGCCGGTCAGGGGCAGCGCCCGGTGTTCGTTGCGGAGCAGGGTGGCCCCCGCCTTGGCCACCTCCAGGGCCACGGCGGCGCCCGCCTTCGCGTCGCGGGCGGGACGGGCCGGGACACTCCCGCCGAGCAGGCCGAAGCGGTCCATCACCGCGAGGACGCGGCGCACGGCCCGGTCCACGTACGCCTCGGGCACGCCTCCGTTCCGGACCGCGGACTTGAGGGCGGCGCCGAAGTAGGTGCCGTCGGGCATCTCCATGTCGAGACCCGCGGTGATCGCGGCGGCGGTGCTGTGGGCGGCGAACCAGTCGGTCATGACCCAGCCGCCGAAGCCCCACCGCTCCCGGAGGATGCCGGTCAGCAGCATCGGGTTCTCGCAGGCGTAGACGCCGCCGACCTTGTTGTAGGCGCCCATGACCGCGCCGGTACCGGCCTCGACCGCCGCCTCGAAGCCGCGCAGTTCGACCTCGTGCAGGGTCTGCTCGTCCGCGACCACGTCGACGGACTGGCGGTCCTTCTCCTGGTTGTTCAGCGCGAAGTGCTTGACGGTGGCGATGAGACCCTCGCCCTGGATGCCGCGGATCTCGGCGGCGACCAGGTCGCCCGCCAGCAGCGGATCCTCGCTGAAGGTCTCGAAGTTGCGGCCCGCGTACGGGGTGCGGATGAGGTTGACCATCGGGGACAGCAGGACGTCCTGGCCGAGGGCGCGGCCCTCGCGTCCGATGACCTGGCCGTAGCGGCGGGCCAGGGCCGGGTCGAAGGCGGAGGCCAGCAGGACGGGGGCGGGCAGCGCGGTCGCGTGCCGGGTGACGCGGACGCCGGCCGGGCCGTCGGCGAGACGCAGGGCGGGGATGCCGAGGCGCGGGACGCCGGGGACGTAGCCGGCCTGGCCGAGCGGGTCCGGGTCGGTCGTGCCGTGCAGGAGGGAGATCTTCTCGTCGAGCGTGAGTCTGCCGATCAGCCCCTCCACGCGAGGGCCCGCGCCGGACACGGACTCCGCGTGGGCGAGCGGGGCGGGGCCGGCGGAGGTGGCCGCCGCGGCGACCGCGATGGCACCACCCACAAGTCGCAGGGCCGATCGCCGGGAAAAGGTCGGGGACATGAGCCGTCACTCCTTCGGTGCGCGGGCACGCCGTCGTGAACCGCGTGGACACCTGTCGGCGGCTGTCGCGTTCGGCCCTTGAACGCGCTGGGCGTCGAGACGACTTGACCGACCGTCAGGAACCACGGGTACGGCGCGAAAGCTATGACTGGAGGTGACTCGTGTCAATGAAATGAACGGAAACAGCCTGTCGCCCGACAAGAACCGAAGGAGGCACGCGAGCCGGCCGGCCCAGGAGGCCGTCGCGCCCGTACGAGCCGTGCGCTCCGGCCGCGAGAGGACGGCGGCCGGAGCGGCACCGCCCCCTGTTCACTCCCCCGGACTCACTCCCCCAGCCAGGAGCCGGTGAGGTCCTGCACGGCCGAGCCGTCGGCGTCGGCGAGCTTGACCCCGGTGAAGCCGGCCGCCCAGTCGGAGCTCTGGTAACGGAACTTGGGCTCGTCGGCCGTCAGCGCGCCGACGACGACCTCCGCACACTCGCGTGCGCTCTGCGCCGTGGAGAACGACTTCGTGGTGCGGTCGAGATAGGCGCCGATCACCGGCCGGTAGACACCCGCCCCGGCGACGAGGGCCTCGATGTCACGGTCGGCGCGGACGTTGGCGACGAACTCGGTGGCCACCGCGCCGGGCTCGATGACACTGACCGCGACGCCGAGCCTGCCGACGACCGGGGCGAGGCTCTCCATCCAGCCCTCGACGGCGAACTTGGCGGCGCAGTAGGCCTCGTTGAACGGCTGGCCGACCACGCCGCCGACGCTCGTGACCGTGATCAGACGGCCCTTGGACGCGCGGAGATGCGGGAGTGCCGCCTTGGTCACCTGGACGACACCGAAGAAGTTGACCTCCATCACGTCGCGGACGTCGTCGACGCTCTCCAGCTCGATGGTGCCGAGGTGGCCGGCGCCCGCGTTGTTGATCAGGGCGTCCAGCCGTCCGTGGTCGGCGATCACCGACTCGACGCAGGCGGCGACCGAGCCCGGGTCCGTGACGTCGAGCCGCCGGACGTCGACGCCGGGCAGCCGCTCGCGCAGGGGCCCGGCCTTGCCGGTGTCCCGCATGGTCGCGACGACCTTGTAGCCCGCTTTCTCGGCGAGGACGGCGGTCTCCAGACCGATGCCGGTGGACGTACCGGTGACAAGGGCGATCTTCATGACGGGTCCTCCATGATTGCGTGTACACACACATATTAGAGTTGCGTGTGCACGCACGCAACTGGGTAGACTCGTGTCGTGACGGAGATCAGGCTGAAGCAGGCGGAGCTGACGGTCGAGGACCAGGCGTATTACCGCATCGTCGGCGTGGGTGCCGCCCTCACGGCGCGGGCGAGCGCCCGCCTGGAGCACGATTTCCGGCTGCCCGCGTCCTGGTTCGAGGTGCTGCTCTGGCTCTACCACCAGGGCGGTCCCCTCTCGGCGACCGATCTGGGTTCCTGCGCGCTGATCAGCCGCAGCCAGGTCTCCCGGGTCATCGACGCGCTTCAGTCCCGGGGCCTGGTCACCCGCGCCCCCTCGACCGCCGACGCCCGCTCCGTCGAGGTGACCATCACCGAGGAGGGCCGGGACCTCTTCGAGCGCGCGGACCGGGCCCGCCGCGAGGCCCTGGCACCCGCCCTGACGGAGAAGCTGGAGCCGGCCGAGCTGGAAGAACTGGCCCGCATCCTCCTCAAGCTCAAGTACTGACCGCCGGGCCCCGGCACGCGCGGGGGCGCCGAAGCGGTCCTCCCGCCGGCCACGGACGGGCATTCCCCCGGGCGAGGACGTTCCAGGAACTCCCATCGCACGCAAGGGAGTTGATAGAAAGGATCACCGACTTCCGTCCCGGCCCTCCCACAAGGAGCTTGATGTGACCGTCACCGCCGAAGACATCTACGCCATGGCCCCCTACGCCAGGACCCTCGGCGTGCGCTTCACCGCCCTGTCGGCCGAGGGAGTCGACGCCGAACTCGACTTCGTGCCCGAACTGTCCACCGCGGGCGGCGGGTTGCACGGGGGTGCGCTGATGGGCCTGGCCGATGTGGCCTCGGCGGTGTGCGCCGCGCTGAACGGCCCCGCGGGTGCCGTTCCCGCGACCACCACCTCCACCACGCACTTCCTGCGGCCCGTGCGCGAGGGGGCCGCGTACGCGAAGGCTCGTGTGCTGCGGGTGGGACGTGACACGGCGGTCGTGGAGTGCGACATCGAGAACGACCGGCGGCAGCTCTGCACCCGGGTCACGCAGACGGTCACCGTACGAGCGCCGCGCGGCTGACCGGCCCCGGTCCCTGGGGCGGGCCCCGGCACAACGGCCGAGGGCCCCGATCAGGTCGTACTCCCCGATCAGGGCCCTGCGGGCGAGGTGGGTCTCAGCCGTTCGGGCGGAGCGTCCACACCACCGTCATCTCGCCGGTGACAGCGCCGTCGGCGCGCTGGATGGCGATGGCGACGGGGAACTCGGGGCGCCGGCCGGCATCGAGTTCCGCGACGACGTCGGCGGCGGGCCGGCCGAGCGTCGCGGTGGCCGTGACGGGACCCATCGCGAGCTTCTTGTAGGCGATCTCGGCGCTGACCGCGAGCGGCACCGCACGGGAGAGCTGGTCCCCGAAGGCGGCGAGGACGATCGCTCCGCTCGCCGACTCCCCCAGCGTGAACATGGCTCCGGCGTGCGGTCCGCCGACGTGGTTGTGGAAGTCGCCCTGGTCCGGGAGCGCCACGACGGCCTTCTCGGGAGTGGTCTCCACGAACTCGAGGTTCAGGGTCCGGGCCATCGGTACGGTCGCGGCGAGCATCTCGCCGATCGTCATCTGGTCTGCGCTCATACCGCGATGTTACCCATGGGTAGCAATTCTTGACCAGCCCCACCGCCCGCCGCCGAAGTCGATCAACGGCGCGGGAGGGGCCGCTCTCCGGTACACGCCTGACGAGACGCGGTGACCGAAACGTTTCACAGGCGCCACTAAGGTGACTGCCCATGTGGCCAGGACAGCAGCCGCCCGGGGGCGAGCAGAACCCGAGGGACCAGAACCCGTACCAGCAGCCGGGGTACCAGCAGCCGAACCCCTATCAGCAGCCCGGATACCAGCAGACGGGCCCGTACGGACCGCAGCCCGGACAGCAGCAGTGGGGTACGCCCTCTCCCGCGGGCGCGCCCGAGCCGCCGCGCGGGAACGGGAACCGGACGAAGGTGATCGCGATCGTGGCGGCCACCGCTGTGGTCGTGGCCGCCGGGGTGACAGGCGTCCTCGTGCTCGGCGGCGACAAGGGCGACAAGGCCGTGGGCGGCGACACGGGCAAGGACAGGAAGCCCACCACGAGCGCTCCGAAGGACCCGAGCGCGTCGCCCTCCGACGACGACCCGCGCGGCGGTGAGGGCGAGCAGCCGACGGTCGCCGGCTGGAAGGTCGTCGTCAATCCCAAGTGGGGCACGGCCTTCGACGTCCCCGCGGACTGGGAGGTCGAGTCGCCGGGCACCTCGATCGGCTTCGAGAAGGACAACGCCAAGGCCGGCGACAAGCCCATCATCGTGATGTCGGCGCCCGCCTACTTCAAGTCCAAGTGGTGCTCGTCCGACGACGACAAGGACGGCCGTACGGACGACACCGCGCTGGGCGCCGTGGGCACCAAGGGCGCGAGCGGCGCGAAGAACACCGATGAGGTCGCCGTGAACCAGGTGCCCTGGTGGGTGTTCGGCGGCTACACCCAGCCGGACAAGAAGAGCATCACCTTCGACGAGAAGGCCAAGCCCTACACCACGGAATCGGGCGTCACGGGCAGCGTCGCCTGGGCCAGGTCGAAGAACACGCCCCAGAAGGGGAAGTGCGCGAGCGACGGCAAGGCCGTCACGTTCGGGTTCAAGAACTCCGCGGGCGACTACGTGGCGTGGAACCTCTACGGAGCCACCGGCGTGAAGGACGAGATCCCCGACGCGACGATCCTGAAGATCCTGAGCACCGTACGCCTGCACGGCGATCCGACGGGGGCCTGAGCCGGGATCAAAGGGGACAAGTGCCCTGGCGGCCCGGCCCTTTCGGGTACCGCCGTGGCACTCGGGTCCCGCCCCCCTCTATCGTTACCGGCCATGTGGCCAGGACAGCAGCCGCCCGGGGGCGAGCAGAACCCGCAGGACCAGAACCCGTACCAGCAGCCGGGGTACCAGCAGCCGAATCCGTACCAACAGCCCGGATACCAGCAGCCGGGGTATCAGCAGCCGAATCCGTACGGACCGCAGCCGGGGCAGCAGCAGTGGGGTGCCCCGTCGGATCCCCTCGGCGCGCCCCAGGCGCCCGGAGGCGGTGGTGGCGGCGGCAACAAGACCAAGATCACCGCGATTATCGCGGCCTCGGCCGTCGTGATCGCCGCCGGGGTGACCGGAGCCCTCGTCCTGGGCGGTGGCGGCAAGGACGACAACGCGGGCGGCGACCCGTCCAAGTCCCCGAAGGCGTCGGCCTCGACGTCGCCGAGCGCGAGCGGAAGTGACGACAACCCGCGCGGCGGCGACGAGGAGAAGGCGACGATCGCCGGCTGGAAGGTCGTGGTGAACCCGAAGTGGGGCACCGCCTTCGACGTACCGGCGGACTGGAAGGTCGAGACGTCCGGCACCTTCATAGGCTTCGAGGACGACGAGAAGGGCGACGGCTCCGTGCTCATCGGCATGTCCGCGCCCGCGTTCCTCAAGGAAAAGTGGTGCACGTCCGACGACGACAAGGACGGTTATTCGAGTGACACGTCCCTGGCCGCCGCGGGCACCAAGGGCCAGAGCGGCGCGAAGAACACCGACGACGTGGCACGCAACGACTCCGCGTGGTGGGTCTTCGGCGGCTACACCGACCAGAAGAAGGCCTCGAAGAAGCTGCTGAAGATCGGCAAGCCCAAGGCGTACACCACGGCGTCGGGCGTCAAGGGCAGTGTCGCGACGACGTACTCCTCGGGTGTCGCCAAGAAGGGCAAGTGCGACTCCGACGGCAAGGCGACCACGTTCGCCTTCAAGAACTCGTCGGGCGACTTCGTGTCCTGGTCGTTCTACGGCGCCAAGGGTGTGTCGGAGGAGGTCTCGGACGCGACCGTCCAGAAGATCCTCAGCACCGTACGGCTGCACGGCGAGCCGACGGGTTCCTGATCCTGCCGGGACCTGGGCGCACGCGGGAACGCCCGGGTCTCCCGGCCTCCCGCCGGGCTTCCCCGGCCCGGTGAGGAGGGGCGCGGGGCCCCGGCCGGGCGGAGTTCGCGCTCGGTGCGTGTGCAATCGGTTTGGCAAGTCGAGCACCGGGCGGCGATAGTCTCCCGGTGACCTCAGCCGCCGACCTGCGCCGACCCTCCCGCCGCCCTTCCTGGGCGGGCCGGAACTACACCCTGCTGACCGCGGCCGCGGTCGTCACCAACCTGGGCAGCCAGGGCGCCCTCATCGCGGCAGCGTTCGCGGTGCTCGAAACGGGTGGCGACGGCGGCGACGTGGGCCTGGTGGCCGCGGCGCGGACCCTGCCGCTGGTGCTGTTCCTGCTGATCGGCGGGGCGGTCGCGGACCGGCTGCCGCGCCATCGGGTGATGGTCGCGGCCAACGCCCTGAACTGTGTGTCGCAGGCGGTGTTCGCCGTCCTGGTCATCTCCGGTGAGGCGCGGCTGTGGCAGATGATGCTGCTGTCCGCGCTCGGCGGCACCGGGCAGGCGTTCTTCAACCCGGCCGCCGAGGGCATGCTGATGTCCTCGGTCCGCGGTGAGCAGGCGAGCCGCGCGTTCGCGATGTTCCGGATGGCGATGCAGGGCGCGGGCCTCGGCGGCGCGGCCCTCGGCGGCGTACTGGTGGCCGTGATCGGGCCGGGCTGGGTGCTGGCCGTGGACGCGGTGGCGTTCGCGGTCGCCGGGGCGCTGCGTTCGTTCCTCGACGTCAGCCACATACCGCCGCGTGAGCCCGGCGGCGGCCTGTTCGCCGATCTGCGCGACGGCTGGCGCGAGTTCGTCGGGCGGCCCTGGCTGTGGACGATCGTCGCGCAGTTCTCCGTGGTGGTCGCGGTCGTCGGAGCCGCCGACGCGGTCTACGGTCCGCTGGTCGCCCGGGACAGTCTCGGCGGTGCGGGGCCCTGGGGGCTGGCACTCGGCGCGTTCGGCGCCGGGACCGTCGGCGGCGCGCTGCTCATGACCCGTTGGAAGCCCCGTCGCCTGCTGTTCGCGGGCACCCTGTGCGTCTTCCCGCTGGCGGCGCCGGCCGCGGCGCTCGCGGTCCCCGTGCCGGTGGGGCCGCTGTACGCCGTGATGTTCGTCAGCGGTCTGGCGATCGAGGTGTTCGGCGTGTCCTGGATGACGGCGCTCCACCAGGAGATCCCCGAGGACAAGCTCTCGCGGGTGTCGGCGTACGACTGGTTCGGCTCGATCGCCATGGTCCCCCTGGCCACGGCGCTGGCGGGTCCCGCGGAGCAGGCCTTCGGCCGTACGCCCGCGCTGTGGGGCTGCGCGACGCTGGTCGTGGTGGTCACGGCGGCGGTGCTGTGCGTCCCGGACGTCCGGAATCTGACGCGGCGGACCCGGCCGGTGGCGCAGGGCATCCCGGGATCGGCCGACGCGGAGCCCGCGTCAGCCGATGCCGAAGGCTCCGCCGGGCGGCTCGGGTGACGCAACGGCGTCCTCGTCGCGCACCGGAGCGGCCCCGCCGATGAAGTCCCGGAGCCCGGGGCCGTGTTCGACGCGTGCGGGAAAGGCGTCGGCCGCGGTACGGCGGGCCAGGGCGGCCGTGTCGAGCGGGCGGTGGGAGGCCACGAGCACCGCGTTCCCGAAGCGGCGTCCGCGCAGCACGCCGGGTTCGGCGATGAGGGCGATCTCCTCGAACACCGTCGAGAACGTGGCGAGCTGGGAGCGGAGAAACGCGAACGGCGCCGCGTCGGCGAGATTGGCGAGGTAGACCCCGTCGGGGCGCAGCACACGTTCGGCGGCGCTCGCGTAGGCGGTGGACGTCAGGTGCGCCGGTACGCGCGAGCCGCCGAAGACATCCGCGATCAGGATGTCCGCGGAGTCGGGGGCGGCGGCTTCGATCCAGGTGCGGGCGTCGGCGCCGTGCACCTCGATACCCGCCCCGCCGGGCACCGGCAGATACTCACCGATCAGGGCCAGCAGGCCCTGGTCCGCCTCCACCACGTGCTGGTGCGAACCGGGCCGGGTGGCCGCGACGTAGCGGGGCAGGGTGAGCGCCCCGCCGCCGAGATGCAGCACGTCCAGCGCGCGCCCCGGTTCCGTCACCGTGTCCAGCACGTGCCCGAGGCGCCGCGTGTACTCGAACTCGAGATGTGTCGGCTCGTCCAGATCGACGTACGACTGGGGCGCGCCGTCCACGGTCAGCAGCCACGCCCGCTCGCGGTCCACGTCGGGCATCAGCTTCGCGGTCCCGTGATCCACGGCCCGCGTCACGGGTATCGGCTCGTCCACGGCTCCATTGTGCGGTACCGACAACGGCGCGCACGGGTGCCCGCCCTCTCGGGGCGGGCACCCGCGTCGCCGTACCGGGCCGGGCGTCAGCCGACCGATGTCACCGTCCCCGCGCCGACCGTCCGGCCGCCCTCGCGGATCGCGAAGCCGAGGCCCGGCTCGAGCGGCACCTCGCGCCCGAGCTCGACCGTCATGGTGACGGTGTCGCCGGGCCGGGCGACGGCCCGCTCGCCGAGGTCGACGTCGCCGACCACGTCCGCGGTGCGGATGTAGAACTGCGGCCGGTACCCGGTGGAGACGGCTGTCGTACGGCCGCCCTCGCGCGTCGACAGGACGTACACCTGCGCCGTGAAGCGACTGCTGGGTACGACACTGCCGGGCGCGGCGACGATGTGCCCGCGGCGGACCGCGTCGCGGGGCACGCCGCGCAGCAGCAGCGCCACGTTGTCGCCGGCCTGCGCCTCCTCCATGGGCTTGCCGAAGGTCTCCAGCCCGGTGACCACGGTGTCGACCGCGGCGCCGAGCACCTCGACGCGGTCGCCGACGTGGATCGTGCCGCGCTCCACGGCACCGGTGACGACCGTTCCGCGTCCGGTGATGGTGAGCACGTTCTCGACCGGCATCAGGAACGGCGCGTCGAGATAGCGCTCGGGCATCGGCACGTAGGTGTCCACGGCGTCGAGCAGCGCGTCGATCGCCGCCGTCCATCGCGGGTCCCCCTCGAGGGCCCTCAGGCCGGACACCCGTACGACGGGTACCGAGTCGCCCCCGTAGCCCTGCGAGGAGAGCAGCTCGCGGACCTCGAGCTCCACGAGGTCGGTGAGCTCCTCGTCGCCCGCGTCGGCCTTGTTGAGGGCGACCACGATGTGGTCGACACCCACCTGCCGGGCGAGCAGCACGTGCTCGGCGGTCTGGGGCATGATCCCGTCCAGCGCGGACACGACGAGGATCGCCCCGTCCAGCTGGGCCGCGCCCGTGACCATGTTCTTGACGTAGTCGGCGTGGCCCGGCATGTCCACGTGCGCGTAGTGCCGGGTGTCGGTCTCGTACTCGACGTGCGCGATGTTGATGGTGATGCCGCGCGCGGCCTCCTCCGGCGCCCGGTCGATCCGGTCGAACGGTACGTAGCGGGTGGAGCCGCCGGAGCCGCGCTCGGCGAGGACCTTGGTGATGGCGGCGGTCAGGGTGGTCTTGCCGTGGTCGACGTGACCCATGGTGCCGATGTTGAGGTGCGGTTTGGTGCGCACGTAAGCCGTCTTGGGCATGGCTGTACCTCGAAGCCTCTTCAGTGTCAGCTGAGCTGAGTGATGGCCCCGGCGCGAACGGGCCGGGACGGGGACCCCGAGGACTTCCCGACCCTCCCCCTGCGGGGTCCGCCGGACAATCCGGGAAGGGTCAGCTTCGGGCGCCGTCTACGGCTGCCGTGATGATCTGGACGGCAGCCTTCGGCGCATCCGCGACTGCGGATGCTGCGAGGAGGAAGGCGTACCGGAACATGAGGAGATCATTGCCGACGCGTCTGCCCACGTCGAATGGTTTTCCGGGCCCCTGGGACGGGCGTGGTGCGGGCGGTGTCTCAGGGGGCCGAGGGGTCGCTCGGCCGGCCGTCGGCGGTCAGGGGCCGATGTTCTTGAGCGCCTCGCGCACGGACAGCGGCGCGAGTCTCTCCCGCTCCGCGGCGACGAAGTCCCGCACCGCCCGCGGGTCGGTCTTGGCGTACTCGCGCAGACACCATCCGATCGCTTTACGGATGAAGAAGTCGGGATGGCCGGACCGGCGGACGCAGTACGCGAAGAGGCGCCCGGTGTCGGTGGCCTCCTTGTAGCGGAGCTGATGGAGCAGAGCGGTGCGGGCGGCCCACAGATCGTCGTCCTCGATCCAGGCGTCCATGTCGGTCCGCAGTGCCGGGTCGGCGGCCACCAGGCCTCCCACCACGTGCGCGGCGAGCGCGTCGACGGTGTCCCACCAGGAGACGGTGGTGACGAGGTGCCGGGCCACCGGCAGGAAGCCCGGCGACAGGCGCGCCACATGGCGGCGCAGATAGTCGACGGCGAAGTACTGGTACTCGCGTTCCGGCAGCTCCCAGCAGCGCAGTGCGATCGCCGTGCAGTCCGCCTCGCCGGGGCGGGCGGTATCCACGAGCACGGTGCGGGACAGGGCGCGGCGCTCGGGCGTCGTCAGCCCGAGGAAGGGGGCGATGTCCTTCATGTAGGCGCGCATCGACGCGGCCCGACGGGGGTCGGCGGCAGCCGCGTAGACAGCTGTGAGCCGGTCCAGGACGGTGTCCGCGAGCGGGCTGTCCGGCACCTCGAACCGGGCACCTGACGTTCCGGAAGCTGTGACGCCCATGAGACGAACCATACGGCGATCACACACGTCTGTCGGTTAGTGTCACCGGATGCTCGATGCCACCACCCGCTCTGGGGGCACCGCCACGGCCACTCCCCAGGCCGCCGCCACGGAGCTCACCGTCGCCGCCGACCTGGTCGTCGCCTCGGAGATTGCCGTCGCCGCACCCGTAGACCCGACCGCCGCACGCACCGGCCCGGCCGGGCTCTGCCTGAGAGCGCTGCTCTCGCCGTGGTCGCGGCTCTCCCTGCTGGTCGTGCTGCTCGCGTCGGCCGCGTCGAGCGTGCTGCTCTTCGAACCGCAGCGGCTGCTCGCCGACGGCTGGCCGCCCCAGCTCGGCGGCGCCGCGGCGGCCGTCGCGTTCGCCGTGGCGTACGGGCTGTGCACGGTCGCGTTCGTGCCCCGCCCTCTGCTCAATCTGGCGGCCGGCGCCCTGTTCGGGTCCCAACTGGGCCTGGGCACCGCCCTGGTGGGCACGGTGCTCGGTGCCGGTGTCGCCTTCGGGCTCGGCCGGATCCTCGGGCAGGACGCGCTGCGGCCGCTGCTGCGGGCCCGCTGGCTGAAGGCGGCGGACGGTCAGCTCAGCCGGCACGGCTTCCGTTCGATGATGGCGGCCCGGCTGTTCCCCGGTGTGCCGTTCTGGGCCGCCAACTACTGCGCGGCCGTCTCCCGCATGGGCTGGCTGCCCTTCCTGCTCGCGACGGCGCTCGGCTCGATCCCGAACACCGCCGCGTACGCCGTCGCCGGTGCCCGTGCGTCGTCACCGACCTCCCCGGCCTTCCTGATCGCGATGGCCTTCATCGCGCTCCCCGCCCTGGCCGGAGCGGTGGTGGCCTGGCGCAAGCGCCACCACCTGCGCGGTCACTGAGGCACGACGGCCGCTACGGGCGCACGGCTTCCAGGATCATCGCGTTGGCCAGTCCGCCCGCCTCGCACATCGTCTGCAGCGCGTAGCGGGCCCCGCGGGCGCGCATCGCGTGGACGAGGGTCGTGGTGAGGCGGGTGCCGCTCGCGCCGAGCGGGTGGCCGATCGCGATCGCCCCGCCGTGCACGTTGACCTTGGACAGGTCCGCGCCGGTCTCCTGCTGCCAGGCGAGGACGACGGCGGCGAAGGCCTCGTTCACCTCGAAGAGGTCGATGTCGCCGAGGTCGAGCCCTGCCTTGCGCAGCACCTTCTCGGTGGCCGGGACGACGCCGGTGAGCATCAGGAGCGGGTCCGAACCCGTGACGGCGAAGCTGTGCAGACGGGCGACGGGCCGCAGGCCGAGACGGGCGGCGGTCTCGCTCGACGTGATGAGCACGGCGGACGCGCCGTCGTTGACCGGACTCGCGTTCCCGGCCGTGACCGACCAGTCGATCTGCGGGAAACGCTCGCCGAAGGCGGGGTCGTAGTAGGCGGGCTTCAGCCCGGCGAGTATGTCCGGGGTGCTGCCGGGACGGACGCTCTCGTCCCGGGTGACACCTTCCAGGGGCGCGACCTCGGCCTCGAACAGACCGGCGCTCCACGCCTCGGCGGCCTTCCGGTGCGAGTCCACGGCGAAGGCGTCCATCCGCTCGCGGGTGATGCCCCACTTGGCGGCGATGAGTTCGGCGCTGATGCCCTGCGGCACCAGCCCCTCGGGGTAGCGCTCGGCGACCCCGGGCCCGAAGGGATCCGCGCCCGTCGGCACGTTGGACCACATCGGCACACGGCTCATCGATTCCACACCGCAGGCCACGACCATGTCGTACGCCCCCGACATGACGCCCTGCGCGGCGAAGTGCACGGCCTGCTGCGACGAGCCGCACTGACGGTCCACCGTGGTCGCGGGCACCGACTCGGGGAATCCCGCGGAGAGCACGGCGTACCGGGTGGTGTTCATGGCCTGCTCGCCGACCTGGTCGACGGTGCCGCCGATGACGTCGTCGATCAGCGCCGGGTCGATCCCCGAGCGCTCGACGAGCGTACGGAGGGTGTGGGCGAGGAGTTCCACGGGGTGGACGTGGGCGAGGGAGCCGTTCGGCTTGCCCTTGCCCACCGGGGTGCGTACGGCTTCGACGATCACGGCGTCGCGCATGGGATGCCTCTCAGATCTGTGAGGTCGGGGAACCGGCGACCGGGTGCGTCCGGTCTTCGAACTCGGCGAGTCAGTGAGTTTGATTTTCCAACTCTCCAAGTGACCCAAGAGTAACCGAGTGGGTTGGAAGTTCCAACCCACTCGGTAGACTGATGGCATGAAGGACGCCCGCCCCTGCTCGATCGCCGCGACGCTCGCTCTCGTCGGCGAGAAGTACTCCCTGCTGGTCCTGCGCGAGGTGTCGCTCGGCGCCACGCGCTTCGACCAGCTGGTGCGCAACACCGGCGCCCCTCGTGACGTGCTGACGACCAGGCTGAAGCGCCTCGTCGACGCCGGGCTGCTGGAGAAGGCGGAGTACAGCGACCGCCCCAAGCGCTACGAGTACCGGCCCACCCGGGCGGGTCTCGAACTGGAACCCGTCCTGCTCACCCTCATGGCATGGGGCGACCGGCACCTCCAGGAGGGCGGCTTCCGTCCCATGGTGCTGGAGCACACCTGCGGCCACGAGCTGGTCCCCCAGGTGGTCTGCCGGGAGTGCGGGGAGCAGGTCGAACACGACGCCCTCACCGCCCACCCCCAGGCCCCGGGCTGGACGGTGACGGGGCCCGCGGTGGCGTGACCGCGGGCAGGGCGCCGGCGACGCGGAGTCCGGCAGAGAGCGATGTGTGCCGTCTCGCGGATGGGGCCGTACGCCTGCCCTACTCGGCCCCCTCGTAGACGTCGAGCCGCCCGCACATGCCGAACCGGCCTCGCGCAGAAGGCCGTTCGGCCCGCACGACGGCACCGGCGAGATGCGAGGCGTCGCCCCGCTCCAGCCGGTCGAGCTGGTCCTCGGTGGCCGTGACGGCGGCCTCGGCGCCGCGTCGCCACCGCGCCAGCCACTCCGCGAGGCGTGGCCGCACCAGGGCCGCGGCGGCCCGGTGGAACGCCGCGAGCGGAGCGGGGCCGTCCGCGTCACGCAACGCGCGATAGCCCTCCAGGGCGAGATCACGCCGGGCGCGGGCGAAGCGCGCCCGCTCTCCCTCCGGCGCGTCCGCCGGAATGACGGTCGCCGCAGCGTAGGTCCCGGGATCGGTGAGGTACTCCGGGGGCAGGGTCATGACCGCGTCACCCGCCTCCGGCAGGCCGTTGTTCTGCATGAGCACGGTGATGCGCAGGTCGTCCTCGTTGACGAGCCGGTGGATCGTGCCCGGGGTGAACCAGGCGACGGTGCCGGGCACGAGCGGCGTCACCTCGTACGCCGATGCCGTCAGCGTCTGGACGGAACCCCGCCCGCCGGTGACGACGTACGCCTCCGAACAGGTCAGGTGGAGATGGGGGGTTCCGCCGCACACGCCGTCCGCCGCGGGCCAGTCGTACACCCGCAGGTGCGACACGGCGACGGCTCCCGGGAGCCCCGGGAAGCCGGGAGTCACGGCGCTCACCAGGGGTGCTCCGCCAGGTACTTGACGACGTCCTCGCGTTCCCAGGCGCCCTCGGCGACGACCACCCGGTAGCGGCGGGCGAGGGTGTCACCGGGAGCGAGTTCCAGTTCTTCGAAGAAGGCCGGGGACGGGGCGACCGCCGCGAAGGGTTCGTTGCGCACGAACCAGTGGGCCGGGTGGGTGCCCCGCGACCCGGAGTGGTCGTTCTCGGGGGCGTGCGCGAAGACGAGGGTCGCGTGACCGTCGGTGCCGTCGTGCTCGGCCGAGTACGCGAGCCAGGGCGCCTGCCGCCCCATCAGGTCGGGCCCTTCGGATTCCGGACCGATGACCCGCCCGTCCCGGAAGGAGCGCGGTCCGCGCCAGAACAGACCCGTGTAGCCGGCCATCTCGCGCCCCGCGGTCGTCGGACTGCCGAAGCGCAGCGGCTCCTCGCGGCGGTTGGTGACAGCGGAGCTCCAGGTCAGCGCCCAGGAGCCCGCCTCCGGGTCGACGTCACGCACCTCGACGCGGCGCTCCTCCTCGGCCCACAGCTCACCGTCGTACGGATGCCAGGTGAGCCGCTCGGCGATGACCGCGGCACCGCCCTCCGCGGTGACCTCCTCGAAGGCGACATGCGCCATCGACCCGACACGCTCCGGGAGTTCGAGATATCCCTTTCCGTGGACGTATGTGTTGCCGCCCCACAGATTCTGGCCGGAGAGGTGCGAGGCCGTCATCTGGAGGCCCTTGTGCCAGCGGTGGTCGTTCGGGCGGTAGTCCGTGACGACGTTGCCGGCCAGCGTCCGCAGGGGATGGAGATAGGGCTTCGGGGACTCCCAGGCCGCCTCGGGCCGGTAGACATAGCTCACCAGCTCGACGCCGGTGGAGACCTCGCTGATCGCGATGCGCTCCCCGTGCGTGTGGACGAGCCGCAGCCCCTGGTCGGAGGACCCGCTCATGCCCGTACCTCCGCGCCGACCGCCCCGGACGCCTCGACCCCGGACGGCCCGGCCCCGCCCGGCACAGCCGGACGCCCGCCGGCATCCGCTGCATCCGACGGCCCCGTCCCGTCCGGCGCCCGGGTCCCGTCCGGCGCCCGGGTCCCGGCGGGTGCCCGGGTCCCGGCGGGTGCCCGGGTCCCGGCGGGTGCCCGGGTCCCGGCGGGTGCCCGGGTCCCGGCGGGTGCCCAGCCGGGGGCGCCACCGTGCAGCGCCGTGTAGTACGGGTCTCCCGGACCGATCTCCCCCGCACGGACGGTCGTGTCCGTGAACGCCGACTTGTAGAGCGCGGTGATCAGTTCCAGGCTGCTGCGCCCGTCGGCACCACTGCTGCGCGGCCGTTCCCCCGCCCGCATGCTCGCGACGAGGTCCCGCAGCTGCGCGAGGTGCGAACTGGGCACGTCCGCGCCGAAATCCCGCCAGGCGGCGACATCGGCCTCCGGCACGTCGGGCGCCGGAGTGATCCGCCAGTTGTCGTTGCTGTGACCGTAGAGGTGGGTGAGCTCGACGGTGGCGCGCTCGCAGTCGACGCGGATACGACTGACCTCGTCGGGGCTCAGGACGCTGTTGACGACGGTCGCCAGGGCGCCGTTCGCGAAGCGGACCAGGGCGGTCGAGACGTCCTCCGTCTCCACGTCGTGCACCAGACGACCGGTCATCGCGCGCACCTCGGTCCACGGCCCCAGCAGATCGAGGAGCAGATCCATCTGATGGATGCCGTGCCCCATCGCGGGCCCGCCGCCCTCCGTCGCCCAGCGGCCGCGCCAGGGGACGGCGTAGTAGTCGGCGTTGCGGTACCAGGTGGTCTGGCAGTGCGCGACGAGCGGCCGGCCCATGGCCCGCTCCGCGATCAGGCGCCGTACGTGCCGGGCGCCCGAGCCGAAGCGGTGCTGGAAGACGATCGCGGCGTACGGCCCGCCGTCCGTACCCTCCGCCGCCTCGACGGCGTCGAAGTCGGCGAGCGCCGGCACGGGCGGCTTCTCGCACCACACCCACGCGCCCGCCCGCAGCGCGGCGACGGTCTGCTCACGGTGCAGGGTCGGCGGGGTGCAGACGGCGACGAGATCGGGCCGCTGCTCCTCGAGCATCCGGTCCAGATCGGTGTACGCGTGCGGGATGCCCGCCTCGGCGCAGAACGCCCGGACCGCGCCTTCGGCGATGTCCACCGCCGCGACGATCTCCGTCTCGCCCTCCTCGGCGAGCCGGGCGAGTGCGGGGTGGTGACTCCCGCGCGCGATGGCACCCGCGCCGACGACGGCGGCCCTGATACGGCGACCGCCGAGAGGGGTGCCCGCCCTGCTCGGGGTGGTCACGGGGTCCGCGGTGCGGCTCGGAGAGGCCTGGGGATCGATTGCGGTACGGGATGAGGTCATCTACCTGATCAGCGCTCCATCGGACGTGATGTCAGACGTCGGCCAACGCCTGGCGCCACCGAACGCGTGCCCCTCGGCGACAGCAAGCGCTTTCCCTGCCGCAGCAACGTAAGCGGCGGCCCGGCGGCCGGTCAACACCCCCGGCCACCGCACGGTCACTCCCCATCACGCCGCGGGTCCGGAACCGGTCCGGCCCCGGGTCGGACCTGGGCCGGAGCCGAACCGGACCTCAGGAGGGACCTCGGCCCGACCTCGGCGGCACCCGAGCCGGACCCTGGCTCGCGAAGGACCACCCGCGGGCCCGCCACCAGGGACGACAACGCCCCGCACCGGGACGGCGGAGGGCGGCCGCGTCCGGCTGCGAAACCCCTGTGACCGGGCTGTCGCACGCGGACGCTACGCTGCCCTCGACACCCGTGATCACCCCGCACCGCGATACGGCGTGCCCGTCGCCCTTCCACGACCAGCACTTGGACCACGTAACTTCATGTCTTGGTTTGAATCCCTCATCCTCGGACTCGTCCAGGGGCTGACCGAATTTCTTCCTGTCTCCTCCAGCGCGCATCTGCGGCTGACCGCGGCGTTCGCGGGCTGGGAGGATCCCGGTGCGGCCTTCACCGCCATCACGCAGCTCGGCACGGAGGCCGCGGTGCTGATCTACTTCCGCAAGGACGTGGGAAGGATTCTGTCGGCGTGGTTCCGCTCGCTCACGAACAAGGCGATGCGCAGCAACCACGACGCCCAGATGGGCTGGCTGGTGATCGTCGGCTCGATTCCGATCGGCGTGCTCGGGATCACCCTCAAGGACCAGATCGAGGGACCGTTCCGCGATCTGCGGGTCACGGCCACGATGCTGATCGTGATGGGCATCGTCATAGGCATCGCCGACCGGCTCGCGGCACGCGACGAGTCGGGCGGAAAGCACCGGGCAGCCAAGCAGCGCAAGGGACTTGAGGACCTGAACACCCGGGACGGCCTGCTGTACGGCCTCTGCCAGGCGATGGCCCTGATCCCCGGCGTCTCCCGGTCCGGCGCGACCATCAGCGGCGGCCTCTTCATGGGCTACGGCCGCGCGGCGGCGGCCCGTTACTCCTTCCTCCTGGCCATGCCGGCCGTCCTCGCCTCCGGCACCTTCGAGCTCAAGGACGCGGCCGCGGAGGGCCATGTGTCCTGGGGCCCCACCATCTTCGCGACGATCATCGCGTTCGCCGTCGGTTACGCGGTGATCGCCTGGTTCATGAAGTTCATCTCGCACAAGAGCTTCATGCCGTTCGTCTGGTACCGGATCGCGCTCGGCATCGTCATCATCGCGCTGGTCAGCACGGACGTCCTCAGCCCGCACGCCGCCGAATCCGCCGGCTGAGGCAGCGGCTCCCCCTCCAGGACTGCGTCACGCGCCCGAACTCGCGCCGGTCGCACGGTCAGGGAGCGGGACGGGGCGACTTGGGGGCTCGTTCTCCCAGTCGTCTCCCACGCGCCAGGACGACCATGTCCGCCGCCGAGCGGAGCGCGCTCACCGCTGAGCAGGGACCGCCGGCCGTTCCGGCGTCGGGCTTGATCCCTGCGGTCGACGCGGGCGCGCAGGTCGAGTGGTCGACGAGCCGGGCGGGCAGGTCGAGTGCCCCGCGCGGGCATCACTCCGGCGGGGCCCCAGCAGCAACAACCCGACTGGATCGCTGGGATGTTGGCACCAGCCTACGAGCCGCCACTGACAACAGGGTCGTCACAGGCCGCCGCCATCCGACATCGCCCCAGCTCGGATGGTGGCCGGCGTGCGCCTATTCACCGGGCGGCCGGCGAGCGGTGATGCCGGTGAGGACGAGGTCGATACCGGCGAGGAACTGCTCGCGGTCGTCGTGGTCGCGCAGCTGGTCCGCGACGGCCCGGGTGAACGGGTAGTCGTCGGGGTCGAGTGCTTCCCACGCCTTCGACACGGAGTCGAGGAACTCGGTGCGGCCCACCCCGGCCCCGAGAGTGCGGGCGCTCGCGGTGTTCGCGGCGTTCTGGCCGGCGGCGCCGAGGATGTAGTGCACCAACGCCGAGGTCGCCGTGAACCAGCCGTCCTGGGGCACGCCCAGTTCGGGGACCTGCCGACCGACGCTTTCGAAGATCCGCGGCGTGACCGAGCCCCAGGGGCTGCGGGAGAGATGCGTCGAGAGCTGCGTGGCGAGCCACGGGTGTTCCTCGATCGCGTCGAACAGGCCGAGCGCGACGACGCGGATCTCGTCCCGCGGCGAGCCCGGGGACTCGGCGGGCTCGACGGCCAGAGCGGCGGCGACGACCGCGTCGGTCGCGGCGTCGAGCAGCTCGCCCTTGTTCGCCACGTGCCAATAGATCGCCCCGGGCCCGGTGGCCAGGCGCTCGGCCAGCGCCCGGAACGTCAGCCCGCCCTCGCCCGCGCCGTCGAGCAGTTCGACGGCCGCCTCGACGATGCTCTCCCGCGAGAGCGCCTCCGTGCGCCGCTGTGACCGGCGCGTTCCCGTTGCCATGCCCCCATCCTAGACGCTCCTTGGAACGCCGTTCCAGCTTGACAGGCAATGGAACACCGTTCCATCCTGGAGTCGCTGGAACGGCGTTCCAGCAG
This sequence comes from Streptomyces sp. NBC_00568, assembly GCF_026341855.1. Classification (GTDB taxonomy): domain Bacteria; phylum Actinomycetota; class Actinomycetes; order Streptomycetales; family Streptomycetaceae; genus Streptomyces. The sequence continues at coordinate 6,282,460 of NZ_JAPENW010000001.1, read as the reverse complement.
GTGACCGCCGGGTGGAGGGTGTTCGCCCAGCGGTCCGCGATCAGGAAGGAAGCACCATGACCACTCCCGTCACGATCATCGGCGCCGGACTCGGCGGCCTCACGCTCGCCCGCGTCCTGCACGTCCACGGAATCCCGGCCACGATCTACGAGGCGGAGGCCTCTCCGGACCAGCGGTCACAGGGCGGCATGCTCGACATCCACGACGACACCGGCCAGCCCGCTCTCCAGGCGGCGGATCTTATGGACGAGTTCCGCGGCATCATCCTGGAGGGCCGCGAGGCGACACGGGTCCTCGCCCCGGACGGAACCGTCCTGTACGACGACGACAGCACGCGTGGACGCCCCGAGGTGCTGCGTGGCGAGCTGCGACGGATCCTGCTCGACTCGCTCCCGGCCGGAACCGTCCGGTGGGGCCACAAGGTCAGCGGCGTCCGCACCCTCGGCGCGGGGCGCCACGAGGTGACCTTCGCCGACGGCGGCACCACCGTCACGAACCTGCTGGTCGGCGCGGACGGCGCGTGGTCCCGGGTCCGGCCGCTGCTTTCCGATGCGACACCCGAGTACATCGGCCGATCGTTCATCGAGACCTACCTGTTCGACGCCGACACCCGGCACCCCGCCGGCGCGAAGGCGGTCGGCGCCGGAGCGCTGTTCGCGCTCGCCCCGGGGAAGGGCATCCAGGCTCACCGGGAGAGCGGCGGGACCCTCCACACCTATGTGGCGCTCTCCGAGCCGCAGGACTGGTTCGCCGGTATCGATTTCACCGATGCCGCCGCGGCCACCGCGCGGATCGCGCAGGAGTTCGACGGCTGGGCCCCGGAGCTCACCGCGCTGATCACCGACGGTGAGACCCCGCCGGTCCTGCGCACTCTCAACGCCCTGCCCGACGAGCACCGGTGGGACCGGGTGCCGGGGGTGACCCTGCTCGGCGACGCCGCCCACCTCTCGGCCCCGAACGGCGAAGGCGCCAACCTTGCCATGTACGACGGCGCCGAACTCGGCGAGGCCATCGCGGCGCACCCCGACGACCTCGAGGCCGCGCTCACCGCGTACGAGCGGGCCCTGTTCCCCCGCAGCGCCGCGGCCGCCACCGGCGGCGCCGAGCTCCACGAGCTCCTCTTCGGCGACAACGCGCCCCACGGCCTGATCAGCATGTTCACCGGACACGAGGAGGCCTGATGAGCCACGCGCCGTGCGGGCCCCGGCGCACCGATGAACCGGCCAGGTCCTGATACCGGGGCCCGACGTCGTCTACCGCGGGACCTCGTCGTCCTCCATCGACGCGGTGTCCACTGGCCCGTCAGGCACGGAGTCCGTGCTCATGGCGTCTCACCGCGGTCCTGCGGAGAGGTGCCGCCGGTGGCGTAGGTGGCCAGGATCAGTCCACCGGGGTGCTCTTCGTCGCGGACGAGGCGCCAGGTGTTGCCGCCCCCGTCGTCGATCGACTCGTCGTCACCGTGTCGCCACTGAGGCAGGACGTTCTCGTTCACATGGGCGGCGAGCCTCCGCGCCACTTCGTCGATGTTCTCCGACGTGACCTTGAGCCCCAGCTTGTGCCGGGCGTAGAGGTCCACGACCTTCCCCCCGACCGCGAGGTCGATGTGCCTCGCCACTCCCTCGCGCTTCCAGGCGGGCATGCGGTTCGGTCCGGTGATGCGGGAGGCGACGCCGGTCCGGTACTGGGCCCAGGTCCGTTCCATGTGCCGGGTGCAGTACCGAAGGATGTGGCTGCGGTCCTCGCTGATGAGCAGGCCGTAACCGTGCTTCGGGAAGTAGACGCGCCAGGCGCCGGCCTCGTTCCGCTCCGTGGCCGCGTGGTCGGCTATGAGATCCTCGAACAGCGACCGGATCTGCGTCTCCGCGTTCTGCGGCTCGACCGCGTGGACCCTGGCGTAGACGGCCGCAGCCCCTGGCGTGACGTCGATCTCGTACGCCTCGTCGGAGTCCATCCCCAAGGGGGCGGGCGTCCAGTGCCCGGGTCCCCAACGCCAGGCGGAGCGACGCTGCCTAGCCCCGGCGTCGGCGGTCGGCGGCTCGGGTGTCGTGTACCCCTCGCACTGTCCGCACCAGCCGTCGGCCCGGTTCGTGGCGTTGCCGCACCTGACCCCATCGGCGCCGTAGCGGACACATGCCCGCCTCGGCGGTGCTGGAGTGATCACTCGCCCCCCATTGATTCCTCGTCACGCACCATCGCGACCTCGACCGAAGCCTCGCATAAGGAACGTCATGCGCCGGCCGTCGTCGCGGAGAGGACGGCTTCGCTCGCACCGTCGTCGGCCGCCGACCGGGACCGCGCGACGGCACGGCTTCTGTGGACGTAGGGCTCCCGGCACCCTCGGCCACCGCTCCCGGCTCCGTCGGCGGGGGTGCGGCGTCAGGGGCGGCAGTCTGCTCCTTTCCGTGCCACGGGGCCGGCCCTGGTCGGGCGGGCGACGCCCGGGCCGGCGAGCCCGGTTCCGCCCTGGATGCCACGGGCGATGTACCAGGTGAGGGGGGCAGTAGGCCGTCTGGCCGAACATCTTCTGCCGACTGCGGCGGGGCCGCTTTAGCGTGGTCTCCACGACTGGAGGTGGAGCATGCCGAAGGAGCCAACGCTGGGCCGGTTGGGCATGGAAGCGCGCAGTGTGAAGTTTCCGGATGGCAGCCGCGGGATCATCCTGGTGAAGGCCGGGATCCCTCAGGACGAGGCGGATGCGCTCGCCGCGCAGGTGTGGGCGGAACGGCCGGAGGCGGGCGTGCCGAAGGGCTGAGCCCGCAGCGGAAGCCCCGGATCACTCCGGGCGGCGGCATCCGAGTCTCCACGCCGCCGGCGCGGACGATGCCGGCGGGCGCGCACGCCCGGCGACGGTCTCGCAAAACGTGAGCGCGTCGCCCGGGCGGCGGGAACTCGACCGCCGGCTACCCCGTCGGCATCGTCGAGCGCCCCGGGCCGCCGCCCGGGGCGCCCGTAGCCCTGGGCGCGGAGTCGGACGAACGGCGGGGCGTCGGTCGCGTGCGCCGTGACGAAGGGCATACGGCTTGCGTAGCCGTCCGGTAGCGCAGTGTCAGTCCTTGCCCCTAGGCTGGTGCGCATGTCCCCCGATTTCACTCCGTCTGGTTCCGTGCGGTCTGCCGCCGCGTTGAACGAACAGATCCGCGCTCTGTGGACGCGAGCGGGCGGCTCCCTGTCCGCACAGGAGCGGGCGGAGTACGAGCTGTTGGTCGTGAAGTGGGCCGAGGCGATCCGCGGGGAGATCATCGAGGCGGCGTAGGGCCGTCCCGGCACGCCGGTACAACCACCCCACCGATACGTCGACTTGGACGCCGGGAGAGCAGCCGGGGCTCACCGCCCGCCGGACACCCGCACCACCGCCCCCGTCGTGTACGACGCGTCGGGCGACATCAACCACGCGATGGCGGCGGCGATTTCCTCGGCCCGGCCGACGCGGCGCAGCGGAATCGACGAGGCGGCACGCTCGGCGCGGCCCGGGTCGCCCATGGTCGCGTGCATCTCGGTGTCGATCATGCCGGGAGCGACCGCGTTGACGCGGATGCCGTCGGGACCGAGTTCCTTGGCGAGTCCCGTGGTCAGCGCGTCGACGGCGGCCTTGCTCGCCGCGTAGTGCACGAACTCGCCGGGACTGCCGAGCGTGGCGGCCGCCGAGGACACATTCACGATGGCGCCGCCTCCGAGGGCGGCCATGGACCGGGCCGCGCGACGCGAACACAGCAGCGTGCCCAGCAGGTTGACCTCGATCACGCGCCGCAGGTCGGCGGGGTCGGCGTCCGCGAGCCGTCCGAGCGGTCCGGTCACCCCGGCGTTGTTCACCAGCCCTGTCACCGGGCCCACCCGGTCCGCGGTCGTGTCGAAGAGCCGCTCGACGTCGGCCTCGTCGGAGGTGTCCACGCGCACCTTGACACAGCGCGCCCCGGCCGCGCGGACGGCGGTCGCGGTCCGCTCGGCGGCCTCGGCGTCGCTCACATAGCCGACCACCACGTCATGCCCGTCCGCCGCGAGTCGGACACAGGCCGCGGCTCCGATCCCCCGGCTGCCACCCGTGACGATCGTGACCGGACGTGCCATGGGGAGCCTCCTGGTACGGACAGTGGATCACCAACGATCGCAGATCCGCGCCGCCCTCGACACGACGTCTCACGTTCCAGGATCGGCAGGCAGGTGTACGGGCGGCGCCACGACACCGCCGTACCCACCCGCACGGTGGCGGCGGATGCGGAACCGAATCCCCCGGACATCGAATATCCCCGCCCAGCCTCTTGGCGTGGCAGGCCCCGTGGCCAACACTGAGCCGATGACGCAGCGTGTGGAGCTCGCGACCGTGCTGGACCGGTTCGCCGTGGACGAGATCGTCACCGCGTACGCGGTGGCAGTGGACGACGGCGACTGGGAGGCGTACCGAGGGCTGTTCACGTCGGACGGACGCGCCGACTACCGTTCGGCCGGCGGCATCGAGGGCGACGCCACCGAGGTCACCGGGTGGCTGTCGCAGAGCATGGAACTGTTCGCGATGCGCCAGCATCTGATCGTCAACCGGCGCCTGCGGTTCGGCGTGCTGGATCAGGACTCCGGCGACACGGCCCGGGTCCAGGCGGACTACATCAATCCGATGCGGTTCGCGGGCCAGGACGGCGAATCCACCGCGCCCGACTTCGTGTGCGGCGGGCGGTACGCCTTCGGTCTGCTGCGGACCGACGACGGCTGGCGGCTGCGCGAGGTGGTCGTCCAGGAGAAGTGGCGCCGGATGCCACAGCCCCGGCACGCACCCGCGAGCACCTGAGTCTGCCTCCGACTCCCTCACCACCCGGACCGCTGACCCCGCCGACGTGGGCTCGCCCCGCGTCACGACCTGGGGCGCCCTCCCGTCGGCGCGCCCCCTCCCGGTCTCATTGCCCCCTGTCGGAGATCGCCGCCGACGCGCACACTGGAGGGACCACCGGGGAGGGAGGCGAAGGATGAAGAGGCCCGACGCTTGGTTCGGCCGATGGCTGGACTCCCCTTGGCGGCGCGGCCTCGTCGCCGCGCTGGCGGGTGCGCTGCCCATGCTCGCCTTCCCCGCGCCGTCCTGGTGGTGGTTCGCGTACATCGCGCTCGTGCCCTGGATCCTGCTGGCCCGCTCGGCTCCCACGGGCCGGCGTGCCGCGTACGACGGCTGGCTCGGCGGACTCGGTTTCATGCTGGCCGTGCACCACTGGCTGCTGCCGAGCCTGCATGTCTTCACGGTGGTCATAGCGGCGCTGCTCGGCGCTCTGTGGGCCCCCTGGGGCTGGCTCGTCCGGCGGTTCCTGGCGGGTGTGCCGTCAACGGGCCAGGTCGGCGCCGCCCTCCTCGTCCTGCCGTCGGGCTGGCTGATGGTGGAACTCGCCCGGTCCTGGCAGGGCCTGGGCGGTCCGTGGGGTCTGCTGGGATCGAGCCAGTGGCAGGTGGAGCCCGCGCTGCGGCTGGCCTCGGTCGGCGGGGTGTGGCTGCTCAGCTTCCTGGTGGTGGCGGTCAACGTCGCGGTCGCCGTGCTGGTCTCGGTGCGTGAGTCCCGTATGCCCGCCGTGGCCGGACTGGTCGCGACGGCCGCCGCGACCTCGGCGGCGTGGGTGTGGTCGCCGCGCCCGGATGTCGACGGCCGGGTACGGATCGCCGTCGTGCAGCCCGGTGTCGTGGACGGCAGCGCGAGTGGCGACAAGCGGTTCGCGCGCGAGGAGTCGCTCACCCGGGAACTCGCGGGCCGGGGCGCCGACCTGGTCGTCTGGGGCGAGAGCAGCGTCGGATTCGACCTGGCCGACCGGCCCGATCTGGCGCACCGCGTCGCGGCGTTGTCCCGGGAGGTCGGCGCCGACATCCTGGTGAACGTCGACGCGCGCCGCTCCGACCGGCCCGGCATCTACAAGAGCTCGGTCCTGGTGGGGCCGCAGGGTCCGACCGGCGACCGCTACGACAAGATGCGGCTGGTCCCGTTCGGCGAGTACGTTCCCGCGCGTTCCCTGCTCGGCTGGGCCACCTCCGTGGGCAAGGCGGCCGGCGAGGACCGTATGCGGGGCACCGAGCAGGTGGTGATGAACGCCGGACACGGGCTGCGCGTCGGACCGATGGTCTGCTTCGAGACGGCGTTCCCCGACATGAGCCGCCACCTCGCCCAGGACGGCGCCGAGGTGCTGCTGGCCCAGTCCTCGACGTCGAGTTTCCAGCACAGCTGGGCGCCCGAGCAGCATGCCTCGCTCGCCGCGCTGCGCGCCGCCGAGACGGGCCGCCCCATGGTGCACGCGACGCTCACCGGCGTCTCCGCCGTCTACGGCCCGAGCGGTGAGCGCATCGGGTCCTGGCTCGGCACCCGTGCGAGCGGGGCGACGGTGTACGAGGTGCCGGTGGCCCGGGGTGTCACGCCGTACGTCCGGTTCGGCGACTGGCCGGTGCACGCGGCCCTGCTGGTGCTGGCGGCGCTGTGCGTGACGGAGGGCGCGCGGGCGTTCAGGCTGCGGCGGACTGCTCCTGAACGGCTCGTACCACCCGCTCGCACAGCTCATGAGTCGCCAGCGCGTCCCGGGCGCTGAGCACCTTCCCCGCGCGCACGGCGTCGAGGAACGCGAGGACCACCTGTTCGATGCCGCGTTGTCTGGCCACCGGCACCCAGTCCCCGCGCCGTCGCACGGTCGGCTGCCCCTTGTGGTCGATCACCTCGGCGAGGTTGACCACCTGTCGCTTGGTGTCCTGGCCCGAGACCTCGAGGATCTCCTCGTTCGAGCCGCTCAGCCGGTTCATCACACCGAGTGCCGTGAATCCGTCTCCGGCGAGCTGGAGCACGACATGGTGCAGCAGCCCGTCCTCGGTGCGGGCGCGCACCGTGACGTCGTCGACCGGACCGGGCACCAGGAAGCGCAGGGTGTCGACGACGTGGATGAAGTCGTCGAGGACCATCGTGCGGGGTTCCTCGGGCAGCCCTATGCGGTTCTTCTGCATGAGGATCAGCTCGCGCGGGTGCTCGACGCACTGCGCGTATCCGGGCGCGTGACGCCGGTTGAATCCGACCGCGAGACTGACGTTCCGCTCCTCCGCCAGACGTACCAGCCGCTCCGATTCGGCCAGCTCGTAGGCGAGCGGCTTGTCGACGTACGTCGGTACGCCCGCCTCCAGCAGGCGCGTGACGATCTCGGGGTGGGCGACGGTGGCCGCGTGCACGAACGCCGCGTCGAGGTCCTGTGCCAGCAGGTCCGCCAGGTCGGTGTGGCGCTGCGTCGGCGGCAGATGAAGGCTGTCGGCGACCCGGTCGAGCGTGGCGGGCGTCCGGGTCTGCAGATGCAGTTCGACCCCGGGCTGCACACCGAGCACCGGCAGGTACGCCTTCTGCGCGATGTCGCCGAGTCCGATGCAGCCGACCTTCACGGAGATCTCCTTCAGTTGCCGACGCGGGTCCCGTCGGAAGCATACGGCCGCTGCGGCGGGCGCCAGTCGGCGATTCCGTCGAAGCTCCGCAGGAAGAGCGCGGGCCCCGCCTTGGACAAGGCCGTGATCGCCGTGTTGCGCAGGGCGATGCCGGCGCGGTTGTCCATCATGTTCATCCGGGCCACCTGGAGGGCCTTTCGGGCGATGGCTGCCGTGCGGGGTCCCCGGTCCGCCGAGTAGGCAGCCAGGTCGGCGCTCCCTGCCGGTTCGGCGTGGTGAGCCAGCACGATCGCGTCCTCGATGGCCTGGTTCCCGCCCTGCCCGAGGGTCGGCGCCATGGCGTGGGCGGCGTCGCCGAGCAGGGCGGCCCGCCCGCGATGGAAGGCGGGCAGCGGTTCGGCGATGTGGTGGACGTCGTGACGCAGTACGTCCGCGGGGGCGGCGGCACGGATCAGCGCCGGGATCGGCTCGTGCCAGTCGCCGAAGCGGCGCAGCAGTTCCTGTCGTTCGTCGTCGGCGGCCCGTTCACCGGCGGGGGCGAGGGCAGCCCCGTACGCGTAGATCCGGCCGTCCTTGAGCGGCTGCGTTCCCCAGATCCGGCGCCTGCCCCAGGTTTCGTGCGCCGCGAAGGGCAGCTCCGGCGCAGGCGTCACGATCCGCCAGGTGGTGAAGCCGGAGTACACGGGCCCGGGGTGCGTGGGGAAGAGCGTCCGGCGTACGGCGGACCGGATGCCGTCGGCGCCGACGACCAGCTCGGCCTCCAGATCGCCGTCCGGTGTGCGGACGAGGGCAGGGCGCGTTCGTGTGCCGGGGTCGACCAGGGTCGCCGCGACCGCCATGCGGACAGTCCCCTCCGGGAGCCGGGCGGCCAGCTTGTCGATGAGCGTGGCCCGGTGCAGCACCACGAGGGGGCCGCCGAAACGTTCGGCGAGGGCGGCGGAGTCGATCCGGGACACCCAGCGGCCCTTCGGGGTGCGCATGCCGCCGTCGCCCTGCCAGGCGGCGAGCTCCCGGACGGCGTCGCCCGCTCCGATCACGTCGAGCGCGCGCAGCGCGTTGGGAGCCAGCGAGATTCCGGCGCCGACCGGCGCGAGCGATGGTGAGCGCTCGAGGACGGTGACCCGCCAGCCACGCAGGTGGAGGGCCACCGCCGCGGTGAGGCCTCCAATGCCGCCTCCGACGACGACGGCGCGCGCTGCCGCCGGCTGTGCCTGTGCCATGACTCCTCCTCGGCCCCCGGCCGTCGCGGGTGCGCGACGGCCGCTCCACCCCCTCACTACAGCTGTAGTGAAGGAACGCCTTGACCGTACTACAGATGTAGTGAGCGGGGTAGGTTGGCTCCATGCCCGTACGCAACCCCGGTACGTCCCGCGCCGAGCTCATCGCCGACACCGCCCTCGGTCTGCTCGCCGAACGCGGGATGCGCGGTCTGACCCACCGCGCGGTCGACGAGACGGCGGGACTTCCCCAGGGCTCGACCTCGAACCACGCGCGTACCCGGCTCGCCCTGCTGGAGGCCGCGGTACGCAGGCTCGCGGAGCGCGAGGCGCAGGTGCTGACGCTCGACGAGATGCCTGATCCGAGCGGCGGACCCGATGCCCTCGCCCATGGTCTCGCCCTGGCACTGCACCGGTACCTGACCCGTCATCGCGAGCTGTGCGTCGCCCGCTACGAGCTCGCCCTCGAGGCGACCCGGCGCCCCGAGCTGCGGGAGTTCTTCGACGCGGCCGGGCAACGCTTCCGGGATCCAGTGACCGCGCTCGTCACGGCGGGCGGCTCGAACGATCCCGCGCGGCACGCCCTGTCGCTGGCCGCGTGGTGCGACGGGCTGATGTTCTCGTGCGTGGCCGGGTCGTTCCACGATTCGGTGCCGGGCCTGGACGCACTGCGGGAAAGCCTGGGAGAGCTGTTGAGGGGGATGCTGGCGCCCTGAGGCACCGGCAGGCGCCGCGGTCGTCCGGGGCTCCGGTCCCGCCCCGGAGGAACCCGCGCACCCCGGCGGCGGGTCAGCTCGCCGGTCTCCGCGTCCGCCGGAGGAGCGGAAGGATCACTCGTGCGGGGCATCCTGGGCTTCTCCGCTCCCCAAAGCGGCCCGGAACCAGCAGAGTTGTGTGGGTGTATCGAACGACGACGACCGCAACGCTCCTGGTCACCGTGGCAGTCACCGCCCTCTCCGGCTGTATGACCGTCCAGCCGGTGCCCGCCTCCGGCTCTCCTTCCGCACCGTCCGGGACCGGCGTGCCCCGTCCGGACAGCAAGGCGGGGCCTCAGATCGTGCAGGCGCCGGCGCGGGAGGCACTGGAGCGCGTCGGCCCTTCATGGAAGCCCTCACCCGACGAGGCGGCCCGGCACCGGGCGACTCCCCCGCCCCAGGCACCGCAGGCCGTGGCTCCCGCGCCCCCTCCGCAGCGCTCCCGCCCGGCCCCGCATACCGAGCCGCGGCATCCGAAACCCCGCGTCGCCCGCCCGCCCGGCACCTCCGACCTGCCGAAGAGGTCTGATCTCTGCGCCCTCGGCAGGAAGTACGGGGGCTGGACGGCGGACAGCCCGGAGGCGGTCATCTGCGCAAAGACGTACGGACACTGACGCAGCCCGCCGCACCCTGTCCGGACCGCGGGCCAGGACGCGGGCCCGGTCGCGGGCCAGGCCAGCCAGCCGGTCGGTCGGTCGGTGAGACACCCCGGAGAGGCGGCCTTCGAGGCCACGCGCCGGGGCGGGACAGGGTTCAGGGCCGCTGTCTGGGCGGTCCCAGTGTCTCGCCGCCGGGGCCGCCGAAACGGTCGGGTCCGCCGGTCTCCGCCGGGGTGCCGGTGTCCTCGAGGCGAAGCTCCAGGCGGCCGATCGCCGCGCGGACGCCGTCCCCGTACCGGTCGTCCCCGAGGACGCCGACCGCGCCACGGGCCCGGCGCAGATGAGTACGGGCGGCCTCCGAGCGGCCGAGCTTCACATAGTCGGCGGCCAGGTTCAGATGAAGCGAGGGGTAGATCGCGCGGACGGCGAGGGACTGGTGGCGTTCGGCGATCCGGTCGCCGGTGAGCTCCTCGGCCGCCGCCAGGGCCCGCAGATCCCAGGCGAGTTCGTCAGCGGGGTCGTCCTGGGTGTCGGCCATGTAGTGCGCCAGCGTGCAGCGGTGGAGGGCGTCGCCGCCTTCGCCGATCTCACCCCACAGGTGCAGGAAGCGGCCGCGGGCCTCCTCGCGGTCACCGGCGTGGTGCAGCATGACGGCCTGTCCGATCCGGGTCATCATGGCGTCCGGCGCCGCCTGCTCCTGTTGCTCCGCCACCGCGTCCTCCAGGCTCGTCACTGTCCTTCACGACGCTAGCCGGAGCCACTGGCAATCCCGCTCAGGCGCCCCCGTACGCCGCTGGGCCAGGCCGGTGACGGTCCTGGCCAGCGGCTCGGCGGTCAGCCCAGGTCCGGGATGCGCCAGTCGATCGGCTCATGGCCCTGGGCGGCCACGGCCTCATCGATCTGCGTGAAGGGACGCGAGCCGAAGAACTTCTTCGCGGACAGCGGTGAGGGGTGTGCCCCCTTCACCACCACGTGCCGCTCCTCGTCGATCAGCGGGAGCTTCTTCTGCGCGTAGTTGCCCCACAGCACGAAGACCGCGGGGTCGGGGCGGTCGGCCACCGCGCGGATGACCGCGTCCGTGAACTTCTCCCAGCCCTTGCCCTTGTGCGAGTTCGCCTCGCCGGAGCGGACGGTCAGCACCGCGTTGAGCAGCAGCACGCCCTGCTCGGCCCACGGCATCAGATAGCCGTTGTCCGGGATCGGGGTGCCCAGCTCCTCCTTCATCTCCTTGTAGATGTTCCGCAGCGACGGCGGCGTCTTCACGCCCGGACGGACCGAGAAGCACAGGCCGTGCCCCTGGCCCTCGCCGTGGTACGGGTCCTGACCGAGGACGAGCACCTTCACCCGGTCGTACGGGGTGGCGTCGAGCGCGGCGAAGACCTCCTCCCGCGGCGGATAGACGGGACCCTTCGCCCGCTCCTCCTCGACGAACTCGGTGAGTTCCTTGAAGTAGGGCTGCTGCAGCTCCTCACCCAGGACGCCGCGCCAGGATTCGGGCAGCATGGCGATATCGGTCACGTCAACTTCCTTCGATGTGCGGTGACTTCCAGACCACAGAACCTACCGTCGCCCACTGACAATCGGTTCCCGTCACCCGCGTCACCGACCGGTTGCCCTGTTCTGCGGGCAACCGGTCCCCGGGTCCGCTACCAGCTGGTCTTACGGTCCAGCTCCCACATCGTCATGATCGTCGACGGGTCGAGCGCCCGCTCGGCGCCCGAGATCTCCCCGTTCGCGGCCACGTACTGCCTGCCCTGCCACAGAGGCAGCAGCCGGGCGTCGTCGACCAGGATCTGCTGGGCCTCCTCGAACTCCTTGACCACCGCCGCCCGGTCGCTGACGCCGCGCGACTCGGGCAGCAGGTCGTCGGTGATCCGCGAGGCCGGATAAGGCGTACCGAGCGCGTTCTGCTGACCGACGAAGGGCGCGATGAAGTTCTCGGCGTCCGGGAAGTCGGGGAACCAGCCTCGGCCGAACACCGGGTACTCCCCGTCGCGGTAGCCCGCTTCGTAGGTCTTCCAGGGGCGGCTCTTGAGCGTGACGGTGAACAGGCCGGAGCCTTCGAGCTGGCTCTTGAGTTCGCGGAACTCCGGGGCCGTCTCGGAGCCGTAGCGGTCCGTGGTGTACCAGAGGGTGAGCGGGACACGCTCGTTGATGCCCGCGTCCCGCAGGATCTTGCGGGCCTTGGGCGCGCTCGGCCTGCCGTAGTCGTCGAAGTAGACGGTGGTGTGCCCGATCAGGCCGGCGGGGACCATCGAGTAGAGCGGGTCGACGGTGCCCTTGTAGACCTTGTGCGTGATGGCCGGCCGGTCGACGATCTGGGCGATCGCCTGGCGGACCGCGAGCTTCCCGGCCCACTTGTCCTTCGGGTTGAAGACCAGGTAACTGATCTCGGTGCCCGTGCCGTCGATGAGCTGGAGTTCCGACTTGGAGCCTCGCCCCCGGAGGGCGACGATGTCCGCGGCGGCGAGGCCGCGGTAGGTGACGTCGATCTTCTTGTCCCTCAGGGCCTTCACCATCTGGGCCGAGCTCGGGAAGTAACGGATCGTGACCGCGTTGTTCTTGCGCTCGGCGAAGCCGTCGTAGTGATCGTTCCTGACGAGTTCGGCCTGCTGGCCCTCCTTGTAGGACCGCAGGCTGTAGGGCCCGGAGCCGAAGACCTTGTTGTCCTTGCGCAGGGCGTCGGCGGGGTAGTCGTCGGGGTCGACGATCGACATCGCCGGCGTGGCCAGGACGAACGGGAACGTGGCGTCCGGCTTGTTGAGGTGGAAGACGACTTCGCGCTCGCTCAGCGCCTGGACCCGGTCGAGGCTGCCGAGCAGGCCGGCGGGGCCTCCGCGTACACCGATCTTCCTGATCCGGTCGATGGAGTGCTTGACCGCCCGGGCGTCGAGGGGGTCCCCGTCGGAGAACTTCATGTCCGGACGCAGCACACAGCGGTAGGTCCGATTGGATCCGTCCGTGAACCCGCAGCTCTTGGCGGCGTCGGGCTTCGGGGTGACCGAGCCGGTGGGATAGCCCAGCAGCGTCTGGTAGATGTTGCGGAACAACTCCCACGAGCCGTCCCAGGAGGCGGCCGGGTCCAGCGTGCTGGGGGCACTGGTGGTGCCCACCACGATCGGTCCCTCGTCGTCGGACGATCCCGAGGAGAGAACGCCGCACCCGGCCACCAAGGTTATGGACGTGACCGCCGCAAGCTGTCGAAGACACCGGTTCCGGTTGAACACGCGCACGCTCCTCGATCTGCCGTACCAAGGGTCGGCAGACCATACCGCAGTGCCCCGCCGGGGGAACCATGTTCCCGGCAGGGCACTTGATCAGCACATTTGTGACTACGTTGTCAGAGCTCTGTGAATCCGCCGAATCGCCGGATACCGGACTTCTCGCTCCTCGAAGCGGACACCGATTCCGTCAACTCCCGACAAGATGCCGGCCGGTTGCCCGCGCGCGCGGGGCGCAGGGCCCCGGCGCGCGGACAGCGTCCGCACGGACGTCGTGTCACTCGACTCCGGCGTTGAGGAAGATCCCGCCGTCGACCACGAGCGTCTGACCGGTGACCCAGTCCGACTGCTGCGAGGTGAGGAACGCGGCGGCGCCGCCGATGTCGGAGGGCACGCCGAGCCGGCCGAGCGGGTAGGCCGCGGCGGCCTCCGCCTCACGGCCCTCGTACAGCGCGGCCGCGAACTTCGTCTTCACCACGGCGGGCGCGATCGCGTTGACCCGGACCTTGGGCGCGAACTCGTGCGCCAGCTGCACGGTCAGGTTGATCATCGCGGCCTTGCTGACGCCGTACGCGCCGATGAACGGCGAGGGGGCGAGGCCTGCCACGGAGGCGATGTTGACGATCGCGCCGCCGTTCTCGCTCTGCCAGGCCTTCCAGGTCTGCTGGGCGAAGCCGAGCGCGGAGACGACGTTGGTCTCGAAGACCTTGCGCGCCACATTGAGGTCCAGCTCGGCCATCGGCCCGAACACCGGGTTCGTACCGGCGTTGTTGACCAGGAAGTCGATGCGCCCGAAGGCCTCCATGGTGCGCTCCACGGCGACGGCCTGGTGGGCCTCGTCGTGGGCCTTGCCGGCCACACCGATGACGCGGTCGGCGCCGAGCGTCTCGACGGCCTCCTTGAGGGCGTCCTCGTTGCGGCCGGTGATGCAGACGCGGTCGCCGCGGGCCACGAGGGCCTCCGCGACGCCGTAGCCGATGCCGCGGCTCGCGCCCGTGATGAGCGCGACCTTGCCCGAGAGTTCGGGGAGAGTGGTCATGTGCTTTTCCCCCGGCCCTAGTTGAGCGGTCCGCCGGCGACGTACAGCACCTGGCCGGAGACGAATCCGGCGGCCTCGCCGGTGAAGAACGCGATGCTGTTGGCGATGTCGTCGGGGTTGCCGACTCGCTGCACGGGGATCTGGGTCGCGGCCGCGGCCTGGAAGTCGTCGAAGTCCATCCCGACGCGGGCGGCGGTGGCGGCGGTCATGTCGGTGACGATGAAGCCGGGCGCCACGGCGTTCGCGGTGACGCCGAACTTGCCGAGCTCGATGGCCAGGGTCTTGGTGAGGCCCTGGAGACCGGCCTTGGCCGTGGAGTAGTTGGCCTGGCCGCGGTTGCCCAGCGCCGAGGAGGAGGACAGGTTGACGATGCGGCCGAACTTGGCCTCCACCATGTACTTCTGGACGGCCTTCGCCATCAGGAACGCACCGCGCAGGTGCACGTTCATGACGGTGTCCCAGTCGGACGCGCTCATCTTGAACAGCAGGTTGTCACGGAGGACACCCGCGTTGTTCACCAGGATGGTCGGCGCGCCGAGCTCCTCGGCGATCCGCGCGACGGCGGCCTCCACCTGGGCCTCGTCGGAGACGTCGCAGCCGACGGCGATGGCCTTGCCACCGGCGGAGGTGATCTTCTCCACGGTGTCCTTGCACGCGGCCTCGTCGAGGTCGATCACCGCGACGGCGCGGCCCTCCGCGGCCAGACGTACGGCGGTCGCGGCGCCGATGCCGCGCGCGGCACCGGTGACTACGGCGACGCGCTGCTCAGTGGTGGACATTGCTGGTTCTCCTCGCCCTTGGAAAAGCCGGCCCAAGCCCGGCCAAGCTGTCTCGACAACCTTGCGGCGCCTTCGGTGGTCCCGAAAGACCTGCGGCTCATACGGTACGCCCATCCAGTGAGCGACCGCTTAGTACCTTCAGCAGACGTGACGCTAGAAGCCCTGGCACTCGGTGTCAACGGCACACCGCGCGCGTGTGATCCATTACCTGACCAGCAACTGGAGCAACCGGTCGGCCTCGGCGCGCGGATCGGCGGTCAGGCCGGTGTGCACGGGACCCGGCTGAACCACCGTCGAACGCGGCGCGATCAGCCAGCGAAATCGCCGTCCGGCGTCGTCGCCCGCCGCTTGACCAGCGGCTTTTCCTCCGGTGCAGACACCTTCGACCGCGCGCAGCGCGGCCCTTACGCCCACCACGTCCGCGTCCGGGTCGAGCGCGAACAGCTTGTTCTCGTCCAGATGGGTGCGCGCCGCGACGAAGGAGTGGGCCCGGCAGTACACCAGCACCCCCGCGTTGAAGCACTCGCCGCGCTCGACCCGCGGCACCACGCGCAGCAGCGCGTACTCGAAGACGTCCCGCTCGCTCACTTGTCCCCCTCAAAGCCGTCGATGCCCTTGATCCGCTCGTGGATGACGCCGGCGCGCGCCAGGAGCGGCCGTGCGTAGGCGCGCCGCAGCGCGTCCGGCGAGTCGAAGCCGGGCTCGTCCACCAGCCATGCCTCGGGGATCTCCGCGGTGACCTCGGCGAGCAGGTCCTCGGTGACCAGCGGGGCCAGCTCGGCGGCGGCCGAGGCGATGTCCGGGCCGAAGGGCGTGAGCGCGTGGTCGGAGACGTCGTACGGCTTGGCGGCGGAGGCCTCCGCGCCGGGCCAGTGGTGGTGCCAGATCATCGTGGCGCCGTGGTCGATGAGCCACAGGTCGCCGTGCCACATCAGCAGGTTGGGGTTGCGCCAGGACCGGTCGACGTTGTTGACCAGGGCGTCGAACCAGACGATCCGGCCGGCCTCCTCGGCGCTCACCTCGAAGGCGAGCGGGTCGAACCCGATGGCGCGGGAGAGGAAGTCCATCCCGAGGTTGGGGCCGCCGCTCGACTTCAGCAGCTCCTGGACCTCCTGGTCCGGTTCGGCGAGCCCGAGGACCGGGTCGAGGCCGATCGTCACCAGGCCCGGCACCCGCAGGCCGAGCCGCCGGGCGAGTTCGCCGCAGACGACCTCCGCGACGAGTGTCTTGCGCCCCTGTCCCGCGCCGGTGAACTTCATGACGTACGTCCCGAGGTCGTCGGCCTCGACGAGTCCCGGCAGCGAGCCGCCCTCACGCAGCGGCGTGATGTAGCGGGTGGCGTTCACTTCCTTGAGCATCGCCCCAGGTTACTGGGGTGGTCCCGCCCGGCGGACGCTGCCCGGGAGCGGTCCGCGGATCGCGGCGGCTCTCCTGTCGGGACGCTGTCGATCCGGTCAAGAAGTCTCCATCCCCTGAACAGCGTGCGGGGCGGGACCGTACTTCTGGGCAGATCCACATCTCGCCCGTTGAAGGGAAAGCCAGCATGACCAGCGAATCGCTTCACCCCGCACCGGCACCGGCCCGGCGCACCGTCGTGGCGGCGGTCGGCGCGGCGGGGCTCGCCGTCGCGCTGAGCGCGTGCGGGGCGGACGACAATGCCTCCGACACCGTGGGCTCCGACAACGGCGCGGCCGGGAACGCGGGCGGCACGGAACTCGCCAAGACCTCCGACATCCCGGAGGGCGGCGGCAAGGTCTTCGCCGACCAGGGCGTCGTGGTGACCCAGCCGACGGCGGGCACCTTCAAGGCCTTCTCGTCCAAGTGCACCCATATGGGCTGTGCGGTCAAGGGCATCGCGAACGGTGTCATCAACTGCCCCTGCCACCACAGCGAGTTCTCCGCCACCGACGGCAGTGTGAAGAAGGGGCCGGCGACGAGCGCGCTGGCCGCCAAGACCATCACCGTCGAAGGCGACTCGATCATGCTCGCCTGACCGCCCGCGATGTCAGGGGCGGCGCCGCTTGAAGCAGGCGAGCACGTCGTCGGTGGTCGTGATCGTGGCGACCAGCGCGAGCGTGTTCCTGATCATGGCGGGGGTGTACTCGGAGGGGACCCCCGCGACGGCGTCCGCGGGCACGACGACGGTGTAGCCGCGGTTCACGGCGTCGAACACGGCGTTGGGGATGGCGATGTTGGCCGAGACTCCGGTCACGACGAGGGTGCGGCAGCCCAGGTTGCGCAGCAGCGGGTCGACGTCGGTGCCCGCGATCGGCGACAGACCGTGCAGCCGGCGTACGACGAAGTCCTCCTCGGCGACCTCGATGGGCGGCGCGATCCGTACCGCCGTCGAACCGGTCAACTGCTGCACGGGCAACCGCTCTGCGGCCCGGAACAGCCGGGCGTTGCGGTTCGCGCCGCGACCGTCGGGGCGGCGCTCGGCGACCGCGTGGATCACCTGCACCCCGCTCTCGTGCGCGGCGTCGACCAGCCGGGCGACACGGGCGAGCGCTCCGGAGGACCGTGCCTCCTTGGCGAGTTCCGGTAGCGCGCTGTCCAGGCCCACGACACCCTGTTGGCATTCCACGGTCAGCAGCACCGTGCCGACGGGGTCGAGGAGTTCACTGAGTTGTTCGAACGACGGCATGACTCTCCTTGTCGTCGCGGGTCGGGGCGGGCGAGCGTAACGACCATTGCGTGAGGACGGAAGACGCCTCATGCTTTTCTGACGGAACGTCAGAATACTTCGGCGGGCCCGGGGCGGGCCGCCGGCGGAGCTCGGCACGGACAGGGCCGACACACAGAAGAAGAGAAGAAGAGGGGACCGTATGGCCGTCACTCAGCGCAGAGGCCGGAAGATCATGATGACTCCCGGTGAACTGGACGAGTTCCTCACCACCCAGCGCACCTGCCGTGTCGCCTCCGTGTCGAAGGACGGAGTCCCGCATGTGAGTGCCCTCTGGTTCACCTGGGACGGCACCTCGCTGTGGTTGTACTCGGTGGTGCGCAGCAAGCGCTGGGTGCAGCTGCGCAACGACCCGCGGGTCGCGGTGGTGATCGACTCCGGCGAGGAGTACGGGGAGCTGCGGGGCGTCGAGCTGTCCGGCACGGTGGAGTTCGTGGGCGAGTTCCCGCGCACGGGCGAACTGTGCGCCGAACTCGACGTCCCGGAGACGCTGTTCGCCCGCAAGAACTTCGGCCTGGAGGAGATGCCGCACGACGGCCGGCACGCCTGGATGCGGCTGACTCCGGACGCGATCGCCTCGTGGGACTTCCGCAAGCTCCCTCCGATGTAGCCGAACCACCCTTCAGCGGGGCCTACTTGACGGCCTCACCGGCTCTGCGCAAGGCGTCCACCGCCGCCCTGATCGAGGGTCGGCGGTCGGCGTCGGCCCGCCACACGACGTACACATGGCGGCGCACACGCTGATGCACCGGCACCGTGACAACCCCCTCGGGCATCGGATGGCGCCCGAGGAGCGGGGCCACGCACACGCCGAGGCCGGCTGCGACCAGTGCGAGCTGGGTGTGCGTCTCCGCGGCGCGGTGCCCGATGCGCGGTTCGACGCCCTTGGAGCGCAGGGTGAACATCAGCCACTCGTGGCAGAACTCGCCCTCGGCCCAGGTGATCCACTCGTCGTCGGCGAAGTCCCCGAGATCCACCTCGTCGCGGCCCGCGAGCCGATGGCCGACGGGCATGGCCACATCGGCCGGGTCGTCGAGGATCGACGCCTTCACCAGGCCGTCGGGCAGCGGCATCGGCTTGTTGTGCCAGTCGAGCACGACCGCCAGGTCCAGGTCCCCGCGCACCACCCCCGCGACTCCGGCCTCCGGTTCCAGCTCGCTTGAGCGCACACGCAGTCCCGGGTGGTCTGCGCGCAGCGCGGCGAGCGCCGCCGGGAACAGTCCGCGCGCCGCGGTCGGGAACGCGGAGAGCCGCAGCTCACCGACCACCTGACCGCGCTGCGCCTCCAGATCGGACTGCGCGAGCTCGACCTGGGACAGGATGCGCGCCGCGTGCTCGGCGAGCAGCCGCCCGGCGTCGGTCAGGCGCACCCCCCGGCCGTTCTTGGCGAGCAGCTGCTGCCCCACCTCGCGCTCCAGCTTCGCCATCTGCTGGGACACGGCCGACGTGGTCACGTGCAGCCCCTCGGCCGCGCCGCTCACCGAGCCGTGCCGTGCGAGGGCGTCGAGGGTGCGCAGGCGCTCCAGATTCAACATGTAAGCAATGCTACGAGATAACGCTCGGAAATTCTCGCTTGTGCTAAGAGATCGTTCTGCTTCATTGTTGGCCCCATGAGCACCGTCGCCACTCCTCGACCCGTCACGCCGACCGGCGTCGCACCCCGCCGCCGCACCGCCCTCGACTGGCGTATCCGCTTCGGCGTCCTCTCGCTGATCTGGGGCTTCAGTTTTCTGCTCATCAAGGTCGGCACGGAGGGCTACGCGCCGTTCCAGGTCACCTTCGGGCGGCTGCTGTTCGGGACCGCGGTGCTCGCGGCGGCGATGGCGGTGAAGCGGGAGCGGCTGCCGCGCGGGGCACGGACGTGGGGACACCTCACCGTCGCGGCCCTCCTGCTGAACGCGCTGCCGTTCTCCCTCTTCGCCTACTCCGAGCTGACCATCCCCTCCACGCTCGCGGGCATCTGCAACGCGACGTCGCCGCTGTGGGGCATGGCCCTCTCCCTGGTCGCCCTCTCCGAGGACCGGCCGACCCGGCGCAGAGTCGCCGGTCTCGGCATCGGCTTCCTCGGCGTCCTGACGGTCCTCGGTGTCTGGCAGGGCTTCCACGGCCTGGACGCCACGGGCACGGCGATGGCCCTGCTCGCCTCGCTCAGCTATCCGATCGGGTGGATCTACGTCCGCCGGACACTGGCCGGCACCGGCCACTCGCATCTGTCGATGACCGGCGCCCAGCTGCTCCTGGCCACCGCCCAACTGGCTCTCGTCACGCCGCTGTTCACCACGCTGCCCCGCCACTTCGCGGTGGTGCCGCTGCTCGCGGTCGTGGCCCTGGGAGCCCTCGGCACCGGTCTGGCCATGCTCCTCCAGTACGGCATCGTCGCCGAGGTCGGCCCGACGACGGCCCAGATGGTCACGTACTTCATCCCGGTGATCGCCACCGCTGCCGGTGTCGCGATCCTCGGCGAGTCGCTGGCCTGGTCGACGCCGGTCGGCGCGGTGATCGTCCTCGCGGGCGCGGCCCTCACCCAGGCGAGGCCGCGCCGCTGACGCCCGCGGCGCCGGCCGTCGGCGCCTCCACGGCACCCGCGCGCGGGCCCCACGACACCGGGTGTACGGGCCTGACGACACCGGGTGTACGGGCCTCACTACACCGGCCGTCCGCGCCCCCGGGCACCCGCCGTCCGGCCCCTACGGCACCGGCACCGGCACCGGCACCGGCACCTCAGACGTAGCGGCGTGCGGGTGCCGGTCCCACGGCGGACGCGACGGCGTCCGCGAGCGGCTCGATGTCCTCGGACCGAAGCGTCGAGACGGTGATCCGGACGCCCGGCGGCGAGCCCATCCGGAAGCGTGCCCCGGGCGCGACCGCCCAGCCCGCATGCAGCAGCCGGGCGACCGCCCCGGTCTCGTCCGGGACGGGGATCCAGACGTTCATCCCGCTGCGCCCGTGCGCCTCCACGCCGCGCGCCTTCAGGGCGCCGATCAGCGCGTCGCGGCGCCGCCCGTACGAGGCCGCCACGGCCCCGGCGTCGACCGTGCCGGACGTCCACAGGTGGACCACGGCCTTCTGCAGCAGGCGGCTCACCCAGCCGGGCCCGAGCCGCTGCCGCCCGTGCACGCGGTCGACGGTGACGGGGTCGCCGGTGAGCACGGCGAGCCGCAGGTCGGGCCCGTACGCCTTGGCGACGGAGCGCACGAAGGCCCAGCTGTGCGTGACCCCGGCGAGGGAGTACAGGGGCAGGTCGACGATCCGGTGGCCGTGGTCGTCCTCGATGAGCAGCGTCTCCGGGTGCTCCCCGAGCACGGAACGCAGGGCACGCGCGCGCGGGGCGGTGATCGCGGCGCCGGTGGGATTCTGCGCCCGGTCCGTGACGATCAGGGCCCGCGCCCCGGCGGTCAGCGCACGTCGCACGTCGTCGGGAAGGGGACCCTCGTCATCGACGCCGACACCGACCGTGCGCAGCCCGAGCGCCGGGGCGAGGTCGAGCAGGCTGCCCCAGCCGGGATCCTCGACGGCCACCGCGTCGCCGGGTTTGAGGTGCGCCATCAGCACGCGCTCGATGGCGTCGAGCGATCCAGAGGTCACGACCACGGGCCCCGCGGGCACCCCGTCCGCGTCGAGACCGGAGCGCGCGAGTCGCCCCAGCTCCGGTTCGACGGCGTCCTCCCCGTACTGCACGGGATGGCGGTCGGACTGCCGGGCCGCCGCCGCGAAGGCCTCGGCGAGGGCGGGCAGCAGGGCGGGGTCGGGATTGCCGTCGGCCACGTCCCGCACACCCTCGGGGACGTCGACGCGAAGGTGATCGCGCCCCGTGGTGGCCGGCTTCGGGCGGACCCGGCTGCCCCGCCGGCCCGCGGTCTCGATGACCCCGCGCTCGCGCAGCGTGCGATAGGCGGCCGCGACCGTGTTCGCGTTGACCCCGAGCTCTTCGGCCAACTCCCGCATCGGCGGCAGCGTTTGACCCGGCTCCAGCTCACCCGACCCCACCGCCCGCTCGACACTGGCGGCGATGTCGGCTGCGCGACGGCCTTCGATCCGATACTCTCCTAGCACAAAAGAGATTATGCACTAGTGCAATGGAGAAGGCAATGCCGGAGACGAGCACCCAGCCGAGGACGACGCAGTCCGCTGCCTACACCCCGACCGACCGCACCGTCCCCACCCGCTCCAAGGAGCGCGCCGCGTACGACCACGAGCTGGTGCACGCGATACTCGACGAGGGGTACGTCTGCCACCTCGGCTTCGTCCGCGACGGCGCGCCGGTCGTCCTGCCCACGCTGTACGCACGGGTGGGCGAGCGGCTCTACGTGCACGGCTCGACGGGTTCGCGCCCGCTGCGGATGACCGGCCAGGCCGATCCCGGGCTGGCCGTCTGCCTCACCGTGACCCACGTCGACGGACTGGTACTGGCCCGCTCGGCCTTCCACCACTCGATCAACTACCGCTCCGTGGTGGTGCACGGCATCGCCCACCAGGTGACCGACCCCGACGAGCGGCGCGTGGCGCTGGACGCGCTGGTCGACCACGTCGTCCCCGGCCGCTCGGGCGACTCCCGCCCCGCCAACGCCAAGGAACTCGCGGCCACCGCCGTGATCCGCCTGGATCTGGACGAGGTCTCCGCCAAGCTGCGCAGCGGCGGCCCGAACGACGAGCCCGAGGACCTCTCCCTCCCCCACTGGACCGGCGTGCTCCCGCTGACGAAGGGGTACGGCGCCCCGGTCCCGGCGGACGACCTGGCGCCGGGCATCGAAGTGCCCGGCTACCTGACCGCCCTGTGACCAGGCGAGCTGTCCGGGACATCGACCGGTGAGGGGCGGGTGCGGACCCACACGGTCCCGCACCCGCCCCGCACAGAAGCACACCGGCCGCGCCCCGGCCGGCACCTCGGAGGGCACCGGCCTCTGCGCGCGCCCGGGAGGCCCGTAGGAACACCGGCCCTCCCGGGCCCGCACCCGACGCCCTGGACGGGCACCGGCCCCCGCCCGGACCGGTGCCCGTCCGTCCTCACACGAGCGCCGCCTCCTTCTCGGGGGCCGAGCGCCGTTCGGCCCCCGCGGCGCGCGTCTCGGCCACCGCGAGTCCCGCGACCGAGCCGAGCATCAGCAGGGTGCCGGCGAGCGTCGGCAGGGTGAGCCGCTCACCGAGCAGAGCGACGGCGAGCACGGCCGCGCTGACCGGCTCCAGGAGCATGATCACGGACACGGTCGCGGAGCGGACGACGGCGGCACCGGCGAAGAAGAGGGCATAGGCCAGCGCCGTGGGGACGGCGGCGATGTACGCCAGCAGGGCCAGCACCTGGGCAGGTTGCGCGGCATGCGGGACCAGCCCCTCGGCGAGCCCGAACGGCAGCAGGCAGACGGTGGTGACGGCGAACGTCCACACCGTCGTACCGCCCCCGTCGAAGCGACCGTCGCGCCCCCACCACCGGGTGAGCAGCGTCATCGCGGAGTATCCGGCCGCGGAGAGGACCGCGAGCGCGACACCCCAGGGGCGCACCGCGGCACCCTCGCCGCCCAGCACCAGCACCCCGAGCCCGGTCAGCGCTCCGACGACGGCGACGCTCCCGCCGCGGCCGAGCCGCTCCCCCAGGGCCAGGCGGGCGCCCAGCGCGATGAGCACGGGCCCGGCGCCCAGCGTCACGACGGTCGCCACCGCCAGGCCGGTCGCCTCGACGGCGGCGAAGTAGGCGGTCTGGAAGACAGCCAGCCCGAGGCCGGTCAGACCGATCCGCAGCGCCTTGCGGCGGAGCGGCTCCCGCACGGCGGAGCGGTCGGCGGTCCGGCCCGGGCGCAGGCGTACGGCGAGCAGCAGGGCGAGTCCGCCCGCACAGCGCCAGAAGGAAAGGGCGATCGGCCCCATGTCACTGGCCCGGTAGACCAGCGACGCGGCGGCGCCCGCGGTGCCCCAGGCGGCACCGGCGACGATCAGATAGAGCAGGCCTCGCCCGACGGGCAGGCCGACAGCATGGTTCGACACGTGTTCTCTCCGCAGATCCGCAGAAGGTCAGGAAGGGACCACGTCGCAGCCCGTGCCATGACGGCGGGGGCGTACGGAAAGGTCCTCGGACTTCTTCTGCGGGCAGCGCCGTTCCGCCCGGCACGGGGCCGGGCCGGGATTCCGGTGTGCCCGCCTCAGGCGGCCGGAGGCGGAAGAACGAGCGTCGTCGGCATGATCAGCACCTTAGACGGCCGTTCCGCGGGCCGCCAACTCCCTTTCGGCGTCGCCCGGCCCACTCGCGACCGGCTCCTGCGAGGGCTTCGCCGGGGCCGACGACTGCGCGATGAACGCGCCGAGCAGGACCACCGCGCCGCCGACGATCTGCGGCGCCGAGAGGTGCTCGCCCAGCATGACCCAGGCCAGGACGGTGGCGATCACCGCTTCGAGGCAGGCCACGACGCCCGCGACCTGCGGGGAGAGCCTGCGCACGGAGAGGACCCCGGTGACGTACGCGACGACGGTGGCGATGAGCACGATCCAGCCGAGGAGCAGCGAGGCGAGCACGGAGGTCCCGTTCATGTCCGCGCTGCCGCCGAGGACGGACCAGTCCATGGTCCAGGGGCGCGCGACCGCGGTCAGCACGAGGGTGCCGACGAGCAGCCCGTACGCGATCACGCCCAGCGGGTCGGGTGCCTCGTCCCCCGCGTCGCTGCCCTGGTCGGACAGCACGAAGTAGCCGACCTGGCAGCAGGCGGCGCCCAGCGCGAGCAGGAGCCCGACGAGGTCGAAGCTCAGTCCCGACCACACCTCCACCACGCAGGCGAGTCCGCCGACGGCGAGGACGACGCCGAGGGCCGCGGCACGCGTCACCGGCCGGCGCTGCACGAAGCGCACCCAGCCGAGCACCAGCGCGGGGGCGAGGTACTCCACGAGCAGGGCGACACCGACGGGGATGCGGGAGATCGAGGCGAAGTAGAAGGCCTGGACTCCGGCCACGCCTAGCAGTCCGAACCCGGCGAGCAGCGCGGGGCGCCGCTTGACCAGCGCCCGGTGCCGCACGGCCAGCGGCAGCATGACGAGGGCGGCGCCCGCGACCCGCAGCCACACCACGTGGAGCGGGTCGAGCCCGGCCTCGATCATCGGCTTGGCCGCGACACCCGAACCACCGAAGGCGACCGCCGACACGAGCGCCAGGCTCAGGCCGACGCCCCTTCCGCGGTTCCCCTGACTCCCCTGAGACGTATGCACGGGCACATGATGACAGGCGACGACATGACCGTCACCCCCGATGACACCTGTCTCAACGACTGGACGCCGGCACCCGGTCGCACCGACGACCCGCCGGACCCCACCGACCGCACCGGCGGACAACGGCGACCGGCTACCGAGCCCCCGCCTCGGCGCCCGTTTCTCCGCCCGCTTCTCCGCCCGCCTCCGCGCCCGCCGGGGCTCACCGGCCCCCGTCGCCCCGGCCCACCGGCTCCTCGCAGCCGCTCTCGATCCGCTCCAGCAGCGGCGGGAGATCGACCCCCGCCCGCCCGAGGACCTCGGCGGCCCGCGACCGGCGGTCGGCGACGAGTGCCGCGAGCAGGTCGAGACCGCGGGCCCGCTCGTCGCCGCGCAGAACAGCGCGCGCGTACGCCTCCTCCATGGCCCCCGCCGCCACCGGGGACCAGCCCGCATCGACCACCACCGGCCCGGCGCCGAAGTCCTCGACGGTGCTCTGCCAGCGCAGTCCGTAACCGATGCTGCGCTGCACGAGGTAGCCGAGCAGCCGGGCGACCTGCGCCCCGCCGTCGAAGACGGCGCGCACCTCGGGGTCGGACTCCAGCAGCGAGTGCAGCAGATGGGCCGTGTCGATCTGCCGGTCCCCGTCCCGCAGCGCTCTTCTGCGCGCGCCGGAGACCACCGAGGCCAGCTCTGCGCTGAGTCCGGCCTCGATGTCGGGGTGGTTCCGGCCGCTCTCGCGGGCGGACTGCCGGGGGATACGGGACGACACAACCCCCACCTCATCAGTCCCGGGGAGCCGGGTCATCCGCGGCGGGCAGCATCTTCACGTCCCACGCAGGTTGGGCAACCCGGTGCGGGTTCTCCTCCCTGCGGATGACTTCGCGCCGATTTCCCCCTCAAGGGCGCGCGCCGCCTTGCCCCGAGCTCCGCAGGCAACCCATGCCGCACCGAAGCTCGTCCTCCGGGGCCCTCCACAATTTCTGACGGTTCATCAGTATTGAATGTTCCACGACCTGCGACTACGTTCCGCGACACCGTAGCTGCGCCGGGCGCAGCGCCCGACACGAAGGGGTGGTCGCATGGCCGAAGTCAGCGCGGAAGCACGTATCGAGGCGCCCGCCGAGAAGATCTGGGCCCAGCTCACGGACTGGTCCGCGTACGGCGAGTGGAACGCGACGCACACCGACTTCCCGAAGGGCGGCCCGGAAAAGCTCGAAGTGGGCGGCACCTTCACGGAGAACATGAAGCTCATGGGCTTCCCGGCCGAGGTCACCTGGACCATCGACGAACTGGAGCCCGGCCGCACGCTGGCCATCCGCGGCAAGGGTCCGATGTCGGTGAACGTCACCACGCGCTACACGCTCGCCCCCGACGGCGGCGCCACGTCCGTGCGCATAGACGGGGAGTTCACGGGTGCGGCCGTCTCGCTGATGGCCGGCAAGCTCAAGGACTCGGCGACGGCCGCCCTCGACGAGTCGCTGCGCAAACTGGCCGGGCTGGTCGCCTGAGCCTCGCACGGCCGCGCGTCGCCCGAAGCGGCGCTCGGCGCTCCATATGCGGAAAGGCGCCCCGCGGAAACACTTCCACGGGGCGCCGGCAGGTACCACAGCACGCCGTCAGTCCTCGTCGGCGAGGATCAGGTACAGCTTCTTGCGGGCGTCGTTGATGACCGCCAGCGCCTTGTCGCGCTGACCCTTGCTGCCGGTCTTCCAGACCTGGCCGAAGGCCTCCATGAGGCCGAACCCGGCCTGCCGGATCTCGTGCAGCGTCTCCCAGTCGACCCCTCGCCCGGCCTCTTCCCAAGGCGCGTCGGGGCCCTCCTCGGCCGCGCTGCGGCCGGACTCGGTGAGGGCGAACAGCTTCTTGCCGCCCTCGGCCTCGCTGACGATCAGGCCCTCGTCCTCGAGCAGCTGAAGGGTCGGGTACACCGAACCCGGGCTGGGCTTCCATGCCCCGCCGCTGCGCTCGGCGATCTCCTGGATCATCTCGTAACCATGCATGGGCCGGTCCTTGAGCAGGGCGAGGATCGACGCTCGTACGTCGCCGCGCCGCGCCCTCCCCCGCGGTCCGCCCCGGCCGCCGCGCCCGCCCCAGGGACCCGGGCCGAAGCCGGGTCCACCGAAGCCGGGGCCGCCGCCGGGACCACCCGGCCCGAAGGGCCCGAAAGCCCCCCGCCGCCCCTCGAAGCCGCCCCGACCTCGATGGCCGGATCCACCGTGGTGTCCATGTCCTTGTTCGTATCCGAAGTCTTCTCCACGGGAACGCATCGCAATCACTCCATTCCATCGTTGATCGGTCGCGATGCGTCAACGATATATCGAGACTGTTCTGATGACAACCCCTTGAGAGCGACAGCCGACCTGCCTCAGCGAAGACGCACCGGTCCCACTGCGGACGACCGGCCTGTTCGTCCCGTCGACGTTTCACCGAACGGGGCCAGCGAGCCGGGCCTGGGTGACGGCACCAGGCGCTGTTGGACGGGCCGGACAAACCCCTGTGCGGGTGCTCGCTAGGCTCGCGCCATGACCAGCGATCTCGGTTTCACGTGCTCATGCTGCGGCGACCACCACGCGGAGCTCCCCATGAGCTACTCGACCATGGCCCCTGACGTCTGGGATCCCCGCTTCGAGAGTGATCCGGACAGCATGCTGTCGTCTGACCAGTGCGTGATCAGGGGCCGGCACTTCTTCATCAGGGGGCTGATCGAGATACCTGTGATCGGCAGCCAGGACGTCTTCTCCTGGGGTGTCTGGGTCTCTCTGAGCAAGGAGAATTTCGCCCGCGCCCTCGAGGTGTGGAACACGGAGGGCCGCGAGGCCGAGAGGCCGTACTTCGGCTGGCTCAGCACCGAGCTCGCGCTCTATTCCGAGGGCACCACCGACCTGAAGACCAACGCCCACACGCGACCGGTCGGCAAGCGCCCCTTCATCGAGCTGGAGCCCACCGACCACCCGCTCGCCGTCGAACAGCGCACCGGGATCACGCAGGACCGCGTGCGTGAGATCGCCATGGCTGTGCTGCATCCGGCCTGAGTCACCGCGGGTCGAGGTCTGGCGGCTGTGCATCTGCCGGGCGCCGTCACCGAGGAGGGCCGGGGCCTGTCCTCGATGACGGCATCATGGCCGACGCCGCTTACCGTGTGCTGCCGGCCTGACGGCCCGGCCTCACTTCAGGTGCCGGGCGAAGAACCGGGCCCCGTCCTCCATCTCGGACCGCGGGACGCCGGTGTGCCCGCCGAGGTTGGCGTGCAGGGACTTCTCTTTGGAGCCGAAGGCGTCGAACAGGTCGAGGGCCGCCTGCCGGTCGTTCCCTTCGTCGTCCCACTGCAACAGGACCCGCAGCGGAAGGGTGACCTGGCGGGCCTCCTCGAAGATGGCGGCGGGGACGAAACTCCCGGCGAAGAAGCCGGCGACCGCGATGCGCGGCTCGACCACCGCGAGGCGGATGCCGATGGAGATCACTCCCCCCTCGAACCCGACCGGGCCGCCGATCTCCGGCAGCGAAAGAAGCGCGTCCAGGGCGGCCTGCCATTCCGGGACCGCCTTGTCGACCAGCGGGAGGACGAGGGCGTCGACGATCTCGTCGCTCACCGGCTCACCGGCCTCCATCGCCCGGCGCAGGTCGGCGCGGGCCTGCTCGGCGGCGGCCCAACGGGGCCGGTCACCGCTCCCGGGGAGCTCGATGGTGGCCGCGGCCCAGCCGTACTCCGCCGCGTAGTGCCGGGCCCGCCCCGCCAGCCGGGGGTACATCTTGCGCAGTCCGAGGGGAGGGTGGCCGATCAGGATCAGCGGCGCCGGCGCGGATGCGGATGCGGGCGTCCACAGGATGCCGGGGATCTCGCCAAGGGTGAATTCGCGCTCGAGGACACCGTCATCGAGGCGCTGCTCAGAAGTGAACTGCATGGTCGTGCCTTTCGGGAGTGCTCATGTACGGCGCTCCCGGACGACCTATCGCCCGACCGTGACCCCTGAGGAGAGCACCCATGTCAATACGTTCACGGGTACCACCTCCTCGTTCTCTCGCACGGCCTCCCGGAAGTTAGCAGTGCTCGCCGTGGTCCGCCAAACGGTTTTCGCGGGGGCTCTGCTGCCGGATGCCACGGAGCCCCTCACCCCAAGGTCAAGGCCGTGTGGTCAAGGGCTTCGGGCCTTGGCCCAGGCCTGGTACAGCTGCGAGGGTGCCGCCACCATGAGCTCCGTGGTGGGCCGGGCGCGCCCCGGGCTCCCGTCCACCACGTACCTCCGCCACCCTCCTTTCCCTACGCCCGGATCAGCCGCGGTCTACCTGGCGAGTCCCGTCGGCTTGTCGAGGCTCGTCAGTTTCCGTGGGTTCCTCACCAGGTAGACCCGGGTGACCTGCCCGTTCTCCACCACGACACTCAGCGCCGTGGCGAGTTCGCCGTCGATCTCGATCCGGCCCGCGGGCGCGCCGTTGAGCCACACGAGCGTCGTCTCGATCGCGGTCGCTCCCGCCCGGCCCGCGCGCGTGAGCACCGTCGCCACCGGCCCGGACCCGTGGATCGGAGCGAGAGCGGCGGCGGCGAGCCCGCCACCGTCGGCGATCAGGACCACGTCGGGCGACATGACCTCCACCAGCTCCTGCAACCGCCCGGTGCGCAACGCCTCCAGGAACCGCTCCACCACGACCTGCTGCTCCGACCTGCTCACCCGCGTCCGAGGCCGCCGGGCCGCGACGTGCTCGCGCGCCCGCCGCCCGATCTGCCGCACCGCGGCCGGGGACTTCCCGACGGCTTCGGCGATCTCCCCGTACGGCACATCGAAGACCTCGCGGAGCACGAAGACCGCCCGCTCCGTCGGACCGAGGGTTTCCAGCACGGTCAGCACCGCGATCGAGACGCTCTCCGCGAGTTCGATGTCCTCGGCGACATCGGGGCTGGTCAAGAGCGGTTCCGGCAGCCACTCGCCGACGTAGTCCTCGCGGCTGCGCGACAACGACCGCAGCCGGTTGAGCGCTTGCCGGGTGACGACCCGGACGAGATACGCCCGCGGGTCACGCACCCGCGCGGGGTCGACGTCGGCCCACCGCAGCCAGGACTCCTGCACCACGTCCTCGGCGTCGGCCGCCGAGCCGAGCATCTCGTAGGCGACGGTGAACAGCAGGCTGCGATGCGTCACGAACGGGTTCTCCGTCACGTCGGCGACACCACGGCGGACATCCCAGGACGCGCGGCCAGCGGAATCTCGCAGGCATCGGAGAAGCCCTGCGAGGAGATCCCGTTCGCGTTGTTGTTCCTGGTCGCCATGTTGACGAAGGCGATGTACGCCGTGAGTTCGACCATCGCCGCCGGGCCGAGCCGGTCGAGCAGGCTCGCATGCAGCTCGTCGGTGACGGTCGGCGGTGTGTTCGTCATGGCCTCGGCGTATTCCAGTACGTCCCGCTCCAGCGGGGTGAACACGTCCGACTCCCGCCAGCGCGGCACCTGGCTCGCCTTGGCCAGGTCCAGGTTCTGGTTCCGAGCCTGGAAATAGCCGACGTCGAGGCACCAGTTGCAGCCCACCTGCGCCGCGACCGCCATGTGCGCGAACGACTTGAGGCTCGCGTCGGCCTCGTCCCACTCGGCCAGCCTGGCCGAGAACTCCAAGTTGGACGTGGCGACCTTCGGGCTGTGCCACACCACCTCGACCGGCTCGGGCACGGCACCGAGCCGCGCGATCATGTCTGCGCGGAGTTCGGTGGGGAGTTGGGCCTTCGGAACGCGTATCACCATGGTGTCCTCCTCGGACGTCTGCTTCCTCGGCATGAAGACACCGCCGGGCCCACGGATGTGACACCCGCCGTCACCACGACGCACGACACCCGTGCCACCGGTGCCCACCGTCCCGCTCTCGCCACCGTGCCACCCGGCCACCTTGCCGCCCTCGCCCTCTGTGCCTCCCCCGGCCCTCACCGCCCGCCCGGGCCGACAAGAGTCCAGATCCCCCGGATTGGCCTTGGCCCACGGCTTCCCGCGAGCGCTAGCTTCGGGACATGCGCATTCGTATCGTCGACGCCTTCACCGACCGTCCCTTCGCCGGCAACCCGGCCGGGGTCCTCCTCCTCGACTCCTTCCCGGACGACGCCTGGCTCCAGAACGTGGCCAGGGAGGTCAACCACGCGGAGACGGCGTTCACGCACCGTCTTCCCGACGGCGGCGAGGCCGACTGGGCGCTGCGCTGGTTCACCCCCACCACCGAGGTCGCCCTGTGCGGGCACGCGACCCTGGCGGCAGCGCACGTCCTGCTCGGCACGGGCGCCCACGAGGGCCCCGTGCGGTTCGCCACCCGCAGCGGTGTTCTCATCGCCACGCCCGACGCCGACGGCTCGATCACCCTGGACTTCCCGACCGCGCCGCTCACCCCGGTCGAGATCCCCGACGGCGTGGCCGAGGCACTCGGCGCCCAGCCGCTCACCACCCTCGACACCGGCCCGAACACCGGTGACCTGCTGGTCGAGGTCGCCGACGAGAAGACGGTCCTCGGTCTGGCGCCGGACCACAAGGCGCTCGCCCGCTACTCCGAGCGAGGCATCATCGCGACCGCCCGCGCCGAAGACCCCTCCCGGGGCTACGACTTCGTCTCCCGCTGCTTCTTCCCGAACGTCGGCATCGACGAGGACCCGGTCACCGGCAGCGCCCACACGGCGCTCGCCCCGTTCTGGTCCGAGCGCCTCGGCCGCCCCGCTCTCACCGGCCTGCAGGCCTCCCCGCGCTCCGGCCTGGTCCGCACCGAAGTGCGCGGCGACCGCACCCTCCTGACCGGGCACGCGGTCACCGTCATCGAGGGTGAACTGCTCGCGTAACAGCCTTCGGGCCTCGCGCCGCAGCACACGAAAGGGGCGTACGAGATGGTCGTACGCCCCTTCGCGATCCGTCGAGATCAGGTCCCGTTGCTCGGCTCACGCCGTCGGGAGCCACCCCACCTTGCCCGCGAGCAGCGCGTACCCCACGAAGGCCCCGATGTCGAGCAGCGAGTGCGCGACCACCAGCGGCCCGACCCGGCCCCAACGCCGGTACAGCCAGACGAAGACCACGCCCATCGCCATGTTGCCGACGAACCCGCCGATGCCCTGGTAGAGGTGGTACGAGCCGCGCAGCACCGCGCTCGCCATCAGCGCGGTCCCCGGCGTCCAGCCCAACTGCCCGAGCCGGCGCAGCAGATACCCGACGACGATGACCTCCTCCAGCACGGCGTTCTGCACGGCCGAGAGGATCAGCACCGGGAACTTCCACCACACGTCCGGCAACGCCTCGGGCACCACCGTGAGGTTGGCGCCGAACCCGCGTGCCGCCAGATAGAAGGCGATCCCCGTACTGCCGATCACCGCCGCGACCACGGCACCCCGCCCGAGGTCCGGCCAGGGACGCGTCCGGTCGAAGCCGATCACCCGCATGCCCTTGCCCTCGCGCATCAGCAGGTGCGCGACGAGCGCGACCGGCACCAGGGCCGACGCGATGCCGAAGAGCTGCCAGGCCAGATCGAGCCAGGGACGGCCCGGTGCCGCCGAGGCGTTGAGGGTGGCCGCCTGGTCCTTGAGACCCCCCGGTTTGGTGACCGATCCGACAAAACTGATCAGCGCGGACACTCCGCTCGCGCCGAGCGACAGCGCCAGGACGAGCAGCGTCTCGTCCCGGAGAATCCGTCGTGTCAGCCCCTCCGTCCCCGGAATGGAATCCCCCACCGACCCAGCCTCCACCTGCACTCCCGCCTCCAGTTGGGTAATCCCGCCTCATCCCCATCTTCGCCCCGCTAGGGTCTCGAAAGAAGTTGCGAAGATCGTGCGCGACAGGCCGTTGGGGGGCGGGCGCCGTACGGCGCGTACTTCCCCCTTGCCTGTTCTACGGCTCTCTCACGGCTCAGGCCTCACCCGGGAGGAACATCACCGTCATGGGACGTCACAGCTTGCCCGACGCGCACCGGGCGGGCACCGCCGACCCCCGGACCCGCGCACGCCGCCGGAATGTGGCCGTCGCGACGGCGCTCGTCCTCACCGTCGCCGGGGGCGCGGCCGCCGCCGTCCGCGGGGGGCTGCTCTCCTTCGAGGGCTCCTGCCAGGACGACGCCGTGCACATCGAGGTGGTCGCCTCGCCGGACATCGCGCCGGCACTCAGGGCCACCGCCGAGGACGCCCGCGAGAAGAACATCACCTCCGACGGCCGCTGTCTCGACGTCAGGGTGAGGGCGCGCGAGTCCTACAAGGTCGCCGACGAACTCCGGTCGGGCAAGAAGACCGACGCGCAGGTCTGGGTCCCGGACTCCGGCGTGTGGGTGCAGCGCGTCGCCGAGTCCAGCACCGCGACGCAGGTCACCGGCGCGGGCAACGTCGCCTCCTCACCGATCGGCGTCGCCATGGTCCCCTCGGCCGCCAAGGCACTGGGCTGGCCCAGGAAGACATACACCTGGACCGAGCTGGCCGGGTCGACGACGGCGGACGAAGCGCTCAGGCTGGGCACGGCCGATCCCGCCCACAGCTCGACGGGACTGCTCGCGCTCACCCGGCTCAGCGCGGCCGCCGCCCGGGGCAAGGGCGGGGACACCCAGGCTGCCGCCATGGCGAAGACCCTCTCGCGGCGCACGTCCGACAGCGACACCCAGGTCCTGGACACCCTGCTCCGCGACTCCTCCGGCACCGGTCGGAGCGATGCCGGGCGCAATCAGGCGCTGATCCTCTCCGAGCAGGCGGCGTTCACCCACAACGCCTCGCGGAGCGCCGGCGCCGGCCTCGACCTCTTCTACCCCGAGGACGGCGCGCCGCTCCTCGACTACCCGTACACACTGGTCGACAACCCAGGGCTGAGCACGGACGAGAGCCGTGCGGCCCTGCGGTTCATGACGCTGCTCGAGGAGCCGGCACCTCGGCAGTTCCTGCGCCTGTTCGGCTTCCGCACGGACGCGGAGAACCCGTCGGACACGCTGGTCACCGAGGCGGGCGGGAGCTCTCCGCAGCCGTACGCGCGCGTCCTGACCGGACCGTCGTCGGCGGAGGCCGTGCAGGAGGCCCTCGGCATGTGGACGATCACGGTGGAGAACGCCCGGATGACCACGGTCGTCGACGCCTCCGCCTCCATGTCCGAGCTGGTACCGGGCAGCGACCGCTCCCGCATGGAGGTCACCAGGACGGCCCTGCTCCAGGCGCTCGCCACGTTCACCCCCGAGGACGAGATCGGGCTGTGGAAGTTCTCCACGAAGCTCGACGGCGACAAGGACTACCGTGTGCTCGTGCCGACCGGGCGGCTCGGCGACGGCAAGGGCGCCGCCACCCAGCACGCGAAGCTGTCGGCGGCCTTCAGGTCCCTCAAGCCGGTCCCGGACGGGGACACCGGTCTGTACGACACCACACTCGCCGCGTACAAGGCGGCCGTCGCCTCCTACGCCAAGGGCCGGTTCAACGCGGTGGTCGTCCTCACGGACGGGGTCAACAAGGACCCCGGCAGCATCTCCCGGTCCGAGCTCGTGGCCGAACTGCGGAAACTGGCCGACCCGGAACGCCCGGTGGCGCTGATCGCGATCGCGGTGGGCCCCGACACCGACAAGCGGGAGGTCGATCAGATCGCCAAGGCGACCGGCGGCTCCGGCCAGCGGGTCAACGAGCCCTCGCAGATCCACTCGGCGATGCTCAAGGCGATCGTGGCGGCAGGCGCGAACAACCCGACCTGACGACCACTCGGCCTCCGCCCGGCCCCGCGGACAGAGTCGCCGGCACGCGACGGCCACCCAGGACGCCGGCCCCGGACCGACCCTCGGTACCGGCTCCGGCGTCCCCGCGTCCCCGCGTCAGCCGGGGGGGCACCGGCACACCGCCCCGCGTCACCCCAGCGGAACCGGCTCGGGCAGGCCCACCGGCCAGGTGTGCACCGGCTCCCCGAGATGCATCAGCTCGCCGTACCTCCGCGTCGTGGCGGCCAGCGCGGCATCCCGCCCGAGCCCCTTTTCCAGGGCCCGGTGGAAGGTGGCCGCCTGCCAGGTCGCGCCGTTGACGCGCAGCCGGCACCGGTCCTCGATCACGCCCAGGTAGAAGTCCCGGTCGGCCGGCTCGACACCCCACGCGTCGAGCCCCGCGGCCGCGAGCGGCAGCAGCTCGTCGCGGATCAGGTTCGCGGCGTCCACCTGCGTGGTTCCGCCGTAACGGCCGCGCCGCGGCCACTCCAGGCGCGCGTCGATGCCGTACCGGCAGGCCGCGTCGAAATTGGCGGCGGCCGCCTCGAAGGACAGCCGTGTCCATACCGGTCGCGGCTCCTCGGCGAGCGCGCGGACCAGCCCGTAGTAGAAGGCGGCGTTGGCGATGACGTCGGTGACGGTCGGACCGGCGGGCAGCACCCGATTCTCGACGCGCAGATGCGGGACGCCGTCGGCGATGCCGTACACGGGCCGGTTCCAGCGGTACACCGTGCCGTTGTGCAGCACCAGTTCGGCGAGCTTGGGTACGCCCCCGGCGTCGAGGACACCGATGGGGTCCTCCTCGTCGCAGATGGGCAGCAGCGGCGGGAAGAACCGCAGATTCTCCTCGAAGAGGTCGTACGCCGAGGTGACCCACCGCTCGCCGAACCAGGTGCGCGGTCTGACGCCCTGCGCCTGAAGTTCCGGTGGCCGGGTGTCGGTGGACTGCTGGAAGAGCGGTGGCCTCGACTCCCGCCACAGCTCGTGCCCGAACAGGAACGGCGAGTTGGCTCCGACCGCGACCTGCGGGGCGGCGACCGCCTGCGCGGCGTTCCACACATCCGCGAAACGGCCCGGCGTGACCTGGAGATGCAACTGCACCGAGGTGCAGGCGGCCTCGGGCGCGATGGACGCCGACCTGCAGACCAGGCGCTCGACACCGTCGATGTCGAGCTCGAAGTCCTCTCCGCGCGCGGCGACGATCTGGTCGTTGAGCAGCGTGTAGCGGTCGACGTCCGAGAGGTTCGAGGACACCAGGTCGTCCTGGCCGAGCGTCGGCAGGATTCCGATCATCACGATTCCGGCGTCGACCTCGCTGGCTTTCCGATGGGCATACGCGAGCGAAGTGCGGATCTCCTCGGCGAGCCGGTCGAATACCCGGCCGCCCAGGCGGTGTGGGGCTATGTTGACTTCCAGGTTGAACATGGCGAGTTCTGTTTGGAAATCGCGGCTCGCAATCCTTTCGAGTACTTGGGCATTCATCATCCTCGGCATGCCGTCGGGGCCTGCGAGATTCAATTCGATCTCCAGACCCATCAGGTTCTTCGGGCGATCGAACCGCTTCTCCCCCAGCAGTCGCTCCAGCCCCGTCAGACACTGCCGGAGCTTG
The DNA here is from genome assembly GCF_026341855.1 of Streptomyces sp. NBC_00568. Classification (GTDB taxonomy): domain Bacteria; phylum Actinomycetota; class Actinomycetes; order Streptomycetales; family Streptomycetaceae; genus Streptomyces. The sequence goes on along the minus strand of NZ_JAPENW010000001.1, from coordinate 6,246,370 downwards.
TCGCGGTAGTGCTGCCGATCGGACAGGCCGAACGTCCCTGCCACGACCTTCTCCCCCATCGAAGTGTCCCTCCTCGGATGGGCAGGCCGATGATCCGGCCCTGGCGTCCCGGGTCACGGGGGATGATGCCCAGGCAACGCGATCCATAACGTCCCGTGCGCGCTCTTCGACCGCTACGCTGGACCCCGGTCCCCGGGCACATTCACCGGGCATGAAGCAATACGCAAGTTTACCGCCCGACATGATCTCGTGAAAAACGCCGACGAGAATCGGCCGACCGCTACGGCGAGGTATTCCGAGGTCACCGCGGTTCGAGCGCGCAGAATCGGGATGAACTCCTCATTTCATCGACCGAATAGCGACTTGTTCTTCATATTCGGGACGACTAGACGAAACACCGTCTGAACACGCGTCGTATAAACTCCGCTACCGAGGCAGAGAGTTGGCGCTCGCGGTCCTAGGCCCTGTCGTCTCGGTGACGGCGACAGGCGACAACCTGTCGGCAGATCCAGACCCCTCGCCCCTCTGACCCGAGAGCTGACAGCGCCGTCCGCCCCCGCCCTCGCGCCACTGTGCCTGTCGAATGAGAGGCGACCCACCATGCCGCTGCACGTACCCCCGGCTCCCGCGCCCGCCCTGCGCACCGTTCTCACGGCACTCGGTTCCCCCACCGCTGTCCGCGAAGCCCGTACCCCGTCCCTGCGCCTGGCCCAGGGACCCGCCACTCCCGAACTCCCGCTGCCCGTCCACGTCCTGGACCGCATCACTCCCGAGGGCGCCTCCACCACCCGGCTCGCGGGATGGCGCTTCCTGATCCGCTGCGGCGAGCGCGCGGTGGCCGCGGCCGACACCATGCTGACTCCGGACGGCTGGGCGTTCTCACGCTTCTTCGAGGGCCCCTACATCGCCGCGACGGAACACGCCGTGCGGCAGGCCGAGACCATGCAACAGCCCTACCAGGCGCGCCTGTTGTCCGTACCCGAGCTGTACATGCTCACCCTCTGGCTGCACGGCGACTGCACGGCGGACGGCGCCACCGGCCATCCGGCCGCCACCGACCTCCTGGTCCCGCTCGCACCCGCCCCGCCCGGCATCGCCGCACACCGTCCGCACCGCGTCGCCGAACTGCTGCCGGTCCTCACCCACCGGGTCACCCCCGGGCCCCTGCTCAGCTCACCCGCCTGAGCCCCGACATCCCCCGTGCCCCGCCGCCGTCACCCGGCCGCGGGGCACGTCGCTGTCGCGAGCGGGAATTGCCGCTCGCTCGTTAGGGCCCCGTAGCGCTCGTACGAGGGAAAACGCGCTCCGGGCCCGACCTGACTAGCCCTATTCGGCCACCTCGAACCACCCAAAAGGGCAGTGCAGTTGAGGTGAACCCTCCGCTCGGGTGACGCGTCATGAACCTGTGAGAAGCGGTGCCCGCAAATCCCTGCGGATTCACGCCCGTGGGGCAACACTGGGTTCCGGACCACACACCAACGGGGGGCGGCCATGAGCACTTCAAGCCGCACGACAGACACCACTGCCATCACTCACGACTCGACCCAGCGAAAGATCCCATCCATGTGCCAGCACCAGCCGCCGTGTCCCTCAGCCGAATCAGCCGACCGGGAGTCCGCCCGCCTTGTGGCGCACCACCCGGAGCAGGGATGGAGCCTGCTGTGCAACGGCGTTCTGCTCTTCGAGGACACCGGTGAGCTCCTGCCGGACGGCCAGATCATCGCCCCGCACCGCCCGCTGGGCGGCGCACCGGTGATGACGGCCGCCTGAGCCGCACGACCCGGGCGGCCGTGACAGGCCGCCCAGACACACGAGGGGCCGGCCCGGAGACGTACTCTCCGAACCGGCCCCGACGCATGTCCGAGGGTGATCACTCCCCGTAGGCGTCCACGTGCCGAGCGCTGATCAGTCCTCGTAGGCGTCCAGCGGCGGGCAGGAGCAGACGAGGTTGCGGTCGCCGTACGCCTGGTCGATGCGGCGCACCGGCGGCCAGTACTTGTCGGCGGCCGAGACACCGGCCGGGAAGACGGCCTCCTCGCGGCTGTACGGGTGCTCCCAGTCGCCGCCGAGCGCGGCGGCGGTGTGCGGCGCCCCGCGCAGCGGGTTGTCGTCCACGGCCCACTCGCCCGAACCGACCCTCTCGATCTCCGCGCGGATCGCGATCATCGCGTCGCAGAACCGGTCGACCTCGCCCAGGTCCTCGGACTCGGTCGGCTCGATCATCAGCGTGCCGGCCACCGGGAACGACATCGTCGGCGCGTGGAAGCCGTAGTCGATCAGGCGCTTGGCGATGTCGTCGACGCTGACGCCGGTCGCCTTGGTGAGGGGGCGCAGGTCGATGATGCACTCGTGCGCGACCAGGCCACCGGGGCCGGTGTACAGCACCGGGAAGTGCGGCTCCAGGCGCTTGGCGATGTAGTTCGCGGAGAGCACGGCCACCTGCGTGGCGCGCTTGAGGCCCTCGCCGCCCATCAGGCGGACGTACGACCAGGAGATGGGCAGGATGCCCGCGGAGCCCCAGGGAGCGGCCGAGATCGGGCCGACACCGGTCTCCGGACCGGCCTCCGGCTGAAGCGGGTGGTTCGGCAGGTACGGCGCCAGGTGCGCGCGCACACCGACCGGACCGACGCCCGGACCGCCGCCGCCGTGCGGGATGCAGAAGGTCTTGTGCAGGTTCAGGTGCGAGACGTCGCCGCCGAAGTGGCCCGGCTTGGCGAGGCCCACCAGGGCGTTGAGGTTGGCGCCGTCGACGTAGACCTGGCCGCCGGCCTCGTGCACCTGGGCGCAGATGTCGGCGACGTGCTCCTCGAACACCCCGTGCGTCGAGGGGTACGTGATCATCAGGACCGACAGCTCGTCGCGGTACTGCTCGATCTTGGCCCGCAGGTCCTCGACGTCGATCTCGCCGTCGTCCGCGGTCTTCACGACGACGACCTTCATGCCGGCCATCACGGCGCTGGCGGCGTTGGTGCCGTGCGCGGAGGACGGGATCAGGCAGACGGTGCGCTGGTCGTCACCGTTGGCGCGGTGGTAGCCGCGGACGGCCAGCAGACCGGCCAGCTCGCCCTGCGAACCGGCGTTGGGCTGGAGCGACACCTTGTCGTAGCCGGTGACCTCGGCGAGCTGGTCCTCCAGCTCGTGGATGAGCGTCAGGTAACCGCGCGCCTGCTCGGCGGGCACGAAGGGGTGCAGCTGCCCGAACTCGGGCCAGGTGACCGGCTCCATCTCGGTGGTCGCGTTGAGCTTCATCGTGCAGGAGCCCAGCGGGATCATGCCGCGGTCGAGCGCGTAGTCGCGGTCGGAGAGCCTGCGCAGGTAGCGCAGCATCGCCGTCTCGGAGCGGTGGTCGTGGAACACGGGGTGCGTGAGGTACTCGTCGGTGCGCAGCAGCGCGGCCGGCAGGGTGTCCTCGGCGCTCGCGTCCAGCGCCTCGACGTCGCCCTCGACACCGAACGCGGTCCACACGGCGGCGAGCTGCTCGCGCGTGGTCGTCTCGTCGCACGAGATCGACACATGGTCGGCGTCGACGGGGTGGAGGTTGACGCCGTGGTCGCGGGCGGCGGCCACTATCTCGGCGGCGCGGCCCGGGACCCGGACGGTGAGCGTGTCGAAGTACGCACCGTGCACGATCTCGACGCCGCCGGCGGTGAGACCCGCGGCCAGGAGGGTGGCGTAGCGGTGGGTACGCCGCGCGATGGTCCGCAGGCCGTCGGGGCCGTGGTAGACGGCGTACATACCGGCCATCACGGCGAGCAGGACCTGAGCCGTACAGATGTTGCTGGTCGCCTTCTCACGGCGGATGTGCTGCTCACGCGTCTGCAGGGCGAGGCGGTACGCCTTGTGCCCGTCGGCGTCCACGGACACACCGACCAGCCGGCCGGGGAGGCTGCGCGCGAACTTCTCGCGCACCGCCATGTAACCGGCGTGCGGTCCGCCGAAGCCCATCGGCACACCGAAGCGCTGCGTCGTACCGACCGCGATGTCCGCGTCGAGCTCGCCGGGCGAGGTCAGCAGGGTCAGGGCGAGCAGATCGGCGGCGACGGTGACGACCGCGCCCAGCCCGTGCGCCTGCTCGATGATCGGCTTGATGTCGCGTACGGCACCGGAGGCACCCGGGTACTGGATCAGCACGCCGTTGATCTCGCGCCCGGCCAGGTCGGCCGGGATGCCCTCGCCGAGGTCGGCGACGACGACCTCGACACCGGTCGGCTCGGCGCGGGTCTCGATGACGGCGATGGTCTGCGGCAGCGCGTCCGCGTCGACCAGGAAGAGGCCCTTCTTGTTCTTGCCCATACGGCGGGACAGCGCCATCGCCTCGGCGGCGGCGGTGCCCTCGTCGAGCAGCGAGGCACCGGACGTCGGCAGTCCGGTCAGCTCGGCGACGACGGTCTGGAAGTTCAGCAGCGCCTCGAGACGGCCCTGCGAGATCTCCGGCTGGTACGGCGTGTACGCGGTGTACCAGGCCGGGTTCTCCATGACGTTGCGCAGGATCACCGGCGGCGTGAACGTGCCGTAGTAACCGAGGCCGATCATCGAGCCGAGCACCTGGTTGCGGTCCGCGAGGGAGCGGAGCTCGGCCAGTACCTCGGCCTCGGTGCGCGCGGCCGGCAGCTTCAGGGCCTCGACGTTCTTGATCACGTCCGGCACCGCGGCGGCCGTCAGCTCGTCGAGCGAGCCGTATCCGACGTGCGCGAGCATCTTGGCCCGTGCTTCGGAGTCGGGCCCGATGTGACGCTGCTCGAAGGGGATTCCCTGTTCGAGCTCGGAGAGCGAAATGCGAGGGGCGGTCATGGCGGAGGCCTCCTGGTCTGACGCGACCTTCGAGGGGCACCCCGGCACGGGTACCCCGACGGCCTCCCCCTCTGTCATCTCAACCTGAGAGTTTCACCGGAGCGTCCTTGGACGGTCCGGCTTTCACCGTCGGTGAGAGCGGAGGCCATCGGCACCCGCCCTGCTTTCCAGAGTGACCTCGTCCGTGCGGTACGTGAGCCTGAGAGATTCCGGGGAGGATTTGCTCCTTCGGCGCCTCCGGTGAAGTCTGGAGGACTCTCCCGCACGGGATCAGCAGCCGTCTGCCAGCCTACCAGCGAGGACAAGACACGAGCTTCGAGTGGCCGCCTTCCCTAATGTGCTCTTTTGTAGTACTTACGGATGAGTTTGCGACCACGTGGAGGGACCGTGCAGACCGACATCGATCCGCGCAACCTGATCGGCCGCAAGGCGTTCGACAGCAACGGCACCAAGATCGGCACGATCGACGAGGTCTACCTCGACGACGCGACCGGGGTCCCGGAGTGGGCGGCCATACGCACCGGCCTGTTCAGCAGGGACGCCTTCGTTCCCCTGGAGCCGAGCGAAGTCGTCGAGGGGACCCTGCGCATTCCCTTCGAACGCGCCCTGATCAAGGACGCCCCCGACTTCGGTGTCGGACGTCACCTCTCCCCCGAACAGGAACTCCAGCTCTACCACCACTACGGTCTCGACGTGGCAGCCCCTCCCCCGCCGCCGGACCGGGACTTCGGCCGACTCGCGGGCACGGACGACGCCTGAGACCCAGGGTCCGGATCCTGTGTCCCGGCTTCCGACGCCCCCGGCCCGGAACCGGCCGGCGACTCGTCGGCCGTCTCGGGTCTTCGCTCCACCAGAGGCAGCGGATCCGCCGGTTCCAGCCGCGGATCGTCCGTCCGGAACGTCCGCACCCGCCCGGGCTCGGAGTACGGCGTCTCGAACCGGACCGTGACCCGCCCCAGCCCGCTCCCCTGCACCCATCCGTGCCCGTGCTCGGCGTGCCGCACGTCGTGCCCCGAGGGCCACCGCCGCTCGGCCGGCGCCTCCTCCTCCGCTGCGGCACCTTCCGCCGGCTCGTCCGCCGGATGTTCCTCGGCCGTCGGCTCGGCGGCAGAGGCCTGGACCTGGGCTTGGGCTTGGGCCTGCGCGAACAGATCCTCCTGCGTGTAGTCGGCGAGCCCGGAGACGCCGACCCCCAGCAGACGTACGCCTCCGGTCGTGTCCACGCCCTCCAGCAGCCGCGCGGCGGCCTCCCGCACGACTCCGACATCGTCCGTGGGCCCCCGCAGCGTCTCTGACCGGGTCAGCGTCGAGAAGTCGTACCTGCGCACCTTCAGCACGATCGTCCGCCCCGACAGTCCGGCCCCGCGCAGCCGCCGCACACACCGGTCCGCGAGCCGCGCCACCTCCCGCCCCACCCGGACCCGGTCGTGGATGTCCACGTCGTACGTGTCCTCGACCGACACCGACTTGGTCTCCCGCTCGGCCACCACGGGCCGGTCGTCGTGGGCCAGCGCCATCGCGAACAGCGCGTGCCCGTGAGCCTTCCCCAGCAGGCGTACGAGCTCGTCCTCACCCGCCTCGGCGAGTTCCTCGACGGTGGTGATGCCCGCCCGCCGCAGATGGTCGCCGGTCGCCGGCCCCACACCCGGCAGCGTCCGCACCGACATCGGTCCCAGCATCGCGCGCTCGGTGCCCGGCTCGATCAGCACGAGACCGTCGGGCTTGGCCTGCTCCGAGGCGATCTTCGCCAGCATCTTGGAGGCGGCCAGCCCCACCGACCCCGTGAGCCCCGTGACCGCCCGGATGTCCGCGCGCAGCTTGGCACCGGCCAGCCGCGCCGAGGCGTCGTCCCAGGCCGTCCCGCCCGCCTCCAGGTCCACGAACGCCTCGTCCAGGCTCAGCGGCTCCACCAGCGGCGACAGGGCCCGCAGCAGGCCCATCACCTGCTCGCTGACCTCCCGGTAGAGCCCGAAGCGCGGCACGAGATAGGCGGCGTTCGGAGCGCGCCGCCGTGCCTGGGCCATGGGCATCGCCGAGTTCACCCCGAAGACGCGGGCCTCGTACGAGGCCGTGGCGACGACCCCACGTGGTCCGAGTCCGCCCACGACGACGGCTTTCCCGCGCAGGCTCGGCTTGGACGCCTGCTCCGCCGAGGCGAAGAAGGCATCCATGTCGAGATGCAGGATCGTGGGCGCGGTTCTCACATGTCCGATGCTGCCCTACGCCACTGACAATGCCCCGGCACGCCGGGGCATCACGTCATCGAAGGTCCCACGCGTCACACCGCGCGGTTGCGTCTCCGCGCCAGTTCGTCCGCGGGATTGTGCCCGAGGAGCGTCTCACCAGTGTCCACACGCTCTCCGTGCAGCTGCGACAGGGCGCCCTCGACGTCCCGCCACACGACGCCCACGGCGATCCCGAAGACCCCCTGGCCGCCCTGCAGCAACGCGTGGACCTCGTCGGGCGAGGTGCACTCGTAGACCGTCGCACCGTCGCTCATCAGCGTCATGCGCCCCAGGTCCTGGAAGCCGCGCTCCCTCAGGTGCTGGACCGTGGTGCGGATGTTCTGCAGCGACACCCCGGTGTCGAGGAACCGCTTGACGATCTTCAGGACCACCACGTCCCGGAAGCTGTAGAGACGCTGCGTCCCCGACCCGTAGGCGGGACGCACACTGGGCTCGACCAGCCCGGTCCGCGCCCAGTAGTCCAGCTACCGGTAGGTGATGCCCGCGGCGGCGCACGCCGTGGGTCCCCGGTAACCGACCTCCTCGGGAACAGCCTCTCCCTCGCCGGGCACTGCCGTCGGCCGCCGCGGAACCTGATCGGCCGCGCCGCCATGATGAGGGTGCCCCCTGCTCGAGTCGAGCCGAGAGCTTGGGGGAGGGTACGGGCCGCTCTCCCCCAGACCGCGTCCGGGGGCACCCCCAGCCGTACCGTCGCCGCTGCTTCTCACGCCGACCTCCGTCCTTGACCTGCCTTCTCGACGGTAGGCAGTCACCAGGGGCGCGTCAACGATCGCCACACTCGGCACGCCGAGTGATAATCACCCTAAGAGTGGTTTCCCGTGCCCTACCGCGGGGAAAGGCTAGCCGAATGCTCCCGGCACGGGCCGCGGCACACCACACTCGCCGCGGGCAAATGCCACCCGGAGCTTCCCTCCGCTCCCCGGCGTCACTGGCTGTTGGTGCCGAAGTCCTCGGGCGAGATCTGGTCGAGGAACTCACGGAACTTCTCCACCTCGTCCTCCTGCTCGTCCGGGATCGCGATGCCCGCGTCGTCGAGCACGCCGTCGCTGCCGTAGATCGGCGTCCCGGTGCGCAGGGCGAGCGCTATGGCGTCGGACGGACGGGCGCTCACCTCGACGCCGCTGGCGAACACGAGCTCGGCGTAGAAGACGCCTTCGCGCAGGTCCGTGATGCGTACTTCGGTGAGCTCCTGGCCGACGGCCTCCAGCACGTCCTTGAACAGGTCGTGGGTCAGCGGTCGCGCCGGGGCCATGCCCTGCTGAGCGAAAGCGATCGCCGTCGCCTCCCCCGGTCCGATCCAGATGGGGAGGTAGCGGTCGCCTCCCACTTCACGCAGAAGCACGATCGGTTGGTTGGAGGGCATTTCGACCCGGACACCTACGACATCGAGCTCGTTCACACAGCAACCCTAGGCCGTGCCCGGGACGTTTGGGTAGTCGGGCACAGAACGGGTGGACGATCCACAGCCCGCGCCGGTGGCCCGGATCAGCGCAGTCGCACTCCCAGCGCGGTCTGCACGAGCGCCGCGTGCAGCTTCACCGTGAGGCCCGCGAGCTCCTTCGTACGGGCCTCCGCGTGGGCCCGGGTCTGCGGATTGCGGTGCCGCCGCAGGGGCCCGACCACCTGGTCCACGAGGCCCGCGTCGCGCTCCGCCGCCGCCTTCATCGCCCGCAGATGGCGCGGCTCGATCCCGAAGCGTCCCAGCTCGACGACGAGCGCGGCGACGGTCACCGCCTCGGCGTCGTAGACACCGTCGGGCAACGGGCCGATCAGCCCGTACGACTCCCATTCCTGGAGCTCCTGCTCGCCGATCTCCGCGGCGGCCAGCAACTCCTCACGGCCCACCCGGGCCGCCGTGGGCCCCTCGGGCTCGCCGTAGAGCTCTCCGAGGGGTTCTCCGTCACCCGAGCCGCGCTGGCGCCCCACGGAGGGCAGACGCACCTGCTCACCGCGCTCCAGCGCGTCCAGGTGCTCGCGGATCACCTTCAGCGGCAGGTAGTGGTCACGCTGCATCCTCAGGACGTGGCCGAGGCGCTCGACGTCGTTCGTGCTGAACTTGCGATACCCCGAAGGGGTCCGCCGCGGCTCGACGAGCCCCTCCGACTCCAGGAACCTGATCTTGGAGATGGTGACTTCGGGGAACTCGTCGCGCAGGACGTTCAGCACCGCGCCGATGCTCATCAGCCCACTGTCCGCCGCGGCGGTACCGCTGCCGGCACCGCCGCTCGGTGTTTGAAGCATGGACATTCCCTCGGTGTCCCCCCGGACGGAGTTGGGGGAGGGTCAGATGCCCCGCTGGCTCGCGTAGAACACCAGCCGGTACTTGCCGATCTGCACCTCGTCACCGTTCGACAGCGGGACCTGGTCGATCCGCTCCCGGTTGACGTACGTGCCGTTCAGGCTGCCGACGTCGGCGACCGTGAACGAACCGTCCGCCACACGACGGAACTCAACATGCCGACGCGACACGGTCACGTCGTCCAGGAAGATGTCGCTCTGCGGATGACGCCCGGCCGTGGTCAGCTCACCGTCCAGCAGGAAGCGGCTGCCCGAGTTCGGGCCACGGCGCACCACCAGCAGCGCCGAGCCGACCGGCAGCGCGTCGACCGCCGCCTGAGCCTCCGGGGAGAGCATCGGCGACGGCGTCTGGCCCGTCACCTCGGCGTCGTAGGCCTCGATGCCGGAGATGGAGATCGTGGACGTCGTCTCCGACGGACGCTCCGCGGCGCCCCGCAGCGGCGCACCGCAGTTGGAGCAGAACCGGCTGTTCTCCGCGTTGCGGTTACCGCACCTCGTACACACCTGGGCCGACATGGACGGATCCTCCTGCCGCGGCTGCCCACCAGGGGCATGGGACGCATACGGATCGGGGGCGAACCCTCCACCCGTGCTTGAGGCTGACGGGTCCCCGAAACCTATGCGGCCGGGCTGGGCAGGGTCAACAGACGACGCGCCCTGACCACCGGGACCGGTGACCTGGTCCCGGAACAACGGGCGGTCGCCGCCCTGGGCCTCCGCGTCTCCCTGGCGCGGTGCGCGGTGCCGGGCAGTCGCGTTGTCACCGCTGCCCTCTCGCGCGCTCTTGCCGAACAACTTCGCAAACAACTTCACGGGCGATTCCCCTTGACCGAAACAGACCCGCCCGTGGGGCAGGACGAACCCTGATTGAACACACCGGTCGACCCGGACATCCTCACAACGTCCGTATCCACCAGACAGTTTCCACCACGCACCACCCATTCGGTGCGCCGACCCCCCGCAACCTCATGCCCTCGCCCGGCGGTCCGCATGCGCCCCCGGTTCACCGGGAGGACGACCGAGCGTAGTCAGGCCGCTCCGCCGGTCGCAAGGCGTCCACGACGATCTTCGTCGAGCGGTCCACCGTGACGGTGGCCTGCTCCTTCTCCAGTGTCTGCACCACGCCTCCCGGGATGTTCAGCGCCGGCTCAAGGTCCTGAGGCTTGCCGATGACCTTGAAACGATAGGGCTGGGTGATCTTGTTCCCGTCGACCTTCACTCCGCTGCCGGAATCGGCGAGATAGGTACCGGCGACCACGCGTACACCGTTCACCTGGATCGCCTCCGCGCCGGCCGCGCGCAGCTCCTGGATCGCGTCGAGCAGCATGTCCGCCTTGACCGTCCCCTTCGTGTCGTCGATCGTCAGGGTGATGCCGGGTCCCTGAGCGGCTACGGTGCCCGCCAGAATGCCGAGTTGCTTCTCCTTCTCGACCGTCTGCTTGCGGGCCTCCTCGGCCTGGTCCGAGCTGTTCTCCAGCTCGGTGCGCTGATCCTCGAGACCCTGCTTCTCGTCCTCAAGACGCTGAGTTCGGTTGTCGAGTTCATCGAGAATGCGCACGAGATCCTCTTGGCGCGCTCCGCGCAGGGCGCTGTCGCCGTCGCTGTTGGACGCCACCTGGACCGCCAGGCCGAAGCCGAGGCCGAACAGCAGCACCGCGACGATGAGTTGGGCGCGCGACACACGCGGCGGCCACAACCCCTTGCCCAGCCTCTGACGGCCGGAGAGCGACGGCTCGCCGTTCTCCTCGGCCTTCTCCGGCTCGGGCTCCTCAGCGGCCGCGGAGACCTCTGCCGGCAGCTCTCTGCGCAGCGGGTTCTCGGGGACTTCGTCCTCGTTGCTCTTACTCATCGCCCTCACGCCCGGAAAACGTGCCGACGGATCGCCGCGGCGTTCGAGAAGATACGGATGCCGAGGACGACCACGACACCGGTGGAGAGCTGGGCACCCACACCCAACTTGTCGCCCAGGAAGACGATCAGCGCGGCGACGACCACGTTCGACAGGAACGAGACCACGAAGACCTTGTCGTCGAAGATGCCGTCGAGCATCGCGCGCAGACCGCCGAACACGGCGTCGAGCGCCGCCACGACGGCGATCGGAAGGTAAGGCTCGACAACCGCCGGAACCTCGGGCCGGACCAACAATCCAGCCACGACTCCCACGACGAGGCCCAGTACGGCGATCACGGTGTGCCCTTCTCTGTGCTCGGCTCTGCTGTACGTACGATCACACTCGGTGCGGCGGACAACCGGACGTCCCCCTCGACGGAGATGCCGGTCCTGATGCCGTAGTTCTCCTGCAGGGCATGCAGATACAGCCCGTCGGCGCTGTTCTGGAACCTGGTGCTGAGCCGCTGACCGTCCCCCACCGCGAGCACCGTGTACGGCGGCACGAGCGGCTTGTTGTCGACCAGTATCGCGTCACCCGCGGCCCTGATGGCCGAGAGGGCGGTCAGCCGCTGTCCGTTGATGGCGATGGCCTCGGCGCCCGACTCCCACAGACCGTTGACCACGCGCTGCATGTCACGGTCCCGCACGCGTCCGGTGTCGGAGAACCCCGAGGTCTCCCTCGGATTGCTGCCGTCACCGCCCGTGCTGGCTTCCTTGGCGTCGTTCACGACGAGCTTCACACCCGGGCCGTGCACATCGGTGGCACCCGACAGGATGCTCACGAGGTCGGCCTGCTCACCGCCGCCGTCCTTCTTGAGCGCCTCGCGCTGGCGGGCACTCACATCGGCACGCAAGGTGTCGACGTTGTTCTCCAGCTTGTCCGCCGCGGACGTCTCCCGCTCGATGCGGTCGATCAGCTCCTGGCGCTCCTTGGCGACGACAGGAGCCGCGATCCGCGCGTTCGCCGCCCCCACGGTGACCACGAGCGCCGCGAGTACCAGACCAGCGGCAAGACCCAGCTTGGACCGGAGCGTCTTCGGCATGCCGCCGGCGCCCTCGGCCTCCCTGCGGGCGGCCGCCTCGGCGTATCCGTCGTCGAGGCTGTGGTCCATGACGTTGGTGAGCAGCGACATGGAGGCGTCCGGGCGCGGGGGGCGCGGAGCGCTGCTCCGAACGGGGGGCTGCTGCGGCATGCCGCACATCGTCGCACGTCGCGGGTGCTACCTCCGAATGGCCCCACCAGCGTGCCGGACAGGCCCCCTTGGGGACACTTGTCCGACACGCACGAGTGAAGATCGTTTCAGCGTCCGGCGCTGTCCACAACGGCCGCCCACTCGTCGAGCAGGGCCTCCGCGGAAGCGTCGTCCGGTCCCTCCGCCCACAGATGGGTGACCGCCTCGGCGGGGTCGGGCAGCACCATCACCCAGCGCCCGTCCGTCTCCACGACCCGCACACCGTCCGTCGTGTCCACGAAGCGGTCTCCCGCCTCCTCCACGACCCGGCGCATCACCAGCCCCTTCACGGCCCACGGCGTCGCCAGGTCCCGCTTGAGGACATGCGCCCGCGGAATCCGCGCGTCGATCTGGCTGAGCGTGAGCTGTGTCCGCGCCACAAGACCGATGAGCCGGACGAACGCGGCCGCGCCGTCGAAGACGCCGCTGAACTCGGGAATGATGAAGCCGCCGCGCCCGTCACCGCCGAAGATCGTCGTCTCCTCGCGGCCCACCCTCGTCAGGTCGTCAGGCGACGTGGTCGTCCACTCCACCTGCGTGCCGTGGTACGCCGCCACCTGCTCGGCGATCCGTGTGGTGGTGACCGGCAGCGCCACCCGCCCACTGCGCCGCTCCGCGGCCACCAGGTCGAGCATGACGAGCAGGGCCCGGTCGTCCTCGACAATCCGTCCCTTCTCGTCGACGAGCGACAGCCGCTCGCCCACCGGGTCGAAACGCACTCCGAACGCGGCTCGCGCCGAAGCGACGATCTCGCCCAGCCGCACCAGGCCGGCCCGCCGTGTGTCCGCGGTCTCGGTCGGCCTGGACTCGTCGAGACCGGGGTTGATGGTCAGGGAATCGACCCCGAGCTTGCCCAGCAGGCTGGGCAGCACCAGTCCCGCACTGCCGTTGGAGGCGTCGACGACCACCTTCAGCCCGGAATCCGCGATACCGGTGGTGTCGACGTTCCGCAGGAGCGATCCCGTGTAGGAGTCGAAGACACTGGCCGGGAAATGCAGATCCCCGATCTCGCCGGGGAACGCGCGCCGGTACTCCTGCCGCGCGAACACCCGGTCGAGCTTCCGCTGCCCGCCCTGCGACAGGTCGGCGCCCTGCTCGTCGAAGAACATGATGTCGACGGAGTCCGGCACTCCGGGTGTCGTCCGGATCATGATTCCGCCCGCACTGCCCCGGGCCGTCTGCTGCCGGGCCACCGGCAGCGGTACGTTCTCCAGGTCGCGCACGTCGATGGCGCTTGCCTGCAACGCCGAGATCACGGCCCGTTTCAGCGCGCGAGCACCTCGGGAGTGATCACGGGCCGTGGTGACGGTGGAGCCCTTCTTGAGGGTCGTCGCGTACGCCCCCGCGAGGCGCACGGCGAGTTCCGGGGTGATCTCCACATTCAGGATCCCGGACACACCGCGGGCGCCGAAGAGCTGTGCCTGCCCTCTCGACTCCCAGATCACCGAGGTGTTGACGAAGGCGCCGGCCTCGATGGTCTTGAACGGATAGACACGGACGTTGCCCTGAATGATCGATTCTTCACCTACGAGGCATTCGTCGCCGATGACAGCGCCGTCCTCGATCCGCGCGGCTCGCATGATGTCGGTGTTCTTTCCGATCACGCAGCCGCGCAGATTGCAGTGCTGGCCGATGTACACGTTGTCGTGCACGACAGCTCTGTGCAGGAAGGCGCCGGTCTTGACGACGACGTTGGAACCGATGACGGTGTGTTCGCGGATTTCGGCGTTGGCCTCGACCTTGGCGTAGTCACCGATGTACAGGGGCCCGCGCAGCACCGCGTCCGGATGCACCTCGGCGCCCTCGGCGACCCATACGCCCGGGGAGATCTCGAACCCGTCGAGCTCGACGTCGACCTTGCCCTCCAGGACGTCGGCCTGCGCCTTCACATAGCTCTCGTGAGTACCGACGTCCTCCCAGTAGCCCTCGGCGATATAGCCGTAGACCGGCTTGCCTTCCTTCATGAGCTGGGGAAAGACGTCTCCGGACCAGTCGACGGAGACATCGGCCTCGACGTAGTCGAAGACCTCGGGCTCCATGACATAGATGCCGGTGTTCACTGTGTCCGAGAAGACCTGGCCCCAGGTCGGCTTCTCCAGGAAGCGTTCGACCTTGCCTTCCTCGTCCACGATGGTGATCCCGAATTCCAGCGGGTTGGGGACGCGCGTCAGACAGACGGTGACGAGCGCGCCCTTCTCCTTGTGGAAATTGATGAGCTCGGTGAGATCGAAGTCGGTGAGCGCATCACCGGAGATGACGAGAAACGCGTCGTCCTTCAACGCGTCCTCGGCGTTCTTGACGCTCCCGGCAGTGCCGAGGGGCTTCTCCTCATTGGCATAGGTGAGCTCCATGCCGAGCTCTTCACCGTCACCGAAGTAGTTCTTGACCAGCGAGGCCAGGAACTGGACGGTAACGACGGTCTCGTTGAGCCCATGCCTTTTGAGCAGCCTGAGCACATGCTCCATGATCGGGCGGTTCACCACCGGCAGGAGCGGCTTGGGCATGCTTGAGGTCATAGGGCGAAGGCGTGTGCCTTCACCTCCGGCCATCACGACGGCCTTCATGTCGGAAGCGTCCTCCTTGAAGAGACGACGGTACAGCCGACTTCACCCGTCCTGATTGTCCCGCAGTTTTCGAGCGCGGGCCATCGGGGCACTACTGCAGCCGCCCAATCGGGCCGAGCTCAATCGGCCATGGTGTCCGCCCGGACCAACCGGCGGACCTGCACCACGTAGAGGACTCCTGCCCACCAATAGAGGGTTGTACCCCATCCGGCGAACGCCCATCCGAAAATAGCGCCGAGTGACGCGATCCAACCGCTCGCGTCACTGAGCAGCAGCAACGGGAAGGCGTACATCAGGTTGAAGGTGGCCGCCTTCCCGAGGAAGTTCACCTGCGGGGGCGGATAGCCGTGGCGCCGGAGGATCCACACCATCACCAGCAGAACCAGCTCGCGTGCCAGTAGGGCGGCCGTCAGCCAGATCGGAAGAATCTCGCGCCAGGTGAGGCCGACGAGCGTCGACAGAATGTAGAGCCGGTCCGCCGCGGGATCCAGTAGCCGGCCGAGGCTGCTGATCTGGTTCCAGCGCCGGGCGAGCTTCCCGTCCAGATAGTCGGTGATACCGCTCAGCATGAGGATGAGCAGCGCCCAGCCGTCGCTGTTGGGGCCGCCGAACTCCGGCCTGAGGATCAACCACAGGAAGACGGGTACGCCGACGAGGCGCGCCATGCTGAGGATGTTCGGGATGGTGAGGACCCGGTCCGTCTGAACGCGGGTCTCCTGGACCTCCACCCGGGGGCCTCCTGTGGGAAATGAGCCAACGATGCCCCCTGACCTTACCCGCAGCCCCGACGCCGCAGCGCAGAGGGGGAGGCGTCACGGGGAAAACCTGCCGGAAAACAAAAAAGCTCCGGCTCTCGGGATGAATTCCCGAGAGCCGGAGCTCTAATTTTAGTTCGGCGGCGTCCTACTCTCCCACAGGGTCCCCCCTGCAGTACCATCGGCGCTGTGAGGCTTAGCTTCCGGGTTCGGAATGTAACCGGGCGTTTCCCTCACGCTATGACCACCGAAACACTATGAAACTGTCAACCGGAGCCGTGGCATAGCTACGACGGTTGTTCGTGGTTTCAGAACCAACACAGTGGACGCGAGCAACTGAGGACAAGCCCTCGGCCTATTAGTACCAGTCACCTCCAGCGGTTGCCCGCCTTCCAGATCTGGCCTATCAACCCAGTCGTCTACTGGGAGCCTTAACCCCTCAAGGGGGTGGGAATACTCATCTCGAAGCAGGCTTCCCGCTTAGATGCTTTCAGCGGTTATCCCTCCCGAACGTAGCCAACCAGCCATGCCCTTGGCAGGACAACTGGCACACCAGAGGTTCGTCCGTCCCGGTCCTCTCGTACTAGGGACAGCCCTTCTCAATATTCCTACGCGCACAGCGGATAGGGACCGAACTGTCTCACGACGTTCTAAACCCAGCTCGCGTACCGCTTTAATGGGCGAACAGCCCAACCCTTGGGACCGACTCCAGCCCCAGGATGCGACGAGCCGACATCGAGGTGCCAAACCATCCCGTCGATATGGACTCTTGGGGAAGATCAGCCTGTTATCCCCGGGGTACCTTTTATCCGTTGAGCGACGGCGCTTCCACAAGCCACCGCCGGATCACTAGTCCCGACTTTCGTCCCTGCTCGACCCGTCGGTCTCACAGTCAAGCTCCCTTGTGCACTTACACTCAACACCTGATTACCAACCAGGCTGAGGGAACCTTTGGGCGCCTCCGTTACTCTTTAGGAGGCAACCGCCCCAGTTAAACTACCCATCAGACACTGTCCCTGATCCGGATCACGGACCCAGGTTAGACATCCAGCACGACCAGAGTGGTATTTCAACGGCGACTCCACCATGGCTGGCGCCATGACTTCAAAGTCTCCCACCTATCCTACACAAGCCGAACCGAACACCAATATCAAACTGTAGTAAAGGTCCCGGGGTCTTTCCGTCCTGCTGCGCGAAACGAGCATCTTTACTCGTAGTGCAATTTCACCGGGCCTATGGTTGAGACAGTCGAGAAGTCGTTACGCCATTCGTGCAGGTCGGAACTTACCCGACAAGGAATTTCGCTACCTTAGGATGGTTATAGTTACCACCGCCGTTTACTGGCGCTTAAGTTCTCAGCTTCGCCACCCCGAAGAGTGACTAACCGGTCCCCTTAACGTTCCAGCACCGGGCAGGCGTCAGTCCGTATACATCGCCTTACGGCTTCGCACGGACCTGTGTTTTTAGTAAACAGTCGCTTCTCGCTGGTCTCTGCGGCCACCCCCAGCTCACCGAGTAAATCGGATCACCAGTGATGGCCCCCCTTCTCCCGAAGTTACGGGGGCATTTTGCCGAGTTCCTTAACCATAGTTCACCCGAACGCCTCGGTATTCTCTACCTGACCACCTGAGTCGGTTTAGGGTACGGGCCGCCATGAAACTCGCTAGAGGCTTTTCTCGACAGCATAGGATCATCCACTTCACCACAATCGGCTCGGCATCAGGTCTCAGCCTTGATGTGTGACGGATTTGCCTATCACACGGCCTACACCCTTACCCCGGGACAACCACCGCCCGGGATGGACTACCTTCCTGCGTCACCCCATCACTCACCTACTGCAGGTCTGGTCCGTCGGCTCCACCACTCCCCTTTGCCCGAAGGCTCCGGGGCGGCTTCACGGACTTAGCATCGCCTGGTTCAATGTTTGACGCTTCACAGCGGGTACCGGAATATCAACCGGTTATCCATCGACTACGCCTGTCGGCCTCGCCTTAGGTCCCGACTTACCCTGGGCAGATCAGCTTGACCCAGGAACCCTTAGTCAATCGGCGCACACGTTTCTCACGTGTGTATCGCTACTCATGCCTGCATTCTCACTCGTGAACCGTCCACCACTGCCTTCCGGCGCGGCTTCACCCGGCACACGACGCTCCCCTACCCATCACAGCGGGCGTTGGCCCTATTGCTGCAATGACACGACTTCGGCGGTACGCTTGAGCCCCGCTACATTGTCGGCGCGGAATCACTAGACCAGTGAGCTATTACGCACTCTTTCAAGGGTGGCTGCTTCTAAGCCAACCTCCTGGTTGTCTGTGCGACTCCACATCCTTTCCCACTTAGCGTACGCTTAGGGGCCTTAGTCGATGCTCTGGGCTGTTTCCCTCTCGACCATGGAGCTTATCCCCCACAGTCTCACTGCCGCGCTCTCACTTACCGGCATTCGGAGTTTGGCTAAGGTCAGTAACCCGGTAGGGCCCATCGCCTATCCAGTGCTCTACCTCCGGCAAGAAACACACGACGCTGCACCTAAATGCATTTCGGGGAGAACCAGCTATCACGGAGTTTGATTGGCCTTTCACCCCTAACCACAGGTCATCCCCCAGGTTTTCAACCCTGGTGGGTTCGGTCCTCCACGACCTCTTACAGCCGCTTCAACCTGCCCATGGCTAGATCACTCCGCTTCGGGTCTTGAGCGCGCTACTGAATCGCCCTATTCGGACTCGCTTTCGCTACGGCTTCCCCACACGGGTTAACCTCGCAACGCACCGCAAACTCGCAGGCTCATTCTTCAAAAGGCACGCAGTCACGACGCACTGAGTAAACTCAATGCGCGACGCTCCCACGGCTTGTAGGCACACGGTTTCAGGTACTATTTCACTCCGCTCCCGCGGTACTTTTCACCATTCCCTCACGGTACTATCCGCTATCGGTCACCAGGGAATATTTAGGCTTAGCGGGTGGTCCCGCCAGATTCACACGGGATTTCTCGGGCCCCGTGCTACTTGGGTGTCTCTCAAACGAGCCGTTGATGTTTCGACTACGGGGGTCTTACCCTCTACGCCGGACCTTTCGCATGTCCTTCGCCTACATCAACGGTTTCTGACTCGCCTCACAGCCGGCAGACTGTGAAAGAGAGATCCCACAACCCCTTGCATGCAACCCCTGCCGGGTCTCACACATACAAGGTTTGGCCTCATCCGGTTTCGCTCGCCACTACTCCCGGAATCACGGTTGTTTTCTCTTCCTGCGGGTACTGAGATGTTTCACTTCCCCGCGTTCCCTCCACTTGCCCTATGTGTTCAGGCAAGGGTGACAGCCCATGACGACTGCCGGGTTTCCCCATTCGGAAACCCCCGGATCAAAGCCTGGTTGACGGCTCCCCGGGGACTATCGTGGCCTCCCACGTCCTTCATCGGTTCCTGGTGCCAAGGCATCCACCGTGCGCCCTTAAAAACTTGGCCACAGATGCTCGCGTCCACTGTGCAGTTCTCAAACAACGACCAACCACCCATCACCCCGAACCAGTAGTTCGAGTGCACTGGGGCCGGCACTGAAGGCAGCCTCTCGGCCGTACCTTCAGACACCCAACAGCGTGCCCGACACCCTCGCCACTCATGATCAGCTTTCCACGCTCCGAAGAGCAGTACTGGCAGCCCGAGATGACTGAAAGTGCCGAATAATCAACGTTCCACCCATGAGCAACCACCGCCGAACGTGTGCCGACGTAATGGCCCTGGACCACCAGGCAATGCCTGGCGGCCTAGATGCTCCTTAGAAAGGAGGTGATCCAGCCGCACCTTCCGGTACGGCTACCTTGTTACGACTTCGTCCCAATCGCCAGTCCCACCTTCGACAGCTCCCTCCCACAAGGGGTTGGGCCACCGGCTTCGGGTGTTACCGACTTTCGTGACGTGACGGGCGGTGTGTACAAGGCCCGGGAACGTATTCACCGCAGCAATGCTGATCTGCGATTACTAGCAACTCCGACTTCATGGGGTCGAGTTGCAGACCCCAATCCGAACTGAGACAGGCTTTTTGAGATTCGCTCCGCCTCACGGCTTCGCAGCTCTTTGTACCTGCCATTGTAGCACGTGTGCAGCCCAAGACATAAGGGGCATGATGACTTGACGTCGTCCCCACCTTCCTCCGAGTTGACCCCGGCAGTCTCCTGTGAGTCCCCATCACCCCGAAGGGCATGCTGGCAACACAGAACAAGGGTTGCGCTCGTTGCGGGACTTAACCCAACATCTCACGACACGAGCTGACGACAGCCATGCACCACCTGTACACCGACCACAAGGGGGGCACTATCTCTAATGCTTTCCGGTGTATGTCAAGCCTTGGTAAGGTTCTTCGCGTTGCGTCGAATTAAGCCACATGCTCCGCTGCTTGTGCGGGCCCCCGTCAATTCCTTTGAGTTTTAGCCTTGCGGCCGTACTCCCCAGGCGGGGAACTTAATGCGTTAGCTGCGGCACCGACGACGTGGAATGTCGCCAACACCTAGTTCCCACCGTTTACGGCGTGGACTACCAGGGTATCTAATCCTGTTCGCTCCCCACGCTTTCGCTCCTCAGCGTCAGTAATGGCCCAGAGATCCGCCTTCGCCACCGGTGTTCCTCCTGATATCTGCGCATTTCACCGCTACACCAGGAATTCCGATCTCCCCTACCACACTCTAGCCTGCCCGTATCGACTGCAGACCCGGGGTTAAGCCCCGGGCTTTCACAACCGACGTGACAAGCCGCCTACGAGCTCTTTACGCCCAATAATTCCGGACAACGCTTGCGCCCTACGTATTACCGCGGCTGCTGGCACGTAGTTAGCCGGCGCTTCTTCTGCAGGTACCGTCACTTTCGCTTCTTCCCTGCTGAAAGAGGTTTACAACCCGAAGGCCGTCATCCCTCACGCGGCGTCGCTGCATCAGGCTTTCGCCCATTGTGCAATATTCCCCACTGCTGCCTCCCGTAGGAGTCTGGGCCGTGTCTCAGTCCCAGTGTGGCCGGTCGCCCTCTCAGGCCGGCTACCCGTCGTCGCCTTGGTGAGCCACTACCTCACCAACAAGCTGATAGGCCGCGGGCTCATCCTTCACCGCCGGAGCTTTTAACCCCCGCCCATGCAGGCAGGAGTGTTATCCGGTATTAGACCCCGTTTCCAGGGCTTGTCCCAGAGTGAAGGGCAGATTGCCCACGTGTTACTCACCCGTTCGCCACTAATCCACCCCGAAGGGCTTCATCGTTCGACTTGCATGTGTTAAGCACGCCGCCAGCGTTCGTCCTGAGCCAGGATCAAACTCTCCGTGAATGTTTTCCCGTAATCGGGACGACATCACGAGAGCGGAACAACCGGTCGGAATAGGACCGGTCGTTCACAGCGTCCTCGCTGATGCGCCTACCAGGCAGTGCCCGGCAGGACTTTTTCAAAGGAACCACGTCCCGACCGATCGGCCGGAGACGGGGTATCAACAAATCTGGCGTTGATTTTTGGCACGCTGTTGAGTTCTCAAGGAACGGACGCTTCCTTTGTACTCACCCTCTCGGGCTTTCCTCCGGGCGCTTCCCTTCGGTCTTGCGTTTCCGACTCTATCAGACCGTTTCCGTATCCGATTTCCTCGGTGCTTTCCAGGTTCCCGCTTCCGCGTTTCCCTTTCCGGCGAGTCCGACTCTATCAGTGCTTTTCCGTCTCTCTGACCACCGTCCCGTAGACATACGGAAGGAGACCCCGAGATAGGATCTGACAAGTTGGGTGCTGCCGGGCAACGACGCTTGGTCACGCCGCTCAGCCTCAAGCAGGAGTACGACTCTACATCGGTGCCGGGAGCGGGCGCAAATCGTTTGCCCTGTGCCCTACGGACGCCAACCGGGACCTCTCGCACGGAACCGGCACTTCATATGACATACCCTGCTCAGCAGTGCGCCGTCCGGGACAGGCAGTGACGGCCCATATAGATCTCCACCCCTGGGAGGCTTCCCATGACCACAGTGACGTCCCCTCTTGCAGGACGCGCCATCGGCCTTGCCGCGGTACCGGACCCCGTGTTCTCCGGAGCGATGGTCGGCCCCGGCACGGCGATCGACCCCGTGCGTGAACCCTCGGAGGCTGTCGCCCCCGTGGACGGAGTGATCGTCTCTCTTCACCCGCACGCGTTCGTCGTCGTCGACAGCGAGGGCCACGGTGTACTCACGCACCTGGGCATCGACACCGTGCAGCTCAATGGCGAGGGCTTCGAGCTGCTCGTCAACAAGGGGGACACCGTGACGCGCGGTCAGAGCGTCGTGCGGTGGAACCCGGCCGCGGTCGAGGCCGCCGGTAAGTCCCCGGTGTGCCCGGTCGTGGCCCTCGAAGCCACGGCGGACTCCCTCTCCGACGTCCGCGAGGACGGCGATGTGAAGGCCGGCGACGAGCTCTTCGGCTGGCAGTGACATCAACGCTGTCGAAGACGGCGCGTTCGACAACCATCACGGCGGCGAGACCTGCCGCACTATCGGAGACGGGTGAGATGGAGACAACGCTGCGAGGCGTCGGCGTGAGCCACGGTGTGGCGATCGGCGAGGTTCGGCACATGGGAACGGCGGTTCTTGAACCGCCTGCCAAGCAGATCCCCGCGGAGGACGCGGCGCGCGAACAGGGGCGCGCCCGCAAGGCCGTGGAAGCTGTGGCAGCCGACCTGATTGCGCGCGGCAATCTGGCGGGGGGCGAAGCCCAGGCGGTACTCGAGGCCCAGGCCATGATGGCCCAGGACCCCGAGCTGATGGCCGATGTGGAACGGCGGATCGCCGTCGGCAGTACGGCCGAGCGTGCCGTCTACGACGCGTTCGCCGCGTACCGGGCGCTGCTCGCCGGCGCCGGTGAGTACCTCGCCGGACGCGTGGCCGATCTGGACGACGTGCGGAACCGTATCGTCGCGCGGCTGCTCGGCGTGCCCATGCCGGGCGTCCCGGACAGCGACGAGCCCTACGTCCTTATTGCACGTGACCTGGCTCCCGCCGACACGGCACTGCTCGACCCGACGCTGGTTCTCGGCTTCGTCACCGAGGAGGGCGGGCCGACCAGCCACAGCGCGATCCTGGCGCGTGCGCTCGGTGTACCGGCCGTCGTCGCCCTCCCCGGCGCCGGTGAGCTCGCCGAAGGCACCGTGATCGCCGTCGACGGCAGCACGGGGGAGATCTTCGTGGAGCCGAGCGCGGACAAGAAGGCGCAGCTGGAGGCCGCGGCGGCCCAGCGCAAGGCGGCGCTCTCCGCCTCGACGGGTCCCGGTGCCACCTCCGACGGACACAAGGTGCCGCTGCTGGCGAACGTCGGCGGTCCTGCGGACGTACCGGCGGCCGTCGAGGCGGGTGCCGAGGGCGTCGGACTGTTCCGTACCGAGTTCCTCTTCCTCGACGACAGCAAGCAGGCGCCGTCGGAGGAGAAGCAGGTAGAGGCATACCGCCAGGTGCTCGAGGCCTTCCCGGAGGGCCGTGTCGTGGTGCGGGTGCTGGACGCGGGCGCGGACAAGCCGCTGGACTTCCTGACTCCGGCAGACGAGCCGAACCCCGCGCTCGGTGTGCGGGGTCTGCGTTCGCTGCTCGACCACCCGGATGTGCTGCGTACGCAGCTCACCGCCCTCGCGAAGGCTTCGGAGGGGCTGCCTGTCTACCTCGAGGTCATGGCTCCGATGGTCGCGGACCGTACGGATGCCAAGGCCTTCGCGGACGCGTGCCGTGCGGCCGGGCTCCGGGCGAAGTTCGGCGCGATGGTGGAAATCCCGTCGGCCGCGCTGCGGGCGAGGTCGATCCTGCAGGAGGTCGAGTTCCTCTCTTTGGGGACGAACGACCTCGCGCAGTACACGTTCGCCGCCGACCGGCAGGTGGGCGCGGTGTCCCGTCTGCAGGACCCGTGGCAGCCGGCGCTGCTCGACCTGGTCGCGCTGTCCGCCGAGGCGGCGAAGGCCGAGGGCAAGAGCTGTGGTGTCTGTGGTGAGGCCGCGTCGGACCCGCTGCTCGCCTGTGTGCTGACCGGTCTGGGCGTCACCTCCCTTTCGATGGGTGCCGCGTCGATTCCTTATGTGCGGGCCACGCTGGCCAAGTACACGCTGGCCCAGTGCGAGCGCGCCGCCTCGGCGGCACGTGCCACGGACACGGCGGAAGAGGCGCGCACCGCGGCGCAGGCGGTGCTGTCCGGCGAGTAGCCGGGCCGCGTCGTCGACAGCGGCATGCGGTACGGAGGGGCGCTCCATCTGCGGATGGGGCGCCCCTTTCGCGTTCAGTGCGTGTGTCCCGTCCCCTTCACCTCGTCACCGAGGTCGGGCGGTACGCAGTAGTCGACGCCCGATTCCGGGGAGACCAGGTCGCCGGATTCGATGTCGGTGCAGTAGGCGTCGAACACCTCCGCGGCGGTGAGTGGCTCCAGGGTGTCTCCGCGCAGACGCCATCCGTAGACGCGGTCGGTGGTGTCGGGTGCGGTGGTGCGCATGACGAGTCCGCCGGCGCTTCCGGTGGCGATGCCGAGAGCCAGGACGGTGGTGAATTCGAGGGCTTCGGCTTCGTCGAGGCGCGTGGCACCTTCGGTGCGCTCCTCCGCTCGGAGTACGGCGACGAGTGTGTCGGGTGCCGCCGAGACGCTGCATACGAGGTGGAGGTCTCCAGGGCTCGCGGTGCCGACGACTCGGGTGAGCAGGTGGGCGGCGCGGACGAAGGAGGTGCGGCCGATGTCCTCTCCGCAGGTCGAGCAGGTGCCGATGCGGGCCAGGAGTGTGGTCGCGTATTCCCAGGTGGCTCGGCGGACCGCTTCGTCGACGAGGTCCGGGACCAGCTGGTCGAGGCTCTGTCCGTCGTAGGGAACGGTGGGGCCGGTCGCTGCGAGTTGCGCGGTGAAGCGGGTGCGGCTGGTCGGGGCGTCGGGTTCCAGGCCGCTTTCCGCGCAGTATTCGGCGTACTCCTCGGGGTCGAAGAGTGCCACCGTGGTGTGGCTGCCCTGGGCGGCGAGGGTCCTGAGCAGGGCTTCGACCTGCTGGAGATAGGTCGTGTGGTCGTCGAAGGCGAAGGTGCGGTAGCGCCGCATCGCCCGGAAGTCCTGTTCGTCGGTCAGCAGGCCGATGGTGCCGGCGATTTCGCGGCGCAGGACGCGTCGCATGGTGAGGTGCTGGGTGTGCGCCATTTTTCCCCCTGTGCGCAGTCGATCAATGCTCACTCACAGTAACGGGCGGCACTGACAACGCCGGACGGTTGAGCCGGTCGCGCACGATGCGATGCTGAAACACGCAGGTCAGAGCTATGAATGTACCGAAGATGGTCCAGCCGGGTGGGCCCGCGGCGATGGCCGCGGTGACGGCGAGTGGCCCCACGCTGCGCTGCGCGGCCTGGGCCAGTCCGTGGACACCGAGATAGGTGCCCTGCGCGGTTTCGGGGGCGAGGGCTACCGCGAGTTCCCAGGAGACGGTGGCGTGCAGCATCTCGGCCACGGTGAAGGCGGCGGCCGCCATGGTCAGGAAGAGGGTCACGGCCACGACTCCGCCTGTGGCGGAGAGTGCCATGGTGGCGCCTCCGAGGGCGAAGACGGCGGAGAGCGGCATGAGCAGGGCCCGGGCCTTGGCCGTCGTGGCGCCGAAGCGGGCCAGGGGGACCTGGAGAGTCACGACCATGACGTTGTTGAGGACCATCAGCAGTGGTGCGAGCCCGTGCGGCGCGTGGTCGGAGTGGGCGATCCACAGCGGCAGTCCGACCTTGAACACGGCGTCGTCGAGGAAGAGGACGGTCTCGGTGGCTACGTAGGCGAGGTAGGTCCGGTCGCGCCACGGACTGGCCGGCCGCGTCGTGGGGACGGGGTCCTTCGATGTGGCGATCGTGCGGGTGGCCGAGGGCGGTTCGCCGCAGCGGGCGGTCGCGAGGGCGACGGCCGCGAACGAGACGGCGTCGCCCGCGAGCAGCCATTGGTAGGCGGCGGTGGTGCCGATGGTGAGCGCCGCCGCCGCGACGAGCCCTCCCAGGGCCCAGCCGGCGTTGGCGACGGTCCGGGTGACCGCCTGGTAGCGGACACGGTCGGGTCCCGCGACGCGGGTGGCGTAGAGCTTGGTGAGGACGTTCGCGGCGCGGTCGCCGAAACTGCCCGCGGCGGAGAACGCCAGGAGGAGGGCGTAGTTGTCGGTGGTCAGCAGCGCGAAGGAGGCGAGGGCGCGCAGGAGTTGCAGCGCGATCAGGACGTGGGTGAGCGGCAGGCGGTCGGCGATGCGACCGCCCAGGGGCGCGCCCGCGATGCCGACGGCTCCGGCCGCGGCGACGAGGGTGCCGATCTGCGCGACCGAGAGACCGGTGACGTAGGTGAAGTACAGGACGGAGACGGATGCCCACAGTCCACTGCCGATGCGGTCCAACAGGGCGATCCAGAGCATTCTGCGGCCGTCAGGGCCTCCTGGAATGCGGGTCGACCATGCGGCTGCGCGGCGCATCGGACTCACTGTTCCCCCTTGCCCTGGATTATGTATTGATACATAATCAATAACGTGGCAACACAATATGGGATCAGTGGTACGACGGCCAAGGGAATTGCCGCGTCCGTCGAACGAGGCGTTGCCGAAGGCGCGTTGGAGCCGGGCACCGCACTGCCTCCGGTGCGCGCCCTGGCCGATCTGCTCGGCGTGAGCCCGGGGACGGTCGCGACGGCGTACAAGGAGTTGCGGCGGCGCGCGATCGTGGTGACCCGCGGGCGCGGCGGGACCGTGGTCGCCGCCGCGCCCGCGGTGGCGTCACGGCGGCCGCCGCGTGTGCCTGACGGGCTGCGCGACGTGGCGGGCGGGCATCCGGACCCCGAACTCCTCCCCCATCTGGTGCCGCCGTCGCGGCTCTCCCCCGGTGCGCGATCGCACCGGAGTACGCCGCGTCTGGCACGGCTGGAGGACGTGGTGCGCGACTGGCTGGGGCCCGACGGAGTACCGACGGAGCACGTGACGTTCGCTCATGGCGCGCTGGATCTGATCGGCCGCCTGCTGTCGGTGGAGTTGCGTCCCGGGGACGCCGTCGCGATGGAGGACCCCGGCTATCACCATCTGCTGGATCTGGTCACGGCGCTGGGACTGCGCACGATTCCGGTCGCGGTGGACGACCAGGGCATCCGTCCCGAGGCCCTGCGCGCGGCACTACGGGCGGGGGTACGCGCGGTGGTGTGCAGCCCGCGGGCGCAGAACCCCTACGGCGGCGGCTTCTCGGAGGCACGGCGGGACGCACTGGTCGACGTCCTTCAGGCGGAGCCCGATGTGCTGGTCATGGAGAACGATCACGCGTCGTCGGTGGCCGACGCACCGCTGCACACCCTGACCAGCGGCGGCCTGGCCCGGTGGGTCCATGTGCGGACGGTGAGCAAGTTCCTGGGGACCGATCTGCGATGGGCGGCCGCGGCGTGCGATCCGACGACCCTGGCCCGGCACGACGGCCGCCTGCTGCTGACATCGGGCTGGGTCAGTCATCTGTTGCAGGAGACGGTGCACGGACTGATGACGGACGAGGGCACGCGCGCGTTGGTGGCGCGCGCGCGGGACGTGTACACGCTGCGTCGGAACGCACTCGTCCATGAGCTCGCCGACCGGGGCATGGCGGCCCATGGCGTGAGCGGGCTGAACGTCTGGGTACCGGTGGGGGACGAGTCGGCCGTCGTGAACGGGCTGCGTTCGTACGGATGGTGGGTCGCGGCGGGTGCGCGCTTCCGCACCTCGACCCCGCCCGGAGTACGCATCTCGGTCGCGGAACTCGCGCCCGCCGACGCCGTGCGCCTGGCCTCGGACTTCGCCGCTGTGCTCGGCGAGTCCGAGGCCACCTACGGAGGCTGATCAGCCGCGCTTGCGGGCCAGCTCTTCGTAGAAGCGCAGGAGCTCGACGTTGTCCACGGAGCCGATGTTGACCGCCTTCTCCATGGGGGCGCCCTGGAGGAGGCGTTTGACGGGCACCTCGATGCGCTTGCCGGTGAGGGTGTGGGGCACTCCGGGCACTTCGATGACCTCGTCGGGGACGTGGCGGGGCGAGAGCTGTTCCCGGATGGTCCGCTTGATGCGGTTCAGGAGGTCCTCGTCGAGGACGGCTCCGGGGGCGAGGTGGACGAAGAGCGGCATCCAGTAGCCGCCGTCGGGCTGTTCGATGCCGATGACGAGCGACTCCTTGATCTCGGGGAGTCGCTCGACGGCTTCGTAGATGTCGGCCGAGCCCATGCGCACGCCCTGCCGGTTGAGCGTCGAGTCGGAGCGGCCGTGGATGACGACCGAGCCTCGTGAGGTGACGGTGATCCAGTCGCCGTGACGCCACATTCCGGGATATGTGTCGAAGTAGCTGTCGTGGTAGCGGCTGCCGTCGGGGTCGTTCCAGAAGCGGATGGGCATCGACGGCATCGGGTTGGTGACGACCAGCTCGCCGACCTCGTCCGTGAGGGGCTTTCCGCTGGGGTCCCAGGACTGGAGGTCGGTGCCGAGGCCGGCGGCCTGGAGTTCCCCGATGTACACGGGGAGCGTCGGTACCGCTCCCGCGAAGCAGGAGCACACGTCCGTGCCGCCGCTGACGGAGGCGATCCACAGGTCGTCGCGGACCTCGTCGTGCAGCCAGCGGAATCCGTCGGGCGGCAGGGGCGAGCCGGTGGTGGCGACGCACCGGACGCGGGTGAGGTCGAAGTCGCGTGAGGGGTGGACGCCGGCCTTGCGACAGGCCATGACGTACGCGGCGGACGTGCCGTAGAGGGTCGCTCCCGTGCGTTCGGCGATGCGCCACTGGGCGCCCGTGTCCGGGTACCCGGGGCTGCCGTCGTACAGGACGATCGTGGTGCCCGTGAGCAGACCGGAGACGAGGAAGTTCCACATCATCCAGCCGGTGGACGTGTACCAGAAGAAGCGATCCTCGGGGCCCAGGTCACAGTGCAGGCCGAGCTGCTTGAGGTGCTCGACGAGGATGCCGCCCTGGGACTGGACGATGGCCTTGGGGAGGCCTGTCGTGCCGGAGGAGTAGAGCACCCACAGAGGGTGGTCGAAGGGGACCTGCTCGAAGACGGGCTCCACGTCGGCGGAGGTCAGGGCCGACCAGTCCAGGGCGCCCTCGGGTGCCTCGGTGCCCAGCAGCGGGATGTGCACGACGGCGCGCAGGGTGGGCAGTTCACGGCGCAGTTCGGCGACCTCGTCGCGGCGGTCGTGCTCCTTGCCGCCGTAGCGGTAGCCGTCGACGCTGAAGAGGACCACGGGTTCGACCTGCTGGAAGCGGTCGAGGACGCTGCGGGCACCGAAGTCGGGGGCGCAGGAAGTCCAGACCGCGCCCACGGCGGCCGTGGCGAGCAGGGCGACCACGGCCTGGGGAATGTTCGGGAGATAGCCGCTGACGCGGTCTCCGGGGCGTACGCCGAGGGCGCGCAGCTCGGCGGCGAGGGAGCCGACCTGGCGGCGCAGGTCGGACCACGTCACGGGGACCGGCTCATGGGTCTCGTCGACATACAGAAGGGCCGGTTCGTCCGCGCGGGTCTCCGCGGCGCGCAGGGCGTGCTCCGCGTAGTTGAGGGACGCTCCGGGGAACCACTCGGCACCGGGCATGGAGCGGTCGCCGAGCACGCGCGCGTAGGGGGTCGAGAACCGTACGTCGAACCACTCGGTGACGGCTTTCCAGAAGGTGTCCAGCTCGTCGACCGACCAGCGGTGCAAGGCCGCGTAGCCGCCGTCGGACGGGGCTCCGTGCCGTTCGGCCGCCCAAGCCTGGAACTTCGTGATCTGTGCCTGGGCGATGACCTCGTCGGTGGGCTGCCAGAGCGGTGAGGGGTTCGGAGTGGACATGGAGCGGCTCCCGGACTGTGCGCGTCGTGTGCGTCGGTCGCGCACGAGCGGGGGTGTGCGCGTCACGCGGCTGACACGGACGATGCCATGTGATCGACTTCTGCACCAGGGCACGCCACACATAGTCGGCGACATGAAGATGTGGTGTCGCTACAGGTGAACGGCAGTTGAACGGCTCACTCGTAGGGTTCCGCTAGTGGCAGGGTGAGCACCATGGACGGTCGTGACCTGGTGCGTTCGGTGAAAGCGGTCGGCTCGGGGGGTGCTGCTCAAGGGCTGCTGACGGTGCGTGCCGCATGGCGCAGGAGGCGTGCCGACGCCGCCGGGTTGCCGCGCCGGGGCACCGAGCGGGCCCGGGTGCCCGGGCCGGTGCTCGGTGTGGAGCCGGGCCCCGGCGGCGGGGTCGTCCGGTTCACCCGGTCGGAGCTGCGGATCACGGTCGCGGTGAGCGGAGCGGTGTTCTGGGGCTGGGACGCGGTCGCGCCGGAGCCGTCGTACGCGCTCGCCGGGCGCTGCCCGGAGCCGGACCTGCGGGCCGTCCTGGAGCCGGACAAGGACGGCGGCTGGCGGGTCGTGGCCGAGCGGGTCACGGTCGTGGTCTCCCGGCACGGCGCGGTCGAGGTGCTCACCCCCGGCGGAGTGATCCTGCGTCGCGACCTGCCGCCCCGGTGGTGGGAACCCGTCGAGGGCGGCGCGGCCCGCTGGATGCAGCGTTCCGAAGTCGCGGCCGACGCCCGTTTCTTCGGTCTGGGTGGGAGGGCCGCGGGTTCCCGGCTGCGCGACGGGACGTACCGGCTGTGGAACACGGACCCGGGGCGGGCTTTCGGGCCGGGCGACGATCCGCTGTACCTCACGATGCCCGTGCAGATGGTGGTCGCCGACGCGGCCACGCACCTCGTGTTCCACGACACGCCGTGGGACGGCACCGTGACCCTGCGCGAGGGCGAGGAGGGCGCAGGCTCCGGGCACGACCGCGCCGGATCGTGCGAGCTGCGTATGGACGGCGGCCCGCTGCGCTGCTGGGTGATGGTCGGGACTCCCGCGCGCGTGCTGCACGCCTGGGCGTCGCTGACCGGCGCGGCCGCGCTGCCACCCGCCTGGGCCCTGGGGCATCAGCACGCGCGGTGGGGCTTCGGCAGCGAGCAGGAGGTGCGGCGGATCGTCGCGGGCTATCAGGAGCGCGGCCTGCCGCTTGACGCCGTGCACCTGGACATCGACCACTACGACGCCCATCAGGTGTTCACGGTCGATCGCGACAACTTCCCGAAGCTTCCCGTACTCGCGGACGAGCTGCGGCGCGACGGAATCCGCCTGGTGTCGATCGTCGACCCGGCGGTCAAGGCCGAGCCGGGCAACGCCGTGTACGACAGCGGTCTCGCGGAGGACGCCTTTGTGCGGGATGCCTCGGGACAGCTCGTGAAGGGGGTCGTGTGGCCCGGGGAGTCCGTCTATCCGGACTTCACGCACGCGCGGGCGCGTGCCTGGTGGGGCGGGCTCTACAAGGAGCGGCTCGCGCAGGGGTTCGCGGGGTTCTGGCACGACATGAACGAGCCGACGTCGTTCACGGCCTTCGGGGAGTCGACGCTGCCGCGTTCGGCCCGGCACTCCCTGGAGGGCCGCGGCGGTGACCACCGCGAGGCGCACAACGTGTACGCGCTGGGCATGGCCCGGGCCGCCTACGAGGGGCTGCGTGAACTCGCTCCCCAGGAGCGGCCGTTCCTCTTCTCGCGCTCGGGGTGGGCCGGACTGCAGCGCTACGGGGGGACCTGGTCCGGCGATGTGGCCACGGGCTGGCCGGGGTTGCGGGCGTCGTTGTCCCTGGTGATGGGGCTCGGGCTGTGCGGGGTGCCTTACTCGGGACCCGACGTGGGCGGCTTCGACGGCAGCCCGTCGCCCGAGCTCTATCTGCGGTGGTTCCAGCTCGGGGCGTATCTGCCGCTGTTCCGTACGCACGCGAGCCTGCGAGCCGGGCGAAGGGAGCCCTGGGGGTTCGGTGACGAGGTTCTGGAGCACGCGCGCGTGGCGCTCGTCGAACGACGTCGGCTGCTCCCGTACTTCATGACGTTGGCGCACCTGGCGCGCCGCACGGGTGCCCCGTATGTGCGGCCTCTGTGGTGGGGTGCGCCGGAGGACCGGTCGCTGCGCGACTGCGAGGACGCCTTCCTGCTCGGCGACAGCCTCCTCGTGGCCCCCGTACTGGATCACGGGACGGAGCGGCGGGCGGTGCAGCTGCCGCGGGGGCGTTGGTACGACACGGTCACCGGGGCGGCGTACGAGGGACCGGCGCAGGTGCTGATCGACGCCCCCTTGTCGCGGATTCCGGTGCTTGCGCGGGCCGGTGCCGTCGTGCCCGTACGCGGTGCGGACGGCGGTCTGGAGCTGGAGGCGTGGGCGCCCGCGCGCGGGCGCACCGGAGGCGGGCTCGTCGTGCCGGACGCGGGTGACGGCTGGGAGGAACCGGAGGCCGAGCGTTACGTGACCCGCTGGGAAGGTGACGAGGTGGTGGTACGGCGGGCCGGGGAGGACCCTGGCGAGCCGCCGTATCCCGTGCGGGTGCGGGGGCTGGGGGCACGCTGACCCTCAGATGTACCGTCCCTCGAACCAGGCCCGGGCCGCCAGGGTGTGGAGCGGGAAGGCGAGTTCGGCCGGCCTGCGGAGCAGATGCCAGCCTTCCGTCTCGTCCGTGGCGGCGGACTGCGGCAGATCGGCGGCCGGGCGTTCCGGGAGGAGCCCGAAGAGCAGCAGATGACCCGCTGGAGAGCTCATCGCGTCGGCGAGCCGCACGTCCCTGCTCGCCGCGTCGATGCCCGTCTCTTCCTTGAGCTCACGCACGACGGCGTGCCGCCAGTCCTCCCGGTGGTCGATGAATCCCCCGGGCAGGGCAACGCCCCCGCGCGCGGGAGAGATGGTCCGGGTGATGACGACCAAGGAGGACCCCCTGTCGTCGTAGACGGGCTGCAGGGCCACCGCGACCGGCAGGGGATTGCGGTAGGCCACCGTGCCGCAGGCGGCGCAGGTGCGGGGCCAGCCGGAGATGCCCTCTCCGTAGGGGGCGCCGCAGCTGGAACAGTGCGAATCGGGCGCGAAGTCGGCGGGTGGGTGCGGGGATGCTGACACGCCGCGGACTGTAGCGGATCACCGAACGGACGTCTTCAGGGTGGTCAGGATCGGGTGGCCGGAACCACCCCCGTGGGCCCCGGCCACCCCCACAGGTACTCCGACGCCCGGGCGGCATCAGTGGTTCACCGATGCCCTGCCCAATTCCCGTTGCCCGTGGCACACTTCTGACGTTCCGTCAGATCCAGTGTCGTGGAGGGATCTTGTCGCGCTCACGTACACCCGTCGTCGCCGGGTGGTTCACCGGGGACGGTAACGACTTCCGCCTGCTGGGCACCCGTTGCTCGGCGTGCACCTCGGTCTTCTTCCCCCGCGAGGACGCCTTCTGCCGCAATCCGGGGTGTGCGGGCGGCGAGCTGGCCGAGGTGCCGCTGCCCTCCCGGGGCCGCGTCTGGTCGTACACCGACAGCCGGTACCGACCTCCGTCACCCTATGTGACCGATCCGGAACTCTCCTGGAAGCCCTACGCGTTGATCGCTGTGGAGCTGGAATCCGAGCGCCTCGTGGTCCTCGGCCAGGCGGCTCCCGGGATCACCGTCGCCGATCTGACGGTGGGCATGGAGGTGGAGGTCGTCCCCGGTGTGCTGCACGAGGACACGGAGACGACCTGGACGACCTGGCACTGGCGGCCTACAGGGGTGACGACATGAAGGGCGCACAGCGGACGGAGGTGGCGCTATGAACGGCGATGTGGCGGTGCTCGGCGTGGGAATGCACCCATGGGGCAAGTGGGGGCGACGTTTCGTCGAGTACGGGGTCGTGGCGGCGCGCGCGGCACTGACCGACGCGGGGATCGACTGGCGGGACGTCGGCTCGATCGTGGGCGCCGACACCGTGCGCGGAGGCTATCCGGGGT
This sequence comes from Streptomyces sp. NBC_00568, assembly GCF_026341855.1. Taxonomy (GTDB): domain Bacteria; phylum Actinomycetota; class Actinomycetes; order Streptomycetales; family Streptomycetaceae; genus Streptomyces. The sequence continues at coordinate 6,212,856 of NZ_JAPENW010000001.1, read as the reverse complement.
ATGTGGCGGGGGCGACGTTCGCGAAGGCGCTCGGATGGCAGGGGGCGCGCGTCGCCAGCGTGTACGCGGCGTGCGCGTCCGGGGCCCAGGCCCTCGGCACGGCGCGTGCGCAGATCCTTTCGGGTCTCGCGGACGTGGTCCTCGTGGTGGGCGCGGACGCGGCGCCCAAGGGCTTCTTCCGTCCCGCGGGCGGGGACCGGCAGGACGATCCGGACTGGCTGCGCTTCCGTGTTCTCGGGGCGACGAATCCGACGTACTTCGGGTTGTACGCACGCCGCCGGATGGCTCTGTACGGCGACACTCCGGAGGACTTCGCCCAGGTCAAGGTGAAGAACGCGGCGCTGGGCGCGCTCAACCCGAACGCGCGCTACCGCAAGAGGGTCACCGCGGAGGAGGTCGCCGGGTCGGCCGTGGTCGCCGATCCGCTGCGGCTGCTCGACATCTGCGCGACCTCCGACGGCGGTGCGGCCGTGGTGCTGGCCAGTATGGAGTTCGCGCGCCGGCACGGGGCGTCGGAGCCGGTGCGGATCCGCGCGGTGTCGACGGTGACGCCGCGCTATCCCAACACCGTGCTGGACCTGCCGGACATCGCCACGGACTCCGCGGTCGCGGTGGAGCCCGCGGGCGGCACCTTCCGGGCGTCGATCGCCCGAGCGGCGTACGAGGAGGCGGGGATCGGGCCCGAGGATCTCTCGGTCGCCGAGGTGTACGACCTGTCCACCGCCCTGGAGCTGCAGTGGTACGAGGATCTCGGGCTCTGCGGGGAGGGCGAGGCCGCGAAGCTGCTGCGCGAGGGGGAGACAGCGCTCGGCGGACGCATACCGGTGAACGTCAGCGGCGGGCTCGCTTCCTTCGGAGAGGCCGTCCCGGCACAGGCCATCGCCCAAGTGTGCGAGCTGACCTGGCAGTTGCGGGACGGTGCGGGTGACCGGCAGGTCGCCGGGGCCCGCGTCGGGATCACCGCGAATCAGGGGCTGTTCGGCCACGGCTCCTCCGTCGTCGCGGTGCGGTAGCCCCGCATGGTCCGGCCGGGGCCACGGTCAGGGGGCGGCCGGCCGTCACTCCGCCCTGCCGCGACACCAACCATCACCCCGTTTCCCACCCGGACGAGCCCGCGCTCGAACCAGTCTCCGCAAAGGTCTGAGCGGCGCGTCCGGATGCCCGTACGCACCCATTGTGACGACTTGGGAATCCTGCGTGAACACCATATGAATCGCGCACCGGCGCACATCGACGGCGGCATGCTGCTGCCGTGCCCTCCAGGACGGATACTGTCCGCTTCGCCTTCCAGCCGGTCGTCAATCTGACGACCGGAGGGGTCGCGGCGCTGGAGATACTCGCCCGTCCGGAGTCCGGCGACATCCTGGCGCAGGCCCGCCGTGATCCCGAACTCGACGGGCGGCTGGCCGCGTTGGCCATCCGGGTCGCCGCCCGCAAGGAGACGCTGCTGCCCCTGCACGTCAACGTGTTCGCCGGAACCCTGGCCGACCTCGGCAGGCTCTCGGCGCTGCGGAACGCGGTGCGGGAGGCCGGGCGGCTGCCCTGGGAGGTCACCGTCGACATCGGCCCGCCGTACACGCACGTTCCGCAGCAGGCGCTGCTGGAGGCGGTGGCCGTGGTGCGCGAAGAGGGCTTCCGGATCTGCGCGGACGGGATCGGCGACGGCGACGTACCCCTGCGGCTGCTGACAGACCTCGCGCCCGAGTTGATGAAGCTCGATGCGTCCCTGCTGTCGCGACCCGCCGCGGTACGCGCCATGCGGACACTGTGCGAGCAACTGGGCGCGCTGCTGTCCGTCGAAGGCGTCGAGACGGAACTGCAGTGCGCCGCCGCGGTGTCGGCGGGCGCGCAACTGGCGCAGGGCGAGCTGTTCGCACCGCCCGCCCGGCTGCCCTCGGCGGACGTATACGTTCCGGCGCTGTCGCCCGGCGCCGTCACCACGCCCCGGTCCGGGCCGTCCGTACGGCAGTTCGTGCGCCCGGCCGCGCTGCTGCCGGCAACCGCATCGGCAGGGCAGGTCAGGGCGTTGCTCACCGGGTCGCCCGACGTGTCCGGCGTGTTGCTCGTGAACCCTTCCGGGATTCCGGTCCGGTCGGTGCACCGGTCACGGTTCCTGTTGTCGATGTCCGGGCGCTACGGGCATGCGCTGTACGCCGATCGGCCGGCCGCCAGACTGGGAGATCCTCCGCGTACGGTCGGCGTCGACGCCACGGCGTGGGAGGTGCTCGACGTCGTCGCGGACGGGGACCGGGACCGTACGTCCGACGACGTCGCGGTCGTCGACCGGTACGGGCGGTGCGTGGGCGTCGTGCGCCTCGCGGACCTCGTACGGGCGCTGTCCGAAAACCGGGTCGAGGAGGCGGCGGGGCTCAACCCGCTGACCCGGCTGCCCGGTTCGGACGCGATCACCGGGGAGGTCGACCGGCGGATCGCGGACGGCCGGATGTTCGCGCTGAGCTGGCTGGACGTCGACCACTTCAAGCAGGTCAACGACGGCGCGGGGTTCGCGGCCGGCGACGAGCTGATCCGGGCGGTGGGGCGGGCGTTGCAGGTATCGGCGTCCGAGGCGACGCGCGTCGGGCACATCGGCGGCGACGACTTCCTGGTCCTCGCCGACCCGGACACCCTCGGTCCGCTGGCGGCCTCGGTGCTCGATGCGCCCTGGGCGGCGGGCGGGCGCGCCGTCACGATGTCGCTGGCCACGGTGGTGTGCGCCCCCGGCAGCGTGAGCGATCACCGGCAGGCGGCCGCCTGTCTGGCGCCCCTCAAGCAAGCCGCCAAGGCGCTGAACGGGGCGAGTTGGGTGCTGGGACGAGCGGGGCTGCCCGGTCACGAGATCCGCCGCGGCACGGGGACCGCGCCGATGGAGCCGTACGGGCAGACACTGACCGGCTGACCGGCCGACTCGCTCACTCACTCACCGCCTCACCGACTCACTCACCGATTCGCTCGCCCCTGACCGCCGGCCGCAGGCGGCTCGCGGCCGGCCGCCGACCTCTGCCCTCTCACCGCTCTGGCGACGAGTGGTCCACGAGTAGGCCGCCGATGCCCTCGATCCTTGCCGGTCTCGAACGGCGCCACCGCGGCACCCGCCGGCGGATCCGGTCGGTGGGCGACGCGACGGGCGAACCGCCGCCGTGCCGTCGGTCCGCCCGCCGCCCTCACCGACGTCCCTCCGTGGAGCGTCCTCTTTGTGCCCTTCGAACCGTTGCGGTCCACGACCTTGACGGCCCCTGGGTGCCGGTGAACACTTCCGGGTGTCAGTCGGCATCGCCGCATTCGGGCGTCTTCAAGCACCGCACCGTTCGGGTCTCCGACCTGTACCCAGGGCCGTCCCCACGGGCGATTCCGCTGCGACGGCACGCTCGTCACGGACGCCGGGCGGGGCGCGGGATCTCCCTGCCTTCGGCTGAAGTAGCCATGGGAAACGCACCCTGCACGGTGGCCCGGAGCGGATCGCCCCGGGCGAAGGCCTAGGAGCCGCCATGAGCAACGGAGACATCTTTGTCGGCGAGTTGATCGGCACCGCGATTCTGATTCTGTTCGGCGCGGGTGTGTGCGCCGCCGTGACACTGAACAAGTCGAAGGCCCAGGGGGCCGGCTGGGTCGTCATCGCCTTCGGGTGGGGCTTCGGCGTCCTCGCCGGCGCCTACACGTCGGCGCCGCTGTCGGGAGGGCAGATCAACCCGGCGGTCACGATCGGATTCGCGATCGAGGGCTCCACGAAGTGGGAGGACGTGCCCTTCTACATCCTCGGACAGTTCGCCGGAGCCATCATCGGGGCCGCCCTGTGCTGGCTGCTCTACCTCGGCCAGTTCAACCTCAACGCCGAGGAGGACAAGGCCATCGAGACGCTGGGGATCTTCTCGACGCGCCCCGAGATCGACAACCCGGTGCAGAACCTGATCACCGAGATCATCGCCACCGCCGCCCTGATGCTGCCCATCCTCGGGCTGGTCGGCGGCAGCAAGCACGTCGCGGGCATCGGCGACGCGGGCCTGCCGGTCCTGCTCATCTCCTTCCTCGTCGTGGGCATCGGCCTCTCGCTGGGCGGTCCCACGGGGTACGCGATCAACCCGGCCCGCGACCTGGGACCGCGCCTCACCCACGCGCTGCTGCCCATTCCCAACAAGGGCACCTCGGAGTGGAGCTACTCCTGGATTCCGGTGGTGGGCCCGATCGTGGGTGCCGCCATCGGCGCCGGGATCTACAACGTGGCCTTCTGACGCATCGCCGCCTCCCCCGAAACCGCAGCCACCTGACAAGAACACACGCTCCTGACGAGAACGCAGCCTCCTGACGAAGAACACGTAAGGGGACGTCATGACGGACAACGCCGAGAAATACGTCGCCGCAATCGACCAGGGCACCACTTCCAGCCGCTGCATCATCTTCGACCAGGACGGCGCGATCGTCGCCGTCGACCAGCGCGAACACCGCCAGATCTTCCCCAAGCCGGGCTGGGTGGAGCACGACGCCACCGAGATCTGGTCCAAGGTGCAGGCCGTGGTCGCGGGAGCGATCGCCAAGGCCGGGCTGCGCGCCGACCAGCTGAGCGCGCTCGGCATCACCAACCAACGCGAGACGACGGTCCTGTGGGACCGCGCCACCGGCAAGCCCGTCCACAACGCGATCGTCTGGCAGGACACCCGTACGTCGGCGCTCTGCAACGAACTGGGCGGCTCGGACGGCCAGGACCGCTTCCGCGAGCAGACCGGACTGCCCCTGGCCAGCTACTTCTCCGGGCCCAAGGCGGCCTGGCTGCTCGACAACGTCCCGGGCCTGCGCACGCGCGCCGAGCGCGGTGAGATCGCCTTCGGCACGATCGACTCGTGGCTCATCTGGAACCTGACCGGTGGCACGGACGGCGGGCGGCACGTCACCGACGTGACCAACGCCGGGCGCACCATGCTGATGAACCTGGAAACGCTCCAGTGGGACCCGTCCATCCTCTCCGCCATGAACATCCCCGAAGCGGTGCTCCCCGAGATCAGGTCCTCCGCCGAGGTGTACGGCACCGCCGTGGGCCAACTCGGTGGCGTCCCGGTCGCGTCGGCGCTCGGCGACCAGCAGGCGGCGATCTTCGGACAGGCCTGCTACGACGTCGGCACGGCCAAGAACACCTACGGCACGGGCAGTTTCCTGCTGCTGAACACCGGCAACCGTCCCGTTCCCTCGAAGAACGGACTGCTGACGACCATGGGCTACAAGATCGGCACGGAGGCGCCGGTCTATTGCCTGGAGGGGTCGATCGCGATCACGGGCGCGCTGGTGCAGTGGTTCCGCGACCAGTTGGGCATCATCCGTTCCGCCGACGAGATCGAAACGCTCGCGGCGAGCGTCGAGGACAACGGCGGTGCGTACATCGTTCCCGCCTTCTCGGGCCTGTTCGCCCCCTACTGGCGCTCGGACGCCCGCGGAGTGGTCACCGGTCTCACGCGGTACGTCACGAAGGCGCACCTCGCGCGCGCGGTCCTGGAGGCGACGAGCTGGCAGACACGCGAGGTCGTGGACGCCATGTACCAGGACTCCGGGGTGCAGATCACCACCTTGAAGGTGGACGGCGGCATGACCAAGAACAATCTGCTGATGCAGCACCAGGCGGATGTCCTCGGTGTGCCGGTGATCCGTCCGAAGGTCTCCGAGACGACCTGTCTGGGCGCCGCGTACGCGGCGGGGCTCGCGACCGGCGTGTGGAACGACCTCGACGAGCTGAAGACGCACTGGCAGAAGGACGTCGAATGGACACCGTCCATGGAGAGCTCGGTGCGCGACCGCGAGTACCAGAACTGGCGCAAGGCGGTGGAGAAGAGCTTCGGCTGGCACGACGACGCCATCGGCTGACTCCCGCGTCCACGCCGACGGAGCGTCGGCGCGGAACGGGTGTCCACGCGCGCGTGCGTCCCGCGTGAACCACGCGCGCGTGCAGACCGCGGCCCGTACCCCGGTCGGCGGGGGTACGGGCCGCACCCGTCCTGCGTGACGGGCTCGGCACTGCGGGCGCGTCGGGTCGCGCGTCAGGTGGTGACGGTCTCCCGGAGCGCGGCGGCGTAGGCCATCGCGTGCTGGACGACGCGGATGAGGACCTCCTTGACGGACTCCCGGTCCCGCGCGTCGCAGAGGACGACGGGCACACCCGGGTCGAGGTCGAGGGCCTGACGGACGGCTTCCGCGGGGTAACGGGCGGATTCCTCGAAACAGTTGACCCCGACGACGAAGGGTATGGACCGCCGTTCGAAGTAGTCGACCGCGGCGAAGCAGTCCTCCAGGCGGCGGGTGTCGGCCAGCACGACGGCGCCCAGGGCGCCGGTGGCGAGCTCGTCCCAGAGGAACCAGAAACGGTCCTGGCCGGGGGTGCCGAACAGGTAGAGCACCAGGTCCTCGCGGAGGGTGATCCGGCCGAAGTCCATGGCGACGGTGGTGGTGTGCTTGCCCTCCACGCCGCTGGTGTCGTCGATGGGCCGGCCCGCCTCCGTGAGGAGTTCCTCGGTGCGCAGCGGCTTGATCTCGCTGACCGCGCCGACGAGGGTCGTCTTGCCCACGCCGAAGCCGCCGGCCACCAGGATCTTGAGCGTGACGGGCTCGACCGGAGGCTTGCCGCGCTCAGAACGCCCGAAGATCATCGATCTCTTCTCCTGCTTGATGGGGGTCGCGCGGCGGTGGGCCGTAGCCTCCGCCGCCGGGGGTTTCGATGACGAGTACGTCGCCGGGGCCGACGTCCGCCGCGCCGCTTCCGCCGAGTTCCGTGACGGTGCCGTCGGCGTGCTCCACCCGGTTGACGCCGAGGGCACCGGGCTCGCCGCCCGCCATGCCGTACGGCGGCACTCTGCGGTGCTGCGAGAGCGTCGAGACGGTCATCGGTTCGTGGAACTTGATGCGGCGCACGGCGCCGTCGCCGCCACGCCAGTGTCCGGGGCCGCCGCTGCCGTGTCTGATCGCGAACTCGTCGAGTTGGACGGGCAGTCGCCACTCGAGGACCTCGGGGTCGGTGAGCCGCGAGTTGGTCATGTGGGTCTGGACGACCGAGGCGCCGGGGAAGCCGTCGCCCGCACCCGATCCGGAGGCCACGGTCTCGTAGTACTGGTGGCGCTCGTTGCCGAAGGTGACGTTGTTCATGGTGCCGGAGCCCTCGGCCTGCACGGCCAGGGCCGCGTAGAGGGCGCCGGTGATCGCCTGGGAGGTCTCCACGTTGCCGGCGGCGACGGCGGCGGGGGGCTCAGGGGCGAGCATCGAGCCTGGCGGCACCACGATGCGCAGGGGGCGCAGACAGCCGTCGTTGAGCGGGATGTCGTCGTCCACCAGGGTGCGGAAGACGTACAGGACGGCGGCGTTGACCACGGCGAAGGGCGCGTTGAAGTTGGTGGTGAGCTGCGTGGACGTACCCGTGAAGTCGACGGTGGCGGCGCGTTCTTCGCGGTCCACGGTGACACGGACGCGGATGACCGCCCCCGAGTCGGTCTCGTAGGCGCACTCGCCGCCTTCGAGCGTGTCGATGACACGGCGTACCGCTTCCTCCGCGTTGTCCTGGACGTGTTTCATGTACGCCTGTACGACATCGAGCCCGAAGTCCTCGATCATGCGGCCGACTTCGTCGACGCCCTTCCGGTTGGCTGCGATCTGGGCACGCAGATCGGCGAGGTTCGTCCTCGGGCTGCGCGAGGGGTGGGGCGGCTCGGTGAGCAGGGCCAGTGTCTCCGCCTCGCGGAAGCGGCCGTTCTCGGCGAGCAGCCAGTTGTCGAAGAGGATGCCCTCCTCGTCGATGGTCCGGCTGTTCGCGGGCATGGAGCCCGGGGCGATGCCGCCGATCTCGGCGTGGTGACCGCGCGAGGCAACGTAGAACAGGATCCGGTCACCCTCCGTGTCGAAGACCGGGGTGATCACGGTGACATCGGGGAGGTGGGTACCCCCGTGGTAAGGATCGTTCACGGCGTACGTGTCGCCCGGCCGCATGCTGTCGCCGCGCCGCCGCACGACCTCCTGGACGCTCGTCCCCATCGAGCCCAGGTGGACCGGGATGTGCGGCGCGTTGGCGACCAGGTTGCCGTCGGGGTCGAACAGGGCGCAGGAGAAGTCCAGGCGCTCCTTGATGTTGACGGACTGGGCGGTCGATTCCAGGCGGGCGCCCATCTGTTCCGCGATGGACATGAAGAGGTTGTTGAAGACCTCGAGCAGAACCGGATCCGCTTCCGTAGCCAGATCGGAACTCTCCGTGATCACCGCGCGTTCCATGACCAGATGCCCGTCGCCCGTCGTCGCGGCCCGCCAGCCGTCGTCGACGACGGTCGTCGAGCCCGATTCGGCGATGATCGCCGGTCCCGTCACGGTCTCGCCGGGCGGGAGTTCCTCACGGCGGTGCAGGGGCACGTCGCGCCAGGTGCCGCCCGTGTGGAGTCTGACCGTCTCCCGGGTGGCCGGGGCAGACGCGGGTGCGGCTCCGTAGGGGGCGAGGGCGGACAGATCGGGGGGTTCGGTGAGACCGGTGGCTTCCACGGAGAGGGCTTCGACGACGACCGGGCGGTCGAGGGTGAAGGAGTAGGTGGCGCGATGGCGTTCTTCGAAGGCGTGGGTCATGGTGTCGGGCTCGGTGAGCTCGACGGTCAGCGCCGTGTCCGTGCCGTCATAGCGGAGCTGGGCCCGGCGCGTGATCCGGATGCGGTGCTCGGGGACGTCCTCGGCGAGGAGTTCGGCGCGGGTGGCGCCCTCCAGGTCGTCGGCCGTCTTGAGGATGCCCGGCATCGAGAGCGGTTCCAGGGGCGCCTCGACGGACTGTTCACGCATGGCTGTCGTGTCGGCGAGTCCGATGCCGAGGGCGGACAGGACGCCTGCCATCGGCGGGACGAGGACGGTGCGGATGCCGAGCGAGTCGGCGACCATGCACGCGTGCTGGCCACCGGCGCCGCCGAAGGTGGTCAGCGCGTAGCGGGTGACGTCGTGGCCCTTCTGTACGGAGATGCGCTTGACGGCGTTGGCGATGTTGGCCACGGCGATCTGGAGGTAGCCCTCGGCGACCTGTTCCGGGGTGCGGTCGTCGCCGGTCCTCTCGCGGATCTCGCGCGCGAGCGCCGTGAACCGGTCGCGGACCAGGGCGCCGTCGAGAGGCTGGTCCCCGCCGGGGCCGAACACCTTCGGGAAGTGATCGGGCTGGATGCGGCCGAGTGCGACGTTGGCGTCGGTGACCGTCAGTGGGCCGCCGCTCCGGTAGCACGCTGGCCCGGGGTCGGCGCCGGCCGAGTCGGGGCCCACCCGGTAGCGGGAGCCGTCGAAGTGGAGCACCGATCCGCCGCCAGCGGCGACGGTGTGGATGTCCAGCATGGGGGCGCGCAGCCGGACCCCGGCGATCTGCGTGGTGAAGACCCGCTCGTACTCTCCGGCGAAGTGGGAGACGTCCGTGGACGTGCCTCCCATGTCGAAGCCGATGACGCGGTCGAAACCGGCGAGCTGCGACATCCGGGCCATGCCGACGATGCCACCCGCGGGTCCGGACAGGATGGCGTCCTTGCCGCGGAACTGACCGGCCTCGGCGAGGCCTCCGTTGGACTGCATGAACATCAGCCGTACGCCCCGGAGTTCATCGGCGACGCGTCGGACGTAGCGGCGCAGCACGGGCGACAGGTAGGCGTCGACGACGGCCGTGTCACCGCGGGGCACCAGCTTCATCAGCGGGCTGACCTCGCTGGAGAGGGAGATCTGCGGGAAGCCGACGCGGGCCGCCAGCTCACCCACGGCTTGTTCGTGCGCGGGGTGGAGGTGGCTGTGCATACAGACGACGGCGACCGCGCGGATCCCGTCGTCGTACGCCTCCTGGAGGGGTACGGCGAGGGCGTCCAGGTCGGGGGCGCGCAGGACCGTGCCGTCGGCGGCGATCCGTTCGTCGACCTCGACGACCCGCTCGTGGAGCAGCTCGGGGAGCTCGATCGCGCGGGCGAAGATGCGGGGGCGGTTCTGGTAGGCGATGCGCAGGGCGTCGCGGAAGCCCCGGGTGGTCACCAGGAGCGTGCGCTCGCCCTTGCGTTCCAGCAGGGCGTTGGTGGCGACGGTGGTGCCCATCCGGACGACGTCGACCGGGGCGCCCGCGGCGTCCCCCGCGTCACCGAGGAGTTCACGGACGCCCGCGACGGCGGCGTCGGCGTAGCGGGCCGGATTGTCGGACAGGAGTTTGTGCGTGAGCAGGCGACCGTCGGGGCGCCGCGCGACGATGTCCGTGAAAGTACCGCCCCGGTCGACCCAGAACTGCCAGCCTGTCACGTCTGTTCCCCGTTTCCGCCCAGCTCAGAGCGCCCGGAGGCCGCTGATCACGTCGCGCAGAATACTCTCGTCCGGCAGCTCGGCAGGGGGTACGGGACGTGTCACATGGACCATTTCGTCGTCCACCAGGTCCCCGATGAGGACCCGCACCACTCCGATGGGCAGATCGAGTTCCGCCGCGAGTTCGGCGACCGACTGGGGAGCGTCACGGCAGAGTTCGACGATGTCCACGTGTTCCGGGGACAGTGTGTGGTCGGCCTCGGGGTCCTCGGCGTGCTGTTCCGTGACCACTACCGCGATCAGATCGAGGCGGTGCTGGGCCGCGCTGGTGGTGCGGCCGCGTGTCATGGCGTACGGACGGACCACCGGTCCGGCCTCGTCGTCGAACCAGTGGCGTGTTCCCTGACCGTCTCCGCTCATGTCATCCCACTACCCGCCCGAAGGCAGATCGGTGCGCGGACTGGCGGCCAGATGTACGCCGACCCGCTTGACGAGGAGCGTCATCTCGTAGGCGACCTGGCCCACGTCCGAGTCGGCGTCCGACAGCACGGCGAGGCAACTGCCGTCACCGGCGGCCGTGACGAACAGGAAGGCCTCGTCGAGTTCGACGACGGTCTGCCTGACGCTGCCCGCCTCGAAGTGCCGGCCGACGCCCTTGGCGAGGCTGTGGAAACCGGAGGCGACGGCGGCCAGGTGCTCGCTGTCCTCCCGGCTGAGGTCCTTCGAGGCCCCGGTCGGAAGGCCGTCGCCGGAGAGCACGATCGCCTTGTGGATGCTGGCGACGCGGTCCACCAGTTCGTCGAGGAGCCAGTTCAGCTCGCCGGACACGCTGCTGGTCGCGGGCCCTGCGGCCTTCGGTGCGGTCATCGACCGTCCCCCTTTGTCGTTCGTCGTGCTGAGCCGTCCTGGGCCTGGTCGCCCACGGCGTTCTCGTCGCGGCCGCGCTGCCAGCCCCGCTGGAGCGAGGCCATCCGGCTGCGTACTTCGTCGGCGTCCCGCTCGGCGGGATCCGCCCCCGTGCCGCCGCGGGCCTTGTCGCGCTCGGCGAGCCGCGCCGGTCCGTCCTTCAACTGCGGGGCCAGACTGGCCTGCCGCACGCGCCGTGGCAGCGGGGTCGTTTCCGTTTCTGCCGGGCCCGCCGTGGTGTCGCGGCGCGGGGCGGTGTCGTCCGGGCCGGCACCCGCGGCGGTACCGCGGGTGCGGCGGGGCAGAGCCGGGGCGTCGTGGAGGCCGGGCGCCGGGCGGAGTTCGGGTGCCTCACGGAGGCCGGACCTCTCGGGTGTGCCGGAAGGTCCGCGCGGGCCGGGGACACCGGGACGCTCGCCGCCGCGCCGGCCCGACGGCGTGGACCGCTCGCCGCGCCGCTGGGGCAGTGGCTTCATGCCATCGGGTTCCGCCGCACGACGTTCCAGGCGGTCCGCGCCCTTCATCGGCTCCGGGTCCGACGGGGTGCCGAGACGCTGCACCGGCTCCAGGTTCTGCGCCGATTCGAGGTCCTGCGCCGGGTCGTCGTCCGCCTGGTCGCGCCGCGACCTGGTCTGGCCGACAGTACGGCCGTGCGAGCTGACGAGCTTCGGGGTCCGGCGTCGCGGCAGCCCGGCAGGAGCGGTGCCCGGGCGGTCGTCGTCCCCGGAGCGGGCGGGCTCGTCGTCGCTGCCGTCGGTCTGCTGGTGCTGCCCCGCGGGAACGCCGGCTATGGAGCGCCGCGGGCGGAACAGTCCGCCGCGTTCGCTGTCGTCGTCGCCGAGGGCGCCGGGGAATCCGGTGAGCGTGTCCAGGTCGACGGGCGCGTCCAGCTCGACGGGGCCGTCCAGGATCGAGGCGGGCAGTCCCGGCAGACGCGCCGGCGCCTGGGTGAGTGCCGCCTTGCGGCGCTCCTCCGACTCGGCCTCCTTGGCCGGCAGGGTGCGGTCGAGGCGGAATCCGATGCCGTTGGTGTCCGGCACGTCGTCGGTGAGCAGGGAGTCCGGCATGAAGACGACCGCGGTGGTGCCGCCGTACGGGGACGGCTGGAGTGAGACGCGGACGTTCTGCCGCTGGGCGAGCCGGCTGACCACGAAGAGACCGAGCCGGTCGGTGTCGGAGAGTTCGAACTCGGGAGTCTCGGCGAGCCGCAGGTTGGCGTCGAGCAGAGCCTCGGCCGCCATACCGAGGCCGCGGTCGTGGATCTCCAGGGTGAAGCCGTTGGCGACGCGCTCGCCGACCACGTGAACGGCCGTGTGCGGAGGCGAGAACACCGTGGCGTTCTCCAGGAGTTCGGCCACGAGATGCGTGAGGTCGGCGACGGCGGGACCGGTGACGGCTACCCGCGGCAGTCGGCGTACCTCGATGCGCTCGTAGTCCTCGACCTCGGCGACGGCGGCGCGGACGATGTCCATGAGCTGGACCGGCTTGCGCCACTGCCGGGACGGCGCGGCGCCGGACAGGATGACCAGGCCCTCGGCATGGCGGCGCATACGGGTGGTCAGGTGGTCGAGGCGGAACAGGTCGGCCAGCTCGTCGGTGTCCTCGGTCCTGCGCTCCATGGTGTCGAGCAGGGTGAGCTGCTTGTGGAGCAGTACCTGGCTGCGGCGCGCGAGGTTGACGAAGACCTCGGAGACGCCCTCGCGCAGTTCGGACTGCTTGACGGCTGCCTCGACGGCGGCGCGCTGAAGGGTGTTGAGGGCCTGGCCGACCTCGCCTATCTCGTTCCTGTCGTACTCCAGGCGCGGTACCTCGGTCTCGACGTCGACCTGCTCGCCGGCGGAGAGACGGCGCATGACGCTGGGCAGCCGTACACCGGACGCCTCATGGGCCTCCAGGCGCAGCCGTCGCAGGTCGCGGATGAGGCTCCGGCCGATGCGCACGGACATGACGAGCGAGATCAGCAGGGCGATCAGGCCGATCACGCCCGCGACGACCGCCTTGAGGATGACGGCCATGGCCACGGGCCTGACCCTGTCCTGGTAGTGGTCGCCCGCCCGGTCCTCGAGGGTGCCGAGTTCGTCGAGCACGGGCCCGGCCGCGCCGTCCCAGCTCTTCGCGGTGACTCCGCGCGGCGAGCCGGTGGTGGAATCGGCGACGGCCTGCTCCGCCGCGTGCAGGGACACCATGGCCGCGTTCTTCTGATAGCGCTCGAAGCGTTCGCGTTCCGAGGCGGGCAGCAACGGCAGGCTGACGTCGTACAGGAGAGCGCGCTGGGCCACGAGGTCGGAGATGCCACGGAGTTCGTCGCGCGTGATGCGACCGGCGACCAGTGCGGAGCCGAGCAGGGCGTCCTCGCGGGAGAGCAGTTCGCGGGCGCGGGACACGTTGACGAGAGCACGGCCCTGCTTGTCCAGCTCCACGTTGTCGACCACGTGCAGGTTGGCCAGCAGGACGTAGCAGGGGTCGATCAGACGGTTGTATAGGCCGAGGGCCCCGGCCCGGTCGACGGTGCCTTTCTCGACACCGGTGCGCAGCGAGTCGATCCCGTCGATCGCTTCGAGGAGGGAGGTGAGGCGCTGCGAGGTGCCCCCGCTCAGCTCGCTGCGCACGTCCTTGTCCTTGGCGTTCCTGCGGACCTTCGCCACGATCCGGTCCGTGGCGCTCCGACTGCGCTCGAGGGCCGCGAGTCCGTCGGAGGCGCGGGGATCGGCGAGATAGACGAGCGTCTGGCGGCGTTCCCGCTGGAGGACCCTGACGGTGTCCTCGGTCGGATAGGCGATCTTCTCCACGATGTCGGACACGCTGAAGAGTTGGCTGGCCTCACGCCCCGTGAGCACGGTCGCGAAGGCCCAGATCGCGGTCAAGGACACAAGAGGCACGAGGAGCAGCGCCACAATCTTCCGGCGGATGGACTTCCCGCGAAAGCGCATGGCCTCCCCCAGCTCGACCCCCTCCGGCCGGGGGTACACATGTGCGTCAACAAACGGCGTGAGCCTACTACTGACTCATAGGTAACTCGAAGACCCGTCCGGTCGCGCAGCCGCTCGACGGGAAACGGGACATGGGGAGTTGTCCGTTCATTGGGGGAGATTGCCTCCCTGAATCCGGCACTTGGGGCCGGATCACATCGGAGCGGGGAACTTCGTCAGTTGGCCGAAATTCTTCGCTCGTTGGGAATCTTCGGGGCAGGTCGTTCGTCTTTCTGTACGGGAATTGAGGGCGGAATCGGCCACAGGTGCCGCATGCCGCGCTCAGGCGGCGTAAAAGAGCGCAAGCCGGGCAGCCACTGGGGAGCGGGAGTCGCGAGACACCCGTGCGAGAGGGTTGCTGGGCGGTGGGGAGTGACGAGTTGATGGGCACGGCGGAGCGGAGCGGGGCACCCGGGACACGGGATGCGACGCGCGAGGCGGAACAACTGGCCACTCAGGCCCAGGATCACGGCATTCCGGCGCCTGAGCAGGGTCGGCCGGACAGGCGGCGGGCCACGACGGGCGAGCGCGCCGCCGCGGAGGTCGGGGGCACCGCCACGGACATACGCGGCCGAGCCGGCGAGAAGGGCGCTGCCACGGACGGACACGAGGACGACGACGAGCAGGCGTACTACCGGCCGCTGTGGATCGAGGAGCCCGCGCGCAGGCACCGGCTGCCCGATCCGGTGCGCACGTCGGCCGTGCGCGCGGTGCTCATCATCGCGGTGACGCTGACGCAGGCCGTGGTGGCCTTCCTCTGCACGATGGCGGGGTCCTGGCTTGCCTTCCCGATGGTCCTGAGCAGCGTGGCCAGTACGGTTGTGGCCACATGGGGCGCCCTGGACGTCTGGGTGACACGGCAGGTGTGGAACCAGCGGAACGGCGTGGTGTCGGTGCCGAGCAGCACCGCGCGGGCAATGCGGCGCGAGCGCCGCAAGGCCCGGCGTCAGGAGCGGATCGCGGCGCGGGCCCAGGAGCGGATACGCAGGCGGGGCGGGGCCGGACAGTTGTCGCACTCGTAGCGGAGCGGCAGCCGTGTCCGCCCCGGCCCCGGGTGCGTGGAGCGGCGCGCCACGACCGGACCTGAGGTGGATCGCTGCTCACGCGGCCGGCCCAGGAGGTACGGGACGGACCTCCTGACGTCGCGTCGGCCGCCCGTGGGCGTGATCCCGGTCGCCTCCTCACAGGGCCGCCGGCTCCACCGGGTTCTCGTCGCGCGCCAGTTCACGGCGGACACGCGTGAAGGGGCGGGGGTGGTCGACGCCGAGCACCGCCGTCGTGCCGCCGGCGCGCTCGTAGAGGGCGAGGAAGCCGCCCTCGGCCGGTCCGCCCTCGTCGAGGGCTCCCTCGATGATCCGGACCGTGTCCGTATCCCGCCGCCGCCCCGCGAACTGGATCCGCGCACCGTACTGGTCGGACCAGAAGTAGGGCAGGGACCGAAAGGTCGTCACGGTGCGTCCGGCGAGCAAGTTGCCCACCGCGACGCGGGGTTGCTCGGTGGCGGAGGTCCAGTGTTCGGTGCGGGTGCCGCCGACCCGGGCGACGTCACCGACGGCGACCACCTGCGCGAGTCCGGTCGCACAGCCGTCGTCGCACAGCACACCGTCGTTCAGGGCGAGCGTCGAACCCGCGAGCCAGCCGGTGTTCGGGGAAGCGCCGATCCCCATTATCACGACATCAGTGGGCAGGAAGCGGCCGTCGGACAGTTCCACTCCGATGACCGCGCCAGGGGACGCGCCACCACTTCCCCGGATCCCGGCGACGCCGGTTCCGGTGACGAGGACGGTGCCTGCGCGCCGGTGCAGTGCGGCGCACACGGCGGCCATGTCCGGGCCGAGTTGAGGAAGGAGGGGCAGCGGGGCGGCCTCGACGACGGTGACGTCATGGCCGAGGGCGGCGCACGAGGACGCGGTCTCGGCGCCGATGAAGCCTCCGCCGATCACGACGACGCGGCGCTGACCCGCGGTGAGTTCCGCGCGCAGGGCACGGGCGTCGTCGAGGGTGCGCAGGGTGTGCACGCCGGCGAGTTCGTCGCCGGGTAGGCGGCGGGCGGAGGCGCCCGTGGCGATGACCACTCCGTCCGTGGAGACGGTGCGGCCGCCGTCCAGGAGGACGGTGCGGCCCCGGGCGTCGAGGCCGCGGGCGCGCACGCCGAGGAGCCATTCGGCGTCGAGTTCCGCACTCTCCTCGGCGTCGGTGAGGGCGAGTTGGTCCTCGTCGGCGCGACCGGTGAGGAAGTCCTTGGAGAGGGGAGGCCGGTCGTACGGGCGGTGGGGTTCGTCACCGACGATCACCAGACGTCCGTCGAAGCCCTGGGCGCGCAGTTCTCGGGCCGCGTACAGGCCGGAGAGTGAGGCACCGACGACGGTCACGGTCCTCATACGGCCCGCCCTTCATCGGCGGCGAGGGCGGTGACGCGGCGTCCGGGTGCGAGGGTCACGGCGTTCATGCGGCGGTGCCCTCCTCCGCGGCGAGGTGGACGTGGATGATTCCGTCGTCGACGGTGACGCGGTGGGTACGGACGGGGCGGCGTGCGGGCAGGCACGTCGGCCGGCCGGTGCGGAGATCGAATGAGGCTGCGTGCAGCGGGCATTCGATCAGGCAGCCCTCCAGCCAGCCCTCCGAGAGGGAGGCGTCCTGGTGGGTGCAGGTGTCGTCGATGGCGTACAGCTCACCGTCGGCGTTGAACACGGCGACCGGTGGCGTGGTCTCCACACGGACGGATTCGCCCTCGGGGAGGTCTTCAAGGCGGCAGACGGGAATCATGGGCCCCCCTCTCGGTGCGGACGTCTCGTCCGCGACCTCAGGTCCAGGTCGTCGGGAACCTTCCGGGTTCCGGACGCTTCGGTAACATGATGTTTCGCATGGCGCACGAGGGAGCGCTATGCGCAACAGAATCCGCGCGGGGATCCCGTCACGTCAAGGGCTTCCCGCAGATGCGGCCCGAACACGGCCGTCAGGTGGTGAGAGTTGACCTATGACCCGCACGCAGAAGCAGGCTGAGCGCACCGAGCAGACCCTCGAGAAGCAGAGCGGCAGAGGCACGGGCAGCGCCGTCCAGTCGGTGGACCGCGCCGTGAGCGTGCTGGAGATCCTCGCCCGGCTCGGCGAGGCGGGCGTCACCGAGATCGCCGAGGAACTGGACGTGCACAAGTCCACCGCGTTCCGGCTGCTCGGCGTCCTGGAGAACCGTGGCCTGGTCGCGCAGGCCAAGGACCGCGGAAAGTACTACCTGGGAGCAGCCATGCTGCGCCTCGCCGGGGCGGCGGCGGTGCGCCTCGACATCTCCCAGGAGGGTGTTTCGGTCTGCCGCGAACTCGCCGACGAGCTGGGCGAGACCGTCAACATCGCGGTCCTGGACGACGACGCCGCGGTCAACATCATGCAGGCCCGCGGCACGGCCTCGGTCACGGCGCAGAACTGGCTGGGCAGGCGCACCCCGCTGCATGCCACGTCCAGCGGGAAAGTGCTGCTCGCGCACATGTCGCCCACGCTGCGGGAGGGTTTGCTGGCACGCCCTCTGCCGCGTTTCACGGAGCGCACGATCACCGGGCCGTCCACGCTGCGCGGCGAGCTGGAGGCCGTGATCGAGCAGGGTTACGGCATCACCCTCGAGGAGTTGGAGCTGGGTCTCGCCGCCGTGGCCGCTCCGGTGCGGGCGCACGACGGCAAGGTGATCGCCGCGATCAGCGTCTCGGGACCGGTGTACCGGCTGAACGCGGACCGCCTGCCGGAGTTGTCCAAGCGGACGGTGGCGGCGGGGGCGGAGTTGTCCCGCCGGATGGGTTACGGCTTCTGAGACGGCGCTTCGCCGCCGGCGTCGGCGCCTCCCTCGGGCGCACACCCGCTCCAGGCGCGGGGCCGTGGATTCCACCGGCCCCGCGCCGCGCCGCGCCGTCGTGTGTCGGCCACGTTTCGGGCCTCCCGTTCCTTTTGCCAAGGGTTAACTCCCACCCCTTGACGGCCGCCTGACGGCGTTCTCAATATGTTCCTCATCACGCAACCCATCGTGCATTGCGCAACAGCAGAGGAGCTTGTCGTGCCCCACGAGGTCCGTGCCGTAGTCGCCGTCAAAAAGGGCGCACCCGTCGAGGTGCAGACGATCCTCGTTCCCGACCCGGGCCCCGGTGAGGTGCTCGTCGACGTCCAGGCCTGCGGGGTGTGCCACACGGATCTGCACTACCGGGAGGGCGCGATCAACGACGAGTTCCCCTTCCTGCTGGGCCATGAGGCGGCCGGCACCGTCTCGGCGGTCGGGGACGGCGTCACCGACCTGGTCCCCGGCGACTACGTGGTCCTCGCCTGGCGCGCCCCCTGCGGCACCTGCCGCTCCTGTCGCCGCGGCCGGCCCTGGTACTGCTTCGACTCGCGCAACGCCACACAGCCGATGACCCTCCTCGACGGCACCCCTCTCAGCAACGCCCTCGGTATCGGCGCCTTCGCCGAGAAGACCCTGGTCGCGGCCGGTCAGGCGGTGAAGATCGACCCGGCGGCGCGGCCGGAGGCCGCGGGGCTGATCGGCTGCGGCGTGATGGCCGGATACGGCGCCGCGGTCAACACCGGCAACGTCGGGCGCGGCGACACCGTCGCCGTCATCGGCTGCGGCGGCGTGGGCAACGCGGCCATCGCGGGCGCCTGTCTGAACGGCGCGATGAAGGTCATCGCCATCGACATCGACGACAAGAAGCTCGACCTGGCGGAGAGGTTCGGCGCCACGCACACCGTCAACTCGCGGGGAACGGACCCGGTCGAAGCAGTCCGCGCGCTGACCGACGGCTTCGGAGTCGACATCGCCATCGACGCGGTGGGCCGACCGGAGACGTACAAGCAGGCCTTCTACATGCGCGACCACGCGGGTGTGCTCGTCCAGGTCGGCGTGCCCGACCCCGAGATGAGGATCGACCTCCCGCTGATCGACCTGTTCTCGCGCGGTGGCGCCCTGAAGTCCTCCTGGTACGGCGACTGTCTGCCGAGCCGCGACTTCCCGTTCCTCATCGACCAGTACCTGTACGGGCTGCTGGACCTCAACGCCTTCGTCAGCGAGACGATCTCCCTCGATCAGGTCGAGGAGGCGTTCACGAAGATGCACCGGGGCGAGGTGCTCCGGTCGGTCGTGGTCCTGTGAGCACCCCGGGCGCCCCGCGGGCCGAACGCGTCGTCACATCCGGCACGTTCGGCACGACCGGCCGTACACACGCGGACCGCCCGGCCGGCGGGACCGCCGTCCGCGACCGGCTCCTCCTCCCCGGCAACACGGTCGTCCCCAGCGGACACGGCTCGGACCGCACGGTCACCGCCCGGCGGCCCGGCGTCCACGCCACCTGAGCGCGTTCACTCCCCCACCCCGGCAAGGAGGGGCATGTCCAGCACGCCCGCAACCCGTCCCCGTGTGGTCGTCATCGGCGCCGGCATCGTCGGCTGTTCCCTCGCCGACGAGCTGACCGCCCGCGGCTGGACCGACGTCACCGTTCTCGAACAGGGTCCGCTGCCCGCCCCGGGCGGCTCCACCTCGCACGCACCGGGCCTGGTCTTCCAGACGAGTCCCTCCAGAACACTGACCGCGTTCGCCCGCTACACGGTCGAGAAGTTCTCCTCCCTCACCGTGGACGGCGTCTCCTGCTTCGACCAGGTCGGCGGGCTGGAGCTCGCGACCACCCCCGAGCGCCTCGCCGACCTGCACCGCAGGGCCGGATACGCGGCCTCCTGGGGGGTCCGCGGCGAGATCGTCAGCACCGACCGATGCAAGGAACTCTGGCCGCTCCTCGACCGTTCGGCCGTCCTCGGCGGCTTCCACACCCCGGACGACGGGCTGGCCCGCGCCCTGCTCGCGGCCCGGGCCCAGATGGAGCGCGCGACCGAGCGGGGCGCCCGTTTCCTCGACCGCCACACGGTCACCGGCATCGAGAAGGCGGACGGCAGAGTCACCGGCGTCGTCACCGACCGGGGCACGTTCCCCGCCGATCACGTGGTCTCCGCCGCCGGCTTCTGGGGTCCCGTCATCGGGCGCATGGCCGGAGTCGACGTACCCCTGCAACCGCTCGCCCATCAATACGCGAGGACACGGCCGCTCCCCGAACTCGCCGGGGCGGCGTCCGAAGCCTCGAAGCCCATCCTCCGCTTCCAGGACCGCGACCTCTACTTCCGCGAGCACCACGACCGCATCGGCATCGGCAGCTACGCCCACCGGCCCCTGCCGGTCGACCCGTTCGGGATCCTCCCCTACGACGAGGCGCGCGCGAACGGCATGGAGATGCCGTCGTCGTATCCCTTCACCGAAGAGGACTGGACGCCGAGCTGGGACGACTGCCGCCGACTGCTGCCCGCCCTGCGCGACACGGAGATCGAGGAGGGTTTCAACGGCGTCTTCTCGTTCACCCCGGACGGCATGCCGCTGCTCGGGGAGTCCCGGCAGCTCCGCGGCTTCTGGCTGGCCGAAGCGGTCTGGGTCACCCACTCCGCCGGGGTGGCGAAGGCGGTCGCCGAGTGGATGGTCGACGGGCGGGCCTCCATCGACCTGCACGAATGCGACCTCGCCCGCTTCGAGGACGCGCAGCGTTCACCGTCGTACGTCCGTGAGCGCGGCTCGCAGCAGTTCGTCGAGGTCTACGACATCCTGCACCCCCTCCAGCCGATGGAGCGGCCGCGCCCCCTGCGCGTCAGCCCCTTCCACGCCCGGCAGCAGCAACTCGGAGCGCGCTTCCTGGAGGGCGGCGGCTGGGAGCGGCCGCACTGGTACGAAGCGAACGCCCCCCTCGTCGACACACTCGGTCCCCTCCCCGAACGCGACGCCTGGTCGGCCCGCTACTGGTCCCCCATCGCCGCGGCCGAAGCGCGGGCGACCCGCGAGAAGGTCGCCCTCTACGACATGACCCCGCTGCGCCGGCTCGAAGTCACCGGCCCCGGCGCCCTCGCCTTCCTCCAGCGCATGACCACCAACAACCTCCGCAAGAAGCCCGGCGCGGTCACCTACACGCTGCTCCTCGACGAGACCGGCGGCGTACGCTCCGACCTCACCGTCGCCCGGCTGGCCCCCGACCGCTTCCAGGTCGGCGCCAACTCCCCCGCCGACCTGGACTGGCTCCTGCGGCACGCACCCCAGGACGTGCACCTCAGAGACATCACCTCCGGCACCTGCTGCATCGGCGTGTGGGGTCCGCTCGCCAGGGACCTCGTCCAGCCGCTGACCCGCGACGACTTCTCGCACGAGGGGTTCGGCTACTTCCGCGCGAAGGAGACCTACCTCGGGCATGTCCCCGTCACCGCCATGCGGTTGAGCTACGTCGGGGAGCTCGGCTGGGAGCTGTACACCACGGCCGACCTGGGACTCAGGCTCTGGGACACGCTCTGGAAGGCGGGCCGCCGGCACGGCGTGATCGCGGCCGGGCGCTCGGCCTTCAACTCCCTCCGCCTGGAGAAGGGGTACCGGGCCTGGGGCACCGACATGACCGACGAGCACGATCCGTACGAGGCGGGCGTCGGCTTCGCCGTCCGCATGGACAAGGACGGCTTCGTCGGCCAGGAGGCCCTGCAGGGCCGCGCGGCCCAGGAGCCCGCGCGCCGGCTCACCCCGCTCCTCCTCGACGACCCCTCCGCCGTGGTCCTCGGCAAGGAGCCGGTCTACGTCGACGGCGCCCCCGCGGGCTACGTCACCAGCGCCTCGTACGGCTACACGCTCGGCCGCTGTGTCGCCTACGCCTGGCTGCCGGCGCTCGCCACCGGCACGGGCGTGCACATCGACTACTTCGGCGAGAAGATCCCCGCGACCGTCGCCGAGGAACCGCTCTTCGACCCGAAGATGAACCGAATCCGCCGCTGAATCCGATGAAGAGGCAAGAGCCGGACGAAAGGCAGGAGGAGCCCTGTGTCCCCCACGTATGACGTGATCGTGATCGGTCTCGGCGGCATGGGCAGCGCCGCCGCGCACCATCTGTCCGCGCGCGGCGCCCGGGTGCTCGGGCTGGAGAAGTTCGGCCCGGTGCACAACCGCGGCTCCAGCCACGGCGGCTCGCGCATCACGCGGCAGTCCTACTTCGAGGACCCGGCGTACGTCCCGCTGCTGCTGCGCGCCTACGAGCTGTACGACGAGCTGGAGCGGGCGACGGGCCGTGACATCGCCACCCTGTGCGGCGGCGTGATGGTCGGGCCCCCGGACTCACGGACCGTCTCCGGTTCGCTGCTCTCGGCGCAACGGTGGGACCTGCCCCACGAGATGCTGGACGCGGCGGAGATCCGGCGCCGCTTCCCCACCCTGACTCCGCGCGACGACGAGGTCGCGCTGTTCGAGGCGCGGGCGGGACTGCTCCGCCCCGAGAACACCGTCGCCGCGCACCTCCAGCTCGCCACCCGGCAGGGCGCCGACCTGCACTTCGACGAGCCGATGACCCGCTGGGAGCCATACCGGGACGGCGTGCGGGTGCACACGGCCGAGAACACCTATACCGCCGGTCAGCTGGTGATCTGCCCGGGAGCCTGGGCGCCGCAGCTGCTCACCGATCTGGGCGTGCCCTTCAGGATCGAGCGGCAGGTCATGTACTGGTTCCAGCCGACCGGCGGGGTCGGGCCGTTCGTGCCCGAGAGGCATCCGATCTACATCTGGGAGGACCCGGCCGGAGTCCAGGTCTACGGCTTCCCCTCCATCGACGGACCCGAACTGGGCGCGAAGGTCGCCTTCTTCCGCAAGGGCGTCGAGTGCACCCCGGAGGACATCGACCGGACCGTGCACGAGGACGAGATCCGGGCCATGGCGGACCACATGTCCCGCTGCATCCCCGATCTGCCCGGCACCTTCCTCAAAGCCGCCACCTGCATGTACTCCAACACGCCCGACGAGCACTTCGTCATCGCCCGCCATCCCGCGCACCCGGAGTCCGTCACGGTGGCCTGCGGGTTCTCCGGACACGGCTTCAAATTCGTACCGGTCGTCGGCGAGATCCTCGCCGACCTCGCCCTGGACGGCTCCACCGAGCACCCCATCGGCCTGTTCGACCCCCAGCGCCTCGCCGCCGCGCCCGCCTGAGGAGTACGCACGTGACGACGATCCCCGTCTCCCCGTCCCCGCTGTCCCCCAGCCTGATCGCCACGCTCCCCGGGCACTACTACACCGACCCGGAGATCTTCCGGCAGGAGCAGGAGCGGCTCTTCGAGTCGATGTGGTTCTGCGCGGTGCGCTCCGCGGATCTCGCGAGGCCCGGAGCCTTCCGCACCGTGCAGGTCGGCCGGGAGAGCGTCCTGATCACCCGCTCCCGCACGGGTGAGCTGCGCGCCTTCCTCAACATCTGCCGGCACCGGGGTGCCCGGCTGTGCACCGAGGAGTCGGGCGAGGTGCGGCGCAACCTCCAATGCCCATACCACGCCTGGACGTACGACCTCGACGGCAAGCTGGTCGCGGCGCCGAACCTGGTGAAGATGCCGGACATCGACCGCGTCGAGTACGGCCTGGTCAAGGTCGCCCTGCGCGAGTGGCTCGGCTACGCCTGGGTGTGCCTGGCCGACGAGCCACCCTCCTTCGAGGAGACGGTGACGGGCGCGGCCGTGGAGCGGCTCGGCACCGCGGCGGCCATCGAGCACTACGGCGCCGAGAACCTCGCGCTCGGCCGGCGCGTCACCTACGACGTACGGGCGAACTGGAAGCTGATCGTCGAGAACTTCATGGAGTGCTACCACTGCGCCACGATCCACCCCGAACTGACGGAGGTGCTCCCGGAGTTCGCGGACGGGTACGCGGCCCAGTACTACGTGGGCCACGGCGCCGAGTTCGGGGAGGAGATCAAGGGCTTCACGGTCGACGGCAGCGAGGGCTTCGCCAAGCTGCCCGAGGTCGCGGACGACCAGGACCGCCGCTACTACGCGATCACGGTGAAACCGACGGTCTTCGTCAATCTGGTCCCGGACCATGTCATCCTGCACCGCATGTTCCCGCTCGCCGAGGACCGCACGGTCGTCGAGTGCGACTGGCTCTACGCCCCGGAGGTCGTCGAGTCGGGCGCCGACGTGTCCAAGTCGGTGGAGCTTTTCCACCGGGTGAACGAACAGGACTTCGAAGCCTGTGAAAGGACACAGCCGGCGATGGCGTCACGTGCGTATCGCAACGGTGGTGTGCTGGTTCCGACAGAGCATCACATCGGGGTCTTCCATGCGTGGTTGATCGAGCGACTGGGAGGCCCACGTGCCTGACCTGTACATCGACGGATCGTGGCGGGGCGCGCTCGACGCGCGGACCCGCGAGATCCGCTGCCCCGCCGACGGCTCGCTGGTCGGAGTCGTCGACGAGGCCGGCGGCAAGGACACCGTGGAGGCGATCGCCGCCGCGCGCCGTGCCTTCGACGAGGGCCCCTGGCCCGCGGTCCCGTCGGCCGACCGCGGTGACCTGCTGCTGCGTGTCGCCGATCTCCTCGTCCGCGACAAGCACGCCCTCGCCCGCGCCGAGTCCCTCGACACCGGCAAGCGGCTCGTCGAGAGCGAGTACGACATCGACGACATCGCGAACTGCTTCCGCTACTTCGGCCGGCTGGCCGCCGCCGAGACCGGCCGGGTCGTCGAGACGGGCACGGAGAGCGTCGACAGCCGTGTCGTGTACGAACCCGTCGGGGTCTGCGCGCTGATCACCCCGTGGAACTACCCGCTGCTGCAGACGGCCTGGAAGGTGGCACCGGCGCTGGCCGCGGGCAACACCTTCGTGCTCAAGCCGAGCGAGCTGACTCCGCACACGGCGATCCATCTGATGCGGCTCCTGGAAGAGGCGGGAGTGCCGCCGGGCGTCGCCAACCTGGTGCTGGGCGCCGGCCCCGAGGCGGGCGCCCCCCTCGCCGACCATCCGGACGTGGACCTGGTCTCCTTCACCGGGGGCCTGGCGACCGGGCGCCGGCTGATGGCCGCCGCCGCCGGGACGGTGAAGAAGGTCGCCCTCGAACTCGGCGGCAAGAACCCCAACATCGTCTTCGCCGACGCCGACTTCGAGACAGCCGTCGACATGGCGCTGACCGCGGTCTTCCTGCACTCCGGGCAGGTCTGCTCGGCGGGCGCGCGACTGCTGGTCGAGGACTCCCTGCACGACCGGTTCGTCGACGAGGTCGTACGCAGGGCGTCGGAGATCCGGATGGGCGGACCGTTCGACGAGCGGGCGCAGACCGGGCCGCTCATCTCCGCGGCGCACCGCGCCAAGGTCGAGGCGTACGTCGCCAAGGGCCTGGCGGAAGGAGCGGTGCTGCGCTGCGGTGGCGCCCGGCCGACGGGACCCGGCTTGGACGCGGGCTTCTACTATCCGCCGACCGTCCTCGACGAGTGCAGCGGCGACATGTCCGTGGTCCAGGAAGAGTCGTTCGGGCCCGTGCTCACCGTGGAGCGCTTCAGCGGCGAGGCGGAGGCCGTGCGCCTCGCCAACGACACGATCTACGGACTGGCGGGCGCCGTCTTCAGCACCGACGAGGCCAAGGCCCAGCGTGTCGCGGCCCGTCTGCGGATCGGCACGGTGTGGATCAACGACTACCACCCCTACGTCCCGCAGGCCGAGTGGGGAGGCTTCAAGCAGTCCGGCTTCGGGCGCGAACTCGGGCCGTCGGGACTGGCCGAGTACCGCGAGGCCAAACACATCTGGCGCAACACCGACCCGTCCCCGCAGGGCTGGTTCGCCTGATCCGGATCGTCCGGGGCTGCTCACCCCCGCCGCCCCGGCGCACCACCGCGGACATGGCGCCCGCGTAGCACCCCCTCATGGAACCCGGCACCCGCACGAGCCGCTCCCTCACCCCGCCCCCAGGCCCATCTGGAGTCCGCTCATGACGACCACCGAGCAACCGTCCGGCCCACAGCACCACGACGACGCCGAACTCGCCGAGTTCGGCTACAAACCCGAACTCAAGCGCACCCTCGGCAACTTCCACACCTTCGCCGCCGGCATCAGCTACATCTCCATCCTCACCGGCACGTTCCAGCTCTTCTACTTCGGCTACGGCAGCGGAGGTCCCGCCTACTGGTGGTCCTGGCCGATGGTCTTCGGCGGGCAGTTCATGGTCGCCCTCTGCTTCGCGGAGCTGGCCGCGCGCTATCCCGTCGCGGGCTCCGTCTACAACTGGTCGAAGAAGATAGGCAATCCGCATCTCGGATGGCTGGCCGGCTGGATGATGCTGATCGCCTCCATCGTGTCGATCTCGGCGGTGGCACTCGCCTATCAGCTGACGCTCCCGCAGATCTCCGAC
Source organism: Streptomyces sp. NBC_00568 (assembly GCF_026341855.1). Classification (GTDB taxonomy): domain Bacteria; phylum Actinomycetota; class Actinomycetes; order Streptomycetales; family Streptomycetaceae; genus Streptomyces. The sequence continues at coordinate 6,186,542 of NZ_JAPENW010000001.1, read as the reverse complement.
ACCTTCCAGTTCGTCGGGGACGGGACCGGGAAGTACGACGTCGCGACCAACGCGGTCGTCCTGGCCACGGTGCTCATCCTCTTCACGACCCTGGTGAACGCCTTCGGCGTGAAGCTGATGGCCACCATCAACAGCGCGGGCGTGTTCATCGAGCTGATCGCCACCGTCGTCCTCATCGTGCTGTTCGCCGTCCACATCACCCGGGGACCACAGGTGGTCACGGAGACGGCGGGCACGGGTGCCGGGCACTCGTCCGGCTATCTGGGCGCGTTCCTGGTGGCCTCGCTCGCCTCGGCGTACGTGATGTACGGCTTCGACACGGCGGCCTCGCTCGGTGAGGAGTCCCTGGACCCCTCCCGCAACGCCCCGCGGGCCATCATCCGCGCGATCGTCGCCTCGTTCGTCCTGGGCGGCCTGGTGCTGCTGCTCGCGCTGATGAGCGTCTCCAGCCTGAAGGGGGAGAAGCTGTCCACGGACGGTCTGCAGTACATCGTGCTCGACGTGCTCGGCCCGACGGCGGGCAAGGCGATGCTGTGGTGCGTGCTGATCGCGGTCACGGTGTGCGCGCTCGCGGTGCACACGGCGGCTATCCGGCTGGCCTTCGCGATGTCCCGGGACAACAACCTGCCCGCGTCCGCGCTGATGGCCCGGGTCAGCCCGCGCTTCAAGACGCCGGTCCTGCCCGCGGTGATCATCGGCATTCTGGCCGTGGCGATCCTCGTCGTGAACATCCGCCAGCCGCAGATCTTCACCGTGGTCACCAGCATCGGCATCATCATGATCTATCTCGCCTACCTCGGTGTGACCGCCCCGATGCTGGTGGCCCGGCTGCGCGGCACGTGGCAGCCCGCGGGCGACGGGAAGTTCTCGCTGGGCCGCTGGGGCCTGCTCGTCAATGTCCTCGCCGTCGTCTGGGGCGCGGTCATGACGATCAACCTGATCTGGCCGCGCGCCGAGGTCTACAACGCCGCCGCGCCGTTCCACTGGTATCTGCGCTGGGGTGCGGTGCTGTTCGTCGCCGTCATCGCCGGCGGCGGCTTCGCCTACTACTGGTTCGTCCAGCGCCACCGCACCGGCGTCCTCGACGAGCACCGGCTGCAGCCCGCCGTCCCGGCTCCGCTCACCGCTCCGGCGGCCGACTGAAGGAGGGTCAACAGCTCATGAGCAACGATGAGTTCGACTATGTCGTGGTCGGCGGCGGTACCGCGGGGAATGTGGTCGCGGCCCGCCTCTCCGAGGACCCGTCCGTCACCGTGTGCGTCCTGGAGGCCGGCCCCAGCGACGTCGGCGACGACGACATCCTCAGACTGGACCGCTGGATGGGCCTGCTGGAATCCGGCTACGACTGGGACTACCCGGTCGAGCCGCAGGCCACCGGCAACAGCTTCATGCGGCACGCCCGCGCCAAGGTGCTCGGCGGCTGCTCCTCGCACAACTCGTGCATCGCCTTCTGGGCTCCCGCGGAGGACCTCGACGACTGGGCCGCCGCGGGCTGTACGGGCTGGAGTTCGGCCGAACTCTTCCCGCTCTACCGGCGGCTGGAGTCGAACGACGCTCCGGGCGACCACCACGGCCGCACCGGCCCGGTGAAGCTGCGCACGCTGAAGGGCGAGGACCCGTGCGGCGCCGCCCTGCTGGAGGCGTGCGCGCAGGCGGGCATCCCGACCACCGCGTTCAACAGCGGCACGACGGTGGTCCGGGGCGCCAACTGGTTCCAGATCAACTCCGACGAGAACAACATCCGGCAGTCCTCGTCGGTCGCGTACCTCCACCCGGTCATGGGCAAGCGGCCGAATCTCTCGGTGCGGACGGGGGTGCGGGCGAAGAAGCTGGTCCTGGAAGGCCGCAGATGTGTCGGCGCCGAGTACCTCGACCCGGATCTGATCCACACCCGGACGGTCCGGGCCCGCCGCGAGGTGATCGTTTCCTGCGGTTCCATCGACACGCCGAAGCTCCTGATGCTGTCGGGCATCGGGCCCGCCGGGCATCTGCGCGAGGTCGGCATCGACGTGGTCGCGGACGCGGCGGGCGTCGGCGAGAACCTCCAGGACCACCCCGAGGGCGTCATCATGTGGGAGGCGAAGCGGCCCATGCCCACCACGTCCAGCCAGTGGTGGGAGGCGGGCATCTTCTACGACACCGAACCGGGCCTGGACCGGCCCGACCTGATGTTCCACTACGGCTCGGTGCCGTTCGACATGAACACCGCGCGGCACGGATTCCCCACCTCGGAGAACGCGTTCTGCCTCACCCCGAACGTCACGCGCGCGAAGTCCCGCGGCACCGTGCGGCTGCGCACCCGCGACTACCGGGACAAACCGATGGTCGACCCGCGGTACTTCACCCACGAACACGACGTGCGGGTGATGACGTACGGGCTGAAGCTGGCACGGCGGATCGCCTCGCAGCCCGCGCTGAGCGGCTGGGCGGGTGCCGAGCTGGCCCCCGGGCCGGACATCCGCTCCGACGAGGAGCTGCTGGACTACATCCACAAGACCCACAACACCGTCTACCACCCGTCCTGCACCGTGAAGATGGGCGCGGACGACGACACCTCGGCCCCGCTCGACGCACGGCTGCGGGTCAAGGGAGTCGAGGGCCTGCGGGTCGCGGACGGCTCGGCCATGCCGGATCTGATCTCCGTGAACCCCTGCATCACCACGATGATGATCGGCGAGAAGTGCGCCGACATGATGAAGGAGGACGCGTAGACGGGCGCCCCGCGAGGGGCGCGGGGCTGTAGCGACATGCGGCTCCGCCGCGTGGGCGCGGCCGGCCGAGGACGACCCGCGGTTCCCCCACGGCCCTGTCTCTACGGAACGATCGGCGCCGGGCGCTTGTACATCCGCGTCGCCGTGATCTCGGTGTGCACGGTCTCCCCGGCGGGCGCCTCACGCGGCAGTCCCGGCCGCAGATGCTCCTCGACGCTGATGTACTTCAGCCCGGCACGCAGGTCGGCGTCGTTGCGCAACCGGATGACGAGGGGGAACTCGGCGAGCGCGGTCGTGTCGAACAGGCCCGTGGTGTAGAGGAGCTGGACGCCGAGCGCGTCCGAGACGGCCCGCTGGAGCTCCAGCAGATACGTCGCGTTGGCGCGCCCGATGGGGTTGTCGAGGAACAGGGTGCCCGCGTGCCGGTGCTTGTCACGGCCGCGGTCGTTGCTGCGCAGCGCGGCCATCGTGCAGTACAGCGCGATGGCCGCGGTGAGCAGCTGACCGCCGGAGAACACATCGCCCATCTGCCCGACGGGGACCCGTTCGGCGCGCAGCACGGCGTCCGGCTTGAGGATCTCCACGGCGACGCCCTTGGGCTGGAGCGCGGCGCCGACCCCGCGCAGCAGCAGTGACATGCCGTCGCGCCGCATGTCGGAGTTCTTCTTGACGGCCGCGCGGGTGGCCTCGTCCACCACCTCGCCGAGCCGCTCGGTGAGGGTGGCCTGATCGGGTTCCTCGAAGCGGATGCGCAGGAACTCCTGCCCGGACCACTCGCCGAGCCCTTCCGGCAGCCTGGACAGCCGCTGCGCGGACCGCAGGGTGGCGAGGGCGGACTCCACGAGCCCGCGCAGCCGGTCCACGATCGAGTCCCGGTTGCGTTCCAGCTGCTCCAGCTCGTCGGTCAGCACCCGCAGCCGGGGCGCGAACGCGTCCGCCCACTTCTGCGCGTGCTCGGGCAGCGAGGAGGCGGGCAGCTCGCGGATCTGCTGCCGGGCGGGGGTCCGCACCTGCTCGTAGCGGGTGGAGTTGGCGTGCCGTACGAGGATGTCGCTCGCCTCGCGGACGGCGCCCTCGGCCGCGGAGAGATCGGCGGCGCAGCCGCGCAGCGAGCGGCGGCTCTCGGCGGCGGAGTTCCGCGCCTCCTCGAGGGTGCCGGGGTAGGGCTCGGGCTCGTCCTGCTCCTCGTCGGGGTGCTCCCGGATCAGGTCCCTGAGCAGGGCCGACGTCTCGTCGAAGCCGCCGGCCGCGTCCTCGGCGGACCGGTGGGCGCCGAGGAACTCGGCGTGCGACTCGCGTGCCTGGTTCAACGCCTCGGTGCGGGCGGCGAGTTCGGTCGTGGCCGTGCGCAGCAGGGCCTGCGCGTGCTCGGCGTCGCTCGGGACCAGGTCGTCGGCCAGTTCGGTGTGCGCCTCGCCGTCCTCGGGCGCGTGCCGCTCGGCCTCGCCGCGCAGCCGCCCGAGCTGTTCGCTCGCGGTCGACATCCGGGTCTCCAGGAGCTGCACCAGTTCGTCGGCCCGCGCCGCGGCGGCCTGCCGTGAGGGGCCGTCGGAACCGTCCGGCGACTCCAGGAGCTGCGCGGCCCGCGTGCGCACCTTGTTGCTGAGCCGGTCCAGCTCCGCGAGCGCGGCGCTCTCGTCGCTCTCGGCCCGGGCCTGTTCGGCCCGCAGATCGGCGCCGACGCCGACCTTCTCATACAGCTGCGACGCGGCTCGGTACGCCTCACGCAGGGCGGGCAGCGAGGCCTTGGGCGCCGCCGTACCGTCCTGCGTCACATCGTCGGGGGCGCCCGCGATCTCCGCGCGCTCGGCGCGCAGCGCGCGGGCCGTGCGGCGGGCGTCGTCGGCGGCGCGCTGAGCGGCGCGGCGGTCCTCGTCGGCGGCGCGGGCACGCTCCAGGCACACCTGGGCCCGGGCCTCCGACTCCGCGGCCTCGTCGGCGAGTTCGCGCACCTTGACCTGCCATCCGGCGCGCTCACGGAGCCGGAAGGCGAGTCCGGCGAGGGCGTCGGCCGCGCGCCGGGCCTTCTGCGCGGCCTCCTGCCGCTCGTCACGCACATGGGCCGCGTCGGCCGCCGTCTCGTCGGCCTCCGCCCGGACGGTACGGGCCTCGGCCAGCTCGGCCTCGGCCTCCTCCGCGAACGCGCGCGCGTCCCGCGCGGTCGCGGCCAGCTCGATGAGCCGCCCCGCCGGGCAGCCGGTGCGCCAGGACGCGAGCCGCGCGGCCAGCTCGCGGTCCTTGCCGAGGCGGGCGGCGAGGGCCCGGATCTCCTCGTCCCGCAGGCCCGCGCGGGCCCGCAGTGTCTGGCGCTCCTCGTCGGCCGCGTGCTCGTCGTGCATGGCCGGGTTCGGCGGTACGAGGAAGACGCCGCCGTCTCCCGCGTCGGAGGCCGGGGTCGGGGCGAGCAGCGCGGCGGCCGTGCCGACGGCCACCGCCGAGCGCGGCAGCAGCGCCGCTTCGCCGAGGACCTCGCGGGCCCGCGCGTGGGTGTCGGGGTCGGTGATGATCACACCGTCGACGAGTTCGGGCCGGGCGGCCAGCACGCGCGCGTGGTCAACGGGGTCGACGGCCTGCGCGAGGTAGCGCCACCCGGGCAGCGCGGGAATGCCGTGCTCGCCCAGGTACTCGACGGTGGCCAGGACGTCCGGGCCGGGCGGCAGCAGTCCGCCGTCGCCGAGGGCCCCGAGAATCCGGGCGTCGTCGGCCGCGGCCGTGCGCAGTTCGAAGAGCTGCCGCTCGGCGGAGGTGACTCCTTCGTCGAGGAGTTCGCGGAGTTCGTCGGCGTACCGGTCGAGCTCCTCGGGCGTCAGCGGCGCGCCCCCGGACGAGCCGGCGGGTCCGTCGGACTCCTCGTCACGGCGGGGCTGCGGAACGCCGCCGCGGGCGTCGGCACCCGGCAGACTGAGCAGTTCGGCGAGCCGCTCCTCCTCCGCCAGCGCCTCCGCCGTACGCCGTTCCGCTTCGTACGAACGCTCCGCGGCCGTCGCCGCGTCGGCCGCGCGGGCCGCCGTCAGCTCGGCACGGGACTCGGCGGACGCCGCCTCCCGCGCGTGGTCCGCGGCGCGCCGCGAGGCCTCACGGGCGGTGTCCCAGGAGGCGACGGCCGACTTCTCCGCGTCGCTGGCCGCGAGGGCGGCCCGGGCCGGGTCGGCGTCGGGGGCACTGTCGTCGAGCCAGCCGGCGCGGACCGCCTCGGCGGTCTCCTGCTCGACCTCGGACAGGCGCTGCCGCAGATGACCGACCTCGCTGCGGGCGCGCTGGGCGGCGGTGGCGGCGGACGTCGAGTCGGCGTGCGCAGTCTCGCCGATCTCCTGGAGGCCGGCGGACCGCTCCTCCTCCTCGTTGGCGAGCGACTCGGCGCCCTCGGCGGCCCGGTGCAGGGCGCGGACGAGGTCGACGGCGGCCCGGGCGCGGGCGGCGAGCGCGGGAGCGGCGTCCCGTTCGGCCTCGCGGATCGCGTCGGCCACGCGGGTCGAGCGGTCGGCGGCGGCGCGGTGCCGCAGGACGAGCTCGGCGGCCTGCCAGGCCGAGTGCAGCGTGCGCGCGTCGGCGAGCTCGCGCTTCTGCGCGGCAGCGGACTTCTCCGCGCCGGCGAGGGCCAGCGAGGCGTGGCGGTAGGCGAGTTCGGCGGCGATCAGCGCGCTGCGCTCGCGGGCGCCCTCGGCATGGGTGACGGAGTACGCGGCGGCGGTCACCCGCTGGGCGAGCTCACCGGCGCGCACGCGCTCCCGCACGGCCCGCGCGGACAGCCGGCGTGCCAGCGTCCGGGTCCGCCGCTCGGCGCCGGTGTGGATGTCACGCGCGCGTGCTCGTGCCTCGGCGGCGTCGACGATCCGGCCGAGCAGATCCGCGGAACCGGCGGTGAAGTCGCGTTCGGCGATGAGTTCGGCGCGGCGCCCCAGCTTGTTGCCGAAGCCGCCGACCAGGTCGGCGAGCCCGTCGGTGTCGCGGGTGTCGGTGACCGCGCGCAGCAGGAGATCGGTGAAGTCGGAGTCCTTCTTGACCGCGAAGAGGCCGGCGGCCTCACCCTCGTCGGCGTTCATCTCCCGCTGGTAGCGGAAGAGTTCGGGGTCCAGGCCCAGGTCGCCGAGGTGTTCGTTCCAGCGGTCGTGGATCTCCTCCCAGTGCACTTCGAGGTGCGGGTACACCTTGCCGGCCTCGGTGATCGCGTCGCGGAAGCCCTTCATGGTGCGCCGCCGCCCCGCCTCGGCGACGGGCAGGTTGTCCAGACTGAGCCCCGGACCGGGACGGAACGAGTACCAGGCTTCGGCGAACTTCCGCGGGTCGTTGGAGACCTGCCGCCCGCGCCACTCGCTCGCCTTGCCGACCACCACGCACTCGCCGGTCAGCGTGTGCTGCCACTCCAGGGCGACGTGTCCGCAGTCGTCGGCGAGCAGGAACTTGCGCAGCACGCCGGAGCTGGCGCCGCCCAGGGTGTTGCGGTGTCCCGGGAGCATCACCGAGAAGATCAGCTTGAGCAGGACCGACTTGCCGCCGCCGTTCTCCAGGAAGAGCACGCCGGCGGGCGCGGGCCGGCGCGGCGGGCCGACCGGCTCCTCCGCGAAGAACTCCGCCTGGGTGGGCGCGGGGTCGGGCACGGGCTGGCCGACACCGCGCAGATCCAGCACGGTGTCGGCATAGCGCGCACCGGCGGGCCCGATGGAGTAGAGGCGGACCCGGGACAGCTCGTACATGGCGGCGGACTCTCGTAGTCGTAAAGGGAGGTGAGGTCGTGGGAGGAAGCCGGGGGCGGCCGGCGGACGTCAGGAGTGGAAGGGCAGTCCGGCTCCGGCCGCCAGCTCCAGGTCGTCGGAGTCCTCCGCGGGCAGCAGCGTCGCCGTGCCGTCGGTCACCGGGACGATGCCCAGCTCCAGCAGTTCGGCCATGGCCGCGCTGCCCGCCATGTCGCGGACCTGGAGCTGGTAGCGGGCGGTCGTCCGGTACGTGCCGCCGGAATCGTCGCCGGTGCGCTGGAGGAACCCGGAGTCGGTGAGGAAGGCGACGGCCTTGGCGATGATGCCCGTCGTCGAGCCGGCCAGTCTTCGGGCGTCCTTGGTGGCCCCGGTGGAGCTGCGCCGCGCCCAGATCCGCCAGGCCGCCTCAAGGCCCGGCGCGTCGGTCGCGGGGTCGGTGTTCTCGCCGGTCTCCTCGGCCCGCTCCTCCAGGCGTCGGCAGGCCTGCCGTACGAACGCGTCGACGCCGTTGACCGAGACGCGGCCGATGTATCCGTCGTCCGCGAGGTCCTCGGGGCGGGGGAAGGCCAGGGCGGCCACGGCGAGGTGGGCGAGTCCGTGCAGGAAACGGTCCCCGGAGTCGGCCGATGCGCGACGCGCGTAGTCGCCCATGCGGACGGCGAAGACCGAGTCCTCGGCGGCGGTGACCGCCATCCCCGCGCGCGGGGACACCTCCAGGACGATCAGCCCGAGGCCGGCGGCGACCGCGTCGGCGAGCCGCGCGAAGGGCGGGTCCTCGCGATAGCGGCGCAGCAGCTCGGCGTACTCCTGGTCGCGCGCGGGCTGCAGCTTCGGCTGCAGTCCGAAGGCCACGAGCCGCGCCGCGTCGGCGGCGTCGGCCGGTGTGACGGGGGCGTTCGCCGGCGCGGCGGTGGCCTCCGGTTCACTCCACTCGACGTGCTCGGTCACGGCTGGGGCTCCTTGTTCGGAAGTACGGGGTTGCGTACGTGGGTGCGGGCCGGTGCCCCGTACGGGGCGGGCCGACCGGACGACCGGGGCCCCGTCGGCCGGGCGCGGCCGACGACGCCGGACCCGAGGATCCGGCCCGACCCGAGGATCCGGCCCGACCCGAGGATCCGGCCCGACCTGAGAGTCCGGCCCGACCCGAGGATCCGGCCCGACCCGAGAATCCGGCCCGACCCGAGAATCCGTCTGGGCGCGAGGACGGGGGCGGACGCGAGGGCCGGGGGCGCCCCGCTGTCCCCGAGCCCGGGCGGCAGACCGTTCATGCCCGGTCCGCCTTCATCCCGGCCGCGTCGAGCAGGGCCATGCCCACGATCAGGTCGGCCCCGCCGAACTCCGGATCCTCCAGCTCGGTCCCGTCGTCCACGGCGAAGAGCAGGCGCTCCTCGCCCTGCCGGTAGGCGGTGCCGACCGGTGGACTCGCGGCGTGCACGGCCAGGAGCGCCACGAGATACGGCAGCTCGGGATCGCGGCGGCGGGCCTCCGCGAGCAGCCCGGACAACCGGCGCGGCGCGTCCGGGGACAGATTCAGCAGTTCCATGGCGGAGGCGAGCTGCTCATCGCTGAACCGGCTGTCGTCCGGTGTCGCGATCAGATCGGGCTCGGGCATCTCGGCCCCGAGGTGCTCCCGCTCCAGCGGCGGCGTCAGCAGGATGTCGACGAGGTCCGCGACACGTACGGCGACAGGTGTACGCAGTCCCGTCCCGCGCGCGAAGAACGCGTCGGTGACGCGCAGCGCCCGCTCCACCGGCAGAGGCAGCACCGGCGCGACCAGGTGTCCGTAGAGGTCGATCCCCGAGCTCGTCATGGGGGTCCCGAAGGCCTGCCGATCCTGCTCGGCGCGGAACAGCGGGCCGGCCTCCAGGAGGCGGGACTGGAGCTGGGTGTGCCTGCGGATGCAGTCCTTGACTATGTCGACGAGCTCGGCGGCGCGCCGCTTCTGCTCAGGGTCCTCGGACTCGTCCCGGGCCTTGCGGATGTTCGTGAGGATCGCGTTCTCGTGGCGGTAGCGGTCGGCCACGTGGTCCAGGGCTTCGGCGATCATGTCGGGGACGGCCTGGAGCCAGTCGACGGCCCGCACATTGCGCCGGGTCGCGTCGAGGGCCTTGCGCAGTGTTTCCGCGTACTGCACGGTCCGGTAGCGGGCCTGCTCGGCGGCGAGCTGGGCGTCGGCCAGCCGGCCGCGGCTGATCAGGACCTCCAGCTTGACCTCGGCGGCGATCTGCGCGCTGGTGACGTCGGTGTCGAGGGCGCCGACGAGGACGTTGACCGCTTCGTCGGTCGTACGGAGGTAGACGCTCCCCCCGTAGCCCGGTACCTCCTCGATCAGCTTGAAGTCGTAGTCGCGGCGCACATAGGTGCCGTCGGGCGCGAAGGTCCCGTACACGGCACGGAAGCCCCGGTCGACGCTGCCGACGTTGATCAGGTTCTCGAGGACCCAGCGGGCCACGCGCTCGTGCTCGACGACCGGGCGGCGCGGGGCCTGGGCGGCGATGCGCGGGATGAGCCTGGCCACTATCTGGTCGTGGTCGGCGCCCGTGTCGAAGTCCATGTTCAGTGTGACGAGATCGATGGCGGCGAGGGCGACCTCGGCCATGCCGTACACCGTGTACTCGCCCGCGAGGTTCGCCTTGCGCACGTCCAGGTCGTGCAGCGGCGCCGTGCAGGCGAGCGCGCGCAGCCGCCGCGCCAGGCCCTCGTCGGCGGCCGGGCCCGGCGCCGGGCGCGGCCCCGCGCTGAGCTGGGGCGGAGCGCTGTCCGTCGATGCAGGCGAAGTCACGGTGCACAGACTAGGTCCTCGGTCCGACAACGGTCGAAACGACGCAGAAGCGACCGCCGCCCCCGGCCCCTCCACAAGCCCACCACCCCGCCACCCCACACCCCGCTACACCCGGGGCTGCCCCGCCAGGCCCGCACCACCGGGCCTGCACCTCCAGGCCGGGCCCGCACCGCCGGCCCCGCGCCCCAGGCCACCGGAGCCCGCACCGTGGACCCCGCACCACCGGGCCCGGAGTATCAGGGGCTCGACCCGCGGGGCCCGGACCACCTGTCGACGGGTCGCCTGCCCCGCGTCGGCCACGGCCCGGACGGGCCGCGGCACGCACCCGACGCGCGGCGCCGCGACCTCCGCCGCTGCCACCGGAGGGCCACCGCGTCAGTCGGTGCCCTGCCCCCCGTCGGCGACCCGGCGTGCGTAGACCTCGACGAGGCCCTTGCGGGAGTCGTCGAGGTAGCCCGCGAGAAGGCGCTCCGCGCCGTCCCCGTCGCCCGACTGGAGGGTCTGCAGGATCTCGTGGTTGCGCGCGAGGTAGGGCTCGTGGAGCCGCTGGGGGTCGTCCACCACGTGGAAGGCGAGACGCAGCTCGGCGAAGACGCTGCGCATCACCTCGTCGGTGCGGGCGCTGCCGGCGAGGGCGACCAGCTCGCGGTGGAAGTGGATGTTGGCGGTCGACACCCCTTTCCAGTCACCTTCGCGGGCCGCCCGCTGCCCTTCGGAGACGGCCTTGGCGAGCCCGTCCACGGCGTACGGCGGCCTGCCGAGCCCGCGGACCACGGCGCACTCGACGAGGGCGCGGGTGCGGTAGATGTCCTCGACGTCCTCGACGGTGAGCACCCGGACGAACACGCCGCGATTGAGCTCGTGCACCAGCAGCCGCTCGTGCGTGAGCAGCCGGAACGCCTCCCGCAGCGTGTTCCGCGAGACGCCGAGCGCACCGCCGATGCTGTCCTCGGACAGCCGGGTCCCGGGCGGGAAGAAGCCCTCGGCGATCCGGCTCCTGAGGATGTCCGAGACCCGCTCGGCGGTGCTGGTGCGCCCCAACAGGGCGCGATCGTCGGCCAGTTCCGTCAGCTCTGCCATGCCCGGAATTCAATCGCAGATACAAGAACGAAACAACATGGGTATTGAGGGATCGTTCAACGATCCTCTACCTTGTCGGACAGGCGCCACCGCACCACCGCATGTGCACACCGCTCCGCTCGGCTCTCCGCACAGCTCTCCGCGCACCGCTCCGCACTGCTGCGCACCACTGCGCACCACCCAGGCGCCCACGGCTTCCGCACGGCACGGCACGGCTCAGTCCTCATGCACGCTCCGTCCCTCACTGCGAGGTGCCCATGAGCACGAACCCTCCATCCCAGGCCCTGACCGCCGACACTCCACCCGTCGCGGGTGAACCCACTGCTCAGGAAGGCGCGTTCGGCTGGCTGCGCGCACTCGGCCCGCGGGGCCGGCGCGCCTTCGGCGGCGCGTTCGGCGGCTACGGCCTCGACTCGTACGACTACTTCACCCTGCCGCTGAGCATGGTCGCCCTCGCGGCCTACTTCGGCCTCGACAGCGGCCAGACCGGTCTGTTCACCACGGTCACGCTGGTCGTCTCCGCGGTCGGCGGCGCCGTCGCCGGTGTGGTCGCGGACCGGATCGGACGCGTCAAGGCGCTGATGATCACCGTGATCACCTACGCCGTGTTCACGGTCGCCTGCGGTTTCGCGCCCAACTACGAGACGCTGCTGGTGTTCCGCGCCCTCCAGGGCCTCGGTTTCGGCGGTGAGTGGGCGGTGGGCGCGATCCTGGTCGCCGAGTACGCGAGCCCCCGGCACCGGGGGCGCACACTCGGCGCGGTCCAGAGCGCCTGGGCCGTCGGCTGGGGCCTGGCGGTGGTCGTCTACACGCTCGTCTTCCAGTTCCTCGACGACGACATCGCCTGGCGTGTGATGTTCTGGACCGGCGCGCTGCCCGCGCTGCTCGTGCTCTGGGTCCGGCACCGGGTGCAGGACGCCCCCGAGGCGGCCGCGGTCCGCGAACAGAGCGCGGACAAGGGATCGTTCACCACGATCTTCAAACCCGGTACGGCGAAGGCCCCGGGCCTGCTGCGCACCACGTTCTTCGCGGTCCTTCTCTCCACCGGCGTCCAGGGCGGCTACTACACGCTGGCCACCTGGGTGCCCACCTATCTGAAGACGGAGCGCGGACTGTCCGTCGTCGGCACCGGCGGCTACCTGACGCTCCTGATCTCCGGAGCCTTCCTCGGCTACCTCACGGGCGGTGTCCTCACCGACAGACTGGGCCGCAAGCGCAACATCCTGCTCTTCGCGATCCTCTCCGCGGCGTGCATCCTCGCCTACGCGAACATCCCCGAAGGCTCCAACACCCTTCTCCTCGTGCTCGGTTTCCCGCTCGGCTTCTGCATGTCGGCGATCTTCAGCGGCTTCGGCTCGTTCCTCAGCGAGCTGTACCCGGCGGCGGTACGGGGCACGGGACAGGGCTTCACGTACAACACCGGGCGGGCCGTCGGCGCCGCCTTCCCCACCACGGTCGGCTTCCTCGCCGACAGCTGGGGCGTGGGCGGCGCGCTGGTGTTCGGCGCGATCGGCTACGCCCTGGCCGCGGTCGCCCTGATCGGACTCCCCGAGACGCGTGGCAAGGAGCTCCTGTGAACGACACCGTCCAGGTACGGCCTCCGGCCCTCGCCGGGAGCCCCTCGCAGAGTCTGTCGGCGATCGACGGCCACGCGCGCGCGTGGACCCCCGAAGAAGCGCGCCGGCGGTTCCGTTCGGGGCTGTCGGTCCCCACCGCCGGAATCGCCGCGGGCCACACCCAGGCGAACCTCGTCTCCGTGCCCGCCGACTGGGCGTACGAGACACTGCTGTTCTGCCAGCGCAACCCGAAGCCGTGCCCCGTCCTCGACGTCACCGACGCCGGTTCCTGGACCACTCCGCTCGCCACGGGCGCGGACCTGCGCACCGACCTGCCGCGCTACCGGGTGTGGGAACACGGCACGTTGGTGGCCGAGCCCACGGACGTCGTCGCGTACTGGCGGTCCGACCTGGTGTCCTTCCTGATCGGGTGCAGCTTCACCTTCGAGTGGGCGCTGAGCTCGGCGGGTGTCCCGATGCGCCACATCGAGCAGGGCCGCAACGTCTCCATGTACGTGACGGCGCGTCAGTGCCGCCCCGCCGGGCGGCTGCACGGGCCGATGGTCGTGTCGATGCGCCCCGTGCCGCCCGAGCACCTGGCCGCGGCGATCCGGGAGAGCAGCCTGCTGCCCGCCGTGCACGGCAGTCCGGTGCACTGCGGGGAACCGTCGGTGCTGGGCATCGAGGATCTCTCGCGCCCCGACTTCGGCGATCCGGTGACGGCGGCACCGGACGACATCCCGGTGTTCTGGGCGTGCGGAGTGACGCCCCAGGCGGCCGTGATGGCGTCCCGGCCACCGTTCGCGATCACCCACGCGCCCGGGCAGATGTTCCTCACGGACACCCGCGACGAGCAGTACCGAGTGGCCTGAACGGGCCGGAAGAGGAGACACGGCAGCTCATGACCCCCATCGATCTCAACGCGGATCTCGGCGAGGGCTTCGGCCGCTGGCGGCTGACCGACGACGAGCAGCTGCTGTCCGTCGTCACCAGCGCCAATGTGGCCTGCGGTTTCCATGCCGGGGACGCGGCCACCATGCGGCGGGTGTGCGAGCTGGCGGCGGAGCGGGGTGTACGGATCGGCGCCCAGGTCTCCTACCGCGACCTGGCGGGGTTCGGGCGGCGCGCGATGGACGTGCCGCCCGACGAGCTGGCGGCCGAAGTGGCCTACCAGATCGGCGCCCTGGAGGTCTTCGCGCGCGCGGCCGGCTCGCGCGTGGCGTACGTGAAGCCGCACGGCGCGCTCTACAACCGCGTCGTGCACGACGAGGAGCAGGCGGCGGCGGTCGTCGACGGCGTGGTGCTCGCGGGCGCCGGGAGCGGGGCGGGGCGTCTGCCCGTCCTCGGGCTGCCGTCCTCGCGCTTCCTGAAGGTGGCCGAGCGGGCCGGACTGCCCGTCGTCACCGAGGCGTTCGCGGACCGCGCCTACACCGAGGAGGGCACTCTGGTGCCGCGGACCCAGGAGGGCTCGGTGATCACCGAGGCCGAGACGGTCGTGGAACGCTCCCTGGGCCTGGCCCGCTTCGGAGTGGTCACGTCCCACTCCGGGGAGCGTGTTCCGGTCCGCGCGCGCTCGCTGTGCCTGCACGGGGACACTCCGGGCGCGGTCGACCTGGCCCGCCTGGTGCGTGCCCGGCTGGAGTCCTCGGGCGTGCGCGTGGAGGCGTTCGCGTGAGCGCTCGGCCGGCCGGCGAAGGCGGCCGCGCGGACGCGGTGTCCGCCGACGACAGCATGAAGGCCCTGCCCGTCGGGGACCGGGCGCTGCTCGTCGAGGTCTCCTCGGGGGAGGCCGCCCAGGCCCTGCACGCCGAGCTGCTGCGGCGCCGCGCGGAGGGCTCGCTCTCCGTGCGGGAGATCGTCCCGGCGGCCCGCACGGTGCTCCTGGACGGGCTGGACGATCCCGCGCGTCTCGCGGAGCGGCTGCCCGGCTGGGAGATCCCCCCGCTGAACGCGCGCGCGGACGCCGCCGTCGAGATCCCCGTACGCTACGACGGTCCCGACCTGGCGGATGTGGCGGCCCTTTGGGGGGTGGCGGTGCGCGAAGTGCCGGAGATCCACGCGGCGGCCGAATTCCGCGTCGCCTTCTGCGGGTTCGCGCCCGGCTTCGGCTACCTCACGGGACTGCCGGCGCGCTACGACGTGCCGCGCCGGGCGACCCCGCGGACGACGGTTCCGGCGGGGTCCGTGGCGCTCGCGGGCCCGTACACGGGGGTGTACCCGCGCAGTTCACCGGGCGGCTGGCAGCTGATCGGCACGACGGACGCGGTGCTGTGGGACCACGCGCGCGTACCGGCCGCGCTGCTGGCCCCCGGCGCGCGTGTCCGCTTCGTACCGGCGGGTCGTCCATGAGCGACCGGGCCCTCGCGGTCGTGCGGGCCGGAGCGCTGACCACCGTCCAGGACCAGGGGCGACCGGGCCACGCGCACCTCGGCGTACCGCGCTCCGGAGCGCTGGACGCGCCCGCGGCGGCGCTGGCCAACCGGCTCGTCGCCAATCCCCCCGAAGCGGCCGTGCTGGAGACGACGCTCAACGGCTGCGCCCTGCGCCCCCGTTCGACGGTCACCGTGGCGGTGACCGGAGCGCCCTGCCCGGTCACGGTGGACGGCCGCCCGGCCCCGTGGGGAGCTCCGGTCCGGGTGCTCGCCGGTACGCTCCTGGACGTCGGTTCCGCCCGCGCGGGTCTGCGGAGTTATGTGGCCGTGTCCGGTGGTGTGGCGGTCGAGCCGGTGCTCGGCAGCCGCTCCACCGACCTTCTCTCGTGTCTCGGACCCGCGCCCCTCACGGACGGCGCGGTGCTTCCCCTGGGGCGTCCGGGCGCCGTTCACGCGCGCGCGGACGTCGTTCCGCACAGCGCCCCGCGCGCCGAGCTGGTCCTGCGCGTGACGCTCGGCCCGCGCGACGACTGGTTCACGGAGCCGGCCGTACGGACGCTCACGACCCGCGCCTACCGGGTGTCGTCGGCGAGCAACCGTATCGGCCTGCGGACGGAAGGGCCCTCGCTGGAGCGGGCCGTCTCCGGCGAACTCCCCAGCGAGGGCATGGTGCTGGGTGCCGTCCAGGTGCCTCCCGACGGCTGCCCGGTCGTGTTCCTCGCCGACCATCCGACCACCGGGGGGTATCCGGTGATCGCGGTCGTCCGCGGCACCGACCTCCCCGCGGCCGCTCAGGCGGTCCCGGGAACCCCGGTGCGCTTCGTGGCCGTGCGCCGCCGCTGAGGCCGTCGGGGCCCCGTACGCCGGTGCTCGGGGTGCCGGGGCCACGCGCACCCGGCACCTCTCGCGCCCTTCCGTCCATCCATCCGTCCACCCGTCATGCCACGTCCATCCATCCGTCCACCCGTCATGCCATGTCCGGCTGTTCGGCCACCCGTCACGCCACGTCCGGCTGTTCGGCCACGGACAGGGCGGCCAGGGCGGACGCGACGGCGTGCGAGGCGCTCAGGTCGAGGCGGGCACTGGTGCCCCGGGCCCGGTGGCGCACTTCGGACGCGGCCAGGGTGAGCAGTTGGGGCAGCAGGTCCGTGCAGCGCCGGGCCACCCATCCCGTCCCCGCGGTGGCCAGCCACAGGAGGCTCGCCGAACGGGTCGGCGCGGGGAACTCGGGCTCGGCCGAGGGCGTGGTCCCGGTCGCGACGCCCTCCTCGGCGAGCAGGGTGTGGAAGTGCAGGGCGAGCCGGCGGTGCCCGAGCTCCCCGGGGTGCAGCCGGTCCGCGCTCCACACGGCGCGGTCTCTCAGCCATTCCTCCTCCGCCGCGTGCAGATGCACCGCACCGTGCCGCTCGGAGAGGGCGTGCACGACCGCGTTGACCGCGCGCTGCCGCCGGGCCAGCGGGCGGGCCAGGGCTCCCGGCAGCCCGAGCATCGAGCCGGGGTCCGGGAGGCAGGCCGTCATCACGACCGTGTCCCGTGCGCGGAACGCCGCGTACACCTTGTCGAGCCGTTCGGCCACGGCATGGATGTCGAACGTGCACCGCAGGGTGTCGTTGACGCCGATCACGACGGAGACGAGGTCGGGCTCCAGGGCGAGCGCCTCCGGGGTCTGCCGCTCGAGGACGTCCCGTGTCTGTGCCCCGCTGACCGCGAGATTGGTGAACCGCGCGGGGGTGTCCGCCGGGGCGAGCCCGGGGGCGAGCAGTTCGGCCCACCCCCGCCACCGGTCCCCGACGGGGTCGCCCACGCCTTCCGTGAGCGAGTCCCCGAGGGCGACGAACCGCACCGGTCTCATGCCACGCCCTCCTGGAGGCGCGGCCGGGTCGGGACCACCGCGTCGTGCGCGGCGAGGAAGCCCGCCGCGGCTGCGTCCCAGCCGAAACACTCGGCACGCGCGCGTGCGGTCCGCCTGCGCTCGCTCTCGGTGCGGCCGAGGAGCAGCCGTACCGCGTCCGCGAAGGAGTCCCCGCTGTCGGAGGCGGTGGCTCCGGCGGAGCCGACGATCTCCGGCAGGGCGGAGAGCGAGCTGGCGACCACGGGGGTGCCGCAGGCCATCGCCTCCAGGGCGGCGAGCCCGAAGGTCTCCGCGGGCCCCGGTGCCAGGCACACGTCGGCCGAGGCCTGGAGCGAACCGAGCAGGGTGCGGTCGGCTATGTGCCCGAGGAAGGCGACGGGCAGGCGCCGGTCCCTCGCCCGCTGTTCGAGCCGGGCCCTGAGCGGTCCGTCCCCGGCGACGACGAGGACGGCGCGCTCTCCGCGCCGCAGCAGCGCCTCCAGGGCGTCGAGCGCCGTGCCGGGACGCTTCTCGACCGAGAGCCGGGAGCACATCACGAGCAGGGCCTGGTCCGCGCGCGCGTAGCGGGCACGCAGCGCCGGGTCCCGCAGTTCCGGGTGCCGGTTCACCAGATCCACGCCCAGGGGGGCGCGTACGACGTTGCGGGCGCCGATGCGCACGAACTCGCGCTCGGCGAACTCCGTGGTGCACACCACCCGCGCGTAGGAGTGCGCGGTACGGACGTTGAGGGCGTCGGCGGTCCGCCGGGCCATCCCCTCGGACAGTCCCCAGGTGCGCAGCACACCGTCGGCGGTCTCGTGGGAGACCATCACCGCGGGCACCCGGGCCCGCCGCGCCCAGACTCCGGTCCAGCGCAGGGTGGTGCGGTCGGAGACCTCCAGGCGGTCGGGGGCGAGCGACTCCAGGAGCCGGGCCACCCGCCGCCTGTCCGTGAGGACGCGGTAGCCGCCGGTCCCGGGCAGCAGCGGCCCGGGCAGCGTGATCACCCGCCCCTGCTCGGTGTCACGGTCGCTCGCGCGCTCACCGGGAACGACAAGCACCGGTTCATGGCCGGCCGCCCGATAGCCGGCTCCCAGCTCCCGCAGCGCGGTGCGCAGGCCCCCTGAGGCGGGGGCGACGAAGTTGGCGAGCCGTACGATGCGCAGACTCATGCCGCCACCAGCTTCCGCGCGGACAACACGTCCTCGTAATGGCCGATGAGCTGGTCGCCCACCGCGGCCCAGGTGCGGCCCTCGACCATGGCATGTCCGGCGGCGCCGTAGGCCGCCCGCAGCGCGGGATCGGCGGCCAGGGTGCGCACCGCTTCCCGTACGGCGGCGCTGTCGATCGGCGGGACCAGCAGCCCGGTGCGCCCGTGGGCGACCAGGTCGAGCGGTCCGCCGGCGGCGGGCGCGACGACGGGTACTCCGCTGGCCATGGCCTCCTGCACGGTCTGGCAGAAGGTCTCGAAGGGGCCGGTGTGCGCGAAGACGTCCAGTGACGCGAAGATCCGCGCGAGTTCGTCACCGGTGCGCCGGCCGAGGAAGACCGCTCCGGGGAGCGCGCCCCGCAGGGTGGCTTCGCTGGGGCCGTCGCCGACCACGACGACCCGGACGCCGTCCAGCCCGCACACCCCGGAGAGCAGTTCGACCTGCTTCTCGGGGGCGAGCCGGCCGACGTAGCCGACGATCAGTTCGCCGTTCGGCGCCAGTTCGCGGCGGAGCGCCTCGTCCCGGTGCTCGGGGCGGAAGCGGGCCGTGTCGACGCCGCGCGCCCACAACCGCACCCGGGGCACGCCGTGTGCCTCCAGGTCGCGCAGAGCCGCGCTGGACGGCGCGAGGGTCCGGTCGGCCGCCGCGTGCACGGAGCGGATGCGCCGCCACGCGGTGGCCTCGCCCGCGCTGATGTACGTACGGGCGTATCCGGCGAGGTCGGTCTGGTAGACGGCCACGGCGGGGATGCCGAGCCGGGAGGCGGCCGCCATGCCGCGGACGCCGAGGATGAAGGGGCTGGCCAGGTGGACGATGTCGGCGCGGTGTTCGGTGATGGCCGCGGCGACGCGTCGGCTGGGGAGGGCGACGCGGACCTGGGGGTAGCCCGGGAGCGGAAGGGAGGGGACTCGGACGACCGGGCACGGCGCCAGGGCATCGGGCCCGCTCCCGGCGGGGGTGCCTCCCGGTTCAGGGGAAGCCGAGAGCCTGGGGGAGGTGGCCGGGGCGACGACGAGGGGAGCGTGACCGCGATCGACGAGGTGCCGGGCGGTCTGGAGCGCGCAGTGGGCCACGCCGTTCACATCGGGGGGAAAGGATTCGGTCACGATGACGACACGCATACGGGTGTTCTCGCCGCACTGGACGTGGCCGCGTCAACGTGGATCTTTGCGAGCGATGAACGTCCCGTGAGCGTTGCACTCCGCCCCCGTCCAGGTCAGCCCCCGTCCACGCACCCCTGACTCGCGGGTCACCGAACGTTCATACGGCCGGCATGTCGGGCCCGATCCGGCTCCGTACCGCTGTCTGGACCTCGGCCTCCTCGGCCGGATCAGCGGCCAGCCGGCGCAGCTGATCCACCACGCGCGCGTCACCCGTCTCAGCGTGCCGGGCGGCGGTCTCGCGGGTGGTCTCCTCGCAGTCCCACAGGCACTCGACGGCGAAGCCGGCGGGGAAGGAGGGATCGGTGACGGCCAGGGCACGGGCGGCGCGCTGACGCAGATGCGACGACGCGGTCTCCCGGTAGATGTGCCGCAGCACGGGGGCGGCGCAGGCGATGCCGAGCCGTCCGGTGCCGTCGACGAGGGTCCACAGGGTCGGCGCGTCGGGGCCCTCGCCCCGTACCGCCTCGCGCAGGGCGGCCAGCACGAGGTCCTGGTCCTGCGCCCCGCCCCGGCAGGCGAGCATGCGGCCGGCGGCGGCGCCGAGGGTGTCGGGCCGGTGCGCCCAGCCCCGCGCGCGGTCGACCGCGGCGACGCTCCGCATCCGTTCGAAGGCGTCGACGGCGGCCTCGGCGACGGCCGTCGGACCGGCCGCGACCGCTACCTCGATCAGGTCGAGGGCGTCGGGATCATTGCTGTCGGCGAGATAGCGCAGGGCCGTGCAGCGGGCCCCCTCGGTGCCCTGGCGCGCGGCCTCGACGATCTCGGGACGGTCCTCCGGTCCGGCGACGGCGGTCAGGCAGCGGGCGGCCGGGACGTGCAGCGCGGCTCCGCGGTCGATGCCCTGCTGGGCCCACTCGAAGACGGCGCGGACACTCCACCCCGGGCGGGGTCCTGTCGGCCGCATCTGGCGCTGCCAGCGGTCGAAGGACCCGGCTTCCTGGGCGGCACGCACGCGTGCCGCGATGGATGCGCGGGGGTCGTCGGCCCACAGCCGCCAGGGCCGTGGCTCGAATGAGTCGCGTACGGCGGCGGCGAGGGCGGCCTCGCCCTCCGCGTCGGCCGGGAACCGGGCGAGCACGGGGACGGCGAGGGCGCGCAGGCCCGCGTCGTCGTCGCGCAGGGCCAGTTCGTCGAGGGCCCAGGCCCAGTTGGTGCCGGCGGCGGCGTACCTGCGCAGCAGCGCGAGCGCGTCCGGCCTGCCGTAGGAGGCGAGGTGTCCGAGGACCGCGAGGGCGAGCCCCGTGCGTGACTCGTAGTCGTCGAGAACGTCCTCGGCATCGAAGAGGTGCCGCTCGATCTCGTCGAGCTCACCGCTCAGATCGAGGTAGAGACGGGCGTAGTACAGGGAGCGGTTCTCCACCTGCCAGTCATGGCGGGGGTCCCTCAGAACACAGTGGTTCAGTGCCGCGAGCGCTTCGGCTCGCGGAGCGGTGAGCGCGTGCAGCGTGCCGTCGCCGCGGCCCCTCTGGAGCAGGCCGAGCAGGGTTCCGCTGGGCGCTATGACCGGATCGAACATGGGAAACAGCCTCACATCAAGCGTCGACGCAACCGGGATCCTGCATTACCTGGCCGCGTGACAACACGTCGGAGCGCCCGCCGTCTCTTGCTTGCTGTAGACCATCTTCCTCTGCCTCTCGTCGGTGGCCCATGCGGGCCGCGTCACGGCCCGCGCGGTGCGGCAACTTCTGCCCAGCCATCGCGTCCGTGAATCACGTCGTCATGATGACCCGGCGGTTCTTCCTGCCGCGACCGTATTTCCGGCGGCCCCGTTCCGCCTCCCTTTTTTCTTGCGTTTCGCCTGGTCAGAGCGTTCGGTTCAGTGCGCTCCGAACAGTTCGAGCAGGTCCGTCTTGGCGAACATGCGCGCCGTGTCGACGGCCGAGGGGGTGCCCGCGGCCGGATCGGCGCCGGCCGCCAGGAGGACCCTGATGACGGCTTCCTCGCCCTTGAAGACGGCTCCGGCGAGCGGGGTCTGCCCCCGGTCGTTGATGCGGTCGGCCTCGGCGCCGCGCTCCAGCAGGGCGCCGACCGCCGCCGCGTGACCGTGGTAGGCGGCGAGCATCACGAGCGAGTCGCCGCGGTCGTTGGTGAGGTTGGCCGGTACGCCCGCGTCGACATACGCCACGAGCGTCTCCGTCTCGCCGCGTCGCGCCAGATCGAAGATCTTGGTCGCCAGCTCCACGACCTCGGGGTCGGGGGCTTCACTCATCGGCCGGACCGCCTCTCACTGCAACCGTTCGGGTGAATCGACAGGGTACTGGCTCCGACGGCACATGACAGGCATCGCCCGCGGCAAAGATCACAAAGGGTGCATCGGGAGCAACAGACCAGCTCAGGCAGCCCAAGAGAGCTCCACCACGCGAGTGAAATCCGCCGAAATTCACCCTGTTGCACCTTTTATCGTATGGATACATGCTGTGATCCTGGAACAACTCATGGTGACTGTCCCCACGAACCAGGAGAGCTCAAATGATTCTGTCCATGTCAGGCGTCGTCCTTCTCGGCATCATCGTCTTCCTCTTCTTCAAGAAGGACGGACTGAAGGCGTCGCACGCCCTGGTGGCCGCACTCTTCGGCTTCTACCTCGCGAGCACGGCCATCGCGCCGAGCATCAAGGCCGGCGGGGAGAGCCTTGCGGGCCTCCTCGGCGGGATCAAGTTCTGACGACGTCCCCCACCTCGTACGCACCTTCAGGAGACAGCAGTGGCTCGGCGCCCTCTCCCCCGCATCCTCAGCAACGGCACCGCACAGATCGCCAAGAGCCGGGAGCTGGCCCGGACGGCAGCCGACAGCGCCACCGATGTCCTCCATCCACTGATCACGGTCACCCGTGGACTGCGCCGGCTGGCAGCCGCCGGACGGCGCAAGTGGGCCGCCACCCCCAAGGACCGGCGCGGGCCGCTGCTGTTCCTGGTGGCCTCGGTGATCCTGGTCGTGGCCCTGGTGCCGTACGGACCGCTGCTCGCCGTCATCAGCCTGATGGCGGCGGCAGCCTGGACCGGCCGGGACCGCACCCCACCGCCCCCGACCGGTCCCGACGAGGCACAGACGGGACGTCTCCAGTCCCTCTACGAGGCCCTCGTCCCGTATTTCTCCGCCGCCGAGGACCCCGATCCCCTCTACGCCCACGGCGGCGACTGGGAGAAGGCCTTCGACGCGTACGACTTCGACGACGACGGCCGCGTCTCCCGTCTCCTCATCCGCTACCCGGCGTACTTCACGGACGGCGAACCGGACTCCCGCGCCCGTATCGAGCAGCTTCTGCACGCCAAGTCGGGCCGCGGCCGTGAGTACCACTTCGACTGGGACGAGGAGGGCAACGAACTCACCGTCACGGTCCTGCCGCCCCTCCCCACCGACATCGCCGCCCAGCGCTTCGTCACCGCGCCCGGCGAGACGGTCCTCGGCTTCACCGATCCGGCCGACGTCCAGCGCACGCTCCCGCTCACCTACGGCGAGGAACAGCGCGACGTCCCGCCGGTCGTCTGGCGCACGGGCGCCCGTTCCACCGAACCGCACCTGCTGATCGCGGGTGAACCGGGCACCGGCACAACCACCCTCCTGCGCTCCATCGCCCTGCAGTCCCTTCAATACGGCGATGTCGTCATCGTCGACGGCGGAGGCACCGGCGAGTACGCGTGCCTGACCGGGCGCGACGGTGTGCTGGCCGTCGAGTGCTCGGCGACCGGGGCGCTCGGCAGCCTGGAGTGGGCGGCGCACGAGACGGAGCGGCGGCTGATCGCCGCGAACCGCGCCCGTCAGGCGGGGCATCCCGCCCCCGACGACATCAAGAACCCGCTGTGGATCCTGCTGGACCGGCCGAGCGCGCTCGGTCACCTGGCCGCCGCCGACGGACGGGGGGACCCGCAGGCCCTGCTCGAGGTTCCGCTGCGGCACGGCCGCGCGGCGGGCGTCACGGTGGTGGTCGCCGAGCACTTCGAGCACCTCGACTTCCTGAGCGACGCGGTACGCCAGCACACCCGCGCGCGCGTGGTGCTCGGGCCCGCCTCGGCCGCCCAGCTGGAATCGATCCTGGGAGCGCCCCCGCACACCACGCCGACCCGGGACGTCCCGCCCGGCCGCGGCTACGCCCGCCTGGGCACGGGGCCCGTCCTGCGCCTCCAGGTCCCGGCGACACCGGACCCGTACGACGACGCGACGAGCGAGACGCACCGGCGGGCGGTGCTCGACCTCCTCCCGGAGCGGACCACTCCGGGAGACGCGGCACAGGCACCCTCGGAGGTCGCCGGGGTCGCCGAAGTCGCGGTGGCGGAGGGGTAGGGGCACTTCCCCGAAGGTCTTCTCGCGTGCATGACGGACGGGCCGGAAACTCCTGGTGAGTTTCCGGCCCGTCCGTCATGCGTGCCGCTCCGTCGTCCGTGCCCCCCTGCGTCCGTGCCCCCTGCGTCCGAGCCGCTAGGCCACGAACGTCCGCGGTCCTTCGTCGCCTCCGCTCGCGCCGGTCTCCACCAGCCGGGCCGCCGCGGCCAGCCGCGTCGCCGCCTCCTCCGCGACCGCCCCGCCCACGGTGAACGGCAGCCGCACATACCCCTCGAAGGCGCCGTCCACCCCGAACCGGGGCCCCGAGGGCACGCGCACGCCCACGCGCTCGCCGACCTCGGCCAGCCGCGACCCGGACAGACCGCCCGTGCGCACCCACAGGGTGAGGCCTCCGTGCGGCACCGAGAACTCCCACCGGGGCAGCTCCCTGCGGACGGCCGCGACGAGGGCGTCGCGGTTCTCGCGGGCCTGGCCGCGCCGGATCTCGACCGCCTGCTCCCAGCCCCCCGTGCTGAGCAACCAGTTCACGGCGAGCTGCTCCAGCACGGGCGTGCCCAGGTCGGCGTACGCGCGCGCGGCGACCAGGCTGCGGATGACGTCGGGCGCGGCCCGCACCCAGCCGATCCGCATACCCGCCCAGAAGGCCTTGCTCGCCGAGCCCACGGTGATCACGGTCGAGCCCGCCGGGTCGAAGCCGCACACGGGACGCGGCATCTCCAGGCCCTCGTCCAGATGCAGTTCGCTCATCGTCTCGTCGACGACCAGGACGGTGCCCGCCGAGCGCGCCGCGTCCACCAGGCCGCGCCGCTGGTCCTCGCCGGCGAGCGCCCCGGTGGGGTTGTGGAAGTCGGCGACGACGTAGGCGAGCCGGGGGGCCGCGTCACGCAGGACCTGGCGCCAGCGGTCCATGTCCCAGCCGGCCAGCCCCTCTGCCATCGCGACGGGCACCAGCCGGGCACCGGCCTCGCGCATCAGCTGGAGGATGTTGGCGTAGGAGGGCGACTCGACGGCGATGCGCTCGCCACGGCCGGCGAAGAGATGACAGATCGCGTCGATCGCGCCCATCGCTCCGGTGGTCACCATGATCTGCTCGGGCATGGTCGGGATGCCGCGCGCCGTGTACCGCTCGGCGAGCATCGCGCGCAGCGCGGGCAGTCCGGCGGGGTAGTCGCCGTGCGTGTGCGCGTACGGCGGCAGCTCCTCCAGAGCGCCCCGCACGCTGCGGGTCAGCCACGGCTCGGGCGCGGGGAGCGCCGCGCAGCCGAGATCGATCATCGAACCGAGGGTCTCGGGAGGCAGCGGCTCCAGACCGCGCGCGGGCAGCGGATTTCCGGCGGGGACCGCGGTCCAGCTGCCGGCTCCGCGGCGGGACTCCAGGAAGCCCTCGGCCCGCAGCGCCTCGTAGGCCGCGGCGACGGTCGTGCGGCTGACGGACAGGGCCAGCGCCAGCTCCCGCTCGGCGGGCAGTCGCGCGGCGACCGGGACCCGCCCTTCGAGCACGAGCAGCCGGACACCGTCGGCGAGCGCGCGATACGCGGGCGGACGACGGGTGCCCGGCCCCGCGGGGCGCTCCTGCTGGGAGTTGAGGAGCCGGGCGAGCTGTGCGGCCCCCACCGCTGAAGTCCACTGCGCCATGATTCCAGTCCACCTTCCCCGAATTGGCCATGGATGCGACCACTTCTCAAGCCACAGAGTGTCATGCGCCAGGCCACTACCACCACTGGGGGGCATCCCGTGTCCACACCTTCCGAGTCCGCACCTGCCGAGGCTCCCGGACCAGGACGGCTTCCCCGCCGCCTCGTCCAGCTCTACGCCGGCCTCGCTCTGTACGGTGCGAGCTCGGCGCTCCTCGTGGAAGCGGGTCTCGGACTGGAGCCGTGGAACGTGCTGCACCAGGGTCTCGCCGAGCTGACCGGTCTGACGATCGGCGTGGTGTCGATCATCGTGGGAGCCGCGGTGCTGCTCCTGTGGATCCCGCTGCGCCAGCGCCCCGGCCTCGGCACCGTCTCCAACGTCTTCGTGGTCGGCATCGCCATGGACGGCACCCTCGCGCTGGTCCCGGACGCGCACGCCCTGGCCGTACGGATTCCGCTGCTGGTGGCGGGCATCGTGCTGAACGGTGTGGCGACGGGCCTGTACATCTCCGCCCGCTTCGGTCCGGGTCCCCGCGACGGTCTGATGACGGGACTGCACCGGCGAACGGGCCGCTCGGTCCGGCTGGTGCGCACGGTCCTCGAAGTGGCCGTCGTCGCGACCGGCTTCGCGCTCGGCGGTACGGTCGGCGTCGGCACGGTGCTGTACGCCGTCGCCATCGGGCCCCTCGCCCAGCTCTTCCTGCGCGTGTTCGCCGCCCGTCCGGCACCGGTCGGCAGCGCGGTTGTTGCCACCGGTCGACCGGAGCGCGCCATACTGCCCGGGTGAGCACCCGCACCCTTCACCCGTACCTCGACCATCCCGGCCCGATCCCCTTCGCGCACCGCGGCGGGTCGGCGGACGGTCTGGAGAACACACTGACCCAGTTCCGGCGGGCGGTGAACGCCGGATACCGCTACATCGAGACCGATGTGCACGCCACGGCGGACGGCAGGCTGGTCGCCTTCCACGACACGACCCTGGACCGGGTGACGGACGGCGCGGGCCGGATCGCGGACCTCCCCTGGGACGACGTGCGCCAGGCGCGCGTGGCGGGCCAGGAGCCGGTACCCCTCTTCGAGGAGCTGCTCGAGACCTTCCCCTATGTGCGCTGGAACGTCGACGTCAAGGCCGAACCCGCTCTCCTCCCGCTGCTCGATCTGATCGGCCGCACCGACGCCTGGGACCGGGTCTGCGTCGGTTCGTTCTCGGAGGCGCGCGTGGTCCGCGCCCAGCATCGGGCCGGACCGCGCCTGGCCACGTCCTTCGGCACCCGCGGAGTGCTCAACCTGCGGCTGCGCTCCTGGGGCGCACCGGCCGCGGTGCGCCGCTCCGCCGTCGCGGCCCAGGTGCCCGAGACCCAGTCGGGTGTGCCGGTGGTGGACCGTCGTTTCGTACGGGCCGCCCACGCGCGCGGGCTCCAGGTGCATGTGTGGACCGTGAACGAACCGGAACGCATGCACCGGCTCCTGGATCTGGGAGTCGATGGCATCATGACCGATCACATCGACACGCTGCGCAAGGTCCTGGAAGACCGGGGCACCTGGTTCTGAGCCTCCTCGCGCGGTCCTTCACGGAGAAGCGAGGGCACGGGTGAGCACGGACACCGTGCGGGTGGGGGCGGCCGAGGAGGCCGCCGAACGCCGGCGAGAACAACGAGGCTGGTACTTCTACGACTGGGCCTGCTCCGTCTATTCGACGAGCGTGCTCACCGTGTTCCTCGGCCCCTATCTGACAGCGGTGGCCAAGCACGCGGCGGACGCGGACGGGTTCGTCCATCCCCTGGGGGTCCCGGTCCGCGCCGGTTCCTTCTTCGCGTACGCGGTCTCCGCCTCCGTCATCCTGTCGATCTTCGTGATGCCGATCGCGGGCGCGGCCGCCGACCGCACGGGCCGCAAGAAGCCGCTGCTCGCCGCGGCGGCCTATCTGGGCGCCGGAGCCACCGCGGGCATGTTCTTCCTGGACGGCGACCGCTATCTGCTGGGCGGACTGCTGCTGATCATCGCGAACGCCTCGCTGGCCGTCTCGATGGTCCTCTACAACTCCTACCTGCCGCAGATCGCCCCGCCCGAGGAGCGCGACGCCGTCTCCTCCCGGGGCTGGGCCTTCGGATACGCGGCGGGCGCGCTGGTCCTGGTCGCGAACCTGATCCTGTTCACGGCCCATGACAGCTTCGGCGTCTCCGAGGCGACGGCCGTGCGGATCTGTCTCGCCTCGGCGGGTGTCTGGTGGGGCGCCTTCACCCTCGTACCGCTGAGGCGGCTGCGCGACCGCCGTACGGCCTCCGCCGGACAGGCGTCCGCGCACGGATGGCGGCAGCTGGCCGCCACACTGCGCGACATGCGCGGGAAACCGCTCACGCTCTCCTTCCTGCTCGCCTACCTCATCTACAACGACGGCATCCAGACGGTCATCTCGCAGGCCTCGGTCTACGGCTCCGAGGAGCTGGGCCTCAGCCAGTCGACGCTGATCGTGGCCGTACTCCTGGTCCAGGTGCTCGCGGTCGGGGGCGCACTCGGCATGGGCCGGCTGGCCCGCACGTACGGCGCGAAACGCACCATCCTCGGTTCGCTCGTCGCCTGGACGCTCACCCTCGGCGCCGGGTACTTCCTGCCCGCGGGCGCGCCCGTGTGGTTCTTCGTCCTCGCCGCCGGCATCGGACTGGTCCTGGGCGGCAGCCAGGCGCTGTCGCGCTCCCTGTTCTCGCATCTCGTACCGAGCGGCAAGGAGGCCGAGTACTTCTCGGCGTACGAGATGAGCGACCGCGGAATGAGCTGGCTCGGCCCTCTGCTGTTCGGGTTGACCTACCAGCTGACGGGAAGCTATCGGGACGCCATCATCTCGCTCGTGGTCTTCTTCGCCCTCGGATTCGTCCTGCTCGCGCGGGTCCCGATCCGGCAGGCGATCCGCGACGCGGGCAATCCCGTACCCGAGAGGATTTAGCGTCCGGGGCCAAAGAGCGGTAGTGTACGCGTTTGGCCTGCCTGGCGTACCGTTACTGCGCGTCAATGATACTGAAGCGTTGGGTGACATCTGATGCCAGATGTGACAAACCGGGCGACGGTGGGTACAACAAGGGGCGGCTACGACGGCGACGCATGACCCTTAACGGGAATCTTTACCGCCGACCGGACGTTGACCGGATGACGACGACAGCGACACCTGTCCTGTGGGCGACAAGCCCGGGAGGCACGATTCATGAGTGAGCGAGCTCTTCGCGGCACACGCCTCGTAGTGACCAGCTATGAGACGGACCGCGGCATCGACCTGGCCCCGCGCCAGGCCGTGGAGTACGCATGCGAGAAGGGGCACCGGTTTGAGATGCCCTTCTCGGTGGAGGCCGAAATTCCGCCGGAGTGGGAGTGCAAGGTCTGCGGGGCCCAGGCACTTCTCGTGGACGGCGACGGCCCTGAGGAAAAGAAGGCGAAGCCCGCGCGCACGCACTGGGACATGCTGATGGAGCGGCGCACTCGCGAGGAGCTCGAAGAGGTCCTCGAGGAGCGTCTGGCCGTTCTTCGCTCCGGCGCGATGAACATCGCGGTGCATCCGCGGGACAGCCGCAAGTCCGCGTAACCCCTCCGAGGGTTGAGCGGCATACACAACGCACGCCGAGACCGCGGGCACCGTACGTCACGTACGGGGCCCGCGGTCTCGTGCGTTCCGGTGAGTTCCGGGGCGCTGTTCACCGTACGTCGGCGGGCAGCGCCGACCGGATCCGTACGTCGGCGGGCAGCGTCGGCCGGACGGGTGCCGCGTCGGGCGACTCGGCTCGACCGACCGGGCCCCGCGGCCGGAGATCCGGCGAGCGGCCGGGCGGCACCATGCCCGGCCGCTCGTTCTCGCATGCGGGCCGGGTGTCGTGCTGTCCGCGGTTCGCCCGCGCCGGGCGCCGCCGCGCCCAGCGGCTCGTTCTCGTACGCCGGCCGGGTGCAGTGGTGCCTCGGTTCGCCCCCGGGCCACTCGCAGCCGCTCGTTCTCCGTACGCCGGCCGGGCCACCGACCTGTCCGGCCGCTCGGCGGGCTTCCCCGCCGAGCGCCGTCGTGTCTAGCCGTTCAGCGGCGGATAGTGGCCGTCGGGCTCGCGCGGGTCGTCGTTCCTGATGACCTCGCCCTGGACCACCTTGCCGTCGGGGCGGTGGATACGGGCCTGCTGGAAGGCGTCGCCGACGGTTCCGGGGGCGGCCACACGCATCCTGCGGTCGAAGGTCCGCTCCGTGTAGCGGCTGAGGCCCTTCTGGACGGGCGGAACCAGCAGGAGCAGGCCGACGGCGTCGGAGATCAGGCCCGGGATCATCAGGAGCACACCGCCGAACATCATCAGGCCGTTGCCCCGGCCGCCCTCGCTCGTGGGCGTGACACCGCTCTGCGCCTGCTGCAGCGTCTGGCTGAGGTTCCTGAAGGCGCGGCGGCCCGCCCGCTTGACGACCACGGCGCCCAGCACGAACCCGGCGACCAGCAGCAGGAACACCGTGAAGCCGCTCGTGGCACGCGCGACCATCGTCAGCAGCCAGATCTCCAGCACCAGCCACACCGCGACACCGAGCGGCAGGAAGGTACGCAGCCGCGAGCGCCGCGGGCGGGCGGGGTGGGTGGGGGTCGGAGCGCCTGTCGTCATGCTCCCAGTGTGCCTGGGCTCGCCTCAGTACGGGATAAGCGGATGATCAGCCCCGCCGGGGAACCGCCCCGCCGGGGTACCGAAGCGAAACCGGGCCCGTTCCGGACGTCAGGACGGCCCGTGGGCCGCTCCCGCGTGTCAGGACCGCTTGCGGCCCGTGATCCGCCCGACCCGCTCCCCCACACCCCACGTGGTGACGCGCCACAGCGCTTCCACGAGGATGTCGCGGCTCATCTTGGAATCGCCCAGCTCGCGCTCGACGAACGTGATGGGGACCTCGACGACGTGGTAGCCGGCCTTCACCGCGCGGCGGGCCAGGTCCACCTGGAAGCAGTAGCCCTGGGAGGCGACCTCACCGAGGCCGAGGCCCGTGAGGGTCTCGGCCCGGAAGGCACGGTAGCCGCCGGTCACGTCCCGGATCGGTACGTCGAGCAGCACACGGGAGTAGAGGCTGCCGCCGCGCGAGATGAACTCGCGGGACTTGGGCCAGTTCACCACCCGGCCGCCGGGAACCCAGCGCGAACCGAGCACGAGGTCGGCGCCCTTGAGCGCCGTCAGCAGGCGGGGAAGTTCCTCCGGCTGGTGCGAGCCGTCGGCGTCCATCTCGATGAGCACGCCGTAGCCGTGCTCCAGGCCCCAGCGGAACCCCGCGAGATAGGCGGCGCCGAGCCCTTCCTTGCCCTTGCGGTGCAGCACCTGGACGTTCTCGTCATCGGCCGCCAGCTCGTCGGCGAGCTTGCCCGTGCCGTCGGGGCTGTTGTCGTCCGCCACCAGAACGTGCGCCTCGGGCACGGCGGATCGCACCCGGCCGACGATCTTCTTGATGTTCTCCGCCTCGTTGTAGGTCGGAATGATCACCAAGGCCGTGCCGAGCGGGCCGAACTGCCTCCCCTGGGCTTCCGCCGCGAGGGTCCCGTCGCCGTCGTTCACTGCTGCCCCTTCGTATCCGTACGCAGGGGTCCACCATAGTGCGCCCAACCTGCGCTGCTGCGTCGCAGCGTCCCTACGGGGGTGTCGAATCCGCGAGAGCCGGGTAGCAATCGATGTTCCGAGGCGGAAACCGTGTGCTGCGGATCGGGGCCCGGCGCCCTTCGGGCCGACCAGGGACCCGCTGGCTGCGGGTCGACCGAAAGCCGTTGTCTACTGAACGTCCGGGCCCCACCCGGGTCGCACCTGCCGACTTGTCGGAACGTTCCCTCGCCTCGTGGCGCGAGCGCTGGGCCTGGCTGCCAGTGGCGATGCGCCGGTGCGGCACACCACCCCTGACCCAGCGGCGCTGCGAGGCCGCGCGGAAGTTCCCCGGTCGGCCGTCCGGTGGTGGACCCGGCCGAACCTACCGGCCACCTGCCGTCGGCTGTCAACACTGGCTTGATCTGCGCCTTTTCCCTCAAAGCCCTGGTCAGCCCGGAGGATGCGCAGGTCGCGCAACAGGGTGCCGGGCCATGATCGCGACCCCGGAACCCCGGGACATCACTCGTTAGGCCGTACGAATACCGTCCGTCCGCCGACCACGGTGCGCAGGCAGACGGGCAGGTCCTTCCCGGGGGTCAGATCCGGGAGTCCGGGGGTGCCGGAGCGGGGGTCGGTGGACCAGCGCGCGACCCGGTCGTCGGGGGCCTGCACGACGAGTTCGCCGGTGCGCCACACGGCGTAGTCCGCGGGCGCGCCCGGCACCAGGATGCCCGCGTCGTCCCGTCCGACGGCCCGCCAGCCGCCCCGCGTATGGGCCGTGAAGGCGGCGCGCACGGACACCCGGTGCTCGGGCGTCCGGTGGAAGGCGGCGGCACGGACGGTGCCCCAGGGATCGAGCGGGGTGACCGGGCTGTCGGACCCGAAGGCCAGCGGCACACCGGCGCGCAGCAGGGCCGCGAAGGGGTTGAGCGTGCGGGCCCGTTCGGCGCCCAGGCGCTGGGCGTACATACCGTCCTCGCCGCCCCACAGCGCGTCGAAGGCGGGCTGCACGGAGGCGGTGAGGCCGAGTTCGGCGAAGCCCGCGACCGTCTCCGGGGTGAGCATCTCGGCGTGCTCGACGCGGTGCCGGGCGGCGCGCACGCGGGCCAGGCCCACCTTCTCGGCGGCGGTGCGGACGCCTTCGACCACAGAGGTCACCGCGGCGTCCCCGATGGCGTGGAAGCCCGCCTGGAGGCCCGCCTCGGTGCAGGCCACCACATGCGCGGCGACGGCGTCGGCGTCGAGGTGGGCGACGCCCGTGTGGTCGGCGTCGAGGTAGGGCTCGTGCAGGCAGGCGGTGTGCGAGCCGAGGGAGCCGTCGACGAAGAGGTCACCGGCCGCGCCGACGGCACCGAGGGCCCGTGCCCGGTCGGCATCGCGCTCGGCCCAGTAGCCGACGACCCGCGGTCCGGGCTCCTCGGCGGCGAGCCGCAGCAGGCCGGTGAAGTCGTCCTCGGAAGAGATCTCGGGGCCAGCGCACTCGTGCAGGGAGCCGATGCCGAGCGAGGCGGCGTGGGCGAGCGCGGCGCGCTGGGCCTCGGTGCGCTGCTCGCCGCCGATCGCGCCGAGCGCCGCGGCACGCACCGCGTGGTGGGCGTCACGGGTCAGCGGACCGTCGGGCGCGTAGCCGGCGCGTGCCGTGACGCCGGGGACCAGGTCCAGGAGCGCGCTGGT
Organism: Streptomyces sp. NBC_00568; assembly: GCF_026341855.1. Classification (GTDB taxonomy): domain Bacteria; phylum Actinomycetota; class Actinomycetes; order Streptomycetales; family Streptomycetaceae; genus Streptomyces. The sequence continues at coordinate 6,153,989 of NZ_JAPENW010000001.1, read as the reverse complement.
GGCGACCGCGGAGTGCACGTCGATGCGGGAGAGGTAGAGCGGGCGCCCGCCGGTCGCCTCGTCGAGTTCGGCGCGGGTCGGGGGGCGTCCGCCGGGCCAGCGGGCCGCGTCCCAGCCGTGCCCGAGCAGCACCCGGTCGGCCGGACGGGCGGCCGCGAAGTCGCGTACGAGGGCGAGCGCCGCCTCCAGGGACGGCGCGTCCGACAGGTCGAGGCCGGTGAGCGCGAGCCCGGTGGCGGTGGTGTGCACATGGGCGTCGGTGAACGCCGGGGTGACCAGTGCGCCTTCGAGGTCCACCACCTCGTCGACCCCGTCCGCGAAGGCGTCGGCGGCTCCCTCCGAGCCGACCCAGGCGACTTGTCCCCGTTCCACGACCATGGCGGTGGCGAAGGGATCGGCGGGGCTGTGGACTTCTCCACCGCGCAGCAGCACGGTGTCCGACGGGGCGGTGCTCTCACTCATGGAAGACAGTCTCGCGCCTGCCGGCGCCGGGTCGCTCCCGGGGTCGGTCTCGGCACGACCGCCCGGACGGGCCGACACGGTCGCCTGCACGGATCCGCACGGCTGCCCCGGCGGGCCGACACGGTCACACGGACGGGTCGCATGGCTGTCCGCACGGGTCGGCCCGGTCACGCGGACGATTCCACGCGGCGCTCCGCGCGGGACCTCCTGATCACCCGAGCGGGCTTACGCAACCGCCTCGGGCCAGCCTGTGCGGCCACCCGGGCGGCGCCGTCCGACCGCCTCGGGCTGAGCGTGCGTGATCGGTCCCGGCGGTCACCGAGATCACCCGGGGGTCGGTCTGCGTGGCCGCCCCGAGTACGTCTGCGCGGCCACACGGGCGGGTGAGCCTCATCGATCCGGGGCGGTTCCGCGGCAGCGCCCCGGGTCGGTCGGCGTTTCCGTCCGGGCGGCCCACGTGATCGCCCACGGCCGGTCCGCACGGCCAGCCGTGCAGGCCCACGTGATCACGCCCGGAGATCGGCCCGAACGCCCGTGGGCCGGTCCGATCCGGGCCGGGCGGGTCCGTCAGATGCGGGGCGGGCGGGACTCGTACGGCGTCGACAGGACGACCGTCGTCCGCGTCGACACACCCGCGAGGGCCCGCAACCGCCCGAGGAGTTCCTCGAGTTCGTGCGGGGTCGAGACACGCACCTTGAGGATGTAGTTCTCGTCGCCCGCGACGCTGTGGCAGGCCTCGATCTCCGGGACGCCGGCGAGGCGTTCGGCGATGTCGTCGGGGGCGCTGGGGTCGAAGGGTTTCACCGAGATGAAGGCGGTCAGGGGCAGCCCGACGGACTCCGGGTCCACGACCGCGGCATAGCCGCGGATGACGCCGCGCTGCTCGAGCCGGCGCACCCGCTGGTGCACGGCGGACGTGGACAGGCCCGTGGCCTTGCCCAGGTCGGTGTAACTCATCCGCCCGTCTGCGACGAGCAGCTGCACAATCTGTCGGTCCAGCTCCTCCATGACGCAAGAACCTACAGGGCCGTTGATCCCCCCGGATACCTCAGCGGCGCAGGTCATACCCGCTTTGTGATGTGGCCTAGAGTCAGTTGTGCGCCACCCGGCGGAGAAATTCCGCCGGGCCAGGCACCTGCGGTCATCATGTGACGAACGACACATGGATGGAACCGGGTCCGTGATGTTCACGTGATTACCGCAGAGACGGGACGGGAAGTGCTTGCTGTGGTCGAGGTCGCAGTGCCTTGTCGGCCCACCCGAGGGGGAGAATCCCATGCAGAGTCTTAAGCGCCCTGGTCGTACCGCGCCCAAGCGGCAGCAGTCCGTTCTCGAGCCCGAGCCGGAGGGTGTCGAATCCGACGCCCTGGACGGCGATGAGTTCGACGCGTACGACACCTTCGAGATGTACCGGGTGATCTGCCCGGACTGCGCGCAGCCGATCGCGCTGCTGGCGGACGAGGAGGTCCTTCCGGAGCACGCGCTGTGCGCCTCTCCGTGGAACCCGTTCGGGCTCACGGTCTGCTCGGGCACGGGCCGCACGGCCACCGAGGCGCGGCCCGCGGACGAGTCGGCGGAACTCCAGGAGCAGGACACGGCCCTCCTGTTGACGCTCCCTCAGGGCCTCGACTGGCGGACGCAGCCGTTCTCCCACGTGGGCGGCCCGGGCTCGCGCCCGATGCGCGTTCCCGATATGCGGCGCCAGGCCGCCTGAGCGGTCCGCGCGCTCAGCGGGCGACGCCCGGTTCATCCCAGTAGCTGCCCTGCACCATGGCCCGCAGGCTGCCGTGGTGCAGGATCAGTGTGTCCGGGTCCGGGGGGACGGTCACCTCGCCGAAGTGCGCCTGACGGTAGGCGATGCGCAGCATGACGATCGCGTGCCGCAGGGCGGCGTACAGCGTGTAGAAGTCCATGTCGCGCGGGGTGTGGCCGGTGAGGCGGGCGTAGCGGGCCTCGACGCGGTCGCGGCGCAGGAAGCCGGGCAGCCCCGGCTGTCCGAAGCCCACGGTCAGGTCCTGGAAGAAGCGGTGCAGATAGACGGTCCAGCCGAGGTCGACCTCGCGCGGGGCCGGTGCCGCCATCTCCCAGTCGAGCACCGCGACGGGGTCGAAGCCGTCGTAGACGACGTTCCCGATGCGCGCGTCGCCCCAGTTGAGCACCGCCTCGCCCTCGTCGCGCGGCCAGAGCGCCTCGAGTCGGTCGAAGGCGCTCTCGATGAGCGGCGAACGCGACTGCCCGGCGATCACCCATGCGTAGTAGGCGCGTTGGGCCGTCACATGGCGACGCAGCGGGCTGCCGTCTCCGGCCAGGGCGAGGAAGTCGGCCTCCTTCAGGGGGACTTGGTCGTGGAGCCGGGCGAGGAGCGCGATCGAGGCCGCCTCCAGGTGCTCGCGTTCGGGGTCGCTCGCCGCGTGCAGCCAATTGCCCTCGTACGTATAGGGCATGACGTCCGGAGGCACGCGCCCGGCGACGCGTTCCATGACGAAGAACGGGGCCCCGAGCGGCCCGGGGTCCTCCTCCAGCCACAGCACCCGCGGCACCGGCAGATCGCTGTGTTCGCCGACGAGGCGCATCGTGCGGTACTGCCGCACCATGTCGTACACGGGGAACACGCTGTACGCGGCCGGGTCCGCGGCAAGTCTCAACGCGCAGGCCCGCAGCGGTGGTTCGGGATGCTCCACGGTGAAGAGCAGGGTCTCGCTGGACATGCCGTTGGACTCCGGGACGGTCACGTCGACCGCCTCGGCGCCCGGGAGGCGGGTGCTCAGCCAGGCGGTGAGCCGGCGCGCGAGCTCCTCGGGGTCACGGGTGGTCGTACGCGGGCGGGGTGCCGTGGACATCTCGACTCCTCCTCTCAGGGCGCGACCGAGTCGAACCCGGCGAAGCCGCTCGGATCGTGGCGGCCGAACGAGCCGTGCTCGAAGATCCCGTACCCGACCTGCCCGTCGAGGGTGAAGCGGGCGGCGTGGTCGGTCACCCCGTAACCGGCGAGGGGATGGGCGGCCGGATCGGAGAGGTCGTAGACGCGGCGGTCGGTCCAGGCACGGCCGCGCCAGGTGCCGTGCTGCCAGTCGTCGGCAGGCGGATATCCCGCACCGACCGCGAGTGGGGACGAGGCCAGCACCTCCACCCCCAGCTCGAGCGGCTTGCGGTCCGGGGGGCGGGTGAGGTGGAGAACGGCCGAGGTGGGCTGCCGGGTGCCGGAGCGGTAGGTGATGTCGGCCTGGGGCCAGCCGAGTTGGAGGTCACGTTCGCCGTCGCGCACGAGGGTCGCGTCGTTGAGCGAGCGGTACCCGTCGGCGTCCTCCTGGACGACGACCATCAGGAAGCGGTCCTCGAAGCGCACCGGGCACCAGATCCAGTGGAAACCCTCGGTCGGGTTCTCGGCGGCGAGCCGGCCGCCCTCCTCCCCCGGAATCGGGCGCACCCCCCAGCTGCGGTCCCGGGTGCCGGTCCACTCCCCCGGGCCGACGGGTATCTCCTCGCCGCCGACGCGTATGACGCCCTCGACACCGCCCGCCTGCACGAAGCGGCGCCCCTCCAGGGTGAGCCTGTCACCGCGGCGCTGAACGTGGTGCGGCTCCCAGAGGGCGGGGAAGCCGGCGGTCCAGGTGATGTCGTACGACAGCGTGTCGTCGTCCGAGCGGAGCCGCAGCCGGCGCAGCGGCTCCTCGACGGTGATCCGCAGGGGTCCCACGGCCAGGTTCATCCGGTCGTCGCCGAGCGCGTCGGACGCCCGGACCGCGTGCAGTGCGTCGCCGAGGCGCAGCGTGGCGTACGCGTCGATCACGCCGAGGTTCGGATAGACGCCGAGGCCGAGGATCAGCAGGGCCCGGCCCCGGTGGTCGAGGACGTGGAAGATGCAGCGGTCGTACGCGTTCCGGTCACCGCTCGCGACGTGCTTCATGGACAGCGGGACCTGATGGACGGGGTATTCGTCGAGGGGGACGGGGCGGTCGTCGGTCACGTCAGGCCTCCCAGGGAGCGCGGCAGTCGACGTCGCCCGGAGGGTACGGCCCCCGGCGGCAGAGTTGACGGTACGTCAGATGCGGGTGCTCGACCAGACAGCGCGCTCCGCCGGTGGACCCCCAGAGGGTCTGCCCGCGAACGCACGCCCGATTCCGTGGGCGGGTGACCTGTCCGCCCGCCCAGGCGTTGCCCCGGTATGAGCCCCACACCCTCCGCGACCGGGCGCCGACGCCGGATCCTCGTCCCGGCCCCGGGAGAATCGGTTCACCGGGCACCCCTCCCGCTGCCGCCCCCGCCGGTCCAGGATCCGCCCATCTACCGTGCCCTGATGCGCGCCTGGGCCGATCGCGGCCGCACGCTGCCGGGCCGCCACGACCCCGAGTGGGCGCGCCTGGCGGCACCGTCGGTGATGTACGGGTACGGGCAGTTCGGCGCGAGCGCGGAGCCGCGGGCCGAGCCGCGCTTCGTCCCGGTCCGGGACCTGCGCGGCGAGGGGCAGTTCAACGCGTCCCGCGACCCTCGGAACGAGTTCGGCGTGATCCAGGACCCGCGCGCGGAGTTCGGCGCGCCCCGGGACCCGCGAGGCGACCTCAGCGCGGACCGGGACCCACGAGGTGACGCGCGATGACCATGCGCTGGATCTGATTGGTGCCCTCCACGATCTGGAGGGCCTTCGCCTCGCGCATGTAGCGCTCCGCGGGGAAGTCGGCCGTGTAGCCGTATCCGCCGAGCACCTGGACGCCGTCCGTGGTGACCTTCATCGCGGCGTCCGTGCACAGCAGCTTCGCCATGGCGGCCTGCTTGGAGAAGGGCCGGCCGGCGTCACGCAGCCGTGCCGCGGCCAGGCAGAGCGCGCGGCCGGCCTCGACCTGGGTGGCCATGTCCGCGAGCATGAAGCGCAGCCCCTGGAAGTCCGAGATCCTCCGCCCGAACTGGCGCCGGCCGGTGGCGTACGCGACGGCCTCCTCCAGCGCGGCCCGGGCCACGCCGACCGCGCAGGCCGCGATACCGAGCCGCCCGGAGTCGAGCGCCGACAGGGCGATCGCGAAGCCCTGGCCCTCGTCGCCGAGGCGCCGGCTGTCGGCGACCCGCACGCCGTCGAAGTGCACCTGCGCGGTCGGTGAGCCCTTCATGCCCATCTTCCTCTCGGGCGGTGCGGCGCTGAGCCCCTCGGCGTCGCCGGGCACCAGGAAGGCCGTGATGCCGCTCGGGCCCTCGCCGCCGGTGCGCGCGAACACGGTGTAGAAGTCGGCCACCCCGCCGTGCGTGGTCCACGCCTTGGTGCCCGTGATCACCCAGTCGTCCCCCCGGCGCTCCGCCTTCGTCCGCAGGGAGGCGGCGTCCGAGCCCGAGGACGGCTCGGAGAGGCAGTACGCCCCCAGGAGGCCGCCACCGAGCATCGCGGGCAGCTGCCCGGCCCGCTGCTCCCGGGTGCCGTAGTTCGCGAGGGCGTGGCAGGCCAGGGTGTGGACGCTGACACCGAGGCCGACGGTGAGGCGGGCCGCGGCGAGCTCCTCGAGGACCTGGAGGTAGACCTCGTACGGCTGGGACCCGCCGCCGTGGTCGGAGTCGTACGGCAGTCCGAGCAGTCCGGATTCCGAGAGCAGCCGGAAGACCTCGCGCGGGAAGCGCCCGGCGTCCTCCTCCTCGGCCGCCTTCGGAGCGATCTCGCGCCGCGCGATGTCACGGACGAGCGAGATCAGCTCCCGGGCCTCGTCCGTGGGCTGCTGACGGTCCACCGGCGCCGGCACGCGGTCGGGCATGGTGACGCTCCTCCCTGGTCGGGCACAAAGGCGAACGCGCACCCGGGCGGGGCGACGCCGCCGGGTCTCACCCGGCCCGGCCGATGCTCCCGGTCCGGATCGCGGAACCCGCCGATCAGCGGCTGTGGCGCGGTGAGTATGCCCGAACGGAGGCACGCCCTCACCGGATGACGGCCGTCCGCCGACCATGTGGCGGATTGGTCCGAACCATTGACGCAATGGTCTAGTCCTCCTACTGTTCCCTCAACGCCTCACCGCGTTCATGCCAATTGGCGATCGGCAGGCCGCCGCGCGGCCGCCGGAAGGTCACAGCACCATCCCCCACACTCCCCTCCCCCACGAGGAGAAACGATGCTCAGACCACACCGATCCCGCGTCCTCCCTCAGCTCCTCGAATCCGTTCGCCCCAAGGGCACTTCACTCCGGGGACTGGTGTCCGCCGCGTGTTGCGCCGTCCTCGGAGCGGGACTGCTGGCCGGCGCCGGCACGGCGACCGCCGACGAGACCGGCACAGCGGCAACCACGCGTACCGTCGGCGCGGAGAGCGCCGCCGCGGCCGGTTCCAAGGTCGTCGGATACTTCACCGAGTGGGGCGTCTACGACCGGAACTACCACGTCAAGAACGTCGAGACGTCCGGCTCCGCCGCCAAGCTGACCCACATCAACTACGCCTTCGGCAACGTCACCGGCGGCAAGTGCGCGATGGGCGACGCCTACGCGGCCACCGACAAGGCGTACACCGCCGATCAGTCCGTGGACGGCACCGCCGACACCTGGGACCAGCCCCTGCGCGGCAACTTCAACCAGCTGCGCAAGCTGAAGAAGAAGCACCCGAACCTCAAGGTCCTCTGGTCCTTCGGTGGTTGGACCTGGTCCGGCGGCTTCGCCGAGGCCGCCAGGAACCCGGCCGCGTTCGCCCAGTCCTGCTACGACCTGGTCGAGAACTCCAAGTGGGCGGACGTCTTCGACGGCATCGACATCGACTGGGAGTACCCCAACTCCTGCGGCCTGTCCTGCGACACCAGCGGCAGGGCGGCGTTCAAGAACCTGATGTCGGCGCTGCGGGCGAAGTTCGGCAGCGGCAACCTGGTCACCGCGGCGATCACTGCCGACGCCACCGCTGGCGGCAAGATCGAGGCGGCGGACTACGCGGGCGCCGCACAGTACGTCGACTGGTACAACCCGATGACGTACGACTTCTTCGGCGCCTGGGACGCGGCGGGCCCGACCGCCCCGCACTCGCCGCTCAACTCCTACACCGGTATTCCGAAGGCGGGTTACTACACCTCGGCGACCATCGCGAAGCTCAAGGGGCTGGGCATTCCCGCCTCGAAGCTGCTGCTCGGCATCGGCTTCTACGGGCGCGGCTGGACCGGCGTGACCCAGGCGGCGCCGGGCGGCACGGCGACCGGCCCGGCGGCGGGCACGTACGAGCAGGGCATCGACGACTACAAGGTGCTCAAGACGAAGTGCCCCGCGACCGGCACGGTCGCCGGCACCGCGTACGCCAAGTGCGGCAGCAACTGGTGGAGCTACGACACCCCGTCGACCATCGCGGGCAAGATGAGCTACAAGAACGCGCAGGGCCTGGGCGGCACCTTCTTCTGGGAGCTGAGCGGCGACACCTCGAACGGCGAGCTGATCAAGTCGATCAACTAGCCTTCGGCGAAAGCGACTCGGGGCGGGCACCGGCCACGGTGTCCGCCCCTTCGTCAGTCGTCCGGGCAGGGCGCGGTCCACGAAGGGCACACCTTCCCCGGCCCCCTGCCGCGGGGCCGCCGTTCGGTCAGCCGTCCCTGCGGGCTCCGGGTGGGGCCACGTACGAGGGGTCGAGTTCCTCGACGGCGCGCATCGTGCCGCCCAGCATCTTCACCAGCAGCTCGCGCATCGTCTCGCGCGGCAGCGTCTGGTGGCCGATCCAGTCGAGGGTGGCTCCCTCCACACTGTGCAGCCAGCCCAGCAGGGCGATCCGCGGCAACGGCCCGACCCGGCCCCTGCCGTACGCCCCTTCGGCGATCGTCTCGACGATGACCTCGCGCACGCCCTCCCGTATCGCCTGCACCTCGGTGTCGAAGCCCACGCCACCGGTGATGATCGTCCGATAGGCGGCCTGATTGTGCTCGGCATAGCGGAGATAGCCGTCGATCGTGCGGTGGACCCGCTCCACCGGAGGCAGCTCCAGACCGTCGGCGGCCCGCGAGACCAGGTCCGCGACCGAGTCCTCGACGATGGCGAGGTAGTAGCCGCGCTTGGACTTGAAGTAGTAGTAGATCAGCCCCTTGGCGACATGCGCCTGACGTGCGATGTCATCCATCGACAACGCGTCGTAGGACGTGTCGGCGAACAACTTCCGTCCGATGGCGATGAGTTCGGCGCGGCGCGCCAAGGAGCGGTCGGTGCCCCGCGCCCGGGGACGGTCGACGCCACTCTGTTGACTATTATTCAATTTCGGCCCTGGTCTCCAACTGCCGACGGAACATGCGCAGTATGGCAGAACCCTGCCGACCGCTCATTCGGGTGCGATCGGCAACCGGTCACCGCGGGGCGGGAGGCGGCGGCCCGGCCGCAGGGCGGCGGGCCCGGCCGCTGCGGGCGGACCGCCGTGGGCCTCGCCGCCGGCTCTCCGGGGCGTGACGGCTCAGAGCAGACCGAGCTGCGTCACGAGCATCGCCACGACCACCACGAGGATCCAGCCCACGACGTGCTCGACGATCTTCGGGCCGTCGTCCTTGGGACCGCCCGTGCGCGCGCGGAGACGAGGGGCGGTGGCGGAGCTCGCGGTCATGGCATCTCGCTGACGTAGTGGTGCGGTGGAACCCCCCGCCTCCCGTCGGCTCCCCACCGACCCGACCACCTTGCCACCGGAGCCGCTCCCACCGGTAGAGACCTGGGTCACGTCCACGCTTCGACCACCTTCGAATCCCGCCGGAATCAAGAACGGCGCGCTCCGCGTGTGCGTCGCATCACACGATCCCGGTCAGCCAACCGAAGGGTCCCCGATGAGCACGTTTGCCTCGCCCTGGCGGCGGCGATCACCGTGGCGGCCGCCTTCACGGGTCCGGTCTCGCAGGCTCGCCGACCGCACCGAGCGGGCCGACGGCCGTGTGCGGTGGACGTGCGACTCGGAGCGGCCGGTCGCCATCCAGCTCACCCAGCCGGCGATCGGCCGGTTCACCCTGGTCGACAGCACCGGACCGCACGGACTGCCGATCCGTGACGTGGTCCCGGACGACCTGGTCGCCCCGACGCGGCGGTACCGGGGACTCACCGCCGAGCACATCGCCTGGCTGGAGGAGCGGCTCGGCCCGTACCCCTTCGACCAGTACGGCCTGCTCGTCGGCGACACCGACCTGGGTGTGGCCCTGGAGACGCAGACGCTCTCCCTGATCCCCAAGGCCGACCTGCTCGGGGACCCCGCCGATGCCGACCCACCCGGGCTGGGTGGTGGATCCCGTCCAGGGCCGAGCCCGGACGGGCGGCCCCCACTGCTGGGGGCCGCCTCTCGGATCACCGGACGCCGACCGCCGCGAGGGCCTTGCGCTGCCGCGCCGAGGGATGCGCCGGGAAGTACAGGTAGCAGACCCCGCCGGTTCCGGAGACGACCTTCCCGGAGGCGTTGTAGCGCTTGGTCCGCAGCCAGATGTTCTCCCACTCGGAGCGCTTGTAGACCCTGCGCACGGCGTCGTCGCCGGGCGACGCCGGGTCGTTGGCGATCACATCGCCGTCCGCGGTGAACCCTATGACCGTCATGAGGTGGCCCGAGGTGCCGTAACCCGCGCCCGTCAGCTCGGACTTGAGGAACGACTGGGACGTTATGGCCGGGATGCCGGCGGCGATCAGCGTCTCCAGGTCGGTGAGCGAGCCGAGCCGGGTCACCACGCCCTGGAGGTCCTTGTACGTCGCCGCGTAGGCGGCGTTGAAGGGCCAGTTGCCGCAGCCGGCGTACTGGTGGTCGTAGGTGTAGCGGGCCGCGTGGCACACCTGCGGGTCCGTGTAGGTCGGGTCGACCCAGGCGAGTTGCTCGGCGGTGGGCCTGCGCCCCCAGTACTCGATGATCATCTGCGAGGAGGTGGGGCTGCACCAGGCCTCGCCGCCGTTGTCGTACTCGGGGTACTGGCCGGCGTGGATCTCCTGCGAGTAGCGCGGGACCTTCAGCTCCTGGGCGAGCCCCGGTGTCGAGGCCGGGACGGTGAACCGGTCCGGGATATCGGAGCCCATCGCGCCGAGCCGCCACACGGTGGGCGTGATCCTGGAGCCCGGGGTGCGGTAGAGGGTCAGGCGCAGCCGGTACGAGACGAGGCGCAGGCCGGAGGCGGCGTCGTCGATGGAGAAGGTGTCCGTCCAGATGCTGCTGCGGCCGTCGCTCTGATCGTCCACGGAGGTGCGCCGGATGTCCTGTTCGCCGGCGGCCCAGCGGCCCATGACGTACCAGGGGGTGTCCGTGCCGTCCGAGTACGTGCCGGTCAGCTCCACCTGGAGCCAGGTGCCGGCCGGGGTGTGCGCGTTCCAGGAGGCGATGGCCTCCGTGGAGGGGACGGCGAGCCGGTGGACCGGTGTGGTCCAGGTCGCGTACTCCCAGGTGGCGGTCCTGCCGGTGTGCGGGTCGGTGTAGTCCGTGGTGCCGGCCGGGGAGACGATCACCAGGCCGGGACGCGCGCCCGGCACGGGCCGCGTACCCCGCGCGGTTCCACCGCGCCAGTCGCTGTAGGAGGTCCAGGCGCGGTTGTCGACGAGACCGCCGGACGCCTTGGCCCGGCGGGGCGGGGCGGCGGCGGCCGACGGGCCCGCGGCCCCCACCGCCGCCGCGGCGACCGCGGCGGCCAGGACGATTCTGCGGGACGGCTGTTCGGCTCTGCTCATGGGCGGAGAACCCCCAGGTGTCCGGAACGGGCGGGCCCAGTGCTCGGTTGTGCGCCAACTATGGACGCCGGAGGCCGACTTCTGCCAGCACTTCGGCCCGTGCCGCGCCTACCAATATTGGTCGGGACCACTGGCATGACCTGCGACGCCTCGGCCCCGGCGGTTGCCGGGGCCGAGGATGACGGTCGATCAGACGAGGTCCATGGCGGCGACCTCGTCGGGGCGGCCGTAGCTGACGGGGCCCTGGAAACGGCGGCGCGCCGTGGCGAACCACCACACCGTGGCGATGATCAGCACGACGGCCAGGGCGATCGAGGCGTAGTTGAAGGTGTCCCCGGTGATCGGCGAGACCTGCGGCAGCATGAAGAGCACGCTGCTGGCGAGGATCCAGGTCACGGCCACCCAGCCGACGGGCTTGCTCCAGCGGCCCAGGTGCCAGGGGCCGGGCTGGAACTCGTCGCCGAGCCGCAGCCGCAGGAAGATCGGCACGGCGTAGGCCAGGAAGAGTCCGACGACGTTGACGCTGACGATGGCGGTGAAGGCGGTGTGCGACCACCAGCCGGGCAGGACGAGCGCCAGCGAGCAGGCGACGGCCAGCCAGACGGCCTTGACGGGTGTACGGGTGCGGGGCGAGACGGAGTGCCACCAGCGGGAGCCGGGCATCGCGCCGTCCCGGGAGAAGGCGAAGATCTGCCGGGTGTTGCTGGTCAGGTTGGCCAGGCCGCAGAAGAGCATGGACCCGATCACGATCAGCAGGATGACCTTCGCCATGCCCATGCCAAGCCCGTCGATGAGGATCTGCACGGGCGGCGCCGACGAACCGGCCACCTGGTCATAATCGTGGATGCTGTACACAAGGGCGAGCATCAGGATGAGTCCGGTGATCGCCGAATAGCCGATGGCCCGGGTGATCCCCTTCGGCGCGTTGACCGTGGCACGCACCGTTTCCTCGGACATGTGGAAGCTGCCGTCGAAGCCGGTGAAGGTCCAGCTGGTGACCAGCAGACCGAGCATGCCTCCGTAAATCCCGTTCGTGAAACCGGTGTTGTTCGCGAAATGCGTGACGAACGAGGCCGACTGATGGTCGTCGGGCATCACGATGAGTGTGCTCACGATCACTACGAGCCCGATCAGCAGCCACCACACGGAGATCCGGTTGAGCAGGGCGACCAGCTGGACGGTGTAGGTATTGGCCAAACCCTGGAGCACGATGATCAGAGCCGTGATCAGGACCGTCTGCTGGGCGGTCGGCTCGTACGAGTGCCACTGCAGGGCGATGAACGCCTGGATGAAGGTGGCGGCCGCGTATCCGGTGGCGGCCGTGCCGCCCACCTGGCCCACGAAATTCAGCCACCCCGTGTACCAGGACCAGGCACCCTTGTGCCGCTTGGCGAGCTTCCCGGCGGAGAAGTAGAGCGCCCCGCTGGTCGGATAGGCGGAGGCGACCTCCGCCATCGCCGCGCCGATGAAGAGCACCATCACGGAGACGCCGATCCAGCCGAACACGAGAATGCGCGGACCGCCCGCATTCATTCCGAAACCGAAGGACGAGAAAATACCGGAGATAATGTTGATGATCGTGAAGGAGATCGCGAAATTGTCGAACGCCTTGAATCGGCGGGTGAGTTTTCGCGGATATCCCATCGCGTGAAGCGTCGCGTCGTCGTCGAGGGCGACGGAATCCTCTCCGGCGCGGGCTCTCGGACGTGGGGCCGATATTCGTTCTGACACGACTGACCTTTCTCTGGGTGGGGGGTGCAGGTCGTCAGGAAGGGCGGTGGCCGGTCAGGCGGCTCCCGGCACGGGCAGGCCGCAGGCCCGACGGGCACGGGAGAGCTGCTCCTCGGGTTCACCGAACACGCTCCACGGCATGCGGCAGGCGTACGGCCCCATGGCCATCAGGACCGCGCGCGCCTCGAACTCGCGCTGGGCCATGAACAGGGCGTGCGCCAGATACGCCAGGTCGAGCACCGGCGTGAAGCGGTATCCGGACACCTCCGGAAGCCAGTTCTGGTAGTTCGCGAGGGCCGTGGAGCGCCACTGCGGCTGCTCCCAGGTGCGGTCGACCAGCAACTGGGAGGGGTTGTAGCTCTCCACCAGGGCCACCAGCGGCAGCAGGCGCAGCGGTGAGGTGGCGGGGGCACGCTGGCCGAGGAAGGCGGCGACGTCCCAGGCGGCGTTCACGGAACCGCCGTACCGCGTGAAGAAGAACGCCAGGAACCGGTGATGGCCCTCACGGTTCCACGGGTCGAGGCGGGCGATGTGCGAGAACAGGCGCCAGGGGCCGGGCGGCTGGGTCAGCAGCCCTTGCGGTGCGGGGTCACGCAGATCGTGCAGCCGGGCCATGGAGAGCCGGGCGACCCAGGGGGTGGGATCCGCCCGGTCCATCGCCGCGGCCCGGTCGCAGGCGGTCAGCGCTATGCGTTCCAGCGCCTCGGCCCGGTCGTCCTTGGCGTCCGCCGCGCGCAGCGCCCGCAGCACGGCGACGCGGGCCCACATCAGCGCGGCTTCGGGGGTCTGCTCCTCACCCAGCCAGCGTTCGGCGAGGTCGGAGTCGGCGGCCTCGGAGGCGAGGACCAGGGAGCGGTGGGCCCGTAACGCGAAGTCGGCGCGTGTCTCGGCCAGAGCTTCGTCGGCACTCAGATAGCGGCCGGCCCGGACATCCACACAGACGCTCGCGAGTCTGCGGTCGTCGGCCGCCGGATGCCACACATACTGCCCCTCGAATAAGCCCGCGGCCATCTTCCCCTGTCCATCCCCGTACGACACTTCGCCCTTGCGCAACAGAAACCCTACTCAGCATCACGGAGCACCGGAACGACATATCTGAAATACCTGGTTCCGCCGGGCCGGGAACCTTTGGAGTCGACGGGGGAAGTTCCTGAGGGTTGTTCAATAAATGGTTCAATACGCCACTACCCCGAACCCGTGGATACCCTGCGATCGGCGCATCGATAGAATGTTCCACAGGACTATGCCCACCTCACATCTCACCCCGGGAAACCTCATTCACGAGCTCGCCTCGCGTCTGCGCCGGCTGCCGCCCTCCTGCGGTCCCGTCCGCCTGATCGGCGTCGACGGCCACGCGGGCTCCGGAAAGACCACGTTCGCCGGGGAGTTGGCGTCGGCCCTGGGCGGCGCACCCGTACTGCACCTCGACGACATCGCCACCCACGAGGAGCTCTTCGCCTGGACCGGGCGCCTGCTGCACGAGGTGATCGAGCCGCTCGGGCGCGGCGAGACGGCGCTCTACGCCCCGTACGACTGGACCGCCCGGGAGTTCGGACCGGCCCGTGAGCTGCCGGCCGCGCCCGTGGTGCTTCTGGAGGGCGTCGGCGCGGGACGCCGGCTGCTGCGACCGTGGCTCGCGCGACTCCTGTGGATGGAGTTGCCGCACGAGGAGGCGTGGGCGCGGGGGCGCCGGCGGGACGGTGAGGCGCAGAGCGATTTCTGGGCCGGGTGGGTCCACGCGGAGCGCCGGCACTTCGCCGAGGACCCCACGCGGCCCTTCGCGGACCATGTGGTGCGGCAGTGTCCGGAGGGATATGAGGTGCTGCCGGGGCCTGTTGAGACGTCTGGACCGGACCAGTTCATCACTCACCGTGATGGACCACCCGCAGTGTGCTGAACTTGTGAAGAGCCGCGCCCTGGAAGTTTTCTCAGTGCCTCAACTCTGCTTGACCAGGGGGCCGTACAGGTCTTACGTTCTCAATGAGCGGCCTTCGGGAGCCGCCCCGCAGTCGCGAAGCCCCCGGTTGTTCCCCCGTGATCGGGGGCTTCGTTCTGCCCACACCCTCTCTTTCCGGACGCTGCGCGGCATGATTCGCTCACCCTGGGTCACCGTCCGAAGTGCGCCCCATCTGCTCCCACCTCGTGGAACGGGGTGTGCGGCACCCTTCGGCAGGCCCATGAACCGCAGGTACGATGCCTCTCGGTGCGACCTTCGGACGGCTGCTCTGCGCACCACTGCAACTCCCGTCCGCGGCACAGTCGTTCGACCAGAGCTGCCGACGGGCACCGGCCCGGCGGCAAGGGGGGTGTCCTGATCCACGAGACACTCCCCGACCATCGGGGGCACGGTTTGTGGGGGACGTGATGGACTTCGGCACGCAGGGCCCCGAGGCCCCGGCCGACCTCGCCTGGCTGCGAGGTGTGGACGCCTACACGATGGGCGCCTACCCGCAGGCGGAGGAGGAGTTCCGCGCCGCGGTCCGGATGGACCCCGGTATGGCGGACGGCTGGCTCGGACTGCACGCGCTACGCGTGGACACGACGACCGCGCTGCTGCGGATGTTCCGGCACCGGGACCGCTTCGGCGAACAGCGCGGCCGCCACCGGCGCACCCTCAACTCCTGGTACTGGCTGGGATGGTGGGTCCAGCCGGTCCTGGAGAGCCCGCGCGACCTGCTGCTCGCGCACGCCTCGCACTGGCTCGACGGACGTCATGTCCCCGAACTGGACCGGGCGTTGGCCGGTCTGCCACCGGTCGACGCGGATCACCAGGTGCGGTTCCTGCACGCGTGCCGCGCCTATCTGGTCAAGGACTGGGACCAGTTGGTGCGGCACACCGATCCGCTGATCAACGATCCGATGCTCGGCATAGAGGCCGGCCTGTTCGGCGGCATGGCGCGTGTCCGGCTGGAGATGTTCGGCCAGGCGGAGCCGCTGCTGTCGTCCGCGCTGATGCGCTGCCGCAGCGAGCAGCCGCAGCGCAAGGAGCTGCGGTACTGGCTGGCCCGCGCCCACGAGGGCACCGGACGGTCCGCCGCGGCACTCCCCCTGTACCGGGCGGTGCACCGGGTCGACCCCTCCTTCATGGACACCTCGGCGCGGCTCGCGGCCATCTCCGAGGGGGACGGGTACGACGACGCCGCGGCCGATCTCGCGGCGATCACGCTCGCCGGGATCGGACAGGACGTGCTGGAGGGCCCGGACGGAGTGGATCCGCTGTTCGGCTCCGAAGGGCGGGACCTGAAACTCTCGGAGCCCGATCCCTCGCCGCCCGGCGGGCTGCCGCCCCAGACCGACGCCTTCCGGGAGAAGGCCGTGGTACCGGTGCAGCCGCTGCCCGCGGGACCGACCGACCCGGCATTACTCGAGGAAGCGCTCGACGAGCTGGAGCGCATGGTGGGCCTGGAGCCCGTGAAGCGACAGGTCAAGGCGCTCTCGGCACAGTTGAACATGGCGAGGCTGCGCACCGGGCAGGGCCTCCCGGTGCAGCCGCCCAAGCGGCACTTCGTCTTCTCCGGCCCCTCCGGCACCGGCAAGACCACGGTGGCCCGCATCCTCGGCCGGGTCTTCTACGCGCTCGGGCTGCTCGGCGGCGACCATCTGGTCGAGGCCCAGCGAGCCGACCTGGTCGGCGAGTACCTCGGCCAGACCGCCGTGAAGGCCAACGAGCTGATCGACTCGGCGATCGGCGGCGTTCTGTTCGTGGACGAGGCGTACTCCCTGTCCAACTCCGGCTACGGCAAGGGCGACGCGTACGGCGACGAAGCCCTCCAGGTCCTGCTGAAGCGGGCCGAGGACAACCGCGACCACCTGGTCGTCATCCTCGCCGGATACCCCGAGGGCATGGACCGGCTCCTCGCCGCCAACCCCGGCCTCTCCTCCCGCTTCACCACCCGCGTGGACTTCCCCTCCTACCGCCCCCTCGAACTGACCTCCATCGGCGAGGTGCTGGCCGCCGAGAACGGTGACATCTGGGACGAGGAGGCACTGGACGAGCTGCGGTCGATCGCCGGCCACGTCGTCGACCAGGGCTGGATCGACGAACTCGGCAACGGCCGCTTCCTGCGCACCCTGTACGAGAAGAGCTGCGCCTATCGCGATCTGCGGCTGTCGGGATACCCCGGCACACCCTCGCGCGACGACCTGTCGACCCTGCGCCTGCCCGACCTCATGCAGGCCTACGGGGAGGTCCTGTCCGGACGGGGCCCGCAGGATCCGTCGGCCATGTGAGAAGGCCCCGGCGCCGCCGGAGCCGTACGACCGGAAGCCCGGTCGCACGGCCGCCGGGGAGACCGGGGCCCACGCTCAGGATCAGCTCGCCAGCGCCTCCTCCGGGGCCGGGCTCGGGCGCGGCTCGGCGACGCGCACCGGTGCGACATCCCGGTGCGCCGGGTCCCGCACCTCGCCGACCAGCAGCTCCAGTACGTCCTCAAGGGTCACGAGGCCCATGACCTTCCCAGTGGCGTCGGCGACCTGGGCCAGGTGGGTGGCGGCGCGGCGCATCACGGTGAGGGCGTCGTCCAGGGGGAGTTCGGACCGCAGGGTGGTCATGGGGCGCCACATCTGCTGCGGGACCGCGCGGTCGGACTCCTCCAGGTCGAGGACGTCCTTCACATGCAGATAGCAGCCCATGAAGGCGCCGTTCTCCGCGACCACCGGGAAACGGGAGTACCCGGTGCGCGCGGTGAGCGCAACGACCTGGCCCGGGGTGACCGAGGAGTCCACGGTGACCAGCGAGTCGCCGTCGAGCAGGACGTCGGTGACCGGGCGGGAGCCGAGCTCCAGGGCGTCCTCGAGGCGCTCCTGCTCCTCGGGGTCGAGGAGGCCGGCCTGTCCGGAGTCCTCGACGAGCCGGTTGAGCTGCTCGCTGGTGAAGACCGCCTCGACCTCGTCCCTGGGCTCGACCCGGAACAGCTTGAGGATCAGCCGCGCGCAGGCGCCGAGGCCCACCGTGACCGGCCGGCACAGCCGCGCGAAGGCGACCAGTCCGGGGCTGAGCCACAGGGCCGTCTTCTCCGGCGCGGCCATCGCCAGGTTCTTCGGGACCATCTCGCCGATGACGAGGTGGAAGAAGACGACGAGGGCGAGCGCGATCACATAGCCGAGGGGGTGGATCACCCCGTCCGGCAGATGGACCGCCTCGAAGACCGGCTCCAGGAGATGGGCGACCGTGGGCTCGGCGACCGCGCCGAGCGTCAACGAGCACATGGTGATGCCGAACTGGGCCGCCGCCATCATCTGCGGGAGCCGCTCCAGGCCGTACAGGACCTGCCGGGAGCGCGCGGTGCCGAGCGGTTCGATCTGGCTGCGCCGCACGGACACCAGGGCGAACTCGGCGCCGACGAAGAAGCCGTTGGCGAGCACCAGCAGGCCGGCGAAGAGGAGTTGGAGCACGCTCATCGGACGGCCTCCGGGGCGAGCGCGGTCCGCACCAGGCGGACGCGTTCGGCACGGTAGTGCCCGACCTGGCGCACCGAGAGGCGCCAGCCGGGGAGCTCGGCCTTGTCGCCGGGGGCCGGGATCCTGCCGAGCAGATCGGCGACAAGGCCCGCCACGGTCTCGTACGGTCCCTCGGGAACGTCGAGGCCTATGCGCTGCAGGATGTCCACCCGGCAGCTGCCGTCGGCGTCCCAGGCGGGCCTGCCGTCCTCGGGCGGAGCGGCCGCGAGTTCGGGCGGTTCGCCCAGGACGTCGTCGTGCTCGTCGCGGACCTCACCGACGAGTTCCTCGACGATGTCCTCCAGGGTGACCACGCCGGCCGTGCCGCCGTACTCGTCGACGACGACGGCGATCGGCTGTTCATTGCGCAGCTGTTCGAGGAGCGGCTGTACGGGCAGTGTCTCCGGGACGAGCAACGGGACCTGGGCGATCCGGCCGACGGGGGTGCGCAGCCGGTCGTACGAGGGGATCGCGAGGGCGTCCTTGAGGTGCACCATGCCGACGATCTCGTCGATCCGCTCCCGGTAGACCGGGAAGCGGGAGAGGCCGGTGGCACGGGTGAGGTTGACCACGTCCTCGGCGGTCGCCGACGACTGGAGGGCGCTGACCTTCACTCGCGGCGTCATGACGTGCTGGGCCGTGAGGTCGGCGAGCGACATGGTGCGGACGAAGAGGTCCGCGGTGTCCTGCTCCAGCGCGCCCGCCCGGGCCGAGTGGCGGGCCAGGGAGACGAGTTCGCCGGGGGTGCGGGCGGAGGCCAGTTCCTCGGCGGGTTCCACGCCCAGGGCGCGGACGAGCCGGTTGGCGACCGTGTTGAGCGCGGCGATCACCGGCCGGAAAAGGCGGGAGAAGACGTGCTGCGGGCCGGCGACGAAGCGGGCGACCTGGAGCGGCCTGGACACCGCCCAGTTCTTGGGCACGAGTTCACCGACCACCATCTGTACGGCGGAGGCGAGCAGCATGCCGACCACCACGGCGATGCCGGGCACCGCGCCCTCGGGCAGCCCGATCGCGGTGAACGGGCCGTCCAGCAGCTGGGCGAGCGCCGGTTCGGCGAGCATGCCGACGACGAGCGAGGTGATGGTGATGCCGAGCTGGGTGCCGGAGAGCTGGAAGGACAGTTCCTTGAGCGACTCGACGACCGTGCCGGCGCGCTTGTCACCGGCGGCCGCGGCCTGCTCGGCGTCCGGGCGCTCGACCGTGATGAGGCCGAACTCGGCCGCCACGAAGAAGCCGTTGGCGAGAATCAGCAGGAACGCCGCGCCAAGGAGCATCAGGGGGATGGTCATGCCGCCGCCTCGATATGTCGGAAGGGGGCGGCGCAGGTACTACAGGACGATCCGTCCATCGCTGGAGGGAGTCACTCCTCGGGTAGCAGGGAGCCTCTGAGGGCTGGGGGCACATCGGAGGCGGAGGCGCGATGAAAACGCCTCCGCCAACAGATTAATCAAGACATGGGCCCTCAGGGCAGGGTGGAAGGCCGAGAGTCAGCCCTGATGTTCGTCGCGGTGCCCGCCGGGCTCGCGAATGGCGCGGGCCTCGGCGAGGGCGCGCAGGGTCCGGGCGTCCTCGATGGCGCGCTGTTTGGCGATGCCCGGCTGGATGCCGAGCGCCGGCAGGCTGGTGCCGTCACTGAGGTCGAGGAACACCCAGGGGTCGCCGGGGCGCAGGTTGACCTTCAGGATCTCCGCCCAGTCCAGGTGCCGCCGGCTCGCGATGTTCACGACGGTGACCCCGGTCTCGTCGGCGACGACCTTGGGCCGCGCGAGCAGCAGGAGCACTCCGAAGAGGAGGGCCGCGGTGAAGATGAAGCTGAGCCGCTCCCCCGGGCCGAGTTGCTCCAGAAGCATGGCGACCGTGGTGATGACCACGAGGATCGTGGCGCCCGCGGTGAGCAGCACGGCCCGGGTGCGGGACGGGCGGAAAGTCATGGGAAGGGCGGGGAGGTCCGACATGTTCGAGGTCCCTGTCAGAGCCGGCAGGCGTGGATGGCCGTGGTCAGGATGGCCCGCGCGCCGAGCGCGTACAGGTCGTCCATGATCCGCTGGGCCTCCTTGGAGGGGACCATGGCGCGGACGGCGACCCAGCCCTCGTTGTGCAGCGGCGAGATCGTCGGCGACTCCAGGCCGGGAGTGAGCGCGACGGCCTTCTCCAGGTGCTCGGCGCGGCAGTCGTAGTCCATCATCACGTAGGTCCGGGCGACCAGGACGCCCTGGAGCCGGCGCAGGAACTGCTGCACCTTGGGCTCGGCGTCCTCGGTGAGGTCGGCTCCGACACGGCGGACGACGATGGCCTCGGACTTCATGATCGGGTCGCCGAAGACCTCCAGTCCGGCGTTGCGCAGCGAGGTGCCCGTCTCGACGACGTCCGCGATGACTTCGGCGACACCGAGTTCGATGGCGGTCTCGACGGCGCCGTCGAGGTGCACGACGGAGGCGTCGATGCCGTGGTCGGCGAGGTGCTTGGCGACGATGCCCTCGTAGGAGGTGGCGACCGTCGTGCCGTTCAGGTCGGCGATGCCGTTCGCGGTGCCCGGCTTGCCGGCGAAGCGGAAGGTGGAGCGGGCGAAGCCGAGCGGGAGGATCTCCTCCGCGTTGGCCCCGGAGTCGATCAGGAGGTCGCGGCCGGTGATGCCGATGTCGAGCCGGCCCGAGGAGACGTAGATCGCGATGTCGCGGGGGCGGAGGTAGAAGAACTCGACCTCGTTCTCCGGGTCGACGATCCTGAGCTCCTTGGACTCCCGGCGCTGCTGGTAGCCGGCCTCATGCAGCATCTCCGCCGCAGGGCCTGAGAGGGAACCCTTGTTGGGGACGGCGATGCGCAGCATGAGGTCGGCTTCCTTTGCGTGAGGTTGTTCAGGAGTGGGTGGGACAGGTGGACGTGCTCGGTGGGGGGCGCTGCTGAGACGGGCCCCTACAGATGCGCGTACACGTCGTCGAGGGAGATCCCGCGAGCGACCATCATCACCTGGACGTGGTACAGCAGCTGCGAGATCTCCTCGGCGGCGGCGTCCTTGCCCTCGTACTCGGCGGCCATCCAGACCTCTGCGGCCTCTTCGACGACCTTCTTGCCGATGGCATGAACACCCTTGCCGACCAGCTCGGCGGTGCGCGAAGTGGCGGGATCGCCTGTGGCGGCCTTCTGCTGGAGCTCGGTGAAGAGCTCCTCGAACGTCTTATTGGACATGGTGGTCCTCACCCTACGCGCTCGGTGCCGTACCTCAGTGCCAGGGTTCGGATACTGAGCGGAGGGTGGCCGCCGTCGCCACGGCGGCCGTCACCGCCTCGTGTCCCTTGTCCTCGTTGGAGCCCTCAAGGCCCGCGCGGTCCAGGGCCTGCTCCTCGGTGTCACAGGTCAGTACACCGAAGCCGATGGGGACGCCGGTGTCGATGGAGACCTGGGTGAGGCCCTGGGTGACTCCCTGGCACACGTACTCGAAGTGGGGCGTTCCGCCGCGGATGACGACGCCGAGCGCGACGATCGCGTCGTAGCCGCGGCCCGCCAGGACCTTGGCGACGACCGGCAGCTCGAAGCTCCCGGGGACCCGCAGCAGGGTCGGCTCGTCGATTCCCAGCTCGTGCAGGGCGCGCAGCGCGCCGTCGACGAGACCGTCCATCACCTTGTCGTGCCACTGTGCCGCGATGACCGCGACCCGCAGGTCGCCGCAGTTGCGTACGGACAGTTCAGGTGCACCCTTGCCGCTCACGTCTCTCCTCAAGTCCCGCTGTGCTGTGTCGCCGATAGTGCGTGTGTCGTGCCGGTGGTACCGGTCGTGCGGTGTCACTGGCTCCCGCAGGCCGACACGGTGGTCGTGTCCAGCCAGGGCAGGTCGTGGCCCATCCGGTCCCGCTTGGTGCGCAGGTAGCGCAGATTGTGCTCGCCCGCCTGTACGGGCATCGGCTCCCGTCCGGAGACCCGCAGGCCGTACCGGACGAGCGCGTCGGTCTTGTCGGGGTTGTTCGTCATCAGCCGCAGGCTCCGGACGCCGAGGTCCTCCAGGATCTGCGCGCTCGCGCCGTAGTCCCGGGCGTCGGCGGGCAGGCCGAGTTCCAGGTTGGCGTCGAGGGTGTCGCGGCCGCGCTCCTGGAGCTCGTACGCGCGGAGTTTGGAGAGCAGGCCGATGCCGCGCCCCTCGTGGCCGCGCAGATAGACCACGATGCCGCGGCCCTCGGTCTGGATGCGTTCCATGGACGTCTGCAGCTGGGGGCCGCAGTCGCAGCGCTGCGAGTGGAACACGTCACCGGTGAGGCACTCGGAGTGGACGCGGACGAGGACGTCCTCGCCGTCGCCGATCTCGCCGTGGACGAGAGCGACGTGCTCGACGCCGTCGGCGGTGGAGCGGTAGCCGTACGCGGTGAACTCGCCGAAGGCGGTGGGGAGATGGACCTCGGCCTCGCGGCGGACGGTGGGTCCGGCGAGCAGGGCTCCCTCCCCGGGCGTCGTCGAGAGCTCGACGGAGCGGCGGTAGGCGATCAGGTCCTCGATGGAGATGATCGTCAGGCCGTGCTTGCGGGCGAAGGGGATCAGCTCGGGCAGCCGGAGCATCCGGCCGTCCTCGCCGGCGATCTCGACGATCGCTCCGGCCGGACGCAGGCCGGCCAGCCGGGCCAGGTCGACGGCGGCCTCGGTGTGGCCGTTGCGCGCCAGGACACCGCCGGGCCGGGCGCGGAGCGGGAAGATGTGGCCCGGGCGCACGAAGTCGTCGGCCCCGGCCACGCCGTCCGCGAGGAGCCGCAGGGTGGTGGCGCGGTCGGATGCCGAGATGCCGGTGCTCACGCCGTGCGCGGCGGACGCGTCCACCGAGACCGTGAACGCCGTCTTCATCGACTCGGTGTTGTCGTCGACCATCTGCGGAAGGCGCAGCCGGTCGAGTTCGTCGCCCTCCATGGGGGCGCAGATCAGCCCACGGCACTCGCTCATCATGAAGGCGACGATCTCGGGGGTCGCCTTCTCGGCCGCGATGACGAGGTCGCCCTCGTTCTCCCGGTCCTCGTCGTCGACGACCACGATGGGGCGGCCGGCCGCGATGTCGGCGATGGCCTGCTCGACGGGATCGAGCGCGAAGTCCGAGGCGTCTTGATCGTGCCCGGTGCTGTACCAAACCGGCGCCGTTGTCATGCCGGAGCTCCTTCCAGGACGGGCTGCCCGGCCTCGCGGGAGCGCAGCCACCAGTCGCGCAGTCCCCACAGGACGAGCGCGCCGTACAGGACGTAGACGAAACCGGAGAAGGCGTAGCCGTTGGCGAAGTTGAGGGGGACACCCACCAGGTCGACCAGCAGCCAGGCGAACCAGAACTCGACCATGCCGCGGGCCTGCGCGTACATGGCGACGATCGTGCCGACGAAGATGTAGGCGTCCGGCCAGGGGTCCCACGACAGCTTCGGGTAGAGGTGGAACAGGCCGCTGACCGCGAGGGTGCCCACGGCCGCGGCGCCCACCATGTACGCGCGCTCGCGCCAGGTGGCGAACCGCACGGAGACGCGCCCGTCCTTGCCCTCGCCGCGGTTCCACTGCCACCAGCCCCACAGGGCGACGACGACGACCACGACCTGCTTGCCGGCGCTGCCGGTGAGGTGGCCGACGAAGGCTGCGAAGAGGATGACGCCGGACAGGAACTGAACGGGCCAGGTCCATATGGAGCGCCGCCAGCCGAGCCCGAGGGCGATCAGGCCGAACACGTTGCCGACCATGTCCGACCATTTGATGGGCTGGTCGAGGAGGACGAAGGCCTCGGAGTTGATCCAGTTCACTGCCCGGCCCCCTGGGCACCGGGCAGACCGGCGGGCTGCTCGCCACGGGTGCCGAGCAGTCGCTCGACGTACTTGGCGATGACGTCGACCTCGAGGTTGACCGGGTCGCCGGGCTGCTTGTGGCCCAGCGTGGTCAGGTCGAGGGTGGTGGGGATGAGGCTCACGGTGAAGTAGTCGGGGCCGGCGTCGACGACGGTCAGGCTGATGCCGTCGACCGTGATGGAGCCCTTCTCGACCACATAGCGCGAGAGGTCGGCCGGGAGCGAGATCTTGACGATCTCCCAGTTGTCGGACGGCTTGCGCTCGATGACCGCGCCGGTGCCGTCGACGTGTCCCTGCACGATGTGGCCGCCGAGGCGCTCCCCCACGGCCATCGGGCGTTCCAGGTTGACGCGGGAGCCGACGGTGAGGGCGCCGAGGCTGGAGCGGTTCAGGGTTTCCGCCATGACGTCGGCGGTGAACTCGTCGCCTTCGTGCTCGACCACGGTGAGACAGACTCCGTTGACGGCGATGGAGTCGCCGTGCTGCGCGCCCTGCGTGACGACGGGGCCACGCAGGCGGAAACGCGAGGCGTCGTCGAGCGTCTCGACGGCGGTGACCTCACCCAGCTCTTCGACGATTCCGGTGAACACTTCCCGGGTCCTCCTGCCTCATAGGGCACGGACTCCGGGGCCTGTCGATGACGACAGAATGAGCGGACCGCGACATACAGGCAGCGAAGCCGAAAGGTCACTCGTCCCGCAGGACGAGGAGCAACAAACGGCAGCGCGCACGCATGCCCGCCCGCCGCGCACTGCCTCCCATCCGGACTTTAACCGTCGGTCCAGGAATTTCACCTGGTCAACCGGCCGCTGGAAGCGACCGGGTCGCGGACTGTAACCGCCGGTTCGGAATTACACCGACCCCGGAGTGCGCTGCTTCTGGTACACGGCCAGTGTGCCACGCTCGATCGGCACCCATGCGGCCGCACCTCTGTGGGGTGGCTCACAGAGACTCGGCATGGACATTCGCGAGACGGTCTCTCAAGTCAACCCCCGTTCAACTCCCGTCGCGCCGCGCGCCCTTGGGCCGTACCACGCCGTCGCGATATTGGTCCATACCTATTGACGCTATGGTCTAGTCCTCTTAGTGTCCTCGATCAAGACTGCGTGATCGTTCATCGCCGGTCCCCCCATGATCGACCCGGCGGCGGTGACGAAGGCCCTTGCCCCGCCGCCGGGTCCCCCAACCGGAACCGGCTCCGCCGCCGGTACCCGTGCGGTCCGCCGGATCCCGGTCTCTGCGAGGCTGGAGGGCGTGACGACGAGCCTCGCCGACGAGTTCGAGACGTATCGCCCGCGCCTGTTCGGGCTCGCCTACCGCATGCTCGGTTCCGCCGCCGACGCCGAGGACACGGTGCAGGACGCCTATCTCCGCTTCAGCGGCGCCGACCGCGCGGAGGTCGAGCGGCCCGGCGCCTGGCTCGCCAAGACCGTCACCAACCTCTGCCTCAACCGGCTGACCTCGGCCCGCGCACGGCGCGAGCGGTACGTGGGGCCCTGGCTGCCCGAACCGCTCGTCACGGCGGACGGCGCCCTCGGCCCCCTGGAGTCCGCGGAGCAGCGTGACGCCGTGTCATTCGCCCTGCTCGTCCTCCTGGAGCGGCTCACCCCGACCGAGCGGGCGGTCTACGTCCTGCGGGAGGCCTTCGCGTACGGCCATCGGGAGATCGCCGAGGTGCTGGAGCTGAGCGAGACCAACTGCCGTCAGCTGTACCGGCGGGCGGCGCTGCGGATCGCCGCACCGGAGGCCCGCTTCGAAGCCCCCGCCGAGCAGCGGACCCGGCTCGTCGCCTCGTTCCTCTCCGCCGCCCGTGACGGTGATCTGGCCGGCCTGGAGCGGCTGTTCGCCGAGGAGGTCACCTGGTGGTCCGACGGCGGCGGCAAGGTCTCCGCGGCGCGGCGGCCCGTCGAGGGGCGGGAGAAGGTGCTGCGCTTCCTGGCCGGTGTCCTCGGCAGGGCGCTGGCGGACGGCGTCGAGCTGTCGGAGACCGAGGTCAACGGCGGCGCCGGGCTGATCGCGCGCGGGCCCGAGGACGCCGACGGGGTCGCCGCGGTCATCGGCGTCGCCGCGTTCGAAGTCCACGACGGGCTGTTCACGGAGGTGCGGGTGGTGCTGAACCCCGACAAACTGGAGTTCGTGGGGCGCCAGCTGGCGCGGGTCCGGCCCGACGGCTCCGACCGGCTCCCCTCACCCGGGTCCCGGCCTCGTGAGGTTCCGCTCCCGCCCGAACCGCGCGTGTAGACGGGCTGACGCCATCCGGGCGGGTAGACGGGGTCACGCCCGCCGACGCCGGGTGCGGTCGTCGTCCCGCGGAGTCCGTTGTCACATCCGCGCGGGCTGTCCGGTCTCAGCTGACGAGGGGCGTTCCACCCGGGAGCGCCGGCAATCGAAAGGCTGAAGAGCATGACCACGATCCTGGTGACCGGGGGAACCGGAACCCTCGGCCGGCTCGTCACCGAGCGACTGCGGGCGGACGGCCACGAGGTGCGGGTCCTCAGTCGGCATGCGCAGCCGTACGCCGTCGATCTGCGCGTGGGCGGCAGCGGCCTGGACGCGGCCGTCGAGGGAGTGGACGCGATCGTGCACTGCGCGACCACACCGCGCGGAGGCGACGAACGGGCCGCCGCGCAGGTCGTCGCTGCCGCGCGCCGGGCGGCCGTCCCGCATCTGATCTACATCTCGATCGTCGGCGTCGACGCGGTGCCGATGGGCTACTACAAGACCAAGCTGGCTGTGGAGAGGCTGATCGAGGAGTCCGGGCTCGGCTGGACGATCCTGCGCACCACCCAGTTCCACGACCTCGTCGCCCAGTTCCTGGGCGGGCTCGCCAAGCTGCCGGTGCTGCTCCTCCCGGCCGGGGTCTCCGACCAGCCGGTCGAGGCCGCCGAGGTCGCCGCCCGGCTGGCCGAACTGGCGGCCGGGCCGCCCGCGGGGCGGGTCGCGGACATGGGCGGGCCCGAGGTGCGCTCGTTCCGCTCCCTGGCCGCCGCCCACCTCCGCGCCACCGGAAAACGACGCCCACTGCTCGACGTACGCCTGCCGGGCAAGACCTACCGGGCGTTCCGTGAGGGGCACCACCTCACACCGGCCCACGCCGTGGGGAAGGGAACGTTCGAGAACTTCCTGAAGGCACGCTCGGAGAACGCACGCTGATACGCCGGTGATCCCGGGGCGCCGAGCCCCCATCGGCTCGGCACACCACCCGGGGTCGTCCCACGGCCCCGCTCCTACCGCGACGAGGGCGGAGCGAACAGCTCGTCCTGCGCGCCGTCGCGGGCGGTCAGCAGGGCGCCGCGCAGGACCGCGCCGCCGCCCAGCGTGCTCGCGCGCACCTCGGTCGGGAGCGGCGACATACGGGCGAGCCGCCGCTCGACCCGGGCGGCGAGCGCGGCGCCGCCCGCCCGGCCGACCTCACCGCCGAGAACCACACAGCCGGGGTCCAGTACGGCGGTGACGGAGGCCGCCCCGATGGCCAGGCGGTCGGCGAGGGCGTCGAGGAAGCCGGCGGCGCCCGGGGTGCCGGGGGCGGCCACCGCGTGTCTCACCAGCGCCGCGGCATGCGGTTCATGGGCGTCAGGCTCGGCCGAGACGCCGAACTCCGCCGCCAGCGCCGCGACCGCGGCCGCCCCGGCCAGCGAGTGGAAGCCGCCCTCGCAGTCGGTCGCCGAGGGGAGGGTCGTGGTGCCGGGCACGGGCAGGAAGCCGATCTCCCCGGTGCCTCCCGAGGCACCGCGGCGCAGGGCACCGTCGAGGACGACGGCGGCCCCGGTGCCGTGGCCGAGCCACAGCAGGACGAAGGTGTCACGGTCGCGGGCGACGCCGTCGCGTTGTTCGGCGAGGGCGGCGAGGTTGGTCTCGTTCTCGACGAGGACGCGGGCCTCGGGCAGCCGTTCCTGGAGGGCGGCGACCAGCCGCCGGTGCCACGCGGGCAGGCCCGAGGAGTCGCGCAGTTCGCCGGTGGCGGGGTCGATCAGACCGGGCGCGCCGATGCCGACGGTGTGCAGCCTGCCCCACCCCCGGACGAGTTCGCGCGGGGGCGCCGCCCCCAGGGTCCCCGCCTCCTTCGCCACCCGCTCGACCAGGGCGACCGCCTGCTCCACCGCGGGTCCGGTCCCGGTGTCGCCGCCGATCGGCACGGACGCCTCGGCCAGGACGTCTCCGACCAGGTCGGAGACGACCACGGAGACTCCCTCGGTACGGACGTCCAGCGCGGCCAGATGGGCGCGGTCCGCGACGATCCCGTAGACCCGGGCGTTCGGGCCGCGCCGCTGCTCCCCCGATTCCCCGACGACCGTGACGAGGCCGGAGGCGGTGAGGCGTTCGACGAGGTCGGCGACCGTCGGCCGGGACAGTCCTGTGAGCTGTTTCAGCCGGCCTGCCGTCAAGGGGCCTTCCTGCTGCAACAGCCGCAGGGCGAGCCGGTCGTTGATGGCCCGGGCGGTGCTCGGGGATGCGGGCATGCCGGGATCCTCCCAGATCGGCGGGCCCGCCCGATGGGCGGGCGGCGAGCAATCGTCTATCTATCAGGCAGGGTTCCTGATAGTTTACGGCGGCGGAATGGGGCACCATCACTCGGGGAGGGGCCGGAGTATGAGTGGAGTGGTCTACGACCAGCGCGAGGTGAAGCGCGCCCGGTACGCCGTGGCGGCCGTCTTCGCCGTGCACGGAGCCGTCACGGGCTCGTTCGCGACCCGCGTGCCGTGGATCCAGGACCATGCGTCGGTCAGCGCGGGGCAGCTGGGCTTCGCCCTCGCCTTCACCGCCCTCGGCGCGTCCTGCTCGATGCCGCTGGCCGGCCGGATCACCCACCGCTTCGGGAGCCGTACGGCACTGCGCGGGCTCATGGCCCTGTGGACGCTGGCCCTGATCCTCCCGTCCCTGGCTCCGAACCTGCTCACCCTGTGCCTCGCCATGTTCGTCTACGGCGCCACGGCGGGCATGGCGGACGTCGCCATGAACGCGCTGGGCGTCGAGGTCGAGAACCGGCTCGACAAGTCGATCATGTCCGGGCTGCACGGCATGTGGAGCGCCGGCGCCCTGATCGGCGCGACGGCGGGCACGCTCGCCGCACATCTGGGCTCGGACGCCCGCCTGCACCACGCCCTGGCCGCGGTGACCCTCACGCTCCTGGGCCTGGTCGCCTGCCGCTGGGTGCTCGACCTGCAGCCCACCGAGGACGAGGAGCCGCCGCCGCGGTTCGCGCTGCCGCCCCGGTCGGCGCTGCTCATCGGCGCCGTCGGCTTCTGCGCGGTCTTCGCGGAGGGCGCGAGCCTGGACTGGTCGGCGGTCTATCTGCGCGACCAGCTGGACAGTTCGGCGGGTCTCGCCGCGGCGTCGACCACCGGTTTCATGCTGACCATGGCGGTGGCCCGGCTGGTGGGCGACACGGTGGTGAACCGCTTCGGTGCCGTGCGCACCGTGCGGGCGGGCGGTGTGCTGGCCGTGATCGGCGGGCTGCTGATCGTCGTGGCGGAGCATCCGGCGGTGGCGATGGGCGGCTTCGCGCTGCTCGGCCTCGGTATCGCGGTCGTCGTCCCGCTCTGCTTCGCGGCGGCCGGGCGCAGCGGCCCCAACCCCAGTCAGGCCATCGCGGGCGTCGCGACCATCACGTACACCTCGGGGCTGATCGCGCCGAGCCTGATCGGGTCGGTGGCGCAGGCGACGAGTCTGGTCGTGTCGTTCGGGCTGGTCACGATCCTGGCGTTCGGGCTCACCGTGCTCGCGGGTGTGCTGCGCGCCGGGGACCGCGACCGCCCGAAGGTCAGCTCTCCGAGCGCAGCAGTTCCCGGCCCAAGGTCCTGAAGCGGTCGCTCCACGGCGTCGGGCGCAGCGTCCCGGGGTCGAGCCGGACGAGGACGCGGGTGCCCTGCGCGTAGGTCACCGCGCCGTCGAGGGAGCAGAAGCGGAAGCCGTACGTCAGTCCGGTGTTCCCGAGCCGTTCCAGCCAGAGGTGGACGGCGTACGCGCCGGGGCGGCCGACCGGGGCCTCGTAGGTGATGCGCAGTTCCTTGACGGCGTTGCAGAAGTCGCCCGCCGCCTCCCAGTCGCCCTCGAAGCTCAAGCCGCGCTCGTACCAGAGCGCGGCCCAGGCGCGCTCGACCATCACCGGGTAGCGGGCGTTGTGCAGCAGTCCGAGCGCGTCGAGGTCGTCGAAGTGAACGGTGACGGGCAGCAGCCGTCCGTACGGGAGGGCGGGGGCGACGGGGGCTTCGGCGGTCACGGGCGCGGCTCCTGGAACAGGGTGCTGATGGGACAGGCGTGGCTGAAAACGACACCCCCATCCTAAGCAACCGCTCAGGAACCCCGTCCGGGCGGGCTCAGCCCGTGATCGAGTCGAGCTGCTCGGCGGCCGGCCGCAGCTCCCACAGATCGCCGCCGGGCGGCGCTTCGAGCTTCGGCACGGCGGCCCGTGCGGCCCGGTCCCCCGCGTCGGCCGCCGCGTGCACCACATCGCTCGCCGCGAACCGGTGGAACTCCAGCTCGGGACGGGTCCACGGCTCGGCGCCGGTCGCCGCGGGCAGCAGGTAGTCGACCGCCTTGAACAGGCTCTGGCCGTCCGGCCCCCGGTAGGACCAGAGGTCCACGCCGACGTGCCGGCCGATGGCCGCGAGCCGGGTGTAGGCGACCAGGTCGAAGGTCGAGTAGTGCCAGCTGCGGGTGCGGGCCAGTTCCTGGGGCTGGCTGCCGTCGGCGGCGATCTGCGGGTCGATGCGCAGGGCACGCGCGGCGAGCACGGTCCGCCGGGCGAGGGCCTTGTCGCCGGTCGCGTACGCGAGCGCGGCGAGCTGCATGTCGTGGAAGGTGCCGTGGTTGTTCCGGGCGGCGCCCTCCTCCTTGCCGAAGGCGCTGTCCGTCAGCCAGTCACGGAAGCCGGTGTTCCAGTCGAGCATCGCGGCGCGGTCGCGCCGGGACCAGCCGGGGGCGCCGGTGTCCAGGAGGGCGATCGCGTCGAGGACGCTCGTGTACGACTGCGAGAAGTCGATGATGCCGATGGCCCGGCCGTCGTACTTGCACGGGATGAACTGGCCGTGGTCCAGGTTCGGGTTCATCCGCGTCGCCGGATCCAGGAACCAGGTGCGCAGGACCTGGGCGGCCTTCTCGGCGTACCGCTTCCGGCCGGTGTAGTACCAGGCGAGCGCGAGGTCGTACGTCGAGTCGAAGACCTTCTCGACGTCCTGGCGGTCGGTGCCGGTGTCCACCTCTGGGTTGCGCTGCCCGTCGCGCTGGACATAGGGGCAGCCCCACGGGTTGTCGGCGGTGGCGGGCTGCGAGGGCCACCAGTAGGGGGCCTGACTGAGGTAGTCGTGAGGGTCGCCGCCGGGGGCGGGTCTCGGCTTGTCGACGACCGTCCAGGGGCCCTGGTCCAGCCAGTTGTCGGCGCGGGTCGTCAAGTCCCGCAGCGGCCGGGCGAGTCGGGGGTCGCCGTGGTCCAGCCGGATCCGGGTCCGCTGGAGCCGTCCGCCGTCGAGGACGACGGTCCTGGGGATGCGCGGCACCGCGTGTGCGGACGCCGCGGGCTCGACGACGGAGGCGGGACGAGCGGACGCGGCGGGAACGAAGACGACCACCAGCGCGACGGCCGCCGCGACCGCGCCCAGTCGGGATCGTGCACTCACAGAACACTCCGATCAGACATATGAACGACGTTCATGAGTAGGACCGTGCGAGCGTAGAGCGGCTGGTTAACCCTGACAATGGTCCGGACCGATTCACGTACAGAGAAAGCGAATCCTCACCATGGACCTCGGCGTGCGCTGGAAACTGCACGGCGACGGGCGGACCCCCGCCCCGGGAGCGGTCGTCCGCCCCGACGAACGCCTCTCCTGGCCCCGGACCTTCGGGCTCGGCGCCCAGCATGTGGTGGCCATGTTCGGGGCGTCCTTCGTGGCACCCGTCCTGATGGGACTCGACCCGAACCTCGCGATCATGATGTCCGGCGTGGCGACGGTCATCTTCCTGCTCGCCACCCGCGGCCGGGTGCCCAGCTACCTGGGCTGTTCGCTCTCCTTCGTGGGCGTCGCCGCCGTGATCCGCGCACAGGGCGGCACCAGCGCGACGGTGACGGGCGCGTGCTTCGTGGTCGGGGTCGCGCTGTTCCTGGCGGGTCTGGCCGTGCAGCGGTTCGGGGCGAGGATCATCCACGCCGCGATGCCGCCGATCGTGACCGGCGCGGTCGTCATGCTGATCGGCTTCAACCTGGCGCCGGTGACCGCGTCCACCTACTGGCCGCAGGACCAGTGGACCGCGCTCTTCACGATGCTGGTCACCGGAGCGGCCGTGGTGTGCCTGCGCGGCTTCTGGTCACGCATCGCGATCTTCCTCGGGCTCGTCTTCGGCTACGTCATCTCCTGGGCCTTCGACCGGATCTTCGGCCGGATCCACTCGACGGACGCGAGCGGCAAGGTGACCGACCACTGGCGCCTGGACCTCTCCGGTGTCGGCCGGGCCGACTGGATCGGGCTGCCGGCCTTCCACGGACCCTCGTTCCAGTGGTCGGCGATCCTCGTCGCGCTGCCGGTCGTGATCGCGCTGGTCGCCGAGAACGCCGGTCACGTCAAGGCGGTCGGCGAGATGACCGGCGACTCGCTGGACGACAGGCTCGGCACCGCGATCTCCGCCGACGGCGCCGCCTCGATGCTCTCCACGGCGGTCGGCGGCCCGCCCAACACCACCTACTCCGAGAACATCGGCGTGATGGCCGCGACCCGGGTCTATTCCACGGCCGCCTACTGGGCGGCCGCCTGCTTCGCCCTGCTCTTCGGCCTGTGCCCCAAGTTCGGCGCGGTGGTCGCGGCGATCCCGGGCGGTGTCCTCGGCGGCATCACCGTCATCCTGTACGGCATGATCGGGCTGCTCGGCGCCCAGATCTGGCTCAACGCCCGGGTGGACCTGCGCAATCCGCTCAACCTGGTGCCGGCCGCCGCGGGCATCATCATCGGCATCGGCGGCGTCACCCTGAAGTTCACCGACAACTTCTCGCTGAACGGCATCGCGCTGGGCACCATCGTCGTGATCACCGGCTACCACGCGCTGCGGGCGATGGCCCCGGCCCACCTCAAGCGGCAGGAGCCCCTGCTCGACTCGGGGACGTCGACGTACGACGAGCCCGGGGATCAGCGCGCCAGATCATAGGCGTACTCGGCCGAGAAGGTCCCCGGCGTGCCCCGGCAGCCGTCCGACTCACCCGGCAGCTTCACCCACAGGTAGGCGTCGATCCCGGCCTCGCCGGTGCTCAGGGTCGGCGCCCGGCCGATCCTGCGGCCCGCCGGATCGCACCACTCGCCGTCGGGAGGCGCGCCGTTGCCGTTGCGGCTGGTGTCGATCACGGCGCCGAGGTGCGGGGCCCCTCCGAGCGCGGACAGCACCCGCCGGGCGTAGGCGATCTCGTCGCTCGTCCGGTGGAAGTTGGACACATTGGTGAAGACGCCGTCCGAGGAGGCGGCCGAGGCCGCGCCCGCCCGGCCGAGCAGCGCGGCCTGTTCGGCGGCCGGGTTCCAGTCGGAGTGACCGGCGTCGAAGTAGACCCTGGCCCTGGGGTTCGCCGCCTTCAGGACGCGGCCGGCGCGGGCCAGGGAGGCGAAGCGGTCGGCCCGTTCACCCTCGCCGAGGCAGTCGGACTGGGCGATCGAGTCGGGCTCCAGGACGACGACGACCTCGCCCGAGCCGAGCCCGGCCGCGAAGCGGTCGATCCAGCCGTCGTACGCTGCGAGGTCGGGCGCCCCGCCGTCCGAGGCGCCGCCGCAGTCGCGCTGCGGGATGGCGTACGGCACGACGACGGGCACCCGGCCCTGCGCGGCGCCGGCCGACGTCACGGCCCTGACCCGCGCGGTGATGGTGGACGGTGTGAAGTCGGCGAACCACACCGCGGCCGGACGGTCGGCGATCCGGGACGCGATGACCGCACGCCGGGCGTCGCCGGGATGGGCGTCGACCCAGTCACGGACCTGGGAGTCCGCGTGGTGGTAGAGAAGGCCGGGGGCGGCCACGGTCCGCGGCTTCTTCCTGGTCGGCGAGGGCTCGGGAGCCGGCCCGGACGAGGCCGGCTTCGACGGGGACGGCGCTGCCGTGGTGCGCGAGGGCAACGGCACACCCGGCAGCGGGCCGAGGCTCGGCGCACGGGTCACCAGCGGTCTCGCTTCCTTCGAGGGGCGATCTCCGTCGAGCGCGGACACCATCCCCGTCACCGTCCCGACCGCCACGACGACCGAGGCCGCGGCGACCATCGCGGCGCGCCCGGCGGACCGCCTGCGCTCCGCCCTGCGGTCGGACCTGCGCTCGGCCGGCCGATGGGCACGTAAGCCTGACACGTACTGCTCCCCCACTCCCGCCCCGGCCGCGTTCCCCCGTTCTGGGGAAGCCTCCGGCCCGGCGGCACTCCGGCCACCCTAGGACTGGGACGCTGCCCTCATGGCGCAGTCGGCACAGTTCACCACTCCCGTAGACGCGGTCGTCTCCCGTATGCGCACCCTGGACGCGGAGCTACCCGAGCGGGACGGTCTCGCGGTCTTCAACCGCGTCTACCTCACCGTCACCGAGGAGTTCGACCGGCACCTGGACACCGGGGTCTTCCCGGACCGCCGGGCCGCGATCACGCTGGACGTGCGGTTCGCGGAGCGCTATCTCGCGGTGGCCGAAGAAGGCCGCGCACCGGCCTCCTGGCGGCCGGTGCTGCAGTTCCGCCGCCATCCGGGGGTACGTCCGCTGCAGTTCGCGCTCGCGGGCATCAACGCGCACATCGGGCACGATCTGGCGCTCGCCCTGGTGGACACCTGTCGTACGCTCGACTGCGAACCGGCGGACCTGGAGGACGAGTTCGACCGCGTGGGTGACCTCCTCGTCTCGCTGGAGGAACACATCCGCGAAGATCTGATGCCGGGCCCCGACCTGCTCCAGATCGCCGATCCGCTCACCCATCTGCTCGGCTCATGGAGCCTCGAGCGGGCCCGTCAGGCCACCTGGGCGGCGGCGCGGGCACTGTGGGCCCTGCGCGGACTCCCGGACCTGGCCGAGGAGTTCGCCGAACGCCTCGACGCCGCGGTGGGCCTGGCCGGCCGGATGCTGCTCACTCCTCTGCCGACCTGATCCGGCCACGCGGCGCGGTCCTCGCTGGAACTCGGTCCGGATCACTGTACGTTGAACGATCGGCACACCCTGATGCGAAGGAGCACCCAGGTATGGCGACGCGACTCGGTCTCACCCTCCCCCAGATGAAGCAGTTCGACCTCGGACGGGACGTGCCCGACGTGGCACGCGCCGCGGAGGCGATCGGGTACGACAGCCTGTGGGTCTTCGAGCGGGCGCTGTTCCCGGATCCCCCGACGCAGGGGCTGTACGGCATCGAGGGACTGGCCTGGCCGGAGGCGTACCGCGGCGTCGCCGACCCCTTGGTCACCCTGACGCTCGCGGCCGCGGTCACCGAGCGCGCCGAGCTCGGGACCAGCGTCCTGGTGGCCCCGCTGCACGTGCCCTTCCAGCTCGCCAAGGCCCTCGCCTCGCTCGACGCGGCGAGCGGCGGCCGGGTCGTCGCGGGCCTCGGCACCGGCTGGTCGCTCGACGAGTACGCGGCGGCCTCCGCCCGGCCCTTCGAGGAGCGCGGCCAGGTTCTCGACGAGGTCATCGCGGTGTGCCGCGCGGTGTGGGGCCCCGACCCGGTGGTCCACGACGGCACGCTCACCAAGATCGCGTCGGCCGTGGTCGGCCCCAAGCCCGTCCGGCCGATCCCGATCCTGCTGGCCGCCAACACCGGAAAGGCGCGGCGCCGGCTCGTCGACCACGCCGACGGATGGATGCCGATCGGCATGGGCGTCGAGCAGCTGGCGGCGCAGTGGCGCCAGTTGCAGGACCTGGCCGCCGAGCGCGGCCGCACCGAGCCGCTGCGCACGGTGCTGCGGACCAACCCCCGGTACACGGCGAAGGGGTACGAGGGCGCGGACCGCCAGCCCTTCCAGGGCGGTGTCGAGCAGATCGTGGCCGACCTGGTCGCCCACGCCGAGGTCGGCCTCGACGAGATCTTCCTCGACCTCCAGAGCTCGGTGCGGGACGCCCAGGAACTGAAGGACGTGGCCGCCGAGGTGTACGAGGCGGCGCGGGCCGCCGGGGTCTGACCCTCCAGCCGCGCCGCGCCGCGCCGCGCCGCGCCGCGTGTCGTGTCGAGTCGAGTCGAGTCGAGTCGAGTCGAGCCGAGCCGAGCCGAGCCGAGCCGGGTCGGGTCGGGTCGGGTCGGGTCGGGTCGAGTCGGGTCGAGTCGAGCCGAGCCGAGCCGAGTCGAGCCGAGTCGAGTCGAGGAAGACTCAGTCCTCGGGGAGTTCCACCGGCGCGATCTCGTCGTAGACGTCGCCGGGCCCGGGGTTGGTCGGGTCGGTCGTCCCGCCGAGCTGGTGCATGACGCCCCAGACCGCGTTCAGCGCGGTCTGGACGGCGCCCTCGGCCCAGCCGGCCGTCCAGGAGATGTCGTCACCGGCGAGGAAGATGCCCCGCTTGTCCTCGGGCAGCGCTTCCTGCATGAAGTGCGTGAACAGACGGCGCTGGTAGCGGTAGTGGCCCGGCAGGTTGGCCTTGAACGCGCCCATGAAGTAGGGCTCGTTCTCCCAGGACACGGTCACCGGGTTGCCGATGATGTGCTTCCTGATGTCGACCTTCGGGTAGATCTCGCCGAGCGACTTCAGCATGACCTCCATCCGCTCGCTCGCGGACAGCGGCAGCCACTTCAGGCTGTCGTCGCACCACGTGTACGAGAGGCAGATGACGGCGGGCTTGTCCGGGCCGTCGTCGAGGAGGTAGGTGCCGCGCGTCATCCGGTCGGTGAGCGTCATCGACATGACGTCACGGCCGGTCTCCTCGTCCTTGTCCAGCCAGAACGGCCGGTCGACGGGCACGAAGAGCTTGCTGGACTCCATGTAGTGCGTGCGCTCGATCGCCGTCCAGTGGTCGATCGGGAAGAGCGAGTCGTCGCAGGCGACCTTGGAGAGCAGCATCCAGGACTGGGCGGTGAAGATCGCCGCCTTGTACGTACGGATGTCGCCGTTCGCGTCCGTCACCGTGATGCCGTTGCCCGCGGTGCGGTTCAGCCGGGTCACGGCCGGACGCGGGGCGCCGTCGTGCAGCGTCGACAGCGAGGTGCCGTACGCCCAGTGGACGATCTTCTCCGGCTCGCGCTCCCACAGCCGCAGCGGGAGCTGCTGGGAGCCGCCGACGATGCCGCGGTGGTGGTCGTCGGCCTCGGTGTAGACGACCCGCAGGATCTCCAGGATGGAGTTCGGGAAGTCGGTGTCCCAGCCGCCGGTGCCGAAGCCGACCTGACCGAAGATCTCACGATGGCGGAAGGACTTGAAGGACTCCGAGTCGCACAGGAAGCCGTAGAAGGTCTGGTTGTCGAGCTTCTCGACGAGCTTCGACCAGATCTCCCGGATGCGCGGAACGTCGCGCTCCCGCATGGCCTGGTTCATGTCGGAGAAGTCGGCGCCGTCCTCCAGACAGGCGTTCCAGGCGTTCATGACGTCGCGGTAGACCTGCGGGAGGTCGTCGACGGAGGTCGCGTAGTGCGACTCGCCCTTGAGGTCGACGACCGTCGAAGGCGTGGACTCGGCAAGGGGGTTGGGGAACGGCCGGGTCTCGAGGTCCACCAGGTCGATGTAGTGCTGGAGGGCGGTGGAGGACGGCGGGAAGCGCATCGCGCCCATCTCGGCGGTGAGCGAGGGGTCGCAGCCCTCGAAACCGACCGTGCGCAGCCGGCCGCCGATCTCGTCGGCCTCGTACACGACGGGCTTGAGGCCCATCTTCATCAGCTCGTACGCGGCCACGATGCCGGACAGTCCGCCACCGATGACCGCGATCTCGGTGCCGTGCTCGGTCGCGGGTATCTGCCCGAGGCCCGCGGGGTGCGCGAGGAAGTCGTCGTAGGCGTAGGGGAAGTCCGGGCCGAACATGGTGATCGGCGGCTGCTGCACGTCGGCGTGCTGGACGGCGTTGGGCACGGTGGACGTCATGGGGTACGGACTCCTTGCGCGAATGCTGGTGAGGGGGAGGCTTGTTCGACCGGGCGGGATGTCAGACGAGGGACCCGTAGAGACCGGGGCGGCGGTCCTTCAGATACGGGTTCGCCTCGCGCGAGGCCGCGAGACGGACGGGGTCGGCGTCCGCCAGGACCAGTTCCTCGCCGCGGCCGGCCCGGGTACGGGCGACTCCGTCGGGCCCGGCCAGCGTGGACAGCCCGACGAACTCGAACTCCCCTTCCGGACCGGTGCGGTTGACGTAGGCGATGTACATCTGGTTCTCGAAGGCGCGCACCGGGACGACGGACTCGGCGACGAACTGGAAGGGGTGCATCTGCGCGGTCGGTACGAGCAGCAGGTCGGTGCCGGCGAGGGCGTGCGCGCGGACGTTCTCCGGGAACTCGACGTCGTAGCAGATCATGAGGCCGACCCGGAGGCCGTCGAGTTCGGCCTGCACGACGGGCTGGTCGCCGGGCGTGAAGTGGTCGTGCTCGAAGCAGCCGAAGAGGTGGGTCTTGCGGTAGTTCGCGAGCCGGGCGCCGTCGGCGGAGATCAGCTGCACGGAGTTGAACACCCGCGCCCCACCGTCGGCCGGGGCGCCCTCGTCCTCGTGGCGTGCGGCTTCGCGCTCGGGGTAGCCGTAGGCGACGGCCACGCCGTGCCGGGTGGCGATCTCGGCGATCGCGTCGGCGGATTCGCCGTCGGCGGGCTCGGCGAGGCGCGCGATGTCGTCACCGATGGCGTAGCCGGTCAGGAACATCTCCGAGGTCACGATCAGCCCGGCTCCCGCTGCGGCGGCGCGGCCGGCGGCCTCGTCGAGCACCTTGAGGTTCTCGACGATGGAGCCGGGGCGGCCGGAGCTCTGGAGCAGGGCTGTGCGCATGCGTGTTCTCCACCGGTGCGGAAGGGGATTCGGGGGGCCAGATAGACGGTACGGTCGGCCGGCTCGGGGGGACAAGAAGGACCCGTTGCGCGTCACCGAACGATTCATTGCGTGCGCCCGGCCTCCGGCGGCGATTCGTTGCGCACCCCCTCGCGCATCCCGGTCGTGGCCCCGATTCCCGGGGAGACGCAGGTCACAGGCGGGTTTCCCGCACCAGGACGGGGCAGGGCGGCTGCCCGGAGGCGGCGGCCCCCCGGCCCCGGTTCCGGCCCCCTCCGGCCCCGGTTCCGGCCCTGCGGGCGCTCACAGCTCGCGCAGCCGCTCCACGATCTCGCGCAGCAGTTCCGGGTCGGCCACCGGACCGCCGTGCGGCGAACGGCGCGGCTCGTCGATGCGCACCAGCCCGGCCTCCGCCAGGTCGCCGAGGAGCACGCGTACGACGGTCAGCGGCAGGTCGACATCCGCGGCGAGCTCGACGACCGGCCGGGGGCCGTGCCGCGCCAGGTCGAGCAGGGCGGCCGCCGCATGATCGACACCGGGCAGCCCGGTGCCCGCCTCCAGGGCCGTGACCTGCGACATCAGATCGATGAGCTGCCCGCCCGAGGGCCGGGTCCGGCCCCCGGTGACGGTGTAGGGCCGCACCATCGGCCCGGTCTCGTCCTCGTACCAGTGGTCGTCGGTCACGGGCGGATCAGGGGCCAGCGGGGTCGGCCGCCGAACGTACGGCGGCGGCCATGTGGCGGCCGACGCGGCGGACGAGCAGTTCCATCTCGTGGGCGAGCTGTCCGACGTCCGTCTGCACCTCGCTGAGCACGGCCAGCCTGCTTCCGTCGCCCGCCGGGGTGATGAAGAGGTAGGCGTCGTCGAGCATCACCATGGTCTGGCGCACCCCGCCCGCGGCGAAGCGCTCGCCCGCCGAACGGGCGAGGCTGTGGAAGCCCGCGCAGACGGCGGCGAGGTGCTCGATGTCCCGTCTGCGCATGCCGTCCGAGCAGCTCAGCGGGAGACCGTCGGCGGTGAGGAGCACGGCCTGGCGGACATGGTCCGTCCTGGCCACGAGGTCGTCGAGCAGCCACCCGAGATCGGTACCGGGCCGGTCGGTGTCACCCCCGTACCCGGAGGCGCCCCCCGCCGGCTCCGGGGTCCGGGCCTCGGGGACGCGGGCCTCGAGGGTCCGGTCGGAGTGCTCTGGGAGCTGGTCAGGGCGCATCGTCGGCGTCCGTCCCTTCCTCGGTGTCGGTTCGCTGCGAGGGGCCGGACCGCCTGGCGTCCGGCTGCGTGGGCAGGCCCCTGCGTCCGCGGTCGAGGCCCCGCTGGAAGGATCCGAAGACCGCGCGCATCTCCTCCGGAGTGACCTCGCGCTCCGGCGTCTCGTCGGCCACCGGTCCCGCGGTACGCAGCTCGGGTGCGAGGGCCCGCTGGCGGACCCGGGTGGGCAGCACGGGCGAGCCCGGGACCGGGGCGTCCCGCGGCACAGGATCGAGCTCCTGCTCGCGCCGCGCCGTCCGCCGCTCCTCGAGGACCACGGTGCCCGTCCGCGAGGGCAGCGCCCGCGGGTCCGGGTCCGCCGCCACCGCCGGGCGCGCGGGTTCCACCGGCGCGAGAACCGCCTCCGGCAGCAGCACCACCGCCGTCGTGCCGCCGTACGGCGAACGGCACAGCGTGACCGTGATGCCGTGCCGTGCGGCGAGCCGGCCCACCACGTACAGCCCGAGCCGGTCGTGCCGGGTCGGGTCGAAGTCGTCCGGCGTGGTGATGGTGCGGTGGGCCTCCTCGATCTGTTCCGGCGCCAGACCGAGACCCCGGTCGTCGATCTCCAGGACGAACCCGCTCCCGGCCCGTCCGGTACGCAGGGTGACCTGGGTGTGGGGCGGTGAGAACACCGTGGCGTTCTCGACGAGTTCGGCGATCAGATGGACGATGTCGGCGACGGCGTCCGCCGCGACGCCCACCTCCGGCATCGGAGGGATCATGACCCGCGCGTACTGCTCGATCTCGCTCACCGCGGACGACACCACCTCGCCGACGGGCACGGGCCGCCGCCAACGGCGGCCCGGGGCCGAGCCGGAGAGGATGATCAGACTCTCCGCGTGGCGCCGCATGCGTGTGGTCAGGTGATCGATCCGGAACAGGTCGTCCAGGACGTCCGGGTCGTCGGTGCGCCGCTCCAGCGTGTCGACCAGCTTGAGCTGCCGGTGCACGAGCGCCTGGTTGCGGCGGGCGATGTTCAGGAGCACCGCGAACAGCCCGCGGCGCAGGGTGGCCTGCTTGACGGCGGCCTCGACGGCCGCGAGCCGGGCGGTGTTGAAGGACCTGCCGACCTGGCCGATCTCGTCGGCCACCGCCTCCGCGTCGGCCAGGGGCGGCGCCTCGGCGGCGGCGTCGATCTCCTCACCGGCGCTCAACCGCTCCATGACGTGCGGGAGCTGACGATTGGTCAGCAGATCGGCGGCGTCCCGCAGCGACTCGAGACGGCGCGAGATGCGCCGTGCGCCACGCACCGCGAACCACAGGGAGAGCCCCACGGCGGCCAGTCCCAGCACACCGACGATCGCCGCCTTGGCCATCTCACGGTAGGCGAACGCCCGGCCTCGCTCGGCGGAGTTGATCGCCGACCGGGTGCACAGCCGCATGTACTGCTTGACGGCGCGGTCCGTGGTGGTGCGCCACGTACCGGCCGCGACGGCCTCGCCCGCGCCCTCCGCACCCGCCCGCAGCAGGGCGTCCTCACCCCGGGTCAGCTCCCGGTGGAGGTCTCCGCGCTGGAACTCCTCGAAGAGGCCGCGCGAGTCGGCCGGCAGGTCGGGCACATAGGTCCGCTCGAAGACCCGGCGGTCCTCGATCGTCGCGGTGAGGGTGTCGTACTGGCGGTCGGTGAGCGTTCCGGCGGCCCGTGCCCCGGCGACGAGCGCGTCCTCGCGGGAGACGAACTCCCGCACCCGCACCAGCTCGACGACGACCTGCGCCTCGCGGGCCAGCTGCCCGGCCTGGAGCGCCGTGAGCGCTGACGGGACGTCGAAGCCCGGTTCCACCAGGGTGCTGTATTCGGCCACGGCCCGGTCCCAGGTGACGGCGTGGGACAGCACCCGCCCGCGCAGCCCCTCCAGCCCGTCCACCGAGTGGAGCACGGCGTCGAGTTCCTGCCGTTGGCGATCGGAGAGCTGGTCACGGTCCCCGTCCCGGATCGCGGTGCGCATCGCGGTCACCGCCCGGTCGGTGCGGCGCTCCTGCGCCAGCAGGTCGAGGGCCGCCCTCGTTCCGCGGCCCTCGCCCAAGTACGCGGCCGCGAACCGCCGTTCGATCTGTATCTGGCCGATCGCCGTGTCGACCGGCGTGCCGAAGGTGTTGTAGACACCCTCCAGGCGGACGAGCGCTCGCAGTTCGCCGGTGACGGACACCATGGCGAAACTCCACAGCGTCATGAGGGCTATCACCGGAGCGAGTGCGAGGGCCACGATCCGCGTGCGGACCGTGGTCGTACGGCCGAAGGGCCAGCGCATGGACTCCCCAGGACGACAGGACGAATCGGGTGGCCGGGTGACGTGTGGTAACCCATCGGTGTTACTCGCGGGTAGCGAGGCGGCTCAAACTAGTGGATGACATGCCCGGACCGCAATGGTCCGGGCTGACCCACCGTTCAATTCCCACGGCCCGCCGCCCGGTCCGGCCCGTCAGCCTCCGCGAGGCACCTCGAAGACGGTGACGACCGCCCCGTGGTCCGAGGGCCAGTCGTTGTCCGCGACGTCGGGCCAGGCGCGCGGGGTGCCGCTGACAAGGGTGCGGGAATCGAGAACGGTCAGGCCCCTGTGCAGGACGAAGTCGATCCGGTCCTGCGGTTCCGGACGGCCGCTGCCGTCCTCGTGCTCGGTGTGGACGGGTGACCAGGTGTGCCCGGGGTCCCGCAGCGGGTCGGGGTGGGCCTCGCGATAGGAGTCGCTCAGGCCCGCCTCCTCGGCGGCCTTGGTCACCGGCCAGGCGACGTCCGGCCAGTCCAGGTGCGAGGGCGTGTTGAAGTCCCCGACCAGGACGACCGGAACGGACCCGTCGGCGGAGTCGGCGACCCGCCGCAGGATCTCCCTCATCCGGCCGAGCCGCCCCTCCTCGTGCGCGATCAGTCCGGCCGCCGGAAGTCCGTCGAAGCGTGCCTCGTACGGGCCGTACGGCGCGCAGTCGAGGTGGACGCTCCAGACGTCGACCCGCCGGCCGCCGTCCAGCGCGATCCGGACGCCGGTCCCCCCGTAGAAGCCGACGTCCGGGTCGCCCAGCCGCGCGACGATCGGGTAGCGGCTGATGACGCCGAGGTTGTCGCCCGCCCGGTGGTGGTGCCAGCCGAGAGCCTCGGCGAGTTCCTCCGCCGCGTTCCCGTACGTCTCCTGGAGGCCGACCACGTCCGCTCCCGTCCGGGCGATGACCTTGAGCTGCTTCTCGCGGTACCCGTCGACCTTGGTGCCGCCGTACCAGAGGTTCCAGCTCATCACCCGCAGCTCACCCGGCGCGACCATCGCGCGCAGCCGCGCCGGGGACACCTCCTCCAGGCTGCCGAGCACGGTACGCCCGGCCGCGGGGGCGATCGGGGCGAGCGAGGGCACCGCGAGGACGGCGCAGCCGGCCGACTCGGCGGAGGTGACGCCGGTCTGGGTGTCCTCCACGGCGACGCAGGCGGCGGGATCGACGCCGAGGGCACGGCAGGCGGCCAGGTAGGGGTCGGGGGCGGGCTTGGTGCGCTCGGTGTCGTCGGCGGTGACGGACACGGCGAAGCGATCGGCACCGAGCGCCTCCAGGACCGTGTCGGCGACCGCGCGCGGCGACGCGGTCACCAGCGCGGTGGGCACGCCTTCACGGGCGAGCGCGTCGAGCAGTTCCGTCGCTCCGGGGCGGGGCACGATGCCCGTGCGGACCCGGTCCGCGAACTGCCGGTGCAGCTCGGCGGCGATCGTCTCGGCCGATGCGCCGGTGACTCCGGCCAGCCAGCCCGCGGTGTGCTCGACGGGCCGTCCGAGCACGTGCGGCTGGTCGGCCCCCGTCAGGACGTGTCCGAGCCCGTCGGCCACCTGCTCCACCGCCTCCCACCACAGCCGCTCGGTGTCCACGAGCGTCCCGTCCATGTCGAACAGGACGGCCTGGAGGGGAAGTCGGGCGGTGGTGCGGTGGGTCACGGGGTTCTCTTTCTTCGGTGGGGGGGGTGGGGGGAGCCGGGTGCGGGCTCGGACGGAGGGGCGGGCGAGGCGGGTCGGCGTTCGGGTGAGGTGGGTCATGGCGGGGTGGGTCATGCGGGGCCATGCCCTGTGGGGCCACCCCGAGGTGCGCCCGGCGGGGAGTGACCCGAGGCGCGAGGGCAGTGGCCTCCGCGGGCCCGGGCACTCCGGTCGTACGGCACCGGCCGCACCACCGGACACCCCCGCGCCCCGGTCGTACGGCACCCGCCGCACCACCGGACACCCCCGCGCCCCGGTCGTACGGCACCCGCCGCACCACCGGACACCCCCGCGCCCCGGTCGTACGGCACCCGCCGCACCACCGGACACCCCCGCGCCCCGGTCGTACGGCACCGGCCACACCGCCGGACGCTCCCCGCGGCACGGAGTACGACGCGCGGTGCCGGGGCCGATCCCGGAGGGACGGCCGGTGTCCGAGGCCGCGCGGGGCGCCTCCGCCTCGCTCAGCGAGATGGGGCGACC
Source organism: Streptomyces sp. NBC_00568 (assembly GCF_026341855.1). GTDB lineage: Bacteria > Actinomycetota > Actinomycetes > Streptomycetales > Streptomycetaceae > Streptomyces. The sequence continues at coordinate 6,109,421 of NZ_JAPENW010000001.1, read as the reverse complement.
TGCGGCGACCAGTACCACCCCCGCGCGGCACGGCACCGGACGCGCGCCCCGCCACCCTGCCGGGTACGTCGGCCGACGCGGGACCGGGTTCCCGGCCTGGTTCGGTACCGGGCGGGATTCCCGGCCTGGTTCGGTACCGGATGCGCGACCGGTTCGAGACCCGGTGGGGGCCCGGTTCGCGACCGATCCGGAACCGCATGCGGTGCCGGGTCCGGAACCGGATGCGGTACCGGTTCGGAACCGCGTGGGCTCGGACCGGCGAGACCGGGCGCCGCTCAGGTCGCGCGCTCGGCGACCAGGACCGGACGGTCCGGCAGCGCGACCGTCACCGCGGCACCCGACGCGAGCGTCGCGGCCTCGTGCGTGGGCAGGTCGGCCTTGACCTCGGTGCCGTCCGCGAGCCGCACGGTGACCCGGGTGGCAGCCCCGAGGAAGGCGGTGGCCACGACCCGCGCGTCACCCGCGTCGTCGGCGCTCACCCAGACCGCCTCGGGCCGGACCAGCACATCCACCTCCCCCGCGGCCGGCGGGTTCCCGTCCACCGGCAGCCGCCGGCCGAGCACCTCGACCGTGTCGCCGTCGAGGCTCCCCGGAATCCGGCTCATCGTGCCCACGAACTCGGCGACGAAGGCGGTGGCGGGACGCCCGTACAACTCGGCGGGCGACGCGCACTGTTCGAGCTGTCCGGCCCGCATCACCGCGACCCGGTCCGCCATGGACAGCGCCTCTTCCTGGTCGTGCGTCACGAACAGGGTGGTGATGCCGAGTTCCAGCTGGAGCCGACGGATCTCCTCACGCAGCGAGAGCCGCACCTTGGCGTCCAGCGCGGAGAGCGGCTCGTCGAGCAGCAGGACGCGGGGCCGCAGGGCGAGCGCGCGGGCCAGCGCGACGCGCTGCTGCTGGCCGCCGGAGAGCTGGTGCGGGAACCGCTCACTCTTGTCCCCGAGGCCCACGAGGTCGAGCAACTCGGCGGCTCGGGAACGGCGTTCGGCCGAACGCACCTTGCGCATCCGCAGTCCGAAGGCCACGTTGTCCAGGGCGCTGAGATGCGGGAAGAGGCTGTACGACTGGAAGACCATCCCGGCGTCGCGGCGGTGTGCCGGAACCCGGGTGATGTCCTCGCCGTCGACCAGCACCTCGCCGGAATCGGGCTGTTCGAACCCGGCGAGCATGCGCAGCGCGGTGGTCTTGCCGCAGCCGGAGGGGCCGAGCAGGGCGAGGAGCTCACCGGGCCGGACGGTGAGGTTCAGGCCGTCGAGGGCGACGGTCGGGCCGAACTCCCGCCGGAGTCCCCGGAATTCGACGGTGGCGGCCTTTTCGAGCGTGGCGAGGGTCATGGTCATCCCCGGGAGGCGGAAGCGGTACGGGAGCGGCCACCGAAGACGGCGAGCGCGAGAAGCAGTGCCCAGGTGACGAACAGGCTGAGCACGGAGACGGCGACGGACATCTGGGCCTGCGAGCCGCCGACGTTGTAGATCCACACGGCGAACGGCTGGTAGCCGAGCAGCCGCGCGACCGTGAACTCGCCGAGCACCAGGGCCAGGGTGAGGAAGGAGGCGTTGAGCAGCGCGCCGCGCAGATTGGGCAGCACCGCGTGCACGAGCGCCCGCGCGGGGCTCGCGCCGCAGCTGCGGGCGGCTTCGACGAGGGTGCGCACGTCGACGGCGCGCAGTCCCGCGTCCAGGGCCCGGTACACGAACGGCAGCGCCATCACGACGTACGCGAGGACGAGCACGACCGGGAAGCCCGGGTCCTGGATCGCGACGAACGTCTGGAACAGCGGGGTCCGCGAGAGGTGTTCGGGCCCCCACTTCAGGACGGTGGCGATCCCGGCGACGAACGCGATCGGCGGGACGACGAGAGGCAGTGAGCACACCACCTCGACGACCGGTCGCAGCCGGGGCGCGCCGAGCCGCAGGGCGACCGTGGCGGGCACCATCAGGAGCAGCACCACGACGATGGTGGCGGCGGCGAGTTCCAGCGAGAGCACCAGGCTGGAGACGAACCCGTCACTGGACACGATCTCGCTGTAGGCGTCGAAGGTGACGCCCTGCCCCGGAACGTCGACCGTGAAGACCACGGACGCGGCCATGGGCACCAGGAAGTACAGCGCGGCGAGGGCGAGGACCACCCAGCGCCACAGGTTCAGGCGAGCCATCGCGCGCTCCGTCGTTGCAGGGGCAGGTACACGGCCATGACCAGGCCCGCGATGAGGACCATGTCGAGGCTGAGGGCGAGCGCCACGTTCTCCTGGCCGACCAGCACGTTGCCGGAGATGGCGTCGGCGATCTGCAGGGTGACCAGCGGGACCGCGCTGCCCACCATCGCGGCGGCGGTGGCGTACGCGGCGAAGGCGCTGCCGAAGAGGAGCACGAATCCACCGAGCAGCGAGGGCGCGAGGACGGGCAGCGCGACATGCCGCCAGTACTGGACCGAGGTCGCGCCGTTGTTCTGCGCCGCCTCGCGCCACTGGGAGCGCAGGCCGTCGAGGGCGGGCGTGATGGTGAGGACCATGAGCGGGATCAGGAAGTACAGATAGACGATGACCAGGCCCCAGAAGCTGTAGAGGTTCCAGCCCTTGTCGGTGAGGCTCAAGTGCCGTGTCAGCACACCCGAGTTGCCGAGGGTGGCGACGAAGGCGAAGGCCAGCGGGACGCCGCCGAAGTTGGCGAGGACCCCGGACGCGGTGAGCACGGCCTCGCGCAGGGCCCGGAAGCGGGAGGTCACCACGGCCTGGGCGAGCGGGAGTCCGAGGACGGTCGCGAGGCCCGCGGAGACGGCGGACAGTTTGACGCTGCCGATCAGGGCGGTCAGATAGGCGCCCCGGAACGAGCCGGTCAGGTTGGCCGTGGTGTACGAACTCGCGCCGGTGGCCTGGTCCTTGACGGTGAAGGCGCCGTTGAGCATGGCGAGGGCGGGGATGCCGAAGGCGATCACCACGAAGACGAGCAGCGGGACGACGGCGAGCCAGTCGGGGGCGCGGCGGCGCCGCCGCTGCTGGTCGGCAGCGGCGGGCGCCACGTCGGCCGGGGCCTCGGTGAGAGCGGTGGTCATCCGGAGACGGCCTTGCCCCAGCCGTCGGCGAGCACGGTCTTCGCCTTGCTCTGCTGGTCCTCGGTCGGGAAGCTCGGGGTGCCGGAGACCGCGGGGAGCTTCGCGGCGGCGGTCTTGTCGAGCGTGCCGGCCTTCTCCAGCGCGGTCATCAGAGCGGGGCGGGCGTACCCCTTCAGCCAGAGGTTCTGGCCCTCGGCGCTGTAGAGGTACTCCTGCCAGAGGCGGGCGGCGGCCGGGTGCGGGGCGTCCTTGTTGATGGCCTGGGAGTAGTACTGGGCGTACTGGCCGTCGGAGGGGATGGACACCTTCCAGTCGACGCCCTTGGACTTGAACTCGTCGGCGTACCCGGCGTTCAGGTAGTCCCAGTCGATGCTGATGGGCGTCTCGCCCTTCTCGACCGTGGCCGGGGTCGACTCCACCGGCGTGTAGTTGCCGTTCTTCTTCAGCTTGGCGAAGAAGTCGAGTCCGGGCTGGATGTCGTCGAAGGAACCGCCGCTCGCCAGCGAGGCCGCGTACACACCGCCGAAGGCCGAACCGGACTTGGTGGGGTTGCCGTTGAGCGCGACCTGGCCCTTGTACCGCGGCTTGAGCAGGTCCTTGAAGGTCTTCGGACACTCCTTGACCCGCTTGGCGTCGCAGCCGATGGAGATGTAGCCGCCGTAGTCGTTGAACCAGCGGCCGGCGGCGTCCTTCTGCCCCTCGGGGAGGTCACCGAAGGCGGTCACCTTGTACGGGGCGAGCAGCCCCTGCTGGGCCGCGCTCAGCGCGAAGGAGCTGCCGAGGTCGAGGACGTCGGGGGCACGGTCCTGGCCCTTGCGCGAGGTGACGGCGTTGATCTCGTCCTGGCTGGAGCCGTCGGGGCTCTCGACCTCGATCTTGATGCCGTACTTCTTGGTGAAGCCGTCTATGAGGGCGCCGTAGTTGGCCCAGTCGCGGGGAAGGGCGATCGCGTGCAGCGTGCCCTCCTTCTTGGCCGCCTTGACGAGGGCGTCGAGGCCGCCGAAGTCCGCGGCGGAGGTCGCGGTGGCCGCGCTCTTGCCGTCGGCGGTGGTCGCCTTGTCGTCGGGAGCGGCGCCACAGGCGCTCAGGGCGAGTGCTGCGGCGACGGCGAGGCCGCCGGTGAGGCGGGCGGTCCTCGGCAGGAACACGGTCACGGTCTCTCCAGGGTGGCGCACGAGGGTGGAGTGGGACGGAGAACTTGTCTGAACAAGTTGGCCCCAGTAGGCCCGCCGATGATGTCTTGTCCGTAAACTTTGGCGAAACCGTTACCCCTTATCCCCTGCACAATCCCGGCCGCCGCGGATCACCGTCCGATCTCGATTAGGCTGATCACGCTGTGCACAGTGGTCGGATCAGAGGGGAAGAATGGCGGCGCGACACGAGGAGATCGCCGAGGAGCTGCGGCGGGCGATCGACCGCGAGGAGTACACCGTGGGCAGTCTGCTGCCGGCGGAGACCGACCTCGCGGCCCACTATGGCGTCTCGCGCGGCACGGTCCGTCAGGCCGTCGCGGCCCTGACCGCCGAGGGGCTCATCGGTTCACGCCAGGGCGCCCGCCGCGTGGTTCTCGCGGGCCGCCGCAGCCAGAGCTTCGCCGAACTGCGCAGCTTCGCCCAGTGGGCGCGGGCGATGGGGCGCGAGGCGACGGGACACGTGGTGGCGCAGGAGTACCGCCCGGCGACGGCGGAGGATGCCGTCCGACTCCAACTACGGGAGAAGACACCCGTGTTGCACGTGCTGCGGGTCCGCGGCCTGGACGGGGAACCGGTCCTGCTGGAGCGCACCGTGTACGCGGACTGGATCTCCCCCGCCGTGGCGGCCATCGAGCCCGAGTGCCCCTCCGTGACCCAACGGCTCTACGAGGACACCGGCGTGGTCTTCGCCTACGGCGAGCACGTCATCGACGCCGTCGCGGCGGGCGCGCAGGACGCCGACCTCCTCGGAGTCCGCCGCACCAGCCCCTTGCTGCGGGTCCGCCGCGTCACCACCACACGCGAAGGACGCCCGGTGGAGTGGTCCGACGACCGCTACCGCTCGGACGCCGTGAGCTTCAGCGTGCACAACTCGATAGGCAACAACGCCCTGGCGAGGAAAACGGCGGAGTAGTCACTCCCTCCGCCCACCGGCCGCCCTCTGAGCGCCGCCTCCCTCCGAGCGGCGGGCCCCTCAGAACGCCGGGATCTGGAGCGCCCGTCAGGGGCGCGGGGAACTGCGAGCCCAGCCACAACAGGCCCGCAGCCGCCAAGAGGCAGGACCCCCACCCTCTGGGGCGCACCAGCGTTCATGGGGGCGCCGACTACGTCGGCGACCCCGAGGAAAACCTCCGCAACAGCGGCGAAAGCACCAGCACGGACTTCGTCCGCTCCACGAACGGCTCCCCCGCGATCCGCTCGAGGACCCGCTCGAAGTGCCGCATGTCCGAGGCGAAGACCTGCACCACCGCGTCCGCCTCCCCGGTGACGGTGGAGGCGGCCACGACTTCCTGATAGCGCTCGAGACCGCGCTGGATGGTCTCCGGCGAGGTGTTCCGCCGGCAGTAGATCTCGACGAAGCCCTCGGTCTCCCAGCCGAGCGCCGCCGGGTCCACCCGTACGGTGAACCCGGTGATGGCCCCGGTGGCCCGCAGCCGGTCGACCCGCCGCTTCACGGCGGGCGCGGACAGGCCGACCAGTTGCCCGATGTCCGCGTAGGAGCGACGGGCGTCCTCGGCGAGGGCGTGCACGATGCGTTCGTCGAGATCGTTCAGCACTGCGGGTGGTTCACTTTTCTGCGAGGGGTTCTACGGTTGCTCGGCGACGGGTTCCGCGGTCGCCATCCGGGACCGGCGGTAGCCGTAACTGAAGTAGAACACGAGCCCGACGGCCATCCAGACGCCGAAGACCACCCAGGTGACGGCCGAGAGACTGGCCATCATCCACACGCACAGCAGGAAGCCGATCGCGGGCAGCACCGGCGCGAGCGGAACCCGGAAAGTACGGCGCATGGCCGGGCGCGTCCGGCGCAGTACGACGACGGCGACATTGACCAGCGCGAAGGCGAAGAGCGTGCCGATGCTGGTGGCGTCGGCGAGCTGGCCGAGCGGGATCGCGGCGGCGAGGACACCGCAGAACAGCGACACGATGACCGTGTTGGCGCGGGGCGTGCCGGTCTTCGGGTGGACCCGGGCGAACACCTTGGGCACCAGGCCGTCCCGGCCCATCGCGAACAGGATGCGGGTCTGGCCGTAGAGCACGGTCAGCACGACACTCGCGATGGCGATGACCGCGCAGGCCGCCAGCAGCGTGCCCCAGAAGGTCTGCCCGGTGACGTCCTTCATGATCCCGGAGAGCGCGGCCTCCGAGTCGTTGAACCCCCGCCAGGGCCGCGCACCGACGGCGACGGCGGCGACGAGGACGTACAGGGCGGTCACGATGACCAGCGAGAGCATGATCGCGCGCGGCAGGTCGCGCTGCGGGTCCTTGGCCTCCTCACCGGCGGTGGAGGCGGCGTCGAAGCCGATGTAGGAGAAGAACAGGGTGGCGCCGGCGGCGCTGACGCCCGCCATGCCGAGCGGCATGAAGTGCTCGTAGTTGCCGGAGCGGAAGCCCTGGACGCCGATCGCGCAGAACATCACCAGCGCGGCGATCTTCACGGCCACCATGATGGTGTTGGCGCGCGCCGACTCCCTCGCCCCGCCGAGCAGGAACGCCATCGCGAGCAGCACGACGATGAGCGCGGGCAGGTTGAAGATGCCTCCGTCACCGGGCGGCGCGGACAGCGCGTCCGGGATGGTGACGCCGATGGTGCCGTCGAGCAGTTCGTTCAGGTACTCGCCCCAGCCGACCGCGACGGCCGCGACCGAGACGCCGTACTCCAGGACCAGGCACCAGCCGCAGATCCAGGCGATGAGCTCGCCCATCGTTGCGTACGCGTACGAGTACGAGGATCCGGCGACCGGGATGGTGCCGGCCAGCTCGGCGTACGAGAGGGCGGAGAAGAGCGCCGTGAGGCCGGCGATCACGAAGGACAGGGTGACCGCGGGTCCGGCCTTGGGGACGGCCTCGCCGAGGACGACGAAGATGCCGGTGCCGAGCGTGGCACCGATGCTGATCATGGTCAGCTGCCACAGGCCGAGGGAGCGCCGCAGGGAGCCTCCCTCCCCCTGGCCACCCTCCGCGACCAGGCGTTCCACGGGCTTGCGGCGCATGAGACGCGCGCCGACACCCGGGGACGGTGGGGCGGACGTGGTGGGGGACTTCGGGGGTGCGCCTTGGTCGAGCACGCGCTGGCTCCTTCATCGCTGCCGGTCGGAAAGGGCGGGGACCGGCGGCACCCCTGACAGGAGGGACCCACCGAGCGGGGTCCCCGCCACGCTATGTACAGCGCTTGACCCTATGAGTCCGGGCTTCACGGGCGTAATGCAGCAACCTTGCGCATCTCCGCAAGATCGTTGCGTTCATCGCATCCCGGCGCATGTTCGTTGCGCGGGGCCTTTCGATGGTTGCGCGAGGCGCCTTTTCGCTCAGGGAACGGCCCTGCGAGCACCCCGTCCGACACGGCGTCAGTTCCCTTCGCGGGGGCGTCCGTCCACCCCCTCCACACCCTCGGGACACGCGTACGGCCCCCGCTCCCGACGAGGGGAACAGGGGCCGTACGAGGGCAGAAGGGCGGGTCAGCTCCAGCTGGCGTGCAGGGGCTTGCCCTCGGCGTAGCCGGCCGCGCTCTGGATGCCGACGATCGCGTTCCGGGCGAACTCGTCCAGGGAGTTGGCGCCCGCGTAGGTGCAGGAGGAACGGACGCCCGCGATGATCGAGTCGATCAGGTCCTCCACGCCCGGACGGGACGGGTCGAGGAACATGCGCGAGGTGGAGATGCCCTCCTCGAACAGCGCCTTGCGGGCCCGGTCGTACGCCGACTCCTCGCTGGTGCGGTTCTTCACCGCACGCGCCGAGGCCATGCCGAACGACTCCTTGTACAGGCGCCCGTTGGCGTCCTGCTGGAGGTCGCCCGGGGACTCGTACGTGCCGGCGAACCAGGAGCCGATCATGACGTTGGACGCACCGGCGGCGAGCGCCATCGCGACGTCACGGGGGTGGCGGACACCGCCGTCGGCCCACACGTGCTTGCCGTACTTCCTGGCCTCGGCCGCGCACTCCATGACGGCCGAGAACTGCGGCCGGCCGACGCCGGTCATCATGCGGGTGGTGCACATGGCGCCGGGGCCGACGCCGACCTTGATGATGTCGGCGCCCGCGTCGATGAGGTCCTTGACGCCCTCGGCGGCGACGATGTTGCCCGCGACGATCGGCACCTGCGGGTCGAGCGCGCGCACCGTCCTGACGGCGCTGATCATCGACTCCTGGTGGCCGTGCGCCGTGTCGATGACGAGCGTGTCGACGCCCGCGTCGAGAAGCTGCTTGGCCTTGCCCGCCACATCGCCGTTGATGCCGACGGCGGCGGCGATGCGCAGCCTGCCGCCCGCGTCGGTGGCCGGGGTGTACAGCGTGGCGCGCAGGGCGCCCTTGCGGGTGAGGATGCCGGCCAGCTTGCCGTCCGCGTCCACGGCGGGGGCGTAGCGGCGGTTGGCGCCGTCGAGCGTGTTGAACGCCTCGCGGGGCTCGATGTCCGCGTCGAGGAGCAGCAGGTCCTTCGACATGACCTCGGACAGCTGGGTGAAGCGGTCCACACCGGTCAGGTCGGCGTCGGTGACCACACCGACCGGACGGCTGTTCTCGTCCACGACGACGCCCGCGTTGTGGGCGCGCTTGGGGAGCAGCGCAAGCGCGTCGGCGACGGTCTGGTGGGGCTCGAGGCGGATCGGGGTGTCGAGCACGAGGTGGCGCCCCTTGACCCAGGAGACGACCTCGGTGATGACCTCGATCGGGATGTCCTGCGGGATGACGACAAGGCCACCGCGGCGGGCGACGGTCTCGGCCATCCGGCGGCCCGCGATCGCCGTCATGTTGGCGACGACGAGCGGGATGGTGGTGCCCGTGCCGTCCGGAGAGCTGAGGTCCACGCCCTGGCGCGAGCCGACCGCGGAGCGGCTGGGCACCATGAAGACGTCGTCGTACGTCAGGTCGTACGGGGGCTGGATGTCGTTGAGGAAACGCACGTGCTGCACATCCCAGTCGATCAGAGGTGGCCCCCGGACAGGTCAGCCAGGGGGAAGAGCACGTACTTCATTGTCCCATGACAACCGGTATGCGGTCCCCGAACAGATCATCCAGGCTGGTCAGGGGGCAATTGGTCGGATCCTCCAAGGACGAGGACGACCGAGAGCGTGGCGTCGAACTGCTGGTAGTGGCCGGAGGCCGACTCCAGGACCTCCTGGGCGGTCTCCCACTCGCCGGGCCGCGCCCTCGCGTAGGGGCGCCAGCCCGTCACCACCAGCAGCCTGCCCGGACTGGCCGGTCCCCAGTCGGGGTCGCCCAGGACGTCGGCGAGCGCGTCCCAGTTCCGCCCGAACCACTCCGGCAGGTCGAGGGCGCGGCCACAGCGCGCCATGAAACCGGCCTTGTCGAGAACCCCGGTGAGGTCGAGCTCGGTGACCTGCCACCCGGCGGAGCGGCACACCTCCGAGAGAGGACCGTGGGTCATCTCAGCACCGCCTTGAACGAGTCGTAGTGATCGTCGGTGTAGTAGATCTCCCCGCCGCGCCCGGTGACGATGCGCCGGGCCCCGCGGTCGCTCTCGCCCGGAGTCCGGACCGTGTACTCGTGGTAGTACCCCCTGGCGTGCCTCGGCAGCTCACGCTCGACGTTGCCGAAGACGGCGCCGTCCCTGGCGTACGGGTAGGGGCCGCCCCGGTCGATGAGGGCGAGGATCTCGCGTGCCTGCGCGGGGAGCGCGGCGGCGGCGACGGTCGGCAGGTCGCCGGCCCAGGACGGGATCACCGTGGCACGGCTCGCGCCCGTGGCCGCGGAGTCTTCCGGCACGGCGGCCCCCGTCGACGAGCAGCCCGCCAGCAGGACCGTCAGACAGACCAGCAGGCCGGCGAAGAGCCGGCCCGCGTACGCGCGAGGGGACGGCCGCGGCAGCATGACGTCGATGCTGCCACGGCCGTCCCCTCGCGGCGCGCGGTGGAAAACCCTCAGGGGCCGTCCGGGTCCGCCCGGTTCAGCGCCGGACGCGGGGGCGGGCCCGCCGTCATCAGACTGTCCGCGGCCGAGGTGTCCGTCACCAGGCTGGTGACCAGCCCGGACCGCAGCACCGCGTCGATGGCGGCCGCCTTGCGCTGCCCGCCCGCGATCGCGACGACCTCGGGGATACGGCGCAGCCGGTCGGCCTCGACCGTGATGCAGCGTTCGCCCAGGTCACGCCCGACCCGCCGGCCCTCGGCGTCGAAGAGGTGCGCGGACATCTCGGCGGCGACACCGAGGGACGCGTAGTGCGAGCGCTCCTCGTCGCTGAGCATGTCGTGCACCGTGGAGATGCCCGGCTCCCAGGAGCCGATGGAGACGCAGGCGACCGTGACCTTGTCGAAGTACTCGAAGGCGCGGGCGATCCCCGTCTGGTTGCGCAGCGCCGCCGCGGTGGCCGCGTCGGGCAGCAGCATCGGCGCGTAGATGGGGTGGGCGTCGCCGCCCGACACCTGCGCGGCGCGCCGGACCGCCTCGACGGAGCCGCGCTCGGCGGTCCCGGCGTCGTACACGCCCGTCAGCTGCACCACGGTGCACGGCGGGAGCCGGTCCAGGGCCGCCGCCATGTGGATCGTGGAGCGGCCCCAGGCGAGGCCGAGCACATCACCCTCGTTGACGAGTTCGCCGAGCAGGTCGGCGGCCACCTCACCGAGGTTCTCCGGGTCGGGCGACTCCTCGGCATCGGCCGGGGACTCGACGACCACGGCATGCCGCAGGCCGTAGCGGGCGCGCAGCGCGTCCGAGCGCTCCGCGTCCAGCTCTGCGGGGACGCGGATCTCGATCCTCACGAGATCCCGTTCGAGAGCGGTCTCCAGGACCCGGGCCACCTTGAAGCGGCTGACGCCGAACTCCTCGGCGATCTGGATCTTGGATTTGCCCTCGAGGTAGAAGCGGCGGGCCATGGCCGCCGCCTGCACCAGCTCAGCGGGTCCCATCCGCATGGCTGACCGGCCCGCCGACATACCCGACACGGCGATCTCCTTCACTTCTGTTCACACTCTGGATTCGCCGTTCATCCTTGCAGATCCGGCGTACTCGGTTCGCCCTGATGGGCGGCGTTCACGTTCCCTTGGCTCAGTGGTCGCACGCCCACGATGCATGGGCCGTCGCCTCCTGAGCCTGGGTGCGCAATGCACGTACCGCCTGCGCCGGGTCCGCCGCCCCGTACACCGCCGAACCGGCGACGAACACGTCGGCGCCCGCCTCGGCGCACCGCTCGATGGTCGACGCCGAGACACCGCCGTCGACCTGGAGCCACAGTTCCAGTCCGTGCTTGCTGATCAACTCGCGCGTGCGGCGGATCTTCGGGAGCATGATGTCAAGAAAGGCCTGGCCCCCGAATCCGGGTTCGACCGTCATGATCAGCAGCATGTCGAGCTCGGGCAGCAGGTCCTCGTACGGCTCGATGGGGGTCGCGGGCTTGAGCGCCATGGAGGCGCGGGCGCCCTTGGCCCGGATCTCCCGGGCCAGCCGGACGGGCGCGGCAGCCGCCTCCACGTGGAAGGTGACGGAGCCGGCACCCGCTTCCACGTACTGGGGCGCCCACCGATCGGCGTCCTCGATCATCAGATGGCAGTCCAGCGGAGTGTCCGTCGCACGGGCCAAAGACTCTACGACCGGCACCCCGAGGGTGAGGTTCGGTACGAAATGGTTGTCCATGACGTCGACATGGAGCCAGTCCGCGCCCTGCACCGCCTGTGCCTCCTCGGCAAGACGGGCGAAGTCGGCGGACAGGATGCTGGGGTTGATCTGCACGGCCATGCCCCAAGACTGCCATGTCCCGGGCCGGTTGCTCTCCTCGGTCCGGACCTGGGTTGTTCCGCGGATGTCGGACGACGGTCCGGCATGCCATGCTGGGCGGCCCAGCGGCTCTCCGTCCGACCACGGGGGTGGGCATGAAGCGGCTCGACGCCTGGAAGCGGGCGGCCATCGGGGTGGTGTGCGGACGGCGGTCCAAGTGGCTGGTCCTGGTCCTGTGGCTGCTGGTCCTCGTCTTCGTGGCGCCCCTCGGAATGAAGCTCAGCGACGCCCAGGACAACGACGCGCAGTCCTGGCTGCCGGGCTCGGCCGAGTCCACCCAAGTCCTCGACATCTCCGAGGAGTTCCGGCCCGAGCAGATTCCGGCGGTCGTCGTCTACGCGCGCGCGGACGGCCTGACGGCACAGGACCGCCGGCAGATCGCCGAGGACGCCCAGCAGATGAAGGCGCTGCGGGAGCACGGCATCCGGGGCGCGGAGACCCGGGGACCGGTCTTCGACCGGCAGGCGGACCCGCGCGCGGCACAGATCTACGTCCCCATCACGATGGACGCGTCCGGCTGGCAGCGGATCGCCCCCGCCGTCGACTCCATCCATGACGAGGTGGGCGACGGCGGCGACGGGCTCTCCGTGCACATCACGGGGCCCGGCGGTATCGCCGCCGACTCCTCCGAGGCCTTCGAGGGCATCGACTCGACGCTGCTCTACGCCGCGATGGCCGTCGTCATCGTGATGCTGCTGATCACCTTCCGCAGCCCGATCCTGCTGTTCGTCCCCCTGCTCGGCGTGGTCGTCGCCCTGTTCACGGCCCAGGCGCTGATCTACCTGCTGGCGAGACACGCCGGTCTGACGGTCAACGGCCAGAGCGCGGGCATTCTCACGGTGCTCGTCTTCGGAGCGGGTACCGACTACGCGCTGCTGCTGGTCGCCCGCTACCGCGAGGAGCTGCGCCGCCACGAGGACCGCCACGAGGCGATGACGCTCGCCATGAACCGGGCGGGTCCGGCGATCCTCGCCTCGGGCGCGACGGTCGTGCTCAGCATGCTGGTGCTCCTGGTCGCCGAGATGAACTCGACGCGGGGCCTCGGTCCGGTCGCGGCGATCGGCGTGGGGGTCGGCCTGATCGCCATGCTCACGCTCTTCCCGGCCCTGCTTCTGGTCTTCGGGCGCTGGATCTTCTGGCCCGCGGTTCCGCACCTGGGCTCCCCCGATCCGACCAGGAGCGGCGTCTGGGCGCGCATGGGCCACCGCATCGCGCTACGCCCCCGGACGACCTGGGTCGCCACGGCACTGGCGCTGGCGGTGCTGTCCCTCGGCCTGATCCAGCTGCGGGCCGCGGGCATCTCCAACGCCGACGCGTTCACCGGGAAACCGGACTCGGTGGTCGGCCAGGAGGTGTCGGCCCGCTACTTCCCGGCGGGTGCGGGCGATCCGCTGGTGATCGTGTCCGACACGGCCCAGGCCGAGCAGGTGGGCCGTGCCGTCGCGGCGGATCCGGGCGTGGTGCCGACGAGCATCGGTGTGCCACCGGGCACCGCGCCCGAGCGCGACGGCCGGGTGCTGTTCGAGGCGACCATGCGCGCCCCGGCCGACAGCGAGGCGGCGAAGGACACCGTCGACCGGGTGCGCGACGCGGTGCACGCGGTACCCGACGCCGACGCGAAGGTGGGCGGCGGCACGGCGGCCCTGCTGGACATGGACGCCGCCCAGACGCATGACAACTATCTGGTCATCCCGCTCGTCCTGCTGGTGGTCCTGCTGGTCCTGAGCGTCCTGCTGCGCGCTCTGGTCGCTCCGCTCCTGCTGATCGGGACGGTGGTGCTGTCGCTGGCCACCGCCCTCGGCGTCAGCGCGCTGGCCTTCCGGCACGTCTTCGACTACGCGGGCGAGGACGTGGCCTTCCCCCTGTTCGTCTTCGTGTTCCTGGTGGCCCTGGGCATCGACTACAACATCTTCCTGACCACCCGCATCCGCGAGGAGGCGGGCCGCCAGGGCACCCGTGCCGGTGTGGTGACGGGGCTCGCCACCACCGGGGCGGTGATCACCTCGGCCGGTCTCGTCCTCGCGGGCACGTTCGCGGCGCTCGGCACCCTGCCGATCGTGGGCTTCGCGGAGATCGGCTTCGCGGTCGCCCTCGGCGTGCTCCTGGACACCTTCGTGGTGCGCTCGGTGCTGGTCACCTCGCTCTTCCTCGACGTGGGCCCGAAGGTGTGGTGGCCGCACCGGCTCGCCCGCGAGGACGGCACGGCGCGACCCGCCGACGCGGGGGAACCGGAGGCGTCCGGAACAGCCGGCGGGCCGGGAGCACCCGGGACGATGGGCGGGACGGGGTCGTCCGAGGAGCCCGGGTCTTCCACCGAGACCGGAGAACCGGCGAAACCCTCCCCGCCGCCCGACTGACCGGTTCCCGGCCGACCGGTTCTCAGCCGGACGGACCGGCGGACTCGCCGTCCGGTCCGACACGGTGGAGCGGTCAGCCGGTTCTGCGGATGAGCGCCAGATACATCGCGTCCGTCCCGTGCAGATGCGGCCACAGCTGTACGTCGGGGCCGTCCCCCAGAGCCGGCACGCCGGGCAGCAGCGGACGGGCGTCGAGCAGTTCGGCGGAGCCGCCCTCGAAGTGCTTGAGGACGTCGTCGACGACCGCGCGGGTCTCGGCGAGGTGCGGCGAACAGGTCGCGTACCCGACGACGCCGCCGACCCGCACCGAGTCGAGCGCCGTGCGCAGCAGCCCGCGCTGGAGCGGGGCGAAGCCGTCGAGGTCCTCGGGGCGACGCCGCCAGCGCGCCTCGGGACGGCGGCGCAGCGCGCCCAGGCCCGTGCAGGGCACGTCCATGAGCACCCGGTCGAAGGTGCCGGGCCGCCACGGCGGGCGGGTGCCGTCGGCGGCGATGACCTGGTAGGGGCCGGGGTTCCCGGCGAGCGCCTTGGCGACGAGCCCGGCCCGGTGCGGCTGCTTCTCGGAGGCGAGCAGTGTGGCGCCCCGCTGGGCGGCGAGGCCGGCCAGCATCGCGGCCTTGCCGCCGGGTCCGGCGCAGCCGTCCAGCCAGGCCCGGTCGGGCCCGTCGAGCGGCGCGTTGGCCAGAGCGAGCGCGACCAGCTGGCTGCCCTCGTCCTGGACGCCCGCACGGCCCTCCCGTACGGCGTCGATGGCGCCCGGCTCGCCGCCCTCGGTGAGCCGCACGGCGTACGGCGACCAGCGCCCGGGAAGCGCCGAGTCCTCGTCCAGGGCGTCGAGGAGTTCTTCGGAGGTGGAGCGTCCCGGCCGGGCGACGAGGGTCACCTCGGGCCGTTCGTTGTCGGCCTCCAGCAGGTCCTCGATGCCGGCCCTGCCACCGCCCAGCGAGTCCCACAGCGCGGAGACGACCCAGCGCGGGTGCGAGTGCACGACCGCGAGGTGGTCCTCGGGGTCCTCGTCGTAGGGCGGCGCGACCTGCTCCAGCCAGGCGTCGAGGTCCTGCCGCGCGACCTTGCGCAGCACGGCGTTCACGAACTTGGCCCGCCCGTCGCCGAGCACCACCCGGGCCAGCTCGACGGAGGCGGAGACGGCGGCGTGCGTCGGGATGCGCGTGCCGAGCAGCTGGTGGACACCGAGGCTGAGCACGTCGAGGACCGGCGGGTCGACTTCGCGCAGCGGCCGGTCGACACAGGCCGAGATCACGGCGTCGTACGTCCCCTGCCGGCGCAGTGTGCCGTACACCAGCTCGGTGGCGAGCGCGGCGTCCCGTGCGTCGAAGTCGCTCTTCTCCCGCGCCTTGCGCAGCAGGGGCGGCAGGACGAGGTTCGCGTAGGCGTCCCGCTCGTCCACGGCCCGCAGCGCCTCGAAGGCGAGCATGCGGACCGGGTCCTTCTGGGGGCGGCGGTAGGGCTTGCCGGGCTTCTGCGGCCGACGGGGCTGCTCACTCACGAAAAAGGTGCTCCGGATCCAGGAAAAAGATGCGCTTATCAGCGTACGCCGCAGGTCCGGCGTCAGACTCCGAGCCGCTCCCCGGACGGAATCCGCACCCCGCGGGCCCAGTCCGCCGCGCGCATCGGCTTCTTGCCCTGGGCCTGCACCCAGAGCAGTTCCACGGCGAAGGACCCGGTGCCCACGTACACGTTGTTCTTGGCGACCGACAGCTCACCCGGGGCGAGATCCGTGCGGTCGGGCACCATCGCGACCTGGATGAGCTTGAGGCGCTCGTCGCGGAAGACGGTCCAGGAGCCGGGCGCGGGCGTGCACCCGCGCACCACGCGGTCCACGCGCAGCGCCGGGGCGGCCCAGTCGACGTGGGCGCTCTCGACGGTGATCTTCGGCGCGGAGCTGATGCCGTCGGCGGGCTGCGGGACGGCCTTGAGCGTGCCGTCCTCGATCCCGTCCATCGTCGCGGCGAGCAGTCCCGACCCGGCGAAGGCGAGCCGCGTCAGCAGGTCCCCGCTGGTGTCGGTGGGCCGGATCTCCTCGGTGACGGTCCCGTACACCGGCCCGGAGTCGAGGCCCTCCTCGATCAGGAAGGTGGAGGCGCCGGTGATCTCGTCGCCGGCCATGATCGCGTGCTGCACGGGGGCGGCGCCGCGCCAGGCGGGCAGCAGCGAGAAGTGCAGGTTGACCCAGCCCTGAGCGGGGATGTCGAGGGCGACCCGGGGCAGCAGGGCGCCGTACGCGACGACGGGACAGCAGTCCGGGCCGATCTCCCGCAGCCGGGCCAGGAACTCCTCGTCCCGGGGCTTCACAGGCTTGAGCACCTCGATCCCGGCCTCTTCCGCCCGCACGGCGACCGGACTCGCGACGAGCCGTCGTCCCCGCCCGGCCGGAGCGTCCGGCCGGGTCACGACAGCGGCCACCTCGTGCCGCCCGGAGGCGATCAGGGCGTCCAGGGCGGGAACGGCGACCTCGGGGGTACCTGCGAAGACGAGCTTCATGGGTGGCGGTTGGCCTCTCGGGCGGGAGCTCTTCCATCCCCCGCGGGCGTGCCGGTGGAGGCGAAGCGCGGGGCAGCGCACCAGTCTATGCCGCGCGGAGCACCAGGGCTCGGGGGTTCTTCCGGGGTGCCATCTCCTCCGGCCCGCACGGGTGGTGCGGCTCGCTCACCGGCACGGCACGTGGGGCGCGCGCACCATACGCCGGGGGGCGTACATCCTGGGACGCGCCCCGTGCATATGCCCCTGCGCCCCCGCAGCGTGACCACTCACCCGTCCACGCGTTGGTCAAGAAAGAGTTGACCACAGCGGGCTGCAAATTCGCGGCCCGATCCTTTTCAACGCCTGTTCGAGAGGCTTGTTCATGGCCGACCACGCAACCCACGACGCCCAGGCTCGGGCCAGCCTGCACTTGCTGGTGCGGGACATCGAGCGGGTCCGCCGACAGGTGGACGCACTGCGCACGCTGACCGCCCAGTTGGGCAATGTCTACCGTCCGCGCCGCTCCGGACCCTCCACGGGCTTCGTCGTCTACGGACGCGCTCCCGCCCCGACCGTCCGTCTCGCCCAGGAGCTGCGGGACAGCGTCGAGACCCTGGTCACGGCCGCCGTGGACTTCGACCGCTCACTCGGATTCTCGTGGGACGCGGTGGGCTCGGCCCTCGGGGTCACCAAGCAGGCGGTGCACCGTCGTTACGGCGCCCGCCGCGCGGCCGCCCAGGCCGCCGCGGAGGCGGAGCGCGCCACGGAGACGGCGAGCACCCGCACGGTCGCCGTCGACACCGTGATCCCCGCGGTGCCGACCGTCCCCGCCGCCCGCTCCATGCCGACCCAGCCGACGGCCGGCAGCCCCACGCTCCGCGACGAGGTGCGGCCCACGGCCTTCCCGGGCCCACGCAACGGCTGACCCGGTACCGCGACAACAGCTGCCTCCCGGCGCCAGGACCCGGGAGGCAGTCCCCTGCCCACCCTGTGCCCGCAGCAGACGCCCGCGGCTCGCGCACGCCGCCGTGCCCCCCTTCACACCCGGTGGCCAGCCCTGTCCGCGGTTCGCGACCACCGCCCGTGCCGGCGGTTCACATCCGCAGGCCATGCCCGCGGCAGCCGCCCAACGCCCGCGTCGTCACCCGCACTTCGCGAGCCCGGTGACGCCGACCCGCCCGATTCGCGGATCCACGGGACCTCACCCGGACTCACCCGATGTCGAGCGGATCGATCCGGATCCGTACGGGCTCGTTCCCCCCACGCGCCATGCGCGCCGCCTGCGCGCTCTTCAGCGCGGTCGCCAGCGCGGCGCCGCTGCCCGGGGGCACCCGGACGAGCACCCGTTCCCCGACCTCGCCAGGAGGCGGCCCACCGGCCCGCCGGGGCCGGCCTGCCTCGGTGACCGACAGCGGTACGGGGCCCAGCACCTCGGCGTCACGCGGCAGTTCGGCGGCGGCGAGGAACCCGGCGAGCGCCTCCGGCGTCCCGGACACCGCCGCCATCCGGGAGACGGGCGGAAAACCCAGCTCGGCCCGCTCGGCGAGCTCCCGCACCGCGTGCCCGACGGGATCCCACCGCACGAGCGCCTGCACGGGCCGCAGGGTCGGCTCGGCCACGACCACGACCGTGCCGCCCTCGCCCTGCGGACGGACCAGCGCGGCGGCCCCTATCCACCGGCGCAACGCGTCCTCGCCGGCCCGCAGATCGGGCCGTCCGAGCATCGCCCAGCCGTCGAGCAGCAACGCGGCCGCGTATCCGCCCTCGGCGACAGGTTCGGCCCCCGGGGTGCTCACCACCAGCGCGGGCGCCTCGGACACCGTGTCCAGCACCTGCTCCCGCCCGGACGTGCGCACCGGTACGGCGGGGAACGCCCGCCCCAGTTCCTCGGCGGTCCGGCGGGCACCGACGACCTGCGCCCGCAGCCGGAACCCTCCGCACTCCTGGCAGTGCCAGGCACTCTCCTCCCGCCCGCACCACGCACAGTGCAGTGCCTGGGCGTCCTGCGCCTCCAAGGGCCCCGCGCAGTGCCGGCAGCGCGCGGGCGTCCGGCACTGCGCGCACGCCATCCTCGGCACATATCCCCGCCGGGGCACCTGGACCAGGACGGGCCCCTGCCGCAGCCCCTCCCTGACGATCTGCCAGGCGAGCGTGGGCAGCCGAGCGGCCCGGGCGGCCTCGTCGCGCGCGAGGTCTCCGTCCCCGACGGTCCGCACCAGCGGCGCCGCGCCGCGCACTTTCTCCCGGTCCGCGGCCAGCGGCAGCGCCCAACCGCTCTCGACCAGCTGCGCCGCCTCCACCGTGCACGTCCAACTCCCCAGCAGGAAGCCGCACTTGTCGCGTGACGCGCGCAGCTCCAGCACTTCCCGGACATGCGGGAAGGGAGCGTTGTCATCGCTGTGTCCGGCGTCACCGTCGTCCCAGACGACGACAAGTCCCAGATTCCGTACGGGCGCGAACATGGCGGCCCGCGTGCCGACGACGGCCCGCACGGCCCCGCGCCGGACCGCGAGCCACTCCCGGTAGCGCCGCTCCGGTCCGGCGTCGGCGGTCAGCACGGCGTGCTGCCCCTCCCCCAGCAAGGCCTTGAGGGCACTGTCCACCCGGGCGGCGGGCCGTCCGGCCGGTACGACGACGAGCGCGCCGCGCCCGGAGGCGAGTGTCGCCTGCACGGCCCTGGCGATCTCGTCGGCCCACTCGGGACCGGGCAGCGCGGTCCACACGGCGCGCGGGGCCCCGCCGGAGGCCAGCGAGGCGAGGAAGTCCGCCCCCCTCCCGTACCTCCGCCAGGTCCCGGGGTCGGGTGCGGTGGGCGGCGGCGGGGGTACCGGCGACTCCCGTGCCTCGGCGCGGGCGTGCCGGGGCGGAACGGCGAGTTGCAGCACGTCGGCGAGCGATCCCGCGTACCGGTCGGCGACGGCGCGGGCGAGTCCCAGCAGTTCGGGCCCGAGGACGGGCTCGGGCGAGACGACCTGCGCGAGGGCGGCCAACGGCCCGGAGTAGTCGGACTCGGCGACCCGCTCGACCAGGTAGCCGTCGATCAGACCGCCGCCCTCGCGCCGCCCCTCGCGCACATTGCGTCCCCCGGCGCCGAAGCGCACCCGCACGCGCACGCCAGGCTGCGCGGCCTCGTCCAGGTCCTCGGGCACGGCATAGTCGAAGTAGCGGTCGAGGTGCAGCACGCCTTTGTCGACGAGCACCCGCGCGACGGGCAGCTCCTTGGCGAGCGCAGCCCCCCGCCAGGTCCGTGGCTTCGCCTTGGGCGCCTTGGCCTGGCGCACGGCCTCCCGGATCAGCGCAAGCTGCTCGGGCGGCGCACCGTCCGCGCCGTCTGCGGGTCGCCCGTTCGCGCTGCTCACAGCTGTATTCCTACCAGACCGCACTGACAGCGCCACGCGCCCGAGATCAGGCCGGCCGCGGATCGTGAACGCCCTGCGGGCGCTTCTGCCATGGGCCGCTCGGCCATACCGGTCCAGGACAGTCCAGGACCGGCAGCGGGATTCGAACCCGCGAGGGGACATCCCCGGAAGTACCCGCGGCCATCGCACCGGGCAGGGTGGTGCCGGATCTCCCGAGATCAGTAGCGGCAGCGGAACGTGTTCCAGATTCACCGCACGCCATAAGCGTGCTCCACCGAAGTAACCGCGGCCATCGCACCGGGAGATCACCAGCGTACGAATTCCGGCCCGCCGGGGCCACCGAATTCCGCACGGCAGCCGTGAGGCCCGGCACCCCTGGGGGTGCCGGGCCTCACGGCTGTGACGAAGATCTGGGACTACAGACCCGCGGCCTTGCGCAGCGCGTCCACCCGGTCCGTCCGCTCCCACGTGAAGTCGGGCAGCTCGCGGCCGAAGTGACCGTAGGCGGCGGTCTGGGAGTAGATCGGGCGGAGCAGGTCGAGGTCGCGGATGATGGCCGCCGGGCGGAGGTCGAAGACCTCGGTGATGGCGGTCTCGATCTTCTCCGCGTCGACCTTGGCGGTGCCGAAGGTCTCGACGAACAGACCGACCGGCTCGGCCTTGCCGATGGCGTAGGCGACCTGGACCTCGCAGCGCGAGGCGAGGCCCGCGGCGACGACGTTCTTCGCGACCCAGCGCATGGCGTACGCGGCGGAGCGGTCGACCTTGGACGGGTCCTTGCCGGAGAAGGCGCCGCCGCCGTGGCGGGCCATGCCGCCGTACGTGTCGATGATGATCTTGCGGCCGGTGAGGCCGGCGTCACCCATCGGGCCGCCGATCTCGAAGCGGCCGGTCGGGTTCACCAGCAGGCGGTAGCCCTCGGTCTCCAGCTTGATGCCGTCGTCGAGGAGGGCCTTCAGCTCCGGCTCGACCACGAACTCGCGGATGTCAGGGGCGAGCAGGGACTCCAGGTCGATGTCCGACGCGTGCTGCGAGGAGACGACGACGGTGTCCAGACGGACCGCCTTGTCGCCGTCGTACTCGATGGTGACCTGGGTCTTGCCGTCGGGGCGCAGGTACGGGATGGTCCCGTTCTTGCGGACCTCGGACAGCCGGCGCGAGAGCTTGTGCGCGAGATGGATCGGGAGCGGCATCAGGTTCGGGGTCTCGTCCGTCGCGTACCCGAACATCAGGCCCTGGTCGCCGGCGCCCTGCCTGTCCAGCTCGTCCTCGTCGCCCTCGACCCGGGACTCGTACGCGGTGTCGACACCCTGCGCGATGTCCGGGGACTGGGAACCGATCGACACCGACACGCCACAGGACGCCCCGTCGAAGCCCTTCTTCGACGAGTCGTAGCCGATCTCCAGGATCTTGTCGCGGACCAGCTGGGCGATCGGCGCGTACGCCTTGGTCGTGACCTCTCCGGCCACATGCACCAGGCCGGTCGTGATGAGCGTCTCCACGGCGACCCGGGATGTCGGGTCCTCGCGCAGGAGCGCATCGAGAATGGTGTCGCTGATCTGGTCAGCGATCTTGTCGGGGTGACCCTCGGTCACGGACTCCGAGGTGAACAGGCGACGGGACACAACGCTCCCTGTGGTTGCAGCGGCTGCTGGCTGATCATTGGTGGACGGGACGGGGGCTGCGCCCGGCGTCGTCCGAGAACAGTTTATCGGTCGCACTCCACCGCGGGACCCCTGTCTCGCCTCTCGGAAGGCCTGTGACCTGCGGCACGGGCATTCTGCGCCATGGCCGTCGCTCTCCGCCAGGGTCGCCACGCCCGATTTTGCGAGCTTTGCGGTGACTGGTGGGATGGACGAGACTTCACACCAGTCGGCGTGTCACGAGGTCCCACACCGTCTCGGCCAGTGCTTCCTTGGGTCCGTGGGGCACCGGGGTCTCGCTGCCGTCGGCCCCGAGCACCACCGCCTCGTTCTCCTCGGATCCGAAGGTCTTGCGCTCCCCCACCTCGTTCACCACCAGGAGATCGCAGCCCTTGCGCTCCAGTTTCGTCCGTCCGTTGGCGAGGACGTCGTCCGTCTCGGCGGCGAACCCGACGACCACCTGGCCGAGACGCGGACGGTCCCCGGAGATCTCCGCGAGGATGTCCGGATTGCGGACCAGGACGATCGGCTCGGGCTCCTTGCCGTCCTTCTTCTTGATCTTCCCGGCCGCGTACGACTCCGGGCGGAAGTCCGCCACCGCGGCCGCCATCACGATCGCGTCGGCGTCCGGGGCCGCCTTCAGTACGGCTTCCCGCATCTGCACGGCGGTGCCGACCTGGACCACGTCGACCCCGGCCGGGTCCGCGAGGCCCGTGTTCGCCGCGATCAGCGTGACCCGGGCGCCGCGCGCGGCGGCGGTGCGGGCGAGCGCGTACCCCTGCTTCCCGGAGGAACGGTTGCCGAGGAAGCGGACGGGGTCGAGGGGCTCACGGGTGCCGCCCGCGCTGACGACGACATGACGGCCGGCGAGATCCGGCTCGGCGACCCCCCGGGCCATGACGCGGCGGCAGACCTCGAAGATCTCCCCCGGGTCGGGCAGCCGCCCCTTGCCGGTGTCGACGCCGGTGAGGCGTCCCACGGCGGGCTCGACGACCACGGCACCGCGCCGCCGCAGGGTCGCCACGTTCTCCTGGGTGGCCGGGTGCTCCCACATCTCGGTGTGCATGGCGGGCGCGAAGACGACCGGGCAGCGGGCGGTGAGCAGGGTGTTGGTGAGGAGGTCGTCGGCCAGTCCGTGGGCGGCCTTGGCGAGCAGGTCGGCGGTCGCGGGGGCGACCACCACGAGGTCGGCGTGCTGCCCGATGCGGACGTGCGGGACCTCGTGGACGTCCGACCAGACCTCGGTGGAGACGGGATGGCCGGACAGCGCCGACCAGGTGGCGGCGCCGACGAAGTGCAGCGCGGACGCGGTGGGCACGACGCGCACGTCGTGGCCCGACTCCGTCAGTCGTCGCAGCAGCTCACAGGCCTTGTACGCGGCGATGCCACCGCTGACGCCCAGAACGACCTTCGGCTTGTCCACCGTCTCTCCCCGAGCTCGGAAACGTACGACTCCATGACACACCACAGGCCCGGCAGTCGCGCCGCCGGGCCTGGGATGAGCAGATGAACGACTACTGAGCGGGACCCTCGACGGCCTCGGACGTCAGCAGACCCGCGTTGATCTCGCGCAGGGCGATCGACAGCGGCTTCTCGTGGACGTGGGTGTCGACGAGCGGACCGACGTACTCGAGGAGGCCCTCGCCGAGCTGCGAGTAGTACGCGTTGATCTGGCGGGCACGCTTGGCCGCGTAGATCACCAGGCTGTACTTCGAGTCGGTGGCCTCGAGAAGCTCGTCGATCGGAGGGTTGATGATGCCCTCGGGAGCAGTGATGGAAGAGGACACGCTCTGCCTTCCGAAAGGTGGAAAATTGACCTGAAAGATCAAACAACTTCCACCAAGGCTAGCAGCTCGCGCGCCACGTCCTCGACGGAGGTGTTGACCAGGGTGACATCGAACTCCGGCTCGGCCGCGAGTTCGACCTTGGCCGCCTCCAGGCGGCGCTCGATCACCTCCGGCGGTTCGGTGCCCCGCCCGGTGAGCCTGCGCACCAGCTCCTCCCAGGAAGGCGGAGCCAGGAACACGAGCAGCGCCTCGGGCATGGACTCGCGGACCTGCCGGGCACCCTGGAGGTCGATCTCCAGGAGGAGCGGCACACCCGATTCCAGGTGCTCCAGGACGGCGGCCCGCGGAGTTCCGTAGCGGTTGCCGGCGAATTCGGCCCACTCCAGGAGCTCGCCATTGGCGATCAGCTTGTCCATCTCGTCGTCGGAGACGAAGAAGTAGTGGACTCCGTGCTTCTCACCGGGGCGCGGCTTGCGGGTCGTCGCCGACACCGAGAGCCAGACCTCGGGGTGTTCCTTGCGCATATGAGCGACGACCGTGCTCTTGCCGACCCCTGAGGGGCCGGAGAGCACGGTCAGCCGCGAACGTTCACTCATGCAGCGATTA
The DNA here is from genome assembly GCF_026341855.1 of Streptomyces sp. NBC_00568. Lineage (GTDB taxonomy): Bacteria > Actinomycetota > Actinomycetes > Streptomycetales > Streptomycetaceae > Streptomyces. Next base: position 6,085,213 of record NZ_JAPENW010000001.1, on the reverse strand, counting down.
TTCCAGCAATCCTGGGGTGCCCAGGACTCAGGCGCCGGAACCGCCGAACTCGCGCTCCAAAGAGGCGATCTGATTCGAGCCGAGACCGCGTACACGGCGGCTCTCGGAGATCCCGAGTCGCTCCATGATCTGCTTGGCGCGGACCTTGCCCACGCCCGGCAGGGACTCCAGGAGGGCGGAGACCTTCATCTTGCCGATGACGTCGTTCTCCTGACCCTGCTTGATGACCTCGTGGAGGGAGGCGCCGGAGTGCTTGAGTCGATTCTTGACCTCGGCCCGCTCCCGGCGAGCCGCGGCGGCCTTTTCGAGCGCGGCTGCGCGCTGTTCAGGGGTAAGGGGCGGAAGAGCCACGCCTACGTCACCTCGGATGTCGAACTGTCGGATACGGACCGGTGAGGAACCTAGTCGCCCCACACCTGGGTGGCTACGAGCAACACGCTTGCCCGACCTCCCCCGATGCCTTGAGAGCGTGGGAGGTGCCACCACTCGTCGGAGACTAGCGGGCAAGTGCGCCGGAGTCAGCGAGAACAGCGGAAAAGTCCTGGTCAGCCTCCCTGGAGCCCGACATTTCCGACATAACTCCCCGGATTTGAGAATGTATTCAGACTCGGGGCGCCCGCGAGGCACTCACCGGAGGGCTGTCGAACGGCTGTCGGAGGGCTCAGGCGGCCGCCACGGCCGCCCTGATCTCCTCCGCGAACCCCTCCGCCGACTCGCGCAGCGCCACGACGTCGGGACCGTGACGCAGAACACCCCGGCTCACGTTCGGGACGACATTGCGCACGGCGGACCCGAAGACGCCCGCCAGGTCGGCCGCCGTCGCTCCCTGGGCACCGATTCCGGGCGCCAGGAGCGGACCGTTGATCTCCAGGTCGTACGAGGAGAGATCGCCCAGGGTGGCGCCGACCACCGCTCCGAAGGAGCCGAGCGGCCTCTCGTCCGCGTTCTCGGCGGCCAGGTGCCCGAGCATCGTCGCTCCGACGCTGCGCCCGTCCGCCCGTACGGCGTGCTGCACCTCGCCGCCCTCCGGGTTGGAGGTGAGCGCGAGGACGAAGAGCCCGGCCCCGCTCTCACGCGCCAGCTCGACCGCGGGCCTCAGGGAGCCGTAGCCCAGGTACGGCGACACGGTCAGCGCGTCCGAGAAGAGCGGCGCGTCCTTGCGCAGGAAGGTCTCGGCGTACGCGGCCATGGTCGAGCCGATGTCGCCGCGCTTGGCGTCCATCACGACCAGCGCCCCGGCCGCCCGCGCCTGTTCGACCGACTTCTCCAGGACCGCGATCCCGCGCGACCCGAACCGCTCGAAGAAGGCGCTCTGCGGCTTCAGGACGGCGACCCGTTCGGCGAGCGCCTCGACGACCGTGCGGCTGAAGCGCTCCAGACCGGCGATGTCGTCGCCGAGCCCCCAGTCGGCGAGCAGGGACGCGTGCGGGTCGATGCCGACGCACAGGGGACCGCGCTCGTCCATGGCACGGCGAAGGCGTGCGCCGAAGGGTTCCAGGCTCATACGGACTTCCTCACGTCGGCGCCGACCGCGTCGGCGAGGGTGGCGTACGGGCTCGTCCGCAGGCGGGCGGCGAGCCCCTTGTGGATGGCGCGGCCCCAGAAGGGCCCCTCGTAGATGAAGGCGCTGTAGCCCTGGACCAGCGTGGCGCCGGCCAGGATGCGCTGCCAGGCGTCCTCGGCGTTCTCGACGCCGCCTACACCCACCAGGGTGATGCGGTCGCCCACGCGCGCGTAGAGGCGGCGCAGCACCTCCAGGGAGCGTGCCTTGAGCGGCGCGCCCGACAGCCCGCCGGTCTCCTTCACCAGCGAGGGTTCGGATGCCAGACCGAGTCCCTCGCGCGCGATGGTCGTGTTGGTGGCGATGATCCCGTCCAGGCCGAGTTCGACGGCGAGGTCGGCGACCGCGTCGACGTCCTCGTCGGCGAGGTCGGGCGCGATCTTGACCAGGAGCGGGACGCGCCGGCCGGTGACGGCGCGGTCGGCGGCCTCGCGGACGGCCGTCAGCAGCGGGCGCAGCGACTCCGTGGCCTGGAGGTTGCGCAGACCGGGTGTGTTCGGGGAGCTGACGTTGACCACGAGGTAGTCGGCGTGCGCGGCCAGCCGCTCGGTCGACTTCACGTAGTCGGCGGCGGCCTCGGCCTCCGGTACGACCTTGGTCTTGCCGATGTTGACGCCCACGACGGTCCTGAACACGGGCGTACGGGCCGCCAGGCGCTCGGAGACGGCCGCGGAGCCCTCGTTGTTGAATCCCATGCGGTTGATCAGCGCGCGGTCCGGCACGAGGCGGAACAGCCGCTTCCTGGGGTTGCCGGGCTGCGGCTCCCCGGTGACCGTGCCGATCTCGATGTGGTCGAAGCCGAGCATCGACATCCCGTCGATGGCGACGGCGTTCTTGTCGAAGCCCGCCGCGAGTCCGAAGGGGCCGTGCATGCGCAGCCCGAACGCCTCGGTGCGCAGCTCCTTGAAGCGGGGCGCGAGCGCGGCGGCGACGAAGGTGCGCAGGACGGGGACGCGGGCGACGAGCCGGATCCAGCGGAAGGCCAGATGGTGGGCCTGCTCCGGGTCCATCCGCTTGAAGACGAGGTTGAAGAAGAGCTTGTACATGATCATGTCCTCGAAAGAGCCCGGTGGGGCCTCATCAGGGGGCGGGGGCCTCATGAAGAGGGGGACACCGGTCTCCGGTGTCCCCCTCGGGGCCGCTAGTCGCGCGAGGCGATCAGATGCTCGGCGTGTTCTTGGAGCGACCGCACGCCCACGTCGCCGTGGTTCAGCGCGTCGATGCCCTGGACGGCGGCGGCGAGCGCCTGCACGGTCGTCAGACACGGGACCGACCGGGCCACGGCCGCCGTACGGATCTCGTAGCCGTCGAGGCGGCCACCGGTGCCGTACGGCGTGTTGACGATGAGGTCGACCTCGCCGTCGTGGATCAGCTGGACGATGGTCTTCTCGCCGTTCGGGCCCTCGCCCTCGCTCTGCTTGCGCACGACCGTGGCGTTGATGCCGTTGCGCTTGAGCACCTCGGCCGTGCCGGAGGTGGCCATCAGCTCGAAGCCGTGGGCGACGAGTTCCCGTGCCGGGAAGATCATCGAGCGCTTGTCGCGGTTGGCGACCGAGATGAAGGCGCGGCCCTTGGTGGGCAGCGGACCGTACGCGCCCGCCTGCGACTTCGCGTACGCCGTCCCGAACACCGAGTCGATGCCCATGACCTCGCCGGTGGAGCGCATCTCCGGGCCGAGCACCGTGTCGACGCCGCGTCCGTGGATGTCGCGGAAGCGCGACCACGGCATGACGGCCTCCTTGACGGAGATCGGCGCGTCGAGCGGCAGGGTGCCGCCGTCGCCGTTCGCCGGGAGCAGGCCCTCGGCGCGCAGCTCGGCCACGGTCGCGCCCAGCGAGATACGGGCGGCGGCCTTCGCCAGCGGCACCGCGGTCGCCTTCGAGGTGAAGGGGACGGTGCGCGAGGCCCGCGGGTTGGCCTCCAGGACGTAGAGGATGTCACCGGCCATCGCGAACTGGATGTTGATCAGCCCGCGGACGCCGACGCCCTTGGCGATGGCCTCCGTCGAGGCGCGCAGCCGCTTGATGTCGAACCCGCCGAGGGTGATCGGCGGCAGCGCGCACGCCGAGTCGCCGGAGTGGATGCCGGCCTCCTCGATGTGCTCCATGACGCCGCCGAGGTAGAGCTCCTCGCCGTCGTACAGCGCGTCGACGTCGATCTCGATCGCGTCGTCGAGGAACCGGTCGACCAGAACCGGCCGGGAGGGGCTGATCTCGGTCGACTCGGCGATGTACGAGGACAGCCGCGTCTCGTCGTACACGATCTCCATGCCGCGCCCGCCGAGGACGTACGAGGGCCGGACGAGGACCGGGTAGCCGATCTCGTCGGCGATCGCCTTGGCCTCGGCGAAGGTGGTGGCGGTGCCGTGCTTGGGAGCCGGCAGGCCCGCCTCCGCGAGGACCCGCCCGAAGGCGCCGCGGTCCTCGGCGGCGTGGATCGCCTCGGGCGGGGTGCCGACGACCGGCACGCCGTTGTCCTTGAGCGCCTGCGCGAGACCGAGCGGGGTCTGGCCGCCGAGCTGCACGATCACCCCCGCGAGGGGACCGGCCAGCGACTCCGCGTGCACGATCTCCAGCACGTCTTCCAGCGTCAGCGGCTCGAAGTACAGGCGGTCGGAGGTGTCGTAGTCCGTGGAGACGGTCTCCGGGTTGCAGTTGACCATCACGGTCTCGTAGCCCGCGTCGCTGAGCGCGAAGGAGGCGTGGACGCAGGAGTAGTCGAACTCGATGCCCTGGCCGATGCGGTTCGGGCCGGAGCCCAGGATGATCACGGCGGGCTTCTCGCGCCGTGCGACCTCGGTCTCCTCGTCGTAGGAGGAGTAGAAGTACGGCGTCTTCGCCGCGAACTCGGCGGCGCAGGTGTCGACCGTCTTGTACACCGGGCGCACACCCAGCGCGTGCCGCACCTCGCGCACGACGTCCTCGCGCAGCCCCCGGATCTCGGCGATCTGGGCGTCGGAGAAGCCGTGGCGCTTGGCCTCGGCGAGCAGCTCGGGGCCGAGCTTGTCGGCGGCGGCCAGCTCGTCCGCGATCTCCTTGATCAGGAACAGCTGGTCGACGAACCACGGGTCGATCTTCGTGAACTCGAAGACCTCCTCCTGCGTGGCGCCCGCCCGGATGGCCTGCATGACGGTGTTGATGCGGCCGTCGGTGGGCCGGACGGCCTCGCGCAGCAGCTCTGCCTTGTCGCCGGGCTCGCCGACGAAGGCGAACTGGCTGCCCTTCTTCTCCAGCGAGCGCAGCGCCTTCTGCAGCGCCTCGGTGAAGTTGCGGCCGATCGCCATGGCCTCGCCGACCGACTTCATGGTGGTCGTGAGGGTGGAGTCGGCGGACGGGAACTTCTCGAAGGCGAAGCGGGGAGCCTTGACGACGACGTAGTCGAGGGTCGGCTCGAAGGACGCCGGGGTCTTCTCGGTGATGTCGTTCGGGATCTCGTCGAGCGTGTAGCCGACGGCCAGCTTGGCGGCGATCTTGGCGATCGGGAAGCCGGTGGCCTTGGAGGCGAGCGCGGACGACCGCGAGACACGCGGGTTCATCTCGATGACGATGATGCGGCCGTCCTCGGGGTTGACCGCGAACTGGATGTTGCAGCCGCCGGTGTCGACGCCGACCTCGCGGATGATCGCGATGCCGATGTCGCGCAGCCGCTGGTACTCGCGGTCGGTCAGCGTCATCGCCGGGGCGACGGTGATGGAGTCGCCGGTGTGGACGCCCATCGGGTCGAAGTTCTCGATGGAGCAGACGACCACGACGTTGTCGTTCTTGTCGCGCATCAGCTCCAGCTCGTACTCCTTCCAGCCGAGGATGGACTCCTCCAGGAGCACCTCGGTGGTCGGGGAGAGCGTGAGGCCCTGACCGGCGATCCGGCGCAGCTCCTCCTCGTCGTGGGCGAAGCCGGAACCGGCGCCGCCCATGGTGAAGGAGGGCCGGACGACGACGGGGTAGCCGCCGAGCGTCTCGACGCCCGCGATCACGTCGTCCATGGAGTGGCAGATCACGGACCGGGCGGACTCGCCGTGGCCGATCTTCTCGCGCACGGCCTCGACGACGCCCTTGAAGAGGTCGCGGTCCTCGCCCTTGTTGATCGCCTCGACGTTGGCGCCGATCAGCTCGACGCCGTACTTCTCCAGCACACCCTGCTCGTGCATGGAGATCGCGGTGTTGAGGGCCGTCTGGCCGCCGAGCGTCGGCAGCAGGACGTCCGGGCGCTCCTTGGCGATGATCTTCTCGACGAACTCGGGGGTGATCGGCTCGACGTACGTGGCGTCGGCGATCTCCGGGTCGGTCATGATCGTCGCCGGGTTGGAGTTGACGAGGATGACCCGCAGGCCCTCGGCGCGCAGGATGCGGCACGCCTGGGTGCCGGAGTAGTCGAACTCGGCGGCCTGGCCGATGACGATCGGGCCGGAGCCGATGACCAGGACGGACTGGATATCGGTGCGCTTAGGCACGCTGGCCCTCCATCAGGGAAACGAAGCGGTCGAACAGGTAGGCGGCGTCGTGCGGGCCGGCTGCCGCTTCGGGGTGGTACTGGACGCTGAAGGCCGGCTGGTCGAGCAGGTGGAGGCCCTCCACCACGTTGTCGTTGAGGCAGACGTGGGAGACCTCGGCGCGGCCGTAGGGGGTCTCGGAGACCTTGTCGAGCGGGGCGTCGACGGCGAAGCCGTGGTTGTGCGCGGTGACCTCGACCTTGCCGGTCGTACGGTCCTGCACGGGCTGGTTGATGCCGCGGTGGCCGTACTTCAGCTTGTAGGTGCCGAAGCCGAGGGCGCGGCCGAGGATCTGGTTGCCGAAGCAGATGCCGAAGAGCGGGGTCTTGCGGGCGAGCACTTCCTGCATCACCGCGACCGGCCCGTCGGCCGTGGCCGGGTCGCCGGGGCCGTTGGAGAAGAACACGCCGTCGGGGTTCATGGCGTAGACGTCCTCGGCGGTGGCCGTCGCGGGCAGCACGTGCACCTCGATGCCGCGTTCGGCCATCCGGTGCGGGGTCATGCCCTTGATACCCAGGTCGACGGCGGCGACCGTGAACTTCTTCTCGCCGATCGCGGGGACGACGTACGTCTCCTTGGTGGCGACCTCGGCGGCGAGGTTCGCGCCCTTCATCTCGGGCGCCTGGCGCACCTCGGCGAGCATGGTGCCCGCGTCGGGCAGCGCGTTGCCGGAGAAGATGCCGACGCGCATGGCGCCGCGCTCACGCAGGTGGCGGGTGAGGGCGCGGGTGTCGATGCCGCTGATGCCGACGACACCCTGGTTGCGCAGTTCCTCGTCCAGCGAGCGCCGGGAGCGCCAGTTGGAGGGCACGCGCGCGGGGTCGCGGACGACGTACCCGGCGACCCAGATCCGCTGCGACTCGGGGTCCTCGTCGTTGACGCCGGTGTTGCCGACGTGCGGGGCGGTCATCACGACGACCTGGCGGTGGTACGACGGGTCGGTGAGGGTCTCCTGGTAGCCGGTCATGCCGGTGGAGAACACCGCTTCGCCGAAGGTCTCCCCCACGGCCCCGTAGGCGCGGCCGTGGAAGACCCGGCCGTCCTCCAGGACGAGTACGGCGGGAAGCGCCTTCTGCCTCTGCGAGGCGTTCCCCTGAGTGGAGGTCGTCATCGTGCGCCTTCCGTTTCCGTCTTGTTGATCATGCCGGTCAGGGTGTCGACCCATTCGTTGTGCTCGGCCGCGCGGTCCGAGCGGAAGCCGGAGTCGAGGAGCCTGTCGCCGTGCGCCCAGGTGACGACGAGGAGTCCGCCCTCGGTGAGGACCTTGCCCGCGATGCCCTTGTCGAGCCGGGCCTCGCGCAGCTGCGCGGCCGGGACGAAGAAGTCGTTCGCGCCGGGGCGTACGACGTCCAGTCCCGCGTCCGTCAGGGTGAGCTCGGCCCGGCTGCGGGTGCCCAGGCCGTGCGCCACGATGCGGTCGAGCCACTGTCCGGCGGTGGTGGAGCCGTGGTAGCGGCCGCTCATGCTCAGTTTCACCGGGCCGGGGTCTTCCGGCGCGGTGGGAAGCTCGGGCAGGTCGCCCTGGAGGGTGCCGCGCCACTTCCAGCCCTCGCGCATCAGCCAGTAGACGAGCGCGATGAAGAGGGCGAGGCCGACGAGCCAGCCGATCCGGGCGGCCCAGTCGGTCACTTCCGCCGACTTCTGTTCGGCGGCCATGGAGATGAGAGGTGTCACGCGAGCTTCCCGTCGACGAGGGTGGCCTTGCCCCGCAGCCAGGTGTGGGTGACCCGGCCCGGCAGCTCACGTCCCTCGTAGGGGGTGTTGCGGCTGCGCGAGGCGAAGCCAGCGGGGTCCACCGTCCCACGGTATGCCGTGTCGACCAGCGTGAGGTTGGCGGGCTCACCTGCCGAGACGGGACGTCCGTGGCCGGTGGCCCGGCCGATCGCGGCGGGCTTGACGGACATGCGGTCGGCGACGCCGGCCCAGTCGAGCAGCCCGGTCTCGACCATCGTCTGCTGGACGACGGACAGCGCGGTCTCCAGGCCGACCATGCCCATGGCGGCGGCGGCCCACTCGCAGTCCTTGTCCTCGTGCGGGTGCGGCGCGTGGTCGGTCGCGACGATGTCGATCGTGCCGTCGGCGAGCGCCTCGCGCAGCGCCATGACGTCCCGCTCGGTGCGCAGCGGCGGGTTGACCTTGTAGACCGGGTTGTACGAGCGCACCAGCTCGTCCGTGAGGAGCAGGTGGTGCGGGGTGACCTCGGCGGTCACGTCGATGCCGCGGGACTTGGCCCAGCGGACGATCTCGACGGAGCCGGCGGTCGACAGGTGGCAGATGTGCACGCGCGAGCCGACGTGCTCGGCGAGCAGGACATCGCGGGCGATGATCGATTCCTCGGCCACGGCGGGCCAGCCGCCGAGACCGAGCTCGGCGGAGACGACGCCCTCGTTCATCTGGGCGCCCTCGGTGAGGCGGGGCTCCTGCGCGTGCTGGGCGACGACGCCGCCGAAGGCCTTCACGTACTCCAGCGCGCGGCGCATGATCACCGCGTCGTCGACGCACTTGCCGTCGTCGGAGAAGACCGTGACGCCGGCGGCGGACTCGTGCATGGCGCCGAGCTCGGCGAGCTTCTTGCCCTCCAGGCCGACGGTGACGGCGCCGATCGGCTGCACGTCGCAGTAGCCGTGCTCCTGGCCGAGCCGGTAGACCTGCTCGACCACACCGGCGGTGTCGGCGACCGGGAAGGTGTTGGCCATGGCGAACACGGCCGTGAAGCCGCCGCTCGCCGCGGCGCGCGTGCCGGTCAGCACGGTCTCGGAGTCCTCGCGGCCGGGCTCGCGCAGATGGGTGTGCAGGTCGACCAGGCCCGGCAGCAGCACCTTGCCGTCGGCCTCGACGACCTCCGCGCCCTCGGCGGACAGCCCGGTGCCGACGGCCTCGATGACCTCGCCGTCGATCAGGACGTCCTGCGGCTCGCCGCCGAGCACCTTCGCACCACGGATCAGAATCTTGCTCATCGTCTTACTTCTCCTCGGTACGGGTGTGGGTGACGGCGGGCTCGTTGCCGCCCAGCAGCAGATAGAGCACGGCCATGCGGATCGAGACGCCGTTGGCGACCTGCTCGACGACGGTGCAGCGGTCGGAGTCGGCGACCTCGGCGGTGATCTCCATGCCGCGGACCATCGGGCCGGGGTGCATCACGATGGCGTGCTCGGGCATCCTCGCCATGCGGTCGCCGTCGAGCCCGTAGCGACGCGAGTACTCGCGCTCGGTCGGGAAGAACGCTGCGTTCATCCGCTCGCGCTGCACGCGCAGCATCATCACCGCGTCGGACTTGGAGAGCGTGCTGTCGAGGTCGTACGAGATCTCGCAGGGCCAGGTCTCCACGCCGACCGGCACCAGCGTGGGCGGCGCGACGAGGGTGACCTCGGCGCCGAGGGTGTGCAGCAGGTCGACGTTGGAGCGCGCGACGCGGGAGTGCAGGACGTCGCCGACGATCGTGATGCGCTTGCCGGACAGGTCCTGGCCGATCCCGGCGTCCCGGCCGACGAGGCGGCGGCGCATGGTGAAGGCGTCGAGCAGGGCCTGGGTGGGGTGCTGGTGGGTGCCGTCGCCCGCGTTGATGACGACGGCGTCGATCCAGCCGGAGGTGGCGAGCCGGTACGGGGCTCCGGAGGCGCCGTGCCGGATGACGACGGCGTCGACCCCCATGGCCTCCAGGGTCTGGGCGGTGTCCTTGAGGGACTCGCCCTTGGAGACGCTCGACCCCTTGGCGGTGAAGTTGATGACGTCCGCGGAGAGCCGCTTCTCGGCGGCCTCGAAGGAGATCCGGGTACGGGTCGAGTCCTCGAAGAAGAGGTTGACCACGGTGCGGCCGCGCAGGGTCGGCAGCTTCTTGATCGGCCGGTCGGCGACCCGGGCCATCTCCTCGGCGGTGTCGAGGATCAGGACGGCGTCGTCGCGGGTGAGGTCGGCGGCCGAGATGAGATGACGCTGCATCTGTCAGGCTCCGTAAGGAAGTTCAGGGAGGATTCGGGCATGCGGGCGCGCGGGAGCGCACTCGGCGGCGTGGGCCGGAGTGCTACTGCTGCTCGCCCGGGGCGGTCCGCTTGGCACCGAGCAGCACGGTGTCGCGACCGTCCTCCTCGGCGAGCTGGACCTTGACCGTCTCCCGCAACGACGTGGGGAGGTTCTTGCCGACGTAGTCGGCGCGGATGGGCAGTTCGCGGTGGCCCCGGTCGACGAGGACCGCGAGCTGCACGGCGCGCGGCCGGCCGATGTCGTTCAGGGCGTCGAGCGCGGCGCGGATGGTGCGGCCGGAGAAGAGCACGTCGTCGACGAGGACGACGAGGCGGCCGTCGATGCCGTCACCGGGGATCTCGGTGCGGGCCAGCGCACGGGGCGGGTGCATGCGCAGGTCGTCGCGGTACATGGTGATGTCGAGGGAGCCGACCGGGATCTTGCGGTCGGTGATCTCTTCGAGCTTGTCGGCCAGCCTGCGGGCCAGGAAGACACCGCGGGTCGGGATGCCGAGGAGCACCACGTCGTCGGCGCCCTTGGCGCGCTCGACGATCTCGTGGGCGATGCGGGTCAGCACCCGCGCGATGTCGGGCGCCTCGAGAACGGGCCGCGCATCGGCTTCGTACTGCTGCTTGTCGTGCTCGGTGTCCATAAGAAACGGACCTCCTTCTCCGCCTCACGGGACGGATCATTAAAGGACGTCGGATTTGCGCCATCAACGGTACCAGCCCGGCAACGGACCTGATCACCCACCTTTGAGCCACCCCCGGTGACACCCGTGCGAGGGCCGGTCGAAAATCCTTCGGCTTGACGGGGGAGAGTAACGCTGCGTAACCTCACAGTGAGTCACCAGCCGCGCGGCGGAGCCGCACGTTGATACAGCGTCCGGGGAGCTATATGTCCAGCGAATACGCCAAACAGCTCGGGGCCAAGCTCCGCGCGATCCGCACCCAGCAGGGCCTTTCCCTCCACGGCGTCGAGGAGAAGTCCCAGGGCCGCTGGAAGGCGGTCGTGGTCGGTTCGTACGAGCGCGGCGACCGCGCCGTCACCGTGCAGCGCCTTGCCGAGCTGGCGGACTTCTACGGGGTTCCGGTCCAGGAGCTGCTGCCCGGCACCACTCCGGGCGGGGCCGCCGAGCCGCCGCCGAAGCTGGTCCTCGACCTGGAGCGGCTGGCCCACGTGCCGGCCGAGAAGGCGGGCCCGCTCCAGCGCTACGCGGCGACGATCCAGTCGCAGCGCGGCGACTACAACGGCAAGGTGCTGTCGATCCGCCAGGACGACCTGCGCACCCTCGCCGTCATCTACGACCAGTCCCCCTCGGTCCTGACCGAGCAGCTGATCAGCTGGGGTGTGCTGGACGCGGACGCGCGCCGCGCGGTCGCCCACGACGAGGGCTGACCCCTTAGGACACTCAGCAGAAACGTGCCGCCGGGGTGGCCGGAACCTGATGGTTCCGGCCACCCCGGCGCCTTTCTGCGGGCCTCGGAGGCCTCAGAGGTACGGGAACGCCGGAGGGCCCGCAGCGATCGCGCTGCGGGCCCTCCGGCGTTCCGTACGACCCCTCGGGGCCGTACGCCTGTCTCTGCCTGCCGCCTAGGCGTCGTCGCGGCGGAGCGACGGCTTCAGGTCCTTCAGACGGCCCAGCAGGCCGTTCACGAACGAGGGCGACTCGTCCGTGGAGAACTCCTTGGCCAACTGCACCGCCTCGTCGAGCACCACGGCGTCCGGGGTCTCGTCGACCCAGATCAGCTCGTAGGCACCGAGGCGCAGGATGTTGCGGTCGACGACCGGCATCCTGTCCAGCGTCCAGCCGACGGCGTACTGCGCGATGAGGTCGTCGATCCGGCGCACCTTGGTGGCGTAGCCCTCGACCAGCTGCATCGTGTACTCGCTCACCGGCGGCTGCCGGGTGTCGGACCGGGAGTGCCGGATCCAGTCCGCGAGAACCGTCAGGACGTCCACGCCGCGCTGGTCGCCCTCGAAGAGGATCTGGAAGGCGCGCTTGCGGGCCGTGTTGCGGGCAGCCACGGTTAGCTGTTCACCCGGCCGAGGTAGTCGCTGCTGCGGGTGTCGACCTTGATCTTCTCACCGGTGGTGATGAAGAGCGGGACCTGGATCTGGTGGCCGGTCTCCAGGATGGCGGGCTTGGTGCCACCGGTGGAGCGGTCACCCTGGACGCCGGGCTCGGTCTCCTGGATGACCAGCTCGACGGCGGCGGGCAGCTCGACGAAGAGCACCTCGCCCTCGTGCTGGGCGACGGTGGCCGTGAAGCCCTCGATCAGGAAGTTGGCGGCATCGCCGACGGACTTGCGGTCGACCATGAGCTGGTCGTACGTGTCCATGTCCATGAAGACGAAGTACTCGCCGTCCATGTACGAGAACTGCATGTCGCGCTTGTCGATCGTGGCCGTCTCGACCTTGACGCCGGCGTTGAACGTCTTGTCGACGACCTTGCCGGAGAGCACGTTCTTCAGCTTGGTGCGCACGAAGGCCGGGCCCTTGCCGGGCTTGACGTGCTGGAACTCGACGACGGACCAGAGCTGGCCTCCGTCGAGCTTGAGCACCAGGCCGTTCTTGAGGTCGTTCGTGGAAGCCACGGTTGCGGAATCTCCTGGACTGACGTGGACGACCCCGGCGCACGCGCACAGCTCGGAAAGCTAGAGCGCGAGCAGCTCCTTGGTCGTAATGGTGAGTAGCTCGGGTCCGCCGTCCGCCTCAGGGCGTACGACGAGCGTGTCATCGATCCTGACACCGCCCCGGCCCGGGATGTGGACCCCCGGTTCGACGGTGACCGGCACGCAAGCGTCCAGTTTACCCATGGCCGCGGGGGCAAGCTGCGGGTCCTCGTCGATTTCGAGCCCGACACCGTGCCCCGTCAGCGGCGGAAGGCCTTCGGAATGGCCTGCGGAGTCCAGTACCTGACGCGCCGCGCGGTCCACGTCCCGGTAGGCGGCGCCGGGTGCCAGCGCCTCCCGTCCGGCACGCTGGGCGGCGAAGACGAGGTCGTACAGCTCGATCTGCCAGTCGGCGGGCGAGGTGCCGATCACGAACGTACGACCGATCTCACACCGATAGCCGCGGTAGGTCGCGCCGAGACAGACGGAGAGGAAGTCACCCTCCTCGACGCGCCGGTCGGTGGGCCGGTGGCCGCGCCGTCCCGAGTTCGGGCCGGTGCCGACCGAGGTCGCGAAGGCCGGTCCGTCCGCTCCGTGGTCGACGAGCCGACGCTCCAGTTCCAAAGCGAGATGGCGTTCCGTCCGGCCGACCAGGATGGATTCGAGGAGTTCGCCCAGCGCCTGGTCGGCGATCTCGGCACCGATCCGCAGACAGGAGATCTCCTCCTCGTCCTTGATCACACGCAGCTGTTCCACCGCGCCGCCCAGGTCGGCCAGGCGCAGCCGCGGCGCGACCGAGCCGAGGGCGCGGTGCCGCGTCACGGTCAGGTGGTGCTCCTCGACCGCGAGGGACTCGGCGCCCTGGCCTGCCGCCAGTCCGGCGGCCGCGACGGCCGGATCACCGCCGGCGCGCGGCAGCACCCGCACGTTCAGCGCCTCGTCCGGGCGTCCTTCCACGGCCTCGCCGGTCGGCGGGCCGCCGCACAGCAGTATGTCCTCGCCGGTGCCGAGCAGAAGCACGGAGCCGTGCGGCGCCGCGCCGGCGAGATACCTCACGTTGGCGGGACGGGTCACGAGCGCGGTCGCGCTGCCACCCGCGGTACTGCGCTCCCGGAGCCGCCCTCTGCGGGTCGCGTACACCTCTGACATGAACCGAGCGTACGAGCGCCGGCCGGATGTCGCCGGTTCAGAGGGCCGGACGGGTAGGCCTGGGCCCGAACGGGCGGACCCGGGGCCCGCTCACCACTGCGGCGGGCTGGCGATCGACCGGGCGAGGACGTCGTCCAGGACACGGGCCGTGGCCGCCACGTCGAGCTGCGAGTTGTCGATGATCGGGAGCCCGGAGCCGTACCAGCCGGCCATCCGGCCGTGGATGCGCGCGACCTCCTCGTCGCTGAGCCGACGGTTCCCGGAGCGCTCCGCGTTGCGCTCCAGGACCACCTCCAGGCCCGGCAGGAGCACGACCGGCAGCAGCCCGGGACCGACGTGCCGCTTCCAGCCGCCGAGTCCGACGACCGGACGGTCGGGGAAGACAGCGTCGTCGAGGATGCAGGAGATGCCGTTGGCCAGGAAGTTGCGGGCCGCGAAGCCGCAGGTACGGCGGGCGAGACGATACTGCGCCTCGGAATGGTCGTTCCATCCCGACTGCGGGTCGGCGAAGCCCGAGCGCACCCATTCGCGGACGTCGTCGAGGCTGATGTGGGCCGTGGGCACCCGGCGGTGGTCCGCCCAGTACTTGGCGACACTGGTCTTCCCGGCGCCGGCGGGGCCGATGAGCAGGACGGCGAGCGTGGTGGCCGCCGGATCGGGCGCGCCTGTCGCGTGCGGCGGGCTCGGCATGGCCACCGGGGCGCCCGGAGGCAGTTGCACATGCCCGGTGGTGTCCGGCGCGGGCGGGACGGGATGGTGCTGGGGAGGCTGCGCGTGCTGCGGAGGCTGCGCGTGCTGCGGGGGCACCTGGTGCGGCGGCAGATGATGCTGCGGGGTCTGGGCGGGGGGAGCCCCGGGCGGCACCGGCGCTCCGGCGAACCCCGGAGCGGGTGCGGGACCCTGCTGCCCCGGATACTGTCCGGCCGGCGACCAACCGGCGGCCGGTCCTTGCCCCGGCTGGTGGGGCGGCGGCAGCGGAGCCCCCACTGCGTGCTGCATCCGGTGCCACTCCGTCTCGTACAGGCAATGGGCGCTGGCGGACGGGACGCAGGTCCCGCCGCTACCGAACGGTACCTTCCCCGGCCGCCGTTGTGTGAACGGCCGGGGAAGGTGCGAAGTGCCCGGGACGGAGGGGCAAAACGGGTTGAGCAGGGGTCCTTCGGAACATACGTCCGCGGAGGGTGCCGCCCGCTACTCGCCGACCTCGCCGTACGCCGCGAGCAGGACGGCCGGGTCCGGGCCCTCCAGGACGGTCGGCTTGGCCAGCCCGTCGAGGACGATGAAGCGCAGCAGGTCGCCGCGGGACTTCTTGTCGACCTTCATGTTCTCCACGAGCTTCGGCCACTGGTCGTAGCGGTAGCTCAGCGGGAGACCGACGGACTCCAGGATCGTGCGGTGCCGGTCGGCGGTCGCGTCGTCCAGCCGGCCCGCGAGGCGGCCGAGTTCGGCGGCGAAGTGCATGCCGACGGAGACGGCGGCGCCGTGCCGCCACTTGTAGCGCTCGTTCTTCTCGATGGCGTGCGCGAGCGTGTGGCCGTAGTTGAGGATCTCGCGCAGCCCCGACTCCTTGAGGTCGCCGGAGACGACCTCCGCCTTGACCTTGATGGAGCGCTCGATCAGCTCGGCGGTGTGCGGGCCGGCGGGCGTCCTGGCGGCCTGGGGATCGGACTCGATGAGCTCCAGGATCACCGGGTCGGCGATGAATCCGGCCTTGATGATCTCCGCGAGTCCGGAGACGAAGTCGTTGACCGGGAGCGAGTCGAGCGCCGCCAGGTCGCAGAGCACGCCCGCGGGCGGGTGGAAGGCGCCGACGAGGTTCTTGCCCTCGGCGGTGTTGATGCCGGTCTTGCCGCCGACCGCCGCGTCGACCATGCCGAGCACCGTGGTGGGCACCGCGATCCAGCGGACCCCGCGCAGCCAGGTCGCCGCCACGAAACCGGCCAGGTCGGTGGTGGCTCCGCCGCCGACGCCGACGATGACGTCGGTGCGGGTGAAACCGGACTGGCCGAGCGCCTTCCAGCAGTAGGCCGCGACCTCCGCGGTCTTGGCCTCCTCGGCGTTCGGCACCTGGATGGCGACGGCCTCGAAGCCCTGCTCCGCCAGGTCGGCGCGGAGCGCCTCGCCGGTCTCGGCGAGTGCCTCGGGGTGGACGATGGCGACACGCTGAGCCTTGTCGCCGATCAACCCGCCGAGTTCGCCGAGGAGTTGACGGCCGATCAGGACCTCGTAGGGGTCGGTGCCCGCTGTGCCGCCGACCTGGACGCGGGTCACTGCCTCGCTCATGCTTCCTTCAACTCCACTGCGTCGAGGACCGCTCGGGCGACCTCATCGGGGGTACGGCCGTCGGTCGCCACGACCGCGCGGGCGACTTCGGTGTACAGAGGGCGGCGCGCTTCCATCAACTCGCGCCACTGCCGGCGGGGGTTGACGGCGAGCAGCGGACGGGCCGCGTTCAGACCGGTGCGCTGGACCGCCTCCTCCACGTCCATGGAGAGATAGACGACCTGGTGACCGGCGAGCAGCGCGCGGGTGTCCGGGTCGAGGATCGAACCGCCGCCCAGCGCCAGCACACCGTCGTGCGCGGCGAGCGCCTCGCGCACCGCCTGCTTCTCGATGGCGCGGAAGGCGGACTCGCCCTCGTCGACGAAGATGTCGGCGATGGTGCGGCCCTGCGCGGCCACGATGTCGTCGTCCGTGTCCCGGTAGGCGCAGCCGAGCCGCTCGGCGACGAGCGCGCCCACCGTGGACTTGCCGACCCCCATCGGGCCGACCAGGACCAGCTGCGGCGCGGTCACCGGATGGCCAGGTTCTCGAGGTAGCTCTGCACGTTCCGGCGGGTCTCCGGGACGCTGTCGCCACCGAACTTCTCGCCCACGGCGTCGGCCAGGACGAGGGCGACCATGGCTTCGGCGACGATGCCCGCGGCCGGGACCGCGCAGACGTCGGAGCGCTGGTGGTGGGCCTTGGCGGCCTCGCCGGTGGCGACGTCGATGGTGGCCAGCGCGCGCGGCACGGTGGCGATCGGCTTCATCGCGGCGCGGACGCGCAGCAGCTCACCGGTGGTCAGACCGCCCTCGGTGCCACCGGAGCGGCCGGTGGAACGGCGGATGCCGTCCGCGGTGTGGACGATCTCGTCGTGGGCCTGGGAACCCGGCACCCGGGCCAGGTCGAAGCCGTCGCCGACCTCGACGCCCTTGATGGCCTGGATGCCCATGAGCGCGGCCGCGAGCCGGGCGTCAAGACGACGGTCCCAGTGCACGTGCGAGCCGAGGCCCACCGGTACGCCGTACGCGAGCACCTCGACGACACCGCCGAGCGTGTCGCCGTCCTTGTGGGCCTGGTCGATCTCGGCGACCATCGCCTTCGAGGTGTCGGCGTCGAGGCAGCGCACCGGGTCGGCGTCCAGCCTCTCCACGTCGGAAGGCTTCGGGTAGACGCCGTACGGCGCCTTGGCCGCGGCCAGCTCGACGACGTGGGAGACGATCTCGATCCCGGCCGTCTCCTTCAGGTAGGAGCGGGCGACCGCGCCGAGCGCGACGCGGGCCGCGGTCTCGCGGGCGGAGGCGCGCTCCAGGATCGGCCGGGCCTCGTCGAAGCCGTACTTCTGCATACCGGCGAGGTCGGCGTGGCCGGGCCGGGGGCGGGTCAGCGGGGCGTTGCGGGCGAGGTCGGCGAGGATCTCCGGGGCGACCGGGTCGGCCGCCATGACCTGCTCCCACTTGGGCCACTCGGTGTTGCCGACCATGACGGCGACCGGGGAGCCGAGGGTCAGGCCGTGCCGGACGCCGCCGAGGAAGGTGACCTCGTCACGCTCGAACTTCATCCGGGCACCGCGTCCATAACCCAGGCGCCGCCGGGCGAGGTGGTCCGCCACCATCTCCGTGGTGATCGGGACGCCGGCGGGAAGGCCCTCCAGCGTCGCGACAAGTGCGGGACCGTGGGACTCCCCCGCGGTCAGCCAGCGCAACCTGCTCAACGGTGCTCCTCATGCTCGCGCCCTGGTACTGCTGCTGCGTACACGCGTCCTCGCGTACGGCGACGGCGCGACCGGGTGCGCGGCCCTGGCCCGCCGCCTCCGATCCTCCCACGTTCGGCGGCGGGAACCGGCCGCAGGTCCATCAGGCGGACGCACCCGGCCGGGTCGCGTCGTCCCGCGTACGCCCCCAGGAGCGCCGGAGCGGGCCTGCCCCGGCCGTCTCGGCGACCGGCTCCCCGGCCGTGCCGGCGGGCATCCCGGGAAGCGTCACGGCCTCGACCGGGGTCGCCTACCGGGCCGCCAGCGCGTGTTCGCCCGCCTTGCGCATGGCGCCGAGCGGCGCGGGCGTGCGCCCGGTCATCTGCTCTACCTGGAGCACCGCCTGGTGCACGAGCAGGTCGAGTCCGCCGACCACGGCTCCGCCGTACGCCGACCAGCGCGCCGCGAGAGCGGTCGGCCAGGGGTCGTACAGCACGTCGAAGAGGGTCGCGGGGCGCTCCGGAGCGGCGGCGGCCAGCGCGTCCGTGGTCCCCGCCGGAGTCGTGGCGATCACCAGCGGCGCCCGCAGGGCCTGTTCCGCGTCCGCCCAGTCCTCGGTGCGCACCTCGATGTCGAGCCGCTCGCCCCACTGCCGCATCTCGGCGGCCCGCTCCTTGCTGCGGACGTACGCGACGACCTCGCCGGTGCAGATCCGGGCGAGGGCAGCCAGCGCGGAGGAGGCGGTGGCGCCGGCACCGAGAACGGCGGCGGAGTCGACCTGCTCGATGCCCCGCTCGCGCAGCGCGGCGACCATCCCGGGGATGTCGGTGTTGTCGCCGACGCGCCGCCCGTCCTCCGTGAACACGACGGTGTTGACCGCCTCGACGGAAGCGGCCGTCTCGCTGATCTCGTCGACCAGCGGCATCACGGCCCGCTTCAGCGGCATGGTCAGCGACAGCCCGGCCCACTCCGGTCCGAGTCCCTCGACGAAAGCGGGCAGCGCCGCCTCGTCGATCTCGAAGCGGTCGTACGTCCAGTCCCCGAGGCCCAGCTCGCGGTACGCGGCGCGATGCAGCACCGGCGAGAGGGAGTGCGCGATCGGCGAACCGAGCACAGCAGCCCGGCGAGCGTCAGTTGCCCGAGCTGGCATTGAATTTGTCCTTGAGTTTCTCGAACTGGGCCAGCGTCTTGGCGAATTCCGTATTGTTCTGACCGTCGGTCGCCACGAAATACATCCAGCCGTCCTTCGTGGGGTTGAACACCGCCCTGAAGGCATCGTCGTCCGGGTTGCCGATCGGACCGGGCGGCAGGCCCCTGTGGTAATACGTGTTGTACGGGTCCGGATTGCTGTTGATCTCGGACTCGCCAATGTTGATCTTACTCTGGCCCTTCAGGTAATTGAAGGTCGAGTCGAACTGCAGCTTCTGGTTGGTCTCGGTATTGGTGATCTTCAGGCGGTTGTAGACGACCTCGGCCATCTTGCGGTAGTCGTCGTGCGTCTTGCCCTCGGCCTGGACGAGGCTCGCGACCGTGATCACCTGCAACGGATCGTCGAGCTTGAAGGCCTTCGCCTTCGCTTCGAGTTCCATCGCCGCGTACTTCTTGTTGGCCTGCGCGACCATGCTCTTCAGCACGGTCTCGGGCTTCATGCCCTTGGCGGCGGGATACGTGAGCGGGTAGAGGAATCCTTCCAGCGGATCCTTTATGTCCTTGTCGGTGTTCGCCCACTTCGGGAGCCCCAGGCTCTTGTATTCCTTCTTCGCGACCTTGGCGGTGGTGCCGCGGGAAAGTCCGAGCTTCTTGTCGATCGCCGCGTACACCTGGGAATTGCGGGCACCGGGAAACACGACCACGTTGTTCTGGCTCTTGGGGTCGAGCATCAACGCGACGGCGCTCGAGGCCGACATCCCCTTCCGCAGGAGATAGGCGCCCGCCTGAATCGACTTGCCCTTGGGATTATCCGCCTGAGCGGAGACGAAAGCGTCCACGCTCTTGACGACACCGAGATCCTTGAGCTTCTGGCCGATCGCGTAGCCACCCTGGCCCTTGGTGATCTCGACGGGCACCTGTCCCGTGCCCTCGCCCGAGTAGTCGGGAGCGGAGCCGAAACGATTTTGGTAGTACTGATAGCCGAAATATCCGGCGCCGGCGAGACCGCCTCCGAAGACCATGACGACCACCAGGCAGGCGCAGCCACTGCGGCGCTTCTTGCCCTTGCCGCCGCCCCGGTCCTTGCGGTCACCGCGGCCCCGGCGGCCCTTCGGGTCGTCATCGTCGTCGAAGTCGTCGTCATCGTCGCCACCGGCGAAGAACGCGTGCTCGCCCTGGTCCGGTCCCGGATCCCAGTCCGGCTTCGGCTCGGGTTCGGGCGCGCGCTCCGGCTCGGGCTCGGCACGGCGCCGGGCCGGCGGCTCGGGCGGCGGGTAGGCGTCCGGGGTGCCGTAGTAGTCGGGCTGCTCACCGGCGTACTGGCCCGCGTAGGGGTCGGCCGGGTCGGCGGCGTACGGCATCTGAGGCTGTGCCCCGGTGTTCCAGCCGCCGTCGGTGTACTGCTGCTGCCCGCCCTGGGACGGGTACTGCTGCTGGCCCTGTCCGGGGTACTGCTGCTGACCCTGACCGTTGTACTGCTGCTGTCCCTGGTCCGCGTACCCATGCTGGCCCTGGCCGGGGTACTGCTGCTGACCCTGGTACTGCTGCTGGCCCTGGCCGGGGTACTGCTGCTGGTCCTGGTACTGCTGCTGCCCCTGACCCGGGTAC
Source organism: Streptomyces sp. NBC_00568 (assembly GCF_026341855.1). GTDB lineage: Bacteria > Actinomycetota > Actinomycetes > Streptomycetales > Streptomycetaceae > Streptomyces. Next base: position 6,064,727 of record NZ_JAPENW010000001.1, on the reverse strand, counting down.
TGCTGCCCCTGGCCGGGGTACTGCTGCTGGCCCTGCCCCGGGTACTGCTGCTGACCCTGGCCCCAGTCGCCCTGCTGCGCCTGCTGCTGCGGATAGTGCTGCGGCTGGCCGCCGTCGTAGGCGGACTGGCCGTCGGCGGCCTGTCCGCCCCATCCGACGTCCCCGTACAACGGGTCCTCCGGATGCCACGGTTCGGAGCCTGGGCCCCGGCCATACTCAGTCATCGATCCCCTACGAGCCGCGAGCCGGCAGCGGCCGGCTCCATTGGCTCGGCTCCCGTCCGCCTCTTTAATGTGCGAGGGCTGTTCGAACACCACCGCATCGGGCGGAACGTTACCGTATCGCGATCACATGACCACTTCGACGCCCTCGCCGGGAGACTTGCCTGACACTCGTTCGGATTCCAGCGCCTGCTGGAGAATGACGACGGCGGCGGCCTGGTCGATCACCGACCGGCCTTTCTTCGATTTCACGCCCGAGGCGCGCAGGCCCTGACTGGCCGTGACCGTGGTCATTCGCTCGTCCACGAGCCGCACCGGAACGGGAGCGATCCCGCCCGCGAGCTCCTGGGCGAAGGCACGGACCTTGACCGCGGCGGGGCCCTCGCCCCCCTTGAGGGAGCGAGGGAGCCCGACGACGACCTCGATCGGCTCATACTCCTCGACGAGCTGCCGCAACCGGCGGTGGGCGGCCGGGATGTCACGTCCCGGGACCGTCTCCACCGGTGTCGCGAGGATCCCGTCGGGGTCGCACGAGGCGACCCCGATCCGGGCGTCCCCGACGTCGATCGCGAGCCGACGTCCTCTGCGCATGTCCGCGGCCTCTACTTGGCCGTCTCGGCGACGAGGCGCTGGACCGCGTCGATGGCGTCACCGATGGCGGCGGGGTTCTGGCCGCCACCCTGGGCGACGTCCGGCTTGCCGCCACCGCCGCCGCCGAGCGTCTTGGCGGCGGCGCGGACCAGTTCACCGGCCTTCAGACCGCGCTCGCGGGCGGCCTCGTTGGTGGCGATGACCGTCAGGGGCTTGCCGCCCGCGACCGTGAACAGGGCCACCACGGCGGCCCGTCCGCCCTGGATGCGGCCGCGCACGTCGAGGACCAGCTTGCGCAGGTCGTCGGCGCCTGTGCCGTCCGGGACCTGGCCGGTGACCAGCGCGACGCCGTTGACGTCCTTGGCGGACTCGACGAGACCGGCGGCGGCCTGGAGGACCTTCTCCGCGCGGAACTTCTCGATCTCCTTCTCGGCGTCCTTCAGCTTGCCGAGCATGGCGGAGACCTTCTCCGGAAGCTCCTCCGGGCGGCCCTTGACCAGTTCCTGGAGCTGGGCGACGACCGTGTGCTCACGGGCGAGGAAGTTGTACGCGTCGACGCCGACCAGGGCCTCGATGCGCCGCACGCCGGAGCCGATGGACGACTCGCCGAGCAGCTTGACCAGGCCGAGCTGGGAGGTGTTGTGCACGTGGGTGCCGCCGCACAGCTCCTTGGAGAAGTCGCCGATGGTCACGACGCGGACGCGCTCGCCGTACTTCTCGCCGAACTCGGCGATGGCGCCCTGCTTCTTGGCCTCGTCGAGGCTCAGGATCTCGGCGTGCACGTCCAGGTCGCGGGCGAGCACCTCGTTGATCTGCTGCTCGACATCGGTCATCACGGCCGTCGGGACGGCGGACGGGGAGCCGAAGTCGAAGCGGAAGCGGCCGGGCTGGTTCTCGGAACCGGCCTGGGCGGCCGTCGGGCCGAGAGCGTCGCGCAGCGCCTGGTGCGTGAGGTGCGTGGCCGAGTGGGCGCGGGCGATGGCCGTACGACGGCGTACGTCGATGGTGGCCTGGGCCTTGGCGCCGACGGTGACCTCGCCGACCTGGACGACGCCCTTGTGGACGTACACGCCCGGGACGGGCTTCTGGCAGTCGCGGATCTCGATGACGGCACCGGTGTCGACGCGGATGCGGCCCGTGTCACCGATCTGACCGCCGCCCTCGGCGTAGAACGGGGTGCGGTCGAGGACGATCTCGACCTCGTCGCCCTCGGTGGCGGCCGGGGAGGAGACACCGTCGACGAGGATGCCGACGACCGTCGACTCGGCCTCGGTGCGGTCGTAGCCGATGAAGTCGGTCTCGCCGGCGGCGTCGGCGATCTGACGGTAGGCGCCGAGGTCGGCGTGACCGGTCTTCTTGGCGCGGGCGTCGGCCTTGGCCTTGTCCCGCTGCTCCTTCATCAGACGGCGGAAGCCGTCCTCGTCCACCGACAGGCCCTGTTCGGCGGCCATTTCGAGGGTGAGGTCGATCGGGAAGCCCCACGTGTCGTGGAGCAGGAAGGCCTTGTCGCCGGCGAGGACCGTGCCGCCGGACTCCTTGGTGTCGGTGATGGCCGTGTCGAGGATGTTCGTGCCGGCCTTCAGCGTCTTGAGGAAGGCGGCCTCCTCGGCGAGGGCCACGGTCTCGATCCGCTGCCGGTCGCTGACCAGCTCCGGGTACTGCTGGCCCATCATCTCGATCACGACGTCGATGAGGTCCTTGACGACGGGACCGGTGGCACCGAGCAGCCGCATGTTGCGGATGGCGCGGCGCATGATGCGGCGCAGCACATAGCCGCGGCCCTCGTTGCCGGGGCTCACGCCGTCGCCGATCAGCATCACGGAGGTGCGCATGTGGTCGGTGACCACGCGCAGCGAGACGTCGGAGTCGTGGGCGGCGCCGTACTCGACGCCCGTCAGCTCGGTGGCCTTCTTGATGACGGCCATGGAAGTGTCGATCTCGTACATGTTCTGCACGCCCTGCAGAATCATGGCGAGGCGTTCCATGCCGAGGCCGGTGTCGATGTTCTTGCTGGGCAGGTCGCCGAGGATCTCGAAGTCGTCCTTCGAGAGGCCCTCGCCGCGCTCGTACTGCATGAAGACCAGGTTCCAGATCTCCACGTAGCGCTCGTCGTTGACGGCCGGGCCGCCCTCGACGCCGAACTCGGGGCCGCGGTCGTAGTTGATCTCGGAACACGGGCCGCAGGGGCCCGGGACGCCCATGGACCAGTAGTTGTCCTTCTTGCCGAGGCGCTGGATGCGCTCGGCCGGGACGCCGATCTTGTCGCGCCAGATGGTCTCGGCCTCGTCGTCGTCGAGGTAGACCGTGATCCACAGACGCTCGGGGTCGAGGCCGTAACCACCCTTGTCCTGGGGCGAGGTGAGCAGCTCCCAGGCGTAGGTGATGGCGCCTTCTTTGAAGTAGTCGCCGAAGGAGAAGTTGCCGCACATCTGGAAGAACGTGCCGTGCCGCGTGGTCTTGCCGACCTCTTCGATGTCGGGTGTGCGCACGCACTTCTGCACGCTGGTGGCGCGCGACCACGGCGGCTTGACCTCGCCGAGGAAGTACGGCTTGAAGGGGACCATGCCGGCGGGGACGAGGAGCAGAGTCGGGTCGTCCGCGATGAGCGACGCCGAAGGGACGACGGTGTGACCGCGCTCCTCGTAGAAGCTCAACCAGCGGCGGCGGATTTCAGCCGACTCCATCAGTGGTCCTCATTCCGGTTGTACGTGTACGTCGTGTTCTCGATGTACTTGATCTGCTTGTTGTTGCCGAGCTGCTTGCCGTCGCCGATCGCGGCGATACGGCGCTGCGCGGGCAGTTCGGGGTCCGGGCGCTCGTTCAGACCGAGCACCTCGCCGAGTTCGGCCTCTCGCTGGGCCATCCCGTCGCGGACGTCGAGCGCGAACTCCTTGAGCCGGTGGCCCGCGTCGATCGCCTTGTTGGCGGCCTGTGCCGCGAGGCTCTCGGGGGTCAGCTTCTTGAGCTTGCGGTTGACTTTGGTGGTGGCCCATACACCCGCGGCTGCGCCTGCGGTGAACCAGAACGTACGGCGGAACATCGCTGCGTCAGTCCTTCTTCCGCTTTCCCCGCCGCGCGGACGGGACGGTGCGGCCCACGATCACGGTACGCCGGGACGCTTTGTCGGGCACATTCTCACGACGGCCTCCGATGGCCCGGCGCACGCCGTAGCCGAACGCCGCGACCTTGACCAGCGGGCCGCCGAACGTGGAGGCGACGGTCGTCGACAGCGCGGACGCGTTCGACGTGACCTCCTGGACGTCCGACGCGATGGCGTCGACGCGCTCGATCTGCGTCTGCGCGGAGCGCACCGCCGCCGATGCGTCCGCCAGGAGCGGGACGGCCTGGTCGGTCACGTCCGCCACGAGCTTGGTGGTCGCCCTGAGCGTCTGGGCCAGCCTCGCCAGCGCGACGGCGAGGAAGGAGACCAGGATCGCCCAGAAGACGGCCACCAGAATCCCGGCCACCTCACCACCGGACACTGTTGCACCCGCTCCCTGACTGCGTGCCTGAACATCGAAAAGTCGTCACCCGACCCTATCGCGCCGGGGCCGCCGCTCCGTACCGCATTAACGGCGCCGGGGCGTGGACTTGCCCGAAGCGATTGTACGGAGTGCTAGCAGGCCAGTACGCTCCGTATTTCATGACGCGTTCTCACCGCGCCCGGTCCTCCGGTCCTGCGGATCCCGGCAATCTGCCCCTGGAACTCGACGCGTTCGTAGGACGCTCCACCGAACTCGTGCGGCTGGCCGAGGTGCTGAAGACGGTCCGCCTGGTCACCGTGACCGGCATGGGAGGCGTCGGCAAGTCACGGTTCGCGGCCCACGCGGCGGCGCGGACGGATGTGCGCGACGGTGTGTGGCGCGTGGACCTGTCCGCGGTGCACGACCAGGAACTCGTCGAGTACGCGGTGGTCGAGGCGCTCGGACTGACGGACCACACCGCGAAGCCCCCGCGGCAGGTGCTGCTCGACCATCTCGCCGGACGGCGGCTCCTCCTCGTCCTGGACGGTTTCGAGCATCTGGTGGAGGTGAGCGCCTCGCTGGTGGGCGAGTTGCTGCGGCGGTCGCCCGGGCTGCGGGTGCTGGCCGTCGGCCGCAGACCGCTGGACGTCGCGGGTGAACGGGTGTTCCCGCTGGCTCCGCTGGCCGCGGCGGAGGCGGCGGAGCTGTTCGCGGACCGGGCGGCGGCCCGGGTGCCCGGGTTCACGCTGGACGACGGGAACCGGTCGGACGTACAGGAGCTGTGCCGGCGCCTGGACGGAATCCCGCTGGCACTGGAACTGGCGGCCGGACGTCTCAGCGCCCTCTCCCCCGCTCAGCTGCTCGCCCGGCTGGAGGACCGGTTCCGGCTGCTCACCGGTGGGGGGCGTGACGCGCCGCCCCGGCACCAGACGCTGCGGACGGCGATCGGCTGGAGCCATGAACTGTGCACGCCGGAGGAACGGCTGCTGTGGTCACGGCTGTCGGTGTTCGCCGGGCAGTTCGACCTGGAGGCCGCCGAGTACGTGTGCAGCGGGGACGGACTGCCCGCCGACGACGTCCTCGACGTGCTCGGCGCCCTGCTCGCGCAGTCGGTGCTGTCGCGCGAGGAGACGGCGGCGGGGGTGCGCTACCGGATGCTGGACACGGTCCGGGCCTACGGCGCGGACTGGCTGGCGGCGACGGGTGACGCGGAGCGGCTGCGCCGCCGCCACCGCGACTGGTACATGGGACTGGCCACCTGGTGCGAACTGGACTGGTTCTCGCCGCGGCAGGGCGAGGTGGCGGTCCGCGTCGAGACGGAACTGCCCAATCTGCGCTGCGCGCTGGAGTACTCGCTCACCGAGCCGGACGAGGCGCATCTGGGCCAGTACCTGGCGGGTGCCCTGTGGTTCTACTGGGTCGGCTGCGGCCGGCTCTCGGAGGGCCGGCACTGGCTGGAGCGCAGTGTCGAACTCGACGGCGACCGTGATCAGTCACGGCTGAAGGCCCTGTGGGTGCTCGGCTATGTGGCGGTCCTCCAGGGCGACGCGGTGCCCGCCCTGTCCGCGCTCCAGGAGTGCCGCGAGGAGGCGGAACGCTCCAAGAACGCCGTGGCGGTCGCCTACGCCGAGCATCGCACCGGCTGTCTGGCCCTGGTCACGGACGACATGACGCGCGCCGAGACCCTGCTGCGCTCGGCGCTGGACCGCTATCACGAGATCGGCGAGCTCAACAGCAATGTCCTGATGGGCCAGGTCGAGCTGGCGATGGCGCTCGCCTTCCAGGGCGATCTGCCGGGCGCGGTGAAGCTGTGCGAGGACGTCCGCCGGGTCTGCGAGGACCACGGGGAACGCTGGGCGCTGGCGTACGCGCTGTACGTCCTGGCGTACGAGGCCCAGGTCCAGGGCGATCAGGTCCGTGCCCGCGACCTCCTGGAGCAGAGCCTCGGTATCGCGCACACCTTCCACGATCTGCTCGGCGCCGTCCTCGCGGTCGAGCTGCTCGCCCTGGTCACGGCGGTGGAGGGCGATCCGGCGGAGGCGGCGCTGCTCCAGGGGGCGGCATCGCGGATGTGGCCGTCGGTGGGCCTGCCGCTGTTCGGCTCGGCGTACTACAACGCGCCGCACGAGCGCTGCGCCGCCCTGGCCCGGCAGCGGCTGGGCGACGAACGGTACGAGGAGTGCGTACGGGCGGGAGAGCTGCTTGGGCAGGACGCGGCGGTCGCCCGTGCGCTCGGCGGGGCGGGGGCTCTGCCGCTCGGGGCGGTGCCGTCGCCGCGCAGGCTGCCTCCGGACATGCGAAAGCCCGCCGTCTCGCCCACCTCGAAGGGCGGGGAGACGACGGGCTGACACTGACGCGCAGGTGGTGCTACGTCCGCCGGAAGAAGATCAGCGGGCGTAGTACTCGACGACGAGCTGCTCGTCGCAGATCACCGGGATCTCCTTGCGGTTCGGCTCACGGTCCAGGCGGAAGGCCAGGGCGGCGAGGTTCACCTGGAGGTAGCGCGGGGTCTCGCCGTCGGGGGCGAACCCACCGGCACGGGCGACCTCGAACAGCGTCTTGCTGCGGCTGCGCTCGCGGACCATCACGACGTCGTCGGGACGGACACGGAACGACGGCTTGTCGACCTTGCCGCCGTTGACCTCGATGTGGCCGTGGACGACCATCTGGCGGGCCTGGTAGATCGTGCGGGCGATGCCCGAACGAAGGACCAGCGCGTCGAGACGACGCTCCAGCTCGATGACCAGAGCCTCACCGGTCTTGCCCTGCGTCTTGGCGGCACGCTCGTAGGCGCGGACGAGCTGGCGCTCGGACACGTCGTACTGCGCGCGCAGACGCTGCTTCTCGAGCAGACGGACCTTGTAGTCCGAGTTCTGCTTGCGGCCGCGGCCGTGCTCGCCCGGCGGGTAGGGGCGGGCCTCGAAGTACTTGACGGCCTTCGGGGTCAGCGCGATGCCGAGGGCACGCGACTTCTTGACCTTGGGGCGGGACTGGTTCGCCATGAACCAAACACCTCATGTCTCTGATGCGAATACGGCTTCACCAGGGTTAGGGGAGGTCGCAATCCGCAGCCCGGGAAACCCTCCTCGCCGCCGTGAAGATCCACGGGGACGGGGCGGGCAGCCGCTCCTGGGTCTGGGCACATAAGTGCAGCACGCGAGTGGCCCACCGACCGGTCCCGGAGATCCGGGTGGTGATGGGCTGCCCGCGACACCTTCGACGGTGCGCGACGCTCCTGGAATCCCCCCGTGGAGGCGGGGGCTCCGGCTGGATGTCCCGTTCTGGTGGTGCCGACCGGAGCCGGACACGGGACTCAGCGCTTCGAGACATCGTACAGGGTGCTCAGGAGCGTCCTCTACCGAGGCGCTTCCTGGTCCACTCCACCGCGTCGGCGTAGCGCGCCTCGGAGCCGTGCCGGGTCGGTGTGTAGTACTCCCGGTCCTTGAGCTCCTCCGGCGCGTACTGCTGGGCGGCGATGCCCTCCGGCAGGTCGTGCGGATACACGTACCCCTGGGCGTGCCCGAGCTTGGCCGCGCCCTTGTAGTGCCCGTCGCGCAGATGCGTCGGCACCGGGCCGGCGTGGCCCTTGCGCACGTCCTCCATCGCGGCGCCGATCGCCATGGTCGCCGCGTTGGACTTCGGGGCCAGGGCGAGGGCGATCGTGGCGTGGCTGAGGGTGAGCGCCGCCTCGGGGAACCCGATCATCGCGACGGCCTGGGCGGCGGCGACGGCTATGGGCAGCGCGTTCGGGTCTGCCAGGCCGATGTCCTCGCTGGCGGAGATCATCAGGCGGCGGGCGATGAAGCGGGGGTCCTCGCCCGCCTCGATCATCCGGGCCAGGTAGTGCAGGGCGGCGTCCACGTCGGAGCCGCGGATGGACTTGATGAGGGCGCTCGCCACGTCGTAGTGCTGGTCGCCGTCGCGGTCGTACTTCACGGCGGCGCGGTCGACCGTCTCCTCCAGCGTCTGGAGGGTGATCTCCGGCTCGCCCTTGTCGAGCGCCGCGCCGGCCGCGGCCTCCAGGGCGGTCAGGGCGCGGCGGGCGTCGCCGCCGGCGATCCGCAGCAGGTGCTCCTCGGCGTCCTCGGGGAGGGCGACCGCCTCCTTGAGACCGCGCTCGTCGGCGAGCGCCCGGCGCAGCAGACCGCGCAGGTCGTCGTCGGTGAGGGGTTCGAGGGTGAGCAGGAGGGAGCGGGAGAGCAGCGGCGAGATCACCGAGAAGTACGGGTTCTCGGTGGTCGCGGCGATCAGCGTCACCCAGCGGTTCTCCACGGCCGGGAGGAGGGAGTCCTGCTGGGCCTTGCTGAAGCGGTGGATCTCGTCCAGGAAGAGGACGGTCTCCTTGCCGTAGCCGCCGGTGGCGCGGCGGGCTCCTTCGATGACCGCGCGCACTTCCTTGACGCCCGCGGTGATCGCGGAGAGCTCGACGAAGCGCTTGTCGGTGGCCTTGGAGACGACATACGCGAGGGTCGTCTTGCCGGTGCCCGGGGGGCCCCAGAGGATCACCGAGGACGGTCCGGCGGGGCCGCCGCTCCCCTCGGCGACGAGTCTGCGCAGGGGCGAGCCCGGCTTCAGCAGATGCTGCTGCCCCACGACCTCGTCGAGGGTACGCGGGCGCATCCGCACCGCCAGCGGGCTGGCGGACGGGTCCTTCTCCTGGCGCTCTTCGGCGGCGGCGGTGAACAGGTCGGGCTCCACGTCCGAAACCCTATGTCACCCCACTGACAATCCCCGCGGGACCGTCAGCTGGTCCAGAAGTCCCACCAGCGGGTCAGGATCAGCATCCCGATGATGCCGATGTGCAGCGTCGGCAGGACCCAGGTGAACTCGCCGAAGAAGCTCTTCATCCAGCGCGGGGCGGGCAGGAAGCCGTTGCGGACGTTGAAGGAGGTCACGTACCAGAACATGATGATCGTGGCGACCCAGGCGAGGCTGCACCACAGACACAGCGAGTTGATCCGGTACAGCGACTGGAACTGGAGCCAGGTGCAGAATCCGACGCCGAAGAGCGTGCCCGCGTTGAAGGTCAGCCAGTACCAGCGCGGGAAGGTGGCCCGGGCGAGCAGGCTCACACCGACGCCGATCACGATGCCGTAGGCGACGAGACCCAGCATGGGATTCGGGAACCCGAAGGCCGAGGCCTGGTCGCTCTTCATGATGTTGCCGCAGGAGACGACCGGGTTCAGGCTGCACCCCGGGACGAAGTTCGGGTTCTCCAGCAGCTTGAACTTGTCGATCGTGATGACCCACGCGGCAAGGAGGCCGGCCGCGCCCGTGATCACCAGCAGCAGGGCGAGGGCACGGCTGCCGCCGGCCGTCCGCGGAGCGGCGGGGCGTTCCTGGTCGGTCGGGATGTCCTTGACTGTCGTCTTGCTCATCACGCCGTTTCCGTAGCTTCGAAGGGGCCTGCGGGGCAGGCTCATTGTGCCGCACGCGCCCGCTTGTCCACCGTTCGGTGGACATAAGAAGGTACGCACGGTCGTCCCGGAGCGTTCGGTTCGGCGGGAGGCTCGCCGTCATGACAACAGACGCGGACCGGCTCGCGGTGGACGTACGGGGGCTGCGCAAGCAGTACGGGGACGTGACCGCCGTCGACGGCATCGATCTCGGCATCCGGCGGGGCGAGGTGTTCGGCCTGCTCGGACCGAACGGGGCGGGCAAGAGCACCACTGTGGAGATCCTTCAGGGCAACCGCCGTCGGGACGCGGGCGAGGTCTCCGTGCTCGGCTCGGACCCGGCGACCGCCTCGCGCGCGTGGCGGTCTCGTGTCGGAATCGTCTGGCAGGACGAATCCGCGCCCGCCGAGTTGACGGTGGGCGAGACGGTGCGGCATTTCTCCCGTTATTACCCGAATCCTCGCGATCCGGAGGAAGTCATCGGCCTGGTCGGTCTGGAGGAGAAGGCGGACAGCAGGATCAAGTCCCTGTCGGGCGGTCAGCGGCGACGGCTCGATGTGGCCCTCGGCGTGATCGGCGGCCCCGAACTGCTCCTCCTGGACGAGCCGACGACGGGCTTCGACCCGGCGGCGCGACGGCAGTTCTGGGACCTGATCCGCAAGCTGGCCGACGAGGGCACGACCATCCTGCTGACCACGCACTACCTGGAGGAGGCGGAAGCCCTCGCGGACCGGCTGGCGGTCGTCGCGCGGGGCCGTGTCGTCGCCGAGGGCGAACCGGCCGCGCTCCGCGAGCGCTTCGGCACCGAGGCCACGGTCGAGTGGACGGAGGCCGACGGCAGCCCGCGCAGCGAACGCACGGACACCCCCACCAGGACCGTCGCCGCGCTCACGCGCCGCTTCGACGGGGAGATCCCGGGGCTCCGGGTGAGCCGCCCCACCCTTGAGGACGTCTATCTGCGACTGACCGGCCTGGAGGACGCGCGATGACCACCACCGACGTACGCGTGCGCACGAAGACCGCGGCGGGCAGGCTGCCCGGTGCCTGGGGGCTGGGGCTGCGGCGCGGCGCCCTGGAGATCCGGCAGTTCTTCCGGCAGCGCGACCAGGTGATGTTCACCTTCGCCTTCCCGGTCGTCTTCCTGTTCCTGTTCGCGTCGATCTTCAGCGACGACGTGGCGGGCGCGGGCATCACCGCCTCGCAGCTGTACGTCCCGGCGATGATGGCCGCGGGCATCATGTCGACCAGCTTCCAGTCCCTCGGCATCTCGATCGCGATCGAGCGGGACGAGAAGGTGCTGCGCCGGCTGCGCGGGACGCCGATGCCGCCCGCCGCGTACTTCCTCGGCAAGATATGGCTTGTTCTCGCCACGGGCGCCCTGGAGACGGCGATCCTGCTCCTCGTCGGCACCACGCTGTACGACGTCGACCTGCCCTCCGACCCCGGCAAGTGGGCGGACTTCGCCTGGGTCTTCGTCCTGGGGCTCACGGCCTGCGCCCTGCTCGGCATCGCGATCAGTTCGGTTCCGAAGTCGGGCAAGAGTGCCACGTCGGTGGTCGTCCTGCCCTTCCTGGTCCTCCAGTTCATCTCCGGCGTCTACATCGCCATCGACACCATCCCGGACTGGATGCTGAACATCGGCGCGTTGTTCCCCCTCAAGTGGATGTGCCAGGGGCTGCGCGGGGTGTTCCTGCCCGAGTCCGCCCAGGTCCTCGAACAGGCGGGCGGCTGGGAGTTCGGGCGGATCGCCCTGGTGCTCGGGGCATGGTGCGTCGGAGGATTGCTGCTGTGCCTGCTGACCTTCCGATGGAAGAACCGGCGCGACGGATGAGGACTCCGGCCGCGCGCCCCGACTCGGCTCCGGACGCGGTGCGTTCGGCGCCGGAGCCGAGCGGGGCTCCCGCGCGCCCCGCGTCGGGCGGGACCCGGCCGGGGCCGGGCCAGGAGCGGCCCGTGCCGGTGCCGGGCAGGACTCCAACAGGTCCGGTGCCAGGGCCGGTGCAGGACGGAACGCCGACAGGTCCGGTGCCAGGGCCGGTGCAGGACGGGACGCCGACAGGTCCGGTGGCGGGCGCGGCCCGCGCTTCGAACACCTGGGAGCTCTCGTTCCGGCTCTGGGACTCGTACTTCGCGATCGTGTGGGTGGCCACCCTGGTGTTCGTGCTCGGCACGGCGCACCCGGGGGTGCGCGTCCGTCTCGCGGCCGGCGGGCTGCTTCTGCTGCTGATCCCGTGGTACCTGCTGGTCGGGCGCCCCGTCCTCACGGCCGACGAACCCGACGAGCGCCGCGCACTCGGCTACATCGCGGGCGCGTTCCTGCTGTTCCTGCCGCCCGGGGTGCTGGTGGGCGAGACCCGCCTGATGACCTTCGCGCTCATCCCCCAGTGCTTCATCGCCCTGCGGCTGCGCCGGGCGTTCGCCGCCACGACCCTTATCAACATCGCGCCGGTGGCGGGCTGGGCCCTGCTGTGGCGGCCCGAGGGGCAGGATCTCTTCTTCAACACGGTCTTCGCCGTGGTCACGCTCGTGTTCTCGGCGGCCCTGGGCAGCTGGATCATCCGCATCATGGAGCAGAGCCGCGAACGGGCCGAGCTGATCACCGAGTTGGACGCCGGCCGCCACGAAATCGCCCGGCTCTCGGCCGCGCACGGGGCGCTGGCCGAGCGCGAACGGTTCTCCCGGGAGATCCACGACACCCTCGCCCAGGGCTTCACCAGCCTGCTGATGCTGGTCCAGGCCGTCGAGGCCGAGCTCGACCACGATCTGCCGCAGGCCCGCCGCCATCTGGCCCTGATGAACGAGACCGCCCGGCAGAACCTCGCCGAGGCGCGGGCCCTGGTCACCGGGGGTGCGCCCGCCGACCTGGACGGCGCCACGCTGCCCGACGCGTTGCGCCGGCTGGCCGCCCGCCACAGCGCGAGCCTCGATGTGACCGGCCCGGTACGCCCGCTGCCCGCGGGCCCCGAGGTGGTGATCCTCCGCTCGTGCCAGGAGGCCCTGGCCAACACCCGCAAGCACGCCGGGAGTTCCCCCGCGGTCGCCGTCACCCTCGCCTACACCGCCGACTCGCTGGCCCTCTCCGTGCGCGACGACGGCCGGGGTTTCGACCCCGCCGTGCCGGTCGCCGGGTACGGGCTGGCAGGGCTGCGCGCGCGGGCCGCCGAGGTGGGCGGTACGGCACTGATCCGCAGCGCGCCGGGCGACGGCACGACCGTCACCGTGTGCCTGCCCGTCCCCGGGAGTGACGAGTGATCCGGATCATCCTCGCCGACGACCATCCCGTCGTACGCGAAGGGCTGCGCGCGATGCTCAGCGCCGAACCCGATCTCGAGGTGATCGCCGACGCGTCCAGCGGGCCCCGCGCGGAGGCGCTGGCCGCCGAACTCCGGCCCGACATCGTGCTCATGGACCTGCGGATGCCCGAGGGCGGGGGCGTCGACGCGATCGTGCGGATGACGCGGGCCGGGCTGCCGTGCCGGGTCATCGTGCTGACGACGTACGAGACGGACCGGGACATCCTGCGGGCGGTGGAGGCCGGGGCCGCCGGGTATCTGCTGAAGGATCTGCCGCGTGCCGAACTGGCGGACGCCGTACGGGCCGCCGCGCGGGGCGAGACCGTGCTGGCCCCCTCCGTCGCCGCCCGGCTGGTCGACCAGCTCCGCACCAGGCCGGAGCGGCCCCGCCTCTCCGAGCGGGAGACCGCGGTGCTGCGGCTGGTCGCCGAGGGCTGCACGAACGCGGAGATCGGACGCCGGCTCTTCATCGGCGAGTCCACCGTGAAGACCCATCTGCTGCGGGTCTTCGGGAAGTTGGGAGTGGACGACCGGACGGCCGCGGTGACGAGCGCGATGCGCTTCGGGTTGCTGGAGTGAGGCTCCCCCGCCCGGTCCTGCCGCTTCCCCGAGGCCGGAGGGGCTGAAGTCCTCCAGCCTCTCCGGCGTTCGCTGAGAGGGTCCGGGGTGGAGCCCCGGGGCCGGACGGACAGCGGAAACCGTCCGCCCGACACCGGCGGGCCCGACGTCGCCGGGGCCGCCACCTCCCCGGGAGAACCCCGTCGCAAGAGGCGGTCCGGTACCTGACCGGGCCGGCCGGGAGACCGGCCCCGGCGGGGTGCCCGCCGGGGCGGAGAACCCGCCTCAGCCCAGGCGCGACCGCAGTTCGGCCACGATCGCGTCGACCGCGACCGCCGCCTGCTCGCCGGACTCCATGTCCTTGAGCTGCACGACGCCCTCGGCGAGGTCACGCTCGCCGGCGACGATCGTGAAGCGCGCCCCGCTGCGATTCGCGTTCTTCATCGCGCCCTTGAGCCCCTTCGCGCCGTACGAGAAGTCGGCGGCGACACCGAGCCTGCGCAGTTCGGTGACCACACCGAACAGCGTCCGGCGGGCCTCCTCCCCGAGCGGCACCGCGAACACGCTGGTGGACGAGGGGAGTTCGAGCTCCACGCCCTCCGCCTCCAGCGCCAGCACCGTACGGTCGACGCCGAGCGCCCAGCCGACGGACGGCAGCGCGGGGCCGCCGATCATCTCGGACAGCCCGTCGTAGCGGCCACCGCCGCCCACCGCGGACTGCGAACCGAGACCGTCGTGCACGAACTCGAACGTCGTCCGCGTGTAGTAGTCGAGCCCGCGCACCAGCTTCGGGTCGTCCTCGAAGGAGACGCCCGCGGCCGTGATCAGGTCGCGCACCTCCTCGTGGTACGCCTTGCAGCCGTCACAGAGGTAGTCCCGCAGCAACGGCGCCCCGCCCAGCTGCTTCTGGACGTCCTCGCGCTTGTCGTCGAGGACGCGCAGCGGGTTGATCTCCGCGCGGCGCAGCGTCTCCTCGTCGAGGTCCAGGCCGCGCAGGAAGTCCTGCAGAGCGGCCCGGTAGACCGGACGGCACTCCTTGTCGCCCAGGCTGTTGAGCAGAATCCGGAAGTCGCGCAGGCCGAGCGAGCGGTACGCCTGGTCCGCCAGGATGATCAGCTCGGCGTCGAGCGCCGGGTCCTCGGCTCCGATCGCCTCGGCGCCCACCTGGGAGAAGTGGCGGTAACGGCCCTTCTGGGGGCGCTCGTAGCGGTAGTACGAGCCCGAGTACCAGAGCTTGACGGGGAGGTTGCCCAGCTTGTGCAGGTTGGCCTCGAGGGCCGCGCGCAGCACGGAGGCGGTGCCCTCGGGGCGCAGGGCCAGCCTGTCGCCGCCCTTGGTCTCGAAGGCGTACATCTCCTTGGTCACGATGTCGGTGGACTCACCGACACCGCGCGCGAACAGTTCGACGCTCTCGAAGCCGGGGGTCTCGATGTAGCCGTAGCCGGAGTTGCGCAGCGGCGCGGCGATCGCCTCGCGGACCGCGAGGTACTTGGCGCTGTCCGGCGGAATCAGGTCGTACGTGCCCTTGGGGGCCTTGAAGGTGCTCACGAAGTCTCTCGTCACATTCCTCGTCGAGGAGCGGAGGTCGGGTCCGCTCCCAGGCCGGCGGCCACCTGCCGCAGATACGGGTTGGTGGCGCGCTCCTGGCCGATGGTCGTCTGGGGGCCGTGGCCGGACAGCACCACGGTCGAGTCGTCGAGCGGCAGGCACACGCGGCCCAGCGAGCCGAGCATCTCGTCCATGTCGCCGCCCGGCAGGTCGGTGCGTCCGATGGAGCCGGCGAAGAGCAGATCCCCGGAGAAGAACACGGACGGGATGTCCGCGCTCTCGGGCATCCGGAAGGTCACCGACCCCTTCGTATGGCCGGGCGCGTGCGCGACGGAGAGATCGAGACCCGCCAGCTTCAGCTCGGTGCCGTCGGTCAGCGTCCGCACGTCGTCCGGCTCCCCCACGGTCAGTTCGCCCATCAGCGGCATTCCGATGGACCGGCCGAGCGCCCGCTCGGGGTCGCTCATCATGTACCGGTCCTCGGGGTGGATCCAGGCGGGCACGTCGTGCGCCCCGCACACGGGAACGACCGAGGCGACGTGGTCGATGTGGCCATGGGTGAGGATGACCGCGACGGGCTTGAGCCGATGCTTGGCGAGTGCTTCCTCGACTCCCTGGGCGGCCTGATGGCCCGGGTCGATGATCACGCACTCCTCACCCGCGGCGGGGGCGACCAGGTAACAGTTGGTCCCCCAGGCCCCGGCGGGGAACCCGGCAATGAGCACGATCGTCCTTCGTGGTGGCGTACGCGCTGGTGTCGTACGGGGCGGGTGGCTGTGGATCAGAGCCTACCGGCGCTGCCGATTCCTCAGCGAACCCATATACGGTACGGGGCACACGCAGGCGGTCGGCTCACAAGACGCACGCGTCCCACACGACGTACGAGACGCACGAGGAGAAACCCGGTGGTCAGCCAGGAACAGCGGCGGCGTCAGCTCGCCCGGGAGAAGTTCTTGCGACAGCAGCAGCGCCGCACGGCCGCGCGACGCAAGACCCATACACGCAACGCGGTGATCGCGTCGGTCGTCGGCGTGCTCGTCGCGGGCGGTGCGCTGTCGTACGTGACCGGGGTCTTCAAGAACGACGACAAGAAGACCAACGCGGGCGCCGAGGTGACGCCGAGCGCCACGCCGAGCAAGGCGCCCGATCCGTGCGAGAAGCCCGCCGAGGGCAAGGTGGAGTCGCTGAGCTGGAAGAAGGAGCCGGCGGTCACCATCGACAAGTCCGCGGGCTACACGATGAAGATGGCGACGACCTGCGGCGACATAGACATCGCTCTCAAGGCGTCCGCCGCCCCGCACACGGTGAACTCGTTCGCCTTCCTCGCGGGCAAGGGCTACTTCGACCACACGAAGTGCCACCGGCTCACCACGAACGGCATCTACGTGCTGCAGTGCGGTGACCCGACGGCCCAGGGTTCCGGCGGTCCCGGCTACACGATCCCGGACGAGAACCTGAAGGACGAAACCCTGAAGGACGGTGTGTACCCGGCGGGCACGATCGCGATGGCCAACACCGGCCAGGCGCACACGGGCGGCAGCCAGTACTTCCTCGTCTACCAGGACAGTAAGCTTCCGCCCAGTTACACACCGTTCGGAACTATTTCCAAGTCCGGCATGACGGTCCTCAAGAAGGTCGCGGCGGCCGGCGAGAGTACGGGCCAGGGCGACGGCGCACCCAACGCGACCGTCGTCATCAACAAGATGACCGTGACGAAATCCTGACCGCCGGCTGCTTAATTTCGGTCGCGCGGGATGCGGACAGCCGCCCCGCCGGTCGCCTATGTTGGCCGTGACGAAACTGTGGACGATGCCAGGGGGCGTGACGCCCCTCACAGGCATCATGTGGAGGAGGCGCTGTGAGCAGCGACCCGTGGGGCCGCGTCGACGAGACGGGGACCGTGTACGTGCGTACGGCCGACGGCGAGCAGGTCGTCGGTTCCTGGCAGGCCGGCACCCCTGATGAGGCGCTGGCCTACTTCGAGCGCAAGTACGAGGGCCTGGTTGTCGAGATCGGCCTCCTCGAAAAGCGAGTGAAGACCACCGACCTGTCGGCGAAGGACGCCCAGACCGCGATCGATCACATCCGTGAGCAGGTGGACGCCCACCACGCGGTCGGCGATCTGGCGGCGCTGAAGGTGCGGCTGGACAAGCTCGTGGAGACGGTCGACGCGCGCCGTGAGGAACGCAAGGTCCAGCGGGCCAAGCAGTCCGACGAGGCGCGGCACGCCAAGGAGGCCTTGGTCGTCGAGGCCGAGGAGCTGGCGCAGAGCGACCAGTGGCGGTCGGCCGGTGAACGGCTGCGTGCCCTGGTGGACACGTGGAAGGGGCTGCCGCGACTCGACCGCAAGTCGGACGACGAGCTGTGGCACCGTTTCTCGCATGCCCGCTCGGCGTTCTCCAAGCGGCGCAAGGCGCACTTCGCCTCGCTGGACGCGCAGCGCGAGGAGGCCCGCAAGACCAAGGAGAAGCTGGTCGCCGAGGCCGAGTCGCTGTCCGGCTCGACGGACTGGGGTCCGACGGCGGCCCGCTACCGCGAGCTGATGGCGGACTGGAAGGCCGCGGGCCGTGCCCAGCGCGAGCACGAGGACGACCTGTGGAACCGCTTCCGCGGCGCCCAGGACGTGTTCTTCGCGGCGCGCAGCTCGGTCTTCGCCGAGCGGGACGCGGAGCAGACGGAGAACCTGAAGCTCAAGGAGGAGCTGGCCGAGGAGGCCGAGAAGCTCGTCCCGGTGCAGGACCTGAAGGCCTCCCGTGCGGCCTTCCGTTCCATCAACGAGCGCTGGGAGGCCATCGGGCACGTGCCGCGCGACGCCCGCCCGAAGGTCGAGGGCCGGATGCACGCGGTCGAGCGGGCCCTCCAGGAGTCCGAGGAGACCGAGTGGCGCCGGACGAACCCGGAGGCACGCGCGCGTGCCGAGGGTCTCACCGGTCAGCTGCAGGCCGCCGTGGACAAGCTCCAGGGCCAGATCGAGACGGCGCGCTCCGCGGGCAACACCGCGAAGGCCGACAAGCTCCAGAAGGAGCTGGACGGCCGTCAGGCGCTGCTGGACCAGGCTCTGAAGGGTCTTCAGGAGTTCGGCGGCTGACACGTCGCAGACACGCGAAGGGGCTCCCGTACGGTCCGTACGGGAGCCCCTTCGCGTGGTGCCCGGCCACCGGGCCGGGCACCGGCGGGCGTCAGGCCTCGGAGGGCCGGCGGGCCGACGTCACGCGGTACACGTCGTACACGCCCTCCACGCCCCGTACGGCCTTCAGGACGTGCCCCAGGTGCTTGGGGTCGCCCATCTCGAAGGTGAAGCGGGAGGTGGCGACACGGTCGCGGGAGGTCTGGACGGCCGCGGACAGGATGTTGACGTGCTGGTCGGACAGGACGCGCGTGACGTCCGACAGGAGCCGGGACCGGTCCAGGGCCTCGACCTGTATGGCGACCAGGAAGACCGAGGACTGGGTGGGCGCCCATTCGACCTCGAGGATGCGTTCGGGTTCGCGCGACAGCGAGTCGACGTTGACGCAGTCGCTGCGGTGGACCGATACACCGCTTCCGCGGGTGACGAAACCGATGATCGGGTCACCCGGCACCGGCGTACAGCACCGGGCGAGCTTGACCCACACGTCGTCGACGCCCTTGACCACCACACCGGGGTCGTTGTTGCTGCGCCGCTTGCGGCCGCGGCCCCGCGCGGGCGGTACCGACTCGTCGATCTCCTCGGAGGCCGCCTCCTCGCCGCCGAGCGCCTGGACGAGCTTCTGGACGACGCTCTGCGCGGTGACATGGCCCTCGCCGATCGCCGCGTAGAGCGACGAGATGTCGGGGTAGCGCATCTCGTGCGCGAGGGTGACCAGGGAGTCGCCGGTGAGGATGCGCTGGATCGGCAGGTTCTGTTTGCGCATCGCGCGGGCGATGGCGTCCTTGCCGTGCTCGATCGCCTCGTCGCGGCGTTCCTTGGAGAACCAGGCGCGGATCTTGTTGCGGGCGCGCGGCGACTTCACGAAGCCGAGCCAGTCCCGGGACGGGCCCGCGCCGGCCGCCTTGGAGGTGAAGACCTCCACCAGGTCGCCGTTGTCCAGGGTGGATTCGAGCGGTACGAGCCGGCCGTTGACCCTCGCTCCTATGGTCCGGTGGCCGACCTCCGTGTGGACCGCGTACGCGAAGTCCACCGGCGTCGCACCGGCCGGAAGCGCTATGACGTCGCCCTTCGGCGTGAAGACGAAGACCTCGTTGCGCGACAGGTCGAAGCGCAGGGACTCGAGGAACTCGCTGGGGTCCTCGGTCTCCTTCTGCCAGTCGAGCAACTGGCGCAGCCACGCCATGTCGTTGACGGTGTCCTGGCCCGCGCTGCCCTTGGCCGCCCGGGGCACGTCCGTACGGATCTTGGAGGAGCCGGCGACGGTCTCCTGCTTGTACTTCCAGTGCGCGGCGATGCCGTACTCGGCTCGGCGGTGCATGTCGAACGTACGGATCTGGAGTTCGACGGGCTTGCCGTTGGGGCCGATGACCGTCGTGTGGAGCGACTGGTACATGTTGAACTTCGGCATCGCGATGTAGTCCTTGAACCGGCCGGGGACCGGGTTCCATCGCGCGTGGACGGTGCCGAGCGCCGCGTAGCAGTCGCGGACGGTGTCCACGAGGACGCGGATGCCCACCAGGTCGTAGATCTCCGCGAAGTCACGGCCGCGGACGATCATCTTCTGGTAGACGCTGTAGTAGTGCTTCGGGCGGCCGGTGACGGTCGCCTTGATGCGGGCGGCGCGCAGGTCGGACTGGACCTCGTCGGTCACTATGGCGAGGTACTCGTCGCGCTTGGGGGCGCGCTCGGCGACCAGGCGCACGATCTCGTCGTACATCTTGGGGTAGAGGATCGCGAAGGCGAGGTCCTCCAGCTCCCACTTGATGGTGTTCATGCCCAGGCGGTGGGCGAGCGGCGCGTAGATCTCCAGGGTCTCGCGCGCCTTCTTCTCCTGCTTCTCGCGCTTGAGATACCGCATGGTGCGCATGTTGTGCAGCCGGTCGGCGAGCTTGATGACCAGGACGCGGGGGTCCTTCGCCATGGCGACGACCATCTTGCGCACGGTCTCGGCCTGGGCGGCCTCGCCGAACTTGACCTTGTCCAGCTTGGTGACGCCGTCGACGAGCAGCCCGACCTGGTCGCCGAAGTCGCGGCGCAGGGTGTCGAGGCCGTACTCGGTGTCCTCGACCGTGTCGTGCAGGAGACCGGCCATCAGCGTCGCCGGGTCCATGCCCAGCTCGGCGAGGATGGTGGTGACGGCGAGCGGGTGCGTGATGTACGGGTCGCCGCTCTTGCGCTTCTGGCCGCGGTGCCAGCGCTCGGCGACCTGGTACGCCTTCTCGATCTGCCGGAGCGTCGCCGTCTCGATCTTGGGGTCGTTGCTGCGCACTATCCGCAGCAGCGGCTCCAGAACCGGGTTGTACGGGTTCGAGCGCTGGACGCCGAGACGGGCGAGGCGGGCGCGGACGCGGTTGGACGATCCGCCGGAGCGCGCGGGCTGGCCCGCCGCGGGACGGACCGCCGGGGTGGCCGCGGGGCGCTCGGGAGGGGCCGGCTTGGGACGTGGCTGCTCGGCCGCCGAGTCGTCGGGCGCCGACTGGGCGTGCTCCACCGGCCCGCTCGCGGCGTTCCCCGCGGGCGTCGCCGCGGGGTCCGAGGCGGGCTCGGGCTTGGTGGAGGCGGTTCCCCCCAGGCGTTCAGCACTGGGGGCGAGTGGCTGGGCCTCGTCTGGCAAGAGGGCTCCTCGTGCGCGATCCGGGTCCCCCGGTCAGGCTCCGGAAACCCCATGGTAGCGATCCCGGGCGCCGGACTCGCGGTCGGCCGCCGGGGGCGGTCTCGTACAAGGAGAACGCCAGAGGCGGGCACCGGATTCCTCCGGGCCCGCCTCCACGGTGTCCTACGGGTGTCTCAGGCCTTTCGGGGGCCTCTCCCTGGGTCGTCTCCCAGGTGGTGCGCGGACGGGCCTCAGATCGTGAGGAGCGCCTGCAGGGGAGCTCCGGCCAGAGCCGGCTCCAGACGGCCGCGGCCGCCGAGGAAGCCGAGCTCCATCAGCACGGCGACGCCCGCGACCTCGGCGCCCGCCCGGCGGATGAGCTGGAGCGAGGCCTCGGCGGTGCCGCCGGTGGCGAGGACGTCGTCGACGACCAGCACCCGGTCGCCCGCGCTCAGGTCCTCGGCGTGCACCTCGATCTCGGCGGAGCCGTACTCCAGGTCGTAGGCCTGCGACAGGGTCGCTCCGGGGAGCTTGCCCGCCTTGCGCACAGGGATGAAGCCGAGCCCGGCGCGGACGGCGACCGGTGCGCCGAGGATGAAGCCACGGGCCTCGAGACCGACGATCTTGGTGGCCTCAGTGCTCACGGCGATGTCCGCCAGGGCGTCGGTCAGCGCGCCGAACGCGGCCGGGTCGGCCAGGAGCGGGGTGATGTCCTTGAACATCACACCCGGCTCCGGGTAGTCCGCCACGTCACGGATACGGCTGGACAACAGCTCTTCGATGCCGGTCATCGGCGCTTCCCCGAGGGCCGGCCGCGGCCGCGGGCGCGGGACGCGGGCTGGTTGCGGGGGCCGACGACCGCCGGGGTGGCGTCCTCCGGCTCGTCGTCCTCGTACGAGGCGCCCGCGACCTGCGGCTCCAGGGACTCGCCCTTGGCTGCGGCCTGGGCCCGCTTGGCGAGGACCCGCTTGCGCAGGGCCTTCATCTGCGGCTCGCGCTCCTTGAGGTCGGCGACGAGCGGCGTGGCGATGAAGATCGAGGAGTACGCACCGGCCGCGAGGCCGACGAACAGCGACAGCGAGATGTCGTTGAGCATGCCCGCTCCGAGCACGCCGCCACCGATGAACAGCAGGCCCGCGACCGGCAGCAGCGCGACCACCGTGGTGTTGATGGAACGCACCAGGGTGCTGTTGATCGAGCGGTCGGCGACGTCGCTGTAGGTCCAGCGGGTCTGCTTGGTGATGTCCTTCGTCTGCTCCTTGAGGCTGTCGAAGACGACGACCGTGTCGTAGAGCGAGTAACCGAGGATCGTGAGCAGACCGATCACGGTGCCCGGGGTGACCTCGAAGCCGACCAGGGCGTAGATGCCGACCGTGATGGTGATGTCGTGGATCAGGGCGACCAGCGCCGCGATGGCCATGCGCCACTCGAAGGCGATGGCCAGGTAGATCACGACGAGGACCATGAAGATCGCCAGACCCTGCCAGGCCTTGTTGGCGATCTGGTCACCCCAGCTGGGACCGACCAGGTCGGCGTTGATCGACTCGGAGTCGACCTTCAGGTCCTTGGCGAGCTGGTCCTTGATCGTGTCCGACTTGTCGGTGTCGATGCCGGCGATCTGGACGCGCAGTCCGCCGTTGCCCAGCTTCTGGACGACCGCGTCGTGACCGGAGGCGTCTTCCGCGAAGGTCTCCGCCTGGCTGACCGAGATGCTGGTCTTCTCGGTGGTGAAGACGGCGCCGCCCTGGAACTCGATGCCCATGTTCAGGCCCCGCACCGTCAGGCCGAGGATGGCCGTGATGGTGATCAGGATCGAGATGCCGTACCAGATCTTGCGCTTGCCGACGAAGTCGTAGCCGATCTCGCCGCGGTGGAGCCGGGCGCCGAGGGTGCCGAGTTTCGACATCTCACGCCTCCTTCGTGTCGACGGGGGCGGACGCGCGACGGGTGCGGCGCAGCGGCGGCTTGGCGCCCAGTCGCTTCGGGTCGAGGCCGGACCAGCTGTGACCCTCCGCGAAGAACTTCTTGCGGGCGAGGATCGTCATCAGCGGCTTGGTGAACAGGAACACGACGACGACGTCGAGGACCGTGGTCAGACCGAGGGTGAACGCGAAGCCCTGGACCTTGCCGACGGTGACGATGAAGAGCACCGCGGCGGCGAGGAACGACACGAAGTCGGAGACCAGGATCGTGCGCCGGGCACGCGGCCAGGCGCGCTCGACGGCGGGCCGCAGGGAGCGTCCCTCGCGGATCTCGTCCCGGATGCGTTCGAAGAACACGATGAACGAGTCCGCTGTGATTCCGATCGCGACGATCGCTCCGCAGACGGCCGGAAGGTTCAGCGCGAAGCCGATGGCCGGGCCGAGCAGCGCCATGAGCACGTACGTGAGGACGGCGGAGACCAGCAGGGAGGCGATGGCGACGATCGACAGGCCCCGGTAGTAGATCACCAGGTAGATGACGACCAGGGCGAGGCCGATGGCGCCCGCGATCAGACCGGCGTGCAGCTGCTCGCCGCCGAGCGCGGCGGTCACCGTGGTGACGCTGGACTCCTTGAAGCTGAGCGGCAGCGCGCCGTACTTCAGCATGTTGGCCAGGTCCTCGGCCTCGGTCTGGGAGAAGCTGCCGGAGATCTCCGCGCTTCCGCTCAGCGACTGGCTGACGGACGGGTCGGAGACGACCTCGCCGTCGAGGACGATGGCGAACTGGTTCTGCGGGGGCTGCTGCTGGGCGAGCTTGCCGGTGATGGCGGCGAACTTCTTGGAGCCACCGGACGTGAAGTCCATGGTGACCTTCCAGCCCGCGGCGCTCTGGGTGTCGAAGACGGCGCCGGCCTTCTTGATGTCCGTGCCGGCGACCTC
Organism: Streptomyces sp. NBC_00568; assembly: GCF_026341855.1. Classification (GTDB taxonomy): domain Bacteria; phylum Actinomycetota; class Actinomycetes; order Streptomycetales; family Streptomycetaceae; genus Streptomyces. The sequence continues at coordinate 6,041,072 of NZ_JAPENW010000001.1, read as the reverse complement.
GGCCGGGCCGAGGACGTACTTCTGCCACTGGCCCGAGGAGTTCTGGCCACAGGCCACGGTCGGCTCGGACGGCTTGGCGCCGTCACCGGCCTTGGCGCGGACGTCCGCCTTCGAGCAGTCGAGCGCGGCGTACGCGGCCTGCAGCTTTGCGGTCGCGGGGTCCACGCTGGCGCTCGCGGAGGGCGAGGCGCTGGAGGAGGCCGAGGAGCTCGGGGAGCCGCTCGCCGACGGCGTGGAGTCGGCCTTCAGGGCGTCGGTGACCGCACGGCCCTGGGAGGTGGCGGTGGCCGACGGCGTCGCGGAGGCCGAGGAGGACGAGGTCGCCTTGTCCGTGGCCTTGTCCGTCGCCTTGTCCGTCGCCTTGCCGGAGGCGCTCGGCGACGGGCTTGCCGACGCGTCGGCCCCGGAGACCTCGGTGGTCAGCACGGGACGGAAGTAGAGCTTGGCGGTGGTGCCTACCTGCTCACGGGCCTGCTTGGAGTTCGTGCCCTTGGGGATGTTGACAATGATGTTGTCGCGTCCCTGGGTCTGAACCTCGGCCTCGGAGACACCGAGACCGTTGACACGGCGGTTCATGATGTCGACCGCGGTGTCCATGTTGGTCTTGTTGATCGCGTTGGGCTGGCCCGGCTCGTTCTTCGCCGTGAGCGTGATGCTCGTGCCGCCGGCGAGGTCGATGCCGAGACGCGGAGTCGTCTGCCCGGAGGCGAACATCCCCCCGGTGAGCGCCGCGATGGCGATCAGGATCAGGGCCAGCGAGCGCCCCGGCCTGCTCTGGGCGCTCGCGCTCCGGCCCTTCTTCGGTGCTGCCACCTTCTCGTACTCCCTCTCGGGCCGCCCTGCGCCGGGTGAGCGCGGGACGGCCATGCCATGGTGTCGGGACTCCGTGCGAGAACAGCACGTCCCGGGAGGTGCCGGCGCGGTCGGTCGCGCCGTGCTCCCGGGTCGTGACTACTTCGCGTCGGCCTCGCCGTCGGTCTTCTTCGCCTCTGCCGCGTCGATGTCGGCGGCCTTCTCGGCCTTCGCCTCGGCGACCTCGTCGGCCGGCTTGTCCGCCGTGTCCTTCTTGCCGAGGTCGAGGGGCTTGTCGTCGGAGGCGTCGGAAGAGGCGTCGGCGGCGGGCTCGTCGGTCTCGGTGAGGGAGGAGGCGTCGTCCGGCACGACGGAGCCGTCGTGCTTCAGGTCGTGCTCGATGCCGTGGACGATGCGGTTGTACTCGTCGTCCGTGAGGACGGCGCCGATCGAGTTCTTCGCGAAGAGCAGGTCCACGCCCGGGGCGGCGTCAAGGAGAACCGTGTCCTCGTTGACCTCCTTGACTGTGGCGTACATACCGCCGATCGTGCGCACGCCGGAGCCGGGCTGCAGCTCGTTGCGCATGGAAGCCGCCTGCTGCTGCTTCTTCTTGGCCGACCGGGTCATCAGGAACATGGCCCCGATGAGCACGATGAACGGGAGGAGGGTCACGAGACTCACGGGTCGGAACTTCCTTCTTCGACCGCAATGGTGAACGGCCTGCTGGATGGGGGTATGTATGCCGTCGACAAGGGCGGCATCGGCGGAGTCTAAGCGAGTCCGCACTCAGGGAACAACGCTCAGCATGGCACCGGGGTTCCTGCCCCGGTACCTACGCGCGCCGTCACGCCCCGAACAGGTCCTGTTGTCCGTTTCCGCCTGCTGAGCGGCTCGGCGGCGTGAGGCCGAGATGTGTCCATGCCGCGGGTGTCGCCACCCGGCCACGGGGAGTACGGGCGAGGAGTCCCTCTCGTACGAGGAAGGGCTCGGCGACCTCTTCCACCGTCTCACGCTCCTCCCCCACAGCGACAGCGAGTGTGGACAATCCGACAGGGCCGCCGCCGAAAAGCTTGATCAGGGCGTCGAGGACACCGCGGTCGAGACGGTCCAGGCCCCGCGCGTCGACCTCGTAGACCTTGAGCGCCGCCCCGGCGATCTCCCGGGTGATGCTCCCGTCCGCCCTGACCTGCGCGTAGTCGCGCACACGGCGCAGCAGGCGGTTGGCGATACGGGGCGTGCCGCGGGAGCGTCCGGCGATCTCCGCGGCGCCCTCGGTGTCGATCTCGACGTCGAGGAGGCCGGCGGAGCGGTGGATGACGCGCTCCAGCTCGGCGGGCTCGTAGAACTCCATGTGCGCGGTGAAGCCGAAGCGGTCGCGCAGCGGCGGCGGCAGCAGTCCCGCGCGCGTGGTGGCGCCGACCAGGGTGAACGGGGGCAGCTCCAGCGGGATGGCGGTGGCGCCGGGGCCCTTGCCGACGATGACGTCGACGCGGAAGTCCTCCATCGCCATGTAGAGCATCTCCTCGGCGGGCCGGGACATGCGGTGGATCTCGTCGAGGAACAGGACCTCGCCCTCCTGGAGGGAGGAGAGGATCGCGGCGAGGTCTCCGGCGTGCTGGATGGCGGGGCCGCTGGTGATGCGGATGGGGGCGCCCATCTCGGCCGCGATGATCATGGAGAGGGTGGTCTTGCCGAGGCCGGGAGCTCCGGAGAGGAGCACGTGGTCGGCGGTGGCTCCGCGCGCCCGAGCGGCCCGCAGGACCAGGTCGAGCTGCTCGCGGACCTTCTCCTGGCCGATGAACTCGTCCAGGTCCTTGGGGCGCAGCGCGGCCTCGACGGCCTGGTCCTCACGGTCGGCGACCGATCCCACCAACCGCTCCGCGGCGGGGCCGACGAGCCCCTCGGCGGCGGCTTCGTCGGTCGTGTCGTCCCAGTTCATCGGTGGTGCCTCGCGGTCTCGTGGTGGTGGGGCGGTCGGCGGGTGGGCGGGCGCGGACCGCACCGGGGCGCGCGGCCGTCCCGGGGGCCGGGGCCGTTCAGCGGGCTCGGTTCAGGGTCTGCAGGGCGGCCCTGAGGAGCTGGCCGACCTGCGGGGTTCCCTCGGCGGCCTCGGCCTGCGGGGCGACGGCGGAGACCGCCTCGTCGGCCTCGCGGGTCGCGTACCCGAGGCCGACGAGCGCGGCGTGCAGCTGGTCGCGCCAGCCGGCGGTGACCGCCGTGCCGATGGCCGGGCCGCCGGGTCCGAGGGGCTCGCCGAGCCGGTCCTTGAGGTCCAGCAGCAGCTTCTGTGCGCCCTTCTTGCCGATGCCGGGGACGGCGATGAGCGCCTTCTCGTCGCCGGTGGACACGGCACGGCGCAGGGCGTCGGGGCTGTGCACGGCGAGCATCGCCTGGGCCAGGCGCGGGCCGACCCCGCTCGCGGTCTGGAGCAGCTCGAAGACCTGGCGTTCGTCGTCGTCGGCGAAGCCGTAGAGGGTGAGCGAGTCCTCGCGGACGACGAGGGAGGTGGCGAGCTTGGCCTGCTGTCCCGCGCGGAGCCCCGCGAGCGTATTGGGCGAGCACTGGACGGCGATCCCGATACCGCCGACCTCGACGACCGCGGAGTCGGGGGCGAGGGCGGCGACCGGGCCGCTGACGAAGGCGATCATGCGGTACGGCCTTTCGATGCTTGGTGCGAGGCGTGCGCGGCTGCGGCCTGCTGGAGTCTGTTCTGCGCGACGGCCTGCTGGGGCCGGTTCTGCGCGGCGGCCTGCTGGAGTCTGTTCTGGGCGGGGGCGCGCCAGATGTGGCAGATGGCGAGCGCGAGGGCGTCCGCCGCGTCGGCGGGTTTGGGGGGCGCGGCGAGCCGGAGCAGGCGGGTGACCATGGCGCCGACCTGGGCCTTGTCCGCGCGGCCGCTGCCGGTGACGGCGGCCTTGACCTCGCTCGGGGTGTGCAGGGCCACGGGGATGCCGCGCCGGGCGGCGCAGAGCATGGCGACGGCGCTGGCCTGGGCGGTGCCCATCACCGTGCGGACGTTGTGCTGGCTGAACACCCGCTCCACGGCGACGAATTCGGGCTCGTACTCGTCGAGCCACTGCTCGATGCCCTGCTCGATGGCGACCAGCCGCAGGCCCAACTCGGCGTCCGCCGGGGTGCGTACGACGCCGACGCCGCGCATGGTCAGGGGCCGGCCGGCGACTCCTTCGACCACCCCGACACCGCACCGGGTCAACCCGGGGTCAACACCCAGCACCCGCACCCGAGCCCCTCCTTCGACGTCCCCCGCTCACCACCGGGAGATTCCCCAGTTCGTGCAGGCTATCGGGTGCCACTGACAAAGCGACGGGCCGACGGGTGTGTCCCGTCGGCCCGTCGCGCTGCGCAAGCCCTCAGGCGTCGACCTTCTCCATGACTTCGTCGCTGACGTCGAAGTTGGCGAAGACGTTCTGCACGTCGTCGCTGTCCTCCAGGGCGTCGATCAGCTTGAAGATCTTCCGGGCGCCCTCCTCGTCGAGCTCGACCTGCATGGTCGGGACGAAGTTGGCGTCGGCGGAGTCGTAGTCGATGCCGGCCTCCTGGAGCGCGGTGCGCACCGCGACCAGGTCGGTGGCCTCGGAGAGGACCTCGAAGGACTCGCCGAGGTCGTTGACCTCTTCGGCGCCCGCGTCGAGCACGGCGCCGAGGACGTCGTCCTCGGCCAGCTCGCCCTTGGGGACGATGACGACGCCCTTGCGGTTGAAGAGGTACGACACGGAGCCGGGGTCGGCCATGTTCCCGCCGTTGCGGGTCATGGCGACGCGGACGTCCGAGGCCGCGCGGTTGCGGTTGTCGGTGAGGCACTCGATGAGCACGGCCACACCGTTCGGGCCGTAGCCCTCGTACATGATCGTCTCGTAGTCCGCGCCGCCGGCCTCGAGGCCGGCGCCGCGCTTGACCGCGGAGTCGATGTTCTTGTTGGGGACCGAGCTCTTCTTGGCCTTCTGGATGGCGTCGAACAGCGTCGGGTTTCCGGCCGGGTCAGCGCCACCAGTGCGGGCCGCGACCTCGATGTTCTTGATCATCTTCGCGAAGAGCTTGCCGCGCTTGGCGTCGATCACGGCCTTCTTGTGCTTCGTCGTAGCCCATTTAGAGTGGCCGGACATCTGCCTGTCTCCTTCGCGTTACCCAACCGGTACGAACTCCCCCGGACGTTGCGAGCCTGGGGGGACCTCCAGATCCTACTAGGAGGTGGCTGTCCGGTTCGCGCGGACCATGTCGACGAACAGGCCGTGCACACGGTGGTCGCCGGTCAGCTCCGGGTGGAACGACGTGGCGAGCGCGTTGCCCTGGCGTACCGCGACGATGTGGCCTCCGTGCTCGGCGAGCACCTCGGCCTCGGCGCCCACGGACTCGACCCAGGGGGCGCGGATGAAGACGCCCTCCACAGGACCGTCTTCGACACCCCGGACGTCGACCGCCGCCTCGAAGGACTCGTTCTGCCGTCCGAAGGCGTTGCGGCGCACGATCATGTCGATGCCGCCGATGGTCTCCTGGCCCGAGCGCGGGTCGAGGATCTTGTCGGCGAGCATGATCATGCCGGCGCAGGTGCCGTAGACGGGCATGCCGTCCCGCACGCGCGCGCGGAGGGGCTCCATCACTCCGAAGAGGACGGCCAGCTTGGAGATGGTGGTGGACTCGCCGCCGGGTATGACCAGACCGTCCACCTCCGCGATCTCCTCGGGGCGCCGCACCGGCCTGGCCACGGCGTCCGCCGCGGCCAGGGCGATGAGGTGCTCCCGTACGTCGCCCTGGAGAGCCAGGACACCGATGACAGGAGTGTTCATGGGTGACTACCAGCCGCGGTTGGCGTAGCGCTCGGTCTCGGGGAGGGTGTCGCAGTTGATGCCGACCATGGCCTCGCCGAGGTTGCGGGACGCGTCCGCGATGATCTTGGGGTCGTCGTAGAAGGTGGTGGCCTTCACGATGGCGGCGGCACGCTTGGCCGGGTCGCCGGACTTGAAGATGCCGGAGCCGACGAAGACGCCCTCGGCGCCGAGCTGGCGCATCAGCGCGGCGTCGGCCGGGGTGGCCACGCCACCGGCGGAGAACAGCACGACCGGGAGCTTGCCGAGCTCGGCGACCTCCTTGACGATCTCGTACGGGGCGCGCAGCTCCTTGGCGGCGGCGTAGAGCTCGTTGTTGTCGAAGCCGCGCAGCTTGGCGATCTCGTTCTTGATCTGGCGCAGGTGACGGACGGCCTCGACGACGTTGCCGGTGCCGGCCTCGCCCTTGGAGCGGATCATGGCCGCGCCCTCGGCGATGCGGCGCAGGGCCTCGCCCAGGTTGGTGGCGCCGCAGACGAAGGGGGTGGTGAACGCCCACTTGTCGGAGTGGTTGACCTCGTCGGCCGGGGTGAGGACCTCGGACTCGTCGATGTAGTCGACGCCGAGGGACTGCAGGACCTGGGCCTCGACGAAGTGGCCGATGCGGGACTTGGCCATCACCGGGATGGAGACCGCTTCGATGATCTCCTCGATCATGTTCGGGTCCGACATCCGGGCCACGCCGCCGTCCTTGCGGATGTCGGCGGGCACCCGCTCCAGGGCCATGACGGCCACGGCGCCGGCGTCCTCGGCGATCTTCGCCTGCTCGGCGTTGACCACGTCCATGATCACGCCGCCCTTGAGCTGCTCGGCCATGCCGCGCTTGACGCGGGCGGTGCCGATCGCGGAATTCTCAGCGGACTGGGCGGAGTTGGAGAGCGTGCTGGACACGGGTGACCTCACTCGGGGAAAGAGGATTTGAGCTCTTCGAGGAAACGCGAGGCGACCAGGCCACTGCAAGGGCCAATGGGGAGGCGGTGGATCGTTTTCCCCTCCACCCGCCCCCGTGCGTCAGCTCGTCGGGCGGTCCGCCAGGGCCGTCGGGGGCTCGTCGTCCATCTCGAAGGCCATCGGGAACGGGGCGTGGCCCGCGAGGCGGAACCAGCGGACCTTGCGGTGGCGGCGCAGGGCGCGGGCGGCGCGTACCGCGTCGTTGTGGAAGCGCCGTGCCATCGGCACCCGGCGCACGGCCTGGGCCAGCTCGCCGGCCGCCTCCTCGCCGCCGGGCACCTCGCGTACCGCCTCGACCTGCTGCGCCTCCCCGAACACCGCCCGCAGGGCCTGGCTCAGCTCGCTCTCGGCCACCTCGCGCTGCTCCTCCTCGGCCTGCCGGGCCGCGTGCGCCGCTTCGTAGAGCACGATCGAGGCGGCCGGGTCGAGCACCCCGGAGGTGGCCAGCTCCTGGGTCACGGAGGCCCGGCGCAGCAGCTGCGCGTCGAGGGCGGCGCGGGTGGCGTCGATACGGGCGTGCAGCCGGTCGAGCCGCCCGGCGGTCCAGCTCAGATAGAGGCCGATCGCGACGAGTCCGACGAGGATCCAGATGAGGGTTGCGGTCACGGGCGGCAAGGCTACCCGTGCCGGTCACCGGCCCGCCGGGGCCCGCACCACGACGTGAGCCCTGCCCACAGGGCCGCCACCGCGGCCCGCTCCCGCAGGGGAGGGCCACGGTGGCCGGGGGCGGTCCATCCCGCCTCGACCTGCGTGCGGGGTGTCAGTCCCGGGCCAGGCCGAAGCGGGCCCGCAGGCCCGTGCGTTCGTCCGTGGCGACCGCGGCCGCGCCGTCCGTGACCGTCTCGTACACGGACAGGATGTCCGCGCCGACCGTCGACCAGTCGAAGCGCCGTACGTGGGCGCTCCCCCGCTCGCGCAGTTCGGCCCGGCGCTCCGGGTCGCCGAGCAGCCGCACCGCGGCCGTGGCCAGGGCGTCCGCGTCCTCGTTGGCGAACAGCTCACCGGCCGCACCCTGGTCGAGGACCTGGGCGAACGCGTCGAGGTCCGCGGCGAGCACGGGCGCTCCGGCGGACATCGCCTCGACCAGGATGATCCCGAAGCTCTCGCCGCCCGTGTTGGGCGCGACGTAGAGGTCGACGCTGCGCAGGAAACGGGCCTTGTCCTCGTCGCTGATCATGCCGAGGAACTCCACGCGCGAGCGCATCTCGGCGGGCAGCGACTCCACGGCCTCCTTCTCGTCGCCGCGTCCGGCGACCAGCAGCCGCGTCTGCGGGCGCTCGGCGAGGATCTTCGGCAGCGCCCTCATGAGCACCGGCAGGCCCTTGCGGGGCTCGTCGATGCGGCCGATGAACCCGATGGTGTCGCCCTGCCATTCGGGCCGGGGCTTGGCGCGCGCGAAGAACTCGACGTCGACGCCGTTCGGGATGACGACGGCGTCGCCGCCGAGGTGCTCGACGAGGGTGCGCCGCGCGTACTCGCTCACGGCGATCCGCGCGCTGATCTTCTCCAGGGCGGCCTGGAGGATCGAGTACGCGGCGACCATCGCCCGGGAGCGCGGGTTCGAGGTGTGGAAGGTCGCGACGATCGGACCCTGCGCGGCCCAGCACGTCAGCAGGCCGAGCGACGGCGAGGACGGCTCGTGGATGTGCACCACGTCGAAGGTGCCGTCGTGCAGCCAGCGCCGCACCCGGGCCGCCGACAGGAAGCCGAAGTTCAGCCGCGCCACCGAGCCGTTGTACGGCACCGGGACCGCGCGGCCCGCCGAGACGACGTACGGCGGCAGGGGGGTGTCGTCGTCCGCGGGAGCGAGGACGGAGACCTCGTGCCCCAGGCCGATGAGGTGCTGGGCCAGGTCGCGGATGTGGAACTGGACGCCGCCCGGAACGTCCCAGGAGTACGGGCAGACGATGCCGATCCTCACGGGGTCCTCTTCTCGGGATCCTGCGCGGTGGACTCCTGGGGAGTCTTCCCGGGGTCGAGGTCCTTGAGCCACAAACGCTGCAACATGTGCCAGTCCTCCGGGTGGTCGGCGATGCCCGTGGCGAAGGCGTCGGCCAGCGCCTGTGTCATGGCAGACGTCTTCTCGGCCCGGGTACCTGACTCGGGGACCTCGACGGGCGGATGCACCTGGCCCCGCATCACGGGCGAATCGTCGTACCAGAGCGTCACGGGCAGGAGGATGGCGCCGGTCTGCTGGGCGAGCAGGGCCGGTCCCGCGGGCATCCGGGTCGCCTCGCCGAAGAACTCCACCTCGACGCCCGAGGCGGACAGGTCACGTTCGGCGACCAGGCAGACCAGTCCGCCGTCGCGCAGGCGCCGGGCCAGCGTGCCGAACGCGGTACCGCCGCTGTGCGGCAGGACCTCCATGCCGAGGCCCTCGCGATAGGCGACGAAACGGTCGTACAGCGACTCGGGCTTGAGGCGCTCGGCGACGGTCGTGAACGGCGTCTTCAGCCCGGTGGTGACCCAGGCGCCCGCGAGGTCCCAGTTCGCCATGTGCGGAAGGGCCAGGATGACGCCCCGGTCGGATGCGATCCCGTCGGTGAGGCGGTGCACGTCCTTGATCTCGAGCCCGTTGGCCACCCGCTCCTGGCTCCACGCGGGAAGGCGGAACGACTCCATCCAGTAGCGCAGGTACGAGCGCATGCCGGCCTTGGAGAGCTCGGCCAGCCGCTGCGGCGTCGCGTCCGGCACCACGCGCGCGTAGTTGCTCTCCAGACGCTGTACGCCCTTGCCGCGCTTCTTCCAGGTGAGGTCGGCGATGGTGCGGCCGAGGCGCACGGCGACCGGCTCGGGGAGCTTCTTGACGGTGCTCCAGCCCAGGGCGTAGGCACCGTCCACCAGCCTGTCCTGGAGGCTGGTCACGACGTGGCCTCGCTGTTCTGCGCGGCGTCCGCGGCGTCCGCCTCGGCGGACTCCCGGCGGACGGTGACGACCCGCTGGATCAGCGTGACGAGGCTGCCGACGGCGACGATCCACAGCGCGATGGGCAGCAGCACCTGGATGCCGGGCACGCCGAACGCGTGCAGGCCCGCCAGACCGGCCGCGACCAGCGAGATCACCAGTCGCTCGGCGCGCTCGACGAGACCGTTGACGGCGACCGGCAGGCCGATCGACTCACCGCGTGCCTTGGTGTACGACACCACCTGGCCACTGGCCAGACAGAAGATCGAGACGGCGCACAGGACGTTGTCGTCGCCGTTGCCCGCGTACCAGAGCGCGAAGCCGCCGAAGATCGCTCCGTCGGCGACCCGGTCGAGCGTGGAGTCCAGGAAGGCGCCCCAGCGGCTGGTGCGGCCGAGCTGGCGCGCCATGTTCCCGTCGACCAGGTCGGAGAACACGAAGAGCGTGATGACGATCGTGCCCCAGAAGAACTCTCCCCGGGGGTAGAAGACCAGCGCGCCCGCCATCACTCCGGCCGTGCCCAGGAGGGTGACCGTGTCGGGGCTTACCCCCCGGCGGATGAGAAACGCGGCGAACGGTGTGAGGACACGCGTGAAGAATGCACGCGCGTACTTGTTCAGCATGGCCTTCCCGAGGGTCGGTGTCGCCGGGCGGCCCCTGCTGGCCGTCGGCTGGCCCATCGTAGTCACGCGTGCGCTTGTGCGATGGTCGGGCACCCGCACCCCGTGTCACGACGGGATGCCATCGGTGTCACGGCGGGATCGCGTCCCCTGTATGGACGCACCGTGACGCGAGTGCAAAGCTCGAAGACACCGCGGGGCGTCACCGGAGCCGCCACCGCTGGGGGTGCCCCCGTGTCGGGGGAGGCTTCGGCATGTCCCGCGCCCACAGTGACCTCACCGTGCACGGGAGGCAAGGCCATGGGCGACAAGGCGAACGCACACCCCGGAGCCGCCGGCAGGGCTACGGCGGCCGACCACCCCGCGTCCGTACGGAATGTGGTGCTGGTCGGCCACAGCGGATCGGGCAAGACGACATTGGTGGAGGCTCTCGCGCTGACGGCGGGAGCGGTGAACCGGGCGGGCCGCGTGGAGGACGGCGGCACCGTCTCCGACTACGACGAGATCGAGCACCGGCAGCAACGCTCGGTGCAGCTCTCCCTGGTACCCGTCGACTGGGACGGATACAAGATCAATATTCTGGACACTCCCGGGTACGCCGACTTCGTCGGGGAGTTGAGGGCCGGTCTGCGAGCGGCGGACGCGGCCCTTTTCGTCGTCTCGGCGTCGGACGGCGTGGACGGCTCGACCCGGATGGTGTGGGAGGAGTGCGCGGCCGTCGGCATGCCGCGGGCCATCGTGGTCACCCACCTCGAATCGGCCCGGGCGGACTTCGAGGAGATGACCCGGATCTGCGCGGAGGCGTTCGGCGGGGACGACCCCGACGCCGTACTGCCCCTGTATCTGCCGCTGCACGGCGCCGAGGCGCCGGACGGGCACGCGCCCGTGACCGGCCTGATCGGACTGCTCACCCAGCGGCTGTTCGACTACTCCTCGGGGGAGCGCAAGGAGGCGGAGCCGGGGCCCGACCAGCAACCGCTCATCGACGAGGCCCGCAACCGGCTGATCGAGGGGATCATCGCCGAGAGCGAGGACGAGACGCTCATGGACCGCTATCTCGGCGGCGAGGAGATCGACCTCAAGACGCTCGTGCAGGACCTGGAACGGGCCGTGGCACGCGGGAGTTTCTTCCCGGTGCTGGCCGCGGCTCCGGCCGCCGAGGGCGCCCGTCAGGGGCTCGGCACGGTCGAGCTCCTCGAACTGGTCACGGGCGGTTTCCCCACCCCGCTGGAACGCCCGGCGCCGGCGGTGACCACGCCGGACGGCGCCGCGCGCGAGGTGAAGGCCTGCGACCCGGACGGGCCGCTGGTCGCCGAGGTCGTGAAGACCGCGTCCGACCCGTACGTGGGACGGGTCTCCCTGGTCCGGGTCTTCTCCGGAACCCTGCGCCCCGACGCGACGGTGCACGTCTCCGGGCACGGGCTGACCGACCGCGGACACGAGGACCACGACGTCGACGAGCGGATCGGCGCCCTCACCGCGCCGTTCGGCAAGCAGCAGCGCGCCCTCACCCACTGCATCGCGGGCGACCTCGCCTGTGTGGCGAAGCTGAACCGCGCCGAGACGGGCGACACGCTCTCGGCCAAGGACGACCCGCTGCTCATGGAGCCGTGGCGGATGCCCGACCCGCTCCTCCCGCTCGCCATCGAGGCCCACAGCAAGGCGGACGAGGACAAGCTCTCCCAGGGGCTCGGGCGGCTGGTCGCCGAGGACCCCACGATGCGACTGGAACAGAATCCGAACACCCACCAGGTCGTCCTGTGGTGCCTGGGCGAGGCGCACGCCGACGTCGCCCTGGAACGGCTGCGCAACCGGTACGGCGTGCAGGTCGACGTCGTCCCGCACAAGGTCTCCCTGCGGGAGACGTTCGCCGGCTCGTCGGCCGGGCGCGGACGCCATGTGAAACAGTCCGGCGGGCACGGCCAGTTCGCGATCTGCGAGATCGAGGTCGAACCGCTGCCCGGCGGCTCGGGCATCGAGTTCGTGGACAAGGTGGTCGGCGGCGCCGTGCCGCGGCAGTTCATCCCGTCCGTCGAGAAGGGCGTGCGCGCCCAGGCCGCCAAGGGCGTGGTCGCGGGCTATCCGCTCATCGACGTACGGGTCACGCTGACCGACGGCAAGGCGCACTCGGTGGACTCCTCCGACGCCGCCTTCCAGACGGCGGGCGCGCTCGCGCTGCGCGAAGCGGCCCGCGACACCAAGATCCATCTCCTGGAGCCGGTGGCCGAGGTGAGCGTCATGGTCGGCGACGACTACGTGGGGGCGGTGATGAGCGACCTGTCGGGGCGCCGCGGCCGGGTCGTCGGCACCGAGCAGGCGGGCGGCGGGCGCACGCTCGTACGGGCCGAGGTGCCGGAGATCGAGATCGGGCGGTACGCGGTGGATCTGCGGTCCATCTCGCACGGCACCGCGCGGTTCGACCGGTGTTACGCGCGGCACGAGCCCATGCCGCAGCAGATCGCCGAACGGCTGCGCGAACAGGCGCCGGGTACCTGAGGGTTGGGGAGGTTCGCCCGTCGGCGGACGGCTTCCGCCGTCCGCCGACGGATCTCGGTCGCGGCCGTTACCCTGAGAACCTGATCAAGACGATGACCTGATCAACAGGTGTGCGGGACACCGAAGTCGGGAAAGCCGCAGGAGCGGGTGCGGCGGCGATGGGGGCGGAAGTGGCGTTCGACGGTTTCGATTTCACTCCCGGGGCGCAAGTGCCGCTCACGGGCTCCGCGGGGCAGACGGCGGCGAGCTTCGCCCTGGCCTCGGCGGCCTACCGCGACAATCCGGTGGAGGAGATCCTCAAGGCCGACAACGAATGGCACAAGTCCACGGTCAAGGCCGGCCGGATCAAGCTGTTCGCGCCGAATCTCGGCGAGGCCTTCGCGGGGGCCGTCGCGGCCCGCATGCTGGGCACGGGCCGCAAACCGCTGATCCAGTCCTTCGGCACCGAGCCGCAGGTCGTCGTGGAGCACTGCCTCGCGTCCACCAACATCCGCCGGGACCGCGACAACTGGCTGTCGGCCGTCATGGTGCTCTGCGGGCTGCTGTTCCTGCCCGGACTGCTGGTGTGGCTGCTGGTCTTCCAGATCCGTACGCAGATCGCCAAGCGCGAGGACAAGCGTGCCTCCGCGCTCGGCACCACCCTCCTCGTCGCCGTCGGCGCCCTGGCCGTCCTCTTCCTCCTCCGCATGCCGTTCACTGGCTTCTGGGCCTGGTACGCGCGCGCCGCGGTGATCCTCCCGGTCGTCGGCTGGCTGTGGGCGAAGCAGATCTGCGAGCGCACGGCCAAGGATCTGCGGGCGCGCTGGGACAGCCTGCTGTCGGGCGGCGGCATCGGCGCCAAGATCCCCGAGGCGGTCCCCGGCAGCCCCGGGGAGACGGCGGCGGAGCGGCTGCGCCAGGCGCTCGCCCGGCTCACCGCGGAGCAGCAGTCCAACTCGGTCTTCTACGCGGGCCCCAAGGGCATACTCGGCATGGGCACCCGCTGGGGCAGCTGGCAGCTCGCCGAGGACCTGGTGGCACGGGACGCGGGCAAGGAGATCCACCCGTTCCGCAGCTGGGACGTGATCCGCAACATCCACGACCAGTTGCGCATGCTGGAGCGCGGTCCGCTCAACACCGGTGGTTTTCCCGCTCCTTCGATCAAGCACTGGATCGTCACACCGATCGGCGAGAACGCGAAGGCGGTGGCCCGGCCGGGCGGCACGGATGTGGACGCCTACACGATCAAGACGCACGCCGTGCAGGACATCTGCAACAAGCAGCAGTTCGGCAGCGGCGACCGGCACTATCTCGGGGTCCAGTGGACGCTGTGGGACGGCCAGTTGATCATCACCATGATGATCACGGTGACCGTGCTGCACCAGACGCTGCGCATCGAGGTGACCGGACATGCGCTGGGACCGGTGAACTCGCTGTTCACCACCAAGCCGGAGGCCCCGACCAAGGAGGTCGCGAAGGCCGTCAAGTTCTGGGAGACCCGCAAGGTGAGCCTGCCGCTGGTCACCGCGGACGAGGTCGTGCGGCTCACGGCGCGGGCGCCCTTGACCTGGTATCCGCCGCTTCTGAACTGGCTCGGCGGGAGTCTGGAGCTGCCCGAGCCCTTCGGACTGCGGCACGCCTGGGCCGATCAGCCGTGGCGGCACCGTTTCATGGCGGACGACGCGCTGCGGGCCGCGACGCCCGTGCTGCGCGTGGTGCACTCGGCGGCGATCAAGGTCCTCGAGGAGAACGGCGTCGACACGGAGAAGTTCGGCAACCGCTCGGCCTTCCTCAGCACGGCGGTGCAGGACGTCTCGCCGCGCAAGGCGGACCTGTACGACGCGTAGAGCCGGCCTGGACGACGCGTAAGGCCGGCCTGTATGACGCGTAAAGCCGGCGCCGGTACGACATGTGGACGCGTGACACCGGAGGCGGTGGGGCCGAGGACCGACCGCACTCCGTCGGCCCGCGAGGGACGGGGCGCCCGGAGAAGGCGCCCCGTGCCGGACTACGCGGTGGGCCAGGCCTCCGCCAGCATCTTGCGGGTGTCCGCGAGGAGTTGCGGCAGGACCTTGGTGTGGCCGACGACCGGCATGAAGTTGGTGTCGCCGCCCCAGCGGGGGACGATGTGCTGGTGCAGATGGGCGGCGATGCCCGCGCCCGCGACGGTGCCCTGGTTCATGCCGATGTTGAATCCATGGGCGCCGGAGGCGGTGCGCAGGGCGGTCATGGCCTGCTTGGTCAGCTCACCGAGTTCGGCCGTCTCCGGGGCGGTGAGGTCCGTGTAGTCGGCGACGTGACGGTAGGGCACGACCATCAGGTGCCCACCGTTGTACGGGTAGAGGTTGAGCACCGCGTAGACCTGCTCCCCGCGCCTGACGATCAGCCCGTCCTCATCGGACTTGGCCGGAATCGAGCAGAAGGGACAACCGTCGTCGGCCCCCGGGCCGGTGGGCTTGTTCTCGCCCTGGATGTAAGCCATCCGGTGGGGCGTCCAAAGGCGCTGGAACGCGTCCTGCGTTCCCACTCCGATCTGCTGCTCCGGCTCACTCGTCATGTGTTGCAGCATATTGCTTCGCCCGTTCGCGGCGTGTCGGCGGGTGTCACACAAAGGGGCATGCGGCGAAGCTGGGGCCATGGACGACGACAGCCCGATGACCCGCTGGGAGCAGCGCACCGAGGTACCACTGGCGGTCGCGTCACTGCTGTTCCTCTCCGCCTACGCGGTCCTCGTGCTGGCGCACGGTCTGCCCCAGGCGGGGCGGGACGCCTGCCTCGCGGTGATCATGCTCACCTGGGCGGCGTTCCTCGTCGACTACCTGGTGCTGTGGCGGCTGAGCGGCCAGGGCCTCCGGTTCGTCCCGAGCCACGGGCTGGACACCGTGGTGCTCGTCCTGCCGCTGCTGCGGCCACTGCGCATGGTCAAGCTCTACGACGCCGTGCTGCGGCGCCGCGGAGAGCCTCGCCTCCCGCTGTACGCGCGGGTGATGTTCTACGCGAGCATCGCGGTACTGCTGCTCGGTTTCGCGGGTGCCCTCGCCGTCTACCAGGCCGAGTACCAGGCACCGCACGCGACGATCGTCACCTTCGGTGACTCGGTGTGGTGGGCCGCCTCCACGCTCTCGACGGTGGGGTACGGGGACGTGGCGCCGGTGACGCCGAAGGGTCGCACGATCGCGGTCGCCATGATGGTGTGCGGTCTGGCGCTGCTCGGCGCGGTGACGGGCTCGTTCTCCTCGTGGCTGTTGCAGGTGTTCGCGCGCGAGGGCGACGAGAAGCCCCCGGGGAGCTGAGCTTCCCGGGGGCTTCTGACCGCGTACGGAACGCGGGGGTACGGACCCCTGCGGATCAGACCTGCGCGCGCTCCTCGACGACCTTCGCGATCTTGGCGATGGCCTCGTCGAGCGGGATGCCGTTCTCCTGGGAGCCGTCGCGGTAGCGGAAGGAGACGGCGCCGGCCGCCATGTCCTCGTCGCCCGCGATGACCATGAAGGGCACCTTCTGCTTCTGCGCGTTGCGGATCTTCTTCTGCATCCGGTCCGAGGACGCGTCGACCTCGACCCGCAGACCCTTCTTCCTGGCCTCGGCGGCGAACTTCTGGAGGTACTCCACGTGCGCGTCGCCGATCGGGATGCCGATCGCCTGGACGGGCGCCAGCCATGCCGGGAACGCGCCCGCGTAGTGCTCGAGGAGCACGGCGAAGAACCGCTCGATGGAGCCGAAGAGCGCGCGGTGGATCATGACCGGGCGCTGCTTGGAGCCGTCGGGGCCGGTGTACTCCAGGTCGAAGCGCTCGGGCAGGTTGAAGTCGAGCTGCACGGTCGACATCTGCCAGGTGCGGCCGATGGCGTCCTTGGTCTGCACGGAGATCTTCGGGCCGTAGAAGGCGGCGCCGCCCGGGTCCGGGACCAGCGGGAGGCCCTGCTTCTCGGCGACCTGGCGCAGCGTCTCGGTGGCCTCTTCCCAGATCTCGTCCGAGCCGACGAACTTCTCGGGGTCCTTGGTGGACAGCTCCAGGTAGAAGTCGGTGAGGCCGTAGTCGCGCAGCAGGTTCAGGACGAAGGTGAGCGTCTTGTCGAGCTCGTCCGCCATCTGCTCCTTGGTGCAGTAGATGTGCGCGTCGTCCTGCGTGAAGCCCCGGGCGCGGGTCAGGCCGTGCACGACGCCCGACTTCTCGTACCGGTACACGGTGCCGAACTCGAAGAGGCGCAGCGGCAGTTCGCGGTACGAGCGGCCGCGCGCGTCGAAGATCAGGTTGTGCATCGGGCAGTTCATGGGCTTGAGGTAGTAGTCCACGCCCTCGTCGAGCTGCATGGGCGGGTACATGCCGTCGGCGTACCAGTCCAGGTGGCCCGAGGTCTCGAAGAGCTTCCCCTTGGTGGCGTGGGGGGTGTAGACGAACTCGTAGCCCTCCTCCTCGTGCCGGCGGCGCGAGTAGTCCTCCATGACCCGGCGGATGATGCCGCCCTTGGGGTGGAAGACGGCGAGGCCGGAGCCGATCTGGTCCGGGATGGAGAACAGGTCCAGCTCGTTGCCCAGCTTGCGGTGGTCGCGCTTCTCGGCCTCGGCGAGGAAGTCGAGGTGCGCCTTGAGCTCCTCCTTGGAGGGCCAGGCGGTGCCGTAGATGCGCTGGAGCATGGGGTTCTTCTCGCTGCCGCGCCAGTACGCGGCGGCGTTGCGCATCAGCTTGAACGCCGGGATGTTGCGGGTGGTGGGCAGGTGGGGACCGCGGCAGAGGTCCTTCCAGCACAGGTCGCCGGTCTTGGCGTCGAGGTTGTCGTAGATGGTCAGCTCGCCGCCGCCCACCTCGACGTCCGCGCCGTCGTCCGAGGAGGCGGAGCCCTTGATGCCGATGAGCTCCAGCTTGTACGGCTCGGCCGCGAGCTCCTCGCGGGCGTCCGCGTCGGTGACGACGCGGCGGGAGAAGCGCTGCCCGCGCTTCTGGATCTCCTGCATCTTCTTCTCGACGGCCTTGAGGTCCTCGGGCGTGAAGGGCTTCTCGACGTCGAAGTCGTAGTAGAAGCCGTCCTTGACCGGCGGGCCGATGCCCAGCTTGGCGTCGGGGAAGAGCTCCTGCACGGCCTGGGCCATGACGTGGGCGGTGGAGTGGCGCAGGATGTTCAGGCCGTCCTCGGAGGAGATCTCGACCGGCTCGACCTCCTCGCCGTCCTGCACCTCGTACGCGAGGTCCCTCAGCTCGCCGGCCACGCGGGCCGCGACGATGGTGCGCTCGCCGGTGAAGAGGTCGGCGGCCGTAGTGCCCGTCGTCACCACGCGCTCTTCCCGCTCGGAATCGCGTTGGATGATCACACGGACGTCTGACACCGGACTCTCCTGACTGAAGGGAACTCCACACCACATACGGCATGGCATGGCAATGCCCCGAATCCTACCGAGCCCGGGGTGTCCTCCGCGAAACGGTTGTGGACAGCGCCCCCTCAGTCCTCGCTGCACGCCTCCTCGAAGAAGTCCAGATTCTCCTGGAGCGACTTCATCAGCCGGTCCCGCTCGGCCTCGTCGACCTGCACGGGGACGACGCCGGAGGCGTCCGTGAGCCTGCGGAAGCCGCCGCGGCTCTCCAGCCGCCCGTGCACCCGCACCGGCAGTCCGACCAGATGGGCCTGGCCCGCTATCCGGTACGCCTCCTCGTCGAGGGTCATCCGGACGTGCGGGACCTCGGCGCCCGCGATGACCCGCAGCCGTACGGTGCCCGCCCCGCGCGGGCCCGACCTGCGCATCCGGACCACGGCGCCGGTGACGCGCACGGGCACGGACGGCTCCTCGCGCAGATAGCGGGCCCCGGCCTCGCGCAGCACGGGCAGGTCACCGGGCGAGAACTCGACGGGTTCCGCGGGGTTCGCGCCGCCCTCGGGGACGCCCGCGGCGGGCGACCACTCGACAGCGATCCGGGCGCCCTCGGTGCCGCGGACGAGGGCCACCAGGGCTTCCATCAGCTCATGGCTGACGCCCGCCTCGACGGCCGCGTCGAAGGCCTCCATGCCACCGGTGGCCCGCTGGTAGTCGATGGCCTCGCGGGCGGCGCACAGTGCCTCGTGCAGGCGTACGGCGAGCGGCCGGCCGGTGGCCACGGGCACGAAGGCGGTGAGGCGGCGGCCGCTCGGTTCGGCGCCGACCAGGACGTTCTCCAGGGAGGCCGCGGCGGACCTGCGGTGGCGGGCGCCGTAGTAGCCGGCACGCGCGCGCGTGGCGAGGGCGCCCGCGAGCAGCATCTGGCGGGCGGCGCCGCGCAGCTGCTCCTCGACGGTCCAGGGCGCGGCGCCCGCGGGACCGGTCGGCACATCCCGCCACCAGCGGATCTCGTCGCTGGGCACGGCGAGGGCGACGAGCACGTCACGGGCGGACGGGGAGGCGCTGCGGGCGAGCGCGACGAGGGCCTCGCCGAGGAGGTCGTCGCTGTCGGGGAAGGCCCGGTTCTCCGGCACCAGCAGGCTGGTGCCGCCGCCCCCGGGCCCGGGTGGGGTCCATCGGCCGTACCGTCCGGCCGCTCCCCCGCGGCGCTGCCAGCCGTGCCGACGGAGCAGCGCTCCGAGGACGGCGGGGTCGACCTGGTCGGGGGTCGGCGGATCGTTCCAGAAGGCTTCGGCGGGGTGCGGCCTGACCGGCCGGAGCACCTCGTCGATCGGGCGGTGTGTCATGGTCTGCCTCCCGTCCCGACCCTCGTCATGATCTCGCAGAGGGCCCGGTCGTCGAAGATCCGGGCCGTCGGGATGCGGACGGTGGTCCGGCGACGGCCCGTGATGGCGTGCCCGGCGAGGTTGATCCAGTAGCAGCAGTGCCGCAGGTCGAGCCGGTCGTGGCTGGCGCGCAGCCAGTCGTCCTGGGATCTGGGCACGAGCATCACGACGAGGATCTTGTGCACCGAGACCGGGGTGCGCGCCAGCTTCGCCAGGTGCTCGTTGTCGAGCGTGAAGGAGAAGGCGGGCCCCGGAGGATTGGGCGGTATCTGGTACGTGCACTTGAGCTGCACCTTGATGGTGACCTCGTCGTCGACCGTGTGCCCGGGGGCGCTGTGGCTGACGTGCCAGTCGATGCCGTTGTCCGGAAACGGCTGGGACAGCGAACAGCCCGCGGCCGCCGCGACGGCGTGCAGGTAGCCCACCTGCAAGGTCTCCATGCAGGCGGTGGTGGCGAGCGATCCGCGATGGGGTGCCGTCCGCTGGGGCAGCAGCCCGCCCCGTTCGGGCTGCGCGAGTGCCATGAGTCCAACAGCCTTCCAGGCTTGGTGTATCCCCGCGACGGGTCGCTGAACTGCAAAGACCCGTACCTCTGTTGTCTCCTTCCGGCGTACGGCGCAAACAGCCCGGGTATCACCAAACGGGCAGAAGACGGAGCGTCAGCTGCCGTGGGTGAACGAGGAGTTGTGTACGTATGACGTGCTGGTACGAGGGCCCTTTGGCCGCGTTCGACACGGAGACCACGGGCGTGGACGTCGAGACCGACAGGATCGTGTCGGCCGCCGTCGTCGTCCAGGACGCCGCGGGTGCCCGTCCGAGGGTGACCCGATGGCTGGTGAACCCGGGAGTGCCGGTGCCCGCGGGGGCGACGGCGGTGCACGGGCTCACGGACGAACATCTGCAGCGCAACGGCCGCTGGCCGTCGCCCGTCATGGAGGAGATAGCCCGGGAACTGGGCGAACAGGCCGCGGCGGGCCGCCCGCTCGTGGTGATGAACGCCCCGTTCGATCTGACGCTGCTGGACCGGGAGTTGCGCAGGCATCGCGCCTCGTCCCTCGACCACTGGTTCGAGTCGGCGTCGCTGCGCGTGCTCGATCCCCGCGTCCTCGACAAACATCTGGACCGCTATCGCAAGGGCCGCCGCACCCTGACCGATCTGTGCGCGCACTACGACGTGGCGCTGGAGGGCGCGCACGACGCGGCGGCCGACGCGCTGGCCTCGCTGGAGCTCGTCCGTGCGGTGGGGCGCCGTTTCTCGGCGCGTCTGGAACGGTTGTCGCCGTCCGAGCTGCACACGCTCCAGGCGGTGTGGCACGCGGCACAGGCGCGCGGGCTGCAGGCCTGGTTCGCGCGCAGCGGTGCACCGGAAGCGGTGGATCCGGCGTGGCCTCTGCGCCCGGATCTGCCGGCGGCGGCCTGATCAGGCGCGATGCCCGCGAACAAACAAAAAACCGGTCCGTCGGTGACGGACCGGTCTTCTCCGGGTGGGCGATACTGGGTTCGAACCAGTGACCTCTTCGGTGTGAACGAAGCGCTCTCCCACTGAGCTAATCGCCCGGGAACGGACTGAACAATACAGGTCCCGGCGGGTGGGGTTCAAACCGCTTCGAGATGGGCCCTCAGCCCGCGCCGTCCCGCGCGCATCATCAAGGCGTGGTTGGCGCGGAAGAACGGGCGTCCCGGCACGGCGAGCCGCCGCAGCAGCGGCGTGGTCACGCGCACTTCCTGGTCGTACCGGGCACGGGTGCCCGGACCGGTCGCGTCGAAGGTCCAGCGTGCCCAGCCGTCGAGGTCGCCGGACATCGCGATCTCCAGGACGCCGGCCACCGGGTCCCGGCGGACCGCGCCGGCGGTGAAGGTGATGTCGTACGGCAGGACCGAGCGGACCCGGATGACGCCGGTGTCGTCGTCCACGCGGGTCACCTCCCGCACCTGGGGCCACCAGCGCGGGTAGTTCTCGGCCCGCTCCAGGACCGTGTACACGTCCGCGGGAGGCGCGGGCAGCTCCCAGACGCTGTGGAAGCGGTAGTGGGTCCAGTCCATGGAACGAGCCTTCCCAGCGGCGCACGGAGGTACCGACGGCACCCGTCCGCCGATCTGAGTACGGCGTGAGTACGCGCACTCATGCCCGGCGACGTGACCGGCACCACACTCCGGAGTATGACCCAGATCCCGTCTCCGGCCGAGGAGTTGCGGCTCCTCGACGCCGAGCTGCGGCAACTCGACGCGCGCCGCACCGTGTTGCTGACCCGCCGCGCCTGGCTGATGCACGCGCTCCGGCCGCCGGTATGGACCCCGCCCCCGGCACCCGCGACCCGCCGGCCGGAGGCCACGGCACCCGGTGTGCAGAACGTGCTGCTGCTCCTCGGCGGCATCCTGCTGACCATCGCCGCCGTCGCGTTCACGCTGGTCGGATGGGGCCACCTGGGGATCACCGGCCGGTCGCTGGTGCTCGGCACGGTGACGCTGGCCGCGCTCGGCGCGCCCGTGCTCCTGCTGCGACGCGGGCTGCGCTCGACCGCCGAGTCGCTGGCGGGGCTCGGCCTCGCCCTGACGGTCCTGGACGCGTACGCGCTGTACGCGGTCGCGCTCCCCCGCACGGACGGCCTCGGCTACACGGCGATGGCGTCGGCGGTGCTGGCCGCCGTATGGGCGGCGTACGGACTCGCGGTGGGCGCCGTCCACCGGACGACGGAGGCGCGGACGGCCGCCACCGACAGGGGACGGCAGGCGGCCGGCACCGGAGTGCGGGTACCGCTGCGGCTGCCCCTGCCCGCCGCCGTGGTCGCCGCGCAGTTCCCGCTGCTCCTGTGGGCGGTGGCCGCCGCCGCGGGTGCCCACGCCATCACGGCCGCCCTGCTGGTCACGGCGGCGTTCGACGCGGTGCTCGCCCTGCGCATGCCCCCGAAGTCCGTCCGCGTCGTCGCCGCCGCCGGGGCGTACGGCCTGGGCGGCTGGGGCACCTTCGCCGCCGGCTGGCTGTCCTGGACGGCCGCCGGCCCGAGCGCCGCCGCCCGTGCGGCGGCGCTCCTCCTCCTTGCCGCGTCGATCGCCCTGACCGCGGCGTGGGGCGCCCCGAAGCCGGGCGTCGCGACGGGTACCGCGACGGCCGGGGGGCTGATCACCGTCGTCGCGTTCGGCGGCGTGCTGCGCACGTCCCTGCCCGGGGAGTGGACGGTTCCCGGTCATCTGGCGTGCGGGATAGCCCTGTTGGCCGTCGTACGGACGGGACTTCCCGAGCCGGTACGCCGTGGGGTCGCTCTGGCGTCCGGCTGTGTGCAGGCCCTCGCCGTGGCGTGGGCGCTGCCCGTGGTCGTGATCACCCTGCTGGGGCCGGTCGGCCTGGTGCATCCGGTCTGGTCGGGTGCTCCGGCGACCGCGCGCGACGCGGTGGCCGGCGATCTGCCCTGGCCCCCGGACGCGGGCACGGCACCGCTCGTTCTGGCGCTCGTCGCCGCGGTCCTGATCGTGGCCGTCCGCGCCGCCGAGTGGCGTCCCCGGGCCCTGGTCTGCGCGCTGACACTGACGTGGGCGACGGTGTTCGTCCTCCCGGCGACCCTCGAACTCCCTTACCTGGTCGGTCTGTCCGCACACGGACTCACGACGGTGGCCCTGCTCGTGTACGCCCGGCGGACGCAGCCCCAGCCGGCGCCACTGGTGCTCGCGCTCCTCACCTCCCTCAGCCTCGCGTTCCTCGCGCTGGCCTCCGAGCCCGCGACCCTGACGGTGCTCGCCGCCCTGACCGCCCTGTTCGCGGCCGCCGCCCTGCGGCCCGGCCCCGGCCCGGTCGCGGCGCCCGCCTCGCTCGGGTACGCCACGGCCCTCGCCTGCGCGACGGGCACCTCCCTCGGCTGGCAGCCCCAGCACATCGCGCTGCTCGTGCTGGTGGTGCCCGTGGTCGCGGCCCTGTCGGCTGCGCGCGTCGACGACGTGCCGACGAGGGTGTCGGTCGAGGTCACCGGTGCCGTCGCGGGGCTCGTCGCCGTGGCGCTCACGGTCACCGATCCGGCCATGCTCGCCACGGTCCTGGCCCTGTGCGGGGTGATCGCCGCGGGCACGGCCGTACGGGAGGACCGGCGCCCTGTGGGCTACGCGGCCACCGCGCTGTTCGTGATGGCCGCCTGGGTGCGGCTGGCGGCCTGGGGTGTCGGCTCCCCGGAGGCGTACACACTGCCGGTGACCGTTCCGGCGCTGCTCGTGGGCGCGCTCCGGCGCCGCCGGGACACAGCGGTGTCGTCGTGGACGGCGTACGCTCCGGGGCTGTCCGTGACGCTCGTGCCGAGTCTCCTCGCGGCATGGGGCGACGCGTACTGGCAGCGCCCGCTGCTGCTGGGCGCGGCGGCGCTCGCCGTCACCCTGCTGGGTGCCCGGCACCGCCTGCAGGCTCCGCTGGTGCTGGGCGGCAGCGTGCTCGCGCTGGACGCCCTGCACGAACTCGCCCCGTACATCGTGCAGGTGGTGGACGCGCTCCCCCGGTGGATGCCTCCCGCACTCGCCGGTCTGGTGCTGCTCGCGCTGGGTGCCACGTACGAGCAGCGGATCCGTGACGCACGGCGAGTGCGGGAGGTGCTGGGGAGGATGGGCTAGGGACCGGTCAGGAAGGCATCTTGTCGCCGAGGAGTGCCAGGTTCTCGATGGCGGCGAGGCCGTAGAGCGCTGTGTCGTTCGTGTAGACCCAGTTGGCCTCGCTGCCCGGCACCAGAGTGACCGGGCCGCTCAGCTTCTCCGTCTTCCAGGGCGAGGACTCGGTGTAGCCGTCGGAGCTGTAGAACTTCGTCCAGGCGCGCTTGGCGAGTTGGGCGTCGCCCGTCTGCACGGCGGCGTACGCGTCGAGGCGTGAGTGGCCCTGGAAGAGCAGCAGGGTGCCGAAGTTGGTTCCGTAGCGGGCGGCCTGCTCGGTCTTGGTGGCGTTGAAGTAGCGGCAGTAGTCGAGGTACGCCTCCTTGAAGGCGGGCATGTCGACGAGATCGATGAGTTCGGCGCACAGTTCGTTCAGGCCGAAGACCGCGGAGAGGTGCGAGACACCGACCACGGGCTCCGCGGCGACGGCGAACCGGCCGGTGTCGAGGTCGTACAGGCCGGTGCCCTGGACGAATCCGTTGGGCTGCGCGGCAATGGTCTCCATCGTCGACAGCACACGCGCCTTGGCCTTCTCCCACTTGGGGCCCTTGCGCTCCCACTCGGTCAGCCACGCCGAGACGAGCCCGCTCCAGTCCGTGCCGAAGCCGATCGACAGCGCGTGCCGGTCCGGCGTGTAGGGCTCGGTGCGGATCTTGCGGATCGGGTCGAGGACGAGGAAGGTCTCGTCGGAGTCGACGTTGGCGTGCATGAGGTCGCCGACCCGCTCGTCGGCGGTGAGGAAGTAGTAGTAGCGCCGGTAGGTGGTGTTGGCGATGCGCTGCTGCTTGGCGCTGTCCGCGTAGTGCTGGACCCCGTGCCGGGTGCCGAGGCCCGCCCACTGGCCGAGGTGGTACACGTCGACCTCGCCGGTGTGCCGGGTCATCGCCTCGGCGAAGCGGAAGATGTCCGCACGCCCGCTGCGGAGGTACGCGAACCACAGCCAGAGGTCCGGCGACAGTTCGGAGTTGTCCCAGGCGTAGCCGCCGACGTCGTAGCGCCACTGGTGCCGGACCGGGTCGTACGAGTGCATGATGTCGCCGTAGTCCCAGAAGCCGTACCAACGGCGCATCTCCACCTGGTCCTTGTAATAGGTGAAGAGGAAGTCGAGGTGGTCCTCGATCTTCGCCTTGGCGGGGGTGGACCGGTCGGGCTCGGAGTAGAGGCCCGGCCCGAAGACCCTCGCCTTGATCAGCTGCTTGGGCGGGGCGGCGAGCTGCGGCAGCACGCGTACGGCGTCGACCTGTTCGGCGAGTGTCTCGGGCGTGGGGGTCGACTCGTTGGCCCAGAAGAGGAGTTCCGAGGTGCGGGCGATGCCGTAGGGGGTGCCGAAGCCCGGCTCGTAGTCCTCGTAGGTGATGTTGAGGCCTTCGAGCTGTTCGGCGTACGTGTCCTGGCCCATGCCGTCGTGGTAGAAGCGCAGGTCCATGGGCCGCGCCTCGGGCGACCAGAGCCAGAGGGTGACCTCGGCCTCGTCGGTGTGGGCGTCCCTGATGTCGAGCTGGGCGGGGAACTTCTCCCAGAAGTCCCGCAGTCCGAAGGAGAATCCGCCGCTCGGCCCGCCGACGTAACCGAATCCGGAGGCGCGCCTGCCGCCGCCGGCGCCGATCCAGCCGTACCCCTTCTTCGTGCGCTTGCGCAGGGTGAAGCCGTCGGCGGAGAGCTGGGAGAGCGTGTAGTCGCCCCACTCGGGGATGTACTGGAGCCGGGTGGTGACCCGTTGGTCCCAGGTGGACGGGTCCGCGAGCTCCTCCCCCGCGAACTGGGCGGCCTGGACGGAGGCTCCGGGGTCGCGGCGCAGCCCGGTGACGCCCTTGACGGCCTCGCGGAGCAGGCCCGTGCCGTCACCGCCGATCCGGATGTGCCGGTCGTAGGCGGCGTCCCGCATCGGCACGGTGAAGCGGACGCCGAGCCCGCGGACGAAGTCGCCACTGCTCTTCCCGGGCTCCTGCTTCCCGTCGAAGGTGATCGTGTGCACCATGCGGAAGGAGTCGGCGCCCGCGTAGAAGTAGAGACGGACCGAGAAGGGCAGCCAACTCCGGTCGCCCTTGCGGTGCTTGCCGTCGATGCGGACGACGGCCCGGACCGGGCCCTCCTGTTCGACCTCGACCGCGGAGAGCGCGCTCTCGAAGCGCTCGAACTTCTCGGCGCCCTGGTCCTCGTCCTCGATCTCCGGCTGGCGGATGAGGACGAGGCGGCCGTTCCTCGCGATCTCGGTCGTGCCGCGTGTCACGGACTTGACCAGCGTGGAGCCGCTCTTGCCGATCTTCGCCGTGATGACTCCGGTGGAGACGACGATGGTGCCGCCGCTCTCGTCGACGGTGACCTTCCGCTCCGGCGCGGTGGGCTCCCCGGCGGTCAGCGTGAGCTTCCCCGCATCCGAACTCACCGCGTGCGCTGTCCACTTGAGGGAGCCGTCCGGCCAGTAGGCGAGCGGCCAGGACTGTCCGGGTACCGCCTTGCCGTCGGCGTCCGTGAGCGCGAACGTCTGGTCCCGCTGGTACGTGCCCTTCGGCCAGGGAACGCCGACGGTGGAACCGGGGGCGGCACCGAGGCCGCCGTCCTCCAGCCAGTCCAGGGTCACCGGGTCCGCGTCCGCGGCCTCGGCTCCGGGAGCGGCCTGCGCGTTCGCGCCGCCCAGGGCCCAGCTGAACTGGGCGGCGGCTCCGGCGACGGCGGCCGCCTTGAGAAGGGACCTGCGGGGGATGGGGGACATGGCCTTTCCTTTCCGTACGGATGGTCAGGGGCATGACAGAGAGAGGCCTGAAGCTCAGGGCTCCGGCCCGCGGGAGGAGGGCTCAACGGCGCCGCCGGCGCTCCTCGACGGCGACGGCCGCCGCCGCGACGGCGCCCAGGACGGGGACCGCCAACGGCGCGACGAGCAGGGCGGAGCAGGCCACCACGACCAGCCCGCCGACGAGCAGGAAGGACCCGGCGGGATCGAGGACGGTACGCCGCACGGCATCCGCGAGCAGATCGCGCCACGCCGCCCCCGGCTCCCAGACCGCGGCCGCGCGCAGTCCGGCGACGGCTCCCCCGATCAGGGCGAACAGCCCGACGGCGCCGACGAGCGGACCACCGGGGATTCCGGCGCGCATGGCCTGGACGTCCACCCGGACCGCCGCTGCGAGGGCCCATCCGCCGGCTCCGACGAGCCAGCCGCCCCGGACGGCCGCACGGAAGTCAGCCACGAACTCCCGCCATCCGCCGCCCTCGTGAGCCGTACGCCGCCGCAGGTGCCGCGCGCCGGCCGCGAACGCGGCGGGAAGCGTGACGAGGGGCAGCGCGGCCATCGTGATCCACACTCCGGTGAGCAGACACTCCGCGAAGACGGCGAACCTCTCGGCGAAGGCGGATTCCCGAGGTGCCCTGCGGGCCTCGGCCGCCCGGCCGCGCCGCGCCGCGGCATTCCGCCGCGCCGCACGGCCCCGCGCGGCCGCCCCGGCTCCGGCCCGCGATCCCGGCTGGGTGACGGCCATCTCAGCCCTTCAATCCCGACGTCGCCATACCGTCGATCAGATACCGCTGGAAGGCGAGGAAGAAGAGGAGCACCGGCAGCAGCGCCACCAGCGACATCGCGATCATGCCGCCGTAGTTGGCGACCCCCTCCTGGTCGCGGAACATCATCATGCCGAGCGAGACCGTGTACTTGCCGGGCTCGTTGAGGTAGATCAGCGGGCCCATGAAGTCGTTCCAGGCGTTGATGAAGGTGAAGATCGCGCTGGTGATGAGGGCCGGGCGGCACAGCGGCAGCACGATCGACCAGTAGATCCGCAGATGCCCGCAGCCGTCGAGCCGCGCCGCCTCGTCCAGCTCGCGCGGCAGGTTCCGCATGAACTGCACCATGAGGAAGACGAAGAAGGCCTCGGTGGCCAGGTACTTGCCGATCAGCAGCGGCACATAGGTGTTGACCAGCTCCACCTTCTGGAACATCACGTACTGCGGGATGAGCAGCACGTGATACGGCAGCAGGAGTGTGCCGATCATCAGCGAGAAGAGCAGGTTCCGTCCCGCGAACCGGATCTTGGCGAAGGCGTACGCGGTCAGCGAGCAGGAGATCAGGATGCCGACGACGGAACCCAGCGCGTAGAAGAGGGAGTTCTCGAAGAAGGTGGCGATCGAGATGTCGGCGATGCCGTCGGCCAGCCCCTTGAAGTTGGCGAGGATCGGGCTGGTCGGGAAGAGGTCCAGGCTCCCGATGATCTCGCGGCTCGGCTTGAACGAGGCACCGAGCACCCAGAGCACGGGGTAGAGGACGACCGCGAGGACCAGCAGGGCCCCGAGGTGCCAGGCGAGCGAGCCGGTGCGCTTGCGTCCGGACTTCCCGGGGCGTCCCGAGGCGGTCGCGGCGCCGGAGCCGAATGTCTTGCCGGTGATGCTGCTCATCGGGCGTCCTCCTCGTAGTGCACCCAGCGCTTCTGCGACCAGAAGAGAACGGCCGTCACCAGCGCGACGGCGAGCAGCAGCATCCAGGCCATGGCGGAGGCGAAGCCCATCTGGGACTCCTTGAAGCCCTTTTGGTAGAGGTAGCAGGTGTAGACGAGCGTCGCGTCGGCCGGACCGCAGGTGGTGTTGGACACCACGTACGCCGATCCGAAGATCTGGAACGAGTGGATGGTCTCCAGGAGCACGTTGAAGAACAGCACCGGCGAAATCATCGGCAGCGTGATGCTCCAGAACCTCCGCAGCGGTCCCGCGCCGTCCACCTCGGCCGCCTCGTACAGCTCCTTCGGCACCTGCTTGAGCCCGGCCAGGAAGATCACCATGGGGGCGCCGAACTGCCAGACGGTGAGCGCGACCAGGCTGTAGAGAACCCAGTTCGGGTCGCCGACCCAGCCCCCGGTGTGCAGGCCGAAGAACGACTGGGCACGGTCCACGGCGGCGTCGTCGGAGAACAGCGCGCGCCACACGAAGCCGACCGAGACGCTCGCGCCGATCAGCGAGGGGGCGTAGAACGCGGCCCGGTAGAAGCCCTGGCCGCGGCGGCTCTGCGCGAGGAGCAGAGCCACCCCGAGCGCCAGCAACAGCTTGAGCGGCGTTCCGATGACGACGTACTTGGCCGTCACCTCGACCGACTTCTGCCACCGGGGATCGCCGAACATCGCCGTGAAGTTGTCGAAGCCGATCCAATTCGGCGAACTGAAGAGGTTGTAGTCGGTGAAGGCGAAGTAGAGGGAGGCGGCCATCGGGCCCGCGGTCAGGAGCAGGAAGCCCGCGATCCAGGGGGACATGAAGAGATAGCCGGCGAGATTCTCCCGGCGCCCCCGCCGCCGCCTTTCGGCGACGGGGGCCGCGGGGCGCATCTCCGGTGCGTCGGGCGGAGAGTCCTTGACGAGCGTCACGGCGGTTCCCATCAGACGGCGAGGGCGGTCTTCGCCTCGGAGAAGAACTGCTTCACCGCGTCGGAGACCTTGGTGGTGCCCTGCGACATGTCACCGCCGATGCGCAGGAAGGCGGATTCGACCGTGTCGGCGCCGGCGGGGTGCGGGGTGATCGTGCCGAGCACGCCGGCCGCGGCGACATCCTGCTCGTACTGCGCGATGGCCTTGCTGGGGGCGTCGGCCGGCTTGAACGCCTCGTACTGCTCGGTGGTCGCGAGGATGCCGCGGTCGTAGCCCATGATCTTGCCGACCTCGGGGTCGTGGACCATGAAGTCGATGAACTGGGCGACTTCCTTGGGGTGCTTGGTGCGCGCGGAGGCGCTGAGCATCAGGGAGGCGAGGTACTGGCCGGTCTGCTTGCCGTCGGTCGTCGGGATCGGCGCCAGACCGTAACTGCTGTCGCCCTCCGCCGTGTAGCGGACGGTGAAGTTGTCCCAGGTGAACTCGGAGGCGGCGTGGCCCGCCGAGAGCGAGGACTTGGGCTTGTCCTGCTCGACCCGCTTGGGATCGGTGATGATGCCGGCCTTGACGCGGTTGTAGCCGTCGGTCCACCACTCCGTCAGATCGGCCTCGTCGAAACCGAGTCCGTCCTCGGTGAAGAACGCCTTGCCGTTCTGCCGAAGATAGAGGTCATACAAATACATGATGCTGAAGTAGCCGGTGTCGCCCGCCGTCTTCTCGCCGTCGTGAATCTTCTTGAGCGCGGCGAAGTACTCGTCCCAGGTCCAGCCCTGCTTCGCCTTGATGCCGGCCTTCTCGAACACCTTCTCGTCGATGACAAGTGACATGGTGTTGGATCCGACGGGAATACCGAGCTGTTTTCCGTCGACCTGACCGACCTTCTCGACTCCGGCGCGAAAGTTCTCCAGGCTGAGATTTCCGGCGTCTATCTGGGACTTGAGGTCGAGCAGGATCCCTCGCTTGTCGTACTTCCGCAGAAATCCGACGGCGTTCTGGAATACGTCCGGCGGATTTCCGCCGGCGGCCTGCGTCTGGAACTTCTCCCAGAAGGCCACATAATCCTGGAAGTCCGTCTTCACCTTGATCTTCGGGTACTTCTTCTCGAAGAGCGCGATGGACTGGTTGATCCGCTTCGCCCGCTCGTCCGCACCCCACCAGGCATAACGGATCGTCACCGTCCCGTCCCCGGCGCCATCACTGTCCCCACCGCACCCGGTCGCCGCTGCCAGCCCCAGCGTGGCCAGCGAAGCTCCGGCGGCCTTGAGGACCGTCCGCCTCTCGACACTCCCGTTGTTTCCCACAGTCGGGCCTCCCCGCAACGTCGTCGCCGCCTGCATGAATCGTTTCAAGTAAGCGCTTGCTGGCACAAGGTACGGAGGGCTTTCGGGCGCGTCAATGATTCGGACAGGAATTGATGTGCGGCGCTTCGATCCCGTCGCGCCGGCCTGCGCGGTGACATCGGCGCAGGCGAACAGGAGTACGCAGGTCGAGCGCGCGCGGTCGACCCGTCGAACAATTCTCCGACGATGAGGCTGTGCGCGAACGCGGCCGAAAAGGTACTGCTGTAGCGGGTGTTGGCGTCGGGCATGGGAACGGAGCGTGATGGGTGGGGGGGTTGATGTCGGGGGTGTTCATGCCGGGGCGTTGATACCGGGGAGGTGGGACGCGGACCGTCCGCGCTCCGGCGGCACAGCGGTGCCGTACCCCTGACGGCGCGGTCCACCCCGTCGGCAGAGCGCTGCGGTGCGCCCCCGTCGGCACTGCGCTGCCGTACGCCGAGGACGGCACCCTGCCGGATGCCCCCGACGGCCAAGCGGTGCCGTACGCCCACGACGACACAGCCCTCCCGTACGACCCTCACACGGCACAGTCCGCCCCGCCCGCACAGTCCTGCCGTACGCCCCCGACGGCGCAGTCCACCCCGCTCGCACAGCCCCTGCCGTACACCCCCGACGGCAGTCCGCCCCGCTCGCACAACCCCTGCCGTACACCCCCGACAGCAGTCCGCCCCGGCTCAAGAGGCACGGGCTGGAGGGGGGTTCGCCGAGATGCCGGCTCGGCGCCAGGATGCCTGACTGGATGTCATTCGGGCGACGCGTCTCGGCACGGACGCCGTACGTGGAGCGGCCTCCGACGCCAGGGCCGTCGACGCCGATGCGGGTCGCGGATCAACGAGACATGCCTCAAGGGGCGGGCACCGAGCTGCCGTTCCGCGATGGTGAGCCGCTCCTCGAAGGGCCGTCCAGTAGGCGCCCATCGGCGAGGGTGCGTACCCGCCCGGGCAGGGCCGGCCAAGCACCCGAACTCTTGGGTCAACACAGGTCAGGCGGCCGACAGGCACCTCCGACCGGACCATGATTTCCCCGCCGTACGGCAGGACCCGCACGCCGTATCGCGATGCATGCACGTCGTACGGAGGCGCCCGCGCCCCGCACCGGCACCGGCACCGGCACCGGCACCGGCACCGGCACCGGCACCGACACCGACGTGACTCACCGAGGCGCCTGCGCCCCACACCAAAACCTGCGTGCCAGGAGACAGCTCCGCACCCGGCCCCGAACGACACGGCATCCGCCTCGGCGTCCCAGACGGCACGCGCCGCCCCGGCAATCCTCGCCCACACGCGCAGATCGACGCCGACGGCCGCACCGACAACGGACACGCGGCAGCGGAGAAGGTCGCACTCCAGCGGACACCGGACACCGGGAAGGCCACCACGGTCAGCCAGGAGACCAGGACAGCGCGCGCGAGGCGCTCACCCTGGACACTCCAGGAAGCACGCATGAGTGTGCCGGGGACCGCGCATGAGCGAGGGCACCCGCGGCGCCAACGGCGGGGCCATGCCCGAACCCCCCGATGCCGGACGCTCTGCCCTCCTGGCCGCCAGGCCGCCCGGCCGCTTGGCCCTCCCCGGCCGACCGCGGTGGCCTGGCCCTCCGGGCCGCCCGCAGACGACGAAAACGGCCCCGGTCCACGATGTCGTGGAGCGGAGCCGTCTGTCGGATGTGTGGGCGATACTGGGTTCGAACCAGTGACCTCTTCGGTGTGAACGAAGCGCTCTCCCGCTGAGCTAATCGCCCGGGCGCAGGGAGAACATTACCCCATGTCAGGGGGTGGCTTCGACCAGCGGAGTCGGCTCGGAAGCGGCCCGAGCCGGGCTCGTCATTCCTTGATGTTCCACGGCATCTCGAGGCCGAACTTCCAGAGGTACACGCCGACGAGGACGGCCACGATCACGAGGCCGACCGTCGTGAGGATGATGTTGCGGCGCCGGACCTTGGGGTCGAGCGCCCGTTGCGTCGCCTCCGTGACCTTGCGCTTCGTCCAGCGGAGCACCAGCTGGGCCCAGACGAACTCGGTCGCCCAGATCGCCATGCCGCCGAAGATCACCAGCCAGCCGGGACCCGGCAGCGGCAGCATGACCACGCCCGCGCCGACGACCGCGAGCCCGACGATGAAAACACCCACCTGCCAGCTCACGTGCAGCGCGCGGCGCGCCTTGATGAATTCCGGCGCCCGAGAACCGAGCGCTCGCTCATTCTTCGCCTCGTCGTCCGCCATGGCGACCTCGCCCGGCTCGTCACTCCCCGTATTCATACGACCAAACCCTACCCGAGAGAAACCGGTCACCGGAATGGCCCTATCCGGCGAAGGCGCCCTCGGCCGGATGAGTTACATAAAGACACGCAAAACACTCAGAGGGGTTTACAACGGCACCGTAGGTGGCATGTCGATTTCGCCGACGTGCGAATCCCCGAGCGCACACTGAGCGAAAGGCCCTGGCGCTTATGAACACCACGGTCAGCTGCGAGCTGCACCTGCGCCTCGTTGTGTCGAGCGAGTCCTCACTGCCTGTACCCGCAGGACTGCGGTATGACACGGCCGATCCCTACGCCGTGCACGCCACCTTCCACACCGGAGCCGAGGAAACCGTCGAGTGGGTGTTCGCCCGCGACCTCCTCGCCGAGGGCCTGCACCGGCCCACCGGTACCGGCGACGTCCGAGT
Source organism: Streptomyces sp. NBC_00568 (assembly GCF_026341855.1). GTDB lineage: Bacteria > Actinomycetota > Actinomycetes > Streptomycetales > Streptomycetaceae > Streptomyces. The sequence goes on along the minus strand of NZ_JAPENW010000001.1, from coordinate 6,007,826 downwards.
CTGGCCGTCCCGAAGCCACGGCCAGGGCGTCGTATGCATCGCCCTGAGCTCTCCGGAGGGTGAAGCCCTGCTCGAAGCCCCTGCGAGGGCCCTGGAATCATTCCTGAAGCGAACGGACGCAGCCGTGCCTCCCGGCACGGAACACCGGCACTTCGATCTCGACACGGAGCTCTCACACATCCTGGCCGAGAGCTGACGCGTCACCAGAGCCGCCCGGCGCCGTCCACTCGGGGAGACGGCTCGGGCCTAGACAACCGCATAAGGAACACATCGGCGCCGGCGTCGCGGACAGTCCGCGGCGGCGGCGCCGGTGCGCGTCCGCCGCCCCGGCGCCCACGGCCGGCTCCACGGGCCGACACCCACGTGGCCGCCTCACGCGGGGCACGCACCTCCCGCTCCCCGCGGCCACCACCCGTCACAACCCGTCACCACCTGCCACTCTCCTCGGCGCGCCCCGGACACCGTTCCCTCCAAGGAGCGACCCTCCGGGCACTCCCGGAGGCTCGGGCCGCTCCGCGCCCGCGGGCGCCTCCCGCGACGAGCTCCCTCTCCCGCGGACGCCCGCCCGTCTCCACCGCGCCGGGAAGCCACTACCATCGGCCAGCATCGGGGCGGGCACCCTCGCCCGACCCCCAGGCCAGGGAGCGAATCGTGCTGATCACCCACGACACCCGGTGCGCGCTCGACGCCGTGGTGGATCTGGTGAACACCGCGCCGGAGGACGAGACGGCGGACGGGCTCGCCGATGTCCCGTCCCTCGCCGATTTCGTACGAAGGAACGACATCAGTGATGTCGGCGTGCTGTCGGAGCACGATCTCGCGGCCGTGCGCAGCGTCCGCGGCCGGTTCGCGGGGGTCTTCGCCGCCGAGGATCCGCGGGTCGCCGCCTCGCTCATCAACGAGCTGGTCGCCGCCGCCGGAACCACGCCTCGGCTGACGGACCACGACGGCTACGACTGGCATGTCCACTACTTCGCGCCGGGCGCCTCGGTCGCCGATCATCTCGCGGCCGACTGCGGGATGGCGCTGGCGTTCTTCGTGGTCGCCGGAGAGCAGGAGCGGCTGCGCCGCTGCGAGGCCCCGGACTGCCGACGCGCCTTCGTCGATCTCTCCCGCAACCGCTCCCGCCGCTACTGCGACAGCCGCACCTGCGGGAACCGGCTCCACGTGGCCGCCTACCGGGCGCGTCGCAAGGAAGCCGCGGGCTGAGGGCCGACAGGCCCACGGACGGACGGCCGAGATACCGACAGGTCACGGACGGACAGCTGGGAGGCCGGCAGACTCACGGCCGGACAGTCGAGAGGCCGGCAGGCTCACGGACGGGCAGGTTCACCGGCCGGTGCCGTGCGGGTCGCGTGACGGGATGGCCGACGCTCCGGAGGGGCCGGGCTGACGGAGCCCTCGGCGGGTGACGCCAGGGGCTCCGTGTACAGCTCAGAGCAGCAGCAGGTCATGCAGCGAAGCCATGAGCAGCAGACAGCCGATCACCGCAAGGAAGATCATCAGCGGCGGCTGGGAGAGCGCGAAGAGACAACCACGCCGCTCCTCGGGCGGGGCAGCGGTGTCGCTCGGTGTTGTGTCCAGCATCTCGCGGGCGATGATGGCGCAGGGAGCACCCCCTCCGCGATCAACACGCCCGGAATATACGGGAGTTCGCTGGATCATGTGACGGGCCCGCTCGAACGTGAACGGTTCCGCGCGTTCACGGTCCGACGCGCGTGCGATCTTGGGTCGGCTCAGCCGGTCAGATGCCGTGCTTCTTCAGGATGGCCTCGATGTCGCTGAAGTCGTCCCCGGAACCTGTGGCCCGCGGTTTCGCGGCGGGCCGGGCGACGGTGCCGGCGCCCTGGCCCAGCGAGGGGGCCGAGGCCGCGGGAGCCATCGCGTCCCGCTGCGTGGCGGCCTTCGCGGCCTTGCGCTCCTTCCGCGTCACCCCGCTTCGGCGCTCCACGGTACGGGTGATCATGAACAGCAGCCAGGCGCCGCCGAGCACCACGAAACCGGCCCACGCGGTCGGACTGAACGCGGTGTCGGCCAGCCAGCCGATCACTCCGGTCATGACCAGGCCGATCGGCACCAGGGAGTAGGCGGCGATCCGGGCGGCCGCCAGGAAACGTTTGCGGTAGGCCGTCACCGCGGCGATGCCCAGGCCGGCGACGGAGACGGCGGAACAGACGGTCTCTGCGATCATTCCGGTCCTCCAGGCAGGGCTCGGTGGGGCTGGGTGCTTCGTCCCTTCCATCCTGCACCGCCGCATGCCCGGTATGCCATGGTCCGGGCAGACCTCAGGGAGATCTCCGGGTCGCCGTCCTCCCCAGGTCCCGGTTCGGCCGCCCCCTGCCGGGGCTGGGAGACTGGATCCCATGAACGACTCCTCCCCCGCGCGTCCGGCCCCCGTCGTCCTGGACGTCTGGTGTGAACTCCAGTGCCCCGACTGCCGTGGCGCTCTCGCCGACCTGCGCGCGCTGCGCGCCCGCTACGGCGACCGTCTCGAGCTGCGGCTGCGGCACTTCCCCCTGGAGAAGCACAAGCACGCCTTCGCCGCGGCGCAGGCCGCCGAGGAGGCCGCCGAGCAGGGCAGTGCCTGGCCGTACATCGAGGCCGTGCTCGGCCGTGTGGAGGAGCTGGACCGCGGGGGCGAGGCCTTCTTGGTCGAGATCGCCCGGGAACTCGGCCTGGACGCCGAGGAGTTCGACACGGCCCTGATCGACGGCCGGCACATCCTGATCGTCGACGCCGACCAGGCCGAGGGCAAGGCGATCGGCGTCACCGGCACCCCGACGTACGTCATCGGCGGTGAGCGTCTGGACGGTGGCAAGAGCCAGGACGGACTGCGCGAGCGGATCGAGGGGATCGCCGACCGGCTGCTCGCCGAACAGGCCTGAGCCCCGCGCCGGGCCACGCGACCGACCTGCGACGGAAGCTCGTCGGGAGGCGCGTGCCGGCTAGAGCAGCCTCTTGAACAGGTGGTACGTCGTCGTCTCGTAGCCGAGTGACTCGTAGAGCCGCTCGGCCGGCGTGTTCCCCGCGAAGACGTTGAGGGCGACACGGCTCGACCCGGCGGCCGTCGCCTGTGCCTCGGCGAGCCGCATGAGTGTCCGCCCGTGGCCGTGTCCGCGCCGGTCCGCGCGGACGCCCACGTCGTAGACGAAGGTGCGCCCGTCCCGGTCCCCCAGCCAGAGCTCGCCCACGGGGACGCCCTCGTGCTCCAGGACGCTCAGCCGCATGTTCGCGGTGTCCAGGCCCTGCGGCAGCGCACCGCCGAAGTCCCGGTCCGCCTTGGCGAGCGCGTCGGCCTCCGGCACACCGCGCCGGATCCAGTCCTCGGCGTACGCCTGCCGGCCCGCCCGGTCCCAGACCTCGTGCTCGTCCCGGGTCATGGGCCGGCCGGCGCTGCCGGGGGGCAGCACCGGAGGGGGACCTTCGAGCACCTTCTCCATCCCGCGGTTGCGCAGGACGTAGCCGAGTGCCCTGGTGAGCTCCAGCGCCCCGGCGGCGGCGCCGGGGACGGTCACCTCGATCTGCCGGCAGCCCCAGCCGCGCGCCACCTCCTCGGCGGCCAGCGCGGCCACGGTGCCGCGACCGCGACCGCGGTCCGGCTCCTCGATGCGAAGCTCGTGGATCTTGGCGACGGACGGTCCGAAGGAGGTGTCCGTCGCCAGGTGTACGACGCCGACGGGACGGCTGTTCACGCACACGCGGTAGCGGCGTGAACGCGTCCCGTCGGCGGCGTGCTGAAGCGGCTCGGTCGGCCGCAGTGTCGTTGTCATCAGGGGTGTTCTACCCCCTGATGCGTGCGCGGTCAGCCGAATTACCGCGCCGTCAGGGGCCGGTGGCCCCGGGGACCGGTCAGGGATCGAGGTCGTCCGCGGCCCGCTCGTCGAAGACGCGCATGGCCTTGGCGGTCACCGGGCCAGGTGCGCCCGGCAGTTCACGGGCGTCGACGCGGTGCACGGCCTGCACGTCGCGCAGCGTGGACGTCAGGAAGATCTCGTCGGCGCGCTCCAGGACGTCCAGCGGCAGGTCGGTCTCCTTGGCGCCGGTCCATTCGACCGTGAGGGCACGGGTGATGCCGGCGAGGCAGCCGGACGCGACCGGCGGGGTGTGGATCTCGCCGTCGAGGACGACGAAGACGTTGGACCCGGTGCCCTCGCAGAGTTGGCCCACGGTGTTGGCGAACAGCGCCTCGGACGCGCCGTGTTCACGCGCGCGGGCCAGGGCGACGACGTTCTCGGCGTACGAGGTGGTCTTGAGGCCGGTCAGCGCGCCGCGCTCGTTGCGGGTCCAGGGGACGGTGACGACCGCGGTGGAGTCGGGGCGCCGGCCGGAGGCGCCGAGCGCGACGACGAGGGTCGGCCCGTGCTCGCCGCGGTCGGAGCCGAGCGGGCCGTGGCCGCCGGTGTAGGTGATGCGGAGCCGGCCGAGCGGCATCGGGTTGGCGTCGAGGACGGCGGCGCAGGCGCGGCGCACCTCGTCGGCGTCGGGCTCGGGCAGACCGAGGCCGCGTGCCGAGCGGGCCAGCCGGTCGAGGTGGCGGGTCATCGCGAAGGGCCGGCCGTCGACCGCCTTCACGGTCTCGAAGATGCCGTCACCCACGGTCAGCCCGTGGTCGAAGACGGAGACGCGGGCGGCCTCGATGTCCTGCAGCCCGCCGTCGAGCCAAAGCTTCACTGTCCCTACCTCGCATGAATCTGCCGGAGCCGGACGAGTCGCCCGGCGTGGCGTTTCGGCCCCGGTCCCGGGCGTGGTCCCGAGGACCGGCTCAGGACGGGAGAGTCCCGTCACCCGCCTCGTACTCTCCCGACGCTACCGCGAGCAGCCGGGACGCCTTCAGCTCGGTCTCCCGCCACTCCCCCTCGGGGTCGGATCCCCAGGTGATGCCCGCTCCCGTGCCGAAGCGCAGGACGCCCTCGGCGCGGTCGATCCAGAAGGTGCGGATGCCGACGGCCAGCTCGCCGGTGCCGCGGTCGGCGTCGACCCAGCCGATGCCTCCGCAGTACGGGCCGCGCGGCGCGGTCTCCAGGGCGTCGATGATCCGCAGGGCACTGGACTTCGGGGCGCCGGTCACGGAGCCGGGCGGGAAGGCGGCGGCGAGGAGTCCGGGCCAGCCGACGTCCTCGCGCAGCTCACCGTGGACGGTGGAGACGAGGTGCACGAGTCCCGGGTGCTTCTCGACGACGCACAGGTCGGGCACGGTCACGGAGCCGGTGGCGCAGACCTGGCCGATGTCGTTGCGGACGAGATCCACGATCATCACGTTCTCGGCGTAGTCCTTGTCCAGAAGGTCCGCCTCGGTGCGTCCGGTGCCCTTGATCGGGCCCGACTCGACGGAGCGGCCCGTGCGGCGCAGGAAGAGTTCCGGGGAGGCGGTGGCTATCTCGACGCCGCGGGCCGGCAGCCGGATCGTTCCCGCGTACGGTGCCGGGTTGCCGCGGGCCAGCAGAGCGGTCAGCGCGTCCACGTCCGCGTCGGGCGGGACGGGTGCGCTGAGCACGCGGCAGAGGTTCGCCTGGTAGACCTCGCCGGCCGCGATGTGATCGCGGATGCGTCGCACGCCGGCGGTGTACGCGGCGCGGTCGAGGGACGAGTTCCAGTCACCGGCCGCCGGGCCGTGCCAGCGTCCGGGCACCGGCGCGGGCACCGGCTCCTCGCGTACGTCCCGGAAGCGGGCGCAGGTCAGACGCCCCTCGAAGTCGGCCGAGACGGCCCAGAAGCCGGTCGAGTCCAGGGCCGCGGGATCGCTGGTGACGTCGAGGAGGCCGGTCGCGACGAGGCCGCCGAATCGGGCGAGAGGAGGGAGGTCGAGCACGCAGACGAGTCTAGGGCGGGTGTGTGGCAGGTGCCCTGACCATGTCCTCGGGGGGACAGACCGCAGCACGCTGCACAAACGCGTTTTTGTGCTGGCCCGGGAATCCGCTAGAGTTCAACTCGTCGCCGGGACGCGCAAGCGCAACGGAAACGACAAGCGGACGTAGCTCAGTTGGTAGAGCGCAACCTTGCCAAGGTTGAGGTCGCCAGTTCGAACCTGGTCGTCCGCTCGCAGGATGAGGGGGATCTTCCCGAACCCCCGCACTCCTGGTGGAGTGGCCGAGAGGCGAGGCAACGGCCTGCAAAGCCGTCTACACGGGTTCAAATCCCGTCTCCACCTCCAAGGACGATTAGCTCAGCGGGAGAGCGCTTCCCTGACACGGAAGAGGTCACTGGTTCAATCCCAGTATCGTCCACTGGTCCGCAAGGATCCCCGCGCGATTAGCTCAGCGGGAGAGCGCTTCCCTGACACGGAAGAGGTCACTGGTTCAATCCCAGTATCGCGCACGCAAGTCCAGCAGCAAGCGTGGCTCCGGCCGCGTGACCTGCGCGATTAGCTCAGCGGGAGAGCGCTTCCCTGACACGGAAGAGGTCACTGGTTCAATCCCAGTATCGCGCACTAGCAAAGCCCCCGGCCGTCTCGTACGGTCGGGGGCTTCGTCGTGCTCCGGCCGCGGCGGGCCGTGTCCCGGACACGACGAAGGGGCCCCTCCGCCCGGGAGGAGGCCCCTTCGGTCGTTCAGGACGAGAAGAGCATGTGGCCGAAGCTCTTGTGCCGGTGGTGGCCGCCATGGCCGCCGTAGTGACCACCGCCGTGCTGCGGGGCGCCCCAGGCCGGCGCCGGGGCCGACGGGTAGGCCTGCGGAGCGCCCTGGGGCGGCGGCGCGGGCTGCGACCACTGCGACTCGACGCGGGTCAGGGACTCCAGCTCGCCGTAGTCGAGAAATATCCCGCGGCAGCCGCTGCACTGCTCGATCTGGACGCCATTGCGGTTGTACGTGTGCATCGGCGCATGACATTTCGGACACTGCATGCTCGGCTCAACTCCTCGCCAGTCGGTACTGCTTCCGCCAGGACAGACACCGCCCGGCTTCGGTCGGTTGCACCCTACGTCGCGAAACCCTGCGTCAACTCGGGCGGGGCGGAACTCATTCGGTCGCAGGCGTCGACGACGGCCAGCTGCACCTCGTCCAACGGGCGGTCCGCGGCGGCGGACTTGGCGACGGCAAGGGCCGCGGTCTGCACGGTGAGGGCGCGGGCCGCGACGTCCAGGGCGGACCAGGGATCGCCGGCGGCGGGAACGGCCGGGCCGCCCGCGGCCCGGTAGGCGGTCAGGAAACGGAGCCATTCGTCGGTCGGGAGGAGCCCGCAGGCGTACCAGGCGGCCGGGCGGGCCAGGTCCCAGGTGGGGTCGCCGACGCCCAGGTCGTCGACGTCGATCAGGACCCAGGGACCGTCCGGAGCGGGATGCCGTACGAGCTGGCCGAGGTGCAGGTCGCCGTGGCACAGGGTCGTGGCGTCCGGCATCGGGGCCTCTGCCCGTGCCCAGCCGGGCAGCGCTCCCCAGGCGCGCAGGACGGGGGCGGCGGCCGGGTGCGGGCCGGCAGCGCGCAGGCGGGCGATCGCACGGGCGGCCTTGGCGGGGCCCCGCATGGGCGGCAGGGCGTCCGGGGCGGGGGCCAGGTGCAGGCGGGCCAGGAGGGTCGCGGCGGCCTCCCAGGGGGCCGCGTCCGGGGTGTCGGGGTCGACGGGGGCGCCGTACGGCCAGAGGGTCACCCGGCGGCCGAGGAGATCGGCGGAGGCGGGGTTCAGCGGCGGCAGGAGGGTGCCGGGGAGGCTCGCGGCCACGGAGAGGCGGAGGGCGAGCGCGGCGGGGTCCGTGTCCGGGGCGTGGGCCTTGGCGACGAGGTCGCCGTGGCGCACGACGGTGCCGTCGTCGCGGTCCGCGAGGAGCGCGTCCCCGGCGTCGCAGGGGCAGGGCGCAGCCGTCGCCGGGTGGGCCGCGTGGCGCGCCGCGGCGGTGAGTGCGGGCAGCAGGGTGTCTGCGGTCACGGGTCCCCCTGGGGCTGTACGACGTCTGCCGGTGAGGGTACGCAGGCGGGGACGCACCCCGGGCGACCGGGACCGCAGCTCCCCGGCACCCCGGCTCTCCGGCACCGCATCCCGCAGCACCCGCACCGCGGCTCTCCGGCTCTCGGCACCCCAGAGCGCCCCGGCTCTCCGGCACCGCTTCCCCTGTCGCAGCACCCGCACCGCAGCTCCCCGGCTCTCGGCACCCCGGCACCCCCGGCTCTCCGGCTCTCCGGCTCTCGGCACCCCGGCTCTCCAGCACCGCGGCACCGCATTCCCTGTCGCAGCACCGGCACCGCAGCTCCCCGGCTCTCGGCACCCCGGCACCCCTGGCTCTCCGGCTCTCCGGCTCTCGGCACCCCGGCTCTCCAGCACCGCGGCACCGCATTCCCTGTCGCAGCACCCGCACCGCAGCTCCCCCCGCTCTCGGCATCAGAGCACCCCGGCACGGAGGCACCGGCACCCCCGATACCCCCGGACACCCCGGCACCCCGGCACCCCGGCACCCCGGCACCCCGGACGCTGGCACCCCGGACGCTGGCATCGGTGCCGGCACCGGCACCGGCACCTCTGGCACCCCGGCTCCGCAGCACCCCAGCACGCCGGCATCGGCATCGGCATCGGCATCGGCATCGGCATCGGCATCGGAGCGTCGGCACCACGACCTTCGGCACCCCGGCACCGCAGCACAGCACCACTCGGAGAATCCGGCACCCGGCCCGGCACCCGGCATGAAGAATGCCCGCGCAGCTCCCCAGCTGCGCGGGCATTCTTCGTGCCGTCCGCCGCACCCCCGTCCCCACGGGGTTTCATGGCCGGATGTCCCCGCCCGGACCGCTCTTCCGGGCCTGGGGCGCCGCTCAGCGCCCCAGCATCACGCCCACGGACGACGCCTGTGTGACCACCGCGTCCCAGCCGCCGAAGACGACTACGAGCAGGGCCGCCAGGGGAAGGACCATCGCTGTCGCCACCAAGGGGTGGCGCTGACCCTGGCGGGTGCCGAACGCGGCGCTGTACGCCCTGCGTCCCTGCGTGCGGAGCGCTGTCCGCGGTGCCGTGTGGGCCATGGTCCCTCTCCTGACCGAGCTTCTGTCGTGTCTGGCAGCGGCGGGTGTCTGACCTCGGGGGACGAGTGCTGCACCCGCCGCTTGACCTCAAATCTAGGCGCGCGGCGGGCTTGGGTCGTCATGCCCTCGTACCGATTGCCGGGCCTCCCGGAGGATGAGCGATGACCTGCGGAGTACTCCCCTGGGTGGAGACGGGGACCTAGGTCTCAGGGTCTTCCCGGAGGGGGCGTCCGATGTACCCCTACTGTTCCGAACTGTCCTCCCGGGGGACCGGCTGCTCGACGAGCGCCAGCACCCGAGTCGCCATGAAGCGGGCGGTCCGTACCACTGATCCGCTTCGGGTGACTTCGCTCACTTCTACGACACCTCGGCGCACCGCCGTCTCCACCCGGCGACCCGCCCTGCTGGCTACCACCTCGTACGTACGCGTCGTGTCCCCTGCGTCCACGACTATCTCCACGCGGTCACCCTTCACGGGTTCAATCCCCCTTCTGCGATGGATGGTTGGGATCACAGGCAGTCCAAAGAGGCTCTGTTCGCACGCTCCCTGACCACCTTTCAAGTTTCCCACCCGGCACTGACAATCGATCGGGACGAGAGGGCGCGGCCTCTGCGCGCACCCGGCCGCGGAAACGTAAGCTGTGGCTCGTCAAACGGACCGGGCAGCGGGGATGGACATGGCGATGATGCGCCTGAGGCGCGAGGACCCGCGTGTCGTCGGCTCGTTCAGGCTTCACCGACGGCTCGGCGCGGGCGGGATGGGTGTTGTCTACCTGGGCTCCGACCGGCGCGGCCAGCGGGTCGCCCTGAAGGTGATCCGGCCGGATCTGGCGGAGGATCAGGAGTTCCGCTCGCGGTTCGCGCGCGAGGTCTCGGCGGCACGGCGGATCAGGGGCGGCTGCACGGCCAGGCTCGTCGCCGCCGACCTGGAGGCGGACCGTCCGTGGTTCGCCACGCAGTACGTTCCCGGACCCTCCCTGCACGACAAGGTCACCGAAGAGGGACCGCTGTCGGCGGCCGACGTGGCCGCCGTGGGTGCCGCCCTCTCCGAGGGTCTGGTCGCGGTGCACGAGGCCGGGGTGGTCCACCGTGACCTCAAGCCGTCCAACATCCTGCTGTCCCCGAAGGGGCCGCGGATCATCGACTTCGGCATCGCCTGGGCGACCGGGGCCAGCACGCTCACGCACGTCGGCACGGCGGTCGGGTCCCCCGGATTCCTGGCGCCCGAGCAGGTGCGCGGCGCCGCCGTCACCCCGGCCACGGACGTCTTCGCGCTCGGGGCCACGCTCGCCTACGCGGCGACCCAGGACTCGCCCTTCGGACAGGGCAGTTCCGAAGTGATGCTCTACCGGGTGGTGCACGAGGAGCCGCACCTGCACGGGGTCCCTGACGCCCTCGCCCCGCTCGTCCGGGCCTGTCTGGCGAAGGACCCCGAGGAGCGGCCCAGCACGCTCCAACTGTCGTTGCGGCTCAAGGAGATCGCGGCCCGCGAGGCCCACGGAATGGCGGACGTGCGACCGCCCGCGCCGCGTACGGATCCGGACCGGCCGACGGGACGCCTGGCCGAGCAGTACGTCGAGCAGCGCACCCAGCGGCGTCCGGGGGCCACTCCCCCGCCGCGCACCGGCGGGACGAACGGCGGGTCACGGTCGGGATCGCGGCCGGCGCCCGCCCGCAACACCGGCCGCTCCGGGAGCAGGCCCGCGCCCCGCAGCGGCGCCGGACGGCCCGGTCCGCGGACCACCGGAACGGGCAGGCGGCCCGCCAATCCGCGGCTGCTGCGCCAGCGGCTCTTCGTGTTCGTGGTGGTGACGCTGCTGGTCGCGCTCGGTATCGCGGCGGCCCAGGGGTGCCAGGGACCGGCCCGCGGGCTCGACGACGGGGTCCCGCGCAAGGACGTACGCCAGGAGCAGTCGTCCCACAAGCCGCGGCCCACCGGTGCTTCGACGGCCGGGACGGACCGGAGCCAGGTCCACCGGGACGGCTAGGACCTGTCCGATCGGTCGATCCCCGGACGCGGACTCGGGGTCGGGCACGTCCGTCGGTGGCGGGGGCGGCCGAGCCCCCGGCACGGACGTCAGTTCTCCGGACTTCAGCTCTCCGGGCGGCCCGTCGCCACCGCGTAGAAGGCGACCGCGGCCGCCGCTCCGACGTTCAGGGAGTCGACGCCGTGGGCCATCGGGATGCGGACCCACTCGTCGGCCGCCATCAGGGCCCGGGTGGACAGGCCGTCGCCCTCCGCGCCGAGCATCAGGGCGACCCGGTCCATCCGGTGCGGGGCGGCCTCGTCGAGGGACCTGGCCTTCTCGTCCGGGGTGAGGGCGAGCAGGTTGAACCCGGCGTCGCGCACCGATTCCAGGCTCTTGGGCCAGGCGTCGAGACGGGCGTAGGGGACCGAGAAGACCGCGCCCATCGAGACCTTCACCGAGCGGCGGTACAGCGGGTCGGCGCAGTCCGGGGAGAGCAGCACCGCGTCCATGCCGAGGGCGGCGGCGGAGCGGAAGATGGCGCCGATGTTGGTGTGGTCGTTGACCGACTCCATGACGACGACGCGGCGCGTGGACCGCAGCAGCTCGTCCGCCGTCGGCAGCGGCTTCCGCTGCATCGAGGCGAGCGCTCCCCGGTGCACGTGATAGCCGGTGACCTGCTCGGCGAGCTCCGGGCTGACCGCGTAGACGGGGGCCGGGAGTTCGTCGATGACGTCGCGCATGACGTCGACCCACTTGGCGGACAGCAGCATCGAGCGCATCTCGTACCCGGCGTCCTTGGCCCGTCTGATGACCTTCTCGCCCTCGGCGATGAACAGGCCCTCGGCGGGTTCGCGCTTGCGGCGCAGTTCCACGTCGGTCAGGCCCGTGTAGTCGCGCAGACGCGGGTCGTCGGGGTTCTCGACGGTGATGAGATCGGCCACAGGGTGATACTGCCTTGTCCTGGGTGCGGTGCCAACGGCTGGGAACGGGTTGGGTTACCCGTGGTTACTGGGGAAGTCCGGAGCCTGCGTTCACGACCTCGCCGATGACGATGACCGCGGGCGGCCTCACATCCTCGGCGCGGACGGTCTCGGCGACGGTGGCCAGGGTGGCGTCGACGCGGCGCTGTGCCGCGGTCGTGCCCTCCTGGACGAGGGCGACGGGGGTGTCGGCCGGCTTGCCGTGCGCGACGAGCGTGTCGGCGATCCTGCCGATCTTGTCGACGCCCATGAGGACGACGAGGGTGCCGCGCAGCTTGGCGAGCGCGGGCCAGTCGACGAGGGAGCGCTCGTCGTCGGGCGCGACATGACCGCTGACCACGGTGAACTCGTGTGCGACACCCCGGTGGGTGACCGGGATGCCCGCGGCGCCCGGCACCGAGATCGAGCTCGAGATGCCGGGGACGATCGTGCAGGCGATGCCCGCCTCGGCGAGCGCCTGGGCCTCCTCCATGCCACGGCCGAAGACGAACGGGTCGCCGCCCTTCAGCCGGACGACGGACTTGCCCTGCCTGGCGTGCTCGATGAGCGCGTTGTTGATGGCCTCCTGGGCCATGAACCGGCCGTACGGGATCTTCGCCGCGTCGATCACCTCGACGTGCGGCGGGAGTTCGGCGAGCAGGTCACGGGGACCGAGGCGGTCGGCGATGACCACGTCGGCCTCGGCGAGCAGCCGGCGGCCGCGGACCGTGATCAGGTCGGGGTCGCCGGGACCTCCGCCGACCAGGGCGACGCCGGGGGTGCGGGTGCGGTGGTGCGGGGCGACGAGGGTGCCGTCGCGCAGGCCCTCGACCACGGCGTCGCGGATCGCGGCGGTGTGGCGGGGGTCGCGCCCCTTGGCGTTCGTGGTGAGGACGGCGACGGTCACGCCCTCGCTGTGACCGGTGGCCGGGGTCCAGGCCGTCGCCGCGTCGGCGTCGTCCGAGCGGACGCACCAGACGCGGTTGCGCTCCGCCTCGGCCGAGGCGTCGGCGTTGGCCCGGGAGTCGCTCGTGGCGATCAGCGCGTACCAGGCGTCGGCGAGGTCGCCCTCCTCGTACGGGCGCCGCGTCCAGGTGATCTCGCCCGCGTCCGCCATCGCCTCGACGGACGGTGTCGCCTGCGGTGACACGAGGTGGACGTCCGCGCCCGCCGCGATGAGCGCGGGGAGCCGGCGCTGGGCCACCTGGCCACCGCCCAGGACGACGACGCGACGGCCGGCGAGGCGGAGGCCTACGGGGTAGGCGGGGTGTTCGGCCATGGAGGTGCGGCTCCTCGTACGGGCAGGCGGTGCGGGCGGGCGCGCTGCGGCTTTGGAGCGGCCCTGACGTGGGGTTTTTCGGTAGAGGTCCGGACAGGTGTCCAGACTACGGCGAGGCCGGGCGGGCAGCGCTGAACGCCTGCCGGCCCCACCCGGCGCCGTCGGCCTACTTCTCGGTCACCCCGGCCGAGTCGAACGTCGCGACCTCGTGCATCGCCCGCGCCGCGCTCTGCACGATCGGCAGGGCCAGGAGGGCGCCGGTGCCCTCTCCCAGACGCAGGTCGAGGTCGATCAGGGGGCGCAGGCCCAGCTTGTTCAGGGCGGCCACATGACCGGGCTCCGCGCTGCGGTGACCGGCGATGCAGGCGGCCAGGACCTCGGGGGCGATGGCGCGGGCCACCAGTGCGGCGGCGCCGGCGCTGACGCCGTCCAGGATCACCGGCGTGCGCAGGGACGCGCCGCCGAGCAGGAGGCCGACCATGGCGGCGTGCTCCAGGCCGCCGATCGCGGCGAGGACACCGATCGGGTCGGCGGGGTCCGGCTGGTGGAAGTCGATGGCACGGCGGACGACCTCGGTCTTGCGGGCCAGGGTCTCGTCGTTGATGCCCGTACCGCGGCCCGTCACCTCCGCCGGGTCGGCGCCGGTGAAGACCGAGATCAGGGCCGCCGACGCGGTCGTGTTGGCGATCCCCATCTCACCGGTCAGCAGCGCCTTGTTGCCCGCGGCCACCAGGTCGCGGGCCGTCTCGATGCCCACCTCGAGCGCAGCGATCGCCTCTTCGCGGGTCATGGCGGGGCCCGTGGTCATGTCGGCGGTGCCCGCGCGGACCTTGCGCGGCAGCAGGCCCGGTGTGGCCGGCAGGTCGGAGGCGACGCCCACGTCGATGACGCAGACCTCGGCGCCCACCTGGTTGGCGAACGCGTTGCAGACCGCGCCGCCGCCCAGGAAGTTGGCCACCATCTGCCCGGTGACCTCCTGCGGCCAGGGGGTGACGCCCTGGGCGTGCACGCCGTGGTCGCCCGCGAAGATCGCGACGGCGGCCGGCTCCGGGATCGGCGGCGGGCACATCCGGGACAGGCCCGACAGCTGCGCGGAGATGATCTCCAGCATGCCGAGGGCGCCCGCGGGCTTGGTCATCCGCTTCTGGCGCTCCCACGCCTCGCCCAGCGCCTTGGCGTCCAGGGGGCGGATGTTGGAGACGGTCTCGGCGAGCAGGTCGTGCGGCTCCTCGCCGGGCAGGGCGCGGCGGCCGTACGTCTCCTCGTGCACGACCCACGACAGGGGGCGGCGCTTGGACCAGCCGGCCTGCATCAGCTCGGGCTCGTCGGGGAACTCGTCGACGTAGCCGACGCAGAGGTAGGCGACCACGTCGAGGTGGTCGGGCAGGCCCAGCGCGCGGACCATCTCCCGCTCGTCGAAGAAGCTGACCCAGCCGACGCCGAGGCCCTCGGCACGGGCCGCGAGCCACAGGTTCTCGACCGCGAGGGCGGAGGAGTACGGGGCCATCTGCGGCTGGGTGTGACGGCCGAGGGTGTGGCGGCCGCCCCGGGTCGGGTCGGCGGTGACGACGATGTTGACCGGGGTGTCGAGGATGGCCTCGATCTTCAGTTCCTTGAACTGCTTGGCGCGGCCCTTGGGAAGGGACTTGGCGTAGGCTTCGCGCTGGCGCTGGGCGAGTTCGTGCATGCTGCGCCGGGTGTCGGCGGAGCGGATGACGACGAAGTCCCAGGGCTGGGAGTGACCGACGGACGGCGCGGTGTGCGCGGCCTCCAGGACACGGAGCAGCACGTCGTGCGGGATCGGGTCGCTGCGGAAGCCGTTGCGGATGTCCCGGCGTTCGCGCATGACCCGCAGCACGGCCTCGCGCTCGGCGTCGTCGTAGCCGGGGGCCGCCGGACCGGTGGACTCTCGTACGTCTTCCACCACGGCCGTGCTCTCTTCCTGGTCGGCGACCTGGGTGCGCAGGTCCTCCGCTTGCTGTGCGGCTACGGGTTCCGGCTCCGCCGTGAGCGGCTCCGGCACGGGGGCGGGCTCGGGTGTGATCTCGGGCGCGGCCTCCGCATCCCGGGGGGCGGGCACGGGCGCCGGAGCGAGCGGTTCCACCTCTGTGGCAGGGGTCTCCGCGATCCCCTCGGCGGTCTCCTCGACCAGAGCGGGCGCCACGACGATCGCGTCTTCCGCGGGCTCCTGAGCCACCGGCGGCTCCTCCTCCACGGGGAGGGGCGGCACGGTCATGGCGTGCGGCGGGGTCGGGGCCAGGTGCGGCGTGGTCGGCACGGTGCCCTCCACGGGCACGAACTGGCCGAGGCCCTGGTCAGCCTGGGGCGCGGAGGGCGCACCGGGGTGTCCGGGAGCGCCCGCCGCGTCCAGGGCGCTCGGGTGGTGCTGGTCGCCCTGGGACCGGCCCGCGGCCGGGTGGGAGACCTCCGCGTGCGCGGCCACGCCCACCGGTACACCGTGCAGGACTTCGTCGTCGGCAGGCTCGGGGAAGGCGACGCCGTTGTGGGAGGGGACACCGTCCTCCGAGAGCGCGGCGGCGTCCTCGGGGAGCGCGGCTCCGTTCTCGGAGAACGCGGCCTGGTCCGTGAAGTGCTGGGCCTGGAAGCCGTCGAGGCCGATGCCCGGCCCGCCGTGCGAGGCTTCCGCCGAGCGCGCGGAGAGTGCCGACAGGGCGGACTCCGGAGCATCGAAGAGGTGCGGGGCGGCGGCGAGGGGCTGCCCGGCCTCCGGCAGGGATACCTCGTCCGCGAATCGGACAGCGGGTTCCGGCAGCTGGACGACGGGTTCGGCGAACACGGCGTCACCGGCCACGAGGCCGGCCGGGTCGGCTCCGTGCATCTCCTGGTCGGCGATCTGCGGCGGGTCCGGCAGAGGGTCCTGCGCGGCGGCGTCCTCGGCCGACGCGAGGTCCTGCTCGGGCGCGACCTGCTCGGCGTCCGCGGGGATCGGCACCGGTACGGCCTCGTGCTCGGGCACCTGCGCGTCGCCGCCGGACTGCTCGGCGGAGCCTGCCTGCTCGGCGGCCTCGGTGGCGTCCGGCGCGCCGAGGTCCTGCGGGGCGTCCGGGAACTGTGCGACGTCCGGGAACTGTGCGACGTCCGGGAACTGCGGGGCGTCCGGGAACTGCGGGGCGTCGGGAAGCTGGGCGGCCGACGAGCCGTCCGTCGCGGGCACGGGCTCGGGACCCTGTCCGTCCGCGGGGTCCTGGAGGTCGAGCGGCGCTTCGTGGGCCTGAGGCAGCGGCGTCTGGGCGGCGTCCGGCGTCAGGGCCTGGTCCTGGACGAAGGGCGTCGCCACGAACCCCTGCACCTGCTCGGCCTCCACCGCCTGCGGCTCGGGAGCCGGTCCGGCCTCCACGTCCACGGCGGACGCGGGCAGCTGTCCCGCCTCCGGGACGACCGTTTCTGCAGCCGTCGCCTCGAACCCGACCGGCGGAGTCCCCCACGGCACCGCGCCCTGGGGTGCCGCCTCGCCGAGCTGGGCCACGTCCAGGTACTCGGGACCAACCGTGGGCGGGCCGGCGTGCCGGGCGGGAGCGACGGGGGCGGCCATGCGGCCCGGACGCGCGCCCGCGGGTCCGCGGTCGGCCAGGGAGCGCACGGGGCTGGAGGAGCCGTCCGGCGTGGGCGGGCCGAGGTGCAGCGGGCGACGGGGCGCCACGGGCACGGGGTTCGGCGTACGGACGGCGCCGAGGTCGACCGCGCCGCTGTCCCGTCCGGCCGTCTCGTGCGGGCCGGGCTCGTCGGTGAAGGGCATCGGGGCCGGCGGCGGCACCTCGTTGCCCCAGGCGCCCTGGGCACCGGGCGCTCCGGGCATCAGAAGGAGGTCGTCGTCCTCGGCGGGGTTCTCGGAGGGGTCGAGGAAGGTGTACGCGCCCGGCGTGGTGACGCCCGGCTGCTCCACCATGCCTGCGTTCTCCGGCAATCCCTCGCCCGGGACCTGGCCGGTGTCGGTCATGCGTACCCCTCGCCCATCGGTTAGTGCTTCCAAGTCCAGCTCGCCCGGAACGGCGCACCGACCGCCCCACAGTGAAGAACGAGCGTGCGTGCCCAGCGGCACGAACGACCGGCCAACAAAGACGACAAAGCCATTAACTGGCATTGTCCCGGTCGTACCGCCCTCGCGACAGGTTGATCCGCGAGCGCCCGCTGTGGACTGCGCCACGTTGCGCGTCCTCCGGTTCTGCCGTACCACACACGCCTCAAAACGGGCGGGTTTTCCGGACATTGGCCCACGAAAGGCCGACCCCCCGGGAGCGGTACAACGATCGGCCAGCCTACCGCGCGCAGTACGACAACAGGATCACGGGGCGCGATCGGGCAAACGGCCGCTGAGCAGGAACGCGACGCTCCGCTCCTTCTCCGTCCAGGCCCTTGTATCGAGTTCGACGGACTGAATGAGGGCGCACTCGACCTCATAGCCGTGCTCAGTCAGATCGCGGCCGATGAGTTCGGCGGCGTCTCGGGTGGCGGCATGCGCGACGATGCGCTGGGGCCGGCGGTCGGCGACGGCGGAGACGACCGCCGCTCCCCCGCCGCCGACGCGGACGACATCGGGTTCGGGCAGGTCTTCCAGGACGTGCGGGGCGCTGCCGTGCACGATCTGCATCTGGACGCCGAAACGGCGGGCGGAGTGTTCGGTGCGGGTGCAGGCACCCGGACTGCGGTCGACGGCGATGACGGCGGCACCGGTGCGGGCGGCCTCGGTGGCGAAGGCGCCGCTGCCGGAGCCGATGTCCCAGACGAGGTCGCCGACGCGGGGTCCCAGGCGGGCGAGTTGGGCAGCCCGGAGCAGATCCGTCTCGCCCTCGCCGAGCGCGCCGCCGTACGCCCCGGCGGGCAGCGCCCAGCCGCGCGGTCCGCCGCCGGGCTCCCGGCCGGCGATCCAGCCGCCGCCTTCGGCCGCGGCCACGAAGCCGCCGATGACGATCACGACGTTCGGGTCGCGCCAGGTGTGATCGGCTGCCTTGTCCGAGGTCAGGATCGTGACCTGTTCGCGGGCGGTGCCGAGCTCCTCGCAGATGACGAAGGTGCGGTGCACTCCTTCGAGCAGCAGCCCGAGTTCGGCGGGTCCGGCGCCGGGTGAGGTGAGGACTGCGACCTTGGTGTGGGCTCGGCATACATTCACCGCGCGTCGCAGCGTGCGGCTATGTGCGACGACCACTTGTGCGTCGTCCCAGGGCATTCCGGCACGGGCGAAGGCGGCGGCCACCGAGGAGACGGCGGGCACGACTTCGACCTCGAGGCCGAACTCGGGTGCGCGCAGGGCGCGTACGACGCCGAAGAATCCCGGGTCCCCGTCGGCCAGGACGACGGCGGTGCCCCGGTGGCCCGCGATCCGGCGGGCGGCGAGGCCGACGCTGCCGAGACGGATGCGTTCGGCGCTCTCCGGCACTTCGGGGAGTGCGAGATGGTGGGGCGCGCCGGCCACCAGCGTGGCGGCACCGAGAGCCGAGCGCGCCGCGGCGGTCAGCGGCGAGCCGTCCCAGCCGATCACCGTGACCCGGTCGGCCATCGTCGTCAGTCTCCAGAAGGTCTTCGCAGGTCGTCAGGTGCAGCCCGGGCGGGCTCCGTGAGGGTACCTGGTGCGGCCGGGGGGGTGCCGGGCCGGACGGTGTGGCGCGGGAGCGGTCCCGCCGTTCCCGGACCGTGGTCCCGGTCCCTGCCCCCGGGGTCCGGTGAGGGAACGCCCGTCCATCCACATGACTCGGCGCGACCGCTCCGGTACGCCGGTGAGGGCCCGGCGCGCGGAGTGCCGTACGGCTGCCGGGCCGGGTCAGGCCCAGTCGTTGAACGAGGTGAACCCACCGGTGTCGGCGAGGTGCTCGCCCACACCGTCGAGGTCCTCCGGCAGCAGGCTCCAGACGATGAAGTCGGTGCGCAGGTCGACCCAGGACCCGTCCTCGGTCCGGGTGCGCGCTATGCAGGCGCTGCGCAGCACGCCCTCGCTGATGCAGCCGATCTTCTGGGCGACCTGCTGCGAGGCGGTGTTGTCGGCGGCCGTGCGCAGTTCGATGCGCTCGAACTTCTGGTCGCGGAACAGCCATCGGGCGGTGGCGAGCGCGGCTTCGGACGCGTAGCCCTCGCCGCGCGCCCAGGGGGCGATGATGTAGGAGAGCTCGGTGGAGCGAACGCGCCAGTTCGTCTTGCCGAGTTGGATGATGCCGACCAGGCGCTGGGTGAGGAACTCCGTGACGGCGAGGTCGAGTCCGCGGCCCTCCGTGCGTTCCGTGGGCGCGTAGTCGGTGACCCAGTCGCGGGCACCGTCCTCCGTGAACGGCTGCGGGATCGACGTCCAGGCCGCGACCATCTCGTCGTTCATCATCTCTGCCAGCGCGGGCACGTCGTCCTCGTCGAGCGCACGCAGGACCAACCGCTCCGTGCTGATGGAGATGTCGGGGAAGGTGCTCGTCATGCGACGCTCCGTAACCGTCGGGGACTTCGGACCTGATATACCGTCGGGTCCGCTGAACTGCCCAGCATGCAGCATGAAACCACTGAACGGCACAACGGGGTCCGCTCCGGGTAATGGAGTGGACCCCGTGCGGTGACGAGGGGGGCCGTCGGCCGTGCGTGACCTCCGGGGCCGAGCCCTCGCCGCCGCCCTCGTCGCTGTTCTTCCCCCGGTCCGGGCCTACTTGAAGGACGGGATGACGGAGCCGGCGTACTTGTCCTCGATGAACTTCTTGACCTCGGGCGAGGTGAGGAGCTTCGCGAGCTTCTTCACGCGCGGGTCGTCCTCGTTGCCCTTCTTGACGGCGAGGAAGTTGCCGTACGGGTTGTTCGTGGCCGACTCCAGGACGAGGGCGTCCTTGGCGGGCTTGAGGTCGGCGGCGATGGCGTAGTTGCCGTTGATGACCGCCGCGTCCACGTCGTCCAGGGAGCGCGGGGTCTGAGCCGCCTCGACCTCCTTGAACTTGAGGTTCTTCGGGTTCTTCGAGATGTCCTGCGGGGTCGCGGCGTTGCCGGCGTCGTCCTTGAGGGTGATGAGCCCCTTGGACGCGAGCAGCTTCAGGGCACGCGCTTCGTTGACCGCGTCGTTCGGGACCGCGACGGTCGCACCGCTCTTCAGGGCGTCGACGCTCTTCACCTTGTGGGAGTAGAGGCCGAGCGGCTCCAGGTGCACCGTGACGACGGGCACTATGTGCGTGCCGCGCTTCTCGTTGAAGTCGTCCAGGTACGGCTGGTTCTGGAAGTAGTTGGCGTCCACCGAGCCGTCCTCGGTCGCCGTGTTCGGCACGATGTAGTCCTGGAACTCCTTGACCTCCAGGTCGAGGCCGGCCTTCTTCGCCAGGTGATCCTTGATGTAGTTGAGGATCTCGGCGTGCGGGACCGGGCTGGCGGCGACGACGAGCGGCCCGCTCGTGTCGGCCGAGGAGGAAGAGGAGGAGGAGTCCTTGTCCGAGCCGCAGGCGGAGAGCCCCAGGGTGAGGGCTCCGGCGGCGAGGACAGCGGTGGTGATCTTGGCGGTGTTACGCACGAAAAGTGCCTTTCCTTATGGGTGAAGCTGCCCCGTCATGGGGTGAACGGGGAAGTCTGCGGGGGGGGGAAGCCGGGGCCTGCGACAGGGTCCCGGGAGGGTTCAGGCGACCTTGCCGACGTCCGCGACGGCGGGCTCCCTGGACTTCAGGAACCGCAGCCTCGGGGCGGCGCCGGAGTGACCGCCGCGCCGGTGCAGCCCGCGGGCCGCGTAGTCGCCGGCGAACTGGATGAGCGAGATGACGACCGCCAGGATGGCGACCGTGATCCACATCATTTCGGTCTCGAAGCGCTGGTAGCCGTAGCGGATCGCGATGTCGCCGAGACCGCCGGCACCGACGGTGCCGGCCATCGCCGAGTAGCCGATGAGGGCGACGATCGTGGTGGTCGCGGAGGAGATCAGCGACGGCAGCGACTCGGGTACGAGGACCCTGCGGACGACGGTCCAGGTGTTGCCGCCCATCGACTGCACGGCCTCGACGAGTCCGCCGTCCACTTCACGGACCGACGTCTCGACCAGCCGCGCGAAGAACGGGATCGCGCCGACGGCGAGCGGCACGATCGCCGCGTCGCGTCCGATGGTCGTTCCCGTGATCGTGCGCGTGAAGCTCATCAGCGCGACCATCAGGATGATGAAGGGCAGCGAGCGGGCGACGTTCACGACCTGCCCGACGACCTTGTTCACGACCACGTTCTGCAGGAGTCCGCCGCGGTCGGTGAGGACGAGCAGGATGCCGAGCGGCAGACCGCCGACTATCGCGATGAGCGTGGACCAGCCGACCATGTAGAGCGTGTCCCAACACGCCTGGGACAGCAGCGGCTGCATCTCCGACCAGGTCACAGGGCACCTTCCTTCACCAGAACGGGCTCCTGCCCCTGGATGTCGATCTGCAGGCCCTGCTCGCGGAGGAAGCCGATGGGCACGACGTTGTCCTCGTAGCGGCCGGGCAGTTCGATGCGCATCCGGCCGACCTGCTTGCCCGCGACGGTGTCCATCGCGGCGCCGAGGATCGAGATGTCGATGTTGTAGGTGCGCGAGAGCTGCGAGATGACGGGCTGGGTCGCCGCCTCGCCGTGGAAGGTGACGTCGATGACGGTGCGGTCGTCGCCGGAGGCGTCGCCGCTGACCGGGAAGAGCGCGGAGGCCAGCTCGGAGCCGGGCGTCGCGAGGAGCTCGCTGACGGTGCCGGACTCGACGATGCGGCCCTGTTCCATCAGCGCGGCCGAGTCGCAGATCGTCTTGACGACGTCCATCTCGTGGGTGATGAGCAGGACGGTGAGGCCCAGTTGGCGGTTCAGGTCGCGCAGCAGCTGAAGGATGGAGCGGGTGGTCTCCGGGTCGAGGGCGCTGGTCGCCTCGTCGGAGAGCAGCACCTTCGGGTCACCGGCGAGCGCCCGGGCGATGCCGACGCGCTGCTTCTGGCCGCCGGAGAGCTGGGCCGGGTAGGACTTGGCCTTGTCGGACAGGCCGACCAGGTCGAGCAGTTGGAGCGCCTTGCGGCTGCGCGCCTTCCCGGAGAGGCCGAGGATCTCGAGCGGCAGCTCGACGTTGTCCTGGACGGTCCGCGAGGACAGCAGGTTGAAGTGCTGGAAGACCATGCCGATCCGGCTGCGCGCCCGGCGCAGTTCCCGGCCCGCACGCGGACCGCGGCCGACGAGAGCGGTGAGGTCCTGGCCGGCGACGGTGACCGTGCCGGAGGTGGGACGCTCCAGGAGGTTGACGCAGCGGATGAGCGAGGACTTGCCGGCGCCGGACTGGCCGATGACGCCGTACACCTCGCCTTCGCGGACATGCAGATCGACGCCGTCGAGGGCGGTCACTTCACGGCCGCGCGAGCGGTAGACCTTGGTGAGGCCCGTTGTCGTGATCACTGGGGTTTCCGTCACTGTCGAGTGCGGGGCGTGGGTGTGCGCCGGGCACGGATGCATTCGGTCGGGAACGCGGCACGGTTCTCGCGGTGGCGATGGAACCGGAAGGAGAACGTGTGCGCGGGGCAGCCCGGTCACGTACGCGGTACGGACACAGGGCGCGTCGATCCCACTTCGGGGCGCGGGATCAGGCGGTGGTGCGAGGGCCCTCTAGCAGGCACACATTCGACACATACAACGAGCACCGGGCGTCATGGTCGCCTCGGTCGCAAGGATGCGGCAGCTCGTCGTGGTCATGGAATGAAGTAAAGCAGATCGGGGGCCGGGGCCCGCCACCGCTGTCCGAATAGCGGACAGCGGTGGACACATCTCAGCCCCGGACGGAGATCTCCACTCCGTCGCGCGTGACCAGTACGGACAGGGCGGCGAGGTCTTCGACGACGAGGTCGGCCTCCAGCTCGTGGGCCTGGTGCGTTGTGGCCAACGCCACGGTGGTCATCCCGGCCGCGCGGCCCGCCCGGAGCCCGGCGGGGGCGTCCTCGAAGACGACGCAGCTGGCCGGGTCGACGCCCAGTTCGCGGGCCGCGAGCAGATAGGGCTCGGGGTCGGGCTTGCCCCGGGTGATGTCGTCGGCGGTGATCATCGTCTTGGGACGGATCCCGGCCTCGTCGAGCCGGGCCTCGGCGAGCCGGCGGGTGGCCGAGGTGACGACGGCCCAGCGCTCGGCGGGCAGCGCGGCGAGCAGCGCGAGGGTGCCGGGCAGCGGCACGACCCCGCCCGGCACGTCCTCGACCTCCAGCTGCTCGATGCGGGCGAGTGCCTCGGGGACGAGGTCGGCGGGCAGCAGGTCGGCGGCTATCTCCACTGCGGGGCGGCCGTGCAGTCCGATCCGGGCGAAGTCCCCGGCGGTGATCCCGTACTCCTGTGCCCACCTCGTCCAGCAGCGGTTCACCGACTCGATGGACGAGACGAGGGTTCCGTCGTTGTCGAACAGGAGGGCTTCGGCGTGGATCTTCATGCCTTCGACCCTAAGGGGCACCCCGGGGGCGAGCGCATCGGGTCTTTTGGCCCGTAATAGGGTCGCGGCATGTTTGATGCCCTGACGGTCGCGACGGCCGTCGCCGCGCTCGCGCTCGCCGCCTGGTGCGGCTGGGCCGCCTACCGTGATCAGCCGACCAAGGACTGGCACTTCATCGGCATGGCCGTGGTGTCGCTGCTCGCCGTGGTCCAGCTGGTGATCGGCGTGGTCCAGCTGGCGCGCGGCCAGAAGCCGGAGCAGGGCACGACGATCTTCGTGGCGTATCTGCTCGGCGCCTTCGCGTGCGTTCCCGCCGCGGGGTTCATGTCGCTGGCGGAGCGCACCCGCTGGGGTTCGGTCACGGTGGCGGCCGGCGGCGTCGTCCTCGCCGTGCTCGAAGTACGGCTCTACGACATCTGGGGAGGCTGAGATGACGGCCACGGAGGAGAACACGACCGTGCCTCGGGACGAGCGGGACGACCGGAACGAGCGGGACGGCCGGAACGAGGAGCCGACCGCGCTGCCCGCGGAGAAGAAGCGCACGCGGCTCATCTCCGGCCCCGGCATGCTGCTGCTGTGGCTGTACGGCGTGATGGTGGTCGGCGCCGTCTCGCGGTCCGCCGTGCAGATCTCCACGGAGTTCGGCAAGGCGCCGCTCGCCTACTCGCTCTCCGCGGTCGCCGGTCTCGTCTACGGATTCATCACGTACTCGCTCGTGCGCGGCGGCGAGACGGCGCGCAGGGCGGCGCTGGTGTGCTGCGCCGCCGAGCTCGCGGGTGTGCTGATCGTCGGGACCTGGACGCTGGTCGAGCCGTCCGCCTTCCCCGACGCCACGGTGTGGTCGGACTACGGCATGGGCTATCTCTTCATCCCGGTGCTGCTGCCGCTGTCGGCGATGTACTGGCTGCGCAAGGCGCGTACGACCGCCGACCAGGGCGTGGCGTTCGGCGACCGCTAGGCGCTGGTGGCGTACGCGGCGGTGTCGGCGCCCTTGGCCAGGGTCACCAGCGTCATGCGCTCGCCCACCCGCTCCTGGGAGACGGGCGCGTAGCCGTGCTTGCGGTACAGACGCAGGTTGCGCTCGCTGCGGTGGCCGGTGAAGAGCTGGAAGGACTTGGCCGCTCCGTCGGCGCCGAGCCGCGTCTCGATCGCGGCGAGCAGGCGCCCGCCGAGGCCGTGCCGCTGCATGCGCGGATGCACGATGAGTTTGTTGATGCGGGCCGTGCCGTCGGCGTCGACGGCGCCGCGTACCGAGGCCACCACCTCGTCGCCGAGCCGGGCCACCAGTACGGTGCCGCCCGCCAGTTCCGCCCTGAGCGAGTCGAGCGGCTGCGTGAGCGGCTCGATGCCGTAGTCGCCGTACAGCTCGGCCTCGCTCTGGTAGCAGAGGTACTGCAGCTTCAGGATCTGTTCTGCGTCCTGCTCGGTCGCCGCCGAGATGGTCACGCTCATGCCCATGTGTGCATGCCTCCCGCTCACCTGTTCCACCGGTCGTCCCTCACTCCTATCCCCGTCGTCAGCGGGCCGCAACCTCCACCGTCAGCAAACGCCGCAGACATCCCAGGCATCTGGAACGTTCCGGACCAAGACTCCCCTGTGAGATACCCAACTCACCTGCGATCTCCCGGTAGGTGAGGTCGTCCGGGGAGAGCAGGGCGGCCATCAGGCCGGGGCAGCGGCCGGGCAGCCGGCGCACGGCGTCGTGGAGCTCGCGACGGCGCTCGGCGGTCATCGCCCGCTGTTCGGGCCCGGAGTCGCTGTCGTCCGCGGGCTCGACGGCGTACGGCTGCTCGGCGCGGGCCCTGCGGCGGCTCAGGCGCGCCTCGGAGCGCACGGCTCGGCGCACCCAGCGCTGCGGGTCGACGGGCGGGCCCGTCGCGTCGAGGCGCTCCAGGAGGCGCAGCCAGACGGCCTGTTCCAGATCGCCGCTCTCGGCGCCGGTCGCGTGGGCCTCCGCCGATGCCTCGGCGGCGAGGAGCGGCCGCAGGGTGGAAACCAGCTCGTGGGTCATGTGCGGCACGACGCGGCCGCCCCGGCAGGAGGTTGCCGGGGCGGCCGGTTGTCACCCCATCCGGGGTGACGGGGTCATCCGTTGACGGCCGGGCGCGGGTCTCGTCGCCCGGACGCGTCCCTCACGGCCCGTGCGGCCGGACCCGTCCCGGACCCGTCGCGGACTCATCCCGGGCTCATCCCTTGAGGAAGTCCGCGCGGGCCAGCAGCGCGGTGTCCGCGTTGTCGGAGAAGACGCCGTCGATGCCCGTCTCGAAGTACACCTTGAAGGCGCCGAAGGCGTCCCCGTAGGCGTCCGCGGCGGTGCCCTTGCGGAAGTTCGCGGGCAGGAAGGGGTTCTCGTTGCGCATGGTGTACGGGTGCAGGATCAGGCCCGCCCGGTGCGCGTCGGCGACGAGGGTGGTCGGCTGGGTGAGGTTACCGGCCGCGTCCTTCGGGATGATCAGGTCGAGCGTGGGGCCGATGCCCTGCGCGAACGAGGCGATCCACTCCAGGCCCTCGGGCCTGACGAGGTCGGCGACCGTGCGGGGGTCGCCCGCCTCGACGAAGTCCCAGGGGCGGGTGTTCGCGGCGGACAGCAGGACGGCGAGCGGGTTGCCGACGAGCTTGTCGAGCCGCTCGATGCTGCTCGGCTCGAAGGACTGGAGGATGACCGGCGAGTCCTTCTTGTCCTTGCCGTACTTGCGCAGCAGCCTGGCGACCCGCTCCTCCAGGCCGAGGCCGAGCTTCCGGAAGTAGGTGGGGTGCTTGGTCTCGGGGTAGATCCAGACCTGCTTGCCGCGCTTGCGGGTCTGCTCGTCCTGCCAGCGGAGCACCTCTTCGAAGGTGGGGATCTCCCAGCGGCCGTTGTAGAGGGTGTTGTGCGGGCGGTTGGCGGGGATGCGCTCGACGGCACGCAGGGTCTTCAGCTCGGCAAGAGTGAAGTCCTCGGTGAACCAGCCGGTCGTGGCGACCCCGTCGAGCGTCTTGGTGGTCTTGCGGGCGGCGAACTCGGGGTGCGCCGAGACGTCCGTCGTCCCGCCGATTTCCGGCTCGTGACGGCATACGAGGTGGCCGTCCTTGGTGGGCACCAGGTCGCCGGCCTCGACGACGTCGGCGCCCAGGTCGAGGGCCAGCTGGTACGAGCCGAAAGTGTGCTCCGGCCGGCAGCCACTGGCCCCGCGGTGGCCGATGACCGTCGGCCTGGGCAGGCTCCGGTAGCCGCCGCCCCCGTGCCGTTCGTCCGCTCTCGCCGCGCCGGGGAGGCCGAGGACGGCTCCGCCCGCCCCGAGCACCGCGGCTCCCAGCAGCGCCCGCCGCGCCGTGCCCCGCTCCTGACCGTTCGACTCCTGCGCTCCCATGAGCGCTCCTCCCGCCGTAGGTGCCCTGCCTGTCGAAGCGGGACGATCGTAGGTGCCCCGGTGTGACGGGAGGGAGGCCTGCGGCGGAACACGTGGGTGACCCTGGATGTCGTACGGGATGCGGAACCTGACGGTCCGTCGGCTTCGGTCCGGCGGTCGGGGGTACCCGTGGGGTGCGGCGAACGAGCGGCGAACCATGACGGGGTCACCCGTTCGCCGGTGCGGCGCGCGATGTCCGTCACATCGTGTCGCCCCGATTTCGGCCGCTCACGGGCGCGCCACCGCAGGTAAACGTGCATCAACAGTGCGTATCCAGTCGATGAACCCGATGTGCAATCATCCGGGAACCGCGAGTATGGTCCTCACCTGCACAGACTCCATACCGATCCCTTGACACCGGAGGGCCCGTTGTCCCGCTTCGCGCTCATCAAGGCAGTGCTCGGACCGATCATGCGCCTGATGTTCCGCCCACGGGTGGAGGGCGTGGAGCACATCCCGGGCGACGGCCCGGTGATCCTGGCCGGCAACCACCTCACCTTCATCGACTCGATGATCCTTCCGCTGGTCTGCGACCGGCAGGTGCTCTTCATCGGCAAGGACGAGTACGTCACGGGCAAGGGCCTCAAGGGCCGCCTGATGGCGTGGTTCTTCACCGGCGTCGGCATGATCCCGGTGGACCGGGACGGCGCCAACGGCGGCGTGGCGGCGCTGATGACCGGCCGCCGCGTCCTGGAGGAGGGCAAGGTCTTCGGGATCTACCCCGAGGGCACCCGCTCCCCCGACGGCCGCCTGTACCGCGGCCGCACCGGCATGGCCCGGCTCACCCTGATGACCGGCGCCCCGGTGGTCCCGTTCGCGATGATCGGCACGGACAAGCTCCAGCCGGGCGGCGCGGGGATCCCGCGGCCGGGCCGGGTCACGGTCCGCTTCGGCGCCGCCATGGAGTTCTCGCGGTACGAGGGCATGGACCGCGACCGTTACGTGCTGCGCGCCGTGACCGACTCCGTGATGACCGAGGTCATGCGGCTGTCCGGCCAGGAGTACGTCGACATGTACGCCACCAAGGCGAAGGCCGCCTAGCCCTTCACCGGGCCCCGCGACATCACACACGGGTGGGCCCCGACCGGCAGTTGCCGGTCGGGGCCCACCCGCTTTGTTCGGTTCCGGCGGGTGCCGATGGGAGCCGACCAGGACCGGGCCACGCCGGGCGCCCCGTCCTGGGGCGGGACTTCGGCCGGACCGGCCCCGGGTGGTCCGAGGGTGGCCCGAACACCCCCTACACCTCCAGCTTCTGGCCGCGCAGCAGGAACCACGCCGCCACCGCGGTGGCGAGCAGGACGGCCGCGCCCGCGCCGGACGCGAGTGCCAGACCGTCCACGAAGGACTCCCTGGCCGCGCTCAGCAGCGCCTCGGAGGTGTGCGCGGGCAGGCTCCCGGCCGCCTCCACCGCTCCGCCGAGCGAGTCGTGCGCCTCGGCCGGTGTGCCGGCGGGTCCGGCGAAGCCCGCGTAGACGCCGGTCACGATCGAGCCGAGCAGGGCGATACCGAGAGCCGCGCCGAGTTCGTACGCCGTCTCGGAGACCGCGGACGCGGCGCCCGCCTGGTCCTTGGGGACGGCGGAGAGGATGACGTCGGCGGTGACGGTGAACGAGAAGCCCGCGCCGATGCCGACGACCAGCAGCGCGGCACCGAGCAGCGGATAGCCGGTGGACCGGTCGAGCAGGGTGAGCGCGCCGAGCGCGAGACCCACCGCGGCGAGTCCGGCGGAGACGACGGTGCGCACGGAGAACCG
Organism: Streptomyces sp. NBC_00568; assembly: GCF_026341855.1. Lineage (GTDB taxonomy): Bacteria > Actinomycetota > Actinomycetes > Streptomycetales > Streptomycetaceae > Streptomyces. The sequence goes on along the minus strand of NZ_JAPENW010000001.1, from coordinate 5,979,165 downwards.
CCGCGCGAACCTTCCCGCGACCAGACCGGCCGCCACCGCGCCCACAGCGGCGGGTATTTCGGCCAGCCCCGCCTCGAACGGCCCCCTGCCCTGCACGAGTTGCAGGTACTGGGAGAGGAAGAAGACGAGTCCGGACAGCCCGAGCACGGTGAACAGGTCGGCGAGCACAGCACCGGAGAATCCCCGGTTGCGGAAGAGTCGGACGTCCAACAGGGGTGTGGGAAGCGTCAGTTGGCGGCGCACGAACCAGTAGATCGCACCGGCGCCCAGCAGGCCCACGGCGAGTGCCTCGCCGCTCGCCCCGTGCGCGGCGGCGTCCTTGACCGCGTACACCGCGGCGATCACACCGACGAGCGAGAGCGTGACGCTGATCAGGTCCCAGGGTCCATGGTTCGGGCTCTTCGACTCGGGCAGCAGCCTGCTGCCGACGAGGACGAGCACCACCATCACCGGAAGGTTGATGAGGAAGACCGAACCCCACCAGAAGTGTTCGAGCAGGAAGCCGCCGACGACGGGACCGACCGCCGTGCCCGCGGAGGCCGTCGCACCCCAGATACCGATGGCGAGACTGCGCTCGCGCGGGTCGTGGAAGATGTTGCGGATCAGGGCGAGGGTGGCGGGCATCAGGGTCGCGCCCGCGACACCGAGCAGCGCCCGCGCCAGGATCATCATCTCGGGTGTCGTGGCATAGGCGTTGAGCACGGATATCAGGCCGAACGCCGTCGCGCCGACGAGCAGCAGCTTCTTGCGTCCGATGCGGTCGCCGAGACTGCCCATGGAGACGAGCAGACCGGCGATGACGAAGGAGTAGACGTCACCGATCCACAGGAGCTGGGTTCCGGAGGGTTGCAGGTCCTCACTGATGTACGGGGTCGCGAGGCCGAGGACGGTCGCGTCCACGGCCACCAGCAGCACGGCGAGGACGAGGACGCAGAGCGCGAGCCACCGGCCGGGGCGCTTCTGCACCTCCGTCGCGAGCGCCGGCTGCAGGGTGCTGGTCATGATTCCTCTCTCCGTAGCGCGCCGCCGAGCAGCAGCTCGACGATCATGTGGTGGAAGTCGTTGGCGGCGACCCGGCCCTCGGTCACGGCCCAGGCCGCCGAGGCCATCAGCCCGTAGAGCGCCTCGGTGAGCCAGGCCGGGCTGAGGTCGATACGGAACTCGCCGTCCTCCTGTCCGCGCCGGAACAACGCGGCCATCCGGGCGTCGAGCCGGGCCCAGCCCTCGTGCTGCCCGTCGCCCTCGAAGAGCTGGTTCTCCGTGTAGAGGAAGGCGAGCAGTCCGGCCACCTTCTCCAGCTCCCGCACCAGGCGGCGCACGGCCTCCTGGGCGGTGCCTTCGTCGAGGCGGGCCGCGTCCAGAGCGGCCTCGCACTCCTCGATGCCGAGCGACTCCAGGGCCCGTACGAGCGCGTCGCGGCCGGCGAACTGGCGGTGCAGCGTCGCCCGGCTGATCCCGGCGGCCTTGGCGACCTCGTCCATGGTCGCGGTGGATTTCCGGGTGAGCAGGGCCGCTGCGCTGCGCAGCACGTGGTCACGGTCGACAGCCATGAGACAACGGTACCCCACATGAGACGTTGATGTCTCACTAGGGGCATGTGTGTCTCATCCGTGTGGCGGGGCGGCAGGCGGCAGGAGGGGCGGTACTCGGAGTGTTCGCGCGAGCCCCGGGCGCTTCGCCCGGGGCCGGCTGCTCGGAGTGTTCGGGTGGCCCGCGGACACCTGGCCCGGGCCGCGCGGTGCTCAGTGCCAGGTCAGCCGCCTGCGCCTGCGGGGTGCCTCAGTGCCAGGGCAGCTGCCCGCGCCGCTCCCAATACGCTTCCGGCTCCTCCACGAGGGGGGTGAGCCGGGAGAGCTGGTCGTCGTCGAGGTCGACGACCGCGGCGTGCAGGTTCGAGGCGAGCTGGTTGGCGGTGGCCGCCCCCGAGAGCACGACGCCCGCCCAGGGCTGCCGCAGGATCAGCGCGAGAGCGACCGCGTCGCAGTCGAGAGAGGTCTCCGCGGCGACGGCCCGCAGCGCGTCCGGCGCGTGGGGCCGCGCGAGCCGGCCGTTGGCCATGCCCTCCTTGACGATCACCGTGAGTCCGGCGTCGTGGGCCTCGGCGAGCGCTGGGGCGGCCGAGGTCTCCAGGACGTTGTACGTGGACTGGACGGTGCGGAAGAGCGGTTCGCCGTCGACCGTCACGGCGAGCGCGGCACGGATCGCCTCCGCCTGGGCGGGCCCACTGGTGGAGAACCCGATCGACAGGCCCCCGGCGGCCGCTTCGGCGAGTGCCGCGTGCAGCTCCTTGTCGGTGAGGGCCGGGCTCTCCGGGGTCACCGAGTGGATCTGGTAGAGGTCGAGCCGGTCGCCGAGCAGCTCCGCGGTCTCGGCGCGCTGCCGCTCGTACATGGCGAGGCCGTGGTCCTTGACCTCGTGCGCCTCGGCGTCGGTGCGCCAGTCCGCCGTGTACGCGTAGCCCCACTTGCTGCCGACGACGATGTCGTCGATGTCCGGGCGGCGGCGCAGCCAGTCGGCGAGGAACTCCTCGGAGCGGCCGTAGGAGCGGGCCACGTCGAAGTAGCGCACCCCCTGGGCGTAGGCGGCTTCGAGGAGTTCGTGGGTGCGCTCGCGCAGGGCGTCGACACTGCGGTCGGCCGGGAGGTCCTCCTCGCGGCCGAGGTTGATGTAGCCGGGGCGGCCGACGGCGGCGAGCCCCAGTCCGATGTGGGCGGTGGGAGTCGTGGCTGAGGCGAGGCGTGCGAAGGGCATCGCGGCTCCGTTCGGTCGGCTCCTTTACGGCACCCGACCAACGTAACCCGCGATGCCCTCCGTCGAACGGCACCCGCACCCGTACGCGAACCGCGTCCGCTCTTCCGCGCCCGGGAGGGGCAGCCGCCCCGGCCCCGATCCGGTCCCGCGGAGCGTGCGTGCCGGGACTGGTCCGGCTTCCGCTTCCCCGCGGGCGTCCGCGCCGCGGCTACTTCTTGTGCTTCGCCACCGCCCACGCCTGCTGGGCGGCGACGTCCGTCTTGATCTCGGCGAGTTGGACGGCGACCGCGCTGGGCGCCGTACCGCCGCGGCCGTCGCGGGAGGCGAGGGCGCCGTGGACGTTGAGGACGGACCGCACCTCCGGCGTCAGATGCGCGGAGATCTTCGCGAACTGCTCGTCGGTCAGCTCGTCCAGTTCCTTGCCGTCCGCCTCGGCGACCTTCACGCACTCACCGGCGACCTCGTGCGCGACACGGAAGGGCACGCCCTGCTTGACCAGCCACTCGGCGATGTCGGTGGCGAGCGAGAAGCCGGCCGGGGCCAGCTCCTCCATGCGCTCGCGGTGGACGGTCAGCGTGGCCATCATGCCGGTGAACGCGGGGAGCAGGACCTCCAGTTGGTCGCAGGAGTCGAAGACCGGCTCCTTGTCCTCCTGGAGGTCGCGGTTGTACGCGAGGGGCAGGGCCTTGAGCGTGGCCATCAGCCCGGTCAGATTGCCGATCAGGCGGCCCGACTTGCCGCGCGCGAGTTCGGCGATGTCCGGGTTCTTCTTCTGCGGCATGATCGACGAGCCGGTGGAGAACGCGTCGTGGAGGGTGACGAAGGAGAACTCCTTCGTGTTCCAGATGATGACCTCTTCGGCGATCCGGGAGAGGTTCACACCGATCATCGCGGTGATGAAGGCGAACTCCGCCACGAAGTCGCGGGAGGCCGTGCCGTCGATGGAGTTGGCGGCGCTGCCGTGCTCGAAGCCGAGGTCCTTCGCGACCGCCTCCGGGTCCAGGCCGAGGGAGGAGCCCGCCAGGGCGCCGGAACCGTACGGCGAGACGGCCGTCCGCTCGTCCCACTGGCGCAGCCGCTCCGCGTCCCGGGACAGGGACTGGACATGGGCGAGGACGTGGTGGGCGAACAGCACCGGCTGGGCGTGCTGGAGGTGGGTGCGGCCGGGCATCGCCACGTCCGGGTGGGCCTCCGCGAGCCCGATCAGCGACTCCTGGAGGTCGGCGATCAGGCCGCCGATGATCCGGGCGTGGTCGCGCAGGTACATCCGGAAGAGCGTGGCCACCTGGTCGTTGCGGGAGCGGCCGGCGCGCAGCTTGCCGCCGAGGTCGGGGCCGAGGCGTTCGAGGAGGCCGCGCTCGAGAGCCGTGTGCACGTCCTCGTCGGCGATCGTGCCGACGAAGGAGCCGTCGGCGACATCGGACTCCAGCCGGTCGAGGCCCTCGATCATCCGGGTGAGCTCGTCCTCGGTGAGCAGCCCCGCCCCGTGCAGCACGCGCGCGTGGGCGCGCGAACCGGCGATGTCGTACGGCGCGAGGCGCCAGTCGAAGTGGACCGACGCGGACAGCTTGGCCAGGGCCTCGGCGGGACCGTCGGCGAACCGTCCGCCCCAGAGCCGGACGTCACCGCTGTTGCTGCTCACTTGCGTTACTCCTCGAAAGGTGTGGATGTGCCGCCGCCTCCCCACGCGTGCGTGAGGAGGCGGCTGCCAGGCTAGGGCGTGTCCGCAAAGTCGCGTCGTCCGCCCGAAGGGCGGGCCCGGCGGCGTCTGGTGCGTGCTCTCGGCGTGCCGGGCGCAGACCCTCGTACTGGACGTACTTGGGTCTTCGCCCGGTGCGGCGAGAGTGCGTGCCAGGCGTCGCCGGGCAGACGAGACTTTACGGACACGCCCTCGTGCTCGGGAGGCTTCGGGGCGGACACGACGCGGTCCGCGCCGAGTCCCGTGCGGCTCAGGCCAGATCCCGCTTGGCGGCGATCTTCGACGACAGGCTGTAGATGTCGATGAAGCCCTTGGCCGCGGCCTGGTCGAAGGTGTCGCCCGTGTCGTACGTCGCGAGGTCGAAGTCGTAGAGCGAGGTGTCGGAGCGCCGGCCGGTGACTACCGCGCGGCCGCCGTGCAGGGTCATCCGGATGTCGCCGTTGACGTGCTGGCTGGCCTCGTCGATGAAACCGTCCAGGGCGCGCTTCAGCGGAGAGAACCACTGGCCGTCGTAGACCAGTTCGCCCCAGCGCTGCTCGACCTGCCGCTTGTAGCGGGCGAGTTCACGCTCGACGGTGACGTTCTCCAGCTCCTGGTGCGCGGTGATCAGCGCGATCGCGCCCGGAGCCTCGTACACCTCACGGGACTTGATGCCCACGAGCCGGTCCTCGACCATGTCGATCCGGCCGATGCCCTGGGCGCCGGCGCGCTCGTTGAGCTGCTGGATGGCCTGGAGCACGCTGACGGGCTTGCCGTCGATGGCGACCGGGACGCCCTGCTTGAAGGTGATGACGACCTCGTCGGCCTCGCGGTGCTCGGCCGGGTTCGAGGTGTACTCGTAGATGTCCTCGATCGGGGCGTTCCAGATGTCCTCCAGGAAGCCCGTCTCGACCGCGCGTCCGAAGACGTTCTGGTCGATGGAGTAGGGGGACTTCTTGGTGGTGGCGATCGGGAGCTGCTTCTCCTCGCAGAACGCGATCGCCTTGTCCCGGGTCATCGCGTAGTCACGGACCGGCGCGATGCACTTGAGGTCGGGGGCGAGGGCGACGATGCCGGCCTCGAACCGCACCTGGTCGTTGCCCTTGCCCGTGCAGCCGTGGGCGACCGTGGTGGCGCCGTGCTTCTGGGCGGCGGCGACGAGGTGCTTGACGATCGTCGGCCGGGAGAGGGCGGAGACCAGCGGGTAGCGGTCCATGTAGAGGGCGTTGGCCTTGATCGCCGGAAGGCAGTACTCGTCGGCGAACTCGTCCTTGGCATCCGCGACCTCGGCCTCGACGGCACCGCAGGCGATGGCGCGCTTGCGGATGACATCCAGGTCCTCGCCGCCCTGGCCGACGTCGACCGCTACGGCGATGACCTCGGCGCCCGTCTCCTCGGCGATCCAACCGATGGCGACGGAGGTGTCCAGACCGCCTGAATAGGCGAGTACGACGCGCTCGGTCACGGGATTCTCCTCACAGTGCATTCGCTGACATGCATGAGTATGCAGGAGTCTGCATGGTTCGTCAATCTCGGCCCGCCCGGCGACGGAACCGACGGAATCTTCGGGGCGCTTGAACGCGGGAAACCGCTTTCGCGTATCTCCCGCTGAACGCAGGCGCCGCGTTCGCGTACGGCAGCACCACGGACAACCACCGCCCGGACGACCCCCAGGCGGCCCCCGACCCCCGACCCGAATGAGGCTTCCGCATGTCCAGGGCTCTTCCGAAGTACAACAAGCGGCGCGTCGTGATGATCGGCGGAGCGTCCGCCGTCGTGCTGTCCGCCGCGGTGATCGCCGGCAGCGCCCTGGCGGGCGAGACCCCCGGGAAGGGCGCCACGAACGCCACGACGAAGGCCGCCGCAGCGGGCACGGTGAACTGCCCGGCCGTCGCGCCGAGCCTGCCCGCGGTGCCCGCGTCCGCGAAGGCCGAGGTCGACCGCAACCTCGCCCTGCTGAACACCCAGATCGCCGAGGCGAACAAGCGACTGGTGGACACCGCCGGGCAGGGCGGCCCGAACTTCGTCCAGAACGCGATCCTCGGCCCCCTCAAGGACAAGCGCGTCGCCACCGTCAACCGCATCGCGACGGCCATCGGACGCACGGCCGCCAAGCCGCAGGGCCTCGACGCGCTGGCGCCGTGCACGCTCGACGGAGCGGGGGGAGCGGCCACCGGCAGCGCCGCGCCCAGCGCGCCGGCCACCGCACAGGCGGGCGGGGCAGCCGGTGACACGGGTGCGGCCACCGCCGCGGGCGCCATCACCTGCCCGGACGTCGCGTCGCAGCTGCCCGCCGTCCCGGCCTCCGCGAAGGCCGAGGTCGACCGCAACCTCGCCCTGCTGAACACCCAGATCGCCGAGGCCAACACCCGCCTGGCCGACACCGCCGGGCAGGGCGGCCCCAACTTCGTCCAGAACGCGATCCTCGGCCCCCTCAAGGACAAGCGGACCTCCACGATCGACCGCATCGCGATCTCCATCGGCCGCACCGCCGCCAAGCCGACAGGGCTTGACTCCCTCGCCGCCTGCACGGTCACCCAGTGATGTGACAGGCGATGTGACCGCCCCGCCAGCGCCGGCCGGGGCGGCCACGGGGTTCCGGCGATGCCCCTGAACGGCGTCGCCGGAACCGGCAATTCGTTAGACGGGCGAAAGGCTTTCCCGGATAATCGTTAGACATGGGAAAGACCTATGAGCGCATAGACGGCCGCCTCCGCACCTTCATCGAGGCGCAGCCCCTCTTCTTCACCGCGACCGCGCCGCTGTCCGGGGACGGCACGGTCAACCTCTCCCCCAAAGGGCTCACCGGCTCCTTCGCCGTGCTCGACGAGCAGACCGTGGCCTATCTGGACTTCGCCGGGAGCAACGCCGAGACGATCGCGCATCTGCGCGAGAACGGCCGGATCACCCTGATGTGGTGCGCCTTCCAGGGCCCGCCCAACATCGTCCGGGTGCACGGCCACGGCGAGCCGGTCTTCCGCGACGACCCGCGCTTCAAGGAACTCCTCGGCCACTTCGCCGCCGTCGACCCGACCCCGCACGGACTGCGCGCGATCATCGTCGTGACCGCCGAGCTGGTCCGCGACACCTGCGGCTACGCCGTGCCCTTCATGTCCTACGACGAGGACCGCGATCTGCACGCCAGGCGCTTCGCGCGCGAGGACGACGTCTCGCTGAACGATTACTTCACCAAGAAGGACCACATCGCGACGAGCCTGGACGGACTGCCCGGGCTGCCGCTCCCGTTGCCCCCCAGTACCGTCTGAGCCATGCGCCTCGGAGCCGCCGCCCTCGCGTCCGCGTCCCTGCTCACCCTGGCCCCGGGCGGGCCGCCACCCCTGCGCGAACTGCCCGCGCGGATGACCGACACCGGCGGCGGAACCCAGCTGATCACCGCTCAGGCACCGCGCGGGAAGGCGACGTCGGGGACGCTCACGTGGTGGGACCGGCGCGGTGGGCGCTGGGTGCGGGCCGGGTCCGCCCGCGCGCGGTTCGGGGCGGGCGGACTGGTCGAGGGCCGGTCGCGGCGCCAGGGCACGAACACCACACCCACGGGGTTGTACGAGCTGCCGTACGCCTTCGGGATCGAAGCGGAGCCGGAGGGGACCTCGATGCCGTACCGCCCGGTGCGTGAGGGCTCCTGGTGGTGCCAGGACAACGCGTCCCGCTCGTACAACAGGTGGACCGAGCCGCGCCCCGCGGACTGCCGGGCCGGCGAGTCCGAGCATCTGATCACCTACCGGAAGCAGTACGCGCACGCCGTCGTCATCGGCTTCAACTACGAGCGGCCGGTACGCGGCCGCGGCGCGGGGATCTTCCTGCACGTCGACGGGAGCGGGGCCACGGCCGGTTGTGTGTCCGTTCCGGCGGGCGCGATGCGGCGGATCCTCGCGTGGGCCGACCCCGCGCGCGAGCCGCACATCGCCATCGGCACGGCGAGCGGGGCGACGGCGCTCACCCGGTACTGACGGCGCCCACCCGGTACTGACAGAACGCCGGACCGCGCCTCGGGCCGCGGCCCGAGGGGCGGACCAGCCCTCTCGGGCGCACGGGCCCGGCGTACCGCGCCTCGGGAAGCCGCCGAACCGCCCCTCTACCTACCCCTGCCCCTGCCCCTGCCCCTGCGGCTGCGGCTGCGGCTGCGGCTGCGGGGTCCAAGGGCCCGCGTCCCGGGCCGCGCGGAACCGGCAGGCCGACCGCGGTTCAGGCCGCGGGGAGTCGTACCGTGAACGTCGTCGCTCCAGGGCGGCTCTCCAGGCCGACCGTGCCGCCGTGTGCCTCGACCACGGCCGCCACGATCGACAGACCGAGCCCCGCTCCGGTGCCGGTGCCGTCCGCGCGGCGGCGGTCCGCCCGGGTGAAGCGTTCGAAGACGCCGGGGCAGACGTCCTCGGGAACCCCGGGTCCGTCGTCGTGGACCCTCAGTACGGCCTCCGTGCCGGCACCCTCCAAGGACACCGTCACCCGGGTGCCTACAGGTGTATGCACACGGGCGTTGGCCAACAGGTTGGCCAACACCTGTTGGAGCCGATGGGCGTCGCCGGTCACGGTCACCGGCTCCTCCGCCAGCTCCAGCACCCAGCGATGACCGGGACCCGTGGCGCGGGCATCGGTGACCGCGTCGAGAACGAGGTGGGTGAGGTCGACGGGAAGCCGTTCCAGGGGGCGGCCGGCGTCGAGGCGGGCGAGCAGAAGCAGGTCGTCGACCATCTCCCCCATGCGCGCCGACTCGGCGGCGATCCGCTCGAGGGCGCGGGTCACCTTCGGGGGCACCGGGCCGGGGTGCAGCAGCGCGAGTTCGGCGTGGCCGCGGACCGAGGCGACCGGGGTGCGCAGTTCGTGGCTGGCGTCGGCGGCGAAGGTGCGCAGCCGTTCCTCGCTCGCGTGCCGCTTGGTGAGCGCGTCCTCGACATGGCCGAGCATGCGGTTGAAGGCACTGGCGACGCGGCCCACCTCGCTGCGTGGGTCGGACTCGGGCGCACGTGGGGGCAGCGCGACCTCACCGCTGGCGAGCGGGAGTTCACTGACCCGGGTGGCGGTCGCGGCGACCCGGTTCAGCGGGCGGAGCGACCAGCGCACCCACAGGGCCCCGGCGACTCCGGCGACGACGAGGGCCACGCCGAGGACCAGGGAGGCGACGAGTTCCAGGCGGTGGACGGCCGCTTCGACCGGCTCCGTGGGCAACCCGGTGATCAGCACGTCGCCGTCCTGGCCGTTCGTCGCCAGCACGCGGTAGTCCCCCAGCCCCGAAAGACAGACGGTGTGGGCACGGCCGTCCACCGGTACCGCGGCCAGCACCGCTTCGTCGCGGGCGGTCGGATCCACGTTCCGGACGGCCGCGGTGGTGCCGGACGGCACGACCGCGGCGTTGGTGACGTCGTCGCCCACCAGGCGCGCTCCGAAGGTGCCGGCGCTCTGCCGGCGGGTGTCGCCGTGTTCGTCGCCGTCGTGGTCGGACGGCTTCGCCGCGTTGTGCTCCAGGCTCGCCGGGAAACGCACGCCGGCTTCCTGCAGCTGCTGGTCGAGGCGGCCGGTGAGGAAGCCGTTCAGTTCGTACACCGCCGCCACGCCGACGGCGGCGCAGCTGACGGCGAGCAGCACCACGAGCCCGGCGGTGAGGCGGGCGCGCATCGTGCGCGGCCGCGGCAGGGCGCGCAGGGCCGCCGTCAGCCGGAGCCGCCATCGCCCGGCCCGGGCCCGCATACTCGCTCTCACCGGCCCGCCGCGGGTTTGATGACGTACCCGGCGCCCCGGACCGTGTGGATCATGGGCTCGCGGCCCGCGTCGACCTTCTTGCGCAGGTAGGAGATGTAGAGCTCGACGACATGGGCCTGTCCCCCGAAGTCGTAGGACCAGACGCGGTCGAGGATCTGCGCCTTGCTGAGTACGCGGCGCGGGTTGCGCATCAGGAAGCGCAGCAGCTCGAACTCGGTCGGCGACAGCTCGATCAGGTCGCCGCTCCGGATGACCTCGCGCGCCTCCTCGTCCATCGCCAGGTCCCCCACGACGAGCCGTGGACCCTCGTCGATCCGGCGGGCCATGCCCGCGCGGCGCAGCAGTCCGCGCAGCCGGGCGACGACCTCCTCCAGACTGAACGGCTTGGTGACGTAGTCGTCGCCGCCCGCCGTGATGCCGGCGATGCGGTCCTCCACGGCGTCCCGGGCGGTGAGGAAGAGGACGCAGACGCCCGGCAGCACGGTGTGCAGGTCGCGCAGCACGGTGAAGCCGTCGGTGTCCGGGAGCATCACGTCGAGGACGACGGCGTCGGGCAGCAGTTCGCGTGCCTCGGCGGCCGCCGAGGCACCGTCGCCCGCGGTGCGGACCTCCCAGCCCTCGTAGCGCAGGGCGCCGGAGAGAACCTCGGCCAGGTCCGGATCGTCGTCGACGACGAGAACGCGTACGGGCGTGCCGTCGGGCCGCGTCAACGAGGGCGGCCTGACGGCGCCCCGGGAACGGACAGCACCGGTACCCGGGACGCGGTCGGCACCGGACTCCGGGGCATGACCAGCACCTGTGTCCCCGACTCGGGCGGCACCGGATTCCGGAGCGCGATCAGCGCCACCGCCCGGGACGCCGTCGGCACCGGACTCCGGAACACGGTCGGTACCGGTGTACTGGACGCGGGAAGCACCGGACTCCGGGGCTCGGGGAGCGTCGGTGCCCGGGGCGCGGGGAGTCTCGGGGTCTGGGGTGGGAGTGTTCATGTCGCCTTCCAGCATCGCTCCTCCCGATGGCCGCGCCCTGCCGCGTGGCCTCTGAGTTTCCTCTGAGTCACCTCGCGCTCGAGTCCGCCGTTTCCCCGGTTCTCCGCCTCCCCCGCTCTCAGTTTGCTGTGAGTCCGCGCAGAACCCGCCCGTTCAGAGCCTCCTCAGAAGTTCCGGACGCACAGTTTCCTCCCGGACCGCCGGACGAAGGACGGAAACATGACCACGGTGTACGAGCGGGTGGCGGACCCGCGCCCGACACGAGGACGCGGGCGACCGCGGCTCTCGCCCGCGGGGCCCCTGCTGGCCCTGTTGTGGGCGGGAGCGGCCGGGGTCCTCGCCCTCTGGTGGACCGACACCGGGTCGGTGGTGGGCACGGCCGGATGGCTGACGGACGCGGGGCGGATCGCCGGGCTGCTGTGCGGCTACGGCTGCGCCGTCCTGGTGGCGCTGATGGCCAGGGTGCCGCTCCTGGAGCGGCGCGTCGGCTCCGACCGGGTGGCCCGCTGGCACGCCATGGCCGGCCGCTACACGATCTGCCTGCTGGTCGCGCACGTCGCGCTGATCCTCTTCGGATACGCCGCCCAGGACGGGTCGGGCATCGTGCACGAGACGCTGAGCGTGGTGTTCGACTATCCGGACATGCTCAAGGCGACAATCGGCACGGTGATCCTGTTCGCCGTCGGGATCACCTCGGCGCGCCTGGCCCGCCGCCGGATCAGCCACGAGTTCTGGTACTACGTGCACCTGCTGACGTACGCGGCGGTCTTCCTGGCCTTCTTCCACCAGCTCGCGCTCGGCTCCGACTTCGTCGGCGACCAGGCCGCGCGGGCCGCCTGGTACGCGCTCTACCTCGGTACGGCCGCGCTCGTCGTATGGTTCCGGCTGCTCGCCCCGGTACGGCTCAACCTGCGCCACCGGCTGCGCGTGGAGGCCGTGCACCGGGAGTCCCCCGGAGTCTTCTCCGTCGTGGTCCGGGGTGAGCGACTGGACGAACTGGGCGCCCGGCCGGGCCAGTTCTTCCGCTGGAGGTTCCTCTCGGACGGGATGCGGTGGACCTCGACGCCGTACTCGCTGTCGGCGCCGCCCCGGCCGGACCGGATGCGGATCACGGTGAAGGCGCTCGGCGACCACAGCGCGGCCGTGGGACTGCTGCGGCCCGGCACCCGGGTGTGGGCCGAGGGCCCGTACGGCTCGCTGACCGCCGACCGGAGCACGTCGTCGAAGGCCCTGCTGATCGCGGGCGGCGTGGGCATCACGCCGCTACGCGCCCTGTTCGAGACGCTGCCGGGCCGGGTCACGCTGCTCTACCGGGCGCGCACGGCCGAGGACCTGGCGCTGGGCGGCGAGCTGGAGGCCATCGCGCGGTGGCGCGGGGCCCGCGTCCTGTACGCGGTGAACGCCGCCGACGGCACGCGCCCGCGGCTCACCGCCGAGTCGCTCCGCGAGAGCGTGCCGGACATCGCCGAGCACGACGTCTATCTCTGCGGACCTCCCGCGATGGCGCGGGACCTCTACGGGGTGCTGCGCGCAGCGGGTGTCCCCGACCGCCGTATCCACCACGAGTCGTTCGAGCTGTGAGGCCGCCGTGCACGGGCTGAAGAAGAACCGTCCGCTGCGCCGGGTGACGCTGGCGGCCGCCACCACGGTCACCGGTGTCGTCCTGCTGCTCTCGCTGAAGCCGCACACGCCACCGGCCCCGGCCGAGGCGTCCTCGTCCGTGGGTCATTCCTCGTCCTCCTCCCCGGGAGGCTCGTCCGGGGCCTCCTCGGGAAGTTCCTCGGGTGGCTCCTCCGGATCGTCCGGGAGCACGAAGAGCACGGGGACCAGGACCGTCACCGGCGACACGGTGCAGACCCGTTGGGGCCCGGTCCAGGTGCGGATCACGCTGAAGAACGGCAGGATCACCGAGGTGACGGCGGTCGCCTACCCCTCGGAGAATCCCAGGGACCAGGAGATCAACAGCTACGCGATTCCCCAGCTCAGGCGTGAGGCGCTGGCAGCGCAGAGCGCGGGGATCGACTCGGTCTCGGGGGCCACGTACACCAGCGACGGATACAAGCAGTCCCTCCAGTCGGCACTCGACTCCGCCGGCCTCTGAACGCACGGGCGTCGTGGACCGTATCTCTGGGCCAGGGGGCCACTCCCCTCGCCCCGTCTCCAGGACGAACACGGAGGAACCGTGTCCACGATCGCCGGTGGTCGCGCCGCGCGGCGCCAGACCATGCGCCGAATCCGCCCTCGCCGCTCGCCCGCCGTCCCGCTGCTGATCGCCGTCTGGGCGGGCGCGGCGGGAGTCATCTGGCTGTGGTGGAACAACACCCCGTCCATCGCGGACAACAACGGCAGGATCCTCAACGCGGGCCGCATCACCGGGCTGCTCGCCGGATATCTGATGGCACTCGTGGTGCTGCAGATGGCCCGCGTGCCCGCCCTGGAACGCAGGGTGGGATCCGACCGGGTGGCGCGCTGGCACGCGATGACCGGCCGCTACACGATCTGCCTGGTCCTCGCCCACCTCTTCCTGACGATGTGGGGCTATGCCCTGCAGTCCGGCAAGGGCCTCGGCGGAATCGTTCAGCAGACCGTCGACTCGGTCAACCAGCTGCCCGACATGGGCAAGGCCGCGATCGGCACGGGCCTGCTCGTGCTCATCGGGTTCATCTCCATGGGCTGGCTGCGCCGGCTGATCCCGTACGACACCTGGTACCACGTCCACCTGCTGACGTACGCCGCGGTGTTCCTGACGTTCTGGCACCAGCTGTCCACCGGCAACGACTTCGCGGTGGAACCCGTCGCCAAGACCGTCTGGTACGGGCTGTACGGGTCGGTGACGGCCCTGGTCCTCTGGTACCGAATCCTTTCTCCTGTCCGGCTGAACCTGAAGCACCGGATGCGGGTCGAGGCGGTCATCGAGGAGACGCCCGGCATCGTGTCGGTACTGATCAGCGGGCGCAAGCTGCACCGGATGGGCGCGGAGGCAGGGCAGTTCTTCCGCTGGCGCTTCCTGGCGCCCGGGATGCGTTTCAGCTCCCACCCGTACTCGCTCTCGGCGGCACCCCGCCCCAACATGCTCCGCATCACCGTGAAGGCGATCGGCGACCACAGCGCCGCCCTGCGCGATCTGGAGCCGGGCACCCGGGTGTGGGCCGAGGGCCCGTACGGAGCCCTGACGGCCGGCAAGCGCAGTCGCGGCAAGGTGCTCCTGGTGGCGGGCGGTGTCGGCATCACCCCGATGCGGGCCCTGTTCGAGACCCTCCCCGGCGCGTCCGGCGACCTCACGCTGCTCTACCGCGCCAACACCACCCAGGACCTGGCCCTGTGGGACGAGCTCGCCGCCATCTCCCAGGAGCGCGGGGCGCGTCTGATGTACGCGGTGAACAGCCCCGACGGGGAGCGCCCGGACATCTCGGCGGAGTCCCTGCGCCGCAAGCTGCCCGACATCGACAGCCACGACGTCTTCATGTGCGGGCCGCCCGGCTTCGCGCAGCAGGTGTACGACGCACTGCGCGGCGCGGGGGTTCCCGCCCGCCGCATCCATCACGAGTCGTTCGAGATGTGAGCGACGGGAGTCAGGAGCGATGAAGAAGAGTCACCCCATACGGCGGTTCATGCTCGCGACCGCCGCCACCGTGTCCGGAATCGTGCTGCTGCTCGCGCTCAAACCGGCGTCCGATCCGGCCGCCGCGTCGGCGCAGGGCGGAGCGGCGCCCCAGCAGACCGCGGCCGGGCAGGAGTCGCCGCAGGGCGGCAGTGCCCAGCAGTCGGGTACCCGGAGCGTCACCGGTGACGTGGTGAAGACCCAGTACGGGCCGGTCCAGGTGCGGCTGACCATGAGCGGCGGCAAGATCACCAAGGCCGACGCGGTCCAGGCGCCCGAGGGCGGAACCAGCGGCCAGAAGACCGCCCTCGCGGTACCCGAACTCAACAAGGCGGTGCTCACCGCGCAGAGCGCCGACATCGACACCGTCTCCGGCGCCACCTACACCAGCGGCGGATACAAGAAGTCCCTGCAGTCGGCCCTGGACAAGGCGAAGACCGCCGGCGGCTCGTCGGAGTCCTCGGGAGCGGCCGGGGCGGCGTCCCCGTCGCCGAAGGCCCCGGCCGCGGAGACCCGCATCATCACCGGCACGATCGCCCAGACCCAGTACGGCCCCGTCCAGGTCCGTCTCACGTTCATCGGCACCAAGGTCACCAAGGCCGAGGCGGTCCAGGCACCGAGCGGCGGGCGCAGCACGGAAGTCAGCGACAACGCGGTCCCGAAGCTCAACCAGGAGGCCGTCGCGGCCGGCGGCAGCGCCGACATCGACGCCGTCTCCGGCGCCACCTACACCTCCGGCGGATACAAGAAGTCGCTGCAGTCGGCCCTGGACAAGGCCGGTGGCTGAACCCGCGGAGGAGGCACCGCCGGCGCTGCGCCATGCCGAGGAAGTGATGGGCACCGTCTTCTCCTTCGACGTGCGCGGCGGGGAACCGGCCGTCGTGCGGACGGCGTTGGAGGAGGCGATCGCCCGACTCCACCGTGTGGACGAGGTGTTCAGCACCTACCGCGAGGACAGTCAGATCTCGCGGCTGGTGCGCGGAGAGCTCACCGTCGAGGAGTGCGACCCGGAGGTCGCCGAAGTGCTCGAGCTGGGCGCGGAGGCGGAACGGCTCAGCGACGGCTGGTTCAGCACGCGGTACGAGGGGCAGCTCGATCCGACGGGGATCGTCAAGGGCTGGGCGGCCGAACGCGCGGCCCTGCACCTGGTCGCGGCCGGGGCGAGCGGGGTGAGCGTCAACGGCGGCGGCGACGTGCAGCTGTGCGGCGTCCCCGGGCCGCACCGCCCCTGGCGGGTGGGCGTGTCGGATCCGCTCCGCCCGGGCTCGCTCGCCGCCGTGGTCTCCGCGGCCGGCGTCGCCGAGCTGGCCGTGGCGACCTCCGGCACCGCCGAACGCGGCGCCCATATCGTCGACCCCCGCACCGGCAAGTCCGCGGTCACCGACCTGCTGGCCGTGACCGTGGTGGGCCCCCGTCTGACCTGGGTGGACGCCTGGGCGACCGCGGCCTTCGCGATGGGCTCGCGGGCGGGTCTCGACTGGCTGGAGTCGCTCCCGGACGTGGAGGCCCTGCTCATCACGGCGGGCGACGAGGTCAGATGCACGGGAGGGCTCGCCCGGCGTCTGGGGTGACCGGGTCCCTTCAGGGGCAGGAGCGCGGGCGCCCGTCGGTCGGCCGTGCCCGCCCCCGTGTCAGAGGCACACACAAGCCGAGGCGCACCCCTTTCCGGGGCGCGCCTCCGCCGTCGTACCTGTCAGTGATGGTTCTGGGCCAGCCGCAGCAGGTGATCGGCCAGTGCCTGCCCACCCGTCGGACCGCGGCTGATCAGCAGCAGGGTGTCGTCACCCGCGATCGTCCCGAGAATGTCGTGCAGCTCCGCCTGGTCGATCGCCGAGGCGAGGAACTGAGCGGCCCCCGGCGGGGTGCGCAGGACCACGAGATTCGCCGAGGCCTCCGCGGAGATCAGCAGCTCCGAGGAGAGCCTGCGCATCCGCTCCTCCTTCGCCGACTCCCCCAGCGGCGCGCGCGGGGTGCGGAACCCGCCCTCGCTCGGCACCGCGTAGATGAGGTCGCCGTCGTTGTTGCGGATCTTCACCGCGTTCAGCTCGTCGAGGTCCCGGGAGAGCGTCGCCTGGGTGACGTTCAGCCCGTCGTCGGCGAGAAGCTTCGCCAACTGGCTCTGCGAGCGCACCGGTTGCCGGTTGAGGATGTCCACGATCCGGCGGTGGCGTGCGGTGCGGGTCTGCGGCACGGCAGGCCCTGCGTGCTCGTGGTCCTGCGCCTGACTCATCGTCGTCGTCCCATTTCCCGTGATCATCCGTCCCCGTTGGCTGCGTCGAGGATGCCGGGAAGGGCCCGGAGGAACGCGTCCACTTCGTCATCGCCGAGATTCAGCGGCGGCATCAGCCGTACGACATCGGGGGCGGGCGCGTTCACCAGGAGACCGGCGTCCTGAGCCGCCTGCTGCACCTGGGGCGCGAGCGGCTCGGTGAGCACGATACCCAGGAGCAGTCCCGCACCCCGGACATGGTCGATCAACGGATGGCCGGAACCCTCGATCCCGTCCCGCAGTTTCTCGCTCGCGCGCTTCACGTTCTCCAGGAGTCCCTCGGACTCGATCGTGTCGAGCACGGCGAGTCCCGCGGCGCAGACGACCGGGTTGCCGCCGAAGGTCGTGCCGTGGTGGCCGGGCTTCAGCAGCCCGGCGGCGCGGCCGAAGGCGACGGTGGCACCGAGCGGCAGTCCGCCGCCGAGGCCCTTGGCGAGCGTGACGACGTCGGGCAGGACGCCCTCGTGGGCCTGGTACTCGAACCAGTGGCCGGTACGGCCGATTCCGGTCTGCACCTCGTCCAGCACGAGCAGGGCGCCGTTGGCCGCGGTGATCGCGCGGGCCGCCTTGAGGTAGCCGGGGGGCGGCACGACCACGCCGTTCTCGCCCTGGATGGGCTCGATGATCACCAGCGCGGTGTCCTGGGTGACCGCCTCGGCGAGGGCCTGCGCGTCCCCGTACGGGACATGCGTGACATCGCCGGGCAGCGGCAGGAAGGGCTCCTGCTTGCCGGGCTGGCCGGTGAGCGCGAGGGCGCCCATGGTCCGGCCGTGGAAGCCGCCGGTGGTGGCGACCATATGGGTCCGGCCGGTCAGCCGGCCGATCTTGAAGGCGCCCTCGTTGGCCTCGGCCCCCGAGTTGCAGAAGTACACCCGGCCCTCGCGCCCGAAGAGCTGGAGCAGCCGTTCGGCGAGCGCGACGGGCGGTTCGGCGACGAAGAGGTTCGAGACATGGCCGAGGGAGCCGATCTGCCGGGTCACGGCCTCGACGATCGCGGGGTGGCCGTGTCCGAGCGCGTTGACCGCGATGCCGCCGACGAAGTCGAGGTACTCCTTGCCGTCGGCGTCCCACAGTTTGGTTCCGGCACCGCGGACGAGCGGCAGTCGCGGGGTGCCGTAGTTGTCCATGAGCGCGCCCTGCCACCGCTGGGTGAGCTCTTCGTTGCCGGTCATGCCGCGTCCCCCGCTTCCTCGTCGTCCGGCACGACCATCGTGCCGATGCCTTCGTCGGTGAAGATCTCCAGCAGGATCGAGTGCTGGACCCGGCCGTCGATGACACGGGCGGTGGTGACGCCGTTGCGTACGGCGTGCAGACAGCCCTCCATCTTCGGCACCATGCCGCTGGCCAGCTCGGGAAGGAGCTTCTCCAGCTGGGAGGCGGTGAGGCGGCTGATCACCTCGTCGCTGTTCGGCCAGTCCTCGTAGAGACCCTCGACGTCCGTGAGGACCATGAGCGTCTCGGCGCCCAGCGCGGCAGCGAGTGCCGCAGCCGCCGTATCAGCATTGACGTTGTAGACATGTCCGTCGTCCTGGCTCCGGGCGATCGAGGAGACGACCGGGATCCGGCCGTCGGCGAGCAGCGCCTCGATCGCGCCCGTGTCGATGGCGGTGATCTCGCCCACCCGCCCGATGTCGACCAACTGGCCGTCGATCGTGGGCTGGTGCTTGGTCGCGGTGATGGTGTGCGCGTCCTCACCGGTGAGGCCGACGGCGAGCGGTCCGTGCTCGTTGAGGAGTCCGACCAGTTCCCGCTGGACGTGTCCGGCCAGCACCATGCGGACGACGTCCATCGCGTCCTCGGTGGTGACGCGCAGGCCCGCCTTGAACTCGCTGACGATGCCGTGCCGGTCGAGGGCGGCGCTGATCTGCGGTCCGCCGCCGTGCACGACGACCGGCTTGAGGCCCGCGTGGTGCAGGAAGACGATGTCCTGGGCGAAGGCGGCCTTCAGCTCGGCGTCGATCATGGCGTTGCCGCCGAACTTGACGACGACGGTCTTGCCACGGTGCCGGGTCAGCCAGGGCAGCGCCTCGATGAGGATCTGCGCCTTGGGCAGAGCGGTGTGCTTCCGGGTCACATTACTCACGACGAGTACGCGCTGTTCTCGTGGACGTAGTCGGCGGTGAGGTCGTTGGTCCAGATCGTGGCGGTCGCGTCGCCCGCGGCGAGGTCCGCGACGATGTGGACCTCGCGGTAGCGCATGTCGACGAGGTCGCGGTCCTCGCCGACGCCGCCGTTCTTGCAGACCCAGACGCCGTTGATGGCGACGTTGAGGCGGTCCGGCTCGAAGGCGGCCGCGGTGGTGCCGATCGCGGACAGCACCCGGCCCCAGTTGGGGTCCTCGCCGTGGATCGCGCACTTGAGGAGGTTGTTGCGGGCGATGGAGCGGCCCACCTCGACGGCGTCGTCCTCGGTCGCGGCGTTGATCACCTCGACCTTGATGTCCTTGCTGGCGCCCTCGGCGTCACGGATGAGCTGCTGACCGAGGTCGTCGCAGACCGTGCGTACGGCCTCGGCGAACTCCGCGTACTCCGGGGTGACTTCACTGGTTCCGGAGGCGAGCAGCAGCACGGTGTCGTTGGTGGACATGCAGCCGTCGGAGTCGACGCGGTCGAAGGTGGTGCGGGTGGCGTCGCGCAGCGCCCGGTCGAGGTTCTCGCTGTCCACGTCCGCGTCGGTGGTGAGCACGACGAGCATGGTGGCGAGGCCGGGGGCGAGCATGCCGGCACCCTTGGCCATGCCGCCGACGGTCCAGCCTCCCCGCGTCACGACCGACGTCTTGTGCACGGTGTCGGTGGTCTTGATGGCGATGGCGGCCTTCTCGCCGCCGTGCGGGCCGAGTTCGGCGACGGCCAGGTCGATGCCGGGGAGCAGCTTGTCCATCGGCAGCAGTACGCCGATGAGGCCGGTCGAGCACACGGCGACGCTGCCGGCGCCCAGGTCACCGAGCGCCTCGGCGACCTTCTCGGCGGTGGCGTGGGTGTCCTGGAAGCCCTTGGGTCCCGTACAGGCGTTGGCGCCACCGGAGTTGAGGACGACCGCGGTCAACTGGCCGCTCTTGAGGACCTGTTCCGACCAGAGGACCGGCGCGGCCTTCACACGGTTGGAGGTGAAGACGCCCGCGGCGGCGCGGCGGGGCCCGTTGTTGACCACGAGGGCCAGGTCCGGGTTGCCGTTCTGCTTGATCCCCGCGGCGACTCCGGCCGCGGTGAATCCCTGTGCTGCCGTGACACTCACGGTGCGACTCCGATCGTGGAAAGTCCCAGCTCCTCGGGGAGACCGAGGGCGAGGTTCATGCTCTGGACGGCACCGCCCGCGGTGCCCTTGGTCAGGTTGTCGATGGCGCTGATCGCGATGATGCGGTGCGCGGCGGCGTCGTACGCGACCTGGACCTGAACGGCGTTGGAACCGTAGACGGACGCCGTGGCGGGCCACTGCCCCTCGGGCAGGAGGTGGACGAAGGGCTCGTCGGCGAAGGCCTTCTCGTAGGCGGCCCGGACCGACTCGGCGGTGACCCCGGGCTTCGCCTTGGCGCTGCACGTGGCGAGGATGCCGCGGGGCATGGGCGCGAGGGTGGGTGTGAAGGAGACGGTGACGGGCTCTCCGGCGGCCGCGGTGAGGTTCTGGATCATCTCGGGGGTGTGCCGGTGGACGCCGCCGACGCCGTACGGGGTCATCGACCCCATGACCTCGCTGCCGAGCAGGTGCGCCTTGGGCGCCTTGCCGGCACCCGAGGTGCCGGAGGCGGCGACGATGACGGCCTCGTTCTCCGCGAGCCCGGCCGCGTACGCCGGGAAGAGGGCGAGCGAGGCGGCCGTCGGGTAGCAACCGGGCACCGCGATGCGCTTGGACCCCTCCAGCGCGGCGCGGGCGCCCGGCAGTTCAGGGAGGCCGTACGGCCAGGTCCCGGCGTGCGCGGAGGCGTAGAACAGCTCCCAGTCGGCGGGGTTCTTCAGCCGGAAGTCGGCGCCCATGTCGACGACGAGGACATCTGGGCCGAGCCGCTCGGCGACCGCGGCGGACTGCCCGTGGGGCAGCGCGAGGAACACCACGTCATGTCCGGCCAGCACCTCGGGGGTGGTCTCCGTGAGGACGCGGTCGGCGAGGGGCAGCAGATGCGGCTGGAGCGCACCGAGCCGCTGGCCCGCGTTGGAGTTGCCGGTCAGGGCGCCGATCTCGATCTCGGGGTGTGCCAGGAGCAGACGCAGCAGTTCCCCGCCCGCGTACCCACTCGCTCCCGCCACTGCCGCACGTACCGCCATGGAACCCTCCTCTTGGATGGCATGACTATACGTTTCGCTGCACGTTTATGCAATCTTGTTCCGCGGCTCGGCCTCGGCACCCGCGCGTACCCCGCCGACCGGCGGGAGCCGGACGCGCGCCCCGGCGCGCATCCGCACGATGATCCGATCCCCACCCCCGCGCCGGCGCAACCCCGACCACCCGGACATCAGATGATCGGACCCGAAGGAAAAGCACGGGCCCGCCGGATGAATTGCGATCAAACCCTGGCATCGGCCTCACCGGACACCACCGGCTTGGAACCATCCCCCACATGCGTCTCCCCCGGGGCCCGCGCACGGCTCTCCTCATCTGCGTCGCCGCGGCGACGCTCGCCGCCTGCTCCGGCTCCGGCTCCGGCTCCGGCTCCGGCTCCGACGGTCACTCGTCGGGCTCGGCGGGGTCCGCCCGTACCGGCGTCGCGGCTCCCTCGGCCGCGGCGGACGGCCGTCGGTCCGTGGTGACCTTCGCCGGGTCGTCGCCCCTGGGTTCCGCGTCCCTGCGCCACAACGCGGACCGGATGCGGGCGCGCGCCGAGGCGCTGGGACTCACAGATGTACGGGTGGAGGCACGCGAGGGCACGATCACCGTCACCGGGCCCACCGCCGACGAGAAGCGTCTGACGGAGCTGGGGGCGTCCGGCCGGCTCGGCTTCCGGCCCGTCCTGGCGGCGGAGACGCTCAGCCCCTCGCTCACGCCGCAGCCGTCTCCCAGTCCCGATCCGGCGCGAGGGCGGGCCGTCACCGAGGGTCTGCGCCCTCGTGCCACCGGGTCGGCGTCCGCCGGTGCCGCGCCCGGCCCGGCGGAGGGGAGCGCGGTCGACGCGGCGCTCCAGCGGCGCTTCGCGGTGCTGGACTGCTCACAGCGGCAGAGGCCGACGGCGGCGGACGGCGACGCGCGGGACTCCGTCGTCGCGTGTGGAGCCGACGGCGGCGCCGACTCCCCGCCCGTCAAGTACCTGCTGGGTCCGACGGCCATGGACGGGGCTCAGGTCGCCTCGGCCGAGGCCGCGCACGACGAACGGCGCAGCGGCTGGACCGTGCGGCTGGACTTCGACTCCGTCGGCACCAAGCGGTTCGCGGCCCTGACCGCAGAGCTGTCCGCGAACCAGGCACCACAGAACCAGTTCGCCATCGTCCTGGACGGCGCAGTGATCTCCGCCCCGTCCGTCAGCCAGAGCCTCGGCGGCGGCCAGGCGGAGATCTCCGGAGGCTTCACCCGGGAGTCGGCCGAGCAGCTCGCGGTCACCCTCGACTCGGGGGCGCTCCCGAACCCCCTGGCCGTCACCGAGGTGACCCGGCTTCCCGCCGCCTAGGCCGTGCGACCTGCGACGGAAGCTGTCGCCCGTGACGTGTGACGGACCGTGGTGCGAAGCCCCCTGCCCGACGGCCGCCGTTCCCCGGGGACCGGCGGCCGAGATCCCGGAAGGGCCCGGGCGGTGCCCCTCCCGGCGTACGGCTCGGGTCAGGAACGCTTGGCGGCCTGCTCCGCGTTCTTCTCCTTGATGCGCACCGCTTCCTTGCGCACCTCCGCCTGAGTGGCGCGCTCACGCCGCAGCCACCCGGGGTCCTCGGTCTTCAGCGCCTCGATCTGCTCGGTGGTCAGGGCCTCGCTGACGCCGCCGCGGGCGAGGCCCGCGATGGAGACACCGAGCTTGGCCGCGACGACCGGCCGCGGGTGCGGACCGTTGCGGCGCAGCTCCTGGAGCCACTCCGGCGGGTCGGTCTGCAACGCGTTCAGCTCGGCACGGGAGACGACACCCTCCTGGAACTCGGCGGGGGTGGCCTCGAGGTACACACCCAGCTTCTTGGCCGCGGTGGCGGGCTTCATCGTCTGGGCGGTCTGGTGCGAACTCATGGGTCAAAGGTATCGAGCGCGCGGGCTCCCGCCGACCATCGCCGGTACGGCCCCCGGGCACGCCGGGTAATCTGACGTGGTGACCGGCTCCGAAGCATCCCCCTCGTTCAGGCTCGCCTACGTTCCGGGGGTGACCCCCTCGAAATGGGTGCGGATCTGGAACGAGCGGCTGCCCGGCGTACCGCTGACCCTCGTCCCGGTGTCCGCCGCGGAGGTGTACGGCGTGCTGCGGAGCGGCGACGCGGACGCGGGCTTCGTCCGGCTGCCGGTCGACGGGGCCGACCTCAGCGCGATCCCTCTCTACACCGAGACGACGGTCGTCGTGGTCCCGAAGGATCACATCGTGGCGGCGGTCGAGCAGGTCTCCGGCGAGGACCTCGCCGACGACATCGTGCTGCACCCTCTCGACGACCCGCTGGACTGGGAGCGCCTGCCCGGGAAGCCCGCGCTGGAACGGCCCGCCGGCACGGAGGACGCCGTCGAGCTCGTCGCGGCCGGCATCGGGGTCGTGGTGGTTCCGCAGTCGCTGGCCCGCCTCCACCACCGCAAGGACCTCACCTACCGGACGGTCACGGACGCACCCGAGTCACGCGTCGCCCTGGCCTGGCCCGAGGACCGGACCACCGACCTGGTGGAGGACCTCATCGGCATCGTGCGCGGCCGGACGGTCAACAGCACGCGAGGGCGCTCCCAGACCCCGGCCGCGGCGCAGCAGAAGACCCCGGGCACGGCCAAGCCCCGGAAGTCGGACTCCGGCGGCGCGCGACGCAAGCCCGCGGCGGGCAGGACGGGCGGCAAGGCGACGGGCAAGAACCCCCGGAGCAGCGGTTCCGGCGGCCCGAAGGGCGGCGCGAAGCGCGGCAAGCCCCGCCGCCGCTCGTGACCCGGCGCCCCTGACCCAGCACCTCCGACCCGGCACCTCTGAGACCGGGCACCCCTGACCCGGCACCTCTGAGACCGGGCACCCTGACCCGGCACCCCTGACCCCGGCACCTCTGACCCGGCACCCTTCCGGCTCCGGCCGGGGCGGGCCGGAGCGGGGCGGAGCGTCCGGTCCAGGGCGGCGTTCGCGCGGCTCGGGCGCACCTCGCTCCCTGATCGCGGGCCACTTCGAACCGGCCCGCGGACCGCGCCCTCCGACAGCCCTTGACCTGGAGCGCACTCCAGGTTCTACGGTTTTCTCATGACCGGCGGACAGCCCCTCCCGCGTTCCGCGGAACCGACGCTCACGATCGCCCAGGTCGTCGAGCGCACCGGACTCTCGCACGACACGCTGCGGTACTACGAGAAGGCCGGCCTGATCGAACGGGTCGGCCGGACCACCGGGAACCAGCGGCGTTACGCCGCGACGGACCTGGCCTGGCTGGAGTTCCTGATCAGGCTGCGCGAGACGGGCATGTCCATCGCGGACATGCAGCGGTTCGCGGAGCTGCGCTCCCGGGGTGACGTCACGGTCGCCGACCGGCTCGCGATGCTCCGCGAACACCGCGCCGGACTCGAGGACCGGATTCGCGCACTGCGCCGGAACGCCGCGTCCCTCGACGGCAAGATCGACCACTACGAACGGCTGCTGGACCAGCCGGGATCGGACGGACCGACATGAGCGACACCCCGCAGAGCAGCGAGTCCACCACTCGCGAGGAGCGTTTCGAACACGGCCTGAAGATCCTCGAGCGCGTGGACGGCGAGGCCGGCCGGCGGGTGGTGGACGCGCTCGGCGACATCAACCCGGAGCTGGGCCACCAGATCGTCGCCTGGGCCTTCGGCGACATCTACGACCGGCCCGGACTCGCCCCGCGCGACCGCCAGTTGGTGACCCTCGGCATGCTCACCGCGCTCGGCGGATGCGAGACCCAGCTGGAGGTGCACGTCAACGCGGCGCTGAACGTGGGACTCTCCTCGGAGCAGATCGTCGAGGCGCTGCTGCACTCCGCCGTCTACTGCGGCATCCCGAAGGCGATGAACGCGACCCTGGTCGCGAAGAAGGTGTTCGGCGAGCGCGGGCTGCTGCCGGTCGGGCAGCAGCCCACGGCCGGCTCTGGCGCTGCCTGATCCTCAGGAACGTCACGGAGTTCGCCGCAGCGGGTACGGGTACGGGTACGCGACATGGATACCCCGCGGCTCTGTAGTTGATGTTGATTGTTCGGGATGTCAGACGTCGATCAATACTTCGAACGGCAAGATAAGGAGGGGCAGGAGCGCTTCAATGGGTCGCGCACCACCGGGCGGGACGGAGAGCGGGACGGTATGGGCGAGTTCTGGCCGGTGCGGGACGTGCTGACGTACCTGACCGGGAACTGGCGGGTGGAGCGCACCGTGCGGGACCTGGCGAGCGACGCGGAGGGGCGCTTCACCGGCACGACGGTTTTCGGACCGCTCGAGGACGCGGGGCTGCTGCATCACGAGTCCGGCACGTTCGTGTGGCAGGGCGTCCCACGGCCCGCGGAGCGGACGCTGCGCTTCCTGCCGGGGCCGCGCCCCGGGACCGCTCTCGTACGGTTCTCCGACGGCCGCCCGTTCCACGACCTGGACCTGACGAGCGGGCGCCATGTCGCCGACCATCCGTGCTCGGCGGACCTCTACCGGGGCGAGTTCACCGTACGGGACGAGCACCACTGGCGGTCCGTCTGGCGCGTGCGGGGGCCCGCGAAGGATCTGGTGCTCACCACCGGCTACGCACGCGTGGGCTGAGAGAACATCCCGTCGAAGCGCAGATTCCAGCGGCCCGCCCGGCCCGTCACGGTGATCGCCGACAGCGGGCGGACATCGATGTTCCAGTAGGTCGACGGCGGCGCCTTCAGGGCGTAGACCAGCGCGGCCCGGACCACCGAGGGCTCGGCCACCGCGACGAGGGTGCCGCCCTCGTCCGCGGGCCGGGTGTCGAGCCAGGCACCGACGCGGGCGATGAAGGACAGCAGACACTCGCCACCATGCGGCGTGGAGCGCGGGTCGGCCAGCCAGGCGTCCACGGCCTCGGGCTCGCGGGCCATGGCCTCGCCCAGGGTGAAGCCGCGCCAGCGGCCCATGTCGCAGTCGCGCAGGGCGAGCTGGACCAGAGGGGCGTAGCCGAGGGCGTCACCGGTGGCCCGGCTGCGGGGCGTCGGCGAGCAATAGCGCAGCTCGGCCGCCGCCAGCGGCACCAGGCCGGCGGCGGCGCGCTGCACTTCTTCCCAGCCCGCCTGGTCCAGCGGCCGGTCGTCCTCGAAGCGCTCCGCGAGCAGCGAGGAGCTGCGTGCGGCTGCGACGAACGTGACCCGATGCATGCGCAGATCGTGGAGCGCGGGACTCCGCAGGTCAAGGGGGGTTACGCAGGGTATCCAAATCTTCACGGGCGCCCCGGCTCCGGCCTGTGCTCCGGCTGAGCGAGCGCCCGGGACCCGATCCCCTCGCCCGGACGGAGGGCGCCGACACGGCGAGCGCGGCCCGCGGGACACGGAGCGACGGGAGACACCCGAGGTCAGGACTCCGCCCGTCGCGGGTTCGGCTCCGGGCGGGTCAGGGCCGCACCTCGTCGTACGCCGCCGTCAGTCTCCGTACCCCCTCCGTGATCTCCTCCGTCCCGGCCACCGCGGCGAAGCTCAACCGGAGCTGGGCGGCCGGGGGTTCGGCGCTGAAGTAGGGGCGGCCGGGAGTGACGGCCACCCCCGCGCGCAGGGCGGCGGCGACGAGAGCGGACTCGTCGGTGCCGTCCGGCAGCCGGACCCATAGGTGATAGCCGCCGAACGGGATGTGGGGCAGGGCGAGTTCGGGAAGCCGCAGCCGCAGTGCGGCGGTCATGGTGTCGCGCCGGGCCTTCAACTCGGCGGATACCGTGCGCAGATGGCGCGGCCAGGCCGGAGAGCCGACGAGTTCCAGCGCGGCCTCCTGGAGCGGACGCGGCACGAAGAAGGTGTCGACGACCTGGATGGCTCGCAGCCGTTCGAGCACCGGACCTCGCGCGGCCAGCGCGCTCACCCGGAAGCTCGGCGATGTCGCCTTGGTCAGGGAACCGACGTGCACCACGACCCCGTCCGGGTCCTCGGCGGCCAGCGGACGCGGGAGCGGGCCCGCGTCCTCGTGCACGAGGCGGCGTACGAAATCGTCCTCGACGACGAAGGCTCCGGCGTCGCGCGCGATGCGCAGCACCTCGCCCCGCCGCTCTGGCGCGAGCACGGCACCGGTCGGATTCTGGAACAGCGGCTGGCAGACGAAGACCCGGGCACCGGTGGCCCGGAAGGCGTCCGCGAGGAGCGCGGGCTTGACCCCGTCGGGATCCACCGGGACCGGGACGGGGCGAAGACCCGCGGCCCGGGCGATGGCCAGCATGCCGGGATAGGTGGGTGACTCGACCAGGACGGGGGCGCCGGGCGGCGCGAGCGCGCGCAGGGCGGTGGTCAGGGCGGACTGGCCGCCCGCCGTGACCAGCACCTCGGCGGCGCCGATCGCGCCGCCGATTCCCCGGGCGAACCACTCACGCAGCTCCGGCAGGCCTTCCATGGGCGGCCGGGACCACGCGCCGGGGCGGCGGCCCGCCCGGGAGAGGGCCGCGCCCATCGCCCGCTCCGGCTGGAGCGAAGGGTGCAGATAGCCGCCGTTGAACTCGACGACACCGGGTGGTGGCGCGGCGAGCGAGGCGAGCACACCGGAGGCGTCCACGGTGCGCGGGACGAGTTCGGCCGCGGCGTCCGCGCTGAGCGTGACCTCCTGCCAGGACGTGTCCCCGGCGGTGGACGTGATGGCGGCCCGGGGCTCGGCCCGGAAGGCGCCCGCACCGGGCCGGGTGACCACGAGCCCCTCGGCGGCGAGCTGCGCCAGCGCCCGCGACACGGTCACGGGACTCACGCGGAACCGCTCGACGAACGCCCGGCTCGACGGCAGCTTTCCCCCGGGAGAGTAGCGGTTCAGTTCCTGCCGCAGCTGATTCGCCAGATCGCCCACACTGCTACGCTCTTGCATGAGAACAGAGAGTAGCGCTATCGACGGGACCGGGATAGCGGTCAGCACCGACACCGACCTCACGTCCGCCGCGCGCACGGGGACCGGCCGGTGCACGGCCGGTGCGCGCGCCGTGACCGACGGGACCCCGGCCGGCTCACTCCACCGGCCCCCCGGGGCCGGCGCCGGGCGCCGGAACCCCTCTCCGACGGACCGCCGCTCCGGCACCCTCCAGGCCGCCCTCGGCGTCACCGCCTTCTCCCTCACCTTCCCCGCGACCGCCTGGGGCCTGGAGGGCTTCGGCCCCTGGTCCCTGGTGGCCGTACGCTGCGTGCTCGCCGCGGTCGTCGCGGGCGGCTGTCTCCTCGCCCTGCGGGTGCCCGTACCGGCCCGGCGGCATCTGGCCGGGCTCGGCGTCGTCGCCGCCGGAGTCGTCTTCGGCTTCCCCCTGCTGACGACACTCGCTCTTCAGACCTCGACCACCGCCCACGCCGCCGTGGTCGTCGGGCTGCTGCCGCTGACGACGGCGCTGTTCTCGGCGCTGCGCACCGGCGCCCGGCCGTCGCGGATGTTCTGGCTGGCGGCCTGCGCGGGTGCGGCCGCCGTGATCGCGTTCACCGTGCAGCAGAGCGGTGGCGCGCTGACCGGAGCGGACGCCTATCTGTTCGGAGCGCTGCTGATCTGCGCGGCGGGCTACACCGAGGGCGGTCGGCTCGCCCGTGTGATGCCGGGCTGGCAGGTCATCGGCTGGGCGCTGGTCCTGTGTCTGCCGCTCAGCGTGCCGGGCGCGCTGGTGGCGCTGTCGTACGAGCCGGTGCACTTGACGGCGCACAGCGTGACCGGGCTGCTGTGGGTCGCGGTCGGTTCGCAGTTCCTCGGTCTGGTCGTCTGGTACCGGGGCATGGCGTCGATCGGGATCCCGAAGGCGAGCCAGTTGCAGCTGGCCCAGCCGCTGCTCACACTGGTGTGGTCGGTACTGCTCCTCGGCGAGCGGCTCACACCGGCGGCACCCCTGACGGCGGCCGCCGTGCTCGTCTGCATCGCCCTCACCCAGCGGGCGCGGGGCTGACCCGTGTGCGCGGGCCGGGCCAACCTGCGCCGCCGGCCGTAGACTTGAGGCCACGAACCGTTACTCCCGTACAGGACGAGGAGACCGTTCAGATGCACGCAACCAAAGGCGACCAACTGGTGCAGCACGGCAGGGTTGTCGGCCAGCACGACAAGGTCGCGGAGATCACCGAGGTCATGGGAGCCGAAGGCGCTCCCCCCTACCGCGTGCGGTTCGAGGACGGTCACGAGGCCGTCTGCTCGCCGGGCCCGGACTCCGAGATCCGCCACAAGGACATGCCGCAGTAGAACGACCGGGACGGCCGCCGGGAGGCGGTCGCTCCCTCAGCGCGGGGGCTTCGCCGACCGCTGGTAGTGGTCGGCGACGACCCGTGCCATCGCGCCGACGCGGTCGGCACCGGCCTCCGCGGCCGAGAAGAAGACATGTCCGCGCACCTCGGCGTGGTCGCGGGCGAACGTGAGATGCCGGGAGAGTTCGGCGGGGTCCCGCCAGGCCGCGGGCTGCCCCGGGGCACCCGCCTTGTACAGCGCCTCCCCCGCGTACAGCTGGACGCCCGTCCCCCGGGCGACCTTCGCCCACCAGGGCAGCAGCTTCGCGTAGTCGGCGGCGGCGAAGCCGATGTTCCAGTACAGCTGCGGGCAGATGTAGTCGATCCAGTGCTCCCTGACCCATTTCCTGGTGTCCGCGTAGAGATCGTCGTACGTCTCGACACCTGCCCGGGTCGCGGAGCCGCGCGGGTCGCTCGACGCGTTGCGCCAGACCCCGAAGGGGCTGATCCCGAAGCGGGCCCCGGGGCGGACCTTCTTGATGCCCGCCGCCATCTCCAGCACCAGCCGGTCGATGTTGTGGCGCCGCCAGGCCGCCCGGCTCGCGAAGCCCGCGCCGTGTTCGGCGTACGCCGCGTCGTCGTTGAACCTTTCGCCGGCCACCGGGTACGGGTAGAAGTAGTCGTCCCAGTGCACGCCGTCGACCGGGTACCGGCGCACCGCGTCGAGCATCGCGGTCCGGACGAACGTCCGGACCGGGGGCAGCCCGGGGTTGTAGTAGAGCTTCCCGCCGTACCGCACGACCCAGTCCGGGTGGACGCGTGCGGGGTGCGTGGGGGCGAGCCTGCCGGGGTCCGGCTGTCCCGAGACGCGGTACGGGTTGAACCAGGCGTGCAGTTCCAGGCCGCGCGCGTGGGCCTCCCGCACCGCGGTGCCCAGCGGGTCCCAGCCGGGGTCCTTGCCCTGGACACCGGTCAGGTACTGGGACCACGGCTCGTACGGCGAGGGCCACAACGCGTCGGCGGCGGGGCGGACCTGGAAGATCACGGTGTTGAGGCGCAGGCGTACCGCCGTGTCGAGGTGGGCCAGG
Source organism: Streptomyces sp. NBC_00568 (assembly GCF_026341855.1). Lineage (GTDB taxonomy): Bacteria > Actinomycetota > Actinomycetes > Streptomycetales > Streptomycetaceae > Streptomyces. Next base: position 5,948,688 of record NZ_JAPENW010000001.1, on the reverse strand, counting down.
AGCTCGGCGCGCTGGCGCGCCGCGCTCAGGCCGGTGCGCGAGGGCCAGTCGCGGTGCGAGGCGGTCGCGAGCCACATGCCGCGCACGGCGGGCAGGGCCCTCGGCCGGTGCGGCGAGGCGGGGCCCGGGGCCGCCGCGGCGTCCCCCGCCGTGGAGAGCCCCGACAGTGTCGCGAGCGCGGCAGCCGTGAACGCCCGGCGTGGCAGTCGTCCCATCTCCGTACCCCCTACGCAGCGGATCCGCCCGGTCACGGATCGTCTCGATGGCCAGCATGCCCCACCCCGGTGATCGATCATCGATACTTGGGAGTAACGTGCACGTTCGGAGCAGGCACCGAACAACGGAGGACCTGCCAGGCCGTGCGGATCAGCGAAGGGGACGATGTGACCGACATCGAACGCGTCGGAGTGGTGGGCTGCGGCCAGATGGGAGCGGGCATTGCCGAGGTGTGCGCCCGCGCCGGCCTCGACGTCAAGGTCGCCGAGACCACCGGCGAAGCCCTGGAGATCGGCCGGACCCGGCTGTTCAACTCCCTCTCCAAGGCGGCGGGACGCGGAAAGATCTCCGAGGACGAGCTCAAGGCCACCCATGACCGGCTGAGCTTCACCACGGACCTCGGCGAGTTCGCCGACCGCGACCTCGTGATCGAGGCCGTCGTCGAGAACGAGCAGGTCAAGACCGAGATCTTCCAGGTACTCGATCAGGTGGTGACCAGGCCGGACGCGATCCTCGCCTCCAACACCTCCTCGATCCCGCTGGTGAAGCTGGCCGTCGCGACCTCGCGTCCCGACCAGGTCATCGGCATCCACTTCTTCAACCCGGCCCCGGTGCAGCAGCTCGTGGAGCTGATCCCGGCGCTGACCACCTCCGAGGGCACCATCGGCCGCGCCCAGCTGTTCGCCGAGAAGGCGCTCGGCAAGCACGCGATCCGCGCCCAGGACCGCTCGGGCTTCGTCGTCAACGCCCTGCTGATCCCCTACCTCCTGTCCGCGATCCGGATGTTCGAGTCGGGCATCGCGAGCCGCGAGGACATCGACAACGGCATGGAGATGGGCTGCGCCCACCCGATGGGCCCGCTCAAGCTGTCCGACCTGATCGGTCTCGACACGGTGGCCTCGGTCGCGTACTCGATGTACGAGGAGTACAAGGAGCCGCTGTACGCCGCTCCCCCGCTGCTCCAGCGCATGGTGGACGCGGGACGCCTCGGCCGGAAGTCGGGCTCGGGGTTCTACACCTACGGCCAGTGACAGCGGAGCGCTGACTACGTTCCGTAGAGCTCGGGCGGGCGCGGGCCCGGCACCCTTCGCGGTGCCGGGCCCGCGCCATTCACACGCCGTGTGCGCGCCGGGCCCGCATATGCCCGGCGCACACGCTCCCCACGTGCCCACCAGGCGAGTTGACTTTCCGTGCGCACACAAGGGATGTGCCGACTACGGAAAGGAGCGGACCCGTGACCGCCGACCCCGAGCATCCCGTGGCCCCCAAGGAACTCGCGGAGTTACGCCGATCTCTCGAAGTGGGATTGACCCGCATCGAGGGAGGACTGGCCCTGCTCACTCAGCGCGACGACCAGGCCGCCAAGGATCTCGACGATCTCAGTACACGGATCGTCGCGCTCGAACACACCCGCTGGCCACTGCCCACCGTCGCCGTCGTCGCGGCCGTGGGCGCGCTGGCCGTGGCGGTCTGGCAGGCTCTGGGCCACTAGGCCCCAGGACGCCGAGGGGGGACTGATCAGGGCAACGCGTCCTGCCCGAGCCTGAGATGGTGCAGAAGGAGCAGTGCGGCAGCCATGTTGGCGGCCGGGACCTCACCGCGGGCGACCATGTCGGGAACGAGCTTCAGGGGAACCCATTCCCGACGGTCGGACTCGAAGTCGTCCACGGGGTGTCCGATGTACGCGCCCTCGTCGGCCCAGTAGATGTGATGCCGGGCGTCGGTGAGCCCGTTGGAGGGCTCGACACTCATCAGATGCCGCAGGGGTCCCGGCCGCCACCCGGTCTCCTCCTCCAGTTCGCGGGCCGCCGCGACGACGACGTCCTCGCCGTCCTCCACGACACCCGCGGCGAGCTCCCATCCCCAGCTGTCGGTGATGAAGCGGTGCCGCCACAGGAGCAGTACTTCGTTGGCCTCGTTCACCACGGTGGCCACGGCGACGGGCCGCAGCCGTATCAGGAAGTGATCGAGATGCCGCCCGTCCGGCAGCCCCACATCTGCGAGCTTGACGCTGAACCAGCGGTTTTCATACACAGTTTGTTCGTTCTGTTTCGTCCACTGCACGGTTCTGCCACCTTCCGCCGAGTAGATGGCAATATCGCAGCAGCAGCGTCCCGGCAGCAGAGTCGCAGCGGTCGGGGCACGGCGCAGTGGCGGTGAACACGATGGGCCCAAGCGGTGGCCGGCGTTCCGGTGGGGGGTCGTGAAGTGGCTTTCCGGGTGTTCTCTACAGCGGTACGCGCAGTGCGCCGTCGATGAGTTCCGCGGCCTCGGTCGTGCCCGAACAGCCGCTGCGCACCAGGTGCTCGCGTACCGCGCGAAGTCTGTCACGCAGCCGCTGCGACTCCATCCCCCGTGCCTGTTCCGCCATTTGCACGGCGGTCTCCACCGCCTTGTCGGCGTTGCCCTGCCGCAGCTCGATCTGACTGAGCATCGCCAGCCGGTGCACGCGCCCCCGGTCGTGCGCCGGAGTGTCGACGGCGGCCGCGGCGTGCTCCGCGGCGGCCACCAGATCGCCGAGGCTGAGCAACGCCTCCGCCACCTGTACGTTGACCAGTCCCGGCTGGACATAGCCGGTCTCGTCCGGCTCGTAACCACGCCGGATGCGCTCGGCGGCCTGCTCGGCACGCCGTATGCAGGACAGTGCGCTGCTGCCGTCGCCGAGGTGTGCGTACGCCTTGGCCTGCATCGCGTACAGGTCGGAGGCGAGCGCAGGCGTGATGTGACGCCCCGCCGCGCGCAGCGCCGCCTCGGCGAACGCGACCGCCTGCCGGTACTCACGCATGAACAGCGCCTGGTTGACGAGCAGTGCTATGACGTAGGCCCCAAGCCCCCTGTCCCCACTGGCCTTCGCCAGGCGCAGCGCCTGGTGGAAGTAGCGCTGGGCGAGTCCGTGCGCGTCGGAGTCGTAGGCGCAGATACCCGCGATGGCCACCAACCCCCCTGTTGCGCGGTGGAGTTGGCGGCCGGTGGCGTCGGTGTAGCCGCCGCGCAGCAGGGGCGCGGTCTCGGAGTTGAGGAAGCCGACGATCCGGGTGCGGGTCGCGATGCCGCCGGCCTTGCGGTACATCTGCTCGTAGTGGGCACGGGCGGCGCGCAGCATCTCGATGTCGGCCATGCTGACGTGGTGGCGGCCGCCGCGGGAGACGTCCACGTCCTCGGGCGGATTCTCCCACTCCCATACGGGCATCACCGCGGGCGTTCCGGTGACGGCCGGGGCGCCGAGGATGTGCGGGCGCTGCTGCTCGTCGGAACGCCACAGCGCGGTGGCCCGCTCGACGAAGCCGGAGAGCGACCCGGCGTGCGGGGTGGACGGTTCGCCGGGGACCCCGAGGCCGATGTCGTCGAGCGTGACGGGCCGGTGGAGCCGTCCCGCGAGCACCTCGCAGATCAGGTCGGGGACCTGGCCGCGCGGCCGCTGGCCCTTCAACCACCGTGCCACGGCGGTGTGTTCGTAGCGGAGCGCGAGACCGCGCGCCCGTCCGGCCTGGTTGACGTGGGCGGCGAGTCCCGCGTGCGAGATACCGGCCTCGTCGAGGATCGCGTCGAGCAGAGTGTTGGGCTGCATGGAAGGCCCCCCGAGTGGCTCGTTGCCGTGGGCGCCGATCGCGCCCGAGGGCGCCGGACCGCACCAGACCGTGCCCGTCACAGTAGTGCGTCCCCTTTCACACGGGGTGTGAAGGGAATGCCCGTATCCGCGCTGTACGCGCACTGTCGCAGAGAGTTTCGGACCGGTTGACTGAAATGCCTCGCAAGAGGCCGGCCGGGCCGTCGGCTCCCCCTCGTACAGTGCGGCGGCCCGACTCGCGCCGTCCGCCCGGCTGCCTGCCCGACACTCCGTGGCGGGGCGGACGGCCGATGCCGGATCGGCCGGGGCGACCGCGGGACTCCGGTTGTCCGGGCGGGTCCCGTGGCCGGTCGCGTCCGGGGCGGCGGAACCGCATGCCGCCGCCCCTAGACGCGGCCGTTCGGAGCGCGCCGCGGACGCGGGGTCCGGCACGCGGCTCGGCGACCCGCGGCCGGACAACAGCCGCTAGCGGGGCACGTGATGGGACACGCGGCCCTGTTTCAGGGGAAGGCGTCGGCGGTCGTTGCGCAGCACCAGGAGGGCCACGTCGTCGGTGGGCCGGCCGCCGGTGTGGCGCAGCACTCCGGCGAAGACCGTGCGCAGCACGGCCTGCGGCACGACGGGCCGGTCACGGACGGCCTCCGCGAGCGCCGGAAGCAGTGGGAAGAACTGTCCCTGGGTGTCCCGGGCGTCCTCGACACCGTCCGTGTGCAGGAACAGTCCCTCGCCGGGCAGGAGTCGGCCGCAGGGCTCGGCCACGAGGGCGGCCGGGAGCGGGAACGGCCCGAGCGGGGGCAGCGGTTCGGCTCGGACGAGTGGCAGGACACGCCCCCTGCCGAGCAGATAGGGCCAGGGATGGCCGCAGTTGAGGGCGTGCACCTCGCCGTCGCGGCGGATCTCCAGCAGCAGGACGGTGACGAACTCCTCGGCTGCCGGGCTGTCGGGGTCGAAGCCCGTCGAGGGGTGATCGGCCCGGTCCCCCTGGCGCAGATGCCGGGCCAGCGCCCGCTCGAGTCTTCTGAGTACACCGCCGAGTTCGGGTTCGTCGTGCGCGGCCTCGCGGAAGCTGCCGAGGACCGCGGCGACGGTCCCGATGGCGCCGAGTCCGTGCCCGCGGACATCGCCCATCACGACCCGCACCCCGTGCTCGGTGGCGATCGCCTCGTACAGATCGCCTCCGACCCCCGCGCCGCGGTCCGCGGAGAGCTGGGCAGCGGCGATGTTCAGCCCGTCGATGGACGGCGGCAGCGGGCGCAGCAGGACGTCCTGCGCGGCCCCCGCGACCTTGCGGATCTGCCGGAGCTCGCGCAGCAGCGCCCTTCTGACGTGGAGTATCAGACCGGCACCGACCGCGAAGAAGACGGCGCTGGTGACGATGCGGGCGCCGACGCCGTTCTGTTGCGCGAGAGGACAGGCCATCGTGTACGAGACCGCCAGCGCGCCCCAGACCGCGGGCAGCCCGAGGCTCAGTGCCCGGCGCAGCGGCGGCCGGCCGGCGGAACGGTGGACCCGGCGGCCGAGGCCCCGGCGTCGGCCGGGTGCGCAGTCCCCGCGGCCGACCCCGGTCCGGGGCCTGCCGCCGCGCACCGCACGGGCGAACCCGGCTCTCAGCCGGTCGCCCCGGCGCGGCCGCCCGAGCACCGCCCCGGCCGGGTCCCGCGAATGCGTCCGGAGCGTCGCCCTGCGGGGCACCCCAGCCTTGAAACGGATCATGCCGATTGGCCCCCCAATAGGCACTGACAGCACTGACAGCGCGGACGGCCTCGGAGAGACCGGTCCGATTCTGTCGACCGCCCGGCCCGGCCGGGCCGGATCGCCCGGGCATGTCACCCGAATGAGTGAGGTGTCTTCGGGCGCGCGCATTTATGCAGGCAGGAGCCACGGAAGGCCTGGAAACGGGAGCGGGGAGCCGCGCGCCCGGCCACGGACATCCGCGGCCACCGAACGGCGCACAGCTCCCCGGCACAACCGGTGGAGCCCCTAGGCTCCGCGCAGCACGGCTCCCGTGCGCTCGGCGGCCAGTGCCACCGCCGCGTCGCGCGCCGCGGACGCTTCGTCGACCGTCAGCGTGCGATCGGCGGCACGGAACCGCAGCGCGTAGGCGAGGGACTTCTTGTCCTCGCCGAGCTGCTCGCTCTCGTACTCGTCGAACAGCCGGATGGACTCGAGGAGTTCACCCGCGCCGTCGCGCAGCGCCGCTTCGACGTCCGTGTGCGGGACGGTCCTGTCGACGACCAGCGCGACGTCCTGCGTGGCGACCGGGAAGGTCGAGATCTTCGGGCCCTTGGGGTGGCCCGAGCTCGCCCGCTCCAGCACGTCCAGGTCCAGCTCCATCGCGCAGGTGCGCGCGGGCAGGCCCAGCGTCTTCAGTACACCGGGGTGCAGCTCACCGGCGTACCCGATGACCTGCTCCGCACCGTCCACGAGGACCGCGAGCTCGGCGCAGCGGCCCGGGTGCCACGGCCCGTACTGGCCGGAGCGGACGAGGAGTTCGGTCCCCGACTCGCGGGCCAGGGTGCGCGCGGCCTCGATCGCGTCGGCCCAGTCGGCCGGACGGCCCTTGCCCCACCAGCCGGCCTGCTCGCGGGCGCCCGCGAGGACGACGGCGGCGTGCCGGGGCTGGACGGGAAGCGCGGCGGTCAGGGACGCGACCTCCTCGTCGGTGGGACGGCGGTCGACGGGCAGCCGCCCGGCGACGCGCAGTTCCTCCTGCGGGTGGAAGACCAGGCCCGTCTCGAAGAGCGCCAGGTCGTGGCTGCCGCGGCCGTCGTTGCGGCGCAGGGTCTGGAGCAGACCCGGCAGCAGCGTCGTACGGAGCGCGGGCTCCTCGTCGGAGAGCGGGTTGACCAGCTTGACGACCTTGCGCTTCGGGTCGTCGTCGGCCAGGCCGAACTGGTCGAAGACGTGCTCGCCGATGAACGGGTAGTTCAGCGCCTCCACGTATCCGGCACCGGCCAGCGCGCGGCCGATCCGGCGGTTCAGCCGCTGCCGGTCGGTGAGGCCGAGACCCGCCGGGGGCTTGGGCAGCGTGGAGGGCAGGTTCTCGTAGCCCTCGAGCCGGATGACCTCTTCCGCGAGGTCGTTCGGGTCCGTCAGGTCGGGCCGCCAGGACGGCACGGTGACGATCAGCTCGTCCTGCCCGTACACGTCGCAGCCGACCTGCTGGAGGCGGCGGACGACGGTCTCGCGGCCGTAGTCGACACCGGCCACCTTGTCCGGGTGGTCCGCCGGGATGGTGATGGTGTGCGGCGCGGACGGCGCGATCACCTCGGTGACCCCGGCGTCGGCGGTGCCGCCCGCGAGGAGCACGAGCAGGTCGACGGTCCGCTGGGCCGCGGCGGACGCGGCCTGCGGGTCGACGCCGCGCTCGAAGCGCTTGGACGCCTCGGAGGCCAGCCTGTGACGGCGGGCCGTGCGCGCGATCGAGATCGCGTCGAAGTGCGCGGCCTCGATGACGACCTCGGTCGTGGTGCCCTCGGTGTCGTCGATCTCGGTGTGGGCGCCGCCCATGACGCCCGCGAGGCCGATGGGCCCGCGGTCGTCGGTGATCACCAGGTCTCCGGCGTCCAGCGTGCGCTTGACACCGTCGAGGGTGGTGATCTTCTCGCCCTGCTCGGCCCGGCGTACGCCGATCGTGCCCTGGACCCGGCTGCGGTCGTAGGCGTGCAGGGGCTGGCCGAGCTCCAGCATCACGTAGTTGGTGATGTCGACGGCCAGCGAGATCGGGCGCATCCCGGCCTTCTGCAGCCGGCGCCGCAGCCAGATCGGGGAGTGGGCGTCGGGGTCGAGGCCGGTCACCGTCCGCGCGGTGAAGCGGTCGCAGCCCATCGGGTCGGAGATCTGCACCGGGTAGCCGAACGCGTTCGGGGCCGGTACGTCGAGCAGCGCGGGGTCGCGCAGCGGCAGGCCGTACGCGATGGCGGCCTCGCGGGCCACGCCGCGCAGCGACAGTGCGTAGCCGCGGTCGGGCGTGACGGCGATGTCGAGGACCTCGTCGACGAGCTGGAGCAGCTCGATCGCGTCGGTACCGACCTCGACCTCGGGCGGCAGCACGATGATGCCGCCGGAGCCGTCGTCGCCCATGCCCAGCTCGTCGCCGGAGCAGATCATGCCGTGCGAGGTCTTGCCGTACGTCTTGCGCGCGGCGATCGCGAAGTTGCCGGGCAGGACGGCGCCGGGCAGCACCACGACGACCTTGTCGCCGACGGCGAAGTTGCGGGCGCCGCAGACGATCTCCTGGGGCTCACCGGTGCCGTTGGCGGTGCCGACGTCGACGGTGCAGAAGCGGATGGGCTTCTTGAACTCCGTCAGTTCCTCGATGGTGAGCACCTGGCCGACGACCAGGGGACCCTTGAGGTCGGCGCCGAGCTGCTCGACGGTCTCGACCTCGAGGCCTGCCGAAATGAGCTTGGCCTGGACGTCGCGCCCGGTCTCCGTCGCCGGCAGGTCGACGTACTCCCGCAGCCAAGAAAGCGGGACCCGCATCAGATCTCCATCCCGAACGGCCGGGTGAACCGGACGTCACCCTCGACCATGTCTCGCATGTCTTCTACGTTGTGACGGAACATCAGCATCCGCTCGATGCCGAACCCGAAGGCGAATCCGCTGTACTTCTCCGGGTCCACGCCACAGGCGACCAGCACCCGCGGGTTGACCATGCCGCAGCCGCCGAGCTCGATCCAGCCCTCGGAGGAGCAGGTCCGGCAGGGGCGGTCGGGGTTGCCGACGGACTCGCCCTTGCAGACGTAGCAGAGCATGTCCATCTCGGCGGACGGCTCGGTGAAGGGGAAGTAGTTCGGGCGCAGCCGGGTCTTCATGTCCGAGCCGAAGAGCGACTGGACCATGTGGTCCAGGGTGCCCTTGAGGTCGGCCATGGTCAGGCCCTCGTCGACGGCCAGCAGCTCGATCTGGTGGAAGACCGGGGTGTGCGTGGCGTCGAGTTCGTCCGTGCGGTAGACGCGGCCGGGGCACACGACGTAGACGGGCGGCTCCCGGTCGAGCATGGCGCGGGCCTGCACCGGTGAGGTGTGGGTGCGCAGCACGACACCGGACTCGCCGTCGCTGTCAGCGCCCTTGGGGCCCTGGACGAAGAAGGTGTCCTGCATCTGCCGGGCCGGGTGGTCCGGGCCGAAGTTCAGGGCGTCGAAGTTGAACCACTCCGCCTCGACCTCGGGTCCCTCGGCGACCTCGTATCCCATGGACACGAAGACGTCCGCGACCCGCTCCATCATGGTGGTCAGCGGGTGCCGGGCGCCGCTCGGTACGCGGTCGTACGGCAGGGTGACGTCCACCGCCTCCTCGACCAGTACGCGCGCGTCGCGCTCGGCCTCCAGCTCTGTCTGGCGGGCGGCGAGGGCCTTGTTCACGGCGCCGCGGGCCTGGCCGACGAGCTTGCCGGCCGCCGCCTTGGCCTGCGGGGGCAGCGCTCCGATCTCGCGGTTGGCCAGGGCCAGCGGGGAGGTGCCGCCGGTGTGGGCGACCTTGGCCTCCTGGAGCGCGTCGAGGTCACCGGCGGCCGCGAAGGCGGCGAGCGCCTCGTCCCGCATGCGCTCGATCTCTTCCGGTTTCAAGGCCTCGACCTCTACAGGGTCGTACGACTTATTAGGTGCCGACATCTCTTCCCGTGCTTCCGGTTGGCTGGCTGAGGGTCCCCGTCATCGACTCGGAGACGAATCGTCCGCAGATGAGAGGACGCAAAGGTGCCAAAGGCCGAGTCTAACGGGGGTGGGGGCCTGCCCAGGACTGGGCGTCCTCGCGGTGCTCCCGTGCGGATGCGCCCGTGGGGGCCGCTGCGGCGTTTACAGAAGGTACGCCGGGGTGCCCACGGGCAACGTAAATCGGAACTCCGCGCCCCCGCCGGGGGCACGGCCGACCGTGATGGTGCCGCCGTGGGCTTCGACGATGCCCTTGACGATGTAGAGCCCGAGGCCGGTGCCGCCGCGCTTGCTGCCCCGCCAGAAGCGGGTGAAGACGCGGTTCATGGACTCCTCCGGGATTCCGGTGCCCTCGTCGCTCACGGTGACCGACGTGACGGCGTTCGCCGTGCCCTCGTCTTCCGGCCGCTCACGCGGGGAGACCGAGGGTGCCACGTCAATGGTGACGGTTCCCTCGCCGTGCCGCACCGCATTTTCGATCAGGTTGCTGAGCACCTGGTCGATCTTGTCGGGGTCGGCCCAGAGAGCGGGCAGGGGCTGCTCGATGCGCAGCAGGAAGCGGTCGGCGGGCTGGCCCGAGGCGACGTACGCCTGGATGTGCCGGCCGACGGCGGCGCCTATGTCGACGGGCTGGCGGCGCAGTTCGAGGCGCCCGGAGTCGATGCGGGAGATGTCGAGGAGCTCGGCGATGAGCCGGGTGACACGGTTCGCGTCGGCGTCGACGGTCTCCAGCATCAGTTTCTTCTGGTCGTCGGTGAAGCGTTCCCACTTGGCGAGCAGGGTCGCCGTGAAGCCCTTGACGGAGGTGAGCGGCGAGCGCAGCTCATGGGCGACCGTGGCGATCAGCTCGGCGTGGCTGCGCTCGGTGCGGCGGCGGGCCTCGGTGTCGCGCAGGGAGACGACGACCCGGCGGACCGGTCCGGTGGGCCGGGTCCGCACATAGCGCGCGGAGACGAGGACCTCACGGCCGCCGGGGAGCAGCAGATTGCGCTCGGGCTGTCCGTTGCGGATGGCGAGACCGCCGTACGGGTCGGTCATCTGCCACCATCGGCGGCCTTCCAGGTCCTCCAGGGGGAGCGCCGATTCGAGCCGTCGGCCGAGGGCCTCGGCCGCGGGGACCGCCGTGATCCGGGCGGCGGCGGCGTTGAAGCAGATCACCCGGCCGTGTTCGTCGGCGACGACGATTCCGTCGGGCAGGTCGTCGGGGTCGATGCCGAGTCCGGCTCCGGGGCCGTCTCCGGCGGTGTCATCGTGCCGGGACGCGGATGTGCCGCGCACGTCTCGTGCTCGTAGCGCGCTCTGCGCCCCGCCCGTGCCGACACTCATCCCCGTACCCCACCTCTCGTCTGGCGCAGAGGGCCCCCGAGCCCGTCACCCTACTAGCTGCCGGTGACGGAACGGCACCCTGTGGAGGCGCGCTGTGCACGGGCTGACGCGTAGAGACATACGGCCGCGGCCGTGGCGAGGTTCAGGCTCTCGGCCTTTCCGTGGATGGGAACGCGCACGACGGCATCGGCCAGCGCACGGGTTTCCTCCGGAAGCCCCCAGGCCTCGTTGCCGAACACCCAGGCGGTGGGTCCGCCCATGGTCCCCTTGTCGAGTTCGTCGTCGAGATCGTCCTCGCCCGCGCCGTCGGCGGCGAGGATGCGGACGCCCGCGTCCTTGAGTCCGGCCACGGCCTGCTCGACGGGCACGCCGACGGCGACGGGCAGATGGAACAGGGACCCGACGGAGGCACGTACGGCCTTGGGGTTGTAGAGGTCCACGGAGGCGTCGGTGAGGACGACGGCCTCGGCGCCCGCGGCGTCCGCGCAGCGCAGCACGGTCCCGGCGTTCCCGGGGTCGCGGACGTGCGCGAGCACGGCGACGAGCTTGGGCCGGGCCTTGAGGATGTCCTCGAAGGGGGTGTCGAGGAAGCGGCAGATCCCGACGAGGCCCTGCGGGGTGACGGTGGTGGAGATGTCGGCGATGACCTGCTCTTCGGCGAGGTGCACGCGGGCGCCGGCGCCTCGGGCGTCACCGACGATGTCGGCGTAGCGCTCGGCGGCTTCGACGGTGGCGAACAGTTCCACGAGGGTGGCGGAGCCGTCGGCGCGGTGCGCCGCGGCCTCCCGGACGGCCTGCGGCCCCTCGGCGAGGAACAGCCGCTCCTTGCCCCGGAAGTTCCGCCGGGCGAGCCGCCGGGCGGCCAGGACACGCGGCGAGCGCGGGGAGATCAGCTCGGGGCTGGCGGGTGGCATTGTCTGGTTCACCTTCGATATCTGGGGACGACTGCAACCCCCTGGGGGCGCGGGCCCGTGTCGATCTGCGGCTCCGCCGCGATGGGGGTCCCCCTGTTCGAGCGGAGCCGAGAACTCGGGGGAGCGATCAGCCCCCGACGGCCGGCACCCGCACGCACAGCCTCAGCGGGCGTCAGCAGCAAAGGACCCGCAGGCTGAAACCTGCGGGTCCTTCAGTCACGTCCACGTCGGCTAGAGCCAGCGCAGCGTCACGCGGCCTTCGGCGCGTTGACGTCCGACGGCAGCGCCTTCTGCGCGACCTCGACGAGCGCGGCGAACGCGTTGGCGTCGTTGACGGCCAGCTCCGCGAGGATCTTGCGGTCCACCTCGATGTTGGCGGCCTTCAGACCCTGGATGAGGCGGTTGTACGTCATGCCGTTCTGGCGGGCCGCAGCGTTGATGCGCTGGATCCACAGCTGACGGAAGTCGCCCTTGCGCTTCTTGCGGTCGTTGTAGTTGTAGACCAGAGAGTGGGTGACCTGCTCCTTGGCCTTGCGGTACAGGCGCGAACGCTGACCGCGGTAGCCGGAGGCCGCCTCGAGGATCGCCCGGCGCTTCTTGTGGGCGTTGACTGCCCGCTTGACGCGTGCCACTTTTTAACTCCTTGTAGCGGGGCCGTGGTTGGACTCACACGGCCCGAAATCGATGGGGTCCCGGTTCAGACGTGCGGCGCCGAAGCGCCGGTACGTCACTTGCCGAGAAGCTTCTTGATCTTCGCGGCGTCGCCCGGGGCCATCTCGGCGGTGCCGGTGAGACGACGGGTCACGCGGGACGACTTGTGCTCGAGCAGGTGGCGCTTGCCGGCGCGCTCACGGAGCACCTTGCCGGAGCCGGTGATCTTGAAGCGCTTGCTGGCACCGCTGTGCGACTTGTTCTTCGGCATAGCGCCGTTCTCTCCTCGTCAGTGGCGTTCCGGTGCCCGGTCGCTGGACCGGGCACGGTGGAACGTCATATGTATGGATTGACATCCCGGGGCATGCGCCCTGGGATCAGGCCTCGGCGGATGCCTCGGCCGGGGCCTCGGCGGACTCGGCCTCGGTGGTCTCGCCCTCGACCACGTCGCCCTCGGCGATGTCGTCATCGGCGGCGTTCTGCGAACGACCGGGATTGGCCTTCGCTTCTGCCTTGCGAGCCGCCTGAGCCTCACGGGCTTCGGCCATCGCCTCGGTCTTCTTCTTGTGCGGACCGAGAACCATGATCATGTTTCGGCCGTCCTGCTTCGGGTTCGACTCGATGAACCCGAGGTCCTCGACGTCCGTAGCGAGACGCTGCAGCAGTCGGTAGCCGAGTTCCGGCCGGGACTGCTCGCGACCACGGAACATGATCGTGATCTTGACCTTGTCGCCCTGCTTGAGGAACCGGACGACGTGACCCTTTTTGGTGTCGTAGTCGTGCGGGTCGATCTTCGGCCGGAGCTTCATTTCCTTGATGACCGTGTGCGCCTGGTTCTTGCGCGCCTCACGGGCCTTCATGGCCGACTCGTACTTGAACTTCCCGTAGTCCATGAGCTTGCAGACCGGCGGGCGTGCGCTCGCGGCCACCTCGACGAGGTCGAGGTCGTACTCCTGAGCAAGCTCCAGGGCCTTGGCAAGCGGAACAATCCCGACCTGCTCGCCGCTGGGACCGACAAGTCGCACTTCGGGAACGCGAATCCGGTCGTTGATGCGGGGCTCGGTGCTGATGGATCCTCCTCGGTAGCACCACACGACGGTCTGGCGGACCGCCGCGTATGTCTCTGATGACAGTGGACCAACCACCGGGGCACATGAAAAATGCCCCGGACGGGACACAGGCGGGGCTCCATGGCTAACCGGAGCACCGCCGCAGTCAACCGCGGGGCGCACATTCGGGCGACTCCACCGTCCGTACGGAACGGTGGTGGCCACCTGACCGGATGACCCGCCGTCCCGGAGGACAGTCGGGTGGGAGATCGGAGCCTCCACTTGTGGGCCGAGCACATACGTGTCCGGCCGGTCGTTACACAAGGTTAGCAGTTCCGCCGGGTGCGCGCTAACCGGCGGCCTCCCCGCCGTCTCCCACCCGGCGGAAGACTCCCGCGGACGGGGACGCGCGCGCCGGGGCCTATCGTGGGAGGCATGAGTGACACCCCTCCCCAGAACCCCGACTACGACACCATGACCCGCGACATCGCCGAGGTCCCCGCGGTCGAGGTCATCGTGACGGTCGCCGTCAACCTGATGAGCGCCGCCGCCGTGAAGCTCGGTCTCACCGAGGAGGGCGACGAGCACAAGGACCTGGACGAGGCGCGCAAGCTGGTCACCGCGCTGGCCGGGCTGCTCGACGCGAGCACCACCGAGATCAGCTCCTTCCACGCGGCCCCGCTGCGCGACGGCCTGAAGTCGCTCCAGCTGGCCTTCCGCGAGGCGTCCCTCGTCCCGGACGAGCCGGGCCAGGGCCCGGGCGAGAAGTACACGGGCCCCGTCTACGGCTGACCCGCGTCCGTACGTCGTACGGAGACGGAGGCGGACGCGGGCCTACCCGCGTACGTACAGGGGCTCGCCCGGTGGCGTCGCCTCGGCCGGCAGCAGTGCCAGGTCGAGGCCGCGCACCAGGCGGGCCCTCAGCGTTTCGTCGGCCGCGAGCCGCTCGGCCACCGCGCGAGCGGTCTCGGCGGGGGCGGCCGACGGGTCGAGCACCAGGGCGAGAGTGCCGTCCGCCCGGCCGGGGCCGAGATGGGCGCGGACCACCAGGGGCTCGGCGGCGACCGCGGCCCGTACCGCCTCGACCACGGCGGGATCGGCGAGCGGGTCGGCGGTCGTACGCCCCTCGGCGAGCGCCAGCAGGGCGGAGCCCGTCAGCTCGTAGGACACGGGACCCGCCAGGTCCAGCACGATCGTGTCGGCCTTCTCGTGCGCCGCTGCCTCCAGGACCTGGATCAGGCGTACGGCGACGGGGCGGGCCTCCGGGTCCCAGCGGGCCAGCGCGTCGGTGGACGTGAAGGCGGGCAGGGCCGTGCGGTTCCCCGCCTTGAGCGTGGGCACCGCCATGTCGCTGGTCTTCTCGCGGCGCAGCCCGTTCTCGTCCTCCTCGACCTCGCCGAGGATGGCCACGACCGGCACGAGCAGCCGGGCGCCCCGGAGTGCCTCCAGGACCGGCGGCACGGCGGTCCGGTTCGCGGACCACGCGGCGAGCGCCGCGCTCAGCCGGGGGTCGGCGGAACCGTCGTCGTCGGAGAAGCCGGAGTCGGGAATGTTCTTGTTCGCCACGGTCCCCGACCCTATCGGGGGGATGCTGCTGTGCTTGTGCGGCCCCTGAAACCCGGCGTTGACGGGATTCATCAGTTTCTCAGTCTTCCCTGACACACCTCTAACACGCGTCTAACCGCGGACACAGCCCAGAGGTCCAGCATCGCGGGATGGACCGTCACAGAGCACGCGGGCGCCGCGCCCGGCCCTCCCGACGCAAGCCACTCCTGTACACCGCCGTGGCCTCCGCCGTCCTCGTCGGCGCCACCGCGACCGGGGCCGTGTACGTCAAGGCCCAGGCGCACGACGGCCCGGGCGCCGTATCGTCGGCGGCGGCGTCGGCATCGCCGTCTTCGTCGCCGACCGTGACCGAGGAGGCTTCGGTGGAACCTGTGGCGGAGCCCGCCGTGGACCGGGACGCACTGCTCGCGAAGGCGATGAAGGCGGTGACGGTGACGGCCGGCGCGAAGGCCTCGGTCGCCGTCCTCGATCTCGACTCCGGTGCGAGCGCCGCGTACGGGGACGCCGCGTTCGACACCGCGAGCATCGTGAAGGTGAACATCCTGGCCGCGCTGCTGCTCCAGGCACAGGACGCGGACCGGCATCTCACCGCGCAGGAGAAGACGTACGCCACCGCGATGATCGAGAACAGCGACAACGTGTCGGCGACCGCGCTCTGGAGGGCGATCGGCCGGGCCGACGGCCTGGACGCGGCGAACAAGCGCTTCGGCCTGACGGACACGGAGGGCGGCGACGGTGAGCTGTGGGGGCTGACCCAGACCACGGCGAGCGACCAACTGACGCTGCTGCGACAGGTGTTCGGTGACGACTCGGAACTCGGCGAGAGCTCCCGGTCCTACCTCCAGGGGCTCATGGGCGAGATCGCGGCCGGCCAGCGGTGGGGGGTGTCGGCCGCGGCGGACGGTTCTCAATGGGCTCTGAAGAACGGGTGGTTGGCGCGCAGTACGACCGGGCTGTGGGACATCAACAGCATCGGGCGGGTCTCGGCCGACGGCCACGCCTATCTGGTGGCGGCGCTGTCGAACGGCAACTCCACGCAGACCAAGGGCATTGCGCTGGTGGAAGCGGTGTCGAAGGCCGCGCTGTCTGCCTTCCAGGACATCGCCGAGGACTGACGCGGACGGGACCGACGGGACCGACGGGATCGACGGGACGAGTACGTCGGCCGGGGCGGCGGCGCGGACCGGACACCCGATCGGTACAGGGACCGGGTCGGTGGACTTCCTGCCACCCGCCGGTGGTGCGCGGCTCCGGATCCTAGGAACGGCCGAACAGGCGCGGGACTCTGCGACCGCGCCACAGCACCACCGAGGTGCCCAGCAGGGCCAGGCCCAGGGCGCCCGCGAGGGGGCCGGCCCAGTCGGCGGAACTGCCGCCGTCGTCAGGGGTGTCGGGGCCCGGGCCGAAGTACTTCTGGCCGTACGCCGCCGACTTGAGGCCTTCCGGCTTGAGCCGCCCGCCCGCCTCGATGGCGGCGGCGGGGTCGATGAAGCCGAAGCCGCGGGAGTCGTCACGGCCCCCGGAGGGAACGTTGCGGGCGGTGTCCTCGAGGAGCTGCTTGATCTGGGCCGGGGACAGGCCCGGGTGGGCGGCCTTGACGAGCGCGACCGCGCCGGAGACGAACGCGGACGCCGCGCTGGTGCCCCAGCCCTCGTAGTACCGGTCGTCCGGGTCGGCGATGACGACATCGACGCCCGGGGCGCTGACGGTGGCGTACCAGCGGCGGGTGGAGAAGGAGGCGCGGGTTCCGTAGCGGTCCACGGCGGTCGCCGCGATCACGCCGGGGTACGCGGCCGGGTAGGAGATGTGGTCGCCCTTCTCCCCGCCGTTGCCGGCCGAGGCGACGACGACGGCGCCCTTCTTCAGCGCGTACTGGACGGCTTCGTCCTCGGCGGGCTCGGGGTGGGCGGACTTGGAGTCGTCGCCGAGGGAGAGGTTGATGACGTCGGCGCCGTGGTCGGTGGCCCAGCGGATGCCCTCGGCGAGCGCGTTGCCCCGGGTGTTGCGGGCCTTCGAGCGGGCCGAGTCGCCGTCCTCGAGGATGACACGGACGGGCAGGACCTTGGCCTGCGGGGCGATGCCCATCACGCCGTCGGCGTCACCCGCTCCGTGGCCGTGCCCGGCGATGATGCCGGCCATGGCGGTGCCGTGCCGGGCCCAGGCCCGGTCGCCACGGCTCGCGCCGAAGCCGACCATGTCCTTCCCGGCGAGCACGTTGCCCGCGAGGTCCCGGTGCCGGGCGTCGACGCCGGTGTCCAGGACGGCGACGGTGATGCCCTTGCCCTTGGTCGTCCGCCACGCCTGCTGCGTGTGCATCGCGTCGAGGCCCCACTGCTGGGCGCGTATGCCGTCGGCGTGCGCGGCGGTCGAGGGCACCAGGGCGAGGGAGGCGGCGAGGACGGCGCCGAGGACGCCGGACCTGCGGGAGAGGCGGGGCCGACGGGCCGCCAGGGCCGCGCGGACGCGCTTCCCCGGCATCGCGCGCTGTCCGGCCGCGGCGGTGCCGGTGCCTCCGGTCGTGCCGGTCTGCCGATCGCGGCCGACGGGGCCGTCCGTGCGGGTCATGACGGCTTCTCCGTGGCCGAGGTGACGGTCTTGCGAAGGCTGCGCTCCACCCGGTCGGCCAGTCCCCGCGCCTCATGGCCGAGGCCCGCCTGGGCCACGGCCGCGGTGGAGTCCGTTTTCATGGCCTCGTCGGCGGGCTGCGGGGTGGCGACCGCGCGCCCGTCCGCGAACCCGGAGACGGAGTACACGACGACGGGGGCGTCCGTGAGGACCGACTCGGTCCAGGAGGCGCGCTGAGCCTTGCCGAAGTCCTCGGCGTCGGTGCCCTTCGCCGCGTACGGGCGGGGCATCAGGTCGGTGCGCCGGTCCAGGCCCTCCTTGCGGAAGCGGGCCTTCAGGGAGGTCATGGCCGCCGCGTCCGCCTTGGTGAACAGCAGGCCGACGGTGGTGACATGGCTGCGGGTCGCGTCCACGTAGGTGGCGCGCAGCAGCCGCAGGCAGCCGACGGGGGCGAGGGCCTGGCGCAGCAGCGGGTCGAAGGCGTCCTTGCAGCCGGTGTCGGGGGCGACGGCGATCCGCGTCCAGGTGCGGTCGGAGCCGCCGGGACCCGCCCCGTCGCCCCGCACGGTCGGCGGGAAGAGCCGGTCCACGGGCACGCTGTGCCAGAGCTCTCCGGCCGCCGCGAAGGCGCCGCGCGAACCGGGTTCGTCCGTGTCGTCCCCGGTGAGCCAACTCCCGGTCACCGCACCGCCGATGAGCCCGAGCCCGAGCACGACGCAGGCCGCGGCGGTCAGGGGACGGGGGCGGGCCCGGCCGCGGAACGGACGCACGCGCGTGGTGTCCTCGCCGTGCGTCTCGGGCTCCGCGAACGACACGAAGGGGCGCTCGACGCCCGGGGCGCCGTCCCGGGGGGCCGGAGCGAACGGGGGTGCGGCCCCGGAAGGCACCGGGGACTCCTCGTCCCGGACCGTCCCCGGCCGCCGCGTCGTCTCGGTGAACCGCTCCCCGGAAACGGGGGCATGCCCGGCCGCTCCGGACGCCGACGCCACGGGGCGCGGGGGTTCGGAGGGGCGCAGGCGCTCGGACGGGAGCGGAGGCCCGGACGGGCGCGGGGTGTCCAGCGGGTTTCCCAAGGGACGCGGAGGCTCGGGGGAACGCAGACGCTCGGACGGGCGCGGGGGCCCGGAGGGACGCGAGGGGCCGGACGGATGCGTGGGCCCGGGGTCGCGTGCGGGACCCGACTCTCGCTCCGGCGCGGCGGGGTGCGGCAACCGGGCAGGGCGCTGTCCGGGGCGGGGCGTCCCGTCCGGCTGCGACGACCCGGCGGTGTGCGGTGCCCCACCGGGACGCACCGGCGCGGCGGAGGCGGGCGCGGGCGGCGCGTCCGGGAAGCGTGCGGAGGCCGCGGGGGGCGGCGGAGCCGTCGACCCCGGCCGTCCTTCGGGACGGAGCCGGGGGAAGCGTCGGGGCTCCGGCCGGGGCGCGGGAACCTCCGGCGCGGCGTCCGACGCGGGGCGCTCCGAGGCCGCCGAGGGCGAGACCGGGCGCTCCGAAGGGGATGCCGCGGAGCCCTGCCGGCCGGTTTCCGACGTGGGGTGCTGCGCGGTGAACGGTGCCGTGGGGCGCTGCGCGGCGGACGGCGAGGTGCCGACCGAGGCCGACCTCGGCGAACCGGGCACCCCGGAACCCGGGACGCCGGCCGAGGCGGACCCCGGCCTACCGGAAGAACCGGACGCCGGCACACGTGTCGAAGCGGACCTCGGCGCACCGGGCGCGGCGGAACCCGGGACGCCGGCCGAGGCGGACCCCGGCCTACCGGGCCAACCAGACGCCGGCACGCCCGGCGAAGCGGACCTCGGCGCACCAGGCGCAGCAGACGTCGAGGCACCGGCGGAAGCAGACCTCCGCACTCCAGGGGAGACGGAACCCGGAGCGCCGGACGAGGCAGGCCCCGGTGCAGCGGGCGAGCCAGAACTCGGCGTGCCGGGCGAAGCGGACGTCGGTCTGTCACCTGAGGCAGACGTGAGGCGGCCGGGCGCGGCGGACGCTGGTGTGCCGGGCGGGGCCGGCGTGGGCGGGCCGGGCGGGGCCGACGGAGCGGACGGCGGAGTAGCAGCCGTGCCGAATGCCTCGTCCGTTTCCGCCGAGGTGTCGAAGAAGTCGAAGGAACGCGGCGGCGACGGCACCCGCGAGGCCCGCACGGTTCCCGACGCGGAACCCGCCGGAGAGGCCGGCGCGGCGGCGGAAGCCTGTGTGGAACCGCCGTCGGACGATCGGGACCCGCCCAATGACCGTCCGTTCACCGAACCGGGCCACTCCCGCGCCGACGGCGGCCCGACGGGCTGGGGCGGCACCGACGGAGCCTCCGCACGAGGCGGGCTCGCGGGACGCGGCGGGACCGGCGGAACGCGATGCGGCGTGGCACGCCCGGACCGGGACGAAGCCCCCTGCCCGGAAGACGAGGGGGGCTCGAACAGGGACTCGGAGGGCGGCTCGGCGGACCAGTCCTCTCCCGCCGACAGCCATGGCTCGGGCGACCGGGCCGGTATCGACCGAGTCGTCCCGAGGGGCGGAGTCGTCCCGACGGGCGGGTTCGCGGGAGCCGGTGGCATCGACGGGGCCGGCGGGCTCGCGGGAAGCGGCGGGTTCGCCGGAGGGGGCGGGGTCTGCGACGTCGACGGGGTCTCGGCCGGTGGGGTGCCGGGGCGCGGGGGAATCGAGGCGCGCCGCGCTTCCGTACTCATGCACCCCCCGTTTCCTCGTACCGGGCTGTCGGCAGCCGCGGAACTCGGCGAACCGTTTCGTGTGCGGAAGGGGCCCGCCACGGGCACGCATACCCGCACCGGTGGACCGTCACCCCCGGGCAGGGCCCGCCGGGGCAAGGTCGTTCCTCCCTGCGTCCGCGTCACTCTACGGGTTGACGCGCGTCCGGCGGGAACCAGTCCGAAGCCCGGCGGCATCTGCCCGGAACGTCCCCCTACCCTGCGGTAATCGAGTCTGGCAGTCTTCGGTCATGACTGCCCGTGCCGCCGACAGGGCCCGCTACGACCGGGCCACCGCTCACCTCGACGCCCCCGTCGCGATCGTGGACCTGGAGGCTTTCGACGCGAACGCGGACGATCTCGCCCGCAGGGCCGGCGGCAAGCCGATCCGTGTCGCCAGCAAGTCCGTCCGCTGCCGCACCCTCCTGGAACGCGTCCTGGACCGGGACGGCTTCGCGGGAATCATGTCCTTCACCCTCGCCGAGTCGCTGTGGCTGGCCAGGTCGGGTTTCGACGACGTCCTGCTCGCCTATCCGTCGGCCGACCGCAAGGGCTACGCCGAGCTGACCGGCGACCCCAAGCTCGCCGCCGCGGTCACCGTCATGGTCGACGACCCGGCGCAGCTCCGTCTCATCGACGAGGCGCGCCAGGGCGGCACCGAAGTCGTGCGGGTCTGCCTGGAGCTGGACACCTCGCTCAAGCTGTTCGGCGGCCGGGTCCGGGTCGGCGCGCTGCGTTCCCCGCTGCACTCCCCCGCCCAGGTGGCCGAGATGGCCCGCGCCGTCAAGCGCGCGCCGGGCTTCAAGCTGGTGGGGATCATGGCGTACGAGGGCCACATCGCGGGCGTCGGCGACGCGATCGCGGGGCGGCCGCTGCGCTCGCGTGCGGTGCGGCTGATGCAGGCCACGGCCCGCAAGGAGCTCGTCCAGCGGCGCGCGGAGGTCGTCCGGGCCGTACGGGCGATCGAGCCGGACCTCGAGTTCGTCAACGGCGGCGGCACCGGCAGTGTCCAGCACACGGCGGCCGAGGACGCGGTCACCGAGATCGCGGCCGGTTCGGGGCTCTACGTGCCGAGGCTCTTCGACAACTACACGTCGTTCAGCGGACGTCCGGCCGCACTGTTCGCCCAGCCCGTCGTGCGTCGGCCGGGCGTGGGTGTGGTGACCGTGCTGGGCGGCGGATACCCGGCGTCGGGCGCCCCGGGCCCCGACCGGCTGCCGGTCCCGTATCTGCCGGAGGGGCTGGTGTACGACCCCCAGGAGGGTCCCGGCGAGGTGCAGACCCCGCTGCTCGGGGCCCCGGCGGACGATCTGCTCATCGGCGACAAGGTGTGGTTCCGGCACGCCAAGGCCGGTGAGCTGTGCGAGCGGTTCGACACCCTGCACCTGGTCGAGGGCGACTCGGTCACGGCCACCGTCCCGACGTATCGCGGTGAGGGCCACACCTTCCTCTGATCCAGTGGAGGCCGCCCTCTGACCCGGTGAAGGCCACCCCTCCCCCTGATCCGGTGAGGGCCGCTCGCCCTCCGCTGATCATCTGAGGGCGGCCCGCTCCCGTACCCCCGTGTCCGGAGGGGGCGGTCACCCGGCTGCACCGTCGCGGTTCACTTCGACGGGCCGATGCTGCTGCCCACACCGCTGTCTCCGTCCTTGTCGCCGACCGACCGGATCCCCTTGGTGATCCGGTCCATGTCGGAGAGCGGCGGCCCGTCGGGACCGGCGTCGAAGGCGAACCGGACGATGACCGGGGACTCCGAGCCCACGCTGGACGGGAAGGCCAGCGACTCGACGTAACCCCCGGGCCCCACACCGGTCTTGACCTTCCAGCGCACGAAGTATCCGGCGCGCCCGGCGACGGCCACCGAGCCGGCCTTCACCAGCCGGTGCGACGTGATGCCCCGGAAGGGGCGGCTGTCGACGAGGTCGTGTTCGTACGCGCTGTCGGCGGCGTCCTCGATGTCCCCCTCGGCGAGGGCCTTCGGGGACGTCTCGTCGGTGGCCGTGGCGGTGCGCGAGACGACCCGGCCGTGCCGGCACAGACCGGGGTCGCCGGGGCAGTCGTAGGTGCCCGGGGTCGTCATCACCGTGTCGTGGTCGGAGACGTACTTCGGTCGTTCCCAGCCGTCGAGCAACGGGAAGGTTATGCCGTTGAGTTCGTCCACGACGACGGACGGGTCACCGGCCGAGGGCGAGGGGCCGGAGGGGGAGGGCGACGGGCTGCCGGTGTCCGTGGGAGACGCGGCGGCCGGTGTGGTCTGTGCCGCGGCCTCTTCGCCGCCGTCGTCGTCGCGCAGCAGCACGGCGCCCGTGACGATCGCGGCGACGAGGACGACGGCGGCGGTCACGAGCGCGACGGCCTTGGCCCGCCCGGAGCCGCCGTCTCCGGGCGACTCCGGCTGCGCCAGGGGCTGTTGGGGGACCTCGGGCTGGCGCCGGTGGTCGGTCCAGGCGGCCCCGTCCCACCATCGCTCGACGAGGGGGTACGACGGGTCGCGGTACCAGCCGGGTGGAGGCGTCATGCTCATCCCAGCACTCTAGGACGTGCCGCGAAGATCAATGCACGGTGTCCGCCAGGTCGGGCACGACCGAGCCGTCCGGCCTGCGGACCGGCCCGGGAGTGCCGTCCGGTGCGGTGTACGCGCTCGTGGAGCACGGGTAGAGACCCTGTCTGCGGGGCAGCGGCTCGATGAACATCGGGTTGATCACCCAGCGGCCGTCGGCGTCGTCATAGGCCCGGCACATGAGTTCACCCTTGTTGCGGTTGAGGACGAGATGGGCGCCGGTGGCGTCGCCGACGAAGGTGACGTCGGTGTCGGCGTCTCCGGCCGCGATCGCGGTCCGGTGGCGGGCGTCCTGCCGCTGCCAGGCGGCGGCGCCGCGCACTCCGTAGACCTCCTGGTTGAGCCAGCAGCGTTTCCCGTCGATGTACGGGATGGCCTCGCCGCGGCTCGCGGGGACGTCGCCGCAGCCCTCGTTCCGGGTGGTGATCCGGCCGTGCCGGTCGAGGACGGAGCGGATCGCGATGGTGTGTGCCGCGTCGATGCCGACGCCGCGTGACCAGACCTCGGTGACGGGCTCGGAGCCGGCCGAG
Source organism: Streptomyces sp. NBC_00568 (assembly GCF_026341855.1). Lineage (GTDB taxonomy): Bacteria > Actinomycetota > Actinomycetes > Streptomycetales > Streptomycetaceae > Streptomyces. The sequence goes on along the minus strand of NZ_JAPENW010000001.1, from coordinate 5,925,387 downwards.
ACGATGTACACGTCGAATCCGGCGCGTCGGAGCGTACGGATGAGATCGCGCTGCCGGTCGTAGTAGCGGACGTACGCCGGGACGGTGTGGGTGCCGAGCGTGCGGGTCGCGCCGACGGGCGCCGCGAGGGCTTCGGCGCGGGCGCGGCGGGCGTACGCCGACAGTTCGGCGACGGTGTGTCCGGCGAACAGCTGGGGGACCCAGGCGTACTGCGGGACGGTGCGCCGGTGGTTCCAGTCACCGGCGAACGCGGCGGCGCCGCTCATGGTCCTGCCGGTCTCACGGATCTCGAGGATCTCGTCGGTGCAGCGCGGGCTGGTCGCGGTCGGCAGGGGCGCGCCCGCCGGCACACGGGTGCCGCAGGCGGCGGTGAGAGCGGTGTCCGCCGCGTCGGTGAGCCACGCGCTGGTGGCCTTCCAGCTCGCCGGGCGCAGGATCCTGTCGTGGCGCAGCGCCCAGGAGACGGTGGCGTCGGTGACGTCGTTCTTGGTGACCGTGTTGTCCCAGTCGAAGGCGGCGACCGGCCGGCCGCCGTTCCCGTTGCCGTCCCCGGCGCAGGTACCGCGGGCGTCGATGACCTCTTGCAGGCGGGCCCGGTTGTCGCCGTACCAACCGGCGGACAGGTGGGGGCAGTCCGCGGGCGGGGCGGGGGCGGTGGGCGGCGAGGCCGCCAGGGTGGCGGCCGCGGCCAGGGTCCACGCGAAAATGTGCCGGTACGGTCGGAATCGTCGGTGTCGCATGACCTGTGGACCGTACCGGCAGACGGCCTACAGAGGCGTGACGTACGCGCCCGAGATGCCTCCGTCCACCAGGAAGTCGGTGGCGTTCACGAAGGAGGAGTCGTCGCTGGCGAGGAACGCGACGGCCGCCGCGATCTCGTCCGCCTCGGCGAACCGGCCGACCGGGATGTGCACCAGCCGTCGTGCGGCCCGCTCGGGGTCCTTGGCGAACAACTCCTGGAGCAAAGGGGTGTTGACGGGGCCGGGGCACAGGGCGTTGACCCGGATGCCCTCCCGTGCGAACTGGACGCCCAGCTCCCGGGACATGGCCAGCACCCCGCCCTTGGAGGCCGTGTACGAGATCTGCGAGGTCGCCGCGCCCATCCGGGCCACGAAGGACGCCGTGTTGATGATGGAACCCCTGCCCTGGCGGCGCATGTAGGGGATGGCCGCCTTGCAGCACAGGTAGACGGAGGTGAGGTTGACCTCCTGGACGCGCTTCCAGGCCTCCAGGCCCGTGTCCAGGATGGAGTCGTCGTCCGGCGGCGAGATGCCCGCGTTGTTGAAGGCGATGTCGACGGAGCCGTAGGTGTCGTACGCCGTCCTGAAGAGCGTCTCGGCCTGCTCGGGGTCGGTCACGTCGACCTGGACGAAGGTCCCGCCGACTTCCTCGGCCACGGCCTTGCCGCCCCGCTCGTCGATGTCGCCGCAGACGACGTGCGCGCCCTCGGAGGCGAGTCGGCGCGCGGTGGCGAGGCCGATGCCGCTGGCGGCGCCGGTGATGACGGCGGTACGGCCGACCAGGCGGCGGCAGATGGTCTCTGGGGTGTCTGCGGTCACTGTGCGGGGCCCTCCGTGCTGATGAAGACGTTCTTGGTCTCGGTGAAGGCGGTGAGGGCGTCCGGGCCGAGTTCGCGGCCGATTCCCGACTGCTTGAAGCCGCCGAAGGGGGTCCAGTAGCGGACGCTGGAGTGGGAGTTGACGGACAGGTTCCCGGCGCGGACGGCCTGGGAGACGCGCAGGGCGCGGCCGACGTCGCGGGTCCAGATGGAGCCGGACAGGCCGTAGTCGGTGGCGTTGGCGAGCCGGATCGCGTCGGCCTCGTCCTCGAAGGGCAGCACGACGGCGACGGGTCCGAAGACCTCCTCGACGGCCACGCGCGCGTCGGACGCGACGCCGGTGAGGACGGTGGGCGCGAACCAGAAGCCGGGGCCCTCGGGCGCCTTGCCCCGGATACCGGGCGCGTCGGCGTCGACGTAGGACCGTACGCGCTCCAGTTGGGTCCTGGAGATCAGCGGACCCATCTGCGTCCCCTCGTCGGCGGGGTCGCCCACGACGACGGATTCGACGGCCGGGGCGAGGAGTTCGAGGAAGCGGTCGTGGACGGAGCGCTGGACGAGGATGCGGGTCCGGGCGCAGCAGTCCTGGCCGGAGTTGTCGAGGAACGACATGGGGGCGGCTGCCGCGGCGGCCTCGATGTCGGCGTCGGCGAAGACGATGTTGGGACTCTTGCCGCCGAGTTCGAGAGTGACGCGCTTGAGGAGGGCGGAGCCCTTGGCAAGCACCTGCTTGCCGACGGCCGTCGAGCCGGTGAAGACGATCTTCGCGACGCCGGGGTGTCCGACGAGCGCGTCGCCCGCGACCGGGCCCGTGCCCGGCAGCACCTGGAAGAGGTGTTCCGGCAGGCCCGCCTCCAGGGCGAGTTCGGCCAGCCGCAGTGCCGTCAGCGGGGTCGTCTCGGCGGGTTTGAGGATGACGGCGTTGCCTGCGGCGAGGGCCGGCGCGGTGCCCCAGGCGGCGATGGGCAGGGGGAAGTTCCAGGGCGCGATGACCCCGACGACGCCGAGCGGTTCGAGGAGGGTGATGTCGAGGCCGCCCGGTACGGGGATCTGGCGGCCGGTCAGGCGCTCCACTCCCCCGGCCGCGTAGTCGAGCAGATCACGGACGTTGCCCGCCTCCCAGCGGGCGTTGCCGAGGGTGTGGCCGGCCTCGCGGACCTCCAGGCGGGCCAGTTCCTCGATGTGGTCGTCGACGACGGCCGCGAAGCGGCGCAGCAGCCGGGCGCGGTCGGCCGGCGCGAGGGCGGCCCAGCCGGCCTGCGCCCTGGTGGCCCGTACGACGGCGTCCCCGACGTCCTGGGCGGTGGCGGCCGGGACGGTGGCGACGACCTCTTCGGTGGCGGGGTTCAGTACCCGGAGTTCGTGGTCGTGCGGGTGCGGGTGCGGCAAGGGGGGCCTCACATGCGTTCGAAGGAGCGGCGCAGCTCCCAGTCGGTCACCGCGGCGTCGAAGGCTTCCAGCTCGACGCGCGCCATGTTGCGGTAGTGCGCGACCACCTCGTCTCCGAAGGCGGCCCGGGCGATGGGGCTGTTCTCCCAGAGTTCGGCGGCCTCGCGCAGGGTCGTGGGGACGTGCGCGTACGCGGAGGTGTAGGCGTTGCCGGCGCACGCCTCGGGCAGCTCCAGCTTCTGCTCGACGCCGTACAGACCGGCCGCGACGAGTCCGGATACGGCCAGGTGCGGGTTGACGTCGCCGCCGGGCAGCCGGTTCTCGAAGCGCATCGAGCGGCCGTGGCCGACGACGCGGAGCGAGCAGGTGCGGTTGTCGTACCCCCAGGCCACGGCGGTCGGCGCGAAGGAGCCGGGCTGGAAGCGCTTGTACGAGTTGATGTTGGGCGCGTACAGGAGCGAGAAGTCGCGCAGGGCGGCCAGTTGTCCGGCGAGGAAGTGGCGCATGACCTCGGACATGCCGCCGGGGTCCTTGGCGGAGCCGGCCATCACGTTCCTGCCGTCGGCGTCGGCGAGCGAGAGGTGGATGTGGCAGGAGTTGCCCTCGCGCTCGTTGTACTTCGCCATGAAGGTGAGCGAGACGCCTTCCTGGGAGGCGATCTCCTTGGCGCCGGTCTTGTAGACGGCGTGCTGGTCGCAGGTGACGAGGGCCTCGTCGTACTTGAAGGCGATCTCGTGCTGGCCGGGGTTGCACTCGCCCTTGGCGGACTCGACGGTGAGGCCCGCGGCCTGCATCTCGTTGCGGATGCGGCGCAGCAGGGGCTCGATGCGGCCGGTCCCGAGGACCGAGTAGTCGATGTTGTACTGGTTGGCCGGGGTGAGCCCGCGGTAGCCGGTGTCCCAGGCCTGTTCGTAGGTGTCCTTGAAGACGATGAACTCCAGCTCGGTGCCGACCTGCGCGGTGTAGCCGAGTTCGGCGAGGCGGTCGAGCTGGCGGCGCAGGATCTGGCGGGGCGCGGCCACCACCGGGGAGCCGTCGTTCCAGGCGAGGTCGGCGATGAGCAGGGCCGTGCCCTCGTTCCACGGGACGCGCCGCAGGGTGCCGAGATCGGGGTGCATGGCGAAGTCGCCGTAGCCCCGGTCCCAGGAGGACATGGCGTATCCGTCGACGGTGTTCATGTCGGTGTCGACGGCGAGGAGGTAGTTGCAGCCTTCCGTGCCGTGCTCCAGGACCTCGTCGAGGAAGAAGGCCGCGGCGAACCGCTTGCCCTGGAGCCGCCCCTGCATGTCGGGGAAGGCCAGGACGACCGTGTCGATGTCCCCGGCCTCGACGAGACGGCGCAGTTCTTCGACGGAGAGCGGGGGTGTGCGGTCTGCCACCGGAAAAGCCTCCTTGGGTCAGCCGAGAGCCATAAGGTATTGCGGAGAACCATTGCTTGGGAAGGGGGCGCGACCGGATGACGCAGGCGGAACCCGACCGCGGGACGGACGACCGGCTGACGCCGGTGCTGCGGCCGGTGCGGGCGGGCAACGGTTTCGAGGAGGCGCTGGAGCAGATCCTCCAGATCGTCCGGCTCGGCCTGGTGCCGGGCGGTGAACGGCTGCCCGCGGAGCGGGAGCTGGCGGAGCGGCTCGGGATCAGCCGGGTGACGCTGCGCGAGGTCCTGAAGGTGCTCCAGGACCAGGGCCTGGTCGAGTCGCGGCGCGGGCGCTACGGCGGCACCTTCGTGCTGGCGCGGACGGACACACCCGGCGAGCACGAGCTGCGCCGCCGGGTCGCCGCGGTCGACATCGAGGACGTACTGCGTTTCCGCGAGGTCCTGGAGGTGGGCGCGGCCGGGCTGTGCGCGACGCACGGGCTCGACTCGGAGCAGGCCGGCCGGCTGCGCGAGGCGCTGGCCCGGACGAACGACGCCCCGCTGACCGACTACCGCCGGCTGGACACCATGCTCCACCTCACCCTCGCGGAACTGTGCGGCTCCCCCTCGCTCACCGCGCGGTACGCGGCGGTCCGCGCCTCGGTCAACGACCTCCTGGACTGCATCCCGCTCCTCGTCCGCAACCTGGAGCACTCCCAGCGCCAGCACACCGCCCTCGTCGAGGCGGTTCTCGACGGGGACGCGGACGGGGCGCGGGAGATGATGCGCGAGCACTGCGCGGGCACGGCGGCGCTGCTGCGGGGTTTCCTGGCCTGAGCGGACGGGGTGCGAGGAGCCCGTGGCGTTTCCCTCCCTCGCCCCGCAAAGGTATGAGACCTTTCCATTGAGGTCGCGTGGGCGTCGTGGCGACCGGATCCGAGGGAGAACAGCGTGGGCAGGCCGCTGATCGGTGTGAGTACGTATCTGGAGTCCCGGGTGCGCTGGGGCGTGTGGGAGCTGCCGGCGGCCCTGCTGCCGGCCGGCTATCCGCGGCTCGTGCAGCGGGCGGGCGGACTCGCCGCGATGCTGCCGCCGGACGATCCCGCGCTGGCACCCGCGACCGTCGCCCGGCTCGACGGCGTCGTCGTCGCGGGCGGCCCCGATGTCGACCCCGCCCGCTACGGAGCCGAGCGCTCCCCGCGTACGGGCCCGCCCGCTCCCGAGCGCGACGCCTGGGAACTCGCCCTGATCCGGGCCGCGTTGGACTCAGGCACCCCGCTCCTGGGCATCTGCCGGGGCCAGCAGCTCCTGAACGTGGCCCTGGGCGGCACGCTCGTCCAGCACCTCGACGGGCATGTGAAGGACGCCGGGGTCTTCGGGCACCACGAGGTGACGCCCGTACCGGGGACGCTGTACGCCGGTCTCGTACCGGAGCCGTGCGGTGTGCCGACCCACCACCATCAGGCCGTGGACCGCCTCGGTGCCGGCCTCCTGGTCTCCGCGCACGCGGCGGACGGCACCGTCGAGGCGATCGAACTCCCCGGTCCGGCCTGGGCGTTGGGCGTCCAGTGGCACCCGGAGATGGACGACGACCTGCGCGTGATGAGGGGCCTGGTCGCGGCGGCGTCCTGAGCGGACCGAGGCCCGCGCCGATGCGATTCGCCCCCTCCACCCCTGCCCGTCCCATGCCTGGGGGCTGCCGCCCCACACCCCCGCTCCGGCCTGAACGGCCTTGTCCTCAAATGCCGGACCGGCTGAATCTCAGCCCCTCCGGCGTTTGAGGAGCGGGGGTCCGGGGGCAGCGCCCCCGCGACGGGACGGGCAGGGGCGGAGGGGGCGAAAAACGCGTGTGCGGCTACGCGACGCCTCGCGTCAGGGAGAGCAGGTCGCGGGCCGGCCCCGTGGGGCGGTGACCCGTGGGCCAGACGGCCCGCAGGGCGCGGGCGAGCCGGACGTCGGCGAGCGGGATGCTCACCAGACGGTGGGCGGAGAGCTCCTCGCCGAGAGCGAGTTCACTGAGGACGGCGGGTCCGGCACCGCTGACGGCGGAGGCCTTGACCGCCGTCGTCGAGGACAGCTCGATCAGCGGACGGGCGAGCCCGCCGAGCGCGGTGTCGAGGACCTGACGCGTGCCCGACCCCTCCTCCCGGAGGATGAGCGGCGTGGCGGCCAGCTCCGCCGCCCCGAGCGGCGCACGGCGGCGCGCCCAGGGATGCCCGGGCGCCGTCACCACGATCAGGCGGTCGTGCGCGATGACCGTCGCGTCGAGACCGGACGGCACCGAGAGCCCCTCGACGAAGCCGAGGTCCGCCTCGCCGGACAGCAGCCGCTCGGCGACGGCGGCCGAGTTCCCGGCGAGCAGCGACACGGCGGTGTCGGGACGCTGCGCGCGCAGCGCGATCAGCCAGCCGGGCAGCAGATACTCGGCGATGGTCATGCTCGCGGCCACCCGCAGCCGCGAGTCACGCCGGTCCCGCAGCGCCTGCGCCCCCGCGTCGAACGCCTCGGCCGCGTCCACCACCCGCCGCGCCCAGTCGGTGACGAGCGCTCCCTCACGGGTGAGCCGTGACCCGCGCGGCGAGCGGTCGACGAGCGCCACCCCGAGCTGCCGCTCCATGGAACGGATACGGCTGCTGGCCGCCGGCTGGGTGATCCCCAGCTCGCGTGCGGCGCGCCCGAGACTCCCGAGGCGCGCCACCGCCAGCAGCAGTTCGAGCGCGCCGAGATCGGGTACCCGGTGCGCGATCCCGGCGCCGGGCCGATCCTCAGCATTGCTGCTACTCATAAACCCAGCTTATGTCGTCATAGGCGCGCACTCCCTGGTGGGGAGCCGGCGGGCCCGCGACCGTGGAGCCATGGTCACCGCAGCCCAGCCCTTCACCGCCCACGAGGCGGGAACCCTCCGCGACACGAAGACCCCCCGTGCGTCGCGGAACCGCGCCATCGCCGCGGTCCGGCATCTCGGCCCGAACTGGTACGCCTCTGTGATGGGCACCGCGATCGTGGCCACGGCGGGAGCTGGACTGCCCGGGCACGTGCCGGGCCTGCGCACCGCCTGTGCCGTCGTGTGGGCCCTCTCGCTCACCCTGCTGGTGGCGCTGCTCGCCGCCCGCGCCCTGCACTGGAGGCACCACAGCGACCAGGCCCGCGCCCACCTCCTCGACCCGGCCGTGGCGCCCTTCTACGGGTGCCTGTCGATGGCCCTGCTCGCCGTGGGCGGCGGCACCCTGCTCGTCGGCCGGGACTGGATCGGGACTCCGGCGGCGGTCGCCGTGGACGCCGTCCTGTTCACCGCCGGGACGGTGGTCGGACTCGCCGCGGCCGTGACCGTCCCGTACCTCATGGTCGTACGGCATCGCATAGAGCCCGGCCAGGCCTCCCCGGTGTGGCTGCTGCCGATCGTCGCCCCGATGGTGTCGGCCGCCCTCGGTCCCCTGCTCGTCCCCCACCTGCCGGCCGGGCAGCCCCGGGAAACGCTGCTCCTCGCCTGTGTCGCGATGTTCGGCCTCAGCCTGCTCGGCACCTTCGTGATGCTGCCGGTGATCTTCGCCCGGCTGGTCACCTCGGGCCCGCTGCCGCTCGCGCTCACCCCGACGCTCTTCCTGGTGCTCGGCCCGCTGGGCCAGTCGACGACCGCGGTGGGCAAGTTCGCGGACGCGGCGCCCGGGGTGATGCCCGCCCCCTTCGACCAGGGTTTCGCGCTCCTCGCCGTGCTCTACGGCGTCCCCGTGCTGGGATTCGCGCTGCTGTGGCTCGCGCTGGCCGTCGCGATGGTCGTACGGGCCCGCCGTCAGGGCATGGGCTTCGCGATGACCTGGTGGGCATTCACCTTCCCCGTGGGGACCTGCGTGACCGGCGCGGAGGGCCTGGCCCGGCACACCGGTCTGGCCGCCTTCGACACGCTCGCGGTCGCCCTGTACGTCCTGCTGGTGGCCGCGTGGTCGGTGGCCGCCGTCCGCACGGCCCACGGCCTGGTCAGCGGCAAGCTGCTCGCAGCGCCTCGCTGAAAGTAGCCTCGTGCATCGCGCCTGCAGACTTCACCGTCCTCATTGGCTTGGCCACGGTTTGTTCCTCATCCGTATCCCCGCTGCCTGGAAGCGGGACCGCATGACGTGGATCGTCATGCCGCGTTCACAGCCTCTTCCGTGCTGTGGGCAGCCACCTGCCGAGGCTGCTCTACTCCACGTCGATGCCGTCTCGTGGCAGACATGCGCAGGGCCGTGTGTCCGGGCCGACGGCCGCCGTTCGGATCACCCAAGGCGGCCCTTCAGGTGACTGCCGGACGCATCATGAGCCAGGCAGCCGTCGCAGGGGTACGACGTCTCAGCAGAGAACGAACCCAGAACGCCGTGAGGAGCTTGGCAATGTACGCAGCAGTCCGGCGGTACGAAGGGGTGACCGATTCGGCCGAGGCGGCACGTCTCGTGAACGAGGGGTTCGTCGCACTCATGCGCCAGGTCTCCGGCTTCGTGGCCTACTACTGGATCGATGCCGGGGACGGAGTGATGGTCTCGACCAGCGTCTTCCAGGACCAGGCCGGTGCCGAGGAATCGATCTCGAGGGCTGCGGACTTCGTGCGGGACAACCTCGCATCACTGCTCCCCAACCCTCCCCAGGTCATGGCCGGCGAGGTGGTGGCTTCCGCATGACAGCGTTCGGACCAGCCACCCCGTCGAAGGCGTCTGGTCACTGCTGCGGCGCAGTTGCACCGCGAACGTGCTCTTCAGCGACCATGACCAGCCTGGAGCAGGCAATCCGGCGTGGTCGGCGCAGAATCCAGCAGCACCCTGACCTCATCAACGGATGCCTACAGGGCACCAGACTGAGTCCCCTACCGGCCTGACCACTCACCCGACAACCCATCGGAGAGGTCAGTAACAACCATCGGTCAGGCTGACGGATCAGTCATGACCACTCGACGGGGCACACGGAAGATCTACGCCCACGAATCGGTCATTCGAACGTGCTCGTCCATGGGGCCGTTGGTGAGCCATCCGCATCCAGCCCGTGCAGCCAAGGCACCTCTGCCCCGGCGTGCTGCAGCATGTAGCCCAGGTCCACCAGGGCTCGCGTGTCGCCGGCGTCGGCGGCCTGCAGGGCCAAGGTTTCGGCACCCTGTTGATCCCCTGCCTGCGCGCTCAACAGGGCAAGATCCGTTAGTGCGTCTTTGTCGTCGGCCTCAGCTGCCTCGCGGTACACCGCTTCGGCAGCCTCCCAGTTTCCTCCCTGCTGCCGTATCCGGGCCAGAGCCAAGAGGACTCGCGTGTCGTCTGCGTCGGCGGCCTGCCGAGCCAAGGCCTCCGCACCCTCAGGATCTCCTGCCCTCTCGCGCAACACGGCCAGGCCTATTAGAGCGTCTGTGTCACCAGCCTCGGCGGCCCTGCGGTACAAGGCCTCGGCAGCCTCCGGGTCCCCCACCTGCTCCCGTATCCGGCCGAGGGCCAACAGAGCACTGCTGACGGCGCCAAAGCCGGCAACCGTCTCCATGTATAGGGTTTCGGCACCCTCCCAATCCCCAGCTGCGTCCCGCATCAATGCCAAGCCCAGCAACGCCAGGAAGTCACCCTCGTTGGCAGCCTCCCGAGCCAAGCTCTCGGCGCCCTCTCGATTCCCGGTCTGCTCCCGTACCCGGGCCAGGAACAACAGGGCGGGAGCGTCACCAGCAGCCGCGGCCTCCCTCGCCATGGCCTCGGCACCTCTCTGATCGCCCACTCGTTCGCGCATCCGGGCCAAGATGTTCAAGGCTCGCGTGTCGCCGGCGTCAGCGGCCTCACGAGCGAAGGTTTCGGCACCCTGAGGATCTCCCACCTGCTCCCGCAGTCGGGCCAGAACCCGAAGGACTCGCGTGTCGCCAGCGTCAGCCGCCTGCCGAGCCAAGGCCTCCGCGCCTTCCCGATCCCCCGCCCGGTCCCGCAACAGGGCCAGGGCTCTGAGGCTGTAGGGGTCACCGGCGTCGGCGGCCTCCCGGTACAGAGTCTCGGAACCTTCACGATCCCCCGCCCGGTCCCGCATTTTGGCCAAGACCTTCAGGAGCAGCGTGTCGCCGGCGTCGGCTGCCTCTCGAGCCAAGGCTTCGGCCCCTTCCTGATCTCCCTCCCTCTCCCATGCCTGGGCTAGGGACAACAGAGCGCCCCCCACACCAATGTGGGCGGCCTCGAGGTATAGGGCTTTGGCGCTCTCCCGGTCCCCCGCCTTATGCCGCATCGAGGCCAGGAGTCTCAGGGCATCTGCAGCGCCAGCGTCGGCGGCTCTTCGATACATGGCTTCGGCACCATCGCTATCCCCTGCCTTCTCCCGCGCCCCGGCGAGAGCCGTCAGGGTGAACGGGTCCCCAGCGTCAGCGGCACGCAGGCGTAGATGGTGAGCCCACTGAAGGCGATACCGGTCTTGAGCCGCTGTGGCGAGGTTCCTTAGATCCTCGGCATGGGTGAGGTGAGTGTGGGCTGCGTACCAAAAGGGACCGGGTGGACACAGCCGACGACGGGCGGTGTGCCCGTGCTGTTCCAGGTAGTCGGCCAGGCGGAATAGCAACCCCGCAGCTGGACTCGAGGCAACGGGTGCTGGCGTCCCGGGTGGGCGGTTTGCCAGGCGGCGGAGGGGCGCTTGCTTGCCATGTACGGGCCGGGAAAGCTCGGTGAAGGCGGCCTCCGCCCAGTCGTCGGGGAGGTAGTCGCAGTCGGGTTCGGGAAGGTAGCCGGCTGCGGCGTCAATGAGGAAAGCCTGGGAGAGGTACGGTCCGACACCGAGGCGGCGGGCGTCCATGGCCGCTTCCAGCAGAGCCCGGGCGGCGGGCGTGCCGTGTTGATAGCGGCGCAGGAGTTCCGGGGCTCCAGCAAGGTCCTGTGTCACCTGCCCATGCGTGCTAGCCCTGGTAAGGACATCGGCAAGCAGCCGGTCGCCGTTGTGCGCCAAGACGGCTGCAGCCCTCAGCGCTGCGGTGTCGAAGCTGGCCGGGACGCTGAGCGTGCGACCGGCAAGGAGCTCCCGTACCCGGCTGTGCGGATCGGGTTGGCCTGGCGAGGGAAGAGCCATGTACTGGCGTGCATAGTCGGGCCACAGAGTGCCCAGAATCAGGACGGGCATACGTCCTGGATCTGTGAGCAACGCATGCGCCGCAGAGGCGACTCGCTCTCCTAATGTTGCATCACCGAGGTAGTGCTGCGCCTCGTTCAGCCACACCACCGTCTGGGGCCGTACCCGGTGCAGGTCCTCCAACGCGGCATCCGCCCGGGTGGGGTCGAAGGGATGCCACAAACGCCATCCGTGGTCCGCCAGCGGCTGAACAGCCTCCCAGCAGGCCCTCGTCTTGCCGGTTGAGGAAGACCCTACGAGTACCAACAGACGACTGCGTCCCTGCAGCGCATCCGTAACCGCGGCAGACAGGACTTGGTCGTGATCTCGCAGGACGTAGGCGGGTAGCAGCGCCTCGACGTGCCCGGACCGACTAACGTCACGTAGGGCATCGGCGGGATGCACCTCCAAGTCGTAAGGGTTCCAGAGGCTGATCGGCCTGCCCAGAGCGTTAGCCCGCTGAGAATATTTCCCTTCCTCGACGGCTGCCCGCCGCAGCTGTTGCATGTCGGTCTCCGGCAAGCGCAATACGCGAGAGATTGCCGCGACCGTTTCTGGGGAGGGTGGAGGGCCATCGACCTTGATCGCTTCATGGACAGTCGTGCGGCTCAGGCCGGACTGCTGCGCGAGCTGCGTCTTGGTCAACCGAGCGCGAGCCAGCCCGTCGCTCAGTCTATTGCGCAACTCAGCCAGTGCCGCCTCACGTTCATCGAGCCATTCGTGCACGGCGCCCCCTGCTGTTGCGTTCGGCGATGTTCATCTTCGTCCGGTCGAACCATGGCGAACAGCGATTCCGCGACCTTCGAGTGCGTCAACGACGCATCGGATCAAGGAGTCTGTCGTGTCTGCTGTGTACATCGTCCTCTTCGTCGGCGCACTAGTTGTGATCTTCGCTCTACTGGCGGCCGCTGCCGCGGCCAAGCTTGCCCGTCTGGACGGAGCCACTTACCCCGCGGCCCTAATGCGGGGCGCCGCTGCTTTTGTGGCAGTCCTGACGCTCGCGGCCGCGGCGACTGGGGCGCTGGCCTCTGTCCTCACGTAAGCACTAGCTGGCTGCCTTCTATCCGTCCGCGTGGTCGGTCGGTTTCGAACAGGGGCCTGGTTCGGGTGAGCCTGCCGGTGCGGGTGAATGGGCGAAGGGCCTCTCGGTAGCTCGCGGTTGTCGAAGCCAGCGAGAAGCAAGAGTCCCTGTTGTGGAAGTGTTGCGTGGTCGCGGTTGTCGAGTCCAATTCGTCCACTCGTTGGTGTGGCTGTCTCGCCCATCGGTTCGGGAACACGGCCGACCGGCGGAGCGGTGGTCCCGGTAGGACTCGGACATGAGTGATGCCGAGTGGGCACGGGTGCGGGATCTGCTTCCGGTGCCGGCATGGCTGGCGGGCCGGGGCGGGCGGCTGGAGGGGTGCTGCCATCGGCAGATGATCGACGCGGTGCGTTTCCTCGTAGACAACGGCATCAAGTGGCGGGCGATGCCTTCCGACTTCCCGTCCTGGCCGCGCGTGTATGCGTTCTTCGCCCGCTGGAGGGATACGGGGCTGGTCGCCGAGCTGCACTACCGGCCACCGAGGCCGTCCGAGGGGCAGAGGGCCGCAGCCCGGAGCCGAGTGCGGCGGTCATGGACTCGCATTCGGTGAAGGCCGAGGCCACCGTCGCCCACACATCGCGGGGTTTCGAAGAAGATCAAGGGGCGCAAACGGCACCTGCTCACCGACCCGCTCGGACTTCTCCTGGCCGTGCTGGTCACGCCGGCATCCACGACAGACCGGGATGGGGTCCGGATCCTTCTGCCGGCGGCGACGGGCCGCTTCCGGCGGCTCTCACGGGTCTGGTCCGAGGGCGGTTACACCGGACACCTCGCCGACTGGACCGCAATGCATCTCGGGCTCGTCCTTGATCTGGTGCGTCGCCGCGACGACGTCAGCGGCTTCCAGATCGCGGCCCCTCGCTGAAAGCAACCTCTCCGCGTCCTCGCCTCCCCTCCGACTTCACCTCGATCCCTGTGATCACCGGCTTCACCGGCTTCACCGGCTGACCCTCGCGCAGGGTGCACCGGCTCCTGCGACTCCTGCGGCCCCGCGACGGCCGGCCCGTGCCGAAACCCGCGAAGGCATGCTGGAGCACACAGTTGGGCAGTGTGACGTGTCACAGACAACACGGCGCCACTGTGGGAACTTCAAGTGCCCTTCCTTCCAGCTGAGTTACCGATGTGCCGTGCGTAAGAGGTGGAATCGCGGGCCGGCGAGGGAACCGGCGAGAGGGGCGGCCCGCATGTGGAGAGGATCGAATGCGCTCTTTGGAAGCCCTGACGCTTGATCAGGTGGTCGACACGGCTCGCTATCCCCTGTCGGAACTCGCGGGCGCCCGGGGACAGGCCGTGGTCTCCCGCGCCCGGCGCGACCTGTCGACTCTCGGCTGCACCGTGCTGCCGGACTTCATCCGTCCGTCACTGCGCGATGTGCTGCGGCAGGAGTGCTCGGCCATCGCCCCCCGGGCGCACCACGACGTCGAGACGGTGAACGTCTACAACATCGCGGTGGACTCGGCGCTGCCGGAGGACCATCCGGGCCGGAAGACCTTCGAGCGGGGCAACGCGTTCGTCGCGCGGGACCGCATCCCCGCGGACTCCCTCATCAGCCGGCTCTACTCCGACGTGGTGTTCCGGCACTTCATCGCGCGCTGCTTCGAACTGCCGGAGCTGCACGAGCTGGCGGACCCGCTCTCCGGGCTGGTGCTCAACGTCATCGCGCCGGGCATGGAACACCCCTGGCACTTCGACACCAACGAGTTCACCGTGAGCATGCTCACCCAGCAGGCGCAGTCCGGCGGCGCCTTCGAGTACTGCCCGAACATCCGGACCGCGCAGGACGAGCATTTCGACGACGTCCGGGACGTGGTGGACGGCCGGGGCGAGCGGTTGACCCGGCGCCTCCCCCTTCGACCGGGTGACCTGCAGCTGTTCAAAGGGCGCTACTCACTGCACCGAGTGAGCCCGGTGCGCGGCGAGGTCGCGCGCCACTCCGCGATCTTCGCCTACAGCGAGCGCCCCGGCGTCATCGGGAGCGTGGAACGGACCCGGCAGCTCTTCGGCCGGGTGCTGCCCGAGCACCTGGCGGCCGAGGGCCGGGCGGTCCGCGGCGACCGCCTCCTGGACTAGCGGGCGACGAGAACCCGTAGTCGCCGTAGGCCGTTTCCCCCCTGCTTCCCCCGCGTCCCCCTGCGCGATCCACGGAGGAGTAAGCCCTGTGCGTTTCGACGTGACCGGAAAAGTCTCACTCGACCACATCTACGACCAGCCCGATCCGCGGTCCTATTTCACCGCGCTGCGCCCGCTCGACTACGGCGTTCCGCAGCAGGCCAAGCCCTACTTCGCCAAGATCATCACGGAGTACCGGGAGTCCCGGCGCGTCGCCGTACCGAAGGTGCTGGACATCGGCTGCTCGTACGGGATCAACGCCGCCCTGCTGAAGTACGACGCGTCCATGGACGAGCTGTACGCGCGCTACGGCGACGAGGACCGTGCGAGTGAGAGCCGCGAGGCTCTGCTGGCCCGCGACCGGGAGCTGGCCCGGTCACGCCGACCCCCGCAGGCGATCCGCTTCGTCGGCCTCGACACCTCCGGCAGCGCGCTGTCCTACGCTCTTGAGGCCGGGTTCCTCGACGACGTGGTGCACGCCGACCTGGAGGAGCACGAGCCCACACCGGGACAGCGCGCCCAGCTCTCGGGTACGGACCTGGTGATCTCGACGGGCTGCGTCGGCTACGTCACCGAGCGGACGCTCACGCGAGTCGTCCGGGCGCAGGGCGTCCGCCGGCCCTGGATGGCGCACTTCGTGCTGCGGATGTTCCCGTTCGACCCCGTCGAGCGCGCGCTGGCGAGTCTGGGCTACCGGACCGTCCGCGTCGACGAGGTGTTCAGACAGCGGCGGTTCGCCTCCCCGCAGGAGCAGGCGCTCGTGCTCGACGGCATGTCCGCCGCGGGGGTGGATCCACGGGGCCTGGAGGCGGAAGGCTGGCTGTACGCACAGCTCTACCTTTCCCGGCCGTACGACATCACAGGTACCGACGATCCGAATCGAGAACAGAGTTGAAGACCAGTCAGGATGCGTCAGGCAACGCGACCTTCGCCCAGGAGGACGGCCTCCCGCGCGTGCCGCTGCCCACGCTGGAGGCGAGCTGCGAGAGGTTTCTCGCCTGGTGTACGCCGCTGCTGACCGCCGAGGAGCGGTCGGCGACCGAGGCGGAGGTCGCCGCCTTCCTCCGGCCCGGTGGCCCCGGCCGGGTGCTGCATGCCGCGCTGGAGGAATACGACGCCACGGAGGGCGTGCACAGCTGGCTCGACACCTTCTGGCCGTACCGATACCTGGGCCGCCGGGACCGGATCGCCCTCAACGCCAACTTCTTCTTCCTGTTCCAGGACTCCGGCCAGGCGCAGGTGGAGCGGGCGGCCGGGCTCGTCGCCGGGGCACTCAACTACAAGCAGCAGCTCGATCAGGGGCTGATTCCTCCGGTGGTGCAGCGCGGAGCGCCTCAGTCGATGGTGCAGAACAAGTTCCTGTTCTCCACCACGCGTATCCCCGGCGTGCCGCAGGACACCGTCCGCGCCCCGTACACCGAGGAGTGGCCCGGCCCGTCCGAGGCCCGGCACATCGTGGTGTTCTTCCGGGGCGGCATGTTCCGGCTGGACGTGCTGGGTCCGGACGGTGTCCCGCACAGCCTGGACGACATCGAGGCGGGGCTGCGCGCCGTGATGAAGGCCGGCCCGGCCGACGCGGACACCTCGGTGGGCCACCTCACCACCATGGCCCGCGCGGAGTGGGCGGCCGCCCGGGAGTCCCTTCTCGCCTGCCACCCCCGCAACGCCGACGCCCTCGACGATGTCGAGACCGCGCTGTTCTGCGTCGCTCTGGAGGACTTCGCCCCCGCGGACGTCCAGGAAGCCTGTGACCAGCTGCTGTACGGCGACCGCGGCAACCGCTGGTTCGACAAGGCCGTGTCCTTCGTCGTCTTCGCCGACGGACGGGCGGGCATCAACGTCGAGCACTGCGAGCTGGACGGGACCACGATCCTCACCTTCACCGACGCCCTGCTCAACACCCCGGCCGAGGAGCAGTCCCGGCAGTCCGGAGCCCGCTCGCAGGGACTTCCGGCGCTGGAGCCGATCGTGTTCGAACTGGACGACGCTCTGCGGGACCAGGCGCGCTCCGCCGCCGCCGCCTTCGCGGCGTACGGGGAGAACACCGCGACCAGCACGCTGTCGTTCGCGGACTTCGGCAGCAGCGCGGCCAAGGTGCTGGGGGTCTCGCCGGACGCGTTCGTCCAGGCCGCCTACCAGCTCGCCCACCAGCGCGCCAAGGGGCACCTGGGCGCCACGTACGAGTCGATCGCCACCCGGCAGTACCGGCACGGGCGGACCGAGGCGATGCGCGTCGTCACCCCCGAGATGGTGGCCTTCGTGGCGGCGATGGAGGACCCGGAAGCGGACGCGGACGCCCGGCGCGCCGCGTTCCGGGCAGCCACGGAGGCCCATGTGGCGCGCGCCAAGGCGTGCCAGGCCGGGCAGGTGCCCGAGCAGCACCTGTGGGAGCTGGAGCTGATCCAGCGCCGGCGGGGGGCCGAGCTCGGGGTGACCGAGCAGCCCGCGCTGTACCGGACGCCGGGCTGGTCGACCATGCGGGACGACTACCTGAGCACGAGCTCCGCGCCGTCCGTCAATATCCAGCACTTCGGCTTCGGGTCGACCAGCAGCCAGTGCATCGGTGTCGCCTATGTGCTGCTTCCCGAGCGGTTCAACCTCTACCTGAGCACCCCGTTGGCGGTCGCCGCGCAGATGCGGACGTTCGCCGACCGGCTCCGGGAGGCGATGGACGAACTCCGGGAGCTGCTGGCGCCCGAGCGACCGAAGGACTGAACGGACACCGCCGCCGGACCCTGGCCCCCGACCGGAACTCCTGTTCGGGGACCACGGTCCGGCAGCCTGGGTCGGCTCCAGTGGCTGAGCCGGTCCTGAGCATCGAAGGGGTTCGCGAACGTGTGCCGTGAACTGGGCGTGACCAGATCGCGCGGGGCGGTCGGAACCTCGGCGGACAGCGCCGCCGCCGGATCCTTCAGCGGTCGGCGGGTCGCAGCGCTTCGATGAAAGGAGCCTCTGCCGGTTCGCTCGCGGGCTCGGCGACGTCCCTCAGCCGTCGCCCCGCTCATCTTCAGGAGTGGCCACGACTTCCTCGCCTTGGGCGGTCGACCACTTGAGCTCGATCTCCAGTTCCATCTTCCCGTCCCCGACCTCCACTTCGATTTCGCTCTGCAATTCCTGGGGGATCTGCAGGCTCAGCTTGCCGGGGCCGAGCTGGAGCTCGGCACGGCCACCATCCCTGAGCGCGACTGCGAGTGCCGCGAGCTGATCGGCGGCCTCAAGGCGTGACAAGGAACTTTTGTGCTCGAATTCGAGGTCCTTCACGGAGATCTCCGATCCGGCGGAAAAGGTATGCCTCAGTCATTGTGATGCCGTGCGTCGCAGGAGGCATCCTCACGGCGGGATGGACCCGCTCCGGCGTGGCGATGCCCTTTCCGATGGCGATGTGCGACCGGCGTGGGCTATGAGCGCCGGAACGCCGGCCGTGCCACTTCCCGGAACGGCACAACCAGGTACACCGCGATTCCGAAGTACAACGCCACCGCGACTTCCGGCAGGACGATTCCGATCAGGATCGCGATCACGTATCCGATCACGACGGGCAGAAGTCTTGGATGTGCCTGCTGTTGCGTCTCGGTCGTGTCCGCGCGACGCGTAGAGGTGCTCGCGCCGTGCGTACGCACTCAGTGCGGCCGAGCAGGAAGAGCAGGTTGAGGCTCAGGAAGTTCGGATCTGCCCGTGTGAGCCGGTCGGTCATGGCGGTGTGGGCGAGCAACCTGATGTCGGCAGGCGCGGGGTTGTGCGCCCGATGCCCGCCGTCATCGGAGGCGGGTTCATGGCATCCGGGGAGGCGCTGTTCGCAGCGCCTCGCCGAGCCGCGCGGGGGCCTCGGCCAGCGAGGGTCCGTACCAGGTCAGCAGGCGGCCGTCGACCAGGGCGCAAGGAATCCCCGCGAAGGATTCCGGCCCGTCGTCGGCGGTGAAGCGGTACGGCTCGTCGGGCAGCACCACGAGATCGGGGGCCGCCGCGGTCAGCTCGGCGAGCGGGATGCGGGGATAGCGCTCCTCGTGGCGCGCGTAGAGGTTGTCGACGCCCAGCCGGGCGAGGACGTCTCCGGCGAAGGTGTCGCGGCCCAGCACCATCCAGGGCCGCCGCCAGACCGGCACGATCGCGGTCGTACGACGTGCCGGGGCGGGCGGGTCCTCCCACGCGGCCTCCGCCTCGTCCAGCCAGCGCGGACGGGCGGACGCACCGCACGCGCGGAGCACCCGGTCCAGTTCCCGAAGGGCCCCCGGCACATCCCGCACCTCGGTGACCAGCACCTCGACGCCGGCCTCCCGCAGGGCGGTCAGATCGGGCTCCCGGTTCTCCTCCTCGTTGGCGACGACGAGGTCGGGCGCGAGCCGCACGACGGCGTCGACGTCGGGGTTCTTGGTGCCCCCGATCCGTGCGACGTCGAGGTCCGCGGGGCGGCTGCACCAGTCGGTCGCGCCGACCAGGGCGCCGGGGACCGTCACGGCCACGGCCTCCGTCAGCGAGGGCACGAGGGACACCACCCGCATGCCCGTCCGCCTCTCCCTCGCCGTCTCGCCGTCTCGCCCGCCGTGTCCCGCCCGCACCGCTCAGCGCTTTCCGGCGTTGTGCCGGTCCTCCACCGCGTCGATGTGGTCGGCGACCTCGACCACGACCACCCGGGTGTCCGGCACGGTGGCGCGCCAGCGGTGCCGCACGCCGCCGGTCAGATAGAGCGTGTCACCTCGGCCCAGGCGATGGGCGCGCCCCTCCGCCTCGACCTCGACGGCACCGTCGGCGACGTACATCAACTTGTCGTTGCGGTGCTGGAGTTCGCGTCCTTCTTCGTGGTCACCGGTGAACTCGGTGGCGTGCATCTGGTGGTGACCGCGCACCAGGGGGCGCATATGGGCCTCGGGCGTGAACTCGGCGCCCGCGTCGGCGCGTACGACGTCGACACTGCACGCCGGGTCGGCGGCGGCCAGCAGGTCGACGGCGGTGGTGCCGAGAGCGTCGGCCACTCTCTCCAGGGAGCTTTTGCTGGGCCGCGCCCGCTCGTTCTCCACCTGGCTGAGAAAGGGCACCGACAGGCCGCTGCGCTCGGCCACCACGGCGAGGGTGAGCCGTAGTGCCCGACGCCGTCGCCGTACGGCCGCACCCACCCGAAGGGGCTGTTCTTTGTGGTCGCCCATGGCTCCGGCTCCCTCCCTCGCGTCGTCGGTCCGCGAACCGTCCGGATTTCCGGCCCGCTCCTTCTGATGAGTTGTTTGCACCCTACGCATGTTCGGCAAACCGTTTCATGCACCCGTCACATCGCTGTCACATCGAGGGAGTGTGAGGGTTACAGTTCGCGCCACCGAGTGAGCCCGCCCGCCCCCGCGGGCGCGGCCGGCTCGCGCGGGACGAAAGGGCCGACCACCAGGGCGGGATGCCCGTCCTCGGGGCCGGCGGCATCGCAGAGGCGTGGGCCGGACTCCGGCCGCTTCCGTGCGTGCGCCGGGCGAGTGGGCCGAGCGCCGGATCGTAGGCATACCTCCGCCGGCTCCCGAAGTCCCCGCGCTCGCGCCGTCCCGCGGTCAACACCGGCCGCTCGCCGTCGAGTTCGGGGAACTCGCGCGGCCTCCGCGTCGCCGTCGGCCCCCCGGGCACGCGGGGCGTGGTCCAGCCGCTGGTCGGGCTCGGTGTGCCGGGTCCCGAAGTCGGCGCGCGCGAGGAGAGGTTGGCGGTCCGCGGGGAGTCCCGTCCGGTGGCGGCCGGTGTGTCGGGCGGTGCTGCCGTGCGGGGCGGCGGTGGCCGCCGCGGACCCGGAGCGGCACGCGAGGAGGGGCGGCGCGCGGAACGCGCGGTCGCGGCCGTCGGTCCGGCGGGCGCCGGACCGGGGTGACCGCGTACCGCGACGCGGTTGTCCGGATCTCTCTCGTACGCCAGTACGTGGCCGCGAGTGTCATCGGCCGTGCGTACGGACCGCCCTCCCCCGCGGAGCGGCACCGGCCGAAGCGTGCGCACGGGACCCCTCCGGGACGAACGGGGCGGAGGCTTCGTGGGGCAACGCGGCGGCTGTCGCCCCACGGCCACCCGCGCAACTCGGGCTCCGGGGCTCCCGCACTGCCTCACTCCCGGGCTCCGGACTACGGGGCTATGGGGCTACAGGCAGGGAGCGGAGCCGGGGCCCCGCCGACGCGGCGAGGGGTGGTCCTCGCCCCGCGGGTCAAGGAACCCGCGCGACGAGGACCACCCCTCGGAGTGAACCGCCGACCACGCCTCGGTGTGGACCGCTCACCACCCTTCGGGGTGAACGGTCCGCACGTTCTACCGCGGAGTCATCCGCTGCACCATGTCCGGGTGCTCCTTGAGCCACCCGGCGACGGCGTCCTCCTCGTGCCCCTGCCCGCGCTGCTTGATCTCGCTCTCCAGGCTGCCGAGTTCGGCCTCGCTCATCCTGAAGTTCTTGATCCACTCGGTGAGCTTCGGGTACTGGCCGGGGAACTTCTCGCTGGAGATCGTCCGGATCGTGTTGCCCTCGCCGAAGAGCTTCCTGTCGTCGGTGAGCTTGGTGAGCTCGTACTCGCTGTACGCCCAGTGCGGCGACCAGAGGACGACCGCGACCGGCTCCTTCTTCGCGTACGCGCGCTTCAGCTCGGCCAGCATCGCGGGCGTCGAGCCGTCGACGACCTTGTACTCCTTGTCGAGGCCGTAGCCCGGAAGCACCTTCTTCTTGAGGAGGTTCATCTCACCGGTGCCCGGCTCGATACCGATGATCTTCCCGTCGAAGGTCTTGGCCTTGCCCTTGAGGTCGGCGAGGGACTTGACGTCCTTCACGTACGAGGGGACGGCGATCTCCAGTGAGGTCGGCTCGTACCACGTACCCAGGTCCTTCAGGTCGTTCTTGTGCTGCTCCCAGTAGTTGGACTGGGCGTACGGCAGCCAGGCGTCGAAGTTGAGGTCGAGGTCGCCCGAGGCCAGTCCCGTGTAGACGGGGCCCACATCCATCTGCTTGAGGTTCACCTGGTAGCCGCGCCGGGCCAGCACGTTCTTCCAGAGGTAGGTGACGGCGACGTCCTCGTCCCAGGGGAACCAGGCGACATCCAGCGGGCGCTTCGCCTCGGCCGGGGTGGCGGACGCGGAGCCCTCGACCGGGGCCAGCTTGTCGACGACGCCGGGGTTCTTCTTCAACCAGGCGCGCACCGCGTCCTGCTGATCGCCCTTGCCGGCCTTGTTGATCTCCGCTTCGAGACCGGTCAGCTGCTTCTCGGTCATCTTGAAGTTCTTGAGCCACTCGCCGACGACCGGGTTGTCCTGGGCGAAGCCCTTGCGGGAGAGGGTGTGCACCCCGTCGCCCTTGCCCCAGGCGCCCTTCGGGTCCTTGAGCTTCTTCAGCTTGTAGTCGCTGTAGGCCCAGTGCGGCGACCAGAGCGTGGCGACGATCGGCGCCTTCTTGGCGTACGCGCGCTTCAGCTCGGCCAGCATGGCGGGCGTCGAGCTGTCGACGACCTTGTACTCCTTGTCGAGCCCGTACGCCTTGAGGACCTTGCTCTTGAGCAGGCCCATCATTCCGGCGCTGGACTCGATGCCGGTGATCCTGCCGCCGAACTTCCCGGCCTGCCCCTTGAGGTCCTCGAGGGAGTCGATGCCCTTCATGTAGGCGGGCACGGACAGTTCCAGGGACGTCGGGCCGTACCAGGAGCCCAGGTCGTCGAGCTGCTTCCCGTACTTCTTCCAGTACTGCTCGTGCGTGGTCGGCAGCCAGGAGTCGGTCTCGAAGTCGATGTCACCCTGGGCCAGCGAGGTGTACAGCGGACCCGCGTCGAACTGCTTGGTCTCCACCTGGAAGCCGCGCTGCTCCAGGATCTCCTGCCAGAGGAAGGTGGAGGCGACGCCCTCGTCCCAGGGGATGTAGCCGATGGTGACCTTCTTGCCCTGGCCGACGTTCTCGCCGTCGGCCGCGGTGGAGGTCGAGCCGGCACCGCCGAAGACGCCCAGGCCGCCCGCGACCAGGGCGAGGACGACGACGCCCGCCAGGGCCACGACGGGACGGGGGCGGTACGACCAGACCTTCAGACCCTGCGCGGCGCGCGCCTTGGCGGCGGCGCGGCGGCCGAGCGGGGAGACCTGGGTGCCCAGCGCGCCGGTCATGCGGTCGAGGTAGATGGCGAGGATGACGATGGCGACGCCCGCTTCGGAGCCGAGGCCGACGTTCAGCTGGCCGATGGCCTCGTTGACGTCGCCGCCGAGTCCGCCGGTGCCGACCATGCCCGCGATGGCGGCCATGGACAGGCCCAGCATGATGACCTGGTTGACGCCCGCCATGACGGTGGGCAGCGCCAGCGGCAGCTGGATGCGCAGCAGGGTGTCGCGCGGGGTGGTGCCGAAGGCGTCGGCGGCCTCGACGAGGTCCTTGTCGACCTGGCGGATGCCCAGTTCGGTCATACGGACGCCGGGGGCCAGCGCGAAGATCAGGGTGGCGACGATGCCGGCGGGGGCACCGGTGCCGAAGAACAGGATCGCCGGGATGAGGTAGATCATCGCGGGCAGCGTCTGCATGAAGTCGAGGACCGGCCGGACGATGCCGCTGACCCGGTCGGAGCGGGCCGCCCAGATGCCCACGGGCACCGAGACGACGAGCGCTATGAGCGTCGCGACGAGGACCAGTGACAGGGTCACCATCGCGTCCTCCCACAGTTCGAGGGAGTCGATGAAGGCGAACCCGGCGAAGGTGAGGACACCGGCGGAGGTGCCGCGCAGCCAGAAGGCGATGACGGCGAAGATGCCGGCGAGGAGGAGCGGCTGGGGCGCCTGGAGGACGGCGTTGATGCCGTCGTAGGTGCCGGAGAAGACGGTCTTGAGGAAGTCGAAGAGCCACGCCATGTGGTTCAGCAGCCAGTCGACCACGTCGTTGACCCAGTCGCCGAAGGGGATCCTAGGCACCGGCCTTCACCTCCTCGCTGCGCGGGCTGGGACACCGCTCGGGCGTGCCCTGCTCGTCGCCGAGGAAGCCGACGAGCCGCTGCCGGGGC
The DNA here is from genome assembly GCF_026341855.1 of Streptomyces sp. NBC_00568. GTDB lineage: Bacteria > Actinomycetota > Actinomycetes > Streptomycetales > Streptomycetaceae > Streptomyces. Next base: position 5,901,859 of record NZ_JAPENW010000001.1, on the reverse strand, counting down.
ACGACCCCGACGAGGGTGTGCTCCTTGTCGACGACCGCGACCGGGTGGGAGAGACGGGCGCTGATCGCGCAGAGGTCCACGAAGGAGGTGTCCGGCGTGGCGGTCTCGCACGAGCAGTCGGCCTCGTCGCCGCGTATCCCGGTGTCCATGACGGCGCCCGCGGTCAGCACCCGCGAGCGGTCGACGTCCTGGGTGAAGGAGGCGACGTAGTCGTCGGCGGGCCGGACGAGGATGTCCTCGGCGCTGCCGATCTGGACGATGCGGCCGTCGCGCATGACGGCGATCCGGTCGCCGAGGCGCATCGCCTCGTTGAGGTCGTGCGTGATGAAGACGATGGTCTTCTTGAGCTTCTTCTGGAGCTCGATCAGCTGGTCCTGCATGTCCCTGCGGATCAGCGGGTCGAGCGCGCTGAACGACTCGTCCATGAGCAGCAGATCGGCGTCGGTGGCGAGGGCGCGGGCGAGCCCCACGCGCTGCTGCATCCCGCCGGACAGTTCGTCCGGCCAGGACTTCTCCCAGCCCGCGAGTCCGGCCAGTTCGAGGGCCGTCATCGCGCGTTCCCTGCGCTCGGCGGCCGGTACGCCCTGGACCTCCAGGCCGTAGGCGGCGTTCTCCAGCACGCTGCGGTGCGGGAACAGCGCGAAGTGCTGGAAGACCATGCTGATCTTCCGGGAGCGGACCTCGCGCAGTTCGCGCCCGCTGAGCGCGGTGAGGTCCTGGCCGTCGAAGCGCACGTGGCCCGCGGTGGGCTCCAGCAGTCCGTTGAGCATGCGCAGCAGCGTGGACTTGCCGGATCCGGACAGGCCCATGACGACGAAGATCTGCCCCGGCTCCACCGTGAAGGACGCGTCGATCACGGCGGCGGTGGTGCCGTCGGCGCGCAGTTCCTCACGGTCGGCCCCCTGACGGAGCCGCTCCACGGCCGCTTCCGATCGTCTTCCGAACACCTTGTACAGATGGTCGGCCTCAAGCCTGGATGACACGTGTGCCTCTCGTTCGAACGTGGGGAACGGGCTGAACGAACGCTTTCGATGTTCCCGACGGCTGGTGACGGTTGAATGCACAACCGGGTTCTCTCAGAGGCGGCGCCTGCCCCCGCTTACACGGAGCAAACACGGGAGTGGTCCAGGTCACTGTCAGTGGCGTACGGCATGATGCGGAACGTGACACAGCAGACTCGACGACTCATGCTTCTCGACACCGCCTCGCTGTACTTCCGCGCCTATTTCGGTATGCCGGAATCCGTGAGGGCCCCGGACGGCACACCGGTGAACGCCGTGCGCGGGCTGCTGGAATTCATCGACCGCCTGGTCAAGGACCACCGCCCCGACGATCTGGTGGCGTGCATGGACGCGGACTGGCGTCCGCAGTGGCGGGTCGACCTGATCCCGTCCTACAAGGCGCACCGGGTCGCGGTGGAGACCGAGACCGGTCCGGACGAGGAGGAGGTGCCGGACACGCTCTCCCCGCAGGTGCCCGTGATCGAGGCCGTCCTGGACGCACTGGGCATCGCGCGCGTGGGGGTCGAGGGGTACGAGGCGGACGACGTGATCGGCACGTTCACCGGACGCGCCACGGGCCCGGTCGACATCGTGACCGGCGACCGCGACCTGTATCAACTCGTCGACGACAAGCGGGGGGTGCGCGTCCTGTATCCCCTCAAGGGCGTCGGCACCCTCCAGCTCACCGACGAGGCCTGGCTGCGCGAGAAGTACGGCGTGGACGGTCCGGGGTACGCGGATCTGGCGCTGCTGCGCGGCGACCCGAGCGACGGACTGCCCGGCGTGCCCGGCATCGGGGAGAAGACGGCGGCCAAACTGCTCGCCGAGTTCGGTGACCTGGCCGGGATCATGGCCGCGGTCGACGACCCGAAGGCCAGGCTGACCCCGTCCCAGCGCAAGCGTCTCGACGAGTCGCGGCCGTACGTCGCCGTGGCGCCGACGGTCGTCAAGGTCGCCGGCGACGTGCCGCTGCCCGAGGTGGACCCGGCGCTGCCGCACGCGCCGCGCGATCCGGCCGCGCTGGACGAACTGGCCGCGCGCTGGGGTCTGGGCGGTTCACTGCACCGCCTGCTCACGACACTGCAGGCATAGTTGAACGCTTCTGACATGACTGGTACCGGTTCATACATAGGTACCGCAGAGGAAGAGGTGCTAACTTAGGTAAGCCTAACCATGTGAATCAGGAGGCAGCCATGGCAGAGCGCCCGGAACGCAAGCCCCGGAAACCCCACTCCGCAATTGTGGTGCGGACCGAGCGGCTGACCCCCCACATGCAACGGGTCGTACTGGGAGGCGACACCCTGGCGGAGTTCGCCACGGGTACCAGCACCGACCACTATGTGAAGCTGCTGTTCGGCGCCGAGGGCGTCACCTATCCCGAGCCCTTCGACCTGGAGCGCATTCGCGAGGAGTTCCCGCGCGAGCAGTGGCCGGTGACACGGACGTACACCGTGCGCGCCTGGGACCCCGAAGTGCGCGAGCTGACACTGGACTTCGTGGTGCACGGCGACGAGGGACTCGCCGGGCCGTGGGCCCTGCGGGTGCAGCCGGGCGAGGTCGTCCGGTTCATGGGCCCCGGTGGCGCCTACGCGCCCGACACGAGCGCCGACTGGCATCTGCTCGCCGGTGACGAGAGCGCGCTGCCCGCGATCGCCGCCGCCCTGGAGTCGCTGCCCGACGGCGCCGTCGTCCGCGCCTTCGTCGAGGTCTCCGGACCCGAGGAGGAGCAGAAGATCGACTCCGACGCGGAGGTCGTCTGGCTGCACCGCGGCGACCGGTCCGTGGGCACGGCCCTGGTGGAGGCCGTACGCGGACTGGTGTTCCCGGAGGGCCGGGTGCACGCGTTCGTGCACGGCGAGGCGGGCTTCGTGAAGGAACTGCGCCAACTGCTGCGGGTCGAGCGGGAGATCGCCCGCGAGGACCTGTCCATCTCCGGCTACTGGCGCCTCGGCCACAACGAGGACGGCTGGCAGGCGTCGAAGCGCGCGTGGAACGCCCAGGTGGAGGCGGAGCAGGAGGCGTCGGCCTGACGCCCGGTCACACCCCGTACGTCAGGAGGCGGCCCCGCGATTCGCGGGGCCGCCTCCTGACGTACGTACGGACAGCCGGGCGGGGCGGCCGCCGCGGACGGCACCGTCCGCCACCCATGAGCCCGACCGGCCACCGCCCGTACGCGAGACCAGCCGCCCGCGCGGGGGCGAAACCGGCCCACGCCCCGGGAGTGAGACCGGCCCACCACCTGTACGCGAGACCAGCCGCCGACCCGGGCGCCAGACCAGCCACCGCCCGGGAGGCAGACCGGCCGCCTGCCCGTGCGCGAGACCAGCCACCGCGCGGGAGTGAGACCGGCCCACCACCCGTACGCGAGACCAGCCGCCCACCCGGGCACGAGACCGGGCCGCCCGCCCGTGGGGCCGGAGCGACCGCCGCCCATGATCCGGCCGGCGACCGCCGGTGGGTGCGACCGGCCGCCGGCCCGCGGACTAGACCGACCGCTGGTACGACCGGAACGTGCGGATCGACAGCCAGACCGCCGCCACCGCGAGCGCGAGCAGCGCGCCGGACCGGCTGAGCACGCCACCCCAGTCGGGGTGCTCGGACATCGCCGAACGGCCCGCGACCATCGCCCAGTCGAGCGGGTTGAAGTCGGCGATGTGCCGCATCCAGCCGGGCATCTGGGACGGCGCCATGAAGGCGCTGGAGAGGAACGTGAGCGGCAGCAGCAGGAAGGTGTTGATGCCGATGATCGACTCCCGCTCCCGCACCAGCATGCCGAGCGCGTTGGACAGCGCGCCGAAGACCGTGCCGAGCAGGACGGAGGCGAGGACCAGGATCGCCACGCCGCCGATGCCGCCGGGGTAGTCGGCGCCCCCGGCGAGCCCGAGCAGCACGATCACGACGGACTGCAGGGCGGTGATCAGGCCGTTGTTGACGACGTTGCCGTTCATCAGCGCGGCCCGGCTGACCGGCGTGGTCAGGAAGCGGTTGAGCGTGCCCCGCTGGATCTCCTCCAACGTGCCCATCCCGGCCCACATGTTGGAGCTGAGGGCGCTCATCACGACCACCCCCGGCACCAGGTAGTCCAGGTACGAGGTGGTGCCGAAGCCGCCGAGCTCGACGACCTTCCTGAAGAGAGCGCCGAACAGGAAGAGCCAGATCACCGGCTGGATCAGGGTGATGATCGCGTACGCGGGCTGGCGGGCGAACACCATGAGTTGACGCTGCGTCATGTACCAGGTCTGCGAAACGGCCGTGCTCATCGGGCACCTCCGGCGAGGACGAAGGAGCGGGCGCCTTCCGCCTCGGCCTCCGCGTAACGGCGGCCCGCGTAGCGGAGATAGACGTCGTCGAGCGAGGGACGGGCGACGGTCGCGGCGGCGACCCCGACCCCGGCCCGCTCCAGCGCCGCCAGGAGCGCGGGCACCGCGGCACCGCCGTCGTCGGCGCGGACACTGATCCGCCGCCCGTCGAGCAGCACCTGATGCACGCCCGGCAGTCCGCCGAGAGCGCCCTCCAGCAGCGTACGGCCGGCCTCGCCGACCGCCTCGCGCAGTTCCACGTGGACGGCGTCGCCGCGCAGTTCGCCCTTCAGCTCGTCCGGGGTGCCCTCGACGACGACACGGCCGCGGTCGACGATGGCGACGCGCTCGGCCAGCCGGTCGGCCTCTTCGAGGTGGTGCGTGGTCAGCAGGATGGTCAGGCCCTCGTCGCCGGCGAGCCGGGCGATCTCGTCCCACATCGCGGTGCGCGCCTCGGGGTCGAGTCCGGTGGTGGGCTCGTCGAGGAAGAGCACCTCGGGGCGGTGGACCAGACCGAGCGCCACGTCCAGGCGCCGTCGCATGCCGCCCGAGTAGCCCTTCACCGGGCGCCGCGCGGCGTCCGCGAGGGTGAACCGCTCCAGGAGTTCGTCGACCCGGCGGTCCAGGCCCGCACCCTTCAGGCCGTAGAGCCTGCCCTGGAGCCGGAGGTTCTCCCTCCCCGTGGCCGCCGGGTCGGCGCCCGAGCTCTGCGCGACCACGCCGATCGCACGCCGGACGCGGTCCGGGTGCCGCAGTACGTCGTGGCCCGCGACGGTGGCGGTGCCCGAGTCCGGGCGGGCCAGGGTGGTGAGGATCTTGACGGTGGTGGACTTGCCGGCGCCGTTCGGGCCGAGGAGGCCGAAGACGGTGCCCTGCTCGACGGTGAGGTCCATGCCGCTGAGCGCGGTGACGTCACCGGGATAGGTCTTGACGAGCTGACGCGCCTCTACCGCGGGCGCACGAGTACTGCTCATGACAGCTGCTCTCCCAAGTGAGCGGATGTCCGGCGTGAAGCCGGGTGATCTCGGATTCCCGAGTGATCTCGGGTGACTGCCGATCCGATCCGCGTGAAGAGCGCCGGGCTATCCTGGGTGTGCCGCACCTCGATCGCCTGGAACTGCCGCACGGCGGATTCAGTTCGGGGTTCGAGACCCTGGCGGGACTGGTGCAACAGTCCCGCCGGGGTCTGTTCTTTTCTTCGGGTCACTGCTCGAAGGGGCGTTCCTCCAAGTCCTGGAACTCGGGCGGGATCTCCCCCGTCTCGTGGAAGCTCCGCCACTCCTTGACGCCGGGCAGGGTGCCTTCCCTGAGCTCCTTGAGGAAGCCCCGGACCCACTCCGCCTGCGCCTCGACCATGTGCAGCTGGTACTCGGTCTCCACGAGGAAGATCCGGGGCAGCGTCTCGTACAGCTTCTCCAGGCCGCCGCGGGCGCTCGCGGCCTGCACTTCCAGGGAGTTGAGGCGCTCCGTGAGCAGCCGCGCGACCTCGTCGGGAGGCAGCACCCCCATCAGCGAGAGCGCGGTCTCGAAGATCGGATACTCGCGGGCCGGGACGGCCATCAGGTCGGAGAGCCACTCGGTCATCTCCTCGCGCCCGGCCTCGGTGATGCCGTAGATCGTGCGCTCCGGACGGTTGCCCTGCCGCTCCACATCGGTGACTTCGACGAAGCCGTGCTTCTCCAGGTTCTGCACGACCGTGTACAGCGAGCCGTAATTGATCTTCGTGCTGGTGTCCTTGCCCTGACGGCGCAACGTCCGGGCGATCTCGTACGGATGCATCGGCCGCTGCCAGAGCGTCGTCATGACGGCGAGCGCCAGCGGGTTGCTCAGCTTGCGTCGCTTCATCGCCATCACACCTCTCGACTCGTCTCCGAATATCCGTAGCCGAACATATCGCGTATGCGGAACACCCGTCAATACACACGATGTATCGCGTCGGAGCGCGGACGGCAAGCGCGTGAGGACTTCGGCCCGCCACCGACACGACCGCGTCACGCGGGCGAAACAGGGTCTCCCTAATTTCTGTCACCCGACAGGAATCCCGCTCACCCTTCCGCGCCGAAGGCAGGTGCCGCCGTGACCACCACCGCCCCCTCCGACGTACGCCCCGATCCGCCGGAGTCCCCCGACGACCGCTCCCTGACCGAGTTCGGCTACCGCCAGGAGCTGCACCGCAGCCTCGGCCGGTACGCCTCGTTCGCCGCCGGGTTCTCCTTCATCTCCGTCCTCACGACGGTCTTCCAGTTCTTCGCCTTCGGGTACGCCTTCGGCGGCCCGGTCTTCTTCTGGACCTGGCCGGCCGTGCTGATCGGCCAGCTCGCGGTCGCCGCGTGCTTCGCGGAACTGGCCGCGCGCTATCCGATCTCCGGCGCGATCTACCAGTGGTCCTCGCGTCTGTCGAACCTCTCCTTCGGCTGGTTCGCCGGCTGGATCATGGTGATCGGACAGATCGTGGTGGTCGCCGCGGCGGCACTCGCCCTGCAGATGGTCCTGCCCGCGATCTGGTCGGGCTTCCAGCTGATCGGCGACGATCCGGCCCCGACCAGCCCCGACGGCGCGGCCAACGCGGCCGTCCTGGGCGTGGTCCTGCTCGTCCTGACCACGCTGGTGAACATCCTCGACAACCGTGTGATGTCCGCGGTCAACCGGATCGGCGTCACCGCGGAGATCATCGGCGCCGTCCTGATCATCGTGCTGCTGTTCACGCACTCCGAGCGCTCCCCCGGCATCACCTTCCACACCGGCGAGGGCGGCACGGGTCTGCTCGGTGCCCTGATGGTGGGCTCGTTCATGGCCGCGTACGTGATGATCGGCTTCGACAGCGCCGGCGAGATGAGCGAGGAGACCCACAACCCGCGGCGCACCGCGCCCCGGACGATCCTCACCGCGCTCGGCGCGGCGGGTCTGCTCGGCGGGCTCATCGTGCTCGGCGGACTGCTCGCCGCCCCGAGTCTCACGAACGGCCGCCTGGGTGTCGACGGCCTGAGCTACGTCCTGACCAGCAGCCTCGGCGACGGGGTCGGCCGGGCGCTGCTCGCCGATGTGGTGGTGGCCGTCGCGGTGGCCACCCTGGCGATCCAGACCGCCGCCTGCCGCATGCTCTTCTCGATGGCCCGCGACAACCAGCTCCCCTTCTCCGGCCGTCTCGCCAAGGTCGACCCGCGCACCGGCATGCCCAGCGCCCCGGCCCTGGTCGTCGGCGTCCTCGCGGCCGCCCTGCTGCTCCTCAACTTCGCCTCCCCGGACGCGTTCCTGGCGATCGGCACCACCTGCATCGTGATGCTGTACCTCGCCTACGCGATGGTCACGGGGCCGCTGCTGGTACGCCGGCTGCGCGGACAGTTCACCGCGGACGGCACCGACGAGACGGGCGCGCCGCTCTTCTCCCTCGGCCGCTGGGGCATCCCCGTCAACGCGCTCGCCCTCGTCTACGGCCTCTTCATGACGGTCAACCTGGCCTGGCCGCGCGCCGCGGTGTACGACCCGGCGGGCGGGCACTGGTACTTCCAGTGGTTCACCGTGCTGTTCCTCGCCGTGACGCTGGTCGTCGGCGTGGGGTACCGGGCGTACCGGGCGCGGGCGACGGCGCCGGAGTCTCCCGAGGTGGTCCCGGCCTCGTACGCTTGACCAGGTGAGACGCAAGCCCCGGATCCCGCCCTCTCCCCTCCCGCAGCGCCACGGGGTCGACCCCGTGCGGCTCAGACTGCCGCGGGAGGGGAGCTGGTCCACCGTGCGGGAGCATCTGGTGGAGCGGCTCGCGGCGGGCGACGGGGTCATCGACGCGATGATCGACGAAGGACTGATCGTCGGGGAGGGCGGCCGGCCGCTGACCGCCGAAGCCGCCTACGCGCCGGGGATGTTCCTCTGGTTCCACCGGGAGCTGCCGGACGAGGAGCCGGTGCCGTTCCCGCTCGAGGTGGTGTACCGGGACGAGCACATCGTCGTCGCCGACAAACCGCACTTCCTCGCCACCACACCGCGTGGCAGCCATGTGACCGAGACGGCCCTCGCCCGGCTGCGCCGGGAGCTGGGCCTGCCGGAGCTGGGCGCCGCACACCGCCTCGACCGGCTCACCGCCGGGCTCGTGCTGTTCACCGTACGGCCCGGGGAACGCGGCGCCTATCAGGGGCTGTTCCGCGACCGGCTGGTCGGCAAGGAGTACGAGGCCGTGGCCCCGTACGACCCCGGTCTCGGCCTGCCGCGCACGGTCCGCAGCCGCATCCTCAAGGAACGCGGGGTGATGGCCGCACAGGAGGTGGCGGGCGAGGCGAACGCGGTCAGCCGGATCGAACTGGTGGAACACCGGGACGGTCTGGGGCGCTACCGGCTGACTCCCCGTACCGGGCAGACACATCAACTCCGGGTGCACATGAGCGCGTCGGGGGTCCCGATCCTCGGTGATCCGCTGTACCCGGTGGTGACCGGCCCGGTGCCGGCCGGCGACTTCCGGCGCCCGCTGCAACTGCTGGCGCGGGTACTGGAGTTCACCGATCCGGTCACCGGGCTGGCCCACCGGTTCGTCAGTGGACGGATGCTGGAGGCGTGGACCTCGTACGACACGTGGTCGGCCGGGCCCTCCGGGGATCAGTAGCCGCGCCACCACCGAAGGAGGCGCTGCCAGGCTCCGAGCCGGTGGGCGGGCTCGGCGGCCGGAGCGGCCGGCGGGGCCACCGGCTGGGGGGCGGGCGCGGCAGGCGCCGGACCGTCCGTCGTGACCTGCCAGTGGGACCGCTGGGCGGGCAGCGCCCGGACGGAGGGCCGCTGCATGACGTCCTGCGTCGGCCTGGGCTCGAACCGCACGGGCAGGTCGACGAGGTGGCGCGACGACATGGATCCCCGCCAGCGCAGGTCGTTCTCGTCGCAGTCGAGTTCGACGTCCGGCAGCCGCAGCAGCAGGGCGTCGACGCCGACATCGGCGATGGCACGGCCGATGTCCTGGCCCGGGCACTCGTGGGGACCGCCGCCGAAGGCGAGGTGGGAGCGGTTGCCCTGCATGCTGGCTTCCAGGTCGGGACGGATCCGGGGGTCGACATTGCCCGGCGCGATCCCGAACAGCAGTCCGTCGCCCTTGCGGATGCGCTGGCCGCCCAACTCCGTCTCCTGCTTGGCGAAGTAGCCGAGGACTGCGCTGAACGGCGGCTCGTTCCACAGGGACTGCTCGACCGCCTCGGGCACGGTCATCTGCCCGCCGTTCAGCTGGGCACGGAAGCGCGGATCGGTGAGCACCATGCGCAGCACGTTGGCGATGAGGTTGGCGGTGGCCTCGTACGCGGCGAGCAGCACGAGCCGCAGGTGCTGGGCGACCTCGTCGTCGGTGAGCCGGGCCGGGTGGTTGATGAGATGGCTGGTGAAGTCCTCATCGGGCTCCGCGCGGCGCCGGAGGGTGTGCTGCGTCAGCACGCTCATCACGTACTCGTTGCTGGCGATCGCGGTCTCGGTGCCCTTGAGCAGGTCACGGGTGGCCTGCACCATGCGGTCGTTGTAGTCCTCGGGCATGCCGATGATCTCGCAGAGCACGGACATCGGCAGATGCTCGGCGAACTGCCCGACCAGGTCGGCCTCGCCGAGTTCGCAGAACTCGTTGACCAGGCGCTGCGTCGCGCGGTTGATGTAGCGCCGCAGGCTGCGGAAGTCGATGGTCGTCATGGCGCCGGTGACCGCTCCGCGCAGCCGCAGATGCTCGTCGCCCTCGGCATGGGAGCAGATGGGCTGCCAGGCGATGTGGGGGGCGAGCGGGTGGTCGGCGCCCGCCGTGCCGTCCTGGACGGCGGTCCACAGCCGGCTGTCGCGCGCGTAGTGCGAGGGCGTGCTGACCATGTGCAGGTTCTCGGCGTGGCCGAGGACGACCCAGATCGGCAGGTCGTTGTGGAGTAACACGGGTGCGACGGCGCCGTGTTCGGCGCGGAGTTTCTCGTACAGGGCGCCCAGGTCCTCCGCCTCGGGTCCGTACAGGCGGCGCAGCCCGCCCGGTCCGACGCCGGGGCCGGCGCCGTGGGCGGGGCAGCCGGGGGGCGGGCCGAACGGGGGTTCTTCCGTGCCGGTCGAAGAGTGGGATTCAGTCGTCACAATGATCGCTCCGAAGCTGAAATACGTTCTGTGGATGGGGAGTTGGCGTGCGGGGTGCCGTTCACGGTACGGCGTTCAGACGCGCGCCGAAGTCATCGCCAGCGAATGCAGGAACCGCATCAGCGTCATCAAGGTGTCCCGGCTCGAGGCCCTGCGGCGGGCGTCGCATTTCACGATCGGGATCTCCTCGGCCAGGTCGAGCGCGGCCCGCAGGTCCTCGACCGGGTACCGGGGCGCGTCGGGGAAGTCGTTTATCGCGACGACGAACGGAACACCGCGCTCCTCCAGGCGGCCGATCACATCGAAGCTGACTTCCAGACGGCGGGTGTCGATCAGGACGACCGCGCCGAGCGCTCCCTCGAACAGGCCGTTCCACAGGAACCAGAAGCGTTCCTGGCCCGGTGTGCCGAACAGGTAGAGCACCAGTTGGTCCGTGATGGAGATCCGGCCGAAGTCCATGGCCACGGTGGTGGCCGTCTTGGTCTCGGAACCATAGTTGTCGTCGACTCCGATGCCGGCCTGCGTCATGGTCTCCTCGGTCGTCAGCGGCTTGATCTCGCTGACGGAGCCCACCATGGTCGTCTTGCCGACTCCGAAGCCGCCCACGATCACGATCTTCACCGCCGCCTGTGCGGTGTGCGGCAGGTGGTCCTCGGCACGAGGGCCCGTGATGGTGTCAGAGCTTTTGAAGTCCATGCATCACCGCTTCGAGGAGGGAACGGTCGGGGAGCGCCTGACGGACGATCGGGGCGCGCGCCTGTACCAGTTCGGCCGTCAGCAGCTCGGTGAGCAGGACGGTCACCACGCTGAACGGCAGGTTGAGATAGGCCGAGATCTCGGCCACGGACAAGGGGGCCTTGCACAGCCGCAGCAGGGCCGACTGCTCCGGCTGGGCGGCGGGCGGCGGCTCGGCGGAGCGTGCGACGACCAGCGTGACCAGGTCGAGCTCGGCCCGGTCGCCGCCCTCACCGCCGCCCGTGAGCACGTAGAGCCGCTCGGGGTTCTTCGGTTTGCCCTCCCCCTCGGGACCTTCCGGGTCCGAGGGGGAGGGACCCGCTGCGGGGGGTTCCGGGGGCCGCTCCCTGGGTTGGCGCCGCCGACGTTGCGGAGGAGTCATACGGTCTGCCCGTTGCGCCGCGGCGGACTCGTCAGATGGGCGCCGATCCGGACGACGAGGTCGCGCATGCGGTTGCTCATCAGCCCCGGTTCCGCGGTCTGGTTGGCGAGGACCGCGAGGTAGGCGTTGGCTCCGGCCGACATCAGATAGAAGTAGCCGCCGTTGATCTCGATGATGACCATCCGCATCCGGCCGTCGCTCTTGGGGATCTCGCCCGCGACGGCTCCGGCCAGGCTCTGCAGGCCCGCGCAGGCCGCGGCGACCCGGTCGGCCGCGTCCGGGTCGCCGCCGTAGCGGGCGATGCGCAGTCCGTCGGCGGAGAGCACCACGATCTGCTGGATGCCCGGCACTCCGTCGGCGAGATCCTTGAGCATCCAGTCGAAGTTGGCTCGCTGCTGGATCACTTGAGGTCCCCCTCGTCGTCGCCCTCGGCAGGGGCCGGCTGGTTGTCCGTGCTGAATGCGGTCGGGTCCGGGTCGCCCTTGAGACCGTTCATGAACGCCTCGACCCACAGGCCGGGTTCGGGTTCCTTCTCCTCGGGTGCGGGTTCGGGCATCCACGCGGACGGAACGCCGGTGGCCTCGGCGGCCTCCTGCTCGGCGCGCGCCTCGGCGTACCGCTGGCTGAGCGGGACCTTGACGCGGCTGCGACGCTGCGGCAGGCCGCCCGGCGTCCACTCCGTGACCACCGGGACGTCGTCCTCGCGGGGGTCGCCGCTCGACGAGGGGATGCGGGGGCCCGTGGTCGGCCGGCGCTTCTTGGGCTTGCGCGCCGGGCCCTCGACCCCGCCGTTGTCGATGCCGGCCACGGAGTTGACTCCGATGCCGTGCGCGAGACCGGGGGCGAAGTCGGTGGTGAGCATGTCGCGGGGTGCGACGAGGACGGCGCGGACACCGCCGTACGCGGACTGCCGCAGCGAGATCTGCATGCTGTACATCTGCGCGAGTCGTCCGACGACGGCCATGCCGAGCCGGGGCGCCTGGCCCATGACGTTCGGGTCGACGCCCGCCGCGGCCAGCCGGAGCAGTTCCTCGATCTTGCCGCGGGACTCGTCGCTGAGGCTGACGCCGCCGTCCTCGATCTCGATGGCGACGCCGGTCTGCACCTCGATGGCGGTGACGTGCACCTTGGTGTGCGGCGGCGAGTAGCGGGTGGCGTTGTCCAGGAGCTCGGCCAGGGCGTGGATGAGCGGTTCGACGGACACGCCGGTGACGGCGACGTCGACGATGTTGTGGAGCTCGATGCGCCGGTACTCCAGGATGCGGGACATCGCGCCGCGCAGCACGCTGAACAGCGGTACGGGCTCAGGCCATTGGCGTCCGGGACGGCCGCCGCCGAGCACGGCGATGGAGTCGGCGAGCCGGCCGATCAGCGCGGTGCCGTGGTCGATGCGCAGCAGGTCGTCGAAGACCTCGGGGTTGCGCCCGTGGTCCTCCTCCATCTCACGGAGTTCGTTGTTCTGCTGGTGGACGATGGCCTGGACGCGCCGGGCGATGTTGACGAAGGAGCGCTGCGCGGCGTCGCGCATCGACTCCTCGGTGTCGACGATCTTGAGCAGCTTCTTGAGCAAGTCCTGCTGGGACTTGGGGATTTCGCGGTGTTCCGGTGTGCCGCGCCCCAGGGTGCGGACCACCTCCGAGGGTGAATCTCCGTCGTGCAGTCGGTCGAGCGCGTACGGAAGGATCTCCCGGGTGAAGCGCACGATCTCCTGATCGTGCGCGGCGACGCGCTGTTCCAGGGAGGCGGTGCGGCTCGCGAAGTCGGCCCGCAGCTCACGGGCGACCCGGCCGCGGCGGACGGCTTCGCCGCCGATCGCGATGACCAGCAGTGTGGCGAAGCCACCGCACAGGGCGACCGCGGCCCGGGCCGGCTCCGTCACCACGGCGACGGCGGCGCCGGTCGCCACGGCCATCAGTATGGCCGGCAGCAACAGCACGCGCGCGTAGGGAAGTTCACGGCCACCGGGAGGCGATTGAACACTCACCATGTATGCCCTCTGAGACAAGTCGGCTGGGGTGGGGGAGGTTTGTGGGGGAAACGGCATGGATCGGCACGGATCAAACAAGATCTTCGGAACTTTTGGGAACAAGCGCACGAATACATCCCAACTCGGTGCGCTGCGGGCGAGCTTAGTCCGACCGGATCATCGCTGTGTCATATTCAGCAAGCACCTGAAATCGCCCAGGCGACTGGAGTACCCTCGGCCCCATTTGCACGCTGAGCCTCCATTCGCACACGGTGTGTGATGACGTCCGGGCATGCGAAATCCACGCCACCCCGGGGTGAAGCGGCGGTGAAGAGCTCAGATTCCGGCGATGCGCAGCGCCGCGTCCGCCGTGGCCTCGGCGAAGGCCGACACCGGGCGCTGCGGATCGGAGCGGTGCACGAGGATGACTCCCTCGATCAGCCCGAACAGCAGATCCGTCCGCAGATCCAGCTCACTCTTGGCGAGCGCGCCGCCGGCCGCCGTGGCGGCGAGCAACTGGCGGTAGGTGTCCTTGAGTTCGGACCGTACGGCATGGAAGCCGGCGAAGCGCTCGGCGCGCACCTCGGGCAGCAGATAGAGGCCACCGAGGTTGTGCGGGCCCCCGCAGAGCACTTCCACGTCGGCGCGGCACAGCTCCCACAGCCGGCCCTCCGCCGGCGCCGCGTCATCCGCGAGGAGCTCGCGGGCGAACGCGAGCGAGGGGGTGACCGTGGACTCCAGGAGCTCGGCGAGCAGCTCCTCCTTGCCGGACACGTAGTGGTACATGGACGCCTGGCGCATACCCGCCCGCTCGGCGACCGCACGGGTGGTGGTGGCCGCGTATCCCCGCGTCGTGAACAACTCGGCGGCGGCGTCGAGCAGTTCGGCCCGCGGCGTCAGCCCGCTGTCCGGCCGCTGCGCGGCCCGCGGCCTGCCGACCCGTCGCCCGCCACCTGTTCCCATGTGTTCGATCCTCGCACACGCACGGCGCGCCGCCGGGGCGCCACGGCCCGCGCGGCCGACCCCGGTCGGCGGTGCGCGGACACGGACCCCGGCCGCCCTCGCGGCGCGCCTTCCGTGAGGGACAGGTAACCGGGCGGCAACACGCGGGACACGGCCGTGACCCACCCCGCCCCTAATTTCTGTCGGGCGACAGAAATGACCCAGGAGCCGGAGGACCCGCGATGGCGACAGCGACCACACACGGAGCACGCGACCACGCCCGCGCCCAGGAGGGAACCCGCGCCGAGGCCATGCCCGTGGTCCCCGCGGGCGACTGGCCGGCGCCGCCCTGCGAGGCGGGCCATCTGGTGTGGGCGGAGACCGTGGCGGGCGGCAACTACACGCACAAGGTGCTGACCCGGGGCACCGAACTGCGCCTGACCGACGTCACGGGCGACGCCTGCGCGCACCTCCTGCTGTACGTCGCGGACCGCCCGTGGGAGCGCCTGAACGTCGCCGACACCGTCAAGGTCCAGTGGAACGCCTACCTGGGCCAGGGGCAGTTGCTCCTCTCCGACCAGGGACGGGTGCTCGCCTCGGTGGTCGCCGACTCCTCCGGACGGCACGACGCCCTGTGCGGCACCTCCACGCTCGTACGCAACACCGAGCGGTACGGGGACGGAACTCCGCAGTCCGCGTCCCCGGCCGGACGCGAGCTGTTCAAGCTGGCCGCCGCCAAGAACGGGCTCGCGCCCCGCGATCTGCCGCCCTCGCTCTCCTTCTTCCAGGGCGTGGAGGTACGCGACGACGGCTCACTGGACTTCACCGGCTCGTCCGGTCCCGGCGGCAGCGTCACCCTCCGCGCCGAGCAGGACGTCACCGTGCTGATCGCGAACGTGCCGCACCCGGCCGATCCGCGCCCGGACTACACGAGCACCCCCCTGGAGGTGCTGGCCTGGCGCGCGCGGGCCACCGCGGCGGGCGACCCGCTGTGGGAGGCCACCCCCGAGGGCCGCCGCGCCTTCCTCAACACCGCCGAATTCCTTGCCACGAGGGGGCTCGCATGACCCACGTCACCGTCCCGGCCCGGGCCGCCTGGTCCGCTGTCGTCCGCGCCGGCCAGACGCTCACCGTCACCGATCTGCACGGCAACCAGGCCGTCGACTTCCTGGTGTACGCCGCCGGGGACACCGCCGTCCGCTACAGCGCGCCCGACACGATCCAGGCGCAGGGGAACATCTTCCTGACGACGGGCAGTGTGCTGATGTCGAACGAGCACACCCCGCTGATGACCGTCGTCGAGGACGAGGTCGGCCGGCACGACACGGTCGGCGGCGCCTGCTCCAAGGAGTCGAACACTCTGCGCTACGGGCACCACACCTGGTCCCAGCACGCCTGCGTGGACAACTTCCTCGCGGAGGGCGCCCGTCACGGCCTCGGCAAGCGCGACCTCGTCTCGAACATCAACTGGTACATGAACGTGCCGGTCGAGAAGGACGGCACCCTCGGCATCGTCGACGGGATCTCCGCGCCGGGGCTCAGGCTGACCCTGCGCGCCGAGCGCGACGTGATCGTGCTGGTCTCCAACTGCCCCCAGATCAACAACCCGTGCAACGGCTTCGAACCGACGGCGGTCGCGATCACGATCGGGGCGTCCGCATGACCTTCGACACCCTGCTGATCGCCAACCGCGGCGAGATCGCCGTCCGGATCATCCGCAGCGCCCGCGAACTCGGCCTGCGCACGGTCGCCGTGTACTCCGACGCCGACCGCTCGGCACCCCACGTCCGGCTCGCCGACGAGGCCGTACGCCTCGGCCCGGCCCCCGCGAAGGAGTCCTACCTCGACGGCGACCTGGTCCTGAAGGCGGCCAAGGACACCGGGGCCGGGGCGATCCACCCCGGCTACGGCTTCCTGTCCGAGGACGCGGCGTTCGCGCGGCGCTGCGAGGACGCCGGGATCGTGTTCGTCGGACCCACACCGGAGCAGCTGGAGCTGTTCGGCGCCAAGCACACCGCGCGAGCGGCGGCCGAGGCCGCCGGGGTGGCGCTGGCACCGGGGACGGGGCTGCTCTCCGGCCTTCCCGAGGCCCTGGAGGCGGCCGGCCGCATCGGCTATCCCGTCATGCTCAAGGCCACCGGCGGTGGCGGCGGCATCGGCATGTCGGCATGTCGATCCGCCGATGAACTGACCGAGGCCTGGGACCGGGTGCAGCGCGTCGCGGAGGCCTCCTTCTCCTCCGCCGGGGTCTTCCTGGAACGCCTGGTCGAGCACGCCCGCCATGTCGAGGTGCAGGTCTTCGGCGACGGCCGGGGCCGCGTCGTCACCTTCGGCGACCGCGACTGCTCGCTCCAGCGCCGCAACCAGAAGGTCCTGGAGGAGGCCCCCGCTCCGGGCCTGCCCTCCCCCGTGCGCGACCGACTCGCCTCCGCCGCCCGCGAGTTGTGCGCTTCGGTCGGCTACCGCTCGGCCGGGACCGTCGAGTTCGTCTACGACGCCGCCCGCGAGGAGGCGTACTTCCTGGAGGTCAACACCCGCCTCCAGGTGGAACATCCGGTCACCGAGGAGATCTACGGCGTCGACCTGGTCGCCTGGATGCTCCGACTGGCCAGGGGCGAGTCCGAGGTCGTACGGGACCCCGGGGCGCCCCGCGGTCACGCCGTCGAGGCCCGGGTGTACGCCGAGGACCCCTCGCGCGAACACCGGCCGAGCGCCGGGCTGTTGACCCGGGTCGAGTTCCCCGGCGGCGTCCGCGTGGACGGCTGGGTCGAGACGGGCACCGAGGTGACCACGTCGTACGACCCGATGCTCGCGAAGATCATCGCGTACGGCCCGGACCGGGCGCACGCCCTGGAGCGGCTCGACGAGGCGCTGGCCAGGACCCGGGTGGACGGTATCGAGACCAACCTCGGGCTGGTGCGCGCCGCGCTCGCCGAACCGTCCTTCCGGCGGGCGGAGCACTCGACGGCCACCCTGGCGGGCGTCACCGATCCCACCCCACGCGTCGAGGTCGTGTCCGGCGGCACGCTCACCACCGTGCAGGACTGGCCCGGCCGCACCGGCTACTGGCAGGTCGGGGTCCCGCCGTGCGGCCCGATGGACGACCTCTCCTTCCGGCTCGGCAACCGGTCGCTCGGCAACAGCGAGGGCGCGCCCGGGCTCGAATGCACGTTGCAGGGCCCGACGTTGAGGTTCACGCACGCCACGACGGTCTGTGTCACGGGGGCTCCCGCACCGGTCACGGTGGACGGCGCCGCGGTCGCCCAGTGGGAGCCGGTGACCGTGCCGGCCGGGGCGGTGCTGGAGGTCGGCGCGCCCACCGCGCACGGCCTGCGCACCTATGTCCTGTTCGCGGGGGGCGGCCTGGACGTGCCCGCGTTCCTCGGCAGCGCCTCCACCTTCACGCTCGGCCGGTTCGGCGGCCACGGGGGCCGGACCCTGCGGACCGGAGACGTGCTGCACGGCGGCGCGGTCACGGCGCTCGGAGCACCCGTGCCGCCCGGCGACCGACCCGGCTTCACGGCCGAGTGGCGGGTCGGCGCGCTCGAAGGGCCGCACGCCGCACCGGAGTTCTTCACCGAGGACGACATCCACGACTTCTACGCGGCCGACTGGAAGGTCCACTTCAACTCGGCCCGCACCGGCGTCCGGCTCATCGGCCCGAAGCCGCGCTGGGCCCGCACGGACGGTGGCGAGGCCGGCCTGCACCCGTCCAACATCCACGACACGCCCTACTCGGTCGGGGCCGTCGACTACACCGGCGACATGCCGGTGCTGCTCGGCCCGGACGGCCCCTCGCTCGGCGGCTTCGTCTGTCCGGCGACCGTCGTCAGCACGGAGCGCTGGAAGCTCGGCCAGTTCCGCCCCGGCGACACGGTGCGTTTCGCGCCGCTCGCCGAGGACGGATCGGCGCGGCCCGCGATCGTCGACGGCGGCGTGCTCGCCCGGGACGGCGATGTGACGTACCGCCGCAGCGGGGACGACAACCTGCTGGTCGAGTTCGGGCCCATGCAGCTGGACCTGGCGCTGCGCATGCGGGTCCACGCCCTGATGGAGGCGGTGACGGAGGCCGCCCTCGACGGCGTCACGGATCTGACGCCGGGCATCCGCTCGCTGCAGATCCAGGCGGACCCGAGCCGCCTGCCCCAACGCGAACTCCTGGACGCCGTAAGGCGGACGGTCCGCGCCCTGCCCCCGAGCGACCAGCTCGTCGTCCCCTCCCGCACCGTCCATCTCCCGCTGTCCTGGGACGACCCCGCCACCCGCGAGGCGATCGCCCGCTACATGGCCGGTGTCCGCGACGACGCGCCCTGGTGCCCGTGGAACATCGAGTTCATCCGCCGCGTGAACGGCCTGGACTCGGTGGACGACGTGTACCGCACGGTCTTCGACGCCGAGTACCTCGTCCTCGGCCTCGGCGACGTGTACCTGGGCGCCCCGGTCGCCACCCCGCTCGACCCCCGCCACCGTCTGGTCACCACGAAGTACAACCCGGCCCGCACCTGGACCGCCGAGAACTCGGTCGGCATCGGAGGCGCCTACCTCTGCGTCTACGGCATGGAGGGCCCCGGCGGCTACCAGTTCGTCGGCCGGACGACCCAGGTGTGGTCGGGCTGGCAGCAGCGCGGCGCGTTCGAGCCGGGCTCGCCCTGGCTGCTGCGCTTCTTCGACCGGATCAAGTGGTACCCGGTGGAGGCGGACGAACTCCTGGAGCTGCGGGCCGACATCGTCTCCGGCCGCTTCGTGCCGCGCGTCGAGGAGGGCACCTTCTCGCTCGCCGCGTACGAGACCTTCCTCGCCGAGAACGCCGAGTCGATCGCGGAGTTCCGGACCCGGCAGGGCGGCGCGTTCTCCGCGGAACGGGATGCCTGGGAGGCGGCGGGCGAGTTCACCCGCGCGGAGGCGGCCGCGGCCCCACCGGCTCCGGCCACCGAGGTGAGCGTCCCGGAGGGCGGCCGGCTGATCGAGGCCGAGTTCGCCGCGTCGGTGTGGCAGCTGAACGTGGAGCAGGGGGAGACGGTGACGGCGGGGCAACCGCTGCTCGCCCTGGAGGCGATGAAGATGGAGTCGCGCGTCCCCGCCCCGATCGACGGCGTGGTCCGGCAGATCCTCGCCAAACCGGGCGACCAGGTGGAGGCGGGCACGGCGCTGGTGGTCCTGGCGCCCCTGGAACCGTAGGCACCGCCCCCAGAACCGTGGGCACCGTCCCCGGAACCGTCGGCCCCCGCACCCGCCCTAGTCCGCACGCGCTCGCACCGCCCGCACGCGCTCGCACCGCCCGCACCGCCCGCACCGCCCGCACCGCCCGCACCGCCCGCACCGCCCGCACCGCCCGCACCGCCCGCACCCGAGGGAACCACCCCAGCGCAAGGAGCTCCGATGTCCGCCCTCACTCGAGTCCGCATGGCGTACGCCCGCATCGAGGCCGCGGACCGCCCCGAGATCTGGATCGACCTGCGCCCCCGGGCGGAGGTCGAGCGGGAGGCCCGGGCCGTGGACGCCCGTGTCGCCGCCGGCGAGCGCCTCCCGCTCGCCGGCACGCTCTTCGCCGCGAAGGGCAACATCGATGTGGCGGGCCTGCCCACCACCGCCGGCTGCCCGGCCTACGCGTACACCCCGGAGGCCGACGCCCCCGCGGTCGCCCGCCTCCGCGCGGCCGGATCCATCGTCCTCGGCACCACGAACCTCGACCAGTTCGCCACCGGCCTGGTCGGCACCCGCTCCCCCCACGGCGCCGTCCGGGGCGCCCTGGACCCGGAAAGGATCAGCGGCGGCTCCAGCTCGGGATCGGCCGTGGCGGTGGCCCTCGGCATCGTCGACCTCGCCCTCGGCACGGACACCGCCGGCTCCGGCCGCGTCCCCGCCGCGTTCAACGGCATCGTCGGCCTCAAGCCGACCCGCGGTCTGGTGCCCACGACCGGTGTCGTCCCGGCCTGCGCCTCCCTCGACTGCGTCACCGTGTTCGCCCGCACACTCCCGGAGGCCGAGCAGGCCCTCGCCCACCTGGCCTCCCCCTCCGGACGCGAGCTGCCGCCCCTCGCGCAGCGCACGCCGGGCCCCTGGCGCGTCGCCGTCCCGCCGACGGCACAGCTCGGCGAACTGGACGAAGGCTGGGCCGAGGCCTACGAGGCTGCCGTGCACCGACTCGTGGCGGCCGGGGCCGAGGTGCGCACCCTCGACCTCGCCCCGTTCACCGAGGCCGCCGCGATGCTCTACGAGGGTGCCTTCGTCGCCGAGCGCTACACGGCGGTGGGGAGCTTTGTCGACAAGCTGATCTCCGAGGGGGGTGCCGGTCTCGACCCGACCGTCGCGGGGATCATCACCCGGGCCCGGGACATCCCGGCCCACCAGCTCTACGCCGACCAGGAGCGGCTGGCTTCGCTGCGCACCCGGGCGCTCGCCGAACTGGCCGACGCGGACGCGCTGCTGCTGCCCACCGCGCCCGGCCATCCCACGCTCGCCGAGGTCGCCGCCGACCCGCTGGGCGCCAACGCCCGCCTGGGCCGCTTCACCAACTCCACGAACCTCTTCGACCAGGCGGCCGTCGCCGTCCCGGCCGGACGGACCCCCGCGGGACTCCCCTTCGGCGTGATGCTGATCGGCCCGGCGTTCACCGACGAGCGGCTCGCCCGGATCGCCCGCTCGCTGGAGCCGGGGACGAGCCTCGCCGTGGTCGGAGCGCATCTGTCCGGCCAGCCGCTCAACACGCAGTTGCTGTCCCTGGGCGCGCGCCTCGACCGTACGACCACCACCGCCGCCGTGTACCGTCTGCACGCCCTGGACACCAGCCCGCCGAAGCCGGGCCTCGTCCATGTCGGAGCGGGCGGCGGCGCCGTCGAGGCCGAGGTGTGGAGCCTCCCGGCGGACGGCCTCGGGCGTCTGCTGGCGGCGCTCCCCCGTCCGATGACGCTGGGCAGCGTCGAACTGGCCGACGGCAGCCGCGTCCCCGGATTCCTCTGCGAACCCGGCGCGCTGGACGGCGCGCCCGACATCACGGAGTACGGCGGCTGGCGCGCGTACGTGAGCCGCCACCCGGACCACTGACCCACCCGGACCGCGACGGCACCCCCGGAACGGCCGCAGACCGCTGTCCGCACCGCCCAAGTCGGGCGCGGAGGCACCGACCACACCCCCGCGGAAGCGGGCGCGGGCCACTCGACGCGCCCGCCGGACACCGCCGCGGAGCCATCGACCGCATCCCGGCAGAACGAACGCCGAGCCGGCGGTCGCGCCCCGCCCGAACACGCGCGGCCGGTGGTGTGCCGTCCTCCCGTCCGGGAGGACGGCACACCACCGGCCGCATCGATTCGGCTCACCGGCGACCGGGCCGCCGGTGAGCCGTCAGCCGTCAGCCGTCAGCCCACCGACGAGTACGCCACCACGCCGCGGAGCAGGGCTTCGACCGCCTTGCGCGCGTTCTTCGCGACCGTCGACTTCTCGCCGCCCGAGACGGGCGCGGCGGCCGCGATCTGGCCGAGGACGTCGATGACCTGCTTGCACCAGCGCACGAAGTCACCGGCGGGCATCTCGGCCTCGCGCAGCACCTCGTCGAGACCCTTGCCGGACGCCCACTCGTGGGCCGCCCAGGCGAAGCCGAGGTCCGGCTCGCGCTGGCCGACCCCCTCGGTCTGGCTGATCCCGAAGTCCTCCTCCAGCGCGTCGAGACGGCCCCAGATGCGCACCATCTCGCCGAGCGCCGCCTTGGCCTTGCCGGACGGCACCTTCGGCGCCATGGCGTCGTCGGCGGCCCGGGACTCGTACACCAACGCCGAGACACAGGCGGCCAGTTCCGCGGGAGCCAGCCCGTCCCAGACGCCGGCGCGCAGGCATTCGCTGGCCAGCAGGTCGAGTTCGCCGTACAGCCGGGCGAGGCGCTTGCCGTGCTCGGTGACCTCGTCGCCGCGCAGATAGTCCAGCTCGGTGAGAAGGGCGACGATCCGGTCGAAGGTGCGGGCGATGGTGTTCGTCCGGCCTTCTATACGGCGCTCCAGCTGCGAGGTGTCACGCTGCAGCCGGTGGTAGCGCTCGGCCCAACGGGCGTGGTCCTCGCGGTCGTTGCACCCATGGCAGGGGTGCGCGCGGATCGCCGTGCGCAGCCGGGCGATCTCACGGTCGTCGGCGGCCTCGGCGCGCTTCTTGCGGTGCCGGTCCGGGACGATGTGCCCAGCCTTGGTCCGCAGGGCGGACGCCAGGTCGCGCCGGGACTGCGGCGAGCGCGGGTTGAAGGACTTGGGGATCCGCATCCGGTCGAGCGCCTCGACCGGCACCGGGAAGTCCATCGAGGCCAGCCGCTTCACCTGGCGCTCGGCGGTGAGCACCAGCGGACGCGGGCCGTCGTGCTGCTCGAAGCCCCGGTGGCCGTTCGACCTGCCCGCGGGCAGCCCGGGGTCCAGCACGAGCGCCAGCCCCGCGTACTTGCCGGTCGGCACATGGATCACGTCGCCCGGCTTCAGCTTCTCCAGGGCGACGGCCGCTTCGGCCCGGCGCTGCGACATGCCCTGCCGGGCCAGCTCGGTCTCGCGGTCCTTGAGTTCGCGGCGCAGCGCCATGTACTCGTCGAAGTCCCCGAGGTGGCAGGTCATGGACTCCTTGTAGCCCTCGAGGCCTTCCTCGTTGCGCTGCACCTGCCGGGAGATCCCGACGACCGACTTGTCGGCCTGGAACTGCGCGAAGGACGTCTCCAGAAGCTCGCGCGAGCGGTGCCGCCCGAACTGCTCGACCAGGTTCACGGCCATGTTGTACGACGGCTTGAAGCTGGAGCGCAGCGGATAGGTGCGCGTGCCCGCCAGTCCCGCCAGGTGTTCGGGGCTGAAGCCGCGCTGCCACAGCACGACCGCGTGGCCCTCGACGTCGATGCCGCGACGGCCCGCGCGGCCGGTGAGCTGGGTGTACTCGCCGGGGGTGATGTCGGCGTGCTGCTCGCCGTTCCACTTGACCAGCTTCTCCAACACGACCGAGCGGGCAGGCATGTTGATGCCCAGCGCGAGGGTCTCCGTGGCGAAGACGGCCTTGACGAGACCGCGGACGAAGAGCTCCTCGACGACCTCCTTGAACGTCGGCAGCATGCCCGCGTGGTGGGCCGCGATGCCGCGCTCCAGACCCTCCAGCCATTCGAAGTAGCCGAGGACGTGCAGGTCCTCGTCCGGGATGGAGGCGGTGCGCTCCTCGACGAGTTCGCGGACTCTGGCGCGCGCCGCGTCGTCGTTCAGCCGCAGGCCGGCGTACAGACACTGCTGCACGGCGGCCTCGCAGGCCGCCCGGCTGAAGATGAACGTGATGGCGGGCAGCAGCCCTTCGGCGTCGAGCCGCTCGATGACCTCCGGGCGGCCGGGCGTCCAGATCCGGGAGCGCTGTCTGCGCTCACGCTCCCGGTCGGCCTCGCGCATCGCGCGGCCCCGTCTGCGGTCCTGGTACGACGGACGGCTCGCCTCCATGCGCGCCATGCGCGTGAGGTCGGGGTTGACGGCCTTCCTCTGCCCCTCGCCCTCCTCGAAGAGGTCGTACATCCGGCGTCCGGCCAGCACGTGCTGGAAGAGCGGGACGGGACGGTGTTCGGAGACGATCACCTGGGTGTCGCCGCGCACGGTGTCCAGCCAGTCACCGAACTCCTCCGCGTTCGACACGGTCGCCGACAGCGACACCAGAGTCACCGACTCGGGGAGATGGATGATCACTTCCTCCCAGACGGCGCCGCGGAAGCGGTCGGAGAGGTAGTGCACCTCGTCCATCACCACGTAGCCGAGTCCGAGGAGGGTCTGCGAGCCCGCGTACAGCATGTTCCGCAGGACCTCGGTGGTCATGACGACCACCGGGGCTTCGGAGTTGACGCTGTTGTCGCCGGTGAGCAGGCCGACCTTGTCCGCGCCGTAACGGCGGCACAGGTCGGAGTACTTCTGGTTGGAGAGCGCCTTGATCGGTGTCGTGTAGAAGCACTTCTTGCCCTGCTGGAGGGCGAGGTGGACGGCGAACTCGCCGACGATCGTCTTGCCCGAGCCGGTGGGCGCGGCCACCAGCACACCCTTGCCCGTCTCGAGCGCCTGGCAGGCCTCGATCTGGAAGGGGTCGAGGCCGAAGTCGTACATCTCGCGGAAGGAGGCGAGCGCGGTGGCCTGCTCGACAGCGCGCCTGCGTGCTGCCGCATACCGCTCGGCCGGTGAGAGGTCCTCTGTCATCGTGCTTTCGAGACTACCGGGAGCCACTGACATGAGGACGATCATTATCCGTATCAGATGCTGTGAAACATCGGATCCCCGCAGCTCAGGGAAGTGCGACGCGTACGGCGGCCGGTATGCACTCCGCGGTGAGCGGCAGCGGCCCGAGCGGTTCCCCGTCCGCGTAGCCCGTGATGCCCTCGGCGACGAGCTCGACACGGGCCGCCCGGTGCACGGTCACCACGGGATGATCGACGTGGGTGCCCCGGTAGACCTTCGGGAACACCTTGAGCAGTGTCATACGGCTGCAGTCGCCGACCACCGTGATGTCGAAGAGCCCGTCGCCGAGGACCGCGCCGGGGCAGATCCTCATGCCGCCGCCGTACGACGATCCGTTGCCGACGGCGACGAGCGTCGCCTCGATCTCCCGGGTCTCCCCGTCGTCGAGCGTGACGCGGTACGAAAAGGGCCGGAAGGCGGCCAGCTCGGCGAGCATGGCGATGTCGTACTTGAAGCGGCCGACGGGCCACCGCATCCGGTTGCCGCGGTCGTTGACCCGGGAGTCGAACCCGGAGGCGAGGACGGTGCCGAACCATGTGCCGTTCACCCGGCCCAGGTCGACATCGCCCAACCGGTCGTCCTTGAGCGCCTCGGCGATCAGGCGCCCCGATGCCGCCGGGTCGCGCACCGGCAGGCCGAGGGCACGCGCGAAGTCGTTCCCGGTGCCCACCGCGACCAGGCCGAGCGGGGTACGGGTCCCCGCGACTGCCTGCAGGGCGAGGTTCGCCATGCCGTCACCGCCGACCGCGACCAGGGCGCCGGTGCCGTCCGCGACGGCTTCCCGCGCCAGGGTGAGGGCGTCCGCCGCGTTCTCGCCGAGGACCGTCCGGACGGAGAATCCCGCGGCACGCAACGCGGAAGCGGCCGGCTGCGCCGCGTGGGCGCCCCGGCCGCGGCCCGCGGTGGGGTTGACGAAGAGGGTGATCTCGCTGGTCACAGGCTGACCCTACGAGGTCCCGGGCTGCGTCAGGTCACGTCGTCATAACCGTTGACCCGGTCCGAGCTCGCCTGCTCCGGGAGGGCCCCACGGGCCGACACGGACTCGGTCTCGCCGATGTCCTCGGGGGTGAGGTCGAGTTCGGAGGCCTCGTCGTCGGCCGGTCCGGCGGCCGCGCGGCGGGCACGACGCCGGTCGTTGAGCAGGGCCACACCCGTGCCGACGAAGTACAGGAACCAGATCGGCCCTGCCAGCGCCAGCATGGAGATGGGGTCGGTGCTGGGCGTGGCGATCGCCGCGAAGAGCGTGATCCCCATCACCATCGCCCGCCACCAGCCTGCCATCCGGCGTCCCGAGAGGACGCCGCCGAAGTTCAGCATGACCAGCAGCAAGGGAAGCTCGAAGGAGAGCCCGAAGACGAGGATCATCCGCATGATGAGCTGCAACAGGTCATCGAGTGGCAGCTGGTTGTCGCTGCCGATGATCGAGAACTCCAGCATGACCGACGCCATCTTGGGCAGCGTCCAGTAAGCGAAGTAGGCGCCGGTGACGAAGAGAGGGAAGCCCGCGGCGACGAAGCCGAGCGCGTACTTCTTCTCGTTGCCGTGCAGACCCGGCGCCACGAAAGCCCAGAGCTGATAGAGCCACACAGGAGCCGCCAGCACGACGCCGGTCGACATCGACACCGTCAGTGCCAGCGTGAACGGGCTGAGCAGTCCGTTCTGCACGATGCGCGCGCACTGCTTGTTGTCAGGATTCTGCGCCAGCTCCGCAAACCTGTACTTGCACCCGACTGCGTCGAGAATGGGGTTCGTGAAGAACTCCATGATGTTCTTGTAGAAGAAGGCCGAGATGATCATCCCGATGATGATCGCCAGCACACTCTTCACGAGCCGGTTGCGGAGCTCGCGAAGGTGCTCCGCGAGGGGCATGCGCCCCTCCGGATCCTTCTCGTCCTTCTTGCGGGCAGACTTGAGCAACCCACGTTCCCATCTCGTGCGGCGGGCCGGAGGTCACCGGCCCTGCGTCAGCGCTGGTTGGTCGAGTCCGTCGGCTCCGCGACCGGGCGCGAGCTGGTCACGTCGCCGGGGGCGGCCTGGATGGTGCGCTGAGCCGGGGGCTGCTCGTCGGTGCTGGGCGGGCCGGCCGGGGCGGGGTTGCTGCCTTCGTCCTTCATCGCCTTCGCCTCGCTCTTGAGGATCCGGGCGGACTTGCCGAGGGAGCGCGCCATGTCCGGAAGCTTCTTCGCGCCGAACAGCAGGATGATGACGACGAGGATGAGAATGATCTCGGGAGCTCCGAGCCTTCCGAACATAAGTCTTTACCTTCTCACCGAGGCTGCATGGTCGGGGTGCTGTCCGATCGGTCGGACATGTGTCCGATCGTCGTGGTGACAGCGATCGTAACGCTCAGGGGTAAACGCGGGGCAATCCCTGTGCGTACTCCCAGTTCGCGGTCCGCGCCTCGTTATCCGGACCGCGACCTTGAGCGTACCTGGCCCCGGCACGAAGTTGACAGGCTGTCGTGATGCATTGCTCATCCATGGAACGACTCATACCGCATCCATAGAGCGAGCGGCCCCGACGGCGGCTCGTTCCAGGTCATCGGCGGCTTTGTTGATACGGCGCGCGGAGTCCGCCACCTGTCTGCCCAGACGCTCCGCTTCCAGGAAGACACGGACGGCGAGCACTCCGAGAACCGCGATTCCCAGGAACCCCACAGCGATCGCAAACATCGGCCAGAACATGACGACGACCCTAGAGGGTGGAGTGCAGGCGCAGCGTGCGGACCCCGCCCCCGGTGAGCAGCTCGACGATGCGCTCCCCCGCGGGCTTGCGGACGGCGGAACCGCACTCGGGGCAGGTGAACGAGTAGAACGTGGTGCGTCTGCTGGCGCCGATGGCCAGGCGCAGAGCGCCCGGCGTGAGCTCGAAGCCGGCCCGGCAGTCGGGACAGGCGGCCTTGAACATGACCTCGACCGCCCTTCGCATCCCGGCGAAGGCCGTCACGACCGACATCTCCGGCGCACCCGAGGACACCCCGGTCCGTCCCGGCGTCCCCGCCCGCGGGGCACCCGACTTCTCCGGGGTGCCCGGCCTCCCCGGCGCACCGGGCATCGACGACGTGCTCAAAGTCCTTGCTCCCGCCTCTCGTACGGCCCGCCCTCGGCCCCTTCGAGCCCCGCCGGCGCGTCGTAGGCGGCGAGCGCCTCGCGGGCCGCGCCCCGGGCGCTGTCCGCGAGGTCCTGCGGCGAGACGATCCGGCCGTCACCGCCGAGGCGCAGGGCCAGCCGCCGCAGCGACGTGGGATCGGGGGTCCGCAGAGTGATACGCAGCCCGCCGTCCGGCAGCTCATCCGCGCTGTCGTGCGGGTAGTACTCGGCGACCCAGCGACCGCCCGGACCGACCTCCACGACCACCTCGGGATCCTCGGCAGCCGGCTGGACCAGCCCTTCGGAGAGGTCCCGCAATTCGACCTCGGGCGGCGCGGACGGCTCGTCCAGGATGCGGATCTCGGCGACCCGGTCGAGCCGGAAGGTGCGGCGCGCCTCGGAACGGCGGCACCACGCCTCGACATAGGTGTGTCCGACGCTGACCAGGCGGATCGGGTCGATCTCGCGCTCGCTCAGCTCGTCCCGCGAGGGCGAGTAGTAGCGGATCCACAGCCTGCGGCGCTCGGAGATCGCCCGGTCCACATCGGCGAAGACACCACCCTCGGACTCGAAGGTCACCGACAGCCGCGAGCTGGCACCCGCCGCCTCACCGGAAGCGGCCTCCACCTTGGCGGTGGCCCGCAGCAGCGCCTGCCGGTCGCCCTCACGCAGCCCGGGCAGGGTGGACACCGCGCGGGCGGCCACCAGCAGCGCGGTCGCCTCGTCGGCGGCGATCCGCAGCGGCGCAGCGACGTCGTCGGGGTTGTGCCACCAGATCCGGTCGCCGTCGGTGTCGATGTCGAGCAGATCCCCGCCGCGGAAGCTGGTCCCGCACAGCGGCAGCACGTCGAGGTCGGAGATCAGCTCGTCCTCGGTGATCCCGAAGGCCCGGGCGACATCGCCGACGCGCGCGCCGGGGCGCTCGCGCAGATACGTCACCAGGGAGAGCATCCGCCGGGTCTGGTCGATCGCGTTCGTGGGCCTGGCCGGTTTTCCTGCCACTTTCTTACGTTTCCCCTCAGCCCTTGGCCACGGCGCGCAGCCGGTCCACCACATCGGCCCGCAGTTCGGCGGGCTCCACGACCACGACGTCCGGCCCGAACTCGACGAGCCAGGCGTCCAGTCCGTGCCCGTACGGAATCTCCAACTCGTCCCAGCCGTCTCCCAGTTCCCGTACGGAGACGGCCTTGGCCCGCAGCGGGTAGCCCGCGCCGGAGCGCAGTCGGATCAGCGCGGAGCGGTCGGCGATCTCCCCCGCCCAGCCGGCGACCGTCTCACGCACGGTGACGACGTCCGGCACTTCGGCCGTGTACCGCCCCGCACGCGCGCGGACCTTGCCGGTGATCCGGGAGAGCCGGAAGACCCGCTCGGCGCCCCGGTCGCGGTCCCAGCCCGCGAGGTACCAGTGACCGCGCCAGCACTCCAGGGCCCACGGCTCGACATGCCGGGTCTCGGGGCGCGCGGCGGTGGCCTTGCGGTAGTCGAAGACGACCGGGCGGCGGTCGCGGCAGGCCAGCATCAGGGGTTCGAAGGCGGCCTCGTGGACGGGGATGTGCGGCTCCAGAGCTCCGTGGGACCCGTACGGGTCCACGTCCTCGGGCAGACCCGCGGCGCGCAGCTTCTGGAGCGCGCCGCTCGCGGCACCGGCCAGCCGGGCCTGCTGCCAGACCTTGGCGGCCAGACCGAGGGCGGCCGCCTCCTCGGCATCGAGGGTGATGGGCGGCAGGCGGTTGCTGTCGCGGCGGGCGAGATAGCCGACCTCGCCGTCGAGGTTCTCCACCGTCTCGATGACCAGGCCGAGTTCGCGCAGATCGTCCTTGTCGCGCTCGAACATCCGGTTGAACGAGTCGTCCGACCCGGCTTCGAGATAGGCCTCGATGGACTCGCGGAGTTCGCGCTTGCTGAGCGGCCGCCGCGTCCCGAGCAGACACAGTGCGAGGTTCATCAGCCGCTCGGCCTTGGCAATGGCCATCGACGCCCTTCCTATGGTGCTTCCGACCGATGACCGTACCGCTCCGGAGTGTCGCGGCAAAAGCCGAGGGCCCATGCCCGAACAGGCATGGGCCCCAGCCGATCGGATCCGGTCTGTTGGGATCAGACTCCGAGCAGGTCGACCACGAAGATCAGCGTCTCACCGGGCTGGATCGCCGGGGTCGGGCTCTGGTTGCCGTAGGCGAGGTGGGCGGGGATGGTCAGCTGGCGACGGCCGCCGACCCTCATGCCCTGCACGCCCTGGTCCCAGCCCTTGATGACGCGGCCGCCACCGAGCGGGAATCGGAACGGCGAGTTCCGGTTCCAGCTGGCGTCGAACTCCTCGCCGGTGCTGAACGCGACACCCACGTAGTGCACCGTGACGGTCTGTCCCGCCTCGGCCACAGGGCCTTCGCCCTCCCAGATGTCCTTGATCTCGAGGTCCGCCGGGGGCTCGCCGCCCGGGAAGTCGATCTCGGGCTTCTCGATGCTCACGTCTTTGCTCCTGCTTGTGTACGTAAAGGCAACACTGACAGTCTTACATCCCCGAAGGGTTACATCATCGCCAGGATGTCGACCGAGAAGACGAGGGTGGAGTCCTTCTTGATGCCGCTGTCGCTCGGCGGGTTGTCGCCGTAGCCCAGCTTCGGCGGGATCACGATGAGGACGCGGCTGCCCACCTTCTTGCCCGTCAGACCCTGCGCCCAGCCCTTGACGACCTGCTGGAGCGAGAACGACGTCAGCTGACCCCGCTTGTACGTGGAGTCGAACTCCTTGCCGCTGTCCCAGAGCACGCCCTCGTACTGCACCAGGACGCTGCTGTCGGCCTTGACCTCCTCGCCATCGCCCTCGATCACATAGTTCGCCACGAGCTTCGTGGGGGCGTCCGTCTTCGGCACCGTGATCTTGGGGGCGGCGCCGTCCGTGTTGGTCCCGACCTTCGGCAGCGCGGCATCGCTCTGCGCGACGTTCTTGCCCTTGGCGGAGCTCTTGGAATTGAACGTGTTCTCGATGTCGACGACGAACACGAGCGTGTCGGTGCCCTTGATGCCCGCCTGCGCGTTGCCCTGCGTGCCGTAGCCCCAGGTCGGGGGGACGGACATCTCGACGCGGCTGCCGGCCTTCTTGCCGATCAGGCCATAGCGCCAGCCGTCGATGATGCCGCCCTGCGCGAGCTGGATGACCAGCGGCGTCTTACGGTCGTAGGAGTTGTCGAAGACCTTCGCCGTGGCCCAGATCTGGCCCAGGTAGTTGGCCTGGATGTAGTCGTTCTCCGCGACCGTCTGGCCATTGCCCGCGATGACCGTCCTGACCGCGAGGTCCTTCGACGGCTCACCGGTGCCCTTGGCTACGGTCGGCTTCTCCCCGAACTTCGTACCGGCGGTGATCGCCGGCAGCGGGCCGTCGACGATCTTCGGCGGGGGCGGCGCGGAGGCCGCGGCGGAGGCCGAAGGCGACGGACTCTTGCTGGACTTGGCCGTGTCTGACTTGCCGTCGTCACCGCATCCGGCAAGTGTGACCAGTCCAGCGGGTACGGCGAGAAGGAGTGAGCGTCGGCGCACGGTGGGGGCCTCGTATCGGTCGATCTTGGTTGATGGCGTGCGCGCAACTCTACGACGTGAGAAGGGCGCCGTACGGAAAACGTACGGCGCCCCGCGTTGCGTTCCGCTTCACACGCGGAACACCCGGCTCACATTCCGGCGATGAGCTTCTCCACCCGGTCGTCCACCGAACGGAACGGGTCCTTGCACAACACCGTGCGCTGTGCCTGGTCGTTGAGCTTCAGGTGGACCCAGTCGACGGTGAAGTCTCGGCGCTGTTCCTGAGCACGCCGGATGAAGTCGCCCCGGAGCCGCGCCCGAGTGGTCTGCGGCGGCACCGACTTGCCCTCGAAGATCTTCAAGTCGTTGCAGATCCGAGCGGCTTGCCCCTTCCTCTCCAGCAGGTAGTAGAGGCCACGACGGCGGTGGATGTCGTGGTAGGCGAGGTCTATCTGCGCGACCCGCGGGTGCGACATGGTCATGTTGTGCTTGGCCCGGTACCGCTCGATGAGCTGGTACTTCATGACCCAGTCGATCTCGGTGCCGATCCGGTCGAGGTCCTCGGCCTCGATCGAGTCGAGCACACGGCCCCACAGTTCGAGGACCTGTTCGACGGTTCCGGTTCGGATGCCGCGGCGCTCGACGAAGTCCACGGCCTTCTCGTAGTACTCGCGCTGCACTTCCAGCGCGGAGGCCTCACGGCCACTGGCGAGGCGCACCTTGCGGCGGCCCGTGATGTCGTGGCTGACCTCACGGATCGCCCGAATGGGGTTCTCCAGGGTGAGGTCGCGCATGACGGTGCCCGCCTCGATCATGCGCAGCACCAGATCGGTGGCGCCGACCTTGAGGAGCATGGTCGTCTCGGACATGTTCGAGTCGCCGACGATGACGTGCAGCCGGCGGTAGCGCTCGGCGTCCGCGTGCGGCTCGTCACGCGTGTTGATGATGGGCCGGGAGCGGGTCGTCGCGGAGCTGACACCCTCCCAGATGTGCTCGGCTCGCTGGCTGACGCAGTACACGGCACCGCGCGGAGTCTGCAGCACCTTGCCGGCGCCGCACAGCAGCTGCCGCGTGACGAGGAACGGAATGAGGATGTCCGCGAGCCGGGAGAACTCCCCGTGCCGGGCCACCAGATAGTTCTCGTGGCACCCGTAGGAGTTGCCCGCCGAGTCGGTGTTGTTCTTGAACAGGTAGACGTCGCCCGCGATTCCTTCCTCGTGCAGGCGTCGTTCGGCGTCCACCAGGAGTCCTTCGAGAATGCGCTCGCCGGCCTTGTCGTGGGTGACGAGCTCCGTCACGTTGTCACATTCGGGTGTCGCGTATTCCGGATGTGATCCCACGTCGAGATAAAGGCGGGCACCGTTCCGCAGAAAGACATTGCTGCTGCGGCCCCATGACACGACACGGCGGAAGAGGTACCGCGCCACCTCGTCGGGAGACAGGCGGCGCTGTCCCCTGAACGTACACGTGACGCCGTACTCGTTCTCCAGCCCGAAAATGCGGCGGTCCATGACTGAACATTACGCCCGATCCCCTGAGCTGAAACGGGGTTCGACGGCACGGTTTGGATCATTTTCCGATGAGACCGCAACGACCGCACCCCGGCCGGTAGCTGCGAGGACCCGCCCCGTGGCCAGCAGAACCACCAGCGCGGCGACTCCGGCGACCCCCGGAACGGCGAAGCCCCGGGCCGCCCCGCCCCACTCCACGACGGGCCCCGCGATGCCCGTTCCGACCGACGCGCCCACGGTGAACGTCGTCACGAGCCAGGAGAAGGCCTCCGTGACGGTGCCCGTCGGCGCGTGCCGGTCGACCAGCACGAACGCGCAGGCGATGCAGGGCGCGAGGAACACTCCGGCCAGCGTCGTCAGAGCGGTCATGGCGACCGGTCCCGGCACCAGCATCAGCGGGACGTAACACACCGCCAGAAGGGCGACGAGCACCCGCAGTCGCCGCTCCGGGGCCCCGCCCCACCGGCGCGCGCCGTAGACCACGCCGCCGAGCAGCGCGCCCAGGCCGATGCCCGCCATCAGCCAGCCGTACACGGCGTCCCCGCCGTGCCCGTCGGCGTACGACACCGCGGCGACCGTGATCGAGCCGAGCGCCATCCCGATGAACAGGAACGCGCCGAGCAGGGCCACCAGCCCCGGTGAGCGCAGGGCGCCGAGCCAGTGCGCCTCCCGCGGGGCCGACCGCCACGCGCGCGAGGGCGGCGAGACGACCACGGAGAGGGCCCCCAGGACACCGATGACGCTCAGGATCAGCAGCGCGGCCTGGGCGGACCAGAGCGAGACGCACAGCGTCACCAGCAACGGCCCGACGGTGAACATCACTTCCTGCGCCACGGCGTCCATCGCGTACGCGGTGTGCACCTGCTCCTCCTTGCGCAGGACGGAGGGCCACAGCGCCCGCAGGCCTCCCTCCAGGGGAGGCGTGAACAGCCCCGCCACGGCCATCGCGGCACAGGCGAGCGCCGGCCGGTCCGTCCCGACGAAGGCGAAGACACCCATCCCGAAGGCCGAGACGAGCGCCGCGGGCAGCTGCACCCGGGGTTGCCCGTAGAGGTCCACGAGCCGTCCGAGCAGGGGCTGCCCCACCGCGTTGGCCACCCCGTAGACGGCGGCGAGCGCGCCCGCCAGGCTGTAGGTGCCGCCCTCGGCCCGGACGAACAGCACGACGGCGATGGCCGCGGTGGCGTTCGGCAGCCGCCCCACGAGCGTGCCGACGAGCAGCCGGGCTGCGTGCCTCGCCCTGAGGATCTCCAGGTATCCCGCGGCCATGTCGAGCCCTTCCGGTAGTGCGCGACGCCGAAGTGTTACGTATAACGTCTCCACCCATACGTACCATGTGCGCAGTCCGGGAGTCCAGACGAAGGAGCAGGCCGACGGTGGCAAGAGGTAGTGCGCGCCCCACGAGCCGGGACGTCGCCCAGGCCGCCGGGGTCTCCCAGGCCGCGGTCTCCCTGGTACTGGGAGACAAATGGCGCGGCCGGGTCTCCGAGGCCACGGCGGAACGCGTCCGGGACGCGGCCCAGGAGCTCGGCTACCGCCCGAACCTGGCCGCCCGCAACCTCCGCCTCGGCCGCACCCGCACCGTCCTCCTGGTGGTCCCCGCACTCACCACGGAGTTCTTCGCCGGCGTCTACACCGGCGCGGCCCGCGTGGCCGCCGAACACGGCTTCGGCGTCGTCCTGTACCCCTCCCCCGAAGGCATCGGCCCCGCCCGCGACCCCTTCGGCTCCGCCCAGGCCGCCCTCGACGGCGTGATCGCCTCCTCCATGGCGGCCGACGCCCTCACGGCGATCCGCGGCGACCAGCTCCCCCTGGTCATGCTCGACAGCGACCCCGCCGGCAGCCAGGGCGCGGCGACCGTCAACCTCGACATCAAGGACGGCGTACGCCAGGTCACCGGCCACCTCCTGGAACTGGGTCACCGCCGCTTCCTGCACCTCGCGGCCGACATCCCGTCCTGGACCTTCGAGGTCCGCGCCCAGGAGATCGCCGCCCGCCTCTCCGACGTCCCCGGAACCGACCTCCGGACCGCCAGGGCACCCATCTCCTTCGAGGACGCCCTCGCGGCGGCCCAGACCGCCCTCTCCGCCCCCGGCCCGCGCCCCACCGCCGTGATCTGTGACGACGACAAACTGGCCGCGGGCGCCTACAAGGCCGCCCGCCGCCTCGGACTGCGCATCCCCGACGACATCTCCATCACCGGCCTGGACGACCTCGCCCTGGCCCGGGCCCTCGACCCGGAACTCACCACCGTCCGCCTGGACGCGGAACGATTCGGGGAACAGGGCATGAAGGCCCTCCTGGCCGTCCTGGACGGCCGCACACCCCCGCAGGGGGACATCCCGGTCGAACTGGTGGTGAGGGGCTCCACGGCCCCGCCAGGCCCGTAGACGCCACCACCTTCACCACCGGGCCCACCGGACCCGGACCGGCACACGGAAGGGGCCGCGCCGGTGTGCACCGGGGCGGCCCCTTCCGTGTGAGCACCCGACGGACGGGCGCGAGGTCGAACCACGACCTCACTCGTCGTCGTCGGCGTCCTCGGCCTCCGTCGCGGTCTCCGCTCCTCCGGCCTCCAGCAGCCGGCCCAGCTGACGGCCGACGATCCGCTTGAACTTCCGCTGCTGCGGGCGCGTCCGGTCCAGCACCGCGACCTCCAGCCGCTCCGCCGGAATCTCCCGCTCGCCGCCGTTGGGCTCCCGGGACAGCGACTGAACCGCCAGCTTCAGCGCCTCCGCCAACGACATCCCGTCCCGGTGCTGGGTGTCCAGATAGGTACTGATCTGCTCGGCATTGCCGCCGACCGCGACCGAACCGTGCTCGTCCACGATCGAACCGTCGTGCGGCAGCCGGTAGATCTGGTCGCCCTCGGGCGTGTCGCCGACCTCGGCGACCACCAGCTCCACCTCGTACGGCTTCTCCGCCGCCGACGAGAAGATCGTGCCCAGCGTCTGGGCGTACACGTTCGCGAGACCACGGGCGGTCACGTCGTCACGGTCGTACGTGTATCCCCGCAGGTCGGCGTAACGCACGCCGCCGATCCGCAGATTCTCGTACTCGTTGTACTTGCCGGCGGCCGCGAAGCCGATCCGGTCGTAGATCTCGCTGAACTTGTGCAGCGCGCGGGACGGGTTCTCGCCGACGAACACGATGCCGTCGGCATACTGCAGCACGACCAGGCTGCGGCCACGGGCGATGCCCTTGCGGGCGTACTCCGCCCGGTCGGCCATGGCCTGCTGGGGTGAGACATAGAACGGCGTCGACACCGGTTATCCGTCCCTTTCTGTCGAAGTCACTGGATCACCTGGAAAATGAGACCGGTCTCAGAGCAGCGCGGCGCGCGGGCCGTCGGGCTGCTCGAGTCGCCGCTCCAGGATCGCGCGGGCGATCTCGGAGGACTCCTCGTCGGTGAGCCGGCGGAAGCCGCTCTCGGTGATCACGGTGACGATCGGGTAGATCCGGCGCGCGACATCGGGACCACCGGTCGCCGAGTCGTCGTCGGCAGCGTCGTACAGGGCCTGGATGACCAGCGTCGTGGCCTGGTCCTCGGTCAGGTCCTTGGCGTAGAGCTTCTTCATGGCGCTGCGTGCGAAGAGCGAGCCGGAGCCCGTGGCCGCGTAGCCGTGCTCCTCGGAGCGGCCGCCCGTCACGTCGTAGGAGAAGATGCGGCCCTTGCCGCGGTCCACGTCGAAGCCCGCGAAGAGGGGCACCACGGCGAGGCCCTGCATCGCCATGCCGAGGTTGGAACGGATCATCGTGGACAGGCGGTTCGCCTTGCCCTCCAGGGAGAGCTGGGCGCCCTCCACCTTCTCGAAGTGCTCCAGCTCCAGCTGGAACAGCTTCACCATCTCCACGGCCAGACCCGCCGTACCGGCGATACCCACCGCCGAGTACTCGTCGGCCGGGAACACCTTCTCGATGTCCCGCTGCGCGATGACGTTCCCCATCGTGGCCCGCCGGTCGCCGGCGAGGACGACCCCGCCGGGGAACGTGACGGCGACGATGGTCGTGCCGTGCGGGGCCTCGATCACACCCTGGACGGGCGGCAGTTGCCGCTTGCCCGGCAGCATCTCCGGCTGGTGCTCGGACAGGAAGTCCATGAAGGACGACGACCCGGGCGTCAGGAAGGCAGCCGGTAGACGCCCGGTGCTACGAGTGTTGGCTTCCACGCGTTTCCTTCCAGGTATGTCGCAGCCCGTCTCATGACGTCGGGCCGATCCTTGAACTGCCCCAGTGCAGCGTTGCAGCTGAAGCACAGTACGCCTCGGACCCTACCCGTCTGGTGGCAGTGATCCACATGTTCGGCAGGGGCGGTTAGGCAGATACAGCAGATTCCCCGCTGCTCCGCGACCATCGCGTCCAACTCGGCTGGTGTGAGGCCGTACTTGCGCTGGAAATAGCTGATCCGGTTCCGCTCCGCACGGCACTCACGGCAGTAGCTCGCCCAGCCGTCCGAGGAGGACTTGTTGCGCTCCCACGCGGAGTGCGGTTTCACAACCTGGCACTGCGGGCAGCGCTTGTGGCCCCGCGGTACAGGCACCTTGACCCGTACCGTTCTGCCCTTGGCCTCCTGGCGCTGCCGGTAGTACTCCGCGGAGCATTCCCGGCAGTACGCCTGGAGACCGTCGGGCATCGACCTGTTGCTCGCGAAGGCCGCCCGCGGTTTGTTCTGCTTACACCGCGAGCAGCTTCGCGCTTCCACTTCTTCAGCCAAGTTCGGCTCGAACCTTCGATTCGATGGAAGAAGCGGCTTTACTGCCCGCCCTTCTGAACGAAGGACCTCACGAAATCCTCGGCGTTCTCTTCGAGTACATCGTCAATTTCGTCAAGAACCGAGTCGACGTCGTCGCTCAGCTTCTCCTGGCGTTCCTTGAGGTCGTCGGTCGCTTGCGCGTCCTGTGTCTGCTCCTCGACCTCCTCGGTGGAACGCGTCGCCTTCTGCTGTCCGCCGCCGGTGTCCTTGGTCGCCATAACCCTCACCCCGCTCGGTTCGACGTTCTTGATCAGACCCTACAAGCAGGGTCCGACATCGGCCCCGCAGTTTGTCCAACGTACGGGGGCCACCTCGATGATTCCCGTACGCCGGGTATTCCACCCTGTCCGGCCGTGGCCGTCCGGGCGGAAGCTCAGTTGCCCGACAGGACCCTGACCAGGTCCTCGGCCGTACGGCAGCGGTCCAGGAGTTCCTTGACGTGATTACGCGTTCCGCGAAGCGGCTCCAGGGTTGGAACGCGCTGGAGCGAATCCCGGCCCGGCAGATCGAAGATCACCGAGTCCCAGGAGGCCGCCGCCACGTCGTCCGCGTACTGCTCGAGACAGCGTCCGCGGAAGTACGCCCGGGTGTCCTCCGGCGGCTTGGTGCGGGCCCGCTCGACCTCGCTCTCGTCCAGCAGGCGCTTGATCCTGCCCCGGGCCGCGAGACGGTTGTAGAGGCCCTTGTCGGCCCGTACGTCCGCGTACTGGAGGTCGATCAGGTGCAGCCGGGCGGCGTCCCAGTCGAGGCTGTCGCGGCGCCGGTAGCCCTCCATGAGTTCCCGCTTGGCGACCCAGTCGAGCTCTCCGGAGAGGCTCATCGGGTCGTTCTCCAGGCGGTTCAGGGTGTCCTCCCAGCGCAGCAGGACGTCCTTGGTCTGTTCGTCGGCGTCCGCCCCGAACCGCTCCTCGACGTACTTGCGCGAGAGTTCGAAGTACTCCATCTGCAGTTGCACCGCGGTGAGTGTGCGTCCGCTGCGGAGCGTGACCAGGCGCTTGAGGGTCGGGTCGTGGGAGACCTGGTGGAGGGTGCGTACGGGCTGGTCGACGGCCAGGTCGACGGCGATGAAGCCGTCCTCGATCATGGAGAGGACGAGCGCCGTCGTGCCGAGCTTCAGATAGGTCGAGATCTCGGAGAGGTTCGCGTCGCCGATGATCACGTGCAGCCGGCGGTATTTCTCCGCGTCCGCGTGCGGCTCGTCGCGGGTGTTGATGATGGGGCGCTTGAGCGTGGTCTCGAGGCCTACCTCGACCTCGAAGTAGTCGGCTCGCTGGCTGAGCTGGAAGCCGTGCTCGTGCCCGTCCTGGCCGATACCGACGCGGCCCGCTCCGGTGACGACCTGGCGTGAGACGAAGAACGGTGTCAGGTGCCGCACGATGTCCGAGAACGGGGTCTCCCGCTTCATCAGGTAGTTCTCGTGCGTGCCGTACGAGGCGCCCTTGTTGTCGGTGTTGTTCTTGTAGAGGTGGATCGGCTGGGCGCCCGGGAGCTGGGCCGCCCGCTCCGCGGCCTCCGCCATGATCCGCTCGCCGGCCTTGTCCCACAGGACCGCGTCCCGCGGGTTGGTGACCTCGGGGGAGCTGTACTCCGGGTGTGCGTGGTCGACGTACAGCCGTGCGCCGTTGGTGAGGATGACATTGGCCAGGCCGATGTCCTCGTCGGTGAGCTGACTGGAGTCGGCGGTCTCCCGGGCGAGGTCGAAGCCTCGTGCGTCCCGCAGCGGGTTCTCCTCCTCGAAGTCCCAGCGGGCGCGGCGCGCCCGGTGCATCGCCGCCGCGTAGGCGTTGACGATCTGGGACGAGGTGAGCATGGCATTGGCGTTGGGGTGACCGGGGACGGAGATCCCGTACTCCGTCTCGATGCCCATTACTCGCCGTACGGTCATGCGGCCCTCCTTGCCCGGCGGCGCCCTCGGTCGGGGGCGCTGCTCAAGTACCGCTGGCGCTCCGGTGCGTGTGCGGTGCCCGTCCCCGCACTGCGCGACTCGGCGGTACGAAAGAGCCTAGAACGCCTTTGCGCTGGTGGGGAGATCATTTGCGTCATTGCTGTGCTCCGGCCTTGT
Organism: Streptomyces sp. NBC_00568; assembly: GCF_026341855.1. Lineage (GTDB taxonomy): Bacteria > Actinomycetota > Actinomycetes > Streptomycetales > Streptomycetaceae > Streptomyces. Next base: position 5,862,330 of record NZ_JAPENW010000001.1, on the reverse strand, counting down.
CCTGAAAAACAGTCGGCTGCGGGTACCCGCCGAGGGCACCCGCAGCCGCCCTGTCTTTTACAGGTACTGACCGGTGTTGGCCACCGTGTCGATGGAGCGTCCGGTGTCCGCGCCCTGCTTTCCGGTGATGAGCGTACGGATGTAAACGATCCGTTCGCCCTTCTTTCCGGAGATCCTGGCCCAGTCGTCCGGGTTCGTGGTGTTCGGCAGGTCCTCGTTCTCCTTGAACTCGTCCACGCAGGCCTGGAGGAGATGGGAGACCCGAAGGCCCTTCTGGCTGTGTTCCAAGAAGTCCTTGATGGCCATCTTCTTGGCGCGGCCCACGATGTTCTCGATCATGGCGCCGGAATTGAAGTCCTTGAAGTAAAGGACTTCCTTGTCACCGTTGGCGTAGGTGACCTCCAGGAAGCGGTTCTCCTCCGACTCGGCGTACATCTGCTCCACGGCTGTCTGGATCATGCCGTGGACGGTGGCCGCCCTGTCGCCGCCGTGCTCTCCCACGTCCTCGGAGTGCAGCGGGAGACGCTCGGTGAGGTACTTCTGGAAGATGTCCTTCGCCGCTTCGGCGTCCGGGCGCTCGATCTTGATCTTCACGTCGAGTCGTCCGGGCCGCAGGATGGCGGGGTCGATCATGTCCTCGCGGTTCGAGGCGCCGATGACCACCACGTTCTGCAGGCCCTCCACGCCGTCGATCTCGGCGAGCAGCTGCGGGACGATGGTGTTCTCCACGTCCGAGCTGACGCCTGATCCACGGGTGCGGAAGAGGGATTCCATCTCGTCGAAGAAGACGATGACAGGGGTGCCCTCGCTGGCCTTCTCCCGTGCACGCTGGAAGACGAGGCGGATCTGCCGCTCGGTCTCGCCGACGTACTTGTTCAGGAGCTCGGGGCCCTTGATGTTGAGGAAGAAGCTCTTGCCGGTGGCCTGTCCGGTCACTTCGGCGACCTTCTTGGCCAGTGAGTTGGCCACGGCCTTGGCGATGAGCGTCTTTCCGCATCCGGGGGGCCCGTACAGCAGGACGCCCTTGGGCGGCCGCAGTTCGTGTTCCTTGAAGAGGTCGGGGTAGAGGTACGGGAGCTCGACCGCGTCGCGGATCATCTCGATCTGGCCGCCCAGACCGCCGATCTGCTCGTAGCCGATGTCCGGGACCTCTTCGAGGACGAGTTCCTCGACCTCGCTCTTGGGAACGATCTCGTAGACATAGCCGGAACGGGGTTCGAGGAGCAGGGCGTCCCCGGGACGGATATTGACGTCCAGGAGCGGCTCGGCGAGCCGGACCACCCGTTCCTCGTCGGTGTGCCCCTGTACGAGGGCGCGCTCGCCGTCCTCGAGGATCTCCTTGAGGGTGACGATGTCGCCCACGCTCTCGTATTCCATGGCCTCGACCACGTTGAGAGCTTCGTTGAGCATCACTTCCTGGCCGCGCCTGAGCTCTTCGAGCTCCACGCTGGGGCTGACGTTCACCCGGAGCTTGCGGCCCCCGGTGAAGATGTCCGCCGTGCCGTCCTCATTCGCCGTGAGGAAGACACCGAAGCCGGCCGGCGGCTGTGCTAGCCGGTCGACTTCTTCCTTGAGGGCCACGATCTGATCGCGGGCCTCACGGAGCGTGTTCGCGAGCCGCTCGTTCTGTGCGGACACGCCTGCCAGGTTCGTCTGCAACTCGACGATCCGCTCTTCGAGAATCCTCGTGTGCCGCGGAGAGTCGGCGAGCTTGCGTCGCAGGACGGCGATCTCCTGCTCAAGGTAGGCAATCTGCCCGGCGGGGTCATCGGACCCTCGTCCCGGGCGGATGCCGCGGTTCATGTCGTCGTCGTGGGCTGCCACGGTCCTCACCTCCTCCAAGGGGAGCTGGACGCTTCCAGACCCTACCTGGGTGGGTGTCGATTGAAACCCCTAGATCACAAAGACTGTAGGGGTGTGTCCGATCTTCACCCTTGCGCTCTCCCTCACGCCAGGGGAATACCCACCGAACATGATTGGGAAGCGGGCGGAGGTAGGGTCGAAGTGTTCAACACCCGTCAGAGCTGGCCCGATTCCCCAGTCTTCGGTCCGCTCGACGCAGAAAACGGCAGGAGAAATGACCGTGCAGCAGGAGGCCGGAGTCGACGGCGAGGCGCTTGAGGTCTGGATCGACCAGGATCTCTGTACCGGCGACGGGATCTGCGTCCAGTACGCGCCCGAGGTCTTTGAGCTGGACATCGACGGTCTGGCCTACGTGAAGAGCCCGGAGGACGAGCTGCTGCAGGCCGTGGGCGCCACAACGCCCGTACCGCTGCCGCTTCTGCGCGATGTGACCGACTCGGCGAAGGAGTGCCCGGGCGACTGCATCCATGTCCGTCGGGTTTCGGACAAGGTCGAGGTCTACGGCCCCGACGCGGAGTGATTTTTCGGATACTCCACGTCACCGATGTCTGGTTCCTCACACCCTCCGCCGCGCGGAGGGTGTTTTCTTTTGTCCGGGCGCTGTGAGGGGGCGCTCACACGCTCCGTGCTTCGGGCGGTGTCGAGCGCACGAACGCGCCGTTCTTCCACTGCCACTTGGCGCTGTCCTTCACGTCCGGGCAGCAACTCGGTACGTCGGCCGAGGAGTAGCCGAGGAGCGTGGCGGTGACGGCTCCGTCGCGCACCGCGAAGTCGGTGACGCTGAGGCGGTCCTTGGGGTCGACCAGGGTCGCCACGACGCGGGGCTCCTTCGCTCCCTCGGCCTGGGTGAGGACGTAGACGCCGCTGGGCGGGGTGCCCGAGCCGGCGTCGCAGCGGACGACGGCCACGGTCTCGCGGCGGCCGTCGCCGTCCAGGTCCCCGGAGGCCTTTTTCTCGACGAGCACTTTGGTGGGCCCGCAGGTGATCGGGAAGTCCACGCCGGCCGGGTCGGGGGCGGCCACCGGGGCTGCCGCCGACGTCGCGCCGGCGCCGGGCTGGGCCGCCGTCGCGGGATCGGGCTGGAGGAGCGAGGACAGCGCCACGACTCCGGCGATGGCGGTGGCCGTGGCGACCCACTGGATGGGGCTGGTGTGCGTGTGTGCCAGTTCCGGGACGGCGGATTGCTGCACTAGGAGTGTCTCCCGTGAGGGCTGTGCCGGTGGGGGTTGGGGTGTCCCGCATGGTGCCACACGTCACAGCCTGGTGGAACGGCGGGGTCCGGAGTTGTGAAGAAGTCCGGCAGGGCTTTCCGCGCCGTGCCGGGGGCGTGCCTGCACGGCCCCGGCGGATGCGCCGGGAGGGAGTCTTGAGGTGCGGCCCGGTTCCTCTGGGACCTGCGGACCGGTTCCTCTGGGACCTGCGGACCGCCTGCCGCGCGACCTGGTGCCGGGCTCGGCGGACCTGTCGGCCGGGTTCTGGAGGGAGCCCGATCGGCTGCCTCCGGGCGGTCGGTTCGCGCGCGCCGCAGGCCGGTCGGCCGGGTTCGTGACGGACCTGTCGGCAGCCGTGCGAGGCGGCCGGCTCACGGACGCGGCAGCACCGCCGACCGTCTTCCGTGCGACGGATCGGACGGCCCGCCCACCCGCCCACCGTGTTGCCGACGCACCGTCAGCATCCTTGCGGGCACGCTGTGGCCGCGCTCGGCGGACCCGTCGGCGGGCGCTCGACGGACGGCGGGCGGACGGGATCTGGTGGTGCGTCAACGGGAAAGCGATGTGGCCGAGTTCCCGGGGACGTCCGGGAACTCGGCCACATCAATGGTGCGTTGGGTACGTCAGCGGGCGGCGCCGCCGTCGGCGTTCGGACCGGAGTAGTCCTCGCCGTACGCGCCCTTGGCGGGGCGGCGGCGGCGCATGGGCGGTTCGACGCCGTCCGCGAGGCGGCGGGCGGTGAGCAGGAAGCCGGTGTGGCCGATCATCCGGTGGTCCGGGCGGACGGCCAGGCCCTCGATGTGCCAGTTGCGGATCATCGATTCCCAGGCGGTCGGCTCGTTGAAGCAGCCGATCTCGCGGATCGACTCGACGGTCCGCGCGAGCTGGGTGGTGGTCGCCACGTAGCAGCAGAGGATGCCGCCGGGGACGAGCGCCTTGGAGACCGCCTCCAGGCATTCCCAGGGGGCGAGCATGTCGAGGATGACGCGGTCGACGTCGGTGTCGCTCAGGTTGTCCTGGAGGTCACCGACGGTGAGCTGCCAGGCGGGGTGCGGTCCGCCGAAGTAGCGCTCCACGTTCTGCTGGGCGATCTCGGCGAAGTCCTCGCGGCGCTCGTAGGAGTGCAGCATGCCCTGGTCGCCGATGGCGCGCAGCAGGAAGCTGCTGAGCGAGCCGGAGCCGACCCCCGCCTCCACGACGCGGGCGCCGGGGAAGATGTCGGCGAAGGCCAGGATCTGCCCCGCGTCCTTGGGGTAGACCACGGCGGCGCCGCGGGGCATGGACAGGACGTAGTCGGGGAGCAGGGGGCGCAGCGCGAGATAGGCGACGTTTCCCGTGGTGCGGACAACGCTGCCCTCGGGAGCACCGATCAGCTCGTCGTGGGGGAAGGAACCCTTGTGGGTGTGGAAATTCTTCCCGGCCTCGAGCGTGAACGTGTAGTGGCGGCCCTTGGGGTCGGTCAGCTGAACCTGGTCCCCGACCTTGAAGGGCCCGCGCCTGCGGGCGGCACCGGTCGGTTCGGACATGTGAACAGCCTACCGGTCCCGGACGGGGCCTCCGACCATCGTCAGGAGGGCCGGGCCATGGCCTTCACGAAGGCGCGCTCCACGTCGGCGGCGGACAGGACGCCGTAGATCTCGCCGGAGTCCTCCACCACCAGGTACTCGGTGGCGGGGCTGGCGCGCAGGGCGTCGAGGAGGTCCTCGCCTGCGAGTTCGGCGGAGACCCGCATGCCGTCGGTGAGGTCCTGGGCGAGGCCGCTGACGGCGACCCAGGGGCGACGGTGCTCGGGGACGCCGACGATGGCGGCCTCTCGGACCAGGGAGAGCGGTTCGCCGTCGGCGTCGACGACGACCAGGGCGCGGGCGCCGACGTCGTTGGCGCGGCGCAGCGCCTCGGAGAGCGGGGTGCCGGTCTCGACGGGGACCGCGCGCCGGGTGAGGGAGCGGGCGCGCAGTTCCGGCAGGTGTTCGCGCAGCCGGGCCATCCGGAGGCTGTTGCCGGCGCCGGTCCAGATGATCGCCGCGAGGATGGCGGCGAGCAGGGCGTCGGTGACGGTGTCCATGCCGCCGAGGTCCTCGGGGGCGGCGCCGAGGGCCTCGGACTGGGTGAGCAGGGGCAGTCCGATGAGTACGGAGACGGCGAGGGCGCGGCCGACCCAGGCGGCGGCGACGGTGCCGCTCATCGGCCTGCCGGTGATCTTCCAGACGACGGCCCGGAGCATGCGGCCGCCGTCGAGGGGCAGGCCGGGCAGCAGGTTGAAGGCGGCCACGATGAGGTTGGAGATCATCAGGCCGGCCAGCAGGACGCCGGGGACCGTGCCGGGCTCGACGGGCAGCATGGCCAGGTAGAAGACGCCGGACAGGACGAGGGAGAGCAGCGGGCCGACGAAGGCGAGCACGAACTCGCGGCCCGGGGTCTCGGCCTCCTTCTCGATCTCCGAGACACCGCCGAAGAACTGGAGCTGGATCCGGCGCACGGGCAGTTTGAAGCGGAGGGCCGCGACGGTGTGGGCGAGTTCGTGGACGAGTACGGAGGCGTAGAAGGCGACCGCGAAGAAGAGGGACACGAGGTAGCGGGCTGCGCCGAGTTCGGGCAGGACGCGGTCGAGCTGGCCGCCGAAGACCCAGGTGATCAGGGCCGCGACGAGGAACCAGCTGGGCGCGACGTAGACGGGCACGCCGAACGGCCGGCCCATCAGCAGTCCGCCGCCGGGCTCCTTCGGGCGGCGCGGCGGGCGCCGCTTGCCGTTGCCCGTGTGGGCAAGGGTCCGGTGGGCGTCGGTGAGGTCGTCACGGGCGGTGAAGGACGACGGCTCGCCGTGGGGCCGGTCGGGGCCGTCGGACGTCTCGGGGGGCTCGCCGTGGGCTCCGGTCCCCTCGGTGTGCTCGGTGTGCTCGGTGGCGGCGGGGGCCTTGGCGAGCGGGTCCCGGGACGCTCCGGTGCCGGGCGCGGACTCCGGACCGGTCTCCGGGTGCTCCTCGGATCCGGTCCCGTCGTGGGTCGTGGTGCCGTCGTCGGCCCCGGGCCCGGTGGGGGCCGGGGAGCGGGAGCCGGCCTCGGCCCGGACGGGCGTCGCGGTCTCGTCGGGGGCGGCGGTGTCCCGGTCGGTGTCCGCCTCGGTCCGGGAGTCGTGATCGGGGGCCGTGGGTGCCGGCCCGGTGGGGGTCTCGGGCCCGGCTTCTCCGGTGCGTGTGGCGTCGGCGGCCGGCTCGGCGGAGGCCCGGGGCCTCTCGTCGTGCTCGGTCGCCTCGCCGGTACCGGACCGCGGCTGCCCGCTCCCGCCGCTCTCGTCCACGATGTCCCCTCGTTCGAAGCGTCTCCCGCCCCCGGTCGTGCGGAGCAGGAGGGTCTGTGGTCGATGGTATGCGGCGGTCGCGGCACGTTCCGCCCCGGCACCCCCTCTGTTTTCCGCGCCGTCGCGACCGCCGGGACGGGGTCACTGTCAGTGGCGGGCCGTAGAGTCTGTCGTCATGGAAACCAGCACCGAGGGCGCAGCGCCCGACGAAGCGGCCGCGGCCACCGAAGCCGTCGCGACCGCCGGCGACGGACCGGCCCCGGTGGTCGCGCGCGCGCCGGCTTCGCTGTCGCCCTCGCGTGCCAGTGACTTCATGCAGTGTCCGCTGCTGTACCGCTTCCGGGTGATCGACAAGCTGCCCGAGAAGCCGAGTGCGGCGGCGACCAGGGGGACGCTGGTGCACGCGGTCCTGGAGCGGCTCTTCGACGCCCCGGCCGTGGACCGGACCGCGCCGCGCGCCAAGTCGCTGATCCCCGGCCAGTGGGACCGGCTGCGGGAGAGCAGGCCGGAGGTCGTGGAGCTGTTCGCCGACGACCCGGAGGGCGAGCGGCTGGCGGGCTGGCTCGCCGAGGCCGAGCAGCTGGTGGAGCGCTGGTTCACGCTGGAGGACCCGACGCGGCTCGAACCGGCGGAGCGGGAGCTGTTCGTCGAGGCGCGGCTCGATTCCGGGCTGACTCTGCGCGGCATCATCGACCGGGTCGACGTGGCCCCGACGGGTGAGGTCCGGATCGTCGACTACAAGACGGGAAAGGCGCCGCGGCCGGAGTACGCCGAGGGTGCCCTGTTCCAGATGAAGTTCTACGCGCTGGTGGTGTGGCGGCTGAAGCAGGTGGTTCCGCGCCGGCTCCAGCTCGTCTATCTCGGCAGCGGTGACGTGCTGACGTACGACCCGGTGATCGAGGACCTGGAGCGGGTCGAGCGCAAGCTGCTGGCCCTGTGGGACGCCATCCGGCTGGCGACGGAGACGGGTGAGTGGCGGCCGCGTCCCACCAAGCTCTGCGGCTGGTGCGACCACCAGGCGGTGTGCCCGGAATTCGGTGGTACTCCCCCGGTGTATCCGCTCCCGGTCAGGGCGCCCGAGTCGGGGCCCCGGGAGCAGGGCAGAATGGGGCCGGACTAGCGAAGGAGACTTACGTGGCCATCCGCGTCCTACTGGTCGACGACCAGCCGCTGCTGCGCACCGGCTTCCGGATGATTCTGGAAGCGGAGCAGGACCTGGCGGTCGTCGGCGAGGCCGGTGACGGTCTCCAGGCGCTCGATCAGGTTCGTGCCCTGCAGCCCGATGTGGTTCTGATGGACATCCGTATGCCGCGGATGGACGGTGTGGAGGCGACCCGGCAGATCACCGGCCCCGGCCGGGACGGTCCGGCGAAGGTGCTGGTCCTGACGACGTTCGACCTCGACGAGTACGTGGTGGAGGCGTTGCGCGCGGGCGCCAGCGGCTTCCTCCTGAAGGACGCGCCCGCGAATGAGCTGGTGCAGGCGATCCGGGTGGTCGCGGCGGGCGAGGCGATGCTCGCGCCGAGCATCACGCGTCGGCTGCTCGACAAGTACGCGGGCCATCTGCCTTCCGGCGACGAGCCGGTTCCGGACACGTTGCACACGCTGACCGACCGCGAGGTCGAGGTGCTGAAGCTGGTGGCGCGCGGGCTGTCGAACGCGGAGATCGCGGCCGACCTGTTCGTCAGCGAGACCACGGTCAAGACGCATGTGGGGCATGTCCTGACGAAGCTGGGGCTGCGTGACCGGGTGCAGGCCGCGGTGTACGCGTACGAGAGCGGGCTGGTGCGTCCCGGGGCGCAGTAGGGCCGGTTCGCCGGGTGGGTCCCGGCCCGCCGAAGGCAGTGCGAAGGGCGCCCGTTCCGGGAAGGAACGGGCGCCCTTTGCGTACGACGGCCGGTGGCCGCGCGGGGTCAGTCCTTGCTGATCTCCCAGAAGCGGAACACGGTCGAGGCGTCGAGGCAGTTCTCGATGCCGTACACGTTGTCGCGCACGACGGCGTACTGCTTGGCCTGCCAGATCGGGATGACCGGCAGGTCCTCGGCGACCAGGTCCTGGAGCTTGCCGAAGTCGCCCTCGGTCGAGGAGCGGTCGCTCTCGGCGGCCGTCCTCGGGATGAGGCTGCCGGTGATCGTGCTGTTGGTGAAGTTGTTGTTCAGTACGTTGCCCTTGCCGAAGAACGGGGCCGTGAAGTTGTCCGGGTCCGGGTAGTCGGGCACCCAGCCCTTCACGTACACGCCGTACTTGCCCTTGGCGATGTCCTTCTCGTACTGGCCGTAGGCGACGGACTTGACGGTCGCGTCGAACAGTCCGCTGGCGTTGAGCTGCTTGGCGATCGCCTTGAACTCCGCGTCGGTGGAGGGACCGTATCGCGACGGGGTCGACCAGAGCGTGAGCTTCACCTTGCCGGTGATGCCCTCGGTGCGCAGCGCGGCCTCGGCCTTGGACTGCGAGGGGCGGGCGCCGTAGGTGTCGAAGAAGGACGTGCTGTGGCCGGTGATGCCGGCCGGGATGATCGAGTACAGCGGCGTCGCCGTGTCCTGGTAGACGTCGTCGACGAGGGCGTCGCGGTCCAGGAGGTAGGCGATGGCCTTGCGGACGCCGAGCTTGCCGGTCACCGGGTCGTTCGCGTTGAGGACCAGGTGCTGGACCTCGGCGCTGGATCCCTCGACGACGTTGACGCCGCTGCTGTTCGTGGTGCCGTTCTCGATGTCCGCGATGTCGTCGGCGGCGAGGCCTCGGTAGGCGACGTCGAGCTGGTCGTCCATGAGGGCCGTCTTCAGGCGTTCCTGGTCGCCGTGGAAGAACTTCAGCGTGATGCTGGGGCTCTTGGCCTCGGCGGTGCCCTTGTAGTTCGGGTTGACCGAGAAAACGGCCTTGTCGTCGCTGAACGAGTCGAGCTTGTACGGGCCCGAGCCGACCGCCTCGTTGTCCTTGCGGAGCCCGTTCGTGGCGTACTCCTGCTGATCCACGATCGAGCCGGCGCCGGAGGCGATCTTGCTCGGGAAGGTGGCGTCGGGGTACTTGAGGTGGAAGACGACGGTCCGGGCGTCCGGCGTCTTGACCGTGTCGAGCATGGGGAACATGATCGCCGGTCCGGCGCCGTCGTTGATCTTCAGCATGCGGTCGAAGGAGTACTTCACGTCCGCCGAGGTGAGCGCGTCACCGTTGCTGAACTTCAGTCCGTCCTGCAGCGTGCACCGGTAGACCGTGGTGTCGGCGTCCGTGAACGCGCACTCCTTGGCCGCTTCCGGCTCGGGCTCGGTACCGCCCTTGGGGAAACTCAACAGCGACTGGAAGACGTTGTTGAACAACAGCCACGATCCTGGGTCGTAGCCGGAGGCCGGGTCGGTGGCGAGGACGTCGTCGGACATCCCGATCACCACGGAGGAGCCACTGCTCCCGGTATCGCCCGTCTCCGAGCCACAGCCGGTCAGCAGGCCGGAGGCCAGCCCCGCCACGATCGGCAGGACTGGCCACTGGTTACGCATATTCACTTGCACGTGCCTTGTCGTTGGATCTGGTGAACCCGGGACCGTTGGGCCCCGGGCCGGACCCGGGGCTGCGAGGCCCCGGGTCGTGTCAGTCGGTCACTCGCTCACACCGCGGCCGAGTTCCCACAGCTGAAGGGTGGAGGAGGAGTTGAGCGCCCACTCCGAGCCCGTGATGTCGTCGCGAGCGGCGATGTACTGGTTGCCCTGCCACAGCGGGATCAGCGGGACGTCGTTGGCGACGATGTTCTGGATCTCCGTGAGGCTCTTCGACGCGGTGATGCGGTCGGGCTCGCGCCGGGACGCGGGGATCAGGTTGTTGATGATGTCGCCGTTCGCGTACGGCGACTTGAGGAAGTTGTTCTTGTCGAGGAACGGCGCCAGGTAGTTGTCGGCGTCCGGGAAGTCGGGGAACCAGCCCATGCCCCAGACGTCGTAGCGGCCGGCGCGCTCGGCCGGGACGAACTTGTCCCAGCTCGTGCCCTGGGTGCGGACCTCGAAGAGGCCGCTCTTGTTGAGCTGGTCCTTCAGGACGTCGAATTCCCTCGCGGTGACCGCACCGTAGTGGTCGGTCGCGTAGTGCAGGGTGATCTTCACCGGGGTGGTGATGGCGGCCTTGGTGAGCAGCGCCTTGGCGCGGCTGACGCTCGGCTCCCCGTACTTGTTGAAGAACGCGTTGGAGTGGCCCGTGATGGAGGCCGGGACCAGCGAGTAGAGCGGCTGGGCCTGCGAGTTGTACACCTCGGAGACGAGCTCACCGCGGTCGATGATCTGCGCCATGGCCTGGCGGACGGCCTGCGACTTCACCGACGAGGCGTCGGTGTTGAAGGCCAGGTAGCGGATCTCCAGGCCGGGCATCTCGTTCAGGTCGATGTTGCCGCCCGAAGCGGCGTCCAGCTTGCTGATCTGGTCCGGCGTCATCGAGCGGGTCATCAGGTCGATGTCGCCCTTTTCGAGGGCCGTGCCCATGGCCGCGGCGTCCTCGAAGGAGCGCAGCTCGACCTTGGAGTTGTTCACCTTCAACTGGCCCTGGTAGTGGGAGTTCTTGGTGAACACGGCCTTGACGACGGCGTCGTCCTTGACCTCGGTCTCGAGGGTGTACGGGCCGGAACCGTCGACGGAGAAACCGTCGCGCAGCTTGCGCTTGTCGTAGTCCTTCGGGTTCACGATGCCGGCGACCGGGGTCGACAGCTTGAACGGGAAGGTCGCGTCGGCGCTGTTGAGGTGGAAGATCACCTCGCGGTCGCCCCGCGTCTCGACGGTGTCGATGGTGGACAGCAGGGCGTACACCTCACTGTCCGCCTTGATGGCCCGCGCGCGGTCGATCGAGAACTTGACGTCCTTCGCGGTGATCGAGTCACCGCTGGCGAACTTCAGATCCTTGCGCAGCGTGCACGAGTAGCGCTCGTTGCCGCTGTCGGTGAAGCCGCACTTCTCGGCTGCCTCAGGCTGGGGTTCACCGTCACCACGGGGCTGGACCATCAGCGTCTGCACGGTCTGGCGAAGGACGTTCCAGGTGCCGACGTCGTACGCGTACGCCGGGTCGAACGGAGCCGGGGCATCCTTCGACACGGTGAACCGGTCCGTGGTGCCGACAACGATGGCATCGCCGCTGTTGCTCCCGCTGTCGGACCCACCACACGCGGCGAGCACCGGGGCGAGCAGGCCAACCACGGCCGGCAGCACCAAAGTCTTGCGGTTCATGCTCGAGTTTCTCCAGAGCTGTAGTTTCCGCGAACCGGCATGCAAGGGTGGCGCGGCGGGTCACGGGGTTACGGCGATGTTCTGACGATGACATTAGTCCGCACCACGCCGACGGCTCACAGGTACCGGAGCCGCCCCCCGCTCACGCTGCGATACCGGGCGTGGACGCACCGATAACCCGACACGGGAAGGATTAGTGCAGCGTTCCATCAATCGGGACACAAGGGCACGTCGGGCACGCACGAATGGGGGGTGAGGGCACAAGTCGGTCCGACTGTCGACCCTCGGTTACGTGACGAACATCACATCGTCAACCCGATTAGCAAGTACCGGAATTCAGCCATCCGCCCCGATATCAATTCCCGGGGACCCGTCGCTCGCGGTTACCACACGGGACCGCCGGAGCTTTCCGCGCATTCCCGTACCGCACGCTGAGTGTTTCGCCGACACACGCTCGGTGAAACGCCTAACGCATTTCCGTCATCAGACGGTGCAGAAAGGGCAGGTCGACCTCTTCCAGGGAGTTGACCACTGTGCGGCGGGCGGCCGGGGCGATGGGCGCGACCGAGGGCACGACGACCACCTGGCAGCCCGCGGCCTCGGCGGAGGCGACGCCGGTCGAGGTGTCCTCGATGACGGCGCACCTCGCCGGTTCGGCACCGAGCCCCGAAGCCGCGAGCAGGTACGGGTCGGGGAACGGCTTGGTCCGCTCCACCTCGTCGCCCGCGACGGTCAGCGCGAAGAAGTGGGAGCCGATCGAGCCCAGGACCCGGTCGATGATCCGCCGGTGCGAGGCGGAGACCAGCGCGGTGGGGATCTCGTAGGCCGCGAGTTCGGCGAGGAGCCGGGCCGCACCCGGCATCAGGGGCAGGGAACGACCGATGCGCTCCTCGAACCCGTCGTTGAGCAGCACGGTCAGCTCGGCGAGGGTGATGTCGGCACCGGTGGCCTCGATGAGGAAGCCCGCGCTGCGGGTCATCGGACCGCCGACGACCACATGGCGCCAGGAGTCGTCCAGCGCGTGCCCGAGGGCCCTGAAGACCTCGACCTCCACGTCCCACCAGAACCCCTCGGTGTCCACCAGGGTGCCGTCCATGTCGAGGAGCACGGCCTGCAGGGCGGAGCCTTCGGCCGTACGAGTTCCGAGCGCGGGGACCGTACTGGTCATCCTGGCGCACCTCCTTGAGGGACGATCAGGCCGGTCGCCCCTTTTTTCGCCAAGGGGCGACCGGCCTGCGGTGGACCGATCAGTGTACGACTTATCCGATCAGTGTGCGTGGTGGCGCGCTCCGGCGCGTCGGGGCGGTCACCGTGCGTTGAAGTACGTCGCCTCCGGGTGGTGGATCACGATCGCGTCGGTCGACTGCTCCGGGTGGAGCTGGAACTCCTCGGAGAGGTGGACGCCGATCCGCTCGGGCTCGAGAAGGTCCGCGATCTTGGCGCGGTCCTCCAGGTTGGGGCAGGCGCCGTAACCGAGCGAGAAGCGGGCGCCGCGGTACTTCAGGGCGAACATGTCCTCGATCTCGGACGGGTCCTCCCCCGCGAAGCCCAGCTCCGAGCGCACGCGCGCGTGCCAGTACTCGGCGAGCGCCTCGGCCAGCTGCACGGACAGGCCGTGCAGTTCGAGGTAGTCGCGGTAGGCGTTGGACTCGAAGAGCTTGGCGGTCTCCTCGCCGATCCGGGAACCGACGGTGACGACCTGGAGGCCGACGACATCAATCTCCCCCGACTCCTCCGGCCGGAAGTAGTCGGCCAGACACAGCCGGCGGCCCCGGCGCTGGCGCGGGAACGTGAAGCGGGTCCGCTCGTTGCCCCGCTCGTCCAGGATGATCAGGTCGTCGTCCTTGGAGACGCACGGGAAGTAGCCGTAGACCACGGCCGCCTCCAGCAGGTTGTCGGTCTGGAGCTTGTCCAGCAGCCCGCGCAGCCGCGGCCTGCCCTCGGTCTCGACCAGTTCCTCGTACGTCGGACCGTCGCCGGTACGGGCCTGCTTGAGACCCCACTGCCCCTTGAACAGGGCGCCCTCGTCCAGCCAGGAGGCGTACTCCTTGAGCTGGATGCCCTTGATCACGCGGGTGCCCGAGAAGGGCGGCTTCGGAACGGGGTTGTCGACGGAGACGTCGGAGCGGACATGGCCCTCTTCCGGGCGCTCCTCGACGACCGTGTCCGCGGCGGCCCGCACCCGGCGCTGCTTGAGTTCGGGCAGCACCGCGCCGGGCACTCCGCGCTTGACGCCGATCAGCGCGTCCATCAGGCGCAGGCCCTCGAAGGCGTCGCGGGCGTAGCGGACCTCGCCCTGGTAGATCTCGTACAAATCCTGTTCGACGTAGGCCCGGGTCAGGGCGGCGCCACCGAGGATCACCGGGTAGTCGGCGGACAGGCCTCGCTGGTTGAGCTCCTCCAGGTTCTCCTTCATGATCACCGTGGACTTGACCAGGAGCCCGGACATGCCGATGACGTCGGCCCGGTGCTCCTGGGCGGCGTCCAGGATGGCGGAGACCGGCTGCTTGATGCCGAGGTTGACGACGTTGTAGCCGTTGTTCGACAGGATGATGTCGACCAGGTTCTTGCCGATGTCGTGGACGTCGCCGCGCACGGTGGCCAGCACGATGGTGCCCTTGCCCTCCGCGTCCGACTTCTCCATGTGCGGCTCGAGGAAGGCGACGGCCGTCTTCATGACCTCGGCGGACTGGAGCACGAACGGCAGCTGCATCTGGCCGGAACCGAACAGCTCGCCGACCACCTTCATGCCGTCCAGCAGCGTCGCGTTGACGATGTCGAGGGCCGGTCGGTCCTGGAGGGCCTCGGCGAGGTCGGTCTCCAGTCCGTTCTTCTCGCCGTCGATGATCCGCCGCTTCAGCCGCTCGTCCAGCGGCAGCGCGGCCAGCTCCTCGGCCTTGCCCGCCTTCAGGGACTTGGTGGTGGCGCCCTCGAACAGCGCCATCAGCTTCTGCAGCGGGTCGTAGCCCTCGGCCCGGCGGTCGTGGATGAGGTCGAGGGCGGTGGTGACCTCCTCCTCGCTGAACCGGGCGATCGGCAGGATCTTGGACGCGTGCACGATCGCCGAGTCGAGGCCCGCCTTGACGCACTCGTCGAGGAAGACCGAGTTGAGCAGGATGCGGGCGGCCGGGTTGAGACCGAAGGAGATGTTGGACAGGCCGAGTGTGGTCTGCACGTCCGGGCGGCGGCGCTTGAGCTCGCGGATCGCCTCGATCGTCGCGATGCCGTCCTTGCGGGACTCCTCCTGGCCCGTGCAGATCGTGAAGGTCAGGGTGTCGATGAGGATGTCGGACTCGTGGATGCCCCAGTTGCCCGTCAGGTCCTCGATGAGCCGCTCGGCGATGGCGACCTTGGTCTCGACGGTGCGGGCCTGGCCCTCCTCGTCGATGGTCAGCGCGATCAGCGCGGCACCGTGCTCCTGGGCGAGGCGCGTCACCTTCGCGAACCGGGACTCGGGCCCGTCGCCGTCCTCGTAGTTGACGGAGTTGATGACCGCGCGCCCGCCGAGACGCTCCAGGCCGGCGCGGATCACCGGGACCTCGGTGGAGTCCAGCACGATCGGCAGCGTGGAGGCGGTGGCGAAGCGGCCGGCCAGCTCGTCCATGTCGGCGACGCCGTCCCGGCCGACGTAGTCGACGCACAGGTCGAGCATGTGCGCGCCCTCGCGGATCTGGTCGCGGGCCATCTCCACACAGTCGTCCCAGCGGGCCTCCAGCATGGCCTCGCGGAACTTCTTCGAGCCGTTGGCGTTCGTCCGCTCGCCGATCGCCATGTACGCGGTGTCCTGGCGGAACGAGACGGTCTGGTAGAGGGAGGCGGCACCGGGTTCGGGCCGCGGGCTGCGCTCGGTGGGTGCGACCCCGCGCACCCGATCCACCAGCTGGCGCAGGTGCTCCGGCGTCGTACCGCAGCAGCCGCCGACCAGGGAGAGGCCGTAGTCGCGTACGAAGTTCTCCTGGGCGTCGGCCAGGCCCTCGGCGTCGAGGGGGAAGTGGGCGCCGTCCTTCGTCAGGACCGGCAGACCGGCGTTCGGCATGCACAGGAGCGGGATGCGGGAGTGCCTGGTGAGGTAGCGCAGGTGCTCGCTCATCTCGGCGGGGCCGGTCGAGCAGTTCAGGCCGATCATGTCGATGCCGAGCGGTTCCAGCGCGGTCAGCGCCGCGCCGATCTCGGAGCCCAGCAGCATGGTGCCGGTCGTCTCGAAGGCCATCGAGACCAGCAGCGGTACCCGGACGCCGGTCGCCTCCATCGCGCGGTGCGCGCCGAGCACGGAGGACTTGGTCTGCAGCAGGTCCTGGGTCGTCTCCACGATCAGCGCGTCCGCGCCGCCGGCGAGCAGGCCCTCGGCGTTGGCCTGGAAGCCGTCGCGCAGGGTCCCGTACGAGACGTGGCCGAGCGTGGGCAGCTTCGTGCCCGGGCCGATCGAGCCGAGGACCCAGCGCTGACGGCCGTCGCGGGCGCCGAACTCGTCGGCGACCTCGCGGGCCAGCCGGGCCCCGGCCTCGGACAGTTCGTGGACGCGGTCCGCGATGTCATACTCGGCCATCGCCGAGTGGTTCGCCCCGAAGGTGTTCGTCTCGACGCAGTCGACACCGACCTCGAAGTACGCCTCGTGGACGGAACGGACGATGTCGGGGCGGGTGATGTTCAGGATCTCGTTGCAGCCCTCGAGGTTCTCGAAGTCCTCCAGCGTCGGGTCCTGCGCCTGAAGCATCGTGCCCATCGCGCCGTCGGCCACCACCACGCGGGTGGCGAGCGCTTCTCGGAGTGCGTCGGTTCGCTGCCGGCCTTCGGAGAGACCGGACGAAAGGGACGGGTTCGGCAACGAGGCCATGAAGGTGCTCCCTGGAGTGCGACGGCTGTCGGCTTTGCGCTTCCCATGGAAGGCGCACGCCGTCAGGGTAGCCCGGAGCACCGCCGATCAGTCGTGGCGTCCACGAGCCGGACGGGTGTGGCGCGGGGGACGTCGGCGTGGAGGCGGACGGAACGCGGGGTGACCACCCATTGGCGGGAGCTCGGTAACGACCGGTAGTGTTCGACATTGCCGAACGGCAGCGGGAATCGCGCGCCGACGGTCCAAGGGGACGGAGGCAGCACGGCGATGGCACGGAACATCCAGTCGCTCGAACGGGCGGCAGCCATGCTGCGGCTGCTCGCGGGCGGCGAGCGGCAGCTCGGCCTGTCGGACATCGCCTCCTCGCTAGGCCTGGCCAAGGGTACGGCCCACGGCATTCTGCGCACCCTCCAGCAGGAGGGGTTCGTCGAACAGGACACGGCCTCCGGGCGCTATCAGCTGGGCGCCGAGCTCCTGCGCCTCGGCACCACCTATCTCGACGTGCACGAACTACGGGCGCGCGCCCTGGTGTGGACCGACGACCTGGCCCGCTCCAGCGGTGAGAGCGTCTATCTGGGCGTGCTGCACCAGCAGGGCGTGCTGATCGTGCACCACGTCTTCCGGCCCGACGACAGCCGTCAGGTCCTGGAGGTCGGGGCGATGCAGCCCCTGCACTCCACGGCGCTGGGCAAGGTGCTGTCGGCCTACGACCCGGTGGCGCACAGCGAGGTCCTGGAGGTCGACCGCAAGGCGTTCACCCCGCGGACGATCAGCGAACTGGACCAGTTCGAGGGCGTCCTCGACGTGACCCGCGCCCGCGGGTACGCGGACGACGTCGAGGAGACCTGGACGGGCGTCGCCTCGGTCGCCGCCCCGATCCACAACCGGCGGCGGATGCCGGTGGGCGCGGTCGGCATCACCGGAGCCGTGGAACGGGTCTGCAAGGACGGGGAACTGCGCCCGGACCTGATCGCGGCGGTACGGGACTGCGCCCGCGCGGTGTCGCGCGACCTGGGCGCGGGGCGGTTCTGACAGGCGCCGACCTTCGGAGGTTCGTACGGCACGAGGCCGGGAAGCGGGATGCTTCCCGGCCTTTGTCGTGTCCTCGGACGAGCGACGACGCATCGATAGCACACGCCGATCAATAACGATCGGGCTTTCGATAACAGAGCTCTTGACGTGCTGGTGACGCGAGAGCAAGACTCCCGTCCATCGGTCGACATTGTCGAACACCTACCGGCAATACGCGTTAGAGTGTGGCAATGCCAGGGCCGAGATCGCTCTCACTCCCCGAGAGCACGAACCACCGGAGGGACCCGGGGTTCGGCTTCCCCTGGACGAAGGACAAAGGAGTCGCGGGTGTCCAGCTCCGACATCTTCATCGGCGAGACCATCGGTACCGCCGTACTCATCCTGCTCGGCGGTGGCGTGTGCGCCGCCGTCACGCTGAAGGCCTCCAAGGCGCGCAACGCCGGCTGGCTCGCCATCGCCTTCGGGTGGGGCTTCGCGGTCATGACCGCGGTCTACATCTCGGCGCCGCTCTCCGGCGCTCACCTCAACCCGGCCGTGACCCTCGCGCTGGCGATCAAGGACGACGACTACAGCAACCTCGCCACCTACTGGGGCGGGCAGATGCTCGGCGCCATGATCGGTGCGGCGCTGGTCTGGGTCACCTACTACGGCCAGTTCCTCGCCCACCTCACCGACCGCGAGATCGTCGGCGGTCCGGGTGCGCAGGCCACCGAGACCAAGGCCGTCGAGGCCCAGGAGACCGGCGCGGGCCCAGTGCTCGGCGTCTTCTCCACCGGCCCCGAGATCCGGAACATCGTGCAGAACCTCGCCACCGAGATCATCGGCACCGTCGTCCTGATCCTCGCGATCCTCACGCAGGGTCTGAACAACGACGGCAACGGCCTGGGCACCCTGGGCGCCCTGATCACCGCCTTCGTGGTGGTGAGCATCGGCCTCTCGCTCGGTGGCCCCACCGGCTACGCGATCAACCCGGCCCGTGACCTCGGTCCGCGCATCGTGCACGCCCTGCTCCCCCTGCCCAACAAGGGCGGATCCGACTGGAGCTACGCCTGGATACCGATCGTCGGCCCGCTCATCGGCGGCGCGATCGCGGCAGGCATATACAACGTCGCCTTCGCTTAGGAGCCCCCGCTCCAGCACGCTAGGAAGCCGCGCCCCATGAGCCGCGAGCCGCACAGCACCGCTTTGAAGCACCGCGCCGTATACAGCCCCTTTCCCACGGATCCCAGGAGCACACCGTGACCGACGCACACACCGCCGGCCCCTTCATCGCCGCGATCGACCAGGGCACCACCTCGTCCCGCTGCATCGTCTTCGACCGCGACGGACGCATCGTCTCCGTCGACCAGAAGGAGCACGAGCAGATCTTCCCGAAGCCGGGCTGGGTCGAGCACGACGCCGCAGAGATCTGGACCAACGTCCAGGAGGTCGTCGCCGGAGCCATCTCGAAGGCCGGCATCACGCGCGACGACATCAAGGCCATCGGCATCACCAACCAGCGTGAGACCACGCTGCTGTGGGACAAGAACACCGGTGAGCCCGTCCACAACGCCCTCGTCTGGCAGGACACCCGCACCGACGCCCTGTGCCGGGAACTCGGCCGCAACGTCGGCCAGGACCGCTTCCGCCGCGAGACCGGCCTGCCGCTCGCGTCGTACTTCGCCGGCCCCAAGGCCCGCTGGCTGCTCGACAACGTCGAGGGCCTGCGCGAGCGCGCCGAGGCCGGGGACATCCTCTTCGGCACCATGGACACCTGGGTCATCTGGAACCTGACCGGCGGTGTCGACGGCGGCAAGCACGTCACCGACGTCACCAACGCCTCCCGCACCATGCTGATGAACCTGCACACCCTGGCGTGGGACGACAAGATCGCCGAGTCCATCGGCGTCCCGCTGGCGATGCTGCCCGAGATCCGCTCCTCCGCCGAGGTCTACGGCGAGGTCACCGGCGGCCCGCTCGGCGACCTGCTCGGCGGCATCCCGGTCGCCTCCGCGCTCGGCGACCAGCAGGCGGCCCTGTTCGGCCAGACCTGTTTCTCCGAGGGCGAGGCCAAGTCCACCTACGGCACCGGCACCTTCATGCTGATGAACACCGGTGACAAGATCATCAACTCGTACTCGGGCCTGCTGACCACGGTCGGCTACCGGATCGGCGACCAGGAGCCGGTCTACGCCCTGGAAGGCTCCATCGCCGTCACCGGTTCGCTGGTGCAGTGGATGCGCGACCAGATGGGCCTGATCAAGTCCGCCGCCGAGATCGAGACGCTCGCGTCCTCGGTCGAGGACAACGGCGGCGCCTACTTCGTACCGGCCTTCTCCGGTCTGTTCGCCCCGTACTGGCGTCCCGACGCCCGCGGTGTGATCGCCGGCCTGACCCGGTACGTCACCAAGGCGCACATCGCGCGCGCCGTCCTGGAGGCCACCGCCTGGCAGACCCGTGAGATCAGCGACGCCATGACCAAGGACTCCGGTGTCGAGCTCACGGCCCTCAAGGTCGACGGCGGCATGACCTCCAACAACCTGCTGATGCAGACCCTGGCCGACGTCCTGGACGCCCCCGTGGTGCGCCCGATGGTCGCCGAGACCACCTGCCTCGGCGCCGCCTACGCCGCCGGCCTCGCCGTCGGCTTCTGGACCAACACCGAGGACCTGCGCGCCAACTGGCGCCGGGCCGCGGAATGGACCCCCAACATGGACGCGGACGTCCGCGACCGTGAGTACAAGAGCTGGCTCAAGGCCGTCGAGCGGACCATGGGCTGGATCGAAGACGAGAACTGACGAGGAGTAAGAACCCGCAATGACCAGCCAGCCCACCCTGCAGTCCGTGCCTGCCCTCGGTACGCACCCGGCCTCCGGCTCCAACCCGAGCCGCGCCGAGGCCCGGGAGCAGCTTTCCAAGGCAACGTACGACCTCCTCGTCATCGGCGGCGGCATCCTGGGCATCTCCACCGCCTGGCACGCCGCGCAGTCCGGACTGCGGGTGGCGCTGGTCGACGCCGGCGACTTCGCCGGCGCCACCTCCTCCGCCTCCTCCAAGCTTCTCCACGGCGGTCTGCGCTACCTGCAGACCGGCGCGGTGAAGCTGGTGGCGGAGAACCACTTCGAGCGCCGTGCGGTCTCCCGCCAGGTGGCCCCCCACCTGGCGAACCCGCTCACGTTCTACCTGCCCGTGTACAAGGGCGGGCCGCACGGCGCGGCGAAGCTCGGAGCGGGCGTCTTCGCCTACTCCGCCCTGTCGGCCTTCGGTGACGGCGTGGGACACCTGCTGAGCCCCTCCAAGGCCGCGCAGGACGTGCCCGAGCTGCGCACCGACAACCTGAAGGCCGTGGCCGTGTACGGCGACGACCAGATGAACGACTCCCGCATGGCCCTCATGACGGTCCGCGCGGCCGTCGAGTCGGGCGCCGCGGTGCTGAACCACACCGAGGTCACGGGCCTGCGCTTCACCCGGGGCCGGGTGACGGGCGCGGAACTGCGGGACCGGCTGTCCGGCGACGAGTTCGGCGTCGACGCCCGTCTCGTGCTGAACGCGACCGGCCCGTGGGTGGACCACCTGCGCCGTATGGAGGACCCGAATGCCGCGCCGTCGATCCGTCTCTCGAAGGGCGCGCATCTGGTCCTGAAGCGGACCTCGCCGTGGAAGGCCGCGCTGGCCACCCCCATCGACAAGTACCGCATCACCTTCGCGCTCCCGTGGGAGGACATGCTCCTGCTCGGCACCACCGACGAGGAGTACGAGGGCGACCCGGCGGACGTCTCGGTCACCGAGAAGGACACGGCCCAGATCCTCGACGAGGCCGCGTTCTCCATACGTGACCAGCAGCTCTCCCGTGACCTGATCACGTACTCCTTCGCCGGTCTGCGGGTGCTGCCCGGCGGCCCCGGCGACACGTCGAAGGCCAAGCGCGAGACGGTCGTCTCGGAGGGCCGCGGCGGGATGCTGTCCGTCGCGGGCGGCAAGTGGACCACCTTCCGGCACATCGGCCGTACGGTCATGAAGAAGCTGGAGTCGCTGCCCGGCCGTCCGCTGGGCGAGGACTTCGAGCCGGTCTCCGAGCTGCCGAGGAAGCTGCCGCTTCCCGGTGTGGCCAACCCGCGTGCCGTCGCGCACCGCCTCCTGGTGGACGGCCCGGCGCCCGGCCCGCGCATGGCCGCCGACACGGCCAGGCATCTGGCCACCCACTACGGCTCGCTGGCCTTCGACATCGCCCGGCTGGCGAACGAGAATCCCGAGCTCGGCGAGCGCGTCCACCCGGACGCCCCGGAGATCTGGGCGCAGGTCGTCTACGCCCGGGACAACGAGTGGGCCGAGACGGCGGACGACGTGCTGCGCCGCCGTACGACCCTGACGATCCGCGGTCTCGCCACGGACGACGTCCGCGGCAAGGTGCAGGACCTGCTCGACGACAAGTAGGCGTCCGCGGTCAGGTGAGGGGCGGCTCCCACGGGGGGTGCCGCCCCTCACCCATGTGCCGGCGCGGCACGGTCGGCGCTCCCGCGGGTGCCGGGCGCCTGGACCCTCTCTGGTCATCCCACTGAACCCCCATACTGTCCGATGAGACATCGGATGTCTGAGGGGACATCCCGAGTGACAGGGAGGCCCCGCCATGGCAGTCACCGACGAGGCGATCGAGAAGATCAAGGGAATGATCGTCTCCGGCGCGCTGCGTCCCGGGGACCGGCTCCCCAAGGAGAGCGAACTGGCGGCCGAACTCGGGCTGTCCCGCAACTCCCTGCGGGAGGCCGTCCGCGCCCTGTCCCTCATCCGCATCCTGGACGTGCGCCAGGGCGACGGCACGTACGTCACGAGCCTGGACCCGCAACTCCTCCTGGAGGCACTGAGCTTCGTCGTCGACTTCCACCGCGACGACACGGTCCTGGAGTTCCTCGCCGTGCGGCGCATTCTGGAGCCGGCCGCCACCGCGATGGCGGCCGCCCTCATCAGCGAGGGTCAACTGGACGCGCTCTCCTCGCAGTTGGACAAGCTCGGCGCGGACCCCTCCGTGGAGGAACTCGTCGCCTGCGATCTGGAGTTCCACCGGGGCATCGCGCTGGCCTCGGGCAACTCGGTGCTGTGCTCCCTTCTCGAGAGCCTGTCGGGCCCCACCACCCGGGCCCGCGTCTGGCGGGGCCTGACCCAGGAGGACGCGGTCGGCCGCACCCTGCGCGAGCACCGCGCCATCCTGTCCGCCCTGCGCGACCGGGACGCGGAGGCGGCCCGGTCCTGGGCGACGGTGCACATCGCGAGCGTGGAGCAGTGGCTCAGATCCACGCTCTAGCGGCGAGCCGGAACCCGGGGCGGGCGACCGCGTCTCGCTCATGCGTGCGCCCCATCCCTCGTGAGTGTTCCGGGCCACTCCCAGAACATCGGATCTCTCGCGATCGTCCGACGTATGGCGCGGGCACGGGGCAATGTCCGCGGTCCGCGGGCAAGTTGACCGTGGACAGCTCGGACGACTGCGGGCGGTCCGGGGTGGCCGTCACGCGTGTTTCCTGGCCCCCGGCGGGGCAGTGATCCGTTCACTCCCCCGTGCAAGGGGGCTGCGGAGGCCCCCTCGGCACGCCGTAAGGTTGAGGCGTACGCGAGGGCACATCGGAAGGAGGCGCTGGGTGATCGAGCTGGAGGGGGTTCCCGAGCTGATCGACCCAGTCATGGTGGCCGCGTTCGAAGGCTGGAACGACGCCGGCGACGCCGCCTCCACCGCGGTCGCGCATCTGGACAGGGAATGGAAGGGCGAGGTCTTCGCGGCACTGGACGCCGAGGACTACTACGACTTCCAGGTGAACCGCCCCACCGTGTGGCTTGACGGTGGTGTACGCAAGATCACCTGGCCGACCACCCGCCTGTCGGTGGTCCGGGTCGGCGGCGAGAAGCCGCGCGACCTGGTGCTGGTCCGGGGCATCGAGCCGTCGATGCGCTGGCGCTCGTTCTGCAACGAGCTGCTCGGTTTCGCGCACGAACTGGGCGTGGAGCTGGTGGTGATCATGGGCGCGCTGCTCGGTGACACCCCGCACACCCGTCCCGTGCCGGTCAGCGGGGTCACCTCCGACGCCGATCTGGCCCGCACGATGGACCTGGAGGAGACCAAGTACGAGGGCCCGACGGGCATCGTCGGCATCCTCCAGGAGGCGTGCACGCACGCGGGCGTACCGGCCGTGTCGCTGTGGGCGGCCGTGCCGCACTACGTGTCGCAGCCGCCCAACCCGAAGGCGACCCTGGCGCTCCTCAACCGCCTCGAGGACCTCATCGACCTGCGCATTCCCCTGGGCGAGCTGCCCGAGGACGCGCGGGCCTGGCAGCTGGGCGTCGACCAGCTGGCCGCCGAGGACAGCGAAGTCGCCGAGTACGTGCAGACGCTGGAGGAGGCCCGCGACACCGCCGAGCTGCCGGAGGCGTCCGGCGAGGCGATCGCCCGCGAGTTCGAGCGTTATCTGCGCCGCAGGGACGGCGGCGGTCCGGCGACGGGTGCCGGGAGCCACGCGACGGAGAGCGGCGAGCCGACCTCGTACCTCCGTGACACTCCCGGCGGCCGTACGCGGCCGCCGATGGCGCAGCGCCCGGAGTCCGACACGGGGCAGGACGCCGGAAACGACGGGGAGTCGCGACAGGAGCCGGAGACGGACGAGGCCGCCGACGGCACCGGCCCGGACGTCCGGGCCGGCGAGTCCGGCCCCCAGGACTCCAAGGGCTCCTCGGGTGCCGCGAAGGCGCCGGGTTCCCCGGATTCATCGGATCCTTCCGACTCCTCCCGCTCCTCCGACGCATCGGACTCCTCCGAGGACTGAGCGGAAAGGGGCGGCGCGCACGCAGCGCGCCGTCCCCCCGGCTGCCGGGCTGCCGGGCTGCCGGAAGAGTGTCCGGCGCCGGGCCCTCATCGATCACCCTTCCGCACCCGCCGTTCCGGTTCGCATGGTGAAGCCGCCGGTGCGGTGAAGCCGCCGTCCGCGGGCGACTCGGCGTGCGCGCACGGCGGGCCGGCGGCGGTGACGCCCCCGACGTGAAACCGGCCGGACGGAGAGAACCGGTCGGCCGACGCCCTCACGGCCGGGCCGTCCTGCCGTCGGGGCGCGCCGTCCGGCCGTACCACCCCTCCCGGCACAGCTCTTTCGGCGAGCAGCCCGCGGCCTGCGGAACAGCGGTGCGCACGGCGCCCGGCCGCATGGGGGCCGGGCTCGACCGATCCAAGGGTCAACAGCCGCTGCCGCCCCATCACTTGACATGCGCCTCCGCAGCGTTTGGCCTGATTGGGGCGTGACATCTGTTTCAGGACGGATTGCACAGGGTTCCCCATTCAACTTGTTTTCAAACCAAGTTGGCGAAGACGGGGTGGACGCGGCGCCGTGGGCGTGCCAGGTTGTGCCCCGAAGGCGCCGCCCGGCAACGGGACATGGCATTCGGCGCCGCACCGGAGGAAGGCACACGGCACGACGGAGCACACGCATCGACCGGCACCCGCAGGGACCGGCACCCGCAGGGATCGAAGGGAGCGGTACGCGATGACCGACCAGGTACAGCCGGCGCAGGGCCCGGGAACGACCGGGCCCGGGCCCGACGGAGCGGGATTCACCTATCGAGGAGCCGAGCAGGAGCTGATCGTCGTCGCCCGTCCGGAGGCCCGGCTGCGTGCCCGGGCCGAGGGCGTCCGCTCGGCGGCCGGCGCCGACGTCTCGGCCCTCAACATGTTCCTCACCGACGAACAGCTCGCCCTGGAGCCGCTGTTCGGGAGCGAGGAGCGGCTCCAGCAGTCCGCGGTGGCGGGCACCGAGAACGGGCCCGACCTCGCGCTCTTCTACCGGGTGCGCGGCGTGGAGAGCCGTGCCCAGGAGCTGCGCGCACGCATCGCGGCACTGCCGGAGATCGACACGGCGTACGTGAAGCCGGGTGCCGTTCCCGCCTCGACGGGGTCGGCCGGTTGGACCGGCCAGAGCGCCGACGACGGCCAGCGGCTCAAGGAGGGGGCGCACGTCACCCCCGACTTCACCAGCCGGCAGGGCTACTTGCGTCCGGCGCCCGAGGGCATCGACGCCTACTGGGCCTGGCAGCGGCCGGGTGGTTCGGGCCGGAGCGTCACGGTGATCGACGTGGAGGGCGCCTGGCAGCTCGGGCACGAGGATCTGGCCTCGAAACTCGCCGGTGTCGTCGTCGGCACCCCTGTCACCGACATCGCCTGGCGCAACCACGGCACCGCCGTCATCGGGGTGATCGGCGGCGACCGCAACGAGCACGGGACCACCGGAATCGCGCCGGACGCCGTGACCGCGGCCGCGTCCTTCCAGGGCATCGGAACGGCCGCCGCGATCCACGCGGCGGCGGAACGGCTGAGCCCCGGCGACATCATCCTGGTCGAACTGCACGCCCCGGGGCCCCGGTTCGACTTCGAGGAGCGCGACACGCAGGAGGGCTACATCGCGCTCGAGTGGTGGCCCGACAACTTCGCGGCCGTCCAGTACGCCACCGCCCGGGGCATCCTCGTGGTGGCGGCCGCCGGCAACGGCGCCGAGTCGCTCGACGACGCGGTGTACGAACGCCGCCCCGCGGAGTTCCCCGATTGGTGGCGCAACCCCTTCAACCCCTCCAACCGGTCCTCCGGGGCGATCCTGGTCGGCGCCGGCGCACCGCCGCCCGGCACGCACGGCCGCGACCACGGCCCGGACCGTTCACGGCTCGCGTTCTCCAACTACGGTGCCCGCGTGGACGCGCAGGGCTGGGGACGCGAGGTCACGACCACCGGCGGCTTCTGGGACCGGCCCGGCGATCTGCAGGGCGGCGCCGAGGAGATCGCCTGGTACACGGACACGTTCTCCGGGACCTCTTCCGCCTCCCCGGTGGTGGTCGGTGCCCTGGCCTCGCTGCAAGGCATGCTCAAGGCGGCGGGCCAGGCACCGATGTCCTCGGAACGTGCGCGCGCGGTGCTGCGGGCCACGGGTTCCCCGCAGCAGGACGCGCCGGGCCGGCCCGCGTCCCAGCGGATCGGCAACCGGCCGGACATCAAGGCGGCGGTCACCCGGCTGCTGCCGGAGGCGGTCGGCTCGGGCCAGGCCGAACGGTACTGGGACGAGCTGCTGCCGTATCCGCGCGAACTCCCGCCGAGGCTCCGGCTGTACGTGTCCGGTGCCTGGCGCAACCTCAACAACCCGTCCCCCGAGATCCGTCAGGCGGTGCACTCCGCCTTCGCGGGGGGACGGCCCGATGTACGGGTCTGGTTCTCGGACGACGAGATCGTCGGCCTGGTCGTCACGGGCTGAGGACCTGGTCCTCCCGGACCGAAACGGAACGCAACCAACCATTGATGGAAGGTGGCACCCGCATGAGCACGATCCCCCAGATGAGCCAGCAGGGACAGCAGGGCCTTCAGCAGGGCAGCCTTCAGCAGGGACAGCAGGGCCCCAGCACGGCTCCCCCGCAGCACCTCGGGACGCAGCAGGACTACGGACAGCAGCAGTTCGGACCGCAGCAGGGCATGAGCCAGGAGCAGCCTCTCGGCACGCAGGCGCAGCAGCCGTACGGGCCGCAGGGCATCGGCCAGCACATGCAGCAGCCGTACGGGCCGCAGGGCATCGGTCAGCAGATGCAGCAGCCGTACCTCCAGCAGGGCGTCGGTCAGCAGGGCATCGGCCAGCAGTTCCCGCAGCACCAGATCCCGCAGCAGCACATTCCGCCGCACCTCCAGCAGCAGCTCCAGCAACTGGGCCGGCAGCAGCCGTACCAGCAGCTTCTCCAGCAGCTCGGCGGGCAGCAGACCCAGCAGCCGGGACAGCCGCTCGTGCTGCCGAGCGCCGTCGAGCGTGCGGCGCTCGTGAGCGGCGTCGCCACGAAGTTCTGGGACGTCGTCACCCCGCTGCCGGGACAGCCGTCGATCCTCTACCTGTTCATCGACAACGCCTGGCGTCAGCTCGTGAACCCGAACCAGGTCACGCATGACGAGGTCCAGGAGGCCTTCGCCTTCGGGCAGCAGGTCATCGGGATCTACGACTCGGGCACCAACACCCTCCAGGCCGTGATCGTGAACCGGCAGTAGCAGAGGCCGGAGCGGCGGACCGCTCCACGCACAGGGCGCCGGGCGGATCACTCCGCCCGGCGCCCGACTGCGTACGGCGACCGGTTACAGCGCCACGCCCATGAGGGCGTCGACGGCCCGCGACACGACGCCGGGGGCGCCCTCGTCCGTGCCGCCCGTCTCGTGCTGGAGCGCTGCCCAGCGGTCGACGGCGGCGAGCGCGGCCGGTGCGTCGAGGTCCTCGGCGAGCGCGGTGCGGATCTCCTCGACGAGCGCGTCGGCGGACGGCCCGTCGGGCCGGGACACCGCGGCCCGCCAGTTCGCCAGGCGCGCGACGGCCTCTTCGAGGACGGCGTCCGTCCACTCCCAGTCGGCCCGGTAGTGGTGCGCGAGCAGAGCGAGACGGATGGCGGCCGGGTCGACCCCGTCGTGCCGCAGACGGGACACGAAGACGAGGTTGCCCTTGGACTTCGACATCTTCTCGCCGTGCAGCGCGACCATGCCGGCGTGGACGTACGCCTTGGCCATGGGGAACTCGCCGGTCAGCACCTGGGCGTGCGAGGCGCCCATCTCGTGGTGCGGGAAGGCGAGATCGGAACCGCCGCCCTGGACGTCGAAGCCCATTCCCAGGTGGTCGAGGGCGATCGCGACGCACTCGATGTGCCAGCCGGGCCGGCCGCGGCCCAGCGAGCCGCCGTCCCAGCTCGGCTCGCCCTCGCGGGCGGCCATCCACAGCATCGGGTCGAGGGGGTTCTTCTTCCCCGGCCGGTCCGGGTCGCCGCCCCGCTCCGCGGAGAGCAGGCGCATCGTCGCGGCGTCCAGGTTGGACACCTTGCCGAAGGCGGGGTCGGACTCCACGGAGAAGTACACGTCGCCGTCGAGCTCGTACGCCGCTCCGGCGTCCCGCAGCCGCTCGACGAGCGGCACGATGCCGGGTATCGCCTCGACGGCGCCTATGTAGTGGCGCGGCGGCAGCATCCGCAGGGCGGTCATGTCCTCGCGGAAGAGGGCGGTCTCCTTCTCGGCGAGTCCGACCCAGTCGACGCCGTCGCGCTCGGCCCGCTCCAGCAGCGGGTCGTCGACGTCCGTGACGTTCTGGACGTAATGAACCTGCCGCTTGGTGTCGAGCCACACGCGCTGCACGAGGTCGAACGCGTTGTAGGTCGCCGCGTGACCCAGATGGGTCGCGTCGTACGGCGTGATGCCGCAGACGTAGATACGGGCGACGGGACCGGGGTCGAGGGTGATGAGCCCACCGGTCGCGGTGTCGTGGATCCGGAGGTCGCGGCCCTCGCCAGGCAGGGCGGGGACCTCAGAAGCGGGCCAGGCATACATGTCATGAGACTAACCGGACGGAACTTCCGTATACGAACCGGCCAGCGCCTTATGGCCGGGAAGGCCCTCTTGCGCGACACCCCCGCGCCGTGCACACGTGCCGACGAGCGCTACACCGGCGGCCAGGGGATCGCGGGCCATTCCCCGCTCGGCTCCGGGTGCTTCCCGGAGGCGAGCATCCCATCGACCCGCGCGCGTGTGGCGTCGATCTCGGCGGCGGTGACGAGTTCGGCCAAGCGGGTGGCCAGCGGTGCGCCCGGCGCCAGGCCGTCGCGCAGGGAGGTGAGGACCTCCAGTGCCTCCGGCGTCAGCGGCTCCCCGGCCCAGCCCCACAGCAGCGTGCGCAGTTTGTTCTCGGCGTTGAAGGTGACCCCGTGGTCGATGCCGAAGAGGCGGCCCTCCCCCGCGGGCAGCAGATGGCCGCCCTTGCGGTCCGCGTTGTTGATCACGGCGTCGAGGACGGCGAGCCGCCGCAGCCGGGCGTCGTCGGCGTGCACGAGCAGTGCCGTCTCGCCCTCGCCGACCTCGGCGAAGCCGATCGCCTTCCAGCCCTCGGCCGGTTCCTCGCCCTCGACGAGCGCGAGCAGGCCGTCCCCGTCCTGCGCGGCTGGGGACTCGATCCACAGCTGGCACATGCCCTCGCCGTACGGCCCGTCGCGCAGCACCGTGGTGGGGACGAGCCCCCAGCCGGTCGCCTCGGAGACCTCGTACGCGGCGACCTCGCGCTGGGCGAGCGTGCCGTCGGGGAAGTCCCACAGAGGCCGCTCGCCCGCGACGGGCTTGTAGACGCAGAGCGCCTCGCGGCCCTCGTACGACACGGAGCAGTAGAGCACCGCGTTCGAGGCCTCACGGATCTGTCCGCGGACCTTCAGCTCGCCCCGGGCGAGCAGCTCGGCGGTCGTCACGCTCCGCGGCGGTATCCGTTCTGGCGCGGACATACGTGTCCTTCCGGGTCGAGCGGGAGACTGCACAGCGGGCAGGGCGGCCGGCCGGCGTTGACGACGTCGAGCGCGCGCTTGGCGAAGGCCCGGGCCTGCACGCCGGTGAGCCGGACCCGGAGCATCGGCGGACCGTTCTCCTCGTCCTGGAGCAGCCGCTCCTCGGCCTCCGCGAGGTCCTCGTCGGAGTCGGCCTCGAGTTCCACGAGCGCCTGCGCCTCGACGATCATGCGCTGCTCGTCACCGTCCCAGGCCAGGGCCATGGTGCCGACCCGGAACTCCTCCTCCACGGGTGTGTCGAGGGGCGCGGTGTCGGACACCTCGGTGGAGGCCATCGCCGGGACCGGGGCGCTGCCGCCGGTCCGCCGGACGACCTCGTCGAGGAGCTCGTCCATCCGCTCGGCGAGCGCGGCGACCTGGGTCTTCTCCAGGGCCACGCTGGTCACCCGGGGGCCCGAGGACGCCTGCAGGAAGAAGGTACGGCGCCCGGGCAACCCGACCGTACCGGCCACGAAACGGTCCGGGGGGTCGTAGAGGAACACCTGACGGGACACGTCCTGTCTCCATTGAATCGGCATGGGGACCGGCTGACTGCGCCGGGCCGCATCGGCTGCTGAGAACTCGCTGACAACTACTGTGCTGGTTCGACCGCTTCACCCTACTGCGGCCGACGATCACGGTGCGCCCGCACCGCCCCCGACCGGAGCGTCGCCGCTCGGGGGTTCCTCGCGCGGCGCGAGGGACGCGAAATCACCGGTGTCCCCGAGACGTACGAGAAAAGGCCTCAACCGGGTGTAACGGATCGCGGTGATGGAACACGGTTCGACAGAGATCCGTTGGAAGAGGTCCAGATGAAGTCCGAGTGCGTCGGCGACGAGCGACTTGATGATGTCGCCGTGCGAACACATCAGGTAGACCGCGTCGCTTCCGTGGTCGCGCTCCACGCGCGCGTTCCACTCGCGCACGGCCTCGGCGGCCCGGGTCTGCATGGCCCGCATCGATTCGCCGCCCGGGAACGCGGCCGCGGACGGATGCGCCTGGACGACCTCCATCAGCGGCTCGTCCTTCAGTTCGGCGAGCTTGCGGCCCGACCAGTCGCCGTAGTGGGCCTCTCCGATGCGCTCCTCGGTGTGCGCCGGGACCTCGGGGCGGGCCTCCAGCAGCGGCTGGACGGTCTCCTGGCAGCGCTGGAGGGGGCTGGTGACGACCTCGGCGATCGGCAGCCCGGCGAGCCGCCCCGGAAGGGCGGCGGCCTGCTGGGTGCCGCGCTCGTCGAGGGCCACGCCGGGTGTCCAGCCGGCGAGCAGTCCCGCGGTGTTGGCGGTGGAGCGTCCGTGCCGGACGAGGATCAGGGTGGGCATGCGGCCCAGCGTAAACGGACGGCTCGCGGAGCCGGCCGGCCCTGGGAAAAGCGGTGCCCGGAGTGCGGCCGGGCCGGAACGACGGGAGAATGCGCTCCGTGATCGTCGACTGTGCCATCTACCGTGCCGGGCGGCGGACGGAGGGCCCCGACGACCTCTCCGACGCCCTGGCCCAGTGCCGCGCCGGGGGCGACGCCTTCGTGTGGATCGGCCTGCACGAGCCCACGGAGAAGGAGTTCGACCTCGTCACGGAGGAGTTCGGGCTGCATCCGCTGGCGGTCGAGGACGCCCTCAAGGCCCATCAGCGCCCCAAGCTGGAGGTGTACGAGGACTCGCTCTTCATGGTCCTCAAACCGGTGTCGTACGAGCCGGAGAGCGATGCCGTCTCCTCCGGCGAGGTCATGGTCTTCGTCGGTGACTCGTTCGTGGTGACCGTGCGGCACGGCGAGGAGTCGCCCCTCGCGGCGGTCCGGCAGCGTCTGGAGTCGGACCCCGAGACCCTGCGGCACGGGCCGACGGCGGTGCTCTACTCGATCGCGGACGCCACCGTGGACCACTACCTGGAAGTGGCGACCGAGCTCGGCACCGACCTGGAGGAGCTGGAGGCGGAGGTCTTCTCGCCGCAGCTCGGCGGCGGGCGGAACACCGCGTCGCGGATCTACGCCTTCAAGCGGCAGGTGCAGGAGTTCCGCAGGGCCACGGTCCCGCTGGCGGTGCCGCTGGCCCGGCTCTCGGGCTCGGGCCTCGCCTCGACGGCCGTGCCGTTCGTGAACGGCAAGGCGCAGCCCTTCTTCCGCGACGTCAACGACCACCTGCTGCGCGTCAACGAGTCCGTGGAGGGCCTGGACCGGCTGGTGTCCGACATCCTCTCGGCACACCTCGCGCAGATGAGCGTGCGGCAGAACGACGACATGCGGAAGATCTCCGCGTGGGCGGCCATGGCGGCCGTCCCGACGATGATCGCCGGGATCTACGGGATGAACTTCGACCACATGCCCGAACTGCACTGGGTGTGGTCGTATCCGGCGGTGGTCGGGTGCATGGTCGTGCTGGAGTTCGGGCTGTTCCGGCTCTTCAAGCGGCGGGGCTGGCTGTAGTCGGGACGCGTACGGGTCCGCCCGGTGCGGGTCCGGGTGGTCCGGGCGCGTACGCGGGCCCGTCCTGACGGCGGCCGGGCGCGGGTGGAGGTCAGGTCCGGGCGGGGGCCGGGTGGGGTGGAGGCCGGGTGGGGTCAGGCGAATTCCGGTGACGCCGTGGCGGGGCCGTCCAGCGCCCCACGCCGTTCGGGCATCTTCAGGGAGACCATCCGGCGCCAGCCCGCGGCCCGCTCGTAGGCGTACACGGCGTGGATGCCCGCGGCGAGGACCGCGGCCCTGGCCCTGGACCAGCCGAGGATGCGGCCCATGTGGGCCATCACGGCGAGGCTGACGTCCCGGTAGATGCGGATCTCGGCGAGCGCGCACTCGCGCAGGGTCCGCTGGATGGCGCGGCCATGACCGTCGTGCGCGAAGCGCAGCAGTTCCTCGTGGCAGTACGCGAGGTGGTTGTCCTCGTCGCCCGAGATCATCTTCACCGCGCGGCCGATCTCGGGGTGGTCGGCGAAGTGTTTGCGCAGCAGGTCCATCTGCTCGGAGGCGCGCTGTTCGGTCACCCGGCTGTGGGCGAGATAGGTGACGATGTCCTGCACGGTGAGCGGCTGGTCGTCCTTGAGCTTCTCGTGCGCCAGACCGATGCCGTACCGCTCCAGGAGCATGGTGTAGTCGGTGTCGGGCGGGATCTCGACCGGTTCGAGGCCGCGCTTCTTCATGAGGGCGTTGAAGATCCGCCCGTGCTTGTCCTCGTCGGCGCCGTGCCGGGCGATCCTGGGGGCGAGCGCGCGTTCGCTCGCCGGGACCAGCGCGGCGATCCGGGCGTTCTCCCAGCCCCCCTGCGCCTCCCCGCTGGCGGCGATGGAGCAGAAGAGCCGGTACGACTGGTCGTTGTCGAGAATCTCCTGGAACAGACTCTTGGCGGAAAGCATCTCTGACACCTCTCTGCAGGGTTGTGCAGAAAACGAGTCAAATGGGATGTCCGCGACCCGGCAACCGATGTGTCGGACAAATCCGCCGAACGATGGACGACGAAGCGGGCCCGAGCGCGTAACCAAGGGACCGTCGACGCGTTGTTCCCTGTGACGGCCGTGGCGGGGAAGACCCCCGAGCCCCCACCACGGCCGCAGAACTTTCCCGGCGCGGTTACGCGAGTCCGGCGCGCTCCAGAGCGTCGGAGCCGGCCCGCAGCGAGGCGATCCGGTCCTCCAGCGTGAAGCCCGCGGGCGCCAGCGTGAGAGTGGTGACCCCGGCCGCGGCGTACGCCTGCATGCGGTCGGCGATGCGGTCCACCGAGCCGAGCAGGGTCGTCTGGTCGATCAGCGCGTGCGGGATGGCGGCCGCGGCGCCCTCCTTGTCGCCGGACAGGTACTTGTCCTGGATCTCGGCGGCTTCCTTCTCGTAGCCCATGCGCTGGGCGAGCTGGTTGTAGAAGTTCTGCTTGCGGCTGCCCATGCCGCCGACGTACAGCGCGGTGTACGGGCGGAACATGTCGGCGAGCGCCGTGACGTCCTTGTCGTCGCCGAGGGCGAGCGGAAGGGTCGGGCAGACGTCGAAGCCCTCCATCGTCTTCCCGGCCTTCTCCCGGCCCGCGCGCAGGTATTTGATCGCGGTGTCCTCGAGGTGCTCGGCCGAGGGGAAGATCAGCAGCGCGCCGTCGGCGATCTCGCCGGTCTGCTCCAGGTTCTTGGGGCCGATCGCGGCGACGTAGAGCGGGATGTGCTCGCGCTCCGGGTGCACGGTCAGCTTCAGCGGCTTGCCCGGACCGCCCGGCAGCGGCAGGGTCCAGTGCTCACCCTCGAACGACAGCCGCTCGCGCGTCATCGCCTTGCGCACGATCTCCACGTACTCACGGGTGCGGGCCAGCGGCTTGTCGAACTTGACGCCGTACCAGCCCTCGGAGACCTGCGGTCCGGAGACGCCGAGGCCGAGGCGGAAACGGCCGCCCGACAGCGAGTCGAGGGTCGCGGCGGTCATCGCGGTCATCGCGGGCTGCCGGGCCGGGATCTGGAAGATGGCCGAACCGACGTCGATGCGTTCGGTCTGGGCGGCGACCCAGCTGAGCACGGTGGCCGCGTCGGAGCCATAGGCCTCGGCGGCCCAGCAGACGGCGTATCCGAGCCGGTCGGCCTCCTGGGCGACGGCGAGATTGTCCCCGTCCATTCCGGCGCCCCAGTAGCCGAGGTTGATGCCGAGCTGCATGGCCGATTCCCCTTACCGATCAGTAACGTCCCTTTGTCCGAGACCCTAGCGTGCGTGCGTCCCGGGCGGGGGGCGGCACGTTCGCCTTCTCGGCACGGGGGCGGGACACCGGCACGCCGCCCGGCGCGGCCCCTCGTGTCCGACCGTGTACGCGGGTCCCGGCCGCTGCCCGGCGTCACCGGTCGTCACGTGCGGCAATCCATGGAACTTCGGTTGTCCACAGGCCCCCACGGGGCCGGTGTCGGACAGTAATCTCGGCGTCCATGGAGCAGAGGCATCTCGGCCGTACCGGCCTGCGTGTGTCCCGGATCGGACTCGGCACCCTCACATGGGGGCGGGACACCGACGAGCATGACGCGGCGGACCTCTTGAAGACGTTCTGGGAAGCGGGCGGGACCCTCGTGGACACCGCGGACGTGTACGGCGACGGGGAGGCCGAGTACCTCCTCGGACGCCTCATGGAAGGGCTCGTGCCGCGCCGGGACCTGGTCATCTCGACGAAGGCGGGGAGCGTGCGCGACCCGGACCGCCGCTTCGACGGCTCGCGCAGCCACCTGCTTGCGGCCCTGGACGCCTCGCTCGCCCGCCTGGGCACGGACTACGTGGACGTGTGGCACGTCCACGCCTACGACCCCGACACGCCCCTGGACGAGACCCTCCAGGCCCTCGACCTGGCCGTCAGCAGCGGGCGCGCGCGCTACGCGGGCGTGTCCAACTTCTGCGGCTGGCAGCTCGCCAAGGCCGCCACCTGGCAGCTCGCGGCTCCCGGCATACGCACTCGCCTGGCCAGTACGCAGATGGAGTACTCCCTGCTCCAGCGCGGCATCGAGCGGGAGGTGCTGCCGGCCGCCCTCGACCTGGGCATCGGTCTGCTGCCCTCCTCGCCGCTGGGGCGCGGGGTACTCACCGGCAAGTACCGCAACGGGACGCCGGCCGACTCCCGTGGCGGCTCCGAACACCTCGCGCCGTTCGTCGCGCCCTATCTCGACGACACGGCGAGCAGCATCGTGGAGGCGGTGACGACCGCGGCGGACGGGCTCGCCGTGACGGCGCTCCAGGTGGCGCTCGCATGGGTCCGCGACCGGCCCGGGGTCAGCGCCCCCATCGTCGGCGCGCGCAACGCGCAGCAGCTCACGGCCGCGTTGTCAGTGGAGAGCCTTAGTCTTCCTGACGAGATCTGCCGGGCGCTCGACGATGTGTCGGCCCCGGTGCACCACTATCCCGATCACGACTGGAGCACGCTGTGAGCACGGAGCCCGAGACCACGGAGGAAGCGGAGCCGGGGGCGCCGGGCGCGGACACGGCCGCCGACGCCCCGGAGAGCACGGGCGAGGACGTGGACCACGCGGACGCGCACTCCGAGGGCGGGGAGGCCTCCGAGGAAGAGGGCACGGCCGCGGACGGGGACGGTGACACAGACGCGGGCACGGACGCGGAGGCCGCCGCCGGTACGGAGGCCGCCGCGGGGACCGAGTCCGCCGAAGGCGCCGCCCAGCTGTCCGAGGCAGCCGCCGAGCTGGCGGCCCAGCGCCTGGAGCGGGAGCGGATCGAGCGGCGGAAGGCCGAGAAGCAGGCGCCGATCACGGCCGGGGCCAAGCTCAGCGGCACGGCCGCGGACCTCCTCGCGGCGGTGCGGGCCGTGGAGAGCGGCGAGAAGCCCGTGGCCACCGCCTTCCGCGAGCCCGAGCCCGCGCCGCGCAGGGCCGCGCAGGAGCCCGTGCGGCGACCGCAGCCCGTGGCCGCAGCGGCCGCACCGGTGCCGACCGCCGCGCCCGAAGCCGTCGGGGCCGTCCGCGCCGTGCTGACCGAGGGCGGCGCGCCCGAAGCGCTCGCGGCACAGGTCGTCGCGGCCCTGGGCGACGGTGCCGACGAGCAACTGCGCGAGGACCCCTGGCAGTTGCTGCGGGTCGCCGGGGTGCGGCCCGAGCAGGCCGACGGGTTCGCCCGGGCCCTGCTCGGCGCGGAGTGCGGGCCGGACGACGAACGTCGTGGCCGCGCGCTGACCGTGTGGCTCCTGGAGCAGGCGGCCGTCGCCGGACACACCGCCCTGGAGGCCCCGGCGCTCACCGCGGCGCTCTCCCAGCGCTCGGTGCCGGACCCGGACGCGGCCGTGCAGAGCGCTCTCGCGGAGGGCGAGGCCCTGGTCTTCCAGGACGTGCTGGACACGCCTGCCCCGGCGCCGCAGGACGACACGGAGGAGCCGCAGGAGCGCCCGGTGCGCGTCCTGATCGGCCTGGAGCGGTACGCGCTGGCCGAGGAGAGCCTCGCCGACGCGCTCGCCCGGGTGATGAACTCGGTGCCGAAGGAGGACGGTTCGGCCGCCGACTGGGAGCAGGCCGCGGCCGCGGCCCCCCGCTCCGCCGGGGAGCTGATCCGCGCGGTCGCCGCTCACGGGCTGGTGCTGCACACCGGCGGCGACGCCTCCCGCTCCGAGACGGCTGCGCTGCTGCACGCGGCGCGAGCGCTCGGCCTGCGCGGCTGGGCCGCCACGCACACCCACGGCGGCCGCGACGGCTTCACGGCCGAACTGGCCCGGCACGACCTGCCGGACGGCCCCGCGGACGGCACGGCGACCGGCGTCACCACCGTCGGCGGACTCCTCTCCGGCGCCGAGGGCCCGGGCCGGGACGCGGACGGCGCCCTGGACCTGGACGTCCTGGTCGTCCTCGACGCGCCGCAGCTCGACGTGGAGACGGCGGCGATGCTCGCCGAGTCGCTGCCGGACGGGGCGCGCCTGGTGCTGAGCGGCGATCCGGGCGTGCTCTGGTCGGCGGGCCCCGGCCGGGTCTTCGCGGACCTGATCGCCGCCCGCGCCTGCCCGCAGGTGGCCTCGCGGACCCCTGACCCCGGGCCCATCGGCGAGCTGGTCTCCGGGGTCGGCATCGGAGAGCTCAACCAGGTCGAGGCGCCCGGCAAGGAGGTCGTGATCGTCCCGGTGCGCGACGCCGGCGAGGCGGTCCACCGGACCGTGCAGCTGGTCGCGGACTCGGTGCCGCGCGCGATCGGCATCCCGGCCGAACAGACACAGGTGATCACCCCGGGGCACGGCGGCGCGGTCGGCACCCGCGCGCTGAACACCGCGCTCAAGGAGCGGCTGAACCCCGGCCCGGGCCGGTTCGGCGGCTTCGACCCCGGCGACCGGATCGCCTACTCCCCCGCACCGGGTCGTACGCTGCCGGGCCATGTGGTGAAGGCCGACGCCGAGGGGCTGCATCTGGAGTGCTCGGGCACCCCCGTCGTCGTACCGAAGGAGCGGGTGGAGCAGGCCGTGCGGCACGGCTGGGCGCTCACCGCGCACCAGGCGGTCGGACTGCGCTGGCCCGCCGCTGTCGTGGTGCTCCCGGGCGACGCCGCGGCGGCCCTGACGCGGCCGTGGGTCTACACGGCCTTCGGCCGGGCCGAGCGTCACCTCTCGGTCGTGCACGGGGTGGAGCAGGCCCTGCCGCACGCCGTGGCGGAGGTTCCGCAGAAGCCGCGCACCACACGGCTGCCGGCCCTGCTGAAGCCGCAGGCACCGGCCGCGGGCTGATCACCGCCGGTGTCGCACGGTCTCGGTGCGTGAACACACGGGTGGCGGCCACCGCATCGCGGTGGCCGCCACCCGTGTGAGCCGTTGGTGCCAGGGCGGCGTCAGCGATCCGCGTCCTGGGGGTCGGTCTGCTCGTCGGAGCCGAGGTCGTCCAGGTCCTCGTCGTCCGACTCGTCGTCGAAGACCGCGCTGACGTCG
Organism: Streptomyces sp. NBC_00568; assembly: GCF_026341855.1. Taxonomy (GTDB): domain Bacteria; phylum Actinomycetota; class Actinomycetes; order Streptomycetales; family Streptomycetaceae; genus Streptomyces. The sequence goes on along the minus strand of NZ_JAPENW010000001.1, from coordinate 5,824,249 downwards.
AAGCGGCAGACGACGCGCTGCGGGTCGATCGACTCGAAGGGTGCCTCCAGCCATTCCCCAGGATCGGCCGGTTCGTCCGCGGCGGTCACCCAGAGCGTGGAGTCGCCCTCCTCCAGCCCGAATTCCTTGTGCCGGGAAGCGATCTCGTCCGGCTCGAACTCGCCGAACAGGACCCCGAGCGCTCCGTGAACGGTGCCGGCCGCCGCGTCGAAGCCCTCGGTGGCGGTCGCGCCGTCCTCCTCCACGGCCTCCACTCGCTGAGCCTGCGCCAGCAGTCGCTGCGGCTCCACCACCGCGTAGTCCCGGCGGATCACCACGCTCAGCGCGTTCGGCTCCTCGGGTCCGGTGTACGGGGGCAGCGTGTCGTCACTGCCGGGGATCTCGAAGGGCGTGACCTCGTCATAGCGGTCGTAGAGGAGCTCGTCGTACTCCTCGGCCGCCGCGGCGAGCTCGTTGAACGCCTCGTATACGGCCGGGTCGTCATCGCCCGTCCTGCGCTCTACCGCGGCCAGGTGGCGGTCGAGAGCGGTCTTGACCGCCTCGGCGGCGGCGCGTACCTCGGCAGCGGTGGGCTGCACAGCATCAGACATAGTGCAGACGCTATCCGTACCTGGCCTCTGCCCGCACAATAGATGCGATGCCGGAATACGAATTTGTCGACGTGTACGTGCCTCGCGGGGTCTCCCGCAAGGAGACGACACGACTGCTGACGGACCATGCCGAGTACGGACACTGGGAGTTGGACCGCCTGAGCCTGCTGCGCGACGGGAGCCGCAGGGTGCGGTTGCGCCGGAGGATCATTCGACAGGTACGCGCCACGTGGTGACGGAAGCCCGCTGAACCGGAGCGGGCCCGCCGTCGCGGGGCCCGTTCCGTCGCGCACGCCACGGGGGAAGGTCGTGGCGCCTCGGTCACACCGGTGCCGCGCGATGATCACGCCTGCGCCGCACCGGATCACCCCCGCGCAGTACCGGTCGTGTCCGTGCTGTCACCCGCCCGTGTGATCTATCGCGCCGATGCCGGCATCGGTTCGGCCCGGCCCGACGGGGCCGGACCGGACCGGGTCAGGCCGGATCAGGCCGGGCCGGACCTGTGGTGTCAGGCCGCCGAACGCGACCGGCGGTAGAGCACGGCGCCGGCCAGGAGCGCGGCGGCTCCCGCCGGTACGACCGCGCCGAGCGGCAGCTCGCTGCCCGTGTGGGCGAGCTCGGCCGCGCCGCCCGGAGTGGTCCGCGCGACGGACCGCGAGCCCAGCTGCTCGACCTGCGAGGCGGCGCCGCGGTGCTTGCCGCCGCCCGAGCCCGACGTGCCACCCTGGCCGGGGTGCCCGGGCGTACCCGGGTTACCGGCCTGGCCCGGGTGACCGGGGGTTCCGGGGTGGCCGGGCTGACCCGGGTGGCCGGGGGTTCCGGGCTGACCCGGGTGACCGGGGTGACCGGGCTGACCCGGGTGGCCCGGAGTCCCGGGATGACCAGAGTGACCCGGCTGACCGGGGTGGCCCGGCTGACCGGGGTGGCCCGGCTGACCGGGGTGGCCGGGGTGACCCGGGTGGCTGCCGGGCGGGGTGGTGGAGTGACCGCCGCCGGACGCGCCGTTCGCGCAGCTGTCGCCCGCTGCCGCGTTGCCGATCCCCACGACGTTCACGCTGTTGCCGCAGACATTGACCGGGGCGTCGACCGGCACCTGTACGTGGTTGCCGGAACCCACACCCGGCGAGTGAGCGGCGTGACCGCCGGCCCGGGAACCGCCGCCCTGACGGGAGCCCGTGCTGCCGTGGCCGCCGGGCTTGCCGCCTCGGCCGCCGTGGTTGACACAGGTGTTGCCCATGGCGGGGTTGAGCACCCCGACCACGCTCACGGTGTTGCCGCAGGCGTTGACCGGCGCGTGCACCGGCGCCTGCACCGTGTTGCCCGACAGCACGCCGGGCGAGTCCGACGCGGAGCCGATCGCACCCGAGTCGGCGTGCGCGGAGACGCCGGTGACCGCGAGCACACCACTGGCCGCGGCCACGGTCATCAGGCCTTTGCGGGTGACCTGTCGCATAGCTGTATCCCTGCCTTAGTCCTTGGGACGTGGACCATCCGGAACACGCACCCGCCCGGCGGACGGGTACGCGGAAAGCCGGTCGGCCCCGGAGCGCATGGCGCGCACTCCGGGGCCGACGAGTTCAGACCCTCACGAAGTGACCCTCATGAGGTGGCCCATGGGGGTGCTCCCCTCATGGGACGAGGCACAACGTCACTTGTTGAGGCAGGCGTTGCCGAAGGCGGGGTTGAGCAGCCCGATCACGGAGACCGTGTTGCCGCAAACGTTCACCGGGATGTGAACAGGCACCTGGATGACGTTGCCGGACGCGACGCCCGGAGAGTGCACAGCGGCACCCTGAGCACCCGAGTCGGCGACGGCCAGGCCCGCACCCGCGAGAACCAGACCACCAGTGGCAGCCGCAGCAGCGACGACCTTCTTGATCATTATTCCTCCTTGTTGGCAAATGCGATCCCCAAGCAGCGGATCGCAACACCTGTAACGAGGAGGGAGTAGTAGGGCTATGGGCTTATGGTCGCATTCACCCGTCCCGGGCGATCTCCGCACGCGCGGGCGAATCTCGGCGTCAACCGCCCGCAACTCCCCGGTCCGGCGCCAGGAAGAACCGTCGGCGACGCGTCACGACGCGTCGATGAAACGGTCGAGTACGCGCACGCCGAACTGGAGCGCGTCGACCGGCACCCGCTCGTCGACACCGTGGAACATGCCCGCGAAGTCCAGCTCCGGCGGCAGCTTCAGCGGGGCGAACCCGAAGCAGCGGATGCCGAGGTCGGCGAAGGACTTGGCGTCGGTGCCGGCCGAGAGCATGTACGGAACGGCGCGCGCGATCGGGTCCTCGGCGGAGAGCGCGGTCTGCATGGCGTCGACGAGGGCGCCGTCGAAGCCGGTCTCCAGGGCCTTGTCCGCGTGCACGTCCTCGCGCTTCACCCGGGGACCGAGAATGCGGTCGAGGTCGGCGAGGAACTCCTCCTCGTAGCCCGGCAGGTAGCGGCCGTCGACGTGGGCCGTGGCCTGCCCCGGAATCACGTTGACCTTGTAACCGGCGCCCAGCTGGGTCGGGTTGGCGGTGTTCTGCAGCGAGGCGCCGATGAGCTTGGCGATGCCGCCGAGCCTGGCGAGCGTCTCGTCCATGTTCTCCGGGTCGAGTTCGGTGCCGAGGGCGTCGCCGAGCTCGTCGAGGAAGTGCCGCAGGGTCTTCGTCACGCGCACCGGGAACTTGTGCCGGCCGAGCCGCCCGACGGCCTCGGACAGCTCGGTGATCGCGTTGTCCTTGTGGATCATCGAACCGTGTCCGGCGGTGCCGTCCACGGTCAGCTTCATCCAGTGCATGCCCTTCTGCGCGGTCTCGACGAGGTACAGCCGCAGCTTCTCGTTGACCGTGAAGGAGAACCCGCCGACCTCGCCGATCGCCTCCGTGACGCCCTCGAAGAGGTCCGGGTGCTTGTCGACCAGGTGCCGGGCGCCCCACGTACCGCCCGCCTCCTCGTCGGCGAGGAAGGCGAGGACGATGTCGCGCGGGGGCTTGCGGCCGGTGCGCATCCGCTCCCGTACGACCGCCAGCGTCATGGCGTCCATGTCCTTCATGTCGACCGCGCCGCGGCCCCACACCATCCCGTCGGCGATCTCGCCGGAGAAGGGGTGATGGGTCCAGTCCATCGCGTTGGCCGGTACGACGTCGGTGTGGCCGTGAATGAGCAGCGCGGGCCGCGAGGGGTCCTCGCCCTCGATGCGGGCCACCGTGGAGGCGCGCCCCTTGTGCGACTCGAAGATGCGTGGCTCGAGTCCGACCTCGGCGAGCTTCTCGGCGACGTACTCCGCGGCCTTGCGCTCGCCCGGGCCCGAGTGGTCCCCGTAGTTGCTGGTGTCGATCCGGATCAGCTCACGACAGAGGTCCACAACCTCGTCCTCGCCCGTGACGCTCCTGGTCGTGCCGCTCTCGCTCACGCTGCTTCCTCCCACTGTCGCCGCTGGTGGTCCCCCTCATCCTCCCTCCGACCCCCTCTCCTCCCCAAGGCAGGACCCGGCCCGTCACACGCCGTTCACGCGGCGACGGGGGGTGATCGGGAGCCCTCGAAAGCCTGGTAATGTTTCCTCTGTCGCCGCGAGGGAAACCCGCGCGACAGACACCTTGTCCGGGTGGCGGAATGGCAGACGCGCTAGCTTGAGGTGCTAGTGCCCTTTATCGGGCGTGGGGGTTCAAGTCCCCCCTCGGACACCAGCTGAGACCCCACTTCGTGTGGGGTCTTCCGCGTTTCCGGGCCGCTTTCCGGGGCGCTTTCCGGGCCGCGGGCGACCGGCCACGCGATGCCCCCTGCATCGCCCAGGGGCCCGCATCGATCCCACCCTCCCCATTCGGCGATCCCCGCTCCCCGCTCCTCGAGGCCGATCCGGAAACCCTTCGAAACTTTCGAAGAATTGAGCTTCCATTTGATCTTGAGCGGCACCTAGTCGACGATCCGTCTCGCCCGAAGAGGCCATGGACGGGACCTGTAACAGGCAAAACCTCAGCCGCAGGGTCACCCACCTGGACGAATGTTTCGGCAGCACAGTCGAAAGTATTGACAGTTGACAGGGCCAGATCAACACTGTTCGCGATTCACAGAGCTCAAGCCCGGCCGGGTCGCGCGATGCCGATGCGCGGTCAGCTCACGCCCGTTCCGCGACCTCGCGAAGTCCCTCCAGAACCGTGTCACGCCGCCCGGCCCCCACCGGTCCACGAGAACGAGGAGGAAACACGCAGATGATCGACGCACCCGCACACCCGTCGAGCCGCAGCAGCGGTCGCTTCGGGGCGCTCAGCCACTTCCGGCTGCTCATCAGTGGTGTCTGCACCATGCTGCTGGTCGCCCTGGCCGCGCTGACCCTGCCCGGCACCGCCCATGCCGACACGGTCGTCACCTCGAACCAGACCGGTACCGACAACGGCTACTACTACTCGTTCTGGACCGACTCACCGGGCACGGTCTCGATGAACCTGGGCTCCACCGGCAACTACAGCACCTCATGGAGCAACACCGGGAACTTCGTCGCCGGCAAGGGCTGGAGCAACGGCGGACGCAGGAGTGTGACCTACTCGGGCACCTTCAACCCGTCCGGCAACGCCTACCTGGCTCTCTACGGATGGACGTCGAACCCGCTCGTGGAGTACTACATCGTCGACAACTGGGGCACCTACCGGCCCACCGGAACGTTCAAGGGCACGGTCACCAGCGACGGCGGTACGTACGACATCTACAAGACGACGCGGACCAACGCCCCCTCGGTCGAGGGCACGCGCACCTTCGACCAGTACTGGAGCGTCCGGCAGTCGAAGAGGACGGGTGGAACCATCACCACCGGCAACCACTTCGACGCCTGGGCCCGCGCCGGTATGCCCCTGGGCAGCTTCAACTACTACATGATCCTCGCCACCGAGGGATACCAGAGCAGCGGGAACTCCAACATCACGGTGGGTGACACCGGTTCGGGCGGTGGCGGTGGTGGTGGTGGTGGCGGATGCAGCGCGGCCCTGTCCGCGGGCCAGCAGTGGAGCGACCGCTACAACCTCAACGTCGCCGTCACCGGCTCCAGCAACTGGACCGTCACGATGAACATCCCGTCCCCCGCGAAGGTCCTCTCCACCTGGAACATCAGCGCCTCCTACCCCAGCGCCCAAGTGCTGACCGCCAAACCCAACGGCAGCGGCAACAACTTCGGGGTCACCATCCAGACCAACGGCAACTGGACCTGGCCGACCGTCTCCTGCAGCACGAACTGACCCCCGCACCCTGAAGCCGGAGGACCCCTTCGCATGAGAACCAGACCGGTTCGATCCTTACGCTCCCTGATCACGGGACTGGCCGTCGTGGCGACGGCCGCCGCGAGCACCCTCGCCTTCGACGCCCGTCCGGCGCAGGCCGCGACCTGCAACGGGTATGTCGGGCTCACCTTCGACGACGGCCCGTCCAGCACCACGGCGAATCTGCTCACCGCGCTCAAGCAGAACGGGCTGCGGGCCACGATGTTCAACCAGGGCCAGTACGCCGCCGGGAACCCGGCCCAGGTGCGGGCCCAGGTCGACGCAGGCATGTGGGTGGGCAACCACAGCTACACCCACCCGCATCTGACCCAGCAGAGCCAGGCCCAGATCGACTCGGAGATCTCCCGGACCCAGCAGGCCATCGCCGGCGCGGGCGGCGGCACGCCGAAACTGTTCCGCCCGCCGTACGGCGAGACCAACGCGACGGTGAGGTCGGTCGAGGCCAAGTACGGCCTGACCGAGATCATCTGGGACGTCGACTCGCAGGACTGGAACGGCGCGAGCACGGACGCGATCGTGCAGGCCGCCGGCCGGCTCACCAACGGCCAGGTCATCCTCATGCACGACTGGCCGGCCAACACCCTCGCCGCGATCCCGCGCATCGCGCAGGGACTGGCCGCCCGCAACCTGTGTGCCGGGATGATCTCTCCGCAGACCGGCCGCGCCGTGGCCCCCGACGGTGGCGGCGGTGGCGGTGGCGCATGCACCGCCACGCTGTCCGCCGGCCAGCAGTGGAGCGACCGCTACAACCTCAACGTCGCCGTCACCGGCTCCAGCAACTGGACCGTCACGATGAACATCCCGTCCCCCGCGAAGGTCCTCTCCACCTGGAACATCAGCGCCTCCTACCCCAGCGCCCAAGTGCTGACCGCCAAACCCAACGGCAGCGGCAACAACTTCGGGGTCACCATCCAGACCAACGGCAACTGGACCTGGCCGACCGTCTCCTGCAGCACGAACTGACCCCGGCGGGAACACGTCGAAGAACGGCGCGTCCGTGGTGCTCCACCTGGAACGGCGAGGGCCGCGGCCATGAGGTCGCGGCCCTCGCTCGTTGTGATCGGCAGGTTACGGACAGATGTGGGGCAGATCTCGTCACGCTGACATACCCCCAGGTCGGAGCACCGGACTCCATGATTCCGGCGCCCGCCGAGCGGGCCTCGCATCGCTGATTACCAGGTCCGAGGCTAGCGTCGTACTAAAATTCCAGGCTTGTTTGGAGCTGGACCGGAATATCCCCAGGCGTACCTGCGGGCCCACCGGCTCCCCGGACGTTCCGGGAACAACACGTGAGGACCCGATGGCAGCCCTCCAGCAAGGCCCCGCACTCGCGTTGTCCGACGACGAGGTGCGTGCGGAGTTCGGTGACCAGGCTCGCTTCTCCGCCTCCTCGGCCGCCTCGCCGCGCACGCTCGTCGACATCCTCGACGCCTCCGTTCGGGCGTACCCCGACGAGCCCGCTCTCGACGACGGCCGGCGTGCCCTCACCTACCGCGCCCTGGCCGCCGAGGTCGAGGCCATGCGGTGGCGGCTCGCGGAGGCCGGGGTCGGTCTCGGAGACCGCGTCGGCGTGCGGGTCCCGTCCGGCACGAACGAGCTGTACGTGGCGATCCTCGGGGTCCTCGCGGCCGGTGCCGCCTATGTTCCGGTGGACGCCGAGGACCCCGACGAGCGGGCCGAGCTGGTCTTCGGCGAGGCCGGGGTGCGCGCGGTCGTCGGCGCCGGGCACGAGCTGACCGTCGACGGCCGCTCCGAGGTTCCCGCGGGGCGGCCCGGCGTCGAGCACGACGCGTGGATCATCTTCACCTCCGGTTCCACCGGCAAGCCCAAGGGCGTGGCCGTGAGCCACCGCAGCGCCGCCGCCTTCGTCGACGCGGAGGCCGGGCTCTTCCTGACCGAGGAGCCGATCGGCCCCAGCGACCGGGTCATGGCGGGCCTCTCCGTCGCCTTCGACGCCTCCTGCGAGGAGATGTGGCTGGCCTGGCGGTACGGCGCCTGCCTGGTGCCCGTGCCGCGCTCCCAGGTGCGCAGCGGCGCCGACCTCGGGCCCTGGCTGGTCGAGCAGGAGATCACCGTCGTCTCCACCGTGCCCACCCTCGCCGCCCTGTGGGAGCCCGAGACCCTCAACGAGGTCCGGCTGCTGATCTTCGGCGGCGAGGCCTGCCCGCCCGAGCTGACGCAGCGGCTGGTGACCGAGGGGCGGGAGGTCTGGAACACGTACGGGCCGACCGAGGCGACCGTCGTGACCTGTGCCGCGCTGCTGACCGGGGACGAGCCCATCCGGATCGGGCTGCCGCTCAACGGCTGGGAGCTGGCCGTCGTCGACGAGGCCGGCGAGCCGGTGCCGATGGGCGGCAGCGGCCAGCTGGTGATCGGCGGGGTCGGACTCGCCCGCTACCTCGACGCCGAGAAGGACGCCGAGAAGTACGCGCCGCTCGAGTCGCTGGGCTGGGAGCGGGCGTACCGCAGCGGTGACCTGGTCAAGGCCGAACCCGTGGGGCTGATCTTCCTCGGGCGGGCCGACGAGCAGATCAAGCTCGGCGGACGCCGGATCGAGCTGGGTGAGGTGGACGCTGCGCTCCAGGCGCTGCCCGGGGTCGCGGGCGCCGCCGCCGCCGTGCGGACCGCGCGCGGCGGCAACCAGCTCCTCGTCGGCTATGTCGTCACCCAGGACGGCTGGGACCAGGCGGCCGCCGTCGAGAAGCTGCGCGCCGAACTGCCCGCCGCTCTGGTGCCGCTGATCGCCCCGGTGGAGGACCTGCCGACCCGGACGTCCGGCAAGGTCGACCGGAACGCGCTTCCCTGGCCGCTGGAGGGCCTGGAGGCGGGTGGCGCCAAGGAGCAGCTCTACGGCACCGAGGCCTGGCTCGCCGAGCAGTGGAGCGAGGTCCTCGGCATCCCCGTCGGCGGCTCCACCGACGACTTCTTCGCGATCGGCGGCAGCAGTCTCGCCGCCGCCCAGCTCACCACGAGACTGCGCGCCCGCTATCCGAGCGCCGCCGTGCTCGACATCTATCAGCAGCCCGTGCTGCGCAAGCTGGCCCGGCACCTGGAGAAGTCCCGCCAGGACGACGGCGCCGAGCGGATCATCGCGCCCGTCCCGCTGCGCGCCAAGCTGGTCCAGCTGCTCGTGCTGGTCCCGCTGTTCAGCCTGCTCGGGCTGCGCTGGACCGTGGCGCTGGCCGCGCTCGGCAACGTACTGCACTGGTTCGGTCCGTATCCGTGGGCACCTAGCACCTCGTGGTGGCTGGTGGGCGCCGGTGCGCTCGTCCTCTTCAGCCCGCCGGGACGGCTCGCCGTCGCCGCGGGCGGTGCGCGGCTGCTGCTGCGCGGGGTGAAGCCCGGCCGGTATCCGCGTGGTGGGAGCGTCCATCTGCGGCTCTGGACGGCCGAGCGGCTCGCCGGGTTCAGCGGCGCGACGTCGCTGACCGGGTCCTGGCTGGAGCGGTACGCCCGTGCCCTGGGCGCCAGGGTCGGCCAGGACGTGGATCTGCACTCGCTGCCGCCGGTGACCGGCATGCTCAAGCTGGGCCGGGGTGCCGCCGTCGAGTCCGAGGTGGACCTGTCGGGGTACTGGCTGGACGGTGACCGGCTGGAGATCGGCGCCGTGAAGGTGGGCGCCGGTGCCGTGGTCGGGACGCGCAGCATCCTCTTCCCGGGCGCCCGGGTCGGCAAGCGTGCCGAGGTGGCGCCGGGTTCCGCCGTGGCGGGGCAGGTTCCGACCGGGCAGCGCTGGGCCGGCGCGCCCGCCGTCAAGCTCGGCAAGGCCAAGCGCGTATGGCCCAAGGACAGGCCGCAGCGTGGCACGTACTGGCGGGCGATGTACGGCGCGACCGGGTTCGCGCTGAGCGCGCTGCCCGTGCTGGCCTCCGTCGCCGCGCTGCTCGTGACGCGGGTGTTCGTGAGCGCGGACGCGGGCCTCGGTGAGGCGCTGCGCGGTGCCGCGCTCGGCCTGGTGCCGGCGACGCTCGCCTTCGGTCTCGCGTACGCGGTGCTGCTCCTGGTCTCCGTACGGCTGCTGAGCCTCGGGCTGCGGGAGGGCACGCATCCGACCCACAGCCGGATCGGCTGGCAGGCGTGGACGGTCACCCAGCTGATGGACCGCTCCCGGGAGGTGCTGTTCCCGCTGTACGCCGGGCTGATCACGCCGGTGTGGCTGCGGCTGCTGGGGATGCGGATCGGCCGGGGCGCGGAGGTGTCGACCGTGCTCGCGCTGCCGAGTCTGACGACGGTCGGCGAGGGCGCGTTCCTCGCCGACGACACGCTGACCGCGCCGTACGAGCTCGGGGGCGGCTGGATGCGCATCGGGCGGGCCGAGATCGGCCGCCGGGCGTTCCTCGGCAACTCCGGGATGACCGCTCCGGGCCGCAGTGTGCCGGACGGCGGTCTGGTCGGGGTGCTGTCGGCGACGCCGAAGAAGGCGAAGAAGGGCACCTCGTATCTGGGGCTGCCGCCGATGAAACTGCCGCGTGCGGCGCAGGGCGGCGATCAGAGCCGTACCTACGACCCGCCGGCCCGGCTGCTGTGGGCCCGCGGTCTGGTGGAGGTGTGCCGGCTCGTGCCGGTGTTCTGTTCGGCGGCGCTGGCCGTGCTGACGATCGCGGCGCTGTGTGCGCTGGGCCCGTGGGCGTGGGTGTTCTCGGGGGCCGTGCTGCTCGCGGTGGGCGTGCTCGGGTGCCTGGTGTCCATCGTGGCGAAGTGGCTGCTGGTCGGCCGGCACCGCGCCGGTGAGCATCCGCTGTGGAGCGGTTTCGTGTGGCGCAACGAGCTGGCCGACACGTTCGTGGAGGTCGTGGCCGTGCCGTGGCTGGCGGGATCCGTGCCCGGTACGCCGCTGATGACCGCGTGGCTGCGCGGGCTGGGCGCCCGGATCGGCAGGGGCGCGTGGGTCGAGAGTTACTGGCTGCCCGAGACGGACCTGGTGACGCTCGGGGACGCGGCGACGGTCAATCGGGGCTGTGTCCTGCAGACCCACCTCTTCCACGACCGGATCTTGCGGACGGATACTGTGGTCCTCCGTGAGGGCGCCACCCTGGGCCCGGGCGGAATCGTCCTGCCCGGCAGCACCGTAGGGGCCCGTTCCACCCTGGGTCCCGCGTCGCTCGTGATGGCGGCGGAGTCCGTTCCCGACGACACCCGCTGGCTGGGCAATCCGATCGAGGCCTGGCGTTCATAGAAGACGTGACCCGGTCGGATACGAAGGGCGGTACAGCGGTACGTCGAGCACAGGGCAGGGAGCAGTCGCAGCAGTGAGCGTTCAGCAGACAGCGGGACCGGACCCCTATTTCCCGGCCAACGGCGATGCCCGTTACCGGGCGCACCGGTACGAGCTCGCGCTGGACTACCGCCCCGGCCCGAACCGGCTCTCCGGCACCGCGCGGATCAACGCCATAGCGGGCCGCTCCGCGCTGACCGAGTTCCAGCTGAACCTGGCCGACTTCCGGATCGGCCGGATCCGTGTCGACGGCAAGGCGCCGCACTACACGCACCGGGGCGGCAGGCTGCGGGTCCGTCCGCCGAAGCCGGTCCGGGCCGGTGCCGCGTTCACCGTCGAGGTGCACTGGTCGGGCAACCCCAAGCCGGTCAACAGCCCCTGGGGCGGACTCGGCTGGGAGGAGCTGGAGGACGGGGCGCTGGTGGCGAGCCAGCCGATCGGATCGCCGTCCTGGTACCCGTGCAACGACCGGCCGGCCGACAAGGCCTCCTACCAGATCTCGATCACCACGCCGTCCTCGTACGCGGTGGTGGCGGGCGGGCGCCTGCTGACGCGGACGACGAAGGCGTCGACGACCACCTGGGTGTACGAGCAGTCGGCGCCGACCTCCAGCTATCTGGTGGGCATGTCGATCGGCAAGTACCAGACGGTGCTGCTCGGCGACCCGGGCCTCGGGGGCGTACCCCAGTCCGGGCATCTGCCCGCGCAACTGCTCCCGGAGTTCTCCCGGGACTTCGCGCGGCAGCCCGCGATGATGGAGCTGTTCGAGAGGCTCTTCGGGCCGTATCCGTTCGGCGAGTACGCGGTGGTGGTGACCGAGGAGGAGCTCGACGTCCCGGTCGAGGCGCAGGGTCTTTCGCTGTTCGGCGCCAACCATGTCGACGGGGCGCGGGGGTCGGAGCGGCTGATCGCGCACGAGCTGGCGCACCAGTGGTTCGGCAACAGCGTGTCGATCGCGGACTGGCGGCACATCTGGCTGAACGAGGGGCTCGCCAAGTACGCCGAGTGGCTGTGGTCGGAGCGCTCGGGCGGACGTCCGGCGCGTCAGCTGGCCGCCGCGGCGCACCGGAAGCTGTCCGCGCTGCCGCAGGACCTGCTGCTGTCCGACCCGGGACGCAAGCTGATGTTCGACGACCGGCTCTACGAGCGCGGCGGGCTCACGGTGCACGCGATCCGCTGTGCGATGGGCGACGAGGCGTTCTTCCGCATGCTGCGCGGCTGGGCGACCCTGCACCGGGGCGGCGCGGTCACCACGTCCGCCTTCACCTCGCACGTCTCGCGCTACGCCGCCGAGCCCCTGGACGACCTCTTCGCGGAGTGGCTGTACGAGACGGCGCTGCCTCCGCTGCCCGCGCCCGCGCCGGAGATGCCGGCACGGCCCGCCTATCCGCCCACGAACGCCGACTCGGCGCGGGTCCGGGGAGAATGACGCGATGACCAGCCGTTCCTGTCCTTGCGGGCTCTCCGAGCCGTACGCGCGCTGCTGCGGGCGCTTCCATCGCGGCGAGGCCGCGGCGCCGAATGCCGAGGCGCTCATGCGGTCGCGCTACTGCGCCTTCGTGAAGGAGGACGAGGGGTATCTGCTGCGGACCTGGCATCCGCGGACGCGGCCGGCCCGGGTGGAGTTCGACGCGGGGATGCGGTGGACCGGCCTGGAGATCCTGGACACGGGTCAGGGCTCGGCGTTCCACACCGCGGGGACCGTGACCTTCCGGGCTTCCTACCGGGGCGGCTCGCTGCACGAGCGGAGCCGGTTCGAGCGGGTGGACGGGGCCTGGGTGTACGTGGACGGGGAGTTCCTCGACTGACCGCCGGGGCGGACCGGCGGGGTGCGCGGACCGCGGAGTGTGCGGACCGTCTGAGTGCGCGGACCGTCTGAGTGCGCGGACCGTCAGGGTGCGCGGACCGTCAGGGTGCCAGGATGTCCAGTTCCTGGAGCGCGCCGACCGTGATCTCGCGCGTGAGCTGCTCGGCGCGGCGCGCGTCGCCCTCGCGGACGGCCTCGGCGACCTGGACGTGCAGGGTGACGGCCGCGGGGTCGGGGTCCTCGAACATGACCTCGTGATGGGTCCGGCCGGACAGCACCTCCGCGACGACGTCACCGAGGCGGGCGAACATCTCGTTGCCCGACGCGTTGAGGATCACCCGGTGGAAGGCGACGTCGTGGACGAGGTATCCCTCCAGCTGCTGCCCGCGTGAGGTGGCGACCATGCCGAGCGCGCACTCGGTGAGCTCCGCGCACTGCTCCGCGGTGGCGTGCCGTGCGGCCAGTCCCGCGGCGACGGGTTCGATCGCCGAGCGCAACACGGTGAGCGAACGGAGCTGGTGGGGGCGGTCGGCGCCGGCCAGCCGCCAGCGGATGACCTGAGGGTCGTAGACGTTCCACTCGGACTTGGGGCGCACCGTCACGCCGACGCGGCGGCGGGACTCGACCAGGTACATCGATTCGAGCACCCGGACGGCCTCGCGCATCACGGAGCGGGACACCTCGAAGCGCTGGGCGAGTTCGTCGGTGCGCAGCACGCTTCCCGGTGGGTAGTCGCCCGCTGTGATGGCCGGCCCGAGGGATTCCAGTACGTGTCCGTGCAGTCCCCGGCCCCGTGTGGTCATGGGGCCAGCGTACGAGGATGACGCCGAGAACAAAAAGTCAGACTTATATGTCACACACTCTTGAATTCGTCGTACCTAATACGTTTCAGTGGCGTCGACATCAGATGTCGACGAAGACAGCGAGAGCGCGATGCAGCACAGTCCCACCTCCCATGTCGTCGTGGTCATGGGCGTCGCAGGCACCGGAAAGACCACCATCGGTCCGTTGCTGGCGGCCCGGCTCGGCGTTCCGTACGCCGAGGGCGACGACTTCCACCCGCAGGCCAACATCGCCAAGATGACGGCCGGGACGCCGCTGACCGACGAGGACCGCCTGCCCTGGCTGGACTCCATCGGGCGGTGGGCGCACGACCGGGCGGGGCTCGGGGGTGTGGTCAGCAGCTCGGCGCTGAAGCGCAGTTACCGGGACCGGTTGCGGGCCGCGGCACCCGGGGTCGTCTTCGTCCACCTCACCGGTGACCGCGAACTCATCGAGAACCGGATGTCGCACCGCAAGGGGCACTTCATGCCCACCGCGCTCCTCGACTCGCAGTTCGCCACGCTCCAGCCGCTGGCGGCGGACGAGGCGGGGGTCTGTGTGGACGTGTCCGGCGGCCCCGACGAGATCACCGAACGGGCCGTGGCCGCGCTCGACGGTCTCGCCCCGCCCCGACCGTAGCGCCGTGCCCTCGCGGTAACGCCGTCCCCCGGCGCGAGCGCCCGCGCTTCACCGTGCCGACCCGTCACGCCCCGTCCCGCGAAGCGACGGTGTCGTCTCTCCCCCTGTCTTCTCCACCCCGTTCTCCACCCCCGGCTTCTTCACCCCTGCCTTCCGTCCGGAAGGCGCTTCTTCGCGTACCACCTTCCCCGCGTCCGTTTCTCAAGCAAGGGAACCACCGTGACCAGACTCAGTGTCGAGATGCTGGCAGCGGACACCGTCGAACCGATCACCTCGGCGGGCCACGCTCAACTGGGCATAGCCGTGCTGGCGGGCATCGCCGTCATCGTCCTGCTCATCACCAAGTTCAAGCTGCACGCCTTCCTGGCCCTGACCATCGGCTCCCTGGCCCTCGGCGCGTTCGCCGGTGCCCCGCTCGACAAGGTCATCGTCAGCTTCACCACCGGACTCGGCTCGACCGTGGCCGGCGTGGGCGTCCTGATCGCCCTCGGCGCGATCCTCGGCAAGCTGCTCGCCGACTCGGGCGGCGCCGACCAGATCGTCGACACCATCCTCGCGAAGGCCGGCGGGCGCGCCATGCCGTGGGCGATGGTGCTGATCGCCTCGGTGATCGGTCTGCCGCTGTTCTTCGAGGTCGGCATCGTGCTGCTGATCCCGGTGGTCCTGATGGTCGCCAAGCGCGGCAACTACTCGCTGATGCGCATCGGCATCCCGGCGCTCGCGGGCCTGTCGGTGATGCACGGTCTGATTCCGCCGCACCCCGGCCCGCTGGTCGCGATCGACGCGGTGCACGCGAACCTCGGCATCACCCTCGCCCTCGGTGTCCTGATCGCCATCCCGACGGTGATCGTCGCGGGTCCGGTGTTCTCGCGGTACGCGGCCCGCTGGGTGGACGTCCAGGCCCCCGACCGCATGATCCCGCAGCGTGCCTCGGAGGACCTGGAGAAGCGCCCCAGCTTCGGCGCGACCCTCGCCACCATGCTGCTGCCGGTGGTGCTGATGCTGGCCAAGGCGCTGGTGGACATCGTCGTCGACGACCCGACGGACATGACGCAGCGCGTCTTCGACGTCGTCGGAGCGCCGCTGATCGCCCTGCTCGCGGCCGTGATCGTGGGCATGTTCACCCTGGGCCGGGCGGCCGGCTTCACCAAGGAGCGCATCTCGACGACGGTCGAGAAGTCCCTCGCCCCCATCGCGGGCATCCTGCTGATCGTCGGTGCGGGCGGCGGTTTCAAGCAGACCCTGATCGACTCCGGCGTGGGCCGGATGATCCTCGAGATCTCCGAGGACTGGTCGATCCCCGCGCTGCTGCTGGCCTGGCTGATCGCGGTGGCGATCCGTCTCGCGACCGGTTCGGCGACCGTCGCCACCATCTCGGCGGCCGGTCTCGTCGCGCCCCTCGCGGCCGACATGTCGACCACCCACACCTCCCTGCTCGTCCTCGCGATCGGCGCGGGCTCGCTCTTCTTCAGCCATGTCAACGACGCCGGCTTCTGGCTGGTGAAGGAGTACTTCGGTCTGAGCGTCGGTCAGACCGTCAAGACCTGGTCCGTCATGGAGACCATCATCTCGGTGGTGGCCGGAGGACTGGTGCTGCTGCTGTCCCTGGTCATCTAGGGACAGCCGGGCCGCGAACCGGCCCGCCCGACGGCCGAGTCCGGCCGTCGGGCGGGCCGTTCGTCATCGGAGCATCGTCATCGGAGCAGCAGCTCACGGCCGCCACAGCGGATGTTCCCGGTCGGCCCACTGCCGGCTCACCGATCCCGTACGCAGCCCCCGCCGCGCCTCCGGGTCGCCCAGCGCCATCCCGATGTGGCCCGCGAGGACGATCCCGATGGTGAGGGCCAGCCAGTCGTGGACGAAGGTCGCCGAGGTCCGCCACATCAGCGGGGTGAGGTGGGTGAACCACATCAGCAGGCCCGTGCCCACCATCACCAGCGTGGCCCCGGCGATCCAGGCGGCGTAGATCTTCTGTCCGGCGTTGAACTTCCCGGCGGGGCGGGACTCCCGGTCCTTGTCGCGGCGCAGCGCCGCCCGCAGCCACACCCGGTCGTGCGGGCCGAAGCGGTTCAGGAAGCCCAGGTCGCGGCGGAACGCGCGGGAGGCCAGGCCCGCCAGGACCGGCACCGGAAGCAGGAGACCGGCCCATTCGTGGACGCGGACGACGAGTTCGCGGCGGCCGACCAGTTCGGCGAACTGGGGGATGTAGAGGCAGGCCGCGGTGGCCACGCACACACCCATCAGCAGGGCCGTGACCCGGTGCACCCAGCGCTCGGCCCGGCTGAAGCGCCGTACGTGGGAGGGGTGCGCGGACACGGCCGGGGTGTCGTCAACTCGTGGGTTCATCGTCGCGTCCGTTCGAACGGCCGACCCAGGCGTCGACGTCGTACCCCCGGTTCTCCCAGTAACCGGGACGGACGTCCTCGGTGACGGTGATGCCGGAGAGCCACTTGGCGGATTTGTAGAAGTACATGGGGGCCACGTAGAGGCGGACGGGACCGCCGTGGTTGTGGCCGAGCGACTTGTCCTGCATGCGCAGGGCCACCAGGACGTCAGCGCGGCGGGCCTGCCTCAGGGTGAGGCTCTCCGTGTACGTCCCGTCGAAGCAGGTGAAGCGGATCGCCCCGGCCGAGTGGTGCACTCCGGCGGCGTCGAGGAGATGGGACAGGCGTACGCCCTCGAAGGGGGTGCCGGGCACCCGCCAGCCGGTGACGCACTGGACGTCGTGCACCAGCCGGGTCTGGGGCAGGGCCCGCAGGTCGGCGAGGGTGTAGCTGGTGGGGTGGTCGACCAGGCCGTCGACGGTGAGGCGGTAGTTCGTCTCGTTCTTGTGCGGTACGGAGGAGGCCACCGAGTAGTAGCGGAAGCCGCCGCCGTTGGGCAGCAGCCCCGTCAGACCGGTGGGGTCCTTCTCGGAGGCGCCGGCGAGGAAGGATTCCATCCCGCGCTGGAGCGTGGGAGCGGTCAGGACGCCGAGGGCGCCGAGTCCGAGCGTGCCGAGCAGCACCCGCCGGCCGATCGGCCTGCCGCGCTCGCCGGGCTCCTCGGATTCTTCGGCTGCCCGCGGCTCGGGCCGCTCCGGCTCCCTCGCCTCGGGCCGCTCCGGCTCCCGCGGCTCCCGCGGCTCCGGTTTCCGCGATCGCGGTCGCTCCGGGTCCGGTTCCCCGGGCCGTTCAGTGTTCACCCACTGATTCGAGCACCCGCGACCCCCAAAAATCCAGCGGTGGCGGGTGCCCGTCAGCGTTCCGTCATCTCTTCTCACGTCCTGTCCGGGTTCAAGGGCCCCGGAGAGGACGGGAGGGCCTCGTCAGGAGGCGGAGTCGGCCGCCTTGTCCAACTGGAACGCCTCGTTGCCGAGGCCGATCCGGGCGTGCGCCTCGGGCTTGCGGGAGCGCAGCACCAGTCCCTGGACCAGTCCGACGACCAGGGCGACCCCGATGACGGCGGGCAGCAGCAGGTTCAGGACGGAGTCCGGACCCGCGCCGACGAGCACGTCGAAGTCCTTGACCGTGTAGACCGCGATGACGAGCAGCGCGATGCCCGCGATCACGGAGGTGACCAGACGCCAGGCCTGGGCGCGGGCCGCGCCGCGGCGGACGAAGAACACGACGACCGAGAGCGAGGCGGACGCCATCAGGAGGGTGACGCCGAGCGCTCCGACGTTGCCGCCCCAGGTGAACAGATGGAGCACGGGCGTGGTCGGGTCGCCGGTCGGCTTGTCGTCGGCCAGGGCGAAGCCGCCGACCACGATCAGGGAGACGACGGTGTGCAGGAGCGAGCCCGTGCCGGGAGCGCCGCTGGCGCCGGAGGTGCGGCCGAAGGCACTGGGCAGCAGACCCTCGCGGCCCATGGCGAAGGCGTACCGCGCCACGACGTTGTGGAAGCTGAGCAGCGCCGCGAACATGCCGGTCACGAACAGCACGTGCAGGACGTCCGTGAAGGTGGAGCCGAGCCGTGACTCGGTGAGGAAGAAGAGCAGCCCGGCGCTCTGCTTCTGGGCGGTCCCGACGATCGCGGAGGGTCCGGTGGCGACGGTGAGCGCCCAGGAGCTGATCGCGAAGAAGACGGCGACGAAGCCGATGGCGAGGAACATGACGCGCGGCACGAGGATGTGCGGGCGGCTGGTCTCCTCGGCGTACACCGGGGCCTGTTCGAAGCCGGTGAAGGCGGCGATGCAGAAGCACAGCGCGGTGCCGACGCCCGCTCCGGTGAGTGTGTCCGGGTTGAAGGCGTGCAGCGACAGTCCCTCACCCGCCGGGTCACCGACGGCCGCGACGTCGAAGACCACGACGAGCGTGACCTCGATGACGAGCAGCACGCCGAGCACCCACGCGTTGACGTCGATCTTCAGCCAGGCCAGCGCGCCGACGACGAGTACGGCGGCCAGCGCCGGTATCCACCAGGCGACCTGGGTGTCGAGGTAGGTGGCGAACAGGCCGGAGACCTCGAAGCCGAAGAGTCCGTAGATGCCGACCTGGAGCGCGCTGTAGGCGACGAGGGCGACCGCGGCGGCGCCCGCTCCCGGGGTGCCGCCGAGCCCGCGCGAGATGTAGGCGTAGAAGGCGCCCGCGTTGTGGACGTGCCGGCTCATCTCGGCGTACCCGACGCTGAAGAGCACGAGGACGATGCCGAGGATGACGAAGAGCAGCGGCTGCCCGACGATACCCATCACCGCGAATGTTGCGGGCATGACACCCGCGACCACCATGAGCGGGGCGGTCGCCGCGAGGACGGACAGCAGCAGGCCTCCCGTGCCCAGCCGGCCGGCGCGCAGGGCGCGGTCCTGTCCCTTGAACGTGCTGATGCCGCCGTCGTCGGCGGCCGGTCTGCCCGTGTTCGACGTACTCGATGTGCTCGAACTGCCCGTCGTCATCGCGGGGTCGTCCTTTCGGGTGTCAGGTCTTCGGGGGCGTTCACCCCGTGCCGAGCACGCTGTCGCGCGCGGCACGGAAGGCTTGGTACGGATCGCGGTCCGGGTACGACCAGGGAGCCGGGGTGGCATGCTCCGCGATGCGGTGGAACAGGGCGGCGGCCTCGGCGTCCCGGCCCTCGCAGACCTTGGCGTGGGCGAGGAAGTTGAGGTCGACGAGCCGTCGGGGATGGTCCTCGTGCTCCCACTCCAGCCACCAGTCGAAGGCGGCCTTCATCACCTGGCGGGCCCGGCGCCCGGCCCAGTGGCCCGAGGCGACCGGGTCGGTGGCCTCGCTCCCGGAGCCGGCGAGCACACGGAAGCGCTCGGCGTGCGCGACGACCGGAAGGATCGCGAGCGGCGAGTCGGCGGGCCCTTGTTCGGCCGCCCAGTTGGCGAAGTCGTACACCTCGTGCAGCGGGTCCTGGCCCGCCGCGGCGCGGCGCTCGGCGAGCCGGGCGACCATCAGGTGATGCGCGTGGTGATGGCCGGCGTGCCGGTGGCGCACCTCGTCGAAGAGCCGGACCACATCGTCCTCGGTGCCGAGCGAGCGCTCCAGGAGGAGCAGACCGAGCCAGGGGGTGGGATCGGCCGGGGCGAGTGCCGCCGCCGCGCGGCAGGCGTCGCGGGCCTGCTCCGGGCGCGCCTTGCCGTGCAGGGCGCGTTCCACGGTGGCGCAGCCGAGGAGTACGGCCGCGTCGGGGGACTCCGGCTCGGCGAGCTGCCAGTCACGGGCCCAGGCGAGAGTCGCGGACTCCTGCGCGAGGACGGTGACGCGGTGTCCGCGACGGTCCCAGTCGTCGCCGGTCGCCGCGAGCAGGTCGCGGACATCGGTCCACCGCCCCTGGCTCAACGAGGCGCGTCCGGCGACGAGTTCGGCGTCGTCGAGGGCGGCGTCGAAGGCCTGGGCCGCCCGCTTGCGACCGCGGCCCAGCGGTGGTGGGGGTGGTGACACCGCTGCTCAACCTCACATGCGCGGTTCGTCAAAGTGTGATCACGCACAGCAAACCCGGAGCCACGGGTTCAAGTCAAGCTCCGGCCATCGCGCTACACGTGTCAACTACCGCTGTATGACACACAGTTGGCAGGCACCGCCCCACAACGCCCTGAACAGCCGCCTTGTCCCGATGACTTGCACGGCCGACTTGTCCCTGCAATGTGAACGGCGGCCCTGTCCTGATGACAACGGCCGCCCCGCCCGCATGACGTGGACGGCCGCCCCGTTCCGGCGACGAGGACGACCGTCCCGTTCCGGCGACGGGGACGGCCGTCCCGTTCCGGCGACGGGGACGGCCGTCCCCTTCCGGACGTGATCAGCCCACCGCCTTGGCCGCCGCCCGGCCCGCCGTACGGCCGGAGAAGAGGCAGCCGCCGAGGAAGGTGCCTTCCAGCGACCGGTAACCATGGACTCCGCCGCCGCCGAACCCGGCGGCCTCACCGGCGGCGTACACACCCTCCAGCGGTTCGCCGCCCTCGGTCAGCACCCGCGAGGAGAGGTCGGTCTCCAGGCCGCCGAGGGTCTTGCGGGTCAGGATGTTCAGGCGCACCGCGATCAGCGGGCCCGCCTTGGGGTCGAGGATGCGGTGCGGGGTCGCGGTGCGGATCAACTTGTCGCCGAGGTACTTCCGGGCCCCGCGGATCGACATGACCTGGAGGTCCTTGGTGAAGGGGTTGGCGATCTCCCGGTCGCGCGCGACGATCTCGCGGCGCAGGGCCGCCTCGTCGATGAGCGGCTTCTCGGTGAGCGCGTTCATCCCGCGTACCAGCGCGCCGAGGTCCTTCTCGACGACGAAGTCCACGCCCTGGTCCATGAACGCCTTGACCGGAGCGGGCACATCGGCGCGGGCCCGCCCGATGACGCCCCGGACCGACTTGCCGGTCAGATCGGGGTTCTGCTCGGAACCGGAGAGCGCGAACTCCTTGCCGATGATCTTCTGGTCGAGCACGAACCAGGTGTAGTCGTGTCCGGTGCGCATGATGTGTTCGAGGGTGCCGAGGGTGTCGAAGCCCGGGAAGAGCGGTACCGGCAGGCGCTTGCCGCGCGCGTCCAGCCAGAGGGAGGAGGGGCCGGGCAGGATGCGGATGCCGTGCTTGTCCCAGATGGGGTTCCAGTTCTGGATGCCCTCGGTGTAGTGCCACATGCGGTCGCGGTTGATGAGGCGGGCGCCGGCCCCCTCGGCGATCCCGAGCATCGCGCCGTCGACGTGCGCGGGTACGCCGGAGATCATCCGCTCGGGCGGAGTGCCCAGCCGCTCGGGCCAGTTGGCGCGGACGAGGTCGTGGTTGCCGCCGATGCCGCCGGAGGTGACGATCACGGCCTGGGCCTTGAGCTCGAAGGCGCCGGTGACCGCGCGGCTGCTGGCCTGGCCGCGCTCGATGCCGGACGGCTCCAGGACCTCTCCGGTGACGGTGTCGACGGAGCCCGCGCTGCGGGACAGACCGGTGACCCGGTGGCGGAAGCGCAGCTCGACCAGACCACGGGCGACTCCCTCCCGTACCCGCCGCTCGAAGGGCGCGACGAGGCCGGGCCCGGTTCCCCAGGTGATGTGGAAGCGCGGCACGGAGTTCCCGTGCCCGTTGGCGTCGTAGCCGCCGCGCTCGGCCCAGCCCACCACCGGGAAGAAGCGGACCCCCTGCGCGTGCAGCCAGGGCCGCTTCTCGCCGGCCGCGAAGTCGACGTACGCCTCGGCCCACCGACGCGGCCAGTGATCCTCGGGCCGGTCGAAGGCGGCCGTGCCCATCCAGTCCTGGAGGGCGAGCGCGTGGTTGTCCTTGATCCGCATGCGGCGCTGCTCGGGCGAGTCGACGAAGAAGAGCCCGCCGAAGGACCAGTGCGCCTGGCCGCCGATCGACTGCTCGGGCTCCTGGTCGAGGAGGATCACCTTGCGGCCCGCGTCGACGAGCTCCGCGGTCGCCGCGAGCCCCGCCAGGCCAGCTCCGATGACGATCACATCTGCGTCGTAGGCCATGGGCCCGTCCTCTCGACATTCCGACTGGTCGGATGGGGTCGGCGTCACGGGGACGACTTGATGACGTTTGTCACGACCCGATCGGCAGCATCGCTGGTTGGTGAGACATTGGTGGTGGTGGTCGACCTCTGCGGGCGACCAGCACTTGTTACTGATCGGTCAGATCCTTCGGCAAGAAAGGTGACCGAGTCAACTGCCTGGTTCCGGGTTCTCCCGGGGACAGGCATCCGGCCCTTGGCACTAGAGTCGGCGGGAATCTCAACCGTGGCCCCCGACTCCCGATGTTTCGAGGTACCCAGCGTGTCGGTTCTGGTTCTGGTCCTCGCCGTGAGCGCGGCCTGCTGTCTGGGTTTCGGCTTCGTGCTCCAGCAGAACGCGGCCTCGCACGCCCCGCTGAGCGACTTCCTCTCCCCCCGCCTGCTGCTCGACCTCATCCGGGTCCCGCGCTGGCTGGGCGGCATCGGACTGATGGTCTGCGGCATGGTGCTCGGCGCGATCGCGCTCGGCAAGGGCGAGGTCACTCTGGTCGAGCCGCTCCTGGCGACCAACCTGCTCTTCGCGCTCGCGCTCTCCCGCCACCAGACCAAACAGCCGCTGGGCCGACAGGGCTGGGCCGGGCTCCTGCTGCTCGCGGGCGGCGTCTCGGCCTTCATCGTGGCCGGGCAGCCGCAGGGCGGCGACGCCGTCGACGACCCGCTGCGGCACTGGCTGATCATCGGGATCGTGGTCGGGCTCGCCCTGATGCTCACCACCTACGCGAAGCGGTCCCGGCTGAGCGCCGGACCCGTCCTGCTCGCCACGGCCGCCGGGCTGCTCTACGGCCTCCAGGACGCGCTCACCCGGGTCAGCGGCCAGCGGTTCGGGGACGGCGGCTGGAGCGAGCTGCTCACCGGCTGGCAGCCGTACGCGGTCCTCGTCCTCGGCGTCACCGGTCTGATCCTGGTCCAGAGCGCCTTCGAGACCGCGCCCCTGCGGATGTCGCTGCCCGCGCTCACCGCCGCCCAGCCGCTGGCCGGCATCGCCTGCGGGGTGGGCTTCCTCGGGGACCAGCTCCGCACCGACGCCGGAGCCCTCGCCGGGCAGGCCGCGGGACTCGCGGCCGTCGTGGCGGGGATCGTCCTGCTGGGGATGCACCCCGCGATGCCCTCGGGCACGGCGGAGCCGGAGCGCTCGCGGGATCTCCAGCCGCATTAGCGCTCGCGCTGTCTCCGGCCGCGCCGAGGAGGCCGGCCCCGGTTCCATGCTGCTTGGATGGTTCCATGAGTGCCGCTGACGAGATCCTCGACATCGTGGACGAGAACGACCGGGTCATCGGGCAGTCCCCCCGCGGGGAGGCGTACGCGCGCGGGCTGCGCCACCGCTGCGTGTTCATCCAGGCGCGGGACGCCGAGGGCCGGATCTTCGTCCATCGGCGCACCCCCACCAAACTGGTGTTCCCCTCCCGCTACGACATGTTCATCGGCGGAGTCGTCGGCGCGGGCGAGTCCTACGACGACGCGGCGCTCCGTGAGGCCGAGGAGGAACTCGGCGTCTCCGGGCTCCCCCGGCCGACCCCTCTGTTCACGTTCCTGTACGACGACGGGGCCGGAGCGAGCTGGTGGTCGGCGGTGTACGAGGTCCGCTGCGAGCTTCCGGTGAACCCGCAGGTGGAGGAGGTCGCCTGGCACGACTTCCTCACCGAGGACGAGGTGGAGCGCCGGCTGTCGGAGTGGACGTGGGTCCCGGACGGGCTGGCGGCGCACGAGCGGCTCAGGGACTACCGGGCGATGGACTGAGCAGCGGGTCCCGGGCCGGGGCGATACCGGACGCGGGCACCCCGTGGCCGACGGGCGACGGGGGACATCCATGGCCCGAACGGTGGCGGGCGGCACCGGCAGCCTCCCGTGCAGGGCTCCCCGGTAGGGTCTGGACGTGATCGAACTCGTGCGTAATGTCCGGTTGTGGTTCGCGCCCCAGGAGATCCGGGAGGAGGGCGGAACCCCCGACTACCGTTTCTCCCTGGCCAACGAGCGGACCTTTCTGGCCTGGCTGCGCACCGCGCTCGCCCTCATCGCCGGCGGTTTCGCCGTGGACCAGTTCCTGCCGGACCTGCGCTGGGCCTGGCGGGCGGGCCTCGCCCTGGCGCTGCTGGCGGCGGGCGTGCTCTGCTCGCTGCGGGCCGTCAATCACTGGGTGCGCTGCGAACGGGCGATGCGCCGCGGCGAGGACCTGCCGGTGTCGCGGTTCCCGGCGGTGCTGAGCATCGTCGTCGCGGTCGTCGCGGTCGCGATGGTCGTCGTCGTCCTCGTCGGCTGGGCGGGATGACCGGGCCCGTCCGGGAGGAACGGGACCCGGGCCTCCAGCCGGAACGCACGCGGCTGGCCTGGCGTCGTACGACCCTCTCCAGCACCGTCGTCGCCGTGCTCGCCGCGAAGGTGGCTCTGCACGACGGCGGCTCCGCCGCCGGGATCGTGGCGTGCGCGTTCTGCTGTGTCCTCTGGCTGGCCTTCCTCGCCCTCGCCCACCGCCGCATCCGGACGCTGGCGGCCTCGGGCCGGGCCGGCCCGGCCGTCCTCGCTCCCCGGCACGCGACGGCGGTGACCCTGTGCACGGTGGCGTTCGCCGTGTGCGCGGTGGCGTTGGTGTTTTAGGGGCACTCGGACGCCACGCGACCCGAAATAGCCGGAATCGGGACACTTTGTGACGCTAGCCTGGGTCGTCACCCCACCCTCGCGTCTCGCGGGCACCCCTCTTCGCCTCGCTCCCGCCTCTCGCGGACCACCCCCATCACGTCACAGCCGAAGGTGAGCACGATGACCACCCTTCACCAGGAGCACCCCACCCACCAGCACGTCCACGGCCCGAAGTGCGGTCACACCGAGGTGCGCCACGAGGACCACGTCGACTACGCGCACGACGGGCATCTGCACCGCGAGCACTCGGGGCACTGGGACGAGTGCGAGCCCAGCGGTCACGTGGCGCACGACCGGCACGGCCACCAGCACGGCGAGGGCTGCGGGCACCCGGCCGTGGCACACGGCGACCATCTCGACTATCTGCACGACGGCCACCGGCACGCCGAGCACGACGACCACTGGGACGACCACTGACCCGCCGACCCCTCGGCCCCGACGGCGTCTCCCCCGGTTCGCGCGTTCCGGGGGAGACGCCGATCACGTTTCGCGCAGCCGCTGGACGACATACCGACTGGTCGGCATCATGGTCACATCCAGTTCCCGTGTGCTGAGGAGCAATGATGAGCCCGGACCACCCGCCAGGTCTCGATCTCGACCGGTTGCGCGACCTGCTCGACCGTGAGCGGCCCGGACTGGTGACCGGCCCGCTGACCGGCCGGCTGATCGAGGGCGGACGGTCGAACCTCACCTACGCGGTCTCCGACGGCGCCGCCCGGTGGGTCGTACGGCGGCCTCCGCTGGGCCATGTGCTGGCCACGGCGCACGACATGAAGCGTGAGTACCGGGTGATCAGCGCGCTGCATCCGACGGCCGTGCCGGTCCCGGACCCCGTGCTGCTGTGCGAGGACGACTCGGTGCTCGGCGCCCCGTTCTACGTCATGGAGTTCATGGAGGGCACCCCGTTCCGCACCGCCGACCAGCTCGCCCCGCTCGGCCCGCAGCGCACGCGCGACGCGGTGCTCGGCCTGGTGGACACGCTGGTCGAACTGCACGCGGTGGACCCCGCCGAGGTGGGTCTCGCCGACTTCGGCCGCCCCGAGGGCTTCCTGGACCGGCAGCTGCGCCGCTGGGGCAAGCAGCTGGACGCCTCCAGGAACCGCGAGCTCGCCGGGATCGACGAGCTGCACGCGGCCCTGGGGCGCGAACTGCCCGGCTCCCCCTCGCCCACCGTCGTGCACGGCGACTACCGGCTCGACAACGTGCTGATCGGGCCCGACGACCGGATCAGGGCGATCCTGGACTGGGAGATGTCCACGCTCGGCGATCCGCTCACCGACCTGGGCCTGCTGGTCATGTACAGCACGCGGCTCGACCTGCCCAACTCCCCCATCAGCACGACCGCTTCGGCCGCCGGACATCCGGAGGCGACCGAGATCGTCGAGCGGTACGCCGCACGCTCGGGGCGCGACGTGTCCGCGGTGTCCTGGTACACGGCGTTCGCGTGGTTCAAGCTCGCCGTGATCCTGGAGGGCATCCACTACCGCTACACGAAGGGCCAGACCGTCGGCGCGGGCTTCGACCGCATCGGCGAACTGACCCCCGTCTTCATCGAGCACGGCCTGACCACCCTTCAGGAAGGCTGATCCGCCATGGACTTCGGATTCGACGCACGCACCGAAGAGCTGCGCCAGAAGCTGCTCGCCTTCATGGACGAGTACGTCTATCCGGCGGAGGCCGTCGCGGAGGAGCAGCGCGCCCTGCTGGCCTCGCCGTGGGACACGCCCGCCGTGGTCGGTGAGTTGAAGGCCGAGGCCCGCAGGCAGGGGCTGTGGAACCTCTTCCTGCCGGACTCCTCGTACGGCGCGGGCCTGACCAATCTCCAGTACGCCCCCCTCGCCGAAATCACCGGTCGCAGCCCGCACTTGGCGCCCACCGCGCTGAACTGCGCCGCTCCGGACACCGGCAACATGGAGGTGCTCACCCAGTTCGGTGACGAGCAGCAGAGGAAGCAGTGGCTGGAGCCGCTGCTCGCCGGTGAGATCCGCTCCGCGTTCGCGATGACGGAGCCCGAGGTCGCCTCCTCCGACGCCACGAACATCACCACGCTCATCGAGCGCGACGGCGACGAGTACGTCATCACCGGCCGCAAGTGGTACATCTCCGGGGCGATGAACCCCGACTGCAAGATCTTCATCGTGATGGGCAAGACGGACCCGGACGGCGCCGACATCCGCCGCCAGCAGTCGATGATCCTGGTCCCGCGCGACACACCGGGCCTGGACGTCCGGCGCGCGATGCAGGTGTACGGCTACGAGGACCACTCGCACGGCGGGCACGCGGAGGTCGTCTTCGATCACGTCCGGGTCCCGGTGAGCAACCTGGTCGGCGAGGAGGGCGGCGGTTTCGCCATCGCGCAGGCGCGGCTCGGTCCGGGCCGGATCCACCACTGCATGCGGCTGATCGGCATGGCCGAGCGGGCCATCGAGCTGATGTGCCGGCGCGCGGTGTCCCGTACGGCGTTCGGCAAGCCGCTGGCGCAGCAGGGTGTCGTCCAGAACTGGATCGCCGACGCGCGGGTCGCCGTCGAGCAGCTGCGTCTGCTGGTCCTGAAGACGGCCTGGATGATGGACACGGTCGGCAACAAGGGTGCCCACACGGAGATCCAGGCCATCAAGATCGCCACTCCGCGCACGGTCGTCGACATCCTCGACAAGGCCGTCCAGCTGCACGGCGCGGGCGGGGTCAGCCAGGACTTCCCGCTGGCCGAGCTCTGGGCCGCCGCGCGGACGCTGAAGCTCGCCGACGGACCGGACGAGGTCCACCAGCGTTCGCTGGCGCACCGGGAGATCAAGAAGTACGGGTGACCGGAAGCGTGTGAGCACGGCACTGCGGCCCCACCGTCCGGTGGGGCCGCAGTGTGCTGTCCGTGCTTCGGTCCGCTACGGGCGCAGCGCGCGCAGCAGCAGGTCCGCCAGCTGGTCGGCGACCTCCTGGGGGCCGAGCGGGCCGTCGGGCCGGTACCACGTCGACAGGTGGTGGACCGAACCGAAGTGGTAGTCGACGACCAGGTCGGCGGGGGTGGCCGTGGAGAAGACGCCCTTCTTCTGGCCCTCCTCGATCAGGGCGCGGAAGCGCTCGTGGTAGCGGCGGCGCTCGGACCGCACCTGCTTGAGCTTCTCGGGGCCGAGGTGGTGCATCGACCGGAAGAAGATCGAGGCGTCGTCGAGGTTGTCGATGGTCGTGACGACCACGTCGGCCGCCGCGCCCCGCAGCCGCTCCTCGACCGGCGCGTCCGCGTCCGCGAACGCGTCGAGCCGCTCCTGCTGGAGGCGCAGCACGCGGGCGTAGACCTCGTGCAGCAGATCGTCCTTGGAGCCGAAGTAGTGGTAGAGCGCCCCCTTGGTGACACCCGCCGCCTCGACGATCTCCTGCACCGAGGTGCGGTCGTATCCCTGCTCCGCGAAGAGCCGGGTGGCGGCGGCGAGCAGCCGCTGCGGGACGGGCGTACCGTCACCGTCCGTCGTCCTGGGCACTGCCGCCACCTGCCTTCCGGGCATTCACACCTATAGCTGTCGTCTACTGGGAGTCCTCGGACCGGGAACGCAGTTCCCGACGGAGGATCTTCCCACTCGCCGTCTTCGGCAACTCGGGCAGGATCTCCACCTGCCGCGGATATTTGTAGGCGGCCAGTCTCTCCTTGCAGTGCGCGGCCAGCGCGGCGGGGTCCGCGGAAGCACCCGGACGCAGGCTGATGTACGCCTTGACGGTCTCGCCGCGGTAGCCGTCGGGGATCCCGACGACGGCCGCCTCGCGGACCGCCGGGTGGGTGTGGAGGACGTCCTCGACCTCGCGCGGCCACACCTTGAAGCCGGACGCGTTGATCATGTCCTTCTTGCGGTCGACCACGTAGAGCCAGCCGTTCGCGTCCATGAATCCGATGTCGCCGGTGCGCAGCTCGCCGTCCGGGAAGGTCTCGGCGGTGGCCTCGGGACGGTTCCAGTAGCCGGGCACCACCTGCGGACCGCGTACGAGGATCTCGCCCTGTTCTCCGAAGGGGACGTCTTCGCCCAGGTCGTCGACGATGCGTACGACCGAGTCCGGGCCCGGCACGCCCACCGCGAGGGTCCCGGACGCCGGGTCCACCGGCGCCTCCAGGCCCGGTGGCACGGAGGCGCACGGCGCGGTGCACTCGGTGAGCCCGTAGCCGTTGCGGATGTACGGCCCGAGGGTGGCCCGGAACCTCTCGACGAGGGCCGGCGGCAGCGGGGCACCGCCGGAGGAGATGTTCACGAAGGAGGAGAAGTGGTCCGGCGTGACCTCCGGGTGGGCGGCCAGCGCCATGAAGGCGGTGGAGGGGCCCACCGTGTAGAGCGGCCGGTGCTCGGCGAACGCGTCGAGCACGACCCCCGCCTCGAAGCGGTACGCGAGGACCAGCGTGCCCGCGCTGTCGAGGCAGGCGGCGAGCTGGCAGACCATTCCGGTGATGTGGAACAGCGGCGCCATCGCGAAGTACACGGGTGCCTCGGGCAGCGCGAGGCCGGTCCGCTGCCGCTCGGCGTTGTACATGATGTTGCCGTGCGTGTTGGTGGCTCCCTTGGGGGTGCCGCTGGTGCCCGAGGTGTAGCTGATCAGCGCGATGTCGGACGGGCCGAGGACGCGGTCGCCGGGCGCCTTGTGTCCCTGCCGGGCGACGGCGACGAGATCGTCGGCCCCCGCGTCCTGCGGGAGCCGCTCGAAGGCCAGCACGCGCGGGTCGTCGCGGGTCTGGAAATCCCGTTCGCAGGCCGTCAGGACGGCACGTACGGGCGAGTCGGCGGCGGTCTCGCGCAGATACGCGTCCCAGGCGCGGTCGGAGCAGACGAGGGCGCTCACCTCCGCGTCGCGCAGGACGTGCCGGACCTCGCCGGACTTGTACATCGGGTTGACCGGCACGACCGTCGCGCCGGCCTTCCAGGCGCCGAGCAGGGCGAGCACGAACTGCGGGGAGTTCTGGAGCATGATCGCCACCCGGTCGCCCCGCTCCAGGCCGCGTGCGGCCAGGTGCCCGGCGACGGAATCGCTCAGCTCGTCGACCTCGCGGTAGCTCAGCCGCCCGTCGAAGTAGGCCAGCGCGGTGCGGTCCGGGGTGTGCGCGACCGCGTCCCCGAGTGCGTGGACGAGGGTGTCGGCGGGGCTCACCGGGCCACGCTGCGCGTCGCTGAGCAGTGCCACCCAGGGCCGGTCGGCGTAGCGGGTCACTCGGTGGTCTCCCACTTCTGCTGGAGGTGGTTCATGTTCGTCATCCAGCGGTCGGGGTCGGCGGCCCGCGCCTGGTAGTACCCGGCGACCTCGGGGTGCGGCAGGATCAGGAAGCGGTCCTCCTCGATCCCCTTCATGAGCGCGTCGGCGACGGCCTCCGGTTCGATGGCGGTCGGCTGGAGCACGAGGTCGCCCGCGCTGCCGGTGGCGTCGAGCATGTCGGTGCGCACACCCTGCGGACAGATCGCGTGCACCTTCAGACCGCGGTGGCGGTACGTCAGCGACAGCCACTCGGCGAACGCGTACGCGCCGTGCTTGGTGACGCTGTACGGGGCGGCTCCGATCATGGTGAGCAGTCCGGCGGCCGAGACGGTGGAGACGAAACGGCCGCTGCCGCGCTCCAGCCAGTCCGGCAGCAGCGCGTGGGCGGCGCGCACGTGTGCCATCACGTTGACGTCCCAGGCGAGGGCCCAGACGTTCTCGCCGGCCGCTTCGGAGCCGCCCGAGGCGACGCCCGCGTTGGCGCAGTAGACGTCGACCGTGCCGCCGAGGGCGTCCCGGGCCTCGCCCACGATCAGGGAGGCGTCCCCCGGGACCGCGATGCCTCCGATCTCGTCGGCCACGGCCTTCGCCTTGTCCGCGTCGAGGTCGTTGACCACGACCCGCGCTCCCTGGGCGGCGAAACGGCGGGCCAGCGCGGCCCCGATGCCACCTCCCGCTCCGGTGACGACCACTCCCGCACCCTGCACGGCTTCCACCCTGGGTCTCCTTCGACGCGACGTGAAACGGCTCTGCTGAGACGACAGACTAACCAGTCGGTATGTAACAAGGGAAGGGTTCCCGGCAGGGCGCGGGCGACCTCACAAGGAGCCGCGACAGGCCGGAGGCGTCCGCGCCCTACGAACTTCCCCCGGCAGCCCTTAGCGTGCCTGTGCCAACCTTCCGCGATCACGGAGGTCACACCATGCGCATGTCCCGACGGTCACTGCTGGTGGCCGGTACCGCCGCGGCGGCCCTGACACCCCTGCCCGCCGAGGCCTCCGAGCACACCGGCCACCGGCTCCGCACCGGCTTCGAGCGCCTCGCCGGGGCCGGGTACGCCCAACTCGGCGGCGAGCGCGTCGGCATGGTCACCAACCCCACGGGCGTCACCCGCGACGTCCGGCACATCGTCGACGTGATGCACGCCGACGACCGCGTGAACCTGGTCGCCGTCTTCGGCCCCGAGCACGGCTTCCGGGGCACCGCGCAGGCGGGCGGGTCCGAGGGCCGCTACGACGACCCGGCGACCGGACTCCCGGTCTACGACACGTATCTGAAGAGCGGTCAGGCACTCGCCGACATCTTCACCGCCTCCGGTGTGGACACCGTCGTCTTCGACATCCAGGACGCGGGAGCCCGCTTCTACACCTATATCTGGACGCTGTACGACTGCATGGAGGCGGCGCGGCTCGCCGGCAAGCGGTTCGTGGTGCTCGACCGGCCGAACCCGGTCACCGGCCGCGCGGCACAAGGCCCGGTCCTGCACAAGGAGTTCGCGACCTTCGTCGGACGTCAGCCGATCGCGCAGGCGCACGGCATGACGGTGGCGGAGCTGGCCCGGCTCTTCAACGGGGAGTTCCTGGCGGCGCCCGTGGAACTGGACACCGTACAGATGTCGGGCTGGAAGCGCGGGGAGTTCTACGACGCCTGGGGACTGCCCTGGGTGCCGCCGAGCCCGAACATGCCGACGCCGGACACCGCCCTGGTGTACTCGGGTACGTGTCTCTTCGAGGGGACGAACCTGTCGGAGGGGCGCGGTACGACGCGGCCGTTCGAACTCCTCGGCGCGGAGGGCGTCGACGGGAGATGGGCCGCGGCGGTCGGTGAACTGGCTCTGCCCGGTGTGCACTTCAGAGAGGCGTACTTCGCTCCCACCTTCTCCAAGTTCCAGGGCAAGACCGTCGGGGGTGTCCAGATCCATGTGCACGACCGGGCGGCGTTCGAACCCGTCCGCACCGGAATCGCCCTGCTGGTGACCGCCAGGAAGGTCTGGAGCGGTTTCGCCTGGCGCTCCGACAACTGGATCGACAAGCTGACGGGCTCGACGCTGGTGCGCACGATGATCGACGCGGGCGCGCGTACCGACGAGGTCGTGGCGGCCTGGCAGGACGAGCTGGAGGCCTTCCGCAAGGTCCGCAAGCACTACCTCATCTACAAGTGATCCGCCACCCTCTTCCACGGACGAGTGACGGATACGCGATGGATGAGTCGTGACGTCTGGCCAACTTTCCCCGCCGGGTGGACGATGCGCCCATATCGCACCGCCCGCGGGGTCAGGGGGCCTGTCATGACGCATCCGGCAGTGAGTGTCTCTCCCTACTGGGAGCTGACGTTCGACGCGGACGGGGACGCCGACGGCCGCGAGCGGGACCGGTGGATCAAAGAGGTGCCGCGACGCGGGGTCCGTGACCTGATCGTCTTCACGCACGGCTGGAACAGCGACCGTTCGGGGGCCACCCGCCTCTGCAGCCGCTTCTTCGAACCCCTCCCGGAGCTCGCGCCGACCGCGCGCCTCGGCTACGTGGGCGTGATGTGGCCCTCGATGCGCTTCTCGGACGAGCCGATCCCGGACTTCCCCAGATCGGTGGCGGTCGACGTCGCTCCCGAGGTGCCGCCGGCTCTCGGCAAGAACACCCGGCACGCGCTTCTGGAGGTGTTCCCCGGCCGCGCCACCGTGGTCGAACAGATCGGCCGGCTGCTCGAGCAACAGCCGGACGAGGGAGCCTCGCTGGAGGAGTTCGGCCGTCTCGTACGGCTGCTCGTCGAGGTCCGGCCGCAGGGGCCGCAGACCTCCTTCGCGGCGGACACCCTGGCGGCGGGTGTGCCGGAGAGCGACCCCGAGATGCTCTTCGGGGACACCGCGACGGTGTGCGGCGATTTCGCGCGGGCGCTCGCCGAGGCCGAGAACCCCGGTGCCGCCACGTTCGCGCTGCCCCGGCTCTGGGACGGGGCCCACGAACTGCTGCGCCAGGCCACGTACTACGCGATGAAGCGGCGCGCGGGCACCGTCGGTGAGCGCGGGCTCGGGCGGGCGATCGGCCGGCTCGCGGCGGCGGCGCCGGACGTGCGC
Organism: Streptomyces sp. NBC_00568; assembly: GCF_026341855.1. Taxonomy (GTDB): domain Bacteria; phylum Actinomycetota; class Actinomycetes; order Streptomycetales; family Streptomycetaceae; genus Streptomyces. The sequence continues at coordinate 5,791,078 of NZ_JAPENW010000001.1, read as the reverse complement.
GTGCATCTGGTCGGCCACAGCTTCGGCGGCCGGCTGGTCTCCTTCGCGCTGCGCGGGCTGCCTCCGGGGGTGCGCACGGTGAAGTCGGTGACGCTGCTCCAAGGCGCCTTCTCGCACTACGCGTTCGCGGCGCGCCTGCCGCACGACGCGCGGGCGAGCGGAGTGCTGGACGGACAGCACAACCGGATCGACGGCCCGCTGGTGTGCTGCTACTCCGCCTTCGACTCGGCGCTCGGCACGATCTACCCGCTGGCCTCACGGATGGCGGGCGACTCCCGGTCCGTCGCGGCGGGCTTCGGCCTCGGCCGCGCGCTGGGCGCGAAGTGGGGCGCGATGGGCCACGACGGGGTGCAGGCGGTGCCGGGGACCCGGACGTTCACGCTCGCGGAGGCCCTGCGCACCCGGCTGCCGGTCTCGGGATGCGTGAACGTCGACGCCGGCGCCGTGGTGCGCCGGGGCGGGGCCCCCTCGGGCGCGCACAGCGACATCTGCCATCGCGAACTCGCGCGGTTGGTGCTGGCGGCGGGCCGCGTCCGCTGACCCGCCGCCGCTCTCCGGTGCCGGCCGCCCCTACCGGCGCCGGTCCGTGGTCACCGGTGTGAGGTGTACTCGACGACCTGCTGGTAGGTCGGCCGGTTCTGCCAGCTGATCTTGCCGTGCTTGATGCCGCCGAGCGTCCGCTGGACGATCGAGTCGGCGCACCACTGGTCGCCCGCCGAGCACTGGTCGTCGCCGGGGTAGACGGTGGCCGCGGTCTTGCCCGCCGCCTCCTTCAGGGTGCTGATCAGGGTGTCCCGGCAGGCACTGAGGCTGCCGGCGCCGCAGTACTTCTGCGGCAGACCGCCCTGCACGGTCTCCCCCAGCACCGCCCGGATGTCCTTGTCGACATAGCTCCACCAGCCGTACTGGAAGGAACTTCCGGCGTGCGAGCCGGTCGGTCCGTGCCCGGCCGACGGCGCCTCGTCGATGGGGAGGTTGCCGCCGAACGCGGTGTAGAGGTCACTGCCGAGTCCGGGCTGGAACTCCGCCTTCACCAGCAGCGGCCACCAGGCGTCGAGGATACGGACCGCGTCGGCGTCGGCGTACGTGTGCGACCCGGCCGAGGTCTCCTTGCGTCTGGCGCCGGCCGTCACCCACGCGGACAGCTTGCCCACCGCCGCCGCGGCCGTGGAGTCCGTGACCGGGGAGCTGTTGACGACCTTCAGCAGGTCGGGGAGCACGTCCTCGGCCCGCAGATCGGCGAGCGCCGCGTCGGCCATCGCCTTCACCAGCGCGGACCTGGTCACACCGCCCGCCGCGACCAGCTTCGCGACCCGGTCCTCCAGCAGGTCGCCGCGGTGCACGGAGCCGTTGCCCCAGGAGGCCGTCGTGTAGTCCTTGGCCTGTTTGTTGTTCCAGGAGATGTAGTAGTCCTGGTCCACCGAGTTGGGGTGCGCGGACGCGGGGGTGTAGGAGGCGGTGTTCGTGGCCGGGTCCCAGTTCCGCCAGTCGTAGTCGGCCCGCGCCCACACGGGGAACTCGGCGTCGACCCCGCTCGCCCGCACCGGGTTGTCGCCGCTGTTGTAGTACGCGGTGTGCGCCGAGTCGGCGTAGAACCAGTTGAAGGTGTAGTTGATGTGCTCCGTCGCGCTCCGGAAGGTCGCCGGACTCTTCACGTAGTCCGGGTCGTTGAGCATCTGGAAGCCGATGATCGAGTCGGCCTCGTGCATGAAGGAGGAGCGCAGGGTGGTGTACGCGACCTTCTTGCCGCCCACGGTCGCGCGGTAGGCCACGGGACCGTACTTGGTCCGGTAGACCTGCATCCGGTACGAGCCGGCCGCGGTGCCGTCGGCGACGGTCGGCTTCCAGGAGTTGGTCCGCTCGACCTTGTCCATCGCCGTGCAGGTGCCGTGGTAGAGGTAGTGGTAGTCGTCCTGGCACAGCTCGACGGCGTAGGTGTCGATGATGTCCTGGCCGGAGGTCGTCGCGCTCCAGGAGTAGTCCTGGCCGCGGCCGAGTTCGACGTACATGCTCAAGCCCGCGAAGGAGGCGCCGCGGGCGCTGAGGCCGGGTCCCTGGATCTCCTGGAGCATGAGCAGCTGTGGCGCGAAATAGCCGGTCTGCGGGCCGAAGACGGCGATCGGGTGGCCGCTGGCGGTGTGCTTGCCGCTGACCACGAGGGCGTTGGACATACCGCGCTTGGCCGAGGTGAGCGACGTCTTGGCCGCCGCGGCCGTGGCGCTGGTGGCGCTCGCGGTGGCCGCGCTGCCGGTGCGGTCGTAGACGAGCTGCTCCTGGGTCACCGAGCCGGCGTCGGGCAGGGCCTCGCCCTGCGGGCTGTCCGGCTTGCCGGCGTACGGGAAGCTCTCGCCGTTGTGGACGGTGAGCGCCGCTTCCGGGTCGTTGCGCTCGCGGAAGGACTCCCAGACCTGGGTGCCCTCGGCCACGCCGTACTTGGACTGGGCGGCGAGCAGCGAGATGGCGTTGTTGACCTCGCCGCCGCCTCCGGAGCCGAACAGCGAGCCGATGACGGAGGCCAGCGCGACCAGGTCGGTGAGCTTGAAGTGGTCGATGGTGCCGGCGTTGGTGATGGAGTCCTTGTGGCCGGTGAGGACGTATTCGCCGGGGAAGTACCGGCCGCTGTCGGAGGCGTCGATGTAGGCGTTGATGCCGTCGACGTAGGCGTTGGCGTCGGCGAGGGCCTGGGTGCCACGGGCTCCGGCGCTGTTGGTCGCGCTGTCTATCTGGGCCTGCAGATCGGCCTCGGTGTAGGGCGCGTTGCGCCAGAACTCCTGCTCCAGGCCCTGGTTGGAGGGGGCGCCGCCGGCGAAGCCGGTCAGCTGGCCGCGTCCGACGTGCCGGAAGACGTCCATCAGCCACAGCCGGTCCTGGGCGGCGGCGAATCCGGCTCCGTACTCGGTGCCGTAGCGGGTGGTGCCGGTGATGTGCGGGACGCCCGTCTTCTTGTCGCGGACGATCGTCACATCGGTGCGGCCGCCGGGCTTGGTGGTGGAGGCGACCTGGTCGGAGGCGACGCCGAAGGAGGCGTCGTTGAAGAAGTCGTTGATCTTGGCGTCGGTGAGGGCCGCATAGCCGGAGGCGAGGTTGCCGTAGGGGGCGAGCTGGTCCTCGGCGTGGCTTGGCTGGGTGCCGAAGGCCTGGTTGAGCAGGATCTGGGCGAGGGTCGCGTTGCCGTTCTCACCGGGCGGCAGGATGTCCGAGCACCGGCCGCCGCAGTAGTCGTTCGCGGCGGCCTCGGCCGAGGTGTCGGCGGCGGCCGCCGGGGAAAGCGGCGACAAAAGACCGGCAATGAGCACGCATAGGGATGCTGCCTTGAGGAACTTGGGGAATCTGCGGGGAGTTCTCAGTCTGTCCAAGGTGGTGCGTGGGGTGCTCGGTGGCATGTCAGCTCCTACCGACGGGGGGTGGGCCGGACGTTACCGCCGGTATCCCCGAGTTTGAAGATGAACATGCGTCAGTTTTTGGGATTCATCGCGAGCGCGGGGGCCGGTCGACAGCCGGCTGACAGCAACGGGAGGTAGGCCGAGGGCACTCGGCGGGCGGTTCGCGGCGGTCATCGGAAAATTGGATGGAGCCGAATCGCTTGTCGATACGTCTACTCGACGACGTCCGTACGAGACGACGCCGAAGTGACCGGAGTGCAGGTGCAGGTGTGACGGAGGTGCAGGACGATGGCCGGTTTCCGGAGTCTGGCGAGACAGGTGCGAGATCCGAGGTGTGATCTGGCACTGCGGAGGTACTCCCTACGCAAGTGCCTGGAGAGGTTCGCCCCTTACGGGCATCGGGCGACCTGGGACCATCTGTGCTCCCGGGCCGGGTTCGGTCCGGAGGACCGGTCCCCCGACCCGGCGCGGCTCGTGGCCGCACTGGAGGAACTGGAGGAGGCCCGCTCCGTCTGGCTCGCCTACGAGGTCGAGTTCGCGCAGCGTCGCAAGAAGGAGAAGCACGACGGGCTGCGCAGGCCGGGCAGTGTCGACGACTGGCACCGGCTGACCTGGGGCGGGTTCGGTGTCGCATGGTGCGACAACCCCCGTGTCCACCCCCATGAATCACTGGCCGAGGTGCTGCGCCGGCTGATCGCCGCCCTGGAGCGCGAGCCGGGCGCCGTCTGCCCGGTCTGCACAGGTGAGCGCCTGCTCTGGATGTACGACCTGGCCCACGAACCGTCGTCGGGTCCCGTCTGCACGAGCTGCGGAATCGTGGTGCCGCGGCCCGTCCTGACCCCGGAAGCCCTGGCGGGGGCCAGGCGCGGCCGGCTGCTCGTGTCGGCGTGAGTGCCCCGCCGGGCCGGGCGGCAGGGACTCCGCCGGGCTGAGCGGCATGGGGCAGGGAGCTGCGGGTGAGCCGTCGGCCGCGGAGGGTCCGTGGCCGGGCACGCAGTTCCCGGCGCCCGATTGTCAGTGGTGTCCGGCACCATCGGGGGCATGGTGCAGGTCTGTCTGAACGGAGCGCGCGGATCGGCCGACGGCGCCGTCGTGCCGATGTCGCCCGGGGCGATGGCCCGATCCGCGGCCGAGGCGGTCGCGGCCGGCGCCTCGGACATCCATGTCCATCCCAAGACCCCGTGCGGACGGGACACGTTGGCGCCCGGAGTGGTGGCGGCGACGCTCGAAGCGATACGGGCGCGGGTGGGCGTCCCGGTCGGAGTGACCACCGGCGCCTGGGCCGAGCCCGATCCGGTGGCCCGGGTCGATCGCGTCCGCTCCTGGACCGTGCTGCCCGACCACGCCTCGGTGAACTGGCACGAGCCCGGCGCGGACGAGGTCGCGGCGGCACTCCTGGACCGCGGGATCGGCGTGGAGGCGGGCATCTGGTCCGGCACGGACGGCGCGGCCCGGTTCCTGGCGTCGCGGCTCGCGCCGCGGGTCCTGCGCGTCCTGGCCGAGGTGACGGACACCTCGCCGCGGACCGCCGAGGACTCGGCCCACGCCCTGCTCGCCGCGCTCGGCACCGCGTCCGGCCGCCCCGTCCTGCTGCACGGCGAGGACGGCGGCGCCTGGCCGGTGCTCCGCCTGGCGGGACGGCTGGGCCTCGCCACCCGGACCGGCCTCGAGGACACCCTCGTACTCCCGGACGGGGAGCGGGCGTTGTCCAACGCTCGGCTGGTGACGGAGGCACTCGCCCAGTACGGGGCGGCCCGGCGCCCGCCGCCGACGGGACGGAGCCGCTGACGGTAGCAGCCGTAAATCCGCTGGTTCCAGCCGTTTCCCCTGCGGAGAGTTGGGGGCGATGAAACACGGCTGAGCAACCTGGAGTTCCCCATGTCGACGCTGCGCGTGACCGCCGAAGTGCTGACCATCCATGAGCATCCGAACGCCGACGCGCTCGAACTGGCCCAGGTGGGCCTGTATCGGGCCGTGGTCGCCAAGGGCGCGTACCGCACCGGCGAGCGGGCCGTCTACATCCCGGAACAGTCCGTGCTGCCGGCCGGACTGATCGAGGAACTGGGGCTGACCGGGCGGCTCGCGGGCAGCGCGTCGAACCGGGTCAGGGCGGTGCGGCTGCGCGGCGAGCTGTCGCAGGGCATCGTGTGCCGTCCCGAGGCGCTGGCGGACGTGGACCTGGCGCGGGCCGCCGAGGACGGCACGGACTTCGCGGAGATCCTCGGCATCGTGAAATGGGTGACGCCGATCCCGCCCACCATGGACGGCGACGTCGAGTCGGCACCCGATCTGCTGCCCTGGGTCGACATCGAGAACATCCAGCGCTACCCGGACATCTTCGTCCCGGGCGAGCCCGTCGTCCTGACGGAGAAGCTGCACGGTACGGCCTGTCTGCTGACCTACCTCGCCGACGAGGGCCGCGTCCACGTCTCCTCGAAGGGCTTCGGCTCCAAGTCCCTAGCCCTGAAGGAGGATCCGCGCAATCTGTACTGGCGCGCCGTGCGCGGTCACGGCGTCGCGGAGGCCGCCGCCCGGCTCGCCGCCCGCCTGGGCGCGCGCCGCGTCGGCATCTTCGGCGAGGTGTACGGCGCGGGCGTCCAGGACCTGCCGTACGGCGCCGACGGGCGCCGCGAGACGGTCGGATACGCCGTGTTCGACGTGTCGGCGGAGATCGACGGCGAGGTGCGCTGGCTGGACGCGCAGGAGCTGCTGACGGGCGAACTCCCGCTGGTGCCACGGCTGTACGAGGGTCCGTACGACGTCGAGCGCGTCCTCGAGATCGCCTCCGGCCGGGAGACCGTGTCCGGCCGGGCGCTGCATCTGCGCGAGGGCGTCGTGATCCGCCCCGGGGCTCCCGCCCCCGCCGGGCCGGAGGGAACCCTCGTGGCTGCCGAGCGGTACAGCCCGGTGACCGGCGGACGCGCGATAGCGAAGGCGGTCAGCCCGGCCTATCTGACCCGCAAGGGCGGCACGGAGTACGAGTAGCCCGGGGCGCCCCGGAGTATGCGGGCGGGGCGTCATCCGGCCCGCCCTGCCGGGCCTGTCCACCCAGCCGGGCGGACCGGATGTCGCACGTGCTTGACGGGGCGTGAACGCGCGGGCCGGGCACGGCGGATGGCGCGTAGCCGGACAGCGCGGATGACCGCGGCCGGGCGGGGAAGGGTCAGCGGCAGTCGCCGAGTGGTTCCCGGTCCGGCTCGGGGTCGCATCCCCGGGCCTGTCCCGGGTGCCGCTCGGGTGGCTTCGGTGCCGCCCGGGCGCCGGGCCGCTCCACCATGAGGCGGGAGCCGGCCTGGCGCTCGCCGAAGACGTCGTCGGGGTTGGAGAGCACGCAGTTCTCCAGGGAGAGGCAGCCGCAGCCGATGCAGTCGGTGAGGTGGTCGCGCAGCCGTCCGAGCTGCTTGATGCGTTCGTCGAGTTCGGAGCGCCAGGCCTCCGAGAGCCGGGCCCAGTCCTCCCGCGTCGGGGTGCGCTCCTCGGGGAGTTCGGCGAGGGCCTCGCGGATGGTGGCGAGCGGGATGCCGACGCGCTGGGCGGCCCGGACGAAGGCGACACGGCGCAGCGCGTCACGGTGGTAGCGGCGTTGGTTGCCCGTGGTGCGGCGGCTGCTGATCAGGCCCTTGGACTCGTAGAAGTGCAGGGCGGAGACGGCGGCGCCGCTGCGGGCCGACAACTGTCCGACGGTCAGCTCGTGGATCGTCTCAGGGATCTGGGGCACGCCTCCAACCTACCCACCGCGTCACACGCCCGGTCCGTTGACATGCGCCCCGCGTCCGACCATGCTAAGCAGTCGCTTAGACTTCGAGATGCGGGAGGCCAGGGACATGGCAGAGCCGAGGACGTTCGCGACGGTCGACGAACTGCGGGGCGCCGTGGGCGAGCAGCTGGGGTACACGGACTGGGTCGAGATCGAGCAGAAGCGGATCGACCTCTTCGCGGAGGCCACCGGCGACCACCAGTGGATCCACATCGACCCCGAGAAGGCCGCGGCGGGTCCGTTCGGCACCACGATCGCGCACGGATATCTCACCCTGTCGCTGCTGCCCCTCTTCGGCCCGCAGCTGATCAGCGTCGAGGGCGTGAGGATGGGCGTCAACTACGGGACGAACAAGGTCCGCTTCCCCTCGCCCGTACCGGTCGGCTCGCGGCTGCGCGCCACCGCGACGATCACCGCGGTGGACGACGTGCCCGGCGGCGTCCAGGTGTCCGTGGCCTTCACCGTGGAACGCGAGGGCGGCGACAAGCCGGTCTGCGTCGCGGAGTCGGTCTCGCGCTACTACCTGTGAGACCGGCCCCCACGCCGACGTCTCCGGAACCGGGGTGCTTCCTCGCGTCCGGGATCGGGGACGTCCGCGTCCGGGGCAGGGCTCAGCCCTTGTAGCCCACCATCCGCCGCACCAGGTCGGCGTAGAGGGCGCCGACCTCGTCCGGCGTGCGGGGACCGCCGACGTTGAACCAGCGGGCCACGTCGATGCACAGGGACAGCACGGCGAGGGTGGTGCCGGGGACGTCCGGGACGTCGAAGTCGCCCGCTGCGACACCGTCCTGGATGATGCTGCGCACCTCCGCGTCGACCTGCCGGCGCAGCGCGATGATCTCGGCGCGCGCGTCGGGCCCGAGGGCGTCGAGTTCGTACTGCACGACACGCGCGGTGGTGTGCTGGCCCGCGTGCCACCGCACGAAGGACCGTACGGCGTCGGAGAGCCGTTCGGCGGCCGTGCCCTCGCCCTCGGCCGCGGTGCGCACGATGTCCAGCGCCTTGTCGTGCCCGATCCGGCTGATCCGGTGGAGCAGCTCTTCCTTGGTCTTGTAGTGGATGTACAGCGCGGCCGGGCTCATGCCCGCGCGGCCGGCGATGTCCCGGGTCGTCGTCGCGTGGTACCCGCGCTCGGCGAAGGCCTCCACGGCGGCGACGAGCAGCCGCCGTGCCGCGTCCGGGGTGACCTCGGCCCACGGCTGCATCTCGCCGCCGGGCGTCTCCTGCGCCGCACTCATCGCTGTTCGCCCCTTCTCCACTGACAGGGTGAACACCATACCCCTGAACCTGAGCGGGCGCTTAGTGCCCCTGGCCGGGTCGTGGCCGCGCGGGGCTCAGAGCTTCTCGAACGGGTCGTACATCCGGCCGCCGGGGCGGCTGCCGTCCTGGCGGTCGCGGATCACCTTGGCCAGCGTGAAGGACGACGTCACCAAATACAGGACGGCGATGGCCAGGAAGCCCCGCACCCAGGCGTCGGCCTGGAGTTTGAAGATGCCGAGGGCGGTGGCGGCCATCGCGACGGAGAAGGACGCCACGGCCTGACCGTAGAAGGCCGCCGTGTTCTGCTGTTTGACCGGTGTCTCACTCATGGGACAAGGATCGGCGGACGTGGCCGCCGCCGCATCCGCCGTCGTACTCAGGAACGTACTCAGAGTCAGAACGCGGAGACACCCGTCAGCGCGCGCCCGATGACCAGCTTCTGGATCTGGCTGGTGCCTTCGTAGAGGGTCATCACGCGCGCGTCGCGCAGCAGTTTGCCGGCCGGGTACTCGTCGATGTAGCCGTAGCCGCCGAAGACCTGGAGGGCGTTGTTCGCGGCGCGTACGGCGGCCTCGGACGCGAAGAGCTTGGCCTTCGAGGACTCGGTGGCGAACGGCAGCCCGCGGTCCACGAGATCGGCGACCCGCCAGGTGAGCAGCCGCGCCGCGTCCACGTCGACGGCGATGTCGCTGATCAGCTCCTGGATGAGCTGGTGGTGCGCGATCGTCCTGCCGAACTGCTCCCGCTCGGTCGCGTACCTCACCGCCGCGTCCAGCGCGGCCTGGGCTATCCCGACGCAGCCCGCGGCCACCGACATCCGGCCCTTGGCCAGTGCCGACATGGCCACCGAGAAGCCCTTGCCCTCGGGCGCCATCATGGCGCTCGCGGGCACGCGCACGTCCTCGAAGGCCAGTTCGGCGGTGGCCTGGCCGCGCAGCCCGAGCTTGCCGTGGATGGTGCGGCGGGTCAGACCGGGGGTGTCGGTGGGCACCAGGAAGGCGGAGACGCCCTTGTGGCCCGGCGCGTCCGTGGAGCGGGCGAAGAGCAGCACGACATCGGCCCAGGTGCCGTTCGTGATGAACATCTTGGTGCCGTTGATGACGTAGTCGTCGCCGTCGCGCACGGCCCTCGTCGACAACTGGCCCGCGTCGGAGCCGGTGCCGGGCTCGGTGAGCCCGAAGCAGCCCACGTACTCGCCGGCGGTCAGCCCCGGCAGCCAGCGGCGCTTCTGCTCCTCGCTCCCCCAGTACGCGATGGTCTTGGCGACGAGTCCGAGCGAGACGGAGACGATCCCGCGCACGGAGGAGTCGCCGCGCCCCAGTTCCTCGGTGACCAGGCAGTAGGCGAGGTGGTCGCCGCCGCTGCCGCCGTACTCCTCGTCGATGGTGAGGCCGAGGAAGCCGACGTCGGCGAGCTTCTTCACGATGGACCGGTCGACCTCCTCCGCGCGGTCCCACTCGACGACGTGCGGGGCGATCTCGCGCTGCACGAAGTCCTGGGCGAGCTGCCGGACGGCGGTCTGCTCATCACTGAGCCCAAGGTTCATGCCGAGTCACCCCACAGATAGCGGACATTGAAAGCCGAACATTTAAATTAGCACTGCTAGTTTCCTGATGCAGCCCTACTATGTGCGCCATGGCCCGACCGCGCAAGCCCCTCCTCAGCACCGACCGCATCGTCGAGACGGCACGGGCCCTGGTGGACGCCGAGGGCCTCGCGGCCGTCTCGACGCGCCGGCTCGCCGCGGAACTCGGGGTGAGCGGGCCCTCCCTCTACAACCACTTCCGCACCAAGGACCAGATCCTGGAGGCGGTCGCGGACTCGGTGAGCGCGCTGGTCGACCTGTCGATGTTCGAGGACGGCCGCGACTGGCGGACCGCGCTGCACGACTGGGCCGTCTCCTACCGCGCCGCCCTGCGCGACCACCCGAACATCGTCCCGGTCCTCGCCCGCGGGCCGGGCCGCCGGCCGGCCGGACTGCGGCTCGCCGACGCCGTGTTCGGGGCCATGGTCGACTCGGGCTGGCCGCCGGCCCAGGCCACCTCGATCGGGGCGCTGATGCGGTACTTCATCATGGGGTCCGCGCTGGGGTCGTTCGCCGGGGGCTTCGTGGACGACGAGAGCGCGTACGACCCCGCCGACTATCCGCATCTGGGGCAGGCGCACCTTCTCGCCGAGCAGCAGGAGAAGATCGACGAGCGGGCCTTCGAGACGGGGCTCAGTGCGCTGCTGGACGGCCTCGCGGTGCAGTACACGGGGCTGGTCCGGGAAAGCTGAGCGAGCCGGTCCGGGAAGCCTGAGCGGGCCCGGGTGGCCTGAGCCGGACGCTCGCGATCTTTCGGTGAACGCCGAAGTGTCCATGGCGCATGCTGGACGGCATGACAAGGCCGAAGGATCCGGTCGGGCCGGGGCTCGCCACGCTGGCCGGGCTGATGGCGGACGAGACCCGGGCCGGTTTTCTGCTGGCGCTGCTCGACGGGCGGGCGTGGACCGCCGGTGAGCTCGCGCGGCAGGCCGGCGTCGCGCCGTCGACCGCCAGCGAACACCTGGGCAAGCTCGTATCGGGCGGCCTGCTCACCGAGGAGCGCCAGGGACGGCACCGCTACGTCCGGCTCGCCGACGACCGCGTCGCCCAGCTCGTCGAGGACCTCGCCGCCCATGTGGCACCCGGCGCCGCCGCACGTCCCCGGACGCTGCGGGAGGCCGGCGCGGGTTCGGCGCTGGCGCGCGGCCGGACCTGCTACGACCATCTCGCCGGACGGCTCGGGATCGCCCTCACCGACGCGCTGACCGGCCGCGGACTGCTCCGCCAGGACACCGGGTTCGCCCTCACCGACGCCGGACTGCGGTGGTTCGACGCCGTGGGCATCTCCCTGGACCGCGCCGGACGCCGTCCTCTCACCCGTGCCTGTCTCGACTGGACCGAACGGCGTCCGCACCTCGCGGGCACCGCCGGAGCGGCGCTGTGCCGGCACGCGCTGGACGTCCGGTGGTGCGTGCGCATCGGCTCGGACCGGGCGGTCAGGGCGACCCCGGAGGGCGAGCGCGCCTTCGCGGAACTCCTCGGGATCGAGGCGACGGCGCTGCGCTGAGCCGCGGCCCTTCCGGCGCCTCGCCGTCTCGACCCCCGCGTACCGGATCCGGCCCGGATCCACGCCCTCCTGCTCAGCCCGGACCCTCGGCGTCCTCGTCCGGATCCCGCGGCCCTCCGCTCCCGTCCGCCCACGCCCTCCGCCCTCCACTTTCCGTCCGCGTCTCCGCCCTCCACTTCCCGTCCGAGCCTCCGCTTTCCGTTCCTGCCTCCGCGGCCCGGACCCGTGCCGACCTGGGCGTCCGAAATGCGCGAGACCGATCCCTGTGCCCCGCCTAGTCTCAGGAGCATGATGAACACCTCCCGCACCGCGTCGCCCCATCGCCGTGCACACCTGCTCGCCGCCGGTGCGGCGGCCGTCACGGTCGGACTGTGGGCCTCCGCCTTCGTCTCGATCCGCAGCGCGGGCGCCGCGTACGCGCCCGGCGCGCTGGCGCTGGGACGGCTGCTCGCCGGAGCCCTCGTGCTCGGTGCCGTCTGTGTGGTGCGCGGCGAGGGCCTGCCGCCGCGGGGCGCCTGGCGTGGGATCGCGATATCCGGGGTGCTGTGGTTCGGCTTCTACATGGTGGCCCTGAACTGGGGCGAGCAGCAGGTGGACGCCGGTACGGCGGCTCTGGTGGTGAACATCGGCCCGATCCTGATCGCCCTGCTCGGTTCCCGGTTGCTGGGGGACGCGATGCCGCCGCGGCTGCTGGCGGGCATGGCGGTGTCGTTCGCGGGCGCGGGCGCGGTGGGGCTGTCGATGTCCGGGGGCGGTGGTTCCTCGGTCCTCGGTGTCGTGCTGTGCCTGCTCGCCGCCGTCGCGTACGCCGGCGGGGTCGTCGCGCAGAAGCCGGCGCTCGGGCGCGCGAGCGTCCTCCAGGTGACGACCTTCGGCTGTCTGGTCGGGGCCGTGGTGTGTCTGCCGTTCGCGGGTCAGCTTGTCCACGACGCGGCCGACGCCCCCGTCTCGGCCACCCTCAACATGGTGTATCTGGGCGTCTTCCCGACCGCGCTGGCGTTCACGACCTGGGCGTACGCCCTCGCCCGGACGAGCGCGAGCCGCATGGGCGCAACGACGTACGCGGTGCCCGCCCTCGTGGTGCTGATGTCCTGGCTGTTCCTCGACGAGGTCCCGGGGCTGCTGACGCTGGCGGGCGGGGTGCTGTGCCTGGCGGGTGTGGCGGTCTCGCGCTCCCGGCCGCGTTCGGGAGCGACCGAGACGGCCGTACCGGACGCGGTCACGGCACAGGTTCCGGCGTCGGGTCCGGCCCAGGCCGGGGCTCCGGCCGGGGCTCCGGCCCAGGTACCCACGGCGGCCCCGGAACACGAGTCGGAGGCCGAACAGGCCTGACGCACGGCCGGCCCGACGCACGGCCGGCCCGACGCACGGCCTGCCTGACGCACGGCCGTCCTGCCGGTGTGCCGGCCTGCCGTCCCGTCCGTCGCCGGTCCCGCAATCCACCGGCGACGGAGTTCCGGCCCGGGGTCCGACCCCGGGCCGGAACATGCGAACGTGACTCCGCGGGCCGGGGCCCGACCCCGATCCGGCGCGGTGCGAACGCGGCTCCGGCGTGCTTCTAGAACACCACCAGCGCCCGGCCTCCCTTGCCCGCGATCATGTTGTCGAAGGCCGCGGGGATGCCGTCCAGGGCGATGCGGTCGGTGACCAGGCCGCCGAGGTCGAGGCGGCCCGCGCGGACGTGCTCCGCGAGCACCGGGAGATCACGTGCCGGGTCGGAGTTGCCGTACACGCAGCCCGCGAGGGTCCTGCCCCAGTGGAAGATCTCGAGGGCGTTGAAGGTGACCTGCTGGTCCTTGCCGCCGATGCCGACGACCGTGGTGCGGCCGCCGCGGCGGGTCGATTCCCAGGCCGTGCGGATCGTGACGGCGCGGCCGACGCATTCGACGGCGACGTCGACGCCCTGTTTGCCGGTGAGGGCGCGGATCTCGCGGGCGGTGGTGTCGGAGGCGACGACGTAGTCGGTGGCCCCGGCCTCGCGGGCGAGTGCCTCCTTCTCGGGCGAGACATCGACCGCGACGATCTTCGAGGCGCCCGCGATCCGGGCGGCCTGGAGGGCTGCGAGCCCGACCCCGCCGGCCCCGAACACGGCCACGGTCTCCCCGGGCCGGACCTTCGCGGAGTTGTGGACCGCCCCGTATCCGGTGAGGACCGCGCAGCCGAGCAGGGCGGCGTCGGTGAGCGGGATGCCGTCCGGGACGGGCAGCAGACAGGACACCGGGACGACCGTCTCCTCCGCGAACGCGGCGACGTTCAGACCCGGGTACAGGTCGCTCCCGTCGGAGGCGCGGCGGGCGTACACGGTCCCGGCGCCGGTCAGCGCGTCGGCGCACAGCCATACCTCGCCCAGCGAGCAGGCGTGACAACTGCCGCAGGAAGGAGCCCAGTTGAGGACGACCTCGGAACCGGGTGCGACCTGGGTGACACCCTCGCCGACCGCGACGACGGTCCCGGCGCCCTCGTGGCCGAGGACGGCGGGCACCGGCACCCGCATGGTGCCGTTGGACAGGGACAGGTCGGAGTGGCAGACCCCGGCGGCGGCCAGCCTGACCCGGACCTGGCCCGGTCCCGGGTCGGGGAGTTCGATCTCGGCGATCTCCAGCGGGGCACCCACGGCGGGAAGGACAGCGGCGCGAACCACGTGAACGCTCCTAGAACTGGAGGGACTTGGTCTGGAGGTACTCGGACAGGCCGTGGGTGCCGAGTTCGCGCCCCACGCCCGACTGCTTGTACCCCCCGAAGGGGGCCAGGGGATTGAAGCGTCCCCCGTTGATGTCGACCTGGCCGGTGTCGAGCCGCCGCGCGAAGGCGACCGCCTCGGACTCCTCGCCCGCCCACACCGCGCCGGCGAGCCCGTACACGGTGCCGTTGGCGATCCGCAGGGCGTCCTCCTCGTCCTCGTAGCGCAGGATCGTGAGGACCGGGCCGAAGATCTCCTCCTGGGCGATGGTCATCTGCGGGGTCACGTCGGCGAAGACGGTGGGGCTGACGAAGTAGCCCTGTTCGCGCGGGGATTCGGGGCCGCCCGCGACGATCCGCGCGCCCTCGGCGACACCCTTCTCGATGTATCCGCGCACCCGGGCCTGCTGCCGGGCGTTGACGACGGGGCCGATGCGGTCGCCGTACTTCGCGGCGGCCGTCGCGGCGAGCTCGACCGCTTCGTCGTAGCGCGCGGCGGGGACCAGCATGCGGGTCCAGGCGCTGCACGTCTGGCCGGAGTTGGACATCACGTTGGCGACGCCGACGTTCACGGCCTTGGCGAGGTCGGCGCTCGGCAGGATGACGTTGGCGGACTTGCCGCCGAGTTCGAGGGCGACGCGCTTGACCGCGGCGCCCGCGGTGGCGCCGATCCGCCGGCCGACCGCGGTGGAGCCGGTGAAGGAGACCAGATCGACGTCCGGGTGCTCGGCGAGAGCCTGACCCGCGACCGGACCGAGGCCGGTGACGAGGTTGAACACACCGGCCGGGACGCCTGCCTCGGCCACGGCCTCCGCGAAGAGCTGGGCGGTGAGCGGGGTGTCCTCGGCGGGCTTCAGCACGACCGTGCAGCCCGCGGCGAGCGCGGGAGCGACCTTGGCGACGATCTGGTGCAGCGGGTAGTTCCAGGGCGTTATCGCGCCGACGACGCCGACGGGCTCCTGGTAGACGGTCGAGTTGCCGACCTTCTCCTCGAAGGCGTACGTCGCCGCCAGCTCGGCGTAGGAGCCGGCGACCAGCACCGGGACGCCCGCGTGCACGGCCTGCGAGAACGCGAGCGGTGAGCCGAGCTCGGCGGTGACGGTCTCGGCGATCTCGTCCTTGCGGGCGGCCAGGACGTCCCGCAGGGCGGCCAGGCGCGCGGCCCGCTCGGCGGGCGCGGTCGCGGCCCAGCCGGGGAACGCGGCGCGGGCGGCCCGTACGGCGGCGTCGACGTCCTCGACCGTGCCCGCCGGAACCTGGCCGATCACCTGCTCGTCGGCGGGGTTCACGACGTCGATCGTGTCCCGTCCGGCGGCGGGGCGCCAGGCGCCGTCGATGTACATGCCGTCATGTGCCTTCATCGTGTTCCTCCCGGGCGGGGCCGCGTCGTCCGCGCCCTAAACTAGCGATGATAGTTTTGCGGCGCCAGGGGGACCCGCCGCACGGGAGGTCCCGGCCCGGGTCCACGGCCCCGCCGCGGCCCCCGGACCCGGGGAGGGTTCAGCCAGGAGTGGCCCGGGATTCACTCGTCCAGATCGGGCAGCCGTGCCGGTGCCGGACAGATCCGTTCGCCGCTCCGGTCGAAGACGAACAGGTGGGCCAGGTCCACGAGGAGCGGGACCTGCATCCCGTGGCGGAGGGCGATGTCCGGGGTGGTGCGCACGACGAGATCGCCCGGCAGCCGGCCCTCGGGCGGCGTCTGCTCGGGAAGGTCGGACTCCCCGTCCGACGGATGATCGAGGACGACGACCGGCCCCGCCCGCCGCGCCCCGGCGCGCTCCCGCAGCCGGTCCAGGACGGTGCCGTCGCGGCGCCGTCGCCGGGCCGGACGGGCCGGGCGCGGCGATTCCAGATCCGGTACGAGGGCGGGCCGCGAGCCGGTGTCGAAATGGACGAGCACCTCGTGCCCCTGGAACTCCACGTGCTCGACCAGACCGCTGATCGCCACTTCGCCCGGCCGGGCGTCGGACGGTCTGCCGAGCCGTACGGCCTCGGAGCGCAGGCCGACGATCACCTCACGGCCCTGCTGCACCCGGAGCAACTGGTGGTCGAGGCACAGGGGTTCGGGCAGGCGCAGGTACTGCTTGCCGAGGCTGATCGTCATGGCGCCGTCGAGCGGGGCCCGGACGAGCCCGCGCAGCAGGTTGATCCGCGGGGTGCCGATGAAGGCGGCGACGAAGACGTTCGCGGGCAGCCCGTAGACGGTCCGGGGCGTGCCCACTTGCTGCAGGACTCCGCCGCGCAGCACGGCGACCCGGTCGCCGAGCGACATCGCCTCGGCCTGGTCGTGGGTGACGTACACCGTGGTCGCGCCCAATTCCCTGGTGAGCCGGGAGATTTCGGCGCGCAGGTGGTTGCGGAGCTTGGCGTCGAGGTTGGACAGCGGCTCGTCCATCAGGAAGGCCGAGGGGTGGCGCGCGATGGCCCGCCCCATCGCGACGCGCTGCCGCTCGCCGCCGGAGAGCTGGCTGGGGAAGCGGTCGAGGAGGTCCTGGATGCCGAGCATGCGGGCGGTGGCGTCCACGCGGGCCCGCGGATCCTCGCCGGGCGTCTCGATACGCAGCGGGAAGCCGATGTTGTCGCGGCTGGTCATGCTCGGGTAGAGGGCGAAGTTCTGGAACACCATCGCCATGTCCCGCCCGGACGGCGGCAGATCGTTGGCGTACTCCCCGTCCAGCCGCAGCTCGCCCTCGGTGACCTCCTCCAGCCCCGCGATCATCCTCAGCACGGTCGACTTGCCGCAGCCCGAGGGGCCGAGCAGCACGAGGAACTCGCCGGGCCTGATGTCCAGCGAGAGGCGCTCCACCACGCGGACACCGCGGGTGTAGGACTTACTGACGTGGTGCAGGGAGATGGCGCGTGTCATGACAGGTGCCCCCGGGGGCGTGCAAGGCGCTGGTGCTCCGCGGTCGAACGTCCCGTGCGGGTCGTACGGGACCTTTGAGTCACGGAAGCTAACGGACCGCACACGTCCGGGGGAAGACGCGCGGCGCCATCGGACGGTCCCGTTCGGTACGGGCGGAAACGGACGATCGGATACCGGACGGGCCGGGAGCGGACACCCGAGGGCGCCGGTGCCGCAGCCCGGCGCCCGACGGCTCGCGTCAGTGGGCGCCGGCCCGCCCCCTGACGCCCGTGAGATGGGCGAAGACGACGACGTTCGCGGCGTATCCGGTCTTCCGGTCGAAGGCGCCACCGCAGGTGATCAGACGGAGTTCGGGGCGCCCCCGGTCGCCGTAGACCTCCGTGTCGGGGAAGTGCGCCTTCGCGTACGTCCGTACGGCGTCCACCGTATAGACGGCGGTCCGCCCGTCCACGCGCCGGGCCTCGACGCGTCTGCCGGGCCGGGTCCGTTCGAGCCCCACGAAGACGGCCGGTCCCGTCCGGGTGTCGCGATGGCCGACCACGACGGCCGTGCCGCGTTCGCCCGGGGTGGGGCCGTCCGTGTACCAGCCGACCAGTTTCGGATCGTCCCCGGGCGGCGCGGCGAGCCGGTGCTCGCGGTCCAGCCCGAGACCGATGACCGGCGCCTCGAGACCGAGGAAGGGGATACGGAGCGAGGCGGCCCGGGATCGCGGCAGCGGGGCGGGCGGGGGTGCGGGCCGGACCCGGCGGACGGCCGGGGAGCGGTGCGGCCGCGCGGTGGGCGCGCCGCCCCCGGGGCGGTGGGAGTCCGGCTCGTGCGCGACGCCCTCCGCCCCGGCCGGGGCGGAGGACGCTTCGCCGTCGTCGCGCACGGCGCCGGACGCCACCGTCCCGGCCGGCTCGCCGCCCCCCGCCCACCAGACGCCGCCCGCCACCAGTGCGACGGTGACCACCAGGGTCCGCGTCAGGCGGTAGGCGCGCGTCCGGTACCAGGGCCTCGGTCGCCTACGCGGCGCCATCGGGGCGTCGGCGCAGCCGCAGGAACACGACTCCGCCGGCTACGACGAGACCCACGGCCGCGGCACCGGCGACCGGTGAGAAGTCCTGGGGGTGGGCCATGCCGCCGCCGCCCGCGGGGGGTCCGCCGTTGGGCCCACCGGGACCGCCGCCCGGGCCGCCCGGACCGCCTGTGGACCCGCCCGGGCCACCGCCCGGACCGGTGGGCGACGCGGACGGGCTCGAGGTCGGGATGCCGATGGGGCAGTCGACCCTGAAGACCTTGCTCTTGCCCGCGCCGTTCTCGCCCACGAACCTCCAGGTCAGCTTGTACTGGCCGTCGGGCAGGGTGAGTTCGGGTGTCCGGGCGTGCCCGGACGGCAGGTCCAGGCTGCCTCTGAGGTTGGCGCCGCCCGCGACCAGGGGCTGGGTCACGATGAACCAGGTGACCTGCTGCCCCGGGTCGAAGTTGAAGCCGTCGAGGTAGAAGTGACAGACCTTCGGATCCTCCCGCGGGTCGTCGACCCCGGTGCCCGAGTCGTGGACCTTGACGTCGCCGTTGTCTCCGGGGGCGGCGACGGCGGCCGGGGCCCCCAGGAGGGCGGTGCCCGCGACGGCGAGCGTCACGAGGGCGCCGGCGCCGCGACGTGGGCCGGAGCGGCGCGAGAGGGACGAGGTGGACATGCGGGTTCCTCCGAGTCAGATGATTTTCATACAAATCTCACTTCGTCTGACTACCTTTCACATGCGCCCCGGAAAAGATCGCAACTGCGCCCAGTGCCCCGTCAGGTATCGCTCTTCCGGCGCAAGGGCACCCGGGGCCGCCGCGGCCGGTCCCGCGCCCGTTCCGGCTCGGCCGGGGACTTCACCGCGATGCCCGACGACAGCAGCAGCAGCGCGCCCAGCATCACGAACGGCGCCGCGACGCCCGCCACCCCCGCGACCAGGCCCGCGGCGGCGGGCGCGGCGACCTGGCCCAGCCGGTTGCCCGTCAGCCGCAGCGCGAGCGCCGTGGAGCGTGCCCCCTCGGGGGCGGCCTGGACGACCGTGGTCATGGACAGCGGCTGGCCGACACCGAGACAGAAGCCGAGGACGACGAGCATCGCCGCCAGCGCCCCCACCGGCACCGGCAGCGCGATGCCCGCGCACAGCACGCCGCCGAGCAGACAGGTCACGGCGAGCAGCGCGTTCCGGCCGAGCAGCCGCAGCATCGGCGTCATCACCAGCCGGCACGCGACGGTCGCCGCCGCGCGCAGGCTCAGCAGGACGCCGATCACCGCGGGCGCGATCCCCCGGTGCTCGCCGACGACCGGCAGATAGGCCGTGAGGATGCCGGTGGCGGACAGCACGGCGGCGCTGACGAAGATCCCCGCGGGAACACCCCGGGCGCGCAGGATGCGGTGCACGGGCGGGCGCTCGCCACGGGCCGCCGGGGACCCGGCCGTCGTGCGGTGCTCGATCCGCCACAGCGAGGTGAACGAGACCGCCGCCACCGCGCCCGCGACGAGCAGGGCGACGGAACTCCCGCCCGCCCTGTCGTGGCCGTCGATCAGGGCGCCTGCCGCGACGGGGCCGATCAGCTGGCCGAGCGAGACCCCGATGGTGAAGTGGCCGAAGTTGCGGTCCTGTTCGTGCGGGGCGGACTGGCGGGCGACGATGGACTGCCCGCCGATGACGAAGCAGAGATGGCCGAGGCCCATCACACCGCTCCAGGCCGCCATGCCCGCCGGGGTGCCGGCCGTGCCGCTCAGGGCGCAGCCCGCCACGATCAGGACGACACCCGCGGGCAGCAGGGGCGCGCACCGCCCGTTGTCGGTCCGGCGTCCGAGGGGTACGGCCGCGAACAGCGGCAGCAGCGCGAAGGCGCCCGCGATGACGCCGATCGCCCGCTCGTCGGCGCCGAGCGCGAGGGCCCGGTAGGAGACCGCGGGCCGCGCCATCGACACCGCCCCCTGCGTACAGGCGAAGGCGATGACGAGGCGGAGCAGCCAGCCGCGGTTCCCGCCGGGCCTCATGGTGATGTCCTCCGGTCGGGCGTGATCAGACGATGCCGAAGAGCAGCCCGGCACCGAGCACCACCAGCGAGGTGAGCGCCGCCCACTTCACGACGAAGCGGGTGTGGTCGCCGAACTCGACCTTGGCCATGCCGACCAGGACATACACGGCGGGCACCAGCGGACTCGACATGTGCAGGGGCTGACCGACGAGTGAGGCGCGGGCGATCTCCAGGGAGGAGACTCCGTGGGCCTGGCCGGCTTCGGCGAGCACGGGGAGGATGCCGAAGTAGAAGCCGTCGTTGGACATGAAGTACGTGAGGGGGATGCTCAGGACGCCGGTGACGAGGGCCATGTGCGGGCCCATGCCGTCGGGGATGTTGTCCACCAGCCACGTCGCCATGTGGTCGACCATGCCCGTGCCCTGGAGGACACCGGTGAAGACGGCGGCGGCGAAGACCATGCCGGAGACGTTGAGGACGTTCTCGGCGTGGGCGCCGAGGCGGGCCTTCTGGTCGGGCATGTGGGGGAAGTTGACGGTGAGCGCGAGCGCGGCGCCGAGCAGGAACAGGACCGGGATCGGCAGCCACTCCATGATCATGGCGGTGAGCAGGGTGACGGTGAGCAGCGCGTTGAACCAGTAGAGCCGGGGCCGCAGGGTGGCGCGGTGCGGGTCGAGGCCCTGGAAGTCGTCGTCCTCGTCGGGCCCGTCCGCGTCCGACCGGTTCACGTCCACGTCCGAGCGGTTCACGTACGCGTCGGTCCCGGAGCCCGAACCCCCGCTGTACGCGAGCTGCTTGCCCGGACCGGATCCCGAACCGCCGCCCCGCACGGCCTGCTTGCCCGAGCCGGAACCCTTCGCCACAGCCGCGGCCGAACCCGCGCCGCTCGCTCCCACGAGCGCCGTCCCGGTGTCCGTCTCCCGCGGCTCCAGCACCTCGTCCAGCGTCAGCACGCCGAGCCGCTTGCGCTCGCGGCGGCCGAGGACGTAGGCGAGGGCGAGGACGCCCAGCAGACCGACGGCGAGGGCGGGGACCATCGGGACGAAGATGTCGCTCGCGTCGAGCTTGAGCGCGGTCGCGGCGCGGGCGGTCGGGCCGCCCCAGGGCAGCGTGTTCATCACGCCGTTGGCCATGGCGGCGACGCCGGTCATCACGACCAGGCTCATCTTCAGCCGCTTGTAGAGCGGATACATCGCCGAGACGGTGATCATGAAGGTGGTCGATCCGTCGCCGTCCAGGGACACGATCGCGGCGAGGAGCGCCGTGCCGACCACGATCCGCAGCGGGTCGGCCCTGCAGAACCTGAGGATCCCCCGGACGATCGGGTCGAAGAGACCGACGTCGATCATCACTCCGAAGTAGACGATCGCGAACATCAGCATCGCCGCCGTGGGGGCGAGGCCGGTGACGCCGTCGATGACGTAGTCGCCGAGCCGGGCGCCCTTTCCGACGAAGACGCAGAAGAGCGCCGGGATCAGTACGAGCGCCGCGATCGGCGACATCTTCTTCACCATGATCAGGACCAGGAAGGTCGCGATCATGGTGAAGCCGAGGATGGTCAGCATGAAATGGACACCTAACGTTCGCCCTTGAACTCCCACCAGGGACGGCGGTGCGATGACGTTAGGTCGCGCCCGAAGGCGTTAACAAGGCGTTGACACGCGAGCAATAAGCGCAAAACTCCAGGTCACAGCCTCGTCTCGGCCGACGGACGGGTCAGAGAGCCGGCAGACGGACGATCGCGGTGGAGATCGCGGTGGTGGGTCACGGTGGTGGTCACGGGCAGGCCGCCGCCAGTTCCACGGGCACGCCGTTGAGCACCGCCGTTCCGGACAGCGGGTCGAGCAGCGAGCCGTCGAGCAGCTGGTTGACGTTGACGCCGGGGTCCAGGGCGGCGTGGCTCATCCGGGTGCCGGGGCGGTCGTGCCCCCAGCCGTGCGGAAGGCTCACGACGCCGCGCCGGACGGTGTCGGTCAGCTCCGCCGGGGCGGTCACCTCTCCCCCGGCACCCTTGACGCGTACCGCCGCCCCGTCGGCGAGCCCGAGCCGGGCCGCGTCGTCGGGGTGGATGTGCAGGGTGCAGCGGTTGGAACCGCCGGTGAGCGCGGGGACGTTGTGCATCCAGCTGTTGTTGGAGCGCAGATGACGGCGGCCGACGAGAACGAGGGCCGCCGGGCGCTCGCGCAGCGCGTCACGCAGGCGCGGCAGATCGCCGGCGATCGGCTCCGGCAGCAGCTCGATCCTCCCGCTGCGGGTCTTCAGCCGCTGCGGCAGACGGGAGACGAGCGGTCCGAGGTCGATGCCGTGCGGGTGCGCGAGCAGCTTGTCCAGGGTCAGGCCGTCGGGGCGGGCGCCGAAGCCGTCGCCGTACGGGCCGAGGCGCAGCATCATGTCGAGCCGGCGCTCGGGGCCGGTCTCGCCGTCGAGGGCGGCGGCGAGTTCCCGCGGGTCGCGTCCGTGCACCGGCGACGCGGTGTCCCCGACCGCCTTGCCCAGGGTGCTGTCGATGACCATCGTGTCCACGGCGGACGGGTCGGCGCCGTGCATGCCGGTCGCGGCGAGGACGAGCCGGGCGAGGATCTCGGTCTCCGCCATGCGGCCCTCCTCCAGGGGGACGGCGGGGCGGTTGTAGCGGACCTGGTTGCGGACGGCGAGGGTGTTGAACGCGAAGTCGTGGTGCGCGCTCTGCGAGGGCGGGGGCGGCGGCAGCACGACGTGGGCGTGGCGCGAGGTCTCGTTCAGGTACGGGTCGACGCTGACCATGAAGTCCAGCGATTCGAGCGCCTTGTCCAGACGGAGGCCGTCGGGTGCGGACAGGACGGGGTTGGCGGCGACGGCGATGACGGCGCGGACCGGGCTGCCCTCCGCCGTCACCGTGTCGATCTCCTCCGCCAGGGCGGCCAGCGGCAGTTCGCCCTTGGCCTCGGGGTGACCGCTCACCCGGCTGTGCCAGCGGCCCAGCGCGAAGCCGTGACCGGGGCCCGCGGGGCGGGGTGTCCGGTCGGTGGCGGCCATCGGGAAGAGGGCACCGCCGGGCCGGTCGAGGTTGCCGGTGAGGATGTTGAGGACGTCCACCAGCCAGCTCGCCAGGGTGCCGTGCGGGACGGTGCAGCTGCCGATGCGGCCGTAGACGGCGGCGGTGGGCGCGGCGGCCAGCTCGCGCGCCAGCTCCCGGATGGTGCCGGCGTCCACGTCGCAGGCCGTGCTCGCCGCCTCGGGGGTGAAGTCCCGGAGCGCGTCGGGGAGTTCGTCGACGCCTTGCACGTGCGGGGCGAGCGCGCCGAGGTCGACGAGCTTCTCCTCGAAGAGGACGTACGCCATCGCCGCGAGGAGTGTCGCGTCGGTGCCGGGGCGGATGGCCACATGGCGGTCGGCAAGCTTGGCCGTGCGGGTCCGGCGCGGGTCGATGACGGTCAGCGTGCCTCCGCGCGCCCGCAGTGCACGGAGTCGGCCGGGGAAGTCGGGGGCGGTGCACAGACTCCCGTTGGATTCCAGCGGGTTGGCGCCGATGAGCAGGAGGTGGTCGGTGTGGTCCAGGTCCGGCACGGGGATCGCGTTGGCGTCGCCGTACAGCAGGCCGCTCGACACGTGCTTGGGCATCTGGTCGACCGTGGAGGCGGTGAAGACGCTGTGGGTGCGCAGGGCGCCGAGCAGGACGGGCGGGTAGAGGGCGCCGGCCATGGTGTGCACGTTCGGGTTGCCGAGGACGACGCCTACGGCGTGCGGACCGTGCCGCTCGACGACGGGGCGCAGTCCGGCGGCCACCGCGTCGAAGGCCTCCTCCCAGGTGGCCTCGCGCAGTTCGCCGTCCTTGCGGACGAGGGGGGTGCGCAGTCGGTCGGGGTCGCCGTCGGCGGCCCCGAAGGAGGCGCCCTTCGGGCAGATGAAGCCCTTGCTGAAGACGTCGTCCCGGTCACCCCGGGCGCCGGTCACCCGGGTGCCCTCGATGGTCAGCGTCAGCCCGCAGGTGGCTTCGCACAGTGGGCAGACGCGCAGGGCGGTTCGGGAGTCGGGGGTGGTGCCGGAGGTGCGGGACACGGGTCCTCCCGGAGGGCGGTGGCTTCGGTGACACACGGACGCGACCGAGCATACCGACCGGTACGCATGGCGGGGAGGGTCTGCCGGGGGTCACGTCGGAAATCCGCGCGAACGGTGCCGGCGGGGGCAGGTCAGTCGAGGACCCTGGCCAGATACGCCCGCAGCAGTTCGCGCGTCTCCTCGATGATCCGCTCGTCCCCCTCGGGGGCGACCCGGAAGGCCAGGTGGACCAGGGTGTCGGCGGTCTCCACGGCGATCAGGAAGGAGCGGCGGAGATCCTCGTCCGGGGTGCGGTCGAGATAGCCGGAGAGCAGGTCGGTGAGGCGGTCGGCCACCCGGGTGTTGGGTTCTGTGTAGCGGGCGCCGACCGGTATCTGGTTGCCGAAGTCGACGAGGGAGAAACCCGGCGCGGTCCGCTTCATGGCGAGGTACTCGTCGAGCACCGCGTCCATCGCGGCCCGCCAGTCTCCCCCGTCCCCCTCCCGCAGGCGCTGGGTGACGCGCTCGGCGTAGAGCTCCAGGTTGCGCTGGGCGAGCGCGTCGGCCATCGCGCGCTTGTTGCCGAAGAAACGGTAGACGGAGCCGATGGGCACTCCGGCCCGCTGAGCCACGGCCCGGGTGCTCAGACCGTCGTAGCCCACCTCGTCGAGGAGGTCGGCGCAGGCGTCGAGGATTCTGGTCAGTCGTTCTGCGCTGCGCCGCTGTACGGGCGCTCTGCGCAGCGAGGTCGCATGGGGCACGGTCTTCATGATGCCTTTCCGCAGGGATCCGGTGAACCTCCCCCATCAGTACGCACCTCGATGCCGTGACCACTCACTTCGCCCTCGGGACCGCCGCGTGCGCTGCGACCTGGGCCGCGATCGGTGAGGCCGTCGGTGTCGCCGTCCGCCCGGCGCCCGACGCCGTGATGTCGGCCGTCCGCTCGATCGGCTGGCCTTGGACGGCCCACGCGGTGCCGTCGTCCGCGTACAGGCGCACGGTGACGTGGTGGGTGCCGCGCGGCACGAGGTCCCCGGCCAGGTGGTACTCGGCGGTGCGCAGCCGGGCGACGGTCCGGCCGTCGACGTAGAGGTGGGCGAGGCCGCGCCCGGCGACCGGCACGGGTCGCGTGCCCGCGGGCGAGAAGCGGAAGTTGCGGACGGTCAGCCGCACGTCCCAGCTGTCGGCGGAGTCGGGCTGGATCTCGATCCCGACCTCGGGCGCCCCCTTCTTGTCCACCTCACGATAGAGCCGTCCCTCCTCGTCCATGTCGTCGAGCAATGTGCCCACGGGCGAGGCCGACACTCCGTCCCTCCGCTCGTGCGCATCACCGGCGCCGCAGCCCGCGGATCCGCCGAGCAGGGCGCAGACCGCGAGCGCGGTGAGCAGTCCACGCGTCCACCGCATGTCCGGGAGCGTAGAACAAGGCTCCGACGGCCGGGATCCCCCTGGAGTCGGGTTCTCGGACCGTTCGCCGACCCCTGAGTACTACTCCCGGCGGGTATTGCGGCGGGCTCTCCGGGCCCGTTGGCGTGGTCCGGGCGTGGTCCGTGACCGATCTCCTTCGGTGACCGCGGCCGACCCCTTGCGCGGGCGAGGACGGAATCCTACGGTGATGCATAGGAATCAGGCGCGAGGGAGCGATCATGAGCGGGGACGCGAGGAAGACGGCCGAGGGGCTGACCTACCTCTCCGGATTCGGCAACGAACACAGCTCGGAGGCGGTCCCGGGGGCCCTGCCGCACGGCCGCAACGCGCCGCAGCGCGCACCGCTCGGGCTGTACGCGGAACAGCTGAGCGGCACGGCGTTCACCGAGCCGAGGGCGTCCAACCGGCGTTCGTGGCTGTACCGGATCCGGCCCTCGGCCGCGCACCCCGCGTTCACGCGCACCGACAACGGCACCCTGCGGACGGCGCCCTTCACCGAGACGGTGCCCGACCCGAACCGGCTGCGCTGGAACCCGCTGCCCGAGCCGCCCGCCGGGACGGACTTCCTCGCCGGCCTGTGGACCCTCGGCGGCAACGGCGACGCGACCCAGCGCACCGGGATCGCGGTGCACCTGTATCACGCCAATGCCTCGATGGAGCGGGTGTTCAGCGACGCCGACGGCGAGCTGCTCATCGTCCCGGAGCGCGGCGGCCTGCTGCTGCGCACCGAGTTCGGGCTGCTGCACGTGGAGCCGGGCCGGATGGCGCTGATCCCCCGGGGGGTGCGCTTCCGGGTGGAGCTGCTGGACAGCACGCCCGAGGGCGGGCCGGGCACGGGCGCCCGGGGCTATGTCTGCGAGAACTACGGGGCACCCTTCCAGCTGCCGGACCTCGGCCCGATCGGCGCCAACGGCCTCGCCAACGCCCGCGACTTCCTCGCCCCGGTCGCCGCGTACGAGGACGTCGAGGGCCCGGTCGAGGTGGTGAACAAGTTCTGCGGCAACCTCTGGAAGGCGACGTACGAACACTCGCCGCTGGACGTGGTCGCCTGGCACGGCAACCATGTGCCGTACGTCTACGACCTGCACCGGTTCAATGTGATCGGCTCCATCAGCTACGACCATCCGGACCCGTCGATCTTCACGGTGCTGACGTCGCCGTCCGACACCCCGGGCCTGGCCGGGGTCGACTTCGTCGTCTTCGCGCCCCGCTGGCTCGTGGGCGAGGACACCTTCCGGCCGCCGTACTTCCACCGGAACGTGATGAGCGAGTACATGGGGCTCGTCGAGGGCGCGTACGACGCCAAGGCGGAGGGCTTCGTGCCGGGCGGCGGCTCGCTGCACAACATGATGTCGGCGCACGGGCCGGACCGGGAGACCTTCGACCGCGCCAGCGCCGCCGAGCTGAAGCCGCAGAAGATCGACGACGGGCTCGCGTTCATGTTCGAGACGCGCTGGCCGGTGACCGCTACGGCCCAGGCGGCACGGGCGGAGCACCTCCAGCAGGGGTACGACGACGTGTGGCAGGGCCTCCAGCGGCACTTCCGCCCGACCGACTGAGACCTACCGGGCGTTGCCTTCCACGCCCGCGACCGGTACGGATACCCTCGTGACCTCCTTCGCTCCGGACTCGATCGTCCTGAACCGCAAGCTGCCGCTCTGGTATCAGGTGTCGCAGTCCCTGCGCGCCTCGATACTCGGCCGCTCCCCCCAGGACCCGCTGCGCCTGCCCACCGAGGAGCAGCTCGCCGGGCACTACGGGGTGAGCGTGCTGACCATGCGGCAGGCGCTCAAGGAGCTGGAGGTCGAAGGGCTCATCACCCGGCACCGCCGCCGGGGCACGTTCATCGAGCCGAGTGCGCAGCGGAGCGCGCCCGTGCGGCTGCTCGGCTCGGTGGACGCGATCGTGGCCCAGCAGTCGGGCATGACGACGGAGCTGCTGGATCAGGGAAAGGCGCCCGTTTCGGGCGAGCTGGCGGAATTCTTCCCGGATGTGGACGAGGTGGCGACGTACCACCGGCTGCGCAGCGACGAGGCGACGGGCGAGCCGACCAATCACGCGCGCAACTACCTCCGGCCGGAGCTGGCCGAGCGCATCGACCGGGAGGATCTGATCCGCTGGCCGATGACCAAGGTCCTGCGGGACGTGCTCGGAGTCGGCATCAGCCGGATCACCGACACCGTGGAGGCACGGCTCGCGGACCCGGAGACGGCGCGCCTGCTCCAAGTACCGCTGCTCAGCCCGATCCTGCGCTACACCGGCATCATCTACGGCAAGGACGGCCAGGCGCTGGACGTGGCGGTCATCCACTACCGGGGCGACCGCTTCTCGTTCACTGTCACCCTCGACGCCCACTGACGATGCCGTACGGGGACGGCGCGCGGCGCCCACGTCGTACGATGCCGAGCGTGACGCACGACGCCGCTCCGCTGCTCGCGGACCTCATGCCGTGGTCCGTCGCACCGCCGAGGCTGGGCCGGAGGTGGCCGACGGCACCGGACGCGGCATCCCTGAAGGCGCGCTGGGACGCCCTCGTGAAGGCCGAAGGGGCCGACCGCGAGGCGCTGTTCGAGCCGACGCGGGCGCGCACGACGCACTCCGCTGTCGCCCAGCTGCCGGGCCAGTCCAGCGGGACGGGCCGCCTCGCGCGCGTGTCGGGCCCCTGCCCGGACCCGGTCCGCGTGCTGTGCGCCCCCTTCGACGAGCAGTGGCTGATTCCCGATCACCGGCTGATCGACGCCGCCCGACCCGAGTTGTGGCGGGTGGCGGGCGAGGGGCAGGTGTTCGCGGTCGAGCAGACCGCGGCGCCCGAAGCGGCGGGGCCGGTCCTGCTGGCCGCGTCCGTGCTGCCGCTGAGCGCCGGCCGCGGCGGTCGGGTGCGTCCTCTCTTCCGTCGCCCCGGCGGCCGTGAACCGAACCTGGCACCGGGCCTGTTGGAGCACCTCGCCACCCGCCTCGGCCACTCCCCCGCCCCCGTCGACGTCCTCGCCTGGACGATGGCGGTCGCGCGGCACAGCCGGGACGGCCGCGCGGTCCCGCTCACCGCCGACCCCGAAGTGTGGGCGTACGGAGTCGAGTCGGGCCGGCGGATGCTGTGGCTGATGTGCCGCGACGGCGAGCGCCCCAAACTCCCCGGCGGCCGCCGCCCGTACGTCCGCGCGCCCCTGACCGCCCTCGCCCACGGGTCCCGCCCGGCGCAGGGGCCCCTCCTCGCCGACCCGTACTACGACCGCGACGAGGAGTCCCTGCACCTCGGTGAGGGCAGGATCTCGCCCGTGCCGCCCGAGGCCTGGGACTTCGAGGTCGGTGGCGTGCGTGTCCTCGAGCAGTGGTTCGCGGCCAGGACCGGGACGCCCGAGGCGGGCACTCTGGAGACGATCGGCCCCGCCGGCTGGCCGCAGGCCTGGACGTCCGAACTCCTCGAACTCATCACGGTCCTCGCGCTGCTCGCGGAACTACGCCCTCAGCAGGCCGAGTTGGAGCAGCGATCACCGATCACCGCGGCCGAACTGCGCACGGCCGGCGTCCTGCCGGTACCGGACACCGCGCGGCGTCCGGCCTCGGTGCTCGACCACCACGAAGAGGGCCCGGAGGGCCAGTTCGCGCTGATCTAGGCCGTTTCGTTTAGATCATCGGATCGTTGGTCCGGGTGTGTCGTTAACTGACGCGCAGTGGGCGCGGATCGAGCCGTTGCTCCCGGACCGGACGCCGGTGCGGGGTGGCCGCTGGCGGGATCACCGGCAGGTGATCGACGCGATCGCCTTCAAGTTCCAGACCGGAACGCAATGGGTGCACCTGCCGGAGAAGTACGGCAACTGGCGCGGCGTCTACAACCGGCTGCGGATGTGGGCCATCGACGGCACCTGGGAACGTGTCTTCACCGCGCTGATGGCCCGGGCCGACGCCGATGAGGACCTCGACTGGGCGGTCTCGGTGGACTCCACGATCGTGCGGGCCCACCAGCATGCGGCCGGGGCCCGCAAAAGGGGGCCCCGGCCGGCGAACCGGCCGACCATGCCATCGGCCGGTCCCGCGGCGGACTGACCACGAAGATCCACCTCGCTGCCGATGCCCGCTGCCGGCCTCTGGCGTTTGTCCTCACCGCCGGACAGGCGGGCGACGCACCGGCCTTCACCGATGTCATGGCCTGCCTGCGTGTCCCCCGACCACGTGGTCGGCCACGCACCAGACCGGACGTGGTCCTGGCAGACAAGGCGTATTCCTCCCGCGCGATCCGCGAGCACCTGCGTCGGCGCGGCATCCGTGCGGTGATCCCCGTCCCGGCGGACCAGCGCGGCCATCGGCTGCGACGCGGGAGTCGGGGCGGCAGACCACCGGCCTTCGACCGTGAGACCTACAAGCTGCGCAACACGGTCGAGCGGTGTATCAACCGCCTCAAGCAGTGGCGAGGCATCGCCACCCGCTACGAGAAGACCGCCACCATCTACCTGGCCGGACTCCACATCGCCGGCATCTTCCTCTGGTCCGCCCGATGATCCAAACGAAACCGCCTAGCCGACCGGTCCGATCCAGCCGGCCCAGGGGCAAAGCCCGCGCCGGGCCCCGCCCGTCACCGCGGACAGATCGCGATCGGCCGGACCGCGCCCTACTCCTTCGGCTCGAACGCGTCCAGCACCCGGCCCAACGCCCGCTCGAACACCGCCTCCAGGTCGATCGGACCGGCGTCCTCCATGAAGGCGGCGGCCATCCGCGGATACGCGCCGGACGCCACCTGACTGCCCAGGTAGGCGATCCTGGCCGCGTTCTCCTGCTCCTCGGACCAGGGCAGCGAGCGCGTCCGCTCGACGGTGGCCAGCTCATTGCCGACGTACGTCGTCACCACACCGTTGAGCATCGCGATCAGCTCCATCTTGGTGCCGTACGGCGCGTCGAGCGGATCGAGGCAGGCCAGACAGTGCTCCAGGTAGCGCAGGGCGTTGGGGCTGAAGCCGTAGACCGGGGACATCAGGCGCGGCAGCCACGGGTGGCGGTGCATGAGGGCGCGGGTCTGGTGGGCGACGTGGAGCATGTCGGCGCGCCAGTCACCGGAGGGCTCCCGGATGTCGTGCTCGCCGCTGATGCCGTCGACCATCAGCTCGTACAGGTCCTCCTTGCGCGGCACGTAGTTGTACAGCGACATCGTGCCGCAGCCGAGTTCGGTGGCCACGTGCCGCATCGAGACCGCGTCCAGTCCCTCCGCGTCCGCGATCCGCACCGCGGCGGCCGCGATGTCCGCGCGTCGGAAAGCCGGCCGCGGACCACGGCCCGCCCGCTCGGGACGGGCCCAGATCACTTCGGGTACGGCGTTGCGCCCTGCCATTGGTCGATCACCTCGCGACCATCCTAGTTACGTACAGCGTACGTAGTGCGCTATGGTCACCCCATGACTACTACGTACGCTGTACTTAGTGAGGGTCTGGAGAAACGCTTCGGAGATGTCCGCGCCCTGCGCGGGCTCGACCTGGCGGTGGCCCGGGGCACGGTCTGCGGGGTGCTCGGACCGAACGGCGCGGGCAAGACCACGGCCGTACGCCTGTTGGCCACGCTGCTGCGACCCGACGCCGGGTCCGCGCGTGTCGCCGGGCACGACGTCGTACGGGAGGCCGCGGCCGTACGGCGGAGCATCGCGGTCACCGGGCAGTACGCCTCGGTGGACGGCGATCTCACCGGACGGCAGAACCTGCGGCTGTTCGCGCGGCTGCACCGGCTGCGGGACGCCGGCGCACGGGCCGCCGAACTCCTGGACCGCTTCGGGCTGACCGAGGCCGCGGACCGGCCGGCCTCCACCTACTCGGGCGGCATGCGGCGGCGGCTCGATCTGGCGGCGAGTCTGATCCGGCGGCCAGCCGTGCTGTTCCTCGACGAGCCCACCACCGGGCTCGACCCGGCGAGCCGCAACGGGATCCGGGACGCCGTACGCGCCCTGAGGGACGACGGCACGACCGTGGTGCTGACCACGCAGTATCTGGAGGAGGCCGACCAACTGGCCGACGACATCGCGCTGGTGGACCGAGGCAGGATCGCCCACACCGGCTCGCCCGCCGAACTCAAGGCACTCATCGGCGCGTACGCGCAGGCGGTGGTCGCCCACCCGGACGCGCTGGCCGACGCGGCCGCCGTCCTCGACCGGCTCACCGGCAACGAGCCCGCGCTGGACGCCTCCCGCGGCACCGTGGGGGCCGTCACCTCGGATCCGACCCTGACGCTCCCCCGCCTGGTCCGTGAACTCGACGCGGCGGGAGTGCCGTTGCTCGACGTGACCCTGCGGCAACCGACCCTCGACGACGTCTTCCTCCGGCTGACCGGAGAGCCGGCCGACGTCAAGGAGCCCGTGGCATGAGCGGACTGGCGTACGACGGCGGCGCGATGCTCGGCCGCCAGCTGAGGCGCGTGCGGAACAGCCCGGGTCTCACGGTCCTCACCCAGACCATGCCGATCACGATGCTGCTCTTCTTCGGATACGTCTTCGGCAGCGCCCTCGCCATGCCGGGACCGCAGTACCGGTCCTTCCTCGTACCGGGTCTGCTGGTCGCGACCGCGGCCAACGGGGTCATGACGGGGATGTTCCAGGCGGCCCAGGACACGCACCGCGGCGTCACGGACCGCTTCCGCACCCTGCCGATGAGCCGGGCGGCCGTGCCGCTGGGCCAGGCTGTCGCGGATCTGCTCGTGACCGCCGCGGGAACCGTGCCGTTCCTGCTCGTTGCACTCGCGGTGGGCTGGCGCGTGGAGGGCTCGGCGCTCCACGCGGCGGGCGCGCTCGCGCTGTTGCTGCTCTTCCGGTTCGCGGCCACCTGGGTCGGGATCTTCCTCGGGCTGCTGTCCCGGAGCGAGGAGGCGGCGGGTCAGCTGGGCAGTGCGACGTTCATGCTGCCGCTGCTGTCCAACGCGTACATCCCGACGGACAACCTGCCGGGGCCGCTGCGCACGCTCGCGGAGTGGAACCCGATCAGCGCGGTGACCACAGCCCTGCGTGAGCTGTTCGGGAACGCCCCGGTGCCCGGCGGTTCCGCCTGGCCGGTGGCCCATCCGGTCGCCGGGTCGCTGGCCTGGTGCGGCGTGCTGCTCGTGGTGTTCCTGCCGCTCGCCGTCCGCCGGTACGCGACCGGGGAACGGTGAGCGTCGAGCGGACGGTGAGCGGCGGGACCGCTCGCGGACGACGGTTCACACCGGCTTCACGGAACCTCCTTATCGGCGTCCGCGCATGACAAAGGTGGCGGCGAGGAGCCATGATCCACCGCATGCAGCCACAGCCACTGCCCCTCGAAGGCATCACCGTCGTCGCCGTCGAACAAGCCGTCGCCGCGCCCTTCGCCACCCGTCAGCTCGCCGATCTCGGCGCCCGGGTCGTCAAGATCGAGCGGATCGACGGCGGGGACTTCGCCCGTGGCTACGACACCGCGGCCGCGGGCCTGGCCTCGCATTTCGTGTGGTGCAACCGGGGCAAGGAGTCCGTCGCCCTCGACCTGAAGGACCCGCGCGGGCTGGATGTCGTGCGCCGGCTCGTCGCGGACGCGGACGTGTTCGTGCAGAACCTCGCCCAGGGGGCGGCGGCCCGGCTGGGCCTGGACGCGGTGACCCTGTGCGCCGAGCATCCGCGGCTGATCGCCGTGGACGTCTCGGGGTACGGGGCGTCCGGGCCGTACGCCGGCAAACGCGCGTACGACATGCTCGTGCAGTGCGAGGCGGGGCTCGTGTCGGTGACGGGGACTCCGGAGGAGCCGGTGAAGGCGGGCATCCCGGCCGCGGACATCGCCGCGGCCATGTACGCCTTCTCGGGAGTCCTCGCGGCCCTGGTGCGGCGCGGCACGACCGGCCGCGGGGGCCCGGTGGAGGTGTCGATGCTGGACGCGCTCACGGAGTGGATGGGGCATCCGCTGCACCACGCGATGCACGGCGGGACGGCACCGGCACGCACCGGCCTCGCGCATGCCGTGATCGTTCCCTACGACGTCTATTCGACGGCGGACGGCGGGCGCGTGCTGTTGTCGGTGCAGAACGACCGGGAGTGGCGGCGGCTCGCCCAACAGCTTCTGGGGCGGCCCGACTTGGCGGACGATCCGGAGTTCGCGACGAACCCGGCGCGGGTGGCGAACCGGGAGCCCGTGGACACCCTGGTGGCGAAGGCGCTGGGCGTGCTCGGCGCCGACGAGGCGGTGACCCGCCTGGAGGCCGCGGGCATCGCGTGCGCGCGACTGCGGGACGTCGGGGAGGTGGCGGAGCATCCGCAGCTGGCGGCCAGGAACCGGTGGCGGGAGGTGGGGTCACCGGTCGGGCCGCTGCGGGCGCTGCTGCCTCCGATCACGCTGCCGGGCGGGGAGGAGGCACGGATGGGGGCCGTCCCGCGGCTCGGCGAGCACACAGGGGTGGTGTTGCGGGCGCTGGGCATGACGGACGCGGACGTCGCCGAGCTGCGGCGGGACGGAGTGGTGCGCTGAGCCTTGCGGCTCAGTGAGATGTGGTGACCCGCGCTCCGGCCGTGGTGACCACCGGGCGCCGCTGCCCGCCGTGGGGATGACGGACGCGGAGAGGCAGCGTTGCGCCGGGACGGTGGGCCGCCGGAGCGCGAGTCGGGGAACGCCGGTACCGACGGCCGATCAGTGGCCGCCGAACAGCGAACGACGCAGCCGCCTGAGCGGCGCGAAGAGCGAGACCCGCCGCACGCGCGCACCCATGGAGCCGCTGTCGTGCGCGGTGTCACGCGCCGTGAGCTCACGCATCAGTGACGTCGCCTCGACCGTCTCGCGCTGCGGTATGGCAGGGCCACCCAGCACCGCGAGATGACGGTCGAGGCGCGAACTGGTCGCGCTGCTCCCGCACGTGATCGCAGGGACACGAGCCCTGCTGCTCACTGTTATCTGTTCCATGTCACTCCCCACCCGTACAAGTCCACCCGGCCCGGGCAGACTAACCCTATCGCCCCCTCGTGGCGCTCGTGTATCTCGGACACAGGATTCACCTTCCCCGTAAGGGGGTTGACGATTACTCTCCGAATCCAACCGTTTCCAGGGCGAGTTGGACAACCGGCTGGGTAGTGGGCTGCACTGACCCTCCGTGAGGTTCGACGGTCACTGCGAGTGACGTCGCGTTCGTATTCAGTCCGTCGGCGACGAGGGGCGTGTCGGCTTCGAACAGGCCGAGGGAACGCGGTTTCTCGTTGGGGCGCATGAGCCACAGCTGATGGACGCGCCCGCCCGAGGGGCTGCCGAGTCCGCTCACTGTCACGACGGCGCGCCGCTCCGACGCGGAGGCCACAACTCCGATTCCACGCCCCCGTGCGTCCCGTTCACCGGTCGCCCGCGCGTCGGGCGCCGCGAGAACGTGGGCGATCTCACGTGCCTGCGCACGCTCCCGGTCCAGTTCGTCCCGCGCCTGTGTCGCCTGCACCGCGAACAGGGAGGCGACGACGAGAGCCGCGGCGGCCGTGGTGGTGGCGAGCGGGGCGAACAGCGGGCGGAACCGGGGGGCACGCGCCCGCGTGGGCTGATGGGCGGGCCGGGCGCGGGGCTCCCGGGCGGCCGGTTCCTGCGGTGTCGTCCGTACGGCGGTCAGCACCCGCTCCCGAAGGGCGGCCGGCGGGGCCGCCGTCGTGGACCAGGCGAGCCGTACCGCGTCCTCGGTCAGCGCACGCACCTCCTCGGCACAGCGTTCACAGCCCTTCAGATGACGTTCGAACCGGCGCCGCTCGTCGCTTTCCAGCGCGTCGAGGGCGTAGGGGGCGGCGAGGGAATGCAGATCGCGGCCCAGCAGTCGGTCGAGGACGCTCATGCGGCACCCCCCTCTCTTCCGTGACGGTCGTGGCCGGGCAGGCAGTCGAGGACGTTCACGCGACTCCTCCCAGGCATTCACGCAGGCGGGTGAGCCCGTCGCGCATACGGGTCTTGACGGTGCCGAGGGGCAGGGAGAGCCGCTCGGCGACTTCACGGTAGGTGTAGCCGTCGTAGTAGGCGAGGGTGACGGACTGGCGTTGCAGGGCGGTGAGCCGGTCGAGGCAGCGGCGGACCCACTCGCGTTCCAGCCCGGCCTCGACCTCCTCGGCGACCTGGTCGAAGGCGGGGTGGTGGTTGCGCCGCCCCTCGCGCTGCTCGCGCTCGGTGGCCGCGCGGGCGCTGCGCACCCGGTCGACGGCCCGGCGGTGCGCGAGGGTGAGGATCCACGACAGGGCGCTGCCTCGGCCGGGGTCGAACCGCGCCGCGGAGCGCCAGAGTTCGAGCAGCACCTCCTGCGACACCTCCTCCGACTGTGCGGGGTCCCGCACCACGCGGCGCACCAGTCCGAACACCGGCCCGGACACCAGTCCGTACAGCTCCTCGAACGCCTTCTGGTCGCCTCCGGCCACCAGCACCAGTAGTTCGTCAGCCTCCACCCGTCCCCCTCTCCGGCCGTGCACGGCCCGTCCTTTCCCCTACGTCTTCGCAGCGAACGTGTCTACGGATGGGTTACGGATCAGCGAGCCGAAAACGCGAGTCCGGCGCCGACCAGTTGGCGGGGCCGGAAGGCGGCCGATCGCGGGGCCGTCGTGAAGAAACCGGCTCGCCGATGAAACAAGCCGAGAGAACCGCCGTAAACACGTTTGGGATTCGACCAATCCACCCCGGCGACCGCTCCGAATGGCGTGCGTCAGGCAAGTTGGACATGAGGACGGACGGCATGACACCTATCTCCAGGAGCGGCGTGGGACGCAGGACGCTCGCGACCCTCGTATGTGGTGCGCTGGCCGCCGGGGGGCTCGCAGCCGCCGGCGTGACCGCGCTGCAACCGGGGGCGGCCTCCGCCTCCAGCCACCGGGAGGCCCCGCTGATCTCGGGCACTCCCCAGTACGACAACACGGACGTGTACGCGTTCGTCAGCCCGGACAAGCCCGACACCACGACGATCGTGGCGAACTGGATTCCCTTCGAGGAGCCCGCCGGCGGCCCGAACTTCTACACGTTCGCCGACGACGCCCAGTACGACATCCACATCGACAACGACGGTGACGCTCAGGGCGAGTTGATCTACCGCTACACGTTCAAGACGCACCGCAAGAACGGCGACACGTTCCTCTACAACACGGGCGCGGTCACCAGCCTCGACGACCCCGACCTGAACATCACGCAGTCGTACGACATCGATCTGCTGCGCCTGCACAACCAGAAGCTGGTGTCGAAGACCAAGGTCGCGGACGACGTCCCGGTCGCTCCGTCGAACGTCGGCAAGGCGTCGATGCCGGACTACGGCAAGCTGCGCGATCAGGCGGTGTACAAGCTCGCGGGCGGCTCGAAGACGTTCGCCGGCCAGGCCGACGACCCGTTCTTCCTGGACCTGCGCGTCTTCGACCTGCTGTACGGCGGGAACCTGACCGAGGTCGGGCGGGACACCCTCAAGGGCTACAACGTCAACTCCATAGCCCTGCAGGTCCCGAACGACATGATCCGTGAGTCGGAGGGCCAGCCGGTCGTCGGCATCTGGTCGACCACGCAGCGCAGGGACGCCCGCGGCAACTACACGCAGGTCTCGCGTCTCGGCATGCCGCTGGTCAACGAGGTCGTCAACCCGCAGAAGGACAAGGACAAGTTCAACGCGTCCGCGCCCTGGGAGGACGCCCAGTTCCTGAAGAACGTGACCAACCCGGAGCTGCCGAAGCTCATCGAGGGGATCTACAAGATCAAGGCCCCGGCCGAGCCCCGCAACGACCTGGTCGACGTGTTCCTGAAGGGCGTGAAGGGCCTCAACCAGCCGCCCCACGTCCGTCCGGCGGAGGAACTGCGCCTCAACACCTCGATCAAGCCGACCACGCACCCCAAGCGGCTCGGTGTGCTCGACGGCGACAACGCGGGCTTCCCGAACGGACGCCGGCTCACGGACGACGTGATCGACGCCTCGCTCCAGGTGGTCGAGGGTGAACTGGTCGGCTCCAAGAACGACTTGGGCGACGCGGTCGACAAGAACGACAAGAAGTTCGAGAAGTACTTCCCGTACGTGGCCAAGCCGACCTCGGGCTCGCGCGGCGCGCTGGCCAAGGGCACGACCAGCGGGACCGATGTGCGCAGCCAGCTCGGCGACGCGCTGCAGCCCGCCGGCACGACCTCCGGCGGCGGGACCGACACCGTGCTGATCGCGGGCTCCGCCGCGGCGGGCGCCGCCGGCATCCTGCTCATCGGCACCGGTCTGCTGTGGTGGCGCCGACGGATGTACAACCGGGCCTACTGACCCGGCTCACCGACTGGCGCGGCCCGCACGCAGCACACCCCCCACCGTGCGGGCCGCGCCGCCCCCACCCCCCACGACTACCGTTCCGCCCAGGACTTTGAGGAGAGGGCATGTCCCCGCGTACGAACGACAACGCGACGCCGGACGCCGAGACGGCCACGCCCGACGAGAGCACCGTGGGGGCCATGCCCGCCGACAACGCCGCGGAAGCGACACCCGACGAGGACCCCGCGGGCGCCGACGTCACCACGCCGGTGCGCGACGAGCGCCCCGGGGAGGCGGCCCTCGCCGGGAACACGGCGGACGCAACACCCGCCGGGAACACGGCGGACGCAACACCCGCCGGGAACACGGCGGACGCAACACCCGCCGGGAACACGGCGGAAGCGACACCCGCTGGGGACAGGGCGGAAGCCGCCTCCGTCGACAGCACCCCGACAGCCGACTCCGGTGAGGACACCGCGGACGTCACCGGCATCGCGGACGTCGCGGAGGTGCCCGATGAGCGGGTGGCCGCCGTGCGCCGGCTGTCGGCGTCGCAGCGTCGCTGGCGGATGGCGCAACTCAGCTTCTGTGCGGCCGCCCTGGCCGTCGCCATGACGGCGGGCGCGGTCGTGCTCGGGGCCCTGCGGGACGGCGGCACGACACCCGCCGTCACGACCGTGTCCAACGGCGTGTCACCGCAGTTGCTCGCGAGCGGCGATCTCGACGCGAGCATCGCGTCCCTCCAGGCCCATCTCCGCACCCAGCCCAGGGACTTCGGCGGCTGGTCGACACTCGGCCTCGCCTATGTGGAACAGGCCCGCACCAAGGGCGACCCCTCCCGCTACCCGCAGGCACAGGAAGCTCTCGACCGCTCCCTGAAGCTGCGCCCCGACTACGACCCCGCACTCGCCGGACGCGCCGCACTCGCCGCCGCCCGGCACGACTTCACCGGCGCCCTGAAGTACGCGGACCTCGCGCTGAAGCAGAACCCCTACAGCGAGCGCGCCCTCTCCTCGCGGATCGACGCACTCGTCGAACTCGGCCGCTACGACGAGGCGTCGAAGGCGGCCGACGTCGCCGACTCGCGGCGGCCGGGCGTCCCCGTCTTCACCAGGTACGCCTACGTCCACGAGCTGCGCGGCGACGTGAAGACCGCCCGCCGGGTCCTGCGCCAGGCGCTCGCCACCGCGACCAGCCGCGGCGACATCTCGTACGTTGCCACCGCGCTCGGCCAACTGGCCTGGAGCCAGGGCGAGTACGACTCGGCCCTCACCTACTTCGCGCGGGCGCTCGCCGCCGACGACGGCTATCTCCCCGCCCTCGAGGGCCGGGCCCGCACACAGGCCGCGCAGGGAGACCACGCGGCGGCCATCAAAGGGATGGAGCAGGTCGTGCAGCGCTACCCGCTTCCGCAACCCCTCGTCGAACTGGGCGAGTTGTACGAGGCCCGCGGGAAGGCCGGCGACGCGCGGAAGGCCCGCGACCAGTACACCCTGGTGAACGCCTGGGTCTCCCTGGCCCGCGCCAACGGCGTCGACGCCGACCTCGACACCGCGCTGGCAGCCGCCGACCACGGTGACCGCACGGCCGCGCTGAAGGCGGCCCGCGACGAGTGGGCCCGCCGGCACACCGTGCACACCGCGGACGCGCTCGCCTGGGCGCTGCACGTCTCGGGCCGCGACGCGGAGGCCCTGCCGTACGCCCGCAGGGCCACGGCGACGGGCTACCGCAACGCGTCCTTCCTCTACCACCTCGGCGTCATCGAGCAGGCCACCGGCCACACCGGGAAGGCGCGCACCGCGCTGAGGTCGGCCCTGGACCTGAACCCGGGGTTCTCGCCGCTGGGCGCCCGCGAAGCCCGTACGGCACTGGAGGCCGCGCAGTGAGGGCACCTCGATTCCTCGCCGTCTGCGGGACGATCCTGACCGCGGCCTGCGCGCTCGTACTGGTCCCCTCGGGGCAGGCGAGCGCGCATCCACTCGGCAACTTCACCGTCAACCGGTACGACGGACTGGTCGTCGCTCCCGGGCAGTTGCGCGTCGATCACGTCGAGGACCTGGCGGAGATCCCCGCCACCCAGGCCAAGCCCGACATCGACAGGCTCGGGATGGCCGGCTGGGCCCGGCAGCGGTGCGCGAGCGCGGCGAGCGGCAGCAAGGTGACCGTCGGCGGGCACACGGTGGCGCTCACCGCCGGCGCGAGCCACGCACGCGTGCGCCCGGGGCAGGCGGGGCTCAGCACCCTGCGCGTGGAGTGCCGGCTGACGGCACCCCTGCCCAGGAACGCCACGGTCACCGTGGGCTTCCACAGTCCGGGCGCCGACCGGGGCCCCGGCTGGCGCGAGATCACCGCCCGTGGCGACCGGACGACTCTCACCTCCTCGGACGTACCGGCGAAGTCGGTGTCGGCGGAGCTGACCCGGTATCCCAAGGCGCTGCTCTCCTCGCCGGCCGACACCGCCACCGCGTCGCTGAGGATCCGCCCCGGCGGCCCCGCCCTCGTCGAGGAACGGCGCGACGCCCCGGCCGCCTCCGTGCTCCCGCGCGGCGCCGACCGCTGGACCGAGGCCCTGAACAATCTGGTGGCCCGTCATGACCTCACCTTCGGCTTCGCCGCGCTGGCGCTGGTCATCGCCGTCGCCCTGGGTGCGATGCACGCGCTCGCGCCGGGCCACGGCAAGACCCTGATGGCCGCGACCGCGGCGGCGCGCGGAGGCCGGGCCCGGATGAAGGACGTGCTGCCCCTGGCCGCCTCCGTGACGGTCACCCACACCCTCGGAGTCGTCGCACTCGGCCTCCTGGTCACGGCGGGCTCGGCGGCGGCCCCCTCCGTGATCGCCTGGCTGGGTGTGTCGAGCGGTGTCCTGGTGACCCTGGCGGGCGCCACTCTGCTGCGCCGCGCATGGCGCAACCGGCCCCGCGCAGCCGGGCACACGCACGACCACCACGATCACGACCACGACCACCCCCACGGGCATTCGCACGGCACGGGCCACACGCACGACCACTCCCACGAGACCGCTCACGGGCACGAGCACGAGCACGGCCAGGACCGGACCCCGGCCCATGACCATGACCACACTCACGACCACGACCACGACCACGTGCCGGGTCACCCGCACGACCACGAGCACAACCCCGCCCACCGGCATTCACACAACCACGACCACACGCACGACGACGAGCACGCGGGGGTGCCGCACCGGCACGCCGACCGCTCCGTACGCCCGCTGGTACTGGCTCACGCCACCACGTCGGTGACGACGAGCGCTCCCACCACCACCGCACCCCAACCCCACGCCCACGCCCACGCCCACCCCCACCCGCACCCGCACCCGCACCCGCACGACCACGACCACGCTCACCGTTCGGGCAAGACCCCCCGCTCCCGCACCCTCGAACACACCCACGGCGGCTTCACGCACACCCACGAGATCGCCCCCACCCTCCGTGGGACGATCCTGCTCGGCTTCGCCGGTGGGCTGGTCCCCAGTCCGTCGGCGGTCGTCGTGCTCGTGGGCGCCGCGGCCCTCGGACAGGCCTGGTTCGGCCTTCTTCTCGTTCTCGCGTACGGCGTCGGGCTCGCCCTGACGCTGACGGCGGCCGGGTTCGCCGTCGTCAAGCTCGGCGGCGGGATGACCCGGGCCCTGGCCAGGCGTCCTCGGTGGGCCGAGGGGCGCCTCGTGCTCCTGGTCCGCAGGACCGCACCTCTGGGATCGGCGTTGATCGTCGTAGCCCTTGGGGCTGGATTGGTGTTCAAGGGGGCGGCATCCGTACTCGGTTGAGCTACTTTTGTGGAGAAATCGCGCGGATGCGAATGGGGGACGCACGTGTCCGAAGATCCGGGCAGTGAACGTGTGATCGCGGGGCGCTACCGGCTGCTCTCGCCCTTGGGCGAAGGCGGCATGGGAACGGTGTGGCGCGCCCGCGACGAGGTGCTGCAGCGCGAGGTCGCCGTGAAGGAGGTCCGCGCCCCGGCCGGGCTTCCGGCGTCCGAGGTCGAGCGGATGTACGCGCGCCTGGAACGGGAGGCGTGGGCGGCCGCCCGTATCTCCAACCGCAATGTGGTGACGGTCTATGACGTGGCCACGCAGGACGGCCGGCCCTGGATCGTGATGGAGCTGATCCGCGGCATCTCGCTCGCCGATCTGCTGGACGCCGAGGGGCCGTTGACGCCGGAGCGCGCCGCCCACATCGGCGCCGAGGTGCTCGCCGCGCTGCGCGCCGCGCACGAGGCGGGGGTCCTGCACCGGGATGTGAAGCCGGGCAACGTCCTGATGGCGAACGACGGACGGGTCGTCCTGACGGACTTCGGCATCGCGACGGTCGAGGGCAGCTCCGCCCTGACCATGACCGGCGAGGTCATCGGATCACCCGAATTCCTGGCCCCGGAACGGGCGTTGGGCCGCACCCCCGGCCCCGAGTCCGACCTCTGGTCGCTCGGGGTGCTGCTGTACGCGGCGGTCGAGGGAAACTCGCCCTTCCGGCAGAACACGCCGCTGAGCACCTTGCGGGCCATCGTCGACGAGCCGCTGCCGGTGCCCCGTCGCGCCGGCCGGCTCGCCCCCGTCCTCGATGGGCTGCTGGCCAAGGACCCGGCCGAGCGGACGAGCGCCGACTCCGCCGAGCACCAGCTGCGTGTCGTCGCGGGGGGTGGCGCGGCGCCCACGCGGCCCGCTGTCACCGCGCCGACGCCCTCCGACACACCGACGATCGGGGCGTTCAACCAGCCGTCCCCGGCCTCGCCGACACCGCCGCGGGGGTTCGGCCCGCCTCCCGCGACCGTGCCCTCGGCGACGCCCCCGGCGGAGCCCGACCGTAATCGTCGCGCGGCCGTCGCCCTGATCGCGGGCCTGGTCGCGCTGGCACTCGCCCTCGGCGGACTGACGTACGCGCTGCTGAACCGTGACGACGGGAAGGGCGGGAACAGCGGGCAGGCGACGACCAACAGCGGGGGTACCGGCAACTCCGACGGCGGCGACTCGGGCGGCGAGAAGAGCGAGAGCGGCAGTGCCACCGCCGGTGCGACCGGTGGCGGGAGTCCTTCCAGCAGCGCTCCCGGGGGCGGAGGTTCGACGACCGCTCCGCCCGCGCAGTCGGTGCGGGTGACGGTCTCGGGTCACCGCACCGACTACAAGGGCGCCTGCCCGCCGCCTGCCACGGAGGCCCCGTCGTTCACGGCGACCTTCACGGTGGGCCGCGTGCCGGTGGATGTCGAGTACCGCTGGGTCACGAAGTCCGGTGATGTGACCGATCCGAGCTGGAAGACGCTCGCGTTCCCCGCGGGCGGCGGCAGGACGCAGCAGAAGACGGTGGTGGCGACGACGTACGACGCGAGCGGGACGTTCTCCAACGAGATCAGCGTGGAGGTGCGCGGCCCGGTCAAGGCGACGTCCAACTCGGTTCCGTTCACGATCACTTGTGTGACGGAGACCCCGACGGACGGGGCCTCCGCCTCCGCATCCCCGTGACGGGGATGACGATGTCCCTCAGCGGGGCGGACGTTCTCCCCCGAGGGGACGGGTGCTTTCTCGAAGGGTTCCGGAGCGGGTGTCCGGAGGTCAGACGGCTCCGGTGAAGGCGGGCAGATAGCCGCCGGACTGGCCGGCCGCGGTCGGGTGGTACGACTCGCCGATGTTCAGCCAGTTCAGGCTGTGCAGCCAGGCGGCGCCGGAGCAGATCTCATGGCCGGTGAAGGTGCCCCTGACATCGGCGAAGCTGAAGCCGTGGGCGGCGGCACGCTGTGCGGTCGCGCTGTCCAGGTAGTCGGCCGCGCCGTTGATCGCGGACCGTTCGTTCTCCGAAAGTCCGGTCAGGCAGCTGCCGTTGAGCTTGTAGAAGCGGGGGTAGCCGATGACGACCACATGGGCGGCCGGGGCCTTCGCGCTGATCGCCGAGTAGACGGAGTCGAGCTTGCCGGGGAGCGTGGAGTCGACGTACGCCTTCGCCGTCGCGATGCGCGAGAGGCAGGAGCTCTCGGACTGCAGGACGCAGGTCGTCATGACGTCGGAGAATCCGGCGTCGTTGCCGCCGATGCTGATCGAGACGAGGCCCGTGGAGGAGCTGAGCGGGCCGAGCTGATTCGCCGTGACATCACCCGTACGAGCGCCCGAGCAAGCGGTGAAGTCGAACGACGAGGGTGAATGCGCGGCGCTCCAGAGATAGGGGTACGCCTTCGTGCTGCGCTTGCAGTCGCCGCTGGAGCTGATGTAGCTCCCGGCGCCGACACCGGAGGAATAGGAGTCACCCAGGGCCACATAGCCGGTGGCCGCCACGGTTTGCGCCTGCGCTGTCGCCGCCCCGGTGAGGGCGAGGCCGACGGCGAGGAGGAGTGAGGTCACGTATGCCGTAATTTTTCGGGAACGTCTCATGGAACCTCCCTTTAGCAGGATCTCTGCCACAACGTTGGTAGCAGCTACGCGTGTTGACAGGAAGTGTCCATGCCAAGACTTTTCGGACTCC
The DNA here is from genome assembly GCF_026341855.1 of Streptomyces sp. NBC_00568. Taxonomy (GTDB): domain Bacteria; phylum Actinomycetota; class Actinomycetes; order Streptomycetales; family Streptomycetaceae; genus Streptomyces. The sequence continues at coordinate 5,746,967 of NZ_JAPENW010000001.1, read as the reverse complement.
GGCCACCGGCTCCATCCCTGTTCACCGCATATTTCGCTACATGTCCATGACAGTTGGATGACACCGAATGACGGACCGTCAACTCCGATATACCGGCGAGTAGTTGCCGAGGAGGGACGACAATTCCGGAAGGGCGCCGCCGGAGGCCGCCCAGAAGCCCGTGAACGCCTTCCGCGTCTTGACGTCCGCAGGACCACTGCGCCACATTGAAGCCCGGCATCCGGCACTTCAGGGGGCAAAGTCGGCCATGCGGACCATAGGGATCAAGACGTCTCCATACGACACCGCGGAGCGGTCGCGGCCAGGTCCGGGGAGGGACCTGCTGCCGCTGCTCGCGGGCGCCGCGACCGTCGTCGCGGGTGTCGGCGCGTATCTGGCGCTCGCCGACGCGGACTCACCCCTGCGCGGTCCGTTCACCCTGTTCTTCCTGCTCGCGTCGCCGTCGGTCGCCATCGCCGCCGCGCTGCGCGGGCTGGAGCCGTTCGGCCGCGTCCTCGCATCCGTCGCCGGAGCGGTCACCCTGAACATGCTGGTGGCCCAGGGCATGATCGCCGTGCACCGGTGGTCGGTTCCCGGCGGGATCGTGACCGTGGCCGCACTCAGTTCGCTGATTCTCCTGCTGGTGTCGGCGCGGCGATGGCGCCGTCGCGCGACGGCCGGACGGACCCCCGACGCATCGGGGCCGGAATGACGAAGACTCCCCGAGGGCACGGCACATCCGCGTGCCCGAGGGGCGGGTGGTGACACCCGGCCGGAGCCGTACGAGCCGGCCTGCGGGATCCTCAAACGGATGGGGGAAATCCGTTCGAGGCGTCGTGTAACGGTCAAACCAACAAAAACGTGAGGCCTCGTTCCAGGTCTTGCCATACAGACTCATTCATCAATACCGTCGTACATCTCACCCGCATCGGTCCATCATCTGCGGCTCTAGGGGAGGGCTCAAGGACCGCGATGGTTCCCGGCGCGGGGCGCGGTTGGGGGGTGCCGTACTCGGTGACCAGACCTGTGCCGAGTCGTGCCGCGCGACCGGCTTCTCTTTTCGGAGCCGGCCAGCTTTGCCAGCTCACCCGGCATGCACGGAGATCCATTTCGGCATGCCGACAGTGAGAACCCCCCTTTCGAACCGGACAAAGAACCGGACCGCCCAGGGGCGGGCGGTCCACCGGACGAGAGGGACCAGACTCATGAGCTCAGTCCTGCGCCCAGCGATCTCGGGCGACGATCCGTTCATGGCCGCCAAGTACCGGCCGATCTCTTCTCACCTGGCCATCGCGCCACCGGTGAGTGTCGTGATTCCCGCCATGAACGAGGCGGAGAATCTCCCCTACGTCTTCAAGACACTTCCCTCGTGGATACACGAAGTGGTTCTTGTCGACGGCAACTCCACCGACAACACCGTCGAAGTGGCCCGTGAGCTGTGGCCTGACGTCAAGGTCGTCGAGCAGCGCGGGAAGGGCAAGGGAGACGCCCTGATCACCGGGTTCGAGGCGTGCACCGGCGACATCATCGTGATGGTCGACGCGGACGGCTCGGCGGACGGCCACGAGATCGTGTCGTACGTCTCCGCGCTGGTGTCCGGGGCGGACTTCGCCAAGGGCTCCCGGTTCGCGAACGGTGGCGGCACCTCCGACATGACGCCGATCCGCAAGCTCGGCAACCGCGTGCTCTGCGCGACCGTCAACGCCAAGTTCGGCGCCCGCTACACCGATCTCTGCTACGGATACAACGCGTTCTGGCGGCACTGCCTCGACAAGATCGAACTCGACTGCACCGGCTTCGAGGTCGAGACCCTGATGAACATCCGGGTGGTCAAGGCAGGACTCAAGGTGCAGGAGATCCCGAGCCACGAGTACCTCCGCATCCACGGCACGAGCAATCTGCGCGCCGTGCGGGACGGGCTGCGCGTGCTCAAGGTGATCCTCAAGGAGCGGTCCAACCGGCGTGCGCTGCGCCGCAGGCCGCACGCCGCCCAGCTCGACTCCGGCCGGGGAGAGGTGTCTTGAGCACGCAGGACATCTCCGTGGTGATCTGCGTCTACACCGAGGACCGCTGGGAGGACATCCTCGCGGCGGTCTCCTCGGTGCGGGAGCAGTCCCTGCGCGCCCTGGAGACGCTGCTGGTCGTGGACCACAACACCGTCCTCCTGGAGCGGCTGACCAGGGAGTACAAGGAGACCGAGGGGGTGCGGGTGCTCGCCAACGCGGGCCCCCGTGGCCTGTCCGCCGGCCGCAACACCGGGATCGCCGCCTCGCGCGGGTCCGTCATCGCGTTCCTCGACGACGACGCCGTCGCCGAACGGGACTGGCTGCGGCACTTCGCCGAGGGCTACGCCGACCCGCGGGTGATGGCCGTCGGAGGCCGCACCGTGCCCATCTGGGCCTCGGGCCGCCGCCCGGCCTGGTTCCCGGAGGAGTTCGACTGGGTGGTGGGCTGCACGTACAAGGGTCTGCCGCCGGGCCGGGTACGGGTCCGCAACGTCCTCGGCGGCAACGCCTCCTTCCGCCGGACGGCGTTCGACGCGGCGGGCGGTTTCGCGACCGGCATCGGCCGCGACGGCGACAAACGCCCGCTGGGCTGCGAGGAGACGGAGCTGTGCATCCGTCTCAGCCGTGCCCGGCCGGACGCGATCCTGCTCATCGACGACCGCGCGGTCATCCACCACCGGGTGCCCGAGGCCCGCGAGCACTTCGGCTACTTCCGTACCCGCGCCTACGCCGAAGGGCTGTCCAAGGCCCTGGTCGCCCGGAGTGTCGGCGCGGGCAGAGGACTCGAGTCGGAGCGCCGCTACACGACCCGGGTGCTGCCGGCCGGAGTGCTGCGCGGGCTGCGGGACGCCGCCCTGGCGCGTCCGGGCGGCGCGGGCCGCGCGGGCGCGATCGTCGCCGGGGTACTGACCGCGGCCGGGGGGTACGTACTCGGGAGCCTCCGGGCCCGCCGGAGCGGCACCGCGTTCTCCGTGGTCTCCGTCGCGGCGGTCGAGGGGGTTCCGGACGACGAGGGGGCGGCGGCATGAGCGAACCGGTACCGATCCTGATGTACCACTCGATCGCCCGGTCGCCCAACGACGCGACCCGCGCGCTGTCCGTCTCCCCCGAGGCGTTCGCCGAGCAGATGGCGCTGCTCGACGACCGCGGCTTCACGCCCGTCGCCACCGCGCGGCTGGCGTCGAGTTGGCGCTCGGGCGGTCCGCTGCCCGCGCGCCCCGTCCTGATCACCTTCGACGACGGCTACGAGGGCGTGCACCTGCACGGACTGCCCGCGCTCGCCAAATACGGCTTCGCGTCCACCCTGTTCGTCTCGACGGGGTGGATCAGGGGTGCGTACGACACCGGGGGCGGCCTCGACGCCATGCTCGACTGGGACCAGGTGCGCCGGCTCGCCGGGGAGCAGATGGAGATCGGCGGGCACAGCCACACCCATCCGCAGCTCGACCGGATCGCGGACGACGCGCTCTGGTCCGAGCTGCTGCGCTGCAAGGAGATCATCGCCGACGAACTGGGCGCCCGCCCGGTCTCGTTCGCCTACCCGTACGGCTACTCCAGCTCACGGGTGCGCCGTACGGTGCGTGAGGCGGGGTTCGCCCAGTCGCTCGCCGTCGGCAACGGTCTCGCGCGCCGACGTCAGGGCCCCTACGCCCTGCAGCGCGTCACCGTGCGCCGCACGACCGGTATCGAGGAGTTCGAGCGGCTGGTCGAGGGCCGCGCGATCGCCCGCACCTTCGCCCGGGACCGTGCCCTCACCAAGGGGTACGCCATGGTCCGAAGAGCACGACAGGTCCGCCGGAAGGCCATCCGTTCCCGTGTCTGACACGACGACCACGACCCAGGCTTCCACGCCCACGACCGAGGCACCCGAGCGGCGGCCGGGCCGCCGCCTCCGCCTGCCCGGCAGGGGCCGCAAGGAGGGCGGCGGAGGCAGCCCGCTGTTCCGCAACGCCTACGCCCTGATGCTCAACACCGGGATCTCCGCGGTGCTCGGGCTCGGGTACTGGCTGATCGCCGCCCGCTACTACACCGACGCGGCGGTCGGTCAGGGCTCCGCCGCGATCGCCGCGATGAAGCTCCTGGCCGGCGTGACCGCGGTGACGCTGACGGGCGCGCTCGCCCGCTTCATCCCGGTCGCGGGGCGTGCCACCGGACGGCTCATCTTCCGTACGTACGCCGGAAGTTCGGTGGTCGTGGCGCTGGCCGCCGGGATCTTCCTGCTCACCCTGAACCTGTGGGGACCCTCGTACCGCTTCCTGCACGGCCCGCTCCACGGGCTCGGCTTCATCATCGCGGTCATCGCCTGGTCGCTGCTGACGCTGCAGGACGGCGTGCTGACAGGGCTGCGCAGCGCGCTGTGGGTGCCGGTGGGCAACACCGTGTTCTCCGCGGTGAAGCTGGTGCTGCTGGTCGCCCTGGCCGCGGCGCTGCCCACCTCGGGCGTCTTCGCCTCCTGGGTCGCCGCGATCGCCCTGTCGGTGGTGCCGCTCGGACTGCTGGTGTTCCGGCGGCTGGTCCCCCGGCATGTGAAGGCGACGAAGGACCACGCCGAGCCGCCGACGCTCAAGCAGGTCGGCCGCTTCCTCGCCGGCGACTACACCGGCTCCCTGTTCTCGCTCGCCGTCGTCTATCTCGTCCCCGTGATCGTGGCGTCGCAGGTCAGCTCCGCCGACAACGCGTACTTCTACATCACCACCACCATCGGCGGCACGGTCAACCTGCTCGCCATCAACATGGGCGCCTCGCTGACCGTCGAGGGATCGCACGACCCGGCGCGGCTGGCCGCCAACACCCGGGCCGCCCTCAAGCGCATGGCCCGGATCATGCTGCCGGTGTGCGGACTGCTGTTCCTCGGCGCCCCGTTCATCCTGCACGTCTTCGGCGACGGCTACGCGCACGCGGCCACACCGCTGCTGCGCTGGTTCGCCGTCGGCGCGCTGCTGAGGGTCGTCATGGAGACCTACTTCGCCGTCCTGCGCGCCCAGAGCCGCACCTCGGGACTCGCCTATCTCCAGGGCCTGTTGTGCCTGCTCGTGCTCGGCCTCACGGTGATCCTGCTGCCCCGAATGGGCCTGACCGGCGCGGGCGTCGCCGAGATCTCCAGCCTCGCGGTGATCGTGGCGATCGCCGCGCCCAAGCTGTTCAAGATCGTACGCACCGCCCCGCCGGCTCCGCTGCCCGAGGACGCGGCGCCGGACGGGGACCTCGCCGACCTGGGGGCGCGCGAGGTCGCCGCGGCGGAGCCCCGCGAACCGAGGCGCGGCCCCGCCTGGGCCCTCGACTCCGACACCCTCGCCCTCGGCCTCCACATCGACTTCGACCACCAGGAACGCAGGCCCGACGTCCGCCCGGGGCCCGGCACCCCGCCGACCGGGACACCCGCGGTGCGACGCCCGACGTGGGCGCTGCGGCAGCCGTCCGTGGGTCTGCCGGTCGAGGCCCGTGAGCCGGGCTCGGAGGCGTCGCTGGGCCCGTCGGAGACACCGGAGGTCGACGCCCCCTTCGATGCGCAGGGCCCCGGGAGCGCCTCGTCCGGGGCGCGGAGCACGGCGTCCGGCGACTCGCCCGCCGAAGCCCGGCAGGCCGCCGAGGGCCGACCGGCCACCGACGACCGGCGGCCACCGAGCGACCCGCCGCTGTCCCTGCGCGAGCGCGTCCTGCATCCGTCGAAGCCCGGCGTCGTCCTCGGCTGCCTTCTGATCTCGGCGCTGCTCCTGTACTGGATTCCGGTGCTGAGCCTCGACGACGGTTCCCTGGCGCGCATGGGCGGCCTCGGCCTGATCTCGGTGCTCCCGCTCCCGACCCTGGTCGGCGCGGCCCTGCTGGTCACGGTGTTCGCGTCCCTGCTCTGGATGAACGGCGAGCACCGGGGCCTGCTGCTGATCACCCTGCTCGTGACAGTCGTGTCCCTGCACGCGCTGCCGGCCGTCATCGAGACCGAACCACGGTTCGCGACCGCCTGGCAGCACCTCGGGTTCCTGGACTACATCGACCGCACGGGGTCCGCCGTACCGGATCTGGACGCCCGCTGGAGCTGGCCCGGCTTCTTCGCCGTGGCCGCGTTCGTCGCGAAGGCCTGCGGCGTCACCGATCTCTCCGAGGTCATCCGATGGTGGCCGCTGACGATCCAGCTCCTCTATCTGGCACCGATGTTCCTGCTCGTCCGTTCGATGCGGGCGAGCTGGCGCGCGAAGTGGACGGGCATCTGGTTCTTCGCCCTCTGCGCCTGGGTCGGCCAGGACTACTTCTCCCCGCAGGGCTTCACCTATCTGCTGTATCTCGTGTTCGTGGCGATCCTGCTCGTGTGGTTCCGGGCGCCGCGCATGCTGTGGGCGGTGCGGCGGCCGGGCGAGGCCGAGGTCGAGCCGACGGATCGTCGGCAGCGGGCCGTGCTCCTCATGATCCTGATCGGGCTGTTCGCGGCCACCGTCCCGGCGCACCAGCTCACGCCGTTCGTGATGCTGGGCGTCCTCGCGGTCCTCGTCATGGTCGGCCGCTCCGAACTGCGCGGTCTGCCCATCCTGTTCGCCGTCCTGGTCGCCGTCTGGGTCGGCTTCATGGCCGAGCCCTACTGGTCGGGCCACTTCGACGACCTGTTCGGAGGGGTCGGCGGCGTCGGCAGCAATGTGTCGACATCGGTCTCCGGCCGTATCCAGGGCGGCAGTTCGACCCACAAGCTGGTGCTGTACACCCGGGTGCTGCTGGCCGGCGGTGTGATGGCCTTCGCCTGCTGGGGCTGGTGGCGGCGACGCGACCACAAGTACCGCGAGCGGTCGCTGCTCGTCCTCACCTTCGTCCCGTTCCTCGGCTTCGGCATGCAGTCGTACGGCGGCGAGATGGCCCTGCGCGTCTTCATGTTCGCCGTCCCGGGCGCGGCCCTGCTGGCCGGACTCGCCCTCTTCCCGCGGACCGGAGTCACCGCGAAGGAGCGCGAGAAGGACCGGGTGAGCCTCGCGCCGATCGCCGCCCTGATGGCGGGCCTGCTGCTCATGGGCGGCTTCCTGGTGGCCCGTTGGGGCAACGAACCGTTCGAGCGGATCAGGCCGGGCGAGGTCACGGCCATGAACTACGTGTACGCGCACGACGATCCGACGGTCCGGCTGCTGTGGCTGAGCAACGACACGGTCGACAACGTGACACCCGCGATGCCGTGGGGCGCCAGGGACATGGAGAAGGTGCAGTACGTGCCCACCCTCGCGCCCGCCGACCCGGTGCTGGTGTCCGGTCTCGTCAAGGCGCTCAAGGACGCGGGCCCGAACTCGTATCTGATGATCAACCGCAGTCAGGTGGTCTACCTCCAGCTGGACGTGGGCTATTCGGCGACCTGGGAGTCGCGGCTGATCACCAACCTCGACGACCGGCAGGAGCTGAAGAAGGTCCTGGTCAACGACGACGTCACGATGTACACGCTGCGCGAGCAGCCCGAGGGCAGGGTGCCGCGGGCCGAACCCGGTCCGATCGGGCCGCAGGTGACGTGGACGCCGTGGTCGGTCGTCGGCGGGCTCGCGGCCATCGCCCTGGTCCTGCTGCTGACGGCACGGGAGGTCGTACGGGTCGCGGTGCGGCCCGGCGTACGGCAGTTGCAGTGGCTGCAGAGCAGCTTCTGGTTCTCGCTGCCTCTGCTGGCGGTCCTGCTGGCCTCACTGGTGCAGCGGTTCCTCACGATGAAGTGAGGGCGGAGCGGTGTACGCGGGTGAGGTGGCTCAACCGGACCACCGGCTGAGCCACTTCACCTCGCACGGCTCAACCGGACCACCGGCTGAGCCACTTCACCTCGCACGGCTCAACCGGGCTACCGGCTGAGCCACTTCACCTCGTACGCGCCCATCTCGAACCGCTTCCCGTCGACCTTCGCGTCGATCGACCGGTCCAGGGTGTTGACCACGAGGACGGTCCGGTCGGAGGCGAGGACGCGCACGTTGGGCACGTCGTCCGCGGCGACGGAGACCTTCTCGTACGCCGTCCCCGGCGGGAACGCCTTGGCGAAGCGGGAGATCAGGTCGTACAGGGGGAGTTCCTTTCCCCCGCCCGCGGTGCCGGTCGGTGACCACAGACAGCCGGCGCAGGCCGGGCCCTTCTCCTTCTCCGGGTTCCAGTAGAAGCCGGAGGAGGCGCCGCCCTTGACCATCGCGATCATCCCGCCGGCCTGGACGGCGACGCGGCGGGTCTCGGACCAGCCCTTGCGCTCGTCCTTGCCGTCGGCCGGTTCGACGTAGTACTCGGCCCACCACAGCGGCAGACCGCGCGTCCGCTCACGCACCCACTTCCCGACGGCCGTGAACTTGTCGGTGGCCGCGAACTCGTCGGGCAGCATGTCGTCGTCGTTCGTGTAGCTGGAGCCGTCCACGACGACGAAGTCGGCGCCCGCCTTGTGCTCGTTCCAGTAGTCGAAGGCGTCGAGGACCCGCTGGTCCATGGCACCCCAGGCGCCCTTCACGGTCGGGGACGCGTCGTGGGTCTGACGTGGGTCGAAGCTGTCCATGACCAGGTAGGGACCGCCCACCATGATGTCCTTGTCGACCTTCTTCAGCGCCTTGTAGACCAGGTTGTAGAGCTTGGTGTAGCCCTCGTAGTCCCAGCGGGCCTCGCTGTCGTTCCAGAAGCCCTTGAACTCGTTCCAGACGATGAAGTGCCGTACGTCGGGATAGCGCTTGGCGACGGTCGCGGCGAGCGCGGCGAAGTCCTCGAAGTGGGACGGCTCCGGGGCCGTCTCCAGCGAGGACCGGCTCCAGTTCGTCTTGTCGGCACCGGACTTGCCGCCCTTCATCCAGTCCGGGGAGCAGCACAGCGTAACGATCGGGGTGCCGCCCGACCTGCGGATGAAGTCGATGCGGCTGTCCATCTCGGAAAAGTCGTAACGCCCCTCGGACGGCTCGGGGTTGCCCGCTCCCCAGCCCATGATGTGCTGGTTCTGCGGCAGCGACACCTGGTTCTTGCCCAGCAGCCCCTCGACCCGCTCGGTGGCGGCGTCACTGCCCTCGTCCGCGCTGAACTGGGTGTGGGTGAAGCCCCAGCCCACCTCGGGACGCGGCGACTCGGGCGGAGTGACCGGCGTGCCGTGCACCTTGTCCCCGTCGCGGGTCGTGCCCGCGGTGCTCCCGCCGTCTCCCGGCAGGGTGTTGATCAGCGTCACCACCAGGGCCAGCACAGCGATCCCCACGCCGATCAGCGCGGTGAGGCGCCATCGTCCCGCCCCCGAATTCCACCCATGACGTCCCATCATGGGCCACAGTAACCGGGGGAATCCGGCGCGGGACAGATCTCGTTCACCACAGCCCTGTAACAGGACGGAAGGGATACACCGGAAGGGCGGCACCACACGCGACACACGCGACGCACCGCGGAAACCGGGTGCACGGGGCGCCCGCGTGACAGATCATGGCGACATGTCTGCGAACCCACACGACGCTCTGCCGATCAGGCTCAACGTCGACGACAGCGACTCGCCGTCGGACGTCGTCGACGCGCTGTTCCTCGGTCGCTTCGCGACGGGCGAGCAGCCGCACTCGCACGCGGCGAACATCGACCGCGTACGGTCCGGGGCCACCCTGCTGCCCCCGGGCGCCCGGGTGCTGCGTTCCGCGCGCGACGACGACCGCAGCGCGACCCTCGCCGAGGGCGACGGCTGGACCCTGCTGGTCTCCCGCTGGAACCGGGGCGCCGACGTCACGGTGACGGCGACCAGCGCCGAGCTGGCGGAGAAGGTGCTGAAGCAGGCGACGGACGGCGCGACGGACGAGCCGGAACCGCAGCCGGAGAACGTGACGATGGGCTTCTGGTACGTGTCGCCGCGCCGGGGCCCGCACCGCACGACCCGGCAGATCTCGGCGGGGACGTGGGAGGAGGTCCGCCCCAACTACACGGCACCGGTGGCGGACGCCATGGACCGCCTGATGAAGACCACCCCGGAGGACATCGCGGGCCGTCTGCTGCTGCTCCACGGCCCGCCCGGCACCGGCAAGACCTCCGCCCTGCGCACGCTGGCCCGTTCCTGGCGCGACTGGTGCCAGGTGGACTGCGTGCTGGACCCCGAGCGCCTGTTCTCCGACGTCGGCTATCTGATGGACATCGCGATCGGCGAGGAGGACGGCACGGGCAAGGGGCGCTGGCGGCTCCTGCTGCTCGAGGACTGCGACGAACTGATCCGCGGCGAGGCGAAGCACACCGCGGGCCAGGCCCTCTCGCGGCTGCTCAACCTCACCGACGGACTGCTCGGCCAGGGCCGCAACGTCCTCGTGGGCGTCACGACGAACGAGGACCTGGAGCGCCTCCACCCCGCCGTCGTCCGCCCCGGCCGCTGCCTCGCCCGGATCGAGGTCGGGGCGCTCACCCGCCGGGAGGCGGTGGGCTGGCTGGGCACCGAGGAGGGCGTCTCGCGCGAGGGCGCGACCCTCGCGGAGCTGTACGCGCTGCGCCGCGGCACGACACCGACGTCGGTACCCGACCAGCGCGAGGGCGCGGACGCGGGCCTGTACCTGTGAGCGACGCGCAGGACCCACGAGGGACGCGCACGAGCGCCCCTGTCTCGGCTCGGACCCCGTCCGGAAGCGGGACCAGGATCGGCTAGGAACCCTCGAACGCCGCCCTCAGCGCATCCCGTACGGCGTCCAGGGCGGCGTCCTCGGTCAGTCCGAGCCGTCGCGCCCGCTCGGCGTAGGCCTGCGCGGCGGACGCGGCCTCGCGTGACGCGGCGTCCCCGGCGGCGGCGACGAACGTTCCGTTGCGGCCCCGCGTCTCGATCACCCCGTCCGACTCGAGGGCCCGGTAGGCCTTGGCGACGGTGTTGGCCGCGAGGCCGAGCGACTCGGCCAGCCCCCGTACCGTGGGCAGCTTGTAGCCGACCGGCAGCGCGCCGGACCGTGCCTGCTCGGAAATCTGGGCGCGCACCTGCTCGTACGGCGCGGCCCCCTCTGCGATGTGGATCTTCAGGGTCACGCAGCGATTGTCCCGTACCCGTGGAGAGCGAATCCGCCGTACCCGCCGGAAAATGAGAGGCATCCTCACACGGCCCACGCGTAGCGTGCGATGCCATGACCGTGATCGTTCGTGAGCTGCGCCGCGGGGACCCGGTGGACGCCGCGGGCTTCGCCCGCATCCGTCACCAGGCCCTCCCGTTCATGCTCTTCACCCCCGAGTCCATCGCCTACGACCTGGAGCAGGCACATCCCGACTCCCACTACCAGCCGTTGCTGGCCGAGGAGGACGGCGAGCTGATCGGCACCGCGCAGGTGGGTCTCGTACACGACAGCCCGGAGCCCGGCCAGGGTTACGTCAACGTCTATGTGCACCCGGAGCGGACGGGGCGCGGCGCGGGTTCACTGCTGGCGCGCTCCGCCGAGGACCGGCTCGCCGCCCTGGACGCGACCCGGCTGCACGCCTGGGTGCTGGACGCGCCCGCGTACCGCGCCTTCGCCGAGAAGCGGGGTTATCGCGCGGCCCGCTCCGCGCACTTCCTCCGCCTCGACCTGACGAACGGCTCCCTGCCGCCGCTCCGGACCCCGCCGCCAGGCGTGGAGCTGCGCACCGCGGCGGACTTCGCGGACGACCCGCGACCGCTGTTCACGCTGGACGCGGAGACGCTCCTCGACGAACCGAGCGACGTCGACCGCGAGTTCACGGACTACGAGGCCTGGCTGACGGAGACCTGGCACCACCCGCTGCTGAGCCATGAGCTCACCACCGTCGCGCTCGTCGACGGCCGCCCGGCGGCGTTCAGCGCGGCCCGCACCGACGGCGGCACCCGCTACGGCACCGTGATGACGGGCACCGGCCGTGCCTTCCGGGGCCGGGGTCTCGCCAAACTCGCCAAGAACGACTCCCTGCACCGGGCCCGCGCGGCCGGCTTCACGGACGCGTTCACGGGCAACGACACCGGCAACGGGCCGATGCTGGCGATCAACAAGTGGTTCGGTTACGAAATCTGCGCGACGGAGGTGAAGTATGTCCGTGACCTCGGCTGACACGCCCGGCTCGTTGGAGATCGTGCTCGTCAAGGCAGGCCGTACGAAGATCAGTTACCCGGCCGAGCTGCTCGCCGACGACGGCACCCGGGTGGTCGTGCGCGCACCGTGGGCGGGCGACACCGCCCGCGACTTCGGCTTCGTGCGGTTCGAGCAGGGCGACGTCTTCACCGAGTACTACTGGCGGGACCGCTGGTACGCGGTGAAGGAGGTCCGGGACTCCGCGGGCGTACGCAAGGGCTGGTACTGCGACATCACCCGCCCGGCCACCGTCTCCGGAGGCCGGCTGGTCGTCGAGGATCTCGACCTGGACCTGTGGCGCTCGGCCGACGGCGCGGACGTACTGCGCCTGGACGAGGACGAGTTCGCGGAGAGCGGCCTGGCGGCCACCGACCCGGCGGCCGCGGCCGCCGCCGAGAAGGCCCTGGACGAACTCGAACACCTGGCCCGCGAGGGCGGCTTCGAAGCACTCCTGGCGTAGCCGACGCGACCTGCCGAACGGGCCCGGACCCCGGGGTGCCCAGGTCCCCCTGGGTCCCCCGGGTGATCCAACACCGCTCCCGTCCTGGGTCCCGGGCGTGGGTCCCGGTTCCGGGCGTGGCCGACGAGGCCGGGTGGCGGCGACGCTCAGAAGGTGGCCACCACGGCGTAGCGCTCGTCGTCGACGTCTCTCCCCCAGAGCCGCGCGTCGGCGGACAACGGCTCCACGCGCAGGTCGGCGTCGTCCGCGGCCCGGGCCATCAGAGGCCGGAGCAGGGTGGTCAGCCGCTCGGCGGACATGCCGACCGGGCTCACGGTCCCCCACACGCCCTCGACGAGCACCAGCCTCCCTCCCGGGCGCAGGAGTCCGCGCCAGTGCCGCAGCACGCGCTCGGGATCGGGCAGCGCCCACAGCACATGGCGGCTGAGCAGGACGTCGAAGCGCTGCTCGCCGACCGGTGGTGCCACCGCGTCACCGACGAGAAACGCCGCGTCACGACCGGCCAGCTTGGCGCGGGCGAGGTCGATCATGGGCGGCGAGAGGTCGACCCCGGTGACCCGGTGCCCTCGCTCGGAGGCGATGAGTGACAGGCTGCCGGTTCCGCAGCCCACGTCGAGCACATCGCTGGGCCGCTCGGGCAGCCATTCCCGCAGGCGGGCGGCCCAGGCGTCGCGGACCAGGGGGTCGCGCAGGCCGTGATCGGGCTCCTCGTCGAAGGTGACGGACTCGGCGTCCCAGTCGACGTCCGCCCCTGGATTCATGCCACTGTTACTCACCATGCGCCCCAGGGTGACACCCGCCACTGACAGTCGACGGGTGACCGCACCGACCATCGACAGGTGACCGCCGCCACAGACAGAACGCGACCGATGAGGAACTCTCCCCGAAAGGGTCTACCTCCGTACAACCGCGGAATCCGGTAGACGCAAGGAGGCAGCCATGCGCCGTGTGACCGTGCAGAAGCCCCTGAGGAAGTCGGACTCCCGCCGCGTACGGGACGAGCCCGACGAGCGCCCCGCCGAGCGCCCGGAGGTCCGAAAGGACATCGCGCGCACCTGGTGGCCGGACGGCTGAGCCGCCGCGCCCGCCACGGCCCACGGGAGCCGTCCGGTCAACGGCTCGCGGTGGACACCGCCGGATCGGCGGCTCGCAGTCGACACCGTCCGAGCAACGGATCGCGGTCGACACTGTCCGGTCAACGGCTCGCGGTGGACACCGCCGGATCGGCGGCATCGTGGTGGACGCCGTCAGGCCAGCCGCTTGACGTAGTGGATCCGGTCGTACGGCCCTTCCACGCGCCGCTCGGTCATCTCGTACCCGTATCCCGGGTAGATCTTCTGGTTCTCCCACATCATCGCGTTCGTGTAGAGCCTGATCTCGTCCAGCCCGAGCGCACGCGCGTGCGCGTCCACGAAACGCAGCAGCCGTCCCCCGATGCCCCGGCCATGGGCATCGGGGCGGACGGCGATGATGTCGAGATACAGATGGTCCGGGCGCTCCTCGACGACCACGAGCCCGGCCACCGGCTCCCCCGTGACGAACACCCGCCCCGCGGCCACATTCGCGGCGTGGTCCGCTTCCATGGGCACCGGGACGCGCCCGATGCGCTCGGTGTAGGGCTGGAACGCGGCGTCGATCACGGCCTTCACGACGGGCACGTCGGCAGCGACGGCCGGCCGCACTCCGAACCCCTCGGGCGTCTCCCCGTACTCCTCGGACGTCTCTGTCATGCCTCGCACGCTACCTACCTGATCGCAGTCTCAGCACTCCCTTAACGCCGCCATAAGGATCTCCATCACCCGCCTCCAGCAGGCGATTCCACGGTTTCCAGGGGCTAGTTTTCTGATCGCCCCCCACGGGATCCCCCCGCACGGAACGCCGTGCGGGACTCTCCCCACTCGCCAGAACCGTTCGAGGAGTTCCCTCATGTCTGCACGCCGCAAGGCCGCCGGCGTCGCCGCCCTCGGCATCGCCCCGCTCGCCCTGTCCGCGCTGGCCGCCGTGCCGGCCTCGGCGCACGGCTCGATGGGGGATCCGGTGAGCCGCGTGTCCCAGTGCTACGCGGAGGGTCCGGAGAGCCCCGGGTCGGACGCCTGCAAGGCGGCCGTCGCGGCGGGCGGCACCCAGGCGCTCTACGACTGGAACGGCATCCGCATCGGCGACGCGAACGGGCGGCACGAGGCGCTGATCCCGGACGGCAAGATGTGCAGCGCGAACAACGACGAGTTCAAGGGACTCGACCTGGCGCGCTCCGACTGGCCCGCGACGAGCGTGAGCAGCGGCTCGTACACCTTCAAGTACCGGGTGACCGCACCGCACAAGGGCACGTTCAAGGTCTACATCACGAAGGCCGGTTACGACCCGTCCCAGCCGCTCGCCTGGGACGACCTGGACCTGGCGCACCCGGTCGCGACGGTCACCGACCCGGCCGCCTCGGGCGGTTTCTACACCTTCTCCGGCACCCTCCCGAAGCGCTCGGGCAAGCAGCTCCTGTACGCGGTCTGGCAGCGCTCGGACAGCCCGGAGGCCTTCTACTCGTGCTCCGACGTCGCGTTCGGCGGGAGTGGTGGCAGTGACGCGGGCGGCGGCGCCGCTCCCGCGCCGAGCGCCTCCGCGCCCTCCGACGAGCAGATCGAGGACGGCGGCGACAAATCGACCGTGGAGCACCACGGCCACGGGGACGACGACGCCAGTACGTCGGCGGAGCCGACCGCGAGCGCGGACGCCGCCGGGGTGACCGAGGACGACAAGGGCGACAAGGGCGAGGACTCCGCCGAGGACGCCCGGACCGCTTCGGACCCGGCGGAGAACGAGCCGGAGGCAGCGGGTTCCTCCGAGAGCCTCGCCGAGACCGGCGGCGACGCCTCCACCTCGTACATCGCGATCGGCGGAGCCGCCGCTCTGGCGCTCGGTGCGGCGGCGCTGTTCGCCTCGGTGCGGCGGCGCGCGGCGTCGGACGGCCGGCACGGCCGCTAGGGCGCGGACAGGTCCTGGGACGCGGACTGGTCCTGGGACGCGGGACGACTCCGGGGGCTGACCGGCGGCTCAGGCCGGACAGCCCCCGGCGGCGTGCTCAGCTGAACGCGGACGCGCAGGTGGTGGCGGAGGCGTGCGCCGGGTCGAGGGCGTTCGCCACCTCGTGGTAGGCGATCCGGTCGAAGAGCCCGATGGCCACGTGCTCGGAGAAGTCGAGCCCGCACAGGTTCTGCAACAGGACGTTGTGGACGTCGGAACCGCTCAGATACTGCGAGTTGTACGGCGTGACCACCTCGTCGTACTTGGTGGCGATGACCGTGTAGTGGACGCCGGCGACGGTGTCGCCGCCTTCGTTGAGCTTGGTCAGGAACGCGGAGCCGGCGACCTGGTCCGCGAGTCCCGGAGTAGCCGTCGACAGCAGGTCCCCGGCGCCCGGGAAGTACGGCAGCAGGTTGGCGAGGCCGTTGAGGGTCGTGCCGTGGTTGTCGGGGGCGATCCCGACGAGGGCGTTCACCTTGGCGGCTCCGCCGAGGAACTTGAGGTAGTAGCGGGGCATCATGCCGCCCTGCGAGTGGCCCACCAGGTCGGCCTTGGCGGCGCCGGTCGCGCCGAGCACCTTGTCGACGAAGACCTGGAGCTGTGCGGCCGACTTGTCGATGGGGCCGAGGCCGTTGAAGAAGGGGACGCCGGGCAGTTGCCCGTAGTCGAGGGAGAAGACGCAGTACCCACGGCTGGTCAGGTAGGGCGCGAGGGCCAGCCAGTTGTCGACCGAGTTCCCGAAGGTCCCATGGACGAGGACGACGGGGCGGGGGTGTGTGGCCGACGGCTTGCAGGAGTAGTTGTTCCAGCCACTGCTGGGGGCGGAGGCGGCTTGCGCTGTCGCGGCGGGGACGACCGCGACAGCGGTGGTCAGAAGCAGCGCGGCCAGGGGTCTGAGTACTCGCTTCCAGGGCAGCATCGGGTGATCTCCTTGCGGCTCAAGGGAGTTGTGGGGGTCTACGCCCTGTGATCCGGATCACGAGGATGCTGTTCACTCGTCAAGTTACGGTCGAGTAGCAGAACTGTGAAGTTACGCGTCAGTAAAAACTTCCAGTGATAACCGGGATGACCGCCGCGATCGGCCGACCGTCACCAGGCGGGCTTGATCGGACCGTAGGGCGCGATACGCACCAAACGCGTATACAACGCGCGCATTTCGCTCTCTCCCAGCAGTTCGGACCACCCGCGCACGGCATCGGCGGCCGCCTCTTCCGCCGCACGGGTGCAGGCCCAGCCGAGCTCGGTCAGCACGATGAGCCTGGCGCGCGCGTCGTCGGGGTGCGGCCGCCGCTCGACATACCCCTTGCGGACGAGTTCCTCGACCAGCTGACTGGCGGCCTGCTTGGTGACCCCGAGATGGGCGGCGAGGTCGGTGACCGTCGCCCCGCCCGGCGCGAGCCGCGCGAAGGCGAAGCCGTGCGCGGGCCGCACCCCCTCGAATCCGCGGGCGATCACGCCCTCATGGATACGTTGCGTCAGCTCACCGGCGGTGGCGAGCAGGGCGGCGGACAGGGCCATGGCCTCGGAGTTCTGCACGCGTGCATTGAAACACCCTTGACGAATCGGTCAAGCTGCTTGACTATATTGCCTGAACCTATGGTCAAGCAGCTTGACCATATACCGCCGACCCAGGAGGCACCCGTGCCCGTCGTCCGCTCGTCCGAAGCCGTCGTCCACGAGATCCACGGCGGCCGTTTCCTCTCGTACGCCGCTCCGCGCAGCGGCAGCAAGGAGCTGTGCGCCTGGCGTACGGAGATCCCCGCGGGGCACCGGGCCCCGGTACACACCGTCAGCCACGAGGAGATCTTCCATCTCCTCTCCGGCGAGCTGCTGGTCACGCTCGACGGCGTCACCGAGCGGATCGCCCCGGGCGACACCGTGATCATCACCCCGGGCGCGACCGTCGGCATCGAGAACCCGGCCCAGGAGACCGCGGTCTCCTGGGTCACCACCTCCATCGGCCTGCGGGCGGAACTGGCCGACGGCTCGGTCCTCACCCCGCCCTGGGCCAACTAGGACGGTCCGAGGGCGGCACGAGAGGCCGCCCTCGGACGGAGGTCACGCGGCCAGCGTCCCCGGCCCGATCACATGCGGGCCGAACTTCGCCCGCGCCCGGTCCGCGACCTCCTCGATGCGGCGGACCTTCTCGTCCACCGGGTCGAAGGTGAGCTGGTGGGAGGCGCGCGCGGCGGAGGTCAGGCCCTCGGCGCGCAGGGCGATCGAACGAACCCGGGCGCGCTGGAGGCCGAGCGCCTCGTACATGCGGTAGGCGGTGCCGGTCAGCGTCGAGGAGTGGGCGGTCGGTTCCTCGAGGGTGCGGCTGCGGGTGGTCGCGGAGCGGTCGGCGTAGCGCACGGTGAAGGTCAGCGTGCGGCAGACCTTCTCCAGGGCGCGCAGCCGGGTGCCGAGTTCCTCAGTGGCGGAGAGCAGGGCGTGGCGATGCCGGAAGGGGTCCAACTCGTCGTGCTGGAAGGGTCGTTCGGCGGCGAGAGATCGAGAGGTGGCGTTCGGTACGACCCGGCTCCGGTCGATGCCGGACGCCTTCTCGTGCAGTTCGCGGCCGGCCCGGGCGCCGGTGAGGCGCTGCAGCGTGGACAGGGGTGCGGCCGCGACCTTGCCGATGGTGTCGAGGCCGTACTCGCACAGGGTGCGGGTGGTGGCGCCGCCGACGCCGGGCAGCGTGGCGACGGGCCGGTCGGCGAGGAACTCCGTTACGGCGTCCGGTTCTTCGGACACGACGCGGGTCACCCCGGGCACGGCGTCCCGCAGCGCCATCCGCGCGAGCATCGGTCCGGGCCCGGCGCCGATCACGCAGTCGATCCCGTACAGCGCGAGCGCCCGCACCCGGATCAGCGAGGCGAACCCGACGGCACCGCGCCCGAAGTACCGCTCGGCACCCCGGAGATCGAGCAGTGCGCCGTCGGGTGGCAGCGCCTCGATGACAGGGGTGAACTCCTCCAGCACACCGAGGAGTTGAGGCAGGGTGGCCTCGTACATCGGAGGCAGCTGGAAACGTACGCAGAGGATGGTCATCCCGCACTCCCCGGGCTCTGGTGCCACAATTTCTTTCCCCCCGCGGGCCCTTCGCCCGCGGGACGCAGATCGGCCCAGGGGTGCATCTCGTACCCCGTGGACATCCGGATCGTCCGGCCCCCGGCCGGATCACCGTCGACGGACTTCCCCGGCCGCCCCGGCTCCCCCGGTCCCGGCCTCTCCGGCTCCCCCGGTTCCTCCCGTGCGGGCTCCGCCAGTCGCGCCGCCACCACGTCGAGGCCGCCCTCGGCGCGCAGCTCGACCAGTTCGGCGAGGTTCCACGCCGCCGCGCCCACCACGCTGAGGCTGCGCGGGCCCCGGCGCTGCACCACTCCGCGCACGAGCAGGAGCCAGGAGTGGAAGACGGTGTGCGCGCAGGCGTCGTGGGAGTCGTCGAAGAAGGCGAGGTCGACCAGGCCCGTCCCGTCGTCCAGCGTGCTGAAGATGACCCGCTTGCCGGAGCGGATCGGCGGGGTCTGGGTGGCCGCCTTGGCGCCCGCGACCAGGACCGTCTCACCGTGCCGCGCCTCGCGCAGCCGACGCGCCGTGACCACGCCCAACTCCCCCAGGAACGCGCGGTGGTCGTCCATCAGATTGCGTGAGGCGTCCATCGAGAGCACGCCCAGCTCGGCGCTCAGCCGCTCCGCCGAGGACAGGTCGGGCAGCCCGGCGGAGGCGGTGTTCCGCCCGCCGGACAGGGGGAGTTGGCCTCCGCCCGCCCCCCGGGAGCCGCGGTGCAGTTCGGTCAGGTGCAGTTGCAGGTCACGGCGGTTGGCGCCGAACGCGTCCAGCGCGCCGACCTGCGCGAGCCGCTGGGCGAGCGGCCGGCTCGGCCGGGCCCGCTCCCAGAAGTCGAGCAGCGAGGCGTACGGCTGCCCGTCCGCGATCCGCGCGGCCTCGGCCTCACTGATGCCGTGCACGTCGGAGAGCGCCAGCCGGACGCCCCAGCGACCGGCGGGGACGGCGGAGGCGACGGCGTCGGCGGGGACGGCGGAGGCAGCAGAGATGGTGGGGACGGTGGAGGCGGCGGGGACGGTGGCATCGATGGATTCAGACACCAGTTCGATACGATGGGCGACCGCCGACCGGTTCACGTCCAGCGGCAGGACCGGCACCCCGCGCCGCCGCGCGTCCGCCAGCAGCAGCCGCTTCGGATACATCCCGGGGTCGTGCGTGAGCAACCCGGCGTAGAACGCGGCCGGGTGATGGGCCTTCAGCCACGCCGACTGGTACGTCGGAACGGCGAAGGCCACGGCGTGCGCCTTGCAGAAGCCGTACGACCCGAAGGCCTCGATGATCTCCCAGGTGCGCGCGATGGTCTCGGCGTCGTACCCCTTCACCGCCGCGTGCTGCGCGAACCAGAACCGGATCCGCCCCTGCGACTCGGGGTCGGAGAGCCCGCGGCGCACCCGGTCCGCCTCGTCGCGCCCGCAGCCGGTCATGATGTCGACGATGTCGATGATCTGCTCGTGGAAGACGACGACTCCGTACGTCTCCTTCAGCGGCCCCTCCAGGTCGGGGTGCGGATAGCGGACCGGCGCCCGGCCGTGCCGCGCCTCGATGAACGGCCGCACCATGTCGGCGGCGACCGGTCCCGGCCGGAAGAGCGAGATGTCGACGACGAGATCGTGGAAGGTCGCGGGCTGCAGGCGTCCGACCAGGTCCCGCTGGCCCGGCGACTCGATCTGGAAGCAGCCCAGTGTCTCGGTGGACTGGATGAGCCGGTACGTCGCCGGGTCGCCCGGCGCCACCGCGTCGATGTCCGGCCGGTCCCCCGTGGCCCGCTCCACCTCGGCCACCGCGTGCGCCATCGCGGACTGCATCCGCACGCCCAGCACGTCGAGCTTGAGCAGCCCGAGGTCCTCGACGTCCTCCTTGTCGAACTGCGACATGGGCAGGCCCTCGCCGCTGGTCGGCATGACCGGCGTACGGGCGAGCAGGGAGGCGTCGGAGAGGAGCACCCCGCACGGGTGCATGGCGATGCCGCGCGGGAGGGCGTCGAGGGATTCGACCAGGTCCCACAGCTTGCCGTATCTGTCCTTCTCCCCCGCCAGTTCGCGCAGTTCGGGGAGTTCGTCCATGGCCGCGCGGGCGTCGCGGGCGCGGATGTGCGGGAAGGCCTTGGCGATCCGGTCTATCTCGGCCGGGTCCAGGGAGAGGGCGGCGCCGACATCGCGGACGGCGTGCCGGACCCGGTAGGTCTCGGGCATGGAGACGGTCGCGACCCGCTCGGTGCCGAACCGGCCGATGATCGCGCGGTAGACCTCCAGACGGCGCGCGGACTCCACGTCGATGTCGATGTCGGGCAGCACCGGGCGGCGCTTGGACAGAAAGCGTTCCATCAGCAGCCGGTGCTCGACGGGGTCGGCGTGCGCGATGCCGAGGAGGTGGTTGACCAGGGAGCCGGCCCCGGAGCCGCGCGCCGCGACCCGGATGCCCATCTTCCTCACGTCGTCCACCACTTGAGCGACCGTCAGGAAGTAGGAGGCGAAGTTGTGGTGGGCGATGATGTCCAGCTCGTGGTGCATCCGTTCCCAGTAGGCGCGCCGGCCGGCATAGCCGCGCAGCACCATGCCCGCCGCCGCCCGGGAGGCCAGGACGCGCTGGGCGGTGCGGCGGTCCGCGCCGACGAGACGCGGTTCGGGAAAGTGCACGCCGCCGATGCCGAGGTCGTCCTCGGGGTCGACGAGACACGCGGCGGCGGTGGCCCGCGTCTGTTCGAGCAGCCGGTGCGCGGTGTCACGGCGGTAGCCCGCCGCTTCGACGATCCGTTCGGCGGCGCCCAGCATGGCGGCCTCGTCCTTGAGCCAGGCCTCGCCGGAGTCCAGCTCGCGCCGGGGATCGACGGGAACGAGCCGGCGGGCGGCGTCCAGGACGTCGGCGACCGGGCCGAGACCCGCGTCGGCATACCGGACGGCGTTGCTGAGCACAGGACGTACACGCTGTTCGGCGGCGAAACCGACGGTGCGGGCGGCGAGGCGCAGGGAGCCGGGACCGGTGCCCTGCCGGCCGTGCCAGACGGCTTCGAGACACAGGGCGTCGCCGTAGATCTCCCGCCAGGACGCGAGCAGCCCGGCCGCGCGGTCGGGGCGGCCCGCGGCGAGCGCGCGGCCGACGTCGGAGGCGGGGCCGAGCAGCACGGTCAGACCCTCGGCGTGGTTGTCCGGCCAGGGCAGTACCGGCGGGCCGGCCTCCCTGCCGCCCGCATGCGTCGCCGTGACGATTCTGCAGAGGTCGGCCCAGCCGGTCGCGCCGTCCCGGGCGAGGAAGGTCGCACGGGGTGCCGACTCGTCGACGAAGGCGCCGCCGCGCACCGGGGTGCGGCGCCGCTCTCCCCGTACGAGCGCCCCGACCGCCAGCTCCACGCCGAACAGCGGGCGGATACCCGCCTTCGCGCAGGCCTTGGCGAACCGGACCGAGCCCGCGAGGGTGTCCCGGTCGGTGAGCGCGAGGGCGTCCATGCCCCGCTCGGAGGCCCGCTCGGCGAGACGCTCCGGGTGTGAGGCCCCGTACCGCAGGGAGAACCCGGAGGCGGTGTGCAGATGCGTGAAACCCGGCACACACACCTCCTGACCTGTGAGCCCTTACGAGCTCTCGAACACTTGTTCCCAGCTACCCCACCCCCACCATAGACCAATTCTCGAACTCTTGTGCGACATCCGTTCGGACCCTTCCCACCTGCGCAAACAGCGGCGGCTCGGACCGTGGGGGCATGCCCCCACTCCGCTCCGGCCGGGGTCTCCGCCCAGCCTCGTAACCCAGAGTTCCGCACGTCGGTTCCGGCGCGGGGAGAGCCGGGAGCCCCGCCCCCGCGAGTGCGCGGGGGCGGGGCTCCGTCGGACCGGGGAGGCCGTCAGCCGATCTGGGCGCCGAAGGTCGAGAGCGCCTCGGTCACCGGCTGGAAGAAGGTCTCGCCGCCCGCGGTGCAGTCGCCGCTGCCGCCGGAGGTGAGACCGATCGCGGTGTCGCCGGAGAAGAGCGAGCCGCCGCTGTCGCCGGGCTCCGCGCAGACGTCGGTCTGGATGAGGCCGTTGACGATGTCACCGTTGCCGTAGTTCACGGTGGCGTCCAGGCCGGTGACCGTGCCGTCGTGCACCTGGGTCGTGGAGCCGCTGCGGGTCACCTTCATGCCGACGGTGGCGTCGCCCGCCTTGGCGATGGGCTGCGAGGAGCCGTTGTAGAGATCGACCTCGCTCGGGTGATCCACGCTCGCCGTGTACTTGACCAGGCCGAAGTCGTTGTCCGGGAAGCTGGACTGCTCGTTCGTGCCGATCTGGTTGCCGTCGGCGTCGGACCAGGTGGAGATCGACTCGGTGCAGTGACCGGCGGTGATGAAGTACGGCTGCCCGTCCTTGACCACGTTGAAGCCGAGCGAGCAACGCCCGCCGGAACCGCTGATGGCGTCACCACCGGCGATGAAGGGCTTGAACTCCCCCTTCGTGCGCTGGAGTTCGGCCTTGGCGCCGAGGCCGTCGACGACCTCGGTGAGCGTGGCCCACTCGGCCTTGGAGACCGTGCGGTCGGCGGTGACGACGACCTTGTTGGTCTCCGGGTCGGTCGCCCAGGACGTTCCCGGGATGGTCGCGTCCTTCTTGAGCGTGGTGCGGGCGCTCGTCAGCTCGGCGAGGGAGTTCTCGACGATTCTGGCCCTGGCGCCGGCCGCCGTGACGGCCTTGGCCGCGGTCCCGTCGAGCACGTTCACGACGAGGTTCCGTGACTTCGCGTCGTAGTACGTTCCCGCCGCGTCGGCGCCCAGGTCCTCGCCGAGCGTCGAGGCGAGCTTTCCGGCCGCCGTGACGGAGAGGGTGTGCGGCGCCGGGGTCCTGGGAGCCTCGCTCGCGTTCGCAGTCTGGAAGGTGACTCCGGCGGCGACCAGTGCGGCGATACCCGCACCCGTCATGACGGCACGCCTCTTGGGTATGCGTCGGTGCTTCAACTCACGTCCTCCTGTGGGGGGTCGGCCCGAGAGGTTGTGGGGACCTCCAGGACCGGAAGGCGTACGGACATGGACCCTGAGAACGACAGAAAAGCCCGTCCCGTCGCGTCCATGCCAGTTGTTCCTCACCCACTATTCCGAGACGCACAGGCAACACACAAGGTCGACTTCAGGACGCGTGTACGACAACGGCCGTACCCGCCCTACGCCTTGACCGTGCGTGGTCACGCCCTGTGGATTCCCTCCGCAAACACGGTCCGATGGTCGCGCCGATGCGGCCTGCGAGGTCTAGTCCTGTCTGGTTATCGACCCTTCAGGGGGTCGGTCCAAGGAGGTTTCCCCGGGCGGCGGTTGCTTCTGCACCGGTTGCTCGGGCCGTCGGCCGTCGAGCGGCGGCACCTGCTCGGCCGCCGGAACGACCGACTCCCGCGGGTCGACGGACGGCCCGGGCGCGGCCGGCTGCTGAGCCCGTTCCAGGAAGCGCAGCAGCTCCACCGGGAAGGGCAGGACGAGCGTGGAGTTCTTCTCGGCCGCGACGGCCACCACCGTCTGGAGCAGCCGCAGTTGGAGCGCGGCCGGCTGTTCCGACATCACCTCGGCGGCCTGCGCCAGCTTCTTGGACGCCTGCAGCTCCGCGTCCGCGTTGATGACCCGGGCGCGCCGCTCACGGTCGGCCTCGGCCTGCCGCGCCATGGACCGCTTCATCGTCTCCGGCAGCGACACGTCCTTGATCTCGACCCGGTCGATCTGCACACCCCAGCCGATGGCCGGGCTGTCGATCATCAACTCCAGTCCCTGGTTGAGCTTTTCGCGGTTGGACAGCAGATCGTCCAGGTCGCTCTTGCCGATGATCGAGCGCAAGGACGTCTGCGCCATCTGCGAGACCGCGAAGCGGTAGTCCTCGACCTGGATGACCGCGTCGGCCGCGTCCACCACCTTGAAGTAGACGACCGCGTCCACCCGCACGGTCACGTTGTCCCGTGTGATGCCCTCCTGGGCCGGCACGGGAAGGGTCACGATCTGCATGTTGACCTTGCGCAGCCGGTCGACGCCGGGGATCACCAGGGTGAATCCGGGGCCGCGTACGGCCGGGCGCAGCCTGCCGAGCCGCAGCACCACGCCCCGTTCGTACTGTTTGACGACACGGGCACCGGCCATCACATAGACCAGGCCCACGGAGGCGACGGAGACTCCCGCCGCGACCAGCTCCTCGACCATCACGGCCCCCCAGGGTCCGAAGTGGCGCATCGGGATGTACAGCGTGTACGTCGACGGTAACGCCGCCGCCCGAGCAAGGGCGAGCCCCCGCACGCCGGTTGCGTGCGGGGGCTCTCCTGCTGCTGGCCGCAGGTCTGGCTGTGGGGGGTTGCCGTACGCGCCGGTCAGTAGACGTGGACTCCGTAGGCGCTGAGGGCCTCGGTCACGGGCTGGAAGAAGGTCGTACCGCCGGAGCTGCAGTTGCCGCTGCCGCCGGAGGTCAGACCGTACGCGACGCTGCCGCCGTAGAGCGGGCCGCCGGAGTCACCGGGCTCGGCGCAGACCGTGGTCTGGATCATGCCGTAGACGATGTCGCCGGAACCGTAGTTGACCGTCGCGTTGAGCGCGGTGACACGGCCGCTGCGGGTGCCGGTCGTGGAGCCGCGACGGTAGACGGTGGTGCCCACGGAGGGCGTGGCGGCGCTGGCGATGTCCTGGCTGCCGACGGCGCCCGACTTCGTGACGGACGTGTTCGTGTAGCGCACGATGCCGTAGTCGTTGGTCGGGAAGCTGGAGCCCGCGGTGGTGCCGAGCGTGGTCGTGTGTCCGGAGTTCGACCACCAGGTGCCCGCGCCGTCGGTGCAGTGACCGGCGGTCAGGAAGTAGTAGTTCCCGCTGTTGTCCTGGACGTTGAAGCCGAGCGAGCAGCGCCAGCTACTCGCATAGATGGCGTCGCCGCCGGAGATCAGCTTGTTGAACTTGCCCGCGGTGTGCTTGATGGTGAGGGCGTCGGCGTTGGCGCCGGCGTCCTTCTTGATCTGCGCGATCTCGGCCTTCGAGACCGTGCTGTCGACGGTGACGACCACACGGTTCGTCTTGGCGTCGACCGCCCAGGCGGTGCCCGCGATGTCGGACTGGAGTACCGACTTGTTGACACTGCTCAGCTGGGTGGTGCTGAAGGTCTGGACGTCGGACGCGTTCGCGCTGGGGATCGCGAACGCTGCCGCGGCGACGAGTCCGGTGGACACGGCGATCAGCCGACTCCGTCTCGCTATCCCGCTGCGGGGGGTGGTGCGCTTGATCCTCACGTTTCATTCCTCCGAAGGGAAGTAAGGGGCCCTCGTGTCGTGGGGTTGGGGCCCGTGAGGCGCAGCCGGGAGCCGCCCGTCCGGATTCCGGACAAGCCGTGCTCCTGACAAGCGCTGAGGGGGAGTATTCGGCGGCACGGCCGACGGGCGCAAGGGCGCCTTTCGGCCGTGCAGCGTTCAACTTGCCTTCATATCAAGGAGGTTGATCATCGGACCACTGAAGGCTTCAGATTTCCCCCACGCCTTCGGACGTCCCGGAGGCCTCAGCCCAGACGGCGCTCCCCCGCGGCGACGGCCACGCTCAGCGTATTTCCGGGCGGCGGGAACGGGCAGACGAAATGGTCGGCGAACGCGCACGGCGGAAGCACGGCCCGGTTGAAGTCCACCGTCGTGCGCCCCTCGGCGTCGGGCGCCGCCGGGCGCAGGAACCGGAAGCGGTAACTGCTGTCCCCGCTGGTGGTGTCGGCGAAGACCGCCCACAGCGAGCCGTCGCTCTCGACCGACACCTGGAGGGTGAGGTCCTGCCCGTCCAGGGTGAAGGCGAGGACACCGCCGAGGGCGAGCCCGCGGGCGACTCCGTCCGCGTTCTCGACGCGCACGGTACGCCCTTCGCCGTACGGGGTGAAGTGTCCGGGCACCGACCAGCGCCCGTCGTACGGGGTCGCCTCGATGCCCCTGAAGGCCCCCCGGGTGGCTGCCGCGGGGTCGTAGTCGCGTACGCCCCAGATCCCCTCACGCACCAGGACGACGAACCGCCGCTCCCCGCGCCCGACCCGGGCTCCGTCGGCCGGTCCGTAGTCGGCGTCCAGCACGATCTCGCCGGTGAAGGGCTCGCCGTCGAGGGTGAGCCCGTCCTCGGCGACCGCCGTCAGGGCCACTCCGTCCCCCTTGGCGACCCACCGCCCGGGGATGTCCGGAAGTCGCCCCTCCGGATAGTCCTCGATCCAGTGGGTTCCGGTGAGCGCGAGCGGGCCGTACGGCGCGGACACCGTCGCGACACGGTGTTCCTGCCAGTGCTTCCAGTCCTCGAGTGCGTCCGTCGTCATGTGATCAACCCTTCCATATGGGCTCGGCCAGGCCGAGGTGCGAGCGCAACGTCGTGTCCGTGTATGCGGTGCGGAACACGCCGCGTTCCTGGAGCAGCGGCACCACCCGGTCCACGAACTCCTCGAGCGCGCCGGGTGTCGCACGGGGTACGAGGACGAATCCGTCGGCGGCTCCGGTCCGTACGAACTCGTCGAGCTCGGCCGCGACCGACTCCGGCGTGCCGACGAACGTGGGGTGCCGTGATGCCTCGATGACGGTCTGCCGGACGGGCGGGGCCTTCTCGCGGGCGCGGGCCCACCGCTTCTCCGCGACGGTCAGCACGCCGGTCGCCGTCGCCCGGCCCTGTGCCGGCAGCGGTCCAAGGTCCGGGTCGACGGCCGGCGGCGGTCCAAGGCCCGGGTCGACGGCGGGAAGCGGCCCGTCCGGGTCGCCGGAGGAGAAGCCGGCGCCCCGGCTCCGTTCCGGGGTGCCGACCGCGTTGCGCGGCGGGATCTGTTCGCGGCGGATCGCGGCGGCCCGTTCCCGCGCCTCGGCGGCCGTGTCGCCGAGCACGTAGGTGACCAGGGGCATGATCTTCAGCTCCTCGGGCGACCGGCCGTGGGCCGCGAGTCTCCCCTTCACCTCGGCGTAGAACGCCCGGCCCGCCTCCAGCGTGTCCTGCCGGGAGCCCTGCCTCCCCGGGAGGCGGTGCCCTGCCCCCTGGCCGGCGAGGACGACGTCGGCGGCCCGGACCGCGAAGTCCCGTCCCGCGGGCGAGTCCCCCGCGTGGATGAGCACGGGGTGTCCCTGCGGTGGGCGCGGCACGGTGAACTCGCCCGAGACGTCGAAGTGCCGGCCCCGGTGCGCGACCTGGCGGGACACCCCGTCGGGGGTCCAGGAGTCCCACAACTCCCGTGACACCTCGACGAATTCGGCGGCGACCGGGTGGCGGCCCGTCGTGTCCGGACGGCTGCCGCGGCGGAAGTTCTCCGCGGTGGCGGCCACCGTGGACGTCACGATGTTCCAGGCGGCCCGGCCTTCGCTGAGGTGGTCCAGCGTGGCGAGTCTGCGGGCGAGTTCGTACGGCTGGTGGGAGACCGTGTCGACGGTGGCGGCGAGCCCGAGCCGTTCGGTGACGGCGGCGAGCGCGTTGAGGACCGTGACAGCCTCGGGCCGGCCCACGGTGTCCGGGTCGTGGACGCGCCCCTCGGTTTCTCCGGACCGCTCTCCCCCGGTGAGGAGGAGGAAGTCGAACAGACCGCGCTCGGCGGTGCGCGCCAGGCGCTCGAAGGCGGCGAAGTCGACCGGGGAACCGGAGCGCCGGCCGGTCCCGGCGGTGGTGCCGCCGAGGCCCGGAAGGCGGACGGCGAGGTGCATCCGTTTGCGTACGGTCATGACGCTCCCCCCGTCACGGCGTAGCGGTTGACGGGCCGGGCGAGCCCCAGGTGTTCCCTGAGGGTGCTGCCCGGATAGAAGGTGCGGAACAGCGCGCGGTGCTGGAGCAGCGCGACCGTTCCGTTGACGAGCCGCTCCAGGTCGCGGCGCGGCTCGACGGGCGTGAGGTGGAAACCGTCGGCGGCGTCCGCCCGGTGCCAGGCGGTGATCAGTTCGACGAGGCCGACGGGCCCGCCGCGGTACAGCGGGCCCTGTGCGGTCTGCCGGGGCCCGCCTCCGCCGTGGCCGGGCTCAGCCGCGCGCTCGCCGTCACCGAGGTCGATCCCGAGCCCGGCGAGGACGCGCAGATCGTCGGGGTCGCGCCCGAACGCGGCTGCCATGTCCCGCAGTTCGACGCGCGCGGCACGCGCCTGGGCCGGGCCGGCGACCCGCACGATCGCCACGTCCGCGTACCGGGCGGCGGTCCGCCGGGCGGCCGACTCGGTCACGTCGACGACCCGGACGGGGTGGCCCTGCGGGGGCCGTGGCACGGTCGAGGTGCCTTTCACGGAGAAGGTGCCGCCCTCGAAGTCGACCTGGTGGAGCTTGTTCCGGTCGACGCCGCGGCCGGTGGTCGCGTCGCGTGTCTCGGCGCCGTCCTCCCGGCTGTCCCAGAGCCGGGCGGCGACGTCGGCGACCTCGCCGGCCTCCTGCCAGAGGGCGTCGACGGGCGGCGGGAACGTCACCCGGCCGGGTACGTCCGGGAGTTCGGGCGTGCGGCGGCCGAACAGCCGGGCCTCCGCCCCGGTCCTCGACACGTCGATCTGCCAGCCGGCCCGGCCTCGGCTGACCCAGTCGAGGGTCGCGACGGCGGCCTGGACCTGGAAGGGCTCGGTGTGTGTGGTGGTGACGGTCGGCACCAGACCGATCCGGCCGGTGACGGGCGCGACCCGGGAGAGCACGGCGAGCGCGTCGAGTCCCGGCCGCGGGAAGGTGTCCCCGAGGGTGACGAAGTCGAGGACACCGCGCTCCGCGAGCTGGGCCAGTTCCACGAAGGAGGCGGCGTCGTGGGCCGCCCCTTGGTCGAGGGCTGCGGCCAGGTGCAGAAGCGCCCGGCCGTGCGGTGCGGTCATCGGGGAAGGCCTTTCGGGGTGGGGGGAGTCGAGGGCCGGGAGACCGGCGCGGAGCGGTGTCGAGGTCCGGGAGACCGGCGCGGAGCGGTGGGGGGCCGGGTTCAGAGGACCTTGGAGAGGAACGCCCGGGTGCGCTCGTGCCTCGGCCGGTCGAGTACGTCGCCGGGGGCGCCCTGCTCGACGATGCGGCCGTCGTCCATGAAGACCACGGTGTCGGCGACCTCGCGGGCGAACCCGATCTCATGGGTGACGACGATCATCGTGGTGCCCTGATGGGCCAAGTCCTTGATGACATCGAGCACTTCACCGACGAGTTCGGGATCGAGCGCGGAGGTCGGTTCGTCGAAGAGCAGCAGCTTCGGCTCCAGGGCGAGCGCGCGGGCGATGGCCACCCGCTGCTGCTGCCCGCCCGAGAGCTGCTTCGGATAGGCGTCGGCCTTGTCGGCGAGCCCGACCCGGTCGAGCAGGGCGCGCGCGGTCTCGGCGGCGTCCTTGCGGGGGCGCTTCAGCGCGGAGACCGGGGCCTCGACGATGTTCTCCACCACCGTGAGGTGCGGGAAGAGGTTGAAGCTCTGGAAGACGAAGCCGATCCGGGTGCGCTGCTTGAGGATCTCGCGTTCCGGCAGCTCGTACAGCTTGTCGCCGGAGCGCCGGTAGCCGACGAGCGCGCCGTCGACGCTGATCCGGCCCTGGTCGACCTTCTCCAGGTGGTTGATGGTCCGCAGCAGCGTCGACTTGCCGGATCCGGAGGGACCGAGGATCACGGTGACCTCTCCGGCCCGCACCGCGAGGTCGACCCCTTTGAGCACCTCCAGCGAACCGAAGCGCTTGTGGACGGACTTGATGTCGACCATGACCGGTGGGCCGGCCGTGGTTGTGCTCATCGGGTGATTCCCTTCGCGAAGTGTCGTTCTGCGGAATGCCGGAGGGGCGTCAGGCCGCGGCGCGACAGGACAGCGCCCGCAGGAACGTGAGCGCGGCGCGCGCCGTCGCGTCGTTCTGCCGGAAGGCCGGGCCGCCGGTACGCGGCCGGGTGAAGGCGCCCGAGCCCCGGGCATCGGTGTGCGGGCCGAGTGCGAAGCGCCGGGGGTGCGGGGTGCCGGAGTGCTCCAGGACGCGCCCGTCGGCGGGGTCGACGGCGAGCAGCCCCTCGGGCGTGGCGGCGGCCCCGTCCGCGTACAGCTCGCGCAGCAGTGCGTCCCGGGTGCGCTCGACGGTGGGGTGCGGCAGCCGGGCCTCGACGAGCGCCCGGGCCTCCACCGTCGCGCCGGGCACGGTGGCACTGCCCGCCCGGAAGACCCCGTCCTCGGCGGTGACGGTCATGTCCGCGCCGATGAACCGCAGGATTCCGGCCCGCGACAGGGCGAGCATCCGGCGCAGCCGGGGGCCGGGCGGCCCCGATGCCACGCAGCTGAAGAAGCCGTGCCACCACGGGCCGATGTCACCGAGCCGGACCAGCTGCCCGTAGACCGAGAGCAACCCTAGGAAGACGGCCAGGTCCGGGCTGCGCGAGGCATCATGACGTCGTCTCAGGTCTTCCTCGATGTATGTCCGCAGTCCGTCCTGGAGATCGTCGTACGAGGTGTGGCGCACCCCGTCCAGCGGACGGTCGAGCGCGGTGAGGTCGAGGTGGTCGGCCGGGTCGGGCACGGCGGACGCGACCAGGGCCTGGATCTCGGCACCGGAACCGGCGGCGTACTTCTCCTCGAAGTCGCTCCAGGCGACCCGGGTGCGCTCGGGGTGTGCCGTGAACAGACGGTGGTAGTGCGCGAACCCCAGTTCCTTCTCGATCAGTGGCCACACGTCCCGCCGGAAGTCGATCCTCTCGGGGCGCGCGAGAAGCGCGTCGACCTCGGCGGACCCGAAGAACCGTGGCAGCGGGGGCCGTTCACCCTCCAGGCCGTAGCCGATCTTGGAGTGGTAGGGGACCCCGCGCCGGGAGCCGAC
Source organism: Streptomyces sp. NBC_00568 (assembly GCF_026341855.1). Taxonomy (GTDB): domain Bacteria; phylum Actinomycetota; class Actinomycetes; order Streptomycetales; family Streptomycetaceae; genus Streptomyces. Next base: position 5,715,793 of record NZ_JAPENW010000001.1, on the reverse strand, counting down.
GTACAGGATCGGCTCCTGCCCGGACGGCAGGTAGCGGTCGCCCTCGAAGCGCCCGCCGCGCCCCTCGGTGAGCAGCACCATCAGGTCGACGAAGGCGAGCCCGAAGCCGCGGACCAGGACGGGTTCGCCGGGCGCGAGCGCGGACAGGTCGCTGTCGGCGGTGAAGTCCGGCGGCAGGTGGACCAGCCCGTGCTGCGCCGCGTACGCGGCCAAACTGCTCTGTTCCGCGTCGAGTTCGGCGTCGAGGTGGCCGATGGTCAGCACGACGAGGTCGGTGAGGAGCGGGCGGGGGCGGCCCTCCAGCCACACCTGCTGGCGGCCTTCACGGGGTCCGCTCACCCGCAGCGCGCGGGTCGCGTGACGGTGCACCCGGACGCCCGGAGGCAGGGCGGCCACGGCACGCTCGTACACCCACCGCAGGTAGGCGCCCTGTCGGGGCCGGTCCGCGAAGGTGCGCCCGTCGAGACCCGCCCACGCGTCGAGCGTGGGTCCTTCGAGCACGGGCCCGGCCATGTCGACGGTCTCGTCGGTGAACATCGTGACGTCCTGCGCCTCGGAGTTCATCCACAGCAGCGGCGACTGCTCTTCGCGCCAGAGGCGTCCGGCGCCCGGCGGGTACGGGTCCACGACATGGATGTCGAGCCCCGAACCGCCGTACAGCTCGGCCGCGTTGGCCGCGATCCGCTCCAGGAGACCGGTCCCCCGCGGACCGGCCCCGACGATCACCAGCGACGGCCGTCCGGCGGTCATCGGGTGCGCTCCGAACCGCGCGCGTAGTGCTTCTCGACGTAGTACTGGCCGACGCCGAGGACCGAGGTGACGATGATGTACCAGAGGGTGGCCACCATCAGGAGCGGCATGACCTGGTAGGTGCGGTGATAGACGAGCTGCACCGAGTAGAGCAGGTCCTGCACGGCGATCACGCTGACGATGGAGGTGCCCTTGAGGGTCCCGATCAGCATGTTCCCGGCCGGCGGCACGATGGAGCGCATCGCCTGCGGCAGCACGATCCGCCACCAGCGGCGCCACCGGCTCAGGCCCAGCGCCTGCGCGGCCTCGATCTGCCCGCGGTCGACGGAGAGGATGCCGCCGCGCACCACCTCGGCGGCATAGGCGGCTTCGTGCAGGGTGAGGCCGACGACGGCGACGGTCACGGGGCCGAGCAGGTCGACGGTACGCACACCGAGGATCTGCGGGTACAGCGCCCCGATGTTGAACCAGAACAGCAGCTGGACCAGGATCGGCATCGACCTGAAGAGCCAGACGTATCCCCAACTCACCGTCCGCAGCACGGGGTTGGTGGACAGCCGGAACGCGGCGAGCAGGGTGCCGAGGGCGAAGCCGAGCACCATCACGACCGCGGTCAGCCAGAGGGTGAGCCACAGTCCGCGCAGCACGGAGGCGGAGGCGAAGTACTCGCCGACGACGTCCCACTGGAACGCGTCATTGCGTACGACGGAGTTGAGGGCGAGCCCGAGCAGGACCAGCACCGCGACGGCGGCGGTCCACAGGCCGGGACGGCGCCGCGGGACGATGCGCAGGGAGGCCGCGTCGTCCGGTACGGCGGCGACCTTGGTGAGGGTGTCGGAGGACATGCGAGGGCTCCGTGATGCGTCGAGTCGAACACGGGTGCCTTCACACAGGCCACGCTGAGCGCCCGAGAGCGCCGTACGGCCGAGCCCCTCAGCAGGGCCGTGACACGAGAGTACGGTGCCGTTTCCCCTCGATGTCAAGGCTGTCCATACTGTGAGCCTTACGTCTCAAGTCAGTTGACGCAGAAACGGATGCCTGTTCCACTTGGCCCATGCATTCGCAGCAGTGGCTGGTCAAGCGCTCCCACATCGACTTCGGTCGCGTGTGGTCCTCCTCCTGTTGAGCTGACCCCCTGCGCGCCCGTCCGTGACGGGCGGCTTCCGCGTTTCTCCTCTTCCCCACGCCTTCACACGCGCACCCCTCCCCTCCCTTTTGCGCCTTTTCACTCCCTGCCTTCAGGAGACCGCACACCATGCGTACGTTCTCGCGTACCCGAAACAGGCATTTCGCGTCCTTTGCGCTGCTCACCTCCGCGACCCTGCTGGTCACCGCCTGCGGCTCCGGTACGGACGACGCGGCCGGCGGAAGTACCGCGCAGGCCGCGGCGCGGGCCGACAGGATTCCCACCAAGGACGTCGTCTCGCCGATCCGCAAGGATGCCTCCGCCGCCAAGCTGCTGCCGTCCGGCACCCGTTCGCTGACCGTGGCGATCAGCGTGTCCGGCTCGCCGCCCGGTACCTCCTACCTGGCGGACGGCAAGACGCTGACCGGGCAGGACGTCGACTTCGCGGACGCCGTGGCCAAGACCCTCGGCATCGAGCTGAAACACGAGTCCGCGAGCTTCGAGGCGATCCTGCCGGCCCTCGACAGCGGCAAATACGACTTCGGGGCCAGCAACTTCGGTGTCACCGACGAGCGCCGGAAGACGATCGACTTCGTCACCTACGTCAACGACGGCCAGGGCTTCGCCACGCGTAAGGACAGCAAGCTCTCGAAGATCACCGAGCTCCGGCAGCTGTGCGGGCTGAACGTCGCGACCGCGGCCGGTACGACGTTCGAGGCGACTCTGGAGGCGAACAAGAAGGTCTGCTCGGAGGCCGGCGAGAAGGCGTACAAGGTGCAGACGTACAGCGAGCAGGGCGCCATCTGGTCCTCGCTGCAACAGGGCCGCAGCGATGTCGTGATGAGCACCATCAACGGCCTGCGCTACGCCGTCGCCCACCAGCAAGGGGTCAAGTTCCTCAACGAGTTCCACCGCCTCGACGTGGGCTTCGCCTTCAAGAAGGGCAGCGCGCTGACGCCCGCCTTCCGGGCGGCGGTGAACAAGCTCATCGCCGACGGGACGTACGAGAAGATCCTCGCCAAGTGGGGCACGAAGGGCTCGGCCATCTCGACGTCACAGATCTCCCCGCCGGAGCTGAAGGACTGATCGCGCTCCCCCGACCCGCTCGGAGCACCCCGGACGGGAGTGCTCCGAGCTCGCGGTCCCACTGCGCCGTCGCGACAACTCGCGGTCACACCACGCCGTCACGACAACCCGCGGTCACAGCCCGCAGTCACAACACGAGCAGCACTCACAGCACTCGCAGCACTTGCACGCCTCGCAGCAACCGCAGTCGCAGTCACAGTTGTTCAGGCACCCTTCGCGCTTCTTGCGCGACCACGGCCCCTCGTACTCGTCGGCGCAGCACACCTTGCAGGTGCAGCACAGCCCGATGGCGGCGGCGCAGCCGGCCCAGAATCCGCGCTTGCCGGGGGCCGGCGGCTGGACGGAGGGCCCTCCGCCGAAGGGGTTGCCGCCGCCGACGTACGGATTGCCGCCGTGCTGAGGCGGCGGCCCGAAGGAGCCCTCGGGCCCGAGCAGAACCGCCGCGCCCGGCGAGCCGAGGGAATCGAGCGCGTCGAGAGAGCCGTCCGCCCCGTGCGCCCCGCCCGCCGCGCGCCCGCACCCCGACGTCCCGAACGCGCGGTCCACCGACCGGCGCAGTTCGTGGGCGAGCAGTACGTGCGCCAGCCGGCTGTCGGTGAACTCGGCCTCCCGCAGGGCGAGCCGTATACCGTGCAGCGCGTCGTCGGCGAGCCGGCGGGCCTCGGTGAGCGAGGTACCGGTGGCCGTCAGCGGATTCCAGGCACCCGCCGCGGCGTCGGTCTCCCGGTCCTCCACGGCGTCCAGCAGATGCGCGAGCCGTCCGAAGAGCCGCCCGGCCTCGGCCAGCGGCGCGGCGTTGCCGGGACGGCCGGCCAGGACGGCGGTGTGCGCGAACGCCGCGGCGGTGGCGGTCTCGGTGGGTTCGGTGACGGTCAGGATCGGCGTTCCGGGCCCGGCCAGCGCCTCGATCCCGATCTGCCGGTCCACCGCGTCGACGAGCACGGCCGTGTCGAAGCCGACGTCGGATCCCGTACGCGCCCCGGCCCTGCCCCAGCTCGCGGCCACCCGGCGCGCCGCGACCGCCACCGGCTTGCGGGCCAGGAGGCCGTCCCCGTCGGCGACATGGTCGCGCACCTTCGCCGAGGCGAGCACCAGCGAGACGGCGGCGGCGAGCCGCGCGCCCTCGCCCTGCGCGACGGAGGCGGTCCGCATGCCGCGCAGCGGGCAGGGCCCGGCGGTGCGCCGCCATCCCGTCGCGTGCTCGGCCTGAGCCTCCGTCAAAACCGATATCAGCAGGCCGTCATAGTTGGTGACCACCCGCGCGAACTGGCCGTGGTCCCCGCGCAGCGCGAGGCAAAGCCCGCACAAATGCGCCATCCACTGCGTCTTGAGCCCTTCACCGAGACGGTGACTGCATGGCCTCACGATTCCGAACACGACACTCCCCCGTGACACGTACGACGTTGAGCTGCGGCATCGTATCGACCGTTCCGTTCACCCGTACGCACCGCCCGTCACCCGATCGCCGTGAGAAATCATATTTCACTCTCAGTCAGCAGCCGTACCCCGTACGACCCTTGGGGGACGCGGGCTCTCGACGGATTCGCTGTGCACCAGTACCGTCACGAAACCCCCGCGCGGCGTCTATCCACTTGGCGCGACATCCGCATCATGGACGACCATGGGGATGCGGAAGCACGAAAGACCGCTGTGAGAGGAGGCGTCCATGGGATCGGTGCGCAAGGCGAGTGCCTGGCTTGGCCTCGTCGACGACAACGATGACGAGCGTTACTACGACGACGACTACGCCGAGGGTCAGGAGTCCGGCGAAGCCTGGGTCACCGACCCGCGCGTGAAGGTTGCTTCCGAGACGGCGGAGGAGAAGGGCCGCCGGATCGGCACGGTCACCCCGGACAGCTTCCGGGACGCACGCGGTATCGGCGAACTCTTCCGGGACGGCGTCCCGGTGATCATCAACCTCACGTCCATGGAGCCCGCCGACGCCAAGCGCGTGGTGGACTTCGCGGCCGGCCTGACCTTCGGCCTGCGCGGCACCATCGAGCGGGTCGCGACCCGGGTCTTCCTGTTGACCCCGGCCAACACGGAGATCGTCTCCGGCGAGGCCGCGAGCCGTCGGACGGACGGTTTCTTCAACCAGAGCTGAGGCAGGGCCGCTCACCGGCCCTGCCTTCCCGGGGCTTCACGAGCGGGGCCTTCACCTGAAGGCATCGAGCCCGGTGAGCGCCTTGCCCAGCACGAGCTGATGCATCTCGACGGTGCCTTCGTACGTCAGCACCGACTCGAGGTTCGTGGCGTGCCGCATCACGGGGTACTCCAGCGAGATGCCGTTGGCGCCGAGAATGGTGCGCGAGGTACGGCAGATCTCGATGGCCTCCCGTACGTTGTTGAGCTTGCCGAAGCTGACCTGCTCGGGACGGAGCCGTCCCGCGTCCATACGGCGGCCCAGGTGGTGGGCGAGCAGGATGCCCTTGTGCAGTTCGACGGCCATGTCGGCGAGTTTTGCCTGGGTGAGCTGGAAGCCGCCGATGGGGCGTCCGAACTGCTCCCGCGTCTTCGCGTACGCGACAGCGGACTCGAAACTGGAGCGTGCCGCGCCCATCGCGCCCCACACGATTCCGTACCGCGCGTGCGAGAGGCAGCCGAGCGGACCCTTGAGGCCGACGACGTCGGGCAGGACGGCGTCGGCCGGCAGCCGTACGTCGTCGAGGACCAGCTCACTGGTCACGCTCGCCCGCAGTGACCACTTGTGCTTGATCTCGGGGGCGGAGAACCCGGGTGCGTCGGTGGGCACCACGAATCCGCGGATGCCGTCGTCGGTCTGCGCCCAGACGACGGCGACTCCGGCGACGGAGCCGTTGGTGATCCACATCTTGCGGCCGTTGAGGACCCAGTCCCCGCCGTCGCGCTTGGCGTGCGTCCGCATGGAGCCGGGGTCGGAGCCGTGGTCGGGCTCGGTCAGTCCGAAGCACCCGATGACCTCGCCGGAGGCCATGCGCGGCAGCCAGGCCCGCTTCTGCTCCTCGCTGCCGAACCGGTGGATGGCGTACATGGCGAGGGAGCCCTGCACCGAGACGAGCGAACGGATCCCGGAGTCGGCCGCTTCGAGCTCCAGACAGGCGAGGCCGTACTGCACGGCGCTGGCCCCCGCGCACCTGTACCCCTCGAGCGACATGCCGAGGGCGCCGATGCCGCCCAGTTCCCGCGCCAGCTCCCGGATCCCGGGCAGCTCGCCCTTCTCGTACCAGTCGGCGACGTACGGCAGCACCCGGTCCGCGGCCCAGCTCCGCACGGTGTCGCGGATGGCCAGGTCCTCCGCGTCGAGCAGGTCGTCGATCCCGAGCGGGTCGGCGGGGTCGAAGGGCGGGAGCTTCGAGGACGCGGACATACGACAGCCTCCGGCAAGGTGATAACTAGCACCGCTAGTTAAGGATCTCGACCCGACGTTACGACGCAGTGTCCCGCAAGTCCAGGGAGGCTTGGGACTGCCGTGCGGATCATGCCGCGGACGTCGGGTCCGGCGCGCCCCTCGGGGGCCTCTAGGCGGAGACGCGGGTCTCGGCGACGTCCCGGGGGGCCGGGATCCCGGCCGGGCCGGACTTCGCGTCCGGGGCGGAGTCCGTCGCGGGTGCCGAGCAGTCCATGACCCGCGGCAGTCGCAGCGCCATCACGGCGCCCAGCAGCAACAGCGCGGCGCTCACCAGCAGCGTCACGTGCAGTCCGTGCACGAAGGAGTCGCGGGCCGCCTGCCGCAGGGCGCCGCCGGAGGTCCCGCCGAGCCGGTCGGCGACCTCGTACGCCTCCCCCAGCGAGTGCCCCGCCGCCTCCGAATCGGCCGCCGGGACGCCGGGGACGGAGGACAGACCGGGCGCGTACGCCGCGTTCATCACGCTGCCCAGCAGCGCGATCCCTATCCCCGCGCCCAGCTGGTACGAGGTCTCGCCGATCGCCGCGGCCCCGCCGGACTGCTCCTGCGGCGCCTCGCTCAGCATGGACTCGTACGCCCCGAAGAGCGTGGTCTCCAGACCGAAGCCGAGCAGTACGAAGCCGAAGAGGAGCAGCCCGGTGTTGTCGTCGCCGCCCATCGCGGTGAGCGTGACCACGGCGGCCGCGGTGAGACAGAAGCCGAAGCAGACCATCGCGCGCGGCCCGAACCGCCGCAGCAGCTTCGCTCCCGCGAGCCCGGCGGCCATCGCCGCGAAGGTGAGCGGCAGCAGCCGCAGCCCGGTCTGGAGCGGTGACAGGCCGAGCACGAGCTGCAGATACTGCGCGGCGATCAGTTCGAGGCCCACCAGGGCGAGCATGGCGAGGACGATGCATCCCACCGACGTGCTGAACGCGGGACGCGCGAACATCCGCAGGTCCACCAGTGGATGCGTGCGCCGCCGCTGACGCCGTACGAAGCCGGCCATCAGCGCACCGCCGATGAGCAGCGGCGCCAGGGTGAAGGGGCTGAAGGGCGCCTCGCCGCCACCGAGGCGCTTCACGCCGAGGACGAGGCCGAACAGACCGGCGGCGGCCATCAGCGCGCCGACCACGTCCCAGGGACCGTCGCGGTCACCGCGGGACTCGGGCAGCAGGAGCCGTCCGACCGGCAGGCTGACGATCATCAGCGGGATGTTGATGAGGAAGACCGATCCCCACCAGAAGTGTTCGAGGAGGAAGCCGCCGAGCAGCGGTCCGACCGCCGCGCCGACGGCCGCGACCGCGCTCCAGATGCCGATCGCGAGCGCCCGTTCGCGCCGGTCGGGGAAGACCTGGCGCAGGATCGACAGCGTGGCGGGCATGATCATCGCGCCGCCGACGCCGAGCAGGGCGCGGGCGCCGATCAGGACCTGGGCGTTGTCGGCGAGGGCCGCGATGCCGGAGGCGACGCCGAAGAGGGCGTATCCGAGGAGGAGGATCCGCCGTCGGCCCACGCGGTCACCGAGCGTGCCGAAGAGGATGAGGAGCGAGGCGCAGACGAGCGGATAGACGTCGACGATCCAGAGCAGTTCTATCGCGCCGGGCTTCAGGTCCTCGGTGACGGCGGGCACCGCGACGTGGAGCACGGTGGCGTCGACGGCGACCAGCAGCAGGCTGACGCACAGAACGACGAGAACGACCCAGCGGTTGGCACCGGCCCCGGTCTCCCGACGGCATCGCGCAGCGGCCGTGGTCGTCCCGGACATGTACGTACCTCCAGAGATTCCCTCGCGATCGGCGGATCCGCAGGGTGGGGACTCCCTGGGGCTGCGGCCCGAAGAGCGAATCCCGGGCCCACGCAACAAAGGCGAGTGAGCCGTCAGCGTACGCGAGTTCCCGCCGATGACACGTGGCGGACCTCTCACGTTCTCCCGGCAGGGTGTGTGGCGTACGCCACGCTCCCCGGACCTCGTCACGCCCTGCGAGGCTTCCCCCGCCGCGCGTCACCCGCTCTCCCGCGGGTGGCGGGGGTACCTCGTTCGTGGGAGATCGCCGGCAGGACGGAAGCGCGCCCCGGGCGGGCGGCGCACGTATGCGGCGGCACGCCCTCGGCATGATCATCGCGCCGACCGGCGGCGCCGGACGGCCGGTGAGCGGCGGCGCCCGGCGGCCGGTGAGCGGTGGCGCCCGGCGGCCGGTGAGCGGCCGGACAATTCCACACCATCATTCGGTGAACGAATATATAAGCGCCATAAAACCGAAGCCGCGAGTGATCAATGGAATTGAAGGCTCCGCGCGTCGGGGATTGGAGATTCATTGGAAATGAACATGATCCTGAGAGGAATCCCACATCACATCGTCATCACAAACCGAGTGAATCGGCCTGGAACGCAGCTCACTCGCTGTAACGTCGATTGAGTGCGTACCGAACGAAACCTCACCCGTCTGGACCGGGTCTTCGCCCGGCTGGACCGTGAGCCGGAACGGCCGGCCCACATCGATGTGCCGAAGATGACTCGGCACAGGGTTGTCCTCTTCACGGCGACCCTGGCCTTCTACCTGGCGATCGTGTGGGCCGTTGCGATCACGTCGTGGCTGGTCCGGTTCGACTGGCAGGTCATGTTCTTCCGGCCCTATCAGCAGTGGCCGGAGATCCACGCGTTCCTGGACTACTACGTGGTGCTCGGCCAGCGCGGCCCCACCGCCGTGATGGTCGCCGCCTGGCTGGGCTGGCGCTCCTGGCGGCAGCACACGCTGCGCCCGCTGCTCACCCTGGGCGCGTCCCTGCTCCTCCTCAACGTCACGGTCGGCGCCGCGAAGCTCGGCATGGGCCGTCTCGGCCCGCACTACGCGATCACGATCGGCTCGAACGAAATGGGCCTGGGCGGCGATATATTCCCTTCGGGCCACACCGCCAACGCCGTCGTGACCTGGGGAATCCTGGCCTATCTGGCGTCGACCCCGAGAGCCAGACGCTGGCTCTCCGCCCTGTCCGCCGTGGTCTCCCTCGGCGTCGGCCTCACCACCGTGTACCTGGGTACGCACTGGCTGAGCGATGTCCTGCTGGGCTGGGCCGCGGGCCTGCTGATCCTGCTGGCGCTGCCCTGGTGCGAGCCGCTGATCGCCCGCGCCGAGGCCTGGATCTTCGCGCTGCGCGACCTCGTGCGCTCCCGCCGCGGCGGTACGGCGCCCGCACCGGCACCCGCGCCGGTCGGCGCACCCGTCATGGCCACGCGGCCCACCGCCGTGGACGGCGAGGTGCCGGCCCGCGAGACGGTCGCGTCGCGCCCGAACAGAGCCCCCGCCCACCTGGCCCCGGGCCCGCACACCGCCCGCTCGGAGCGCACCCCGGTGACACCGGCGGGCAGCCGCCGCCCGCCGCACGCTGCCCGCGCGGCCACGACCGCCTCGGCCCGCCCCCTCGCGGGCGGCGGCTGAGAGCTGCGGGGCCGGTACGCACAACCTCTCCCCGCACCGCGAAGGCCCCGGCTCATCGAGCCGGGGCCTTCGCACGTTCCTGTCCCGGTGTCTCCTCGCGTTCCGGCGCACCGGCGCCACGCCCGGTCGCACCGCCTGCCGCGGCCGGGCGCTCAGCCCTTCCAGCAGCGTGTCACCGTGCCGTCCGTGACCTCGAAGTTCAGCCGCCCCACGAGGTATTCCATCGTGATGATCGCGCCGGGCGGCAGCGAGCGCACCGAGGACCAGCCGTGCTCCTGCGCGCGCTCCTCGGCGCTGCTCACCTCCAGTCCGAGATAGCTCTCCGGACTGTCCTGCGGCTCTGTGCTGGAGGGGTGAATGGGTGCCATGACCGCCACGTTAGGCGGGTCGCCCCGGACGCGGAAGCCCGATCGGCGACCAGGAGCCACCTATCCTGCGCCGGTCACACTTCTGTCACAGGATCACGACACGCGTTTCGCCGAACTCCGTCACACGTATGAGGGGTTCCCTACGTGTTCCGCACGCCTTCGAACGTAATTCTGAGACGCCGGGAGATCGTCCCGAATAGCCGTGTGGAATGCGCGGATCCGTGCGGCCGCGGCGCCTTTCCATTCCCGCGCGCCCTGATTCCGCCGCGCGACGCGGAAGCTGACGCCGCATAAGAAATACACGGTTCCGGCACAGGACCCCCGCACGGCATCCGCCGGCTCCCGGGGTGATCACTACGGCATCGCGGCCGTGCTCGGCGCCGCCCGAGAACCCTGTCTCTCCAGTGCCCGGGACAGCCGGTCCCGGGCCGTTCGGATCGCGTCGCCGAGCTCGGCGGGTTCGATGATCTCGAACTCGAATCCCATGAGCATCACGTGAATGACCATGACGTCGAGGCTCGCCGCCCCGGTGCGCAGAATGCAGCTGTCCTCCCCGGAGGCCTCAAGGGTGCCGGTCGAGGGCGAGATCCGCGCGGCGGCCTCCTCCAGCGGCACCAGCAGCCGGACGACGGCGTTCGTGGCGTACGCGCGCGTGGAGACGCCCTTGGAGACGTACGCGGCCAGATCCTCCGCCGGTGGCGTACGGGGCGTGAAGCGCGGACCGTGCGGCGGCTTCGGCGTGACGCGGTCGGCCCGGAACGTACGCCAGTCGTCGCGGTCGACGTCCCAGGCGACCAGGTACCAGCGGCGCTCGGTGCACACCAGCCGGTACGGCTCGACGGTGCGGCGCGTCGAGGCGCCGCCATGGTCCCGGTACTCGAACCGCAGCCGCTCGCTGTCGCGACAGGCGTTGGCCAGCTCGGTGAGGACGGCGGGGTCCACGGCGGAGGGCTGCGGACCGCGCAGCATCGGCACGGTGAAGGCGTTCAGGGCGCCGACCCGGCGCCGCAGCCGGCTCGGCAGGACCTGCTCCAGCTTGGCGAGGGCGCGTACGGAGGACTCCCCGATGCCGTCGATGCCCTGCCCGGCCGCCGTGCGCAGTCCGACGGCCACCGCGACCGCCTCGTCGTCGTCCAGGAGCAGCGGCGGCAGTTCGGCCCCCGCGCCGAGCTGGTAGCCGCCTCCCGTGCCCGGGCTCGCGTTGACGGGATAGCCCAGCTCGCGCAGCCGGTCCACGTCACGGCGGACCGTGCGCGGGGTGACGCCCAGCCGCCCGGCGAGGTCCGCTCCCGACCATTCGCGGTGGGCCTGCAGCAGTGAGAGCAGGCGCAGCAGTCGTGCGGATGTCTCCAACATGCTTCCGAGTCTGCCAGCCCTTGCGGACAGCGACTGTCCGCAAGGAAGCCAGGAAGCCCGCTGCCGGGCGGATCCGTCGCCGGGCCCTTCGCTGGGCTTCGCCGGGCCCTTCGCTGGACCCTTCGCTGGGCCCTTCGCCTCCCCGCGGCGAGCGGGTCGGCGGTTCACGGCCGGTAGGCGATCTGCGGCACGTCGAAGCAGGTCGCGTTCATGTCCCCCTGGGAGACCCAGCCCCGGCCGTCGCGCCAGCGAGCCACCGAGAGGCAGGCCCGACGCGTCTTCGGCGGGTTCGGCAGCCGCTCGTACGTGACCGGAATCAGCAGCCCGCCCGCGCTGTAGGGCTCGCCCCGGTCCATGAACGCGTCGACGCACCCGCGCGTGACGCCCGCCCCCGCACACGCCCTCGCCGCGTCCGTGAACCACCGCGCCGCCGCCCACCCCTCCAGCTGCCACTGGGAATGCGTCTTCAGTCCCGCGGTCGCGTCACGGAACTCCCGTACGGCGGGATCGCCGACGTCCTCGTAGTCGCGGCTCGACCCCGTGGCCCACAGCGCGTTGCGGCAGCGCGGTGCGTCCTTGTAGTCCTCGGGCACGCCGGACGTCCAGTTCTGGACGTTGGTGACCTTGGCGGTGACCTGGGCGCCGACGTCGTCCATGGCCTTGCACAGCTGGGCGTTGCCGTGGGTGTCGATGGCGTCGAAGACGAGGTCGGCGCCCTGTTCCTTCAGGTCGGCCGCGGCGGCACGGAAGTTGGGCAGCGCGAAGTCGACCTGTTCGGTGACGACCCGGTAGCCCTCGGCCCTGAGCCCCTGGGTGACCAGCCGGGCGTAGGCGGCCGAGGCGGACTGGTTGTACGAGACGACGGCGGCCGTGCGGGCGCCGTGCACGCGCTTGAAGTAGCGGTAGACCTCGGTGCCGCCGTACAGCTCGCCGTCCCAGCCGGGCGTGCCGTCGCGCGGCGCGAGGCTGCCGTAGATCCCGTACAGGTGCGGATAGGTGTCGTACGCCGGTCCGATGGGCTGGCCGCCGATGTCCGGCACGCGCGCGTGGGACACCCGGGAGGCGCCCGCGTAGTCGAGGGCGGTGGTGGCGACGAGGGCGACGACCTTGTCCTCGTCGATCAGCCGGTGCACGCACTCGTTGTTGCCGACGCCGCTGCCGCCGTCGTCGCACAGCCGCACCTCGACCCGCCGCCCGTCGATGCCGCCCCGGGCGTTGAGCCGGTCGAAGTACGCCTTCGCCCCGTCCCGCGGTCCGGTGAAGGCGGAGCCGCCGACGGGGCTGGTCGCGCTGCTGATGACGCCGACGCGGATCGGCTCGGCGGTTCCCCGGGACGTGGGCGTGGCGCGGTTCTCGAAGTCGCTCTCGGGGAGCCGGCTGCCGCACGCCGTGCCCAGCAGGAGCACCAGGCCCGCGACGGCGGCCCCGGCCGCTGTGCGCCGCACCGCCGCTCAGCAGCCCGGGGCAGCGCTCGATGATGCGTCGCCGCTCAGCTGGACCAGCGCGCAGAGCGTTTTGACGGAGACCTTCCAGGTGCCGTCCTGCTCGACGGCCGTCCCCGAGGCGTTCGGCAGGGCCGTGGCGCCGTTCAGGGTCAGCGTGTAGGTGACGTTCGCGTCGGTCGGCGAGGTGAACTCGACCTTCCCGACCTTCGCCTTCACCTGCTGACCACGCTGGTCGCCGCTGAAGCCCTGCAGCACCTGCGCCATCTGATCGCCGTTCTCCAGAACGGCCTGTTTGTCCTTCGTGGAGACGGCCGGGTCGAAGAACTTCTCCCAGTTCTGCTTGATCTCCTTCTCGGCAGCCGCCGGGTCGGACGGTGCCGTGGCGCTGGGCTGCGCGCTGGTGGACTGATCGACGGAGGGTGTGGGCGGAGCCGTACTCGTGCCGCCGCTGTCATCGCTGCATGCCGTGAGGGCCGCGGCGAGGACGAGAACCGCCGTCGCCGCCACCGCTCGCGCGTTCCCCCGCCTGAGGTCGCTCCCGAGAACCATCTGGCTCACCACCGGGTGTCGGTCCGGGCCATACGCGCCCGGTGCTTTCAGGGTCAGCTTCCAGAGGGCATAGTGCAAGCCATTGGCTGACATGGACAGATACACGACGTGTGGGAGTCCGGATGCGGACAGCTCGACTGCGGACCGTGCACCCCGTCCTGTGGGCCGGCTGGGCCGCGCTCGCCGCCGGGGCGGTGCTGTGCGTCATCGGCTGGTACGGCATCTCCGGTGAGCGGTTCGCGGAACGTCAGCTGCCCTACCTCGCCTCCTGCACCGTGCCCGGAGCCGCGCTGATCATCGCCGGCGCGGTGCTGCTGACGCACGGCAGGAACGCGCTGGCGGCGGCCCGTGTCGAGGAGCTGTACGGGCTGCTGGTGGCCGCCGGGCCCGTCGACGCCGAGGAATCCGGGCGGGCGGCGGCCGCTCCACTCGCCGTCAGCGGCGACCTCCTCATGGTGCCCGGCGGCACCCTGTACCACCGCGCGGACTGCCCCCTGGTCGCCGGGAAGCCGGAGGCCGTGCCGGCCGACTCGCGCGTCCTGGCGAGCGGGGACCTCGGGCCGTGCCCCATCTGCGAACCGGACGACGCCGACGACCCCGACGCCGACGGGCACGGGCGGCCCTCCGCCGCCCACGGTGGGCCGCCCCTCACCGAACGGCCGTCCGACACCGAGCGGGCGCCCACCGATCCGGACGACTGATGGCCTCGCTGACGTACGACCTCACCCTCGCCGGTCTCTCGGTCGGCAGTGCCGCCGCGCTCACCGGGATCGGGCTGATCGTCACCTACCGCGCCACCGGGGTGCTCAACTTCGCGCACGGCGCGATCGCGATGGTGTGCGCGTATCTGCTGCGTCAGTTCACGGTCGAGTGGGGCTGGCCGCTCGCGCTCGGCGCCGCGGTGACGCTGCTGCTGGTGGCCCCGGCCATCGGCATGGCCCTGGAGCGCTTCGTGTTCCGGCCGCTGTCCGTCCTCGGCGGCGACCCGGCGCAGACCCTCGTCGCGTCCATCGGTGTCTTCGTGCTGCTGGTCGGCGGGGCGGCGCTGGTGTGGGGCACGGGGGCGCGGGCGGACGCGCCGACGCTGGTGTCGGCGGATCCGTGGGGGCAGCTGGCGGTGGCGGTGTCGCTGGCCGTGGGCGTGGGCGCGGTGACCCGGTGGACCCGCTTCGGCACGGAGCTGCGAGCCGTCGTCGACGACCGCTCGCTGTCCGTGCTCGGCGGCATCGACGCGGACCGGGTGGCCGCGGCGGGCTGGGCCTTCGGCTCGTTCACGGCGGGCCTGACGGGCGTGCTCCTCGCGCCGTACGTACGGCTGGACCCGTACGGCATGCCGCTGCTCGTCCTGGAGGTGATGGCGGTCGCGGTGGCCGCCCGGATGCGCAGTCTCCCGGTGGCCGTCGTCGTCGCCCTGGGCATCGGGGTCGCGCAGAGCCAGCTCACCCGGCTGCACCCCTCGGGGTGGGCGGAACCGCTGCTCCAGGCGGTCGGCGCCAACCTCTTCGTGGTCGCGCTGCTGGTCGCCGCGCTCGTCCTGCCCGGCATCGGCGCCCGTGACGCGCTCCCGCGGACGACGCCGGCCCGGGTGTCGACGCCGCCCGGGGCCTGGGCCGCGGCCGTGGTCCTGTTCCTGCTGCCCCTCGGTCTCGCGGGCTCGGACCTGCACACCTCGGTCCAGGTGCCCGCGCTCGGTGTCGTCCTGCTGTCCCTGGTCGTGGTCACCGGCCGCGGGGGCCAGATCTCGCTGGGGCAGGCCGCGTACGCCGGTCTGGGCGCCCTCTTCACGGCCCTGCTGGCGGCGGGCCGCTTCCCGGGGCTGCCCCGGCTGCCCGAGCTGGCCGCGCTGGCGGTGGCCGTGCTCCTGGTGGCCCCGCTCGGTGTGCTCACCGGATGGCCGGCCATCAGACGGCACGGTCTGGCGCTCGCGGTGGCCACGTTCGCGGTGGGCGTGGGCGTCAGCCGCTTCGTCTTCGCACAGCCGTACGCGGTGTCCGGTCTGTCCCTGGGCCGTCCCGCCGGGTTCGACGGCGACCGCGCGTACTACATCCTCGAACTCGTGCTGCTGGCGGCCGCGTTGCTCGCGGCGCACACGCTGCGCCGGGGCCGGACCGGCCGCGCCCTGGCCGCCATGCGTGACCACGAGGCGGGCGCGTCGGCGGCGGGCGTCCGCGTCCCGGCCCTGAAACTGACCGCGTTCGTCGCGGGGGCCGCGCTGGCCGCGCTGGGCGGCGGCATGCTCGGCATGGGCCTGCGCGCCTTCGACGCCACCGCCTACGACCCCGTGCGTGGTCTGCTCTGGTTCGCGGCGGTCGTCGTGCTCGGCGCCGACAGTGTGCTCGGGGCGCTGCTCGCCGCGGCGCTGCTGGTCGGGCTCGACGCGGGGGCCCGCGGCGGGGTGGCGGCGGCCCTGATCGGTGTCCTCGCCGTCCTGGTCGGCCGCTTCCCCGAAGGCCCCTACGAGGCCCTGCGCGCGGCGACGTCCCGGCTCCGGCTGCACCGCGGGGCGACCCTGACCCCGCTGGGCGCGCGCGTCCGCCGGAACCTGCGCCCGGCGGCGGAGGCGCGGCCCGCGGCCCTCGTGCCGCAGGCGCCCACGGGGGCCACGGAGGCCACGGCTCCGGCCCACCTGGACCGGAGAAGGCCGAGGACCTCCGGGCGACCGCGCCCCGCCTCCCCCGGCTCCCCCGCTTCCCGCCGTCCGGGCCAGGACGCCCACGGGCCGGGGAGCCCGCCGGACCCGCGGCGTCCGGCACGCGGTGCGCACCCGGCACGGCAGCCGCGACCGGGACCGGCGTCCGCGGCGCCGGGCGCCGGTCCTCCTCCCGCGGTACCTGCCGGGCCCCCGGCTCCCCCCGTGGCGGCCGAGTCTCCTGGCCGATCCCGCATGACGAGGCCGGCGGCGGACGGCACCCACCGCCCCGCCCGGGCTCCGTCGCCCCCGTTGACCGCCCGGCGGCTCCGCGTCGCCTACGGCGGGTTCACCGCTCTCGACGGGGTCTCTCTGGACATCCCGCCAGGGCGGGTCACCGCGGTCGTCGGGCCCAACGGTGCCGGGAAGAGCACCCTCTTCCACTGTCTCGCGGGGACGCTGCGGCCCTCGGGCGGACGGGTGCTGCTCGGCGGGCGGGACATCACCCGTCTCGCGGCGCACGCGCGGACACGGCTGGGGATCGCGCGGACCTTTCAGCAGCTGGCGGTCTTCCCGTCGCTGACCGTGGCCGAGAACGTGCGCGTCGGCGCCGAGCAGGGGCGGATCGCCGATCCGGGCGCGGTGGAGCGGGCGTTGCGCCTGTTCGAGCTGGACGGGCCGGTGCGGTCGCTGCCCGCGGCGGGGCTGCCGACCGGGACGCTCCGGCGCGTCGAACTGGCCCGGGCGCTCGCCGGAAGCCCCCGGGTGCTGCTGCTCGACGAACCCGCGGCCGGTCTCGACACCGGTGAGGTGACCGCGCTGGCCCGCGTGCTGCGGGCGCTGGCCGCGGACGGCATGGCCCTCCTGGTCGTCGAGCACGATCTCGATCTGGTCGCCGACCTGGCCCACACCGTCCACGTCATGGCGGCCGGACGGATCGTCACCTCGGGGCCCGCCGACCGCGTCCTGGACACGAGGACCGGCGGATGAGCGGCATCGCCCTGCGCCACGCGCGCGTGCGCTACGGCCCCCTGGAGGCCCTGCACGGCGTGACCCTGGTCGCCCCCGGCCCCGGCCTCACCGTCCTGCTGGGCCGCAACGGCTCCGGGCGTACGACGGTGCTGCGCGCCCTCGCCGGGACCGTGCCGCTGTCCGCGGGAGCCGTCGTCTGGGACGGCGCCGACGTGACGCGCGTGCCCGCGTTCGAGCGGGCCCGGCGCGGACTGTGCCTCGTCCCGGAACGCCGGGCCGTGTTCGGTTCGCTGACCGTCCGCGAGAACCTGGAACTCGCGGCGGGCGACATCACGGCCGCCCTGGACGCCTATCCGCACCTCGCGCCGCTCCTCCCCCGCCGCGCAGGCACCCTCTCCGGGGGCGAACAGCGCATGCTCGCCCTCTCCCGCGCCCTCCTGGCACGCGCGCGCGTGGTGCTCGTCGACGAACCCGCGCAGGGCATGTCGCCGACGGTCGCGGCCCGGACGTACGAGCTGCTCGGCGCGCTCGACGCGTGCGTGGTGGTCGCCGAGCAGCGCATGCCGCCGGGGCTGCGCGCGCGGCCGGGCCGGACGACGTACGTCCATGAACTGCGCCGTGGCGCCGTCGTGTTCAGCGGAGAGGCGGCCGAGGCGGCCCGGAGAGGGACGCGGCCTAGGGGATGACGAGCTGGGTGCCCGGCTTGAGCCGGTCCGGACTGGTACCGATCTTCTTCGTGTTGGCCTTGTAGAGCGCCTGCCAGCCGCCCTTGATCCGGTACTTGCGGGCGATGGACGAGAGTGTCTCGCCGGTCTTCACCACGTGGAAGCGGATCTGCAGTCCGTACTTCTTGGAACAGGCGGGCCAGGCTCCCCACCCCTGGACGGCCAGCACCTTCTTGGCGACCTTGATCTGCTCCGCGCGGGTGGCGAGATCGGCGCGGGGCGCGTAGGCGAGCCCCCCGAACTCCTTCCAGGTGGGCTGCCAGAACTGAAGCCCCCCGTAGTAGCCGTTCCCGGTGTTGATGTGCCAGTTGCCGCCGCTCTCGCACTCGGCGAGACAGCCCCAGGGCCACTCGTCGTCCGCGCAGTCGTAGGACACCCCGGCCGTCCGGGGGCCGGGGAGCGGGGATCGCTGCACGGCGGCCGCGCCCTGGGGAACGAGGGCGGCCAGCACGGCGGCGACCGCGGCCGCGTACCGGACTCGTCCGCCCGACAGCCCGGGCACGGTCCACTTGGTCGGCAGGGTCCGTCTGGTCGGCATGGGAGACATCGGGCCACGCTAAGCAGACCGTCGCTTCCTCCCGCCCAGCCGCGCCCGGCACGCCCAGGGCCCCACCCGGTCGGACGACCGGGCGGGGCCCCGTGCCCGGGACGAGGGGGAGCGGGGCTCAGACGTCGAGCCGCTGCCCGGGCACGATCAGGTCGGGATCACCGCCGATGACGGACTCGTTGGCGGCGTAGATCTTCCGCCAGGTGGTCCCGTGCCGCGCGGCGATGGCACTCAGGGTGTCGCCGGCGCGGACGGTGTAGTCGCCGCGGGACGAGCCGCGGTTGGTGTGGCCCGACGGACGTTCCGGCGTCTTCGCCGGTGCCTGCTTCGCCGGGGCGGACTTGGGCGCCGACTTGGGCGCCGACTTGGTGGTCGCCGCTCCCGCGGCCGACCCCGCACCCGAGGCGGGCGCGTTTCCGTAGGCTCCGGCGCGGGCCGAGCAGGTGGGCCAGGCCCCCCATCCCTGTGCGCGCTGGACCTTGGACGCGACGGCGATCTGCGCGCTCCTGGAGGCCTGGTCGGCGGTCGGCGCGTAGGCCGTGCCGCCGTAGGCGCGCCAGGTGCCCGCGGAGAACTGAAGCCCCCCGTAGTAGCCGTTGCCGGTGTTGATGTGCCAGTTGCCGCCGCTCTCGCACTGGGCGATGCGGTCCCACACTCCACTGTCGGCCGCGGTGGCCTCGCCGGTCGCGGCGAGCAGTCCGAGCGGGGCGAGCAGTGCCGCCCCGGCGAGGACCGCCGTCGTACGCGTCTTGTTCGCCGTACGAGCCTTGTGACTGTTCTCGTGAGTGCTATCGGCACATGCGGACATGTAGTTCCCTCTCGAAACACCCGGGGTCCCCCAGGACGGGACACGGCGGCCCGCGTGTAGGACGCGGCCGTCGCGCTCCGCCCCCGTCCGCCGAAGGCTGTGCTGTGGTCCGGTGTGATGCGGCCGGCGGACGTACCCGAGCGGTGCTCTGTGCACACGGCCCAGGAATCTATGGAGCCGGGCGCCCCGATATCAACCAACTCCTTGTCATTCGAGGCCAGTTCGCCGTTACCGCAGGTATCATCGATTTTCGGCCACCCACTTCATTGGGTGATTTCCGGATTTGTCGACCTGCTCCCCTTGTGATCTGTGACCCACTTCACCCATTCAACTTCCTTCGGACTCCTGGAAGTTGACTCGGAGTAACCAATTCCGGGGGTGACTTCACCGTGGGCGTCGGATGGTTCGATTCCGTTCGCTCTCGAGCGTGACTCCGGCCACAGATCACCCGTTGACATCTTCATGAGCCGGGAACCCCCGATTCATGGGCCGGGAGCCACCCGGCACCGCCACGCACCGCATCCCGAGGAGCCACCGTGCCGCGCATGCTCGACGTCAGCGACGACGTACGCGCCGAGATCGGCGACGAAGAAGCCGACCGGCTGCTCGCCGGAGAGAACGCCCCCGGCAGTTACGACTGCACGTCGTGCCGCACTCCGGGCGACTCGGAACAGGAGCGCACCAGCACCGTCCTGTTCATCGGCGACGAGACCGCCGTCCTCGCCTTCGCCCACGCCACCTGCCTGCCCTCACAGGTCGTACAGGTGACCGAGGAGCAACTCCAGGGCGCCGTCCGCTCGATCCACCCCGACGGCCCGCCCGCCGAGTCCGCCCCCGAGCAGGCCGTGCTCGGCGTCACCAGCGGACTCGTCCTCATCAACGGCGAGTTGCACCCGGCGCTCGTCGTCGAACCGACCGGGCCGATCGTGCGCCCCGGCTCGACCGACATCGGCGACGACTTCCTGCCCCTGCTGATCGAGCAGGGCTTCATGCCCGCGACCGAGCTGAACTCGGTGCCGCCGGTCCTGCACGGCTGGTCCGTACTGCTCGCCATGGGCCAGCTGCACGCCGTGCTGCAGCCGGGCACCGGCGGTGGCTCGCCCGTCGCCTGGTGGCAGGCGCACCAGGCGCTCCAGGTCACCGAGAGCTGGCGCGCCGCCGCCAACAAGCACCAGCAGGTGCTGCTGTTCGCGGCGCCGGTCGGCTCCATCGGCCGTCAGCCCCGGGAGGACCTGCTGCGCGACGCGCTCGACAAGGCGGCGGCCAACGGCAAGCTGGTGGCGGCCGCGATGCCGCTCGCCGGTACGTGAGGGCGGGGCGGTACGCGCGCGCTCGGCGGGGTTCGCCCGGGAACTGAGGGCATCCGGCCGGCTCCGGCCGGGGAGGGTTGTCCGCGCGGTTCCCCGCGCCCTCGCGCGCGCCGCTCACTCCGGATGACCTGCGAAATGACCGTATCGGCCGCATCTGTTGGGCGGCGGGGTCGTTGGCACGTACGTGCACACCTACGACGTCCCCGGCCGCCGGCCCTTCCAGCCGGTCCCTCCCTCGGGCTCCCCCCACCGTTCGAGCAGAGAGGTGCCGGCGTCGCGACCGGTGCAGAACCCTCAGGACAGCCCGTCCCCCACGCCGATCTACGACGCGCTCCACGCCGAGTGGGTCAGATCCTTCAGGACTCTGCCCGGCGACCGGCACGGCGAGGAGGACCTGGGTTTCAAGGCTTTCGGGAGCCTCGGGCGCGGTTCGAACTCGTACAGCTCGTCGAGCTCGTACAACTCCTACAGCTCGTACAGCGCGGGGGCGCAGACCGCGCGGCAGATCGCCGCTCAGCACGGGCAGACCTCGACGGCGACCGCCGTCTGGCAGCCGGGCGCGCGCCAGCACGGCACCGGGATGCACCACATCCCGGCCGCGCTGCCCCCCGCACCGCGCAGGGGTCTGTGAACGGCGGGATCTTGAGTGGCGACGCGAAGGGGCGGCTCCCGTGGGAGCCGCCCCTTCGCGTCGCCTTCAGGCGCTACTTCTTCTTGTTGGCGCCGCGCTTCTCGCGCACCCGCACCGAGATGTGGATCGGCGTGCCCTCGAAGCCGAACTCCTCGCGCAGGCGGCGCTCGATGAAGCGCCGGTAGCCGTGCTCGATGAAGCCGGAGGCGAAGAGCACGAACCGCGGGGGCTTGGTGCCCGCCTGCGTGCCGAACAGGATGCGGGGCTGCTTGCCGCCGCGCACCGGGTGCGGGTGAGCGGCGACGAGCTCGCCGAGGAAGGCGTTCAGGCGGCCGGTCGGGACGCGGGTCTCCCAGCCGTCCAGGGCCGTCTCGATCGCCGGGACGAGCTTCTCCATGTGACGGCCGGTGCGGGCCGAGACGTTCACCCGGGGCGCCCAGGCCACCTGGGCGAGCTCGGTCTCGATCTCCCGCTCCAGGTAGTAGCGGCGCTCCTCGTCGAGGGTGTCCCACTTGTTGAAGGCGACGACGATGGCGCGGCCCGCGTCGACGGCCATGGTGACGATGCGCTGGTCCTGCACGGAGATGGTCTCGGACGCGTCGATCAGGATGACCGCGACCTCGGCCTTCTCGACGGCGGCGGCGGTGCGCAGCGAGGCGTAGTAGTCGGCGCCCTGCTGGAGGTGGACGCGCTTGCGGATGCCCGCCGTGTCGACGAACTTCCAGGTGATGCCGCCGAGCTCGATGAGTTCGTCGACCGGGTCACGGGTGGTGCCCGCGACCTCGTTGACGACCACGCGGTCCTCGTTCGCCACCTTGTTCAGCAGGGAGGACTTGCCGACGTTCGGGCGGCCGATGAGGGCGATGCGGCGCGGGCCGCCCACCGCGGTGCCGAAGGTCTGCTCCGGGGCCTCGGGCAGTGCCTCCAGGACGGCGTCCAGCATGTCGCCGGTGCCGCGGCCGTGCAGCGCGGAGACCGGGTGCGGCTCGCCGAGACCGAGGGCCCACAGGTACGAGGCGTCGGACTCGCCGCTCATGCCGTCGACCTTGTTGGCGCACAGGACGACGGGCTTGCCGGCCTTGCGGAGAAGGCGTACGACCGCCTCGTCGGTGTCGGTCGCGCCGACCTTGGCGTCGACGACGAAGACGACCGCGTCGGCGGCCTCGATCGCGTACTCGGCCTGCGCGGCGACGGACGCGTCGATGCCGAGGACGTCCTGCTCCCAGCCGCCGGTGTCGACGAGCTTGAAGCGGCGGCCCGCCCACTCGGCCTCGTAGGTCACGCGGTCGCGGGTGACGCCGGGCTTGTCCTCGACGACGGCCTCGCGGCGGCCGATGATGCGGTTCACCAGGGTCGACTTGCCGACGTTCGGGCGGCCGACGACGGCGAGAACGGGCAGCGGGCCGTGGCCCGCCTCCCCGATCGCGCCCTCGACGTCCTCGGGGTCGAAGCCCTCTTCCGCGGCGAGCTCCATGAACTCCGCGTACTCGGCATCGCCAAGTGCCCCGTGCTCGTGTTCCGCCGAGCCGTCGGGCTGGATGTGGTCGTTCATGAAGTCCGTACCTCGTCGTTCATTCGTGGTGATCGGTGGAACGCCCGTAAACCGGATGATCCACTACTAAGTGTCGCCTAGCGCCCGGCGGGGCGCCCGGCGTTTTCCGGGCGTCCGGTCAGACGCCTGGCGTGGTCCAGGTGGGCGCTGAGCTGTTTCTGGATGCGGCCGGTGGCCTCGTCCAGCGCCTGGCGCGTACGCCGTCCGCTGCCGTCGCCCGCTTCGAACGGGTCGCCGAACACGACATCCACCCTGCTGCGCAGCGGGGGCAGCCCCTTTATCAACCGGCTGGTCCTGTCGGAACTTCCCAGTACCGCCACCGGTACGATCGGGGCTCCGCTGCGCACCGCGAAGTACGCGAGCCCGGCCCGCAGCGAGGCGAAGTCGCCCTCGCCCCGGGTGCCCTCCGGGAAGATCCCGAGGACGCCGCCGGAGGCCAGGACGCCGAGGGCGTCGGTGATGGCCGTGCGGTCGGCGATCTCGCGGTCCACCTTCAGCTGGCCGATGCCCAGCAGGAACGGGTCGAGCGGGCCGATGAACGCTTCCTTCTTGATCAGGAAGTGCGTGGGCCTGGGCGCGACGCCCATGACCATCGGCCCGTCGATGTTGTGCGAGTGGTTCACGGCGAAGATCACCGGGCCGGTCGCGGGGACCTTCCAGGCGCCGAGCACGCGCGGCTTCCACAGCCCGTACATCAGGCCGACGCCGATGCGGCGCCCCACCTCGGCGCCTCTTGCGGAGGGTGCGGTCACTTGGCGGCCCGCTTCTCCTCGACGAGAGTGACGACACACTCGATGACCTGCTGGAGGGTGAGGTCGGACGTGTCCACCTCGACCGCGTCGTCCGCCTTGGCGAGCGGGGAGGTCTTGCGGCTGGAGTCGGCCGCGTCCCGCTTGATCAGCGCCTCGCGGGTCGCGTCGATGTCCGCGCCCTTCAGCTCGCCGCTGCGGCGGGCGGCACGCGCCTCCGGGGAGGCGGTGAGGAAGATCTTCAGGTCGGCGTCGGGCAGCACGGTGGTGCCGATGTCCCGGCCCTCGACGACGATGCCGACCGGCGCGGACCCGGCGAGGGTGCGCTGCAGTTCGGTGATCCGGGCACGCACCTCGGGCACGGCGCTGACCGCGCTCACCTTGGAGGTGACCTCCTGCGTACGGATCGGGCCGGCGACGTCGGTCCCGTCGACCGTGATGGTCGGCGCGGCCGGGTCGGTGCCGGAGATGATCTCCGGCTTGCCGGCCACGTCGGCGATCGCCGAGGGGTCCGTTATGTCGATGCCGTTGCTGACCATCCACCACGTGATCGCGCGGTACTGCGCCCCCGTGTCCAGGTAACTCAGACCGAGCTTCGCGGCCACGGCCTTCGAGGTGCTCGACTTGCCCGTGCCGGAGGGGCCGTCGATGGCGACAATCACAGCCGGAGCGGTACGGGCGGCGCCGTTGTCCACGGTGGGAACACCTTCCTGGTGCGGGGTGGAGGTCTCTGCGGGACGCGATCGCGCCCCGCACAAGGTTACTGGCTCCGCGGACCCCGTATTACTGGCCCTTCCCGGGACCGGTCACAAAGCCCTGCTGCCGCGGCGCCCGGCCGCGCCCGATCCTCGGCGCCGCCCTCGCACCGCTCGGCACCGCGGCCCCTGCCGGGCTCGGCGCGGCCGGGCCGGCCGGCGAGCGCCGACGACCGCCGGCGAGGCGTCTTCACGCCCGCCGCGCGGGCCGCCCCGGGCGGGCCCCGGCCCTACTGCCGCAGCGCCCAGCCCCGCTCCCGCAGCGCCGCGCCGAGCACCGGCACGGCCTTCGGCTCCACCATCAGCTGCACCAGACCGGCCTGCTGACCGGTCGCGTGCTCGATGCGCACGTCCTCGATGTTGACCCCGGCCATCCCCGCGTCGGCGAAGATGCGGGCCAGCTGACCGGGCTGGTCGTCGATGAGGACGGCCACGACCTCGTAGGTGCGCGGCGCGGAGCCGTGCTTGCCGGGGACACGGACCTGGCCCGCGTTCCCGCGGCGCAGGACTTCCCCGATGCCGGTGGCACCCTCGCTGCGCTTGGCCTCGTCGGAGGACTGCAGGGCCCGCAGTGCCTGAACCGTCTCGTCGAGATCGGCGGAGACGTCCGTGAGGAGGTCCGCGACCGGTCCCGGGTTCGCGGAGAGGATGTCGATCCACATCCGGGGGTCGGAGGCCGCGATCCGGGTCACATCGCGGATGCCCTGCCCGCAGAGCCGTACCGCCGACTCCTCGGCGTGCTCCAGGCGCGCGGCGACCATGCTGGACACGAGGTGCGGCATGTGCGATACGAGCGCCACGGCACGGTCGTGGGCGTCCGCGTCCATCACGACGGGTACGGCCCGGCAGTGCGACACCAGTTCCAGGGCGAGGTTCAGCACCTCGGTGTCCGTGTCGCGGGTCGGCGTGAGCACCCAGGGCCGTCCCTCGAAGAGGTCGCCGGTCGCGGCCAGCGGGCCGGACTTCTCGCGGCCGGACATGGGGTGCGTGCCGATGTACGAGGTGAGGTCGAGGCCGAGCGCCTCCAGCTCACGGCGCGGACCGCCCTTGACGCTGGCGACGTCCAGGTAGCCGCGGGCGACACCGCGCCGCATGGCGTCCGCGAGGGTCGCGGCGACGTGCGCGGGCGGGGCGGCGACGATCGCGAGGTCGACCGGTCCCTCGGGGGCCTCGTCCGTGCCGGCGCCCAGCGCGGCCGCCGTACGGGCCTGCTCCGGGTCGTGGTCGGTGAGGTGCACGACGACGCCGCGGGCGGCGAGCGCGAGGGCCGCGGACGTGCCGATCAGCCCGGTTCCGATGACGAGTGCGGTCCTCACTGGGCGATGTCCTTGCGGAGCGCGCCCGCGGCGCCCAGGTAGACGTGCACGATGTCGGCCCGCGGCCGGTCGGACTCGATGTGGGCGAGAACACGGACGACGCGGGGCATCGCGCCCTCGATGTCCAGCTCCTGCGCGCAGATCAGCGGGACGTCGACGATGCCGAGCTTGCGCGCCGCGGCCGCCGGGAAGTCGCTGTGCAGATCGGGCGTGGCCGTGAACCAGATGCTGATCAGGTCGTCCGTGGTCAGCGCGTTGCGCTCCAGGATGGCGGTGAGCAGCTCGCTGACCTGCTCGTCCATGTGGCCGGCCTCGTCCCGTTCCAGTTGGACGGCGCCCCGGACCGCTCGTACCGCCACGGTGATGCTCCTCGCTGATCTGTGTACACGTCCTGTCACACCAGCGTAGTCAGGCCCCCGCGCACCGGTGCGGGCCGCCCGCCTGACGAGACGGGGGCCACGCACCGGGCCCGGCCGGGAGCGGCTCGTGCCGCCGTCTCAGAGCGACTGCTGCTTGATGAGGTCCTCCAGGGAGGCGCCGGCCGGCATCTCCCCACCCGGGGTGAGCTTGTCGACCGCCTGGGGCAGCGTCCGGGCGATCTGGTCGGCGGCCTGCTCGGGGCTGACGCCGTTCTGCTCGGCGGCCTTCCGGAGTGTCTCGTCGGGCAGCGCGCCGGCGATCTGCTCGCCGCTGACGGGCTTGTTCTCGCCGGTGCCGACCCAGGACTGCGCCTGGTCGGCCAGGCCGGACTTGGTGAGCATCTCCAGCAGGCCGCCCAGCGGATTGCCTCCGTTGCCGCTCGCACCGCTGCCGCCGAGGGCGCCGAGCAGCGCGCCCAGGACGTTGCCGCCGCCGGAGGCGCCGGACTGCCCGCCTCCGCCGAGGAGGCCGCCCAGCAGGCCGCCGAGATCGTTGCCCGCCATCGTCCCGCCTTTCGTGGATGCGCCGGGCGGCGGTGACCGACCGGCCTCAGACTCTGTCAATGTCACCCGAATCGCCCTATTCCGCTACTTGTGGTGAGAACGCGCCCGTGCGCCTCTGGACGCGGGCGCGCGGGTCCGCTCTCATGGCAGGAGACTCGCCTCGGGGGAGGCCCGAATGAAACGTCCAGGACCCCTTCTCACCCTTCTCGCGGGGCTCGTGCTCGGCGTGTTCATGCTGTCGCTCAACGCGACGACGGGGACGAAGAACGCGTCGACCTACCAGGAGGAGTCACCTGCCGCCTCGGTGTCGCCCAGTGGGCCGCCGACGACCTCGTCGCCGTCGCCGAGCCCCTCGCCGACCCGCAGCGCCGTGCCCAACGCCGACTACGCGGGCCGCACCGACGACGACTCCTCGGCGATCGCCGTCTCCCTGCGGGGCGGCAAGGCGATCGCGTACTTCTGCGACGGGCACGACAAGGAGTCCTGGCTGAAGGGTGACGTGAAGGACGACGGCACCATGAAGCTCACCGGCGGCCACGGCGACGAGCTGACCGGGACCCTCCAGGACGGCAAGCGGATCCGCGGCACCGCCGAGGTCGGCGGGCAGAAGTACGGCTTCACGGCCGACAAGGCGGTCAAGCCCTCCGGGCTGTACCGGGCGACGGCCACCGTGCGCGGCGCGAAGGTCGACGGCGGCTGGATCGTGCTGCCGGGCGGCAAGCAGGTCGGCGTCGTCAAGCGCAACGGCACACCCTCGGCGGCACCGGTGATCGACCCGGAGACCGGCGCCGTGACCATCGACGGGCAGAAGATCGTCGCGCGTCCTGTCACCCCCTGACCCCTCTTCCGCAGGGAGTTGCTCATGACCGTGGACCCGAACGCCGCCACCCAGGGCTTCCCCTCTCCGCCGCCCGCCCGTCGCGGCCCGAGTCCCGCCCGCTATCTCGTCCCGGCCCTGGTCGCCGCCGCCGTCGCGGTCGGTCTCGGCACCTACGGCAAGGTGCACGACCCGGCGGGAACGGCCTTCAATCTCTCCGGTTTCAGCAGCACGGGTGCCGTGAAGTCGTGGCTCGCGACGACGGCGTTCTTCTTCGCGCTCGTCCAGCTCGTCTCGGCGCTCATGATGTACGGAAGACTCCCGGGCCCGAGCTGGGCATCGGCACTGCACCGGTGGTCGGGGCGGATCGCGTTCCTGGTGGCGGTGCCGGTCGCCGTCCACTGCCTGTACGCGTTGGGCTATCAGACGTACGAGACACGCGTCCTGTGGCACTCGCTCCTCGGTTGCTTCTTCTTCGGTGCCTTCAGTGCCAAGATGCTGCTGCTCCGCTGGGAGCGCCTGCCCGGCTGGCTCCTGCCGATCGTCGGCGGCCTGGTCTTCGCCGTGCTCACGGCCGTCTGGCTGACGTCCGCCTTCTGGTTCTTCCGTACGTTCGGAGTGACGACATGACCAACCGCTCGACGCGGCGCACGGTGATTCTCGCGACGGGGGCGTCCGCACTGCTGGCGGGGTGCAGCAAGTACGGCGACGGCGACAGCTCGTCGGACTCGTCCCCGAAGGCGTCCAGCGGCGAGCAGCTCGCCACGACGAGCGACATCCCGGTCGGCGGGGGCACGATCTTCAAGGAGCAGAAGATCGTGGTCACCCAGCCGGCGAAGGGCGACTTCAAGGCCTTCTCGGCGATCTGCACGCACGCGGGCTGCACGGTGAACAAGGTCGCGGACGGCACCATCGACTGCCCGTGCCACGGGAGCAAGTTCAGCGTCGAGGACGGGGCGGTCAAGGCCGGTCCCGCGCCGCGCCCGCTGCCCGCGGAGAAGATCACCGTGGAAGGAAACTCGATCCGCCTGGCGTGAGAGGGCCCGTACGCTCCGGGCATGCGTTCCGAGCCCCTCGTACCCCAGACGCCCCCGGCGTCGACCGCATCCCCGGCGGCGGCGGAGCCGCATGGGCCGGCCGTGCCGTCGGCGGTGCCGCCCATGTCCCCCGCGCCTCCCGCGCCTCCCGTGTCGGCGGTCTCGCTGGTACGGGACCACACGGTCTACTCCTGTGTGATGGGGTCACGGGCCTTCGGGCTGGCCACGGACGGCAGTGACACGGACCGCCGGGGCGTCTTCCTCGCCCCGAGCCCGCTCTTCTGGCGCTTCGAGAAGCCGCCGACGCATGTCGAGGGCCCGGCGGAGGAGCAGTTCAGCTGGGAGCTGGAGCGGTTCTGCGCGCTCGCGCTGCGCGCCAACCCGAACATCCTGGAGTGCCTGCACTCCCCCCTCGTCGAGTACGTGGACGACACCGGGCGCGAACTCCTGGCACTCCGGCAGGCGTTCCTCTCCCGCCGGGCGCACGAGACGTTCGCCCGCTATGCCCTGGGCCAGCACAAGAAGCTGGACGCGGACGTCCGCACGTACGGCGCCCCGCGCTGGAAGCACGCCATGCATCTGCTGCGGCTTCTGATGAGCTCCCGCGACCTGCTGCGCACGGGGACCCTGACGATCGACGTCTCGGAGCAGCGCGAACCGCTGCTCGCGGTGAAGCGGGGCGAGGTGCCCTGGAGCGAGGTCGAGAGCTGGATGTCCCGTCTGGCGGCGGAGGCCGACGAGGCGGCCGACCACAGTCCGCTCGCGCCCGAGCCGGACCACGCGCTCGTGGAGGACTTCCTCTTCCGGGTGCGCCGCGCCTCAGCGCTCCAGGGCGCCGACGGTGTCCTCCGGCCCCCGGGTGCCCTCCGGGCCTCCCCGGACGCCGTCCAGGCGGACCCTGACGACGAAGGCGTGCAGAGCGTCGTGCGCGGAGGGGGCGTCCGGCAGCGCTGAGGCGTCCTGCGCCTCGTCGAGGAGCGCGTGCAGCCGCTCCACGTCCTCCTCCACGCGTGTGCGGAGGACGTCCGCGGCCCCGTGCTCCCGTTCCGCCTTCGCGGCGATCAGGTCCGGCAGATACGCGGGAGACGCGACCTGCCCGGCCAGCGTCGGCAGGTCCGCCTGAACCTCGCCGCTGCGCATGAGGTGGATGCCGGTGAGCAGCACACGGAAGGTGTAGAGCAGCGGCTTGAGTTCGCCGGTCTTCTCGAAGAGCCGCCACTGCGTGGTCGCGAACCCCCGGTAGTGGTGGGCGTGATGGCGGGTGAGGACCCCGGGGACGAGCGAGATCAGCTCACGGTGTTCGTCGCCGGTGCGCACGACGAGCGGCGAGAGCAGCTGCTCCAGCACATAGCCGTTGCGCCGCAGCATCAGCCGGACGAACTTGCGCAGGTCGTGGGTGACCAGGTCCATCTCGACGCCGTCCCGGAACCACATGCGCGACCGGGTCTCCTCCGGCTCGCGCAGCCCGACCAGGTCCGCCGTCGGCAGCAGATGGACACCGCGCAGGTCGACGTCGGAGTCGCGCGAGGGGAAGCCGTACAGGTGCGCCCCGGAGACGGTGGCGAAGAGCACGGGGTCGGGCTGTTCGCCCACCACGCTCGCGAGGTCGGTGCCGAAACCGAGGACGTCTGTCATCCCTCAAGCGTCCCAGAGGGCCCCCAGCGCCATGAGGTCGCCCTGGTACTCGATGCGGTCGGCCCAGGACGTCGGCCAGGCCTCCGAGCCGTGGTAGGCGCCCGCGAACGCCCCGGTCAGGCAGGCGATGGAGTCGGAGTCGCCCGAGGTGCAGGCGGCCCGGCGCAGCGCGGTGACGGGTTCGTCGACGAACAGCAGGAAGCACAGCAGGCCGGTGGCGAGCGCCTCCTCGGCGACCCAGCCCCCGCCGGTGGCCATGCAGGGGTCGGTCTCGGGCGAGACGGTCCGCACGGCGTGCCGGAGGTTGTCCAGGACGTCGAGGCACTCGTCCCAGCCGCGGGAGATGTACTGCTCCGGTGTGGCGTCCTCGCTGAAGGACCAGAGGTCGCCGAGCCAGCGGGAGTGGTAGCGGTGCCGGTTCTCGTACGCGTACGAGCGCAGCCGGCCGACCAGTCCCATCGGTTCGACGCCCTGGGTGAGCAGCCAGATCGCGTGCGCGGTGAGGTCCGCGGCGGCGAGCGCGGTGGGGTGGCCGTGGGTCAGCGCGGCCTGGAACTGCGCGGCGCCCGCGCGCTGTTCGTCACTGAGCCCGCGGACGAGTCCGACGGGCGCGACGCGCATGTTGGCGCCGCAGCCCTTGGAGCCGATCTGGCTGGCCTCCTGCCAGCGGCGCTTCTCGTTCTTGAGGAGGTTGCAGGCGACGAGACACGTCCGGCCGGGGGCACGGTTGTTCTCGGGCGACTGGTACCAGGCCACGAACTCCTGTCGCACCGGCCGTTCCATCGGCAGCGGGCCGAGCAGACCGCGGTTCATCGCCGTGCGCAGCCCCCGCGCCAGCGCCAGCGTCATCTGGGTGTCGTCGGTGACGATCGCGGGCCGGGGCAGCGCCATCCGCCGCCAGGGGCCGCACTTGTCGAGGATGGCGGGCACGGAGTTGAACTCGGTGGGGAATCCGAGCGCGTCACCGAGGGCCAGGCCTATGAGGGAACCGGTGGCGGCGCGCTTCGCGAGGGTCGTGGTGGTCATCAGGGCCGTCCTTCCGAGGTGGGACGCAGCAGGGGTGGGTGCAGGGTTTTGGCGCCGCCCGCGCGGTAGACGGCGGCGGGCTTGCCGCGGCCGCCCGTGAGGCGCGCGGCGCCGGGGACCTGTTCGACGAATCCGGGCGTGGCGAGGACCTTGCGCCGGAAGTTGGGCCGGTCGAGCGCGGTGCCCCACACGGTCTCGTAGACCTGCTGCAGCTCGCCGAGGGTGAACTCGGGCGAGCAGAAGGAGGTGGCGAGACAGGAGTACTCCAGCTTGGAGCCCACGCGTTCGTGGGCGTCGGCGAGGATCCGGTCGTGGTCGAAGGCGAGCGGATCGAGCGCGTTGAACCGCAGCCACTGGGCCTGCGCCGCGTCGCCGCCGCCGCGCGGCTCGGGAGCGTCCGGCAGCAGCGCGGCGAACGCGACGGAGACGATCCGCATGCGGGGGTCGCGGTCGGGTTCGCTGTAGGTGCGCAGCTGCTCCAGGTGGAGTCCCGAGGTGTCCGACAGCCCGGTCTCCTCGGCGAGTTCGCGGCGGGCCGCCGCCTCCGCGGACTCGTGCGGCAGCACGAAGCCGCCGGGCAGCGCCCAGCGGCCGGCGTAGGGCTCCTGGCCCCGTTCGACGAGCAGCACCTGCAGCACGCCCGCGCGCACGGTCAGGACGGCCAGGTCGACGGTGACGGCGAAGGGCTCGAAGGCGTACTTGTCGTACCCCTCGGGCGCCGTGCCGCCCGGCGCGCGGCCTTCTTCTGTCGCCACACCCCACCCCCTTTATGGTCAGCCTGACTATGGTCAGTACGACTATAAAGGGGGCGGGAGGGCGCCAACAAGGTTCTCAACCGGGGAAGTTGCGGTTTCTCGGACCCGCCGCGAGAAAATTGTCCGCGCGTGCGGCGGGGGCGGCGGAAGGTGTTCCGCCACGGGCGGAGACCGTCCGGATCAGCCCTGGACCCGGGCGCGCGACACCTCCGGACGCCGGACCTCGGCACGGAGCGCGTCCGGACCCTGTGCCCGAGCGTGCGCCGGAGCGAGAGCGGCCACGAGCGCCCCCACGGCCGCGACGCCCGCCGAGACCCACAGCGCCGGACCGCAGCCGTCGACGAAGTCCGCCGCCGAGCCGTAGCCCCCGAAGCCCGTGAACACGGCCGCGGCGACGGCGACTCCGAAGACTCCGCCCAACTCGCGCAGCGCGTTGTTGACGCCGGCCGCGACGCCCGCGTCGGCGGGCGGCACCGACGAGGTCACGGCGTTCGCGACGGTGGGGAAGACCATCGAGATACCGACGCCCGCGACGATCAGCGGCAGCACCAGCCGTCCGTAGCCGACGCCGGGCTGCACCTGCCACGCCAGCAGCCCGAGGCCGGCCGCCTGGAGCACGAGTCCCCCGAGCATGAAGGGCCGGTTCCCGAACCGGTCGGCGAGGGCGCCCGCGATCGGTGCCACCAGCAGCGGCATGCCGGTCCACACCAGGATGCGGACGCCGGCCTGCAACGGCGAACTCCCGAGGCCGAGCTGGAACAGCTGCGTGATCATGAAGAGGGAGCCGAGCAGCGACATGAACGTCAGAAAGGCGACGCCGTTGGCGGTGGAGAACGCACGCCTTCGGAAGTACCCGAGGGGCAGCATCGGGTAGCGCGCCCGCGACCGCTCCCAGCCGAGGAAGGCCGCCACGAAGACGACTCCGACGGCCAGTGCGCCCAGCACTTCGGCGCTCCCCCAGCCCGCCTGCGGGGCCCGCACCGGCGCCCAGGCGAGGCCGGTCAGCCCGACGGCGACCAACAGCAGCCCCACGACGTCGAGTTGCGGACGCGGGCCGTGGCTCTCGCGCAGTTTCAGTGCGGCCAGGGGCAGCATCACCAGCCCGGTCGGCACGTTCAGCCAGAAGATCCACTGCCAGGACAGGCCCTCGGTGACGGCGCCGCCGAGCACCGGCCCGGCCGCGACGCCGAGGCCGGTCACCCCGCCCCAGACCCCGATGGCGACGCCCCGCTTCTCGGCCGGGAACGCCTCGCTGATCAGGGTCAGGGTGAGCGGCAGCAGGACGGCGGCGCCGGCACCCTGGAGCACCCGCGCGGCGATCAGCTGGCCCGGCCCGGCGGCCAGCGCCGCGAGGGCCGAGGCCAGGGTGAACACGGCGAGCCCGGCGACGTACATCCGCCGCCGCCCGAAGCGGTCGCCCAGCGCGGCACCGGTCAGGGTGAGACAGGCGAAGACGAGGTTGTACGCGTTGATCGTCCACTCCAGGTCGGACAGGCTCGCCCCGAAGTCGGCCCGCAGGGCGGGCAGCGCGGTGGCCACGACGACCACGTCGAGGGAACAGAGCAGCGCCCCCAGTCCGGCCAGGACGACGGTCCACACACGGCGTGCGGGCACGGCGGACGGCTGCTGGACGGGGGCGCGTGCGGTGGTGTCGGTCATGACGGTTCCTTCCGTGAGGATCACTCACGGAAGACGGACCGGGCCCGCGCCGAAAAGGAATCGCGGCCGGGGCGCCGTCCCAGGAACGCGAGGAGCACGTCGCCGGGCCGGGCCGGCACCGGTACGCCGACCGGGTCGGCGAAGCGCACACCGCGGTCGGCGTCCACGACCACGGTGCGCGCGACGGGCAGCAGCTCCACGGCGAGCCCGGACGGGATCGGCCGCGCCCGCCCGCAGGCACGGGCGACGTCCCAGCCGTGCACCGCGATCTCCAGGGCGCCGACGGCCGCCAGCAGCCCCGCGTCCATGGACCGGTCCCCCACGGCCGAGGAGGGCTGCGCGGCGGCGGACACGGCCGCCCAGGCACCGAGGAGGGCACGGGCCCGCTCGCGGAAGGCGCACACCGGATCGGCGGCGGGCGGGCCCGGACACAGCCCGACCCGCCCGTCCGCGACGCCTTCGTACAGCGCGTCCACCGAGTCGTCGAGGTGGCGGAGCAGCTCCCCCAGGTCCCACTCGGCACAGGGCGTCGGCCACCCCAGGCCCTCCCGCGGCACCTCGGCGACGCTGCCCAGCGCGTACGCGAGCGACCGTTCCAGGAGCTCTCCCGGGTTCACGGGAGGATCCGGGGCAGGTCGAAGCCGGCGAACAGCCCCGGATCCAGGAAGACGGTGAGCCGCGCGATACCGCGCTCCTCGACGGTGAGCACCTGCACGGAGTGCGCCCGGAGCACTCCGTCGACCCCGCGCTCGTACGCCGCCACCGCGGGCTGCCCGTTGGCCCGCACGGGCACCATGCGGATCCAGCCGGCCTCGCGTCCGGAGAGCACCCGCACCCGCAGGAACCGCAGGACGTCCTTCCGGCCGCTGAACCATTCCAGGTGGGGCGGCATCTCCAGCTCGACCCCGTCCCGCAGCAGCCCCAGCAGCGACTCCATGTCGGCGTTCTCGAAGGCACTCATGTAGCGGTCGAGGAGTTCACGGTCGTCGGTCCCTTCGGGCTCGACCACCAGGTCCTCCTCCGGGGCGACCTCGTCGAGCCGGGCACGCGCGCGCTGGAGAGTGCTCTTGACCGCCGCGGTCGAGGTGTCCAGCAGGGTGGCGACCTCGGACGCCCGCCAGGCCAGGACGTCCCGCAGGATGAGCACGGCCCGCTGCCGCGCGGGCAGGTTCTGCAGCGCGGCGACCAGGGCGAGCCGCAGGCTTCCGCGCGCCGCGACGACCGTCGCCGGGTCGACGAGCGTGTCGGGCAGCGGCTGGAGCCAGGGAATGTCCGTCGCCGGGGCCCGCAGAGGCTCCTCGGGCGCGTCTCCCGGCCCGCCGAGCCCGGTGGGCAGCGGACGGCGCCCCCGCCCCTCCAGCGCCGTCAGGCACGTGTTGGTGGCGATCCGGTAGAGCCAGGTGCGCAGGCTCGCCCGGCCCTCGTACCTCTCGTAGGACCGCCAGGCCCGCAGATACGTCTCCTGGACGAGGTCCTCCGCGTCGTCGACCGAGCCGAGCATGCGGTAGCAGTGGGCGAGCAGCTCCCGCCGGTACGGATCGGTCAGCCGGACGAACTCGTCGCGGTCCGTCGTCGCGGTCATCGCCGCTCCCTTCGTTCGCACCGGGGCGCCTCGGAGCGCACCGGTGGTCCGTTCACGGGTACAGACCGGCGGGACGCCGAGAACGAATCGGCCGGCCCCGGAGAAGTTCCGGGACCGGCCGTCGTACGCGTGGGGCGTCCAGGGGCTGCGAGAGCCGCGGGGACTCCGGGGCTAGAGGCCGACCTCGGCCATCAGCATGCCGACCTCGGTGTTCGAAAGGCGGCGCAGCCAGCCGGACTTCTGGTCGCCCAGGGTGATCGGGCCGAAGGCGACGCGCACCAGCTTGTCGACCGGGAATCCGGCCTCGGCGAGCATGCGGCGCACGATGTGCTTGCGGCCCTCGTGCAGGGTCACCTCGACGAGGTAGTTCTTGCCGGTCTGCTCGACGACGCGGAAGTGGTCCGCCTTGGCGTACCCGTCCTCCAGCTGGATGCCGTCCTTGAGCCGCTTGCCCAGGTCGCGCGGGATCGGGCCGACGATGTGCGCGAGGTAGACCTTCTTCACGCCGTACTTCGGGTGCGTCAGCCGGTGCGCCAGCTCGCCGTGGTTGGTGAGCAGGATGACACCCTCGGTCTCGGTGTCGAGCCGCCCCACGTGGAAGAGCCGCGTCTCGCGGTTCGTCACGTAGTCGCCCAGGCACTGACGGCCCTCGTTGTCCTCCATGGTGGAGACGACACCGGCGGGCTTGTTCAGCGAGAAGAACTGGTACGACTGCGTCGCGACGGTCAGCCCGTCGACCTTGATCTCGTCCTTCTCGGTGTCGACGCGCAGACCCTGCTCCAGGACGATCTGGCCGTTGACCTCGACCCTGGCCTGCTCGACCAGCTCCTCGCAGGCGCGCCGGGAGCCGTAGCCCGCTCGCGCGAGGATCTTCTGCAGGCGCTCGCCCTCCTGCTCGGCGCCCGGGAAGGTCTTGGGCAGCTTGATCTCCGGCTTGCCCGCGTACCGGTCCCGGTTGCGCTCCTCGGTCCGCGTCTCGTACTCGCGGGAGCGCGAGGGCTCCGTCCGGCCGGTGCGCTGCTGACCCTGCTTGGGGCCGCCCTTGGCACCACCGCGCGCCGAGGCTCCGCGACCGGACTTCGGGCCTTCGTGCGTGCCCCCGGGTCCTACGTCGTAGCGACGCTCCTCGGGACGGGGCTTGCTGGGACGCTTCGGCTGATCGTCGCGCCCTGCCGCCGCGCTCCTCGGCTGGGAGCCGCTCCCGCCGGTGCCACGCGAGCCGCCGCCCCCGCCGCTGCCGCGCGAGCCGCCGCCTCCGCCCCCACGCGGGCCGCCGCCCCCGCCGCTGCCCCGCGGGTTGCCGCTGCCACGGGAGCCACTGCCCCCGCCGGTTCCCCGCGGGTTACCGCGCCCGCTGTTCCTGCCACTGCCGCTGCCACTGCTTCGCATCAAAGTTCCGTCGTCGTCGTGTCGTCTGCATCTGCATCCGGTGCATCCGGATCGAACGACGGGACCCCTTCCAGCGTCTCGGCCTCGATCGCGTCCGCCTCGGGGAGGAAGGGCGCGAGCTCCGGGAGCTCGTCCAGACCGCGCAGGCCCATTCGCTCCAGGAAGTAGTTCGTCGTCGTGTACAGGATCGCACCTGTTTCGGGTTCCGTGCCCGCCTCCTCGACCAGACCCCGCTGGAGGAGGGTGCGCATCACGCCGTCGCAGTTGACTCCGCGGACCGCCGAGACCCTTGATCGGCTGACCGGCTGACGGTACGCGACGACGGCGAGCGTCTCCAGGGCCGCCTGGGTGAGCCGGGCCTGCTGACCGTCCAGGACGAAGCGTTCGACGGCACTCGCGTACGCGGGACGCGAGTAGAAACGCCAGCCGCCCGCGATCAGCCTGAGCTCGAAACCGCGGCCCTGGACGGTGTACTCGTCGGCCAGCGCGCGCAGCGCGTCCGCGATCTGCCGCTTCGGCCGCTCGAGAATCTTGGCGAGGTGCTCCTCGGTGGCCGGCTCGTCCACCACCATCAGGACGGCCTCCAGGGCGGGCCTGAGATCGAGGTCGGCGACGGTGCGCGGCCCCGCGGGGGTGTCGGTGGTCTCCTCGCTCACGCCTTCTCCTCCTTGGTCCCGCGCCCTGCCTCGTCCTTCACCGCTTCCGCGGGCCGGTCGAACTCGTCGGTCACCCTCGGCCGGTCGTCGCCCTCCCCGCCCGTCCAGCGCACCATCAGGTCCCCGAGGGCCTCCTCCTGGTCCAGGGCGACGGCCTTCTCGCGGTAGAGCTCCAGCAGGGCCAGGAACCGGGCGACCACGGTGAGGGTGTCGTCGGTGTCCTCGACGAGCGAGCGGAAGCTGGCCTCGCCGAGTTCCCGGAGCCGCGCCACCACGATCCCGGCCTGCTCCTGCACGCTGACGAGCGGCGCGTGGATGTGGTCGACGTACACCTGCGGCTTGGGCCTCGGCTGCATCGCCTTCACGGCTAGCTTCGCGAACCCCTCCGCCCCGATGCTGATGACGACCTCGGGCAGCAGTTCGGCGTGATGCGCCTCGAGCCCGACGGTACGGGGATAGCGGCGGGCCTCCTCCTCGAGCCGCGCGTTGAAGATGTCCGCGATCTGCTTGTACGCGCGGTACTGGAGCAACCGGGCGAACAGCAGGTCCCGCGCCTCCAGGAGGGCCAGGTCGGCCTCGTCCTCGACCTCGGCGGTCGGGAGCAGCCGGGCCGCCTTCAGATCGAGCAGCGTCGCCGCGACGACCAGGAACTCGGTCGTCTGGTCGAGGTCCCAGTCCGGGCCCATCGCCCGGATGTGCGTCATGAACTCGTCGGTGACCTTGGACAGCGCCACTTCGGTGACATCGAGCTTGTGCTTGGAGATCAGCTGGAGCAGGAGATCGAAGGGGCCTTCGAAGTTCGAGAGCCGCACCTTGAAGACACCGTCACCGGACTCACCGGGAGCGCCGTCGGAGACCTCCGCGGACACCCCGGCCGGGCCGGCCGGAGTCCCGGGCACCCCTGGGCCGTCCCCCGGCGTCTCGGGCAGCTCGACCGGTGCGTCCGGCCCCGCGTATCGCTCCGTGCCCTCTCCGGGCGCCCGGAACAGCCCTGCCGTCTCCCCCGGCGACCTGACGGCCCCCGCGGACCCCGGAGCGGCCTCAGCGGCCTCTCCAGGCGCCTGCGACCACGCGACCGGACCCGCGGACGCCTCGGACGCCTCCATGACCCCTGCGGGCATCGCAGACGGCTCGGCACCGCCCTCAAGGGGCGTCTCGGACGCCTCAGCGGCCTCCGCGGGCGCCGCGGACAGCCCGGCGCCGCCCTCTACGGGCGTCGCGGACGGCTCGGCAACCTCCGCGGCCGTCGCGGACAGCTCAGCGCCCTCCGCGGGTGTCACAGACGGCTCGGTGCCCTCCGCGGGCGTCGCAGACAGCCCGGCGCCGCCCTCCGCGGGCGTCTCGGACGGCCCGGCAACCACCTCCGCGGCCGTCGCGGACAGCTCAGCACCCTCCGCGGGTGCCCTTGACGGCTCGGCGCCCTCTCCGGGCGGCTCGGCGGGTGCCTCCGGCAGGTCGGCGGATACCTCGGACGGCTCGGACGGTGCCGTCCCCGGCCCGCGCCCCAGCGCACGCCGACGACCGCCGGAGGCGGCGGACGGGGGCGGGACGTTCGAGGTCATAGCCGTCGCAGGCTACCGCTACCGCCCGCGCAGACGTCGTACGAGGATGCTCGCGTCCCCGCGGGATTCCAGATCGGCGAGGACCACCGCGACCGCCTCACGGACGATCCGCCCGCGGTCCACGGCGAGCCCGTGCTCACCGCGGAGCACCAGGCGCGCGTGCTCGAGGTCCATCAGCTCCTCGGCGGACACGTACACCGTGATCTTCTCGTCGTGCCGCTCCCGCCCGCTGGGCCGGCGGTTGGCGGCCCGCCCGCGTTTGCGGGACGACTGCACGGAGGTGGCGGGGGCGGCAGAACCTTCCTGCGCCGGCTGACGCCGCCCCGAACGATCCGGGGCGCCGCCCCGGCTGCGGGACTCTCCCGCGTCGGACGACTCGGCGTCGGAGGCGACGTGTTCGTCGCCCTCGCCGTCACCGCCCCGGACCGGCACCGACTGGGGCCCGTCCTCCCCGGCGGCCGCCGCGTCGCTCTCGCCGGCCGGAGCCGGCACCCGGGCCTCACCGTTGGTCCGGCGCGAGGGCGTGGACGACTGGAGCGCCATTCCCCCGGTGGTACGGAACAGTTCGTCGGCCCCCGGCAGACTCACTCGGCGTGACACCGGGCGAGCACCTCCCTGGCGAGCTGGCGATAGGCGGCGGCACCGACGGAGTTGGAGGCGTAGGTGGTGATCGGCTCACCGGCGACCGTGGTCTCCGGGAAGCGGACGGTCCGGCCGATCACGGTGTGGTAGACGTGATCGTCGAAGGCCTCGACGACGCGTGCGAGCACCTCACGGCTGTGCACCGTGCGGGAGTCGTACATCGTGGCGAGGATGCCGTCGAGCTCCAGCTCGGGGTTGAGCCGCTCCTGGACCTTCTCGATGGTCTCGGTGAGCAGGGCGACACCGCGCAGCGCGAAGAACTCGCACTCCAGCGGCACGATCACCTTGTGGGCCGCCGTCAGCGCGTTCACGGTGAGCAGGCCGAGCGAGGGCTGACAGTCGATCACGATGTAGTCGTAGTCGGCCATCAGCGGCTTCAGGGCGCGCTGCAGCGTGGACTCGCGGGCGACCTCGCTCACCAGTTGCACTTCGGCGGCGGACAGGTCGATGTTGCTGGGCAGCAGGTCCATGTTCGGGACCGCCGTCTTCAGGAGCACGTCGTCGGCCGCCATGCCCCGCTCCATGAGCAGGTTGTAGACGGTGAGGTCGAGCTCCATCGGGTTGACGCCGAGACCCACGGACAGCGCGCCCTGCGGGTCGAAGTCGACGAGCAGCACCCGGCGTCCGTACTCCGCGAGCGCGGCCCCCAGGTTGATGGTCGACGTGGTCTTGCCCACGCCGCCCTTCTGGTTGCACATCGCGATGATCGTCGCGGGGCCGTGGCTGGTCAGCGGACCCGGGATCGGGAAGTAGGGCAGCGGGCGCCCCGTCGGGCCGATGCGCTCACGGCGCTGGCGGGCCGCGTCGGGCGCGAGCGTGGCCGCGTACTCCGGATCGGGCTCGTACTCGGCGTCGGGGTCGTAGAAGTGCCCCTCGGGCAGTTCGTCGTAGTCGGCGAAGTGGGTGTGGTTCTCGCCACTTCCGTTGCCGGCCATGGCGTTCACGTGATGGCCATCCATGCTCGGGTGTGCTGTCTGAGTCATCCGGGGACTCTGGTGGGCTGCGAAGGTGCGGACAGCGACGGAGCCGACAGCCTCGAGCCCCGTGGGGCTCTGGCCCCGCGCCGGCATTCCTGGTTGACCACCCCCGGGAGTAAATGTCGACTCATTCACAAGTCGTCTTACCTCCTTGGTGACCAGGAAACTTCTAGATAGGTCAGCGTGGCACCATGCCGACGATTGGCGACTCTATGGCGTGTCACCGCTCCGCAGCAACACAATCCGCCGGACCCGACCCGATGTGTCGGCAACCGAACACCCCTCTGTCAAGGGCGTAAGGCCGTCGCACGGCAGGTTTCACCGGTGTGCGAATCGGTTGAAGAGTTACGTTCGCGGCGAGTTGAACGAGTGTCGCAAAGTGACCCGACACACACCCGGCCGGACCTTGTCGGGCAAGGTCCGGCCGGGTACACGGTGTTGACGACCTGTGTTGACGTATCGCCTTTTGTCGGCCAGGAGTCGGCCGGAATGTCGACTCCTGGAGCCGCCTGGGGTCTCAGCCGAGCAGGGTCTCGAGCTCGACGTGCTCCAGTCCGTGCGCCTCGGCGACCTCGCGGTAAACAACCTTGCCGTCATGGGTGTTGAGGCCCTTGGCCAGCGCGTTGTCACGGCGCAGGGCCTCGACCCAGCCGCGGTCGGCGAGCTCGACGATGTACGGCAGCGTGGCATTGGTCAGCGCGTACGTCGAGGTGTTGGGCACCGCGCCGGGCATGTTGGCGACGCAGTAGAAGACCGAGTTGTGGACCGGGAAGGTCGGCTCGGCGTGCGTGGTCGGACGCGAGTCCTCGAAGCAGCCGCCCTGGTCGATCGCGATGTCGACAAGGACACTTCCGGGCTTCATCCGCGCGACGAGCTCGTTGGTGACCAGCTTCGGAGCCTTGGCGCCGGGGATCAGGACGGCCCCGATCACGAGGTCGGCCTCGAGGCAGGCCTTCTCCAGCTCGAAGGAGTTGGACATGACGGCCTTGACCTTCGTGCCGAAGATCTTGTCGGCCTCGCGCAGCTTGTTGATGTCGCGGTCGAGCAGCGTCACCTCGAAGCCCATGCCGATGGCGATCTGCGCGGCGTTCCAGCCGGAGACGCCACCGCCGATGACGACGGCCTTGGCCGGCAGCACGCCCGGGACACCGCCGGGCAGAACGCCGCGGCCGCCGTTGGCGCGCATCAGGTGGTAGGCGCCGACCTGCGGGGCGAGACGGCCCGCGACCTCGGACATCGGGGCGAGCAGCGGCAGCGCGCGGCTGGGGAGCTCGACGGTCTCGTACGCGATCGCCGTGGTGCCGGACTCCAGGAGGGCGTCCGTGCACTCCTTGGAAGCGGCCAGGTGCAGGTAGGTGAAGAGCGTCTGGTCCTTGCGGAGCCGGTGGTACTCCTCCGCGATGGGCTCCTTGACCTTCAGCAGCAGGTCGGCGGTGGCCCAGACCTCGTCGGCGGTGCCGAGGATCTGCGCTCCGGCGAAGACGTACTCCTCGTCCGTGATCGAGGAGCCGACGCCGGCGTTCTGCTCGACGAAGACCTGGTGGCCGTGGCGCACCAGCTCGTGCACGCCGGCGGGGGTGATGGCCACCCGGAACTCGTTGTTCTTGACCTCGCGGGGGATGCCGACCTTCACGTCGATCACGGTCCTTGACTCAGAGGGCTCTGGGGCTGTGCATGCCGAGGCGACGCAAGCCAGGCAATGCATGTCATACCCGACGTACGGGAGCACACCGGGAAACACCACGGAAGAACGCGGCGGAGCCAGTCTAATGAAGGGATTCTCTCTGTCTAGCCTTTCAATGCATCAATCTTCAGCGGATGCACTGCGGATTTCGCAGGCATTAGCGTCGTGTTCCATGCCGGATGCACTCTCAGGGAGCTCATCTCCCAGCATGCGCTCGGCCGCCGCGCGGTGCAGCCGGGCGGCGGCGGGGTCGCCGAGCCGGTCCAGGGTGTCGGCCAGCCTGAGCTGCAACGCGGCCTGCAGGCGTACGTCGTCCGCGCGGCGCGCCCACTCGACGGCCTCCTGGCAGGTGCGCAGCGACTCCTCGGGCCGTCCCGCGTACTCCTGGACGCGCGCCATCTCGCTCAACGCCCTTGCCTGGGCGGCGACATCGCCGTTCTTGCGGTGTCCCGCGACGGCGGCGCGCCAGTTGACCAGCGCCTCGCCGTAGCGGCCCGCGTAGGTGTGCACGGTGGCGATGCGCCCGTACAGCCGGGCGGCGTCCACGCGCTCCCCCCGTGCGAGCCGCTGGGCGAGCGCCCTGCCGTACCAGTCGGCGGCCCGGTCGTAGTCGCCGAGCTCCTGGTGGGCGCCGCCTACGGATTCCATCGCGCGGCCGGTCGCGTACGGGTCGTTCGCCTCGCGTCCGGCGTCGAGCGCGGCCCGGTAGCGGGCGAGGGCGTCGGCCGTACGGCCGGTCTGCGCGTCCAGGTCGGCGAGATTGAGCAGGGCCGCGGCCTTCTCGCGGGGCAGATTCCGGCGCTCGGCGACGTCCAGGACGAGACGGTGGATCCCGTACAGCTCGGGCGCCGCGGCCTGGGTGCCGAAGTGGACGACCATCGCCCGCACGAGGGCGGCCATCAGCCGTCGGGCGAGGGTGTCCAGCTCCCCGTCGGCGACCGCCAGCCGGGCCGAGGCGAGCAGCGCGGGCTGCCGGACGCGCAGCCAGTCCTCGGCCGCCCGGGGGCTGGGGAA
The DNA here is from genome assembly GCF_026341855.1 of Streptomyces sp. NBC_00568. Lineage (GTDB taxonomy): Bacteria > Actinomycetota > Actinomycetes > Streptomycetales > Streptomycetaceae > Streptomyces. Next base: position 5,672,960 of record NZ_JAPENW010000001.1, on the reverse strand, counting down.
GCGCAGGGCACGCGGCATTCCGGCGAGTTTCTCGCGGGCGGGCGAGCTGTCGGTCTCGGTGATGGCGCGGCAGGACACCAGCAGCCGCACGGTCCGCTCCAGCATCCGGGCACGGGCCAGCTGCACCTCGGCGGGCCGGTCGTGGGCCTCGACCAGCGTCTGGAGGGCGGGCAGGAGGCAGCCGGGGACCTCGTACTGCGGCAGCGGCGACGGAATCGCCCGCAACAGGCCGAGGGCGACGAAGTCGTCCAGCGTCGTCTGCGCCGCCTGGACCGAGCAGCCGGCCAGCGCGGAGGCGGTGTGCGGGTCGACGAGGCCCGCGGGGGCGAGCGACAGCAGTCGCAGTATCCGCGCGGCGCTGCTCGGCAGCGAGGCGTACGCATGCCGGAAGACCCGGGCCAGCGGTGTGCCGTCCTCGCCCTCGGTGCGCAGCTGTTTGGCGAGGTCGGCGACGGCGGAGGCGGGGCGCGCGGCGAGCCAGCCGCCGGCCAGGACCAGTGCGGTGGGCTGACCCGCGCACAGTTCGACCAGCCCTTCGGCGGCGAGCGGATCGACGGTGATGCGCACCGAACCGGTGAAGTGGCCGAGGAGTTCGAGGGCGGACTTGGTGTCCAGGCCGCCGAGGGTGCAGGGGCGGACGTCCGCGATACCGGTCAGCGGCCCGCCGGAGACGGCGATGACCAGGCATTCCGGGGAGTCGGGCAGCAGCGCGTCGACCTGTCCGGCGTCGGCCGCGTCGTCGAGCAGGAGCACCGCCCGGCGGACGGCGAGGGCCTCGCGCAACCGCTCGCCGAGGTCGTCGGCCCCGGCGCCGGGGGGTGTGGCCAGCCCGAGGGCGGTGAGCAGTTCCCGCGCGGTGGCCTCGGTGGGCACCGGGGTGCCGTCGGGTTCGGTGAGCCGGGCCCGCAGGAGGCCGTCGGGGTAACTCTCGGCGACCTGCGCGGCGAGCTGAGCGGCGAGCGCGGTGCGGCCGGAGCCGGGCTTGCCCGCGATGAGCAGCACCCGCGCCCGTGGTGCCTTGCGGCCGGAGAGGGTGTCGAGGCCCGCGCGCTCGATGTCCGCCCGGAGTTCCTTCAACTCTCTTGTACGGCCCAGGAACTGACTCTTCGTAGGAGCGGACCCGGCAGCCGGGCGCTGCCCCTTGGCCGACACCTTGGTGCCGCCGTCGTCCACCGCCTGATCCGTCACGGGCCACGCTCCCGTTCCACTGCGCGCGCAAGCCCGCCGGGACTCCGGTTCGGGCGTTTCCAGAGCCTAGTTCACGCTCTGCGACGATCCGGGTGGAGCGCGGCGGAGACGTCCCCCGATCGGATCAAGAGATCGTAGGACCGGCACCCCCCGGACGGGCGCACGGTGGCCCGTCCGGGGTGGGGCGGAGAGACGGCGGATGCCGCGAGGAGCGGGTCAGGCCTCGAAGGGGCGCGCGGGCCACGGCGCCTCGGCCGGGCGCAGCGCGTCCAGTCCGTCGCCCTGCCGCGCGGCGAGGAGCGAGAGGGCGCCCACGACCAGGCAGTTGTTGTGCAGCTCACCGGCGAGCACCCCGCGGACGAGTTCGTCGAGGGGGACGCGGGCCAGCTCCATGTCGGCCTCCTCGTCCTCGACGTCGAACCGCTCACCCTCCGCCGCGGAGAGGTCACGGGCCAGGAAGATCCGGACGGCTTCGTCGCAGCCGCCGGGCGTGGTGTAGACGTCGGTCAGCACGCGCCAGCTCTCCGCCTTGACGTGCGCCTCCTCGTAGAGCTCGCGCTGCGCGGCGTGCAGCGGGTTCTCACCGGGGATGTCGAGCAGGCCCGCCGGGATCTCCCACAGCTTGTGGCGCACGGGGTGGCGGTACTGGCGCAGGACCAGGACACGGCCCTCGTCGTCGAGGGCGAGGACCGCCACGGAACCCGGGTGCACCTGGTAGTCGCGGCGCACGACCGATCCGTCGGGCATGACCACGTCGTCGGTGCGCACCGAGGTCTTGTTGCCCTTGAAGGGGGTCTCGGTCGCCCGGACCTCCCACTCCTCGGGGGTGTCCTTGATCGTCATGGCCTGTCCTCCCACACGCGCAAAAAGAAACCGGTCCGGTGACGGAACCGGGGCACGCGCCCGGCGGGAGAACCCGCGGACACGCACCCCGATCACCGTACAGCCCTGGTGCTACTTGCCCGTCTTGCGCTCCACCGCGGCCTTGACCAGGCCCGCGAAGAGCGGGTGCGGCCGGGTCGGACGCGAGCGCAGCTCGGGGTGCGCCTGGGTCGCGACCAGGTAAGGGTGGACATCGCGCGGGTACTCGACGTACTCGACGAGCTTGCCGTCCGGGGAGGTGCCGGAGAACTGCAGACCGGCCTTCTTCTCCAGCTCGGCGCGGTAGGCGTTGTTCACCTCGTAGCGGTGCCGGTGGCGCTCCTCGACGTACTCCTTGCCGTCGTACACCTCGCGCACGATCGAGCCCTCGGCGAGCTTGGCCGGGTACATGCCGAGGCGCATGGTGCCGCCCATGTCGCCCTCGCCCGCCACGATGTCGAGCTGCTCGGCCATCGTGGAGATGACCGGGTGGCCGGTGCCGGAGTCGAACTCGGTGGAGTTGGCGTCCGGGATGTCGGCCAGGTTCCGCGCCGCCTCGATCACGATGCACTGCAGGCCGAGGCAGAGGCCGAGCAGCGGGATCTTGTTCTCGCGGGCGTACTGGATCGCGCCGACCTTGCCGGACACACCGCGGTCGCCGAAGCCGCCGGGGATACAGATCGCGTCCACGTCACCGAGCTGCTTGGCCGCGCCCGCGGGGGTCTTGCAGTCGTCCGACGTGACCCACTTGATCTTGACGCGGGCCTTGTTGGCGAACCCGCCGGCGCGCAGCGCCTCGGTGACCGAGAGGTAGGCGTCGGGCAGGTCGATGTACTTGCCGACCAGAGCCATGTTGATCTCGTGGACGGGGTTGTGGACGCGGTCGAGCAGGTCGTCCCAGGTCGTCCAGTCCACGTCACGGAAGGGCAGGTCCAGCTTGCGGACGACGTAGGCGTCCAGGCCCTCGGTGTGCAGGACCTTCGGGATGTCGTAGATCGACTTGGCGTCGATCGCGGCGACCACGGCGGCCTCGTCGACGTCGCACATCAGCGAGATCTTGCGCTTGATGGCGGTGGGCACCTCGCGGTCGGCCCGCAGCACGATCGCGTCCGGCTGGATACCGATGTTGCGCAGCGCCGCGACCGAGTGCTGCGTCGGCTTGGTCTTCAGCTCGCCGGACGGGCCGATGTACGGGAGGAGCGAGATGTGCACGACGAACACGTTGTCGCGGCCGACCTCGTGACGGACCTGGCGGACCGTCTCCAGGAAGGGCAGCGACTCGATGTCGCCGACCGTGCCGCCGACCTCGGTGATGACGACGTCGACGTCGTCGGTGGCCATACGGCGGATACGGTGCTTGATCTCGTTGGTGATGTGCGGGATGACCTGCACGGTGTCACCGAGGTACTCGCCGCGCCGCTCCTTGGCGATGACGGTGGAGTACACCTGTCCGGTGGTCACGTTGGCCGAGCCGTCCAGGTCCACGTCGAGGAAACGCTCGTAGTGACCGATGTCCAGGTCCGTCTCGGCGCCGTCGTTGGTGACGAACACCTCGCCGTGCTGGAACGGGTTCATGGTGCCCGGGTCTACGTTCAGGTACGGGTCGAGCTTCTGCATCGTGACCCGCAGACCGCGGGCCTTGAGCAGCGCGCCCAGGCTGGAGGCGGTCAGCCCCTTGCCGAGAGAGGAGGCGACACCCCCGGTGACGAAGATGTGCTTGGTCGTCGTGGCTGTGCTGTTTCGAAAAGCACTGGGCGGCATGGCCAAGAGGGGGCTCCCGTGGTCGCGGTCTGGGGTGCGTGCCGGCGTGGATTCCGGAGAATTTCCGGAGGTGCCGTCGCTGCGGTTCGGGGGTTTCTTGCCCACCGGTCCACGGGCTACCAGGGTATCAGCGACAGAACGAGACCGCTTCCGGCCACGCTCCGCGCACACCTGGGCACACACCTCGCACACCGCTCACTCGATCGGCTCAGCCGGGTTGCCCGGAGCGGCACGCGGATCTTCCACGTGCGTCGTATCCTGCTCGGACACTCGCTGCCGAGCCTGTCCGGCGCACGGCACCATCCCCGTTCGTACCCCGGAACAAAGAGGGCTTGTCAGTTCGTTTCGAGACGAGATTCGCAACGCCCATCGCACCGACAACTGACGTTTCGCAGCGACGCACGACCGACGTCCCCACCATCGACGTTCCGCAGTTACCGACCTTCCCCATTGCCTACTGTTCCGCAGTACCTACGTTCCCTTTGACCGCAAGAGCGACCGCCCCGCGAAGGGGCGACGTGGCCGTTCGACTGGAGATGCACGTGGCCGGGCGCATCGAGGACTACGCACTCATCGGAGACATGCAGACAGCCGCGCTGGTCTGCCGGGACGGCACAGTCGACTGGCTGTGCCTGCCCCGCTTCGACTCCCACGCCGTCTTCGCAGGACTGCTCGGCACGGAGGAACACGGATTCTGGCGGCTCGGACCCGCGCACGCGTCCGACGCCGAACCGCCCACGGCGGCGCGCCGCCGGTACCGCGGCGACTCGCTGATTCTCGAATCCGAATGGGACACCCCGCGCGGCACGGTCCGGGTGACCGATTTCATGCCGCCGCGTGACGGCGCCCCGCAGCTGATCCGGATCGTCGAGGGCGTCACGGGCCGGGTGCCGATGCGCTCCGCGCTGCGGATGCGTTTCTCGTACGGCCGCGTGGTGCCCTGGGTGCACAAGCACGAGGGCCGCACGGTCGCCGTCGCCGGACCGGACTCGGTCTGGTTCGACACGGACTGTGAGACGTACGGCAAGGATCTGACCACGTACGCCGACTTCACGGTGGCGCCGGGTGACCGGATCGCCTTCACGATCTCGTGGGAGCCCTCGCACAAGGAGCCGCCGGCGCTGCCCGAGCCCGAGCAGTCCCTGGAGGCGACCGAGGACTTCTGGCGCGACTGGGTCGACCAATGTACGTACCACGGCCCCTACCGCGAGGCCGTGGTGCGCTCCCTGATCACGCTGAAGGCCCTGACGTACGCGCCCACCGGCGGCATCGTCGCCGCGCCGACCACCTCCCTCCCGGAGGAGATCGGCGGCGTCCGCAACTGGGACTACCGCTACACCTGGCTGCGCGACGCGGCCATCACCCTCTCCTCGCTGCTGCGCACCGGCTACCGCGAGGAGGCCCGCGCCTGGCGCGAATGGCTGCTGCGCGCGGTCGCGGGCGACCCGGAGAACCTCCAGATCATGTACGGCATCGCGGGGGAACGGGAGTTGGGCGAGGCCGAGCTCGACTGGCTTCCCGGGTACGAGGGTTCGGCGCCGGTCCGCGTCGGGAACGGCGCCGCGCACCAGCTCCAGCTCGACGTCTACGGCGAGGTCACCGAGGCCCTGCACCTGGCCCACATGACGGGCCTGTCCCGCAACGACTACGCCTCCCTGCTCCAGTTGAAGCTGATCCGCTACCTGGAGACCCACTGGGACCAGCCGGACGAGGGGATCTGGGAAGTCCGGGGTCCGCGGCGGCACTTCGTGCACTCCAAGGTGATGGCCTGGGTCGCCGTCGACCGCACCATCAAGCTCATCGAGTCCGGGGACGCGGACGGCCCGCTGGAGAAGTGGCGCGAACTGCGCGACGACATCCACCGGGACGTGTGCGAGAAGGGCTACGACAAGGAACGGAACACGTTCACGCAGTCGTACGGCTCGAGGGAACTCGACGCCTCGCTGCTGCTCATCCCGCAGATGGGCTTCCTGCCGCCGGACGACAAGCGCGTGATCGGCACCATCGAGGCGATCCAGCGCGAGCTGTCCACCTCCGACGGCTTCATCCTGCGCTACCCGACGGCCGGCGAGGACGCGGGCGTGGACGGCCTGGAGGGAGACGAGGGCGCCTTCCTCGCCTGCTCCTTCTGGATGGCCGACGACCTCGCGATGATCGGGCGGGTCGACGAGGCCCGCAAGCTCTTCGAGCGGCTGCTCGCCCTCCGCAACGACCTCGGGCTGCTGGCCGAGGAGTGGGACCCGCGTCTCCAGCGCCAGGTCGGGAACTTCCCGCAGGCCTTCAGCCACGTTCCGCTGATCGACACGGCCCTGCGGCTGACGGCGAGCGGGGCGTACGGCGGCTGAGCCGGCCCGGATCGGGCGCGCCGGGGCGGACTCGTCCCGGCGCGCCCGATCCGCCGCACCCGCCTAGCCTGGAAGGAGTCCTGTCCCCTCATGGAAGGGGGCGGCTGCCATGGCTCCCCTTTCGAAGGCGGGCGTGGCACTTGCCGCGTTCCGCGCCGATCTGTCCGGTGACGTGGTGACCCCCGACGATCCGGGGTACGACGAAACCCGGACGATCTTCAACGCGATGATCGACCGGCGGCCCGCCGTGATCGCGCTGTGCGAGGGCGAAGCCGACGTGATGCGTGCCGTGCGTTTCGCGCGTGCACTGGATCTGCCGATCGCGGTACGCGGCGGCGGCCACAGCGTCTCCGGCATGTCGCTCAACGACGGCGGCCTGGTCATCGACCTCACCAGGATGCACACGGTCACCGTCCACCCCGGCTCCGAGACCGTACGGGTCGAGGGCGGAGCCCTGATGAGCCATCTCGACCGGGCCACCCAGCCGTACGGCCTCGCGACCACCGGCGGCCGTGTCTCGACGACCGGCGTCGGCGGCTTCGTCCTCGGCGGCGGCAGCGGCTGGCTGGACCGGTCCCTCGGCCTCGCCGCCGACAACCTGCTCGGCGTCGAGCTGGTGACCGCCGACGGTTCGCCGGTGCGCGCCACCGACCAGGAGAACGCGGAGCTGTTCTGGGCCCTGCACGGCGGCGGCGGGAACTTCGGCGTCGCCACGGCGCTGACCCTCAAGCTGCACCCGCTGCCCGAGTTCTCGATCGCCCTGATGCTGTACCAGCCGGACACCGGTCCCGACGTGGTCCGCATCTACCGCGAGATCATCGAGAACGGGCCGCCGGAGGTGAGCGGCGGCATCATCTACCTGACCGGCCCGCCCGAGGAGTTCATACCCGAGCACCTGGTCGGCAAGCGGCTGTGCGGGGCGCTCGTCGCGTACGCGGGCGGCGAGGACGACATGCGCAAGGTCGCCCAGCCGCTGCTGGCCCTGCCGCACGAGGTCGAGATCGTCACCGCCCTGCCCTACGCCGACTTCCAGTGCATGCTCGACGACCCGCCCGGCATGCGGAACTACTGGTCGGCGGAGTACCTGACCGGCGCACCCGACGACTTCGTGGACGTCTTCTGCGCCCTCGGCGACGCCATGCCCGTGCCCACGGGCACCCAGCACGTGCTGTTCCCCCAGGGCGGCGCGATCGCCGCCGGACCGTCCCGTTTCCCCGTCCCCTACCGGGACGCGGCCTGGGCCGTGCACCCCTTCGGGGTCTGGGAGAACCCCGCCGACGACGAACGGTGCATCGACTGGGTCAGGAAGGTCCGCGCCGATGTCCAGCCGTGGAGCACCGGCGCGGTCTATCTGAACTTCATCGGGGACGAGGGCGCGGACCGCGTGGTGGCCGGCCTCGGCACCGAGAACCTCCGGCGGCTGGCCGCGGTGAAGTCCGAGTACGACCCGGACAACGTCTTCCGCTTCAACCACAACATCGCCCCGGTGGCGGCCGTCTGAGCGCGCCGCTCCCCGGCTCGCGCCGCCCGCGGCGGCTCTCGTCACCGGCCGGAGATGCCCCCGGAACCCGTCCGCGGGTAGCGTCCGCTGCATGGACAGCCGTTACGACACCCAAGGCGCCGGAATCACCGTGCAGCGGGCCCTTGAGCTGCCCGGGCTGCGCAGCGGGCTGCCGGAGATCATCGCGGGGGCCGACCGGCTGCAGCGGACCGTGCGCTGGGTGCACGCGGGCGAGGTACCGAACATCGCCTCGCTGCTCAAGGGCGGTGAACTGCTGCTCACCACGGGATACGGACTCGGCACCCGCCCGGCCGAACAGCGCGCGTTCGTCCGCACCCTCGCCGAGCGCGGTATCGCAGCGCTCGTCGTGGAACTCGGCCCACGCTTCGCCCGGCTGCCCGCCGCGCTCGTGGAGACGGCGAAATCCACCGGTCTGCCGCTGGTCCAGCTGCACCGCGAGGTGCCCTTCGTGACGGTCACGGAGGAGATCCACACCGAGATCGTCAACGGCCACTACGCGCTGCTCCAGCAGGCCGAGGAGGTGCACCGGCACTGCACCGAGGCCCTCCTCGGCGGCGGCGGAGTCCCCCAGGTCCTGCGCATTCTCGCCGACTTCAGCGGCAACCCGGTCTTCCTGGAGACGGCCGACGGGCAGCTCCTGTACGCCGCCGGGGCCGGCTCCGCGGGCGCCGACCCGCTGCAGGTCTGGGAGGGGCTGCGCGGCCAGCACAAGGAGGAGCCGCCCGCGGGGACCACCCTGGTGGACGTTCCCGGGGGCGGCCCGGGCACCGGTTCCGTACGGGCCCGGCTGGTTCTCCTGCCGGTCGGTGCCCCGGTCGCCCCGGTGCACCGGATCGCCGCCGAGCGGGCCGCCGGCATCCTGGCCGTCGTACTGATGCAGGCCCGCCAGGAGGAGGAACTCGCCGCGCGAGGGCGCGGCGACTTCCTCACCGACCTCGCCGAGGGCCGTATCGAGGCCGAGGACGCGCCCGCGCAGGCCCGTGTGCTCGGCTTCAAGCCCGGCGCCGGCCCGCTCCTGCCGGTCGTGATGCGACTCGCCGACGGCCTCGCCCCCGGGGGCGGCTGGGCGGTCCTGGCCCGCGCGGTCGCCGAGGAGCTGGCCTCGGTGGGTGTTCCGGTCCTGCTGGGCGTACGTCCCGTCGAGGGCCGTGTCCCGCTGCTGCTCGGCCTGCGCTCGGAGTCGGAACGGGGGGCCGTGGCGGACCGTGTCGCGGCGGCACTGCGCGCCGGTGTGGAGCGGGCGGGCATGCAGCGGCCCGGAGCGCAGCCGCCGGTGGTGGTGGTCGGGGTCGCGGGCGGCTGGGCGGCCGCGTCGGCGGGCCTGCGGCACGCGGCGGAGACGGCGACCGCTGCGCAGGGCCTGTCGGACCGCCCCTGGTACGACGCCCGCCGCCTGGACATCGACCTGCTGCTGTGGCGGCTGCGCGAACACCCCGACCTGGCCGCCTTCGTGGACCGCGCGATCGGCCCGCTCCGCGACCACGACAACCGCTCCAAGCCGCCGCTGCTTCCCACCCTGCAGACGTACCTGGCGCACGCGGGGCGCAAGGCGGAGACCGCCCGCGAGCTGCATCTCAACCGGCAGACCCTCTACAACCGCCTCGCCAGGATCGGTGAGTTGCTGGGCACAGACCTCGACGACCCGCAGACGGTACTGGCGTTGAGCCTGGCGCTGCGGGCGCGCAGGCACGTTCCCTAGCCGGCGGCTGGTGCCCGGGTCAGCCCAGCGGCCGGGGCTGGGTCAACTCGTCGTAGACGCTCAGCACTTGGGCGACCGTCTCGTCCTCGGTCGGCCAAGTGGCGGCCTGCCAGGCACCCTTCTCGCGCAGGGCTTCCTGGCGCGCCGGGTCGGCGAGCAGTCGTACGACGGCGTCGGCGAGCGCCTTCGCGTTCCCGTACGGGACGAGTTCGGCCGCGTCGCCGACCATTTCGGGGATGCCCCCGACCGCGGTGGCGACAAGCGGCACGCGCGCGTGGAGGGCCTCCTGCACCAGCACCGAGCGTGACTCCCATCTGCTCGGCAGCAGCGCGAGGTCGGCGGCGGCGAGCAGCTCCGTGATGTCGTCGCGCCGCCCGATGAGCCGGACCGGCAGTTCCTCGTCCTCGATCCGGCGCTGGAGAACGGCGCGCAGCGGCCCCTCCCCCGCGATGACCAGCAGCGGAACGGGATCGAGGCGGCACCACGCACGCGCGGCGTCGAGCAGGGTGTGGTAGCCGCGGTGCCGGTCGAGCGAACCGACCGCCATCAGCAACGGACGGTCGGTCGAGCCGAGTTCGGCCCGCGCCTTGTGCCGGAACCGGTCGGGCTCCACGGGCTCGACGGGCGGGCGCGGCGCGGGAAGCGCTACGGCGGCGAACCGCGCGTCGCGGGCTCCCCTGCTGCGGGCCCGGTCCACCAGGTCGGACGAGGTCCCGAGCACCACGGCGGCGGCCCTGGCGACCCGCCGCTCGAGGAGCCGCAGCACATGGGCCCGAGCACCGTCGGCCTCCGAACGCGTGTGCCAGGTGACGACGAGCGGAACGCGCCGCCCGCTGAGTGCCAGGGTCGCCCGCAGCGCCGCGTGCAGCCCGTGCGCATGCACGAGATCGGCGTCCGCGCAGGCCGCCCGCAGCGCGGACACGGAGGCGGGATCGCTGCTGCGGGGCACGGGAACGTGGTGCGCGCCCACCCCGGTGAACCCGTACACGCGATCCGCCTCGGTGGGAGAGCACACGGTGACCCGAACCCCCCGGGCGACCAGACCCGAGGCCAGCGACCGCACATGCCCGCTGCTGCCCGCGCTTCCGCCGCCGAGCACCTGCACGGTGCGCAGCGGCGACTGGCCGTGCGGTGAGTGGCTGCTCACGTGGCTCACGTGGCCAGGGCTCCTGGGTCGGCGTCGGACGGTCGCGAAGAAACGTACAGAAGGATCGGGCTGAGGGGGTGTACCGGACGTCGTGCACCGCGTACTCCGCCAAGGATGCCAGGCCGCACGGACGTTCCGGCACCGCCATCGCGACGAGGGCACGTCAGACGGGGCAACTCGGCGACGACGGTCACCCGCACGAGTGAGGAATAGGCCATTCTGGGGAGGTCCGAACCACAACAGGACCCACCCGGCACACCCCTGACCCCCCGTACATCGCGAGCCACCCCACCACCCAAGAGCCACCAGCCCACCGCGAACCACTCCAACACCCAAGAGCCACCCGCCCAGCGCGAGCCACTCCAGCCGCCAAGACGTGCCCGCGCATCGCGAGCCATTCCAGCCGCCAGGAGCCACCAGCCCAGCCCGAGCCACTCCAGCCGCTAAGAGGCGCCCGCACACCGCGAGCCACCCCAACACCCGAGAGTCACCCGCCCACCGCCAGCCACCCCAACACCCGAGAGTCACCCACCCACCGCCAGCCACCCCAACACCCGAGAGTCACCCACCCAGCCCGAGCCACTCCAACACCCAAGGGGTGCTCGCGCATCGCGAGCCACCCCGGCGCCCGAGAGCCACCCGCTCCACGCAGGCAGCCCCGAACCCCGCGAACCGCCCCCGCATCGCGAGCCACTCCACTGGCCAAGAGACACATGCGCATCGCCGGGCCGTCCCGGCGTCCATGAGGCATCCGCGCTCCGCGGGGCGCATCCCGCATCACCCGGGCGCGTCGCGGTCGCCTCACTCCCCGGCGCGCCCCAACGTCCTCGCCGCTTCGCTGACCTTGTCCCCGAGAACCGTCGCGGCCACCAGCGCCGCCGCGTGGGCGGCGAGCCCCGCCCTCCCGTTGCCCAGGACGACGGCCGTACCCAGTGTCGCGCCCAGCGCGTGCGCGCCCGTGTCACCGATCATCGCGCGCTCGCCCAGGTCGTCGGCGAGAACGGCGGCGACGGCCCCCATCGCCACCGCGGACAGCCGGCCCGCGCGCCCACCGCGCAGCACCCCGGGTGCGCCCAGTGCGAGAACGGCACCGGCGGCCCGCCCCGGCCGCACATCGACCAGGTTGACGAAGTGGGCGGTACCGGCGATCACGACTCCCGCGAGCACCTTGTCGACAGGCCGCTCCTTGAGCACCGCCCCGGCCAACAGCCCCGCCGTCGCGATCCCGAACAACTTGACCGTTCCGCTGGTCACTTCGCCGCCGCGCAGGGCCCCCAGATGCGCCCGGAACCCCCGGCGCGGGTCATCAGCACCGGCGGCATCGTCGTACGCGCCGCACGCGCCGGCGACCGCGACGGCCGCCGCGGCGGCGGGGTGGACCCGTGCCGCTCCGAACGCCGAGCCCAGGGCGGTGGCGGGGCCCGCGTAGAGCCCGACGGTCCGCCCGGCGTAGTTGACGCGGCTCCAACGGGCGGGGCCGCCCGGCGGATCGGACCGCAGGGCCACGAAGCACGCGCGCGTGACCGCGGCAGCGAATCCGAAACTCCGCCCCATACGTATGACCATGCGATCACCCTAAAGGGGCTCAGGGGGCCCGAACCGGCCGCAGGAGCCCCGTCCACGGCCAACCCCGCACCACGCCCCGCCGGAGCGTGGGCCGCGGACCGGGCAGGGCCCGAAGCTACAGAGCCGACTGGACCGGCCCACGGAGCGAGGGGGCTCACCTGCCGGACCGGGGCAGGCCCACCGGCCGGAGAGGTGGAAGGCCCACCCGCCGGAGTAGGGAGACGACCCGGCCCTCGGAGTCGTGCAAGGCCCGCCCCACGGAGGGGCGGACCGCCCCGCTACCCGTCTGAGCGTGCCGTCGCCAGCAGTTCCTCCGCGTGGGCGCGGGCTGTCTCGGAGTCCTCCTGGCCGGCGAGCATCCGGGACAGCTCGCGAATCCGCTCCTCGCCCTCCAGCACCTTCACGCCGGACCGGGTCACCGACCCGTCGTTCGTCTTCTCGACCAGCAGCTGCCGGTCGGCGAACGCGGCCACCTGCGGCAGATGCGTCACGACGACGACCTGCGCGGTCCTGGCGAGCCGCGCCAGCCGTCGCCCGATCTCGACCGCGGCCTTGCCGCCGACCCCGGCGTCGACCTCGTCGAAGAGATACGTCGGCACGGGGTCCGTCCCCGCGAAGACGACCTCCACCGCGAGCATCACCCGCGAGAGTTCACCCCCGGACGCCCCCTTGGCGATGGGCCTCGGCGGCGCTCCGGGGTGCGGGGCGAGCAGCAGCTCCACCTCGTCGACACCGGCCGGGCCGTAGGCCACCGTGCGTCCGCCGACCTCCACCCCCTCCGGGTCGTCGGTCTGCCGGATCTCGAAGGACACGCGCGCGTGCGGCATGGCGAGCGAGGCCAGCTCGGCGGTCACGGCGGCGGCGAACCGCTCGGCCGCCTCCGTACGGGCGTCCGTCAACGCCTGGGCGAGCCCGCCCAGTTCGGCGCGCAGTGCGTCCCGCTCGGCGGTGAGCTCGTCGAGCCGGTCGTCGTCGCCGTCGAGTTCGGTGAGCCGGGCGGTGCTCCGCTCGGCCCAGGCGAGCACGGCGTCGATGTCCTGGCCGTACTTCCGGGTCAGCTGCGTGAGTGCGGCCCGGCGCTCCTCGACGGCCGAGAGCCGCAGCGGGTCGGCGTCGAGGTCGTCGGCGTAGCCCGCGAGTTCCCCTGCCACGTCGCCGAGCAGGATGGCGATCTCCCCGATCCGCCCGGACAGCGTGGCGAGGGCCGAGTCGTGCGACCGCACGGCCTCCAGCGCCCGGTGGGCGCCCGCGACGAGCGTGGCAGCGTCGATGCCCTCCGGGTCCTCGGGATTGCCCGCCAGCGCGGCGTGCGCGGCCGTGGCGGCCGATGCCAGCGCCTCCGCGTGGCCGAGCCGCTCCGCCTCCGCCGCCAGTTCCACGTCCTCGCCCGCGCGCGGCTCAACCGCCGCGACCTCGTCGAGTCCGAAGCGCAGCATGTCGGCTTCCTGGGCCCGTTCCCGCGCGCGCGTGGTGATCTCGTCCAGCTCGGCCGAGATGGCCCGCAGCCGGCGGTGAGCGCCCGCGTACTTGGCGAGCGGCACGGCGACCGCGTCACCCGCGTACCGGTCCAGGGCCTGCCGCTGCCGGGACAGCTTGAGCAGCCCCTGCTGGTCGGTCTGGCCGTGCACGGCGACGAGCTCGTCGGCGAGTTCGGCGAGCACGCCCACCGGTACCGAACGCCCGCCCAGATGGGCCCGTGAGCGCCCCTCCGCCGAAACGGTACGGCTGATCAGCAGCGCACCGTCGTCGAGCTCGGCACCGGCCTCCTCCGCCCGTACGACGGCCGTCCCGCCCGCGGGTACGGTGATCCGCCCCTCCACGACCGCGCTCTTGGCGCCGATCCGTACGAGGGCCGGGTCCGCGCGCCCGCCCAGCAGCAGCCCGAGGCTGGTGACCACCATCGTCTTGCCCGCACCGGTCTCACCGGTCACGGCGGTGAAGCCGGGTGACAGCTCGACGACCGCGTCGTCGATGACTCCGAGCGACCGTATCCGCATCTCCTCCAACACGCCCCCGACCATACGAGGTTTTCCCAGCCCCGTGCGACGCCGCCCCCCGCAAAGAGAACCGAGCGTTACCTTCCGGGGGTGGTTTCGTTCGCCGGTTCTTCCCGAGCGCGCGGAGATCGACCGGTCGGTCCCGGCGTGGCGGAGTGCGCCATTGAGGTGTGGGCCATGGAGGTGTCGGCCGTGGAGGTGTGATCGGGCGCGTCGGTCACCGCCCGCGCTGGGCGGCCCGGCCCCGGGCGGAACCCGGGGCCGGGCGCACGACTAGTGCGGCGCCCCGCGCCACCCGGAGACCGGCAGCGCGAACTTGGCGACGAGCCGGTCGGTGAAGGACGCGTGGTGCAGCCGGGCCAGCCGCACGGGCACGGCCCCGCGCCGCACCTCGACCCGCGCGCCGGGCGGCAGCTCCACCGTCCGCCGGCCGTCGCACCACAGCACGCCCGGCGGAACGTGCGGCAGCACCTCCACGGCGAGCACCGAGTCCGGTGAGGTCACCAGCGGCTTGGCGAACAGGGCGTGCGCGCTGATCGGCACCATCAGCAGCGCCTCGACCTCGGGCCAGACCACGGGCCCGCCCGCGGAGAAGGCGTACGCCGTCGACCCGGTCGGGGTCGCGCAGACGATCCCGTCGCAGCCGAACCCGGTGACCGGGCGCCCGTCGATCTCCAGCACCACTTCGAGGAGCTTCTCGGCGGACACCTTCTGCACGGCCGCCTCGTTCAGCGCCCAGTCGGTGTGCACGATGTCGCCGTTGCGGTGCACGACCACGTCGACGGTCATGCGTTCCTCGACCTCGTACGCCTTGGTGACGACCCGGTCGACGACCTTGTCCAGGTCGTCGCGCTCGGCCTCGGCGAGGAAGCCGACCCGTCCGAGGTTGACGCCGAGCATCGGCACCCCGGAGGCGCGGGCGAACTCGGCGCCGCGCAGCAGTGTTCCGTCACCGCCGAGGACGATGAGCAGCTCACAGCCGTCGAGGCACTGCGGAGTGGCCTCCTGGACCAGCTCCACCTCGGCCGGCAGCGGCAGATCGGCCGCCTCGGCCGCGAGGACCCTTACGCCGATCCCGGAACGCAGCAGCCCCTGGACGACCAGCTCGGCGCTGCGGATGGCTGCCGGCCGCCCGGTGTGGGCCAGCAGGAAAACAGTACGAGCTCGGGTCTGTGTCAACGCGGCCCCTCCGCCACTGCACGGTCAACGTCGGCCGGGTCGAGTTCGGGCGCCCCGGCACTCAGCCACAGAAAGTACTCGACATTGCCCGAGGGTCCGGGCAACGGACTTGCGGTCACGCCCTTCACTCCGAGCCCCAGTTCGTGGGCTCGCCCCGCCACGCCGCGCACGGCCTCGGCACGCAGCTCCGGGCTGCGCACGACACCACCGCTGCCCAGCCGGTCCTTCCCCACCTCGAACTGTGGCTTGACCATCATCACCAGATCGGCATCCGGCGCCGCGCACCGCACAAGGGCGGGCAGCACCAGTCCGAGCGGGATGAAGGACAGATCCCCGACAACAAGGTCCACGGACTCCCCATCGATCGCCTCCAACGTCAACTCGCGTACGTTCGTACGGTCCTTGACGGTGACGCGTTCATCGCTCTGAAGAGACCAGGCGAGTTGTCCGTAACCGACGTCGACGGCGACGACATGGGAGACGCCCGCGCGCAGCAGGACGTCGGTGAAGCCGCCGGTGGACGCGCCGGCGTCCAGCGCCCGCCGTCCCTCGACCTTCAGCCCCTCGGGCACGAAGGCGGCGAGGGCTCCGGCGAGCTTGTGTCCACCGCGCGAGACGTAGTCGGGGTCGCTGTCGTCCTTGCTGACCACGATCGCCGCGGCGGTCTCGACCTGCGTGGCGGGCTTGGTCGCGAGGGTCTTGCCCACGCTGACCCTGCCCGCGGCGATCAGCTGTCCGGCGTGCTCGCGCGATCGGGCGAGTTTCCGGCGGACCAGCTCGGCGTCGAGGCGGCGGCGTGCCACTCCTGCCACGTTCGGTTCAGCTCCTGCGGTCGTACGGCGATGGAAGGGGGTGCCCCCGGAGGATCTCCGGGTGTGCCCCGAAGGATCTCATTGAGGGCCGGCTGTCGGGTGGGGGGCACCACCCAGCGGGGGCCGGGGAAGGGCGGGAGCCGGAGGTCCCTGGCGGACGTCCAGCGCGGTGAGCTCGTCGCGCAGCCCCCGGTGCACATCCTCGTACACCTCGACGTGTCCGTCCGTGGCGAGGTGGTCGGCGTCGGCCAGCCGGTCGAGCCGGGCGTCGACGTCGGCGTTGCCCGTGGGGACCCGCGGGACGTTCAGCGGGGCCGGTGCCGCGGGGTCGTACGCGGGTTCCGGTCCCGCTTCGGCGGGCACGCCGGGTTCCGCCGCCGGCACGGCCAGCGGGACCTCTCCCTCGGGAACTGAGTCGCTCATGCCCCGACGCTACCGCGAAGGGCTGCGGTACCGTCGATCACGATGGCGACGATTGAGGAGTGCCGCACCGCACTCGACAAGCTTTCGGACAACATGGCGAGCGCCGAAGGGGACGTACGCACCGCTGCGGCCCTGGACCGCTCGCTGAGCTGCCGTATCACCGACCTGGACATCACCTTCGTGGGCCGTCTCAAGCACGGCCGGATCGAGGTGCTCGACACGCTCCAGGGCCCGCCCCCCGACAAGGCCCAGATCCGTCTCACCATGAACGGCGACGACCTGGTGTCGATGGTGAACGGCGAACTGAACTTCGCGAAGGCCTGGGGCTCGGGCCGGGTGAAGCTGGAGGCGAGCCTGCGCGACCTCTTCCGGCTCAGGACCCTTCTGTAGCGGCCGCGACGGCGCGGACCCGTGCCCTGCGTGCCGCGGGCACCACGAGCGGCGTCCCCGTCTCCGGGTCGTCGATGACCTGGCAGCGCAGCCCGAAGACCTCCTCGACCAGGCCGGCCGTGACGATGTCGTTCGGCGCGCCCTCGGCGATGATCTCGCCGCCGCGCAGGGCGATCAGGTGGGTGGCGTAGCGGGCCGCGTGGTTGAGATCGTGCAGAACGGCGACCAGGGTGCGGCCCTGCGTCTCGTGCAGCTCGGCACACAGGTCGAGGACGTCGATCTGGTGCTGGATGTCGAGGTAGGTCGTCGGCTCGTCCAGGAGGAGCAGCGGGGTCTGCTGCGCGAGCGCCATCGCGATCCACACGCGCTGGCGCTGACCGCCCGACAATTCGTCGACATAGCGATCGGCGAGGTCGGCGACCCCGGTCGAGGCCATCGACTCCTGGACCACCCGCTCGTCCTCCGCCGACCACTGGCGCAGCAGGCCCTGGTGCGGGTAGCGGCCCCGGCCGACCAGATCGCCGACCGTGATCCCGTCCGGCGCGATCGACGACTGCGGCAGCAGCCCGAGGGTGCGCGCCACCTTCTTCGCGGGCATCGACTGGATGGCCTGTCCGTCGAGCAGCACACGCCCCTCGGAGGGCTTCAGCATGCGTGAAAGGGCGCGCAGCAGCGTGGACTTGCCGCAGGCGTTCGGACCGACGATCACCGTGAAGGAGTTGTCGGGAATCTCCACCGACAGCTTCTCCGCGATGACGCGCTGGTCGTAGCCGAGGGTGACGTTGTCGGCGGACAGGCGGTTCACAGTGCTCCTTTGGATGTTCTCGTGCGCCTGGTCGTTCGCACGCGCCGCGTTCTTCGCCCCGCTCACGGCCGGGTTCGCCGGGCCGCTCATATCCGGCCCGCCTTGCGCTCGGTGACCAGCAGCCACAGCAGATAGACGCCGCCGAGGACTCCGGTCACGACACCGACGGGCAGCTGGTCGGCGCCGAAGGCCCGCTGCGAGGCCCAGTCCGCGACGATGAGCAGGGTCGCGCCCATGCACATCGACGGCACCAGGTTCGGCCCGGGCGACCGGGTGAGCCGCCGGGCCAGCTGCGGCGAGGTGAGCGCCACGAAACCGACCGGTCCCGCGGCGGCCGTGGCACCGGCGGTGAGCAGGACGGCGGCCACCATCAGCAGCAGCCGGGTCCGCTCGACGCGCACGCCGAGGGCGTACGACACGTCGTCGCCCATCTCCATCATCCGCAGCCCGCGCGCGTTGCCGAGGACGAGCGGGACGAGGACGGCGCACATGATGAGCAGCGGCCAGACCTGCGCCCAGTCGCGGCCGTTGAGGGAGCCGGTCATCCAGACGACGGCGCGGGTCGCGTCGACGATGTCGGCCTTGGTGAGGAGATAGCCGTTGACCGCCGTGACGATCGCGGAGACACCGATGCCGACCAGGACCAGACGGTAGCCGTGCACTCCCCGCTTCCACGCGAGCAGATAGATGGCGAGCCCGGTCACGAGTCCGCCGACGAGCGCGCCGAGGGCGACCTCGGTCGCGCTGCCCGAGAACAGCACGATCATGATGAGGGCGCCGGCCGTGGAACCCTGTCCGAGCCCGAGCACGTCCGGGCTGCCCAGCGGATTGCGGGAGATGGACTGGAAGAGCGCTCCGCCCAGTCCGAGCGAGGCCCCCACCAGCAGCCCGACGAGAACACGGGGCAGCCGCAGGTCGTTGACGATGAACTCCTGGCTCGCGCTGCCGTCGCCGGCCAGGGTCTTGAGCACGTCGCCGGCCGGGATCGGGAAGTCGCCGGTGCCGATGAGCACCACGCTCGCGGTGGCCGCGGCCACCAGCAGCAGCACGACCACGATGAACGTCCGGACGTCGAGGCGGACGGACAGCCCGCCACTGCGGACGACCCGCAGGCGGCGTGTGGGAAGGGTCCGGCCACGGGGGGCGCGGACACTTCGGATACGTGGGGTCGTCACAGCTGCGCCGTCCTCCGTCGCCGTACGAGAAAGATGAAGACCGGACCGCCGAGGACCGCGGTGACGATGCCGACCTGAAGCTCCGCCGGCCGGGCGATCATCCGCCCGAGAACATCGGCGCCGAGGAGCAGCACGGGCGACAGGACGGTGGCGTACGGGAGGATCCACCGCAGGTCGGGACCGGTGAAGGACCGCACCACGTGCGGGACCATCAGCCCGACGAACACGATCGGTCCGCAGGCTGCGGTCGCGGCCCCGCACAGCACGGTCGCGGCGGCCATGGACAGCGCTCGGGTGCGATTCAGGTTGGCGCCGAGCGCGCGGGCGGTGTCGTCACCCATGGCCACGGCGTTCAGGGGCCGGGCGAGTGCCAGCGCGAGAAGGGTGCCGACGGCGAGGAAGGGTGCTACCTGTTCGATCGTCGAGTCGGTCGCCGAGGCGAGCGAACCGACCGTCCAGAAGCGCATCTTGCCCAGCGCCGCGTCATCCATGATCATCACGGCCTGCAGATAGCCGTAGAGCGCGGCGCTGACGGCGGTTCCGGCCAGCGCGAGCCGCACCGGCGTCGCGCCCCGGCTGCCGCCCAGGAACCAGACCAGCGCGCCGACCGCCGCCGCCCCGACGAAGGCGAACCAGACGTAGCCGCTCAGCGACGTGACACCGAAGTAGGTGATCGCGGTGACGACCGCGGCGGACGCGCCCGCGTTGATCCCGAGCAGCCCGGGATCGGCCAGCGGATTGCGGGTGAGTGCCTGGAGGACGGCACCGGACAGCCCGAGCGCGGCGCCGACCAGCAGCCCGAGGACGGTGCGGGAGATCCGGTCACCGACCACGACGTCGGAGTATGTCCCCGAGTCGTGGAACAGGCCGTGCCACACCTGGTCCAAGGGCAGCGCTTTCGCCCCGATCGCGATGCTCGCCACCGCGACGAGCAGCAGGACACCCACCGAGACGAGGAGCCCAAGGGTCCGTATCGCCCGGCGGTTCGGGGGCGCGGGGGCGGTCTCCGCGCGCTGTTCAGGAGGACTGTCGACCAACACGAGGTTAGGTTAGCCTAGCCTCGCATCAGCTCCGGATGCGCCCTACACACCCAGCCCGCCACCGCCGCCCAGGTCAGCACCACTTCGGGCCGAGATCCGACCGCCCCGAGAGCAACGGCCAAGCCGGTGCCCGCAGTCGGCCCGGTCGGACCCGCGTCGACGTCCTCGGCCCCGCCGGCGCCTAGAGTCCCAGCCGCGCCAGCGCCTTCCCCCCGTCCAGCTCGCAACTGCCCTCACCCGCGGCCGTCCAGGCCGCCGCGCACAGGGCCCGCAGACCATCGAGAGCCTCGCCCTCGCCCGCCAGCTCGAGCTCCTCACTCCCCGCCGTCGCCGTGAAGCCGCCACAGCGGAACCCGTCGCCCGCCTCGACCACCTCGGGCTGCCCGGTGAGCATCCCGCGCAGATCGGCGTCGACATACGTCGGCCGGTGCTGCGGAGGCGCGGCGAGAAGCTGCGCGCCGTCCGTCACGCCGGTGAGGACCAGCAGCGAGTCCACCTCTCCGTTGAACGCGCCCTCGATGTCGGTGTCCAGCCGGTCGCCGACCACCAGCGGCCGCTCGGCCCCGGTCCGCAGAATCGTCTCGCGGTGCATCGGGGGCAACGGCTTGCCCGCCACCTGCGGATCGCCGCCCGTGGCGATCCGCACGACCTCCACCGCCGCGCCGTTCCCGGGCGCGATCCCGCGCGCGCCAGGAATCGTCAGATCGGTGTTGGACGCGAACCAGGGCACCCCCCGCGCGATGGCGTAGCACGCCTCCGCGAAGCGCGACCAGGTCAGATCGGGACCGCCGTACCCCTGCACGACCGCCACGGGCTCGTCGTCCGCCGAGTCGACCGGCTCCAGCCCGCGCTCACGGAGCGCGACCCGCAGCCCCTCACCGCCGATGACCAGCACACGCGCCCCCGCGGGCACCTGTTCGCTGATGAGCCGGGCCACGGCCTGCGCCGAGGTGATGACGTCCGAGGCCACCGTCGGTATGCCCAGCGCCGTGAGATGCTCGGCCACCGCGTCCGGGGTGCGCAGCGCGTTGTTGGTGACGTACGCGAGGTGCATGCCGCCCGCGCGCGCCGTCCCGAGGGACTCCACGGCGTACGCGATGGCGTTACCGCCCGCGTACACCACCCCGTCCAGATCCAGCAGCGCGGTGTCGTACGCCTCGCTCAGGGCCTGGCCACTGCCTTCTGGCCGCGTCCTGACGATCCGGCTCATTGCACATCGCTCCTCGTTCGATCCCTTTGCCCCGATCATCGCGCATGCCACTGACACACTTACGATGCCCCAATGAACTATGCAGGTCCCGAGGAGGAAACACCGGCAGGGAGCGGCCTCGAACTCACCCCGTTCCGAGGCCTGCGCTACGACCCCGACCGGGTCGGCAGCCTGGCCGCCGTGACATCCCCGCCGTACGACGTCGTCGTGCGGCCCGACGGACTGCTCGAGCTCGAATCGGCCGACCCGTACAACATCGTCCGGCTGATCCTCCCGCAGGACGGCACCCCCGCCGCGCGCAACCAGCAGGCCGCCGACACACTGCGCCTGTGGCTGTCCGAGGGCGTCCTGACGACCGATCCCGAGCCGGGTCTGTACGTGTACGAACAGCGCGACGGCGACCTGCTGCAACGGGGCGTGATCGGCACCCTGCGCCTGTCCGAGCCGGCCGACGGCGTCGTCCTTCCGCACGAGGACGTGATGCCCCACGTCATCGCGGACCGCGCGGCCCTGATGCGCGCCACGTCGGCCAACCTCGAACCCCTGCTGCTGACCTACCGCGGCAACGGCTCCGGGTTCGGTACGGCCGCCGTCATCGAACGCACCGCCACCCGCCCTCCGCTGCTGTCCACCACCACCGAGGACGGCATCAGCCACCGCCTGTGGGCGGTCACGGATCCGGCGGAGCTCACGGAGATCCGGACAGATCTCGGCCGGCACCAGGCCCTGATCGCCGACGGCCATCACCGCTGGGCCACCTACCTACGTCTACGCGCGGAGCACCCCTCGCCCAGCCCCTGGGACTACGGACTGGTCCTCCTGGTGGACACCGCTCGCTACCCGCTGCGCGTCCGGGCCATCCACCGCCTGCTGCACCGCCTGCCGGTCGCCGAGGCGCTGGCCGCCCTCGGGGACTCCTTCCGGGTGCGCCACCTCGACGTGCCTCTCGCGGAGGCACTGGAGGCCCTCTCCGCGGCGGCCGCCGAGGGGAACGCCTTCCTCCTCGCCGGCGACGGCTCCTTCCACCTCGTCGACCGCCCGTCGCCGGAGCTCCTCGCCCGTACGATCCCGGCCGACCGCCCGGAGGCCTGGCGCACCCTGGACGCCACGGTTTTGCACGCCGTACTCCTCGACCATGTGTGGCGCATCCCTGAGGACTCCCCCGCGCACATCGCGTACATCCACGACACGTCCGCCACGGTCGAGAAGGCGGAACACGACGGGGGCACGGCCGTCCTGATGCACCCGGTCCACGAGGAGGTCGTACGCGATCTCGCCCGCCAGGGCGTCACGATGCCGCGCAAGTCGACGTCCTTCGGCCCGAAACCGGCGTCGGGACTGGTCCTGCGGGCACTCACTCCCTGAAGCGTCGCAAGCCGCGGAAACGCCACGTGGGCGGCGGGTCACCTTCCGGTGTCCCGCCGCCCACGTGTTCAGCCGCAGTACCCGGCGTCAGCTCTCGGAACGGTGAGGAGCGTCGTCCTCGCTGTCGCCCCTGTCGTCCTCGTCCTCGAGGTCGTCGTCCTCGTCCTCGTCCTCGAGGTCGTCGACGTCGTCCGAGATCCCGTCCGTGGTCACGGACTCGATCTCGTCGTCCTCGTCCTCGTCCTCGGCGCGGACCTCGGTCTCGGCCTTGGGCTCGGTAACCCGCCCGGTCTCGCCCTCGTCCTCGTCCTCGACGAGCGCGTCGACGAACTCGACGCCGTCCAACTCGGCGAGCCGGTCGGAGGCATCGGTGCTGCCGTCCTTGTCGGACTCGACGGTCTTGGCGAACCACTCGCGTGCCTCGCCCTCACGCCCGGCGGCGAGGAGCGCGTCGGCGTAGGCGTACCGCAGTCGCGCGGTCCAGGGCTGGACGGAGTTCGAGGCGAGCTCCGGGCTCTGCAGGGTGACGATGGCGGCTTCCAACTGATCCATGTCACGCCGGGCACCGGCCGCCACGAGCCGCATCTCGACCTGGCTCGCCTTGTCCAGCTTCTGCACCTCGGGCGCCCCGGCCATCTCCAGCGCCTTCTCGGGCCGGCCGAGACCACGCTCGCAGTCCGCCATGACGGGCCACAGCTCGACACCGCCGGTCATCCGGCGCGCGGCACGGAACTCGGCGAGCGCCTCGCTGTACTTCTGGTTCGCGTACGCGGCGAACCCGGCCGCCTCACGCACGGCGGCGACACGCGACGCCAGCCGCAGGGCGATCCTCGAGTACGCGTAGGCGGCCTCGGGGTCCTCGTCGATGAGACGGGCAACCATCACCAGGTTGCGGGAGACATCCTCGGCAAGGCCCTTGGGCAGGCTCATGAGCTCCTGCCGTACGTCCTTGTCGATCTCCTCGCCCGTGACGTCGTCCGGGATCGGCAGCCGCTTGATCGGCTCACGGTCCCGGTCCCGCTCGTCGCGGAAACGGCCGCCACCGCGCCGGTCGTCGCCCCCGCGGTCGTCACGACCACGGAAGCCACCGGGGCGCCCTCCCCTGTCGTCGCGGCGGGGTCCACCGCGGCCACGGTCGTCGTGTCCTCGGTCGTCACGGCCACGGAAGCCGCCACCGCCGCCGCCACGGTTGTCGTCACGGCGGTCGTCTCGGCGGAAGGGGGGACGGTCGCCGTCCCTGCGCTCGTCACGACGGAAGTCGCCACCGGCACGGTTGTCGTCACGGCGGAACCCACCGCGGTCATCGTCGCGACGCGGGCTGCTGGGCCGGTCGTCGCGACGGAAGCCACCACGATCGTCGCCGCCACGGTCGTCACGACGGAACCCACCGCCGCTACCGCCACCACTGCGGCTGTCATCGCGACGGAACCCGCCACGGTCGCCACCAGCGCTGCCACGGTCGTCGCGACGGAAGCCGCCGCCACTGCCGCCACCACGGCTGTCATCGCGGCGGAACCCGCCACGGTCGTCGTCGCGACGCGGGCTGCTGGGCCGGTCGTCGCGACGGAAGCCACCACGATCGTCGCCGCCACGGTCGTCACGACGGAACCCACCGCCGCTACCGCCACCACGGCTGTCATCACGGCGGAACCCACCGCCGCTACCGCCACCACGGCTGTCGTCGCGACGGAACCCACCGCCGCTGCCACCACCACGGCTGTCATCACGACGGAACCCACCGCCGCTGCCACCACCACTGCGGTTGTCATCGCGGCGGAACCCGCCACGGTCGTCATCGCGACGCGGGCTGCTGGGCCGGTCGTCACGACGGAACCCACCGCCGCTACCGCCACCACGGTTGTCATCGCGACGGAACCCACCGCCGCTGCCACCACCACGGTTGTCATCGCGACGGAACCCACCGCCGCTGCCACCACCACGGCTGTCATCACGACGGAACCCGCCACGGTCACCGGCACCGCTGCCACGGTCGTCACGACGGAACCCGCCGCCACTACCGCCACCGCGGTTGTCATCGCGGCGGAAGCCGCCACCGCCACCACGGTTGTCATCGCGACGGTCGTCACGGCGGAATCCACCGCGGTCGTCGTCACGGCGCGGGCTGCTGGGCCGGTCGTCACGGTTGAAGGCCGGCCGGTCGCCGTCCCGGCGGACACCACGGTCACGGTCATCGCGACGCGGGCCGGCCGGACGGTCGTCACGACGCGGTCCTCCGGTCGGACGGTCGTCACGACGGAACGGCGGGCGGCTGCCACTGCCGCCGCCACGGTTGTCGTCACGGCGGAAGCCGCCACCGCCACCGCGGTTGTCATCACGGCGGCTGTTGTCATCACGACGGAAGCCACCGCGGTCACCGCCGCGATCGTCACGCCGGCCGGAGCCGCCGCGGTCGTTGTCACGGCGCGGGCCCCCGCGGTTGTCACCGCGGTCACCACTGTCACGACGGCGCTGGTCGCGCTCCGGTCGCTCGTCGGGAGAGTTGGTGGACATGGGTGACTCCTGTCATCGGTACCGCAAGTCATTCTCGCGCAGCCGGGTACCCGGCGCGCTTCGGAAAAACAAAAAAGGACCCCTGGTTCCAGCGAGTCGCTGGGACCAGGGGTCCTCCAAAGATTGTTCGGCGGCGTCCTACTCTCCCACAGGGTCCCCCCTGCAGTACCATCGGCGCTGTGAGGCTTAGCTTCCGGGTTCGGAATGTAACCGGGCGTTTCCCTCACGCTATGACCACCGAAACCCTGTCAGACACCTCGTCAAAACGAGGCCTCGAACGGGCAGCGAACAAGCACACTTTTCAATTAAGTAAGTGGAACTGTTCAGCCAGCACAACCGTTCGTTGTCTGGGAACTACACAGTGGACGCGAGCAACTGAGGACAAGCCCTCGGCCTATTAGTACCAGTCACCTCCAGCGGTTGCCCGCCTTCCAGATCTGGCCTATCAACCCAGTCGTCTACTGGGAGCCTTAACCCCTCAAGGGGGTGGGAATACTCATCTCGAAGCAGGCTTCCCGCTTAGATGCTTTCAGCGGTTATCCCTCCCGAACGTAGCCAACCAGCCATGCCCTTGGCAGGACAACTGGCACACCAGAGGTTCGTCCGTCCCGGTCCTCTCGTACTAGGGACAGCCCTTCTCAATATTCCTACGCGCACAGCGGATAGGGACCGAACTGTCTCACGACGTTCTAAACCCAGCTCGCGTACCGCTTTAATGGGCGAACAGCCCAACCCTTGGGACCGACTCCAGCCCCAGGATGCGACGAGCCGACATCGAGGTGCCAAACCATCCCGTCGATATGGACTCTTGGGGAAGATCAGCCTGTTATCCCCGGGGTACCTTTTATCCGTTGAGCGACGGCGCTTCCACAAGCCACCGCCGGATCACTAGTCCCGACTTTCGTCCCTGCTCGACCCGTCGGTCTCACAGTCAAGCTCCCTTGTGCACTTACACTCAACACCTGATTACCAACCAGGCTGAGGGAACCTTTGGGCGCCTCCGTTACTCTTTAGGAGGCAACCGCCCCAGTTAAACTACCCATCAGACACTGTCCCTGATCCGGATCACGGACCCAGGTTAGACATCCAGCACGACCAGAGTGGTATTTCAACGGCGACTCCACCATGGCTGGCGCCATGACTTCAAAGTCTCCCACCTATCCTACACAAGCCGAACCGAACACCAATATCAAACTGTAGTAAAGGTCCCGGGGTCTTTCCGTCCTGCTGCGCGAAACGAGCATCTTTACTCGTAGTGCAATTTCACCGGGCCTATGGTTGAGACAGTCGAGAAGTCGTTACGCCATTCGTGCAGGTCGGAACTTACCCGACAAGGAATTTCGCTACCTTAGGATGGTTATAGTTACCACCGCCGTTTACTGGCGCTTAAGTTCTCAGCTTCGCCACCCCGAAGAGTGACTAACCGGTCCCCTTAACGTTCCAGCACCGGGCAGGCGTCAGTCCGTATACATCGCCTTACGGCTTCGCACGGACCTGTGTTTTTAGTAAACAGTCGCTTCTCGCTGGTCTCTGCGGCCACCCCCAGCTCACCGAGTAAATCGGATCACCAGTGATGGCCCCCCTTCTCCCGAAGTTACGGGGGCATTTTGCCGAGTTCCTTAACCATAGTTCACCCGAACGCCTCGGTATTCTCTACCTGACCACCTGAGTCGGTTTAGGGTACGGGCCGCCATGAAACTCGCTAGAGGCTTTTCTCGACAGCATAGGATCATCCACTTCACCACAATCGGCTCGGCATCAGGTCTCAGCCTCAATGTGTGACGGATTTGCCTATCACACGGCCTACACCCTTACCCCGGGACAACCACCGCCCGGGATGGACTACCTTCCTGCGTCACCCCATCACTCACCTACTGCAGGTCTGGTCCGTCGGCTCCACCACTCCCCTTTGCCCGAAGGCTCCGGGGCGGCTTCACGGACTTAGCATCGCCTGGTTCAATGTTTGACGCTTCACAGCGGGTACCGGAATATCAACCGGTTATCCATCGACTACGCCTGTCGGCCTCGCCTTAGGTCCCGACTTACCCTGGGCAGATCAGCTTGACCCAGGAACCCTTAGTCAATCGGCGCACACGTTTCTCACGTGTGTATCGCTACTCATGCCTGCATTCTCACTCGTGAACCGTCCACCACTGCCTTCCGGCGCGGCTTCACCCGGCACACGACGCTCCCCTACCCATCACAGCGGGCGTTGGCCCTATTGCTGCAATGACACGACTTCGGCGGTACGCTTGAGCCCCGCTACATTGTCGGCGCGGAATCACTAGACCAGTGAGCTATTACGCACTCTTTCAAGGGTGGCTGCTTCTAAGCCAACCTCCTGGTTGTCTGTGCGACTCCACATCCTTTCCCACTTAGCGTACGCTTAGGGGCCTTAGTCGATGCTCTGGGCTGTTTCCCTCTCG
The DNA here is from genome assembly GCF_026341855.1 of Streptomyces sp. NBC_00568. GTDB lineage: Bacteria > Actinomycetota > Actinomycetes > Streptomycetales > Streptomycetaceae > Streptomyces. The sequence goes on along the minus strand of NZ_JAPENW010000001.1, from coordinate 5,645,538 downwards.
ACCATGGAGCTTATCCCCCACAGTCTCACTGCCGCGCTCTCACTTACCGGCATTCGGAGTTTGGCTAAGGTCAGTAACCCGGTAGGGCCCATCGCCTATCCAGTGCTCTACCTCCGGCAAGAAACACACGACGCTGCACCTAAATGCATTTCGGGGAGAACCAGCTATCACGGAGTTTGATTGGCCTTTCACCCCTAACCACAGGTCATCCCCCAGGTTTTCAACCCTGGTGGGTTCGGTCCTCCACGACCTCTTACAGCCGCTTCAACCTGCCCATGGCTAGATCACTCCGCTTCGGGTCTTGAGCGCGCTACTGAATCGCCCTATTCGGACTCGCTTTCGCTACGGCTTCCCCACACGGGTTAACCTCGCAACGCACCGCAAACTCGCAGGCTCATTCTTCAAAAGGCACGCAGTCACGACGCACTGAGTAAACTCAATGCGCGACGCTCCCACGGCTTGTAGGCACACGGTTTCAGGTACTATTTCACTCCGCTCCCGCGGTACTTTTCACCATTCCCTCACGGTACTATCCGCTATCGGTCACCAGGGAATATTTAGGCTTAGCGGGTGGTCCCGCCAGATTCACACGGGATTTCTCGGGCCCCGTGCTACTTGGGTGTCTCTCAAACGAGCCGTTGATGTTTCGACTACGGGGGTCTTACCCTCTACGCCGGACCTTTCGCATGTCCTTCGCCTACATCAACGGTTTCTGACTCGCCTCACAGCCGGCAGACTGTGAAAGAGAGATCCCACAACCCCTTGCATGCAACCCCTGCCGGGTCTCACACATACAAGGTTTGGCCTCATCCGGTTTCGCTCGCCACTACTCCCGGAATCACGGTTGTTTTCTCTTCCTGCGGGTACTGAGATGTTTCACTTCCCCGCGTTCCCTCCACTTGCCCTATGTGTTCAGGCAAGGGTGACAGCCCATGACGACTGCCGGGTTTCCCCATTCGGAAACCCCCGGATCAAAGCCTGGTTGACGGCTCCCCGGGGACTATCGTGGCCTCCCACGTCCTTCATCGGTTCCTGGTGCCAAGGCATCCACCGTGCGCCCTTAAAAACTTGGCCACAGATGCTCGCGTCCACTGTGCAGTTCTCAAACAACGACCAACCACCCATCACCCCGAACCAGTAGTTCGAGTGCACTGGGGCCGGCACTGAAGGCAGCCTCTCGGCCGTACCTTCAGACACCCAACAGCGTGCCCGACACCCTTACCGCTTCCCTCATTCTTTCCACGCCCCGAAGAGCAGTACTGGAAGGAGAAGACAGTCAAGAGTGCCGAATAATCAACGTTCCACCCATGAGCAACCACCGTCGAACGTGTGCCGACGTAATGGCCCTGGACCACCAGGCAATGCCTGGCGGCCTAGATGCTCCTTAGAAAGGAGGTGATCCAGCCGCACCTTCCGGTACGGCTACCTTGTTACGACTTCGTCCCAATCGCCAGTCCCACCTTCGACAGCTCCCTCCCACAAGGGGTTGGGCCACCGGCTTCGGGTGTTACCGACTTTCGTGACGTGACGGGCGGTGTGTACAAGGCCCGGGAACGTATTCACCGCAGCAATGCTGATCTGCGATTACTAGCAACTCCGACTTCATGGGGTCGAGTTGCAGACCCCAATCCGAACTGAGACAGGCTTTTTGAGATTCGCTCCGCCTCACGGCTTCGCAGCTCTTTGTACCTGCCATTGTAGCACGTGTGCAGCCCAAGACATAAGGGGCATGATGACTTGACGTCGTCCCCACCTTCCTCCGAGTTGACCCCGGCAGTCTCCTGTGAGTCCCCATCACCCCGAAGGGCATGCTGGCAACACAGAACAAGGGTTGCGCTCGTTGCGGGACTTAACCCAACATCTCACGACACGAGCTGACGACAGCCATGCACCACCTGTACACCGACCACAAGGGGGGCACTATCTCTAATGCTTTCCGGTGTATGTCAAGCCTTGGTAAGGTTCTTCGCGTTGCGTCGAATTAAGCCACATGCTCCGCTGCTTGTGCGGGCCCCCGTCAATTCCTTTGAGTTTTAGCCTTGCGGCCGTACTCCCCAGGCGGGGAACTTAATGCGTTAGCTGCGGCACCGACGACGTGGAATGTCGCCAACACCTAGTTCCCACCGTTTACGGCGTGGACTACCAGGGTATCTAATCCTGTTCGCTCCCCACGCTTTCGCTCCTCAGCGTCAGTAATGGCCCAGAGATCCGCCTTCGCCACCGGTGTTCCTCCTGATATCTGCGCATTTCACCGCTACACCAGGAATTCCGATCTCCCCTACCACACTCTAGCCTGCCCGTATCGACTGCAGACCCGGGGTTAAGCCCCGGGCTTTCACAACCGACGTGACAAGCCGCCTACGAGCTCTTTACGCCCAATAATTCCGGACAACGCTTGCGCCCTACGTATTACCGCGGCTGCTGGCACGTAGTTAGCCGGCGCTTCTTCTGCAGGTACCGTCACTTTCGCTTCTTCCCTGCTGAAAGAGGTTTACAACCCGAAGGCCGTCATCCCTCACGCGGCGTCGCTGCATCAGGCTTTCGCCCATTGTGCAATATTCCCCACTGCTGCCTCCCGTAGGAGTCTGGGCCGTGTCTCAGTCCCAGTGTGGCCGGTCGCCCTCTCAGGCCGGCTACCCGTCGTCGCCTTGGTGAGCCACTACCTCACCAACAAGCTGATAGGCCGCGGGCTCATCCTTCACCGCCGGAGCTTTTAACCCCCGCCCATGCAGGCAGGAGTGTTATCCGGTATTAGACCCCGTTTCCAGGGCTTGTCCCAGAGTGAAGGGCAGATTGCCCACGTGTTACTCACCCGTTCGCCACTAATCCACCCCGAAGGGCTTCATCGTTCGACTTGCATGTGTTAAGCACGCCGCCAGCGTTCGTCCTGAGCCAGGATCAAACTCTCCGTGAATGTTTACCGGTAATCCGGTGGAACACCACGAGAGCGGAACAACCGGTCGGAATAGGACCGGTCGTTCACAGCGTCCTCGCTGATGCGCCTACCAGGCAGTGCCCGGCAGGACTTTTTCAAAGGAACCTCGTCCCGACCGATCGGCCGGAGACGGGGTATCAACAAATCTGGCGTTGATTTTTGGCACGCTGTTGAGTTCTCAAGGAACGGACGCTTCCTTTGTACTCACCCTCTCGGGCTTTCCTCCGGGCGCTTCCCTTCGGTCTTGCGTTTCCGACTCTATCAGACCGTTTCCGTATCCGATTTCCTCGGTGCTTTCCAGGTTCCCGCTTCCGCGTTTCCCTTTCCGGCGAGTCCGACTCTATCAGATCCTTTCGGGCCTGACTCCCAGTCAGCGGGGCTTGTCTTCGGGCCTTTAGCGCTTTCGCGTTTCGCGGCCTTTCGACATTCACTACGTTAGCCGATTCCCTCGGCGACTCATAATCGAGTTCCGCGGGTTCGAATTCAGGCATGCAGGCACGCCGAATAAGCCCCCGCTGTGGGGAAGTGGTAGGTAGTGGGTTGGCCGCTCTCGGCTGCTGGCTGAACGCCGTAACCGGTTCAAGCGGCTCGGGCTACATTACGGATCCCCCAGGGGCGAGTCAAGTTGAGCGGCGGCGGGGCGCATGGGCTCGATAGGGGCTCACGGTGGGGTCGTTGGCGACCCAGAAACGCCAGGGGTGGACGCCTCCGTCGCCGGAGACTCCGGTGCGTGGTCCGTTGCGTACCTGGTCGGAGGGGACAGCCGTACCCCTGAGCAGGGTCAGGGGCGAGCCCTGGGGGCCGCAGGCGTCCACGCCGTCGAGCGACCGGTCCACCCCGAGTGCCGTCGCGAGGCGCGCCGGCCCTTTGGCCAGTTCCTTGTCATTTCGGGCCGAGAGTCGACGTTTGCGGGCGAGGTCAGTGCCCTCGGTGACCTCGCCCGCCCGGAGCAGGACTCCGCTGGGCCTGCCTTCCGGACCGCACACCAGGTTCATGCAGTGCCACATGCCGTAGGTGAAGTAGACGTACACATGACCGGGCGGGCCGAACATCACGCCGTTGCGGGCCGTGCGGCCTCGGTAGGCGTGCGAACCGGGGTCATCGGGACCGTCGTAGGCCTCGACCTCCGTGAGCCGCAGTTCGATCGGACCGTCCGGGGTGGCACGTACGAGGACACGCCCCAGGAGGTCGGGGGCGACCTCCAGCACGGGGCGGTCGAAGAAGTCCCGCGTCAGGGGCGTACGGTCAGGGGCCGCGATCATGGCGTACGAGCGTAGTCCAGCCGTCCCGCCGCTGCGGAGGAGTCCGGAGCGGTACGGAGCAGTCCGGACGGATGCTTGTCGGTGGGGTGGTCAGGCGTCCTCTCCCTTGTAAAGGTGAGGACGCGGAACCGGTCGGGGCCGGATCGCGTTTGTAGGGATCAAGGGATCCATACGGACACAGGACGGAACAGGCGTTTCGCCTGGGGAGGAAGTGACGACATGGGGTTCAAGCGGCTGCTTGCGAGCATGGGGGCCGGTGGGGCTTCGGTCGAGACGGTGCTGACCGAGGCCAACACCGTTCCGGGCGGCGTCGTCCAGGGTGAGGTACGGATCCAGGGCGGTTCGGTCAACCAGTCGATCGAGGGTCTGTCGGTCGGTCTGCAGGCCAAGGTCGAGGTCGAGGGACACGACGACCAGGAGTACAAGCAGGACATCGAGTTCACGAAGCTGCGGCTCGGCGGGGCCTTCGAGCTGCAGGCCGGTGCCGTGCACTCGGTCCCGTTCGGGCTCGAGATTCCGTGGGAGACGCCGATCACCACGATCGACGGGCAGAGCCTGCGGGGCATGAACATCGGGGTGACCACCGAGCTGGAGATCGCCCGCGCGATCGACTCGGGTGACCTCGACCCGATCAATGTGCACCCGCTGCCGGCGCAGAAGGCGATTCTCGACGCCTTCATCCAGCTGGGCTTCCGCTTCAAGAACGCGGACATGGAGCGCGGCCAGATCCGGGGCACGCGTCAGCGGCTGCCGTTCTACCAGGAGATCGAGTTCTACCCGCCGTCGCAGTACCGCGGGCTGAACCAGGTGGAGCTGAGCTTCGTCGCGGACGACCGTGCGATGGACGTCATCCTGGAGATGGACAAGAAGCCGGGCCTCTTCAGTGAGGGCAGCGACTCGTTCCGTTCCTTCCAGGTGGGTCTGCACGACTTCCAGGGCACGGACTGGGCCGCCTACCTGAACCAGTGGCTGTCGGAGGTCGGCAGCAAGCGCAGCTGGTTCTAGGCTCGGAGCAGAGATTCCGCCGTTCCAGGAGGTACTGACGTGACCGAGCTCAAGAGGCCGCCGCTCCCGCACGACTTCCATCCGCCGGTGCCGGCGTTCACGGTCACCAGTGAGGACGTCGAGCCGGGCGCGGTACTGAAGGATGCTCAGGTCCACGCGGCCGGGAACACCTCCCCGCAGCTGAGCTGGGAGGGTTTCCCGCCGGAGACCAAGAGCTTCGCCGTGACGTGCTTCGATCCGGACGCCCCGACGGGCAGCGGATTCTGGCACTGGGTCGCGTTCGACATCCCGGCTTCGGTGACGGAGCTGCCGACGGGCGCGGGCAGCGGCAAGTTCGAGGGTCTGCCCGACGGTGCCGTCCAGGTGCGCAACGACTACGGGTCCCGGGACTTCGGCGGCGCCGCGCCGCCGGCCGGGGATCCCGCGCACCGGTACGTCTTCACGGTGTACGCCGTGGACCAGGAGAAGCTCGGCCCCGACGCCGATGTCTCTCCCGCCGTGGTCGGCTTCAATCTGCGGTTCCACACGCTGGCGCGCGCCCAGCTGATCGGCGAGTACGCGGCTCCCGCGGAAGACTGACGTTCACAGAACGTTTGCCCGCCTCTGGTCTTGGAAGTGATCAGGGGCGGGCATTTTTTATTGCGTTGTCCATCTCGGCGTGCCCGGCCAAAGTTGATCCCAGCCCGCCGTTGAGTGGGCCGGTGCGCATAGGAGGTGGGCTGGATGCGGGACACGCTGGTACTGAACGCGAGCTTTGAGCCGCTGTCGACGGTGACGTTGAACCGAGCCGTCGTTCTGGTGCTGACGGACAAGGCCGTCGTCGAGCAGGCCCACCCCGAACTGCGCATGCGCGGAGCCGCCCTGGACATACCCGTGCCCCGGGTGATCAGGCTCTGCCGCTACGTCCGGGTGCCGTTTCGAAGACAAGCGCCGTGGTCGAGGCGAGGGGTGCTGGTACGTGACCGGCACCGGTGCGCCTACTGCGGACGCCGGGCCACGACCGTGGACCACGTGGTCCCGCGTGCCCAGGGCGGTCAGGACTCGTGGCTGAACACGGTGGCCTCCTGCGCGGAGGACAATCACCGTAAGGCGGACCGTACTCCGGAGCAGGCTCAAATGCCGTTGCTGCGGCAGCCGTTCGAGCCGACGCCCGCGGACGCCATGCTGCTGGCCCTCGGCCAGGACGACTTCGACGCGCTGCCGGGGTGGCTGGCCCAGCCGGCGGCGTAGCCCGTACGACGACGGGGCCCACCTCCCGCGGGAGGTGGGCCCCGTCGTCGTACGGCGTCAGTCCGTGATGGAGGGCTTCTCGCGGCGCTCCTTGCCGCCGCCGGAGTCGCCGGAGGAACCTCGGTTGCCCGAACCTCCGCCCAGCCCGCCGAAGTTGCCCATGGCACCGCTCAGGCCCTTGAGGGCGTCGCCGATCTCGCTGGGCACGATCCAGAGCTTGTTGGCGTCGCCCTCGGCGATCTTCGGGAGCATCTGGAGGTACTGGTAGGAGAGGAGTTTCTGGTCCGGGTCTCCGGCGTGGATGGCCTCGAAGACCGTACGGACGGCCTGCGCCTCGCCCTCGGCGCGCAGGGCCGCGGCCTTGGCCTCACCTTCGGCGCGGAGGATCGCGGACTGCTTCTCGCCCTCGGCGGTGAGGATCTGCGACTGGCGGATGCCTTCCGCGGTGAGGATGGCGGCGCGCTTGTCGCGGTCGGCGCGCATCTGCTTCTCCATCGAGTCCTGGATGGAGGTGGGCGGTTCGATCGCCTTGAGTTCGACGCGGTTGACGCGGATGCCCCACTTGCCGGTGGCTTCGTCGAGGACTCCGCGCAGGGCCGCGTTGATCTCCTCGCGGGAGGTCAGGGTCCGCTCCAGGTCCATGCCGCCGATGATGTTGCGGAGGGTGGTGACGGTGAGCTGCTCGATCGCCTGGATGTAGCTGGCGACCTCGTACGTCGCGGCTCGCGCGTCGGTGACCTGGTAGTAGATGACGGTGTCGATGTTGACCACCAGGTTGTCCTGGGTGATCACCGGCTGGGGCGGGAACGGGACGACCTGTTCACGCAGGTCGATGCGGTTGCGGATCGAGTCTATGAACGGGACGACGATGTTCAGGCCGGCGTTCAGTGTCCGCGTGTAGCGGCCGAAGCGCTCGACGATGGCCGCGCTGGCCTGTGGGATGACCTGGATGGTCTTGATCAGGGCGATGAAGACCAACACCACCAGAATGATCAGGACGATGATGATCGGTTCCATCGATGCTCCCCGTACCCTTCTCCACTCGGTAATTCCGAAAGATCTTATGGCAGTTGAAGATCTTGCTGGACGAGTGTGACAGAACGTCGTCTGCCACGTGGGGCGTTCGGTTCACTTGCGTTGTACGAGGTCACATGACGATCGCCGTGGCTCCCTCGATATCCACGACGTCCACTTCCTGGCCCACCTCGTAGGCCTGTCCGGCGTCGAGGGAGCGCGCCGACCAGATCTCTCCGCCGAGCTTGATGCGGCCATCGCCCGAACTGTCCACACGTTCCAGGACGATGGCCTGCTTGCCCTTCAACGCCTCCACGCCGGTGGCGAGTTGAGGGCGTTGTGCGCTGTGCCGGGCGGCGATGGGGCGTACGACGGCGATGAGCGCGACCGACACGGCCACGAAGACCAGGACTTGAATGACGACACCGCCGCCGAGACCCGCGGCGACCGCGGCCGCGACGGCGCCCACGGAGAGCATGCCGAACTCCGGCATCGCGGTCACCACGAGCGGAATGCCGAGTCCGGCCGCCCCGATCAGCCACCACACCCATGCGTCGATGTCGTTCACATGGTCATGGTAGGACCGCGCTCCCCCGGCGGACAGAGCGCGCGATCAAGTCGGGTACGCCGGGTGAGGGGTGTGCGTCCGCGTGCGGTGGCCGTTCAGGCCATCGGCAGGCCCTGCGCGGTCCAGCGCTCGCCGACCTGCTCGACGACGAGCGGGAGGCCGAAGCAGAGGGAGAGGTTGCGCGAGGTGAGTTCGAGCTCGAGCGGGCCCGCGGCGAGGACCTTGCCCTGACGGATCATCAGGACGTGGGTGAAGCCGGGGGCGATCTCCTCGACATGGTGCGTGACCATGATCATGGAGGGGGCGATCGGGTCGCGGGCGAGGCGGCCGAGGCGGCGCACGAGGTCCTCACGGCCGCCGAGGTCGAGGCCGGCCGCGGGCTCGTCGAGGAGCAGCAGCTCGGGGTCGGTCATCAGGGCGCGGGCGATCAGGGTGCGCTTGCGTTCGCCCTCGGAGAGGGTGCCGAACTTGCGCTCCAGGTAGTCGCTCATGCCGAGGCGGTCGAGGAAGGCGCGGGCGCGCTGCTCGTCGATGTCCTCGTAGTCCTCGTGCCACCCGGCGGTCATGCCGTACGCGGCGGTGAGGACCGTCTGCAGAACCGTCTGGCGCTTGGGGAGCTTCTCGGCCATCGCGATACCGGCGATGCCGATACGCGGGCGCAGCTCGAAGACGTCGACCTGGCCGAGGGTCTCGCCGAGGATGGTGGCGGTGCCCGAGCTGGGGAAGAGGTAGCTGGAGGCGACGTTCAGGAGAGTCGTCTTCCCGGCGCCGTTGGGACCGAGGATGACCCAGCGCTCCCCCTCCTTGACCGACCAGGAGACCTGGTCCACCAGAGCCCGGCCCTCGCGGACCACGGATACGTCCTCCAGCTCCAGTACATCGCTCATGAGCGCGTTGTCTCCCATTGCAGTCTCGGCCGTCGCTGACGTCTGTGGACGCAGCCCCCAGGGAAAACCTACGCCACCGGTCGGCCACACCGATCCATCGGCCGGTCCTTAGGGTGGGGGCATGCTCTCGGAACCACGCTCAGGACAACTGGCCTCATGGGGAAATGCCCTATTGGCCGGACTTGTTTCTCCGGACGACGCCGTGCTCGCCATCGTCGGGGACGACGCGGTGCACCGCGTCGAGGGGTTGCCGGGCGAGTCGGGGCCCGTCGGGCTCACGCTCGCCCTCGGCCGGCTGCGCACGCTCGGGGTGACCGGGCTGCGGGTCGCGCTGCCCGCGCCGGGGCATCCGCTCGGGCTCAGCGGCCCGCCCGCGTTCAACGCGCGCGCGCTCGAAGCCGAGGAGGCCGTGGTCTGCCACGGCTCGGCTCTGGGGCTCGTGCCGGAGGTGTACGAGGCCGGGCCCGACGGCGATGTGCACGTCGAGGTCGCCTGGCGCTGTCTGGCCGTACGCGAGGCGCCGCCCGCCGACGTGCCCTCGCTCGGGGAGGCCGAGCGGGAGCTGGCGGAGGCCCTCCGCGAGGCGACGGAGGTGTTGGCGCGGCTGGACGTGGCCGGGTCGGGGCCGGTCGCGGAGGCCGCGATCGAGGCGTACCGGGCACGGGCGGAGCGGGGACGGGAGCTGCTGGCCCCCGGGTACCCGCCGCGTGCGGTGCGCGTGTTGGAGCTGGCTCAGCGGGTCGGGACGCTGATCTCCGTCGCGCACGAGAGCGGGCACGGCGGGGCGGTGAGCGCGTCGGAGATGGCCGCTCGGGCCGAGGCCCTGCGGCCGGTGGAGCGGACGGCCCGGCGGGCGCAGGTGGCCGCGTACAACGCGTTCGTGGAGGAGCGTGAGCGCGGGGTGCGCTGAGCTCCGCCGGGTGCGGAGCGCGGATGCCTTGAGTGGCCCGGGTTCCGCAGGTGCGGGGCATCGGGGTGCCCCGCCCGGTCGGGATTTGCGTGGCTCGCGTCTCAGGGCGCGTCGACCTCCGCGTGCCCAGGGTCTTCGGTCGCCCCGGCGCCTGGGGACCGGTTCACGTGCCCGGACGCTCCGGTCGGCGATGGCTCCAGGCCCTGGGCGTCCGGACGCTCGGGCCGGTGCGACGCGGAAGGGCCCCGCGAAACGTTTCCGTTCGCGAGGCCCCTGTGACTGGTGGTGGCTCAGTTGTTGACACCCGCGTTGCCGAACGCCGGGTTCAGGGCGCCGATGACGTTCACGCTGTTCCCGACGAGGTTCACGGGGATGTGGACCGGGAGCTGGACGACGTTGCCCGAGCCGACGCCGGGCGACTTCACGGCCGCGCCCTCGGCACCCGCGTCGGCGACAGCGGCACCGTCACCGGCGCCCGCGGCGATCCCGGCGACGGTGATGGCCAGGGCGGCCTTCTTGGCGATGTTCATGGGAAATGCTCCTCTTGCGTTAATGAATCCGACCCGGCCGCGGGTCGTACGCTGAGCAACGCCGGGAGGCCGGGAACGGCACGGGAAGGCCGTTCCATTGCCCCGTCCGGTTCAGTCAGCCGATCAGCCGACAACCCGACCGGCCTCCCGGGGAGTCCCCGGAAGGCCGGTGGCCGTGATCGTTCCGGTGGGAACCTCAGTGGTTGAGACCGAGGTTGCCGAAGGCCGGGTTCAGGAGGCCGATGACGTTCACGCTGTTGCCCACCGCGTTCACGGGGATGTGAACCGGAGCCTGGACGACGTTCCCGGAGACGACGCCCGGGGAGCCCGCGGCCTTGCCGCCCGCCCACGCTCCGTCGGTGGCCGACGCCATGCCCGCACCGGCGGCGACCAGGCCACCGGCCACCATCGCGACAGCTGTGACCTTCTTCAGGTTCTTCACTGGTGAAACCCCTCCTCGCGAACACCGCGGCAGATCGCCGCAGCGCACTGGAGAACGGCCGGGCCTCCCGGAGGATGCGCCATCCGGGTGACATACACACGACGGTATGAATCTCATCCCGGAGCGAGACCCTCCGGGTTGCCGCCCGGTCGCGTCGTCCCGCCCGTGCGCCGAGGGGGTGCGCCGGAGCTTGATCCCCAGGTGGGCGGCCTCTCGGCGATCAGCCCGCGATCCCGTTCCGTACGGCCCAGAGCGCGGCCTGGGTGCGGTCGGCGAGGTCGAGCTTCATCAGGATGTTCGAAACGTGGGTCTTCACCGTCTTCTCGGAGAGGACGAGGGCACGGGCGATCTCCCGGTTGGAGCGGCCGTCCGCGATCAGGCCGAGCACCTCGCGCTCCCGCTCGGTGAGCGAACCACCTCTCCCCTGCCCCGAGTTGGCCTCCTCCTGGGACAACAGGGCCCCCGCGACCTCGGGTTGGAGAAGGATGTGCCCCGCGTGGACCGAGCGGATGGCTCCGGCCAGCGCGTCGGGATCCACGTCCTTGTAGACGTAACCGGCGGCACCCGCGCGCAGAGCCGGCACCACCGTGCGCTGCTCGGTGAAGCTGGTGACGATCAGCACCCGTGCGGGGTTGGCGAGTTCACGGAGCTTGCGCAGCGCGTCGATGCCGTCCATCCCCGGCATCTTGACGTCCATGAGGACGACGTCGGGTTTCAGCTCCTCGGCGCGGGCGACTCCTTCCGCACCGTCGGACGCCTCTCCGACGACCTCGATGTCGTCCTGCACTTCGAGGAAGGTGCGCAGGCCCCGGCGGACGACCTGGTGGTCGTCGACGAGCAGCACCTTGATTGCGTCAGCCACCAGGGACCTCCATCTCGATCATGGTGCCCTTTCCGGGCGCCGATTCCACGGTGAGTTTGCCGCCGACCCCGCTCGACCGGTCCCGCATCGACACCAGGCCGAGGTGGCGGCCGGCGCTGCGTATCGCGGTGGGTTCGAAGCCGCTGCCGTCGTCGGTGACGCGCAGGACGGCGCCGGGGCCGCGTCGCTCCAGGGTGACGGCGACACGGGTGGCGCCGGAGTGCCGCAGCGCGTTGTGCAGGGCCTCCTGGGCGACCCGCAGCATCGCCTCCTCCTGGGAGGCGGGCAGCGCCCGTACGCCGTTGCTGGAGAAGGTGACGCGCGCGGAGTGGGCGCGGTCGAGGACCTGGATCTGGGTGCGCAGGGTGGCGACCAGGCCGTCCTCGTCGAGGGCCGCGGGGCGCAACTCGACGACGGCGGCGCGCAGTTCCTCGGTAGCCTCCGCGGCGAGGGCGGCCACCTGCTGGAGTTCGCCCTTCGCGCGGGAGGGGTCGCGGTCGACGAGGGTGGCGGCGGCCTGCGCGGTGAGGCGCAGGGAGAACAGCTTCTGGCTGACGGCGTCGTGCAGTTCGTGCGCGAGCCGGGAGCGCTCCTCGGCGATCGTGAGCTCGCGGCTGCGTTCGTAGAGCCGGGCGTTGGTCAGGGCGATCGCCGCGTGCTGGGCGAGGATGGTGAGGAGTTCCTCGTCGTCCTCGGTGAAACCGCACCTGCCGTCCGGCTCGGGGCACGGGGGTCCCTCCTCGGCGCGCAGCTTGTTCGCGAGGAAGAGCGCGCCGATGATCTCGTCGCCGTCGCGGATGGGCAGGCCGAGGAAGTCGGACATGTCGGGGTGGGCCTCGGGCCAGCCCTCGAAGCGGGGGTCCTCGCGCACGTCCGCCAGGCGCTCGGGGCGGGCCTCGCGCAGCATCGCGGCGAGGATGCCGTGCTGGCGCGGGAGCGGTCCGATGGCCTTCCACTGGGCGTCGCTGACCCCGTCGACGACGAACTGGGCGAAGCCGCCGTGGTCGTCGGGCACACCGAGCGCCGCGTACTGCGCGTCGAGCAGCTCGCGGGCCGAAGCGACGATCGTCTTGAGGACGTCGCGCACTTCGAGGTGCCTGCTCATGGCCAGCAGCGCGGAGCTCACCGCGTACAGGCCTGACCGGGGTCCATGACTCATGACCCCAAACTACCGGCGGGGTGTGACAGCGCGTATCGGACCCGTGATGGCGCTCGGCCGGGCCATTGGGCCTAGGTCGAAGGGCCCCGGATCATTGCGGCCCGCGCACGAGGCGCCCGGGTGGTCCCCGTTCCTACCGTGAGGACACCCGCCGGGAAGGCGGGTCAGGGACGAGGGGACGATGTCATGCCGGTAGCGATCATCACGGGGGCCTCGAAGGGACTGGGGAGGGCGCTCGGCGCGGCTCTGGCGGAGCGCGGCTGGGATCTGGTGCTCGACGCCAGAACGGCCGGGGTGCTGGAGGAGACCGCGGTGGCACTGTCCGCGTACGGGACGCGTGTGGAGGCCCTGCCCGGGGACGTGACGGACGCCGGTCACCGTGCCGAGCTGGTGGCGGCGGCCCGGAAGCTGGGTGGTGTCGACCTCCTGGTGAACAACGCGAGCGCGCTGGGTGCCGAGCCGCTGGTGCGTCTGGAGGAGCTGGGTCTGGACGGGCTGCGGCGGGCCCTGGAGGTCAACGTGGTCGCCGCGCTGGGCCTGATCCAGGAGGCGCTGCCGCTGCTGCGGGCGGCCGGGGCGGGCACGGTCGTCGACATCAGCTCGGACGCCGCGGCGGAGGCGTACGAGACATGGGGCGGCTACGGCGCCTCGAAGGCGGCGCTCGACCATCTCTCGGCCGTTCTCGGCGAGGAGGAGCCCGGCCTGCGGGTCTGGGCCGTGGACCCCGGGGACATGGGCACGGACCTCTATACGGCGGCCGTACCGGGCGACGACGATCCGCGGCCGGCGCCGGACAGTGTGGTGCCGGCCTTTCTGCGGCTGCTGGAGGAACGGCCGGCCAGTGGGCGCTACGCGGCTCCGGCCCTGCTGGAGGGGCGATGACGACGGCGATGGGGGTTCCTCCGGTCGGGCGCGGCCGGGAATGGGGAACGGTTCCGGAGGAGCTGTCGGCGCGGGTGCCCGCCGAGCAGCGCGGTCCCGGTCGCGACCGGGATTCCGTACGGCTGCTGGTGTCGCGCGGTACCGAGGTGTCGCATCACGCGTTCGCGGAGCTGCCGCGGCTGCTGAGGGCCGGGGATCTGCTGATCGTCAACACCTCGGCCACCCTGGCGGCGGCCGTGGACGGGCGGATCGGCCGCGCGCGCGTGGTGGTGCACTTCTCCACGCGTGGCGATGACGGGCGGTGGGCGGTCGAGCTGCGGGATCCCGACGGGACGGGGACCACGCGTGCGCGTGCGGGCGGGCCCGCGGGGACAGTGGTGCGCCTGCCCGGGGGCGTACGCCTCCTCCTGGAGGAGCCGCTGAGCGCCCGCAGTCCGCGCCTGTGGTGGGGGCGGGTGCCGGACGCGGACGTGCTGGGGCTGCTGCGGCGGTACGGGCGGCCCATTCGCTACTCCTATACGGACCGGGACCAGCCGCTGTCCGTGTACCGGACGGTGTTCGCGCTGCCGTCGGACGACGGCGCGGGGAGCGCGGAGATGCCGAGCGCGGCGCGCCCCTTCACCGCGCGCCTGGTGGCGGAGCTGGTGAGCCGGGGTGTGCAGTTCGCGCCGATCACGCTGCACACGGGTGTCGCGTCGGCGGAGGCGCACGAGCCGCCGTATCCGGAGCGGTACGAGGTGCCGGAGGCGTCGGCCCGGCTGATCAACGCGGCGCGGGCCGGCGGCGGCCGGATCGTCGCGGTCGGTACGACAGCCGTGCGGGCCGTGGAATCCGCGACCGGGTCCGACGGGCTGGTCCGGGCGGCGAGGGGCTGGACCGGTCTCGTGGTGACCCCGGAGCGCGGAGTGCGGGCGGTCGACGGGCTGCTGACCGGGCTGCACGAGCCGGAGGCCTCGCATCTGCTGATGCTGGAGGCGATCGCCGGAGGGGCGGCGATCGACCGCGGATACGAGGAGGCACTGCGCTTGCGCTACCTCTGGCACGAGTTCGGGGACGTGCACCTCATCCTCCCGGAGGAGGACCCTCACTCTGAGCATTGCTCTCGCAACTGCTGGTCAGAATGACGTGGGGCCCGTGTGAGCCCGCGCATAGGGTCCAGGTCACGTACGAAGGAGCATAGGAGATAAAAGGGACAAGGTGAGCAGGGAAGACGTGCCAGTCTGCCCCGATTTGCCCCTTCCGCGTCCACTACCCGGCTTCGTAGGTCACACCTTTGCCACAGCATTTTGCGGCCGCTAAGAATTGCGTTGTCGCTCAGCGCCGCGGGGTTCGCCCCGCGGCGTTTGTTCCGGAAACACACTGTCCCCCGCCGGGACGAAGAGCGACCTCCGCGCTATTCGAAGAGGTCTATCAGTCATGCCCAAGAACATCACCACTCCTGGACATACTCCGAAGCTGACCAAGCTTCACAAGCTCTCGATCGCCGGTGTGGCCACCCTCGGTGCCGCCGCCCTCGCGTTCTCCCTGGTACCGGGCAACTCCCAGACCACCACGGACGACGCCGCCGTCTCCGCGGCGAAGGTCGCCTACAGCGAGCAGCAGATCAAGGACGTCAAGGCCAGCGTCACCGACCAGCTGGCCGGCGCCGACCTGAAGGCCCAGGCGATCGCGGCGAAGAAGAAGGCCGCGGCCGACGCCACGGCCGCCGCGAAGAAGAAGGCCGCAGACGCCGCGGCCGCGAAGAAGAAGGCCGCCGCCCAGGCCGCCGCGAAGAAGAAGGCCGCCGCGTCGCGTGCCAAGGCCGCTGCCGCGAGCCGCTCGACGCAGCGCATCAACATCGAGACGGTCGCCGCGAAGACGTACGCCAACAACCTCGACGGCTGGATCCGCGAGTCCCTCGACATCATGAAGTCGAAGGGCATCCCCGGCACCTACCAGGGGCTGCACAAGAACATCATGCGTGAGTCCTCGGGCAACCCGCTGGCCATCAACGACTGGGACATCAACGCCATCAACGGCATCCCGTCGAAGGGCCTGCTCCAGGTCATCCCGCCGACGTTCAAGGCGTACCACGTGGCCGGTACCTCGTGGAACATCTACGACCCGGTCGCCAACATCACCGCCGCCTGCAACTACGCCGCCGACAAGTACGGTTCCATGGACAACGTGAACAGCGCGTACTGAGGACTCAGCGCGGAGTTCCCCACAGACGCCGAAGGGCGGCACCCCGGTCAGGGGTGCCGCCCTCGCGTCGTTCCCGGGCGTCTACTTGCGCATGACCTCGGGCTCGTGGCGGCGCAGGAAGCGGGCCACGAAGAAGCCGCAGATCACACCGAGGGCGATCAGGGCGATCATGTCGATCGTCCAGGCCCCGGCCGTGTGGTCCCACAGCGGGTCCGTGCTCGTCGGGTCGTCCTGGTTCGGGAAGATGTTGTTCAGGTCCAGCGTGGCGCCCGAGGCGGCCACCGCCCAGCGGGCCGGCATCAGGTACGAGAACTGGTTCACACCGAGTGTGCCGTTCAGGATGAACAGGCAGCCGGTGAAGACGACCTGGACGATCGCGAACATGACCAGGAGCGGCATGGTCTTCTCCGCGGTCTTCACCAGCGAAGAGATGATCAGTCCGAACATCATCGACACGAAGCCGAGAGCCATGATCGGCAGGGCGAGCTCGACCTTGGGCAGGCTCTTGAGGATCAGGCCTTCGGCCGGGACCTCGCGGCTGCCGAAGCCGATGGCAGCGACCAGAGCGCCCTGCAGCACGGTGATCACACCGAGGACGATCACCTTGGACATCAGGTACGCCGAGCGCGACAGGCCCGTCGCCCGCTCCCGCTCGTAGATCACCCGTTCCTTGATCAGCTCACGGACCGAGTTGGCCGCGCCCGCGAAGCACGCGCCCACCGCGAGGATCAGGAGCACGGTCGTGGCCGTGCCGTTCGCGACATGGGCTCCGTTCGGCAGCACCTTGTCGTTCACCAGCAGCGTCTTGCCGCTGTCGATGAGCAGGCTGACCGAGCCCAGGACCGCCGGCAGGATCACCGTCAGCGCCAGGAAGCCCTTGTCCGACGCGATCACCGAGACGTAGCGGCGGATCAGCGTCATCAGCTGGGAGCCCCAGCTCTGCGGCTTCGGCGGCTTCATCGCCTGCGCGGGCGGCATCTGCGTCGACTGCGGAGCCACCGCGTCGATGTCCGCGGCGTACATCTGGTAGTGCTGCGAGCCCTTCCAGCGGCCCGCCCAGTCGTAGTCGCGGTAGTTCTCGAACGCGGAGAAGACGTCGGCCCAGGTCTCGTAGCCGAAGAAGTTCAGCGCCTCCTCCGGCGGACCGAAGTAGGCGACGGCGCCGCCCGGCGCCATCACGAGGAGCTTGTCGCAGATCGCCAGCTCGGCCACCGAGTGCGTGACGACGAGGACCGTACGGCCGTCGTCGGCGAGGCCGCGCAGCAACTGCATGACATCGCGGTCCATGCCCGGGTCGAGACCGGAGGTCGGCTCGTCCAGGAAGATCAGCGACGGCTTGGTGAGCAGCTCCAGGGCGACCGAGACACGCTTGCGCTGGCCACCGGAGAGGGAGGTGACCTTCTTCTCCTTGTGGATGTCCAGCTTCAGCTCGCGCAGCACCTCGTCGATCCGGGCCTCGCGCTCCTGGACCGTGGTGTCCGCGGGGAAGCGCAGCTTGGCCGCGTACTTGAGGGCCTTCTTGACGGTCAGCTCCTTGTGCAGGATGTCGTCCTGCGGGACCAGACCGATGCGCTGACGCAGCTCGGCGAACTGCTTGTACAGGTTCCGGTTGTCGTAGAGGACATCGCCCTGGTTGGCGGGGCGGTAGCCCGTCAGCGCCTTCAGGAGCGTCGACTTGCCGGAACCCGACGGGCCGATGACCGCGACGAGCGACTTCTCGGGTACGCCGAAGGAGACGTCCTTCAGGATCTGCTTGCCGCCGTCGACGGTGACCGTCAGATGGCGGGCCGAGAAGGAGACCTCACCGGTGTCGACGAACTCCTCGAGACGGTCGCCGACCAGACGGAACGTCGAGTGACCGACGCCGACGATGTCGTTCGGGCCGAGCAGCGCGGAGCCGCCCTTGGCGATCGGCATACCGTTGACGTACGTGCCGTTGTGCGAGCCGAGGTCGCGGATCTCGAAGCGGCCGTCCGGCGTCGCGTGGAACTCGGCGTGATTGCGGGAGACCTGGAGGTCGGAGACCACCAGTTCGTTCTCCAGCGCACGGCCGATGCGCATCACACGCCCGAGCGAGAACTGGTGGAAGGTCGTCGGGCTGCGGTCGCCGTAGACCGGCGGCGCCCCCGCGCCACCACCGGGTCCCTGCTGCTGCGGGATGCTCCCCGCCTGCTGCGGCTGCCGGGCCTGCTCCGGTGACTGCGGCGTCGGCTGCTGAGCCCAGCCGGGGCCGGCGCCCTGAGCCGCGTACGGCTGCTGCTGCGGCTGCGCCACCGAGGCCGCCGCGCCGGACAGGCTCAGGCGCGGTCCGTCAGTCGCGTTGCCGAGGTGCACGGCCGAACCGGGGCCGATCTCCATCTGGTGGATCCGCTGCCCCTGCACGAACGTGCCGTTGGTGCTCCCGTGGTCGTCGATGACCCAACTACGGCCGTTCCAGCTGATCGTGGCGTGACGCCAGGAGACCCTGGCGTCCTCGAGCACGATGTCTCCCTGCGGATCACGTCCGAGGGCGTAGGGCCTGGCCGCGTCGAGCGTCCAGGTCCGTCCATTCAATTCCAGTACGAGTTCCGGCACTCCAGCCCCACTGAGTTGTCCCCCGAGTTACCCCATCGCAGGGAGTCTAGGGATGTCGAACATCGTGGGGAACTATTTCAGTAGAGGCCCCCTGACCGAAAGTCGGGCCATGTGAAGGATGGGTACGGGCGAGTTGCCCGTTTCCGTTGACGGGGGTGAAACCGGCCCGGAGAGTGGTAATCCCACGCGAGGAGGACATACGCGGGGATCGCCGCTGCGCGGATCGGGGGGTCTTGCGATGAGCATCGGAACGACACAGCACGGCGGGAGCACCAAAAGGGTGCCGTGGGGGGATGTCCTGCTGTCCGCGATCGCCTCCGTGAGCTGGGCGTTGATCGGCATGGCGGGCACCGCCGCGCTCGGGCTGCATCTGCTCGGGGCCGATGCGACGGCCTCGCTCGGCCCGATGACCGCGGCGGTGGTGGCCCTTGGGGCAGGCGGTGCGGTGACGCCGTCCGGCGATGTCTCGGCCTTCGGCCTGAAGGGAGCGGAGGCGCACACCGCCATCCAGATCACGCCACTGGGCGTCGGGCTGGTCGGCGCGCTGCTGATGTCGTGGTTCTTCCTGCGGTCCTTGCGCGGAGCCGGAGTTGTCATCACACCCTCCGAACTCCTGGCGCGGGCCGGATCGGTGATCGTCCTCTTCGTGGCGACACTGGGCGGGCTCGCCTGGGCCGGCCACGACGTCATCACGATCGACGGCGGGGAGCTCGGGCTCGACAAGGCCACGGGGGGTGGCGGCGGGCTCGGGGACATCACGGACAAACTCCCGGGCGGGCTCGGGGATCTGGGCGGTCTGCTGCCCGACAAGATCGGTGACCTGGTGGACGCGAAGGCGGCCGTGGGCTTCTCCGTGGACACCGCGCCGACGCTGCTCGGCGGGGCCGCGTGGGCCGCCGGGGTCCTGCTGATCGCTCTGCTGGCCTCCCGGCGTACACCGCTGCCCCGCGGCTGGGACGCCGTGCACCGCGCGGTGCGGCCGGCCGTCTCCTCGCTCGTCGCAGTCCTGCTGGTCGCGGTCCTGGCGGGGCTCGCGGCGGCGGCGTACGCGGCGATCGGGGACGACCATCCGAAGCGGATCGCGGGAGCGGCGCTGCTCGGTGCACCCAACGGTGTGTGGCTGGGCATTCCCGTCGGGCTCTTCGTCCCCTGGGACGGCAAGGCGACGGGCGAGCTCGCCGAGCTGCTGCCCGACCCCCTCGACAAGCTGCTGGCCGCCGGCACCGACCGGCCCGTCACGCTCGGGCGGCTCGCCGAACTCGACGGGCGGGTATGGCTATTGGGGGTCGCTGCCGCGCTGATGATGCTGTACGCGGGCGTCCTGACGGCGGCGCGTACGCCATTTGTACGGGCCGGGGGTGCCACCGTTGCGGGAGCACCGGGTGCCTCAGATGTACGGGGCGACAGTGCGCTGCGGTTCGCGGGGCGCTGCGCACTGCGTCTCGGGGTCGTGACGGCGCTGGCGTTGCCGCTCCTCGCGTGGCTGACGGAGGTGTCGGTGGACGCTTCTCTGTCCGTACTCGGCTTCGACGCGTTCGGGGCGGGGATCGAGTTGCACGGCCGGCCGGGGGTGGCGTTGCTGCTCGGTGCCGTGTGGGGGGCGGGGGCCGGGGCGGTGGGGGCGTTGCTGGCTTGTGCGAGTGGGGCTGCGGGGCGGAGGGCGGCTGAGTTGGCACGGGGTGACTTGGGGGGTGGGGGGCTCGGAGGGGTTGGGGGGCTTGCGGGGGTTGGTTCGGGTTCCGGTGCGGGTGTGGGTGCGGGTGCGGGTACTGGGGTGGGCTTGAGGGCGGATGCGGGGGCGGGTACGGGGGCTGGGGCTGGGGTCGATGGGAGTGCTGGGCCGTATCGGCCCCGGCGGTCGTATCGGGCGCCCAACCCGGACACCAATCCGTATCTGAGGGTGCCGGACGAGTTGCGGGAGCCGGAGGACCGGAGGCCGGCGCCGGGGGGTTCCCGGGCGCCCGGTGATGTGTACGGGGCGCCCACGGTGGTGGGGCCGGTCGGGCCCCCGCCGAAGCGGAGGCAGGACGGGCCTCCGCCGCCTCCTCCCCCGCCGCCTGTTCCGCCCTCGCCGGACGAGGGGCCACCGCCTCCGCCACGCGGGCCTCGGCGTTGAGGGTTCGCCTCGTGGCGGGTACGCGTACGGGTGGGGGTTCGCTCGCGCTGAGCCTCGCGGGCGGGCGCCTGCCGGGGTGCCTGCGGGCCGGTGGGTGGGTCGGGGCCGTGCCGGTACATCCCAGTCCGTCGCCGCTGGATCAGACGTGGGCTATCTGTGCGAACCGCTGCTCGATCCGAACGTAAGCGACGGACATAGGGATGTACCGGCACGGCCCCTCCCGTGCGTGGACGGCCGCGGGTGATCCGTGGGCTTGGGTGCGGCACCTTCGGCTCGCTGTCCACTGCGGGTGCGTGGGGCTGGGGGGGGCGCCCCACCGGTGCACTTTTCGGCTGCGGGCGCGTTTTCCCTTTCCAGCCCCGGGAAGTTCCAGCCCCTCCGGCGATTGAGGAGCGGGGTCTGGGGCGGAGCCCCAGGGACGGGAAGGGTAGGGGCGGAGGGGGCGAAAGAAGGTGTGGGGTTCGGGGGTCTGGAGACCCCGGGTTCAGGGGTCCGGGACGCTCCGGGACCCGAGGTTCGGGAGGCTCCGGGTTCGGGTTCGAGAGGCTCCGGGAGTCGGGGTCGGGAGGCTCCGGGAGGGGGGTTGTGGGGGTTGGGGGCGCGACCCGTGAAGGGGAGCGGCAAATTGTCATCGGTGTGCCGTTTGGGTGTCACCCAGTGTTCTGTGTCCGCTAGGCGGACCGGGCGGGCGGGCGGCACTGGGTGCCGGATACGGTGGGAGCACCATGAGCGCTTCGCAGACCCCTGATGTGCCCACTCTTCTTGTCAAGATCTTCGGCAAGGACCGGCCGGGCATCACCGCCGGACTCTTCGACACCCTCGCCGCCTGGTCAGTCGACGTCGTCGACATCGAGCAGGTCGTCACCCGCGGCCGGATCGTGCTGTGCGCGCTCGTGACCGAGCCGCCCGCCGGCCTCGAGGGCGATCTGCGGGCCACCGTCCACAGCTGGGCGGAATCGATGAAGATGCAGGCGGAGATCATCTCCGGCCTCGGCGACAACCGTCCCCGCGGATCGGGACGTTCGCTCGTCACGGTGCTCGGGCACCCCCTCACCGCGGAGTCGACGGCCGCCATCGCCGCGCGGATCACGAAGACCGGCGGCAACATCGACCGTATCTTCCGGCTGGCCAAGTACCCGGTGACGGCCGTCGAGTTCGCCGTGTCCGGTACCGAGACCGAGGCACTGCGCACCGCGCTGGTGACCGAGGCCGCGGCACTCGGTGTGGACATCGCCGTGGTGGCGGCGGGCCTGCACCGACGGGCCCAGCGTCTTGTCGTGATGGACGTGGACTCCACGCTCATCCAGGACGAGGTGATCGAGCTCTTCGCCGCGCACGCCGGGTGCGAGGACGAGGTCGCCGGGGTCACCGCGGCCGCGATGCGGGGTGAGCTGGACTTCGAGCAGTCCCTGCACGCGCGGGTCGCGCTCCTCGAGGGGCTGGACGCGTCGGTGGTGCAGAAGGTGCGTGAGGAAGTGCGGCTCACGCCGGGCGCACGCACACTGATTCGTACGCTGAAGCGGCTCGGCTTCCAAGTCGGCGTCGTCTCCGGCGGGTTCACCCAGGTGACCGACGATCTGAAGGAGCGGCTCGGGCTCGACTTCGCCCAGGCCAACACGCTGGAGATCGTCGACGGGAAGCTGACCGGCCGGGTCACCGGGGAGATCGTGGACCGGGCGGGCAAAGCGCGGCTGCTGCGCCGCTTCGCCGCCGAGGCCGGGGTGCCGCTGGCCCAGACCGTGGCGATCGGCGACGGCGCCAACGACCTCGACATGCTCAACGCCGCCGGCCTCGGGGTCGCGTTCAACGCCAAGCCGGTGGTGCGGCAGGCCGCGCACACCGCGGTGAACTTCCCGTTCCTCGACACGGTCCTGTATCTGCTGGGCGTCACCCGTGAAGAGGTCGAGGCCGCAGACATGCACGAGGACGACACCGCCCACTGAGTGACGTCCTACGACGGACGGGGGCCCGGCATCGTGGTGGTGCCGGGCTCCCGCCGACGTAGGGGTGGGTTCACTCCGTCGGCGCCCAGTAGTCGGTCAGGGCGGCCGATCCGGGCTCCAGGGATTTCCAGGGGCCGTCGAAGGAGAGCACCGCGAAAGCGGCGGTATGGAAGCCATGGGCGGTCATCCGGGCGCGGGTGTCGCCCTCGGCCCGGCCCGCCAGGACGTCGGCCAGACCGTGTACGCCCGGGTTGTGACCGATGAGGATCACGTTCGTCGCGTCGTCCGGGGTTTCGTTGAGCACGGCGATCAGCTCGCCGGGCGAGGCTTCGTAGAGCCGCTCCTCATAGACCGTTTTCGGCCGGTGCGGGAGCTCCTGGACGGCGTGCTTCCACGTCTCACGGGTCCGGATCGCGGTGGAGCAGAGGGCCAGGTCGAAGGGGATGCCTGTGTCGGCCAGCCTGCGTCCGGCGACGGCGGCGTCCATGCGGCCCCGGTCGGCGAGCGGCCGCTCATGGTCGGACATCTGCGGCCAGTCGGCTTTCGCATGCCGGAAGAGGACAATCCTGCGGGGTTCTGCGACGCTCATGCGTCCCAGCTTCGCACGAAACATGCCATGGGGCGCAGGGAGTTGATGCGCTCCCCCGACGGGGGTGACGGCCTGCCCCGTCAGGGGTGATGCCGTACCCCTCCAGGGGTGATCCCGTACCTCTTCGGGGGTGAAACGGTCTGCCCGGGAGCGGGGCGGCGCCCGTCTCTGTGGAAGGGCGCGGTTCGACGGGGGGCGGTACTGCGGCGGTCGGTGGTCCGGCGGCGGGCGGCGGTTCGGCGGCGGTGGGCGGTGGTTCGGCGGCCGTACGGCTGATCCGGCGTGGTCCGCCGTGGTGGCACGGTCCGCCGTGGTGGCACGGTCCGCCGTGGTGGCACGGTCCGCCGTGGTGGCACGGTCCGCCGTGGTGGCACGGTTGGCCCGGGCTGCCGTGGTGAGCCGGTGACGTGGCCGGTGGGTCGATCGGTGGGGCTCAGGGGCGCCCGGGGGTGCTCCGGGGCGCGCGGCCGGCGCGGCTCACGGGGTGTTGTTCAGCACCGCCTGCTGGATACGTTCGAACATGTGCGTGATCGCCGGGTCGCTGCCCGCGGCATGCGCGTCCGCCGGGTTGAGGATCATGAGCAGCAGGGTGACGAAGGCGAGCACCGGCAGGGCGAGGGCCCACCAGGGCAGTCGGATGTCCACGCGGCCCGTGGTCGCCGGGTGGGGCCGGGTGTGCGTATGGGCCGACATGCCGCCTCCGTGAGTCTTCGAGTGGTCCCTGGGCCGCCTCTCGCGGCCACAACTCGAAACTACGGACTCCGCGGCCCTCAACCCATCCGGTGATCCACCCACTTGACCCTGACACTCACCCCCTAGGGGACGGGGGGTTAGCCCCACCCCCGGGCCCGAAGGCGGGCCGCCGTCGGGGAGGACGTGTCCTGGAGGGGCGAGCGGGGCGTCATGGCACGGATGCCACGGCGGTCAGCGCGACGCCGCAGGGCGCGGGGCTTCGCCGTTCACGGTGACGCGATGGACGCGACGATGCCGATGATCACTGTGATGGCCAGCATCGCGCCGAACACGAGCAGCAGCTTCTTCTGGCCGTTCTGGGGATTCGGGTCGAGCACAGGCATGCGGTCATTCTCGCACCCCGGGTGCGTCCGGCCGCCGCCGGGGCCCGGTTCCCGGGCGGGCCGGGCCGGTGGTCAGCCCGCCGCCTCGTCCTCCACCGTGCGGTCGCGGCCCGCCAGGATGCCGACGCCGATCTGCGGAATCATCAGCGCCGCCATCATCGCGAGCGGCAGGCCCCAGCCGCCGCTGTGCTGGTAGAGCACGCCCACGAGCAGGGGGCCCGGGATCGAGAGCAGATAGCCGGTGCTCTGGGCGAACGCCGACAGCTTGGCGACGCCCGCGCCGGTCCGGGCCCTCATGCCGACCATGGTGAGGGCCAGCGGAAAGGCGCAGTTGGAGACGCCAAGCAGCAGGGCCCAGGCCCAGGCACCGGCCGCAGGTGCCAGGTAGAGGCCCGCGTAACCGGCGAGCCCGCAGACGCCGAGGGCGACCACGATGGGGCCCTGGTGGGGCAGGCGGGTGGCGAGGCGCGGGATGACGAAGGCCAGCGGCACGCCCATCACCATCGTGACGGCGAGGAGCAGTCCCGCGGTCCCGGCGGCGACGCCCGCGTCGCGGAAGATCTGCGCCATCCAGCCCATCGTGATGTAGGCGGCGGTGGCCTGGAGGCCGAAGAAGACGGCGAGCGCCCAGGCGGTACGGCTGCGGGTGATGCGCAGTCCGTCGGGCTCGTGCCGGGTGCTGCCGGCCGCGGCGGGCGCACGGTCGTCGGGGCGCGATGCGGCGCCCCGCGCGCGTACCAGCGGAATCCACGGGAGGACGGCCGCCGCCGCGAGTCCGGCCCAGACCACGAGCCCGGACTGCCAGCCGCCTCCCAGGGCGCCGGTCAGGGGGACGGTCACCGCGGCCGCGGCCGAGGTGCCGAGCGCGAGGGCCATCGAGTACAGGCCCGTCATGGACCCGACCCGGTCGGGGAACCAGCGCTTGACGATGACCGGCATCAGGACGTTGCTGACGGCGATGCCCATGAGAGCGAGCGCGCTGGCGGCCAGGAAGCCGGCCGTGCCCCCTATGTACGGGCGCAGGGCCAGGCCCGTCGTGATGGCGACCATGCCCGCGCAGACGACGGCGGCGGCCCCGAAGCGGCGGGCGAGCCGGGGTGCCATCACACCGAAGACGGCGAAGCAGAGGGGCGGCACGGAGGTGAGCAGTCCGGCGACGCTGCCGCTCATGCCGAGCCCGTCGCGCACTTCTTCGAGGAGGGCGCCGAGGCTGGTGATGGCCGGGCGCAGGTTGAGCGCGGTGAGGACGATGCCGACGACCACGAGCCGCGTCGTCCACGCGCGCGTGGCGGGCGTTCCGGGTGCCGCGCTCTCGGTGGATCGATGTATCGCGGGGGACGTCATCGTCGTCCGGGTTTCCTCGGGGGCCATGCTCCCCATCATAGAATCATGGGATGATTGGCTGTCCAATCCCGCTGCGTTAATCTCCGGATCCTGTAGCCCGGCGCGAACGACCACACTCGGGCCCGTACGAAGGACCGTCATGCCGCTGAGCCATCCCCGCCGTTCGGCCCTGTCCGAGCAGGTCATCTCCGAGCTGCGGAACCAGATCACCTCGGGCGAGTGGCCGGTGGGCTCCCGTATCCCCACCGAGCCGGAGCTCGTCGATCAGCTCGGCGTCGCCCGCAACACGGTGCGCGAGGCGGTCCGGGCGCTCGCCCACAACGGGCTGCTGGACATCCGGCAGGGTTCCGGCACCTATGTCGTGGCGACCAGCGAGCTGGCGGGCGTGATGCACCGCCGGTTCGCGGACGCCGACCCGCGGCACATCGCCGAACTGCGTTCCACCCTGGAGTCGAGCGCCGCGAGGCTGGCCGCCGAGCGGCGCACCGAGCGTGATCTCAAGCAGCTGGACGCGCTCCTCGTACGCCGCGAGGAGGCCTGGGAGTCGGGCGACGCGGAGGCCTTCGTGGCCGCCGACGCGACCTTCCACATGGCGGTGGTGGCCGCGTCCCGCAATGACGTCATGACGGCGATGTACGCGGATCTGGGCGAGGTGCTGCGCGACTGGCTGCGCGAGGACGTCGGCAAGGAACTGACGCCGGAGACATACATGGATCACACCCGGCTGGTAGACGCGATCCGCGCGGGCGACGCGGAGGCCGCGGCCGCGGAGGCCGCGAGCTATCCGTTCCAGTGCCGGCCGGGACGGCCGGGCGGCCAGGGACAGGCACCGGGCGCCCGCCCCGGCGGCTGACCGTCAGGTCCCGAGCTCCGGCGGCCGACCGTCAGGTCCCGTGGGTGATCCAGGCCGCGCGGACCTCCTTCCAGCATCGGCCGGTCAGCCGCACCGTGGCCGCGGGCCCCACGTCGACCGGGGCGCTGTCGGTGTCGATGTCCCACCAGCGGGCGCACTCGATGTGCAGCCGGACGCGGTCGGCGTCCACATAGGGGTTGTGGCAGTACGCGACGACATGGGAGCCGGTGACCGTGGTCCGGCACGCGGCGCCGAACGGCTGGGGCGCGGAGGGCCGGGACCCCGCGTTCACGCTCACCACGCGCGGGTGGGGCATCGCGTCGTACGGCACGGCCATCACCAGAGCGACAGCGGCGAACACCGGAGCAAAGCGGCGGGACAGGCGCACAAGGGGACCTCCTCGGCCGTACGGCTGCGGGGCGGTGCGTTCTCCCAGCCTGCGGGCCACGGGGTCCGGGGCGCCCGGTCGAATAGGCCGAACGGGCGACGCCCCGCTCCCCGCGCGCTGCGGGAAACGGGGCGTCGATGCCGTGCGTGGGCGCTTACGCGCCGATGGCGTGCAGACCGCCGTCCACGTGAATGATCTCGCCCGTGGTCTTCGGGAACCAGTCGCTCAGCAGGGCGACGACGCCCTTGCCGGCCGGCTCCGGGTCCTTGAGGTCCCACTCCAGGGGCGCGCGGCTGTCCCACACCGAGGCGAGCTCGCCGAAGCCCGGGATGGACTTGGCGGCCATGGAGCCGATCGGGCCCGCCGAGATGAGGTTGCAGCGGATGTTCTGCTTGCCCAGGTCGCGCGCCATGTAGCGGCTGGTGGCCTCCAGGGCGGCCTTGGCCGGACCCATCCAGTCGTACTGCGGCCAGGCGTACTGCGCGTCGAAGGTGAGGCCGACGACGGAGCCGCCGTTCTGCATCAGCGGCAGGCAGGCCATGGTCAGCGACTTCAGGGAGAACGCCGAGACGTGCATGGCCGTGGCGACCGACTCGAACGGCGTGTTGAGGAAGTTGCCGCCGAGGGCGTCCTGCGGCGCGAAGCCGATGGAGTGCACGACGCCGTCGAGGCTGCCCAGCTCCTCGCCCACGACATCGGCGAGGCGGCCGAGGTGCTCTTCGTTGGTGACGTCGAGCTCGATGACCTTGGTGGGCTTCGGGAGCTTCCTGGCGATGCGCTCGGTCAGCGTGGGCCGCGGGAACGCGGTCAGGATGATCTCGGCGCCCTGCTCCTGGGCCAGCTTGGCGGTGTGGAAGGCGATGGAGGACTCCATCAGCACACCGGTGATGAGGACGCGCTTGCCCTCGAGAATTCCGCTCATGGTGATCAGTGACCCATTCCCAGTCCGCCGTCAACCGGGATGACGGCTCCAGTGATGTACGAGGCGTCGTCCGAGGCGAGGAACCGCACCGTCGCGGCGATCTCCTCGGGCTGCGCGTAGCGGCCCAGCGGCACCTGCGACACGATGTTCGCGCGCTGCTCGTCGGTGAGCGCCTGCGTCATGTCGGTGTCGACGAAGCCGGGCGCGACGACGTTGAAGGTGAGGTTGCGCGAGCCGAGTTCCCGGGCGAGCGAACGCGCGAAGCCGACAAGGGCGGCCTTGGACGCGGCGTAGTTCGCCTGCCCCGCGGAGCCGAGCAGCCCGACGACCGACGAGATGAGGACGACGCGGCCCTTCTTGGCCCGCAGCATGCCACGGTTGGCGCGCTTGACGACGCGGAAGGCGCCGGTGAGGTTCGTGTCGATGACCGAGGTGAAGTCCTCCTCGGACATGCGCATCAGCAGCTGGTCCTTGGTGACGCCGGCGTTGGCGACCAGGACCTCGACCGGGCCGTGCTCGGCCTCGATCTCCTTGTAGGCCTGCTCCACCTGCTCGGTGTCGGTGATGTCGCACTTGACCGCCAGGCACCCCAATTCCGTCAGGGCGGCCGGCGGCTCACCGGACCGGTACGTGATCGCGACCTTGTCGCCTGCGTCGGCGAATGCGCGGGCGATGGCGAGGCCGATGCCCCGGTTGCCTCCGGTGACGAGAACCGAGCGGCTCAACGGATCACCCTTTCGATAGCGGACTGAAACCCCTGCAATACAGGCGCCTTCCTCGAAAACCTATCGGTCCGCGCGGCCTCTCAGAGAATCGGGCACCGACAGTGGGTTCGGGTGCCTGCTGTCGGATCCCTACAGAAAGCCGAGGCCGCAAGGCCGAAAGACGCGCCCGGTGACGGCAAAGGCGTGGCCGCCGGACCCGCCCGCGCGACATGATCGGACCCGACGGGCCACGACAGCAGGGAGACCTCGGTGCCTCATTCCATCGACGAAGCCTTCACGGCGCTACCGCTTCGCGCACTCGCCGACGCCGCGCTCGCGCGGGCGCGGGCGCTGGGCGCCGACCACGCGGACTTCCGGTTCGAGCGGGTGCGCAGCGCGTCCTTGCGGCTGCGCGACGCCAAGCCGGCCGGATCGTCGGACACCACCGACCTGGGGTACGCGGTACGGGTCGTGCACGGCGGCACCTGGGGGTTCGCGTCGGGCGTGGACCTGACCATGGACGCGGCCGCGAAGGTCGCATCGCAGGCCGTGGCGATGGCGAAGCTGTCGGCCCAGGTGATCAAGGCGGCCGGTTCCGACGAGCGCGTCGAGCTGGCCGGGGAGCCGGTGCACGCCGAGAAGACGTGGGTCTCCTCGTACGAGATCGATCCCTTCTCCGTGCCGGACGAGGAGAAGGCGGGGCTGCTCTCGGACTGGAGCGCTCGGCTGCTGGCGGCCGACGGCGTCAACCATGTCGACGCCTCGCTGATGACCGTGCACGAGAACAAGTTCTACGCCGACACCGCCGGGACCGTGACCACGCAGCAGCGGGTGCGGCTGCATCCGCAGCTCACCGCGGTCGCCGTCGACGAGTCCAGCGGCGAGTTCGACTCGATGCGGACGATCGCGCCGCCCGTCGGGCGCGGCTGGGAGTACCTGCGGGGCACGGGCTGGGACTGGGACTCCGAACTGGAACGGATTCCCGAGCTGCTCGCGGAGAAGATGCGGGCGCCGAGCGTCGAGGCGGGGCTGTACGACCTCGTCGTCGACCCTTCCAACCTGTGGCTGACCATCCACGAGTCCATCGGGCACGCCACCGAGCTGGACCGCGCGCTCGGCTACGAGGCCGCGTACGCCGGGACGTCCTTCGCCACCTTCGACCAGCTCGGCAAGCTCAGGTACGGCTCCGAGCTGATGAACGTGACCGGCGACCGCACCGCCGAGCACGGCCTGGCGACCGTCGGGTACGACGACGAGGGCGTCGCGGGCCAGTCCTGGGACCTGGTGAAGGACGGCACGCTCGTCGGCTACCAGCTGGACCGGCGGATCGCGAAGCTGACCGGCTTCGACCGTTCCAACGGATGCGCGTACGCCGACTCCCCCGGGCATGTGCCCGTGCAGCGCATGGCCAACGTGTCCCTCCAGCCGGACCCCGGCGGGCTGGCCACCGAGGACCTGATCGGGGGCGTCGACCGCGGCATCTACGTCGTCGGCGACCGGTCTTGGTCCATCGACATGCAGCGCTACAACTTCCAGTTCACCGGTCAGCGCTTCTTCAAGATCGAGAACGGCCGGATCACGGGTCAGCTCCGCGATGTCGCGTACCAGGCGACGACCACCGACTTCTGGGGTTCGATGGCCGCGGTGGGCGGCCCGCAGACGTATGTCCTCGGCGGCGCCTTCAACTGCGGCAAGGCTCAGCCGGGCCAGGTCGCCGCGGTGTCGCACGGCTGCCCGTCGGCCCTCTTCAAGGGTGTCAACATCCTCAACACCACGCAGGAGGCCGGTCGATGAGCGCTCACCGCGGAGTCGGCCGGGGGTCCGGGGGTCGGCCCCCGGGAAAGCACAGTCTCAACACCACGCAGGAGGCCGGTCGATGAGCGCTCGCACCAACAGGCAGAGCAAGCCCCACGAGGTCGTCGAGCGCGCCCTCGAACTGTCCCGCGCCGACGGCTGTGTGGTGATCGCCGACGAACAGTCCACCGCCAACCTGCGCTGGGCGGGCAACGCGCTCACCACGAACGGGGTCACGCGCGGGCGCACGCTCACCGTGATCGCCACCGTCGACGGCCGCGAAGGCACCGCGTCCGGTGTGGTCTCGCGCTCTGCGGTGACCGCCGACGAGCTGGAGCCCCTGGTGCGGGCGGCCGAGGCCGCGGCGCGGGGCGCCGGTCCCGCCGAGGACGGCCGGCCGCTGGTCACGGGCGTACCGGAGTCCCCCGACTTCACGGACGCGCCGGCGGAGACCTCCTCCACCGTCTTCGCCGACTTCGCTCCGGCGCTCGGCGAATCGTTCGCACGCGCGCGTGCCGGCGGCCGCGAGCTGTACGGCTTCGCCAATCACGAGCTCGTCTCCAGTTATCTCGGTACGTCGACGGGACTGCGGCTGCGGCACGACCAGCCGAACGGCACGCTGGAGCTCAACGCGAAGTCCCCGGACCGTACGCGCTCGGCGTGGGCCGGACGCTCGACGCGGGACTTCAAGGACGTCGACCCGGCGGCGATGGACGCGGAACTGGCCGTACGGCTCGGCTGGGCGCAGCGGCGCATCGACCTGCCCGCCGGGCGCTACGAGACGCTGCTGCCGCCGACCGCCGTGGCGGACCTGCTGATCTACCAGATGTGGTCGGCCGCCGCCCGGGACGCGGCGGAGGGCCGGACCGTGTTCAGCAAGCCCGGGGGCGGCACCCGGATCGGCGAGCGGCTCACCGAGCTGCCGCTGACGCTCCGCAGCGACCCGAACGAGCCGGGCCTGGAGTCCGCTCCCTTCGTCCTCACCCACTCCTCGGGCGACGACGCCTCCGTGTTCGACAACGGGTTGCCGCTGAAGGCCACCGACTGGATCCGCGAGGGCGAGCTGCGGCATCTGTCCACCACCCGGCACAGCGCCGACCTGACCGGGCTGCCGGTGACGCCGTCGATCGGGAACCTCGTCCTCGACGGCGGCGAGGACCGGTCGCTGGAGGAGATGGTCGCCGCCACCGAGCGCGGTCTGCTGCTGACCTGCCTCTGGTACATCCGTGAGGTCGACCCGGCGACGCTGCTGCTGACCGGGCTCACCCGGGACGGCGTCTACCTCGTCGAGAACGGCCAGGTCGTGGGCGAGGTGAACAACTTCCGGTTCAACGAGTCGCCCGTGGGCCTGCTGGGACGGGCCGTGGAGGCGGGGCGGACGGAGAAGACGCTGCCCCGGGAATGGAGCGACTGGTTCACCAGGGCCGCGATGCCCGCCCTGCGGGTGCCCGACTTCAATATGAGCTCTGTCAGCCAGGGCGTATAACCTCGTACCTGATTCACGAGACCACTCAAGGAGATACGAGAACCGTGACGGACATCGTCGACGAGCTGAAGTGGCGGGGGCTGTTCTCCCTGTCCACTGACGAAGATGCATTGCGCAAGGCGCTCGCGGACGGTCCCGTCACGTTCTATTGCGGCTTCGACCCGACCGCGGCCAGCCTGCACGTCGGGCACCTGGTGCAGGTGCTCACCATGCGTCGCCTCCAGCAGGCGGGGCTGCGCCCGCTCGCCCTGGTCGGCGGGGCGACGGGCCAGATCGGCGACCCGCGCCCGACGGCCGAGCGCACGCTGAACGACCCGGAGACGGTCGCGAACTGGGTGACGCGCCTGCGCTCGCAGATCGAGCCGTTCCTGTCCTTCGAGGGCGAGAACGCCGCGGTCATGGTGAACAACCTCGACTGGACGGCCGGTCTGTCGGCCATCGAGTTCCTGCGGGACATCGGCAAGCACTTCCGCGTCAACAAGATGCTGACGAAGGACTCGGTGGCCCGTCGTCTGGAGTCCGAGGAGGGCATCAGCTACACGGAGTTCAGCTACCAGCTGCTGCAGGGCATGGACTTCCTGGAGCTGTACCGGCGCTACGGCTGTACGTTGCAGCAGGGCGGCAGCGACCAGTGGGGCAACCTCACGGCGGGCCTGGATCTGATCCACCGCCTGGAGCCGGGCGCCCATGTGCACGCGCTGGCGACGCCGCTGATGGTCAAGGCGGACGGCACCAAGTTCGGCAAGACCGAGGGCGGCGCCATCTGGCTCGACCCCGAGATGACGACGCCGTACGCCTTCTACCAGTTCTGGCTGAACGTGGACGACCGGGACGTCTCGACGTACATGCGCATCCTGTCCTTCAGGTCTCCCGAGGAGCTCGGGGAACTGGAGAAGCAGACCGAGGAGCGTCCCCAGGCCCGTGCCGCCCAGCGCGCGCTGGCCGAGGAGCTGACGACGCTGGTGCACGGCGCCGACCAGACGGCCGCTGTGATCGCCGCGTCCAAGGCCCTGTTCGGGCAGGGTGAGCTGTCCGGGCTGGACGAGCGGACGCTGAGCGCGGCCCTGTCCGAGGTGCCGCACATCCAGGTCGCCGAGGCGGGTCTCGTCGTGGACCTCTTCGCGGAGGTCGGCCTGGTGGCCAGCAAGTCCGCCGCGCGCCGCACGGTCAAGGAGGGCGGGGCCTACGTGAACAACGTGAAGGTCGCCGCCGAGGACGCGGTCCCCGCCAAGGAGGACCTGCTGCACGGACGCTGGCTGGTGCTGCGCCGGGGCAAGAAGAGCCTGGCCGCGGTCGAGGTCACGGGCGTCTGAGCCCGCGCCGCGCGCTGGAAGGGGGCGGCTCCCTGACGGGGGCCGCCCCCTTCGCCGTACCGCGGTACTCACCGCCGGCTCCCGGGCAGTCGGGCAGTCGGGCGCAGTCTCGGACCTTCTCCCTACCGCCGGTCTCAGGCCTTCGCCTTGTCGCCGCGTACGGCCATGTAGAGCATGTCGCCGAGGAACACGAGGACGATCGCGGCGGCCAGCTGCAGCGCGTGGCGGCCCCAGTCGATGCCCCTTGTCTCGGCGATGCCGATGCCCCGGGCGATTGCGTTGCCGACGATCGCTCCGAGGATGCCGAAGATGGTGGTCAGCCAGAGCGGACTGTGCTGCTTGCCGGGAATGATCGCCTTGGCGATCAGGCCCAGCACGAACCCGACGATGATCGCCCACAACCAGCCCATGTGTGCCTCCTAGTGCCGCTCTGTGTGAGCAGTACCGTCAGTTTCTTGCCGTCCGCCATACGGCGCATGTCGGGCGGAGCCGTACGCGCTACGACGCACCGTGTCCAGCCGGTCAGGACATGACCCGGTCTCGAAGGCGGCGCAGGCGCGGCGTACCGTGGAAGGAGTCCGGGCCCACTTCCTCGACGGGTTCGTACCGGGTACGGACCGGGGAGCGTCCGACGCAGGCGGGTGGTGCAGCGTGATCAGGAAGCACAGCAACGTCCAGGTCTTCCGGATCACCGGAGCCAGACAGGGACTGGACGACGACGTCCGCGGCCGGCAGCGCCGCTATGTCATCTCCATGTCCGTCCGTACGGTGTCCGTGATCCTGGCGGCCACTCTGTGGAACGTGGAACGCCACGTCGCGATCGTCGCTCTGGTCCTCGGGCTCGTCCTGCCGTACATCGCCGTGGTCATCGCCAACGCGGGCCGCGAGAACACGCCCTCGCTCCCCTCGACGTTCGTCGCCGCGCCGTCGCGTCCGATGATCACGCCGCCTCGGGCGGACGACTCCGGGGAGTCGGTTCCCCAGGACGCCGCGGCCGATCCCGGGGTGCCGTTGCGGACCGAGCCGCACGACCTGAGCTGAGGCCGAGCCGGGCTCGGTCCACCCCCGATCGTGCTGCGAACCCTTGCCGAATAGGCCCTGTGACGGCGTCGGACGATTCTCCGAAAACGGAATATCGAGGCCCTGCAAGCTCAAGAAAAGCTCAGATCAATCATGTTGTTCCAGTGCCGGGCGGCGGGTTACCCGTGACATACTTCGTACGCGCTCCGCATCCCCCGTCGGAGCGACAGACCGACGCCGGGCAGCTCCCCCCGTGGCTGCTCGGCGTCGCCTTTATGGGCGGCAGGGGTCGCTTCCGCGGACAGTCGGCCGACCGTGCGGAACGCGTGATGTGGGGCCTCGGCTAGGGTCGGCAGCGTGAACCTGAACGCCCCCGGCTCCGATCCCGCCTCCCCCGTCTGCTCGGCCAAGGCCTGCCGTGCGGATGCCGTGTGGGTGCTCGCCTGGAACAACCCGAAGCTGCACACGCCCGAGCGCAGGAAGACCTGGCTCGCGTGCGAGGAGCACCGCGAGCACCTGTCGCAGTTCCTCGGTGTACGCGGGTTCCTGAAGGACGTCGTGAAGCTGGACGAGTGGGAGGCTTCCCCGTCTTCCCCGTCGGTGGAGCGCGGCGAGGACTAGGCGACGGACCCCGTCAGCCGCCGATCGCCGACATGGGGCGGTCGGGCTGGACGAACGACGGGTCGTCCAGGCCCGCCCCCGCCTTCTTGCCCCACATCGCGACGCGCCAGATGCGGGCGATCTCCTCGTCGGGCGCTCCCGAGCGCAGCGCGGCGCGCAGATCGGTCTCCTCGGTCGCGAAGAGACAGGTGCGCACCTGCCCGTCGGCGGTGAGGCGGGTGCGGTCGCAGGCCGAGCAGAAGGGGCGGGTGACCGAGGCGATCACGCCGACGCGCTGCGGCCCGCCGTCGATGATCCAGCGCTCGGCCGGTGCGGAACCCCGCTCGTCGGCGCCTTCCTCGGTGAGCTCGAAGCGGGTGCGCAGCGAGGTCAGGATGTCTCCGGCGGTGACCATGCCGTCGCGCTTCCAGCCGTGCTGGGCGTCCAGGGGCATCTGCTCGATGAAGCGGAGTTCGTAGCCGTGCCGCACGGCCCAGGCCAGCAGGTCCGGGGCTTCGTCGGCGTTCAGGCCCGGCATCAGGACCGAGTTGACCTTGACGGGGGTCAGGCCGGCGTCGTGGGCCGCTTCGAGGCCCTCGATGACGTCCTTGTGGCGGTCACGGCGGGTGAGGGTCTTGAAGACGTCGGGGCGCAGGGTGTCCAGCGAGACGTTCACCCGGTCCAGGCCCGCGGCCTTCAGGGCGGCCGCGGTGCGCTTGAGGCCGATGCCGTTGGTCGTGAGGGACATCTGGGGGCGGGGGGCGAGAGCCGCGACCCGCTCGACGATGCCGACGAGGCCGGGGCGCAGCAGGGGCTCGCCTCCGGTGAAACGGACCTCTTCGATGCCGAGGCCGGTGACCGCGATCTCTATCAGGCGGACGATCTCGTCGTCCGTGAGCAGGTCGGGCTTGGCCAGCCACTGCAGGCCTTCCTCGGGCATGCAGTACGTACAGCGGAGGTTGCACCGGTCCGTCAGTGAGACGCGCAGGTCGGTGGCCACCCGGCCGTAGGTGTCGATGAGCACGTGGGCCCCCTCCCTCGTTGCCGATCACATTTCCCGGACACCTGTGAGCCTACGTGACGGGACTGACGACGACAGGGGTCCGATCCCACGAGACGCGGCGCGGGCCCGTCGTAGGGACCTACCAGTGGTGATCCACCAGTGGCCCACGACGAGCCCGCGCGATGCCGGTGCCTCAGTGCGCTCCGGTGCCCGTCAGGGAGCGGACCTCCAGTTCAGCGTACTTCCCGGCGTCCGGCTCCTCCTTGGACAGGAAGGTGCCCAGCCAGCCGAGCAGGAAGCCGACCGGGATGGAGATGAGGCCCGGGTTCTCCAGCGGGAACCAGTGGAAGTCGACGTCCGGGAACATCGAGGTGGGCTTGCCCGAGACCACCGGGGAGAACAGCACCAGGCCGACGGCCGTGGCCAGACCACCGTAGATCGACCAGAGCGCGCCCTGGGTGGTGAACTTCTTCCAGAACAGGCTGTAGAGGATCGTCGGCAGGTTGGCGGAGGCGGCGACCGCGAAGGCGAGCGCGACCAGACCGGCGACGTTGAGGTCACGGGCGAGGGCGCCGAGCAGGATCGACACGGCGCCGATGCCGACCGTCGCGTACCGGGCGGCCCTCATCTCCTGCTTCTCCGACGCCTGCCCCTTCTTGATGACGTTCGCGTAGATGTCGTGCGCGAACGACGAGGACGAGGCCAGCGTCAGTCCCGCGACGACCGCGAGGATCGTGGCGAAGGCGACGGCGGAGATGGTGGCGAGCAGGATCGCGCCCCAGCTGGAGTCGACGCCGCCGAGGTGCAGGGCGAGCAGGGGTGCCGCCGTGTTGCCCGCCTTGTTGGAGGCGATGATCTCGTCCGGTTTGATCAGCGCGGCGGCGCCGAAGCCGAGCGCGAGGGTCATCAGGTAGAAGGCGCCGATGAGGCCGATCGCCCAGTTGACCGACTTCCGCGCGGTCTTGGCGGTGGGCACGGTGTAGAAACGGATCAGGATGTGCGGCAGGCCCGCGGTGCCGAGGACCAGCGCCATGCCGAGGGAGATGAAGTCCAGCTTGGTGGTGGAGGTGGCGCCGTACTTGAGGCCCGGTTCCAGGAAGGGGGAGCCCTTGCCGCTGTTCTCGGCGGCCTTGCCGAGCAGGTCGGAGATGTTGAAGTTGAACTTCAGCAGCACCAGGAAGGTGAGCAGCAGGGCGCCGGCGATCAGCAGGACCGCCTTGACCATCTGCACCCAGGTGGTGCCCTTCATGCCGCCGATGGTGACGTACACGATCATCAGGACGCCGACGAGGGCGACGATGCCGATCTTTCCGGCGTCGCTCGTGATGCCGAGGAGCAGCGAGACGAGGACGCCCGCGCCCGCCATCTGAGCCAGCAGGTAGAAGATCGACACGACGATGGTGGAGGTGCCCGCCGCCGTACGGACCGGGCGCTGGCGCATGCGGTAGGCGAGGACGTCGCCCATCGTGTAGCGGCCGGAGTTGCGCAGCGGTTCGGCGACCAGGAGCAGGGCGACCAGCCAGGCGACCAGGAAGCCGATGGAGTAGAGGAAGCCGTCGTAGCCGAAGAGGGCGATCGCGCCGGCGATGCCGAGGAAGGACGCGGCGGACATGTAGTCGCCGGAGACGGCGAGTCCGTTCTGGAAGCCGGTGAACTGGCGGCCGCCCGCGTAGAAGTCGGCGGCGTCCTTGGTCTGGCGGCCCGCCCAGACGGTGATGACGAGGGTCGCGGCGACGAACACCGCGAACAGGGTGATGATCAGCGGGCGGTGCTCGCTCGCCTCGCCCGCGGCCAGCAGTGTCGTGTGCGCGGTCGTCTGTACGGAGCTCATGCGCCGCCCTCCATCCGGGACTTGATGGCCTCGGCCTTGGGGTCGAGCTGACTGGCGGCGTGCCGCGAGTACCACCAGGCGATGAGGAACGTGGTGAGGAACTGGGCGAGGCCGAGCACCAGGGCGACGTTGACGTTGCCGAACAGCTTGGTGCCCATGAAGTCGCCCGCGTAGTTCGAGAGCAGCACGTACAGCAGGTACCAGAGGATGAATCCGACGGTCAGCGGAAAGGCGAAGGAGCGGTGGGAGTTGCGGAGTTCACCGAATTCGGCGCTCTCCTGCATCGCGACGAACTCCGCGGTGGAAGGAAGCGGGGCTCCGGTTTTCGAGGGTGGCGGTGCGTCGGTGGCCACGGTGTCTCCTCGCGTTGCGGGTGCGGATACGACGGTGGGCGGGGGCGAGTCGGGGCTCGCCGACGAGGACGGGGGCGGGGGCGGCGGTTCGGGTACGGACATGCGGCTTCGACCTCACAGTGGCGTGGGTTCACGTCACGGAGTGCTACGACATGCATCCGTTCCGTGATCCGAACAGGGGGCTCGATCGTCCACGGGCTCCCTGCTCAAGGTCACGGCGCCACGCGTGGACCGGTTCAACTCCCCCGACTTCTTTCGGAAGTCGTCGCCGGAAGTCATTGCTGGCCCGGGCGCCGGGAGGATAGCTTCGGCCTGCACATTCCGTCATGTACCTGCCCGAGCACCATCCGTGTTCGGGCAGCTCCGTTTTCCGGATGATGTGGAGATCCCATGGCTCATCTGCGTTCCAGACGCCGTCTCGCCCTCGCCGTGCCGGTCGTTCTGTCGCTCACCGCCTCCCTCGGTTTCCTGCCGGGTGTCGCGTCGGCCGCCCCTCTCACCGCGCCCGCCGCGACGACCGCGGACGGGCCGAACCTCTCGTACGTGGTCAACACGAAGCCGGACCACCGCACGATCGAGTCGGTGAAGAAGGCGATCGGCGCGGCCGGCGGCAGCGTCGTCATCGCCTACGAGCAGATCGGCGTGATCGTCGTCCACTCGGCGAACCCGGACTTCGGCCGGCAGATACGGACGGCGCGCGGGGTGCAGTCGGCCGGCGCCACCCGCACGTCGCCGCTGGCCCCGGCGGCGACGACGGACGAGGGCGCGGCGCAGGTGCTGTCGGCCGCCGAGGCCGCCAGGGTCGCGAGGACCGCCGGCGTCGGCGAGGAGCCCCTCGAGGCCGACCAGTGGGATCTGCGCGCGATAGGCGCCGACAAGGCGGCCGCGATCAACCCGGGCAGCAAGAAGGTGACCGTCGCCGTGATCGACGTCGGCGTCGACGACACGCACCCGGACATCGCGCCGAACTTCTCCCCCTCGCAGTCCGCGAACTGTGTGGGCGGCAAGCCGGACACCTCGTTCGGTGCGTGGCGCCCGGTGGACGCCGACCACTATCACGGCACGCATGTGGCGGGGGAGATCGCGGCGGCCCGCAACGGCATCGGCGTCGCGGGTGTCGCGCCCGGTGTGAAGGTCTCCGGCATCACCGTGGCCGAGCCCGACTCCACCCAGCTGTTCTTCCCGGAGAGCGTCGTGTGCGCCTTCGTGTTCGCCGCCGACCACGGCGTCGAGATCACCAACAACAGCTACTACGTGGACCCGTGGCTGTACAACTGCCTCGACGACCCCGCCCAGAAGGCCATCGTCGACGCCGTCAACCGGGCCCAGCTGTACGCCCAGAAGAAGGGCACCCTGAATGTCGCCGCGGCGGGCAACTCCAACGACGACCTCGACGCGGACGCGCTGACCGACGCCTCCAGCCCCGACGACTCGACCCCGACCACGCGGACGGTCGACCCGCACAAGTGCTTCGACATCCCGACCCAGTTGCCCGGTGTCGTCACGGTCTCCTCGACCGGCGTCAAGGGCGCCAAGTCGTACTTCTCCAGCTACGGCGACGGCGTCATCGACGTCGCGGCGCCCGGCGGCGACCGGTACCAGATCCCGGACACGCCGTCGCAGAACGGCCGCATCCTGTCCACGATGCCGAACAACCAGTACGCCTACCTCCAGGGCACCTCGATGGCGACGCCGCACGTCGCCGGCGTGGCCGCGCTGCTGAAGTCCAAGTACCCGTGGGCGACGCCCGCTCAGCTCCAGGTCCTCCTCAAGGCCCAGGCGGACAACCCGGGTTGCCCGACGGACCCGTACGACGGGAACGGTGACGGCGTCGTCGACGCGACCTGCGTGGGCGGCAAGCGCGTGAACGGTTTCTACGGATTCGGCATCGTCAACGCCCTGCGGGCGGTCAAGTAGCACCTGCCGATGCTCCACGGCCCCGGCCCGCCCCCGCGGCGGCCGGGGCCGCGTCGTCCCCGGGCGCCTCCCATGTTGATCGGGTCCACGCTGCATAGTGCCGGTATGACGCATTCACCGATGGCCGCCGCATGGCAGGAGCTGGGCGGAGACCCCGCGCTGCTCCCCGGGGTTTCGACCGTGGTGCGTGCGGGTGCGCTGGAAGCCCGGCTGCCCGTACGTGAGTTGGCGCGTGCCTGCGTGGGCGTGTGCGCGCTGGCCGCCGCCGAGTTGGGGGCCCGCCGGGCCGGGCTCGCGCAGGTGCCGCGGGTGACCGTGGACGACGGCGCCGTAGCCACGGCGTTCGTCAGCGAACGGCATCTGACGATCGACGGGCGCGCACCGGTCTCGTTCGCGCCGCTGTCCCGGTTCTGGCGGACCGCGGACGGCTGGGTGCGGACGCACGCCAACTATCCGCATCACCGGGCGCGCCTGCTGGACGCGTTGGGCGCGGCGCAGGACGCGACCGTGGAGGACGTGGCCGGTGCGCTCGCCGGGCGGTCCGCACGGGAGGTCGAGGAGACGGTGTACGCCGCGGGGGGCCTCGCCGTCGCGCTGCGCACGGCGAAGGAGTGGGCCGCGCACGGACAGGCCGTCGCCGTGGCGCGGCGGCCCTTGATCGAGCGCGGCCGGTCGGGCACGGCGGGCGCGCGTGCCCTCGCACCTCTCGGCGGCGGGCCGCTGCTGCCCGCCGCCGGGGTTCGTGTCCTGGACCTGACCCGGGTCATCGCGGGCCCGGTCGCCACCCGCACGCTCGCCCTGCTGGGCGCCGACGTGCTGCGCGTGGACGCCCCGGGGCTGCCGGAGGACCCGGACGCGCACGCGGACACGGGCTTCGGGAAGCGCTCGACGGTGCTGGACCTGGCGGCCGACCGGCACACCTTCGACGGACTGCTGGCGGCGGCGGACGTCGTCGTCACCGGGTACCGGCCCGGCGCCCTGGACCGCTTCGGGCTCTCCCCCGAGGCGCTGGCCGAGCGCCACCCCGGACTGATCGTCGCGCAGTTGTCGGCGTGGGGGGCGTACGGGCCCTGGGGCGGGCGGCGGGGCTTCGACAGTCTGGTGCAGGTGGCCACCGGGATCGCCGTGACGGAGGGATCGCCGGAGCGGCCCGGTGCGCTGCCGGCGCAGGCCCTCGACCACGGCACCGGGTATCTGCTGGCGGCGGCCGTCCTGCGGGCGCTGACCGAGCGGGCGCAGGACGGCCGCGGAAGCCTCGTACGGCTGGCGCTGGCGCGGACGGCGGCGTGGCTGACGGACGGGATCGAGCGGGGGGAGGCGCCCGGCGCGGCGACGGGCCCCGCGGCGAAAGTTCCGTCCGAGCGCCACGTGGCCGGGCCGCCGTACATCCGCCCTGCGGTGGAGCCGCCGTCCGAGCGCCGCGCGGCCGGAGTGTCGTACGACCGCCCGGACGCCTGGCTGTCGGAGCGGGACAGCCAGATCGGCCGCCTCGGCCACGCTCTGCCCCCGGTCTCGTTCACGGGCGGCCCCACCGACTGGTCACACCCACCGGGACTTTGGGGGACGGACACGGCACGCTGGGCATGAGCCGAGCGCGCCGGGCCGGACCGCACGCTCTCCTTCACGGGCGACCCCACCGACCGGTCACACCCGCCCGGACCTTGGGGGACGGACACGGCACGCTGGGCATGAGCCGAGCGCGCCGGGCCGGACCGCACGCTCTCCTTCGCGGGCGGCCCCACCGACTGGTCACACCCGCCCGGACCTTTGAGGACGGACACGGCACGCTGGGCATGCGTCGAGCGTGCCGTGCTGGGCCACGTACTGGGGTGCCGGACCGGGGCGCCCGTGTGCCGGGTCGGCGCGGTCGGCGCGGTCGGCGCGGTCTGGGTCGAACGAGGCTGCCCGGACGCCGAGTTCGACCATGGTGAGGCCGGTCGGGGGTGCGGGGGCTGCGCCGCCGTTCTCACCCCAGGCGGCGAAGCCCCTTCCTCGCACGCTCGTTCTCGAACGCCGCACGGGCTACGGTGACTTGCCCGGATACGTGACGGCTGGCGAGGATCGTGGGGTGACGTTGATACGACCGACGGCCGAGGCGGCGGACGCGAGCGGGGCGGCGCGACGGCAGGCCACCCGCCGGGCCGTCGCCGTGCTCGCCCTGGTGGCCGTCGCGGCCCTGATCCCGCTGCTCGGCCCGAGCGCCGCGCTCACCGACACGGGAGAGGCCGCCGCGCCCGCCACCGGTGGCATCGCCCTGCTGCGGACGGTGCTGTTCGCGGCGCTCTGCGTCCCCGCGGGGGAACTGTTCGCGGCCCGGCTGGCGCGCCGGGTGCCCGGTGCGCCGCGGGTGGAGGCGCCGCCCAGCTGGGCGGCGTACGCGGCCGCCGCCGGGTTCGTCGTCGCGCTGGGGCTGGCCTCGGTCGTGGCGACGGGCAATCTGCTGCCGCGCCGTCTCTCCGACATGGACGTGGGCGGCCTCCACCAGACCCGGGACGGCAGACTGGCGCTCCTGGAGGTCAACGCCTTCGCGGTGGCCTGGCTCTGCGCCCGCTCACGCCGGCCGGCCACCCAGGTGTGGCCGCTGGCCGCGGTGGTGCTGGCGGAGGCGCTGCGCGCGCATCCCGCGACGGAGCACGGTACACCGGTCGGCTCGGCCCTGACGCTCGTCCATGTGACGTGCGCGGCGCTGTGGGTGGGCGGTCTGCTGCACGTCCTGCGGCTGCTGGCCGGATGGCGGGCCGCGCCGGACATCGCCAAAGGGCCCGGCGCGGAAGGGAGTTCACCGGCCGGTGCCGCGCTGCTCGGGCTCTACGCGCGCGTGGCGGCCGTTCTGTTCGCGGCGATCACCGCCACGGGCGTCTGGAGCGCGCTGCGCCGGATGCCGCCCGGCACGGTCGTGGACCAGCTGACGTCGACGGCGTACGGGCGCGCCCTGCTCGCGAAGGTCCTGCTCGTGGCCGTCGTCGCCGTCCTGGCGCTCTGGGCGCGGCTGCGGCTGCGCCGCGCGGGGGACCCGATCGGCGCCTGCTCCCCCGCGCGCGCGGAGGTCGTGGCGCTGGGCATGGTCGTCGCGGTGTCGGGCCTGCTGACGGCGCTGCCGCTGCCCATCCGGTGGTGAGTCCCCGGCCGTCCGGTGGTGAGTCCGCCGCCCGTCCGTGGTGAGCCGCCGACGGCGTCCCACCACGGACGGTGAGCCCGCGGGGTCCGGCCCCCGGCGTCAGTTGGTGACGAGGACCTTCAGCGCGGTCCGCTCGTCCATCGCCTTGTAGCCCTCGGGCACGCTCTCCAGGCCGATGGTCATGTCGAAGACCGGCGAGGGGTCGATGGTCCCGTCCAGGACGTCGGGCAGGAGCTCGGGGATGTACGCGCGCACGGGGGCGACTCCACCGCGCAGGGCGATGTTGCGGTCGAACATGACACCCAGGTCGAGCCCGGTACCGCTGCCGTGAGGCACTCCGACGAAGCCGATGGCGCCGCCGTCGCGGGCGATGTTCACGGCCGTACGCATGGACTGCTCGG
Source organism: Streptomyces sp. NBC_00568 (assembly GCF_026341855.1). GTDB lineage: Bacteria > Actinomycetota > Actinomycetes > Streptomycetales > Streptomycetaceae > Streptomyces. Next base: position 5,602,323 of record NZ_JAPENW010000001.1, on the reverse strand, counting down.
TGCCCACCGCCTCGACGACGCAGTGCGCGCCCTGGCCCCCGGTCAGTTCGCGCACGGCCTCGACGGCCGCCTCGCCGCGCTCGGCGACGACGTCCGTGGCGCCGAAGCGGCGCGCGATGTCGGTGCGCACCTGGTGGCGGCCGAGCGCGATGATCCGCTCGGCGCCGAGCCGCTGGGCGGCCAGCACGGCGCACAGTCCGACGGCCCCGTCGCCGACGACGGCGACGGTCGAGCCCTTGCGGACACCCGCGCCGAGGGCCGCGTGGTGGCCGGTGCCGAGGACGTCGGAGAGTGTCAGCAGCGCGGACAGCAGATGGTCGTCGGAGGCCGCCTCCTTGGGCAGCTGGACGAGGGTGCCGTCGGCGAAGGGAACGCGCACGGCCTCGCCCTGGCCGCCGTCGTAGCCGACGGAGCCCCAGAAGCCGCCGTGCCGGCACGACGTGGTGAGTCCGTCGCGGCAGTACTCGCACACGCCGTCGGACCACATGAAGGGCGCGACCACCAGGTCACCGCGCCGGACGCCGCTCACCGCGGAGCCCGTCTCCTCGACGATGCCGAGGAACTCGTGCCCGATCCGCTGCCCCGGCTGCCGGGCCGCCTCGCCGCGGTACGCCCACAGGTCGCTGCCGCAGATGCAGGACCGCAGCACCCGCACGATCGCGTCGGTCGGCAGCTGCACCATGGGCTCGGGGACGTCCTCCACACGCATGTCGAACGGGGCGTGGATGGTGGTGGCGCGCATGGCGAGGGTCCCTCTCGTGCGGAGCGTCGGTGAGATGCGCTCAGGGGGTGGTTGAGCGCATCTCACCGTACGCCGCCCTCGGCGCGCGACGCGCGCCGAGGGGTCTCAGCACGCCTCGGACCAGCAGGAACTGGGCAGCGGCGTAGGTGAGCATGATCCAGAAGTCCGCGTTCGGCAGCTGCGGCCAGTCGGCGACGCCGGTGGCGATCAGGGTGTCCGAGAGCATGAAGAGGGCGCCGCCGAGCCCCGCGACGGGACCGAGCCGCGTGGCGCCGTACGCCATCGCGGTCAGCAGCAGGCTGTAGCCCGCGACGGGGACACGGAGGCCGGCCGGCAGATCGGGCCACAGGAGGACGACGAGGGCGACGAGGACGGTGACGTACGCGCCGAGGAGCCATGCGCTCCGCACGCGTGCCGTTCTCCGGAAGAGCACGAGGTAGCACACGTGCCCCGCCGCGAAGGAGGCCATGCCGACGAGGAAGGCAAGGCCGGCGTCGGACATGAGCGCCAGGTCGCCGCACCAGCCGAGGAGCAGGGCCGCCACGAGCAGCCGGGGTCCGCCGCGCACACCCGCGTACACGGCGAGCAGCGGCATCAGGAGCGGTTTGGCGATCAGGTGCCCGGCGTCGTACCCGGCGGCCAGGGAGAGGACGTCCACCGCTGTCGCGAGAGCGAAGGCGACGAGCAGGACGCGCGCCAGACGTGGGGTCACGCGACGGGCTCCGTGGCAGGGGTCTGCGTGACGGACGGCGGGGCGGGCTCCGTGGCAGGGGTCTGCGTGACGGACGGCGGGGCGGGCTGCCAGCCGGGCCCGGCGAGGACCCGCCCGGCGCGCTCCCGCCAGCTCGCCGCCGCCCGCACGTCCCGGGCGATGGCGGTGTACTCGTGGGTGGCGACGCGCAGGGGGTTGTACGTGGTGATGTTCTTGGTGAGCCCGTACACAGGCCGCTCGGTCTCGGCGACCCACGATCCGAAGAGCCGGTCCCAGAGGATGAGGATGCCGCCGAAGTTGCGGTCCAGGTATCCGCCCTGGGAGGCGTGGTGGACGCGGTGGTGGGACGGGGTGTTGAGGACGAACTCGAACCAGCGCGGCATCCTGTCGATGCGCTCGGTGTGGATCCAGAACTGGTAGACGAGGTTCACCGACGAGCAGAACGCGAGCGCGGCCGGGTGGACACCGAGGGCGACCATCGGGACGTAGAAGGGCCAGGACGTCCAGCCCGTCCAGGGCTGGCGCAGCGCGGTGGTGAGGTTGAACTTCCTGCTGGAGTGGTGCACGACGTGGCAGGCCCACAGGACGCGGATCACGTGGTGGCCGCGGTGGGACCAGTAGTAGAAGAAGTCCTGCGCGAGCAGCATCAGCGGGATCGTCCACCACAGGACGGGGACCCGCAGGGGCGTCAGTTCGTAGACCGCCGTGTAGACCGCGACGATCGGGATCTTCCACAGGAAGTCGAAGACGAGGCTGCCGAGCCCCATGCCGACGCTCGTCGCGGCGTCCTTCGTCTCGTATCCCGCGGCGTCGTCGTCCGGATGGATCCGGACGCTCACCATCTCGATCACGGCGAGCAGGATGAAGGCGGGTATCGACCACAGCACGACGTCGGGCAGGTTCGGCATGGGTGAACCGTAGATGCGCTGGTCGGCTGCGACCAGGGGCTGTTATCGACAAGTATTACCGCCGGTACGCGCTTGCTTCTTGGTGATCTCCGCCAAGGGCCGTCCGGCGCCCGGCCCCGCTCTCACACCCCCGCCGCTCCGAGCAGGGCTCCGGCCGCGTACGTCACCGCCATGGCAAGCGCTCCTCCGGCCATGTTCCGCAGCACCGCGCGCCGCGGATCCGCCGAGCCCAGCCGTGCGCTGCTCCAGCCGGTGAGGGCGAGCGCGGCCAGCACCGAGACCACGGTGACGCCCAGCCGCCAGTCCGCCGGCGGCAGCACGATCGCCAGCAGCGGCAGCAGCGCTCCGGCGGTGAACGCGAGGAAGCTCGCCCAGGCCGCGTGCCACGGATTGGTCAGGTCGTCGGGGTCGATGCCCAGTTCCACGGAGGCGTGGGCCTTCAGCGCGTCCCGCTCGGTGAGCTGTTCGGCCGCCTCGCGGGCCACCTCCCGGGACAGGCCGCGCTGCTCCAGGAGCTCGGTCAGCTCCTCCAGTTCGGCCTCCGGCTGTTCCCTGAGCTCCCGTTTCTCCATGGCCAGGGCCGCCAGCTCGGAGTCCCGCTGGGTGGAGACGGACACGTACTCGCCCGCCGCCATGGACATCGACCCGGCGAGCAGACCCGCGAGGCCCGCGGTGAACAGCGCCGCACGGTCGCTCGTGGCCCCGGCCACCCCGACGACGAGTCCCGCGGTGGAGACGATGCCGTCGTTGGCGCCCAGGACGGCGGCCCGCAGCCAGTTCAGCCGCGAGCCGAGGGTGCCGCCGTGGGCCTCGTCGTGCGTCGGTTCCGTCACACGGGGAGGATCGCACCCGGGGCCCGGCCGACGACAGACCGACTCGGCGTCCCGCGGGCCGCACGCCGCCGGGAGGCCGCAAGGCCCGCCCGGAACCCGCCACGCCGTACTCCTCCGGGAGACCGCGGGGCCGCACGCGCCGGAAGCCGCCGGGCCACGCGCCGCCCGGGAGGCACGGGGCGGCCGCTGCCGCGGCGCTCACCACACACGCACCGAGCCTCCTCTCGCGAACACCGGGCTCGTCGCGTCGGCGGGCGGGGTGTCCAGCGGTTCGGCGATCTCGGCGACCGTGGGGCCGACCTTCGCGGCGATCTCGTCGAGGTACGCCAGGTCGAAGCCGTAGACGCGGGCCGCGTTGCCCCCGACCATGGCCGCGATCTCCGCGCGGGGCAGTCCCGCGTACGAGATGCGCAGGCCCTCGCGGGTGTAGGGGTGGGTGCCTTCGTCGTGCGGGTAGTCGCTGCCCCACATGATCTTGTCCAGGCCGATGCGGTCGCGCAGCGGTACCTCGTGGGGGCGCATGAAGCTGGCGCCGACGAAGCAGTTGTCGCGCCAGACCCGCGAGGGCCTCTCGCCCATCGCCGCGGCCAGCCCCGCGCCGAACTTCGACTCGGCCGTGGACGCCTTGCCGGCCGCCGCGACCAGCCGTCCGTGGTAGTAGTCCAGCATGTCGAGCACGCCGGGGATCCAGCCCGATCCCTGCTCGGTCAGCACCAGCCGCAGTCCGGGGTGGCGGCGGAACGCGCCGCCGAACACCAGGTGCCACAGCGCCCGGTGCGAGAACCAGGTCGTCTCCACCATGAAGACCGCGCGGGCCGCCGGTTCGTCCCCCAGCGGCGGTGAGGCCGAGCCCGCGTGGTGGTTCACCGGGACGCCCAGCTCGGCACAGGCCGCCCAGATCGGGTCGTACGCCGACGAGTACAGCTCGGGCAGGCCCGACCCGGGGGGTGTGCCGGGCAGGAGCAGACCGCCCCTGAGGCCGGCGTCCACCGACCGGCGGATCTCCTCGACCGCTTCGCCGACGTCGTTCAGGAGGATCTGGAAGACGCCCGCGCGCCGGCCGGGCGCCGCCGCGCAGAAGTCCGCGAGCCAGCGGTTGTGGGCCCGCAGACCCGCCCAGCGCCGCTCGAACTCCTGCGCCGTCGGGGCCGGTGCCATCAGGGCGGCGGACGGGAAGAACGGCGGGATGGTGTTCGGGAAGACCACCTCGGCGACGATGCCGTCCTCCTCCAGCTCCGCGACGCGCCGCCCGGAGTTCCAGTTCCGGTCGGCGGTGTCGGCGAGCAGGTCCTCGTACGGGTTGACGTAGCCGGCCGCCCAGGCGTCGAAGTCCTCGTGGTACCGGCGCTCCAAATACGGCTTGTAGTCGAGGAGATCGGCGCCGGCGTGGCAGTCGGCGGAGATGACGGTGTAGCGGTCCTCGGCGGTCATGGGTTCACCCCCAGCACGGGGAAGTCGTGGTCCGTGAGCCAGTGGCGGCCCACCTCGCGCGAGCGCGCCCAGGACGCCTCGACCGCCGACTGGTCCGGCTGCTGGCCCAGTTCGGCCGGTGTGGGACCGATCCGCCGGGCGAGCGGCGCCAGTTTGCCGAGGTCGAACCCGAAGACCTCGGCCGCCGCGAGGCCCAGCATGCGGCGGGTCTCCGCCACCGGGATGTCGTGGAAGGTCTTCGCCAGCCAGGCGCGGGTGTCGGGCCAGGTGCCCTCGGGGTGCGGGAAGTCGCTGCCCCAGAGGATGTTGTCGACGCCGATCTCGTAGCGCTGGGCGAGTTCGCGGCGCTTGGTGTTGGTCGCGCAGATGAAGACCTGCCGGTCGAGGTACTCGTGCGGGGGCCGTTTCAGCTCCGCGAAGGGCGACAGCTTCTTGCCGCCGTGCGCGCCGAGGTAGAGCCGGTCCATGAACCACAGCAGGTTGGGCAGCCACCAGCAGCCGGACTCCGCGACGCCGAACCGGAGTCCGGGGTGCCGCTCGAAGACTCCCGACCAGAGCAGGAACCAGAGGGGGCGCGCGGGCCACCAGGTGACTTCGGAGACGTAGATCCCCAGGTGGTCGCCGTACTCGTGCCGCGGTGCCGCGCCGGAGTGGGTGAGGACGGGCATCCCGCACTCGGCGGCCGCCGCCCACACGGGGTCGTAACGGCGGTCGTGGTAGGGCTCCTTGTCGACCCACATGGAGGGGATCATCAGGGCGCCCAGGCCCGACTCCTTGGCCCGGTACACCTCGGCGACGACGCGCCCGGTCTCGCCGGTCACCGGCAACAGCGCTACTCCGCAGTGCCGTTCGGGGTTCTCGGAGACGAAGTCGGCGAGCCAGCGGTTGTGGGCCTGCGCGCCCGCCATGCCGAGTTCCGGGTCCTGGTCGCCGGAGAGGCCGAGGCCCACGCCGAACGGCGCGGCGGTCCGGCTGTCCACGGCGTCCGCGTCGGGGAAGACGACCTCGCCCGCCACACCGTCGCCGTCCAGTTCCTTGAGGCGCTGCGCGGTGTCCCAACCGCCGCGCAGCCCCTCCTCGTTGTCGTGGAACCACTTGTCCGCGAACGCCTCGTTGCGGACGCCGAGGCGGGTCATCTCCTCGCGGCGCCGGTCGCGGCCCGCGAGGAACTCGTCGAAGTCCCGGTGGAAGCGGGGGTCCAGATAGGGCCGGTACTCCTCGGTGGGGAGTCCGGCGTGGCAGTCGGAGGAGATGATCAGGTACGGGTCCTGTTCGGTCACCGCGCCCCCTCAGTCGAGGATGAAATTTTCCAGGTACGACGGATTCGCCCGGTCGAGCATCGACTGCGACCGGGCACGGATCTGCCGGTCGCTGTGCTCGCTCTCGGGCAGGAGCCAGAAGCGGTCCTCGCGGATCCCCTCGGCGACGAGCTCGGCGACCTGCTCGACGGGGGTGAACCGCACGTCGTGGCCCGCCTGTTCCATGGCGGCCTCCCACTGGGCGAGGCTGCGGTACGGGGTCTTCCGGGGCCGTGCCTTCGCGTACCGCGAGGGCCGGTTGCGGTGCGACTCCCACAGACCCGTGCGCAGCATGTGTGGTCCGGGGAACAGCACGGAGGCGCCCACGGGCGCGTGCTCCGCCTTCAGATGCGCGTACAGCGACTCGGTCATCGTCACCACGGCCGCCTTGGTGACGGCGTACACGGAGGCGGTGGGCAGCGGGGCGATCCCGCCGTCGCCGGACGAGGTGTTGACGACGTGGCCCGGTTCGCCCCCGGCGATCATCCGGGGCACGAAGGCCTGGACGCCGTGGAAGACGCCCCACACGTTGACGGCGAAGGCCCACTTCCAGTCGTTCGGGTCGTGCTCCCACATGCGGCCCTCGGCGCCGGAGCCGACCCCGGCGTTGTTGCACAGGACGTGCACCGCGCCGTACGTGCCGTACACGTCCTCGGCGAGCGCGACGACCTCGGAGCGCTCCCCGACGTCCACCACGCGCGCGTGGACGTCGGCGCCGTTCTCGCGCAGTTCCCCGGCGGCCTTCTCCAGGGCGCCCTCCTCGACGTCGGCGAGGACCACCTTCAGACCGTCCGCCGCGAACCGCCGTGCCATCGCGAGCCCGATTCCGCTCGCCGCGCCGGTGACGACGGCGACCTGTCCTGCGCGGAGCTCCATCAGACGCTCCCCTCCGGCGGCCCGTCGAGGATCTGCCGCGGATCGTCGTAGCGCTGGTGGATGTACGGCAACAGGGCCCGGCCGCTGACGCGTTCGGCGACCCGGCCCTTCTGGTCGGTGGTCTTCTCGCCGAGGGTGATCTCCAGCAGCCGGCGTACGGGCAGATCGGCGACCGGGTCGTACATCGACTCGCGCAGGACGACGTCCCCGGTGACGCGCTCCAGCTTGCGGACCTTCTCGTTGCGCACGCAGTGCACGAGGACCGGGTCGGCGTCGAAGCCCGAACCGTCCACCGCGGGGAGGAACTTGAAGTAGAAGTCGGTCTTCTGCGCGGGCTCGGGCAACGGCAGGGTCACGCTCACCGCGCCGCGCACCTCGACGAAGGCGATGCCGTGCCGGGCGAGCGCGGCGCGCACCACGAGACCGTCGCGCTCGACCGTCACCTCGCCGAGCTTCTTGGGCTCCCCGAAGACCTCGCGGCCGCCGATCAGTGCGCGCTCGTGGGTCATCGGCATGACCAGCGGATACCAGCCCTCGACGTCCTCGTGCGCGGCGGCGACGGCGAACGAGCCCGCGCCCAGCGGGTATCCGGGCAGATCGACCTTGCTGATGTTGACCCGCACCAAGGGCCGGGCGGTGGGTTTCAGCGGGGGCGGCAGGACCGCCGCGACCGCGTCCGGATCGCTCTCCCAGACGGCCACCACACCGGTGGACCAGATGTCGGGGAGCTTGGAGCTTGCGGTACGCGCGGCGGCGATCTCCGCCTCGGTCCGCGCGCCGTACCTCACTCGTGCCATGCCGTACCGCCCTTCACCGGAGACACAACAGGTTTCTGATGGCCCGTCACTGGCGCCTGTAACAGAGTTACAGCAGAGTCGGCGAAGGGTAAATACGCGTGCGGACACGGACTTGGGAGCACCATGGGAAGACCGGCACTCACGCGCGACGAGGTCCTGGAGACCGCCGCCGGGCTGGTGAAGCGGCACGGCCCGGACGCCCTGACGATGCGAGCGCTCGCCGCCGAGCTGGGCACCGCGGTCACCTCGATCTACTGGCACGTCGGCAACCGGGAGTCGCTGCTCGACGCCCTCGTCGAGCGCACGGTCGCCGACCTCGGCGAGATCCGCCCCACCGGCCGCACACCCGCCCTGCGCGTCGTCTCGGTCGCCAGCGCCCTGCGCCGGCAGCTGCGCGACCATCCGCATCTCGTCGCGATGGTCCACGAACGCGGGCTGACCGAGCACATGTTCCTGCCCGCGCGGCAGGCGCTGGTGCGCGAGGTGCACGCGGCGGGACTGCGCGGTGCGCGGGCCGCCGAGGTCGTCCGCGCGGTGCAGTTCCAGGTCGTCGGCTTCGTTCTCGTCGAACGCAACCGGGAGCGGTCACCCCTGCAGCGGCCCGCCGAGGAGGACCTGTGGGACGCGCGGACCGCGGAGGACGATCCGGGCCTCGCGCGGGCGCTGGCCCGGCCGGTCGACCCGGAGAGGCTGTTCACGACCTCGGTGCGGGCCCTGGTGGACGCCCTGCTCACACCCTGACCCGGGCCTCCGGCCCCACGGGCGACGGAAGGGGCGCACCGGCGGAACGGGGAGCGGGGGCCCGTGTCCGCACGCCCCCGGCGTCAACTCGACGACCGGCGGAGCGGTTGGGCGCGTCCACCCGCCCGCGCCCCGGTGGCGGCTCCGCCCGGCTCCCGGAACCGGGAAGGCGGCAGCGGGAGTGTCAGTCGCGGCCCGTATTCTCATTGACCATGCTCGAAGACCTCACGACCGCAGCGTCCCCAGCCTCCTGGCCGGCCGCGTATCCGCAGGGATACGCGGTCGTTGACGTGGAGACCACAGGACTGGCCCGCGACGACCGGATAATCTCCGCCGCCGTCTACCGGCTGGACGCGCGCGGCGAGGTCGAGGACCACTGGTACACGATGGTCAATCCGGAGCGGGACCCGGGCCCGGTGTGGATCCACGGACTGACGAGCGAGATGCTCGAAGGGGCACCGCTCTTCCAGGACGTCGCCGAGGAATTCGCCGCGCGGCTCGACGGCCGCGTGCTGGTCGCGCACAACGCGGTCTTCGACTGGTCGATGATCGCGCGGGAGTACGCGCGCGCGGAGCGCGAGGCGCCGGTGCGCCAGCGCCTGTGCACCATCGCGCTCTCCAAGGAACTGGGCCTGCCCCTGCCCAACCACAAGCTGGAGTCGCTGGCCGCGCACTTCGGTGTCGTGCAGCAGCGGGCGCACCACGCGCTGGACGACGCACGCGTGCTGGCCGAGGCGTTCCGGCCGAGCCTGCGGGCCGCCGCGCGCGACGGGGTGCGCCTGCCGCTCCTCGAGTGCCGGCCGCTCAAGGAGTGGTCCGACAGCGCCGCGGCGCCACGGATCGGACGGCAGTCCTCCGGGAGCTACGCGTCCGGCGGTTACCCGTCGGGGAGTTGGCGCCCCTCCCGCAAGCGCCCCGCATGCCCCCATCCCAACCCAGGCCGGTACGACTCGGACAAGCCGCTCAAACAGGGCATGCGGGTCGCGTTCTCCGGGGACACGTCCGTCGATCGCGAACTGCTGGAGGACCGGGCCATCGAGGCCGGGCTGCATGTCGCGACGAGCGTGTCCCGGCTCACCAGCCTCCTGGTGACGAACGACCCGGACTCCAGCACGTCGAAAGTGGTCAAGGCCAAGCAGTTCGGGACACCGGTGATCGACGAGGCCGCGTTCGGGCAACTGCTGCGGGACGTCGAACCCGCGTCGGAAGGGTGACGGACGTACGGGTGATTGACGGGCGACTCGCCCGGCACCCGCTCGCCCGCACCGCCCCGGCACCCCACCCTGTGGCGCATGGCGAGATGCGAAGTATGCGGCAATGACTACGGAATGACCTTCGAGGTGCACGCGCAGGGCGCGGTGCACGTCTTCGACTGCTTCTCCTGCGCGATCCACCGGATGGCCCCGATCTGCGAGCACTGTCGCGTCCAGGTCATCGGCCAGGGCGTCGAGGTCGAGGGCCACTGGTACTGCGGCGCGCACTGCGCCCGCGCGGAGGGGAAGGCGGGGATCGTCGACAAGGTCTGAGTCCCGCCGGGCCCGGGACAGGGCATCGATCCGGCCCTCGGCGGGACCCTCCCGTCGAGGGCCGAATCGTGCCGAGTAACGTCAATGGGGTGTACCGCTTCCTCTTGTCCCGGCAGTGGGTGATCCTCACCCTCGTGGCCCTCACGCTCATCCCGACGATGATCGAGCTGGGCTTCTGGCAACTGCACCGGCATGAGCACAAGGTCGCCCTGAACAAGGTGATCTCCGACTCGCTCGCCGCGAAGCCGGTACCCGCGGAGACGCTCACCGCGCCGGGACAGCGCGTCCGGCACGACGACCTGTACCGCCGGGTGACCGCGAAGGGGCACTTCGACACCGCGCACGAAGAGGTCGTCCGCCGCCGCACCAACTCCGACGGCGAGGTCGGCTACCACGTCCTGACCCCGTTCGTCCTGGCCGACGGCCGCGTGCTCATGGTCAACCGGGGCTGGGTGCCGGCCGACGGCGCGCAGACCGCCTTCCCCAGGATCCCGGCCCCCGCCCAGGGCGAGATCACCGTCACCGGCCGGCTGATGGCCGACCAGACGACCGCCGACAGCGGTATCAAGAACGTCCAGGGCCTGCCCGACCGTCAGGTCATGCTGATCAGCAGCGAGCAGCAGGCACGGCGGCTGGGCAAGCAGGTCCTCGGCGGCTACATCGAGCAGACCGCTCCGCGGTCCAAGGGCGGCTCCCCTGAACTGATCCCCGACCCCGAGCACGGCGACATCGGCCCCCACATGGCGTACGCGATCCAGTGGTGGCTGTTCTCCGCGGGCGTCCCCGTCGGCTGGGTGATCCTGGTCCGTCGCGAGCGCCGCGACCGGGCGGAGGCCGCGGCCGCGCAGACCTCGCCGGAGGCGGAACCCGCGCCCGTGTGACCCGGGGCACGGACCCCGCGGGCGCGGGGCACCGGCTCCGTCGCCGCTCTCGCCACCCTGGCGGCCCGATTGGCCGTCGCCCAGGTCGGGAACCCGTCCACCGTGCACCGACACATCGAGGACTACGCGCTCATCGGGGACGAACAGACCGCCGCTCTGGTGGGCCGCGACGGCTCCGTCGACTGGCTGTGTCTGCCCCGCTTCGACTCGGCGGCCTGTTTCGCGGCCCTGCTGGGCGACGAGGACAACGGTCACTGGCGGATCGCGCCCGAGGGGGCGGACTCGTGCACCCGGCGCTCGTACCGCCCGGACACGCTGGTGCTCGACACCGAGTGGGACACCCCCGAGGGGTCCGTCCGGGTGACCGACCTGATGCCGCAGCGCGAGCACGCCCCCGATGTCGTACGCGTCGTCGAAGGCCTCAACGGCCGGGTACGGATGCGCAGTCTGCTCCGGCTGCGGTTCGACTACGGCTCGGTCGTGCCGTGGATGCGCCGCGCCGACGGCCACCGGGTGGCGGTCGCGGGGCCGGACTCGGTGTGGCTGCGCAGCGAACCGCCCGTGCACACCTGGGGCCAGGACTTCCGCACGCACTCGGAGTTCACCGTGGCGGCGGGCGAGAAGGTCGCCTTCGTCCTGACCTGGCACCCCTCGCACCGGCCGCGGCCGCCGCTCTCCGACCCCTTCGAGGCGCTGGAGACCAGCGTCCAGGACTGGCGGGCGTGGGCGGCGCGCTGCCGCTACGACGGGCCGCACCGGGATGCCGTCGTGCGCTCCCTGATCACCCTGAAGGCCCTCACCTACGCGCCGACGGGCGGCATCGTGGCGGCCCCCACCACCTCACTGCCCGAGGAGCTCGGCGGGGTCCGCAACTGGGACTACCGCTACTGCTGGCTGCGCGACTCCACGCTCACCCTCGGCGCCCTCCTCTCGGCCGGCTACCACGAGGAGGCCGAGGCCTGGCGCGACTGGCTGCTGCGCGCGGTCGCGGGCGACCCGGCCGCCCTGCAGATCATGTACGGCCTCTCGGGAGAGCGGCGGCTCCCGGAGTACGAGGTCCCGTGGCTGTCCGGCTACGCCGACTCCTCGCCCGTCCGGGTCGGCAACAGCGCCGTCGAGCAGTTGCAGCTCGACGTGTACGGCGAGGTCATCGACTCGCTGTCGCTCGCCCGGCGTTCGGGCCTGCCGTCCAGGCCGCACATGTGGCGGGTGCAGTGCGCCATGATGGAATTTCTGCGGGTCGCGTGGCGGCAGCCGGACGAGGGGATCTGGGAGGTGCGCGGCCCACGCCGGCACTTCGTGTACTCCAAGGTGATGGCCTGGGTGGCCGCCGACCGCGCCGTGCGCACGCTGGAGGACGACCCGTCGCTCGACGGCGATCTGGAGGGCTGGCGGGCGATGCGCGACGAGGTGCACCGGGAGGTGTGCGAGCGCGGCTTCGACCCCGCCCGGAACACCTTCACGCAGTCCTACGGTTCGCCCGGTCTTGACGCCGCCCTGCTGCTCATCCCGCGCGTCGGATTCCTGCCCCCCGACGACCCCCGGGTGGTCGGCACGATCGACGCGGTCCGCGCGGAACTCGCCCCCGACGGCTTCCTGGTGCGCCGCTACAGCGCCGCGACGACCGGCGTCGACGGGCTCCCGGGCGGTGAGGGCACGTTCGTCGTCTGCTCGTTCTGGCTCGTGGACGCGCTGCACCTGACGGGCCGTACGCGGGAGGCGCGCGAGCTGTTCGAACGGCTGGTCGGCCTCACCAACGACGTGGGGCTGCTGTCCGAGGAGTACGACCCCGTCGCGGGCCGCCAGCTCGGCAACTTCCCGCAGGCCTTCAGCCACATCGGCCTCGTGGTCTCCGCCCTCAGCCTGTTCGGCGTCGACGAGGCGGGAGAAACGGAAGGGGGCACACCACCGGGATAGGGAAGGATGGGGGCCATGGATCTTGGACTGAAGGATCGTGTGTACGTCGTCACGGGAGCCACCCGGGGCCTGGGCAACGCCGCCGCGCGTGAACTCGTCGCCGACGGCGCGAAAGTGATCGTCACCGGACGCGACGAGAAGAGCGCGGCCGGCGCCGCCGCCGCGCTCGGCACGAACGCGGTCGGGACCGCGGCCGACAACGCCGCCCCCGAGACCCCGGCCCGGCTGATCTCGGCCGCCCGTGACCACTTCGGCGGCTTCGACGGCATCCTGATCAGCGTCGGCGGACCGCCGCCCGGGTTCGTCGCGGACAACACCGACGAACAGTGGACGACGGCCTTCGAGTCGGTCTTCCTGGGCGCGGTACGGCTGGCCCGCGCGGCCGCCGCGGAGCTCGGCGAGGGCGGTGTCGTCGGCTTCGTGCTCTCCGGCTCGGTGTACGAGCCGATCCCCGGGCTGACCATCTCCAACGGTCTGCGTCCCGGGCTCGCGGGCTTCGCCAAGTCCCTCGCGGACGAGCTGGGCCCGCGCGGCATCCGCGTCGTCGGCCTGCTGCCGTCCCGTATCGACACGGACCGCGTCCGCGAGCTGGACGGCCTGTCGGCCGACCCCGAGGCCACCCGGGCGGTCAACGAGTCCCGCATCCCGCTGCGCCGCTACGGCACCCCGGAGGAGTTCGGCCGCACGGCCGCGTTCCTGCTCTCCCCCGCGGCGTCGTACCTCACGGGCATCATGGTGCCGGTGGACGGCGGAATGCGGAGCGGGTTCTAGACCACCCACCGGACGGGACCGCCCACCGGGGACCGCCCACCGGCGCCGGGCCACCCGGGAGACGGGTTCGGTCCGGGACACGGATGTCGTCCCCGAGCGGATGCCGTCCCCCGAGCGGGCACCGTCCCGGAGACGGGCCACGTCCGGGGCGGATGCCGTCCGGAGGTGGGCGTCATCTGGAGGTGGGTGCCATCCCGGAGGTGGGTGCCGTCCGAGGCAGGTGCCGTCCGGAGGTGGGTGCCATCGCGAGTGGGTGCCATCCCGGACGCGGGGTCGCTCAGGTCACGCGTTCCGCGCGGTGCTTGACGCCGCGCAGTCGTACCTCCGCGGGGAGCGCGGCGAGGCCGGCCGAGTCCCGGGCGTGGGCGAGCGCCTCCGAGGTCAGCAGATGCAGCGCGTGCCCGGGGTCCACATGCGGTTCCAGCAGGAGCCGTACGCGTGCCTCGGGCAGACTGCGACGGCCGGTCAGATGCACGTGCGCCTGGTCGACGCCGCCCAACCGGGCCGCTTCGGCGGCCAGCACGCTCTCCAGGGCCCGCCCGCGCAGCAGCGCGCCCTCGCCGTCGCCGGTGTCGACGAGCACGTCGGCGAGCCGTCGGCGCCGTACGTTCGCGACCAGCCACCACAGGGCGAGCAGCAGGAGCACCGCGAGCGCGGCGATGACGGCGGGCCACCACCAGCCCTCGTCCCGCCACCGGGTCCGTTCGGCGTTGCTGAGCAGCACGTCGTGCCGCCCGTCGTGGATCCACCACGAGGGCGGCCGTACGCCGAGTCCGATGGCGAGCACGGAGCCGCCGAGGGCGAGCAGCACGAGCCCGAAGAAGCCGATCAGCACGCGGTTGACGATCCGGAGCACGGACCTCACCCCTTCCGTCCGGGACGCGCGACACGCACCGACAGGGCGGGCGAACGGGCCAGCCCCAGCCCCTTGATGCCGTCGGCGAGCGTGGTGTCGAGGTCGGCGCGCACGTCGTCGAGTTCGCGGAAGTGCGACACCGCCCGGACGTCGACCTTGCGGCGCTTCACGCGCACGCGGACCGACTGCACGCCGGCGACCTCCATGGCCCGGTCGCGGAGCGCCATCGCGGCGGCCATCCGGTACAGCCCGGCCCGGACATCGGCGTGGGTGCGCCGCATCGGCAGCACATCCCGCAGTCCGGGTGTGGCCGCGAGGACGATCAGCCAGAGTCCCACCGCGGCGGCGATCCCGGCACCGACGAGGACCGCGGTGTCGTCGAGGGGCCGTTCGGCGAGCTGCTGGGCCAGCCAGGTGCGCCAGCGCAGGGCGGACCTCCCGGCGCGCACGGCGGCGACGTCGTACAGGAACGCGCCCGCGGCGACGAGGAGCAGGATCGCCAGGATGCCCGCCGGGACACGGCGAGCGGACCAGAACCGGCCCTGGCGGCCGTCCTCCTCGGCCACGGTGTCCAGCGGTTCGTAGGCGGCCGCGGAGGAGGACTGCCCGAGCGCGCCCGCGTCATCGGCCTTCTCCAGTACGGGCAGCTTCCGGGTGCTGTCGGAGCCCTGGGGCTCGCTCATTGCGTCCTCCCCTGTGCCGTGCCGGGCCCGTGCGCCAGGTGCAGCCGCTCCACCTGGACGGCCACCTCCGGTACTTCCATTCCCGCCAACGCCCTTACCCGCTCGGCGACATGACGACGCACCGCACTGCAGTGGGCGCCGATGTCGGAGGGGTAGCCCAGTTCCAGGCTGACCCGGACCCGGGCACTGTGTGTCGGCGCGTCCCCCGGTCCGCCGGAGCCGGACGTCTGCCGCCGCACGACGACCGTCGCGTGCGGCGGGACGGCGTCGGGCGGCGGAGGGGGCAGCGCCTCGCGCGCCGCCTGCGACGCGATCTTCGCGACGACGCGGTCGGCGATCCGGGTGGCACCCCGCTCGGGGGCCGCGACGGTCGTCAGGCCCGGCCGTGTCTCACCGAGCCGGTCGACATGACCTGGCACGCGTCACCGCCGCCGGTCGTCACGGGCTCGGAAGAAGTCGCCGATGTCCAGGTCTCCCTCCAGGAGCCTTCCGACGACGAACCCGACGGCCCCCAGGGCGGCCACCAGGAGGAAGGCGCCGAAACCGCCGAAGTAACCGGCGAAGCCCAGCGCCATTCCGGCGATCATGCCGATCACGGCCAAGCTCATGGTGCGCTCCTCAGCTGTCGGTGGCCGCGTGATCACTCATGGTGCGGTGGCCGGGGCGTTCCGGTGGCCCGGGGGTCACTGGAGCCGCGACTCCGGCTCCTCGTCTTCTTCCTCGGGAAGCTTCACATCACTCACCGCGATGTTGACTTCCACCACTTCGAGGCCTGTCATGCGCTCGACTGCCGCGACGACGTTCTCGCGTACGTCGCGGGCCACGTCGGCGATCGACACGCCGTAGTCGACGACGATCTCCAGGTCGAGCGCCGTCTGCAGTTCGCCGACCTCGGCCTTCACACCCCGTGTCACCGATTTGGACCCGCCCGGCACCCGGTCGCGTACCGCTCCGAAGGTCCGGCTCAGCCCGCTGCCCATCGTGTGGACACCGACCACGTCACGGGCGGCGAGCCCGGCGATCTTCTCCACGACTCCGTCGGCGATCGTGGTCCGTCCCCGCGTGGCGGGATCTCCACCGCCGCGCCTGGTGGGCTTACGGGTCTGCGGGCTCTCCTTCTCGATGTCGGGGCTGTCCGTCCGGTTCCGCTCGGTCATGTCGGTCATCGCCGTACGTCCCTTTCGGTCGTCCTCCTCTGCTCACAGTAGGTCGGGTCGCGCGGTCGCGCGCCGTGGATGGGGCACGCTGGAGCAATGACGGCGGACCGATGGACGCAAGTGGTACGGCACCAGCTCGGCCTCGGCAGAATCCTGCCGCTGGGCCTCCCGCGCGACGGCGCGTGGATCACGGAGGACGCGGCCGAGTCGGCGCTGCGGCGCGAGACGGCGGCTGTGCACGGCGTACTCCTCGGCGCGCTCCGGATCGCGCCGGCCGACCCGGAGTGGACCGGCACGCCCGCCGTACCGCCCCCGCCCAGTGCGCTGCCGCCCGGCCCGCTGCGCGTCACCGCGGAGTTCCGGGCCTCGGTGGATCCCACGTCCCCGGGTGTCGAGCCCCTCCCGGCCGTCGCCGCCCGGCTGCGCCTGACGCTGGCCACCGCCGCGACGCAGCGGCTGGGTCTCGACGTCGCCGAGGTGGATCTGCAGGTGACGGATCTGCTGGAGGAGGGCGATGCGTCCGCCGCCCGCCCGGCGGACGAGGCACGGAAGGTGTCCGCCGACGGCCCGGCGGACGACGTACGGGAGGCGTCCGCCGACGCGGCGGCGGACGACGTACGGAGGGCTCCTGTGCCGAAGGACCCCGAGGAGGCGCGGATCGCGGCAACCGTGCTGGCCGTCCCGGGCGTCACCCGTCTGACGGGCGCCCTGGGCCGACCGGTCCACATCGGGACCGCGCCCGCCCCGGAACCGGCCCTGCCGCGCCGCCACATCCGCGTCGAACTGGCGGTCTCCCCGGACGAGCGGGCGGTGGACGTGGCACGGGCGGTCAGAACGGCGATCACGCGGGCCGCCGGAGACACACCGTCCGTCGCGGTACTGGTGACCGCCGTGAGCCGGGACGTCCACGTCTAGGACGTGTCCAGCCCCCCGCACCCGCCCGAGGGCGACCAGTCACCCGCGCCCGCTCCTACGGGATGTCCAGTCACCCGCACCCGTCCCAGGGTGTCCAGTCACCCGAGCCCGCTCCTACGGGATGTCCAGTCACCCGCACCCGTCCCAGGGTGTCCAGTCACCCGCGCCCGGTCCTTGGGAACTCCAGTCCCCCGCACCTGCCCAGGGTGTGTGGTCACCGCACCCGTCCCCGGGGTGTCTACTCCCCCACGCCCGCGAGGTCGCGGAGCCTGCGTGCCTGGGACGCGCGCTCGGCGGAGCGCTGCTCCTCGTAGGACCGCTCCTGCGCGCCGCGCAGCAGGGCCTTCGTCTCGATCACGGCGTCCCGCGGCGCGGCCAGCAGCGCGGCGGTCAGGTCGCGGACCGCGTCGTCGAGCTGCCCGGCGGGCACCGCGAGGTTGGCGAGCCCGGTGCGCTCGGCTTCTTCGGCCAGTACGAAGCGGCCCGTGGCGCAGATCTCGAGCGCGCGGGCGTAGCCCACGAGGCTCACCAGCGGGTGCGTCCCCGTGAGGTCGGGTACGAGACCGAGGCTGGTCTCGCGCATGGCGAACTGCACGTCGTCCGCGACGACGCGCAGGTCACAGGCGAGCGCGAGCTGGAACCCCGCACCGATGGCATGCCCCTGCACGGCGGCGATGGACACGATGTCGCTGCGCCGCCACCAGGTGAATGCCTCCTGGTACTCGGCGATGGTCGCGTCGAGCTCGGCGTCGGAGCCGCGCGCGAGGTCGATGAACGACGGTTCCCCGTCGAAGCCCTCGGGCGAGAACGCCTGCCGGTCGAGCCCCGCGGAGAAGGACTGACCCTCGGCACGCAGGACGACCACCCGGACGGAGCCCGGCAGTGACCGGCCGGCCTGCGTCAACGCCCGCCACAGCGCGGGACTCTGGGCGTTGCGCTTGGCCGGATTGGTCAGCGTCACCGTGGCGATCGCGTCGTCGACGGTGAGCCGTACGCCGTCCTTGTCGAGTACCGGTTCGAGTTCCTTGTCGAGCGAAGCCATGGGGCGCCTCCGATGGGTGCGGTCGGATCAGACGCGCACCTCGCGAAGACACGAGGAACGCACCTAAGTGACTGCACAGTAACCACCCGGTCGGTCACCCGACCGACCGGGTGGTCACCACCGAAGCCGATGGGGACGCCCGGCCTCAGGCCGAGGCGGCCTTCTTGCCCCGCGTCGCTCCGCCACGCCCTCGGAGCGTGACACCCGACTCACTGAGCATCCGGTGCACAAAGCCATACGAACGGCCGGTCTCTTCGGCCAGCGCTCGGATGCTCGCACCGGAGTCGTACTTCTTCTTCAGGTCTGCCGCGAGCTTGTCGCGCGCGGCGCCGGTTACCCGGCTGCCCTTCTTCAGAGTCTCGGCCACCCGGTCCTCCTCATGGGAAGTGCGCTCTGGACTCTCATGATCACCCCTTCCGGGCGTCATGGCCACCCATTCGGCAAGGTCCGTAGGACAAGGTTTTGACGACAGGAGTCCGTCCCCACGAGTGGAATCCGCGGTTCCGGCTGGTGCCGTCCGTACAGCCGAACGGGTTCTTCCGCGAAGTGCCTGGTCAGCGACGCAAGACGGCCGAGCCCTTGGGAACAAAGGACTCGGCCGTGAAATCGATGTAGGACACACCTCGGTACGAGGAGATCTCACACAGATGATGGATCACGGATCGGCCGAATGATCCATACACAGTGGATCAGTCATTCGATCACGCGGCGTCGGCCCCCTCCCGGAGGCCGCGCACGGGTCAGGCGAGGGCCACCAGGTCGGCGTAGTCGGAGCCCCACAGGTCCTCGACACCGTCCGGCAGCAGGATGATCCGCTCCGGCTGGAGCGCCTCGACGGCACCCTCGTCGTGGGTGACGAGGACGACGGCGCCCTTGTAGGTGCGCAGCGCGCCGAGGATCTCCTCGCGGCTGGCCGGGTCGAGGTTGTTCGTCGGCTCGTCGAGCAGGAGGACGTTCGCGGAGGAGACGACGAGGGTCGCGAGCGCGAGCCGGGTCTTCTCACCGCCGGAGAGCACGCCCGCCGGCTTGTCCACGTCGTCGCCGGAGAACAGGAACGAGCCGAGCGTCTTGCGGACCTCGACCAGGTCCAGGTCGGGGGCGGCGGAGCGCATGTTCTCCAGGACCGTGCGCTCGGGGTCGAGGGTCTCGTGCTCCTGCGCGTAGTAGCCGAGCTTGAGGCCGTGGCCCTCGATGACCTCTCCGGTGTCGGGCTTCTCGGCGCCGCCGAGCAGACGCAGGAGGGTCGTCTTGCCGGCGCCGTTCAGCCCGAGGATGACGACGCGGGAGCCCTTGTCGATGGCCAGGTCGACGTCGGTGAAGATCTCCAGGGAGCCGTACGACTTCGACAGGCCCTCCGCCATGAGCGGGGTCTTGCCGCAGGGCGCGGGCTCGGGGAAGCGCAGCTTGGCGACCTTGTCCGAGACACGGACCGCCTCGAGGCCGGCGAGCAGCTTGTCGGCGCGCTTGGCCATGTTCTGCGCCGCCACCGTCTTGGTGGCCTTGGCCCGCATCTTGTCCGCCTGCGAGTTCAGCGCGGCGGCCTTCTTCTCGGCGTTCTGCCGCTCACGCTTGCGGCGCTTCTCGTCGGCCTCGCGCTGCTGCTGGTAGAGCTTCCAGCCCATGTTGTAGACGTCGATCTGGGCACGGTTGGCGTCCAGGTAGAAGACCTTGTTGACGACCGTCTCGACGAGGTCGACGTCGTGGGAGATCACGATGAAGCCGCCGCGGTACGTCTTCAGGTAGTCGCGCAGCCACACGATGGAGTCGGCGTCGAGGTGGTTCGTCGGCTCGTCGAGCAGCAGGGTGTCGGCGTCCGAGAAGAGGATGCGGGCCAGCTCGATACGGCGGCGCTGACCACCGGAGAGCGTGTGCAGGGGCTGGCCGAGCACCCGGTCGGGCAGGTTGAGCGCGGCGGCAATGGTCGCGGCCTCGGCCTCGGCGGAGTACCCGCCCTTGGTGAGGAACTCCGTCTCCTGGCGCTCGTACTGCCGCATGGCCTTCTCGCGGGTGGCGCCCGAGCCGTTGGCGATGCGCTGTTCGTTCTCGCGCATCTTGCGGATCAGGACGTCCAGGCCGCGGGCCGACAGGACCCGGTCGCGGGCGAGGACGTCGAGGTCGCCGGTGCGCGGGTCCTGCGGCAGGTAACCGACCTCGCCGGAGCGGGCGACGGTGCCCGCGGCGGGCTGGCCTTGGCCCGCGAGGACCTTGGTGAGGGTCGTCTTGCCCGCGCCGTTGCGGCCGACCAGACCGATGCGGTCGCCCTTCGTGATGCGGAAGGTGGCGGACTCGATGAGGATGCGGGCGCCGGCGCGCAGCTCGATACCGGAGGCGGAAATCACGGACAGACTCCAGGGCAGGGTCGTTGGCGGGGTGGACGGCTGAGGACGTTCCCGCCGTCTAATGCGCGAGGAGAATGGCCATGGGCCAAGTCTAACGGGGCCGTGCAACCACTTTTCCGGTGTGCGGACGTCCGGCACTGTGACACTCGCCCCGTCCGTGCGTCGCCGAGGGGCCCGGTCCGGAGCGGTCGCGCCCGGTCCTCCACGGGGATGATCTCGCCGGTCCGGCCGCCGGACACGGCCCCGGGCAGCGCGATCAGCGCCGTGGCACCGCGGGCCCACGGACCGGGCGGGGAGGGCGGGGCCGCCGGCCGGGGCGGACGCCGGGACGCGGTGGCCGGACAGGGTCGTCGCCCGTTCGGACCGTGGGCCGGGGCCGCGGATCACGGAGCGTACGAGGATGGCGGCACGGAGCGACGTACGGCAGAGAGTGGTGCGCCCATGCAGTTCGACGACGACGCCGACCTGGACACCTCCGAGGTGCAGGATGTGCGCGGCAGTCGAATCCCCGGCGGCAGGGCGACCATCGGCGGCGGCCTCGCGGGGCTGATCGCCCTGGTCATCGCGCTGCTCTTCGGGGTCGGTCCCGACCAGCTCGGCCTCTCCTCCGGCGGCGACCAGCCCGCGGCGGCCGCCTCCTCCCTCGCGCAGGTGCAGCAGACCTGCAAGAAGGGGCGGGACGCGAACGCCCAGGAGGACTGCCGCGTCGTGGCGGTGGTCAACAGCGTCCAGGCCTTCTGGACCCGGGAGTTCACGCGCAGGGCCGGCACCTACGCCCGCTCCCCCACGGTGTTCTTCAGCGGCCGGGTCGGCACCGCGTGCGGCACCGCGTCCTCCGCCGTCGGGCCCTTCTACTGTCCCGGGGACCGCAAGGTCTATCTGGACCTGGGCTTCTTCGACGAACTGCGCACCGAGTTCGGTGCCTCCGGCGGACCGTTCGCGCAGGCGTACGTGGTGGCGCACGAGTACGGGCATCACGTGCAGGACCTGATGGGCACGCTGGCCCGGTCGCAGGACGGGGTGACCGGGGCGAACAGCAACGCGGTGCGGGTGGAGCTCCAGGCCGACTGCTACGCCGGGGTGTGGGCGCGCCACGCGACCACCACGGCGGCCTCGTCGACGGGCAAGCCGCTCCTGACCTCGTTGACGGACGCCGACATCCGTGACGGCCTCGACGCGGCGGCGGCCGTCGGCGACGACCGGATCCAGGCGAGGTACCAGGGCCGGGTGACCCCGGAGACCTGGACGCACGGGTCGGCCCAGCAGCGGCAGCAGTGGTTCTACCAGGGCTTCAGGAACGGCGACATGGCGCAGTGCAACACGTTCCGGTGAGCGGGAGCCGTGCTGGGTGCCACGGCTCCCGGTCCGGTCCGGCGACGGGGCCGGATTCCGGTGCCCGGGCCGTTGTCAGTGGCCGGTGCCAGACTGGGCGGCGGATCGGAAATCCGGCAGTGGACGAGACGGAGTGATCGGCATGGCTGGCATGAACAGCGGGCGCCCGAGCATCTATCCCTCGCTCTTGTACTCGGACGCGAAGGCGGCGATCAGGCAGCTCACGGAGGCCTTCGGCTTCACCGAGCTGTCCGTCTACGAGGGTGAGGACGGCTCGGTGATGCACGCCGAGCTGGTGCAGGGCAACGGCGCGGTGATGCTCGGCTCCAAAGGCCGCGGCGGCCGCTTCGACGAGGCGATGAAGAGCGCGGGCCCGTGCGGGGTGTACATCGTCGTGGACGACGTGGACGCACACCACCAGCGGGCCGTGGACCACGGCGCGGAGATCCTGATGGCCCCGACCGACCAGGACTACGGCTCGCGGGACTACATGGCCCGCGACCTCGAGGGCAACATCTGGAGCTTCGGCACCTACGCCCCGGAGATAGGCGCGTAGGACGCCCGCCGGGCGGCGGCGCGGGGCCTTGCCGGTCGGCGGCCCCGCATCGGCTCCCGGCCGGCTTCCCCCGGCCTGTTCCCGGTCAGCTCCCCCCGGTGTGCACCTGGAAGGCGGCCCGGCGTACGGCCTTGGCGAGGGCCGGGTCCGGGTGGGCGGCGGCGAGCGCGACCAGCACCTGCACCGTGCGCGGGTGCCCGACCTCACGCACCTCGTCGAGGAGCGCGGGCACGGTGGGCTGCACCGCGGACTCCAGATGGCGGACGAGGAGCGGGGCCTCGCCGTGGTCGGCGACGGCGGCCGCCGTGTCGACCCACAGCCAGGTGGACTCGGCACGGGTGAGGACCTCGTGGGCGTCCTCGGGGTCGTGTCCGTCGTGCTCGGCGAGCCAGAGCAGGGCGTAGGGGCGCAGCGGGGTGTCCTCGACCACGGCGCGCACATCGGGCTCGGCGGGGGCGCCGACCACGCGCAGCGCCTCGAAGGCGAGGCCGCGGGTGAGGGCGTCCTCGCCGCGGGCGGCGGCGATGAGTTCGGTGACGGCGCTGCCGACCGTGCGCGCGGCGAGCCAGGCGCGGTATTCGGCGCGGGCGGCGTTGGGGCGGAGCTGGGCGCAGCCGCGGAGCATGTCCTCGGCGGACTGCTCGATGTTCCCGGCGGGGCTCTGCGCGGCGACGCAGATCTGCTCCAGCTTGACCCAGACCGCCCAGCTGCCGAGCGGGGTGAGGGTGGCCTGTCCTTCGCCGTAGGTCAGTGCGCCGACCGAGGCGAGGGCGTGCAGG
Source organism: Streptomyces sp. NBC_00568 (assembly GCF_026341855.1). Lineage (GTDB taxonomy): Bacteria > Actinomycetota > Actinomycetes > Streptomycetales > Streptomycetaceae > Streptomyces. The sequence continues at coordinate 5,579,231 of NZ_JAPENW010000001.1, read as the reverse complement.
GCCCAGTCGAGGAGGGGGGCGAGCGGGGCGTCCGGGATCTCGGCGGGCTCCGGGGCGGGCTCGGGGGCCGGGCCGTAGGAGATCTCGCAGCGTTCGGTGCGCAGTTCGGTGACGCGCTGCCCGAGGAGGTCGAGGAGCTGATCCACGGGGACGGGCCCGGCGGAGAGCTGGAGGAAGGAGAGCACCTGGGGCATCGCGGAGACGACCTCGGCGACGGCCGCGGGCTCGCGGTCCACGGGTTCGGGGTACGCGAGGGACCAGGCGTCGAAGAGGGCGACCCAGCCGCGCAGGACGGCGCTGTCGTCACGGCTCCAGGCGCGCAGCCGCCAGCCAGGGCGGGCGCTGTCGCCGTGCACCTCGATGAGACCGGCCAGCCGGGCGGTGTCCCAGTCGGCGCGGGCCTGAACGGGGGTCAGCCCGAGGTCGGCGGCGGCCCGTTCCGCGGTGGCGTCGGAGAGGGCGCCTTTGCCGCCGGGGTTCGCGCCGTCGCGCCCCGGGCGCAGGGCTGCGTCGGCCCAGCGCGCGACCCGGGCCGCGTCGGACAGGCCGGTGCGCGCCATGCGCGCGAGCTCCGCGGGAGGCGGTGTGCCCTCCGGCGGTCGCGGTGCGGGGCGGCGCGTGCGGCGCTGGGTCACCGCTCGGGGAGCGGCAGCGAGAGGCCGCGGGCTGACGAGTCGGAGCCTGGAGTCGCGCGGGTTACGGGACGTCACGGGTGCAGTCTTCCGGTTGACAGTCCGAAAACCCAAACGGAATGCCGTCGCGGGCTGCGGAAGTGGCACGAGAGGGGGCTTCTCGGGGCACTCGACACGCCGGGAAATGGGGCGCGCGGAGTTGTTCGGGACCGAACCGGAAGCGCGCCTTCGCGTCCGCCGGGGCCTCGCGCCGAGCCCCGGCCCGCCGCCACCGCGCCCGCGCCGGGGCGCGCGGCGGCTTCGCTCCGGGGGTGGCCTACATCAGGGGGGTGAGGAAACGGCGCAGGGCTTCTTCGTAGCTCGCCGGGTCGGCGTTCCACATGGCGCCGTGCGGGGCGTTCGGAACGGTGTGCAGGGTGACCAGGTCGGGGCGGCTCGCGGCCAGGCGACGGGAGGGTCCCCAGGGAGCGATGGTGTCGTCCGGGCCGTGCACCAGCAGGGTCGGCACCTTGAGCTGTCCGGGATGCGCGGCGCTCGCGATGCGGTCTCCGCGTACGCCGGTGCGGCCCTGGGCGGCGCGCACTGCGAGCGGCAGCAGGACGCGCGGCGTGTGGCGGGCCCCGGCGAGGGCGCGCAGCGTGGTCTCCCAGTCCAGGACCGGCGAGTCCAGGACGAGCCCGGAGATCCGCTCGCGCAGCGCGGAGTGGGCGGCGGCGCGCAGCGCCATGGTGGCGCCGGTGGACCAGCCGTACAGGACGACCCGCTCCGCGCCGAACCGCACGGCGTACCGGATCGCGGCGTCGAGGTCGCGCCACTCGGTCTCGCCGAGGTGGTTCAGCCCGTCCGGGGGCCGGGGTGCGCCGAGGTCGCCCCGGTAGGCGAGGTCGAGGACGGGGAAGTGCCGGCTGTTCAGGAACCTCATGACGTTCATGGGGTGTTCCCGGGTGGCGCCCAGGCCGTGCACGGTGATGACCCAGGTGTCGCGGACCGCGGGCAGGAACCATGCGGGCAGGGCACCGAGTTCGCCGGGCACGTCGACGTCGGCGTGTTCGAGTCCGAGGGCGGACCCGGGGTCGCCGACGTACAGGTTCGGGGTGAGCCACACCTTGTCGCCGGGTTCCAGGGAGCCGTGCGTGACGCCGTCCAGCCGGCGTACGACGGTGTCGGCCGTGTGGGGGACGGAGTTCATGAGGGGGCCGACGACCGCGTGGGAGCCGTCGCCCGCGAGGCCGTAGGTTCCCGGGCGCCGGGAGGCCAGGGCCCGGGTCAGGGTGATTCCGCCCGCCGTCGTGGCGTGCACGGTGAGGCGGGGTTCACTGGGCAGCGGCTTGCCGGGCCTCGTCTTCAGCGCGGCGTCGCTGGCGAACCGGCCTGCCGCCACGGAGGCCGCGCCCGCGGCTATGGCTACGGTGACGGCCGCTGCCGTGGCTCTTAGGGTGCGCACTCGACCAGTTTCCCGGCGTATCCCGCCATCGGCCAGCGGGAGGGGCGCAAGGGGTGACGGGCGCGGCGTTCCGGACCCCGCGTGCGGGGCGTGATCCGGCGGCCGGAGCACGACGGCCGACGACAGCCGGGCCGCACCCCCTTCCGGGATCTGGCCGTACCCGTTCCGGTCCTGGCCCTGCCGGGATCTGGCGGCCATACCCCTTCCGGCCCCGGCGCTTCCGGCCCTGGCCCTCCCGCCCGAACCCGCCCCTACTCGCCCGTGCCCCTTCGGGGCCTATCCCTTCTGGCCGTATCCCCGCAGGCTCTCCGCCGCCTCCTGGAGCCGGTCCGGTGAGAGCAGGGCGGGCGTCAGGCCCGGGACCGAGGAGGCCAGGAGCCAGACGCGGCACATCCATTCGAGCTGGGCCGTGCGGTCGTACGCCTGGTCCAGTGAGGCTCCGTGGGCGACGGTGCCGTGGTTCTGGAGGAGGCAGGCGCTGCGGTCGGTCAGCGCGCGCAGCATGTTCTCGGCCAACTCCGGCGTGCCGTACGTCGCGTAGGGGGCGACGCGGACCGGGCCGCCGAGGGCGCCGGTCATGTAGTGGATCGGCGGGAGGCCGGGGACGAGGGTCGAGACGGCCGTCGCGTGGGGGGCGTGGGTGTGGACGACGGCCCGGGCGTCGGTCTCGCGGTAGACGGCGAGGTGCATCGGCAGTTCGCTGGTCGGACGGAGCGAGCCGAGGACCTGCCGGCCGTCGAGGCCGACGCCGACGATGTCTTCGTGCGTCAGCCGGTCGTAGGGCACGCCCGTGGGTGTCACCAGGACGGTGTCGCCGACGCGGACGGAGACGTTGCCCGACGTACCGACGACCAGTCCGTCGGTCACGGTCCGGCGGGCCGTCGCGACGAGCTCGTCCCAGGCCCGCCGGACGGCGTCCCCCGTGTCCCTCACGGCCGACGCGTCCCGCTCGTCGTGCTCGTCCGCCATCCCTGGATCCTCCCGCCCGTCCCGTGCGTCCCGGTGCTGCTCAGCCATGCCGCGATCCTGCCAGGCATGCCCGTGGGCGCACCTCGGGCGGGCGCACTGTAGTGCGGAAGTGGGGCCTCCGAAAGGGCGCATATGCGCTCACTTCGCCCCCTGGCGACGAAGGGCCGGGAATCGACGGACGGCGCCCGATCTTCCCGTAGCCTCTGGGGGATTTGTCGCACACGTCGCCATTTCCGGGGGGATACATGGCCCGTGACCACAAACCGTTCCGTCGCCGCGCCCGCGTCGCCGCGATCACCGTCGCGGCGGCGGTCACCCTGGCCGGCACCGCACTCGCCGCGCTCCCGGCCGAGGCCGCGGGCAACACCAAGGGGCACGACGTGTCCTCTCACCAGAAGAACGTGGACTGGCGGAGCGCGAGGGCGAAGGGCGCGCGGTTCGTCTACGTGAAGGCGACCGAGGCCACCACCTACCGCAACCCCTACTTCGACCGGCAGTACGACGGGGCACGCGAGGCGGGCATCCTCCACGGCGCCTATCACTTCGCGGTGCCGGACAGGTCGTCCGGCACCGCCCAGGCCGCCCACTTCGTACACAACGGCGGAGCCTGGCGCGCGGACGGCTGGACACTGCCGCCCGCGCTCGACATCGAGTACAACCCGTACGGCAAGCGCAGGTGCTACGGCCTGAGCAAGACCGCGATGGTGAACTGGATCAAGGCTTTCAGCGACGAGGTCCGCCGGGAGACCGGTCGGCGCCCTGTGATTTACACCACAACGCATTGGTGGAACGCCTGCACCGGCTCCAGCAGGGCTTTTGCCGCGAATCACGCCCTGTGGCTGGCCCGTTACGGCTCGGCGGACGCCGGCACACTGCCCGCCGGCTGGTCCGTATGGACCTTCTGGCAGTACGACAACGGCGGCAGCCTGCCGGGTGACCAGAATCTCTTCCATGGATCCCGGGCTCAGCTCGAGCGGCTCGCCCGGGGGTAGGACCCGGACCGGAGCCCGGAATTCCGCATCCGTTCGACCCACGGCATCGCCCCTTCAGCACAAGCGGAGGGGCGATTCGCCGTTCGGGTCACCATGAAGCCCGCCCCAGTTCATCTTCCGTTCACCCAGGTTGCTTACGGTCCCCCTGCCACTGACGTCCAACAGAAGCCTGGGTAAATGGAACACATCACGCTCCTCCTCGGAATCGTGATCGTCACCGCTCTCGTGTTCGATTTCACGAACGGTTTCCACGACACCGCCAACGCGATGGCCACCACCATCTCGACCGGCGCACTCAAGCCCAAGGTCGCGGTGGCCATGTCCGCCGCTCTGAACCTTGTCGGCGCCTTCCTCTCGGTGGAGGTCGCCAACACGATCTCCAAAGGCCTCGTCGATGAATCCGGCATCCAGCCAGAAGTGATCTTCGCCGCCCTCGTCGGCGCGATCCTCTGGAACCTGGTGACGTGGCTCGTCGGACTCCCGTCCAGCTCCTCGCACGCCCTCATGGGCGGCCTGGTCGGCGCCACCATCGCCTCCGCCGGTACCGGCGCGGTGCACGGGGACGTCCTGGTCGGCAAGGTGCTTCTCCCCGCCGTCGCGGCCCCGATCGTCGCCGGTCTCGCGGCGCTGGTCGCCACCCGGCTGTCGTACAAGCTCAGTGGCAACGCCGACACCAAGGCCACCAAGAAGGGGTACCGCGCCGGCCAGATAGCCTCCGCGGGCCTGGTCTCGCTGGCCCACGGCACCAACGACGCGCAGAAGACGATGGGCATCATCACCCTGGCCCTGGTCGCCGGTGGCGCCGTCGCTCCCGACTCCGACCCGCCGGTCTGGGTCATCCTCTGCGCCGGTCTCGCCATCGCGCTCGGCACCTACCTGGGCGGCTGGCGCATCATCCGCACGATGGGCAAGGGCCTGACCGACCTCCAGCCGCAGCAGGGCTTCGCCGCCCAGACCAGCGCGGCCACGGTCATCCTGGCCTCCTCGCACATCGGCTTCTCCCTCTCCACCACGCACTCGGTCTCCGGTTCCGTGATGGGCGCGGGTCTCGGCCGCAAGGGCGGTGTGGTCCGCTGGTCCACCGCCACCCGGATGGTCGTCGCCTGGGTCCTCACGCTGCCCGCCGCCGCTCTGGTCGGCGCGCTCGCCGAGTGGGTCACCGGCTTCGGCGCCTGGGGCACCACGCTCGTCGCGGTCTTCCTGGTCGGGTCCAGCTTCGCGATCTGGCGCCGCTCGCGCCGCGAGGTGATCGACCACACCAACGTGAACGACGACGACGAGCCCGCCGGTGTGGTGACCACGGCCATCGCCGCCGTCACCCCGCCCCCGGCCGGCACCGTGGCCGAGGACCTCACGGCCACCATCCCGGCTCCCGCCGAGCCCACGGCGGCCCCGTCGGCGCCGTCCCCCGTGGCCTGAGAACCGAAGGAAGAAACAGCATGCACATCGACTGGTCAGCCCTCGGGTCCGTCTTCGGGGTCAGCCTCGGAGTGACCGTGGCCCTCGTCGCCCTCTTCACCCTGGGCGTCGCCGGCCTCTCCAAGAAGGAGTCGGCCCAGGGCGGTTCCGCGGTCGCGGCCGCCACGGGCGCGTACGTCTGCTTCGCGGCCTGCGCCGCGGCGGTGGTGTACGGCATCTCCCTGATCATGACCAAGTAACCCGGAACGAGCGGGCCGGAACAGGGCCGCGGCGGGCAGCACTTCGCGTGGGGTGCGGGACGGATCACCGTCCCGCACCCCACGCGTATGTGGGCCTTCGCACACTCTCCCCCCGCAGGTCAACAGCCAGTTGACGGCCGTTCTCGCCCCGTGGTGGACTGCCGGAGCCAAGTACGGCGGCATGAGAGGAAGCCGGTGCGAATCCGGCGCGGTCCCGCCACTGTCATCGGGGAAGAAACTCCCCGGGAGCCAGGAACTCTCACCGCCGGTCTCGTCGAACCAGGGCGTGGACACCCTGAGTGAGGACATATCGCCATGCGCGGCTGCCCGTTGCCCATTTCGCTGAGTACGAGGGTTCCACTCCACCCCACGGCCGGCTGACCCCGTGCGTGCCGATCGCGTCTTCGCGTACGGCGCCGCCGCCGGCCTCCTCGGTGACCTGCTGCTCGGTGATCCCCGCCGGGGGCATCCGGTCGCCGCGTTCGGGCGGGCCGCCGCGTCCGTGGAGCGGGCGCTGTGGCGGGACGACCGCGGATGGGGAGCGCTGCACACGGCCCTCTGCGTGGGCGGTGCCACCGGACTGGCCGCGCTCGCGCGTCGTTCCGTCCGCACCTCGCCTGCCGTCTCCGTCGCGCTGACCGCCGCCACCACCTGGGCCGTCGTCGGAGGGACCTCCCTCGGCCGCGAGGCGCGGGCCGTCGCCGGCGCGCTCGCGGCCGGTGACATCGAGGTCGCCCGGGAACGGCTGCCGCATCTGTGCGGACGTGACCCGCAGGCACTGGACGCCGACGGCGTCGCGCGTGCCGTCGTCGAGTCCGTCGCCGAGAACACCTCCGACGCCGTGGTGGGCGCCCTGGTCTGGGGCGCCGTCGGCGGTGTGCCGGGGCTCGTCGCCTTCCGCGCCGTGAACACGCTCGACGCCATGGTCGGGCACAAGTCCCCCCGGTACCGGCGCTACGGCTGGGCCTCCGCCCGGCTCGACGACGTCGCCGGCTGGCCGGGAGCCCGGCTGACCGCCGTCCTCGCGGCCGCGGCGGGGGGCGACAGGCGCGGCGCCGTGCGCGCCTGGCGCGCGGACGCCCGCAAGCATCCGAGCCCCAACGCCGGGCCCGTGGAAGCCTCGTTCGCGGGCGCGCTCGGCGTACGGCTCGGCGGCACCCTCGCGTACGGGGGCCGGGTCGAGCACCGGCCCGTGCTCAATGAGGCGGGACGCGCCGTCCATCTCCACGACATCGAGCGGGCCGTACGGCTCTCCCGTCGCGTCGGCTGGCTCGCGCTCGGCGTGAGCGCCGCCGGACGGGTTCTGCTCACGGTTCTGCTCACCAGGAAGGGGCGCACCGCATGAGCGGCGGGCTGCTGATCGCCGGAACCACCTCCGACGCGGGCAAGAGCGTCGTGACCGCCGGGATCTGCCGGTGGCTGGTGCGCCAGGGCGTCAAGGTCGCGCCCTTCAAGGCGCAGAACATGTCCCTCAACTCGTTCGTGACGCGCGAGGGAGCCGAGATCGGGCGGGCGCAGGCCATGCAGGCGCAGGCCGCCCGCGTGGAGCCGACCGCGCTGATGAATCCCGTGCTGCTCAAACCGGGCAGCGACCGCAGCAGCCAGGTCGTCCTGATGGGCCGTCCGGTGGGCGAGATGAGCGCGCGCGGCTTCTTCGGGACGTCCGGGTCCGCGGCGGAACCGCTGCCGGGCGCGGGGTCCCCCGGCGAAAGGCTGCGCGGAGGGCGCCAGGAAGCACTCCTCGGGACCGTCCTCGACTGTCTGGCCCAGTTGCGGGGCACGTATGACGCGGTGATCTGTGAAGGAGCCGGCAGTCCGGCCGAGATCAATCTGCGGCGCACCGACATCGTGAACATGGGGGTGGCACGGAACGCGGGGCTTCCCGTGCTCGTCGTCGGTGACATCGACCGGGGCGGCGTGTTCGCCTCGTTCTTCGGGACGGTGGCCCTGCTGTCGCCCGAGGACCAGGCGCTCGTCGCCGGGTTCCTCGTCAACAAGTTCCGCGGAGACGTCAGCCTGCTGGAGCCCGGCCTCGACATGCTGCACGGCCTCACCGGGCGGCGCTCCTACGGCGTGCTGCCCTTCCAGCACGGTCTGGGCATCGACGAGGAGGACGGCCTGAGGGTGTCGCTGCGCGGGGCGGTCCGGGAGTCGGCGGTCTCCTCCCCCGTCGGCGAGGACATCCTGCGCGTCGCGGTCTGCGCGATCCCGCTGATGTCCAACTTCACCGACGTGGACGCGCTGGCCGCCGAACCGGGCGTCGTCGTGCGGTTCGTGGACCGGGCCGAGGAGCTGGCCGACGCGGACCTCGTCATCGTGCCCGGAACCCGGGGCACGGTGAAGGCACTGGCATGGCTGCGTGAGCGCGGCCTCGCGGACGCGATCACGCGCCGGGCCGCCGAGGGGCGGCCCGTCCTCGGCATCTGCGGCGGCTACCAGCTCCTCGGAGAGCACATCGAGGACGAGGTCGAGTCGCGCGCCGGCCATGTCGACGGGCTCGGACTCCTCCCCGTACGCGTGCGGTTCGCGCGGGAGAAGACCCTGACCCGGCCGGTCGGCAAGGCCCTCGGCGAGCACGTCGAGGGGTACGAGATCCATCACGGCGTCGCCGAAGTCACCGGTGGCGAGGCGTTCATCTCCGATGACCATGGACACAGCTCGGACGGGTGCCGGGTCGGCGCCGTCTGGGGCACGCACTGGCACGGCTCGCTGGAATCGGACGGTTTCCGGCGGGCCTTCCTGCGCGAGGTGGCGGCCGCCGCGGGCCGCCGTTTCGTGCCGGCGGCCGACACGTCGTTCGCGGCGCTGCGCGAGGAGCAGCTGGACCGGCTCGGCGATCTGATCGAGGAACACGCGGACACGGACGCGCTGTGGCGGCTCATCGAGTCGGGCGCGCCGCAAGGACTGCCCTTCATTCCACCGGGAGCGCCCGCATGAGCACAGTGTTGTTGTTGTCGACCGCCGACACGGATCTGCTGGCGGCCCGCGCCTCCGGCGCCGCCTACCGGATCGGCAATCCCACCCGGGTGGACGTCGCGGGCGAACTCCCCGCGCTCGTCGAGGGCGCGGACCTCGCCGTCGTACGGCTGCTCGGTGGCAAGCGTGCCTGGGAGGACGGACTGGCCTTCCTGAGGTCGGCCGGCATCCCGACCGTGCTGCTGGGCGGTGAGTCCGTCCCGGACGCCGAGCTGATGGCCGAGTCGTCGGTGCCCGCGGGTGTCGTGGCGGAGGCGCTGCGGTATCTCGTCGAGGGCGGGCCGGCCAACCTGACCGAACTGGCCCGGTTCCTCTCCGACACCGTGCTGCTCACGGGCGAGGGCTTCGAGGAGCCGCGGAAGTCGGCGGAGTTCGGTGTCCACGGCGAACGCGCCTTCGTCGAGGGCAGGCCGACCGTCGGCGTGCTGTTCTACCGGGCCCACGAGCTGTCCGGGAACACCGCGTTCGTCGACACGCTGTGCGACGCGATCGAGGCACGCGGCGCCAACGCCCTCCCGGTGTACTGCGGTTCGCTGCGCGGAGCCGACCCGGCCCTGTACGAGATCCTCGGCCGGGCCGACGCGCTCGTCGCCACCGTCCTCGCCGCGGGCGGCACCCACGCCTCGCAGGCGTCCGCGGGCGGCGACGAGGAGGCCTGGGACATCGGGGCGCTCGCCGACCTCGACATCCCCGTCCTCCAGGGGCTCTGCCTGACCTCGTCGAAGAGCGCCTGGGACGCCTCGGACGCCGCCCTGTCCCCCATGGACGCGGCGATGCAGGTCGCGATCCCGGAGTTCGACGGCCGTCTCATCACGGTGCCGTTCTCCTTCAAGGAGCAGGGTCCGGACGACGTCCCGGTGTACGTCGCCGACCCCGAGCGGGCCGCGCGGGTCGCCGGAATCGCCCTGCGGCACGCCCTGTTGAAGCACAAGCCGAACGCGGAGAAAAAGCTCGGGATCGTCTTCACCGCCTACCCGACCAAGCACTCGCGGGTGGGCAACGCGGTCGGTCTCGACACGCCCGCCTCCGCCGTACGGGTCCTCGACGCGCTCCGGGACGCGGGCTACGCCCTCACCGAATACCCGGACAACGGCGACGAGTTGATCCACCGGCTCATCGCGGCCGGCGGTCACGACGTCGAGTGGCTGACCGAGGAGCAGCTCGCCGCCGCCCCCGCGCGGGTGCCGCTCGCGGACTACCGGGCGTGGTTCGAGACGCTCGACCCCGCGCTGCGCGAGGGCATGCTGGAGGCGTGGGGCGAGCCGCCGGGCTCCCTCTACGTCGACGGCGACGACATCGTGCTGGCCTGCCTGCAGTTCGGGAACGTCGTCGTGATGATCCAGCCGCCGCGCGGCTTCGGCGAGAACCCGATCGCGATCTACCACGACCCCGACATGCCGCCCTCGCACCACTACATGGCCGCCTACCGCTGGCTGGAGAACAGCTTCGGCGCCGACGCCGTCGTGCACATGGGCAAGCACGGCACGATGGAGTGGCTGCCGGGCAAGGGACTCGGGCTCAGCGGCGGCTGCGCGCCCGACGCCGTCCTCGGCGAACTCCCCCTGGTCTACCCGTTCATCGTCAACGACCCCGGCGAGGGCACGCAGGCCAAGCGCCGCGGGCACGCCACCGTCGTCGACCACCTCGTACCGCCGATGGCGCGCGCCGACACCTACGGGGACCTCGCCAAGCTGGAGCAACTCCTCGACGAGTACGCGCTCGTGTCCGATCTGGACCCGACGAAGGCCCCCGCGGTCCGCGCGCAGATCTGGACCCTCGTCAAGGCCGCCGAGCTCCATCACGACCTGCACGTCGACGAGCAGCCGGACGACGGCGACTTCGACGAGTTCGTGATGCACATCGACGGCTATCTGTGCGAGATCAAGGACGTGCAGATCCGTGACGGCCTGCACATCCTGGGCGGGGGTCCGGAGGCCGAGCCGCGGGTGAACCTGGTGCTCGCCGTGCTGCGCGCCTCGCAGGTGTGGGGCGGCGCGGCGAACGCGCTGCCGGGTCTCCGGGCCTGTCTCGCCGAGTACTTCGGCCTGGTGGAGAAGGAGCTGCTCGCCGAGCCGGGCGCTCCGGTGAAGGTGCCCGTCGAGCTGACGGACCTGGTCGACGGTCCGGCCCGTACGGCGGCCGACGCGATCGACCTGCTGGAGCAGCTGTGCCGCCGGGCGGCGCTGGGCATGGAGGAGCGCGGCTGGGACACCGCGACCGTCCCGGCGCTCGTGCGCGAGGTGCTGGGCGTCGAACTCCCGGACGCCGTCGCGGTGCTGGAGTTCGCCTGCCGCGAGGTCGTGCCGCGGCTCGCCCGTACGACGGACGAGATCGGGCACATCCTCAAGGCGCTGAACGGCGGTTACGTCCCGGCAGGTCCGTCGGGTTCGCCGACGCGCGGACTCGTCAACGTGCTGCCGACCGGCCGGAACTTCTACTCGGTCGACCCCAAGGCCATTCCTTCCCGGCTCAGTTGGGAGGTCGGGCAGTCCCTCGCGGACTCGCTCGTGCAGCGCTACCTCCAGGACACGGGCGCCTACCCGACGTCCGTGGGGCTGACCGTCTGGGGCACGTCCGCCATGCGCACCCAGGGCGACGACATCGCGGAGATCCTCGCGCTGCTGGGCTGCCGCCCGGTGTGGGACGACGCCTCGCGGCGCGTCACCGGCTTCGAGATCGTCCCGCTCGACGAGCTCGGCCGCCCGCGCATCGACGTCACGGTCCGTATCTCGGGCTTCTTCCGGGACGCGTTCCCGCACGTCGTCGGGCTGCTCGACGACGCGGTGCGCGCGGTCGCCGAGCTGGACGAGCCCGCCGACCGGAACTACGTGCGCAAGCACGCCGACGAGGACACCGCCGAGCACGGTGACCGGCGGCGCGCGACCGCCCGTATCTTCGGCTCCAAGCCGGGCGCGTACGGCGCCGGTCTGCTGCCGCTGATCGACGCCCGCAACTGGCGTTCGGACGCCGACCTCGCCGAGGTGTACGCGGTGTGGGGCGGCTACGCCTACGGGCGCGGGCTCGACGGGCGGGCGGCGCGGGGGGACATGGAGACGGCGTTCCGGCGGATCGCGGTCGCGGCGAAGAACGTCGACACCCGCGAGCACGACCTCGTGGACGCCGACGACTACTTCCAGTACCACGGCGGCATGGTCGCGATGGTGCGCCATCTGACCGGCGCGAGCCCGGAGGCGTACGTCGGTGACTCGGCCGTGCCCGACCAGGTGAAGACCCGCACGCTCGGCGAGGAGACGCACCGGGTCTTCCGCGCCCGGGTGGTCAACCCGCGCTGGATGGCCGCGATGCGCCGCCACGGCTACAAGGGCGCCTTCGAGATGGCGGCGACCGTCGACTACCTCTTCGGGTACGACGCCACGGCCGGGGTCGTGGACGACTGGATGTACGAGAAGCTCAGCGCGGAGTACGTCTTCGACGCGGAGAACCGGGACTTCATGAAGAAGTCCAACCCGTGGGCGCTGCGCGGCATCACCGAGCGGCTCCTGGAGGCCGCCGACCGCGGGCTGTGGGCCGAGCCGGACGCGGAGACGCTGGAGCGGCTGCGTGCCACCTATCTGGAGCTCGAAGGCGACTTGGAGGGCGACGACCAGTGAGTACCCCGTTCCCGTTCACGGCGGTGGTCGGCCAGGACGACCTGCGGCTCGCGCTGCTGCTGAACGCCGTGTCACCCGCCGTCGGCGGCGTACTGGTCCGAGGCGAGAAGGGCACCGCCAAGTCGACGGCCGTCCGCGCGCTGTCGGCGCTCCTGCCGGCCGTCGACGTGGTCACCGGGTGCCGTTTCTCGTGCGATCCGGCCGCCCCGGACCCCGCCTGCCCCGACGGACCGCACGAGGTGGAGGCGTCCACGACCCGTCCGGCCCGCATGGTCGAACTGCCCGTCGGCGCGTCCGAGGACCGGCTGGTCGGCGCCCTGGACATCGAGCGGGCGCTCTCGGAGGGCGTGAAGGCCTTCGAGCCCGGACTCCTGGCCGACGCGCACCGCGGCATCCTGTACGTGGACGAGGTCAACCTCCTCCACGACCACCTGGTCGATCTCCTGCTGGACGCGGCCGCGATGGGCGCCTCGTACGTCGAACGCGAGGGTGTCTCCGTACGGCACGCGGCACGGTTCCTGCTCGTCGGGACGATGAACCCCGAAGAGGGCGAGCTGCGGCCGCAGTTGCTCGACCGGTTCGGCCTGACGGTCGAGGTCGCCGCCTCGCGGGAGCCCGACCAGCGGGTCGAGGTCGTCCGGCGCAGGCTCGCCCACGACGACGACCCGGCGGCCTTCGCGGCGCGCTGGGCCGACGAGGAGTCCGCCGTGCGGGCCCGGATCGTGGCGGCCCGCACGCTGCTGCCCTCCGTGCGGCTCGGCGACGGGCCGCTGCGGCAGATCGCGGCGACCTGCGCCGCCTTCGAGGTGGACGGCATGCGTGCCGACATCGTGATGGCGCGGACCGCGACCGCGCTCGCCGCGTGGGCGGGACGGACCGAGGTGATCGCCGAGGACGTACGGCAGGCGGCGCTGCTCGCGCTGCCGCACCGGCGGCGGCGCAACCCCTTCGACGCGCCGGGACTCGACGAGGAGAAGCTCGACGAGACGCTGGAGGAGTTCGGCGGTTCGGACGGCGGGGCGGACGACGAGCCGGACCCCGACCCGGATCCGGACGGTCCCGGGGGTGGCGGACAGCCGCCGCAGGACGGGCCGGACGACGGCTCCCCCGCCGGTGACGTCCCCGCGCAGGGCGAGCCGTCGGACGACGCGCAGGCCCCGGCCGGGCAGGGCGCCGGAGAGCAGTCGCCCGTAAGGGCCGCCGAGCCCTTTCGCACGAAGACGCTGAGCGTGCCCGGGCTCGGTGAGGGCGCCGCCGGGCGGCGTTCGCGCGCGCGGACCGAGCACGGCCGGACGACCGGGTCGCGGCGTCCCCGGGGGACGCTCACCAAGCTGCACCTGGCGGCGACCGTCCAGGCCGCCGCCCCGCACCAGCTGGCGCGGGGGCGGTCGGGACGTGGTCTCGTCGTGCGGCGGGACGATCTGCGGCAGGCGACACGCGAGGGCCGTGAGGGCAACCTCGTGCTCTTCGTCGTGGACGCCTCCGGGTCGATGGCGGCGCGGCAGCGGATGAGCGCGGTCAAGGGTGCCGTGCTGTCGCTGCTGCTCGACGCCTACCAGCGGCGCGACAAGGTGGGCCTGGTGACCTTCCGCGGGTCGGCCGCCGAGGTCGCGCTGCCGCCCACCTCCTCGGTGGACGCCGCCGCGGCCCGGCTGGAGTCCCTGCCGACGGGTGGCAGGACGCCGCTCGCGGCCGGGCTGCTGCGGGCGCACGAGGTGCTGCGGGTGGAGCGGCTGCGGGACGCCGCCCGGCGTCCGCTGGTCGTCGTCGTGACCGACGGGCGCGCCACGGGCGGGGCCGAGCCGGTCGCCACGGCCGAACGCGCGGCGCGGCTGTTCGCGGCCGACGGGGTCGCCTCGGTGGTCGTCGACTGTGAGTCGGGGCCGGTACGGCTCGGGCTCGCGGGCCGGCTGGCGGGGGAACTGGGCGGTACGCCGGTGACGCTGGACGCGCTGCGGGCGGATTCCATCGCCGGGCTCGTGCGGGATGTGCAGGGGACTTCGAGGAGGGCCGCGTAGTGCCGCAGGGGCAGCCGAGTGTCGTACCGGACGACGGACTGACGACCCGTCAGCGTCGTAACCGGCCGCTGGTCGTCGTGCACACGGGGATCGGCAAGGGCAAGTCCACCGCCGCGTTCGGGCTCGCGCTGCGCGCCTGGAACCAGGGGTGGCCCATCGGGGTGTTCCAGTTCGTCAAGTCGGCGAAGTGGAAGGTCGGCGAGGAGAACGCGCTGCGCGTGCTCGGCGCCTCCGGCGAGGGCGGCACCGTCGACTGGCACAAGATGGGCGAGGGCTGGTCCTGGGTCCAGCGCGACGCCCAGATGGACAACGAGGAGAAGGCCCGCGAGGGCTGGGAGCAGGTCAAGCGGGACCTCGCCGCCGAGACGTACCAGCTGTACGTGCTCGACGAGTTCGCGTACCCGATGCACTGGGGATGGATCGACACCGACGAGGTCGTCGCGGTGCTGCGGGACCGGCCGGGCACCCAGCACGTGGTGATCACCGGACGCAACGCCCCGGAGAAGCTGGTCGACCTCGCCGATCTCGTGACCGACATGTCCAAGGTCAAGCATCCGATGGACGCCGGCCAGAAGGGCCAGAGGGGCATCGAGTGGTGACGTCCTCCGTTCCCCGGCTGGTCATCGCCGCGCCCTCCTCGGGCAGCGGCAAGACCACCGTCGCCACGGGGCTGATGGCGGCCTTCGCCTCGCGGGGGCTCGCCGTGTCCCCGCACAAGGTGGGGCCCGACTACATCGACCCCGGGTATCACGCGCTCGCCACCGGGCGCGTGGGGCGGAATCTCGACGCCTACCTGTGCGGCGCGGAGCTGATCGGGCCGCTGTTCGCGCACGGCGCGCGCGGGTGCGATCTCGCGGTCGTCGAAGGCGTGATGGGGCTGTACGACGGGGCCGCGGGCGAGGGGGAACTCGCGTCCACGGCCCATGTGGCGAAGCTGCTGCGGGCGCCGGTGGTGCTGGTCGTCGACGCGTCCTCGCAGTCGCGGTCGGTCGCCGCGCTGGTGCACGGGTTCGCCTCCTGGGACCCCGAGGTGCGGGTCGCGGGGGTGATCCTCAACAAGGTGGGGTCCGACCGGCACGAGGCCATGCTCCGGGAGGCGCTGGACGCGTCCGGGGTACCGGTGCTGGGGGTGCTGCGGCGGGCGCCGCAGGTGGACACGCCGTCGCGGCACCTCGGGCTGGTGCCGGTCGCCGAGCGGCGGGCGGAGGCGGTCTCGGCCGTCGCGGCGATGGCCGCGCAGGTCGCCCAAGGGTGCGACCTGGACGCGCTGGCGGCGCTGGCGCGGAGTGCCGGTGCGTTGCCGGGTGCGGCCTGGGACGCCGCCGAGGCCGTCGAGTTGCCCACCCACGACCACCCGACTCGCTCGGCCGGGAAGCGGGGGCCACTGGTGGCTGCCGCGGGCGGGGAGGCGTTCACCGACCATCCGACCCGCTCGGCCGGGCAGCGGGCGCCCGTGGTGGCCGTCGCCGGTGGCCCGGCGTTCACCTTCTCCTACGCCGAACACGCCGAACTGCTCACCGCCGCCGGGGCCGAGGTCGTCACCTTCGATCCGCTCCGGGACGAGCAACTGCCCGAAGGGACCGGTGGGTTGGTCATCGGCGGCGGGTTTCCCGAGGTGTACGCGCCCGAGCTGTCCGCCAACGAACCGCTGCGCAAGGCCGTGGCCGAGCTGGCGTTCGGCGGGGCGCCGGTCGCGGCCGAGTGCGCCGGACTGCTGTATCTGGCCCGGGAACTCGACGGGCGGCCCATGTGCGGGGTCATCGACGCGGAGGCCCGGATGCACGAGCGGCTCACCCTCGGCTACCGGGACGCCGTGGCCGTCAGCGACAGCGTGCTCGCCGCGGCGGGCACCCGGATGCGCGGGCACGAGTTCCACCGCACCGTCGTGGAGCCCGGCGCCGGCGCGGCTCCCGCCTGGGGGGTGCGCGCCCCCGAGCGGCGCGTCGAAGGTTTCGTGCAGCACGGCGTGCACGCCAGTTATCTGCACACGCACTGGGCGTCCGAGCCCGGTGTGGCCCGTCGGTTCGTGGAGAGGTGCCTGACGTCATGAGCAGCAAGCTGATCGGAGTCGGGGTGGGCCCCGGCGACCCGGAGCTGGTGACCGTCAAGGGCGTCAACGCTCTGCGCGCCGCGGAGGTCGTCGTCGTCCCCGTGATGGACACGGGCGAGCGGGGGCGGGCCGAGGCGACCGTCCTGCACTACGTGCCCGGGGAGAAGGTCCTCCGGGTCGTGTTCGCGCTCAACGAGCGGAGCGACCGGGGCCGGCGCGAGGCCGCCTGGGACGCCGCCGGCGCACGGGTCGCGGACCTGCTCGGCCGGCACGCCACGGTCGCCTTCGCCACCATCGGCGACCCCAACGTGTACTCGACCTTCACCTATCTCGCCCACACCATCGGGGAGCTGGTTCCCGGCACCGTCGTGGAGACGGTGCCCGGCATCACCGCCATGCAGGACCTCGCCGCGCGGTCGGGGGCCGTGCTCACCGAGGGGACCGAGCCGCTCACGCTCGTCCCGGTGACCGCGGGGGCCGCCGTGCTCAAGGACGCGCTGAACGGGCCGGGCACGGTGGTGGCGTACAAGTTCGGGCGGCAGGCCCGCGAGGTCGCCGAGGCGCTGCGGGACAGCGGGCGGATCGACGACGCCGTCTGGGGTTCGGCGCTCGGCCTCGAGGACGAGTCGATCCGGCCGGCGGGCGACCTCGACGGGGAGCCCCTCCCCTACCTCTCGACGCTCATCGCGCCCGCGCGCCGCGACGGGAAACGCGGCGGCAAACTGTGACCCGCACCCGCCATCCGGCTCCGGCCCGCTCGGCGTCCCGCACGGGCTCGGCGCGCCCGGCCCGTCCGGCACACCCGGCGGCCCGCGCGGGCTCAGGCCGCGATGCCCACCACCAGCCAGATGAAGGCCACGCCCGCGACCGTGCACAGCAGGGTCGAGCGGGCGGGGTGCTCGTGGTGCGCCTCCGGGAGGATCTCGGCGGCGGCGAGGTAGAGGAGCGCGCCGCCGAACAGGCCGAGATAGCCGCCGAGCAGCGGCTCGGGGATGGTGACGAAGAGGGTGGAAGCGGCGCCGATCATCGGGGCCGCCGCGTCCGCGTACAGCATGAGCAGGGCCTTGCGGCGGGCGTTCCCGTACAGACTCGTGATCGTGTACGTGTTGAAGCCGTCCGCGAAGTCGTGGGCGATCACCGCGAGGGACACCGCCAGCCCCATGCCGCCGCCGACCTGGAAGGCGGCGCCGATCGCGACGCCGTCCATCGCGCTGTGGCCGACCATGGCACCGGCCGCCGTGAGGCCGACCTCGGGCGCCCGTCCGTCGTTCTCCTCGCCGCCGTGCGCGGCCTGGCGGTGGGCCAGCAGGCGTTCGACCAGATGGGCCAGCAGAAAGCCGGCCACGAAGAGGAGCAGCGCGGCCGGTACACCGAACACCTCGGTGCCCGCCGCGGCCAGTGCCTCCGGGAGCAGGTCGAGGCCGACCACGCCGAGCATCAGGCCGCCGGCCAGGCCGAGGACCAGATGGCGGCGGTCGGTCACCCGCTGTGCCGTCCAGCCGCCGGCCAGCGTCATCAGGAACGCGCCGAGCGCGACGAGGACCGCCATAGGCCCTTGCTATCCGATCAACCCCCGTTCGCGCACCTCCGGCGACGGCCCCGCGCCCACTGAACCTGTCGCAGCACCCGAGATCTTTCGTAGGAGAGGACCGATTCCCATGGCCGATGCCCCCACCGGCAAAGTGACCTTCGTCGGTGCCGGCCCCGGCGCCGCCGACCTGCTGACGTTCCGCGCCGCGCGCGCCATCGCCGACGCCGACGTCGTGATCTGGGCGGCGAGCCTGGTGCAGGCCGAGGTCCTCGACCACGCCCGCGAGGGCGCCGAGATCCTCGACTCCGCGACGATGTCGCTGGAGGACGTCGTCGCCGTGTACGAGCGGGCCCGGGCCGAGGGCCTGCGGGTGGCGCGGATCCACTCCGGCGACCCGGCCCTGTGGGGCGGTACGCAGGAGCAGGTCGACCGGTGCGCCGAGCTCGGCATCGAGACGGAGATCGTGCCCGGTGTCTCGTCCTTCTCCGCGGTGGCCGCGCTCGCCCAGCGCGAGCTGACGATTCCCGAGGTCGCGCAGTCCGTGATCCTCACGCGGCTCGGCGGCGGCAAGACGCCGATGCCGCCCGGTGAGGAGGTGCGGGAGTTCGCGAAGCACGGCACGACGATGGCGCTGTTCCTGTCGGCGGCCCGCAGCGGCCAGCTCGTGCGGGAGCTGCTGGAGGGCGGCTATCCGACGACCACGCCGGTCGTGGTCGCCTACCAGGCGACCTGGCCGGAGGAGCTGATCGTGAAGTGCACGATCGGCACGCTGGAGGAGACCGTCAAGGAGCACAAGCTCTGGAAGCACACCCTCTTCCTGGTCGGCCCGGCGCTCGACGCGAGCGGCACCCGCTCGCACCTCTACCACCCGGGCCACTTCCACGGCTTCCGCAAGGCCGACCCGCAGGCGCGCGCCGAACTGCGCGCCGCGCGCCGGGGCAGTGCGCAGGGTCCCGCGTCGTGAGCGTCGACGTCGTCGGCGCGGAGGGGGAGTCCGCCGGCGCGGAGGGGGAGTCCGTCGTCCCGGCGGACCGCTCCGTGGTGGTCACCGTCGTCGGTACGGGCACGGGGGCGCCGCTGCCCCCGGACGCCCGGGGCCTGCTCGCCGGGGCCGGGCTGGTCGTGGGTGCCGCTCGGCATCTGGCGGCTGCCGGGCTGCCCGAGCGGGCCGAGCGGGTGGTGCTCGGCCCGCTGTCCCCGGCTCTCGACCGTATCGAGCGGTACGCGGACGACGGGGCGCCCGGCGGCCCGGTCGTGGTGCTCGCCTCGGGGGACCCCGGGTTCTTCGGGATCGTGCGGGCGCTGGCCGAGCGGTTCGGGGCGGAGCGGCTGGACGTGCGCCCCGGCGTCTCCTCCGTGGCGACCGCCTTCGCCCGGCTCGGGCTGCCCTGGGACGACGCGGTGGTGGTCAGCGCGCACGGGCGTGAGCTGCGTACGGCTGTCCAGATCTGCCGGTCGCAGCCCAAGGTGGCCGTGCTGACCGGTCCGGGGTCGGGGCCCGCCGAGCTGGGTGCCGCGCTCGTCCACCGGGGAGCGGAGCGCGTCCTCGTCGTGGCGAGCGCCCTGGGCGACCCGGAGCGCGAGCGCGTCGAGCGGGTCACGCCCGCCGAGGCCGCCGCCCGCGACTGGGGCACGGCCGTCAGCGTCGTGCTGTGCCTGGACGAGTCCCGTGCCCTCGCTCCGGTGCGGACCGTCGCCGGACCGCGTCCCGGGCCCGACCGATGGGCCCTGGACGAGGGCGAGTTCGCCCATCGCGACTCGATGATCAGCAAGTTCGAGGTACGGGCGCTGGCGCTGGCCCGGATCGGACCGCGGCTCGGCGAACTGGTCTGGGACGTCGGCGCGGGCTCCGGTTCCGTCGCCGTCGAGTGCGCGCGGTTCGGCGCCGCGGTGACCGCGGTCGAGAAGACCCGGGACGGCTGCGAGCGCATCCGCGCCAACGCCGCCGCGCACGGCGTGGACGTGCGGGTCGTGCACGGGGCCGCGCCCACGGTGCTGTCCGACCTGGACGATCCGGACGCGGTGTTCATCGGCGGCGGCGGACGCGAACTGCCCGCCATCGTCACGGTCTGCGCGCGCCGGGCCCGGCGGGCCGTCGTGATCGCCATGGCCTCGCTCGACCGGGTGCCGGCCGCGCGGGACGCGCTCACCGCGGCCGGGTTCGCCTGCGACGGCGTCCTGTTGCAGTCCTCGCGGCTCGCCCCGCTGCCGGGTGACGTCTCCCGGCTCGCGGCGACCAATCCCGTTTTTGTGCTGTGGGGCGTCCGGCCTCCGGCCCGTACCGAAGGAGTCCCCCAGTGATCGGCCTGATTTCCGCCACGGCGGCGGGCGCGGCGGCCCGTGACCGGCTGGCCGCCGCCTGGTCCACACGTGCCCGGGTGTACGACGGGTCCGTGGCGGACGCCGTGCGGCGGGCCTTCGCGGAGTGCGACCAGGTGGTGTGCTTCCTCGCCACGGGCGCGGTCGTACGGCTCGTCGCGCCGCTCCTCGTCGACAAGGGGTCGGACCCCGGGGTGGTGTGCGTCGACGAGGCCGGACGGTTCGCCGTGTCGCTGGTCGGCGGTCACGCGGGCGGGGCGAACGAACTCGCCCGCGAGGTGGGTGAGTTGCTCGGCGCCGAGCCGGTGGTGACGACGGCGACCGACGCGGTGGGGGTGCCCGGCCTCGACACCCTGGGCTTCCCCGTGGAAGGCGATCTCGCCGCGGTCTCGCGGGCCATGCTGGACGGTGAACCGGTGGTGCTGGAGGCGGAGTCGCCCTGGCCGCTGCCCGCGCTGCCGCCGAACGTGGGGAGCCCGGCGGAGTCCGGCGCCGCCGTCCTGCGGATCTCCGACCGCGACCGGGAACCGGCCGCGCGCGAGGTCGTCCTGCGCCCGCCGTCGCTCGTCGTCGGTGTCGGCGCTTCCCGGGGCGCGCCCGTGGAGGAGGTCCTCGGGCTCGTCGAGGACGCCCTGCGGGAGGCCGGACTCTCCGTGCGGTCGGTCGCCGAACTGGCCACCGTCGACGCCAAGTCCGAGGAGCCCGGCATCGTCGGGGCCGCCGCGCGGCTCGGGGTCCCGGTCGTCACGTACAGCTCCGGGGAACTGGCGGCCGTGGCGGTCCCGAACCCCTCCGAGGCGCCGCTCGCCGCCGTGGGGACCCCGTCCGTCGCGGAGGCCGCCGCGCTCGTGGGCGGGGGTGAACTCCTCGTCCCCAAGAGGAAGTCGGTGCGGGCGGACGGAGAGCCCGCGATGGCGACCTGCGCTGTGGTGCGCCGACCGGCCCGCGGGCGGCTCGCGGTCGTGGGCCTCGGACCCGGAGCCCGGGATCTCCTCACGCCGCGCGCGACGGCGGAGCTGCGGAGGGCCGCGGTGCTCGTCGGGCTCGACCAGTACGTCGACCAGATCCGTGATCTGCTCCGGCCCGGCACCCTGATCCTGGAGTCGGGGCTCGGTGCCGAGGAGGAACGGGCGCGCACGGCGGTGGCCGAGGCGCGGCGCGGACAGGCCGTGGCCCTGATCGGCAGCGGTGACGCGGGCGTGTACGCGATGGCGTCGCCCGCGCTGGCCGAGGCGTCCGACGACATCGACGTCGTCGGGGTGCCGGGCGTGACCGCGGCGCTCGCGGCCGGGGCGATCCTGGGCGCACCGCTCGGCCACGACCATGTGTCGATCAGCCTGTCCGACCTGCACACCCCGTGGGAGGTCATCGAGCGCCGGGTGCGCGCGGCGGCCGAGGCCGACATCGTCGTGACCTTCTACAACCCGCGCAGCCGGGGCCGGGACTGGCAGCTCCCCGAGGCGCTCGCGATCCTCGCGGAGCACCGGGAGCCGGCGACGCCGGTCGGTGTGGTGCGCAACGCGTCCCGCCCGGACGAGTCGAGCCGGGTCACGTCGCTGGGGTCCCTGGATCCGGCGATCGTCGACATGATGACCGTGGTGACCGTGGGCAACACCGCGACCCGTGAGATCGCCGGGCGCATGGTGACGCCGCGCGGCTACCGCTGGCAGGAGGAGGCCAAGTGAGCCAGGTGTTCCCCGGGACCCGGGTCGTGCACCCCATCGAGCAGGAGTCCTTCCGGCGGCTGCGCGCCCGCCTGGACACCTCGCACTTTCCGCCGCTGACACGTGCCGTGGTGGAGCGGGTGATCCACTCCGCCGCCGACCTGGAGTACGCGGACGACCTCGTCACCGACGAGGACGCCCTGCGCCGGGCGCACGCGGCGCTGCACGCCGGGGCACCCGTCGTGGCGGACGTCGAGATGGTGGCGGCGGGCATCACGCGCCGGTCCACCGTCTGCCGCCTCAAGGACGCCAAGTCCGGCCCCGGCCTGACGCGTTCGGCGCACGCCGTCCGGCTCGCGTACGAGGAGGTCGGGCCCGGCGCCCTGTGGGTGATCGGCTGTGCGCCCACCGCCCTGGAGGAGTTGCTGCGGCTGGACACCCGTCCGGCGCTCGTCATCGGGCTTCCCGTCGGTTTCGTCGGTGCTGCCGAGTCCAAGGCCTCGCTCCGCGAGAGCGGCCTTCCCGCCGTCAGCAACGTGTCCGAGAAGGGCGGTTCGGCGGTCGCGGCCGCCGCGCTCAACGCCCTGCTGTACCACCCTGTTCCGCAGGCCGACCAGGCCTCGAAGACCGATCGGGCCGACCGGGCCTCGACGACCGCCGAGGCCACCTCGGCCGCCAAGGAGACATCGTGACCACCCCGCCCCCCGCGCTGCTCATCGCCGGACACGGCACCCGGGACGAGGCCGGAGCCGAGGCCTTCCGCTCCTTCGTAGGGGAGTTGGGGCGCCGCCACCCCGAACTGCCCGTCGCCGGAGGGTTCATCGAGCTGTCGCCGCCTCCGCTGGGCGACGCCGTGAGCGAACTCGTCGGGCAGGGGGTACGGCGTTTCGCCGCCGTACCGCTGATGCTGGTGTCCGCCGGGCACGCCAAGGGCGACATCCCGGCGGCGCTGACCCGCGAGAAGGAGCGGCACCCCGGGATCTCTTACACGTACGGGCGTCCGCTGGGCCCGCATCCGTCGCTGCTCGCCGTGCTGGAGCGGCGGCTGGACGAGGCCCTCGGAGGGACCGCCCGGACGCCCGAGGACCGGGCCGATGTGACGGTGCTGCTCGTGGGCCGCGGGTCCACCGACCCGGACGCCAACGCCGAGGTGCACAAGGCGGCCCGGCTGCTGTGGGAGGGCCGGGGATACGCGGGCGTCGAGACGGCGTTCGTGTCGCTGGCCGCCCCGGACGTGCCGTCCGGTCTCGACCGCTGCGTCAGGCTGGGCGCGCGCCGGATCGTGGTCCTGCCCTACTTCCTGTTCACCGGCATCCTCCCCGAGCGGGTGCGGCGGCAGACGGAGGGCTGGGCCGCCGCGCACCCGGAGGCCGAGGTGCGCTCCGCCGACGTCATCGGCCCCGAGCCCGAGCTGCTCGACCTGGTCATGGAGCGCTACCGGGAGGCCGTCCAGGGCGATCTGCGGATGAACTGCGACTCCTGCGTCTACCGGATCGCGCTGCCCGGTTTCGAGGACAAGGTGGGGCTTCCCCAGCAGCCGCACTTCCACCCGGACGACGACGGCCACCACGACGGACACGGTCACCACCATCACGGGGGACACTCCCACTCCCATGCGCACTGAAGAGGCCGCCGAGGGCGGGCACGATCTGCGGCACCACGGCGACGCCGAGGTACGCGACGACGGTTCGGCGCTCACCGATCTCGCCGTGAACGTCCGCGCGGACACACCGCCCGGGTGGCTGCGCGAACGGATCGCCGCGTCGCTGACCGGGCTCGCCGCCTATCCGGACGGGCGGGCCGCGCGGGCCGCGGTGGCGGCGCGGCACGGGCTGCCGGTGCAGCGGGTGCTGCTCACGGCGGGCGCGGCCGAGGCCTTCGTGCTGCTCGCGCGTGCCCTGAAGGTACGGCGACCGGTCGTCGTGCACCCGCAGTTCACGGAGCCGGAGGCCGCGCTGCGGGACGCCGGCCACACGGTCGGGCGCGTGCTGCTGCGCGAGGAGGACGGCTTCCGGCTCGACGCGGCCGACGTCCCCGAGGACGCCGACCTCGTCGTGATCGGCAATCCGACCAATCCGACGTCGGTCCTGCATCCGGCGGCGGCCATCGCCGAACTGGCCCGCCCCGGGCGGGTGCTGGTGGTCGACGAGGCGTTCATGGACGCGGTGCCGGGTGAGCGCGAGGCCCTGGCCGGGCGGACGGACGTGCCCGGTCTCGTCGTGCTGCGCAGCCTCACGAAGACATGGGGTCTCGCCGGGCTGCGGATCGGCTACGTGCTCGCCGACCCCGGCACGATCGCCCGACTGGAACGCGCCCAGCCGCTGTGGCCGGTCTCCACGCCCGCCCTCGCGGCGGCGGAGGCCTGTGTGTCCTCGCAGGCGCTCGCGGAGGCGGCGCACGCGGCGCACCGGATCGCCACGGACCGGGCCCATCTGGTGGCGGGGCTGCGGGAGTTCACCTGCTCCGACGGGCTGCGCGTGGTGGAGCCCGCGGAGGGTCCCTTCGTCCTGGTCCGACTGCCGCGGGCCGCCGGTGTGCGGCGGGCGCTTCGCGGTCTCGGGTTCGCGGTGCGGCGCGGGGACACGTTTCCCGGGCTCGGGGACGAGTGGCTGCGGGTCGCGGTGCGGGACCGGGCCACGGTCAACCGGTTCCTGCAGGCGCTGGACCGGGCGATGACGTTGAGCGGCGGCGAGGCGGGGGCCACTCCCCCGCCCAACCCCCGCCCGGGGCTGCCGCCCCGGTCCTCGGCTTCGACCTGAACAGCCTGGTCGCCCTCGAGCACCGGACGAGCTGAGCCCCCTCAGCCCACCCGGCACCCGAGGACCGGAACCCGGGCGAAGCCTCCGGTCGGCAAGCCCCACCCGAGGCCCTGCCGGAGCCCCGCACGGAATCCCGGGCGAAGCCCCGTGCGGGGTCCCGGGCGGTGAGCCCGGCGAAGACCCGTGCGGGGCCGGGCGGAGCCCCCTGCGGGCCCCGGGGCGTGAGCCCGGCGAAGACCCGTGCGAGCCCCGGACGGTAAGCCGGGCGAAGACCCGGACGGAGGCCCATCCGGGATTCCGGACGGAGCCCCGTGCGGGATTCCGGGCGGAGCCCCGGGTGGTGGGGGTCAGTTTCGGCGGCGGCGGGAGAGGATGACCGCTCCGCCGCCCGCGGCGAGCAGCGCCACCGCTCCGGCGGCCAGGTACGGCGTCGTGGAGCTGCCCCCGGTCTCGGCGAGGCCCTCCTCCGCGGGAGCGCCCTGCGGTGTCACCTCGGCCACCGGGTCGGCGGGTGCGGCCTCCTGGGCGACGGGTTCCTCCGGCGCCTCGCAGGTCGCACTCGCCAGCTTCAGCGTGCCCTCCACCTCGGCCACGTTCAGCTTCAACGGGTTGATGGACACCTTGAGTTCGAGCGCGGACGCGGCGGCCGTACGGGTGCTGGTCTCGGTCTTGGAGAGGTCGAGCCGCACCTCGCCGACCCCGGGCACCTTCACCTGGGTCGGGCCGCCCGTCGACAGCGTCACCTTCTTGCCGAGAACGGTGACGGATCCCAGCAGGTTGGCGGTGGCGACGGGTTTCTTCCCCGCCTCGCAGGTCGCCTTCGAGGTCACCTCCTCGACCTCGATGAGCGACAGCAGCGGCAGCCCGGGGACATGGACGGCGGCGTGCGCGAGACGGGTGGCACCCTCGGCCTTCCCGGCGGAGACGGTGGCCTTGGCGGTGGCGACGTCCGCGCGCAGCACGCTGAACGGACGTCCTCGGTCGACGCCGTCCAACTGCGCGGTGAGCGCGGTCTTCTCGGCACTGCCCGGTGCCTGCACCTCGTTCAGGGAGACCGCGAGCGGGACGTTCACGGTCTTGTTGAGGAGGGACACGTCGAGTCCGGTCCGGAGCACGACGGCGCTCGCGCGACCGTGGTCGGTGGTCGCGTGGGCGGAGCCCGCGCCGGCCAGCGCGGTGGGACCCGCGGCGAGGACGGTGGCGGCCGCGGTGACGGCGAAACGGCGTGCGGGCATGCGGTGGCTGATGCTGTTCAAGGGTGGGACCCCCATAGGAGAAAGCCTGGGACCCGGAAAGAATTACGCACTGAGAGTGAACAGTCAGCCACCTGACGTGAGTTCACTCCAACGTGGGTTCTTAGCGCACGCCTTCGAATCCCGAGGCACGGGTGTTCCCCATCGTCACTCGGTCAACACCCCGGGGAGAACACGCTGGTTGACGCGCCGACCGGCGGCCGGCCGACGCGCCGGAGCACACCCGGCGGTGCGTAACGAGCGCGCCACCCCGTTCGTCACGCTCCGTCAACCACGCTCACGTCAGCCACGTCAGCCGTGTCAGCCGACGACCCGCCCGTTGAGGACCACCCGCCGAGGAGCCGCCAGGACCCGCACGTCCGCGCGCGGGTCCCCGTCGTAGACCACGAGGTCCGCGGGCGCCCCCTCGTCGAGGCCGGGCCGCCCGAGCCAGCGCCGTGCGCCCCAGGTGGTGGCGGAGAGCGCCTCGACGGGCGGGATACCGGCGGTGACGAGCTCGGCGACCTCGCCCGCGACGAGCCCGTGCGCGAGGGAGCCGCCCGCGTCGGTGCCGACGTAGACGGGGATTCCGGCGTCGTACGCGGCGCGCACGGTGTCGTAGCGGCGTTCGTGGAGGCGTCGCATGTGGGCCGACCACCGGGGGAACTTCGCGTCGCCGCCGGCCGCGAGCCGCGGGAAGGTGGCGATGTTCACGAGGGTGGGGACGATGGCGACGCCGTGCTCGGCGAAGAGCGGGACGGTGTCCTCCGTGAGGCCCGTGGCGTGCTCGACGCAGTCGATGCCCGCCTCGACCAGGTCGCGGAGCGAGTCCTCGGCGAAGCAGTGCGCGGTGACCCGGGCGCCGAGCCGGTGCGCCTCGGCGATCGCCGCCTCGACGGCCTCGCGGGGCCAGCAGGCGCCCAGGTCGCCGGTGCCCCGGTCGAGCCAGTCCCCGACGAGCTTGACCCAGCCGTCGCCGCGCCGGGCCTCCTGGGCGACGTACGCGACGAGGTCCTCGGGCTCGATCTCGTGGGCGTAGTTGCGGATGTAGCGGCGGGTGCGGGCGATGTGCCGGCCCGCACGGATGATCTTCGGGAGGTCCTCGCGGTCGTCGACCCAACGGGTGTCGGAGGGCGAGCCGGCGTCCCGCACGAGGAGGGTGCCGGCGTCGCGGTCGGTCAGCGCCTGCTTCTCGGAGACGTCCGCGGGGACCGGGCCGTGGGCGTCGAGCCCGACATGGCAGTGCGCGTCGACCAGGCCCGGCAGCGCCCAGCCCTCGACGGTGCGGAGGTCACGGGCGCCGCCGGGGCGCTCGTACGAGATCCGGCCGCCGACGACCCACAGCTCGTCGCGGACGTCGTCGGGTCCGACGAGGACCCGCCCCTTCACGTGCAGTACCGGGTGATCGCTCATGGAAAGCACCTTAGTGAGGCGGCTCCCCCTGCTCGCCCGCCCGGTCCCGCTCCTCCCCGGGCCGGTCCTCCCGGCGCCGGTCCCCCGGGCCGGTCCTCCCCTTCGCCCCGCCCGGTCCTACTCCTGGTCCGCCGCGTCCGGCGTCCCGTCTTCGACGTCCGCCATCGCCGGGTCCAGCAGCCTGGACAGGAAGTGCCGCGTCCGCTCGTGGGCCGGGTTGCCGATGACCTGCGCCGGGGCGCCTTCCTCGACGATCACACCGCCGTCCATGAAGACGACCCGGTCGGCGACCTCGCGCGCGAAGGACATCTCGTGGGTGACGACCATCATCGTCATGCCCTCGTCGGCGAGCATCCGCATGACGGCGAGCACGTCGCCGACGAGTTCGGGGTCGAGCGCCGACGTCGGCTCGTCGAAGAGCATCACGTCGGGCCCCATGGCGAGCGCGCGGGCGATCGCGACGCGCTGCTGCTGGCCGCCGGAGAGCGAGGCCGGATAGGCGTCGGCCTTCTCCGCGAGGCCCACCCGGGTGAGGTTCTCGGCCGCGATCCGGGCCGCCTCCGCCTTGTCCCTGCCGAGCACCCGGCGCTGCGGCAGCGTGAGGTTCCCGGTCACCGACAGATGGGGGAAGAGGTTGAACTGCTGGAAGACCATGCCGATACGGCGGCGTACGGCGTCGATGTCGACGTCGGGGTGCGTTACCTCCGTACCGCCGACGAACACCTGGCCCTTGCTGGGCTCCTCCAGGAGGTTCACACAGCGGAGCAGGGTCGACTTGCCGGAGCCGGACGGGCCGATGACACAGACCACCTCGCCCTGCCCGACCTCCAGGTCGATGCCGCGCAGAACCTCGTTGTCGCCGAAGGACTTGTGCAGGTCCTTCACCTGGATCTCCGGCGTGCTCACTTGGAGGCCTCCCCCGTCTTCGCTTCGAGACGTCGTACGAGAAAGCCGAGCGGTACCGTCACCAGCAGATAGCACAGGCCCGCGACGAGGATCGGCGTGGAGTTGGCGGTCGTGCTGGCCAGGTCGCGGCCGTACTTGGACAGCTCGCGCTCCTCCAGGGTGACGCCGAGGAACAGCACCAGCGAGGAGTCCTTGAAGAGGGTCACGAGTTCGTTGGTGAGCGGCGGGAGGATGATCCGGAACGCCTGCGGGACGATGATCGAGACCATGGCCCGCGCGTGCGAGAAGCCCAGCGAACGGGCCGCCTCCATCTGCCCCTTGGGCACGGCCTGGATGCCCGCGCGGAAGGTCTCGGCCATGTACGCGGCCCCCACCAGACCGAGCGCGATGGCGACCTTGCCGTACGTTCCGCCCGGGATCTCCGTGCCCGGGAACGCGAGCGGTACCGCGACGCCCACGAAGATGAAGATCACCAGGGCGGGCAGCCCGCGGAAGACTTCGATGTAGATTCCGGCGAACCAGCGGTAGGGGCCCACCGAGGACAGCCGCATCAGGGCGATGACGATGCCCAGCACGAGACCGACGACGAAGCCGAACGTCGTGTAGAGGACGGTGTTCTTCAGCGCCAGCGTGATGACGTCCGGGAACATCTCCTTGACCAGGTCCCACTGGAAGAACTGGTTCTTCAGACGTCCCCAGTCCGCCGTGACCGCGAAGGCGATCACGACGGCGGCGAAGACCACGTACTGCGCGCCGCGCGAGAGCGAGCGCTTCTGGCGCCGGCTCAGGCCGGACCTGCGGGGCTGGAGGGGTGTGTCGGCACCACTCATGAGGCGGACGGGGAGGCGGAGGCCGCGGACGCGTCGTACGGGCCGATCCACTGCTCGTAGAGCTTCTTGTACGTGCCGTCGGCCTTGGCGTCCGCGAGGGCCTTGTTGATGGCGTCGACGAGCTTGGTGTTGCCCTTCTTCACCGTGAAGCCGTACTGCTCACCGGTGTTGATGTTGTCGGCCACCTCGAAGGCGTCGGCGTTGGCCTTGTCCTTGAGCCAGCCCTGGACGACCGGGTAGTCGATGACGACGGCCTGCACCTGACCGCTGCGCAGCCCGCTGAGGACCGCGTCGGAGGACTCGAAGGAGACCGGGTCGAAGCCCTGCTGCTTCGCGTAGTCCTCGCCGGTGGTCTGCGCCTGGGCGCCGAGCTTCTTGCCCTTCGCCTTGACGTCGGCGAGGGAGTTGATGCCGCTCTTCTTGTCGACCAGGACGGCCTGGGTGGCGTCGAAGTACGGGTCGGAGAAGTCGACGTTCTTCTTGCGCTCCTCGGTGATCGTCATACCGGCCGCGGCGAGGTCGCACTGCTCGGAGTTGAGGAACGCGCCCGTCTTGAAATTCTCGAAGGGCGTGTCGACGATGGCCTGCTTCACGCCCAGGTCCTTGGCGACCAGGTCGATCAGCGACACGTCGAAGCCCTGCACCTTGCCGTCGATCTCCGACTGGAAGGGCGGGTACGGCAGGTGGGTGCAGGTCGTGAGCTGGCCGCTCTTGACCAGCGGGACCCCGCCCGAGGCGGTCGTCTTGCCGCCACCGTCGTCCGAGGAGCAGCCGGCCACGAGCAGCAGCCCGGCCGTGGCGGTGGTGGCGGCCAGAATGCGCGTCCGGCGTCCGAGGACCGAGTTCACGGAGACCTCCTGTGGGGGGAACAGAGGGTTCTGATTATAAGGAAAGGTTTGAGTTGCTCAAATCAATCCGATGGCTACTGGTCCGTCTGGCCTCAGAATTCGCCGGTCCGGGTACGCCGGGGGCCGCCGGTTACGCTCTGATCGTCGACACCACCGTGAGCGAAGAGAGCACCGCCGTGACCCACCCCTTTCTTGACCTGGCGCCGCTGAGCGCCGCGCACTTCGCGTCGATCGAGGACCGCGTCGCCCGGCTGCTCTCCACCGAGCAGGACGTCGTGATCATGCAGGGCGAGGCGCTGCTGCCCCTGGAGGGGGCCATCCGCGGCACCGCCGGACCCGGCACCACCGCCCTGAACATCATCACCGGCCCCTACGGGCAGACCTTCGGGAACTGGCTGCGGGACTGCGGGGCGACCGTGATCGATCTGGCGGTGCCCTTCCACGCCGCGGTCACCGCCGAGCAGATCCGCGAGGCCTTCGCCGAGCACCCCTCGATCGACTTCGTGTCGCTCGTGCACGCCGAGGCCGCCACCGGGAACACCAACCCGGTCGCGGAGATCGGCGAGGTCGTCCGCGAGCACGGCGCGCTCTTCTACCTGGACGCCGTCGCGTCGATCGGCGCCGAGCCGGTGCTGCCGGACGCCTGGGGGGTCGACCTGTGCGTGATCGGGGCCCAGAAGGCGATGGGCGGTCCGGCCGGGGTGTCGGCGGTGTCGGTGAGCGGGCGGGCGTGGGCCCGGATGGCCTCGAACCCCGCCGCGCCGCGCCGCTCCTACCTCTCCCTGCTTGACTGGAAGGAGCGATGGGTCGACGGTGGCCGCACGGCGCTGCTGCACGCTCCGGCACAGCTGGAGATGCTGGCGCTGGAGGCGTGTGTCGAGCGGATCGAGGGCGAGGGCCTCGACGCGGTGATGACCCGGCACGCCTCGGCCGCCGCGGCCACCCGGGCCGGAGCCGTGGCACTCGGCGGGGGGCTGAAGCCGTTCGTGCACGCCGCCTCCGACGCGGCGCCCGTCGCCACCACACTGCAGGTGCCCGAGGAGGTGGACGCGTCCGCCGTGGTCGCCAAGGCGCTGGCCGCGGATCCCGCGCTGCCGCTCGCCGCGGGGGGCGGCGCTCTCTCCCGGTCGATGATCCGCGTGAACCACTACGGCCCCGACGCCACGCGCGGTGTCGTCCACTCCAGCCTCGCGGGCCTGGGCGCGGCGCTCGCCGAGTCCGGCTTCCCGGTGGACCTGGAAGGGGCGCGCCGGGCCGTGGCGCTGGCCTGGGACTGATCCCGGCATGACCGGCGGGGGCGTCCGCGCCTCCGCCGGGCGGGGAGGCCCGAGGGAGCCCGCGGAAGCCCCCGAGGTGCCGGTGCGTCCCGGAGAACGCGAACAGTCCGGAGAGCCCACGGGACTCCGAACGGTGATGCGGCGGGAATGGTAAATCCTCTCCACACGCTTATCCCACTTATCCTGCCGTTAATATGGAACCCCATTGGTTCCGCACAGCTTCCCGCATTCTTCTGCCCGCTTTTCCTGCACCTAAACGCAAAGATTTCGCGAACGCCGAACGGCGTGATTCGGGCAGGTCTCCCCTACATTTCGTCGCTGTGACACACTCCACAACGCGCCCCTTTTCTGTGGTATTTTCCGGGCAAAAGCGGTCATAAAACTGCGTACATCGCTGCCCTTTCACGGGCGCGTGATAACACATGGGTACGCCGTCCGTAACCCCGTCCGACGATGCAATTTGAACTTTCCGTCGGTAAATTCAATCCGCATGACCGCCGCACAAGCAGACCTGTCAGCGGAATTCCTGGAAATGCCGGAGGACCTTCGGATCGACCGTCCGGAGGTGGCCGACGGGGCCACCCTCTGGCGTATCGCCAAGGACTCCCGAACCCTCGACCTGAACTCCTCGTACAGCTATCTGCTGTGGTGCCGTGACTTCGCCGGCACCTCGGCGGTGGCACGCGACGCCGACGGGCGGCCCGTCGGTTTCGTGACCGCGTACGTGCGCCCCGAGCGTCCGCGCACCCTGCTCGTGTGGCAGGTGGCCGTCGACGCGGCGTACCGAGGCCGCGGACTGGCCGCTCGGCTGCTCGACGGGCTGACGGCGCGGGTGGCGGCCGAGCGCGGGCTGTCCGTCGTCGAGACCACCATCACGCCGGGCAACACCGCGTCCGAGCGCCTGTTCCTGTCGTACGCACAACGCCATGGCGCGGCCGTCGAGCGCGAGGTGCTGTTCGAGACGGAGCAGTTCCCCGACGGGCCGCACGACCCCGAAGTGCTGTACCGCATCGGCCCCTTCCCCCGCTGAACCTCTTCTTCCTCGCCCCCGCCTTCTTCCGCCCCCCCCACGCTTCGAGGAGCTATTCGCCGTGACCATCACCCCGCCCGACCTGAGCGTCTTCGAGACCCTGGAGTCGGAGGTGCGCAGCTACTGCCGCAACTGGCCCACCGTCTTCGACCGCGCCCGGGGCAGCCGGATGTACGACGAGGACGGACACGAGTACCTCGACTTCTTCGCCGGCGCCGGGTCCCTGAACTACGGGCACAACAACCCCGTGCTCAAACGGGCCCTGATCGACTACCTGGAGCGCGACGGCGTCACCCACGGACTCGACATGTCGACGACGGCCAAACGCGGCTTCCTGGAGACCTTCCAGAACCTGGTGCTGCGGCCGCGCGACCTGCCGTACAAAGTGATGTTCCCCGGCCCGACCGGCACCAACGCCGTCGAGTCCGCGCTGAAGCTCGCGCGGAAGGTGAAGGGGCGCGAGGCGATCGTGTCGTTCACCAACGCCTTCCACGGGATGTCGCTCGGCTCGCTCGCCGTGACCGGCAACGCCTTCAAGCGGGCCGGCGCCGGTATCCCGCTGGTGCACGGAACCCCGATGCCGTTCGACAACTACTTCGACGGCCAGGTCCCGGACTTCCTGTGGTTCGAGCGGCTCCTGGAGGACCAGGGCTCGGGCCTCAACCAGCCCGCCGCGGTGATCGTCGAGACCGTGCAGGGCGAGGGCGGCATCAACGTCGCGCGGCCCGAGTGGC
Organism: Streptomyces sp. NBC_00568; assembly: GCF_026341855.1. Taxonomy (GTDB): domain Bacteria; phylum Actinomycetota; class Actinomycetes; order Streptomycetales; family Streptomycetaceae; genus Streptomyces. The sequence continues at coordinate 5,546,338 of NZ_JAPENW010000001.1, read as the reverse complement.
TGCGTGCCCTCGCCGACCTGTGCAAGCGCCGCGACATGCTGCTGATCGTCGACGACATCCAGATGGGCTGCGGGCGCACCGGCGCGTTCTTCTCCTTCGAGGAGGCGGGGGTCGTGCCCGACATCGTGACCGTCTCCAAGTCCATCAGCGGGTACGGACTGCCGATGTCGCTGTGCCTGTTCAAGCCCGAGCTGGACATCTGGGAGCCGGGCGAGCACAACGGCACCTTCCGCGGCAACAATCCGGCGTTCGTCACGGCCGCCGCCGCCCTGGAGGCCTACTGGGCCGACGGCTCCGCGATGGAGAAGCAGACCCGCGCCCGCGGCGAGCAGGTCGAGCAGGCGCTGATCTCCATCACCGAGGAGAACCTCGCCGACATCAAGGAGTACCGGGGCCGCGGGCTCGTCTGGGGCATCGAGTTCAAGGAGAAGGCCCGGGCCGGACGCGTCGCGCAGCGCGCCTTCGAACTCGGTCTGCTCATCGAGACGTCCGGCCCCGAGAGCGAGGTCGTGAAACTGCTGCCCGCGCTCACCATCACCCCCGACGAGCTCGACGAGGGCCTGCGCACCCTCGCCCGCGCCGTCCGCGAGACCGTCTGACCAGACCGCCGCACACCACGAGAAGCACGAGAGAGAGGCATCGCACCACCGTGATAGTCCGTTCGTTCAAGGATGTCGAAGGCACCGACCGGCATGTGAAGGCGGCGACCGGCACCTGGGAGAGCAAGCGCATCGTCCTCGCCAAGGAGAAGGTCGGCTTCTCCCTGCACGAGACGATCCTGTACGCGGGTACGGAGACGCAGATGTGGTACGCGAACCACATCGAGGCCGTGCTCTGCGTGGAGGGCGAAGCCGAACTCACCAACGACGAGACCGGCGAGAAGCACTGGATCACGCCCGGGACGATGTACCTGCTGGACGGCCACGAGCGCCACACCATGCGTCCCAGGACCGACTTCCGGTGCGTCTGCGTCTTCAACCCGCCCGTCACCGGACGGGAGGACCACGACGAGAACGGCGTCTACCCGCTGCTCACCGAACCCGAGGAGGTGTGACACACCGATGACCACACTCACCGATCTGTACCCCAGCCGAGGCGCCACCGAAGTGGCCGTGCCGCGACAGGACCCGGTCATCTGGGGCGCGCCGGGCGATCCCGGCCCGATCACTTCGCCCGAACTCCAGGCGTACGAACGCGATGGCTTCCTCCCCGTCGAGGAGCTGATCGCCGAGGACGAGGTCGCGGTCTACCGGCAGGAGCTGGAACGGCTCGTCACCGACCCGGCGATCCGAGCCGACGACCGCTCGATCGTCGAGCCGCAGACGCAGGAGATCCGGTCCGTCTTCGAGGTGCACCGGATCAGCGAGATCTTCGCCCGGCTCGTGCGCGACGAGCGCGTCGTCGGCCGGGCCCGGCAGATCCTCGGCTCCGACGTGTACGTCCACCAGTCGCGGATCAACGTCAAGCCGGGCTTCGGCGCGAGTGGCTTCTACTGGCACTCGGACTTCGAGACCTGGCATGCCGAGGACGGTCTGCCGAACATGCGGACGGTGTCCGTCTCGATCGCGCTGACCGAGAACTACGACACCAACGGCGGCCTCATGATCATGCCGGGGTCGCACAGGACGTACCTCGGGTGTGCGGGGGCCACGCCGAAGGACAACTACAAGAAGTCGCTGCAGATGCAGGACGCCGGTACGCCGTCCGACGAGGCGCTCACCCGCCTCGCCACCCGGCACGGCATCAAGCTCTTCACGGGCCGCGCCGGTTCGGCGACCTGGTTCGACTGCAACTGCATGCACGGTTCGGGTGACAACATCACCCCGTTCCCGCGCAGCAACGTCTTCATCGTGTTCAACAGCGTGGAGAACGCCGCGGTGGAGCCCTTCGCGGCTCCGGTGCGCAGGCCGGAGTTCATCGGGGCACGGGACTTCACGCCGGTGCGGTGACTTCCTCCGCCGGTGCGGTGACTTCCTCCGGCGGTACGAGACACCTCGGCCGGTACGGGTCGCAGCTCCGCCGGTGCCGGCTCGGGCCGGGTCCTCACCCTCGTGTACGGGTGAGACCCGGCTCTCGGCGTTCCGGCGCCGCACCCGGTACCTACAGCCAGGCCAGGGACGCGGCCTCTTCCAGTACGGCGTCGATCGCGGCGGCGTCCCCCGTCGCGCCCCGCGGCACCTCGCCGGGCGCGTACCGGCCGCCGATCAGCAGGCAGAAGTCGACCGGTTCCAGGACGAGTTCGGCCCGGACGGGCTCGTCCTCGGAACCCAGCACCCACTGTGCGTCGGGTCCCCCGCCGGCCACCGCGAACAGCACGGGAGGCGCCGTGGGGCCGAGGGCCGTTCCGAGGACACGCACCGCGAGGCGGACGAGCTGCCGCAGATGGGGGTCCGGCGGCGGGGGCACGACGAGTCCGAGGGCCCGCCCGATGTCGTCGGTGTGGATCCACGTCTCGAAGGCGCGCACGACGAAGTGGTCCGCGACGGGCAGCCGGGCGCCCATCAACGTGGTGGCGTGCGCGGCCCGTTCGGGGTCGGTCGCCTCCGGTGCGGCCAGCAGCGCGGCGGCCTGCGCGCTCCACGCGGCGACGGTCTCCTCGGGCGGGCGCCGGTGCTCGCGGGCGATCACCTCGGCGGTCCGGGCGGCCCAGGCGTCCTGCCACGGCGTCTCCTCCGCTCCGGCCGGCTCCGGCGGCCGCGCCACGAGGCCGAGGTGCCGCGCCAACGGCTCGTCCGCCGCGATCAGATGGGCGACGGTGGCGTGCACGTCCCAGTCGTGCACGACCGGCGTGCCCCAGCGCCCCCGGTCCCCCACCTCGCGCAGCAGCGACCGGAGTCCGGCGACCGCGGCGGCGTAGGGGGCGGCGTGCCGGGCCACCCGGGGAGCGGCCGGGCGGGAGCGCAGGGCCAGGGCCAGTACGCCGTCGGCGGTTCCCTTCGCCGGGGACGGGCGCCGCGGGCCGTCCAGCAGCCGTACCGTCTCGCGCAGCCGTTCCGCCTCCGCGGCGCAGGACTCGCACTCGGCCAGATGGAGCGGGACCGTCTTCTCGTCGGCGGGGGTCAGGGCGCCGACGGCCCAGGCCGCCAGCAGGTCCCGCATCCCTTCGTGGTGCATGCTCATCGTCCGCCGCCCTTCCCGGCCGGCTTCGGCGTGCCGGCCGCGCCTCGCCCCGGTGTGCCCACCATACGCACGCGTCCTCCGGCCGGTGCCACCCGTGACGTCATCACGCGCCCCGCTCCAACGCGGGATCGGGCGGGTCGGCGAGGGTCTCGGCGAGTCTGCGCAGGGCGGCGCGCAGCCGGGTCTTCGCGGTGCCCTCCGGGATGCCCAGTTCCACGGCCGCCTGCCGGTAGGTGCGGCCCGCGAAGTAGGCGAGGTGGACCACCTCGCGCTGGGGCTGCGGGAGTTCGGCGAGCGCGGTGTGCAGCAGCAGCGAGCGTTCGCGGTCGACGACCGTCTCGTCGGGGCCCGGCGCGGCGTCGGGGATGGCGTGCAGCGCCGCGTCGTCGGCGCGGGCGTCCTTGCGGTGCCGGGCCTCGCCGCGCACCCAGTCCACCGCCCGCCGGTGGGCGAGCATGGACAGCCAGGTGCGCAGCGTGCCGCGGCGGGCGTCGAAGGCGTACGGCCTGCTCCAGAGCTGTGCGAAGACTTCCTGCGCCACGTCCTCGGCGGCCGCCGGGCTGCGGGTGACCCGGACGGCGACCCGCCGGACCAGCCCGCCGTACGCGGCGTACACCTCCCCGAGCGCGGACTCGTCGCCGTACACCAGCCGCTGGTGCAACTCGGCGTCAGTGAACGTCGGTTCCACCGGCACCACCACCTCGTGGTGCCCTTCCTAGCGCCCTGCCGCGGCCGGCGCCAGAGGGCCGGGGCGGCGCGCGGACGCTCAGCCGGGCAGCACGTCGAGCAGCCGGTCGACGTCGTCCGGGGTGTTGTACAGATGGAACGCCGCCCTCAAGTTGCCCGAGCGGTCGGAGACTTCGACGCCGGCCCGGCTCAACTCGGGCTGGAGGCCGCCGAGTCCCGGCACGGAGACGATCGAGGAGCCGGGGGCGGTGACCGGTTCATGGCCGCGTTGGAGCAGGCCGGCGCGGAAGCGGTCGGCGAGCGCGAGATTGTGGTCCCGCACCCGCTCCACGCCCAGTTCTTCGAGGAGTTCCAGTGAATGCCGGGCTCCGGCGTACGCGAAGAGGCTCGGGCTCTCGTCGAACCGCCGCGCGGAGTGGGCGAGTTCCTCGACGGGGCCGTAGCAGCTGTCCCAGGGGGTCTCGCCCGCGACCCAGCCGGCGAACACCGGGGTGAGTCCGCCGAGATCCTCCGGGACGACCAGGAAAGCCACGCCGCGCGGGCAGACGAGCCACTTGAAGGCGACGGAGGAGACATAGTCGTAGGCGTCCGCGCTCAGGGGCAGCCATCCGGCGGCCTGGGACGCGTCGATGTACGTACGGGCGCCGTGCTCCCGCGCGGCCTCCCGGATCGCCTCCAGTCCGGCGATCCGGCCGTCGGCGGACTGTGCGGCGCTCACCGCGACGAGCGCGGTACCGGAGTGCACGGATTCGGCGATCCGCTCCAGCGGAACGGCGCGGACCTTGAGGTCGCCGCGGACGTGGAACGGCGTCACGACGGAGCTGAAGTCCGCCTCCGCGGTGAGGACTTCGGCGCCCGGCGGCAGTGAGGCGGCGATCAGTCCGCTGTACACGGCGACCGAGGCCCCGGCCGCCACCCGGCGCTCGGGCACCCCGACGAGACGGGCGAACGACGAGCGGGCCGCCTCGACGTCCGCGAACATGTCGGCGGGTTGTCCGGCGGCCACGGACTCCACGGCGGCCCGCATCGCGGTCACGGTGCGGGCCGGCAGCAGGCCGGTGCTCGCGGTGTTCAGATAGGTGTTCTTCGGGGCGAACTCGGTACGGACGAGGGTCTCGAAGGTCTCCATGGGACCACTGTGGGCCCAGAAGATGTCCCCGTCCATTGCGCATTTTTAAGCGGTTTCCCCAAGGAGCGCTTATGCATCGGCTCCGACCTGCGCTTTTCGGTGCCGGGGCACCGACCCGCGCCGGTCAGCCCTGGGGAACGGCGCAGCCGTCCGGACCGCAGGCCTCGGCGTCGGCGGCTCCGTCCTGGATCAGCTTCAGCTGCGGCCGCTCGCCCCACGCCTGGGCCAGCGCCTGCGCGAAGACCTCGGCGGGCTGCGCGCCGGAGACGCCGTACGTGCGGTCGAGGACGAAGAAGGGGACGCCGTTCGCGCCCAGCTCGGCGGCCTCGCGCTCGTCGGCGCGGACCTCGTCGGCGTAGGCGGACGGGTCGGCGAGCACCGCGCGGGCGGCGTCAGCGTCGAGCCCGGCGGCGACGGCCAGCTCCACGAGCCGCTCGTCGTCACCGAAGACGGTCCGCTCCTCGGCGAAGTTCGCCTTGTAGAACAGGCCGATCAGCTCGTCCTGGCGGCCCCGCTCCTTGGCGAGGTGCAGCAGACGGTGCATGTCGAAGGTGTTGCCGTGGTCGCGGTCCCGGGTGCGGTACGCGAGGCCCTCGGCGGCGGCCTGCGTTCCGAGGTTCTCCTCGCCCGCCTGCGCCTGCGCCTCGCTCATGCCGTACTTCTTGGTGAGCATCGTGATCACCGGCTGGATGTCGCCCTTGGCGCGGCCCGGGTCGAGCTCGAAGGAGCGGTGCACGACCTCGACCTGGTCACGGTGCGGGAAGGCGTCCAGCGCCTTCTCGAAGCGGGCCTTTCCGACATAGCACCACGGGCAGGCGATGTCGCTCCAGATCTCGACGCGCATTCTTCGGCTCTCTCCAGGTCGTACGGATACGGGACACCCTCCGGGGACGTCAGTGTGTGAACGTTCAAACGGCTCGGGTCATTCCCCGGCCCCCGTCGCCGTCCCCGACCCCGCCCCGGTCGCCGACCCCGCCCCGGTCGCCGACCCCGCTCCGGTCGCCGTTCCGGTCGCCGCCAGGGGCGCAGCCGGGGGCACCGCGTACCGCAGATACCGGTGGTGATCGTCCTCCGCGGGCGGGTTCTCCGGGTCGGGTACCCAGCCGAGGCGGGCGTAGAAGGCCTGGGCGGGCCGGTTGTCGACATGCACGTCGAGCGTCGCCGTGCGCTTCCCGTCCGCCTGCCACTCCTCCACGCAGGCCGCGTGCAGCTCGGTCCCGATGCCGGCCCGCCGGCGGTCGGGGTCGACATGGAACTGGTAGAGCCTGACCGTGTCGGCGGGCGCGCCCTCGGCCGCGCGGAAGGAGGCGATGCCCGCGATCCGGCCGTCCAGCACGAAGCACAGCACATGCCCGTCCGGACGCTCGATGGCGCTCCGCCAGGCGGCGAGCCAGTCCGTGCCGTCCTGCGGCACCCCGTCCGGGTAGTACGTCGCCCGGGCCCGGGCGTGCAGGTCGGCGACGACGGCCGCCTCGGCGGGCAGCGCGGTCCTGATCACCCGGCGCACACGATTCACACGGTCCTCGATCATGCAGCTGAGGACGTGATTGCGGACGATGTGGTTCCGGAACAGCGCGGTCCCGGGGGCCAAGAGGCCCGGACGGGCCCAGGCCCCGGGAACCCGGTCGCTAGTTGCCGTCGCGCAGGTCGAGCGGCCAGGCCGGACGGAACTCGATGCTCTCGTACGTCACCACGCAGCCCTCCCCCATCGGTGACTGCGTCATGAAGCCCACCAGCGCCGCCCCGGTCTCCTTCTCGTCGGCCAGGGTGAACAGGCGGACGAAGGTCCAGCGCTCGCCGTCGCGGGAGGCGTGGAAGGCGAAGGCGCGACCCGTGCGGCTCACCCGCAGCCAGACGGAACTGCCGTCGACGGTGAAGGAGTTGGCGTCGTCGGAGTGCCCCCGGGTGACCACCGTGCAGACGGTGGGCACGTCCGGTGAGTACTCCAGGCACAGCTTCGCCCAGGCCCGCTCCCCGACGTGGACGTAGAGAACGCCCGCGTCGAAGGCCCCCCTGAAGCCGACCGTCACGCGGGCGATCAGCTGGAAGTCTCCCTCCGGCGCGCCGAGCAGACGCGGCGCGTCCGAGGCCGGGTCGAGCCCTTCACCGGTGGGCGGCACGAAGCGGTCCTGCCGGGGTCCGGCCCAGCCGGTGAGCGCTCCGTCCTCGTACGACCAGTGCCCGGCGGGGCCGTAGGTGCGGAGGGGGAAGGGGAGTTCGGGGAGTTCGACGTCCATGGTCCGAGTCTCTCAGGTCGGTGGCCGCGCCCCCGGGGGACGCGGGAAACCGCGTGATCGGTCACGCGGCACCCGCGGCCCGTGAAGGTCACGCCTGGGGCATTACCGCTCCAGGCGCCCGTCGTAACGCCGGGGCAGACCCAGCGGGTTGTCGTCCCGCAGCTCGGGCGGCAACAGCGCCTCGGGCACACCCTGATAGGCCACCGGCCGCATCCACCGCTCGATGGCACTGCCGCCGACCGACGTGGACGTCGAGGTCGTCGCGGGGTACGGCCCGCCGTGGTGCTGAGCCGGAGCGACGGCGACACCCGTCGGCCAGCCGTTGACCAGCACACGGCCCGCGAGGGAGGTCAGCTCGGCGAGGATCTCCGCGCCGCGCCCCTCGCCCGCCGCTTCCTCGGCGGAGAGCTGCACCGTGGCCGTGAGGTTGCCCGGCAGCCGGGAGAGCACCGCGCCGGCCTCGGACTCGTCCTCGTAGCGCGCCACGACCGTGAGCGGCCCGAAGCACTCCTCCAGGAGCAGATCGTGCTCGCCCTCGGCGGCGAGCCTGCTCGCGGGCACGGTCAGGAAGCCGGGGCTCACCGTGTGCTCGCCGCCCGCGCCCGGTGTCACCGGGGCATGGACGTCCGGGAGTCCGGCGCGCTCGGCGACCCCGGCGATGAAGTTGTCGCGCATCCGGTGGTCGAGCAGGACCCCGGAGGCGGTGTCGCTCACCGCGTCGGTCAGGGACTTCAGCAGACGGTCGCCCGCCGCGCCGGCCGGCGCGAGCACCAGGCCCGGCTTCACACAGAACTGGCCGACGCCCAGCGTCATCGAGCCGGCGAGACCCGCGCCGATCTCCTCCGCGCGCTCGGCGGCCGCGGCCTCGGTGACGACGACCGGGTTGAGGGAGCCCAGCTCGCCGTGGAACGGGATCGGCACCGGACGCGCGGAGGCCGCGTCGAACAGCGCGCGCCCGCCGCGGATCGAGCCGGTGAACCCGGCCGCCGCGATCAGCGGGTGCCGGACCAGCTCGACGCCGGCCTCGAAGCCGTGGACGAGGCCGATGACGCCCTCGGGGATGTCGTGCCGGGCGGCGGCCCGGCGCAGGACCACGGCGACCAGCTCGGAGAGCGCCGGGTGGTCGGGGTGGGCCTTGACGACGACCGGGCAGCCCGCGGCCAGCGCGCTGGCCGTGTCGCCGCCGGCGACCGAGAAGGCGAAGGGGAAGTTCGAGGCCGAGTACACGGCGACGACGCCCAGTGCCACCTTGTAGCGGCGCAGGTCCGGGATCGGCGGAGTGGCCGTGCCGTCGGGGTGGTTGATGACGACGTCGAGGAAGGCGCCCTCGTCGACGATTCCGGCAAAAGCGCGCAACTGGTAGCAGGTGCGGGCGAGTTCGCCGGTGAGCCGGACCGGGCCGAGCGCGGTCTCCGCGTCGGCGGCCTCGACGAGCTGGTCCTTGGCGCCTTCGAGCAGGTCGGCGGCGGTGCGCAGGAACGCGGCGCGTACGGCGCGGTCGACGAGAGCGGGGCGCGCGGCGTGCGCGGCGCGGACGGCCTCGTCCACCTCCTGGGCTGTGGCCTCCACCGCAACCTGTTCCCGCTGCTTCCCGGTACGGGGGTCGACACTCCAGACTGGTGCTGCTGCCACCGCGGGTCCCTTCAGATGTGATGCCACAGTTCTTGTGTCACTCACCAGGGGTGTTCGATATGCTGAACGCTGTCTCTGATGGTGAATATCCTGTTGGAGACTATTTCCCGTCCAACGAAGGGGTCAAGGGCGATGTCGGCAGGCGAGACAGGCGGCGGGGCGCAGGTCAAGTCCGCGGTACGGACCGTGGAATTGCTGGAGTACTTCGCCGGCAAGCCCGGAATGCACTCCCTCGCCGCGGTCCAGGAGGCCGTCGGCTATCCCAAGTCCAGCCTGTACATGCTGCTGCGGACGCTCGTGGAGCTCGGCTGGGTCGAGACGGACGCGACGGGCACGCGGTACGGCATCGGCGTCCGCGCCCTGCTGGTCGGCACCTCGTACATCGACGGCGACGAGGTGGTCGCCGCGGCCCGCCCCACGCTCGACCGCCTCTCCGACGACACCACGGAGACCATCCACCTCGCGCGCCTGGACGGCACGAACGTCGTCTATCTGGCCACCCGGCAGTCGCAGCACTACCTGCGCCCCTTCACCCGGGTCGGCCGCCGGCTCCCCGCCCACTCCACCTCGCTCGGCAAGGCGCTGCTGGCCACGCACACCGACGAGCAGGTCCGCAAGATGCTGCCCGAGACGCTGCCCGCGCTGACCGAGCACACGATCACGGACCGGGAGAAGCTCATCGAGGAGCTCCGCCAGGTGCGGGAGCAGGGCTTCGCGGTGGACCGCGAGGAGAACACGCTGGGACTGCGCTGCTTCGGTGTGGCGATCCCGTACCGCACACCCGCCCGTGACGCGATCAGCTGCTCGGTGCCTGTGGCGCGGCTCACCCCCGCGCACGAGCAGATGGTCAAGGACGCCCTGTTCGACGCCCGCGACCGTCTCACCCTGGCCACCCGCAGGCTCTGACCGGTCCCGGCTCCGACCGGTCCGGGCTCCGGCGGGTCCGTGCGACGGCGGCTGCGCGAGGGGCGGCCGGCACGACGGCGGCTTCATGAAGGACTCATGAGAAATCCGGGCGGATGGGAACGATTCGCTCCTGTCCGCTCGTCCTTCTGTGCGGGATGAACAAGACGATCAGGCGTGCCGCCGTCTTCAGTCTGCTGCTCGTGCTCTCCCTGCTGGTCAGGGCGACATGGGTGCAGTTCTACGACGGCCGGGCACTCGCGGACGACAAGGACAACCGACGGAACGCGATCTCGCTGTACGCGAATCCGCTCGGGAACATCATCGTGGCCGGAGACGCGATCACCGGTTCCGCGAAGACGAAGGGCGGCGACCTCAAGTACAAGCGGACGTACAAGGACGGCAGCCTGTACGCGGCGGTCACCGGCTACAGCTCGCAGGTGTACGGGGCGACCCAGCTGGAGGGCATCTACCGGGACCTGCTCGACGGCTCGGACATCCAGCTGAAGAACCCGCTGGACTCCCTGACGAACAAGCGCGCCGACCCCGGTGATGTGATCACGACGATCGACCCGGCCGTGCAGAAGGCGGCGTACGAAGCGCTCGGGAACAACAAGGGTGCCGCCGTCGCGATCGACCCGAAGACCGGCAAGATCCTCGCGGTCGTCTCGACACCGTCGTACGACCCGACGTCGATCAGCGCGGGCAACACCAGCGTCTGGCAGCGGCTGACCAAGGACGCCGACAAGCCGCTGGTCAACCGCGCGCTGCGGCAGCCGCTGCCGCCGGGCTCGACGTTCAAGCTGGTCGTGGCGGCCGCCGCCCTGGAGAACGGCCTGTACGCGGACGTGGACGCCAAGACGGACAGTCCGGACCCGTACACGCTGCCGAACACGACGACCGTCCTGAAGAACGAGAACACGTCCGCGCCGTGCGAGAACGCCTCGATCCGGGTCGCGCTCCAGTACTCCTGCAACAACGTCTTCGCCAGGATGGCCGTCGACCTGGGCCAGGACGAGGTCAGGGCGATGGCGGAGAAGTTCGGCTTCAACGACACGGCCCAGGACGTGCCGGTGCGGGCGTACATCAGCGTGTACCCCTCGGACATGGACAAGTCGTCCACGGCGCTGACCGGTATCGGTCAGTTCGACGTCACCGCGACCCCGCTCCAGATGGCCATGGTGTCCGCCGCTATCTCCAACGACGGCAAGCTGGTCTCGCCGCACATGGTGTCGCAGACCAGTGACGCCGACGGCGATGTGCTGAAGAACTACGACGACAGCACGTCGACCGAGAGGATCGTCAGCTCGGACACGGCCCGGCAGCTCCGGTCCGCGATGCAGACGGTCGTCGAGGACGGCACGGGCACGAACGCCCTGATCCCCGGCGCGACCGTGGGCGGCAAGACCGGCACGGCCCAGCACGGCGAGAAGAACAGCAAGACGCCGTACGCCTGGTTCACGTCGTACGCGAAGTCCGACACCAGCGGCAAGGAGGTCGCCGTCGCGGTGATGGTCGAGCAGTCGAACGCGGCGCGCTCGGAGGTCAGCGGCAACGGACTGGCCGCGCCGGTGGCCAAGGCGATGATGCGGGCGGCGCTGCAGGACTGACGCGCCGACGGCCCCGCGCTCCTGCGAGCGCGGGGCCGTCAGGTCCGGCTACTTCACCCCGAGCAGCTGCTCCAGCGGGTCGATCGCGAAGTACACCAGGAACAGCGCGGAGGCCGCCCACAGCAGCCAGTGGACCTCCTTGGCCTTCCCGAGCACCGTCTTGATCAGGACGTACGCCAGGAACCCCGCCCCGATGCCGTTGGTGATCGAGTACGTGAACGGCATCACGGCGATGGTCAGGAACGCGGGGATGGCGATCTCGTACTTGTCCCAGTCGATGTGCTTGACCTGGGTCATCATCAGGAAGCCGACGGCGACGAGCGCGGGCGCCGCGGCCTGCAGCGGGACGATCGTGAGGATCGGCGTCAGGAAGAGCGCGAGGGCGAACAGCCCGCCGGTGACCAGGTTGGCGAACCCGGTGCGCGCGCCCTCGCCCACGCCCGCGGCCGACTCGATGTACGACGTCGAGGAGGAGGCCGAGGCCGCGCCGCCGGCGACCGCGGCGGCGCCGTCGATCAGCAGCACCCGCCCGAGGTTGGGCACCTTGCCCTCCTCGTCCAGCAGGCCCGCCTCGGCGCTGATGCCGACGACCGTGCCCATGGTGTCGAAGAAGTCGGACAGGACGAGGGTGAAGACCAGCAGGACGACGGTGATCGCGCTGGTCTCGCCGAACGCGCCGAACAGGCTGAAGTGACCGAGCAGCCCGAAGTCCGGTGAGGCCACCACGTCGTCGGGCACCTTGGGCGTGGTCAGGCCCCAGCTCTTGATGTCGGCGACGGAGTTGATGACGATCGCCACGACCGTCATGGTGACGATGCTGATCAGGATCGCGCCCTTGACCTTGCGGGCGAGCAGACCGATGGTCAGCAGGACACCGAGACAGAAGACGAGGATCGGCCAGCCGGCGAGCGCGCCCGTGCCGCCGAGCTGCACCGGCACGGTGGTGTTCGCCGCGTCCGGGATACGGGTGGCGAAACCGGCGTCCACGAAGCCGATGAAGGCGATGAACAGGCCGATACCGACGCTGATCGCCTGCTTCAGCGGCTGCGGGATCGCGTGCATGACGGCCTCCCGCAGACCGGTCACGACCAGCACGCAGATGAGCAGGCCCTCCAGGACGATCAGGCCCATCGCGTCGTCCCAGCTCATCAGCGGGGCGATCTGGAAGGCGACGACCGCGTTGAGGCCGAGGCCGGCGGCGAGTGCGAGCGGGAGGTTGCCGCCCACGCCCATGATGATCGTCATGACCGCGGCCACCAGGGCGGTGGCGGTGGTCAGTTGGACGGCGTCGAGCTGGTGGCCGAACTTGTCCTTGGCGCTGCCCAGGATGATCGGGTTCAGGACGAGGATGTAGGCCATCGTGAAGAACGTGGCGAAACCGCCGCGTATCTCCCGGCCGAAGGTGGAGCCCCTCGCGGCTATCTTGAAGAACCCGTCGACTCTGCCTGCCGCCGGGGGTGCGGCACTTGGCCGGTCGGCCACCTTCTGCGCTTCGGACATGGCGATACTCCTCGATACCTGCGTGCCTGGTGTGCGGATGCTGGCTGGATTGTTCCCCCGATCAACCGCTTTCAGGTTTTCCCCGTGTTACGGAATCGAGTTCGGCCCGCCATACGCTGTTCGAAGGTCCGTACGACCGACTGGTACGCTCACGCATCTCGCCCCACCGGAACGTTCTTTCCCACAGGTGAATCACAGAGGCCGTATACGCCGCACCCGCACCGGTGCCACAGCCGTAGCGAGGAGAGGTACCCCGTGGGCACTGTCGTCGACGACGCCGCCTCCGTGGAGTTCCACGCGTTCTTCGAGCGGCACTACAACGAACTGGCCCGTCTGGCCCACCTGTTGACCGGTGAGCCGGACGCCGCCGACGATCTGGCCGCCGACGCGCTGCTCGCGCTGTGGCACCGCTGGGACCGGGTGCGGGCCGCCGACCATCCGGTGGCGTACGCGCGCGGTGTGGTCGCCAATCTCGCCCGCACCCGGATCCGCGCCGCGGTGCGCGAGCGCAGACGGATCACACTCTTCTGGTCGCAGCGCGAGGACCGGGCCGAGAACCCCGATGTACCGGGCACGGTCGACGTCCAGGAGGCGCTGCGCCGGCTGCCGTTCCGCAAACGAGCCTGCGTCGTACTGCGGCACGCCTTCGACCTGTCGGAGAAGGACACCGCGCTCGCCCTCGGGATCTCCGTCGGTACGGTGAAGAGCCAGACGTCGAAGGGCATGACCGAATTGAAGCGGCTGCTCGGCACCGAGGAGGCGTCGGCGCGGGTGCGCGCGGGAGTGCTGCCCCTGGGTGGGGCCGGAGGACGAGACCGATGAGGGAGGCGCGGGACGTGCACGACGAGCTGGGCGCCCGGCTGCGCGAGGCGGCCGAGGCGCACGAGCCCGACCGCGCGCGCATCCTGGCCCGGGTGGAGCGCGGCATGGCGCGCCCCGGCGAACGGCGGCCCTCACGGCGCGCGGCTCGCCCGCCCGTCCTCGGCTGGGCCCGTGTCGTGGGCGCCACGGCCGCGGTCGCGAGCGTCCTCGCGGTGGGTGGCTACGCGGTCGCCTCGGCGGTGCGGGAAGACGCCCCGCCGCAGCGGACGGTCGCGGTCTCGCCGACCCCCGACCCGTCGCAGGACCCGACCGGGCGGGCGCCGGTGGCCCCCGAACCCAGCCGTCGCCCGGGTACGCCGAAGGAGTCCGACGAGCCGGGCCCGTCGCCCTCGGACACCCCCACGACGACCGCGCCCACCGCGACCCGGGCGCCCGCCGGGAAGGCCACGGACGGGCCGCTGTGGTCGGACGGCTCGGTCGACCCGCACAGCAACGACTTCTGGGCGCAGAGCGACGTCACCCTGAAGACCGGCGAGCGACTCACCGCACTCACCGTCGAGTTGAGGATCCGGCAGACCGGCGGGGTGAGCGACGCGGGCGCCTGGCGTTCGCTGCCCGAGAGCGACTTCACGACGACCGTCGCCGAGCGGGACGGCTTCCTCGTCTACACCTGGGTGCTCAAGGCGGGTCACACGGTCTGGCCGGGCGAGTGGGTCTTCGCGGGCCAGTACGACCACGACCGCGGCGGCCGGGACGCGAAGGACGACGGCTACGCGGTGACGGCGACCGCGAAGAGCGGCGAACGGTCCACCGTGGCCGGGGACTTCTCGGCGCACGGCGACGACGACTCGTAAGCCCACGGCCGCCGCGGGCGGTTCACGGCGCGCGTCCGCCGTACCGCCGTACGGCCGTACGGCTGCGGACCTACGGCGGCGGGCCGCGGGCGGACCCGCCGACGGTGGCCCGGGACGGACCTCCGCGAGAAAGATCCGCGGACGCGGCAACCCTTTCCCCGGCGGTGGCGACCAGGAGACGCAAGATCTCCTCACCACTCAAGGAACTCGGTTCATGACTGCACGAGTTGAACAGCGCGTCCGCCACCGCCGCCGGATCACCGGACGGCGTGCCGTGATCGGTGGCGTGTCCGCCCTCGCCCTCACCGGCGCGGCGATCGTCACGACCTCGGCGCTGGGCTCGGCGGGCGCGGCCACGACCTGGCCGGAGGCCAAGGGCAGCAAGGCCGTGTCGTCGACGATCTCGGTGTCGGGCACCTACGACGGCAAGCTGACGAAGTTCTACGGCAGCGGCGCCCTCGGGACCGGCGGCCAGGACGAGGACCAGGGACCGATCTTCGAACTCGCGGACGGCGCGGTCCTCAAGAACGTCGTCATCGGCACCCCCGCCGCCGACGGCGTCCACTGCCTGGGCAGTTGCACCCTGCAGAACGTGTGGTGGCTGGACGTCGGCGAGGACGCGGCGAGCTTCAAGGGCACGTCGTCCTCGGCCGTCTACAAGGTCTACGGCGGCGGCGCCAAGGGCGCGGACGACAAGGTCCTGCAGTTCAACGGCGCGGGCAAGCTGGTGGTCAGCAAGTTCCACGTGGAGAACTTCGGCAAGCTGGTGCGCAGTTGCGGCAACTGCAAGAAGCAGTTCAAGCGCACGGTCGTCATCAACGACGTCGATGTGACGGCGCCGGGCAAGGCGATCGTCGGCATCAACTCCAACTACGGCGACACGGCCTCGCTGCGCAACATCCGCGTCCACGGCGACACCAAGAAGAAGATCAAGACGTGTGTCCGCTTCCAGGGCAACAACACGGGCAAGGAGCCGAAGGAACTCGGCACCGGACCGGACGGGACCTCGTGCCGGTTCACGGCGTCGGACGTCACGTACGACTGAGTCCGGCGATTCGCTCGCACCCCGGAAACAACCACACGTTCGTTTTTGACGTCATCGACTGTGTGGACCTGTCGGCCTGAGCCCCCCTCGGCCGGCAGAAGAACGCCCCCGCCGGTGACGACCGGCGGGGGCGTTCGCCCGTGCGGATGCGGACGGGCTCGTTCAGCTCACGGAGTTCAGCTCACGAAGTACGTGGGGTTCGGGAGCTTGTACGTCTTGTCGGCGTAGCCGCCCTCGAGGTCCGAGTACTGGTCGCCGAAGTTGGCGACGATGTCGTACCCGAGCGACTCGATGTGCTCGCGGGTGCCGGCCTTGTACTGCACCGTCGTGCAGTTCCAGGCGGCGGCGGTGGCGCAGTCGCTCAGGTACGCGGGCGGGTTGGCCGCGTCCTTGAGGAACATGTGCTCGGAGTCGAGGTTGACGTCGACTCCGACCTTCTTCAGGTTGTCGACCGCGGAGACGCGCTGCGACTCCTTCAGGCCCGAGTTGTAGAAGACCTCGACGCCCTTGGACTCGGCGTACGCGACGAGTTCGGGGCTGCCGAACACCGCGGGCCGGTTCGCCTGGGCGACGTAGGTGGCCCAGGAGGCCGAGTTGTAGGTGTAGTTGGTCTTCCTCTCGTAGTCGAGGGAGAGCAGCAGGGTGTCGTCGATGTCGAAGACGACCGCGGGCTTCTGGTGCCGGTGGTGGGCCTTGCGGGCCGCCTTGTCGATGTCCTTCTTCGCGGCGGCGTCGATCCGCGCGAGGTCCTTGGCGTACTGGCTGTCGGGGGACGCCTGGTACACCCCGTTGCTGTCGAGCGTGGTGCCGTAGTAGGTGTCGATGTCCTTGACGAGGAGCCCGATGTTGTAGGGCTCGTGCGTCGAGTTCGCCGTCGACTGACCGGCGGTGGCGACACCGGTGCCGTACAGGGCGGCACCGGCGACGACACAGGTGGCGGCGACGGCCGCGATGCGCAGTGGCTTATGCATGACAGGAGTTCTACGCGCGTCACCCGACCGGACGCGAGACCCGTTGCCTGATCGATACCTCCTTCACAGGCAAAAATCGGGTCAAGCGCCCGGGAGGCGACGGTGCCGGCCGGTCAGTTCATCGTGGCGCCGATGGTGGTGCTGCCCGTGGTCAGGAAGGTGGTGACGGGCAGGGCGCCGCCGGACTGCCGGGCGTTGTAGGTGCTCGTGGCGTCCGTCGACTTGAAGGCCGGGGTGGAGATGCCGGAGTCCCAGTTGTTGCCGGCCGACGTCACCGAGGAACCCTTGGAGACCGCCGTGCCGTTGCCCACGGCGAGGTTCTTGCCGAGCTTGGCGGCACCGGTGGCGAAGTAGTAGCCGTACTTGCCGTTGGCGTAGGCGGTGGTGCGGTTGATGACGATGGCACCGGTGTTGGAGTTCTCGGTGAAGCCGTTGCCCGCGTCGTCCCAGGCGGCGGAGTTGTTGACGACGTGGGCGACGACCTCGCCGTCGCCGCCCAGCTTGTAGCCGTTGCCGTCACCCGCGAAGGCCGAGTCGCTCCAGCGGTTCTTGCCGTTGCCGAAGGACCAGGTGTGCTCGACGGTGACGGGTGAGGAGAAGGACCAGAAGTCGATGCCGTCGTCGGAGTTGTTGTACAGACGCGCACCGGTGATCAGGTTGCCGGTGCCCGAGCCGAACTTCACTGCGACGCCGTCCGCGTTCTCCCCGTGATTGGCGGCGTCGTAGTTGCCGTACGAGTCGATGTTCTTGACCGTGTTGTTCACGGTGCCGTCGCCGGTCAGCGTGAAGCCGGAGTCACCGCCGTTGATGGTCTTGATGTTGTTCCAGGTGGTGCCGGTGCAGGACTGGCAGACGACCGCGCTGTCCGGGGAGTTCTGGAAGGTGAGGTTGGAGACGTTCCAGTAGTCGGCGGTGAGTTTGAGGATCCAGCCGCCGGACGGGAGCGAGGAGCCGTCGATCTTCACGGTCTCCGAGCCGTACGCCGTGAGGGTGACCGGCGAGGAGGACGTGCCGTTCGCCGTGGACTGGAGGGTGGCCGTCGGGTAGTAGGTGCCGCCGCGCACCTGGATGACGGTCCCGGCGGTGGCGCCTGAGATCGCGCTGGTCAGTTCGGCGGTGGTGTCGACGACGACGGTGGCGGCCTGGGCCTGGGTGGGGAGGACGGCGAGGCCTGCGCCGAGGGCCAGGGTGGCGCCTAAGGCGAGAGCGGTACGACGAGACATGGAGTGCGGTCCTTTCGTCGTGCTGGGGGATCGAACGGGGGAATCACGGGCACCAGTCGCCGAGGTAGGCGGCACGGGTGTGCCGCTCGGCCTCCGTGTCCGTGAGCTGGGGACGGTTCTCCGGGACGGTGATCGCCGCTCCTGGGCCGGTGTCGCGGTACTCGCGAAAGCGCATGGACTGCCACGGATAGGCCGCGCGCATGTCGGTGTAGGGCTCCACCGCGTCGATACCGGGCCCGAGTTCCGTCTCGCGGACCACGAGGGAGGGCCACGCCGTGGTCTCGTACGAGGGGACCCAGGGCCGGGCGATCTTGTACGCCGCATCCTCGGCGCCGGAGGTGACGCGGCATCCGGCGGCCAGGAAACCGTGCGGATTCGCGCGGGCCGTGGACGGCGCGAAGACCATGCCCTCGGGTCTGAAGGCGACGTCCCGGTCGAGGGTGTGGAAGCGGCAGCGCTCGAAGACGGCGGTTGCCCGGCCGAAGACGAAGTCGACGTCGCCCTCGATGTAGCAGTCGCGGTAGAGGTGACGGTCGAAGGCCGCCAGGTCCGTGGTGTCCGCGAACAGCGTGTCCTGGTGGGCGAGCAGACGCACCCGTGCGAAGCACGAGCGGTCGCCGGTGACATAGGCCGCGACCGCCTGCGTGCCGGTGATCTCCGGATGGTCCGCCCGCAGCCAGTCGTTCGCGATCGTCAGCCCGCGCACGGTCAGCCCGGGCGCCGCCGAGGTGAGCGTGGCGGAGCCCGCGGTCCCGTAGGTGCCGGAGCCGTCCGGTTTCGGCGTGCCGTTGGCCCGGTCGAAGACGATGACGGCGTCACGCGGGTCGCGGGTGGCACCGCGGAGCGTCAACTCCCTTTTCCCTGCGGGGATGTCGACCACTTCGCGGTACGTTCCCGGGTGGACCACGATCGTCTGCCCGGGGCCGTCCACCGCGTCCACGGCGGCCTGGACCGAGTCGCCGGGACGCACGTGCAGGACACGGCGGCCACGGGCGGCTGCCGGGGCGGCGCCGAGGGCCATGAGTCCCCCGGCCGCGCCGGCGAGAAGGCTGCGCCGGCGCATCTCAGCACCCCCTCCCCGGCGTCCAGTCGCCGAGGTACGCCGCCCGGGTCGCCGACCGGGCCTCCTCGTCGGTGAGCTGGGGCCGGTTCTCCGGGACGCTGATCACCGCGCCGGGGCCCGTGTTGCGGTACTCGGCGAAGCGCTGGCTCTGCCACGGATAGGCGGCGGACATGTTGGCGTAGGGCGCGACCGCGTCGGTCCCGGCGTCCAGCCGGGTGTCGCGGACGGTCAGCATGGGGCGGGCGGTGAGGTCCGAGCCGGGCACCCAGGGACGGGCCAGCTTGTAGTACGCGTCCGGTGCCGCGCTGCTGATCCGGCTGCGGGTGACCAGGTATCCGCGCGGGGCGGCGACCGCCGTGGACGGCGCGAAGACGAAGCCGTACGGGGCGCCGGCCAGGTCCGTCCGGTCCAGGGTGCGGAAGTGGCAGGACTCGAAGACCGCTGTGGCCCGCCCGAAGACGAAGTCCACGTCCCCCTCGATGTAGCAGTCCCGGTAGTACTGCCGGGCAAAGGTGCCGAGCGCGATCGAGTCGGCGTACAGCGTGTCCTGGTGACCGAGGAACCGGCACCGGTGGAACGCCGAGCGGTCGCCCTGCACCTTGATCGCCACGGCCTGGGTGCCGGTGATCCCGGGGTGGTCGGCGCGCAGCCAGTCGTTGGCGAAGGTGACCGAGCGGGCCGTGAAACCGTCAGTGCGCACGGTCGTCGTCGCTGACCCGGTGGTGCCGTAGGTGCCCGAACCATCGGGCTTGGGCGTGCCGTTGGCGTTGTCGTACACGACGACGACGTCGCGCGGGTCGTCGGAGGCGCCGATCCAGGTCATCTCGGAGCCGGCGGCGCCGGGCAGGCCGGTCGCCGGGTCGACCGCTCCGACCGAGACCGTCTCGCGGTACACGCCGGGCGCGATGACCAGGGTGAAACCCGCGCCGGTCGCGGCGGTCACGGCGGCCCGCACGGTGGTGTGGTCGCCGAGGCCGCCGGGGTGGACGTACAGCGTCCGCGCGTCGAGCCGCGCGGACGGCGAGCCGTGGCGCCCGAAGGGCGGGCGCCCGGTGGCGCGGGCGGGGGCCGCGAGCACGGGAGCCAGTGCGGCTCCGGTGCTCGCGGCGACGAACGCCCTTCTGCTGACGGGGTGTCCGGCCATGGTCAGCAGATCTTTCCGGCGCCCGCGCGGTGGTCGACGATGCCGGGAACGGCCCTCGGCGTGTCGACCTTGGTCCGCAGGACCGGTGTCCATCCGGCTCCGGACTGGAGCGTCTCGGCGGGGATCTCCGCGTTGTGCACGGCGATCAGATCGGTCCGTACGCCGTTGACGTAGTTGTCGGCGGCGGTCAGCGGCGCCTCCTTCCACTTCTTGAGGATCTTCCCGGCAGTGACCCCGTCCGGCAGCGTGAACGCGTTGTGTTCGGCGACGAGTTGGGACTCCATGCCGATGCCGAAGCTGTAGGCGTAGGTGGCGTCGGCGACGAAGTGGTTGTTGTAGGAGTCCACCTGTCCGAAGCGGACGCGCGGTGCGCGCTCGACGAGGCCGGTGAACAGGTTGTGGTGGAGGGTGACCTTCAGGTGGCCGCGGTCCACGGCGGCGGTCGCCGCGCTGTCGCTGTTGCCGATCAGGATGGTCTTGTCGTGGTCGGCGAAGACGTTCCAGGAGGCGGTCACGTAGTCGGCGCCCTTGACGATGTCGAGTTCGCCGTCGTGCTGTTCGTAGATCCGGCCGTAGTAGGTCGGCAGCGAGCTGTCCGGGTGGTCGCCGTCGGTGAACGTGTTGTGGTCGAGCCAGACGTGCGTGGCCCCGTAGACCACCGCGCTGTCGTACTCGGAGTTCCAGTTGCCGGTGTCGCCGTCGGTCGGGTCCCACTGCGGGAAGCAGTCGAGCGGGCTCTCGAAGGCGAGGTTGCGGACGATGACGTTGTCGACGTCCTTGATCTGCAGGCTCGCGCCCTTGATGCCGGCGTCGCGGCCGACGCCGATGATGGTGGTGTTGGAGGGGACGTACGCCTTCATGGCGGTGTCCTGGTTGGCGGCGGAGGCGGCGCGCAGGTCCTCCTGCTCGCCGCTCACCACCTGGTCGTAGCCCCACACCGCGGGGTCGTAGTCGGCGAGGTAGCGGTCGAAGTCGTAGCCGGGCGCGGCGAAGGAGTCGCAGCCGTCGGCGTTGGCGTCGATCGTGCCCTTGACCTTGATGATCTTCGGCGCGCTGCCGTCGGCGGCGAGCGCGGCCCTGAACTCCGCCCAGGTCGTGACCGTGTGGACCTGGGCGGCCTTGGCGGCCGAGCCACCGGTGGTGCCGGTCCCGTCGGACGCCCAGCCGTCGCCCGCGGCGAGCGTCTGCCGGCCGGGCTCGCGGGACTGGGCCTGGGCCTGGGCGGTGGTACCGGTGACGGCGAGCACGAGGGCGGTGCAGCCGATCAGCACGGCCGCTCTCCGGGCGGCGGTCGCGCTCAGCTCTGTGGCATGGGCATGCCATTTCTGTGTGTTCACGGTGCGGCTCTCTTTCGGCTCAAGAACTCAAGGACTCAAGGGGCTCAGGGATTCAGGGATTCAGGGATTCAGGGGTTGCGGGGCTCAGGGGTTACGGGGATCAGGCGGTGGGCCAGGTGATCCAGGACTCGGGTATCTCCGCGTCGAGCCGGCGTACGTCCCGGGGCGTGAGCACCCGGCGGTGCAGCAGTCCGGCCGCGACGAGCCGGGCCACCGCGATCGCGCCCGGCGGGTTGAAGTGCGTGTTGTCCTGCTCGGTCGCGGTCCAGTTGAAGTACTTCTTCGTCTCCTCGACGCCGAGCCGCTGCCACAGGGCGATGGACAGGGCCTGGATGTCGAGGAGCGCCACGTGCTCGTCCGCGGCGAGCGCGCGCATCGACACCGGGTAGTCGCCGTGGGTCGGCACCGCGTTGCCGTCCACGTCGAACTTTCTGCGCTCCACCGGGGTGGCGAGCACCGGCCGGGCGCCCCGGGCCCGCGCCCCGTCGATGTACTGCCGCAGGCAGTCCTGATAGGTCGTCCACGGCTCCGTGTACCGCGTCGGATCGGCGGTCTTCTCGTCGTTGTGCCCGAACTGGACGAGCAGGAGGTCGCCGGGCCGGATCACCTCGAGGATCGCGCCGAGGCGCCCCTCGTCGATGAAGCTCTTCGAACTGCGGCCGTTCACAGCATGGTTGGCGACCAGGATGTCCTGGCCGAGGAAGAACGAGAGCGCCATGCCCCAACCGGTCTCGGGTGCGGCGTCGGCGTACTTCTGGGCGGCGGTGGAGTCGCCGGCGATGTGGACGGTGCGCGGCCGGCGGTTCGGGCGGGCCGAGGCGGGCGCCGTCGCGGCGACGGCGAGGGGCAGGGCGGCCGCGGCCGCCGAGGTGACCTGTCTGCGCGTGAGGGACACGGGCGTGCCTTTCGACAGGGGTGAGGGGACGCGCCCCCACGGGACGCGTGGCTGCTTCGATGCGCGGCTCCGCGGCAGGCCGCGGGAGCCACCGGCCAGGTCGGCCCGTGGCCGCGGGACTTCCCTGCGGCCACGGACCGACCGCGGAGCGACCCGGACCGGCCGTGGCACGGCGCGACGCACACCACAGCCGGCCTCCGCGGGGCGCACGGGACTAGTTGTGGGCCTTCCAGTCCGCCTGGGCCTTGTTCAGCTGGTCGGCCAGCGTGTCCAGGAAGTCCTTCGCGCTCATCTTGCCGAGGAGGACCTTCTGGAAGTTCGGCTCGTTGTCGGCCTTGGAGATGGTGTTCCAGTCGGGCAGGTAGTACGGCAGCTGCACGATCTTGGTGCCGGTGCCGTTCAGCGCCTCGGCGGCCAGCTTGGTCGGCTCGGCCTGCTGGACCCACGCCTCCTTGGCGGCGTCGATGTTCGCCGGCACCTGGCCCGCGGACTCGTTGAACTTGGAGTTCTCCGCCGCCGAGACGGCGAACTCGATGAACTTCCAGGCGGCCGCCTTGTTCTTGCCGGACTTGAACAGGCTGAGCCCGTCGACCGGGTTGGAGATCTGTACGCGCGTGCCGTCGTCCATCGTGGGGTTCGGGACCCCGCGGAACTTGCCGTTGCCCAGTGCCTTCAGGTGGTCCTGGTAGGAGCCGAGGTTGTGGCTCAGCATGCCGATGGTGCCGCTGTCCCACTGCGCGACCATCTTGGTGAAGTCGTTGTTGACGTCGGCGGACGGGGTGACCTTCTTGTACAGGGCGACGTACTTCTCCAGGGCCGCCACGTTCTTCGGGTCGTTGACGGTGGTCTTGTCGCCGTTCCAGAAGGAGGTGATCCCGGTCTGGCCGTACGCCGCGTCCAGCGCCGGGGCGATGGAGCCCTCGCCGCCGCGGATGGTGAAGCCGAACTTGTTCTTGCCCTTGTCGGTGAGCTTGCCGGCGGCGTCGTAGAACTTCGACCAGGTGGTCGGCGCGTCCAGGCCCGCCGACTTGAACAGGTCGGTGCGGTACCACAGCGTGCCGTTGTTGGCGGAGGTCGGCACCTGGTACAGCGTGTCCCCGCCGCCCGCGGCCCGGCTGACGTCGAGCAGGTTCTGGCTCAGCCTGCCGTTCAGCGCGCTCTTCTCGATCCGGCTGTCCAGCGGCTCCAGCGCTCCCTGGACGGCGACCTCGGCGAGCATCGCGGTGCCCACGCCGCCGACGTCGGGCAGGCCGCCGCCCTGGATGGCGGTGTCGTACTTGGACTGGGCGCTCGCGGCCGGGATGCCGACGTACTTGACCTTGATGTCCGGGTACTTCTTCTCGAAGTCGGCGATGATCTGCTTCCAGATGTCGGTGCGGACACCGCCGTTGTTGTCCCAGAAGGTGATCTCGCCCTTGCCGGAGCCTTCGGTGCCCTTGTCCCCCGCGCCGCCGCTGCCGCTGTCACCACAGGCGGTGACGGTCAGCGCGAGCACGGAACCGAGGGCGACGGCCGTGGCCGCCCGCCTGGCTCCACGGGCGCCGGTCCTGATCGGGCCGGTCCCCAGTGGGCTGATCTTCTGTGGGCTGATCTTCATTGGTCGGCTCTCTTCTTCTGGATCCAACGGGGTTGTGGGGTCGGTGAGTTGTTCTCGGAGATCGGCACCCGGCTGCCTCCGGAAGGGACGTGCCCTTCCCTCCGCATCCGGCAAGCGCTTGCTACGGAGGTGCGTCATTGCGGCTCCCAACAGGCGGACGAACGGCGGGAATCGACCCTCAGGGGGTCGGGGTGACGCGGAAACGCGTGAACGTGGCGGCGCCGGCGTGGCCCCCGCCGGCCGGTGCCTGCGCGAACAGGCCGAGCAGGGCGCCGACCCAGCGCCAGCCGGTCGCGGCGAAGGCCTGCCCCGAGGGCTGCCGGCCGCCACCGACGTCATAGGAGAAGT
The DNA here is from genome assembly GCF_026341855.1 of Streptomyces sp. NBC_00568. Taxonomy (GTDB): domain Bacteria; phylum Actinomycetota; class Actinomycetes; order Streptomycetales; family Streptomycetaceae; genus Streptomyces. Next base: position 5,522,221 of record NZ_JAPENW010000001.1, on the reverse strand, counting down.
GGCAGCGGGCCCCCGCGCCGATCTCGATCCACAGCCGGGCCCGGCCCTCGGGCGCGGTCCGTGCCGCAGCGGCCTCGCGCTCGCGCCCGCCCGGCTCCGGGGACGCTGGGGGTGCTCCCCCGGCGGCCGGCTCGGCGAACCGGTGCACGAGCCGCACCGATCCGTCCGGCTCCCGCTGGAGCCCGATCCAGCTGAAGGCGTCGCCGAGCACCACGAGCCCGGCCCGTGCCCCGGGCTCCTCGCTGTCCAGGCGCAGGTCGACCCGGACGGTGGCGGCCGCACCCGGCAGCCGCTGGGTGAGGACATGGGGCCGTGCGCGCAGGTCGGACGTGTCCGTCGCGCGGACGCAGCTCAGCCGGAGTCCGTCGCCGGAGTGCTGGGTGGCCCAGCCGTCCTCGGGGTTGGCGGTCCACTGCCACTGGCGGCCGAAGCGGCCACCGGGGAAGTCGTCGTCCGTGGCGGGCGCGGACGGCGCCTGGGACGGCAGGTCCGGCTTCCGGTGTACGGCGACGGGGGCGCCCCGGTCGCCGAGCACCGGCCAGCCGTCCGCTCCCCAGCGCATCGGCTGGAGGTGCACCACCCGTCCGTAGGGTCCGCGCTGCTGGAAGTGCGCGAACCAGTCCTCACCCGCCGCCGTGCGCACCCAGCCGCCCTGGTGCGGGCCGTTGACCCGGGTGTTCCCCTGTTCCAGGACCACCCGCTCCTCGTAGGGCCCGAAGAAGCCGCGCGAGCGGAAGGCGCCCTGCCAGCCGGTCTCGACTCCCCCGGCGGGCGCGAAGATCCAGAACCAGCCGTCGTGACGGTAGGCCTTGGGGCCTTCGAGGGTGAACCAGCCGGGAATCCGGTCGGCGTCGACGATCACCTTTCCCTCGTCGAGCAGTCCGGTGCCGTCGGGGCGCATCCGGTGTCCGGTGAGCCGGTTCTTCACGCCCGCCCGGGACTTGGCCCAGGCGTGCACGAGATACGCCTCGCCGGTCTCCTCGTCCCACAGCGGGCAGGCGTCGATGAGTCCCTTGCCCTCCTTGACCAGGTGCGGCCGCGTCCAAGGGCCTCTGATCTCGGGCGCGTTGACCTGGAAGATGCCGTGGTCGGGGTCGCCCCAGAAGATCCAGAAGCGGTCGTCGTGATGGCGCAGGGAGGGCGCCCACACGCCGCAGTCGGGCCGGGGGCTCCTGAACTCACCGACGGGTTCCAGGCGTTGGAGGGCGTGCCCGACCAGCGTCCAGTTGACCAGGTCCCGGGAGTGCAGCAGGGGCAGACCGGGGGCGCGGCCGAAGCTGGAGGCGGTGAGGTAGAAGTCGTCGCCGACGCGCAGCAGGTCGGGGTCGGACCAGTCGGCGTCGAGGACCGGGTTGCGGTAGGTGCCGTCACCCAGGTCGGCGGAGGGCAGGGCCATCAGGGGCTCACCGCCTTGCGTACCAGGGCGGCCGCCCCGTCCCGGTCGAGGACGCCGTCGGCGACGACGGTGACGACCCGGCGTACGAGCGTGTCGCCCGCCTCGACGGTGAGCCGGTTCTCGTGCGCGAGGGAGGAGCCGACGCCCGGGTACTGGGCGGTGCGGACGAACCACGGGTCGCGGCGCGTGGTGCCGGTGGCGGCGGCGAAGACGAGTGTCCAGCCGGCGCCCGCGAGGGCGAGCCAGTCGGCGGGGCGTCCGTGCACCGCTTCCTCGCCCTCGGCGTCGGCGGTGAACACGCGCGGGGTGTCCGCCTCCTTGCGGGCCCGCCAGAAGAAGCCGCCGTACGCGGCGCCGGGCCGGCCGTTGGTGGCCGGGCTGCCGAGGGACAGGGCGCGCGAGGTGATGTTCGTGAGGGAGAAGGTGAAGTCCAGCGCCCAGGCGGAGTCGGTGAGTTCGACGGCCGCGACCGTACGGCGTTCACGCAGCAGCTCGGCGCCGGCGGCCACCCAGCGCAGTTCCTCCACGAAGCCGTCGGGGTCGCGCAGCTGGAAGGCGGCGTGCCGCTGGGCGCCGTGGTTGTCGAGCTCGGTCGGCCCCTGGTCGCGGACGTAGGTGCGCCCGCCCCAGAAGTTGTGCCCCTCGACGTCGGGTACGGCGACACCGACGCCGAGGTGGTGGGCGTGGTCGGCGGGGCTGAGCTCGGTCACGGCCGTGCCGGCCAGGGTGGTGACGGGGTGCAGATACGGGCGCGGGGAGAGCCGGGCGGGCAGTGCGGGCCGGGTGACGTAGCGGCCGACGGGACGTCCGGTGACCCGGAGGACCAGCGACTCGTTGTTCATCGGGTGCTCACCTCGTTCGGGAGCGCCCAGGAGGCGCCCAGCTCGGAGTAGAGGGCGAGGGTGTCGGCGGCCGCCGCGACGAATCCGTCGATGCCGCGCACCGCACGGCGCCGCTCGCCGGGGAGCAGCTCCCAGGTGTCCGGGGGCAGTTCGACCGGGTCGGGTGCCTGCCGGATCGCTTCGACGACCTTCATGAAGGCGCCCGTCGACTCGGGCGGGACCAGCAGTTCGGCGCCGTCCGTCAGATGCCCGACCAGGTTCTCCAGCAGGTCGGTGCGGCCGTACTCGATCTCCTCGGGTCCGCGCCCGGACCGCTGCACGAGCACCCGGTCCTGCTTGTACCAGAAGGTGATCCGGCCGCCCGTGCCGTGCACCAGGACATACGGTTCACCGGGCTGTTCGGCGCAGAGCGTCGCGGCGACCGTGATCCGGCCCCCGGTGGTCGTGATCCGCACGCACGAGGTGTCGTCGGACTCGATGTCGTTGGCGCGCAGCAGCTCGGTCCGGATGTCGGTGACGTCCTCGGCGCGGGTCGAGCCGTCCAGCGCGAGGGCCGTGGCGACGACGTGGGCCAGCGGGTTCGTCAGGACACCGTCGACGACGTCCACGCCGTTCAGGTGGCGCTTTCCCGCCCAGGGCGCGCGCCGGTAGTACGCCTCGTCGCGTGCCCAGGCCCCCGCCCCGCCGATGCCGGTCACCCGGCCGAGCGCGCCCTCGCCGATCAGCTCCCTGATGGCGTGCACGGCGTGCGAGCCGAGCGACTGGAAGCCGATCTGGCAGACCACTCCGGCCGCCGCGACCCCGTCTGCCATCCGCCGGAACTCGGCGTAGGAGGGCGCGGGCGGCTTCTCCAGGAGCAGGTGTACGCCTCTGCGCGCGGCGGTCAGCGCCAGGTCGGTGTGGGTGGGGATGGGGGTGCAGATCACCGCGACCGCGGCGCCCGTGGAGTCGAGCAGGGCCCCGAAGTCGGCGGACTGCTCGACGTGCCGCCCGTCCAGTTCCTCCGCGGTGAGCGGGGTCAGTTCGCAGACGCCGGCGAGGCGCACCAGGCCCTTGTCCTGGAGACGGCGGATGTTGTTCAGGTGCCAGCCGCCGTGGCCCCGGGCGCCGGCGAGGACGACGGGCAGCGGGAGTCCGGCGGGCGGCGTGTTCGCCGGGCGGCCCGCGGGTGTGTTCCGCGGACCTGCTCCGTGCCCGGCACGGTCGGTGGGCGAGGCGGGCGTCATCCCTTCACCGCCCCCGCGCTGAATCCGGTGATCAGCCATTTCTGGATGAAGGCGAAGACGACGACCACGGGGACGGCGGCGATGATGCCGCCCGCGGCGAGCGCGCCCAGGTCGACGCTGTCGGAGCTCAGCAGGGTGTTGAGGCCGACGGGGATGGTCTGCTTGCTCTGGTCGCTGAGGAACATCAGGGCGAACAGGAAGTGGTTCCAGGCGTGCACGAAGGCGAAGGAGCCGACGGCGATCAACCCGGGCCGCAGCAGCGGGAGGACGACGATCCGGAAGGCGTCGAAGCGGTTGCAGCCGTCCACCCAGGCGGCCTCCTCCAGGGAGTACGGCACGTTCCTGATGAACCCGCTGATGAGGATCATCGACAGCGGCAGCTGGAAGACCGTCTCGGCGATGATGACACTGGCCAGCGAGTTGATCATGCGGAGCTCGGCGAAGATCTGGAAGAGCGGGACCAGAAGCAGCGCGCCCGGCACGAACTGCGAGCAGAGCAGCGCGAGCATGAAGCCGCGCTTGATCCTGAAGTCGAAACGGGCGAGCGCGTAGCCGCCGGCGAGGGCGACGAGCGTGGTCATCACCAGGGTGGCGACGGCGATGAGGACGCTGTTCTGGAAGTAGGTCCCGAAGCTGCGCTCGGTCCACACCTTGTCGAAGTGCTCGAAGGTCATGGGCCAGGGCACGAGCGAGGTCGACCCGGCCGGGCGCAGCGCGAAGAGCAGGATCCAGTAGAAGGGGATCAGGGTGAAGAGCAGGTAGATGCCGAGGGGGACGTAGATCTGCCAGCGCGGGGCCTCGTCCCAGGCCCGGCGCTTCTTCTTCCGCTCGTCCGGGCGGGGTTCGTCGGCCGTGGGGGCGGGTGCGGCCGGAGCGGCCGTCTCGGCGTCCTTGGTGATCACTTGTCCCCGCCTCCGAACTTGCTCAGCCGCAGATAGACGATCGAGCAGAACAGCAGAATCACGAACGCGACCGTGGTGAGGGCCGACGCGTAGCCGAAGTTGTGGGCGTCGACGCTGGTGTTGGCGATGTAGAGCGGGAGGGTCGTCGTCTCGCCCGCGGGTCCGCCGCCGGTCAGCGTGTAGAGCAGGTCGACGTTGTTGAACTCCCACACCGCGCGCAGCAGCGTGGAGAGGATGATCGCGTCCTTGAGGTGCGGCAGCGTGATGTGCAGGAACTGGCGGACGCGGCTCGCCCCGTCGACCTCGGCGGCCTCGTAGAGGTCCTTGGAGACGGACTGGAGATCGGCGAGGATCAGGATCGCGAAGAAGGGGACACCGCGCCACAGGTCGGCGACCACGGCCGCCGGGAAGACGGTCGAGGTGTCCGACAGCCAGCTGGTCCCGTACGAGCCGATGCCGGCGTCGGCGAGGTAACGGGTGATGCCCGTCTGGGAGTTGTAGAGCAGCACCCAGATCGCCGAGGTCAGCACCCCGGAGACGGCCCACGGCGAGAAGACCAGCGCGCGGCCTGCCGCCCGCCCGACGAAGGTCTGGTTGACGATCAGCGCGAGCGCCAGTCCGAAGAGCAGTTGAAGCCCCACCTCGACGACGACCCACTTCGCGCTGAAGGTCAGCGTGTCCCAGAACTGGGGGTCGTCGGTGAAGGCGTGCACGAAGTTGTCGAAGCCCGCGTAGCCGTTGCGCCACGGTTTGGTGGGGTTGTAGTTCTGCAGGCTGTAGTAGAAGACGCTGATGACGGGGTAGGCGATGAAGCCCAGCATCAGCAGCGCCGCCGGGGCGATCAGCAGATACGGCAGCCTGCGCGGGGTCGCGGAAGCACGGCGCCGCCGGGGTGGCGCGGGCGGTTTCGCCACGGCTGCGGCTTGGGCCATGACAGTTCTCCGTTCTAGCGGGTGCCGTGGAGCACGTGCGTGGTCCGTAGGAAGCGCTTGCTCGATGCTCAGAGGTCGAGCGCCTCGCGTACGGTGTTCGGGGGTCTGGCCGTTCGGGAGATCTGGTGGTTCGGAATACTGACCGTTCGGGCGATCCGGCCAAGTGGGTCTCGGCCGTGGGTCGTTCAGCCCGCGTACGGGTCCGGCACCTTGCCCGGCCGGGCCAGGAACGCGAAGTCGCAGCCGGTGTCGGCCTGGGTGATCTGCTCGTTGTAGAGCGCGCCGTAGCCGCGCTCGTACCGGACGGGCGGCGGTGTCCACTCGGCCCGCCTGCGCTCCAGCTCCGCGTCGTCCACGTTGAGCTGGAGTGACCGTGCCTCGACGTCGAGGGTGATCGTGTCCCCGCTCCGCACGAGGGCGAGCGGGCCGCCGACGTACGACTCGGGCGCCACGTGCAGCACGCACGCGCCGTAACTGGTGCCGCTCATCCGGGCGTCGGAGATCCGCACCATGTCCCGGACGCCCTGCTTCAGCAGGTGATCGGGGATGGGCAGCATCCCGTACTCGGGCATACCCGGCCCGCCCTTGGGGCCGGAGCCCCGCAGCACGAGGACGCTGTCCGCGGTGATACCGAGCGACGGGTCGTTGATGGTCCGCTGCATCGTGCGGTAGTCGTCGAAGACGACCGCGGGACCGGTGTGCTTGAGCAGTTGCGGTTCGGCGGAGATGTGCTTGATGACGGCCCCGTCGGGACAGAGGTTGCCGCGCAGGACGGCCACTCCGCCCTCGGCCGCGACCGGGTTCTCGCGGGTGCGGATGACGTCGTCGTCGTGCACCCGGGCGCTCTCCAGCTGCTCGCGCATGCTGTCGTGGGACACCGTGGGCCGGTCCAGGTGCAGCAGATCGGGGATCCGCGACAGGAATCCGGGCAGGCCGCCGGCGAAGTGGAAGTCCTCCATGAGATACGTCCGTCCACCGGGCCTGACGTTCGCGAGCACGGGCACGGTCCGGGCGGTCCGGTCGAAGTCGTCGAGCGTGAGGGTGACGCCGGCGCGCCCTGCCATGGCGATCAGATGGATCACGGCGTTCGTCGAACCGCCGAGACCGAGCACCGTCGTCACCGCGTCAGCGAAGGCCTCCGCGGTGAGGATGTCGGACAACGTCCGGTCCTTGTGGACCAGTTCGACGATCCTGAGCCCGGCCGCGGCTGCCATCCGGTCGTGTCCGGAGTCGACGGCGGGGATGCTCGACGCGCCCGGCACGGTGACCCCGAGCGCCTCGGCGGCCGCCGTCAGCGTGGACGCGGTGCCCATCGTCATGCAGTGGCCCGGCGACCGGGCGAGCCCGCTCTCCAGCTCGGTCATCTCGCAGTCCCCGATGAGACCGGCGCGCTTGTCGTCCCAGTACTTCCACATGTCGGTGCCGGAGCCGAGGACCTCGTTGCGCCAGTGGCCCGGGAGCATCGGCCCGGCGGGCACGAAGACGGTCGGCAGATCGACGGAGGCGGCCCCCATGAGCAGCGCGGGTGTGGTCTTGTCGCAGCCGCCCATCAGCACGGCCCCGTCCACCGGGTACGACCGCAGCAGTTCCTCGGTCTCCATCGCGAGGAGGTTGCGGTAGAGCATCGGGGTCGGCTTCTGGAAGGTCTCGCTCAGCGTGGACACCGGGAATTCGAGCGGGAATCCGCCGGCCTGCCACACGCCCCGCTTCACGGCCTGCGCTCGGTCGCGCAGGTGAACATGGCACGGGTTGATGTCGGACCAGGTGTTGAGGATCGCGATGACCGGCTTGCCCAGGTGCTCCTCGGGGAGATAGCCGAGCTGCCGGGTCCGGGCCCGGTGGCTGAACGAACGGAGCCCGTCGGTGCCGTACCACTGATGGCTTCTCAGGTCCTCGGGCCGTTTCACAGCGACCATCCGGCGGCTATCGCGGCGACCTCGGAGCGCTCGCTCTCGGGCAGCGGCCTGCTCGGCGGGCGGACGTCGCGGCGGCACAGGCCGAGCGACGACAGGGCTTCCTTGACCACGGTGACGTTGTTCGCGGAGGCGTTCGCGCCGCGCAGCTCCTCGAAGCGGCGGATCTGCTCCCAGACCTTCATCGCGGCCGGGTAGTCGCCGGACCGGAGCGCCTCGATCATGTTCAGCGAGACGGCCGGAGCGACGTTCACCAGGCCCGAGGTGAAGCCGGTGGCGCCGGCCGAGAAGTACGACGGAGCGTACGGCTCGGCGAGTCCGGCCACCCAGACGAACCGTTCGAGCCCGGCGTCCCGGGCGAAGGACGCGAAGCGCGCCGCGTCGGGAACGGCGTACTTCACGCCGATGACGTTCGGGCAGGCGTCCGCGAGTTCGGCGAGCCGCGAGCCCGCGAGCACCGGGTTGCGGATGTACGGCACGACGCCGAGCTCCGGCACGGACTCGGCGATGGCCCGGTGGTAGTCGACCCACCCGCTCTCCGAGACGTAGGGATGCACGGGCTGATGGACCATCACCATCGGTGCGCCGAGCGCGCGGGCGTGCCGCGCCGAGGCCACCGCGGTCGGCACGTCGTGCCCGACGCCGACGAGGACGACCGCCCGGTCGCCGGCCTCCTCGACGGTCAACTCGGTGACGAGCTGCCGCTCTTCGGGGGTGAGGGCGTAGAACTCGCCGGTGTTGCCGTTGGGGGTGAGGGTGCGGACGCCGCCGTCGATCAGCCGGCGCAGCAGGGCCCGGTGGGTGTCCCGGTCGATCGTGCCGTCCTCGGCGAACGGGGTCACCGGGATCGCCACGACCTCGGCGAGAGCCGCCCGCTGGGTCTCGAAGGTCGCTGTCATTCCTGTCCGCCCTCTTCCTGGCCCTGGGGGAAGGCCCGTCGCACGAACGACGCGATGTGCGCGTGCAGTGCCGCCGCCGCGCCGTCGGCGTCGCCGGCGAGGGCGAGCCGCACGATCTCCCGGTGCTCGCTCGCCTCCCGCTCCCAGGAGGGATCAGCGGCCCAGGCGACCGCCGAGACGAGGGCGGCCTGGTCGCGCACCTCGTCGAGCATCCGGGCGAGCAGCGGGTTGCCGCAGGGCACGTACAGGGCGCGGTGGAACTCCCGGTTGGCCAGGGATCGTTCGGCGGTGTCGGCGGCGTCGTCGGCACGGGTGAGCGCGTCACGGGCGGCGTCGAGGGAGGCTCCGCGGCGCACCGCCCGGCGCAGCGCCTCGGGTTCGAGGAGCAGTCGCACGTCGTACACCTCGCGCGCCATGTCCGCGTCCACCATGCGCACCGTGACGCCCTTGTACTGGTTCATCACGACGAGCCCGGTGCCGGCCAGGGTCTTGAGCGCCTCGCGCACGGGTGTCTTCGACACTCCGAACTGTGCGGCGAGGTCGGTCTCGACCAGGGCCTGCCCTGGGGTCAACTGCCCGGTGAGGATGCGGTGTTTGATCCCCTCCAGCACGAATTGCGTGCGGGACGGAATCGGGGTGGGCACAGAGGTCATGCGCGCCTCTCTGGTCTCACGTCTCGGATCACGGGAGCCGGGCATCGAATCGCGGACATCGATCCCGGATCTCGCATATCGCGTCTCATATATGACGTACGAAGTACGACGCGTTGAAGGTAGGAGCGTGACCGTGTTTCGTCAACGCTTCCGACAAAGGAAGTTCACGTGACGTGCCACGGCGTGCCGGCCCGCGCGTGACAGCGGGCCCTGCCCCCGGCCTCGGGAGCACAGTGCGCCGGGGTTCGCTTTCGCGACGGAGGCCGGGTCGGGTCCCTCAGGGGAACGGGCCTGCGCCGATGGCGCGCTCGACGAGGGCGGGGCAGGGCGCACGCCCCCGGAGCACGCGCGCGCCGCGCGGCGCGTCCGGCGAGCGGCCCGTACCACCTCGGTACGGACGCACGCCGGCACGAGTCCCGACTCGGAGATCACCGACCCGGGAGCCGGGCCGTCGTGCGCCCGGACCCGTACAGCACGGGCAGGAGGCCGGCGCGGCCGGTCCGCGTGGGGACGGGAGATCCAGGGCGCTTCCAGAGGCGCCGGATCCATGTGCTTCCGCAATGCGGCGAAGGCGCCTCACGGCGCTCCGCCTCCCGCTGTCCCCGCTACGGCTTCCAGCCGGGGTCGCGGCCGCTGAGGCCGATCACGCGGTCGAGGAGGGGCGCCTGGTCGGGCACCGGGACGACGGGGCCGAAGATGCCGCCGCCCCGGGTCGGGTCCTCGGCCGCGGCGCTGAGGAACTCGTACGAGGCCTGGAGGGCGACCGCGTCGGGCTCGTACCCCTGGCCGGTGGCCCGCGCGAGGTCCCAGCCGTGCACCACCAGCTCGTCGGCGGCCACGGCCGCCGCGACCGCGCCCGGCAGCGTCACTCCGCCCGCCCGGGTCATCCCGGTCCAGGCGGCCGGGTCACGCCAGGCGTCGCCGAGTTCGTCGAGCGCCTTCGGCAGGGCCTCGCGCCAGCCGGGCCCGAGGTCGGGGACGGCGGAGTCCGGGCTCGTGTCGGTCGTCGCGCCCAGGTCCTTGCGCGCGGCGTCGCGGAAGGCGACGGACAGTCCGGCCAGGTGCCCCAGGATGTTGCGCACCGCGTAGTCCGGACACGGGGTCGCGCCGTCGAGCCGGTCGTCCCTGACCGCGTCCGCGAGGCGCGCCACGATCAGGGCCTGCGGCCCGAGGTCGAAAGTCTGGCCGGTCATCGGATTCTCCTCAGAACTCGAGTCCACTGCGGGGTAGACCGCGCCCGCACCCGAAACTCATCGGTTCCCCGAACCGGGGCCCGCGCACCAGGACAGCCGGACGGCCCAACACCGGGCGGCCCGCTCCTCCGTATGCAGCAGCGGCGCAGGCGGGTGGATCGCCCGGGCCCGAAGCTGGGCGTGCCCCGGCCACCGTCCGACTCGGGAGAACCCCATGCAACTGCCCCGCCGCCCCCGGCTGCGTCTGCCGCTCAGCGCGCTGCTGGCCGCCGCCTGTCTGACCGGCATCGTGTCCGCACCGGCCGACGCCGACGCCGGCTCCGCCGGCCGCGACCAGGACCGCGCGCTGCGCGAACAGCTCGAGGAGCTGGTGCGCAGCCCGGGTGGCCCGCCCGGTGTCATCGCCGTCCTGCGCCGGGAGGGCGTGTCGCGCGTCCTGCGCGCCGGAGTCGCCGACCTCGAGAGCGGACGTCCGATCCGGCCGGACGACCACACCCGGATCGCCAGTACCGCGAAGGCGTTCAGCGGCGCCGTGGCGCTGGGCCTGGTGGACCGGGGCGCGCTCTCCCTCGACGACACCATCGGCCGCCGGCTGCCGTCCCTGCCGCGGCAGTGGCACGCCGTGACGCTGCGCCAGCTGCTGAACCACACCAGCGGGCTGCCCGACTACACGAGGAGTCCCGAGTTCCTCGAGATCCTCAACGCCGATCCGCGTCACCACTTCGACTCGCGCCGGCTGCTCGACTACGTGGCCGACGAGCCGCTGCTGTTCCGGCCGGGCTCGCGGTACTTGTACTCGAACTCCGACAACATCGCCGTCGCGCTGATGGCCGAGGCCGCGACCGGCAAGCGCTACGAGCAGCTGCTGCGCGGGCTCGTCTACCGGCCGCTCGGCCTGCGCGACACGAGCCTTCCGCAGGGCTACGAGCTGCCCGAGCCGTACATGCACGGCTACGACGTCCAGCCGCCGAACCCCCCGGAGGACGTCAGCGAGGTGCTCAGCGCGTCGGGCGTGTGGGCGTCGGGCGGGATCGTCTCGACTCCGGCGGACCTGACCCGCTTCATCCGCGGCTACGCGGGCGGCGCCCTGATCTCCAAGGCCACCCTGCGCGAGCAGCGCCGCTGGATCGACGGGGCCTCGGAACCGGCGGGACCCGGCAAGAACAAGGCGGGAGCGGCGATCTTCCGCTACTCCACCCGCTGCGGAGTGGTCCTCGGCCACACCGGCAACTTCCCCGGCTACACCCAGCTGATCGCCGCCACCCCGGACGGCCGACGGTCACTGACCTTCTCGCTCACCACCCAGGTGAACGAGGCGGGCAAGCCGGAACTGCTCAAGAAGCTGCGCAAGGTCGAGGAGAACTTCGTCTGCGCGCTGCTGAAGGACTGAGAAGCCCCGGGCGGGGCCCGCAGGATCGCGGAGGTGCGGGCTGCCGGGACCGGGGCCGGCCGAGCGGGCACGGCGGCTGACCAGCAGAGCGGATTCAGCGGCTGACCGGCCGAGCGAACTCAGCGGCTGACCGGCGGCCCGGCGCCCCGCGCCGGGCCCCGGCGACACCCCGGTCCGTGGGGCGAGCGGCTGAGCCGTCGTCCGCCGGCGGCCCCCGGCGGCGCCCGTGTCTAAGGCGGTTGCCCGATCCCCTCGGGCCCGCCTTAGAACCACGATCACCTGCCATGACATGGACAGTGACGCGGGTTCTGGGCGATCGCACCGCCGGTCTGTATCTGACCGGAGTGGTCGTCTCCGGCTTCGGGACGTCGGCGATGTGGCTGGTCTCAGGCATCTGGGTCAAGGATCTGACGGGCTCGGACGGTCTGGCGGCGCTCTGCGTCTTCGCCCTCTGGGCCCCCACGCTGATCGGCCCCGCCCTGGGCACCCTCGCCGACCGGACCCGCCGCCGCCCCCTGCTCATCGGGACGAATCTGGTCCTGGCCGCGCTCCTGCCCGTCCTGTTCACCGTGGACGGGCAGGGCCGCCTGTGGATCCTGTTCGCGGTGCTCCTGGTCTACGGCACGGCGGAGGTGGTCCAGGACGCCGCCGAGTCCGCGCTGCTGGCCGGCGCGATCGACGAGCGTCTCCTCGGCGACCTCAACGGCCTGCGCATGACGGCCAACGAGGGCATGAAACTGGTGGCCCCGCTCGCCGGGGCGGGTCTCTACGCCGCATACGGCGGCGCGCGGGTGGCGCTCCTGGACGCGGTGACCTTCGCGCTGGCGGCGGGGGTGTACGCACTGCTGAGAGTCCGCGAGACCCCGCCGGTCCGGACGTCCGCCGTCCTGGGCGGCGAACGGCCGCGTGGTGGCGCGCGGCGAGCGGAAGGCCGTGCCCGCGGCTGCCGCCGCCGAAGCCGCCCGGACGCCGGGAGCCTGCGCACCCGCACCGCGGAAGGCGTCCGCCACCTCCGGCGGAACCCCCGGCTCCGGGTCCTGGTCCTCGCCGGCGGTACGACCATGCTCCTCGCGGGGATCAACGGCGCGACGGTCTACGCCGTGGCCGAGGGGCTCGGCCACTCCCCCACGTACGCCGGCGTCCTGTACGTCGCGCAGGGCGCCGGTTCGGTCGCCGTCGGGCTGATGTCCGGGACGCTGCTGCGACGGCTGGGGGAACAGCGCTTCGCCGTCTGCGGGATCGCCCTCACCGCCGTCGCGGTCGTCCTCCGGGCCGTTCCGGACGACGCGGTGGCCCTCGCGGCCGGCGCGGCCGTGGGGGTCGGGCTGCCCTGCCCGCTCATCGCCGTGTTCACCGCGGTCCAGCGGGAGACACCGGCCCACCTTCTGGGCCGCGTCTCCGCCACCGCGAACACGCTTCTGTACGCCCCGAACGCCATCGGCCTGGCCCTCGGGGCGGGCCTGGTCGAACTCGTCGACCACCGCGTCCTGCTCCCCGCGCTGGGCCTGATCCGGCTGGTGACCCTGGGCCCGCTGCTCCGGGCCGCCCCTGCCCCGGCGGCGGACTGAGGGCGCGGCGGAATCTCCGCTAGCCGAGCCGCACCAGCACCTCCCGGACCGTCTCCAGGTCCCGCTCCGAGGCCAACCCGGCGTGATACAGCCGCAGTTCCGTCGCCCCCAGCCCGACCGCGTGCGCCACGTCCGCCGCCAGGGTCTCCGGACGGCCCCCCATCCCCGACACCACGGTGAAGTTGGCGGCCAGGACCCGCCCCCGCGCGCCCGCCTCCACCGCCTCCGCGAACGGGGTCAGCGGTCCGGCGCCCGCGGTGCACGGCACGACCACCCCGTCGGCCACGGACAGGATGTGCCGGGGATCGGCCCCGGCGTTGGCGCCGCAGTGGTAGGACACCGGATCGGCGTGCAGGAGCACCTGGAAGCCGGCGGGCGCGGCGGCGCGGACCGCCGAGACCACCTCTTCCTGGAGCGACCGGGCCACCCCGTCACGCCACATCCGGGTGGCCCCGGCGGTCTCCGCCCCGAGCAGCTTCTCGACACCGGTCCAGCCCCCGTCCGACGGCGCCCCCCGCCACACCGGCTCCAGCGCCCCGCGCACGGCGGCGGCCAGCTCCTCCGCGTCGAGGCCCTGGCTCCCGTACCCGTGCCCGCACGCGGCGCAGAAGCAGAGCGACATCAGGTACTGCCCGGCGTCTCCGAGCGCCACCCCGCCGATCTTGTCGTGGGCGTGCAGATGGGCGAGTCCGTACCAGCCGAGCGACTCCAGTTCCGTGCCGGCCGCCCCGGGCCGGACCGCGGCCTCCGCCGCGAGGTCGGCGAGGTAGGCGCGGGTGGCGGGCTGGGCCACGCAGGGGGCCCAGGGATAGCGGTCCCCGTAGGCGTTGACGACGGAGGTCGACGGATGGTCTTCCCCCATACGGGAGTTGTGTGCGAGCACCACCCAGGTGTGGACGTCGAGACCGGCCCCGGCGAGCGTGGCGGCGGCCTCGCCGTACGCGTCGCCCGGCGCCCAGTCCCCCGCCGGGTACGGGCGAAGGGCGCGCCCCTGCCAGCGCCTCTCGTCCACCGGGTAGAGCACGGCGGCGTGCGAGGCCGTCACGATCCGGTGCCGGGGGTGGCGGGGCGTCGCCGCGCGGGTGGAGTGGTACGCGGACGCGAGCGTCACCTGGCGTACGCCGAGCGCGGCCGTCCTGGACGCGGCCTCCGGGTCCCCGTTGACGTCCCAGGGGTACAGGAAAGCGGACGTCCTCACTTGCCCTCCTCGAGGAGCGCGTACCCGCGGTCGATCAGCTGCGCGAGCTGCTTGAGGTGGTCCTCGGTCGGTTCGTTCAGCGGGGGCCGCACCTCGCCCACGTCCAGTCCGCGCAGCCGGACGCCCGCCTTGACGAGGGCGACCGCGTAGCCGCGCCCCTGCGCCCGCAGGTCGACGAAGGGCCGGTAGAAGCCGTCCAGCAGCCGGTTCACCGTCGCGTCGTCCCCGGTGTTCAGCGCCCGGTGGAAGGCGAGCGCGACCTCGGGGGCGAAGCAGAAGACCGCCGAGGAGTAGAGCGTGATGCCCACGCCCCGGTAGGCGAGTCCGGTCAGTTCGGCCGTCGGAAGGCCGTTGAAGTAGAGGAAGTCGCCGGATACCTCGCTGCGTACGGCGCTCACGATCCGCTGCATCAGGTCCAGGTCGCCGAGCCCGTCCTTGAAGCCGATGATCCCCTCGGTGCGCGCGAGCTCGATCACGCTCTCGGGGGTGAAGACGGCGTTGTCCCGCTGGTACACGATGACGTCCAGGGAGGTGGCGGCGGCGATCTCCCGGTAGTGCCGCAGCAGACCCTCCTGCCCGGCCACCACGAGATACGGCGGCATGGCGAGCAGTCCGTCGGCCCCGGCGGCCTCCGCGAGCGTTGCGTAGCGCACGGCGAGGGCGGTCCCGTATCCGGCGCCCGCGACCACCGGCACCCGGCCCGCGGTCGCCTCCACGGCCGCCCGCACGCACGCCTCGAACTCCTCGGGGGTGAGCGCGTGGAACTCACCGGTGCCGCAGCACGCGAAGACGGCCGCGGCTCCGGCCTCGACGCCGCGCCGCACATGCTCCCGGTAGACGTCGAGATCGACGGAGCCGTCGGGGCCGTACGCGGTGACGGGGAAGAAGAGCGGCCCGCTGGGGATGCTCAGCCGAGCGGCAAGAGGGGCTGACGTCACGGACTCTCCCTAAAAAGGTGCCCACCGAGTGCACGTTTCTGATCCACGTCTATATTTCTGAACACGCCCACGCTAAGCCGCCACCTCGGGGCCGGTCAAGCACACAAACCCGCAACACGGAGGCGGATTTCACCCCTCCGCGCGACACTTGACGCAGCACGTCAGCGATCCTTAGCGTGTCCACGGATGTGAATGTCGTACACGCATACGGCCGCCCGGCGGAGTTCCCGCCAGGGCGCATCGGCCCGCACCGAGGAGACCCCCGCATGCCCGCACCCCGCACCGTTCTGCTCACCGGCGCCGCCGGCGGACTCGGCACCCTGATGCGCGGGCTGCTGCCGCGGTACGGCTACGAGCTGCGCCTGCTCGACGTGCTCCCGGTCGAGGGCGAGCCCGACGCGATCACCGCGGACCTCGCCGACCGGGCGGCGCTGCGCGAGGCCGTGCGGGGCGTCGACGCGATCATCCACCTCGCGGGCATCTCCCTGGAAGCCTCCTTCGACAAGATCCTCAAGGCCAACATCGAGGGGACGTACAACCTGTACGAGGCGGCGCGCGAGGAGGGCGTGCCCCGTGTCGTCTTCGCCTCCTCCAACCACGCGGTGGGCTTCACCCCGCGCCCGCAGGGCGACGATCCCCTGATCCCGATCGACACCCCGCGCCGCCCGGACACCTTCTACGGCCTGTCCAAGTCCTTCGGCGAGGACCTGGCGCAGTTCTACTGGGACAAGCACGGCTTGGAGACCGTCTCGGTACGCATCGGGTCCTGCTTCGCGGAGCCCACCAGCGTCCGCATGCTCTCGGTCTGGATGAGCCCCGAGGACGGCGCCCGCCTCTTCCACGCGGCCCTGACCGCCGACGGCGTGGGGCACACGGTCGTCCACGGCTCGTCCGCCAACACCCGCCTGTGGTGGGACCTCTCGACCGCTCGGGCCCTCGGCTACGAACCGCGCGACGACTCCGAGCCGTACGCCGAGAAGCTCATCGCCGAGCAGGGCGACCTCGACCCCGACAACCCGGACCACGCCCACCTGGGCGGCCACTTCACGACACACCCGCCGATCTGGCCGTACTGACGCGGCGGGAAGCGGGACGGCGGGCGGGCACCGAACGGGCCCGCCCGCTCCCGTGTTCGGGCACGGGCCCTGCCCGAACTCCCCTCCCCACCCGCTCCGCCCCAGGTCCGCCGCGGGCAGCCACGGCGTCGAACGGGCACAGCCGGGCAGCATCGGGCATGCAACAGGCCTGGTCAGTGGCCGATACCCGCTGTAGAACTTCCCTCAAGGGCTCCACCGGGCCCGAACGGGCAGTGCGCGACGGAGCGCGAGGGAGGGGGTGACGGCCATGACGGCGATGACGGCGGAAGAACGGCAGCGCGAGATCGTCCGGGCCGCGCGCCGCACGGGCTCGGTCGACGTCACCCGACTCGCCGGCGAACTGGGCGTCGCCAAGGAGACCGTACGACGCGATCTGCGCACCCTGGAGGACCACGGCCTGGTGCGCCGCACCCACGGCGGCGCCTACCCCGTGGAGAGCGCCGGTTTCGAGACGACGCTCGCCTTCCGGACCACGAGCCACGTGCCCGAGAAGCGCCGTATCGCCGCCGCCGCGGCCGAGTTGACCGGGGACGCCGAGACGGTCTTCGTCGACGAGGGGTTCACCCCGCAGCTCATCGCCGAAGCGCTGCCCAGGGACCGGCCGTTGACCGTGGTCACCGCCTCGCTCGCCACGGCCGGAGCGCTCGCCGAGGCCGAGAACACCAGCGTCCTGCTGCTCGGCGGCCGGGTCCGCCCCGGCACACTCGCGACCGTCGACCACTGGACGACGAAGATGCTCGCCGGCTTCGTCATCGACCTGGCGTTCATCGGCGCCAACGGCATCTCCCGCGAACACGGCCTCACCACCCCCGACCCGGCGGTCAGCGAGGTCAAGGCACAGGCGATCAGGGCCTCCCGGCGCACCGTCTTCGCCGGTGTGCACACCAAGTTCGGCGCCGTCAGCTTCTGCCGGTTCGCCGGCATCAGCGCCCTGGAGGCGATCGTCACGAGCACGCTGCTCCCGGCGTCCGAGGCACACCGCTACTCGCTCCAGGGCCCCCAGGTCATCCGCGTCTGACACCCCTGACAACCCGACCCACCACCTCCTCACCTCCCCTTCTCCACCGCATGTGACGGCCCAACTCACCGACTCCGGGGCACCCCTACGCCCTGATCCACCCCTTATCTACCCATTCCTCCAGGAGTGATCCATGCGAACCCCGAGCCGACGGAGGCCGCGCGCACTGCTCGCCGCGGCCGCCGCAGGGACGCTGCTCACCCCGCTCCTCTCCGGCTGCTGGACCGGAGCGGGCGGGACGGGCTCCGGCGGGAACTCCATCAACGTCCTGATGGTCAACAACCCGCAGATGGTCGAGCTGCAGAAACTCACCAAGGCCCACTTCACCCGAGAGACCGGCATCAAGGTGAACTTCACCGTCCTGCCGGAGAACGACGTCCGCGACAAGATCAGCCAGGACTTCGCCAACCAGGCGGGCCAGTACGACGTCGCCACACTGTCCAACTACGAGATACCGATCTACGCCCGCAACGGCTGGCTGCACGAGCTGGACTCGTACGTCGCCCAGGACGGCGCGTACGACGAGCAGGACATCCTGAGGCCCATGCGGCAGTCGCTGACCGCCGACGACGGGAAGCTCTACGGGCAGCCGTTCTACGGCGAATCGTCGTTCCTGATGTACCGCAAGGACGTGTTCGCCGCGAAGGGCCTGAAGATGCCCGCGCACCCCACCTGGCAGCAGGTCGGCGATCTCGCCGCCCGGGCGGACGGCGCCGAGTCCGGCATGAAGGGCATCTGCCTGCGCGGACTGCCCGGCTGGGGCGAGGTCATGGCCCCGCTCACCACCGTGGTGAACACCTTCGGCGGCACCTGGTTCGACAAGGACTGGAAAGCACGCCTGGACTCCCCCGAGTTCGAGAAGGCGACCAGGTTCTACGTGAACCTCGTGCGCGAGCACGGCGAGTCCGGCGCGGCCCAGTCCGGCTTCGCCGAGTGCCTCAACAACATGACCCAGGGCAAGACGGCCATGTGGTACGACGCCACGTCCGCCGCGGGCCTGCTGGAGGCCAAGGACTCCCCGGTCAAGGGCAAACTCGGCTACGTGCCCGCGCCGGTCGAGAAGACCGGGTCCTCCGGCTGGCTCTACACCTGGGCCTGGGGACTCCAGAAGGCCTCGCACAACCCGGACAAGGCCTGGAAGTTCATCTCCTGGGCCTCCGGCAAGGAGTACGAGCAGCTGGTCGGCGACACCACCGGCTGGTCGAACGTCCCCGCGGGCAAACGCGCCTCGACGTACACCAACGCCGCCTACCGCGAGGAGGCCGGGGCCTTCCAGGACATGACCCGCGAGGCCATCGAGGGCGCCCGGCCCCGTGACCCCGGAGTCCAGCCGCGCCCGGCGCCCGGCATCCAGTTCGTCGGCATCCCCGAGTTCACCGACCTCGGCACCAAGGTCTCGCAGGAGATCAGCGCGGCCATCGCCGGACGCCAGTCCGTCGACTCGGCCCTGAGCAAGTCCCAGAAACTCGCCGAGAAGATCTCCGAGGAGTACGAGGGCCGATGACCGCCACGACAACGGCCCGTGTGGCCGCTCCTCCCGTACGCACTCACGGACAACCGTCGGCCCGGCTGCGCGCCTGGGCCCGCCGCGGCCCCCTGCTCCCGGCCCTGATCTTCATGATCGCGGTGACCCAACTGCCTTTCGTGGCCACGCTGGTGATCTCGTTCTTCGACTGGAACGCGCTCTACCCGAAGGCCCGCCGCTTCACCGGCTTCGGCAACTACTCGGACGTCCTGACCGACGCCGACCTGCGGCACTCCGTCTGGACGACGATCCTGCTGACCGTCACCGTGGTCCTGGTCAGCCTGGTCCTCGGCCTCGCCTTGGCCCTGCTCCTGGACCGGAGGTTCCGGGGGCGCGGCATCGTCCGCACCCTGCTGATCGCGCCCTTCCTGGTGGTCCCGGTCGCCGCGGCCCTCCTCTGGAAGCACGTGCTCTACAACCCGGAATACGGCCTGCTCAACGGGCTGTTGCACTACGTCGGCGGCCCTCAGCCCGACTGGATCTCCAGCACCCCGCTGCTCGCGGTCGAGGCATCGTTGGTCTGGCAGTGGACGCCGTTCATGATGCTGATCCTGCTCGCCGGCCTCCAGAGCCGTGACCACCAGCAGATCGAGGCGGCCCGGGTGGACGGCGCGAACGACTGGCAGGTCTTCCGCCACCTCACCCTGCCGCACCTGCGCCGCTACCTCGAACTGGGCGCGCTCCTCGGCTCGATCTACATCGTCCAGAACTTCGACGCGGTCTTCACCCTCACCTCCGGCGGCCTGGGCACCGCCAACCTGCCCTACACCGTCTACCAGAGCTTCTACCAGGCCCACGAGAACGGCCTCGCCTCGGCCGCCGGCGTCCTGGTGGTCATCGGCTCGATCGTCATCGCGACCTTCGCCCTGCGCGTGGTGTCGTCCCTGTTCCGCGAGGAGGTGTCCCGCTGATGAGCGCGACCGCGACACACACCCGCCCCCGCCGTGCCGGAGGAGCCGGCCTGGGCCTGGCGGCCTGGGTGCTCGGCGTCGTGTTCTTCCTGCCCATCGCCTGGATGGCGCTGACGTCCTTCCACTCGGAGTCGGACGCCGCGAAGAACCCGCCGTCCTTCGGCGCGGCACTGACCCTCGACGGCTACCGGGAGTTCTTCGGCACCGGCGGCGGCGCGAGCCCCTGGCCCTCGCTGATCAACTCCACCGTGGCGTCGGTGGCTTCCACCCTCCTCGTCCTGCTGCTGGCTCTCCCGGCGGCGTACGCGCTCTCGATCCGCCCCGTGAAGAAGTGGACGGACGTCCTGTTCTTCTTCCTGTCGACGAAGATGCTGCCGGTGGTGGCGGGCCTCCTCCCGATCTACCTCTTCGCCAAGAACACCGGCATGCTCGACAACATCTGGCTGCTGGTCATCCTCTACACCTCGATGAACCTGCCGATCGCGGTGTGGATGATGCAGTCGTTCCTCGCCGAGGTACCGGTCGCGGTGATCGAGGCCGCGCAGATCGACGGCGCGCGGCTGCCGACCGTGCTGGCCCGCGTCGTGGCCCCCATCGCCCTCCCCGGTATCGCGGCGACGGCCCTGATCTGCTTCATCTTCAGCTGGAACGA
This sequence comes from Streptomyces sp. NBC_00568, assembly GCF_026341855.1. Taxonomy (GTDB): domain Bacteria; phylum Actinomycetota; class Actinomycetes; order Streptomycetales; family Streptomycetaceae; genus Streptomyces. Next base: position 5,501,968 of record NZ_JAPENW010000001.1, on the reverse strand, counting down.
GCTGCTGTTCGCCCGGGTGCTCACGGGGGTGGTCGCCGAGACCGCCCCCGTCTTCCTGACCGGATTCATCACCAGCCAGGGCCTGTTCCTGGCGAAGGTGTGCGCCGCGTCGCTCGTCGTCTCCCTGCCGGTGCTCGCCGCGGGGTTCGCCGCCCAGGACAAGCTGGTCCAGGGCCTGTCGTTGGGAGCCGTGAAATGAAGGCCGCAGTCATCGAGTCCGTCGGCCGCGCCGTCGTCGCCGAGGTCCCGGACCCGACGCCGGGCCCCCGCGAGGTCGTGGTCGAGGTCGCCGCCTGCGGCCTGTGCGGCACCGATCTGCACATCCTCCAGGGCGAGTTCGCGCCGAAGCTGCCGATCGTGCCGGGCCACGAGTTCGCGGGCGAGGTGGTCGGCGTCGGCACCCGGGTCACGGAGCTCACGGTCGGCGACCGGGTGGCCGTCGACCCCTCCCTGTACTGCCACGAATGCCGGTACTGCCGTACGGGCCACAACAACCTCTGCGAACGGTGGGCCGCGATCGGCGTGACCACCGCGGGCGGCGCCGCCCAGTACGCCACCGCCCCCGTCGCCAACTGCGTGAAGCTTCCCGAGCACGTCGGCACCCAGGACGCGGCCCTGATCGAACCGCTCTCCTGCGCCGTCCGCGGCTACGACGTCCTGCGGTCCCGGCTCGGCGCCCACGTCCTCGTCTACGGCTCCGGAACGATGGGCCTGATGATGCTGGAGCTCGCCAAGCGCACCGGCGCGGCGAGCGTGGACGTCGTCGACGTGAACCCCGAGCGGCTGGCCACGGCCCGGCTGCTCGGCGTCTCCGCGTCGGCGGCGAGCGCCGACGAACTGGACCGCCCCCAGGGCTGGGACGTGGTCGTCGACGCGACGGGCAACGCGGCGGCGATCCAGGACGGCCTGGACCGGGTGGCCAAGGCGGGCACCTTCCTCCAGTTCGGCGTGGCCGACTACGCGACCCGGGTCACCATCGACCCGTACCGCGTCTACAACCAGGAGATCACCATCACCGGCTCGATGGCCGTCCTGCACAGCTTCGAACGCGCGGCGGAACTCTTCGCCGCGGGCGTCCTCGACCCGTCGGTCTTCATCAGCGACCGCCTCCCGCTGGCCGGCTACCCCCAGGCGCTGGAACAGTTCGCCTCAGGCGTGGGACGGAAGATCGTCGTCGTGCCCTAGATGCCGACACGAGCGGCGGGGGCGGAAGATCCTACGCCCCCGCAACTCACTCTTGGGTAAGGGAACGGTAAAGCGCCTTTGCTCGTTACCCCAGTCATGACAGCTATGACCCCCGGCTCGAACATCCCTCTCCCCGTCTCCCGCGTGACGGTGGACGTCACCGCCCCGGTGCGGCTCGACGTGTCGAGCCTGCTGCTCACCGCCGACGGCAAGGTGCGCTCCGACGAGGACTTCATCTTCTACAACCAGCCCACCGGCCCCGGTGTGACCTACCGCTCCGGCGGCGGCACGGCACCGGACGCGATCACGGTCGACACGGCCGCGGTTCCCCCGGGCATCGAGAAGATCGTCGTCACCGCGAGCCCCGACGCCGCGGGCCAGTCGTTCCAGGGCATCGAACCCACCGCGACGATCCGCAACGCGGACGACAACTCTGTCCTGGCCACCTTCACCCCTCCCCAGCTGGGCACCGAGACGGCCCTCGTGATCGTCGAGGTCTACCTCCGCAACGGCGCGTGGAAGGCCCGCGCGGTCGGACAGGGCTACGCGAACGGCCTGGCGGGCATCGCCACCGACTTCGGCGTGAGCGTGGAGGAGCCGGCCCCGGCCGCCCAGCCGGCGGCCCCCGCCGCGCAGCCCCCGGTCACACCCCCGGCCCCGGCCGCGGACCCCCGCCTCACCGCCCCGCCGGCCCCGGCCGCTCCCCCGGCACCTCCGGCGCCCCCCGCCGCCACCGGCAAGATCAACCTCGACAAGGGCCGGGTCAGCCTCCAGAAGAACCAGACGGTCTCCCTGGTCAAGGGCGGCAGCCCGTTCCTCGCCAAGGTCCAGATGGGCCTCGGCTGGGAGCCCGCGTACCGCGGCAAGGACATCGACCTGGACGCCTCGGTCATCGCGTACGGCCCGCAGCGCAACCACATCGACAGCTGCTACTTCGGCAAGCTCTCCATCGTGAACGGCGCGATCAAGCACTCCGGCGACAACCTCACGGGCGAGGGCGGCGGGGACGACGAGGTGATCACCGTCGATCTGGGCCGCCTCCCCCAGGAGGTCACCGGTCTCGTCTTCACGGTGAACTCCTTCACCGGCCAGAAGTTCACCGAGGTGGCCAAGGCGTACTGCCGCCTGCTCGACGCCGCCACCGGCGAGGAACTCGTCCGCTTCGACCTCACCAACGCCGAGGCCCAGACGGGCGTCATGATGGCCAAGCTGATCAAGCAGTTCTCCGGCGAATGGGAAATGACGGCCCTGGGCGACTTCGTCAAGTCCCGCACAGTCCGAGGCATGGTGAAACCGGCGGCCCAGTCCCTCTGACCGGCCCACCCCGGTGGGCTGACTCCACACCCACCCACAAGGCGGCGACCCCACCCCCCGGGACCGCCGCCTTCGCCGTACCCACCCCAAACCCCTTCCGCCCCCTCCACCCCTACCCGACCCACCCCGGGGCTCCGCCCCAGCCCCCGCTCCTCAAACGCCGGAGGGGCTGGAACTTCCCGGGACTGAAAAGAGGAAACGCGCCCGCAGCCGAAAGGTGCACCGGTGGGGCGCCCCCAAGCCCCCACGCACCCGCAGCGGACATCGCACGGGAGGGGCCGTGCCGGTACATCCCTATGTCCGTCGCTTACGTTCGGATCGAGCGACAGTTCGCACAGGTAGCCCACGTCTGATCCAGCGGCGACGGACTGGGATGTACCGGCACGGCCCCGACCCACCCACCGGCCCGCACCGAAAGAACTGGACCGGACCGGACCCCGCACGCGGGACCACAGACGCACCCGCACCCGGCACCGGCGACCCGCCTACGGCCGCAACCCCTCCGTCAGCAGGGACAGATACCGGCGAATCTGCTCACCCTGCCCATTCGCCAGCTCCGAAGCCGTGGAAACCCCGTGAGCCAACCGCAGAACCTCGATCGGCTCGATGTCCTGACGCAGAGTTCCCTCCCGCTGCGCCGCCTCGACCAGCCGCGCCGCCGCCCCCTTCATGGAAGTGCCGCAAGCCGTGAGCGCGGCCTTGCTGCCGTCCGTGACGGCCGAGCCCAGCAGGGCCTTCATTCCGCGCACCTCGATCGTGCCGACGCACAGCTCATAGAGCCACTCCGCCAGCGCCTCACCCGGGGGCAGCTCCTTCGCGAGCTCGTCGGCCCGCGCCCCGAGCGCCTCGATCCGGTCGACGTAGGCCGCCTCCAGCAGCGCCTGCCGCGTCGGGAAATGCCGGTACAGCGTGCCCGACCCGACGCCCGCCCGCTTGGCGATGTCGTCGAGCGAGGCGCCTTCCCCATGCTCGGCGAACGCCTCGGCCGCCACCTTCAGCAACCGCTCGTAGTTCCGCCGCGCGTCCGCCCGCATCGGCTTGACCTGGGCCATTCAGATACTCCTTGCGAACCGGGGACCCTCTCCGTATCTTAACGAGGGTTAAACGGAGACAGTCCCCGCTTATCTCGGCGGGCAGTCCGTGCTGCCCACCCGCACCGTACCGGGGACGCCAGACCGGGAGCACTCCATGTCCACCCCGTCCACGCCGTCCACCCCGTCCACGCCACCACCCACCGCCGGAACACCCCCCGCCGACAGGCCCCCGAAATCCTCCGAACCACCCCACCGCACCAGCCCGGCCACCACCCTCCTCGTCATCGTGGCCGCCTACTTGATGGTCGGCGTCGACTCCACCGTCGTCAACGTCGCGCTGCCGGACGTCCAGCGGGACCTGGACTTCACCCCCACCGGCCTGTCCTGGGTCCTCAACACGTACACGCTCGCGTTCGGCGGCCTGCTCCTCCTCGGCGGCAGGATCGGCGACATCGCGGGCCGCCGCCGCACTCTCACCGCCGGCGCCCTGATCTTCGCGGCGTCTTCCCTGCTCGGCGGCATCGCCACCGAGAGCTCTTGGCTACTGGCGGCCCGCGCGCTCCAGGGCGTGGGCGCCGCGCTCATCGCCCCCAGCACCCTCGCCCTCATCACCACCAGCTTTCCCGAGGGCCCGCGCCGCCACCACGCCCTCGGGGTCTACTCCTCGATGGCCGGGATCGGCGCGTCGATCGGCCTGATCCTCGGGGGCATGCTCACCTCGTGGGCGTCCTGGCGCTGGTCCCTGCTGATCAACGTGCCGATCGGCATCGCGGTCGCCGCCGCCCTCCCGCGCGTCGCCGCAGAGACGCCGCGTCACGCGGGCCGGTTCGACGCGGCGGGCGCACTCACCGGCACGGCGGGCATGACCTCACTGGTCTACGGGTTCATCCGGGCCTCGGAGGAGGGCTGGAGCGACACCCAGGCGATGCTGGGCTTCAGCGCGGCGGCGGCCCTGCTCGTCGGTTTCACCCTGGTGGAGGCGCGCGCGGAGCAGCCGATCATGCCGCTGCGGCTCTTCGCCGACCGCGATCGGGCGGGCGGCTACGCGGGTGTCCTGCTGCTGCCGGCGGGCATGTTCGGCGCGTTCTACTTTCTCACCCTCATCAGCCAACAGGCCCTGGAATACAGCCCGTTGCGCACCGGCTTCGCCTTCCTGCCGATGACTCTGATGATGTTCACGACCGTGCGTCTCGTGCCGCGGCTGCTCCAGCGCTTCGGTGCGAAGCCGGTCCTGCTCACCGGCATGGCACTGATCGCCCTCGCGGCCGGCCGGCTGTGGCTGCTGGACCCCGGCGACGGCTATCTGTCCGGACTGCTCGGCCCGTTGCTGCTGATGGGGCTGGGCGTAGGCCTGAGCTTCCTGCCGCTGAACGCGACCATTCTCGCGGGCATCGGGCCGCGCGAGGCGGGCGCCGCCTCCGGACTGCTCCAGACCCTCCAGTGGCTGGGCGGCACCCTCGGACTGTCCGTTCTGGTCACGGTCTTCGGCACGGCGACCCGGCACGCACACGGCTCACGGTCGGAGATCCTCGTCGAGGGCTCGGCGCGCGCGTTCGGCGTCGGCTCCCTGATCGCCCTGGCCGCCCTGCTGCTGTCGGCGTTCGTGATCACGGGCAAGGAACGCGAGCGCGCCGTCTAGGACCCGCTCTCGTCGCACCCGGCGGACACCAGCGTGCGGCCCGCACCGAGGTGCGGGCCGCACGTGCCGATCAGATCCAGGGACCGTACGCGTCGCCGCGGCCCGGAAGCCGGAGTCGTCGCGCAGGCCCAGGTCCGGTCCGCGGCCCTCGCTCAGACCCAGGGCCAGTCCGCGTCCCTCGCCGACTCCAGAAGCGGCACCATCCGGAAGGCCGCGTCCGAGAGCCCCCCGAAGGTGTGCCGGTTCCTCTTGCCCGACGGGCCGTGGCCCGCGCGGTATCCGGCGAGGTTCCAGGTGTAGACCGGTACGTGCGCCGGGACCTGCTCGGTCGGGTCGCCGTAGTGGCTGTACGTGGCCTGCTCGTCGGTGACGATGAGGACCCGGTCGTGCTTCCTGTAGTGCGCGCGGACGGCCTCGCTGGTGTTGGTGCCGCCGAGGTCGCCGAACCGCTCGATGACCTTGAGCACCGACTCGCCCTCGCGGAACTTCACCCGCTTGCTGCTGGTGCCGAACTCGACGAGATCCGCGTCCGCCGCCCGCAGCGCGAGCGCCGTGCCGAAGATCGCCGCCGCGTCGGCCCGGTTGAGCTCCGAGCGGTCGGACAGCCGCGAGTAGAACATCGAGCCCGAGCGGTCCACGAGCACCAGCGTCCGGCCGGGCAGCGCGGGCACGTTGGCCAGCGAGTGGCCGAGCGCCTGCTCCAGCGGGTACGACCAGCGCAGCGACGGCGCGTGCTGGTAGGCGGCCAGGTAGCGGAACGGGAACTGCCGCGAGCGCGCGACCTCCGCCGGGTCGCTGATCTTCGCGGCGACCTGAGCCGCCACCTCGTCGCTGACCCCCGCCGCGTCGAAGTTGCGCAGGTTGCGGACGAGCGCCATCGCACCCATGGACGGAATCACGGCCTCCCAGGCCGCCTTGTCCATCGGTCCCTGCAGCCAGCCGGCCAGCGCCTCCCACGTCATGCCGGCGTCCGCCAGACGCTGGGCGCCGTGCGCGCCGGTCACGACCGCGCGCCGCTCGTCCGGCCGCAGCGCCATCAGATCGCGATGGGCGACGAGCACCGGCAGCGACGTGGGGACGACAGCCGTGTCCGGGTTGTGGCGCCGGTCCAGCGCGTACTGGAACAGGTCGCCCTGCCACGCCTTGCCGGGGTCCGGCGCCGCGTGCACGAGGTTGAGGATGTCGCCGAAGCGGTACCCCTTGGAGGCGGTGTCGTACTTCAGGAGCGACTTGCCGCTGTAGAGACGTCGTACGGCGTCGGCGACGCCCCGCTTGACGGGCTTGGGCACGTTGCGGCCGTACTGGGACGTCCAGTAGGCGAGCAGCTCACCCGGCTCGTCCGGACGGCGCAGCACGGAGGCGATGACCTGCCGGTTGGCGGGGCCGTCGGTGGCGCCCGCGTCGAGGCGCGCCTTCACGTACTCCGCGGCGCCCACGAGCGAGGCGGTGCGCAGGTTTCCCTCGCCGCGCAGCCAGCCGAGCAGGGCGGCGGTCCAGGACGGGTCGGTGACGGCGAGCTCGCGCACGAGCTCGGCGAACCGGTCGTCGCGAGCCGCGCCGGCCTCGTAGAAGGTCTGCTGCGACACGAAATTGGCGATCGCCAGAAGAAAGAGCTCGGAGCGCGCGTCGCGCTCCTGGCCCCGGCCGCCCTGGTGCGTCCGCAGCACACGGCCGGTGGACGTCACGCGGGAAGTGGGCTGGGCCTTCGCGGCCTTGGTGTTGAAGCGTGCCATGGTGAATTCCCCCGAATTCGTTCTACGACGGTGAAGTCGCGTTTCGGAGGGAGGCACAGCGAATGGAGGGTGCCCGAGGTCAGAAGTCGGCGACGGACTTGCGCAGATGCTCTACCGATTGAGCTACACCGACCCGAAGTCGATGACGGGATTTGAACCCGCAACCCTCTGATCCCAAATAGAAGTAGCCGTTGCCTGCGCACCGGGCACCCACCATGAGCTGCGCCTCCCGAGATCAATTCGGCTGCGGCGTGGATTCTTTGAGAGAGAAGTAGCCGCGGCCCGCGCACCGGGAGGTGCGTGAAGTTGTGGTGTCCAGAGTTCAGGTCGGCGGAACCGACGTAGGTGCTCTAACCCCTGAGCTACACCGGCGCGTTGTACCGGTGACGGGACTCGAACCCGCGGCCGCCCCATTATGAGTGGAAGTAGGTCCTGCCTTCGCACCTGGACAGGCATTACTTTAGGAGGGCGGCCGCGAGTCGGGCGAGCGAATTAAATCGCCGGGGAACCGGCGGGAGTTCAGCCCCGCTTCTGGCGCTTCCAGGGGCCGGTGATGGCGAGCATGATGCCCGGCACCTGGATGTTGGCGAAGAGGGTCCTGCCGTCGGGCGAGAAGGTGACGCCGGTGAACTCGCTGTACTCCGGGGCCTCGGCGGTGCCGATGTTGAGCTCGTTGCGGGCGATCGGGTACGTGCGGCCGCTCTCGGTGGCGCCGAAGAGATGCTGGACGCCCTCGCCGTCCTCGGCGATGACGAGGCCGCCGTACGGGGAGACGGTGATGTTGTCGGGGCCGTCGAAGGCGCCGTCGACGGACGGGTCGGGGTTCACGCCGATGAGGACCTTCAGCGTCAGGGTGCGGCGCTTGGGGTCGTAGAACCAGACCGCTCCGTCGTGCGCCTGGCCGGGGCTCTCGGTGCGGGCGTAGGAGGAGACGATGTAGACGCCGCCGTCGCTCCACCACATGCCCTCGAGCTTGCGGGCGCGGGTGACCTGGCCGGCGGTGAACTGCTTGCGGACGGACACGGTCTTGGCGTCACGGTCCTGGACGTCGACCCAGTCCACGCCGTACACGGTGCCGATCTTCGTGGCGCGGGAGAGGTCGTCGACGAACTTGCCGCCGGAGTCGAAGCACTTGAAGGCCTGGAGCGATCCGGCGTCGTCGGCGAGGGTGCGGAGCTTTCCGTGGCCGTGCTCGAAGCCCTGCGGGGGCGTCCAGCGGTACAGCAGGCCGTTGGGGTTCGAGGCGTCCTCGGTGAGGTAGAGGCGGCCACGCCTGGGGTCGACGACGACGGCCTCGTGCGCGTAGCGGCCGAGCGCCTTGATCGGCTTGGGGTTCCGGTTGCGGCGGCGGTCCTCGGGGTCGACCTCGAAGACGTAGCCGTGGTCCTTGGTGAAGCCGTTGGTGCCGGCCTTGTCCTCGGTCTCCTCGCAGGTCAGCCACGTGCCCCAAGGGGTGTTGCCGCCCGCGCAGTTGGTGGCGGTGCCGGCGATGCCGACCCACTCGGCGACCTTGTCCCGGCGCACCTCGACGACGGTGCAGCCGCCCGCGGCGGCGGGGTCGTAGACGAGACCCTCGGTGAGCGGCACCGGGTAGGGCCAGTTGGCGCGGGGGCCGGCGAGCTCGTGGTTGTTGACCAGGAGGGTGGCGCCGCGCGGGCCCTCGAAGGTGGACGTTCCGTCGTGGTTGGAGGGCGTGAACTCGCCCGACTCCAGCTTGGTCCTGCCGCTGTGGGTGATGACGCGGTAGGAGAACCCTGCGGGCAGCGAGAGCAGGCCCTTCGGGTCGGTGACCAGCGGACCGTAGCCGACGCCGCCGTGCCCGGCGGCCACCGGTTCCCCGGCCGCGCCGTCCGTGTCCGTCTCCGTGGCGGCGAGGGCGTTGGGGGCGGTGGCGAGGGCGCCGACGCTGCCGACCAGGGCCACGCCTGCACCGGTGATCGCGGACTGTCTGGCGAAGTCCCTGCGGGTGAGCGACATGTGATGTCTCCTGTGACGGTGAACTCGGACTGTCGTGGGGGGCGGTGGCGGCCTCGGTTGCGGCCACACGGTCCCGCCCCCGTCTGAACGCGAGTTGAACGCACGCCGACTTCAGGGGTCCCGCTTGCGTGAATCCACCCGACCGGCACAGGGGAACCCCTGCCTCCGGGCAACAGTCCGTCCGGGCGCCGGGCGCCCGGGGTCACCGGCGGCTCACCCCGCCTGCTGCGACCGTGCCTTGAACGCGGCCTTGCGGGCTTCCTTGGCGACCTTCTTGTCGGGGTGCAGGCGGCCCATGGCTTCCAGGACGTCCGGGGCGGCGGGGTGATCGACCCGCCAGGCCGAGTCGAAGAAGCCGCTGTGCTGCTGGGCCAGCCCCTCGACCAGTGCCTGGAGTTCGGTGGAGTTCCCTTCGGCGGCGAGCTGTGCCGCCACCGTGTCGATGGTGAGCCAGAAGACCATCGCCTCGGACGGCGCGGGCACGTCGGGCGCGCCCTGCTCGGAGAGCCAGACGCGGGCGAGACCGCCCAGTTCGGCGTTGTCGAGGACCTCGCGCAGCGCGGGCTCGGCCTCCGTGCCGACCAGCGAGAGAGCCTGCTGGCAGTGCAGGCGGCGCAGCGGGGCGCCCGGGTCCGTTCCGCGTGCCGCGGAGAGCAGTTCCCGGGCGGCGGCGAGCGGTTCGCGCCGGGCGAGCCACTGCTCGATCTCGGCCTGGGCGGCGGCCGGGGGGAAGCCTGCCGTGCCGTCCAGGAGCGTGTCCGCGCCCTTGTCCGCCAGTTCGCCCACCGCGGGGGCGGAGAAGCCCGCCTCGGTCAGCCGGGCGCGCAGTCCGTACAGACCGAGCGGTGTCAGGCGGACCACGCCGTACCGCGATACGTCCAAGTCGTCGACGGGGGCGGCCGGCTCCTCGTCGGCGTCCGCCATCAGGGCCTCGTCGACGGGCTGGAAGTCTACGAGGCCGATGGGCTCCAGCAGCCGGAACTGGTCGTCGAGCCGCATCATGGCGTCCGAGACCTGCTCCAGGACGTCGTTGGTGGGCTCTCCCATGTCGTCGGGCACGATCATCGAGGCGGCGAGCGCGGGCAGCGGCACCGGGACCTCGCCGGGCGCGTTCTCGCCGACGGTCAGCAGATACAGATTGCCGAGCACCCCGTCGAGGAACTCGGCCTCGGCCTCCGGGTCCCAGTCCAGGGAGGAGAGGTCGATCTCGCCGTCCTCGCCCATGGCTTCGACGAGATCGTCGAGGTCGGGCACGCTCGCGTCGGCCAGCACGGTGTCGAGCGCGCCGAGCCAGACGCCGAGGACGTCCTGCGGGGCGCCGGAGGTGAGCACGGCGAGGTCCTCGCCCGCCTCGACGGTGCCCTCCTGCTCGTCCACGATCTCGACGAGCCCGGTGTCGACGGCCACCCGCCAGGCCTCGCCGGCGAAGGCGGCCGCGTCGTCGCCGGACAGGCCGAGGACGCCGGCCGCCTCGGGAAGCTGCTCCTCGACGAGTTCGCCACCCGCCCCCACCCGGGTGCCGGGGCCCGCCCAGCGGGCCAGCCGCGCGGCGCGGGAGAGCAGCGGCGCGGCGAGCGCGTCCCGCGCCAGCTGCGCCTCGGAGAGCAGCCGCACGGGCGGCAGGGAAGAGCTGTCTGACATCGGCTGAGTTCTCCTCCGAACAACCACGACGAGCAGGGCAAGCGGTTCGGGCGGGGTTTTCGCCCGACGCCGCGCCGAACGGTGGCGGGCACCGTCGACCGCGGCGGGCATCGCATCCCGCGGGGCGCCGGCGGACTCGGGAATCCGAAGGCGGCCCGGGCGATCCGTGCCAACGGCTCAGCCTAGACGGATTTCCACCCATGCCGCCCGGTTCATGTGTCCGACAGGTCTCGTACACCGCTGAAACCTTGACAACTCCCCTCACCACACACGAGATTGACGCGCGTAGAAGTTCAACGGCCGTGCGGTCCGCCCACTTCTACGCGCGTCACCGGCCCGCACGCAGGTCGCGCTCCCCCCACAGTCCACCCTCGTCCCGGCGCTCATGAACGTCCCCGGAGGGATTCCCTTGCCGAGCAAGAGAACCGCGCGCATCGGCGCGCTGACCGTCGCCGCGGTCTGTTCCACCATCTCCGCCGTGGTGCTCACCACACCGGCCCACGCGGACACCGTCCACATCCACGACATCCAGGGCACCACCCGGACCTCCCCGCTCGCGGGTGCGAAGGTCACGGACGTGGCCGGCATCGTCACCGGCGTGCGGACCTACGGTTCGTCCAAGGGCTTCTGGCTCCAGGACTCCGCCCCGGACGCCGACCCGGCCACCAGTGAGGGCGTGTTCGTCTTCACCAGCTCCGCCCCCAAGGTCGCCGTCGGCGACTCGGTCACGGTGACGGGCACGGTCTCGGAGTACGTCCCGGGCGGTGCCACCAGCGGCAACCAGGCGGTCACCGAGATCACCAAGCCGACGGTCACCGTCGTCTCCAGCGGCAACGCCGTCCCGGCCGCGACGGTCGTCGACGCCAGGTCCGTGCCGAACACCTACGCCCCCGCCGGCGACACCGCCGCGAGCGGTTCGGTGAACGGCCTCACCCTGGAGCCGGCGAAGTACGCCCTGGACTACTACGAGTCCCTCGAGGGCATGAACGTCCAGGTCGCCGACGCCCGTGTGGTCACCGCCACCGACCCGTACACGGAGCTGTGGGTCACGGTGAAGCCGCGCGAGCACGCCACCCACCGCGGCGGCACGGTGTACGGCTCGTACACCTCGCAGAACACGGGCCGGATACAGATCCAGTCCCTGGGAGCGACGGCCGACTTCCCGACCGCGAACGTCGGCGACAAGCTCACCGGCACCACGGCTGGCCCGCTCGACTACAACCAGTTCGGCGGCTACACCCTCGTCGCCAACCAGCTGGGCACCCTGGAGAAGGGCGGCCTGGAGCGCGAGACGACGCGGAAGCAGTCGCGCGGCGAGCTGGCGGTGGCGACGTACAACGTCGAGAACCTGGACCCGGGCGACGCCACGTTCGACGCCCACGCGTCCGCGATCGTGAACAACCTCAAGTCGCCCGACATCGTGTCCCTGGAGGAGATCCAGGACAACAACGGCGCGACGGACGACGGCACGGTCTCCGCCGACCAGACGGTGCGGAAGCTGATCGACGCGATCGTCGCGGCGGGCGGCCCGGCGTACGACTGGCGTTCCATCGACCCGGTCAACGACCAGGACGGCGGCGAGCCCGGCGGCAACATCCGCCAGGTCTTCCTCTTCAACCCCGAGCGGGTCTCCTTCACCGACCGCGCGGGCGGCGACTCGACGACCGCCGTCGGTGTCACGAAGGTGCACGGAAAGGCGCAGCTCACCGCGTCCCCCGGCCGCGTCGACCCGGCCGACACGGCCTGGAAGAGCAGCCGCAAGCCGCTCGCGGGCGAGTTCGTCTTCCGCGGCCAGACGGTGTTCGTGATCGCCAACCACCTCAACTCCAAGGGCGGCGACCAGGGGTTGACCTCGCAGTACCAGCCCCCGGCGCGCAGCTCGGAGGTCCAGCGGCACGCCCAGGCGACCGCGGTGAACGCCTTCGTCGACGAGATCCTGAAGTCGCAGAAGAACGCCGACGTCATCACGCTCGGCGACATCAACGACTTCGAGTTCTCCGACACGGCAAAGATCCTGGAGGGCGACGGCGAGCTCTGGTCGGCGATCAAGTCGCTGCCGAAGAGCGAGCGTTACACGTACGACTACCAGGGCAACGCCCAGGTCCTCGACCAGATCCTGGTCAGCCCGTCGATCCGCAAGGGCTGCGACCTGGAGTACGACAGCGTGCACATCAACTCGGAGTTCTCCGACCAGATCAGCGACCACGACCCGCAGGTGCTGCGGTTCCGTCCGTAGTCGCTCGGGTACGCGAGAGCCCGGCCCCGTCGTCCGGGGGGCCGGGCTCTTCGCCTGCGCGGAGGAGTCCCGCCGGGCCGGTCAGCCGGCGAAGACTCCGTCGAGCCAGCCCTTCCAGGCGGTCTCATTGCCCTTGGCGTCGGCGTCGGGCGCGAAGTCGTGGAGGCTGATGCCGACCGGAGCGCCCCAGCGGTTGCGCCCGAAGAAGCGGATGAGCGCGTTGTCGGTGCGCAGCCCGATGAAGTACGGGTTGCGGTAGTCGACCACGGCGTCGAAGACCTGGCCGCCGGGTCCCTGGGCCCGGATCCGCGCGCCCTCGGCGGTGTCGTCCGCGAGGCCGAGGGCCTGCCCGACGGCGGCGAAGGCGTCGGAGGCCGTGGACGCGCCGGGTCCCTCGAAGGTCGCGAAGGCGACCGGGCGGCCCGCGAAGTGGGTCACGTACTCGCGCAGCGTGTGCAGGTAGAAGTCGGTGTGCTTGTCGGCTCCGTCGTACTGGTTGTCCCAGTCGTCGGTGAAGATGCCGCTGTGCACATACCGCACCCAGGAACGCCGGCCCTCGTCGCGGGCCTCGATGGTGTGGTCGATCTGGTTGAGGCTCTGCGTCGGGAACCCGACGTCCTCGCTGCGCACGGTCAGCCGGTGCGGCGGGTCCCAGGCGGTGATGGTGCTGCCGAAGGGGCCGGCCCCGCCCTCGCGGGGCTCGTACTCCATGGGCCACAGCCAGCCGCCGCTGCCGCTGGTGATCGCGTCCCACATCTGGTCCGGCGAGGCGTCGACCTCGTACTCGCGCGCGATCTCGAATTCCTTGGGCATGATCATGACTCCTGGGTGATCAGTGGGCGGCTTCGCCGTCCGCGGGGGCTTCCACGGCTTCGGGTCCGGCCGCGGCCTCGGGTTTGAGCGTGGGGTGGACGGCGAGGACGATCCGGTGCGGGCGCCCGCCGTCCGCGTCCCCGTCGTGGTACTTGCGGATGAGCGCGCCGACCCCGGCCGTCAGCTCGTCGATGAACGCGGCCCGGTCGGCGGCCGAGGCGAAGGTCACCTCGCCGTCGAGCGCGTACGTCGCCAGCCGCTTGCGGGCCTTCGCGGCGCCGGTGATGAGCGAGCCGACGTCCCGGACGAGCCGGGCGCCGAGCGCGAGCAGCCAGCGGGCGGACAGCTGGTCCCGGAAGCGGTCCGGATCCGGCTGCACGGCGGCCAGCGCGAGCGGCGAGATGACGTACGACGCCGCCGTCGCGCGCATCAGCCGCTCGGTGACGTTGCCCTTGCGGCGCTCGCCCGCCAGTTCGACCAGGCCGTGCCGCTCCAGCGTCTTGAGGTGGTAGTTCACCTTCTGCCGGGGCAGGCCGACCCGGCCGGCCAGCATGGCGGCCGACGCGGGTCCCGTGGCCAGCTCGGCCAGCAGCCGGGCCCTTATGGGGTCCAGCGACACGGCGGCGGCCTCGGCGTCCTCGATCACGGTCACGTCCAACATGACTCTACCGTCCCACCGAAAACTTTTTTTGTCCAGACGACACGAGTCGTCGGCGAGTCGCCGTTCTGTGGCGGCCGGGGGTGTGGGGAGGGGGCGGGGCGGCCGGGGTCGGCGGGGCCGGGCGGGGCAGCTGGGGTTGGCGGGGCAGCCGGGGTTGGCGGGGCCGGGCGGGGCGGCCGGGGTCGGCGGGCGGCCGGAATTCCCCGGCCCGGCTGCCCCCCGGGGGCTTCATCGGCCGGATTCGGGCAACACGCCGGTCATGGACGAGAAGCGACCGGAATCGACGCGGCAGGCTCTTCCGGACACGGACACGGGCACGGACACGGACACGGGCACGGACTCGGAGACGGCGGGGTCCGCCGAGAAGGACCGCCCCGCCCGGCTGCCCGCGCGGGCCTGGTGGGCCGTTTCGTGGCGCACGGTGAAGGAGTTCCGGGACGACGAACTCGCCGACCGCGCGGCCGCGTTGACGTACTACGGCGTGCTGTCGCTGTTCCCCGCCCTGCTGTTGCTGGTGTCCCTGCTGGGCGTCCTGGGGCAGCGCGTCACGAACAGGCTCCTCGACAACGTGGGGGACCTGGCGCCGGGCCCGGCCCGCGAGATCCTGCGGGACGCGGTGACGCAACTGGGCGACAGCGGCGGTACCGGCAGCGTGCTCGCGATCGTCGGACTGTTCATGGCGCTGTGGTCCGCGTCCGGGTACGTCGGCGCGTTCATCCGCGCGTCCAACGCGGTGTACGACCTGCCGGAGGGCCGTCCGGTCTGGAAGGTCACACCGCTGAGGCTGGCGCTGACCCTCACGCTGATGGTGCTCCTCACCGGGAGCGCGATCATCGTGGTGTTCACCGGGCCGCTGGCCGAGCGGGCCGGCACCGCGATCGGGCTCGGCGACGCGGCGATCACGGCGTGGTCGATCGCCAAGTGGCCCGTCCTGCTGGTGTTCGTCGAGCTGATGATCGCCCTGCTGTACTGGGCCGCTCCCAACGTCTCCGGCCGCGGCTTCCGCTGGTTCAGCCCCGGCAGTGTCGTCGCCACGGTGATCTGGCTGGCCGCGTCCGCGGGATTCGCCGTCTACGCCGCCGGCTACAGCTCCTACAACAAGACGTACGGCACGCTCGCGGGCGCCATCATCTTCCTCGTGTGGCTCTGGCTCACCAACCTGGCCATCCTCCTGGGCCTGGAGTTCGACGCGGAACTCGCCCGCCAGCGGGCCATCACCCACGGCAGGCTCCCCTCCGAGGAGCCTTACGTCGAGCCCCGCGACACCCGCAAGTGGCCCCCGCGTCTGCGGGCGTTGCGCGCGGCCCGGGAGAAGGTGGAGACGGGAATCACGCCGATGCGCGGGGGAGCCGAACGAGACACCGCCGGGCGGGTGTGACGCCGGGACGGGAAGGACGGCACACGATGCGGCGGCGAACCGGTGTCCGGTTCGCCGCCGCATCGCTCCCCTCCGGCTCCTCGGACGGGGCCTCAACGGCGCCCTCGATGGCCGTTGTACCGCCCTCGGAGCGGGCTCACGGTGAGAGGCCCCCGCCTTCACTCGCTCGCGGAGGCACGGGTACCCGGAGCCGCCCGGGCTATCCCTGCGGGCCCGGGTCGACCAGACGGGCCAACTGGCTCTGGAACCAGTCGAGTCGGGCTTGGAGCAGCGCCGCCTCGGCGACCAGCTCGGAGACCCCGGAACCGGCCGTGGCGACCACGGCGGCGCCGGTGGCCCGGACCCGCAGGCCCTCACCGGCCAGCCGCGCGAAGGAGGCGAGCGAGAGGGACGTACGACCCCGAACGCATCCCGCGCAGGCGGCCGTCAGCGCGCGCCAGCCCGGACGTCCCCAGCCCGCGTCGGCCAGCGCTCCGGCCACGGCGCCGCAGGCGCAGGGGCCGACGGTGGCGGTGCGCACCCGCTGGCGGGCGTAGCGGAAGCCCCGCTCGAAGCGGATGTAGGCGCCGAGGACGCCGACTTCGAGAAGGACGGCCGCCCGGTGCTCGGCCGTGCACAGCATCGCCTCGGCGGCGGCGGAGTCGTGCACGCAGTGGAAGCCGCAGTCGCAGCGGCGGTGCGGCGCGCGGTGCCGCCGTCCGTAGACACAGCGCGCCTCGTCCAGCACTCCGTACGGCAGCGCGCCGCCCAGCGATACGCCGGTGAACCCGGCCCGGGTGCCGTCCTGGGACAGCACCGGGTGGGCGATCTTGTATCCGGTCGGCGGCTCCGTCGGACGTTCCTCGGGGAGCCGCAGCCTCATCGTCCGGCCGGAACCTCTTCGGGCACGGAAGCCTCCGACTCCTCGATGATCTCGGGGAGTTCGAACGCCTCCTCGTGCGTGTGGGCCTGCTCTTCCGCGACTCCGGTGGCGAGTGCCTTGCCGAGCCTCATGACGCCTCCCGCTCTGCCGACGACTGCCGTCCTCGCCATGGTGACCCATGACGGGCCGGTTTGGCACCAGTGCCTCACCCCGGCTCCGGCGGACCCGGCCGCCCCGCGGCGGTCCCCGTCCTCGGCTCCGTCTTCGTCTCCGCCCCCAAAATGCGTAGCATCCATTGCCTGTACCTCGTAGAAGAATTAAGTGGAGCTTCACAGTGGGGCGGCCGAGACTACTTCCATGACCGTTCCGAGGACCGTTCCCCCGACCACCCCCGCCACCGTCGCCGCTTCCCCGGCCGCCCCGCGCGCGACGCGGTCCGTCCCCGCCTTCGGCCGTGCCCTGTGCGCGATGATCACGCCGTTCACGGAGGCGGGCGCGCTGGACGTCGGCGGCGCGCAGCGGCTCGCCGAGCGGCTGGTGGCCGAGGGCTGCGACGGGCTCGTGCTCTCCGGGACGACGGGCGAGTCGCCGACCACGACGGACGCCGAGAAGGCCGCGCTGGTGCGGGCGGTGCGGGAGGCCGTCGGTGACCGGGCGGCGATCGTGGCGGGGGTCGGGACGGCCGACACCCGGCACACCGTGGAACTGGCCCTGGCGGCCGAGAAGGCGGGCGCGGACGGGCTGTTGGTGGTCGCGCCGTACTACAGCAGGCCTCCGCAGGACGCGGTCGAGGCTCATTTCCGGGAGATCGCGGACGCCTCGGGGCTGCCCATCGTGCTGTACGACATCCCGGGGCGCACCGGGACCCGGATCGAGCCGGAGACGATGATCCGGCTGGCGGAGCATCCGCGGATCGTGGCGGTCAAGGACTGCGCGTACGACCTCCTCGGTACCCAGAAGGTGCTGGCCCGCACGGAGTTGGCGTACTACGCGGGCTGCGACGAGTACGTCCTCGCGCTGTACGCGGTCGGTGCGGCCGGGTACATCAGCACGGTCGCCAATGTGGCGCCCCGTCAGTTCCGGTCGATCCTGGACGCGTTCGACGGCGGGGACACCGCCGGGGCCGCTCGCCACCAGCGGCAGGTGCTTCCCCTGGTCGAGTCGATGATGTCGGCAGGTCTGCCCGGCGCGGTCACGGCGAAGGCGGTGCTCGGCTCCCTCGGGCTGCCCGGCGGCCCGGTGCGGGCGCCGCTGCGGCCCGCCGGCCGCGAGGCGGTCGACGGGCTGCTGGCGGCGTACGAACGGCTGGCGGCCGAGGTGTCCTGACGGGTGGGGCCGACCCCCGTCCGCCCCCTTCCGTCCCGACGGGCGAGGGCGCGCCTCCCCCGGTCCCGCCCCTCGGCCCTGCGCCGGACGCTCAGCGCCCGACCTTCAGCGCCCGGCGCTCAGCGCTTCAGCTCCGCCTCAGCGATGCGCGAAGACCGTGCCG
Organism: Streptomyces sp. NBC_00568; assembly: GCF_026341855.1. Classification (GTDB taxonomy): domain Bacteria; phylum Actinomycetota; class Actinomycetes; order Streptomycetales; family Streptomycetaceae; genus Streptomyces. The sequence continues at coordinate 5,484,006 of NZ_JAPENW010000001.1, read as the reverse complement.
CCTCAGCGATGCGCGAAGACCGGAGTCCAGCGACCGCCCGCATCGTCGTCGCCCTTGCGGTAGCCGCTGAGCGGGACCACTTTGTCACTGCCTACGGTGATGAGCATCAGCCGGTTGTGGAACTCGTTCGTGCCGGGCGCGATGTCCCAGGCGATCAGCCGGTTGTTGCCGACCCACGTGAGCAGGTTCTGCCCGTGCACCTTGGCCACCCGCTTGCCGGTGTAGGGGTCGTTGATCTCCGATGCCGTCGTCTTCGCCCCACCCGCGAATTCACCGGCGGCGAGCTTGCCGTCCGGGGACAGGCGCGCGTCGAAGTACCAGTGCACGTACTTCTCGATCGCGGGCGTGGCGACCTTGTTGCCCTTGAGGTCGTAGAACTGGTCGTGGGGCTCGGTGGTGAGTCCCGAGTAGACCAGCTTGGCGTCGCGGCTGAACCGGAAGTCCTGGCGGGTGTCGACGTCCTCCCGGTCGGGGACCTCGCTCCAGGAGGTCGTGCCGGAGTCCACGTCCGCGATGTAGAAGCCGGTCCGGTGCGCGTCGCCGAAGTGCGTCGTCCAGTCGTTCTTCTTGCCGTCCCCGTTCCCGTCGTAGTCCACCTTGTAGACAAGATCCGGATTCTTCTCGTACGCCGTCGCGATGAGCTTGTGGCCGTCGGGTGAGAACTCGACCGACGCGACTCCCCGGTCCACCGGGATCCAGCGCTCGATCCTGCCGGTGAGCAGGTCGAGCAGGCCGATCCGTTTGGTCGGCAGTTCCCTCTCCAGGACGGCGGCGGTCCGCATCCCGGGGGCCACGCTGACGAACGACCACTTGGTGGACTTCACATACTTGCCGGTCCTCTGGTCGAGAAGGTGGTAGGTGCGGTTGTAGACGGCGACCGTCGCGGACTTCTCGACCCTGGCCCGGGTGTAGTAGGCGGCCAGCGCGGAATCCCCCGCCGCGATCAGGTCCTTAGGCGGCGACTGGTCCGGGTGGGCGATGATGTCGCTCGCGTTCATCTCGGTCGCGAGGCGCCCATCGTCCTTGGTCCCGTCCTTGGGCGGCGACTGGTCCGGATGGGCGGTGGTGTCCTTGGCCGGCGACCGGTCCGGGTGGGCGGTGAAGTTCCTCCGGTTCGTCTCGGTCGCGAGGCCCGCGTCGTCCTTGCCGGGGCCCAGCAGCGGTACCGCGACGGCGACGGCGACGACAGCGGCGGTGGCCGCGGCGACGGTCGCGAACGTACGGTTCCGGCGGCGCCGTCTGACGGTCAGCACCCGGTCGGCGAAGTGCGGCCCCAGCGGGGGCTGTTCGGTGGCCTTCCACCGGAGCGAGTCGCGTACCAGCTCTTCGACGTTCACGTACGCACCTCCACGGGCGAGAAGTCACGGGACGGCCAGGCTTCGGAGTCGTCCGGGCCGAGTGCGGCGAGTTCGGGGGCGAGGGCACGCAGTCGCGCCAGCGAGCGGTGCGTCGTGGAGCGGACGGTCCCGACCGAGCAGCTCAGGAGCCGGGCCACGTCCATCTCCGGCAGATCCTCGAAGTAGCGCAGCACCAGGACGGTGCGCTGCCGCGCGGTGAGCTGGGCGAGCGCGCCGCACATCACCACGCGCAGTTCGGCGTCGGCCGGGGCGTCCCCGCCCGACGTCGCCTCCGGCGGCTCGGCGACACTGAGTTCCCGGCGCGGCCACTTCAGCCGCCAGCGGCTCACCTGCCGGCGGTACAGGATCTGCCGTATGTAGGCCTCGGGGTCATCGATCCGGTTCCAGCGGTCGGCGGCCTTGATCAGGGCGTCCTGCAGCAGATCCTCGGCCGCGTACCGGTCCCCACCGCTCAGCAGTACGGCCGTCTTGAGGAGCATGGACGACCTGTTCGCGACGAACTCCCGGAAACTCTCCTGCCCTGCGGCATCCATCGTCACCTTCTCTTCCCCGGCGGACCCTGTGCCCGACCCCTGTACTCCTTGTGACGCGTCCGCCCCCGCCCCGCTATGCCTGAGACGACAAAGATCCCCTCGGCTCGTCCGGATGTCCGCGTCCCGCCGTCGGCAACAGACCTTCCGTCCGGCCGAGTTGACGGTGTCCGCCGGACTGCCGGGGACGGCTTGGGGCTGCCCGGTCCGCCCGCGGGGACCTGGCCACGCACCGCTGCGGCCCGTCGGCCGGGAGACGGTCGACGGGCCACGGGCGGCGTACGAGGAGTCGGTCAGCGCGAGCTGAAGACCGGGGTCCAGCGGCCCGGGTAGTCGGCGCTCGCTCCGCGGAAGCCGCTCAGCGGTACGACCTTGTCGGTACCGATGGTGACGAGCAGCAACTGGTTGCGGAACTCACCCTTGCCGGAGCACCTCTTGGGCTCGCAGCCCCAGCCGATGAGGCGCTTGTTGTCGGCCCAGGCGAGGAGTTGCTGCACCGGCACGGTGGTGATCTGCTTGCCGGTGTGCGGGTCCAGGACGGCGGCGGCGATCGTGGTCCCGCGGCCCGCGAAATCGCCGGCCGCGAGCTTCCCGTCCGGCGAGACCCCCGCCTGCACCGATACGGCGACCTTCTCGTCCGACGGCCAGTCGGCCCGGTCGCCGTTCAGGCTGTAGTACTGGCGGAAGGGCTTCACCGGAGTGTCCGCGTAGACGAGTGTGCCGTCATGGCTCCAGTCGAAGTCCTCGCGCGAGTTGCCCGGCAATCCCATCTCATCGGTCTGGAACGGGGCCTCGTGCCAGACCGCCTTGCCTGACTCCACATCCACGACGGTGAATCCGGTACGGCTCGGCACCGGTCCGGGAATCTCCTTGCCGTTGACCCTCTCCTTGTGATCCGCGAACCCGCGGTCGGGGTTCTTGGCGTAGGTCGTCGCCACGAGCTTCGTGCCGTCCGGAGAGAAGGACACGCCCGCGACGCCCCGGTCCAGCGCGATCCAGCGGTCGACCTTGCCCGTGATCAGGTCGAGCAGCCCGATGCGCTTGGCGGGCAGTTCGCCCTCCAGCACCGCCGCGGTGCGGGAGCCCGGTGCGACGTCCAGGTAGGCCCACTCGGCCTTCTCGTACCTGCCCGTGTTCTGGTCGAGGAGCCCGTACACACGCTGGTGGACGATGTCGCCGTTCGACTGCTTGACGTTCCTGTGGACGTAGAAGGCGGACAGCACCGTGTCTCCCGCCGCGATCAGGTCCTTCGGCGGCGACTGGTCGGGGTGCCCGATGATGTCGCTCGCGTTCATCTCGCTCGCGGGGCGCGCCTCGTGCCCGCCCCGGCCGAGGAGAGGGACGGCCACCGCGACGGCCACCGCGACGGCGGTGGTCGCGGCGAGCGACGCGAGCCTGCGCGTCCGGCTGCGGCGCCGGACGGCCAGTACCCGGTCGGCGAGGTACGAGGGCGCGGGCATGCTGTCCGCGGCCTCCTCGTGGAGCGCGTCGCGCACCAGGTCATCGACGTTCACGGACGCACCTCCACGGGCGAGAAGTCACGGGACGGCCGCTGCTCGGCCCGGGCGGGGCCCAGCAGCTCCAGTTCGGGGGCGAGGGTGCGCAGCCGGGCCAGCGAGCGGTGCGTCGTGGACCGTACGGTCCCCACGGAACACCCCAGGACCCGGGCCACCTCGGACTCCGGCAGATCCTCGAAGTAGCGCAGCACGAGCACGGTGCGCTGCCGGTCGGTGAGCCGGGCCAGCGCCCCACGCATCACGAGGCGCAGCTCGGCGGCCGACGTGGCGTCCGCCGCGGTACCCGCCCCGCTACGCGTCTCCGGCGTTTCGGCGACGCTCAGTTCACGCCTCCGCCACTTCAGCCGCCAGCGGCTGACCTGCTGCCGGTAGAGGATCCGCCGTACGTACGCCTCCCGGTCGTCGATCCGGTTCCAGCGGGCCGCCGCCTTGACCAGCGCGGTCTGCAGCAGGTCCTCGGCCGCGTGCCGGTCCCCGCCGCTGAGGAGCACGGCCGTCCTCAGCAGCGCGGACGACCGATTCGCCACGAACTCTCTGAAACTCTCCTGCCCTTCGGCATCCATCGTCACCTTCTCTTCCCCGGCGGACCCTGCGCCCGGCCTCTGTGCACCTGGTGACGCCCGCGCACGTCCGCTTCTATGCCTGCCGAGGTGAGAAAGATTTCAGACCCGTGGGTGAGGCGCGTCCCCGGGCCCCGCCCAGGACCCGGATGTCCCGCGACCCCGCGCCGTTCCTGCCGTACGTTGTCGAGGTGAGCCGACCGCTGCTGTATCTCGACGTCGACGGCCCCCTGAACCCGTACGCGGCCCAGAGGGAGCGCCGGCCCGAGGGGTACACGACGATCCGGGTCACCCTGGAACCCGGCCGGCCGCTGCGCGTCTGGCTCCATCCCGGCCACGGCCGCGCCCTGCTCGCCCTCGGCTACGACCTGTGCTGGGCCACCACCTGGATGGACGCCGCCAACCGCTGGATCGCCCCCGTGATCGGCCTCCCCGAACTCCCCTACGTCGACTTCACCGGCGCCCTGTTCGCCGAGCGCCCCGACGGCGTCCACTGGAAGACGGAACGCATCGTGGCCCACGCCGCGGGCCGCTCCTTCGCCTGGGTGGACGACGAACAGAGCCCGGCCGACGAGGCGTTCGTCGCCGCCCACCATCACGCACCCGCTCTGCTGCGCAACGTCGACCCCCGACTCGGCCTGCGCGAGACGGACTTCGAGGCTCTCGAGGAGTTCGCCACGACCCTCTGACCCGGCATCGTGCGTCCGCCCGCCTCCGGCGGACGCACGAGCGCCCTCCCGGGCCCTGCTCGGGCCGGGGAGGGCGCTCCACGACCACCAGCGCCGCCACCCGCCGAGAGCTCGGCAGCGGTTCGGAGCGGTGATCGGGGGGACGGCCGCATGTCACGGCCGTCGATGATCAGTTGTGGCTGTGCAGGACCTCGTTCAGGCCGCCCCAGACCGCGTTGTTCGGGCGCGCCTCGACGGTCCCGGTGACCGAGTTGCGGCGGAACAGGATGTTCGACGCCCCGGACAGGTCGCGGGCCTTGACGATGTCTCCGTCGGGCATCGTCACGCGGGTGCCGGCGGTGACGTAGAGCCCGGCCTCGACCACGCACTCGTCGCCGAGGGCGATGCCGACGCCCGCCTCCGCGCCGACGAGGCAGCGCTCGCCGATGGTGATGCGGACGTTGCCGCCGCCCGAGAGGGTGCCCATGGTGGACGCGCCGCCGCCGATGTCCGAGCCGTCGCCGACGACGACACCGGCGGAGATACGGCCCTCGACCATGGAGGTGCCGAGCGTGCCCGCGTTGAAGTTCACGAAGCCCTCGTGCATGACGGTCGTGCCCTCGGCGAGGTGCGCGCCGAGGCGGACCCGGTCGGCGTCGGCGATGCGGACACCCTTGGGCGCGACGTAGTCCGTCATGCGCGGGAACTTGTCGATGGAGGTCACCTGGAGGTGCAGGCCGGCGGCGCGGGCGTTCAGCCGGACCTTCTCGACGTCGTCGACGGCGACCGGGCCCAGCGAGGTCCAGGCGACGTTGGCGAGCAGTCCGAACACACCGTCCAGGTTCTGGCCGTGCGGCTTGACCAGGCGGTGCGAGAGAAGGTGCAGACGCAGGTACGCGTCGTGCGCGTCGAGCGGCTTGTCGTCCAGCGACGCGATGACCGTACGGACCGCGACCACCTCGACGCCCCGGCGGGCGTCGGGGCCGATCGCCTGCGCGGCTCCCTCGCCGAGCAGTTCCACGGCGCGCTCGGCGGACAGCCGCTCGGTACCGGCCGGGCCGGGCTCGGCGGACAGTTCGGGGGCGGGGAACCAGGTGTCGAGAACGGTGCCGTCGGCGGTGAGGGTGGCGAGCCCGGCGGCGACGGCGCCGGTGGTACGAGAAGCAGTCGTGTCGGTCATGGGTGAAACCTAACTTGGCGGGGCCCGCCCGGGCGAACCGGTACGCGGGACGTCTCAGGTACCGGGCGGCAGGACCCGTGCCAGCACCTCGCGCGCGTACTCCTCGTCGTACGACGTCCCCGTCAGCAGCACCTGGAGGCAGATCCCGTCGAGCAGGGCGACGAGCGCCCGCGCGGTGACCGGGTCCGTGCGCCGGGCCAGCGGCTCGACGAGGCTGTCGATCCACTCGGCGGCGACCGGACGCAAGGCGGGTCTGCGGAGGGCGGCGAGGTAGAGCTCGTACTCCAGCTCCACGCCCGTCCGGTCACCGGCCAGCCACTCGCCGATCAGCCCGGCGAGCTCGGCGGCCAGGTCGGCCCGGGTGTCCTCCAGGGCGCCGCGCGCGGCGAGCACCTTGGCGAAGCCCTCGTTGGCCTGGCGCAGGGCCGCGACCATGAGTTCGTCGAGGGTCCTGAAGTGATACGTGGTGGAGCCGAGCGGCACGTCGGCCTCGGCGGCGACGGAGCGGTGGCTCAGCCCGGCGATGCCCTTGGCGCCGACGACGCGGATCGCCGCGTCGATGATCCGCTGCCGCCGCTCGGGGTCGTACCGGCGCGCCATCACAGGCCGCCGTCCGCCGCGCCGGGCGCGGCCATCAGTGCGCCCCGCCCAGGTTCAGCAGCACGACTCCGCCGATGATGAGCGCGATCCCGGCGGCCTTCGCGGCCGTGAGCCCCTCGCCGAGGAACAGCATGCCGATCGCCGCGATGGCGGCGGTGCCGACGCCCGCCCAGATCGCGTAGGCCGTGCCGACCGAGACGGTCTTCAGGGTCTGCGCGAGCAGCGCGAAGGCGACGACGTATCCGAGGACGGTCAGCAGCGACGGCCACAGCCTGCTGAAGCCTTCCGTGTACTTCATCGCGGTGGTCGCGCCGACCTCCGCCGCGATGGCTCCGGCGAGCAGTACGTATCCCATGCGTACGAGCGTACACATCGATACGTACACCCGTACACAAAGCGATCCCGCAAACCCCATGGGCACCATGCACCCCACCGGATATCGTTCGCGATCACAGTGGGGGCCGGAATCGCACAGATTCCCGAAAGCAATGGAGCGCACGAGGCATGTCGGACAGTTCTGGGTGGGGACCGTCGGGGCCGTACGGAGGTCCTCCGGGCGGCTGGGGCTGGATGCCGCCGCCACCGCCACCGCCCAAGCCCGGGGTGATCCCCCTCGCCCCGCTCGGCGTGGACACGGTCCTCGGCGGTGCCTTCGTCACGATGCGCCGTTACGCGCGGCCGCTGTTCGGGCTCGCCTCGCTGGCCTGCCTGGTCCTGGTGGCCCTGACCGTGGGCCTGGGGGGCATCGCCTACGCCTCGGAGGCGGACCATCTGCACCGGCTCTTCAGGGGTTCCGGTTCGGCGGAGTGGGCCGACGCCCGGCCCGTCCTCATCACGTTCGGGGCCCTGTGGGTCGTCGGGATGCTGGCCACGCTGGTGGCCAACGCCTTCATGCAGGCCTCGTCCGCGGCAACCCTGCACGAGGCCGTACTCGGACGGCGGGCCCGCATCGGAGCCGTCTGGCGGCGCGCCTGGCCGCGCACCCCCTCCGTACTCGGCGTGACGCTGCTGATGAGCCTGATCATGGTGATTCCGACGGCGCTGTTCGCCTTGCTGCTCATGACGCTGCTCGCGTCCCTGGCCTCCGAGCCGTTCCTGCCCGCCGGGATCGCCTTCCTGCTCCTGCTGCTCTCGGTACCGCTGACGGTCTGGCTGTACGTCCTGTTCAGCTTCGCCCCGGCCGCCGCCGTGCTGGAGGCGGCGTCCCCCCTGACGGCGATGCGGCGTTCGGTGCGGCTGATGCGCGGCGCGTGGTGGCGCACCTTCGGCATCTCACTGCTCGGCGGCCTGATCGTGGTCATCGGGTCGCTCGTGCTCCGGCTGCCGCTCATGTTCGCCATGCCGAGCCCGCAGCCGTACGACCCCTCCGCGCCGCCGCCCACGGACATCGCGGACGCCTTCAGCCAGACCGTGCCCGACCTCGGGCCCTACCTGGTGCTCACGGTGATCTCGGCCATCGTCACCCAGCTGTTCTCCATGGTGTTCATGCCCCTGGTGACGAATCTGCTGTACATCGACCAGCGCATCCGCCGGGAGGGCCTGGCGGACGTGCTGATACGCGTGGCCGGGGTTCCGGAGACGCCCGGTGGGCCGGCGGCGCCGGGCGCTCCGGGTGGGCCCGGCCCGGTCCACTAGCGACGCCTTCGGCCGCTGCACACGGAACTCGTCGCCCTCGGGATCGGCGAGGACGACCCGGCCGACGTCCTCGCCCTGCCCCACGCCGGCCCGGCGCGCCCCGAGGGCGAGGACACCCGCCACCGACCGCATCCGCACCCGCACCCGCACGCAGCGCCCGACTTCGTGCGATTGCCCGGCACTGTCGGACAACTCCCCTGTACCGCCTGGTAATTCACCGGTATCGCTGCGGGAAACGACTGCTCAGAAGTCACCGGTTCCACTACTGTTTCACCAGTCGCACACCGGGCCTCCACGACCGCTCCCGCTCCGTGTGCCGGCACTCTCCTCACCTCGTGTCGCCCTCTCGCGCGCTCACCCTCCCCCTTTAGGAACGCGTATGCCCGAAGTGACGCCCGGGTCCGGGCCCGACCGGCCCGGCCCCTCGCGGGAGTTGGCGCCCTGGCGCCCCACCCCGCACGGCGCGCCCTACCCGGTGACCACCGATCTCGTTCCCGTACCCCGGGCGTCCTGGGAGAGGGCCGGTGACGAGGGCAGGCTGCCCGGGACACGCCGGCTCTGGCTGGCCGGGGGGCTCGCGGTGGCCGTGACCATCGCCGCCGTGACCGTGATCACCGTACAGAGCAACCGTTCTGACGATCCATCACGGACTCGGGCGGACAACAGGACCCTCGCCGACACGACGAACCCCTTCCTCCCCGGCGCCCCCACGGCGCCCGCCGGAGCGACCACGGCCCCGGTGGGCAAGAACGCACTGTCCTCGCCCGGGACCGCGCACTCGGCCTCACCGGATTCCGCCTCGACCGGCTCCGCCTCGCCAGGGCCGTCGGATCAGGGCTCCGCCAGCCGTTCCGTCCCCGGAACGTCCGCGCCCGCCGCCTCCGGCGCCGCTTCCCCGCCCCGGCCGGCCTCCTCGTGGAAGTCGGTCCAGGCGGTCAACTACCCCGACCGTTTCTGGCATCTGAGCGACGGAAAGGTCCGGCTCGACCCGGTGGGCCCGGGCAGCTCGGCCGCGACCCGGCGGGCCGCCAGCTTCAAGGTGGTCGCGGGACTGGCGAATTCCTCCTGCTACTCCTTCACCACCACCGACGGCTCCTACCTGCGCCATCGCGACTTCGTCCTGCGCGCCGACCGCTACGACGGCTCCAGCCTCTTCCGGAAGGACGCCACCTTCTGCCCCCGCGCGTCCTCCTCGGGCGCCGTCATGCTGGAGGCGGTCAACTACCCGGGCCGATTCCTGCGGCACCGCAACTTCCAGCTCCGCCTGGAGCGTTCCGAGGACAGCAGGCTCTACCGGGCGGACTCGGCGTTCCGTCTGGTGCGGGGCTGGGCCTGAGGCCCCGAGCGTCCCGCCGAGGAAAGCACGATGGGGCGGCACCCGAAGGTGCCGCCCCATGCGAGGTACCGAGGTACCCGCGTACCCAGGCACCGACCTACGAAGTGCCGAAGCCCCGGGGACTCAGACGTTGAAGCCGAGCGCCCGAAGCTGCTCGCGGCCGTCGTCCGTGATCTTGTCCGGGCCCCACGGCGGCATCCACACCCAGTTGATGCGCAGTTCGTTGACGAGGCCGTCCGTGGCGGACTTGGCCTGGTCCTCGATGACGTCGGTGAGCGGGCAGGCCGCGGACGTCAGGGTCATGTCGATCGTCGCGATGTTCGCGTCGTCGATGTGAATGCCGTAGATGAGCCCGAGGTTGACGACGTCGATGCCCAGCTCGGGGTCGACGACGTCATAGAGCGCCTCGCGGACCTCTTCCTCGGAGGCCGGCTTCGTCGTCAGGATCTCGCCCGACGCCACAGCGGTCTCGTCCGCCGTCACAGCGGTCTCCTCCGATGTCACAGTGTTCTCGCTCATGCCGTCTTCCTCTCGGCGCTCTCGCCCAGAGCCTGGGCCGTCGCGTCCTTCCACGCCATCCAGCTGAGGAGGGCGCACTTGACCCGGGCCGGGTACTTGGAGACACCGGCGAACGCGACCGCGTCCTCCAGCACCTCCTCCATCGCGTCGTCGGGCTCGATCCGGCCCTTGGACTGCATCAGCTCCAGGAAGGTCTCCTGGATCTTCTGCGCGTCGGACACGTCCTTGCCGACCAGGAGGTCGTTCAGTACGGAGGCCGAGGCCTGGCTGATCGAGCAGCCCTGCCCCTCGTACGAGATGTCCTCGATCCGCTCGCCGTCGTACTTCACGCGCAGGGTGATCTCGTCACCGCACGTGGGATTGACGTGGTGCACCTCGGCGTCGCCATCCCGGAGACCGCGCCCGTGCGGGTGCTTGTAGTGGTCCAGGATGACTTCCTGGTACATCGAATCCAGCTTCACGTTCCCAGCCAGCCCCTCAGCCGAAGAAGTTCCGTACGTGCTCCAGGCCGTCGACCAGAGCGTCGATCTCGGCCGGCGTGGAGTACAGATAGAACGACGCTCGTGTCGTCGCAGGAATTCCGTACCGCAGGCAGACCGGACGGGCGCAGTGGTGACCGACCCGGACCGCGATGCCCTGCTCGTCGAGGACCTGGCCCACGTCGTGCGGGTGGATGTCGCCCAGCGTGAACGAGATCGCGGCGCCCCGGTCCTCGGCCGTGGTGGGGCCGATGATCCGGAGGTCGGGGACCTCCGCGAGCCGCTTCACCGCGTACTCGGTGAGCGCGTGCTCGTGGGCGAGGATCTTGTCCATGCCGATGGCGGAGAGATAGTCGACGGCCGCGCCCAGACCGACCGCCTGCGCGATCGGCGGGGTGCCCGCCTCGAACTTGTGCGGTGCCGGGGCGTACGTCGACGAGTGCATCGACACGGTCTCGATCATCTCGCCGCCGCCGAGGAACGGCGGAAGGTCCTCGAGGAGCTCCTGGCGGCCCCAGAGGACGCCGATCCCCGTCGGACCGCACATCTTGTGACCGGTGAAGGCCACGAAGTCGGCCTGGAGGGCCTGGACGTCGAGGGGCATGTGCGGCGCGGCCTGCGACGCGTCGATCAGGACCAGGGCACCGACCTCCTGGGCGCGGCGCACTATCGCCTCGACCGGGTTCACGGTGCCCAGGATGTTCGAGACCAGCACGAAGGAGACGATCTTCGTCTTCTCCGTGATGACCTCGTCGATGTTCGACAGGTCGAGGCGGCCGTCGTCGGTGAGGCCGAACCACTTCAGCTTCGCGCCGGTGCGCTGCGACAGCAGCTGCCACGGGACGATGTTGGAGTGGTGCTCCATCTCCGTGATGACGATCTCGGTCTCGTGGTCGACCCGGTAGGGCTCGTCGGCCCAGCCCAGCATGTTGGCCACGAGGTTGAGCGACTCGGAGGCGTTCTTGGTGAAGATCACCTCGTCGCGGCTCGGCGCGTTGATGAACGCGGCGACCTTGTCGCGCGCGCCCTCGTACAGCGCCGTGGCCTCCTCGGCGAGCACATGCACACCGCGGTGGACGTTGGCGTTGTAGCGCTCGTAGTACTCGTTCAGAGCGTCCAGGACCTGGCGCGGCTTCTGCGAGGTCGCCGCGTTGTCCAGGTACACCAGCTTCTTACCGTCGTGGACCTGACGGTCCAGGATGGGGAAGTCCTTGCGGATCGCCTCGGTGTCGAGGAGGCCCGGCAGCTGTGTCACGCGGATACGCCACCCTTCGCGTCGAGTGCGTACGACTCGTAGCCCTCGTTCTCCAGCTTGTCGGCGAGCTCGGCGCCGCCGGACTCGACGATGCGGCCGCCGGAGAAGACGTGCACGAAGTCGGGCTTGATGTAGCGCAGGATGCGCGTGTAGTGGGTGATGAGCAGGGTGCCCACCTCACCGGTCTCGCGGACGCGGTTGACGCCCTCGGAGACGACGCGCAGGGCGTCGACGTCCAGGCCGGAGTCGGTCTCGTCGAGGATCGCGATCTTCGGCTTGAGGAGCTCCAGCTGAAGGATCTCGTGGCGCTTCTTCTCACCGCCGGAGAAGCCCTCGTTGACGTTGCGCTCGGCGAAGGCCGGGTCCATGGAGAGGCGCTCCATGGTCTCCTTGACCTCCTTGACCCACGTACGCAGCTTGGGGGCCTCGCCGCGGACGGCGGTGGCGGAGGTGCGCAGGAAGTTGGAGACCGAGACGCCGGGGATCTCGACCGGGTACTGCATCGCCAGGAACAGGCCCGCGCGGGCGCGCTCGTCGACGGACATCTCGAGGACGTTCTCGCCGTCGAGGGTGACGGTGCCGCCGGTGATCGTGTACTTCGGGTGGCCCGCGAGCGAGTAGGCGAGGGTCGACTTGCCCGAGCCGTTGGGGCCCATGATGGCGTGCGTCTCGCCCTGCTTCACGGTCAGGTCGACGCCCTTGAGGATCTCCTTCGTGGCGTTGTCGGCCTCGACGGTGACGTGCAGGTCGTGGATTTCAAGCGTTGCCATGGGTTCCTCAGGACTCCTGGTTGAGGGAGACGAGCACGTCGTCCCCTTCGATCTGTACGGGGTATACGGGGACGGGGCGCGTCGCGGGAAGGCCGGACGGCTTGCCGGTGCGGAGGTCGAACGCGGAGCCGTGCAGCCAGCACTCGATCTGACAGTCCTCCACCTCGCCCTCGGAGAGCGAGACGTTCGCGTGCGAGCAGATGTCGTTGATCGCGAACACCTCCCCCTCGGCCTTCACGACCGAGACCGGCGTGCCGTCGAGTTCCACCCGCTTCGGGGTGTTCTCCTCCAGCTCGCTCAGCCCACAGACGCGCACGAAGGTGCCGGGCATCAGAGCGACGCCTCCAGCTCCTCGTCGATCTTCACGAGAAGGCGCTCTTCGATGTCGTCGACACCGATCTGCTGGACCAGCTCGGCGAAGAAGCCGCGGACCACCAGACGCCGGGCCTCGTCGGCCGGGATGCCGCGGGCCATCAGGTAGAAGAGCTGCTCGTCGTCGAAGCGGCCGGTCGCGGAGGCGTGGCCGGCGCCGACGATCTCGCCGGTCTCGATCTCCAGGTTCGGCACGGAGTCGACGCGGGCGCCGTCGGTCAGAACCAGGTTGCGGTTCATCTCGTAGGTGTCCGTGCCCTCGGCCTTGGCCTCGATGAGAACGTCACCGATCCACACCGCGTGGGCACCCTCGCCCTGGAGCGCGCCCTTGTAGGCCACGTTCGACTTGCAGTGCGGGGTGTTGTGGTCGACCAGGAGGCGGTGCTCCTGGTGCTGGCCGGCGTCCGTGAAGTACAGGCCGAAGAGCTCGGCCTCGCCGCCGGTGCCGGCGTAGGCGACGCGCGGGTGGAGGCGTACGAGGTCGCCGCCGAAGGTGACCACGAACGACTTGAAGGTGGCGTCGCGGCCGATCAGCGCGTTGTGCTGGCCGACGTGCACGGCCTTGTCGTCCCAGTCCTGGACGGAGACGACGGTCAGCTTGGCGCCGTCACCGAGGACGTAGTCGACGTTGGCGGCGAGCACCGCGTCACCGGTGTGGTCGATGACGACGACGGCCTCGGCGAAGGCTCCCAGCTCGATGACCTGGTGGCCGTAGGCGACCCCGCCCTCGCCGTGCACGGCGATCCGGATGGGCTCGGTGAGCACCGTCTCCTTGGGGACGGTGACGACACCGGCCTTCTCGAAGGCCGAGTACGCCTGGGCGGCGACGCGGTCCACCGGGGTGCCGGCCTTGCCGATCCGCGCGTCGTCACGGGCGACCGTCTCGACGGAGACGCCCTCGGGGGCCGTCACGTCGATCCGCACGCCCTCGCCGGTCGCGACGGCGGTGCCGTCGTGCAGCCCGCGCAGTCGCTCCAGCGGGGTGAACCGCCACTCCTCCTCGCGGCCGTGGGGGACCGGGAAGTCCGCCACGTCGAAGGAGGGGGGCGCGCTCATGCGCGTGGCGACGGTCGACTCGGCGGCCACCGCGATCTGGCCGGCGGTCGTGCTGCCCACCGGGATGTTAAGAGCCTCAGCCATGGCTGTCGGTCTGCTCGCTTTCTTGCGTGAGTGGCTTGATGGATACGGCGGCCGGCGCTTAGCCGACCGAGCCTTCCATCTGGAGCTCGATCAGCCGGTTGAGCTCGAGGGCGTACTCCATGGGCAGTTCCTTGGCGATCGGCTCGACGAAGCCGCGCACGATCATCGCCATCGCCTCGAACTCCGTCAGACCACGGCTCATCAGGTAGAAGAGCTGGTCCTCGGAGACCTTGGAGACGGTCGCCTCGTGGCCCATGGACACGTCGTCCTCGCGGACGTCCACGTAGGGGTAGGTGTCCGAGCGGGAGATGGTGTCGACGAGCAGCGCGTCGCACAGCACGTTGGACTTCGAGCCGTGGGCGCCCTCGCCGATCTCGACGAGACCGCGGTAGGACGTACGGCCGCCACCACGCGCCACCGACTTCGACACGATGTTCGAAGAGGTGTTCGGCGCCATGTGGACCATCTTGGAGCCGGCGTCCTGGTGCTGGCCCTCGCCCGCGAAGGCGATGGACAGGGTCTCGCCCTTGGCGTGCTCGCCCATCAGGTAGACGGCCGGGTACTTCATGGTGACCTTGGAACCGATGTTGCCGTCGATCCACTCCATGGTCGCGCCCTCGTACGCCACGGCGCGCTTGGTGACCAGGTTGTAGACGTTGTTCGACCAGTTCTGGATGGTCGTGTAACGGCAGCGGGCGCCCTTCTTCACGATGATCTCGACCACCGCGGAGTGCAGGGAGTCCGACTTGTAGATCGGCGCCGTACAGCCCTCGACGTAGTGGACGTAGGCGTCCTCGTCGACGATGATCAGCGTCCGCTCGAACTGGCCCATGTTCTCCGTGTTGATACGGAAGTAGGCCTGGAGCGGGATCTCGACGTGCACACCCTTCGGCACGTAGATGAAGGAGCCACCGGACCACACGGCGGTGTTCAGCGACGCGAACTTGTTGTCACCGACCGGGATGACCGTGCCGAAGTACTCCTTGAAGAGCTCCGGGTGCTGCTTGAGGGCGGTGTCGGTGTCCAGGAAGATGACGCCCTGCTCCTCCAGGTCCTCGCGGATCTGGTGGTAGACGACCTCGGACTCGTACTGGGCCGCGACACCGGCGACGAGGCGCTGCTTCTCCGCCTCCGGGATGCCGAGCTTGTCGTACGTGTTCTTGATGTCCTCGGGCAGGTCCTCCCAGGACTCCGCCTGCTTCTCCGTGGAGCGCACGAAGTACTTGATGTTGTCGAAGTCGATGCCCGACAGGTCCGAACCCCAGTTGGGCATGGGCTTCTTCCCGAAGAGGCGCAAGCCCTTCAGGCGGAGCTTGGTCATCCACTCCGGCTCGCTCTTCTTCGCGGAGATGTCGCGGACGACGTCCTCGTTGATGCCGCGCTTGGCGGAGGCACCGGCCACGTCGGAGTCGGCCCAGCCGTATTCGTACGTACCCAGACCCTCGAGCTCAGGGTGGGCAGTCTCCTCGATGGGGAGCGTCATGCGGGGTTCCTCCCGGCGGTGCTTGCAGATGCGTTGTGAGTGGATTGCGAAATCTTGGGGATGAACGTCGTGCACACCCCGTCGCCGTGGGCGATGGTGGCCAGCCGCTGGACGTGCGTGCCGAGCAGCTGGGAGAAGAACTCCGTCTCCGCCTCGCACAGCTGCGGGAACCGCTCGGCGACGTGGGCGACCGGGCAGTGGTGCTGGCAGAGCTGCTCGCCGACCGGTGCGCTGCGCGCCGTGGCAGCGTACCCGTCGGCACTCAGGGCCTTGGCCAGTGCTTCCGTGCGCTCCTCGGGGGACGCGGCTTCGATGGCCGCTCGGTACGCCCCGGCCTGCGCGGCGATCCGGGCGCGGGCGAAGGAGAGGACCGCCTCGTCGCCGCCCTCGCGCTCGGCGATCCAGCGCAGTGCGTCCTCGGCGAGCTTGTCGTAGGACTGGTCGAAGGCGTCCCGGCCGCAGTCGGTCAGGGCGAACACCTTGGCGGGACGGCCACGCGTGCGTGCTCCGTAGACCCGCTGCTCACGTGCTTCCACGACGTCGTCGCCGACGAGCGCGTCGAGATGACGTCGTACGGCGGCCTGGGTCAGCCCCAGCCGGCCCGCGAGGTCGGCCACGGTCGACGGGCCGTGGTCCAGGATGGACCGCGCGACCCGGTTGCGCGTCGAGCGCTCACCGGTCGCGAGTTCCTCCTGCGGGGCCCCCGCGGGGGTCTCCCGAGCCTCGCCAACGTATTTCACAACGCCATTGTTGCGTAATTCCTCAGGCCCTGACAAGCCGCACCCTCCGGAGTGATCGGTGCGCTGCATCACTTAGGTATACCTAAGGTGACCTGCGCAAACGATCTTTGATCGATCAATTCGGTGGCGTCCGGGCACGCTCTCGGGGAGACTCCGGAACCATGTCGACACCCCCTCCGACCGGCCCACTCGTCACCCGGGACACCCTCGCCGGGGACCTGCGCGCGCTGGGCGTACAGCCCGGGGAGACGCTTCTTGTGCACTCCTCGCTCAGTGCCCTCGGATGGGTGAACGGCGGCCCCGTGGCCGTTGTCCAGGGACTGCTCGACGCACTCGGTCCACACGGCACCCTGGTGGTGCCGACCCAGTCCGGCGACCTCTCCGATCCGGCGCTGTGGAGCCGTCCGCCGGTGCCCGAGGAGTGGTGGCCGGCCATCCGGGCGACCATGCCCCCCTACGACCCCCGCGTGACGCCCTCCCGCGGCGTCGGCGTGATACCCGAGACCGTCCGCACCTGGCCCGGCGCCCTGCGCAGCGCGCACCCGGAGACCTCCTTCGCGGCACTCGGCCCGCGCGCGGCGGCGGTCGTGGACGGGCACGCGCCCGACTGCCGCCTCGGCGAGCGCAGCCCGCTGGCCCGCCTGGAGGCCGGCGGCGCCCGCGTCCTGCTGCTCGGCGCGGGCTACAGCACCTGCACCAGCTTCCACCTGGCCGAATACCGGGTTCCCTCGCCCGTCGTCGAGGTCGGACGGCCGTCCCCGACGGGCTGGGAGAAGGTCCGGGAGGTGTCGATCACCTCCGAGCTGTTCGAGGAGCTGGGCACCGACTTCGAGCGGGACCGTCCCGTCGTACGGGGCACCGTGGGCGCCGCCCGGGCGCGGCTGTTCCCGGTGGCCGACGCGGTGGCGTACGCGGAGCGGTGGCTGCCGCTGCACCGGCCGCGGGACCTGTACGTGGATGCGGCCCCCGGCGGTTCCGGCACGCGCGGACGTCCCTAGACTTGCGCCTCATGCGAAGCGAGCCCGTGGTCCAGGTCCAGGCCCTGGTGAAGCGGTACGGCACGAAGACCGCGGTGGACGGCCTCGACCTGGCGGCCACGGCGGGCATCACCGCCGTACTCGGACCCAACGGCGCCGGCAAGACGACCACGGTCGAGACCTGCGAGGGGTACCGGAAGCCGGACTCCGGCACCGTGCGCGTCCTGGGCCTCGACCCGGTGAGACAGTCCGGGGAGCTGCACACCCGCATCGGCGTGATGCTCCAGTCCGGCGGCGTCTACTCGGGCGCCCGGGCGGACGAGATGCTCCGCCACGTCGCGAAACTGCACGCCCATCCCCTGGACGTCGACACGCTCATCGAGCGGCTCGGCCTGGAGGGCTGCGGCCGGACGACGTACCGGCGTCTGTCGGGCGGCCAGCAGCAGCGCCTCGCGCTCGCCATGGCGGTCGTCGGCCGCCCCGAGCTGGTCTTCCTGGACGAGCCGACCGCCGGCCTCGACCCGCAGGCCCGCCACGCCACCTGGGACCTGGTCCGCGACCTGCGTTCCGACGGCGTCTCCGTGATCCTCACCACGCACTACATGGACGAGGCCGAGCAGCTCGCCGACGACGTCGCGATCATCGACGCGGGCCGGGTCATCGCCCAGGGCTCCCCCGAGGAGCTGTGCCGCGGCGGCGCGGAGAACACCCTGCGCTTCAGCGGCCGCCCCGGTCTCGACGTGAACTCCCTGCTGAAGGCCCTCCCGGCGGACTGCACGGCGGCCGAGCTGACACCGGGGGCCTACCGCGTGGGCGGCAAGGTCGACCCGCAGCTGCTGGCGACGGTCACGTCCTGGTGCGCCCAGCACGGCGTCATGCCGGAGAAGATCTCGGTCGAACGCCACACCCTGGAAGACGTCTTTCTCGAACTGACCGGCAAGGAGCTGCGCTGATGAACGAGGCTCGACCGCAGACCGGCCGGGGGTCCGGGGGTTGCCCCCCGGAAGGGCACAGCCTCGAACTGACCGGCAAGGAGCTGCGCTGATGACGCAGGCACAGCTTGGAACCGACCGGCAAGGAGCTGGGTCCGTGACCACCGCCGGCACGTACACCCCGAAGCCGGGTGCCGCCCCGCTGCCCCGCATGATCGGCGCGCAGGCCGCGCTCGAGACGAAGATGCTGCTCCGCAACGGCGAGCAGCTCCTCCTCACGGTCATCATCCCGACGCTCCTGCTCGTCCTGTTCAGCTCGGTCGACATCATCGACACCGGCAAGGGCGAGGCGGTCGACTTCCTCGCGCCGGGCATCCTGGCGCTCGCCGTGATGTCGACGGCGTTCACCGGCCAGGCGATCGCCACGGGCTTCGAGCGCCGGTACGGCGTCCTGAAGCGGCTTGCCGCCTCCCCGCTCCCCCGCTGGGGTCTGATGACCGCGAAGACGGCGTCGGTCCTGGTCACGGAGATCCTTCAGGTGGCCCTGCTGACCGTGATCGCCTTCGCGCTGGGCTGGTCGCCGCACGGCAACCCGCTCGCCGTCCTGCTCCTGCTGATCCTCGGCACCGCGGCCTTCTCCGGACTCGGCCTGCTCATGGCGGGCACGCTGAAGGCCGAGGCGACGCTGGCCGCCGCCAACCTCGTCTTCCTGCTGTTCCTGGTCGGCGGCGGGGTGATCGTGCCGATGGACAAGTTCCCGGCGGGCGTCCAGGACGTTCTCGGTCTGCTGCCCATCTCGGCGCTCTCCGACGGACTGCGGGACGTGCTCCAGCACGGCGCCGGGACGCCCTGGGCCGACCTCGGGATCCTGGCCGTCTGGGCGGTCGTGGGACTCGGCGCGGCCGGCCGGTTCTTCCGCTGGGAGTGACCGAACGCACTGCCGCGGGGCGGACCCTCGTGAAAGCGTGCACAAGCGGCCCCCTACGATGGTGCGCGTGCCGAACCTGACCCGAGCCGACGCCCTCAGCGCGGTGCGCAGCCCTCTCGCCTTCATCGCCGAACGCTGGACCCCGACCTCCCGGACGGTGCGGCGCGCGGCCCTGTCCGCGCTCGTCATGGCGGTCGTCATCGTCGTCACCGGCGGTGCCGTGCGGCTCACCGGCTCCGGCCTCGGCTGCCCGACCTGGCCCAAGTGCACCGACGACTCGCTCACGGCGACGAGCGCGATGGGCTTCCACGGCGCCATCGAGTTCGGCAACCGCATGCTGACGTACGTCCTGTGCGCCGCCGTCGGATGGGCGATCATCGCCGCCCGCTCGCAGAAGCCGTGGCGGCGGAGCCTCACCCGGCTGGGCTGGGCCCAGTTCTGGATCGTCATGAGCAACGCGATCCTCGGCGGCGTCGTCGTCCTGGTCGGCCTGAACCCCTACACGGTCGCCGCCCACTTCCTGCTCTCCACCGCGCTCATCACCGTCGCCGCGCTCCTGTGGCAGCGCACCCGCGAAGGGGACGCGGCAGCGCGTCCGCTCGTCGGCAAGTCGGTGCAGCAGCTCGTGTGGTTCCTGGTCACCGCCGCCGTCCTGCTCATCGCGGTCGGCACGGTCGTCACCGGTGCCGGCCCGCACGCGGGCGACTCCAGTGAGGTCGCCCGCATGGCCGTCAGCTGGGAGAACGTCACCAAGCTGCACGCCGTGCTGGCCTGGATCGTCGTCACGCTGACCTTCGCCCTCTGGTTCGTCCTCAAGGCGGTGGACGCTCCCGTCGGTCCCCTGCGGCGCACCCGTGACCTGTTCCTGATCCTGCTGTCCCAGGGCGTCATCGGCTACGTCCAGTACTTCACCGACCTGCCCGAGGCTCTGGTCGCCCTGCACATGCTCGGCTCCTGCCTGGTGTGGATCGGGGTGGTGCGCGTCCTGCTGGCCCTGCGCGAGCGTCCGGAGGTCGTGGCGGACCTGCCGGGTCCCGCGACGCAATCGGCGCTCACCCGCGCGTAGCCCCCGAATCGGCGGAATCGGCGCTCACGCGCGCGTGGCCCCCGCGTGGGCGGTCACCAGGCCGTCGATCGCGGGACCGAGGAAGTTCCTGGTCAGCTCGCCCCTGCGGTGCGCCCACCCCGGTGTCGGCGGCGCGGGATTCCCGTAGCGCCGTTCCCTGATGTCGTCGACCACCTCCACCGGCGCCCCGAGCCCGGGGAGCAGGTCGAGGGCCTCTCCCTTGGAGATCAGCCGCCCGTCCCGCAGCGTCACCGTCGCCCGCGCGAAGGTGATCGTGCCCAGGCAGACCCACACGTCCCGTGTCCACAGCGCGGCCTTGTCCACCGCGGGGCGCCAGAACTCCTTCTGGTCCCGGACGACGAAGGCGCGCAGCTCGGGGTCCGGGACCGGCGGCAGCAGGTCCGCCGGCGGTCCGCCGTGCAGGACGCGTCCGAAGGCGTGCAGCTCACGGCGGGTGACCGGGGTGACCGGCCGGCGCATCAGACCGTTGTGGGCCCAGGTGATGTACGACGTCCCGGCGTCGGCCGCCGTCCCGGGCGTCGGATAGCTGCAGTGCAGCTGCCCGGCCAGCGGCTCGTCGGCACGCAGCCGCCGGTGCAGCCGGACCAGTTCGCGTACGGTGCCGAGCCGGAGGGGGTCGTCCAGCACGGCGATCAGGTCGAGATCGCTGCGTCCCTCCTGGTAGTCGCCGCCGGCCAGCGACCCATGGGCCCACACGGCGACCGGGTCGAGGGCGCGCAGCTCGGCGACGAAACGGTCGAGCAACCGGGCGGTGGCTTCGTCGGTCATCCGCACAGTCTGTAGCCGCCCGGCACTCCGGTGAAGGGGGCACGCGGCGGTTCCCGCGACCACGCCCGCCAGGGCGCCCACCGAGGGCCGTCGCCTCACTCCAGCGCGTACACCCGCCGCGCGTTCCCCGCCGCGATCAGAGCCGCGACCCGCTGCGCGTCGGCCAGCGACCACGCCCCTTCAGCGACCCAGTTGCCGAGCACCCGTGCGAGCGCCTCGCGGAAGAGGCGTGCTCCGATCACATGGAGTTCGGGCAGGCCATGTGCTCCGCTGGAGAAGAGGAGCTTGCCGAAGGGGGCCAGTTCCAGGATCTCGGCGAGGACGGCCGCCGCCCGCGCGCCGGTGCGGACGAGGGCGGCGCCCAGGTCGGCGTACACGTGCGGGAACACTCCGGCGAGGTGGGCCGCGTGCCGGTGGTACGGGTAGCCGTGCAGGAGGACCAGGTCGGTGCCGAGGCCGGCCGTGGCGCGGGCGAAGTCGGTGAACAGGACGGGGTCGGTGCGGTCGATGCGCAGGCCGGGCTCGCCGAGTCCGGCGTGCAGCTGGAGGGGCAGGCCGGACGCGACGGCGATCCACAGCAGATGGCGGAGCAGAACGGGGTCGGTGAGGGTGCCGCCCACCCGGCGGCCCGCCAGCCAGCGGCCCGCCGCGCCCCGTACCTCCCCCGGCCCCGGCGGTGCGGGCGCCAGTGCCAGGCCGTGCCGCGCGCCCGCCACGGAGGTGAAGGCCACGGCGGTCGCGGCGGCCCCGTGGACGGACTCGGCGAGATTGGCGAGAAAGGACTCGACCGTTCCGGAGGTGTCGGCGACCTGTTCGGCGAGCAGTTCCAGACGGACGATCTCGTGGGCCCCGGCGGCTCCCGTGGAGGCCATCTCGTCCGGCCCGGTCAGGTCGCCGGGCAGTCCGGTGTCGACGAGATACGTGGTGATGCCGCTGCCGCGCAGCAGTCGGCGGCCCGATTCCAGTACGCCGAGTTCGCGGCGCCGGGCCAGATAGCGGGCGGGCGTGCAGTGCGGTTCGAGCCCGAGCAGGGGAGGACACCAGCGTCGTACGGCGAACCCGGTCTGGGTGTCGAAGAAGGTGGTGCCGGGGGCCGGGGGCCCCTCGGTTCTGGCGAGGTGGGCCTCGAACGTGCCGAGGCCCAGCTCCGTCCGCAGTACGCCGTGGCAGTACTGGTCCACCAGGGACGGCGTTTCGATCATCCGGACTCCCCGCGACTGGACCGTTCCTTTTCAGGTCCTAACGGTTGAGCCGGGTGTCAGGTGTTGGTCCCGCACACCCCGTGCGAACAGCCGATGATTGTCGGCCGTCCGTGCGACGGGTGACCCGTCGCGCGCCGGAGAGCGTCAGCCGTTCGAGGGTCCTCCGACCTGGATGCCCGCCATGCGCTTCCACTCGTACGGGCCCGTCTTCACCTTGGCCGCGAACTCACCGTCGAACGCCTCGTGAACGGTGATCCCGGCCTTCGTCACAGCGCTCTCGGCGATCTCGTAGCTGTCCGCCACGATGTCGCCCCAGCCGCCGTCCTCGCCGACGAGCACGATGCGGGCGCCGCGCTGCCCGATGTAGGCGACCTGCGCCTCGGCCCCGCCGTGCGCCTTGGAGAAGGCGGCGATCCGCTGGGCGAGCTTGGCTGCGGCGCGCTCGGCCTTGGGGTCCTGGACGGCGCCGGGGGTCTCGTCGTTCTGCTGGGTGTCTGCCATGGCCAGGATGCTACCGACGGGTAGATCAATCGGCGACGGGAGGGGTGCGTGGCTTTGACCACGCTCCCCGGGGCTCTCGGCCCCGCTCGGGCAGCGGGCACCCCCACCACCCAGCGGCAAGCCGTGTCTAACGGAGGAAGGGGTCCACCGCGACGGCCACGAAGAGGATCGACACATAGGTGATCGACCAGTGGAACAGCCGCATCTCCTTGAGCTTGCCGCCCGTCGCCTCGGACTTGGCACGGTTCTGCAGGCCGTGCGCCTCCCACAGCCAGAACCCGCCCGCGCCGAGCGCGACCACGGTGTAGAACCAACCCGTGTAGCCGAGCGGGGTGAGCAGCAGCGAGACCGCGACCATCACCCAGCTGTAGATGACGATCTGGCGGGCGACCACCTTGTTGCTCGCGACGACCGGCAGCATCGGCACGCCCACGCGCGCGTAGTCGTCCCTCACCTTCATGGACAGCGGCCAGTAGTGCGGCGGCGTCCAGAAGAACATGACGAGGAAGAGGATGACCGGCGCCCACGACATGGAGTTCGTGACCGACGACCAGCCGATGAGCACGGGCAGACAGCCGGCGATGCCGCCCCACACGATGTTCTGCGACGTACGGCGCTTGAGGATCATCGTGTAGACGACGACGTAGAAGAGGAGCGCTCCGAGCGACAGCCAGGCGGACAGCCAGTTGACGGCGAGACCGAACAGCAGGGTCGACACGACGGCCAGGGCGATACCGAAGGCCAGGCACTCACGGGGGCTGACCATGCCGGTGACCAGCGGGCGCTGCGAGGTGCGCTCCATGAGGGCGTCGATGTCGCGGTCGATGTACATGTTCAGCGCGTTGGCGCCGCCCGCGGACAGATACCCGCCGAGGCAGGTGAGGAGGACCAGCGTCAGGTCGGGCACGCCCTGCTCGGCAAGGAACATCACCGGAACGGTGGTGATCAGCAGCAGTTCGATGATCCGCGGCTTGGTCAGCGCCACGAACGCCTTGACACGGGCCCCGAATGGCCGCTGGCCCCGGCTGCTGCTCGTCCCGAGCACACCGGCTGGACGGGATTCGACGGCCGTCACGCACACCCCTGACAGAGACATCCCAGCAAGCCTCCGGGTGTGAACTCCCCGTAAAGGCTCGCGCGTACCACGCCACTGTAGACGTTGCCCAGACCCCGGCATTCGCGGGGGTGGGCTCGTGTTGAGCGGCGCCGCTGGAAGAGCCGGTCGCCACTCGATTGAGCACTCGGACGAGCGGCTCCGTATTCACGTGTCGAACACGGAACGTCCCAGTCGGGAGGCGGATCCCGACGAGTCCCGGCAGTCTGGAATGACTCGAAAAAACGCACGTACTTACGGGGGTAGGCTCGACAACGGCCGGGGCGCCCAGTGCACCGGCAATTCGACATGTGTGACATGTGGAGAGGAGCCCTGACCCAGGGTGAGCACCAAGCCGACCACAACAGACCTCGAGTGGACCGAGTTGGACCAGCGGGCCGTCGACACCGCCCGCGTCCTGGCCGCCGATGCCGTACAGAAGGTCGGCAACGGCCATCCCGGTACGGCCATGAGCCTGGCGCCCGCCGCCTACACCCTCTTCCAGAAGGTGATGCGGCACGACCCGGCGGACACCGACTGGGTTGGACGCGACCGCTTCGTGCTGTCCGCCGGCCACTCGTCCCTGACCCTCTACACCCAGCTCTACCTGGCCGGGTTCGGCCTGGAGCTGGCGGACCTGGAGTCCTTCCGGACCTGGGGCAGCAGGACCCCCGGTCACCCCGAGTACGGTCACACCCCCGGCGTGGAGACCACGACCGGTCCGCTCGGCCAGGGTGTCGCCAACGCGGTGGGCATGGCGATGGCCGCCCGCTACGAGCGTGGCCTGTTCGACCCGGACGCGCCGCAGGGCGAGTCCCCGTTCGACCACTTCATCTACGCGATCGCCGGTGACGGCTGTCTCCAGGAGGGCATCTCCGCGGAGGCCTCCTCCATGGCCGGGCACCAGAAGCTCGGCAACCTGGTCCTGCTGTGGGACGACAACCACATCTCGATCGAGGGCGACACCGAGACCGCGGTCTCCGAGGACACGGCCAAGCGCTACGAGGCCTACGGCTGGCATGTGCAGCGCATCGCCCCGAAGCCGGACGGCGACCTCGACCCGCACGCCATCTGCAACGCCATCGAGGCCGCGAAGAAGGTGACGGACAAGCCGTCGTTCATCGCGATGCGCTCGATCATCGCCTGGCCCGCCCCGAACGCGCAGAACACCGAGGCCGCGCACGGCTCGGCGCTCGGCGACGACGAGGTCGCGGCCACCAAGCGCGTCCTCGGCTTCGACCCGGAGAAGTCCTTCGACGTCGCCGCCGAGGTGCTGGCCCACACCCGCCAGGCCCTGGACCGGGGTGCCCAGGCCAAGGCCGAGTGGGAGAAGGGGTACGCCGCCTGGCGCACCGCCAACCCGGAGCGCGCCGCCGAGTACGACCGCATCGCCGCGACCGAGCTGCCGGCCGGCTGGGAGGAGAAGCTCCCGGTCTTCGAGGCGGGCAAGGGTGTCGCCACCCGTGCCGCGTCCGGCAAGGTGCTGCAGGCCCTCGGCGCGGTCATCCCCGAGCTGTGGGGCGGCTCCGCCGACCTGGCCGGCTCGAACAACACCACCATCGACAAGAACAGCTCCTTCCTCCCGGCGGACAACCCGCTGCCGGAGGCGGACCCGTACGGCCGCACGATCCACTTCGGCATCCGCGAGCACTCCATGGCCGCGGAGATGAACGGCATCACGCTGCACGGCAACACCCGCGTCTACGGCGGCACCTTCCTGGTGTTCTCCGACTACATGCGCAACTCGGTCCGCCTGTCGGCCCTGATGCACCTGCCGGTGACCTACGTCTGGACGCACGACTCGGTCGGCCTCGGCGAGGACGGTCCGACGCACCAGCCGGTCGAGCACCTCGCCTCGCTGCGCGCCATCCCCGGCCTCAACGTCGTCCGTCCCGCGGACGCCAACGAGACGGCGATCGCCTGGCGCGAGATCCTCAAGCGGTACACCAAGGTGTTCGGCAAGGGTGCCCCGCACGGTCTCGCGCTGACCCGCCAGGGCGTGCCGACGTACGAGTCGAACGAGGACGCCGCCAAGGGCGGTTACGTGCTGTTCGAGGCCGAGGGCGGCTCGCCCGAGGTCATCCTCATCGGCACCGGCTCCGAGGTGCACGTGGCCGTCGAGGCGCGCGAGCAGCTCCAGGCCGCGGGCATCCCCACACGGGTCGTGTCCATGCCGTGCGTGGAGTGGTTCGACGAGCAGGACCAGGGGTACCGGGACAGCGTCCTGCCGCCGTCGGTGAAGGCCCGCGTCTCGGTCGAGGCGGGAATCGGTCTCACCTGGCACCGATTCGTCGGGGACGCCGGACGCATTGTTTCGCTGGAGCACTTCGGCGCTTCCGCGGACGCCAAGACGCTGTTCGCCGAATTCGGTTTCACTGCCGAGAACGTCGCCGACGCCGCCCGGGAATCGATCGCCGCAGCCCAGAGCTGACGCTGAACATACGACACGTAGGAGATGGAATTTCCATGACAGACGCACTCAAGCGCCTCTCCGAGGAAGGCGTCGCGATCTGGCTGGACGACCTGTCGCGCAAGCGGATCACGTCCGGCAACCTCGCCGAAGTGATCGACCAGCAGCACGTCGTGGGCGTCACCACCAACCCGTCGATCTTCCAGAAGGCGATCAGCAGCGGAGACGGTTACGAGCAGCAGGTCTCCGAACTCGCCGCCCGCAAGGTCACGGTCGAAGAGGCCATCCGCATGATCACCACGGCGGACGTCCGCGACGCCGCCGACATCCTGCGCCCCGTCTTCGACGCGACCGGCGGCCAGGACGGCCGGGTCTCGATCGAGGTCGACCCGCGCCTGGCGCACAACACCACGGCGACCATCGCCGAGGCCAAGCAGCTGGCGTGGCTGGTGGACCGCCCGAACACCCTGATCAAGATCCCGGCCACCAAGGCGGGTCTGCCGGCGATCACCGAGGTCATCGGCCTCGGCATCAGCGTCAACGTCACGCTGATCTTCTCGCTCGCGCGCTACCGCGAGGTGATGGACGCCTTCCTCGCGGGCCTGGAGAAGGCCAAGGAACGCGGCCTGGACCTCTCGAAGATCCACTCCGTGGCGTCCTTCTTCGTGTCCCGCGTGGACACCGAGATCGACAAGCGGCTCGACGCGCTCGGCACCCCCGAGGCCAAGGCCGCCCGCGGCAAGGCGGGCCTCGCCAACGCCCGGCTCGCCTACGAGGCGTACGAGGAGGTCTTCTCCTCCGACCGCTGGGCCGCCCTCGACCGGGCGCAGGCCAACAAGCAGCGTCCGCTGTGGGCCTCGACCGGCGTCAAGGACCCGGCGTACAAGGACACCCTGTACGTCGACGAGCTGGTCGCGCCGAACACCGTGAACACCATGCCGGAGGCCACGCTCGAGGCCACCGAGGACCACGGGCAGATCACCGGTAACACCATCGCCGGCACGTACGAGCAGTCCCGCGCCGAGCTCGACGCCGTCGAGAAGCTCGGGATCGCCTACGACGACGTGGTCCAGCTCCTCGAGGACGAGGGCGTCGACAAGTTCGAGTCCTCCTGGAACGACCTGCTCAAGTCGACCGAGGCGGAGCTTCAGCGCCTCGCCCCTTCGGAGGGCTGAAATCTTGTCGAGCAGCAACCCGCTGCGTGACCCCGCAGACCGACGGCTCCCGCGTATCGCGGGGCCGTCGGGCCTGGTCATCTTCGGCGTCACGGGCGATTTGTCACGCAAAAAGCTGATGCCCGCCGTGTACGACCTCGCCAACCGGGGGTTGCTGCCGCCGGGCTTCTCGCTCGTCGGCTTCGCCCGTCGCGAGTGGGCCCACGAGGACTTCGCCCAGGAGGTCCACGACGCGGTCAAGGAGCATGCCCGCACCCCCTTCCGCGAGGAGGTCTGGCAGCAGCTCGTCCAGGGCATGCGCTTCGTCCAGGGCACCTTCGACGACGACGACTCCTTCGAGCGGCTGCGCTCCACCATCGACGAGCTGGACAAGGCCCAGGGCACGGGCGGCAACTTCGCCTTCTACCTGTCCGTGCCGCCGTCCGCGTTCCCGGTGGTCATCCAGCAGCTGAAGAAGCACAAGCTGGCCGACCAGTCGAACGGCTCCTGGCGCCGCGCGGTCATCGAGAAGCCCTTCGGCCACGACCTCGAGTCCGCCGAGGATCTCAACGCGATCGTCCACGAGGTCTTCGCCCCGGATCAGGTCTTCCGCATCGACCACTACCTGGGCAAGGAGACGGTCCAGAACATCCTGGCCCTGCGCTTCGCCAACACGATGTTCGAGCCGATCTGGAACCGGTCCTTCGTCGACCACGTGCAGATCACCATGGCCGAGGACATCGGCATCGGCGGCCGGGCCGGCTACTACGACGGCATCGGCGCCGCCCGTGACGTCATCCAGAACCACCTGCTCCAGCTGATGGCGCTGACCGCCATGGAGGAGCCCTCGTCCTTCGACGCGGACGCGCTCGCCGCGGAGAAGACCAAGGTGCTCGGCGCGACCAGGCTGCCGAAGGACCTGGGCAAGAGCACGGTCCGCGGCCAGTACGCGGAGGGGTGGCAGGGCGGCGAGAAGGTCGTCGGCTACCTCCAGGAAGACGGCATCGACCCCAAGTCGAAGACGGACACCTTCGCCGCGATCAAGGTGGAGGTGGACAACCGCCGCTGGGCGGGAGTCCCGTTCTACCTGCGCACCGGCAAGCGTCTGGGCCGCCGCGTCACCGAGATCGCGGTCGTCTTCCAGCGCGCCCCGCACTCCCCCTTCGACCACACGGCGACGGAGGAGCTGGGCCAGAACGCGATCGTCTTCCGCGTCCAGCCCGACGAGGGCGTCACGGTCCGCTTCGGCTCCAAGGTGCCCGGCACCTCCATGGAGATCCGGGACGTCTCGATGGACTTCGCCTACGGCGAGTCCTTCACCGAGTCCAGCCCGGAGGCGTACGAGCGTCTGATCCTCGACGTGCTGCTCGGTGACTCGAACCTCTTCCCGCGCACCGAGGAGGTCGAGCTGTCCTGGAAGATCCTCGACCCGATCGAGCGGTACTGGGACAAGCACGGCAAGCCCGCGCAGTACGCCTCGGGCACCTGGGGTCCCGTCGAGGCCGACGAAATGCTCGAGCGAGACGGACGGAGCTGGCGTCGCCCATGAAGACCGATCTCACGGACACCACGGCCAGCAAGATCAACAAGGCGCTCGTGCAGGGCCGCCGCGCCATCGGTACCCCCGCCGTCGGCATGGTGCTCACCCTCGTCATCGTCACCGACGAGGAGAACGCCTACGACGCCCTGAAGGCCGCCAACGAGGCTTCGCGCGAGCACCCCTCGCGCACCCTCGTGGTCATCAAGCGCGTCTCCCGCTCGCCGCGCGACCGCACGAAGTCGCGTCTCGACGCCGAGGTGCGGCTCGGGGCGGAGGCCGGCACCGGCGAGACGGTGGTGCTGCGCCTGTACGGCGAGGTGATCAACCACGCCCAGTCGGTCGTCCTGCCGCTGCTGCTGCCGGACGCGCCCGTCGTCGTCTGGTGGCCGGTGAACGCGCCGCTCGACCCGGCGAAGGACCCGCTCGGCTCGCTCGCCCAGCGCCGCGTGACCGACACCTACGCCGCCGAGGCCCCGGTACGGGAGCTCAACGCCCGTGCCGACGCCTACACCCCCGGGGACACGGACCTGTCGTGGACCCGCATCACACCCTGGCGTTCGATGCTGGCCGCGGCCCTGGACCAGGTCACCTGCGACGTGGACGCGGTCGAGGTGGAGGGCGAGGAGTTCAACCCGAGCTGCGAGCTGCTCGCGATGTGGCTCGCGGACCGGCTGGACGTCCCCGTCAAGCGCTCGCTGTCCTCGGGCCCCGGCCTCACCGCGGTCCGGCTGGACACGAGCTGCGGCCCGATCGTCCTGGACCGCGCCGACGGCACGCTCGCGACGCTGTCCATCCAGGGTCAGCCCGACCGCGCGGTGGCGCTCAAGCGCCGCGACACGGCCGAGCTGATGGCGGAGGAGCTGCGCCGTCTCGACCCGGACGACACCTACGCCTCGGCGCTGCGCTACGGCGTGGACCGGCTGACCGCCGCGGCGCACACCGCCGAGGGCGGGTCCTCGGGCGGTACCGCGACCGCCACCAAGGCGGCGCCGGTCGTCAAGGAGTCCCCCGCGGGGGTGGCCGAGAAGGCGCTCGCCAAGAAGGCCGCGGCGGACAGGGCGGCCGCCGAGTGAACACTCCGCAGCTCGTCGTCCACCGCGACAAGGAACTGATGGCCGAGGCCGCGGCGGCGCGGCTGATCACGAAGATCGTGGACGCGCAGGCCTCGCGCGGCTACGCCTCGATCGTGCTCACCGGCGGGCGCAACGGCAACGGGCTCCTCGCGGCGCTCGCGTCCGCGCCCGCCCGGGACGCCGTCGACTGGGCGCACCTCGACCTGTGGTGGGGCGACGAGCGGTACCTCCCCGAAGGCGACCCCGACCGCAACGACACACAGGCCCGCGCGGCCCTGCTCGACGCGGTGCCGCTGGATCCGGCGCGGGTGCACGCCATGCCGGCGTCCGACGGTCCGTACGGCGTCGATGTGGAGGCGGCGGCGGCGGCGTACGCGGCGGAGCTCGCCAAGGCCGCCGGGCCGGAGAACCACGGTTCGGTTCCCTCCTTCGACGTCCTGATGCTGGGCGTCGGTCCGGACACCCACGTGGCCTCGCTCTTCCCGGAGCTGCCCGCGGTGCGGGAGACGGAGCGGACGGTCGTCGGCGTGCACGGAGCGCCCAAGCCGCCGCCGACCCGGATCTCGCTGACCCTGCCCGCGATCCGCTCCGCCCGCGAGGTGTGGCTGCTCGCGGCCGGCGAGGACAAGGCGCAGGCGGCCGTCATCGCCCTGTCCGGCGCGGGCGAGATCCAGGCCCCGGCCGCCGGAGCCCGGGGCCGCTCACGCACCCTGTGGCTCCTGGACGCGGCAGCCGCGTCCCAGCTGCCACGCTCGCTCTATCCGCCGGCTTCCGCCTGACCGGAGTCGCTCCGTCGAACGCCGGAGAAGCCGATCCTCGGCTTCTCCGGCGTTCGACGTGCGGGGCCCGAGCGGAACTCCGCGAACGGACAGGAGCGAAGCGGCGGGCCCGCCGTCACTTCACCGACCCCGCCATCACCCCCTGGACGAAGTGCCGCTGGAAGGCGAAGAAGACCGCCACCGGAACCACCAGGGACAGGAACGCCCCCGGGGCCAGCACATCGATGTTGCTTCCGAACTGCCGGATCTGTGACTGGAGTTCGACCGTGAGCGGCTGTGCGGAGCTGTCGGCGAAGAGCAGGGCGACCAGCATGTCGTTCCAGACCCAGAGGAACTGGAAGATGGCGAGGCTGGCGATGGCCGGCCGTCCCACCGGGAGCACCAGCCGGGTGAAGATGCGCCACTCGCTCCCCCCGTCCATGCGCGCGGCCTCCAGCATCTCCTTCGGCATCTCCGCGAAGTAGTTGCGCAGCAGGAAGATCGCGAAGGGCAGGCCGTAGGAGACGTGGAAGAGGACGACGCCGGGGATCGTGCCGAACAGCCCGAGCTGCCCGAAGAGTTTGGCCACCGGCAGCAGGCCTATCTGCACCGGCACCACCAGCAGCGCGACCACCAGCAGGAAGATCGCGTCGCGCCCCGGGAAGTCCAGCCAGGCGAAGGCGTATCCGGCGAGCGCGGCGATGACGACGACGAGGACGGTCGCCGGGACGGAGATCAGGACGGTGTTCCAGAACGCCTGTGTCATCCCCGCGTTGCCCAGCAGGGCGGAGTAGTTGTCGAAGGACAGCTGCCCGGGGCTCTTCAGCGCGGTCCACCAGCCGCCCCGCGCGGTGTCCTGGGCCGACCGCAGCGAGGACAGGAACAGGCCCGCGAGCGGGGTGAGCCACACCAGGCCCACGACGACGAGAAGCGCCTGCACCAGGCTGCTGCCGAGCCCTCGCCTGAGCGCGTTCATCGGTGACTCCCTCGGAAGCGGCGGACGTTGAAGACCATGGCGGGGATCACCAGGAGCAGGAGCAGGACACCGAGGGCGCTGCCGAGGCCCTGGTTGTTGCCGCCGCCGAACGACACCAGCCACATCTGGGTGGCGAGTACGGTGGCGTCCTCCTGCACCGGGCCCGGCGCGATGATGTAGACGAGGTCGAAGACCTTCATCACGTTGATGACGAGGGTCACGAAGACGACGGTCAGCACCGGTGCGAGCAGCGGGACCGTGATCCGGCGGAAGATCTGCCACTCGTTCGCCCCGTCCATCCGGGCCGCCTCCAGCGCGTCACGCGGCAGCGCGGCGAGCCCCGCGCCGATGAGCACCATGGCGAAGCCGGTCCAGATCCACAGGTAGGCGCCGATGACGGCCGGCGTGACGAGCGCGGGTCCCAGCCAGGACACGCCCTCGTACGGCGGGGCGAAGTTCGACGCGGGCAGCCGCACGGTGTACGGGCCCGGGCCGAGGTCCTGGAAGCGGAAGGAGCCGTCGGCCGCGGTGGTGGTGCTCGCGACCGCGTGACCGTCCCGTACCGCCTCGACCGTCATCTCGGGCAGTCCGTTCTCCCTCCGGTCGGCCTTGCCCTGCTCCCCTCCCCCGCCACGGGTGAAGTCCAGGTAGACGGCACCGCGCAGTTCGTCGGACGCCGCCGGGTGCCGGGCGGCGGCGTAGGCGGGCAGCGCGCCCTGCGGCAGGTCCTCGGGGAGTACGCCGACCAGGCCGAGGGCGACGGTGTGGCCGGGCGACGTGGGAGCGGTCGTGCCGTACGAGCCGTCGGTGCCCTTGGTGAGGCCCTGGCCGTCGCGGGCGCGGGCGGTCGGGTACGTCGAGGTTCCCGTGAAGGCGTCGTGCACGGAGACGGCGGCGGCGTTCAGCACGCCCTTGTCGGGGTCCTCGTCGTAGGCGAGCCGGAAGATGATGCCCGCGGCGAGGAAGGAGACCGCCATCGGCATGAAGAGCAGCAGCTTGAACGCCGTCGCCCAGCGCACCTTCTCGACGAGGACGGCGAGGACGAGGCCGAGACCCGTGAGCAGGGTCGGTGCGACGACCACCCAGATCGCCGTGTTGCGGACGGCCTTGATCGTGGCGGGGTCGCGGAACATCTCGGTGTAGTTGTCACCGCCCACGAACCGGGTGCCGGAGGCGTCGAAGAAGCTGCGGCCCACGGAGAACAGCACGGGGTAGACGACGAGCGCGCCGAGCAGGAGCAGGGCAGGGAGGGCGAAGGCGAGGGCGACGATCCGGCCGCGCCGCCGGGCCCGCCGCCGGCGGTCGGCCATGCTGACCGGCGGCGGGCTCGCCTCTTTGAGGAGTGTGGCGGTCATGGTGATCAGCCCTGGTACGCCTTGGCCGCCGCGCTCTCGAGCTCGGCCGCGGTCCCCTTCGGGTCGGACGGGTCGCGCAGGAAGTCCTGGAGGATCTTCCACTCACCGGCGCCCTTGGTGCCGCCGAACGCGGCCGGGGCCTGGTCGGACATGTCGAAGCGGACCGAATCCCCGGCCGCGACGAGGGACTTGGCGGTCTCGCGGGTGACGTCGTCACCGTAGGAGGCGAGGTCGAGCTTCTTGTTCGGGGACAGGAAGCCGCCCGCACCGGCCCAGACCGCGGACGCCTCGGGAGTCGTCAGGTACTCCAGGAACCGCATGGCGGCCTTCTGGTTCTTGCCGTCCTTGAGGACGACGGCCGCGTCGCCGCCGCTGACCACGGGGGCCTTGCCGCCGGCGACCGCCGGGAAGGGGAAGAAGTTCGCGTCCTCGCCGATCTTCCTGCCGAACTGGTCCTTGGCGACCCCGGCGACGAAGTCGCCCTCGTAGACCATGCCGGCCTGGGGCTTGGGCCCGAAGACCTTCTCGACGGAGCCCGGGAAGTCGGTGTTCAGGGCCCCCTTCTGGCCCCCGGCCATCAGCTGCTTGTCCTTGAAGAGCTTGCCGAGGGTGGTGAGGGCCTCGACCACCGTCGGGTCCGTCCACTTGATCCTGTGGGTGGCCAGGGCGTCGTACTTCTCGGGCCCGGCCTGGGAGAGGTAGATGTTCTCGAACCAGTCGGTGAGGGTCCAGCCGTCCTGTCCGGCGACGGAGAAGGCGGCGAGGCCCGAGTCGGAGACCGTGTGCCCGGCCTTCAGCATCGCGTCGTAGGTCGTCGGCGGCTCGACGCCCGCCTGGTCGAGGGCGTCGGGGCTGTACCAGACGGTGGACTTGTGCGCGGCCTTGAAGTAGAGCCCGTACAGCGTGCCGTCGACGCTGCCGTAGTTCTTCCACACGCTCGCGTAGTTGGCGTCGACCGCGGCTCCGGCGGTCTTGGACAGCGGCTCGAGCCAGCCCTGCTTCGCGAACTGCTGGAGCACGCCGACCTGCGGGACCATCACCACCTCGGGGGCCTTGCCGCCCTCGATCTTGCTGCCGATCACGGTGGAGACGTTGTCGCCGGTGGAGACGAACTGCGTCTTGGCGCCGGTCCTCTCGGTGAAGGCGTCCAGCACCTTCTGGAAGTTCTTCTGCTCGCTGCCGGACCAGACACCGGCCACGGTGATCGTCTGGCCGTCGAGCGACTTGTCGCCGCCGCCCGCGGAGACGGGGCCGCCTCCGCAGGCGGTCGCGCCGAGTGCCAGGGCGAGGGCGGTGCAGCTCGCGAGCAGGGTCGTACGTCGTCGCATCATCGTTGATGTCCCTTCGGGGAAATGGGAAGTGACGGAGCGTCAAGGAGTGCTGGAAGGAAAGTGGGGCTCGGTGGGAAGGCCGTGGGCTCGGACTCGGCCGGAGGGCTCAGGGGTTGGTGGAGTCGCTGATCCACCAGGCGGCCGTCGAGCCGGGCAGGACGCCGGGCGCGCAGGGGCCGCTGGAGAGCAGCGGGGTTCCGGAGACCGGCGCGGGCGCGGGTGCCGAGCCGAAGTTGACGGCGCACACCAGGCCGTCGCCGCGGACGAAGCCGAGGACACCGGGCTGGGTGTCCAGCCAGCGCAGTTCTCCCTCCCCCAACTGGGGCAGCCCGGAGCGCAGTTGGAGTCCGTCGCGGTAGAGGTGCCAGAAGGAGCGGGTGTCGGCGAGGGCGCGGTCGGTCGCGTACTCGGCGAAGTAGGCGGGCTGCGGCAGCCACGGCTTGGCGCTCTCCGCACCCGAGGTGAAGCCGAACGGCGAGGCGTGCCCCGACCACGGCAGCGGCACCCGGCATCCGTCGCGGATGCGTGCGCGGCTTCCGGTGCGGCGGAATATCGGATCGGTGAGCACGTCGTCGGGAAGGTCGACGACCTCGGGCAGTCCGAGCTCCTCTCCCTGGTAGATGTACGCGGCTCCGGGCAGTGCCAGCATCAGCAGCGCGGCGGCGCGGGCGCGGGCGGCACCCAGACCGCTGCCCTCGGTGCCCAGTTCGCCGTAGCGGGTGACCGTGCGGACCTGGTCGTGGTTGTTGAGCACCCAGGTGACCGTCGAGCCGGTGCCGGCGATGTCCTGCATGGCCTCGGAGATGACCTTGCGGAAGGCGTCGGCGTTCCAGGGCGCGCTCAGCAGGTCGAAGAAGAAGGCCTGGTGCAGCTCGTCGTGGCGTACGTACCGGGCGTGTTCGCGGGCGGTCGGCACGGAGACCTCGCCGACGAGCAGCCGCTCCCGGCCGTCCTCGGCGGTGTACTCCTCGCACACGGACCGCCAGTGGCGCCAGACGTCGTGCACCTCCGGCTGGTTCCAGGCGAGCGGATTGACCGAGTCGCGGGTGCGGGCGTCGGCCTCGGGGTCGGGCGAGTCCGGCAGGCCGGGGTGCTTGTAGAGCCCGGCGGCCACGTCGATGCGGAAGCCGTCGACGCCCCGGTCGAGCCAGAAGCGCAGTACGTGGTCGAAGTGGGCGCCGACCTCGGGGTTGCGCCAGTTCAGGTCGGGCTGCTCCGGCGTGAACATGTGCAGGTACCACTGTCCGGGGGTGCCGTCCGGCTCGGTGACCCTGCTCCAGGCGGGGCCGCCGAACATGGCGTGCCAGTTGTTGGGCGGTTCGGCGCCGTCCGGTCCCCGGCCGTCGGCGAAGTGGAAGCGGGCGCGGGCGGTGCCGCCGGGCGCCGGGTCCAGCGCCTCACGGAACCACGGGTGCTCGCTGGAGCAGTGGTTGGGGACGATGTCCAGGAGCACCCGGACGCCGAGGCGCCGGGCGTCCGTCATCAGCAGATCGAACTCGGCGAGGTCGCCGAAGAGCGGGTCCACATCGCAGTAGTCGGCCACGTCGTAGCCGTGGTCGTGCTGCGGCGAGGGGTAGAAGGGGCTCAGCCAGATGCCGTCGACCCCGAGCTTCTTCAGATACGGCAGTCCGGCCCGGACGCCGGCGAGATCGCCGATGCCGTCCCCGGTGCTGTCCAGAAAGCTCCGGACGTACACCTGGTAGATCACTGCGTCGCGCCACCAGCGGTGCGTGTTGAGCGTCACCCGTTGACCTGTCTGTGCGTGCCTTCGGTTATGCATGCATGTTAGGTAGGCATGTCGCGGAGATGTCAACGAGTAGGCAGGACGTAGCGGAAAGCTGCCCCTTTAAATGCCCATTTTTTGGCCCTGCACGTCCGAGATGAGACGGCGGCGTTACCTAACATGTAACTAGGAAGGGGTCGCTGAATGCGACGAGGAAAGGGCTCAGCCCCGGCGCGAGATGTCCGCCAGCTCGCGCGCCAGCCGGCGCACGGCGGCCTCGGGCGTCTGGTGCCCGGCCATCGCGTCGTGCACCACGGCCTGCACGGCGAGGCTCACCTGGTCGTAGCGGGGGCTCTTGGGGCGCGGCGCCGCGGCGCGCACACCGGCACGCAGCGTCGGCAGGTACGGGAACTCCCGGACCAGCTCCGGATCCTCGTACAGGTCGGCCCGTACGGGCGGCAGCGCGCCCTTGGTGAGGACCTGCCGCTGCACCCGCTCACTCGTGAGGTACGCGATCAGCCGCGCGGCGGAATCGGGGTGCTCGGCCCGCGCGTTGACCGCGAGGTTCGAACCGCCGAGCACGCTCGTCCCCGGCCCGTCGGGGCCGGGCAGCGGAACCGCGCCGACCTTCCCCGCGACGGCGGATCCCGGGGCGGAGGCGCTGACGTAGGCGTAGGGCCAGTTGCGCAGGAAGAGGAGACGGCCGTCCTGGAAGGCCTGTTTGGACTCCTGCTCCTTGTAGGTCAGCGCCTTCCTCGGTATCCAGCCGTCGCGGACGCCGTCGGCGAGGAAGCCGATGCCCTCGCGGGCCGCCGCGGAGTCCACCGTGACGCGCTCGCCCTCGTCGCCGAGGATCGTGCCGCCCGCCGAGTAGACCGCCTCGGCTGCGTTGACGGTGAGGCCCTCGTAGGGCAGGAACTGGCCCGCGTATCCGTCGAGTCCGTACTTGGGCGCGATGGTCCTCGCCTGTTTCTCCAGCTCGGCCCAGGTGCGCGGCGGCGCGACGCCTTCCTTGGCCAGGATGTCCTTGCGGTAGAGGAGCAGACCGGCGTTGGTGACGTACGGGACGGCGTACAGCCTCCCGTCGTACCTCGCCGTGTCGACCACCGGAGGCAGGAAGCCGTCGAGCGGGAAGCGGTCGCGGGGCAGCGGGGAGATCCAGCCCGCAGCGGCGAACTCCGAGGTCCACGCGACATCGATGTTGAGGACGTCGAAGCGGCTCCGGTCACCGCCGCGCAGGTCGGTGGTCATCTGCGCGTGGGTCTCGTCCGCGGAGTCGGGGAGTTCGACGAGGGTGACCTTCTCGCCGGGGTGCGCGCGGTTCCAGTCGTCGAGCAGCGGCCCGAGATAGCTGGTGAGGTCACCGGCGGTGGCCAGCGTCAGCGGACCGCGTCCGCCCCCGCGCGCCCTGTCGGCGGGCGAACCCGAGGCGACGTAACCGGACAGGACCACCGCGACGACCAGGAGGCCCCTACCGGCGGCGCGTATCCACCGCATAGGTTCCTCCCTGTACACCGGCACCGGGCACCTTCGCCCGGAGTCAGAGGCCATGTATACCTGTTAGGTATGGGCGATACTAGGGCCTGCGGCACATTGGCCTCCGGCTCATGGGTGTTCGGCACATGGGCCCGCAACATATGAAGAGCATGCCGTGAGCGGCCGGGACGCCCCGAGGGCGAACCGAGAAAAAGAGAGAGAAGAGGGGGAGGAGAGCACGAGTGCGGCTGCCCCTCCTGGCCCTGCTGGCGCGCGGCCCGGCCCATGGCTACGAGCTCAAGCAGGGCCTTGAGCAACTGCTGGGCTCCGCGTACCCTCAGCCGAACGTCGGCCAGATCTATGTGACGCTCGGCCGCCTCGAGAAGTCGGGACTGATCGAGGGCGAGGAAGTCGAGCAGTCGAGCCGGCCCAACAAGAAGATCTACCACCTCACCGACGCCGGGCGTGAGGCGCTGCGCGCCTGGTACGAGGAGACGGCGGACGAACCGCGGGTGCGGGACGAGTTCTTCATGAAGCTCGCGCTCGCGCCGCGGACGGGTCTCGCCGACCAGATCGCCCTGATCAACAAGCAGCGGCGCCGGTATCTGAACACCATGCGCGAACTGTCGAAGCTCGCCACGACCGAGAACCGGGACAACCGCATCTCCCAGCTGCTCATCGAGGGCGCCATGCTGCACCTGCAGGCCGATCTCGACTGGCTGGAACGCTGCCAGGAGGAGTTGGAGGAGCAGGGATGAGCCGCACCGCTCCCGAACCGCGCGCCGAGAACCCGTCGGCGCAGCCCGAGAGCCCTTCGCCGCGTGCCGGGGAGACCGCTGTGCTGCGCGCCGAGAACCTGGTCAAGACCCACTACGGCGAAGGGGCTCCCGCACACGCCGTGCGCGGCGTCGACCTCTCCGTACGGCGGGGCGAGTTCGTGGCCGTCACCGGCCCGTCCGGCGCCGGGAAGTCGACCCTGCTGCATCTGCTCGGCGGGCTCCAGCGGCCGGATTCCGGCAGCATCTGGCTGGACGGCGTCTGCACGGACGGATACGGCGAGGCCCGCTGGGCGGTCGAGCGCCGGCGCCGCATCGGCATCGTGTTCCAGTTCTTCAACCTGGTGTCGAACCTGTCGGTCGCCGACAACGTCGAGCTGCCCGCCCTGCTCGCCGGGGTCTCCCCCAGGAAGGCGCGCGCCGAGCGCGAAGAGCTGCTCGCCGAGCTGGGCCTTCAGGGCAAGGAGCGCAGCATGCCGGGCGAGCTGTCCGGCGGTGAGCAGCAGCGCGTCGCACTGGCGAGGGCGCTAGTCAACCATCCGCCCCTGCTGCTCGCCGACGAGCCCGCGGGCAGCCTGGACAGCAAGGGCACCCGCGAGGTGACCCGGCTGCTGTCCCGTTTCCACCAGCGCGGCCAGACGATCGTGCTGGTCACCCATGACGCGCGGCTCGCGAGCGCCGCCGACCGGGTGATCAGTTTCTTCGACGGCCGGATCGCCGACGACGCGGAACTCGACGGCACGCCGTCGCGGGGCCTGGGGATATCCGGCGTGCTGGAACTGAAGGACTGAACCGACATGCGCAACCTCTCTTTCGGCTCCCTGCCCTCCGCGCCCCCCGTCACCCCCTTCGCTCCCTTTACCGGCTTCGCCCGCGAGCCGAGAGGCTGAGCCGGGATGCGTGCCACGTTGCGCTGGGCGCACGCCGATCTGCGCACCCACCGGGGTGAGGCGCTGTTCATCGTGCTCGCCACCGCCGGGATCGTCGCCTCGTTGCTGCTGGCCAGCGCGCTGTTCGGCTACGCGACCAACCCCTGGCAGCGGGTCTTCACCCAGTCGCACGGCGCGCACGTGTGGATCCACACCGGTCCGTCCTCGGACGCGCACCGCCTCGCCGACGTGGACGGCGTGGACTCCGTCGCGGGCCCCTACCCCACGGCTGCGACCGCCGTCGAGTCACGGGGAACCCGTGCCGTGGTCGAACTGCGCGGCGCCACCGAGCAGCCCGCCACGGGGCGCCCGCTGCTCACCTCCGGACGCTGGCTCGACCCCAGCGAGGCGGACGGCGTGGTGCTGGACAGCAGCCTCGCCCGGGCGCTGTGGGCCGAACCGGGCGACACCCTCACCGTGCCCGGCACCGCCCGGGAGCTGACCGTGCTGGGCGTGGCCGACAGCGCCGAGCCCCGGTACAGCCCGGGCGAGCGGTCGGGCCTGGTGTGGGCGCTCCCGTCGGCGGTGCGGGACACCGCCGGACGCGCCGGGCAGGTGATCGGGCTGCGGCTGACCGATCCCGGCGACACGGACTACGCGGTCCAGCGGGCCGTCACCCTGCTCGGCGCCGGGGCGGTCACCGAGGTCTCCTCCTGGCAGCAGGCGCGGGCCGAGGCGCAGGGCGACAACCGGCTGCTCGGGCAGGTTCTCGGCCTGTTCGGCCTGGGCGCGCTGGTCGCCGCCGGGCTCGCCGTGCACGGTGCGATCGGCACCCGTATCCGTGGCCATCTGCGGGACATCTCGGTGCTGAAGGCGATCGGCTTCACGCCGGGCCAGGTGGTACGGATCTTCCTGCTCCAGCACGTGGCGTTCGCGCTGCTGGGCGCCGTGCTCGCGGGCGCGCTCACGCAGGCGCTGGGCAGCCGGGTCCCGGGGCGTCTCGGGGACGCGGTCGGTGTGTGGCAGGGACTGCCGGGACACACAGCGGCGCTCGTCTCGGTGCCCGCCGGCGCGGTGCTGTTCATCGCCGCGACGACCGGGCTCGCCGCGTGGCGGGCCGGACGGGTGTCACCGGTGCCGGGGCTGCGCGCCGCGGCACCGCTCGGTGGCGGGCTGCCGCGTCCGGCACGCGCGGCGCTGGGCCTGCGACTGCCGTCCGCGCTGGTCCTGGGCTGGCACAAGGCGTTCACCCGTCGGACGCGCTCGTCGGCCACGGTCGCCCGCCTCGCGCTGCCCCTGCTGCTGATCGTGGTGGCCATGAGCGCCTGGACGACCATCGACCGCTTTCACAGCAGGCCCGAGCAGCTCGGTCTCGCGGCCGCGCTCACCGTCCGGCCGGACGGGACTCTGAGCGATTCCGGCGTACGGGCCCTGCTCGACCGGAACCCGCAGGTCACCGGCGTCCACCCGGGCATCCAGGTGCCCGCCCTGGTCCCCGGCCAGACCGGCACGATCGCGCTGCGCGGCCTCGGCACACGCCAGGACCCCTACCCGTTCTCGCTGGCCGAGGGCCGCCCGGCGCGCGGCCCCGACGAGGCGGTGGCCGGTCAGGGCCTGCTCGACCTGCTGGACGTGCGGGTCGGCGACTGGGTGCGCGTGACCGTGGGCGCTCAGCCGCAGATCCTGCACATCGTGGGGCGGAGCATCGAGCCGGAGAACGGCGGCCGGGTCATCTCCACCTCGCTCGACACTCTCCGTGAGAACGATCCGGAACTCCGGCCGACCCTCTACCAGCTGCGGCTGCGCCCGGGCGCGGACCCCCACCGGGTGGCCACGGAGCTGGCCACCG
The DNA here is from genome assembly GCF_026341855.1 of Streptomyces sp. NBC_00568. Classification (GTDB taxonomy): domain Bacteria; phylum Actinomycetota; class Actinomycetes; order Streptomycetales; family Streptomycetaceae; genus Streptomyces. The sequence continues at coordinate 5,443,086 of NZ_JAPENW010000001.1, read as the reverse complement.
CCGCGCACGGACGTTTCGACGTGCACGCCGTGACCAACCCCGCCGACGGGCTCTCAGCGCTGCGCGGAGTCGTCGTGGGACTGATCGCGGTACTGGCCCTGATCGGGCTCATCGAGCTGCTCACCGCGATCGGCGGCACGGTCCGCGAGGGCGAGCGGGATCTGCTGGCGCTGAAGGCGATCGGGCTGACGCCGCGGCAGATCACCGCGATCACCGTGACGGCCACGGGGTGCACGGCCTTCGCCGCGGTCCTCGTCGGCACGGCTCTGGGGCTGCCCCTCGCGCACTGGCTGATCGACGCCCAGGGCAGGTCGAGCGGCATCGGCGCGGGCGTCGCGCGAGGACCGTCCGCCCCGCTTCTGCTGCTGTTCGGCGGCGCCGCCGTGCTGGGCGCCGCCGCGCTCGCCGCCCTGCCGGCCGCCCGAGCGGCCCGCCGCCGGCCGGCGGACACCCTCAGCGCGGCGGCCTGATCCCGGTCAGCTCCCGTACGGTCCTCGCCCGTACGGGTTCTGCCGCGTGCCGGGCGCGGGCGGGTTCCCCTGGGGGTGGGGGGCGTACGGACCGCCCTGCGGAAACGGGCCCGACGGGCTGCCGTGTGGATGGGGGGCGTACGGGTTCCCGGGCCCGGAGGGTGTCCCCCACGGCGGAACGAAGCCGGGCGGCGGGTACGCGGGCGGGCCAGCGGGGCGCGGCGCCGGCAGGGTCGCGGGGTGTGCGCCCAGCCTGATCCCGTAGCGGCGGCGGAGCCGGTTCATCTCCAGGGCGGCTATGGCGGTGACCGTGACCGGCGCGCCCAGGATGAAGACGATGCCCATGGTGAAGCTGAGCCCGTGCAGATCACCGGTGACCAGGTCGGGAATGGCCATCAGCCAGGTGGTCACCGTGGCCAGCAGCGGCGGCAGACAGCGGTGCACGGCCGCGGACCCGAAGAAGTTCCCGGACAGCTGCACCGCTCCGTAGACCAGGAAACCGGTGAGCCAGAGCGCCGTCAGACCCAGCAGCGCGAGTGCGATGCCGCCGAGAGAGGTCGACAGCTGCCACAGGAACACCGTGAGCACGACCAGGCCGATGAAGAGCAGCAGCAGCTTGAGCGAGTTGAGGAGCGGGCTCCGCAGCTGCCGGACGGTGCCGGTGCGCCGCCACACGAAGAGCATCACGCCCACGGTCAGCGGCGTGATGAACAGCAGAACGGCGGACGCCGTCAGCATGTTCTCCAGCACTTCCGTGAAGTCGAACCTGCCCTGCACGAAGGTGTACACACCGAACGCCGCGACCGCTCCGGCGACGATGCGCACGCGCTTGAGCCGCTCCACCGACGGATCGACCGACTCCGGGATCCATGCCGGGTGGAACACGGCCTTCGCCACCTGCTTGGGCCGCAGCAGGGAGCCCGCCGTCAGTGTGTCGCTCGTCCATCTCCCCCGTGAGCCGGCCAACTTCCGCTCCCCCGAACGATCGACGACGTGATCGCCGGGGATCTTACGGGAAGCGGACGGACTCCCGCCGCCCGCTTCCCCGCATTCGCGCCTAACGGCCGCGCAGCTCCCGGTACTTGGTGACCAGCGCCTTGGTCGACTCGTCCAGCCCCGGCACGTCGGCGCCGTCGGTGAGGGCGGGTTCGACGCGCTTGGCGAGCACCTTGCCGAGCTCGACGCCCCACTGGTCGAAGGAGTCGATGTTCCAGATCGCGCCCTGGACGAACACCTTGTGCTCGTAGAGAGCGATCAGCTGACCGAGGACCGAAGGGGTCAATTCCTTCGCCAGGATCGTGGTCGTGGGGTGGTTGCCCTGGAACGTCTTGTGCGGCACCAGCTCCTCGGGCACACCCTCGGCACGCACCTCGTCCGGCGTCTTGCCGAAGGCCAGCGCCTGGGTCTGCGCGAAGAAGTTCGCCATCAACAGGTCGTGCTGGGCGACCAGGCCCGGCAGCAGGTCGGCGACCGGCTCCGCGAAGGCGATGAAGTCGGCGGGGATCAGCTTGGTGCCCTGGTGGATCAACTGGTAGTACGCGTGCTGGCCGTTGGTGCCGGGCGTGCCCCACACCACCGGACCCGTCTGCCACTCCACCGGATTGCCGTCACGGTCCACGGACTTGCCGTTGGACTCCATGTCCAGCTGCTGGAGATAGGCGGTGAACTTCGACAGGTAGTGCGAGTACGGCAGCACGGCGTGCGACTGCGCGTCGTGGAAGTTGCCGTACCAGACGCCCAGCAGACCCAGCAGCAGCGGCACGTTGGCCTCGGCAGGAGCCGTGCGGAAGTGCTCGTCGACCAGGTGGAAACCGTCGAGCATCTCCCGGAACCGGTCCGGACCGATCGCGATCATCAGCGACAGACCGATCGCCGAGTCGTAGGAGTAACGGCCGCCGACCCAGTCCCAGAACTCGAACATGTTGGCCGTGTCGATCCCGAAGTCCGAGACCTTCTCGGCATTCGTCGACAGCGCCACGAAATGCCGCGCCACCGCCTCCTGACCGGCCTTCAGCTCCGTCAGCAGCCACGACCGCGCGGAGGTGGCGTTGGTGATCGTCTCGATCGTGGTGAACGTCTTCGAGGCGATGATGAACAGCGTCTCCGCCGGGTCCAGGTCCCGCACCGCCTCGTGCAGGTCGGCGCCGTCCACGTTCGACACGAACCGCAGGGTCAGACCGCGGTCGGTGAACGAACGCAGCACCTCGTAGGCCATCGCCGGACCCAGGTCCGAGCCGCCGATGCCGATGTTCACCACGTTCTTGATGCGCTTGCCGGTGTGCCCGGTCCACTCACCCGAACGGACCCGCCCGGCGAAACCCGCCATCTTGTCCAGGACCGCGTGCACGGCCGGCACGACGTTCTCCCCGTCGACCTCCACCACCGCGTCCCGCGGCGCCCGCAGCGCCGTGTGCAGCACCGCGCGGTCCTCGGTCACGTTGATCTTCTCGCCCCGGAACATCGCGTCCCGCAGCCCGAACACATCGGTCGCCGCGGCCAGCTCGCGCAGCAGCCGCAGCGTCTCGTCGGTGACCAGGTGTTTCGAGTAGTCGACGTGCAGATCGCCGACCTGGAGCGAGTACCCGGAGCCGCGTCCGGGATCGGCCGCGAACAGGTCGCGCAGATGGGTGTCCGCGAGCTCGTCGCGGTGCTCGGCCAGAGCGGCCCACTCGGACGTGTGGTTGAGCCGGGTACGGCTTTCTGCGTTCATCTCGGACTTCCGCCTTCTTTCCTGCCTGTGCTGCTGCGTACCTTGCCCCGCTGCCGGTCCCAACCTAATTGATCAGGGCTGGACGTGAGCTGTCGTAGCCCCGTCCTCCGGTTCAACAACAGATACGTCCCGCTGGACCACAGGTATCAGCGCGATGACGGCGGGGGCGCGGAGTACGGCCGCGAACAGGGCACGGCCGCGGAGCCCGTTGGCTGCCGCGCCCACCCCTCCCCGCAGAGCACCGGGCGGGGCGCCCGAGGGGAGGCCGTGCGGAATGCCGAGCGGATACGGCCCATCATGGATTCCGGGCCGCGCTACTGCATCAGCGTGACCTGACGGACGACGTTCCCGACCGTGCTCACCGGTAGGCGGGGGCGACACGAGAAACCGTCCGCGGCACAGGCATGCGGGCGCGGCACGAGCATACGGGCGCGGCACGGGCATACGGGCGCGGCAACCCCGGCGACGGGGCGGTGCCCCGGTCGCGAAGCCGCCTGAAACAGCTCCGGCCAGGCACCTGTGGGCGCCCGGCCGGTTCTCAACTCCTAGATTTCGCCCCGCAGTTTGGCGAGCGCCTCGGCGAGGATCGCCTCACCGTCCGCGTCGCTGCGCCGCTCCCGCACGTACGCGAGGTGCGTTTTGTACGGCTCGGTGCGCGGCGGGTCCGGCGGGTTGTCCCGGTCCTGTCCGGCGGGGAAGCCGCAGCGCGGGCAGTCCCAGGTGTCGGGGACCTGCGCGTCGCTGGCGAAGCTGGGCTGCGTCTCGTGCCCGTTGGAGCACCAGAAGGAGATGCGCAGCCGCGGCGCGGACTCGCCGCGCTCGGCCTCACCCATCGGCCCCGCCCCGACCCGGCTTCCTCGGATCGCGTTGCCACTTGCCACGGTCGTAACTCCCTGCGTGATGGTGCCGCGAAGCGAGTCGGCGTGACGCTTCGCTGCGAGCCGCCTCAGTCTACGTAAGGCCCAACGCGCGTCCAGTGATTGGAGTTACATCCCCACCCCTAGACGCAAGCCCCATGATAGGCCGCGCCTGAGGGCGCGTACCGGACATGGGGCCTTACGTGCGGAATGTGCTTGCGTAATGTGCAGTTGTGCTGCCGTACCGATGTAGGGCGGTGATCAGTTGTTGATCTTCATCAACACGCCGAGCACGACAATGCACGCGAACCAGAGCAGACCGATCATCAGGGTGATGCGGTCGAGGTTGCGCTCGGCGACCGAGGAGCCGCCGACGGACGACTGCATGCCGCCACCGAACATGTCGGACAGGCCGCCGCCCTTTCCCTTGTGCATCAGCACCAGCAGCATCAGCAGCAGGCTGAAGACGATCAGGGCGATCGAGAACCCCAAAACCACGGCTGGACCAACTTCCTCGGAACTGGATGGACGACGGGGGCCCGGTGCGATGGCACCAGACCCCCGCAAGGGTACGACGAATCGCCGCTACCGCATACTTACTGGTCGCGGAACCGGACGATCTTGACGAACTCGTCGGCGTCGAGCGACGCGCCACCGACCAGAGCGCCGTCGATGTCCGGCTTCGCCATGATCTCGGCGACGTTCCCGGACTTCACCGAGCCGCCGTACTGGATGCGGACCTGGTCGGCCAGCTCCTGGGAGTACAGCTCGGCGAGCTTGGCGCGGATCGCGGCGCAGACCTCCTGCGCGTCGTCGGAACCGCAGACCTTGCCGGTGCCGATGGCCCAGACGGGCTCGTACGCGATCACGACGGACTCGGCCTGCTCGGCCGGGATGTCCTTGAGACCGCCCTCGACCTGCGCGAGGGTGTGCGCGACGTGGTTGCCCGCCTCGCGGACGTCCAGCTCCTCGCCGACGCACAGGATCGGGGTCAGACCGTGCTTGTAGGCGGCCTTGACCTTGGCGTTCACGACCTCGTCGGTCTCGTTGTGGTACTGCCGGCGCTCGGAGTGGCCGACGGCCACGTACGTGCACTTCAGCTTGGCCAGCATCGAGCCGGAGATCTCACCGGTGTAGGCACCGGAGTCCTGCGCCGAGAGGTCCTGGGCACCGTACTTGATCTTGAGCTTGTCGCCGTCGACCAGGGTCTGCACGGAGCGCAGGTCGGTGAAGGGCGGCAGGACGGCGACCTCGCAGGCCTCGTAGTCCTTGTCCGCCAGGGCGAAGGCGAGTTTCTGGACGTGCGCGATGGCCTCGAGGTGGTTGAGGTTCATCTTCCAGTTGCCCGCCATCAGCGGCGTGCGCGTGCTCATGTAGGTCAGTCCTCCAGTGCGGCGAGGCCGGGGAGCGTCTTGCCCTCGAGGTATTCGAGGGAGGCGCCGCCACCGGTCGAGATGTGGCCGAATGCGTTCTCGTCGAAGCCGAGGGTGCGCACCGCGGCTGCGGAGTCACCACCGCCGACGACGGTGAAACCCTTGGACTCGACGAGGGCCTGGGCGACCGCCTTGGTGCCCTCGGCGTAGTCGGGGTGCTCGAAGACGCCCATGGGACCGTTCCAGAACACGGTCTCGGCGTCGGAGAGCTTGGCTGCGTACAGGGCACCGGTCTTCGGGCCGATGTCCAGGCCCAGCTGCCCCTCGGGCATGTGGTCCGCGTCGACGGCGGTGTGCTCGGTGGGCGCCTTGGCCTTCAGGTCCGGGAATCCGGGGGCGACCACGACGTCGACCGGGAGCACCAGCTCGACGCCCAGCTTCTCGGCGCGCTCCATGTACTCGGTGACGGCCGGGATCTGGTCCTCCTGCAGGAGGGAGCTGCCGACCTCGTAGCCCTTGGCCTTGAGGAAGGTGAAGGCCATGCCGCCGCCGATGAGGATGCGGTCGGCCTTGCCGAGCAGCTGGTCGATGACAGCGAGCTTGTCGGAGACCTTGGAGCCGCCGAGCGCGACGACGTAGGGCCGCCGGACGTCCTCGGTGAGCTTCTTCAGGACGCCGACCTCGGTGGCGATGAGGTAGCCGGCGTAGTGCGGCAGACGGGCCGGGAGGTCGTACACCGAGGCGTGCTTGCGGTGCACGGCGCCGAAGCCGTCGCCCACGTAGACGTCGGCCAGGGCGGCGAGCCGGTCGGCGAACTCGCCGCGCTCGGTGTCGTCCTTGGACGTCTCGCCGGCGTTGAAGCGGAGGTTCTCGATGACCGCGACCTGACCGGGCTCCAGGCCGTTCACCGCGTCGTGGGCGGCGGGGCCGACCGTGTCCTGCGCGAACGCGACCGGCGCGCCGAGCAGTTCACCGAGACGCTCGGCGGGCTGGAGCAGGGAGAAGGCCGGGTCCGGGGCGCCCTTGGGGCGGCCCAGGTGCGAGGCGACGATCACCTTGGCGCCCGCCGCGGCCAGCGCCTTGACGGTGGGAAGGACGGCACGGATGCGGCCGTCGTCGGTGATGAGGCCGTCGGCCAGCGGGACGTTGAGGTCGGCGCGGACGAAGACCCGCTTGCCGTCCACGCCTTCGGCGAGAAGTTCGTCGATCGTCTGCATAAAGGGACTCCTAGGGAAGGCTCTTGAGATCCGAGAGGGCTGATCGATCACTACGTAGCACAGGGCTCGGACAGCGCGGCGTCGCGCTGCCCGAGCCCTGGCTCACATCGAGGTGCCTGCTCTGGGAGTTAGAGCTGGCCGCCGACGAAGACCGTGAGGTCGACGAGGCGGTTGGAGTAACCCCACTCGTTGTCGTACCAGCCGAGGATCTTCACCGTGTTGCCCTCCTGGACCATGGTCAGGGAGGAGTCGAAGGTGCAGGACGCCGGGTCGCCGACGATGTCCGAGGAGACGATCTGGTCCTCGGTGTATGCCAGGAAGCCCTTGAGGTCGCCGTCATCGGCGGCCTTCTTGAACGCGGCGTTGACCTCGTCCTTGGTGACCTCGCGCTGCAGCGTCACGACCAGGTCGGTGGCCGAACCGGTCGGGACCGGGACGCGCATGGCGATGCCGTCCAGCTTGCCCTTGAGCTGCGGGAGGACCAGGGCGGTGGCCTTGGCGGCACCGGTCGTGGTCGGGATGATGTTCTCGGCGGCGGCGCGGGCGCGGCGCAGGTCCGAGTGCGGGAAGTCCAGGATGCGCTGGTCGTTCGTGTACGCGTGAACCGTCGTCATCAGGCCCTTGACGATGCCGAAGTTCTCGTCGAGAACCTTGGCCATCGGCGCCACACAGTTGGTGGTGCAGGACGCGTTGGAGATGATGTTGTGGTTCGCCGGGTCGTACTTGTCCTGGTTGACGCCCATCACGATCGTGATGTCCTCGTCCTTGGCCGGAGCCGAGATGAGGACCTTCTTGGCGCCGCCGGCGATGTGCTTCTCGGCGTCGGCCTTCTTCGTGAAGATGCCGGTCGACTCGATGACGATGTCGACGCCCAGCTCGCCCCACGGGATGTCGGACGGGTTGCGCTCGGACAGGACCTTGATCGTGTGCCCGTCGACGGTGATGGTGTCGGCGGTGTGCGACACCTCGGCCTTGAGTCGGCCCAGGATGGTGTCGTACTTCAGAAGGTGGGCGGTGGTCGCGGTGTCACCCAGGTCGTTGACAGCCACGATCTCGATGTCAGCACCCTGCTCCAGCAGCGCGCGGAAGTAGTTACGACCGATGCGGCCAAAGCCGTTGATGCCTACGCGGATCGTCACGAACCGATCTCCTCGTTAGGTACGCCGACTCAGATGTCGGCGAGTTGTATGGGATGTCCCCGACCGCCTCCGACCCTACCTCCCTGGAGGCCCCGGAGTGACATCGAGTAGGGCCATACACGGCAGGGCGATCCGTACCCGCCAGTAGGGGTACGGATCACCCAAGCCGTTCATGCGATGGTCACGCACAGTCAGCCGCGCAGCGCCGAGAGCGCCTTTCCGATCAGAGCCGCGCGGTCGGCCGCCGCGGTGACGTGTTCCAGGCCGAAGCCCAGCAGTACGGAGTCGTCGGTGGTGACCGCTCCATATGTCTTGAAGAGCTCTCCCGTGCGCGCCCAGTTACGCAGAACGGCCGGGCTGCCCGCGGGAGGCCCGGCGACGCTCCAGGCACCGAGCGACGACTCGAAGCCCTCCGTCTCGGTGGCGGTGCCGCCGACGACGAGGGAGGCGTTGTCGACGAGGAGGCCGTGGCCGCCCGCGCTCGGGTCACTGATGTAACTGAACGAGACCTCGACCGACTTGCCGGCGTACGCGCTCAGGTCGAACTCGACCTGCTGCCACCCGCTGGAGGCGCCGGTGAGGCTGTTCCACGAGCCGCTGGTGCCGGTGCCGGTGCAGCCGGCCGCGCCCACGGTCAGGTAGTGCTTGATCCACGGGTGCTCCCGGGCGAGGAAGCCGGCCTCGCATTCGGTGGGAACGGTGGCCGAGGTGGCGCCGCCCGCCTCGGGAAGCGTGGTCCAGTCGTCGGCGCCGGTCGTGTGGACCTCGACGACCGCGTGGTCGTAGCCGGGCTCGGTGTCCCACAGGACCTGGGAACGGAGCGTCGGCTTGTCGGCCGCGCCGACCCCGGTGAGGTCGACGGTGCGGGTGAGGCGCTTGTAGGCGTCGTCGGTGTGGACCGCGGCGGCCATGTACGAGCCCGCGTACGGCCCGTACGGGTTGACGGTCCCGGTGAACTGGCCCGCTCCCGCGCTGGAGGCGAACTGCGGGTACTGCGTGGCGGCGAGCGAGTCCGAGGTGACGCCGTAGGTGCCGGCCGCGTTCAGCGGGTTGCCGGGCGCGGCGCCGAGCGTTCCCGTGGCGCCGCCGAGCTTCCCCGAGCCGGTGAAGCCGCTGGCGCCGGGGGTGGACGTACGGGAGTAGGCGCCCAGGTAGTACTGGCTGAAGTCGTTCGAGAGGGTGCCGCCCCCGAGGTCGACGCTGCCGCCGGCCAGCTCGCCCGCCTCGACCAGCTTGCCGCCCTCGTTGAGGAAGGCCCGCAGCTGGAGCTGGGTGGCGTTGCCGGGCCGCAGGGCGCCCGTGTAGTGGACGACGGTCCCGAAGTGTCCGAGGACGCCGAGCGCGTCCGGCGCGCCCTGGGTGGCGACGTCCCAGACGAGGGGCTTCTTGCCGTTGGCCTTCAGCGCGTCGACGTACGTCTGCGCCTGCGTGGCGGCCGCGCCCTCCTCGGCGACCACGAGCACGTCGGCCCGCGGCCGTTCGGCCACGGTGTACGTGAAGTGCGGGCCGGAGGTGGGCTTTCCCTTCCTGGTCTCGCCGGTGAACCAGACCTCGACCTTGTCGCCGGGGTCGCCGTCCTTGACCTTGGCGCGGTACTCGTCGAAGTAGAGGTTGTCGTCGCCGCCGTAGGTCTCGCCGCCCTGCCAGGGCCTGAGCGCCATGTCGTGCGTACGGCCGCCGTTGACGCGGTACTTGAGCTCCTTGTCGCGTACGGACCTGCGGGCGACGACGGAGATCTCCTGGTCGGCGCCGCGGGAGTACGACGTGGAGAAGGTGGCGGGGGTGAAGTCGGGGGCCGCGATGCCGACCGAGGAGGACGGCTGGTCGGGGTGGGCCGCGGTCTCGGCGACGGAGAGCGCGAACGGGACGTTCTTCTCGAACTCCTGCTCGATCAGCTTCTCGTCGTCCGGGAAGGTGAAGACGGAGGCGCAGTCCGCCGCGTTCCAGGCGTCGTTCGGGTCGAGGTCCGACACGGTCTGGCAGGTCGACATCTCGGGGGTGAACATCGCCGTGCCGTTGACGTTGCCCGCGTGGCCGTCCGCCTCGCCGTTGGTGGTGTAGAGCTCCGAGGAGACCTGGGGGTGGTAGCCCGGGATCGCCGAGTTCTCGGGGGTTCCGGCGAGCGCCTTGTAGAGCACGTCGTCCGGGGTCGGCGTCGCCACCTGCCAGCCCACCCCGTAGAGCAGCAGTTCCGCGGCGGAGTGGTAGTTGATGCCGTACGCGAAGCCGACGCGCTTCTCGAAGGCGTCCAGGGCCTTGGTCTCCGGCTCGGAGGCCGGAGTCGTGCCGCGGTAGGTCTCGCTGGTGGGGTTCGGCGACGATCCCTCGTCGTCGTAGCCCCACTTGTAGGCGAAGTTGCGGTTGAGGTCGACGCCGTCACCGGTGGAGATGACGCCGTCGCCGTTGACGTCCCGCAGGTTCTTGCGCCACTGCCGGGTGTCCTCGCCCTGGAACGTGTAGTCGTAACCGTCGGGGTTGGCGGACAGCACGAACCACAGCTCGGTGGAGTCGACGATCTTCTTGACGCGTTTGTCGGTCGCGTAGTTGTCCAGGTAGTAGTGCATCAGCCGCCGCGTCATCTCGGGCGTGATCCACTCGCGCGCGTGCTGGTTGGACATGTACAGCACCGACGGCTTGGCGCCGTCCTTGGACTTCTTCGCGCCCTTGGTCAGCTTGAGCGCGAGGATGTCCTGGCCGTTCGTGGTCTTGCCGATGGAGACGACCTTGGTCAGGCCGGGGTTGGCCTCACCCGTCCTGATGATCTCCTCCTGGAGGTTGCCCTTCCCGCTGTACGGGCGGAACACTCCCTGGGCGGCGTCCTCGACCCGGTTCTCGGCCCTGGCGGAGAGCGTGTGCTCGGTGAGGTCGACGCCCTGCTTCTCCAGCTTCCGGGCCTGCTTGTCCGTGACGTAGACCTCGACCGTGCTCCTGCCGTTCTTCCAGGTCGCGTCGCCGAGTTCGTGACCGTCCTGGCCGGCCGCGAGCAGCAGGGGTACCTGCTGCTTCGTGACCTCCGCGCGGAACACCTTCACGGCGTTCGCGTCGGGCTTGGGCGAACTGTCGTCCTGCGCCCGGGCGATGGGCGCCATCGCCGCACCGCCCAGCAGGAGCGCGCCGGTAGCGAGGATCGCGCTCGCTCTTCGTCTCATGAGCCCCCCTTGCACTGGTCCGCCACAGCAGCGAACAGATGCCAGGCTCATGACACTTCATGGTCAAGTCAAGGGTGCCTCGCCGAAGGAGGTACGCCGGTACCGATCACCCAAGTGGGTGTCGGCACCGGCGTATTGAGCTTCCGTCAGATCGTTCCGCACGTCGTGCACGGCGCGCCGCGGGGTCCGGGTCAGCCCGCGAGGTTGTCCGCCATCTCCTCGGACAGGTTCGACTCCGTCCCGGGGATGCCGAGGTCCTGGGCCCGCTTGTCGGCCATCGCCAGCAGCCGGCGGATGCGGCCCGCGACGGCGTCCTTGGTCAGCGGCGGGTCGGCGAGGGCGCCGAGCTCCTCCAGGGAGGCCTGCTTGTGCTCCATGCGCAGCCGTCCGGCGGCGGCGAGATGCTCCGGCACCTCGTCGGCGAGGATCTCCAGGGCGCGCTGGACGCGGGCCCCGGCGGCGACGGCGGCGCGCGCCGAGCGGCGCAGGTTGGCGTCGTCGAAGTTGGCGAGCCGGTTCGCCGTGGCGCGGACCTCGCGGCGCATCCGCCGCTCCTCCCAGGCCAGCACCGACTCGTGCGCGCCGAGACGGGTCAGCAGCGCGCCGATCGCGTCCCCGTCGCGGACGACCACGCGGTCCACTCCGCGCACCTCGCGGGCCTTCGCCGCGATCGACAGCCGGCGGGCGGCGCCGACCAGCGCGAGCGCGGCCTCCGGTCCCGGGCAGGTCACCTCCAGGGACGAGGAGCGGCCGGGCTCGGTGAGGGAGCCGTGAGCCAGGAACGCCCCGCGCCAGGCCGCCTCGGCGTCGCAGGTGGCCCCCGAGACCACCTGCGGCGGCAGCCCGCGGATCGGGCGGCCCCGGCCGTCCACGAGCCCGGTCTGGCGGGCCAGCTGGTCGCCGCCCGCGACGACGCGCACGACGTAGCGCGAGCCTCGGCGCAGTCCGCCGGGCGCCATCACGATCAGTTCGGAGCTGTGGCCGAAGATCTCCAGAATGTCGCGCTTCAGGCGGCGCGCCGCCATCGCGGTGTCCAGCTCCGCCTCGATCACGATCCGGCCGCTCACCAGGTGAAGGCCGCCCGCGAACCGCAGAATGGCGGAGACCTCCGCCTTCCTGCAGCACGTCCGGGTGACGGGAAGCCGGGAAATCTCATCCTTCACCGCTGCCGTCATCGCCATGGGCCGATCCTTCCATGCATCCGAAAAATACGGTCGTACGCGGCGGCCAACAGCTCCGGGTCGTGCCGCGGAGATCCGTCGGTCCGGGCCACCGGCGCCAGCTCGACCGCGGCGCCGAACCGCTTGGCGGCGTCGACGAGAGAGTCGCGGTCGGGCACGGCGGCCACGTCGGCCAGCACCACGTCCAGGGCGAGTTTAGGGGCGTGTCGTCCCAAAACCTCCAAATGACGCTGCGGGGAGAAGCCTTCGGTTTCTCCGGGCTGCGGGGCGAGGTTAAGGGAGAGTACCCGGCGCGCCTTCGTCTGGATGAGGGCGTCCAGGAGTTCGGGCACCAGCAGATGCGGGATCACCGAGGAGAACCAGGAGCCGGGGCCGAGGACCACCCAGTCCGCGTCGAGGACCGCGGCCACGGCCTCGGGCACGGCCGGCGGATCGTGCGGTACGACGTGCACGGACTGGACCTCACCGGTGGTGAGCGCCACGTTCGCCTGGCCCCGGACCGTGTCGACCTCGTCGGGCCGGTCCGGGTCGTGCCCCTTGACCAGGGCCTGGAGCTCCAGGGGCACGGCGGACATGGGCAGCACCCGGCCGTGCGCGCCCAGCAGCTTGCCGACCAGGTCCAGGGCCTGGACGTGGTCGCCGAGCTGCTCCCACAGGGCCACGATCAGCAGATTGCCGACCGCGTGTTCGTGCAGGTCGCCCTTGGACTGGAAGCGGTGCTGGATGACCCGGGCCCAGGTCTGTCCCCAGTCGTCGTCGCCGCACAGCGCCGCCAGCGCCTTGCGCAGATCACCGGGCGGGAGAACGCCCAGCTCGTCGCGCAGGCGCCCGCTGGACCCGCCGTCGTCGGCCACGGTGACGACGGCGGTGAGGTCTCCGGTGATCCGGCGCAGCGCGGCGAGCGAGGCGGACAGCCCCATGCCGCCGCCGAGGGCGACGACCTTGGGCTGGGCGCCACGGCGGCGCGGCTTGGCACCGCGCGCCGCGACCGGCCGGCCGGCGCGTTCCCCGGGGGTCTCCCGGCGCAGCCTGTTCAGCCGCAGGGTGGTACGTCCGGTCACTCGCGCCCCATGTCCCGATGCACCTTCACGGTCTCCACGCCCTGGGAGGCGAGACGGGCGGCGAGCTTCTCTGCGGTCGCCACCGAGCGGTGCTTGCCGCCGGTACAGCCGACCGCGATGGTCACATAACGCTTGCCCTCGCGCCGGTATCCGGCGGCGATGAGCTGGAGCAGCTCGGCGTAGCGGTCGAGGAACTCCTTGGCACCGGGCTGGTTGAAGACGTACGCCGAGACCTCCTCGTTCAGGCCGGTGAAGGGGCGCAGCTCGGGAACCCAGTGCGGGTTGGGGAGGAAGCGCATGTCCACGACCAGGTCGGCGTCGACCGGGAGGCCGTACTTGAAGCCGAAGGACATGACGGTGGCCCGCAGCTCGGGCTCCTCCTCGCCCGCGAACTGGGCGTCCATCTTGGCGCGCAGCTCGTGCACGTTCAGGCTGGAGGTGTCGATGACCAGGTCGGCGTCACCGCGCAGCTCGCGCAGCAGCTCGCGCTCGGCGGCGATGCCGTCCACGATGCGGCCGTCGCCCTGGAGGGGGTGCGGCCGGCGCACGGACTCGAAGCGGCGCACCAGGGCCTCGTCCGAGGACTCCAGGAAGACGATCCGCCGGGTGACGTGCTTGGACTCCAGGTCGGCGAGGGATTCGCGGAGGTTGTCGAAGAACCGGCGGCCGCGCACGTCGACGACGACCGCGATCCGTGCCACGTTGCCCTGGGAGCGGGCACCGAGCTCCACCATGGTGGGGATCAGGGCGGGCGGCAGGTTGTCGACGACGAACCAGCCGAGGTCCTCCAGACACTTGGCGGCCGTGGACCGGCCGGCTCCGGACATGCCGGAGATGATCACCAGCTCGGGAATGGCCGCGTCCGGGACTCCGGTCCCCGCGGTCTCGATGCCCGTACCCACTTGTGCTCCGTCTTCCCGTGGTGCTTCCCGCTCCGCGTGATCTTCGCTTGCTTCCTTGTGTTCTTCCTGGCCCTGCGCCGGACGTTCCGCTTCACGCGCGTCGTTCTCGGTCATGTCTCCTGCCCCCGTCGCTCGTCCGAGGCGCCCGCGGTCACGGGCTCCTCCGCGGTGCCCGCCGTCGTCCCGGGCGCCGCGTCTTCGTCGTCTTCCATGATCTCTCCAGTCGCCGTGTTCACGGCGGGTGCGGCCGGAGCCGCCTGGGCGAGGGTCACGGCGATGGTCTCCGCCGTCTTTCGGCCTATGCCGGGAACCTCGCAGATCTGGTCGATCGTCGCGGACCGCAGCTTCTTCACCGAACCGAAGTGTTTGATCAGTGCCTGTTTGCGCGACTCGCCGAGGCCCGGCACATCGTCCAGGGGGCCCGCCCGGAAGCGCTTGGCCCGCTTGGCGCGCTGGTAGGTGATCGCGAAGCGGTGGGCCTCGTCCCGGACCCGCTGGAGCAGGTACAGGCCCTCGCTGGTGCGCGGCAGGACCACCGGGTCGTCCTCGTCCGGCAGCCATACCTCCTCCAGGCGCTTGGCGAGTCCGCACACGGCGATGTCGTCGATGCCGAGCTCGTCGAGGGCCCTCTGGGCGGCGGCGACCTGCGGCCGGCCGCCGTCGACGACGACGAGCTGAGGAGGGTAGGCGAAGCGCTTGGGGCGGCCGTCGTCCTCGGAGAAGGCACTCATGGAGAGAGGCTCCTCGGAGAGCGTGGCCCCTGAGACTACGGTCCCGGAGACCGGCGTCCCGGAGACCGGGGTCCCGGAGACCGGAGTCTGGGAGGCCGGAGTCTGGGAGGCGGGGGTCCCGGAGACCGGGGCTCCCGGGGCGAGGGGCTCCGAAGCGGCGTCCTGGCCGTCGGTCCACTCCCCCGTCTTCTCCTTCTCGACGAGGTAGCGCTTGAAGCGGCGGGTGATCACCTCGTGCATGGAGCGGACGTCGTCCTGGCCCGCGAAGCCCTTGATCTGGAAGCGCCGGTACTCGCTCTTGCGCTGGAGCCCGTCCTCGAAGACCACCATGGACGCCACGACGTCGTCGCCCTGGAGGTGCGAGATGTCGTAGCACTCGATCCGCAGGGGCGCGCTGTCCAGGTCGAGCGCCTCGGCGATCTCCTCCAGGGCGCGCGAGCGGGTGGTCAGGTCGGAGGCGCGCTTGGTCTTGTGCAGGCCGAGCGCCTGGAGCGCGTTGCGCTGCACGGTCTCCATGAGCGCCTTCTTGTCGCCGCGCTGCGGGATGCGGAGCGACACGTTCGACCCGCGGCGCGCGGTGAGCCACTCCTGAACGGGCTCCACCGGCTCGGGCAGCGCCGGGACGAGCACTTCCTTGGGGACCGAGTCGCCCGTCTCCTCGCCGTAGAGCTGCTGGAGCGCGTGTTCGACGAGGTCACCGGTGGTGACCGCCTCGACCTTGTCCGTGACCCAGCCCCGCTGGCCCCGCACGCGTCCGCCGCGCACGTGGAAGATCTGCACCGCGGCTTCCAGCTCGTCCTCGGCGACGGCGATGAGGTCGGCGTCGGTCGCGTCGGCGAGCACGACCGCGCTCTTCTCCATGGCCTTCTTCAGGGCCTCGATGTCGTCGCGCAGCCGGGCAGCGCGCTCGTACTCCATCTCCTCGGCGGCGTCCGTCATCTGCTGTTCCTGACGGCGGATGTACGTCCCCGTACGGCCCGCCATGAAGTCGCAGAACTCCTCGGCCAGCTCGCGGTGCTCCTCCGGCGTGACCCGTCCGACGCAGGGGGCGGAGCACTTGCCGATGTAACCGAGGAGGCAGGGCCGACCGGTGCGGGAGGCGTTCTTGAAGACGCCCGCGGAGCAGGTGCGGACCGGGAAGACGCGCAGCAGCAGGTCGACGGTGTCGCGGATGGCCCACGCGTGCCCGTAGGGACCGAAGTAGCGCACGCCCTTCTTCTTGTGGCCGCGCATCACCTGCACCCGCGGGAACTCCTCGTTCATCGTCACCGCGAGGTAGGGATAGCTCTTGTCGTCGCGGTACTTGACGTTGAACCGGGGGTCGTACTCCTTGATCCAGGAGTACTCCAGCTGAAGGGCCTCGACCTCGGTGGACACGACCGTCCACTCCACCGACGCGGCCGTGGTGACCATGGTGCGGGTGCGCGGGTGGAGATTCGCCAGGTCCTGGAAGTAGCTCGCCAGGCGCTGGCGAAGGCTCTTCGCCTTTCCGACGTAGATCACCCGGCGGTGCTCGTCGCGGAATTTGTACACCCCGGGAGAGTCCGGGATCTGTCCCGGCTTGGGGCGGTAGCTGGAGGGGTCGGCCATGCCACACACCCTACTGGCGCGGGCCGACAGCGCGGTCGGCTCCCGGCCCGCCTGTGGACGGAGGCAGAGCCCTCGCGATGTCGGCCGCGGCGTCGGAGCAGGGCCCGCGAAACGCTCGGGACGAGCGCGACAAGAGATCCCGCGCCGGCCATCGCGGACGCGGCCACGACGGAGGGATCGGTCCGGTCGGCACCGTCGGTACGGGCCCCTGCTCGCCCGGCTCCCTTGTCCTCGCCCGGGCCCCGGCCGTCCCGGTAGGCTCCGCGCCCGTTCCGCGGTGCGCCCTGTCCGGCCGCCGCGCCGAGCCGCGGGGACGTGGTGCCCGGGGTCCTGTCCGCGCGCACCGGCGCACCGGGGCGGCCGTCCGCGCGCCCGGCGGCCGCGTCCGCCGGGGCGGCACCCAGGGCGGCCAGAACCGCGGCGAGAGCGACAAGTCGTCGTCCGTCGTGCATCGGGTTGCTCCCGGGTGCGGTCCAGGAGGGACAGAGCACGTCCGGGGCCGCGGCGAGGCATGTTGAGCATCAGGTGTTGTCGGGACTTGGTCAACACGCTTCAATGCGGGGGAACTCGGGGCGTGAACGGCGAAACCCGCGGGTGAACAGCGCCCGCGCGCTCACCGGGCGGCCCCGACGACCCGCACGAACGGCCTGACCAGCCGTAGTGAACATCCACAGAAAGGCCCCCTGCATGCGGCACGGCACACAGCACGCGGACGTCGCCACGGCGGAACTGGAGACGGCCCTGCGGGGCGGCCCCTTCCATGTCGCGCTGCGCGCCGCGATCGCCGCCCGCGGACTGCCGCTGCAACGCGTCCAGCACCATCTGTCGCGCTACGGCGTCAAGGTCGGGGTGACGAGCCTGAGCTACTGGCAGCAGGGCGCCCGGCGCCCCCAGCGGCCCGAGTCGCTGCGGGCCGTGCGCGCCCTGGAGGAGATCCTCCAGCTGCCCGACGAGTCGCTGATCAGGCTGCTGGCCAAGGCCGAGGAGCGCTCGGACCCCGAGCGTCCGACGGGGCGTTCGTACCGCTCCCTGGTGGAGGCCTCCGGTGTCCTCGAACGGCTCCTGACCGAGCTGGAGTCTCCGCTCGACGGCGGTCTGCACACCATCGGCCATCACGAGCGGGTCCACATAGGCCCCCATCGCGAACTGCTGGGCCGCGAGTCGCACCACATAGTGCGCGCCCACAAGGACGGCGTGGACCGCTATATGGCCATCCACCACGGCGACCCCGGATGCGCGCCGGAGCGTACGACGGTCCGGGCCCTGGAGAACTGCCGTACGGGCCGGGTGCTCTGGCACCGCGACACCGGTGTGCTCGTCGCCGAACTGCTCTTCGACACCCGGCTGCGGGCAGGCGATACGTTCCTCTTCCGCTACGGCTTCGAGGACGGTACGGCGGGGACGTCCAGCGAGTACGTCCGCGGATTCGGCTTCGCGGGCGGACAGTACGCGCTCCAGGTGCACTTCACGGAGAACGCGCTGCCCGTGCGCTGCCACCGCTTCACCCAGCACTCGGCGGCCGCGCCGCGCAGTGGCCGCCAGGAACTGGCGCTGAGCGGCCGCCACCGCTCGGTGCACCTGGTCGAGCCGCGCGTGCGGTCGGGGATCGTGGGGATCGGCTGGGACTGGGAGTGACCGCCCGCCCGGGCGCGGTCGCTGGGCCGGTCCGGCCCGCGCCTCGGCTCAGGCGCCCGGCCCGGCGACGATCTTCCCGTCCTTCGCCTCGACGGACAGCTCGTCGAGCGGAACGGTGGCCGGCGCCCGCAGCACCTTGCCCGTCGTGGCGTCGAACTCACTGCCGTGGCACGGGCACACGAGTGTCGTGCCCTCCAGCTTGTTGATGGCGCACCCCGCATGGGTGCAGATGGAACTGAAGGCCTTGAGCGAACCGTTCCCGGCGCGGCTGACCACGACGTTCTGGTCCTGGTAGAGCTGAGCACCGCCCTTGGCGACCTCGCTCTCCGCGCCCAGGACGACGGGGGCGGTCGGCGTCGCGGGGCCTCCGCCACCGCTGCCGCCGGAGCACGCGGCGAGGCCGAGCCCGGCGACCGGGGTGAGCGCCGCTCCCCGCAGGACGGTACGGCGGCTCGCGGTCGGACGGCCGGACATGGCATCTCCACTGGTCGAGGCGGTTTCGCGGCGACTCCGCCGAGCGCGGCAGCGGACATTCCACCGGCGGGACACCGAGGAGTCGCGCATCGACGATACCGGTACAGATCATTCCGCTCCAGGCGGGGTGGACCCCGCGCGACCCTGGACGTAAACGCTTACGCATCGATAAGCGTAAGCGTTTACGTCAGCTGCCGGATGGGATACCTTCGCGGGCGAACCACCGGGTCCCGTTCGGGTGCGAGCGCCCGAGTTCCAGGGAGGGAGCGCCATGGCGACGATGGTCGATGTGGCCCGGCGGGCGGGCGTGTCCATCGCGACCGTCTCGCACGTCCTCAACGGCACACGGCCGGTGCTGCCGCAGACACGCCAGGCCGTTCTCGACGCGATCGACGAGCTGGGCTACACGCCCAACACCCTCGCCCGTTCGCTCGTCACCTCCCGTACGCGGTCCATCGGGCTCGCGGTGTCGGCCATCAGCAATCCGTACTTCACGGAGATCCTCCAGGGCGTCGAGGCCGGTGCCCTGGAACACGGCTACGGCCTGCTGATCGCCGATCCGCACGACGACCCGGAGCACGAGCGCAAGGTCGCCCAGCTGCTGCACGAGCGGCGCGTGGACGGAATGATCATCGCGCCGTCGGCGACCCCGGCCGGGCTTCTGCGCTACCTGGCGCGGCACGACGTACCCACCGTCTTCCTGGACCGGCTCGTGGACCCTCCCGCCGGGAGCGGCTTCCGCCATGACCAGGTCGGCGCCGAGAACACCGGCCCCATGGCGAGCCTGGTCGGTCATCTCGCCGAACGAGGGCACCGGCGGATCGGACTGGTCGCGGGTCTGCCCGGCCTCAGCACCACGACCGAGCGGATCACCGGCTACCGGCACGGCCTCGCGCGGGCAGGACTCCCGTACGACGAACGGCTCGTGGCGCACGGCGACTCCCGGGCGGAGACGGCCGACGAGGCCACCCACCGGCTGCTGTCCCTCGGGGTGCCGCCCAGCGCGCTCGTCACCGCCAACAACGCCATGACCATCGGCGCGCTGCGCGCCCTGCGTGACCGGGGCCTGTCCGTGCCCGACGACCTGGCGCTGTGCTGCTTCGACGACTTCTCCTGGGCGGATCTGTTCACTCCCCGGCTCACCGTGATCGCCCAGCCCAGCAAGGAGGTCGGCGCGAGGGCCGTCCGACTGCTCCTGGAACGGCTGGCCTCGCCGCGCCTGGAGAGCCGCACCGTCCGGCTGCCCTCCGCCTTCGTCCACCGCACCTCGTGCGGCTGCCCCGAGAACCCCGTACGCCCCGAAAGTCCCGAGGCACCGAGGAAAGGACCCGAGTCGTGATCGTCGTCGCCGGTGAGGCCCTGATCGATCTGGTTCCGCAGGGAGCGGGAGCCCTTGCGGGCCTGCTGCCCCGTCTCGGCGGCGGCCCCTACAACACGGCGGTGGCACTCGGCCGCCTCGGCTCCCCCACCGCCTTCTGCTCCCGCGTCTCGCGCGACGCGTTCGGCGAGGCACTTCTGAGCGGGCTGGGCGACGCGGGCGTCGACGTGTCCTCGGTGCAGCGCGGCGGCGAACCGACGACCCTGGCCGTCGCCACGATCGGTACGGACGGCTCCGCCGCCTACTCCTTCTACGTCGAGGGCACGGCCGACCGCCTCTTCTCGGCCCCGGACCGACTCCCCGACGCCGCCCGGGCGGTGTCCTTCGGTACCTGTTCCCTCGTGCTGGAACCGGGCGCGAGCGCCTACGAGGAGCTGATGCGGGCCGCCTGGGCGCAGGGCGTCTTCACGGCACTCGACCCGAACATCCGCGCCGGCCTGATCCCCGACCCGGACGCCTACCGCGCCCGGTTCAAGAGCTGGCTGCCGTCGGTGTCCCTGCTCAAGCTGTCGGAGGAGGACGCCCGGTGGCTCGGCGGCACCCCGCGCGAGTGGCTGGCCTCCGGCCCCTCGGCCGTGGTGATCACCCAGGGCGGCGACGGACTCACCGCGTTCACCCGGGACGGCTCGGTCCACTCCGTGCCCTGCGAATCGGTCGACGTCGTGGACACCATCGGCGCGGGCGACACCGTGAACGCGGCCCTGCTGCACGGTCTGGCCGCCAGGAACGCCCTGTCCCCGACCGCACTGGCGGAACTGGGCGCCCGGGGCTGGACCGAGCTTCTGGGCTTCGCGGCCCGCGCGGCCGCCGTCACCTGCTCCCGCGCCGGAGCCGAACCGCCGTACGCCTCCGAAGTCGGCGCCCTGTAGAGGCCCACGGGAACGCCCGGCCGCCGCCCCCGCCGGTCCTCGACCGTGGTGGCGGGCCGGTTGGCCGCACACGACACGGCGCCCCGCGGGAAGTTCCCGCGGGGCGCCGTGTCGTGCCGCGTTCTCGGCGGCTGCCGGGCCCGGACCGTTCCGTCGGTCCAGGCCCGTACAGGCCGCCTGTTCGGTCAACCGGTTCGTCGGACCGGCCGGTTCAGGCCTTGCGAGCCCGCGTGGTCTTCTTCGCGGGGGTCGCCTTCTTGGCGGCCACCGGCTTCGTGGCGGTCTTCTTCGCCACGGCCGCCTTCTTGGTGGGCGTGTTGTTGACGGTCTTCGTGGCCGTCTTCTTCGCCGTCGTCCCGGCCGCGACCGTCTTCTTGGCCGCGGTCTTGCGCGGGGCCTTCACGGGAGCGGCGTCGCTGATCCGGTCGGCGCCGAGGATCTCCCGCAGGAACTTGCCGGTGTGGCTGGCGGGGACACTGGCGACCTCTTCGGGCGTGCCCTCGGCGATCACGAGACCGCCGCCGTTGCCACCCTCGGGACCCATGTCGATGACCCAGTCCGCGGTCTTGATGACATCGAGGTTGTGCTCGATGACGATGACCGTGTTGCCCTTGTCGACCAGACCGGACAGCACCGTGATCAGCTTGCTGATGTCCTCGAAGTGCAGACCGGTGGTCGGCTCGTCGAGCACGTACACGGTGCGGCCGGTGGAGCGCTTCTGGAGCTCGCTGGCGAGCTTGACGCGCTGCGCCTCACCGCCGGACAGCGTCGGCGCGGACTGGCCGAGCCGGACGTAGCCGAGGCCGACGTCGTTGAGCGTCCTGAGGTGACGGGCGATCGCCGGCACCGCCTCGAAGAAGCCGAGGGCCTCCTCGATCGGCATGTCCAGGACCTCGGAGATGGACTTCCCCTTGTAGTGGACCTCCAGGGTCTCCCGGTTGTAGCGCGCCCCGTGGCAGACCTCGCAGGGGACGTACACGTCCGGCAGGAAGTTCATCTCGATCTTGATGGTGCCGTCGCCGGAGCAGTTCTCGCAGCGGCCGCCCTTGACGTTGAAGGAGAAGCGGCCGGGCAGATAGCCCCGCACCTTCGCCTCGGTGGTCTCGGCGAACAGCCTGCGGACGTGGTCGAAGACTCCGGTGTACGTCGCCGGGTTGGAGCGGGGCGTGCGGCCGATGGGCGACTGGTCGACGTGCACGACCTTGTCGACGAGGTCGTCGCCGTCCACGCGCGTGTGCCGGCCCGGTACGTTCCTCGCGCCGTTCAGCTCGCGGGCCAGGTGCGTGTACAGGATGTCGTTGACCAGCGTCGACTTGCCGGAGCCCGACACACCGGTGACGGCCGTGAGAACGCCCAGCGGGAAGGACACGTCGATGTCCTGGAGGTTGTTCTCGCGGGCGCCGTGCACCGTGAGCCTGCGGCCCGGGTCGGCGGGGCGGCGGATGTCCGGCGTCGGGATCTGCCTCTTGCGCGACAGGTACTGGCCGGTGATCGACTCGGCGTTGTCGAGGAGTTCCTTCAAGGGGCCGCTGTGCACGACCTTGCCGCCGTGCTCGCCCGCGCCGGGGCCGATGTCGACGACCCAGTCGGCGACCTTGATGGTGTCCTCGTCGTGCTCGACGACGATGAGCGTGTTGCCCATGTCGCGGAGACGGACCAGGGTCTCGATCAGCCGGTGGTTGTCACGCTGGTGCAGACCGATGGAGGGCTCGTCGAGGACGTACAGGACGCCGACGAGTCCGGAGCCGATCTGGGTGGCCAGGCGGATGCGCTGGGCCTCGCCGCCGGAGAGGGTGCCCGCCGCGCGGTTCAGCGACAGATAGTCGAGGCCGACGTCGACCAGGAAGCGCAGGCGTTCGTTGACCTCCTTCAGGACGCGCTCGGCGATCTTCTTGTCGCGCGCGTTGAGCTTCAGCTTCCCGAGGAAGTCGGCGCAGTCGCTGATGGACATGGCGGCGACCTCGGCGATCGACCTCTCCATGACGGTGACCGCGAGGACCAGCGGCTTCAGACGCGTGCCCTGACAGGTGGGGCAGGGCACCTCGCGCATGTAGCCCTCGAAGCGCTCACGGCTGGCGTCGCTCTCGGACTCGCTGTGCCTCCGCTTGACGAAGGGGACGGCCCCCTCGAAGGGCGTGGTGTACACACGCTCCCGCCCGTACCGGTTGCGGTAGCGGACCTCGATCTGCGTCTTGTGGCCGTAGAGCAGGGCCTTCTTGGCGCGCTGCGGCAGACCGGCGAAGGGGATGTCGGTCCGGAAGCCCAGCGCGTCCGCGAGGGCGCCGATCAGACGGCCGAAGTAGTCCTTGGTGTGTCCGTGCGACCAGGCGTGGATGGCGCCCTCGTCGAGGGACTTCTCCTCGTCCGGGACGATCAGCTCGGGGTCGACCTCCATGCGCGTACCGATACCGGTGCACTCGGGGCAGGCGCCGAAGGGCGAGTTGAAGGAGAAGGAGCGGGGCTCCAGCTCCTCGAAGGACAGGTCGTCGTACGGGCAGTACAGGTGCTCCGAGTACATGCGCTCGCGCTCGGGGTCGTCCTCGGGGAGGTCGACGAAGTCGAGCACGACCATGCCGCCGGAGAGGCCGAGCGCGGTCTCCACGGAGTCGGTGAGACGGCGCTTGGCGGAGTCCTTCACCGTGAGGCGGTCGATGACCACCTCGATGGTGTGCTTCTCCTGCTTCTTCAGGGTCGGCGGCTCGGTGAGCTGGATCGTCTCGCCGTCGACCCGGGCACGGCTGTACCCCTTGGTCTGAAGGTCGGCGAAGAGGTCGACGAACTCCCCCTTGCGCTCGCGCACCAGCGGCGACAGGACCTGGAAGCGACTCCCCTCCGGCAGCTCCAGAACCTTGTCGACGATGGCCTGCGGCGACTGGCGGGTGATGGGCCGGCGGCACTCGGGACAGTGCGGCTTGCCGATGCGCGCGAAGAGCAGCCGGAGGTAGTCGTAGACCTCGGTGATGGTGCCGACCGTCGAGCGCGGGTTGCGCGAGGTCGACTTCTGGTCGATGGAGACGGCCGGGGAGAGACCTTCGATGAAGTCCACGTCCGGCTTGTCCATCTGGCCGAGGAACTGCCGGGCGTACGAGGACAGGGACTCCACGTAGCGCCGCTGGCCCTCGGCGAAGATCGTGTCGAAGGCGAGGGAGGACTTGCCCGACCCCGACAGGCCCGTGAAGACGATGAGCGAGTCGCGCGGGAGGTCGAGCGAGACATTCTTCAGGTTGTGCTCGCGCGCTCCACGGACGATGAGACGGTCGGCCACGCCGGTCCGCACCTTTCTTGAGAGTGGTGACAGGGGCCGCAGGCCCCCGTCTTCCTCAGACTAGGGGGAGCCACTGACAGCGCCGGTTGCTTTCCCTGGTTCACAACAATCCCGGACCGTCCAGCATGCCCGACGCCGCCACCGAGCGTATAGCACGTGCATTCGATTTACGGGGGTGGCCGACCGCCTTCACCCGAACGTGTGGCAGAGCTAGGGTCGGCCTCATGATTGATCATGTGCGCGACCTGGCATCTGTACGTGACGCGACGGAACGGCTGCTCACCGCAGTCGCCAAGCTGGACAACGCTTCCGTGGCCGAGCCGTCACGGCTTCCCGGCTGGAGCCGCGGGCACGTGCTCGCCCACCTCGCCCGCAACGCGGACGCCCTGGTGAACGTCCTGGACGGACGACCCATGTACGCCTCGGCGAGCACCCGGGACGCCGACATCGCGCGGGACGCCCCGCGCCCGCTGGACGCGCAGCTGGCGGACCTGCGCGAGAGCGCGGCCCGCTTCGGGGAGACCGGAGCCGCTCCCGCGGACTGGTCCCGCACGGTGGAGCTGCGCAACGGGGTCACGGACTCAGCGGCCCGGGTGCCGTTCCGGCGGTGGGTCGAGGTCGATCTCCACCATGTGGATCTGGGCATCGGATACGAGCTCGAGGATCTGCCGGAGGAGTTCGTGACCCGGGAGATCGACTTCCTCGCGGAGCGCTTCGGCGGGCACAAGGACGTGCCCTCCACGGCGCTGGACGCCGGCGACGGCCGGGTGTGGACCACGGGCGGGGGCGCCGCGGGCGGACCGATCGCGGTGCGGGGCCCGGCGGCCGATCTGCTCGGCTGGCTCTGCGGCCGCCGCGACGGCACCGGCCTGACGGTCCACGGCGGTCCGCTTCCGGCCCTTCCTCCGCTATAGGCTGCCGTCATGACGTACAGCGGAGCGGTGAAGGTCGGCGGCCCTGCCGACGTGCACGAGCTGCAGGACCTGATGATCTCCAAGGTCGCGGTCGGTCCGATGGACAACAACGCCTATCTGCTGCGCTGCCGGGCCACCGACGAGCAGCTCCTGATCGACGCGGCGAACGACGCCTCGACGCTGCTCACCCTGATCGGTGACGACGGCATCGCGTCCCTCGTGACCACTCATCAGCACGGCGACCACTGGCAGGCGCTCGCCGAGGTCGTGGCCGCCACGGGCGCGCGCACCTACGCGGGCCGCGACGACGCCGACGGCATCCCGGTGCCGACCGACGTCCCCCTCGATGACGGCGACACGGTCAGGGTGGGGAACGTGGAACTCACCGCGCGCCATCTGGTCGGGCACACGCCGGGCTCGATCGCCCTCGTCTACGACGACCCGCACGGCCATCCTCACGTGTTCACGGGCGACTGCCTCTTCCCGGGCGGTCCTGGAAGGACAACAAATCCGGTGGACTTCACGAGTCTGCTGGACGGACTGGAAGAGAAGGTGTTCGGCCCGCTGCCTGACGAAACGTGGATCTATCCGGGCCACGGGAACGACACGACGCTCGGGGCCGAGAGGCCGCAGTTGGCAGAGTGGAGATCCCGAGGCTGGTGATCTGTTCATCTACGCGGGGCCGCCCAGAAACGGTCCGCTACGGAAAATCACTCCGCGGTCCGGTCTCAGGCACGCTCTGAGCCTGAGAACCAGGTCCCTCCCACGCGACTTCACAGGTGTCGCAGTTCCAGTGGAAATACTGGTGAAACCGGCTCCTGTGCGGCACGAACTTTCTCACCAGGCTGTCGCACGACCAACAGGCAGCCTGGATCTTTATGTGATTATTGTTGAGAGTTCCGGCCAGGGCCCCGGACGAGGACAGTGAATCCGGCGATGAAACAGTACTCAAGATCAGTTCCTCGGACGCGTAGAGTCATAGATATTTGCCTATTGAACCACATCCGTCCGAACCCTCTTTTCTGGCGAGAAACAGGAAGTCGCCGTTCGATTACCTTGCGTAACGGGATTTGCTGTCACCGATCCCGATCCATCCACGGCACACGATTTGACCTCGATCGTTCATGAGGGCCCGTCAGTAAGCTGACGGGCCCTCATGAACGATCGAGACTAGATGATTCCGACATCCCGGAATGCCGATCGCACCGTTTGCGGGGCATGCCTTGGCACCTTGCTCTCACGAGCGAGAATTCGCGCCTGCGCGCTGAGCACAACGGCCGCGTCCTCGAACTTCGCGGTCGACCAGAGATTCTGCAGCCCCGCGTACCAGATCTGACCGGCGTGGGCGGTTCCGATCTCGGACGCCACCAGATAGAACGCCCGGTTCGGGATACCACTGTTGATGTGTACGCCTTGGTTGTCCTCGGGGCCCGGGAAGTACTTGCTCATGTGCGCGGGCTGCGGGTCCTTCCCCATGATGGGGTTGTCGTAGGCGGTGCCGGGGTGAGCCATCGACCGAAGGGCCTCGCCGAACAGCTCTTCCGCCATCACCTCGTCACCGACGAGCCAGTTGGCGGTCCCAGCGTCCTCCTTCCGCATGCGCTGCTCGATCAAGCTCCCGAACACATCGGCGAAGTGCTCGTTCAGGGCTCCGGACTGGCCCTGGTAGTCGAGGTTGGCGGTGTACTGCACGACGCCGTGCGTCAGCT
Organism: Streptomyces sp. NBC_00568; assembly: GCF_026341855.1. Lineage (GTDB taxonomy): Bacteria > Actinomycetota > Actinomycetes > Streptomycetales > Streptomycetaceae > Streptomyces. The sequence goes on along the minus strand of NZ_JAPENW010000001.1, from coordinate 5,416,462 downwards.
CGTGCCCCATGACGTCGGGAGACTTGCTGAAATCCGTGAAGATGATTCCGTCGCCGTTCCCCAGAACGATGTTCTCGCTGTCCCAGAAGGCGTTGTCGAAGTCGACGCCGAAATTGACGTAGACGTTGATGCTCATGCCTCGGTTGTCGATGCTGTCACGGCCGAAGGATTCGATGTAGAAAGATCGAACCTCTCCGACGTGGTCGTATGCCGTGTTTGCGTTCTTGGGGCTGGCGACTGCCGGGTCGCTCTCTCCGCGGACCTGAACGGCCAAGGCCAGGTCCCACTGGTTCTTGGAGTCGTGAATCACGCGGTCGGATTTCCCCGGACGGGGCGTCGTCAACGCTGCGAGGTCGATGGCAGCCCGTGCCCTCTGGTCCCGGAACTGCGCACTCGCGGTCGCCGACAGGGTGGCCGGGTGCGGCTCCCTGGTGTCCACTCCCGTGGCTTTCGCAATGTGATTGAGAATGTGCGGAGGGATGAATTGGCACTTCGGTCCGCCGTGGCTGTGGCATCGCATGCGCTGGGACCTTTCAGGTCGGGCGTGGGGTGATATGTCAGGGTTACCATGTCGCCGGGCGACATGTAGTCAGTCGCTGGGCCAACCACCCCTATGGCTCTGCGAGGGCCTCAGACCAAGCGAGCGCGGCGACAATCAGAACAGGGATTCACGGCCAGTTGCTACGCGCCCAGTGCAACTGGTTGGTCAGCGCATTGTCGCCGTCGGCAACGTTCTGACGCGGCTCACCGAAGTTGTCTTCGCCTCCGGAGTGAGTACCGACGGCATCGGGTGATCCGCTGAACCACGCGAACACTGGCGCACCGCTCCGGCCGCCCTCTGTGTCGGCCTGGTACTCCAGCTCGACACCGGAGCCGTCGTTGTCGTCGTCGATGATCGGGAAGTTCAGGTGTAGCCAGGGCCGGTTGCCGGAGTCCTTGTCCCACGGGTAGCCCGGCAGCGTCCGGACGCTCAGGTCCTCCCAGTCGCTGGCGTACGTCCGGAACCCGAAAAGCCGAGGCTGTTGCCGGGTAGAACGTCCAGACGCATGACCGCCATGTCGTCACCTTGAAAGGGACTGCTGAATCCCTGGGCGTTGGTCATCCACGAGGCGGCCCACGCTCCGTGGACCGAAGCGTCGTCGTAGCAGGCCGGCACGAACAGCGCCTTCCAGTTCGACGAACCCCCACGGCACCACGTGGCTGGCGGTCATGATCGTGCGTGCGCCGAGGATCGAGGCCGTGCCCCACCAAGTCCAGTCCGGACGGGCCGCGACCTGCCAGAAGAAGATCCGGCCGACGAGGGAGAACGGGTAGGAGCTGGGGTCGCGCAGGCGGTGTTCCTGACGCTGGGCGTGCTGTTCACGATCGCGGCGATGATGAACGCCCTCAACCGAAAGGCCGAGGCCGCCCGCAAAGAAGTTCTCGGTGACCTGTAGCGGAGCGTCTACGGAGGCGGCCCCGGGGGCGGGTGACTCCGGGGCCTCAGCGCGTTCAGGAGCAGCCCTCCTCGAACCTGACCGCGGTCAGCGCAACGGGCTGCCTGTTCAGCTTGGTCCCAGCGGCCGGCGTCTGGCTGCACACCTTCCAGTTCGACTCGCCGAACACGAGCAGGTCGTCGCCGGACGCGTCCTCCACGGTGATCGAGGTGCTGTCGTCGAGGGCGGCGCGGGCTGTGTTCACGGACTAGCCGGTGAAGTCGAGGACGGTGGCTTTCTCGGCGGGCGTCTTGTCGTCGACGGCTGCGCTCTGCTTGCTGTCAGCGGCCGGGGTGTCGGACTCGCGGCCTTGCTGGCCGGGTTGTTGCAGTTGATGGCATTGCCGATGACGCCGAAGACCAGTACGCCTCCGATGATGCTGCCGATGATCTTCCAGTTGGCCATGGTTGCCCCCTACGTGCGGGTTCCCGGGCGGCCCTGGCCGGACAACATGTCCGGAGGAGTTCAACTCCCTGATGGACGGCCTGGAAACCAAGCTGTTCGACGTCCTGCCCGACGAGACGTGGATCTACCCCGGCCACGGCGACGACACCACCCTCGGCACGGAGCGGCCCCACCTTGCGGAGTGGCGCGCACGGGGCTGGTAACCGTCCAACGACGTCCGCCCCCGTTTCGAAACCGAGCGGGGGCGGACGCGCGTTCAGGCCCGTCGGCGCTCGGGGAGCGTCATGCCCCACGGACGGTGGCGTCCGGCGCGGTTCTCGCTCTCGGCTCCATCGGTATCCGTCGAGCTTGGCGCGGCAGGCGACACAGCCGAGACAGCCGACCATCCGTGACCAGGTGGGCTTGGACCACGCAACCAGTGTGGTCCAAGCCGCTCGGTTCCAAGAACAGGCGGCCTGCCACCCTCTATGACGTAGGCAAAACCGTGAAACGACCCGAGACGATCACCGAACGCGATCAGGCCAGACCATAAAACACAAGTGAGTCAGCGCAGGAGGAGAAGGATGGCCAAGGCGAGGAGGAGTGAGTCGATTCGGTCGAGCAGGCCCCCGGAGCCGGCCAGCCAGTGAGCGGAGTCCTTCGCCTGCGCTCCTCGCTTGACCATGGATTCGAGGAGGTCCCCCGCCGGGGCGCCGACCGCCACCGCGACCGCCATCGGCAGGCTCAGCGCGGACAGCGCGGCGAGCACACCGAGGGCGGCCACGGCACCGGAGAGGGTTCCGCTCCATCGCTTGGCCGGGGAGAGCGGTGACAGCCGTGGCCCGCCCAGCCGTTGACCGGCGAAGTACGCGACGATGTCACCCACCGAGACAGCGACGAACAGGGCGAGCGCGGTCGCGCCGAGCGGTGCCAGGGCGGCGAGCACGCTCAGCCAGACCAGCCCGAGCAGACCGGCCCTGAGCCGGCGCAGACCGTGGGTGGAGTCACCGGCCAGCAGCGGGACCGCGGCGATGGCCAGCGCGCCGACCGCCACCGCCCGCACCTCGTGTCCGGGGGCCAGCCAGGAGGTCAGCACCACGCCGGAGACGGCAGCGGCCAGTACCGCCCTGTCCGGCCGGGACAGACCCATCAGCCCGCCGAACTCCATCGCCGCGACCACCCCGACCACGAGCGAGAGGGCCGTCACCCCCGGGCTGCCCCACCAGAACGCTCCGGCGACCAGGGGCACTCCGACCGCCCAGCAACACCAACGGACCAGCAGTTCGCGGCGCCCGGAGAGTGCCGCGGCGATCCCGCCGAGCGCCAGGGCCCCGCCGAGGAAGGGCGCGAGGGAGGCGACGCTGATCACCGGGCGTGGCCGGCGGCGACATCGGCCGGGGACCCGGCGGACTGCCCCGAGAGCGAGCCGGGTCGCAGCGTCTCCAGCGCGGCTCCGTACGCCGCTACGATGCGCGCGTTCTCCGCCGCGTCCCTGACCGCGACGCGTACGGTGCGCCCTTCGTACTGCGGCGAGAGCGGCGACAGGTCGCGCAGGTAGACGTCGTGCCGGCGGCACTCCCGCACCAGGCGGGCAGCGCTCGGTCCGTCGTACGGCAGGGTGATGTTGAGGAAGTTCGCAACGCCCTCTTCGACCACGCCGGTGTCGGCCACCCGGGCTAGGTCGGCGGCCAGTTGACGGCGCAGGGTGTGGGTGCGGAGCCAGCAGGAGCGGTAGTACGCGGGGTCCCGCAGGGCGGCCACGGCGGCGAGTTGCGCCGGAAGGCTCACCGCCCAGGGCGGCGTCCACCGGCGCAGCAGTGCCGCGGTCGCGGGTTCGGCCACCAGGAAGGCCGCCCGCACGCCGGACAGCGCGTACATTTTGGACAGCGAGGTGCAGACCACGACCCGCGGGTCCACCGCGGCCAGTGGGGCGAGCGACTCCGCCAGGTCCACGTAGCCGAGGTAGGCCTCGTCGATCCACCAGCGGGTCCCGGCCGGGGCGGCCGCAATCAGGGTGCGCAGTTCGGCGGCGGATGCGTGGCGTCCGGTCGGGTTGTTCGGGTTGACCACGACCACCAGGTCGTAACGACCCGCCCCGACGACAGAGGCCATCCGGGCGACGTCGATCCGCCACCCGTCCCTCCGGTGCAACCGGAAGCGGTCCACTCGGCACCCGATCACGCGCTCGGTGACATGGGCGTATTCGCCGTACCCCGGGTCCAGCAGAAGCACCCTGCTCTCCGGGGTCAGCCACCGGTCGAACGCTCTGAAGATCAGGTCCGACGAGCCGGCCCCGGCCACGAGCGTCTCCACCGGCAGCGCCCGGGCCTTCGCGAGTTCCGACAGCAGGCCCTCGGCGCCGGTGGGAGGCGAGGTTCTGGCGGACCAGGCCGGGTCTTCCGTGAGCGCCGCACCTGCCCCGGGAGCGGGCGGGAACCAGGCGTCCAGCACGTCGGCAGCGACGACCTCGTGGCGCCGGTGCAACGTGCGAAAGTCCGTTCCAATAGCGGTGAAGGAGGCGCCGCCGTGTTCACAGCCGTCCGGCCCGGGCGCCCATTCCATGTCCAACTGCCAGTCAACCACGGAGCCGAACCGCTCCAGGACGGTGCGATACCGAGTGGCGGCCACCTGCGTCAGCCCGGCCACCTCGCCCGTCAGTACCTCGAAGGTCACCGCACCGCTGCGGACGGTGCGTCCGACGGGCCGCAGGCCGACCGCCAGGTACATGCCGAGCAGTTCGGTGCGGCCCATCGCCACCACCGTGCGGCCTCCCCGGGAGGAGATCCAGCGCAGGGCCGCGTACATCAGAAGTGGTGCCACCGCGGTGCCGCGCCAGCGCGGCTCCACGGTGAGGATGCGTACCTCGAAGAGTCCCCCCTCGGACAACAGCGGCAGTTCGTCGCGGGTCAGGTACTTGTCCAAGCCGTAGCGGCCCAGCCACGGCGGGGTCAGGCTGACGAAGCCGATGCGGACCGGCCCCCGGGCCGCGACGAGGTAGACGTTGTCGCCGTCCAGTGCGTCGTACAACCGTCGGTCCGGTTGCGGCGTGTGCTGACCGAGCTCCTGGGCGTACACACGGTGCCTCAACTCGTGGATCCAGACCAGGTCCTCGGGAGTGGCAGCTCGTATGTGCAGGTCGCGACTCATGCATGTCTCTTTCGGCAAAGAGGGAGTCCCCTTGGGGGTACGGAGGCCGACTGGCCCGGGCGCTCTGCCCCTGAGGAGCAGCTGTGGCGAACAGGGCGACGACTGGATGCCGGGCCCGCCACGAGCGGGGGAGGAGAAGGCCGCAACGCACCTCTTCGGAGGTGGGCATTCGCCGTTTCCTCACCGGAGGTTCGCGCCATGAGCACATCTTCGAGGGTGCCCTGCGGCCGCACATGAGTACGCGTACTTGAGTACGTGAGTAGTTGTCGTGGTGGTGCGCCAACGGGTGGGAACTTGCTTTCCGTCGCTCCCTGGCATCGCGGACACAATCGGATCCATACCTGCCGGGAATCCATTGACGAGCACTCCCCCGGACCGTTCGTCAGGCCGGGGGTGCCTCCACCTCGTAGAGCGAGGCACCTCCGACAACTCCGTATGACACTCCGCCTTCGACGACAGCACCTGAAGCACCACCCCGCTGCGCAGCACCCCGGGCCCGGCGCGGCGAGGCGTGTGCGGATCCCGCGGATACGTCTGCGTGCGGTGTCTGTTGTCCCGTTGGGCGGCACAAGAAGGGGCGACGGCGTTGACTGCGAAGTCGGGGCGGGCGGTGAGCAGGGAAACCCGTCCTGGACCTTGACGACCGCAGTCCGGGTGCGGCTGCCAAGCCAGGCATGCGGCAGGAAGTTCGGCGGCGTGCCTGGGCGTCGCGCCGACGGGCCGCCAGCTGACGTCAGGCTGCTTGACCCCGCTCTGGAGTACCCGGTCACCATCGATCCGACCGACTCCCTGCTCGGCCCGGTGACCGACACCTGGGTCCAGTACGACGACCACCTCACCTCGCAGCGCGGCTCGACCGAGCTGAAGGCCGGTACCTACAACGGCACCGAGAAGGCCCGCTCGTACCTGAAGTTCGACGTGGCGAAGTACGCCGGCAAGCACATCCTGGACACGGACCTGCGCCTGTACTCGTACTACTCGCCCACGTGCAGCACCAGCGGCGCCGGCAATCAGGTACGCCGTATCACCTCGGCCTGGGACTCGTCGGCCATCACCTGGGCCGAGCAGCCGACGACCACGTCGACCGGTGCCGTGACCTCCACCGCGGCCAAGGGCTACAACTCCAGCTGCCCGGCCGGGCACGTCCCGGGACATCGACGGGATCCTCCAAGCCTGGGCCGATGGCCAGCCGAACTACGGTGTGCGGATCGCGGCCGTCGACGAGACGGACCCGCTGACCTGGCGCCGCTACTACTCGGCGAACCAGACTGACGGCTCGCACAATGCCACCTACGAGTCCTCCCTGACGGTCACCTACAACTCCAAGCCCGGTACCGCGACGGCCAGTCTCGACCAGAGCCCCACGACCGCTGCCGGAACCACCGTCACGCAGGCGACGGCCGGCGTGAACTGGTCCGGGCGCACAGACGGCACCTGGTGGGTGCACGCGACCGCCAAGGACAAGGCGGGGCTGTGGTCGACGACCCATCACCGCGGCTTCAACGTCGACACCACCGCGCCCGGCGCCCCGGCCGTGACCTCCGCGGCCTACCCGTCGGACGCCTGGGCCGACGGAGCACAGGTGACCGGGACGTTCACCCTGCCCCCGACGGCACCGACACCCGCAGCCTGACGTACGCGGTCGACGGCGGCACCGCGCAGACCGTCACCACCACCGGCGGCCCGGTGGCGCTGCCGATCACCCCAACCACCGAAGGAAGCCACCAGCTCACCGCCACCGACCGGGCCGGCAACGTCTCGGCCGAGACCAAGCGCGCCTTCCACGTCGGACGGGCCGCCGTGACCGCACCCGCCAACGGCGAGGTGCTCATCGGCTCGGGCGATCTCGCAGTCAGCGTCCCGGCCTCGCTGACGGACGTCACCTTCCTCCACCGGGCAACTTCCGCCGACCCGTGGCAGGTCATCCCGGCCTCCCAGGTCACCCGCGCCGACGGCACCACCGTCACCTGGCCGGTGCCGCTCAGCAGCGGCTCGGCACCGAAGCTGCTGTGGGACACCTCCTCCCTGTCCGGCAGCGCCGGCCGGCAGATCGGGGCCCGCTTCAGCGGGTCGTACGCCCCGCCGGAGGCCGAACCGGTCTCGGCGATCGTCGACCGCGTCGAGGTCATCGAGGGGGGCACGGACGACGACATGCAGGAGTCGGAACCCGCCCAGGCCTATGCCCTGGAGCAGGCCGAGGCCCGCACGGCGGAGAGCCCCGACGCCTTCGCCCCGTCCTACATCGACCCGCCGACAGGTGACCTGGTCGCGCCGGTCGTGGAGGCTGCCTCGGCCGACGAGGCGTCCGCCCCGATCCAGGTGGCTCAAGCCCCCGCCGACGAAGGCAGCGGGCAGCCCGCCGAGGACACGGAGGACGGCACCAAGCCCGACACCGTGGCCACCGAGGCGCAGAAGGATCGGGCATCGGGCAGTCCCGACGACCCGTTCGCCACGCTGCCGGTCCAACTCCGCGACGACGTCGGTGCGTCCACCGTTCCGGTGCGGGTCACCGTGACGTCCGTGAAAAGCGGTGACACGGTCGTCGAGGACAGCACTCGGGCCAAACTGACGGAGCAGCACCCCAACGGCACGACGTGCCCGCCCACCACGTGGACGGCGACGTTCCGCGCCCACCCCGACAAGGGCCTCACCTCACCCGAGGGCCTGAAGCTCCAGTAGTGATCCCCCAGGCAAGCGCCCGCCCCCGGCTACCCCGGAGGGACGGGCGCTTCGCGCTGCACTCCCGCACAATCGGGGTCGAGTGGCCCAGAGGCGCGAATTCCCCTGTCGGCGGTCGCTGAACCGGGGGTCTGGATCACTTTCCGTGCCAAAGCCACGGAGAATCACCACAGCCGCGATCATGAACGGCCGTGGGTGATGTGTTGCTCCAGGACCTGTGGTTCCCCGGCGGGGTGGGCAACACGCGCAAGGACCCGGAGGCCTTCGCCCGTCTCCTCCACGACGTGGAGACCCGGATCTTCGACGTACTGCCGGACGAGACATGGGACTACCCCGGCCACGGCAACGACACGACGCTGGGTGCCGAGCGGCCCCATCTGCCGGAGTGGCGCGCACGGGGCTGGTGAACGCGAACGCGGGGCGGCACGCGGGGCGTGACGCCTCACGTGCGCGCCCCGTGTGAACCGAGCGCACGCGCCGGTCTCACGCGCGCGCTCCCCCGATCCCGCACTGGTGCAGTCCACTGGAAGCGGCCCCGCGCGGGATGACGGCTCCTGCGCGGCAGGGCCGCCGGCCCGTCGATCCCCGCCCTCGGCCGGCGGCCCCGGCCCAGCCCTTCCGCCCCCGCGACAGACGGCAGGATCGCGTGCGTGGGGCGGCTGTGGCGGAAGTGTTCACGGGACTGCAACACACGTTCCCACCATGCGGACAATTACCGCTGTGACCTGGACAAACGGCGGGGTTCGCTGCCACTCTCCCGCCATGCATCGACCCCAACGCGCCCTGCGCCGTGCCGCGTCCGCCGGAACCGTCGCCCTCCTCGCCCTCGCCGTGGGCTGCGCACCGCAGCCGGAGGAGAAGGCGTCCGGCAAGGCTTCCGGGAGCACCGCCGAGACCTGCGCCAAGGGCTCGTTGAGCACGCGGACCGACGGCAAACTCACGGTCGCCACCGACGAACCCGCGTACGAGCCGTGGTTCAAGGACGACAAGCCCGCCAACAAGAAGGGCTTCGAGTCGGCGGTGGCGTACGCCGTGGCGCGGCAGCTCGGCTACGCCGACGGTGATGTCGTCTGGCAGAGCGTGCCCTTCAACAAGGCCTTCGCGCCCGGTGCGAAGACCTTCGACTTCGACATCAACCAGGTGTCGATCAGCGCCGAGCGCAAGAAGGCCGTGGACTTCTCGTCCGGTTACTACGACGTGCGCCAGGCCGTGATCGCGCTGAAGAGCTCCAAGGCCGCGAAGGCGACGAGCCTCGCGGACCTCAAGGGTCTGAAGCTGGGCGCCCAGGTCGGCACCACCAGCCTGAACTACATCGACGACGTGGTGAAGCCGGACCGGGAGCCGGCCGCGTACGCGAAGAACGACCAGGCCAAGTCGGCGCTGAAGAACGGTCAGGTGGACGCCATCGTCACCGATCTGCCGACCGCCTTCTACATCACGGCCGCCGAGGTGACCGACGCGAGGATCGTCGGTCAGTTCGAGAACCGGGGCGGTACGCCCGAGCAGTTCGGGCTCGTCCTGGACAAGGGCAGCGCACTGACCTCCTGCGTGACGAAGGCCGTGGACACCCTGCGCGCGGACGGCACGCTCGCCAAGATCGAGGAGCAGTGGCTGTCCGAGGCCGTCGACGCCCCGGTGCTCAAGTGACGGCGATGAAGGAGGAGTCGGGAGAGGAAGCCGCCGAAGGGGAGATGCCCGAAGGGGACAGGCCCGGCGGGCGCGACGCGTACGTCCCGTCGCGGCGCAGGATCGAGCGCGAGCGCCACCGGCGCGGGCGGGCCCGCCGTTCCGCCGCCGTCGCCGCCCTCTCCACGCTCGCCACGGCCGTGGTGCTGTACCTCGTCGTCGTCGACGCGCCGGGCTGGCCGCGCACGAAGGAGACGTTCTTCGACCCGTCGTTCGCGCGTGAGGCCTTCCCGAAGGTCCTCGAAGGCCTGTGGCTGAACCTCCGGCTGTTCGTCGTGTGCGGTGTCGTGGTGTTGGTGCTCGGCACCCTGATAGCCGTGGCGCGCACGCTGCGGGGGCCCATGTACTGGCCGGTGCGCGCCCTCGCCACGGCGTACACCGACTTCTTCCGCGGTCTGCCGCTGATCATCTGTCTGTCGATCGTCGTGTTCGGCGTACCGGCGCTCCAGTTGCAGGGCGTCACCAACGACCCCGTCCTGCTCGGCGGGACGGGCCTGGTGCTGACGTACTCGGCGTACGTCGCCGAAGTCGTCCGCGCCGGCATCGAGTCCGTGCACCCCTCGCAACGGGCAGCGGCTCGTTCGCTGGGCCTCACGACCCGGCAGACCCTGCGCCATGTGGTGCTGCCGCAGGCCGTACGCCGTCAGGTCCCGCCGCTCCTCAACGACATGGTGTCCCTGCAGAAGGACACCAGCCTCGTCTCGATCGGCGGCGCGGTGGAGGCGATGCGCTCCGCGGACATCATCGTGGGCCGCAGCCTCAACTACACGGCGTACATCGTCGCGGCGCTGCTCTTCGTGGCGCTGACCATCCCCATGACGCGCTTCACCGACTGGGTCACCGCCCGTATGGACCGGCGCCGCAGCCAGGGAGGCACCGTATGAGCAAGGCCACCGTTCCCGACGGTCCGATGCTGCGGATGGAGTCCGTCCGCAAGACCTTCGGCGATTCGCTCGTGCTGCGGGACGTCGATCTGGAGGTCGCCCCGCACACGGTCACCACGCTGATCGGCGCGTCCGGCTCCGGCAAGTCCACCCTGCTGCGCTGCGCCAACCTCCTGGAGGAGATCGACGACGGCGCGATCTGGCTGGACGGCGAGGAGATCACCGACCCGCGGGCCGACCAGGACGCGGTGCGCCGGCGGATCGGCGTCGTCTTCCAGGCCTACAACCTCTTCCCGCACATGACCGTCCTGGAGAACATCACCCTCGCCCCGCGCCGGGTGCACGGCGTGGGCCGCGCTGACGCCGAGGCGCACGCGCGTGAGCTGCTGGAACGGCTCGGGCTCGGTGCCAAGGCGGACGAGTACCCGGACCGGTTGAGCGGTGGCCAGCAGCAACGGGCCGCGATCGTCCGCGCCTTGGCCGTGCGCCCCAAGCTGCTTCTCCTGGACGAGATCACCGCCGCCCTGGACCCCGAACTGGTGGGCGAGGTCCTCAATGTCGTCCGTGATGTGAAGGAGGACGGCATGACCATGGTCCTGGCCACGCACGAGATGGGCTTCGCCCGCGAGGTCGCGGACCAGGTCTGCTTCCTGGACGGCGGTGTGATCCTGGAACGCGGCACGGCCGAGCAGGTCTTCGGGGACCCTCAGCAGGAGCGCACGCGACGCTTCCTCAAGCGGATCGTGGAGGCGGGGCGTCTGTGACGCCCGGGCGTCCGAGGCCTCGGGCGGAATCCCGCTCCTCGGCGCGGGCGGACGCCCCGCCTGCGGCGGTCAGGTGTCCGCCCGCCCCGTGCCCGCGAGCGCCGCGACCCGCTCCACCGCGAACGCGTACCCCTGCACGCCACAGCCCGCGATGACCCCGTCGGCCCGCAGCGAGACATACGAGTGGTGCCGGAACTCCTCGCGCTGGTGGATGTTGGAGATATGGACCTCCACCACGGGAAGTCCGTCGCAGGTGTTGAGCGCATCCAGGATGGCGACGGACGTGTGCGAGTAGGCGGCCGGGTTGATGACGATCCCCGCGTGATTCTGGCGGGCCTCGTGGATCCAGTCCACCAGCTCGCCCTCGTGGTTGGACTGCCGGAAGTCCACCGTGCCCCCGTGCGCGGCCGCCGCCTTGGCGCACAGCGCCTCCACGTCCGCGAGCGTGTCGGAACCGTAGATCTCCGGCTGCCGCTGCCCGAGGAGGTTCAGGTTGGGTCCGTTGAGAATCATGATCGGGGCGTTGGCGAGGGTGCGGGGCACGTTTCCTCCGGTCCTTCAGGTCTTCCGGCCCGTCAAGGACCGCTGCTCGGACCCGGTTTATCACGATGCGGCGAAAGGGTGACGGCTCGTACGCTCTCGCCATGACGACGCCCGCGTACCCTCCCAAGCCCGTGCCCGGCGACCGGATCGCCGTGATCTCGCCGTCCAGCGGGCTGCCCGGCCTCCTCCCGCTCCCGTACGAGCTGGGCCTTGAGCGGCTGCGCAAGGAGTACGGCCTCGAGCCGGTCGAGTATCCGACGACCCGGAAGATGGGCTCGACGCCGCAGGAGCGGGCCGACGACATCCACGCGGCGTTCGCCGATCCGACCGTCAAGGCGGTCATCGCGTCCATCGGGGGCGACGACCAGATCACCGTGCTGCCGCTGCTGGACCGGGACTTGATCCGCGCGAACCCGAAGCCGTTCTTCGGCATGAGCGACAACACGAACCTGCTCGTGCACCTCTGGAACGCCGGAATCGTCGGCTATCACGGCGCGACGGTGATGTGCGAGCTCGGCCGGCCCGGCGCCATGGACCCCCTGACCGCGGAGTCGCTGCGGGCCGCCCTGTTCACCTCCGGGCCGTACGAACTGCGCCCCGCCGACCGCTTCCGCGAGGTCGACGCGCCCTGGGAGAAGCCGGAGAGCTTCGTCTCCGAGCCGCGGACCGAACCGGGCGCCGGCTGGACCTGGCTCCGCCCCGACCGGGTGGTCGAGGGCCGCTCCTGGGGCGGCAACATCGAGATCCTGTCCTGGCTGCTGATGGCCGACCGCGAGATCGCCCGGGACCCTTCCGTGTACGACGGTCACGTCCTGTTCCTGGAGACCTCGGAGGACATGCCCAGGGCGGACGACGTCTTCTGGATCCTGCGCAGCATGGGCGAGCGCGGCCTGCTGCGACGCTTCCCGGCGCTCCTCATGGGCCGCCCGAAGGCGTGGTCGTTCGAGCAACCTCTTGAACCGGAGGCCAGGGCCCATTACGCGCGCGACCAGCGCGAAGCGGTGCTCCGGGCCATCGATGTGTATGCCCCGGACACGATGGTCGTCTTCGATGTGGACTTCGGTCACACCGATCCGCAGATCGTCATCCCCTATGGAGGGCTCATCCGCGTCGACGGCCCGGCCCGGCGCATCACAGTCACCTACTGACGCACGCCGCACTCCCGCGCGCCCCCGTAACCGCCGGTCACTGTGGGTAGTTGACCCGGCATGCACGACGTACGCACCGTAAGGGCACCCTCCATGCTGCGGCTCGCGGCCGCCTCGCTCGCCGGGACCGCCATCGAGTTCTACGACTTCTTCGTCTACGGGACCGCGACCGCGCTGGTTCTCGGGCCGCTGTTCTTCCCGACCTTCTCGCCGCTGGCGGGGACGCTGGCCGCCTTCGCGACGTTCGGCGTCGGATTCGTCGCCCGTCCGCTGGGCTCGGTGTTGTTCGGGCACATCGGGGACCGGCGCGGGCGGCGGCCCGTTCTGGTGGCCTCGCTGCTGCTGACCGGCGCGGCGACCGTCGCCGTCGGCTGTGTTCCGACGTACGACCGCATCGGTGTCGCCGCTCCCGTGCTTCTTCTGGTGCTGCGCTTTCTGCAGGGGCTCGGACTCGGCGGCGAGTGGGGAGGGGCCGTGCTGCTGACGGTCGAACACGCGCCCGCCGAGCGGCGCGGGCTGTGGTCGAGCTTTCCCCAGATCGGCCCGTCCCTCGGGTTCGTGCTGGCCAACGGCGTGATGCTGGCCCTGTCGGCGACGCTGTCCGACGCGCAGTTCGCGGCGTGGGGGTGGCGGGTGCCGTTCTGGGCGGCGGGAGTGCTCGCGGCGGCGGGGCTGTGGCTGCGCAGTTCGCTCGCGGAGAGCCCGCGGTTCCTGGAGATGGGGGACCACGCGCGCGTGCCGCTCGCCGAGGTGGTCCGCGGCCACTGGAGGCTCGTCCTGCTGACGGCCGGCGGACTCGCCGTCGGATACGCCGTGTTCTACGCGGTGACGACCTGGGCGCTCGCCTACGGCGTCGAACGGCTCGACGTGAGCCGCACCGTCATGCTGACCTGCATCATGGCCGCCGTGGTGGTGAAGGGATGTCTGACGCCCCTGGTGGCCCTGCTGGGAGACCGCTACGGCCGGCGGCCGCTGTGCATGGCGGGCTGTGCGGGGGCCGCGCTGTGGATGTTCCCGATGATCGGACTGCTGTCGACCGGCGAACCCCTGCTGATGTTCCTCGGATTCCTGGTGGCGCTCATCGCGTTCATCACCATGTTCGCGGTGATCGCCGCGTATCTGCCGGAGCTGTACGAGCCGCGGGTACGCTGCACGGGCGCGGCCGTCGGATACAACCTGGGCGGGGTCCTCGGGGGCGCGCTCACCCCGATCGTGGCGACGGCGGTGGCGAGCGGGGAAGGCGTGCCGTGGGGCGTGGCCGCCTATCTGACGGGGATCGCGCTGCTGAGCCTGGGGTGCTTCGCGCTGCTCCCGGAGACCCGGCCGGTGCCTCGCCTGGCGGTCGTACGAGCCGCCGAGTGACTTGGTCAGGGGTTGACGGCCAGCTCCAGATAGGCGGCGAACACGACCAGATGGACGCCTCCCTGGAGCGGGGTGGCCCGCCCGGGAACGATGGTCAGAGCGCTCACCACCACGGTCAGTGCGAGCAGAACCATCTCGGTCGGTCCGAGGCCGAGAACGAGTGGTCCCGACAGCCAGAGAGAGGCCAGGGCGACCGCGGGGATGGTCAGTCCGATGCTGGCCATCGCGGAGCCGAGGGCGAGGTTCAGACTGGTCTGCACCCGGTCGCGGCGGGCGGACCGCAGGGCCGCGATGGTCTCGGGGAGCAGCACGAGCAACGCGATGATCACACCGACCACGGAGTGCGGCATACCGGCCGCCTCGACCCCGGACTCGATGGTGGGCGACACCCCCTTGGCCAGGCCGACCACACCGACCAGGGCCAGACCGAGCAGTCCCAGGCTGATTCCGGCCATGCGAGCGGTCGGGGCGTCGGCGTGGTCGTCCGCGTCGATGACCTGGCCGTGCCGGGTGATCGGCAGGAAGTAGTCCCGGTGCCGGACGGTCTGGGTCGTCACGAACAGGGCGTACAGGACCAGGGAGGCGAGTGCGGCGAAGGTGAGCTGCGCGGTGGAGAACTCCGGGCCCGGCTTGCTCGTGGTGAAGGTCGGGAAGACGAGGCTGAGTGTGGCCAGTGTGGCGACGGTCGCCAGGGCGGCTCCGGTGCCCTCCGCGTTGAAGACGGCGAGCCCGTGGCGCAGTGAGGCGACGAGCAGACACACCCCGACGATGCCGTTGCAGGTGATCATCACGGCCGCGAACACGGTGTCGCGGGCCAGTGTCGAGCTCTTGTCGCCGCCGTCCGCCATCAGGGTGACGATGAGGGCGACTTCGATGATCGTGACCGCGATGGCGAGGACGAGGGAACCGAAGGGTTCACCCACCCGGTGGGCGACCACCTCGGCGTGATGCACCGCGGCGAGCACGGAGCCCGCGAGCACCAATGTCACCAGGGCGACCATCGCGGCGGGCAGGTCGCGCCCCCAGGTGAAGGCCAGCAGCACCACCGCGATCACGGGCACCACGGCGGTCCACTGCCCAGCGAGTGCCCGGAGCCGAACGATCATGACGCGATCGTCGCAGTCGAGAGCGTGACCCGCACTCCGGCGGCGCGGGGCTCGCTCCGGAAGCGCGGCGAACGAGTCCGCCCCCGGGAACGGTCGGCTACTTCAGCTCGGTCATCTCCTGTACATCGCAGTCCGTGAAGGCCGGCGGCCTGCCGCACAGCGCGGCCAGTTGATCCGTCCGGGCGGGAGACGCGCGGGATCCGAGCAAGCACCGGGAGCGGTGGCCGGCCATTCGTCACGCACCGCTCCCGGGGCTGGTTTTCCTCGGTTCGACGTGGTCAGACGTCGATGCTTTCCTTCGGAGCACTCTCGGCCCGCTCGCGCGCCGCCTGCTTCCTGGTGGCGGTCAGGCTCGTGATCGTGGTGACCACGAGGACCGCGCAGATCACACCGAGGGAGACCGGGATGGAGATCTCGGGAACATGGACGCCGGACTCGTGGAGTGCGTGCAGGACGAGTTTGATGCCGATGAAGCCCAGGATGACCGAGAGGCCGTAGCTGAGGTGGACCAGCTTCTTGAGCAGGCCTCCGATGAGGAAGTACAGCTGTCGCAGACCCATCAGCGCGAACGCGTTGGCGGTGAAGACGATGTACGGGTCCTGGGTCAGGCCGAAGATCGCGGGGATCGAGTCGAGCGCGAAGAGCACGTCGGTGGTGCCGATCGCCAGCATGACGACCAGCATCGGCGTCATGACGCGCTTGCCGTTCTCCCGGATCCACAGCTTGGTGCCGTGATAGCGGTCGGCCACGCCGAAGCGCCGCTCGGCCGCCTTGAGCAGCTTGTTCTCCTCGAACTCCTCGTCCTCCTCGTCCGCACGTGCCTCCTGGATCAGCTTCCAGGCGGTGTAGATGAGGAACGCGCCGAAGATGTAGAAGACCCACGCGAAGTTCGCGATGATCGCGGCTCCCGCGGCGATGAATATCGCGCGCAGGACCAGGGCTATGAGGACGCCCACGAGGAGCACGCGCTGCTGGTACTTCGAGGGCACGGCGAACTTCGCCATGATCAGGACGAAGACGAAGAGGTTGTCGACACTCAGCGACTTCTCGGTGATGAATCCGGCGAAGAACTCTCCGGCCGGCTCACCGCCGGAGAAGAGGAGCAGTCCGAGTCCGAACAGCCCGGCCAGGGCGATCCAGACGACGGTCCAGATTCCGGCTTCCTTGATCGATACGTCGTGCGGCTTGCGGCCGATGAAGAAGTCGACCGCGATCAGTGCGGCCAGTCCCACGATGGTCAGGACCCACAGGGTCAGGGAAACATCCACTGCGCCTCCGGCAGTTCGTAACGGCAGATTCAGCGTCGTCGCGCTACCGGAGGTCTCTTCCACCCGCGGCTGCCGGGGCGCTGGGTGCGCCCGGAGCCCGCGGGTCGACGCCCCGGGATCTGGTCTGATCCGTATTGACGGGTACGCCGCAGCAGGTAGGGAGTACTCCCCTCCGTATGGAAAAAGAGTACCCGAACCACCAAGGGAAGGTAAAGGGATTAGTAAAAGAAAGACCAAGTTGCCTGGTCAGGGCGCTTTACCGGTGCTTGGTAAAGCGCCCTGAGCCCCTGTGCCCAGGGGTGCCCGAAGGAGGTCGGAGTCAGCGGTTCCAGGACCGGCGGGCCGCCGCCACCTGGGCGAGGACCTGCTGGAGCACCTGACTGTTCGCGGGGACGAGCGAGGGTTCGTACGTCCACGCGTGTCCGACCCACGGGTCGGCGAGATGGTCGTCGGGCACCGGCGTGATCCGCAGCAGCGACCGCCAGAGAGGGTCGAGCAGCGGTCCGTACGCGGCTGCCTCCTCGCGGTCGGCCACCATCATCAGATGGACGCCGACGGCCGGCCCCTCGTCCGCCAGGTAGCGGAGCTGGGTCACGGCGCGGTCGTCGAAGCCGTGCGGGAAGTCGTTGACGATGAGCAGCTGCTCGGCGGGGTCGAGGCCCGGCGGCAGCGAGTCGGCCGCGCCCCCGCGCAACGCCATCTGCACCAGGTCGACGCGCTCGGTGAGCCGGGCCAGTACGTCCGCCACACCCGCGGCACCCACGGCCGGCGGGCTGTGGAGCACCCCGGACTGCACCAGAGGTGACAGGGACGAGGCTCCGGCACCGGCCGCGTCGATGACGTGCACGGTGAACTCGCCCGCGGGATACGCGGCGAGCAGCCGGGCGGCGTGCGCCACGGCGGTGTCCATGGCGAGGCGGCGCAGTTGGTCGGAGTCGGCGAGCGTGCCGTCCAGGGAGGCGCGACCGCTGTCGATCCACAGGCCGCGCTCCAGCGGCAGGCGCATCAGCATCGGGATGCTCAGGTTCTCGCTCTCGGGCAGACGCAGCTGGCCGAGGCGCAGTGCCATGGGGATCTCCATGGGCACGCGGTAACCGTGCCAGACGGGGTTGTCCCAGCTCGCGTATGCCAACGGCAGCGCGGGCTCCACGACCTCGGCCTCGGCGGTCAGCTGGGCGAGGTCCCGGTCGAGGGCGGCCCGGGCCTGGTCCACGAGGAGTGCGTGCTTGGCGCGGGCGGCGTCGCGCGCGGCGTCGCCCTGCCCGCCGATCCGGCTGCGCGGGTCGGAGAGGACGTGGTCGAGCTCCTTCTCCATACGCGAGTCGGCGAAGTCGACGGCGCTGCGGTACGCGGCGACGGTCCTGGCCAGGTCCTCGAACATCCCCCACACCTGGTTGTACAGCCGCTCCTCCATGGACCAGCCGGTCGCGTCTCCCGCGACGGGCTGGGCCGGCTGCCCTGGCTGGGCCGGCGGCGCGGTCGGCGGGGGTGGCGGCGGGGCGGCGGTCTGCCGGCCGGGGTGGCTGTAGTCGACGGGACCGCCGACGGTGGGTGACGTCGGCTGGGTGACGGTGGAGGGGTCGGGCTGCGCGGGGCCCACCGGACCGCCCGTCTGCGGCGCCGTGGCTCCCTGCGGACCGGGCGTGTCGTACGGGGACTGCTGCGGTGTCACGCTCCCGGGGGCGCCCTGCGGTCCGGGCCCGGCGTACGGCTGATCCGGCCCCGGCGCCGAGGTGGCCGTCTGCCGTGACCGGTCCCCCTCCGCCGTGCGCGGCGGGGGCGCCGCCACGGACCGGGCCAGGCCCTGGGCCACCGCCTCGTTGATGGTTCCGGCGAGCTGCCGGGCCTCGGGGAGTCCCTGGTCGGTGAGGAGTTCGGCGAGGCCGCCCGCGTAGCCCTGGCCGACCGCGCGGACCTTCCAGGCGCCCTGCCTGCGGTAGAGCTCCAGGGCCACGACGGCGGACTCGGCGTCCAGGCCGGTGAGGGTGTAGCTGGCGACCTCGGAACCGTCGAGGCCGGTGACCGCGACGAAGGGGGCGGCGACGGCCCCGAACCGGACCGGACCGCCGACCCCCGTGGGCAGCGCGAGCAGCACGCTGACCCGGTGCACGGCCGGCGGCAGGGCGTCCAGGTCGAAGGCCAGGCGGTGATCGGCCGCCGCCTGCTTGGAGACCTCGAGTCCGGGCAGCGTGGGCGCGCCCGGATGGGCCACCCACTCGACGCCTCGGACCCTGCCCTGCTCGTCGCTGAGCGTGGCCCCTGCCACGATCGGCTTCCCGGCCGAGACACGGACCTCGAGACGGACCTGGGAGAGCGGGTGGTTCTGCCCCCTGACCAGCTCGGCCGTCATCGTCTTGTCCCCCTATGTCGCTTCGTGCGTGTGCGCCGGCTGCCTACAGGTGCGGCAGGATCGAGGGCATCAGGTCCTGGAACGTGCGGCCGTTGGCCGGCGTTCCGAGGGCCGTCATCTGCCAGCCGGTTCCGGCGCGGTGCACCTTCGCCATGATCTGGGCCGTGTACTGGCCGCCGCCCGCCAGCGTGTAGCGGGCGAGTTCCTGGCCGTTGGTCTCGTCGACCAGGCGGCAGAACGCGTTCTGCACCTCCTGGAAGGTCTGGCCCGTGAAGGAGTTCACGGTGAAGATGATCTGGTCGATGTGGACCGGGATGCGCTGCAGGTCGACGAGGATGGCCTCGTCGTCGCCGCCCTGACCCACGCCGCCGACCAGGTTGTCACCGGTGTGCCGCACGGAGCCGTCGTCGCTGACGAGGTGACGGAAGAACACCACGTCGACGGGCTGCTTGTCCGCGAACAGCACGGCGGAGGCGTCGAGGTCGATCTCCCGGGTGCGCGAGCCGAACAGGCCGCGCCGGGGGGCCGCCTGCCAACCGAGTCCCATACGGACCGCGGTCAGCGTGCCCCCGTCGTTCTTCTGCAGACTGATGGCCTGACCCTTGGTCATGTTGACCGTCACGCGCTGTTCCCCTCTCGAACTGTCCCCTGTTGCCGCGGAATCCGCGGATGAGCAGAACCCTACGCAGGGGCACTGACAGCGCCGAACCCTGGGGCGCACTTTGTGTCGGTCTTGCAACACAGCGCGCATCGACCGAGGTCCGGCGCCACCGCGGTGACCGTCAGGCGATGCCCGCCTCCTTCATCTGCCGCAGCTCCTTCTTCATCTCGGACACCTCGTCGCGCAGGCGGGCAGCGATCTCGAACTGGAGATCGGCAGCGGCGGCGCGCATCCGCTCCGTCATCTCCTCGATCTGACCGGCGAGTTCGGCCGCGGGGCGGTCGGTCGGCACGGTCTCCTTGCCCTTGGCGGACTTGGCGGCGCGATTCGCCTTGCCGCCCAGCGCGGGGACGGGGGCCTTGGCACCCTTGCCGTCCTTCGTCTTGCGGTAGCCGGAGCCGAGGAGCTGCTCGGTGTCGACGTCCTCGCGGGCGATCTGCGCCACGATGTCGTTGATCTTCTTGCGGAGGGGCTGCGGGTCGATGCCCCTCTCCTTGTTGTAGGCGATCTGCTTCTCCCGGCGGCGGTTGGTCTCCTCGATGGCCTTCTCCATCGCCGGGGTGATCTTGTCCGCGTACATATGGACCTGGCCGGAGACATTGCGCGCCGCGCGGCCGATGGTCTGGATCAGGGACGTTCCCGAGCGCAGGAAGCCCTCCTTGTCGGCGTCGAGGATCGCCACCAGGGAGACCTCGGGAAGGTCGAGTCCCTCGCGCAGCAGGTTGATGCCGACCAGGACGTCGAACTCGCCGGCACGCAGTTCGCGCAGCAGCTCGACGCGGCGCAGGGTGTCGACGTCACTGTGCAGATAGCGCACCTGGATGCCCAGTTCCAGGAAGTAGTCGGTCAGGTCCTCGGCCATCTTCTTGGTGAGCGTGGTGACCAGGACGCGCTCGTCCTTCTCGGTGCGCTGCCGGATCTCGTGCACCAGGTCGTCGATCTGGCCCTCGGTGGACTTGACGACGACCTGGGGGTCGATGAGACCGGTGGGGCGGATGATCTGCTCGACAAAGCCGTCCGAGCGGGAGAGCTCGTACTTCCCCGGGGTCGCCGAGAGATAGACGGTCTGGCCGATGCGCTTCTGGAACTCCTCCCACTTCAGGGGGCGGTTGTCCAGAGCGGACGGCAGCCGGAAGCCATGGTCGACAAGGGTCCGCTTACGGGAGGCGTCGCCCTCGTACATCGCGCCGATCTGCGGGACGGTGACGTGCGACTCGTCGATGACGAGCAGGAAGTCGTCCGGGAAGTAGTCGATCAGCGTGTTCGGCGGGGAGCCGGGTTCACGGCCGTCGAAGTGCATCGAGTAGTTCTCCACGCCGGAGCAGGAGCCGATCTGGCGGAGCATCTCGATGTCGTACGTCGTGCGCATGCGCAGGCGCTGGGCCTCCAGGAGCTTGCTCTGCTTCTCCAGCTCGGCGAGTCGCTCCCCCAGTTCCTTCTCGATGTCGTTGACGGCGCGCTCCATGCGTTCGGGACCCGCCACGTAGTGGGACGCCGGGAAGACGTAGATCTGGTTGTCGTCGGTGATGACCTCACCGGTGAGCGGGTGCAGCGTGGACAGGGCCTCGATCTCGTCGCCGAACATCTCGATGCGGACGGCGAGCTCCTCGTAGACCGGGAAGATCTCGATGGTGTCGCCGCGGACCCTGAAGGTGCCGCGCGCGAAGGCCACGTCGTTGCGCGTGTACTGGATGTCGACGAAGCGGCGCAGCAGGTCGTCGCGGTCGATCTCGTCGCCGACCTTCAGGCTGACCATCCGGTCCACGTACTCCTGCGGAGTACCGAGGCCGTAGATGCAGGACACCGAGGCGACCACGACGACGTCGCGGCGGGTGAGCAGCGAGTTGGTCGCGGAGTGGCGCAGGCGCTCCACCTCCTCGTTGATCGAGGAGTCCTTCTCGATATAGGTGTCCGACTGCGGGACGTAGGCCTCGGGCTGGTAGTAGTCGTAGTACGAGACGAAGTACTCGACGGCGTTGTTCGGCAGCAGCTCACGGAACTCGTTGGCCAGCTGTGCGGCCAGTGTCTTGTTCGGTGCCATGACGAGCGTGGGGCGCTGGAGCTTCTCGATCATCCACGCGGTGGTGGCGGACTTGCCGGTGCCGGTCGCGCCCAGCAGCACGACATCCTTCTCACCTGCGCGGATGCGCTTCTCCAGGTCGGCGATGGCCGTGGGCTGGTCGCCGCCCGGCTGGAAGGAGCTGACGACCTCGAAAGGCGCCACCGAACGTTCGATCTTGGATACGGGCCGCATGGAATCCACCGTACGACCCCGCACTGACAACCGGGCGGGATCAGCGGCTCTGCGGGGTTCGGGAGCGGCGGTGCCCACGCTCCTGCACGGGGTGCACGGCCGGACGGCGGCCGACGACGTGCGTGGCGACGGGATGGGCCGGAACGCCCGGCCGCTTGATCTCCGCGGGGCTCCAGTCGGGCTTGCCCATGACCATCAGCGGGTCGAACATCACGACGACGCCCGCCAGGCAGAGGAACACGAAGGGGCCGATCATCATGGGCGCGAGGAGTGCGGCCGCCGAGTCCCCGGCCGGGCCGGCGCCGGTCGAGCCGTGCAGATGGACGCTGAGGGCGGCCATGCCTGTGTAGTGCATCCCGCTGACGGCGAGCCCCATGACCAGGCTCGCGCCCACGCTCCAGAGGAATCCACGCACTTGTCCCGCCGCCCAGAGGGCGGCGGTCGCGGCCACGACGGCGATGACGACCGAGGCGGAGACGGTGAGGGTGTTGTATTCGAGCTTCCCGTTGAGCCGCATCCCGGCCATGCCCAGATAGTGCATCGAGGCGACACCCAGGCCCGTGACGGTCCCTCCGGTGAAGAGCGCCGTCCCGGTGGCACCCCGGTAGCCGACGATGAAGATCCCGGCGCCGACCATCAGGACGGCGACGCCCAGACTCGCGAACGTGGTCGGCTTGTCGTAGTGGACCGGGGTCTCCTCGACCGTGAAGCCCATCATCGCGATGAAGTGCATCGTCCAGATGCCGGAGGCGATCGCGACCGAGCCGAGCGCGAGCCAGCCGGCCCGCCAGGGACCGGCGACGAGCATGGATCTGGTGGTGCAGCGAAGTCCGAGCGCTCCGCCCAGGCAAGCCATGAAGTACGCCACCAGCGGTGTGACGAGTCCGTAGGTGAAGCCGTCGACCGTGCCCTGCATGCGCGGCTGCCCTTCCCGCCCCGTTACTCCTGGAAATACCCGAACTACCCCCGCCTTCCGGACCACCGGAGCGGACCGGGTCGAGGCAGAGAGTATGACCTCCACCGGAATGGTCGAACGATAATCCGGCAAAGAATCACGACCTCTCCTCACTTGTGCGGCGCCAGTGAGCGGACTTGGACAACTCCATTCAATCCGCGGCCATCTCGCTTCCACTCTTCGGCGACTCTCTGCTGTCAATCTTGTACTGACCGTGATCGCCCTACGCGAGGAGAAGGCATGCACGCGCGCGTTGCCGCCGCCACGACCGCCGCGCTTCTTGGGGGAACCGCTTTCATACTGCCCGGCCCGCACGCCAGCGCCGACAGCCGGAGCACGGCTCCGCTGGTCGTCTCCCACCGCGGCGCGTCGGCCTACGCGCCCGAGAACACCCTGGCCGCCGTCGACCGCGCGGCCGACCTGGGGTTCGAGTGGGTCGAGAACGACGTCCAGCGCACCCGCGACGGTCAGCTGGTCGTCCTTCACGACGCCTCGCTGGCGCGCACGACCGACGTCGAGGAGGTCTATCCCGGCCGAAGTCCCTGGAGGGTCAAGGACTTCACCGCGGCCGAGATCGCCCGCCTGGATGCCGGGAGCTGGTTCGATCCGGAGTTCGCGGGCGAGCGGGTGCCGACGCTGCGGGAGTACATGGAACGCCTCTCCCGCAACCATCAGAAGCTCGTCCTGGAGATCAAGAACCCCGAGCTCTATCCCGGCATCGAGCGACAGACCCTCAAGCTCCTGAGCAACGAGGGCTGGCTCGACCCGGTGCACCTCAGGGACAGGCTGATCGTCCAGAGCTTCAGCGCCGGCAGCGTCCGGACGGTGCACGATCTGCGGCCCGGCATCACGACGGCCTTCCTGGGGACACCTCCGCTCGCGCGGCTGCCCCGGTACGCGGAGTTCGCCGACCAGATCAACCCGGACCATACGTCGCTGTCGTCCGACTACGTCTCCGCGGTGCACGCCCTCCACGGTCCGCACGGCCCGATGAAGGTCTTCGCCTGGACCGTGGACGACGCGGCCACCGCGCTGCGCATGGCGGGCTTCGGCGCGGACGGCGTCATCACGAACGCGCCCGACGTGGTCCGCGAGGCCCTGGAATAGCGCCCTCGCCCGTGGCGCGGACGGGTGCCGGTGTCCGCGCCACGGGCGTTGTCGGTGGCGGGCCGTACGGTGGAGCGCATGAACAGCCACGGGCAGTACGAGCAGCAGGTCGTGTGGACCGTCCTCGGCACCGACATCGGTCCGCTGTTCCTCGCGGCGACACCCGCCGGCCTGGTCAACGTCGTCTTCCACGCGTCGGACGCGGTGCGCGGCAAGGCGCTCGAGCGGCTCACGTCCCGGCTGGGCAGCGAGCCCGTCGAGGCGCCCGGGTCACCCCTGCTGGCCGAGGCGATACGCCAGGTCGAGGCGTACTTCGCGGGCGAGCGGCACGACTTCGACCTGCCGCTCGACTGGTCGCTGATCTCGGGGTTCAACCGCCAGGTGCTGCGCGAGCTGAACTCGGGTGTTCCGTTCGGTTCCGTCGTGGGCTACGGCGACCTGGCCGCGCGGGTCGGCCAGCCCGGGGCGGCGCAGGCCGTGGGGGTCGCCATGGGCTCGAATCCGCTGCCGGTCGTGGTGCCGTGCCATCGCGTGGTCGAGAGGGACGGCGGCATCGGCGGTTTCGGGGGCGGCCTGGAGACCAAGCGGAAGCTGCTGGCACTGGAAGGGGTGCTCCCGGAGCCACTGTTCTGAGGTGGCGGCGGGAGCCTTCCCCGGGGTCCTCAGAGGCTGATGTGGTACGCCTTGCGAAGCGTCTCGTGGACGGTCCACGTCGTCCGGTCGCCCTCGCGCAGGAACGCCGCGTCGCCGGGCCCCACTTCGATGACGTCGCCGCCCTCCACCTCGATGGTGGCGCGGCCGCTGACGACGACGAAGAGCTCGTTCGCCTCGGTGTCGGTCACCACGCCGGGCGTGATCTGCCAGATGCCGCGCAGCTGCTTGCCGTCGGCGGACTCCCAGAGCACCTTGCCCGTCACGGCGGGGTCGCCGGAGACGATCTGGGCCGGATCCAGCGGCTCGGGTTCGAGTTCGGCGTCGGGAATGTGCACGGCGAAGGAGGGCGTGGCCTGGGAGTTCATGGTCATGAGCGGACACCCTAGGGGCTGGCCTCCCGCCCCGGGCGGCGAGGGTCTCCCTGTGGGACGGGAGGCCGTTCCGCTCTCCTTCACCGGCGATCTCCCGCCGAAGGACGGGATCCCGGCAGGCGGGGGCTACTCGTAGTGCCGGGCCTCGAAGACATTCCCGTCCGGGTCACGGAAGTAGAAGCTGCGCCTGGCCATTCCGCGGGCTCCGAAGGAGTCGTACGAGAAGTCCGAGACGGGGACCGACCGTTCCTCCAGGCGGGCCCGCAGCGCGTCGAACGTGTCTCTCGCGAGGGCCACGCACACATGGTTGACCGGGTGGCCGGCACTGTCGGCACCCCCGGGAACCATGTTCATGCCCGGCGCCAGAGCCAGGGGGGCGAGGTCGAAGACGGTCTCCTCGTTGAGACGTACGGAGGGGAAGGGGACCGTTCCGGCGGCGAATTCGGTGACCCTCAGGGACTCCAGGCCGACCGCCTTCTCGTAGAAGTCGGCCGAGGCGACCGGATCACGTACCCAGAGAACGACATGGTCGAGACATGGCGAGTTGTCCGTCATGCACCCAGGCTGGTGTCGTACGCCGCAGGTCGCAAGGGTTTGGCCGGGCGCGCCGCTCGCCAGAGATCCAGGGACGGGGAACGTCGACCGACGACAGGAGGCAGGCGCGTGATCGTGGTGTCCGATGAGGTGCGGGAGGCGCTCGACGCGCGCCGGCCGGTGGTGGCCCTGGAGTCGACGATCATCGCGCACGGGCTGCCCCGCCCGCGCAATCTGCAGGTCGCGCTCGAACTGGAGGATGTGGTCCGGGAGGAGGGCGCGGTACCCGCGACGATCGCCGTGCTCGACGGCCGGCCGCGGGTCGGTCTGGACAAGGAACAGCTGGAACGGGTCGCGAACGAGGACGGGATCCGCAAGCTGGGGCACCGCGACCTGCCGCTCGCGGTGGCCGCGGGGGCGAGCGGGGCGACGACCGTGTCCGCGACAGCCCTGCTGGCGGCCCGTGCGGGGGTACGGGTGTTCGCGACGGGAGGGCTCGGCGGTGTGCACCGCGAGTGGACGGTGACCCAGGACGAGTCCGCCGATCTGGGCCTGTTGGCGCGCACCCGGATCACGGTGGTGTGCGCGGGCGTCAAGTCGATCCTGGACGTGCCGGCGACGCTGCAGCGTCTGGAGACGCTGGGCGTGGCGGTGGCCGGGTACGGCACGGACCGGTTCCCCGGCTTCTATCTGTCCGACTCGGGACACCCCGTGGACTGGACCCTGGACTCCCCCGAACAGGTGGCGCAGGTGATGCGCGCCCAGGACGCGCTGGACGCCCCCGAGTCGTCGCTCATCGTCGCGAACCCCGTCCCCGAGGAGGAGCAGCTCGATCCCGAGCTCCACGCGCGCGTGCTCGCCGACGCGTTGCACGCGTGCGAGGCGGAGGGCGTGACCGGACAGGCGGTGACGCCCTTCCTGCTCGGCTATCTGGTCCGGCACACGGACGGCGCTTCGCTCGGCGCCAATCTGGCGGCGGTACGCGGCAACGTACGCCTCGCGGGGCGGATCGCGGCGGCCTGGGCGGGGGCGTGAGCGGCAGGGATCGGGGCGACCCGGGGCGTGGCGTGAGCGGGGTGGACCGCTCGGGGGCGGAAGGGGACGCGGGGGATGCCGCGGGCGCGCTGCTCGTCGTCGGGGACGTGGTCACGGACGTCGTGGCCCGGCATCGCGGGCCGCTGGCGGCCGGCACCGACACGGCCGCCGTCATCCGGACCGTGCCGGGCGGCGCCGGCGCCAATGTCGCGTGCTGGGCCGCGTACGAGGGCTGTGACGACGTGCGGCTGCTCGGCCGGGTGGGCGGCGACTCCGCCGCGTGGCACGAGCGCGAACTCGCGGCGAGCGGCGTACGGCCCCTCCTGGTGACCGATCCGGAAGCACCGACCGGAACAGTGATCTGCCTGGTGGACACCGGCGCGTCGGCCGAGCGCACGTTCCTCACGGACAGCGGGGCGTCTCTTCGGCTCGCACCGGACGACTGGTCGCCCGCGATGCTCGACGGGGTCGCGCGGCTGCATCTGTCGGGCTACCTGTTCTTCTCCGGGCCGAGCCGGGCGCTGGTGTCGGCGGCACTGGAGTCGGCGCGGGCGCGGGGGGTGCCGGTGAGCCTCGACCCCGCGTCGGCGGGGTTCCTCACCGAGCTGGGCGTGGACCGCTTCCTCGAACTCGCCGAGGGTGTGGACGTCCTGCTGCCCAGCCGTGACGAGGCGTGCCTGCTGACGGGGCTGCCCGATCCTGCCGACGCGGCGGCCAAGCTGAGCCGCCATTTCCCCTTGGCCGTCGTCAAACAGGGAGGCGCCGGGGCCCTGGTGGCCCGTTCCGGAACCGTCCGGGCCCATGTCCCGGCGCTGCCCGCGACGCCGCGTGACACGACGGGCGCCGGTGACGCGTTCACCGGCGCGTTCCTCGCCGCACTGCTCGCGGGCGCCGGCTCCGAGGAGGCGGCGACGGCGGGGTGCGCGGCCGGGGCGAAGGCGGTGGAGCGGGTCGGCGGAAGACCGCCGTCGGGAAGTCGACGGCGAGGAGGAGGAGGAAAGACGCGGGTTCGCTGAACGCCTGACCCGCATGAGGTCGCGCCCCGGGTACCCCATGCCCGACTCCCGCATCGCGTTCAGTTCTTGCGCCCCCAAGCCGAGATCATCGGTGCGGTCGCCAGATCCATGGAACCGGCCGCGACGTTCGCCAGGTGCCGGTCGATCTCCTCCTGGGTGGCCAGGCCCGTTGTGACGAGCTGGTCGCGGATCTGACGGATCGTCGCGGATTCCAGGGTGGCGCAGGCGGGTGAGGTGACGGGGAAGTACGCGTCGGCCTCCACGCCCCTCAGCCCCGCCTCCCGGAGAAGCCGCGGGAGTTTGCGACCGTAGGCGAGGTCGGCACTGCGCTCGGCGAGCAGCTTGCGGAAACCCTGGCGCAGCCGGTTCGCCAGCTGCTGCTCGGGGCCGTACTCGTCGGGGCAGAGCAGAGGCTGCAGGGCGGGATCGGCGTCCTCGACCAGGATTCGGCCGCCGGGCCGCAGGGACTTGATCATCGACCGCAACGCCCGCTCCCGGTCCGGCACATGAACCAGGACGAGCCGGGCGTGCACGAGGTCGAAGCCCTCCCCCGGCGGTTCCTCGGCGCCCACGTCGTGGACGCGGACCTCGACGGGCGAGCGGGCGACGGACGCCGCCCACGAGGTGTCGATGTCGGTCGCGACGACCTTCCCCGTCGGACCGACCTTCTTGGCGAGCCAGGACACGACGGACGTGCCGCCCGCCCCGACCTCCCAGCAGCGCCAGCCGGACCCGACGCCGAAGCGCTCCAGGTGCCTGAACGTCGTGGGGTCGAAGAGCGTGGCGAAGGCGTCGAAACGCTGTCCCGCCTCGGTCTGCTGGTTGTCGAGGAGATACCCGTCGGCTTGCGTCATGGGGAGATCATCCCAGTTGACCCGCTTGTCCGGAATCGCCGACGCTCCCGTTGTCGGCACCCGCGTCACCCGACGGGTGCCGTCCTCGGCGCCACGCCCCGCCATGCGCCACCACCTGCCGCTGAGCTGTCCGAGTGTCCCGCATCACGGAACGGAATGTTCCGTTCCCACAGCCTTTTCCAGTGTCCGATCAGGCCTGGCAGACTGGCCCGCCAGGCGCAGAGTGCGGCCCGAGGAGATCCACGCGAGGAGATCCAGATGTCCATGGCAGGGAATTTGCGGAAGGTGACGGCTCTCGGTGCGGTCGACGGCCTCCGCAAGGTGGCGCGGCTGACACGGCGGCGACCCCGTGTCGACCTGAGCCACCCCGCCCGGTCGCCGTTGGGCTCCGCGGTGGTGAACTGCGTGGCGTACCAGAGCGGCGCCAGGATCCCCGAGGGCCGCGATCTGGTCGACACAGTGGAGCGGATCCGCAAGCGCGACGAGGGATTCGTCTGGCTCGGCCTGCACGAGCCGACCGACCTGGAGTTCGCGGGCATCGCCGAACTCTTCGACCTCCATCCCCTCGCCGTCGAGGACGCCGTCGAGGCGCATCAGCGCCCGAAGCTGGAGCGGTACGGCGACACCCTGTTCGCGGTCTTCAAAACGGTCTGCTACGTGGAGCACACGGAGTTGACGGCGACCAGCGAAGTGGTGAACACCGGCGAGATCATGCTGTTCGTCGGGCCGGACTTCGTCATCACCGTGCGGCACGGACGACACGGGTCGCTGGGCCCGCTGCGCGAGGAGCTGGAGTCCGATCCGCAGCAGCTGTCCAAGGGGCCGGCCGCGGTCCTGCACGCGATCGCGGACCACGTGGTCGACGAGTACGTCAACGTCACGGACTCGGTCCAGGCCGACATCGACCAGGTCGAAGCCGATGTGTTCGCCGAGGACGGCGCACGCGCGGACGCGGGCCGCATCTACCAGCTCAAGCGCGAACTCCTCGAACTGAAGCGGGCGGTGGTCCCGCTCGCCCGGCCGGTCCAGGAGCTGGCGACCCGGCCGATCCGTGTGGTCGACCCGGAGATACAGGCGTACTTCCGGGACGTCTCCGACCATCTGCTGCGGGTCACCGAGCAGATAGCCGCCTTCGACGAACTGCTCAACTCGATCCTGCAGGCGCATCTCGCGCAGGTGACGGTGGCGCAGAACGAGGACATGCGGAAGATCACGGCGTGGGCGGCGGTCATCGCCGTTCCGACCATGGTCTGCGGCGTGTACGGCATGAACTTCGACAACATGCCCGAACTGCACTGGAGGTTCGGCTACGCCATCGTCATCGGCGTCATATCCATCGCCTGTCTCGTCCTCTACCGGGGGTTCCGGCGCAACGGCTGGCTCTGACACGTCTCTCGCCCGGCACGGCCGGCCGGACGAGAGAGCGCGTCGCGTACTCCGCAGAGCCGGAGACGCGTAGACGAGAGCGGGTGACTCGCTTCGCTTGCCTTCGGACTGATTCGCCCGGGTCGGGGTCGGTGGGGTCGGGGTCGTTCGAGTCGGGCCGGGTCAGTCAGGCCGGGTCAGTCAGGCCGGGTCAGTCGGGTCGGGTCGGGAGGATCGACGGGTTCAGCCCGTCGCGCTGCTCGCACCCCTCGCGTAGACGCTCTCGACCCAGGCGGCGAGTTGTTCGTCGCTGACGTGCTGGGCGAGGTCGGCCTCGCTGATCATGCCGACCAGTCGTTTGTTCTCGATCACCGGAAGCCGGCGGATCTGGTGCCCCTTCATCTCCTGGAGCACTTCGCCGACATCGGCGTCCGCATCGATCCAGCGCGGTGTGCCCTGGGCCATCTCGCCCGCGGTGACCCGTGCGGGGTCGTGGCCCATGGCCACGCAGCCGACGACGATGTCGCGGTCCGTGAGGATGCCGCAGAGGCGTTCGTTCTCGTCGCTGATGGGCAGGGCACCCACGTTGAGCTCGCGCATCAGCTGGGCGGCGCGGTCCAGGGTCTCGTGGGCGGGGATCCACTGGGCACCACGATGCATGATGTCTCCGGCGGTGGTCATGTAGTACCTCCCGGTGCCGGACGGCCGGCGCGGCGCGGAACACACCGCTAGTCCCGGCGCCCTACATTCTCGCCGCGCCCCTGGGGCTACGCACCTGGGGCGCGGCGAGGGGCGGGGCCGGCCTTCGTGATCAGCCGTTCCACGCGGGGTGCCGGGGGTCGTCGGCGCGCACCAGGATGTCGGCCGCGCCGGCCGGGTCCCCCTCGCTCTCGTAGCGGGCGAAAGCGGGGAGGGTCCAGTGCTCCGACTCGGGGGTACGGCGGCGCAGGGCGCCCGGGGAGAGGAGTACGTGGACGCTGAGATCGAATGGGAACCAGTGACGCAGGAGGAGGGGGCCGTGGAGCAACAGGATTCCGCCGGGCGGGAGTTGGACGTAGGGACTACGGGTGGCCCGGTCGGTGGCGGGGTCCCAGAGGTCGGGCAGGAGCCTGCCGTCGCCGCCGGGTTCGAGGGGACCGAAGACCTCGCGCCAGAGAGCGCCGGTGTCGAACCAGCCGTCGTAATAGGCGTCGACGTCCTGGTGGCCGTATTCGAACCGGAGCGACGCGGGACGCAGGAAGCCCTCCGCGCCGACGACCAGCGAGGAACGGCCGCGTACGCGCAGCGCCTCGGAGACGCGGTGCGCGAGTTCGCCGGGGCGGGCGGCCGGGGCTCCGTCGAAGGCGATGCGTGGCCAGGGGCTGCCATCGTCCGGTTTCAGGTCGAGCAGGCGGTCGGCGAGGAGGTCGCCGAGCCGTTCCCAGGTGATCGCTTCGAGTCGCACAGGGCCCATGATGCAGCGATCGGGAAGGGGCCCGGCGGGCGATGCCCGCGGCGAGCGGGAGCGGCCGGGATCGCGTGGCCGGGGCGCTGGTCGCGCGAAGGCACCGTCGGACGACGTAGATGTCGGGCCGGTGCAGGGAAGGAACCGCGTATGGCACCGATCGCTGCTCCCCCGTACCGGAACGGGCCTCTCGTCGTCCAGCCGCTCAAGAAGCGGCACTGTGCCGAGTGCCGGAGCGGGCCGCTCCCCCTGCTGGTGCTGGAGGAGGGGGCACCTCGGTGTCTGGACTGCGTGGATCTCGGGCACCTGGTGTTCCTGGCTCGCGGCGACACCGCGCTGACACGCAGATCGCGGGAGGGCAGCACACTGTCGGCCGTGGTGCTGCGGTTCAACCGGCGGCGGGGCCGGTACGAGCGGCAGGGCGTCCTGGTCGAGGAGGCGGCCCTCGCCCGGGCCGAGGAGCGGTGCCTGGCGGACGCGGAGGCACGTCGGCGACGCCGGGCACGGGACGCGCGGCGCCGGGAGGCGGAGGACGTCCGCTTCACGGACGCGTTCGCGCGGGAGATACGCCGGCTGTTTCCGCACTGTCCGGCCGACCGGGCGCGAGCGATCGCCGCACACGCCTCGGTGCGCGGCAGCGGGCGGGTCGGGCGGAGCTCGGCGGGCCGCGCGCTGTCCGAGGCGGCGGTGACCGCGGCGGTCCGCGCGTCCGTACGGCACATGGAGACCCCGTACGACCAGTTGCTGATGAGCGGCGTTCCGCGGCACGAGGCGCGCCGCCGGATCGCGGCCACGGTGGACACGAGGCTCTGGGAATGGCGCGAGGACATCACCGCTCGGGCGTGAGCGGACAGAGTCCCGGGGCCGCGCGGGCGTGAGCGGACAGAGGCCCGGGTCCGCGCGGGCGTGAGCGGACAGCGGCCCGGGCCGCGCGGGCGTGAGCGGGCAGCGGCCGGGGTCCGCTCAACCGCCGAGCGGATGGGCCGGACCGGGCACCCGGGCCGTGGAGGCGGAGATGTGCCGTCACCGCGACGGGTGGTGGACGGTCGCGTATGTGTCCGCGTCGCTCGGCCATGGCGACTGCCGTCGTAGCGGATTTCACTTGTGGTGACGGTTGGCGCTGTGCAGGATCTTGGGCTTGGCGGTTTCGACGCGGGAGTGGACATGATCGACGGACCGTATTTCGTGCTGACGCTGCTGGGGGTGCTCGGCTGCGGGCTGGTGGCGGGGGTGTTCTGCGGCTTCTCGACCTTCGTGATGAGGGCGCTCGCGAAGCTGCCGCCGGCGCAGGGGGTCGCCGCGATGAACGCGATCAACGTCGCCGCGGTCCGCCCCCCGTTCATGCTGGTGTTCGTGGGGTCGGCGGTGCTGAGCGCGGTGCTGGCGGTGGTGACGTTCGTGCTGTTGCCGGACGAGGGGACGGTGGAGTTGCTGCTCGGCAGCGCGCTGTATCTGTTCGGCTCGTTCGGGGTGACGATCGCGGCGAACGTCCCGCGCAATGACGCACTGCTGAAGCTGGAGTCCGGGACACCGGAGGCCGCCGTCTACTGGCCCACCTATGTGCGCGAGTGGACGATGTGGAATCACGTGCGCACGGTCGCCTCGGCCGCCGCGGCGGTGTCGTACACGCTCGCCCTCGCCTGAGCCGTCCGCCCGCCCTCGTCCGGCCCCGGCCCGAGCCCTGGTCGAAGCCTCCGCACGTACCGTCGTCCGGGGCGGCGCCGCGTGCGGAGGCGACGTATCGTGGCGGGAAGGGAGTGCTGTCCGGATTCCGCGGCCGATCACGGCTGCCGACGGCCGTGCGGCCCCGCACAGGTACGCGTACATGAGGGAGACGGCCATGGCCGATCCCAAGGGTTTCATGACCACACCGCGCCAGGAGAATCCGCGCCGGCCCGTCGAGGAGCGGGTGCGGGACTGGAACGAGGTGTACGTTCCCGGAGCCCTGCTGCCGATCATCGAGAAACAGGCCGACCGCTGCATGGACTGCGGCATCCCCTTCTGTCATGACGCCTGCCCCCTGGGCAACCTGATCCCCGACTGGAACGACCTCGTCTCGCGCGACGACTGGCGGGCGGCGAGCGACCGGCTGCACGCCACGAACAACTTCCCCGAGTTCACCGGGCGGTTGTGCCCCGCGCCGTGCGAGGCGGGCTGTGTGCTGGCCATCAACCAGCCCGCGGTCACCATCAAGAACGTCGAGGTCGCCATCGCCGACCGTGCCTGGGAGGACGGGTTCACACCGCCACGTCCGCCGGACCGGCTCTCGGGGCGGACGGTCGCGATCGTCGGATCGGGGCCCGCCGGGCTGGCCGCGGCACAGCAGTTGACCCGGGCCGGGCACACGGTGGCCGTGTACGAACGGGCCGACCGGATCGGCGGCCTGATGCGGTACGGGATCCCCGCGTTCAAGATGGAGAAGCGGCACCTGAACCGGCGGCTGGCCCAGATGCGCGCGGAGGGGACCAAGTTCCGTACGTCGACGGCGATCGGCACCGACATAGGGGCGGCCGAGCTCAAGGCCCGCTACGACGCCGTGATTCTCGCGCTGGGGGCCACGGCCTGGCGCGAACTGGACGTGCCCGGGCGGCAGTTGTCCGGCATTCACCAGGCGATGGAGTATCTTCCGCTGGCCGACCGGGTGTGCGAGGGAGATCTGGAGGTCTCCCCGTTGTCCGCGGCGGGCAGGCATGTGGTGATCGTCGGCGGTGGTGACACCGGAGCCGACTGCCTGGGGACGGCCGTGCGCGAGGGTGCCGCGTCCGTGACCCAGCTCGACATCTATCCGCAGCCGGAGGCCGAGCGCGACGAGGACGTCGAGCCGTGGCCGACGTATCCGAAGATCTACCGGCTCTCCGCCGCGCACGAGGAGGCCGGCACGCTGGGGACGGCACCCGCCGCGGACGCGGATGCGCGGCTGTTCGCCGCGTCCACGCTCCATTTCGACGGAGACGCTGAAGGGCGGGTGAGCTCGCTGCATCTCGTCGAGGTCGACGAGCGGCGCCGCCCGGTCCCCGGTTCGGGACGGGCCCTGCCCGCCGACCTCGTGCTGCTCGCCCTCGGCTTCTCGGGCCCGGACCGGCACGACGGCCTGATCGACCAGCTGGGACTGGCACTCGAGCCGCGCGGCACGATCACCCGGGACGCGGACTTCGCCACGAACGTCCCCGGGGTGTACGCCGCCGGGGACGCGGCACGCGGCCAGTCGCTCATCGTGTGGGCGATCGCCGAGGGCCGGGCGGTCGCCGCGGCCGTGGACCGGGCACTGAGCGGGTCGGCGCGTCTGCGGCTGCCGGCCCCGATCGGACCGTACGACCGCCCGATGACCGCTTAGCGCCGAGATCAGCACCGAGAACCGCCCGCGAGGCGCGGGCCGGACCCCGGCCGGACGGCGTCTCAGCGGCGCTGGTCCGTGCCGGCCACCTTCGCCGTCGACAGGGCGACCCTGTTCCAGGTGTTGATCGCGAAGATCAGCGCGAGGACGTGGCCCAGTTCCTGGTCGTCGAAGTGGGCTGCCGCCTCGGCGTAGACGTCGTCGGGCACACCCGCGTCGGCGACCAGGGTCACCGCCTCGGTCAGGGCGAGGGCGGCCCGCTCCTTCGGCGTGAAGAAATGACGGGCCTCGCGCCAGACCGCGACCATGTGCAGCCGGTCCTCGCTCTCGCCGGCCTTACGGGCGTCGTTGGTGTGCATGTGGAGGCAGTACGCGCAGTGGTTGAGGTGCGAGGCGCGGATCTGGATCAGTTCGACGAGGGCCGGGTCGAGTCCCTCGCGGGCCGCCGCGTCGAAGCCGATGAGGGCGCGGAAGACCTTCGGGGCGGACTTCGCGAGGTCGAGCCTGGCGGCTCCGGCGGCTCCGGGCCCGGCCGTCCCACCGGCGCCGACGGCTCCGGCGGCACCAGCGGCGGCCGCCGCGGTGCTCGTGTCCGTCGTGGTGCCCGGGTTCGTCGTGGTGTTCGCGTTCGTGTCCGTCGTGGTGTTCGCGTTCGTCGTCATGACCATGAATCTACGGGCCGGATAGACCGGCTGTAGGGTGCATTTCCATGGCGGAATCATGGGTCAATTCTGCGGAGCGGATCGGTGCCGATCTGCACCTGGAGCTGTCGGGTCCCGGCGGGCGGCGGGCCGCGCTGACCCGCGCGCTGCGCGAGGCCGTACGCAGCGGGAGGCTCGTGCCGGGCACCCGGCTGCCGCCGTACCGGTCGCTCGCCGCGGACCTCGGCGTCGCGCGCAACACGGTCGCCGACGCGTACGCCGAGCTCGTCGCCGAGGGCTGGCTGACCGCCCGGCAGGGCTCGGGCACCCGGGTCGCCGCGGGGGTGACTCCCCCGCGCGGGAGGCGACGGGCGGGCGCCGCCGCGCCGGGGGCTCCCGCGCGCGTGCCCAAGAAGGCGCCCCGCGCGCGTGGTCCCCGGCACGACCTGCGGCAGGGCACTCCGGACGCGTCGTCGTTCCCACGTGCCGCCTGGCTGGCGTCCGCTCGCCGGGCCCTCCAGCAGGCACCCAACGAGGCTTTCGGGCCCGGTGATCCGGCCGGGCGGGCGGAGCTGCGGGAGGCACTCGCGGAGTACCTGGCACGGGCTCGCGGGGTGCGCACGGAGCCCGGACGGATCGTGATCTGTTCGGGCTTCGCCCATGCCCTGCGCCTGCTCTTCCCGCAGGTCCTTCGGGGGCCGCTGGCGGTCGAGTCGTACGGTCTCGGCTTCCACCGGCAGCTCCTGGCCGACGCCTCCGTACGGACCGTGCCCCTGCCGCTGGACGAAGACGGCGCGCTGGTGGACGAGTTGGGGCGGGAGCGGGCCGTACTGCTCACGCCCGCGCACCAGTTCCCGACCGGCGGCCCGCTGCACGCCGAGCGGCGCGCGGCGGTGGTCGACTGGGCACGCGCGCGGGGCGGGGTGATCCTGGAGGACGACTACGACGGGGAGTTCCGCTACGACCGCAAACCCGTGGGCGCGTTGCAGGGGCTGGACCCGGAGCGGGTCATCCACATCGGCTCGGTCAGCAAGAGCCTGTCACCGGCGCTGCGGCTCGGCTGGATGGTCCTTCCGGAGCGGTTCGTCGATCCCGTGCTGGAGACCAAGGGCGAACGGGAGGCGTGGGCGAGCGCGTTGGACCAGCTGACGCTCGCGGACTTCATCGACTCCGGTTCGTACGACCGTCATGTGCGGCGCATGCGGCAGCGGTACCGGGGACGGCGCGACCGGCTGGTGGCCACGCTCGCCGCGCGGGCGC
Organism: Streptomyces sp. NBC_00568; assembly: GCF_026341855.1. Taxonomy (GTDB): domain Bacteria; phylum Actinomycetota; class Actinomycetes; order Streptomycetales; family Streptomycetaceae; genus Streptomyces. The sequence continues at coordinate 5,380,181 of NZ_JAPENW010000001.1, read as the reverse complement.
CGCACGTCGAGGTCACCGGGATCGCGGCCGGGCTGCACGCGGTACTGCGGCTGCCGCCGGGGACCGAGCGGTCGGCGGTCAAGGCGGCCGTCTGGCAGGGGGTCGCGCTCGACGGGCTCGCCGAGTTCCGGCACCCGGGGGCGGCGATGTCCGCGCCGGACGGGCTGGTGGTCGGGTACGCGACGCCCGCGGAACATGCCTACGGGGCGGCGCTGGACGCGCTGTGCGACGTACTGCCGCCCGGCTGAGCGCGCTCGACCCGGTGTCGCGCCGACGGCCGGCCGACGCCAAGGCAGTCCTCTTGCCGTCCCGTCGCATCGCACCGTGGAGGACCCGCCCCCTGAAGGCCCGCACCCCGCCGCCGCGTCCCGGTACCCGGGAGACGCGACGGCGGGGTACGCGACTGCCTCGAAAAACCTACGGTTTGCGTGCCACCGCCCCGTACCCGGGGATGACGCCGTCGTCCTGGCCCGGCACCGGCTCGCCCAGTTCCGGGTGCCACTGGTGGACCACCGAGACGCCCGGCTCGACCAGGTCGAGGCCGTCGAAGAAGCGGCTGAACTCCTCGCGGGAGCGCAGTGCCAGGGTGACGCCCGCCGCCTTGAGCTTCTCGATCGCCGCCGCCGACTCCTCGGGGGTGAAGTCGGCGGTGGCATGGGTGACCGTCAGGTAGCTGCCGGAGGGCAGTTCGGACAGCAGGCGGCCGACCAGGTCGTGCGCGCCGTCCGCGTCGGAGACGAAGTGGAGCAGCGCCACGAGGGAGAGCGCCACGGGCCGGTCGAAGTCCAGGATCTTCCTGGCCCCGTCGAGAATGGCGTCCGGGTCCCGCACGTCGGCCTGCAGATACTCGGTCACTCCCGTGTCCGAGCTGCGCAGCAGGGCTGCCGCGTGGGCCAGCACGATCGGGTCGTTGTCGCAGTACACGACCCGTGCGTCGGGTGCGACGGCCTGGGCGATCTGGTGGAGGTTCGGCTCGGTCGGGATGCCGGTGCCGATGTCGAGGAACTGCCGCACACCGTTCTGGGCCAGCCAGCGTGTGGCACGGTGCATGAAGGCGCGGTTGACCCGGGCCATCACCGGCACCCTCGGGTCGAGGGCGAGCATCTGCCGGCCCATTTCCTCGTCGACGGGGTAGTTGTCCTTGCCGCCGAGATACCAGTCGTACATCCGCGCGGGATGCGGCTTGCTCGTGTCCATCTCGATGGGGGTCTGCCCGGTCATGACGGTCTCCGTAAGTCCGCGCCGTAGTAAGTGATCAACTCAGAACCAAATTCAGGAAAGTCGGGGAAAAGAGAACTCAAGTCGTTCAGGAGAGAAGGAAGTCCGCCTCTCCCGCTTTCGCGCCCTGGATGAACGCCGTCATCTCGCCGGGCGTATAGATGAGGGCGGGTCCGTCCGGGTCCGCCGACTGGCGCACGGCGATACGGCCGTCGGCGAGTTTCATCGCCTCCAGGCAGTTGCCGCCGTTTCCGCCGCTCCACGGCTTGTGCCAGCCCTCGCTGCCCAGTTCACGGGCGGGCATTCCGTTGTAGATGCGCACGTTGCCTATTCGCGAGTTGATGCGTTCCGGCTTGATGCGTTCCATTCACAGCTCCTTGCGGAGATCCCGGAGGATCTCCTTCGTGCGATGTGCCGTAGCGGCTTGAGCCGCCATGCGGTCCATGACCTCCAGGTGGGTCGCCACCTCGGAGCGCGCGTCCAGGTAGACGGCGCCGGTCAGGTACTCGCTGTAGACCATGTCCGGGAGTTCCGGCATGGCAAATCGGAACAGCACGAAGGGCCCGTACGTGCCGGGGTGCGGACCCGAGGAGAACGGGATCACCTGCAACGTCACGTTGGGCAGCTTCGTGGCCTGGAGCAGCTTGTCGATCTGCGCGCGCATCACCTCGGGGCCGCCGATGGTGCGGCGCAGCGCCGTCTCGTCCATGACGGCCCAGATCCGGGGTGCGTCGTCACGTGTCAGCAGGTCCTGGCGTTGCATGCGCAGCGCCACGTGGCGCTCGATGTCCTCGGGCCTGGTCTGCCCGATGGCGCCCGCCTTCAGGACGCCGCGGGCGTAGTCCTCGGTCTGCAGCAGGCCGGGGACGAAGTGGGGTTCGTACGAGCGCAGGAGGGCGGCCGCGCCCTCCAGGCTGACGTGCATGGAGAACCAGTCGGGCAGGATGTCGTGGAACCGCTGCCACCAGCCGGGCTTGTTGGCGTCCTCGGCCAGTTGGACGAAGACCTCGGCCTCCTCGTCGCCCACGCCGTACGACTTCAGCAGGAGCTGGAGGTACGGAATTTTGAGGGAGACCTCCGCCATCTCCATGCGGCGGACCGTGGCGGGGGCGACGCGCAGGATCCGCGCGGCCTCCTCACGCTTGAGACCCGCGCGTTCCCGCAGGTCCAGCAGTCGCCGGCCGAGGACGACCTGACCGACCGTCGGCGCGGAGCGCGGTTCGCTCACGTCCCACCTCCACTGAGTCCGGACAGCCCGGGCGGCGCCGTCCGGGTTCTTCCTCGTCTTCCTCGACGATCCCAACTGGCGCCGCTCGGCTTGCTGTTGCGAGCAGTGTGCCACGCGCCCCCACGGCGTCACACGGCACTCTGCATTTTTCAGAGTGACACTTGCCAAGTGTTCACGGCGGGGCGATAGTGGCAACCGTGATTCCGTCCGCGCCGTTAGGAACAGACGCCGCCGAAGACCGGTTCGGTCTCCGTGCCGCCACGGGGCACCACCCGGGCACGACAGCCGAGCGCCGCTTCCGCTTCGAGCTGGCCGCACACCCGGGCTCCGTGGCTCAGGCGAGACGCCTGACCCGGTCCCGCCTGTCCGGCTGGGCGGTGTGCGAGGACACCTGCGACACGGCGACCCTCGTGGTCTCGGAGCTGGTCACCAACGCGATCGTGCACGCCGCCGGGCAACGCGTCGTCTGCGAGCTGCAGGACGCGGACGACCTGGTGCGCATAGCCGTGTGTGACGAGGGACGCGCTCCGGGCGAGCCGCTTCCCTCCCCGCAACGGCCCGACGAGGAGCACGGGAGGGGATTGCTTCTCGTCGCGGCAGTGTCCAGGGCCTGGGGGGCCCAGGACACCGGGCCCGGCCTGCTGGTGTGGGCGGAGCTCGCGCGCTCGGCAGGCCGGGCCGATGACACCGCCCACGCGGACACCGGTCCGCGGGGGGATCTGGGCTGGAGTGCGAAGAAGCCCCCGAACGACGGCCGGGGCACGGGTGCGGAGGGGTTCTGGGGGGCGGGAACCGTGGGGGTCCCCCGGACTCCCTCCGCCCGGAGTCTGGATCGGGACGGGAATCGAGACCTGGATCGGGGGAGCCTGTGAGCCGTACGTCGGCGGCGGGGTCCGCCGCGCAGGTCCTGAGCCTGGACACACTGGTCCGGATGAAGCGCGGACGGCCCGCGCCCGGGCCGCTCAGGCGCCTCCCTGTTCCCGAGGGCATGAAGGTGCCGCTGGGCTGTGACGCGGTGTCGGTGCCCGCCCGGTTCGGACCGCTGCTGCTGCCGAGGCTGCCGCGCGTGGGCTGTGTCTACGCGGACCCGGCGCACTGGTGGTGGATCGTTCCTTCCGACTCCGACGTCGCTCTGGAGTGGCCGTCGCCCGCCCACTATGTCGCGGGGGCTGTCGTACCGGACTCGCCCCGGATTCCCGGGCTCATCCACAAACCGGATGGCACGCTTCCGTATACCCCGCCGATACCGCTGTATCTGGCCCTGTGCCGGGTCACGGGGACGACACCTGTCTGGTCGCGCCCGATCAGCGCGTGAGCCGGGCGGGGGCCCGCGGGGGGGGGCTCACCGGGCGCCCGGCCTCACGGCGGGGCCGCAGGGACCCGCACGGCCTCTGCCCGTTGCGGGCGAGCTCGTTGCGGACGAGCGGCCCACGGTGGACGACCGCTCACTGCGGACGAGCGCCTCACTGCGGACGAGCGGCTTACGGAAAGATGCCCACGGGTGCCCCGGATACCCGCGCCCCGGCGCGGCCGGTCCGGCACGGACCTCACTCCACGCCGTCGGCACCGCCCACGACGACCAGGAACGCGTCGGAGGCGAGATCCATGACGACCTCCGCGGCCTGGCCCTCCTGACGGCGCGCCTGTGCGAACTCCTCCGCGGGCCACGACCCGCGCGGTCCGCCGGCCGGAAAGCGCTCCAGCACCATTCGCCCGTTCACCCTGTACCTCCATGTCGCGCTGCTCTGGAGAGTAAAACGCCTGCCATGGGGTGAACGGCTCGGGTAGTGACGGTACTGAGACGAAGTCGACACTCCGTCCCGGGCCCGCTGTGAGGGACGCGGCGCGTCCCGCGTGACGGAAGCGGCAGGCCCGTACGCGTGGTGTCAGTCCTCGTACTCGTCGTGGTACCGGACGCGTTCACTGCCCGCGGGCGCTCCCCGTACGGATGCGCGCCCCTTGGGCTCCTCCCACTCCTCCTGGCGCCCCAGCGCGGTGAGATCCAGCAGGGAGGTCGTGGAGCCGAGCCCGTCGAGCCCGCGTTCGTACGTGGAGTACGTGTGGAAGACGCGGTCGCGGTCCCGCAGGAAGCAGCTCACCCCGGGCCGCTCGTAGGGCTCGTCCCCGCCGAACGACACCTGGAAGTCGTAGTTGAAGTCGCTGTCGTACGACGAGTACCAGGGCACCGTCCAGCCCATCCGGGCCTTGAACGGAAGGATCTTCGTGTACGGCGCCCGGGACACCGCGGCGAACTCGGTTCCCCTGGCCCGCAGATGGGCGAGGTGCCCGATCTGGTCGAGGAAGCCCGAACAGCTGCGGCAGCCCGCGTCCCACTCGGGAGCGAACATGAAGTGGTAGACGACGAGCTGGTCCCGTCCCCGGAAGAGGTCGAGCAGCGTCGCCTTCCCCTCGCCGCTCTCGAAGACGTACCGCTTGTCGGTCTCGACCATCGGCAGTCCGCGCCGCTCCGCGTTGAGAGCGTCGCGCGCGCGGGTGGCGGCCTTCTCCTTGACCAGCAGTTCCTCGCGCGCTGCGCGCCACTGCTCACGCGAGACGATCTGCGGAAGCGTCATGTGCTCCTCCTACGGAACGGTGCCTACGCTGTGGTGGACCCGCGGGAGAAGCAGAACTCATCGGCGTATCACCAAGATTCTTCTGGACCGGTCGGGTCAGGTGCGTACTCCTGGATCCGCTTCCGTACCGCGCCGGGTCCCGTGGGCGTCACACCGCGACCGGACGCGTGGGCGCCGCCCGGAGACCCGCGTGCTCGCGGCGCTCGGCGAGTTCGCCGAGGAGTTCGGTGATCCGGTCGGCGTGCCGGGGCGTGAGCCGGCCGGTGTCGTCGAGCTGCACGGCGCACGCCGTGGTCGTGTCGACGAGCCGTTCCAGGGTGGCCGCGACCGCGTCGGTGCCCTCGGAGTGCCGTGCCAGGGCGGGGAGTTCGGCCGCGGCGAGGTCGATCGCGGCCCGGGCCTCGGCGAGCGCGCGATAGGCCTCACGGCGAAGGACCCAGCGGCCCGTACGGTCGCGGGCCGTACCGTCGCTCAGCACATGGGCGAGATAGACGTCCGCCGCCTCGCCGGCCCGGGTGAGCCTCGCCCGCACGGTCCCGCCACGCTGGCCGAGTGTCGGCAGATGTCCGACGAGCAGCACGATCGCGCAGGCCAGCAGGGTCTCCACGATCCGGTTCCAGGAGGCCTGCGGCTCGCCGCCGACCATCACCAGGGCGAGGACGAGGACCGTGACGACGGCGGTCTGCGCGGCGAAGTGCCGGGTGGCGACGGGGATGAGGGCGCCGCTGACCGCGACCAGGGCGACGAGTCCCTCCGGCCGCGGCAGCAGCACGGCGAGCCCCGCGAAGGCGACCGCGCCGAGGACGGTTCCCGCCGCCCGGCACAGCACGCGCGAGGCGAGCGGCCCGAGATCGGGCTTGACGAGGAAGACGGCGGTCGCGGGGAGCCAGTACCAGTGCGGGTGGTTGCCGTACCAGCGCGCGTGGTGCAGGGCCTGGGCCACGGCGACGCTCGCGCCGAAGCAGAGGGCGACCCGGATCCCGTACTCGCGCCCCGCGGAACCGAGAGCGGTGCGTACGAGGGAGCCGGCGGTGCGCCGCCGGGTGTGCAGGGCGTTCCCGAAGCCGCGGTCGAAGGCTTCGGCGGCGCCCAGCAGGGCGTCGTGGAGGGCGCGCAGCGCGGGCACGACGGACGTGCTCCCGTGCGGGCCGGACCGGGTGCCGGGGACGGCGGGCGCCGGCAGCGGCCCGGTGGGCGCACCGGTCCGGACGGCGACGGCGAGCCGCCGGGGGCCCTCTGCGGCCCGCGCGGGCACGGCCTCGCCCGACCAGGCGAGCGCGGTCGCGGCCTCGGCGAGCGGCAGCGCGGCGGCGTACTGCGCGTGCAGTCGCCGCTCGGCCGCGGAACTGGCGTATCGCCGGATGCGCGGCCCGGTGAGCGCGTCCTGCGCGTGGTCGAGGGCGGCGGTCAGCGCGACACGCCGCCGGGTCGCGTCGGGTCCGCCCGCGGCGAGCAGCAGCCGGGCGATGGCGTCGTACACACCGCCGACGGCGTCCCGCTCCCCGTCGAACCGGTAGTCCCCGGGGTTCACCGCGGTCGTCGGCAGGGCGAGTCGCACCGCGAGCAGCCAGCCGGCCCCGCCGAGGAAGAAGAGCGCGCGCTCCCATCCCGGTTCGGGCAGCGGCATCCCGGCGCCGATCGCCGAGGTGACCAGGAGCTGGGTTCCGGCCCCGGAGGCGACGGGGCCGATCGCGCTGACGGCTCCGGCGAGCAGTCCGAGCGCGGTGAGGACGAGGGTGAGCGTCACGGCGCCGGTGTGCTGTCCCGCGTACGACCCGAGGAGCAGGCCGGCGGCCCCGGCGAGGGCGGGCACCCCGAGCCGTTCGACGGCGACCCGCCGGCTCCCCGGCCGGTCGTTGATCCCCGCCAGCATGGCGCCGAGTGCGGCGACCACTCCGAGGGAGGTACGACCGCTCAGTACGGCCACGAGCAGCAGCGGCCCGGCGGCGAGGGCTCCCCGCAGGACCGCGTTCCAGGGGACGGGTCCGCGCTGCGCGCGCAGGGCATGGGCGAGCCAGGGTGGTACGGCTAGACGGGTGAGGCGGCGCACGGGGCTCCTGTCGGGCGAGGGCGGAGGGTGCCTTCGGGCGACGTCGGCCGGGCTCGTGTCGTTACCAGGGTAGTGCGCGGTGTGCACGGAGAGAGAACGTGGGCGTTTCCACGATGTGAAACTCCGCAGGAGGACCGTGTTCTCGGCGGAGGCGGTCACCGTGTGGAACACGTCCGCGGCGAGGCGCGCGGCAGCAGCGGGTCCGCGCGGCGACGGGTCCCGTACGGCGACGGTTCCGCGCGGCACTGGGTCCGCGCGATGGCGAGGTGAGAGTCACCGGGCCGGGAGGGTGCGGTCGCGCGCGGGGCGAGGGAGCGGGTCCGAGGGCGTAGCCGGCCCCCGGACCCTGTGATGCCACCATGTCGCACGCCGGCACGCTTGAGGACCCAGGTCAGTCGTTATGTCGCCGCGTCCTGCCTTTGGACCACCACGCATCGAGCTGCGCGGGCTGGACTTGAACCAGCATCTCGACGTACTGGGGCCTGGGCCCGGTTGATCCGGCGATCGGCGGCGAATACTGAGTCTGGAGCAAGAGTCTGAGATTGATCACGGTCTGCCTCTGCCGAGTTGGGCTACCGCGGCGCGTGGACACTCCGTGGATCCGGAGTGCCGCTTGGTGCCGCGGGGAGGACTCGAACCTCCACTGGAACCGTGCATTCACGACAAGCTTCAGGTTCAGCTTGCGCTCCTCGCGCACCCCGGCCGTGGTGCGTGGTGGCCGGGGAGTTTCAGAGGCTACCCCTGTGCGAACAGGTAGCCGAATACCGCGTCCCCGACACGCTGGTCGACGACGTCTGCGCCATTGGCCTCCTCGCGGGCGAACTTGACCGCCTGCTGCAACTTCTCGACGCGGTCGAGGAGTTCGTTCACGCGCCGCGCGGGCAGGGCGCCGGAGAACTTGACGGTGGTCCAGTACCCGACGGGGATGTCCTCGTAGTACACCTCGACCTGGGCCGGGTGCTTCTCGGTGGCCTCGGCCTTGACGTGGTTCCGGGGGACCTTCTTCGTACGAAGGGTCCGCACCGGCTCGGTCTTCCAGGCGTCCGTGGACGGGTCCTGTACCCAGGACTCGGAGGCGTCGAGGACGGGCAGCTTCCGCACGAAGGTGTTGAGATCGGTGAGCTGCTTCTCGAGGAACAGCAGATACGAGACCGGCACCTGGGCGACGAGCACCCGCCCGTCCACCGACACATCGGCCCTCGCCGTGCAGTTGGCCCAGTCCTTGGTGGCGGTCACGTCGAACAGCCGGGTGAGGGTGGCCGCGGTGTCCCGCAGCACGTCCTCGGCCTGCACCTGGACCCGGGTCGACTCGGGCGGCAGCTGCTCGCCCTCCTCGTCCTTCGGCTGATACGTCCGCGAGATGCCGGCGAGCAACGCCGGCTTCTGCAGGCCATGATGAGCAGCCGTCAGGTCCTGATGGGACTTGGACTTGATGCCCTTCTCCACTGCGATGATCTGATTGAGTTTCGCCACGTCGGTGACCGTAGCAGCGTCGGCCCGGATCACTCGAAGGGTTATTCGCCCCCGACGGTTCCCCGCGCGCTTCCCGCCCCGTTCGGACCGGCCCCGAGAGAGGCACCCTCTGCCCCGCGGCGGCAACGTCCTCAACTCTTCGGAGACAACTCCCTCACCCCTGCGGAGAGAACGGCTCCGACTCCACCGCCGCACCGAGGAACGCCTCGGCGTCGGAGACGACGGCGACAAGGGATCCGGGATCCGGCCGCGCGCCCGTCACGAGGTCGTCCACCCCGCGCAGTCCCGCCCGTTCCAGCAGCCTCTTCTCGTTCGTCACCCACTCCCCGCGCGCCGCCAGCACCGCGTGACCGGTCTGCATGGCGGCTGTCGCCAGGGCTCCCGCCACCTCCGTGAGCCGGCCGGCGGGCGCGTGGTGGGCCTTCGCGTAGGCGAGGGTGGCCCGCGCGGTGCCGTACCAGCGTGCGGGGGCGGTGGCGCGCAGCTCGGGCGGGTAGACACGGGGGCGCGGCAGGTCGTCGCCGCGCAGGACGCGGTTGACGGCGAGTTCGGCGACGATCAGGTAGGTGGGGATTCCGGCGAGGTGGAAGAGGAGGGGCTCGACGCGGAAGCGGCCGGACCGCGCCTCCGCCACCTCGTGCTCGACGACGTCGAGATCCCGGTAGTGGACGTCGACCCGACGCCCGTCGATGGTCAGCCAGGCACCGCCGTTGAACACTCCGCCGCCCCAGCCGCCGATCTCGGAGACCTCCCCCGGCCAGCCGACGGCTCTGAGGTCGTCGGGGTCGAAGCCGCCCCGGTAGTAGACCGCCAGGTCCCAGTCGCTGTCCGGACCATGGGTGCCCTCGGCCCGGGAACCGCCGAGGGCCACGGCCCGGACGGCCGGGAGGGCGGCGAGCCGGTCGGCGACGTCCGCGAGGAACTTCTCGTCGTCCGCGTTCACCGGCACGGACCTCCGCTTCTCGGTGTGCATGGGACGAGGATGCTGCCGGAGTGGCACCGGCGTCGACCCGGTATCCAACGGCAGGGGTGCCTTGGTCCACGTCGCCACCGGCTTGAACCGGGCCGCCCCGGCCCACGTCGCTACCGGCTTGACCCGGGCCGCCCCGGCGCATGTCGAACCGGGGCGCCCCGCCGCCGCCCGGCCCGTCCGGCCAGGTGGCTCTGCTTCCGTTCGGCCTTCCGGGTACCGGGCGGTAATTCGGATGCGGGCGCCCGCGCCGAACCCGCATCATCGGCAGGTTGTCCCTCGCCCCATCGACAGGGAGACCTCCATGGTCCAGCGCGTCACCGTTCCCAGCCTCTTCGCGCCGCCCGTCTACGCGCACGCGTCCGTCGTCGAGGCGGGGACGAAGCTGGCCTTCCTCGCCGGGTCCGTGCCGCTCGACGCCGACGGGAAGCTGGTCGGCGCGGGCGATCCCGTACGGCAGGCCGAGCAGGTGCTGGCCAACCTCGACGAGCAACTACGTGCTGTGGGAAGCGACATGGCCCATGTCGTGTCGACCGATGTGTACGTCGTCAGCGGTGAACCCGCCGTACTGTCCGCGGTCTGGAACGTCGTCGAGGCGTCCGGGCTGAGCATCGGTCCGCACTCCTCGACCCTGCTCGGGGTGGCCTGCCTCGGATACACCGGCCAGCTCGTGGAGATCACGGCGACCGCCGTCGTGCCCGAGGCCGAGCCGGCTCACTGACGCGAGGCGTACTTGTCCGTCGCCGCCACCAGCGCGTCCACCACACCGGCCGCCCCCGTGGTGTGCCCCACGTCGTCCACGACGGTCAACTCGCTGCCGGGCCAGCGATGGTGGAGCCGCCACACCGTGCCCAGCAGATTCCCGAAGTCGAGGCTGCCCTGCACGAGGGTCCCCGGGATGCCCTTCAGCAGGGGCGCGTCGCGAATCACGACACCCTCGTCGTTGCCGTCCCCGAGGAAGTGGTCGTTGCCCCAGTAGTGCGTGACCGTGCGGGCGAAGCCCATCCGGAAGCGGGGATCCTCGTAGCGCTCCACCGAACGCGGGGGCGCCGGGACGGTCGCCGTCTCCCAGTCGGTCCAGGCCCGCGCCGCCCGCGCCCGCACCTCGGGGTCGGGCGACTCCAGCAGCCGGTTGTACGCGGCGGCGAGGTTGCCGTGCCGCTCCCGCTCGGGCACTTCGGCGAGGAACCGCTCGAACGCCTCGGGAAAGAACTGTCCAAGTCCCCTGGTCAGCAAGGCCACTTCGGCGTTCGAGCCGGTGGCCACCGCGGTCAGCACCAGTTCGGAGACGACGTCCGGGCACGTCTGCGCGTACCGCAGCCCGAGCACCGACCCCCACGACACCCCCCACACCAGCCACCGCCGGATACCCAGGTGCTGCCGCAGCAGCTCCAGGTCCCCGATCGCATGGGCCGTCGTGTTGACGGCCATGTCCGTCCCGTACACGGCGGCGTGCGGCGTGGAGCGGCCGCTGCCACGCTGGTCGAGCAGCACGATCCGGTACGTGTCGGGGTCGCAGTAGCGCCGGTACCGAGGACCGCAGCCGGAGCCCGGACCGCCGTGCAGCATGACCGCGGGCTTGCCGTCGGGGTTCCCGCAGACCTCCCAGTACAGACGGTTGCCGTCGCCGACGTCGAGCATGCCGTGGTCGTACGGTTCGATCTCCGGATACAGACCCATCGCGCGAGGCTAACCCGACGGTGTGCGGGTCGTCACCCCCGCCGCCTCCGCCGCCGTGCCCAGTACCTCCCGCAGCATCGCGGGCGTGAGCCGCCCGGTGAAGGTGTTCCGCTGGCTGACGTGGAAGCACCCGAAGAGCTCGATGAAGGAGGAGTCGGAGACGGAAACCGCGGCGTCCGGCTCCGGCCGCGGTGCGAGCGTCACCCGTGCCCCGTGCGTGAACACCGGACGCGGCCGGGGCACCGTCCACCCCGCCCCGGAGAAGGCGGGCAGGGCGGCCTGCCAGCCGAAGCCCCCGAGGACGACCACCGCCCGCAGCGTGGGCCGCAGCAGCTCCAGCTCCCGTACGAGCCAGGGCCGGCAGGTGTCCCGCTCCTCGGGCGTCGGCTTGTTGGCGGGCGGCGCGCAGTGCACGGGTGAGGTGACGCGTACGCCGTACAGCTCCAGTCCGTCGTCCGCGCTCACCGAGGTCCCCCGCGACGCGAGGCCGACGTCATGCAGCGCCGCGTAGAGCACGTCGCCCGACCGGTCCCCCGTGAACATCCGCCCGGTCCGGTTCCCGCCGTGCGCGGCGGGCGCGAGCCCGACGACGAGGAGGGAGGCGTCGGCCGGGCCGAACCCGGGCACCGGACGCCCCCAGTACGTCTGGTCGGCGAATGCGGCGCGCTTGGTGGCGGCAACCTCCTCACGCCACGCGACGAGCCGCGGGCAGGCCCGGCAGCCGGCGATCCGAGCGTCCAGCACGGCGAGATCCGCCGGGCGGGACAGACCTTCGTCCGGAGGGGCCGAAACACCTGGTCCGGCCGAAACAGCCGGACCGGGGGAAACAGCCGGACCAGGTGAAACCTCCGGACCAGCCGAAACAGCCGGACCAGGTGAAACCGCCGGACCGGGTGGAACCTCCGGACCAGGTGAAACCTCCGGACCCTCTTCGTTCGGATCGCCGCTGTCCACGCCACCACCGTACGACCCGCCCGCCCCCGCCCGGTCCCGCCCGGTCCCCCACCGGGCGGCTTCACTCGCCGGCCTCGGCGTACTCGGGGGGACGACCCATCCGGGGTGCTCCGTGCGACGGAAAAGGCATGCGGTGCGCCGGAGCGCGGGCATTAGAGTCGAGACATGGCTTCTCAGGGTGCTGACGGGGAGATGAAGAGCGCGGGTGCCGGCGACGCGCGCGGCTCGGGCGACACGGAGGCCGCCGCGGCCACGGCCGGGGCCGCTTCCGCCGCCAGGGCCGCCGCCGCTGCCGGGCCCGCCGGCGGCGAGAGCGTGCGGGTCGACAGCTGGATCTGGTCCGTCCGTCTCGTCAAGACCCGTTCGATGGGTGCCACGGCCTGTCGGGGCGGGCATGTTCGGGTCAATGGCGAGCGCGTCAAGCCCGCGTACTCGGTACGTGTGGGCGACGAGGTGCGCCTGCGGCACGAGGGCCGGGAACGGGTCGTGGTCGTGAAGCGCGTGATCCGCAAGCGGGTCGGTGCGCCCGTCGCCGTCGAGTGCTACGTCGACAACAGCCCGCCGCCTCCGCCGCGCGAGGCCGTGGCCCCGGCGGGCCTCCGGGACAGGGGTGCCGGGCGCCCGACCAAGCGGGACCGCCGCGAGCTGGAGCGTCTGCGGGGGATGCAGACGGGCTCGTCCGGCCCGGTCAGCTCCGCCGGCCCGTCCACCGGCACGACGGGAGCGACCGGGTCGGCGGGCGCTTCCCGCCGCTCGGCCGGTCCCCGCTGGAGCGGTCCTCCCTGGGCCGGTCCCCGCTCCTCCGGTTCGTCGGGTTCCTCCGGCACCTCGGGCTCCTGAACCTCCGGAAGGCCGACATGCCGTCGTACGACGTCGAGGGCTCCCCCGGTCCCGGGGGAGCCCTTCGTCCTTCCCGCGTCGTCACACCTGGCGTCCCACCCGCCGGCGCACCAGGCGGAGCAGTTCGGTTGTGTGGCCGCGCCGGGCCCAGGCGATCAGGGCGAGCGGCAGGATCAGGATGAGCGGGGTCGCCACGTACGGGCCGTGGACGACGGTGACGTTGACGATGAACGCACCGGCCATCAGTGCGCTGAGCGCCACCGCGGCCACCGAATCCAGCAGCGGGATCAACAGGGCGATGCCTCCCGCCAGTTCGAGCGCGCCGATGATGTACATGCCCGTGTGTCCCCAGCCCAGCTTGTCGAAGGACTCCGTGGCCGAGGGGTGGGCGATCAGCTTGGGAAGAGCGCTCGCGAACGCGTAGAAGAGGCCGAGGACGACCTGCAGGACGGTCAGGGAGATACGGGCGCGGCGGGAGCGGGGCGTGGCGGCGGCCTGAGCGGTGGTGGCGAGGGGAAGGGTGGTCTCGGACACGGTGGTCTCCTGTGTGAAGCGGTGGCTGCTGCTTTCACGGAGATAGACCGGGGGCCGGTCGGGAACTCATCGGTGCGGAGCGGAGTTTGTGCCGCCCGTGCGGCACGGGCCCGCTCCGCAGGCTCACCAGGCCGCCGGGCCTCCCCGGCGGTCCCCTTCCCCTTGCGCCGGACCGCTCACCCCTTCACCGCTCTCACCCACACCCCGTCGTCCGTCAGATATCGGTCCACCTTCAGGCCCGCCTCCCCCAGGGCCTCCTCGAACGCGTCCTTCGTCAGCGGGCGGGACAGGAACGTCTGGGTCCAGGTGGCGTCAGGGAACACGTACTCCGCGCGCACCGAGTCGACCCCGTCCCCGACGGGCTCGGCCGACACGATCCGTACGGCGAAACCGGACGGGTCGATGCGCTCGCGCGGCACGTCGGTGTGCCAGTCCTCGCCCTCGCGCTGGAACAGCACGCAGCCGTCGTCGGCGACATGGCGGACGCAGGTGTCCAGCAGCGCCCGCCGCACCCGCACGTCCCCGGCGTGTATGAGGAACGACGTCAGCAGCACCACGTCGAACGTCTCACCGAGATCCAGGTCCTCGATGGTGCTGTGTACCGTGCGCGCCCCGCGGACGTGCTCCAGCATCTCGGCGGACTCGTCCACCGCCGTGACCGTGAACCCGAGCTCCAGGAGCGGGTGGGTCATCCTCCCGACCCCGCTGCCCAGCTCCAGGACATGCGCGGCGGCGGGCACCGCGGCGGTGATGATGTCCGGTTCGGTTCCGACGGGCAGGCGGGTGTAGAGCTCGACCGCGCAGCCGTCCGGTGTGATGGCACCGGGTCCCGTGCCCTCGTATCCCTGACGCTTCTCGATCCTCATACCCGTCCAACGGACGGCTTCCGTAGGCCCGTTCCCTCCCCTCATCACTCGTTCGGGTGACATGTTCGAGGGACACCAGTCCGATCGGGAGCCGTGTCCACGGCCCGGCCACGGCGGGACGGACTACAGCGCGAACCAGCCGCGCCCTCCGTACCAATGTCCGCCCGACCGCAGGTGGTCCACCACCGCGCGCTCGACGCTGTTGCGCCGCGGGAGTTCGTCGAGCGGGAGCTCCGGATCGCCGAAGACGAAGCCGACGGGCACCGAGTCGTCCGGGCTCGTCTCCTCGCGGTCGATGTCGAAGCGGTCCTGGAAGCGGATGATGTTGGAGTCGGCCGGCAGATACCGCTTGAGCTGCGGGTCGAGCAGCCATGAGTTGCAGACGGCGACCTCGTGGCGCTCGTCGGGGTAGTGGCGGGCGAAGAACTCCCGGGCCAGGGCGAGCGAACGGTCGCACGCGGACGGGGAGAGGGGGCCGCGGAAGTCGGTGATGTGCAGGCTCAGGCAGGGGTCGCCGGGGCCCAGGTCCAGCCCCGCCGCCGCGACGGCACGGCCCGTGCGCCGCCCCAGCAGCGCCCGCTGGAACTGGAGCCGGCCGAGCTGGAACAGCTCACCGTGGAAGTGCAGGGCCGTCCACCAGGGGAACAGCAGTCCGGGGCCGCCGGCCCTTCTGTGGTGCACGGACACATGCCGGCCGAGGTCGGCGAGCGTGTGCCGGGAGACGTCCTCCGGGACACCGCGCTCACGGTGATGGGCGCGGACGTGCGGCAGCGCCGCGACGAAGACGTACAGATGGAAGCAGCGTCCGAGCGCTCCCGTCGTCGCGGGGAACGCGGGCGGCTCCCAGCCCTTGCCAATCTCTCCCATGTCCCGGACGAAGCGGGTGACGCAGCGCGCGAGGAGGGTCATGGCCTCCGGGTCCGCGGCCAACCGGTCGCGCAGCGCGACGAGTTCGTTGATGTGCTCGTGGGGCACGGACAGGTCGAGCAGGACGTCCGGCAGCGTGTCGGCGTCCGGGAGCGCCGCTTCCCGCGGGGCGGGGCACTCACCCTCCAGGTCCCTCAGCCATTCGGCGAGCCTCGCGTCCGCCCGCAGCGCCTTCAGCAGCACCGTCGCCTCCCCCGGCGGCCGCCGTCCGGACCGCTCTCCCTTGGTGAACGTGCACCACGAAGAGTACGTTTCCCTGTAGGAGTGGTGATCCTGATGCGTACGGGCAGTGAACCGGTGACAGCGCGGAGTGCTCTGCGGATGCGCTTCTGGCTGAGTGTCTGGGGCCTGATCTGGGCCATTTTCGGGACGGTCGCGTTCGCCCTGGCCGGGCGGCCGGGATGGGCGGCCGCGTGCGGCCTGCTCTGGGTGATCGTCACCGTCGACATGACCATGATCCTTCGGCACATCAGGCAGGGCCCGCACTATCAGCCCGGCCGTGACGTCCCGCCGTACGAGCCCGTGGACGACCGGTCTCCGTACCGGCCGCCGGAGCGCCGCCGCCCGTCGAGGCCGTCGCACCCCTGAAGCGGCCGGGCGGCCGCCCCGAATCGGCGGCGTCGCGCGCGAGGAGCCGCGAAGCCCTCCGCCGCGTACCGGCCTCCCGGCGTGGACCTGCTACGCGTCGAACCGTGCCGCTTTCAGGTACTGCGGCTTCGGGTCGAGCGCGGCCGCCAGTCTGAAGTGGCGCATCGCCTGCTCCGGGCGTCGCTGGCGCTCGTAGGTCCGGGCGAGCGCGAAGTGCGCGAACGCGTTGTCCGGCTCGCGCTCCAGGACGATCGTGAACTCCAGCTCGGCGGGGCGCAGTTGCGCGGCGGCGAAGAAGGCACGCGCGCGCAGCAGCCGGGCAGCGGTGTTCTCGGGATGCGCGGCGATGACAGGGTCGAGCAGCTTCACCGCGCCCCGCGGGTCCCGCGCGGCGAGCAGTTGCTCGGCGGCGCGGAAGTCGATGACGTGCGTCTCCGGAGTACGTCCGGTCGATCCGCTGGTCTCGGGCACGGCAGAGTCCTTCCCTCGCTGCAAGGGTTCAACGCCCCTGGCGAGGGCCGCTATTCCTGGGGCCGGCGGGCCCTGCTCACGAGATCGGCCCATACGTCCCGTACGCGCCGCTCCAGTTCCTCCAGGGGTACGTCGTTGTCGATGACGACGTCCGCGATCGCCAGGCGCTTGTCGCGCGGGGCCTGGGCGGCCATGCGGGCGCGGGCGCCCTCCTCGGTCATGCCGCGCAGGCGGACGAGGCGGTCGAGCTGGGTCTCGGGGCGGGCGTCGACGACGATCACGAGGTCGTACAGCGCGGCCAGGCCGTTCTCCGCGAGCAGGGGCACGTCGTGGACGACGACGGCGTCCCCGGGGGCGGCGTCCTCCAGTGCGCGCGAGCGGGTGCCGACCAGGGGGTGCACGATCGCGTTCAGGACGGCGAGCTTCTGCGGGTCGGAGAAGACGATCGAGCCGAGCTTCGGCCGGTCGAGGCTGCCGTCCGGAGCGAGTACGTCCTCGCCGAAGGCCTCGACGACCGCCGCCAGCCCGGGAGTTCCGGGCGCGACGACCTCGCGCGCGATCCTGTCCGCGTCGATCAGCACCGCGCCGTGCTCGACGAGCAGCCGTGACACTTCGCTCTTGCCGGCGCCGATACCACCGGTCAGGCCCACCTTCAGCATGTCCGCAGCTTAGGGCCTGGCACTGACGGGCCGTCCGCCAGGGAGCGCCCCGGGCATCCGGATGTCCGGGAGCCCGGGAAGAGGGGTCAGCCCTCGCCTTCGCGCTCCGCGAGGAATCGCTCGAACTCCTGGCCGATCTCGTCCGCCGAGGGGATCTCCACCGGTTCCGCGAGCATGTTGCCGCGGGTCTCGGCGCCCGCCGCGGCGTCGTACTGGTGCTCAAGACCCTGGACGAGCGCGACGAGTTCCTCGTCGCCCTCCTGGATCTGCCGGTCGATCTCCGTCTGGGTGCGGTGCGCCTCGGTCCGCAGGGCGTGCGCGATACCCGGAAGCACCAGACCGGTCGCGGCCGTGATGGACTCCAGGACGGTCAGCGCCGCGTCCGGGTACGGGGAGCGGGCGATGTAGTGGGGCACGTGCGCGGCGACACCGAGGACGTCGTGACCGGCCTCCATGAGGCGGTACTCGACGAGGGACTCGGCGCTTCCGGGGACCTGCGCCTCGTCGAAGGGGCTGCGGTGGCCGGGCACCAGGTCGGTGCGGCTGCCGTGCGGGGTGAGACCCACGGGGCGCGTGTGCGGGACGCCCATGGGGATGCCGTGGAAGTTCACGGAGAGACGGACGCCGAGCCGTTCCACGATCTGCTGGACGGCGGCGGCGAAGCGCTCCCACTCGGTGTCCGGTTCGGGCCCCGACAGCAGCAGGAAGGGCGCTCCGGTGGCGTCCTGGACGAGCCGGACCTCGAGTGTCGGCTCCTCGTACTCGGTCCAGCGGTCCCGCTTGAACGTCAGCAGCGGGCGGCGGGCCCGGTAGTCCACGAGACGGTCGTGGTCGAAGCGGGCCACGACCTGGTGGGGCAGCGAGTCGAGCACCCGGTCGACGATCTGGTCGCCGGTCTCGCCCGCGTCGATGTATCCGTCGAAGTGGTAGAGCATGACAAGACCGGCCGACTCCTGGGCGAGCGCCATGTCGACCACGGCCAGGCCCTTCGGCTCCCATGCGTACAAACCCTGCGGATCAAGCACTGTGACCGCTCCTCCTCGTGTTCGTACTGCACAACATGGTGCGGAGCACGGACATTCCCGTCCCGTGCTCCGCACCGCTGCCTCGTGCCGGTCTCTCGGCCTCCACGAGCGGCTGGAAGGAGTTCCGGGGACGGTGAGGGCACCGTCGGCGGACCGCTCCCAGCACAGCACACCTGTGTTACGAGGACAGCACGCGCGCGTGGAGCGCGGTGACGGCCTTGCGGGCGGACGTGAAGGCGCCGTGCTGCCAGGCGTCGGCGTAACTGAGCCAGTCGCCCGCGAAGTAGACCCGCCCGGTGGGCCGGTTCAGCGGCTTGTAGCGGACGTCGTCGGGTCCGCCGGGGGTGTTGTGCCAGGCACCTTCCAGGTGCGGTGTCTGACGCCAGTGGTGGGAGAAGGACGAGTCGAGTTCGGTGCGGTACTTCTCGCCGTAGATCTTCACGCCGGCGGCCACCGCGCGCTTCTCGCGCTCCTTGGGGGTGAGCTTCGCGTACGAGTCGGCGTCGGAGCCGTAGTTGTAGTAGCCGATCATGACTCCGCGCCGGCCGTGGAAGCCGTACGAGGGGTGCCAGATGTGGGTGACGTCCAGGTCGGTCTCGGTGATGCCGCCGTAGATCCGGTGGTCGAGCTCCCACCAGCGGGACCGATATTCGAGGCCGATCTTGCCCGCGGACTGCGGGGTGATCGCCTCCAGGGCGCTCTGGACGCCGGAGCCGAGGTTGTGCGGGATCCTGGCGAGGATGTTGGGCGGCAGGGCGCCGATGCAGAAGTCGGCGTCCAGGGTCCTGGTGCGCCCGCCCTGGGTGTACGTGACGGTGACGCCGCTTCCCCTGTCGGTGATCCGGGAGACCGCCGCTCCGGTGCGGATGCGGTGGGCCCCGATCGCCCTGGTGAGCGCCTTGGGTATCTGGTCCATGCCGCCCACCGGCTGGAACATCAGCATCGCCTGGTCGAATTCGAACTCGAAGGAGAAGTACCGGCCGACGCCGGAGGCGAAGACCTCGGAGGCGCTCGGGACGTCACCGAGGAGCACGCCCGGGGTTCCGGCGGCCGCCGGGACGGTGGTGTAGCCGCGGCGCGGGCCTCCCTCATAGGTGAGCTTGTCGCCGAGTTCGCCGAAGTCCTTGAGGAACTCGACGAGCCTCTCCTGGTCGGCGGCCGTCAGCTCCTTGTCCAGGGCGCCCTTGTCGGTGGCCTTGGCCAGCAACTCGGAGACGTAGCCGTAGACATCGGCCTTCGCGGTCCGGTGGCGCATGGGCTTGGTCATGCCGGCCGACTCGTTGTACATGTACGCGTCCGCGTTCGTATTCGTGAACACTTCGACAGGGACGCCGAGTTCCCGGCAGTAGTCGAGGGTGACCATCCATTGCGGGAGGCGGGCCGGGCCCGCGTTCATGTACTGGCCCTCACCGAACCGGGCCGTCTGCTTATTGCCGTACAGGTCGGTGGTCGAATCACCGCCGCGCACGGTGAAGTTGCGGCCGCCGGTGCGGTCTCTGGCCTCCAGGACCGTACAGTCGTAGCCCGCCTTGCCGAGCTCGTAGGCGGAGGCGAGACCGGCGATGCCGCCGCCTACGATCACGACCTTCGCGGCTCCCCTCCCGGAGAGCGTGAAATCGCCCGACTTCGGTGCACGGAAGGGCTGTTCGCGTTGGGCGGCCTGCGCGGTGGGCGCGAGGCCGAGGGCTCCCATGGTGGCGAACATGGCGCCCGCGCCGCCGGTCAGACCGACGTTTCGCAGGAACGCCCGCCGGCTCGCCGCTGTCGATCGCTCGTGTGCTGCCATGCCTTCGACTCCCCTCACGATCTTGAATGACCCGGGGATCCTGGCAACGGCCTGTTACGGCCCTGCAGTTACTCGTGTATCCGCCACGTTTCTCTCCCCGCACACCGGCCTGGTCCAGACCTTGACGCGGCCCCGCAACCCTTCTACGTTCAGATAGGCACCCGGAGTTCATGTACGAGAACATATTTCTTGCGAACCGACGGGAAGGTCACCCCCCACATGCGCATCCGACGCACGCTTCTCATCCCCCTGCTCGGCGCGACGGCGGTCACGGCCGGGGCACTGGCGGCAGCGCCTTCGGCGAACGCGGCCCAGGTCATCGAGGTATCCACCGCCGCCCAGTTGAAGTCGGCCCTCACCTCGGCCGCCCCCGGCGACACGATCCACCTCGCGGACGGCACGTACACCGGCAACTTCAAGGCGACGACGGCCGCGGGCGCGGGCTCCCGCATCACCCTCAGCGGCTCCCCGAAGGCCGTCCTCACGGCGGGCGGCGGCTATGGACTGCACCTCAACGGCGCCTCGTACTGGACGGTCCAGGGCGTCACCGTCACCGGCGGCCAGAAGGGCATCATGATCGACTCGGCGAAGGGTGTCGTCGTCGACAGGGTCACCGTCCACGGACTCGACATGGAGGGCGTCCACTTCCGCAACTCCAGCACGGACGGCGTGATCAGGAACTCGACGATCTACGACACCGGCAACGACGGCCGCGGCATGGGCGAGGGAGTGTACGTGGGCACGGCCGGCGGAACCTCGGACAAGAGCGACCGCATCCAGATCACCGGCAACACGATCGGGCCGGACGTGGGCGGCGAGAACGTCGACATCAAGGAGGGCACCACGGGGGCGCGCGTCACCGGCAACACCTTCGACGGCAGCGGCCTGACCGGTGCCAACTACGACGACTCCTGGGTCGACGTGAAGGGCAACGACGTACTCGTCGAGAACAACAAGGGCACCGCCACCACGAACGACGGCTATGAGACCCACACCCAGCAGCCCGGCTGGGGCTGCGGCACGGTGTTCCGGGGCAACACCTCGGACCTGCGGGGCGCCACGGGCGACAAGCGACTGGCGGTCAACGTCACCAACTACGGCACGGACTGCAGGACCACCGTGTACGCCTCGAACACGGTGACGGGCGGCAAGGGGCTCACCAACATCGCGGTGACGCCCTGACGCGCTCCCGGAGAACGCCCCCCATGGAAGTGGGCCCGCACCGAATCGGTGCGGGCCCACTTCTTTCAGCTACTTGCTAGCGGAGAGCTTTCAGCTCTGGCCGCCGGCGAGCTTCTCGCGGAGGGCGGCAAGCGCCTCGTCCGACGCCAGGGCGCCGGAGTTGTCGTCCGACTCCGAGGAGTAGGAACCGCCGCCACCGGAGGCAGCCGGAGCCGCACTGGAGGTGCTGGCACCCTCGGCCTCGGCCTGCGCGTCGGCCTCGCGGGACTTGATGACCTGAGCCTGGTGCTGCTCGAAGCGCTGCTGCGCCTCGGCGTACTGCGTCTCCCACACCTCACGCTGGGACTCGAAGCCCTCGAGCCAGTCGTTGGTCTCGGGGTCGAAGCCCTCGGGGTAGATGTAGTTGCCCTGGTCGTCGTACGACGCGGCCATGCCGTACAGGGTCGGGTCGAAGTCGACCGACGCCGGGTCGGCACCGAAGGCCTCGTTGGCCTGCTTCAGCGAGAGGCTGATGCGGCGGCGCTCGAGGTCGATGTCGATGACCTTGACGAAGATCTCGTCGTTGACCTGGACGACCTGCTCCGGGATCTCCACGTGGCGCTCGGCCAGCTCGGAGATGTGGACCAGACCCTCGATGCCCTCGTCCACACGGACGAACGCACCGAACGGGACGAGCTTCGTGACCTTACCCGGGACGACCTGACCGATCTGGTGCGTCCGGGCGAACTGCTGCCACGGGTCTTCCTGCGTCGCCTTGAGCGACAGCGAGACGCGCTCGCGGTCCATGTCGACGTCGAGGACCTCGACGGTGACTTCCTGGCCGACCTCGACAACCTCGGAGGGGTGGTCGATGTGCTTCCAGGAGAGCTCGGAGACGTGCACCAGACCGTCGACGCCACCCAGGTCCACGAAGGCACCGAAGTTGACGATCGAGGAGACGACGCCGGAACGGACCTGACCCTTCTGGAGGGTGGTGAGGAACGTCTGGCGGACCTCGGACTGGGTCTGCTCCAGCCAGGCACGGCGGGACAGGACCACGTTGTTGCGGTTCTTGTCCAGCTCGATGATCTTGGCCTCGAGCTCCTTGCCCACGTAGGGCTGGAGGTCGCGGACACGGCGCATCTCGACGAGAGAAGCCGGCAGGAAGCCACGGAGGCCGATGTCAAGGATGAGTCCACCCTTGACGACCTCGATGACGGTGCCGGTGACGATGCCGTCCTCTTCCTTGATCTTCTCGATGGTGCCCCAGGCGCGCTCGTACTGGGCACGCTTCTTCGAGAGGATCAGGCGGCCTTCCTTGTCCTCCTTCTGGAGAACAAGGGCTTCGATCTCGTCGCCGACCTTGACGACCTCGTTCGGGTCGACGTCGTGCTTGATCGAGAGCTCGCGGCTCGGGATGACACCTTCGGTCTTGTAACCGATGTCGAGCAGGACCTCGTCCCGGTCGACCTTCACGATGACGCCGTCGACGATGTCGCCGTCGTTGAAGTACTTGATCGTCTCGTCGATCGCGGCGAGGAATGCTTCCTCGTTACCGATGTCGTTGACCGCTACCTGCGGCGTGGTAGAGGTGGTCTCGGTGCTGCTCGTCATGTGGGAAAGGGCTCCGGTACGGACAGTGAGTCGTAGGTACTGCTTACGCCGGGAGCCCGTTTCGCTCTGTAGAAGGCCGGACAGCCAAGGAAGCGCCAAACCCGGCCAAGCCGGAGGCGCCTCGAAAACCGAGGGGACATACATACAGATGCGAGCGCAGCCTGCTACGTCTGAGGAGCGCAGGCCCGCAGCGCAACTTGTAGCATACGGGGGCAGCCGGGCAGGGTCAATGCGCGAAGGCGCACACCCGGGGCGGATCGCCGCAATCCCGGCACAAGACCTGTCTCACAAGGCCACGCGGGCAGTAGGACGCCTCTTTCGTGACACGCCCGAGACGGGTTGGACGGAAGAGTACGACGAGGGAGCCGATCATCCAAGAGCCCGAACCGTTCGAACCGGAAGCCACCCGACGTGATGCGGACCTCATCGAGAGTTCCCGGGCGAATCGGGGCTGGTGGGACCGGAACGCGGACGACTACCAGATCGAACACGGCACATTCCTCGGCGACGACCGATTCGTGTGGTGCCCCGAGGGCCTGGACGAGGTGGAGGCCGAACTGCTCGGCCCTCCGGAGGACCTCAAGGGCAAGGACATCCTGGAGATCGGCGCCGGCGCGGCACAGTGCTCGCGCTGGCTGGCCGGGCAGGGCGCGCGTCCGGTCGCCCTGGACCTCTCCCACCGCCAGCTCCAGCACGCCCTGCGCATCGGAGGCACCGTGCCCCTGGTGGAGGCGGACGCCAGTGCGCTGCCCTTCGCCGACGGCTCCTTCGACCTCGCGTGCTCGGCGTACGGCGCGCTGCCGTTCGTCGCCGACCCGGTCCTGGTGCTGCGGGAGGTCCACCGGGTGCTGCGCCCGGGCGGCCGTTTCGTCTTCTCCGTCACGCACCCGGTCCGCTGGGCGTTCCCGGACGAGCCGGGTCCCGAAGGCCTGACGGCGTCCGCGTCCTACTTCGACCGCACTCCGTACGTGGAGCAGGACGACGAGGGCCGCGCGGTCTACGTCGAACACCACAGGACGGTCGGCGACCGGGTCCGCGACGTGGTGGCCGGCGGCTTCCGCCTGGTCGACATCGTCGAGCCGGAGTGGCCCGCCTGGAACACCCAGGAGTGGGGCGGCTGGTCCCCGCTGCGCGGCAACCTCATTCCGGGCACGGCGATCTTCGTCTGCGAGCGGGACTGACGTAAGGACTTCAGGCCGCAGCCCCGCGAGTGCGGGGCTGCGGCCTGAACGGCCGCGAGCAAAAAGGCACGGGTAAAGAGGCACGCGCGCGTGGGCGTACGAGGGCGCACGCGTACCGCCCGCGCGCGTGGCCCGTCGTACCGATGGCGCGACCCGCCCCGCCCGCGCGAAGGGCCGTCCCGGGGCTCGTGGGCGGCCGGTTCGACGCCGGCACGAGTTGACGCCCGTACGAGACTGGGGGCGTGATCCGTTACGACGCCCTGGACGTGCTGCCCGTACGTGGTGCCCTGCCCGGTCTGGACGATGCCCTGGAGGGGCACGGCAGCGCGGTGCTGGTGGCGCCGCCCGGCACCGGTAAGACGACGCTGGTGCCGCTGGCC
Source organism: Streptomyces sp. NBC_00568 (assembly GCF_026341855.1). GTDB lineage: Bacteria > Actinomycetota > Actinomycetes > Streptomycetales > Streptomycetaceae > Streptomyces. The sequence goes on along the minus strand of NZ_JAPENW010000001.1, from coordinate 5,356,003 downwards.
CTGGCGGGTCTCCTGGACGACGGGCGCCCGGCGCGCCGGGTGGTGGTGGCCGAGCCCCGGCGGATCGCGGCCCGGGCCGCCGCGCGGCGGATGGCGTGGCTGCTGGGCGAGCAGGTCGGCGAAAGCGTCGGCTTCACGGTGCGCGGGGAGCGGGTGGTCGGCCCCCGCGCGCGCGTGGAGGTCGTCACGACCGGGGTCCTGCTCCAGCGGCTGCAGCGGGACCAGGAGCTGGCGGGCGTCGACGTGGTCGTGCTCGACGAGTGCCACGAGCGGCATCTGGACGCCGACACGGTGGCCGCGTTCCTGCTGGACGTGCGGGCCGCGCTCCGGCCCGAGCTGCGGCTGGTCGCCGCGTCCGCGACGACGGACGCCGGGGGCTGGGCGCGGCTGCTGGGCGACGCGCCGGTGATCGAGGCGGAGGGTGTCTCGTACCCGGTCGAGGTGGTGTGGTCGCCGCCCGCGCGCCCCGTACGGCCGCCGCACGGGATGCGGGTGGACCCGGCGCTGCTGACGCATGTGGCGTCCACGGTGCGGCGCGCTCTGGCCGAGCGCTCGGGGGATGTCCTGTGCTTCCTTCCCGGGGTCGGGGAGATCGCGCGGGTCGCCGGGCAGCTGGGCGGTCTCGGGGACATCGATGTGCTTCAGGTGCACGGACGGGCTCCGGCCGCCGTGCAGGACGCGGTGCTCGCACCCGGTGCGCGGCGCCGGGTGGTCCTCGCGACCTCGGTGGCCGAGTCGTCCCTGACCGTTCCCGGGGTGCGGGTGGTCGTGGACGCGGGACTGGCGCGGGAGCCGCGGGTGGACCACGCGCGCGGGTTGAGCGCCCTGGCGACCGTACGGGCCTCGCAGGCGGCCGGACGCCAGCGGGCGGGGCGGGCCGGGCGTGAGGCGCCGGGCGCGGTGTACCGGTGCTGGGCGGAGGCGGAGGACGGCCGTCTGACGCGGTTCCCGGCCCCCGAGATCAAGGTGGCTGATCTGACGGCGTTCGCCCTCCAGGCGGCCTGCTGGGGCGATCCGGAGGCGACGGGACTGGCCCTGCTGGACCCGCCGCCGGGCGGGGCGATGGCGGCGGCGCGGGCCGTCCTGTCGGCCGTGGGCGCGGTCGACGCCGCGGGGCGGGCCACGGAACGCGGTGCGCGCATGTCCCGCCTGGGTCTGCACCCCCGGCTCGCCCGGGCGCTGCTGGACGCGACCCCGGTGGTGGGCGTGGCGCGGGCCGCCGACGTGGTCGCCCTGCTGAGCGAGGAGCCCCCGCGCGAGTACGGCGACGACCTGGCCGCCGCCTGGCGCACCGCCCGGCGCGGGGGCGACGCCTACGCGGCCCGCTGGCGCACCGAGTCGCGCCGTCTTCGCTCCGCGGCGGCCGGCGCCGGGGCCGCCTCCGGCTCCCCTTCTTCTCCGACGACACGCGCCGGGGGGCCGGGGCACGGAGGCGACGGTGACCGCGCCCCGGCGGACGGCGGGGCGCGGGAGCTCGGGGACGACCGGGTCGTCGGGCTGGTCGCCGCGCTGGCGTTCCCCGAGCGCCTCGCCCATGTGCAGGGCGGCTCCCACCTCATGGTCAACGGAACCCGGGCCGACGTCGGTGAGGGTTCCGTCCTGCGCGGTGCTCCCTGGCTCGCGGTGGCCGTCGCCGACCGTCCCGTCGGCAGGGGGCACGCGCGCGTGCGGCTCGCGGCCGTGATCGACGAGCGGACGGCACGGCGGGCCGCCGACGGTCTGTACTCCGAGTGCGACGAGGTCCACTGGGCCGAGGGCGATGTCGTCGCACGGCGGGTGGAGCGGCTGGGGGCGGTGGAGCTGGCCGTGCGGCCGTTGCGGAACGCGGACCCCGGGCTCGTACGGGAGGCGCTGCTCGAAGGGTTGCGGGAGGAGGACTTCGGTCTGCTGCGGTGGTCGCCGGACGCCGGGGTGCTGCGGCAGCGGCTCGCGTTCCTGCGCCGGCGGCTCGGTGACCCGTGGCCGGACGTCTCGGGCGAGGCGCTCCACGCGCGCGTGGAGGAGTGGCTGGAGCCGGAGCTGAGCCGTGCCCGGCGTCGGGCGGACCTGGGGCGGATCGACGCCGGGCAGGCGCTGGCCCGGCTGCTGCCCTGGGGGACAGGGGAGGCGGCCCGGCTCGACGAGCTCGCGCCCGAGCGGATCGAGGTGCCGAGCGGGTCGAGGATCCGCGTCGACTACGCCGATCCCGGACAGCCGGTGCTCGCCGTGAAGCTGCAGGAGATGTTCGGGCTGCACGCGTCGCCCGCCGTGGCCGGCGTGCCCGTTCTCGTGCACCTCCTCTCCCCCGCGGGCCGGCCCGCCGCGGTCACCGCCGACCTCGCGTCCTTCTGGAAGGACGGCTACAAGGGCGTACGGGCCGAGCTGCGCGGCCGGTACCCCAAGCATCCGTGGCCCGAGGACCCGGCGACGGCCGAGCCGACGCGGTTCACGAACGCTCGGCTCAGGCGCTGACGGGCTCGGGGTCGGCCGCCGGAGCGGGTGCCGCGTCACCGGGCCTGCGGCTCCGGGCCTCCAGGTACAGCGAGAGGGACAGCAGGGCGGCGGCCAGGAGCAGGAAGCCCCAGGGGAGGTAGGAGGTCATCATCAGGACCAGGGTGCGGTTCGACTTGACCAGGTCGACGGTGTGCCTGATGTAGTCCTCCCGCATCTTCACGTGTCCGGCGAAGGCGGTCACCTTGTCCCGGTCGCCCAGGAGTGTGCCGCCGCGGAGTTCCTCCTTGTGGATCTCCTCGCCGTAGACGGGCGCTCCGGTGACCGGCTCGACCCAGAACCGGCGGACGGTGGTGTACCAGCGGGTGGTGCCGGTCTTGGCGACGGACTCCGGGGTGATGCCCTGGACGGGCATGACCTTGGGGAACTTCACCTTCGTCCAGGGGATGGTCTGCTCGAAGTAGTAGACCTCGACGCCCCGGAAGGTCCGGGTGTCCTTGTAGTGGATGGGCGCGGAGGTGCGGGTCTGCGCGTCGAAGTACTCGTAGTCCCGTTTCTCCGTCCGGAAGGGCCATTTGAACTCGATGCCCTGGCGGGTGACGGGGTCGCCGTCGACGGACTCGCCGGTGGCGTGGACGGGGTCCTGGCTGTGCGCGTCGAAGATGTAGCGCTCGGGGAGTTTGGAGACCATCTTCCCGTCGGGGCCCTGGACATAGGAGAGGGAGTCCCAGACGACGACGTCACGGCCCGCGGTCCGCTCGATCCTCTCGGAGGCCTCCACGTTGCCCTTGAGGGTCTGCACGACGGTGACCTTGGAGACCTTCCTGGCCTTCATGGTGCCGTAGTCGAGGAGGGTGGCGTCCTTCGCCTCCAGAACCATGTCCTGGTACTGGTTCGCCGGGATCTTGGCCAGGCGAGGGAAGGCGTACCAGCGCAGCAGCGGGGACAGCGCCGCGAAGAACACGGCGAGCGCGAGCAGGATCAGGCTTGCCTTGCGGCGCATCTCGACGGCCCTCCCGGTGCGTGCGTCAGGGGTGCTTGGGGACGGTGGTGAGCATCGGCTTCGGCGAGGTGTGGCCGGCCGGCGAGCCCATGGCCGTGATGGTCAGGACCAGCGCGAGCGCCACGGCGAGACCGGTCGCGGCGGCGATGAGGGCACGCATGCGGGCCTCCCGGGGCCAGGAGCTGATACATCGTCAGGTCCGGCACCGTAGCAACGGCGGGCCGAGATGAGAACACGTCGCACACACAACGGACCGGGATCGGACCGGGAACGGAGCGGGGCGCCCCTCCGGCGTGAGCGGAGGGGCGCCCCGGGGCGCGCACGGGCCGCGCTGTGGCGGCGCGGGGCTACGAGGCGGCGGCGGCCACCGTCAGTTCGACGGTCAGGGTCGCCCCGCCCGTGGTGGTGATGCGGAGGAGGTAGGTGCCGGTGGTGTCGTCGGCGTACAGCTTCGGCAGCTTGAGCAGGCCGTCCGCGTCGGTGGTCAGGGTGGTGAGGGTGCGTACGGTCTTGCCGTCGGCGTCCTTGAAGTAGGGGCCCTTGTCGTTCTCGGTGGCGTCGTCGGCGGACTTGAGGAGGGTCGCGGTGGCGGCGACCTTGCCCGCGGCGGCGCCCTTGTAGGTGGCCTTCAGCTCGACCTGGTCGGCGAACTCGCCGCCCGGCACGCACGTCAGCGCGGTGTCGGTGGTGCGGGCCAGGGTGTCGGCCTGGCGCGCGGTGACGGTCGCCGTGTAGTCGAGGCCGGACATGACGCGGCCCACGACGGTGACGCGGACGGTGAAGTCACCGGTCTTCTCCCCGGCCACTAGCGCGGGCGCGGTGGCGGTGCCGAGCTTGTCGGTGACGACGGTGGCGACGCTCTCGCCGCCGGTGAAGACGGCGTCCGTGTCCCCGATGATCGTGAACCGGACGCGGACCTTGGCCACGGCCTTGTCGTCGTCGTCCTCGGTGCGCACGACGACCTTGTGCGCGAACGTGTCGCCCGCCGTCGCCGTGAGCTTCCCGGTGTCCGCGTCCGCCAGGTGGTCCACGGTCTCGGTGGGCGTCGGCGGGGTGGTGGGCGGGGTCGTCGGGGGCGGGGTCGCGGGCGGGGTCGGGGTGGCGGGCGGCGTCGAGGGGGCGGGCGGGGTCGGCTTCGGGGCGGGGTTCTTCGGACCGCCGCCGGCCGGCGTGTGGCCGGCCGGCGGGGAGGGCACCGGCGGCGTGGGGCTCGGTGTGGTCGTGCCGTCGCTGTTGTGCGAGGGCAGCGTGCCCGTGCCGTCCGGCACCTCGTGCGTGCCCTTGCGGTAGTACTGCAGCCACGACAGGACGGTGTGGAGGTACGCCGTCGAGTTGTTGTAGCTGAGGATCGAGGCGTTCATCTGCGACTGGACCGACATGTCGTGGTCGAAGCGGCACAGGTAGTGCCCGGCGGCGAGCGCCGCGTCGTAGATGTTGTTGGGGTCCTTCTTGCCGTCGCCGTTGCCGTCGCGGCCCGACCATTCCCACGTGGAGGGGATGAACTGCATGGGGCCCACCGCGCGGTCGTACGTGCTGTCGCCGTCGTACGCGCCGTTGTCGGTGTCCTTGATGCTGGCGAAGCCGTTGCCGTTGAGGACCGGGCCGAGGATCGGCGACAGGGTGGTGCCGTTCGCGTCGACGCGGCCGCCGCGGGCCTGGCCCGACTCGACCTTGCCGATGGCGGCCAGAAGCTGCCAGGGCAGGTTGCAGGTGGGCTTGGACTCGCGCAGCGACGCCTCGGCCTGCTTGTAGGCGTCCAGGACCGTCGCGGGGATGCCCGCCTCGGCGGAGCCCGCGGCGGCGGGTGCGCCACCCCCCGTGGTCGGCGCGGGGTTCGGGCTCTCGAGCGGCGGAAGATCGGTGAAGTAGCGCGAGTTGCCGGTCGCGGTTCCGTCGCCCGTGTCGCTCACGTCCTGGCCCGTGTCGGCACCGGCCGACTGTCTGCCGTGGTCGTCGACGGTCGCTCCCGGGGCCTGGGAGGCGGACAGAGCCGCGACCGCGGCCGCGGCCACAGCGGTGGTTGCCGCGCCCTTGCGCAGCCTCCTGCCGAATTGCGCCGCCATCGATTGAACCCCTCCCACCGACGACCGGACCACCCCGCCGTCTCTCACATCTCTGATCGTTTTGTTGCCGCTTTGGTTGTGCTCCCCGGCGCGGCAACCCAGGCGACCCTACGACAACTTCCTTCGCCCGGGGACCCGTTCGCGCCCGGTGTTCACCAGTTGGCCATGAGCCGTCGTCCCGCATACTGGCCGCCAGTGATCAACGGGCCGGACATACCCGGCCAACAGCAGCCGCAGGGAGACGACTTGCCCTTCACTCTCAGTCACGCGGCGGCCGTACTGCCCGCCGTACGCGGGGACGGAACCGGTCGCGGCCGACTGATTCCCGCCGTTCTCGTGGCCGGCTCCTTCGCTCCCGACCTGACCTACTACGCGGCGAGCGTGCTGCCCGGGGCGATGGAGTTCGGCAGCTTCACCCACGCGTTCACCGGAGTGTTCACCGTCGACGTGCTCATCGCGTGGGTGCTGGTGGGCGCCTGGCTGGTGCTGCGCGAACCGCTGGTGGCACTGATGCCTGTGGCACGGCAGGGGCGCACGGCGCGGCTCCTGCGCTGTGGGGCCACGCGCGAGCCGGTACGCGCGCCGATGGTTCTGCGGTGGTATGTCTCCGCGGCGGTCGGCGCGCTGACGCATGTGGTGTGGGACGCGTTCACGCATCACGACCGGTGGGGGACGCGGCTCCTCCCCGTCCTCGGGCGGGACCTCGCGGGCTCGCCGCTCTACTGGTACGTCCAGTACGGCAGTTCGGCGGTGGCGGCCATTGTGATCGTGACGTTCGTGGTGCTGGCGCTGCGCCGCACGCCGCACGGGCCGGCCGTGGGCGTGCCCGTGCTGTCGGCCGCCGACCGATGGCTGGCCGGTGCGGTGATCGGGTGCTGTGCGCTGGTGGCGGCGGTGCAGCGGGCGCTGCGCTGGTGGGCGTACTGGGGGTCCGTCGCCAAGCCGTGGGAGCTGATTCCGACGCTGTGTTTCGGCGGCGGCGCGGGCCTGGTCCTCGGCCTTTCTCTGTACGCCGCCGCCGTCAGGGTGTGGCGTCCCGCCCCCGCTCGCCCCGGCCCGGCGGCGTCCCGCCCGGAGCCGAGCCGTCCCGCTGCCCGCTGACCCGGGGCTGCCGTTCGGATCATGCCCCGGACGGCGAGCCGGGCCCCAGGAGCAGACCGCGTCCACGGCTGAGGCCGCGGTGCACGGCCCGGGCGATGCGTTCGATCGCGCGGATCCCGTGCGCCGCCGCCGGGTGGGCCGTCCTCGGATGTGCTGTCTTCGGATGCACCGTCTTCGAATGTGCTGTCTTCGGGTTGTCGTACGACAGGACGACGATGCGATAGGTACGGGCGGGACCGGTGAAGGCTCCGGTGCCGTGCACGCGCCGGCCGTGCGCGGCCCGGGGCTGCCCACCGTCCTCGATGCGCGCCTTCGGGCCGCGCAGTATGCCGGAGGGCGCGCCCAGGCGTGCCGACAGCGCCGCCCTCAGGCCGCGGGACGTCCGGGCGGTGCGGTCCCGTTCGTGGGGGGAACGGGTGACCGCGGGCAGCTGGGCGGTGCCCGCTTCCGCGGCGATCGCGGGTACCGGCGCGAACAGCGCCGGGACGACGGCCGCGGTCACCGTCACGGTCGCGACCACGACAGTCGTGGCCATGGCCGTACGGCGGTGGAGCGTGCGTATACCCATGCCCGCATCCTTACGGGCCCCTTCGGCGCCCGGCCCCTTTGCGAGGGCCACGCGAGTGACGGTTCGCTCCGGAACCACGGAAAGCGCGGAAAGCGCGTGGGAGCGCGGAAACCGCCCCGGGGCGCATCCTCCGTGGCCGCGGCCGCGGCTGTACGGGCACGCGGGCCCGGCACCTCACGGTGCCGGGCCCGCGCCCGTAGGCCGAAGGCGGCGGTGAGCCGCCCCCGCGGACGCTAGTGCGCCGCGGACTCCCAGTCCGGGCCCGAACCGACGGAGACGTCCAGCGGTGCCCGGAGCTGGACGGCGGACGCCATCTCGCGGCGCAGCAGCTCCTCGGTCCTCTCCCGCTCGCCGGGAGCGATCTCCAGGACGATTTCGTCATGGACCTGGAGGAGCATGCGGGAGGTGAGCTTCGCCTCGCGCAGCGCCCGGTCCACATTGAGCATCGCGATCTTGACGATGTCGGCGGCCGTGCCCTGGATGGGCGCGTTGAGCGCCATGCGCTCGGCCGCCTCGCGGCGCTGCCGGTTGTCACTGTTGAGATCCGGCAGATAACGGCGGCGCCCGAAGAGCGTCGCGGTGTAGCCCGTCGCGCGGGCCTCGTCCACCACCCGGCGCAGATAGTCCCGCACGCCGCCGAAGCGCTCGAAGTACGTGTCCATCAGCGCACGGGCCTCGCCCGCCTCGATGTTCAGCTGCTGGGAGAGGCCGAAGGCCGACAGCCCGTAGGCGAGGCCGTACGACATCGCCTTGATCTTGCGGCGCATCTCGGCGTCGACCGCGGACCGCTCCACGGAGAACACCTGGGAGGCCACGGTGGTGTGCAGGTCCTCGCCGGAGGCGAACGCCTCCAACAGGCCCTCGTCCTCGGACAGATGGGCCATCACCCGGAGCTCGATCTGGCTGTAGTCCGCGGTCATGAGGGACTCGAAGCCCTCACCGACCACGAAGCCGCGGCGGATCGCGCGGCCCTCGTCCGTGCGCACCGGGATGTTCTGCAGGTTCGGATCGGTCGACGACAGACGGCCCGTCGCCGCGACCGTCTGGTTGTAGGTGGTGTGGATGCGGCCGTCCGCGGCGATCGACTTGATCAGGCCCTCGACGGTGACACGCAGCTTGGCCTGCTCCCGGTGGCGGAGCATGATCACGGGCAGTTCGTTCTCGGTCTGCGCCGCGAGCCAGGCCAGGGCGTCCGCGTCCGTCGTGTAGCCCGTCTTGGTCTTCTTGGTCTTCGGCAGGGCCAGCTCGCCGAAGAGGACTTCCTGGAGCTGCTTGGGCGAGCCGAGGTTGAACTCGTGCCCCGCGGCCGCGTGCGCCTCCTTCACCGCCTGCTGCACGGCCCCGGCGAACATCTGCTCCATGGCCTCCAGGTGCGCCCTGTCCGCCGCGATGCCGTGCCGCTCCAGGCGGGCCAGCAGGCTGGACGTGGGCAGCTCCATGTCGCGCAGCAGGTCGGCCGCGCCGACCTCCTGGAGCTTCTCCCCGAACGCCTCGCCCAGGTCGAGGATCGTGCGGGCCTGCGTCATCAGCGCGTCGGCCTCGGCCTGCTCGTCCGTGCCGAAGGCGAGCTGGCCGTCGGCCGCGGCGGCGGGGCCGAGCTCCCGCCCCAGGTACTCCAGGGACAGCGCGTCCAGCGCGAAGGAACGGCGGCCCGGCTTGACCAGATAGGCGGCCAGCGCGGTGTCCATGGTCACGCCCTCGATGGTCCAGCCGTGCTCGGCGAAGACCCGCATCGCGCCCTTGGCACTGTGCATGACCTTGTGCTTCGCGGGGTCGGCGAGCCACGTCGCGAACGCGTTCTCGTCGGACTCGTCCAGCTGGGACGGGTCGAACCAGGCAGCCGCGCCCGCACCGGCCGCGAGGGCCACCTCGGCGACGGCACCTGTGCCCAGCGCCCACGAGTCGACCGTGGACATGCCCAGAACCGCCGTGCCGTGCTCGGCGAGCCACGGCTTCAGCTCGCCCGCGCCCAGCACCGTGCCGTCGATCTCGACGCCCTCGGCGACGGGCCGTGTCTCCTCGGCCTCCGCGGCCCCCGGGTCCACCGCGAGCAGCCGCTCGCGCAGCGAGGGGTTACGGATCTCCAGGGTGTCCAGGACCATCGCGAGGGCCGTACGGTCGTACGCGGCCCGCTCCAGGTCGGCGACCGTCCGGGGCAGCTCGACGTCCTTGACCATCTCGGTGAGACGGCGGTTGAGCTTCACCGCCTCCAGGTGGTCGCGCAGGTTCTGCCCGGCCTTGCCCTTGACCTCGTCGACGCGCTCGACCAGCTCCGCGAACGAACCGAACTGGTTGATCCACTTCGCGGCCGTCTTCTCGCCGACCCCGGGGATGCCCGGCAGGTTGTCCGACGGGTCGCCGCGCAGCGCCGCGAAGTCGGGGTACTGCGCCGGCGTCAGCCCGTACTTCTCGAAGACCTTCTCCGGAGTGAACCGGGTCAGCTCGGAGACACCCTTCGTCGGGTACAGCACCGTCGTGTGCTCGGAGACCAGCTGGAAGGAGTCGCGGTCGCCGGTGACGATCAGCACGTCGAAGCCCTCGGCCTCGGCCTGGGTGGCGAGCGTCGCGATGATGTCGTCGGCCTCGAAACCGTCCACCGCGAACCGCTGCGCGTGCATCGCGTCCAGCACCTCGCCGATCAGCTCGACCTGCCCCTTGAACTCGTCCGGGGTCTTCGACCTGTTCGCCTTGTACTCGGTGAACTCCTCGGAGCGCCAGGTCTTGCGCGATACGTCGAACGCCACCGCGAAGTGCGTGGGCGACTCGTCGCGCAGCGTGTTCGCCAGCATCGACGCGAAACCATAGATGGCGTTCGTCGGCTGGCCCGTCGCGGTGGTGAAGTTCTCGGCGGGCAGCGCGAAGAACGCGCGGTAGGCCAGCGAGTGCCCATCCATGAGCATCAGCCGCGGACGGCCCGTACCTGCGGTTTTCTCGGTCTTCTTCGATGCTGTTTCTGCCACGCCCCCGATCCTGCCACGCCCCACTGACATCGAGAGCCCTCGCAGCCCGGCACGCTCCCGCCCGGCCCGCGCTCCCACGGCCCCCCGCCTTCGCTGTCGGCCGCGCGTGCGAGGATCGAAGGGGTACGAGGAGACGCACACCGAGGTGCGCACGCGAAGGGGTTCAGCGATGGCCAGCAAGCCGCCGAAAAGCGATCCGGTCCAGGACGCGCCGCAGGTCGCCGAACCCAAGCACGCCGCGGCCGGGCTGCCCGCCATCGGACACACCCTGCGCATCGCCCAGCAGCAGATGGGCGTGCGCCGCACCGCCCTCACCCTCCTGCGCGTCAACCAGAAGGACGGCTTCGACTGCCCGGGCTGCGCCTGGCCCGAGCCGGAGCACCGGCACACCGCGGAGTTCTGCGAGAACGGCGCGAAGGCCGTCGCCGAGGAGGCCACCCTGCGCCGGGTGACCCCGGACTTCTTCGCCGCGCACCCCGTCTCCGACCTCGCCGGCCGCAGCGGCTACTGGCTCGGCCAGCAGGGACGCCTCACCCACCCCATGTACCTCCCCGAGGGCGCCGACCACTACGAGCCCATCGGCTGGGAACGCGCCTTCGGCATCGTCGCCGAGGAACTCGCGGCGCTCGGCTCCCCCGACGAGGCCCTCTTCTACACCTCGGGCCGCACCAGCAACGAGGCCGCCTTCCTCTACCAGCTGTTCGCCCGCGAACTCGGCACGAACAACCTGCCGGACTGCTCGAACATGTGCCACGAGTCGTCGGGCTCCGCCCTCTCCGAGACCATCGGCATCGGCAAGGGCAGCGTCCTGCTCGACGACCTCTACCGGGCGGACCTGATCATCGTCGCGGGGCAGAACCCCGGCACGAACCACCCGCGCATGCTCTCGGCCCTGGAGAAGGCCAAGGCGAACGGCGCCCGGATCATCACGGTCAACCCGCTCCCCGAAGCGGGCATGGAACGCTTCAAGAACCCGCAGACCCCCCAGGGCATGATCAAGGGCGCCGCGCTCACCGACCTCTTCCTGCAGATCCGCCTCGGCGGCGACCAGGCTCTCTTCCGCCTGCTGAACAAGCTGATCCTCGCCACCGAGGGCGCCGTCGACGAGACGTTCGTCGCCGAACACACCCACGGGTTCGAGGACTTCGCCCGGGCCGCGAGCGCCGCCGACTGGGACGAGACACTCACCGCGACCGGCCTCACCCGCGACGAGATCGACGAGGCCCTGACCATGGTCCTCGCCTCCGAGCGCACCATCGTGTGCTGGGCCATGGGCCTCACCCAGCACAAGCACTCCGTTCCGACGATCCGGGAAGTCGTCAACTTCCTCCTCCTGCGCGGCAACATCGGCCGCCCGGGAGCCGGCGTCTGCCCGGTGCGCGGTCATTCGAACGTGCAGGGCGACCGCACCATGGGCATCTTCGAGCGCCCCGCCCCGGCCTTCCTCGACGCCCTGGAGAAGGAGTTCGGCTTCGCCCCGCCCCGCGAACACGGTTACGACGTCGTACGGGCCATCCGCGCGCTGCGCGACGGCGAGGCCAAGGTGTTCTTCGCCATGGGCGGCAACTTCGTCTCCGCGTCCCCCGACACCGACGTCACCGAGGCGGCCATGCGACGCGCCCGGCTGACCGTGCACGTCTCCACCAAGCTGAACCGCTCGCACGCCGTCACGGGCGCGCGTGCCCTCATCCTGCCCACCCTCGGACGCACCGAGCGCGACCTCCAGGGCAGCGGCGAGCAGTTCGTGACCGTCGAGGACTCCATGGGCATGGTCCACGCCTCACGGGGCCGCCTGGAGCCCGCGAGCCCGCACCTGCTGTCCGAGCCCGCCATCGTGGCCCGCCTCGCCCGCAGGGTCCTCGGCGAACGCAGCCGCACCCCCTGGGAGGAGTTCGAGAAGGACTACGCGAGCATCCGCGACCGCATCGCGCGCGTGATCCCCGGCTTCCAGGACTTCAACGCCCGCGTGGCCGACCCGGCCGGCTTCGCCCTCCCGCACGCCCCCCGCGACGAGCGCCGCTTCCCGACGGCCACCGGCAAGGCCAACTTCACCGCCGCGCCCGTCGAGTACCCCGAGCTGCCCGAGGGCCGCCTGCTGCTGCAGACCCTTCGCTCCCACGACCAGTACAACACCACCATCTACGGACTCGACGACCGATACCGGGGCATCAAGAACGGCCGCCGGGTCGTCCTCGTCAACCCCGGGGACGCCCGCCGGCTGAAGCTCGCGGACGGCTCGTACGTCGACCTGGTCGGCGAATGGAAGGACGGCGTGGAGCGGCGCGCGCCCGGCTTCCGCGTCGTGCACTACCCGACCGCCCGGGGCTGCGCGGCCGCCTACTACCCGGAGACCAACGTCCTGGTCCCCCTCGACGCGACCGCCGACACCAGCAACACCCCTGCCAGCAAGTCCGTGGTCGTCCGTCTGGAACAATCGACAGCCGACTGAGCGTTCGCTCAGTCGGAGAAACCACGACGAAGTGGTCGACGACGAACGGAGCCAGGCCCCATGGGCGAGCAGCACACCGTGAAGTTCCCGCAAGAGGTCCTCGACGAGTACGCCGCCCTCGGCGTCGACCTGCCCGCCCTGTTCTCCGCGGGCCACCTCGGCAACCGCATGGGCGTCCAGATCGTCGAAGCCTCCGCGGACCGCGTCGTGGGCACCATGCCCGTGGAGGGCAACACCCAGCCCTACGGCCTCCTGCACGGAGGAGCCTCCGCCGTCCTCGCCGAGACCATCGGCTCCGTCGGGGCCATGCTCCACGGCGGCATCTCCAAGATCGCCGTCGGCGTCGACCTGAACTGCACCCACCACCGCGGCGTCCGCTCCGGCCTCGTCACCGGCGTCGCCACCCCCGTCCACCGCGGCCGCACCTCGGCGACGTACGAGATCGCCATCACCGACGAGGACGGCAAGCGCGTCTGCAGCGCCCGCCTCACCTGCATCCTCAAGGACGCACCCCAGAGCTGACACCCCGGGGACCGGGCCGCTCCCCTCCGGGGCGCCCCGGGGCCTCACGGGACGCCCGAGGGGCCCTCAAGAGCCGCCCGAGGGAGGGAACCGCCCCCGGGCGGCGGGAACACACAGGGGCGACCCGGAGGGGAGCGGTGGGAGCGTCCGCCTCCCGGGGCGCCCAGCCCCCTCCGGACTCCCAGCCCGGGAAGCCGGCCTCGGGATCCCACCCCGGGGGCCCGGCCACGGGGGCCATCTCGAGAGCCCGGCCTCGGGATCCCACCTCGGGGAGCCCATCTCGGGGGCGCGGCCTCGGGAGCCCACCTTGGGAGCCCGGCCATGGGGAGCCCGCCTCGGCGGACCCACCTCGGGAGCCCGGCCTCAGGGGTCCGGCCACGGGGAGCCCACCTAGCGAGCCCGGCCATGGGAGCCCGCCTCGGGGGACCCACCTCGGGAGCCCGGCCTCGGGGGTCCGGCCACAGGGAGCCCGCCTCGGGGACCCGGCCACGGGAGCCCGCCTCGGGGGCGCACCTCGGGCACCCAACTCCCCACCCCGCACAGCCCATTGGCGGAGCCACGCTCTCCGGCCGGCGTGAGACATGACCGGCATCGGGCCCGTCGAGCCGCAGCACCCGGACGAAGCCGGCGGCCCCCACCAGGACGCCCCGCCGACGTGCCGAGGTCGAACCCCGCACGCCTCGGCGCCCGTTGGCCCGCACTCCCGCGTTCGCACCGGCGCCTCGCCCGCGTACGCCACCCGTCGCTCCGGAGCCACCGGCGGGGTACGCGCCCGCGGGCCCGATCATCATCGCGACCGCAACGGCCGCCCACTCACCCCGCGCCCCGTCCACCCGGGCCACCCCCGGACCCCCACCCGCGGTCCGCCAGTGTCACCACCCTCCATCACAAGGGCCTCGGCCCCGAGCCCACCCCTTCCGCTTCGAGGTCGACATCGCCCCGCGGCACCCCCGTCACAGTCCACCAAGTGGGCGCCGGAACAACCCAGTTGAGCGCCACCACCACACTCCGGCTGCCACTGACAGTAAGGGCCGGAAATCCCCGCATGATCACGGTACGCATCTCCGTATACGAGTGCGCGCGGCCGGCCGCCCGCCATCGAGCTCCCCCGCCTCGACCTGCCCATCAGCAACAAGACAGCACAGCAACAGCAAAGCTTTCTCTTCGGCGACACCTACCCCCACTACCCGTGGGCCGACCTGCGCGCCCTCCGCTTCCCCAACCCGCCCTCCCCCACACCCACTTCACCCGGCCAGGACACCCGCGACCGCCTCACACGGCAGTAACACTCGGTTACCTCTGCCGTAACGAAGCAATGCCCACGCCGCGAGGCGCCCCGCACCACGCCCCCCGCGGCGCACCTCCACGGCGCCGCACCCCCGGCTTCCGCTCTCCGCCACGAACCCGGATCAGGGCGTTCTCAGCATGCGAACACGCAACCGCCTGCGACCGGCACACCGAAATGCTCCGATCGTCCGCCCCACACCCCCGAGGGCTCCCCCCGCATAACAAGAGCGTCACAGCCTTCCCGACGCCGCTGCCCACTGCCCCTACCTGCGCTTATAGTCACGGCCAGTCACCGCGCCGCCGGGCGCGTCACTGCACGGCCCTGCTTCATCCAGTACGGCCCGGCGAGACACACGGCCCCCACCCTGGGGTGCCGCGCCAGGGAGAGGATTCAACGTGCGACAGCGTTCCATGGTCATACTCACCGCCGTGCTCACTACGGGAGCACTCACGCTGACCGCCTGCGGCTCGCGCGACGACAGCGGCGAGGGCAAGGGCAGCGACAAGAAGACCGAGATCATCATCGGCGTCGACGCCCCGCTGACCGGTCAGAACTCCGCCACCGGCCTCGGCATCCAGGGCGGCGTCCAGATCGCCGTCGACGACGCCAACAAGAACAACACCGTTCCCGGCGTGACCTTCAAGGTCAAGGCGCTCGACGACAAGGCCATCCCGGCTTCCGGCCAGGCCAACGCCACCCAGCTCGTCCAGAACGAGAAGGTCCTCGGCGTCGTCGGCCCGCTGAACTCCGGCGTCGCCACCCAGATGCAGCAGGTCTTCGACACCGCCGGCCTGGTCGAGATCTCGCCGTCCAACACGGCGCCCGAGCTCACCCAGGGCAAGAACTGGCAGACCGAGAAGACCCGCCCGTTCAAGACCTACTTCCGCACCGCCACCAC
Organism: Streptomyces sp. NBC_00568; assembly: GCF_026341855.1. Taxonomy (GTDB): domain Bacteria; phylum Actinomycetota; class Actinomycetes; order Streptomycetales; family Streptomycetaceae; genus Streptomyces. The sequence goes on along the minus strand of NZ_JAPENW010000001.1, from coordinate 5,340,721 downwards.
CGACGCCCTCCAGGGCGGCTTCGCGGCCGAATACGCCTACGACACGCTGAAGAAGCGCAAGGTGTACGTGGTCGACGACAAGCAGACCTACGGCGCCGGCCTCGCCAAGCTCTTCAAGGCCGGCTTCACCAAGGCCGGCGGCAAGGTCGCGGGCGAGGACCACGTCAACACCGGCGACACGGACTTCTCGTCCCTCGTCACCAAGATCAAGAACTCCAAGGCCGACCTCGTCTACTACGGTGGCCAGTACGACGAGTCGGAGAAGCTCACCAAGCAGCTCAAGGACGGCGGAGTCAAGGTCCCGCTGTTCGGCGGTGACGGCATGTTCACCCCGACCTACATCGAGACCGCCGGCAAGACCTCCGAGGGCGACCTCGTCACCTCGGTCGGCCAGCCGGTCGACTCCCTGCCCTCCGCCGCCGACTTCATCAAGAAGTACAAGGCCTCCGGCCTCAAGGGCGACTACGGCACCTACGGTGGCTACTCCTACGACGCCGCCACGGCCATCATCAAGGCCATCGGCAAGGTCGTGAAGGACGGCAAGATCCCGGACGGCGCCCGCGCCAAGATCGTCGCCGAGGTCCAGAACACCAAGTTCGACGGCATCGCCGGCCCCGTCTCCTTCGACGAGTACGGCGACACCAACAACAAGCAGCTCACCGTCTACCAGGTCGTCGACGGCAAGTGGAAGGCCGTCAAGAGCGGTACGGCCAAGGGCTGATCCGCCCCACCCGGGCCACTCCGGCGGACAGGTCCGAATCCAGGCACGGCGCCCCAGCGGCACCGCACGCCCGGACCGTCCGCCGGACAGGCCCTCAGCACAACCTCAGGGCCGCGCGGCCACGACCACACGTCACCGCGCGGCCCGCTTCATACGCCCTGCTCAACTCTCCCCACCACATGGAGGCCATGCGGTGAACACCCTGCCGCAGCAGCTGGCCAACGGGCTGTTCCTCGGCTCGATGTACGGGCTGATCGCCATCGGCTACACGATGGTGTACGGCATCGTCCAGCTCATCAACTTCGCCCACGGCGAGATCTTCATGACCGGCGGCTTCGGCGCACTCACGGTCTACCTCTACGTTCTGCCAAACGGCACATCCATGTGGATAGCCCTCCCAGCGATGCTGATAGGCGGCGGAATCGTCTCCGTCCTCATCGCCGTCGGGGCCGAACGCTTCGCCTACCGACCACTGCGCGGAGCACCACGCCTCGCACCCCTCATCACCGCCATCGGCCTGTCCCTCGCCCTCCAGCAGGTCGTCTTCAACGGGTACCCGGACGCCAAGACCGACATCACGTTCCCGCAGCTCCCCTTCGGGCCCCTGCACATCGGCTCCGTCAGCATCCAGAGCGGCAGCGTCTTCGTCATCATCGCCGCCCCCCTCTGCATGGCGGCCCTCGCCCTGTTCGTCAGCCTCTCCCGCACCGGCCGCGCCATGCAGGCCACCGCGCAGGACCCTGACACCGCACAGCTCATGGGCATCGACACCAACCGCATCATCGTCATCGCCTTCGCCATCGGCGGCTTCTTCGCCGCCGTCGCAGCCGTCGCCTACGGCCTGCGCTACGGCACGGTGAAGTACGACATGGGCTTCCAGATGGGCCTCAAGGCCTTCACCGCGGCCGTCCTCGGCGGCATCGGCAACATCTACGGCGCCATGATCGGCGGCCTCGTCCTCGGCCTCGCCGAGACCATGGCCACCAGCTACATCGACGGCATCCCGGGCATGCAGCAGCTCGGCGGCGGCGGCTGGTCCTCCGTCTGGGCCTTCGTACTCCTCATCCTCGTACTGCTGTTCAGGCCACAAGGCCTAGTCGGCGAACGCGTCGCGGACAGGGCGTGAGCACCATGGCAACCACCGAGACCACCACCGAGCGCGGCCTCATCGCACTCCCCGAGAGCGCCGCCCGCGCCCTCATCGCCTTCGGCGCCATCGCCACCATCGCCAGCACGTTCATGTCCTGGACCTACACGTCCGACTTCCCCGGGGACCTCACCTACTACGGCTCCCCGGCCGGACTCCAGATCCTGGCCCTCGTCGCCGGCGCGCTCACCCTCCTCTTCACCCTGACCCTCTGGAACGTCCGCGGCCTCGGCTGGCTCAACCCGGCGGGCGCCACCCAGCCCGTCGTCCTCGCCGCCACCTCCGCGTTCGCCGTCAGCTGGTTCAGCGCCATCGCCATCGCCGTCGACCTCAAGGGCCTCGTCGCACTCGAACCCGGCGCCTACGTCGCCGCCGTCGGCTCCCTGATCGCCCTCCTCGGCACCCTGGCACTCCCCAAGCCCGGTGACACCTTCAAGGACTACGTCACCAAGCCCGACCTCATCCCCCCGGCCGCCAAAATGGCCGGCTGGCACGAGCGCCTCGTCATCACCGGCGCCACCGCCCTCGCGCTGATCGTCTTCACCTACGGCATCGGCGTCGACCCCGACGCAAGCGAAACGTTCCTGGGCTACCTGCTCCTCGTCGTCTTCGGCACCTGGGCCCTGCTCACCGCCGGACTCTTCGACCGCTTCGCCCAACTGAACGCCCGCCACAAGGGATTCGCCACCACCATGGCGTTCCTCGCCGCGGCGGTCTTCCCCTTCGTCGAGAACAACGAGCACAACGCCAACCTCGGCGTGAACATCCTCGTCGTCGGAACCGTCGCCCTCGGCCTCAACATCGTCGTCGGCCTCACCGGACTCCTCGACCTCGGATACGTCGCCTTCCTCGGCGTCGGCGCCTACGCCGCAGCCCTCGTATCCGGCTCCGAGTTCTCCCGCTTCTCCGGCGTCCAGTTCCCCTTCTGGGCCGCCATGCTCACCGGCATGGCCGCATCGCTCGTGTTCGGCGTCCTCATCGGCGCCCCCACCCTGCGACTGCGCGGCGACTACCTCGCCATCGTGACCCTGGGCTTCGGAGAGATCTTCCGCATCGCCGTCAACAACATGGACGGCGTCTCCGGACCCAACATCACCAACGGCCCCAACGGCATCTCGATGATCCCCGACCTCGACATCTTCGGGTTCAACTTCGGTGCCGCACACGCCATCGGCGGCATCACCCTCGGCCGATTCGCGAACTACTTCCTGCTGATGCTGCTCATCACCGGACTCGTCGTCGTGGTGTTCAACCGCGCCGCCGACTCCCGCATCGGCCGGTCCTGGATCGCCATCCGCGAGGACGAGACCGCCGCCACCGCCATGGGCATCAACGGCTTCCGCGTCAAGCTCATCGCCTTCGCCCTCGGCGCCTCCCTCGCCGGCCTCGCCGGAACGGTCAGCGCCCACGTCGGCTACAGCGTCAACCCGGCCCCGTACCAGTTCGCCGGCTCCGTGCCCCCGAACTCCGCGTTCCTCCTCGCCGCGGTCGTCCTCGGCGGCATGGGCACGGTCAACGGACCCATCCTCGGCGCCACCCTGCTCTACCTCCTCCCCGAGAAGCTCAGCTTCCTCAAGGAGTACGAGCTCCTCGCCTTCGGCATCGCGCTCGTCATCCTCATGCGCTTCCGCCCCGAAGGCATCATCGCCAACCGCCGCCGCCAGCTCGAGTTCCACGAGGGCGACGAAACCGTCCACATCCCCGAACAAGGCCTGCCCGACTCCACCGTCGGCGTCACCAAGGCAGGGGCGTAACCAACATGACCACCACCACAGCCCCCAGCCCCGTCCTCGAAGCCACCGGCGTCACCATGCGCTTCGGCGGCCTCACCGCCGTACGCAACGTCGACCTCACCGTCAACGCCGGAGAGATCGTCGGCCTCATCGGCCCCAACGGCGCGGGCAAGACCACCTTCTTCAACTGCCTCACCGGTCTGTACGTCCCCACCGAGGGCAAGGTCGCCTACAAGGGCACGGTGCTGCCCCCGAAGCCGCACCTGGTCACCAGCGCCGGCATCGCCCGCACCTTCCAGAACATCCGGCTCTTCGCCAACATGACCGTCCTGGAAAACGTGCTCGTCGGACGCCACACCCGCACCAAGGAAGGCCTCTGGTCCGCCCTCCTCCGCGGCCCCGGCTTCCGCAAGGCGGAGGCGGCCTCCCGCGAACGCGCCATGGAACTGCTGGAGTTCATCGGTCTCGCCCACAAGGCCGACCACCTCTCCCGCAACCTCCCCTACGGCGAGCAGCGCAAGCTGGAGATCGCGCGAGCCATGGCGAGCGAGCCGGGCCTCCTCCTCCTGGACGAGCCCACCGCCGGCATGAACCCCCAGGAAACCCGCGCGACCGAAGAACTCGTCTTCGCCATCCGCGACCGGGGCATCGCCGTCCTCGTCATCGAGCACGACATGCGCTTCATCTTCAACCTGTCCGACCGCGTGGCCTGCCTCGTCCAGGGCGAAAAGCTCGTCGAGGGAACGTCCGACGTCGTCCAGGGCGACGAGCGCGTCATCGCCGCCTACCTCGGCACCCCCTTCGAGGGCGCCCCCGGCGAAGAAGAACTCGCCGAGGTCGAAGCCGCCGAAGCCGCGGGAGCGGCCAAAGCCGACGAGACCCCCGACGCGGTAACCACGGACACCGAGGAAGCCGCCGACGCCGAGGACACGGCGGAAGCCACCCCGGCCGAGGAAGCCGAAGAGACCACGGAAGCCGCGGAAACCGAGGAAGCCCCCGAGGCCGAAGGAACAGCCGACGCCCCCGAGGCCGACGACTCCGACGCCCCCGAGACACCCGCCGCGTCCGACGACTCCGACGCACAGGGCAGCAGCACCAGCAAGGAAGGAAACGCCCAGTGACCGCACTGCTCGAGGTCGAAGACCTCAAGGTCGCCTACGGCAAGATCGAAGCCGTCAAGGGCATCTCCTTCACCGTCGAAGCCGGCCAGATCGTCACCCTCATCGGCACCAACGGCGCCGGCAAGACGACGACCCTGCGCACCCTCTCCGGGCTCCTCAAGCCCAGCGGAGGCCGCATCCTCTTCGACGGCCAGCCCCTCGCCAACGTCCCCGCCCACAAGATCGTCGCCCTCGGACTCGCACACTCCCCCGAGGGACGCCACATCTTCCCCCGCCTCACCATCACGGAGAACCTCCAGCTCGGAGCGTTCCTCCGCACCGACAAGGCGGGCATCGAGAAGGACATCCAGCGCGCCTACGACCTCTTCCCCATCCTGGGAGAGCGCCGTAAGCAGGCCGCAGGCACCCTCTCCGGCGGCGAACAGCAGATGCTCGCCATGGGACGCGCCCTCATGTCCCAGCCCAAACTGCTCATGCTCGACGAACCCTCCATGGGCCTCTCGCCGATCATGATGCAGAAGATCCTCGCCACCATCGCCGAACTCAAGGCGTCCGGCACGACCATCCTGCTCGTCGAGCAGAACGCCCAGGCGGCGCTCTCCCTCGCCGACCAGGCACACGTCATGGAGGTCGGCAGCATCGTCCTCTCCGGCACCGGCCAGGACCTGCTCCACGACGAGTCCGTCCGCAAGGCGTACCTCGGCGAGGACTGACACTCCCCGCGACCCCACCGGTCGCACGAAAAGGCCCGCACCTCCGTCAGGGGTGCGGGCCTCTTCCGTCCGCTCTCATCCGCGGACACGACGCGGACGAGAGCCCTTCGACACTCTCCTCGACAGGGCGCGGAACTAGCCCTTCGACGCCTTCTTCTCCTCGGCGTCCTCGATGACCGCCTCCGCGACCTGCTGCATCGACATACGACGGTCCATCGACGTCTTCTGGATCCAGCGGAACGCCGCCGGCTCCGTCAGGCCGTACTCCGTCTGCAGAACCGACTTCGCACGGTCCACCAGCTTCCGCGTCTCCAGACGCTGTGTGAGATCCGCAATCTCACCCTCCAGCGCCTTCAGCTCCGCGAACCGCGACACCGCCATCTCGATCGCCGGCACCACGTCACTCTTGCTGAACGGCTTCACCAGGTACGCCATCGCACCCGCGTCACGGGCCCGCTCGACCAGGTCGCGCTGCGAGAACGCGGTGAGCATCAGGACCGGGGCGATGGACTCCTCGGCGATCTTCTCCGCCGCGGAGATGCCGTCGAGCTTCGGCATCTTCACATCGAGGATCACCAGGTCCGGCTTGTGCTCCCGGGCCAGCTCGACGGCCTGCTCACCGTCACCCGCCTCACCTACGACGGTGTAGCCCTCTTCCTCGAGCATCTCTTTGAGGTCGAGACGGATCAGCGCCTCGTCCTCGGCGATGACGACACGGGTCGTCAGCGGAGGCACGTGCGACTTGTCGTCGTCGGGCGCGTCTACGGGCTGGGGCGACTCGGGGGCGGTCACGGGGGCTCCTCGTTCAGGGCGGGGTACTGCTCCCAAGAGCCTACCTAGCTGCGGTAAGGTGAGGGCACGGCGGGTGATCGCTACTCTCTGTTTCAGAGGAAGCCCCGGTAGCCCAGCGGTAGAGGCAATGGATTCAAAACCCATACAGCGTCGGTTCGAATCCGACTCGGGGTACTTTTCCTTGGATGTCAAGGTTGCTAGATGAAAGCGGATGTTCCCATTCTGGTGAACATCCGCTTTTTGCTGAGTGTCGCACCCGCACTGTCCACAGAGTGGCCATATGTACGACATGGGCACACGCAAGCGAGCGCTGGCACTCGTTGCACAGGGGCGCAGTCTCAACTCGGTGAGCAAGGAGACCGGCGCCTCCCGAGCCGCGATCCGTTCCTGGCAGTCACGTATCGAGCCTCTGAGCGGCAACCGCTCACGACCATGCCCCAGGTGTCGCGTCACCCCTGAACCACCGGATGATCCTGCCGCCTACGCCTATCTTCTGGGGCTCTACTTAGGAGACGGCTGCATCAGCACCTCGCGGCGAGGTGTCCATTTCCTGCGCATCGCCTGTGCCGACGCGTGGCCCGGGCTCATCGAGGCCTGCGCGTCAGCGATGCAACTCATGCGCCCCGACAACAAAATCTTCCGCGTCCGGAGCCAGGGCTGCCAGTACGTCACCTGCTCCAGCAAGCACTGGCCCTGCCTGTTCCCTCAGCACGGCCCAGGCAAGAAGCACGATCGCAAGATCACCCTGGAGCCCTGGCAGCAGCGCATCGTCGATGCCCACCCCTGGGAATTCGTCCGGGGGCTCATCCACTCCGACGGGTGTCGCATCACCAACTGGACCACACGACTTGTCGGTGGCGAGCCCAAGCGCTACGAGTATCCCCGGTACTTCTTCACCAACAAGTCGTCCGACATCATGCGCCTCTTCACCGACACACTCGACGCGGTCGGCGTCGACTGGAAACAGCCGAACTCCCGCAACATCTCCATCGCCCGCAAAGCCTCAGTAGCCCTCATGGACGCCCACGTGGGCCCCAAGTACTGACCCGGCGACGGAGAAGGCCCGCCGGCTACTTGGGGCTGTCGTCCTCGCCGATGTGATGGACGCGGACCAGGTTCGTGGAGCCGGTGACTCCGGGCGGGGAGCCTGCGGTGATCACGACGATGTCGCCCTTGGCGCAGCGGCCGTACTTGAGGAGGAGTTCGTCGACCTGGTCGACCATGGCGTCGGTGGAGTCGACGTGGGGGCCGAGGAAGGTTTCGACGCCCCAGGTGAGGTTGAGTTGGGAGCGGGTGGCGGGGGTGGGGGTGAAGGCGAGGAGGGGGATCGGGGAGCGGTAGCGGGAGAGGCGGCGGACGGTGTCGCCGGACTGGGTGAAGGCGACGAGGAATTTGGCGCCGAGGAAGTCGCCCATTTCGGCTGCGGCGCGGGCGACGGCTCCGCCTTGGGTGCGGGGTTTGTTGCGTTCGGTCAGGGGCGGGAGGCCCTTGGCGAGGATGTCTTCTTCGGCCGCTTCGACGATGCGGGCCATGGTCCTGACGGTTTCGATGGGGTATTTGCCGACGCTGGTTTCGCCGGAGAGCATGACGGCGTCGGTGCCGTCGATGACGGCGTTGGCGACGTCGGAGGCTTCGGCGCGGGTGGGGCGGGAGTTGTCGATCATCGAGTCGAGCATCTGGGTGGCGACGATGACCGGTTTGGCGTTGCGTTTGGCGAGTTTGATGGCGCGCTTCTGGACGATGGGGACTTGTTCGAGGGGCATTTCGACGCCGAGGTCGCCGCGGGCGACCATGATGCCGTCGAAGGCGGCGACGATGTCGTCGATGTTGTCGACGGCCTGGGGTTTTTCGACTTTGGCGATGACGGGAAGGCGGCGGCCTTCTTCGTCCATGATGCGGTGGACCGCGTCGATGTCCTTGCCGCTTCTGACGAAGGAGAGGGCGATGACGTCGAATCCGGTGCGCAGAGCCCAGCGGAGGTCTTCTTCGTCCTTTTCGGAGAGGGCGGGGACGGAGACGGCGACGCCGGGGAGGTTGAGGCCTTTGTGGTCGGAGACCATGCCGCCTTCGACGACGGTGGTGTGGACGCGGGGTCCTTCGACGGTGGTGACTTCGAGGCAGACTTTGCCGTCGTCGACGAGGATGCGTTCACCGGGAGTGACGTCCGTTGCCAGTCCGTCGTAGGTGGTTCCGCAGGTCTGGCGGTCGCCTTCGGCGCCTTCTTCGACGGTGATGGTGAAGGTGTCTCCGCGTTCAAGGAGTACGGGGCCTTCGGTGAAGTGGCCGAGTCGGATCTTCGGGCCTTGAAGGTCGGCGAGGATGCCGACGCTGTGGCCGGTCTCGTCGGAGGCCTTTCGGACGTGCCGGTAGCGCTCCTCGTGTTCGGCGTGGGTGCCGTGGCTGAGGTTGAAGCGGGCTACGTCCATTCCGGCTTCGACCAGGGCTTTGATCTGGTCGTACGAGTCGGTGGCGGGGCCCAATGTACAGACGATCTTTGCTCGGCGCATGGTTCGAGCCTAGGCCTTACCGGTCGGTAGAGAATTGGTCGCGCATGACTACTCAACAACCTTTGCGTGAAGGGTTATTGACAACTGTTGAATTGTGCGCCGGGGTGCTCCGATGAGCGGGGAGCGGCTCCCCGGGGCGCGTGGGTGCGTTCATCTGTCCGGTTTCCGTCCAGTATCCGTCGGTCGTGCGGTGGGTGCTTGGCAGAGCCGGCCGGTGACTTTCCGTGATTCTTCCGTGAGTGGCTAGAGCCGGGGTGGGGCCATGGTGAAGCGGGCGTTGACCTGGGCGTGGACGTGCTGGCGTTGGGGTTCGAGGTCGAGGGGGGCGGGTTCGTCCTCGGTGGTGCCGCCGCCGTAGGCGGATCTGCGCGTGGAGCGGGTGGACTGGGCGGCGAGGGCGTAGGGGTGGGTGTCTTCGGCGCCGATGTCGGCGAGTTCGACGAGTGCCGTGAGGGTGGTGTCGAGGGCTTCGGCGTATTCGCGGGCGCGTTGGACGGCTTCGCGGACGGCTTGCCGGCGTGCGTCGCGGTGGGCGGGTGAGTCGGGGCGGAGGGCCCACCAGGGGCCGTCGACCTGGGTGAGGTCGAGGTCGGCGAGGGCGGTGGTGAGTTCGCCGAGTGCGGTGAAGTCGGTGAGTTCGGCGTTGATGTGGACGTGTCCGTGGTAAGTGCGGACGCGTTCTCCGCGGCCGTGCCGGCCGAGTTCGGGGCTGATGGTGAAGGCGCCGGTTTCCAGGCGTTCGACGGCGTCGCCGTAGGTCTTGACGAGGTCGAGGGCGAGGGTGTTGCGGCGGGTGAGGTCGGCGAGGGCTTCGCGGCGGTCTTTGCCGCGGGCGCTGATGGAGATGCCGATGCGGGCGATCTCGGGGTCGACTTCGAGGTGGGCTTCGCCGCGGACGGCGATGCGGGGGGTGTCGGGGGTGCCGTAGGGGACGGCGGGTGGGGTCTGTTCGGCGGCTGGTTCGGGTCGGGTGTCGGGGGTGGAGGGGAAACCGGGGTCCGAGTTGGGGGTCATACGTCCCACTCTGTCACTGGGCGGGGGGTGTGTGGTGCCGTCAGGTCATCAAATGGAAACCTCCTGGGCCTGTTGCGGGGGCCGGTGTTGGGGTCAGAATCTACGCGCGTCATCGACCTTTCCCGAGGAGTTCCAGACATGCCCTTGAACCGCCGCAAGTTCCTGAAGAAGTCCGCCGTGACGGGTGCGGGGGTGGCGCTCGCGGGTGCGGGCGCGGCTCCGGCGGCGCAGGCCGCGGAGGCGAAGGGTGGTGCCAAGCCGGTGAAGCGGTACTCGCTGACGGTGCTGGGCACGACCGACCTGCACGGTCACGTCTTCAACTGGGACTACTTCAAGGACGCGGAGTACTCGGACAAGGCGGGCAACGCGCAGGGTCTGGCGCGGATCTCGACGCTGGTGAACGAGATCCGTGAGGAGAAGGGGCGTTGCAACACGCTGCTGCTCGACGCGGGTGACACGATCCAGGGCACGCCGCTGACGTACTACTACGCGAAGGTGGATCCGATCACCGCGAAGGGTGGTCCGGTGCACCCGATGGCGCAGGCGATGAACGCGATCGGCTATGACGCGGTGGCGCTCGGGAACCACGAGTTCAACTACGGCATCGAGACGCTGCGGAAGTTCGAGTCGCAGTGCCGTTTCCCGCTGTTGGGTGCGAACGCGCTGGACGCGAAGACGCTGAAGCCGGCGTTCCCTCCGTACTTCATCAAGAAGTTCCATGTCCATGGTGCGCCGCCGGTGAAGGTGGCGGTGCTGGGTCTGACGAACCCGGGTATCGCGATCTGGGACAAGGCGTATGTGCAGGGCAAGCTGACGTTCCCGGGGCTGGAGGAGCAGGCGGCGAAGTGGGTGCCGAAGCTGCGGTCGATGGGTGCGGACGTGGTGGTCGTGTCGGCGCATTCCGGTTCGTCGGGGACGTCGTCGTACGGTGACCAGTTGCCGTATGTGGAGAACTCGGCGGCGCTGGTGGCTCAGCAGGTGCCGGGGATCGACGCGATCCTGGTGGGTCACGCGCATCTGGAGATCCCGGAGCTGAAGGTCACGAACACGGCGTCGGGGAAGACGGTCGTGCTGTCGGAGCCGCTGGCGTACGCGGAGCGGCTGTCGGTGTTCGACTTCGAGCTGGTCTTCGAGAAGGGGCGCTGGACGGTCGAGTCGGTGGCTGCGTCGGTGCGCAACACGAATTCGGTGGCGGACGACCCGAAGATCACGCGGCTGCTGAAGGACGAGCACGATGTGGTGGTGGCGTACGTCAACCAGGTGGTCGGTACGGCGACGGAGACGTTGACGACGGTGGAGGCGCGTTACAAGGACGCTCCGATCATCGATCTGATCACCAAGGTGCAGGAGGACGTGGTCAAGGCGGCGCTGGTGGGGACGCAGTACGCGTCGCTGCCGGTGATCGCGCAGGCGTCGCCGTTCTCGCGGACGTCGGAGATCCCGGCGGGGGATGTGACGATCCGGGATCTGTCGAGCCTGTACGTGTACGACAACACGCTGGTGGCGAAGGTGATGACGGGTGCGCAGGTGCGGGCGTACCTGGAGTACTCGGCGAACTACTTCGTGCAGACGGCCGCGGGTGCGGTGATCGACACGGAGAAGCTGACGAACGCGAACAATCGTCCGGACTACAACTACGACTATGTGTCGGGGCTGCGGTACGACATCGACATCGCGCAGGCCGAGGGTTCGCGGATCAAGAATCTGTCGTACAACGGTGCGGCGCTGGACGATGCGCAGCAGTTCGTGTTCGCGGTGAACAACTACCGTGCCAATGGTGGCGGTGCGTTCCCGCATGTGGCTTCGGCGACCGAGGTGTGGTCGGAGTCGACGGAGATCCGGACGCGGATCGCGGAGTGGGTGACGGCGAAGGGTTCGCTGGACCCGAAGGAGTTCGCGTCGGTGGACTGGAAGCTGACGCGTGACGGTACGCCCGTGTTCTAGGGCGGGCGGGGTTGGGTTGACGGCGTCGGCGCGGTTTTTCGCGTCGGCGCCGTCGGCGTTGGGGCCGGGGTTGTTCCGCCGCTGTCACCTGCCCTCTACGAGGGGGATGAGGGGGACGAGGGGGGTGAGTGTCCGGGTTTCCTGGCCCTGGCGGGCGGAGGGGATGCGGGGGGTCCGTTCCAGGCCGAAGGTGGTGAAGGCGGTTCGGCCGGGGAGGGGGTAGGGGTCTTTGCCGGTGAGGGAGTTGAGGATGGTGGCGCTGCGCCAGGCGGCGAGGCCGAGGTCGGGGGCGCCGACGCCGTGGGTGTGGAGTTCGGCGTTCTGGACGTAGACGCGGCCGGTGACGGAGGGGTCGAGCATCAGGCGGAACTGGTCGTCGATGCTGGGGCGTTGGGCCTGGTCGCGGCGGAGGTAGGGGTCGAGTCCGGTGAGGAGGGGGGCGATGGGGCGTTCGCGGTAGCCGGTGGCGAGGACGACGGCGTCGGTGGTGAGGCGGGTGCGGGTGCCCTGTTGGCCGTGTTCGAGGTGGAGTTCGACTTTGGTGGTGGCGACGCGTCCGGCGGTGCGGACGGTGACGGCGGGGGTGAGGACGGCGTCGGGCCAGCCGCCGTGCAGGGTGCGGCGGTAGAGCTCGTCGTGGATGGCGGCGATGGTGTCGGCGTCGATGCCTTTGTGGAGTTGCCATTGGGCGGCGACGAGCCGGTCGCGGACGGGTTCGGTGAGGGCGTGGAAGTAGCGGGTGTAGTCGGGGGTGAAGTGTTCGAGGCCGAGTTTGGAGTACTCCATCGGGGCGAACGCTTCGGTGCGGGCGAGCCAGTGGATGTTCTCGTGTCCGGTGGGGCGGTTGCGCAGGAGGTCGAGGAAGACTTCGGCGCCCGACTGGCCCGCGCCGATGACGGTGATGTGTTCGGCGGTGAGGAACTGCTCGCGGTGTTTGAGGTAGTCGGCGGCGTGGATGACGGGGACGCCGGGGGCTTCGACGAGTGGTTTGAGCGGTTCGGGGATGTGGGGGGCGGTGCCGACGCCGAGGACGATGTTGCGGGTGTAGGTGCGGCCGAGGGCCTGGGCTTCGCCGTCGGTGTCGAGTTCGGTGAAGTCGACTTCGAAGAGCTGGTGTTCGGGGTTCCAGCGGACGGCGTCGGCCTGGTGTCCGAAGCGGAGTCCGGGGAGGTTGTCGGCGACCCAGCGGCAGTAGGCGTCGTATTCGGCGCGCTGGATGTGGAAGCGCTCGGCGAAGTAGAACGGGAAGAGGCGGTCGCGGTCCTTGAGGTAGTTGAGGAAGGACCAGGGGCTCTTGGGGTCGGCGAGGGTCACCAGGTCGGCGAGGAAGGGGACTTGGAGGGTGGCGCCGTCGATGAGGAGGCCGGGGTGCCAGTCGAAGCCGGGGCGTTGTTCGTAGAAGACGGTGTCGAGTTCGGTGAGGGGCTGGGCGAGGGCGGCGAGGGAGAGGTTGAAGGGGCCGATGCCGATGCCCACCAGGTCGCGGGGTGTTTCGGCGGCGGGGCGCTGGGGGTGGGGCGTCGGGCTCATCGGGGGGTGTGTCCTTCCACCAGTTTCAGGAGCGTGGCCAGGTCGCCGGGCCGGGTGTGGGGGTTGAGGAGGGTGGCTTTGAGCCAGCGGCGGCCGTCGACGGTGGCGCGGCCGAGGACGGCGCGGCCTTCGTTCAGGAGGGTGCGGCGTACGGCGGCGACGGTGTCGTCGGTGGCGCCGGTGGGCCGGAACAGGACGGTGCTGATGACCGGCCGGTCGTAGAGCTCGAAGCCGGGGTGGGCGGCTGTGAGGTCGGCGAGTTCCTGGGCGTGGGCGCAGACCTGGTCGACGAGGGCGCCGATGCCGTGCCGTCCGAGGGTTTTGAGGGTGACGGCGATCTTGAGGATGTCGGGGCGCCGGGTGGTGCGCAGGGAGCGGCCGAGCAGGTCGGGCAGGCCGGCTTCGGTGTCGTCGTCGGCGTTGAGGTAGTCGGCTCGGTGTCCGAGGGTGGTGAGGTCGGCGGGGTCGCGGACGGCGAGGAGTCCGGCGGCGACGGGCTGCCAGCCGAGTTTGTGCAGGTCGAGGGTGACGGTGTCGGCGCGGGCGAGTCCGTCGAGTTTGGTGCGGTGCCGGTCGCTGAAGAGGAGGCCTCCGCCGTAGGCGGCGTCGATGTGGAGGCGGGCGCCGTGGGTGGCGCAGAGGTCGGCGATGCCGGGCAGGGGGTCGATGAGTCCGGCGTCGGTGGTGCCGGCGGTGGCGGCGACGAGGAGTGGGCCGTGGAGGTCGGTGAGGGCTCTGTCGAGGGCGGCGGGGTCGAGGGTGCCGGCGGGTGCGGGGACGACGACGGGTTCGGGGAGGCCGAGGAGCCAGGCGGCGCGGTGGAGGGAGTGGTGGGCGTTGGCTCCGTGGACGAGTTGGACGCTGCCGTGCTTCTCGCGGGCGAGGAGGAGGGCGAGTTGGTTGGACTCGGTGCCGCCGGTGGTGACGAGGGCGTCGCTGCCGGTGCCGTGGACCTCGTGGGCGAGGGTCTGGGTGAGGAGTGCTTCGAGTTCGGAGGCGGCGGGCGCCTGGTCCCAGGAGTCGAGGGACGGGTTGAGGACGGAGGCGGCGAGGTCGGCGGCGGTGGCGACGGCGAGGGGCGGGCAGTGCAGGTGGGCGGCGCACAGGGGGTCGGCGGGGTCGGCGGCGCCTTCGGCGAGGGCGCGTACGAGGGTGTGCAGGGCGTCGTCGCTGCCGTGCTGGGGCAGGAGGTCGCCGGCGGCGTCTCGGAGGCGCCGGGCGACCTGTTCCGGTCCTCCGGCGGGGAGGGGTCCGCCGCGTGCGGCGGTGCCTTGGGTGAGCGCGTCGAGGACGGTGTCGAGCAGGGGCCGCAGTGCGTGGGGGCCTTGGGGGCCTGAGGCGAGGGGCGGCGTGCTCATGGGTGTCCTCCGGTGGACGCGCGGCGGGGTACGTCCCCGGCGTGTACGCGTTTTGGGCAGGTGTGCCCGCCAAGGACAACGATTCGGCCCCCTGTGGGGGTACTGCCGTACGGAGGAATTGTGGGGTTGGGCGGTGTGCCGGGCCCTGTCGCAGGGGTCGTTCGGGGTGGCCGGGCCTGAACGGCCGTGCACGCGAACGCCGGAGAGGCTGCGGGTCAGCCTCTCCGGCGTTCGGGGAGCGGGGTTCGGGGCAGCGGCCGGGGCCCCTGGGGTTGGGTCTCCCCTGGGGTCCGGGCCCCCTGGCTCCAGGCCTCCCTGGGTCCAGGGGCCCGGGTCCAGGCCTCCCCGGGGTCTAGGCCTCCCTCACCCGCAAGGCCCGTGCGAGGTCGTCGAGTTGGTCGGTGAGTTTGCGGCGCAGGGCCGGGATGGGGTCGGCGTCGCTGAGGCAGGCCTGGCCGAGGGCGAGGGTCTCGGGTGAGACGGCGTGGGCGGGGAAGGCCCAGCGGCCGGCGGCTTCGGCGATGGCGGGGCCGCGCCGTCCGGCGACGGCGACGGCGTCGGGCCAGTATCGCTCGACGTACGCGCGGACGAGGTCGGCCTGTTCGGGCTGCCAGAAGCCCTGGGCGGTGGCGGTGAACAGGTAGTTGGAGAGGTCGTCGGTGGCGAACATCGCGTCCCAGGCGGCGCGCTTGGCCTCCGGGTCGGGCAGTGCGGCGCGGCAGCGGGCGGCGCCTTCCTGGCCGGTGGCGCTGGGGTCCTGGACGAGTTCGGCGTCGATCACCGCGTCGTCGACGGCGCCGAGGACGGAGAGCCGGCCGAGGATGCGCCAGCGCAGTTCGGGGTCGAGCTCGGGGCCGCCGGGGACGGTGCCCTCGGAGAACCAGGCGCTGATGGTGTCGGGGTGGGCGGCGACGTCGATGAAGTGGCGTACGGCGGTGAGGCGCAGGCCGGGGTGGGAGCCGTCCTCGGTGCGGCGGATGAGGTCGCGGCACAGGGCGGTGAGGGTGGCGAGGGCGGTGGGGCGTTCCTCGGGGCGCAGGAACCGGTCGGCGACGTGGAGGGTCGCGAAGGACAGGACGCCCTGGACGAGGGCAAGGTCGGTCTCGTGCGGCAGGTGGGTGCGGGCGGCTTCGATGTAGGCCATGGCGGGGAGTTCGCCGTCGCGTACGGCGTCGCGCAGGGCGTTCCAGACGACGGCCCGGGTGAGGGGGTCGGGGAGGCCGGAGAGGGCGGCTCGTACGGTCTGGAAGGACTTGGTGTCGAAGCGGACCTTGGCGTAGGAGAGGTCGCCGTCGTTGAGGAGGAGCAGGTCGGGGCGGCGGCCGGGGCGGGGGTCCGCGGGGCCGGCCTGGGGGACGTCGAGTTCGAAGCGGTCGCGCAGGACCAGGCGGTCGCTCTCGCCGGGGACGGTGTCGTAGGCGCCGGCGGCGATGCGGTGGGGGCGGCTGCCCTCGTGGTCGACGGTGAGCTGCCATTGGCCGTCGGCTTCGGTGATCGCGGGCCTGAGGGTGTCGACGCCGGTGGTGCGCAGCCAGGCGTCGGCCCAGGCGTGTACGTCGCGTTCGGTGGCGGAGGCGAGGTTGTCGATGAAGTCGGCGAGGGTGGCGTTGCCGAACTTGTGGCGGGCGAAGTGGGTGTTGATGCCGGCGAGGAAGTCCTTCTCGCCGAGCCAGGCGACGAGCTGGCGCAGGGCGGAGGCGCCCTTGGCGTAGGAGATGCCGTCGAAGTTGAGCATGGCGGACGCGGTGTCGGGGACCGAGTCGGGGTCGGGGGCGACGGGGTGGGTGGAGGGGCGCTGGTCGGCGTCGTAGCCCCAGGACTTGCGGGCTACGCCGAAGTCGACCCAGGTGTCCGTGAAGCGGGTGGCTTCGGTGAGGGTCTGGTAGCCCATGTACTCGGCGAAGGACTCGTTGAGCCAGATGTCGTCCCACCAGCGCAGGGTGACGAGGTCGCCGAACCACATGTGGGCCATCTCGTGGGCGATGACCATGGCGCGGGTCTGGCGTTCGGTGTCGGTGACGGCGGAGCGGTAGATGAACTCGTCGCGGAAGGTGACGAGTCCGGGGTTCTCCATGGCGCCGGCGTTGAATTCGGGGACGAACGCCTGGTCGTAGGAGTCGAAGGGGTAGGGCTCGTCGAACTTCTCGTGGTAGCGGTCGTAGCAGGAGCGGGTGATGTCGAGGATCTCGTCGGCGTCGGCGTCGAGGTACGGGGCGAGGGAGCGGCGGCAGTGGAGGCCGAAGGGGAGGCCGCGGTGCTCGGTGCGTACGGAGTGCCAGGGGCCGGCGGCGACGGCGACGAGGTAGGTGGAGATGAGGGGGGTGGGCGCGGCCTTCCAGTGGCCGTGTCCGAGGTGTTCGGTGACGCCGTTGGCGAGGACGGTCCAGCCTTCGGGTGCGGTGACGGTCAGCTCGAAGACGGACTTGAGGTCGGGCTGGTCGAAGGCGGCGAAGACGCGCTGGACGTCTTCCATGAAGAGCTGGGTGTAGAGGTAGGTCTCGCCGTCGGTGGGGTCGGTGAAGCGGTGCATGCCCTCCCCGGTGCGGGAGTAGCGCATGGAGGCGTCGACGCGCAGTTCGTGCTCGCCGGCGGTGAGTCCCTTGAGGGGCAGCCGGTTCTCGTCGAGGGTCTTGGGGTCGAGGGGCCGGCCGTCGAGGGTGACGGAGCGCAGTTCGGCGGGCTTCAGCTCGACGAAGGTGTCCGCGTCGGCGCGGGTGGTGAACCGGATGACGGTGAGGGAGTCGAAGGTCTCGTCCCCTCCTGTCACGTCGAGTTCGATCCCGTAGTGGTGGACATCGAGGAGCTTGGCACGGGTCTGCGCTTCGTCGCGCGTCAGTACGGACATGAGCACATGCTGCCCGATACGGCAGACGGGACACAGAGGTGGTCCGGTATACGCGCTTTGTCGCCGCCTGGTCACAGGCTGCGGTTACGGCGTGCGGCCCTGTTCCATGCGGTCGCCGTCCCGCGGCGGGCGCGGGTCCTGTGGGCGCGGGTCCTGTGGGGACCGGCGGCGGCCGGGGATGTGCGCGTCGGGGTGTGCGAGGGCGGGGTCCGGGGTGTGTTCCTTGACGAGGGCGCGCAGTTCGCGCAGTTCCTCTTCGAGGGCCTGGTGGCGGCGGTGGGCTTCGTAGAGGTAGCGGACCTTGGTGCGCAGGGCCCAGGGGTCGACCGGTTTCATGAGGAGGTCGGCGACGCCGAGGGCGAACGCGGTGGCGGTGAGTTCGGTGTCCGGGCCGAAGCCGGTGAGCAGGATGACGGGGATGTGCTGGGTCTGTTCGACGCGCCGCATGTAGCGGACCACGTCGAGGCCGCCGACGCCGGGCATACGGACGTCGAGGAGGAGCAGGGCGACCTGGCCGCGCAGGACTTCCTTGAGTGCCTCGTCGCCGCCGGTGGCGCGCCCGACCCGGTAGCCGAGCGGGGCCAGGGCGCTTTCCAGGGCGTACAGGGTGTCCTCGTGGTCGTCGACGATGAGGATCTTGGCATCCGACGGCATGGCCCGGCGTCCCCTCGTTTGGACGTACCAGCTTATGCCCGTAGGGACGTCCGACGCGTGCCCGTGGTGGTGGCGGAGGTCCTCGGCGGCGGGGACCGGCGCGGCGTGTTCGGCGGGAACTGCGCGGTGGTGCACTGCGCGGGAGCGCGCTGCACGGGGTGCGCGCCGCGGTCCGCCGGTGTCACTCCCCCGTGTCGGCCGTGTCGGCCGTGTCGGCCGGTTCGGCCGTGTCGCCGCCCGCGTCGTCGGCGATGCGCTCGTGGTGCCGGATGACCTCGGCGATGATGAAAGTGAGCAGCTTTTCGGCGAAGGCCGGATCGAGTTTGGCGCTCTCGGCGAGGCGGCGCAGCCGGGCGATCTGGTGGGCCTCGCGGGAGGGGTCGGCGGGCGGCAGCTGGTGGGCTGCTTTGAGGTGGCCGACCTGCTGGGTGCACTTGAAGCGTTCGGCGAGCATGTGGACGACGGCGGCGTCGATGTTGTCGATGCTGTCGCGCAGCCGGGCGAGTTCCGTGCTGACGGCGGGATCGACTTCCTGGGGCTTGCTGGTGGTCATGAAAGTCAACCCTACGTGGCCCGTCGGGGTTCGATCATGGGCGGATCGTCGGGGTCCGGGACGCGGTCGTTCCAGTCGCCGGGGGCGGTGCGGCGCTGCTGTTCGCGGAAGCGGGCGGGGGGTGTGCCGACGCGGCGGGTGAAGAGGCGGGAGAAGTAGGCGGGGTCGTCGTAGCCGACGCGGCGGGCGACGGCGGCGACGGGAAGTTCGGTGGCGGCGAGGAGTTCCTTGGCGTGGCCGAGGCGGATGCCGAGGAGGTAGTCCTTGGGGCTGCGTCCGGCGCCGCGGCGGACGGCGGTGCGCAGTTCGGCGGGGGTCATGCCGTGCCGGGCCGCGTGGTCGGCGACGGACATCGGCTTGAACGCGTCGCGGGCGAGGGCCTGGAGGACTTCGTCGCCGTCGGGGGCGAGGTCGGCGCGGGCGCGGCGCAGGGCGACGAGGAGTTCGTGGACGGCGGCGCCGGTCTCGGCCTCGAGGAGGGGGTTGCCGCGGCGGGCGGCGCGGGCGATGCGGGCGACGACGGTGCGGGCGCCGGCCGCGTCGGAGAGGGGTACGACGGGCCGGCCGGGTTCGATGAAGCCGAGTTCGGTGTACGTCGTGGTGGCGGGTCCGGTGAAGTCGACGAAGCACTCGTCCCAGGCGGGGTCGGGCCCGTAGTGGTGGGGGGTGCCGGGGGTGAGCCAGATCAGGGCGGGCGCGGTGACCGGGTGGTGTCGTCCGTCGGGGGTGCGGTACCAGCCGCTGCCCTCGCTGATCAGGACGGCGACGTGGTGGTCGAGGGTGCGGGGGCCGACGGCGGGCAGTTCGCCGTGCTGGAGGCCGACGCCGAGGCAGGCGAGGCCGAGGCGGAGGTGGACGGGGCCGGGGGTGAGGTAGC
The DNA here is from genome assembly GCF_026341855.1 of Streptomyces sp. NBC_00568. Classification (GTDB taxonomy): domain Bacteria; phylum Actinomycetota; class Actinomycetes; order Streptomycetales; family Streptomycetaceae; genus Streptomyces. The sequence goes on along the minus strand of NZ_JAPENW010000001.1, from coordinate 5,321,212 downwards.
GCGTCCAGGTCTGGTACATCCGTGTTCGTCCCGCCCGGTCGGTCTCTTCGTTCCGTCCAATCAGCGACGATCTTTGTCCATGGACGCGCCCGCCGCCAGGGGTGATGGTGTGGCCATGAGCGAGTTCGCGGTGGGGGACACCGATTTTCTGCTGCACGGGCGCCCGGTGCGGCTGCTGTCCGGCGCGCTGCACTACTTCCGGGTGCACGAGGAGCAGTGGGCGCACCGGCTGGGGATGCTGCGGGCGCTGGGGCTGAACTGTGTGGAGACGTACGTTCCGTGGAACCTCCACGAGCCGCGTCCCGGCGAGGTGCGGGATGTGGCCGCGCTGGGCCGTTTCCTGGACGCGGCGCGCGCGGCGGGGCTGTGGGCGATCGTGCGGCCGGGTCCGTACATCTGCGCGGAGTGGGACAACGGCGGGCTGCCGTACTGGCTGACGGGGCGGCCGCGGACCCGGGACGCGGAGTACCGGGGGCAGGTGGAGCGCTGGTTCCGTGTGCTGCTGCCGGAGATCGTGTCGCGGCAGGTCGACCGCGGCGGTCCGGTGCTGATGGTGCAGGTGGAGAACGAGTACGGCAGCTACGGCTCGGACGGGGTGTATCTGGGGTGGCTGGCGGAGCTGTTGCGTGCCGAGGGGGTGAGTGTTCCGCTGTTCACGTCGGACGGCCCCGAGGATCACATGCTGACGGGCGGCTCGGTGCCCGGTGTCCTGGCGACGGCGAACTTCGGTTCGGGTGCGCGCCAGGCGTTCGCGGTGCTGCGGCGGCACCGGCCCGTGGGGCCGCTGATGTGCATGGAGTTCTGGTGCGGCTGGTTCGACCACTGGGGCGCCGGTCATGTCGTACGCGATCCGGGGGACGCGGCAAGGGAGTTGCGGGAGATCCTGGAGTGCGGGGCGTCGGTCAATCTGTACATGGCGCACGGCGGGACCAACTTCGCGGGCTGGGCGGGCGCCAACCGGGGCGGTGGCGCGCTGCACGACGGTTCGCTGGAGCCGGACGTCACGTCCTACGACTACGACGCCCCGATCGATGAACTCGGGCGCCCGACCGAGAAGTTCTGGCGCTTCCGGGAGGTTCTCGCCGCGTACGCGGAGGGCCCGCTGCCCGATCCGCCGTCGGCGCCGGCCCGGCTGGGCGCGTCCGCGACGGTCGGTCTTCACGGGTGGGCCTCGGCGGACGCCGTGCTGGAGGCGGCGGGGGGTGTCGGGGCGGAGTACGCCGTGCCGCCGACGTTCGAGGAACTGGGCGTGGACCGGGGGCTGGTCAAGTACGAGGTGAGGGTGCCGGGACCCCGGCAGCCGTACCCGCTGTCGGTGCGGGGGCTGCGGGATCTGGCGGTCGTGTACGTGGACGGGGTGCGGGCCGGGGTGCTCACGGAGGACGAGCCGCGGCTCGAGGAGCCGGTCGCGGGGCACGCGCGTGTGGAGCTGTGGGTGGAGTCGCTCGGGCGGGTCAACTACGGTCCGCGGTCGGGCGAGTCGAAGGGCATCACCGGGGGTGTGCTGCACGAGCGGCAGTATCTGCACGGGGTGCGGGCGCGGGGGCTGCGGCTGGACGCGCTGGACGGGGACGTCGGGCGGGTGCCGTTCGGGGGGCTGCCGGGAGACGGTTCCCCTGGGCTGTACCGCGGCACGGTCGAGGTGAGCGGCGCCGGGGACGCCTTCCTCGAACTCCCGGGTTGGACGCGGGGGTTCGTGTGGATCAACGGGTTCAATCTGGGCCGCTACTGGTCCGTGGGGCCGCAGCGTTCGCTGTACGTGCCCGGTCCGGTCCTGCGCGAGGGCGTCAACGACGTGTGGGTGCTGGAGTTCGAGACGGCCGGCCGGGCGGTCCCGGACGCCGCGAACGAGTCGGGTGCGTCGGGTGCGTCGGGTGCGTCGGGTGCGTCGGGTGCGTCGGGTGCGTCGGGTGAGCGGGACGCGACGTCGGCGGTGCTGTCGCCGCCGGTCCTGCGCAGGCCCGACCCGGTCTCACCGGTGCCGCGGGCTGCGGGCCGCGCGAACGCGTGAGGCGAACTCCTAGGACCGGGCGCCCTGTTCGGCCGGCGGGCGGGCGTCGGGTGGACCTCCGCCGGGCGTCCGGTGGGTCTCCGATGGACCTCCGCCAGACATCCGGTGGGTCTCCGGTGGACCTCCGCCGGACATCCGGTCGGTTTCCGATGGACCTCCGCCGGGCGTCCGGTGGCCGGGAACGCCCCTACGGCTGTCCACCAGTGAGCGTCTTGTGGAAGTGCACGTCCTGGTGACCGCCCGGGATGCCGTCCGTGCGGCCGGTCTCCCGGTAGCCGTGCCCGCGGTAGAAGTCGGGGGCCTGGAAGGTGAACGAGGAGACGATCATCTCGGCGCAGCCGCGCCGGACGCTCTCCTCCTCGGCCGCCCGGAGCAGTTTGCTGCCCCAGCCCGCGTGCCTCTGGTCGGCCCGTACCCACAGCATGTCGACGGCGCAGCAGCTGCCCCAAACCCAGGCGGTGAGCCCGCCGACGAGTTCTCCGTCGGCGTCGGTCACCCGGACCGAGAGCGGCTCGGGGTCACCGGCACCGGTCGCCGTCGCGTTGAAGGCGGTGAGTTCGTCGTCGAGGCGCTGTTGCAGGGCGGCGTCCTTGGCCCCGATCAGCAACGACGCGGGGACGGGCTGGTGGTGTCGGCTGGTCATGGCGGCGAGTATGCCAACGCCGGGGCCGGGCGCCGAACCCATTTTCCCGCCCGCCAGCTCCCCGTGCGCGGTGCCGCTCCCCGTACGCGGCCCACCCGCTCACCCGCGGGCGTCCGCGCCTCCCGGTACGGCACCGCGCGGCGGTCGCCCGCGACCGGTGTCGCGGGCGCCGCGCGTACTGGCACCGGTGGCCGGCGCTGGTGCTGCCGGCGCCGGTGCTGGCGCCGGTGGATCGTCCGGCGGGTGTCAGAGTCCGGCGGCGGCCCTGGCTATGTCGGCCGCGAAGGTCGAGACCTCGCTGTACACGCCGGGGTATCCGGGCCGCGCGCAGCCCTCGCCCCAGCTGACGATCCCGACCTGGATGTAGGCGCCCGTGTCGTCCTTGCGGAACATGGGGCCGCCGGAGTCGCCCTGACAGGTGTCGACGCCGCCCTGGGCGACGAATCCGGCGCAGATCTCGTCACCGGGGACGAGATCGCTGCCGTACGCCTGCTTGCAGGTGGCGTCGTCGACGAAGGGGACGGTGGCCTTGAGCAGGTAACGCTGCTGTCCGCCGCCCTCGCGGGCGGCGCCCCAGCCGGCCACGGTGAAGTCGCCGTTGTTGAAGGCGGTGCTGGTGGCGACCTTCAGGGTGGGCTGCTCGACGGGCTTGGCGAGTTTGATGAGGGCCCAGTCCTTGCCCTTGCCGTTGTAGCCGGGGGCCTGGAGCACCTTCGTCGACTTGACCTTGACGGCGCTGCTGCTCTGCAGGTCCACGACGCCGGTGGTGGCGGTGATGGAGGTGTTGGTGCCCGAGCCGTTCACGCAGTGCGCGGCGGTCAGGACGATGCTCTTGGTGTAGAGGGCTCCGCCGCAGCCCATGGAGAGGCGGACCATGAACGGGAACTCGCCCTGCGCGGCGCGCGTGCCGCCGACGACGGGAGCGGGTGCCGCGTGCGCGGTCAGCGGCTGGAGGGACACGGCGGCGAGGGCGACCGCGCCGACCGTGAGCAGTCTTCTGATGACGCCGTATTTCTTGAGAGACTTCAACGCGCTTCCTTTCGTGGGGGGTTGTCCGCACGGCAGACGCACAGAAACGCTTCATGGCATGCTCCTGCCAAGCTGGTGGGGATTATGAGGACCGGCCGCCGGAGCGGGCAAGAGCCGCAATCCGGCCAGACACCGCCCCGCCCGGGCCCGCGGCCCCCGCCGCCGGAAGGAACCCCGCTTACAGTGGAGAGGAGTTCCGGCGTCTTCTGGGGGTGCGGACGTGGCGAACGGCGGACCCGTCGAGCACGGCTACCCGCATCTGGACACGGTGCGGGCTTCGATCACCGCGCTCTACAAACGGCTCTCGTACGACACCATCCACACCTTCGCGACCAGCGTGGCCCCCGCGGACGTGGCCTTCGCCGACGGCGACGACCTGCATCTGGGCGCCCAGCGCGTGGCCCGCGAGATGGTGCGGCACTACCGGCTGCCGGACGCCCGGATGATCGTCGGCTTCCGTGAGATGACCCACGCGGCCCACGTCGAACTCGCCGCGGGCCCCGAGTACTTCATCGAGCTCAACGACCGCTTCCGAACTCACCGCAAGGACATCGGCGCCGCCCTCGCCCACGAGGTGATGCACGTCTATCTGCACCGCCTCGACCTCTCGTTCCCCGGCACCCGCGACACCGAGATCCTCACCGACACGGCCGCGGCCTACCTCGGCGCGGGCTGGCTGCTCCTCGACGCCTACCGCGAGGACTCCGCGTCCTCGCAGAAGCTCGGCTATCTGACACCCGAGGAGTTCGGATACGTCCTCGCCAAGCGCGCCCTGGTCTTCGGCGAGGACCCCTCGGTGTGGTTCACCAGCCCGCAGGCGTACACCGCGTACGCCAAGGGCATGGCGCGGGCCCGCCGCGACGAGCAGCAGCCCCCGCTGACCGCAGCGGGCTGGGCCGGCCGCCGCCGCTACGCCCGGGACCGCCGCCACGCGCAGGACCACGGCACCCCCGACCACTCCGGCGTCCCCTACGCCTTCGCGCCCGACGACCGCGGCCCGCTGCGCGTGTCCTTCCCGTGCCCGACCTGCCACCAGCGCATCAGGGTGCCGGTGCGCGGCAGGGTACGAGCCCGGTGCGCGCTGTGCCGGACGGTGCTGGAGTGCGACACCTAGGACTCTCCGGCCGATCACGGCGGAGAGGCGGGGTGCCGCTCGTGGGCGCCCCGTGCGGAGGGATGACCCCGAGGGCGGGGTGAGGCGGAACACCCCAAAAGCCTTTGCCTCGCGTGTCCCTGGTGAGCGAGGGTCGAAGGATGAGCACGAACGACCCCGCCGCACGTCTCTTCCCCGCCCTGTACGAGGGGGACGAGGACGCGGTCGTACGGCTGCTGCGCGCCGGGGTGAGCGCCGAGGCGGTCGACGAGGACGGCCAGAGCGCTCTGTACCTGGCGGCGGTGAGCGACCAGCCCGGCATGGTACGGCTGCTGCTGACCGCCGGCGCCGACCCCGACCGCCTCAGCCTGGGCACGGACGCCCCGCTGTGCGGCGCGGCCTGCGGCGGCCACACGGAGGTGGTCCACGCCCTGCTCGCGGCCGGGGCCGGCCCGAACACCGTGGAGGAGTTCGGTTTAACCGCCCTGACCTGGGCCTTGCGTGGGGGCCACACCTCGGTGGCAAAGGCGCTCCTCGCGGCGGGCGCGGACCCGGACCGGCCCGGACCCGCCGGCGAGCCTCCGCTCGTGACGGCCGCGCACCGGGGCTCCGTCGGCTGCGTACGGGCCCTGCTCGCGCACGGGGCGGGCGCGCGGGCCGAGGCGCTGGCGGAGGCCCGCCGCCTGCTCGGCGTCGACCTCGAAGCCGAACTCCTGGCGGGCCTGACCCGCACGCACGGCCCCGGCCACCCCTCGGTCACCCACCGCCGGCCGTCCCCCGAGGGCGTCATCGTCGAGGTCCAGTTCCTCGACGCCGAGGGCCGCCCCTTCGCCGGCGACGACCTCGAGACCGGCCATGCGGAGATCGCCGCTCTGTTGGAGGCGGACGCGGCACGCCCCAGGCGCTGAAGCTCTGGGCGTCCAGGGGCGGCACGACGTCACGCGCCGCTCCCAGGACGGGATTCACCGAGTCCGCACCGCGTGCCGTCGACCGAGCCGGAGCACCCGCCCGCGTCCCCCGAAGCACCGTCGTACCGCCCCGAATTCACCGCCTCCGCCCCCGCGGAGCGCAGCCCCGGAATCCCGCCTCCCCTTCCCTCTCCCCCTCCCGCTCTCCCTCCCTGGCGGGGTGCCGTACACCCGAAATCCCCGCCCCGCCCCCGTCCCTACCCGGTTCCGTACACCGCCCCCGGAGTCTCCGCCTCCGTCAGGAGCTTGCGGACCGTTTCGCCGGCCTCCGCCGGGCTCCAGCGGGACCCCTTGTCGGCGCTCGGGCCCGGCCGCCAGCCCTCCATCACGGTGATCCGGCCGCCCTCGGTCTCGAAGACGCGTCCGGTGACCCCGGCGCTCGCGGCCGATCCGAGCCAGACGACCAGCGGCGAGACATTGCCGGGTGCCATGGCGTCGAATCCGCTGCCGGGGGCGGTCATGGTGTCGGCGAAGGTCCGCTCGGTCATCCGGGTGCGGGCGGCCGGGGCGATGGCGTTGACCTGGATGCCGTAGCGTCCCATCTCGGCCGCCGCGACCAGCGTCAGCCCGACGATGCCGGCCTTGGCGGCGCTGTAGTTGCCCTGCCCGACCGACCCCAGCAGGCCCGCTCCGCTGCTGGTGTTGACGACCCTGGCGTCGGGCGCGCGGCCCGCCTTCGCCTCCGCCCGCCAGTGCGCCGCCGCGTGCTTGAGGGGCAGGAAGTGCCCCCTCAGATGGACCCGCATCACCGCGTCCCAGTCGTCCTCGTCGAGGTTGACCAGCATCCGGTCGCGCAGGAACCCGGCGTTGTTGACCAGCGTGTCGAGCCGCCCGTACGTCTCCAGGGCGGTGCGGACGAGGGACGCGGCGCCCTCGGTCGTCGCGATGTCGCCGCCGTGGGCCACCGCCTCGCCACCCGCCGCGCGGATCTCCTCGGCCACCTGCCGGGCGGGGCTGTCCGGTCCGGGGGTGCCGTCGAGGCCGACGCCGAGGTCGTTCACGACGAGCAGGGCGCCCTCGGCGGCGTACGCCAGCGCGTGCGCCCTGCCGAGCCCGCGGCCCGCGCCCGTGACGATCACGACCCGCCCCTCACACAGCAATCGTGCGCTCATCCCACGTCTCCCTGCTGGTCCTTGTTGGCGGTGGCGGCGTCCAGGAAGGCGGGCCGCTCCCCGCCTCCGTGGACGAGGATCGAGGCGCCGCTGATGTACGCGGCGGCGTCCGAGGCGAGGAAGACGGCGGCCCCGCCGACGTCGGACGGCTGGGCGAGGCGGCCCAGCGGGACGGTACGGGCGACGGCGGCGATGCCGTCCTCGCCGCCGTAGTGCAGATGGGCCAGTTCGGTGCGGACCATGCCGACGACCAGGGTGTTGACCCGGATCTCCGGCGCCCACTCGACGGCCATCGAGCGGGCCAGGTTCTCCAGTCCCGCCTTGGCCGCGCCGTAGGCCGCCGAGCCGGGCGAGGGGCGCGACCCGCTCACGCTGCCGATCATCACGATCGAACCCCGGGCACGCCTGAGGTGCTCGTGGGCGGCGAGCGACGCGGTGAGCGGGACGGTGAGGTTGAGCTCGATCACGCGGGCGTGCCGCTCGGCGTCCGCCTCGGCGAGGGGCCGGTAGGGAGCGCCGCCCGCGTTGTTGACCAGGACGTCGAGCCGGGGCAGGGCGTCGAAGAAGGCGCGCACGGCGGCCGGGTCGCGCAGGTCGACGGGGACGAAGTCGACCTTTTCCAGGGAGACTTCCGGCGGTCGGCGCGCACAGACCACGACCTGCGCGCCCGCCCCCACGAAGGCCCGCGCGATTCCTGCCCCGACCCCGCGGGTGCCGCCGGTGACGACGACGGTCCGGCCGCCGAGGTCCACGCCGGCGCCTCGGCGATCCATGGTGTCCACGTTGTCCACAGGGCCTCCCGCGCGGCTGCGATCGCTGCTAGCTTCGCATGACACCTAACAAACGTTTGGTGGAAAGGTAGCTGATGTGCCCATGGGTGTCTCCACCTCGTCCCCGGAAAAGGGGATTTCCGTCGTCACGGTCGACTACCCGCCGGTGAACGCGCTGCCGGTGCGGGGCTGGTTCGACCTCGCCGACGCCGTGCGCGCGGCCGGCCGCGACCCCGGGATCCGCTGCGTCGTCCTGACCGCCGAGGGACGCGGTTTCAACGCGGGCGTCGACATCAAGGAGATGCAGCGCGACACCACCGGTCACGGCGCGCTGATCGGCGCCAACCGAGGCTGCTCCGAGGCCTTCGCCGCGGTGTACGACTGCGAGGTCCCCGTCGTCGCGGCGGTGCACGGCTTCTGCCTGGGCGGCGGCATAGGGCTCGTGGGGAACGCGGACGCGATCGTGGCGAGCGAGGACGCCACCTTCGGCCTGCCCGAGCTGGACCGGGGCGCACTCGGCGCCGCCACGCATCTGGCCCGTCTCGTCCCGCAGCACCTGATGCGCGCCCTGTACTACACCTCGCGCACGGCGACCGCGGCCGAGCTGCACACCCACGGCTCGGTGTGGAGGGTCGTACCGCGCGGGGAACTGCCCGCGGCCGCGCTGGAACTGGCGCGCGAGATAGCCGCCAAGGACGGGCATCTCATCCGGCTGGCCAAGGCCGCCATCAACGGCATCGATCCCGTCGACGTGCGCCGCAGCTACCGCTTCGAGCAGGGCTTCACCTTCGAGGCCAATCTCAGCGGGATCGCCGACCGCGTCCGCGACACCTTCGGCAAGGAGGCCCACCGGTGAGCGACAAGACCATGTCGGTGCGGGACGTCGTGGGCCGCCTGGAGAGCGGGATGACCCTCGGCATCGGCGGCTGGGGCTCACGCCGCAAACCGATGGCCCTGGTCAGAGCGCTGCTCCGCACCGGGATCACCGATCTCACCGTCGTCGCGTACGGCGGCCCGGACGTCGGCCTGCTCGCCGCCGCCGGACGGATCCGCACCCTGGTCACCGCCTTCGCGACCCTCGACTCCATCCCGCTCGAACCGCACTACCGCGCGGCCCGTGAGCGTGGCGCGTTCGAGCTGACGGAGGTCGACGAGGCGATGTTCATGTGGGGGCTGCACGCCGCGGCGAACCGGCTGCCGTTCCTCCCGGTGCGCGCGGGGCTCGGCTCGGACGTGATGCGGGTCAACCCGGAGCTGAGGACGGTCACTTCGCCCTATCCCGACGCGGCCACCGGGATACGGGAGGAGCTGGTCGCCATGCCCGCGCTGCGCCTGGACGCGGCGCTGGTCCACATGAACCGGGCGGACCGGCTCGGCAACGGCCAGTACCTGGGACCGGACCCGTATTTCGACGACCTGTTCTGCGAGGCCGCGGACACGGCGTACGTCTCCTGCGAGCGGATCGTCGACACGGCGGAGCTGACCAAGGAGGCCGCGCCGCAGACCCTGCTGCTCCGGCGGTCGGCCGTCACGGGTGTGGTGGAGACGCCGAGCGGCGCGCACTTCACCTCGTGCGTCCCGGACTACGGGCGGGACGAGGCCTTCCAGAAGCTGTACGCGACCACGCCGTACACCGAGTTCGCCGAGCGCTTCCTCGGCGGCGACGAACACGCCTATCAGGGGGCCGTCCAGGCCTGGCGGAAGGAGCGGGACCAGTGAGCGTCGGTCGAGCCGAGTACTGCGTGATCGCCTGTGCCGAGGCCTGGCGGGACAACGGCGAGGTGCTCGCCAGCCCCATGGGCCTGATCCCGTCCATCGGCGCCCGGCTGGCCCGGAGCACCTTCTCGCCCGATCTGCTGCTGACCGACGGCGAGGCGCTGCTCGTCGGCCCCGGCGGCACCACCGAGGGCTGGCTGCCGTACCGCGGGCATCTGACGGCGGTGACCGGCGGGCGGCGGCACGTGATGATGGGCGCGAGCCAGATCGACCGCTTCGGCAACCAGAACATCTCCTGCGTCGGCGACTGGTCCCGGCCCCGGCGCCAGCTGCTGGGTGTGCGCGGGGCCCCGGTCAACACCCTCAACAATCCGACCAGTTACTGGATCCCGAAGCACTCTCCGCGCGTCTTCGTGGAGCGGGTCGACATGGTGTGCGGGGTGGGGTACGACCGGGCCGCCGCCGCGGGGCCGAGCGCCACCCGCTTCCATCGCCTCCCCCGGGTGGTGACCGACCTCGCCGTCCTCGACTTCGCGACGCCCGACCATTCGATGCGGCTGGCCTCCGTGCACCCGGGCGTCACCCCCGAGCAGGTCCGGGAGGCCACGGGGTTCGAGCTGACGATCCCGGACGAGGTCCCGTTCACCCGCGAACCGACCGCGGAGGAGCTGGAGTTGATCCGCGCGGTGCTCGACCCGAAGAGCCTGCGGGATCGGGAGGTACCCGACCCGGGGCGCGGCGCGGGAGGCCGGGAGACGCCTGGCGGGACGAACACCGGACGAGACCGGGAGACACCTGGCGGGACCGGCGGCGCACGGGACCGGATGCCGTCCGGCGGGACCGGCGCCGCACAGGACCGGGAGGCGTCCGGCGGCGGCAGCCGTACTCGGGGCCGGGGCCTCCCCGGTGGTCCGGGCGGGGGCGGGTGCTGATGGAGACCGCGCTGACCGGGCTCGTCGGGGTCAGGCATCCCATCGTGCAGACCGGCATGGGCTGGGTGGCGGGGCCCCGCCTGGTCTCGGCGACGGCGAACGCGGGCGCGCTGGGCATCCTGGCCTCCGCGACGATGACCCTCGACCAGCTCCGTGACGCCGTGAAGGAGGTCAAGTCCCGTACGGACCGGCCCTTCGGCGTGAATCTGCGCGCCGACGCCGGGGACGCCGGCGACCGGGTGCGGATCATCGTCGACGAGGGCGTGCGGGTCGCGTCGTTCGCGCTCGCCCCCTCCCGCGAGCTGATCGCCGAGCTGAAGGAGGCGGGCGTGATCGTGGTGCCGTCGGTCGGCGCCCGGCGGCACGCCGAGAAGGTGGCCGCCTGGGGCGCCGACGCGGTGATCGTGCAGGGCGGCGAGGGCGGCGGTCACACCGGAGAGGTGGCGACGAGCGTGCTGCTGCCGCAGGTGGTGGACGCCGTGGACATCCCGGTGGTGGCGGCGGGCGGCTTCCACGACGGGCGGGGGCTGGTGGCGGCGCTGGCCTACGGGGCGGCGGGCATAGCGATGGGCACGCGTTTCCTGCTGACCTCCGACTCGACCGTCCCCGACGCGGTGAAGGCGCGGTATCTGGCGGCGACGGTCAAGGACGTCACGCTGACGACGGCCGTCGACGGGCTGCCGCACCGCATGCTCCGCAGTGAGCTCGTCGACGCGATGGAGCGGGCGGGCCGCACGCGGGCCCTCGTCCGGGCCGTGCGCCGCGCGGCCGGGTTCCGGCGGATCTCCGGCCTCTCCTGGTCCCGGATGATCAGCGACGGCCTCGCCATGAAACACGGCAGGGACCTGTCGTGGAGTCAGGTCCTGCTCGCCGCGAACACGCCGATGCTGCTCAAGTCGTCGATGGTGGACGGCCGGACGGATCTCGGGGTGATGGCGTCGGGTCAGGTCGCGGGAGTGATCGAGGATCTGCCGTCGTGCGCGGAGCTGGTCGATCGGGTGATGGCACAGGCCCGCGCGACGCTCGACGCCCTTCCCCGCACGGGCGACCAGGCCCTCACGGCAGGGGACGCCCCCGCTGGCCCGGACGGGTGAGCGCCCGGGCCGGCAGGGGTGGACGTCGGTTCCTCAGAGCCGTTCGATGATCGTCACGTTCGCCTGCCCGCCGCCCTCGCACATCGTCTGGAGTCCGAACCGGCCGCCCGTGCGCTCCAGTTCGTGCAGCAGGGTCGTCATCAGCCGCACGCCGGTGGCCCCGAGGGGGTGACCGAGGGCGATCGCGCCGCCGTTGACGTTGACCTTCTCCGGGTCGGCGCCGGTCTCCTTGAGCCAGGCGAGGACGACCGGGGCGAACGCCTCGTTGATCTCGACGAGATCGATGTCGCCGATGGACATGCCGGTCTTCTTCAGGGCGTACGCCGTGGCCGGGATGGGGGCGGAGAGCATCCGGACGGGGTCCTCGCCGCGCACCGAGAGGTGGTGCACACGGGCGCGGGGGGTCAGGCCGTGTTCGCGGACCGCCCGCTCGGAGGCGAGCAGCATCGCGGCGGCGCCGTCGGAGACCTGGGAGGAGCAGGCGGCGGTGATGGTGCCGCCCTCGACGACCGGGTTCAGTGCCGCCATCCTCTCCAGTGAGGTGTCCCGGCGCGGGCCCTCGTCGGCCGTGACCTCGCCGTGGGCGACGGTCTCGCGCGCGAAGCGGCCCTCGTCGACGGCGCGGATCGCCCGCCGGTGGGAGCGGAGGGCGAACTCCTCCTGATCGCGGCGGCTGATGCCCCACTTGGCGGCGATCAGCTCGGCGCCGTGGAACTGGTTGACGGGCTGGTCGCCGTAGCGCGCCCGCCAGCCCTCGCTGCCCGCGAAGGGTCCCTCGGTGAGGCCGAGCGGTTCGGCGGCCTGGCGGGAGGCGAAGGCGATGGGGATCTGGCTCATGTTCTGCACGCCGCCGGCGACGACCAGGTCCTGGGTGCCGGACAGGACCGCCTGGGCGGCGAAGTGCACGGCCTGCTGGGACGACCCGCACTGCCGGTCGACGGTCACCCCCGGCACCTCCTCGGGCAGTCCGGCCGCGAGCCAGCTGGTGCGGGCGATGTCCCCGGCCTGCGGCCCGACCGTGTCCAGGCAGCCGAAGACGACGTCCTCGACGGCCGCCGGGTCCACGCCGGACCGCTCGACCAGCGCCGTGAGGACGTGCGCGCCGAGGTCGGCCGGGTGGACTCCGCTCAGCCCTCCCCTGCGCCGCCCGACGGGCGTGCGGACCGCTTCGACGATGTAGGCCTCGGCCATGACGACTCCCTCGCGGACGTGAGTGGTGCGCTTACGGCTCCTCGCGGACGGAGATGCCGTCGAGCACCATCGACAGGTACTGCCGGGCGATCTCCTCCGGGCTGTGCTGACCGCCGGGCCGGTACCAGGAGGCGGCGACCCACACGGTGTCGCGCACGAACCGGTAGGTGAGGCGGATGTCGAGGTCGGCCCGGAAGACCTCGGCGTCGACACCGCGTTCCAGTGTGCTCAGCCACGCCTTCTCGAAGTTGCGCTGCGAGTCGGCGAGGAAGGCGAACCGCTGCTGGGCGGCGAGGTGCCGGGCTTCCTTCTGGTAGATCGCGACGGCCGCGCGGTGCCGGTCGATCTCCCGGAAGGATTCGGTGACCAGGGCCTCCAGGGTTTCCCGGGGGCCGAGTCCGGCGTCCAGGACGGTGTCGTAGCCGTCCCAGAGCTCGTCGAGGAAGGTCCGCAGGATCTCCTCCAGCATCGATTCCTTGGAGTCGAAGTGGTAGTAGAGACTGCCCGCGAGCATCCCGGCCTCGTCCGCGATCTTGCGTACGGTGGTGGCGTTGTAGCCCTGCTCGGCGAACACCTCGGCGGCGGTGCCGAGCAGTTCGCGGCGGCGCTCCGGGGTGGCGGTCACCTGGGGCTTCTTCTTGGTAGGCACACGGTCATTGTGGTCCTATGCGTGCTGGCTGCTCACGGACACGACCTCGCCGGTGAGATACGAGGAGTAGCCGGAGGCGAGGAACACGATCACGTTGGCGATCTCCCAGGGCTCGGCGTACCGGCCGAAGGCCTCGCGGGCGGTCAGTTCCTCCAGCAGTTCGGGGGTGGTCACCTTCACCAGGTGCGGGTGCATGGCGAGGCTGGGCGAGACGGCGTTGACCCGCACCCCGTAGGCGGCGGCCTCGATCGCGGCGCACCGGGTGAGCGCCATGACGCCCGCTTTCGCGGCGGCGTAGTGGGCCTGTCCGGACTGGGCGCGCCAGCCGACGACGGAGGCGTTGTTGACGACGACTCCGCCGTCACCGCGCTCCTTGAGCCGTCGCAGCGCGGCCCGGGTGCACCGGAAGGTGCCGTTCAGTGTCACGTCGAGGACCTTCGACCATTGCTCGTCGGTCATGTCGACGAGGGGTGAGGTGCCGCCGAGGCCCGCGTTGTTGACGACGATGTCGAGTCGGCCGTGGAGCTCCGCGGCGGTGTCGAAGAGGGCCTGGACCTGGTCCTCCTCGGTGACGTCGCAGGGCAGGGCGGCGACCGCCTCGGCGCCGAACTCCCCGGCGAGGGTGCCGGCGGTCTCCTTGAGCCGGCGTGCGTGCGCGTCGCTGATCAGCACACGCGCGCCCTCCTCCAGGAACCGGCGGGCCGTGGCCCCGCCGATGCCCGCGCCGGCGGCGGCGGTGATGACGGCGGTGCGGCCCTTCAGCAGCCCGTGCCCGGGTATGTACGCCGGACTCTCGACGTCGCTCATGACCCCAAGCTAACCTACCAAACACTTGTTAGGGAAGGTTGCCGTCACTCCCGGAGCCGACCGCCGTCCGGGCCGACCGCCGTCCGGGCCCACCTCCGTCCGGAGTCCGCCGCCGAAAGGTGCCGTCGATGGATCTCACCCGCTCCCCCGCCGACGAGGCGTTCCGCGCCGAGGCCCGCGCCTGGCTGGACGCGCATGTCCCGGCGGTGCCGCTGCCCTCCCTGGAGACCGCGGAGGGGTTCGCCGCGCACCGGGGGTGGGAGGCCGAACTGGCGGCGGACCGCTGGTCGGTGGTGTCGTGGCCGTCGGCGTACGGCGGCCGGGACGCGGACCTCGTGCGCTGGCTGGACTTCGAGGAGGAGTACCACGCGGCGGGCGCGCCCGGCCGGGTCGGGCAGAACGGCGTCAGCCTGCTCGCGCCGACCCTCTTCGACCACGGCACCCCGGAGCAACGGGAGCGTGTGCTGCCGCCGATGGCGACCGGCGAGGTGGTCTGGGCGCAGGCGTGGTCCGAGCCGGAGGCGGGTTCGGACCTGGCCTCGCTGACCTCGCGGGCCGTGCGCGCGGACGGCGGCTGGCGCTTGAGCGGACAGAAGACCTGGTCGTCGCGGGCCGCGTTCGCCGACCGTGCCTTCGGCCTGTTCCGCAGCGAGCCCGGCCTGCCGAAACCCCATCAGGGCCTGACGTATCTGATGTTCGACCTGCGCGCGCCGGGCGTGACGGTCCGCCCCATCGGCCGGCTGGACGGCAGGCCGGCCTTCGCCGAGCTGTTCCTGGACGACGTGTTCGTGCCGGACGAGGACGTGATCGGCGAGCCGGGGCAGGGCTGGCGGGTGGCCATGTCGACGGCGGGCAACGAACGGGGGCTGACGCTGCGTTCGCCGGGTCGTTTCCTGGCGGCCGCCGACCGGCTGGCCGCGTTGTGGCGCACCCACGGCGATCCGTCCGACTCGGCCCTGCGCGACAGGGTGGCCGACGCGGTGATCGGCGCCCGCGCCTACCAGCTGTTCACCTACGCCAACGCCTCCCGGTTCCTCGAGGGCGAGAACATCGGTCCGGAGTCCAGTCTGAACAAGGTGTTCTGGTCGGAGCTCGACATCGCGCTGCACGAGACGGCACTCGATCTGCTGGGTCCCGAGGGCGAGTTGGCGGACACCGAATGGTCCGAGGGCCATGTCTTCTCGCTCGCGGGCCCGATCTACGCGGGCACCAACGAGATCCAGCGCGACATCATCGCCGAGCGGCTGCTCGGCCTCCCGAAGGGCCGCCGCTGATGCGTTTCCTCCTCGACGCCGAGCAGCGCGCCTTCGCCGCCTCCCTGGACGCGATGCTGGCGTCCGCGGACACTCCCTCGGCCGTGCGGGCGTGGGCCACCGGCGACCACGCGCCCGGCCGGGCCCTGTGGTCGCGGCTCGCCGAGGCGGGCGTCTTCGCGCTGGCCGTCCCGGAGGCGTACGAGGGTGTGGGACTCCTGCCCGTCGAACTGGCCGTCGCTTTCGTGGAGTCGGGTCGGCACGCGGTGCCGGGCCCGGTGGTGGAGACGGTCGCCGCGGCCGTCCTGCTGAGCGAGCTGGGCGACCTGGGTGAGACGGGCCCGGCCGAGCGGCTGCTGCCGGGGCTGGCCTCGGGCAAGAGCGTCGCGACGTTCGCCCCGGCCGGCGCGTACGCGCTCGACGCGGACGCGGCGGCGGCGCTGCTCGTCGTGGAGGGCGAGACGCTGCGCCGCGCGCCCGGACACGGGCCGGTGCGCGCGTCCGTGGACCCCTCCCGGCGGCTCGCCCTGCCCGAGGCCGGTGGCGAACTCCTCGCCACCGGCCCGCAGGTCACCCGTGCCGCCCGCCGGGCCCTGACCTGGGCCCGGCTCGCCACCGCCGCCCAGGCCCTCGGCGTCGGTCTCGCGCTCCTCGACCGGACCGTCGCGTACGTCGGGCAGCGCACCCAGTTCGGGGTTCCCGTCGGCTCGTTCCAGGCGGTCAAGCACCGGCTCGCGGACGCGACGATCGCCCTGGAGTTCGCGCGTCCCCTGCTGTTCGGGGCCGCCCTGTCGATGGCCCCGGCCGAGGTGGCCGCCGCGAAGGTCACAGCATGCGAGGCCGCGTACGCCACGGCCCGGACGGCGTTGCAGCTGCACGGGGCGATCGGTTACACGGCCGAGTACGACCTGTCCCTCTGGTTCACCAGGGCCCGCGCCCTGCGGACGGCCTGGGGCACCCCGGCCGAGTGCAGGGCCGAGGCGCTGGCCGGTCTCAGTGGTGGTGGTCCTCGCTCGTGATCTCCCGGTACTCCTCGGCGGTCGGTTTCGGGATCCGGGTGCCGGGCCCGTACAGGGCGCGCGCCAGCCGGGCGCGCAGCCTCCGGGCCGGGCCGACCCGGCGGACCACGCCGTTCGCGTCGACCAGCGGGCCCACCTCGTACGGCGGGGCCTGTTCGTGCTGGGTGAGGGTGAACCGCTGGGCCGGGGTGAGCGGTTCGTGGACCTCGACGTACTCGCCGTGCGGCAGGCGCTTGATGGTGCCGGACTCGCGTCCGTGCAGCACCTTGTCGCGGTCGGCGCGTTGCAGCCCGAGGCAGATCCTCTTCGTGACGACGTAGGCGAGCGCGGGTCCGGCGAACACGGCGACGCGGACGAACCAGGTGATCGCGTTGATCGACAGATGGAAGTGGGTGGCCCACAGGTCGTTGCCGCCGCCGACCAGCAGGACGGCGTACAGGGTGAGCCAGGCGACGCCGAGCGCGGTGCGCGTGGGCACGTTGCGCGGCCGGTCCAGGATGTGGTGCTCGCGCCGGTCGCCGGTGACCCAGGCCTCGATGAACGGGTAGACGGCGATGGCGGCCATGATGAGCGGGAAGAGCGAGAAGGGGATGAAGACGCCCAACTGGAGTGTGTGGCCGAAGGCGTTGATCTCCCATCCCGGCATCACCCGGATCAGTCCCTCGGAGAAGCCGAGGTACCAGTCGGGCTGTGCGCCGGTGGTCACCAGGTCGGGGCGGTAGGGCCCGAAGGCCCACACGGGGTTGATGGTGGCGATCGCGCCCATGATCGACAGGACGCCGAAGACCAGGAAGAAGAAGCCGCCTGCCTTGGCCATGTAGACCGGCATGAACGGCATGCCGACGACCGACTTCTGGTCCCGTCCGGGCCCCGGGTACTGCGTGTGCTTGTGGTAGAAGACCAGGATCAGATGGGCGACCACCAGGCCCAGCATGATGCCCGGCAGCAGCAGGACGTGGATGGGGAAGAACCGCGGGATGATGTCGTGCCCCGGGAACTCCCCGCCGAAGAGGAAGAACGAGATGTACGTCCCCACGACGGGGATCGACAGGATGGCGCCCTGTGCGAAGCGGACGCCGGTGCCGGAGAGCAGGTCGTCGGGGAGCGAGTAGCCGGTCAGGCCGGTGATGAGGCCGAGCATCAACAGGGTCCAGCCGAAGAGCCAGTTGACCTCGCGCGGCTTGCGGAACGCGCCGGTGAAGAACACCCGCATCATGTGTACGAGCATCCCGGCGAGGAAGACGAGCGCCGCCCAGTGGTGGATCTGCCGGATCAGCAGTCCGCCGCGCACGTCGAAGCTGATGTCGAGCGTGGACTCGTACGCCCGCGTCATGACGATGCCGTTCAGCGGCCCGTAGGAGCCGTGGTAGACGACCTCGACGCCGCTGGGCTCGAAGAACAGGGTGAGATAGACGCCGGTGATGATCAGGACGAGGAAGCTGTAGAGGCAGACCTCGCCCAGCATGAACGACCAGTGGTCCGGGAAGACCTTGCGCATATTGGCCTTGGCCAGCGTGTAGAGGCCCAGCCGTCCGTCGGCCCAGTCGGCCAGCCGCTCCCCCTTGGCCGTCTCGGCCCGCCGCCGCTCACTCAAACTCATTCGCCCGCCCCCTCGGCCCTCAGGGTGGCACGCCCCTCGCCGGAAGCCAACGGTGCGACAGGCCAAGGGAGTTGCCTCGCCCCCTCCGCCCTTCCCTTCCCGTACCTGGGGGCTGCGCCCCCGGGCCCGCTTCGGCCTGACGGCCTCGTCCTCGATCGCCGGACGGGCTGGAACTTTCCAGCGCCGGACGCGAGAAGTCCAGCCCCTCCGGCGTCTGAGGAGCCGGGGCTTGGGGCAGCGCCCCCGGTGCGGAACGGGTAGGGGCGGAGGGGGCGCAAGACGTCTATGGGCCGACGCGGATCAACGCGGTGGGTCCGACCCCCCGGAGTGTGGCGGACTCCGCCGTGAGCAGCGCGGCGTCGTAGCGCCCGAGGGACAGCCCCGCGAGTTCCGCGGAGTCGCCGAGCGCGACGACCAGCACGGCCGGCCCGCCCGGCACGGGCACCCCGTCCTCGGGGAACAGCACGTCGACGCCGGGCACCGGCGAACCACCCCGGTTCCACATGACGTTGAGGTTCACGACCGGCCCCCCGAGCAGCCGGCACCCGGTGGGCAGGTCACCGGGAAAGCGGTGGGGCACGTACGGGGTGTCGACGAGCCGGCGGTCCTGCCCGACGGTCAGGTCCATCCCGGCGCCCTCGACCATGGTGAGGATCCGGTCCACCCCGGTGAAGGAGGAGAAGGGCCCGTCGGCGCCGACGTCGGCGAGGCTCACCCGCCACGCGAAGCCGGACATGTCCGCGCCCTCGGGCCGGACGACGATCTCCCGGGTGACCCCGCCGCCGTTCCTCCAGGGCACGGCGGTCCGTCCCGCGGCGGGCAGGAGGTGTGCGCTCATGTGACGATCCCGTGGGCCCGCGCGGCCGACAGCCACCGCGGGAACTCCGCGACGAGCCGGTCGTACAGCTCCTCGTCGCTCACCTTCCGCGGATCCGAACCGGCGTGGAAGAAACCGGCGTTGTCGACGACCCGTTTCCGCGGCACCGCCAACTCGTCGAGCTTGCGCAGGAACTCGAACTGCCGGCTGCCCGGGTCACCGAACCCTATGAACTGCCAGAACAGCGGCAGCCGGGCGGCCTTGCACAAGTACCGTTCGGCGGCGAGCTTGTTGATCGGCCCCCCGTCGGTCTGGAAGACGACGAGGGCCGGGGCCTTGGAGCCGCTGTCGAGGTAGTGGTCGATGACGGCGTCCATGGCGAGGTGATAGCTGGTCCTGCCCATGTGTCCGAGCCCGGCCGCGATCCGTTCGATCCTCCCCCGGTGGTTGTCGAGCGCGATGTCGGTGACCGCGTCGACGTCCGTGGAGAAGAAGACGACCGGGACGGTTCCGTCGTCGTCGAGATGGGCGGACAGACCGAGCACACGGTCGGCGAGGGCCTGCACGCTGCCGTCGTCGTAGTACGGCTTCATCGACCCCGAGTAGTCGACGACCAGGTACACGGCGGCCTGTTGCCCGCTCAGCCCGTGCTTGGTGAGGGAGACCCCGGCGCTCTTGTACGGGCCGACCAGCGCGGGCGCGGTCTCCTCGACCTTGGTGAGGCTGATTCCGGCCATGCGGGGCTCCCGTCGCGCGAGGGTTCGGAACGCCGAGATTACGTCACGGTGCGGGCCCCGCCGCTTCACGGACCCTGCCGTTCCCGACCGACGGGCCGGTTGGATATTTTGATCATCGCCGTCCCCACCGGCTCGCTGTTTCCCTTGCCCCCGTGTTCCGAGGAGCCGGCCGTGGAGTCCGAGTCCGCCGTCACCACCTGCTACCGCCATCCCAAGGTGGAGTCCCATGTGCGCTGCACCAGGTGCGACCGCTACATATGTCCCGGCTGCATGCGCGAGGCGGCCGTCGGCCACCAGTGCGTGGAGTGTGTGAAGGAGGGCGCGAAGTCCGTCCGGCAGGCCCGCACCGCCTTCGGCGGCCGGATCTCGACGGTGCCCGTGGTGACGTACGTCCTCATCGGCCTCAACGTGCTGGCCTATCTGGCCGAGCTGGTGCGCTCGTCGGTCGTGGACCGCTTCGAGATGCTCGGCGCCGGCCTGGTGGGCACGGACGGGGCGCACTATCTCTGGCAGGCCGTGCACACCCCGGACTACCACCCGGAGGGTGTCGTCGACGGGGAGTGGTACCGGCTGCTGACCGGTGCGTTCCTGCACATGCCGCCGACCGAGGGCACGTTCGGGATCGCGCACATCGTGATGAACATGTTCGCCCTGTGGAACATCGGCAGGATGGTCGAGACCCAGCTCGGCCGGGTCCGCTACCTCTCCCTGTATCTGCTGTCGACGCTCGGCGGCTCGGTCCTCGTGCTGCTGATCGCACCGGACGAGGCCGCGGTCGGCGCGTCGGGCGCGATCTTCGGCCTCGGTGCCGCGTACTACGTGATGACCCGCCGGCTCGGCGCGGACATGGGGAACGTCAACCGTTTCATGGCGGGCCTGCTGATCTGGCTGCTGATCTCGGCGGGGCTCACGTCCTGGCAGGGCCACCTGGGCGGCCTGCTGGCGGGCGGTGTCGTCACAGCGGCCTTCGCCTACGCTCCCCGGGACCGCCGGCGGGCGCCGATCCACGCGGCCGTGTGCGTGGGGCTTCTCACGCTGCTGGTCGTTCTCGCGGTGCTGAAGGTCTCGGCACTGCGGAGCGGTGCCGTGTAGCCCGGCACTGCGGAGCGGTGCCGTGCAGCCCGGCACCGGGCGGCGGCCGCCGGACCCTCCGCGGCAGGGGCCGCGGGCATGCCCCGAGGGTGCGGGTGGGCAGCGCGGGCCGCCCACCCCGGGGACGGAGGCGGAGAGCCCGGACGGCGGCCCCAAGGGCCGGAGAGCGGGACGGACGGCGGGTGCGGCAGGCTCCACGGGCCGCCGCGCCCGCGCTGCGGGCAGCGTCCGGTGGCCCTGTTCCGGACGCCGAGCCTGTCGCGCTCCGGGGGCGCACGCGTGGCGTATCCAGGGGCGCACGGTGTGGAGCGGGCCTGCGCACGTGTGGCCTACCCGGGCTGCACACCTGTACGCCGTCCCTGCGTACTCTGTGCGTCATGAAACGAGCGGGTTGCCTGATGTTCGCCGTCGTCCCCGTGCTGGTCACGGCGGCGGTCTACCTCGCCACGCCCGAGCACCCGGCCACGGCCGACGCCAAGCGCCCGGCGTCCGTGTCGCAGCAGGCCCGCGCCAAGGCCAAGGCGGACGCCGAGCGGGCGGCCGACGACGAGGTCGTCGCCGATCTGCCGCCGGGCCTCGCCGCTCCCAAGAAGAAGGAGCTGGCCCAGCAGCTCGTGGCGAGCGCCGAGAACTCCACGCTGAAGTGGCACGAGGCGTACGGCTACGTCGAGGACATCGGTGACGGCCAGGGCTACACGGCGGGCATCGTCGGCTTCTGCACCGGCACCCACGATCTGCTCACCCTCGTCGAGCGGTACACCAAGGCGCACCCGGACAACGGGCTCGCCCGCTATCTCCCGGCCCTGCGCGAGGTCGACGGCACGGACTCCCACGAGGGCCTGGACCCGGGCTTCCCCGCGGCCTGGCGCCACGAGGCCACGGTCGCCGCCTTCCGCGAGGCCCAGGACTCCGAACGCGACCGGGTGTACTTCGACCCCGCCGTCCGGCTCGCCAAGCTCGACGGCCTCGGCACGCTCGGCCAGTTCATCTACTACGACGCCATGGTGCTGCACGGTCCCGGCACCAGCGACAACAGCTTCTACGGCCTGCGCGACCGCGCCATGCGCGAGGCGGACCTCCCGTCCGAGGGCGGCGAGGAGAAGTCGTACCTCGACATCTTCCTGGACATCCGCCGCAAGGCGATGAAGTCCAAGAACCCGGACCGGGACACCACCCGCATCGACACGGCCCAGCGCCAGTTCCTGTACGACGGGAACCTCGACCTGCACACACCGCTGGAGTGGAAGGTGTACGGCGAGACCTACCGCGTGCCGTAGCACGGGACCCCGCCGCGTCCGACCGGCACGGTCGGACCGCCGGGCTCGCCGCGCCCGACCCGGCGCACTGGGCTCGGCCCGGGCACCCGCCTGGCTCGCCACCTCCGCCTCGCCACCTCCGCCTCGGCGAGCACCGCCGCCTTCGCGCATGCCCGATTCCCCTGCCCGCGCGGCAGGACGGGTGCCCGCGCCGACGGCACCGCGGTGAACTTCTCCTACCCCTGGGCGAGTCCGCCCCCAGGAAGCACGCGGGCATGCGGCGGCGCCTGCCAGGTCGTCCGGTCGGGGACAGTGAGGCAGGCGCCGTCTCGTGTTCCGTACGCCTTTGTACGGGACGTTTTTGGAGTGACCGTCAGGTCACGGTTCCAGGGGTCAGACCATCAGCGAACGGTCCGTCGGGCGGATCGGGGCCGGCAGGTCGCTCGCTCCGGTGAGGAAGCGGTCGACACCGCGGGCGGCCGAGCGGCCCTCCGCGATGGCCCAGACGATGAGGGACTGGCCGCGGCCCGCGTCACCGGCGACGTACACGCCGGGAACGTTGGTCGCGAAGTCGGCGTCGCGGGCGATGTTGCCGCGCTCGTCGAGCTCCAGGCCGAACTGCGAGACCACGCCGTTCTCGACGTCCGTGCCGGTGAAGCCCATGGCCAGGGTCACCAGCTGGGCGGGGATCTTGCGCTCCGTGCCCGGCTTCTGGTTCAGCTTGCCGCCGGTGAACTCTACCTCGACGAGGTGCAGCCACTGGACGTTGCCGTCCTCGTCGCCCTCGAAGTGGGTGGTGTTGACGGAGTAGACCCGCTCACCGCCCTCCTCGTGCGCGGAGGTGACCTTGTAGAGCATCGGGAACGTCGGCCAGGGCTGGCCCGGGTTCCGCTCCTCGCCCGGCCGCGGCATGATCTCCAGCTGGGTGACCGAGGCCGCGCCCTGGCGGTGGGCGGTGCCCACGCAGTCCGCGCCCGTGTCGCCGCCGCCGATGACCACGACGTGCTTGCCCTCGGCCGTGATCGGGGGCGCCACGAAGTCGCCCTCCTGCACCTTGTTGGCCAGCGGCAGGTACTCCATGGCCTGGTGGATGCCGTTCAGCTCCCGCCCGGGGACGGGGAGGTCACGGGCGGTCGTCGCGCCGGCGGCGATGACCACGGCGTCGTACCGCTTGCGCAGGTCCGTCGCCTTGAGGTCGCGGCCGATCTCGATGCCCGTGCGGAAGCGGGTGCCCTCCGCGCGCATCTGCTCGATGCGGCGGTTGATGTGCCGCTTCTCCATCTTGAACTCGGGGATGCCGTAGCGCAGCAGGCCGCCGACGCGGTCGGCGCGCTCGTAGACCGCGACCGTGTGACCGGCGCGCGTGAGCTGCTGGGCGGCGGCGAGACCGGCGGGACCGGAACCGATGACCGCGACGGTCTTGCCCGACAGGCGCTCGGGGATCTGCGGGGCGACGTCGCCCGTGTCCCACGCCTTGTCGATGATCGAGACCTCGACGTTCTTGATGGTCACGGCGGGCTGGTTGATGCCGAGCACACACGCCGACTCGCACGGGGCGGGGCACAGCCGGCCCGTGAACTCCGGGAAGTTGTTCGTGGCGTGCAGGCGCTCGGAGGCGGCCTGCCAGTCCTCGCGGTACGCGTAGTCGTTCCACTCGGGGATCAGGTTGCCCAGCGGACAGCCGTTGTGGCAGAACGGGATGCCGCAGTCCATGCAGCGCGAGGCCTGCTTGGAGATGATCGGGAGCAGCGAGCCCGGAACGTAGACCTCGTTCCAGTCCCTGAGACGCTCCTCGACCGGCCGGGACCTGGCGACCTCACGGCCGTGGTTCAGAAAGCCCTTGGGATCAGCCATTGGTCGCCGCCTCCATCATCTTCTCGGTGATCTCGGACTCGTTGAGTCCGGCTCGCTCGGCGGCGTCCTTGGCGGCGAGCACTGCCTTGTAGGTGCTGGGAATGATCTTGCTGAAGCGCTCCACGGACACGGGCCACTCGGCGAGCAGCTTCTCGGCGACCGTCGAAGCGGTCTCCTCCGCGTGCCGGCGCACGACGTCGTGCAGCCACTGCTTGTCGGTGTCGTCGAGCTGCTCGACGGCGTCCACGTTGCCGACGTTCACGTTGTCGCGGTCGAGGTCGATCACGTACGCGACACCGCCGGACATGCCGGCCGCGAAGTTGCGGCCCGTCTCGCCGAGGACGACCGCGTGACCGCCGGTCATGTACTCGCAGCCGTGGTCGCCCACGCCCTCGGAGACCACCGTCGCGCCGGAGTTGCGGACGCAGAAGCGCTCGCCGGTGCGGCCGCGCAGGAAGAGCTCGCCGCCCGTCGCGCCGTACGCGATGGTGTTGCCCGCGATGGTCGAGTACTCGGCGAGGTGGTCGGCGCCCCGGTCGGGACGGACGATCACCCGGCCGCCGGAGAGGCCCTTGCCGACGTAGTCGTTGGCGTCGCCCTCCAGGCGCAGCGTGACACCGCGCGGCAGGAAGGCGCCGAAGGACTGGCCCGCCGAGCCCGTGAAGGTGATGTCGATGGTGTCGTCGGGCAGGCCCGCGCCGCCGAACTTCTTCGTCACCTCGTGGCCGAGCATGGTGCCGACCGTGCGGTTGATGTTGCGGATCGCGACCTGGGCGCGGACCGGCTGGGCGTCGGTCGCGGAGTCCGCGGCCAGCGCGTCGGCGGCCAGCTTGATCAGCTCGTTGTCGAGCGCCTTCTCCAGGCCGTGGTCCTGCTCGATGACCTGGTGCAGCGCCGCGCCCTCGGGCAGTTCGGGCACGTAGAAGAGCGGGGACAGGTCCAGGCCCTGCGCCTTCCAGTGGGTGATGGCGCGCTCCACGTCGAGGTTCTCGGCGTGGCCGACGGCCTCCTCGATGGTGCGGAAGCCGAGCTCGGCGAGGATCTCGCGGACCTCTTCGGCGATGAACTTGAAGAAGTTGACGATGTACTCGGCCTTGCCGGCGAACCGCTCGCGCAGCACCGGGTTCTGCGTGGCGATGCCGACCGGGCAGGTGTCCAGGTGGCAGACGCGCATCATGACGCAGCCGGAGACGACGAGCGGCGCGGTCGCGAAACCGAACTCCTCGGCGCCGAGCAGCGCGGCGATGACGACGTCGCGGCCCGTCTTGAGCTGGCCGTCGGTCTGCACGACGATGCGGTCGCGCAGGCCGTTGAGCAGCAGGGTCTGCTGGGTCTCGGCGAGGCCGAGCTCCCAGGGTCCGCCCGCGTGCTTGAGGGAGGTCAGCGGGGAGGCGCCCGTTCCGCCGTCGTGGCCGGAGATGAGGACGACGTCCGCGTGGGCCTTGGAGACACCCGCGGCGACCGTGCCGACGCCGACCTCGGAGACCAGCTTCACGTGGATGCGGGCCTGCGGGTTCGCGTTCTTGAGGTCGTGGATCAGCTGAGCCAGGTCCTCGATGGAGTAGATGTCGTGGTGCGGCGGCGGGGAGATCAGACCGACACCCGGGGTCGAGTGACGGGTCTTGGCCACCCACGGGTAGACCTTGTGACCGGGCAGCTGGCCGCCCTCGCCGGGCTTGGCGCCCTGCGCCATCTTGATCTGGATGTCGTCGGCGTTGACGAGGTACTCGCTCGTGACACCGAAGCGGCCGGAGGCGACCTGCTTGATGCTGGAGCGGCGGGCCGGATCGTACAGCCGGTCCGCGTCCTCGCCGCCCTCACCGGTGTTGGACTTGCCGCCCAGCTGGTTCATGGCGATGGCGAGGGTCTCGTGCGCCTCCTTGGAGATGGAGCCGTACGACATGGCGCCGGTCGAGAAGCGCTTGACGATCTCGGAGACGGGCTCGACCTCGTCGAGGGAGATCGAGGGGCGGTCCGAGGTGAAGCCGAACAGGCCGCGCAGCGTCATCAGCCGCTCGGACTGCTCGTTCACACGGTCCGTGTACTTCTTGAAGATCTCGTAGCTGCCGGAGCGCGTCGAGTGCTGGAGGCGGAAGACCGTCTCCGGGTCGAACAGGTGGGGCTCGCCCTCGCGGCGCCACTGGTACTCGCCGCCTATGTCCAGGGCGCGGTGCGCGGGCGCGATGCCGGAGGCCGGGTAGGCCTTGGCGTGCCGGGCGGCGACCTCCTTGGCGATGACGTCGAGGCCGGCGCCGCCGATCTTGGTGGTCGTGCCGTTGAAGTACTTCTCGACGAAGGCCTTCTCCAGGCCGACGGCCTCGAAGACCTGGGCGCCGCGGTAGGAGGCGACGGTCGAGATGCCCATCTTGGACATGACCTTCAGGACGCCCTTGCCGAGCGCGTAGATCAGGTTGCGGATGGCCTGCTCGGCCTCGATGCCCTGGAGGAAGGTGCCGGCGCGGACCAGGTCCTCGACGGACTCCATGGCCAGGTAGGGGTTGACCGCGGCGGCGCCGAAGCCGATGAGCAGGGCGACGTGGTGGACCTCGCGGACGTCACCGGCCTCGACCAGCAGGCCCACCTGGGTGCGCTGCTTGGTGCGGATGAGGTGGTGGTGGACGGCGGCGGTGAGCAGCAGCGAGGGGATCGGCGCGTGCTCGGCGTCCGAGTGGCGGTCCGACAGGACGATCAGCCGGGCGCCGTTCTCGATGGCGGCGTCGGCCTCGGTGCAGATCTCCTCGATGCGGGCGGCGAGGGATTCGCCGCCGCCGGAGACCCGGTACAGGCCGGACAGCGTCGCGGCCTTCATGCCGGGCATGTCGCCGTCGGCGTTGATGTGGATGAGCTTGGCCAGCTCGTCGTTGTCGATCACCGGGAAGGGCAGGGTGACGCTGCGACAGGAGACGGCCGTCGGCTCCAGCAGGTTGCTCGCCGGACCGAGGGAGGAGCGCAGGGAGGTGACCAGTTCCTCGCGGATCGCGTCCAGCGGCGGGTTGGTGACCTGGGCGAACAGCTGGGTGAAGTAGTCGAACAGCAGACGCGGGCGCTGCGAGAGCGCGGCGATCGGCGAGTCCGTGCCCATCGAACCGATCGGCTCGGCGGCGGCCTTGGCCATCGGCGCGAGGATGATCCGCAGCTCCTCCTCGGTGTAACCGAAGGTCTGCTGGCGGCGGGTGACCGAGGCGTGGGTGTGCACGATGTGCTCGCGCTCGGGCAGGTCGGAGAGCTCGATCTCGCCGGCTTCCAGCCACTCGGCGTAGGGCTTCTCGGCGGCGAGGCCGGCCTTGATCTCGTCGTCCTCGATGATGCGGTGCTCGACGGTGTCGACGAGGAACATCTTGCCGGGCTGGAGGCGGCCCTTGCGGACGACCTTGGCGGGGTCGATGTCGAGGACGCCGACCTCGGAGCCGAGGACGACGAGGCCCTCGTCGGTGACCCAGTAGCGGCCGGGGCGCAGACCGTTGCGGTCGAGGACCGCGCCGACCTGGCTGCCGTCGGTGAAGGTGACGCAGGCGGGGCCGTCCCAGGGCTCCATCATCGTGGAGTGGAACTGGTAGAAGGCGCGCCGGGCCGGGTCCATGGAGTCGTGGTTCTCCCACGCCTCCGGGATCATCATCAGCACGGAGTGCGGGAGCGAGCGGCCGCCGAGGTGCAGGAGTTCGAGCACCTCGTCGAAGGAGGCCGAGTCGGAGGCGTCCGGCGTGCAGACGGGGAAGATCCGCTCAAGTCCCTTGTCCCCGAACAGGTCCGAGGCGAGCTGGGACTCTCGGGCGACCATCCAGTTGCGGTTGCCCTTGACCGTGTTGATCTCGCCGTTGTGCGCGACGAAGCGGTACGGGTGGGCGAGCGGCCAGCTCGGGAAGGTGTTGGTGGAGAACCGGGAGTGCACGAGCGCGATCGCGGAGGCGAAGCGGCGGTCGGACAGGTCCGGGAAGAAGGGCTCCAGCTGGCCGGTGGTCAGCATGCCCTTGTAGACGATGGTCCGCGCGGACAGCGACGGGAAGTAGACCCCGGCCTCGCGCTCGGCGCGCTTGCGCAGCACGAACGCGGTGCGGTCGAGGGCGATGCCCTGGCTCTCGCCGTCGCTCACGAAGATCTGGTGGAAGGCGGGCATCGTCGAGCGGGCGGTGGCGCCGAGGAGCTCGGGGGCGACCGGGACCTCGCGCCAGCCGAGGACAGTGAGGCCCTCTTCGGCGGCGATCGTCTCGATACGTGAGACGGCGTCGGCCGTGCCGTCCTCGGGGAGGAAGGCGATGCCTACCGCGTACGCGCCGGCTGCGGGAAGTTCGAATCCGGCCACCTCGCGGAAGAAGGCGTCCGGGACCTGGGAGAGGATGCCCGCGCCGTCACCCGAGTCGGGCTCGGATCCGGTGGCACCGCGGTGTTCCAGGTTGCGCAGAACGGTGAGCGCCTGCTCGACCAGCGCGTGGCTCGCCTCGCCGGTGAGGGTGGCCACGAAGCCGACGCCACAGGCGTCGTGCTCGTTGCGGGGGTCGTACATACCCTGCGCAGCAGGGCGAGCATCCATGAAGGACCACTTCTGGTCGTTCGTGGAGTGCTGGGACGGCTGGCGCGGCGTACGCATCGGCTCTCCCGTCG
Source organism: Streptomyces sp. NBC_00568 (assembly GCF_026341855.1). Classification (GTDB taxonomy): domain Bacteria; phylum Actinomycetota; class Actinomycetes; order Streptomycetales; family Streptomycetaceae; genus Streptomyces. Next base: position 5,292,970 of record NZ_JAPENW010000001.1, on the reverse strand, counting down.
TCGTCGGGGCGGGGGGTCCCTCCCAGGCCTCGAGGCTCAGGGGGGAGACATCTGCCGAGGGACGACGTTGGCCCTCTGTTGGTGCAAAATTTCGTGCAGGTTACATGATGGAGCGATTCTCGGGAACCGGATACTGCGTTCCAACATGCGGACACCACGGGGTCGCGGCGGGGGTACCGCGCTCAGCGGTGGAAGGCGGGGGGACCCAAGCGGGACCTAAGCGGACAGATCGATGACCGTCGGCCCGGGTTCGCGGCAGAGATCGTGATCTGCCGCGAGAAGTGCGGAGCAGGCGTCATTGCCTGCGGCGCTTACGGCTCATGCCCAGTGGTTAAGGAATCGAAACCGCCGGGTAACGACTACTTATGCGGTCCCTCGCATAGGTGATCGAGCCATCATCCTACGGCCGCACCGAACAGACTGCCCAGGGCGTACGTCACACCCGCCGCGGCACCACCGAGAGCGAGCTGCCGCAGCCCGCTGAACCACCACGACCGCGCGGTCACCTTGGCCACGACGGCACCGCACGCGAAGAGGCCGAGCATCGCGAGCAGCAGCGCCGGCCACAGCACGGTCGCGCCCAGCAGATACGGCAGTACGGGGAGCAGGGCGCCCAGCGCGAACGAGCCGAAGCTGGACACGGCGGCGACGGCCGGGGAGGGCAGGTCGCCGGGGTCTATGCCGAGCTCCTCGCGGGCGTGGATCTCGAGGGCCTGCTCGGGATCGCGGGAGAGCTGCCGGGCGACCTCCCGGGCCAGCTCGGGCTCGACGCCGCGGGACTCGTAGAGCGCGGCCAGCTCCCGCTCCTCGTCCTTGGGGTGCCTACGCAGCTCCCGTCGCTCGACATCGAGCTCCGCCTCGACGAGCTCGCGCTGCGAGGCGACGGAGGTGTACTCACCGGCGGCCATCGAGAAGGCACCGGCGGCCAGGCCCGCGAGCCCGGTGATGACGATCGTCTGCTGGGAGACGGAACCGCCGGCCACACCGGTCATCAGGGCGAGGTTGGAGACCAGGCCGTCCATCGCGCCGAACACGGCGGGGCGCAGCCATCCGCCGTTCACATCCCGGTGGGTGTGGTTGTCGCGGTGCGCCTCGTGCAGCGTCGCCTCGGTCTCGATGATCGCCATACCGGTCCCCCAGGGTGCTTGATTGGACTGTTTCCACTTTTTGACAACTAAGAAAGTACGCCTCGAATTTCCTTCCCGCCAGCAAGGAAAGGCTGCGCTAACCTGCGCTTTTACCTGCCGACGCTCATCCGTGGCATGTCATGCACACATGTCGACCGGGTGACAGTGCGGCCCGCGAGGCTCCTGTCAACCGCCAAGGTGGGACAGATCCGCAAAGGGTTCCGCGCGCCGCATTCCGCGCGCCGGCAGGGGCCCTGAGAGGAGAGGCACGTATGGCTTCCATCGCCTGCATTCCCTCGGCCCCGGCACCCGGGAACGCCGCCGGTCTCCGCGACCGGGCGCGCGGCGCACTGCTCGGGCTCGCCGTCGGGGACGCGCTGGGCGCACCCGCCGAGAACATGAAGCCGTCGGAGATCCGCGCCAAGTGGGGCCGGATCACCGGTTACGTCGCCGAGCATCCGGCCGGGACGGACGACACCGAGTACGCGATCTTCTCGGGACTGCTGCTGGCCCGGCACGGCTCGGCGCTGACCGTGGCGCACGTCGAGTCGGCCTGGCACCAGTGGATCGCGGACCGCGACGAGGGGCCGTTCCGCGGCGCCGGTTTCAGCGAGCGCGGCACGCTGGAGAATCTCCGGCGGGGTCTCGCGGCGCCCATCTCCGCCCAGCACCGGCACGCCTGGAGCGACGGCCTCGCCATGCGCGCGGCCCCCTTCGGCGTCTTCGCGGCCGGCCGGCCCGCCGAGGCGGCCCGGCTCGTGGCGATCGACGGCTCGGTGAGCCACGAGGGCGAGGGCATCTACGGCGGCCAGGCGGTCGCGGCGGGGGTCGCCGCCGCGATGGCGGGCGCTCCCACCATCGCGGTCGTCGCGTCCGCCCTGGCAGTCATCCCGGACGACTCCTGGACGGCCCGCTCGCTGCGCCGCGCGGTCGCGGTGGCGCACCGCGGCGAACGGGCGGTGCGCTCCGCGGTGGTCATCGGCGGCTACCCGTGGACCGATCTGGCCCCCGAGGCCGTGGCCCTCGCCTTCGGCGCGTACGCGGCGGCGGACGGGGAGTTCACCGAGTCGGTCCTCACCGCGGTGAACATGGGCCGCGACGCCGACACGACGGCCGCGGTGGCCGGAGCGCTGGCGGGCGCGACCCGGGGCGCGTCCTCGATCCCGGCCGCCTGGGCGGCGGCCATCGGACCGGCCCGCGGCAGCTGCCTCCCCTCCATGGAGGGCCACCACATCCTGGACGTGGCGGACCTGCTGACGCCGGAGGACGAGGAGAAGTGGGGCGCGGGAGTCCGCGTACCACCCGTCCCGGACACATACGCCGTCACGGCTCTGGACACGTGTCTGGCCACCGCCTCGGACGCGTACGTCGTCACCGCCCCGGACGCGTACGTCGTCACGGCCCCCGGCGCCTACGCCGTCACCACCCCGGACGCGGGTGCCGTCACCGCCCCCGACGCCTACGCCGTCACCACCCCGGACGCGGGTGCCGTCACCGCCCCCGACGCGTGCGTGGTCACCGCCCCGGACCCGTACGCCGTCACCGCCCCCGGCGCCTACGCCCTCACCACCCCGGACACGGGTGCCGTCACCGCCCCCGACGCGTGTGTGGTCACCGCCCCGGATCCGTACGCCGTCACCGCCCCGAACGCCTACTTCGTCACCGCCTCGGATGCCTACGTCCTGTCGGACGCGGACGTCTGGGAGCCGGTCGACGGTGACGACGAGGTGCGCTCATGAGCCCCGGGCTGGCCGGGGACGAGTCCGGCCCGGCGGCCGGCGAGGGCGCCGCGTCGGCGCCGCCCCCCGAACCTCCACCGCCCGCCCCGGCGGAGACGGACGGACCGCCCCGGAGCACCCTCGCGGCCCGCACACCGGCACCGGTCACCCCGGCGGCACTTGCCGAGACCTCCGGGCGGCCCGGGCCGGCGACCCCCGTGACAGCGGCGGAACCGGCGGCGCCCGCATGGGAGCCCGACCCGGTGGCACGCTCGGCAGGGACCGGGCCGGGCGCATGCACCGCGGAGGCCGGGTCGGCGCACCACGACGCGGGAGCGGACCCGGCGGAGCTCGCCGCGGGCACGCTGCAGGCGGTGCTCGCCGGAGGCGGAGACCCGGTGGCGGTCGCCGGACGTGCCGAGCCGGCGGGTCTCACCGCGGGGGCGGAACGGACGCGGCCCACCGCGGAAGCACAGCGGGCCGCGCTCACCGGAGAGACGGAGTCCATGGCCCGCGGCGCGGCGACTGCCTGCGCACCGCTCGCCGAGGGAGCAGGGCCCGTGGCACTCACCGAGGGCACTCGGCCGGTGGCCCTCGCCGGACGCGCGGACCCGGTGACGGTCGACCCGGCCGTCGAGCCGGTGCGGGTCGCCGAGGGGGCCGGTTTCATGGCGGGCGGCCGGACGGCCCGGGAGCGGGGAAGCTCCCCGGCGGAGACGCGCGAGCGGGCGGCGCCAGCGGAAGCGGGGTCTCCAGCGGAGGCGGGGGCGCGTCGCATCGAGGGGCTGCTCCTCGGGCTGGCCGCGGGCGACGCCGCGGGCTGGCCCGCCGCACGGCACCGGGCCGCGCGGATGCCCGAGTGGACCCGGCGGCTGACCCGCGAGCTGGACACCTTCGCGGAGCAGAACGCGACGACGACCCTGCCCGTGCCGATCGCGCTGAACCAGCCGCCGGAGCCGCTGCGGCTCGGCCCGTCGGACGACGCCGAGTGGGCGGCGTTCGCGGCGGAGGCCGTGCTCCGGGCCGGGGAGACCGCGGCACTCGGCGACCTGAGCCTCGACCGCAGGATGCGCGCGTCCATCGACCTGTCCTGGAACGCCGTCGCCAGCGAGGTCGCCGCCGCGGCGGACCGCGCCCCCGAGGTCGAGTCCGCCCTGCTCCCGCTGCGCGCCCGGATCTCCGTGCGCGCCGGACTCGGCAACCTCGCCACCGGTCTGCGCCCGCCGGCCACCGGCCACGACAACCCCCACTACTTCGACGACGCGGCCTGCGTACGGGCCTGCGTGCTCGCCGTGGCACACCCGGGAGACCCCCGACTCGCCGCGGAACTCGCCGAGTTCGACGCCCGCTACACCCAGGACGGCGACGGTGTGCACGGCGCCCGCGCCATGGCCGCCGCCGTGTCGCTCGCCCTCACCGGGCACTCCGCCGACCTCTGCGTGGACGCCGCCCTCGCCGAACTGCCCGCCACCACGGAGATCGGCCGCAACGCCCGCCACGCCCTCACGCTGGCCCAGGGCAGCGAGAGCACCTTCGCCCTGGTCCCCCTGCTGGAGCACCAGATCGTCGACCACGTCTACAGCTACGGCATCGCGGCGGCCGAGACCGTCCCCGTCGCCCTGGCCCTGACCCTGGCCTCGCACGGCCGGATCGCCGAGGCGGTGCCCGCCGCCGCGTGCCTGTCGCGGGTCGCCGACTCGGCCCCCGCCCTGGCCGGCGCGCTCACCGGGGCGCTCGGCGGCGCCGCCGCGATCCCCGCCTCCTGGCGCGACGCCTGCCGCACCCTGTCCGGCTGCGCGCTGCCCCGCCTGACGGGAACGGATCTCATCGGACTCGCCGAACTCCTCGAAGCGACAGGACTCGCCGACCGGATTCCCCGGACCTGACCACCCCAGAGGGATGATTCGGGCATGACGCCCAAAGGAGAAGGAACGGGAACCCTCGACGAACGGATCACCGGAGCCCTCGTCGGAGCCGCCGTCGGCGACGCGCTCGGCGGCCCCGTCGAGGGGTACTCCCCCGAACAGATCACCGAACGCCACGGCGGCCGCGTACGCGGTGTCGTCGGCCCCTGGAACGGCGACGCCTGGCCCACCGCCCGCCCCATCGCCCCGTACCACAAGGGCGACGGACACGTCACCGACGACACCCTGATGACCCATGCGCTGGTACGGGTGTACGCCACCGTCCGCGACCACCTCGACGCCTACGCCGTCGCGGAGCACCTGGTCCCGGACCTGATGACGACCCCCCGCTGGATCCCGGAGCTGGAGGCCGAGGCCCTCCCCCTCCAGCGGATCTTCCTCGCCGAGAAGTGGCTGGTCGCCCGCCTCCACTACGGCCATGTGGACCCCCGCGAGGCCGGTGTCGGCAACATCGTGAACTGCGGTGCCGCGATGTACATGGCCCCGGTCGGACTCGTCAACGCGGCGAACCCGGCGGGCGCGTACGCCGAGGCCCTCGACATCGCGGGAGCCCACCAGTCCTCGTACGGCCGCGAGGCCGCGGGCGTCTTCGCCGCGGCGGTGGCGGCGGCCTGCTCCCCCGGCGCCACCCCCGACTCGGTCGTCGCCGCGTGCCTGTCGCTGGCCGAGGACGGCACCCGCGCGGCCGTCGAGGCGGTCTGCGAAGTCGCCTCCCACCACACGGACTTCGAGTCGGCGCTCGTCCCGCTGCGCCGGGCGGTGGCCCCGTACGACACGGTCGGCCCGGACTACCGTTCCCCCTCCCTCGGCGCCCGCCGACCCTCCCGTCTGCACTCCATCGAGGAACTCCCCGTCGCCCTCGGCATGTTGCTGGTGTCCGGCGGCGACTTTCGGCACGCGGTCCTCGGCTCGGTCAACTACGGCCGCGACTGCGACTCCATCGCCACCATGGCCGGCGCCCTCGCCGGCGCGCTGGGCTCCGAGGTCCCGCACGACTGGGCGAAGACGGTGGCGGAGTCGAGCCGCCTCGACCTGGACGCCCCGGCGCGTACGCTCGCCGAGGTGACCCGGGAGATCTTCGACCGCGACGTCCACCGCCGCCGGACCCACGAGGCGGCGTACGCCGCGCTGGCGGGAACACCGTGCTCCGACTGACCTGGGTCCAGCCCGAGGACCTCCTCGGCCACGAACTCCACCAGGCCGTCCAGGACGGCCGCGAGCCGGCCCCCGTCGCCGCCCGCTGGCGCGCGGCGGGCGGTCGGCAGGCCCCGCTCCGCGCGGGCGCGTCGACGACCCCGGCCTCGCCGTCCCTGCGCCGCCTCGCGGCCGACCTCCTCGACGAACTCGCCGCCCTGCCACGCCGGTTGGCGGACGACGAGCCGACGGATCTGGCCCTGATCAAGGCCGCCTGCCCCAGCTGGCCGCCCCCGCGGTACGCGCCCGTGCCCGCTCCCGACCGGGCCCGCCTGGAAGCGGCCTGGCTCGGCCGGGCCGTCGGCTGCCTGCTGGGCAAACCCGTGGAGAAGCTCCCCCTCCACGGCATCCGGGCACTCGCCCGGGCCTCGGGCAACTGGCCCCTCCGCACCTGGTTCACCGCGCGGGGCGTACCCCAGGACCTCCTGGACGCCCATCCCTGGAACCGGCGCTCCGCCCCCACCTCCCTGGCCGAGAACATCGACGGCATGCCGGAGGACGACGACCTCAACTACCCTCTCCTGAACCTCCTGTTGCTCCAGCGCCACGGCAGGGACTTCACCACCGCGGACGTGGCCCGCCTCTGGCTGGACGAACTCCCCGCCGGCCGCACCTTCACCGCGGAGCGCGTCGCCTACCGCAATCTCCTCAGCGGTGTCGAACCCCCGGAGACCGCCCGCCGTCACAACCCGTTCCGCGAATGGATCGGCGCCCTGATCCGCGCGGACGTGCACGGCTGGACCAACCCCGGTGACCCGGCCGGGGCCGCCGAACAGGCGTACCGCGACGCCGCCCTGACCCACACGGCCAACGGCGTCTACGCGGCGATGTTCGCGGCCGCCGTCATCGCCGAGGCGGCCACCGGGGCGAGTGACGTCCACGCCTGTCTGCGGACCGGGCTGACCGTCGTCCCGCCCGGCTCCCGGCTCGCCCGAGCGGTCCGCCACGCCGTCCAGCTCGCCCGTACGACAGCGGACTTCGACACCGTCGTCGACGAACTGCACGCCACCCACCGCGACTGCCACTGGGTCCACGCCGTCCCCAACACCGCGCTGATCGCCGCCGCCCTCACCCACGCGGACGGCGACTTCGGCGGCTCGGTCTGCCGCGCGGTGTCCGGCGGTCTGGACACCGACTCGAACGGCGCGACGGCCGGGAGCGTCGCGGGCCTGCTCGCGGGCGACCCCGCCGCCCTGCCCGACCACTGGACGAGCCCTCTCAAGAACCGGCTCGCCACCTCCGTCACCGACTTCGACGGCATCGGCTTCGACGCCCTCGCCCACCTCACACACCGGGAGACCGTTCGCCCATGACCCATATCGCCGTGCTCGGCAGCACGAACATGGACCTCGTCGCGTATGTCGCCAAAGCCCCGCAGCGCGGAGAGACCGTGACGGGCCGGGAGTTCCGTACGATCCCCGGCGGCAAGGGCGCCAACCAGGCGGTGGCCGCGGCGCACGCGGGCGCCGACGTCTCCCTGGTCGGCGCGGTGGGCGCCGACTCCTTCGGCAGCCAACTCCGCTCCACACTGGAGCACTTCGGCGTGAACACCGACCATCTGCGCACCACCGAGGGCCCGTCCGGCACCGCGCACATCGTGGTGGACGACGAGGGCGGCAACGCGATCGTCGTCATCCCCGGCGCCAACGGCACCGTCACCTCCCTCGCCCCCGGCGACGAGGGCCTCATCGCCAGCGCCGACGCGCTGCTCCTCCAGCTCGAGATCCCGCTGGAAGCCGTGCTCGCCGGAGCGGAGGCCGCGCGCCGGCACGGCGTCCGGACGATCCTCACCCCGGCGCCCGCACAGTTCCTGCCACCTCAACTACTGGCCGCCACCGACCTGTTGGTGCCCAACCAGCACGAGGCCGCCGCACTCACCGGCTTCACCGACCCGCGCGGAGCGGCCGCCGCGCTGCTCGAACAGGTCCCGGAGGTCGTCGTCACCCTGGGCGCCGAGGGCAGCCTGTACGCGGCCCGGGGCGCCGAACCCGTCGCCGTGCCCGCGCCCAAGGTGACCGCCGTCGACTCCACCGGGGCGGGCGACACCTTCGTCGGCACCCTCGCGGTGGCGCTCGCCGAAGGCCGGGAGATGACGGAGGCGCTGGCGTGGGCGTCGGCGGCGGCCGCGATGTCGGTGCAGCGGCCCGGGGCGACGTCCTCGATGCCGTACCGCTCCGAGCTCGACGCCCAGGCCGGCTCATGAACGGGCACCCGGAGGGCGGCCCCCTCAGCGGCCTGCGCGTCCTCGACCTCGCGACCCTGTTCGCGGGGCCGCTCGCCGCCACCATGCTCGGCGACTTCGGCGCGGAGGTCGTCAAGATCGAGCACCCCGCTCAACCGGACCCGTCCCGCGGACACGGTCCCTCGAAGGACGGCGTCGGCCTGTGGTGGAAGCTCCTCGGGCGCAACAAGCGCACGATCACGCTCGACCTGTCGAAGCGCGGCGGACGCGAGACACTGCTCCGGCTCGCCGCCGACGCCGACGTGATCATCGAGAACTTCCGGCCGGGCACCCTGGAGAAGTGGGACCTGGGCTGGGAGGAACTGTCCGCGGCGAACCCCCGTCTGGTCCTCGCCCGGGTCACCGGCTTCGGCCAGTTCGGCCCCTACGCGCACCGCCCCGGCTTCGGCACGCTCGCGGAGGCGATGAGCGGCTTCGCGGCGATCACCGGCGAACCGGACGCACCGCCGACCCTCCCCCCGTTCGGCCTGGCCGACTCGATCGCCGGACTGGCGACGGCGTACGCCGTGCTGACCGCGCTGACCGCGCGCGACCGCACCGGCGAGGGCCAGGTGATCGACATGGCGATCATCGAGCCGATCCTGACCGTGCTCGGCCCGCAGCCGATCTGGTACGACCAGCTGGGCCACGTCCAGCCCCGCACCGGCAACCGCTCGGCGAACAACGCGCCCCGCAACACCTACCGCACGGCGGACGGTTCCTGGGTCGCCGTCTCCACATCGGCGCAGTCGATCGCCGAGCGGGTGATGCGGCTGGTGGGCCGCCCGGACGTGATCGACGAGCCGTGGTTCGCGACCGGCGCGGACCGGGCACGCCACGCCGACGTCCTGGACGGAGCGGTCGGCGCGTGGATCGCCTGCCGCAAGCAGGACGAGGTCCTCGCCGCCTTCGAGGAGGCGGAGGCGGCGATCGCCCCCATCCAGGACGTCCGGGACGTCATGACCGACCCGCAGTACCAGGCCCTGGACACGGTCACCACCGTCGACGACCCCGAACTGGGCCCGCTGCGCATGCAGAACGTCCTCTTCCGGCTCTCCGCCACGCCCGGTGCGATCCACTGGGCGGGCCGCCCGCACGGCGCGGACACCGACGCCGTGCTCACCGAACTCGGCCTGACGGGGCCCGAGATCGAGGCACTGAGAGCGGAGGGCGCGCTGTGACCGGGGAACTCCTGCCCCTCACCTGGCTGTACGTGCCCGGCGACCGTCCCGAGGTGGTGGCCAAGGCCCTCGCCTCCGGTGCGGACGTGGTCCTCGTCGACCTGGAGGACGCGGTCGCCCCGGACCGCAAGGACTACGCCCTCGCCGCCACCGCAGAGCTCCTCGCCGAACCGCCGCCCGTCCCGGTGCACGTCCGGGTCAACGCCCTCGACGGCCCCTTCGCCGACGCCGATCTGAAGACGCTCTCGCCGCTCCCCGGCCTGTCCGGCCTGCGGCTGCCGAAGGTGACCTCGCGCTCCGACGTCGTACGGGTGGCGGAGAGCGCGACCCCCGCGGAGGGCGGCGCGATCCCGCTCTACGCCCTGCTGGAGTCGGCTCTGGGCGTGGAGCAGGCCTTCGCCATCGCGTCGGCCCATGGCGCCCTGCGCGGTATCGCGCTCGGCGAGACGGACCTGCGGGCCGATCTCGGTGTCCGGGACGAAGCCGGGCTCGACTGGTCCCGGGCGCGGTTGATCGTGGCCGCCCGGGCGGCGGGGCTGCCCCCGCCGGTCCAGTCGGTCTACCCCGACATCCGCGACGTGGAGGGTCTGGCCGCGTCCTGCGCGCACGGCCGCGCCCTCGGCTTCCTCGGACGCACGGCCATCCACCCCCGCCAGCTGCCCATCATCGAGCGGGCCTACCTCCCCACCCCGGCCGAGGTGGACTCGGCCGAGGCCGTCATCAAAGCGGCCGCCACCGATCCGGGCGCCCAGGCCCTGCCGGACGGCCGTTTCATCGACGCGGCGGTGGTCACGGGCGCCCGCCGCACCCTCGCCCTCGCGCAGCGCCTGGCCTGAGGCGGAGCAGAGCACCCGGCCTCGGGCAGAGCGAAGGGGGCGCCGCGTCCTGGAACGCGGCGCCCCCTTCGGCGTACGGGGAGAACTCAGGCCTTCTTGGCCGACCCGGCCTCGTCCCGCGAGACCGGCTCCGCGTCCGGTTCCGTGTCGGGCTCCGTCTCGGCATCCGTCCCGGACGCTGAGCCGGCGGGCTCGGCGGAGTCGCTGGACGTCACGGATTCGGTGACGGCCGGCTTGTCGAGGCCGACGGAGTCGCCGTCGGCCTCGTCCTCGCCGGTGCTCTTGTCGCCGTCCTTGGCCTTGTCCTTGCCTTCGGTCTTGCCTTCGGTCTTGCCTTCGGCGTCGTCGGAAGCCGTCTCGCCGTCCTCGGCGGGAGCGTCCGCGCCGGCTCTGGGCTCCACGATCTCCTCGCGCCCCGGACGCAGCCGGGCCGAGAGCACGAAATACAGCACCGCCAGGAGGAAGACCACCATCGCGGTCCAGTCGTTGAGACGCAGGCCCAGGATGTGGTGGGCGTCGTCGACGCGCATGTACTCGATCCAGCCCCGGCCGACGCAGTACGCGGCGACGTACAGCGCGAACGCCCGCCCGTGGCCGAGCTTGAAGCGGCGGTCGGCCCAGATGACCAGGAATCCGACGCCGACGCACCACAGGGACTCGTACAGGAACGTCGGGTGGTAGTAGCCGGGGACGCGCCCGTCCGTGGAGGACGTGATGTGCAGCGCCCACGGAACGTCCGTGGCCTTGCCGTAGAGCTCCTGGTTGAACCAGTTGCCCCAGCGCCCGATCGCCTGGGCGAACGCGATACCGGGCGCGAGGGCGTCGGCCCACGCGGGCAGCGGGATGCCCCGGCGGCGGCACCCGATCCACGCGCCCAGCGCGCCGAGGGCGATCGCGCCCCAGATGCCGAGCCCGCCCTCCCAGATCTTGAAGGCGTCCACCCAGTCACGGCCCTCGCTGAAGTACAGCTGGTAGTCCGTGATCACGTGGTAGAGCCGGCCGCCGACGAGGCCGAAGGGCACGGCCCAGACCGCGATGTCGGCCACTGTGCCGGTCCGCCCTCCCCGGGCGATCCAGCGCTTGTTGCCGAGCCAGACGGCTACGAAGACGCCGATGATGATGCAGAACGCGTAGCCGCGCAGCGGAATGGGGCCGAGGTGCAGCACACCGTGCGACGGGCTGGGAATGTAGGCAAGTTCCATGGCAAGGTCGACGCTACCGTGCCGGACGCCACCGACGGTGGGCAGCCCCGCAACGGGTCCATAACGTGCGGCGCCCCCGGCCTGTGGACAGGCGGGGGGCGCCGGGGCGTGCGGGACGGCTCAGCCCTTGTTGGCCGCCTCCACCATCTGCTTGAGCTTGGCGGGTGTCATCGACTGGTCCGCGTAGATGTTCTTGCCGCCCAGGAGTACGGTCGGCGTGCCCGAGAAGCCGCTGCTCTGGAACGCCGCGTTCGACTTCTCGACCCAGGTGTCGTGGGTGCCGTCGTTGACGCAGGCGCGGAAGGCCGGGGTGTCCAGGCCCTCGACCTTCCCGGCGAGCTCGATGAGCTTGGCGTTGTCGGCGAAGGCGTCGTCGGTCTCCTTGGGCTGGTTCTCGTACAGCACGTCGTGGTACGCGCTGAACTTCCCGGCGTCCTGGGCGCACGCCGCGGCGTTGGCGGCCTTGCGGGAGCCGCTGCCCCCCATGTTCCCGTCGATCAGCGTGACGAGGTGGTACTCGACCTTCAGCTGGCCGGAGTCGACCAGCTCATGGATCGTCGGGCGGTAGGTCGCCTCGAAGGCCTGGCAGGCCGGACAGCGGAAGTCCTCCCACACCGTGAGGGTGGACTTGGCGCCCTCCTTGCCGACGGGGATCGCGAGACTGTCCTTGCCGGTGGCGCCCGAGGGCGACACGACCGGGCCCGACGTGTCGCTCTTCTTGTCCTTGCCTGCGTTGGCGGCCACCACGCCGATCACGGCGGCCAGACCGAGGACGCAGACCACCGACGCCCCCACGATCAGCGCGCGGCGGCGCTTGTCCGCGGCCTTCTGCTTCTCTCGCTCGACCGCCAGCCGCTCGCGGGCGTTGCGCTTACCGTCACGGTTCTTCTCGCTCACATCCGGCAGAACGAACCGGGGAGGCGCAGCGCGCCTCCCCGGTCCAAGGTCCACTCGTTCGAGTGAGCGGATTGTCCGTTACGTACGGATGCGTGCGGTGGCGTACGCGCGGATCCGCGCGGTGGCGTTACGCCGTCTTGCGCACACCCTTCGCGAGGTCGCCCGCCAGCGCCCGTACGGCCTCGAGCCCGGCCGCCTCGTCCGGCGCGTCCAGCATCCGCTTCACGAACGCCGAACCGACGATCACGCCGTCGGCGAAGCCGGCCACCTCGGCGGCCTGCGCGGCGCTGGAGACACCGAGGCCGACGCAGACGGGCAGCTCGGTGGTGGCCTTGGTGCGCGCCACCAGGTCCTGGGCCTGGGCCCCGACCGACTCCCGGGTGCCGGTGACCCCCATCAGCGAGGCCGCGTACACGAAGCCGCTGCCCGCCGCGGTGATCTCGGCGAGCCGGGCGTCCTTGCTGCTGGGCGCGACGACGAAGACGGTCGCGAGGCCGTGCTTCTCGGCGTGCTCCCTCCACAGCGCCGACTCCTGGACGGGCAGGTCGGGCAGGATGCAGCCCGCGCCGCCCGCCTCGGCGAGCTCGGCGGTGAAGCGCTCGACGCCGTAGCGGTCGATCGGGTTCCAGTACGTCATCACGAGCACGGGCTTGCCGGTGGCCCGGAAGGACTCCCGGACGGTCCGCATCACGTCCGCGATCCTGACGCCGCCGCGCAGGGCGATGTCGTCGGCGGTCTGGATGACGGGGCCGTCGAGGACCGGGTCGCTGTGCGGCAACCCGACCTCGACGACGTCGGCGCCGCCGTCGAAGACGGCCTTGACGGCGGCGATACCGCCGTCGACGGTCGGGAACCCGGCCGGCAGGTACGCGATGAGGGCGGACCGCCCCTCCGCCTTCGCCGCGGCCAGGGTGTCGCTCAACAGCTGGATGTTGCCGCTCACTTGGCGTCCCCCTCGATCTCGGCGTTCTCGCTGTCGGCGTCCGCCGGGACGACCGCGTCGGCGCCCTGTTCGTACAGGCCGAAGTAACGGGCGGCCGTGTCCATGTCCTTGTCGCCGCGCCCGGACAGGTTGACGACGATCAGCCCGTCCTTGCCCAGCTCCTTGCCGACCTCCAGGGCCCCGGCGAGCGCGTGGGCGCTCTCGATCGCCGGGATGATGCCCTCGGTGCGGGAGAGCAGCCGCAGGGCCTGCATCGCCGCGTCGTCGGTGACCGCGCGGTACTCGCCGCGGCCGCTGTCCTTGAGGTAGGAGTGCTCGGGGCCGATGCCGGGGTAGTCGAGTCCGGCCGAGATCGAGTAGGGCTCGGTGATCTGGCCCTCGTCGTCCTGGAGGACGTACGACCGCGACCCGTGCAGGATGCCGGGCTCGCCGGCGGTCAGGGTCGCCGCGTGCTCGCCGGTCTCCACGCCGTGCCCGGCGGGCTCGCAGCCGATCAGGCGTACGCCGCTGTCGGGGATGAAGGCGTGGAAGAGACCGATGGCGTTGGAGCCGCCGCCGACACAGGCGACGGCCGCGTCGGGCAGCCGGCCGGCGCGCTCCAGGATCTGCCGCCGGGCCTCGACGCCGATGACCCGGTGGAAGTCGCGGACCATGGCGGGGAAGGGGTGCGGGCCGGCGACGGTCCCGAAGAGGTAGTGGGTGCGGTCGACGTTGGCGACCCAGTCGCGGAACGCCTCGTTGATGGCGTCCTTGAGGGTGCGGGAGCCGGACTTCACGGCGATGACCTCGGCGCCGAGCATCCGCATCCGGGCCACGTTGAGCGCCTGGCGCTGGGTGTCGATCTCGCCCATGTAGATGGTGCATTCGAGGCCGAAGAGCGCGCAGGCGGTGGCCGTGGCGACACCGTGCTGGCCGGCGCCGGTCTCCGCGATGACGCGGGTCTTGCCCATGCGCCGGGTGAGCAGGGCCTGGCCGAGCACGTTGTTGATCTTGTGCGAGCCGGTGTGGTTGAGGTCCTCGCGCTTGAGGAAGATCCGCGCGCCACCGGCGTGTTCGGCGAAGCGCGGCACCTCGGTGAGGGCGCTCGGGCGGCCGGTGTAGTGGACGAGCAGGTCGTCGAGCTCGCGGGCGAACTCGGGGTCCGCCTTCGCCTTGTCGTACTCGACGGCGACCTCGTCCACGGCGGCGACCAGCGCCTCCGGGATGAACTTGCCGCCGTACGCGCCGAAGTAGCCCTCGGCGCTGGGGATCTGACCCTCGGGGTCGGGAATGAAGAACTCGCTGGGCATGCGGATACCTCGCAGGGGCGACAGCCCCGGTTACGGGATCGGACAGGGGTCACGGAAGCCGGACGCACCCGCGCTCAGCGGTCACCGACGGTTCCGTCGGTGACACCGCCCGCCCCGCCGCCGACCCGCCCGCGCAGGAGACGGATGTGCCGCCTCGATGACTGGGGGTGCCGGACTCGGCTCGGTCCACGCGTGAGGTGGACTCGGCCCGGTCCACCCGCGAGGCGGACTAGGCCGGGAAGGGCGCGAGCGCGCGCACGCGCTCGGGCCATCGCATGCCGTTGACCTGACCCGGCTCGTCGCCGATGACGTAACGGACCCGGCGCCCGTGCACCCGGCGTGCGGGCGCCCGGCAGCCACGCGGCCGACAGCCGCGGGCGAGCCGGGCGTAGGGGTCACGGGCCGCCGAAGGGACCGGGAGCACGGCGGCGGACGGCACACGGGGGCGCCCGGCGTACGTGTCCCCGGGAAGGGAGGAGTGCGTGCCCGGCGCGACGGTCGGGAGCGGGTCCCCGCCGTCCGGCCCCGGCGCGGGTGACCCGGCCCGGGCCGGCGGGACCTCTCCGGCCGGACGCGGCAGGACCGACCCCGCGCGCGCCGGTACGCCGTCGGGGCACAGGCCCGGACGGGGTACGGCGGGGGCGAGGGTCGGGATGGTCACCGGCGGGTCAGTCCCGTCCGTGCCGCAGGGCCGGGTGGGCGCCCGCGGCGACCAGGTCGGAGACGGCGGTCTTCGGGTCGCGGCCGGTGACGAGGGACTCGCCGACCAGGACCGCGTCGGCGCCCGCGTTGGCGTACGCGATGAGGTCGTGCGGGCCGCGGACACCGGACTCGGCGATCTTGACGAGGTTGTCCGGGATCTCGGGGGCGAGCCGCTCGAAGGTCGTACGGTCGACCTTGAGCGTCTTGAGGTTGCGCGCGTTGACACCGATGATCTTCGCGCCGGCGTCCACCGCGCGCTCGACCTCGTCCTCGTCGTGCACCTCGACCAGCGGCGTGAGCCCGATGGACTCGGCTCGCTCGATGAGGGACTCCAGGGCGGGCTGGTCGAGGGCCGCGACGATGAGCAGCGCCAGGTCGGCGCCGTAGGCGCGGGCCTCCCAGAGCTGGTACGACGTGACGATGAAGTCCTTGCGCAGCACCGGGATGTCCACGCGGGCGCGGACGGCCTCCAGGTCCGCGAGCGAACCGCCGAAGCGGCGCTGCTCGGTGAGGACGGAGATGACGGCCGCGCCGCCCGCCTCGTAGTCGGCGGCCAGGGCGGCGGGGTCGGCGATCGCGGCGAGCGCGCCCTTGGACGGGCTGGACCGCTTGACCTCGCAGATGACCTTGACGCCGTCACCGCGCAGGGCGGCCACGCCGTCCTTGGCCGCAGGAGCCTTCGCCGCGCGTTCCTTGAGCTCGTCGAGGCTGACGCGCGCCTGCCGCTCCGCGAGGTCGGCACGGACTCCGTCGATGATCTCGTCGAGCACACTCACGCGAGCGGCCCCCTTCCCTGCGGTGGACGGTTGAAGCGGTGGAGCAGTCGACCCGGGTGCACCGTCCCTGACGGAAAAGTCGGGTCACTGCGATGGTATCCGGAGGAAGGCGTAGCCCTCGCATCCGGTTGACGCCGGTCCCATTACCTGGACATTTGTCATTTGATCAAGGATGTAGCCAGCCGCCGGACGGCAGGTTCCGGACAACCGTGAAGACCAGCACCAACGCGCCCACGCTCCACAGGTGGAGCGGTCCGAGATCGAGCCGCACGGGCCGTCCTCGCACCGCACGGATCACCCAGACGGCCCACACCACCGCGAAGGCCAGGTAGCCGCCGACGGCGAGCGCGTTGTCCGTGAGCGCCGTGGCGAGGTCTCCGTGCACGAAGGCGTGGGCGCTGCGCAGACCGCCGCAGCCGGGGCAGTACAGGCCCGTGAGGCGCAGCAGCGGGCAGACCGGGTAGTGACCGGGCTGATTGGGGTCGACGGCCCCGACGTACGCGAAGGCCCCGGCGACGGCCGCGAGCACTCCGCCGGGAACGCCGAGCCGCCGCACCACGGCACCGGCACCGGCACCGGCACCGGACCCTGCCTGTGTCACCCTCTGGGTTTCGGCGTTCACCCGACGCATTCTGCCTCTCGCGCGCGGCGGGCGCTCGCCCGCGTACGCGAAAGGCGGCCCCGGCGTGTGCCGGGACCGCCTTCGGCGAAGCCTCGGTGGGTCAGGCGTCGGCGCCCACGGTCTCGCGCGCCGTGTGCGCGGGCTGCGCGGAAGAGGTCTTCGGCTGGCCCAGGCCCATGCTCCGCATGACCATGCCGACGACACCGCCGAGGACCACGACGACCATGCCGCCCCAGAAGCCCAGCGGTTCGGCCATCACCATGTAGGCACCCGCGATGCAGAAACCGATGAAGGCGATGATGACACCGGTCCAGGCGGCCGGGGTGTGACCGTGGCTGCTGCCCGCCATGACTTGCTCCTCGTTGCTGTATGCGTGTGTGAGTCGGACGCTCGCCGTCCATTGTCCCGTACGTACGGGGCCGCGGTGAGCGGGGGGTCGTTGCTCGCGCGTCCGTCCGGCCGAGTCACGACCAAGGACCCGGGGCGAACGACCCCGCGGGTCGCGGGACCTAGGTCCCCGCGGGGTCGGGACCGGTCGGGTCCTCGCCTCGGTCGAGGGCCTTCCAGAGGTCCTCGGGGCGGTCCGGGTCGACGGGCTTGACCTTGCGGGGCCGGGGCCTGCCGTCCCGCTCGTAGCGGCCTGACATGGCGGGCCACAGCCGTCCGTAGCGCACGGCGAGCAGCCCGGCGAGCAGGATGAGCGCTCCGCCCGCCGCGGCCACGTACGGCCAGACGGTGTGGCTGAGCCCGCTCGCGGTGGCGGCGGTGTTGCCCGAGGCGGCGGCGGCCCGCTCGTCGAGGGCGGAGCTGTCGCCCGCGCCGAGGACGGCGGCGACGACCGTGCCGGCGCCGGAGAGCGCGAGCAGCGCGGAGACCAGGAGGCGGCCGGAGCGGCGTACGGCGAAGACGGCGACGAGCGCGGCGAGGCCCACTATCGCGAGCGCCGCGGGCACACCCGTGACGTCGCTGCCCTTGGCGGTCAGCGGGAAGGCTCCGCCCGCCACGGTCGCGGTCCCCTCCGCCCAGCTCTGCCGGGTGGACAGCAGGGCCACGGCCGCGCCGAGCGCGCCGCTCAGCAGGGTCACGGCGAGGCTGCGCCGGCCGGACCTGTCGGGTCCCGCGGCTTCGGATCGGGGGTGAGGTACAGCAGTCACGTACCCCACTATCGCCTGAACCCCGGGCGAACCGTCACCCGGGGCCGCGTGAGCCTCGTCCTATCGCCCTCGATCGCACGGCCCGGAGCACGGTCGTGCGGTACGCCAACCGCCCGCCGGAGGCGGCCCGTCGCCCGACCGCACGAGCCGGGCGGCCCGGCACCGGCACACCCGAGCCGGAGCCGGGGCCGGAGCCGGTTACGTGCTACCGCCCGAGCCGGTTCGCGGTGTGCACCGCGCGCAGGACCGCCGCCGCCTTGTTGCGGCACTCGTCGTCCTCCGCGGCCGGCACCGAGTCGGCGACGATGCCTGCGCCGGCCTGGACGTACGCCGTGCCGTCGCGCAGCAGGGCCGTACGGATGGCGATGGCGGTGTCGGAGTCGCCGGCGAAGTCCAGGTAGCCGACGCAGCCGCCGTACAACCCGCGCCGGGAGGGCTCCAGTTCGTCGATGATCTGCATCGCGCGTGGCTTGGGCGCGCCGGAGAGGGTGCCGGCGGGGAAGCAGGCGGTGAGCACGTCGAAGGCCGTACGGCCCGCGGCGACCCGGCCGGTCACCGTGGAGACGATGTGCATGACGTGCGAGTACCGCTCGATGGACATGAAGTCGACGACCTCGACGGAGCCGGGCTCGCAGACCCGTCCGAGGTCGTTGCGTCCCAGGTCGACGAGCATGAGGTGCTCGGCGCGCTCCTTGGGGTCGGCGAGCAGCTCGTCGGCGAGGGCCTGGTCGTCCTGGACGGTCGCGCCACGCGGCCGGGTGCCCGCGATGGGGTGCACCATCGCCTGCCCGTCCTCGACCTTGACCAGGGCCTCCGGGGAGGAGCCGACGACGTCGAAGCCGTCGAAGCGGAACAGGTACATGTACGGCGACGGGTTGGTCGCCCGCAGTACCCGGTAGACGTCCAACGCGCTGGCGGTGCACGGCGTTTCGAAGCGCTGGGAGGGGACGACCTGGAAGGCCTCTCCGGCCCTGATGCGCTCCTTGATGTCCTCGACGGCGTCCTGGAAGTCGGGGCCGCCCCAGAGCGCGGTGTACTCGGGGAGCTCGGAGGGCGGGAGCGCGGCGGGCGGCTGGGACACCGCGCGCGAGAGGTCGGCCTCCATGGCGTCGAGACGGGCGACGGCGTCCGCGTAGGCCTCGTCGACGCCGGTGTCGAGGTCGTTGTGGTTGATCGCGTTGGCGATCAACTGGACCGAGCCGTCCCAGTGGTCCAGGACTGCGAGGTCGCTGGTGAGCAGCATGGTCAGCTCGGGCAGCTTCAGGTCGTCCCGCTCGCCGGGGCCGATCTTCTCCAGGCGGCGCACGATGTCGTAGCCCAGATAGCCGACCATGCCGCCGGTGAAGGGGGGCAGTCCCTCGCCGTGCGGGGTGTGCAGGGCCTCGATGGTGGCGCGCAGGGCCGCGAGCGGATCGCCGTCCACGGGGACGCCGACGGGCGGTGTGCCGAGCCAGTGCGCCTGTCCGTCCCGCTCGGTGAGGGTCGCGGCGGAGCGGACGCCCACGAAGGAGTAGCGGGACCAGGACAGGGAGGTGCGGCCGTTCTCCGCGGATTCGAGCAGGAACGTGCCGGGGCGCTCGGCGGCCAGCTTGCGGTAGAGCGCGACCGGCGTGTCGCCGTCCGCGAGCAGTTTGCGGCTGACGGGGATGACACGGCGGTCGGTGGCCAGCTTGCGGAACGTCTCGAGGTCCATGGCGGCTGACCTTACTGATTCCGGGCGGGTACGCCGGAATCGGCGTCCTCGGGGCGGTGGCCGGGGTCCTTCAGCAGCACGTCGGCGTCGAAACAGGTGCGGGCCCCGGTGTGGCAGGCGGCGCCCACCTGGTCGACGCGCACGAGGACGGTGTCGGCGTCGCAGTCCAGGGCCACGGACTTGACGTGCTGGAAGTGGCCGGAGGTGTCGCCCTTGACCCAGTACTCCTGGCGGCTGCGCGACCAATAGGTGCAGCGGCCCGTGGTGAGCGTGCGATGCAGCGCCTCGTCGTCCATCCAGCCGAGCATCAGCACCTCACCGGTGTCGTACTGCTGGGCGATGGCGGGGACGAGTCCGTCGGCGCTGCGCTTGAGGCGGGCGGCGATCTCGGGGTCCAGGCTGCTGGGCGAAGGCGTGCTGGTCATGGGTGCCATTGTGCCGCGCCGGACCGTCGCACCCGGCCGTTGTCCACAGGCCGGACCCCCGAGGCCGGCCCCGGGCGGATCCCGCCGGATCCGGCGCGCTCTCCACTGGGCGCGGCGGCTACCCGGTCGTAGGCTTGCTGACATGTCGACCCATGCGAAGCGTGAACGACTTCTCCTCGCCGATCTGTTGGAGGCGGTGGGCCCGGACGCGCCCACCCTGTGCGAGGGCTGGTCCAGCCGGGACCTCGCCGCGCACGTGGTGGTGCGTGAGCGCCGCCCCGACGCCGCCGGCGGCCTCCTCGTCAAGCAGCTCGGGCCCCGCCTGGAGCGGGTGATGACGGAGTTCGCCGAGAAGCCGTACGAGGAGCTGGTCCAGCTGGTCCGTACCGGCCCGCCCCGCTTCTCGCCGTTCTCCCTGAAGCAGATCGACGAGGCGTCGAACGTGGTCGAGTTCTACGTCCACACCGAGGACGTGCGGCGCGCGCAGCCGGACTGGACGCCGCGCGAGCTGGACGCGGTGTTCCAGGAGGCCCTGTGGTCGCGCCTGGACCGCACGGCCCGGCTGATGGGCCGCGGCGCCCCGACGGGTGTGGTCCTGCGCCGTCCGAACGGCCAGACGGCGGTGCTGAACAAGGGCACGCCGGTCGTGACGGTGACCGGCGAGCCCTCGGAACTGCTGATGTTCGCGTTCGGCCGACAAGGTGTGGCGGACGTCGAGCTGGACGGCGACAAGGACGCGATCGCCAAGCTGCACGAGGCGAAGCAGCTGGGGATCTGACGACGCCGGGTCGCCCGGCGCCTCGGCCGGCAACGGCCGCCGTGCCGCCCGGACCCTCCGGCGGCCCCCGGACCGCCGCCGGACCCTTCGGCAGCCAACATTTGCCAGAGCCCTTCGGCGGCCAACGCTCGCCAGACTGATTCGGCGGCCAACGGTCGCAGACTCGTTCGGCAGCCGGCGATCGTCGAGCCCATTCGGCGGCCGACGGTGGCCGGGCCCAATCGGCGGCCGATGGTCAGCCGGGCAGTTCGGCGTTCCGCAGGTCCCGCACGCCCAGGGCGACGACGCCGCCGAGGCCCGTCGCCGGGCCACCGGGCCCCCCTTCGGTGGCCATCGGCCGCCAGACCCCCTCGGCAGCCAACGGTCAGCCAGGCAGTTCCGCCTTGCGGAGACCCCGCACGCCCAGGGCGAGGACGCCGCCGAGGCCGCACACCGCGGCGCTGGTGACGAAGACGGGGCCGGTGCCCCACCAGCCGATCGCGGCGGCGGTCAGCGGCATGCTGAGCGGCGCGAGGCCGAGGCTGACGATGCCGGAGACGGCACTGACCCGGCCCAGGTAGGCGGGGTCCGTCTGGGTCTGCAGCAGCGCGCCGCACAGGGCGCCGCTGAGTCCGGCGAGCAAGCCGACGAGCAGGGCGACCCCGACGGCCGCCGCGACGTTCGGTACGAAGGCGAGCGCGCCGATCGCGACCGAGCCCGCGAGGATCGCCACGGCGGCCAGACGTCCCGCGTGCGGCAGCCGCCCCCGCACGGTCAGCAGCAGCGCGGCGGTCCCCGCGCCGGTCCCGAACCCGGCGAGCACCCAGCCCATCCCGGCCGCGCCCCAGCCCCGCTGGTCGGCCAGCAGGGCCAGGCCCACGTTCAGCGGCCCGACGAATCCGAGGTCACCGAGCGCGATGACGGCGATGAGCGGGGCGAGGACGCGGTGGCGCCGGATGTAACGCAGCCCTTCGCGGAGGTCCCGCCAGGCGGTGGCCCGTGCGGGCCGCCCCGGCCCGGCACCCTCACTGTCCGCGCCCTTCGCGCCCTCCGCGCCCGCCGCGCCGACGGCCACGCGCGCGTGCCCCGTGTCCTCCGCGGCGCGTGTCCCGGAGGACACGTCCTCGTCGCCCGCGGGCAGCTCCCGCATCCGTACGGAGATCAGCAGCGGCACCGACACGGCGATCAGCATCCCCGCGAGCCCGAAGGCCGCCGCCGCTCCCCCGAGCGCCACACCGAGACCGCCGAGCGGTGCGCCGACCACGTTGGCGAAGCGGATCGCCAGGCCCCGCATGCCCTGGACGCGGGCGAG
Source organism: Streptomyces sp. NBC_00568 (assembly GCF_026341855.1). GTDB lineage: Bacteria > Actinomycetota > Actinomycetes > Streptomycetales > Streptomycetaceae > Streptomyces. Next base: position 5,270,996 of record NZ_JAPENW010000001.1, on the reverse strand, counting down.
TTGGTCCCGGCTCGTGATGCGGGCCGGCAGGGCACCCACGGCGGGCATGAAGACGGCGTCGACAGCGCCGAAGACGACGGCGAGCAGGGCCAGCAGCCACAGGCTCGGGCTGGTCGCGAACAGCAGCGCGGCCAGGGCGAGCACGGCGACGCAGCGCACGGCGTCGCTGCCGATGACGACTTTCCGCGGCCCGAACCGGTCGGCGACCACGCCACCGCCGAGCATTAACAGGGCCCGGGGAACCGCGCTCACGGTCATCACCAGCCCTGCCTGCGCGGGCGTTCCGGACTGCACGGCCGCCCAGGACAACGCGATGTAGCAGACGTTGTCGCCGATCATCGACGAGGCGTAGGCGCCGAGCCAGCGCAGGACGTTACCGTCGCGGTGAGCAGGTGTGCGGGGGGCCTGGGTGGCGGGCGGTATGACGGTCGTGGTCATGGGGCCGGGTCCTCTCGGGGTCAGAAGCGGAACGGGAATCCGTACAGGTGCAGCGCGACGTTCTCGCGCCCTTCGGTCTCACCGGCCGCTTCGTCCGCGCGGCCCCTCTCGTCGAACTTCCTGATGACGGCGAGCAACTCGTCCTTCAGCTCGCTCAGTTGGACCGCCGTCAGCCGCAGAGTCGCCTCCGCGTCGGCCGCGGCGTCTTTCCAATCCGTCGGCCAGGTGGCTCGTTCGTCGAGGTAGCGCCGGTAGAGCTCACTGCGCTGGTCGTGGTAGAGCCGGGTGAAGGCGAGATGGGCGGCCTTCTTCTCCGGCGCGTCCCGGAAGTCGGCGCCCCGGACACTGACGCCGTCCGACGCCGCCTGCCACCACCGCTCACGGCCGTCCCCGCTGCGCGGCTCGGCCTCCTCGATCAGCCCGTACTCGGCGAGCTTGCGCAGGTGGTAGCTGACGAGCGACGGCGCCTCATCGACCTGCTCACCCAACTGGGACGCGGTGGCCGCGCCCGCGACGAGCAGAGCACGGTACAGCTGCATCCGCAGTGGGTGTCCGAGAGCCTTGAGCGTGCCCACGTCCGTGATCCGGCGGTTCTCCTTGCTGGCCATGACCCGACCCTAGATACGAAAGAAAAGTTGCGCAACTAAAATTGCGCAACTTTTCTTTCACATCTGCCGGAACGAAACCCCGGCCACCCGGTGACCGGGGTTCAGGCCACGGGGGCCACGGGCACGGTCAGCTCACGGAACGCCGTGTCCGCTCGGCGACCGGGCGGCCGCTCACGGGTCGAGCAGCGTGTGGGCGGCCAGGGCCAGCGACAGTTCCACGACGTCCGCGGGCCGGGTCAGGGAGCGGCCGGTGAGCTGTTCGCAGCGGCGCAGCCGGTTCAGGACCGTGTTGCGGTGGCAGTAGAGGCGGCCGGCGGCCCGCTGGGCGGAACCGTCGCAGGCGAGCCAGGCCGTCAGGGTGTCGAGCATGATGTCCCGGTCGGACAGGTCCAGCCGCAGCAGCGGCCCGAGAACCCGCTCGGAGAGCGCCGCGCCGAGCACCGGCGCGGAGACGACGAGCGCGGCGGGCAGGTGCTCCTCCAGCACGACGGTTCCGCCGGATCGCGGGCAGGCGCGCAGCGCCGTGTCGGCCAGCCTGCGGGCGTCACCGATCGCCGCGAGGCCTTCCACCACCGGGCTCACGCCGATCCTGGCCACCGGCGGGGCGGTCAGTCTGCGGGCGATCTCCCCCGCGTCCACGTCGAGCCCGTGCGTCCGGGGGCGCTCCCCGCCGCGGCCGTCGCCGCCGCCCGGACCGCCCTCGGCCGCCGGGGCGGGCTTCGGCTCGGGACCGGCGTCGAGGAGCCCGCTCTCGTGGCCGTGCCCGGGTTCGTCCCCGTCGTAGGGGTGGTCGCCGAGCAGGACGATGCCGTAGCTCCCGCCGCTGTCCCGGTCGCGGTCGCGGTACCAGAGGACCCGCAGACCCGAGAGGTGCACCTGGCCCCGTACGTCCGCCAGCGCCCGGCCGACGGGCAGGCGGGCCAGCACGACCGCGTACCGGCCCTGTTCGGGAAGCCCGAGGGCGGCCGCGGTGGCCGGCAGATCGGCGATCCGCGCGGTGCCGTCGAGCAGCGCGGCCGTCATCAGCCGCAGCCGGTTCTCCCGGCGCCACATCAGCTCGCGTTCCGTCTGGCGGTAGGCGTCCGCGACCACGGCGCAGTGGTCGTCGACGAAGTTCCACACATCGGCGGCCACATGCACCAGCAGACGCGCGTCGGAGGGGTGGCGGCGGGTCGTCTCGTCGACGAGCTCCTGCCAGACCATGCCGCCGCCCAGCCGGAAGGCGCGGAGCAGGGCGTCCAGCGGCAGGCCGCGTTCGGCGCGCGCCCTGCCGATGGCCCAGGAGCAGCGGCGGGCGTCCTCGCGCAGTTCACCGGGCCGGATCAGCGATCCGACGTTGAGCCGCAGCGAGCGCTCCACCTCGTCGCGCACGCTCTCCGCGTCGGCCTCCAGAGCCGCGCGGTACGCGGGTTCGCGCTCCCTGAGGAGGTCCATCAGACGTTCGGTGAGTTCGGGCAGCCCGGCCATCAGCGCCCGGGCGGCGCGGTGCAGCACCGAGAGGGCCTCCGCGTCGGCGGCCGGGCGGGGGGCGGCTACCCGGGGCCGCGGTCCGGGCAGGGTCCGCACGTGGGCGGGTACGAGGTGCTGCATCGCTGTCCTCCACCGGAGTCGGCTCGGTCCGGGACGCCCGGTCGGCCGACGCGCGGCACACGGGTGCTCCGGACCTCCTGATCCCGCAGGATGACATACCGCCCGGTCGGTACCTAGGGGTGTGCGGTGGTCTTCTCTGCCCGGTCCACCCATCGGGACAGCTCGACACGGGAGCGGACCCCCAGGGCGGCGAAGACATTGCGCAGGTGATGGTCCACGGTGCGGGGGCTCACGGACAGCCGCAGCGCCACCTCTCGGTTGGTGGCCCCCTCGGCCACGCAGCGGGCGATCCGCAGCTGCTGGGGGGTCAGGACGGCGAGCGGACCGTCCGGCTCGCACGGTCCGGCGTCCCCGGTGGCCCGCAGTTCGGCCCTCGCCTGCGCGGCCCAGCCGAGCGCCCCGCCCCGCTCGAAGGACACCAGCGCGTCCCGCAGCCGGCCGCGGGCCTCACCCGGTCTGCGCCGGCGCCGCAGCCAGGCGCCGTACAGGAGCTGGGTGCGGCCGCGCTCGAAGTCCCCCGTCACCTCGTCGTGACGGGCGAGCGCGGTGGTGAACAGTGCCTCGCGTTCCTCGGGGCCGCTCAGCAGCGCACGGCAGCGGGCCAGCTGGGCCGGGGCCTGGGGATCGGCGCCCTGCGCGGCCCAGTGGGCGAACTCGGCCGTCGCGGACCGGGCGGCTTCCGCCTGGCCGGTGCCGGTCGCGGCCTCCACGAAGCAGGGGACCGCGAGCATCCGTACCGCGAAGTGACCGCGGCGCGGGCCGGCGCCGACCAGGGGGCCGAGCCGCGCGGCGGCCTCGGCGAGCCGGCCGCCCGCCAGATCGGCGCGGGCCCGCGCCCATTGCGCCAGTGTGGCCGCCTGCGCGAGACCGTGGGGCGCGGCCACGCGTTCGGCGGCGGCGGCATGCTCCGCCACGGCCTCCGAGGACCCCTCGACCGACGCCACCAGCGCGAGGATCGCGTGGTGATGCGCCGCGAGGTTGTCCTGACCGGCCCCGAGGGCCGTGCGCAGGCCGTCCTCGGCGTGGGCGCGGGCACGGGCGTGCCGGCCGGCGCGCAACTCTCCGTAGGCCAGGCGTTCCAGCGCCTGGGCGATCAGGATGTTCGGGCCCCGGGCCCTGGCGACGGCCAGCGCACGGGAGTTGGCGCGGCAGGCGGCGGGGAGGTCACCGACGACGAGGGCGGCGCCCCCGGCCCGCAGAAGGACCTCCGGGCTGTCGAGGATTCCGGCCGCTCCCGCTCCGGCCACCACCTCCCGCAACGGCTGCCGTCCGGTGTCCAGACGGCCGTGCATCACGGCGGACATGCCCGCCCGGTACGCCGCGAGCCGCCGGTCGGGTTCCGGCCGCGCCGGGGTGAGGTCCAGGGCTTCCCGGCAGGCCGCCGCGTCACCCATGGCCCAGGACGCCTCCACGGCGGCGAGCCGGGCGGCCAGGGCGCGGTGCGGGTCGGTGGAAGCCAGTGACTCGGCGGCCAGCAGCAGGGCTTCACGGGCGTCGGCGACCGGGCCGTCCTGCAGGGCGAGCTGTCCGCTCACCAGTTGGGCCGAGCCGCGCACGGCGTCGTGCGGCCCCTCGCACCCGGCCTGCGCAAGCAACTCCCGCGCGCGGTGCGGCAGTCCCGCCAGCCGGGCCTGATCGGCGGCGTGGATCAGGCGGACGGCGCGCAGGCCCTCGTCGACGGCCAGCTCGGCCGACCGCGCCCAGGCCGCCGAACGCTCCGCGTGCGTCGGTCCGCCGCCCGGCAGCGCCGCCGCCGCGGCGAGCGCGTCGCCGAGGCGGGGTGCGGGAGCGGTGGCCGCCGAGGCCCGGTGGAAGAGGACGGGCAGGGCTTGCGGGCCCCCGGTGTGGGCTGCGGCCAGCAGACGGTGGGCCGCGCGCCGGCGGGCGGGCGGGACGGTCGCGTAGACGGTGTGGGCCGGGCCCGGATCGAGGACCCGGACGCGGCCTCCGGTGAGCCGGAGGACTCCCGCGGCCTCGGCGGCGTCGAGGGCCTCCGCGGCGCCCGCCCCGGCCGCCCCGAGAACCACCGCGGCGTCCACCCCGGCGGCCCTCATGTCCCACGCCCGCTCGGCCTCCACCACCAGCAGCAGGCCCGCCAAGGCCTCGCGCAGGGCGTCCGGGCACTCGACGCCGTCCAGGGCGGCGGATGCGGCGGGGCCGACGAGCTCGACGGCCTCGACGGCGAACAGCCCGGCGGAACCGGAGGATTGAAGCCCCGACGACTCACGGGCCGACCCCCGCTCCGTTCCGGGCGAGGCGCCGGGCCGGGTGCCGGGCGATGCCACGGGGCGGGCGGCAGGCGGCGTGCCCGCCGACGCACCGGACCGGACGCCAGGCGATGTACCCGCCGACGCACCGCGCCGGGTGGCGAGCGATGTACCGGGACCGGCCTCTTCTCCGGAACCCGGTGACGGGGTGTCGGTCGGAGGCGGGTCGTATACCGCGGGTGCGTCGCCGGGACCGGCGCACGTGCCGGCGCCGCCGGGCCGGGGCTCCGGCCGCCGGCCCGTGCTGCCGTCGCCGGGACCGGCTGGACGGAGGAGTGCCGCCGGGCCGGGTTCGGTGGGCCCCGGCGCCGTGAAACCCGGCGCCGGGAGGGATTCCGGCTCCCGCCCGGGAGCGGTGGGCCGACCGGGGTCGCAGCCCGGTCCCGGCTCGTCCGACGCACCCCGAGCGGGCGGCGGTAATGGTCTCCGGCCCGCCGTCCGGAGTGGACTTCGCGCAGTCGCGTTTCCCGTCACGACCGCCACGTTACTTCCGCGTAAACGAAGGCGGAAGTCCCGCGTTCACTTGTCCCCGCGGGCGGGGACAGCCCACCTGACCTGGGCGGACAGGGCCTTCGTAGGGCGTCGGCTGGGCGTGCTCCCAGGCTCGGCACGCAAGCCTTGTGCGCCCGCACAAGGACCGCGGTCCGGCTCGGGGCCACCCCCGTACGCGGGTGACGGCCACCGGAACGGCGGCCGTCACCTGTGCACGGGTCGGACCGTGCCGGGCGGTCAGGAGGTGTGCGGGCAGTTGCCCCGGTACTCGGCGATCGTCAGCGAGGCCTGCGGCAGCGGGCAGAGGAACTGCTCGTAGCGGGTGTCATTGTCGATGAACCGCTTCAGCCACGAGATGCTGTACTTCGCGATCGTCGTGTTCGAGCTGTTGGGCGTGAAGTGGGTGGCGCCCCTGAGTTCCAGATACGCCTTGTCGAGCGTGCTCGGCAGACTGGTGTAGAAGGGCTGGGAGTGCGTGGCCACCGGTGCGATCGTGTCGCCGTCGGCGCCCACGATCAGGGTCGGCGTCTTGATCTCCGGCCAGGTGGTGTCCAGGTTCCAGCCGGTGAGCGGGATCGCCGCCTGGAGCGAGGGACGGCTCTTCGCGGCTTCCAGGGTGCCGCCGCCGCCCATCGAGTGGCCCATGACTCCGAGCCGGCTGCTGTCGATCCTGGTCCGCACGGAACTGCTCTGGGTCAGGTAGTCGAGCGCGGCCAGCAGCTGCCGGCCGCGGCTGTCGGGCTGGTCGAGGGTGGTGTTGGTGTCGATGGTGAACACCACGAAGCCCTGGGAGGCGAGCCGGGGCCCGAGCCAGGAGATGGACGACTGGTAGGCCGTGTACCCGGGCGAGATGACGACCGCGCCGAAGGTGCCGTCGCTGGTCGAGGTCGGGTAGTAGACGGTGCCGCCGCCGAAGCCGCTCACGGACAGCGAGGAGACGCTGGTCTGGGAGACGGCGTACGACCCACGGGCCGCTTCGATACTGGCGTTCGAGGGGGCGGGGCCACGCTCGTACGGGTTCGCGGCGGCCTGCGCCGAGACGACCGGTGCTCCGACGGCCTGCGCTCCGGTGGCCTGGGCGGCGACGAGGCCGCCCGCGGCCAGGAGCACCGCGAGGCCGGCCCGCGCCAGGCGGCTCGTGAGCCGGTGCGGGCGGCTGGGGGACGGATCGGGGCCGACGGGTGCGGCGGGGAAGGGGCGGTTCGGCTGCTGCACGGTGGGTGCATCCTCTCGGTGAGGGAGGACGGACCCGCGCCGCGGCCGGAGCGCCGCCCTGGCATGGGTCGGAAGGCGCACGCTGCGATGACGGCGGGGGTCCGTCTCGGTGGTTGCGGTGGCAACTGTCCGCCCCGAACGCGGCCCGTACATCGGCAGAATCACCGGTCTTGGCCCGTCGCCCCCCCGCATCCGACACACCGCGGAACCCGCGCATCAAGGTCCACGGCGCGCGTCCCCATCGCCACGGCACGCGGGCACGCGGGCACACGGGCACACGGGCACACGGCACACGGCACGCGGGCACGCGGGCACGCGGGCACGCGGGCAAGGAGCGACAAGGAACACGGCCCGCACCCGGCAGCGGAGGCTGCCCGGGTGCGGGCCGTGAACGGTGGTGCGGTGGCGCGGGATCGTCAGCGGACCGGATGTCCCGCCTCGCGCAGGGTCTCCTTGACCTCGCCGATCCGCAGGTCCCCGAAGTGGAAGACGGACGCGGCCAGCACCGCGTCGGCGCCCGCCTCGATGGCCGGCGCGAAGTGGCCGAGCCGGCCGGCACCGCCGCTGGCGATCAGCGGAACGGTGACGTGCTTGCGTACGGCCTCGATCATCTCGATGTCGTAGCCGTCCTTCGTGCCGTCCGCGTCCATCGAGTTGAGCAGGATCTCGCCCGCGCCCAGGTCGGCGGCCCGGTGGGCCCACTCGACGGCGTCGATGCCGGTGCCCTGACGGCCGCCGTGGGTGGTCACCTCGAAGGAACCGCCCTCGGTCCTGCGCGCGTCCACCGACAGCACGAGCACCTGCCGCCCGAACCGCTCTGCGATCTCCCGGATGAGGTCGGGCCGGGCGATGGCGGCCGTGTTGACGCCGACCTTGTCGGCGCCGGCCCGCAGCAGCTTGTCGACGTCCTCGGCGGTGCGGACACCGCCGCCGACCGTCAGCGGGATGAAGACCTGCTCGGCCGTACGCCGCACCACGTCGTACGTGGTCTCACGGTTGCCCGAGGACGCGGTGATGTCCAGGAACGTGAGCTCGTCGGCGCCCTCGGCGTCGTACACCTTGGCCATCTCGACGGGGTCGCCCGCGTCGCGCAGGTTCTGGAAGTTGACGCCCTTGACGACCCGGCCGTTGTCCACGTCCAGGCAGGGAATCACTCGGACCGCCAGGGTCATGACCGCTCTTCTCCCTGTTCTGTGGGGTCTTCGCCGGACCGTTTCGCGGGGTCCTCGGCGGCACGGAACGCCTCCACCTCGACCTCGACCACCAGGCGCGAGTCCACCAGACCCGCGACGATGATCATGGACGCGGCGGGGCGGACGACGTCGAAAAGCAGCTTGTGGGCGCGGCCGACGGCCTCCACGTCCCGGGCATGGGTGATGTACATCCGCGTACGGACGACGTCGTCGCGGCCGAGACCGAGCTGCTCCAGCGCCTCGAACGCGACGCGGAAGGAGTTGAGCGCCTGCTCGTACGGGTCGCCTTCGGCGATCTGGCCGTCGATCACGGAGGTGCAGCCGGACACCAGCACCAGGCCGTTCGGCAGTTCCACCGCGCGGGAGTACCCGAAGGTGTCCTCCCAGGGCGCGCCGGTCGAGACGCGGCGTACGGCGCTCACCGGGCTACCGCCGCCAGGGCCTCTTCGAGGGTGAACGCCTTGGCGTACAGGGCCTTGCCGACGATGGAGCCCTCGACGCCGAGCGGCACGAGCTCGGCGATGGCGCGCAGGTCGTCCAGCGACGACACCCCGCCGGAGGCGACCACCGGGCGGTCGGTCGCGGCGCACACGGTGCGCAGCAGCTCCAGGTTCGGGCCCTGGAGCGTGCCGTCCTTGGCGATGTCCGTCACCACATAGCGCGCGCAGCCCTCGGAGTTGAGGCGCTCCAGCGTCTCGTAGAGGTCTCCGCCGTCGCGGGTCCAGCCGCGGCCGCGCAGGGTCGTGCCGCGGACGTCGAGGCCGACCGCGATCTTGTCGCCGTGCTCGGCGATGATCTTGGCGACCCACTCGGGGGTCTCCAGGGCGGCGGTGCCGAGGTTCACCCGGGTGCAGCCGGTCGCGAGGGCGGCCGCCAGGGAGGCGTCGTCCCGGATGCCTCCGGAGAGCTCGACCTTGATGTCCATCGCCTTGGTGACCTCGGAGATCAGGTCCCGGTTGTCGCCGGTGCCGAACGCGGCGTCCAGGTCGACGAGGTGCAGCCACTCGGCGCCGGCGCTCTGCCAGGCCAGGGCGGCCTCCAGGGGGGAGCCGTACGAGGTCTCGGTCCCGGACTCGCCGTGCACGAGACGGACGGCCTGGCCGTCGCGGACGTCGACGGCGGGGAGGAGTTCGAGCTTGCTCACAGTGTTCCGATCCAGTTGGTGAGGAGCTGGGCTCCGGCGTCGCCGGACTTCTCGGGGTGGAACTGGGTGGCCCACAGGGCGCCGTTCTCGACGGCCGCCACGAAGGGCTTGCCGTGCGTGGACCAGGTCACCAGGGGTGCGCGCAGCAGCGGGTTGCCGACTTCCAGCGACCAGTCGTGGACGGCGTAGGAGTGGACGAAGTAGAACCGCGCGTCGGCGTCGAGGCCGGCGAAGGCCTGCGAGCCGGCCGGGGTGTCGACGGTGTTCCAGCCCATGTGGGGCACGACGTCGGCCTCCAGCGGCCCGACCGTGCCCGGCCACTCGTCCAGGCCCTCGGTCTCCACGCCGTGCTCGATGCCGCGCGAGAAGAGGATCTGCATGCCGACGCAGATGCCCATGACGGGACGGCCGCCGGACAGCCGGCGGCCGATGATCCAGTCGCCGCGCGCCTCCTTGAGGCCCTGCATGCAGGCCGCGAAGGCGCCGACGCCGGGCACCAGCAGACCGTCGGCGTTCATCGCGGTGTCGAAGTCACGCGTTATCTCGACCTCGGCGCCGGCGCGCGCGAGGGCCCGCTCGGCGGACCGTACGTTTCCGAAGCCGTAGTCGAAGACGACGACCTTCTTGGGTGCGCTCAACTCCACACCTCCAGCCTCATGACACCGGCGACGAGACACATCGCGGCGCCGATGGAGAGCAGCACGATCAGGCTCCGGGGCATGTCCTGCTTGACGAAGGAGTAGATCCCGCCGAGGAGGAAGAGGCCGACGACGATCAGGATGCTGGAAAGGCCTGTCACAGCGCGCCCTTCGTGGAGGGGAGGATGCCGGCGGCGCGCGGGTCGCGCTCGGAGGCGTAACGCAGCGCACGGGCCAGCGCCTTGAACTGGCACTCCACGATGTGGTGCGCGTTGCGCCCGTAGGGCACGTGCACGTGCAGCGCGATCTGGGCCTGGGCGACGAAGGACTCCAGGATGTGCCGGGTCATCGTCGTGTCGTACTCGCCGATCATCGGCGCCATCTTCTCGGGCTCGGTGTGCACGAGGTAGGGGCGGCCGGACAGGTCGACGGTCACCTGGGCGAGCGACTCGTCCAGCGGGACCGTGCAGTTGCCGAAGCGGTAGATCCCCACCTTGTCGCCGAGTGCCTGCTTGAAGGCGGCACCCAGCGCGAGGGCGGTGTCCTCGATGGTGTGGTGGGAGTCGATGTGCAGGTCGCCCTCGGTCTTCACCGTCAGGTCGAACAGGCCGTGCCGGCCGAGCTGGTCGAGCATGTGGTCGTAGAAGCCGACGCCGGTGGCCACGTCGACCTTGCCGGAGCCGTCGAGATCGATCTCGACGAGGACCGACGTCTCCTTCGTCACCCGCTCCACGCGTCCTACGCGGTTCATGCGCTCTGCTCCTTCTTCATTTCACGTACCGCGTCGAGGAACGCGTCGTTTTCCTCCGGGGTTCCGGCGGAGACCCGCAGCCACCCCGGTACGCCGTTGTCCCGGACCAGGACGCCCCGGTCGAGGATCTTCCGCCAGGCGGCGTGGGCGTCGGCGAACCGCCCGAACTGCACGAAGTTCGCGTCCGACTCGGTCACCTCGTAGCCGGCCGCGCGCAGTTCGACGACCAGCCGGTCCCGCTCGGCCTTCAGCTGCTCGACGTATCCGAGCAGGGTGTCGGTGTGTTCCAGGGCGGCCAGCGCGGTCGCCTGGGTGACGGCCGAGAGGTGGTACGGCAGTCGTACGAGCTGGACGGCGTCCACCACCGCCGGGTGCGCGGCGAGATACCCGAGGCGCAGTCCGGCGGCGCCGAAGGCCTTCGACATCGTCCGGGAGACGACGAGATTCGGCCGACCTTCCAGCAGCGGCAGCAGCGAGTCGCCGTGGCTGAACTCGATGTACGCCTCGTCGATCACGACCATCGACGGCTTCGCCGCCTGCGCGGCCTCGTAGAGCGCGAGGACCGTCTCGGGCGGAACCGCGTTGCCCGTGGGGTTGTTGGGGGTGGTGATGAAGACGACGTCCGGCCGGTTCTCGGCGATCGCGCGCTCGGCGGCGGCGAGGCCGATGGTGAAGTCGTCGTTGCGGGGCCCCGAGATCCAGGCCGTGCCCGTGCCGCGCGCGATGAGCGCGTGCATCGAGTACGAGGGCTCGAAGCCGATCGCGGTGCGGCCGGGTCCACCGAAGGTCTGCAGCAGTTGCTGGATGACCTCGTTGGAGCCGTTGGCCGCCCAGACGTTCTCGGTGCCGACCGGGTACTTGCCGGTCTTCGTCAGATAGGCGGCCAGCTCGGTGCGCAGCTCCACCGCGTCCCGGTCGGGGTAGCGGTTGAGTCCGCGGGCGGCCTCGCGGACCCGCTCGGCGATCCGCTCGACGAGCGCCGCGGGCAGCGGGTAGGGGTTCTCGTTGGTGTTCAGGCGTACGGGGACGTCGAGTTGGGGGGCGCCGTAGGGGGTCTTGCCGCGCAACTCGTCCCGTACGGGGAGATCGTCGATGCCAGTCACTTGCCCTCGGGTACCTTCCAACCGAACCTTGCCTTGATCGCCGCGCCGTGCGCGGGCAGGTCCTCCGCCTCCGCCAGCGTCACCACGTGACGCGCTACCTCGGCGAGCGCGTCCTTCGTGTAGTCGACGATGTGGATACCGCGCAGGAAGGACTGGACGGACAGGCCCGAGGAGTGGCAGGCGCAACCGCCGGTCGGCAGGACGTGGTTGGAACCCGCCGCGTAGTCCCCGAGCGAGACCGGGGCCCAGGGGCCGACGAAGATCGCTCCGGCGTTCCTGACCCGGTCGGCGACCGCGGCCGCGTCCGCCGTCTGGATCTCCAGGTGCTCGGCGCCGTACGCGTCGACGACCCGCAGGCCCTCGTCGACGCCGTCGACGAGGACGATCGCGGACTGCCTGCCGCCCAGGGCCGGGACGATCCGGTCCTCGATGTGCTTGGTGGCCGCGACCTGCGGCTCCAGCTCCTTCTCCACGGCGTCCGCGAGAGCCGCCGAGTCGGTGACCAGGACGGCGGCGGCGAGCGGGTCGTGCTCGGCCTGGCTGATCAGGTCGGCGGCGACGTGCACCGGGTCGGCGGTGTCGTCCGCGAGGACCGCGATCTCGGTCGGGCCGGCCTCGGCGTCGATGCCGATGCGGCCGGTGAAGTAGCGCTTGGCGGCGGCGACCCAGATGTTGCCGGGGCCCGTGACCATGGGGGCCGAGGCGCAGGACTCGGTGCCGTACGCGAACATCGCGACGGCCTGGGCGCCTCCGACCGCGTACACCTCGTCGATGCCGAGCAGTGCGCAGGCGGCGAGGATCGTGGGGTGCGGGAGGCCGCCGAACTCCTTCTGCGGCGGGGACGCCAGCGCCATGGACGGGACGCCGGCCTCCTGTGCCGGGACGGCGTTCATGATCACGGACGACGGGTACACCGACCGGCCGCCGGGCACGTACAGCCCCACCCGGTCGACGGGAACCCACTTCTCGGTGACCGAGCCTCCGGGCACGACCTGGGTGGTGTGCGTCGTCCGGCGCTGTTCGCGGTGGACGAGGCGGGCGCGGCGGATGGACTCCTCCAGGGCCGCGCGCACGGCGGGGTCGAGCCGGTCCAGGGCGTCGGCGAGGGCCTCGGCCGGGACGCGCACGGACTCCAGCCGTACTCCGTCGAACTTCTCCGCGTAGTCGATCAGCGCCGCGTCGCCCCGATGATGCACGGCCTCGCAGATCGGTCGCACCTTCTCCAGGGCGGCCGAGACGTCGAAGTCGGCTCGGGGCAGCAGGTCGCGCAGGGCGGAACCCTCGGGGAGGGCGTCACCGCGCAGATCGATTCGAGTGATCACGGGGACAATTCTCTCAGACAGCACCGAGGCGCCGGACGCCTGTATCAATGGCTGATACAAGCCACCTTCGGTTCCGCGGAAGATCCCCGTCACCAGTAGCGTTCGGGCCGTCACTGAGCGGGCATTGCACGAATGTACGAAACCCGCGAGTAGCTGGGGAGGAAGGGACGTGCCGTGACCGAGGGTGCCGGCATCCGCACCGGGGACCTGCCGGACGAACTGACCGCCGCCGAAGCCGGGATGTGGCAGGCCTTCCGCAACGGCAGCGTGTACGACCTGCGCGCCGGCGACACCGTCGTCGACGATCCGCACGGCGGCCATCCGTGGGGGCCCGAGCGCAGTGTCCGGGCCCGGATAGTCGCCTGGCTGCTGCTCGACGGGCCGCCCGCCCTCCAGGGCCGGGTCGCGTCCCTGAAGCTGACCGGCGTGCGGATCACCGATGTGCTCGATCTCGCGGGCGGCACGGTGGTGCCGTACGTGGAGCTGAAGGGGTGCCGGTTCGAGAAGGAGGTCCTGCTGCCGGAGGCCCGGTTCACGACCGTACGGCTGGTGGACTGCGCGGTGCCGCGCCTGGAGGCGGCCCGGCTGCACACCGAGGGCGATCTTCATCTGCCGCGCTGCCGCTTCCACAACGGGGTACGGCTGACGGACGCGCACATCGGCACGGACCTGCTGCTCAACCAGGCCGTGGTCTACCGGGACCGGCGCGGGCGTTCCATCACCGGCGACGGCATGACCATCGGGCAGGATCTCCAGGCCGAGATGCTGGAGTCGCACGGCGAGCTGAGCCTGCGCGGCGCCACCGTCGGCGTGTCGCTGAGCCTGCGTGGCAGCAGACTGAGCAACCCGTACACGCGGCTCGCCCTCAACGCCCCCCAGCTGACCGTCAACCGCACGCTGTACATGACCCCCGCGGGCCTCGGCAATCCGGTGATGACCAGCGGCACCACACCCGCGCGCGGCACGCTGGTGCAGCGGTTCGAGTGCCAGGGCGGGGTCCGGCTGGACGACGGGCGGTTCGGTGACGCGCTCGACCTCGAGCGGGCCCGCTTCACCTTCGACGACGACCAGGAGCTGTCACTGCTCCGGGTCCAGACGCCCGAGCTGCGCTTCCTCGGCGAGCGGCCCGAGCGCGGCAAGGTCGTGCTGTCCGGGGCGCGGATCGTCAACCTGGTCGACCGGGCGTCCAGCTGGCCGACGCCGGGCAACCTCCACATGGGCGGTTTCACGTACGAGAGCCTGGTCCCGCAGGGCGCCTTCCCGCTGACCCGGCGCCTGGAGTGGGTGGCGGCGGCGACCGCCGAGTACAACCCGGAGCCGTACGAGCGTCTGGCCACCGTGCTGCGCAACTCCGGTGAGGACGAGGACGCCCGCGAGGTGCTGCTCGCCAAGCAGCGGCGCCGCCGCGAGACCCTGCCGCTGGCCGCGAAGCTCTGGGGGTACGCGCAGGACTGGACGGTCGCCTACGGGTACCGGCCCGGCCGGGCCGCCCTGTGGATGGCGGTGCTGTGGGCGGCGACGTCGGTCGCGTTCTCGCACGCCGGCCACACCCCGGCCAACGGTGACGGGCATCCTCCGTGGAACGCCTCGCTCTTCGCCCTGGACCTGCTGCTGCCGGTCATCGACCTGGGCCAGGCCGGCGTCTGGCAGCTGCGCGGCGGCTGGCAGTGGCTGGCGGCGGTGGTGATCCTCTTCGGCTGGATCCTGGCGACGACGGTGGCCGCGGGTGCCACGCGGCTACTGCGCCGGGGCTGACACGGGGGCGCCGGCGCGAGGGGCGCCGGGCCGCGCGGCGGACCGGACCCGCTCGGCTTGCGGAAGGCCGGCGCCGCACACCGGATCTCCATCAACCTTTTAGCTGCCCTTGACCATGTGTCGCACAACCAAACGGTGGTTACGAAAGCGTCACCGCACACCTCTGGTACAGCTCCGACCTGCGGCTTTCAATGGTCGACACCATGGCACTGCTGCGCGCTCTCCTCCGTACGGCCCGGATGGCACGGAACACCTCACGCCTCGCCTCCGGACTGCCCGCCGACGACGAGGTACTGCTCGACGCGCCCGACGAACGTCTGGGCCCCGCACTCGTCGCGGCGGCCCGGGGCGAGTACGCCCCCGCGGCCAAGCTGCTGGCCACCACCCGCGAGTCCGCCGAGTGGGAGAACCGCGACCGGTACGCCATGCGCCTCGCCACCTTCGCGCGCTCCCGCGACACGTGGCTCACGGAGTGGCAGGCCGCCGACCCGCACGATCCGGACGTCCTGCTCGTCCGGGCCGAGCTGGCGGTCCGCCGCGGCTGGGAGTCGCCGGCGCGGGTCGAACTGCTGCGCGAGGTCGGCCCGCTGATCATGTCCGCCGCCGAGGGCGACCCGCACGACCCGGTTCCGTGGCGGATAGCGCTCGACCACGCCCGCGGCACCAACACCGGGCACACCGAGTTCGAGCAGCTGTGGGCCCAGGCCGTCCGGCGCTCCCCGCACCACTACGGCTGTCACGTCGCCGCTCTCCAGTACCTCTCGGCCGCCTGGTACGGCTCGCACCGGGAGTGCTTCGACTTCGCCGAGCCGGCCGCGCAGGACGCGCTGCCGGGCTCCCTGGTCCAGGCGCTGCCGGTGCGCGCGGCCTTCGCCTATCTGACCGAGGGCGGCGGCCCCGAGGTCCCCCGCGAACGCCTGGACGCCGCGGCCGACCTCGCGATCGCGGTCTCCGCGTCCTACGCCGCCGCCGACCCGTGGCCCGCCGAGGTGCGCAATCTGCTGACGTACGTCCTGGTCCGGCTGGAGCGCTGGCAGGACGCCCTGGAGCAGCTGCGTCTCATCGGCCCGTACGCGACCTCGTTCCCCTGGGACCGGGTCTCCGACGACCCGCTCGGGCAGTTCCTGGAGCTGCGCGACGGTGTCCGTCTGGAGGTCGCCTCGGGGCTTCCGCTGCGGGATCCGGACCCCGATCCGCAGCTCGGGAGCGGGCACGGCGGACGCGCACGCTCCGGCGACCATTAGGCTTTCGCGTCGTGACCACCGTCCGGCTCCCGCTCTTCCCCCTGAACTCGGTGTTGTTCCCCGGGCTCGTGCTTCCTCTGAACGTGTTCGAGGAGCGCTATCGCGCGATGATGCGCGATCTGCTCAAGACCCCCGAGGACGAACCGCGCCGCTTCGCCGTCGTCGCCATCCGCGACGGCCACGAGGTGTCGCCCACCGCGCCCGGCATGCCGGACCAGACCGCCGTGCCCGAGCGCGGGCCCGCCGCCGGCTTCGGTGACGATCCGCTCAAGGCCTTCCACGAGGTGGGCTGCATCGCTGACGCGGCGACCGTCCGCGAGCGCGCCGACGGCAGCTTCGAGGTGCTGGCGACGGGCACGACACGGGTCCGTCTGCTGTCCGTGGACGCCTCCGGCGCGTTCCTGACGGCCGAACTGGAGGAACTGCCCGAGGACCCGGGCGACGAGGCCGGCGCGCTCGCCGAGGGCGTCCTGCGCGCCTTCCGCCAGTACCAGAAGCGGCTGGCCGGAGCGCGGGAGCGCTCGCTGTCGACCGGCGCGGACCTGCCGGACGAACCGGCGGTGGTCTCCTATCTCGTCGCCGCCGCCGTGATGCTGGACGTCCCGGCCAGGCAGCGGCTGCTGCAGGCCTCCGACACGGCGTCCCGGCTGCGCGAGGAGCTGAAACTGCTGCGCGCGGAGACCGCGATCATCCGTAATCTGCCGTCGTTGCCGGCGTCGGACCTGACGCGCGGCCCGACGAGCCTGAACTGACGCATGCGAGAAGGTCGATGGCCAAGAAGTCCAAGAAGCAGCAGTCCGGCGGCACCCCGGCGACGGTGGCGCTGACGGAGGCGGGCGTCGCGTACACCGTCCACGCCTACGAGCACGACCCCTCGCACCCGTCCTACGGCGAGGAGGCGGCCGAGGCGATGGGCGTCTCGCCGGACCGGGTCTTCAAGACCCTGGTGGCGGACGTGGACGGCGCGCTCGTGGTCGCGGTCGTGCCGGTGGCGGGTTCCCTGGACCTCAAGGCGCTCGCCACGGCGGTGGGCGGCAAGCGGGCGGCGATGGCCGACCCGGCGGCGGCCGAGCGCACGACGGGGTACGTCCGCGGCGGCATCTCGCCGCTCGGCCAGCGCAGGAAGCTCCGCACCGTGCTGGACTCCTCGGCGGCCGGCCACACCACGATCTGCGTCTCGGCGGGCCGCCGCGGTCTGGAGGTCGAGCTCTCCCCCGCGGATCTGGCGACGCTCACGGAAGCGGTGTCCGCGCCCGTCGGGCGTGCGTGACCCCTCGACGGATGTCCCGTCCTCGGTTAAGCACGAGGGACATGTCGAAGAAGACGCGAAAACGCAAGTGGCGCATCAGGAAGGGCCGCTCGAACCACGGCCGCCGTCCGGCGTGACCCACGCTCCGCACCCGGGGCCGGCCGGGCGGCACCTCTTCCGGCGCCCGGCCGGTCCTGCCCGGTCCACCCGGTCCGCCCGCCGGTCCTTCGACCGGACCGGGCCTACGCGGTGGGAGGCCCCGGCGGCGTGGCCGGGTAGGGGCTCTGCTGGTACGGGTCGGGGTCCCGGGGGCCGAACAGGGCCATGAGGCCGAGGTGGACCACCAGGGCGCTCAGGGACCACGCGAGCAGCGCGCCCTTGGCCCCGAGCTTCAGCGGCGCGGAGAACGTGACGCCCTTGCCGACGGCCTTGGCGTGCGCGACCACGTTCTGTGTGGGCCCGAGCCAGATCCCGATCCGCCAGGCGAGGAGCGATCCGAGCAGGCCACCGACGGCGAGCCCGATCACCAGGGGCACACCGCCGCGCCGCCGGACGAGGAACACGACGAGGGCGCTCAGTGCTCCGAAGCCCAGCGCGAGCAGGGTGAACGTTCCATCGACGCCGATGGCCTGCTCCCCCTCGGTGTCCTTGAGGTACACCGCGGTGTCGTCCGCGATCAGCGGCACGTGCGGGGCCAGCCACCACCAGAGCACCCCGAGCAGCGCCCCCGCGAGCGCGACCGCGACCGTGATCACGGCGGCCTCCCGCAGTTCGGTCTTCATCCCGGGTCCGTCCTGTCCGTAGGAGACCTCGTACGCGGCCGGATACACGGGGTAGCCCGCGGGGCCGGAAGCGGGCGGAGCCTGCCAGGCAGGATGCGGTTGCTGCCGGCCCTCGGGGGACTGTTCATGCGGCGGCGGAGGTGGAGTCAGCGGAGCGGTCACCCTGACATCGTGCCAGGCCCCGCCGTCGGCCGCGTCACCGGACGGCTGCCCGGCGATAGGCCCAGGCGGCGAGGGCCAGCGAGGCCACCCCGACTCCGGCGCAGACGGCCAGATCGCCGAGGACGACGGCCCAGTCGGGGTGCGCCCCGAAGGTGCGTGCGAAGGCTTCGACACCGTACGTCGAGGGCAGCAGGTCCCGGGCGTACTGCACCACGGTCGGCATCCGGTCCGCCGGGAGAACGCCCAGCAGCAGGGCCGCGGACATGCCCAGCTGGCCGAGCAGCGTGGCGAGCTCGGGCCGCGGCGCGAGCAGCCCGAAGGCGGCCCCGAGCCCGGCGAGCGCGGCGCCCGCGAGCGGGACGACCGCGGCGAGCACCCACAGATGGGCCAGCGGCAGCCCGAAGAGCAGACACCCGAAGACGGCGGTGACGACGGTGCCGGGCACGGTGAAGGACGCGTACGCGGCCGCGGCGCCGAGCACCACGGCCGCCGGCGGCACCGGCAGCGTCGCGTAGTGGTCGAGCCCGCCGCTCGCCCGCAGCTGCCCGAAGTACTGCGCGAGCAGGTTGAGCGCGACGAAGGCCACGACCAGGACGGTCGACCCGGCCACCACGGCGCGCGCCTCGTCGCCGCCGTCCACCACCCCACGCATCATGATCATGATGCCGATGGACTGGAAGGTGGCCACGAACAGCAGCGGGATCCGCGCGACACGGGCCCGTGAGAGCTGCGCCCGGTACACGGCGGCCAGCGAAGGCCACAGCCGCGCACGCGGCCCCAGCTCCGCGGCGCCGTCGGCGTCCTCGGCCACGGGCAGCACGCTGCCCGGCAGCACTTCAGCGGGTACGACACTCACGTCGAACTGCTCCCCTTCGCTCCGGCAGCCGTCCTGTTCCGCACACGTACGACGCCCCTCTCCCGTACGGATTCCACGCCCCGGACACTCACGCCTTCACCAGTCCCTGTGTCGCGTGGCCGCCCAGCGCCAGGTAGACGTCCTCCAGGCTGGGCGTGGCCAGCGTGAAGTCGTCGAGCGCGGCGAAGGCGGCTCCACCGGTGACCGTGGCCACGGCCGCGCGGGCCTCCTCGGGCGCGAGCCGCAGCGTCCAGCGGCGGCCCGACTCCACGGCGCGGTCGCGCAGCGCGGCGACCTCGGGGACATGGAGCGGGGCGCTGGTACGCCAGACGAGTTCGACCCGGACCTCGCCCGCGACCCGTTCCTTGAGCCCGGCCGGGGTGTCGCAGGCGATGACCCGCCCCTCGTCCATGACCGCGACCCGGTCGAGGACGGTCTCGGCCTCGATGACGTTGTGGGTGACCAGCAGGACCGTGGCGCCCTGTTCCACCCGGCGCCGGTCGACGGCGGCCCAGACCGCGCGCCGGGCGACCGGGTCCATGCCGGTGGTGGGCTCGTCGAGGACCAGCAGCGGGCGCCGCCCGACGAGCGCGGCGGCGAGGCAGGCGAGCCTGCGCTGACCGCCCGACAGCTTCTTCAGGGGGCGGGAGGCGAGCGCGGTCAGACCCAGTTCGTCGAGGACCGCGTCACGCTCGGCCCGCGCCGCGCGCAGGTCGAGTCCGCGCAGGCGCCCGGTCGTCTCGGCGGCGAGGGACACGGTCAGCTCGTCGAGGGCGGTGGACTCCTGCCCCAGGTAGGCGAGGATGCGTGCGGCCCGCTCGGGGTGACGCACGATGTCGTGTCCGAGGATCTCGACACTGCCGCTGTCGGGCCGCATCAGCCCGGTCAGCTGGCGTACGAGGGTGGACTTGCCGGCACCGTTCGGCCCGAGGAGCCCGAAGATCTCGCCCCGGTGGATGTCCAGACGCACCCCGTCGGTGGCCCTGACCTCGGGTGTCGCCGGGGTGCCGCGGCGGCCGCGGACCGCCGGATAGGTCTTGGTGAGACCTCGCACGGCGCACACGACATCGCCCCTGTGTCCGTTCCGGACTGCCTGTGCCGTGCGCGTACTCACGAAGGACGAGAGTACGTGGTCCGATGCCCCGTTATGCGCTCGGGGCCGTGGCGGGCCCTCGGCGAAGGCCTCCGCGCCCCCTCGCCGACGGCTTCGGATCACTCCCCGACGGGGGCGTGTTCCGCCGCGGTGCGCACATCGATCTCCCGCCAGAATCCGGCCCGGATCGCATAGCGGTCGTGCTCGTCGATCTGGTCGTCCTTGTGCGCGAGCAGGCCGAAACGGGCCGCGTAGCGCAGCAGTTCGCCGTCCACCCGGTGCGGCACCCGCGGGTACATCGCCGACAGCTTCTGCAGATGACTCGGGTCGGTGAGGCGCCCCATCCAGCGGCGTGCGAAGACCTGCCCGACCTCGAAGGGATCACCGCCCACCGTGGTGATGTCCTCCTCGCGGTCCGCCCACCGCTGCTCCGCGGAGGTGAGCTGGGCGAGCGTGGGCAGCGCGGCGGCCTCCGGGGACTCCGTGGCGCCGCCGGGCCGGTCGACCCAGCCCTTGTCCGAGGACCAGCGCAGCGTCGCGTTCGTGGGGTGCTGGGCGGCCTGGGTGCCCGGTCCGCGCAGCGCGGCCAGGTCCTTCGGTGTGGGGACACCCTTGGGGGCGGACGCCCGCTCCTGGGTGCCGTTCTGCGATTCGGCCGCCTGGTGGTGCTCGGCCTCCTGGGCGGAGCGCTCGGCCGCCGCCGCGAGCGCCGACTCGGGCAGCGGCGCGGAGAGGATGGCGGCGATCTCCGGGCGCGGCACCGGCGGCGGCGCGCAGATCCCGCCGAGGTCCTTGGCACGGACCGCCTTGGTGATCCAGGCCCGGTCGAGCACCCGCCGCTCGTCGGCCTCGGCCACCAGGTCCTCGGACTGGTTGTAGTCGCCGTCCGCGGCCTGCACGGCCCACAGGTGTACGGCGACGCCGTGCTCCTTGGCGGCCATCATGCCCGGCAGCAGGTCCCCGTCGCCGGTCACGAGGACCACGTCGGAGCAGGCGCGGTTGCGCGCCAGCTCGGTCAGCTCGGCGTGCATGGCGGCGTCCACGCCCTTCTGCGCCCACCGCCCGTCGCTGCGGGTCAGCGCCCCCAGGCGCACCGTCACCCGGGGCATCACGCGCAGCCTGCGGTGCTCGGGCTGCGGCACCCGGTCGGGGGCGCCGTCGAACCAGTAGATGCGCAGCAGGGGCCGCTCCGTGTCGGACTCGGCGCGCTCGCGCAGGCCCTGGATGAGGGCGGTGTGGTCGACGGTGATCCGGGATCGCGAAGGCTCCCCGGCGAGGAGACTGGCAGCAGCCCCGAGCAGATACCCGGCATCCACCAGGACGATGCAGCGGTCCACGCGATCCACCCTCTTTCCGGGAGGTTTGCTTCGGGCTTCCTTGGAGTCTGCCCGACCGTGCGGAGGTTAACGGCCGGAACTCGATCTTCGGCGTGGCGGATCGCGAGAACACCTACCGACAGGTCTTATTACGCACGGTAATTCTACGAAATGCGCCACTTCTCAGCCTATGTGAGTCTGGTCGCGGCCCTGGCCCCTAGATCCCCTTCAGGAGGCAGATCACCATGGCCAAGAACAAGAACCGCAAGCAGGGCGGCCACGCCGACCGCTCCTCGCAGGCTGAGCGTGCGCAGGAGCAGGCACAGCGGTCGTCGGCGGAGGCACAGCAGTCGCCGATGTCGCAGGCTCAGGGCAGCCCCGCTGATGTTGCCCGTAAGCATCAGAAGCGCTTCGGCCACAACTGAGGCCGCCGCGCGGGCCATTGAGGCCCAGGCACGCACCGAGGGGCGCATCCGGTACCGGATGCGCCCCTCGGTGCTCGTCACGTCAGCCGGCCAGGCAGGACGGGCCGAGCAGCACCTTCAGGTCGCCGAAGAGCGCCGGGTCCGGCTTCACCCGGTGCCGGTCGAGCCGCAGCACGGTGGTCTTGCGCGGGCCCTGGAGCCTGATGCGGACCTCGCTCTCGCCCTTGTGGTGGCTGAGGATCTCGCCGAGGCGGCTGACCATGGGCGGAGTGACCTTCAGCGCCGGGATGGTGAGGATCACGGGCGCGTTGGTGCCCGCGTTCGACAGGTCCGGGACCTGGAGCTCCATCGCGACCAGGCGCGGCACGTCCTCACGCTTGTCGAGGCGTCCCTTGACGAAGACGACCGCGTCCTCGACGAGTTGGGTCGACACCAGCTGGTACGTCGCCGGGAAGAACATGCACTCCATGGAGCCCGCGAGGTCCTCCACGGTGGCGATCGCCCAGGCGTTGCCCTGCTTGGTCATCTTGCGCTGCAGACCCGAGATGATGCCGCCGATCGTCACGACCGCGCCGTCCCCGTGCTCGCCTCCGGTCAGCTGGGAGATACCCGCGTCCGCCTTGTCGGACAGCACGTGCTCGAGGCCGAAGAGCGGGTGGTCGGAGACGTACAGCCCGAGCATCTCCCGCTCCTGGGCGAGCAGATAGGCCTTGTCCCACTCGTCGGTCGTGAACTCCACGTCGAGTCCGAAGCCGGGCTCGCTGGTGTCCTCGTCCCCCATGCCGCCGAAGAGGTCGAACTGCCCCTCGGCCTCCTTGCGCTTGACCGCCACCACGTTGTCGATCATCGGCTCGAACTGCGCGGTAAGGCCCTTGCGGGTGTGCCCCATCGTGTCGAACGCGCCGGCCTTGATCAGCGATTCCGTGGTGCGCTTGTTGCAGGCGACCGCCTCGACCTTGTCGAGGTAGTCGGGGAAGGAGGCGTACTTCCCCTTGGCCTTGCGGCTGCGGATGATCGACTCCACGACGTTCGTGCCGACGTTGCGGACGGCCGAGAGGCCGAAGAGGATCACGTCGTCGCCCTGGGCGGCGAAGTTCTGCTCGGACTCGTTCACGTTGGGCGGCAGCACCTTGATGCCCATGCGCCGGCACTCGTTCAGGTAGACGGCCGACTTGTCCTTGTCGTCCTTGACCGAGGTGAGCAGCGCGGCCATGTACTCGGCCGGGTAGTTCGCCTTCAGGTAGCCGGTCCAGTACGAGACGAGTCCGTACGCGGCGGAGTGGGCCTTGTTGAAGGCGTAGCCGGCGAACGGGACCAGCACGTCCCACAGGCCCTGGATCGCCTCGTCGCTGTAGTTGTTCTTGCGGGCGCCCTCCTGGAAGAGGACGAAGTTCTTCGCCAGCTCGTCGGGCTTCTTCTTGCCCATCACGCGGCGCAGGATGTCGGCCTCGCCGAGCGAGTACCCGGCGATGATCTGGGCGGCCTTCTGGACCTGCTCCTGGTAGACGATCAGGCCGTAGGTGACGGCCAGGACCTCTTCGAGCGGCTTCTCCAGCTCCGGGTGGATCGGGGTGATCTCCTGGCGCTTGTTCTTGCGCTCCGCGTAGTTGATGTGCGAGTTCATGCCCATCGGGCCCGGCCGGTAGAGGGCCGAGACGGCGGAGATGTCCTCGAAGTTGTCGGGCTGCATCTGGCGGAGCAGCGAGCGCATCGGGCCGCCGTCGAACTGGAAGACGCCGAGGGTGTCGCCGCGGCAGAGCAGTTCGAAGGTCTTGGGGTCGTCCAGCGGGAGGGCGAGCATCTCCAGGTCGACGCCCTTGTTGGCCTTCACCATCTTGATGGCGTCGTCCATGATCGTGAGGTTGCGCAGGCCCAGGAAGTCCATCTTGAGCAGGCCCAGCGACTCGCACTGGGGGTAGTCCCACTGGGTGATCGTCACGCCGTCGGTGTGCCGCACCCAGATGGGGGCGTGGTCGACGATGGGCTCGCTGGACATGATCACGCCGGCGGCGTGGACGCCCATCTGCCGGACCAGGCCCTCGACGCCCTTGGCGGTGTCGATGACCTTCTTCACGTCCGGCTCGTTCTCGTACATCGCGCGGATCTCGCCGGCCTCGCCGTAGCGGGGGTGCGAGGGGTCGGTGATGCCGTTCAGGTCGATGCCCTTGCCGAGGACGTCGGCGGGCATCGCCTTGGTGAGCCGGTCGCCCATCGCGTACGGGTAGCCCAGCACGCGCGCGGAGTCCTTGATGGCGTTCTTCGCCTTGATCTTGCCGTACGTGCCGATCATGGCGACCTTGTCGGCGCCGTACTTCTCGGTCACGTACCTGATCACCTCGACGCGCCTGCGCTCGTCGAAGTCGATGTCGACGTCGGGCATGGAGACGCGCTCGGGGTTGAGGAACCGCTCGAAGATCAGACCGTGCGGGATCGGGTCGAGGTCGGTGATGCCCATGGCGTACGCCACGATCGAGCCGGCCGCGGAACCACGGCCGGGGCCGACCGCGATGCCCTGGTTCTTGGCCCACATGATGAAGTCGGCGACCACAAGGAAGTATCCCGGGAACCCCATCTGGATGATGACGTCCATCTCGTACTCGACCTGCTTCTGGCGGTCGTCGGGGACGCCGCCGGGGAAGCGGCGCTCCATGCCGAGCCGGACTTCCTCCTTGAACCAGGTGACCTCGGTGAAGCCGTCGGGGATGTCGAACTTCGGCATGAGGTTCTTCGCCTCGAACATGCCGGTCGTGTCGATCTGCTCGGCCACCAGGAGGGTGTTCGCGCAGCCCTCCTGCCAGGCGTCCGAGGAGTCGACCGCGTACATCTCGTCCGTCGACTTCAGGTAGTAGCCGGTGCCGTCGAAGCGGAAGCGGTCCGGGTCGGAGAGGTTCTTGCCGGTCTGGATGCACAGCAGGGCGTCGTGGGCGGTCGCCTCGTGCGCGTACGTGTAGTGCGAGTCGTTCGTCACCAGGGGCGGGATGCCGAGCTTCTTGCCGATCTCCAGGAGTCCGTCGCGGACCCGGCGCTCGATCTCGATGCCGTGGTCCATCAGCTCCAGGAAGTAGCGGTCCTTGCCGAAGATGTCCTGGTACTCGGCGGCCGCCTTCAGCGCCTCGTCGAACTGGCCGAGGCGCAGCCGGGTCTGGAGCTCGCCGGAGGGGCAGCCGGTGGAGGCGATGAGCCCCTCCGACCACTGGGAGATCGTCTCCTTGTCCATCCGGGGCCACTTCTGGAGCCAGCCCTCGGCGTACGCGTCCGAGGAGAGCTTGAAGAGGTTGTGCAGGCCCGTCCGGTTCGCCGCCCAGATCGTCTTGTGCGTATAACCACCCGAACCGGACACGTCGTCGCGCTTCTGGTGCGGCTGGCCCCACTGGATCTTGCGCTTGTTGCGCCGGGACTCCGGGGCGACGTACGCCTCGATGCCGATGATCGGCGTGACGCCCGCCTTCTTCGCCGTGTGGAAGAAGTCATAGGCCCCGTGGAGGTTGCCGTGGTCGCTCATCGCGATGTGGGACATGCCCATCTCGTTGCACGCGTCGAACATGTCCTTGAGCCGCGCGGCACCGTCCAGCAGCGAGTACTGGGTGTGGACGTGCAGGTGCGTGAACGGCGGCTTCGACACGGTTTCGGCCTCCAGGAAGAACCATTGGTGACAGGCTGCGGACAGTCTGGGGGGTCAGCGTCGAAGTCTATGACGCGCGACTGACACTCGGCGGAGGATCACCCGTACCTTCATGCGGGGGCCGGGATCCCGGGCGTACGTCCGCCGCCGGAACCCGGGCACTCCCGCGTATCTTCGTCCGTTGGAAGTGGACGGACCCCTTGTCCCCGGGGCGGCGCGCCCGCCCTGTCAGCCACGCACCACCTGCACCAGGAGGCACCCAGCGATGTCGGTCCCGCAGCTCAGCGCCGAGCAACGCGGCGAGCAGATCCTCGCCGTCTTCGACACCGCCTTCGGCGAGCTCCTGGCCGCCGACCCGGCCGCGTTCCGTGTGAAGTTCCGCAAGATGGCGGCCTCCGCGTTCGCCTTCTACCGCGGCACCGCGGGGCTCTTCTACCACGATCTCGACCAGGACCGGCGGGGCGGCCCGTACCTGGACGAGCGGACCTCGCGGGTGTGGATCCACGGCGACCTGCACGCCGAGAACTTCGGCACGTACATGGACGCCCAGGGCCGCCTGATCTTCAACGTGAACGACTTCGACGAGGCCTACGTCGGCCCCTTCACCTGGGACCTCAAGCGCTTCGCGGCCTCCGTCGCCCTCATCGGCTACGCGAAGGCGCTCAGTGACGAGCAGATCACCGAGCTGGTGCGGGTCTACGCGGCCGCCTACCGCGAGCGCATCCGCGCCCTCGCCACCGGCGCCAAGAGCGACGAGGTGCCGCCCTTCACGCTGGAGACCGCCGAGGGCCCGCTCCTGGACGCGCTGCGCGACGCCCGCTCGCTGACCCGCTTCGGGCTGCTCGACTCGATGACCGAGATCCGCGACTTCGAGCGCCGGTTCGCGCCGGGCGGCGGCTCCATCGAGCTGGACGCCGCCACCCGCTACAAGGTCCTCGCGGCCTTCGACGGCTACCTGGAGACGCTTCCGGAGTCCTCGCTGACCCGCCCGGACTCGTACCGCGTGAAGGACGTCGTGGGCCGCCGCGGCATCGGCATCGGCTCGGCCGGACTGCCGTCGTACAACATCCTTCTGGAGGGCAACAGCGACGCCCTGGAGAACGATGTCGTGATCTACATCAAGCAGGCCCAGACCCCGGCCGTCTCCCGGCACGTCAAGGACTCCTCGATCCGCGAGTACTTCCAGCACGAGGGTCACCGCACGGTGATCTCCCAGCGCGCCCTGCAGGCGCACGCCGACCCGTGGCTCGGCTGGACCGAGCTGGACGGCGCGGGCCAGCTGGTCGCCGAGGTCTCGCCGTACGCGGTGGACCTGGACTGGAGTGACATCGACGACCCCGAGGAGATCGCCTCGGTCGTCGCCGACCTCGGCCGGGCCACCGCCACGATGCACGCGGCGGCGGACGACGAGAGCGGTCACTCGGAGCTGGTGCCGTTCTCCACGGAGCGGGCCATCGACGCGGCCATCGCGGCCGACGAGGACGGCTTCGCCGGCCTGCTGGTGGACTTCGCGCACGACTACGGCACCCGCGCCCGCCGCGACCACCAGATCTTCGTGGACCTGTTCCGCAACGGACGGATCCCGGGCCTGTAGGGCACGCGCCGCGGCGCTACTCCTCACAGCGCTCCCGTAACGCACAGGAACCCTTTAGGGGACGCTTACGGGAGCGCGTGGGAGACTCACCTCCGCTATGGACATATCCGGGACCCAGCTCAGAGCCGTTCGCGCGGCAGTGTTCACGGCCGTCGTCGTGACGCTCTCCGCCGCGTCGCACGTGCTGCTGTCCCACATGCCGCTGCCACTGTCCACCGTGGCCGTGATCGCCGCCGCCGTCTTCGCCCTCGCCTTCGCGCTGGCGGGCCGTGAGCGGGGCTTCGGCCGGATCGCGGCCCTGCTGATCCCGCTGGAACTGGCCGCCGACACCGTGTTCACCACGGGCCAGCACGTCTGTTACGGCAGAGCGGGCGGCCCGGTCGCCGGTCCGCTGCGCTCGGTCGGCTTCGACGTGCTGTGCGGCGGCAGCGTGGGCGCCCCGCTCGCCCGGGTGACCGGCGGCGCCCCCGACCGTGCCGCCGCCCTGCTCGCCCAGGCCGACCCGGCCGCCTCCTGGCTGCTGCTCGGCGCGCATGTCGCCGTCGGCCTGCTCGCCGCCGGCTGGCTGCGCCGCGGCGAACGCGCCCTGGACCAGCTCCTGCGTGCCGTGGCCGCGACGACGTTCCGGCCACTGCTGCTCGCCGTCGCCGCGGTGACCGTACGGCTCGCCCCGGCCCGGCCGCTGCCGCGCACCGCGCGCCGGTCAACCGCCGCCCGCACCCGCCTGTTCGTGCACTCCCTGGGACGCCGCGGACCGCCCCGCCCGGTCGCTTTCGCCTGAGCGACCGCTCCCGGGCACAGCCCTGAGCGCCAGCAGTCCCCCATACGTATTCCGCGTACGACAGTGCGCGTCCCTGATGGAGATCACCACCATGAGCAAGCGGAACAGCCAGGCGTCGAAGACGGCGGCACGCGAGAAGCTGCGCATCGAGCGCGAGCGCCAGGCCAAGCGCGACAAGGTCAAGCGCCAGGCGATCGTGGCCGGTTCCCTCGTCGCGGTCCTCGCGATAGCGGGCGGCATCGGCTACGCGGTCGTGCAGAACAACAAGCCCACCTACTGGGAGGGCATGAAGGACGCCAAGGTCGTCGCCCCGGCCAACACCACGGGCACCAAGGGCACCACGGTCGTCATCGGCAAGGACACCGCCAAGAAGACCCTCAAGCTCTACGAGGACCCGCGCTGCCCCGTGTGCGCCAGCTTCGAGCAGACCGTCGGCTCGACGGTCGAGAAGGACCTGGACGACGGCAAGTTCAAGATCCAGTACATCGGCGCCACGTTCATCGACAACAGCGACAACGGCGAGGGCTCCAAGAACGCGCTGAGCGCCCTGGGCGCCGCGCTGAACGTCAGCCCCGAAGCGTTCACCGAGTACAAGACCGCGCTGTACTCGGCGAAGTGGCACCCGGAGGAGTCGACGGACAAGTTCAAGGACGACGCCTACCTCATCAAGGTCGCGAACACCGTCTCCGCGCTGAAGGACAACACGAAGTTCCAGAACGCGGTCAAGAAGGGCACCTACGACGCCTGGGCGATGGCCATGTCCAAGACCTTCGACGACAACAAGGACGGCGTGGGCGGCACCCCGAGCCTGGTGATGGACGGCAAGACGCTCACCGGCTCGGACGGCAAGAACGCGCCGATGACGGTCGCCGACTTCACCACGGCGATCGACGCGGCCCTCAAGGCCTGACCGGCGTCGAGGCCACCCATGTGACCCCAGTGGTCCGAGTGACCTGAGCGGCGAAAAGCCAAAGAGCGGGCGAACTTTTCCAGTTCGCCCGCTCTTGGCTTGTACTGCTCGGTAACCTCATCGCCCGTGACCAGTCGACAGAGATCAACCGACTCCGCGGGCAGCCTCAACTCCCGCGCTCCGCGCCGCCGTACGGTCGTCAAGGCCGCGGCCGCCACCGCCGTCCTCGCCGCCCCGCTCGCGGCCGCCCTGCCCGCCCGCGCCGCCGAGGCGCCGGCCTTCCTGCACGGGGTCGCCTCCGGCGACCCGCTCCCCGACGGCATCCTGCTGTGGACCCGGGTGACACCCGACTCCCAGGCGATACCGGGCTCCGGACTCGGCCCGGACACCCAGGTCAGCTGGACCGTCGCCAAGGACAAGGCGTTCACCACGATCGTGGCCACGGGTTCCACCCTCGCGACGGCCGCCTCCGACCACACGGTCAAGGCCGACATCCGCGGCCTCGCTCCGGCCACCGACTACTGGTTCCGCTTCTCGGCGGGCGGCACCGACTCGCCCCCGGCGCGCACCCGCACCGCGCCGGCGGCGGACGCGGCCGTGCCGGGCCTGCGCTTCGGCGTGGTCTCCTGCGCCAACTGGGAGGCCGGCTACTTCTCGGCGTACCGCCACCTCGCGGCCCGGAACGACCTGGACGCCTGGCTGCACCTCGGCGACTACATCTACGAGTACAAGTCCGGCGAGTACGGGACCCGCGGCACGGTCGTACGGCCGCACGCCCCCGCCAACGAGATCCTCACCCTCGCCGACTACCGCACCCGGCACGGCCGTTACAAGACCGACCCGGACCTTCAGGCCCTGCACCACAAGGCGCCGGTCGTCGCGATCTGGGACGACCACGAGTTCGCCGACAACTCCTGGTCGGGCGGCGCGGTCAACCACACCGAGGGCGCCGAGGGCGCCTGGTCGGCCCGTCAGTCCGCCGCGAAGCAGGCCTACTTCGAGTGGATGCCGGTCCGTCCGGCGATCGCCGGCACCACCTACCGCAGGCTGCGCTTCGGCAAGCTCGCCGACCTCTCGCTGCTCGACCTGCGCTCCTTCAGGTCGCAGCAGGCGTCCACGGCAAGCGGCTCGGTCGACGACCCGGACCGGACGCTCACCGGACGCGCCCAGCTCGACTGGCTGAAGTCCGGGCTCAAGTCCTCGGACACCACCTGGCGACTGGTCGGCAACTCGGTGATGATCTCGCCGTTCGCCGTGGGCTCCCTCTCCGCCGACCTGCTCAAGCCGCTCGCCAAACTGCTCGGCCTCCCGCAGGAGGGCATCGCCCTCAACACCGACCAGTGGGACGGCTACACGGACGACCGCCGCGAACTGCTCGCGCACCTGCGCTCCAACGCCATCCGCAACACGGTCTTCCTGACCGGCGACATCCACATGGCCTGGGCCAACGACGTGCCGGTGGACGCCGGAACGTACCCGCTGTCCGCGTCCGCCGCCACGGAGTTCGTGGTCACCTCGATCACCTCCGACAACCTGGACGACATCGTCAAGGTTCCCGAGGGTGCCGTCTCGGCCATCGCCTCCCCGGTCATCCGCGCGGCCAACCGCCATGTCCACTGGGTCGACACCGACCGCCACGGCTACGGCGTCCTGGACATCACCGCCACCCGCGCGCAGATGGACTACTACGTGCTCTCCGACCGCACGAACCCGAACGCGACCTCGTCCTGGGCCCGTTCGTACCGCACGCCCAGCGGCACGCAGAAGGTCGAGCGGACGTACGACCCGGTCTGACCGGCCCGCCGACGTACGCGCCGGCCGACGTACGCGGCTGCCGGGCTACAAGCTGTCGAGGAAGCCGAGTGCCACCTTCCAGGTGGCCTCGGCCGCCTCGGCGTCGTAGTCGGGCAGGTCGGGGTCGGTGTAGATGTGCCCCGCGCCCGCGTACCGGTAGATCTCCACGTCGGCTCCGGTTCTCTGCATCTGGAGATACCAGGCGCTCAGCCAGTCGTCCGTCTCGAACTGGTCGGGCTCGGCGACATGCAGCTGGACCGGCAGTTCGTCCACCGACGCGTTCTCGGCGATGTCCGATGTGCCGTGCAGCAGGAGCAGGCCGACGGCCTTCTCGTCGCCGAGGGCCAGGGTCTGCGCGACGGAGGCGCCGAGGGAGAAGCCCGCGTAGACCAGGCCGCGCCCGGAATAGGGCGCGGCGGCCAGGACCGCGCGCTTGAGCAGCTCGTCCTTGCCGGTCTCGTCGCTGAAGGCCATGCCCTCCTCGACGGTCTCGAAGGTGTGCCCGTCGAAGAGGTCGGGCGTCCACACCTCGTGTCCCGCGGCCCGCAGCCGGTCGGCCGCCGCGCGCACCGCCGGCCGAAGACCGTAGGTCGAGTGAAAGAGCATGATGTTCATGGGTCCCATGGTGCCAGCCGGGACCGACAGCGCCGGGCGCCCTCCCCCGGACCCGCGAAGGGGGCCGCTCCGCGCCGACGGAGGGAGCGGCTGCTCCGTGCCGGGCGGAGGGGGTACTCCGTCGTCCCGGGCGAAGGGGATACCCCGTTCCGCCCGGAGAACACATGTTCATGACCGCCCGAGGCCGGTTACGTTCTCAGGCATGGAGAACGTACTGCGCCCGGTGATCGTCGTCGGTGGCTCGGTCGTGCTCACGCTGCTCATCGGGTGGTCCGTGGACCGCCTGTTGCGTCGGGTGGACGACCGGCACAGCGAGACCTCCCTGTGGGGTCTGCTCCGCCGCGGCCGTGTCCCCTTCCAGCTGGTCCTGTTCGCGGCTCTGCTCAGAGCCTCGTACGACCAGGCGAAGCTGCTGGTGGAGCATCGGATCGGCATCGGCCGGACCCTGACCCTGATCCTCATCGGCGCCGCCGCCTGGCTGGTGGTGAGCATCGCGACGGCGATCGTCGAGACCTCGTACACCCGCTACGCGAACGCGCACCGCGATCCGGCGCGGGTCCGGCGGGTCCGCACCCAGGTCACACTGATCCAGCGGGTGGTCTCCGCGGTCGTCGGCGTGGTCGCGATCGCCGCGATGCTGCTCACCTTCCCGGCGATGCGCGCGGCCGGTGCCTCGCTGCTGGCCTCGGCCGGAATCCTCGGCATCGTCGCCGGTGTCGCCGCCCAGTCCACCCTCGCGAACCTCTTCGCGGGCCTGCAGATCGCCTTCGGCGACATGGTGCGGCTCGGCGACACGGTGGTGGTCGACGGCGAGTGGGGCACCGTCGAGGAGATCACGCTGACCTTCCTGACGGTCCGGACCTGGGACGAGCGCCGGATCACCATGCCGGTCTCGTACTTCACGTCCAAGCCGTTCGAGAACTGGTCGCGCGGCACCCCCCAGATGACCGGCATCGTCTTCCTGCACGTCGACCACTCCGCCCCGGTGGAGGCGATGCGCGCGAAGCTGCGCGACATCCTGCGCGAGTGCCCGGCCTGGGACGGCCGCGACTACGCCCTCGCGGTCACCGACTCGACGCCCAACACCATGCAGGTCCGCGCCCTGGTCACCGCGAAGGACGCGGACGACATCTGGACGGTACGGGTCACGGTCCGCGAGCAGTTGATCCGCTGGCTGACCGAACAGCACCCGTACGCGCTCCCCCGCGTCAACACCGCCGAGGCGATGCTGCCCCCGGGCCAGACGCGGCGCCCGGGGCACGCGGAGCCGGACGGCGCGGACGGTGTGGCGGCCCGCGCGAACCACGGCCGCCACATCCACGAGCCACCCCGGACGGGCCCCGGACGGGGCTGACTCCCCGACACCCGAGACCCCAGGTCCGCCCTTCGTCCCCCGGGCCCGGGGCCGCCCTTCGTCCCCGGCCCCGGGGTCACCCCCCCGGGGCCGGGCCCCATGGCCAGCTCCGGCGCCCAGTGACCCGAGGATCGGCTCGTCGCCCGCGAACCCGGCGCCGCCTTCTCGGCCTCAGGCCCCAGCCTCAGACCTCAGACCTCGGACCTCGGACCTCGGACCTCGGACCTCGGACCTCAGACCTCAGACTCCAGACTCCAGGGCAGGTTTCTCGCCCCGGCTTCTTCGTCCCCGGCCCCGTCGGTCACGATCGTCCGCGCCACCGCGTGTGCGGACGGGCCGGGAGCCGGGCGGGCGGCGGATCAGCGCAGGCTGCGTACGTCGAGGTGTCTCAGGACCCGGTCCACGATCTCCGGATCGGCCCCGGGCTCGCTCCGCGCGGACAGCACCTCGTGCCGTGCCGCGCTCATCATCTCGGACTGGATGCGTCGCATCCGCTTGAGCCGCCGCACCCGCTGCTCGTGCGCCTCGCGCCGCTCCTCGTCCCCCATGTCGGGGCTGATCCGCACCCCGATGTCGAAGGCCCGGCGCAGCAGCTGCTCGGAGACCTCCTCCGGCAGCTCCTCCACCTCCTCGATCTCCCGCAGCCGCCGCTTCGCGGCCTTCGCGGCCCGCACCGCGAGCTCCTTCTCGAAGGCCTTCCCGATGTCCTCGTCGGCCCGGACCCCGAGCCTTCTGACCAGCCACGGCAGGGTGAGTCCCTGGATCACCAGGGTCGCCATGATCACTCCGAAGGCGATGAACACGATCTCGTCCCGGTCGGGGAACGGCGACCCGTCGTCCATCTCCAGCGGGATCGCGAGCGCCAGGGCCACGGAGGCGACCCCGCGCATCCCCGCCCACCACATCACGACGGTCTCCCGCCACGACGTCGGGATCTCCTCGTCGTAGTCCCGCTTGGCGTGCAGCCGCTTGGTCAGCCAGGTCGCGGGCAGCAGCCACGCCAGGCGTACGAGCACGACCACGACCACGATGGTGGCGGCCCAGCCGAGCATCTCGCCCCACCGCCCCGAGGCCGTACGGAGCGCGTTGTGGAGCTCCAGCCCGATGAGCCCGAAGGCGACGCCGGTCACGAGCGTGTCCACCACGTCCCAGACGGTCGACCCGGCGAGCCGGGTCATGACGTCGTCGGCGTCGGTGGCGTACTCCGCGAGGAACAGGGCGGTGGTGAGCACGGCGAGCACCCCGGAACCGTGCAGCTCCTCGGCCAGCACGTACGAGGCGTACGGCACCAGCAAGGTCAGCCCGATCTGGAGGGTCGCGTCGCCGAGCAGGGACATCAGTCTGTTCGCCGCCCATCCGAGGGCGAATCCGATGACGACGGCGACGACGGCGGAGAGCACGAGGTCGAGCCCGGCCCGCCACGGCGAGAAGCTCCCGCTGACCGCGGCGGCGATCGCGACGTGGTACAGCACGATGGCCGTCACGTCGTTGAAGAGCCCCTCCCCCTCCAGGATCGACACCAGCCGGCGCGGCAGCCCGAGTTGTCCCGCGACGGCGGTGGCCGCGACGGGGTCGGGGGGCGCCACCAGCGCGCCGAGCGCCACCGCGGCGGCGACCGGCAGGCCGGGCACGATCGCGTGGGCGACGGCCGCCACGGCGAGCGTGGTGACGAACACGAGCGCGACGGCGAGCAGGAAGATCGGGCGCCGGTTGGCCGCGAACTGTCTCCAGGAGGTGCGCCGCACCGCCGCGTACAACAGCGGCGGCAGCAGCGCGGGCAGGATCAGATCCGGCGGGATGTCCACGTTCGGGACGAACTCCAGCACGGCCAGCACTATGCCGAGCAAGGTCATCAGGACCGGCGCGGGAAGCCCGAACCGCTCTCCCACCGGGACACTGATCACGGCCCCGAGCAACAGCACGAACAGCAGGGCCAACTGATCCACGGTCAGCGCTCCGGCGGGTCTAGACGATCACAGGCGAACCAGACCTCAAGCGTGCCACGCCCTTACGGCAATCCCCGTTCACAGAGCCTTGCGCATCGCGCGGTGCGGCATTCCGGCGTCCGGGAACTCCGGTCCGTACGCCACGTACCCGAGCCGCTCGTAGAACCCCAGCGCGTGGGTCTGCGCGTGCAGGTCCACGGCGGCCAGGCCGCGCGCGCGTGCCGCGTCCTCGATGGCTCCGACGAGCGCGGCGCCGACGCCGAGCCCGCGTGCCTCGCGCGTCACGGCGAGCCGTCCGAGCGAGCCGACGGCCGGATCCCCGCCGACCTTCGCCGCGGCCGCCTCCCCCTCGAGGAGGCGCCCGGTGCCGAGCGGCAGGCCGTCGTCGCGGACCGCCAGCACGTGCAGGGCGCCGGGGTCGTACGCGTCGTACTCGATGTCCTCCGGGACACCCTGCTCACCGACGAAGACGTCCTTGCGCACGGAGAAACAGGCCTCACGGTCGGCGGCGTCCTCGGCCACCCGCACCTCGTACGCGCCGTCCCGCACCGCTGGGGAGGCGCCCGCCGCCCCGTCCGAGCCACCGCTCACGCGTAGCTCTCCTCACGGACCTTGTCGAGTGCGGCCTGAAGGTCCTCGGGGTAGTCGCTCTCGAGCTCCACCCACCGTCCGTCCGCGGGGTGCTCGAAGCCGAGCCGCACGGCGTGCAGCCACTGGCGGGTGAGGCCGAGGCGCTTGGCGAGTGTGGGGTCCGCGCCGTAGGTCAGGTCGCCGACGCACGGGTGCCGGTGGGCCGCCATGTGGACGCGGATCTGGTGGGTGCGCCCGGTCTCCAGCTTGATGTCGAGCAGGGAGGCGGCGCGGAACGCCTCGATGAGGTCGTAGTGCGTGACGGAGGGCTTGCCCTCGGCCGTGACCGCCCACTTGTAGTCGTGGTTCGGGTGGCGTCCGATGGGCGCGTCGATGGTGCCGCTGGTCGGGTCCGGGTGGCCCTGAACGAGCGCGTGGTAGCGCTTGTCGACCGTGCGCTCCTTGAACTGGCGCTTGAGCGACGTGTACGCGCGCTCCGACTTGGCGACGGCCATCAGGCCCGAGGTGCCCACGTCGAGGCGGTGCACGATGCCCTGGCGCTCGGCGGCGCCGGAGGTCGAGATCCGGTAGCCGGCGGCCGCGAGACCGCCGATGACGGTCTGGCCGGACCAGCCCGGGCTGGGGTGCGCCGCCACGCCGACGGGCTTGATGATCACGACCACGTCGTCGTCGTCGTACACGATCTCCATGCCCTCGACGGGCTCGGCGACGATCTGCACGGGCGCGGGGGCCTGCGGCATCTCCACTTCGAGCCAGGAGCCGCCGTGCACCCGCTCGGACTTGCCCACCACCGAGCCGTCGACCGTGACCTTCCCCGCCGCGGCGAGCTCTGCGGCCTTGGTACGGGAGAAGCCCAACATGCGGGAGATGGCGGCGTCGACGCGCTCGCCCTCCAGGCCGTCGGGCACGGGCAGGGTGCGGATCTCGGGAACGGTACTCACCCGTCGAGTATGCCGGACGGCTCGGACACCGCCGGACCACAGCCCGAACGCCAGTGCCCGTGGAGGCCGCCCGGCGGCCCCCTGCGCTGCCGTGACCGCCCGGCCGGGCGGCCCGTACGTCAGTCCTTGTGGACCGTGCCGTCCGGGTCGAGGCCCCGGAAGGACAGCAGCACGATCAGGATGCCGCCGCAGACGATCGCCGAGTCGGCGAGGTTGAAGACGGCGAAGTGCTTGGGCGCGATGAAGTCCACGACCGCGCCCTCGAAGACGCCGGGCGAGCGGAAGATCCGGTCGGTCAGGTTGCCGAGCGCACCACCCAGCAGCAGGCCCAGGGCGATGGCCCACGGCACGCTGTAGAGCTTGCGGGCGAGCCGGGCGATGACGACGATCACCGCCGCGGCGATCACCGTGAAGATGATCGTGAACGCCTCGCCGAAGCCGAAGGCCGCGCCCGCGTTGCGGATCGCCTCGAACTTCAGCCAGTCCCCGATGATCTCGATCGAGTCGTGGTGCTCCAGCTTCGCCACCACGATCATCTTGCTGATGAGATCGAGGGCGTACGCCAGCACGGCCACCGTGAAGAGCACGGCGATCCTGCGCCTGCCCCTGGGCCGCTCGGACGGGGCCGCCCCGTCCGCGCCGGACCGGTCACCCGACGCCGCCGCGTTCCCGTCGGACTTCCCCGGCTCGGCTCCCGCCGCCCCTGAGATGTCCGGCGTACCGATGATGCGCTCCGCCTCTGCCACGTGAGTGAGTCCCTCGACCTAGGTTCCTGACTGAGGACGAGGGTACGGCACACCCCCCTCGGCTCCTGTGGTCAGGAGCACGCGCGCACCGCGAGGCGGTGGCGCTCCGCCCGCCGCCCGCGGTTCAGTGCCTGCGCTCCTGCTTCTGCTTGCACTCCACGCACAGGGTGGCGCGCGGGAACGCCTGCATGCGGGCCTTGCCGATGGGGTCGCCGCAGTTCTCGCAGAGCCCGTAGGTGCCCGCGTCGAGGCGGTCCAGGGCGTGCTCGGTCTGTTCCAGCGTTTCGCGCGCGTTCGAGTTGAGTGCCATCTCGTGTTCGCGTGTGATGTTCTTCGTGCCGGTGTCCGCCTGGTCGTCGCCCGCGCCGTCGCCGGAGTCCCGCATCAGGCCCGCGAGAGCCTCCTCGGACGACGAGATCTCGGTGCGCAGCCGGAGAGCCTCCGACTGGAGTTCCGCGCGGGCCGCCCCGACCTCCTCCGGGGTCCAGGGGTCCTCGCCCGGGCGCACCGCGAGCTCGCCGGGCTCCACCGCGGCGAGCCGCGCCTTGGGGACCGCGGTGGCCTTCTTCGCGGCCGTGGCCGTGCCAGGGGTCTTCTTCGCAACCACCGTCGTGGCTCCCGTCGTCTTCGCGGCCTCGGCCGCACCCTGGGCCGCGGAAGCGGCCGTCTTCTTGGCCGTACTGGTGCTCTTCCTCGCCGTGCCGGCGCTCTTCTTGGCCGCGGACTTCCTGGACACCGGCTTCGTCGCCGCTGCCGCCGCCTTCTTCGCGGTGGCCTTCTTGGCGGTGGTCTTCTTGGCCGCCGCCTTCGTGGAGGCGGATTTCGCGGACGCGGTGCCCGGGGACGCCGCTGTCGTGTCGGCCGTCTTCGAGGACGCCGCCTCAGAAGCGGCCCCCTTCGAAGCGCCGGCCTCGGCCTCCGCGGCCTTCGAGGTCTCCGCGGCCTTCGAAGAGGCCGGTTTCCTGGTGGCCGTCCCGCTCGCCGTCCCGTCGACGATCTTGTCGACGGGACCGTCGACGGCCTTGTCGACTGTTCCGGCCGGCTTGCTCGCCGTCTTCGTGGGCGGCGCCTTCCCGGCCGGATCCGTGGTCCTGGAGGTCGTCTTCACCGGCTTCGCCTCGCCCGTCGCGGGACCCCCCTGTGCGGTCTTCTTCCCACCCACGTCCTTGGCCGCCGCACCGGTGGATCTGCCGGACGCCGACTGCTGTACGGCGGTCTTCTTCGCCACCATGGCCGCGGCCCCTTCACATATTGTGATCTTGCTCGCGAATCGTGCTGGGACGATAAATCGACTTCTGACCCGCGGCAACGGGGCACGCCCACGATTCGCCCGCCTCGCGAGCCCCGCGCGGCAAGCCTGCATGCGTTGTGCCCAGCTCCCCGCCGGGTAATCCGCCGGGCCCGGCGTCCCGGGATCCGGACGCGTGCGCCTCGCCATTCGGGTCACCGCGCAGGCCACGGCCGCGCCCCGGAAAACCGGTCGGCCGCTGTCCCCGGGGCGCCGTACACTGGGCGGAGCGAGAAGCATGGATGGGGACGAGTAGCGGCGTACGCGGCCAGGAGCGACCCGGGGACGGTGGAAGCCCGGGGGCGAGCGCGACGCGAAGATCACCCCGGAGCCGCCGGCAGAACACCCCTCAGGGGCCAGTAGACCCGGCATCGCGACCCCAATGAGGGGGCTCACTGGTGCGAACGGCGCACCGGGGAGCCAAGGAGGGTGGTACCGCGGGAGCGCGCCGCACACGGCGTCCGTAGCAACACGGCTCTCGTCCCTCCGACGGAAGGCAGAAAGTCCGTTGGAGGAAGCTCGCCGATGACAGCGCCGACGTACCGCCAGGTGCCCGCCCAGGTCGACCTGCCCGCCCTCGAGCACGCCGTGCTCGACTTCTGGCGCGAGCAGAAGATCTTCGCCAAGAGCCTTGAGCAGTCCGAGGGCCGGCCGGAATGGGTGTTCTACGAAGGCCCGCCCACCGCCAATGGCATGCCGGGCGCCCACCACATCGAGGCGCGCGTCTTCAAGGACGTCTTCCCGCGCTTCCGCACCATGCGCGGCTACCACGTGGGCCGCAAGGCCGGCTGGGACTGCCACGGCCTCCCGGTGGAGCTGGCGGTCGAGAAGGAGCTCGGCTTCACCGGCAAGCAGGACATCGAGGCGTACGGCATCGCCGAGTTCAACGACCGGTGCCGCCAGTCCGTGACCCGCCACACCGACGCGTTCACCGAGCTGACGAACCGCATGGGCTACTGGGTCGACCTGGACGACGCCTACCGGACCATGGACCCCGAGTACATCGAGTCCGTCTGGTGGTCGCTCAAGGAGATCTTCAACAAGGGCCTGCTGGTCCAGGACTACCGCGTGGCGCCCTGGTGCCCGCGCGACGAGACGGGCCTCTCGGACCACGAGCTGGCCCAGGGCTACGAGACGATCGTCGACCCCTCCGTGTACGTCCGTTTCCCGCTCACCTCCGGTCCGCTGGCCGGCCGGGCCGCGCTCCTGGTGTGGACGACCACGCCGTGGACGCTGGTCTCCAACACCGCGGTCGCCGCGCACCCGGACGTCACCTATGTCGTCGTGACGAACGGCGAGGAGCAGCTCGTCGTCGCGCGGCCGCTCGTCGAGAAGGCGCTCGGCGAGGGCTGGGAGACCACGGGCGAGTCCTTCACGGGTGCCGAGATGGAGCGCTGGACGTATCAACGTCCGTTCGAGCTCGTCGAGTTCCCCGAGCCCGCCCACTTCGTGGTCAACGCCGAGTACGTGACGACCGAGGACGGCACGGGTCTGGTCCACCAGTCCCCCGCCTTCGGTGAGGACGACCTCAAGGTCTGCCGCGCCTACGGCCTCCCGGTCGTGAACCCGATCCGTCCGAACGGCACCTTCGAGGAGAGCGTCCCGCTCGTGGGCGGTGTCTTCTTCAAGAAGGCGGACGAAAAGCTCACCGAGGACCTGCAGAACCGCGGCCTGCTCCTCAAGCACGTGCCGTACGAGCACAGCTACCCGCACTGCTGGCGCTGCCACACCGCGCTGCTGTACTACGCGCAGCCGTCCTGGTACATCCGCACCACCGCCGTCAAGGACCGTCTCCTCCAGGAGAACGAGGACACCAACTGGTTCCCGGAGTCGGTCAAGCACGGCCGCTTCGGCGACTGGCTGAACAACAACATCGACTGGGCGCTCTCGCGCAGCCGTTACTGGGGCACCCCGCTCCCGCTCTGGACGTGCGAGGAGGGCCACCTCACCTGTGTCGGCTCGCGCGCGGAACTGTCCGAGCTGACCGGCACCGACCAGTCCGACCTGGACCCGCACCGCCCCTACATCGACGCGGTCACCTTCCCGTGCCCGCAGGACGGCTGCGGCCTGACGGCGACCCGCGTCCCGGAGGTCATCGACGCCTGGTACGACTCGGGCTCGATGCCGTTCGCGCAGTGGGGCTACCCGTACAAGAACAAGGAGATCTTCGAGAGCCGCTACCCGGCGCAGTTCATCTCCGAGGCCATCGACCAGACACGCGGCTGGTTCTACACGCTGATGGCCGTCGGCACCCTGGTCTTCGACAAGTCCTCGTACGAGAACGTCGTGTGCCTCGGCCACATCCTCGCCGAGGACGGCCGCAAAATGTCCAAGCACCTGGGCAACATCCTCCAGCCGATCCCGCTGATGGACCAGCACGGCGCCGACGCGGTGCGCTGGTTCATGGCTGCCGGCGGCTCCCCGTGGGCGGCCCGGCGCGTGGGCCACGGCACGATCCAGGAGGTCGTCCGCAAGACGCTCCTCACCTACTGGAACACCGTCGCCTTCCAGGCGTTGTACGCCCGCACCACCAACTGGGCGCCCAGCGCGGCCGATCCGGCCCCGGCCGACCGCCCGGTGCTGGACCGCTGGCTCCTGTCCGAACTCCACGCGCTCACCGACCAGGTGACGCAGGCTCTGGAGGCCTACGACACCCAGCGTGCCGGAAAGCTCCTGTCGGCCTTCGTCGACGACCTCTCGAACTGGTACGTCCGCCGCTCCCGCCGCCGCTTCTGGCAGGGCGACAAGGCCGCGCTGCGCACGCTGCACGAGGTCGTGGAGACGGTCACCCGGCTGATGGCCCCGCTGACCCCGTTCATCACCGAGCGGGTCTGGCAGGACCTGGTCGTCCCGGTCTCCCCGGACGCCCCCGAGTCCGTGCACCTGTCGACCTGGCCGGAGGCGGACCTCTCGGCCATCGACCCGGAGCTGTCGCGCCAGATGGTGCTGGTCCGCCGTCTCGTCGAGCTCGGCCGCGCCACGCGCGCGGAGTCGGGCGTCAAGACCCGCCAGCCGCTGTCCCGCGCGCTGATCGCGGCGACCGGCTTCGGGACCCTCGACCCCGAGCTGCACGCGCAGATCACCGAGGAGCTGAATGTGAGTTCGCTCGCCTCACTCTCCGAGGTCGGCGGCTCACTGGTCGACACGACGGCGAAGGCGAACTTCCGCGCGCTGGGCAAGCGCTTCGGCAAGGGCGTCCAGAATGTGGCGAAGGCCATCGCCGAGACCGATGCCGCCGCCCTGTCCCTCGCCCTGCGCGAGGGCACCGCGTCGGTCGAGGTCGACGGTGAGACCGTGACGCTGGCCCCGGACGAGGTCATCATCACGGAGACCCCGCGCGAGGGCTGGTCGGTGGCCTCCGACTCCGGCGCTACCGTCGCCCTCGACCTGGAGATCACCGAGGAGCTGCGCCGGGCGGGCCTCGCCCGTGACGCGATCCGGCTGATCCAGGAGGCCCGCAAGAACAGCGGCCTGGACGTCGCCGACCGCATCGCGCTCCGCTGGACCTCCACGGACCCGGCGGTCATCGCGGCACTCGGCGAGCACGCCGGTCTGATCGCCGACGAGGTCCTCGCCACGGACTTCGCCCAGGGCGAGGCCGACGGCACCTTCGGGGAGCCCTTCACGGACGAGGGCCTGTCCCTGGTGTTCCGCCTCCGCAAGGCGTAACGAGGACCGGCGCACCCGTACCGAAGGCCCGGGGCCACCAGGATTCCTGGTGGCCCCGGGCCTTCGGCGTTGCGTACCCCGTACAAGCGCTCCGCGACCGCACAGGAGGCCGCACGAGGGGCCGCGCAAGGGGCAGGGACCGCACAAAAGGGCGGGGCCCCCGGAATCCGGGGGCCCCGCCCTGAACGCTGCCGACGCCTAAGGCGTGCTCATGGCCGTCAGTTGTCGTCCTCGTCGATGAGGAACCCGCGCATCGGCGAGGGCGCCTGCTGCATCGGCGACGGGCCCTGGGGCCGCACCGGAGCCATCGGCTGGGTCATCGCGGGCGACATCTGCTGCTGCCCACCGTAGGACGGCGGGGCCTGCGTCGGGCCACCCATGCCCTGGTTGCCGCCGTAGGACGGCGCACCGGCACCCGCGGGAGCCATGGAGGGCGCGGAGGACGACGGCAGGGACGCCGTGGCCGGAGTGCGCGGCGGGGCGAGCGAGTCGTCCGCCTGCGTCTCCAGCTGGCGCAGCTGCGACTCCAGGTAAGACTTCAGACGCGTGCGGTACTCGCGCTCGAAGCCGCGCAGGTCCTCGACCTTGCGCTCCAGCGTGGCGCGGGCGGACTCCAGGGAGCCCATCGCGACGCGGTGCTTCTCCTGCGCGTCCCGCTCCAGGGCGTCGGCCTTGGCACGGGCGTCGCGCTCCAGACCCTCGGCGCGGCTGCGGGCCTCACCGACGATCTTGTTGGCCTCGGAGCGGGCCTCGGCGATCGCCTGGTCGGCGGTCTGCTGGGCCAGCGAGAGGACACGCGCGGCGCTGTCGCCACCGGGGCCCTGCTGCGGCATCTGCTGGCCGTGGCCGCCCATGGGGCCACCCATGGGTCCGCCCATCGGGCCACCCATCTGCTGCATCTGCTGCATCTGACCGGGACCCTGACCCATCGGACCCTGCCCCATGGGGCCCTGCCCCATCGGACCCTGACCCATCGGACCCTGACCCATGGGGCCCTGGCCCATCGGACCCTGCCCCATCGGACCCTGCCCCATGGGGCCCTGGCCCATCGGACCCTGACCCTGCTGGCCACCCTGGCCGCTGGGGCCGGCGGGCAGCTGCGGCGCACCGCTGGGCAGCTGGGGCGGGCCTCCCATGGGGCCGCCCATACCCTGCGGCGGACCCGATATCCCGGCGGGCACGGGGGCGCCCGGGCCTCGCATACCCTGCGGCGGGCCCTGCTGGTCCTGCTGCTCGGGCGGCTTGCGCATACCCTGCTGCTGCTGGTTCTGCGCGGCCGCGCGCGTGGCAGCGGCCAGCTTGGCGCGCAGGTCCTCGTTCTCGCGGAGCAGGCGAGTCAGTTCGGCTTCGACCTCGTCGAGGAAGGCATCGACCTCGTCCTCGTCATAGCCTTCTCGGAGGCGGACGGTCGTGAACTGTTTGTTCCGCACGTCCTCGGGGGTCAACGGCATCTCTTCACCTCAACGTAGTCGTCGGCATTCGGCAAGACCGTATCGTTCACATCGCTCACATCATGCTCTGCGTAAGCCTGATCAGGATGAAGACGATGATCATCAGTACGAAGAAGGACAGGTCAAGCGCCACGCCCCCGAGACGCAGCGGCGGAATGAACCGCCGCAGAAGCTTGAGCGGTGGATCGGTGACAGTGTAGGTGGCCTCCAGAACGACCACCATCGCCTTGCCGGGTTGCCATGAGCGGGCGAACTGGAAGACGTAGTCCATGACCAACCGGAAAATCAGCACGATGAGGAAGCACATCAGCGCGATGTAGAAGACCTGCCCGACCACGCTCATGATCCGTGCGTCCCTCTCCCCTGTTTCCCATGCGGTGTTCCCGGTCCTGCGTCTCAGCTCTGGTTGAAGAACCCGCCCTCTGCGATGCGGGCCTTGTCCTCCGCCGTGACATCGACGTTAGCAGGCGACAACAGGAACACCTTCTGCGTCACCCGCTCGATGCTGCCGTGGAGACCGAACACCAAACCGGCCGCGAAGTCGACAAGTCGCTTCGCATCCGTGTCATCCATCTCCGTCAGGTTCATGATCACCGGGGTGCCCTCACGGAAGTGTTCCCCGATGGTACGGGCCTCGTTGTAGGTCCGGGGGTGCAGCGTGGTGATCCGGTACGGCTCTCGTTCCGACACGACCTTGGGCATGATCACCGGGGCGTTCTTCTCCAGGCTTTGACGTTCTTGTGTGATGGACGCCACGGGGGCGATGCGTGCCGGACGCCCGGACTCCGCGGCGAGCGAAGCGGAATGCGGCACGGGGTCACGCGGCGCCGGGGGCTGTACCACTCGTACCGATTCGTCCCGTTGGGACTGGTGCGCCTGATGTGACTGGTGCGACGGCTCATGCCGTCGCCGGTCCCGCTCGGGCTCGGGGTCGAGCTCGGGCTCGAAGTCGTCGTCGGGGTCGAATCCCCTGCCGTCGTACCCATCGTCCTCCACGAGGCCGAGGTAGACCGCCATCTTGCGCATCGCGCCGGCCATGCTCTGAGTCCTCCGCTCTGTGGTGGATCGGCTGACGAATTGCCAAGTGCCCGCGATCCACGAGGTCGTTATGCCCGCCTTTGGCGGAAATGACCATATTTTCTGCTGTGGTCCGACTTCTTGGCGACGTTACCCGAGGCTGGGTCGGACTCCGAGTACCGCAGTACCGACGCGTACATGTGTCGCTCCGGCCGCCACGGCCTGTTCGAGGTCCGAGCTCATCCCTGCCGAGACCATGTTCGCAGCCGGATGAGTCCGGCGCACGGCAGTCGACAAATCCATCAGCCGCTCGAACG
This sequence comes from Streptomyces sp. NBC_00568, assembly GCF_026341855.1. Classification (GTDB taxonomy): domain Bacteria; phylum Actinomycetota; class Actinomycetes; order Streptomycetales; family Streptomycetaceae; genus Streptomyces. Next base: position 5,226,717 of record NZ_JAPENW010000001.1, on the reverse strand, counting down.
CCGCCTGTTGCCGCCCCGCGTACTCACCGGTGAGCGGAGCGACGGTCATCAGCCCGTCGAGCCGGAGCCCGGGGGCCCCCGCGACAAGGTCGGCCAACTCCTCGATTCCGCCGACCCCCACACCTCCCCGCTCACCCCGGCCGCGCTCCTGCGCGTCCAGCGCGACCTGGATGAGGCACCCCACCTCACGCTCCGCCCGCACCGCTTCCTTCGAGAGGGCCGCGACGAGCCTGGAGCGGTCGACCGACTGCACGACACCCGCGTAACCGACCACGGAACGCACCTTGTTGGTCTGCAATTGCCCGACAAAGTGCCACAACAGGGGCAGGTCCGAGCACTCCGCGGCCTTCGGTGCCGCGTCCTGGTCCCGGTTCTCGGCGACATGCCGCACACCGAGTTCCGACAGGATCCGCACATCGCTCGCGGGGTAGGTCTTGGTGACCACGATCAGGGTCACCTCTTCGCGCTTGCGCCCGGCGGCGGTGCACGCCGCCGTGATGCGCTCTTCCACTTTCGCCAGATTCGCGGCGAGTTGAGCCTTACGGTCTGTCATGCCCCATCAGTCCAGCCAGACATAGCCCGCGAGCCGCCCGGTGGTGCGGTCCCGTCGGTACGAGAAGTGGTCCCCCGATTCGAGCGTGCACACCGGCGACTGCTCCCGGTCACGCACTCCGAGCCGTTCCAACTGCGCGTGCACTCCGGCGGTCACGTCGACCGCGGGCGTCCCCCACGTGGTCTCGGCGTAGGCCGCGGGCTCGACGGCGGCGACCTCGGCGCGCATCGCGTCCGGCACCTCGTAGCACCGTCCGCAGACCGCGGGTCCGGTGCGGGCGACGATCCTGGCCGGATCGGCGCCGAGTTCCACCATGGCCCGTACGGCCGCGGGCACCACCCCGGCGACCATGCCGGGCCGTCCCGCGTGGGCGGCGGCCGCCACCCCGGCGACGGGGTCGGCGAGGAGGACGGGCGTGCAGTCGGCGGTGAGGACGGCGAGCGCGAGCCCCCGCCGTGCCGTGACGATCGCGTCGACGGACGGGATGTCCGGGGAGCCCCACGGCTCCTCGACGACCGCCACGTCCGGTCCGTGCACCTGGTTCATCCAGACGACCCGGGCCGGATCGAGCCCGAGCGACTTGGCCGCCAGTTCCCGGTTGGTGCGTACGGCGTCGGGGTCGTCGCCGACCGCTCCGCCGAGGTTGAGCTCCTCGTACGGAACGGCGCTCACCCCGCCCCACCTGTCGGTGAAGGCGAAGTGGGCGCCGCTCGCGGTGCTCGTTTCGGAGCGATGTCCTATCACTTCAGGAAGTCCGGCACGTCCAGTTCCTCGGCCGCGCTGTCCGAGTAGGAGCGGGACGGCGGGACCGGCGGGGACACCGGCAGTTCGCTGACCGGCTCCGGAGCGGGCTCCGGGGCGGTCTCCTTCGGGGTGACGCTACCGAGCGACCCGAAGGACGGGCGGCTCTCGGTCTGGCGCGCCGGAGCGGGCTCCTCGCGTCGGGCCGAGGTCGATCCGAGGACGTTGTCCCGCTTGGCCGGCGGCTGGCCGCCGTCGAAGCCGGCGGCGATGACGGTGACGCGCACCTCGTCGCCCAGGGCGTCGTCGATGACCGCGCCGAAGATGATGTTGGCCTCGGGGTGCGCGGCCTCGCTGACCAGCTGGGCGGCTTCGTTGATCTCGAACAGGCCGAGGTCGGAGCCGCCGGAGATGGAGAGCAGGACGCCGCGGGCGCCGTCGATGGAGGCCTCGAGGAGCGGCGAGGAGATCGCCATCTCGGCCGCCGCCACCGCGCGGTCGTCGCCGCGGGCCGAGCCGATGCCCATGAGGGCCGAACCGGCCTCGGACATCACGGACTTCACGTCGGCGAAGTCGAGGTTGATCAGGCCGGGCGTGGTGATGAGGTCGGTGATGCCCTGAACACCGGAGAGCAGGACCTGGTCCGCCGACTTGAAGGCGTCGAGGACCGAGACCTGGCGGTCCGAGATGGACAGCAGCCGGTCGTTCGGGATGACGATGAGGGTGTCGACCTCTTCGCGGAGTTCCGCGATGCCGTCCTCCGCCTGGTTGGCGCGGCGCCGGCCCTCGAAGGTGAACGGGCGGGTGACCACGCCGATGGTGAGGGCGCCCAGGGAGCGGGCGATGTTGGCCACGACGGGCGCGCCGCCGGTGCCGGTGCCGCCACCCTCGCCGGCCGTCACGAAGACCATGTCGGCCCCCTTGAGGACCTCCTCGATCTCCTCGCGGTGGTCCTCGGCGGCCTTGCGGCCGACTGCCGGGTTGGCTCCGGCCCCGAGGCCGCGGGTGAGTTCCCGGCCGACGTCGAGCTTGACGTCGGCGTCGCTCATCAACAGCGCCTGAGCGTCGGTGTTGATGGCGATGAACTCGACGCCCTTGAGACCGACCTCGATCATCCGGTTGATGGCATTGACACCACCGCCGCCGACACCGATGACTTTGATGACTGCGAGGTAGTTCTGCGGTGCTGCCACGTCGAAGGCCTCTCGCCTCGAGTTACGTGTCGTCGCCTCGCACGGTCGCGATCCGACGACTGATGCCGAATGGGACGGTCCGAACGCCGACCCGAACCCTAACGCTGAAGTTTAGGGTTACCAGTGTGTCTGTTCCTTGGACTCTTCCGAACAGGACACTAAGTCGACAAGTGGCGCACGTTCAACGAACACGCCGAACCTCCCGTTTTTCTTTTCACCCTATGTGATCAGGCGCAGCACTGCCCAACCAGGGTGCTGGCCTGCGCTGATGCGAGTCAACTGCCCGATGAGGCGGGGGCTGTGGGGGCACTTACGTCGAAGTGCCGGGCCTCGGGATCGGCTTTCATGAGAGCAAGGAGCGTCCTGGCCTTCGCGCGGCCCTTCTCGCCGCTGCCCCACTCGACGGTCCGGCCGCCCCTCAACTCCAGCGAGACGGCGTCGTAGGAACGGACCTTGACGGTACGGGTGTCGCGGGCGACGGAGTCCGGAATGTCCCCGGCGATCCGCACCGCCTCACGCACCAGCCGGTCGGCGGGGAAGCGGCGCAGAACGGCGGGCCGCGAAACCGTCAATTCCAGTACCGGCACACCCTTCGGGGCATCGGAAACGGTCGCGAACCGCACGCCCTTGGCGTCCACTTCGACGAACTTTGCGCCCTTTTCGACAATCAGGACCGGGGTACGTTCGGTCACTTTGAGACCGATTCCGTGCGGCCAGGATCGGACGACGTCAACCGAGTCAATTCGGGGCAATTTCCCGCGCAATCGCGCCTCGATCGCCTCCGTGTCGATGGACATCAACGGGGATCCGACCGGAACATCGGCCGCTTCCTCCACCTGCCCGGCCGTCAGCACCCGCGTCCCGGAGGTCGATACGCGCTCCACGCGCAGCCATGGCGAGCCGTAGAGGATCCACACCGCGGCGGCGCCCGCCAACACCACGGCGGTCAAAAGGATGATGAGCCTATGAGGGCGGCGGAGCCGCCCGAGAAAGGGCGGCCGGGGCGGGCCTGACTCCAGCTTCTGCCGTTCACCGCGCTCGGCGGTCGTCGGTCCGGCCACGCTCCCTGCCTTCCCTCATACGGTCCTAGCGGTGGCGCGAGGCGATCGCCTCGTACACCATCGCGACGAGCAGGTCGTCGGCGTCCCGGCGGCCGAACTCGCTGGCGGCACGCGACATCTCGTACAGCCGGTGCGGGTCGGCGAGAACGGGCAGCACGTTCTGCTGCACCCACTGCGGGGTCAGCTCCGCGTCGTCGACCAGCAGTCCGCCGCCGGCCTTGACCAGCGGCTGGGCGTTCAGCCGCTGTTCGCCGTTGCCGATGGGCAGCGGGACGTAGGCGGCGGGCAGTCCGACGGCGGAGAGTTCGGCGACGGTCATCGCGCCCGCGCGGCAGAGCATCATGTCGGCCGCGGCGTACGCGAGATCCATCCGGTCCACGTACGGTACCGGGATGTACGGGGGCATCCCCGGCATCTGATGCACCTGCGGCAGTTCGTTCTTCGGGCCGACCGCGTGCAGGATCTGGATTCCGGCCTGCTGAAGGTACGGAGCCGCCTGCTGGACCACCTCGTTGAGGCGGCGGGCGCCCTGCGAGCCGCCCGACACCAGGAGGGTCGGCAGGTTCGGGTCGAGCCCGAACGCGGCGCGCGCCTCGGGCCGTACGGCGGCCCGGTCGAGGGTGGCGATGGAGCGGCGCAGCGGGATGCCGATGTAACGGGCCCCGCGGAGCTTGCTGTCGGGTGTGGAGACGGCCACCTGGGCCGCGTACCGCGATCCGATCTTGTTGGCGAGGCCGGGGCGGGCATTGGCCTCGTGGACGATGATCGGCACGCCCAGGCGCTTGGCCGCCAGGTAGCCGGGCAGGGCCACGTAGCCGCCGAAGCCGACGACCGCGTCCGCCTTGGTGCGTTCCATGATCTGCTCGGCAGCCTTGATCGTGCCGCGCAGCCGTCCGGGGACGGTGATCAGCTCGGGGGTGGGCTTGCGCGGCAGCGGCACCGCGGGGATCAGCGCGAGTTCGTAGCCGCGCTCGGGTACGAGCCGCGTCTCGAGTCCGCGTTCTGTGCCCAGGGCCGTGATCCCCACGGTCGGGTCCTGCCTGCGCAGGGCATCCGCGAGGGCGAGCGCGGGCTCGATGTGGCCGGCGGTCCCCCCGCCGGCGAGTACGACATGCACCGAAATTCACCGCTCTCCGGACGAACGCGCCGCCGAGGCACGCCGTCGCATCGTGTTCCATCTCCGGGGCCCCCCGGCCCTTGCGGACTCTCTCACCGCACCCCGCCTTCTGCCAAAGCGGGGTTGCCGCATCGCGAGTGCCGCCCGCGCAGCGGGGTCGTCACGCGCGAAGGCGATCAGCAACCCGATGGCGAACATGGTCGGCAGCAGGGCGGAGCCCCCGTAGGAGAACAGCGGGAGCGGGACACCGGCGATCGGCAGCAGACCGAGCACCGCACCGATGTTGATCACGGCCTGCGCCGTGATCCAGGTGGTCACGCCTCCCGCGGCATACCTCACGAAGGGGTCCTCCGTGCGTCCGGCCACGCGGATACCCGCATAGCCTAGAGCCGCGAAGAGGGCGAGTACCGACAGCGTCCCCGCGAGGCCCAGTTCCTCCCCGGTGATGGCGAAGATGAAGTCGGTGTGCGCTTCGGGCAGTTGGCCCCATTTCTCCACACTGGCGCCGAGACCGGAACCGAAGAGACCGCCGGAGGCGAGGGCGTAGATGCCGTGCACGGCCTGCCAGCAGGTGTCGTGCGGCCCCGGCTCGGTCGCCCCGATGCAGGCCAGCCTGGACATGCGGTTGGGGCTCGTCTTGATGAGGGTGAAGCCGATCGCCACGGCGATGGACAGCACGCCGACGAACAGCCGGGTGGGTGCTCCGGCCAGCCACAGCAGCCCGAACAGGATCGCCGTGAGGATGATCGCCGTGCCCATGTCGCCGCCGAGCATGATCAGGCCGAGCAGCATGAAGGCGACGGGGACGAGCGGCACCAGCATGTGCTTCCACTGGGTCAGCAGCCGCTTGTCCTGCTTGCGGGCGAGCAGATCGGCGCCCCACAGCACGAGGGCGAGCTTGCCGAACTCGCTGGGCTGGATCTGGAACGAGCCGCCGAGGGAGATCCAGTTCTGGTTGCCGTTGACCGCGACTCCTATCCCGGGCACCTGGACCAGGGCCATCAGGAACACGGCACCCGCCAGTATCGGGTAGGCCAGCGCGCGGTGCAGCTTCACCGGCATCCGCGAGGCGGCCAGCATCAGCACGCCGCCGATCAGGGCCGCCAGGAACTGCTTGCGGAAGAAGTACGAACCGGGCAGGGACAGCTGGAGCGCCGTGATCTGCGAGGCCGAGTAGACCATCACGAGCCCCAGCACGGTGATCAGCAGGCTGCCGCCGAGGATCAGGTAGTACGCGGTCAGCGGCCGGTCCCAGGCCTTGCGGGCGCGGATGAAGAGGCGGCGTACGGGATTGTCGCGCGACACCCGGGCGACGGGCCGCCGGCCGGCCCGCTGCACGGGAGGTCGGCCGGTACGGCTAGTCGGCATCGGCGTCTCCGGGCCACAACGATGTCACGCGTCCGTCCCTCCCAGGTTCGCCCGGCGAGGCGGCCGGGTCAGGCGCCGAGTTCGCGGACCGCCTCCGCGAACGCGTCACCGCGCTTGTTGTAGTTGGCGAACATGTCCATGGACGCACAGGCCGGGGCCAGCAGCACCGTGTCCCCGGGCTCGGCGAGCCGCTCGGCCTCCCGGACAGCCGCGAGCATCGCCCCAGTGTCGGTCCGGTCGAGGTCGACGACGGGTACTTCAGGGGCGTGTCGCGCCAGGGCTTCGCGGATCAGCGCGCGGTCCGCGCCGATCAGGACGACGCCCCGGAGCCGCTTGGCCGACTTGGCGACCAGCTCGTCGAAGGTCGCGCCCTTGGCGAGCCCGCCCGCGATCCACACGATCGACTCGTAGGCCGCCAAGGAGGCTTCCGCGGCATGCGTGTTGGTGGCCTTGGAGTCGTCGATGTAGGCGACCCGGCCGACATCGGCGACGTGCGCGATGCGGTGCGCGTCCGGGGTGAAGGCCCGCAACCCGTCCCGTACGGCCCGCGCGGGCACCCCGTAGGCACGCGCGAGGGCCGCCGCGGCAAGGGCGTTGGCGATGTTGTGCGGGGCGGGCGGACGGACGTCGGAGACCTCCGCCAGCTCCTGGGCGTTCTTCTGCCGGTTCTCGACGAAGGCGCGGTCGACCAGGATGCCGTCCACCACGCCGAGTTGGGAGGGCCCCGGAGCGCCGAGAGTGAAGCCGACGGCCCGGCAGCCCTCCTCGACGTCCGCGGCGCGCACCAGGTCCTCGGTGGCCTTGTCGGCCACGTTGTAGACGCAGGCGACCCGATTGCCTTCGTAGATGCGGCCCTTGTCGGCGGCGTACGCCTCCATCGAGCCGTGCCAGTCGAGATGATCGGGCGCGAGGTTCAGTACGGCCGCGGAGTGGGCGCGCAGCGAGGGCGCCCAGTGGAGCTGGTAGCTGGAGAGTTCGACGGCGAGGACGTCGTACTGCTCCTCGCCGAGGACCGCGTCGAGGAGCGAGACGCCGATGTTGCCGACGGCCGCCGTGCGCAGGCCCGCCGCCTTCAGGATGGAGGCGAGCATCTGGACGGTCGTGGTCTTGCCGTTGGTGCCGGTGACCGCGAGCCAGGGCGCGGCCTTCCGGCCGTCCTGCTCCCGCAGCCGCCAGGCGAGTTCGACGTCGCCCCAGACCGGGACGCCCGCCGCGGCGGCCGCGGCGAACAGCGGCTTGTCCGGCTGCCAGCCGGGCGCGGTCACGATGAGCTCGGTGCCCTCGGGCAGGGTCGCGCCGTCACCGAGGCGCACGGTGACGCCGAGCGCCTCCAGCTCCGCGGCCTGCGCCCGGGCCCGGTCGTCGTCACCGTCGTTGACGACCGTGACGACCGCGCCGAGGCCGTGCAGGACCTTGGCCGCCGGGATGCCCGAGACGCCGAGGCCGGCGACGGTGACGTTCTTCCCCTGCCAGTTGGTCACTTCTTGGCTGCCCATCCTGCGTAGAAGAGGCCGAGTCCGACGATCACGCACATGCCCTGGATGATCCAGAAGCGGACCACCACAAGGACTTCGGACCACCCCTTGAGTTCGAAGTGGTGTTGGAGCGGTGCCATGCGGAAGACACGCTTCCCGGTCAGCTTGAAGGAGCCGACCTGGATGACCACCGACATGGTGATGAGGACGAAGAGGCCGCCGAGCAGGGCGACCAGGATCTCCGTGCGGGAGCAGATCGCGAGGCCGGCGAGCGCGCCGCCGAGGGCCAGCGAACCGGTGTCGCCCATGAAGATCTTGGCCGGCGAGGTGTTCCACCACAGGAAGCCGAAGCAGGCGCCCATGAGGGCGGCGGCGACGACCGCGAGGTCGAGCGGGTCGCGTACCTCGTAGCAGGCTCCCGGGTTGGTCAGGGTCGTCGCGTTGGCGCAGGACTCCTGGAACTGCCAGACACCGATGAAGGTGTAGGCGCCGAAGACCATCGTCGCGGCGCCGGTGGCGAGGCCGTCCAGACCGTCCGTCAGGTTCACGCCGTTCGACATGGCGAGGATCATGAACAGCGCCCAGACCACGAAGAGCACCGGGCCGATGGACCAGCCGAAGTCCTGGACGAAGGAGAGCTTCGTGGAGGCCGGAGTGTTGTTGCGGTTGTCGGCGAACTGCAGGGCCAGCACCGCGAAGGCGATGCCGACGATCAGCTGTCCGGCCATCTTCGCCTTGGCCCGCAGACCGAGCGAACGCCGCTTGACGATCTTGATGTAGTCGTCCAGGAAGCCGACCAGGCCCATGCCCGCCATCAGGCCGAGCACCAGCAGGCCCGAGAACGTGGGCGCGTAGCCCGTGATCACCTTCGACAGGAAGTACGCGATGATCGTCGCGAGGATGAAGGCGATACCACCCATGGTCGGCGTACCGCGCTTGCTGTGGTGCTCGCGCGGGCCGTCGTCGCGGATGTACTGGCCGTAGCCCTTGCGGGCCAGCAGCTTGATCAGCAGCGGAGTGCCGACCAGAGTCAGGAACAGGCCAATGACTCCCGCGAACAGGATCTGCTTCATCATCGGGCGGAAACCTCACCCTCGGCACCGTCGGCGAGCAGCGCGAGCGCCACCCGTTCCAGCCCGACGGACCTGGACGCCTTCACGAGCACGACGTCCCCTGGGCGCAGCTCGCTGCGCAACAGGTCGACAGCCGCCTGTGCGTCGGACACGTGCACCGACTCCTCACCCCACGAACCCTCGTTATATGCGCCCAGTTGCAGCCAGGACGCTTCCCTGCCCCCGACCGCGACGAGCTTGCCGACATTGAGCCGGACGGCAAGCCGTCCGACCGCGTCGTGCTCGGCGAGCGCCTCGTCCCCGAGCTCGGCCATCTGACCGAGCACCGCCCACGTACGACGTCCCTTGCCCATCGACGCGAGCGCGCGCAGGGCGGCTCGCATGGACTCGGGGTTCGCGTTGTAGGCGTCGTTGACGACCGTCACGCCGTCCGGACGCTCGGTGACCTCCATCCGCCAGCGGGAGAGGGAGCCCGCCTCGGAGAGCGCGCGGGCGATCTCGTCTGCGGACATGCCCAGCTCATGGGCGACGGCGGCCGCGGCGAGCGCGTTCGACACGTGGTGCTCACCGTACAGGCGCATGGTCACATCACTGCACCCGGAGGGTGTGCGAAGGCTGAAGGCGGGCTGTCCGTTCTCCGTGAGCCGGACGTTCTCGGCCCGTACGTCCGCTTCGTCGGACTCTCCGAAGAGGATCACGCGTGCCTTCGTACGGGAAGCCATGGCGCGAACGAGGGGATCGTCGGCGTTGAGGACCGCCGCGCCGTCCTCGGGGAGGCTCTCGACGAGCTCGCCCTTTGCTTGCGCGATCTGCTCGCGGCCGCCGAACTCGCCGATGTGGGCGGTGCCGACGTTGAGGACGAGACCGATCTTCGGCGGGGTGAGGTCCGCGAGATAGCGGATGTGGCCGATGCCGCGGGCGCCCATCTCCAGCACGAGGAACTTGGTCTCCTCGGTGGCGCTGAGCGCGGTGAGCGGCAGTCCGATCTCGTTGTTGAGGGAGCCGGGGGTGAAGACGGTCGGCGCCTTGCTCCGCAGCACCTGGGCGATCAGGTCCTTGGTGCTGGTCTTGCCGGCGGAGCCGGTGAGGGCCACGAGGGTCGCGCCGAGCCGTTCGACGACATGGCGGGCGAGGGCACCGAGAGCCGTCTGCACGTCGTCCACGACGATGGCGGGCACGCCGACGGGGCGGGACGCCAGAACGGCGGCCGCGCCGGCTGCGATCACCGCCTCGGCGTAGTCGTGGCCGTCCACGCGTTCGCCGACGAAGGCGACGAAGAGACTGCCGGACTCCACTTCACGGGAGTCCCTGACGACCGGTCCGGTGACCTGTAGCGCCGGATCCGGTATGTCGTACGTCTGCCCGCCGACGACTGCTGCGATCTCGGCGAGAGAGAGGGCGATCACAAGTTCATCCCTGAGTCTTCTGGATAGCTTCGCGAAGCACCTGGCGGTCGTCGAAGGGACGCACCACCCCGGCGATGTCCTGGCCCTGCTCGTGGCCCTTGCCCGCGACCAGCACGGTGTCGCCCGGCTTTGCGCGCGCGACGGCCGCGGCGATGGCGGCGGCCCGGTCCTCGAAGACCTGGACCTCGGCGCGCTCGTGCGCCGGCACCTCGGCGGCGCCCGCGAGCATCGTGGCGAGGATGGCGAGGGGGTCCTCGGAGCGGGGGTTGTCGGAGGTCAGGACGGCGGTGTCGGCGAGCCGGGCCACGGCCGCGCCCATCGGCATCCGCTTGGTCCTGTCACGGTCTCCGCCGCAGCCGAGCACCACGTGCAGCTTGCCCTCGGTCACCTTGCGCAGGGCGCGCAGGACGGATTCGACGGCGTCCGTCTTGTGGGCGTAGTCGACGACGGCGAGGTACGGCTGGCCCTCGTCCACGCGCTCCAGCCGGCCCGGGACCCCCGGGACGGCGGCGATACCGTCCGCGGCGGTCTGCGGGTCGATGCCGGCGACCGCGAGCGCGACGATCGCGGCGAGCGTGTTCGCCACGTTGAAGGGGCCCGCGAGCGGCGAGCGGGCGGTGATCCGCTCACCCTTGGGGCCGATCGCAGTGAACGTCGAGTCCATCGGGCCGACTTCGACGTCCTCGGCGCGCCAGTCGGCGTCCGGGTGGCCCTCGGCGGAGAAGGTGACGACCGGGACGGTCGCCTCCTCGCTGAGCCGGCGGCCGTACTCGTCGTCGAGATTGACGACGCCGAGCCGGCTGCGTCTGGCCGTGAACAGCTGCGCCTTGGCCTGGAAGTAGTCCTCCATGCCCGTGTGGAACTCCATGTGTTCCGGGCTGAGGTTGTTGAAGACGGCGACGTCGAAGACGCAGCCGTCGACGCGGCCGAGGACCAGCGCGTGGCTGGAGACCTCCATCGCGACGGAATCGACCCCGCGCTCGCGCATGACGGCGAACAGGGCCTGCAGGTCGGTGGCCTCGGGCGTGGTGCGCTCCGACTTGATGCGCTCGTCGCCGATGCGCATCTCGACCGTGCCGATCAGGCCGGTGGAGCGGACCGTCTTCAGGCCGCCCTCGACGAGGTAGGCCGTCGTGGTCTTGCCGGAGGTGCCCGTGATGCCGATCTGGAGGAGATCGCGCCCCGGGTGGCCGTAGATGGTGGCCGCCAGCTCGCCCATCGAGCCGCGCGGGTCCTCTACGACGAGGACGGGCAGACCGGTGGCCGCGGCGCGTTCGGCGCCGGTCGGGTCGGTGAGTACGGCGACCGCGCCGAGGCCGGCCGCCTGGGTCACGAAGTCGGCGCCGTGCAGACGGGCCCCGGGCAGGGCGGCGTACACGTCGCCGGGTCGCACCGCGCGGGAGTCATGGGTGATGCCCGTGACCCCGGCGTCGCTCTCCGGCGCCTCGGCGCCCAGCTGATCGGCCAGCTCCGCGAGGTGGATGGCGGAGACGTGAACCGGACGCGGCGGCCCCGGATATGTCACAGGAACGCCCTTCTGGGTGGTTTGGGACTGATCAGCGTGTGGCACGGCGGTGAGCGTACCGGGCTCACCCCCGCCTGGGCGAAGCGAGGGCTCGGGCTCGGCGTCCGAGGAGGAGTTGTTCCCGGGGTCCGGGGTGATCGTTGTCACGAGTGGTTCCTGGTCCGTTGTGCGTGGGGGCGATCAGGGTGTGCGGTCGGAGGCGGTCACGGCGTGAATTCGACGGGCAGACGGGCCGCGTGGGCACCGGTGGGCGGGACCTGGAGGGTCTTCAGGGCGAACTCCATGACCTGCTTGTAGACGGGTCCGCAGATCTGACCGCCGTAGTACAGGCCCTTCGTGGCGTTCTGGATCGCGCAGTAGACGGTGATCCGGGGCTTGTCCGCGGGGGCGAATCCGGCGAACGACGAGGTGTAGCCGTGGTACTTGCCGGTGGCCGGATCCACGCGGTTTGCCGTACCCGTCTTGCCCGCGACCCGGTAGCCGGGGATGCGCGCCTTGGCGCCGGTGCCCTGCTCGTCGTCCACCACGGACTCCAGCATCTGGGCGAGGGTCTTCGCCGTCCTCTCGCTCACGACCCGGGTCTTCTTCGGCTCGGCGGCGGGCGTGAAGCGACCGTCGGCCCCCTTGGTGCCGCGCACCAGGGTCGGCTCGATACGGACACCGCCGTTGGCAATCGTCGAGTAGACGGAGGCCGCCTGCATCGCGTTGATTGACACGCCCTGGCCGAAAGGAATCGTGTACTGCTGCGAGGTCGACCACTTGTCGGGCGGCGCGAGGATGCCCGCGGTCTCACCGGGGAAGCCGAGCCCGGTGTGACTGCCGATGCCGAACTTGCGCAGGTACGAGTAGAGGACCCGGTTCGCCTGCTTCTGGGTCTTGCCGAGCTGGCCGGTCGCCAGGATGGTGCCGATGTTGCTGGACTTGGCGAGCACCCCGTTGAGCGTGAGATACCAGGTGGTGTGGTCGATGTCGTCCTGGAAGAGCCGGTCCCCGCGGTGCAGCCGGTTCGGCACGACGACGTGCGTGCCGGGGGTGGCCACGTTCTCCTGGAGGACGGCGGCCATGGACATCAGCTTGGCGGTGGAGCCGGGCTCGTACGCGTCCTGGAGGGCCGCGTTGCCCATGGCCGCGGCGTTGGCCTGGGTGAGGTCGTTGGGGTCGAAGCCGGGCGAGTTGGCCATGGCGAGGATCTCGCCGGTCCTGGTGTCCTGCACTATCACGTACCCGCGGTCCGCCCGGGACTTCTTCACCTGCTCGCTGATGGCGTCCTGCGCGGCCCACTGGATGTCCCGGTCGATGGTCAGCTCGACGTCGGAGCCGGCCACGGCCGGTGTCTCGGTGGAACCCACGGTCGGCACCTGGCGGCCGCCGGACTGGGCGTAGCGGATCTTGCCGTCCTTGCCGGTGAGCTCCTTGTTCAGCTGCTGCTCGATCCCGCCGCCGCCCTTGCCGTCGGCGTTGACCCAGCCCAGTATCCCGGCGGCGAGATCGCCGTTCGGGTACACGCGCTTGCTGGCCGGTACGGCGAGGACGCCCGCGAGGACGTTGACCGTGCTCTTGTCGGTCTCCGCCTTGGTCCCGAGGGTGCTCTTCAGGTCCTTGATCTGCTGCCAGACCTGGGGGGTGCGGCGGTGCGCGAGGAGCGTGTAGCGGGTGTTCTTCGTCCGCAGCTTCCTGGCGACGGTGTCCGTGTCCTGGCCGATGATCGGGCCGAGGAGCGCGGCGGCCTGCTCGGGCGCGTCCCCCACCTTGGTGGCCTCGCGCGTGAACATCGTCGGGTCGGCGGTGATGTCGTACGCGTCCACGCTCGTCGCCAGCTCGACGCCGTCGCGGTCGGTGATCCCGCCGCGCTCGGCGGCCAGTGTGCGTCCGACGTACCGGTTCTGCTCGGCCTTCGCGGTATAGGTGCTCGCGTCGACGGCCTGTACCTGGAGCAGCCGTACGACGAACGCGATCATCACCAGCGTCAGCGCGAGACTGACCATGCGCAGACGGGGGCGGGGGCTGCCGAGCCGGATGACGCGCGGGCCGTCGGGACGGGCCGGGGCCGGGCGGCGCACGGGGCGGCCCCCCGGACCCGGGCGGCTCCGGCCGCCGGGGCGTGCGGGCCTGGCGGGGCCGGGCACTCGGCGGCGCGGCGGTTCCCTGTCGGACACTTCCGTCACCTGCCGGGGGTCGTGGAGGGCTGTGTGGACGGGGCGGGGGCCCGGGTGGTGTGCGCGCCCGGGGACGGCTGCCGCGGGGCGGGTGCCGAGGCCGTACTGGGTGCCGCGCGCGGTGCCGGGCCCGCGGCGGGGCTCGTGGGCCGGGCGAGGACCTCGGGCGGGGGGATCATCGGGGCCCGCGCGGCGGACTGCCGGCCGGCGGCTCCGGGGACGCCCTTGACCGTGCCGTCGGGGTCGAGGAAGGCCGGGTCGCCGCCGGGGACCATGCCGAGTTCGCGGGCGCGGCGCTGGAGGGCGTCGGGGGCGGAGTAGGCGTCCACGTCCCGCTCGAGGCCCTGCTCCTCGTCGGTCAGGCTCTTGGTGTCCTTCTGGAGGTCGTCGAGGCGGAACGCCCCTTCGCTGAGCGCCGAGTTCAGCACGAGGAGCCCGATGAGACCGCCGCCGAGGAGGAGGACGACCAGGAGGACGAAGGGAGTGCGGGCGGCCTGCCCGGCGCCGGCCGGAAGGAGCCGCGCGAGCCGCGCGGCCCGCCCCCTGAGTTCGGGTTTGCCGCTCACACGCCCTCCCTCTCCCCGCGCCTCACTCGGCGGCGTCCTCGCGGATGCGTTCCGCCCCCCGCAGCCGGGCGGGAGCCGCTCGCCGGTTCTCGGCGACCTCTTCCTCCGTGGGAAGTTCGGCACCGCGGGTGAGGAGCTTGAGCCGGGGCTGATAGCGCTCGGGGACGACCGGGAGTCCGGGCGGCGCGGTGTTGGCGGCGCCGGCCGCGAACACCTGCTTGACCAGCCGGTCCTCCAGCGAGTGGTACGACAGCACGGCGATGCGGCCGCCGACGGCGAGCGTCTTCACGGCCGCGGGAACCGCCCTCTCCAGGACGCTCAGTTCACCGTTGACCTCGATGCGCAGCGCCTGGAAGGTGCGCTTGGCGGGATTGCCGCCGGTGCGCTTGGCCGCCTGGGGCAGCGCGTCGCGGATCAGTTCGACGAGCCGCGCGCTGTTGGTGAAGGGGTCCTTGTCGCGCTCGCGCACGACCGCGGAGACGATCCGCTTGGCCTGCTTCTCCTCGCCGTACGCCCGCAGGATCCGCACCAGTTCGCCCGGCGGGTAGGTGTTGAGCACCTCGGCCGCGCTCATGCCGGTCGTCTGGTCCATGCGCATGTCGAGCGGGGCGTCCTGCGCGTACGCGAAACCCCGGTCCGCCTCGTCGAGTTGCATGGAGGAGACCCCGAGGTCGAACAGGATGCCCTGGACGCGCGGGATGTCCAGGCGGTCGAGCACGTCGGGGAGTTCGTCGTAGACGGCGTGCACCAGGGAGGCCCGGTCACCGAAGGGAGCGAGCCGTTCTCCGGAGAGGCGCAGCGCCTCCTTGTCGCGGTCCAGGGCCACGAGCCGTGCTTCGGGGAACCGGGTGAGCAGTGCCTCGCTGTGACCGCCGAGTCCGAGCGTGCAGTCGACGACCACGGCTCCGGGCTCGGCGAGGGCCGGGGCGAGCATGTCCAGGCACCGGTCGAGCATGACCGGGACGTGTCGGCTCTGCCCCTCCGGTCGCCCGCTGCCGCCCTCGTTGGGGAGCGCTTCGCGCCCTGTCATTCCGGGCCCTCTCAGGTCCGGCGCGGCCATACGCACCGCCGGGTCCCCACCCGCTCGGGAAGGGGAAGGTCTGCTGGCGCCGGATGAGTGGCGTCAGCCGACCGGGAGCGGGAGGAGGCCGAGCCGTACGTACGCGCCGCGCACGCGGGGAGACTCCGGAAAGTCGCCGGGTCTCCAGGGAAAACAGTCCAGCGGGGAGAGCCTCGCCTCCCGCTTCGCGTCACTTTAGTCCACGGTGTCTCGCGGTCAATCAACCGGCATGCGCGTCGCGGACCCCGCTCGGAGCGAAGCCGCGGATCCGGAAGAATCACCCGAACGGGCACGTCGTCACCGCCCGTGTGGATTACCTCACAACAAGCCGCGATGACATTTTTTGTCCCCTCTCACAGCAGGACTGCCTCGGGCGTGACCAGTAACGTCATGGGTATGACGACTTCCGCATCTGTTCCCACCGAACCCGAAGGCGCCATAGCCGCAGAGCGCACGGTCACCGACCGACTCGTCGACGCGAACGGAAAATACGCCGCCGCCTTCACCGACCCGGGGATGGACGCCCGCCCCGTGCTGCACGTCGCGGTGGTCGCGTGCATGGACGCCCGGCTCGACCTGCACGCCGCGCTGGGCCTGGAACTGGGCGACTGCCACACCATCCGCAACGCGGGCGGCGTGGTCACCGACGACGTGATCCGTTCCCTCACCATCAGCCAGCGCGCGCTCGGCACCCGCAGTGTGGTCCTCATCCACCACACCGGCTGCGGCCTGGAGTCCCTCACCGAGGACTTCCGGCACGACCTGGAGATGGAGGTCGGCCAGCGCCCGGCGTGGGCGGTCGAGGCCTTCCGGGACGTCGAACAGGACGTACGGCAGTCGATGCAGCGGGTGCGCACCTCCCCGTTCCTGGTGCACACCGACGACGTCCGCGGCTTCGTCTTCGACGTCACGACCGGCCTGCTGCGCGAGATCGACCCCTCCTGACCGGCACCGCAGGACCCCCCGGTCGCCGACCCTCGGCCGCCCGTGGGACCCTCTCTTCACCAAAAACCCCGACCGTCCGCTGCCCAAAGGGCCGTAAAACCTGACATATCGCGGCCAGTTATCCACAGGCGAGTGACACGAACCGGTAACGGCAACAAGAATGCGGGTGTGACGTCACGCGGAACCTTTCGCGCGTGGTGTCCGTGTTTCGGGGTGGGCCGGTCCGCACAGGGCGTCGGCCCGGGAAAGGGCCGAGGAGGGCCGGGTGACGACCTATGACGATCGAGCGAGCCTTACAGATCTGACCGCCACTGTGGAGCGTGTCCGCAGTTCGGTGGAAGGAGTGATCGAAGGCAAGCCTGAGGTCGTACGGCTTTCGCTGACCGTGCTGCTCGCCGAGGGGCATCTTCTGATCGAGGATGTCCCGGGCGTCGGCAAGACCATGCTGGCCAAGGCGCTGGCACGGTCCATCGACTGTTCGGTGCGGCGTATTCAGTTCACGCCCGACCTGCTGCCCTCGGACATCACCGGTGTGTCCATCTGGGACCAGCAGCGCCGGGACTTCGAGTTCAAGCCGGGCGCGATCTTCGCGCAGATCGTGATCGGCGACGAGATCAACCGCGCCTCGCCCAAGACGCAGTCCGCGCTCCTGGAGTCGATGGAGGAGCGGCAGGTCACCATCGACGGGACGACCTACGAACTGCCCAGCCCGTTCATGGTGGTGGCCACCCAGAACCCGGTCGAGATGGAGGGCACCTACCCGCTGCCCGAGGCGCAGCGCGACCGCTTCATGGCCCGCGTCTCCATCGGCTACCCCAGCGCGGACGCCGAACTGCAGATGCTGGACATCCACGGCGGCGTGAACCCGCTGGACGACCTCCAGCCGGTCGCCCACGCGCACGAGATAGTGAAGCTGATCGACGCGGTCCGCACGGTCCACGTCGCCGATCCGGTGCGCCGCTACGCGGTGGACCTGGTGGCGGCCACGCGCACCCACCCCGACCTCAGACTCGGCGCCTCGCCGCGCGCCACGCTGCATCTGCTGCGCGCGGCGAAGGCGTCCGCCGCTCTCAGCGGCCGGGACTTCGCGCTGCCGGACGACGTGCAGGCGCTCGCCGTCGCGGTCCTGGCCCACCGCCTGCTGCCCACGGCCCAGGCACAGTTGAACCGCCGCACGGCCGAGCAGGTCGTCCAGGAGATCCTCCAGCGCACCCCGGTGCCCGCCGCTCCCCAGCAGCAGTCCGGCCTCTCGATGGGCCGGGGCACGCCCACGTACGGTCAGCAGCCGCCCCGGAGGCTGTGATGACGCAAGCGGGCACGGGGCACACCGCCGAGGAGGACAAGGGCGGGCTGCGCACC
This sequence comes from Streptomyces sp. NBC_00568, assembly GCF_026341855.1. Taxonomy (GTDB): domain Bacteria; phylum Actinomycetota; class Actinomycetes; order Streptomycetales; family Streptomycetaceae; genus Streptomyces. Next base: position 5,209,119 of record NZ_JAPENW010000001.1, on the reverse strand, counting down.
GCGCTCGCCGGGCTCACCACACGCGGTCGCTCGTTCCTGGCCGCCGGAGTGGCCGCCGCGATCTGCGCGTACGTCCTGGGGCAGAGCGATCTGCTCCGGGTCGGCCTCCTCCTCGCGGCCCTCCCGCTGGTCTGCGCGACCGTGCTGTACCGCACCCGCTACCGGGTCGCGGGCAGCCGCAGGCTCTCCCCCGGGCGCGTGCCCGCCGGCTCCGAGGCCCGCGTCCATCTGCGCATGGACAACATCTCGCGCCTGCCCACCGGCCTGCTGATGCTCCAGGACCGGGTGCCGTACGTGCTCGGTCCGCGCCCCCGCTTCGTGCTGGACCGGGTGGAGGCGGGCGGCCGCCGCGAGGTGTCCTACCGGGTGCGCTCGGACCTGCGCGGCCGCTACCCGCTGGGCCCGCTCCAGCTGCGGCTGACCGACCCGTTCGGCATGTGCGAGCTGACCCGCTCCTTCTCGACGTACGACACCCTGACGGTCATCCCGCGCGTGGAGGCACTGCCTCCGGTGCGGCTGACCGGCGAGGCGAAGGGGTACGGCGACGGGCGGCAGCGCTCCCTGGCCCTGGCGGGCGAGGACGACATCATTCCGCGCGGCTACCGCTACGGCGACGACCTGCGCCGCGTGCACTGGCGGCTGACCGCTCGCTACGGCGAGTTGATGGTCCGCCGCGAGGAGCAGCCCCAGCGCTCCCGGTGCACCGTGCTGCTCGACACCCGTGGCATCGCCTTCCAGGGCGCGGGTCCGGACGCGGCCTTCGAATGGGCCGTCTCGGGCACGGCGTCGACCCTGGTCCACATGCTCGAACGGGGCTTCTCGGTCCGCCTTCTGACGGACACCGGCAGCTCGGTGCCCGGGGAGGGCGCCGACGGGTTCGCGGGCGCCAGCCAGGAATCGGCGGACGCCGCCGGGATGATGATGGACACGCTCGCCGTCATCGACCACTCGGACGGCACGGGCCTGTCCCGGGCGTACGACGTGCTGCGCGGTGGCAACGAAGGACTGCTGATCGCCTTCCTCGGCGATCTCGACGAGGAGCAGGCGACCGTGCTCGGCAAGATGCGCCAGCGCAGCGGCGGGGCCGTCGCCTTTCTGCTGGACAGTGAGTCCTGGGTGCGGGAACCGAGCGAAGTGCCCGGCCCGTTGGACAGGAGCGTGGACCGGCTGCGGATGCTGCGCGAGGCGGGCTGGACCGCCGTCATGGTGCCGCGGGGCGCGTCGCTCGCGGACCTGTGGCGCGAGGCCGACCGTCAGCGCACGCACGTGGCGTCGACAGGTACTACCGCGGGGGGTAGTGGGACATGAGCGGGCGAGCCCGACTGACACTGTGCGCGGCCGCGGCCACACTGCTGGCTTCCTGCGCGCTGCTGCCGCTGGTGGACCCGGCGACATGGATCTTCCAGGCGGTGTTCCTGGTGGCCGTGCAGACCGGTGTGGGCGCGCTGACCCGGCGGGTTCCGCTGGCCCGGCCGCTGACCGTGGCGGCACAGGCTCTGGTGACGCTGATGCTGCTGACGCTGATCTTCGCCCGGCAGCAGGCCGTCGCCGGTATCGTCCCCGGGCCCGAGGCCTTCCAGCACTTCGCGACACTCCTCCAGGCGGGCAGCGCCGACGTCGGCCGGTACTCGATTCCGGCACCCCTGTCGGACGGAATCCGGCTGATGCTGGTCGGCGGCGTCCTGATGATCGGACTCGCGGTGGACGCGCTCGCGGTGACCTACCGCAGCGCCGCCCCCGCCGGCCTTCCGCTGCTCGCCCTGTACTCCGTCGCCGCGGGCCTCTCCGGCGGCGGCGCGGCCTGGCTGTGGTTCCTGCTCGCGGCCGCCGGCTATCTGATGCTGCTGCTGGCCGAGGGCCGGGACCGGCTCTCGCAGTGGGGTCGCGTCTTCGGCGGAGCGCCCCGCGCTCCCGGCCCCGAGCCCGCGGACGGCGCCGTCGCGCCCGTCCGCACCGGGCGGCGGATCGGCGCGGTGGCGCTGGGCGTCGCCCTGGTGGTGCCGCTCGCCCTGCCCGCGCTCGACGGCGGACTGCTGGACGCCACGGGACGGGGCGTGGGCAACGGCTCCGGGGGCGGCGGCACGATCTCCGCGGTGAACCCGCTGGTCTCACTCCGCGACAGCCTGAACGTGGACGAGGACCGCACGGTCCTGACGTACCGCACCAACACCGCGGAGACGCAGGACCTGTATCTGCGGATCGTCTCGCTGGACGAATTCGACGGCACGGCCTGGAAGCCGGCCCAGCGCCACATCGAGGACGTGCCGAAGTCGTTCCCGGCGCCGATCGGTCTCGCCGACCGCGTCAAGCGGGCCACGATCCGGACCCGTATCGCGGCGGCCGACTGGTACGCGCAGGACTGGCTGCCGATGCCGTATCCGGCCAGCAAGGTCGACATCGACGGCAGCTGGCGGTACGAACCCGTGGGGCGCACCCTCGTCGGTGACCACGGGCAGAACACCCGCGGTGTGCAGTACGAGGTCACGAGCCTGATGGTGCAGCCGACCGCGGAGGAGCTGGCGAGCGCCCCGGAGCCCTCGCCCGCGATGAGGCGCCAGTTCACCAAGGTTCCGGAGTCGTTGCCCCCGCTGGTGGCGGACACGGCCCGCAAGGTCACCAAGGGCTCCGCCAACCACTACGAGCAGGCGGTCAAGCTCCAGGACTACTTCGCCGTCAGCGGGAACTTCCGGTACGACACCGAGGTGCAGGCCGGCAGCGGCTCCGCCGCGATCGCGAACTTCCTGAAGGACAAGGAGGGCTTCTGCGTCCACTTCTCCTTCGCGATGGCCTCGATGGCGCGGACGCTGGGGATACCGGCCCGCGTGGCGGTGGGCTTCACGCCCGGGTCTCCGCAGGCGAACGGTTCGATGTCGGTGAGCCTGCGGGACGCGCATGCCTGGCCCGAGCTGTACTTCGAGGGCGTGGGCTGGACCCGCTTCGAGCCGACCCCGAGCCGGGGCACGGTTCCCGCGTACACCCAGACGAACACCCCGGGCAACGACGCACCGGTCGTGCCCAAGCCCTCGTCCTCGGTGTCCGCGGCGCCCTCCACGGCACCGTCGGCCAGCGAGAGCTGCTCGCCGCAGCTGCGGAAGCTGGCGGCGTGCCCGAGCGAGTCCTCGGCGGCGGCGGTCGGTGCCCAGGACGACGACTGGCCCTGGCTGAACAACCTCGGGCTGGCGCTGGCCGGGCTCGTGATCCTGGGTGTGCCGCTGCTGCCCATGCTGTGGCGGCTGCGGACACGGACCGTCCGGCTCGGCGGCCACGGCCGCACGGAGGCGGACGTGGCGGCGTACACGCTGGGGGCCTGGCTGGAGGTGACCGATACGGCGTGGGACTACGGGATCGCGCCGGAGGAGTCGCAGACGCCGAGGAAGGCCGCCGAGCGCATCGTCCGGATCGGGGAGCTCGATCCGGAGGCCTCGGCCGCGGTGCACCGGCTGGCCGCGGCCGTGGAGCAGGTTCTCTACGCTCCGCACCCCCGGCCGGTGGCAGGACTCGCGAACGACGCGCGCCGTGTCGCGGAGGCCCTCAGTGCCTCCGCGAGCCGTCCCGTCCGTCTGCGTGCTCTCCTCGCCCCGCGTTCGGCCGTCCGGGTGATCTGGGCGGCCTCGGCCGCCTGGACGACCCTCGGAGCCCGCGTCTCAGCCCGCAAGGAAGCCCTCCTGCACCGCCCGTCGAGCCAGACCCCCTGACCGGCAGACCGGCCGCACCGGCCGGCCTGCCGGTCACGGGCTGGGCGATCGACGGGCGACGGGGCACCCGCTCCCCGCTGTGGGCAGGCGCCCCGCAGGGCGGGACGGGTGGGCACAGCCACCGGTGTGCCGGGTGCCGTTGAACGTGGGTCCCGGGCACCGGGCGGGCGGGTTCGCACCGCCGGCGGTTGCTCTCAGGACGTCCGAGCCGCCGGGACGCCCCGGGGCTGGCCGGCCCCGGGAGGGAGCGGGCTGCCCGGCCCCGGGAGGGAGCCCGGGGGCCCGAGGGAGAGCCCCGAGACCGAGCGGCTCCCGGCCCGGCACGACCGGCATGCGCACGGGCACCCGAACGCACGCGTGAGGGGGCGTCCACCCGGACCCGGGTGGACGCCCCCTCACGCGTATGTCTGCGGCTGCGACGCCGGAGGCTCAGTTACCGCCCTGTTCGTCGCGACGACGCTGCCAGCGCTGTTCGATGCGGTCCATCATGGAGCGGCGTTGCCGGCCCTGACGGCGTGCGGCGGGTGAGCCGGACGCGGCCGGCTGTTCACCCGGCTTGGGAGCTTTGCGCCAACCGGTGACGGCGAGCACCGCACAGCCCAGCATGACCAGGAAGCCCACCACGCTCAGCCAGATCTGAACTGCGACCATTCCAGCCATGAGGAGCGCGATACCCACCAGGAAGCCCGCGACCGCCTGGTAAACCCGTCGCCGGGTGTACGTACGCAGCCCGCTTCCCTCAAGCGCTGTCGCGAACTTGGGATCTTCGGCGTACAGCGCTCGCTCCATCTGCTCGAGCATTCGCTGCTCGTGCTCCGAGAGCGGCACGGAGTCCTCCTCATCGTGCAGTCGCCGGGGCGACCGGGGGTCCCCTTCAGGATAGGCAGGGAATCGCCCCCGTGAAACCCGCCCCTCTACGCCAATTCGCCAACCGGAACCCGGCATGGCGACCCGATGTACTGAGGCGTGCATTCCCCAGCGAACGGTCCGTCATGCCGGACGGTCTCCCTCGATCATACGGCGCCGAGCACTCGATCGGGTGGTCTGTGGCGTACTCCATCTGCTGCCGAGCCCCTGATCAGCGGCGCACCACGGGAGGCGGCTCAGCCCTCGGCGGTACCCCGGGCCTCGCCGAGCACATGGAGCTGTGTGGCCACGGAGTGGAAGGCGGCGAGTTCGGCCGCCGCCGCCTCCAGCTTCAGCAGGGCCTCCAGGGCGCCCGGCTCGGTGTCCACCAGGACTCCCGGCACCAGATCCGCGAAGACCCGTACGCCGTGCACGGCACCGACGTGCAGGCCCGCGCCGGCGACCAGGGAGGTGAGCTGTTCGGCGGTGAACCGGTGCGGAACAGGATCACCCTCCCCCCAGCGTCCGTCCGGGTCGTCGAGCGCGTGCCGGGCCTCCTTGAAGTGCCCGGCCAGTGCGCGGGCCAGCACGGCGCCGCCCAGACCGGCGGCGAGGAGGCTGAGCACGCCCTCGGGCCGCAGCGCGTCCACCACGTTGCGGACGCCCTCGGCCGGGTCGTCGACGTACTCCAGGACGCCGTGGCACAGCACGGCGTCGTAGCCGCCGCGCTCGACCACGTCGAAGAGTCCGTGCGCGTCGCCCTGGACACCCTGCACACGGTCGGCGACGCCGGCCTCGGCGGCGCGGCGCTCCAGCGCGAACAGCGCGTTCGGGCTGGGGTCGACGACGGTGACACGGTGACCGAGACCGGCGACGGGCACAGCGAAGTTGCCGCTGCCGCCACCCGTGTCCAGCACGTCGAGCGACTCCCGCCCGGCGGCCTTGACCCGGCGGTCCAGGGCGTCCTTGAGGACCTCCCAGACCACGGCGGTACGGAGAGAAGCGCGGGGGCGCATCGGGTCCGACACGGCAGTTGACTCCTCGGCGCGGCACCGCCTGTTGAACGGCGGAGCGATCTTCGGGCCTCCCGGCGGGGAGGCAGCAGGCGCCTCCACCCTATTGCCTCCGCCGCCGTGAACGATCCTCCGTCTCACGTGCGCCGCATCGCGTGACGAGCGGGTGCCGGACGGGCGCCGAGCCGGTGGCCTCCCCGGGGTCCGCCCGATGCCCCGAAGCCGGTCGATCCGGGCTTCGCGTACCGGTCGATCCGAGGTTCCCGTACCGGTGGACGTGAGGTTCCCGCACCGGCCCGTCCTCGACACCGCCGCGGTCAACCCGCGTCCGGCACCCCCCTGTCCGCCCGCTCCCGGTCCCCGTCCTGCCGGGGCTGGGGCAGCACGGGCTGCAGCACCAGCATCCGCTCGACGAGGCGCAGGAACATGGCGACGTCGCGTATCAGGTCGTCGGCGTCGCGAGTGGTGGCCGCTCCCTGGATGCCCGCCTCGGCGCGGGCACGGCGGGTGGCCCCGGAGGCGAACAACGCGCTCCACTCGGTCAGTTCGGGAGCGATCTCCGGGAGGACTTCCCAGGCGCTGCGGATACGGGCCCGGCGTCGGGACGTGGGTTCCGGGCGGCCTCGCGCGGCCAGCACGGCGGCGGCGGTGCGCAGCGCGGCCAAGTGGGCTGTCGCGTATCGCTCGTTGGACGTTTCCAGGGCCGTCGCCTCGTCGAGCCCGGTGCGGGCCTGGGAGAGCAGGTCGAGGGCGGCGGGTGGCGCCGTGGCCCGGCGGAGCACAGGGTGCACGTCGCTCGCCGGGCCGTTCAGTGAGGGGGCAGGGCCGGTGGCGCGGCGCCGGCGGGCGGCGGCTGCGGAATTGCTGGCCATGACGAACCTCCTGTCGTCGCGTGACAGCACTGTGGCCGTATGTGCCCATCGTGAGGTATGCCACTGACAATCCGTTCTGACCTGGGCTTTTGCTTCGCTCGAAAGTTCGGGATAGTTTTTGCACTGACCAGTCAGTTCAAAAGTAGTTCCATGTTTCAGGGGATGGGGAATCTGTGGACGGTCCACACGGACTGGGCGTCACAGCTGAGGACTTCGGGCTCAAGGGGCCCCGGGGCTGGGCGTTCCGCGGGGTTCGACTCGAAGCGGAGCCCGGATCGCTCATCGCGATCGAGGGACCGTCCGGGTCCGGCCGCACCTGCCTGCTGCTCGCGCTCACCGGCCGGATGAAGGCCACCGAGGGGACGGCGGCCGTGGGCGCGGCCGGGCTGCCGAAGCAGATGGCCGCGGTGCGCCGGACGAGCGCGCTCGCACACGTGCCCGGGGTCACGGACCTCGACCCCGCGCTGACCGTCGGGGAGCACCTGCGCGAACGGGCGCTGCTGCAGCGGCGGTTCGGCGGTTCGCTGCGCGCCCTGCTGCGACCGCGCGGCGAGCGGGTGAGCGAGGCCAAGTCGCGGATCGGCGCCGCGCTGGCCGCCGCGGGACTCGACCCGGAGACGCTGCCCAAGGGGGCGAGGACCGCCGTACGCGATCTGGAACGGCTCGAAGCGTTGCGGCTGTCCGTCGCGCTGGCCCTGATCGGCCGCCCTCGGCTGCTCGGTGTCGATGACGCCGACCTCAAGCTCTCCGATGCCGAACGGTCCGACGTCTGGGCCCTGTTGGCGTCTCTCGCCGAGTCCGGCACCACGGTCGTGGCGGTGTGCAGTGAGGCCCCCGAGGGCGCCGTCGTCGTGTCCACCGCACCGAGCGACGCGTCGGGGACCGCCGGCGAACAGGGCCCCGGCGCCTCCCGCGAGACCGCGGCGACACCCGGGACCGAGACCACCGCCGACACCACCACCGCTGCCGCCGCTGCCACCACCAAGGCCGACACCGGCACCACCAAGGCCGACGCCGGCACCACCAAGTCCGACGCCGACGGCGGCACCGATGCGACGGCCACCAGCCCCACAGCCGAAACGGCCAAGGCCACCGACGCCGACGCCAAGGCCACCACCGACGCCGACGCCGACGCCGACAGCGACAGCGACAGCGACAGCGACAGCGACAGCGACAGCGACAGCGACAGCGACAGCGACAGCGACAGCGGGACCAACGACAAGGAGACGGCTGATGCGCTCACCGAAACTGGCCGCTCTTGAACTCCGCCGCTTCGGCCGGGGCAAGCTGCCGCGCGCCGCGCTCGCCGCGCTCCTGCTGCTGCCCCTGCTGTACGGCGCCCTCTACCTGTGGTCGTTCTGGGACCCGTACGGCCGTCTCGACCGCATCCCCGTGGCGCTGGTGAACGACGACAAGGGGGCGACGGCCGGCGGCAAGAAGGTGACGATCGGCGACAACATCACCGAGGGGCTGCACGACAGCGACACCTTCGAGTGGCACGAGGTGAGCTCCGCCGAGGCCCGCCGCGGCGTGGAGGACGGCACGTACTACCTGTCGCTGACCATGCCGGGCGACTTCAGCAAGAGGATCGCGTCCAGTTCCGGGGAATCACCCGAGACGGGTGCGCTCCAGGTGCGGACCAACGACGCGAACAACTACATCGTCGGGCAGATCTCCCGCACGGTGTTCAGCGAGGTACGGACGGCCGCGTCCACGAAGGCCTCACGTTCGTTCCTCGACAAGATCTTCATCTCCTTCTCGGACATCCACGGGGCGACCGTGCAGGCAGCCGAGGGCGCCGACAAGCTCAACGGCGGCATCGGCAAGGCGAAGAAGGGCTCCAAGGACCTCGCGGACGGCCTGAAGGAAGCCAAGAAGGGCAGCGGGAAGCTCTCCGGGGGCCTGAGGAAGCTCAACACGGGCGCCGGTGACCTGGAGGACGGTTCGCGCCAGGTCGCGGACGGCACCCAGGCGCTGGCCGACAAGGTCAACGGGGTCGCGGACAAGGTCGGCCCCTTCCTGAAGGACAACGAGAAGTCGATCGGTGACACGGCCCGGCTGGTCGCCGACTCGGCCGCGGGGATCCGCCACAACCTCGACACCCTGGTGAAGACGGCCCCGGCCGCGGCCAAGGGCGCACGCGCCGCGTCCGACACGCTGAACACCGTCTACCGCGCGCGCTGCGAGACCCTCCCGCTCCCCGACGCGGCCTGTCCCGACCTGAAGAAGGCCAAGGAGGCCGCCGCGGACGTCGTCAAGGTCGCCGACGACGTGAACACGCTGATCGACGACCAGGACGGCGACCTCGACGAGCTGGACAAGAACCTGGCCACGCTGGAGAAGCAGGCGCAGGCCCTCGCCGACCGCTCGCCGCATCTCTCCGAGGACCTCGACGACAGCGTCTCCAAGATCAACAAATTGAACGACGGCGCCTCCTCGGTCGCCAAGGGAGCGAAGCGGCTGCACTCCGGTATCGGCACCGCCAAGACCGGCGCGGCGGACCTCGACACGGGCGTCGGACAGTTGAGGACGGGCGCGAGCGACCTCGACGGCGGCCTGTACAAGCTCGTCGGCGGTTCCGGGAAGCTGGCCGGCGGACTGCACGACGGCGCCGACCAGATCCCCGACTACGACAAGCCCGACCGCGACCGGCGCACCCAGGTCATGGCCGACCCGGTGCAGCTGGCCTCCAGGGACCTGCACAAGGCGCCCAACTACGGCACGGGATTCGCCCCGTACTTCATCCCGCTGTCCCTGTGGGTCGGCGCGATGGTGGCGTACATGCTGATCCAGCCGCTGAACCGGCGCGCGCTCGCCGCGGGGGCCTCGGCGTGGCGGATCGCTCTGGCGGGCTGGCTGCCGGTCGCCGTCGTCGGCGTGCTCCAGACGGCCGCCCTGATGGCGGTGCTCCACTGGGCGATCGGCCTCCAGATGGTCCGGGCGGCCGGAACGGTGGGCTTCCTGTTCCTGGTGTCGGCCTGCTTCGCGGCGATCGTGCAGTGGCTCAACGCGCGCTTCGGGGCCGCGGGCCGGATCCTCGTCCTCGCCTTCCTGATGCTCCAGCTGACGTCGGCGGGCGGCACCTACCCCGTCCAGACCAGTCCGGGCTTCTTCAACGCGATCCACCCCTTCATGCCGATGAGTTACGTCGTCGAGGCCCTCCGGAGGCTCATCACCGGCGGCGGCCTCGAGCCGGTCCGGACGGCGTGCCTCGTCCTGACGGCGTTCACCGTGGGAGCCCTCGCGCTCACCGCCCTGTCGGCGCGCCGCAAGCAGGTGTGGACCCTCGACCGGCTGCACCCGGAGCTGAGCCTGTGACCAAGCGCGTGAGCGCTCCTGTGACAATCGGGGCCATGGACAGCAGCAGCACCACGGCGGGCGGCGGAAGCCGCCGCGAGGCGACCCGGCAGAAGCTCTACGAGGCGGCCGTCACACTGATCGCCGAACAGGGCTTCTCCGCCACCACAGTGGACGAGATCGCCGAGCGGGCCGGGGTCGCGAAAGGCACGGTCTACTACAACTTCGCGAGCAAGTCGGTCCTCTTCGAGGAGCTGTTGCGGCACGGCGTGGGGCTCCTCACCGCCTCGCTGCGGGAGGCCGCGGAGAAGACCGCCCGGGACGGCGGCAGCAAGGTGGACGCGCTGGACGCGATGATCCGGGCCGGGCTCGTCTTCATCAACCGCTATCCGGCCTTCACCCAGCTGTACGTGGCGGAGCTCTGGCGCACCAACCGTGCCTGGCAGTCCACCTTGATGGTGGTGCGGCAGCAGGCGGTGGCGGTCGTCGAGGACGTACTGCGCGACGCGGTGGCGGCCGGGGAGCTCAGCGACGAGATCGACATCCCGCTGACGGCGGCGGCACTGGTCGGGATGGTCCTGGTGGCCGCCCTGGACTGGCAGGCCTTCCAGCCGGAGCGCTCCCTGGACGACGTCCACGCGGCGCTGTCCCGGCTCCTCCAGGGGCGTGTGAGCGGCCACCGCTGAACACCCGCACACACGAAAGCGCCGGTTCGAACGGCCGCGTCCCCCGCGGGCCGTTCGAACCGGCGCTCCGTCGTGCTCCCCCGTACCCCCCGTCGGGCCCCCGTTCGGTCGTCCCCCGGGATCCCCCGTGTCTCACTCCCGCCGAGCGAGTCGGCGGAAGGAGCGGCCAAGGGCGCGGGGTCCGTTCCGCCGCCCCGTGTCGGCGGTGCCGGAACCGCGCCCCTTTCCGTGTCTCCACTCTGTCGTTCGCGCAGGTGGGACCCATCCGTGCGCCTACTCATCTCACCCTGTAGGTACGGATACTCAGGCATACGCACTCATGCCCAGGACGCGCCCTCGCCCACTGGTTACGATCGCGTCCGTGTCCGTACTCCCCCCGGTCTTCACCAGCGGCTGGGCCAGCGGCGTCAACGCGTACGCGGTGGTGCTGCTCCTCGGCGTCTTCGGTGCGACGGGGCTGAGCGACGAGGTCCCGGAGTCCCTGCAACGCCCTGAGATCCTGGTCACAGTCGGCGTGCTGTTCCTCTGCGAGGCGGTCGCCGACAAGATCCCGTACGTGGACTCGGTGTGGGACTCCGTGCACACGGTGATCCGTCCGGCGGCGGGCGCGTGGGTCGGTGCGCTGCTCGCCGGACAGAGCGGCTCGGTCTCGGATCTGACGGCGGGCCTGATCGGCGGTTCGACGGCGCTGGCGAGCCACACGGTCAAGGCCGGGACACGGATGGCGATCAACACCTCGCCCGAGCCGTTCAGCAACTTCGTGATGAGCACCGCCGAGGATCTCGGGGTGGCCGGGCTCCTCACCTTCGCGATGTTCTACCCCGAGGCGGCGGCGGTCATCGCCGGTGTCCTGCTGGTCACCGGGCTCGTGGTGCTCTACTTCCTCGCCTCCCGGATCAGAAGGTTCCTGCGCCGCCGCGCGCAGCGCCGGGAGGAGAGACGGATGGCCGCGCGGGTGGAGCGGCCGCCCGGACCGGCGTCACGGGCGGACCTCGAATGACCGGGGCGGAGGGTCCGCGCGGCAGCCGGATCCTCCGACGCGGCCGGCCGGGACCGCCCGGCCGGCCTCCGGGACGGGGCTGTCGGTGGCTGCCGATAAAGTCGCCGGCATGGGACGGATTGCGGTGATCGGCGCCGGGATGGGCGCGATGGCGGCCGCCGCCCGGCTGGCCGTCGCGGGCCACCGGGTGGTGGTGTACGAGCGGACGGAGACGTACGGCGGCGCGGTGCGCCGCTTCGAGCGGGACGGCTTCGCCTTCGACACCGGACCGGGGCTGCTGCCGCTGCCCGCGGTCTACCGCGACCTGTTCGTCAAGACGGGCAAGCAGCCGCTGGAGGAGTGCGTCGAGCTGGTCCAGGTCGACCCGTCGACCGACCATGTCTTCGCCGACGGCACCCGGGTGTCCCTGCCGAACGCCTCGCGCGCGGGCGTGCTCGCCGCGCTGGACGAAGCGCTCGGCGCGGACGCGGGCGCGCGGTGGGGCGACTTCCTGGTGCGGGCCCGCGAGGCGTGGGACCGGGCGCGCAGACCGCTCCTGGAGGAGCCGCTGTGGCCCAACTGGCCGGTGCTGGCCGAGCGCGACCCCTATCCCTCGGTGCCGCACAGGAAGCTGCTGCGCACCCGCCGGGCCGGCACGCTCGCCGAGGTGGCCGCCTGGGAGCTGCGCGACGCGCGCCTCACGGCTCTCCTGGAGAGCCACGCCCTGGCGTACGGGCTCGACCCGCGCGTCACCCCGGCGAGCGCCGCCGTGCTGCCGTACATGGAGCACGCCTTCGGCACCTGGTACGTCCGCGGCGGCATCCGGGAGCTCGCGCGCGCGGTGTACGAACGGTGTGTGGACCGCCGGGTCGAGTTCCGTTTCGGGACGTCCGTCGAGCGGATCGTCGAGAAGGGCGGCCGGGTGGTCGGCGTGGAGCTCTCCGGGGGCGGCTCCCCGAGCTCCGGATCCGAGGGGGACGCGTTCGCGGAGGCGGACTTCGTGGTCGCGGGCGTCGCGCCAGGTGTCCTGGACGGCCTTCTCCCCGGGGTGATGGTCCGGGGCGGTGACGAGGTCCCGCCGCAGCCGGGGGCGGCCAGCCGGCTGACCGTGCTGCTCGCGCTGCGCGGCGGGCGGCCCGCCGGGGTGACGCACCGGACGGTGGTCCACACGGTCGACCGCGCGGGCGAGCTGGACCGGCTCTTCGGCGAGCGCCCCGGGCTGCCCGCGTCGCCCACCGTCGTGGTGTCCCGCCCCGACGACCCCGCCCTCGTACCGGACGCGGAGCACGAGGCGGTCACGGTGACGGTCACGGTGCCGTCGGGCGCCCCGGTGTCCGAGGCGGACGTGGAGCGGGTCCTCGGCGCGGCCGGGCGTGCCCTGCCGGGCCTGCGCGACCGGCTCCTGTGGCACGAGGTCCGCACCCCGGCCGACATCGCGGAGGCGACCGGCGCGGAGGGTGGCGCGGTCCCCGCTCCCGCTCTCGCTGCGGGGGACGGCCGGCTGCTGCACCCGTCGAACAGCACGCGGGTGCCCGGGCTCTTCACTGCCGGGGGCTGGGCGCACCCCGGCGGCGGTCTGCCGCACGCGGGTATGTCGGGCGCCCTGGTGGCCGGGCTGATCGTGGAGGGACCGGAGTTCCAGGGCTCGCAGTGAGCGGACCGGCGGGCAGCGGGGGCGAGAAGACCGTCAGCCGCTGTCCGGCCGGTCAGTACCGGTACTGCTCGTCGATCCCGGCGCTGTTGTTGCCGTTGCCCTGGTACGGGTACTGCTGCTGCTCGGGCGGGAGTTCGCCGCCGTACTCGTCGGTGCGCTGCTGCGGCACCCAGACACCGCCGGCCGGGGTCTCGCCGCCGTACGTACCGGTGGCGTACTGGTCCTGGCCGTAGTTCTGCTGCTGCGTGTACTGCTGGTCGCCACCGGTGTAGGTGGTGTCGTACGAGGCGCCCGTGTACGTCTGCTGGCCGATGTACGGGTCGGAGTACGCGGCGTACTGCTGCTGGCTGTTGTCGTAGCCGTACTGCTGCTGGTCGTAGCCCGTGTACCCGTCGTACGCGTAGGCCTGCTGGTCCTGCGACTGGCCGCCCGTCGCGTAACCCTGCTGGTCCTGGGCGGTCGTCGCGTAGGCCTGCTGGTCCTGGGACTGGGCCGCGCCCGCGTAGGACTGGTCGGTGGCGGCGGCGTAGGCGGCCGCGTTGTAGACGCCGTAGGAGCCGGTGTCCTCGGGCAGGGGCTGCGGTTCGTAGACCGCCGTGGACTCGGCGGCTGCGGGCTCGGCGGACCCCGGGGGCATGAACCGGTCGGACTGGGCGGGGGTGAAGACGTCGTCGTCGGCCGCGAAGTCGTCTTCGCGCCGGTAGGCCGCTTCCTCGACCGCTTCGAGGTCGGAGACCTCGAGCGACGGGTCCTCGCCCCCCGGCTCGCCGCGGCGGCGCTTGCTGGGCTTGGCCGGCGCGGAGCGGCCGTTGATGGCCCAGCCCTGCGCGAAGCCCTGGCGGAACGACAGCGTCACATAGGTCTGACCGACAGTGAAGGCGGCCGCGCCCAGGCCGATGACCACGACCGAGTGCATCAGGACACCGAGAACCACACCGAGGAAGCCGACGAAGGCGAGCAGCCGGAACCGCAGCCGCGCCTTGTACTGCAGCAGCACCTCGCCGAGCAGCCACAACGCGACGATGCCGAATGCAAGATAGAGGACCGTCAAGCCCATGTACGCCCCTCTCCCAGTGGCCGCTACGCAGTGTGTCGTACGTGGGTGCGACCGGTCTAGGCCTGCTGCGGGTGGTGCAGGCCCAGATTCTCGTAGATTTCCAGCGTCGCCGTGGAGTTGTTCAGCGTAATGAAGTGCAGTCCGGGGACTCCCTCGGCCAGCAGCCTCGCACAGAACTCCGTCGCGAACTCGATCCCAATGGAGCGTACAGCCGCCGGATCCTCTTTGACTGTGAGGATCCGCTCTTTCAGGACGTCCGGGAACGAGGCATTGGAAAGTTTGGGGAGCCGTTCCAACATCTTCACACTTGTCACCGGCATGACTTCCGGGATGACCGGCGTCGCGCAGCCCGCCGCGTCGACGCGGTCCCGCAGGCGCAGATAGGACTCCGGCTGGAAGAACATCTGCGTGATCGCGTAGTCGGCGCCGGCGCGGCACTTGTCGACGAAGTGGGAGACGTCCAGGTCCCATGTGCTGGACCGCGGGTGCATCTCCGGGAAGGCCGCGACCCCGACGCAGAAATCGCCCGACTCCTTGATGAGGCGCACGAGTTCGGCCGCGTAGGTCAGACCCTTGGGGTGCGGGACCCACTCGCCCATGGGGTCGCCGGGCGGGTCGCCGCGCACGGCGAGCATGTTGCGGATGCCCGCGTCCGCGTACTGCCCGATGATGTTGCGCAGTTCCGCGATGGAGTGGTTGACCGCGGTGAGGTGGGCGACCGGGGTCAGGGTCGTGTCGAGGACGATCTGCTCGGTCTCCTTGACCGTGCCGGCCCGGGTGGAGCCGCCGGCTCCGTAGGTCACGGAGACGAAGTCGGGCGCGACGGCCTCGACCCGCCGCAGGGCGTTCCACAGGTTCCGCTCGCCCTTGGGGGTCTTCGGCGCCGAGAACTCGAACGAGTACGTCTGTTTGCCGGTCGCGAGCATGTCGCGCACGGTGCGTGCGCGATCAGTCCTGGTGGAAGCAGATCCGAGGGCCATACTCGCAGGTTAGCCAGAGGGCGTCGGTCCCCCAACCGAACCGCTGGGATTTGTCCGATCTGTCGAGTTCTTGTCCACCCCTCGGACAGCGGCCGCATCAGCGTGCTCCCGGGGCCCTCTCCGCACGCTCCGCGCGGACGTCAGCCGTGCCGGCACGCTCCGCGCGGGCCGCTGCCGCGCCTACGCCGCGCGCAGCCTCTTGGCGAACTCCGCAGCGGCCGCGCCGGGGTCGTCCGCCTCGGTGATCGCCCGTACGACGACGACGCGGCGGGCGCCGGCTTCGAGCACCTCGTCGAGCCGGCCGAGGTCGATGCCGCCGATCGCGAACCAGGGACGGTCGGTGCCGAGGGAGGCCGTGCCGCGGACCAGGTCGAGGCCGGGTGCGTGGCGGCCGGGCTTGGTGGGGGTGGGCCAGCAGGGGCCGGTGCAGAAGTAGTCCACGCCCTCCTGGACCGCGGCGGCCGCGGCCTCGGACCCGGCGTGCGTGGAGCGTCCGATGAGGACCTCGTCGCCGAGGATCGCGCGGGCCGCGGGAACCGGGAGGTCACCCTGGCCCAGGTGCAGGACGTCGGCCCGGGCGGCGTGGGCCACATCGGCCCGGTCGTTGACCGCGAGGAGCTTGCCGTGCCGGGCGCAGGCGTCCGCGAAGACCTGGAGGTGTTCCAGCTCCTCGCCCGCCTCCATGCCCTTGTCGCGGAGCTGCACGATGTCGACGCCGCTTCCCAGGACCGCGTCGAGGAACTCGGCCAGGTCGCCCTGACGCCTGCGGGCGTCGGTGCACAGGTAGACGCGGGCGTCGGCGAGCCGGCCCCGCGCGGTGGTGGCGGCGTTCTCGGGCATGCGTGTGTCCCCCGTTGTCGGTGGGCGGGGCGCGCGGCGGCCGGGGTGGTCCCGCCGCCGCGCGTCCCGCGCCGGACGGTCTCGTTGCAGGTCAGACGGCGAGCGCCTGGGCGCGGCGCTTCACCTCCGTGCCGCGATTCTCGCTCAGAGCCTGCGCGGGGGTGCCGGGCAGGCTCGGGTCGGGCGTGAAGAGCCACTCGAGGGCCTCTTCGTCGGAGAAGCCGTCGTCCCTCAGGAGCGTCAGGGTGCCGGCCAGGCCCTTGACTACCTTCTGCTCGTCCGCGTCGATGAAGTCGGCGGGGACGTGCAGCGCTCGGTTCTCACCACGGCGTACGGCGATCAGCTGGCCGTCCTTGACCAGCTGCCGGACACGGGTCACCTCGACGCCGAACTGCTCGGCGATGTCGGGGAGGGTGAGCCAGGCGGGGACGAGAGCATCGATCTTTGCGTCAATCTCGGTCACGGGACAAGCCTGCCATCCCGGACCGACAGTCGGAAGCCGAGGGCACCCGACCTGGCGTGACGGTTTCAGACCGTGGCGGCCTTCAGCGGCCTCGACGGGTCCGCGAGCAGCTCCGGATCCATCAGCGCGCCCGCCTCGATGAGCCGGCGGCCCTGAGCGAGATCCCTCGGGCGGCCCACCGCCAGAAGAGCGACCAGACGCGTCTCGTGGAGCCAGCACACCGACCAGGAGGCGCCCGAGGAGTCACCGCGCCACACCAGGGTGTCGGCGGGCGCGTGGTGGCCGACGTACTGCACGAAGCGGCCGAACTGCTCGGACCAGAAGTACGGCACCGGGTCGTAGGCGGCGGGAGCCTCCCCGATGATGTTCGCGGCGACCGTGCGCGGGCCCTGCAGGGCGTTGTCCCAGTGGTGGACGAGGAGGCGGTCCTCGTAGCGTCCCGACGGGAAGGAGGCGCAGTCGCCGACCGCGTAGACGTCCACCAGGGAGGTCCGCAGGTGGTCGTCGGCGACGATCTCGCGGTGGGCGCCGAGTTCGATTCCGGAGGCGGCGATCCAGGCGGTCGCGGGCCGCGCCCCGATCCCGACCACGACGGCGCCCGCGGGCACCCGGGAGCCGTCGTCCAGGACCACCGCGCCGGGCTCGATGCGCTCCACGCGCGCGTGGGTGCGCAACGAGGCCCCGCTGTCCGCGTACCAGGCGGCCATCGGTGCGGCCACCTCGGCGGGCAGCGCGCCGGCGAGCGGCCGGTCGGCGGCCTCGACGACCGTCACCGCGCAGCCCGCCTCACGCGCCGCCGTGGCGAACTCGGCGCCGATCCAGCCCGCGCCGACGACCACGATGTCGTGCTGCTGGGTGAGGACGGGACGCAGCCGTTCGGCGTCGTCCAGGGTGCGCAGCAGGTGCACCCCGGGCACGCCCTCCGCGCCGGGCAGCTGGATCGGTTCGGCGCCGGTGGCGACGACCAGGACGTCGTAGGGGACGGGTCCGCCCTCGGTGTCCAGCTCGTGGTCCCCGGGGCGCACGCCGAGCGCCGCGCGGCCCAGCCTCAGCTCGATGTCCAGGGCCTCGAAGTCGATGTCGAAGGCGGAGCCCTCGGCCTTGCCCAGGAGTACGGCCTTGGACAGCGGCGGCCGGTCGTACGGCTGATGCGGCTCCGCGCCGATCAGCGTGACGGTGCCCGTGAAGCCCTGCTCGCGCAGGGCGACCGCGGTCTGCACTCCGGCCATGCCCGCGCCCACCACGACGACCCGCCGTGCGGTGGACCCCTGAGACTGCGTCTGCTCGCTCACCTGATCACCATCTCTCTCCTTGGCGTGGGAATCCAGACCTTCGGGCCGGGGCGGGAAACGCGTCCTGAGTGCCGGAGCCGCAAAGCGGCGTAGTAGGCTTTGCGTCTGCCTTCGGCAGCGGTCAGGGCTTGGCCGTCATGAAACTCCTTGAGTCGAGTGAGAAGCCCCCTCGTTCACGAGGGGGAGGAGTCACAGACACCTGACAATTCGTCAGTCAGCCGACGTGCTCGGTGACCTGGTCCACACGACAGGTCCCGCGCACCTCTTCCACCACGCTCGTCCCTGTGCCTGTCCGGGACTCCCACGCCCAGCTCTCCTCCAGCCGCACGCGGCCGTCGGGCAGTTCCACCACGAGGGACACGCAGTGGCCCGACGAGGTGGTCCCGTCGTGCTTCAGCTGCACGTACCGGAAGTCGAGGCGGTCACCCTCACGGGTACCCACGAGGTGCCCGCGGAGCACGTCGCCGCCCGCGTAGTCGGCCCAGACCACGCCGTCCTCCTCGTGGTACCGGAAGCGGGTGCGGGTGCCGACCTGGCCCGGTGCCTGGTCGGCGACGGGGGCGAGGACGAGGCCTTCGAGCGATCGTGCCACGGGCGGAGGCTCCCTTACTGGGACGGGCGGGGGCGGGCTAGGGTGGCCAACGTAAAGCACTCGCGGGAGCCCGGACGCACCGGGCTGAGAGGGAGGCTGGGCGGCCTCCGACCGTACGAACCTGATCCGGGTCATGCCGGCGAAGGGAGGGGCTGGACGCCCATGTCGCCTGCACGTTCCTCAGACGTCCTCGTCATCGGGGGCGGAATCATCGGTCTGGTGACGGCCTGGCGGGCCGCTCAGCGCGGGTTCGCCACCGCGCTCGTGGACCCCGAGCCGGGCGGCGGGGCCGCCCGGGTCGCGGCCGGGATGCTCGCCGCCGTCACCGAGCTGCACTACGGCGAGGAGACCCTGCTGGGCCTCAACCTCGCCTCCGCGCGCCGCTATCCGGACTTCGCCGCCGAGCTGACCGAGGCGTCCGGCCAGGACCTCGGCTATCTCCGGTGCGGCACGTTGGCCGTCGCGCTGGACGCCGACGACCGCGCGCACCTGCGGGAACTGCACGCCCTGCAGAGCCGGTCGGGGCTGGAGTCGGAGTGGCTGAGCGGCCGTGAGTGCCGCCGTCTCGAGCCGATGCTCGCGCCCGGTGTACGCGGTGGTCTGCGGGTCGACGGCGACCACCAGATCGACCCGCGGCGCCTCGCGGGTGCCCTGGTCACGGCGTGCGAGCGGGCCGGAGTGGTCCTGCACCGGACCTGGGCGGAGCGTCTGACCGTCGTACGGGACCGGGCCGCCGGAGTGGTCACCACGGACGGCGGCGAACTCACCGCGGGCCAGGTGGTGCTGGCCGGCGGCAGCCTCAGCGGGCGTCTGGCGGGCGTCCCCGAAGACGTCCTGCCGCCCGTGCGCCCGGTGAAGGGGCAGGTGCTGCGGCTGGCCGTGCCGCGGCGGTACGCGCCCTTCCTGAAGCGCACTGTGCGGGCCATGGTGCGCGGCAGCCACGTCTACCTGGTGCCGCGCGAGAACGGCGAGCTCGTGGTGGGCGCGACCAGCGAGGAACTGGGCTGGGACACCACCGTGACGGCGGGCGGCGTCTACGAGTTGCTGCGCGACGCCCATGAGCTGGTTCCCGGGATCACCGAGCTGCCGCTCGTCGAGACCCGTGCGGGGCTGCGCCCCGGCTCGCCCGACAACGCGCCGCTGCTCGGCCCGACCGCGCTGGACGGACTGCTGCTGGCCACCGGGCACTTCCGCAACGGCGTGCTCCTGACGCCCGTCACGGGCGACGCGATGGCCCACGTCCTGACCACCGGCGAACTCCCCGCCGAAGCCCGCCCCTTCAGCCCCCTGCGCTTCGGCGCCACCGCCCTCACGGAGCAGCCCGCATGAACATCGTCGTCAACGGGGAGCGGCAGCGGATCGCCGCCGGGACCGCTCTCGACACGCTCGTCGCGACCCTCACCCCCGCGCCGGCCGGAGTGGCCGCCGCCCTGAACGAAACCGTCGTCCCGCGCGCGCAGTGGTCGTCCACCGCTCTCACCGAGGGCGACCGCGTCGAAGTCCTCACCGCCGTCCAAGGAGGCTGACCCATGGCCGACGATCCCTTCGTCCTCGGTGGCAGGTCCTACGCGTCCCGGCTGATCATGGGGACGGGCGGCGCGCCCAGCCTCGACGTCCTGGAGCGTTCCCTGGCGGCGTCCGGCACGGAGCTGACGACGGTCGCGATGCGGCGTGTGGACGCGTCCGTGCACGGCTCGGTCCTGTCGGTGCTCGACCGGCTCGGCATCCGCCTCCTGCCGAACACGGCCGGCTGCTACACCGCCGGTGAGGCCGTGCTGACCGCCCGGCTCGCGCGCGAGGCACTGGGCACCGACCTGGTCAAGCTGGAGGTCATCGCCGACGAGCGGACGCTGCTGCCCGATCCGATCGAACTGCTCGACGCGGCGGAGACGCTGGTCGACGACGGCTTCACCGTGCTGCCGTACACGAACGACGACCCGGTGCTGGCGCGGAAGCTGGAGGACGTCGGCTGCGCGGCGATCATGCCGCTCGGCTCGCCCATCGGGTCCGGGCTCGGGATCCGCAACCCGCACAACTTCCAGCTGATCGTCGAGCACGCGCGCGTGCCGGTGATCCTGGACGCCGGGGCGGGTACGGCGTCGGACGCCGCGCTGGCGATGGAGCTGGGGTGTGCGGGCGTGATGCTCGCCTCGGCGGTGACCCGGGCGCAGGAGCCGGTGCTGATGGCGGAGGCCATGCGGCACGCGGTGGAGGCGGGGCGTCTGGCCCGGCGGGCGGGGCGCATCCCCCGGCGGCACTTCGCCGCGGCCTCCTCCCCCACGGAGGGCATGGCGGCGCTGGACCCGGAGCGCCCCGCGTTCTGAGGCATCCGCCCGCGCGAGGTCCCCGCACCGTCCGTTTCCGGCCGCGATCGGCTTCCCCGGGGCGCAGGTTGTCGCGTTGTGGCCTTGCGGAGGCGGACGGGGATCCGATCGGACATCAGTGCGATGCCGGCGTCCCCGTGCGTGCGGCGTGCGTCACAGGTCGGCTGCAGTCGGGCCCCGGAATCGGCCGAACGGGGCGGTGTGACAGTGGCGGCTCGTAGACTCACCTGCGTGGATACGACCCTTCAGGACCCGCTTGTCGGACACGTGCTCGACGGCCGCTATCGCGTCGACGCACGGATCGCGGTCGGCGGGATGGCCACGGTCTACAGGGCCCTGGACACCCGCCTCGACCGCGTGCTCGCGCTCAAGGTGATGCACCCGACGCTGGCCGCCGACGCCTCTTTCGTCGAGCGGTTCATCCGCGAGGCCAAGTCGGTGGCCCGGCTGGCGCACCCCAACGTGGTGCAGGTCTTCGACCAGGGGGCGGACGGGTCGTACGTCTATCTGGCCATGGAGTACATCGCCGGGTGCACCCTGCGTGACGTGCTGCGCGAGCGCGGCGCCCTGCAGCCGCGGGCCGCGCTCGACATCCTGGAGCCGGTGCTCGCCGCACTCGGCGCCGCGCACCGCGCCGGGTTCGTGCACCGCGACATGAAGCCGGAGAACGTCCTGATAGGGGACGACGGCCGGGTCAAGGTGGCGGACTTCGGGCTGGTCCGCGCCGTGGACACGGTCACGAGCACGACGGGCACCGTCCTCGGCACCGTGTCGTACCTCGCCCCCGAGCAGATCGAGCACGGCACCGCCGACACCCGTGTCGACGTCTACGCCTGCGGTGTCGTCCTGTACGAGATGCTCACCGGCGCCAAGCCGTACACCGGGGACTCTCCCGCGCAGGTTCTCTACCAGCACCTCCACGAGGACGTGCCGCCTCCGTCGGCCGCCGTGCCCGGCATGGCGTACCCGCTGGACGTGCTGGTCACCACGGCCACCGCCCGCAACCCCGACGTGCGCCCGGCCGACGCGGTGGCGCTGCTCGGCCAGGTCCTCGAGGCACGGGCCGTTCTCACCGCGGACCAGCTCGACGCCGTGCCGCCGGGTGCCCTCGCCGTGGGCCACAGCAACGCCGACGACCGGACGAGCGTGATCCCGCGCTCGCTGTCCGTCCCCCGTCCGCTGCCCGTGAACGAGGAGGACGGCCACGACCTGAACCGGACCAGCCGGTTCGAGCAGGCCAGCCCCTTCGGTGCCGCGCCGACCGCGCCCGTGCGACAGCCGGGCACCCGTCCGCGGCGCGGGATACTGATGGTCGTCGCCGCGATCGTGCTGGTGCTCGGCCTCGGCGGCGGTGTCTGGTACATCAACTCCGGCCAGTTCACCAAGGTCCCGCCGGTCCTGGCGAAGACGGAGCAGCAGGCCACGGCCCGGCTCCAGGACGCCGGACTCGACGTCAAGCAGGTCAAGCGCGCCTACAGCGACACCGTGAAGCGCGGCCAGGTCATCAGCACCGACCCCGGTGTCGGCGAGCGGATCCGCGACAACGACTCCGTGACGCTGACCGTCTCGAACGGCCCGGAGACGGTGAAGGTGCCCGACCTGAAGGGCTTCGCGCTGTTCAAGGCGAAGGACGTGCTCAAGGGCGACGGGCTCGCCGCGGGCATGGTCACCCGGAAGTTCAGCGACGACGTGACCAAGGGCTTCGTGATCGGTACCGATCCGGTCGCGGGGACGCCGCGGCACTCGGGTTCGGCGATCGCGATCATCGTCAGCAAGGGCAGCCCGGTGGAGGTGCCCGAGGTGACCGGCTCGTCCGTCGAGGACGCCACCGCTGAGCTGGAGGACGCGGGTCTGAAGGTGAAGATCGCCGCGAACCGGGTCACCTCGGACTTCGACAAGGGCCAGGTGGCCGAGCAGACACCGATCCCGGGCCGCGAGGCCGCCAAGGGCGACACGGTGACACTGACGGTCTCCAAGGGCCCCCCGCTGGTCGAGGTCCCGGACGTCGTGGGCGACAGCGTGGACGACGCGAAGCAGGCGCTCGAGGACGCCGGGTTCGAGGTCGACGAGGACCGCGGACTGCTCGGACTCTTCGGCGACACGGTCAAGAGCCAGTCGGTGGACGGCGGCGACACGGCGCCCAAGGGCTCGACGATCACGATCGAGATCCGCTGAGCCTCCAGGGACGCGCGGCCCCCGCGGAGCCTCCGCTCGGGGGCCGCTCCCCCACCCCGGTCCGCCCGCGGGGTGCTCGGCGGCGCGTGACACCCTGATGGGTGTGACCAGCAAGCAGCTCCGCAACCCCGTCGGCGGCCATGTTCCCGTGGCCGGCGGCCTCAACTCAGTCGGCCTCTCCTACGCCCGCGACCTCGCGGCCGAGGCCGTCCAGGTCTTCGTCGCCAACCCGCGCGGCTGGGCGACGCCCGCCGGGAACCCGAAGCAGGACGAGGACTTCCGCGCCGCCTGCGCCGACGGGTCGATCCCGGCGTACGTCCATGCCCCGTATCTGATCAACTTCGGTTCGCACACCGAGGCGACGGTCGAGAAGTCGGTGGAGTCGCTGCGGCACTCGCTGCGGCGCGGGCGGGAGATAGGCGCGCTGGGGGTGGTGGTGCACACCGGGAGCGCGACGGGCGGCCGGGAGCGGTCCGTCGCGCTGAAGCAGGTGCGCACCCATCTGCTGCCGCTGCTGGACGAACTGACCCACGACGACGACCCGTTCCTCCTGCTGGAGTCGACGGCCGGCCAGGGCTTCTCCCTCTGCTCCCGCACCTGGGACTTCGGCCCGTACTTCGATGCTCTCGACGCCCACCCGAAGCTGGGCGTCTGCCTCGACACCTGCCACATCTTCGCGGCGGGCCACGATCTGACCGGGCAGAGCGGTATGCACCAGACCCTCGATCTGCTCGTCGACACCGTCGGTGAGGGGCGGCTCAGACTGATCCACGCCAACGACTCCAAGGATGTGGTCGGCGCACACAAGGACCGTCACGAGAACATTGGCTCCGGCCACATCGGCGAGGACCCGTTCCGTGCCCTGATGACACATCCCGCCACGGAGGGCGTCCCCCTGATCATCGAGACGCCCGGCGGGAAGGAGGGGCACGCGGCCGATGTGGAGCGGCTGAAGAAGCTCCGCGACGGCTGAGGCCGACACCGCCCCGGCGCTTCGCGACCTCTTCAGGAATACCCCAGGGGGGTATATGGTTGCTGCTGTGCAGAGGAACCGTCACCTGACGCTGGGGACCACTCATGCAACACGAAACGCACACACACCAGCCGGGGCACACGCCTCACGAGGGGCCGGCCGGTGACGCGCACGGGCACCATGAGGCGCACGGACACCCGCACGCGCCGACGGGGGCGACCTGGTCGATGGCCGCCCGGGCGACGCTGCACTGCCTCACCGGCTGCGCCATCGGTGAGGTGCTGGGCATGGTGATCGGCACGGCACTCGGCTGGGCCAACGCGCCCACGACGGCCCTCGCGATCGTGCTGGCCTTCTTCTTCGGCTACTCGCTCACACTGCGCGGCGTCCTGAAGGCGGGGGTCGGCTTCCGGACGGCGTTCCGGGTGGCACTGGCCGCGGACACCCTGTCGATCGCCGTGATGGAGCTGATCGACAACGGGGTGATCGTGCTGTGGCCGGCCGCGATGGACGCGGAACTGGCCGACGCGCTCTTCTGGTTCTCGCTGGCCGCGTCCCTGGTGATCGCCTTCGCGGTCACGACGCCCGTCAACAAGTGGATGATCGGCCGCGGCAAGGGGCACGCGGTGGTCCACGAGTACCACCACTGAGGAGCCCGGACAGCGAAGCCGGGATCAGAGCTCGGGGCCGTCCCCGGGCTCTTCCTGGTAGGAGTAGCGCTGCTCGCGCCAGGGGTCACCGACGTTGTGGTAGCCGCGTTCCTCCCAGAAGCCGCGGCGGTCGGCGGTCATGTACTCGACGCCGCGCACCCACTTGGGACCCTTCCACGCGTACAGATGCGGGACGACCAGGCGCAGCGGGAAGCCGTGTTCCGCCGTCAGCAGTTCGCCGTCCTTGTGGGTGGCGAAGATGGAGCGCTCGGAGGCGAAGTCCGCGAGGCGCAGATTCGAACTGAAGCCGTACTCGGCCCAGACCATCACATGGGTCACGGCGGGTGCGGGCGGGGCGAGCTCCAGGATCGTACGGGCGGGGACACCACCCCATTCGGCCCCGAGCATGCTGAACTTCGTGACGCAGTGCAGATCGGCGACGACGGAGTCGTACGGGAGGGCGGTGAACTCCTCGTGGGTCCAGCACTGCTTCTCGCCGTCGGCGGTGGCGCCGAAGACCCTGAACTCCCAGCGCTCGGGGCGGAACTTGGGTACGGGCCCGTAGTGCGTGACCGGCCAGCCGCGCTGAAGTCGCTGCCCCGGCGGAAGCTCCGACTGCGCTGTTTCTCCAGATTCACGCTCCACCGGCTGACCCATGACTCCATCCTGACAGACCCGGGACAGTGCCTGTGACCAGCAGGGGTCCGATTCGGGCAACTCCTACTAAGCGTGCACTTACTGGACGGTCTCCGGCGCCGATGCAAAGATGCGGCGCAACCTGCCCAGTCCCCGCGTGGAAGGAGCCTCTGCGATGCAGGGCGACCCCGAGGTCATCGAATTCCTCAACGAGCAGCTGACCGGTGAGCTGACCGCGATCAACCAGTACTTCCTGCACGCGAAGATGCAGGAGAACTTCGGCTGGACGAAGCTCGCGAAGTACACCCGGCACGAGTCGTTCGACGAGATGAAGCACGCGGAGGTGCTCACCGACCGCATCCTCTTCCTGGACGGACTGCCGAACTACCAGCGGCTCTTCCACGTCCGGGTGGGACAGACGGTCACCGAGATGTTCCAGGCCGACCGGCAGGTGGAAGTCGAGGCGATCGACCGCCTCAAGCGCGGGATCGAGGTGATGCGCGCCAAGGGCGACATCACGTCCGCGAACATCTTCGAGTCGATCCTCGAGGACGAGGAACACCACATCGACTATCTCGACACCCAGCTGGAACTGGTCGAGAAGCTCGGCGAGGCGCTCTACATCGCGCAGCTCGTCGAGCAGCCGGAGAGTTAGGCGGCCTCGCGCCCGGCGGTCTCGACCGGTCCGAGGACTTCGGAGAGCACCGGCATGCCCTGGTCGGCCAGCTCACGACGCGGACACGAGCCCCTGCCCAGCAGTGACTGGATCCGGCGTACGCACGAACCGCAGTCCGTGCCCGCCTTGGAGGCCGAGGCTATCTGCCGAGGAGTGCAGGCGCCGTCCTCCGCGTGCTTCTTCACCTGCTGTTCGGTGATCCCGAAGCAACTGCAGACGTACACGCGGTCCACCTCCCGCCGGAATCATCAGGTCGCGCCATCCCGTTAATCGGTGAGGCTAACCTAACCTTACCCGGCACATAGGAACCAGAAAAGTGGTGTGGGGCGCGGATCGCATGTGATCCGCGCCCCACATCATGTGCCGGTAACAGGCGCACTACCTGTTGATCTGCTACTGGTCGCGGTACATCTCCGCGACGAGGAACGCCAGGTCAAGGGACTGGCTGCGGTTCAGACGGGGGTCGCAGGCCGTCTCGTAGCGCTGGTGCAGGTCGTCGACGAAGATCTCGTCGCCGCCGCCCACGCACTCGGTGACGTCGTCACCGGTGAGCTCGACGTGGATGCCGCCCGGGTGCGTGCCGAGGCCCTTGTGGACCTCGAAGAAGCCCTTGACCTCGTCGAGCACGTCGTCGAAGCGGCGGGTCTTGTGGCCCGAGGCCGCCTCGAAGGTGTTGCCGTGCATCGGGTCGGTCACCCAGGCCACGGTCGCGCCGGAGGCGGTGACCTTCTCGACCAGCTCGGGCAGCTTGTCGCGGACCTTGTCCGCGCCCATCCGCACGATGAAGGTGAGACGGCCCGGCTCGCGGTCCGGGTCGAGGCGCTCGATGTACTGCAGCGCCTCCTCGGCCGTCGTCGTCGGGCCCAGCTTGATCCCGATCGGGTTCCGGATCTTCGACGCGAACTCGATGTGCGCGCCGTCCAGCTGACGAGTGCGCTCACCGATCCACACCATGTGGCCCGAGACGTCGTACAGGTGGCCCGTGCGCGAGTCGACACGGGTCAGCGCCGACTCGTAGTCGAGGAGCAGCGCCTCGTGGGAGGCGTAGAACTCGACGGTCTTGAACTCCTCCGGGTCGGTTCCGCAGGCCCGCATGAAGTTCATCGCGTTGTCGATCTCGCGTGCCAGCTGCTCGTAGCGCTGACCGGAGGGGGACGACTTCACGAAGTCCTGGTTCCAGGCATGCACCTGGCGCAGGTCGGCGTAGCCGCCGGTGGCGAAGGCGCGCACCAGGTTGAGCGTGGAGGCGGACGCGTTGTACATCCGCTTCAGGCGCTCGGGGTCCGGGATACGCGACTTCTCGTCGAAGTCGAAGCCGTTGACCGAGTCGCCCCGGTACGTCGGCAGGGTCACGCCGTCGCGGGTCTCGGTGCCCTTGGAGCGCGGCTTCGAGTACTGGCCGGCGATCCGGCCGACCTTCACCACCGGCACCGAGGCGGCGTACGTGAGCACGGCGCCCATCTGGAGCAGGGTCTTGAGCTTGTTGCGGATGTGGTCGGCCGACACGGCGTCGAAGGCCTCGGCGCAGTCGCCGCCCTGGAGAAGGAACGCCTCTCCCTTGGCGACGGACGCCATCCGGGCGCGCAGCTGGTCGCACTCGCCCGCGAAGACGAGCGGCGGATACGACGCGAGGTCCGCGATCACATCGCGCAGAGCCTCGGCATCGGGGTACTCGGGCTGCTGCGCCGCGGGCAGGTCTCGCCAGGTGTTGCCAGCGCTCGCGCTGGACTTAGCGTTCACGGTCACCCCCACAACATTACGGGGTCGTGTCGGACGTCCATCCACATGCTCATCAAGTGAGACGAACCCCGCTCGATCGACAACTCTCCGGGCGGCCGTACGACCGGTCGCAGCGCCGCCCGGAGAAGGAATCCGCTAGTCCACGTCGAGCCGGTCGCGGTCGATGGAGATCTTCACACCGCCATGGGTCTCGGTCGTGTCGCCGACGTACTGGTGGATGCGCTGGTGCTTGGACCACAGCGACGAGGGGATCGACGCGTCGGACGTGGTCGACTCACGGTTCCAGCGGGCGAAGTGGATCACGTCGGGCAGGGTGATGGAGGCCCGGTTGGCGATCAGGTCGGAGACCAGGGACGAGGTGTTGCCGTACGCGCCGGAGCGGTAGCCGAGCGCGTGCAGGCGCTCGGTGTAGGAGTCGATGTAGGCGAGCACCTGGTCGGTGACCTTGCCGCCGGGCTCGTAGTGCTCCAGGTCGTTGTAGATCACCGTGCCCTTGCCGAAGCCCAGCGCGGCGGCCTGCTTGACCGCGTCGTCGGCGGCCGCGGTGCCCTGCGGCACCGGGCTGGTGATCGCCGCGCAGCCGCCCCCGCAGCTGCCGCCGTCGGAGGAGGGCTGCCGGCCGACGTACAGCGGGAAGAACCGCCAGCCGCGCGTGTACTGGGTGCGCACCCAGTCGGCGGTCAGGTGCTGCTGGGCGCAGGCGCGGTTGAGTCCTCCGATGTAGACGCCGATGGCGCCGTAGCCGGAGTCGTCGCGCCAGGCGTCCATCGCCGACTGGCTCGGGGCGGTGCAGGCGTCGAAGCCCTCCCCTCGGAAGGAGGTCGCGTCGGCGGGCAGCGGGGCCGCCGCGGGCCGTTCCGCGGGTTCGTCGGGCCGTGCGGCGGCTACGGGCAGCCCGGCGCTGCGCAGGACGTCCTGGATCCGGGTGCGGTCGTATCCATAGGCGGCGGTGACGACGATGCGGTGACCGGTGGCCCGGTAGGTGCGGGCCGTGGGGTTCTCGGTGACCGCGCTCGGGGCGGTGGGGGCGGGCTGGATCAGCAGCGCCTCGGTACGTCCGCTGGCCCGGGCCGGGCAGTTCTGGTGGTTGCCCGGCCTGCCGAGGTAGACGACGTGCCGGTCGAAGCGGACGCAGGTGTCGGGATGTTTCTTCAGGTCGACGATCTGCCAGGACGCGGGAACGGTGAAGGTGTGACCGCGGTAGTCGACCTGGGTCAGGTCCTCGGAGTCGGTCGGGCGCGGGGCCGAGAGCGCGGGGCCGAGCGGCCCGGCGGCGAGGGCGGCGGCCGCGAGGAGCACGGTCAGGGCGCGGGCGCCGGTCCGGCGGGTCTGGGACGAGCGGGCTGTGAGCATGGTTCTCGCTTCTCGGTGGGTTCGGACTGTCTGGCCATCCATGGCCGGTGGCCGTGCGGTCGGAACGCCACGCGGGGACGGTTCACGCTGTTGCCCGCCCCTCGCTGTCGGGTAGGGTGCGGCGCATGTTCGCGCATTCGAACCAGAACTGGTGGTGGACCGCTCATCCGGCGGCCCACTGACTGCGCGTACGCACGACTTCGCGAAGGCCGCCCGAGGGGCGGCCTTCGGTGTTTGCGGACCCGGGTCGTTCCTCTCCGAGATGCATCATTCGAGAGAAGGACCGCACCGATGAATCTGCTCGACCTGCTGGACGATTCCCGCCCCTTCGCCCTGCTGCGCCGCCGCACCCCGGGCCGCGACCACGACGTGGTGGAGCTGCTGATGGGGCCGGTGCGCGAGGTGGAGCGCCTCGCCGACATCCCCGACGAGGGCCTCGCGCTGATCCCGTTCCGGCAGATCCGGGAGCGCGGTTTCGACGTCCGCGACGACGGCACCCCGCTGGCGGTACTCACCCCCGAGGAGCGTCACGAACTGCCGCTAGCGCAGGCGCTGGCGCAGCTGCCGGCGCACGACGTGCGGGTCGAGGACGGCGGCTTCGACGTCGACGACGAGGAGTACTCCGGGATCGTCGAGCGGGTGCTGCGGGAGGAGATCGGGCGCGGCGAGGGTGCGAACTTCGTGATCCGGCGGACGTACGAGGGACGGATCCCGGGGTTCGGACGGGCCGACGCCCTGGCGCTCTTCCGCCGGCTCCTGGTCGGCGAGCGGGGCGCGTACTGGACGTTCGTGGTGCACACCGGGGAGCGGACGCTGGTCGGGGCGAGCCCGGAGGTGCATGTGCGGATGTCCGCCGGGACCGTCGTGATGAACCCGATCAGCGGGACCTACCGCTACCCGGACGGGGGCCCGACGCCCGAGGACCTGCTCGCGTTCCTCTCGGACGGCAAGGAGATCGAGGAGCTCTCGATGGTCGTCGACGAGGAGCTCAAGATGATGTGCACCGTCGGTGACATGGGCGGCGTGGTGATCGGACCGCGGCTCAAGGAGATGGCCCATCTCGCGCACACCGAGTACGAGTTGCGGGGCCGCTCCTCGCTGGACGTGCGGGAGGTGCTGCGGGAGACCATGTTCGCGGCGACCGTCACCGGCTCGCCCGTGCAGAACGCCTGCCGTGTCATCGAGCGCCACGAGGTCGGCGGGCGCGGCTACTACGCGGGCGCGCTGGCGCTGGTCGGGCGGCAGCCGGGGGACGGCTCGGAGGGAACGGCCGGCGGGCAGACGCTCGACTCCCCGATCCTCATCCGTACCGCCGACATCGACGCGGGCGGACGCCTGCGGGTGCCGGTCGGCGCCACCCTCGTACGGGGATCGGATCCGGCGGGCGAGGTCGCCGAGACGCACGCCAAGGCGGCGGGTGTGCTGGCCGCCTTGGGAGTGCGCCCCGGCAGGCCGCGGCCGGACGGCGTACGGCCGCGGCTGGGCGACGATCCGCGGGTGCGGGCGTCGCTGGACGGCCGGCGGGCCTCGCTGGCGCCGTTCTGGCTGCGGATGCAGGAGCGCTCACGGGAACTCGCGGGACACGCGCTGATCGTGGACGCCGAGGACACCTTCACCGCGATGCTGGCGCATCTGCTGCGGTCGTCCGGACTCGAGGTGACGGTGCGCCGCTACGACGAGCCGGGGCTGCGGGACGCGGTCCGCGCGCACGAGGGGCCGGTGGTCCTCGGCCCCGGCCCCGGCGACCCGTCCGATCCGGCGGACCCCAAGATGCGCTTCCTGCGGGCGCTCACCGCCGAGGCGATCCGGGGACACCGGCACGGCGTGCTCGGTGTCTGCCTCGGGCACGAGCTGATCGCGGCCGAGCTGGGACTGGAGATCGTCCGCAAGGACGTGCCCTACCAGGGCGCGCAGACCGCTGTCGATCTCTTCGGGCGGGTGGAGACCGTCGGCTTCTACAACAGCTTCGTGGCACGCTGCGACGACGACGCGCTGGTGGAGCTGTCGGCGCACGGCGTCGAGGTCAGCCGCGGCGTGAACGGTGAGGTGCACGCGCTGCGCGGTCCCGGGTTCGCGGGTGTGCAGTTCCACCCGGAGTCGGTGCTGACGCTGAACGGTGCGGCCGTCGTGCGGGAGTTGACCGGTCAGCTGCGGGGCACCAGCACGTTCTCCGAGCGGCGGCCCTCGGTGTAGTCGAGGACGTTCTTGACCGTGGCCTCGACGATCTGGCCGACGGCGTCGCCGGTGTAGTACGCCTGGTGCGAGGTGACCAGGACGTTCGGGAAGGTGACCAGGCGGGCCAGGGTGTCGTCCTCGACGGTCTCGAGGGACTTGTCGAGGAAGAACAGCCCGGCCTCCGCCTCGTACACGTCGAGGCCGACACCCGTGAAGCGGCCCTCGCGCAGCTGGGCGACGAGGGCCTGGCTGTCGATCAGGCCGCCGCGGCTGGAGTTCACCAGGATCGCGTCGTCCTTCATCATCCGCAGCGCGTCGGCGTCGATGAGGTGCTGCGTCCCCGGCATCAGCGGGACATGCAGGGTGACGAGGTCGGACTCGGCGAGAAGGCGTTCCTTGGAGACGTACTTCATGCCGAGTCCGGCGCAGGCAGGGTTCTCCGCGATGTCCCAGCCGAGCAGGTTCATGCCGAAGCCGTGGGCGATCCGGGTGAAGGCCTCGCCGATCTTCCCGGTCCCGATGACGCCCGCGGTGCGGCCGTGCATGTCACGGCCCATCAGTCCGTCGAGGCGGAAGTCGAAGTCGCGGGTGCGGTTGGCGGCGCGCACGATACGGCGGTTGACGGCCATGGCGAGGGTCCAGGCGAACTCGGCGACCGAGTAGGGCGAGTAGTACGAGACCCGGGCGACCGTCATGCCGAGGCGCTCGGCGACCTCGAGGTCGATGTTGTTGAACCCGGTGGAGCGCTGGGCGACGAGCTGGGTTCCGCCGGTCGCCAGGGTCTGCAGGACACGGTGCCCCAGGCCGCAGTTGACGCTGGTGGAGAC
Source organism: Streptomyces sp. NBC_00568 (assembly GCF_026341855.1). Classification (GTDB taxonomy): domain Bacteria; phylum Actinomycetota; class Actinomycetes; order Streptomycetales; family Streptomycetaceae; genus Streptomyces. The sequence goes on along the minus strand of NZ_JAPENW010000001.1, from coordinate 5,177,324 downwards.
GGCCTCGTAGCCGGCCGCGATGGGAGCGGTGTCCTCGGTGAGGAAGACGTCGAGGCACCGGACCTCATGGCGTCCCGCGAAGGCCTTCTCGATCAGGGGCTTCTCGTCGGACTGGACGCCGAACGCCACGATCTCCACCGGCTTCTCCCGTTCTGGAGGGTACGGGCCGAATATACGGCCCGTACCCCCAGGTCGCAGAGGCTCCGCAGATCGCGGACGCGCCGCCGTCAGCCGAAGAAGACGCCGACCTCCTCGTAGAGCTTCGGGTCGACGGTCTTCAGCTTGGCGGTGGCCTCCGCGATCGGAACGCGGACGATGTCCGTGCCGCGCAGGGCCACCATCTTCCCGAAGTCGCCGTCCCGGACGGCCTCGATGGCGTGCAGGCCGAAGCGGGTGGCGAGCCAGCGGTCGAAGGCGCTGGGCGTCCCGCCGCGCTGGACGTGCCCGAGGACCGTGGTGCGTGCCTCCTTGCCGGTGCGCCGCTCGATCTCCTTGGCCAGCCACTCGCCGACTCCGGAGAGCCGGACATGTCCGAAGGAGTCCAGCGTGCCGTCCTTGAGGACCATGTCGCCGTCCTTGGGCATGGCACCCTCGGCGACGACCACGATCGGCGCGTACGACGCCTTGAAGCGCGAGGTCACCCAGGCGCAGACCTTCTCGACGTCGAAGCGCTGCTCGGGGATGAGGATGACGTTCGCGCCGCCGGCCAGGCCCGAGTGGATGGCGATCCAGCCCGCGTGGCGGCCCATCACCTCGCAGACGAGGACGCGCATGTGCGATTCGGCGGTGGTGTGGAGGCGGTCGATGGCCTCGGTCGCGATGTTGACCGCCGTGTCGAAGCCGAAGGTGTAGTCGGTGGCGGAGAGGTCGTTGTCGATGGTCTTCGGCACGCCGATGACGTGGATGCCGTATTCGTCGCCGAGCCGCGCGGCGACGCCGAGGGTGTCCTCGCCGCCGATCGCGATGAGCGCGTCGACCTCCTGCTTGGCGAGGTTCTCCTTGATCCGGCGGATGCCGTTCTCGTGCTTGAGGGGGTTGGTGCGCGAGGATCCGAGGATGGTGCCGCCGCGCGGCAGGATGCCGCGCACGGCGGGGATGTCGAGCCGGACGGTGTCGCCTTCGAGCGGCCCCCGCCAGCCGTCCCGGTAACCGACGAAGTCATAGCCGTACTCCTGCACGCCCTTGCGGACGATGCCCCGGATGACGGCGTTGAGCCCGGGGCAGTCGCCGCCTCCGGTCAGTACTCCGACCCGCATGGAAAGTCCCTTCGCCATGGTTGGCTGTCGGACTCACGCTAATAGTGATCCAGGTCACTTCGGCATGGTGCGGAAGGTCTATTCCGGTGAATTGTCGGGTAGTTGATCAAGACAGATCACCCAAAAGGTCGTACCGGGCGGGTCAGGCCTCGTCCAGGCCGCGCTCGATGGCGTAGCGGACCAGCTCGACGCGGTTGTGCAGCTGGAGCTTGCCCAGGGTGTTCTGCACATGGTTCTGGACCGTGCGGTGGGAGATGACCAGGCGCTCGGCGATCTGCTTGTAGCTCAGCCCCTTGGCGACCAGGCGGAGCACCTCGGTCTCACGGTCGGTCAGCTGCGGGGCCCTCGGCTCGTCGCCGCCCGTGGCGGTGACCGGCTCCGAGGCCAGCCGGCGGTACTCGCCGAGGACCAGGCCCGCGAGGCCCGGTGTGAACACCGGGTCGCCGACGGCCGTGCGGCGCACCGCGTCGGTCAGCTCCTCGGCGGACGCCGACTTCAGGAGGTAGCCGGTCGCGCCGGACTTCACCGCCTCGAGCACGTCGGCGTGCTCACCACTGGCCGACAGGACCAGAACACGCAGGGCCTGATTGGCTCCGACCAGCTCCTTGCAGACCTGGACACCGGGCTTGGCGGGCAGGTTCAGATCGAGGACGAGCACGTCGGGCGCCGCCGCCAGGGCGCGGCGCACCGCCTGCTCGCCGTCGCCCGCGGTGGCGACCACGTCGAACCCGGCGGCAGCCAGGTCACGGGCCACGGCGTCGCGCCACATGGGGTGGTCGTCCACCACCATGACCTTGATGGGGCCCTCCCCCGCCCGGCGCTCCGCCACCGTCGTCCCGCTCGTCATCGCCCTACCATCGCCTTCGTCATCGTGTCTTCGCCTTCCCCCGTGCGTCCTTCGGTACCTTCAGCTCGACCTCGGTGCCCTGCCCCGGGACCGAGATCAGTTCGGCCGTGCCGCCCAGCTCGCGCAGCCTGCCGCGGATCGACAGCGCCACCCCGAGCCGCCCCTCGCCCTCGGCCTGGGCGAGCCGCCCCTCCGGGATGCCGGGGCCGTCGTCGCGCACCGTCACGATCACCGCGTCCGGTTCGTCCTCGACCAGGATCCAGGCACGGGCGTCCGCGCCCACGTGCTTGCGCACATTGTCCAGCGCGGCGCCGACGGCCGCGGCCAGTTCCCGCGCCGCGGCCGGGGTGAGCGGCACCGGCGCGCCGGGCTCGGAGAAGGTCACGCGCGCGGTGGCGTACGGGGCGAGCAGGGCACGCAGGTCGACGGCGTCCGTGCCCGCGAGGTCCTCGTCGTCGGGTTCGTCGACGGCTCGTACGACCGCGCCGAGGGCGGCGTCCTCCGACACGCGGGAGACAGGCACCAGACCGCCCGACACGAGCGTGCGCAGCGCGACCTCCTGCTCACCGGCCATCCGGCCCAGCTCGGCCGCCTCGCCGCCGAGCGCGCTGCCGCGCCGCTGCACCATGGCGAGGACCTGGAGCACGCCGTCGTGGATGTCACGGGCGAGGCGCTCGCGTTCCCGGGTGGCGGCCTCGATCTCCAGGGCGCGGGCGAGGGTTCGCTCGGAGGCGCGGGCGACCTCGACGACATAGCCGATGGCGATGGACGCGACCCAGACGAGGATCACGTTGTGCACGGTGTCGCGGGTCGGGGCGCCGCGCTCGACGATGTTGGCCGCGGCGACGAGCGTGGAGGCGAAGGCCGCCCACCGCCAGCCGCCCTTGATCGCGAAGGCGAGGACGGCACCCGCCGTCCATATCGACGGCAGCGTCGGGCCGCCCGACTCGATGCGCGCGCCGGAGTCGGCGACCCGGGTGAGCATGATGCCGACCAGCGCGACGGTCAGGTCCGCGGCGAGGAACCGCTTGGTGCAGTTCGCCGCGCCGGCGACCTTCGGGAGAGTGGCCAGCGTCCAGACGAGCAGGAACGCGAAGAACGCGACGGCCACCCACGGGCGGGTGAACGTGTCGTACGCGGTGGCGAAGAGCCCGATCGCGTACAGCACCGTCAGGACCCGGTACCCGGTCAGCGCACGCCACAGCGGCTGCTCGACCGACATCCTCATGACTCTCTCGCGCTTGGCCATGCCCCCCACCCCACACTGCCGACGTCCTGACGGACGCTTCTAGGAGCCGGACCGTTGCCTGTCGGTCGGTTCGGCTTCCCCGGCGGTCCCCTGCTCGGCCTGCTTCTCGGCCGCCTGCTTCTCCGCCTGTTCGGCCGCCTGCTGCTCGGCCTGCTCCTCGGCCGCCTGCTTCTCCGCCTGTTCGGCCGCCTGCTGCTCGGCCTGCTCCTCGGCCGCCCGCTGCTCGGCCGCCTGCTTCTCGGCCTGTTCTGCCGCCTGCTTCTCGGCCTGCTCCTTGGCCGCCTGCTTCTCGGCCTGCGCGAGCGCCGCCTTCGCCGCCTTCTCCGCGTCCTTCTCGGCCTTGGCCGCGTCCGCGATCTGCCGCTTGGCGGCCGTCGCGTACATGTCCACGTACTCCTGGCCGGAGAGCTTCATGATCTCGTACATGACCTCGTCGGTCACCGCGCGCAGCACGAACCGGTCGTGCTCCATCCCGCTGTAGCGGCTGAAGTCCAGCGGCTTGCCGATGCGGATGCCCGGGCGCATCAGCTTGGGCATCACCTTGCCCGGCGGCTGGATCTTCTCCGTGTCGATCATCGCGACGGGGATGACGGGCGCGCCGGTGGCGAGGGCCACGCGCGCGAGGCCACCGGGCTTGCCCCGGTAGAGACGGCCGTCGGGCGAGCGCGTGCCCTCCGGGTAGATGCCGAACAGTTCACCGCGCTCGATCACGTCTATGCCGCTCTTGATGGCCGCCTCGCCCGCGCCGCGCGCGCCGGAACGGTCCACCGGGAGCTGGCCGACGCCCTTGAAGAAGGCGGCGGTCATCCGTCCCTTGATACCGGGGGTCGTGAAGTACTCGGCCTTCGCGATGAAGGTCACCTTGCGGTCGAGGACCGCGGGCAGGAAGAACGAGTCCGAGAACGACAGGTGATTGCTCGCCAGAATGGCCGGGCCCTCGGCGGGGATGTTCTCGAGGCCTTCCACCCAGGGCCTGAAGGCGAGCTTCAGTGGCCCTCCGATGGAAAACTTCATTGCGCCGTAGATCACCCGAGTGCCTCCTGTGTCGTAGATCAGACCTTAACCCGGAGCACCGCCAAAGGACCCGACGACCCTGGTCGGTGTCAGTACGGTCGCGTACGGTGAAGCACACCTGGAGTCGTTCCCGCCCTTCTCATGAACAGGAGACCGAGGTGCCGGTCCTTCCTGGAGCCGAGCCGTTCCGCCACGAGGGCGGAGAGGTCGGTGTCCTTCTCTGCCACGGTTTCACCGGCACCCCGCAGTCGCTTCGCCCCTGGGCGGAGTTTCTCGCCGAGCGCGGTCTCACCGTCGCGCTGCCCCTGCTGCCGGGACACGGCACGCGCTGGGAGGACATGCAGCTCACCGGCTGGCAGGACTGGTACGCGGAGCTGGACCGCGAGCTGCGTGCCCTGCGTGAGAGCTGCTCCCGGGTCTTCGTCTTCGGGCTCTCCATGGGTGGTGCGCTGGCCATGCGGCTCGCGGCCAAGCACGGCGACGAGATCAGCGGCGTCGTGGTGGTCAACCCGCTGAACAAGGTGCACGGCCTCGCCGCGCGCGCCCTGCCTGTGCTCCGTCACCTCGTTCCCTCGTCGAAGGGCATCGCGAGCGACATCGCTAAGGAGGGCTCGGAGGAGATCGGCTACGACCGGGTGCCCCTGCACGCCGCGCACTCGATGCGAAAGCTGTGCGCGGTCGTGGACGCGGAGCTGCCGCAGGTCACCCAGCCGCTCCTGCTGCTGCACAGCCTCCAGGACCATGTGGTCCCCCCCGCCGACTCGGCGCGCGTCCTCGGCCGGGTGTCGTCCACGGACGTGACGGAGATCGTGCTGGAACAGAGCTACCACGTCGCGACGTTGGACCACGACGCGGACCGTGTCTTCGAGGAGAGCTACTCCTTCGTCACCCGGCTCGCGCCCGGTGCCGGCAAGGAGGCCGACGCGGGTCAGGTGGGTCGGCAGGAAGGGACGGCAGCCGGTGGCTGAGCACGACGCGGACCGCGGCGATTCCGAGGAGAAGGGCGTACCTGTCGGCGAGCCGCTCGACGGGGCCCTCGGCGAGGGACGCGGGGATTCCCTCGGCGAGTCGCTCGGTGATGCCCGCGGGGAGTCGCTCGGCGACGAGCAGAGCGTGCCCTTCGACGAGGACGCCGCCTGGCGGTCGATCGTCGAGAGCTACGGCGAGGAGCCGCCGGACCCGCCCGGCTCGAAGCCGTTCAGGTCGGTGGAGGACCTGGCGCTCCCGGAGCCCGGAACGGTGACTGCCGCAGGACCCGAGGCCGGTGCCAAGAGCGCCAAGGGCACCAAGGATGCCGAGAGTGCCGAGGACGGCACGGACGAGGCGGTCGACGCGTCGGCTCCGGGAGCCGCGTCCGAGCCGGAGGCCGCCTCCGGCGACCAGCCCCCCGCCGTCAAGCCCCTCGGCAGCTCGATCGCCTTCGCCCCGGGCGTCGGCGGCCCCCGTGACTACCGGGCGCCCGAGCCGGCCGAGGACGACTTCGACGAGGACGACGAGGGTCACTTCGTACCGCCGGAGCCGCCTCCGCTGCCGGCCGCGGACACGACCGCCAAGTTCGCCTGGCTCGGCGTGCTCGGCGGCCCCGCCCTGCTGCTGCTGGCCGTTCTGCTCGGCTGGGACATGACCTGGTGGCTCACCACGCTCGGTATCGGCGGCTTCCTCGGCGGCTTCGCCACGCTGGTGACGCGCATGAAGGGCGACGACGAGGACCTCGACGACCCGGGGCGCGGCGCGGTGGTCTGACCGGGCTCCGGCCAGGGGCGCCAGGACACGCCTCAGGACGCGGGCACTCTGAGGGCGGCCAGTACGGGCAGGTGGTCCGTGGCCGCCCTCAGGTCTGTCCCGGTGATGCCGGGAAGGCCGAGCGGCACCCCGCACCCGAGGACCTCGATGCCGGGCGTGGCGAAGATCGCGTCGATGCGCCGGTCGGGCCCCGTACGCGTCCAGGTGTGCTCCGTGCCCCAGGGCCGGGTCGCCCAGCCGTCCTGGAGCGTGCCCGCGAGGCGCCGGAACGAGGGGCCGGTGGGGCGTTCGTTGAGGTCGCCGCCCGCGACGGCGTGCGGGGTGCCGAGACCGGCGAGCCGGTCGAGGAGCATGCCGCTCTGCTCGTACCGCTCGTCCTTGTGGAGCGACAGATGGCAGCTCAGCACGCCGAGCCGGGCGCCGCCGAACCGGACGACCGCCGTGGCGAAGCCGCGTCGGTGCCGGCCGGGGGTGAGCGGGAGCAGCACGTCCTCGGTGCGCTCCACGGTGGCCCGCAGGGTGCACAGCAGGGCGGGGCCGGAGGCGGTGGCACCGCCGGACAGGACGACCTGGCCGGAGGCGGCCGCGAGACGCGCGAGCTTCTTGCGCCAGCGGAAGAAGCGCGGCGCCTCCTGGACCAGGACGAGGTCCGGTGCGCAGGCGCTGATCACGCGGGCGAGCGCGGCGGTGTCGTCGCGCATCGAGCGGATGTTGTAGCTGAGCACGCGGATGACGGCCGAACCGTCGGATTCGGTGCGGGACGCGGGCAGCGGACTGGCGGAAGGGCTGGTCGGCATGGCGATCAAGATACGCGCCGAGAGCCTTCCGGAAGGGGCGAAGGGCCGCTCCGACTCCGGGTGCATCACGCCCGCCGTTGGCGGGCGGCCCCCCTCCCGGCGCCCGCGTACGCCGTGCCTGGGCGCGGTCGGTTCCGTCCCTGCCCCTGTGCGGGGGCGCCCCGAGCCTGTGCAGCCGGGCGTCTGGTGGCTCCGACGGTCACTCGATCGGGTGAGGCCGGATACGGCGGCGCCCGCCGTCCCGTGGGGGTGCGACGGGCGCTGCCGTGCGACAGGGGTGCGTGCGCTACATGATCGGGTCGGGCTCCCGGGCCAGGTCCGCCGCTCCGACGAGACCCGCCTTGTTGCCCAGCTGGGCGGCGATCACATCGGCGACCGGGCGCCAGTTGCCGCCGACCAGCCAGCGCTTGTACGACTTACGGATCGGGTCGAGGACCAGTTCGCCCTCGTCCGAGAGGCCGCCGCCGACGATGAAGGCGGACGGGTCGAACAGCGAGGCGAGGTCGGCCAGACCCGCGCCGGCCCAGCGGGCCAGCTCGCGGTAGGAGTCCACCGCGACGTGGTCGCCCTGGCGGGCGGCCATGGAGATGTGCTTGCCCTCGATGCCATCGGGGGTGCCGTCACCGAGGCCCAGCAGGACCTCCGCGGCTTCCGGGGTCGCGTTGGCCCGCTGCTTGGCGTAGCGGACGAGGGCGCGCCCGGAGGCGTACTGCTCCCAGCAGCCCTGCGAGCCGCAGCCGCACAGCAGACCGTCCGGCACCATCCGGATGTGACCGAACTCCGCGGCCACGCCGAAGTGGCCGCGGCGCAGCTTGTTGCCGATGATGATGCCGCCGCCGAGGCCCGTGCCCAGGGTGATGCAGATGACGTTGCGGTGGCCCTTGCCCGCGCCGAACTTGTACTCGCCCCAGGCGGCCGCGTTCGCGTCGTTCTCCACGACGACCGGCAGACCGACACGCTGCTCGACCTCGGCCTTGAGCGGCTCGTTGCGCCAGTCGATGTTCGGCGCGAAATACACCGTCGAGCGCTGGCGGTTCACGTATCCGGCGGCACCGATACCGACACCCACGATGTCGTGACCGGCGCGCGCGCCCTCCACGGCCGAGGCGATGGCGTCAATAATGGCCTGCGACGTGGTCGGGGTCGGCACCTTGTGCGTCGAGAGGATGTTGCCTTCCTCGTCGACCACACCGGCCGCGATCTTCGTGCCGCCGATATCGACGCCGATGGTGAGTCCCATGAATCCCTCAGTTTCGGTCGAGCCCCGCTACGGCCAACCGTACCCGAGGGGCGATTAGTCCAGGTCGATGTGTTCGCCTGGACCGGGTTCCCCGTCGGGGGATCCCGTGCCCCGGGTGGTCCAGCGGCGCTCCTGGTTCTCGACGGCCGAGCGGTAGGCGGCGAGCAGTTCGGTGCCCGCGGCCGCGAGGTGGTCGAAGACCTCCGGGTTGCGCTCCATCACCGGTTCGACGGCGGCCTTGGCCTGCTGCACGACCTGGCTGACCATCTGCTGGGCGGTGCCGGAGGCGACCGCGCCGAACAGCGGGGACTGGAGCCCGGAGAGTTTGTCGGCGACGGCGTCGACGAGTTTGCGCAGTTCCTCGGCGGCCGAGCCCGGCGGCGGGCCGTGCTGGGCGCGGCGGCGGGCCTTCTCCTGCGCGAGGTCCTCGGCACAGGCCGTCGCCCACGCGTCGTCGTCGGTGGCGTGCGACTCTTCGACGCGCACCTCGTCGGCCGTCTCCTCCTGAGCGGCGTCGGATGTGGGGCGCTCTTCGCTCATGGCGGACTCCTGCCTAGCGTTCTTCGTGCCTTCGACGTTACCCGAACGGGGGTATCCCGTTCACCGTCTCCGGTGCCCCTTGTCGCGATGCGGTCAGTTCTCGCGCGGCCACAGCCCGGGATCGGGCGTGAACCGGATACGCAGCTCGCCCTCGCGCAGTGCCGCGCCCGCCACCGTGCAGCGGCGCAGCGCCGAGGGGAGCGGGACGATCCTGCGGAACTGGCCGACGGTGACGACGAGTTCGTCTCCGCGCCGGATGAGGTCGAGTTCGTCGCGTATCGCGCCGGGCAGCGGAATGTGCCAGACGAGCACGCCGTCGTCGGCGAGGTGGTCGGTGACGGGCCACTCGACGGGGGTGGGCGCGGTGTTGACGCCGGGCACGGGAAGCGCGGCGAGGTCGTCGGTGCCGCGCGGGTCGTGGCCGCGGTGCGGGACCTCGTGCAGGTCGTACGTCTCCTGCCACTCGTCCAGCGCCTTGCGCTGCTGGGCCGCGAGGGCCGCCAGCCAGGCGTCGTTGGTGGCGCCGGGCAGCACCCGGCTCGCGACCAGACTGTCGACGGGCAGGCCGCGCAGGGCGAGGGCGGTGGCGGCGGTACGGACGGCGTCCGCGCCGGCCGGTCCCGGCTCGGCGACCAGCCTTACGGTCGTGGCGCGGTCCTCGACGACGGCCTGCACGGCGGCCAGCTCGAGGTCCCAGCGCGCCGCCGTCTCGTACAGCCACTCGGCGGGCATGGGCACGCCCGCGAGCCGGCCGAGGACGGGGCGCAGGGCGCGGGCCGCCTGGCGTTCCGGCGGGAGCAGGCGGCGCAGGTAGCGGCGGAGTTCCTCGGGCAGGGCGAGGAGCGCGAGGGCCTGGGGGGCCGGGGGGAGGTCCACGACGAGCAGGCCGTACGTCTCCGACAGCGCGGCGTCGCGCAGGGCGCGCAGCAGGGCGAGTTCCTCGGCGCCGGGGAGCGGGGTGACTTCCTCGGCGTCCAGTCGGGAGGCGCCGAGGAGGTCGAGGGCGGTGGTGGCGCGACGCTGGAACGCGGTGAGGTCGTCGCGGAATCGGGCGGCGGCGTCGGGGCGCCAGGCCGTCAGACCGGGGGCGGCCTCGACGGGGTCCGGGCCGGTGGGGACGCCGAGGACGGCACCGAGGGTGTCGGTGCGGTCGGCGGTGAGCACCAGGGTGCGGGTGCCCTCGCGGGCCGCCTGCAGCGCGGTGGCCGCGGCGACGGTGGTACGGCCGGTGCCGCCTTGGCCGGTGATCAGGATGGTGCGCATGGGGGTGAACGCTACCGGTGCTCCGCCGCGGGGACGGACCGCGCTACCTCGTCACCCGGGGGTCCGGGTGCCGCCCGGGGGCCGGGTGCGCGCTCGTGCTCGTGCTCGCCTCGGTGCCGGTCCGGTGGGTGGGTCGGGGCCGTGCCGGTACATCCCAGTCCGTCGCCGCTGGATCAGACGTCAGTTCTGACGCGAACCGCTGCTCGATCCGAACGTAAGCGACGGACATCAGGGATGTACCGGCACGGCCCCTCCCGCCGGATCCCGGCTGCGGGTCGTACGTGGCGAAGATCCAGCCCCTCCGGTTTCAGTCCCGGCCGGGGAAAATTCAGCCCCTCCGGCGTTTGAGGAGCGGGGTCTGGGGCGGAGCCCCAGGTACGGGACGGGTAGGGGCGGAGGGGGCGAAAGAAGGTTGAGGGTCTGGCGGGGGGCCTTTTGGGGCTCGCCAGGGTGAGGCGCGGGCCGCCCAGGGGTGGGGGCGGGTGCCGGTGAGGGGTTAGACCGTCTCCTCGACGCGCTTCTTCAGGCCTGCCAGGGCACGGTCGATGATGACCTTCTCGGCCTTGCGCTTGATCATGCCGAGCATCGGGATCTTGACGTCGACGGTCAGCCGGTAGGTGACCTCGGTGCCGTCGCCCGCGGCCTTGAGGATGTAGGAGCCGTCCAGGGAGCGGAGCATCTGGGACTTGACCAGGGTCCAGGAGACCTCGTGGTCGCCGGTCCAGGTGTAACCGAGGGTCTGGTCGTCCTTGATGGCGCCGGCGTCCATGACGAGGCGGACCTGCTCGGCGCGGCCCCGCTCGTCCGTCCCGAGCACCTCCGCCTCCTTCACCTCACCCGTCCAGTCCGGGTAGCGGGCGAAGTCGGCGATCACCGCCATGACGTCAGCCGGTGCCGCCTCGATCGTGATGCTCGAACTGGTGTGTTCCGCCATCGCGGTGGCTCCTCCAGATGCGGTCCGGTGAGGGAGGTCGGTGCGCACGTGTGTGCAGCGTGAAGGCTACCGCGCACGACCACGGGCGCTGTCACCCCACCTGCCGTTCAGCGCCGCCGCCGGCTCACCACTCCAGTACCCAGGGCCGGCCCGACCCCGCGAAGTGCCCCACATTCACGCATTCCGTCGCCCCGACGCGCATCCTGCGGACAAGGGGCTGGTGGACGTGACCGAAGAGCGCGTACCGGGGGCGCGTACGCCGGATCGCGTCCAGCAGCGCGCGGGAACCGCGCTCGAAGCGGCGCGCCACGGTGTCGTACACCAGCTCCGGCACCTCCGGCGGGATGTGCGTGCACAGCACGTCGACCTCACCGACGGCCTCGATCTTGGCCGCGTACTCCTCGTCGCTGATCTCGTACGGCGTCCGCATCGGCGTCCTCAGACCCCCGCCGACGAAGCCGAAGACCCGGCCGCCGATCTCGACCCGCTCGCCGTCGAGGACGGTGGTGCCGGGCCCGGCGTACTCGGACCACAGGGCCGGCATGTCGACATTGCCGTAGGTCGCGTACGTCGGCGCGGGGAACGCGGCGAACATCTCGGCGTACTGCTTGCGTACCGCCTTCTCGATGGCGGCGGCCCGGTCGGTGCCGATGCCCGCCCACAGCCGGGCGCCGAACGCGCGCGCCTCCTCGAAGCGGCGGGCGGTGCGCAGCTCGACGATGCGGTCGGCGTTCTCCACGCCGAACAGATCCGGGAAGATGCCGCGCGCGTGGTCGGCGTAGTCGAGGAAGAGGACCAGGTCACCGAGGCAGATGAGGGCGTCGGCGCCGTCGCCCGCGCGGGCCAGGTCCCGGGCGTTGCCGTGCACGTCACTGACCACATGAACGCGCGTCCGCGGATTACCGACCGGTGTGGATGCCATGACGATCAAGCGTAGGCCTGTGCGGCAAACGTGAACAGAGGCGGCCGGACCTGCGATTACTGGCTAGTCAGGAAGGGGGTGGACTACTGTGCGCGAAGGAACGCCAACACGTGTGACGCATAGAACATCTCGTCGGGACCCCCTGTCGAAGAAGCCATACCGACGGGTAACGTCCGGGCAGTCCAGTCGTACTCAGGAATTCAACAAGTGATCTCTTGAGTACCTGCCCGAGCCTTGGACCGCACCGTCGCATCACACAGAGTCGTGGCGTCGGCGCCCTATGAGGAGCAGCAGTCTTGCGCGAGTTCAGCCTTCCGGCTTTGTACGAGGTCCCTGCGGACGGAAATCTCACCGATATCGTCCGTAGAAACGCCGCGCAGCATCCCGACGTGGCCGTCATCGCCCGCAAGGTGGGCGGCACGTGGACGGACGTCAGCGCCACCACCTTCCTCGCCGAGGTGCGTGCCGCGGCCAAGGGCCTGATCGCCTCGGGCGTGCAGCCCGGTGACCGGGTCGGCCTGATGTCCCGTACCCGCTACGAGTGGACGCTGCTCGACTTCGCGATCTGGAGCGCCGGCGCCGTCACCGTGCCGGTGTACGAGACCAGCTCCGCCGAGCAGGTCCAGTGGATCCTCGGCGACTCCGGTGCGACCGCATGCATCGTGGAGCTGAGCACGCACGCGGCCTCCGTCGAGTCGGTGCGCGACCGGCTGCCCGCCCTCAAGCACGTCTGGCAGATCGAGGCCGGCGGCGTCGAGGAGCTGGGGCGCCTGGGCAAGGACGTCAGCGACGCCACCGTCGAGGAGCGCAGCTCGCTCGCCAAGGCGGACGACCCGGCGACCATCGTCTACACCTCCGGAACCACCGGCCGGCCCAAGGGCTGCGTCCTCACGCACCGCGCCTTCTTCGCGGAGTGCGGCAACATCGTGGAGCGGCTGCGCCCGCTGTTCCGCACGGGCGAGTGTTCCGTCCTGCTCTTCCTCCCGCTCGCGCACGTCTTCGGGCGGCTCGTGCAGATCGCGCCGATGATGGCGCCGATCAAGCTGGGCTGTGTCCCGGACATCAAGAACCTCACCGACGAGCTGGCCGCGTTCCGGCCGACGCTGATCCTCGGTGTGCCGCGCGTCTTCGAGAAGGTCTACAACTCGGCACGCGCCAAGGCTCAGGCCGACGGCAAGGGCAAGATCTTCGACAAGGCGGCGGACACGGCGATCGCGTACAGCCGCGCGCTGGACACCCCCTCGGGCCCGTCGCTCGGTCTGAAGATCAAGTACAAGACGTTCGACAAGCTCGTCTACAGCAAGCTGCGCGCCGTCCTCGGCGGGCGCGGCGAGTACGCGATCTCGGGCGGCGCGCCGCTGGGCGAGCGGCTCGGCCACTTCTTCCGCGGCATCGGCTTCACGGTCCTGGAGGGCTACGGCCTCACCGAGTCCTGCGCGGCCACGGCCTTCAACCCGTGGGACCGTACGAAGATCGGCACGGTCGGCCAGCCGCTGCCCGGCTCCGTGATCCGCATCGCCGACGACGGCGAGGTGCTGCTGCACGGCGAGCACCTGTTCAAGGAGTACTGGAACAACGAGGGCGCGACCGCCGAGGCGCTGGCCGACGGCTGGTTCCACACCGGTGACATCGGCACCCTCGACGAGGACGGCTACCTCCGCATCACCGGCCGCAAGAAGGAGATCATCGTCACCGCGGGCGGCAAGAACGTCGCCCCGGCCGTGATCGAGGACCGGATCCGCGCGCACGCGCTGGTCGCGGAGTGCATGGTCGTCGGCGACGGGCGCCCGTTCGTCGGCGCGCTGGTCACGGTCGACGAGGAGTTCCTGGTCCGCTGGGCCGAGGAGCACGGGAAGCCGGCCGGCTCGACCGCGGCGTCGCTGAGCGAGGACGCGGACCTGATCGCCGCCATCCAGGACGCGATCGACGACGGCAACGCGGCGGTGTCCAAGGCGGAGTCGGTACGCAAGTTCCGCATCCTCGCCCATCAGTTCACCGAGGAGTCGGGCCACCTGACGCCGTCCCTGAAGCTGAAGCGCAACGTGGTCGCGAAGGACTACGCCAACGAGATCGAGGCGATCTATCGGGGCTGATGCCCGAGCGACCGGGTTCCACCCCAGCCGGGAACTGCACGGCTCGGCCCCCTTCACTGGAGGGGGCCGAGCCGTTTTCCGTCCCGGTCGAGGTGTTTCCGGGGGCCGCCGGGGGCCGCCCCACCGGGGGCCGCCGTAGGCGGTGCAGGTCGTTCCCGGGCGGGAGGTGCGTCGTGGTTGCTCGCGCAGTTCCCCGCGCCCCTGACGGGCGCGCCGTCCCTGGCCGGCCGTCTGGGGGTGCGGGGACTGCGCGGCCGGCCGCTGGCGGCCCGCAGGCGCCGACGGGCCGCGAGCGGCACCCCCGTAGGCGCACCCGGTGAACGCTAGAGCAGCTCGCGCAGGCGTTCTGCCAGGAGGTCCCAGCGCCACTTCTCCTCGACCCAGGCGCGGCCCCGTTCGCCCATCCGGCGGCGCAGTTCGGAGTCGCCGAGCAGGGTGACGATGCGGTCGGCCGCTTCCTCGGCGGAGCCTCCGCGCACGACCCAGCCCGTCTCGCCGTCGAGCACGGCGTCGGGCGCGCCGCCCGAGTCGCCGGCCACCACCGGCAGGCCCGTCGCCGACGCCTCCAGGTACACGATGCCGAGCCCCTCGACGTCGAGCCCGCCCCTGCGCGTCCTGCACGGCATCGCGAAGACGTCCCCGGCCCCGTAGTGCGCGGGCAGCTCCGACCAGGGCACGGCCCCGGTGAACCGGACCGAGCCGGCGACGCCGGTGTCGCGCGCGAGCTTGCGCAGCTCCTTCTCGTACGGCCCGCCGCCGACGATCAGCAGCACCGCGTCCGGCTCCTTGGCCAGGATCCGCGGCATCGCGAGCACGAGGGTGTCCTGGCCCTTGCGCGGGACCAGGCGGGAGACGCAGACGACGACCGGCCGGTCGGTGAGACCGAGCCGGGCCCGGACCTCGTCGCCGCCGGAGCCGGGGTGGAAGGTCCCCTCGTCGACGCCGGGCGGCAGCTGGACCATGCGCGCGGCCGCCTCGGGGGTCAGCGCGGAGGCGATCCGCGAGCGCGTGTACTCCCCGAGGTAGGTGATCGTGTCGGTGGACTCACCGATCCGGCGCAGCAGGGTGCGGGCCGCGGGCAGCTGCGCCCAGCCGGCCTCGTGGCCGTGCGTGGTCGCCACGATGCGCCGCGCGCCGGCCCTGCGCAGCGCAGGCGCCATCAGGCCGAGCGGGGCCGCGGCCCCGAACCACACCGACGTACAGCCGTGTTCGCGCAGCAGCCCGACCGCCCGTCGGGTGGCGCCCGGCGTCGGGAGCAGCATCGTCGTACGGTCCCGTACGACGGTGAAGGGCTGCTCGGCGTCGAACGCGGCGGTCGCCTCGGCACCCTCGCGGCCGCGCTTCCACGTCGACGCGTAGACGACGAGTTGCCCGGGGTCCAGACGCAGCGCCATGTTGTGCAGAAAGGCCTGGATGCCGCCGGGGCGGGGCGGGAAGTCGTTCGTCACGATCAGGGTCTTGTGCATCGTGTTCGACACTATCGAATCTATACTCACAGCTCCGCACGACCGCGCTTGACGGCTCGCACACAGACCGGCGCGCCATCATGACTCCGCGAAGAACGCGGCGGCGACGCACTCGATCCGGACGAAGAGGGCCAGGTGGGCAGGGCATGACGGGGGCACGGAGCACGAGGTTCCCGTTCGGCCTGGCGGCACTGCTGGGGATCTGGGGCCTGACCAGGCTGACGCTGCTGCTCTTCGTGGCCAAGGTGTACGTCTTCCCCGGCCCGGACGTCACCAGCGACGTGTCCGTGATCTACCACGGCTGGTACGAGGTCCTGCGGCACGGCAGCTTCCCGCAGAACGACGTGACCTGGCAGTACCCGCCGGCCGCCTCGCTCGCGGTCCTCTCCCCCGGCCTGCTGCCGTTCCTCGACTACCAGCACGCCTTCTTCGTGCTGGCCTTCGTCGCCGACCTGGTGGTGTTCGGGCTCCTCCTGTACGCGGGCTCGCGCTCCGGCAAGACGCGGCGCGGCGCCTGGGTGTGGGTGATCGGGGTTCCGCTGCTCGGGCCGACCGTGTACGCCCGCTACGACGTGATGGTGACGGCCGTCGCGGTGGCCGCGCTGCTCGCGGGGGCCCGGCATCCCCGGGTCATGGGGATGCTCGTGGGCTTCGGCGCGATGGTCAAGGTGTGGCCGGTGCTGCTGCTGGTCGCCGCGGTGCGCCGCCGGGCCTGGGTCTGGGCCGCGGCGTCGGCGGGCGCGATCGCGGTGCTGTTCTGGGCGACGATGCCGGGCGCGTTCGGCTTCCTGACCGCCCAGCGTGACCGCGGTACCGAGGTGGAGTCGCTGGGCTCCCTCGTCTTCCACGTGGCCCGGCACCACGGCTGGAACGGGCGCGTGCTGCTCAACTACGGCTCGGTGGAGTTCCTCGGACCCTACGTCGACCTGGTGAGCACCGCGGCCCTGGTGCTGACCTCGCTCGCCTTCGGCTGGCTGCTGTTGTGGCGCCTGCGCGCCAAGCGGTTCCTGACGCACACGCTCGCCGACGCCGCGTTCGTCGCCGTCCTGATGTTCACCGCCACCAGCCGGGTCATCAGCCCGCAGTACCTGGTGTGGCTGGTCGGGCTCGCCGCCGTCTGCCTGTGCTTTCGCGCGAGCCGGATGGCGGTGCCCGCCTGCCTGGTGCTGATCGCGTGCTTCGTGACGGTGCTGGAGTTCCCGGTCTGGTTCGCGGACGTCGTGGGCAGCACCCCGCTGGGCATCACCCTCCTCGTCGTCCGCAACGGCCTGCTGGTGATCGCCGCGCTGCTGGCCGCCCGGGTGCTGTGGCGGGGCACGGTGTCCGAGCCGGCCCGGGCCCTCCCCGCTCAGGCGGCCCGCACCAAGGAGACCCTGGCGTCCTCCTGACGCCCGGCCCGCCTGGTCCACCACCACAGGGCGGCGCACTGCACCGTCATGGAGAGCACGAGGGCGAGGCAGATCCCGGGGAGCCCGAGTCCGGACAGGACGTGGGCCAGCGGGAGCTGGACCGCCGTACCGGCCAGCGTCACCCGGAGCAGCACCGGCGCTCCCCCGCTGCCCTCGAAGACCCCGCCGAGCGCGATGAAGCAGGCCATCAGCAGCAGGTAGGGACCGACGCAGCGCAGGAAGAGCACGCCGTCGTGGGCGACCGCGGGGCCGGCGCCGAAGGCCCGCATGAGCCAGGGAGCCAGCGCGGCGAGGAGTCCCGCGGCGAGCAGGCCGGCGGCCCCCGAGACGAGGACGGCCTGCCGCCCGATGGCGCCCCGTTCGTCGCGGCCCGCGCCCCGGGTGTGCGCGGTGTGGATCGAGGCGGCCTGCCGCACGGAGTAGAACGCCATGGTGGCGACGTACATGACCTTGTACGCGATCGCGTACGCCGCGACGGCCGTCGTCCCCAGCCGGGCCACGATCGCGACCAGCACGAGCGCGCCGCCCTGCCGCACCGTGAAGTCGGCGGACATGGGCAGCCCGGTCGTGAGGGTGCGGCGCAGGGCGGCGCCGGTGGCTTCGGCGGGCACCGCGGTGGCCGCCTCGGACAGGAGGGCGTTCCGGCGCAGGGCGCGCAGGCCCGCGGCCAGCGCCACGCCGCGGCACAGCACCGTCGAGACGGCGGCGCCCCGGACGCCGTACGCGTGGATGAGGAACGGGTCGAGGCCGAGGATCAGGCCGTTGGCCAGCAGGGCGAGGCGCATCGGGGTGCGGGTGTCGCCGGTGCCCTTCAGGATGCCGTCGACGAGGTTCTGCGCGAAGAAGACGGCGATGCCGGGCAGCGAGATCGCGAAGTACTGGACGGCGAGGGTCAGCGCGCGTCCGTCGCCGCCGAGCACCAGCCGGGCCAGCGGCTCGCGCAGCAGGTAGCCGCCGAGGGCGATCACCGGCGTGACCACGGCGCACAGTGCCCAGCCTCCGCGTACGGCCGCCCGGACCGCGCCCGGGTCGCGGGCGCCCCGGGCGTGCGAGACCAGGACGGTGGTGCCGGAGGCGAAGACCAGGGCGACGCCGAGCAGCACGTTCTCGGTGTTGGTCGCGACGGCGACGGCGGCCACGGCGTCACCGCCGAGCCGGGAGACCCAGACGGTATTGATGATTCCGGCGGCGACGGACGCGAGCAGCGAGAGATAGACGGGGTGGGCGAGCGCTACGAGCTGCTTGCGATGGGCGTTCACGGAGGCTCCCTCGATACGAGCTACCTCGTTTAGAGGTAGCTCGATAAGAGGTACCATGGGTGCGGGGAGCCCGCAAGCATGAAGACGCGGGCGGACCGCAAGCATGAAGACGCGGGCGGACCGCGGGCACGACGGCAGCGGGACGACCGCGAACACACGGACCCGGGACGCCCGTGAGCACCAAGGCGCGGGAAGCCCGTACGCGGGGAGCCGCGAAGCGAACGGTGGTACGGCAGACGCGCCGTACCCCGATGACCCACGAGCTAGGAGCCGACCGGATGCTGGAGCTGTCGATCCTGGGCTTTCTGTACGAGGAGCCCCTGCACGGCTACGAGCTGAAGGAGCGCATCAAGGCCCTCAGCGGCCATGTCCGCCCGGTCAGCGACGGGGCCCTCTACCCGGCGATCACCCGCCTGGTCGCCGCGGGCCTGCTCGACCAGCACACCGAGCCCGGCAGCGGCGCGGCCCCGCGGCGCATCCTGTCGCTCACCGGGAAGGGCCGTGAGGACCTCCTGGAGCGGCTGCGCCACCCCAAGCAGGCCGAGATCACCGACCAGGTGCGCTTCAACACGCTCCTGGCGTTCCTGCGCCACCTTGCCGACCCCCGCGAGCAGGCCGCGGTACTGCGCCGCCGCCAGGAGTTCCTGGAGACCCCGGCGAGCTTCTTCTACCGGGACGGCCGGCCGGTGCGCGCGGAGGAGGCCGACGATCTGTTCCGGCAGGGCATGCTGCGGGTCGCGCGGGCGACGGGCGAGGCGGAGCGGACGTGGCTCGCGGAGGCCATCCACCGGCTCGAGGGATGAACGGACCGGCGGGTCAGCCGAGTTGGTCCCTGAGGTACTGCCGCCAGAGCTCGGTGAACTTCTCCGGCGTCGTGTGCAGCACGTCCCGCAGCGCGCCCTCGACCGCCCCGGCCCGCTTCCGGTGGTCGCCCACCGCCCGGTAGAAGTCGTTCAGGCGGACCTCGCCCCAGCGGTCGGCGATCAGCCGGCAGGCCATCCAGCCGCCCTCGTAGGCCTGCGCCAGCCGGCCCGCGTCCGCGGTGAACCCGAAGTCCCCGTCGCCGGGCAGCGCGGCCGGGAGACGCCCCTCGGCCACGGAGCGCTCCAGCTCCGGCGCGACCTGCCCGGGTGCCCGCCCGCTGCCGCGGTAGCCGACCCAGTCCGCGTACCCCTCGGAGAGCCACAGCGGGGTGACGGCCGTGGTGTGGGCGCGGGTGGCGACGTGCGTGGTCTCGTGGGTGAGCACGACCTGCTTTCCGAGGGCGCCGAGGACGCCGTAGGCGTCCGGGTTGACGATGATCCGGTCCGCGGGCGCCTTCGCGGGACCTCCCCCGGCCCCCGGCCGGGGGGACCCCCGTCCCGCTTCGCCCACCTCGCCGGTGGTGACCGCCGCGATCCCCCGGTATCCGGACGCCGGAGCCCCGAGCAGCCCCGCCATCCCCTCCAGCGACTTCGGTACGAGGACGACGACGTGCCGCGCCCAGTCCGTGCCCCAGGCCTCCGACACGGCGGGCACGGCGTGGTCCGCCAGGCCCGCGAAGGAACGCAGCCGCTCGCCGGACTGCCCGACCCCGAGAACGAGGCTGCGCTCACCCCGTACGGTCGTCACGGCGCCCTGATCCCAGAGCTGGTCTCCGGCCTTGCCCGCGGGCTCGTCGGAGGCGACGCGCCAGGCTCCGGCGGCGCGGGTCAGACGCAGGGTGCGGTCGGCGGAGACCGGTGCGGCGTCGTAGCCCTCGATGCGGTAGCGCAGTTCGGCCCGGGCCGTGGCCCGGTCGCCGGAGCGGTGCAGCTCGGTCAGACGGTAGGACCAGGCCGCCAGCGGCACGTCACGCAGGTTCGCGAAAGCCTTTCCGGCGCCGGCCGCCTCCCCGGTGGCCCGGAACGCCGCCTCGTCCCGGTCCACGACCGCGGCCGCGCGCCGGTCGAGGACCCGCTGCACATCGGCCGACGCGGTGTCCGACGGCACCCGGCCGCCGCAGCCGACGAGCACGGCGAGCAGCAGCACCAGGGAAAGTCCCGCTCGCGACGCACGCCTTCGACCAGCCATCTTCCCGATCGTACGGTGCCCGCGCCGGCCCACCGGTTCCGCGTGGTGCCGTCGCCTCGCCCCGTCAGGGCCGGGTGACGGACGAGACCGGCATCATCCCGACCGGGTCGTAGCGCACCGGGGCGCCCGGGTAGGGCGCGTGGATCACCTGGCCGTTGCCCACGTACATCCCGACATGGCTGGCGTCGGACCGGTAGGTGACCAGGTCACCGGGCTGCGCCTGGGAGAGCGGCACCTGCCGTCCGGCGTACCGCTGGGCCTGCGAGGTGCGCGGCAGACCGACCCCGGCCCGCGCGTACGACCACTGCATGAGGCCCGAACAGTCGAAGCCGCCCGGCCCGTTGGCGCCCCACACGTAGGGACGGCCGAGCGCCGAGCGGGCCGCGGCGACGGCGGCGGCCGCGCGCGCCGAGGACGGGACGGCGCCCCCGAGGTCGGGCATGCCGGCGCGCGCCGAGCGCGAGGCCCGTTCGTAGGCGGCGCGGTCGGCGTACGGCAGCGAGTTGAGCAGCTGCCGCGCCTTGGCCAGTTTGCCCTCGACGACCCGCTTGTTCCGGGCGACCGCCTTGCGGCTGCGCTCCAGCTCGGCGAGTTTCCCGTCGGCCTCCTCGCGCTTCTGGGCGAGGTCGCGCATGGCGAGCTGGAGGTCCTCGAGCTCGCCGGCCTGGTGGGCGGTGATCCGGTCGAGGGCGGCGGCCTTGTCGAGGTAGTCGTCCGGGTCGTCGGAGAAGAGCAGCGCGAGCGAGGGGTCGAGGCCGCCGGAGCGGTACTGCGCCCCGGCGAGCGAACCGAGCGAGTCGCGCATGGTGTTGATGCGCTCCTGCTGCCGGGCGATCTCGTCCTGTGCCGTGCCGACCTGCTCGCGCAGCGTGTCGGCACGCTCGTCGGCCTTGTTGAACGCCTCGGTGGCCTTCTCGGCCTGGGTGTAGAGGCGGTCCACCTCGGCCCGGGTGTCGTCCTGCGGTGCCGCCGAGGCGGGCAGGGTGCCGAGTGCGGCGGCCGCCGCGGACATCACGCAGGCGGCGATGCCGAAGGCGCCGGCGCCCCGGTCGAAGCCGGTCGGTTCAAGGCGGCGATGGAACCCCACAGGTAGCCGCTCTCCCTCCGCTGACGGTCCCCCGCTGTTGGGGGAAACGCGCCAGACAGTAGCCGTGCGACTACGCACCGGCCAAAGACCCTCGCGGGCACACAAAGTGACGCCCCGCCGGAGACGCAGGTCACCGACGGGGCGTGGGGTCAGCGGAAGTTGTCGCAATTCGCCCGTTTGGGCGGCGCGGCAAGGCGTTCCCGCGGGCGGCCGGAGTCAGCTCCGGCCCGCCGGCCGGATCAGACCCGGACGCCGAACTGGAAGGGCATGTTGCCGATCGACTCGTAGCGGACGACCGTGCCGGTGCGCGGGGCGTGCAGCACCTGGCCGTTGCCCGCGTAGAGGCCGACGTGGTGCTGGTCGCCGTAGAAGATGACCAGGTCACCGACCTGCAGGTCGCTCTGCGAGTAGATGCGCGTGCCCGCGTTGGCCTGGGCCTGCGAGGTGCGCGGTATGGCGACACCGGCCTGGCCGTACGCCCAGGAGGTGAGGCCGGAGCAGTCGAAGGAGCTGGGGCCGGTGGCGCCGTACACGTACGGCGATCCGATCCGGGTCTGCGCGGCGCTGAACGCGGCGCCGGCGCGGCCGGAGGCGGCCTTGGCGCCGCCGAGGTCGACGCGCTCGCTGGCGCGGGTCGCCCGCTCCTTCTCCTTGGCCGCGAGCGCGGCCCTCTCCTGTGCCGTCAGGGAGTTCAGGAGCTTCTGCGCGGCGCCCAGCTTGCCCTGGACTTCCTTCTTCTTCTTGGCGAGCTCGGTCCGCGTGTCGGCGAGGTCCTTGAGCTTCTCGGAGGCCTCGGAACGCTGCTGGGCGAGCGAACGCTGCTTCTCCTGGACCTTCTTGAGCGACTCGACCTGCTGACCGCTCAGCTGGTCCATGGCGGACGCCTTGTCCAGGTAGTCGTCCGGGTCCGAGGAGAGGAAGAGCGCCACGGAGGGGTCGATGCCACCGGTGCGGTACTGGGCGCTGGCCATCGAACCGAGGCCGTCACGGAGCTCGTTGAGCTCCTCCTGGCCGCGGGCGACGTTGTCCTGCAGGGAGCTGATCTGCTTCTGCAGCTTCTCCTGCTTCTCCTTGGCGCCGTTGAGCTTCTCCGTGGCCTGCTCGGCCTCTTCGTAGAGCTTGTCGACCTTGGTCTTGACCTCGTCCTTGTTGGGCTTCTCGGACGGCGCGGCATTGGCGACGTTGGCACTGAGGGCAACGGCTGCAGCGGCGGCGGTGGTGAGCACGGTCACACGGGTGCGGCTCGGCTGCTTGGGTCGACGGTGGGACGCCACGAAGGCGAGCTCCTTCTTCCTCCAGCCGCCTGCCGAAGACGCCGACGGGCGGTGCCCCTCCACCGTCACTCCTCATGAGTGATCACCCTAGTTGGAGGTTCGAGGCATGACCCTAGTGACCTACTTGTGATCAGTTCAAATCCAAACCTGAAAATTCTTTGTCAGGAGCGGATTCTTTGCACTCAACTCACCTGCAGTGATGTGCGCTTGACACTACGTCGCGTGAAGGTCCTGTCAATTCGGGCATCAAGCCCAGAGGTTACGCATGGGGTGTAGGTGACTGATGCGACTTAGGCCCCGGATCGCCGTCCACGCGAAACCCGGGGCCGGAGGCGGGAGATGGCGCTCCCGAAGGCGCGCGCGAAGAAGCGCGGAAGGGGGCGAACGGGAGGAATCGCCCGGAACGAAACGAGCAAAAGGAAACGCGAGGGAGAAAGAAGGCGAAAGGGGTCGCTCAGCCGCGCGAGAAGCGCTTGAGGAGCACCACGGACGCCACCGGCCGGGCGCCCGCCTTCGCGATGCCGTCCGCCACCTCACGGTCGGTCGAGACGACGATGACCGGCCGCCCGGGCGGCTCGGCCCGCACCAGCTGACGGATCAGCTCGTCCGCCGTGACGCCGGGCTTGGAGAACAGCACCCTGACCCCGCGCGGCGGCGCGAGCAGCACCGGCGCGGCCAGCTCGGCCCCGTCGAAGACACAGGTGACCTCGGCGCCGGTCTGCGCGGCCAGCTGCGAGAGCTGCCCGAGCAGCCTCAGCCGCTGCTTCTCCAGCGGCATCTGGGGATAGCCGGTCTTGGTGACGTTGTAGCCGTCGACGACCAGATGCGCCTGGGGCAGCGCGAGCAACTGGTCCAGGATCGCGGGGTCGTTCTCGGAGAGCGCGCGGGCGGCGATGTCCTTCGGCGTCATGCGTCCCGGCTCGACCGCGTCCACGGTCTCGGCGGGCCGGACGGAGACGGGAGGCAGCGCCAGTTCCCGGCGCAGGCCCTGGGCCGCGTCCAGCACGGTGTCGAGCAGCAGCCGGACGCGCATGTCCTCGACACTGCGCCCCTCGCGCGCCGCCTTGCGCGTGGCCTCCAGGGCGGCCTCGGCCTCCGAGAGGCGCGCCTTGAGCCGCCGGGTCTCGCTCTCGGCGGCGGACACCTGGGCCTGCCCCTCCGCCTTCACCGTGTCCGTCTCGGCCTGGAGCTTGCGCAGGGCCGCCTCGCCGCGCTTGACGTCACTGAGGGCCCCGCGCAGCTTGCGGTGAAGCGATTCCGCTTCTTTCCTGGCCGACTCCACTTCCGCGCGCAGCCGTTCGGTCTCGGCCCTCGTCTGCCCGCGGGCCTCTTCGAGCTCCTCGCGCAGCCGCTCCAGCTCGGCGCGGTTCTCCTCGTCGGCACGCTCCGCGTCCGCCCGCAGGGCCTCCTCGCCCGCGGCGGTGACCAGCTTCACCCAGCCCGCCGGGCGCAGCACATAGGCCGCGGCCGCCACGTCCAGCGGATCCGCGGCCGGGGGCGGCGCGCCCGATTCGAGGGCCCCGACGATCTCGGGCTGGGCCTCTCTCAGCTTCTCGGCGATGCGCTGTCTGAACAGCGGGTCCGTCTCCAGCGCCGCGGCCATGGCGTTGCCGGCGAACTTGGCCCGCCGGTTCGGCGCGAACCGGGCGTACTGTCTCAACTGGACGGGCAGTTCGGCCACCGTCAGTCCGCCGAAGCCGTCCGAGACGATCTGTACGACGCGTCGGCGCACGCCGTCGGGCAGCGGACGGTCGAGCACCTCAGCGGTGCCGTCGTCCGGCTCCCCGCCTGTGGTCTCCACCATCCGTCACCCCAATATCCGTGCGGGGCCCGCTCCCTCAGGAGCCGGCACCCGGCCTGTCCACGAGTTCGACCTGATCCACCGCGTTGCACCAGCGGCACCGCACCGACTCGATGGTCTCACTGACCACCTCGCGCTCCTCGACCTTCGGCTCACCGGCGAGGTCGAGGTGCACATACTCGACGACCTTCGAGGAGCGGGTCACGTCGAAACGCGTGAGGTTGCCGCAGAGGGCACAGCGCCAGCGAGTCTTGGCGTCGGGCAGGGGAACCGTCATAGGGCAGTCGCTCTTTCCTTCTAGTGTCCGTCCGGCGCCGGTCTCCCGGTGCATGTGGCTCGTAACCCTACGGCCTGGCGGGTACTCGACGCTCTGGTGTCCGCGGCGGCGAGGCGGTCTGCTCCGATCGGTCCGGTTGCGTCATGCTCTGTACCATGATCGGCAATTGGAGTACGGCGGTCGGCAGGGCGGTGCGGGGCCAGTCCGCGCCGGTGACGTACGGGCTGATCGTCCTGTGCTGTCTGATCTTCGTGATCGGTCCCGCCTCGGGCCTCAATCCCGCGTACGGCACCGGGGACGAACTGCTGGTCGCCCAGCGCGCGTACTTCCGCCGCTGGGGCGTGGTGCCGTCCGACCTCTTCGGCGGGGCCCCGCGCGAGGCGCTCACCCCGGCCACGGCCCTGTTCATCCACGGCAGCTGGCTCCACCTCCTGGGCAACATGCTCTTCTTCTACGTCTTCGGGGTGATGACCGAGGAACGCATGGGCCATGTGGAGTTCGCCCTCTTCTACCTGGGCTGCGGATATCTGGCCCTGCTCGGCTACGCCGCCGCCAACGCCGGCTCGCAGCAATCCCTGGTCGGGGCGTCCGGGGCGATCTCCGCGGTGCTCGGCGCGTTTCTGTACCTGTTCCCCAAGGCCCGGGTGACCAGTCTCTTCCCGTTCCTCTTCTTCATGCCGCTGCGGTTCCCGGCCTGGGTGGTGCTGCCGTTCTGGTTCGCCCTGCAGTGGCTGGCGGCGGGCCGCAGCGACTCCGGACCCGGGGTCGCCTATCTGGCCCACCTCGTGGGCTTCTCGCTGGGGTTCGTCTACGCGTGGGCGCGGTTCGGGCGCCGTACGGCCGCCGCACCCTCCCCGGGGGCTCTGCCGGGACCCCCGGCGCCGCAGCCGGGCCGGGTGGACCGCGAGTAGGGTGAGATCCCCAGCAGTGGCCCCCGAGGGAGAGAACCAGCCGTGATCACCGCGATCGTCCTCATCAAGACCAGCGTGGACCGGATCCCCGAGATCGCCGAGTCGATCGCGTCACTGGAGAGCGTCAGCGAGGTCTTCTCCGTCACCGGCACCTACGACCTGATCGCGATGGTCCGGGTCAAGGCCCACGACGACCTGGCGGACGTCATCCCCGGCAAGATCAGCAAGATCCCGGGCGTCGAGGCCACGGACACGCATGTGGCGTTCCGTACGTACTCCGAGCACGACCTGGAGGCGGCGTTCGCCATCGGTCTCGACTCCTGACCGACGGGACACCGCCTCCGGGCGCGACCCGCGCGTGTCAGACGGCCGGGACGCAGCGGCCGTCCTCGGTGCGGTACTGCCACCGCGCGCCGTCCCGGACGAGCTCGCGCACCGCGCGGACGAAACGCTCCACGTGCTCGTCGGGGGTACCGGCGCCGAAGCTGACGCGGATGGCGTTGAGGGACTTCTCCCCGGGAGCCGCCTCGGGGGCGCCGCACTCCCCCTGGGTCTCCGGGTCGCTGCCGAGCAGCGTGCGGACCAGCGGGTGGGCGCAGAAGAGGCCGTCGCGGACGCCGATGCCGTACTCGGCGGAGAGCGCGGCCGCGAAGTGCGAGCTGTTCCAGCCCTCGACGACGAAGGAGATGACGCCGACCCGCGGGGCGTCGTCGCCGAAGAGGGAGAGGACCCGGACCTCCGGGACCTCCGCGAGACCCGCGCGGACGGTACGGATCAGGTGCTGCTCACGGGCGACGAGGGTGTCGAAACCCTCCTCGGTGAGCGCCTTGCAGGCCGACGCGATCGAGTAGGCGCCGATGACGTTCGGCGAGCCCGCCTCGTGCCGGGCGGCGCTGTCGTGCCACTCCACGTCCACGCCGCCGTCCGCGCGCCGGGTGACCTTGCGGCTGGCGCCGCCGCCCGCGAGGTACGGGGCGGCCTCGCGCAGCCAGTCGGAACGGCCCGCGAGGACACCGGAGCCGAAGGGCGCGTACAGCTTGTGCCCGGAGAAGGCGACCCAGTCGACGTCGAGGTCCTGGACCGACACCGGGTGGTGCGGGGCGAGCTGCGCGGCGTCGAGGACGATCCGGGCACCGTGGGCGTGCGCGGCGGCGGCCAGCTCACGCACCGGCCACAGCTCCCCGGTGACGTTCGAGGCGCCGGTGACACAGACGAGGGCCGGCCCCTGGGGGTCACGGCCGGCGAGGGCGCGCTCCAGGGTGGCGACGGCCTCGCCCGGGGTGCGCGGGGCGTTCAGGTACGTCACCCGGGCGTCGCGCCAGGGCAGCAGCGAGGCGTGGTGCTCGGTCTCGAAGACGAAGACCTGGCAGTCGGCCGGGAGCGCGGCGGCGAGCAGGTTGAGCGAGTCGGTGGTGGAGCGGGTGAAGACCACCTGGTCCCCGGCGCGGCAGTCGAGGAACTCCTCGACGGTCCTGCGGGCGTTCTCGAAGAGGTCGGTGGACAGCTGCGAGAGGTAGCCGGCGCCCCGGTGGACGCTGCCGTAGTACGGCGCGTACGCGGCCACGTCGTCCCACACCCGCTGGAGGGCGGGCGCGCTGGCGGCGTAGTCGAGGGCGGCGTAGGTGACCTCGCCGCCGGTGACGAGGGGGACGGTGACATCCCGGCCCAGAACGGCCAGAGGGGCACAAACGGTCCGGTCGGCGGCAGCGGTGGAGACAGACATGGCGAGCTCCTGTGAGAGGCAGGCGGGATCGCTGCGCGAGCCGGCCGCCCGGAGGCAGGGCTCAGCGCAAGGAAAGGTGAAAAGGGTGCGCGGAGGCGGGGCTCGACGCCCTATCGCATTCGCTTGCTCACAGAAGGCTCCCTCGAACGACCAGGACCCCTGGTTGCATCCGCTCGGAAGAGCGGGAGGGGTCCGCGCTTGCCGTAGGCCTCGCTGCCTACGACCTGGTCTTCACCCGGGGCACCCCGCCACGGACGGAGGGTTGCCGGACAGTCGGCCGGGGCCTGATGACTGTCACTCATGACCTGGTACAGCATCTTGCCAGAAGATCTTCGACGCGCAAGGCGCAGTCCGGATCGTGGACTGCGCCCCCGCGTCGTCCCGCCCGGGGATCAGGCGTTGCTGGCGGCCACCCACCGGTCGAGGGTGCGCTTCGCGGCCCCGGAGTCGATCGCCTCGGCCGCCTTCTCCATTCCGGCGCGGAGCTGGTCCGCGAGCGGAGCGCCGGTCGGAGACAGGGCCACGAGGGCCGCCGCCGAGTTCAGCAGGACCGCGTCCCGTACGGGCCCGGTCTCGCCGTCCAGCAGGCGCCGGGCGACCTCCGCGTTGAACGAGGCGTCGGCGCCGCGCAGGGCCTCCACCGGGACGATGTCGAGACCGACGTCGCGCGGGTCGAAGCGCTCCTCGGTGACCTTGCCGTCGCGGACCACCCAGACGTGGGAGCCCGCGGTGGTGGTCAGCTCGTCGAGGCCGTCGTCACCGCGGAACACCAGCGAGGAGTTGCCTCGCTCGGCGAACACACCCGCCACGATCGGCGCCATGCGGGGGTCGGCGACTCCGACCGCCTGGGCCTTCACCCGCGCCGGGTTGGTCAGCGGGCCGAGCACGTTGAAGGTCGTCCGGATGCCCAACTGGCCGCGGGCCGCGGCCGCATGACGCAGCGCCGGGTGGAACTTCACCGCGAAGCAGAAGGTGATCCCGGCCTCCTCCGCCACCTCGGCGACCCGCTTCACCGGCAGCTGGAGATTGACGCCGAGCTTCTCCAGGACGTCCGAGGAGCCGGACGCGGAGGACGCGGCCCGGTTGCCGTGCTTGACCACCTTGGCGCCGGTGCCGGCCACCACGATCGAGGACATCGTGGAGATGTTGACGGTCTTCGCGCCGTCGCCGCCCGTACCGACGATGTCGACGGTGCGCCCGGGCACCTCGATCACATTGGCGTGCTCGTACATCGCCCGGACGAGTCCGGAGATCTCCTGGACGGTCTCGCCCTTGGCCCGCAGCGCCACCACGAACCCGGCGATCTGCGCGTCGGTCGCCTCGCCGCGCATGATGCGGTCCATCGCCCAGGCCGTGTCGTCCGCGCTCTGGTCGCGGCCTTCGAGCAGACCGTTCAGTACCTGGGGCCAGGAACGGACCGCCGCGGTGTCGCCTCCAGCGGGGTTCACAGCGCTCATGGTCGCTCCTGGTTCGTAGGTGACGCGAAGGGACTCACCCCTTGCGCGGGGTGAGTCCACCCTATCCAGCCCGCGAGACGGCAAAGAGCCCCGTCCATTGCCTGGACGGGGCTCTCGCCGTGGCGAACTACCGGGGATCAGTGGTGGCCGTGGCCGCTCGTGATCTCCTTGTACTCCTCGACGGTGGGCTTGGGGATCTGGTTGTCCTCCCCGTAGAAGCCCTCGCTCATCTTGGCGCGCAGCTTCTGCGTGCCCGAGACCTTGCGCTCGACACCGTTCTCGTCGACCGTCGGGCCGATCTCGGCCGGCTTGTACTGCTCGTGCGCGGTGAGCGTGTGCAGCGCGTCCTGGCTGAGCGGCTCGTGGACCTCGATGAACTCACCGTGCGGCAGGCGCTTGATGATGCCCGACTCGCGGCCGTGCAGCACCTTGTCCCGGTCCCGGCGCTGGAGGCCGAGGCAGATCCGCTTGGTGGCGATGAACGTGAGCACCGGCACGACGAAGAACGAGATCCGGACGAACCAGGTGATCGAGTTGATCGACAGGTGGAAGTGCGTGGCCCAGATGTCGTTGCCGCCGCCGACGAGCAGGACGAAGTACCAGCTGATCCAGGCGGCACCGAACGCGGTCCGGGTCGGGACGTTGCGCGGGCGGTCCAGGATGTGGTGCTCGCGCTTGTCGCCGGTGACCCAGGACTCGATGAACGGGTAGACCGCGATCGCGACCAGGACCAGCGGGAAGATCACCAGCGGGATGAACACGCCCAGGACGAGCGTGTGGCCCCAGAGGTTGATCTCCCAGCCCGGCATGACACGGATCAGGCCCTCGGAGAAGCCCATGTACCAGTCGGGCTGGGCGCCCGTGGACACCATGTCCGGACGGTACGGACCCATCGCCCAGATCGGGTTGATCGAGGCGATCGCGGAGATGGCCGCGATGACACCGAAGACCAGGAAGAAGAAGCCTCCGGCCTTGGCCATGTAGACCGGCAGCAGCGGCATGCCGACGACGTTGTTGTTCGTCTTGCCGGGGCCCGCGAACTGCGTGTGCTTGTGGTAGAAGACCAGGATCAGGTGGCCCACCACCAGGCCGAGCATGATGCCCGGCAGCAGCAGCACGTGCACCGAGTAGAAGCGCGCGACGAAGTCGCCGCCCGGGAACTCGCCGCCGAACAGGAAGAACGACAGGTACGTGCCCACGATCGGCACGGACAGGACCGCGCCCTCCATGAAGCGGACACCGGTGCCGGAGAGCAGGTCGTCCGGGAGCGAGTAACCGGTGAAGCCGGTGAACATGCCGAGGACGAACAGCAGGAATCCGAAGACCCAGTTGACCTCACGGGGCTTGCGGAACGCACCCGTGAAGAACACGCGCATCATGTGCACGAACATGCCGGCGAGGAAGATCAGCGCCGCCCAGTGGTGGATCTGCCGGATCAGCAGACCACCGCGCACATCGAAGGAGATGTGCATGGTCGAGTTGAACGCCTCGGACATCAGCTGGCCCTGCAGCGGGACGTAGCTGCCGTGGTACTCCACCTCGTTCATCGACGGGTGGAAGAACAGCGTCAGGTACACACCCGTGAGGATGATGATGATGAAGCTGTACAGGCAGATCTCACCCAGCATGAACGACCAGTGGTCGGGGAAGATCTTGCGCATGTTGGACTTGGCCAGGGAGTAGATCCCCAGACGGCCGTCGGCCCAGTCGGCCACCCGCTCACCGGCGGGCGCCTTCTCGCGCGAGGAGCGCGAGCCGGAGGTGGTGGTAGTGCTCATCCGCGCTCCCAGAATGCAGGACCGACGGGCTCCTGGAAGTCGCTGAGAGCCTCGAGGTAGCCCTCAGCGTTCACGCCGATCTGCAGCTGCGGCAGGGCGTGACCCGCCGGGCCGAAGATGACCCGGGCACCGTCGGAGAGGTCGAAGGTGGACTGGTGGCACGGGCACAGGGCGTGGTGCGTCTGCTGCTCGTACAGGGAGATCGGGCAGCCGACGTGGGTGCAGATCTTCGAGTAGGCCACGATGCCGTCGTAGGACCACTCGAGTTCCTGCTTGTCCTTGATGTTGTCCGGCTGGAGCCGGATGATCATCAGGGCCGCCTTGGCGATCTCCTTCTGGAAGTCCTCGTCGTGCTCCTCCAGGCCCTCGGGCTTGGCGAAGGTGAGCGAACCGACGGCCACGTCCGAGGGACGCAGCGGCTCGTTCGTGTTCATGTTGACGAGGAGCTTGCCCTTTGACCACAGCGTGTGGCGCAGCTTCGTGCCCGGCAGCGGACCGAGGTCGCGCAGCAGCATGACGCCGGAGAGCGGGAACAGGGCCAGCGCGCCGAACATCGTGTTGCGGATCAGCTTGCGACGGCCGAGCGCGGACTCCTTGGCACCCGCCTTGAAGTCGGCCATGACCTTGGCCTTGACCTCGGGCTCCGCCTCGATCGCGTGACGCTCGTCGGCGATCTCCACGTCGGACATCAGCGTGCGGGCCCAGTGGACCGCACCCGCGCCGATCGCGAACAGCGCCACACCGAGCGTCATGCCCAGCGCGAAGTTCAGCGCGCTGATGTGCCCGAGCGGGAAGACGAAGACCGACTTGTCGTTCGGGATCGCCACGTACGAGGCGATGAACCCGACGGTGGCCAGCATCGACAGCACGAACAGCATGGCGACAAGGCGTTCGGACCGCTTGGCGGCCCGCTCGTCGATGTCCTGGATGCGGTGCTCATGGGGCGGAAGCCCGGGGTCCGCGAACGGGTTCTGCTCGTCCGCGACGGCTACCGAGCCACGACCGTGCCCGGTGTGGTCGTCGGAGGCCCGCTCAGCGGGCACGTTCTCTTCTGGAATGTCTTGGCTACTCATGACTTCTTGGCCTTTGCGGTCCGAGCGGCGACCCAGACGGCGACGGCGACCAGGGTTCCGAGACCGAAGACCCAGCCGAACAGGCCCTCGCTGACCGGCCCGAGGCCGCCCAGCTCAAGACCGCCGGGGCTCACGGTGTCGTCACCGTTGACCGCGTCGAGGTACGCGATGATGTCCTGCTTGTTCTTCTCCGTCAGCGTGGTGTCGGGGAAGGACGGCATGTTCTGCGGGCCCGTCTGCATGGCCTCGTAGATGTGCTTCGGGTCGACACCCTCCAGGTCGGGCGCGTACTTGCCGTGTGTCAGCGCGCCGCCCTTGCCGGTGAAGTTGTGGCACTGGGCGCAGTTGGTGCGGAAGAGTTCACCGCCCTTGGCGATGTCCGCGCCCTCGGGGCTGACCTGGCTCTTCGTCGGGATCGTGGGACCCGCGCCGAGCGAGGCGATGAAGGCCGCGAGCTGGTCGATCTCGGCCTGCGAGTAGATGACCTTCTTCTTCGGGATCTGCGCGCCCGGCTGCTGGGCCGGCATACGGCCGGTGCCGACCTGGAAGTCGACCGCCGCGGCGCCCACACCCACCAGGCTCGGCCCGTCGGTGGTGCCCTGACCGCCGGCTCCGTGGCAGCTTGCGCAGCCCACGGCGTACAGCTTCTTGCCCTCGGTGATGCCGAGGGACTGGGCGGTTTCATCGGCCTGCGCCTTGCCCGCGGGTGCGAACGCGGCGTACAGCCCCCCGGTGGCCGCCAGCGCGAGGAGTAGGACGACGACCGCCGCCAGCGGATGGCGTCGTCGTGCGGAGAGCTTTTTCACGGATTACCCCGGTGTCAGGATCTTCTGCGTCGGTGCTTCTGGATGTTCGGGCGTGGGCCCGATTACTTGATCAGGTAGATCGTGGCGAAAAGGCCGATCCAGACGACATCGACGAAGTGCCAGTAGTAGGACACGACGATGGCGGCGGTTGCCTGCTCGTGAGTGAATCTCCGAGCCGCGTAGGTGCGAGCGAGGACCAGCAGGAAGGCGATGAGGCCGCCCGTCACATGCAGTCCGTGGAAGCCGGTGGTCAGGTAGAACACCGAGCCGTACGGGTCGGAGGAGAGCGAGAGCCCGTCCTTCGTGACCAGTTCGGTGTACTCGAAGACCTGACCGCCGATGAAGATCGCACCCATGATGAAGGTGACGATGAACCACATCCGGAGCTTCTTCACGTCCCCGCGCTCGGCGGCGAAGACGCCGAGCTGACAGGTCAGGGAGGAGAGCACCAGGATCGTGGTGTTCGTCGCCGAGAACGGAAGGTTCAGGCTGGACGCCATTTCCTTCCAGTGATCCGGCCCGGTCACCGATCGCAGGGTGAAGTACATCGCGAAGAGGGCCGCGAAGAACATCAGCTCGGAACTCAGCCAGATGATGGTTCCGACGCTGGTGAGGTTCGGCCGATTGACCGACGGGTGCGCGTGCCCGGTTTCTACTGTCGTTGCTGTCGCCACGACCGACATTATGTCGGTCGCTTATCCCGCCCTCACCCCGGGGGGTGCCGTTCGGAGTGTTGATGGGGTGTGTCCAGCCCGTATGGCCCATCGAAGCCGTGTCCGAACCGGTGCTGACGAGGTGTTCAAGGGAGTAGCATCCGCGCATCGGGCAGGGATGGATCAGCCCGATGGCTCGATGTCCGTACGACGCTGACGTCTCGGAGGAAGAATGCAGCCGACCGCCACGGTGCTGGTCTACAGCGACAACTCCAACACCCGCGCACAGGTGCGGCTCGCCACCGGGCGCAGGCCCGCCCCGGACGTGCCCGTCGTCGAGTTCATCGAATGCGCGACGCCGGCGGCCGTCATCAAGGAGCTGGACAGGGGCGGCATCGACGTCTGCGTGCTGGACGGCGAGGCGGTACCCATGGGCGGCATGGGGGTGTGCCGGCAGATCAAGGACGAGATCTTCAACTGCCCGCCCGCGCTGGTGCTCATCGCCCGCCCGCAGGACGCCTGGCTGGCCACCTGGAGCCGTGCCGACGCCGCGGTGACCCTGCCGGTCGACCCGGTGGAGTTCGCCGCCTCCCTGGCCTCTCTGCTGCGTCGCAAGAACCTTCTGAGCGCCTGAGGACCCGCGCCCCGCGAGGGGCGCGGCCTCACACACTCTCGGGGCGCAGCCTCGCGCGCTGGGCCGGGCTGGGAGCGTCCGGGGACCCGGCCACCAGTGCGCTGCCCTCGCGCCAGTTCTTCCAGCCGAGGTTCCAGTCGCCGAAGCCGTTGCCGAACGGGTCCATCGTCTTGCCGTCGGAGTTGACGACCTTGACGAGGTCGCCCTCGTTGAAGGTGTTGAAGAACCACTCGGCGTTGCCGGTGCTCATGCCGGTGCAGCCGTGGCTGACGTTGGCATAGCCCTGAGAGCCGGTCGACCAGGGCGCGGCGTGCACGTACTCGCCGCTCCAGGTGACCCTCGTCGCGTAGTAGACGGGCAGGTCGTAGGAGTCCGAACTGCCCTCCGCGATACCGATGCTGGTCCCGCGCATCCGTACGAAGTACTCCTTGCCCAGCACGACCTTGACGCCGTTGCGGGTGTCGAAGCCGGGCTTGCCGGTGGTGACGGGGATCTCCTTGATCACCTCGTCGTTGCGGTAGACCTTCATGGAGTGCGTGGCGGCGTCGGTCAGCGCGATCAGGCGGTCGCCCGTGGTGATCTTCACAGTCTTGGCGTTGCCGCC
Organism: Streptomyces sp. NBC_00568; assembly: GCF_026341855.1. Classification (GTDB taxonomy): domain Bacteria; phylum Actinomycetota; class Actinomycetes; order Streptomycetales; family Streptomycetaceae; genus Streptomyces. The sequence continues at coordinate 5,143,162 of NZ_JAPENW010000001.1, read as the reverse complement.
CCACAGCCGCTCGCCGACCCTGACGCCGGCGAGGTTGCTGTGCGCCGTGATGGTGGCGTGGGTGGGCCAGTACTCCTTGGGGCGGTAGTGCAGCGTCTTGTCGTCCACCCAGTGCCAGGTGCCGGCCACCTCGGGAGTGGAGTCGACCCTGAGGCCGCGCTCGACGACCTTGCGGGCCGCCTTGTCCTTGACGGGAGCGCTGAGTTCGGCCGTGATGGGCTGGCCGACGCCGTACTTGCCCGCCTTGGGGCCGAATTCGACGTTCAGCAGCTTCTTGGTCTTCGGCGTGCTGGTGTCGAAGCCGATGACCTTGCGGCCGGGCGCGCCGTCCTCGTCCTCGGTGCTCACGCGCACCGTGTAGTGGGTGCCGGCGGCCAGGGGCGAAGTGCTGTGCCAGCGGCTGCCGTCGGCAGCCAGCTCGCCGGCGACATAGCGTCCTGAGGCGTCTGTGGCGGTCACGTCGGTGATGCGCCCGTCATCACTCTCGGAGGTGATTTCCAGGGGCTTGTCGGGGTCGACCTTGCCGGACTTCTCGCTGTCTCCGGCGGGACCCTTGAACGAGATCTCTTCCGCCGCGTCGTACGGCTTCGCCGAGAGCGGGTGGCCGTCGGAGCCGCAGGCGGTGGTGCCCGCGCCGAGGGCGACCACCAGCGCGGTGCAGCTGACGACCGTGCGGATTCGCGGTGAGTGCTTCATGAGCTCACGCTATGAACGCTCGTCAAGCACGGCGCGCCGAGTGAGCCGACCGAGGGACAAAAGTCGTGGCAAACGAGGGAGCCCGGACTCTCCTGACGGAGTGTCCGGGCTCCCGGGCGTTCAGCGCGTGCTACTGGGTGCGGTTCTCACCGTGGTAGTACTCGAAGACCCAGCCCCACAGGCCGAGCATGATGAGCGGGGCCGAGAAGTAGAGCAGCCACCAGCCGAAGACGACGCCCAGGAAGGCGAGGGCGCCACCGACGCCGAGCGAGAGCGGCTGCCAGCTGTGCGGGCTGAAGAAGCCCACTTCGCCGGCCTCGTCCGCGACGTCGGCCTCCTTGTTGTCCTGCGCCAGCTGGTCGACACGCCGGGCCGTGAAGGCCAGGTAGTAGCCGATCATGATGCTGAGGCCGAAGCCCATGAAGAGGGCCGTGGTACCGGCCGGCTCCTTGGACCACACGCCGTAGACGATCCCCATGACGAGGATGAACACGGCCAGCCAGATGAACATCTTGCCTTGGACCTTCACTTGCCGGCCTCCTTGCCACCAGCGAGGGACGCCGAACCGTGACCGGCGTTCTCGAGCTGGTCGAGAGCGGCGATCTCCGGGTGGTGCAGGTCGAACGCCGGGGATTCACTGCGGATCCGCGGCAGGGTGAGGAAGTTGTGCCGCGGCGGCGGGCACGAGGTCGCCCACTCCAGCGAACGGCCGTAACCCCACGGGTCGTCGACCTCGACCTTCTTGCCGTACTTGGCCGTCTTCCACACGTTGTAGAGGAACGGCAGGATCGACAGGCCGAGCAGGAACGAGCTGATCGTCGAGATCGTGTTCAGCGCGGTGAAGCCGTCGGCCGCGAGGTAGTCCGCGTAACGACGCGGCATGCCCTCGGCACCCAGCCAGTGCTGCACCAGGAACGTGCCGTGGAAGCCGACGAACAGCGTCCAGAAGGTGATCTTGCCGAGACGCTCGTCGAGCATCTTGCCCGTCATCTTCGGCCACCAGAAGTGGAAGCCGGAGAACATCGCGAACACCACGGTGCCGAAGACCACGTAGTGGAAGTGCGCCACCACGAAGTAGGAGTCGGACACGTGGAAGTCCATCGGCGGCGAGGCCAGGATGACGCCGGTCAGACCACCGAAGGTGAAGGTGATGAGGAAGCCGACGGCCCAGAGCATCGGTGTCTCGAAGGACAGCGAGCCCTTCCACATCGTTCCGATCCAGTTGAAGAACTTCACGCCGGTCGGTACGGCGATGAGGAACGTCATGAAGGAGAAGAACGGGAGCAGCACGCCACCGGTGACGTACATGTGGTGCGCCCACACGGTCACGGACAGACCGGCGATCGCGATGGTCGCGCCGATCAGGCCCATGTAGCCGAACATCGGCTTGCGCGAGAACACCGGGATGACCTCGGAAATGATTCCGAAGAACGGCAGCGCGATGATGTACACCTCTGGATGGCCGAAGAACCAGAAGAGGTGTTGCCAGAGCAGGGCCCCGCCGTTGGCCGGGTCGAAGATGTGGGCACCGAATTTCCGGTCCGCCTCCAGGGCGAACAGCGCCGCCGCGAGGACGGGGAAGGCCAGCAGCACCAGGACCGCGGTGAGCAGCACGTTCCAGACGAAGATCGGCATCCGGAACATCGTCATGCCCGGAGCGCGCATGCAGATGATCGTGGTGATGAAGTTGACCGCGCCGAGGATGGTGCCGAAGCCGGAGAAGGCCAGACCCATGATCCACATGTCGGCGCCGATGCCCGGCGAGCGGACGGCGTCCGACAGCGGGCTGTAGGCGAACCAGCCGAAGTCGGCCGCACCCTGCGGGGTGAGGAAGCCGCCCACGGCGATCGTGGAACCGAAGAGGTACAGCCAGTAGGCGAACATGTTCAGCCGCGGGAACGCCACGTCGGGCGCGCCGATCTGCAGCGGCATGATCCAGTTCGTGAAACCGGCGAACAGCGGCGTCGCGAACATCAGCAGCATGATCGTGCCGTGCATCGTGAACGCCTGGTTGAACTGCTCGTTCGACATGATCTGCAGACCGGGACGCGCCAGCTCGGCACGCATGAGCAGCGCCATGACGCCACCGATGCAGAAGAACACGAACGACGTCACCAGATAAAGCGTGCCGATCGTCTTGTGGTCAGTGGTGGTGAGCCACTTGATCACTACGCTGCCGGGCTGCTTGCGCCGTACCGGCAGCTCGTTCTCGTACGAGTCTTCGGCGGCGGCACCCTGGGGTTCATTGAGGATGCTCACAGGTTGTTCGTCTCCCGGTTCTTCTCGTGGCCCGTCTGCTCAATGCCGGCCGGGACGTAACCGGTCTGTCCCTTCGCCGCGAGCTCCTTGAGGTGGGCCTCGTAGCGCTCGGGGGAGACGACCTTCACGTTGAAGAGCATCCGGGAGTGGTCGACGCCGCACAGCTCGGCGCACTTGCCCATGAAGGTGCCCTCGCGGTTCGGGGTCACCTGGAACGAGTTGGTGTGCCCCGGGATGACGTCCTGCTTCATGAGGAACGGCACCACCCAGAAGGAGTGGATGACGTCACGCGAAGTGAGGACGAAGCGGACCGTCTTGCCCTTGGGGAGCCAGAGGGTCGGACCGGGGTTGCCCGTCTGCGGGTTCTTCGTACCGGGGGTACCGACGTCGTAGACACCGCCGGCGTTCGCCGGGAAGTCAGCCTTGAACCGGTCCGGAATGGCGGCCAGGTTCGGGTCCGTCTTGGCGTTCCCGGAGGAACCGGGGACGTCCGCGACATAGTTGAAGCCCCAGCTCCACTGGAAGCCCACCACGTTGACCGTGACGTCGGGCTTCGGCTTGAGGCTGAGGAGCTTCGTCTCGTCGCGGGCGGTGAAGTAGAACAGCACCGAGACGATGATGAGCGGGACCACCGTGTACAGCGCCTCGATGGGCATGTTGTACCGGGTCTGCGGAGGAACTTCGACCTTGGTCCGGCTGCGCCGGTGGAAGACGACGCTCCACAGGATCAGGCCCCAGACCAGCACGCCCGTGGCGAGCGCGGCCGCCCACGAGCCCTGCCAGAGGGAGAGGATCCGCGGAGCCTCCTCCGTGACCGGGGTGGGCATACCAAGGCGGGGGAAGTCTTCCCAGTTGTACGAGCAACCAGTGGCTGTCGCCAGGACCAGGCCCGCAGTCATTGCCTGCAGCAGCTTCCGCCGCATCGGGCGCCGCGGCGTGGGGGTACCGCCCGCGCCCCCCAGGGCGTGGGGGAGGTCGGAGCCGTTGGGACTCACGTAGCGCCTTCCCGAGAGTCTCGCCCGCGCTGTTGGCTGCGGCCTTCTCGCTGGTCGGTCGCCGCCCTGCGTCGGGCAGGGGTTTGGATGTTTATGCGGACCAAACCCTACTGGACGCTATTTGGGGTCGCGCGGGGAGGGTGCCCAACGCGCCGCCCGACTCCCCGAAGGAGTGCTGTTTCTCCTGGAAGGCGCTCTCAGGGCTCCTGGAATGCCCCAGTCCGGATGGCTTCTGACGCCCCCTCCGGAGCACGGGCTAGCGTGGTGGCGTGTCCTACTTCGACGCCGCGTCCGCGGCTCCGCTGCACCCGGTCGCCCGACAGGCCCTGCAGGCCTCGCTCGATGAGGGGTGGGCCGATCCCGCCCGCCTGTACCGCGAGGGCCGCCGGGCCCGGCTGCTCCTCGACGCGGCCCGCGAGGCGGCGGCCGACGCGGTGGGCTGCCGCCCCGACGAACTGGCCTTCACCACCTCCGGCACCCGCGCGGTGCACTCCGGGATCGAGGGCGCCCTGGCGGGCCGCCGGCGAGTCGGACGCCACCTGATCGTGTCAGCCGTCGAACATTCGTCGGTGCTCCATTCGGCAGACGTCCACGAGGCGTCGGGCGGCGCGGTGACCCAGGTTCAGGTGGACCGCGCGGGCAGGGTGTCCCCTTCTTCCTACGCCGCGGCCCTGCGCCCCGACACCGCGCTGGCCTGTCTTCAGTCCGCCAACCACGAGGTGGGCACCGAGCAGCCGGTGGCCGAGGTAGCACAGATGTGCCGGGAGTCGGGGGTGCCGCTGCTGGTGGACGCGGCGCAGTCGCTGGGCTGGGGGCGGGTGGAGGGCGACTGGTCCCTGCTGACGGCAAGTGCCCACAAATGGGGCGGCCCTTCGGGCGTCGGACTGCTCGTCGTACGCAAGGGGGTCCGGTTCGCGCCCCAAGGGCCCGCTGACGAGCGGGAGTCGGGGCGGGCGGCCGGGTTCGAGAACATCCCGGCGATCGTGGCGGCGGCGGCCTCGCTGCGAGCCGTCCGCGCGGAGGCGGCCGGGGAGGCGGCACGGCTGCGCGAACTGACGGAGCGGATCCGCGCACGGGTGCCCGCGCTGGTGCCGGATGTCGAGGTGGTCGGAGACGCGGTCCGCCGGCTCCCGGGGATCGTCACCTTCTCCTGTCTCTACGTCGACGGGGAGACCCTGCTCCACGAACTGGACCGGAGCGGCTTCTCGGTCTCCTCGGGCTCGTCCTGCACGAGCAGCACCCTCACCCCCAGTCATGTCCTGAAGGCCATGGGCGTGCTGAGCGAGGGCAACGTGCGGGTGTCGCTGCCGCCCGGCACCCCGGAGGAGGACGTCGACCGCTTCCTGTCGGTCCTCCCGGGCGCGGTCTCGGGGGTCCGCGAGAAGCTGGGCGTGACGGAGACGGCGACGAAGACCCCCGCCTCCGTCGACTCGCTGGTGGTCAACGCGCTGGGCAGGAGGTGCCCGATCCCCGTCATCGAGCTGGCAAAGGTCATCGGGGACGTGCCGGTCGGCGGCACGGTCCGGGTCCTCTCCGACGACGAGGCGGCCCGTCTCGACATCCCGGCGTGGTGCGAGATGCGGGGCCAGGAGTACGTCGGCGAGGAAGCGGCGGACCACGGCTCGGCCTATGTGGTCCGCCGGCTGTCCTAGGACAGACCCCGGTCCCGGAGGCCGGGCCGGGACCTCGACCCGGGCGAGGCGGACTCCCGCCGCCGCCCGGGCGTGTCCGGCCCGGACCCTCCCCTAGGAGAGGTGGGCCCGGACCTCGGCGGCGGCGTCATGGCCGTACGCCTTGGTGAAGCGGTCCATGAAGTGGGCGCGGCTCAGCTGGTACTCCTGGGTGCCGACCGTCTCGATGACGAGGGTGGCGAGCATGCAGCCGACCTGGGCGGCGCGCTGCAGGGAGACACCCCAGGCGAGACCGGAGAGGAAGCCGGCGCGGAACGCGTCACCGACGCCGGTCGGGTCCGCCTTGAGCTCCTCCTCGGGGCAGCCGACCTCGATCGGGTCCTCGCCGGAGCGCTCGATACGGACACCGCGCGAGCCCAGGGTGGTGACCCGGTGGCCGACCTTGGAGAGGATCTCCTCGTCGCTCCAGCCGGTCTTGGACTCGATGAGTCCCTTCTCGTACTCGTTCGAGAAGAGGTACGTCGCCCCGTCCAGCAGTATCCGGATCTCGTCGCCGTTCATGCGAGCGATCTGCTGCGAGAAGTCGGCGGCGAACGGGATCGCGCGCGAGCGGCACTCCTCGGTGTGGCGGAGCATCGCCTCGGGGTCGTCCGCACCGATCAGAACGAGGTCGAGACCGCCGACCCGGTCCGCGACGGCCTTGAGCTCGATGAGGCGGGCCTCGCTCATCGCGCCCGTGTAGAAGGAGCCGATCTGGTTGTGGTCGGCGTCCGTGGTGCACACGAAGCGCGCGGTGTGCAGCACCTCGGAGATCCGGACGGACTCGGTGTCGACGCCGTGCCGGTCCAGCCAGGCACGGTAGTCGTCGAAGTCGGAGCCTGCCGCCCCGACCAGGACCGGACCGGTACCGAGCTGGCCCATACCGAACGCGATGTTCGCGCCGACCCCTCCCCGGCGGACGTCGAGGTTGTCGACCAGGAAGGAGAGGGAGACCGTGTGCAGCTGATCCGCGACCAGCTGGTCGGCGAATCGGCCGGGAAAGGTCATGAGGTGGTCGGTGGCGATGGAGCCGGTGACTGCGATACGCACGGCTAGGACACGCTCCTGCGAGGGGAGGGGGATTGACAGTTAACGCTACCGGGTCGGTGGACGCCCTCTGAAGCGGCCAAAACTACCCGATAGTAGATCTTTCTTCGTGACGGCAACGGTGCATACGGTTCCGGTATGACGAACCTCAAGGTCCATGACACCGCTCCGCTCGGCCCGGTCAGCGACCTGGAAGGCGATATGGCGTCGCTGCGCGGCGACTGCGCCCGGATGGCCGGCCACTGGTCGGCTCCCGCACCGGTCTCTTCCCTCCCCGTCTCCCCCTCACTCATCCACGGGGTGACCGTTCCGCCCACCTCCGCACGACTGCTGGACGCGATGTCCGACTACGGGGACTGATCGGCCCCGGCCCGAGCGGTGCCGCCGTACGGGTGAGAGTCCGGCGGCGCCGAACGGGTGAGTACGGAGAGCGCCCGCAGGGAACCGTGCGCTCCCCCGCTGCGTCCCATCGCTGTCCCCCGTAAAGGGGATGCGGTATACGACCCTGGAGAGCCCGTCATTGACAGGGCCGGGTCATGGGACAGCAGTGGAGCCGAAGGAGCGATGCGGTGAGCACCGAGCGACCCGACAACGACGCGACGGACCCCGTCGAGGGTCACGCCCAGGGTCCCGTCGAGGGCGCCACCGAGCGCGCCGTCGACGGCACTGTCGTGGGCCCCGACGCGGGTCCCACCGAGGGCGCCGTCGAGAACCCCGTCGATGAGCCCACCGAGGCGCCCGCCGAAGGTTCCGCCGAGGCCCCCGGCGAGGCCACCGCCGGTGACTCCACCGGGGAAACCGCCGAGCGCCCTGTCGAAGCGCGGACCGAGGGCGCGGCCCAAGGGCCCGCGGAGAGCCCGGTCCAAGGGCCCGCGGAGGGCGCGGCCGGGAGTCATGGCGAGGACACCGGGGACGGTCCCGCCCAGGAGCCCGTCGAAGGCGCGGCCGAAGGGCGATCCGAGGGGCCCGGCGAAGGCACTTCAGAAGGTCACGCCGAGGGGGCCGGCGAAGGCAGCGTCGAAGGTCACGCCGAGGGGTCTGCCGAAGGTCACGCCGAGGAGGCTGGCGAAGGCAGCGTCGAGGGTCCTGCCGAGGCGCCCGCCGAAGGCAGCGTCGTGGGTCCTGCCGACGGCACCGGCGAAGGTTCCTTCTCGGGGATCGTCGGAGGGCCCGTCGTGGGTGCCGGGGCGGGTGGGGCGCGGCGGCGGAACACGCCGGCGGTCGTCGCCTCGGTCGTCGCCGCGGTGCTGCTCGTCGGGGGCGGCGGAGCGTACTTCGCCGCGACCGCGTCCGGCGGTGGCCGTTCCGGTACGCCCGGCGGCGACGCCACTCCCCCGCCGCTCGCCCTCGACGGCTACTCGGAGAGCACCACGAGCACGGGGTCCACGGGCGGCACCGCCGGCATCGCGCCCGGCGAGCCCAACCCCTACGGCGCGACCTACCGCGCCGACGGCGAACTCCCCGCGGGACCGGGCTCGGCGCGCGTCCGCTGGGCCGAGGGCAGGGTGACCGGGGCCGAGGTGGCCCGGCTCGCGAAGGCCCTGCGCCTCTCGGGCACCCCACGGCTGGCCGGGGACACCTGGACGGTCGGCTCCGTCAAGGACGCCGCCGAGCCGAACCTGCGGGTGAACGCGGACGCACCGGGGACCTGGACCTTCAGCTCCTACATTCCGGGAACCGACAACTGCCCCAGCAGCAAGCTGTGCCGGCCCATCGGCTCCGGCTCTCTGACCCAGTTCGCGCCGGACCCGGTGAGCGAGGCGGCGGCCAAGAAGGCGGCGGCGCCCGTGCTGAAGGCCGTCGGCCAGGACGACGCGAAGCTGGACGCGAGCCAGCTCATGGACCGGGTGCGGGTGGTGAACGCCGACCCGCTGGTGGGCGGACTGCCCACGTACGGATGGACGACCGGCCTCCGGATCGACGTGGACGGTCATGTCATCGGCGGCAGCGGCCAGTTGAAGGCGCCCGTGGAAGGGGACACCTACCCGGTCGTCGGCGCGCAGAAGACGCTGGACCTGATGAACGGGTCGGCGTCGGGCGACGGGCGCATGGGCATCGGCGGCTGCGCCAGCCCCGTACCGCTCAAGGACCGGGACGAGATGCCGTGCGAGCACCCGACCCCGGCGCCGAAGCCGGAGGCGGTGACCGTCGAGAAGGCCACCTTCGGACTGGCGGCGCACCGCGCGAACGGGCGGCAGGCCCTCGTGCCGTCCTGGCTGTTCGAGGTGCGGTCGCCGGGCTCCGAGGACACCTACACCGTGACGCATCCGGCGGTCGACCCGAAGTTCCTGGCCTCGACGGCACCGTCGGCGCAGCCGACCCCGGTGCCGACCGCGCCGCAGGACGAGCCGTCCTCGCCGGCGGCCACCCGTGACGTGGACATCCAGGGCTACACCGCGGAGGGCAAGGACCTGACGGTCGGCTTCACCGGCGGGGTGTGCGCCGACTACACGGTGTCGGCGAGCGAGAGCTCCGGCACGGTGACCGTGACCGTGACGGAGAAGCCCTGGAAGAACAAGGTCTGCATCCTGATCGCCAAGATCTACGAGAAGACGGTGCACCTGGAGAAGCCGCTCGACGGCCGGAAGGTCGTGGGGACGGACGGCCAGGCGATCCACGAGGGCAGGATCACGATGCCCGAGGCGTCCGGAGCGGCGTCCGCGGGGCCCCGCTAACGGCCGTCCCGGTCCCGGATACGCGAAGGCGGCGTCCCTGTCGGAGGGGGACGCCGCCTTCGTCCGTACTCGGCGCGTGCGTGCGCGTTCAGCCGGAGCCGTGAGCCGCGGGCTCGGCTCAGTGGCAATCGGGGCCGACCGAACCGGGCCCGGTCGATCCCGGGCCCCGCCGGTCCCGGACCTAGCTGAAGGAGTCGCCGCAGGCGCAGGAGCCCGTCGCGTTCGGGTTGTCGATCGTGAAGCCCTGCTTCTCGATGGTGTCCACGAAGTCGATCGAGGCGCCGCCCAGGTACGGGGCGCTCATACGGTCGGTGACGACCTTCACACCGTCGAAGTCCTTGAGGACATCGCCGTCGAGCGAGCGCTCGTCGAAGAAGAGCTGGTACCGCAGGCCGGAGCAGCCGCCGGGCTGAACGGCGACGCGCAGCGCCAGATCCTCGCGGCCTTCCTGGTCGAGCAGGGCCTTGACCTTGGCCGCGGCGGCGTCGGACAGGATGATGCCGTCGCTCACGGTGGTGGTCTCGTCCGATACGGACATCTGCTTCTCTCCCGGGTTGTACGGAGACTGCTTGCCGACGGTTGCAACCGGCGGGGCCGCGGATTCATTCCGGGCCGAGCTCATGTCTTTGCCTTGTCTCTTCATGCTCGCACATGCGCCTGCGCACGAACACCGGCCTGTGGACAACCCCACGTACACCCGGGTGTCCCCCGCCGGAGAGGCGACCGGGATTCACGTCACATGGACGCTATGGCCATCGTCAACGTGACGTGAAGCGGTTATGATAGATAGCGTCAATTCGACGAAAAGGCATCGTTCCGCCGGGCCCGCTTCCTTACGAGGCCCGGCGAGCCGCAGAAACAGAAAGGGTGCGTGTCGTGACCACCGCCCAGACCCAGGAGCTCGACGTACAGCCGACGCCCCTCGCCCTGCTGCTGCTCGGCCGCGAGGCCGACCCGAGGAGCGAGCGGGGCGTCGAGTGCCCCGGCGACCTGCCCTCGCCGTCCGACCCGAACCTGGTCGAGCGCGCCCGTGCGGCCAAGGAGAAGCTCGGCGACAAGGTCTTCGTGCTCGGCCACCACTACCAGCGCGACGAGGTCATCCAGTTCGCGGACGTCACGGGCGACTCCTTCAAGCTGGCCCGGGACGCGGCGGCCCGTCCGGAGGCCGAGTACATCGTCTTCTGCGGTGTGCACTTCATGGCGGAGTCGGCCGACATCCTCACGGGCGACGCCCAGAAGGTCGTCCTGCCGGACCTCGCCGCGGGCTGCTCGATGGCCGACATGGCCACCGCCGAGCAGGTCGCCGAGTGCTGGGACGTGCTGACCGAGGCCGGCATAGCCGACCGGGTCGTGCCCGTCTCGTACATGAACTCGTCCGCGGACATCAAGGCCTTCACCGGCAAGCACGGCGGCACGATCTGCACGTCGTCGAACGCCCAGCGGGCCCTCGAGTGGGCCTTCGAGCAGGGTTCGCAGGTGCTGTTCCTGCCCGACCAGCACCTCGGCCGCAACACCGCCGTCCGCGACCTGGGCATGTCCCTGGACGACTGCGTGCTCTACAACCCGCACAAGCCGAACGGCGGGCTGACCGCGGAGCAGCTGCGCGACGCGAAGATGATCCTGTGGCGCGGCCACTGCTCGGTGCACGGCCGCTTCAGCGTGGACTCGGTGAACGACGTGCGCGAGCGCATCCCCGGCGTCAACGTCCTCGTGCACCCCGAGTGCAAGAACGAGGTCGTCGCGGCGGCGGACTACGTCGGCTCCACGGAGTACATCATCAAGGCCCTGGAGGCCGCCCCTGCCGGTTCCAAGTGGGCGATCGGCACGGAGCTGAACCTCGTACGGCGCCTCGCGAACCGTTTCGCGCCCGAGGGCAAGGAGATCGTCTTCCTCGACAAGACGGTCTGCTTCTGCTCGACGATGAACCGCATCGACCTGCCGCACCTGGTGTGGACCCTGGAGTCCCTCGCCGAGGGCAACCTCGTCAACCGCATCGAGGTCGACAAGGAGACCGAGGCGTTCGCGAAGCTGGCGCTGGAGCGGATGCTGGCACTGCCGTAGACCGCGCGTCACGCGGCGCCGCCTCCGGCCCGGAGGCGACACGTCGTCGCCGCGGACCTGGCTCATCGGCAAGGGGCGCCCCTCGGACACGAGGAGCGCCCCTTGCCGATGAGCCATCAGCAGTAGAGGTTGGCTCCCGGCGCGACGCCGAGGATCGAGGTGAAGCGCTGGTAGGCGTCCACGCGGCTCTGCACCTGTGCGGGGTTCCTGCCGTCGCACTCCAGCGAGCCGTTGATGCTGCGGATGGTCTGGCCGAAGCCGGCGCTGTTGACCATCGCGTTGTGGGGGGTCATGGTGCCGGGACCGGACTGGGTGTTCCAGTACCAGAGGCCGGTCTTCCAGGCCACGGCCGAGTCGTTCTGGACGAGCCAGGGGTTGCCCAGCAGGTCGATGCCGAGGGCGTCGCCCGCGGCCTTGTAGTTGAAGTTCCAGCTGAGCTGGATCGGGCCGCGCCCGTAGTACGCCGCCTGGCCGGCCGGGCAGCCGTAGGACTGGCTCCAGTCGCAGTAGTGCGGGTAGTTGGCGGTGTTCTGCTCCACCACGTAGACCAGACCGCCGGTCTCGTGGTTGACGTTGGCGAGGAACGCGGCCGCCTCCTGCTTCCGGACCGTGTCACTGCCGGTTCCGGTGAAGGCGGGGTAGGCGCCGAGGGCCGCGGTCAGGCCGCTGTAGGTGTAGAAGCCGTTCCGGTTCGGGAACATCTGATTGAACTGCGCCTCGGAGACGACGAATCCGCTCGGGGTGCCGCCGCCGGTGGCCGGCGCCGTCCACTTCTGGTTCGCACCGCCGGTGCAGGTCCAGATCTGCAGCCGGGTGCCGTTGGCCGAGTTGTTCCCGGTGACGTCGGCGCACTTGTCGGCCTGGGGGTTCACGATGTCCCGGGCCGCGGTGACGACCCACTTCTGGTTGGGGCCGCCGCTGCAGTCCCACAGCTGGAGCTGGGCGCCGGAGGCGGTCGAGTTGCCGGTGACGTCCAGACACTTGCCGAGCGCCCGGATCGTGCCGTCCGCACCGACGTTCCACTGCTGTGCGGCGGTGCCGTTGCAGTCGTAGAGCTGGACGGCCGTGCCGTTGGCGGTGCCCGCTCCCGCCACGTCCACGCACTTGCCCGCGAGGCCACTGATCTGCCCCGTGGCGGCCGCGGCGGGCGACGCCGGGAGCACGCTCAGCAGTCCGAGGACAAGGGTGCCGGCCGCGGCGTACGCGGCTCGTCTCCATCTCATATGCATGCCCATGTCATACCTTTCGCCGAGGTGCGCTCCTGGCGCTCCGGTGGGGGGTCGAAAGAGAGGTCTTCATCAGTTGTTTTAAGGCGTGAGTAAAACCTCGTCAAGGCTTTGGTATGGACCATTTACGGGCGGCTCGGAGCAGGCCGAAAAGGAAGGGGCCCCCGCCCCGGCGCGTGAACGCCGGGGCGGGGGCCCCTTCCTGGAACCGGGTCAGACTCCGGCCGGCTCCGGGGACTTGTCCTCCTGGCCGACGGCAGTCCCGCCGGCCTTCGCCTCCCGCTTGGCCGCCTTCTTCTTCGCCCGGCGCTCCTTGCGGAGTTCGATCATCGCGTAGAGCGTCGGAACGAGCAGCAGCGTCAGCAGTGTCGACGTGATGAGGCCACCGATCACGACCACCGCGAGCGGCTGCGCGATGAAGCCGCCCTCGCCGGTCACGCCCAGCGCCATCGGCAGCAGGGCGAAGATCGTCGCCAGTGCCGTCATCAGGATCGGGCGGAGCCGGTGACGGCCGCCCTCGATAACGGCCTCGACCACGCCGTGACCCTGCGCGCGGTACTGGTTGATGAGGTCGATCAGCACGATCGCGTTCGTCACCACGATGCCGATGAGCATCAGCATGCCGATCATCGCGGGGACACCCATCGGGGTGCCCGTGACGACGAGCAGGCCGATCGCGCCGGTCGCCGCGAACGGGATCGACACGAGCAGGATCAGCGGCTGGACCAGCGAGCGGAAGGTCGCCACCAGCAGCATGAAGACGATCGCGATCGCCGCCAGCATCGCGAGGCCGAGCGACGCGAACGCGTCGTCCTGGTCCTGCGAGACACCACCGATCGATGCCGTGGCACCGGCCGGCAGCTTCAGCTTCTTCAGCTTCGCCGTGAGGTCCGCGCTGACCGCGCCGGTGTTGTCACCGGTCGGCCTGGCCGTGATGGTGGCCGCCCGCTGGCCGTCGATCCGGGTCATCGAGACCGGCCCGTCGACGACCTCCACCTTCGCGATGTCACCGAGCTTCACCGCGCCGAGCTTCAGCCCGCGCAGCTCCGCCAGCGTGGTCGCCGGCTCGGCGGACTTGATGACGATGTCCCGCTCGGTGTCGTCCAGGATCGCCTTGCCGCTGGTCGTGCCGCGTACCGCCTGGGCAACGGCCGCGCCGAGCGTGGCGTCGTTGTAACCGGCCGCCGCCGCCTTGGAGTTGGCCTCGACCGAGATGCGCGGCACGCTCTGGGACAGGTCGCTCGTGACGTCCGTGACGTCGCCGAGCTTCGCGACCTCGTCGCGGACCTGGTCGGCCGCCTTGCGCAGCACGTCCCCGTCGGCCGCCTTCACGACGACGCTGAGGTCCTGGCTGCCGAAACCGTCACCGGCCGCGACCGTGGTGGTGCCGAGCCCGGAGAGCTCGCCGAGGCCCTTCTCGATGCGGTCCTGGACGTCCTTGTAGGACGCCGAGTCCTCCAGCATGACCTGGTACGACGCCTGGTTGGTGTCCGTACCGCCGCCGAAGGCCGCCATGAAGCCGGAGGATCCGATGGTGACCTGGTAGTCCTTGACGCCCTTGACGCCGTCGAGGAGCTTCTCGACCTTCCGCGCCTGCTCGTCGGTCGCCGCCAGGCTGGCGCCCGGCTTCAACTCCTGCTTGACGGTGAGGACTTCCTGCTCGCCCTGGTCGAAGAAGTTCGTCTTCAGCAGGGGCGCCATGCCGAACGTGCCGACGAGCACCGCGGCCGCGATCAGCACACTGGTCAGCCGGCGACGGGTCGCGAAGCGCAGGACGGGGACGTAGAAGCGCTGCAGACGGCTGCGCTCCTCCTTCGCCTCGGCCTGGCGCCGGGCCTCCTCCGCGTCCGCGGAGGTGCCCTTGGGGGCACGCAGGAACCAGTACGAGAGCACCGGGACGACCGTCAGCGAGACGAGCAGGGAGGCGAGGAGCGCCGCCGTGACCGTCAGGCTGAAGGAGCCGAACAGCTCGCCCACCATGCCGCCGGTCAGACCGATCGGCAGGAAGACGGCGACCGTGGTGAGGGTCGAGGAGGTGACCGCGCCGGCCACCTCGCGGACCGCCGTGAGGATCGCTTCCTCACGCTCCTCGCCGTACCCGAGGTGCCGCTTGATGTTCTCCAGGACGACGATCGAGTCGTCGACGACCCGGCCGATCGCGATGGTGAGCGCGCCCAGCGTCAGCATGTTGAGCGACAGGTCCCGGGTCCACAGCACGACCAGGGCCAGCACCACGGACAGCGGGATGGACACGGCGGTGACCAGCGTCGAGCGGACCGACGCCAGGAAGACCAGGATGACCAGGACCGCGAAGAGCAGACCGAGGGCGCCCTCGGTGGTCAGTCCGTGGATGGACTTCGAGACCGCCGGGCCCTGGTCGCTGACGACGGTGATCTTCGCCCCCGCGCCCAGGTCCGCCCGCAGGCCGGGCAGCTTGTCCTTGACCGCGTCGGAGATGGCGACGGCGCTGCCGTCGTGGTCCATGGTCACCATCACGGCGAGGCTCGGGCTGCCGTCGGTGCGCGTGATGGAGTCGGCCTTGGCCTGCTCCTGCTTCACGGTGGCGACACTGCCGAGGCGCACCGGCTTCTTGCCGGGCTGCCCCGCGACCATCAGGTCCTGGATCTGCCCCAGCGAGGTGAAGCCGCCGCCGACCCGCACGGTCTGGTTGCTGCCGCGCTCGTCGAAGGAACCGGCCGGGACGGTCGCCCCGCCCGCCTGGAGGGCCTGGCCGAGGGCGGCCGTGGTGAGGCCGGCCTTCGCCAGCTTCTTCTCGTCGGGCGTGACGGTGACCTGGAGGTCCCGCACACCGGTGACCGCGACCCGGCCGACACCGTCGATGCCGTCGAGGGCGGGGACGACCGTGCGGTCGAGCTGGTCCGCCAGGGCCTGCTGGTCCTTGCCGGAGGTGACGGCGAGGACGACGGTCGGCATGTCGTCCGTCGAACCGGCGATGACCTGCGGGTCGACGTCGTCCGGGAGCTGGGCGCGAGCCCGGTTGACGGCCTGCTGGACGTCGGCGACGAGCTGCTTGGTGTCGTTGCCGTAGTCGAAGGACGCCATGATCACGGCGTTGCCCTCGCTGGCGGTGGAGGTGACACCGGTGATGCCGTCGACGGCTTCGAGGTTGTCCTCGAGGGGCTCGACGACCTGCTTCTCGACCACATCCGGAGACGCACCCTGGTACGGCGCGAGCACGGACACCATGGGCAGTTCGATGGTGGGCAGCAGCTGCTGCTTGAGCTGGGGGATCGCTATCGCCCCGAAAGCGAGCGCGATGATCGACATCAGCCCGATGAGGGCCCGCTGCGCGAGGCTGAATCTGGACAGCCAGGACATGGGTGGTGGGTCTCTCTTCTGTGGTTCGAGCGGAAGGCGGTGGACTGGGGAACGCCCCACGTCACACCTTGGGCCATGAACGGGCGACGATCCGTAGCCCCTGGGTCCATTTCCTTACCGGGAACCTACTCCAGGCGCAGTACGCGCAGGTAACCGTCAGTCCACCCTCGGACGTACCAGGCCGGTCTCGTACGCGATGACCACCAGTTGCGCCCGGTCCCGGGCGCCGAGCTTGGCCATGGCCCGGTTGACGTGTGTCTTCACCGTGAGCGGGCTCACTTCGAGGCGCTCGGCGATCTCGTCGTTGGAGTGGCCTCCGGCGACCTGGACGAGCACCTCGCGCTCACGGCCGGTGAGCGCGTCGAGCCGGTCGGAGCCGATGGGACCCCGCCCGTCGTCACCGTCGCCCTGCGCGAGGAACTTGGCGATCAGACCCTTCGTCGCCGCCGGGGACAGCAGCGCCTCGCCGCCGGCGGCGATCCGGATGGCGTTCAGCAGCTCCTCGGGCTCGGCGCCCTTGCCGAGGAACCCGGACGCGCCGGCCCGCAGCGACTGCACCACGTACTCGTCGACCTCGAAGGTCGTCAGCATCACGACCCGTACGTGTGCGAGGCCCGGGTCGGCGGTGATCAGCCGGGTGGCGGTGAGGCCGTCGGTCCCGGGCATCCGGATGTCCATCAGCACCACGTCGGCCCGCTCGTCCCGGGTCACGGCCAGCGCCTCCGCGCCGTCGGACGCCTCCCCCACGACCTCCATGTCCGGCTCCGAGTCGACCAGGACACGGAACGCGCTGCGCAGCAGTGCCTGGTCGTCGGCGAGCACGACACGGATCGTCATACGGGGTCCCCCAGGGCAGGCACGCGGTTCTTGACCGGAAGGATCGCATGGACGCGGAAGCCGCCTCCGTATCGGGGACCCGCCGTGCAGCTCCCGCCGATCGCGGTGACCCGCTCGCGCATGCCGAGCAGTCCGTGCCCGCCGCCCTCCTGCGGGGCCGTGTCCTGTCCGGGCCCGTTGTCGAGGACGGTCACTTCCACGTTCGGCCCGACCCGGACCACGCTGACCTCGGCCTTCGCCCCGGCGCCGGCGTGCTTCCGCACATTGGTGAGGGCCTCCTGGATCACGCGGTACGCGGCGAGGTCGACGGCCGCGGGCAGCGCGGTGCCGTGGTCGGAGCGGGCCACCTCCACCGGGAGTCCCGCGTTGCGGAAGGTGTCGGCCAGCTCGTCGAGCCGGGCCAGCCCGGGGGCCGGCTCGGTCGGGGCCTCGGGGTCGCCGGACTGGCGCAGCAGCCCCACGGTGGCGCGCAGTTCGTTCAGCGCGGACCGGCTGGCCTCCCGTACGTGGGCGAGCGCCTCCTTGGCCTGGTCGGGGCGCTTGTCCATGACGTGGGAGGCGACTCCGGCCTGCACGTTGACGAGGGCGATGTGGTGGGCGACGACGTCGTGCAGATCGCGGGCGATCCGCAGCCGCTCCTCGGCGACACGGCGGCGCGCCTCCTCCTCGCGGGTGCGCTCGGCCCGTTCGGCGCGCTCCTTGATCGCGTGCACGAAGGCGCGCCGGCTGCGGACGGCGTCGCCCGCCGCGGCGGCCATGCCGGTCCAGGCGAAGACGCCGAGGTTTTCCTGGGCGTACCAGGGCAATGGCCCGGCGAGCATCGCGACCGCCGTCAGCACGGTCATGGTGACCAGGCCGACACGCCAGGTGGTGGGGCGGTCGGTGGCCGAGGCCACGGTGTAGAGGGCGACGACGGCGCACATCGCCACCGGGGCCCGGGGGTCGCCGGTGACCAGTTCCACCAGGGAGACGGCGACGGTCGCCGCGAGGACCTTCATCGGGGCGCGGCGGCGGAAGACCAGGGCGGCGGCGCCGAGGACCATCAGGGCGAGGCTCAGGGCGTCCGGCGTGCGGACGCCCCAGGTCGTGCCGTCGGCGCCGTGCGGGTCGACGAAGGAGCCGGCCACCATGCAGACGAGGACGCCTGCGGCGAGGGCGGCGTCCAGGGCGAGGGGGTGGGCACGCAGCCAGTCCCTCGTGCGCTCCAGGGTGCTCACCCGCTCAACGGTACGGGTCCCTGCCGGGCGGGGAACCGGACGGTACGGCCCGCTCTCGCCGGGCCGGGGGCCAGGCGGGGCCGACCCCGCCGAGCGCGCGGGCCGGACCGGCCTCGCCCCGGCTGCGGACCGAGGCCCGCCGGACTGGCGGAGGGTGCGGTGCGCTCATCCCCGGCTAGGGGACAGGTGGGGCCGACCTCGCCTGGCCGAGGGCCGGACCGGCCTCACCGAGCTGCGGACCGGGGCACGCCGGACTGGCGGACGGTGCGGTGCGCTCATCTCCGGCGAGGGGCCAGGTGGGGTCGACCTCGCCTGGCCGAGGGCCGGACCGGCCTCACCGAGCTGCGGACCGAGGCCCGCCGACTGGCGGACGGTGCGGTGCGCTCACCCCCGGCGAGAGGCCAGGTGGGGTCGACCTCGCCTGGCCGAGGGCCGGACCGGCCTCGCCCGGCTGCGGACCGGGGCACGCGGGAGCGGAGAGTGGGGAGCGGCCGCGCTCGGTCGGGGAGGTAGTGCTCAGCCGGGGATCAGGCCGTCGCCGGTGAGCATCTCCTGGACCTCTTCGAGCGTGGCGTCCGGAGAGGGGAGGATGAGCTCCGACGGCTCCAGCGAGTCGTCGGGGAGCGGGCTCCCGGCGCCGCGCACCGCGTCCAGCAGGGCTCCCAGGGTGCGACGGAAGCCGGACTCGTCGCCGCGCTCCATCTCGGAGAGCAGCTCGTCGTCCAGCTTGTTCAGTTCGGTGAGGTGGCCGTCGTCCAGCCTCACCTGCCCCTCCCCCATGATCCGTACGATCATGTCGCCCTCCTCAGGCGTGGGCCCTGTCGGTCACTGCTTGTCGAAGCGCGGCGTGTCCTGGGGCTGCGACGACGGCTGGGACTGGCCCGTGCCGCCCTCGATCGCCTGCTGTGACGAGGAGCCGCCTGCCAGCTCCGCCTTCATGCGCTGCAGCTCCAGCTCTACATCCGTACCACCGGAGAGCCGGTCCAGCTCGCTCTGGATGTCGTCCTTGGCCAGCCCGGACTGGTCGTCGAGCGCTCCGGAGGCGAGCAGCTCGTCGATCGCGCCGGCCCGCGCCTGGAGCTGCGCGGTCTTGTCCTCGGCACGCTGGATGGCAAGCCCCACATCACCCATCTCCTCGGAGATGCCGGAGAAGGCCTCCCCGATCCGGGTCTGTGCCTGGGCCGCCGTGTACGTCGCCTTGATCGTCTCCTTCTTGGTGCGGAAGGCGTCGACCTTGGCCTGGAGACGCTGGGCCGCGAGGGTGAGCTTCTCCTCCTCGCCCTGCAGGGTCTGGTGCTGCGTCTCCAGGTCGGTGACCTGCTGCTGGAGCGCGGCACGGCGCGACAGCGCCTCACGGGCCAGGTCCTCACGACCGAGCGCGAGAGCCTTGCGCCCCTGGTCCTCCAGCTTGGAGGACTGGTTCTGGAGCTGGTTCAGCTGCAGTTCGAGGCGCTTTCGGCTGGTCGCCACGTCGGCGACACCGCGCCGGACCTTCTGGAGCAGCTCCAGCTGCTTCTGGTACGAGTAATCGAGGGTCTCGCGCGGGTCCTCGGCCCGGTCAAGGGCCTTGTTCGCCTTCGCGCGGAAGATCATCCCCATACGCTTCATGACACCGCTCATGGGCTTCGCGCGCCCCCTTCTGACGGACTCCAGCTCCAGGTACTGCAACAGGACCCACAGTACGGGCCCTGCATCCATTACCGCACTGTTCGGGGACGGATGCGCTCATCCCCAAGGACGACTGCGTTCTCCACCGCTCCGGCGTAGGGAGTAGGTGACACCCGGGGTCCACCCGGGAAGGACGTCCCCTCTGTCCCACTACAGACGCACGGCGTTGCCGGATCGTTCCCCACTCGAACGACGTCCATGCCCGCGGACCCCGTACCCTTGGGTTTTGTGTTCCGTAGCCGTGCGAAGGAAGAGAAGGCCCCCGCCGACAAGGCGCCGGTGACCGACTCCAAAGTGACCCGTGATCCGCAGGCCCCCAAGGGCCGCCCCACGCCCAAGCGCAGTGAGGCCCAGACCCAGCGTCGCAGCGTCGCCCAGACGCCGACGACGCGCAAGGAGGCGGCCAAGCGGCAGCGCGACGACCGCCGTGCCCAGATGGAGAAGCAGCGCCAGGCGCTGGCCAGTGGCGACGAGCGCTATCTGCCCGTACGCGACAAGGGCCCGGTCCGCCGGTTCGCGCGTGACTTCGTCGACTCGCGCTTCTGCATCGCCGAGTTCTTCCTGCCGATGGCCGTGGTCATCCTCGTCCTGAGCATGGTGCGGGTCGGCTCGCTCCAGAACATCGCGCTGCTGCTGTGGCTGGTCGTCATCGTGATGATCGTGGTCGACTCGATCGGCATCGCGATCCGCCTGAAGAAGCAGCTCAACACGCGCTTCCCCGACCTGCCCAAGAAGGGCGCGGTCCCCTACGCGCTGATGCGCACCCTCCAGATGCGTCGACTCCGGCTGCCGAAGCCGCAGGTCAAGCGCGGAGAGCGGCCCTGAGCACGACGTCTTTCTCCGGGGGCGCGGCGGATGCCTGGCTGAACAAGCTGGGCGGGCTGCGTGATGTCGTACGACAGGAACTGGTGGCCCGGCAGCTCGACGAGCAGATAGCCGGGCGGTATCCGGTGGGTCAGCGGCTTCGGGTGCTCGACGTCGGGATGGGCCAGGGCACGCAGGCCCTGCGGCTGGCCCGGGCCGGCCATCAGGTGACCGGGCTCGAGCAGGACGCGACGATGCTGGCCGTGGCCCGGGAGGCCCTGGCCGCCGAGCCCGAGGGCATCCGCGGCAGGGTGCGCCTCATCGAGGGCGACGGGCGCGAGACCGGCGTCCACTTCCTGCCGGGCAGTTTCGACGTGGTGCTGTGCCACGGCGTCCTGATGTACGTCGAGGATCCGGACGCGCTGCTGGCGGGCATGGCCCGGATGCTGGCCCCCGGCGGGCTGCTCTCGCTGCTGGTGCGCAACGCGGACGCGCTGGCCATGCGGCCCGGGCTCGGCGGGGACTGGGCGACGACGCTGGCCTCGTTCGACACGACCGCGTACACGAACCGGCTCGGCCTCGACGTCCGCGCCGACCGGCTCGCCACGCTGACCGGCACGCTCGCCGGGATCGGGGCTCCGCTGCACGCCTGGTACGGCGTGCGGGTCTTCACGGACACGGCCGCCGACGGCGCGCCGCTTCCGCCGGACGCGGAGACGCTGCTGGCCGCGGAGGAGCGGGCCGGACGGACGGATCCGTACCGCCAGGTGGCGGCGCTGCTGCACCTGTGCGGCGTGCGGGGCTGACCCCCCTCGGGGCGGGGCCGGACGACCCCTTCGGGGGGAGACGGGATTCCGCCCCCCGACCGGGGCCGGACACCCCGGATGCCGTCGGGGCTTCCTTCCCGGCGAAGCCGGAGACCCTCCCCTTCCCGGCGAAGCCGGACATTCCCGCCGGACGAACACGCTCCCTCACGGAGCCGGACGACCAGCCCTTCCCAGCGGGAGCCGGATGACCGTGCTTCCACGGAGCGCCGGACGAGCGTCCCCTCTTGGCCGGGCCGGACGACCGTGCTTCCTCACGGAGCCGGACGACCAGCCCTTCCCAGCGGGAACTGGACGACCAGGCTTCCACGGGGCGCCGGACGAACGTCCCATCTTGGCCGGGCCGGACCACCGTCGCTTCCCGGCAGAGCCGGACCACCGTGGTTCCTCACGGAGCCGGACGACCAGCCCTTCCCGGCGGGAGCCGGATGACCGTGCTTCCACGGAGCGCCGGACGAGCGTCCTCTCTTGGCCGGGCCGGATCACCGTCGCTTCCCGGCAGAGCCGGACCACCGTGGTTCCTCACGGAGCCGGACGACCAGCCCTCCTGGCCGGGGCGGATGACTGTGCTTCCTCAGGGCGCCGGGACGACTGGTCCTTCCCGGCAGAGCCGGACGACCAGCCCTTCCCGGTGGCGCCGGGCGGCTGCCCGTTTCTGGCCGTGGTGGACGACGAGGAGTCGGTCGGGTCGGCGGGATCGCGGCGCCGGGGGAGCCGGTGGTGCCGCTCGCTCGAGGGGCGTGGCGGGTTGCCGGGGTGTGCCCCCGGCAACCCCGACCGGCCTACTCCGGCTCGGCGTGCAGGCTCATCGGACCGTAGATCTGCGTGCTGTCCTCGAAGAGGAACACCTGGTCCGCGCCGCCCGCCAGAAGGTCCTTCCACACCTCGCCGATCCAGGACTCGGCGTCGCCCTGGGTGGTGAACTCCTCGGGCTGCACCGCGGGTTGGACCTCTGTCCCGTCGGACTTCTCGAACCGCCACGTCCATGCCGCCATGTACGCCTCCAAGGTGTGAGCACACTGCACAGCGGGCGCCGGACAAGATCCGGCTCCCGTCCGAAGCCTAGCCGGACGCGCAAGACCTGCGGGGACACGCAAAAATCGACGGCGTGGAACTGACTCTGCTCGGCACCGGCGCCCCCGCGGGCCTGCCCCGCCCCGACTGTCCCTGCGCTGCCTGCGCGACCGCGCTCGGCGAGAGGGCGCGGGCGGCCACCGCGCTGCTCGTGGACGGCACATTGCTGCTCGACCTCACCCCCGGCGCCGCGTTCGCGGCCGCCCGGGCCGGACACTCGCTGGGCGGCGTACGGCAGGTACTGCTCTCGCATCCGCACGACGGACCCGCCGTGGAGGTGCCGGCCGGGCTGCCGCAGCCCGGCCGGGTGCCCGACGGACGGGAGTTGGCGCTGATGACGGGACACCGGGTGCGGGCGGTGCCGATGGACTCGCCGGGCACGGGGTACGCGGTGACCGGACCGGACGGGCAGCGGCTGCTGTACCTGCCGCCGGGGGCGGCCCCGGCCGGTCTGGACGAGAACGGCGACGCCTACCACATGGTGCTCCTCGACGTGGTGGGGCGGCCGGACGCCCTGGCGAAGCTGCGATCGGTCGGCGCGGTCGGCCCGACGACGGACGTGATCGCGGTGCACCTCGACCACGACGTGCCCCCGGGTCCCGAACTGCGGCGGCGGCTCGCCGCGGCGGGCGCGCGGGCCGTGCCCGACGGGGCGACGCTCGACGTGGGCGTCTACGAGGACGTGCCCGACGTGCCGCGCAGGACGCTGGTGCTCGGCGGGGCGCGTTCGGGCAAGTCGGTGGAGGCGGAACGACGGCTGGAGGCGTTCCCCGACGTCCTCTACGTCGCCACGGGAGGCTCGCGCAACGAGGACGGCGAATGGGCGTCGCGGGTCAGCGCCCACCGTGAGCGGCGGCCCGGCTCCTGGCGCACCGTCGAGACCTGCGACCTGGTCCCCCTCCTCACGGAGAACGGCCCGCCCCTGCTCGTCGACTGTCTCTCGCTGTGGCTGACGGACGCCATGGACTCGGTGAACGCCTGGGACGACGCCGAGTGGTCCGGCGGTGGCGAACGCGCCCTGCGCGCCCGCGTGGAGGAGCTCGTCGCCGCGGTCCGGAACACCCGCCGCACGGTCGTCGCGGTCTCGAACGAGGTCGGCTCCGGCATCGTCCCCGCCACCGCCTCCGGACGCCGATACCGCGACGAACTCGGGCGGCTGAACGCGGGGTTCGCCGGGGAGTGCGAGCACGTGCTGCTGGTGGTGGCGGGACAGGCGTTGAAGCTGCGGGGCTGACCGCGGCCCAACTCCGTTCCGGCGGAGGCGCGTTCCTCGCTTCCGCCGGGCGCTCGCCCCGGTCGCTCCGGGCGGGCGCTTCTCCGTTCACTCCCGGCGGGCGCTCTCAGGTCTGCGTGCGGGCGACGATGCGGTACGCGTTCGAGAAGCGGGTGCGGCGGAGCACGGGGGCCATCAGGCGGTCCAGCGCCGCGGTCGAGGCGAGGAGCGGAACGGACGCCCGGGTCAGGGCCTGACGCACGGTGTGCTGGAGGGGGGTCGGGGGTGCCGGGCGCCACGGGGCGTCGAGGCCGGGGAGGGCGCGGCCGAGGGCCAGGGCGAGGGCCCCGGAGAGGTCGTGGGGGATGTGCGGTTCCCGGCGGTCCGTCGCGACGACCTCGCAGCCGAGGGACTCGAGTTCGCCGAGCAGGTTGGGCAGCGGCATGAGGTGCAGATGGCGCGGCTGGCCGTACGCCACCCACCACTTGCCGAGCAGCGTGCCGAACGCGCACTCGGGGTCGGGGACTTCGACAAGGAGGTGCCCGCCGGGGCGCAACACCGCCAGTGCGGCGCGCAGTTCCTCGCGCGGGTCCGGCGTGTGCTCCAGATGGTGGAACATGCTCACGACGTCGTAGCGGGCGCGCAGCCGCTCGGCGATCCGCGGGTCCGTGAGCCGCCCGATGTGCGCCTCCTCCACCCGTCCCGCCGCCCGTGCCCGCTCGACGCGCCGCGTCGGGTCGAGCCCGTCGAAGGATGTGTACGGGTGGACCTCCTTGGCCGCCGCCGGGAAGTGCCCGTGTCCGGTGCCGATGTCGAGCCAGCTCTCCGGCTCCGGGAAGGGCAGCATGGCGCGGGCCGCCGCGAGGTGGCGTCCGGTTCCGCCGCGGGCGCCGAGCAGCCGCTCGGCGAGGCTCTCGTGGCCGTCCTCACGGACGTCCCGGTGGTAGAAGGCCAGCCCCTCCGCGGTGAGCCGGGGGTTCTGGAAGGCGTGGGAGCAGTCCCCGCACTCGTCGACGACGAACGTCCCCGGCTTGCGCTGCCGCAGGTCCGGCGTACGCAGCCGGGTGCGCAGGCGCTTCGAGCCGCACCAGGGGCAGTCGGCGCGGCGCGGTTCGTGGAACCGGTCGGTGCCCTGGGCGAGTTCGGCCGCGTAGGCGGCCCGGCGTTCGGCGATCGGCTGCGTGGTGGGGGGCATGGGCGCTCCTGTCGGGACGAGCCGTACGACAATCCGACACAAACGGTACGTATCCGAAGGTGATACGGAGTGCATCGACGTGGCGCGGACGTGTTCGATCGGTGCCGGTACTGTTCGGCGAATGAGCTCGCTTAATCTCGACGACTTCACCGATCTGATCGAGCGTCCCGACGGGGGCGTACGCCGAGACGCCGAGGCGCACCGGGAGAGCCGGATCGTGCCGCCCGGGGCACTGGGCCGCCTCGACGACCTGGGTGAATGGCTGGCGGCGGCGCAATCAGCGGTGCCGGTGCGGCCGATCGAGCACCCGCGCGTCGTGCTGTTCGCGGGCGACCACGGGATCGCCGCCCTCGGCGTGTCGGCGCGCCCCGCGGGCAGCGCCGGCCGGCTGGTGCGTGCGGTCCTGGAGGGCGCGAGCCCGGCGTCGGTGCTGGCCCGCCGGCTCGGCGTGCCGGTGCGCGTGATCGACATGGCGCTGGAGGCCGATCCCGAGGGGCTGCCCGACGAGGTCGTGCGGCATCGGATCCGGCGCGGTTCGGGCCGGATCGACGTCGAGGACGCGATGACCCTGGAGGAGGCGGAGGCCGCGTTCCGCGCCGGGGTCGCCATCGCGGACGAGGAGGCTGACTCCGGTACGGATCTGGTGGTGCTCGGCGACATCAGCGTGGGCGGGACCACGGCGGCGGCCGTCCTGGTCGCGGCGCTGTGCGGGACCGACGCGTCCGTCGTCACCGGGCGGGGCGGGCAGGCCATCGACGACCTCGCGTGGATGCGCAAGTGCGCCGCGGTGCGCGACTCCCTGCGGCGGGCGCGGCCCGTGCTCGGGGATCAGCTGCAGCTGCTCGCGACGGTGGGCGGGGCCGACCTGGCGGCGATGACCGGGTTCCTGCTGCAGAGCGCGGTGCGCAAGATGCCGGTGATTCTCGACGGAGTCGTGTCGGCCGCGTGCGCGCTGGTCGGACAGCGGGTCGCCTTCCGCGCGCCGGACTGGTGGCTGGCCGGGCAGAGCAGCGGGGAGCCCGCGCAGGCCAAGGCGCTGGACCGGATGGCCCTCGAACCGCTGCTCGACCACGGGGTGACGGTGGGTGAGGGGGCGGGCGCCCTGCTCGCGCTGCCCCTGGTCCAGGCCGCGGCGAGCCTCGCGGCGGACCTTCCGGAGGCCCCCTCTCCGGAGGCGGAGACGGCCCCGGAAGCAGACCCCAAGCAAGACTCTGAGCCCGACACCGTTTCCGGCCCCGACTCCGGGTCCGAAACCGACTCCGACGCCGTTTCCGGCTCCGGGACCGACACCGGCGCCGGGCCCGGCTCCCGGCCGGAGGCTGACGCCGAGTCCGCCCCCGGCGCTCAGACCGCGCCCGGGCCCGACACCGACTCCCCGGCCCCCGGGCGGGACGCGTAGCCGACCGGCCTCCGAGGCCGCGCCTTAACCCGGCGCCTGTCGTCCGGCCCGCGCCGGGACGACCGGCCGACCGGGCTGCCCGCCCCGCCCCCGGGCGCACCCACGCGCGACACCGACTCACCAGCCCCGGCCGGGACGTTCACCGACCGGGGCCGGCCGCCCGCCCCGAGGGCACACCCGGCTCCGATACCAACCCCCGAGACCCCAGCCGGAACGGCACGCAGACCGAAGCCCGCCCTTCCCCCGCCCGAGGGCACACCCGGTCCCGACGCCGACTCCCCGGACCGTCCCGGACGATTCACCGACCGGACCCGACACCCTCGACCCCGAGGGCACACCCGGCTCCGACGCCAACCCCCCAGGCCCCAGCCGGAACGGCACGCAGACCGAAGCCCGCCGCCCCGCCCCGAGGGCACACCGGGCCCGACGCCAATCCCCTCAGGCCCCGGCCGGGACGGCACGCCGACCGAAGCCCGCCCTCACCCGCCCCGAGGGCGCACCGGGCCCGACGCCTGTTCTCCGGGACCGGGCCGGGACGAGGTGCCGACCGGCCCCCGGTCCGGGGATGAGGTCCGGTGCCCCGGCAGCCGGGCGCCCCCGGGGCATCGGCAGGAGCAGAACCCGCCGCCCGGCGGGGCACCACCCGTACCGGCCCTCCCCCGCGCGGGGTGCAATGCCCCATATCATCGCGCTTTATGGGAGATGCCCGAATTGCCGTTGACCAGGAACGGGCGTCGGTCCGCCGGAACCACGGGGACCGGCGGTCCACGGCCGCCTCGCGGCGGTCCGCCGCCTTCGCCGTCTGGTATCTGCGCGCGGTCACGTTCATCAACTTTCTGAGCGCCGTGTGGGTGTCGCTCGGCCAGGACGTACGACGGCACAACACCGAGAACTACTTCACCCCGTACCTGTTGACCGCCGGATTCGCCTCCGGTGTGTTCACGATGTTCCTGGCCATCACGATGCGGCGGCGCAAGCGGGCCGCGTGGATCCTCAACTCCGTGCTGAGCGGCATGTTCCTGCTGCTGTTCGCCGTCGCGATGGCGTTCCCGGAGATCCGCCAGTACGCGCAGAACTGGGTGTCGCTCGTGCTGACCGCGGCCTTCGTGGGCTCCCTCGCCGTCGGCCGCCGGGAGTTCTACGCCAAGGGCGACCGGTCGAACCCCAAGCTCGCCGCGGCCGTCGCGGTCGGCGGGCTGCTGGTCACCTCCCTGCTCGCCGCGCTGCTGGTCACAGTCACCAACGAAGCGCAGGACGCCCACCGTTCGACGTTCCTGGACCGCTGGCGCTACGGCACCCTGCGGCTCGTCTCGGTCGCCGCCGACGACTCCCACTACCCCGGGATCTCGACGCCCAACTGGGTCGTCGTCGGCATCAACGTGCTCAGCACCCTGCTGGTGCTCGCCGTCCTCTACGCGGCGTTCCGCTCCCGGCGCGCCGTCGACCCGCTCACCGAGGACGACGAGAAGCGGCTGCGCGCGCTGCTCGACCGCAACGGCGACCGGGACTCGCTGGGCTACTTCGCGCTGCGCCGGGAGAAGAGCGTGGTCTGGTCGCCCACCGGCAAGGCGGCGGTGGCGTACCGCGTGGTGGGCGGGGTGTCCCTGGCGAGCGGCGACCCCATCGGCGACCCGGAGGCATGGCCCGGCGCCATCGAGCCCTGGCTCGCCGAGGCCCGGGAGCACGGCTGGATCCCGGCGGTGATGGGCGCGAGCGAGGAGGCGGGCACCATCTACTCCCGGCACGGTCTCGACGCCCTCGAGCTCGGTGACGAAGCCCTCGTGGAGACGGCCGAGTTCACCCTCGAAGGACGGGCCATGCGTACCGTCCGGCAGGCCTACAACCGGGTCAGGCGGGCCGGGTACCGGGTGCGCATCCGACGGCACGAGGACATCCCGGCCGCCGAGCTGGCGTATCTGCTCAGGCGTGCGGACGACTGGCGCGACGGCGCGACCGAGCGCGGCTTCAGCATGGCGCTCGGCCGGCTCGGCGATCCCGAGGACGGGCGCTGCGTGATGCTCGAATGCACCGATGCCGAGGGCGAGTTGCGGGCGGTGCTGTCCTTCGTGCCGTGGGGGCCGCACGGGCTCTCGCTGGACCTGATGCGGCGCGACCGCGACGCGGAGAACGGGCTGATGGAGTTCATGGTGATCGAACTCCTGCGGCGCGCCCAGGAGATCGGGATCACCCAGGTCTCGCTCAACTTCGCGATGTTCCGTTCGGTCTTCGAACGCGGTGCGCGGCTCGGCGCGGGACCGGTGCTGCGGCTGTGGCGCTCGCTGCTCAGCTTCTTCTCGCGCTGGTGGCAGATCGAGTCGCTGTACCGGGCCAACGCCAAGTACCGGCCCATCTGGGAGCCGCGGTTCCTGCTCTTCGAGAAGAGCGCCGACCTGCTGCGCATCGGTGTCGCGTCCGCGCGCGCCGAGGGGTTCCTGGAGGCGCCGGGCCTGCCGAAGTGGCTGCACCGCAAGCACCTGGAATCGCACAGATGAGACCGCCGGGGACCGGCGCGCGACGGGCCGTGGGGGCCGCCGGATGAGCAGGCTCGCCGGCCGGGCCCGCGCCGAGTGGGGTCCGCTGTACGTCACCGTGCGCCGGGCCCTGGTGGCGAAGCGGTGGCGGGCGGTTCCGATGACGCTCGGCGCGGTGTGCCTGACGGCGGTTCTCCAGTTCGTGCAGAACCAGTCCTGGGGTTACCAGCTGGTGCAGAACGCCGGCTCCGTCCGGGCCGAGGACCCGCTGCCGCTCGCCCTGCTGCGCACTCCGCTCTCCCTGTTCGTACCGGCGCTGGATCTGCCCGTGTGGGGCGCGCTCGCGCAGATCCTCCTCGTCTTCGGGATCGCCGAGATCTGTCTGGGCTGGTGGCGCACGCTCGTCATCGCGTACGTCGCCACGCTGGCCGGGACGCTCTACGCCCGTGTCGGCATCGCGCTCGGCCCGCACCATCCGCTGGGTCTGCCCGGGGCGGACGCCCAGGTCGTCGACACCGGCCCGTCGGCGGCCGTGGTGGGCCTCGCCGTGTTCCTCGGCTGGCGCTACCGGGCGTATGTGACGGCGGGGGTGGTGATCGGGGCCATGGTGGTCGAGGTACTCCTCAAGGACAACCTGGCGGGCAAGGAGCACCTGGCGGCCATCGGGGCGGTTCTGGTGATGTGCTGCGTCTCCGCGGCGCGTCACGGCCGTTCGGGCAGGGAACGGGCCGGCTCGGGGTCGGGCTTGCCGCCGATCCAGTCCTGAACCTTGCGGCTGGGGCCCGCCCAGCGGCGGTCGTGCCGGTAGAAGCGCAGTCTGGACCGGGCGCGGGCGCGCGGCCGGCGCCGGTAGAAGCGCTTGGCCCACGGCGAACCGGGCTTGGCCAGCCGGATCGAGCCGATCAGGGCGATGAAGGGAATGATCACCCCGAAGATGGCCGTGCGCGCCTTCCCCTTGCTCAGGGCGATCAGCGCGAAGAGGAAGTTCAGGGCGATGGTCACGATCACGCTGGCGCGGTCCTGCAACTCCTGGTCGGTGGTGTCGTTGACGCCGAGCGGCGAGAAGCCGCTGAGCATCAGTCCGACCAGGGAGGCCGTGACCACCACGACCTCGACGCTCTTGCGCCCGGCCTCGGTCCAGTAGACGTCGTCGAGGTGCAGGATCAGCGCGAACTCGTCGAGCACGAGGCCCGCTCCGATGCCGAACACCACGGCGCACACGCACGGCCAGAACCCGTACCGGCTGCTGGCGACCGCGCCGAAGCCGCCGATCACCGTGAGCACGACGCCGGGCACCACGTGGTGGATGTGCAGATCACCGGCCTTGACGTTGCCGAAGGGCCCTTTGCCCGCGCGGATGAGCCGCACGATGGAACGGGTGACCACGAAGGTCAGGACGAACGAGGCCAGCGCCAGCAACAGGGGGAGTTTCCCGGGTTCGACGATGTTCCGCTGCAACCAATGACCCATATGCGAACTTTATCCATCGCCGCTGTATCCGCCCTCCGGGCGTCCGGGTAGCCTGCGCCGATGTCCAAGACCGCCTCCGGGGCCTCTCTCCCCGACAGCCTCCGTTTCGCCTTCGGCACCCTCACCGTGCTCCCGGTGAAGGTGACCCGCTGGGACCGCGACGCGGCGCGCGGCGGCATGCTGTGCGCTCCCCTGGCCGGTCTCGTGGTCGGGGCGGGCGCCGCCCTGGTGGGCCTGGCACTGCTGGCCATGGGCGCCGGCCCGCTGCTCGC
The DNA here is from genome assembly GCF_026341855.1 of Streptomyces sp. NBC_00568. Classification (GTDB taxonomy): domain Bacteria; phylum Actinomycetota; class Actinomycetes; order Streptomycetales; family Streptomycetaceae; genus Streptomyces. The sequence continues at coordinate 5,112,750 of NZ_JAPENW010000001.1, read as the reverse complement.
GGCCGTGGCCACCGCCGCCGTACCGGCCGCGCTCACCCGCGGCCTGCACCTCGACGGCCTCGCCGACACCGCGGACGGGCTGGGCAGCGGCAAGCCCGCCGAGGACGCGCTGCGGATCATGAAGCAGTCGGACATCGGCCCGTTCGGCGTGATCACCCTGTTGTTCGTGCTGCTCGCCCAGGTGGCCGCACTCGCCCAGGCGTACGACTCCTCATGGGCCCGGGGCGCGCTCGCGGCCGTCGTCTCGGCCACCGTGGCCCGCCTCGCCCTCACGCTCGCCGCCCGCACCGGGGTGCCCGCGGCCCGGCCCGAGGGCCTGGGCGCGGCGGTCGCGGGAACCGTTCCGCCCCGCGCCGCGCTGCTGGTGGCGGTGGCCGTGACCGGCGCGGCGGCGGGTGGCGGCGCGCTCGTCGGGTCGTACGACCTGGTGCGCGCCGCGGTGGCCGCGGGTGCCTCCTGCGTGGCCGCCGAACTGCTGCTGCGGCACTGCACCCGCCGCTTCGGCGGGATCACCGGCGACGTGTTCGGGGGCCTCGCGGAGACGGCGGCGACGACCGCGCTCGTGGTTCTCTCGCTGGGCTGATCACCGTTCTGTCACCGGCCTGGAACGATCACCGGCGAACGCCGCCAAGGACCGGCGCCCCCACTAATCTGAGCGGCCGAACAGACAACGGATCGTGATCGGGGGACGTCTGTGCCGAACGTGCCGCCACTGCCGAAATCTCGGCGCCTCATGGCGTGGTTCATCGACTTCGCGCTGGTGCTCGCGGCGGCGTCCGCGCTCGCCGTGCTCACCTTCCACCGCGTCTCCGCGCTCGTCACGGACGTGCCGGATCTCGCGACGCGCGGTGGCTGGGACCTCCTCACCTCGCGCGGCGATGTCGTCGGCGCCTCCGGGGGCTTCGGGCTCTCGCTCTGGCGAAAGGCGGTCCGGGACGTGGAGCAGGCCTTCGGGCTGCTGGTGGTCGCGACCTTCCTCTACCAGTGGTCGGCGCTCGCCCTCACCGGACGGACCGTCGGCAAGGCCCTGTTCGGCCTGAAGGTCACCCCGTCCGCTCCGCGCCGTGCGGCACTGCGGGCCGCGGTGACCACGACGGCCGACGTCGCCGTGTACGCGGTGGCCTGCGTCCTGTTGGTGGAGGGCGAGTTCGTGCTCTCGGTGCTGGTGTGGACCGTCGCCGTCGTGATCTTCTTCCTGAACGCGCTGCCCGTGCTCGCCCCGAGCCGCCGCTCGCTGGCGGACCGGGTGTCGGGAACCGCGGTGACGGGCCTCGGGCTCCGCATGCCCGGCACCCCGCCCCCGGTCAGCACTTCTTGAACGTCACGCCCGGCTTCAGGCTCCGGGCCCCGGGGCGGAGGGCGCTTCACGGGGTGGGCACCAGGGCGTGCGGAAGCGTGCCCCAGGGGTGGTCCCCCACGCCGGGGACCGCGCAGTGCAGCGCGGCCCCCCGCTCGCGTGCCAGCGCCGCCGCGTCGGCGTCGGCCGGTACCCCGTGGACGAGATGGCAGAGGCTCGCCCCGGCACCGGTCCACGGCGGCGGGGGTCTCCTGCGGTAGCTGGTCCAGGTGCCCTCGAAGGTGACGAGCACGTCGGCGATCCGGGCGTACGAGGGGTGCGGTGCCGTGCCGTGGTTGAGGACGAGGCCGCCGCCGAGTCCCCGGGCCGCCGCCGCCAGCCGCCGGTAGTACCCGAACTCGCTTTCCACGGCGGCGACCTGGTCGAGGAAGGTGCCGTCGGTGCCGTACCAGTCGCGATGCCGGATCAGATCGCGTACGACGTCCGCGAGCGGTCTGCGCCCGTAGTCCGTGTCGACGTAGCCGAGCACCCGGACGTCCGCCGCGCGCAACCGCCCGGCGACCGCCGCGAACGCCGGGTCGAGACGGTCGCCTGGTCCGCTGGCGGGGTTCAGCACGACGCCGTGCAGCCGGGGCGCGGCGGCGACGAGCGCGTCCCATTCCGCCGGGCGGACGGAAGGGTGTTCGTAGTACGGGACGAGAAGGGTCTTCGAGGTCGGCGAGCCCGGAGCGCCGCCGGGCGCGCTCATGGACGGACTCATGGACGGACTCATGGGCGGTCGCATGGGCGGTCTCTCTTCCGCGTACCGGTGGCCGGCGGGTTCATCGGTGGGCCGTCGCCTTTCCCAGCAGGGCGCAGACGAGCGCGGTCTGGGCGCCGGCCGCCGTGCCGTACACGATCAGGCCCACCCAGTGCGCGTCGCCCGTGTGCGTCGCGAGGGCCGCGGTCTGGGCGAGCGCGGCGGCACAGACGATCGCGGCCGTGCCGGTGACGGCGCCGAAGGACTGGAGCAGCAGCCCGGTCCACATGACCACACCCAGCAGGAGCAGTCCGGCGAGCCGGACCCCGTCCGCGGCCGTGGGCGCGTGCGGCCACAGCGCGGAGGTGCCGAGGCCGAGCACGAGCAGCGCGGCGAGGTAGCCGGCCAGGCAGCGGACGAGGGCGCCGGCGGTGGCGCGCCGGAAACGCCTCGCGGACGTGCTGGAACGCTGCCCGGCCAGGCTCCCGCTGCGGAACCGGAACAGCAGCCACTCGGCGGGCCCCATGCTGAGCGTCAGCGCGACAGCGGCCGGTGCGGCGACCGCCGTGCGGGCTCCCGTCAGGACGTCACCGAGCGCCGCGTACAGCACGAGAACACCACTGCCGAGCCCGAAGAGGGCGTACGGGAGGGTGCCGGCGTTCGGGCGCGGGGCGGACCTGCGGGCGCGCAGCCGCGCGGCGAGGCCGTCGAGGCGGGCCGGTTCGGCCTCGGGAGCCTCGGAGGACGGCCGGCCCGTGGAGGCCGCCCGCGGTTCACCGGCCCGCCCGGACGGGTCCGCGCCGCCCGGCAGGTTCCCGTACGGCAGCAGCGCGAGAAGCCCCGCGCTCCAGCTCCCCTCCCCCGACTCCCGGACGGCGGGTGCCACTTCGAGCAGACCGAGCAGGGCGACCGCCGCCAGCGAGCCCAGCAGCAGCGCCACCCGCGCCAGGTCCGGGACCGGGTGGAACACGGTGACGATCGCGCCCGCCGTCATGGGCGTCAGGGCGGCGAGCAGCGTGCGTTCCCGGCCCATCACGAGCAGGACGGTGGCCGCGCCCAGATAGCCGGACTGCCCGGCGGCGAAGGCGACGGCGCCCCCGCCGGCCGTACCGGCCGCCGCGAAGGCCACCAGGGAGCCGAGCAGGACGCCGACCGGGGTCCCGACGAGCAGCGCGCGGCGGGCGGCCGTGCGGTCGCCGAGCCCCATCCAGGTGTACGCGCGGTACGCGAGCCCCTGGTTCCAGGTCCAGCCGCACAGCGCCCCGGCGAGCATCGGGACGGTGCCGGCCGGAAGCCCGAACGCGCCCTCGGGCCCCGCGAGAAGCGGTGCCGCGAGGACGTAGCCGAGACCGGGGAGGGCGAAGACGACGCCCCGCAGGAGACAGCCGAGGAGCCCGATCCGCCACGGGTCGTGGGCCGGGCCCTCCGGTTCGGGATAGGCCCGGTCGACCCGCTCGAACAACTCCTCCGCGAGGGCGAAGGAGTTCTTGACGCCGTACCGTTCGCGTATCTGGTCGTCCGACAGACCGTCGGATTCGAGCAGCGCGGCCACCTCGTCGGGGTGGACGGCCGCGGAGACGAACTCCCCGAGGCTCTCGGCCAGTTCGTCGATCGGGTCGGGATGCGCCCGGTTCGTCGAGCGGCGCTGGCTCGGTACCCGGGCCCGCGTGTCCGGTTGGGCCCCGGGCGGCGTGTGCAGGGAGCCGCTCACCAGCCGGTCCCGTCCGTCGCGACGGCCTGGTACCAGGGGTCACGCAGTTCGACGGTCCAGTCGTCGACGGTCTCCACGGCGGGCTCGTACACCTCGGGCCGGCCCGCCAGTTCCTGGTAGACCGTCCTGAAGGCGTCGACGGAACGACGCAGCGTGAACCGGTCGATGACCCGTTGGCGGGACAACTCGCCGAGATCCAGGCGCCGTTCGTCGTCACGCAGCAGGGTGAGCGCGGCGGCGGCCATCTTCTCCGGTTCGCGCGGCGGGACGACGATGCCGGTGTCGCCGACCGCCTCGCGGACCCCGCCGACGTCCGTGGAGACCGTCGTACGGCCGCAGGACATCGCCTCGATGATCGAGAACGGGAAGCCCTCGGAGATCGAGGACAGCATGACGATGTGACCGGCCGCGTAGGCGCGCCACACCTCGGTGATGCGGCCCTCGAAGGTCAGTCCGTCGGTGACGCCCAGTTCGGCGGCGAGTTTCTCCAGGCGGGTCTTGTACGCCTCTCCGCCGGGCGGCACGGGACCGAACAACCGGAGCCGGGTGTCGGGCAGTTCGGCGCGCACCAGGGCGTAGGCGCGCAGGAGTGTCTCCAGGTCCTTGATGGGGTCGACACGGCCGCACCAGGTGAGGGTGGGCACGGCGGGTTCGGGTCCGGCGTGCGGGAAGGCGTGCGGGTCGACGCCGTTGTAGACCGTGCGGATCCGGTCGCCGTCGGCGCCGCCGCGCTCCTCCCAGCGGCGGTTGTACTGGTTGCAGGGGGTGATGAGGTCGGCGGCGCGGTAGCCGAGGGAGTTCAGCTCGCGGTAGAAGCCGAGCATGAACGCCTTGACGGGCCAGCGCTGTCGGAGTGCGCGGTAGCCGAGGTAGCGCTCGCGCATGTAGATGCCGTGCTCGGTGAGCAGGAACGGGACCCCGTCCAGGTGGTGCGCGACGAGGGCGGGCAGTGTGGCGAGTCCGCTGCTGACCGCGTGGGCGACGGAGTCCTCGGGGATCCGGACGCCGAGGGGGCGCAGCGCGTGCTCGAGCAGGTCCGTCGCCGTGAGCGCGTCGTGCACGGTGGGTCGGGCGGCGGCCGTCGGCAGATGCGGCATCGTCCAGATCCACATCAGCGAGCGCAGCGCCGCCTCGCTGCGCAGGGCGGCCGACAGGCGTCCGGCACGGGCGAGTTCGGCCAGTTCGTACAGGGCGTCGCCGAAGTCCTCGGGCGTGTCCGGGTCGAGGAAGGCGAACAGGAAGCGCTCGTAGGTCTCGGTGAACTGGCGCAGGGCGCGGCCCAGCGGTGGCCGCGCGCGGCCGGGCCGTGGCCCCCAGGTCGGCACCGAGGTGTGCCGGTAGATGTTGGGCGGCAGTTCCCAGGTCACGGGTTCGCGGCCGCTGCCGGTGAGCGAGACGATGTGGAAATCGACCTCCGGCATGCCCTTGACCAGTTGGTCGCACCAGGTGCTGACCCCGCCGTGGACATGCGGATAGGTGCCTTCGGTGAGCATGGTGACATGACGGCCGGTGCGCATCATGCGTGGTTCCCCCCTGGGACTGTTTCTTCCGGAGAGCCCCCCGGCCCCCGGTGCACGGCTCGACGCGCACCCCGGCCGGTCGGACCGGGGTGCGCGTCGAGCCGCGGAGCTGCCGTGCCTACGCGGGCAGGTTCAGCTTGAGTGCGGACTGAAGGAGCTCCGGCTTGGTCCAGTCATTGCGCTGTCCCGCGTACGGCGTTCCGAACGCGGCCGTGCCGAGCAGGAGTTGCTTCTTGGTCCCCTCGGGCACGGTCACCGGGATCTGGGTCCCGGACGGGGCGGTGACGGTGACGGTGTTGCCGACGCGGTAGGCCGTGACCTTGTTGTTCGCCAGCGCGGCCTGCCAGGCGGTGCGGCGCTGCATCTCGGTGCCGATCGCGCTCTGCCGGGGGTTCTGCAGCGGGGCGTTGTCGGCGTAGATGGCGCGGTACTCGGCGAGCACCTTGTTCAGGACCGGGTACAGGATGCGGTCCTCGGCCAGGTTGGACTGGTGGACGTAGTGCGGCCGGGGGTCGTTGCCGATGGCGTGCCCGAGCGCGGTGCGCGCCTCCATCGGGACGATGTAGTCGGCGTAGCCGGTGGCCGTGTCCAGGGGCGCCGGCAGACAGGTGGACGTGGCGTTGTTCTCGCAGATGCCGCTGCCGCCGTCGGCCCGGGAGGTGTAGATCCAGTTGTACTCGTCGGCCATCTCCTCGGCCTTGCCGGCGTTGTAGTAGACGTTCATCGGGTAGCGGGGAACGGTCAGCGCGCTGCCGACCGCACGCTGCTCGGGCTCGCGGGAGTTGTCGGACCCGGTCCACTTGACGCCGTTGGCGGAGAGGGCGCCCGCGAGGTTCGGGTTGTCGTTGGGCTGCTGGGGCAGCGTCTTGAGACCCGAGTGCTCGCCGGTCACCAGCTCGGTGCGGTCGATGGAGAGGCCGTGGGAGGCCGCCCAGTCGTTGTTCTGCGAGATCTGCGCGGAGATGTCGGCCCGGCTCATGTACTTCGTCGAGCCGTCGGCGTTCTTCGAGCAGGTCCAGGGCACGGTCGTGGTGTCCTGGACGCAGCCGAGGAACGGGTGCGTGTAGGTGTGGTTCATCCAGCGGAACTTGGCCTTGTCGGCGAGCAGCCGGGTGGTGAGGGCGTCGGTGCCGCCGTTCTCGGCCTTCCACTCCTCGCCCGCGCCCGCGTTGAAGACCATGTCGAGGGTGAACCCGTGGTCGGCCTGCCACTGGGCGGCGTAGACGGCGTCGTCCGCGGTCATCCGGATCGGCGTGGTGCTGTCCTCCCCGTCGCCGCCCGCGCAGTCGATGTCGCCGGGCGTGCAGTTGCGCTGGGAGTCCCAGCGGGCGTCGGGCGCGAAGACGTCGTCGACGTGGACGGAGAAGTAGTTCCTGCTCTGTCCGAGGTGCACGCCCTGCGTGAGCCACTCGACGATGCCGCGCGCGAGGACCTTGAACTGCTTCTGGTACTGGTTGTACGCGAAGGTCACCACGAGTTCGCGGCGCCCGTCGTGCTCGTACTGCCCGAGCATCGAACCGCCGGAGGGCGCGTTCAGGTAGCTGGTGAACCCTTCCCTGGGGTGGGCCGCGTAGCCGTAGCTCTCCTGCACCGCCGGGTCGTTGTCCTCGAAGGTGAGCGGTCCGTCGAGGTAGCGGAACGGGCCGGTCGTGCCCGCCGCCGTGACCTGGGTCTGTGCGCCGTCCAGCACGCCGGACCAGCCGCCGTTCTGGTCGGTGTAGTCGAGCCCGACCTCGGGGTGTGCCCAGGTGTAGGCGTCGACCTGCGGGATGCCGAACGTCTTCTCGTACGCCTCCAACGCGGTCTGCTCGGCCGAACCCGGGCCGAACGGCGCCTCGTTCGGCAGGACGACGCCCTGGTACTTGGCGCGCGGGACGCCGTTCACGGTGTCGCTCAGGAACGTCGCGTTGACGGTCGGGCGGCCTGCGTCACCCAGATTGACCGTGGTGTACGGAATGCCGGAGTTCTTCAGCTCCGCGGTGATGGCCCCGACCTGGCCCGCGCCATTGTCGAGGACCAAAACCTTGAGATCGATCCGCGGCGCGGTGGCCGCGGATGCGCCGGGTGCCCCCACTCCCAGCGCCAGGAGTCCGGCGGCCCCCAGAACGGCGGCCGTCCCTCTCCAGCGATGCAGACTTTGTGCCATATGTGGCGCCTCCCCCTCGGAGATCCCCTTCGAGTGGAAACCGAGGGGGATCTGTGGAAATCGTGCGAAACAGTGGGCGACATGCCCACTGGAACACGATGAGTGTGTCTCAGGTCACCAGGAGTGAGGGGCGGGAATCCAGCACCGCGCCACTTGTGGGTGAACGACCGCAGAAATGAGCGAAACCCGGCCCCGAGCGTAGGCTCGTCCCGGGTACTTCGCCCGCCCTGCCAGGGGCCCCGGCAAGGACCGCCCCCGAGGACGGATCTAGGGTCAGCCGTCGGGCCCGGTCGACCCACCCCCACTCGGCCACACGAACTTCAATGGAAGCGGAGATCTCACCACCGTGACTGCTCTCACTCTCAGCACCGCCGCAGCGTCCGGTCTGCGGGCCGACGCGATCGTCGTCGGTGTCGCGAAGGGCCCCAAGGGCCCGGTCGTCGCACCGGGCGCCGAGGCCGTGGACAAGGCGTACGACGGCGGGCTCGCCGGAATCCTGGAGACCCTCGGCGCCTCCGGGTCCGAGGGCGAGGTGACCAAGCTGCCCGCACCCTCCGGATTCAAGGCCCCCGTCGTGGTGGCCGTCGGCCTGGGAGCGGTCCCGGAGCAGGACGACAGCTTCGACGCCGAGGCGCTGCGCCGTGCCGCCGGTGTCGCCGCCCGCGCCCTCGCCGGCGCCAAGAAGGCCGCGTTCGCGCTGCCGATCACGGACGCCGCCGACGCCGGTGCCGTCGCCGAGGGCGCCCGCCTGGGCGCCTACGGCTTCGACGCCTACAAGGAGACCGGCCGGGGCGACGCCGCCAAGAACGGCAAGGGTCCCCTCGGCGAGGTCGCGCTGCTCGGCGGCAAGCCCCGGGACGCGGCGTACAAGGCGGCCATCGCGCGCGCCACCGCCGTGACCGAGGAGCTCAACCGCGCCCGCGACCTCATCAACACCCCGCCGAACGACCTCAACCCGGAGTCCTTCGCCGCCGTCGCCACCGCGGCCGGCAAGGAGCACGGCATCAAGGTGCAGGTGCTCGACGAGAAGGCCCTGGCCAAGGGCGGCTACGGCGGCATCCTCGGCGTCGGCGTCGGCTCGGCCGCCGGTCCCCGCCTGGTGAAGCTGTCGTACACCTCGGCCAAGGCCACCAAGCACCTCGCCTTCGTCGGCAAGGGCATCACCTACGACTCGGGCGGCATCTCGCTGAAGCCGGCCGGGCACAACGAGACGATGAAGTGCGACATGGCCGGCGCCGCGGCGGTCTTCGCCGCCGTGGTCGCCGCCGCGCGCCTCGGCCTCGAGGTCAACGTCACCGGCTGGCTCGCGCTCGCCGAGAACATGCCGTCGGGCTCCGCCACCCGCCCGGGTGACGTGCTGCGCATGTACAGCGGCAAGACCGTCGAGGTCCTCAACACCGACGCCGAGGGCCGGCTGGTCCTCGCGGACGCGCTGTGGAAGGCGTCCGAGGACAAGCCGGACGCGATCGTCGACGTGGCGACGCTGACCGGCGCGATGGTGCTGGCGCTCGGCAACCGCACCTTCGGCGTGATGGCCAACGACGACGCGTTCCGCGCCTCGATCGTCGAGGCCGCCGAGGAGGTCGGCGAGGAGTCCTGGCCGATGCCGCTGCCCGAGCACCTGCGCAAGGGCATGGACTCCCCCACCGCCGACATCGCCAACATGGGTGAGCGGATGGGCGGCGGCCTGGTCGCCGGTCTGTTCCTTCGCGAGTTCGTGGGCGAGGGCATCACCTGGGCGCACCTGGACATCGCGGGCCCCGCGTTCAACGAGGCCGGTCCGTTCGGCTACACCCCCAAGGGCGGTACCGGTTCCGCGGTCCGCACCCTGGTCCGCCTCGCCGAACTGACGGCGGCCGGCGACCTGGGCTGAGCCTTCGTACGGCGCACGGCCCCGGGTGTTCCCTCACCCGGGGCCGTTCGTATGGCCGTACGGGGGTTTCGCCTTCGACCAAATCCGCAGGTTCACCCGGCTCCGCACCCCGTCGACGTGATGGATCAGACGTCCCACACACCGGCCCGGCGTCTCGCTCGCCCTCGACAAGTGCGAAGATGGGTTCTCGGCAGGACAGGGCCCCCACCACAGGGCCGAAGAAAGAGCGGCCGGACACCAGCCGACCGACCGGTCAACCACCCGCAAGGGACAACGGTGCCCGGCGTACGGCGCACATGCATGGAGGACGTGACGTGGCGAACGACGCCAGCACCGTTTTCGACCTAGTGATCCTCGGCGGCGGTAGCGGCGGTTACGCCGCGGCGCTGCGCGGAGCGCAGCTGGGCCTGGACGTCGCCCTGATCGAGAAGGACAAGGTCGGCGGTACCTGCCTGCACCGGGGGTGCATCCCCACCAAGGCCCTGCTCCACGCGGGCGAGATCGCCGATCAGGCCCGCGAGAGCGAGCAGTTCGGCGTCAAGGCCACCTTCGAGGGCATCGACGTACCCGCCGTCCACAAGTACAAGGACGGCGTCATCTCGGGCCTGTACAAGGGTCTGCAGGGTCTCATCGCGTCCCGCAAGGTGACGTACATCGAGGGTGAGGGCCGTCTGTCCTCCCCGACCTCCGTCGACGTGAACGGGCAGCGCGTCCAGGGCCGCCACGTGCTCCTCGCGACCGGCTCCGTGCCGAAGTCGCTGCCGGGCCTGGAGATCGACGGCAACCGCATCATCTCCTCGGACCACGCGCTCGTCCTGGACCGCGTCCCGCAGTCCGCGATCGTGCTCGGCGGCGGTGTCATCGGCGTCGAGTTCGCCTCGGCGTGGAAGTCCTTCGGCACCGACGTGACGGTCATCGAGGGTCTCAAGCACCTCGTCCCCGTCGAGGACGAGAACTCCTCCAAGCTTCTTGAGCGCGCGTTCCGCAAGCGCGGCATCAAGTTCAACCTGGGCACCTTCTTCTCGAAGGCCGAGTACACCCAGAACGGTGTCAAGGTCACCCTCGCGGACGGCAAGGAGTTCGAGGCCGAGCTCCTGCTCGTCGCCGTCGGCCGCGGCCCGGTCTCGGCCGGTCTCGGCTACGAGGAGCAGGGCGTCGCGATCGACCGCGGCTACGTCCTGGTCGACGAGTACATGCGGACGAACGTCCCGACCATCTCCGCCGTCGGCGACCTCGTCCCGACGCTCCAGCTCGCGCACGTCGGCTTCGCCGAGGGCATGCTGGTCGCGGAACGTCTGGCCGGCCAGAAGGTCGTCCCGATCGACTACGACGGTGTCCCCCGGGTGACGTACTGCCACCCCGAGGTCGCCTCCGTGGGCATCTCCGAGGCCAAGGCCAAGGAGATCTACGGCGCGGACAAGGTCGTCGCTCTCAAGTACAACCTGGCGGGCAACGGCAAGAGCAAGATCCTCAACACCGCGGGCGAGATCAAGCTCGTCCAGGTGAAGGACGGTGCCGTGGTCGGCGTCCACATGGTCGGCGACCGCATGGGCGAGCAGGTCGGCGAAGCCCAGCTGATCTACAACTGGGAAGCGCTGCCGGCCGAGGTCGCTCAGCTCATCCACGCCCACCCGACGCAGAACGAGGCGCTCGGCGAGGCCCACCTCGCCCTCGCGGGCAAGCCGCTGCACTCGCACGACTGATCGCGGCCACCGGCCGGCCCCCCGGCCACCGGCTGCAACCGGTCACCGCGTCGAGCAGGGCGCGACGACGACCACAGACTTCCGCACCTTCCCCGAGCTCTCGATCCCGGTCGAGCAAGGGGAGACCCCAATAAGGAGCAACAGAAACCATGCCGGTTTCCGTAACCCTTCCGGCGCTCGGTGAGAGCGTCACCGAGGGCACTGTCACCCGCTGGCTGAAGGCCGAGGGCGAGCGCGTCGAGGCCGACGAGCCGCTGCTGGAGGTGTCGACGGACAAGGTCGACACCGAGATCCCCTCTCCCGCCGCCGGCATCCTGGCGTCCATCAAGGTCGCCGAGGACGAGACCGTCGAGGTCGGCGCCGAGCTGGCCGTGATCGACGACGGCACGGGCGCTCCCGCCGCCGCCGAGGCTCCCGCCGCCGAGGCTCCGGCCCCGGCCGCCGCTCCGGCCGCCCCCGCCCCGGTCGCCGAGGCCCCCGCGGCCCCGGCCGCCCCCGCCGCCCCCGCCGCTCCGGCCGGTGGCGCCTCCGGTACCGACGTCGTGCTGCCCGCGCTGGGCGAGTCGGTCACCGAGGGCACCGTCACCCGCTGGCTGAAGGAGGTCGGCGAGGAGGTCGCGGAGGACGAGCCCCTGCTCGAGGTCTCCACGGACAAGGTCGACACCGAGATCCCCGCGCCGGTCGCCGGCGTGCTGCTGGAGATCGTGGTCGGCGAGGACGAGACCGCCGAGGTCGGCGCGAAGCTGGCCGTCATCGGCGCTCCGGGTGCGGCTCCCGCCGCCCCCGCGGCTCCGGCCCCCGCTCCGGCGGCCCCCGCCGCTCCGGCCCCGGCTCCGGCTGCTCCGGCCGCCGCCGCCCCGGCCCCGGTCCAGCCCGCGGCTCCGGCCGCGCCCGCCGCTCCGGCCCCCGCGCCGGTCGCCGCGCCCGCCCCCGTCACCCCGGCTCCGGCGCCCGCCGCGACCGCCGGTGACGAGGGTGCGTACGTGACCCCGCTGGTGCGCAAGCTCGCCGCCGAGAACGGCGTCGACCTGGCCGCCGTCAAGGGCACCGGCGTCGGCGGTCGTATCCGCAAGCAGGACGTCATCGCGGCCGCCGAGGCCGCGAAGGCCGCGGCCGCCGCTCCGGCGCCGGCCGCCGCCTCCGCTCCGGCCGCCTCCGCCAAGAAGGCGCCGGTCCTGGAGGTCTCCCCGCTGCGCGGCCAGACCGTCAAGATGACCCGCATCCGCAAGGTCATCGGCGACAACATGGTGAAGGCCCTGCACGAGCAGGCGCAGCTGTCCTCGGTCGTCGAGGTCGACATCACCAAGCTGATGAGGCTCCGCGCGCAGGCGAAGGACTCCTTCGCGGCCCGCGAGGGCGTCAAGCTCTCCCCGATGCCGTTCTTCGTGAAGGCGGCGGCCCAGGCGCTGAAGGCCCACCCGGCCGTCAACGCCCGGATCAACGTGGACGAGGGCACGATCACCTACTTCGACACCGAGAACGTCGGTATCGCGGTGGACTCGGAGAAGGGCTTGATGACCCCGGTCATCAAGCGCGCGGGCGACCTGAACATCGCCGGTATCGCGAAGGCCACCGCCGACCTGGCGGGCAAGGTCCGGGCGAACAAGATCACTCCGGACGAGCTGTCCGGCGCGACCTTCACCATCTCCAACACCGGCTCGCGCGGCGCGCTCTTCGACACGATCATCGTGCCGCCGAACCAGGTCGCGATCCTCGGTATCGGTGCCACGGTCAAGCGTCCGGCCGTCATCGAGACGGAAGAGGGCACCGTCATCGGTGTCCGCGACATGACGTACCTGACGCTCTCCTACGACCACCGTCTGGTGGACGGCGCCGACGCGGCCCGTTACCTGACCGCGGTCAAGGCGATCCTGGAGGCGGGCGAGTTCGAAGTCGAGCTCGGCCTGTAGCCCCCACCGCTCACGCGCTGACACGGCACCCCCGTCCGGAACCCCGGGCGGGGGTGCCGTGTTTCCACCGGATGCGGACCTGGTCCGCACCGGGTGTGGGCCTACCCGGGTGTCAGCTCGTGATCGCTCCACAGCACCAGCGTCTCCACCCACACGTTCGGGATCTCCGCAGGGAACGCGGGCGTCAGGTGCTGGGCACGGTAGGCCTTCAGGATGTCGTACGTGGCGTCGAGGCAGTCGCGGGAGCCGAACTCTCCCGTGCGGGGGTCGACGCCGACCAGGAAACCGCGGCCGGCGACGGTGCGGATCATGACGCGGGCCGCGGTGACGTCGCCGCGCGGGGAGGACGTGCAGCGGTAGCGGCTGTACGGGTGGGCCGGCCCACCCGCCACGGGGGTCCCCGGCGATCGGCCGGAGCCACGAGCCCGGAGGAGCCCGCCGCGGGACATGTCGCTCAGCATCCGGGCGTAGGTGCCCCGCGCGTGCCAGGCTCCGACGTCTCCGCCGGGCGGGGTGTAGAGGGCGTTCGAGGGGTTCTCGACGGCGCCGTACTCCCAGCGGTCGGTACCCGTGACGCGGAAGCCCCAGCCGGTGTGGCCGAGCCGTTGGGCGCCGTCCGGTTTGACGAAGACACAGGCGCCCCCGGGACCGGCGGGCTGCCGCGCGACACCGGCTCCCGGGCTCCCGGACCCCGCTGCCCCCGCTGCCCCCGAAGGAGCGGTACCGGACCCCGCCGAGCCCGACGGACCGGCCGCTCCCGCCCCGGTGACCGCCCCCGCGGTCCGTACGTCGCCCGGCCGCGAGGCCGCCCCCGTGTCCATCGGCCTGCAGCCCGTCGCCACACAGGCGACCAGTGCCGCCGCCGCTGCCGCCGTGACCGTCCGGCGGAGGCCCCGCGCGCGTGTCCGACCGTTCATGACATCCCCCCGAGGCGACCGGGGGTGCCGCCGCCGGCGCCCCCTCTGCCCATCGCCACCGCGTGCGGGACGTCCGGGTTCTCGGAGTGACACGGACGTGACGAGTCCGGACATCACCCGGTACAGGTCTTTACGGCAGGGAACACTCTGACAGCGTGTAAGTCTCGTCTCACCTGCGGGAAAGCGCCGCCATGCGCCCCTCACCGACCGGGCCACGGCCTTATTGTCTAAACGTCAAACGCCCCCGGGGTTCCGCACCCCTCCCAAAGGAGCCTTCATGACCGCGCCCGTCGTCCACTCGCTGCGCGAACAGATCCGCGAGCACATCGTGGAGGGGATCGTCAGCGGGCGCTGGAAGCCGGGCGAGCGGATCGTGGAGCGGCGGATCGCCACCGAGCTGGAGGTCAGCCAGACCCCGGTGCGGGAGGCGCTGCGCGAGCTGGAGTCGCTGCGGCTGATCGAGTCGGCGCCGAACAAGGGCGTACGGGTGCGGAACCTGACGGCCGCCGACCTGGAGGAGAGCTACCCCGTACGAGCCGGTCTGGAGGCCATCGCCGCGGAGCTGGCCGCCGAGCGGCTCGCCGAGGACTGCTCGGCGCTGGAGCCGCACGTGACGGCGCTGTACGAGGCCGACCGGCTGGCCGACGGGACCGGTCAGGTGCGGCACACCGTGGGGTTCCACCGCGAGCTGGTCAGGGCGGCCGGGAACTCCGTCCTCCTGCACACCTGGGAGGGCCTCGGCATCGAGGTCTTCACGGCCCTGTCCATCCGGTGGCTGGGGACCGTGCAGCAGTCGTACGCGGAGGAGCACGAGGCCCTCGTGGACGCGTTCCGGCGGCGCGATCCGCTGATCGCCGACCTCGTGAAGGCCCATGTCCTCGGGTGCGCCCCGCGCCCGTGAGGGACGCCGGCCGGTGTCGGCGCAGGGGAGCACACCCGCGCTCAACCGTGCCCTCACCTGCGAGAACCATCGAATTTCACGGCACCGCGTGCCTGGCTTCCAGGCACCCCGTGCCGACTTTCGCGATCTGACGAGGATTTCCCCCGGAACCCTTTGATCGATCATCGATCAGGGGGTTACAGTCACCGACGGGCTCCTACAAGAGCCCCTCGCCCTGTCCTGCCATAGACCAAGGGCACACCCGAAAACCCCTTGCCGATGAGGGAACCCCCCTCCGCATCCGGAAGGC
Organism: Streptomyces sp. NBC_00568; assembly: GCF_026341855.1. Lineage (GTDB taxonomy): Bacteria > Actinomycetota > Actinomycetes > Streptomycetales > Streptomycetaceae > Streptomyces. The sequence goes on along the minus strand of NZ_JAPENW010000001.1, from coordinate 5,097,744 downwards.
GGCGCAATGACCGACCCCACCGCTATCCAGCCGAGCGAGCTCGACCAGCTCCCGGACCGCGACCCCGAGGAGACCGCCGAATGGCAGGCCTCCCTGGACGCCGTCACCCAGGCGGCCGGGCCGCACCGTGCCGCGTACCTGATGCGCCGCACGCTGGAGCGCGCCGAGGGCAACGGTCTCGCGCTGCCCAAGCTGCTTGAGACCGACTACGTCAACACCATCCCCACCGCCGCCGAGCCCGTCGTGGACGGCGACGAGGCGATGGAGGCCCGGATCACCGCGTGGAACCGCTGGAACGCGGCCGCGATGGTGACCCGGGGCGCGAAGCACGGCGTCGGCGGCCACATCGCCACCTTCGCCTCCGCGGCCTGGCTCTACGAGACGGGCTTCAACCACTTCTTCAAGGGCAAGGAGGGTGACGGGTCCGGCGACCAGCTCTACATCCAGGGCCACGCCTCCCCCGGCATCTACGCCCGCGCGTTCCTCGACGGGCGCCTGAACGAGCACCACCTGGACAACTTCCGCCAGGAGTCCGGCGGCGACGGTCTCCCGTCGTACCCGCACCCGCGCCGGCTGCCCTGGCTGTGGGAGTTCCCGACCGTCTCCATGGGCCTCGGCCCGCTGTCGGCGATCTACCAGGCCCGCTTCAACCGCTACCTCACCAACCGCGCCATCAAGGACGTCTCCGCCTCGCACGTGTGGGCGTTCCTCGGTGACGGCGAGATGGACGAGCCGGAGTCGACGGCGGCACTCGCGCTCGCCGCCCGCGAGGGTCTCGACAACCTGACCTTCGTCATCAACTGCAACCTCCAGCGCCTCGACGGCCCGGTCCGCGCGAACTTCAAGATCGTGCAGGAGCTGGAGGCGCAGTTCCGCGGCGCCGGCTGGAACGTCGTGAAGTCGCTGTGGGGCTCGGCCTGGGACGAGCTGTTCCAGCTCGACACCACGGGCGCGCTCGTCCGCCGCCTGCGCCAGGTACCCGACGCGCAGGTGCAGACGTACCAGACCCGCGACGCCGCCTACATCCGCCAGGACTTCTTCGGCGCCGACCCGGCGCTCGTCGAGATGGCGAAGCTGCTGAGCGACGACAAGATCCTCGAGTGCTTCCACCTCTCCCGTGGTGGCCACGAGTCGCGCAAGGTGTACGCGGCCTACCGCGCCGCCCTCGCCCACAAGGGCGCGCCGACGGTCATCCTGGCCCAGACGGTCAAGGGCCACACCCTCGGTGAGGGCTTCGCGTCGAAGAACGCCAACCACCAGATGAAGAAGCTGTCGACGGACGAGTTCAAGCAGATGCGTGATCTGCTCGAACTGCCCATCTCCGACAGCCAGTTCGTCGACGGTGTGGTGCCCTACGGTCACCCGGGCGCCGACTCCCCCGAGGTCCGTTACCTCCAGGAGCGCCGCGCGGCCCTCGGCGGCCCGGCCCCGGCCCGCCGTACGCACGCCCTGGCCCCGCTCCCGGCCCCCGCCGACAAGGCGTTCGCGTCCTTCGACAAGGGCTCCGGCACGCAGAACCTGGCGACGACGATGGCGTTCGTCCGCCTCGTCAAGGACCTGGTCCGCGACAAGGAGACCGGCAAGCGCTGGGTGCCGATCGTCCCGGACGAGGCCCGTACCTTCGGTATGGAGTCGCTCTTCCCGTCCCTCGGCATCTACTCGCCCAAGGGCCAGACGTACGAGCCGGTCGACCGCGACCAGCTGATGTACTACAAGGAGGCCAAGGACGGCCAGATCCTCAACGAGGGGATCACCGAGGCCGGTTCCATGGCGGACTTCATCGCCGCGTCCACCGCGTACTCCACGCACGGCGAAGCGATGATCCCCTTCTACATCTTCTACTCGATGTTCGGCTGGCAGCGCACGGCCGACCAGATGTGGCAGCTCGGCGACCAGCTCGGCCGCGGCTTCCTGGTCGGCGCCACGGCCGGCCGGACGACCCTGACCGGTGAGGGCCTGCAGCACGCCGACGGCCACTCCCCCGTCATCGCGGCGACCAACCCGGCGGCGCTGTCCTACGACCCCGCGTTCGCCTACGAGATCGCGGCGATCGTCAAGGACGGTCTGCGCCGGATGTACGGCGAGGCGGCCCCGGGCGAGGACCAGGACGTCTTCTACTACCTGACCGTCTACAACGAGCCGATGCCGCAGCCCGCCAAGCCGGCCGGTGTCGACGAGGGCATCCTCAAGGGCCTGTACCGCTTCAACACGGCGGAGTCGGCGGGCCTGAACGTGGCCGCGGCGAACGCCCCGCGCATCCAGCTCCTCGGCTCCGGCACGGCGATCCACTGGACCCTGGAGGCCCAGAAGCTGCTCGCCGAGGAGTGGGGCGTGGCCGCCGACGTGTGGTCCGCGACCTCCTGGACCGAGCTGCGCCGTGACGCGCTGGAGGCCGACGCGGCCCTGCTGCGCGGCGAGGAGCGGGTGCCGTTCGTCCGCCAGGCGCTTCAGGGCGCCGAGGGCCCGGTGCTCGCGGTCTCCGACTACATGCGCCAGGTCCCGGACCAGATCGCGCAGTGGGTCGAGCAGGACTGGTCCTCGCTCGGTGCCGACGGCTTCGGTCTCTCCGACACCCGCGCTGCGGCCCGCCGTCACTTCGGGGTGGACGCCCAGTCGATCGTCGTCGCGGCGCTGGCGCAGCTCGCCCGCCGCGGTGAGGTCAAGGCGTCGGCGGTGAAGGAGGCCCGGGAGCGCTACGGCCTGTAGCACCCGGCAGATGGATTCGGTGAAGGGGGCACGGCGGTCGCCGTGCCCCCTTCGTCGTACCCCCCTCGTTGTCAGTGGGGCCCGGCATCATGAACACATGCGTGCCGCTCGTCTGATCAAGATGGTGCTGCTGCTCCAGACCCGTGCGTCGATGACCGCCGCCGAGCTGGCGCGGGAGCTGGAGGTGTCCGAACGCACGATCACGCGGGACGCCCAGGCGCTGTCGGAGGCGGGGGTCCCGGTGTACGCGGACCGGGGGCGGGCCGGCGGCTACCGCCTGGTCGGCGGGTACCGGACACGGCTGACGGGCCTGGCGCGGAGCGAGGCCGAGGCGCTGTTCCTGAGCGGGGTACCGGGGGCTCTGCGCGAGATGGGCCTTCAGGACACGGCTTCGGCGGCCCGGCTGAAGGTGTCGGCCGCGCTGCTGCCCTCCGTGCGGGACGCCTCGCGGACGGCGGCGCAGCGGTTCCATCTGGACGCGCCCGCCTGGTTCAGCGAGCCGCGGACGCCGGAGCTGCTGCCCTCGGTCGCGGACGCGGTGTGGGACGACCGCCCGGTCCTCGCGCGCTACCGGCGGGGCGAGTCGGAGGTGGAGCGGACACTCGAACCGTACGGGCTCGTCCTCAAGGCGGGCGTCTGGTACCTGTGCGCGCGGGTCGCGGACACGGAGGCCTTCCGGGTGTACCGGATCGACCGGTTCACCGCCGTCCGACCCGGTGCGGAGCGGTTCCGGCGGGACGACGGGTTCGACCTGCCGGGGTTCTGGGCGGAGCGGGCCGAGGAGTTCGCCCGGTCCGTCCTGCGGTCCGAGGTAGTCGTACGGCTGTCCCCCGACGGCGTACGACGGCTGCCGTACGTCCTTGATCCCGCGTCGGCGAAAGAGGGGCTGAGCGCGTCCGGGGCCCCCGACGGGCAGGGCTGGGTGACCCTCACGCTGCCCGTCGAGTCCGAGGAGGTCGCCCATACGCAGCTGTGGGGGCTCGGGCCGGAGGTGGAGGTGCTCGCTCCGGCCAGTCTGCGGGAGCGCTGCGCGCGGGACGCGGCCAGATCGGCGGCGCTCTACCGGTGATCGCGGACTCCGCGGAATCGCTCGGCGCCGACCCCTTGAAATCCGTACGAACCCGATGGTTTTACCTTCGGCATGTGCATGCATAACAATCTGCGCCACTCCACGTGCGTCCCTCCCGCGCAGGCCCGATGCTTGACCCGTGATGGACGAGACGGAGTTCTGGCAGCTGGTGGACTCGACCCGCGAGACTGCCGAGGGCGACCCCGAGGAACAGGCCGACCTGCTCGTCGAGCGGCTCGTCCAGCTGGACCCGGAGTCGGTCCTGGACTTCGCCCGGCACTTCGAGTCCCGCTACAACCGCGCGTACCGCTGGGATCTGTGGGGCGCCGCCTGGGTGCTGCTCGACGGGGCCAGCGACGACGCCTTCGACTTCTTCCGGTGCTGGCTGATCGGCCAGGGCCGGGAGGTCTTCGAGGGCGCGATGCACGACCCCGACACGCTCGCCGAGTTCCTGGAGGACTTCGACGAGGAGATCGACGGCGACGGTGAGGAGCTGGGCTACGCGGCCGACGAGGCCTACGAGCAGCTGACCGGTGCCGTCGCGCCCGCCCTGGGCATCCCGGCCGCGGCCGCCGAGCCCGAGGGCACCCCGCTCGACTTCGAGAACGAGTCCGTCATCGCGGAGCGCTACCCCAAGCTGTGGGAACGGTTCAGGGAGGACTGACCGGCGGCACGGACCGCACACGCTCGGGCGTCCCGGTCCGTCCGTCCCGAGGGCCGGTGCATCCGTCCCGAGTCCCGGCCCGCGGGTTCCGTCGGGTTCAGGCCGCCGTCCGCCGGCGGCCGAGGTCCGAGGGGATGTACGCCTGCGTCTGTTCGGCGCGGACCGCGTGGTGCAGCGGGGCCGCGTTGGCCTGGTCCAGCGCGGACGCGGTGACCGCCGCCGGGCCCAGGACGACCGTCGCGACCGCGCAGACCACCGCCCACGGGCCGCGCGCGGCCGTCGCCCAGCCGCCCGCCCGCTCCGTGTTCCCCGTGCCCTCCGCGCCCTCGGTGTGCCGCGCGTCCGCCCCGCTCCCCGCGTGCCCCGCGGTCTCCGTCCGACTGATCCTCATGATCCCCACCTCCGGTCAGTGCGTACGACGACGCTAGGACGCGGGGCTCTGGGGAGTCTGTGAGCGGCCCGGGGCGTACCTGTGACTGTCGGCCGCCGCCGCGGGGACTCCGTGGGGCGGTCAGCGGCCCTGGTAGCGGGCGGCCAGGGCGCGGATCTCGGGGAGGCGGTCGGTGAGGGCCGCGCCGGGGCAGCTGGTCATGAAGCCGGCGTTGTGACCGGAGACGGTGGAGAGCACGGCCGCTGTGCCCGACGAGTAGCGGCTGAGGCTGTTGCTGGAGACGAGGCGGACCGTGCCCCGGGGGTCGGCCCCGGCGAGCCCCAGTTTCCAGGCCGCGAGGCGGGCGATCGCGTCGGTCATCACCCTCGGAACAGGTGTTCCCGCCGTGAAGGTGCCGATCGCGGCGATACCGGCGGTGCGGTGGTTGAAGCCCTGCGCGTGCGCCCCGGTGACGGGCCGGTCGACGCCGCCCGCGCGGCCCTCGTAGATCGTGCCGCAGTGGTCGACGAGGAAGTTGTAGCCGATGTCGTCCCACTGTTTGGCGCCGGTCTGGCCCGCGTAGAGGTCGCGGATGATGCGGGGCACGTCGGCGCAGTCGTAGGAGTTCGGCGAGTCGGTGTGGTGGACGAAGACCGCGACGACGCGGTCGTCGTAGTGGGGCGGCGGCTGCTCGCGCGTGCTCGCGGCGTCGAGCCATTTCGACCGGGGCACGATGGGCGGCCGGGCGGCGGGGCGGTCCACGGCGGGCCGGGCCGCGACCGGGGGCGGGACGGCTGCGCGGGCCGCCGTACGGTCCACTCCGGCCGCGCACATCGCCAGCGCCAGGACGGCGAGCAGGCCGGGCACACAGCCGAGCAGGACGAGGAGCGGTCGCGGCAGCCGCACCGGCCACCCGGGGCGTACGCCGGACGGCGCGGGGGCACGGGGCGCCCACCTTGCACGAGTGAGGACTCCGCGGGCCCGGTGTGCCGGACGTCCGTGACGCGGGGAGCGGTGTGCCCGCTCCCCTCTCCGTATTCGGGGCCCCCGCGTCTTCCGGAAGACACGCATGGAGCCACCCTGACCCGGATCCGCGCGGGCCGCGATGTGTGGTGTGCCACCTGGTGGAACCATCGTGCGTGTCCGGGACGTTTCTACAGGTCCACGGGTGTGTGGCCGTTTCCGCGGCACCGAACGCGCGTGGCTGATCACTGGGCCCGCCCGGCGCGTACTAAGGGGCCCTAGAGAAAGGCGGCTCCGTGGACGTGCTCGACCTCCTGCTGATGCTGGTGATCCTGGTCTACGCGGCGTCCGGGTACCGCCGTGGACTGGTCGCCGGCTGTGTCTCGCTGGCCGGTTTCGTGGGCGGCGCCGTGATCGGCGTATGGGTGCTGCCCTGGATGATGGACCTGGTCACGGCGGGGACACCGGCGGCGACGGTGACGGCGGTGCTCACGGTGCTGGTGCCCGCCGTGGTGGGCCACGAGCTGGCCGGGCGGCTGGCGCTGAAGCTGCGCCGCGAGCTGGACCAGGGGCCGCTGCGGGTGGCCGACGGGATCGGCGGGGCCGCGGCGAACACGCTGGCCGTGCTGCTGGTGGCCTGGGTGGCGGCGAGCGTCCTCGGCGCGTCCTCGTCCACGGTGGTGACGCAGTCCATCCGCAACTCGGCGCTGCTGGGCGCCGTGCAGAAGACGATGCCGGAGACCACGCCGACCTGGTTCTCGCGTGCGACCTCGGCGCTCACCGAGGCGGGCTTCCCACAGGTCTTCAACCCGTTCGAGAACGAACCGACGGCGGGTGTCGCCAAGCCCTCCGGGGACAACGTGACGGACTCCGCGGCGAACGCCGCCAAGCTGAGCACCGTGAAGGTCGAGGGCGTCTCGGGCAACCAGGGGCGCGAGGGCAGCGGATTCGTCTACTCCTCCCGGCGCGTGATGACCAACGCGCACGTGGTGGCGGGCATCGACCGGCCGACCGTGCGGGTGGGCGGGGTCGGACGCTCGTACCCGGCGCGGGTGGTGCTCTTCGACCCGCAGAAGGACGTCGCCGTCCTGTACGTGCCGGGTCTGCGGGCGCCCGCCCTTCCCTTCGACGGCGTCGCCTCCCGCGGCGACGCCGCGGTGGTCGCCGGCTACCCGCAGGACGGCGGCCTCGATCTCCAGGCGGCCACGGTCGCGAACCGCATCAACGCGACGGGCCAGAACATCTACAACACCGGGACGGTCACCCGCGAGATCTATTCGATCCGCTCGACCGTCCGCCCGGGCAACTCCGGCGGCCCGCTCCTCACCACCGACGGCAAGGTGTACGGCGTGGTCTTCGCCCGTTCGACCTCGGACAGCGAGACGGGCTACGTCCTGACCGCGCGCGAGGTCGCGGGCGACGCCCGGAAGGCGGCACACGCCACGGCCCGCGTCGACACGGGCGACCTCGTCACCTCCTGACCCCGCGCCCCGGGAACACCGGCCCCGGCCCCGGCCCGGGGATGCCGGTCCCGGCCCCGGCTCGGGATGCCGGTGCCTCGACGCGCCCGCCGGGGTGCCCGGCTCGTGTTCAGAGGGCGCGGCCCATCAGGACGTCGTCCACGTACGCGCCGTCCAGCAGGAACTCCCCGGGCAGGATCCCCTCGACGACGAACCCCTCGGACTCGTACAGCCCGCGCGCCGGGGTGTTGTGGCCGAGCACGCGCAGCGTGATGCGCCGGGCGCCCTGACGGCGGGCCTCCTCGCACACCGCCCGCAGCAGCGCGCGGCCCACCCCGGCGCCGCGCGCCTCGTCGGCGACGGCGAGTCCGAGGATCTGGCGGACGTGCGCGTTGCAGGCGAGCGGGGTCGGGAAGCCCAGCCGGATGTATCCCACCAGCCGGCCGTCGAGCTCGGCGACGAAATGGTCCCGCGGACCGAACCGCTCACTGTAGAAGGGCTCGTACGGCGGCCGGGGGCGGGGCATGACGGCGTGCAGCGTGGACCAGGTGTCGCGGTCGAGCCGGCCGAGCACGTCCTCGTCGTCGAGGGTGGCGGCGCGTATGCGGGGAACAGCTGACATGCCGATCACTGTACGGCCGCCGCGCTGAGGGGCGTTCCGTGAAGTCCGCGGCCGCGCGGGCAGGATGGACCCATGAGCGATTCACCGCTGCCCCCGGGTTCCCGCATCGTGATCGCCGGCGCGTCCGGCCTGATCGGCTCCGCGCTGGCGCGCTCCCTGAGCGCGGACGGACACGAGGTGGTCCGGCTCGTGCGCCGTGAGCCGCGCTCGCGGGACGAGGTCCGATGGGACCCGCAGCGGCAGCGGATCGACGCCGTGGGGCTCCTCGGATGTACCGCGGTGGTCAATCTGGCGGGGGCCCCGGTCGCCGCGCGGCCCTGGACGGCGACGTACAAGCGAAAGATCCGGGACAGCCGGGTGCTCGGGACGGCGACGCTCGCGGAGGCGGTGGCGTCGCTCGACGAACCGCCGCGGGTCTTCGTCAACGGGAGCGCGATCGGGTTCTACGGAGACACGGGCGGCCGCGCGGTGGACGAGTCGGCGCCGCCCGGTGACGGGTTCCTGCCGTCCGTCTGCGTGGAGTGGGAGGAGGCGACGGCTCCCGCGCAGGAGGCGGGGGTGCGCACGGTGCTGCCCCGGACCGGGCTCGTGGTGTCCCGCGAGGGCGGGGCCTGGGCCAAGCTGTTCCCGCTGTTCCGGGCGGGCGTCGGGGGGCGGATGGGGGACGGGCGCCAGTACTGGAGCTATATCGCGCTGCACGACGAGGTGGCCGCGATCCGGCATCTCATCGACACGGAGTCCGTCTCCGGCCCGGTGAACCTGACCGCCCCCGACCCGCTGACCAACCGCGAGATCACCGAGGCGATGGGCCGTGTCCTGCGCCGCCCGACCCTCCTCGCCACTCCCGCCCCGCTCCTGCGCCTCGCGCTCGGCGACATGGCCGAGGACATCCTGGGCAGCCAGCGCGTCCTGCCCACCCGCCTCCTGGAATCGGGCTTCACCTTCGCGTTCCCCTCGATCGAGGGGGCGTTGCGGGCCGCGCTGGACTGAGAAGGGGCGCCACGCCACGTCCGCCTCCCCCGCCGGGCGTTCCGCCCCCCGGCGGGTCCCGCCCCGCTCCGCCGGGGTGGCACATGCACCCCCCATGCCCCCGTGCACGGCATCCGCGCGGCTTCCCCCGTACGCCCGCACCTCGCACCCTCGATCCGAACTCGGGTATCCCTGAAGCGTGTTGGGGGCATGACGTCCCCACCGGCCCGCGCAACCTCGAGGAGGGGCACGTGCTAGAGCCCGCACGCCAAGCCGCGCACATGGCGGAGATCGCGGAAGACGTGGACGTCGTCGTCGTAGGAGCCGGTGTCGCCGGTCTCGCGGCCGCACGGCATCTGACCGGGGCGGGGCTGAGGACCGCCGTCCTGGAGGCCGCCCCTCATGTGGGCGGCCGTATGTCCACGGAGAAAGTCGACGGCTTCCGGCTGGACCGGCTCGGCCGGCTCCTGTCCACCTCGTACCCGGAACTGCGCCACACCCCGGGCCTGGACGTCCTGGCCCTGCGCCCGTTCTCCCCGGGCGTGCTGCTGCACAGCGACGGCCGGCACCATCACGCGGGCGCGCCGAGCACCCCCCGGAGCGCGAGGGGCGCACTCACCACAGCGCGCGCCCTCGCAAGCGCCCCCCGGCTTCCGCTGGCCCGCCCCGCGCGCGGAACCACCCGCCCCGGACCGCTCGGCGGCCCCCTCGACCAGTCCCGTCTGGCCACGGCCCTCGCGCGTCTCGCCGGCACTCCGCCGGAGCGTCTGCTCGCCCGCCCGGACCTCCCCGTGGAGCGGGCGCTGACCTCTCGGGGCCTCCCGGCCCGTACGGTCGACACCTTTCTGCGCCCCCTCCTCGCGGCCCTGCTGTGCGACCCGGCGCTGCGGACGTCGAGCCGGTGCGCCGATCTCGCGCTGCACTCGTTCGCGACGGGCCGGCTGTGTCTGCCCGAGGGCGGCGCGGACGCGCTCCCCGAACTGCTCGCGGCCGCCCTTCCACCGGGCACCGTGCACACGGGCGTCGAGGTCACCGCCGTCTCCACGACCAGCGTGACGACGAAGGACCACGGCGAACTCCGCTGCCGGGCCATCCTGTTGGCGACCGGGGCGCGGGCCGCCGCCCAGTTCCTGCCCGGGCTGCACGTCCCCGCCTTCCATCCGGTGACCGTCCTGCACCACACCACGGACGAACCCCCGCTCGCCGACCCGGCGCTGCTCCTGGACGCCGACCGCAGCGGTCCGGTGGCGCACACGGCGGTCGTCAGTCAGGTCGACCCCACCCGGGCACCTGCGGGCCGCGCCCTGATCTCCTCGACCGTGCTCGGCACACCGCCCGCCGCCGCCCACCTGGACGCGATGGTCCGCGCCCAACTGGCCCGCCTCTACGGGACGTCGACGACCCGCTGGGAACTGCTGGCGGTGCATCACGAACCCGAGGCCGTACCGGCGATGCCGCCACCGCACGACCCACGCCGTCCGGTACGGCTGCTCGCGGGCCTGTACGTGTGCGGCGACCACCGGGACACCAGCACGGTGCAGGGCGCGCTGCACTCGGCCCGGCGGGCCGCCCACGCCCTCCTGACGGACCTGGACGTCCGCCCGGTCCCCCTGGCGGAGCATCTGGAGTCCGCGGCCGCCTGACCCGGGGCCCGGGCCGCCGGCAGGACGCGGACGGCGGACCCCACTCAGGAGGGACCGCGGACCGCGCCCCCAGCGGCCGGACCGTGCTCCCCCGCGGGGGGGCCGAGCCCTCCGCGGAGGGTTCCGGCTCCCCGCACCCGAGGAGCCGAGCCCTCCGCGACCGGACCAGGCTCCACACATCCGGGGATGTCGAACCCCCGCCGACCGACCCAACTCCCCACACCCGAGGAGCCGAACCCCCGCCGACCGACCCAACTCCCCACACCCGGGAGCGGGGCCCCCGCGGCGGGCCCCGCCCCCCCGGCCGGGGATCCGGACTTCCCGGCCTCCGGCACCCCAGGCCGGAGGCCGGGGACGATCCCGGACTCCCGCTCAGCTCAGCGCGGCCACCTTGTCCCGGTAGCCGCGGACGGGTGCGGCGTCCCTGTACGGTTCGAGCCGCTTCTCGAAGTCCCGTACGTACTCGACGGCCCGCGCCGACCGCATCTCGGCCGCCTGCCCCGCGGCCTCCGCGCCCAGCAGACAGGCCTGGTCGAGCTCGCCGAGCCCGAGCCGTGCCGTGGCGAGCACCACCCGGCAGAACAGCCGGCTGCGGGCATAGCCGGGCGCCCGCAGCTGCAGCGAGCGTTCGGCGTGCTGCGCCGCGGCCCGGAACTGCTGAAGGTCCCGGTGGCAGTGCCCGAACTCGTCGGCGAGCTGCGCCTCGTCGAAGAACCGGGCCCAGTGCGGGACCTCGTCGCCGGTCCGGGACGCCTCCAGCGCGCGCTCGGCCCGGACCAGGGAGGCCGTGCAGGCCCGCACCTCGCCGAGCACCCCGTGGCCGCGCGCCTCGACGGCGTGCAGCAGCGCCTGCACCACGTGCGGGCCCCCCGAGCCGAGGCCCTGCTGGGCGACCCGCGCGAGCTGCACGGCCTCACGCCCGTGCCCGAGGTAGACGGCCTGCCGGCTCATCGTGATGAGCACGTAGGAGCCGTACACCCGGTCGCCCGCGGCCTGCGCCAGCCGCAGCGCCTGGACGAAGTACCGCTGCGCGAGTCCGTGCGCGCCGATGTCGTACGACGTCCAGCCGGCCAGCCGCGTGAGGTCGGCGGCGGCCGCGAACAGGTGCCGGCCGGTCTGCTCGCCGTACACGCCACGCAGCATCGGCTCGGCCTCGTGCTCCAGATAGCGGACGAGCGCCTGGCGGGCGTGGCCGCCGCCGTAGGCGTGGTCGAGGGCGCGGAAGAGCTCGCCGACCGAGCGGAGCGCGGCGATGTCCCCGCCGGTGACCCGCTGGCCGGGGCCCCGCTCGGTCCGGCCGCGCTGCCGGGACGCGGGGCCGCCCGGTTCGGGCGGCCCCGTGAGCTTGGGCGACGCCGGGCGGCCCTGGGCCGGCACACGGGAGGGCTGGTCGCCGCGGGCGACCCGGTCGTCGGCCCGGCCGATCAGCCAGTCCCGGCTGGGCACCACGAGTCCGGCCGGGGTGAAGGCGATCTTGCGGAGCTCGGCGTGGCTGCCGGAATCCTTGCGCCACAGGCCGCTGACGATGTCCACGGCCTCCTCGGGGGTCGCGGCGAACTCCAGCCCCGCGTACACGGGCGCGCAGGCGTCGAGCCCGAGGTCCTGCGCGCTCAGGCGCCGGCCGAGGCGGCGGGTGAAGACCTCGGCGATGAGCGCCGGAGTGGTCCCGCGGGGCTGCTGGCCCCGCAGCCACCGGGTCACGGATGTCTTGTCGTATCTCAGGTCCAGTCCGTGTTCGAGCCCGAGCTGGTCCACGCGACGGGCGAGACCTGCGTTGGAGAACCCCGCTTCTGCGATGAGCGCGGCGAGCTGTCGATTGGGCGTGCGCTGCGCGGGTCGTTCCGTCATCTGCGGTGCGGTCTCCTGCCTTCGGGTCTCCCAGGGGCCTCGGGGCAGCGTGGAACGTGCTTTCGCCTCCCCCGAGGACGCCTGGTGCCCGGATTGCCTGTGAGCAGCCCTTATGGCCTCGTGAACGGCGCGAATGTAGCGGAGAGTGAGCACGCCATCGCACGCTTCGGCATTCATTCATCCGATCGTGTGAGGATTAGCCGTCGGGCTGACGCGTATCGGACGGACGTACAGTGGCGTGGGCGCGTTACGTACCTGACGAAAGGTTCTTCCGCGCGCCCCGCACGGGGACCACCACGTGCCCGAGGAAGCTTCGAGGGAGGCGCTTGCCGTGAGTGAGTTGCGGTTCGTCCGCATGGGATTCGGTGCCGAGGCCGTCGAGTACCAGGAGGCGTGGGACGAGCAGCGCCGCGTTCACGCCGCCCGGTTCCTGGACGAGGTCCCCGACACCTGTCTGCTCCTGGAGCACCCGCCGGTGTACACCGCCGGCCGGCGCACCGCGGACAACGAGCGGCCCCTGGACGGCACGCCGGTCATCGACGTGGACCGCGGCGGCAAGATCACCTGGCACGGTCCGGGCCAGCTGGTCGGCTACCCCATCCAGAAGCTCCCGCGCCCGGTGGACGTCGTAGCACATGTACGCCGGCTGGAAGACGCGCTTATCCGTACGTGTGCGGACTTCGGCCTGGAGACGAGCCGTGTCGAGGGCCGCAGCGGCGTCTGGATCCTCGGTGACACCAAGGACCCCGCCGAACAGCGGTCCGCGCTCGGGGGCTTGTCCCTCGACTTCGACCCGCGGCTCCAGGACGAGGAGTTCGACCCGCGGCTCAACGGCCCGGAGTACGCCCCGTCCAACGCGGGCCAGCGCCGTGAGGACCGCAAGATCGCCGCGATCGGCATCCGCGTGGCCAAGGGCGTCACCATGCACGGCTTCGCCCTGAACGTGAACCCGGACAACGCCTGGTTCGACCGGATCATCCCCTGCGGCATCCGCGACGCCGGCGTCGCCTCGATCGCGGGCGAGCTGGGCCGCGACGTGACCATCGCCGAGGTCCTCCCGGTGGCCGAGAAGCACCTCAGGGACATCCTCGAGCACGCGGACCTGAAGCCGCGGATCGTGGAACGCGCGCCGGCCTAGAGCCCGCACCCCCCACGGCGGGAACCCCACGGGAATGCACCCCTGCTCCCGAAGGTTGCCCACCTCGGGGGCCGAGAACCGTACGGGCGTACTCTGGTGTACGCCGAAGAATCGAAGTTACAGGGAGCCGATGTGTCCGCAGTCGCACCCGACGGACGCAAGATGCTGCGCCTGGAGGTCCGGAACAGCCAGACCCCCATCGAGCGCAAGCCCGAGTGGATCAAGACCCGGGCGAAGATGGGCCCCGAGTACACGAAGATGCAGGCACTCGTGAAGGGCGAGGGCCTGCACACGGTCTGCCAGGAGGCCGGCTGTCCCAACATCTACGAGTGCTGGGAAGACCGCGAGGCCACCTTCCTCATCGGCGGTGACCAGTGCACGCGGCGCTGCGACTTCTGCCAGATCGACACCGGCAAGCCCGAAGCGCTGGACCGCGACGAGCCGCGCCGCGTCGGTGAGTCCGTCGTCACGATGGACCTGAACTACGCCACCATCACCGGCGTCGCCCGCGACGACCTGGAGGACGGCGGTGCCTGGCTGTACGCCGAGACGGTCCGCCAGATCCACGCCCAGACGGCGGGCCGCGAGGCCGGCCGCACCAAGGTCGAACTGCTCGCCCCGGACTTCAACGCCGAGCCCGAGCAGCTCGCCGAGGTCTTCTCCTCGCGCCCCGAGGTCTTCGCGCACAACGTCGAGACGGTCCCGCGGATCTTCAAGCGCATCCGTCCGGGCTTCCGCTACGAGCGCTCCCTCAAGGTCATCACCGAGGCCCGTGACTACGGTCTGGTCACGAAGTCGAACCTGATCCTCGGCATGGGCGAGACCCGCGAAGAGGTCAGCGAGGCGCTCCAGCAGCTGCACGACGCGGGCTGCGAGCTCATCACGATCACGCAGTACCTGCGCCCCTCCGTGCGCCACCACCCCGTGGAGCGCTGGGTCAAGCCGCACGAGTTCGTGGAACTGAAGGAGGAGGCCGAGGAGATCGGCTTCTCCGGCGTCATGTCGGGCCCGCTGGTCCGCTCCTCGTACCGGGCCGGCCGCCTGTACCAGATGGCCGTCGAGAAGCGCGGCGCGTACGTCGCCTCCCAGGCGGTCTGAGTACTCCGGACGGCGCACGTTGCGAAAGGAAAGCGGTGGCACTCAGTGCCACCGCTTTCGTGTGAATCCGGGCACAAGCAACTCGCCCTTCACAACCGGCCGTTCACACCCCCCGCGGCATCCCCGCAGCTGAACGCGCCGTCAGGAGCGCGCCAGGAAAAGGACCCGCGGTATCAAGGCTTCATTGGTGTTTGACCGCTCAGTCACGTACTGGTAACACCAATCAGTGACCCTGGTTCCACGTCACGCACCGCCCCGTCCGAGCCGCCGATCCCGAGGGGGGACCTCCATCATGCAGGCCGCGCCCGTACGCGCCACCGCGATTCCTTCGTTCACCGATGCACTCCGTGCCGTCGAGTCGCTGCTCATGAGCAGCGGGCAGCGCACCGCTCGCCGCAACGCCTGGACCTCCGTCCTGGAGGACCGTCGCCGCGCCAAGGACCGGGTCGAGGCTCAGCGCGTGCTGGAATCCGTCTCGACGCGCTCCTGATCGCCGCTCCCCCGGTACCGGGGCCCGCTCGCCCGGTACTGCCGTCGTCCGCACTTCACGGGCCACGTAGACTCGTGGGCATGGCGAGGAAGGAAACCGCAGCGGACGCTGCGAACCCCGGGCGACTCAAGCAGATCGCCCTGACGTACAAGATGACCCGCAAGGCCGACTCCAAGATCGGTCTTGTACTCGCGGCTGTCGGAATTCTCACCCTCGGTGTCTTCCTCGCGATCGGCTTCTTGATCGGTCACCCGATCTATCTGGGCATTCTCGGGCTTCTGCTCGCCTTCCTCGCGACGGCGATCGTCTTCGGACGCAGGGCCGAGCGGGCCGCCTTCGGGCAGATGGAGGGACAGCCCGGCGCAGCCGCGGCGGTGCTCGACAACATCGGCCGAGGCTGGACCACGACCCCGGCGGTGGCGATGAACCGCAGCCAGGACGTGGTGCACCGCGCGGTCGGCAAGGCCGGCATCGTGCTGGTCGCCGAGGGCAACCCGAACCGGGTGAAGAGCCTGCTGGCCGCCGAGAAGAAGAAGATGGCGCGGATCGTCGCGGACGTCCCGGTGCACGACATTCTCGTGGGCACCGGCGAGGGCCAGGTGGAGCTGAAGAAGCTCCGCACGACGATGCTGAAGCTGCCGCGCGTGCTCGCCGGCCCTCAGGTCACCGCGACCAACGACCGGCTGCGCGCCATGGGCGACCTGATGAGCAACATGCCGCTGCCGAAGGGTCCGATGCCCAAGGGCATGCGGATGCCGCGCGGCGGCCCGAAGGGCTGACCCTCCTCCACTACCAGTTCTACGCGGTTCTACGACGATGGGGCGCCCGGAGATTCTCCGGGCGCCCCATCGTCGTAGAACCGTCGTCCGTCGTAGAACACGTCTGTCGTAGCGGATCGGTCGTCGTAGCGGCTCGTCGTCGGCGCAGCTCGGTGCGCCCCGGGTCGCGGGGCGCGGGGCGCGTCGGACGGGTCAGATGCGGACTTCGATCGTGCGGGCCAGGCGGTCGTGCAGACCGCGGCCGTCGCGGTCCCAGATCAGCGCCGGGACGGCCACGCACAGGAGCACCGTACGCAGCAGGGTGCGCAGCGGGTTCAGGCGGCCGCCGCCCTCGGGGACGACGCGCAGGCCGAACAGACGCTTGCCCGGAGTGAAGCCGACGGTGCCGACCGTGAGCAGACCGAGGACGAAGAAGACGAGCAGGGCCCAGTTGCCCGTCGCCTGGTCGTAGCCGTCGGTGAGCAGCCCGTATGCGATCAAGAGGCACAGGCCCCAGTCGACGGCGAGGGCGCCCAGCCGGCGGCCGGGGCGGGCGATCGACCCCGGTCCGTGCTCCGGGAGACCGAGCTGTTCGCCCCGGTATCCGAAGTCGACACCGGCTTCCTCCGCCGCCGCGCGGGGGCCGGAGAGCCACGATCCGATTGCTTGCCTGTTGTCCACCCGTCCACGGTACTGTGCCCGTTTTGCCATACGGACAGGAGGGGCCGGGCCGACCCGGGTCGGTTAACTTGGGTGAAACAAATGGGTCACGCTTGAGAAATCCCCCGTCCCTATGGTCGGCTCCAGCGTGTGCCACCGCACTGGCCGCACGAACGAACTACCACCCCGGTCCACTGTGGGCGGGAGTAGGAGGAGCTGGATGTTCCAGAACGCCGACGAGGCCAAGAAGTACATCGCGGACGAGGACGTCAAGTTCGTCGATGTCCGCTTCTGCGACCTGCCGGGTGTGATGCAGCACTTCACGATCCCGGCCGAGGCCTTCGACCCGACCGAGGAGCTCGCGTTCGACGGCTCCTCCATCCGCGGCTTCCAGGCCATCCACGAGTCCGACATGGCGCTCCGCGCCGACCTGTCCACCGCGCGCGTCGACCCCTTCCGCCGCGACAAGACGGTCAACATCAACTTCTTCATCCACGACCCGATCACGGGCGAGCAGTACTCCCGTGACCCGCGCAACGTGGCCAAGAAGGCCGAGGCCTACCTCGCGTCGACCGGTATCGCGGACACCGCGTACTTCGGTCCCGAGGCCGAGTTCTACGTCTTCGACAGCGTGCGCTTCAAGACCTCCGAGAACGAGGCGTTCTACCACATCGACTCCGAGGCCGGCGCCTGGAACACCGGTGCGGTCGAGGACAACCGCGGTTACAAGGTCCGCTACAAGGGCGGCTACTTCCCGACCCCGCCGGTCGACCACTTCGCCGACCTGCGTGCGGAGATCTCCCTGGAGCTGGCCAACTCCGGCCTCCAGGTCGAGCGCCAGCACCACGAGGTGGGCACCGCCGGCCAGGCCGAGATCAACTACAAGTTCAACACGCTGCTCGCCGCGGCCGACGACCTCCAGCTCTTCAAGTACATCGTGAAGAACGTCGCCTGGCGCAACGGCAAGACCGCGACCTTCATGCCGAAGCCGATCTTCGGTGACAACGGCTCGGGCATGCACGTCCACCAGTCCCTGTGGAGCGGCGGCTCCCCGCTGTTCTACGACGAGGCCGGCTACGCGGGCCTGTCGGACATGGCCCGCTACTACATCGGCGGCATCCTCAAGCACGCCCCGTCGCTGCTCGCCTTCACCAACCCGACGGTGAACTCGTACCACCGCTTGGTCCCCGGCTTCGAGGCCCCGGTCAACCTGGTGTACTCGCAGCGCAACCGCTCCGCGGCCATGCGTATCCCGATCACGGGCTCGAACCCGAAGGCCAAGCGCGTCGAGTTCCGCGCGCCCGACTCCTCCGGCAACCCGTACCTGGCGTTCTCGGCCCTGCTGATGGCCGGCCTGGACGGCGTCAAGAACAAGATCGAGCCGGCCGAGCCGATCGACAAGGACCTGTACGAGCTGGCTCCCGAGGAGCACGCGGGCGTCGCCCAGGTCCCGACCTCGCTCCCGGCCGTCCTCGACCGCCTCGAGGCCGACCACGAGTTCCTGCTCGCGGGCGACGTCTTCACGTCCGACCTGATCGAGACGTGGATCGACTACAAGCGCACGAACGAGATCGCCCCGCTGCAGCTGCGTCCGCACCCGCACGAGTTCGAGCTCTACTTCGACGTGTAAGCCCGTCGCTCCAGCCGCACATACCGGCCGTGCCCTTCCTCCGGGAGGGGCACGGCCGGTGCGTTTTCCCCCGACGCCGTCCCTTTCCGGCCGCTCCGTTCCCGGAGGAGTTCTTTGCCCATAGCGGGGCCTATCGGCACCTGTTCATGGGGGACCCCGGGCGCACAATGGAGAGCGGGACGAGTGCCTGACTGCGGGGTGATACCAGATGCAGAGCCGGTTCCGGAGCGATCGGCGGCTGACCGTGCGGATGACGGTCACGCTGTTCCTGCTCGGATTGCTGTACGTGGCCTTCGTCGCCGCGTTGATCGTGTTGCTGAAGTCGTGGGTACTGGTCGTGGTGATCGCGGGCGGACTGCTCGTCGCGCAGTACTGGTTCTCGGACCGGATCGCGCTGTACGCGATGCACGGGCGGATCGTGGAGCAGGAGGAGTATCCCCAGCTGCACGGCGTGGTCGACCGGCTGTGCGCCGTGGCCGACATGCCCAAGCCGCTGGTCGCCGTCTCGGACCTCGACATGCCGAACGCGTTCGCCACGGGGCGCAACGCCGATCACGCCGTCCTCTGCGTGACCACGGGGCTGCTGCGCCGCCTGGAGCCCGAAGAGCTCGAAGGCGTCCTCGCCCACGAGCTGTCGCACGTGGCGCACAAGGACGTCGCCGTGATCACCGTGGCGTCGTTCCTCGGGGTCCTCGCCGGGCTGATCGTGCGGTTCGCGTTCTACTCGCAGCTCTTCGGCGGCCGGGGCCAGAAGGACCAGAACACCGTGGCACTCTTCACCGTGGTGATGGCGGTGTCCGCGGCGGTGTACGCCATCAGCTTCCTGCTGATCAGGGCACTCTCCCGGTACCGCGAGCTGGCCGCCGACCGCGCCGCGGCCCTGCTCACCGGCCGCCCCTCGGCACTGGCGTCGGCGCTGACCAAGGTGACCGGGGACATCGGCCGGATCCCGACGAAGGACCTGCGGACCGCGCAGGCGTTCAACGCCTTCTACTTCACGCCCGCGCTCGGCGCCCAGCCGGGCCTCGCCAACCTCTTCTCCACCCACCCGAGCCTGGAGCAGCGGCTCGAACAACTGGCCCGCATCTCCGCCGAGCTGGGCGAGCCCGCGACGCCGGG
This sequence comes from Streptomyces sp. NBC_00568, assembly GCF_026341855.1. Classification (GTDB taxonomy): domain Bacteria; phylum Actinomycetota; class Actinomycetes; order Streptomycetales; family Streptomycetaceae; genus Streptomyces. The sequence goes on along the minus strand of NZ_JAPENW010000001.1, from coordinate 5,078,537 downwards.
AGCCATCGCCCCGTCCCCCGGAGAGGCCGGCTGACCGTATGGGGTTCCTGGACATCCTGCTCGGCCGCAGCAAACCGGCCGTACCGGACCTCGATCAGCTCTTCGGACTGCCGTCGGCGGCCGTGACCCTCCAGGCGGCGGCCGGGTTCACCCCGACCGGCACGGGCGCGGTGTGCTTCGCGTCCGCCGAGGGCGCGGCCTTCGCCGAGGCGCACCGGGAGGCACAGGCCCTGCTCGACGCGGACACCGGGCGGACGGGTCCCCCGGTGGAAGTCGGCCGGGACGAGTACGGGTACTCGTGGCTCGTCTCCCGCCGCACACCCGATGACCTGCCGGCACTCGTGAGCGATCTGCACGCGGTCAACACCGCCCTGGAGGGCTCCGGCTTCGGACCCCAGCTGCTCTGTTCCGTGGTGGGTTTCAGGGACAGCGGGCGGCGGCTCGGCCTCGTGTATCTCTATAAACGAGGAACGTTCTATCCTCTATGTACACTCCCTGGTCGACATAAACGCGACAACGCACTGGAATTCCAGGTAGCGGCCCAACTGGAGAACGACCTACGCATCGAGAAGGACAAGACGCGCTGGTTCCCGATCTGGGACGCGCCAGGATTGATCGACTGAACAGTCACCCGAAAGTGTCTACAGATACAAGAAAGCCTTGTACCGGCGAAGTAGGCACGTAGGCTCTGCGCCGTGACCACGTTCGACACGGCCATCGGCTCAGCCACAAACCCCTTTGGGCGGCAGAAGCCCGTCCGGGTGCTCGTATCCCTGCGAATCAGCTACCTGACCGACGAATCCACCAGCCTTGAGCGGCAACTCGTGGACGCCCGCGCATACATCACCGAGAAGGTCACCCAAGGGCTCAGCTGGGTTGAGGTCGGTGTAGCGCGAGACGCGCATGTCTCGGCGACAAAGCAACACCCGATGGATCGATCCGAACTAGGGCATTGGCTCAAGGAACGCGCCCCGGAATTCGACCTCATCCTGTTCTGGAAGCTGGACCGCTTCATTCGCAGAGCCACGGATATGCAGGACATGCTCCGTTGGGCGGATGACCACGGGAAGAAGAGGTTCGCCTCGGTCACTGAACCGGTCTTCGACATGACCGGCCCGTTCCAGCACGTGATCATCTCTCTCTTCTCCGTCCTTGCGGAGATGGAGGCCGGTAACACGTCGCTGCGCGTCAAGAGCTTCCGCGAGAGCGTTCGGGAGCAGCAGCGCTGGCCGGGAGGTATGCCTGCCTACGGCTTCGAGGTCTGCAGGGGGGATGACGGGGCTGCCCACCTTCGCCAGAATCCCCGACAGGTCGACGTCATTCGCGAGATCGCGAACCGTCTCCTCGCCAAGGACTCGCCGGAGACTGCCGCCGAGATCGCCAATGCTCTGAACAGTCGAAAGGAGCCGACTCCACGGGGCACACGTCCGTCGAAACGCATCGCCGACTCAGGACGCGAGTACGCATGGACAGCGGCCGGCATCCGCAAGATGCTCAAGAGTGAAGCCCTGATGGGCTGGAAGATGGAGAGTCGGCCCGTCCCCGGCAAGAAGTACTACGAGACCGTCCCCATCATCAAGGAGAACGGCAGCAAGATCCGCATGGCGGAACCGATCTTTACTGACGAGGAGTGGAAGACGCTTCAGGCCCACCTCAGCGAGCGCTCATTCTCGGTCTCCCCTCCCATCAACGCAACCCCCTTCCTGGACGTCGTTCTCTGCGGGTACTGCAGGGGAAAGATGCGCTTGCACGTCTCTCGCAGGGAGACGAAGAACGGCCGCAGAGAGTATCCGAAATTCCGATGCGTCAGCCCTCGCATGGTGGGCGGGAGGACTCGGTACGGCTGCGAGGATCAGGCGTCTTGGGAGCCCGGCCGCCTGCTGGCCACTTTCGAGCATCACATGATGGAACAGTTCGGTGACATCGAGGCGGAAGAGCGGATTTACGTCGTAGGCGAGGACCACGGGACCCGTATGCGCAAGATCGAGGATCTGCTACCGGTCATCATGACGGACATGGAACCCGGCCGACGCTACGGAACGGCCCTGACGCGCCCCCATGCCGAAAAGATGCTCGACAAACTGAACGCCGAGTACGAATTCCTGCACAAGGTATCGACCGGTGACAGGTGGGAGTACCGCAGCCTCGGGAAGACCTGGCGGCAGCTCTGGGAGTCGGCTGAAGTGTCCGAACTGGAGAGGTTGATGCGGAAGAATGGTGTCCAGTTTCTCTGCCGCCGGGATTCCTTCGAGCTGTTCGTCCCGGAGCGACTGAAGGTGTGACAGGACGGCTCCACCCTGGGCAGGAGGGGGGTGAGTCTTTGCCACCGAAGCCCCAGGGCCTTCCGGACGTGCTCATCGAGGCTGTCATCCAGTCGGGCTTCACACCCGAGCAACTCCAAAAAGCGATGCCCTTGCTGACCACGCGCCGTGGTGCGCAGGTCCCACAGCAGCCGGAACCGGGCCCTCGGAAACTACCGACGTGGCGCTCTGCGGCCCCCTACGAAGGAACGACCACCGTGACCGTAGTGCCACCGACAATCTGACCTCGGTGGCGGTGAGTGCCATCGGCGCCGGTGCCCACCTGCCATCCCTTCGCACCGCTAGCCGACGAGGGCGGGCGGCGCAGCAACGCGCTGGAGCTCCAGATCAGGGCGGTGCTCGTCGACGACCTGCGGATCGAGCAGGATCTCGCCCGCTGGTTCCCGATCTGGGGCGCGCCGGGGCTGTGACGCCCCGGCGCGTCGGGTTACTTCTGGCGTTCCTGGCGGCGCGACTCCAGCGGGCGTTCGCGCCGGTAGCGGCGCTCCCACTTGGCCTGGCGGTCACGACGGTCGCGGTACGCCCGGTAGCTGGAGTCCGTGCGGCCCGCGGACGCGCCGGAGCCTTGCGGGGCGGGCCCTGCGGATCCAGCGGGGCCGGCGGATCCAGCGGTGAACGTGCCTCCCCCGGTACGGCCGTAGCGGACGTACAGGAAGAGCAAGACGATCGCCGCGAGCCAGAGGGTGTGGTTGGAGAAACCCATGACGACCAGGATCACGGTCGCGGAGAAGATCAAGGTGCCCATGACGGGACTCCTTGTATGCGTGAGTGAAAGGGCCTTGACGGCTTCTGGATGTGCCGACGGGGCGCTGGGGGTGGCGGCCGTCCGTCGGTGCGTAGAGAGTAGCCCCGCGACCGCGAACTGATGCCTGTCCGGCGGAAAGCGGTGCTCTGCTGCTCCGGAACACGCCTTCAGCGTAGGGAGCGTGGTCACCCGTACGCATCTGGATTTCTCCCGACTGCACCCCATCCGATAACGCTATAAAGTCGAACGGAATCGACATAAGGGGTGCCCCTCATGAGCAATCTGTTCGTCGTCGCGTACAACGATGTCGCCACCGCCAACCAGGTGCGCGGCAAGCTGTTCGAGCTGTCGAAGCAGCATCTCGTCGAGCTGGAGGACGCGGTCGTCGTCGAGCGGAGCGAGGACGGCAGGATCAAGCTGCACCAGGCGGTCAGCCACACGGCCGTCGGCGCGGCCGGTGGCGCGCTGTGGGGCGGCGTCATCGGGCTGCTCTTCCTGGCGCCGCTGCTCGGCGCGGCGGTGGGCGCCGCGGCCGGGGCCGCCGGTGGCGCGGTCACGGACACCGGGATCAACGACAACTTCATGAAGGATCTGAGCCAGAATCTGCGGCCGGGCGCCGCCGCGCTGTTCGTTCTGGTCAAGCAGGCGGCCGGGGACAAGGTGATCCCCCAAATCGCCGAGTTCGGCGGCCAGTTGGTGCAGACGTCGCTGAGCCAGGAGCAGGAGGACGCGCTGCGCGACGCGGTCGCGGCGGCACAGGCGAAGGCGGGCGCCACCACCCCGGCGCCGGGGACCGGCACCGCGACCGCGACCGCGACGGAAGCGGGTGCGACGACCGCGCCGGACGCGGGTGCCGCGGCCGCTTCGCCGACGATCAGCACCACCAAGCCGGACTCCGGCGGCGCTCCGGTCTCCTCCTGAGCCCGACCATTTCGCCTCAAGCCCGTTTCCCGGAAGGCGAATTACCGCGTGATCGGCATGAGTGAGTCATGAGTGAATGGGGGGATGCTCTCTCCCTTCACACACGACCACGACGGTGAACGACTGAGCTGCGTCAGCGGCAGCGGGACCGACGGAGGTGCCGGGGCGGCCACGGCCGTCCTTCTGCACGGCGCGGGCAACGGCAGCAAGGAGCGACTGCTCCCACTGCTCGACGACTTCGCGGCCCGAAGCTGCGCGGGGCTCGCCTTCGACTTCTCCGGGCACGGTGAAAGCACCGGCGAGCTGGGCGAGTTGAGCCTTCGGCGGCGGTTCGAGCAAGCCGTGTCGGTCATCGACGCGACGGTTCCGGCGGGCGCCCCGCTGATCCTCGTCGGGTTCAGCATGAGCGGCCAGACGGTGGCCGATCTCGCGCGGCACTACGGGGACCGCGCGGTGGCGCTCGTACTGTGCGCACCCGCGGTGTACGGCGCCGAGGCCTGGCCGGTTCCGTTCGAGGACGAGGAGCCGGCCGCCCGGCACGACGGCACGGGGGCGGCGGAGAGCCGCTTCAGCCGGATCATCCGTACTCCGGACAGCTGGCGGCGGGCTCCCGCGCTCGACGTCCTGCGGGCCTACGGGGGCCGGGCGGTGCTCGCCGTACCCGGCACGGACACGGTCATCCCGCCCGCGGTGACGGAGGCCGTCGCGGACGCCCTCGGCGCACATGCCCGCTTCACCCGCTTCGAACTGCCCGACGCGGAGCACATGCTGGGCCTCTGGTTCCGCGACCACGCCGAGGACCGGCGGCGGCTCGTGGACCTCGTCCTCACCGGACTCGGCGACCCGGTGCGGAGGGCGGCCGGGGTCTGAACGGCCTCGCGCCACGCGCCGCGTACCGGCTCCGCGGGGCGCGGAGGCCGGTGCCGTCCCGGGGTCCCGCATCCGGCTCCCGCCGGCCGGCACCGGCGGGTGTCACACGCCCGGGGCCGGCGGGTGTCACACGCCCGGGGCCGCCCGGACCACGCCCGCGATCACCGCAGCGCCCAGTGCCGCGTGGTCGGCGGCGTTACGGTCCGCGTAGCGCAGCGCGAAGTCCGCGATTGCACGGTCGAAGGTGTCGGCGCCCCCGAGATACGCGGCGATCGCGATGCGGTCGCCGGAACGGGCGTGCGCGCGGGCCAGGGCCGTGCCGCACAGCCGGGCGTAGGTGCGCAGTTCGCCCGGGTTCATGCCGGCGATGTCCGCGGAGCCCTTCATGTCGTGCAGCTGGCGCCAGTAGAACGCCCGCCCCTCGGGGCCCGTCGTCCAGCCCAGGAAGATGTCGCCGGCGGCCTGCATCAGCCGCTGCCCCGCGACGACACGGCGCCCGGGATGGACGTACGGGCCGATGGGCAGATGCTCTTCGAGTACGGACCGTCCCGCCTGCTTGATCTGCAGGAACAGCGGGTCGTCGGCGTCCCGCCCGGCGAGCAGCACGATGAAGCAGCGGGTGCCGACGCTGCCCACACCGACGACCTTGCGGGCGGCGTCGACGAACCGGTAGCGGTCGAGGAGCAGTCGGCGTTCCTCGGGGAGCGTGGAGCGGTAGTCGCTGAAGATCTTGCGGAGCGAGGCCGTGTCGAGGCTTCCGGCCGGTTCCAGCAGGGGCGGGTCGTGGACGATGCGGCGGCGTCCGTCGACGATCTCGGTGAGTTTGCCGAGCGCCTGCAGGCTGGTGCGGCGGCGGGCCCGGGTGAGGGTCGCCTCGACGCGTCGGCGCCGGCGGCCGGAGCGGACCAGCGGCAGCAGCAGATCGGCGTCGATGTGCTCGTACCAGACGGTCAGTTCGCCCTGCCGGGCCAGCCGTCGCATCGCCTCGCGGTACTGCCCGGCGGCGGCCCGTGCCGCGCCGAAGACGTGCTCCTCCTTGTGTCCGTTCTCACGGGCCGCGACCGCGACGCTGGCCGCGAGCCGTTTGACGTCCCACTCGAAGGGTCCGGGGAAGGTCTCGTCGAAGTCGTTGAGGTCGAAGAGGAGAGAGCGTTCCGGGGAGGCGTACAGGCCGAAGTTCAGCAGGTGGGCGTCTCCGCAGAGCTGGACGGTGAGCCCGGTGTGCGGCTGGGCGGCGAGGTCGGCGGCCATGACGGCGGCGGCCCCGCGCAGGAACGCGAGCGGTGACGCCGCCATCCGCGCGTACCGGATCGGCAGGAGTTCCGGAAGCCGGTCCCTGCCCTGCTGTTGCAGGAGGCCGACCGGATCGGGGCGGTCGGCGGCGGGGATCCAGGTGCCGTGCGCGGAACGGGTGACGCGCTTGCGCGCCGCCCGGCCCCGGGCGGCCCGGTCGGCCGAGGTGGCCGTGACGCTGTTCCGAAGCATCCGTCAGTACCTCACGGCGCGGGCGACAGCGGTCTTGACGTCGCCGGTGAGGGAACGGTTGCTGCGGGCGGTGGCGTCCTTGGAAGCGCCTCCCGCGACGTCGCTCACCGTCACGACGGTCGTGTCGAGGAGGTTGCCGCTCTGGTCGCGGAAGTCGACCTGGACGATGTAGGACTTCGCCGAGGAGGTGGGGTTGGCGGCGGTCACCTTCACCGCCATGCGCCCGTCGGAGTCGGGGCTCGCGTCGCCGTCGAGTTTCACCTCGTTCTTGGCGTCCACGCCGTTCTTGAACTCGTCGAACTTCTTGCCGGCCTCGGCGGTCGCGGAGGCGAGGGCGTCCCCGGCCGCGGTGGCGGCGGACGCGGCCTCGGAGACGGCGGAGGCGGCCTTGGAAGCGGCGGACGCCGCCTTGGAGGCGGTGTCGGAGGGGCTGCTGTCGTCCGAACAGGCGGTCAGCTGGGTGGCCAGGGCCGCCACCACGACCACGGCCAGGATCAGGCGGACCGGTCCTCGTATGCCGTTCCTCTGATGCATCGTCTCTCCCCACGTGGTCCTGGTGCGCCTCCGGATCCCGCTTCCTCGCGGTGGCCCCAGTCAAGGCCGGGGGCAGGGTCGCCGCATGCCCGGCTACGGCGAACGGGTGAGTCCCGCCCTGTGACGGGCGGGCTTTCGAGAGGATGCGGAGCACGGAGTGCGAGGCGACGGTACGGAGGCGACGTGACGGGGAAGCCGCGGCACATCGGGGTGGCGGAGCGACGGGCACGGCTCGGGCTGCGGCAGCGGCTCGTGGGCTCCGCGCGGGCGGCGACCCCCGAGGAGGTCGCGGACTCCTTGGTGGCGCTGCACGGCACCGACCCGGCGACGGTGTACCTGGCGGTCGGCGCGCGTCTCACGGACTGCGGGGAGACGGTGGCGCAGGTGGACCGGGCGCTGTACGAGGACCGGTCTCTCGTACGGATGCACGGCATGCGGCACACCGTGTTCGTGTTCCCCACCGGCCTGGCCGCCGTGGTGCACGCCTCGACCGGCCTCGACATCGCCGCGAAGGCCCGGGCGGGGCTGATCAAGGACATCGTCGGCGGAAGTGACGGACGGCTGACCGAGGAGTGGCTCACGGAGGTCGAGGCGTCCGCGCTCGCCGCGCTGGCCCGGCGTGGACAGGCCACGGTGAACGAACTCACCGGGGACGAACCACGGTTGAGGGAGCAGTTCGTCTACGGGGCCGGGAAGAGTTACGAGAGTCCGCAAACGGTGTCGTCCCGGCTGATGCGGGTGCTGGGCATCGAGGGCCGGGTGGTGCGCGGGCGCCCGCTCGGTTCCTGGACGTCGAGCCAGTTCCGCTGGGCGGTCGCGCCACCGCATCCACACCTCCCGCCCGCCGAGGCGCGGTCCGAGCTGCTGGGCCGCTGGCTGACGGCGTGCGGGCCCGCCACGGAGGCCGACCTGAAGTGGTGGACGGGCTGGAAGGTCACCGACGTACGCCGGACGCTGGCCGCGATCGGGGCGGTGGCCGTGTCGCTCGACGACGGGCTCACGGGGTACGTGGCGGCCGGCGACGAGAACCCGGTCGCCGGGCCGGAGACGCCGTGGGCCGCCCTGCTGCCCGGCCTCGATCCGACGCCCATGAGCCGGCAGGAGCGGGACTGGTATCTCGACCCGTCCCTGCGGCCCGCCCTCTTCGACGGCAGCGGCAATGTCGGGCCGACGGTGTGGTGGGACGGCCGGGTGGTCGGGGGATGGGCGCAGCGGCCCTACGGCGAGGTGGTCTGGCGGCTGCTGGACACCGGGGGTGTCGGCCGCGAGGCACGGGCCGCGATCTCCGCGGAGGCCGAGCGCCTTCAGGCGTGGGTGGGACGGACCCGGGTCACTCCGCGCTTCCGGACGCCCCTGGAGCGGGAGTTGTCGGCCGAGTGACCAACGGGCGACGGCCCCCACGGGCTGCCGTGCGACGCCCGGCACGTCAGCCGGGTGGCACCGGTCCCGTTCGACGCAGGGGCACCGGTCCCGAACAGTGCCGGTACCGGGTGACCGCCGGTGCCGATGCCGGGTGACGGCGGGCGCCGGTCCCGAGCGACGCACAGTGCCGGTCCCGAACGGTGCCCGTACCGGGAGACCGGCGGTACCGGGAGACCGGCGGTACCGATGCCGGTGCCGGGTGACCGGCGGTACCGGTGCCGGTGCCGGGTGACCGGCGGTGCCGGTGCCGGTGCCGGGTGACCGGCGGTGCCGGTGCCGGGTGATCTCGCCTCGGGGCGGAAGCACCCGGCACCAGTGATCAGCGCGCTCGACTCCTCAGCGGGCGTACCTCATCAGTGCACGCACCATGTGGCACGTGGTGTCCGACGGCGGGTGGACGCCGATGATTTCCGCGGTACTGCGGATCTTCTCGTTGCGGGCCTGGTTCGGCACGTACACACCGGAGTCGAGCAGGGCTATGGCGAGTCGCATCGCCTTCAGCCGGCGGTTGTGCGTGACATACCAGTCGCGGGGGCGCCCCGGCGGCAGCGGGCGCTTCTCCATGGGCTCGTACGGCAGGTCCAGCAGGACCGCCCTCTTGGATGTGGACTGAGTGGGCAGCGGCTTCAGTGCGGCAGCGGGCACAGGCATCCTCCTGTCGCGGTCAGGGCGCCGTCCGGACCCCCCGGCGACACCCTCGAACACTGCTTCTATTCTACCGCCGGACACTGACAATAGCCGCTGGCCACAGGGCCTTTGGGGGCGCCGTGACAGCAGTACCCGAGGGTGTCTGCCGTAACGTGTGCGGCATGGAGATCTGGATCAATCCGGCCTGTTCGAAGTGCCGCAGCGCGATCAGCCTGCTCGACGCGGAGGGCGCCGACTACACCGTCCGCCGCTACCTGGAGGACGTGCCGAGCGAGGACGAGATCCGCGGCGTCCTCGACCGCCTGGGCCTCGAACCATGGGACATCACGCGGACCCAGGAGGCCGACGCCAAGGAGCTGGGGCTCAAGGAGTGGGCGCGGGACGCCGGTTCACGGGACCGGTGGATCAAGGCACTGTCCGAGCACCCGAAGCTCATCCAGCGGCCGATCATCACGGCGGAGGACGGGACCGCGGTGGTGGGCCGCACGGACGAGGCGGTGCGCGACGCCCTGTCCCGGTAGCGGGCCGGGCCGGACGGCCGGTGCCGGTGCCGTTCAACTCCCGTGTGATTCAGGTTACTTAAGTGATTGCCGAAACTGTTGAGTAACTGCGTTCGGTATCTCGTACATAGCGGCGTAACGCTCCCTCCCCCCGCTCTGGAGGCGCGCATGTCGCGTAGGAGAACTCTCAGCACCAAGAAGAAGATCGCTCTGCTGGTCAGCGCGGCGACCGTGGCCGGCGGTGGGGCTTTCGCCCTGGCCGCCACCTCGAACGCGGCGTCGGTGCAGAACGCGCAGTCCTCGACGGTCTGCGCGGGTCTGGCCACCGCGCTCGGCAACAACCAGAAGTTCATCGAGGGCCAGCGGGCCGCCCCCGACGCGCAGTCGGAGGCACGGATCGCCAACCGCGAGGCCGTCATCGCGCAGATCAAGGTTCAGCAGGAAGCGTCCAACTGCGCGGTCGGGGAATCGGCTCAGGACTCCCAGACCGCCCCGCAGCAGCCGGCGCAGTCCGCACCGGCGCAGGCCGCGCCCGCTCCCTCGGCTCCGGCGCAGTCCGCCCCGGCGAACAACGCCGGCGGTGGCGCCGCCACCGGCCAGCAGGTCTGCAACGGTTCGACCGTCACGCTCTCCGGCGAGGGCGGCGCTCCGGCCGCGTCCAGCAACCAGTTCCCGGCCGGGACGAAGCTGAAGGTCACCAACCTGGACAACAACAAGTCCACGACCGTCGAGGTCACCTCGGTCTCCGGCAGCTGTGTCCTGCTGAACAACTCGGCCTTCGAGCAGGTCCGGGAACCGGGCAAGTTCCTGATCCGCAAGGCCCGTATCGAGAAGGTCGGGTAACGGGCCGAACGGGTCGAAGGCCCTGCCGTCGCCGATTCCCCCGGATCGGAAGCGGCAGGGCCTTCGCATGGGCAGGCAACCGGGGCGGAACGGGACCACATCCCCCGTACCGCTCCCACGCGCATCGCATACGAGCCGTCCATCCGGCCTTCTCCCCCGGACCTGCGGGAGCGGTCGGGCGACGGGCCGGCCGATCGCGGTCGCGAACGCTCGCACGCGAACGACGGCGGCGCGGCAGGTGGTGTGAGACCGGGCACACACAGCCCAGGTAACACGGGGTTCACATTCGGGCAATGATCGGGAAATCGCTGGTTGACAGGCTTCCGGACATCCCCGGCGGCGCCCCAGTGCCGCAGCGCCGCAGCACCCGCAAGTGCGTTCAAGACCCACCCCGAAGGATGTGGCCCGTGAGCTTCAAGGCTGAGTACATCTGGATCGACGGCACCGAGCCGACGGCCAAGCTCCGTTCCAAGACGAAGATCCTGGCCGACGACGCCAAGGGTGCTGAGCTGCCGATCTGGGGCTTCGACGGCTCCTCGACGAACCAGGCCGAGGGTCACGCCTCGGACCGCGTACTCAAGCCCGTGGCCAGCTTCCCGGACCCGATCCGCGGCGGCGACGACATCCTCGTCATGTGCGAGGTGCTGAACATCGACATGACGCCGCACGAGTCCAACACCCGTGCCGCGCTGTCCGAGGTCGCGGAGAAGTTCGCCGCGCAGGAGTCGATCTTCGGCATCGAGCAGGAGTACACCTTCTTCAAGGGTTCGCGCCCGCTCGGCTTCCCCGAGGGCGGCTTCCCGGCCGCGCAGGGCGGCTACTACTGCGGTGTCGGCGCGGACGAGATCTTCGGCCGTGACGTCGTCGAGGCGCACCTGGACAACTGTCTCAAGGCGGGTCTCGGCATCTCCGGCATCAACGCCGAGGTCATGCCCGGTCAGTGGGAGTTCCAGGTCGGCCCGCTGTCGCCGCTCGAGGTCTCGGACCAGCTGTGGGTCGCCCGCTGGCTGCTCTACCGCACCGCCGAGGACTTCGGCGTCTCCGCGACGCTGGACCCGAAGCCGGTGAAGGGCGACTGGAACGGCGCGGGCGCGCACACCAACTTCTCCACCAAGGCGATGCGCGAGGGCTACGACGCGATCATCACCGCGTGCGAGTCGCTCGGCGAGGGTTCCAAGCCGATGGACCACGTCAAGAACTACGGCGCCGGCATCGACGACCGTCTGACGGGCCTGCACGAGACCGCCCCGTGGAACGAGTACAGCTACGGCGTCTCCAACCGCGGTGCCTCGGTCCGCATCCCGTGGCAGGTCGAGAAGGACGGCAAGGGTTACATCGAGGACCGCCGCCCGAACGCGAACGTCGACCCGTACGTCGTGACGCGCCTCATCGTCGACACCTGCTGCACCGCTCTGGAGAAGGCCGGCCAGGTCTGATCCCGCTCACCCGCGAAGGGGGCGCCCGCCGATTCGGCGGGCGCCCCCTTCCGTCGGTCCGGCCCGTCGGCCGGTCCGCCCATCGGCCGGTCCGCCCGTCGCGTTGTCGGTGGGGCGTGCCAGTCTTGATCCATGCAGAGCGACGAGTCCCTCGCCATCAAGGCCGAGACGGAGAACGGGCAGAAGCACGCGCGGATTTCGGCCGGGCGGCTGCGGGAACTGGTGCACCGGATCGGCGGTGACGGCGACCGCTACGTGGTCGTGAAACGGATACCGGACCGCCCGGACGTCTTCGCCCAGGTGTGGCACGAGCGCGGCGGCGCGTACCAGCTGGAGCACCGCGAGGGCCGCGACCGCTTCTTCGGCACGGTCCTGGGCGACCGTGACCGGGTCGCGGACGCGATGGCGGGATGGGCCCGCGAGGAAGCCGGCTGGGACGCGGGCATCACCTGGGAACCGCTCGGCCACGACGCCCAGCAGGAGATCCCGGAACTCCCCGAGGACGTGCGGGAGGAGGTCGAGACCCGGATCCGGGAGCTGCTGCGCTGCGGGTACGACGACCGGGCGCGGCTCGCCGAGGACGCCGAGGAGTATCTCGTCGACGGCGACCACCGTCCGGTGTCCAGGGCACAGGCCCGGGAGCTCGTGGACCGGCTCTGGACGGAGCGGCTGGCCGAGCAGGAGGCGTGGGAGGGAGTCACCGATCCCGAGCGCCTCACCGAGGTCTTCGAGGGCCTCGACGCGCGGGGCATCACCGCCCGCGAGAACTTCACCTGCTGCCGGAGCTGCGGCACCGCCGAGATGGCCGCGGAGCGCGGCGAGGGAGCCCACGGCTTCGTCTATTTCCACACCCAGTGCACGGAGAGCGCCGCCGCGGGGCACGGACTGACCCTGCTCTACGGCGGGTTCGACGGGTCGGCCGGGACCACGGCGGCCGTCGGACGCGAGGTCGTCGCGGCGCTCACCGCGGCCGGCCTGTCCGCCCAGTGGGACGGTTCCCCCGACACCGCGATCCGCGTCACGGCCCTGACATGGCACAAGCGCCTGGTCGGATAGGGGTACGCACCGTCAAGTTCGCGCCAAGGAAGCGTCCGGCCCTTGAGAGAGGTCTCCTGCCGGGCTCCGGCTTCTGCTTCAATGGAGGCATGGCCAGCATCCAGAAGTACACCGCGACGGGTCGCCATGACCTCGAGCCCTTCTGGCCTTCCCGTCAGCACCACGACTTCGACCGAGAGTGTTGCCGCGCGATGAACGCGCAGGCCCTCTAAAGCCGTACACCCCGGCCTTCGGCCAGCGCGCACGACGTACGTCCTCGACGGCCCGACCACGAACTCGCGGTCGTCGACCTTCCGACGAACTTCTCGCGCGAAAGAGCTGACCTCTCATGGCGACCACTCGTTCCTACTCCTCCGTCGCGACGGCCCCCACCCCATCGACCGCCCCGGGACGGCACCGACTGCGTGCCGTCGACCGGGACGAGGTGGTCGACGTCGCCGACTTCCTGCCGCCGGGCGCCACCTGGCTGCCCGCTCCCCAGCACGCGCTGCCGGTCCTGCCGGGGCAGCCGCCGATGATCGGCTACCTGGTCCTCGTACCGGCGGACCAGCAGCCCCTGTTTCCGGTCGCCGTGACGGACCGGGCCGAGCAGCCGGCCGTCGGCGACGGCGCCGAGCCGCTGGTGCGCATCGACACCGTGCAGCGCACCGCCGAGATCGACGGGCAGGTGCTCGACCTCACCTACCTGGAGTTCGAGCTGCTCGCGCATCTCGTCCGGCATCCGCACCGGGTGCACACCCGCGACCAGTTGGTCTCCACGGTGTGGGGCTACGGGCACGTCGGGGACGGGCGGACCGTCGACGTCCATGTCGCCCGGCTGCGCCGCAAGCTCGGGGCGCGGCACCGCCAGGCCATCCAGACGGTGCGTCGAGTCGGCTACAAGTACGCTCCGCCGACGGGCCGTTGACCTCGGGGACCCCTTCGACCAGCTGTGGACGGTCCGGCCGGACGTCACGCCTCCCACCGGGCGTCGACCGCTTCGGCCGGGCCTTCTCAGTTCCATGATTCGCCTGTCAGCAGATTCCCGTGCCACCGGGCGGGGAGTCCGTGCAGAGTCGTCCGTATGACGCGGAGACTTCTGATGCTGGGCGGTACGGAGTTCGTGGGGCGTGCCGTCGTGGAGGCGGCGCTCGGCCGGGGGTGGGAGGTCACCGTCTTCCATCGCGGACGGCACCAACCCCCTGCCGGGGTGAGGTCGTTGCTGGGTGACCGCACGGCGCCGGACGGCCTCGCGGCGCTCGCGGGCACCTCGGACGAATGGGATGCCGTCGTCGACACCTGGTCGGGGGCGCCCCGGGTCGTCCGGGACGCGGCACGTCTGCTGGCCGGACGGGTGTCCCGTCATGTGTATGTGTCGAGCAGTTCCGTGTACGCGTGGCCCCCGGAAGCCGGGTACGACGAGGGCACGAAGCTCGTGGACGGGGCGTCGGCCGACGCGGACGGGACCGACTACGCCCGGGACAAGCGGGGCGGGGAGCTGGCCGTGCTCGACGCCTTCGGCACCGGGCGCTCGCTGCTCGTACGGTCCGGGCTGATCCTCGGGCCGTACGAGAACATCGGGCGGTTGCCCTGGTGGCTGAACCGGATCGCTGCGGGCGGTCCCGTGCTCGCTCCCGGGCCGCGGGATCTGCCGCTCCAGTACATCGACGTCCGGGACCTCGCGGAGTGGACGCTCGGGGCGGTGGAGGCGGAACGCGACGGGGCGTACAACCTGGCCGGCCCTTCGGGGCACAGCACGATGGGGGCACTGCTCGACGCGTGCGTGCGGGTCACCGGGGCGAGGGCCGAGCTCCGCTGGACGGAGCCCGAGGCCGTTCTCGCCGCCGGGATCGAGCCGTGGAGCCAGCTGCCGGTGTGGGTGCCGCCCGGGAGCGACTTCGAGGCCGCACTGTTCTCGGCGGACGTCTCCCGGGCGGTGGGCGCGGGGCTGCGGTGCCGCCCGGTCGAGGAGACGGTCGCCGACACCTGGAGCTGGCTGCGGTCGCGCGGCGGGGTGGCGCCCTTGCGGGCCGACCGGCCACCGGTGGGACTGGATCCGGTGACGGAGGCGAAGGTCCTCGGGATCCGGATACCCGGGAATTCCTGACCCGTGGGCATGACCGCCAGTCGTGGGGGGGGGTGGGCGTCGGCCCGCCCCTCCGCGGTTCCCGGCCCCATGACCGCCCTCTTCGGTCGGCGGATCTCTTCCCGCCGCGACGGCCCGCTCCGGATACTTCGGGCATACGGCTTCGAGATCGATTCCGGGGGTGGTTCACGCCCCGCCCGCGGGATGGGCGCGGCCTGATGGCAGGGGACGGCCGAGTGGGCGGTCACAGCCCAACTCCCTTTCCCTGAGCGGGCGGTCATCCGGCGAATCTCCACCGTCTTCGCCAAGGCGGAGGTCTCGGACGACGGTCACCGAAGCGTCCTCGCGATGCGCGCCCATTCGGAGCGAGGCGGCTCACTGAATTTCAGTCAAAAAGCGCCGTCAAACCTGAATGAGCAGATCAACTCTCGTGAATTCGCGGGCTTCTGAGCCCATTGTGCCCGAATTGGTCTCACGAACTTCTAAGTTTTTCTGGAGGCTCCTGAACGCCTCACACGCCTCGTGCGTATGGAATGGAGCCGCTTCACTCCTGTCGGGCGCCTCGCTGCCCCGCAAGGAAGTCAGAGGAGTTCCATGGGACGCAACATACGAAAACGCCGTTCGCCGCTGGCCGTTCGTGCCATTGCCGCGTCGGCTGCGCTCGCGATCGGCGGGGGTGGGCTGGTCTGGGCGAATTTCTACGCCTCGGCACACGAGAAGAACTCGTCTACCAACACCACCAAGGCCGCCGGCGCGCAGGTCGCGACGATCACCTGTCCGGATGTCGGTCAGAAACTGACCAACGTTCCGAAGCAGGCGCGGGGTGAGGTCGACGGAGAACTGGCCACGCTCGACCAGCAGATCACCGCCGCCTACCAGCGACTGGCCACCACCCGGGACGCGCAGACGAGGGACGCGAGTTTCGTTCAGAACTCCATCCTCAATCCGCTGAAGAACAACCGGTCGGTGATCATCGACCGGATCAAGCTGGAGATCAACCGGGTCGGCGGAAAGGCTCCGGGCTGGCTCGACGGTCTCTCCACCTGCACCGGTGCGCCCGCGGACCAGACGAACGCCGGTGGCCAGAACAACGGCGGCGCCGCGGCCAGTCCGTCGGCGAGTGCGGGTGCGGGTGCCAACGCAGGTGCGGGTGCCAACGCAGGCGCCGGTGCCGGCGCGAGTGCCAGTGCCAGCGCTCCGGCCGGCGGCGCCCAGGCGGGCAACGGCGGCCAGGCCGGAAACGGTCCGGTGGCGGCCGACTTCGTGGACATCACGAAGGTCCAGCCGAATGTGGCTCGCAAGGCCCGTACTCAGAACGGCGGTTCGTCCGGTACGTTCTCGAGCTCCTGCGGTGTCAACGCGAACAAGAAGTTCAACACCGACAACGTGATCGTGGCGCCCGGTGTCACCAACGGCGCGCACCACCTGCACGACTACGTCGGCAACCAGTCGAACGACGCCTTCGCCAACAACGACACGTTCGCTGCGGCCCAGACCTCCTGTGCCAACCAGGGCGACAAGTCGTCGTACTACTGGCCGGTCGTGCGTATCCAGAACGGTACGCAGGACTTCGACCAGAACAACGACGGCGGCGGCAAGGAACTCAACGTCGGCCAGATCCAGCAGGTGAAGCAGGCGCAGATCAAGTTCGTCGGCAACGCGAAGAGCAAGGTCGTCGCGATGCCGAAGTTCCTGCGCATCATCACCGGTGACGCGAAGACCACGACCAACGGTCTCGCGAACGCCAACGCCCACTGGAGCTGCACCGGCTTCGAGAACAAGGTGCAGCTGACGGCGCAGTACCCGATCTGCCCGCGGGGCAGCACCGTGGTCCGCACCTTCGCCTTCCAGAGCTGCTGGGACGGGGTGAACGCCGACAGCGCGAACCACCGCACCCACGTGGCCTTCGCCGACGCCCAGGGCAACTGCGCGAACGGCTTCAAGGCCATCCCGCAGCTGACGATGCGGCTGGTCTACGGCTTCCGGGCCCCGACCCTCACCAACGGGCAGATCAAGAACGCCTACGCGGTGGACGGTTTCCCCGAGCAGCTGCACAAGCCCTCGACCGACCATGACGACTTCATCAACGTCTTCGACGACAAGCTGATGAACAAGATGGTCACCTGCATCAACAACGGTCAGCGTTGTAAGTAGCCCCCATGAGAGAGCCGGTGGCGGGATCTCCCGCCACCGGCTCTCTTTTCTCCCCAAGTCCTGCGCGGTCAGCCGCTGTGGTGACCGGAGTGCTCGGTCTCGGTTCCCCCACCACCACTTCCTCCCGAGTGGTGCGAGACCCCCTCCTCCAAGGTCCCGCCGAGCTGACCGCGCAGCGTCGTGACCATCTTCTGGTCCCCGACGGCGACCCACTTGGCGCCGACGAGATACGACCCGCCGTAGTCCTTGGCCCCGTTGAGCCACTCGCGCTGGCCGCGGTCCGTGGCGAAGGTAGCCAGGATGAACTTGCCGGCGCTGATCTTGCAGACGCCCTGGCGGATCTCGTCCGCGTCGGTCTGGATGTCCGGCCGGCACTTCACCTCGGCCGCCAGGTCCTCCAGGCTGCCGGTCGCCGTGGCCGGGACGGTCTCCTTCGCTCCCGTGCCCTTGTCGTCCGAGCCGCCGCCGCAGCCGGTCAGTGCCAGCAGGGCGGCCACGGCCGCTCCGGCCAGAAGCTTCTCGCGTGTCAACCTCATACGTTCCTCCGGTACCTGTCGGCGTTCACGCCGAGGAGAGCCCCGGCGAGGGCTCTGCCTTCGATACGGCTCCCGGCGGCCCCGTGCTCAATCGGCCGCCGTCCCTGGTGGTGAACCCGATACCGCCAGGGGTACAGCTGTGCGAGGGTGTCACCCGTGAACGAAGACTGGGAAGAGCGTACGGCGGCGGCCTGGGCCACCTTCGACGACTACGAGGAAGAGCGGGCGGCGGACTTCCGGGCGGTGATCGACACCCTGGTGGCCGAGCTGCCCGCGGACAGCCCCCTCGGCCCCTTCGAGCAGGCCTGCGCCTGGGACTCGACGGGTCACTCCGACAACGCCGTACCGCTGTACCGGGAGGCGCTGGCCCGCGGCCTGAGCGGATACAACGGCCGGCGCGCGAAGATCCAGCTCTCCAGTTCGCTGCGGAACATCGGACAGGCGGACGAGGGCGTCAAGCTCCTCACCCCCGAACTGATCGGCCCCTCCGACGAGTTGGACGACGCGGTGCGGGCCTGTCTGGCGCTCTGCCTCGCCGACCTCGGCCGCGAACGCGAGGGCCTGTCCCTGGTGATCGGTGCGCTGGCCCCCCATCTGCCGCGCTACCAGCGGTCGATGGCGAACTACGCGCGCCTTCTCGTGGAGCCCGAGGACTCGCAGGACTAGGGGCTCGGTGACCATCCACCGATTCGCTCGTTCTGCTGAACGTGCAGTCACAGGATGTAGCCCCGCGCCCCGCAGCCTCCTCCGGAGCGGTCGTCGACGTCGAGCAGGCCGAGGCCGCGCTCGTCGAGCACTACCCGCGGCTGGTCCGGCTGGCCTATCTGGTGCTTCCGCCGAGCCTCGGCCGCAACCGCCGGGTACTGACCGCGCACGCCCTCACCCAGCGCGCGCTGCCGCGCGGCCGCGCTTCGGGCGACGCCTCGGTCATTCCGGCGCAGCAGAGCGGTGGTGGCCGCGACGGCGACCCGGGCTATGCCTTCGTACGCCTGCGGGTGGTGCGTACGGCACTGGAGGCGGGGCTGCCGCTGAAGCGGCGGGCGTGGCCCAAGCGGTCCCAGCTGCCGCCCCTCCTCCCCCATGTGTGGGGTCTGCGGCTCTTCCCGCGCTCGGGCGGCGCCGAGGAACTGGCCCTGGACCAGCGGCTGTCCGCGCTGTCGGGGCCGGCCCGTGCCGCGTACGTGCTGCGCGGCCTGGAGAAGCTGTCCGACGCGAACCTGCGCAGGATGCTGGCCGCGGCGGGCGTCGCGGACCCGGCCGCGGCGCTGAAGGAGGCCGCGGGCATCGAGCCGCGGGACGCGCTGCTCGGCTCCCCCGAGTTCGACCCCTGCTCCCTGCACGCCCGGCCCACCGACCTGATGCGGCGCAGGCAGCACATGAAGGCCGCCCTCGCCGCCACCGCCGCCGTGGCCGTCTGCGGCGCGCTGCTCGGACTGCCGGGCGACGGCTGGGGCCCGGACGGCGCCGCGGCTCCCTCCTACGCGCAGAACCCGGCCGCCGAGGCCGCCCTCGACCCCGCCAGGCTGGAGCGGGTCGCGGCGGCGGCCTGGGAGTCCTCCGCGCGCACCGACTTCTCCGTGTGGCCGGCCCGCGGCGATCTCGTCGACGACACCGCGCTGCTGCGCCGCGCGCTCGCCGTCTGGGCCAGGCCCGGCGAGTCCGTGCAGGTCTCGGCGACGCCCGGCACACCCTCCGGCGCCCCGCCCGGCCCGCCCCAGCTGCTGTACGCGGGCGAGGTCGACCAGGCGCGGGTGGTGCTCCTCTACGACGGTCTGCGCGTCGCGCGCTACGCCGAGCCGCGGGACGGCACCGGCGGCGCGGCCCTCGACTTCGCGCGGGTCGACGGGGCGAGCGGGGCCGAGGCGAGCGCGGTGGTGCTGGGCCGGGCCGACGGCAACGTCCGCTACCTGACGGCCCCCTGGGTGAAGCGGGCCGCCGAGCGTGACCTGCTGAAGCCCTCCACCGGGGCGATGGACCTCACCCTGTCCGCGGACGGCGCCACCTCCCCGCTGGCCGGTCCGCCGCGGACCGGCGCGTGCACCTCGTGGAACGTGCTCCAGATCAAGGACGGTTCCGGCACGCATCTGCTGACCGACCTCGGCGAGCTGACCCCGGCCCACCTCACCTCGGGCCGGCCCGCCGCGCCCCGGGAGGTGTCGGGCGCCCAGGACCTGCGGGGGTGGGCGCCGTTCGCGTGCTCCCTCGCCTCCGTGCGCTCGGGGGGCGTGCGGTCCGTGAACGCCTGGCAGTACGCGCGGCAGCCGCTGCCCGACGCGAGCGGGTCGGCGGAGTGGGTGTGCACCCGTGCCGACACCTGGCGGGGCGGCGGCACCCGGGTACTGGCCCAGTTCCGCACCTCGGGCGGGACGTACGGGGCGGTCGCCGCGAAGGCCGAGAACTCCCCGGCGTGCGGCTCCCGCGACCCGCACGTACTGGCCGGTGTGCTGTGGAAGTCGGGGGCGGGGGCCTGGTACCTCCTCGCGGCCGGCAGCAAGGACACGGCGTCGGTCGACGCGACGGGCGGGGTGCGCGGGTCGGCGGAGGGTTCCCAGCTCGCCGTACGGACGAAGCAGGGGGCGCAGGCCGAGCTGAAGGGGACCCTGGAGGACGGCCGGGGCATCTCGGGGCTGCGCTGAGCCCGGCACCCCTCCCTACACCTGCACCCGGCCGCCGCCGTCACGTCCCTGACCGGCCGCCACCGTCACGCCGGATTGCTGACACGGATGTAAATAAGTGGGCGCACGGGGGTTCTCCGTGCGCCTACCCGTCAGTACATTGACGCCATGTCTAACACGCAGGCCCGGCTGCCCCTGCCGGTCGAGTCCGAGTGGACGGCGCTCAAGGCGCGGAAGGTGTCGTTCTCCTGGGAGGACACGCCGCTGCACTGGGTGCCGGACGATCCGTTCGCCACGCACACCATCAACGTGCTGCATCTGCTGCTGCCGGCCGGCGAGCGCTGGTTCGTGCACGTGTACCAGCAGGTACTCCCCCTCATCCGCGACGAGCGGCTGCGCGCGGACGTCATCGGGTTCATCGGGCAGGAGGCGATGCACTCGCAGGCGCACGACGAGGTGCTGCCGCATCTCAAGGAGCTGGGGCTCGACCCGACGCCGTACACCGCACAGGTCGACTGGCTCTTCGAGAAGCTGCTCGGCGACCGGACGCTGCCCCCGGGCAGGGCGCGGAAGTGGTGGCTGCTGGAGCGGGTCGCCCTGATCGCGGCGATCGAGCACTACACCGCGTTCCTCGGCGACTGGGTCCTCAACGCCGAGGAGCTGGACCGGCGGGGCGCCGATCCGACCATGCTGGACCTGCTGCGCTGGCACGGCGCGGAGGAGGTCGAGCACCGCTCGGTGGCGTTCGAGCTGTTCCTGCACGTCGACGGCAGCTACCGGCGGCGCGCGCGGACCTGGGCGACCGCGTTCACCGCGCTCGTCTTCCTGTGGCAGCGCGGTGCCCGGTTCTTCATGGAGAACGACCCGACCCTGGCGAACGGCCGGGCGAGCTTCAAGGACTTCTACGCCGGCGGGAAACGGGGCGTGCTGCCGTCCACCGGGGACATGCTCAAGTCCATCCCCCGCTATCTCAGCCGCACGTATCACCCCTCCCAGGAGGGCTCCACCGAACAGGCGGTCGCGTATCTGGCCTCCTCACCGGCCGCGACGGCGGCCTCGGTCGCCGAGAAGGGTGCTGGTGCCGCGTGATGCCCAGGGTGCGGACCGTCGTGGCCGTCGCGGGTGCGGCGCTGATCGTCCGGCGTGCGCTGCGCCGCCGGATCGGGGCGTCACCGCTGTGGCCGCTGCCCGCCCTGGAGAACCCGGTCTCCGGCCGGCCCCGCTCGCGGGCCCTGCGGCTGCTGGTCGCCCGGCACGAGCGGGTCGCCGACGGCGTCGTCCAACTGCGCCTGGAGGGAGCGGACCTGCCGCCCTGGGAGCCGGGGGCCCATCTCGATCTGGTGCTGCCGTCGGGACTCGTCCGGCAGTACTCGCTGTGCGGTGACCCGGAGGACACCTCCTCGTACACGGTCGCGACCCGGCTGGTCGAGGACGGGCGGGGCGGATCGCGCGAGGTGCACGAACGGCTCCGGGAGGGCATGGAGGTCGAGGTGCGCGGACCGCGCAATCGCTTCCCGCTCGTGGACGCTCCGGCGTACCTCTTCGTCGTGGGCGGGATCGGGATCACCCCGGTCCTGCCGATGCTGCGAAGCATGCGGGAGGGCGCGGACTGGCGGCTGCTGTACGGCGGCCGGACGCGCGCCTCGATGCCGTTCCTGGAGGAGATCGAGAAGCTGGACCGTACGAAGGTCACCGTCGTCGCGGAGGACGAGGACGGGCGGCCGGACCTGGACGCGCTGTTCGCGGACCTCCCCCGGGGAGCGGTGGTCTACTGCTGCGGTCCGGACGGGCTGACGGCGGCGGTCGAGGCGCGGATTCCGGAGGGCTGCACGCTGCACCTGGAGCGGTTCACGGCCCGGGCGTCCGGCGAGGGCGACACCGCCTTCGAGGTCGAACTGCGGCGCAGCGGACGCACGGTGACCGTGTCCGCCGACTCGTCGGTCCTCGCCGCGGTCCGCGCGGAACTGCCCGACACGCTCTACTCCTGTGAGCAGGGATTCTGCGGGACCTGCCAACAGCGGGTCCTGGAGGGGGAGATCGAGCACCGGGACGAGCTGCTGACGGACGCGGAGCGTGACGACTCGATGCTGATCTGTGTCTCGCGTACGCGGGGTGGGAGAATCGTGCTGGACATGTGAACGTCCCCGGCCCGGACCGGCCCGTTCCGGTCCGGATCCGATCGGTAAGGTGTTCGCATGACAACCGGGGTACGCCGCAGGATGGGTGTCGAGGAGCGACGGCAGCAGTTGATCGGCGTCGCCCTCGAACTGTTCAGCCGACGCTCGCCCGACGAGGTCTCCATCGACGAGATAGCCTCGACCGCCGGCATCTCGCGACCGCTCGTGTACCACTACTTTCCGGGCAAACTCAGCCTGTACGAGGCGGCGTTGCAGCGCGCCGCCGACGATCTCGCGGGCCGGTTCGTGGAGTCCCGCGAAGGGCCGCTGGGGGCACGGCTGCTGCGGGTGATGCGCCGGTTCTTCGACTTCGTGGACGACCACGGGCCCGGTTTCGCCGCGTTGATGCGGGGCGGCCCGGCCGTCGGCTCGTCCACCACCAACGCCCTCGTCGACGCCGTACGGCAGGCCGCGTACCTCCAGATCCTGTCGCACCTGGACGTCGAGAACCCGCCCGCGCGGCTGGAGCTGGTGATCCGCTCCTGGATCTCGCTCGTCGAGTCGACCGCGCTGATCTGGCTGGACGGCCGGCGGATTCCGCGGGGCGAGCTGGAGGTCCAGCTCGTGCACGACTTCGCGGCCCTGGCCGCGGTCAGCGCCGCCTACGACGGGGAAGTCGCCGAACTGCTGCGCAAGGGGCTCAGGAACGAGCCGGGCGACGGGCCGTTCAGCGACCTCGTCGTCCGGCTGCTCGCGCTGGCCTCGCCGCCCGCGCCCTAGGAAGGGGCGCGGGAGCCCTTACGGGCCGGGCTCGCCCGGAGACTCCGTTCTCCGGCCTGGGGACTACGCCTCGAACTTGCGGTACGACGCGTCGAGGTCGCGTACCTCGGCCGAGGCGTGCAGCTCCAGGCCCTCGGCCGGCTTCACATACGTCTTCAGCAGCTCCAGCGCGGCCTCGGTCAGTTTCGCCTTGGCCTCCTCGGTCCGCCCGGCGAGCAGACCGAGGGTGACATGGACGACGGCGTGCCCGCCGGCGTCCGCGCCGACGACGGTGTCCTCGGTCCGGCGGAACTGCGTCTTGCACCCGCCGATCTTCGCGGCGACCGTCCGGACCACCTCCGCGTGCAGCGCCAGGGCGAACCCGGGCCGGTCGAAGGCGTCTTCGAGCGGCGCGGAGTAGTCGACGGTGATCTGCGGCATGAGCACTCCTGGTTCCAGGGACGGTCCCGATCACCCTAGCCGCATCGCCAGCAGCGCGATGTCGTCCTCCCTGCCCCGGCCGAAGCAGTCGAGGAGGGCGTCGCAGAGCGCCGCGGTCCCCCGCGGGGCGGCGGACGCGGCGCGGCGCAGCTGCTCCATGGAGACCTCCAGGTCGGTGCCGCGGGTCTCGATGAGGCCGTCGGTGACCATGAGGAGCCGGTCGGTGGGCATCAGGACGGCCTCGGTGGGCGGCGGGCGGTCCAGGCCGAGGCCGAGCAGCGGGCCCCGGGCCTCGACGTACTCGGCGGTGGCGTCGTCGCCGACGAGGAGCGGCGGTATGTGCCCGGCGTTGGCGATCCTGGCCCGCCCGCTCACCGGGTCGACCAGCACCAGGCAGACGGTGGCGGTGACATCGGGGTGGTACCGCTGGAGCATCCGGTCGAGCCGCCCGGCCAGTACGCCGGGGTCGGGGTCCTCGACGCAGTAGGCGCGCAGGGCGTGCCGGATCTCGACCATCACGGTGGCCGCCTCGAGGGAGTGCCCGACGACGTCGCCGACGGCGGTCAGCACGCCGCGGGAGGTGGGCAGCGCCGCGTAGAAGTCGCCGCCGATCTCGGCCTGCCGGGAGGCGGGGACATAGCGCACGACGACGTCGACGCCCGCCATCGCGGGCAACTCCTGCGGCAGGAAGCTGTGTTGCAGGGTCAGTGCGACATGGCGCTCGACCTGGTACCTGAGCAGCGGCTCGGCGGCCAGGGCGGTGGCCTGGGCGAGCCGGGCCACCAGCCTGCCGGTCTCCGGCGCCCGGTCGCGACCGGTGTGCGCGGGCGTGGCGAGGCACACCGGTGTCGTGCCGTCGGGGGTGCGGGCGAGGACGAGCCGGGCGTCCTCGGCCACGCCGGGCCGGAGGAAGCCGGCCGGCCACAGGGGGGCGGGTACGACGATGCCGCGCACCCCGCCGCGTCCGGCCATGGCGGAGCCGATCAGCCGGGCCACGGCCTCGTGCGCGCCGGAGTCCGGCAGCGCCGCCCGCGCCCTGCTCCGGGACAGTCCCCGGTACAGCTCGCCGTCCTCGGCGAGCACGAACACGGCGGCCGGGGTGCCGGTGAGCCGGGCGGTCCCCTCGGCGGCGGCGTCGGCGAGTTCCGCCGGGCAGCGCGCGGTCTGGACGGCGGCGATCGTCTCGGACAGCAGCGTCAGACGTCGTACGAGCGTCTCGGCGTCGGCTCGCATCCTGGCGCCGCGCACCGCGGCGCCCACGACGGCCTGGATCTCCCGGGGTTCGGCGGGGACCGAGAGGTAGGCGTCACCACCGGCGTCCAGGCCCAGGCAGCGGTAGGCGGGCCCG
The DNA here is from genome assembly GCF_026341855.1 of Streptomyces sp. NBC_00568. Lineage (GTDB taxonomy): Bacteria > Actinomycetota > Actinomycetes > Streptomycetales > Streptomycetaceae > Streptomyces. Next base: position 5,053,721 of record NZ_JAPENW010000001.1, on the reverse strand, counting down.
TCCGTGACGGCGGAGAAGTGCACGACGGGCAGGGCGGCCGTCCGCGGCCGTGACTTGAGCCTGCGGCACAGCTCGAAGCCGTTCATGTCCGGCAGCCCCACGTCCACCAGGGCCACGTCGGGCAGGACGCCCGCCCGCAGTCGTACGTCGAGTTCGAGGAGCGCCTCGGCGGCGCTGGCCACCGGAATGACGCTGTGCCCGGCGCGGCTGAGCACGGCGCCGAGCGCGTAGCGGCCCGTCGCCGTGTCGTCGACGACCAGCACGGTGGACGCGGCGTCCGTCGTGGCGCCGGTGGCCGTCGTGTCGTCACCGTTCATGGGAACAGTCTCTCGGGGCACGGGTGTCGGTGAGGGCGGCTCCGGCCACCGGATCTGGTCCGGGTGTCCGGTTCCGCCCTCACCAAGCTAGCCCGCTGTCACGGGGTTCGGGTGAAAACCGCCACTGTTCGACCCGGAACAGCGAAGGTGCCCGTTTTCTCCGCGTAGGACGAGGACTTGACGATAGAGTCCGCGCCCGACGCCTGCACCGGGTGCAGCGCGTACGCCTTCCCGGCCAGGGAGCCGACGGCCTGCTCCTGCTTCTCGGGGGTCGCGTTGAAGACGATCACGAGGTCGCCGAGGCGCGCCGTGATCACCCCGGGGGTCTCGTCCTTCCCGGACAGCGGGAAGGAGAGCTGCGACTGCACCTGGCCGGCCGTGGAGAGCGAGAAGACGTTCTCGCCCGTACGGATCCGCTGCAGGTCCTGGTACGCGGCCGAGGCGCTGTCGATCTGGCCGCAGCCCACCTTGACGGAGGTCAACAGCGGTTTGGCGTAGGGCCACTTGGAGGCGTTGTCGGTGGCCGGCGGCAGCCCGCGCCCGAATCCGTTGCCGTCCTGGCAGTTCCAGTGGATGGCGTTGAACCAGTCACCGCTGTCGAAGGAGTTGCGGTCCAGGGACTTGGAGCGCAGCAGGTCGGAGCCGGCCTGGGAGAGGGACGGTCCCTGCGAGAGGGTGGCCGTCGCCATCGCCAGGACCTGCATCCGGGCCCGGTCCGCCGCGCCGGTCGTCGCGGGCAGCTTGAACGTCAGCGCGTCGTAGAGCGACTCGTTGTCGTGCGCGTCGGCGTAGGCGAGCGCGTCGCCGGGAGCGTCCGCGTAGCCGGCCGGCTGACCGTTGTAGTCGACCTCGGAGCCCTTGACCTCCTTGCCCGCGGAGTCGGTGAAGCGGAACCCGGCCAGGTTGCCGGTCAGGCCGACCTTGATGAGGTCCTGGTAGTGCAGCAGCCGGGCCTTCTGCTCGGCCGGAGTGCCGTTGCCGGTCGAGGAGTTGGGGTCGGTGTACAGGCCCGAGGCGAAGCCCTGGATGCCGGGGTCGGAGTCGAAGGGACCGCCACCGCGGACGGCGTCACGGGCCCGGTCGGAGAAGGTCGCGATCCCGGTCCCTGCCATGTTCTTCTGGGTGGCCTGGACGAACCGGGCGTCGTCGGCGACTTCGCCGAAGTTCCAGCCCTCGCCGTACAGGATGATCTTCTTGCCGTCGACGCCGTCCTTCGCGAGGGTGAGCGCGTCGAGGGCCTTCCTGACCGCGAGGATGTTGGCCTTGGGGTGGTGTCCCATGAGGTCGAAGCGGAAGCCGTCGACCTTGTACTCCTTGGCCCAGGTGACGATCGAGTCGACGACCAGCTTGCCCATCATGGCGTTCTCGGTGGCCGTGTTGGCGCAGCAGGTGGAGTTGGCGACGCTGCCGTCGGCGAGGAGCCGCTGGTAGTAGCCGGGGACGATCCGGTCGAGGACGCTGGTGTCGGCCTGGCCGCTCGCGGCGGTGTGGTTGTAGACCACGTCCATGACGACCCGCAGGCCGTCCTCGTTCAGGGACTTGACCATGTCGCGGAACTCGACCGTGCGCCGGGTGCCGTCGGGGTCCGTGGCGTAGGAACCCTCGGGGACCGTGTAGTGGTACGGGTCGTAGCCCCAGTTGTAGGCGTCCTTGGCGGCGGTCTTCGCCACGCACTCCTGCTGCTTCTCGGAGTCGGCGGCGTAGGAGGCGAGATCGCAGTCGGTGGTCTGCTGGTCCGCCTTCCGCTCGGGGATGGTGGCGATGTCGAACGCGGGCAGCAGGTGCACGTACGAGGTGCCGGACGCGGCCAGCTTCCTCAGGTGCTTCGAGCCGTCGCTGCTCCTGTCGGTGAAGGCGCGGTAGGTGCCCTTGTCCTTCGCGGGGACGGTCTTGTCCGCCACCGAGAAGTCGCGGATGTGCAGTTCCTGGATCTGCGCGTCCTTCAGCGGCACGGCCTTGGGCTTCTTCAGCGAGGACCAGCCGGACGGGGCGAGGGACTTGGCGTCCAGGTCGACGACCAGGCTGCGCTTGGAGTCGGTGGTCAGGGCCACCGAGTACGGGTCGGTGACCTTGTTGGTGACGACCTTCCGGACGGTCGGCGCCCATACCTTCACGACGTAGCGGTAGGGCTTGTTCGCCCAGGACCGCTTGCCGGTGACGGACCAGACACCGGTGGCACTGCCGCGCTTCATGGCGACGGTGGAGCCGTCGAGGTCGAGGCTGACCGACTGCGCGGTCGGGGCCCACACCGAGAGGGTGGGAACGCCGTCGCGGAACACCGGCCCGAGCCGCGCGCTCTTCGCGTCGTACAGATCGTCGAGGGCGCCGGCGATCTGAACGCCGGTCGCCGCCAGCACGGCGCCGTTCGCGGCCCGTTGCGAGGCGACGAGCTGGCCGCCGAGCGCCGGGCGCACCCGGTCACGGTCGCGCGGGTCGACGGACCAGGCGGTGTACGCCTTCAGGTGCGGGAACCTCGCCTTCTGGGCGTCGGTGAGGGTGGTCTTGTTCAGTCGCAGCCAGCGCTCGTCGTCGCTGGTCAGCGCGCCGTCCTTGACGGCGATGGAGCCGTCGCGGGAGGAGAGGAGCTGGGTGGACACGGCAGCCTCGGAGCCGTTCCAGGCGACCGTGTTCCGGTCGATCCAGACCGCCTTGGAGGTGGTCAGGTCGAGGGCGGCCGCGCTGCCCGCGGGCTGCGGCAGCAGGTACTTCTCCTGGCCGTTCAGCAGCCACACCTCGTGGCCGTTGGCCGTGAGGTCCAGCGACTGGTCGGTGGGCAGGTCCTTGTCGTCGCCCTTGTGGAGGATGTAGCTGAGGCTGGTGGCACCCTCGGCGAGCGGCACCTCGTAGACGGCGCCGTAGGCGTCGGTCCGTACCGGCTCCAGGGGCTTCGTCCAGTCCGTGGGCGTCGCGGCCCCGGTCCAGGTGTGCAGACCCCAGCCGGTGTAGTCGCCGTCGGCGCGGTGGTAGTGGAGGACCGCCTTGGTCTTGTCCTGGGCGGGCAGGTCGGGCCGCTCGGTGAGGACGGCTTCCTTGCCCTGCTCGAGCCAGACCTCGCCCGTCTTGGTGACGTCGATGGTGCGGTCGGCGGAGACGTCCTTGTTGCCGTCCTTGTCGATGACCAGGAAACCCACGCCGGAGGCGCCGGGCTTCAGCTTCACGTAGGCGAAGGCGCCGTAGGCGTCCCGGCCGATGAAGTCGTGGCCGGCCGGCCAGGTCGTGGACTCGCCGTCGGCGATGTCGCCCCAGGCGTACAGGCGCCAGTCGGTGTAGTCGCCGTCGGTGCGCTTGTAGTGGACGACCGCGTAGTCGCGCGAGGAGGCCGCCGGGATCTCCTCGGCGGGCGGGGTGCCCGTGGTCGAGGCGGCCGTCGCGCTCGCCGTGCGTCCGGCCGAGTCGATCACGACGGCCTTGTAGCGCAGGGCGGTTCCGGCGGGCACGTCCTCGCCGATGACCTGGGTGACCTTGTAGGGGGCGTGGTCGGCGGAGCCGAGCGTGCGCCAGGTGCCGTTGCCGACCTGGGCGGCGAAGACCACACGGTTCAGCTGTCCGCCGTCGACGTCCCCGGAGAGCTCGACGGTGCCGGTGGCGCCCGCGGCCGGGGCCTTCAGCGTCAGCGTCGGCTTGGAGGCGGGGGCGGCGAGCCGGCCCGCGGCCTTGAGGACGATCGCCGAACCGGCCGGCACGGTGACCGTGACCTTCTTGTCCGCGTCGCTCTTCACCGGGTCCGAGGTCCCGTACACGGCGCGGAAGTTCATGTTCGCCGAGCCCGTCGCGAACGTCGCCTTCTTCGCCTCGTCGGCGTTGTTCACGGCGACGACGTACTCGGTGCCGGTCTTCGCGTCCGTACGGGAGAAGGCGTACACCCCGGCGCCGTCCGCGGCGTACCGCTCGGTCTGGACCCCGTCCGTGAGGGCGGGGTTGTCCTTGCGGAGCTTGGAGAGAGCGCTGATCCGCTTGTAGAGCGGTGCGCTCGTGTCGTAGGCGTCGCTCGCGTGCGTGCGGGAGGTGCCGATCTCGTCGTCGTCGAGGTAGTCGGCGACCTTGGAGGCGAACATCGTCTGGCGGGCGTCCTTGTCACCGCCGGAGCCGGTGAAGCCCTGCTCGTCGCCGTAGTAGACGACGGGGTTGCCGCGGCTGAGGAACATCAGCTCGTTGGCGAGCTCGTCCTTCTTCAGCAGTTCGGCGTCAGTCGCCTTGGGGTTGTCCTGGTTCAGGAAGTACCCGATGCGGCCCATGTCGTGGTTGCCGAGGAAGGTGACCTGCTCGTAGGCGTTGGCCTTGTCGGTCGTGTACTTGTAGTCGTCGCCGAAGACGGAGGCCAGCTTCTGCGCGCCGCCGCCCTGCGAGGCGTACGAGCGGGCCGCGTCCTGGAAGGGGAAGTCGAGGGTGGCGTCGAGGCGGCCCTGGGTGACGTACGGCGAGGTGATCGACGTGTCGGCGGAGTAGACCTCGCCGAACATGAAGAAGTTCTTGCGCCCGTGCTTGGCGGCGTACGCGTCGAGGGCGGTCGCCCACTGCGTCCAGAACTCCATGTTCACGTGCTTCACGGTGTCGATCCGGAAGCCGTCGATGCCGAAGTCCCGGACCCACTTCTCGTAGATCTTCTCCATGCCGCTGACCACTTCGGGACGCTCGGTCCACAGGTCGTCGAGGCCGGAGAAGTCGCCGTACGTGGTGGACTCGCCGGCGTAGGTGGAGTCACCGCGGTTGGTGTACATCGTCGTGTCGTTGAGCCACGACGGCACCTTGGCGTTCTTCTTCGCGGCGGGCACCGTCGGCGTACGGGGGAAGGAGTCGGCGTCCACCGACGGGAACCCGTGGCGGCCGTCCGCGTAGTCCGCGTCGTCGAACGGCTTCCCGTCCTTGGTCAGGTACGGGAAGGCACCCTTGGAGAGGTAGTTGTAGGACTTCTCCTCGTAGTCGACGACATCGGCCGTGTGGTTGGTGATGACGTCGAAGAAGACCTTCATGCCCTTGGCGTGGGCCTTGGAGATCAGGGTCTCCAGGTCCTTGTTGGTGCCGAAGTGCGGGTCGACCCGGGTGAAGTCGGTGATCCAGTAGCCGTGGTAGCCGGCCGAGGCGTCCTTGCCGGTGCCCTGGACGGGCTGGTTCTTGAAGATCGGCGCCATCCAGATGGCGGTGGTGCCGAGGCCCTTGATGTAGTCGAGCCGCTTGGTCAGACCCTTGAGGTCGCCGCCCTGGTAGAAGCCCTTGTCGGTGGGGTCGTAGCCGGTCGACAGCCGGGAACCGGTCAGTCCGCCCTCGTCGTTGGACGTGTCGCCGTTGGCGAAACGATCCGGCATCACGAAGTAGAACTGGTCACGGGTGGCGTCGTGTCGCGATGGCTCGGCGGCGAGCTTCGCGTCCGACGGCGGTGCGGGCGGGGTCTGGGCCCGCGCCACGAGGGGTTGCGCAAGCGATACGGCCAATGCGGCGGCGAGGACGGCTGCGCGCAGCCTGGGGCGGCCTGTGCGGCGCGCCGGCCCTCTCGGTATCAGGTCCACAGTTGTGAACTCCTAGCGATTACGGCGTACTCGGGTCCGACCCCGCGCAGCGTTTCGGCCACGATGCCGAACGCCCGCGTGACCGTATCGCTCACGCAAGGTTTACAGCAAGAGTCTTGCAACGTGCAGAAAGAGGTTTCAGCAGCTGGACTTGCCCGCGTAGATCGCGAGGGCCGTGTTGGCACCCAGCGTCGCCGTGAACTGGCCCGAACTGTTCACCGTGATGCTCGTGTTGTTCTGGACGTTGCAGTACGTGCCCGCGGCGAGCGAGGTGCTGTACGTCCGGCTGAGCGAGGAGGTCTCGTGGTTGATCGCCACGAAGCCCTTGCTGCCGCGGCCGAAGGCGATGGCGTCGCCGCCGTTGTCCCACCAGTTGGTGAGGGACTGTCCGCGGGTGGTGTTGCGGAAGGCGACCATCGACTTGATCTCCGGCCAGGCGTGCTGGCACTTCCAGCCGTCCTGCCAACAGGCATTGACGGTACCGCCGTTGGGCGGTCCGGCGTCCGAGTCGGACCACTCGTAGCCGGAGTTGATGTCGGGCGCGCCATAGGGGTAGGCGAGCATGAAGACGTTGGCGAGGGTGTAGTTCGCCCCGTCCTTGTAGTTGAGCGTCGAGCCGTTGCGCTCGGTGTCGTGGTTGTCGACGAAGACGGCCGAAACCGAGCTGCTCATGTAGCCCCAGCCCTCGCCGTAGTTCTTCAGGTAGGCGAGGTTCTCGTTGTTGAAGACGCGCTTGAGGTCGTAGGCGTAGCGGAACTCCTGGACGTCGCCGCTGCCGGTGTACTCGGTGGGCTGGACGGCCTCGCCCGCGCCGTAGATGGCCTCCTGCTTCCAGTAGACGGACGGATTGCTCAGCCGGGACTTGATGTTGGCGAGGTCTGCGGCCGGCATGTGCTTGGCCGCGTCGATCCGGAAGCCGTCGACGCCGTAGCCGAGCAGGGTGTTCATGTATCCGGCGATGGCCGAGCGGACGTAGTCCTCGCCGGTGTCCAGGTCGGCGAGACCGACGAGTTCACAGTTCTGGACGTTGGACCGGTTGGTGTAGTCGCTGATGGAGGACGTGCAGTTGTCCATGTCGGCGGACGAGTAGAGGCCCGGGTAGTTGTACTTCGTGTACGAAGAGCCGCCCGTGCCGGTGCCGGAACCGGCCGCCATGTGGTTGATGACCGTGTCCGCCACGACCTTCACACCGGCCGTGTGGCAGGTGCTGACCATGTTCTTGAAGGCGGTGGCGTCGCCGAGCCGGCCGGCGATCCTGTAGCTCACGGGCTGGTACGAGGTCCACCACTGCGAGCCCTGTATGTGCTCGGCGGGCGGGGACACCTGGACGTAGCCGTATCCGGCGGGGCCCAGTGTGTTGGTGCATTCCTTGGCGACCGAGTCGAATTTCCACTCGAACATGACGGCGGTGACGTCCTTGGTGCCCGGCGGCGAGGCCGCCGCCGTACCGGGGGGAACGGTCACCGAGACCGCCAGGCCCGCCGCGAGGGCGAACGAGGCCGCAAGCGTTTTCCTTGCCATGTGTGTGTACTCCTGCACTTCGTCGTGCGGGTGGGGGGATCGGAACGTACCGCTTGCAATCAAGTTTCAGCAAGATGTCGTAAGAACTTCCAACTCCCTTATTGACGCGCCCCCTTCGGCGGTCCCACGCTCCACACGGGTCGGTCCCGCGCCCCGCGGCCGCGCCGACCGGATCCGGAGAGGAGCCGCATCCCGATGGCCATACGACGAAGAAGGGTCCCCCGGCCGCTGGTCACCGTCGCGCCGGCCCTCGGCGATCTGACCGCGTCGCCGGCCCAGCAGGCGGCCGCGCCCGACACCGGTGCCCCCAACGGTGATGTGATCGCAGTTCCAGGATGACATCGCCAACCTGTCGAGTTTCGGGAGCAGTCGGGGGCCGGTCACCGAGGCGGACTCCGACACACTCGTCACCGACCACGACACCGAGCACAACGGCTCGGGCGCCGGCACCTGCACGTATACGACCGGTCTCGCGGACGGCACCTGTCCGGACGTGATCGACGGCGGTGCCGCCTCGGCCGCGGTCACCGGCGGCGGGAGTACATGGTCGGCTCGGTCCCGCGCCGGGCGCCTGGAACCGGCGAACGCGGTGAAGGTGTCCTCGTCCGGCTGTCCGGTCCGGAGGAGGGACGTCTCGGTACCGGCGAACGGCACCATCGCGCACGAGTACGCCAAGAAGGACTCCTCGGGGAACGTCACCGGGAGTCCGGGGCCGTGGGCCGGCCGCGCCCGCACCACCGGCTCGGGCGCCGGGTACGGCGTGAGCGACCCGGGAAGCAGGGGGCCACACACGAAAGCGGTGCTCCGGCCGTCAGGTCCGGAGCACCGCTCACGCATGGGTCAGGACACCCATCGGACGAGCGGTGCTCCGGTGGTCAGGACCGGAGCACCGCTCACGCGTGGATCAGACCGCCCACCACACGGTCGTGTCGGCGGGCAGCTTCGCCTCGCCGTCCTGCGACAGGGTCACCTCGCCGCTCGCGACGAGCACCCGGCCGTACGCGGGGACCGAAACGGCCTCGCTCCCGGTGTTCGCGGTGCAGACGAACTCACCGCGCCGGAAGGCGAGGACGCCCTCCGGTGCCTCGAGCCAGCTGACGGTGTCGCCCGCGCCGAGGTCGGAGCGCTCACGCCGGACGGCGAGCGCGGCGCGGTACAGCTCCAGGGTGGAGCCCTCCGTGCCGGTCTGCGCCTCGATGCTCAGCTCGGCCCACTCGGCGGGCTGCGGCAGCCAGCTGCCCCCGTCGCCGAAGCCGTACGAGGAGCCGGTGCGGGTCCACGGGATCGGCACCCGGCAGCCGTCGCGGAAGCCGTCCTGTCCGGCGCCCCGGAAGAAGGCGGGGTCCTGGCGCGCCTCGTCCGGCAGGTCGACGACGTCCGGCAGGCCGAGCTCCTCGCCCTGGTAGACGTAGGCCGAGCCGGGCAGGGCCAGCATCAGCAGGCTCGCCGCGCGGGCCCGGCGCAGACCCAGCGCCCGGTCGCCCGCGGTGCGGATCTGGGTGCCGAGGCCGGCCTCGTTGGCGAAGCGGGTGGCGTGCCGGGTCACGTCGTGGTTGGACAGTACCCAGGTGGAGGGGGCACCGACCGGCCGCATCGCGTCGAGCGTGCGGTCGATCACGGAGCGCAGCTCGGCCGCGTCCCAATGGGTGCCCAGGTACTGGAAGTTGAAGGCCTGGTGCAGCTCGTCGGGGCGCACGTAGTTGGCGGTGCGCTCGATGGTGGGCGTCCACGCCTCGGCGACGAAGATGCGCTCGCCGGAGTACTCGTCGAGGATCGTGCGCCACTGCCGGTAGATCTCGTGCACGCCGTCCTGGTCGAAGAACGGCATGACATCGTTGCCCAGCAGTTTCAGCTGGTCGTGGTCGCCGAGGTCGGGCAGGCCCTCCGCCTTGACCATGCCGTGCGCGACGTCGATACGGAAGCCGTCGACGCCCATGTCCAGCCAGAACCGCAGGATCGAGCGGAACTCGTCGCCCACGGCGGGGTGTTCCCAGTTGAAGTCGGGCTGCTCGGGCGCGAAGAGGTGCAGGTACCACTCGCCCGGGGTGCCGTCCGGCTCGGTGACCCGGGTCCAGGCCGGGCCGCCGAAGATGGACTCCCAGTCGTTGGGCGGCAGTTCGCCGTTCTCGCCCTTGCCGGGCCGGAAGTGGTAGCGGTCGCGCAGGTCGGAGCCGGGGCCCTCGCGCAGGGCGCGCTTGAACCACTCGTGCTGGTCGGACGAGTGGTTGGGCACCAGGTCGACGATGATCCGCAGGCCGAGACCGTGGGCGTCGCGGATCAGCGCGTCGGCGTCCAGCAGGTTGCCGAACATGGGGTCGACGGCCCGGTAGTCCGCCACGTCGTAGCCGGCGTCGGCCTGCGGCGAGGCGTAGAAGGGGCTGAGCCACACGGCGTCCACGCCGAGGTCGCGCAGGTACGGAAGTCGGGAGCGTACGCCCTCCAGGTCGCCCATGCCGTCGCCGTTGCTGTCGGCGAAGCTGCGCGGATAGACCTGGTAGATCACCGCGTCGCGCCACCAGTCGCGGTGCGCGGCGACGGTGGCGAGACCGGAGTTCGGGGCCTGGTCGGCGGAGTGCTGGCTCATGGCGTCCTTGATGCGATGGGGGTCCTCCCACCCGAACGCGGTCGGGTGCGGGGAGGAAACGGCTGTGGGGGCGACCCCCTGCTCACGCGAAGCCCTGAGCACGGGGCGAGAGGCGTCGGGGCGGGGGGATGAGGCGGCCGCGGTACCGGCGGGGTCGGATGGGCACCGCGGCCGCCACCCGCGCGCGTCGAGCGCGCGGGAGTCTTGGGCGAACAGGGATCTCCTGGGCGGATCAGCCCTTCGTTCCGCCCGCGGTGAGTCCGGTCACCAGGTTCTTCTGCACGAGGTAGAAGAAGGCGGAGACGGGTATCGCGACCAGGACGGCCGTCGCGGCCATCAGGTTGCGCTGCGCGTCGTGCTCGCTGACGAAGCTCTGCAGTCCGACGGCGAAGGTGTACTTCGAGTCGTCCAGCATGAACGTCGAGGCGAAGGCGACCTCACCGAACGCGGTGATGAAATTGTAGAACGCCGCCACCGCGAGACCCGGCTTGGCGAGCGGCAGGATCAGCCGGAAGAAGGTGCCGAAGGGGCTCAGCCCGTCGACCCGGCCGGCCTCGTCGATCTCGAACGGAATGGTGTCGAAGTAGCCCTTGAGCAGCCAGGCGCTGTAGGGCACAGCCGTCGAGCAGTAGACGAGGATCAGGCCGAGGTAGGAGTCGATGAGCTGCAGGTCCGAGAGGATCTGGTACATCGGCACGATGAGCACGGCGATCGGGAACATCTGGGTGACCAGCAGGACCCACATGAACTTCTTGTAGCCGGGGAAACGCATGCGCGAGACCGCGTAGCCGGTGGTGGCCGCGACCATCACGCCGACGACCGTGGTGCCCAGCGACACGATGAGCGAACTCTTCATCCACTCGAAGAAGTTCGTGTGCTGGAGCACGAAGGAGTAGTTGTCGAACGTCATCGTGTCCCAGATGCGTTCGGGGTGCAGATAGTCGTCCTTGTCCGGTCCGAGGGACAGGTAGACGAGCCAGGCGATCGGGAACAGCGCGACCAGGCTCGCGGCGATCAGGATGCCGTGGGAGACGAGCGAGCCGACGAGGCCGCGGTGACCGCGCTTGCGCGCCGGCCGCGGTGCCTCCTCGTTCCCGGAGGTCTGCTCGGCCGGAGGCGTCTGAAGTGTGGTGGTGCTCATGGAGACTCCTGCCTCAGATCGCGAGCTGCTGGTCATTGCGGTTCAGCCAGCGGCGGTAGAAGGAGGTGAAGACGATCAGGATGGCCAGCAGCAGCATGCCGTAGGCAGCCGACTGCGCGAAGTCGCGCGGCTGCTGTCCGAAGCCGAGGTAGTAGGCCCAGGTGACGAGGATCTGCGCGTCCGGCGCGGTGTTGCCGAACAGCAGGAAGATCACCGCGAACTGGTTGAACGTCCAGATGATGCCGAGCAGCACGACAGTGGAGCTGACCGACCTGAGACCCGGCAGGGTCACGTAGCGGAACTGCTGCCAGGCGTTCGCGCCGTCCATCTCGGCGGCCTCGTACAGCGTGGCGTCGATGGACTGGAGTCCGCCGAGCAGCGAGACCATCATGAACGGCACGCCGCACCAGGTGTTGACCATGATCGCGGCGAACCGCTGCCAGAAGGTGTCCTCCAGCCACGCGGGCGCCGGCAGGTGCACCGCGTCGAGCATGGAGTTGATGATGCCGCCGTCGGCGAGCATGAAACGCCAGCCGAAGACGGTGACGAAGGTCGGCACGGCCCACGGCAGCACCAGGATCAGCCGGTAGAACGTCCGGCCGCGCAGCTTCTGGTTGAGCAGCAGCGCGAGACCCAGGCCGATGCAGTAGTGCAGGACGACACACAGGACGGTCCAGGCGATGGTCCAGATGAAGTGCGACCAGAAGCGGTCGTACGACGTCGGACCCCACAGGATGTCCTTGTAGTTGTCCAGGCCGATGAACTTGTAGGTGGCGTCGATGTGGTTGACGCCGATCGTGCGGGCCGAGTTGAGGCTGTTGGCGTCCGTGAACGTCAGATAGAGGCCCCGCACCAGGGGATAGAGCACCAATCCGCCGAGTACGACGACGACCGGGGCGATCATCGCGTACGCATACCAGTACTTCTGGTACGAGTGCTTCAGACGCTGCATCCGGCCGGGACGCGGTGCTCGGTCACCGCGGCGCTTGCCGGTCGCTCGGTCGATGGCGACTGTCATGGTTCGACACCTTCTGCAAGATCAGGAGTTGGGCGCACACAGCCGGTGGCCGCCGGATCCGTTCCCCGATTGTCCTGGGGGTCCCCCCGGCCCGACCGGAGTCGGGCCGGGGAAGGATCCGGCGGCCACACGGGCCTACTTGCTGAAGTCCGGGACCAGCTTGGCGATCGCCAGTTCGGCGTTGCTCAGGCCCTTGTCCAGGGACACCTTGCCACCAGCGATCTTCGGCAGCTCGGTGTCGAGCGGGCCCCACAGCGAGCCGTACTCGGGAAGCGCCGGGCGCGGCTGGGCGGCGGGGAGGACGCCCTGGTAGCCGGCGATGCCCGGGTCGGCCTTGACCTCGGCGGTGTAGGCGTCGTCACGCGTCGGCAGCGTGGAGTTCTTGAGCGCGATCGTCGACTGCGACTTCGCGGAGGTCATGAACTTCACGAACTTCAGCGAGGCCTCCTGGTGGGCCTTGTCCGAACCCGCGTACACGGAGAGGTTGTGGCCGCCGGTCGGGGCGCCCGCCTTGCCGGTGGAGCCGGCCGGGACGGTCGCGATACCGAGGTTCGCCTTGTCCGAGAACGCCGAGCCCTTGTAGAAGTTGGTGATCTCCCACGGGCCCTGGATGATCGAGGCGACCTTGCCGTTGACGAAGGCGTCCTGGATGTGGGCGTACGCGTCGGCGGTGGTGTCCGCCTTGTGCAGGCCCTTGCCGGAGAACAGACCCTGCCAGGTGCCGAACGCCTTCTTGGCCTCGGGCGAGTTCACCGTGATCTTCTTGGCCTCGGCGTCGACCGTGTTGGTGCCCTCGCCGTAGAGGAAGGACTGCGCGTAGTAGGCCTGGGTCGAGCCCCAGTAGCCGTCGACGCCCGTCTTCTTCTTGATCGTCGCGGCGGCGGTCTTCAGGTCGGCCCAGGTCTTCGGGGCCTCGGTGATGCCGGCCTTCTTGTACAGCGCCTTGTTGTAGACGAGCGCGAGGGTGTCGGTGACGAACGGCACACCGTACGTCTTGCCGTCGAACTTCGCCTGCTCGATCAGGTTGGGCTGGAACTTCGCCTGGTCCGCGAGGGCGGCGGTGCCGTCGAGCGGCAGGAAGTAGCCCTTCTTCGCGAAGGCCGGGGTCCAGCCGACCTCGGAACGCAGGATGTCCGGGGCGCCCTTGGAACCGGCCGCCGTGTCGAACTTGTTCTGCGCCTGGTCGAAGGGGACGTTGACGTACTTGACCTTGATGCTGGGGTTGGCCTTCTCGAATTCCTTGGCCAGAGCCTTGTACGTCGGCGCCTCATTGGTGGCGTTCGAAGTGTCCCACCAGGTGATGGTAGTGGGACCGGCAGACTTGCCGTCGCTGCTGTCACTGCCGCCGCAGGCCGTCGCCGCGAGGGCGAAGGACGCCACCAGCGCGGTGGCCGCTATGCCACGCCGCATGAGATCTCCTTGAGGGTGAAAGCCCGAGTAGGTGGGGAATCGGTCCCGCCCGATCCCCTTGCCGACTTGCCGACTGCGCCGTTGCGTCCGCCGGGCGACGTGAACGTAACAGCCATGTAAGCGGTGCGAAAGACCTTGCAGCAAAAAAGTGCAAGAGCTGCCGAGAGTTACTCCGCCGTGACCTCATGGCGTCCACCTCGAAACCCTGGTATCCCGCCGCTCAGCAGACATGTGGGCCTCTGTGCAAGACTCTGCAAGCTCTTGCCATCGCTGTCCGGTACGGGGGATCATCGCCCTTCAGCGCCTTGCAGGAGCCACCCCTTTCCCGCGGCGCACGCACGGGACGCCGAGCCGACCAGAACACGAGGGAGCGCGATGACGCAGCAGCCCGGAGCGGGCCGATCAACCGCCCGCACACGGCGTCTGGTTGGTGGGCAGGGTGAGATGCGACCGGTACAGTCCAATCCTGTGACCACACGGCTTGCCGACATCGCAGCCCAGGCGGGGGTCAGTGAGGCGACTGTCAGCCGCGTCCTGAACGGGAAGCCGGGCGTCGCCGCGACCACCCGCCAGTCCGTCCTGGCCGCGCTCGACGTACTGGGCTACGAGCGCCCGGTGCGCCTGCGGCAGCGCAGCGAGGGCCTGGTGGGCCTCATAACCCCCGAGCTGGAGAACCCGATATTCCCTGCCCTCGCGCAGGTCATCGGGCAGGCCCTGACGCGCCAGGGCTACACCCCCGTCCTCGCGACCCAGACCCCGGGCGGCTCCACCGAGGACGAGCTGACCGAGATGCTGGTCGACCGCGGGGTCGCCGGCATCATCTTCGTCTCCGGCCTGCACGCCGACACCTCCGCCGACATGCAGCGGTACGAGCAACTGCGCGGTCAAGGTGTCCCGTTCGTCCTGGTCGACGGCTTTTCACCCAAGGTGCAGGCGCCGTTCATCTCGCCGGACGACCGCGCGGCGATGGCCCTCGCGGTCACCCACCTCGCCTCGCTCGGGCACACCAGCATCGGACTCGCCCTCGGCCCCAAGCGGTTCGTGCCGGTGCAGCGCAAGATCGAGGGCTTCGTGCGCACCATGCAGGAGCAGCTGAACCTGAGCCCCGCCGATGTCGAGGAGCGACTGGTCCAGCACTCGCTGTACACGCTGGAGGGTGGCCAGGCCGCAGCGAGCGCCCTGATGGACCGCGGCTGCACGGCGATCGTGTGCGCCAGCGACATGATGGCGCTCGGCGCGATACGGGCGGCACGCCAGCGCGGCCTGGAGGTCCCCAAGGACATCTCGGTCGTCGGATTCGACGATTCGCCGCTGATCGCCTTCACCGACCCGCCGCTCACGACGATCCGCAAGCCGGTGCCCGCGATGGGACAGGCCGCGGTGCGCACGTTGCTGGAGGAGATCGGCGGGACGCCCGCGCCGCACAGCGAATTCGTGTTCATGCCGGAACTGGTGGTGCGCGGTTCGACCGCTTCTGCCCCTGGGGACCGGAATCGTCCCTAGGGAGGACGCCCGGAGGGCATTCCGCCTCCCCCGGGCGTAGAACGTGCGACCAGGACCCGACCAAGGGATGATCGGTGGGGGAACGCTTTTCTGGCAGACTCTGTGCCTATGGGTGAGACGACCGTGACGACACTGGAAGGCCGGGAGCAGGCCACTCCACAGCCCGTCGCGGAGGAGAAGGCGGGGAACAAACTCCTGCGTCGTATGCGGGCCCCGCGTCGCCCCCGCCTCTGGTTCGAGATCCTGCTCATCGCCGTGAGCTACTGGACGTATTCGCTGATCCGGAACGCCGTTCCGGAGCAGCGACGCGAAGCGCTGCGCAACGCGGACTGGATCTGGCAGGTGGAACACCACCTCGGCGTCGCCGTCGAGGAGTCGGTCAACCACACCGTGAACTCGGTGACATGGTTGATCATCGGCATGAACTACTACTACGCGACGCTGCACTTCGTGGTCACGCTGAGTGTTCTTGTCTGGCTGTACCGCTGTCATCCGGGCCGCTACGCGGCGGCCCGTCTTGTCCTGTTCGCGACCACGGCGGTGGCCCTCGTGGGCTACTACTTCTTCCCGCTCGCGCCACCCCGCCTGATGACCGGCGGCACCTTCGTCGACACGGTCATGGTCCACCAGACCTGGGGCTCGATGGCCTCCGGCGACCTGAAACACATGTCCAACCAGTACGCCGCGATGCCGTCCATGCACATCGGCTGGTCCCTGTGGTGCGGCCTGACCGTCTTCGCGCTGGCCTCGGCCCCGTGGGCCCGCATCCTCGGCATGCTCTATCCGGCGGCCACTCTGCTGGTCATCGTCGCCACCGCGAACCACTTCTGGCTGGACGCGGTGGGCGGCCTGCTCTGCCTCGCTTTCGGCTTCCTGGTGGCTCGCCTGTGGTACGGGGCGCTGCCGTACTCCCTGCCGCAGTGGGTACCGGGGACGCGCGGGGCGCCGGCCCTGCCGTTGAGGGCCTGACCGCCGCCCGCCGTCACGTTCCGTGACCGTCCGGGGGTCCCTCAGGCTCCGTAGAACAGCTCGTCCACCACGGCCCGGGCCCGCCGGGTGGTCCGCCGGTAGTCGTCGAGCATGTCCCCGACGTGCCCCGGGTCGTACCCCAGGTAGCGGCCCACGGCGGCGAGCTCGCGGCCGTCCGAGGGGAAGGTGTCCCCGGCCCGGCCCCGCACGAGCATGACGGCGTTCCGGACACGGGTGGCCAGGACCCATGCCTCGTCCAGCGTCGACGCGTACTCCGCGGACAGCAGATCCGCCGCGCAGGCGGCGGCCAGCGCCTCCCGCGTCCGGGTCGTCCGCAGGCCCGGCTCGACCCAGCCGTGCTGGAGCTGGATCAGTTGAACCGTCCACTCCACGTCGGAGAGACCGCCGCGCCCGAGCTTGGTGTGCAGCGTGGGGTCGGCGCCGCGCGGCAGCCGCTCCGTCTCCATCCGGGCCTTCAGCCGCCGGATCTCCCGCACGGCCTCCTCGCCCAGCCCCTCCGCCGGATACCGCAGCGGATCGACCAGCTCGATGAAGCGGCTCCCGAGGTCCGCGTCCCCCGCCACGACCTCCGCGCGCAGCA
The DNA here is from genome assembly GCF_026341855.1 of Streptomyces sp. NBC_00568. Classification (GTDB taxonomy): domain Bacteria; phylum Actinomycetota; class Actinomycetes; order Streptomycetales; family Streptomycetaceae; genus Streptomyces. The sequence goes on along the minus strand of NZ_JAPENW010000001.1, from coordinate 5,037,153 downwards.
GCGCCTGCGACTCCCACACCAGCGACCAGCGCCGGTAGTACGCCTCGTACGAGTTCAGGCTCCGGACCAGCGGCCCGGACTTCCCCTCGGGCCGCAGATCCGCGTCGATCAGCAGCGGCGGGTCCGCGCTGGGCAGCTGGAGCAGCCGCCGCATCTCGGACACCACGGCGTTCGCGGCCCGCGACGCCTCCTGTTCGGCCACGCCCTCCCGCGGCTCGTGCACGAAGAGCACGTCCGCGTCGGAGCCGTAGCCGAGCTCATGGCCCCCGAAGCGGCCCATCCCGATCACCGAGAACCGCGTGGGGAGCGTGTCCCCCCAGCCGTCCCGCACCACGGCCCGCAGCGTGCCCGCCAGCGTCGCGGCGGTCAGATCGGACACCGCGCCGCCGACCAGGTCGACCAGCGCTCCCTGATCGGCGACGGCCGGCGTCTCCTCCGTTCCGTACGAGGCGATGATGTCCGTCGCGGCGGTGCGGAACAGCTCCCGCCGCCGCACGCCGCGCGCGGCGGTCACCGCCTGCTCGCCGCCGTCGGCCCGCCGCACCGCGGCGAGGATCTCCTGCTCCAGATGGGCACGGTCACGCGGTTCGAGGCCGCCGCCCTCCCCGTCGCCCAGCAGCGCCACCGCCTCCGGCGCCCGCATCAGCAGGTCCGGGGCCAGCCGCCCCGCCGAGAGCACCCGCGCGAGGTTCTCGGCGGCGGCACCCTCGTCCCTCAGCAGGCGCAGATACCAGGGGGTCTTGCCGAGCGCGTCCGACACCTTGCGGAAGTTGAGCAGGCCGGCGTCGGGGTCGGCGGAGTCCGCGAACCACCCCAACAGCACCGGGAGCAGGGTCCGTTGGATCGCGGCCTTGCGGCTGACCCCGGAGGCCAGCGCCTCCAGGTGGCGCAGCGCGGCGGCCGGATCGGCGTACCCGAGGGCGATGAGCCGCTCCCGGGCCGCGTCCGGGCTCAACCGGGCCTCGACCGGAGCCAGTTGGGCCACGGCGTCGAGCAGCGGCCGGTAGAACAGCTTCTCGTGCAGCCGCCGCACCATGGCCGCGTGCCGCTTCCACTCCCGGTTCAGTTCCTTGACCGGGTCGGCACGCAGCCCGAGCGACCGCCCGATCCGCCGCAGATCGGCCTCGTCCTCCGGCACCAGATGCGTGCGCCGCAACCGGAAGAGCTGGATGCGGTGTTCCATCGTCCGCAGGAAGCGGTAGGCGTCGTCCAGCTGTACGGCGTCGGCGCGTCCCACGTATCCGCCCGCCGCGAGCGCCTTCAGGGCATCCAGTGTCGTACCGCTGCGCAAGGACGTGTCGGCCCTGCCGTGCACCAACTGCAGGAGCTGTACGGCGAATTCGACGTCCCGGAGCCCTCCCGGAGCGAGCTTCAGCTCCCGCTCGATCTCGGCGACCGGGATGTTCTCGACGACGCGGCGCCGCATCTTCTGCACGTCGGCGACGAAGTTCTCCCGCTCGGCGGCCTGCCACACCAGCGGGGAGAGCGTGGCCACGTACTTCTCGCCCAGCTCCAGGTCACCGGCGACGGGGCGGGCCTTCAGCAGCGCCTGGAACTCCCAGGTCTTGGCCCACCGCTGGTAGTAGGCGAGATGACTGCTGAGCGTGCGTACCAGGGGACCGTTGCGGCCCTCGGGGCGGAGATTGGCGTCGACCGGCCAGATGCTGCCCTCGACGGTCGTCTCGGAGCAGATCCGCATCATGTGCGAGGCGAGCCGGGTGGCCGCCTGCACGGCCTTCTGCTCGTCGGCCCCCTCGACGCCCTCCCCGACGAAGATCACGTCGACGTCGGACACGTAATTGAGCTCGTGTCCGCCGCACTTGCCCATCGCGATGACCGCGAGCCGGCACAGCGCGGCGTCGTCGGGCGCGGCGGCCCTGGCGATGTCGAGCGCGGCGCGCAGGGTCGCGGTGGCGAGGTCGGCGAGTTCGGCGGCGGTCTGGGCGAGGTCGGTGGTGCCGCACACGTCGCGCGCGGCGATGGAGAGCATGCAGCGGCGGTAGGCGACGCGCAGCGAGACGAGGTCCGTCGCGTCCGCCAGCCCCCGTTCGAACTCCTGGACACCGGGATGCAGGTCCTGTGCCTCGTAGGTGACGAGGGCCTGCCAGTCGTGCGGGTGCCGGGCGAGGTGGTCGGCGAGCGCGGCGGAGGCGCCGAGCACGCCCAGCAGCCGGTCCCGCAGCGGTTTGGCCGCGATCAGTGTGTCGAGGAGCTCCCGCTGCGCGGGATGCCCGTCCTGCGCCTCGACGAGCCGGACAAGTCCGAGGAGCGCGAGGTCCGGGTCGGCGGTGGCGCCCAGCGCGTCCAGCAGGACCGGGTCGGACCGCACGGGCGCCAGTTCGGGCCCCTCCAGGAGCCGCTCGGCCGCCGACGGATCGGTGAAGCCGTGTCGCAGCAGCCGCGTGAAGGTACTGCTTCTGCGCCCCGGCGCCGTCATCCCGGCCTCCTGTCGGATCGGATTCCACGGACCATCGGATCAAGGTCGTGCGAAGCGAGCCTAACCCCGGTCCCCAGGGTGGCGCCCCGCGCCGGTCTGGGCTTCTGTGGACTGAGCCATGAGCCGTACGACAAGGGAGTCAAGCCATGGACATGACCCTCGAAGTGATCCTGCTGCCGGTCTCCGACGTGGACCGGGCCAAGGAGTTCTACCGGGACAAGGTCGGCTTCCATGTCGACCTGGACGGGGAGGTGATGGAGGGGGTGCGGATCGTGCAGCTGACGCCGCCGGGGTCCGGGTGTTCGATCGCGCTCGTCGACGGGCTCGAGGTCCCGACGGGGACGCCGCGGCCGGGGACGTACCACGGGATGCAGCTGTGCGTCACGGACGCCAAGGCGGCGTACGAGGAGCTCACGGCGCGGGGGCTCGACGTCAGCGAGCCGGTGGAGTTCGCGCCGCGTGACGGTGCCACGTTCATGTACTTCAAGGACCCGGACGGGAACGGCTGGGCGATCCAGGAGTACCGGCGGCGGGCGACGGAGCCGCTGCACCGGCTGCTGAGCGAGCTGGCAGCCCAGCGGCAGTAGTTCATCCGCTCTTCATCCCTCCGGTTGGGGGACGTGAGGAGAGGGAATCTTGGCGTGTGCATGCTCTGTCCGCACCGCCACCGTCGCCTCTCCCCCCACCGGAGGTCTGAAGTGTCCGGCAGAAACGTGTACCGCCGCAGTCGTGCCGTCGTGGCATCCGCCCTCGCCTTCACCGCGGCCGCGGCCGGGCTCTGGACCGGGTTCGCCGGTTCGTCCCCCGCCCGCGCCGCGGCCGCGGTCCCGACCCCGGACCACGTCGTGGTCGTGGTCTTCGAGAACCACGCGTACAGCCAGGTGATCGGCTCCTCCGGCGCGCCGTACATCAACTCGCTCAAGACCGGCGGGGCCAACCTCTCCCAGTCGTACGCCGAGACGCACCCGAGCCAGCCCAACTACTTCGCCCTGTTCTCCGGCTCCACCCAGGGCATCACCGACGACAGCTGCTACACGCCCGGCTTCTCGTCCGCCCCGAACCTCGCCTCCGAGCTGATCGCCGCGGGCAGGACGTGGGGCAGCTACAACGAGACCCTGCCCAGCCAGGGGTCGACCACGTGCAGCAGCGGAAAATACGCGCGCAAGCACAACCCCTGGTTCGGCTTCAGCAACGTTCCGACGTCCAGTGCCAGGACGTTCGCCCAGTTCCCGACGGACTACACGACGCTTCCGCAGGTCTCCTTCGTCGTCCCGAACCTGTGCAGCGACATGCACGACTGCTCGGTGTCCACCGGCGACACCTGGCTGAAGAACAACCTGAGCGCGTACGCCACCTGGGCCAAGACCCACAACAGCCTGCTCGTCGTCACCTTCGACGAGGACAACCGGCTCAGCGGCAACAAGATCCCGACCGTGCTCTACGGCCAGCAGGTGACCGCGGGTTCCTCCTCCACCACCACCTACAACCACTACGACCTGCTGCGCACGCTGGAGGACATGCACGGCCTCCCGCACGCGGGCAACGCGGCCTCCGCCAAGGACATCACGGGCATCTGGACGTCCTGACATGTACGTAGCGGACAGCCGCGCCGGTACACCGGAGACTCCGGCGGCGTCCGCGGAAAGCGCCGCCCGGCCCCGCGCCGCCCGGCCCCGCGCCGGGCGGCGCCGTAACGCGGTCGCGCCCACGGTGCTGGCACTCGGCACGGTCAGCCTGATCACCGACGTCTCCTCGGAGATGGTGACGGCGGTCCTGCCCCTGTACCTGGTGGCGGGCCTCGGCCTGTCGCCCCTCGGCTTCGGGCTCCTCGACGGGATCTACAACGGCTTCTCGGCCCTGGTCCGCCTGGCCGGGGGGCATCTCGCCGACCGGGGCGGCGGCCGCCACAAGTGGGTGGCGGGCGCCGGATACGCCCTCTCGGCGGCCTGCAAACCCCTGCTCCTGGTGGCGCAGACCCTGACCCCCATCGGCCTGGTCCTCGCGGCCGACCGCACCGGCAAGGGCCTGCGCACCGCCCCGCGCGACGCCCTCATCTCCCTGTCCAGCACCCCGGAGACCCGCGGCCGCGCCTTCGGCGTCCATCGCGCGATGGACACGGCGGGCGCCCTGCTGGGCCCGCTGGCCGCCTTCCTGATCCTCCGGGCCACCGTCGACGGCTACGACGCGGTGTTCATGGTCAGCTTCTGCGTGGCCGTGGCCGGCGTCCTGGTCCTGGTGCTGTTCGTGCCGGGGGGTGCGGGTGCGCGGTCCACGGGTGCGGCACAGGAACCGGGCGCAGTCGGCGCCCGTACGCGGTCCGGGGGTGCGGCCGGCTCCCGCGCGACGGCCGGGGACACCCCCGACCGTGCGCGGTCCTGGGGTGCGGTCGGCTTCCGCGCGACGGCCGGGGACACCCGGGAATCCGGACCGCGGAGCACGGACCCCGAGGACCCGCACGGCCCTCAGGATTCCCAGGACTCCCAGGGTCCCCAGGACTCCCAGGCCCCCCGGGATTCCCACGGCCCCCAGGGCCCCCGGAGCCCCCAGGGCCCCCGGAGCCCCCAGAGCTCCCGGAGCCCCCAGAGCTCCCGGAGCCCGCGTACGACAGCCGAAGGCGCCGCCCCGACCGCACCGCGCCCCACCCTGCGCGCCGCCCTCGCTCTCCTGCGCCGACCGGAACTGCGCCGCATCGCGCTCTGCGCGACCCTGCTCGGCCTCGCCACGGTCAGCGACTCGTTCGTGTTCCTACTGCTCCAGCGCAGGCTCGGGGTGCCGGACCGCTGGTTCGCGCTGCTGCCCCTCGGCACGGCCGCCGCGTTCCTGCTGCTGGCCGTCCCGCTCGGGCGCCTCGCGGACCGGGCCGGCCGGTGGGGGGTGTTCCTGGCCGGCCACGGCGCCCTGCTCCTCGCGTACGCCCTGCTGCTCACGTCCTGGCACGGTGCGGCGCTGCCGTACGCCGTCCTGCTCCTGCACGGCGGTTTCTACGCGGCGACGGACGGCGTGCTCATGGCCGCGGCCTCCGACAGCGTGCCCAAGGAGCTGCGCTCGTCCGGGCTCGCGCTGGTCCAGACGGGGCAGGCGCTGGCCCGGTTCGTCTGCTCGCTCGGCTTCGGCGCGGCGTGGACGGCGTGGGGCGACCGCACGGCGCTCACCGCGTCGGCCGTGGCCCTCGCCCTGTGCGCCCTGTTCGCCCTGAGCCTGCGCCCCGCCCACCGCACCCCCTCGGCAGAAGGCCCCGTATGACGCTGCGAACCCGCATCCTGGTCCTGGTCTGCGCCCTGGTCGTCCTGGCGGGCGTCGCGACGGCCTCCGTGCTGCACGCCTCGGCCCGCGCCGAGCGCAGGAACGAGGCCCGCCCCGGCGGCCCGCGGATCACCGCGGGGCGGGTCTCCCTGACCGACGCCCGGCGGCTGGTGTTCCGGAACATGGCGTGGGGCCCGCACCGCGACGAGCTGACGGCCGTCCCGGCGTCCGACCCGTCGGGCCCGCGCACGGCGTCCAAGGTCAAGTGCCTGCGCTTCTACGCCGCTTCGGGCACCGGAGTGTGCCTTCAGGCGGTGCACGGCACGGTCCGGGACACCTACCGGGCGGTGATCCTCGACGCCGGTCTGCGCGTGACGGCCCGCTACGACGTGCCCGGCATCCCGTCCCGCGCCCGTGTCTCGCCCAGCGGCCGGTACGCGGCCTGGACGGCGTTCGTGGGCGGCGACTCCTACGCGGGCACGAACTTCTCGACCCGGGCGGCCGTCGTCGACACCCGCACGGGGAGGCTGACACCGTCCCTGGAGGCGTACCGCGTGGTGAAGGACGGCAGGACCTACCACGCGGCCGACGTCAACTTCTGGGGCGTGACCTTCGCGGACGACGACCGCACCTTCTACGCCACGATGGCCACGCACGGCACCACCCACCTGGTCCGCGGCGACCTGCGCACCCGCACCGTCACCACCCTGCGCACGAACGTCGAATGCCCTTCCCTCTCCCCCGACGGCACCCGCGTCGCGTTCAAGAAGCGCGTCCAGGGCCTTCCCCAGGACGCCCCTTGGCACCTGTACGTCCTCGACCTGCGCACCGGGCGCGAAACCCCGCTGGCCGAGCCCCGCAGTGTCGACGACCAGGCGGTCTGGCGCGACGACCACACCCTCGTCTACGCCCTCCCCGGCGACTACGGAGCCGACCTGTACACGGTCCCGTCCGACGGCACGGGAAAGCCGCGGCGCATCAGCACCGCGGCGGTGTCTCCCGCGTACGTGCGCCAGTGAGTCACCTCCAGCGCGCCGCAGCGCGGCCACCGCGGGCCCCACCCGGGTCAGCCGCCGCCTCGCTTCATGACGGCCGCCCGCCGAACTGCCAGTCGTGGACCTCGATGTCGGCGTACCGGTCGGGGGTGAGGACGGCGCGGGCCGCGTCCGGGTCCGGCGCCCGCACCAGCGCCGCCGTACCCAGCCAGGCGGAACCGTCGTCCGACAGCAGCGGCCCGTAGGCGATCAGCCCTTCCCGCTCCGGCGGCACGTCGAGGTCGGCGGCCCGCCCGGCGCCGAGGCCGAGCACCAGGTACCGGTTGCCACCGGTACGGCCGCCGGGAAACTCCCACATGGTGCGCCCCAGCGTGTTGCGCCACCGGCGCACCAGCACGTCGCGGTACACGCCCGCCTGGTAGCCGGGCTCACCGAAGGCGAACGCGTGGGCGGCCGCGGGATCCGGCAGGTCGACGATGTGCACGCTGCCGGTGGGCGCGTCCCGGTCACCGTCGAGGGTCGGACCGCGGGCGATCATCTCCGCCGCGTACCCGTCCATGTAGGACCAGTGCTCCTCCAGCAGCTCGTCGCGCAGTTCCAAGGAGCCGGGCCGGTCACGGTGATAACAGAAGAACTCCATACCCACAGTCTTCATCACCGGCCCACTTCCCCGGCCAACAGGCCGCACAAGAGGCGGAGTTGACGGCAGAGCACGGCACGAGCCAGCCCCACGACCACCGGCGCCGCCGCGGACCTCCCGGCCGCCCATTCCCTCCGGGCCCGGCCCCCGAAGACACCGCAGGGCCGACGGTCACCGACCGTCGGCCACGCGCCGTTCTCACGGGAAACCCGCTCCCACCTGCGCCTACAGCACCGGCAGATTCTTCCGCAGCTCGAAGGCGGTGACCTCGAAGCGGTACTCCTCCCACTCCGACTTCTTGTTGCGGAGGAATTGACGTGCAGCGCTGGCTACCTGCCGCGCTCCGAACTCGACCGCCCCTGAACTGCGGAAGCCGGGGTCGTTCGTGGCCGTCGCTTGTCGTTGCCGGCTGGCCTTTGACGGCCCAGAGACGGCCCAGGGTGGGCTGCCACTCTGGACACCGCCAGAGTTGAACGGCGCCTCCGAGACGCTGTCTCCCTCCCAACTAGAGCGCGGCCAGGGTGGGCAGACTCGCAAGCGACGCGCACCTCATCAGGCACTGGACTCAGGAAACTTGTGAGCGTCGACCCGCAGCGCCGTCGCCGAGGTCCAAGAGTCCTGCGAGCGAGGCACCTTGGGGGCGACCCACGACTCTGCTGGTCCTCTCCGGCTCCCTTGGGTGCTCTGCTAGCGCCGTACGAGGCCGCGTTGGCTGAGCCCAAGATTCCGCGCCGATCCTGTCACGCAATCAGCTTGGGTGCGCCCGTTTCCACTGCGGTTCCCCGGAGCACCAGCTCATACCGCTGCGGTAGAGGAACAGAGCTGCTGCGACACAGGCAATCAACCGTGCACGCGATTCACTGAAGCGGCCGTGCGAAGGGCAACACCGTCGCTACGGTAGGCACATGCGTTGCCTGCTGACTGCTGACCTTGACCTTCCCAGTGAGGGCTTGAAGCGTGTGATGCGTCGTCTGGGGGCCGACATCCTTAAGGCCAGCCAACTGCCTGTCGACTGGCTCACCCAGACACCCGAGCCGCCGGTTGATTTCGTGTGTGCTGTCCTTGGTAAGGGGGACAATCGCGACGCTGAGGCAGCCGTATTGGTGGACATCGGTGTCGCCCTCGGCCGCCGCACTCCGGTCTTCTTGGTCTTGGAGCCGCCCCGGCGGGCACCACTTGTGCTTGCCGGCGTAACTCTGATTGAAGCAGACCTCCGAAATGAGGAGGCTCTGGAGCTCCACCTCAAACAGTTCCTTCGAACTTTGCGGCGAAAAACGGAAGCTCACACGGCGACATCAGACCTCCCCGCACTTTCGCGCGATTCGGCCACTTTGGCTCATTTGCGCCTGAAAAAGATTAGCACGGGTGAACACTTCCAAAATCTTATACTTGAGGTATTGGATTCACGTGCGGCGGAAGTTTCAGAGCTTCGTGCGACCGGCGATATGGGTTACGATGCTGCGATCTGGGCCGATGAAGCTAGCCCCATCCTCGGCGGTCCAGTGCTAGTTCAATTGAAAATGTGGATAAGCGCTCCGCGACACGGTCTCACGCGGGCCGTAGAGAACTTCTCGGCTCGACTTAGCACAAGCCAGGTACCGTTCGGTCTGCTTATTTATCATTCACTGGAAGAAGAGCAAGGGGAGCGTCGCGGATCCATTCCATCCGACCCCCGCGTAGTTACCATCTCGGCGCATGAACTGGTGGACGCTCTCAGTACCCAACCGCTGAGTAGCCTCCTTGTCTCCATGCGAAATGCAGTGGTGCACGGGGTGCCTTATCGTGCCTAATTTTGACAGCTCGATACTTAAGTCGCATCTCGAACGTGCTGGAAATTCTACAAATTCGACACATGTTCGCGGTAAGGCCTTCGAAGACGCCCTTGAACACATCTTCGCCGCAGTGCCAGGTTGTGACGTGCAGCGCAACAGCCTCAACAGGTTCACATCTGAGGAAGTGGACATCTCCGTGATGAACTTTCGGGAGAACAATGGCTTGAGGGCCCTGCCAGAAATCTTCCTCGTTGAATGCAAGAACTGGAGTATGCGAGTTGATTCAGCTACTGTAAATGAATTTGCAGCTAAAATTCGCCATCGCGGTTGCACGCTAGGAATTTTGGTTGCAGCAAACGGGGTAACAGGGAGCCCTTACGAGAAAACCGCAGCCTACCAGTCCGCCGCGCTGGCTCTGGTCGAACGCACACGAATGCTACTCGTAACCACTGCGGACTTGACTGCGCTGGCATCGAGTGAGGACATTGTAAGTCTCTTGCATCGCCGTCTACTAGACCTTATCGCGGCCGGCACATTTACTCTAGGCTAAGCAGAGTCCGCCCCCGGCAATTGAGTACCTAGGTAGCGTTGCGCTGGAGCGGATTTGGATACGCGCATGCGCACAGTGGCGTGGCCTGTATTAACAAATTCACGTTTGGCGTCTCGCAAGTTCAGTACCTTATCAACCACGAGCGTTTCAATGCATGGCCCAAGATCCACCTGATACTCGCCGAAGCTCAATAGCATGCCCTCATAGGTAGCCGCCAAGGCAAATGTGTCACTTGTCGTAAGCAATTCAAAAGCCTCTTCCCGGACTACTCCGATAGACACGGTGCTCGCCGCAAGACTCACCTTCTCACCACGCAGCAAGGAGACAGCCTCTCGGGCATCGTTTCCGTCCCGCATGGTGAAATCTGCTGGTGCTGGGAAGAATTGTCCGGTCATCGTCTGAAGGATGGCTAGAGCCTCGTAAGCGTCGGCCCATCTCTCCGCTTCATCGACATCCCAGCCGCCAGGCGTCATGCCTTGCGAGATCGGGGCGCTCAGCCGGGTTGACGAGGGACCTTGGAATGCCACTTCCATCATTGAGCCAGCTCGGGCACGACTGATCAGCCTAAGAACCGGGACCAGGGCCTGCGGGAGCGCCTCTTCGGGTGGCGTGAAAGAAAGTGTCTGCCGCCATGACCTATTGCGGTTGTCGTAACGCATTTTCACGTGCATGAACGCAGTGACGTCGCCACCGAGCAGAGTTCCACCATCGGTGCCAGTTGTCCGCTCAATGAACTGCAGAGGCAACGAAGCAGTGGGAATCCCGGAGGCGGCACGTACAACGAGTTGGGCTCGGAGCGGGGGAGTCAGCGTTTCCCGATTTGCCTCAATACGCACGGCCTCGGGGACAAAGGAGCCGCTAATACCTAGCTCCGAAGGGGCATCAATTGTCACCCCTTGAACATTTCCACCGGAGAGTTCCACCTCGCCGCCGTAGCGCAAAGCGTCTTCAAATCGTTTGAGACGGCGCCGTTCTTCTGGATCGCTTTGCTGGAACGCAAATTTTCCAGTGAACCGGATTGTCGAGCGGCTATCTGGCTCATTGCCCGTCGGCGACAAGTGAATGGCGGTCCCGCCATTCAAATCAAGAGAAGCACTAATTGCATAATTAGGAGAGATCTCCTGCGCCCGAACCTGCAAGGCGCGATACCGGTCGATCAAATCGGGAATCCCGCCGATCAGCAGGTCACGCTCAGCCCGGGCTTCTGCGATGCGGTCCAGAATGTAATCCCCGGACTCCTGTAGTGCATATCTGACCAAATCTGCATGCTCAGCGAAGTGCTGATTAAGCCAATTCAGTCCACGCCAGTTACGAACGAAGGGGAATTCGTCACGCAATCCCTCAAACCATCTCATTTCAGCCGGGTTCGGGCTGATTGGTACGAGGAGATCCCACTGATCAGGCTGGTATCGGGCAGTAGAGACTAGAGAACGGCGGACTTGTTCCCTTCGGCTCGATGTCATCCGCCCCGTGAACGACTTAGCCTCGTAGTGAATTAGTTCGCCGGATTCGGTGTACTCATAGAGGTCCCGACCGCCATCTCCGCCGGTCCCGTCGACTTCCTGGGCGCGCGGCCGCAGCCGCAGTACCAGCATGGTTACTAGAGCTTCGGATACCGTCGGAGTTCTTGCAATGTCCTGCCAGGGCACACTCACCATGGCCCAAAGCCTACGGGCCCATAGTTGCAGTGAAGGGCGCTTCGTGGTTCTTCGCTTGCCTCTTGACCGCTGCAACGGGGGCAGACAGGCGCGCAAGCCCAGCCGAGGACGGAAGCAGAGCGATCCGCGTTGATGGTGCAAAGAAGCTCTATCGCACCGCTTCGGAAACGAGCCGGCTCGTGAACCCCTCGCTCCGCAACCGCTCGTACGCCACCGATACCTCACGAGGAACCTGTTGCTCGATCATGAATCCTTGTTGGGGATACACGACGAGCCGCTGTTGGGCTCCAACCAACATGTCGATGACGAGCCTCGCATCCTGGATCGAATCCACGTACTCGGCGAGGGACATGGGGGTCGAAGCGCTCACCCACTCGACCTCCGGCCAAAGCTTCCGGGCAGTCGCGTACGCCCGCCGCTCCTCATACGGCTTGCTGACCAGGAGAACTGAGGACACGGAGACACGCCCCGCCTCAAGCAGAGCCCTGGAGAAACGGATGTTCTCACCCGTGTTTCGAGCCTTCGGCTCGATGATGATGGCGTCCGCAGGGACGCCCAGCTCCACAGCCCGATCCCGGTAGTGTTCGGCCTCGCCTCGAGGCATCCGCTCACGGGTAGTACGACTGGTCGCTCCTGTGAAGACGATGACCGGTGCCATGCCCTTGAGGAACAGATCGGCCGTGGTGTCAGCCACGCCCAGGTCATGGCTACCGAGGCCGATTGCCACCGAGCAGGGGTGCGGTTCGTGGCCCATCTGTTGGAAGTCCCAGAGCAGTTGTGCATCGGCCCATGCCTGCGTCGAAATCACTTGCGCTCGCCTTCCGTCTTCGCCGAGTCGGGCACCTTGAAGTCGTAGGACCACGAGAACCGTGTGGCTGCGTGTACACCGATCGCGAACTCCACCACGGTTCCGTCGGCGGTGTAGGTGGTGCGGTGCAACTCGACTACCCACTCCCCCGGCGAGAGCTGCAAGAGCTGGGATTCCTCGTCCGTAGGGACCCGCGCGAACAGGTCCTCCTTCATGTGGTCGATCTCGTACCCGGCGTCATAGAGGACACGGAAGCCACCGCCACGGCCGGCGGGCCCCGGAGTTGGGTCCACAATTCGTGTGCCCTCGACGTGTTCGGGCCTGTAGTAGCTGGTCAGGGTGTGCGTCGGCTGCGAGCCCTCTTTTACGAGCCTCGCCCGCGCATAGACCTCTGCCCCCTCATGCAGACCGTGCGCCTCCGCCACGAGTGGCGGCGCCGGCACACGGCTGACTCTCTGTGTCTGCTCGTTGCGGCGGTATGCGCGGCCGGATGCCACGCGGTCGGCGATGAACGCCACCTCGTCACCGTCGCGCCACTTTGCCTTGTCGTACCGCGCGATACCGAGCCGCTTGAGAGGCGTCTGCTGCCGCACCACGGTGCCGTGGCCTCGTGAAGAGGTCACTAGTCCCTGCACTTCGAGCGCCTTGTAGGCCTTGTGGACAGTGTCCTTTGAGCCCTCGCCGGCCGCCACAAGGTCCCTGATCTGGGGCAACTGGACGCCCGGAGCGTACTCACCGCTCTTGATCTGCTCGGCGAGCTTGTCCGCCAGTTCCCGCCACTTCGGTGCCACTGCAGAACTCCTCTCGACGTGTCCAGTGAAGCACAGTCCTAGGACTGTTGACAGTCCTGGGACTGCGGTGCATCCTCATCTCAGGCCGGTCGCAGTCCTAGGACAGCGGCCCGGAAGGGCCTTCTTTGGGCTGCTTCGATGCCTGGTCGGTTCGGGATAGCTCTCCCAACGGAGGCCCCCTGCTGGTCGTTCCTTGAGAACTCAACAGTGCGCCTGAGGAAGACCGCCCCACCTCCACGACCAAGAGGGCGGCGTACACGGGTTCTGCCCCGAGTGCGAGTACAGCGCCATTCGATCCTTCCGCAGGGCATCTGCGGCCGGTTGCCTCCACTGCTCGTCTTGTCCGAGCAGCGCTGAGGGAAGCCGGAGCTACCGACTTCAACGGCGCGCGGCCCCGGTGCTGGAACACCGGGGCCGCTGTTCGGGCCGTTCCACCTGTGAGAGGAACACGACCCAATGAGTCCCATCGTCACTGTTCAGGACGTTGTTACCGCGTTCGCCGACTTCATGGAGCCGACGAGTGCGGAGCTGGACGCGATCGACCTGGAGATGCCCGCGATCCTCGCGGACGTCGACCTGCTCGACGCACAGATCACCACCCTCGACCGCACGCCCACCGAGCTGGACGTGCGCCGCATCCGCCGGGCCTACCGCCGGGTGCTGGCCACCGAACGCGACCAGGCCAACCGAGCCGGGGCGAGCGCGACGGGCGGCGTGGCATGAACCTTCACCGCAAAGGCAGGGCCACTCTCGTGCTGGCCCTGGTCGCCGTGGTCGCCATGGCGTTCCGGGTCTCGTGGAACGCGTTGCGGGACATCGCGAACGCGGTCGGTGCGGACAACACGGCCGCGACGCTCTACCCGTTCGTGGTCGACGGCCTGATGGCCCTGGCACTGGTCGCCACGCTCGTCCTCGCGGGCAGGGACCGGACGTTCGCGCTGCGGGTCCTGGGCACCTACACGCTCGCCTCGCTGGTCCTCAACTACGTGCACGGCCTCGTGCCGAAGCTGCATGACGCGCAACTCGACTGGACTCGCCTCGCCGACTGGGACCCCGCGAACTGGGCCCTGGTCCTGCTCGCGACGTCGCTTCCGGTCGGGTCGATCTACTTCGGTTCCGACCTGGTCGCCAAGGTTCTCCACCACCGCCCCGACTCGATTCCCGAGCCGGAGGCGAATATGGAGAAAACCACCGAGACAGTAAGGAATCGGTCTACGGCTGACCTCGCGGTATCGACCCCGGCACCCGCCCCCGTGGTGCCGCTGATGATGCCCGATCCGGTGACCGTCGACTTCCTGAAGTCGACCCAACTGGCCAAGCCGATCCCGGTCCCAGCGCCTGCTCCGGTCGCGGCGATCGAGCGCCGTCCGGTGGCCGCTGAGTCGACCCGACCGCGCCGGGCGACGGGACGCGTTCCCGACGCCGCCCGATCGGCACAGCCGCGCCGGACGGCGGCTCAACTGCTCGATGAGGCCCGCACCGCGACAGCCGATTGGCCGGACGCGCAGATCACGGCGGAAGGCATCCGCCGCACGGTCCGCACGTCACCGGCGAACGCCCGCACGCTGCGGGACACCCTGCTCGACGAACGCGCCGCTTGATCTCTCCCAACTTCCTTTGGAGTTCCGCTGTGACCAGCACCAACCTTGCTCCGAACACCATCGGCTACGCGTGGTACGCCCACGTGACCATGCCGGGCGGGAGCCGGGCGTTCGCTCACGGAACCGTCACCGTCCCCACCTCCTTCTGCTGGGACCGCGTCACCCGCGAAGTCGCCGCATGGCTGCGAGCGCAGGGCTCGGTCGTCCAGCTCGCTGACATTCATCTCATCCTCGCCCCGCGCGTCTGACCGGAGGGATCGACCATGTCCAAGCCCAACACCCGCCGCCTTGACCAGGCGATCCGCGAGACGAACCGCAAGCTCGATGCCGTCCGTAAGGGCGAGCTGTGGCCGCTGACCGGATCGGAGCGGCGCCAGATGCTCGCCGCGCTCGCCGGCGGCTCCTACCGGGTCATGCGCGGCAAGAGCACCAGCCGCGCCGACAGCCGGATCGACTCCGTCTCCACCTCCGCCGAAACACGGCTCATCGCTGAGATCACCGCGTTGCAGGTTGAACGGCAGCGACTCGTGACGGAAGCGGCGAAGGCCAAGGCCGCCAAGAAGTCCTCCGGCTGGTGGTGACGCGACCCGCGCCGCCACTCCCCCCGCACAGCCCTCCCCCTTTCACCCTCACCCCGGACACGGGGCAGTCAGGAGTGTCCTGAACCATGAGTGACAACGTCGTTCACCTGCACAAGAACACCGAAACAGCTCCCGAGTCGGCCACCGTGACCACGCTGGCCGTGGTCCCCGAACCGGCCCCCGCCGCACCCGTCCCACTGTGGATCCGCTCCGGACGCGCCATCCACACAGCGGTCACGCACGAGACGACCAAGACCACCGCTCGCGCCGTCGCCCGGCACACCCTGTACGTCGCCGGCGGGGCAAAGATTGCGGCGAGGCGGACGTGGGACGGGCGGACCGCCTCCCGGTACGAGCGGATGTTCCGCGCCGCCGAAGCCGTCGGGAATCACGAGATGGCTTCGGAGTGGGAGGAGCGCGGGCAGCACTTCCGCGAGGCCCGCCACCGCCGCCGCATGGACCTACTCCACTCGCCCGTAGACGCGGCCAAGGGCGTGGCCGTGAGCGCTGGCATGGGTGTCGGGTCGCTGGTCGCCCTCGGGATCGTGATGGCGATCGCGACGAAGGACGTCACGCAGGTCGTTACCCCGTTAATGGCCACGATCGACTTCATCAACCTGCTCATAACCATCGTCCAGGTGGTGTGGGGTCCCGCGCTCACGGTCGGGCCGTTCCTCGCCTTGCTCGCCCTGTGGGCGATCGGCAGCAAGCAGCACGCCGCACCGGCATGGGCCCTGCCCGACAACGTCCGCAACAGCGAGGGCGAGCCCATCACCCCGTCGATCGTGGTCAAGGCTCTGCGCGACCTAGGAGTACCCGCCCTGCGCAACGCCATCAAAGAGATGGGGGACGCCGGCGCCTCGATGCTCGGACCGATCCGGATCGCCGGATGCGGCGTCGAGGTCGACGTCACCCTCCCCTCCGGGGTATCGACGATCGAGGTGCAGAACCGCCGGCGGAAGCTCGCGGAGAACCTGACCCGGCACGAACACGAGGTGTTCATCACCATCCCGCAGGCCGCCCGCACGGTCCGTCTGTGGGTCGCCGACTCCGGGGCACTGGACGAGCCGATCGGCCCCTCTCCACTGGTCACCGACGAAACGATGACCGCCGACTACGCCAAGGGCCGCGCCCCGTGGGGTCAGGACCTGCGTGGTGATGCCGCCGCCCTGTCGCTGTACCAGCGGCACCTGTTGATCACGGGCCTGTCGAACCAGGGCAAGACCGTCGCTCTGCGTTCCCTGGCGCTGTGGCTCGCCCTGGACAAGTCGGTGCAGTTCGTCATGGGTGACCTCAAGGGCGTGGGCGACTGGGCCATGTTCTACGGTCTTGCCACCACCCTGATCCAGGGCCCGACGGATGAGCACGTGATCCAGGTGACCGAGATGGTCGAAGGTGCCGTCGCTGAGATGAACCGCCGTCTGATGGCCCCGCCCGGAACGCAGTTCCCCGCCCTGATCGTGCTGGTCGATGAGGCGCAGGTCGCGTTCATGTGCCCGCTCAAGGACGAGGACGGCCGTTTCTACGGCGGCTCCAAGGCCACCTCCCGGTACTTCATGGCCGTCCGGAAGATCCACAACCAGGGCCGCGCCGTCAACGTCCTGATGTGGCAGGGCACCCAGGACCCGACCGATCAGAACCTGCCCAAGCTGGTCCGCGAGGGCGCCCACACCCGCGCCTCGCTCGCGCTGGGTACCGAGTCACAGGCCCGCATGGCGCTGGGTGACAAGGCCGTTGACGGCGGCGCCGCGCCGAACCTGCTCCGTCCGGGCCTGGATCAGGGAACCCTCGTGGTCGCCTCGTCCGGCATCGACATCCCCAAGGGACAGTCGTCCATCACGGTCCGCACGCACTACGTCGATGACGCCGCCGCCGAAGCCATCATCGACCGCGCCAAGGCCCTGCGCGACGGAGTCACCACCCTCACCGTCATCGACCGCGGTGAGCAGCGGGACCCGCTCGCGGACATCGCCAAGGTGGTCGGGGATGCATCGCGGGTGCGCACGAAGGATGTGCTCAAGCGGCTCGCCACGCTGAACGAGGACGCCTACGGCGGCTGGTCGTTCCTGGACCTCAAGCGCGTGCTGGACGCCGCCGGCGCGGAGCCCCACAAGTCCGACGGGGTCATGGTCGTCAGCCGCGACCGCGTCATCCGAGCCCTCGCCGACCGAGATAGCGATGGTTCCGCTTCCGTCGACGTATGACAGGGAACCGACCCCTCCCTAGTCAGGGAGGCAGGGAGAACTCCCTGACCGCCTCCCTGACCCGCCTCCCTGGCCCTGAGCTGCACAAATGATCGCTCAGGGAGTTAGGGAGGCACCCCAGGTCAGACCCCGAAAACCCCCTCCACAGTCACCCCGCAAGGGGAGTGGCTCCGCCTCCCTGCCCGAGCACCGGAAGGGATTCCGCATGTACCCCGAACACCCCACCCACAGCCACCCCGCGACCGCTGTGGAAGTCCACCAGCCCGTTCCGCTCGCCCCGGCCGTCGCGGCCCCGACGCCACTCATACCGGTGCAGCCGGGCAGTGTTCCGGCGGTGGCGAGCATCGTGCTTCCCGACGGCCGGGTCGTCACCGGCTATGCGATCAACCCCGTACACCCCGAACCCGTCGCGGCCAAGCCGACCGTCTCCCGCACGGCGGTGAACATCGCCCTCGGCGGAGTCGGGTTCGTCGCGGTGTGCGGCGGTCTGCTGCTGCTGACGACGTTCATCGCCGCACTCACCGCGCTCATCACCCAACTGATCACCCTCGCCGCCGTCATCTTCGGCGGCTGGATCGCCGTACAGATCTTCGGCGCGAGCAGCCCTAAGAGCGGGACCACGGTCAACATCCGCAAGGCCGTGATCAAGCGCAACCACTTCCACGGCTAACTCCACTACCTGGCGGTGCGCTTGCTGAGCCAGTGGGCCTCAAGCCAGATCCGGTGCTCCGGCCTCAGCTGTACGGCCAAGGGCTGGCCGTGCAGCTGGCCATAGAGCGGGAATCTGCGAAGAGCTGGGGCTATGTCGACCAGGCCGGAGCCGGGGTCTACTGCGATCTGGCCGAGATCGAAGAGCCTGTGGATGTCCCGCCTGAGCAGCAAGCCTCCGTAGTCGTGGTGTTCGCCAGACTCAGCGAAGCTGTACAGGTGAGCTGCCTCAAGAACAGCTTCAGGTGCAGCGCCGGTCACCGCGCACAGGTCGCCCTGTTCGCGCAGGAGGCGGCTGCGGAACGCGCTCTGGCCCACCCGCACTCGTACTTTGGCGACCTTGTGGCCTCCGGGGATGGGTGCCTGAGCCTCGTTCTCCAGCTCCAACGGCAGTTCCTCGCCCGCCATTTCGAGGAGCGCATCGCGCAGCATCTCCCAACGCGCGGGCCGCATGCTCAGCTGCGAGCCGGGCGAGTCACACATGGCCCGGAGTTCCGCGCCGGTCAGCAGGCCCCGGCCGTTGATCCAGCTGATGCCGTGCCGTGAGCGGTAGGTCGTCACGGTCTTCGTCTTCTCACCGGGGGTGTCGAACAGTGCCCCGCACTGATTGCAGCGGCATGCCGGTGTCAGACGCGAGCGACGCTTGAAGTCAGCGCGGCCGCAAGCCGGGCAGAAGTAGACCAACTTCTCAGCGGTTCCCGTGTCGATCCCGTGGATCACCGAAACGCCGATCAGCTCTTTCTTGTCCCACAGCGCGATCACATCCCCCACCGCAAGCTGCGCGTGGTTGGGCACCGTGCTGTCCCAGCTGTAGTGGTACCGCGGGTTGTCGTCGTAGCCGTCGTTCCCGCCGTGCTGCCGGTTGTCACCCACGGCCAGCACCAGCCAAGCAGTCGTCACAGCGCCCCTCCCGAGCCCACATGCCAGGGCAGCCGCCCTCTCGCCAAAGACCGCGGCTGCCCTGCGTCCACCAGCCCGCTGATACCGAACCGGAGACAACCCAGCATGACGCAACCCACTGACATCCGGCGAGCACACGGCTTACACCCACGCCTGCTCGACCTGTTCTGCTGCCAGGGCGGAGCCTCCAAAGGCTACGCAGACGCCGGCTTCGACGTGACCGGCGTCGACATCGCCCCTCAGCCGCGTTACCCGTTCCGGTTCATCCAGGCGGACGCCATCGCCTACGTCCTGGCGCACGGCGCGGAGTTCGACTTCATCCACGGCTCACCGCCGTGCCAGCACGACAGCGAATGCCAGCGCATCCAGGGCAACACCCACCCCGACCTGATCGCCCCGACCCGCGCCGCCCTGGAAGCGACCGGACGGCCGTGGGTGCTGGAGAACGTCCGGGGCGCGGTCCGGAAACTGAACGCCCCGGTGATGCTGTGCGCGACGATGTTCGGACTGGCCAACTACCGGCACCGGTTCTTCGAGACCGGCGGCGGCTTCACCCTCGAACAGCCCGCCCATGCCGTGCATGCGGTGCCGCAGGCGAAGATGGGCCGCCCCGTCCCGCCCGGCCACTACGGCCAGTTCGTCGGCAACTTCTCCGGAGTCCCCCTCGCCCGCGACGTGCTCGGGGTGCCGTGGATGAACCGCGATGGCATCCGCGAGTGCATCCCGCCCGCCTACGCCGAGCACATCGGACAGGCCGCCCTGACCTCCCTCGCCCCGGTCCTGGGGGTGGCCGCGTGAACGCCCGCGTCCTGCCCCTGCGGCGCCCGAACGGTCTGCGTCTGCTCGACCTGTGCTCGGGTGCGGGCGGTCTGTCCATGGGCTACTACCTCGCCGGGTTCGACGTCGTCGGCGTGGACATCGCGCCCATGCCGAACTACCCGTTCCCGTTCATCCAGGCCGACGGCCTGGACTACTGCGCCGACCACGGTCAGGGGTACGACCTGGTCCACGGCTCCTGGCCCTGCGAGCGCTACGCCACCGTCACCAAATGGCGCGGCAACCCGGAGAGCCATCCGGACCTGATCGGCCCCGGCCGCCAGGTCATGCAGGCCACCGGCCGACCGTGGGTCATCGAGAACGTTCCCGAGACCGCGGCCGCGGGCCTGCTGCGACCGGACTACCTGCTGTGCGGCACCGCGTTCGGCCTCTCCGTCCGCCGTCACCGCGTCTTCGAGACCTCCTGGGGCGGGGGCGGGGACCTGGTCGCGCCGTGCTGGCACCGCAAAGACCTGCTCCCCTTCGAGCACAAGGGCGAGCGCGCCTACGCGGACGCCATGGGCTGCACCTGGATGACCAACCTCGAAGCCCGCAAAGCCGTACCTCCGGCCTACGGCCAGTGGATCGCCGAACAGTTCCTCACCATCGAGGGGAGGACCGCGGCATGACTGCCACCATCAACCATCTGGAGACGGCACTGAAGCTCGCCGCTCACGGCGTGCCCGCCCTGCCGCTGCGCGAGGGCAAGGTGCCGTTCGGGAACTGCCCGGCCTGCGCCAAGAACGCCTGCGGTGGCCGGCCAAACATGAAAACCCCCGGCCCCTGTACCTGCCCCGCGCCGTGCCACGGCTGGGCCGCCGCCACCACCGACCCCGGCGTCATCAACTCGACACCATGGGCACGGGCGTGGCGGGAAGCCGCGGGCGTGGCCTACCACCCCGGCGGCGCGGGCCTCACCGTCGTGGACCTCGACAACGCCGAGGCCATCGCGTGGGCCCGGACGAGCCTGCCCGTCACCCGAACCGTGCCGACGACCCGTGGGGAGCACTGGATCTACCGGGGCGCCATGCAGGGCGCCAACGGCGTACAGCCTGGCATGGACATCAAGTCGACCATGGCCTACGCCCGATGGCTCGGTCCTGGCACCGGCACCATCGCGGCCCTGCCGGATACCGTGCGCGCCCTGACCATGAAGGAGCCGATCCCGGTCCATCCGGCGTCCCTCACGGTGCCCGCACCGGTCGGTGGCGGGGAGTGCCCGCACCGGACGCTGACCTACCTGGACCGCGGCATTGCCATGGCGGAGCAGCGCATCACGGAGACCCGTGAGGCGGTGCACGCGACCGTCTACCGGACGTTTCTTGCGGTGCTGTCCACGCACGGTCGGTGCGGCTGTCTCACCGAGGCGCACACGGCGCGCCTGTTCACCGCAGCTCAGGCCAAGGGCGAATCGGCCCGGCACTGCACCGAGGCGTGGACCAACGCCCTGACCACGTTGGGACTGAGCCATGTCTGAGGACGACAAGACTCCCGGCCGCGAGGTCATCGCGGACTACGCGCAGGAGCACTTCCGGTACTTCCGCACCGCTGACGGGACCGTGTACGCGCAGAAGATGGGCCACCCGGTGGCCCGTCCGATCCGCTCGCAGGGCACCACCGGCAGCCACAGGCAGGAACTCATGGTCGGCCTGTTCAAGGACGGCATCGGCGTCTTCAACGGGTCCGCGCTCAAGGAGGCGTTGGACTTGATTGAAGCGCTCGCGCTGACCGAGGACGTGCAGCCCGTGCACATCCGCGTGGCCCCCGGGTTCGACGGGGCGACGTGGCTGGACCTGGGCCGCGACGACGGGCAGTCCGTCCGTATCCACCCGTCGGGTTGGGACATCCTGACTCCCGACCCGCGCGAGGTGTGCTGGCGGCGGACCCAGCTCACCGGGGAACTGCCGCTGCCGGCCAAGGACACCGACGGCAAGGGAATCGACCTGCTCATGCGGCTGTGCAACTTCGCCACCGCGGAAACCGAATGCCTGGCCATCGCCTGGCTGATCGGCTGCCTCGGTCCGTCCGTGCCCGTACCTGCGCCGTTCCTCACCGGGCCGCAGGGCGCGGGGAAGTCAACGGGTGGCCGGATGCTCGTGCGGATCATCGAGGGCATGAGCGGTGACCTGCGCCGGGCGCCGAAGGATGAGGAGAACCTGATCGCGGCGGTGGCGGCTGGATGGGTCACCGCGCTCGACAACCTCTCCCACATGACGCCAGACCTGTCGGACGCGATGTGCTGCATCGTGACCGGCGCCGAGAGCGTGAAGCGCGCCCTGTTCACCGACGGGGACGTGTTCCGCGTCGGCTACCGCCGGCCCCTGCTCCTGACCGGCATCGACGTCGGCGTCATCCGACCCGACCTCGCCGAACGGCTCCTGCCGCTCCGCCTCGAACGGCCCCGGATCAGGCGCACCGAGGCCGAACTGTGGGCGGACTACGCGGAAGTGCTGCCCGTGGTCCTCGGCTCGCTCCTAGACCTCACGGTCAAGGTGCGCGCCGTGCAGGCGGAGACTCCAACCGACCTGCGGATGGCGGACTTCGCCCACCTGTGTGCGCAGTTCGACGCGGCAACCGGTCTCGGGGCGCTGCCCTCGTACCGGGCGAGTCTGGACGACCTGAACGACGACGTGATCGAGGGCGATCTCCTCGCGCAGACCGTCCTCAGGCACGCCGAGACCATCGAGCCGGGCGGCGCGCAGCAGATGACGTCCACCGAGTGGCTGTCCTGCCTCAGCAGCGTCTATAGCGCGGACGAGTGCCGTCCCCTGCCCAAGGGGTGGCCGACGACCGGCAAAGTCCTCTCCGACCGTCTCAAGCGCCTCCAGCCCACCTTGGCGGCCCGGGGCGTGCTCATCGAATCGGGCCGCACCAAGGCGGGCCGCTATCTCGAAATGACCCGCACGGCCGCCCTGACCCTGCCTCCGCACGAGCAGACGCGGGCGTTCTGACCCGCGACCCCGCTCGCTCAAGCGAACAGCAAGAAGAGCACGTGCTCCTCTTGCTGTTCGGCGGAACGCCGCCCCAAGGTCGCGCCGCGCAGCGGCTCCCTCATCGCTCTGTAAGGCGTACCCAAGTACTACAGGGCGCCCCTTCTTTGTCCTAAGTAGGAAGACGCTGCGTCACCTGCGTCACCCGGGCCGAAAAACGGCCGCTGACCTGCACCAACAGCGATGACGCAGACGGCCAGCTCTGCGTCATCCTGCGTCACCTGCGTCACCCGATGACGCAGCCGATGACGCACCGGTGACGCAGGGCCGATCCGCCGCGTCAACCAAACCCGCAGGTCAGAGCCGCAAGTGACGCTGATGACGCGGTGACGCAGAAATCCGAACCTCGGACACACACGGAGTCCGAAGCCCCGAAGCCAACGTGACTCAACTTCTGAGGACACCCCATGAGCCGAGCCCGTTCCGCTCACCCCGACCCCCGCGCCGCCATTCGCGGCGGCTTGCCCGATCGGTACCTCACCCCGGGCGACATCGCCGAGATCTTCGGCGTCCCCCTCGAAACCGTCTACCAGTGGCGCAAGAAGCGGACCGGACCGGTCGGCTTCCGCATCGGCAAGCACCTGCGCTACGACCCCGCCGACGTTCAGGCCTTCGTCGTTCAGCAGCAGCGCGCCGAGGCTGACGCGGCGTAGACCCCCATCGCTGTCCCTGGGAGGGCCACGTCGGGTGGCCCTCCCTCTGCATGAGGAGACACAGACACCACATGGCCGGCCACATCCAGGACCGTTGGTTCAAGACCGAGAACGATGCCGACGGCAAGAGCATCCGCACGAAGTCCGACCGCCACGGCACCGGCCTCCGCTATCGGGCCCGCTACATCGGCCCCGATGGCACTGAGAGGTCGCAGAGCTTCCCCGATGGGCAGAAGCGCAGGGCTGAGCAGTGGCTGACGAAGACAAAGGCCGACATGGACGGCGGCCGCTACATCGACCCCAAGGCCGGGCGCATCACGTTCCGTCAGTACGCGGAGAAGTGGCTTCAGTCGCAGACAACGGACCCCACCACGAGGGAACCGGTCGGCGTCCAGATCCGGCGCCACGCCATCCCCTACCTGGGATCTCGTCCCCTTGGCACGTTCAAGCCGGAGCACATCCGCGACTGGCTGGCGGAGTTAGAGCGGGCGATTCCCGCGTCCAGCTATCGGCGCGTGATCTTTGCGAGCGTCTCTGGAGTCTTTGCCGCGGCGGTTGAGGACGACCACTTGCACCGGAACCCATGCAAGTCCAGCACGGTCCGCGCCCCTGGGCCGAGCAATCGCCGTGTAGTCCCGTGGACTACCGAACGCACGTTCGCCGTGCGCACCGCCCTCCCGGCGCAGCACCGTGCCATCGTCGACCTGGGGGCCGGCTGCGGTCTGCGACAGGGCGAGATCTTCGGGCTACCGGCCGATGAGATCAAGTTCGTTAGTGGCTGGCTGCACGTCGCCTACCAGGTGAAGGTGTCCGCCGGAAAACTCGTGTTCGCTCCTCCGAAGCGGGAGAAGGAACGCGACGTGCCGCTCGCCGACTCTGTCGCACGCGCTCTCAAGGAACACATGGCCGCTCACCCGCCCGTAGCGGTGACGTTGCCGTGGCAGCGTCCTGACGGCCGCCCAGTCACCAAGCAGCTCCTGTTCGTACGTCCCGACGGCCGTGGCGCCTTGCGCCGTACGGACTTCAACACGCACTTCTGGAAGCCAGCACTCGTGGCGGCCGGAGTTATTCCTAAGCCCGTGCCGGGCGAACGTCACCAGTCCGCCCGCGAGCACGGCATGCACGCCCTGAGGCACTTCTACGCGTCCGTGCTCCTGGACGCGGGCGAGAACATCAAGGCGCTGAGTACGTACCTGGGGCATACCGACCCCGGCTTCACGCTCCGGGTGTACACGCACCTGCTGCCCAGCAGCGAGGGCCGCAGCCGCAAGGCAGTGGACTCCGTGTTCCAGCGCACCGGTTCAGCGCCCGACGGCCCACAGACGGCCCAGCCGTAGCCGCACTGCCGAGAGGGCCCACGGTCGTCGACCGTGGGCCCTCTCTCCAAAGACAGTAGAAACCGCTCTGACCTGCCCCTACAGCACCGGCAGGTTCTTCCGCAGCTCGAAGGCGGTGACCTCGGAGCGGTACTCCTCCCATTCCGACTTCTTGTTGCGGAGGAAGAAGTCGAAGACGTGCTCGCCGAGGGTCTCGGCGACGAGTTCGCTGCGCTGCATGAGGGCCAGCGCCTCGCCGAGGTTCTGCGGGAGGGGCTCGATGCCCATGGCGCGGCGTTCGGCGTCGGAGAGGGCCCAGACGTCGTCGTCGGCGCCCGGCGGGAGCTCGTAGCCCTCCTCGATGCCCTTCAGGCCCGCGGCCAGGAGCAGCGCGTACGCCAGGTAGGGGTTCGCGCCCGAGTCGATCGAGCGGACCTCGACCCGCGCCGAGCCGGTCTTGCCGGGCTTGTACATCGGCACACGGACGAGGGCGGAGCGGTTGTTGTGGCCCCAGCAGATGTACGAGGGGGCCTCGCCGCCGGCGCCCGCGGTGCGCTCCGAGCCGCCCCAGATGCGCTTGTAGGAGTTGACCCACTGGTTGGTGACGGCGGAGATCTCCGCGGCGTGCTTCAGGAGGCCGGCGATGAAGGAGCGGCCGACCTTGGAGAGCTGGTACTCCGAGCCGGACTCGTAGAACGCGTTGCGGTCGCCCTCGAAGAGGGACAGGTGTGTGTGCATACCGCTGCCCGGGTACTCCGAGAACGGCTTCGGCATGAAGGTGGCCTGCACGCCCTGCTCCAGCGCGACCTGCTTCATGATCAGCCGGAAGGTCATGATGTTGTCGGCCGTGGAGAGCGCGTCGGCGTAGCGCAGGTCGATCTCCTGCTGGCCGGGGGCGCCCTCGTGGTGGCTGAACTCGACCGAGATGCCCATCGACTCCAGCATCGTGATGGCCTGGCGCCGGAAGTCCTGGCCGACGTTCTGCGGGGTGTGGTCGAAGTAGCCGGAGTTGTCGGCGGGGGTGGGTCGCGAGCCGTCCAGCGGGCGGTCCTTCAGCAGGAAGAACTCGATCTCGGGGTGGGTGTAGAAGGTGAAGCCCAGGTCCGAGGTCTTGGCGAGGGCGCGCTTGAGGACATAGCGCGGGTCCGCGAAGGACGGCGAGCCGTCCGGCATGAGGATGTCGCAGAACATACGGGCCGTGCCGGGGGCCTCGGCGCGCCAGGGCAGCACCTGGAAGGTCGACGGGTCCGGCTTGGCGATCATGTCCGACTCGTATACGCGGGCGAAGCCCTCGATGGCCGAGCCGTCGAAGCCGATGCCCTCGTCGAAGGCCTGTTCCAGCTCTGCCGGGGCCACGGCCACCGACTTGAGGAAGCCGAGTACGTCCGTGAACCACAGACGTACGAACCGGATGTCACGCTCCTCCAGCGTCCGGAGCACGAACTCCTGCTGCTTGTCCATCTTCCGCTTCCACCCATCCTTGCTGGTCAGGCCGCCTGCTCCCACGCCTCGAAGACGATCGGCGCACCTGAGCATCCCACCACAACACCATTTCATGCGCGTTGCGGACCTTGATCGGCCGGGCGACCTCGGTCTGAACGCCTCGCGTACGGCAGGTGTCCTGCTCTCCTGCACATACTGCCTGCTCACGCGCGCCCCCGTAATAGCCGCCCCTCACTCTCTCGCCCTACGGGCTTTAATTTGCATCTCAGATGCAAGTTTTACTACTGTGCCGTGCGTACAAGGGGGCCGCAACCCACCGCGTCCGCCCTGGCTTTGAGGAGTCCTGATGCTGTCCGAACCGTCCGCCTCAACCGTGCGCGCCACACTCCCCGTCGTCGGCGCCGCCATCGGCGAGATCACCGAGCGCTTCTACGCCGGGCTGTTCACCGCCCACCCCGAGCTGCTCCGTGACCTGTTCAACCGCGGCAACCAGGCCGCCGGCACCCAGCGTCAGGCCCTGGCGGGATCCATCGCCGCCTTCGCCACCTACCTGGTCGAGCACCCCGACGAGCGGCCCGACGCGATGCTGAACCGCATCGCGCACAAGCACGCCTCCCTGGGCGTCGCGCCCGATCAGTACAAGGTCGTGCACGAGCACCTCTTCGCCGCCATCGTCGAGGTGCTGGGCGACGCGGTCACCGCGGAGGTCGCCGCCGCCTGGGACGAGGTCTACTGGCTCATGGCGAACGCCCTGATCGCCATCGAGAAGCGCCTGTACGACGAGCAGGCGGACGACGGGGCCCTGCGCCCCTGGGTGGTCACCGAGCGCGTCGAGGAGACCGCCGACGTCGCCACCTTCCGGATCCGTCCGGCCGACGGCGGCACCCTGCCGGACTTCCGGGCGGGCCAGTACGTCTCGGTCGGCGTCCGGCTCCCGGACGGCGCCCGCCAGATACGTCAGTACAGCCTCTCCAGCGCGCCCGGTTCACCGGTGCGCCAGATCAGCGTCAAGCGGGTGCGCGCGGAGGAGAACCGCGGCGGCGCGACGAGCCCCGAGGGCGAGGTCTCCAACCATCTGCACGCGCACGTCCGCGAGGGCAGCGTCCTCGAGGTCTCCGCGCCGTACGGCGATCTGGTCCTCGACGACACGGACGCCCCCGTGCTCCTCGCCTCCGCGGGCATCGGCGTCACCCCGATGATCGCCATGCTGGAGCAGCTGGGGGTCACCGGCCACAAGGCCCCCGTCACCGTCGTGCACGCCGACCGCTCCCCCGCCGAGCACGCGCTGCGCGCCGACCACGAGGCGTTCGCGGGCAAACTCGCCGACGCGGAGACCCACTTCTGGTACGAGCACCCGGAGCCGGGCCACCCCGCCGACCGGACCGGCCTGGTCGACCTCTCCGGAGTGACGGTGCGGCCGGGCACGCGGGCCTACCTGTGCGGTCCGCTGCCCTTCATGCGCGCGGTACGGACCCAGCTCCTCGGGAAGGGCATGCCCGCCGCCGACATCCACTACGAGGTCTTCGGTCCGGACCTCTGGCTGGCCCAGGACTAGGGGCTGTCCACCCGTCCCGATCCGGCTGTCCCTATCCGGCGGATCCAGCCGCGGATGCGGGGGCCGGCAACACCCCCGCAGGTCGTCGGAGACCGGTACGGCAGAGCACGGAACCCGGCCAGGCCCTGAGCCCGGCCGGGCACGGAGGCGGAGCCCGGCGGGGGCCGGCGGGGGCCGCCGGGTGGCGGGAACGGCCAGGTCACAGGAAACGGCCGGGTGGCGGAAACGGCCAGGTCGCGGGAAACGGCCGAAGCGCGAGAGCGGCCGGGGCAGGGCACTGGGCCACCGGCCACCGGGCCACCGGGCCACCGGGCCACCGGGCCACCGGGCCACCGGGCCACCGGGCCACCGGGCCACCGGGCCACCGGGCCGAGGCTACGGCCTCCGGCTGATGCCGAGCAGCAGGGGCCCCGTCGGCTCGGCGACCACGTCGGCGATGGTCAGCGGGTCCAGTGAGACGTAGAAGGCCTCCTGGGCCCGCCGCAGGGCACCCCGCAGCCGGCACGCGGAGACGAGCGGGCACGGCGTGTCCCCCTCGCACTCGACGACCTCGCCGTCCCCCTCGAAGACACGCACGATCGCGCCGACGGACGCGCCGCGCCCCTTCTCGGTGAGCGTGAGACCGCCGCCCCTGCCGCGCCGGGCATCGAGCAGCCCGAGGTGCTGGAGCTCCGCGACGACCTTGGCGGCGTGCGTGTAGGGGACGTGCATGTCGGCCGCGACCTCGCGCGTGGTGGGCGTCGAGTCGCCGACGACGGCCAGTCGCATCAGGACGCGCAGGGCCAGGTCGGTGGATCGCAACAACCGCATGCCCGACAGCGTAGGTAATGCGCATCTTCGGTTCAAATTTTCCTCCGCCCCCCGTCCCGCGCCCCTCCGCCATCACGGCCATCACGGCGCGCCCGCTCCCCCGCTCCCCTCCCGGTCCGCCCTTTCTTCGGCCAATCCCGTGCCCTCCCTGCCGACGCCCCTCCCTTCCCGATTACGATCGGCGAACCCGACCGTCCCATCCTCATAAGGACTCACCATGGGTTCCGCCAAGAACACCAGCACCGCCTCGCGCCAGGCGCGCATCGAAGAGTTGCGCCGCGCCGAGCGCAATCGTGAGCGGCGCAACCGAATCCTCGTGATAGCGGCGAGCACGGTCGTCGTCGCCGGTCTCGTCGCCGGTGGAGTCGTGCTCGTCAAGTCCCAGTCGGACAAGAAGGACACGGCGAGCGACTCGAAGGCGACGTCGGGGCACTTCGTCACGGGCACCGACGGTGTGAAGACCTGGAAGGGCAGCCTGGCGCGCAACCACGTCACGAAGACCGTGAGCTACCCGATGGAGCCGCCGGTCGGCGGTGACCACAACCAGGTCTGGATGAACTGCAACGGCGACGTCTACGCCAAGGCGGTCGACAACATGAACGCCGTGCACTCGCTGGAGCACGGCGCGGTCTGGGTCACGTACAACAGCAAGGCGCCCGAAGCCGATGTGAAGGCGCTCGCGGCGAAGGTCAAGAAGACCCCGTACACGCTGATGAGCCCGGTCGAGGACCAGAAGGACCCGATCATGCTGAGCGCCTGGGGCAAGCAGCGCGCGGTGACCGGCGCGAGCGACAAGAACGTCGACGCGTTCCTCTCGCAGTTCGTGCAGGGCAAGCAGACGCCCGAACCGGGCGCGGCCTGCACCAACGGTCTGGCCCAGTGAGGCAGGTCGGCTGGATCGCGGGCGCCGCGGCGACCGTGCTCGTCGCGGCCGGGGCGATCACCTACGCGGTCGCCGACGGCGACGACTCCGGGACGCGGGCGCCCGCCGCCGACTCGGCGGACGCGGGATTCGCGCGGGACATGGCGGTCCACCACCAGCAGGCCGTCGAGATGTCGTACATCGTGCGGGACCGCACCAAGGACGTGGAGGTACGGCGTCTCGCGTACGACATCGCGCAGACGCAGGCCAATCAGCGCGGCATGCTGCTCGGCTGGCTCGACCTGTGGGAGCTGCCGAAGGTGTCCTCGGACGCGCCGATGACCTGGATGGGCATGGGGGACATCGCCTCCGGCAAGGACGGCGCGCTGATGCCGGGCATGGCCACCAACAGCGAGATGAAGCGGCTCGGCACGCTCGACGGGAAGCAGGCCGAGGTCTTCTACCTCCAGCTGATGACCGCCCACCACAAGGGCGGCATCCACATGGCCGAGGGCTGTGTCGCCCAGTGCACCGTCGGCGTGGAGAAGCGGCTCGCGCAGGGCATGGTCGACGCGCAGCAGTCGGAGATCAGGCTGATGGCCGACATGCTGAAGGAACGGGGCGCGAAGGCGCGCGACTAGCGTGTGCCGGGGGCGCGGCGGCCGGATGCGTGGAACGGTCGGGGCACCGCCCGGACCGTTCACCCCCGCCCCCTGCGCCGCCGTGTGGTCAGCCGCGCCAGTCCGTACCGCATGTCAGGTGGACGCCGGTCGGTACGAGCCGCTCCACCGAGCCGGGCCGTCCCTGGGTGACGGCGAGCTGGGCCCGGTTCAGGCAGCCGATGAAGAGCTGGGTGCGGGCGGGCACGGCCGCCCGGTCGTAGCCGGTCACCGACGTCGTGCCGGCGCCGACGCCGCCACGAGACACGGGTGTTGAGCGCTGTTCCCCGCTCCAGGACTCGATCCGCTTACAGCGGACGGGCACCTCTTTACAGAGCTCGGGACGAGATAGAGGGAAAACCCTCGATTGTGGTCAAGAACCCGCTCCAAATCACCCCAAACAGCCGCCAATCGCGGCCACTTGGGCTTTCCTTGGCTTGTTCATTCCCCTGGCATGAACGGTTCATCGAAAGAGTGGCCCCCATCGGTGATCCATTCCTCCCGCCCTGGTGGGGCGCGAGGTCTCGCGTGGATCACCGACCAACCACTACATGCGACGAACCGCATCGCAGGGGGTTCTATGAGATCCAACCGCGCCACCGCGCGCGCCGGAGTGAGCATGGCGGCGACACTGCCTCTGCTCGCCGGCGCGCTGGCGCTCGGCATACCCGCGGCCCACGCCGCGGACGGCCCGAGCCGGGACACCCTCGCGGGCACCAGGCCCGCGTGGGCGACGGCCAAGGCGGACAAGGGAGCGGCGTCCGACAGCTCCCAGGTCTCGGCCCGGGTGTACCTCGCCGGACGGGACGCCAAGGGACTGGCCGCGTACGCCAGCTCCGTCTCCGACCCGCACTCGGCTTCGTACGGGAAGTACCTGAGCGCCAAGAAGGCGCAGGCACGTTTCGGCGCCACCAAGGCCCAGGTCACGGCCGTGACCTCGTGGCTGAAGTCGGCGGGTCTGACGGTCACCGGGACGACGCAGCACTACGTCTCCGTGACCGGCGACGTGGCCGCCGCCGAGAAGGCGTTCGGCACGCAGCTGCACAACTACGCCAAGGGCAAGAAGACTTACCGGGCGCCGTCGAAGACGGCTTCCGCGCCGGCCGCCCTGAACGGCGCCGTCCTGACCGTCACCGGCCTGGACAACGCCCCGCACAAGGCGACGCACGCCGATCAACTGCCGCCTCCGGACGCGGTGTTCAAGAACTCCGGGCCGTTCTCCTCGTACCACGGCTCGAACATCGCGAGCACCCTGCCGGACGCGTACGGAACGAAGATCCCGTACGCGGTCAAGGGGTACACGGGCAAGCAGCTGCGCGCCGCGTACGGAGCGGGCACGCGCACCGGCAAGAACGTGCGGGTCGCCATCACCGACGCGTACGCCTCGCCGACCATCGCCTTCGACGCGGCCACCTACGCCGCGAAGCACGGCGACGCCGCGTACACCAGCGGTCAGTTGCGTCAGGTGCTGCCCAAGAAGTACACGAAGACCGAGGAGTGCGGGGCGGCCGGCTGGTACGGCGAGGAGACCCTCGACGTCGAGGCCGTGCACGCGGTCGCGCCGGGCGCGAGCATCACGTACGTGGGTGCCGCCTCCTGCTACGACGACGATCTGCTCGACTCGCTCAACAAGATCGTCGACGGGCACCTGGCCGACATCGTCTCCAACTCGTGGGGCGACATCGAGGCCAACCAGACCCCGGACCTCGCCGCGGCCTACGACCAGGTCTTCCAGTTCGGCGCGGTCGAGGGCATCGGCTTCTACTTCTCCTCCGGCGACAACGGCGACGAGGTCGCCAACACCGGGACGAAGCAGGTCGACACCCCGGCCAACTCGGCGTGGGTGACGGCGGTCGGCGGCACCTCGCTGGCGGTCGGCAAGGGCGACAAGTACCTGTGGGAGACCGGCTGGGGCACCGAGAAGGCCTCGCTGTCCGAGGACGGCAAGAGCTGGACCGGGTTCCCGGGCGCGTTCACCTCGGGCGCGGGCGGCGGCACCAGCAAGACGGTGGCGGAGCCCTACTACCAGAAGGGTGTCGTCCCGAACGCGCTGGCCAAGGCCAACAACGCCGCGGGCAACCGGGTCGTCCCGGACATCGCGGCGATCGCCGACCCCAACACCGGTTTCAAGGTCGGCCAGACGCAGACCTTCCCGGACGGGACGGAGCAGTACAGCGAGTACCGGATCGGCGGCACCTCGCTCGCCGCGCCGGTGATCGCGGCCGTCCAGGCGCTCGCCCAGGAGGCGCGCGGCGGCAAGGCGATCGGTTTCGCCAACCCGTCGATCTACTCCAAGATCGGCTCGAAGGCGTACCACGACGTCACGGACAAGCCCACGGGCTCCGGACTCGCCGTGGCGCGTGTCGACTTCGCGAACGGCTTCGACGCCGCGGACGGTGTCCTCACCTCCGTCCGCAGCCTCGGCAAGGACAGCTCCTTGAAGGCCGTGAAGGGCTACGACGACGTCACCGGCGTGGGCTCCCCCGCCCCGGGCTACGTCGACTCGTACCGCCTTCACTGACCCCGCGTCACACGCGATGCGCTCGCCTCTCCGACGGAGGCGGGCGCATCGCGCGTTTCCCGGGATCCGCGCCCGCCGTGCGCGCCCTTCCGGCGGGAGACCCCCCTCCCCGCGCCGGGATCGCGCCCGGCATCCACGCACCCGGCGTCCGTCCGCCGGGCGGGGTGGTCCGCCGCACCACCCTCCCCACCCCATCGCGTCGCTCTGACGATTACACTGGCCCGGTGCCTCCTCTGAACTTCCGGTCGCTCTATCAGCACGGCTTCGCACGCGTCGCCGCCTGCACGGGCCACACCGTCATCGCGGACCCGCAGGCCAACGCCGAGGCGGTGCTGCGCCAGGCGCGCAGATGCGCCGACGAGGGTGTCGCCGTCGCCGTCTTCCCGGAGATGGGGTTGTGCGGCTACTCGATCGAGGACCTGCTGCTCCAGGACGCGCTGCTCGACCAGGTCGAGGAGGCGCTCCGGACGGTGGTGGCGGGGTCGGCCGAACTCCTGCCGGTCCTGGTCGTGGGCGCCCCGCTGCGCCACCGCAACCGGGTCTACAACTGCGCGGTGGTCGTGCACCGCGGCCGGGTCCTCGGGGTCGTACCCAAGTCGTACCCGCCGAACTACCGGGAGTTCTACGAACGCCGGCAGATCGCCGCGGGCGACGACGAGCGCGGCGGCACGATCCGGGTCGGCGGTGAGTCCGTGCCGTTCGGCGTGGACCTTCTGTTCGCCGCCGACGACGTCCCGGGCCTGGTGCTGCACACGGAGATCTGCGAGGACATGTGGGTGCCGGTGCCGCCGAGCGCCGAGGCGGCCCTCGCGGGCGCCACCGTCCTCGCCAACCTCTCCGGCAGCCCGATCACCGTCGGCCGGGCCGAGGACCGCAAGCTGATGTGCCGCTCGGCGTCCTCACGCGGTATCGCCGCGTACGTCTACGCGGCGGCCGGACTGGGCGAGTCGACCACCGACCTGTCCTGGGACGGCCAGACCATGATCTACGAGAACGGGGCGCTGCTGGCCGAGTCCGACCGCTTCCCGCTCGACGACCAGTTCGCCGTGGCGGACGTCGACCTCGACCTGCTGCGGCAGGAGCGGCTCAGGACAGGCAGCTTCGACGACAACCGCCGCACCCACGCCGCCCGCACCGCCGATTTCCGTACGCTGACGTTCCGGCTCGACCCGCCGACCGGCGACCTGGGCCTGCGGCGCCGCGTCGAGCGCTTCCCGTTCGTTCCCGCGGACCCCGACCGGCTGGCCCAGGACTGCTACGAGGCGTACAACATCCAGGTCGCGGGGCTCCAGCAGCGGCTCGCGGCGATCGGTGGCCCGAAGGTGGTCATCGGGGTGTCCGGCGGTCTCGACTCCACGCACGCGCTGATCGTCGCGGCGCGCGCGATGGACCGCGCGGGCCGGCCGCGCAGCGACATCCTGGCCTGGACCCTGCCCGGCTTCGCCACCAGCGACCACACCAAGGGCAACGCGCACGAGCTGATGCGCTCCCTCGGCGTCACCGCGGCCGAGCTGGACATCACGCCGACCGCCCGCCTGATGCTGGACGAGATGGGTCACCCCTTCGCCTCCGGCGAGCCCGTGTACGACGTCACCTTCGAGAACGTGCAGGCCGGACTGCGCACCGACTACCTGTTCCGGCTCGCCAACCAGCGCGGCGGCATCGTGCTCGGGACCGGTGACCTGTCGGAGCTGGCGCTCGGCTGGTCCACGTACGGCGTGGGCGACCAGATGAGTCACTACAACGTCAACTCGGGTGTGCCGAAGACGCTGATCCAGCATCTGATCCGCTGGGTCATCGGCAGCGGGCAGTTCGGCGAGGACACCGACCGGACGCTCGCCGCGATCCTCGACACGGAGATCAGCCCGGAGCTCGTACCGGGCGAGGAGATGCAGTCCACCGAGTCGAAGATCGGCCCGTACGCCCTGCACGACTTCACCCTCTTCCACGTGCTGCGCTACGGCTTCAGGCCGTCGAAGATCGCCTTCCTGGCCTGGCACGCGTGGCACGACCCGGACGCGGGTGCCTGGCCGCCGGGCTTCCCCGCGGCCGAGCGGGTCGCGTACGACCTGCCGGAGATCCGGCGCTGGCTGGACGTGTTCTGCCGCCGCTTCTTCGGGTTCGCGCAGTTCAAGCGCTCGGCCATGCCGAACGGACCGAAGGTCTCGGCCGGTGGTTCGCTCTCGCCGCGCGGCGACTGGCGCGCGCCGTCCGACAGTTCGGCCCGCGTCTGGCTGCGCGACCTGGCCCGTTTCGACCTCCCGGAGACGCGGGGCTGAGCGTTCAGCGGCGCAGCGCCTCCGGCCGGTCGGGTACGCGGGCGGCGACCACACGCGCGCGCCGGGCCGGCCGCGTCGTGCGGCTCAGGTCCACCGCGTAGGCCGCACCCGCCACCCCGATCCCCACGACCGCGAGCCCGGCCCCGGCGACCGCCGGCGCCGTCGCGCCGAAGCCCGCCGCCAGGGCGAGCCCGCCGATCCACGCGCCGCCCGCGTTGGCGAGGTTGAACGCGGCCTGGTTGGCGGAGGACGCGAGGGAGGGCGCGGCGGAGGCCTTCTCCATGACCATCAGCTGGAGGGGCGAGCCGGTGACGAAGGCGGCCGTGCCGAGCAGGGTGACCGCGACGGCGGCGCTCCACTGGGCGCCCATGAGGACCGGGAAGAGCGCGAGGACGACGACGAGGGACACCAGGCCGCCGAACAGTGTGCCGCGCAGGGAGTGGTCCGCGAGGCGGCCGCCGAGCAGGTTGCCCACCGTCGCGCCGACCCCGAAGAGCGCCAGCAGCAGCGTCACGCTGCCCTCGGCGTATCCGGCGGCGTCCGTGAGCATGGGCGCGATGTAGCTGTACGCGGAGAAGAGCGCCCCGAAGCCCGCGACCGTCGTCCCGAGGGCGAGCCAGACGGGCAGCGAGCGCAGGGCGGCGAGCTCGCCGCGCAGGCCGCCGGAGGGGGTGTGCGCGGGGGCCTGCGGGATCAGCAGGAACAGCGAGGCGATGGCGGCCACGCCGATCACGCTCACCCCGAGGAAGGCGGCCCGCCAGCCCAGGTGCTGCCCCACGAGGGTGGCGGCCGGGACGCCGGCGATGTTGGCGACGGTCAGTCCGAGGAACATCAGCGACACGGAGCGGGCCTTGCGCTCGGGGGCGACCAGACCGGTGGCGACGACGGCGCCGACGCCGAAGAAGGCGCCGTGCGGCAGACCGCTCAGGAAGCGGGCGGCGAGCAGCCAGTGATGGTCGGGGGCGAGGGCGGAGAGCGCGTTGCCCGCCACGAAGAGGCCCATCAGGGCGATGAGGACCGTGCGGCGGGACATGCGGGCGGTGGCCGCGGCGAGCAGCGGGGCGCCGATGACGACGCCGAGCGCGTACGCGGAGACCAGGTGTCCGGCGGTCGGGATGGATATGTGCAGGTCGTCCGCGACGTCGGGCAGCAGGCCCATCATGGCGAACTCGGTGGTGCCGATGCCGAAGGCGCCCACGGCGAGGGCGAGCAGGGCCAGAGGCATGAGAGGCCTTTCCGAGGAGCGGGGACGAGCGGGGCCCCGTGCGGACGCGGGCGGCGGGCGGAGGCACGGGTGCGCACGGACGCGCCCGCGCACAGCGATGTGCGCGGGTCACGGGTCGATCAAAACATTAAGTTCAGTCGCTGAACAAATCCTGCCCGGCGAAGTATTCCGGGAGGTGCCCCAGGGAGTTAAGAAGCCGTTGCGTCCAGCTGGACGCGGGCCGCGACCGGGAGGTGGTCGCTGCCGGTCTCGGGCAGGGTCCACGAGGTCACCGGCTCGATGTCCCTGACCATGATCTGGTCGATCCGGGCCATCGGGAACGACGCCGGCCAGCTGAACCCGAAACCGGTTCCCGCCGCGCCCTGCGTGGAGCGCATCTGCGCGGTGACGGCGTTGAGCGCCCGGTCGTTCATGGTGCCGTTGAGGTCACCGAGCAGGACGACCTGCTGCACGGGCTCGCCGGCGATCGCCTCGCCCAGCGCGTCCGCGCTCTTGTCCCGCTGCCGGGCGGTGAACCCGGCCTTCATCTTCACCCGCACCGAGGGCAGATGGGCCACGTACACCGCGGCCCGGCCGGCCGGCGCCGTCACGGTCGCCCGCATGGCACGCGTCCAGCCCAGCTTGATGTCCACCGGCCGGGCCGCACTGAGCGGGTACTTGCTCCACAGCCCGACGGTGCCCTGCACCGAGTGGTACTTGTACGTCGGCGCGAGCGCCTTCTCGTACACCGGCACGGCCGATGCCGTCAGCTCCTCCAGAGCCAGCACGTCGGCACCGGAGGCGGCCACGTCGCGGGCGGTGCCGGAAGGGTCCGGGTTGTCGGCGTTGACGTTGTGGGTGGCCACGGTCAGATCGCCGCCGGCGCCGGTCTTGTCGGTGAGCAGTCCGCCGAAGAGGTTCAGCCAGACCGCGCCCGCCAGCACCACGGCGATCAGGGCGCTGGCGGACTTCCGCACGAAGGCGAGGACCAGCAGGACCGGGATGAACACCCCGAGCCACGGCAGGAACGTCTCGGTGAGGCTGCCGAGGTTGCCGATCCGGTTCGGGATCTGCGCGTGCGTCAGCATCACCAGGGCGAGCAGGAGCGCGATCGCGGCGAGGATCAGCCCGCGCCGCCAGATGCCGCGGTCGCCGCGCCAGCCGTCGAGCAGGCGTCGAAGCCGGGGCTCTCTGCGGTCCGGCCCCTGGCCGCCGCTGCCCGTCTCCGTCATATACGCCTGCGCCATACCGTCGCCTCACAAAATGCCGTGCGCACCGTCTGCCCCTCGACTACGACCCTAGGGGATGTTCGGTGTCGTTCTCGCCGTCCGTGACGGCCGTACAGGCAAGGGGACGTCCAACTTCCCGCCCGGAGTTCCGCATACGGGCCCACGATGCGCCCTCTGTGACGAAACGCGCACATTCGACCCGTCAGAACCCGGGCGCGTCACGGCCGGGCGGGGCGCAGCCCCTCCAGCAGCGTGTCGACGATCTGTTGGGCGAGACCCTCGGAGAGTTCGGTGTCCGGGCGCATGACGGTCCGGACGAGCATCGGGCCGACGAACATGTCGTTGAGCAGCTCGATGTCGACGTCGTCGCGGAGTTCGCCGTTCTCCTGGCCGCGGCGCAGCACCTCGTAGCCCAGCTGGCGTCTCGGGGCGATGACCGTGGCGTCGTACGCGGCCCACAGTTTGGGGCTGCTCTTCATCTGCGCGTGCACGTTGTGCAGGATCGCCGACGAGCGGCTGACCAGGCCGCGCCGGCGCAGCGACTCCAGCAGGACGACGAGGTCCTCGCGCATGGAGACGCCGGGGAGTTCGGGGTCCGCGGGCTCGGCGGCGCGCAGCACGTCGACGAAGAGTTCTTCCTTGCCGCTCCAGCGGCGGTAGATCGTCGCCTTGCCGACGCCGACGGTGCGCGCGAGACGCTCGATGGAGATGTCCGCGAGCGGAACCCCTTCCTCCAGGAGCTTCATGACGCCCTCGATGATGGCGCGCTCCACGGCCTCGCTCCGAGGACGGCCCCGAGTGGGGCACCCCTGTCTGTCCCGGCTGTCCGCGAGGCTCACGTCGAACTCCGTTCCCATCGTTGACCTGGTGTCATTCTCCCCGATGCACGGCGATGGCGGGCACCCGGTGAGGGGTGCCCGCGGTCCCGGACGCCGCTGTCAGTCCTGTCCGAGGTCCGCCGTCACCAACTCGGCCTCGTCCTTGCCCTGGTGCGGGGCCGCCGGACGGCCCGGCAGGAACAGGGCGACGACGACCGCGCCGATGACCGCGACACCCGCGCCGCACAGGGCGGTGACGTGCATGGCGTGCAGGAAGGCGTCGTTCGCCGGGGTGACGAGGGCCTTGCCCTGCGGGCCGAGCTTGGCGGCGACCCCGAGGGTGGCCTCGATGGACTCGCCCGCGGTGTGCCGCAGGGGGGCCGGGACGAGGCCGAGCTTGTCCTCGATGCCGTTGCGGTAGGCCGTGGAGAGCACCGAACCGAGGACGGCGATGCCGAGGGCGCCGCCGACCTGGCGGAAGGTGTTGCTGAGCGCGGAAGCCGAGCCGGCCTTCTCGCGCGGCAGCGCCTGCATGATGACGACGCTGGTCGGGGTCATGATGTGCGCCATGCCGGTGCCCATCAGGAAGAAGATGACCTCGAGAAGCCAGATCGGGGTGTCCGCCTCCAGCGTGGCGAACGCGGCCAGCGTCGCGGCGATGATCACCAGGCCCGCCGTGCAGGTGGCGCGGTTGCCGAAGCGGTCGACGACCAGCCGGGCGCGCGGCGCGAAGATGATCTGGGCCACGGCCAGCGGCAGCATCAGCAGACCGGTCTGCAGCGGCGAGTAGCCGCGGACGCTCTGCGTGTAGAAGACCGAGAAGAAGGTCACGCCCATCAGCGCGAAGAAGACCAGCGCGATGGCCGACATCGCCGCCGAGAAGACCTTGTTCTTGAAGTACGTCACGTCGATGGACGGGTGGTCGCTGCGCTTCTCGAACATCACGAAGCCGATGAGGACCACGAGTCCCGCGCCGATGGTCGCGAGGACCAGCGGGTCGGTGAAGTCGGCGAGCTGGCCGCCCTTGATGATGCCGTAGACGAGCAGGACGAGGCCGATGACGGAGAGGACGACACCGACCGGGTCGAGACGGCCCGGGTTCGGGTCGCGCGAGTCCGGGACCAGCCAGATCATCAGGGCTATCGCGAGCAGCACGATCGGCACGTTGATGAGGAACACCGAGCCCCACCAGAAGTGGTCGAGCAGGACGCCGCCGGTGATCGGGCCGATCGCGATGGCGAGGCCGACGCCGCCGGCCCAGATGCCGATGGCCTTGGGCTGCTCGTCACGCTCGAAGACGTTCATCAGGACGGCGAGGGTGGCCGGCATGACGAAGGCGGCGCCGAGACCCATCAGCGCTCGGAACACGATGAGCTGGACCGGCGAGCCGGACTCGGCGGCCAGCGCCGATCCGAGGCCGAACACGGCGAGACCGCCGAGCAGCACCTTCTTGCGGCCGAGCCGGTCACCGAGGAGGCCCGCGGTGAACAGAAGCCCGGCGAAGACGAGGGTGTAGGCGTTGATGGCCCACTCCAGCTCACCCTGCGTGGCACCGAGGCCGATGGGCGCCGGGGTCGAGATCGTCTTGATCGCGACGTTCAGGATGGAGTTGTCGAGCACCACGATCAGCAGGCTCAGCATGAGCACGCCGAGGATCGCCCAGCGGCGCCGGTGCACCGCCTCGGGCACGCGTCGATCGGGCGGGGGAGCGGAAGTTGTCATGACGACCACCCTAGAACCAATTCGATACGGCACCGTTCCGTATTGGAAAGGCTTTACGCAGAACTTACGAAGGGACCTAGGTCTCCGGTCGCAGGCGGCCCACCGGATGAGGTGGGCGTGGCGAGAGCGACACGGAGGCCGCCGGGCCCGGTCTAGCCCCGCGTGACACGAGGTGCCACCATGGAGGTGATCCGGGGACGCCGTCAGGGTGCCTCGAGATGACAGAAGGAGCCGTTGCGATGACGCAGCTTTCGGCTGCCCCGACGCAGCCTGCGGAGGGTGCCCTCAAGGCCACCGGCAGCAAGGCGCTGTACGGGGGCAAGAGCACTCGCCGTATCACGGTGCGCGACATCACCGCCGCCAAGGAGCGCGGCGAGAAGTGGCCCATGCTCACCGCCTACGACGCGATGACCGCGTCCGTCTTCGACGAGGCCGGCATCCCGGTCATGCTCGTCGGCGACTCGGCGGGCAACTGCCACCTGGGGTACGAGACGACCGTCCCCGTCACCATGGACGAGATGACCGTGCTGTCCGCGGCGGTCGTACGGGGCACCAGTCGCGCCCTGATCGTCGGCGACCTGCCCTTCGGGTCCTACCAGGAGGGTCCGGTGCAGGCGCTGCGCTCGGCGACCCGCCTGGTCAAGGAGGCCGGGGTGGGCGCGGTGAAGCTGGAGGGCGGCGAGCGCTCGCACCGCCAGATCGAGCTGCTGGTCGAGTCCGGCATCCCGGTGATGGCGCACATCGGCCTGACCCCGCAGTCCGTGAACTCCATGGGCTACCGCGTGCAGGGCCGGGGCGAGGAGGCCGCGCACCAGCTGCTGCGGGACGCCAAGGCGGTCCAGGACGCGGGCGCCTTCGCCGTCGTCCTCGAACTGGTCCCTGCGGAGCTCGCCGCCGAGGTCACCCGCACCCTGCACATCCCGACCGTCGGCATCGGCGCGGGCCCCGAGACCGACGCCCAGGTCCTGGTGTGGACCGACATGCTCGGCCTGACCGGCGGCAAGGTGCCGAAGTTCGTCAAGCAGTACGCCGACCTGCGCCGCGTCATGGGCGACGCGGCGAAGGCGTTCGCCGAGGACGTGGTCGGCGGGACGTTCCCGCTGGAGGAGCACTCCGTCCACTAGGCCCACCGAGGCCCCCGAGCCACTGCGGCACCAAGGCAACCCGCCGATCGTCCCCCGTCGGCGGGTTGTCGCCTTTCCGCCTCCTCTCCACGCCCTGTCGGCCGACTGTCGGCGACCTATCGGTGGCGGCCCGGAGCTGTAGGCGTCCTGTCGGTCGTTTGTCGGTGGCGACTGGCACCTTGATGGACATGACGCGAATCGACAACACGCCCCGACAAGCTGCGACCGGCCGCAGCGCCGTCACCGTACGGGGGCTGGTCAAGCACTACGGCGAGACCAAGGCGCTGGACGGGGTCGACCTGGATGTGCGCGAGGGCACCGTCCTCGGTGTGCTGGGTCCCAACGGCGCCGGCAAGACCACCCTCGTCCGCTGCCTGTCCACCCTCATCACCCCGGACGCCGGACAGGCCACGGTCGCCGGTTACGACGTGCTGAAGCAGCCCCGGCAGCTGCGCCGGGTGATAGGGCTCACCGGCCAGTACGCCTCGGTCGACGAGAAGCTCCCCGGCTGGGAGAACCTCTACATGATCGGGCGGCTGCTCGACCTGCCCCGCAAGGACGCCCGCCGACGGGCCGACGAGCTCCTGGAGCGCTTCTCCCTCACCGAGGCCGCCAAGCGCCCGGCGTCGACGTACTCCGGCGGTATGCGCCGCCGGCTCGACCTCGCCGCCTCGATGATCGGCAGCCCGGCCGTGCTCTACCTGGACGAGCCGACGACCGGCCTCGACCCGCGCACCCGCAACGAGGTGTGGCTGGAGGTCAAGCGCATGGTCGCCGACGGCGTCACCGTACTGCTCACCACCCAGTACATGGAGGAGGCCGAGCAGCTCGCCTCCGAGCTGACGGTCATCGACCGCGGCAAGGTCATCGCCAACGGCCGGGTCGACGAGCTGAAGGCGCGCGTCGGCGGCCGGACGCTGCGGATCCGCCCGGTCGACCCGCTGCAACTGCGCCCGCTGGCCGCCATGTTCGACGACCTGGGGCTCACCGGCCTCGCCACGACGACCGTGGACACCGAGACCGGCAGCGTGCTGGTCCCGATCCTCAGCGACGAGCAACTCACCGCCGTGGTCGGCGCGGTCACCGCGCGCGGCATCACGATCGCCTCCATCTCCACCGAACTGCCCACTCTGGACGAGGTGTTCCTGTCCCTCACCGGCCACAAGGCCAGTGCCCCGCAGGACGAGACCCCCGCCCGCGCCTACGAGGAGGTCTCCGCATGAGCGCCGCCGTTGTCGAAGCCCCCCTCACGGTCGAGTCCGACCCCCGCATCTCGCCCCGCGCGCACGCCCGCCACACCGGCGCGCTGATCCGCCGCAACCTGCTGTGGATCCGCCAGGACCCGGAGTCGATGTTCGACGCGATCCTGTTCCCGGTCATCTTCACGCTGCTGTTCGTCTACGTCTTCGGCGGCTCCATCGGGCAGTCGCTCGGCGGCGGACAGGAGGCGTACGTCCAGTACGTCGTGCCCGGCCTGATGGCCATGATGGGCATGAACATGGCCCAGGGAGTGGGCACCGGCTTCAACACCGACTTCAACTCCGGTGTCATGGACCGGTTCCGGTCCCTGCCGATCGGGCGCGGCTCGGTGCTGTTCGCCAAGATCGCTGTGGAGGTGATGCGGATGCTGATCGCGACCGCGATCCTCATGATCGTCGGCGTCCTGGTCGGCTTCCACATCACCAACTGGCCCGGTCTGTTCGCCTCCGTGGGCCTGTCGGCGGTCTTCGGCTCAGCCCTGATGTGGGTGTTCCTCACCCTCGGCGTGATCATGAAGAGTGCGCAGTCCGTGCAGGCAATGGGCTTCCTGGTGCTGATGCCGCTCCAGTTCGGCTCGTCGATCTTCGCGCCTACCAAGTCGATGCCGGGCTGGCTGCAGAACTTCACCGAGTACAACCCGCTGTCCTCCCTCGCGGACGCGGCACGCGGGCTGATGGTGGGCGGTCCGGTCGCGCACGGCCTGTGGGTGACGCTCGGCTGGTCGCTGGCCCTCACCCTGGTGATGGCGCCCGTCGCCATCCACAAGTTCCGCACCAAGAGCTGACGTCCCACGCACGGACCCGGCCCCGTCACCGGGGCCGGGGCGCGCCGGTTCGCGTCCGCGCCTCAGATGAGGGCGGTGGCCTCCTCCACGGAGAGGCCGCCGCCCTCCGCG
Organism: Streptomyces sp. NBC_00568; assembly: GCF_026341855.1. GTDB lineage: Bacteria > Actinomycetota > Actinomycetes > Streptomycetales > Streptomycetaceae > Streptomyces. The sequence continues at coordinate 4,994,109 of NZ_JAPENW010000001.1, read as the reverse complement.
TACGCGGCCTCGTACGCCGCGTCGTCGAGCATCGCCCGCACGCCCGCCTCGGCCCGCCGGCGTACCTCGTCCTCCATGGGACCGGCGAAATGGCCCGGCGGCAGCAGACGGTCGGCGGCGCCCAGCAGCCGGGCCGCGTCGCGGGCGCGAGAACCGCCGTCCAGATCGCTGAGGGCGATGGCGGCCGTGGTCAGATGGGCGGAGGGCATGTGCGGCGCGATCATCCGCGACAGCGCGTCGGTGGACCGCGCCATCGCCAGGCGCGCCTTGTCCAGGGCCCTCTCGCTGTGCCCGTCGATCGCGTCCAGCCACGCTTCCACGCCGAGCATGAACCCGTCGAAGACGACGAAGGAGCCGGCCGTGAAGTCCTGGCGGAGCAGCCGTATCTGCTCGCGCGCCTCCGGCACGCGGCCGCTGCGTCCGAGCCAGGTCGCGAGGTAGAGCCGGGCCGCGGGCATGGCCTCGTTGTGGGCGCCGTGCCCGTCCGCCAGCACGTCGCGCATCATCCGCTCGCCCCGCTCGGCGTCCCCCAACTCGATGTACATACTGCCGAGCCGGACGTTGAGCACCGCCGTCTGGGCCCGCGCGCCCAGCCGTTCGGCGTGCTTCTCGGCCGCCGCGTAGTCCGCCGCGGCGGCCGCGTAGTCGCCCTTGCGCTCATGGGCCTCACCGCGCGCGGAGAGCGACTCGGCGGCACCCCACGCGTCGCCGATCCGGTCGAACAGCTCCAGGGCCTCGTCGGCGTCCACCGTGGCCTCACCCGCCAGGTCGGCCCGGTTGGCGAGGACGTTGGCGCGCATCTGGAGGGCGGCGGCCAGTTCCCAGTCGTAGCCGAGTTCGCGGCAGGTGCTGACCGTCTTGTTGATCACCTCGGTGAACCGGTCCATGGTGCTGGTGAGCAGCACGGCGTAGAACCAGAGGTTGCCGGGGTTGCGGCAGGTCTGCGGCATACCGGGCTCGTAGGTCGCGCCGATGGTGCGGAGTTTCTCCTGCGCGTCCGGGGTCTGCCAGGCCTCCATGTCCATGTCCATATAGGCGAGATGGACGAGATGGACACCGCGCCGGGCCTCTTCGAGGACTTCCGCGCGCATCGGCGGCGGGGCGTCCGTGCAGCGCACGTACAGCGGGGCGGCCGGACGCACGGGCGGCAGGAAGGGATCGGGACCGAGGGCCATCGCCTCACGGGCCCAGGCGCGGGCGTCGACGCGCTGGTCGCGGATCTGCCAGTACCAGGACAGCGAGAGGACCATGCACAGCGCCTCCTGCTCGTCGCGATCGGCCACCGCGTGCCGCAGGGCGGTGCGCAGGTTCTCGTACTCGCGCTCGATGAGGTCGATCGCCGCACGCTGGCCGGGGCCGCGCAGGACGGGGTCGGCGGTACGCGCGAGTTCGCGGTAGTACGTGAGGTGGGCGCGCTCGGTGGCGTGGCGGGCGCCGGACTCGTCGAGGCGTTCCCCCGCGTACTCGGCCACGGTCTCCAGGAGCCGGTAGCGCATCTGCGTCTCCCCTTCGCCCGAAGGGGCCGCGACGACAAGGGACTTGTCGACGAGCGAGCCGAGGACGTCCAGCGCCGCAGGGCCGCAGACGGCCTCGGCGGCGGCGAGGTCGCAGCCGCCCGCGAAGACGGACAGCCGCCGCAGGACGTCCCGTTCGGCCTCGTCGAGCAGGTCCCAGGACCAGTCGACGACGGCGCGCAGGGTCTGCTGCCGGGGCAGCACGGTGCGGCTGCCCGAGGTCAGCAGCCGGAACCGGTCGTCGAGCCGGTCGGCGATCTGCCGCGGGGTGAGCATCCGCAGCCGGGCGGCGGCGAGTTCGATGGCGAGCGGAAGGCCGTCGAGGCGCCGGCAGATCTCCGCCGCCGCCCCGGGGTCGTCCTCGACACGGAAGCCGGGCCGGGCGGCGGCTCCCCGGTCGGCGAGGAGCCGCAGTGCGACGGGCTCCGGCAGCGGATCCACGGGCCGCAGCAACTCCCCCGGTACGCCGAGGGGTTCACGGCTGGTGGCGAGCACCGTCAGTCCCGGGCAGCGTTCCAGCAGCGCCTCGGCGAGGCGCGCGGCGGCGTCGACGACATGCTCGCAGTTGTCGAGGACGATCAGCATCCGGCGCTTGGCGCAGTGTTCGGCGAGCCGGGTGAGCGGGTCGTCGTGCCGCTCGGCCACGGCCCGCATCTCCTCGGCACCCGCTCCGCGCAGCACGGTCTCGCGGGCGCCGACCGCGGTCAGCACGGCCTCGGGCACGGCCTTCGGGTCGTCCACCGGTGCCAGTTCGGCCAGCCACACCCCGTCCCGCAGGGTGGGGGCCAGAGCCTCCGCCACCTCCTGGGACAACCGTGTCTTGCCCGCCCCGCCGGGCCCGAGCAAGGTCACGAGCCGGGCCCCCGCGAGATCGCCCCGGATGGCATCGATGTCGGACTCCCGACCCACGAAGGACGTGAGCCGGGCCCGGAGGTTGCCGGGGGGCGGTGACGCGGGGCTGATACGGGAAGTGAACGCCGGTCCCGGGGCATGGGCGGCTTCGCCAGCGGTGGGGCCGGGGGCGTCCGGCGCAGGATGCCCGGCGTCCGGGGCCAGGTGCCCGGCCCCTGCGCCTGCGGTGCCTGAGGCGCCGGTGCCGACACCTGCGCCGACACCTGCACCGGTGCCGGTTCCGGTCCCCTCGGCCGAGACCGCGGTGTGTGCGGCTGCGGCGAGCGCGCCTTCGACGGAGGCGGGGGCAGCGGAGGCGGCGGGTGTTCCGGCGCCGGAACGCGCCCCGGTCCGGCCACGAGCGCCGGACCCGTCCCGGGGGCCGGACCGATCCCGGGGGCCGGCCAGAAGCTCCGCGTGCAGGGAACGCAGTTCCGGACCCGGGTCCGAGCCCAGGCGGTCGGCGAGGAGGGCGCGTACGGACTCATAGGCGGCGAGGGCCTCGGCGGGCCGGCCCGCGTCGCGGAGAGCGCGCAGCCGCAGGACGTGCAGCGGCTCGTCGAGCGGGTGCAGATCGCAGAGGGCGGTGAGCTCGGGCAGGGCCTGTTCGGCGTGACCGAGGGCGAGGGCCGCGCCGAGACGGGCACGGCGGACGTCGAGACGCCGGGTCTCCCAGCGGGCCGACTCGGCGGTGCGGTCCGGGAGGTCGGCCAGGGCCGGGCCGTGCCACAGGGCGAGGGCGTCCTCCAGGACGGCGGCCGCTTTGGCGGGGTCTCCGTCGGCGAGGGCGCGGATGCCCTCGCCCGCGAGCCGCTCGAACCGGTGCAGGTCGACGTCGTCGGAGGACGCCGCCAGCCGGTAGCCGCCGTCCACCGACTCCACCGCGTCCGCCCCGAGCGCCCTGCGCAGCCGCCCGACCAGCGCCTGCAGCGCGCCGGGCGCGTCCGCGGGCGGGTCGCCGTCCCACACCTCGTCGACCAGGACGGCGGCCGAAACGGTCCGTCCGGGCCGCAGCGCGAGGACGGTCAGCAGGGCACGCAGCCGCGCCCCGCCGACCGGGACGGACGTGCCGTCGGGGCGGAGTGCCCGGGTGGTACCGAGGATGCGATAGCGCACGGGGTCCATTGTCTCCGGTGGCATCAGGTGAGGGGGTCGGGTACGTGGAGTTCGAGGTCGGCGAGGACACCGGCCCGGCCGTCGCCGAACCGCTCGGGAGCCGCTGTCCGCGGCCGCCGGCGACCGCGACGCGGGCACCGGTGCCCAGGTGAGTGAGCCGGGCGCGGTCTCCGGGAAGTCCTGGTGCACCAGGTGGATCGTACGGACCGTGCCGGTCGTCCCGGGCCACTGGGCACTGTGCCGCTCACCGGGCACCGTGCCGCTCGCCGGTGGGCGGACCGGTCCTCCCGACCCCTCGGCCGGGGTCGGGTCCCGCTCCGTCCCCGGGTCCGTCGTGCGGTGCCCGCGACCAGACACGTCTTCTCCCCATCCCCCCACCCTCCCCGGAACCAATGTCCGATGGCGAGACGTTTTCGGCGTGAGCCCGGTACGGTCGGGCAGGCCCGAGCACACATGTGTCAGCCCAGCCAGTCCAGGGAGCCCCATGACCACCGCCGCGACCCGCCGCAGCGACCGGAGGATCAGTCCCGTCTTCGTCGGGATCGTGACTGTCATGGCGGTGACCGGCTGGGCCACCTGGACCGGATTCGCCGAGCTGCCCGGTATGGCCGTCTTCCTGTTCGTGACGGCCGCCTGGATCGTCTCGCTCTGTCTCCACGAGTACGCGCACGCCCGCACCGCGCTGCACAGCGGCGACATCTCGATCGGCGCCAAGGGCTATCTGACCCTGAACCCGCTGAAGTACACGCACGCCCTGCTGAGCATCGTGCTGCCGGTGATCTTCGTGATCATGGGCGGGATCGGGCTGCCGGGCGGCGCGGTCTTCATCGAGCGGAACCGCATCCAGGGCCGCTGGAAGCACAGCCTGATCTCGGCGGCGGGCCCGCTGACGAACGTCCTGTTCGCCGTCGTGTGCACGGCGCCGTTCTGGCTGCACGCCCTGGACGGCGTCCCGGACGCCTTCCGCTACGCGCTGGCGTTCCTCGCGCTGCTCCAGGTCACGGCCGCGATCCTGAACTTCCTGCCGGTCCCGGGCCTGGACGGCTACGGCGTGATCGAGCCCTGGCTGTCGTACGACGTCCGCCGTCAGGTCGAGCCCTTCGCGCCGTTCGGTCTGCTCGCGGTGTTCGCGGTGCTGTGGATCCCGTCGGTGAACCGCGAGTTCTTCGACATCGTCGATGCCGTCCTGCGCGGCCTGGGCATCGGCCCCGGTGAAGCGGACTGCGGCCAGTGGCTCTACCGCTTCTGGCAGGAGAACAACGACATCTGCCTGAAGTCCTGACCGGGCCTGAAGTCCTGACCGGCCTGGACTCCTGACCTGGCCGGACTCCCGGCCGGCCGCTACGCCCGGCCGCGCCGCGCGTAGTACCAGGTCATGTTCGACGACAGGCCCGCGATCAGCACCCACACGATGCCCAGCCAGCTGCCCTGGACGAACGAGACGACGGCCGCGGCCACGGAGAGGACACAGACGGCGAGGGCGTAGAGAGCGAGGCGGGGCATGGGGTCGGCTCCTGTCGGGGGGACACTGCTTTCGACCAGTGTCCCCCACGCGACCTATACGTCCGTCACCCGCAGACCCGCGTGGGCCTTGTAGCGGCGGTTCACCGAGATCAGGTTGGCGACCAGGGCCTCGACCTGGTGGGCGTTGCGCAGGCGGCCGGAGAAGACGCCACGCATACCGGGGATGCGGCCCGCGAGGGCCTGGACGATCTCGACATCCGCCCGCTCCTCGCCGAGGACCATCACATCGGTGTCGATCTCCTCGATCTCCGGGTCCGCGAGCAGCACGGCGGAGAGGTGGTGGAAGGCCGCGGTCACCCGGGAGCCGGGCAGCAGGGCGGCGGCCTGTTCGGCGGCGCTGCCCTCCTCCGGCTTCAGCGCGTACGCGCCCTTCTTGTCGAAGCCGAGCGGGTTCACGCAGTCGACGACGAGCTTTCCGGCCAGCTCCTCGCGCAGCGATTCGAGGGTCTTGCCGTGACCTTCCCACGGCACGGCGACGATCACGATGTCGCTGCGGCGCGCGGTCTCCGCGTTGTCGGCTCCCTCCACACCGTTGCCGAGCTCCTCGGCCGCGCTCCGCGCACGGTCAGCGGCGCGCGAGCCGATGATCACCTTCTGCCCGGCCCTGGCGAGCCGGTAGGCGAGGCCCTTGCCCTGCGGACCGGTGCCACCGAGCACGCCGACGACGAGCCCGGACACGTCGGGCAGGTCCCAGGGGTCCTTGGCGGGGGCCTTCTGTGCACTGTCAGTAGAGGTCATGGGCCGACTTTACGTGCGCGCGCGGCGGCCGTGGGTCTCAGGTGGCCGCGCTCCCCGGGTGACCGCGGTCACCCGAGCCCGGCCACCGGGACGCGCCGGAAGGTGATCGTCTCGTAGGCGCCGAAGTCACCGGTCTCGTAGAGGAGTCCGACGGTCGCGGTGTCGACGCGCACGAGATCGGAGTACGCGGCGGGCAGCCCGTCCACCGTATGCGCGGACCGCCAGGTGGTGCCGCCGTCGGCCGAGGCACGGATGGTCATCAGGGCGCGGAACGCCGGATCCGCGGGTCCGGAGTACAGGAGCAGGTCGGGGTCGCGGAGCTGGAGGAGGCTGCCCTGGACGACGGGGGTGACGAGGCCGGCCTGCGGGCGGAAGGGCTTGACCAGGGTTCTGCCGCCGTCGCGGGAGTGGGCGTCGGCGCGGTTTCCGGGCGACGGGGAGTCGTTGCGGGCGCTGAAGTAGACGCGTCCGTCGGGGAGTTCGGCCGCGCTGGTCTCGTTGACGTTGACGTAGCCGTTGGTGTTCTCGTCCAGGTAGCCGAGGTACCAGGTCGCGCCGCGGTCGTCGCTGAGCAGGCAGTGGCCGCTGTTGTACTTCGCCTCGGTGCCGTTGTCCGTGCCCGTGGGCGGCAGGGTGTGGTTGCCGGGGACCAGCACCCGGCCGGAGGCGAGCTGGACGGCGTGCCCGGGCGTGGTGGCGTACCAGCGCCAACCGGCCTTCTTCACCTGCCCGGTGATCTCCTTCGGGGCCGACCAGGTGAGCCCGTCGTCGTCGCTGTGCTGCACCCATACGCGCCGCCCGTCGGCCACCTTCACCTTGCCGCGCAGCAGGGCGTCCTCGGTTGCGGAGGCCGCGCTGCGGACGTGGACGAGCAGGACGCGGCCCGTGTCGAGGACGACGGGCGCGGGGTTCCCGGCGAGGTTGACGCCGTTCTTGGCCACGGCCTGGAGCGGGCCCCAGGTACGGCCGCCGTCCGCGGACCGTTTGAGCACGATGTCGATGTTGCCGTGGTCGTGCGCGGAACCGACTCTGCCCTCGCAGAAGGCCAGCAGGGTGCCGGTTCCGGTGGCGACGACGGCGGGGATCCGGAAGCTCGCGTAGCCCTCGCGCCCGGCACGGAAGGGAACGCTCACCCCGCCACTCGCCGCCGCGTCCGCACTCGTGCCGGTGCTCATGCCGGTGCTCATGCCGGTGTTCGTCCCGGGGCCCGTACCGGTGCTGGGCTCGGCGCTCGACTCCGTCATGGTCGGGCTCCCTCCTGTGGTTGCTCGTGGGGTCAGTGGTGCGGACTTCTGCCCAACTTGGGCGAATTCGTGGTGAACTCCGGGTCACGAGTGGCAGGTTGCGGGAGGATGCGGCCATGGATGCCGTACGGGTCGCGCTGCTGCGCGAAGTGCTTGCCGGGACCGAATGGCTGGGTGCGACGCGGCGGTTCGGGGGAACGCTGCGGGGATCCGTGGTGTCGTACGGCGGCGGGCTGCTGCTGGTCGGCTCGGAGGAGTACGAGCCCTGGCACCTCGCGGCGCATCTCGTGGACGAGGCGGCGTGGTCGGGGACGCCGGAGCTGTCGCCGACGCTGGTGCGGCACGGGGCGCGGGAGTCCGATCCGGCTCACCTGGCGGTGGGGCTCGGACGGATCGAGGCGGCCCGGCGCGGCGAGACACTGCTCGTGGTGGCGCCGGACGCGCCCGGGGCCCCGCTGCTGGAGCGGGTGCACGACGCCCGGCGGGCCGGTGCGACGGTGCTGGCCCTGTCCCGGGGAGACGGCGAGCTGCCGGCGCTGGCCCACGAGTCGCTCGCCGTGCCGCCGGACCCCGAGCTCGATCTCGACACCGTGCAGCATCTGGTCAGCGCGGCGGCCGGGGAGAACGCGCTGCCCTCACCCCGGGGGCGACGCCGCTTCCGCGACCGGCTGTCCCGCTTCGCGGACCAGTTGACGGCCCCACCGTCGTACCGGTGGTAGCGGAAGCCGGCTCCGGCACCCCCGGCGGCGGCCGGTAACCCGTGCTCGCCGTCGGGGGCCGGGGACGTATCCCGGTCCGTGGCCGACGCCGTAAAGCAGTTGCCCCGCGTCCTCGCTCCGCCGAGCATGGCCCGTCGTGAGTGATGACGTTCCCTCTTCCCCGCTGCGTGCGCTGCTGCCCGATCTCGCGCCCTGGCGGACCTCCGCCGACTTCCGGCGGCTGTGGGTGGCGGGGCTCGTCACCAACTTCGGGAGCTTCCTGACGTTCGTCGCGCTGCCGGTGCAGATGAAGACGCTCACCGGTTCGGCGGCGGCGGTCGGTGCGATCGGCGCCGTGGAACTGATCCCGATGGTCGTCTTCGGGCTGTACGGCGGGGCGCTCGCCGATGCCCTGGACAAGCGGAAGCTGATCATCTGGACGGAGGCCGGGCAGGGCGTGCTGTGCGCCGTCCTGCTCGTCGACGCGACACTGCCGCACCCCGCGGTCTGGCCCCTCTACGTGGTCGCCGCGCTCTCCGCCGCCCTCGGCGCGGTCCAGCGCCCCGCGATGGACGCCCTCACCCCGCGGATCGTGGCCCACGAGCATCTGACGGCCGCGGGCGCGCTCAACTCGCTGCGCTGGACGGTGGGCGGCGTCGCCGGCCCGGCGCTGGCGGGCGTCGTCGTGGCGTACGCCGGACTGGGCTGGGCCTACGCCGTCGACCTGGTGACCTTCGCCGTCTCGGTGGCCATGATCGCGGGGATCGCCCCGTCGCCGGCCTCGCACGAGGCGGCGAGACCGTCGCTGCGGTCCATCGCCGAGGGCGCGCGCTACGCGTGGAGCCGCAAGGAACTCCTGGGCACCTACGCCATCGACCTCGCGGCGATGTTCTTCGCGATGCCGCTCGCGGTGCTGCCGTTCCTCGCGGACGAGCTGGACGCCGCGTGGTCGCTGGGGCTGATGTACGCGGCGATTCCGGCCGGCTCGCTGCTCGTCAGCCTCACCAGCGGGTGGACCTCGCACGTACACCGGCACGGGCGGATGGTGGCGCTCGCGGCGGCGTGCTGGGGGCTGGCGATGGCCGGCGCGGGTGTGGCGCACAACGTCTGGCTGGTGCTGCTCTGCCTCGTTCTCGGCGGCTGCTGCGACATGGTCAGCGGAATCTTCCGCGCCGCCATCTGGAACCAGACGATCCCGGACGAGCTGCGCGGACGGCTCGCCGGGATCGAGCTGCTGTCGTACTCCGTCGGGCCCCAGCTCGGCCAGGTCCGCGCCGGTGGCATGGCCGCGTGGGCGGGCGTACGGACCTCGGTCTGGGCCGGCGGCGCGCTCTGCGTCGGGGCGGTGGGGCTGCTCGCCGTCGGCCTGCCGAAGCTGATGTCGTACGACGACCGCACGAACGAGCACGCGCTGCGGATGCGGTCCGCACGGGCGGAGGACTTCCCGCCCGCGCCCCCGGTGACCGCTTCCTGAGGGGACGCGTGCGGCCGCTCGCCGGGCCCGGGTCGCCCACGACCGCCCCGCGGACAAGAAGGCTCAGGCCAAGACAGAGCGGGCCAGGACCGAGCAGGCCAAGGGCAGGGTCAGGAGGCCCGGCGTCTCCGCAGCCCTCGGTCCTCGGTCCTCGGTCCTCGGTCCAGGGCCCGGTGTCTCAGTCGTCCTCGGAGCCCGGCGCCTTGCCCGTGGCGTCGTGCCACTTCGGGTCCGTCTCCCACTCGAGGTTCCGCTCCCGCGCGAGGTCCATCGCGTGTTCGGCCTCCGCACGGGTGGTGTACGGGCCGAAGCGGTCCTTGGCCGGGCACTCGGGGCCTTCCTCGACCTTCTTGTGCTCCAGGCAGTAGTACCACTCGCCGGGCTTGCCGACCGTCCGCTTCTTGAACAGGGCCATCACCAGCTCCTTTCGCCAGGGACATGTTCCCCCATGCCCGCTGGTTAGACTCGCTGCCATGTCTGGCCAGTCGCTGCTCGTACCAGGGGAGCTCTCTCCCACCCTTCCCGTGCCGGGAAACATCAGGCGTCCCGAGTACGTGGGAAAGCCCGCCCCCACGCCGTACACCGGACCGGAGGTGCAGACGCCCGAGACGATCGAGGCGATGCGGATCGCCGGGCGGATCGCCGCGCAGGCGATGGCCGAGGCCGCGAAGCTCATCGCGCCGGGTGTGACGACCAATGAGCTGGACCGGGTGGCCCACGCCTACATGTGCGACCACGGCGCCTACCCGTCGACCCTCGGCTACCGCGGCTTCCCCAAGTCGCTGTGCACCTCGGTCAACGAGGTCATCTGCCACGGCATCCCGGACTCCACGGTCCTGCGCGACGGCGACATCGTCAACCTCGACGTGACGGCGTACATCGGCGGCGTGCACGGTGACAACAACGCGACCTACCTGGTCGGCGCCGTCGACGAGGAGTCGCGGCTGCTCGTCGAGCGGACCCGTGAGTCCCTCGACCGCGCGATCAAGGCCGTCAGGCCGGGCCGTCAGATCAACATCATCGGGCGCGTCATCGAGTCGTACGCGAAGCGGTTCGGATACGGGGTCGTCCGGGACTTCACCGGGCACGGAATCAACTCGTCGTTCCACTCCGGGCTGATCGTCCCGCACTACGACAGCCCGCACGCGACCACCGTCATCCAGCCCGGGATGACCTTCACCATCGAGCCCATGCTCACGCTCGGCACGCACGAGTACGACATGTGGGACGACGGGTGGACCGTCGTGACGAAGGACCGGAAGCGTACGGCGCAGTTCGAGCACACCCTCGTCGTCACCGAGAGCGGTGCGGAGATCCTCACCCTGCCGTAGCCGTCCGGAGTTCCCGAGCCGTCTGAGCCCGCCCTGTCCACAGGGCGGGCTTTCTCATGTGGAAGCGACCGGGAATCGGGGTACCGTTTTACCGACAGGATGTCGGGAAGGCTGTTGACTTAGGTAAGCCTAACCATAGAAGATGCGCATGACCTTGCAACAGCTCTCGCCCTTCCTCAGCGGCTCCGGAGGCCCCATGAACGCGTCGGACACGTCGGCCACGATGAGCACGCCGGACACCACGAGCACGGCGAGCACACCCTTCTCGACGCTCATCCGTACCGCGTCGCACGAGCAGCACACCGAGGCGGAGACCTCGACGTTCATGAGCGACCTGCTCGGCGGCCGGCTCGGCGTCGAGGCGTACGCGCGCTACACCGAGCAGCTGTGGTTCGTGTACGAGGCGCTGGAGGCGGACGTCGAGCGGCTGGCGACCGACCCGGTGGCCGGGCCGTTCCTGCGGCCCGAGCTGCTGCGGCGCACCGCTCTCGAGCGCGACCTGGCCCATCTCCGGGGCCCCGACTGGCGCGAGACGCTCACCGCGCTGCCCGCGACCCGTGCGTACGCGGACCGTGTCGCGCGGTGCGCCCGGGAGTGGCCGGGCGGCTATGTCGCCCACCACTACACCCGGTACCTGGGCGACCTCTCCGGCGGCCAGATCATCCGCGGCAAGGCGGAGCAGACCTGGGGCTTCAGCCGCAAGGGGGACGGAGTCCGCTTCTACGTCTTCGAGGACATCTCCAACCCGGCCGCGTTCAAGCGGAGTTACCGCGAACTGCTGGACGGGGTCCCGGCCGACGATCTGGAGAAGCAGCGGATCGTGACGGAGTGCAAGCGGGCGTTCGCCCTGAACACCGGGGTGTTCCGGGCCCTCGGTGAGGAGTTCCCGCTGACCGCGTGATCATCCGTTCCCGGGCCCGGGGTTCGCCCCTGGCCCGGATCCCGGATTCCGAGTCCCGGGTCCCGGATCGCTCCGGGGAATCACGTGGGGTTCACGGCCGCGGGCCGGTGGGGGCTGGTCGCGCCGTTCCCCGCGCCCCTGACGGGGCCCCTAGCCCGCCCCACGCTGCTCCGATCCCTCCCCGCGGAAACCACCCGGCATACACGACCGCGGGCCGGTGGGGGCTCGTCGCGCCGTTCCCCGCGCCCCTGACGGGGCCCGTAGTCCGCCCCGTACGAACCCGATCCCTCCCCCGGGAAACCACCCCGCGTGCACGGCCGCGGGCCGGTGCGGGTCGGGCGCGCCGTTGGTCGCGTCCCTGGTGGGGCCCGTAGTGCGACGGGTCTCAGCGTTCCAGGTGGACCCGGCCGCCCACTTCGACCCAGTCGTTCGGCTGGGGGGCCGTGAGGAGCTGGGAGCCGCTGCCCTGGGTGATGTTGAGGGCGCGGCCCAGTTGCTGGGTCAGCAGCAGCGCCGCCGCTCCGGTGGCCTCGTCCTCCTCGATGCCGTCGTTCCGGCCGGGGAAGGCGCGGGCCCGCACCCTGCCGCCGGCCTCGTCCTCCCAGGCCCAGGCGTAGATCCACTCCCCCGACGGCGGCACCTCCAGCGCGTCGACCTCGGCGGCGGACGCGTACCGCCGGAGCGTCCGCGGCGGCGCCCACTCGGCCCGCGCCTCGATCCAGCTGAACTCGCCGTCCAGCCGGACCCCCACCGCACCGGCGGGCGTGACCAGTTCGGGCACGTCGAGCAGCCAGCCCACCCCGACGCACGGGTGCCCCGCGAACGGCAGCCGCAGCGTCGGGGTGTAGATGTCGATGACCCCGCGCTCGGGGTCGTCGACGAACACCGTCTCGCTGAAGCCCAGCTTCGCGGCGAACTCCTGCCGCTCCGCGCGGTCCGGCATCACCGAGCCCTCGCGTACGACACCGAGTTCATTGCCATACCCGCCGCCTGGTCCGCAGAAGACCCGCAGCACGTCGTAGTCAGTCACTCCGGCATTCAAACATCACCCCGGCCTGCACGAACAGCGGTCACCTCATGGGGCCGCCCGCCCCCGGCAGCTCCCCGTGTTCGTGGAGAGCGGTGTCAGGGATGGGCGGCCGGGTCTCCGGCGGACTACTGCGTACGCCGCCTGCGCATCGCGAACACCACGCCGGCGCCCGCCGCGACGGTCACCGCGGCCGCGGCTCCCAGCGCGCCGGCCGGCAGCTGCGAACCGGTGGAGGCGAGCGCACCGCTCACACCGCCCGTCGTGGACCCGGTCGTCCCCACGCCGCCGGTGGTGGTGCCCGATGAACCGCCGGAGCCACCCGCACCAGAACCCGAACCCGAACCCGACCCGCCGTTCCCGTCCGGCAGCTGCGCGTCCTCGCTCAGCGCGACCGACAGGTCGACCGGGTCGAGCGCGGCGCCCTCGGCGTAGAAGCCGCCGAACGCCTTCGCACCGGCCTTGGTCAGCGTGGCGGTCACGTCGTCGAGGGTGACCACGTCGTCCCGCGCCGCCAGGTCGGCCGCGTCCGCGCTCAGGTCGGCCAGGACGACATCCTCGGAGGTCTCGCCGAGGCTGTCGACGTCGGCGGTCAACTCGCCGGAGCCGCCGTCGAGTTCCACCGTGAGGCCGCTGAGGGTGAGGTCGAGTCCGTAACTGCCGTTCGCCTCGTGGCCCTTGAAGTTCACCGCGCCCTCGAAGGAGGCCGAGAGAGTGTCGGCGTCGTTGTCATAGGTGCCGGTGGCGTCCGTGAAGGTGAAGACGCCGTTGCCGGCGGCCTGCGTCGCGCCGCCGGTGGCGGCGATCTTCCCCTGGGCGGCACCGTCCACGACATACGTGCGGAAGGACTGCTTCACTCCCCAGCCGAGCGTGCCGTCGACGATCTCGCCCCGCGTGGCGACGCGGGTCTCGGAGGCCGAGGCACTCGGGCTCGCGCTCTCCGAAGCCGAGGACGAGGACGAGGACGAAGGCGACGCGGAGGACGAGGACGAGGACGACGACGTGGGCGACGCGGAGGCCGAGGTCGAGGACGACGACGACGGCTCCGGGGACGTGGAGTCCGTCGCGGTCGGGGTCGCGGTCGGCGACGGCGTGGCGGCCGGCTTCTGCACCACCGTCAGCGGATCGCCCGCGGCGCCTTCGTAGCTCGCGCTGCCGAGGACCGTCGCCGCCTCCTTGGTCAGCTTGGTCTCCATGCCGGCCATCGTGCGGGTCACGGTGACATCGGCGAGCGGGACGTCGTCCTGCGTCGTGCCACCGCTCGTCACATCGGCGGTGATCTCCGCCGCCCCGCTGTCGAATCTGACGTCCGACAGGGTGAGTTCGAAGCCGTGCAGCTTGGAGGCGATCTTCAGGCTGCCCGCGAAGCCGAGCCGTACGGCGTGGGTGTCGGAGTCGTACGTACCGCTGCCGCCGGCAAACGTGAAGGCGCCGTTGCCGGCCGCCTGCGTCGCCCCGTCGGCGGGGGTGAAGGAACCGGCCGCCATCCCGGTCACGTACGAGCGGTAGGACTGCTTGATGCCCCAGGTCAACTCGTAGTCCTTGAGCGGGGCTTCGGCGGCCGACGCGCTGGTCACGGCGAGGGCACCGGCCCCCAGGGCGACCGCCACGGCGGCGGCGAGTGCGAGGGGGCGGCGGCGATTGGCGGCCATGGTGGTGGGTCTCCTCAGGGGTGGGTGTCCTGCGCCGGGGGGCGCAGGAATCGATGGGGGTCAGTCCTTGTCCACGGATGGGGGCACGGACGTGGACGGGGATGGGAACGTGGATGGGGGCGAGGACGGGGGCGGGGACGGGGGCGCGGACGGGGGCGCGGACGGGGGCGCGGATGCGGGACCGGAGTCGGCGTCCGTGCCCGGCACGGTCGAGCCCGAGTCCGGCACGGTCGAGCCCGAGTCCGTCGCCGCCGAGCCCGAGTCCGTCGCCGCCGAGCCCGGCGTGTGCGCCTGTGCGGAGCGCGTACGGCGTCCGCGGACGGCCACGAAGGCGGCGGCCGCCGCGAGCAGGGCCCCCGCGGCGAGGCCGACCGGCAGGACGGATGCCCCGAGGGATCCGCCGTTCGCGGTGTTCTCGGTCTTCGGTCCGGCGGCGGCCTTCTCGGCCCCGGCCGTCCGCGAGGTCCGTGGCGCGGGTGAAGCGGACACGGAGTCACCCAGGTCGGGCAGGGCGGGGAGCCGCGCGTCGTCCGTGAGGGCGATGGAGAGCGTCAAGGGGTCCATCTCCGTGCCGGCCCGGTACACACCGCCGAACGCCTTGGCGCCACGGGCGGTCAACTCGCTCCGTGCTTCGGTGAGCTGGAGCAGGCCGTCCTTCGACGTCATGCCCTGGGCCGCGAAGGTCACGAGCGGGACCTTCTTCCCCGTGAGCTCCGCGCTCGCCACATCGGCGTAGAGCGTGCCCTTGCCGGCGGCGACGGTGACCCGCAGGCCGCTCAGCCGGAGGTCGAGCCCCTGACGGCCGGTGAAGCGCAGGGCTCCCTCGAAGGCGGCGGTCAGGGCGCGCTTCTTCCTGTCGTACGTGCCCTCGCCCGCGGGGAACCGGAAGAGCGCACCGCCGTCCCGGGCCCCGCCGCTCAGCGTCCACTTCCCGTCGGCGACGGACCCGGTGACGTACTCGCGGAAGGTGCGGCGCACACCCCAGTCGACGGCGCCGTGCTCGATCGCCCCCGATGTCGTCTTCTTCGCCGGGGACTTGGCCGGCGCGGCGGTGGGTGTGCTCGACGGCCGGGGCGAGGCCGCGGCCCGGACGTCCGCCTCCAGGCTCACCGGATCGAGTGCCGTGCCCGCCGTGTAGTACCCGGCGAAGGACTTGGCGCCCTGTGAAGTGAGCGTGGCGGGAAGGTTGTCGAGCCGGACGGCGGTGCCGCCGCCCTTCATGTCGATACCGCCGAGCGAGAGGGCGGCGAAGGGCACCTGTGGGGACGTCGTGACCGCCCCGGTGCCCTTCGCCTTGCTGGTGATGTCGACGTAGAGCGTGCCGCCACCGCCGGAGAGGCGGACGGTGGGACGGCTGATCGTCATGTCGAGCTCGTAGGCGCCGCCGCTCTGACGGTGTCCGACGAAGTGGACCCCGCCGGAGTAGGACGCGGCGAAGGCGCCCGTGTCGCCGTCGTAGGAGCCGGTGGCCGAGTGGAAGCGGAACTGGCTCGCGCCGACCGTGGCCGCGCCCGCGGTGAGGGAGTAACTCCCCTTCGCGATGGGCCCGGTGACGTAGCTCTGGAAGGACGATTTGATGCCCCAGTCGAGCCGGCCGCCCTGCACGGTGCGGTTCGCGGCGTGTGCGGCCGTGGCGGTGAGCAGAGCGCCCAGCACGGCCGCGCAGACCGCGGCGGCCAAGGCCCTCGATCGCGCGGGCATGGGTGTCCTCCGGATTCCGGGAGCCTGAAGAGGCGGTAGCGACTTAGGTAAGGCTAACCTAAACTATCGTCCGGACGTGCTGGAAGAGGACCGAGAGGACTGACGGGACAGTGCAACGCTTGCGCACACGACTGGCGGGGGCACTGCTGTCCGCGCTCGCCCTCGCCCTGACCGGATGCGGGGGCTCCGCCGACTCCGCGCCGTCGGCGGCCACCGGGGCGGCCGGAACAACCGGAACGGCCGGCGGCAACCGTGTCGAACCCCTGCGATCCCCCGGGACACCCCGGCTCCCGGTCACGGTGCGGTCGTCCGGCGGTGTGAGGACCACCGTCGAGAAGGCCGACCGGATCGTTTCCCTGTCCGGCGGCCTCAGCGAGATCGTCTTCACGCTCGGGCTCGGCGACCGGGTCGTCGCCCGCGACATCACCGCCACCTTCGACCAGGCGAAGAAGCTCCCGGTCGTCACCCGCAACCACGACGTCTCCGCCGAGAGCGTGCTCTCCCTCGAACCCGACCTCGTCCTCGCCGAGACGACGACCGGGCCCGACGAGGCCATGGAGCAGATCCGCGACGCCGGTGTCCCCGTCCTCGTCGTCGACCCGGCGCGAAGCCTCGACGACGTGGGCCCGCGCATCCGGACGGTGGCCGACGCCCTCGGCGTGCCCGCGGCCGGGAAGCGGCTGGCACAGCGGTCGCGGGACCGGATCGCCGCCGTGCGCAAGGCGGTTCCGGCCCACGCGGATCACCCGCGCGTCGCCTTCCTCTACCTCCGCGGCTCCGCCTCCGTCTATCTCATCGGCGGCCGGGGCTCGGGCGCGACCTCACTGCTGGAAGCGGCCGGAGCGGTCGACGCGGGTGCCGAGTCGGGCCTCGGGAAGGACTTCACCGCCATCACCACCGAGTCGCTCGCCCAGGCCGCGCCCGACGCCATCCTCGTGATGTCCAAGGGCCTGGAGTCCGTCGGCGGCGTGGACGGGCTCGTCCGGATCCCTGGAGTCGCACAGACTCCCGCCGGCATGAAGCGCCGGGTGGTGTCCGTCGAGGACGGGGTGCTCCTGAACTACGGGCCGCGCACGGACCAGGTACTGAGCTCGCTGGTACGTCAGTTGTACGGGGAAGCCCGGTGACCGCCGCCGGGACCACGGAAGCGGCCTCCGGGAGGACCGCCGAACCGGCCGCCGAGGAGACCGCCGCCCCTCCCGCGCGGAAGCGGTCGCGCGGGGCTCCCTGGCTCCTGACCGCCGGACTGCTCGCCGCCCTGCTCGTCCTGATCCCCGTGGCCGCGGGGCTCGGCGCGTACCCGATCCCCACCGGGGACGTGCTCGCCTCGGTCGCGCACCGGACCGGTCTCGGGGGCTCCGCGCTGGACCGGGTCCCGGAGTCGGTCCTGTGGGACGTGCGCTTCCCGCGGATCGTGCTCGCGCTGCTCATCGGCGGCTCGCTGGGCTGCGCGGGCGCCCTGATGCAGGGCGTGTTCGGCAATCCGCTGGCCGAACCCGGCGTCATCGGCGTCTCGTCGGGCGCGGCGGTCGGCGCGGTCGCCGCCATCGCGCTCGGCCTCGACTTCCTCGGCACCTTCACGGTTCCGGCCGTCGCCTTCGTCACGGGCCTGGCGGCCGTCCTGCTCGTCTACGCGATGTCACGCTCGGGCGGCCGTACCGAAGTCGTCACGCTGATCCTCACCGGGATCGCCCTGAACGCCTTCACGGGCGCGCTGATCGGTCTGTTCCTGTTCTTCGCGGACTCGGCGGCCGTCAGCCAGATCACCTTCTGGCAGCTCGGGTCGCTGGCCCAGGCGACCTGGCCGAAGGTCCTCGCGGTGCTGCCCTGCGCCGCGATCGGCCTGTCCGTGGCGCCGCTGTACGCCCGCAGACTCGACCTGCTGGCCCTCGGTGAACGCCCCGCCCGGCATCTGGGCGTCGACGTCGAGCGGTTGCGGATCGTCCTCGTGCTCGTCATCGCTCTGCTCACCGCGGCGGCCGTCAGCGTCTCCGGGATCATCGGCTTCATCGGTCTCGTCGTACCGCACCTGCTGCGCATGGCCGCCGGGCCCGGCCATCGCTTCCTGATCCCGGGCAGCGCGCTCGGCGGCGCCGCCGTGCTGCTCGCGGCCGACCTCGCCGCCCGGACGATCGCGCAGCCCGCCGAGCTTCCCCTCGGCGTCCTCACCGCCCTGCTGGGCAGCCCGTTCTTCCTCTGGCTGCTGCGCAGGACCCGCCGCAAGCAAGGAGGCTGGGCGTGAGATCCCTTCGAAGCGACACCGGGCGCACGCTCCTGAGGTTCCCGCGCACGGCCAGGAGCCTGCGGCTCTCCGGTACGGCGCGGCACGCACCGCCTCCCCCGGCCGCCCCCGGCGACGTGCTCGCCGCGGCCGAGGGTCTCCATGTCCGGCTCGGCGCCCACGAGGTGCTGCGCGGTGTCGACGTCGCCGCCCGTGCCGGCGAGGTGCTCGCGCTGGTCGGGCCCAACGGGGCGGGAAAATCAACCCTCCTGTCCGCGCTGGCGGCCGATCTGCCCGCCACGGAAGGGGTCGTCCGTCTGCACGGGCGCCCGGCGGCGCAGTGGACCGCGGCCGAACTCGCCCTGCGCCGGGCCGTTCTCCCCCAGTCGGCGTCGCTCTCCTTCCCGTTCACGGTCGAGGAGGTCGTCCGGATGGGGCGGGCGCCCTGGGCCCGCGCTCCGCGGGACGACGACGCGGCGGTCGCCGCCGCCATGGCGGCCACCGAGGTCACCGCCTTCGCGCCCCGCTCGTTCGCCGCGCTCAGCGGCGGGGAGCGCGCGCGGGTCGCGCTCGCCCGGGTGCTCGCGCAGCGCGCGCCGCTGCTGCTGCTCGACGAACCGACCGCCGCCCTCGACCTGCGGCACCAGGAGTTGGTGCTGCGGGTGTGCCGGGAAAGGGCGCACGCCGGGGACGCGGTGGTCGTGGTGTTGCACGACCTCGGGCTCGCGGCGGCGTACGCGCACCGGGTCGCGATTCTGTGCGCCGGTCGTGTCGCGGCCCACGGCCGGCCGGCGGAGGTCTTCACCGACGGGCTTCTGACCGACGTCTACCGGCAGCCGGTCGAGGTGTTGCCGCACCCCAGGACCGGCGCCGCCCTGATCACCCCGAAACGGGACGCTTGACCATCCCTTGACCTTTTCATGGGGTCCGGTTTGAGTCACCGTGATCAAGCCGTTCCTGTGCGCCATCTGTGAGAGCTGAATCACTGCACGGCCGGGTATCAGTGAGGGAAGCCTCAGATAAGTTAGGCCAGCCTCACCATGCCGAACGGGCCCCACCGTACGGTTTGTCCGAACTTCTCTTGGAGCCTGAATGCGAGCCGTCCGACTCTCTGTTGTCACCGCTGCCGCCACCGCGGCCGCTCTGGCCGCCGTCACGGGTTGCACCGAGAAGAGCGACGCGAAGAACGGCGACGCGATCCAGGTGACCGCCGCGGACTCGAAGTGCGAGACCTCCGTCAAGACCGTTCCGGCCGGCCAGGTCACGCTGAAGATCGAGAACAAGGGGTCGAAGGCCACCGAGGTCGAGATCGTGTTCCCCGACGACCGGATCGTCTCCGAGAAGGAGAACATCGGCCCCGGCACCAAGTACACGCTGACCGCCGAGGTGAAGGCCGGCTCGTACGAGATCGCCTGCCGTCCGGGCATGAAGGGCCACGGCGTCCGCCAGAAGCTCACCGTCACCGGCGGCAAGGTCGCCAAGCGCGACCCGCGTCTGGACAAGGCCGTCGCCGCGTACCGCGAGTACGCGCAGGAGCAGGCCGACGCCACGCTGCCGAAGGCCGAGGCGTTCGCCAAGGCCGTCAAGGCCGGTGACATCGAGGCCGCGAAGAAGGAGTTCGCCTCCTCGCGTCTGGGCTGGGAGCGCACCGAGCCGGTCGCCGAGTCCTTCGGTGACATCGACCCGAAGGTCGACGTCCGCGAGGACGGCCTGGAGGAGGGCCAGGACCCGGCCACGGACTGGACCGGCTGGCACCGCCTGGAGAAGTCCCTCTGGCAGGACAAGAAGATCGGTGACCGCGAGAAGGAGCTCGCCGGTCTGCTGGTCACGGACCTGACCGACTGGCAGAAGCGGGTCGGCAAGGCCGAGATCACCCCGACCTCCATGGCCAACGGCGCCAAGGAGCTGCTGGACGAGGTCGCCAGCGGCAAGGTCACCGGCGAGGAGGACCGCTACTCGCACACCGACCTGAGCGACTTCAAGGGCAACGTCGAGGGCGCGCAGAAGGCGTACGAGCTGCTCAAGCCGGTCGCCGCGGAGAACGACGCCGCGCTGGCGACGGAGCTCGACAAGCAGTTCGCCGCACTGAACACGCTGCTCGACAAGTACCGCACGGACAAGACCTCGTACGACTTCACCTCGTACGACAAGGTCGGCAAGGCCGACCGCAAGGAGCTCCAGGACGCGGTCAACGCGCTCGCCGAGCCCCTGTCCAAGCTCGCCGCCGCCGTCGTGAAGTAGGAGCAACGCCATGACGGACCCCCAGGACAGCACGGACAGCACCGACAGCACGGACGGCACGCAAGCGGCCACGTCGGCCGGCACCGGCTCCGCGCCGTCCCGGCGTTCGTTGATCGGCTGGGGTGGTGCCGGGCTCGCGCTCGGTGCCGCCGCGGCCGGCGGCGCCGTCGCGATGACCCGTACCGGCAACGACGTCGATCCGGCCGCGGCCGAGACCGGCGCCGCGGTCGCCTTCCACGGCACGCACCAGGCGGGCATCGCGACAGCGGTGCAGGACCGGCTGCACTTCGCCGCGTTCGACGTGAAGACCGACGACCGGGCCGCTTTCGTCCAGCTCCTCAAGGACTGGACGGCCGCCGCCGCCCGGATGACCGCCGGGCACGCGGTCGGCGAGGGCGCGTACGGCGGTCTGGCCGAGGCGCCGCCGGACGACACCGGTGAGGCGCTGGGACTCAAGCCCTCCCGGCTGACGCTGACGATCGGCTTCGGTCCGTCCCTGTTCGAGAAGTTCGACCTGGCGGACCGGCGGCCGGAGGCGCTCGTCGACCTGCCGAGGTTCCCGGGCGACAACCTGGACAAGGCCCGCAGCAACGGCGACCTGTGCATCCAGGCGTGCGCGGACGACCCGCAGGTCGCGGTGCACGCGATCCGCAACCTCGCCCGCATCGGTTTCGGCAAGGTCGCCGTCCGCTGGTCACAGCTCGGCTTCGGCAAGACCTCGTCGACCACTCCGGAGGAGCAGACCCCGCGCAACCTGATGGGCTTCAAGGACGGCACCCGCAACATCGCGGGCACCGAGACGGACCGGCTGAAGAAGTTCGTGTGGGTGGACGAGAAGGACGGTCCCGACTGGATGAACGGGGGCTCGTACCTCGTCGCCCGCCGTATCCGGATGAACATCGAGACCTGGGACCGCACCCCGCTCCAGGAGCAGGAGGACATCTTCGGCCGCGACAAGGGCGAGGGCGCCCCCGTCGGCAAGGCCAGGGAGCGCGACGAGCCGTTCCTGAAGGCGATGAAGCCCGACGCCCATGTCCGGCTCGCGCACCCCCACTCCAACGACGGGGCGACGCTCCTGCGCCGCGGCTACTCCTTCACCGACGGCACGGACGGTCTCGGCCGTCTCGAAGCGGGCCTGTTCTTCCTCGCGTACCAGCGGGACGTGCGCAAGGGGTTCATCCCCGTGCAGCGCAACCTGTCGCGTATCGACGCGCTCAACGAGTACATCCAGCACGTGAGTTCGGCGATATTCGCCGTCCCGCCCGGCGTCCGTGACAAGGACGACTGGTGGGGCCGCGCGCTGTTCTCCAAGGAGGCGTAGCCGTGTTCGGCAACTACCTGATCGGGCTGCGCGAGGGCCTGGAAGCCAGCCTCGTCGTCTGCATCCTCATCGCCTACCTGGTCAAGACGGATCGCAGGGACGCCCTGAAGCCGATCTGGATCGGCATCGGCGTGGCGATCGCCGTGGCGCTCGGCTTCGGCTGCGCCCTCGAATTCGGCTCCCAGGAGATGACGTTCCAGGCGCAGGAGGCGCTCGGCGGCTCGCTGTCGGTCCTCGCCGTCGGCCTGGTCACCTGGATGGTCTTCTGGATGCGGCGCACCGCCCGCCACCTGAAGTCCGAACTGCACGGCAGGCTGGACGCCGCCCTGGCCATGGGAACGGGCGCGCTGGTCGCGACGGCGTTCCTCGCGGTCGGCCGCGAAGGCCTGGAGACCGCCCTGTTCGTGTGGGCGTCGGTGCACGCGGCCAGCGACGGCACACCCCGCCCGCTGATCGGCGTGGCCCTCGGCCTGGCCACCGCGGTCCTCCTCGGCTGGCTCTTCTACCGCGGCGCGCTGAAGATCAACCTCGCCAAGTTCTTCACCTGGACCGGCGGCATGCTGGTCGTCGTCGCCGCGGGCGTCCTGGCCTACGGCGTCCACGACCTCCAGGAAGCCGACTTCGTCCCCGGTCTGACGAACCTCGCCTTCGACATCAGCAACACGATCGACCCCACCAGCTGGTACGGCACCCTGCTGAAGGGCGTCTTCAACTTCCAGCCCGACCCGACCGTCCTTCAGGTCACGGTGTGGGCGCTGTACTTGGTCCCGACGCTCACGATCTTCCTCGCCCCGGTAGGGTTCGCCTCCGGGAAGGGGAAGGTGAAGGCACCTGATGAGCAGGGATCGCACGGGTCGCAGCCCACGAAGGCCTCGTAGTCCCATCCGTTTCGCCCTGGCGACGGGGACGGTGGCCGTCCTGTCCTTGGCGGCGAACGGCTGCGTGGTGGTGCACGGCGAGCGAAAGGTCGTGCCCGCGGCGACCGCCGCCGAAGCCGCCCGCGCGCTGGGGGACTTCACCACCGCCTACAACGAGGCGGACAGGACGTACGACCGTTCCAAGGACGCGGACCGGGTGTCCGGTCCGCTCGCGGACATCGACGGCGCCAAGCTGAAGGCCGGGCACACGAACAACCCGGGCGGGAATCCGGCGCATTCGCCGCTGAAGTTCAGCGACGCCGAGTACGCGGTACCGGCGAAGGCGGGCTGGCCGCGCTGGTTCGTGGCGAACGCGGCGGCCAACAAGGGTGTGCCGGGCAGCCGTTGGCTGCTCGTCTTCACCCGGGACAGCGCCGACGAGGTGTGGCAGGCCTCGTATCTGACGGTCCTCGGCGCCGGTGACGTACCGAAGTTCACGAAGGACAAGGACGGCTGGGCGCAGCCGGTCACGGCCGACGACGCGGCGCTCGCGATAGAGCCGGAGAAGCTCGGCCGGACGTACGCGACCTATCTGAAGGCGGGCGGCGACACCTTCGCCGCGGGCGTCCACACCTCGCAGTGGCGGGCCCAGCGCAAGAAGTTCGCCAGCAAGCCCGGCCTCGCCAGGCAGTACATCGACGAGCCGCTGACCGCGCGCGCCTACGCGCCGGTGGGGCTGCGCACCGCGGACGGCGGGGCGCTGGTGTTCTTCGCCACGCAGCGCTTCGAGAAGCAGACCGCCGCGGCGGGCACCGCGATTCCCGCCCCGAGCGCCGACGTCGAGGCCCTGACGACCGGTGAGGTCAAGCAGTCCCTCACCCTGGAGTTCGTCTCCAACCAGGTCGTCCTGGACCCGGCGAAGGGTTCGGGCGACCAGCGGGTGTCGGTCCTCGGACGGATCGAGGGGCTGACGGGGGCCAAGGGCGAGTAGCCCGGCCCCCGCTCCGGCCGGCCGGGCGGGATCTCAGCCCCGGTGCGGCCAGGCGGCGAGCTGGTCCGCGCCGTTCTCCCCGGCGTAGCGGGCGCATTCGTCGGTCAGGATCTCCAGGAGGGTGAGCGGATCCGGCAGCGGGTGCTCGGGCCCGCGCACCCAGTCGACGCTCAGACCGCCGGGCAGCTGGGCCGGCGGCACGAGGACGTAGGAGCCGCGGCAGTGCCAGCGGAAGCCGGGGTGCTCGTCCATCGTCTCGGGATGGCAGTCCAGCTCGCAGGGCCACCACTCGTCCTCGTCCTCGGGCGTACCCCGGGTGAGGGTGAAGAAGAGCATGCGTCCGTCGCCGGTCCGAGCGACGGGTCCGACCTCGATGTCGGAGGCCAGTATCCGCTCCAGCGCCTCGCGCCCGGCGTCCAGCGGGACGTCGAGGACGTCGTGCACCATGCCGGTGGCGGTGATGAAGTTCGCCTTCGGCTGGTGCCGGGCCCAGCGCTCGATCTGCGCGCGGTCGGTCGTCGACTGTGTCTGCCAGGCGAAGGAGACGGGGTGGCGCGCGGGGGTCGGACAGCCGACACGGTCGCAGGAACAGCGGTAGCCGGAGGGGTACGCGGCCTGCGCGAGCGGCAGCCCCGCGGCGGCGGCGGCGAGCAGCAGGGCCTCACGCCCGCCCTCGGACGTCTCCGCAGGGGCCTTCGGCCTGCGTCCGCGCAGCCACTGGGAGATCCTGCCCTGCGCGCCGGAGCGGCGGCCGAACTCTGCGCTCATCTATCCCCTCGCCTCGCCTCGGTGCACTCGTCCTTCTTGCCCATGGTCCCACCATCCTGCGCCCCGGGTGGCCGGAGCCGACAACCGGGGTAGGTGGGGCGATGCGTTCACCCCACCCTGATCAGGCGTTATTTCATGAAGTGCGGAGATTTCTCCCCCCTCAGCGGGGGGCGATACCGTGCAGGGCGTAGTCGACGAGCGTGTCCGTGTAGTCGTACGAGATCGGGGCCGTGCGCTGGAGCCAGCGCTGGGCGAGCGGGGAGACGAACAGCTCCAGGGCGATCCGGGGGTCGATGTCCCGGCGCACGTCGCCCTTGGCCTGTGCCGAACGCAGCCGCCGCACGTACAGCTGGAGCTGGGGCTCGAGCAGTCTGGCCACGAACTCGGCGCCGAGCCGCTCGTTCACGAGGCCCTCGGCGGCCAGGGCGCGGGAGGGCACCTCGAAGGCGGGGTCGAGCAGCTCGTCGACGGTGGCGCGCAGCACCAGCTTCAGATCGGCGGCCAGGTCCCCGGTGTCCGGGATCTCGTACGGCTCCTGTCCCGCCGCCCGGGCGGCCTGCTCGCCGAGGTCCATGAAGGCGTCCAGCAGCACATCGGCCTTCGACGACCACCACCGGTAGATCGTCTGCTTCCCGACTCCGGCCCGCGCCGCGATGCCCTCGATCGTGGTCCTGGGGTATCCGGCCTCGCCGACCAGGGCGAGGGCCGCGGCGTAGATCGCGCGCCGGGACTTCTCGCTGCGGCGGGTGGAATCGGGGCTGGAGCTGGGCTTCTCGGCCATGCGGGAAACCTATCAGGGCGGCGATACGGTGCGTCTCGCCTCCGGCGGGGGCACCGTCCCTCCGGTGGACACGGCCCGTTCGCCTCCCGCTCCCGGGACGGTGCGCACCGCACCATGAGCATCAACTGCCCCTGCGGTTGCGTAAGGAGCCCTCCTTGCATCCTCTCCGCCGCGCCACGCCCCGGCGCTACCTCATGTGCCCACCGGTGCACTTCGACGTCACGTACGCGATCAATCCGTGGATGGACCCCGCCAAACCGGTCGACGTACCGCTCGCCCTCGCCCAGTGGGAGGACCTCCGGGACCGCTATCGCTCCCTCGGCCACTCGGTCGAGGAACTCGCGCCCCGCCCCGGGCTGCCGGACATGGTCTTCGCGGCGAACGGCGCGACGGTCGTGGACGGCCGGGTGCTGGGCGCCCGGTTCGCCTACCGGGAGCGCGAGCCGGAGGCCGCGGCACACCTGGAGTGGTTCCGCGCCCGCGGTTTCGCGCGCATCCGCGAGCCGGCGCACATCAACGAGGGAGAGGGCGACTTCGTGGTCACGGGGTCGTACCTGCTCGCGGGCCGCGGTTTTCGCGCGAGCCCGCTCTCGCACGGGGAGGCACAGGAGTTCTTCGGCCGTCCGGTGATCGGCCTGGACCTGGTCGACCCGCGCTACTACCACCTGGACACGGCGCTCGCCGTCCTCGACGACACGGCGGACGAGGTCATGTACTACCCGCCGGCGTTCTCCCCCGGCAGCCGCGAGGTGCTGCGCCGGCTGTTCCCGGACGCGCTGACCGCCGAGGACGAGGACGCCGCCGCGCTGGGCCTCAACGCGGTCTCGGACGGCCTGCACGTGCTGTTGCCGCAGGAGGCGACGGGCCTCTTCGACCCGCTCCGGGAGCGCGGCTTCGTGCCCGTCGGCGTCGACCTCGGTGAGCTCCTCAAGGGCGGCGGCAGCGTGAAGTGCTGCACGCAGGAGCTGCGCGGCCGGGCCGGGACCTAGGAGGCCGGGAGCGGGGGTGGGGGCGGGGCGGGATCTAGGGAGTGTCCTCGGGCGGCGGCCAGGCGTCGCCCCAGTCCGCGTCGCGGGCCGCCTTGTACAGCGGGCCGTGGCGCTTGGTCACCGTCTCGCGGCGCAGTGCCTCGTCCGGCTCGCACAGGTCGAGCAGCACCTGCCCCTTGCGGATCTGCGGCTTGCGCACGATGCGATTGGGCGCCGGGGCGGGCGGGAAGCGGGTCGCGGCCACATAGCTGAACTTCTCGTCCTCGTAGGGCAGGGAACCGCCCTTGACCTGGCGGTGCAGGGAGGAACGGGCGACCCGGGCGGAGAAGTGGCACCAGTCCTGTCCGGGGACGATGGGGCAGGCGGCGCTGTGCGGGCAGGGGGCCGCGATGTGGAAGCCGGCGCCGATCAGGCGGTCGCGGGCGGCGAGGACCCGGGTGTAGCCGTCGGGGGTGCCGGGTTCGATGATCACGACGGCCCGGGCGGCGCTCGCGGCGGCGTCCACGACCGAGACGCGGTCGGCGTCGGTGAGCTCGCCCAGGACGTAGGAGACGGTGACGAGATCAGTGCTCTCGATGGTGAGCGCCGCTCCGATACGGGAGCGGTGCCACTCGGCGTCCTTCAGCTCGGGGTTGGCGGCGGCGATCTCCCGGCCGAGCGCGAGGGCGGGCTCGGCCCAGTCGAGCACGGTCACCGGGCGGACGCCCTCCCAGGTCGCGTTCACCGCCCAGATGGCCGCGCCGGTGCCGCCGCCGACGTCCACATGGCTCCCGGGCACCCAGCCGGGCACCGCGTCCGCGAACGCGTCCAGCGCGGCGCACACCGCCTCGAACGTCGCGGGCATCCGGTAGGCGGCGTAGGCCGCCACGTCCGAGCGGTCCCGGAGGATCGGCGCGTGGGTCGGGGTGGTCCCCCGGTAGTTCACGATCAGCCGCTCGACCGCCTGTGCGGCGGCTTTCGGCGGCAGGCCGTCGAGGAGCCCGGCGAGGGCGCTGCGCAGGGTGTCGGCGGGGGGTACGGGGGCGTTCACGGCCCGATTCTCTCAGGTGCCCCGTACCGCCCGCGCCCACGAGGCGATCTCTCAGATGCCGCGCACCGCCCGCCGCAGCCGGGTGGCCGCCGCTGCCCTGGGCGCGTTGTCCGCCGGGCGGCGGCGGGGGTGGACCGTGTTCGCGAGCAGCACCAGGAACGTGTCCGTCGCCG
This sequence comes from Streptomyces sp. NBC_00568, assembly GCF_026341855.1. Lineage (GTDB taxonomy): Bacteria > Actinomycetota > Actinomycetes > Streptomycetales > Streptomycetaceae > Streptomyces. The sequence continues at coordinate 4,966,926 of NZ_JAPENW010000001.1, read as the reverse complement.
GGTCCAGGACCAGCGAGGTGCCGGTGAAACCGGTGTGGCCGGCCGCGCCGCGGCCCGCGAGGGTGCCCATGAACCAGGGCTGGTCGAGGGCGAATCCGAGGCCGGGCGGGGTGAGGAGGAGTTCGACGAAGTCGGGGCCGAGGATGCGGGCGGGGCCGTACGAACCGCCCGCGAGCAGGGTGCGGCAGAACACGGCCAGATCGCGCGCGGTGGAGAAGAGACCGGCGTGACCGGCCACCCCGCCGAGCGCCCAGGCGTTCTCGTCGTGCACCACGCCCCGCAGCATGCCCCGGTCCGCCTTGGCCCACGGCCGCTGCTGGTCCTCCGTGGCCGCCGCGCCGGGGCAGGGTCCGAACGTGGTGGCGTTCATCCCGAGCGGGCGGGTGATGCCGTCCCGGACGAGGACGTCGAGCGCCCGGCCGGTGACGCGTTCCAGCACGTACTGCAGGAGCAGCAGGTTGAGGTCGGAGTACAGGTACGCGCCCGGCTCGGAGGAGGGGGCCTCCGCGCGCAGCAGCGCCAGCCGGGCCGCGTCGTCCGCGCAGTCGTACAGCGGGAGTTCGGGGCGCAGCCCGGAGGTGTGGGTGAGCAACTGCCGTACGGTGATGCCGTGTTCGCGGGCCGCGCGGAACTCCGGCAGGTAGGCGCCGACCCGCGCGTCGATGCCCAGCGTGCCGCGCTCCAACTGCTGCACCGCGGCGACCGCCGTGAACAGCTTGGTGAGCGAGGCCAGGTCGAAGGGCGTGTGGACGGTCGCCGGCACGCGGGCGCCCGGCGGCAGTTCGGTCCCGGTGCCGTTCTCCCCGTCGTAGGCCGCGTAGCGCACCGCCCACCCCGCCGCCTCCTCGACGGCGATGACCGGGCCCCGCCCCGCGACCAGCACCACGCCCGCCGCCCAGGGGTCGGCCCCGCGCGTGAGGGCGCGGACCTCGTGGACGAGTTGACGCAGTTCTTTGCTGTCGAGTCCGGCCCGTTCCGGTGTGCCGGTCCGCAGTCTTGGTGCGCTCAGCTGTCCGCCGCCTTTCCGTTCGGTGTGCGTCCCGTCCTCCGGGGACGGCACAGTCCCACGAAGCAGGCGATGGCGACCAGTGCTGCCGCCAGTTGGACGACGGCCATCGGGACGGCCGTGCGGTCTCCGGCGATGCCGACGAGGGGGGAGGCGATCGCGCCGATGAGGAAGGAGGAGGTGCCGAGCAGCGCGGAGGCGGATCCGGCCGCGTGCCGCACCCGCATGAGGGCGAGCGCCTGGGTGTTGGGCAGGGCGAGGCCCATGGCGGACATCAGCACGAACAGCGCGGCGGAAACCGGAGCGATCCCGACCGTGCCGAGGACGCCGCTGGACATGAGCAGCAGCGCGGCCGAGGCGAGGACGACGAGCGAGAGGCCCACGGCGAGGACCTTCTCCAGGGAGACCCGGCCGACCAGCAGCTTGCCGTTGACCTGGCCGGCGATCACCAGGCCGACGGAGTTCGCGCCGAAGAGCAGGCTGAAGGTCTGCGGGGAGGCGCCGTAGATCTCCTGGATGACGAAGGGCGACGCGGAGATGTAGGCGAACAGTGCCGCGAAGGTGAAGCCGCCCGCGAGCATGTACCCGGCGAAGACCCGGTCGGCGAGCAGTCCGCGCATCGCGCGCAGCGCCTCGCCGACGCCGCCGCCGTGCCGTTCGGCGGGCGGGAGGGTCTCGGGCAGTCTCGCCCAGACGACGGCGGTCAGGGCGATGCCGACCGCGGTGAGGACCACGAACACGCCCCGCCAGTCGGTGACGCGCAGGATCTGTCCGCCGATGAGCGGCGCGACGACCGGGGCGGCGCCGGAGATCAGCATGAGGGTGGAGAAGAAGCGGGCCATCGCCACGCCGTCGTACAGGTCGCGGACGACGGCGCGGGCGATCACGATCCCGGCCGCGCCCGCGAGGCCCTGCGCGAGGCGGAAGGCCACGAGGAGTTCGACGGTGGGCGCGAGGGCGCACAGCACGGTCGCGACGACGTAGACGGCGAGGCCGGCGAGCAGCGGGCGCCTGCGGCCCCACTTGTCGCTCATCGGCCCGACGACGAGTTGTCCGAGCGCCATGCCCAGGAGGCACGCGGTGAGCGTGAGCTGCACGGTGGCGGCGGGCGCGTGCAGCGATCCGGTGACCTCCGGCAGCGCGGGGAGGTACATGTCCATCGCGAGCGGGGGTGTGGCGGTGAGCCCGCCGAGAATCAGGGTGACGAGGAGTCCGGTGCGGCCCGGTGCGCCGGGGCCGGCGGACGGTCGCGGCACGGCGCCCGACGCCGGTTCGCCGGCCGGCCCGGTCGCCTCGACGGCCACCGGTGCGGTGTCGGCGGCACCCGCGTTCGGTATGTGCCCTCGCGGGCCCTCCTGGTCCCGCGTGGTGCGGCCACGCTCGGGCATGATCCCCTCCCTCTCCGAAAGATGCGCCCCCTATGCTCTCAGTTCGAACAGCGTGTTCGGGTCACAGATCAAGGGGCGGGCATGACGGGCGAGCGTGAACGCGTGCGGTGGGGAATTCTTGCGACCGGCGGGATCGCCGCGGCGTTCACGGCTGATCTGGTGGACATGCCGGACGCCGAGGTGGTGGCCGTCGCCTCGCGGTCGGACGCCTCGGCGAAGGCGTTCGCGGACCGGTTCGGGATTCCGCGGGCGTACGGCGACTGGGCGTCGCTCGCCGCGGACGAGGACGTCGACATCGTGTACGTCGCCACGCCGCACTCGGCGCACCGGGTCGCGGCCGGGATGTGCCTGGAGGCGGGGCGCCATGTGCTGTGCGAGAAGGCGTTCACGCTGAACTCGCGGGAGGCCGAGGAGCTGGTCGCGCTCGCGCGGCGGCACGACCGCTTCCTGATGGAGGCCATGTGGATGTACTGCAATCCGCTGGTCCGGCGGCTGAAGGCGCTCGTCGACGACGGCGTGATCGGTGAGGTGCGCACGGTGCAGGCCGACTTCGGCCTCGCGGGGCCGTTCCCGCCCTCGCACCGGCTGCGGGACCCGGCGCAGGGCGGCGGGGCGCTGCTCGATCTCGGCGTCTATCCGGTGTCGTTCGCGCAGCTGCTGCTCGGGGAGCCCTCGGACGTCGTCGCGAGAGCGGTGCTCTCCGACGAGGGCGTCGATCTCCAGACGGGTGCGCTGCTCTCCTTCGAGAGCGGGGCTCTCGCTTCGGTGCACTGCTCCATCAACGGCGGCACCCCCGTCGCCGCCTCCGTCACCGGCTCCGCGGGCCGCATCGACGTCCCGGACGGCTTCTTCTTCCCGGACCATTTCGTCCTGCACCGCGACGGCCGCGAGCCCGAGACGTTCCGCGCCGACCCCGCGTCGGGCCGGCGCGACAGCCTCCGGCACGAGGCCGCCGAGGTGATGCGCGCCCTGCGCGCCGGCGAGAGAGAGTCCTCGCTCGTCCCGCTCGACGGCACGCTCGCCGTGATGCGGACGCTCGACACGATCCGGGACCGCGTCGGCGTCCGCTACCCCGGCGAGCGGGACGCGTAGGGCGTCAGGCCGGCTCGAGCCCCTGGTTCCCGGCCTCCGTCACGAAGGACGCCGCCGTGGTGACGGGCGCCCCCGGGGTCGTCACCGCGGACACCGTCCTGAAGTCGGCCCGCGCCGCCTCCCGTCCGAGTTCGACGGTCACATAGCCGCGCCGCCCGTTGTAGAACTTCAGGTGGGGGTTGGCCTGGGTGTAGGTGGCCCAGTTCGCGGGTCTGTCGGCGCCGTCCTTGCCGCTCGCGATGGAGGTGGCGACGATCTCCGTGCCGAGCACCGCCGACGCGGGGTCGTCGAAGTCGTCCAGGATGTCGAAGGCGTACCCCACGTGCACGTCTCCGGTGAGCACCATCAGGTTCTCGGTCCCGGTGGACCTGGCGCCCTCCAGGATCCGCTGCCGCGAGGCCCGGTAGCCGTCCCAGGCGTCCATGGACACCTTGGCGACCGGGTTCAGGTCCAGCTTGCGCTGGGAGAAGGTGACTTGCTGCGGTACGACGTTCCAGAGGGCGTGCGACCGGCGCCAGCCGTCGATCAGCCAGCGCTCCTGCGTCGGCCCGGTGATGGTGCGCGCCGGGTCGTCCGACTCGGGCCCGGGGATGTGCGACCCGTCGCCGTAGGCCTGGTTGGAGCGGTACTGCCGGGTGTCGAGGATGTCGAACTGCGCGAGCCGGCCCCAGCGCAGCCGGCGGTACAGCTGGGCGTCGGGCCCGTGCGGGAGCTGCGGGTGGCGCAGGGGCTGGTTCTCCCAGTAGGCGCGGTAGGCGGCGGCGCGGCGCAGCAGGAACTCCTCGGGCGGGCCGCCGTTCTCGTCGATGTCGTCGGCGTAGTTGTTCTCGGTCTCGTGGTCGTCCCAGGTGACGGCGAAGGGGTGCGCGGCGTGGGCGGCCCGCAGATCGGGGTCGGACTTGTAGAGGGCGTACCGCAGCCGGTAGTCCTCCAAGGTCACGGTCTCGTGGTTGAAGAGGTCGGGGAGCGTCCGGTCGGTGTACTTCCGGGCGCCGCCGACGGAGTTGACGGCGTACTCGTACAGGTAGTCCCCGAGGTGGAAGACGACGTCGACGTCCTCCTCGGCGAGATGGCCGTACGCGGTGAAGTACCCGTCGTGGTAGGCCTGGCAGGAGACGGCGGCGAGCCTGAGGGCGGACACCCGGGCGCCGGGTGCGGGCGCGGTGCGCGTGCGGCCCGTCTCGCTGACCCAGCCGCCCGCCCTGAAGCGGTAGTAGAAGACCCGGTCCGCGTCGAGGTGGCCGACCTCGACGTGCACGGAGTGGTGGAACTCGGGGTGCGCGGTGGCCGTTCCGCGTCTGACGACTCTGCGGAAGCGGTCGTCGTGCGCCAGTTCCCAGTGCACGGTGACGCGTTCGGCGGGCAGGCCGCTGTCGGCCTGGTACGGCGCGGGCGCGAGCCGTGTCCACAGGAGCACGGAGCCGGGCAGCGGATCGCCGGAGGCGACACCGAGCGTGAAGGGGTCGTCGGTGATCTTCGCCGCGTCGAGTTCGGCGGCGCTCGCCACGCCCGCGGCCGGCAGGTCGACGGCGAAGGCGAGCGCGGCGGCGGCGCCGGTGACGGTGAGGAATCGGCGGCGCCCGATGTGACGGGCGACAGCGCGGAGTTCGGGGGTGTGCTGCGACGGATGGTCGTGGCCTGCGGGTGTCATCTGGCCCTCCCCTGACAGTGGTCGTACGAGGCATTGGAGTGGCCAGGATCAACGTCAACTTGGCGCGTACACAACAGCCGGATGACGGATGGGTGAGTTCCGGACGCCGGAACGGCCGAGCCCTCCTCCCGTACGCTGCGGGCCCATGAACGCCATGAATCCCGTGCAGACGAAGATCGCGGTGGTGACCGGGGCGGGCTCCGGCATCGGCCGCGCGGTGGCCGCCGAACTGCTGCGCACCGGCTGGTCGGTGGCGCTGGCCGGACGCCGGGCCGAGACCCTGGAGGAGACGGCGGCCCTCGCGCCCGAGGGGCCCTCGATCGCCGTACGTACGGATGTCTCACGCCCCGACGAGGTGGCGGCCCTCTTCGCCGCCACGCGGGACCGGTTCGGGCGGCTCGACCTGCTGTTCAACAACGCCGGGACGTTCGGGCCGGGCGGCGTACCGCTCGAAGAGCTGCCGTACGACGCCTGGCGGCACGTCGTCGACACCAACCTGAACGGCGCCTTCCTGTGCGCGCAGGCGGCGTACCGGCAGATGAAGGAGCAGGACCCGCAGGGCGGGCGGATCATCAACAACGGCTCGATCTCGGCCCACACGCCCCGCCCCCGGTCGGTCGCGTACACCGCGACCAAGCACGCGCTGACCGGCCTGACCAAGTCGCTGTCCCTGGACGGACGCCCGTACCGGATCGCCTGCGGCCAGATCGACATCGGCAACGCGGCCACCGACATGACCGAGCGGATGCGGACCGGGACGCTCCAGGCGAACGGCGAGTCGGCGGTCGAACCGGTGATGGACGTGGCCGACGTGGCGCGCACCGTACGGCACATGGCCGAGCTGCCCCTGGAGGCGAACGTGCAGTTCGCGACGGTCCTGGCGACGGCCATGCCCTACGTCGGCCGCGGGTGACGCGCACATACGGAGCGCCCGCGCGGTTCACCGGCAACTGGTCAAGCAGTCAACCTACACAAACGGAAGCTGAACCTCCGGACCATATAAGCCGTTAGCGGCTTTATGCTCAGCATCTCCCCCATCAGAACTTCACACTTGAAGCACAAGACTTCGGTTCGACCACGGTCCACACCGAGGGGGGAGGTGGCAGTCGCTCCGCGGCCCGGGTGGGGGCGGACCTCGCGCGGGACGTGAGGTGTGCACCGGACCGCGGCGCGGCTGCCCCCGTCATCGGCTCCGACGGCGGCCCTCCGCCTCGGCCGGTTCCCCCGCGGACCCGCGCCCGCGGTTGCGCAGCGCCAGCGCGCCGCCCGCGAGGAGCGCGACCGCTCCCCCGGCCCCGCCGATGAGCCCCCACGACGGTCCGCCCGCGTCCGCCTTCGCGTCCGCAGCCGGAGCTCCCCCGGCGCCCTTCGCCGCCTTCCGCGTGGGCGCCGCGCTCGCGCCGCCCTCACTGAGCGGATCGACCAGCGTGCCGACCGGCTCGGCGTCCGCCGCCTTCCCGAACCCCCAGTCGAGCAGTCGGGCCGTCTCCTCGTAGACGCCGTTGCCACCGCTCTTCGGGTGCATCACTGTCACGAGGAGGGTCCGTCCGCCCCGGGTCGCGGCACCCGTGAAGGTGTTGCCGGCATGGCTGGTGTAACCGTTCTTCACGCCTATCAGGCCGTCGTACGTCTCCAGGCCCCACGCGCCCGTGAGCAGGCGGTCGGTGTTCTGGATCTGGAAGGTCTTCTTGCCTCCGGCCGGGAAGTCCGCGGTCTTCGTCGAGCAGTAGCCGCGGAAGTCGGCGCTCGCCAGGCCGTGCCGTGCGAAGAGCGTCAGGTCGTACGCGGACGACAACTGGCCCTTGTGGTCGAAGCCGTCGGGGCTGACCACCCGCGTGTCCAGGGCCTGCATGTCCTTCGCCAGGGCCTGCATCTCGGCGACCGTCGCCGCGACGCCGCCGTTCATGTGGCTGAGCACGTGCACCGCGTCGTTGCCGGAGCGCAGGAAGACGCCCTGCCACAGCTGCTCGACGGTGTACGTGATGCCGGGCTTCACCCCGACCAGACTGGAGCCCGCGGGGACGTCGGCAAGGTCGGCGTCGGTCACCTTGTACGTCCGGGTGCGCTCGAACTTCTTCAGCACGGTGTCCGCGAAGAGCATCTTCAGGGTGGAGGCGGGCGCGAGCCGCCGGTGCGCGTTGTACGAGGCGAGCACCTCACCGCTCGTGTGATCCGCGACCAGCCAGGCACGGGCGGTGAGCCGCTTGGGCAGGCCCGACGCACGGCTCGCCTGGACCCCGGCGCGGGCCAGTCGCGGCCCGCCGATCGTCGTCGCGGCGGAGGCGGTCGTGGCCGTCGCGGCGGCGAGGGGGACGGCGGCGGCGAGGCCCAGAGCGGCACGGCGGGAGAGCCCGGAAGAATCACGCATCCCGGGACCGTACAAAGTCCGTCCGGGACGCCCGACAGCGGGGTGATAAAGAGAAGGAACGCCGATTCCCAAGCGGCGGCAAAGCAGCGCGCGAAGGGGCGGGCCCGGCCCCCTTCGCACCCTCCACCGTCCCACCGGGAGACGCTCGGAGAACGGGCCCGCCGGTCTTCACCGAGGGCCACTCAACAGGCGTTTCCTGGCAGTGAGCCCTTGAAAGCCTAGGAATGGGCTGTCTGACGCAATATTGATTCCGGCGTCCGGATTCTCAGCCCTCACACATCTCTTACTCAGCCCGGCTCAAAGGTTCCTTCATAGCTTGTGGCCGCGCCCACAGGGGCGCCAAGAACCTTTGAGGAACGGGATGTTTGGCATCTATCTCAAGCGTGAGCTGAGCCGGCGCAAGAAGGCGGCGCTGGTGATCGCCCTGGGTCTGGCGCTCGGTATCGCGCTGGTCATCACCGTCAGCTCGGTGTCGGCCGGCATGCAGCAGGCACAGGACAAGGTCCTGAAGTCGCTGTACGGGCTCGGCACCGACATGACGGTCACCAAGGCCCAGACGGCACCGACGGGCAACTCCTCCGGACGGCCGAAGTTCGACTTCGACGCCAAGTCGGACAGCAGCAAGACCCAGAGCTCGGACCGCGTGATGACCCAGGGCGGGCAGTCCCTGAAGTCCTCGCTCGTCACCGAGGTCGCGGCACAGCAGGGCGTGTCGAGCGCGGTGGGCGCGCTCAGCCTGAACGTCACCAAGGTCGACGGCTCCTTCACCCAGGGCAAGGCGAAGTCCTCCACCTCGGGCTCCGGCCAGCAGGGCGGCCCCGGCGGCCAGAACGGCGGCAGCACGGGTGCGCCGCAGGTGCAGGGCGGCGGCGCCTCCTTCGACGTGAACTCCTACTCCGTCGCGGGCGTCGACGTGGCCCACCAGGACCTCGGCCCGCTGGCCACCTCGAAGATCACCACAGGCAGGACGTTCACGGCCGCGCAGACCGGCGCGAAGGTCGCGGTGCTCAGCAAGTCGTACGCCAAGGAGAACAAGTACAAGGTCGGCGAGACCTTCAAGATCTCCGGCACGAAGTACACGGTCATCGGCATCGCGACGCCCGACAGCAGCGAGTCGGCCACCGACGTCTACCTGCCGCTGAAGCAGGCCCAGACGCTCGGCGACGCGAAGAACAAGGTCACCACGATCTACGTCAAGGCGACCGACTCCAAGCAGATCGACACGGTCAAGGCGGCCATCCAGAAGAACATCTCCGGGACGACCGTCACCACCTCCGCCGACCTCGCGGACACCGTCTCCGGCTCGCTGTCCACCGCCTCGAACCTCGCGACGAGCGTCGGCAAGTGGCTCTCCGTCGCGGTCCTCGTCGCCGCGTTCCTGGTCGCGGCGCTGCTCACCTCCTCCGCCGTCTCCCGCCGGGTGCGCGAGTTCGGCACCCTCAAGGCGCTCGGCTGGCCGTCCCGCAAGGTCACCCGCCAGGTCGTCGGCGAGTCCATCGTCAACGGCCTGCTCGGCGGCGCGCTCGGCATCGCCCTCGGTCTCGGCGCGGCCTACGCCGTCACCGCGATCAGCCCGAAGCTGACGGCGGAGCTCGGCTCCACCGGCGGCGGTGGCGGCATGGGCGGCGGTCCCGGCGGTGGCGGTCCCGGCGGCCAGGCGGCCTCCGCGGCCAAGAACACCATCGACATCGCGCTCACCGCGCCGGTCTCGGTGACCACCATCGCGCTCGCCGCGGGCCTGGCCATCACGGGCGGTCTGATCGCCGGCGCCATGGGCGGCTGGCGTGCCTCCCGGATGCGTCCGGCCGACGCGCTCCGCAGCGTCTCGTAACCCGCCCCCGGGCCACACCCCTTGAGCCGGGGCGCCGTGTCCGCTCCCCCCGGGCCGCGGCGCCCCACCCCCTTCATCCTCGGAGAAACCTCATGTACAAGCTCACCGGCGTCACCAAGCGCTACACGCGGGGCAAGGAGACGGTCGAGGCGCTGCGCGGCGTCGACCTCGCCATCGAGGACGGCGACCAGCTCGTCATCCAGGGCCCCACCGGCGGCGGCAAGTCGACGCTGCTCCAGATGATCGGCGGACTCGACCGGCCGACCTCCGGCAGCGTCGAGCTGGACGGCGTGGACCTCGCCTCCATCAGCGAGGCCAAGCTGACCCGGCTGCGGGCCGAGAAGATCGGCATCATCTTCCAGTCGTTCAACCTCATCCCCACGCTGACCGCGCAGGAGAACGTCGAGACCGCCCTCGTCCCGCTCGGCGTCAAGCCCGCCGAGCGGCGCGAGCGGGCCGCCGAAGCCCTCCGCTCGGTGGGCCTCGGCGAACGGCTCACGCACGTCCCGACCGAGCTGTCCGGCGGTCAGCAGCAGCGGGTCGCCATCGCCCGGGCGCTGGTCAAGAAGCCGAAGGTGCTGCTCGCGGACGAGCCCACCGGCAACCTCGACGAAGGCACCCGCGACGACATCATGGGCCTGCTCGAAGGGCTGTGGCACGAGTACGGGCTGACCTTCATCATGGTCACCCACGACTCGTCCATCGCCCGCCGCGCACCGCGCCTCGCGACCATCAAGGCCGGGCTGATCACCCTGACCGAGCAGGGCGGCGCCCGCCGTGCCGCCCCTCAGCAGGCGGACCACCTGTCCGGGCGGCAGCAGTACGCGCAGCAGCAGTACGGCGCCGCTCAGGGCTACTGACCCCACGGCGGCCCCGTTCCCCGTTCGCGCCCCGGTTCGCGCATCGGTTCGCGCATCCGTTCTCGCCCCGCACGCGTCCACGCGCGCGTCCCGGGCCGCTCACCGTCCGAGCACGCCGTCGACCTCGGTCAACTGCGCCGCGGTGAGCGGCCCCTTGGCGATCGCGCCCGCGTTCTCCTCGGCCTGGGCGACCGAGCGGAAGCCCGGGATCGGCACGGTGCGCGGGCTGCGGGCCCACAGCCAGGCGAGGGCGCCCTGCGCCAGGGTGCGTCCGCCGCTGGTCAGGATCTCCTTGAGGGCCTCCACCCGGGCGAGCCACTCCGGGTCGGCGCCGCCCTCCGTGGTGAAGCCCTGCAGCCAGGCGGGCGGCGCGTTGCGGATGTCCCCCGCTTCGAGGGCACGTCCCGCCGCGTGCCCGCCGGTCAGCAACCCCATGGCCAGCGGGGAGCGGTTGACGCTCGCGAGCCCCGACTCCTCGCAGAGGGCGACGAGTTCGGGCGCGTCCTGCAGGATGTTCAGCCGGTGCTGCACCGCCGCGCAGTGCTCGCCCGCCGCGAAGACCGCCGCCCGTGCGGGGTCGTCAGTGCTCCACGCGTACGCCCGGATCAGCCCCTCCCGTACGAACTCCTCGCAGGTGTCGCGGAGTTCGGCGGCGCGCTCCGGGTCCGCGTCTGAGAGGTGCAGCTGGTAGAGGTCGACCCAGTCGGTGTCCAGGCGCCGCAGCGAGGCGGTGAGCGCGCGGCGGGCGTACGCCGGGGAGTCGTCGCTGCCGGTGAGCAGCCGCCGTTCCTCGTCGATGACATTGCCCCACTTGGTGGCGACGACGACATCGGCCCGCCGCTTGCCGAGCGCCCGCGCGAGTACGCGCTCGCTGTGCCCGGCGCCGTAAGCGTCCGCCGTGTCGAAGAACGTCACGCCGAGGTCGAGGGCGCGCCGGACGGCCCGTACGGACTCCTCGTCGTCGACCTTGCCCCAGCCCAGCGGCTGCCCGTCCGGCGCCGACCACTCACCGCCGATGGCCCAGCAGCCGAAGCCGAGGGCGCTGACGTCGATCCCGCTGTTTCCCAGGGTCCTGTTCCCGAAGCTCTCCATGCCCGCGCACCCTAGGAGTTGGAGCGCGCGCGAAGGCAAGACCGCGGGGCCGGGACCTGGCGGTCACGCCTCGCGACTCGGTCTCGAACCTCGCCGGCTCGCCGCCGAACCGTCGAACCGCCGACGGGCGGCTACGCCTGGCCGGTCTCGAAGCGGCTGATCCGGCCGCCGTCGTCGACGGTGAAGCTCCACTTCGTCTTCATCTCGCCCCAGGTGTCGTTGCGGTACCGCACGAGGAGGGAACGCCCGCCGTCGGACTCGTTGTCGACCTCCATGTGGCCGCGGGAGGAGAAGATCTCCCGGTCGGTCCAGTCGTCGAGGTCACGGTCGGAGCCGTCGTCCGACATGGTGGCGGAGGGCGCGAGAAGCGCCTCGAAGGCATCCCGGTCATGGGCGTTCACCGCGGTGACGAAGGCCCGGACGGCCGGGTCGCTGAGTTTCGCTACCTGAATCGTCATGGGAGCCAGACTCACACCGGTCCCCCGCACCCGCCACCCGAACGGCGGCGCGGGTGCACCGGACCCGTCCGTTCGGTGCGACGGTGGAGACCCGGGAGGGAACCGTTGCCGCTGTCTGCACTGGGAGTCACCGTGACCTGTATCGACCGGCGTGATCTGGGACTGCTGCTGCTCCGTCTGAGCACGGGCGGCGTGCTGGCCGCGCACGGAGCGCAGAAGCTGTTCGGCTGGTTCGGCGGAGGCGGCATCGAGGGCACCGGAGCCGCCATGGAGGCCATGGGCTATGCGCCCGGGAGGACGAGCGCCACGGCGGCGGGCCTCGCGGAGGCGGGCGGTGGCACCCTGCTGGCGCTGGGCCTCGCCACGCCCGCGGCGGGCGCCGCGGCGGCCGGTGCGATGGCGGGCGCGGCGGCCGTGCACGTACCGAACGGGTTCTTCGCGCAGAGCGGTGGTTACGAGTACACGGCGTCCCTCGGTCTGGCGGCGGCGGGCCTCGCGGTGACCGGTCCCGGCCGGCTGTCCCTCGACCATCTGATGGGCCACGCGGTGAACCGCGGCTGGATGGTGCCGATCGCGCTCGGCACCACGGCGGCGGTCACGGCGGTCGTCGTGGGCGTCCGGAACAACCGGGTGCGCAAGGCGCGGGAGGGCGAGCAGGAGGCCCTGTTCGACGAGTAGGAGTCGGCCCTCCGCCGGCTGGGGAGGCTCGGTCCATGGCTGACGACACCGCACACGATCCGGCCGGGCACACCGGCGCCGACAGAGCGGTGCGCGCGCCCGCCGAGCCTGCCGGGCACAACGCCGTCGGCGCGGGCGCGAAGGCCCCCGGTCACGATGTCTGGGACACGATCGAGGGACTGCACACCTGGCTGGACGCCAACCAGCCGCACCGCGGCCGGGAGGGCCTGCTGCTGCGCGTGCTGAAGCTGTCGGAGGAGGTGGGCGAGGTCGCGCAGGCGGTGATCGGCGCGACGGGCCAGAACCCGCGCAAGGGCGTGAGCCACACCTGGGACGACGTCCGCGCGGAACTGTGCGATGTCGTGATCACCGCGATGGTGGCGCTGCGCACCCTCGCGCCGGACGCGCGCGAGGCCTTCACGGCCCACCTCACGTCCGTGGCCGACCGCTCGCTCGGCCCGGCGCCCGTCGCCGAACGCCCACTCGGCACGGCGCCAACGACCTGACCAGGCAAGGGACTCCACGGCCCCGGTCCCGAACATGGCTGCGGCGACCGGAAGTGTTCACCCCGCGGACGTGTCCTCGCGGCCTGGAGTTGGCGGGCGCGGCTCAGCCTTCTCGTCGACGCAGAGCCGACGAAAGGGTCCCCGTGCAGGACTACGTTTTCCCCACCGGCCGCAGGACGGCAGCCATGCTCACCGGCGTGCTGACCCTGGCGGCTCTGGGCCTGGGAAGCCAGGCACACGCGGCGAGTTACGGCACGCCGAGCCTTTCGCTGTCGGCCACGTATCTGTCGGGCGCGGTGGGCGCGACCGCCGATCCGGCCGTGAACGTGACCGTCGCGCAGAGCGGGGCCGACGCCGGCGCGCTCACCGTCACGGTCACCAAGAGCAGCAAGACAGCGGTGGCGACCACGGGCGACGTGACCGTCACCGGCACGGGCGCCACCCGGAAGGTCGCCGTCGCCGCGCGCGGCCGGGGCTACACCGACCTCACCGTGAAGGTGACCGGGGTCGACGGCCAGACGGCCACGAAGACGCTGCACTACGCCGCGTCGGCCGCCGTCCAACTGGCCTCCGACAGCCGGTACTTCACCGGTTCCAGCGACGCCTCGGCGGCCGTCGACGTGGGCGGCGGCTACACGGTCGTCGCGGACGACGAGTCCAACACCCTGCGTCTGTACGACCGTTCGACGTCCGGCGCGCCGGTCAAGAGCTGGGACTTCGGCTCCAAGGCAGGCGTCTCCAAGGAGATCGACATCGAGGCCGCCACCCGTGTCGGCGACACCGTCTACTGGACGGGTTCGCTCGGCAACAACAAGGACGGCGAGTACAAGGCGGACCGCAACACGGTCTTCACCACCACGGTGACCGGCTCCGGCGCCTCGACCGCCCTGACGTACGGCCGTTCGTACAAGAAGCTGCGGGACGATCTCGTCGCCTGGGACGAGGCGAACGGCGACCGCTACGGCTTCGCGGCGGGCACCGAGGACGGGCAGGTGCCCAAGCAGATCGACGGGTTCAACGTGGAGGGCCTGGAGTTCGCGCCGGGCTCGACGACCACGGCCTACCTCGGGTTCCGCGCGCCGCTCGCCCCCGCGGTGCCCGGCGGCAAGGCTCTGATCGTGCCGGTCACCAACTTCGACAAGGTGCTGAGCAGCGGCACCTCGGCCGCCTTCGGCACGCCGGTCGAACTCGACCTCGGTGGCCTGGCGATCCGCGACATCCGCAAGAACGCGTCGAACCAGTACCTGATCGTGGCCGGCTCCTGGGCCGCCGACGACAACTCCGACCCGTACGCCCTGTACTCCTGGGACGGCGTCGCGGGGCACGCCCCGGTCAAGCGCCTCGACCTGCCCACCTCGGACCCCGGCGGCTGGGAGGCGATCGTCGACGTCCCCGACCTCACGGTGTCCGGCGCCCGCGCCCAGCTGATCACCGACGACGGTTCCGCCGACCTGTACGGCGACGGCACCGAGGCCAAGGACCTCACCCGCGCGGAGTGGAAGAAGTCCCGCGCCACCTGGTTCACGGTCACGAACTGAGCTTGCGGGAACCCGAGGGCACCCGGCGCTCCCGGACATGCCGAAGGGCTCCGGCCAGGTCGTAGGACCGGGTCGGAGCCCTGATGGCAGACGAGTCGGGCTGTACGCCGGGTTCTGTCGCCCGGTCGCCTCGCGGCGGCCGGGGAGACGGCCATCCATCTAGGGCCGGCGTTGCCGCCGGCCTCGTGCGGTCTACCCGCGGACTCGGGCGGGCAGCCCTCGAACGTCCGCGCAGGGCCACCTTCTCTTCCGAGAAAGCGGCCCCTCTTGACCTTGCTCCGGGTGGGGTTTACCTAGCCGCCTGAGTCGCCTCAGGCGCTGGTGGTCTCTTACACCACCGTTTCACCCTTACCGGGAACCGGAGTTCTCGGCGGTCTACTTTCTGTGGCACTGTCCCGCGGGTCACCCCGGGTGGCCGTTAGCCACCACCCTGCCCTGTGGAGCCCGGACGTTCCTCGGGAAGGTCCACAAGAACCTCCACGCGGCCGTCCGCCCGGCTCGTCTGCCGTGTCGACCATGGTACCGGGCGGGGGCGCCGCCGAGGACCGGCCGTCGCCGTGGCCAGTACCGAGCCCGCCAGGATGAGGGCGAAGGCGGCGAGGATGCCGGCGGTCAGGCGTTCGTCCAGGAACACCGCGCCCGCGGCGACCGCGACCGCCGGGTTGACGTAGGTGATGACCGTCGCCCGGGTCGGGCCCGCTTCCTTGATCAGTTCCAGGAAGGCCACGAAGGCGACGGCCGTGCAGACGACGCCCAGGCCCGCGAGGGCGGCCAGGACCTGTCCGGAAGGGATCGCGTCCGGCCGGGTGACGACCGCCGCGGGGGCGTAGACCAGCGCCGCCAGGGCCAGGCAGGGGGCCGTGAGGTGGAGTGACGGCACGTCCTTGAGGTGGCGGGCGGCGATGACCGGCGCGGTGGCGTAGCCGACGACCGTGAGCAGCACCTCGACGAGCGACCGGGCGTCGCCGCCGGTCAGATGCGGGGCCGTGAGGACGGCGACACCGCTCAGGCCGAGGGCGAGGCCCGCGACACGGCGGGTGCCGAGTCGTTCCGTGTCGCCGAAGAGCCGGGCCGCGGCCACGCCGATGATCGGCACCCCGGCGATCAGCAGGCCCGCGGTGGAGCTGGACAGATGGCGTTCGGCGTCCGTCAGGGTCCACCAGGGGACCATGATCTCGATGCACGCGAAGGCCAGCATCGGGCGCCAGTGGGCCCGTACGGTCCGGGTCAGGCCGCCCTGACGGATCGCGAAGGGCAGCAGCAGCGCGGCGCCGATCAGACAGCGCGTGAACACCACCACCGACGGGGACAGCTCGTCCACCGCCACTTTGATCATCAGGTAGGGGATGCCCCAGACCACTCCCATCAGGGAGAACAGGAACCAGCCGCGTGCAGTCATGGGGGCAGTCTCGGCCGCCGCCCGGCGCGGCGTCTTGAACGCTGTTGCGCTACGACGGCCGCCCGGTCCGGGCGGCGGCACGACCGGTCCGCGCTACGGCGACGGGAAGACGCTCGCGCGGTACGCCGCCGGTGTCACCCCCAGCACGCGGCGGAACCAGCGGGTCAGATGCGCCTGGTCCGCGAAGCCGACGAGCCCGGCGACCTCGGCGGGGCGCAGTCCTGACTCCAGGAGCCGGCGGGCCCGGTGCACCCGGTGCTGGGCCAGCCAGGCGTACGGCGGTATCCCCATGGTCGTACGGAAGGCGCGCAGGAGCTGGTAGCGGGACAGGCCCAGGTCCGTGGCGAGGGAGGCGAGGGAGGGCGGGGCCTGGAGTTCGTCGGCCAGGCGGTCCCGTACGGCGTCGGCCACACGTGCGGCGCCGGGGATCTCGTCGCGGTCGGGGCGGGCCGTGGAGTGGCGCCGGGCCAGCGCGGCCAGCAGCCACGGGAAGCGGGACTCGGCCTCCAGCGGGTCGGGGCAGACGCTCAGTTCGGTGTGCGCGGAGCGCAACGCGGCGGCGAGTTCGGGGTCGTCGAGGAGGGGTTCACGGAAGTGCGGGAGGCCGCCGACGGCGGCCTCGGAGAGCAGGGACGGCTCCGCGTACAGGGCCCGGTAGGCGTAGCCGTCGCAGGCGGCGGGACCGCCGGTGTGCATCTCGCCGGGGGCCAGCACGACGATGGACCCCGGGCCGGTCCGGATGTGGCCGCCGCGGTAGTCGATGATCTCCGAGCCGCCGACGCAGATGCCTATGGTGAACTCGTCGTGGGCGTGCGGTGCGTAGCGGTGCTGGTCGAAGCGGGCGGTCAGCAGGTCCAGGGGCCGGCCGTCCCGGCCGAGGGTGGCCCGGGTCCAACGGGCCTCTTCCCTCACGGCCGCCGTCGGCCCACGCCGTACGGCCGCGGTCGCCGTCCCCCGTACGACCTCGGCCGTCCCGCCCTTCAGCACCGTGATCGCGTCTCCCGGTCCGGCCGGAGTCGCCGTCGCCCGTGTCACCGCCGCCACCTCTTCTCCCGCGGCACCGGTCGCCGCTACGAGGGCAACACGCGTGTCCCCCGTTTCCATGCCGCGCCGGGGAGATCGGTCGAGGTGAGGGAGCGGGGAGGCGGGAGCAGGCAGGCGGGAGCAGGCAGGGAAAGGAAGGGAAGGGGCAGGGAGAGGAGGGAAGCGAACTCGGCGACGGACCGGGCGGGTTCGTCGCCGTGCTCAGGCAGGCGCGAACTCTACCTTCGCCGTTCCGGGGTCCGCCTGGGTGAGCCGGACCCGCAGGCGTTCGCCCAGCGGCAGGTCCGTCGTGCCGCCCGCGATCCGGGCGAAGACCGCCGGGGACTCCAACTGCACGGTGCCGACCGTGGGTTCGTGCTCCTGTACGTCCACCACGCAGGCCTCGAAGAGGTCGCCGACCCGGTCCTTGAGCAGCGCGGCCTCCACGATGTCGACGCACTCGCGCTCGACGGTGCCCGCGCGCCGGCTGCCCTCCGCCATCTCCTTGGGCAGGGCGTCGAGGGCCTCGAGGACCCAGTCGGGAGTCGGCTCACCGGCGGCGGCCGCGAGGCAGATCTCCGAGCTGTAGCGGTCGACGAGCCGGCGCAGCGGGGCTGTGCAGTGGGCGTAGGGCGCGGCGACGGCGGCATGCGCGGTGACCTCGGGGAGCGCCCCGTCCCGGAAGACGGTGTACCCGGCGCCGCGCAGCAGCGTCGTGCACTCCAGGAGGAAGGCCGCGTGGTGCGGCCGGTGCGGGTCGAGGGAGCGGACGAGCTGCGCGTACGAGACGTGGTGCGGCCAGTCGATGTGCAGGGCCCGCGCGGTGCGGCGCAGCCGTCCGACCGCCCCGTCCGGCGCGGCGGGCAGCGTCCGCAGCACCCCCGTGCCGTGCGCGAGCATCAGGTCGGCGGCCGCCATGCCGGTGAGGAGGGAGACCTGAGCGTTCCAGCCGTCG
Organism: Streptomyces sp. NBC_00568; assembly: GCF_026341855.1. Lineage (GTDB taxonomy): Bacteria > Actinomycetota > Actinomycetes > Streptomycetales > Streptomycetaceae > Streptomyces. Next base: position 4,949,081 of record NZ_JAPENW010000001.1, on the reverse strand, counting down.
GCGGGCAGCGGGGCCCGGTAGACGAGTTCGTACGTCCCGTCCTTCTCCACGATCTCCTGCTCGGGCACGTTGAGCGAGATGCCGCCGCGCTCGATCTCCAGGCCCTCGCGCAGGGTGCCGACGTCCTTGAGCAGGGCGAGCGGTTCCTCCGCCGTCCCCGCGTCGATCTGCCGCTGCACGTGCGCGTAGTCCAGCTTGGCGCGGCTGCGGACCAGGGCGCGGCGGACTCCGGTCGTCTCCGTACGGCCGTCCGCGTCGAGGTCGATCGTCCACAGGACGGCCGGGCAGGTCTGGTCCGGGAGGAGGCTCGCGGAGCCCTCGGAGAGCCGGGGCGGGTGGACGGGGATCTTCCCGTCCGGGAAGTAGAGGGTCATCACGCGTCGGTGCGCCTCGGCGTCCAGGGCTCCGCCGGGCGCCACGAAGGCGGCGACGTCGGCGATGGCGTACCGGACGCGGTAGCCGCCCCGCTCGCGGCGCGACAGGTGCATCGCCTGGTCGAGGTCGTCGGACGTCGGAGGGTCGATGGTGAAGAAGGGGATGTCCGTCGCGTCGTACGACGGCAGGCGGGGCGGCCTCCCGGCCTCCGCGAGGACCTCGGCCGGGAAGCTCACGGGCACCCCGAGCTCGGTCCGCAGAGCGCCGAGGGCGGCTCGCAGCGGAGCCTCCGGTGCACCGGTGACACGGACGTGACGGCGAGGCATGGATCGAGCGTAGGCCGGGGGCAACCGTTGAGCACGCCGAGCGGGCGGCCGGGGGTCCGGGGGCGGGAGCGGCGGTACGCCGGCGTGCGGCTGCCCGGCGGCGTGCGGCTGCCCGGCGGGGTGCCCGGACGTGGCTCCGGCCGGGCACCTGGGGCCCGGTGGGGACCGGCCGGACGGCGAGGCTCGGTAGGGACCGGCCGGACGGCGAAAGCGCCCCGGTCGCACCCCGTAGGCTGGCGCCGGGCCATATCCACCGTGAGGAGAACCAACCGTGCTCGTGCTGCTGCCGCCCTCCGAAGGCAAGGCCCCCTCCGGCCGGGGAACCGCGCTCAAGACGGAGTCGCTGTCCCTGCCCGGCCTCACGGAGGCACGCCAGGCGGTCCTCGACGAGCTGGTCGAGCTGTGCGCGGCCGACGAGGAGAAGGCCCGCGAGGTGCTCGGGCTGAGCGAGGGTCTGCGCGGCGAGATCGCGAAGAACACGGAACTGCGGACCGCGGGCGCGCGCCCGGCCGGGGAGATCTACACGGGGGTCCTGTACGACTCCCTGGACCTGGCCTCGCTGGACACCCCCGCGAAGCGGCGCGCGGGCCGCTCGCTGCTGGTCTTCTCCGGACTGTGGGGCGCGGTGCGGGTGACCGACCGCATCCCCTCGTACCGCTGCTCGATGGGCGTGAAGCTGCCCGGCCTCGGAGCGCTGGGCGCGCACTGGCGTACGCCGATGGCGACCGCCCTCCCCGAGGCCGCGGGAGACGGGCTCGTGCTGGACCTGCGGTCCTCGGCGTACACGGCGGCGTGGAAGCCCAAGGGGGAGGTCGCTGGGCGGACGGCGACCGTCCGGGTGCTGCACGCGCAGATGGTGAACGGGGTCGAGAAACGGTCCGTCGTCAGCCACTTCAACAAGGCGACCAAGGGCAAGATCGTCCGTAGCCTGCTCACCGCGGGCGCGGCGCCGAAGAGCCCGGCGGAGCTGGTGGAGGCGCTGCGGGACCTCGGGTACGCCGTGGAGGCGGAGGCCCCCGGCAGGGCGGGCAGGCCGTGGGCGCTCGACGTGGTGGTGAAGGAGATCCACTGAGCGGCGATCCACGCTCGGACACTCCCTTTCGGCCACCCCCCTTTCGCCCCCCCCTTCGACCACCCCCCTTTCGACCACCCCCCTTTTGACAACCCCCTTCGGCCACCCCCTTCGGCCACCCCCTTTCGACAGCGTTGCATCATGCGCAACGGTCTTTGCGCATGATGCAGACCCCGGGCAGGATGTGGGCATGACCTCGCCGCTGCCCCCGTCTCCGCATGCCTCCGTCCTGGATCTCGCGCCCGTCGTCCCCGTCGTCGTGGTCGCGGACGCCGCCGACGCGGTGCCGTTGGCGCGGGCCCTGGTCGCCGGCGGGCTGCCCGCGATCGAGGTGACGCTGCGGACCCCGGCCGCGCTCGAAGCGATCCGGGCCATCGCGACGGAGGTGCCGGACGCGGTGGTGGGCGCCGGCACGGTGCTGACACCGGAGCATGTGGCGGATTCCGTCGCGGCGGGGGCCCGCTTCCTGGTCAGCCCCGGCTGGACGGACGTGCTGCTCGACGCGATGAAGGCGTCCGGGGTGCCGTTCCTGCCGGGGGTGTCGACCACCTCGGAGGTGGTGGCGCTGCTGGAGCGGGGGGTGCGTGAGATGAAGTTCTTCCCCGCACAGGCGGCGGGCGGCACGGCGTACCTGAAGTCGCTCGCCGGGCCGCTCCCCCAGGCACGGTTCTGCCCGACGGGCGGCATCGGCCCCGAGTGCGCGCCGGACTACCTCGCACTCCCCAACGTGGGCTGCGTGGGCGGCAGTTGGATGCTCCCGGCCGACGCGATCGCCGCGCGGGACTGGCGCCGGGTGGAGGAACTGGCGCGGGAGGCGTCGGCGCTGCGCCGGTAGCCCCCGCTCAGCCCACGCGGACGACCACCTTGCCGAAGGCCACGCCGCTCTCGTAATAGCGGAACGCCTCCCGCACCTCGTCGAAACCGAACACGCGGTCCACGACCGGGCGGGTCCCGTGCAGCTCCAGCGCCCTGTTCATGGACTCGAAGTGGGCGCGGCTGCCAACGAACACCCGGCGGATCGTGGCCAGACTCGCCGCGTAGGCCGCGTTGGAGATCTCGATACCGTGCCTGCGCGGGTTGCCGGTGATCAGCAGCACGATCTGGCCGTAGAGGGCGGCCGCCCGCATCGACTGCTCGATGGTGTCGGGCCCGTTGGTCTCGACGACCAGATCGGCACCGTGCCCACCGGTCAACTCCCTGACGGCGAGTCCCCATTCAGGGTTCTCGGCGTAGTTGACGACGTGGTCCGCGCCGAGCGCCTTCAGGCGGTCCGCCCTGACCGCGCTCGATGTCGTCACGATGACCTCGGCGCCCATCGTCTTGGCGAACTGCACGACGAAGAGGGACAGCGCGCCGGTGCCGAGGGTGAGCACGGTCCGGCCGGGGGTGAGCGGCTCGCCGCCCGTCAGGGACTGCCAGGCGGTCACCCCGACGCAGGGCAGACAGGCCGCCTCCTCCCAGGTCAGATGGTCCGGAACCCGGACCGCGGCCTCCTGGCTCAGGCAGGCGTACTCGGTCAGCATGCCGTCGAGGGTGGCGCCGGGCTGGTCGAACAGGGCCGGGGTGATCCGGCCGTCCAGCCAGTTCGGGAAGTACGTGCCCGCCACGCGGTCGCCCACCCCGAACCGGGTCACCCCCGCTCCCACCGCGACGACCTCCCCCGCTCCGTCGCTCACCGGGATCACGTCCGGTACGGCCTTCAGCGGGTAGGTCCCCTTCAGGATCAGCAGATCGCGCTTGTTGAGGGAGACGGCCCGGACACGGACGAGGATCTCGTGGGGCCCCGGTTCGGGCCGGGCCGACTCGCGCGGGACGATCCCGTCGACGGTGCCGAGCGTTTCGAGGTGGTAGGCGCGCATGTCCGCTCCCTGAGTGGGCTCCTGAGTGGATGCGTCCATGCTGTTCGGGACGGGCGTCCGCCTCAATTCCCGGCGAGGTATGACGGGCCGGGGCAGCGGCACGGGCCGGGGCAGCCGTACGGGCCGGGCGGCACGGGGGCCGGGCACCCGGTCGGGGATCGGGTGGCGCCCGCTCCCGCTCCCGCTCCGCCGTCCTCCCCATGACGTACAACTGATCCCATGACGAGCGGTATCTCCACCGAACCCCCGCCCTTCGCCCGGGAGCTGCTGCGCTGGCGGCACGCGCGCCGGGTGAGCCAGCTGGAGCTCGCCTCCCGGGCGGGCACGACACAGCGGTACGTCAGCTTCATCGAGCGCGGGCGTTCGGTGCCCGGCAGGGAGATCGTGATCAGGCTCGCCGAGTCACTGGGCCTGACCCTGCGGGAGCGCAACACGCTTCTCCTGGCGGCCGGTTACGCTCCCGCGTTCACCGAGTCGCCGCTCGACGCGGCCGCGCTGAAGCCCGTACGGGAGGCGCTGGACAGCATCCTCGAAGGGCATCTGCCGTATCCGGCGGTGGTGGCGGGGCCGCGCGGTGAACTCGTCGCGGCCAACGCGGCGTTCGACGTCCTGGCCGAGGGGGCCGCTCCCGAGCTGCTGGCACCGCCGGTTAACGTACTGCGGCTGGCCCTGCATCCGCGCGGGATGGCGTCACGCGTGGTGAACCTGGACGCCTGGGGCCGGCACATCGTGGAGAACCTGCGGGCCCGGTCCGTCCGCAGCCCCGATCCGCATCTCGACGCGCTGGTGCAGGAGTTGGCGGAGTATGTGCCGCCGAGCGAGCCCGGCGCGGACTTCCTCGGCTTCGCCGTGCCGCTGCGACTGCGGTGCCCGGAGGGCGAGTTGAGGCTGCTCACCACACTCACATCGTTCGCGACGGCGGTGGACGTCACGCTCGCCGAGCTCCATCTGGAGGCGTTCCTCCCGGCGGACCGGGAGACCGCCGGGATCCTGCGCGACCGTGCGGCCCGGCGCGGCTGACCACCGTGCCGCTCAGCGCAGATGAGACGTGTCGTTGAACAGCCGGACGCTCGCGTTGCCGTCCGCGTAGTACGCCACCGCCGAGAGCGACGCCGCCGACAGTTCCATCCGGAACAGGGACTCCGGCGGGGCGCCGAGCGCCAGTCGTACGAGGGTCTTGATCGGGGTGACATGGGTGACGAGCAGGACCGTGCGGCCCGCATAAGAGGCGATCAGCTTGTCGCGGGTGGCCGCCATGCGGTGGGCTGTCGCGGCGAAGCTCTCGCCGCCGCCGGTCGGTTCGGCCTCCGGTGAGGCGAGCCACGTGTTCAGGTCCTCCGGGTGGCGCTCGCGCACCTCGGCGAAGGTCAGCCCCTCCCAGGCACCGAAGTCCGTCTCGCACAGGCCGTCCTCGACGACGACCTCGAGGCCGAGCCGGTCGGCGACGGCCCCCGCGGTCTCCCGGGTCCGGGCCAGCGGGGAGGCCACGATCGCCTGGATGGTGCCGCGTGCCGCCAGCGCGGCGGCGACCCGCTCCGCCTGCTCCCGGCCCACGTCGGACAGGGACGGATCGCTGCCGCCGCTGCCCGAGAACCGCTTCTGCGGCGTCAGCGGGGTCTCGCCGTGCCGCAGGAGTACGAAGGTGGCGGGCGCGCCCATGTCGGGGGCGGTGCCCCAGCCGGTCGTCGGGGCGGTGGTGGCCACGTTCCGCGCGGCCCGCCTGTCGTCCGCCGTTCCCTCGACCCGGCCGTCGTTCGCCGTTTTCGCGGCTTCGCCGCCGGATGACCGGGTGAGGCCCATGGCCGCCGTCCGAGTGCCACCCGCCAGGGGCTGGTCGCGCCGTTCCCCGCGCCCCTCCCCGGGCGCCGCGTCGCTCGTCGGCCTCGCGGCTTCGCCGCCGGATGACGGGGTGAGACCCGTGGCCGCCGTCCGAGTGCCGCTCGCCAGGGGCTGGTCGCGCCGTTCCTCGCGCCCCTCCCGGGGCGCCGCGTCGCCGCGGGCGGACAGTGCCGCACGTGCCTTCGCCGCGCCCGCCTTCGCGTCGCCGGGTGGGCCCGTCGGCTCGGGCGCCGCGGAGCGTGCCGCCCGGGCGTCCAGTTCCGCCGTCGACGCCGACGGCGACCACGCCTCGCCGCGCTTACCGGCGTCCATCGCCTCGTTGGCCAGCCGGTCCGCGTGCTTGTTCTGCTCGCGCGGCATCCACTCGTAGGTGACCTGGGAGGGCGGGAGGACGCGGGCGGCTTCCGCCGCCAGGGGCTTCATGTCCGGGTGCTTGATCTTCCAGCGTCCGGACATCTGCTCGACGACGAGCTTGGAGTCCATCCGGACCCGGACCCGTGCGGTCGCGTCGAGGTCGCGGGCCGCCTGCAGCCCGGCGACCAGGCCCCGGTACTCCGCGACGTTGTTGGTGGCGATACCGATGTACTCGGCGCGCTCCACCAGCGTCTCCCCCGTGGCCGCGTCGATGACCACGGAGCCGTAGCCCGCGGGCCCCGGGTTGCCCCGGGAACCTCCGTCGGCCTCGACGATGAACTCCCGCACGCGCCGAACTCCCTACAGGCCGGACTCGGACGTACGCACGAGGATGCGGTGGCAGTTCTCGCAGCGCAGCACGGTGTCGGGGGAGGCCGCCTTCACGTCGTTCACCTCGGTGATGTTGAGCTCCAGGCGGCAGCCCTCGCAGCGGCGCTGGTAGAGCCGGGCGGCGCCGACGCCACCCTGCTGGTGGCGCAGCTTGTCGTAGAGCTTGAGGAGATCGGCGGGCACCGAGGCGGCGATGACCTCGCGCTCCTTGGTGAGCGTGGCTGCCTCGCCGTCGAACTGCTCGAAGGCGGCGTCACGACGCCCGGTCGCGTCGTCGATCTTCGCCTGGACGGAGGCGTCGCGCTCGGTGAGCTCGGCGACCCGCTCCTGGGCGGACTCGCGGCGCTCCATGACCTCGAGGACGACGTCCTCCAGGTCACCCTGGCGCTTGGCGAGGGAGACGATCTCGCGCTGGAGGTTCTCCAGGTCCTTGGGCGAGGTGACGGCACCCGAGTCGAGGCGCTGCTGGTCGCGGACGGCGCGCTGACGCACCTGGTCGACGTCCTGCTCGGCCTTGGTCTGCTCGCGGGCGCAGTCGCTCTCCTCGGTCTGCGCGGCGACGAGCAGGTCGCGCAGCTGGGTGAGGTCCTTGTTCAGCGACTCGATCTCGGCGTGCTCGGGCAGCGACCTCCGCTGGTGCGCGAGCTGCTGCAGGCGTGCGTCGAGGGCCTGGACGTCGAGAAGTCGGATCTGGTCGGCGGGCGCGGCGTTCAGTTGGGGGCTCCTGATGTGTCGTTGCGTGAGGCCGCGTGGGCGGTCCAGGGGTCGGTGACCGTCCGGGAGACGTGGACGCGCAGTCCCCATCCCTTCCGGTCGGAGATCTCGTCGAGCTGGGCTGCTGCCAGCTCGCACCAGGGCCACTCGGTGGCCCAGTGCGCCGCGTCGAGCAGCGCGAGAGGACTGTGGGCGCGGGCCTCGGACACCGGGTGGTGCCGCAGGTCCGCGGTGAGGAAGGCGTCCACGCCTGCGGCGCGCACGTCGTCGAAGAGGCCGTCCCCGGAGCCGCCGCTGACCGCGACGGTGCGCACCAGCGCCTCGGGGTCGCCCGCGACGCGGATGCCCTGCGCGGTCGCGGGCAGCCGCTCGGCGACCCGTGCGGCCAGCTCGCGCACGGTCAGCGGGTGGTCCAGCTCACAGACGCGGCCGAGGCCTCGGCGCCCCTCGGGGTCGGTGGCGTCCGGCACGAGAGGCCGTACGACGCGCAGGTCCAGCGCCCCGGCCAGGGCGTCGCTGACTCCCGGGTCGGCGCGGTCGGCGTTGGTGTGGGCGACGTGCAGCGCGATGTCGTTCTTGATCAGCGTGTGCACGACGCGGCCCTTGAAGGTGCCGGCCGCGACGGTCGTCGTACCGCGCAGATAGAGCGGGTGGTGGGTGACGAGCAGGTCGGCGTCCAGTTTCACCGCCTCGTCGACGATGTCCTGGACCGGGTCGACGGCGAACAGAACGCGCGTGACCTCCTGGTCGGGGTCGCCGCAGACGGTGCCGACCGCGTCCCACCCCTCGGCCCGCTCCGGGGGCCAGAGGGTGTCGAGCGCGGCGATGACTTCAGACAGACGGGGCACGGGGAAAGGCTACCTGGCTTACGTCCCGGTCCGACCGGTCGCGGACCACGGGACCGGCACCCGGACGGCGGACCGGACGCGTTCCCGCCGCTGCCGGCCCGGTCTCCCGACCATCGTTCAGCACATCCGCCCCCGTTCCCTCAGGCGAATCCCGACATGGCCACCCTTATGTGTGAAGCGGCAGCCCGTCGGTCCCACGTCTGTGCGTGCGAAAACTACCTTCGTCGCCGGAGGTGACCGAACGATGACGGCCGGTGCGACGGAGCCCGTGGTGCAGAGCGAACGCGAGAACGGCGGCGAGTACGGCGACGACGCGAGTCGGTGGCCCGCCCGTCCCCTCTGCGTGATCACCGTCGACGGCGCCTACGGGGCGCGGCTCGCGCGCGACGGCGAGTCCTGGTACCCGGAGCGCTGGACGCTGGACGGCCCCGAGCCGTACGCCGTGCCGCTGCCCGGCCCTCAGCCGGAGGAGCCCGGCACCGAGGTGCTGCCGCTGGCCGACGGACGGGTGCTGATCCATCGCGTGGCCGACGGACGGCACGCGTTCTCCCTCCTGTACCCGACCGGTCCCGGCACCGGCGAGCTCCCGCTCGGCGCGGTGGAGTGCCCCGACGCCGGCACCCGGCTGCGGCTGTTGCCGCCCGCGCCGGACGGGGAGCGCGCGTACGCCCTCGCCGTGGGCCGGGGATCCACGGCGGTGTGGCTGGTGACGGGCGGCACCTTCGGCCCCGAGCACCTGGCCGAGGTGCCGGGCCACTGCTCGGGAGGGGTGTGGCTGGACGGCACGGGCCGCCTGCTCGCGCTGGACCGCTTCCAGAACGGCCGCACCAAGACCGTGGTCGTCGACCTGGAGCGCGGCGGAGAGGTGTCGCCGCTCCTCCAGATCGCCGAGCACAGCAACGACCGGCTGCTTCTCGCGGACGCGGACAGCGGACTTCTCCTCATCCGTTCCGACGCGCCGTCCCCCGGCCGGGAACGTCTGGGCTGGGGCGTGCTCGGGAGCACCCTGCCCGTCCGCTTCCCGGACTGCCTGAGCGCTACGGGCTGCTCGATCACCCCGTTCGCGATCCAGCCGGGACAGGTGCTGACCCCGGAGTCCTGCGCCGTCGCCCTGCGCATCGACGGGCCGGGCGGCACCTGGGTGGGCGTGTGGCGCCCGTCCGAGCGCCGGATCCACCATCGCCAGGCGCCCGAGGGCTGGTTGCCCGGCACCGGGCTGTGGACCACCGAGGGGGTGCTCCAACTGCCGTACGCGACGGGGGTCGTACCGTGCGGCGTCGCACGACTGGAAGCACCCGACGGGGCGGGGGAGCCGGACCTGGGAAATCCGGCTCCCCCGAGACGCCCTTCGCCGCGCCCTGTCCCCCTCCAGCAGGCGCCCCTGAAGGGCCGGTCGACCGCGTCGCCCGACCAGACGGACCCGAGACCGGGCCCGGACCGGACGCCCTCGGCGCATCTGACCCTGAGGACGGACACGGCGGGGGCGCCGAGCACCGACGCGGTCCTCGGCGTCGGCGCCGCCGAGGCAGCGCGCACCGGTGCGGGTCCCGCGCCCGGGGACGCGGAGCCGCTGCCGACGGTGACGAGCCTCACCACCAGGACCGCACCCGCCGAAGCGCGGCGGGCGGACAGGGGCCCGGGCAACGCAACGGCCCAACCGCTCCCGCCCGTCGTGCGTATCGGCCCCGACACCGCCGAACCACTCCCGCCCGCCGCGGCGGGCCCAGCCGTCGGGAGCCTCCACACCTCGGCCGGCGAACCCCGCCCACCCGAACCGCCCCTCTGGACCAAGGTCGCCGATACACCCCCGCCCGGCATGAACCTCGGCACCAGGATCGGTGGAGCACTCCCGGCCGCCGCAGGGCACCACACCGAGACAGCCGAACCACTCCCGCCCGGCACAGGCCATCCCAGCGAGACAGCCGAACCGCTCCCGCCCGTCGCGAGGCTCGGTGCCCATGCCGGCGTCGACGCCACCACCGGTACCACCACCGGTACCGGTGCCGGTACCACGGCCGGTGCCGGTGCCGACAGGACCGCGCGCTCCGAACCACTCCCGCCGGTCGCAGCCGTCGCACCGGCCGGGAGTCTCCCCACCGAGATCACCGAACCGCCCACGCCCGAGCCGTCTCTCTGGACCAAGGTCGCCGACACACCCCCGCCCGGCATGAGCCTCGGCACCAGGACCCGTGCGGCACTCCCCGTCGGCACGGGGCTCGGGGCCGGAAACGCGCATGCCGAAGCACCTTCGGCCTTCGGGGAGTTCAGGGGCGAAGTGGCCCTGAGGCCCTTGACGAGTGGCCCGGAGTTCGGGGCCGAGACCGAGCGGGCCTCCCTGCTTCCCGCCGAGCGAGCCTCCGTGCTCCCCGCCGAGCGGGCTTCCCTGCTCCCCGCCGAGCGGGCCTCCCTGCTTCCCGCCGAGCGGGCTTCCTTGCTCCCCGCCGAGCGGGCTTCCCTGCTCCCCGCCGAGCAGGCTTCCCTGCTCCCCGCCGAGCGGGCCCCGCTGCCCCCCGCAGGCCCGCAGGCGCCCGCGGAGCAGCAGGAGCCCGTCGGGCCGAGGACCCCGCCGACGCACCGCAGGCCCCTCCACACAGGCCCGCTCCAGTCGGCCGGTCCGGCGTCCGAGGACGAAGCCGCTCCCCCGGTCGTGAGTGCGGAAGCGGCCGCCATCACGGACGGGTCGGAAAGGGGCGACGAGGGCGAAGAAACGTCACCCTCCGACTCCCGCGCGATGACGGCACGTTAAAATCCCCCGGCTGTAAAGAAGAATCTTGTCAACGGGGTGAACATTTCAGTGAACGACATCAGCACCATGGAAGCGCAGGCCACGGACGTCCACGAGACGTCGACGATGCGGTCCGAAGGCCACGGCAAGCACCGCGGTCCGGTCTCCGGCCGTGACGGCGAGGCGACCCCTCAGGGCCGCCACCGCAAGCCGTCCGGCCAGACGGGCACGACGACGGCCTGACAAGGCGGACGGCACGCCCAGCCGGTGGAACGGCCCCGCTCGCACCATGCCGAGCGGGGCCGTTCCCGTGCGAGGCTCCCCTGTCCACCGACGGCCGGCTGCTCAGCGGGGGGAGTCCTGCGGGTCGCGCTTGAGTCCCAGCACCTCCGCCGCCGCGAACGTCTCGCCGTCCGGCCGGTCCGCGTAGTACGGCGTGAGCAGCGCGTCGAGTTCGTCGTGGCTGAAGGTGTCCTGCTTGCTGTCGAACTTCGCCGCCACACGCGGCCGTTCGACAACCGCGATCATGCCGCCGTGCACCACGAGGAGCTGGCCGTTGACGTGCCCGGCGGCGGGTGAGGCCAAGTAGCCGACGAGCGGGGCGACATGCTCGGGGGCCAGTGGGTCCAGGCCGTCGTCGGGCCGCCCGAATCCGGCGAAGACGTCCTCCGTCATACGGGTCCGGGCGCGCGGGCAGATGACGTTCGCCGTCACGCCGTACTTGGCGAGCGCCAGCGCCGTCGAGGTGGTCAGACCGACGATCCCGCCCTTCGCCGCAGCATAGTTGGGCTGTCCGGCGGATCCGGCGAGGAACGCCTCCGACGAGGTGTTCACGATCCGCCCGTACACGGGGCCGTCGGCCGCTTTGGAGCGGGCCCGCCAGTGAACGGACGCGAAGTGGGTCGTGTTGAAGTGACCTTTGAGGTGCACCCGGATGACCGAGTCCCACTCGTCCTCGGTCATCGAGAAGACCATCCGGTCGCGCAGGATGCCCGCGTTGTTGACGAGGATGTCCAGTTTCCCGAACTCGGCGACCGCCAGGTCGACCAGTTCGCGGGCCTGTTCGTGGTCGGCGACGTCTCCGGTGTGGGCGACGGCACGGCCGCCCGCCGCACGGATCCCGGCGGCGACCTCCTCGGCCGGGGTGGCCGAGGCCTCGCCCGAGCCGTCCCGTCCGGGCTGCCCGTAGTCGTTGACGACGACGGCCGCGCCCAGCCGGCCGAGTTCCAGCGCCTCGGCCCGGCCGAGTCCGCGCCCCGCGCCGGTGACGATCGCGGTGAGCCCTTCAAGTGGCAGTGACATCAGGGTCCTTAACGGTTGTCGTGGAGGCCCCGGCCCTCGGCAGACACCCCGGGGGCCGGGACCTCGGCCACCCCGGGGCGGGGGCCCGGCCGCTGTCCCGGCCGTCTACCGGGCCCGGCCCCGGCGCCCTGTCGGGTCCCGGCCCTTCGGCGGCCGGCCGGGGTCAGATCTCGATGCACGTCCGCAGTGCGGTGCCCGAACGCATCTGGTCGAGCGCCTCGTTGATCTCGGCCAGCGGCACCCGGTGGGTGATCAGGCCTTCGAGGTCGATGCGGCCCGCGCGCCACAGGGCGATCGTGCGCTCGTACGACCGCAGAACGTCCCCGCCGCCGTACATGGAGGGGAGGATGCGCTTCTCGTCGAAGAACAGCTCGAACATGTTGAGCTGGAGGAAGTCGTCCATCGCGCCGGCTCCGACGACGACGAGGGTGCCGCCGCGGCGGGTGTGGTCGTAGGCGGTGCGTGCGGTGGCGGACTTGCCGACGACCTCGAAGACGTAGTCGAAGCCCTCGCCCGCGGTCACCGACTGCTTGGCGTCGGCGAGTTCGTCGGGCGAGACCGCCTTCGTGGCGCCGAATCCGAGCGCTGCCTCCCGGCGCGAGGCGACCGGGTCGACGGCGACGATCTCGGCGGCTCCCTTGAGCCGGGCGCCCTGGATCGCGGAGATGCCGACGCCTCCGCAGCCGATGACGGCGACGGATGAACCGGCCTCCACATCGGCGGTGTTGAGTGCGGCGCCGAGTCCGGTGGTGACGCCGCAGCCGATCAGGGCGGCGATGTCGAAGGGCACGTCGTCGGGGATCGGGACCGCGCAGCCCGCGTCGACGACGACCTCCTCGGCGAAGGTGCCGGTGCCCGCGAAGCCGAAGAGGTCGCCGCCGGGGCGCTTGAAGTTGGGGGTGCCCGCGTTCATGAATCCGGCCAGGCACAGTTCCGTCTGGCCGCGCTTGCAGGCGGGACAGACTCCGCAGGCCGGGAGCCAGCAGATGACCACGCGGTCGCCGGGCTTCACGTGGGTGACGCCGTCGCCGACTTCGGTGATCTCGCCGGCGCCCTCGTGTCCCGGCACGAACGGCGCGGGCTGCGGCAGGACGCCGTTCATCGCGGACAGGTCCGAATGGCACAGCCCCGTGGCCCGCACCCGGATGCGCACCTTGCCGGGTCCGAAGCCCACCGCCTCGACGTCGTCGAGGACCTCGAGTTTGTCCTGGCCTATCTCGTGCTGTACGGCTGCGCGCATGGTGCGGCTCCCCTCAGGACGGTTCGTACGACAGTCAGGTGTGATCGACGATGGTGTCGGCGAGGACCGGCGCGTCGTCCCGTTCGACCGCGCTCACCGCCACCCGGACCCCGCCGTCACGCCGCCACATCCGGATGCGCAGCGTCTCGCCGGGGAAGACGACTCCGGCGAAGCGGGTGGTGTACGAGCGGACGCGGGCCACATCGCCGCCGAGCAGGGTGTCGACGACGGCCTTGAGCGTCATGCCGTACGTGCACAGCCCGTGCAGGATGGGCCGCTCGAATCCGGCGAGCTTGGCGAACTCGGGGTCGGCGTGCAGCGGGTTCCAGTCCCCGGAGAGCCGGTACAGCAGGGCCTGGTCCTCGCGGATCGGGCGTTCGACGGTTCTGTCCGGCGGGCCCGTCGGTGCTTCGAGGCGGGTGCTGGGGCCGCGGTCGCCGCCCCAGCCGCCTTCGCCCCGTACGAAGATCTGGGCGTCGTTCGTCCACAACGGGCCCTCGGCGTCGGCCACTTCGGTGCGCATGACGAGGATCGCGGCCTTGCCCTTGTCGTACACGGCGGCGATGCGGCCGGTGGCGGTGGCCGTGCCCTCGGCGGGGATCGGGCGGTGCAGCCGGACGGTCTGGCCGCCGTGCAGGACGCGGGCGAGATCGACGTCGACGCCGGGCATGGAGAGGCCGCTGATCACGCCCGGCGATCCGGCGCCCGCCACCGTGGCGAAGCTCGGCAGGACGTGCAGCCGGGATTCGAGGGTGTAGCGCAGCTCGTCGGGGTCGGTCGCGGGGATCCCGGCGCCCAGGCCCAGGTGGTAGAGCTGGACGTCCTTGTGGTTCCAGGCGATCTCTCCGGTCCGCGGTTCCGCTGCGACGGCCTTGGCGGCGTCAATGGGCATGGGGCTCCTGACTCGACTGCGCGAAAGACCTCGGTGCGACCGTCCGCACCGTCGGCCGCACCGAGGTCGACACTGGGCCGTGGAACCCGCTCGTTCTAGAACGCGTTCCAGTCCGGCGAACCCTTGTATAGCCCAGCGCCCATTACTTGTGAAGACTACTGACACCATGTCAGATCCAAGGGGTACGAAGGACCCGGGCGGGCGCGTGCCGCGACGGCCGGCCGTGACATTTGTCCCGGCCTATCGCCGACAAGTGCCTCTGCCGGGGCGGACCCCCGGGGCCCTAGCGTCGTCCTCATGACACAGACGACGGGGACGCGGACCTCGGGGACGCGGACGACAGGGACACCACCGGCCGTGTCCTTCACGGGGGCGGTCAAGACCTTCGGCGACGTGCGCGCCGTGGCCGGTCTCGACCTCGAGGTGGCGTGCGGCGAGACGGTGGCGCTGCTGGGCCGCAACGGCGCGGGCAAGTCGACCGCGATCTCGCTGCTGCTCGGCCTGAACGAGCCGGACGAGGGTTCGGTCGCCCTCTTCGGAGGCCGCCCGGAGGAGTCGGTGCGCGCCGGACGGGTCGGCGCGATGCTCCAGGACACCCGGCCGGTGCCGCGCGTCACCGTCCAGGAGCTGGTCTCCTTCGTGGCGGGGCGCTATCCGGCTCCGCTGCCGGTGGCCGAGGCGCTGCGGCTCGCGGGCATCACGGAGCTGGCGGGGCGGCGCGTCGACCGGCTGTCCGGCGGACAGACGCAGCGGGTGCGGTTCGCGGTGGCGCTCGCCGGGAACCCCGCGCTGATCGTCCTCGACGAGCCGACCGCCGCGCTCGACGTGGAGGCACGGCACGCGTTCTGGGAGTCGATGCGGACGTATGCCCGGCGCGGTCACACGGTGCTCTTCTCCACCCACTACCTGGAGGAGGCCGACGCGCACGCCGACCGGATCGTCGTCATCGACCGCGGGCGGATCGTCGCGGACGGGACCGGGGAACAGCTCAAGCGGTCGGCGGGCGGCAGCCTGGTCTCCCTCGACCTGGCGGGACGCGGCGCGCGGGACCTGGCGCTGCTGCCCGGTGTGGTGGCCGTGGAGGTGCGCGGGGAGCGCGCCCGGCTGCGTACGGTCGACTCGGACGCGACGGTGATCGCGCTGGCCGGACTGGGCGCGATACGCGGCCTGGAGGTCGCCCCCGCGTCCCTGGACGACGCGTTCATGGCCCTCACCTCGCGCGCTCCGGAGAAGGTGTGATGATCGACTATCTGCGGCTCGAAGTGCGCCGGACGCTGCGCGACACCGGCTTCGTGATCGGCGGGATCGCCATGCCGGTGATGATGTATCTGCTGTTCACCAACCTCGGCGGTGGCGACGACGGCGAGTGGAGGACGGCGTCGATGGTCGGCATGGCCGCGTACGGCGCGGTGGGCTCGGCGCTGAACACCGGCGGCGGGGTCGCCGAGGACAAGGTGACCGGCTGGCTGCGGCAGCTGCGGGTGACGCCGATGACACCGCGCGAGGTGGTGCTCGGGCGGGCGCTGACCGGCTCGGTGACCGTGCTGCCCGCGATCACCGCGGTGCTGGCGGCCGGCGGCCTGGTCAACGGCGTACGGCTGGACGCCTGGCAGTGGGCCGTCACGGCCGTGCTGCTGTGGCTCGGCTCGGTCCCCTTCACCCTGCTGGGCCTCGGCAACGGCTACCGGCTGACCCCGCAGACCACAGGGGTCGTGAACATGGTGTGCAATCTGGGGCTCTCGGTGGTCGGCGGCCTGTGGTTCCCGCTCGCCCTCTTCCCCGGCTGGCTGCGCTCGATCGCCGCGTACACGCCCACGAACCGCTTCGCGCAGCTGGGTGTGTCGGTCACGGAGGGCCGGGCGCCCGCCCTCGGGGCGGTGGCGGTGCTGACCGCCTGGCTGCTGGCGTTCGGTTCGTACGCCGTGGTCTCGTACCGTCGATCAGCACGAACCGTCTGAACGGGGAGCGGGACATGTCCTGGACGAAAGGCCTCGGCTGCCAGATCCGTGTGTGGCGGGCCGAGCGGATCCGCTGGAAGGCGGACATGGCACGGTTCAAGGCCGAGCAGCGGGCCGCGCGCAGGAACGGCGGCCAGATGCCCGAGAACCCGGGCCCGCCGCCCACCGGCTTCGCGCTGCTGCCGTGGCTGCTGCTGGGGATGGGCGCGTTCTCCAACCTCTTCCAGGGCAGGACACCGCAGCCCTGGATCGGCGGCCTGGGCCTGTTCGTCTTCAACTCCCTGTACATCTACGTGACGTTCCGCGCGTTCGTGAAGCAGAAGCGCGAGTCCCGCTCCACCCGGGTGGCGCTCGCCCTGATGGGGGTGATCACCTTCGCACTGGCCCTCGGGTACGGCGGTACCTGGCTGTACTTCTTCCCGCTGCTCGGGCTGGCCACCGGTGCGGTCCTGCGCGGCCCCCGGCTCGGGCAGATCGGCCTCGGCCTCACCGCGCTCGCCGCGGCGGTCTCCGTCGCCCGGGCGGGCTGGGACGCGGTGAACGTCGCCTACGGCACCTTCCTGTCCACGATGGTGACGGCCGCGATCCTGTCCCTCTCCGAGGCGGTGCGCGAACTGCGGGAAGCACGCGAGGAGTTGGCACGCCGGGCGGTCGAGAAGGAACGTATGCGCTTCTCCCGCGACCTGCACGACCTGCTCGGGCACACGCTCTCCGTCATCGTGGTGAAGTCGGAGGCGGCCCGCCGGCTGGCACCCCGCGATCTGGACGCGGCCCTCGTACAGGTCACGGACATCGAGTCGGTCGGCCGGCAGGCCCTCACGGAGATCCGCGAGGCGGTCACCGGCTACCGCGAGGGCAGCCTCGCCACCGAGCTGGACCGCGCCCGCTCGGCGCTGTCCGCGGCGCGGGTGGAGCCGGTCGTACGGCAGTCGGGGCCGCCCCTCGTCCCGCAGACCGAGGCCCTGCTCGGCTGGGTGCTCCGCGAGGCCGTCACCAACGTCGTACGCCACAGTGACGCGACCCGCTGCGAGATCACCGTCGACGGCACGCCGGACCTCGTCCGCCTGACCGTCTCGGACAACGGCTCCGACGCCTCCCCGGCCGATCCCGAGCCGGGCATCGGCGGCACCGGTCTCAAGGGCCTCACCGAACGCCTCGCCACGGCGGGCGGCTCCCTGCGGGCGGGACGGACTCCCCACGGCTTCGAAGTGGCAGCCGAACTTCCGGTGGAGGCGGCGGACTTGACGGAGGCGTCGATCTAGGCGGCCTCCGCGCCCGGCGCGAGGCCTCCCGCCCGGGCGGGCTTCAGGCGCGTCCTGAAGACCGCCGGCCGAAGGGCCGTGGCAGGGGCCCGTACCGCCGCCCGCCGCCTACCCTTGGCCCGTGAACGAGATGCCCCGGGACCACCGGCCCGCCAAGTCCATCCGTGTCCTGCTCGCCGAGGACCAGGGAATGATGCGCGGGGCACTCGCTCTGCTGCTCGGGATGGAGGCGGACATCGAGGTGGTCGCGCAGGTGTCCGCGGGGGACGAGATCGTGGACACGGCTCTGATCAGCCGGCCCGATGTGGCCTTGCTGGACATCGAGCTGCCGGGGATGAGCGGGCTGGACGCCGCCGCCGAACTGCGCGAGCAGGCGCCCGACTGCCGAGTGCTGATCCTCACCACCTTCGGCCGCCCCGGCTACCTGCGGCGGGCCATGGAGGCGGGCGCCGCCGGGTTCCTGGTCAAGGACGGCCCCGTGGAGGAACTGGCCGAGGCGATCCGGCGGGTGCTGACCGGGGAGACCGTCATCGATCCGGCGCTCGCCGCCGCCGCGCTGAGCGCCGGGCCCAATCCGCTCACCGCCCGCGAGTGCGACGTACTGAAGGCGTCGGCGGACGGCGCGACCGTCGCCGACATCGCCGGCAAGCTCCATCTCTCCGAGTCGACGGTCCGCAACTACCTCTCCTCCGCCATCGGCAAGACGGGCACCCGCAACCGCATGGAGGCGATGCGGGAGGCCCGCCAACAGGGCTGGCTGTAGCGGGCCGGCCCGGAGCCCTCAGCCCTTCGTCACCTCCGCCGGCGCCGACCGATGACACCCGTCGTCCGGTGCCAGGCACACGAACCAGTCGGGCCGGGAGCCGGCCACCGGCCGGATCAGGTCGACGAGGCGGGAGGTGAGCATGTGAAGGAGTCCGCGAGGATCGGATTTCGTTGCCTCACATCCGTGAGTTCTTCCGCGGCAGCCAGACGAGCATCAGGACCGCCCCGACCAGCAGCAGCACGCCGCTGACACGGAACGCCAGGGCGTACCCCGCGGTCAGGGCCTCCCCGGAGACGCTGCCGCCCGTACGGGCCGCCGCGATCGTGGACATGATCGCGAGCCCCAGCGAACCGCCCATCACCCGTGAGGTGTTGACCAGGCCCGACACCAGTCCCGCGTCCTCCGGAGCGGCCCCCGAGGTCGCGATCGCGGCCAGCGGTGTCGCGGCCAGGCCCGCGCCGGCCATCATCAGGACGCCGGGGAGCATGACCGCCGTGAGGAACGCGCCGTCCGCCGTCATGGTGGACTGCCAGCCGAAGCCGGCCGCGGCCAGGAGCGTGCCGAGGACCGCCACGGCGCGCGCCCCGATCACCGGCATGAGGCGCGGCGCCAGCTTCGAGCCGACGACCACGGCGAGCGAGCTGGGCACCAGGGCGAGGCCCGCGTCCAGCGGCGAGTAGCCGAGCACGTTCTGCGCGTACAGCGTCATGAAAAACCACATGCAGAACATCGCGGAGCCGGAGACGAACATGGCCGCATTCGCCGAGGACACCGACCGCAGCCGCAGCAGCTTCAGCGGCATCAGCGGCGCCCTGGTCCGCGCCTCGACGACCAGGAAGACCCCGATGAGGACCGCACCCGCGCAGAGGGGCACGAGCGTCGCCGGCGCCGTCCACCCCTCGGCCTCCGTCTGCACGATCCCGTACGCCAGGGTGGCGAGTCCCGCCGTCACCAGGAGCGCGCCCGGCAGGTCGAGCCGGCGCCCGTCCCCGGCCCTGCTCTCGACCAGCCAGCGTGCCGCGCCCGCCAGCACCACCGCGCCGACGGGCACGTTGATGAGGAGCACCCAGCGCCACGACAGCCCGTCGACCAGCAGCCCGCCGACGAGTCCGCCCGCCGCGCCGCCACCGGCGCCCACGGCGGTCCAGGTGGCGATGGCTCGCGCGCGTGCCGCGCCCTCCGGGACGGCCGACGTCAGGATCGTCAGGGTCGAGGGCGCGAGGACCGCCGCCCCCAGCCCCTGCACGGCCCGCGCGACCAGGAGCTGGGGGCCCTCCTGGGCGAGGCCGCCGCCGACCGAGGCGAGCGTGAAGAGCGCGAGCCCCACCAGGAACATCCGCTTGCGCCCGTACAGGTCCCCTGCCCGCCCGCCGAGGAGCATGAATCCGGCGAAGGCGATCGAGTAGGCGTTCACCACCCACTGCAGCCCCGGCGCGCTCAGCCCCAGGTCGGTCCGCATGGACGGCAGGGCCACGTTGACGACGGACACGTCCAGGACGACCAGGAACTGTCCCGCGCACGCGAGCGCGACCACCACCCAGGTGGGTGGCGCGCCGGATGCGGTTACGCGGGTGTCTTCAGCGGCTCGGAGCATGGGTGTCATGCTCTCAAGCGGCTTACGCCCCTTGCATCGGGATTTCGACGCAGGCGCGCGTGCGTCACGGGACCTAGGCCCTCCCGCGGGTCGGTAGGCCTCCCGCGGCCCGGCACCGGCTCCGGCCGGCCCGGCTCCGGGGCCGGGACGGGCACCACGTCGGCCGAGGACACGGTGGCTCAGGCCCCCGCTCGCAGCAGCGTGACCACCGCGGCGCCGCCCAGTCCGATGTTGTGGGCGAGTCCGACCCGCGCCCCCGGCACCTGCCGCGCGGCGGCCTGCCCTCTCAACTGCCATACGAGTTCGGCCACTTGGGCGATCCCGGTCGCTCCCAGGGGATGCCCCTTGGAGATCAGCCCGCCCGAGGGGTTCACCACCCACCGTCCGCCGTACGTCGTCGCGCCCGACTCGACGAGTCCGCCCGACTCCCCCTCCCCGCACATGCCGAGCGCCTCGTAGGTCAGCAGTTCGTTGACGGAGAAGCAGTCGTGGAGTTCGACGACGTCCACGTCCTCGATGCCGAGTCCGGAGCGTTCGTACACCTGGCGCGCGGCCTCCCGCGACATCGGCTGTCCGACGACGTCGATGCAGGAGCCGGAGGCGAAGGACTCCTCGGTGTCGGTGGCCATCGACTGGGCGACGATCTCGACCGCCCTGTCTCCCAACCCGTTCCGCTCGGCGAACCGTTCGGACACGACGACGGCGGCGGCGGCTCCGTCCGAGGTGGGCGAGCACTGGAGTCTGGTCAGCGGCCGGTGCACGGCCTTGGCGGCGAGGATCTCGTCGACGGAGTACACGTCCTGGAACTGCGCGTAGGGGTTGTGCGCCGAGTGGCGGTGGTTCTTGGCGCCGACGGCGGCCAGCTGGGCCTCCGTCGTGCCGTACCGCTCCATGTGTTCGCGGGCCGCGTCACCGAAGATCTGCGCGGTGGGCGGGGACATCTCGAAGCCGTGCCGGGCGGCCATGATCCCGTAGTGGCGGGCGACGGGCGAGGTTGCGAAGTCCCCTCCGTCGGCGCCCGAGCCCAGGGCCCCCTTCTTCATCTTCTCGAAGCCCAGCGCGAGGACGCAGTCGGAGATCCCGCCCTCCACGAACTGCCGGGCCAGCATCAACGCGCTCGCCCCGGTGGCGCAGTTGTTGTTGACGTTGTAGACGGGCACGCCGGTCAGGCCGAGTTCGTAGGCGGCGCGCTGACCTGCGGTGGACGCCTGGAAGCAGTAGCCGACGGGGACCTGTTCCACGTCCGTGTACGAGATCCCCGCGTCGGCCAGGGCGTTGGAGCCGGCCTCCCGGACCATGTCCCAGTACTGCCAGTCCCGGGTCTCGGGCTTCTCGAACCTGGTCATGCCGACACCGACGATGTACGTCTTCATGGCGTTCCTAGTCTCGTGGCAGGCCGAGGATGCGCTCGGCGACGACATTGAGCTGGACCTGGGTGGTGCCGCCCGCGATGGTCAGGCAGCGGGAGAGCAGGAAACCGTGCACGGCCCGCTCGCCCGGGCCCTCACGCAACGCGCCTGCGGGGCCGAGGAGTTCGAGCGCGAGTTCGGCGACCTTCTGCTGGTGCGCGGTCTGCACCAGCTTCCGCACGGAGGCGCCCGCGCCCGGTTCCACGCCGGAGACCTGCCGGAGGGTGGTGCGCAGTCCTATGCAGGCCAGCGCGTGCGCCTCGGCGAGCAGGGCTCCCAGGCGGGAATCATCGGCGTCGGCGGAGATCAGTGCCTCGAGGCCCGTGTCGAAGGTCAACTGGTCGGCCATGTGGACGCGTTCGTTGCCGAGCGTGTTGCGGGCGACGCGCCAGCCGTCGTCGACCTCGCCGACGACCGCGTCCGCGGGCAGCAGCACGTCGTCGAAGTAGACCTCGTTGAAGAGGGAGTCCCCGGTGATCTCCTTCAGGGGGCGGATGTCGATGCCGCGCGTGTTCTTCATGTCGACGACGAAGTAGGTGAGCCCCTTGTGCTTGGGCGCCGCCGGGTTCGTCCGGGCGAGAAGGATGCCGTGGTCGGCCCACTGCGCCGCGCTCGTCCACACCTTCTGCCCGTTGATCCGCCACCGCCCGTCGGGCGTCCGCTCGGCGCGGGTCCGCAGCGAGGCGAGGTCGGAGCCGGCGCCCGGCTCCGAGAAGAGCTGGCACCAGAGCAGGTCGCCGCGCAGGGTGGGCAGCAGATAGCGCTCCCGCTGCGTGCCGGTGCCGTACGCGATGAGGGACGGCACGACCCAGGTCGCGATCCCCAGATCACTGATCCGCACTCCCGCTGCCGCCAACTCCTGCTGAAGAGCCAGCTGTTGGACGGGTCCCGCACCGAGTCCGTACGGCGGCGGCAGATGCGGGGCGGCGTGTCCCGTGGGTGCCAGGGACCGGCGTACGGCCGCGGGATCGAGCCCGCGCACCCGGTCGGTCACCCGACGGGCCTCGGCCCGGAACACGTCCGCCTCCGGCGGCAGTTCCAGGCGCAGTTCGCGCCGTACGCCGCCGCGGGCGAGCCGCGCGGCCCGCCGCAGGTGTCCGCCGCCCGCCCCGAGCAGCTGCCGTGCCACCAGGGCCCGGCGCAGATACAGATGGGCGTCGTGCTCCCAGGTGAACCCGATGCCGCCGAGGATCTGGACGCAGTCCTTGGCGCAGGAGCAGGCGGCGTCGAGGGCGGCTCCGGCGGCGAGGGACGCCACCAACTCCCGTACACCGGACGGCTCCTGCCCGGCTCCGGAAGGCTCCTGCCCGGCGCGTGCCGCGTCCCAGGTGAGGGCCCGCGCCTGCTCCAGCCGGACGAGCATGTCGGCGCACAGATGCTTGACGCCCTGGAAGCGGCCGATGGGCCGGCCGAACTGCTCGCGGACCTTGGCGTGCCCTGCCGCCGTGTCCAGCGCCCATGCCGCGGTGCCGCAGGCGTCCGCGGCAAGGACGACGGCGGCGAGGTCCCGCACCAGCGACGGGTCGACCGCGAGGACGCGGTCGGCGGGGACCCGCACCCCTTCCGCCCTGACCTCGGCGGTCGCGCGCGTCGGATCGGCGCTCTCGTGCGCCCGGACGACGAGATCGGCGGCGTCCACGACCAGCCAGAGAACGCCCCCGGACGCGGTGTCCCCGTGTGACGCCGTGCCGTCGCCCGACGCCACGCCCCCGCCTGCCGCCGTCTCTCCGCGGGACACCGTGTCCCTGCCGGACGAGCCGCCTCTTCCCGATGGCGCGGCACCGTCGGACGACAGGTCCGCACCCGCCTCCGCGCCAGGCCGGGACCCCGCGGCCCCGCGGGCCGCCGCGCCATCGCCGGACATCGTCCCCCCGTCGCACGACGCCGCCAGGACGAGCACGTCCGCGTCGGCGCCGGACAGCACGGGTGGCGCCGTCCCGTCGAGCACGTACCCGCCGTCCGCCGCCCGGGCCGTCAGGGAGCCGGCACCGAACGCGACGGCGCCGATGCGCTCCCCGCGGCCCAGGGCCCGTACGAGATCGCCGCGCCCCGCCGCTCGTACGGCGTCGCCCGTCCCGCCGGCGACCTCCGCCGTCAGTACCGCCGACGCCAGGACGTTCGCGACGAACGGTCCCGGCAGCGCCGCCCGCGCGGCCTCCTCCACGACGACGGCGAGGTCGACGAGGTCGCCGCCGCCACCGCCGTACGCCTCGGGAAGGTGCGCGGCGAGGAGCCCCTGTGCGGCGAGCGCGTCCCAGAACGGTGGTCTGCCGCCGCCGGGGGCGTCCAGGAGTTTGCGGACCTCCTCGGGCGGCACGGCCCGGGCGATCCAGCCGCGTACGGCCTCGGCCAGCTCCCGCTGCTCCGGCGTGATCGCGATGCCCATGCGTGCCTCCCCAAAGGCCCAAGGTGCGTGGATCCGCGCCAGACTAGAACACGTTTCATTCTGACGGTAGGTCAGATACCCATGGATCGGTCAAGAATTCGTTAGTACGCCGAAGCATCGGAATAGTTGCCCAGGCGCACCGGGTTCCCCCTGCACGTATCCCGCGCGGATCACCCGACCGACGTCCCCGTGTCCACATGGATCACCCGACCGACCGTCCCCGCATCCGCACGGATCACCGCTCGCTTCTCCCCCGAGCACCCCCCTTTCTTACGGCCTGGAGGCCCCACGCGATGACGCACACGACGACCGACCAGCCCGCACGGAGGCCGAGCGGCGCGACCGTGCCGGTGCTCGCCTTCGCGGGCATCGTTGTCGCGGTGATGCAGACCCTGCTCGTCCCGGTCATCAAGGACCTGCCGACGCTGCTGAGCACCGAGCCCAGCAACGCCACCTGGGTCCTGACCTCGACCCTGCTCTCCGGTGCCGTGGCCACGCCGATCATGGGCCGCCTCGGCGACCTCTTCGGCAAGCGGCGCATGCTGCTGACCAGCCTGGCCGTGATGGTGGTCGGCGCACTGGTCAGCGCGCTGAGCAGCACCCTGCTCCCGATGATCGCGGGCCGTACCCTCCAGGGCTTCGCGATGGGCGCGATCCCGCTGGGCATCGGCCTGATGCGCGACATGCTGCCCCGCGAGAAGCTCGGCTCCGCGATGGCCCTGATGAGCTCCTCCATCGGCGTCGGCGGCGGGCTCGCGCTGCCCGCCGCGGCCCTCGTCGCCCAGCACGCCGACTGGCACGCCCTCTTCTACGGCGCCGCGGGCCTCGGAGTCCTCTCGATCGTCCTCACCCTCGCCTTCGTGCCGGAGTCCCCGATGCGCGCCGAGGGCACCTTCGACGTGCTGGGCGCGATAGGCCTGTCGGCCGGACTCGTGCTCTTCCTGCTGCCGATCACCAAGGGCAGCGACTGGGGCTGGACCGCGCCCACCACGCTCGGCCTGTTCGGCGCGTCGGTCGCCGTGCTCCTGCTGTGGGGCGTGATGGAGCTGCGCCTGAAGGCTCCGCTGGTCGACCTGCGCACCACGGCCCGCCCCGCGGTCCTCTTCACCAACCTCGCCTCGATCATGGTCGGGGTCTCTTTCTACGTCGTCTCGCTGGTCCTGCCGCAGCTGCTCCAGCTGCCGGCGTCCACCGGCTACGGCCTCGGCCAGTCGATGGTGACCGCGGGTCTGCTCGTGGCACCGCTCGGCCTGACGATGATGGTCACCGCCCCCGTGTACGCCCGGCTGTCGGCGAAGTACGGCCCGAAGGTCACGCTGATCATCGGCATGGTGATCAGCGCGATCGGCTACGGCGCGGGCCTCGGCCTGATGAGCGCCGCCTGGCAGTCCCTGGTCATCGCGGTCGTCCTGGGCGCGGGCATCGGCCTCGCCTACTCCTCGCTGCCCGCCCTGATCGTCGGCTCCGTCCCGGCCTCGGAGACGGGCGCGGCGAACGGCCTGAACACGCTGATGCGTTCCATCGGTACGTCCGTGTCGAGCGCCGTCATCGGCATGGTGCTCGCCAACACGGCGAACCACGTCGGCGGGGTCGCGGTCCCGACCATGCACGGCTTCCGCGTGTCCTTCCTGATCGCCACGGGCGCGGTCGCGGTCGGCCTGCTCATGGCCCTGTTCCTGCCCGGCCGGCCCCCGGCGACCAAGCCCCAGCTGCGTGCCAGCAGCGAGGAGGACGCCGCGCTGGAGCGGGCGCACGAGGTGCTCGGCGGCTTCCGCGGCCGGGTCCTGAACTCCGAGGGCACCCCGGTCGCCCGCGCCAAGGTCACCCTGATCGACCGGCGCGGCCGCCAGGCGGGCGCCACGCTCTCCGCCGAGGACGGCAGTTACGCGCTCGCCGTGCCGGCCCAGGGCCCCTACGTGCTCGCCGCCCGGGCCACCGGCCACGGCCCGCTCGCCTCGTCGGCGACCCACGCGGGAGACGACCGGCCGGTCGCCCTCGACCTGTCGCTGCCGGGCGAGAACGCCGACGTCACCGCCTGATGCCCGGGCCCTCCGCCCAGTGATCATTGCCACCCCCGCCGCCCACGCGGCGGGGGTGTGGTGCACGATGGGGCGGCCAGGGACCCGTACGCCCGGTTCGTTCGCACCGGATGCCGGCACCGGACGTCCGCGCCCGACGTCCGCACCCGACGTCCGCGCCGGACAGGACACCCGCTGTCCGCGCCGGACATCCGCACGCACTGTTCGCACCCGATGGAGGAGACCCCATGCCCGCGGCACCCAAGCCCGAGATCCTCGCCGCTTTCGAGGCCGCGAAGGGGTTCATGCCCCGGGGTGAGGGACTCGCGCTGTACGAGGCGGCCGTCGAGGCCGGCCGGCTCGGGCTGCCGCTCCTGGAGGTCGGCACCTACTGCGGCCGCTCCACGATCCTGCTCGCCGACGCGGCGCGCGAGGCCGGGGTGACCGCGATCACGGTCGACCACCACCGGGGAAGCGAGGAGCAGCAGCCGGGCTGGGAGTACCACGACCCGTCCACGGTGGACCCGGAGATCGGCCTCATGGACACGCTCCCCACGTTCCGCCGCACCCTCCACCGAGCGGGCCTGGAGGAGCACGTGGTCGCGCTGGTCGGCCGCTCCCCGCAGATCGCCGCCTTCTGGCGCACGCCCCTCGGTCTCGTCTTCATCGACGGCGGCCACACCGACGAGCACGCGAGCGGCGACTACGAGGGCTGGGCACCGCATGTCGCCGAGGGCGGCCTCCTGGTCATCCACGACGTGTTCCCGGACCCCGCCGACGAGTTCACCGGCCAGGCCCCCTACCGCGTCTACCTCCGGGCCCTGGAGTCCGGCGCGTTCACCGAGATCGCGGTGACCGACTCGATGCGTGTCCTGCGGCGAACCGGAGCAGGGATCTGAGCGCCCGGTTAGAGTCGCTGACGTGTCGTACGTAGGTCCTGACTTCGATCCGCCCCAGCCGCGCCGCTCCCGGCGCGGACCTCTCACCGTCGCGCTCGCCGCGCTCGTCCCGGGCGCACTGGCCGGATGGCTGGTGTGGCAGACGGTGGGGGACGATTCCGGAGGCGGGTCCGACCGGGCCGTTCCCGGGTCGTCGTCCTCCGCGCCCGGCTCCGCCTCCCCCTCCGCGCGGCCGTCCGCCTCGGCGACGGACGACGGCAAGCCGGGCAAGTCGTCGACCCCGGCGCCTTCCTCCTCCGCGCCCGCCGCCTCCGGCTCCCTCAAGGGCAAGGTCGTCGTCATCGACCCTGGGCACAACCCCGGCAACTTCCAGCACGCGTCCGAGATCAACCGCCAGGTGGACATCGGGACGAACTCGAAGGAGTGCGACACCACCGGCACGTCGACCAACGCGGGCTACACGGAAGCCCGGTTCACCCTCGACGTCGCGCACCGGATGCGCACGATCCTCGAAGAGCGGGGCGCCACGGTGAAGTTCACCCAGGACGGCGACCGCTCCTGGGGCCCGTGCGTCGACGAGCGGGCCCGCATCGGCAACGCGGCGCACGCGGACGCGGTCGTCTCCATCCACGCCGACGGATCGGCGGCCGGCAACCGCGGCTTCCACGTGATCCTTCCGGGATCGGTGCACGCGAACGCGGCCGACACCCGCCCGATCGTCAACTCCTCCCGCGACCTCGGTGAGCGCGTGGCGGGCCTGTTCGTCCGCGAGACGGGCAGCGCGCCCTCCAACTACATCGGCGACGGCACCGGACTGGTGGTCCGGAAGGATCTCGGCGGTCTCAATCTGTCAACGGTTCCGAAGGTGTTCATCGAGTGCGGCAACATGCGCGATACCAAGGACGCTGCGCTGCTGACCAGTAGCGCATGGCGGCAGAAAGCGGCACGGGGGATCTCTGAGGGAATCGTGAGTTTCCTGCACGGGTAGTGATCTACGGACCGAACCCGGCGGACACCCGGATCGTACGGACGATAGTGTCGTCCGTACGATAAAGGGCCACCCCCGAGCTTCACACCGCGTCCCGACGGCGACACCATGACGGCGACACGGCGAGCAGCGATGCCTCCATCGATGACGAGACGACTGACGAAGGACCTGAAGTGAATATCCGCTCCCTCACTCGAGGCGACGGCGTGGTGATCGGAGCAGCGGTGTTGCTGTTCATCGCGTCGTTCCTGCACACGTTCGACAGCGACGGCACCAACGCTCCCAACGCCTGGGACGACCTCGGGCTGGTGATGAGCATGTACCTGGGTGGCATCGCCGGTGCGGCTCTGATCGTTGTCTCCCGCGCGCTTCCGCAGCCGCGCAAGGTCATCGGCCTCGACCTCGGTCAGCTCGGTGTCGCGCTCACGCTGTTCTCGGCCTGGACCGCGTTCTGGTCGATCATCGACCCGCTGGGCCCGATCGACTCCGACTTCGGAGACGTCGGCGCGGGCGCCGGTCTGATCATCGGCCTCATCGCCACCCTGGTCCTGGCCGGTGCCGCCGTGGCCACCCCGCTCGTCCCCGCGCTCCAGGCCGCCCTCGTCGGTGCCCCCAAGCCGCCGGCCCCCCTGCCCTACGGCGGTCAGCCGCCGGGTGGTTACGGGTACCCGGGTGCCCCGCAGCCGGGTCAGCCCGGTCAGCAGCCCTACGGTGCCCAGCCGCCGCAGCAGCAGGGGCAGCCGTTCGGCGGGCAGCCGAGCCAGCCGTCGGCCCCGCAGACGCAGCAGCCCGCCCAGGACTTCTCGCCGTTCTGGTTCGCCGTGCCGGCGGCGCGGCCGCTGTTCTCGGAGGACGGCGCGCAGACGCCGATCGCCGAACTGGCGCCGGGCACCTGGTACCTGGCCGTCGAGCAGCGCGGTGCGACCCTGGTGGCGCAGACGCAGGACGGCCGTCGCGGCGTGCTGCAGGACACCTCGGGGATCCAGCGCGGCTGACCCCGCCTCATCGCCGACGCACCGGCCCCTCGCCCTTTCCGGCGGGGGGCCGTTGTCGTACAGTCGCAGCACCCCACGAACTGACGGACCGTCAGGACTCTGCTTCTGGAGGCGACATGCGGCTCGGTCTCGCGCTCGGCTACTGGGGGCGCGGCCCCTCGGCAGACCATGTGCCGCTGGCCCAGGAGGCGGAACGGCTCGGCTACCACTCCGTGTGGACCGCGGAGTCGTGGGGCTCGGACGCCTTCACCCCGCTCACCTGGATCGCCGCGCACACCGAGCGCATCCGGCTCGGCACGGCCATCGCGCAGATGGCCGCCCGCTCGCCCACCACCACCGCGATGCACGCGCTCACCCTCGACCATCTCTCGGGCGGGCGCATGATGCTCGGGCTCGGCCTGTCGGGACCTCAGGTCGTCGAGGGCTGGTACGGGCGGCCGTTCCCCAGGTCACCCCTGACCGCGACCCGGGAGTACGTCGATGTCGTGCGCCAGGTCCTCAGGCGCGAGGGGCCGGTCGAGCTGGACGGACGCTTCCACTCCCACCCGTACCGGGGCGCCGACGGGACGGGGCTCGGCAAGGCGCTGAAGCCGATCACGCACCCGCTCCGGGCCGAACTGCCCGTCCTGCTCGGCGCCGAGGGCCCGAAGAACATCGCGCAGACGACCCGGATCGCGGACGGCTGGCTGCCGCTGTACTGGTCGCCGACGCGTCCGCAGGCGTACGAGGCCTCGCTCGCCGATCTGCCCGACGGCTTCCTCGTGGCGCCGATGGCCCGCGCGCACGTCTGCGACGACGTCGCCGAAGGACTGCTGCCGGTCAAGGCGATGCTCGGCTTCTACATCGGCGGGATGGGGCACGCGGCCCGCAACTTCCACGCCGACCTGATGGCCCGGATGGGCTTCGGGGAAGAGGCCCGAAGGATCCAGCGGCTGTTCCTGGAAGGGCGTCGGGAGGAAGCCGTGCTGGCCGTGCCGGACGCCTTCGCGGACGAGATCTCGCTCGTCGGACCACGTGAACGCATCGCCGAGCGGCTGGAGTTGTGGCGCAAGGGCCCGGTGACCGACCTCTTGGTGCTGTCCCCGGACCCGCACACGCTCCGCGTCCTGGCCGAGCTGAACTCCTAGCCGCCGCTGAGTTGGGACGCCGACGGCACCTGGTCCTGTACCTCGGCGCCCGCGCTCTTTCCGGCCGCCTTCACCTTGTTGATGATGTCGTCGAAGGAGTTCACCACGGTGTCGGTGGAGTCGCCCTTGCGCAGCTTGGCGGGCAGGTCCTTCAGCGCCTCGATGCCCACGGCGAGCGGGGCGAGGGCCTTGGAGAGCGTGGGGTCGCCCTGGGCGTTCCTCGTGGCGGCCTTCAGCCGGTTGTACGCGAAGGCGCCCGCGAGCCCGGCCTTGACCAGGGCGACCCTGCGGCCCTTGGCGTCCTTCTTGAACCTGCCCGCCTTCCAGGGTTTGACGATCCACTGGTAGGTGGCGCCGGCCGCGAGCCCCGCGTTCGCCACGAAGCGGGTCTTGGCGAACCTCTGCTTCTCCGCGGACCCGGTCGGGGTCGGGGTGGCGGCCGCCCGCACCACGGCGGCGGTGTCCTGCCCGGAGCCGCCGCCACCACAGGCTGTGGTGGCGCCGAGCAGGGTGCAGCAGAGGGTCAGCGCCACCATCAGGCGCCGCATCGGTACGGGCACGGGATCCTCCGGATGAGGGAACGGTTCTCCCCGGTCCGCCGGTTCTCCCCCGTCTCGGGGGAACACGGCGCTCCCCGGCAGCCTCACCCGGCCCCGGCGGCCACGCCACTTGAGCCCACCCGTTCGGGTTTCATCGAGGATTGACGGGCAACCCGCTGGTCATGTCCCCTCGATATCGCAACGGCTCGAATTCTGCGGGGACGGTCATCGCGATCGTCGCGGATGTTATGGCCGTCATCCTCGGTCTCTGGATTCTGATGTATCTGCTCGATGCCAACCCCGGCAACGATCTCGTGCAGTTCATCCATGACGTGGCAAGCTGGCTGGCCGGCTGGTCGCGTGACCTGTTCACCTTCGACGAGCAGTGGGCGCGTGTCGTCGCCGGCTACGGTCTCGCCGCCGTCGTCTACCTGTTCGTGGGCCACGCGATCGCCAACCGCATGCACCGGCACTGACGGACCGGAGCATCCCGACGGACGTGAGTGTCCCGACGGACCGAGGCGTGCCGACGGTCCGGAACCCCCGGACGGCCCGGCGGCTCCGGACCGTCCGGACGGTTCAGCGGGTCAGGTCGCAGCAGTCCGGGTCCAGGCCGGTCGGAAGGCGCTCGCCGCCGAAGACCGCGCAGGTGGCCTCGTCGCCGCCCAGGGCGGCGACCGCCAGCAGCAGGGAGCCCGCCGTCCAGGTGGTGAGCTCCTCGGGCCAGACGGCCTGGTCCTCGAAGACGTAACCCGTCCAGTACAGACCGGTCTTCGGGTCGCGCAGGTGCTGGATGGACTGGAGAATCTCCAGGGCACGGTCGGACTCGCCCACCGCCCAGAGGGCGAGGGCGAGTTCGGCCGATTCACCACCGGTCACCCACGGGTTGGGAACCACGCAGCGCACTCCGAAACCGGGCACCACGAAGCGGTCCCAGCCCTCTTCGATGCGGGACTTGGCCTCGGCGCCCGTCAACGCGCCGCCGAGTACCGGGTAGTACCAGTCCATGGAGTAGCGGTCCTTGTCCAGGAACCGCTCCGGGTGACGCCGGATCGCGTGCCGCAGTGCTCCGGCGGCCAACTCCCAGTCGGGCTGCGGCTCTTCGCGCTGCTCGGCGATGGCGAGCGCACAGCGCAGCGCGTGATGGACCGACGAGCTCCCGGTCAGCAGCGCGTCCTCGACCGCGGTCCCGTCGTCCTCGCGCTTCCAGCCGATCTGCCCGCCCGGCTGCTGGAGCCGCAGCACGAACTCGACGGCCGCGTAAACGGCGGGCCACAGGCGGTCCAGGAACATGTCGTCGCCGGTCGCCAGGTAGTGGTGCCAGACGCCCACCGCGATGTACGCGACGAAGTTGGTTTCCCGGCCGCGGTCGGTGACATCCTCGAAGTCCCCGTCGGCGTACGCCGCGTACCACGATCCGTCCGCGTTCTGATGCCGTGCCAGCCACGCGTAGGCGCGCTCGGCGGCCTCGTGCTCCCCGGCCGCGTCGAGCGCCATGGCGGCCTCGGTGTGGTCCCACGGGTCGAGGTGGTGGCCGCGGAACCAGGGGATGGCTCCGTCGGGGCGCTGCACCGCGAGGATCCCGCGCACGGTGGCGGCGGCCTCCTCGTCGGTGAGGACCCCGGGCAGGACGAGGTGTTCTGTCCGGGGAGTGGTCACGTGGCGTCCGCCTCGGGGGCGGTCGTCCCGGCAGCGGTCGGCTCGGCGAGCTTCGGCAGGTGCGGCTTGGTCGCGTACGCCACGAAGCTCTTGCCGATCAGCGGGTTGAGCGCCTGCTCGACGACCCGGGTGGCCAGCGGCTTCTTCATGATGTCCCAGACCAGCAGCTTGTGGTACGCCCGCACGGGCAGCGCCTTGTCGTTGTCGACGCCGAACGCGCACTTCAGCCACCAGTACGGCGAGTGCAGCGCGTGGGCGTGGTGGGAGCCGTAGGGCCGCAGGCCGGCCTCGCGGATCTTCCCGAGCAGTTCGTCCGCCTTGTAGATGCGGATGTGGCCGCCCTCGACCTCGTGGTACGCGTCGGACAGCGACCAGCAGACCTTCTCCGGCCCGTAGCGCGGCACGGTGATGGCGATACGGCCGCCCGGCTTGAGCACGCGGACCATCTCGGCGAGAACGCCCTTGTCGTCCGGGATGTGCTCCATGACCTCGGAGATGATCACGACGTCGAAGGACTCGTCGGGGAAGGGCAGCGCGAGCGCGTCGCCCTCCATGGCCGTCGCGGTGGCGCCGGCGGGCGCCTCCCCGGCCTCCTTCATCGCCGCGAACCACTTCGCGACCTCGCGGATCTCCTCGCCGTTCTGGTCCAGCGCCACGACCTGCGCGCCGCGCCGGTAGCACTCGAACGCGTGCCGGCCGGCACCGCATCCGAGGTCCAGAACCCGGTCGCCCGGGGCGAGCGGGAACCGGGAGAAGTCGACGGTCAGCACGTGGCCCTGCTTTCGCGGTTGGCTGCAACTAGTTCTTCGGCGGCGGAAGCCTTGTCCGCTGCCTCGGAGCGGTCGGGGCCCGGGGCCGCCGAGTGTTCGGGGCCGGGCGTGGAGCCGCGCCCGGCCGTGTCCGCGGCGGGGATCGCCCTCCGCGAGCGGGACCGGGACGCGGTGAGGGCCATGGCCTCGCGGTAGTGGGCCACCGTGCCCTCGGCCGCCTTGGCCCAGGTGAAGCGCGCGAGGACGCGTTCGCGCCCGGCGGAGCCGAGCCGCGCCCGCAGCTGCGGGTCGCCGAGGAGCCGGCTCAGGGCCGCGGCCAGCGCCCCCGAGTCGCCCGCCGGGACCGCCAGGCAGGTCTCGCCGTCGGGGCCCGCGACCTCCGGGATCGCTCCGCCGGTGGTGGCCACCAGCGGCGTTCCCGTGGCCATCGCCTCGGCGGCGGGCAGCGAGAAGCCCTCGTACAGGGAGGGCACGCAGGCGACCTCGGCCGAGCGGACGAGGTCGACGAGTTCGGCGTCGGAGATGCCCTTGACGAACTCGACGGCGCCGTCGAGGCCGTACCGCTCGATGGCCTGGGCGACCGGTCCGTCCTCGGCGCGCCTGCCGACGACGACGAGGTGCGCGCCGGGGTGTTCGGTGCGCACCTTCGCGAGCGCCTCGACCAGGAACACCAGGCCCTTGAGCGGCACGTCCGCACTGGACGTGGTGACGATCCGGCCGGGCACCTGGGGCACGGAGGGATCCGGCGAGAAGAGGTCGGTGTCCGCGCCGATGTGGACGACGTGGATGCGGTCCTGCTCGACCCGCAGATGCTCGACGATCTCCTGGCGGGAGGTGCCGGAGACGGTGAGCACGGACGGCAGACGGCGCGCGACGCGCTTCTGCATGCGGGTGAAGGCGTACCAGCGGCGGACGGACGCGCGGCGCTGCCAGCCCTCGGCGGCGTCCAGCTCCAGCTGCCGGTCGACGGTGATGGGGTGGTGGATGGTGGTCACCAGCGGGGCGCCGACATCGCCCAGCAGGCCGTATCCGAGCGTCTGGTTGTCGTGGATGACGTCGAACTCGCCGCGCCGGGCACGCAGATGGCGGCGGGCGCGCAGCGAGAAGGTCAGCGGCTCGGGGAAGCCCCCGGTCCACATGGTGCCGACCTCGAGGGCGTCGATCCAGTCCCGGTACTCGTCGCGCGCGGGGGTGCGGAAGGGGTCGGGCTGGCGGTACAGGTCGAGGCTGGGCAGCTCGGTGAGGCTCAGCTCGGGAAGGCCCTCGTCGAGCACGGGGTAGGGCTGGGAGCCGATGACCTCGACGCGGTGACCGAGTCGGGCGAGTTCGCGCGAAAGGTGCCGTACGTACACACCCTGGCCGCCGCAGAACGGGTTTCCCTTGTACGTGAGGAGCGCGATGCGCAGGGGTCGGTCCCCGTCGGCAGCCGCACCCTTACCGGGGCCCGCCTCCATGGCCTCAGCGGTCACTTCCGGTCCCCTTCTCCCTGCACTTTCCCGCGAGATTACGCCGGGACGCTAATCTAGAACAAGTTTCAGACTTGATCGTTCAAGGAGCATTGAATCTACCGGCAGGTAGCGCCAGTGTGAGCGGTGGATCAGGTGATTCACGCCACGACCGCGCGGCGGGGTCGGCTGGTCGGCTCGGTGGTGCCACACCTCGCCGTGCCGGCTCGTCGCCCCCTCTCGCTGATGTCACGGAACGGACCCATGCCTGCGGAAGCCAGGGCGGACTCGAAGAACGCGCGACCGGCGCCGGGGGCCAGCACGCCCGCCACGCCGGCCACCTCCGCGCGCTCCACCCCGCACCCCATCGCGCATCCCGCCTCTCCCCCGCTCACCGAGCGGCAGGAGGCGCGCCGTCGCCGGATCCTGCACGCCAGCGCGCAGCTGGCCAGCCGGGGCGGCTTCGACGCCGTTCAGATGCGTGAGGTCGCGGAGTCGTCGCAGGTCGCTCTCGGCACGCTGTACCGCTACTTCCCCTCGAAGGTGCATCTGCTGGTCGCCACGATGCAGGACCAGCTGGAGCACATGCACGGCACGCTGCGCAAGAAGCCGCCGGCCGGGGACACGGCCGCGGAGCGGGTGGCGGAGACCCTGATGCGGGCGTTCCGCGCCCTCCAGCGGGAGCCGCACCTGGCCGACGCCATGGTCCGCGCGCTCACCTTCGCGGACCGCAGTGTCAGCCCCGAGGTCGACCAGGTCTCGCGGCAGACCACGGTGATCATCCTGGACGCGATGGGCCTGGACGACCCGACGCCGGCCCAGCTCTCCGCCGTCCGCGTCATCGAGCACACCTGGCACTCGGCCCTGATCACCTGGCTCTCGGGCCGCGCCTCGATCGCCCAGGTCAAGATAGACATCGAGACGGTGTGCCGCCTGATCGACCTGACCGACCCGAAGGGCCGGTAGAAACCCGCCCGCCCGCCCGTCACGGGCACGTTCACCACGCGCCCGCGGGTCGGGCACGACCGCTCGATCCACACGACCTCCGCTCTCCGTCGGTGTCCAGCCGTACGCAGGCGGCGCCGAAGCGCCCCGCGATCCCACCCTCCCCGTCGGGAGTTCGATGCCGGAGCCGGTCCAGGTGTCGCGGGCCGTCGCCCGGTCGCGCAGGATCGTGGCGGCGGCCCCGAGGTTCCGGAACGCGGGATCGCCCTCGCCGCGCGGTGCACGGGCCGCCGCCTCGCGTCGGCTTCCGGGCCGCGGACTTGTGCGCCTCCCCGCCCCGGTCGATCCGCCGAAATCGGCTGGAGGGTATCCGGGGACGGGGAGGTCCCCGCGTGCGGCCCCGCCCCTATTCCTCCGGCGGGAACACCGGCTCGCCGCTGCCCAGCAGCGAGATCATGACGGCCTCGACCGGGCAGCCCTCGGCCGCTTCGAGGATCTTCTCGTTGGCGTCGGTCTCCGGTTCGACCGGGTGGGACTGCATGCCGGCGTCGAGGCGGAAGGCGTCCGGGGCGTGGTGGACGCACTGGGCGGAGCCGATGCAGACGGAGCGGTCGACCTCGACCTGCCAGCGGTCGCCCATCCTCACGCCTCCCAGCCGGCCGGCAGGTGGATCATCTTGTGCTCCAGGAACTCGCCGTACCCCTCGGGCCCGAACTCCCGGCCCAGGCCCGAGTTCTTGTAGCCGCCGAACGGTCCGAGCATGTCGAGGCTGAAGGTGTTGACCGAGTAGGTGCCGGTACGGACCTGGCGGGCGATGTCGATGCCATGGGCGACGTCGGCCGTCCAGACGCTGCCGCTCAGCCCGTAGTCGGAGTCGTTGGCGATCTTCACGGCCTCGGTCTCGTCGCCGTAGGGGAGCAGACAGATCACCGGGCCGAAGATCTCCTCCCGGGCGATGCGCATCGAGTTGTCGACGTCGCCGAAGAGGGTCGGCTCGACGTACCAGCCGCGGTCGAGGCCCTGCGGACGTCCGCCGCCGGCCAGGATCTTGGCGCCCTCCTCCTGGCCGATGCGGATGTAGTCGAGGTTGCGCCGCCGCTGCCGCTCGGCGACCAGCGGGCCGACCTGGGTGGCCGGGTCGAGCGGGTCGCCGACGACCAGCGCGTTCGCCGCGGCGGCGAAGGCGTCCGCGAACTCGTCGTAGCGCGAGCGCGGTACGAGGATGCGGGTCTGGGCGACGCACGCCTGGCCGTTGTTCATCCAGGCCGCCGAGACGATTCCGGGGACCGAGGTGTCGAGGTCCGCGTCCGGCAGCACCACGGCCGCCGACTTGCCGCCCAACTCCAGGGTCACGCGGGTGAGATGGCGCGCTGCGACCTCCATCACCCGCTTGCCCGCCGCGACCGAGCCGGTGAAGGAGACCTTGTCGATGCCGGGGTGTCCGACCAGGTACTCGCTGACCTCGCGGTCCGCCGGGAGGATCGAGAGCACCCCCTCGGGCAGCCCGGCCTCCTTCGCGATCTCCCCGAGCAGATAGGCGTCCAGGGGCGATTCGGGCGACGGCTTCAGGACGACGGTGCAGCCGGTCAGGAGCGCGGGCGCGAGCTTGGCCGCCGCCACGAACTGCGGGACGTTCCACGGCACCACGGCCGCCACCACGCCCACCGGTTCACGGCGCACCAGAATCCTGCCGAGGACTCCGTCGCGCGCCTCCTCGTACGTGTAGCCGCGCGCGACCGTGATCGCCGCGTCCCACACCATCATCGCGCCGAGGGCCTGCGCGAGGACGCTCCAGGAGTAGGGGGAGCCGTTCTCGGAGGAGATGACGCGGGCGATCTCCTCATGGCGTACGGCGATCGCGTCCTTGATCCGCGTCACGACCGCGATCCGCGCGTCGAGGCTCATACGCGGCCAGGGGCCCTGGTCGAACGCCTCGCGCGCGGCGGCGACGGCCCGGTCGACGTCGGCCGCCGAGGCGTGCGGCACCCGGCCGATGACCTCCTCGGTGTGCGGCGAGATCACCTCGATGACGTCCTTGCCGAGGGGGTCGGTCAACTCCCCGCCGATGAACAGCTGTCCGTGTTCCACGAGCTCGGTCATGGCCGACTGCCTCCAAGGACGCTCTCTGCCACCACTTCTGACGCTTCATCAGATACGAGAACTGATACCAGTTCTCGCCGGATGAGTCCACGGCACGGACGGGGCCGACTCCGCGGACAGAACAGTCGACTCGGGCTCCCATTGGAACTCGTTCTAGTTATAGTGGCGACAACTCGGCGATGGGTGGAAGCGCATGACGCAGGTGACCGATCACGGCGGGGGCGTACGGTCGATCAGGGTCCCCATCCCGGACAATCCGCTCGGCCACACCCTGGTGTACCTGGTCGACACCGACGCGGGACCCGTGCTCATCGACACGGGCTGGGACGACCCCGCCTCCTGGGACACCCTCGTCGAGGGACTCACCGGCTGCGGAACCTCCGTCGCGGAGATCCACGGCGTGGTCATCACCCACCACCACCCCGATCACCACGGCCTGTCGGGCCGCGTCCGCGACGCGTCCGGCGCCTGGATCGCGATGCACGCCGCCGACACGGCGATCGTCCGGCGCACCCGGGAGAACCGGCCCGAGCGCTGGTTCGCCTACATGGCCGCCAAGTTGGCGGCCTCCGGCGCCCCGGAGGAGCACATCGCCCCGCTGCGCGAGGCAAGCACGTCGGTACGCCGCCCCAGCACCCTGCCCGGCTTCTCCCCCGCGCTCCCCGACCGCGAGATCGTCCCCGGCGAATTCCTCGCGCTGCCCGGCCGCCGGCTGCGCGCCGTCTGGACCCCCGGCCACACGCCCGGACACGTCTGCCTCCACCTGGAGGAGGAGCACCCGGCCCGGCTGCCCGGGAACGGACGCCTGTTCTCCGGCGACCACCTGCTCCCGAGGATCACCCCGCACATCGGCCTCTACGAGGACCCGGACACCCACGGGCGTCCCCCCTCCGCGAACGGGATCGAGAGCCTCGGCGAGATCGCCGATCCGCTCGGCGACTACCTCGACTCCCTGGAGCGCGTCGGCCGCCTCGACCCCGCCGAGGTGCTCCCGGCCCACCAGCACGTGTTCACCGACGCCCCGTCCCGGGTCGCGGAGCTGCTCACGCACCACGAGGAGCGGCTCACCGGCCTGCTCACCCTCCTCTCCGTCCCGCTCACGCCGTGGCAGCTCGCCGAGCTCATGGAGTGGAACCGCCCCTGGGCCGACATCCCCTACGGATCACGGAACATCGCGGTCTCCGAGGCCGAGGCACATGTACGGCGACTGGTGAAGCTGGGACGGGCGGAGGCCGTGCCGGGCAGCGACCCGGTGACGTACGTGGCGGTGTGACGCCCCGCCCCGGAACTCAGCGGCTGTGGCTGTGGGCCGCGTAGTCGAGCCCCTCCTCGTACGCCATCGTGCGCCCCTCCTCGTACGCCTTCTCGTACGCCGGGTCGCCGATCTCGCCGCGGACGCGGAGTTCGTGCGAGCGGCGGGTGGCGATCAGATCGGGTGAGTCCATCTGGGCCCGCCCGGTGAGTTCCCACACGCGCTCGCCGATGCCGAGGAGGCGGGCCGCGCGGTGTCCGTCGCCCGCCGCGACGATCCCCGCGGCGAGCACGTCGAGGGCCATCGCCGCGCCCACGGTGTTGTGCAGCAGCCCGTGCCCGGCCAGCGCGGTCCGGGCGTTGTCGAGGGCCGCACCGATGTCCCCGCGGGCCAGATCGATCTGGGCCACGAGCCCGTCGGCGAAGGCTCCCGCCCACGACTCCCCGCACGCCAGGCTCGCCGCGCGCACCTCCTCGGCCACCGCACGCGCCCGTTCCTGCTCCCCGCGCAACAGATACGCGTACGACAGCGCCACCCTGATCTGGAGCTGTGCCGCCCCGAGCCAGTCCCCCCGGACGGGCAGCCGAGGCGCGCCGGCCAGGACGTTGACCGCTTCGGACAGGCGCCCGCTCAGGGCGAGTTGTCCGCCCCGCAGGTACAGCGCGGCCACCACCGCCGCCGGGTCCCCCTCTTCCCTCGCCGCGTCGGCGCAGCGCACCGCCCAGTTGGCCGCGGCCTCCAGATCGCCCTGGAGCAGCGCGACCGCGCCCCGTGTCCACACCGCGCGGGTACGGTCGGGCCCGGGAGCCGAGTCGGCCGCCATCGCCTGGTCGAGACAGTGCCGGGCGTCGCGCACATAGCCGCAGTGCCGCCACAGGAAGCCGATGTCGGACGCCATCGCCAGCGCGACCCGTCCGTCGGACCCGGTGAGCGCGCAGTCCATGGCCGCGCGGAGATTGGCGTGCTCGGTGAGGACGCGCTCGCACCAGGCCGCCTGGCGGGCGGTGTTCCACTCGGCGCAGCCCTGCCGGGCCAGCGACCGGTAGTGGTCGCGGTGGCGCAGCCGTACGGTGCGTTCCTCGCCCAGCGCGCGCAGCCAGTCGGCGCCGAACTCCCGCACGGTGTCGAGGAGCCGGTAGCGGGCGGGGTCGGTGGGGTGGCGGCCCACGATGGACTGCTCGACGAGCCGGGCGAGCAGGCCGGGAATCAGGTCGGCGGGCAGCGGACCGCCCGCGCAGACGTCGGCGGCGGCGCTCACGCAGAAGCCGCCCGCGAAGACCGAGAGCCGGGCCCACAGCAGCCGTTCCAGGGGTGCGCACAGCTCGTGGCTCCAGCCGATGGCCGTCCGCAGGGTCTGGTGGCGGGGCGGCCCGTCGCCCTCGCGCGCGGCGAGCAGGTCGAGCCGGGACGGCAGCCGCTCGCCGAGCAGGCCGCTGAGCTGGTCCAGGGTGATCTCGCCGAGCCGGACGGCGGCGAGCTCGATGGCGAGCGGAATGCCGTCGAGCTGACGGCAGACGGCCTCCACGACGGGACGGTCGGTGTCGTCGAGGCTGCGTCCGGTCTCGGCAGCGCGGTCGGCGAACAGGGCCACCGCGTCGTCGGCGACCGGCAGCGGGTCCAGGCGCAGGACGTGTTCGCCCGGCAGGCCGAGCGGCTCACGGCTGGTGACGAGGACCCGCAGGCCCGGCAGGAGGGGCAGCAGCTCCTCGACGAAGCCCACGCAGTCCGCGAGGACGTGCTCACAGGAGTCGAGGACCAGCAACAGCCTTCTGCCCTCGGCCCATTCGGCGACCACCTCGGTGACCGGCCGTGTCGACCGGTCGGTGAGCCGCAGCGCCTCCACGACCGCGAGGCCCACCAGGCCGGCGGTGTGCAGCGGGGAGAGCTCCACCAGCCAGGCGCCGTCCGGGTACGCGCCTTCGACCCGGCCGGCGGCCCGCAGGGCGAGCCGGGTCTTGCCGACCCCTCCGGCCCCGACCACGCTCACCAGCCGGCCGGCCCCGGCACCCGGATCCAGCTCTCGCTCCAGTCGGCCGAGTTCCTCCAGACGTCCGATGAAACTCCGCGTCTGTGAGGGCAGATTGCCGGGCCGTCCACCGGTCGTCTTGTCGGACACGCTGACCAGTGTGGCCGGATCGCCCGCGCGCGATGCGCCGCTCCACCGACTCGGACAGAAAGCCCGCAGCACAACGCCACTTCCGGGCACCTTGCGACGAGATGCGATCAAGTCTCCGTCGGTGAGGGCGGCGGGGGCGATTTTCGGGGATTGTCGGGTGATGCGCGAGAGGGAGCAGCGGGGCGAGCGGAAGTCCGCCGACGGCGGAAGCGGTGGGCACGTCAGAACCCGGTTCTCCTGGCTGACGCTGGTGCCACCGGCCGCCTGTCTGCTGGTCGCCCTGCCGCATCTGGTGGACCACCGGGTGCCGTCCCTGGTCACCCTGCTGCTGATCGGGCCGTTGCTGGCGTGCGTGCGGTTCGGGGTGCGGTGCACCGTGCTGGTCTGCGTCTGGGCGGCGGCGCTGGGACTCGCGACGGATCTCGGCGACCGCACCGTGACCGGCTTCGGCTTCGGCGTCCGTTTCGGCGGGCTGCTGCTCGGCTGCGCGGTCACCGTGTACGCCGCCGGCCGGGGTGAGCGCCTGACCGCCGCGCTCACGCGGTCCCGCGAGGTCGCCCGCGTCACCCAGGAGGCGGTCCTGCGGCCCATCTCCCGCACCCTGGACGGCACTCAGGTGTGCACCCGCTACCACTGCTC
The DNA here is from genome assembly GCF_026341855.1 of Streptomyces sp. NBC_00568. Classification (GTDB taxonomy): domain Bacteria; phylum Actinomycetota; class Actinomycetes; order Streptomycetales; family Streptomycetaceae; genus Streptomyces. The sequence continues at coordinate 4,908,278 of NZ_JAPENW010000001.1, read as the reverse complement.
CGCCGACGAGTCGACGGTCGGCGGCGATCTGTACGACGTCGCGGTGACCCCGTACGGACTGCGGGTCCTGGTGGGCGACGTACGCGGACACGGCCTCGACGCCCTCCGGCTGACCGCCGAGACGATCACCGGTTTCCGCGAACTCGCCTACACGGCACCGGACTTGACGTCCCTCGCCGGCCTTCTCGACACGCGCCTCACACCGGAGCTGGGACCGGAGGACTTCGTCACCGCCCTGCTCGCCGAGTTCGCGCCCGGCGAGGTGCGGCTGGTCAACTGCGGGCACCCCGCGCCGCTGCGCTCCGGCCGGAGCATCGAGTTCCTCGAACCCAAGGTTCCCTCGCCGCCGTTGGGGCTGCGCCCCGATCCCCGCCAGTACCGTGTGCGACTCCAGCCGGGCGACCGTCTGCTCCTCTACACGGACGGCCTGGCCGAGGGCCGCGACCCGGAGGGCACCCCGTTCCCGCTGCTCGGCGAGGCCGCCCTCGCGCTGCGCGAGCCCCTCCCCGAGGACGCCCTGGGCACCCTGCACGACCGCCTGCTCCAGCACACCGGCGCGCCCCTCGCCGACGATCTCGCCCTGGTGCTGTGCCAGCCGGTGGAGGCCACGGTCCCCGCACGCGTGCGGTGACCCGCGGCTCCGGCCACCGCTCAGTGCAGCAGCGCGCGGATCAACCCGTCCGCCTCTCCCAGGAGTTGGACCTCGTGCGCGCTCATGGTCGGATTGGCCGCCCGGCGCCGCCCCGCCTCCACGAGCCCTTCCTCGGTCACCTGGTCCTCGTTCCCGTCGAGCAACGCGTCCAGCGTCTCGGCGGCCACGTCCCCGACCGGCTCGCCGCCGACGGCGACCTGGGCGAGGATCACGGCGGACATGCCCCAGTCGAGACCGGGCGGCCCCTCCTCGGCGTTGGCCCAGTCGATGACCTTCGGGCCGTCCGGGGTGAGCATCACGTTGTCGGGGTGCAGATCCAGGTGCAGGACGCGGACGGCGGGATCGGTTGAGAGCCGGGCGGGCACCGCGTGCAGCTTGCGCAGCAGCCGCGCCAGGGTGAGGCCCGCCTCCTGGGCGGAGAGCAGGCCCTGCCCGAAGGCCTCCAGCATGGTCGGCCCGGACAGCCGCTCCATCACCAGATCGCCGCGGGTCGCCGCCCGCACACCCGGCACCGGATAGCCGTGCGAGCGCACGTGCTGCATCACCGCCGCCTCGGCCGTCGCGTCTCCCCAGCCCTCGCGGTCCCGCCGCAGCACCCACGCCTCGTCTATCTCGTAGACGTCCGCCGAACGCCCCGAGCCGAGCAGTCTCCCCGTTCGCATGGCCCGAACCTAGCGGATGTCACCTGGATCACTCCGGGCCCGTGCCACAGGCGACACTCGGCGGAATCCGCGCGGCCGGTAGAGTGAGCGCGTCGTCATCACACCCGTACGAGGAGAAGCCGGTGCAAATCCGGCGCTGACCCGCAACCGTGAGCCACTTCGGTGGTGAGCCGGATCGCCTCGGACGGGACGTGACCGGCTCGCGCCCTCGGCAGCCCGCCGACGGCCGGCACCGTCGAGGGATACGGAGCCGGAGCCGCCCGGATGCCTCAACGTGCCCGGTGCTGCCCGGCTCCCCGCAGGGAGAGTCATGTTTGTTCGCCGCACCGCAGCGGTACTGGCCGCCACCGCCGTGATCGGGGCGGTCGTCGCGCCGGCCGCGTCCGCCGCCGACTCGTCACCCTCGGCGTCGCCTTCGACGGCGATCCCCTCGGGCCTGTACGGCTCCACCGACCCGACCTACGACGGCGTCTGGCGGCAGTCGCTCGCGCTGCTCGCCCAGCACACCGTCAAGGTGCGGCCCGCCGAGAAGGCCGTCGACTGGCTGACCGGGCAGCAGTGCGCGAACGGCGCGTTCGCCGCGTACCGCGCCGACGCCGCGGCCGCGTGCGACGCCAAGACACAGGTCGACACCAACAGCACCGCGGCCGCCGTCCAGGCCCTCGCCGCGCTCGGCGGGCACGACGACGCCACCGGCAAGGCCGTGACCTGGCTGAAGTCCGCGCAGAACAAGGACGGCGGCTGGGGCTACATGGCCGGTGGCCCCAGCGACGCCAACTCGACGTCCGTCGTGATCGGCGCGCTGAAGGCGGTCGGCAAGAAGCCCCAGGACGTCTCCAAGGACGGCAAGTCCCCGTACGACGCCCTGCTGAAGCTGTCGATGCCCTGCGGGGGAGAGGGCGGCGGCGCCTTCGCCTACCAGCCCGACAAGAAGGGCAAGCTGGCGGCGAACGCGGACGCGACCGCGGCGGGCGTGACGGCCGGCATGGGCCAGGGCTTCGTGGCGGAGACCGGCAACGCGTTCGACCTCACGGGTTGCGTCGTCGCCGAAACCCCCAGCATGGCGGACGCGGCGGGGAACGGCGCCGACTATCTCGCCAAGGCGCTGGCGAAGACCTCGTACCTGAAGTCCGCACTCCCGGGCGCGAAGGACCAGCCCGACTACGGCAACACGGCGGACGCGGTCGTGGCCCTGGCGGCCATCGGTGCGACGAAGGACGCGCAGAAGCCGCTCGCCTGGCTGGAGAAGAACTCCGCGGACTGGGCGGCCACGTCGGGCCCCGCCGCGTACGCCCAGCTGATCTTCGCCGCGCACGCCACCGGCACCGACCCGCGTGACTTCGGCGGTCAGGACCTGGTCGCGAAGCTGGCCGCGACGGGCCCGAAGCCGAGCGCGGCCGGCGCCTCGGCCACCCCGAGCGAGAAGAAGAACGACGAGAAGAAGGACGACGGCAACGGGCTCGGCGTCTGGTGGATCATCGGCATCGGCCTGGTCGCCGGCATCGGCATCGGCTTCCTGATCAGCGGCCGCAACAAGAAGCAGCAGCTGTGACCTGCCGTCGGACGACCGCGCCCGCCCTGGCGCTCGCGCTGGCCCTTCTGCTCCTCGTCCTCGGCGGCGCGGGGCAGGCCCGGGCCGTCGGCTACCGCTACTGGTCCTTCTGGGACCTGACCGGCGGGAAGTGGACGTACGCCACCCAGGGTCCGTCGACCGCGCGGCCGTCCGACGGTGATGTCCAGGGCTTCCGCTTCGCGGTGAGCGAGGACTCCCAGCACGCCGTGCAGCCGCGCGGGAAGCGGGACTTCGCCGCGATATGCGCCGGGACGCCCGCCCAGCAGGGCAAGAAGCGCGTGGCCCTGGTCATCGACTCCGGTACGGCCGCCGACGCGCCGTCCGGCGAGACGCCGCCGTCCCCGCGCACCGCCTGCGCCCGCGTCGCCCCCGACGCGAGCACCGCGGAGGCCCTGGCCGCGGTCGCCAAACCCCTGCGCTACGACACCAACGCCCTTCTGTGCGCGATATCGGGCTATCCGCGAACGGGCTGCGGCGACCCGGTCGCGGCCACCGAGCCGACCGCGTCCGCCCGGCCGCACGCCTCCGAGCCGGCCCGCCACGGCCCCTCGGTGGGCCTGCTGGCGGGCGTCGCCGCGGTGGCGGTGCTGGGCGCGGGTGCCGTCTGGCAGGCCCGCCGGCACCGGCACTGAGGCGCGGATCATGACCAAGGGCGACCCAGAACGCCCCACCACCGCCATGGGCCAACGGCCGCTGCCCCTGCCCGCACGGGACACGTCCAAGGAGAAGCAGGGGGTCTCCGCGCAGGGGCTCCCTGGACAGGGCGTGCCCGGACAAGGGCTGTCCCAACTGGGGACGTCCGAGCAGGGGCTGCCCGGACAGGGCGTGCCCGGACAAGGACTGTCCCAACAGGGGGCGTCCGAGCAAGGCGTGCCCGAGCAAGGCGCTTCCGGGCAAGGGCTGTCCGGACAGGGCGTGCACGAGCAGGGGCTGTCCGCTCAGGGCGTGCCCGAGCAAGGGCTGCCCGAGCAAGGCGTGCCCGGACAAGGGCTGTCCCAACAGGGGGCGTCCGAGCAAGGCGTGCCCGAGCAAGGCGCGTCCGAGCAAGGGCTGTCCGGACAGGGCGTGCCCGAGCAGGGGCTGTCCGCTCAGGGCGCGTCCGAGCAGGGGCTGCCCGGACAGGGCGTGCCCGAGCAGGGGCTGCCCGGACAGGGCGTGCCCGAGCAGGAGCTGTCCGAGCAAGGCGTGCCCGGACAAGGGCTGTCCGGGCAGGGCGTGCCCGGGCGAGGGCTGTCCCGGCAAGGGGTGTCCGGGCAGGGCCGGGAAGCCGGGGCCGTGCGGCGCCGGTGGTCGGTGCCGGGGGCCGACCCGGGCGGGCGACCGCGGCGCTCCCCCGCACCGCGGACGCACCGCGCGGACGCCCTGCACCCCGGTGCCTGGTGGATCTGGGCCCTGGGTCTCGGCACGGCGGCCTCCCGCACCACGAACCCCCTCCTGCTCGCCCTCCTCATAGGAGTAGCGGGCTACGTAGTGGCCACCCATCGCACCGACGCCCCCTGGGCGCGCTCCTACACCGCCTTCGTCAAGCTGGCCGCGGCCGTCCTCGCCATCCGCCTGGCCTTCGCCGTCTTCCTCGGCTCCCCCATCCCCGGCACTCATGTGATCGTCACGCTCCCCGAGATCCCCCTCCCGCACTGGGCTCAGGGGGTCCGCATCGGCGGCCGGGTCACCGCCGAGGGCCTGCTCTTCGCGCTGTACGACGGCCTGAAGCTGGCCACGCTCCTCGTCTGCGTCGGCGCGGCAAACGCCCTCGCGAACCCGGCGCGGCTGCTCAAGTCGCTGCCGGGAGCGCTGTACGAGGCGGGCGTCGCGGTGGTCGTCGCGCTCACCTTCGCCCCGCATCTGATCGCCGACGTCCAGCGGCTGCGCGCCGCGCGCCGGCTCCGCGGCCGCCCCGACCGGGGCCTGCGCGGCCTGCTGCACGTCGGACTCCCGGTGCTGGAAGGCGCGTTGGAACGTTCGGTCGCGCTGGCGGCGGCCATGGACGCACGCGGGTACGGGCGGACGGCGCAGGTCCCGCCCGCCGTCCACCGGACCACCGCGGCCCTCACCCTGGGCGGCCTGATCGGCGTCTGCGCGGGCACATACGGGCTGCTGACCGCCGAGGGCGACACCTACGGCCTGCCGGTCCTGCTGGGCGGCCTCGCCGCGGCGCTCGGCGGCCTGTGGCTGGGCGGCCGCCGTTCACCGCGGACGCGGTACCGGCCGGACACCTGGGGCGTGCGGGCCTGGCTGGTCGCCGGGTCGGGCGTCGCGGTGGCGGCCCTGATGATCGTCGCCGCGTCCTACGACCCCGCCGCGCTGCGCCCCGGAGTCATCCCCCTCGTGGCCCCCGCCCTTCCCCTCTGGCCGGCGGCGGCGGTCCTGCTCGGCCTGCTCCCCGCCTTCGTGGCCCCGACCCCCCAGCGAACCCCGGCCCCCGAGGAGCCCTCATGATCCGCTTCGAGGATGTCTCCGTGACGTACGCCGGGGCCGCCGAACCCACCGTCCGGGGCGTGGACTTCGAGGTCCCGGAGGGCGAACTGGTACTGCTCGTCGGCCCGTCCGGGGTCGGCAAGTCGACGGTGCTCGGCGCGGTGAGCGGACTCGTCCCGCACTTCACGGGCGGAACGCTGCGCGGCCGGGTCACCGTCGCCGGACGGGACACCCGCACCCACAAGCCGCGCGAACTCGCGGACGTGGTCGGCACGGTCGGCCAGGACCCGCTGTCCCACTTCGTGACGGACACCGTGGAGGACGAACTCGCCTACGGCATGGAGTCGTTGGGTCTGGCACCGGCCGTGATGCGGCGCCGTGTCGAGGAGACCCTGGACCTCCTGTCCCTGGCCGACCTCCGCGACCGCCCGATCGCCACTCTCTCGGGTGGCCAGCAGCAGCGGGTCGCGATCGGCTCGGTGCTCACCCCGCACCCCCGGGTCCTGGTCCTCGACGAACCCACCTCGGCCCTGGACCCCGCCGCCGCCGAGGAGGTCCTCGCCGTCCTGCAGCGCCTGGTCCATGACCTCGGCACCACGGTCCTCATGGCCGAGCACCGCCTGGAACGCGTCGTGCAGTACGCCGACCGGCTCGCCCTCCTGCCCGCGCCGGGAGCACCCCTGACGCTCGGCACCCCGTCCGAGATCATGGCCGTCTCCCCGGTCTGCCCACCGGTGGTGGAACTGGGCCGCCTGGCCGGCTGGTCCCCGCTCCCCCTGACCGTGCGCGACGCGCGACGCCGTGCGGGAACACTGCGCGAGCGACTCTCCACGACACCCCCGGGACCCACCGCGGTCACCGCGGACCCCGGGCCGACCGGGCGCGCCGAAAACGCCGTCGGCACCGGAGGCACGCAACCCGCCGCAGCCCTCCCCCTCCCTTCCACGCCGACGCACCCCGCCTCCCCTCTCCCCCCTCTCACCCCTCCCGTCGCCTCCCCCTTCTCCCTCTCCCGTCTCCTCCGCCGGCGCAGCCCCGACCCCGCGCCGCTTCCGGCGGACGTGGCCGTCGTGGAGAAGCTGGCCGTCCGGCGCGGGCGCGTCGAGGCGCTCCGCCAGGTCGACCTCACCGCGGGGCCCGGCGAGACCATCGCGCTGATGGGCCGCAACGGCGCCGGGAAGTCGACGCTGCTCGGGGCCCTGGTCGGGCTGGTCGAGCCGGCCGCCGGATCCGTGCGGGTCGGCGGGGCGGTGCCGCATCGCACGGCGCCGCGCGACCTCGTACGCCGTGTAGGACTCGTACCGCAGGAGCCCCGGGATCTGCTGTACGCGGACACGGTGGCCGCCGAGTGCGCGGCGGCCGACGAGGACGCCGGGGCCGGGGCCGGGACCTGCCGGGCTCTGGTGTCCGGGCTGCTGCCGGACATCGGGGACGACACGCACCCCCGCGATCTGTCGGAGGGGCAGCGGCTGGCGCTGGCGCTCGCCGTCGTCCTGACGGCGCGCCCCCCGCTGCTGCTCCTCGACGAGCCGACCCGCGGTCTCGACTACGCGGCGAAGGCCCGGCTGGTCACCGTGCTGCGCGGGCTGGCCGCCGAGGGGCACGCCATCGTGCTGGCCACCCACGACGTGGAACTCGCCGCCGACCTCGCCCACCGTGTGGTGATCCTCGCGGACGGTGAGATCGTCGCCGACGGCCCCACCGCCGAGGTGGTCGTCGCGTCCCCGTCCTTCGCCCCGCAGGTCGCCAAGATCCTGGCCCCCGAGCCATGGCTCACCGTCGCCCAGGTCAGGAAGGCCCTCGCGTGAGCGCCCCCGAAACCGCCGTCCACGACTCCCGGCCCCGCTCCCGGTCTCATCCCCAGGCCAGGGCCATCCGTCTCGGCCCGCGCTCCGTCGCCGCCCTCGCCCTGGTCAGCGCCACCGGGGTCGCCGGATTCGCCTGGCCGCTCTTCGCGGGACCGGGCTCGCAGGTCAGCGCGCACGCCCAGGACGCTCCGTGGCTGTTCGCGGGGCTCCTCGTCCTGCTGATCGCGGTGGTCGCGGCGACGATCTCCGAGTCGGGGCTCGGCCCGAAGGCGGTCGCCATGCTCGGCGTGCTGGCCGCGACCGGCGCCGCGCTGCGCCCGATCGGGGCCGGGACCGCGGGCATCGAGCCGATGTTCTTCCTGATGGTGCTGAGCGGACGAGTCCTCGGGCCGGGCTTCGGATTCGTGCTCGGGTCCGTGACGATGTTCGCGTCGGCGCTGCTGACCGGCGGGGTGGGGCCCTGGATGCCCTTCCAGATGCTGGCCATGGGCTGGTTCACGATGGGCGCCGGACTGCTGCCGGGCGCGGACCGCCTGCGCGGCCGCGGAGAACTGCTGATGCTCGCCGGGTACGGCTTTCTCGCCGCCTTCGCCTACGGCACGGTCATGAATCTGGCCGGCTGGCCCTTCATGGACGCGCTGGCCTCGAACGTCGCCTTCGACCCGCACTCCGCCGTCCCCGCCAACCTCGCCCGTTTCCTCGCGTACTGCCTGGCCACGTCCCTCGGCTGGGACCTGGGCCGGGCGGTCGTCACCGTCGTCCTGACCCTGACGGTCGGCGGAACCCTCCTCAAGGCGCTGCGCCGGGCCACGCGCCGGGCGGCTTTCGAGAGCCCGGTCACGTTCGACCCCCGGTGATCCGGGACCCACGTCACATCGCCCGGCGGCACTCCGTGCGGCGCCCCGCACTGTCCGTCAGGTGCGGGGTGAACCGGGCCACAGGGCCCAGGTCACATACGAAGCGGCTTCGTAGACCTCACGCCATGTCATGAACGCGTCGTCATACCCTCTGACCTGGGGTTTGAGAGCCACGTCACATGAGGGACTTTCACCCCGGATGCGACCACGACTAGTAAAAGGGGTCATTGCGGACGCGGCTCGAGCCTGTTTCTCTGGAGCAGTCGCCAGGCGCCACGAGCCCACTCGGGATCGCGGCGCCGACGTACGCCCCCTCCACACACCACGTGGTCACGGCATGCGAGCGACTCCATGTCCCCGAAGAAAAAGGTTCTCCGTGTCCGTCTCTGTCATCCGCCGCATCGTCGCTTCCCCGAAGAAGGCCCTCGCCGGTGTCGCCGTGGCCGCTGCCACCACCGGTATGGTTCTGGCCGCGGCGCCCGCTCAGGCCGCCACGCCCACCGCCGCCTCCTCCGCGAAGTCGATCGCGCACAAGATGATTCCGGACGCCGCGCAGTTCAACGCCTTCAGCAAGATCGTCGAGCACGAGAGCGGCTGGAACGTCAGCGCCACGAACTCCTCGTCCGGCGCGTACGGCCTGGTCCAGGCTCTCCCCGGTTCGAAGATGGCCACCGCCGGCTCCGACTGGAAGACCAACCCCAAGACCCAGATCAAGTGGGGTCTGGACTACATGAACTCGCGCTACGGCAGCCCTGCCGGCGCCTGGAACTTCTGGCAGGCCAACGGCTGGTACTGATCAGCCCACAGGCCTCACAGCCACACACAAGGCGGCGACCCCACACCCCGGGGTCGCCGCCTTCGGCGTGCCCGGACTTCCCCACGCGGACGAGTGCCGGCGGCGGACCGCGAGGTGGAGGCGGATCGTTTTCGGCACCATCGCGTGCCGCCTCGCGCCATCGCGTGCCATCGCGTGCCAGCACCTGACGTCACGCGGCACCACTTGGCATCACGCGCCATCACGCGCCATCACGCGAGCCGAGTGGCACCCACTGGCACCACCTGGTGCCACCGGGTGCCACCGGGTGCCACCGGGTGCCACCGGGTGCCACTTGACGCCATTCCGGCCGCCCAAAGGCCCGCGCGCACCCATGACACCCCAGCGGACCGAGCCACCTCTCCGCATTTCCGCAGGTAGAACGGCCGCCCCCACATTCACGCCGCGCGGCACCATTCAGGCTTGCGCATGGCACCACAGTGGTGCCATGATGGCGCTATGGACCTCACCCCGTATGTCGACACCCTCCGCCGCGAACTCGCGGTGGCTGCCGAGGCCGGCGGCGACGAAGCCCGCGAGCTGGCCGACAGGCTCACCGCTCCCCTGGAGTCGGCGACCCGGCTGACCATGCTCAACGTGCTCTCCGCCGCGATGGACGAGATCACCCGTGAACTCGCCCCCGGCTCGGTCGACGTACGGCTGCGCGGGCTCGACCCCGACTTCGTGGTGACACTTCCGCCCGCCGACGGCGGCGCCCCCGCGGAGCCGGCCTCGCCCGTCGAATCGTTCAGGACCCCGGTCCCGGCCGAGGGCGACGAGGGCGGCACCGCCCGCGTCAACCTGCGCCTGCCCGCCCACCTCAAGGCCCGCGCCGAGGAGGCCGCGAACCGAGAGGGCCTGTCGGTCAACGCGTGGCTGGTGCGCGCCGTGTCGTCCGCGGTCGACGGCGACACCAGGCCGCGTACGACGGAGAAGGCCCGCACCGTCGGACAGAGCTTCACGGGCTGGGTGCGCTAGCCGCGCCTCCGCCCGCTCCACCTCATCAGCACCACGTCCCCCCAGCGGGGACGCCCCAGAGACTCAAGAGGACGGGACAGCCATGCCTTCTTTCGAAACTCCTGAAGCGATCTCGGCCACGACGCACGTGGAGGCCGGTTCCATCCAGTTCACCGCGGTCGACCGTCTCGACACGGTCGTCGAGGTGCGGCCCCGCGACCCGAAGAAGGACCTGGACGTGCGGACGGCCGAGCAGACCGAGGTCACGTACACGAGCGGCGCACTGACCGTCAGGACGCCCAAGTCCAATCTGTTCGGCCGCACCGGCACCGTCGACGTGACGGTCGAACTGCCCACGGGCTCGCGCGTCGACATGACCGGCTCCTGGGCCCAGGTGCTCGGCGAGGGCCGGCTCGGCGAGGTCCGGGTGAAGACGTCGTCCGGCGACGTCCGCCTCGACACGACCGGACCGCTGCAGCTGAAGGCGTCGCACGGGTCGATCACCGTGGACCGCGTCGAGGGCATGGCTGAGATCACCACCAGCTCCGGCAGCCTGCGCGTCGGCATCGTCGACGGTCCGGCCGTCCTGAAGAACTCGCACGGCACCACGACCGTCGGCGCCGCGACCGGCGAACTGCGGGTGAGCGGCGCCAACGGCGACATCGAGATCCGGCGTGCCGAGGACTCGGTCACCGCCACCACCGCCCACGGCACCCTGCGGGTGGGTGAAGTGGCCCGCGGCACCGTCCAGTTGGAGACCTCCTACGGCGCCATCGAGGTCGGTGTCCGCGAGGGCACGGCCGCCTGGCTCGACGTCAGCTCGGGCTCCGGCCAGGTGCGCAACACACTCACCGCGTCCGAGACCCCGGAGCAGAGCGAGGACACCGTCCAGGTCCGCGCCCGCACCCGGTACGGCAACATCGACATCCGCCGCGCCAAGGCCTGAGCGTCACCGCCCCGACCGGCCCCACCCTTCACCCACTTCAGCCTTCGACCGGAGGGCCCCATGCCTTCATCTGTCATGCCCACGTCCAGCCGGAACAGCGCTCCCCAGCGACCCGCCGCCGTCTCCGCGGTCGGTCTGCGCAAGTCCTACGGCGACAAGACCGTGCTCGACGGCATCGATCTGCGCATCCCGGCCGGGTCCGTGTTCGCGCTGCTCGGCCCGAACGGCGCCGGCAAGACCACCGCTGTGAAAATCCTGTCCACGCTCATCTCGGCCGACGGAGGGCAGGCCCAGGTCGCGGGCCACGACCTCGCCGCGGACCCCCAGGCGGTCCGTGCCGCGATCGGTGTCACCGGCCAGTTCTCCGCCGTCGACGGCCTGATCACCGGCGAGGAGAACATGCTCCTCATGGCCGACCTGCACCACCTCTCCCGCGCCGAGGGACGACAGGCCACCACCGAACTCCTGGAACGCTTCGACCTCACGGAAGCCGCGAAGAAACCCGCCTCCACCTACTCCGGCGGCATGAAACGCCGACTCGACATCGCCATGACCCTGGTCGGCAACCCACGGATCATCTTCCTCGACGAACCCACCACCGGCCTCGACCCCCGCTCCCGCCACAACATGTGGCAGATCATCCGCGAACTCGTCACCGACGGCGTCACCGTCTTCCTCACCACCCAATACCTCGACGAAGCCGACGAACTCGCCGACCGCATCGCCGTCCTGAACAACGGCAAGATCGCCGCCGAAGGCACCGCCGACGAACTCAAACGCCTCGTCCCCGGCGGACACGTCCGCCTCCGCTTCACCGACCCCGCCGCCTACCGGTCCGCCACCCACGCCTTGGACGAAACCACCCGCGACGACGAATCCCTCACCCTGCAGATCCCCAGCAACGGCAGCCAACGCGACCTGCGCACCATCCTCGACCGACTCGACACCGCCGGCATCGAAGCCGACGAACTCACCGTGCACACCCCCGACCTCGACGACGTCTTCTTCGCCCTGACCGGCAGCACCACCCTGCCCACCCAGCAGCCCACCCAGCAGCCGAACCAGCCCAAGGAGACCGTCCGATGAGCACCCTCTCCCTCGCCGCACGCGACTCGACCACGATGCTCCGCCGCAACCTCCTGCACGCCCGCCGCTACCCCTCCCTCACCCTCAACCTGCTGCTGACGCCGATCGTCCTGCTGTTGCTGTTCGTCTACGTCTTCGGCGACGTGATGAGCGCGGGCATCGGCGGTGGCGGTGCCGACCGCTCCGAGTACATCGCGTATCTCGTGCCGGGCATCCTGCTGATGACCATCGGCGGCACCCTCGTCGGCACCGCGGTGTCCGTCTCCAACGACATGACCGAGGGCATCATCGCCCGCTTCCGCACCATGGCCATCCACCGCGGTTCGGTGCTCATCGGACACGTCGTCGGCAGTGTCCTGCAGTCGATCATGAGCGTGGTCCTCGTCGGCGCGGTCGGCGTCGCCATCGGCTTCAGGTCCACGGACGCCACCGTCCTGGAGTGGTTCGCGGCGTTCGGGCTGCTCACCCTGTTCGCCCTGGCGTTCACCTGGATCGCGGTCGGGATGGGCATGGTCAGCCCGAACGCCGAGGCGGCCAGCAACAACGCGCTGCCGCTGGTCTTCCTGCCGCTCATCTCCAGCGCGTTCGTCCCGGTCGACGCGATGCCGGGCTGGTTCCAGCCGATCGCCGAGTACCAGCCCTTCACCCCCGCCATCGAGACCCTGCGCGGACTCCTCCTCGGCACCGAGATCGGCAACAACGGCTGGATCACCATCGCCTGGTGCCTGGCCCTGGCGGCGCTCGGCTACCGCTGGTCGAAGGCGGTGTTCGACCGCGACCCCAAGTGACCGGGCGGACCACCTCCCCCGGTTCGTCCCGCCCGAGGGCGGCGTACTCCGACACCTCGTCGGGCGTACGCCGCCCGGTCGGCGTTCCCGGCCGCCCGCCGGGCCCACGCCGCCGCGATCGTCGCCCGAAAGCACGCCGCACCCGCGTCCGAGCGCGGCCGCACCCGAGACCCCCCGTGGTGGACTGAGCTCCATGACCACGCAGACGGCCACACCACGCGACCCGGAGTCACGAGGACTGCGACTGACCTTCGCGCTGCTGTCGCTGACCGTGGTCAGCGGACTCATCGACGCGGTGAGCTACCTCGGCCTCGGACACGTCTTCACGGCGAACATGACCGGCAACGTCGTGGTGCTCGGCTTCGCCGCGGCAGGGGCACCCGGCTTCTCCGTGTCGCACACCCTGACCTCGCTGTGCTGCTTCCTGGCGGGCGCGGTGGCCGGCGGGCGGATCGCGGTGCGGTTCGGCAAGGGCTCGCGCCGCGCGTGGGCCCGCGGCACGTTCGCCGCCGAGGCGGTCCTGATGGCCGCCTGCGCGGCGGCCGCCTTCGCCGCCCCGGACGCCACCGCCACCGCGTACACCCTGATCGCCGTCACGGCCTTCGCGATGGGCCTGCGCAACGCGACGGTCCGCAAGCTCGGCGTGGCCGACCTGACGACCACCGTCCTGACGATGACCCTGACGGGCCTGGCCGCCGACTCCCGCCTCGGCGGCGGCGCGAGCCACCACTCCCCGCGCCGCACCGCCTCCGTGTTCGCCATGCTGGCGGGCGCCCTGCTCGGCGCCTGGCTGGTCCTGCACCACGGCCTGGGCATCCCCCTGCTGATCGCGGCACTGGTGGCGGCGGCCCTCGCGGTGACGGCGTCGGGGACGGAGTAGGTCCGACACCATGACCGGTCGCCGACGGCCGCCGACCGGCGACGGAGACGGCCGCCACGTCACGCGGCGCCGAGCGTCCGCCGCATCCGAGCGTCCGCCTCCCGCACGATCCGGGTGAAGTCCCCTTCCTGGATCGTCGGTTACCCGACCCCGACGGCGGAAATCCGGCGTCGCCGACGCCGTCGGCGGGCTACAACCGCTGAATGATCGTCCCGGTGGCCAGCCCCCCACCCGCGCACATCGTGATGAGCGCGAACTCCTTGTCCCTGCGCTCCAGTTCGTGCAGGGCCGTGGTGATGAGCCGGGCTCCCGTGGCGCCGACCGGGTGGCCCAGCGCGATGCCGCCCCCGTTCACGTTCACCTTCTCCAGGTCCTGTTCGAAGACCTGCGCCCAGCTCAGCACCACCGACGCGAAGGCCTCGTTGATCTCGACGAGGTCGATGTCCCTCAGGGACATCCCGGCCTTGCCGAGCACGGCCCGGGTGGCGTCGATCGGACCGTCCAGGTGGAAGTGCGGGTCCGAACCCACCAGCGCCTGGGCCACGATCCGTGCCCGCGGGCGCAGCTTCAGCGCCCGCGCCATCCGCTTGGACGCCCACAGGATGGCGGCCGCGCCGTCGGAGATCTGGGAGGAGTTGCCGGCCGTGTGAACGGCCGTCGGCATCACGGGCTTCAGCTTCGCCAGGGCCTCCATGGACGTGTCGCGCAGCCCCTCGTCCCGGTCGACGAGCCGCCACATGCCCTGCCCGGCGCGCTGCTCGTCCTCGGTGGTGGGCACCTGCACGGCGAACGTCTCGCGCTTGAACCGCTCCTCGGACCAGGCGATGGCTGCCCGCTCCTGCGAGATGAGCCCGAGGGAGTCGACGTTTTCACGGGTCAGACCGCGGTGGCGCGCGATGCGCTCGGCGGCCTCGAACTGGTTGGGCAGGTCCACGTTCCACTCGTCGGGGAACGGCTTGCCCGGACCGTGCTTGGAACCCGAGCCCAGCGGCACCCGCGACATCGCCTCGATGCCGCAGCTGATCCCGACGTCGATGACACCCGCCGCGACCATGTTGGCGACCATGTGCGAGGCCTGCTGCGAGGAGCCGCACTGGCAGTCGACCGTCGTCGCCGCCGTCTCGTAGGGCAGTCCCATCGTCAGCCAGGCCGTGCGCGCGGGGTTCATCGACTGCTCGCCGGCGTGGGTCACCGTGCCGCCGACGATCTGCTCGACGCAGTCGGCGTGGATGCCGGTGCGGCCGAGGAGTTCACGGTAGGTCTCGCCCAGGAGGTAGGCGGGATGCAGATTGGCGAGCGCGCCTCCGCGCTTGCCGATGGGGGTCCGTACGGCTTCGACGATCACGGGTTCCGCGGCCATGGGGGCTCGTCCTCTCCTCAGGCCTGCCCGGCGGCCAGGCCCTGCTGAACCGCGCAGCGCGGGGCGTCCCGGCCCACCCACCGCGCAGAACTAGAACGCGTACCAGTTCTGCGTGCAGTTTGCTGAGCGAACCCCCCGCGCCGCAAGGGTCCTGCAGCTCCCGAAGTCGTGATCTGCACCAATCCCGCACGCAATTCGGAGGCCCGCGCCTCTTGCCACTTGTAGAACCCGTTACTACCTTCACGGCGATTCCACGTTCCTGATGGACCGTCAGAACCGCCCGCGGGAACGGGCCGTCACCACCGTAGGCGCGAGACCTGGAGTTGCCGATGCCCTGTCCAGCGCTGCCCGACGGGTTCGATTTCACCGACCCCGATGTACTGCACCAGCGCGTGCCCCTCCCGGAGTTCGCCGAGCTGCGCCGGGCCGAACCGGTCCACTGGATCCCGCAACAGCCCGGTGTCGCGGGCTTCGAGGACGACGGCTACTGGGCCGTCACCCGGCACGCGGACGTCAAGTACGTCTCCACGCACCCCGAGCTCTTCTCCTCGTTCCTCAACACCGCCGTCATCCGCTTCAACGAGCACATCCAGCGCGAACAGATCGAGGTCCAGCGGCTCATCATGCTCAACATGGACCCGCCCGAGCACACCCGGGTCCGCCAGATCGTGCAGCGCGGCTTCACCCCGCGCGCCATCCGCTCCCTGGAGGACGCCCTGCGCGCCCGGGCCGGTTCGATCGTCGCGAACGCGCTCGCGCAGGCCGGCCCCGACGGCGCTTTCGACTTCGTCACCCAGGTCGCCTGCGAACTGCCCCTGCAGGCGATAGCCGAGCTCATCGGCGTCCCGCAGGAGGACCGCGTCAAGATCTTCGACTGGTCCAACAAGATGGTGGCGTACGACGATCCGGAGTACGCGATCACCGAGGAGATCGGCGCCGAGTCGGCCACCGAACTCATCTCGTACGCGATGAACATGGCCGCCGACCGCAAGCAGTGCCCCGCCAAGGACATCGTCAGCACCCTGGTGGCGGCGGAGGACGAGGGGAACCTCGCCTCCGACGAATTCGGCTTCTTCGTCCTGCTGTTGGCGGTCGCCGGCAACGAGACGACCCGCAACGCCATCACGCACGGGATGCACGCCCTGCTCACCCACCCCGACCAGTGGGACCTCTACAAGAGGGAGCGGCCGAAGACCACCGCGGAGGAGATCGTCCGCTGGGCCACCCCCGTCGTCGCCTTCCAGCGCACCGCGACCCAGGACACCGAACTGGGCGGACAGCGGATCAGGAAGGGCGACCGCGTCGGCATCTTCTACTCCTCCGCCAACAACGACCCCGAGGTGTTCGAGAGCCCCGAGGTCTTCGACATCACCCGTGACCCCAACCCGCACCTCGGCTTCGGCGGCGGAGGTCCGCACTTCTGCCTCGGCAAGTCCCTGGCCACCCTGGAGATCGACCTGATCTTCAACGCGATCGCCGACGCGATGCCGAACCTGCGGCTCGCCGGCGACCCGCGCCGACTCCGCTCCGCCTGGCTGAACGGGGTCAAGGAACTCCAGGTCAGTCACCTCTAGCGGGCGCCGCACGCTCGGGCCGACGGTCTCCCGGCACCGTCGGCCCGTCCCGCGGGAGGCAGGGGCATCCCCCGCGCCCGACCCCTGCCTCCCCCGGATCAGCTCGGAGTACGGCTCGTCGCCGGGACCGGCTTCCTCGAGCCGGCCTCGACCGGTTCCCTCGGCGCCCGGGGCCGCGGGCCCTGGAGGACGTGGGTCAGTCCGAAGCCGGCGGCGACCACGGCCGCGCCGCCGACGGCGTCCAGGACCCAGTGGTTGCCGGTCGCCACGATCGCGGAGACCGTGAAGAACGGGTGCAGCAGGCCCAGTGCCTTCATCCACCACTTGGGCGCCAGGACCGCGATGACGAGCCCGCACCACAGGGACCAGCCGAAGTGCAGCGAGGGCATCGCCGCGTACTGGTTGGTCAGCTCGGTCAGGGTGCCGTAGTCCGGCTTGGAGAAGTCCTGCACGCCGTGCACGGTGTCGATGACGCCCAGGCCCGGCATCAGGCGCGGCGGGGCGAGCGGGTAGAGCCAGAAGCCGACCAGGGCGAGCAGGGTGGCGAAGCAGAGGGCGGAGCGGGCCCAGCGGTAGTCGGCGGGGCGGCGGACGTAGAGCACGGCGAGGACGGTGAGCGGGACGCCGAAGTGGAACGACTCGTAGTAGAAGTCGAAGAAGTCCCGCAGGAAGGGGACCTTCACCACCGCGTGGTTGACCCAGTGCTCGATGTCGAGGTGCAGGAACCGCTCGATGGCGAGGATCTGGTCGCCGTGGTGCTCGGCCGCGGCCCGGCCGCCGGAGCTGGTGCCCCCCGTCGCGGCGAGCCTGACCTGCTGGTAGGCGGCGTACCCGACACGGATCAGGAGCAGTTCGAGCAGCAGGTTCGGGCGGGCGAGGACCCGGCCGAGGAACGGGAGCAGCGGCACCTGCTTCCACCGGGCGGGGACGGGCTCCGCGTAGCAGGTGGGGATCGGTGCCCGGTAGAACTCCGAGGTGCGGGACAGGAACGGTACGACGGTGGCGGCGGCCAGCGCGGCGATCAGCACCACGTCGTCGCGCACCGGCGAGAGCGCCGGTGTGCCCGGCAGCATCATCCTGGCCGGCAGTGTCATGACGAGGATGACGGCGACGGGCCACATGGGGCGGTCCGAGGTCTTCCTGCCGACCCGGCCGACGAGCGCGAGCAGCACCCACAGCAGCTGGTGCTGCCAGGTGGTGGGCGAGACGGCGACGGCGACGCAGCCGGTGATCGCCACGGCGAGCAGCAGCTGCCCGTCGCGCGCGTAGCGCACCGCGCGACGGAGTCCGAAGACGGCGACGGCCACGCCGAGCGCCAGGAAGAGGCCGATCTCCAGCGGCCCGCTGAGGCCGAACCGCAGCAGCGCGCCGTGCAGGGACTGGTTGGCGAGGTCGTCGGCGTCCTTGCCGAGGCCGACGCCTCCCAGGTGGTGCACCCAGTAGGTGTTCGAGTCGTGGGGCATCGCGGCCCAGGCGAGCGCGGTGAGGGCGGCGAAGGTGATCCCGGTGGAGGCGGCGGCACGGCGGCGGCCGGTGAACCAGAGCAGCGGCGCGAAGAGCAGCACGGTCGGCTGGAGGGCCGCCGCGAGGCCGATGAGGACCCCGCAGACGCACTCCCCGCGGACGGCGAAGCAGCCGAGCAGGACGAGCAGCACCGGGATGATGCTGGTCTGGCCGAGGTAGAGGGCGTTGCGCACCGGCAGCGACAGCATGAGCAGGCTTATGGCGACGGGGGCAGCGAGCAGCGACGTACGGCGGCTCACGGGGTGCGGCAGGGCGCGCGCGGCGACCAGTCCGAGCGCGACGACCAGCAGCAGGGTGCCGAAGGTCCAGCCATAGCCGAGGGCCTGTTCGGCCGACCGGGTGAGGGGTTTGAGGACGAGTCCGCCGAACGGGGTGCCGGTGAACCGTGTCGAGTCGTAGAGCGAGCCCTTCACGTGGAGCACGCCGTGGGGTCCGACCCAGGTCTCCAGGTCCGTCAGCCGCTCCGGAGTAGGCGTACTGAGGACGGCGGCGACCTGTCGTACGGCGAGTATCGCGGCGATCATCCACAGCCCGACACGGAGCGCGCGCACCCGTGTTCTCGCGGTCTCCGCCGCCCCCCTGAAGGCATCGCCCGCTCGTCCGCCGTGCTCCACGTTCGCCACGCCCCGTCGGCCCTCCCGACCCATTGGTTCCGGTGTGTCTTGTGCATCCCTTACGTCACTCCATATCAGGACCTTATGGGGCGTCTGCCGCTTCCGTCGAAAAGAGCTGGAAACCCCCACTTCAGCGGACGCTTGCCCGCTTTTCACCAGGAAGGCCACGGCTCCACCCGGAAGGCCGCGGCGCACGAAGGCTCCGGTTCCGCTCCGGGCTGGGGACATAGATCACAGGCGGGGCCGGGAAGGGGCACCCCCGGCCGCCGCGTCGCGCCTGCGTACGCCGCTTTTAGGTGCGCTGTGCTGCGGGTCGCGCACCGTACGTCATGCGGACGATCCGGCCTAAGGTCGCTTTTCGGTCCGCCTCCGGGTGGGCCTCCGGTCCGCCCCCGGGCGGACCCGTCCCTGTCCCCGGCGAAAGGAAGGCCCTTGCCGACCGCGACCCCGACAGCCCCCGCGGCACCCGTCCCGACCCCCGCCCGCCCGGCCTCCCCCGAGGTCACCGTCACCGACCCCGCACTGGTCAAGCGCGCCGTGAAGGCGGCAGCGCTCGGCAACGCGATGGAATGGTTCGACTTCGGTGTCTACAGCTACATCGCGGTGACCCTGGGCAAGGTCTTCTTCCCTTCCGGCAACCCGACCGCCCAGCTGCTCTCGACCTTCGGCGCCTTCGCCGCGGCCTTCCTCGTCCGCCCGCTCGGCGGCATGGTCTTCGGCCCGCTCGGCGACCGGATCGGCCGCCAGAAGGTCCTCGCGCTCACCATGATCATGATGGCGGCGGGCACCTTCGCGATCGGCCTGATCCCGTCGTACGCCGCCATCGGCGTCGGCGCTCCGATCCTGCTGCTCGCGGCGCGTCTGGTGCAGGGCTTCTCCACCGGCGGCGAGTACGCGGGCGCCTCGACCTTCATCGCCGAGTACGCGCCCGACAAGAAGCGCGGCTTCTTCGGCAGCTGGCTGGAGTTCGGCACGCTCGCCGGCTACATCGGCGGCGCGGGCCTGGTGACCCTCATGACCGCCCTGCTGTCCACCGAGGACCTGCTGTCCTGGGGCTGGCGCGTGCCGTTCCTGATCGCGGGCCCGATGGGCATCATCGGCCTCTATCTGCGAATGCGGCTCGAGGAGACCCCGGCGTTCGCCGCGGAGATCGAGAAGTCCGAGGCCGACCGCCCGAAGGTGCCGCTGCGCGAGATGATCACCGGCCAGTGGCGCGCCCTGCTCCTGTGCGTGGGCCTGGTGCTGGTCTTCAACGTCACCGACTACATGCTGCTGTCCTACATGCCGAGCTACCTGACCAGTGAGCTCAAGTACGACGAGACGCACGGTCTGCTCGTGGTCCTCGGCGTGATGGCGCTGATGATGATCGTGCAGCCCTTCGCGGGCGCGCTGACCGACCGGATCGGCCGCCGCCCGGTGATCGCCGCCGGCTGCGTGGGCTTCCTCGCCCTGTCCGTCCCGGCGCTGCTGCTGATCCGCCAGGGCAGCCTGTTCGCGATCGCGCTCGGCATGGGCGCCCTCGGCCTGCTGCTGGTCTGCTTCACCGCCGCGATGCCCGCCGCGCTCCCGGCGCTCTTCCCGACCCGGGTCCGCTACGGCTCGCTGTCCATCGGCTTCAACATCTCGGTATCGCTCTTCGGCGGCACGACCCCGCTGGTGGTCACGGCCCTCATCGGAGCGACCGGGAACATGATGATGCCCGCCTACTACATGATGGCCGCGGCCGTGATCGGTGGCGTCGCCGTGTGGTTCATGACGGAGTCGGCGGGCCGCCCGCTGCCGGGTTCCGCGCCCGCGGTGGAGCCCGCCCGGCACTGACGCCGCGCCTCCCGCGGCGCGCCCTCCCCCGCCCAGCCCTGGAACCGCGGCCTCCGTCGTGTCGTCTGAGTCCCTGTCCGACGGCACGACGGAAGGGCTACGGGGGATGCGCGCGCGGCTGCCGAATGGCGAACGAGGGCGGACACGGGGGCGGCTGCCGGCCGTCCTCCTGACGCTGCTGATGCTCCAGCTGGGGTCCCTGGTGGCACCCGCCTATGCCTGCGGGTGCGGCGCGATGGTGCCGGAGGCGCGGCGGCACGTCGGCGTCGGCCGCGAGCTGTCCGCCGTCCGCTGGGACGGCCGCGAGGAACAGATCGTGATGTCCCTGACCGTCACCGGCGACGCCCGCGAGGCCGCGTGGATCATGCCGGTCCCGCACCGGGCGACCGTGGAACTCGGCAGCAGCGCCCTGTTCGACCAGCTCACCGGGGCGACCGCGCCCGAGCACCGGACCCGCCACCACTTCTGGCCGCACGACGGCGACTGGCCCTTCACCCACGACACCGACACCGCGGCGGCTCCTCGGGCGGGCGCGACGGCTCCCTCGGTGGACGTGGTCGGCCGCGAGCGCCTGGGCCCCTTCGACGTCGCCCGTCTCACCGCCACCGACTCGGGCGCCCTCGGCGACTGGCTCGCGGACAACGGATTCCGCCTGCCGTCCCGGCTCGACCGGGCGCTGCGCCCGTACGTCGACCTGGGCTGGGAGTACGTGGCGATCCGGCTGGCCCCCGAGAAGTCCGGCACTCCGCTGGGCGGCACCCTCGATCCCCTGCACCTCACCTTCGCCAGCGACGAGCTGATCTACCCGATGCGGCTCTCCCGGCTTGCGCAGACCCCGCAGTCGCTCGGCCTGTACGTCCTCGCCGCGCACCGCATGGAGCCGCGCACGGCGATCGGCGGCGACCGGCCCGAGGTCGTGTACGCGGGCCGCGTCGAGGCGGCCTCGGACCCGCTGGCCCGGTTCACCGAAGGCGGCACCGACTACCTCACCGCCATCGACCAGGAGTTCCCCCGGCCGTCGCTGATCTCCGGCGACCATCATCTGCGCCGCACCGCGACGGACGCCGCCCATCGGCGGGTGATCCACGAGGACCGGCTGCTGAGGGTGGGCGGGACTCCGGTGTGGCTCCTGACGGTGGGCGGGGCGCTGCTGCTCACGGCGGTGGTAGTGGGGGCGTTCGTGCGGGCCCGCGGCCGCCGGCCGGTCCCGCCTCCCCCTCCGGTGCGGATCCCGCCGCCGATCGGCTGAGACCGGGCCCCGGGCGCCCGAATCGAGCTGGCAGGCACCGGCGTCGAGGACTAAGTTCGTCCCCGGAAGTCCTTAGCGCATCTAACTAGGCATACGAAAGGCCCGGTGCATGAGCGAGTCGCAGGTCTGGAACGACGTCGACGACCACTTCACCACCCTCCTGGCCCCCGCCGACGAGACCCTGGCCGCCGCGCTGCGCGACAGCGACGCGGCCGGACTGCCCCCCATCAACGTCGCGCCGAACCAGGGCAAGCTGCTCCAGCTGCTCGCCGAGATCCAGGGCGCCCGCCGCATCCTGGAGATCGGCACGCTCGGCGGCTACAGCACCATCTGGCTGGGCCGCGCCCTGCCCGCCGACGGGCAGCTGATCACCCTCGAGTACGACCCCCGGCACGCCGAGGTCGCGCGCGCCAACCTCGCCCGGGCCGGGCTCGGCGAGATCACCGAGGTGCGGGTGGGGCCCGCCCTGGAGTCGCTGCCGAAGCTGGCGGACGAGAACCCGGAGCCGTTCGACTTCGTCTTCGTCGACGCGGACAAGGTGAACAACGCCCACTACATCGAGTGGGCGGTCCGGCTCACCCGGCCCGGCAGCGTGATCGTCCTCGACAACGTCGTCCGCGGCGGAGCGGTCACCGACGGGACGAGCACCGACCCGAGCGTGCTGGGCACCCGGGCCGCACTCGAACTGATCGCCTCCCACCCGAAGTTGAACGGCACGGCGGTGCAGACGGTGGGCAGCAAGGGGTACGACGGGTTCGCGCTGGCACGCGTACTCGCCTGATCACCTCGTCCCGCCCGGCCGCCCACCCGCACCGGCCCTCGGCCCTTCGCCCGGGCCTTCGCACCGGTTTCCGTGCCGGAGCCGGTCCTAGGCCTCGTGGTAGAAGCCCACGTTCACGGTGCGGGGGCCGGTGCGGTCGTGGATGACGAGTTCGCCGGAGCCGCCCGTCGGCAACTTGGCCGTCCCGCCGTACGGAAGCGGCTGGGCCGCCAGCCCCGCCAGGATCAGCCGGACCTCGGAGGACGGCTCCGTGTGGGAGCCACGGAGCCAGGTCACCTGCCAGGAGCCGTCCGGGCCGCAGAGGAACTCCAGGTGGACCCGGGACACGAACAGCCAGTCGTCGGGGGTCGCGAGACGGCACACGGCCCGGTCCCGGCCCACCCGCAGCATGGCTCCGGGGTCGCTCGGCGCGTCGGCCATCAGCATCCCGGCCGTCGCGCCGGCGTCCGCCCCGGACACCGAGGCCATGGTGAGTTCGAGCACGCGCGCTCCTTCGTGAGGTGCTGGTCCAATGGTGCCGACGCGAAACGTCGTTGCTTCGCCGCCGCCGCATGATAATTCGACCTTTCCCCTCGTGGTGCGACCTCCGGCACAATGGACCCATGACCGAGCGCAAGCCACCCGGCGTCAGCTTCGAGTCCTGGGTCGACCGGCAGATCCGACAGGCGGAGGCCCGCGGCGAGTTCGCGGAACTCCCCGGCGCGGGCAAGCCGCTGCCGGAGATCACCGACACGCCGTACGACGAACTCTGGTGGATCAAGCGGAAGATGGTCCGTGAGGGGCTGTCGGTCCTGCCGCCCACCCTGGCCCTGCGCAAGGAGGCGGAGGACGCCCTCGTCGCGGCGTCGGTGGCCCCCTCGGAGCGGGCCGTACGGCGGATCGTCGAGGACATCAACGCCAAGATCCGCGAGGTCATGTTCAAGCCGCCGCCGGGACCTCCCCTCGGGCTCAAGCCCTACGACGTGGAGAAGATCGTGCGGGAGTGGCACGCGGCGCGGGCGGACCCGGCCCCCGAGGCCCGGCCCCCCGGGGAGCGGGGAGACGGCGGAGCCGCCTGAGGCCGCGGAGGGACCGCGGGAACACCGGACGGAATCCGGCGGAGTCCCGCTGCATGATGAGCCGCGCGGCACCCAGGGACACGACGGTCCGCGCGAACGCCGTGAGGCCGCGCCCCGGAACATGGTCCGGGGCGCGGCCTCACCGGCGAGCGCGGAGGTGTCCGAGCCCGCTCAGAGCTTCAGGAGCCGCTCGGTCATCTCGCGGTAGTCCCGTAGGGCGAGCCGGAGTTGCTCCGTGTCGGAGTCCGTCGCCTTGCCCTCGCCGCCGGACTGCCAGGACGTACGCAGGGTGCGCCGCCGCCGGGTCACGGCCTCCGTGAACCGGCCCGCGAGCTCCTCCAGCACATGGTCGGCCTCCTCCACGGATGCCTGCGGCCCGTCGACGAACCCGCCGACCGCGTGCCGCATCCGCAGCGAGAACTTGTCGTGCTCGTCCAACGGCAGCAGCCGCTCGCCGTGCCCGGAGCCGCCTTCCGCCCGCGCGTCCGCGCGGCCCTCGGTGTCCGCCGGGCCGCCCTTGGGGAGCGCTCCCCCGGCGTCCCGCCGCTCACCGTCGCGGCGCACCGCGTCGGCGCCACGGGGCATGGGAGGCACTGCGGGGCTGCCGGTCTCGCGCGACGTGCCGCCGGCACCCGCACGGCTCCGGTCGGCACGCGGCTTCGCGCGCTCGTCGGAGGAGACACCCGCGGCCTCGCGGTCCGGCACACCGGTCCCGGTCGTCCGGGCCGCCACGCCGTCGCCGGTCCCCGCCCGGTCGCCCGGGGCGGAGTCGGCGGACGCGGGATCGACATGGCCCTTCAGAGCCTCGCGGCGCGACACTTCCTCGGCCTCCCCGCGGTTCTCGTCCGCGCGGTCCGCCGTGCCCTCGCCGGCCATCGCCCGGTCGTCCCGGGAGCGCTCGGCGGGTACAGGGGTCACACGGCCTTTCATCGCACCCGGCTCGCGGGAGGGGGTCCGCTCGGGATCCTGGTCTGGCTTCATGGTGCTCACCTTCCTCAACTCCCCTTCGCCTGACGCCTGGTGAAAGACCAGGGCAGGTGGCGGGAGCGGGTGTCGGGGGTGGAGTTCTCCGTGGTCTCGGTGCGCTCGGTGCGCTGGGCGCGCGCGGTGCTCTCCGTCGTCTCCGCGGGCTCGGGGCTCCGGGCGTCCTTGCTCATGCCGAACCGCCTGGTGCGCTCCGGGTGGGCGGGCCGGGGCTCGCTCACGTCGTCCGTGCCGCGTGCACGGTCGGGGGAGGTGTCCTCACGGGTCGGGGTCAGCAGGTCGTCGAAGAGGGCGCGGGCCTCGAGCATCGCCTCGCGCATCTGCTCGGTGTCGGCGCCGCCGTTCTGGCCTCCGCCGGTACGGGCCAGCGCGGCACGGTGCACGCGGCGGTAGCCGTGGACATGGTGTCCGTGGTGCACGGAGAGCGCGGAGACCTGCTCCTCGTAACGGCCCTCGTCGGGGAACCCGCGCGCACCGGCCAGCTCACCGAGCAGCCGGTCGGCCTCGGCGACCGCTTCCTGCGGCGAGTCGACGAAGCGTTCCTGGGCTGCCGTCCAGCCGGCCGCGTACCGTTCGCGGGCCGCGGGTTCGAGCGGCCGCTCGCGCAGCGAACCGTGCAGCTTCACCCGCTCGGTGAGGTCGCGTTCGGCGGCCTTGGTGTCGCCGTCGTGCCGGGCGACGGTCCGGTCGTACTCCGGTCCGAAGCGCCGCCGCAGGGTGCGCCCGCCGGGCGGCCTTCGGTTGAGGAGCAGCAGGGCGGCCGCGACAACGGCAACGGCCGCCACAATCACGATCAGAGCGATGATCACGCCTGTGGACATGGGTGCCTTCCGGGGTTCTCGACCCAACGGGCCGGTTCCTGGACCGGGTTGCCCGGAAGGCGCTCCTCAAACGGCCTGCGCACGCCCCGACCGCCGCGACCCGGAACCGGCCGCACGCCGGCGACCCGTCCGTCGCCCACCCGACAGCACCGGCAACGCCCGCCCCGCGTGGGGCTGTTCGGGACCGCGCCGCAATCCGGTTGCGGGCCGGGGGCGGCGCCTGACGACAATGACCCGCATGACCCGATCGCCTTCCGGCACGCCCGCTTCCTGGAGCGTGGCCCCCGAACCCTTCGACTCCCCCGTCGCCGCCGCGCTCTGGCGGGCGTACTACACGGAGGTCAGCGACCGGTGGTACCTGCTGCACGAAGGGCGTACGACGGATCCCGGCGAGCTGGAGCGGGAGATCGCCGCGCACACCGGCGGCGAGTTCGCGCCGCCGACGGGTGTGCTGCTCGTCGCACGGTACGACGGTGAGCCCGGCGGCACGGCGGGGGTGCGGATGGTCGACGCCACCACGGGCGAGCTGCGCCGCGTCTTCGTCCGGGAGGACCTGCGCGGCAAGGGCGGCGCGCCCCTTCTGCTGGCGGCGGCCGAGGAGGCCGCTCGCGGCCTGGGCGCCCGGCGGCTGGTCCTCGACACCCGCGGCGACCTCGTCGAGGCGCGGACGCTGTACGCCCGGCACGGCTACGAGGAGACCGCGGCGCACAACGACGAGGCCTACGCCGAGCACTGGTTCCGCAAGGACCTGACCGGCTGACGCTCAGCCCATCTCTCCCTGGGGCCGGCCGAGCAGCGTGCGCTCGTGGGGCCGCTCCGCGTCGGAGCCGCACATCTCGTCGTTCAGCTCCGCCACCAGCTGGGTGAGGTCGGTCGGGCGGTCCGGCCCCCACCAGTCGCCGAGGAGCTCGGCGAGGGACTCCTCGCGGGCCCGGGACAGCTTCCCGGCGGCCTCGTGGCCCGCGTCGGTCAGGACCAGGTCCAGGCCCTCGCGGCGGGCGAGCCGGCGTTCCTCGACCTGCCGCGTGGCGGCCAGGACGACGTCCAGGGGCACGACACTGCGCTCGGCGAGGACAGAGGGCTCCGCCCACCCGTACTTCTTGATCCGCAGCAGCAGCCAGCTCGCCGCCGGCAGCAGGTCGTAGCCCGCGCGCGCGGTGATCCTCTCGTAGATCTCCCGGCGCCCCTCCCGGGTGCCGAGCACGGACAGCGCCCGGCACACCTCGTCGTACGACGACCGCTCGACCGGGTTGCTGGCGAGCGTCTCCGTGACATCGGGGGCCGTAACGGAGGCGCGCAGCTTGTCCTCGCGGAGGAACCAGGCCAGGACGAAGCCGAGCAGGGCCACCGGGGCGGCGTACAGGAAGACGTCCGTGATCGACGTCGCGTACGCGTGCAGGACGGGCTGCTGCAGATCGGCGGGCAGCTGGCCGATCCCCTTCGGGTCGGCCTTCAGGGAGTCCGTGGTGATGCCGGGGGGCAGTTGCTGCCCGCCCAGTGTCTTCGTCAGGTTGTCGCCGAGGCGGCTCGCGAAGACCGTGCCGAAGATCGCGACGCCGAACGAGGCGCCGATGGACCGGAAGAAGGTCGCGCCGGAGGTGGCGACGCCCAGATCCTCGTACGACACGGCGTTCTGCACGATCAGGACCAGCACCTGCATGACCAGGCCGAGGCCCAGGCCGAAGACGAAGAAGTACGCGCTCATCTCCCCCGTGCTGCTGTTCTCGTCCAGCTGATGGAGCAGGAGCAGGCCGAGGGCGGTGACCCCGGTGCCGGTGATCGGGAACACCTTCCAGCGGCCGGTACGGCTGACGATCTGGCCGGAGGCCGTGGACGACAGCAGCAGCCCGAACACCATCGGCAGCATGTGCACGCCGGACATCGTGGGCGACACGCCCTGCACGACCTGGAGGAACGTCGGCAGGTAGGTCATCGCGCCGAACATCGCGAAGCCCACGATGAAGCTGATGATCGCGGAGAGCGTGAACGTGTGGACACGGAACAGCTTGAGCGGCAGCACGGGTTCGGCCGCGCGCCGCTCCACCACGACGAAGGCGACGGCGAGACCCACGCCGAGGACGGCGAGAGCGATGATCTGCGGCGAGCCCCAGTCCCAGGTGGTGCCGCCCAGCGAGGCCACCAGGACCAGGCAGGTGGCGACGGCGGCGATCAGGAACGTACCGAAGTAGTCGATGACGTGCCGGGCCGACTTCTTCGGGATGTGCAGGACCGCCGCGATCACCGCGAGCGCGACGACGCCGACGGGGAGGTTGATGTAGAAGACCCAGCGCCAGCTGAGATGTTCCGTGAACAGTCCGCCGAGCAACGGCCCCAGCACACTCGTCGCACCGAACACCGCGCCGAACAGCCCCTGGTACTTGCCCCGTTCACGCGGCGGGACGAGATCGCCGACGATCGCCATCGACAGCACCATCAGCCCGCCGCCGCCGAGTCCCTGCAACGCCCGGAAGGCGATCAGCTCGCCCATGTTCTGGGACATGCCGCACAGCGCCGATCCGATCAGGAAGATCACGATCGCCGTCTGGAACAGCTTCTTGCGGCCGTACTGGTCACCGAGTTTGCCCCACAGCGGGGTGGCCGCCGTCGACGCGAGCAGATACGCCGTGACCACCCAGGACAGATGCTCCAGGCCTCCGAGATCGCTGACGATGGTCGGCAGGGCTGTGGAGACGATCGTCTGGTCCAGCGCGGCGAGCAGCATGCCGAGCAGCAGCGCGCCGATGGACACGAAGACGCTGCCGTGCACCGTGTCCCGGGCGTCGGTGGCGGCCGCGGTGCGGCGCCGCACCGCGGACTCGCTCACCTCGATCGACTCGTGCAGGCCGGTCGGACCGCCCGTGCCGACGCCGGTCGACTCGTCCGCGCCTTCCGTCCCCCGGCCGGCGGGCGTGTCCGAACCGTGCGCGTCCCCGGTCATGCGGCCTCCCTGAGCCCCGAGGGTCCCGGTCACCCTCCATCCTGATCGGTGTGTCCGGTTATGGCCTGTCGAACCGACCGGAATCCTGGATTCCGGGGGGCTGCTTGAAGGTTGTATGAAGGTCGTCCGGATAATCTCTGGAAATCTCAGGGGGAGGGACCCACTCGTGACTGAACCGACCGGGCATGTCTGCCCCGAGTGCGCCGCACACCGGGCGCAGGACGGCACCCCGTCCTGCGCCTGCACCAGCAGGGCGTCCGACGCCCTGCGTGACGCGCGCACGGCGGAGGCCGCGGCGACGGAGGACTTCAACCCGCTGCGCATCCGGCCCTACGTGGAGCTGGGCCCGGAGCGTTCCGGGCATCCCGGAGGGGGCCAGTTGCCCGGTGCGAACGCGGGGCATCCGGACCAGGCGGCCCCGGGCGACCCCGGCCCCGCCGCCTGGACCGCAGAGGCGGGCTCCTGGGCCCCGGAGGGCGCCTCCACGCCGCTGGACGGCCCTGGAGCGCCTCCGCACGGCACGGCGCCGGTGAACGGCGACGACACGTGGCCGAACGGGGTCACGCCGGCGGGCGGGATACCGATGCCGCCGGCGAACGGAGAGGACGCCGCCTCTTCCACCATGCGGCTGAACGCCGTTCCGGCCGACGCGACGATGCGGCTGAACGCCGTTCCGGCCGACGCGACCAGGGGACCGGCCACGGTTCCCGCCGACGCGACCATGCGGCTGAAGGCACTTCCGTCGGAGGCGCGGGCCACCGACGTCCGCCTCTTCCAGGACCGCTCCCCCGAGCCCGGATCGGGGGCCCCTGCCTCCGATCGGCCGGGGCGCGGCCGGCGAACCGGGGTCATCGCCGTCGCCGGAGTCGTGGTCACGATGGTGGCCGCGGCGGGGTTCGCGAGCGGACTGCTGTCGTACGACACTCCCGCGCGGGACGGCGCACTGCCGAAGGACGTCCGCGCGAGCGCGCCGGAGGTGCTGTCCGACAAGACCTCGGGGTCGCCGTCCGCGAGCACGTCCGCCACGTCCTCGGCGCCGTCGGCTCCGGCCTCCTCCCTGAGCGCGAGCCCGTCGCCGTCGGCGTCCGAGTCCGACACCTCGGCATCACCGTCCCGGTCGGCCACGTCGGCACCCGCGTCCACGTCCCCGAGCGCGAAGGCGACCCCGACGGGATCGGTGGCGTCCACGGGCAGCGGTTCGAACGGCGTGTCAGCGCAGACCCTGCGACGCGGCGACAGCGGCCCCGAGGTGACCGAACTCCAGCTGCGGATGACCCAGCTGAGGATGTACATGCGCAACGCCGACGGCCGGTTCGACCGCCGCCTCGAGGACGCGGTGCGCTGGTACCAGTGGGCGCGGGGCATCTCGGGTGACGAGCCGGGGGTCTACGGCACCGCCACCCGGGCAAGCCTGGAGGCGGAGACGACCGAGCCGTGACCGGCGTCGGGCCTGGGTCCGGTGGGTGGGTCGGGGCCGTGCCGGTACATCCCAGTCCGTCGCCGCTGGATCAGACGTGGGCTATCTGTGCGAACTGCTGCTCGATCCGAACGTAAGCGACGGACATTCGGGATGTACCGGCACGGCCCCTCCCGCCGCATCCCGGCTGCGGGTCGCACGTGGCGAAGATCCAGCCCCTCCGGTTTCAGCCCCTCCGGCGTTTGAGGAGCGGGGTCCGGGGCGGAGCCCCGGGTACGGGTCGGGTAGGGGCGGAGGGGGCGAGAATCCCCGCCCCAGCCCCCTCCCCGCCCGGCGACTCAGTCGATGCGAAGGTCAGCCCTCAGCCGATGTGAAGGCGAACTGTCCCGTCCGCGAGGGCCTCGACCCGTACCTCGGTCAGGTCCCGTACAAGGACATCCGGCCCGTGGAATCCCGCCCGAGGACCGACCCCGACGACCCTCATACCGGCGGCCCGCCCCGCCGCGATCCCCGCCCCGGAGTCCTCGAACACGACACAGTCCTCGGGCGCGACGCCCAGCTCGGCCGCGCCCTTCAGGAAGCCCGCGGGGTCGGGCTTGCTGGCACCGACCGACTCGGCGGTGACACGCACGTCGGGAAGTCCGAGCCCGGCCGCGGCCATCCGCCCGGTCGACAGCGCCACGTCCGCGGAGGTGACGAGCGCGTGCGGCACTCCGGCGAGGGAGGCGAGGAACTCCGGCGCTCCCGGAATCGCGACGACGCCGTCCATGTCGGCGGTCTCCTCGGCCAGCATCCGCGCGTTGTCCGCGTAGTTCTGCTCCATGGGCCGGTCCGGCAGCAGGACCGCCATCGACGCGTACCCCTGCCTGCCGTGGACGACCTTCATGACCTCGTCCCCGTCCAGCCCGTGCCGGTCGGCCCAGCCGCGCCAGCAGCGCTCGACGACGACGTCCGAGTTGACGAGGGTGCCGTCCATGTCGAGCAGGAAGGCGCGGGCGGTCAGAACGGTGATGGCCGTCGTCATCGGCATGCTCCAAGGCGCAGATAGGGAGGTCCAACATGCCCCCCGGGAAACAAGGCGGCCCCGCCCGCCGGTCAGGGATGTGCGGGCGGGAGCCACTTTGTTCCTACAACATACAAAACTACCTCCCCCAGCGCCACCACCCCCTGCACACGAAATGGTCGAAACGCTTGAAACGGACGAGATGAACGCATGGGCGGGACGACAACCTCCAAGCCACGCAGCACCCGCAACCACAGCGCACGACAGGCGCCACACCTCGCGAGCGAGACGCCCCCCGAGCCACGAAGCACCCACCCCCGTCCACACACAGCAGGGGCCTTACATCGCGGGCGGGACATCTCCCACACCACGAAGCACCCGCAGTCGGCGGCGCACGGGAGGGGCCGTGCCGGTACATCCCTATGTCCGTCGCTTACGTTCGGATCGAGCAGCGGTTCGCACAGGTAGCCCACGTCTGATCCAGCGGCGACGGACTGGGATGTACCGGCACGGCCCCGACCCACCCACCGGACCAGCACCCGACCCAGCTGACCGGCACCCGACCCAGCTGTCCGGTGGCCGGCCGGACACCGGACCCACACCCGGAACGCCAGCGCCAGCGACCCCGCCGGGCTCAGCCCGCGACAGCCTCGTACAGGCTCCAGACCCCCAGCCCCAGCATCAGCACCGCCGCCACCTTGGTGATCAACGACAACGGCACCCGCTTCATCAGCGCCTTGCCGCCCACGATCCCCAGCCCCGCGACAGCCCACAGCGCCAGCACCGCACCGAGCCCCACCGACAGCGGATCGTCGTACCGCGCGGCGAGGTTCGCCGTCATGATCTGCGTGAGGTCGCCGAACTCGGCGACGAGGATGAGCATGAAGCCCGCCCCGGAGACCTTCCAGAAGCTCTGGTTCTCCGGCTTGCGGATCTCCCCCTCGTCCTCGTCCTTCTTCATCAGCAGCACCGCGGCCCCGCCGAGAAACAGCACACCAGTGACGGCGTGCACGATCTGCTGCGGCAGCAGCGTCAGCACACTGCCCGCCGCGACGGCGAGCGTCACATGGACGGCGAACGCGGCGGCGACACCGGCGAAGACGTACGAGGCGCGGTAGCGCGTGCCGAGGACGAGGCCGGCGAGGGCGGTCTTGTCCGGCAGTTCGGCAAGGAAGACGACACCGAAGACGAGCGCCATCACGCTGAAGCTGATCAAAATTCCTCAATCGGTCGGGCTGCCCCGCCGAGAGTGTTGCGACTGCGCGTGCTGTGACTGCGCGACACCTCGGCACGGCAGCACACAGCGATACCCGCACCGGGAGGCGCGGGCAGAAGTACCCACGCCGGAAGGGCCCGGCACGGGCAAGTGCACTGCTTGCCGAAGGTCTCGCTGGCCGGCCTCGTGGAACGAGACCTGCCTCCGGGCGCCGGCTCAGACGAGCTGAGCAGTATGTCGACGGTCCGGCGAAGAGCTACTCCCCTTCTGCGCCGTCCATGGTACGCGACCCCCGCAGCGGCCCCACAGGGCCGAAGGTCCCCGGACCGGAATACCCCACGGAACCGAAAGTTCTGTCATGAACCTTGTCATGTCATGTACGCGTCACTAGCTTCTAACCGCGCACTTACCTCCCGGCAATACGACGCCGCGAGCATGTGTTCGCTCGCTCTCCAACGCCCCCCCACTCCAAGGGAGTTCGCATGCCAAAGGTCTACGCGCGTCGACGGCTGAGCATACTCGCAGCCATCACGGGTCTCATAGCCATGGCCAGTGTTTTTAATGGCCCGACCGCCTCCGCGGCCCTCCCCACCCCGGTCAGCGCGGCCACCGCCCGCACCTACCTCGCGTCCCTCACCGTCGCGACGGAGAACCGCACCGGCTACGACCGCGACCTCTTCCCCCACTGGATCACCATCTCCGGCGCCTGCAACACCCGCGAGACGGTCCTGAAGCGCGACGGCAGCGGCGTCGTCACCGACTCCGCCTGCGCCTCCACCAGCGGCAGTTGGTACTCGGTCTACGACGGCGCCACCTGGACGGCCGCCTCCGACCTCGACATCGACCACCTCGTGCCGCTCGCCGAGGCATGGGACTCCGGCGCCTCCGCCTGGACCACCGCCCAGCGCCAGGCCTTCGCCAACGACCTCACCCGCCCCCAGCTCATCGCCGTCACCGACAACGTGAACCAGGCCAAGGGCGACCAGGACCCGGCCACGTGGATGCCCTCGCGCACCGCGTACGCGTGCACCTACGTCCGCGCCTGGGTCCAGGTGAAGTACTACTACAACCTCAAGGTCGACTCCGCGGAGAAGTCCAAGCTGACCTCGGTCCTGAGCGGCTGCTGACCCGCGCCGCCCCACCCACCGGCGGCCGCCGGTCCCCCACGGTCGGCGGCCTCCGGTCCCCCGGGTTCCGGACATCGCCCCCCACGGTATTCACCACGGTTTCCGGAACCTCCCCACCGACCTCCGTCGTTCCGTACCGTACGGGGCGACGGAGGAGGGGGATCATCATGGCGGAACTGCGCCTGGGACCGCTGCTGAGGTACGTGGACGGTTCGTCGGCGACTTTCTGGGTCGAGGCGAGCCGCCCGTGCACCGCCGAGGTGCGCTGCGCGGACGGCTCCCGCGGACAGGCCCGTACGTTCCAGGTCGCGGGCCACCACTACGCGCTGGTGCCGGTCAGCGGACTGACACCGGGCACGGTCACCGCGTACGAGGTCCTGCTGGACGACACGACCGTCTGGCCCCTGCCCGGCTCGCGATTCCCCCCGTCGGTCGTCCGCACTCCCGAGGGCGACGACACCGCCGTCCGCGTCACCTTCGGCTCCTGCCGCTGGGCGGCACCGCCCGCGGACGAGAAGGACCCGGTCGGACCGGACGCCCTGGACACCCTCGCCGCCCGGATCGCCGCGGCCCCGGACGGCGAACGCCCGGACGTGCTGCTGCTGCTGGGCGACCAGGTGTACGCGGACGAGGTCTCGGACGCGACCCGTGCCTGGATCGCCGCGCGGCGGGGCCTGGCGGACCCCCCGGGCCATCAGGTCGCGGACTACGAGGAATACACCCGCCTCTACTACGAATCCTGGCTCGACCCCGAGATCCGCTGGCTGCTGTCCACGGTGCCCAGCTGCATGATCTTCGACGACCACGACGTCATCGACGACTGGAACACCAGCGCGGCCTGGCTCAAGGAGATCCGGGCGACCCCGTGGTGGCGCGAGCGGGTGCTGAGCGGTCTGATGTCGTACTGGGTCCACCAGCACCTCGGCAACCTCTCGCCCGGCGAGCTCGCCGGGGACCTGCTGTACGCCGCCGTGCGCGAGACACCCGACGGCACCGACGTGCTGCGCGCCTTCGCCGCACAGGCCGACGCCGACCCGGCCTCGGTCCGCTGGAGCTACCGCCGCGACTTCGGCCGGACCCGGGTCCTGATGCTCGACACCCGCTCGGCCCG
This sequence comes from Streptomyces sp. NBC_00568, assembly GCF_026341855.1. Taxonomy (GTDB): domain Bacteria; phylum Actinomycetota; class Actinomycetes; order Streptomycetales; family Streptomycetaceae; genus Streptomyces. Next base: position 4,874,245 of record NZ_JAPENW010000001.1, on the reverse strand, counting down.
CGTCCTGGACGAGCAGCACCGCGCGATGCTCGATCCCGGGGAGTCGGCCTGGCTGCGCGAGCAGGCCCTGGACGCCCCGGACTCCCGGGACCATCTCCTGATCGGCACCTCCCTGCCCTGGCTGCTGCCCCCGCTGATCCACCAGGCCGAGACCTGGGACGCCGTGCTGTGCCGGGGCGAACGCGGCGCTCGATGGGCGCGGTTCGGCGAGCGGCTGCGCCGCGGGGCCGATCTGGAGCACTGGGCGGCCTTCCCGGAGTCGTTCGAGGAGCTGGCGGAGTTGATCGCCGAGGCCGGATCGGGAGAGCACGCGCCGGCGACGGTGTGCGTGCTGTCGGGAGACGTGCACCACGCCTACGTCGCCGAGCCGGTCTGGGCCGACCCCGCCCGGCAGCCCGCCGCCCGGGTTCTCCAGCTGACCTGCTCCCCCGTCCACAACTCCATCCCCCTCTCGATACGGCTCGGCTTCCGCTTCGGCTGGAGCCGCCCGGCCCGGATGCTCGGCGGGCTCCTCGCCCGGCACGGCCGCCGCGGGCGCCCGTCGGTCGACTGGCGGAAGGCCGGCGGCCCTTGGTTCGGCAATCAGCTGATGACCCTGACGCTGCACGGCCGTTCGGCCGCGCTGCGCCTCGAACAGGCGCGGGAGACGCGAGGCGGAGGCGGCCGCGCGGGGGGAGCCGCCCGGCTGGCGACGGTGGAGGAGTCCGTGATCGCCCCGCAATAGGGCCATTCCCCATGGTTGTTGCGCGTGTCGTCCCCGATGGGCGTGAGGCATCCCACACCCGGTGCCGATCACGCGCCCCGGGGCTCGGCCCGCGCGGCACGCGACGGGCATGATGAGGCGGACCGTCCGCTTCCAGTAGGCGGTCCGCCGCCCTGCGCCCCCCACGCCCGGGAGTCACATCCTTGTCCGCAGAGCCCTCCCCCCAGTGCTCCGCCGCCCTCGCCCCGCAGAGGTCCTCGTCACCCGCCGGGCCCCACGCCTCCGTCGCCCTGGTCGGCGCGGGCCCGCGGGGCACCAGCGTCCTGGAGCGCCTCTGCGCCTCCGCGCCCGAACTCCTCGCACCGGGCGGGCGGTTGACGGTCCATGTCGTCGATCCGGACCCGCCGGGACCCGGCCGCGTCTGGCGCACCGCGCAGTCCCCTCATCTGCTGATGAACACCGTGGCCTCGCAGGTGACCCTGTTCACCGACGAGAGCGTGGACTGTTCGGGGCCGGTCCGCCCGGGGCCGAGCCTGCACGCGTGGGCGGGCGGCGCACTCGGCCCGGACGCCTATCCCACCCGCGCCCAGTACGGCCGCTATCTGGAGTGGGTCTTCGGCGAAGTGGTGCGAGAGGCCCCGCCCGAGGTGCGGGTCGAGGTGCACACCGCCCGCGCGCTCCGGCTCACGGACGAACCGGACGGCCGCCAGGCACTCGCCCTGTCCACCGGCCGCGCGCTGGCGGGGCTCTCCGCCGTGGTCCTCACGCAGGGCCATCTGCCGGTGCTCCCGGACCAGGCCGAGCGGCGCCTGACCGCGTACGCCGGGCGGCACGGCCTGCGCCACATTCCGCCGGCCAGCCCCGCCGACGTCGACCTCTCCCCGCTCGCTCCGGGCGAGCCGGTCCTGTTGCGCGGCCTCGGGCTCAACTTCTTCGACCACACGGCCCTGTTGACGACCGGGCGCGGCGGCCGCTTCGTCCGGGCCGACGGCGGCCTGCGCTATCTGCCCTCGGGCGACGAGCCGCGTCTGTACGCCGGCTCCCGGCGCGGGGTCCCGTACCGGGCCCGCGGCGACAACGCGAAGGGCCCGTACGGCCGTCATGCACCGCTCGTCCTGACCGAAGAGGTGGTCTCCCGCTTCCGCGAGCGAGCGGACTCCGGTGAGGCGCCGGACTTCCTGCGCGAGATATGGCCGTTGGTCGCCAAGGAGGTGGAATCGGTCTACTACGAAAGCCTGTTGGCGCGTTCCGGGTGGCGCGGCGATCCTGTCGATTTCCGGGACCGCTTCCTCGCCGTCCCGCACCGCGATCCCGAAGAGGCCGGCGTCCTGGACGAGTTCGGCGTCGCGGACACCGAGCGCTGGTCCTGGGACCGGATGGCGCGCCCGTACGCGGGACAGGCCTTCGCCGGTCCCGGCGGCTGGCGGGAGTGGCTGCTCGGCCATCTGCGGCAGGACGCCGCGCAGGCCGCGCTCGGCAATGTGGACGGGCCGCACAAGGCCGCCCTGGACGTGCTGCGGGATCTGCGCAACGAGCTGCGCCGGATCGTGGATCACCGCGGGCTGAAGGGCGACTCGCGCCGGGCCCATCTGGACCGCTGGTACACGCCGTTGAACGCCTTCCTCTCCATCGGCCCGCCCCGGCGGCGCATCGAGGAGCTGGCCGCGCTGATCGAGGCGGGCGTCGTGGAGGTGCTCGGTCCGAGGCTCGAGGTGCGGGCCGAGGACGGGGCATGGGTGGCGCACTCACCCGATGTTCCGGGGTCGGCCGTCCGCGCGAGGACTCTCGTGGAGGCACGGCTACCGGAACCGGATGTGCGACGGACCGCGGACGAGCTCCTGGCCCGGCTGGTGAGCACGGGGCAGTGCCGCCCGCACACCGTCGACGGCTACGAGACCGGGGGGCTGGACGTGACGCCGCGGCCCTATCGCCTGATCAGCCGTCAGGGCCGCCCGCACGCACGGCGGTTCGCGTTCGGGGTGCCCACGGAGGGCGTGCACTGGGTGACCGCGGCGGGCGCCCGACCCGGAGTGGATTCGGTCACGCTTTCGGACGCCGATGCCGTGGCGCGAGCCGCGCTACGTGCGGCGACGACCGAAACGGAACGGCAAACGGAATCCCGGCCATGGCTGAATGTTGAACTTGCAAGCATAGATTAGGGGCACCTAACCTTGGTGGCTCACTCGGTTCCGTCCCACGGTCCGGCCCTGCCCGGACCGAACCAGACCGAAGGAGTTCCCCCACATGACCGGACGCCTCAACAGCGCCCAGCCGTACGCCATCGCCCTGTTCCGCATCGTCGTCGGCCTGCTCTTCGCCGCGCACGGCGCCGCCTCGCTCTTCGGCGTGCTCGGCGGCGCGATCGGCACCGACGGCGGCACCATCGACGCGGGCACCTGGCCCGGCTGGTACGCGGCCGTCATCCAGCTCGTCGCCGGAGCGCTCGTGCTCCTCGGCCTCGGCACCCGCGCCGCCGCGTTCATCGCCTCGGGCTCGATGGCGTACGCCTACTTCGACGTCCACCAGTCGGCGGCCCTGTGGCCGATCCAGAACGGCGGCGAGCTCTCCGCGCTGTTCTGCTGGACCATGCTCCTGCTCGTCTTCACGGGCTCCGGCGCACTCGGCCTCGACCGGCTGCTCGCCGCCCGCACCTCCCCGGCCGCCGAGGAGCAGCGCGCCTCGGAGCCCGTCACCGCCTGACCCCCGCACGAGAGCGCCCGCCTCCCGCCCACGGAGGCGGGCGCCCGCGCGTCCGGACGGGCTCGCCCCCGTCCACGCGCCGCTCACCCGGGCCCCGCATCCGCGCCCATAGCGGACACATCGGAGTCGTACCCGTACCGGAGCGTGCGGGGGCGTGAACGTGATGTGATCGACACCTGCGGCCCCAGCGGATCTCCTGTCACACCCGCGGCGTACGCTGTATGGCTGTCACACGACGCCCCGCCACTCCTCCGCGAGTCGCGGCGCGGTCGTGTCCACGGGGGATAGCGGGGGAGAGTTTCGGTGCTGGAGAGTGTGGGGTCGCTGACAGGCAGCCCATGGATCTACGCGGCGGTCGCCGTGTCCGTCCTTCTCGATGTGTTCCTGCCGGTCCTGCCGAGCGGTGTCCTGGTGATCGCGGCGGCGACGGCCGCGGCGGGCTCCGCCACCGGCGCCGTTCCGCACGCCGTGCCCGACATCCTGGTGCTCACCCTCTGCGCGGCCACGGCCTCCGTGTTCGGCGACATGGCGGCGTACCGCCTCGCCTGGCGCGGCGGCGACCGCCTGGACCGCGCCATCGCCCGCTCCCGCCGTCTGACCAGGGCGCAGGAACGTCTCGGCGAAGTCCTGGCGCGTGGCGGCGGGGCCCGCGGCGTGCTGGTCGTCGTCGCCCGTTTCGCACCGGCCGGCCGCTCGGTCGTCTCGCTCGGCGCGGGCGCGGCGCACCGCCGGGTCCGCGAGTTCCTGCCCTGGTCCGTCCTCGCGGGACTGGCCTGGGCCGGGTACAGCGTCGCCCTCGGCTACTTCGGCGGCCAGTGGCTGGGCGCCACCTGGCTCGCGACGGGCGTCTCCTTCGGAGCGCTGTTCGCCGCGGGAGCGGGCGCGGCCTATCTCGTGCGCCGCCCCGCGGGACGGCAGCCGGCCACCGGCGGCTGAGCCGCCGGCCGCGCTATCCGGCGCGCTGGGCCGCCGCCCCGCGCACCTCCAGGCTGTCCAGCAGTTCGGCCGTGGCCGCCGTCACCGCCTCGACGGCACGGTCGAAGACCTCACGGTTGTGGGCGGCCGGGGCACGGAACCCGGAGACCTTGCGGACGTACTGCAGAGCGGCGGCACGGATCTCCTCCTCGGTGGCTTCCTCGGGGATCGCGGGCGGACGAAGCGTCTTGATGCTGCGGCACATGACTCCAGTCTCGCGCGTACGGCGCCGTCATGGTCACTTCTCGCGGAAGCGGGCCGCCCCGGCCGGGGAATACCGCCGCCGACGCGGCGGATTGAGCAGAGCATGACCTCATTGGAGATCACTTACGTCGGCGGCCCGACCGCCCTCATCGCGATCGGCGGCCTGCGGCTTCTCACCGATCCGACCTTCGACGCTCCCGGCGAGTACCCCGTCGGCGCACGCACGCTGGTGAAGACCGCGGGGCCCGCGCTGCGGGCCGAGGAGCTCGGCCCGGTCGACGCCGTGCTGCTCTCCCACGACCAGCACCCGGACAACCTGGACACGTCCGGGCGCGGGTATCTCCAGGACGCCCCGGTGACGCTGTCGACGGCGTCGGCGTACGAGCGGATCGGCGCACCCGTACGGGCCGTACGCCCCTGGGAGTCCGTCGAACTGGCGCGTCCGGACGGCGGAGCGCTGCGCGTGACGGCCGTCCCGGCGCAGCACGGACCCGATGGCTCGCTGCCCCTCGTGGGCGAGGTGACCGGCTTCGTGCTGTCCGGGGAGGGGCTGCCCCGGGTGTACGTGAGCGGCGACAACGCGTCCCTGGACGTCGTACGGGAGATCGCGGGCCGGGAGGGCCCCTTCGACGTGGCCGTCCTGTTCGCGGGGGCGGCGCGCACGCCGTTGGTGCCGGACGCTCCGCTGACCCTGACCAGCGAGGACGCGGCCCGGGCGGCGGAGATCCTCGGCGCCGACCGGGTCGTCCCGCTGCACTTCGAGCACTGGGGGCACTTCACCCAGGACGGTTCGACGCTGACGAAGGCCTTCGCGGAGGCCGGTCTCACGGACCGGCTGCGTCTGCCGGAACCGGGAGCCTCGGTACGGGTGCCGTAGCCGCGCAACCCGCCCCGCCCCGCAACACCCAAGTGAATCCTTGGATTTGGGCAAGCTTCTCCGAGGATTGACTCGGGTGACCGCCGCTTGTGATCATCACCGGGGCCCGCTCGGGGTCCCGCCGAGAGGAGCGAGGACATATGGCGAACGACCGGCCGACGGTGGCGGTGCTGGGTCCGGGCGGTATCGGCGGGCTGCTCGCCGCTCTTCTGGCCCGCGCCGGCCACCGGGTGATCTGCCTCGCCGGGGACGAGACCGCGCGGACGCTGGCCGCGGACGGCATCGAGGTGCGCAGCGGCCACTTCGGCGACTTCACGGCGCGGGTGGAGGCGGACACCGAGCTGCGCGAGCCGGTCGACGTGTGCCTGATCGCGGTCAAGGCGACGGCCCTGGACGCCGCCCTGGAGCGTGTTCCGGCGAAGGCGCTGGGCGAGGAGGCTCTGCTCGTCCCGCTCCTGAACGGCGTCGAGCACCCGGCGCTGCTGCGGGAGCGCTACCGCCCCGAGCAGGTGGCCCCCGCGGTGATCCGCGTGGAGTCGACGCGGATCGCGCCCGGGGTGATCGAGCACGGCAGTCCGTTCGCCGAGGTCGATCTGACCGGCGACACGGCGCCCCGGGCGCCGGTCGACGCGCTCGCCGGGGCCCTGGAGTGGGCCGGGGTGCGGGCCCGGGTCCAGGACGGCGAGGCGGCGACTCTCTGGGCGAAGATGTCGTTCCTCGCGCCGTTCGCGCTGCTGACGACGCGGTACGGGGTGCCGGTGGGCGACGTACGCACGCTGCACCGCGAGGAGTTGACCGCTCTCGTCGAGGAGACGGCGGCGGTCGGCCGCGCGTGCGGCGCCCCGGTCGACGCGGCGGCCGCCCTCGCCCGCTACGACGCGTTCCCCGCGGGCACCAAGTCCTCCATGCAGCGCGACGCCGAGGCGGGCCGCACGCTCGAACTCGACGCCATCGGCGGTGCGTTGCTGCGGGCGGCGGAGCGGTCCGGGGTACCGGTACCGGTGGCGAGCGCGCTGGTGCGGGAGCTGACACCGGCCGTCGGCACGGACGGCTGAAGGCGGGGCGACGCCGGATGCCGTCCACGGCTCACGGTATCGGGGCGGCGGTCGACGACGTCCGGGCCTACGGGACCGGGGCGGCGGTCGGCAGCGTCCCGGGCCGGCGGGATCCGGGCGGCGCCCGATGCCGTCCGGGGCCTACGAGACCGAGCGGCACCATCCGGCGGCATCCGGGGGGCATGCCCGGGCTTACGGGACCGGTACCGGCGTCAGTCCCCCGCCACGGTCCCGGCGCCGCCCGCGCGGTGCCTGGCCACCGTGTCGGCGAAGGCGTGCGCCGCAGGTGACAGGGCGTCCCACCGGCGCACCGCCCAGCCGACCGTGAGGGGCGGCAGGGCGGGTATCGGGAGGAAGCGGAGGCCGGGGCGGCCGGGGCCGCGCAGGCCGGGCAGGTCGGGGACGACGGCGTGGCCGAGGCCGAGTTCGGCGAGCAGGATCGCGGTGTCCCAGTCGGCGACGCTGGTGTCGGAGGTGCTCGCGGGTATCCCCAACTCCCGGTATGCGGAGTCGAGATGGGCGCGCGAGGTGGAGTTCTCGGGCAGCCCGACGGTCCGCAGCCCGGCCAGCTCCTCCCCCTCGATCCGCTCCCGCCCGGCGAGTTCGTCGTCGGCGCGTACGGCGAGCACCCAGGGGAGTTCGGCGACGGGCCGCTGCTCGACCCCGCGTACGGGCGGGCCGAGGGTGATCCAGGCGAGGTCGAGGCCGTGGTCGGCCAGCGCCTCGAAACAGCTCCGGCTGGAGTTCTCGGTCCGGAACTCCAGGCTCACCCGGGGATGGTGCCGCCGGAACTCGACCACGGCCTCGGCCATGAAGTGCCGCACGGTGGTGCCGCCGGTGGCGATCCGCACCGCCCCGCCGCCCCCGCGCGCCAGCTCGTCGAGCCGGCGCAGCGCGAGGTCGAGGCCGGCCATCCCGTCGGCGGCGGCCCGTTCGAGGATCCGCCCGGCGCCGGTGGGCACCACACCCCGGGCCCGCCGCTCGACGAGCCCGACCCCGACCTCCCGTTCCAGCCGGCGTACGTGCTGGCTCACCGCCGACTGCGTGCAGCCGAGCTCCCGGGCCACGGCGCTCAGGCTCCCGGCCCGGCAGACGGCGACGAACACGCGAAGATCATCCAGGGTCACGGACCCCAAGGTAGCGGCGGCCCGTCGGAGGCCTTCGTTCAGGCCCGCGTCTTGTCGAGCAGCTCGACGATCTCCTCGGCCGTCCCGGTCTCACCGAGGCGGGGGAAGATCCGCTCGACGCTGTTGCGGTGCGTCTCGGGGTCGAGGTCGGACATGGCGTCGGTGGCCAGGGTGACGTGGTAGCCGTGCTCGTGGGCGGCGCGGGCGGAGGACTCCACGCCGATGCTGGTGGCGATGCCGGCCAGCACGATCTGGGTGATCCCGCGGCGGCGCAGCTGCAGGTCGAGGTCGGTGCCGTAGAAGGCGCCCCAGTTCCGCTTGGTCACGGTGATGTCCCCGGGGTGCCCGGCGAGTTCCTCGACGATGACGTCCCAGCCCTCCGGGAAGGCGCGGCCACGGCTCGGGCCGTCGATGCGGCCCCGTACGGCGTCCGCGCCGTCGGCGGCGGCGGTGACCCGTACGAGGACGACCGGGAGATCGTGGCCGCGGAAGGCCTCCGCGAGCCGGACGGCCCGCGGCACGACGTCGGAGGCGGCGTGCGGGGCGAGGCCCGGGTTGCCGACGATGCCGTTCTGGAGGTCGATGAGGACGAGCGCGGTGCGGGGGTCGAGCGTGGTGACTGCCATGGTTCAGGCCTTTCGGGGGGTGAGTTCGCGAAGGGATCGGTCGATGAGGGTCACCGCCAGGAGCAGCACCGCTCCGGCGAGCATGAAGAGGGTCAGCCGGTGCAGGCCGCCGGTGTCGGCGCCGTGCGTGAAGAAGACGGCGCCGGCGGCGGAGGCCGCCATCGCGCCGAGGTACGTGGAGGTGCGCAGCAGTCCGGCCGCGGAGCCCATCCGGGCGGGGTCGGCCTGCCGGTAGAGGGCGTTCTGATTGGCCAGGCCATTGAGGCCCTGCGGCACACCCATGAGGGCTCCGAAGGCGGCCAGCAGCCAGATCGCGCTGCCCGCGTGCACGGTCAGCAGCCCCACGCATCCGGCGATCTGGACGAGACCGCCCATCACCAGCTTGCCGCGGACGGCCTCCCGCCGTCCGGTGACGCCGGAGACGACCAGCGCGCTCAGCGACAGCGGCAGCAGGACGAGTCCGGCGGCGGCCGCGTGCAGTCCCCGCCCCTCCTCCAGCCACTGCGTGAACCCGTAGAGGAAGGCGTAGGCCGTGGTGTAGCTGAGGAACTGGCGCAGATAGGTCGCAAGCACGGGCCTGTTGCCGCCCAGTACCCGCAGGTCGATGAACGGCTCCGGGACCCGGAGTTCCCGCCGCGCGAAGCCGGCTCCGGCGACGAGACCGAGCACCGGCAGATACCAGTCGGCGGCCCGCGGCTCCATCAGGAACAGCATCAGCGAGACCAGCAGGGCGGCGAAGAGCGCCATGCCGACGAGGTCGATCCTGCGCGCGACGGAGGCGTGCGCCTCGCCCCGCGGGGTGGCGGGCTCCGGGGCAGGGGTGTTCGGGGCGGTGGTGTTCGGGCCGGGTGGCTCCGGGGCGATGGAGTTCGGATGCGCCGCGGCGGTCGTGCCCGGCGTCGGCGGGACCGGGTGAGCCGGGGGCTTACCGGCCGGGTGCGGCGTCGGCTTCCGGACCTTCGGCAGCCGGAGCGCGCCGAGGACCAGACAGGCCAGCGACAGCGGCACGTTGACGAGGAAGATGGTGCGCCAGCCGCCCGCACCGATGAGCAGGCCGCCCAGGGTCGGCCCGACCACGGCGACGGTCTGGGCCGGGACCGCGAGCGCGGTCAGCACTCCGGCCGGGCTGTCCTGCCCGGTGCGTTCGGCCTCGCTCCGGGTGAGGTGCATGGCGGCGGGGTACGCGGCCGAGGTGCCGAATCCGAGCAGGACCCGGGCGGCGACCAGCGCGCCGAGGTTCGGGGAGAGGGCGCCGAGCAGTCCGGCGATGCCCACCGTCGCCGTACCGGCGAGGTAGAGGCGTCGCGGGCCGTACATGTCGACGAGCCGTCCGACGACGGGCTGCCCCACCGCGGTGGCGAGATACAGCCCGGAGACCAGCCACGCGGTCTCCGCGGGAGGCGCTCCGAGGGCGCTGCCGATCGGCACCAACGCCACCGCGATCATGGAGGAGTTGACGGGGTTCAGCACGGAACCGAGGACCATCGGGGCGATCAGCCGGCGGTCGAAGCGGTCGGGCGGACGGCGGTGCGCCAGGGTGAGGCGCTGCCGGAACCGCTCCCGGAGCGCAGGTATCACGGCCGGGTGAGCCGTTCCAGCAGGGCCATGGCCTCGATGACCGTCTGCCGCTCGTCCTCCGTGCAGCGCTCCTGGAAGGCTCGGGCGAGCCACTCGGAACGGGCCTGCCGGGTGCCTTCGACGCGCTCGCGCCCGGCGTCCGTGAGGGTGACCAGCTGTCTCCGGCCGTCCCCGGGGTCCGGGTTGCGCTGGATGAGTCCGTACTGGTCGAGGGCCGCGAGCGTGGCGGCCATCGACTGCGGGCGCACCCCTTCGGTCGCCGCCAGCGCGCTGGCCGTGGCGGCCCCGCTCTTGCTCACCAGGGTGAGCGCGGAGACCTGGGAGGGCGTGAGGTCCTGCGCCTCGGAGACCTCACGGATCCGCCGCCGGAGCAGGCTGAACGCGACCCGCAGATCCTGCGCGGCACGGGCGGCGGAATCCGAGACGCCCGCGTCGGTCCGGTGGCTGCCGCTCTGATCCATACGGCCACCGTAAATTAGACAGCCCAGACTGTCCAGTTCAGGCTGTGCAGTTTGCCTGAACACTTCCGTCCCGGCACCCGGCGCCACACGCCGGGACGGCGTGGTCCTCCCCAGGTCAGAGGGGTCCGGAACACCCGTTCGCGTGAAGTCCCGGAAGGAACTCGCATCACAAAATCGAACAGGCGTAGCATTGCCGCGTGGCTGCGACCTATGACTTTCCGAGTGACCTCCTCGCCGGTCAGGAGGAGCTGCATCAGGTCCGGGCCGAGCTACTGGCCCTGCTGAAACGACTCCCCTGGTCGGTGGAACCGCTGGACGGCTTCAGCGACACCGGCGGCTGGCGCAAGGTGGAACGCCCCGCCTCCCCCGGCTGGACCGACGACGAACAGGCCGAGGTCGAGAAGCTCCGGCAGCGCGAACGCGAGCTCGCCGTGTTCGTCTCCGGCCACCGCTTCTGGTCGGAGGTCACCCCTCCGGAGAAGGTCGACGCACGGATGCGGCTGAAGCACACGCGCGAGACCCCGGCGTAGGTGCGCGGGGCCCTCCACGGGCACGCGAGAACCTTCCCTGAGCGCCCGTGAAACCTGGCCATGCACGCCTGGGCCCCATCCGGCGAACATGCGTGAGACGCCGTCACGAGCATGCGTAAGACACCGCCATGAGCACGCGTGAGACACCGTCACAAGGCGGCGCCCGTCGGGTTCCAGAGCCGCAGCGCCCGTCCGGTCCCAGAGCGCGGCACCCGTCGGGTTCCAGAGCCGCAGCGCCCGTCGGGTTCTAGAGCCGTGGCGCCCCGGTCACCGACATCACCAGCGAGTACAGCGAGGTGGTGGCCGTGATGAACAGGCGGTTGTTCTTCGGGCCGCCGAAGGCGATGTTCGAGACGGGCTCCGGTACGCGCAGCCGGCCGATGAGCGTGCCGTCGGGGTCGTAGCAGTGGACGCCGTCCCCCAGCGCGGCGGCCCACAGGCGGCCCTCGTCGTCGAAGCGGATGTTGTCGAAGTGGACGTCGCCGCGCGCCTCCGCGAAGACCTTCCCGTCGGAGAGCGTGCCGTCCTCCCGGACGTCGTACACATGGATCCGGGCGGCCCTCGAGTCCGAGACGTACAGCCGCTGCTCGTCGGGGGACAGGATGACGCCGTTCGGTCCCGCGAACCCGTCGGCGGCGAGGCGCACCTCCCCCGTCGCGCAATCGATCCGGTACACGTTGCACGCGCCGATCTCGGACGCGGCGCGATGACCCTCGTAGTCGCTGGTGATACCGAAGTCCGGGTCGGAGAACCAGACGGTGCCGTCGGAACGTACGACGGAGTCGTTCGGGCTGTTGAGCCGCTTGCCCTCGTACCGGTCGGCGAGGACGGTCACCGTCCCGTCGGGCTCGGTGCGGGTGACGCGGCGGTTGCCCTGCTCGCAGGTGACCAGGCGGCCCTGCCGGTCGAGCGTGTTGCCGTTGCTGTGGCCGGCCGGGGAGCGGAACACGCCGACTTCGCCCGTGGCCTCGTCCCAGCGCAGGATGCGGTCGTTCGGGATGTCGCTCCAGATCACCTGGCGCCAGGCGGGGAGGTACAGCGGCCCCTCGGCCCAGCGGCAGTCGTCGTACAGGACCTCCAGCCGGCTGTCGCCGTTCGCACAGCGTCCGGTGCGGAAGCGGTCGTCCAGGATCTCGTACGGGCCGTCGACGGACATGGCATCCTCTCGAAGTGGCTGACCAAGATGTGATTCAACGTAACACGCAGTGCACCGAATCAGATATGGTCTTTGCATGAAGTCAGTTGATGCCATCGACCGTGGGTTGATCGCGCTGCTCCAGCAGGACGCCACCCAGCCGTACGCCGCTCTGGGCAAGGCGGTCGGCCTCTCAGCGGGCGCCGCGCACGAACGCGTGCGCAAGCTGCGCGAACAGGGGGTCATCCGGGCCACGACGGTCGACGTCGACCCGGCGGCGCTCGACCGCGGGGTCCTCGCCTTCGTGCTGGTCGACTCGACGGCGTGGATGGGCGACCGGGCCGAGGACTTCGCCGCCGTGCCGGAGATCCAGGAGGCCCACGTCATCGCGGGCAGCGCCGCCGTCCTGGTGAAGGTGCGCACGGCGACCACCGAGCGGCTCCAGGACGTGCTGCGCCGCCTGTACGCGATCGACGGGGTCAGCGGGACGCAGGCCACGGTGGTCCTGGAGACCTTCTTCGAAAGGCCGTTGGACGCCGGATAGCGGAGCGGACGGTCCGTGGACGCCGCCGACCCGGCGGACCTGCGCGGGTCCTGGCCCCCGCGGAAGCGAGGTCACCGCCTGCCCGCGTCGGTACGCCCCGTGCGGGTACGCCCCGTGTGGGATCCCGCGTCGGCACGAACCCGGGCACACCCATTTTCGTGATCTTGGCTGATATACGCTGCGACTACTTTCATGAGATCAAGCCCGGGGGGGCATTCCACATGATCATGCAGTCGCGCGCGCTTCTGGGGAGCGCGCTGGCTCCCGTACTCGCGCTGGCGGTCACCGTGCCGAGCGCGCACGCGGCTCCGTCCGCCGCCGGCACCGCCACCACCTCCGCGGTCGCCGTCGGAATCGGCCCGTGGAGCACGCCGAAGCAACTGCCCGGCGTCACCGCGGTGATCGACCTCCAGTCGGCCCGCAACGGCACCCTGGCGGGACTCTTCGAGCAGGGCGGCAAGACCGTGCTCTCGGTCAGGCCCGCGGGCAGCACCACATGGCAGTCGGCCGAGCCCGCGCCCGGCGCCACACTCCACCGCACGGACGACGGCGCGCTCACGCTCCTGTGGTGGGAGAAGGCCACCGACGCGACGACCGCCACACTGCGGATGTCCCGGCTGGCGCCCGACAGCACCGCCTTCGGGCCCGCCCAGGTCGTCGCGAAGGGCACGTCGGCGACCGACGGCTACTACCGGGGAACGCGCGTCACCGCCGTCGCGGCCGGCGCCACGGGCCGCCAGGCCGTGGCCTGGATGGACAAGGACCACCGGCTGACCGTGGTCGAGCGCTCGGGTCCGACGGGCACCTGGTCCGCGCCCGTGGCCCTCGACCGGCTCCCGGAGCCGATCGTCCGGCCCGACAACGTCTACGACTACCACCTGCGGGATCTGCGCCTCGCGGTCGCCAAGGACGGCGCCCTGGGGCTGATCTGGGGCGGTGACAGCTACTACACGGGTGACGGGGTCGACCCGGACCCGACGGCGTACCAGTGGCACTACAAGTACCTGGAGAAGCCGGCCGGGGCGGCGTCCTGGACCGCGCCGCGGGATCTGCCGCAACTGGGCGAGAAGCCCCGGCTGGTCACGCTGGCCGCCCACCCGCAGGGCGGGTTCCAGCTGCTCTCCTTCAACAACTACGCCCGCAAACCGGCCGGGGCGGCGAACTGGGGTCCGGCCGAGAGCACCGGGATCTACGCGAACGGTTCCCAGCCCGCCGAGCTGCTCACGGCCCCGAACGGCGATGTCACGGCGGTCGGTTCAGGGGCGAGCGGCCCGGCCGTCGCCACGCGCCTCGCCGCCGGGGGCGGCTGGAACGCCCGGCAGGACCTGGCCGGGTCCACCGAGGACGACTCGTTCGGCTACACGCGGACCGCGGACGGCTCGCTCGTCGTCACGTACACGCAGAAGCGATTCGTCTCGAGCCGCACCGTCCGCCGCGACTTCGTCGCCCAGACGGTGGGGGTCGGCAGCGTCTCCAAGCCTCGCACCCTGAACTCCCTGACGGACGGGACCACCAGCACGGGCCGGGTGGCCACCGACGACAAGGGACGCCCGGTGGCCGTCTGGACCCAGTCGGCGGCGGACGGTTCCTCGCGGGCCGCGTTCACCGCGACCACGTCCACCCGGTCCCTGCCCAAGTGGCACGACTACGCCGACAACACCCGCTCGGACATCCTGGGCACGGGTCGCAGCGACACAATGAACCTGCTCACGCAGGACACCGCCAACCCCCTCCGCACCTTCCAGGCGCGCCCCTGGGCGGACGAGACCCGGCTCGTGCCGTTCGGCGACTTCGACGGCAACCGCTGCAACGACCTCGTCGTGCGGCTGCCCGGCGGCGAGACCCGTCTCTACACCCCCGTGTGCGGCGGACTGCCCACGCCCGACTCCGCCTACCGGCGCCTGTCCCGGGACTGGAGCGCCTACAACACCCTGCTCTCCAGCGGCGACCAGACCGGCGACGGCCGCCCGGACCTGCTGGCCCGCAACGCGGCCTCCGGCGATCTTTACCTCTACGCCCACAACGGCACCGACGGCTTCCTGCCGCGCGTGAAGATCCGCTCCGCCTGGACCGGCTACAAGCGCGTCATCGGCGCCGGCGACCTCAACGGCGACGGCCTCGGTGACGTCCTCGCCCTCGACAGTTCCGGGAAGCTCTGGCGCTACGACGGCACCCGCACCGGGAAGCTCAAGGACCGCGTCCAGATCTTCAAGGACTGGGGCCGCACCTACAAGGACGTCATCGGCGCCGGGGACATCGACGGCGACGGCAGGAACGACCTCGTCTCCCGCGACACCTCCGACAACCTCTGGCTCAACACGGGTACCGGCACCGGCACCTTCAAGAACCGCGTCCAGGCCGGAGACTCGACGTACTGGAAGACATGGGCGTCGCTCGCCTGATCCCCGCCCACCAGAACGAAGACCCCCAGCCGGCCACGGCTGGGGGTCTTCGTCATCCGGATCCGGTTCGGCGGATCTGAGGGATTCCGGTTCGGCGGATCTGAGGGATTCCGGTTCGGCGGATCTGAAGAATCCCGGAAGATCCCGGAAGGTCAGTACTTGAAGGCACCCACGTCTCCGGGCTCGGTCTCCAGCGCCTCGCGGTCGAATTTCAGCATGAAGAGGAAGTACAGCCCGCCCGCGGCGAGCAGGCCGACCACGATCACGACGGAGACGAGCGCTTCCCGGGGTGCCACCAGGACGAACAGTGCCACGAGCGTCCACACCAGCGCGCAGATCGCGACAGGGAGCTCGAAGCGCCCGAGGTCGAATGCGCCCTTCTTGCGATCCAGTCCACCCCGCACCGCCAGGTAGAGGACGACCGTCGAGCCGTAGGTGAGCGCGGGGAGGATCGTCGACGCCGTGATCAGCTCCAGGAGTGCGGCACCCGGCAGGGCGACCATCAGGACGACCCCCAGGGTGAAGATCAGGACCGTCGCCGGGATCGGCGTCTGTGTGCGTGGGTTGACCCGTCGCATCAGCCGGTGGGCAGGGAAGCGTGAGTCCCGCGACATCGCGAAAATCATCCGCGAGCAAGCGACCATCACGACCATCCCGGCGCCGAAGAACGCGAAGGTGATCGCGACCAGCAGCACCTTCTCCATCACCGGACCGAGCTGATCGCGCATGATCGCCGCGACCGGTGAGCCGTTGGCGGTGACCTTGGGGATGTCATCGATCGCGGCGGTGAGCGCGATCAGGAACAGCATGCCGAGCAGTCCGGCCGCCACCACCGACCCCACGATCGCCCGCGGCACGCTGCGATGGGGGTCCTTGGCCTCCTCGGCCAGGTTCGCCGCGGCGTCGAAGCCGACGAGCGTCGCAAGGCCCATGATCATCGCGAGCATCAACCCGCCGCCGACGGCGAAGTAGTCGGGGGCGTTCTCGGTGACACCGCGCGAGACGAGATTGTCGGCCGCGCCATCACCCGTGACCACCACGGCGATGGTGAGCGCGATCGCCACCACCACGACCAGCGCCAGTTCGATCCCAACCGCGCCCGTGTTGATCAGGCTGACGAGGCGTGTCGAGGCCACTGCGAGCAGGGCCTGGACGAGCAGCACCACGACCGTGATCAGGCGCGCGGTGCCCTCGTCCGGCTCGATGCCGGCGAGCGGCATGAACGCCTGGCTCGCCAGCGCGTTGTCGACCGCCACCACGCCGATCGCCAGATAACAGAAGGCCAGCCAGCCGAACCCCCAGCCAATCTTCGGGTTGGTCAGCCGGGACGCCCATTGATAGGAGGAGCCGCTGAGCGGGATGCGGGCGGCGAGCTGCGCGACCACCAGCGCCACCAGGACCTGCCCCACCGCCGCGATGACCCAGAGCCAGATCCCGACCGGCCCCGCGGTCTGCAGTACGTCGTCATAGGTCGCGAAGATGCCGACGGCCACCGAGATGAACGCGAACGAGATCGCGAACACCTGAAAGGAGCCGAGCGTCCGTTTCAGCTCCTGCTGGTAGCCCCCGAGCTCCACGGAGGTCTCGACCCGCTCGCTCGCCTGACTCTCCATCGAGTCTTCCGCCACCTCAGCCACCACACCTTCCGTCGGGGCCGTCCGACCATGCCCCTGCACGTTTCACGGCCGGTGCCCCATCTTCACCATCCGTGTCACGTCTTCTTCCTGTACGACACGTCAGGGGAGCCGCGCACCCGCGAGCGGAACACGTATGCCGGGTACGCGTCTCCCGTCCGGCTCCATCCGGCGCCATCCGGCGCCTGCTCGGTGTGAGGTGGCTGGAGTCGCTGAACGCGGGGCCGAGTTCTGCCCGGCCGATCTCGGTCAGGTGGTCCGCGTGGTCGGGAACACGGGCGATCACCTCTGACATGATCGAGTCATGATCCGATCATCAGCAGGCACAACAGGTCGCCCCGTTTCCCGCCGGTTAGTCCTCGGCGGGCTCACAGCCACGGCTGCCACCCTCGCGCTGTCTTCCTCCGCGGGCGCCGCGACGAACCCGGGCGGCGCGACGAACCCGGGCGGCGCGACGAACCCGGTGGCCGCAACGGACCCGGACGGTGGCCTCTTCCGCTGCGACCTCCCCGCGCCCACCGGACCGCACCCGGTCGGCACCGTCGACCTGCACCTTGTCGACACTCGGCGAAGCGACCCGTGGGCCGAGGACGACTCCCGGCCACGTGAGCTGATGATCACCGTCTGGTATCCCGCGCGCCGGAACGCCGAGGCACCGGCGACGCCCTACGCCACGCCCGGCCTCGGTCCGGCCTTCGACACCTTCGCGGGGTCCCTCGGCATCCCCGCCGGCTCCGTCGACTGGACCGGCATCGGCACGCATACGACCGTGGGCGCCCCGGTGGCGCACGCGGCCAGGCGGCTGCCCGTCGTGCTCTACACGCCCGGCCGGCTCAACCCGCGGTTCCTCGACACCACCGTCGCCGCCGAGCTGGCCAGTCACGGGTACGCCGTCGTGGCCGTCGACCACACCTACGAATCGCTCGCTGTCGAGTTCCCCGGCGGCCGTGTCATCACCCCCGCCCCCGCTCTGGCGGGCGAGCTGTCACCCCAGGTCATGAAGGCCGCGGTGGACTGCCGGGTGGCCGACCTGCGCTTCGTGCTGAACCAGTTGCGCCTGCTCGCTCGCGGCGGCAACCCCGACGCCGACGGCCGCACCCTCCCGGCCGGACTCGGAGCCGCGCTCGACATCGGGTCGGTCGGAGTCTTCGGCCATTCCCTGGGCGGCACGGCCGCAGCCGAGGCGATGCGTCTGGACCGGGGCATCAGCGCCGGTGCGGTCCTCGAGGGGCCGCTCGGCTACGGCCCGGACGACCCTGAACTGTTCGCACCGGTCACGCGTACGGGACTGCGGCAGCCCTTCCTCCTGGCGGGCAGCTCGTACACACCTGAGCTCCCCTTCACCCACACCCACGTAGCCGCCTGGCAGGCTCTGTGGAAGAACTCCCCCGGTTGGAAACGCGACCTGTGGACCGCACGGGCACGGCACCAGTCCTACTGCGATTTCCAGATACTCGTCCCCGCGCTCGCCGCCCGCTTCGGCACCCCACCGCCCGCTGTCGTGGCGGCCATGGTCGGAGACATCGACCCGGTCAGCGGCACCGACGCCCGCCGCGCCTACCTCACCGCCTTCTTCGACCGGACCCTGAAGCACCGCCGACGCCCCCTGCTCGACAACCCCACACCGCACCTCCCCGACGTCACCCGCATCGACTAGGTCGACTAGGCCGGGGCACCCACGAGGCGCCTGCGCGCGTGGTCCCGGCGCCGCTGTCGGCCCCGAATGCGAAAGGCCCCCAGTCATGATCAGCTGGGGGTCTTTCTTCTGACCCGCTTCACGAGAGCGATCGGCGGCCTGACCGGTCACCAGCTCCGTGACGCACGAGGGACAACACGCTGCTGTTGCTCTGCACGAAATCGCTCCCGTGGATCAGCACACCCTCCGCGACCTGCCTCAGCACGGGGGCTCCTTCCGCTCGCGGATTCCTGCACCTTCCCCCGATAGCCAACAAGGCTCCATCGAACATGGCCTCCCGTGACCTGTCCAACGCTCCCGGCCCCATCCGGCCTGGTGAACAGCGGCACCGCGGATAACCCGGGTGTGTTGCTTCGGCACCTAGGGCCGACGACGGCCACGCCCTGCACCGCATCTCCCGTAATGCGCCGACAGGATCAGTCGGCGGCGGTCATACCGGTCGCTCAACGGGCCTCAGCGAGCCTTGCCCGGCGGGACCGGTGGCTGGGGCTGCCGTACTTCCCGATGTGTCCGTTGGGGGCGCCTGATGGTTCTGGGTTGCACGGACTAGGCCCCCGATGTGGCTGCATGCGAAGTCCCGTCATGCTGGAATGCACAAAGGGCTTCTACGCAGTCACGACGCCCAGCTGCTCCGAATCCGTGGGATCGACCCTGGCCACGCATGACGAAGGGACACCTCATCGATGCGCATCCTCCTGCTCGGGCCGCCCGGAGCCGGCAAAGGCACGCAGGCAGTGCGCCTTGCCGCGCATCTGTCGATCCAGCACATCTCCGCCGGTGACCTGTTCCGCGAGCACATCGACCAGGGCACCGAGCTCGGGCAGAACGCCCACACGCACATGCGCGCCGGCCTTCTGGTACCGGACGAGGTCACGATCGGGGTGATCAAAGAGCGCCTTGCCCGCCCGGACACCGAGCGCGGATTCCTGCTGGACGGTTTCCCCCGCAATCTTGCCCAGGCGGAGGCGCTGGACGGCATCCTGGCCGACTCGGAGTCGACGCTGGATGCCGTGCTCGACCTGGAGATTCCCGAGGCCGAGGTGGTCAGGCGGATCGCCGGACGATGGCTGTGCCGTCAAGACCGCGAACACATCTTCCACGTCGACTACAGCCCACCCGAAGTGGCAGGAACCTGCGACGTCTGCGGCGGTGAGCTGTTCCAGCGCGATGACGACCGCGAGGCAACTGTTCGCAGGCGACTGGAGGTCTATCGCAGTGAGACGGCGCCGGTCGTCGACCACTACCAGGCCCCGGGTCTGGTGACCACGATCTCGGCCCTCGGCCAGGTCCAGGAGGTCATGGGCCGCGCGCTGGTCGCGATCGGTCAGGGCCAGGTCGATGCCTCCTGCGCGTCGAGCTGTTGACCCCTCCGCTGGGAAGGTTCGGGGCGGCCGTCCCTGACGGCCACCGCCGAGGACTGCAGGCTCGAGCGAATCAAGTGGTACACGGTCTTGAAAACCGTGGTCGTCGTCGCCTCATCGAGATCCGGCCCTGCCCACCAGAGCGGTGACCGGCCTCATGGTCCGCACGGCGCGCTGGCTCACGTTGCACTGAGGCCCGTGCACGGCCGCTCGCGGTCGGCCAGGACGCAAGGCGTCGGGTCCGTCGCGATCGCGACGGACCCGACGCCTTGACCGTCGCAGCCGTTACCGCCGGCTCGGCCCCCACCCGCCCGCCGGCACCGCGGACATCACTGCACCACGACGTTGTCCCCGGACGACGTCGACGGCCCGGTGGTGGTGTTGCCGTAGTACACCCAGCGCCACGTACCCGTCTTGGAGGCCTTCACGGTCGTCCTGAGATCACCCGAGCCGTTCGAGTACACCTTCTTCACCGTGGTGTAGGAGGCGGTGCCGGCAGGCTTGAACTGCAGGCTCACCAGGCGGTCTCCGTAGGAGGCGTACTTCCTGGTCTCCCAGTTGGCCCGCGTGACCTTTCCGGTCACGGTGATGGTCCTGTCCTTGGACACCGGTTCGGGCGAGGCGTTGACGGTCAGGCGGGAGTTGCGCTTGACGTGGACCGTCAGACCCTTGTCGTCGGTGTCACCACCGCCGCCCTCGAAGTACACCTCGGCCCCGACCTTCCAGGCCCCGGCCTCGCTGTTACGCATGTCCCACACGCTCGGGTCGAAGTACATCGTCTCGTTGAAGTCGCAGACGCCCGAGCTCACCTTGATGCAGTCGCTCGTCTCGATGGCGTGCCACAGCCGATCACCCGCACCACCGCGGTACAGGAACACCGCTGGCCACTTCCACTGGTGAGTGGTCGCCATCCGGAAGGAGGCGGGCGCCGCGACCTCCTTCGACACCCCGATCACAATCGGCTTGCCGCCGTTCACCTGGACACGGGTGAACGAGACCCCACCCTCGGCCGCCCCGGCCGGCACCGCGGCCACGGCCGTGAACACCGCCGCCGCACCACCGGCCACGACGACTCTCCAGACCTGCTTCCCCACCTGATCCCCAATCTCCTTACGGAAATGCACCGAAGGCTCATCGCTCCAGCGCCCTACAGACAGCCGGCATCCACACAGGGTTGTACACCCGCGAATCACAATGGGGCATCAGATAATCCCCGCCTCCCGCGAGGCGGAGAGGTCGGTGCGGTGCGGCGGGCGAAGGCACCCCTAGGCGACCAAACCGCTAGATAGTCGTCTGCCAGCGATTTTCGGGAATGGTCGCTGAGCCACATCGTCATCGCTTCACCCGTCCGCGAATCGCAAGCGCGGCGAGCCCCAACAGCACCGGCTCGGAAAAGCGCAACACCATCTCAAAAGGGATCTTCTGGAGGATTCGCGCTGAATCTACAATTCGGCCATTCCGGCGGATCAGGGCTCGGCGACAGGCCCGGGATCCGGGCGGCCACCAGGAGGCTCGCGGTGGAGGAATCCCTCCCCAGTGGGCCATGCATGGGCCGAGGGCGGCTTGCGGAGGCGCCCTAAGCGTTGCCTTGCAGGTCAAAGAGGTAAGGCGCTCGAGATCGCAACGGTCTTGAAAACCGTCGTGGCGCGAGTCACCGTGGGTTCAAATCCCACACCCACCGCCGGCAAGAACGGACTCTGACCAGTCGATACGGTTAGGGGCTGTTCTGCTGCCCCGGTTCCGCCGACGACAGCCATTCTCCGTGTCTACCTGCTCGACCGGGCACGCAGGGGGCACGCTGTCTAGACGGCCTCTTGATAGACCTCGACCTTCACTGGTCGCTGCTCCCGGATGACTGCCCAGGCATCCCGCGCGGTGAGGGCTCCTAGCCACCGCCCCAGATCCTCACCTGAGTCGTGAAAGAACCATGAGTTGAAGTCCCCCAGGGCGGCCAAAGCCGGTACCGGTTCGTAGACCAGCTCGCAGTGGACCTGGACGAAGTGGTCATAGTCGCCGTCCGCGCCCAGCACTTCGAATTGGCGCGCGAGGTCGAGTGAGAACGCCTCCGGACCGTCGAAGGCGTGCACCCCATACTGAAACAGCAGACCATCGGCGTCGGGCGAATCCGCCGTGTTGAACCGCATCCGGCCGAAGCGGATGAAGGCAGACCATGCGTCCTCAGTCGTTGCAGGACTCGACAGCTGACCTACGCGCAGTTGCGCCCGAAGGAGGTCTGCTGCTTCGCCGATTGACGGTCTGCCGGACATGCGCTGATCCCGTCTCTCGCGAATGGGTGGTCAGCGTACGACCACATCCTGCCGACGTTCCGCGCGATCCCCTTGCGGGAGATCACCACGCCGCAGGTACGGCGCTGGCGTACCGATCTCCTCGACGCGGGGGTCGGACCGGCCACCGTTTCTGAGGCGTACCAGGTCCTCCGGGCCATCATGAACACGGCCGTGGATGACGGGCTGATCGAGCGCAATCCGTGCCGGGTCAAGGGGGGCGGGCACGGTCACCCACACCGAGCGGCCGTTCCTCTCCGTACCCAGGTGTACCGGCTCGCCGACGCGGTCCCTCCTCACTGCCGCGCCCTGGTGCTCCTGGCCGCGTTCGCCGCGCTCCGCTTCGGTGAGCTGGCCGCTCTCCAACGCCGGGACATCGACCTGGAGGCCCGTACCGTCTCCGTCCGTCGCTCGTACGCCAAGACCCGTACGGACGGCCTCACGGTCAAGGCGCCCAAGAGTGCGGCGGGTGTGCGCACCCTGGCGTTCCCGGCCTCGCTCGTGCCCGAGCTCGCGCACCACCTGGCCGAGCACGCGGAGGCCGGTCGATCCTGGCTCGTCTTCGTCGGCGCCCGCGGTGCTGTCCTGCGACTGACCGACTTCCGGCGGATCTGGCTCCGCGCCCTCGCCTCGACCGGTCTCGGTGACGTCCACTTCCACAATCTCCGGCACACGGGCAACACCCTCGCCGCGACCGGCTGCGCCACCACCCGTGAGCTGATGCAGCGGATGGGCCACTCGTCGGTGCGGGCCGCGCTGGTCTATCAGCACCTCGTCAACGGGCGCGACCACCAGATCGCCGACTACGTGGACGGTCAGATCAGGAAGGTGCGGCGGCCTCCGCGCGGCCCATCTGGCACGTGAGTGGCACGACGGCCCCGAGCAGCCGAGAAGGATCAAGGCCCAGGCATCCGGATTCACACCGGCTGACCTGGGCCTTGTTCGTGTCCTGAGACTGGTGGGCGCGGACGGTTTCGAACCGCCGACATCCGCCTTGTAAGTTCACTCCGACTCGGCCTTGGCTGGGCCCACCTGTGCGCGCAGAAGCCATCTGCAACCGTCCAAGGCTGCGGCTGTGCGTGGTCGTTGATGTCAGCATTGGATGTCAGCGGAACAACTCCGGTACTGGGCAGATCTCCAAGGGATCGTCCGGCCGGTCCGCCCAGTTCCACCAGACGTGCCGACTGGCGCACCGCCACAGTGATCGGCAGGTCCGCCGTCCGTCGTCCTCGCGCCCGGAGAGTACGAGGCCACCAGACCCCATCAGCGTCGCCTCCTCCACCCACACGGTAGAGACCCGACCACGCCGCCGCCCCTCATGCGCAGTCGTACGTCAGCCCGCCCGCTCATAGGTAAGGACGGTCTTCGGGTGGTTGCCGATCTTGCGTAGGCGCAGCGGGCCGTCCGAGGACTTCACGTCGAAGGAGTACTTGGTCTCCTCCGGCGGGCAGTTGACGGTCCTGGTGCCCTGATCGAGCTTGAAGTTGCTCATGGACAGGTCGTGCTGGTCGATGCCGGAGACAGTGGCGCTGCCCTTGCATCGCGGGCCGGTGCGGGACTCGATGACCACGCGTGCGCGTCTGCCCGGCTCGACCTGGTGGAGGGTCAGCTGCTGGCTGCCGTCCGTGGCTCGCCACCGGCCCACGAACCAGGGGTGGATGCGCTTGTACTTCGTGGCCACCTCGGCGAATCCGGAGCCTTTGCGCCAGGTCAGCGTGGTGGTTTCCAGCATGCTGGGATCGACGAAGTCCACTCGGGCGCCACCGTCGCGGATGCGGGCCTTCGGCCAGGCGATGGTGTTTTTGGTCGGGTCGGTGGTCCAGGAGGAGAGGTCCCCGGTGGCGACGGCCGCGATCACCTCTTGCGGTTCTTCGCCGTCCCTGCAGTACGCGCCGAAGCCGGCCGCGAGCCACACGGTGTCCCGGTACGCCTTTGCCCTGATGCCGTGGCACGGTTTGGTGCCGGTCTCATAGACCGTCTTCCGGGCGGACCAGGCGTCGTCAGAGGCGTGGTGATGCTGTGCCTCCAGGCCGCGGCGAGTGAAGCGGAGGGACACCTGCCGGCCGTCGGACAGTTCGAGGACGGTGTGGTCGTCGTCGTCCTCGACGACCCGTGAATCAGGCTTGTCCTCGGGTTCGCGGTGGGACTTCGTGTGCTTCGCGCTGCTGCCGGACGGTCCCTTGTCCGATTGCTCGGCGCAGCCGCCCACGGCTGCGCCGAGCATCAGCACCGCTACCGCCCACGCCGCTGCGCTCTTCGTTCTCATGCCGTGTCAGCTCCCCTGTACGCCGTGCCGCGATGCCCGGGCCGGTGGGTGGCACGAACTCGGCGATGCTAGTCGGTGGGCGGCCCGCCCCGCTCGGCCCCCGGCACGGTGCGGCCCCGGCGGTTCCGTCACTCGTCGAGGACGGCGGCGTTACCTCATTCGGGCAGCTGAATACGGGAAAGTTTGCGGTAATCAACCGCATCGAAAGATTCCTCCCGGCTGCGGTCTTCTTCGCGGAATGGGAAGCGCTGGAGCGCGGGCAGAATCCAAAGGTGTACCGATCCTTCACCTCTCGCGAAATCTGGGCTCCTAGGATGCTCATGGCCCTCTACATCTTGGCGGCCGCCGGGTCGGGCCTCCTTGCTTTTGGGGCTTGGCACATTTAGAGGTCCTAACAAAGGCGTTGGACGTGTCTGTGGGTGATGAGGCAGGTGGCGAGGCCGAGGAAGGCTTCGTGGATGTCGTCGCGTCGTTCCCAGCGGATGCGTAAGCGGCGGAAGCCGTGGAGCCAGGCGATGGTGCGCTCGACGACCCAACGGAAAGTTCCCAGGCCGGAGCCGTGCTCGACGCCGCGTTCGGCGATGACCGGTCGGATGCCGCGCTGCCATAGCAGGCGCCGGTACTTGTCGTGGTCGTAGGCGCGGTCGGCGAGGAGGGCGTCGGGTCTGCGTCTGGGTCGGCCGACGACTCCCGCGACGGCCGGAATCTTGTCGATCAGGGGCAGGAGCTGGGTGACGTCGTTGCGGTTCCCGCCGGTCAGCGACACCGCGAGCGGGATGCCCTGGGCGTCGGTGACGACGTGGTGCTTGCTGCCCGGCCGCGCGCGGTCGACGGGGCTGGGTCCGCTTTTGGGCCCCGTCGGGCCGCCCGCACGTGGGAGGAGTCGATCACCGCCCGCGACCAGTCCAGCTTCTGCGCGGCCCGCAGCTTCCTCAGCAGCACCAGGTGCAGTTGATCCCACACGCCGGCTTCGTTCCAGGCGGCCAGGCGCCGCCAGCAGGTCATGCCCGAGCCGAAGCCCAACTCCTGTGGCAGGTACTCCCATTGGATGCCGGTGTGCAGCACGAACAGGATCCCGCACAGGGCCTGCCGGTCCGGCACCCGTGGTCTGCCCTCCACCAGTTTCGGTGCCGGCTCGGGCAGCAACGGCTCGATGAGTGACCACAGTTCATCCGACACGATCCACGGCCTCGACTGACGTGTTCCCACGATCAGACCAACGACCGTCCAAGCCGAAGGTCACATGATCAACAGCTTCTGTTAGGGCCTCTTAGGCAGAGTGGCCCGTGCGCACGCGGTACGAGGTCGGCGGAGCGGCTTTGGGGTGGAGCTGCTTTGGGGCGAGTGATCATGGCCCGTTAAGCTGATGGCGAGTCGGGCAGTCTGTGGACCTGCCCGTTAAAGCACGACGTTGGGCCGTGATCTTAGAGGCTCGCCCCAAAATGGCTGGCTAACTGGCTGTTCTCTATCCGCTCGCGTGGTCGGTGGCGCTCGAACAGCGTCCTGGTTCGGGTGAGTTGGCCGGTCCGCGTGCATGGAAGAAGGGCCTCTTGGTAGCTCGCGGATGTCGAGTCCAGCGAGAAGCAAGAGGCCCTGTTGTCGAAGTGTCGCGTGGTTGCGGTTGCCGAGTCCAGTTCGTCCACTCGTGGGTGTGACTGTCTCGCCCACAGGTTCGGGAACGCGGCCGACCGGCCGGATCGCCAGCCCCGGTACGGCTCGGACATGAGCGATTTCGAGTGGGCTCTGGTGAAGGATCTGCTGCCGGTTCCGGGCTGGCTGGCGGGCCGGGGCGGCCGACCGGAGGGCTACTGCCACCGGCAGATGATCGACGCGGTGCGTTACCTCGTCGACAACGGCATCAAGTGGCGGGCGATGCCGTCCGATTTCCCGCCCTGGCCGCGCGTCTATGCCTTCTTCGCCCGCTGGCGGGACGCCGGCCTCGTGGCCGAGTTGTACGAACGGCTCCGTGAGGCCGTCCGCACCAGCGAGGGCCGCGGCCCGGAACCCAGTGCCGCGGTCGTGGACTCGCAGTCGGTGAAGGCGGACGCCACCGTCGCCCACGCCTCACGCGGGTTCGACGCGGGCAAGAGGATCAACGGGCGCAAGCGGCATCTGCTCACCGACACGCTCGGACTTCTGCTGAACGTGCTGGTCACACCGGCATCCACGACCGACCGGGACGCCGCCCGGACGCTTCTGCCCGCGGCAAAGAAGGACTTCCGACGGCTGGTGCGGGTCTGGGCCGACGGCGGCTACACCGGCCACCTCACCGACTGGACCAGCCAGCATCTCGGGCTCGTCCTCGACATCGTCCACCGCCATGAGGACGTCCAAGGTTTCCAGGCACTGCCCCGCCGCTGGGTCGTCGAAAGATCCTTCGCCTGGCTCCTGCGCAGCCGGCGCCTGGTCCGGGACTACGAGCGACGCACCGACACGAGCGAGGCCGTCATCCGCTGGTCGATGATCGCACTCATGAACCGCCGTCTGGCCGCCCGACATGATCAACCTGTTCCGACGGCGGCGTCGTGAACTTTCCCGGCTTCGCCTCCACCAGCCAGCCCCGTTCCACCAGCCTCTTCAACCGTGCTCTCGCACCCTCGACGCGTGAGGCGGAGGCACTGTCCCAGCCGAGTACCAGCGCTGTCCGCCGGGCGCCCAATCCCTCGACTCCGGCCTCCGCCGCGGCAGCCATCACCGCCTGGTAGTCCACCGACAGATCCTCGACCCCGGCCGCGTTCTCCCGATGCGGCACCGCACGGCGCGGGCCCACCGGCTTCCTCCGCGACACCCCGCCGACCACCACGGCCGACGCTTCCTCCTCGGCCAGCGCCTCCAGATACTGCTCGAGACCGATCACCCGACGCCTGAGGACTTCTTCGGCGTCCGCCAAGTCCGCCCGAACCCGCTCGAGTTCGGCTTCGAGCTCCTCCACCCGCACGACCGCGGCCTTCCGCCGCGCTTCCAGAACCGCCCGCATCGACGGCATCCGCCACCCCCACGGCAACTCGATCAGCAACGAACCGAGGCTTCCGCCGCACCCGCAATCCCATGTCTGACCAGCAGAAACCGCACACGAGATTCGGAAAGAGAACGGCCTCTCAGGCCGTGAGGGCAACGAAAGGGCTGCGACCGTGTTGACCCCGGCAGAGAAGCGCGAACTGATCGAGCAGTTAGGGGGACTTGTTGAGGAGCTTTCAGAGATCGCGCGTCGAGCTGACGTCTTGGTCACCGCCCTTGGGCCTGCTTGCGTACCAGGTCCTCAAGCTGGTCCATCCGCTCGGCGAGACGGCGCACGTCCCGACGGACCTCGGACAGATACTCCGTGATCTGCTCGAACTCGGGACTGCGCTTGACCGGGGTGCCTTCACCCGGCAGGGCCGCAAAGCTGCCCTTGCCCTGGTGAGAGACCGCGTACCCGTCCTCGCGAAGTCGCGAGATTGCCTGGCGGGCGACCGTACGCGACACGGAGTGCAGTGCCATCAGCTCTGCCTCTGAGGGGAGCTTCTCCCCTGCCGGAAGCTCGCCGTCCCTGCGACGCCAAGCGTCGGGAGCTGCTCGCCAAGGTCGACCAGGGCGTGCCCGTGCCCACACGGTCGGCCAAGCTCTCCGAGTGGCTGCCCTACTGGCTGGAGAACATGATCAAGCCTCGGCGGAAGCGGACCACGTACGCCAAGTACGAGTTCCACGTCCGGCTCTACCTGGTGCCGATGCTCGGCACGAAGAAGCTGGAGTCGTTGAGCGTTGCCGACGTCCGTCGCTTCCTCGTCCGGCTGGAGCAGCAGACCACCGCGGCCACCGCGAAGGAGACGCACAAGGTTCTCCGCACCGCCCTCTCGGCCGCCTGCCGTGAGGAGCTGATCGCCAGGAACGTCGTCACCCTGGTCGACGCGCCTCGGGTCGACTCCCGCAGCCTCGATCCCTGGAGCCTGGAGGAAACGCTCGACTTCCTCGCCGCGGCCCGGTGCGATCCGCTCTACCCGGCCTTCGTGCTCTCCATCGCGCTCGGTCTCCGTCGCAGGGAGGTCATCGGGCTCCGGTGGCAGGACGTCGACCTCGACAAGCGCGAGCTCAGGGTTCGGAAGCAGCGGCAGCGGGTCGGAGGGGAGGTGTACGAGGACGATCCCAAGGGTCGGCGTCGTCGGCAGGTGCTGCCGTTGCCGGCCATGTGCGTGGCACCCCTGCGGTACCAGCGGATGCGCCAGACCGCGATGCGCGAGCGGGCGGGTGATAGCTGGGAGGACAGTGACTACGTGTTCACCACGCGTACAGGTCGGCCGATCGAGCCGCGCAACATGTACCGCTCCTTCACCCGGGTCGCCGGGAACGCGGGCCTTCGGGTCATCCGGCTGCACGATGCCCGACACGGCTGCGCGACCCTGCTCACCGCGGCCGGCGTGGCTCCTCGCGTCGTGATGGAGATCCTGGGGCACAGCCAGATCGCCGTGACGATGAACGTCTACGCTCACGTCGTCCAGGACACGCAGCGCGAGGCCGTCAGCCACATGGATCGGCTGCTCACGCGACGGCTACAGCGCGAGTAGTACCGGCACTGATGTCAGATCTGGATGTCAAAGGCCCCCAGCCATGATCGGCTGGGGGCCTTTTTCCTGGTGGGCGCGGACGGTTTCGAACCGCCGACATCCGCCTTGTAAGGGCGGCGCTCTACCACTGAGCTACGCGCCCAGGACGAGTCGACAGCCTACATTGCCCGGGGGGATGCCCCGCAAACCCGTATCCGGCGAGTGGCGGGCCCCGACCTGCCCGGGACAGGCCGGGTCCGGCCGGGACCGGCCGTGACGGACGGAGCGGGTAGGACGACGCGCGGGCCCCGGACGGGGCGGTCACCGTGCAGCAGGCAGCAGATGTTGTCGCCCGGTCTCCGGTGCCCGACGGCGGAGTGCTGGCGCCCGGTCTCGGGCGCCACGTCGGGGTGCTGTCGGGTGGGGCAGCCCAGGGTTGCTCGTCGGCGTCGGCGTCGGAGCCGTCCACGGCGCGGCTGTCCGCCGGGCGGGGCGGCCCGGGGCTCGGCCCGGGGGTTATCCCCACCCCATATTCGGGAGCGGCCCGGATCCCGCCGGGCTCCCTTGGTGCCTAACGTCGAAGAGGCTTCGCGGACCGGTTCCGGTCGAGGTGCCGAAGCGACTCGCAGACCGTCCCAGGGGGAGATCATCATGGCCCGCACACCCACCCGCAGCGGTACCCGGACCCGCACCCGTGGTGCCTCGCGCACCCGTGCCGCCGCCGTCGGCGGTGCGGTGATCGCGATCGTCCTCGGCGCCACCGCGTGCGGCGCGTCCGCCGGGGACGACAAGGAGCCCGAGCAGCGGTCCTTCGCGCTGCAGGGCCGGACCCTGACCGTCGACTCGGACGACTCCGCGCTCGATCTGGTGGTGTCGGACTCCGCGAAGGCCGGTGAGGTCCAGGTCACCCGGTGGTTCCAGGGACACGTCGCCATCGGCGGGGACCCGAAGGTCACCTGGGCGATGAAGGACGACGACCGGCTGGTGCTGCGGATGAAGTGCTCGGGCGTCATCGCCGACTGCTCGGCCCGGCACCGGATCGTCGTGCCGCGCGGGACCGCCGTCAAGGTGGAGGACGGGGACGGAGGGGTGACCGCCCGGGGCTTCGAGGAGGCGCTGAGCATCCGTACGGCGGACGGTTCGGTGCGGGTCAGCGACTCCTCGGGACCGCTCGATCTGCGCAGCGGCGACGGCTCGATCCGGGCGGTCGGCGTGGACGCGCGGAGCGTGCGCGCCCGTACCGAGGACGGCTCGGTACGGCTCGAACTCGGCGCCGTGCCGGACCTGGTGGACTCCCGCAGCCAGGACGGCTCCGTCTCGATCGTGCTGCCCCGGGCCACCTACCGGGTGACGACCGGGAGCGGTGACGGTTCGGTCGACGTGGACGTGCCCCGCGACGACACGAGCGCCCACCGTGTCTCCGCGCACACGGGCGACGGAAAGATCACAGTACGAACCGCGAACTGACCGGCCCGTGTGTTCGTCCTTAACCGGTGGGAGAATGACAGCCGGGCAAGGCGGATGACAGCACGGGAGAGGGATGTGACGGCGACACCTTCGCAGCCGTACTCGCCGTTCGCGCGACGCGCGCGGCCGGCACACCCTCTTCCCGCTCGGCGGAACGTCTCGCCCGGGCGGCGGCCGGTGAGCCGTCCTCGTTCGTACGTCGCCCGTGACGTGCTCACTCTCGTCGCGCTGCCCCTGCTCGCCGCCCTCGCGCTGCCCGCGGCCTTCGCGGGAGGCGGCACCCGGCGCTGGTTCGGCGGGCGGGCCGAGGGCCAGCGGGCCGAGGCGCAGGCCGCCAAGGACGCCGCGGCGGCGGCGTTCTACGAACTGGACACCGCCCAGCGCGACCTGCGCATCTCGATCGAGACCATCACGGCCGTGGACGACTCCCCGGCCGCCCGGCGCGCGGTCTCCGATTTCGAGGCGCTGGGGCGGCGGATCGACGAGGCCAGCCAGAAGTACATCACCGCCGTCGACGCCCACGATCTGGACCGGGACGAGCTGGAGGCGTCGGTCGCGGCACAGGCCCGGGGCGAACTCACCGCCGCGAAGGACGAACTGGGCCGCGTGAAGGCCGAGCTGGACCGGTTCGAGCAGGGTCTCGGCCCACTGCTCGGCAAGGCCGAGACACAGCTCGCCCGCCTGGCCCCGGCCGTCGAGCGCGCCCGGCAGGCCCTGCTCGCCGCCTCGAACGCCCTCGATTCCGTACGGCAGTCGGGGCTCGGGGCCGACGACCTCGCCGCCCGGCTCGCCGCCCTCGGGCCCGAGCTGACCAAGCTCAACCAGGGCGCCGGACAGCACGGTGTGCCGGAGACGCTGGAGCGCGCCGAGCGGGTTTCACGGGAGGCCGAGGCGGTGCGCGCGGAGGCGGCGCGGCTGCCGGAGCGGGCCGCCGAGATCGACCACCGGCTCGTTTCCCTGCGGACCCGCGCACAGGCGCTGACGACCCGGTCGGGGCAGGTGGAGCCGGTGCTGAGCGAGTTGCGGCGGCGGTTCTCCGCGGCGTGCTGGCAGGACCTCCAGCATGTGCCGGATCAGGCCGAGGAGAACGTACGGCAGGCCGAGCTGAAGCTGAAGGAGGCACGGGCCGCGCGTGAGGCGCAGCGCTGGCCGGACGCGACCTCGCTGCTGGCTACGGTGCGCGCGCTGCTGAACAACACCGACGAGGCCGTGTCGGCGGCCGGGGACCGGCTGCGGCGGCTGAACGCCGTGCAGAAGGACCCCCAGCAGGAGATCGACCGCACCCGGTTCGCGATCCGGGACGCGCAGCGGCTGGCCATGGCGGGCCGCAGCACCCCCGATCCCCGGCAGGCCCGCCCCCTCGACGACTCCGTGGCCCGGCTCGACCGGGCGGTCGCCACGCTGGAGGGCCGGCATCCCGACTACTGGCACTTCCTGACCGAGACCGAGGCGGTGCGGCAGACGGTGGCACGGGTGGTCGCGCAGATCCGCGAGGAGCGCGGCGGCGCCTGAGGGCGATCAGGGGAGCTCGCGGGAATGCCCGCGGGAGCCCCTGGAAGCAGCAGGTCCCCGGCCCGTCCGAGCGGCCGTCCCCGTCCCCGTCCCCGTCCCCGTCCCCGGCGGCAGCCCCGTCACGGTCCCCGGCGGCAGCCCCGCGACGGTCGCGTCACTCGCGCCGCGGGGCCTTGCCCAGGTCTGGCCCGATCAGCCGCTGATCAGGTGCCGATCAGGAAACGATCAGGTGCGGTACGCGTAGAACGCCGAGTTCGGGTACGACGCGATGAGGCTCGACACCGATCGGCGGTAGGTGTCGGCGTCGTGGTAGGTCAGATACGGCACACCGCCGGAGCTCCGGTACGACGTGATCATGGAGTGGTCCTTGGACCCGTCCTTGTCGAAGTCCATCTGCATCACGTCGCCGATGTCCATCTGGTAGACGTTCGCCAGGGGGGTGGAACGCCGGGCGGTCTGGGTGAACCAGGACCACTCGTTGACGCCGACCCAGGTGTCGGTCTGCGAGGACGTGCCGTAGTTCCAGGTGCCGTACTCCTCGTCCGAGCTGGTGACCGTCGCCCAGCCGCCCGCCTTCAGGACCTGGCTCAGGTAGTTGGTGCAGTCGCCGCCGACCGCGTTGAAGCTCCGGTAGGCGGGGTTGTAGTTCTTCCAGTACGTCTCGGCGTACGTCGCCATGGCCGCGTAGTCGTACGGGGCGCCGGTGAGCTTCTTGGCGTTGGCGGGCGCGGGATACGTGGTCGCTGCCCGGGGGGCGTCGACAGCGGCCATCGTGGTCCTGCGGGGCGTGGTGGTGACGGGCTCGTTGACCTGCCGGGGGCCCTTGTCCGTCGAGCGCTCGCCCGTCAGCTTCCAGGTGCCGTCCGCCTGGGCGGCGAAGGTCAGGACATGGTGTGCGCGGAAGCCCGTGGTGGCGGGCTCGTCTCCGCGGATCTTGCGGTAGGTGAGGGTGGTGGTCTCGGTGACCCAGGCGGTGGCCCGCTGTCCCGTCACCCGGGTCCTGTTCACGGTGACGCGGGTGTCGCCGGCGCTGTAGGCCTCACCGAGGGCCGCGAGGCGGGACCGCGTGCCGTGCAGGGAGGAGACCGCGGCGCTCTCGGTGTGCGCGAGGGTGCCGGAGACCCGTATGCCCGCGGTGGTCGCCTTCAGGGCCGTACGGGCCGTCGGGGCCCGGTCCAGCAGGGCGGCCGTGCGGTCGGTGAACACGGCATCGGCCACGCGGCCGAAGGCGTCGGCCGTCGACGCGGTCACCCGGGGAGTGGGGGCCGCGGCGTGGGCGGCGGACAGGGGCAACAGGAGGGCGGAGAGCGTGATCGCCCCCACGGTCGAGCAACTGCGGCTCAACTTCTTCGATATCACTGACGATTCTCCTTGATCCCCGGTCGGACTCCGGGGAAGGGAATCTTTACATGTCCCACTCAACTGTGCTGAATCCGGGGGGAGTTCGCGTCGACCGCAACCAAGTCCCTTATGTCGGAGGTAAGTTGACGCTCAAGGTTGTCGCGGACATACCGGCCCCACCGCGACCACCGCTTCACCACGGTCCGCGACCACTACTTCACGACGGTCGCCCAGTCCGGCGACTGGGCGGGATCCAGGCTGCGCAGCCGCTCCAGGGTCTCGGGCTTCTGCACATCGAGCCAGTCGGTCAGTTCACGGAAGGACACACAGCGAACGCCCTTCTTCGTGCACACGTTCTTGATGACCTGGTCGATGGACTTCATGTAGATGCCGCCGTTCCAGTCCTCGAAGTGGTTGCCGATGAACAGCGGTGCCCTGCTGCCGTAGTAGACGCGGTCGAATCCGGCCATGTACGACTTGACGGTCTCCTGCTCCCACTGCGGGTACTTGGCCGGATCTCCCTCGGTCTCACCGTCGGACTGGTTGTAGAGGAAGTTGAAGTCCATGGACAGGCCTTGGTACTTGCCGCCCTCGTAAGGGAGCATCTGGAGCGGGAAGTCCCAGATGCCCTCCTTCTTGACGGGCCATATCTGGAAGTCGCCCGCGGAGCTGGCGTCGTAGCGCCAGTCGTACTTCTTGGCCGTGGCCTTCATGGCCTTGAGCAGGTTCTTCTGGCCCTCGAGGCAGGGCGCGCGCCCGCCGCTGACGGCACGCGCGGGGTCGAAGGGCAGCGCCGGAAGGTCACTGTCGCCGGTGTTGGTCTTCCACTTCTCGACGAAGGAGAAGAACTGGTCGATCTCGCTCTCCCACTGCGCCACGCTCCAGTCCCCGCCGCCCTTGTCGCCGCAGAAGTGGCCGTTGAAGTGGGTGCCGATCTCGTTGCCGTCCTTCCACGCCTTGCCGAGCTCCTCCACCGTGGTGCGGATGTGCTCGTCGGTGGCGTAGCTGATGGCCGCCGATCCCGGCGCGTGCATGGGCGGCTCGTAGAGCGTCTTCTTGTCCTTGGGCAGCAGATAGATGCCGGTCAGGAAGAACGTCATGTGCGCGTTGTACTCCTTGGCCAGCTCCCGGTAGTGCGAGAAGAGCTGGTCGTCGCCCTGGAGGGCGCCGTCCCAGGAGAAGACGACGAACTGGGGCGGCTTCTCACCGGGCTTGAGCGGTACGGCCTTCAACTCGCCCTTCTGCGGGCCGGTGTAGGACGTGGAGCCGTCGCCCAGCACCTTGGTCTTCCCGTCCCAGACCGGTTCCTTCTTCGCCTTGCCGTCGCCGGAGGCGTGCGCGCTGGCGGACGCGGCCGGTGTGGCCCTGTCCGTGTTCAGGGCCAGGTAGGTGGCGGCCATGGACGTGACGACGAGGAAGGCGGTCATGGCCGCGAAGCCCTGGCGTGCGGAAGCGGCGGCAGAACCGGGATCGGGCTCGCGGCGACGGCGCCGGCTGTGCTTCGAGTTCATACGGGGCACATTCTGCGAGGGGGGTGGAAGGTTCGTGGCGCGGCCACCGGGTGGCCGTCGCTGGGGGCCGAGCCCGGTGGCCGGCCGACGGGGTCAGCGAAGCGGACTCATGGCACCGGACCAGATGCCGTACGGCACGTCGGCGACGGGTGCGCCGGCGATCCCCTCGAGCGGCAGCGGTTCGAGGCTCTTGGACAGATCGATGCGGTAGAGGACCACCGCCGTCGACACGGAGCGGTTCGTTCCCACGTACCAGGCGGCCTTGTCGTCCAGTGTGGAACCCCTCTTGCCGGCCACCTCCGCCCCGAGGGGGGCCGCGCCGGGGTGACCGGTGCGGAAGGAGTCCGAGAGCGCCTCGGTGACCTGGCGGGCCACCTCCGCGCGCATCGCGCGATGGGGTCCGGGCGTGTCCAGCCGGACGCGGGTTCCGTTGCGGGTGATGCGGCGCACGGAGAAGGGCTCGATGTGCGTTCCGCCGGCGGCGAAGGTGGCGTAGGAACTGGCCATGCGGATCGCGCTGGGCGTGGAGGTGCCGAGGGAGAGCCCGGGGACCTGCGGTCCGATGCTGGAGGGGAGCAGGCCCGACGCCTCGGCGGTCCTGCGCACCTGCGCCAGGCCCGTGTCCATGCCGAGCTGCATGAACACCGTGTTCACGTTCGCGGCGAGGGCCGAACGCAGCGTGATCTGACCGTAGTTTTTGTTGCCTTCGTTGTGGGCGGCGACCTTCTTGCCGCTGCGGTCCCAGTAGGGGCCCTCGGGTGTGCTGACCGGGACACCGTCGTTGCCGTCGTAGAGCGAGTCGGGGGTGACGGGCGTGGCCGCGCTGTCGCGGGTCTTGGTGACGCCGTGCTCCAGGGCGGCGGCATAGACGAAGGGGAGGAAGGCCGAACCGGCCTGGACGGTGGTCGCGTTGGACTCGTTGTAGCCCTGTTCGCGGTGGTCGGGGCCGCCGTAGACGGCGAGGATCCGCCCGTTCGCGGCGATGGAGGCGGCTCCGTAGTGGGCGGCCTTCGCGTTGTCCGGGTCGTCCTTCTTCGCCTTCTTGCGGGCCTTGGTCACGGCGGCGGTGAGCGCGGTCTCGCGGTCGCGGTCGAAGGTCGTGTAGATCTGGTAGCCGCCCAGGTCGAACTCCCGGGCCGGGATGTGCCCGGCCTTCTTGGCGTACTGGGTCGCCAGCTCGACGAGGTAGTCGCTCTGCTTACCGGTGTCGTACGCCCCGCTCTGCTCGACCGGCTCGGGGAACTTCGTGTACTTGGCCCGCTCGGACTTCGACAGCGTGCCGGACTTGACCATGCGGTCGAGGATCCAGGACCAACGCTCCACCGCCCGGGCGTGGTTGGCCTTGCTCAGGGTGGGGTCGTAGAGACCCGCGCCCTTGAGGAGCGCGGCGAGGAGCGCGCCCTCGCTGGCGTTGAGCTTGCTCACGTCCTTGCCGTAGTAGGCCTGGGAGGCCCGCTGGAGGCCGTAGGTGCCGCGCCCGAACCAGCTGGTGTTGAGATAGCCCTCGAGGATCTTGTCCTTGCTCATCTTGTTGTCGAGCTTGAGGGCGATCATGGCCTCGGTGAACTTGCGGGTCACCGATCGGTTCTGGGTCAGATAGACGTTCTTGACGTACTGCTGGGTGATGGTGGAGCCGCCCTGGGTGTCCCCCTGGCCGACCGTGCGCACCAGGGCGCGGACCAGACCCTTGGCGGAGATACCGGGGTCGGAGTAGAAGCTCTCGTTCTCCGCCGCGAGGACCGCCGAGCGCACATCCTCGGGTATGTCCTTCAGCGGCATGTCCTGGCGCCGCACCCAGCCCGTACGGGCCATCGGCTTGCCGTCCGCCCAGAAATAGACATTGTCCTGCTGGGTGGCATATGTGTTCAGGTTCTGGGGTATGTCCGTTGCGGCGTAGGCGATGACCAGCAGCGAACCGCTCAGGCCGATGGACAGCGCGAAGGCGCCGAGCCACTGCCGCCAGGAGGGCAGCCAGCGTCGCCAACCGGCCCGGCCGGGGCGTGGATAGGCCGGTCTGAGGCGGCGGGCCAGCGGCACGAGGCGTGCGGCCAGGCGGGACAGTCGGGTGGGCTGCGAGGGCTTGCGACGAGAGCCGCGACCGCGCTGCGGTCCGGATGTGCTAGCCACGGCACGCTCCTGCGCGTGGGCGGCCCAAAGACAGGGGATTCGGAGCATCGTTTCGATGCCACGTCTTGGTCACGACTGCGTCTCCCTCCGCACTTCGGAATTGCGCGCGCGGATAGTTGCAGCGGCCGCTTACGCGGCTGCGAGCCCCCCTCCCCGACCTTGCGGCTCGTCGCGGCCCTATTAAATTATCAGCGACCAATGAGATCTCTTCGATCAGCAACCAGACAAAAAAGTTCAGAGGTCAACGGGGCTCACCAGTCGACCGGGGACGAACCGCTCCCGCGCACCCTGCCGGGGCCTTGCTCCGGCGCGCCGGGAAAGGCTCCCGAGCCCTACGGACGCCGGCCGATTCCGGCTAACCTGTGCGCATGCCTCGCTACGAGTACCGCTGCCGGACCTGCGGCGACACCTTCGAACTGAGCCGACCGATGGCCGAATCCGCCGCCCCCGCGGACTGCCCCGCAGGGCACGACGACACCGTCAAACTCCTGTCGACGGTCGCCGTCGCCAAGGGTGGATCGGCGTCCGCGCCGGCGCCCGCGCCGCGCGCCGGAGGCGGCGGAGGCGGGTGCTGCGGCGGCGGCTGCTGCGGCTGATCCCGGGCGATTTCTCAGGAACTCTTCAGCTATGCCCGAAACGGCTCCGGCGTGTCGCGGCGGAACGGTTCCGGTCGCCCCAACAGGGCGGTAACGGCACCAAGTTCCACATATCGCTCGGGTGACCCCGAGACCGGCGCGTCCGGGGCGGAGCGGCCTCAAGCGCCCTCAACGGCGCGGAACCGGAACCTAGTTCGACAAAACCACGCAGACCGGACCCGGGGTGAGCGCGTCGGGTGCCCAGCATCCTGGGCACCCCCGAGAGGGCGGGACCGGGACCACGTCCGGCATATCGCCCGGACCGGTCCGGCGCCGGGCGTCATGGGCCCGGTGGTCCCGGCCCCATGACACGGCGGGGCCGGAACCGAGGTCCCCTCTGTCCGTCAGGCCGGTACGGGGCCGGCGCAGGCGCCCAGGAACTCGCGGAGGATCCGCTCCCCCGCCGCGACACCCCGCTCCGGCAGCGCGGTGATCGCCGGTGCGGTCCAGTCGGCTTCGGCGAGTTCACCGTGGCCCGGACGCCAGCCGCGGTCGGTGGCGAGCAGCAGGTCGGCGTCGAGCAGCGAGTCCCCGGCGCCGAGGGTGAGGACGGCTCCGGTACGACGGGCGACCTCACGCACGGCCGCGCTCTTGGTGAGCGGCTTCGGCACGGCGTAGATCTTGCGGCCCTGCAGCGAGACCGTCCAGCCGCGGTTCTCCGCCCACACGGCCAGGTCCTTCACCCACTGCTCGGGGAGCAGTTCCCGCTCCACCACCAGATAGGCGAACAGGTCCTCGGCGATCCGGTGCTTGCGCACCCAGACCGGGTCCGCGGTGGCCGCCAGGTGCTCCCGCACCTCGTCGAGCGGCGCGCACTCGGAGGCGAGCCGCTCCGTCACGCTCCGGTGCCAGTCGAGGTCGGAGACACCGTCGACGAGCAGATGCCCGCCGTTGGCGCAGATCGCGTACTCCGGGGCAGGACCGGGCAGGTTGATGCGCTGGTACTGCTTGCGGGTGCGGGTCGTGGTGGGCACGAAGTGGGCGAGGTCGCCGAGTTCGGTGAGCAGCGCGGCGGCCGTCTCCGTCATGAAGGACAGCGGCTTGCTCTCGTGCACCTCGACGCAGAGCAGCCGGGGCGCTCGCGCGTCCGGCATGGTCAGCGCGAGCGCGGCCGAGGAGTAGATGAGTGTGCGGTCGAGGTCGCTGGCGACGAGCACCTTGGGCGCGGACATCAGAGGGTCACCGCCTTGCCGTCGGCACCGGTCGCACCGCGCGTGTACTTCGGGTGGATCAACCCCACGCAGGTGTACGGGAGTTCCTCGACCTCCTCGACAGGCACCCCGCGCTGTTCGGCGAGCAGCCGGACGTGGTCGAGGTCGGCGCCCGCTCCGGCGCGCGCGAGGATCTTCCAGGGAACCCGGCGCAGCAGCACCCGGGTGGTCTCGCCGACGCCCGGCTTGACGAGGTTGACGTCGTGTATCCCGTACTCCTCGCTGATCCGCTCGACCGCCGCCCAGCCCTCCCAGGTGGGGTCGCGGTCGGCGGCGAGCAGTTCCTTCGCCCGGTCGCGGGCCGATTCGGCGACGTCGGGGAAGTGGGCGGCGACGACGTCCAGGAACTCGACGGAGACGTCGGAGCCGGCGAGCTCGCGGTAGAACTTCGCGCCGTGGAAGTCGTGTTCGCCGACCAGGTCGGAGCGCAGCACGGTGCGCGAAATCAGCCCGGAGACGGTGGAGTTGAGGCAGGCGGAGGGGATCAGGAAGTCCTCGCGGGTGCCGTACGTCCGCACGCATGAGCCCGGGTCGGCGAGCACCGCGATCTCCGGATCGAAGCCGGTGATGCCCTCGGCTTCCTCGAACTCCTCGATCGCGTCGGCGAGTTCGCGGGTGATGGCGCCCTTGCCGGTCCAGCCGTCGACGAAGACGACGTCGGCCGGGTCGTGGTGGGCGGCGAGCCAGCGAAGCGCGTTGGCGTCGATGCCGCGGCCGCGGACGATGGAGACGGCGTAGTGCGGCAGTTCGATGCCGTGCTGGTGCTCGGCCCAGCGGCGCATCAGGACGCCGACGGGGGTGCCGGCCCGGGCCAGGGACACCAGGACGGGGCGGGGAGACCGTTCGGCGAGCACCAGTTCGGTGACGGCGCCGACGGCCTCGGCGATCCGGGCGGCCGAGGTGGCGAGGGCCGCGTGGAAGAGCTCCTGGTACTGGGGGCTCGGCTGGTACTCGACCGGCAGCGACTCCGCGTAGTGGGCGCCGCCGCTCTGGATCGCCTCCTCGCGCTCCTCGGTCGGCGCCTCCAGCGTCACGTCCGACAGGTCCTGCAGCAGCCAGCCGACCTCGTCGGGGGCGTACGAGGAGAAGGCGGGGCCGCGGAGGGGCTCGGGCAGCATGAAGGGCCTTTCGGTGGACGGCCGTGCGGGGACGTACGACGGGACGACGGCGAGCAGGACTCGCGGGGTGTGCGCCGCCAGCTGGGCCAGCAGGCCGTCGGGCGCGTGCAGTTCGGGGGTGTCGGCGGTGGAGTCGACGACCGCCACGACGGCGTCGAAACCGGCACCCGCGACGTTGTAGGCGTAGCGCTCGCCGGGGCCGTCGTCCGGGTTGTCGTGGGCCGGGAAGACGATGCGGCTGCGGATCGCGTAGCCGGGGTCGTCGAGGGCCAGCACCGGGGACCGGGTCGTCGTGGAGAAGCGCACCTCGGCGGACACCACCTGCTCCAGCTCGCGGGCCAGCCGGAGCGGCGCGTACATCAGTTCCTCGAAGCCGAGCACCAGCACGCGGCGCGCCCCTTCGGGCAGGGCGTCGGCGAGCCGTGCGGCCATGGCGGGCAGGGCACGGTCCAGGCGTATTCGGTGTCCGGGCGTGAACCCGTGCCGTCCGCCGTCGGGGAGGCCGCGGGGCCAGCCGAGCTCGACGCGGACGGCACGGCCCGCGCTCTCGGGGGCGGGTGCCTCGGGCGCCGCCGGTTCGTGCCGGGCGACGAGCGCCATCCCCTTGGCCAGGACGTCCTCGGGGAGGCGCACGGTGCCCGACGCGGCCGAGACCAGGTCGACGCGGGCGCCGATCTCCCCGGCGAACTTCTCGAAGCGCACCAGGTCGGGCTCCGACCGCATGTCGACCAGCGCGACGACGACGTACCGCTCGCGCGGGTAGCGCTCGTGCAGGTCGCGGATGGTGTTGAGGACGGTGTTGCCGGTGGAGAACTCGTCGTCGACGAGGATCAGCGGGCCGGGGCCCGCGAGC
This sequence comes from Streptomyces sp. NBC_00568, assembly GCF_026341855.1. Taxonomy (GTDB): domain Bacteria; phylum Actinomycetota; class Actinomycetes; order Streptomycetales; family Streptomycetaceae; genus Streptomyces. The sequence goes on along the minus strand of NZ_JAPENW010000001.1, from coordinate 4,833,791 downwards.
AGGTCCGGGTCCTCGGGGAGAAGGAGGTGCGAGGTGGCGTGCGAGTGGGACTCCTCGAAGCCGCCCGCCCGCCGGACGCCGCGGACCGGGCGGCGGGTGGAGTGGAGGTAGGGCGCGACGCCCACCCCGTCGGCGACCGAGTGGCCGAGCCCGGTGGCCGTCTCGGCGTACCCGAGGACCACGGCGGCGCGGGCGTCGTCGGTGCCCAGCAGCGCGCGCACCCGCCGGCCGAGCGCGAATCCGTATCCGTGGACGACGGAGGGCGACTGCGGCACGTGCTTGCCCAGGACGTTCGAGACGAGCAGGTGGGCGCGCTTGGGGTTGCGCCGCAGCGCGAGCCCCAGGAGGTCGCTCAGCCCCTCGTCACCGACGAGTTCGACACCGAGCCGCTCGGCGACCCAGGTACCCGTCCACACCGCGTCGTCCGCGGCGTCCGGGGCGTTCCTGTCGTCGGGGTCGTTCGGGTCGTGCGCTGGGGTGTTCATCGGTTCCTTGCTGTCGGGGTTGCGCGTCGCTCGGCCGGTCCGGCTCACGCCGGGAGCCCGGCGGTGAGCAGCTCGACGAAGCCGATGTCCTCGTGGGCGACCCCGAAGACCTCGGCGCGCAGCAGGGTGCGCTCGGCCCAGGCGCGATGCGGCTTCACCTCGTTCATTTTGTTCGTGTACGCCGACCTCAGTACACCCCCGCCGCCGCGCTCCGGCCTCAGGATGTCCTGGGCGTCACTGAACTCCTCGTGGCTGACCACGGACAGTGCGTGCACGGGCAGCACGTGGGAGGGGTGGATGCAGGTCTTGCCCGTCAGGCCGTTGGCCTGGTCGAGGGTGATCTCGCGCAGCAGTCCGTCCATGGCGTGCTCGATCAGCCTGGCGCGCAGCTCCTCCGCCTGTCCCTCCAGGAAGGGGCTGCGGCGCAGCTGCGGCTTGAACATGCGTTCCTGGACGCGGAAGTACTCCCACACCGGCCCGGTGACGGTGAAGCCGGTGCCGTCGGCCCGCCCCAGCATGTTGACCACGTCGGCGATCACGGAGGCGACCACCTGGACGTCGTACGCCGTCATGTCGGGGGCCCGGCGCAGCGCGTACGAGGAGCAGAAGTCCGTCACGCCGAGGCGCAGCGCGAGCACCCGGTCGCGGTACTTGTCGACGGCGCGGGAGATGCCCTCCAGGGTCTCCACGCGCGATTCGCGGTAGAGCAGCTCGGGCGACTCCAGGACGGGCATGGCGAAGAGCCGTCGGCCGCTCGCCGCCTCGGCGGAGGAGAGGGCCTCCAGGAAGGGCATGCCGCGTTCCTCGGTGAACTTCGGCATCACGAATCCGGACAGCAGCCGGACGGCGGGGCCGAGGCGCTGCACGAGGTCGGGGATCTGCTCGGGGTGGCGGACCCGCACGAACAGCAGCGGCGGCTCACCGGCGTCCGGGCGTGCCGCGAGGTCGGTGAACTGGCGGACCAGGTTCTCCTCGGCGCCCACGACCTCGGAGTCGTCGATCGAGTCCTCCAGGCACAGCACCATCGAGACCACGCCCCGCGCGGTCTGCTTGACGATGTCGTCGGCGAGCTGCGGCCGGGTCGCCGGGCTGTACAGCGTCGCTCCGAGGGCCGCGGCGAGCACTCTGGCCGGGGAGTCGGACGTGAAGACGCCCGGTTCCCGGTGGAAGAGGCGCTGCCGCTGTTCCGGGGTGATGTGACCGAAATGACGCATGAAACTCCCCCGTGGCGGCTAGGGCGGCCGGATGTGATGTGGCCGGTAATAGTACGTATGGATCCATGTCACAGGTTCCCACCAGGCATGAAGTTCAGGTAACTCCACCGTGTCCAACACTCGCCGGTTCCGGGACGACCCCGCATTGTCGTGACCAGGACCGACAGGGCAGGATGACCGCATGACGCACGCGATGCTGAAAGGGTCGAACGTCCCGCTGGACGCCACAGCGGTGCGCGCCGTCCTGCGCTGGACGCCCGGGCAGGGTGTCCCCGATGTCGATGCCTCGGCGCTGCTCCTCGGCCCCGGCGGTCGTGTGCGATCCGACGAGGACTTCGTCTTCTACAACCAGCCCCGCCATCCGTCCGGCAAGGTGTGGCGACTCGGCAAGAAGCGGGTCACCGAGGGCCTCACCGACACGATCCAGACGGATCTGACGGGTGTCGAGTCCGGTGTCGGACGCATTCTCCTGGTCGCTTCGGCGGATGACGTCACCTTCGATCACGTACGCGATCTGCGCATTCTGCTGTACGACGCCGCCGTCACGGACGGTGAACCGCTGGCGTACTTCGACATCAGGCCGGAGACCGGTGCGGAGACCGCGCTGATCTGCGGCGAGCTGTACCGGCGCGGTGACGGCTGGAAGTTCCGGGCGCTCGGCGAGGGCTACTCCAACGGTCTGGTGGGGCTCGCGACCGACTTCGGGATCTCGGTGGACGAGTCCGAGGCCGCCGCGGCGGCCGGCTCCGCACCGGAGGCCACCGCCTGGGCCGCGCCCGCCACGGCTCCCGAGACCTCGGTGCCGCTGCCGCCGGAGCAGTCCGCCCCGGTCACGCAGCAGCCCGCCCCGGTCCCCCAGCAGCCCGCGTACGGCTATCCGCAGCCGGCCGCCGCCGCGGTGACCGAGCCGGCGTACGGCTACCCCCAGCCGGCCCAGCAGGGCGGCCAGTCCGCCTACGGCTACCCGCAGCCCCAGACGGCACCGGCCACGCAGCCCGCGTACGGCTTCCCGCAGGCGGTGGGCGCGGGGCCGGACCCGGACTTCAGGCTGCCGCCGCAGGGGCCGCAGTTCATCGGCCGCTGAGCGCGATCGCCGGCCGTCCCGCGGGCGCGATCGCCGGCCGTCCCGCGGGCGCGATCGCCGGCTGGCCGGCGGGTCTGAGCGCCGTCCGGCCGATGAGCGCGAGGACCGGCTAACGGTCGACCTTCGACTTGTACCCGCGTCCCCACTGGAGCCCCCAGCCGTAGAGGCGGTCGAGTTCGGCCTGGAAGCCGTACACGAACTTCACCTCGCGGCGTACGGTCACCACGCCCTTGTTGAACTCGATCATGACGACGGCGCAGGAGCGGGCCTGCGGATGGCGTTCGTCGAGGCCGATCTCGATGCGCGGGCCGTTGCTCGGATACAGCGTGATGATCGCGTGCGTACGGTCGAAGGCCGGGGTCTGGTCGTAGATGTAGACGAAGACCAGCAGCCGCTTGATGTCGTCGCGGTGGTCGAGGTTGACGAAGGCCGTCTCGCCCGAGCCCGAACCGAAGCGGTCGTCGCCGCTGAGCTTGACGAACGGCGGGCCGTTGAGCTCGCCGAAGAAGCTGCCGAGCGGCTGGACGACGCCCTTGGTGCCGTCCGTCAGCTCGTACATGACGCCGAGGTCGAGGTCGACGTTGACCATGCTCTGGGTGTGCGCCTGGACCACTTCCGGCTTGAAGGTGCGGAAGGGGTGGCGCAGCAGGCTCCCGCGCTGCGGCCCGCTGATGTCGGAGGTACGCATCCGCCAGGACAGGTTGATGCGGAGGTTGCCGGTGGCCGCGCCCTGCTTGGTGAGCGAGACCGTGTGGTTGCGCTTGGTCAGTTCGATGGAGTTGGAAGCCGCGCTGCCGGAGTCGAAGTCCGCCGAGCGCCCGCGCCACAGGTCCTGCCAGATGCCCATTCCGCCCCCCACGTTCCTCGATGTGCGGCGGGGCGGCCGCCGAGGACTCGTCCTCCACGACCGCCCCGCTCAGAGCGTTCCTCAACCAGAGGGGTGTCACACCCCGGACGAGACCTCAGCCTTCTCGTCCGAGGTCGGGCCTTTTCCCTCGGCCTCGGCGAGGGCCTTGTTGCGGCGCACCGAGGACCAGAAGGACCAGGCGATCAGGATGACGCCGACGAGGCCGGTGATGACCTCGTGAATCTCGTACTGGATGGTGACGAGGAGGATCACGGCGAGGGCGCCGATCGCGTAGTGCGCGCCGTGCTCCAGGTAGACGTAGTCGTCGAGGGTGCCCTGGCGGACCAGGTAGACCGTGAGGGACCGGACGTACATGGCGCCGATGCCGAGGCCGAGCGCCATCAGCACGATGTCGTTGGTGATGGCGAAGGCACCGATCACGCCGTCGAAGGAGAACGAGGCGTCCAGCACTTCCAGGTACAGGAACATGAAGAACGCGGCCTGGCCGGCGAGGACGACGGCCGGCTTCTTCTTGCCGGTCCGCTCGGCCTCCTCCTCCGCCTCGTGTTCGCGCTCCTCCTCCTCTTCGAGCTTGTCCTCGAAGTAGCCGGAGAGGCCGCCGACGATCATGTACGTGATCAGGCCCGCGACGCCGGAGATCAGCACCGTCTGCGCCTTGTCGACGTGGCCGCCGCCGTGCTGGTGGGCGTGGACCGCGAAGGTCATGGAGGTGATCAGCAGGACGATCAGGGCGATGCAGACCGACAGCATGTCGACCTTGCCGAGCTTGGCCAGCGGCCGCTCGATCCAGCGCAGCCACTGAATGTCCCGGTCCTCGAAGATGAAGTCGAGGAAGATCATCAGCAGGAACATGCCACCGAAGGCGGCGATCGACGGGTGGGCGTCGGTCACCAGCTGCTGGTACTGGTCCTTGTCGTTGAGAGCGAGATCGACCGCGTCGATCGGGCCGATCTTGGCGCTCATGGCGACGATCACGACGGGGAAGATCAGGCGCATGCCGAAGACGGCGATCAGCACACCGATGGTGAGGAAGATCTTCTGCCAGAAGGCATTCATCTTCTTCAGGATCCCGGCGTTGACCACCGCGTTGTCGAAGGACAGCGAGATCTCCAGGACGGCCAGGATCGCCACGATGCCGAAGGCGGTCCACCCCCCGTAGAAGGCCGCTGCGACCAGACCGAGCGCGGTAATCGCGAACGACCAGCCGAAGGTTTTCAGAAGCACTGGCTACCCAATCATCGTGTGGTGGGGGCACCCCCAAGCGCTAGCTTGGGGGAGGGTCGCCCCCGCGCCGTACTCGGCTTTACCTACTGTTGACCACGAAGTCTAAGGGTCCGCCTTCGACCGGTGCAGGTGGGCCTAGGAAACGTTGACCCCGAAGTCGAGCGCGATGCCCCGCAGCCCCGACGCGTACCCCTGACCGACCGCGCGGAACTTCCACTCGGCGTTGTAGCGGTAGACCTCGCCGAAGATCATCGCCGTCTCGGTGGAGGCATCCTCGGAGAGGTCGTAGCGGGCGAGCTCCTGGCCGTCGGCCTGGTTCACGACACGGATGAAGGCATTGCTGACCTGGCCGAAGGTCTGGCCGCGATTGTCCGCGTCGTGGATGGAGACGGGGAAGACGATCTTGTCGACGTGGGCCGGGACCTTGGAGAGGTCGATCAGGATCGACTCGTCGTCGCCCTCGCCCTCACCCGTGAGGTTGTCACCGGTGTGCTCCACCGAGCCGTCCGGGCTCTTGAGCTGGTTGTAGAAGATGAACCACTCGTCCCCGAGCACACGGCCGCCGTTGCACAGCAGCGCGCTGGCGTCGAGGTCGAAGTCGGCTCCGGTGGTGGAACGTGCGTCCCAGCCGAGCCCGATCATCACCTGTGTGAGGTTCGGTGCGGCCTTCGAGAGGGAGACATTGCCCCCCTTGGCGAGCGTGACGCCCATGATGCTGGTCCTCCCCGAGGTCGATCTTCACTTGGTACGGCTGATCCGGTGCCGCACCGGAAAGGTGCGGCACCGGACCGAAGTGTCCGAGGCCCGAAGGCTCAGACGTTGACGCCGAAGTCCTGCGCGATACCGCGCAGGCCGGAGGCGTAGCCCTGGCCGATGGCGCGGAACTTCCACTCGGCGCCGTTGCGGTAGAGCTCGCCGAAGACCATCGCGGTCTCCGTCGAGGCGTCCTCGGAGAGGTCGTAACGCGCGATCTCCGCCTCGCCGGCCTGGTTCACCACGCGGATGAACGCGTTGCGGACCTGGCCGAAGGACTGCTGGCGGTTCTCGGCGTCGTAGATCGACACCGGGAAAACGATCTTCGTGACGTCGGCGGGAACGGCGGCGAGATTGACCTTGATCTGCTCGTCGTCGCCCTCGCCCTCACCGGTGATGTTGTCGCCGGTGTGCTCCACCGATCCGTCCGGGCTCTTCAGGTTGTTGAAGAACACGAAGTTCTGGTCGGTGCTGACCTTGCCGTCCGCGTTCGTGAGGATGGCACTGGCATCGAGGTCGAAGTCCACGCCGGTCGTGGTCCGGGCGTCCCATCCCAGACCGACGATGACCGCGGTCAGTCCCGGGGCCTCCTTCGACAGCGATACGTTGCCGCCCTTGCTGAGGCTGACTCCCACGAGTCCTCCCAATGGTGTTCAGGGGCGGGGAGCCCCGTAGGTGCGTTGGTATCGGATCAACGGTTCGATCCTAGTGACGGGTTCCCTCGCCTTGCAGGGCTTGGAACCGACCAATCACAGGGTGTCGAGCGCCTTGACGTACTCGTTCAGGTCACGCGCGTCCGGCAGGGCGTTGACGACGGTCCAGCGGACGACACCCTCCTTGTCGATGATGAACGTGCCGCGCACGGCGCAGCCCTTGTCCTCGTCGAAGACGCCGTACGCGCGCGAAATGTTGCCGTGCGGCCAGAAATCGGAGAGAAGCGGGTACTCCAGGCCCTCCTGCTCGGCGAAGACGCGCAGGGTGTGGATGGAGTCGTTGGACACCGCCAGCAGCTGGGTGTCGCGGTCGGTGAACTGCGGCAGGTTGTCGCGCAGGGAGCACAGCTCGCCCGTGCACACGCCCGTGAAGGCGAACGGGTAGAAGAGCAGCACCACGTTCTTGTCGCCACGGAAGTCGGACAGTTTCACGGTGGCGCCGTGGTTGTCCTTCAGCTCGAAGTCCGGGGCCTTGGTGCCGACCTCGATGGCCATAGTCACTCGCTTCCCTTCCAAAGGTCTGTTCGGGTGACGACCAGCGTACGCAGTGATCGACACCGGGCCCCGGCGCGGCCCCGCCGGGGCGGTCCGGGCGTATGCGTGAGGCCCCCGCCGAGGTGGCTCGGCGGGGGCCTCACGGATGCTCTGCTTGCAGACGGGGCTGCAGCTCAGCGCTTCGACTTGGGGGTGGCCAGGCGGGTACCCGACCATTCCTTGCCGACGGAGATGCTCTTCGTCTGGGAGAGGCCGGCTGTCTGTGCGGCATCGCTGATGTCGCTGGGCTCGACGTAACCGTCCCTGCCGGTCTTCGGGGTCAGCAGCCAGATCATGCCGCCGTCCTCAAGGAGACCGATGACGTCCACCAGTGCGTCCGTGAGATCGCCGTCCTCGTCCCGGAACCACAACAGCACCACGTCAGCGACGTCGTCGTAGTCCTCGTCGACCAGATCCTGGCCGATCAGCGATTCGATGCCTTCACGGAGCTCGTGGTCAACGTCGTCGTCGAAGCCGATCTCCTGGACCACCTGTCCGGGCTCGAACCCCAGCCTGGCGGCCGGGTTGGTCCGCTCCTCCGCGTGGTCCGCGGTCGCGCTCACGGCTTGCCTCCTGATCATGTTTCGGGATTGGGGTCTCCCTCTGCTCGTCCAGAGTCAGGGGGAGTCTCAGCCACGCGCGTACGCGAAGCGTTGGCCGTAGTCCACACGGGCGGAGCGGATCGCGCAAGTACCCGGCCGTCGAGACCGCCGAAACGGTGACGATCCTGGCAGTGCCGACGCAACTCCCGGCGGGCCATCATGACGCCACGTGACGGGCACCACACCCTTCTGCCCCTTTTATGGGCTTCGGAACCCTTGGACCGTACGAGAGCCGAACGGCTTTGCGGAACGCGTCACGTACTGAGCGTATCGTTGCGTTTTGGTCGGGCCCGTCCCAACGGTCTGTACGAACGTCTCGGTTACCCCTTAGTAGAGATGACGTACGCGTTCCCGAGGTACACGATGGGGAACGGTGCAGATACAGGGAAAACCCACCGTAGACAGCCCTCTGACAGCGAAGGAACAGCGTGGCTTCCGGATCCGATCGCAACCCGATCATCATTGGCGGCCTTCCCAGCCAGGTCCCGGACTTCGATCCTGAGGAGACTCAGGAGTGGCTCGACTCCCTCGACGCCGCCGTCGACGAGCGCGGCCGTGAGCGGGCCCGCTACCTGATGCTGCGGCTGATCGAGCGGGCACGCGAGAAGCGCGTGGCCGTGCCCGAGATGCGCAGCACGGACTACGTCAACACGATCGCGACCAGGGACGAGCCGTTCTTCCCGGGCAACGAGGAGATCGAGCGCAAGGTCCTCAACGCGACCCGCTGGAACGCGGCCGTGATGGTCTCCAGGGCGCAGCGTCCCGGCATCGGCGTCGGCGGCCACATCGCGACCTTCGCCTCCTCCGCCTCGCTCTACGACGTCGGCTTCAACCACTTCTTCCGCGGCAAGGACGAGGGCGACGGCGGCGACCAGATCTTCTTCCAGGGGCACGCCTCGCCGGGCATCTACGCCCGCGCGTTCCTCCTCGACCGGCTCTCCGAGCAGCAGCTCGACGCGTTCCGGCAGGAGAAGTCGAAGGCGCCCTACGGCCTGTCCTCGTACCCGCACCCCCGGCTGATGCCGGACTTCTGGGAGTTCCCGACGGTGTCGATGGGCCTCGGCCCGCTCGGCGCGATCTTCCAGGCGCGCATGAACCGCTACATGGAGGCGCGCGGCATCGCGGACACCTCCAAGTCCCACGTCTGGGCGTTCCTCGGTGACGGCGAGATGGACGAACCGGAGTCGCTCGGCCAGTTGTCGATCGCCGCGCGCGAGGGCCTGGACAACCTGACCTTCGTCGTGAACTGCAACCTCCAGCGCCTCGACGGCCCGGTGCGCGGCAACGGCAAGATCATCCAGGAGCTGGAGTCGCAGTTCCGGGGCGCCGGCTGGAACGTCATCAAGCTGGTCTGGGACCGCACCTGGGACCCGCTGCTCGCGCAGGACCGCGACGGGGTGCTGGTCAACCGCCTGAACACCACGCCGGACGGCCAGTTCCAGACGTACGCCACAGAGACGGGCGCGTACATCCGCCAGCACTTCTTCGGCGACGACCACCGGCTGCGCGCGATGGTCGAGGGCATGACCGACGACCAGATCCTGCACCTCGGGCGCGGCGGCCACGACCACAAGAAGATCTACGCGGCGTTCTCGGCGGCCAAGGAGCACAAGGGCCAGCCGACGGTGATCCTGGCGCAGACGGTCAAGGGCTGGACGCTCGGCCCGAACTTCGAGGGCCGCAACGCCACGCACCAGATGAAGAAGCTGACGGTCGCCGACCTCAAGGGCTTCCGCGACCGGCTGCACCTGCCGATCACCGACAAGGAGCTGGAGGACGGCGCGCCGCCGTACTACCACCCGGGCCGGAACTCGGAGGAGATCCAGTACATGCACGACCGCCGCAAGGGGCTCGGCGGGTACGTCCCGACGCGCGTCGTGCGGTCGAAGCCGCTGGTCCTGCCCGAGGACAAGACGTACGCGAGTGTGAAGAAGGGCTCGGGTCAGCAGTCCATCGCCACGACCATGGCCTTTGTGCGACTGCTCAAGGACCTCATGCGGGACAAGGAGATCGGCAAGCGGTTCGTGCTGATCGCGCCCGACGAGTACCGCACCTTCGGCATGGACTCGTTCTTCCCGAGTGCGAAGATCTACAACCCGCTCGGCCAGCAGTACGAGTCGGTGGACCGCGAACTGCTCCTCGCCTACAAGGAGTCGCCGACCGGCCAGATGCTGCACGACGGCATCTCGGAGGCGGGCTGCACGGCCTCGCTGATCGCGGCGGGTTCGGCGTACGCCACCCATGGCGAGCCGCTCATCCCGGTCTACGTCTTCTACTCGATGTTCGGTTTCCAGCGAACGGGTGACCAGTTCTGGCAGATGGCCGACCAGCTGGCGCGCGGTTTCGTGCTGGGCGCGACCGCCGGACGTACCACGCTGACCGGTGAGGGCCTCCAGCACGCGGACGGCCACTCGCAGCTGCTCGCCTCGACCAACCCGGGCTGTGTCGCCTACGACCCGGCGTTCGGCTTCGAGATCGCGCACATCGTCCAGGACGGTCTGCGCCGCATGTACGGCTCGTCCGAGGAGCACCCGCACGGCGAGGACGTCTTCTACTACCTCACCGTCTACAACGAGCCGCTCCAGCACCCGGCCGAGCCGGAGAACGTGGACGCCGAGGGCATCCTGAAGGGCCTGTACCGCTTCAGCGAGGGCACCTCGGGCACGATCCCCGCGCAGATCATGGCCTCCGGTGTCGCCGTCCCCTGGGCCGTCGAGGCGCAGCGGATCCTCTCCGAGGAGTGGAACGTCAGGGCGGACGTCTGGTCGGCGACGTCCTGGAACGAGCTGCGGCGCGAGGCCGTCGACGTGGAGCGGCACAATCTGCTGCATCCCGAGGAGGAGCAGCGCGTCCCGTACGTGACGCGGAAGCTCTCCGCCGCCCAGGGCCCGTTCGTGGCGGTCTCCGACTGGATGCGATCGGTTCCCGACCAGATCGCCCGGTGGGTGCCCGGCACCTATCAGTCCCTCGGCGCGGACGGCTTCGGCTTCGCGGACACGCGGGGCGCGGCCAGGCGTTTCTTCCACATCGACGCGGAGTCGATCGTGGTCGCCGTGCTGACCGAGCTGGCCCGTGAGGGCAAGGTGGACCGGTCGGTGCTGAAGCAGGCGGTCGACCGCTATCAGCTGCTCGACGTGACGGCGGCCGACCCGGGCGCGGCGGGCGGCGACGCGTAGCCGTCGGTACGGAGGAGCGGGGGCGGCGGGCACGGGCCCGCCGCCCCCGCTCCTCCCTTTTCTTCCTACGATGCGGGCATGAAGGAAGAATCGGCACAGGATCGCTGGGAACGGCGCACCCAGCGGCCCCTGCTCGTCCTCGCGGTGGCGTTCGCCCTCGCGTACGCCGTGCCGATCGTGGACAGCGGCGCCGGCCGTTCGGTGGCGGGCGTCTGCACGGTCGTCGAGTGGGTGGTGTGGGGGGCCTTCGCCGCCGACTACCTCGTCCGGCTCACTCTCGCCCGGCAGCGGCGGGACTTCGTCCGCACACACTGGCTGGACCTGTGCGCCGTCATCCTGCCGATCCTTCAGCCGCTGCGGCTGCTGCGGCTGGTCTCCACGCTGATGCTGGTGGGGCGGCGCGCTCGGATGGCCTCGCAGATCCGGCTGACGACCTACGTCGGGGGCGCGGTCATCGGCCTGCTGATGTTCGGCTCGCTCGCCGTGCTGTCGGTGGAACGGGACTCACCGAACGGGAACATCAAGACGCTGGGTGACGCGGTGTGGTGGTCGTTCACGACGATGACGACCGTGGGGTACGGCGATCACGCCCCGACCACGGGGATGGGCCGCGTGCTGGCGGTCGGCCTGATGCTCTCGGGGATCGCCCTGCTGGGTGTGGTCACCGCGAACATCGCCGCCTGGTTCATCTCCCGGTTCGAGAAGGACGACGTGGAGGAGCGGCGGCAGACCGCGGCGATCGAGGCGCTCGCGGAGGAGGTGCGGGCACTGCGGGCGGAGGTCGCCGCTCTGACGGGCGGCCCGGGAATGCTGCCGCATCCGCTGTCGGCGGGGACGGAGGAACACTCCCCCACGTAGATCCCGGGGGACACATGGACCTGGGACCAGGGACCAGGGGACGGTGGAACGCCCCCGTACGGACCAGTGGGCCCGCGCGCCGCTCGGGGCGGCGCGCGGGCCCACGGATCGTGACAGCCGCTCGCTCGGCCGGTGTCAGAGCAGGCCGTTGCCCGCGCCTCCTGCCAGCCAGATGACCGCCAGGAGCGTGTCGATCGCTCCCAGCACCAGGGCTATCAGGGCCGGCACCGGACCTGAGCCGGTCCAGCGGCGGCCCATCGCGAGCCAGCCGCAGACCATCGCGGCCGGCCCGAGGACGATGCCCAGCGTGAAGAAGCCGGCCACCGCGCACACGACGCCGACGATCCCCAGGGTCGCGCGGTCCGGCCCGGTCCGTGCGCCTGTACGGCCACGTGAACGGGGGTGCCTGCGCGTACCGTTTCCGAAGCCCGCCATCATCAACTCCTGAACTCCCGTGACCTCGCGGTCGGTTCGGGTCGATGAGTCGGGTACCCCCGTTCCACGCCGCCAGGCCTGCGCACGCGCGGTCCCCCTCCGGCGGCGCGCCGCAGAACCGGTCACCCTCCAGGCCTTACGGAGGACGTGACCCCCTGCGACCTGCGGCGCGTCCGAACGGGGGAATCCCCGGCCCGATCACTCCGATGGGCGAAAACTCTCCAGGGAAAGTCCGGGCCGGCGGGTCCGTCAGATGTGTCCGGCGCCCGCTCCCGCGGCCTCCGCGTTCTCGCCCCGCTTGGTGAGCAGCGCGACGAAAACGGCCACGACGGCGACTCCCGCGGCGACGAGGCAGGCGAGGCTCATGCCGGAGATGAAGGTGTTGTGGGCGACGTCGGTGATCCGCGCGGCGATCTCCGGCGGAGTGTCCTTGGTGACCGGCGCGATGCCGACCCGGACCGCCTCGGAGGCCTGGTCCAGCTGGGCCGGGGTGAGCGGCGGCAGCTTGGCGTCGGCCCAGTTGCCCGCGAGGTCGCCGTCGACCTTGGAGGCCATGACGGCGCCCAGGACGGCGGTGCCGAGGCTGCCGCCGATCTGCATGGCGGCCTGCTGGAGACCACCGGCGACACCGGAGAGCTCCATCGGGGCGTTGCCGACGATGACCTCGGTGGCTCCGACCATGACCGGCGCGAGGCCGAGGCCGAGGCCCGCGAACCAGATCGACATGACCAGGCTGCTCGTGTCCGTGGCCAGCGTGGACATGCCGTACATGGAGATCGCGGTGAGCGCCATGCCGCCCGCCAGCGGGATGCGCGGGCCCGTCTTCGTGATCAGGAAACCGGCCAGCGGCGAGCCCACGATCATCATTCCGGTCAGCGGCAGCAGGTGCAGGCCGGCCTCGACCGGCTTCATACCGTGCACGGTCTGCAGGTAGAAGGTGACGAAGAACAGTCCGCCGAGGAAGGCGATGGCCATCAGGACCATCAGGACCACACCGGCCGACAGCGGCACCGAGCGGAACAGCGCGAGCGGGATCAGCGGCTCCTTGACGCGCTTCTCCCAGAGGGCGAAGAGCGCGAAGCCGAGGATCGAGGCGCCCAGGAAGGACCAGGTCTGGACGGAGCCCCAGCCCCAGGCCGGGGCCTTGATGAGCGCCCAGACCAGGCAGAACATGGCGCCGGAGAGCAGCGCGATGCCGAGGAGGTCGAAGGAACGCGGGGCGTTCGCGGCGCGGTGGTCGGTGAGGATCAGCACGCCGAGGACCAGCGCGATGACGCCGACGGGCACGTTGATGAAGAACACCGACTGCCAGCTGACGTGCTGGACGAGCAGACCGCCGAGGATCGGGCCGCCGGCGGTGGAGGCGCCGATGACCATGCCCCAGATGCCGATCGCCATGTTCAGCTTCTCGGCCGGGAAGGTGGCGCGGAGCAGACCGAGCGCGGCCGGCATCAGCAGGGCGCCGAACAGGCCCTGGAAGACGCGGAAGGTGACGACGAAGGCGATGCTGTGGGAGAGCCCGATGGCGCCCGAGGCGGCGGCGAAGCCGACGACGCCGATGAGGAAGGTCTGCCGGTGGCCGAACCGGTCACCGAGCTTGCCGGCGGTGATCAGGGTGACCGCGAGGGCGAGGAAGTAGCCGTTGGTGATCCACTGGACGTCGGCGAAACTGGCGCCGAGGTCCTGCTGGATGGCGGGGTTGGCGATGGCCACGATGGTGCCGTCCAGGGCCACCATCATGACCCCGACGGCCACGGTGATGAGGGTGAACCACGGATGGCCGCGCAGGCCCGTGGACGGGGCCCGGTCCAACGGGGAGACCGGAGTCTTGTCCCCCGGGCCCGTCTTGTCGATGGTGGTCTGACTAGTCATTTTTCGAGGCTAGTGACAGCCACTGACAATTGACAAACCAAATCACAAGTCGGTAACTGTCACGTTACTCACAGATAGGCTGAACTGGGCGAACAGTTCGGAGAGGAGGGGAGCGACACCATGACGGACACGGTCGGCACGGCGGCGGAGACGGCGGCGCCACCCCCCGGGCTGCGCGAGCGCAAGAAGCAGCGCACCCGGGACGCGCTGCTGCGGGCCGCCCTCGAGCTGTTCACCACCCAGGGGTACGAGCGGACCACCGTCGACGAGATCGCCGACGCGGTCGACGTCTCCCAGCGCACCTTCTTCCGCTACTTCGCGGGCAAGGAGGACGCGGCCCTCTTCCTGCAGCGGCTCACCGAGTCGCACTTCGTCGCCGCGGTACGCGAAAGGCCGCCCCACGAAGCCCCCTTGGAGGCCCTGCGCCGGGCGGTCCTGGAGAGCTGGGACACCATCGGCGAGGCGATCGAGGCCGTCGTGCCGATCGAACTGCACATGCGCACCTACCAGTTGATCGAGTCGACACCCGCGCTGCTTGCCGTGCACCTGCGCCGCTCGGAGGAGATCGAGGAGGAGATCGCCCGGCTGATCGCGGAGCGTGAGGGCCTCGATGTGGACGCGGACCCGCGCCCGCGCATCGCGGTCGCCGTGTTCGGCGGGGTGATGCGGGTGACGGGCCGCCTGTGGGGCGCCGGCGAGGACACCAGCGTGGAGGCGATCCGTGAGCTGACCGCCACCTATCTCGACCATGTGGGGCCCGCGTTGGCGGAGAAGTGGGGCACCGCGCCGCGGTGACACCCGGTGACGCTCCGTCGCCGTCGCGGCGCGGGCCGGACGGCGACCGCCGGCACGGCGCCCTTCACCGGCCTCGCGCGACACCCGCGGGCGTCCGCGCGCGGAACCCGGTACGCACTCGCGCACGTTGTACGGATGACGTGCGCACGAGATCTCCGCGGAATCCCCGCAACCACACAACACCCCCACGCCGAGCGGCACATATCGCACACGCGTCGCAGAGATCCACGTACAGAGCGTCACTATTTATCTCAAACTGAACCCGGTTTGCCCCAATCGCCCCATGAGAAACGTGATCCCAGTCACTCGTTTAACGGGAGGCTCCTCACTTCTCCTAGGGTGTCCTCTCAGTGACTTCCTTCGACACAACCCCCCAACTCAACGTCTGGCGCGCACTGCTCGCGCTGGCCGTGGTGTTCGTGATGCTGGCCACCAGTGGCTGGACCGCACTCCACAGTCACCGAGCGGCTTCTCCGCTCCAGGCGTCCCGCTCCGCGTGGGAGCACGGCAGTATCGCCGGACAGCGTCTCCCGGACCCGGACTCCGCTCCGGACCGGCTGGCCCGCTTCTTCACCACGCTCGACGCCCAGCAGCTCGCCCGGCTCGCCCACCGCTACCCGCTCGCGGTCGGCAACATGAACGGGGCGCCGGTGACCTTGCGTTACGAGGCGAACCGTCTCGCGCTGAAGCACGAGCGCAAGGTCGAGCACAAGCGCATGCACGACAACCGGCTCTCCTCGCTCGGCCAGCACGACGCGGGACGCCGGATGCACCGCTACGAGGCACTGCTGCACAAGAGCCGCAAGATCCTCGCCTTCGACCCCAACGGCTCGGGGCGGGTCGCCGAGGTCTTCGGCAACCTCGACAAGGCGGACCGCGTCTCGGTCGTGGTGCCCGGCGTCGACACCGATCTGCTCACCTTCCAGCGCACGTACAAGAAGTACTCGGCGCCCGTCGGCATGGCGAGTTCGCTGTACCGGGCGGAGCGCGCGGCCGACCCTGGTGCGCGCACGGCCGTGATCGCGTGGGCCGACTACACGGCGCCCAGCGGTCTGGGCATCGACGCGGCCACCGCCATGCGCGCCGAGGACGGCGCGGTACGGCTGAACGCGCTGGTGCGGGCGCTGCCGGGGACCACGGAGGTGGCGCTGTACTGCCACAGCTACGGCTCGGTCCTGTGCGGTGTGGCCGCCCGCTCGCTGCCCTCCCGGGTCTCCGACATAGCCGTGGCGGGCAGCCCCGGCATGCGGACGGGGAAGGCGGCGAACCTGCACACCACCGCCCGGGTCTGGGCGATGCGCGACGCGGACGACTGGATCAAGGACGTGCCGTACATGGAGGTCGGCGGCCTCGGGCACGGAGCGGACCCGGTGTCGAAGGGGTTCGGGGCGCGCGTCCTGTCCGCCGACGGGGCGAAGGGGCACGCCGGCTACTTCGAGCCGGGTACGGACAGTCTCCGCAACTTCGCGGAGATCGGCATTGGCGCGTACCGCGCGGTCCAGTGCGCGCACGACGATGACGCGTGCCGGACGGGTTTGTCCGCCGGCGCGTCGGTCTGACGCGCGTAGAGGACGAAAAACTGCGGTCCGCCCGGAGAGGCGACGGAGGCTTGCGTGCCGCATACGATGGCCCGCATGGGTGACGTACTGGCCGGATTTCATGCCGCCTGGGAGTTCGAGTCCGACTCCGTGCTCATCCGCTTCGAACGGGGGATCCGTACGCCGAAGCTGTTCCAGGCGCTCGGCGAACGCCGCATCCCCCTGGAGGCGATCGCGGCGGTGACGCTGACGCCCGGGAAGCGAGGCACGGTCGTTCTGCGTGCGGTGCCGAGGCCCGGCGCCGATCCGCTGATGGAGGCGGCCGCGGGACAGCTCAAGGAAGGGTGCGACCCCTACCGTCTGGTGCTGCCCGCCGAGCGCGAGACGCTCGCCGAGTACTACGCGGACGAACTGCGCGGACAGCTCGCCGCGGACGACGAGCCCGCCGAGCGCTATCTCGTGAGACCCCCCGAGGCGCCCCTGCACTTCAAGGCGTACGACGGGAAGGCCACCTTCGACGGCAAGGCGGTGTCCTTCCGGTGGTTCTGGACGGGCGCGTCCTCGGCGAAGTGGAAGGCCGGCGACCAGACCTTCCCGGTCTCCGCGCTGTGCGGGGTCGAGTGGCGCTCACCGGAGGTGTTCGAGGGCCATCTGCGACTGCTGCGGCGGGACCCCGCGCCGGCCCAGCCCGCCCAGGCGGACCAGGATCCGGCGGCGGTCGTCTTCGGGCTCGGGTACGGGCCCGTCCACGAGTCGCTGCCGTTCGCGGCGGCCGTCCTCGCCGCCACGCGCTCCGCCGGTCCCGCGCCCTCGGCCGCGTCCTCGGCGCCGCGCCGGGACCCGGCCGACATCGCCGACCGGATCCGGCATCTCGGGGAACTGCACGAGGCGGGGCTCGTCACGGACGAGGAGTTCTCCGTCAAGAAGGCGGAGCTGCTGGCCCAGCTGTAGCCGCGGGGACGGCGCGGCCCGGGCGCCGCCCGTCCCGGTCCGCGATCCCGTCGTCCCTCGTCAGGACCTCTCCGAGGCGAGGGCGCGCCCCGCGTCCCCGTAGAAGCTGATCTTCCGGTCGAGCACGGCGAGCGTGTCCTGGAGCTCCGCGATCCGGGCCTTGACGTCCCGGCGGGTCTCCTCCAGGAGTTCGTAGCGCTCCATGTAGGTGTGGTCGCCCGCGCGCACCATCTCCGCGTAGCGCACCATGTCGGCGACGGGCATCCCGGTGAGCCGGAGCTTGCCGACGAGGCCGAGCCAGTCCAGGTCGCGGTTGCTGTAGCGGCGCTGGCCGGTGTGCGAGCGGTCGATGTGCGGCATCAGCCCGATGCGCTCGTACCAGCGCAGGGTGTGCGCGCTGAGGCCGGTGAAGGCGACGACCTCGCTGATCGTGTAGTTGTCCCGGCCGTCAGGGCGCCGCTCCCTCTCGGGAGGACCGGCGCAGGTGTCGGCCCCGGTCCCGGTGGCCTCGGCTGTGGTCTCCATCACCGTCATGGCCCCCACGCTAAAACCTTCGAGTGCACTCCAAGCAAGCGGAATCCGTCGAAAATGCGAGGACGTGGCCGGGATGCGGTGGCTACCGTGCGGATCATGAGTCTCGTACGCCGTGCCACGCCCGAGGACGCCGGGGAAGTGCTGCGCCTGCGCCAGGTCATGATCGACTCGCTCTTCGACGGCGGCGGCTCCGCCGAGTGGCACGCCGCGTCGCTGCCCACCGTGCGGGGGAAGCTCGCCGACGCCGAGGGGTCCTTCGTGGCCTTCGTGGTCGACCATCCGGACCGCCCGGAGGCTCTCGCGGCCCTGGTCGCCGGGACGATCGAGTACCGGATCGGCCGGGCGGACAACCCGCACGGCGCGGTCGGACACGTGTTCAGCGTCGCCACCGATCCGGACGCCCGGCGCCGCGGATACGCCCGCGCCTGCATGGAGACCCTGCTCGACTGGTTCCGCGAGCGGGGTGTCGCCCACGTCGACCTCAACGCGTCCGCCGAGGCCGAGCCGCTCTACGCGGCCCTCGGGTTCGTCCGCAAGCCGGACCCCTCGATGCGGCTGAGCCTGTGAGGCATCTAGGCTCGACAGCATGTCCTTGCAGAGCCTGGCGCTGATCTCGAACTGGCCCGTTCCCACCGCCGCCGCCGCGGTCGTCCGCGCGGACGGCACGGTGGCCGGCTCGCACGGGCCGGGGCAGCACCGATTCGCGCTCGCCTCCGTCACCAAGCCGATCACCGCGTACGCCGCGCTCGTCGCGTACGAGGAGGGGGCGATCGAGCTCGACGAACCGGCCGGGCCCACCGGTTCGACGGTCCGTCATCTGCTCGCGCACACCTCCGGTCTGGCCTTCGACGAGCACCGGGCGACCTTCACGCCCGGGGAGCGGCGGCTGTACTCCAACGCCGGCTTCGAGGTGCTCGGGGACCACATCGCCAAGGCGGCGGACATGCCCTTCGCGGAGTATCTGCGCCAGGCGGTCCTCGAACCGCTCGGCATGACCGCGACGACGCTGGACGGCTCGCCCGCGAGGGACGGCATCTCGACGGTCGAGGACCTCGTGCGGTTCGCCGCCGAGCTCCAGGCGCCACGGCTGCTCGACCCGCGTACCGTCGCGGAGGCGATGACCGTCCAGTACCCCGGGACCAAGGGCGTCCTGCCGGGGTACGGCCACCAGAACCCCAACGACTGGGGACTCGGCTTCGAGATCCGCGACTCCAAGTCCCCCCACTGGACCGGCGGTTCGTCCTCCCCGCGGACCTTCGGCCACTTCGGGCAGTCCGGTACGTTCCTGTGGGTCGACCCGGTCGTGGGCGCCGCCTGTGTCGCGCTGACCGACCGGGCCTTCGGCCCCTGGGCCATCGAGGCGTGGACCCCCTTCACCGACGCGGTCCTGGCCGACCTCACCTCCTGACGACGGCCGGCGGCGCTTCCCGGGCACTCAGCGGAACGCCGCCGCGTTGCGCCGCGCCCAGGCCGCGAAGGTGCCCGGTGCCCGTCCGAGGACGCGCTCCACGTCGGGGCTGACCCGCCGCTCCTCCTCGGTCGGCTCGCCCAGGACCGCGAGGGTGCCCTCGACCACGGGCGGCGGCATGAAGCGCGCCATCAGGGCGCGCGCCTCCTCGCGGGTCTGCTCGGTGAAGCGCACCGGCTCGCCCAGGGCGGCAGCGATCGCCGCGGCCCGTTCGCGCGGGGTGGTCGGCGCGGGACCGGTCAGGGTGTAGGTGGCCCCGGCGTGCGTTTCCTCGCGCAGGGCGGCCGCCGCGACGGCCGCGACGTCCTCGGGATCGACGAAGGGCAGGCCGACGTCACCGAACGGCGCGGCGGCCTCGCGCCGGGCGCGGATCGACTCGGCCCACGCGAAGGCGTTGGCGGCCATTCCGCCCGACCTCAGGATCGTCCAGTCCAGTCCGGACTCCCGTACGGCCGTCTCGAAGCGGACCGGGTGCCCGTAGGCCTCGGGGCGGGTTCCCGCGCCCTGTGAGGACAGCAGCACCACCCGGCGGATCCCGGCGGTCTTCGCCGCCTCCAGGATTCCCCGCGGGTCCTCGCCCGCGACCAGCAGGAACAGTGTCTCGGCGCCCTCGAACGCGGGCCCGAGCCCGTCCGGTTCGGCCAGGTCGGCGGCGACGGCCCGGACGCCTTCGGGCACATCGGCCCCGGTGATCCTCCGGGCCACCGCCGTCACCGGCAGTCCGCCTCCGGTGAGCGTCCGCACCAGCGCGCGTCCGACGTTCCCGGTCGCACCCGTCACCACGTACATGGGGATCTCCTCGACTGATTTCGACGACAAGTTAGTCAGTCAGCTGACTTACTTCGATGGCAGGACGCTAGCAAGGCGGGGCGCGGGCTGTCTATAGTCAGTCGGGTGACTGACTCAGAGAAGTCCCGGGGACCGCGGGCCCGAGCGGCCGGCAAGCGGCGGCAGCTGACGGCGGCCGCGGCCCGGGTGCTGCACGAGCAGGGCGTGGAACGCACGACGATCGCCGACATCGCCCACGCCGCCGAGGTCCCGGCGGGCAACGTGTACTACTACTTCAAGACCAAGGACGAGCTGGTCGAGGCCGCCCTCGCCGAGCACTCCGGCCGGCTCCGGGAACTCACCGACGCACTCGACCGGCTCCCCGACCCGCGGGCCCGCCTCAAGGGGCTCATCGAGGCATGGGTCTCCGGGCGGGACACCGCGGCGCGCTACGGCTGCCCCACCGGCACCCTCGCGGCGGAGCTCGGCAAGCGGGAGGAGGGCGGCCTCGACCTCACGGCGGGACAGGTCGTCCGCCAGCTCCTCGACTGGGTCGAAGCGCAGTACAGGGAGATCGGTGCCATCGACCCCGGGGGCCGCGCCCTGGCGCTGGTCGGCGCCTACCAGGGCATGTCCCTGCTCTCCCACGCCCTGCGCGACCCGGAGATCATGACCCGCGAGGGAGAGCGGCTGATCCGCGAGCTCGACGCGTCGGCGTAGGCGGTGGTCCGAACGGCATCCCGGTGTCAGCCGACCGCCATCTCCCACACGAGCAGCTCGGCGGGAGCGCCCGCGACCACTTCCAGGTCCTTGGCGTCCGTGATGCGGGCCGCGTCGCCCTCCCCCAGCTCCTCGCCGTCCAGGCGGACCTCACCGCGCACGACATGGACGTAGACGAAGGGCGCGTCGGGGACGGCCGTGCGCTCGCCCGCCGTCAGCCGGCGCACATGGAGCATGGCACCCGCCTCGGGAACGGCGTACGGGGTGGAGTCGGCGATGCCGTGGACGGTCTCGTACGCGGGGTCGCCGCCCGGTTCCAGCGGTGCCAGCCACATCTGGACGAAGACCAGCGGCAGCTCGCCGTCGTTGCGCTCGGCGTGCCGGACGCCGCCCGCGGAGCTCAGCCGCTGGACATCGCCGTGCCGCAGCACCGACTCGTGTCCGGCCGAGTCGCGATGGGTCAGCTCCCCTTCCACCACCCAGGTGACGATCTCGGTGTGGCTGTGCGGGTGCTCGTCGAAGCCGGCGCCGGGGGCGAGCCGCTCCTCGTTGCAGGCGATCACCGCGCCGAAGCGGAGATTGTCGGGGTCGTAGTGCGGGCCGAAGGAAAAGGCGTGGAGCGAGGAGATCCCGGCCGCCGGGTCCCCTCCGCGGTAGCGCTCGTCGGCGCGGCGGACGTCCATCACATCCACCACGGTAGCCCCGGCCCGGCGACCGCCCCGCCCATACTTGCGACCCGGCGCCGCACGGCTCCGTCCTGATAAGGCAGTCTTGTCCCGTGCCCGAACCCGAATCCAGCAACACCGAGCGCCCAGCGCACGACGTCCACACGCACTCCGCGACCCTCAAGCGGCTGGAGAAGTCGGCCGGCAGTCTCGCCGCCCAGGCCATCACGCGGATGGACGAGACGCTGCCGTGGTACCGGGCCATGCCGCCGGAGAACCGGTCGTGGATCGGCCTGGTCGCCCAGGCCGGTATCGCCGCCTTCACCGAGTGGTTCCGGCACCCGGACGCGCCGCAGGCCATCTCCACCGATGTCTTCGGCACCGCGCCACGCGAGCTGACCAGGGCCATCACGCTGCGCCAGACGGTGGAGATGGTGCGGACCACAATCGAGGTCATGGAATCGGCCATCGACGAGGTGGCGGCTCCCGGCGACGAGTCCGTGCTGCGCGAGGCGCTCCTGGTCTACGCCCGCGAGATCGCCTTCGCCACCGCCCAGGTGTACGCGCAGGCGGCGGAGGCACGCGGTGCCTGGGACGCCCGGCTCGAATCGCTCGTCGTGAACGCGGTGCTCTCCGGCGAGGCCGACGAGGGCGCCGTCTCCCGGGCCGCCGCGCTCGGCTGGAACTCGCCCGAACATGTCTGCGTGGTGCTGGGCACGGCACCCGACGGTGACAGCGAACTGACGGTCGAGGCGATCCGCCGGGCCGCCCGGCACGCCAAGCTGCAGGTGCTGACGGGGGTGCTCGGGGACCGGCTGGTCGTCATCGCGGGCGGCAGCGACAACCCGCTCGCCGTCGCCAAGTCACTGATCGGTCCGTACGCCGCCGGATCCGTCGTCGCCGGGCCGATCGTGCCCGATCTGCTCGCCGCGACCCGGTCCGCGCAGGCCGCGGCGGCCGGGCTGAAGGCATGTTTCGCCTGGCAGGACGCCCCGCGCCCGGTCCTGGCGGACGATCTGCTGCCGGAGCGCGCGATCGCCGGAGACCCGTCCGCCCGCGAGCAGTTGGTGGAGGAGATCTACAGACCGCTGGAGGAAGCCGGCTCCGCGCTGCTGGAGACGCTCAGCGTCTATCTGGAGCAGGCGAGCAGCCTCGAAGGCGCCGCCCGGATGCTCTTCGTCCATCCCAACACCGTGCGCTACCGGCTCCGACGTGTGACTGACGTCACCGGCTGGTCGCCCTCGGATGTACGATCCGCGTTCACGCTGCGGATCGCGCTCATCCTGGGGCGTCTGGCCGATGGAGATCCCCAAACCTAGGCTTTTGTCGGGGACCTACAATTCCCCCTCGTGTTCTTCGTCCCTGTCCCCACGGGCGGCCGTGGCCGTCCACAAGAGAGAGTGTGAGAGTGCTCGTACTCGTCGCTCCCGGCCAGGGCGCTCAGACGCCCGGCTTCCTGACTCCTTGGCTCGACCTCCCCGGCGCCGCCGAACGCCTCGCCGCGTGGTCGGACGCCATCGGGCTGGACCTTGCCCACTACGGCACGCAGGCCGACGCGGACGCGATCCGCGACACGGCTGTCGCCCAGCCGCTCCTGGTCGCCGCCGGTCTCCTGTCCGCCGCGGCACTCGGTGACGTGACCCCCGGTGCCGTCGCCGGCCACAGCGTCGGCGAGATCACCGCCGCGGCGTTCGCGGGCGTGCTCGACGACACCGCCGCGCTGACCCTCGTACGCAAGCGCGGCCTGGCGATGGCCGAGGCCGCCGCCATCACGCAGACCGGTATGTCGGCGCTGCTCGGCGGAGACCCCGACACGACGGTCGCGCACCTGGAGAAACTGGGACTGACCCCGGCCAACGTGAACGGCGCGGGCCAGATCGTGGCCGCCGGCACGCTGGAGCAGCTGGCCGCCCTGGAGGCGGACAAGCCCGAGGGCGTCCGGCGCGTCGTGGCCCTGAAGGTGGCGGGCGCGTTCCACACCGTCCACATGGCCCCCGCGGTCGAGGCGCTGGCGAAGGCCGCCGAGGACCTGAGCCCGGCCGACCCGCGGATCACCTACGTCTCGAACCGCGACGGTCAGGCCGTCGGCTCCGGTGCCGAGGTCGTCTCGCGCCTGGTCGGCCAGGTCGCCAACCCGGTCCGCTGGGACCTGTGCATGGAGACCTTCAAGGAGCTCGGCGCCACCGCGCTGATCGAGGTGTGCCCCGGCGGCACGCTGACCGGTCTGGCCAAGCGCGCGCTGCCCGGCGTCACGACGCTGGCCCTGAAGACACCCGACGACCTCGACGCGGCTCGCGAGCTCATCGCCGAGCACAGCGCGGCCTAAGGAGCCCGAGAGCATGTCGAAGATCAAGGCACCCAAGGGCGCCCCCTACGCGCGCATCCTCGGCGTCGGCGGCTACCGTCCCGTCCGGGTGGTGCCCAACGAAGTGATCCTGGAGACGATCGACTCGTCCGACGAGTGGATCCGCTCGCGCTCCGGCATCGAGACGCGGCACTGGGCCTCCGACGAGGAGACCGTCGCCGCGATGTCGATCGAGGCGTCCGGCAAGGCCATCGCCGACGCCGGGATCAACGCCGACCAGATCGGCGCCGTGGTGGTCTCCACCGTGTCGCACTTCAGCCAGACCCCGGCCATCGCCACCGAGATCGCCGACAAGCTCGGCACGAACAAGGCCGCGGCCTTCGACATCTCGGCCGGCTGCGCGGGCTTCGGCTACGGCCTGACCCTCGCCAAGGGCATGATCGTCGAGGGTTCGGCCGAGTACGTCCTCGTCATCGGCGTGGAGCGGCTGTCCGACCTCACCGACCTGGAGGACCGCGCGACGGCCTTCCTCTTCGGCGACGGCGCGGGCGCGGTCGTCGTGGGTCCCTCCGAGGAGCCGCACATCGGCCCCACCGTCTGGGGCAGCGAGGGCGACAAGGCCGGCACGATCAAGCAGACCGTGCCGTGGGACCGCTTCAGGATCGGCGACGTCTCCCAGCTCCCGCTCGACTCCAAGGGCGAGATCAAGTTCCCTGCCATCACGCAGGAGGGCCAGGCGGTGTTCCGCTGGGCCGTGTTCGAGATGGCGAAGGTCGCCCAGCAGGCGCTGGACGCGGCCGGGATCAGCTCGGACGACCTGGATGTCTTCATTCCCCACCAGGCCAACGAGCGGATCATCGACTCGATGGTGAAGACGCTGAAACTGCCGGGACACGTCACGGTCGCGCGTGACGTGCGCACCACCGGCAACACCTCGGCCGCCTCGATCCCGCTCGCAATGGAGCGGCTCCTGGCGACCGGTGCGGCGAAGAGCGGCGACACCGCGCTCGTCATCGGCTTCGGGGCGGGTCTCGTGTACGCCGCGACGGTCGTTACCCTCCCCTAGGCACTCCGTACCGGATCACCCGGTCCGTACGGAAAACCGCCACCCCTCTGGAAACACACCGAAGGAGCGCCTGACATGGCCGCCACTCAGGAAGAGATCGTCGAAGGTCTCGCCGAGATCGTCAACGAGATCGCCGGGATCCCCACCGAGGACGTCCAGCTGGACAAGTCCTTCACCGACGACCTGGACGTCGACTCGCTGTCCATGGTCGAGGTCGTCGTCGCCGCCGAAGAGCGCTTCGACGTCAAGATCCCGGACGACGACGTCAAGAACCTCAAGACCGTCGGCGACGCGACCGACTACATCCTCAAGCACCAGGCCTGATCTTCCGGTCACCTGGGCCGACCGCCCGGGTTCGCCCGGGCCCCGTGCCCTGGTTCGCCCGGACTGATGCCCCGCCACCCGGCGGTGGCGCCGCTGAATCCTCGTATCCGTTGGAGAAAGAATTCCCGTGAGCCCGACCAATCGCACCGTGGTCGTCACCGGTATCGGCGCAACCACACCGCTGGGTGGCGACGCAGCCTCTACCTGGGAGGGCCTGATCGCCGGACGTTCCGGTGTACGCCCCCTGGAGCAGGACTGGGCCGCCGACCAGGCGGTCCGTATCGCGGCGCAGATCGCCGTGGAGCCGAGCGAGGTCATTCCCCGCCCGCAGGCCCGCCGCCTGGACCGCTCGGCGCAGTTCGCGCTGATCGCGGCCAAGGAGGCCTGGGCGAACGCCGGTTTCACCGACAAGGCGGGCGAGGACCCGAGCGTCGACCCCGACCGGCTGGGCGCTGTCATCGCCTCCGGCATCGGTGGCGTAACGACCCTGCTCGACCAGTACGACGTGCTGAAGGAGAAGGGCGTACGCCGCGTCTCCCCGCACACCGTTCCGATGCTGATGCCGAACGGTCCGTCCGCCAACGTGGGGCTCGCCGTGGGCGCCCGCGCCGGTGTGCACACCCCGGTCTCGGCCTGCGCCTCCGGCGCCGAGGCCATCGGCTACGCCATCGAGATGATCCGCACGGGCCGCGCCGACGTCGTCGTCGCCGGTGGCACCGAGGCGGCCATCCACCCCCTTCCCATCGCCGCGTTCGGCAACATGATGGCGATGTCCAAGAACAACGACGACCCGCAGGGTGCCTCGCGCCCCTACGACGTCGCCCGTGACGGCTTCGTCCTCGGCGAGGGCGCCGGCGTCCTCGTCCTGGAGTCCGCCGAGCACGCCGCCAAGCGCGGTGCCCGGGTGTACGCCGAGGCGGTCGGCCAGGGCATCTCGGCCGACGCGCACGACATCGTGCAGCCGGAGCCCGAGGGCCGCGGCATCTCGCACGCCCTGCAGAACCTGCTCGACAACACCGACCTGGACCCCGCCGAGATCGTGCACGTGAACGCGCACGCCACCTCGACGCCGGCCGGTGACGTGGCCGAGCTGAAGGCGCTGCGCAAGGTGTTCGGCGACGAGGCCGACCACTTCGCGGTCTCCGCCACCAAGTCGATGACCGGTCACCTCCTCGGTGGCGCCGGCGGCGTCGAGTCGGTCGCGGCCGTGCTCGCCCTGTACCACCGGGTCGCGCCGCCGACCATCAACGTCGAGAACCTCGACCCCGAGGCCGAGGCCGCCGCCGACATCGTCCGCGGCGAGGCGCGCAAGCTGCCCGTCGAGGGCCGGATCGCCGCGCTGAACGACTCGTTCGGCTTCGGTGGGCACAACGTGGTCCTGGCGTTCCGTACCGTCTGACGCCGGGTTCTCTCCGCTGAACGGCGTGTGGCCCGCATCCCCTTGCCGGGGGTGCGGGCCACACGCCGTTCGTCGTCGGTCGGGTGCCTTCCGCGGACCGCTCCCCCGCGGGGTGCTTGTCCGTACGGGTCACACCACCTGGTGCAGCCAGCGGACCGGGGCGCCCTCGCCCGCGTAGCGGAAGGGCTCCAGTTCGTCGTCCCAGGGCTTGCCGAGAAGCTTGGCGAGGTCGGCCTCCAGGTCGCTCTCGCCGCGCTGGGAGCGCAGGAGCGCGGCGCGCAGGCGGTCCTCGGGGATGAGGATGTCGCCGTGGATGCCGGTGACCGCGTGGAAGATGCCGAGCTCGGGGGTGCAGCTGTAGCGCTCGCCCTCGGCGGTGGGGCAGGGCTCGGCGGTGACCTCGAAGCGCAGCAGGTGCCAGCCGCGCAGCGCGGAGGCGAGCTTGGAGGCGGTGCCGACCTCGCCCTTCCAGGAGAACTCGGATCTCCAGGTGCCCGGCGCGGCGGGCTGCCGGATCCAGTCGAGGTTGACGCGCGTGCCGAGCACCCCCGCGACCGCCCACTCGACGTGCGGGCACAACGCGCGGGGCGCGGAGTGCACGTAGAGAACTCCACGTGTCGTCACTGGGGCCTCCGGACAGAGCGAGACATCTTGTAACTTAGCGGAACGGCAGTGGCAGGGCGGCCACGGGGCGAGGCTACCGTGCGGCGGCGCAAGGAGTGTGACGTACCGTCGGTCCAAGCGCCGTGAACCTCCGAGGTTTCACCCGGCGGGACGCGTCCGGACCCCCTTGCCGGGGGGCCGGGGTCGTCCCCCGGGCAGAGACGGCCGCCCAGGGAAACGCGGTGCGACCGACCGTGTACGACGTGGTGCGACCGACCGTGCGGAACGGGTGCCGACCAACCCTGTACAACGAACGAGGGGACCAGGGGATGCGGAATCGCAGCCACCGTTCACGGGCCGTCCTCGCCTTCTCGGCGGCGACGGCTCTTCTGGCCATCGCCGCGTGCGACGCCACCGGTGGCAATTCCTCCGCGCCGAGCGGCACGGGAGCGCGGCCGTCCCCGAAACCCGCGCCGGTCTGGGACCGCAGTCCGGAGTCCATGGCCGCGGTCGGAGACTCCATCACCCGCGGCTTCGACGCGTGCAGCGTGCTGTCCGACTGCCCCGAGGTGTCGTGGGCGACCGGCAGCGATCCGCAGGTCAACAGTCTCGCCGTACGCCTGCTCGGCACGACCGGGGCGGCCGATCGCAGTTGGAACTACGCGGTGACCGGTGCCCGGATGGCCGACCTGCCCGGTCAGATGGCGCAGGCCGCGACCCGGAAGCCGGAGCTGGTCACGGTGATGGCGGGCGCCAACGACGCCTGCCGCTCCTCCACATCGGCGATGACCTCCGTCGCCGACTTCCGTACCGCCTTCCAGGACGCGATGGACACCCTGCGCGGCACTCTGCCCAAGGCCCAGGTGTACGTGTCGAGCGTTCCGGATCTGAAGCGGCTGTGGTCCGAGGGGCGCGGCAATCCGCTCGGCAAGCAGGTCTGGAAGCTGGGCATCTGCCCCTCGATGCTCGGCGACGCGGACTCGCTGGACTCGGCGGCGACACTGCGGCGCGGAAAGGTGCAGGACCGGGTGGAGGCGTACAACCAGGTGCTCCAAGAGGTGTGCGCCAAGGACCGGCGCTGCCGCTTCGACGGGGGCGCGGTGTTCGACTACCGCTTCGGGACCGACCAGTTGAGCCACTGGGACTGGTTCCATCCGAGCAAGAACGGACAGGCGCGACTCGCGGAGATCGCCTACCGGACCGTCACCGCCCGCAAACCGGTGACCTAGGGTTTCCCTCATGAGTGAACTTTTCGGCACACTTTCCGACGGCACCCCGGTCCACCGCTGGACGCTGGAGCGGTCCGGGGTCCGGGTGCGCGTGCTCACGTACGGCGGGGTCGTGCAGTCGGCCGAGGTGCCGGACCGGGACGGGCGGGCCGTGGACGTGACGCTGGGCTTCCCCGACCTGGCGGGCTACACGGCGCATCCGGGGCCGTATCTCGGGGCGCTGGTGGGGCGGTACGCGAACCGGATCGGGGGCGCCCGCTTCTCGCTGGACGGATCGGACCACCACCTGGACCCGAACGACGGGTCCAACTCGCTGCACGGCGGTGACGGCGGCTTCGACAAGCGCGTGTGGGACGCCGAGCCGGTCGGACACGGCGTTCGGCTCTCCCGGGTCAGCCCGGACGGCGAGGAGGGCTTCCCTGGCCGCCTGGAGGTCTCGGCGACGTACACGCTCGACGAGCGGGGTGCGCTGCACATCGCCTACGAGGCGGTCACCGACGCGCCGACCGTCCTGAACCTGACGAACCACACGTACTGGAACCTGAGCGGCTCGGGCAGCGCGCTGGGGCACGAACTCCGCCTCGACGCCTCGCGGTTGACGCGGGTGGCCGCGGACCTCATTCCGACCGGGGAGATCGACCCCGTCGAGGGCACGCGGTTCGACTTCCGGGAACCCCGCAAGACCGGCGCGGGATACGACCACAACTACGTGCTCGACAAGGGGGTCACCGCCGCTCCCGTGGAGGTCGCCGAGCTGCACGATCCGGCGTCCGGGCGGGTGCTGACCGTGTCGACCACCGAACCCGGCCTCCAGCTCTACACCGCCGATCACCTGAGCGGCCCCTTCGCCCCCAACGACGGCATCGCGCTGGAGACCCAGCACTTCCCCGACTCCCCCAACCGGCCGGAGTTCCCGAGCACGGAACTGCGGCCGGGCGACGTGTTCAGGTCGGAGACGGTGTACGGGTTCTCCGTGCGGGACTGAGGGCTGGGCGGCCGGTCCTCGTTCCGCGTGACACGGGGCGGAGGAGAGAGCGGCGAGCCCCGGTCCGGAGGTCAGGTTCCGGACCGGGGCTGCTCGAGGGGCGTACGCCGGTCACGCCTCGATGATCGTGCTCAGTCGGCGGTCCGTGAGGGAACGGCCTGCCTGAATCTCGTACGAACCCTTCACAAACGCCCAGGCGCCCGCGGCGGTGTCCCAGACCTCGAAAGCGCGGCGCGGGAGTTCCACGACGGCCTCGACGCTGTCGCCGGGTCCGGCCTCGACCCCCGCGAAACCGGCGAGCGCGCGGACGGGCCGCTCGGCGTCGGGTTCCGCCGGGGCGAGGTAGACCTGGACGACCTCACGCCCGGCGCGCTCCCCGGAGTTGCGGACACGGACGGTGACGGTGCGGCCCTCGACCGCGATCGACTCGTACGTCCACTCGGTGTAGCCGAGGCCGTGGCCGAAGGCGTACGAGGGGGTCCTGCCCTCCTTCTCCCAGGCGCGGTAGCCGATGAAGACGTCCTCGGTGTACGGGAGTTCGCCGTCGGCCGGGCGTACCTGGGTGACCGGGGCGTCGGCGAGGGAGCCCCAGGTGGTGGGGAGGCGGCCGCCCGGCTCATGGGCACCGGTGAGGACGTCTGCGAGGGCGGCGCCGCCCTCCTGGCCGGGGAACCAGCTGAGGAGCACGGCGGCGACCTCGTCACGCCACGGGAGTTCCACCGGGGAGCCCGAGTTGACGACCACGACGGTGTTCGGGTTGGCGGCGGCGACGGCGTGCACCAGCTCGTCCTGCCGGCCCGGGAGCCGGAGGTCCGCCCGGTCGAAGCCCTCGGACTCGACGCGGTCGGTGGTGGCGACCACGACGACGGCGGTGTCGGCGGCGCGGGCCGCCTCGACCGCCTCGGCGATCAGCTCGTCCGGGTCGCGCACCGGCTCCTGGTGGGCGAGCGAGAAGCCGACGACCTTCATCGGGACGCCCTCGGGGAACGCGACGACGTGGGTGAGGGAGACCTCGACCGGTTCGCCCGCGGTGAGTTCGGCCTGACCGCGGGGTACCGGGGCGCCGAAGAACGTCACGAAGGGGTCGTCCTTGGCGGCGCCCTGGACGTCGTCGAAGTACGTCGTGCCGTCGACGGTGAGGGTGAACGCGCCGAGGCCCTTGATCCCGAAGGTGTGCGGGCCGCTGTCGCGCGGGGTGAAGGTGCCGGTGAGCTCGACGGTGTGGAGGGTGTCGGGGGTGACGCCCTCGGGCAGGTCGTCGCCCATCCACTGGATCTGGCCGTTCGGGGCGGAGGCGGTGGCGATGATCTCGCCGGCCGCGTCACGGCAGACCGCGCGCAGCTCGAACCCCTTGTCGGCGACGGGGAGTTCCACCGTCGGGTCGGCGCCGACGGCGTAGCTGAGACTGCCTTCGGGGAGGGCGGCGGTGAGTCCGTCGAGGGGCGAGACGATCCGGGCGGGGAAGACGGTGGCGGAACCGCCGCCGAGGACGCGGGCGTCGCGGGCGGCGGCACCGATGAGGGCCACCCGGTGCCCCTCGGCCAGTGGCAGGGCGCCTTCGTTGCGGACGAGGACGAAGCCGCGACGGGCGATCTCGCGGGCCAGCGCCTCCCCGTCCACGGCTTGGGGCGGCTCGGTCACGACCGGCTCGGCGCCCTCCAGGACGCCGACGCGGGCGGCGAGGCGGAGCACGTTGCGGACGGCCGCGTCCACCGTGGCCTCCGCCACCTCGCCGGCGCGGACGGCGGCGGCGAGCGGTGCGCCGTAGACGGTCCTCGGGCCGGGCATGGCGACGTCGAGGCCGCCCTCGATCGCGGCCCCGGTCGAGCGGGCGGCCATCCAGTCGGAGACGTTGAAGCCGTCGAAGCCCCATTCGCCGCGCAGGATCTCGTTCACGAGATAGCGGTGCTCGGACATCGTCGTGCCGTTGACCGAGTTGTAGGCGGTCATGATGCCCCAGGGGTGGGCGTTCTCGACGATGGTCTCGAAGGGGGCCAGGTAGAGCTCGCGCAGCGCGCGTTCGGAGACGAGGTTGTTCACCGTGAAGCGGTCGGTCTCGGCGTCGTTGGCGACGAAGTGCTTGACGGTGGTGCCGACTCCGCCGGACTGCACGCCCCGGACGTAGCCACTGCCGATCGCGCCGGTCAGGAGCGGGTCCTCGCTGTAGGCCTCGAAGTGGCGGCCGCCGAGCGGCGAGCGGTGCAGATTGACGGTCGGGGCGAGCAGGACGTGGACGCCCTTGCGGCGGGCCTCCTGGGCGAGCAGCGTGCCCGCGCGGCGGGCCAGGTCCGGGTCCCAGGTGGCGGCGAGCGCGGTGGGCGAGGGGAGGGCGACGGAGGGGTCGTCGGCGGTCCAGTGGACGCCCCGGACGCCGATGGGCCCGTCGGACATGACGAGGGACTCCAGTCCGATCTCGGGGAGCGCGGGCAGCGTCCACATGTTCCGGCCGGACAACAGCCGGGCCTTCGCGTCCAGGTCGAGCCTGCCGAGGGCCGCCTCGACGACGGCCTCGCGGGCCGCGTCCGCCTCCGTGCCGTTCCGGTCCTTCGCCGTCTCCACCGCAGTCTCCGCCATGGCGGCACCTCCTCGTTGAAAGCCGTCGGTCCCCCACATCCTGCATCGGCTACCTGTAGAGCGGTAGGTTTCGTGACTTCGCCGTTACAATGAGGTGGTCGGATGCCGTACGGTGACGCCATGGCGACCAGGACCAGGAGCGAGGAGCGGCGCGCGGAGATCGTGCGCGCGGCGCTGGAGGTGATCGCCGAACGCGGCTACCGGGGCGCGAGCCTCGCCGCGGTCGCCGAGCGCGTGGGTCTCACCCAGCAGGGCCTGCTCCACCACTTCCCGACCAAGGAGGCCCTGCTCGTCGCCGTGCTCAAGGAGCGGGACCAGTGGGACGCCGTGCCGGACACCACCTGGCGGGCCGATCTGCTCGTCTCGCTGGTCGAGTACAACGCCATGCGGCCCGGGATCATCCAGACGTTCTCGGCACTGCTCGGCGAGAGCGTCACCGAGGGGCACCCGGCGCGCGAGTTCTTCACGAAGCGCTACACGGCGGTGCGCGCGAACATGGCCTCGGTGCTGCGCGCCGAGTACGGGGAGCGGCTGCCGAGCGGCCTCACCCCGGAGCGGGCCGCCCCCCTGCTCGTCGCCGTGATGGACGGGCTCCAGTACCAATGGCTGCTGGACCCGGAGTCGGTGGACATGCCGGCCGCGTTCCGGGACTTCCTCACGCTGCTCGGCGAGCGCTGAGCGTCCTCGGGTTCCGGCCGGGCGCCGATCCCTTCAGGACTCCGGCCGGGCACTGACCGCCGCGACGACCTCCACCTCCACGAGGGCGTCCGGCTTGAACAGGCGCGAGGCCTCGAAGGTCATGCTGGTCGGTGCGGTCCCGGTCAGGAACTCCCGGCGTACGGCGCCGTATTCGTCCAGCCTGTCGATGTCGGTCAGATACGTCCGGATGTTGATGACGTCGGCGAGGGTCGCCCCGTGCGCGTGGAGCAGCGCGGCGATGGTCTCGAAGACGCCGCGGCTCTGGGTGGCGAGGTCCGCGCCGTCCGCGACCTGACCGGAGAGGTACAGGAGGGCGCCGCCGCCGGGGAGTTCGACGCGGGCGACCTGGGAGTAGTAGGCGTTGGCGGGCTGCGGCGCGGAGGCCGGGTTGTCGAGTGTGATGCGCATGGCGCTCCTCAGGCCGGGTGGCGGATGCGGGTGACGGCTCGCGTGATGTCCGCACCGGCCACGGCGGGGTCCTCGGCCGCGTGCCGGTAGTGCTCGAGCACCGCTTCCATGGCGGGAAGCCGGGCCGACTTCGTGGCGAGCGCGATGTCCTTCACGGCGAGCGAGGTGCCGAAGTGCGCGCCCTCGGCGAAGGCGCGGCCGACGGCGCCGCCGAGGGGACCGTTCGCCAGCGCGGTGCGTGCGGTGTCCTCGTCCAGGCCGAGGGCGTCCGCGAGGACCAGGGCCTCGGTGACCAGGGCCACGCCGCCGAGGGCGGCGGCGTTGAGGACGAGTTTCAGCGCGGCGCCCGAGCCGAGCGGGCCGGTGCGGGTCACGGTCCCGAAGCGGGCGAGCACGTGCTCGACACCGGCGGCGTCGCCGCCCGCGAGAACGCCGAGCCGGCCGGATCCGGCCCTGTCGGTGCTGCCCATGACCGGTGCGTCGACCAGGGTCACCCCCTCCCCCAGCCGGGCGGCCAGTTCCTCGATCATGTCCGGGCCGACCGTCGACATCTCCACCCAGTGGGTGCCGGGGCGCAGTTGGGGCACGACAGCCTCGGCGACCGCCTGGAGAGCCGCGGGATCGGCGAGCATCGTGATCACCACGTCCGCGTCCCGCACCGCTCCGGCCGGCGAGGCGGCGAGCACGGCGCCCGCCGCGACGAGCGGCTCCGCCTTCGCGGGGGTGCGGTTCCACACCGTCAACGGGTGCTGTGCGCCGAGGAGTCGGCGGGCCATGGCGGCGCCCATGTGGCCGAGTCCGAGAAAAGCGATCTTTTCCATGAACGGGACGCTAGGCGCGGGGCATTGATGCGACAAGCGAATGTCTAGCATGTGTGCCATGCCGAACCCGCATGACGAAGCCGTGCACGACGAAACCGTGCACGACGATGCCTCGCACCCCGCGCCGCCGCACGACACGGCTCCGTACGACACGGCTCCGTACGACACGGCTCCGTACGGAGCCCCCGATCTCTCCACCGTGTGGCTGCGTGTCCTTGTCGAGGTCGCGCGGCACGGTTCGTTCACCGTGGCCGCCCGGACGCTGGGGTGGACGCAGTCCGCGGTGTCACGGCAGATCTCCGCGCTGGAGGCGGCGCTCGGCGGAGCGCCGCTCTTCGACCGGCTGCCCCGGGGTGTGCGGCTGACGGAGGCCGGCCGGGTCCTCGTGCCGCACGCCGAGGCGGTGCTGGAGCGGCTGCGCGGGGCGGGACGCGAGCTGGCCGCGCTGCGGGAGGCGGCGGGCGGGCGGTTGCGGGTGGGCTCCTTCGCCACGGCGGACGCGGCGCTGGTGCCACGGGCCATCGCGGCCTTCCGCGCCCGGCACCCCGCGGTCCGGCTCACCCGCCAGGAGGGGTTCACCCCCGTCCTGCTGGACCGGCTGACCGCCGACCGTCTCGATCTGGCGGTGGTCTCGACGACGGGCCGCGCCCCGCTGGACGCGTACACCCTGCACCACCTGCTCGACGAGTCCCTCTACGTCGCCGTCCCCGCCGCCCACCCCCTCGCGGCCGAGCCCTCCGTACGCCTGCCCCAACTCTCCGACGCGGACTGGATATCCGGCAGTCCCCGGCCCGAGGGCACTCTGCTCGACGCGGCCCTGCGGCACGGGTTCCGGCCACGGGTGGCGCACGTCGTCGCCGAGTGGACCGCGAAACAGGGGTACGTGGCCGCCGGGCTCGGAGTGACCCTGATCCCCGCGCTCGCCGCCGAGTCCGTACGCCCGGACATCGCGCTGCTGCCGGTGCTCGACGAGGAGGCGCCGGCCCGGGCGGTGTACGCGGCGACGGTGCGCGGGCGGTCCCTGACGCCGGCGGCGGAGGCGTTCCTGGCCGCGCTGCGGGAGTCGGCGGCGAGGATACCCGTCTGACCACCGCGCGGAAGCCGGCGGACGAAGCCGCCTGCCGGGCCCCGGAGGCATCGCCCTTCCGCCCCGCTCAACACCCCACGCCCTTCGGCCACTTCCGCCCCGCACCGTGGTGAACGCCCCGCCCGTCACGGGATACTGCCGCCGTCCGGCAGCACCTCCACGCGACGGAAGGCACGAACTCCCTTGACTCGGTTACGCGTTCGGATCGGCATACTCGGGCTGACGCTGCTGGCGGGACTCGCCGCGACGCCCGCCCCGTCGGCGACGGCCGCCGGGACCCCCACGGCCGAGGAGCGACGACTGGACGGAGCGGCACCCCAGGAGATCCTGCGGCGCTCCGGATTCGACACGGTGGCACCGGAGTTCGTCCGGGCGCTCGGCCGGGCCGAGTCGTACGCGCAGGCCGAGCGGATCGTGCGGCGGCAGGGTGCGCGGCTGTGGCGGCGGGCGGTCGACCGGGCACAGGGCCGGGGGCCGGCGGGCGGGGACCTGAGCCGGGACGACGACCGGCCGCTGTACTGGGCGCGGCTCGGCCTGGCCCGCGAAGTGCGGGGCTGGGAGCCCGGGTTCGCGCTGACCGATGCCGGACGCGCCCGTCTGCTGGACGGCCTGGAGCGGAGCTCGCGCGGCCAGGACGCCGTGCGTTACCCGTCGCGTAACGGGGTGAAGCGCATCCTGGTCACCGGGTTCGACCCGTTCACGCTCGACCGCGACATCCGGATCTCCAACCCGTCCGGGGCGACCGCGCTCGCCCTCGACGGCACGACGATCCGGACGGCGGACGGTCCGGCGCGCGTGGAGACCGTCGTGTTCCCGGTCCGCTGGCGGGACTTCGCCGGGGACACCTCCCGGACCTCCGGTTCCGGGGAGGGGACGGTGGAGCGGACCCTGCGGCCGTATCTCCCGCACGTGGACCTGTTCGCGACGGTCAGCCAGGGCCGCGTCGGCCGGTTCGACGTGGAGCGGACCAACGGGGCCTGGCGGGGCGGCTTTCCGGACAACGAGAACGTCTCCCGGACGGGGACCGTCCCGGTCACCGACCCGGCCTCGCAGCCCGAGTGGACGTCGACGACCCTCCCGTACAAGCAGATCGTCGCCGAGCACACGGGCCGCTTCCCGGTCTACGACCACACCTCGGTGACCGAGATCCCGGCGGGAGGGACCGAGCCCGTCGTGCGCCCCGACGGACCGACTCCGGGTTCGCGGGCCCGGGCGGGCGGCGGCGGGGACTATCTGTCGAACGAGATCGCCTACCGGGCGACGCTGCTGCGCGACCGTCTCGGCCTCGGTGCGAACCTGCCCGGCGGTCATGTCCACACGCCCGTCCTGCAGTTCGGCACGGGCAACACGGACCCGGCGACCGGGACGGTGACGGACCCCGAGTTCGTGCGCAACCGCCTCGACATCATCGATCAGGTGCGGGCGATCCTGACGGTGGCCGCGGACGCGGCCGCCCCGGCCGTCAGGGGGACGGGGCGCACGCGGGGGTGACGCCGAGTCCGGCCGGGACGGTGCTGACGGCGACGGCGAGGATCTCCGTCAGGGGGTGGCCCTCTCCCCCTCGGCAAGCGTCTCGGGGTCTCCGTCGGCGGCTGTCCCGGGGTCGTCGCCGGCACCCTCGCCGATCTCCTCGCCGAGCAGGTCGCGGGCCATCAGGGTGGCGCCCGCGACGGCTCCCGGCATCAGGAAGACGGCGACGAACGGAACGAGGAAGGCGAGGCCCAGCGGGGTGCCGAAGCCCCAGACCAGCGTCTTGCGGGAGCGGAGCAGGGCGAGGCGCTCCCGGAGGTCGACGCGGCGGCGTTGCATGGCGACGGCGACGAGTTCCTCGGTGAGGAAGAACCCGGTGACCACGAAGCCGAGCACCGGGACGACGGTCTGGCCGATGAACGGGACGAAGCCGAGCGCGAAGAGGAGGATCGCCCAGACAAGGGCCCGCACGAGGATGCGGAGGCTGTCGCGTCCGGAGATCCACAGCTCTCGCCAGAGCGGCAGCCCCGACTCGGGGGCCGTGCCGTCCGGGGAGACGTCGCGGTCGACCCGCTCCGAGAGGCTCTCGTAGAAGGGCTGTCCTACGAGCAGGGTGACCGCGGTGAAGGTGAGCACCGAGAGGAGAAGGGCGAGCGCGAAGAGCACGGCGGTGAGGAAGCCGCGGAACAGGCCCGACCAGGGGCTGGTCCAGTCGTCCGCGAACGGGGTCGCCCAGGTGACGAAGTCCTCTCCGTAGACGCCGAGGGCGACCAGCGCCGCCGCGTAGAGCACGAGCGTGATGAGCCCCGGCAACAGCCCGAACCCATAGCTCTTCCCGTGCCGGGCCACCCATCGCTGGCCGCGCAGCAAGTAACCGAAGCCCACCCCAAGATCGCGCATGGGGAAACTTTATCGGGCTGCCGCGGGAGAGGGCACCGGGCGGTGGGGACGGTCTCGCCACCGGGCGGTGGCGAGGCTGTCCCCGTGTCGGGCGGTGGCGACCACCTCGACGCTGCGGCGAGGGCCCCGGCACCGGGCGGTGGCGACCGCCTCGATGCTGCGGCGACGGCCTCGACACCGGACGGTGGTGACCGCCTTGTGCCGGGCGGTGGGCGCCGCCTCGACGCTGCGGGGAGCGCCCCGGCACCGAGCGGTGGGCGCCGTCTCGACGCTGCGGGGAGCGCCCCGGCACCGAGCGGTGGGCGCCGCCTCGACGCTGCGGGGAGCGCCTCGACACCGGGCGGTGGGCGCCGCCTCGTGCCGGGCGGTGGGCGCCGCCTCGACGATGTTGGGAGGGCCCCCGGAACCGGGTGGTGGGACGGCCTCGACGCTGCGGGGGGCGCCCCGGCACCGGGCGGTGGCGACCGCCTCGATGCTGCGGCGACGGCCTCGACACAGCGGGTCGGCACCGGCACCGGGCGCGGTGACCGCCCGCTGGGCGGTGACGGCCCGCGCAGTGGGGGTGGGCCCGTCACCGGCCACGGGGACGGGCCGCACGGTCGAGGCGGTGCTAGGCGACGGTGACGGCGACCACCACCCCCTGATCCGCCGCGGGCGCCATCGCG
Organism: Streptomyces sp. NBC_00568; assembly: GCF_026341855.1. Taxonomy (GTDB): domain Bacteria; phylum Actinomycetota; class Actinomycetes; order Streptomycetales; family Streptomycetaceae; genus Streptomyces. Next base: position 4,795,999 of record NZ_JAPENW010000001.1, on the reverse strand, counting down.
GCGGTGACGCGGACCGCGGCGGCCCGGGCGACGCGGCCGGCGCGCCGGGCGGAGCTCAGCATCACGGGCTGGAGCTGCTCGAGGCCGGCGACGAGGAGTTCCTCGCTCGCGACGAGAAGCGGGCGCGCCGCCGTCGCGGCGGCGGCAGCGGCCTCGGCGAGGTCGGCGAGCGGGGGAAGCCCGGCCCGGACGACACCGGCCCCCGCGGCGGCCGCCCGCTCGGCCAGGGCCACCTGCAGGGGCAGCAGGGGAGCCAGCGCGGCCGTCAACGCGTCGGCGACGCGCTGGAGTTCGGGCGAGGAGTCACGCAGGACGCCCGCCGCCGCCCGGAGCACCGGAGTGAGCGCGAGCAGGGCCCCGGCGGCGACGCCGGCCGCCGCGGGCAGCAGCGGCGAGGTGGCCTCGACGAGCTCGCCGAGCGCGACGACGGCCTCCTGAACCGCGGGTTCCACCGCGTCGAGGACGGGCAGCAGGCTGTCGCCGATCGCGGCGAGCAGCGCCTGGGCGGGTTCGCTCACGGGGTGCACGGCGAGCGGCGCCCCGCTGGTGCCGAGCCGGGTCAGCGTGTCGACGATCTTGTAGAAGGCCTCCTGCGCCTGCGGGGAGGCGCTCGCCTCGGCCAGTTCGGCCGTCGTCTCGCGCAGGACGCGCAGCGCCTCGGTCCCGGAGCCGTCCCGGGGGTCGAGGGTGTTGACGGCGATTCTGGTGATGTTCCCCGCCGTGTCGAGGAGTTGGCCGGTGATCTCGGTCGTGGTGCGCATCATGCGCAGCACGTCCTCCCCGCTGGGGAGCGACGGAATCGGGGACATGGGCTCTCCTCGCCGCACGTGTCGCCGCCGGGACCTGTCCGGCGGATCGGGCCGGGTGCCGCACTCAGCATGCCCGCTCCGGCCCCCCGGTGATGCGCCGTCCGGGGCATCCATGACGGCCGTCGGGGCGGACGCGAGGACTGTTGTGACGGGAAGGCGCTCTTGTTGCGCGAGAGTCGAACAGGTACACCTCGCCGTACCGACCCGAGCCGGTCCGTGCGGGCCTCGGACCGACCTCGGGAAGCCGCCGGCACGCCCTCAGGAAACCCCTGCCCCGGAGGTACGACGCATGCGCTTACCGAAGCCTCGCCGACCCCAGCCGAGAGCCGCCCTGCTCGCCGCCGTCGCGGCGGTCGCGGCCGGTTCGCTGGTGCTCGCCCCCACCAGCGCCACCGCCGACCGCAGGCCACCGGTCCGCGAGGGCGCCGCCGCGGCCGACAGTGCCGCCCGGGCGCCCGCGAGCGCCGCCCGCGCCGCGCTCACCGCCCCCGTCACCGGCCTCTCGGCGAGCACCCGCGGTTACCCCCGCCAACAGGTCCTCACCCCCGACCCGGTGAACCTCGCCGACAAGTCCATCAAGCTCGGCCTCACCCCGTACCACGCCATCGCGCCGAAGCTGAACGCCCTGCAGCGGCTGGGCGACCGGGTGAGCGTCGAGGTCGCGGGGCGGTCCGCGGGCGGCCACCGTCTGTTCCTCGTCACGGTCACCGCCCCGGAGTCCGCCGCCCGGACCCGCGCCCAGGAGCGGATGCGCGAGCTCATCGAGAACGCGCCGGGCGCCGCCGCCGGGGACCCCGCGGTCAAGAGCGGTTACAAGACGCCGGTCTTCTTCAACAGCAACATCCACGGCAACGAGTGGGAGGGAACGGACGCCGCCCTCTCTGTCATCGAGCAGCTCGCCACGGACACGGACGCGAGGACGAAGGACCTTCTCGCCCACAGCCGGATCTACTTCAACATCACCGCGAACCCGGACGGCCGGATCGCGGGCACCCGCGCCAACGCGAACGGCTTCGACCTGAACCGGGACCTCATCACCGCCTCGCAGCCCGAGGCACGCGCGATGCGGCAGATCGCGATCGACAAGCAGCCGGCCGTGATGCTCGATCTGCACGGCTACGTCAACGGCACGCTCATCGAGCCGACGACCCCGCCGCACGGCGAGAACTACGAGTACGACCTCTTCCTGAAGAACACCTACGCCAACGCCCTCGGCATGGAGGCCGCCGTCAACGGCCTCGGATACACCCCCGCCGCCGACGGTGTGGAGCCCGCCCAGATCCCCTTCCGTGACCAGCAGGAGGGCTGGGACGACTGGCCGCCGATCTTCACCCCGCAGTACGCGGCCTTCCACGGCACGGTCGCCGCGCACACCGTCGAGATCCCGATGAACGTGAACGGCACGGCGTACGACACCCTGCCGGTGACCGAGCTGAGGCGCCGCTCGGCGATCAACGTCGATGTCGCGGGCGCCGCGCTGCGTGCCACGCTCGACTTCGCCCGGACGCACCGGACTTCGCTCATCGCCGACCAGATCGAGGTCTTCCGGCGGGGCGCGACCGGTGCAGCGCAGGTACCGGTCTCCGCCGAGACGGTCCCCGGCGTCCCGGGCATCGGCCCCGAGGATGTCTACACGACCGACTTCCCGAGCGCGTACGTCATTCCGGCGGGCGCGGCCCAGCGTTCGGGCGCCGCCGCCGCGCGTCTGGTGGACCACCTGATCGCCAATGACGTGCGCGTCACCCGCGCCGCGCGCGGTTTCCGGCTCGCGGGACGCTCGTACCCGAAGGGCTCCTTCGTCGTCAGTCTGCGTCAGCCCAAGCGAGGCCTGGCCAATGTCATGCTCGCGGACGGGCGGGACATCAGCGACAAGGTGTCGACGATGTACGACATCTCGGGCTGGAGCCTCGGCCGTCTGTGGGGCGCGACGGTCGAGCGGGTGGAGAGCGGGGGCCTGTCGGCCCTCCCGCTGCGCGCGGTCGACGCGGCGCCGCGCGCCGGACGGGTCGCCGCACGCGGCGACCTGCGGCTCCGGCTCGGCACACCGCAGGAGGTCGCCGCTCTCAACTCCCTTCTGAAGCAGGGTGTTCCGGTACGGCAGGACGGTGACGGCGGGGTGGTCGTGCCGGCGTCGGCCCGTGCGAAGGCGGTCGAGGCCGCCCGCGCGTACGACGTCTCCTTCGACGCGGCGGGGGCGGCGCGTGACGACTCCTCCGGCGCGGCGGCGCGGGGCGTCCCGCTGCGGCGTGTCCGCGTCGCCGCCGCCGTCACGCCCGGCGAGCTCTTCGCGCTCCGCGAGATGAACTTCGACGTGGTGCCGGTGTCGACGGCGATCCTCGACGCGGGCTTCGACTGGTCGGCGGCGGACGTGCTGTTCGTGTCGTCGGGGCTGGACCACGCGGCCCTCACGCCCGCCGCGCGATCCGCTCTCGACACCTTCCTGGGCACGCACGGCCTCGTCGGACGCGGCGCCACGGGTGCGGCACTCAACGCGGCCGCCGGACTGCTCGACGTGCGCCCGGTGGAGGGCGACCAGGACGCCAACGGCGTGGTGCGCGTGGTGAATTCGGGCGGTTCCGTGACGGCGGGCGCCCCCGACCACAGCTTCGTCTACGCGCCCGTCTGGTTCACCGACCCGGGCTCCGGGGTCCGCGTCGAGCAGTCGTACGCGACCGGCGATCCCCTGGTCTCCGGGCACTGGCGGCCGCTGGCCGACGGATCGGGCGGGCCGACGGCGGCCGGCGGCCGGGCCTCGGTGGTCTCGGGGCCGCGCGCCGTGCTGTTCGGTACCGAGCCGCTCTTCCGCGATCACCCGAAGGGAGAGTTCCCGCAGGTGGCGAGGGCGCTGCTGACGGTGTCCCGAGGGCTCTGAGGAAAGGCGGAGGCCGCACCCCACGTCCCGGGGTGCGGCCTCCGCCGTGTGCAACGAGCGCCGTCAGGCAAGCGTCACGGTGATGTCGCCGCGGGTCGCCTTCGAGTACGGGCAGACCTGGTGGGCCTTCTCCAGGAGTGCGCGGGCGGTGGTGGCGTCGACGTTCGGGATCACCGCGGAGATCTCGACGACGAGCCCGAAGCCGTCGTCGTTCCTGCCTATGCCGACCTTCGCGGTCACTGTCGAGCCGGAGACGTCGGCGTTCTCCTGGCGTGCGACGACCCCGAGGGCACCCTGGAAGCAGGCGCTGTACCCGGCGGCGAAGAGCTGCTCCGGGTTGGTTCCGGCGCCGCTTCCGCCCAGCTCCTTGGGCGGGTTGACGACGACGTCGAGCCCCCCGTCGTCGGTGGCGACCCGGCCGTCGCGGCCGTTCTCGGCGGTGGCGACGGCCGTGTACAGGACGTCGGTCTGCTGGATGGACATAGGTGCGTTCCTCCTTGGTCCGCCGCGACTCGCGCCCACGATCGCGACGACTTCGGAAAGAAGTTACCGTATGCCGGAAGTCCAGCGACAGGTCAGAGCTTGACGATCATCTTTCCGATGTTGTCGCCGCGCAGGACGCCGAAGAAGGCCTCCAGGTTGTTCTCGATGCCCTCCACGACCGTCTCGGAGTACTTCAGCTCACCGGAACGGATCCAGCCGCCGACTTCCTGGACGAACTCCTTCTGGAGGTCGTAGTGGTCGCCGACCAGGAAGCCCTGGATGCGGCCGCGGGTCTGGATCAGGCGGGCCAGGTTCTTCGGGCCGGGGACGGGCTCGGTGCTGTTGTAGACGGAGATCATGCCGCAGATCGCGATGCGGCCGCCCTGGTTCAGCGAGCCGATGGCCGCCTCCAGGTGGTCACCGCCCACGTTGTCGAAGTAGACGTCGACGCCGTCGGGGGCGGCCTCGCGCAGCTGCTGGGCGACCGGGCCGTTCTTGTAGTTGAAGGCGGCGTCGAAGCCGTACTCCTCGACGAGCAGCTTGACCTTCTCGTCGGACCCCGCGGAGCCGATGACGCGCGAGGCGCCCTTGAGCCGGGCGATCTGGCCCACCTGGCTGCCGACGGCACCGGCGGCGCCGGACACGAAGACGGAGTCGCCCTCCTTGAAGGAGGCGGTGCGCAGGAGGCCGGCGTACGCGGTGAGGCCGGTCATGCCGAGGACGCCGAGGTACGTCGACAGCGGCGCGGCCCCCGGGTCCACCTTGACGGCCTGCTTGGCGTCCACGACGGCGTACTCGCGCCAGCCGAAGAAGTGCAGCACGTGGTCGCCCACGGAGACACCCTCGGCGTTCGAGGCGATGACCTCGCCGACCGCGCCGCCCTGCATGGTCTTGCCGAGCTCGAAGGGGGCGACGTAGGACTTGGCGGCGCTCATGCGGCCGCGCATGTACGGGTCGACGGACACATAGCTGTTCCGCACCAGGACCTCACCCGGACCCGGCTGCGGGACCTCGGCCTCTACGAGGGCGAAGTCCGCGGGCTCGGGCCAGCCGACCGGACGGCTGACGAGGTGCCATGCGCGGCCGACGGAGGGAAGCTGGGGGGTCTCGGACATGAGGTGCGCCTTTCACGGTGACCGGCGAGCGGCTCTAATACTTCAGTACCTGAAACAACCATGCGCCTGAATATTTCATGATGTCAAGTAACGCGGTACTCTCGTCGGCATGGCCACCCATAAGAGACCCCGGATCGACCCTTTGACCATCGAGGTCGTCGAGCTGATCGGTACGGTCGTGGCCCGCTACCACGAGGAGTACGAGGACGCCGCCGCCGAGCACGCCCTCACCGGCGCGCAGGCGCGGCTGCTGAGCCTGCTCTCGCTGGAGCCGCTGCCGATGCGGCGTCTGGCGCAGCAGCTGAAGTGCGAGCCGTCGAACGTCACCGGGATCGTGGACCGGCTGGAGGCGCGGGGCCTGGTGGAGCGTCGCCCCGACCCGGCGGACCGCCGGGTGAAACTGGCCGCGGCGACGGCCGAGGGGCGCGGCGTCGCCCGCGGCCTGCGCGACTCACTGAACTTCGCCCGCGAACCCCTCGCGGAACTCTCGGACGAGGAACGCCTCACACTGCGCGACCTGCTGCGCCGCATGCTGGGCACGGACGGCACGGAGCGCTGAGGGTCCGCGCGGCGGCGCGGCGGCGGACCGGCGGGGCCGCAGTCGGGCCACCTGCCGGGAGGCAGCACGTCACCGCGCGGGAACCGCAGCACGTCACCGCGCGGAGACCGCAGCACGCCACCGCGCAGGAAACGGAACGGATCGCGGCGCGGGAAACGGAACGCATCGCGGCGCCGTGGCTCGCGGGCGCGGGGCGGTGGCTCGTAGCGGCTGGCAGGCGCGGGATGGTGGCTCACGGGCGCGGCGCAGTGTCTCGCAGCGGCTGGCGGACGCGGCGCAGTGTCTCGCAGCGGCTGGCGGACGCGGCGCACTGGCTCGTAGCGGCTCGCGGGCGCGGGGTGGTGGCTCGCGGGCGCGGGGTGGTGGCTCGCAGCGGCTCGCGGTGGCCCGTAGGGGCTGTCGTGGCTGTCGTGGCTGTCGGCGTCCGGGATGTCCGACGCGAACCGCCGATGGACGGCGGGTGGAATCGCCGGGGATGTCCCGGAACGCGGACCGTCGCGCGACCGCCTCAAGAGCCCGGTGTCGCCTCGCCGTTGCCGTACCGGGGCCGGTGCGGGCCCCGGCGTACGACGGCGGGCGTCAGCTGCACCACCACAGGAAGCGGTCGCACGTCTCCGACGGTGAGGGGTCCGATCCGGGGGCCGAGGTCGTCGGTGCCGCTGTGGCGGGTGCCGACGTCCGGGGAGGAGAGGAGACCGCCGGGGCCGAGGTGAAGTGGCCCGGGAGCGTACCCGCGGTCGCCGACCGTTCGCCGCCGGCACTCTTCTCGCTCGTCGCCGAGGCTGACACGGAGGGGGAGGCGGAGGCGGAACCGGAGGGCGACGCCGAGGCGTCGGGCGTACCGTCGGCCGACGCGCTGCCGCGGTCGGACGGGTTCTTCTTCACGTGGGCGGTCGCCTTCGCCGAGGCGGAACCGTCCGGCGACTCGCCTCCGGCCACGGCGGGACTGGGGCCCAACCCGGGTGCGTCGACGCCGAGTTCGGCGAGACTCAGACCGGCGGCCGCGAGGACGAAGCCCACCGCGACGAACAGGGTGCGGCGACGGCGCCGGCGGTGCGCGGCGGCCTTGCGGTCGCGCCGGCTGGTGCCGGCCGGAGCCGCCGGGCCCTGCGGGCCGCCCGGGCTCCCGGCGTCCCGGTCGCGGTTCCGGCCACGCCGCCGGTCGGCGGCCCGTCCGGAGCGCACCTCGTCGTCGTCCCCGCCGTCGCCCCCGCCGTCGTACGCGTCGGCGTCGGCGCCCGCCTCGGGGCGCGCGTCGGTGTCCTCCGCATCCGCGTCGAGTTCTTCGACCGGAGTGCCGCACCCAGGACAGGCGAGGGCGCCGTTGAGGTGCCTGCGGCACACGTGGCAGTAGTCCATGACGCGGGAAGACTAAGTTCGCCGCGGGTAACGTTCCTAGGCGCAGTTGTGAATGTTCTGTGCGGAATCCCAGGTTCCGGTACGGCAGATAGAGACACCCCCGAACATTCCCCGCCATCCTGCGCCCATCTCATCGAAACCGTTATGCGCCCGACCCATTGACACTCGCGGGGCCGCGTCCTTACTGTCACGCCAGCATTTCGAACGTGTGACGAAATTTCGAACAGAGCTGAAGCACAGGGGGCATCTGCCGTGCGCATCACGGGAATCACCACACACGTGGTCGGGACACCCTGGCGGAACCTGACCTACGTCCAGGTGCACACCGACGAGGGCATCACCGGAGTCGGCGAGACTCGCATGCTGGGCCACACCGACGCGCTCATCGGCTATCTGCACGAGGCGCAGGCCAACCATATTCTCGGCTCGGACCCGTTCGCTGTCGAGGACCTGGTCCGCCGGATGAAGTACGGCGACTACGGGCGCGCCGGCGAGATCGTGATGTCCGGCATCGCGGTCATCGAGATGGCCTGCTGGGACATCAAGGGCAAGGCGCTCGGGGTGCCGGTCTGGCAGCTTCTCGGCGGCAAGGTGACCGACAAGGTCAAGGCGTACGCCAACGGGTGGTACACCACCGAACGGACACCGGAGGCCTACCACAAGGCCGCGCAGGAGGTCGTCGCGCGGGGCTACAAGGCCCTCAAGATCGACCCCTTCGGCACCGGCCACTTCGAGCTCGACCACGAGGCCACTCTCTACTCGGTGTCGCTCATCGAGGCGGTGCGCGACGCGATCGGGCCCGACACCGAGCTGATGCTGGAGATGCACGGCCGCTTCTCGCCGTCCACCGCCGTCCGGCTCGCCCACGAGCTCGCACCCTTCAAGCCCGCGTGGCTGGAGGAGCCGGTGCCGCCGGAGAACCTCAAGGCGCTGGAGAAGGTGGCCGCCAAGGTCGACATCCCGGTCGCCACGGGTGAGCGGATCCACGACCGCATCGAGTTCCGCGAGCTCTTCGAGAGCCAGGCGGTCGACATCATCCAGCCCGACGTCGGCCACATCGGCGGCATCTGGGAGACCCGGAAGCTCGCCGCCACCGCTGAGGCCCACTACGTCCTGGTCGCGCCGCACAACGTCGGCGGCCCGGTCCTGACCGCCGCCTCCCTCCAGGTCGGCTTCACCTCGCCGAACTTCAAGATCCTGGAGCACTTCAACGACTTCGCGGACGCGGAGATCAAGAAGGTCGTGAAGGGCGCCCCGCAGGTCGTCGACGGCTACTTCCAGCTGTCCCACGAGCCCGGTCTCGGCGTCGAGCTGGACGTCGACGCGGCGGCCGAGTTCCCGCAGCAGCAGGCGCGGTTCGACCTGTGGGCCGACGGCTGGGAGCAGCGCAAGCCCAAGGGGGCCCAGTGAGCACCGCGGTCGTCGTCGAGGGGCCGGGCGAGCACCGGCTGACCGCGCACGAGCCGCGGCGGCCGTCGGCGGGCGAGGCGCTCGTGCGGGTGCACGCGGTCGGCATCTGCGGCAGCGACCGCGAGGTCTACCAGGGCAACCGGCCCGAGGGGTACGTCCGCTACCCCCTGACCCCGGGTCACGAGTGGTCCGGGACCGTCGAGGAGGTCGGCGCCGGTGTCCCCGGGACGCTGGTCGGCCGCAAGGTCGTCGGTGAGGGCTTCCGCAACTGCCAGGTCTGCGACCGTTGCCACGCGGGCGAGACAACGTTGTGCACGGCCGGGTACGAGGAGACCGGCTTCACCCAGCCCGGCGCGATGGCGAGCACGCTGACGCTCCCGGCGCGACTGCTCCACGTCCTGCCCGACGACGCCGATCTGACCGCCGCCGCCCTGCTCGAACCGGCCGCCTGCATCGCGGCCGCCGCGCTCAAGGCGAACGCGCGGCCCGGGGAGCGCGTGGCCGTGGTGGGCACCGGAACGCTCGGCATGTTCGCCGTGCAGTTCCTGAAGGCGGGTTCCCCGGCCGAACTGCTCGTGGTCGGCACCCGCCCGGACCGGGCCGCGCTGTCGAAGGACTTCGGCGCCACCGACTTCCGTACCAGGGACCAGGAACTGCCCGACGACTTCGACGTCGTGATCGAGACCGCCGGGTCCGCGTCCGCCGCGCGCACCGCCGCCTCCCTGCTGCGGCGCGGCGGACGCCTGGTCCTCACGGGGATCCCGGCGCCGGGCGCCGAGGGGCTCGACCCGACCGATCTCGTCGTACGGCAGCTGGAGGTGCACACCGTGTTCGGGGCGCCGCCGGAGGCCTGGGCGCACACGGTGCGGGTGTTCGGGGCCGGTCTGCTGAACCCGTCGCCGCTGGTGACGCACGAGCTGCCGCTCGCCTCCTTCGCGGAGGCCATCGAGCTGGTGGGGTCCGGTGATCCCAAGGTCGGAAAGGTCCTGCTGAAGCCGTGACCGCCACCCGAGCCGTACGCCGGTACGGGGATCCCTGACGGCTCCGTACCGGCGTACTCCGGGCCCCCGCACACCCATAGCCGCGAACCTTGCCCGAAATATCGAACATGAAGGACAGCTCGTGACCGACGCCTCCCCTAAGGCAGCCCGTCGACCCGGTGAGCAGGCACTCGCCGCGCTCGGCCTGGGCGCGCCCGCCCTCTCCCCCGCCGACGCCTCGCCGCACACCTTCCCCGGAGGCGGTCGCTGGCGCACCGAGGTTCCCTCCGTGGAGGGGCCCGAGGCGCTCGCCGTGGTCCTCAAGGAGTCCTCGCGGCTCGACGTGCCGATCCACCGGATCAGTCAGGGCAGCGGTGTCTGGATGCTGACCGACGCCGAGATCACCGAGATGGTCGAGGCCACCGGTGAACGCGACATCGAGCTCTGCCTGTTCACCGGCCCGCGCGGCACCTGGGACATCGGCGCCTCGGTCCGTACCGACTCGCGCGGCGGCGGGCTGCGCGCCCGCGGCCACGACGCGGTGGCCGGCTGTGTCGAGGACGCCGTCCGGGCGACGGAGCTGGGCGTCAAGTGCCTGCTCGTCGCGGACGAGGGCGTGCTGTGGACGCTGCACCGGGCACGGGCCACCGGGATCATCCCGGCCGACACCACCCTCAAGGTCTCGGCGCTGATCGGTCCGGTCAATCCGGCCTCGTACGCCGTGTACGAGAACCTCGGCGCCGACTCGGTGAACGTGCCGAGCGATCTGACGCTCGATCACCTCACCGAGATCCGGCGGGTCTCCGCCGCCCCCATGGACATGTACATCGAGGCCCCCGACGATCTCGGCGGGTACGTGCGGATGTACGAGGTCGCCGAGCTGATCAGGCGCGGCGCACCGCTCTATCTGAAGTTCGGGCTGTCCAAGACCCCCGGGATATACCCGTACGGCCACCATCTGCGGGACCTGACCCTGAGCACGGCCCGGGAGAGAGTGCGGCGCGGCCGGCTCGCCCTGGACCTCCTCGCGCGGCACGGAGCGGACGGCGACATGGCGCCGCTCGGCAGCCGCCTGCCCGGGGCGCTCACACGGTTCGACACTCCCTCATAACGTTCGCACAAACCCCCTTCACACAAGCCGACACAGTCGCGCACAATCCAACACACCTTCTCAGCCTTCCCTCTCCACCCTCCCGGAGCGTTCGAGTTCCGCGAGACCGAGCCCGGTCCAAGACATCAAGGATGATGATCATGCGTAACCGCAGAGCCGCCCTCACCGCCATAGCCGGAGCAGCCTCCCTCGCCCTCGCCCTGTCCGCCTGCGGCCAGAACAGCGACGGCGGCAGCAAGGACAAGTCGGGGGACACCAAGGGCGCCACGATCGGCATCTCGATGCCGACGAAGTCCTCCGAGCGCTGGATCGGCGACGGCAACAACGTGGTCAAGGACCTTGAGGCCAAGGGCTACAAGACCAAGCTCGCGTTCGGTGAGGACGACCCGGACCAGCAGGTCTCGCAGATCGAGAACATGATCACGCAGGGTGTGAAGGCCCTGATCATCGCGGCCATCGACAACAAGTCGATGAACAACGTGCTCCAGCAGGCCGCCGACGCGAAGATCCCGGTCATCTCCTACGACCGCCTGATCCTCGGCACGAAGAACGTCGACTACTACGCGTCCTTCGACAACTCGAAGGTCGGCGAGCTCCAGGGCAACTACATCCTGCAGAAGCTCGGTCTCGCGGACGGCTCCAAGAAGGGCCCGTTCAACGTCGAGCTCTTCGCCGGCTCGAACGACGACAACAACACGAAGTACTTCTTCGGCGGCGCGATGAAGGTCCTGCAGCCGTACATCGACAAGAAGCAGCTCGTCGTCAAGTCCGGCCAGACCGCGCTGAACCAGGTCACCACCCTGCGCTGGGACGGCGGCACCGCCCAGAAGCGCATGGACGACATCCTGACCTCCTCGTACAAGAGCGCCCGGGTCGACGCCGTGCTCTCGCCCTACGACGGCATCTCCATCGGCATCCTCTCCGCGCTGAAGTCGGACGACTACGGCTCCAAGAGCAAGCCGCTGCCGGTCGTCACCGGCCAGGACGCCGAGCTCGCGTCGGTGAAGTCGATCATCGCGGACGAGCAGACGATGACCGTCTACAAGGACACCCGCCAGCTCGCGAAGGTCGCCGGGAACATGGTCGACGCCGCGCTCAAGGGCAAGAAGCCCGAGATCAACGACGACAAGACGTACGACAACGGCACCAAGGTGATCCCCGCCTACCTGCTGCAGCCGGTCAGCGTCGACAAGAGCAACTACGAGAAGGAGCTCGTCGCCACGGGCTACTACAAGGACAGCGACCTCAAGTAACCGCCACCCCCTAGTGATTGGAAGGCACGACCATGGCGGGACCCGTCCTGGAAATGCGCTCGATCGTCAAGACCTTTCCCGGTGTCAAGGCGCTCTCGGACGTCACTCTGACCGTCCAGCAGGGCGAGGTCCACGCCATCTGCGGCGAGAACGGCGCCGGCAAGTCGACCCTCATGAAGGTCCTCTCCGGCGTTCACCCGAGCGGCAGTTACGAGGGGGACATCCTCTTCGAGGGGGAGGTCTGCTCCTTCAAGGACATCAGGGCCAGTGAGCATCACGGCATCGTGATCATCCACCAGGAACTGGCCCTGGTGCCCTACCTCTCCATCGCGGAGAACATCTTCCTCGGCAACGAGCACGCCACGCGCGGGCTCATCAGCTGGCCCGAGACGCTGCGGCACGCCGCCGAGCTGCTGCGGCGGGTCGGGCTCGACGAGAACCCGCAGACCCGCGTCGCCGACATCGGCGTGGGCAAGCAGCAGCTCGTCGAGATCGCGAAGGCGCTGTCGAAGAAGGTGAAGCTGCTCATCCTGGATGAGCCGACGGCCGCCCTGAACGACGAGGACAGCGGCAAACTCCTCGATCTCATCCTGGAGCTGAAGGCCCAGGGCATCACCTCGATCATCATCTCCCACAAGCTGAACGAGATCGAACGGGTCGCGGACTCGGTGACCATCCTGCGCGACGGGCGGACGATCGAGACGCTCGACGTGAAGGCCCCGGAGACCACCGAGGACCGGATCATCAGCGGCATGGTCGGCCGCGACCTCGAGCACCGCTTCCCGGAGCGGACGCCGCACGAGCCGGAGGCGGGCGCCGCTCCCGCCCTGGAGATCCGCGACTGGACCGTGTTCCACCCGATCGACCAGCAGCGCAAGGTGGTCGACGACGTGTCGATCTCCGTGCGGCGCGGCGAGATCGTCGGCATCGCGGGACTCATGGGCGCCGGCCGTACCGAACTGGCGATGAGCGTCTTCGGGCGCTCCTACGGCCGGTACGCGGGCGGCACGGTGGTCAGGGACGGCAACGAGATCCGTACGAAGTCCGTGTCCGAAGCGGTCAAGCACGGGATCGCGTACGTCACCGAGGACCGCAAGCACTACGGGCTCAACCTCATCGACACCATCAACCGCAACATCACGCTCAGTGCCCTGAACAAGGTCGCGAAGCGCGGTGTGGTCGACGAGCACGAGGAGCGGCAGGTCTCCGAGGGCTTCCGCACCTCCATGAACATCAAGGCGCCGACCGTCTTCGAGCCGGTGGGCAAGCTGTCCGGCGGCAACCAGCAGAAGGTCGTCCTCAGCAAGTGGATCTTCGCGGGGCCCGAGGTGCTGATCCTCGACGAGCCGACCCGCGGGATCGACGTGGGCGCCAAGTTCGAGATCTACACGGTCATCGACAAGCTGGCGGCCGAGGGCAAGGCGGTCGTCTTCATCTCCTCCGAGCTGCCGGAGCTGCTCGGTATGTGCGACCGCATCTACACGATGGCCGCAGGACGGCTGACGGGTGAGTTCTCGCGGGCGGAGGCCTCGCAGGAAACGCTGATGCGCCAGATGACGAAGGACAAAGAGGTAACCCGATGAGCACGGATGTGACCGCCAAGACGCCGGCCCCGGCGCCGGCCGGCAAGAGCGGCCCGGACACGGGAGAGAACCTGCTTCAGCTGATGCTGAACGGCATGCGCCGCAACATGCGGCAGTACGGCATGCTGTTCGCCCTCGGCCTGATCGTGGTGCTGTTCGCCGTGTGGACCGGCGGCGACCTGCTGCTGCCGCGCAACGTCTCCAACCTGGTGCTGCAGAACAGCTACATCCTGATCCTCGCGATCGGCATGATGCTCGTCATCATCGCGGGCCACATCGACCTGTCGGTCGGCTCGCTGACGGCGTTCGTCGGCGCGGTGGGAGCCGTGCTGATGGTCAACCACGACATACCGTGGCCCATAGCCGTGGTGCTGTGCCTGGCCATGGGCGCGCTGGCGGGTGCGGCGCAGGGCTTCCTCATCGCGTATGCCGGCATACCGTCGTTCATCGTGACCCTGGCGGGCATGCTGACCTTCCGCGGTCTGACGGAGATCTTCCTCGAGGGCCAGACGATCGGCCCGTTCCCCGAGGGCCTGCAGAAGGTCGCCAACAGCTTCCTGCCCGAGGTCGGACCCACCACCAACTACCACAACCTCACGCTGCTGCTCGGCCTCGGCCTGGTCGCGTTCGTGGTGTTCCAGGAGGTCCGCGACCGCAAGCGGCAGCAGGAGTTCTCGCTCGACGTCCTGCCGAAGAACCTCTTCCTGCTCAAGCTCGTCGCGCTGGTCGCCGCCGTGCTCACCGTCACCATGCTGCTCGCCAGCTACAAGGGTGCTCCGGTGGTCCTGCTGATCCTCGGGGTCCTGGTCGCCGGCTTCGGCTACCTGATGCGCAACGCGGTCATCGGCCGGCACATCTACGCGATCGGCGGCAACCTTCCGGCGGCCAAGCTGTCGGGTGTGAAGGACAAGAAGGTCACCTTCCTGGTCTTCCTCAACATGGGCATGCTCGCCGCACTCGCGGGCCTGGTCTTCGCGGCCCGCTTCAACGCGGCCTCCCCGAAGGCGGGCCTGAACTTCGAACTCGAAGCCATCGCGGCCTCCTTCATCGGCGGTGCGTCGATGAGCGGCGGCGTGGGCACGGTCCTCGGCGCGATCATCGGTGGTCTCGTCCTGGGCGTGCTGAACAACGGTATGAACCTCGTCGGCATCGGCAGCGACTACCAGCAGGTCATCAAGGGTCTCGTCCTGCTGGCAGCGGTCGGCTTCGACGTGTGGAACAAGCGCAAGGTCGGTTCGTAAGTCAGCCGGGGCCCCGCCGGAAGGCGGGGCCCCTCCATGGGGCAGGAGCCGCAAAATGGACACGAGCAGACGTACGGTCATAGCAGCGGCGGCGGCAGCGGGATTAACCGCGGCCACCATCGGCACGGCGCACGCCTCGGGCGGCAGGAAGCCCGAGAAGGAGCTCTTCGGCAGGCTCACCGACGGGACGAAGGTCCACCGGTGGTCGCTGGAGAACGGCGGGACACGGCTCAAGGTCCTGTCGTACGGCGGGATCGTCCAGTCCCTGGAGATCCCCGACCGGCACGGCAGGTACAAGAACGTCTCGCTGGGCTTCGACAACATCGACGACTACGTCGCCTCCAGCCCGTACTTCGGCGCGCTGATCGGCCGGTACGGCAACCGGATCGCCAAGGGGCAGTTCACCCTGGACGGCAAGAGTCACCAGCTCTCCGTCAACGACGGCGTCAACAGCCTGCACGGCGGCGCGAAGGGCTTCGACAAGCGCGTCTGGGACGTGGAGGGTTTCACGTCCGGCTCCGACGTCGGACTCGTCCTGCACTACACGAGCATCGACGGCGAGATGGGTTACCCGGGCACGCTCAGGACGAAGGTCACCTACACCCTGACCAGGCACGGCGACTGGCGCGTCGACTACGAGGCCACCACCGACAAGGCCACCGTCGTCAACCTCACCAGCCACGTCTACTGGAACCTCGCCGGTGAGGGCAGCGGCTCGATCTACGACCATGAGCTGGAGATCGCGGCCGCCCGCTACACCCCCGTCGACTCGGGTCTGATCCCGACCGGTGAACTGGCCAGGGTCGCCGGCACCCCCTTCGACTTCCGCCGGACGAAGACCGTCGGCAAGGACATCCGGGTCGCCCACCAGCAGCTTCTGTACGGCAAGGGCATCGACCACAACTGGGCCCTCGACAAGGGCATCACGGCGAAGCCCCAGCAGGTCGCGACGCTCCGCGACCCCTCCTCCGGGCGCACCCTGAAGATCGCGACGACCGAGCCCGGCCTGCAGTTCTACTCGGGCAACTTCCTGGACGGCACCCTGGTCGGCACCGGCGGTCACATCTACCGCCAGGGCGACGCCCTGTGCCTGGAGACCCAGCACTTCCCGGACTCCCCGAACCATCCGTCGTTCCCCTCGACGGTGCTGCGGCCCGGACAGATCTACCGGACCACCACGGTGCACTCGTTCGGTGCGTGACCGGAACCGAGCGGCGCGTGACCGGGCTTCACAGCCGGTTCACAAAGTCCGCACGATTTCGCAGCGGTTGAACAGCGACACATCCGTATCCGTATGAGAGGGCGGCCCGTGCTCCCCCGCACGGGCCACCCAAAGACGGAGGGCCCGTCCTCCCCAGCGGGCCCGCCCATACGGAGGTTCCATGGCCGGCAATGTCACCTCGCTCTTTCGCGGCACCGCGGCGCACAGCCCGTCGATGGCCGCACTGACGCGGGAGGGCGACGGAGCCGGGCCCGTGGATTTCTGTATTCCGTGCAACCCGTACTTCCCCACCCCCGCGATGTTCGACGAACTCGCGGGCCGGTTGCGCGAGATCATCACGTACTACCCGAGCAGCGCCGACACGATCACCAGTGAGCTGTGCTCGCTGCTCCAACTTCCGCCGCAGTGCGTCGCGATGGGCAACGGTTCCACCGAACTGATCACATGGATCGATCACTTGCTGGTCCGTGAGTCCCTCGCGATACCCGTCCCCACGTTCGGCCGCTGGACCGACCAGCCGATGGAGACCGGCAAGCGGGTCGACATGTTCCCGCTCCAGGAGTCCACCGGCTTCGCCCTCGACCTCGCCGCGTACGCCAAGTTCATCCGCGCCCGCGGCACCAAGGTCGCCGTCATCTGCAACCCGAACAACCCCGACGGCGGCTTCCTGCCGCGCCAGTCCCTCATCCAGTTCATGGACGCGATGGCCGACCTGGACCTGGTCATCATCGACGAGTCCTTCCTGGAGTTCGCCGACGCCGAGTCGGAGCCGAGCGTGGTCGAGGACGCCGTGATGCGGCCCAACGTCATCGTGCTGCGCAGCCTCGGCAAGAACTTCGGCCTGCACGGCATCCGCTTCGGCTACATGGTCGCCAACCCCTCGCTCGCGGGCAAGGTCCGTTCGATGCTGCCGAAGTGGAACCTCAACTCCTTCGCGGAGACCGTGGTGTTCATGCTCAAGAACCACGGCAAGGAGTACATGGAGAGCCTGCACATGGTCCGCCGCGACCGGCTCGACATGGCTCGCCAGCTCTCCGCGCTGCCCGGCCTGACGATCTACCCCTCACAGGGCAACTTCCTGTTCGTACGCCTCCCCGTCGGCGCCGAAGGCACCGTGGTCCGGGACCGGCTGCTCACCGAGCACCGCATCCTGGTCCGCGAGTGCGGCAACAAGGTCGGTTCGTCCAGCCGCTTCCTGAGACTCGTGGTGCGCCCCCAGACGGACGTGCGTCGCCTGGTGTCCGGCCTGGAGCAGGTGCTCTACGGGTCCAGGAGGGGAACCGCCGTACCCGAGCTGAGCCAAGGGACCGGCTACAGCTCGGGTACGGCGGCGGTGGACCGGCTCGTCGGCGCGACCAACGGAGCCGGCATGCAGGGACTGGCCGCCCAGGCCAACGCCTGGCCCGGACAGCCCGCGCAGGTGCAGGCCCCGCCCGCCCCCCAGCCCCTGCCGTCCGGTCAGCCCGCCGCGAACTACCCCGCTCAGCAGCCCGTGGCGGCCGCGAGCTACTCCGCCCCGCAGCAGCCCGCGGCGGCCCCTGGCTATCCCGCTCCTCCGCAGCCCACCGCCTGGCCTGCCGCGGCCCAGGGTCCGGGTGCGATGCCCGCGCAGATGCCCCCGGCGGCCATGCCCGCCCCGGCCCAGTCGGCGGGTCTCCAGCCGGCCGCCCAGACGGGGATGCCCGGCATGGCCAGCGCCGCCTCCCTGGGCGCTCAGGGCGGCCTGACGGCGGCCCAGGTCAGGGGCAGAACCCAGCCGGAGCCACCGCCGCCCCAGTCGGACGGCGGCTGGGGAGCCGTGGGCGCGATGCTGTACAACCAGGCCGGTTAGCAGGCCACTCACATCAGCGGGCGGACACCCGACGACCGGCCATGGGCCGGCCGCCGGGAGCCATCCGTGTCCGACGGCGCGGGCGGGGCGACGGTGACCCCGCGCCCGGCGCCGGAGGATCCACGTGTCCGGCGCCGCACGGGCCTGGCGCACGGCGCCACGGACACCGGCACCGGCACCGGCACCGGCACCGGCACCGGACACGACGTCGGACGGCCGGCGGAATCGAAGCGCGGACGCGTTTGCGGTACACGCGTCCCCGCCCTCCGTCACAGCCCGGTGATCTCGCGCCACCGCCGACACACCGCCGGAACCAAAACGCAACCGTCGCGGCCCTGTGCGCCGCCCGCCGCCCGGCCTACGATCGACGCTCTTCGTCTACGCGCGTCAAGAATGGCTGGAACAGGAGTGATGGCCGTGCGTCGCAGTGCTCGGATCATGATGACGATGATCGCCGCGTTCGGGCTCACGGCGGGCGCGGGCGGCTGCGGCGCGGGGTCGGGGACGAAGGACGCGAAGACCACCACCCTGACCGTCGTGGCGACCAACTACGGCGACAGCGTCCACAAGAACTCGCAGGGCTACTGGGACCGGGTCGGGCTCGCCTTCCAGGCCGCCCACCCGGACGTGCGGGTGGTGACGACGGTCTACCCGGCCGACACCGTGGACGCGAAGGTCGCCGCGCTGGTGAAGCGGGGCAAGGCGCCCGACGTCGTACAGACCGGCAGCTTCGCCGAGTACGCGGCCGCCGGGCAGCTGTACTCCGCCGAGGAGCTGCTCTCGATCCCCGTCCAGGCCGGGTTCGTACGGAGCCTCGCCCAGGCGGGCGAGGTGGCGGGCACCCAGTACGCGCTGCCGTTCACCGCGAGCACCCGGCTGCTCTACTACAACAAGGGCCTGTTCCGGCAGGCCGGCCTCGAACCGCCGACGACCTGGCAGGAACTCCTGGTCGACGCGCGGGTGCTGAAGGCCCAGGGCGTGAAGTACCCGATCGCGCTTCCGCTGGGGCCCGAGGAGGCGGAGGCCGAGACCCTGGGGTGGCTGCTGGCGGGAGAGGGCGGCTACACCAACCCCGGCGGCGGCTACGACCTCGCCTCCGACGCCAACGTCGCGACCCTCACCTGGCTCAGGTCGAAACTGGTCGAGCCGGGCCTCACGGGCCCGGTCGCGCCCGGCAGGCTCGACCGGGGCGCGGCGATGAGCGCCTTCATCGACGGCGAGGCCGCCATGGTGAACGCCCCGCTCTCCCTGATGCGGCAGATAGAGGACTCCTCGACGCATGTGTCCTACGGCACCGTCGACCTGCCGAGCAGGACCGGCAAGACCGTGCCGACCATGGGCACGGCCGACTGGATCACCGCCTTCAAGCAGGGCGGCCACCGCGAACTGACCGGCGCGTTCCTCGACTTCCTGTACGGCGACAAGTACGTCGGCGAGCAGGCCGCCGAGTACCAGCTGCTCCCGGTCACCGAGTCGGTGAGCTCCCGCATGCGCGCCGACGGCCGCCACCGCAAGCTCTGGAACGGCCTCGACGCCCTGGGCAACATGAGCCTGTATCCGCTCTCCGAGACGAGCTGGTCGCGGGTGGCGGCCACGATCCGGTCGAAGATCGGCGCGGCCGTCGCACCGGGCGGCGATCCGAGGGCGGTCCTGACGTCGATCGCGAAGACGGCCCGCTGAACCGAGGGCGACCACGCAACCTGTCCAACAAGGAACTTGACGTGCTGTCACTTTGCGGAACTGACAGCCCACCGACAGCATCCACTTCTACGGTGCCGTGTCCATGACAGATTCCCCCTCGAAAGACATGTCAGAGGCGCCTGTCGGGCGCCGCACCGTACTGATCGCCACGGGTGCCACGGCCGCGGCACTGGCCGTGGGCGCGGCGGTGCCCGCCGCCCCCGGCACCGACGCGGCGGACGCGACCCCCGCCGCGGCGGCCGTCTGCACCCTCACCAAGGAGATGACCGAAGGCCCCTACTACCTCGACGGACAGCTCGTCCGCGCCGACGTCACCGAAGGCAAGGCGGGCGCCCCGCTCAAGCTGGCGCTCACCGTCGTCGACGACGACACCTGCGCGCCGATCGCCGGCGCCCTCGTGGAGATCTGGCACTGCGACGCACTCGGCGAGTACTCCGGCTTCGTCGGGAACAACGGCCACAGCGAACCCGACGACGGCACGTTCCTGCGCGGCGGCGTCCTGACGAACGCGTCCGGCGTCGCGAGCATCACCTCGCTCTACCCCGGCTGGTACCGCGGCCGCTGCGTGCACATCCACGTCAAGGTGCACACCGGCGTCACCCTCACCTCCGACGGCTCCTTCACCGGCGGCAGGGAACTCCACACCGGCCAGCTCTTCTTCAACGAGACGATCACCACGGCGATCGCCAAGGTGTCCCCGTACTCCACCAACAAGGTCACCCGCACCACCCTCGCCCAGGACTCCATCTACGACGACGGAGGCGCCTCCTCCGGCCTCCTCACCCTGACGGCCCTCGGCAGCACCGCCTCCGCCGGATACACCGGCACCCTGACGCTCGGCGTCGAGTCGAGCTGACCCTCCCCTTCCCCCCACGGAGGCCGGAGGCGGCCCGCGACCACGCGGGCCGCCCCCGGCCGCGACCGGTGCCTGCCGCGCCACCGGGCGCCGGCGTCCCGCCGCGCCGCGGTCTCCGGCGCCACCCGCACCACGCGTACCGCCCATACCGCGTAATCCGCCCGCGCCGAGAACCTCATATGACCATCGAATGACCCGACCCTGTGGACAATGGCCGCACCTTCCCCCGGGCTCTCGGACTCGGTCCGAGCAGGGGGAATCCCCATCGCCGTCCCCGGGAGGACCCGCATGGTGTTGAGCAGACGTACCTTCAGCGCACTCGCCGGCACCACCGCGCTCGGCTTCTCGCTGAGCGGCAGCGGAGGCATCGAGGCGTGCGCGGCCGACAGGGCGCCCCTCGCACCCACCGGGCCCGCGCCCGCACCGCCCACCGCCGACGGCAGAACGCACACGGTGGGCTTCGACCGCTACTCGATGCTGATCGACGGCAGGCGCCTGGTGATCTGGTCCGGGGAGATCCACCCCTTCCGGCTGCCGAGCCCGTCCCTGTGGCGGGACGTCCTGCAGAAGCTGCGCGCCCACGGCTACAACACGATCAGCATCTACGTCGCCTGGAACTACCACTCCCCCGCCCCCGGGCAGTTCGACTTCACCGGGGTCCGCGACCTCGACCTGTTCCTGCGGACCGCCGCCGAGACCGGGCTGTACGTCATCCTGCGCCCCGGCCCGTACATCAACGCCGAGGTCGACGCGGGCGGCTTCCCCGGCTGGCTGACCGTCACCCGGGGGACGGCCCGCACCTCCGACTCGACGTATCTCCGGCACGTCGACGCGTGGCTGACCGCCGTCGACCGCATCGCCGCCCGCCACCTCTACACCGACGGCGGCGGCACGATCGTCCTCTACCAACTGGAGAACGAGTACGACAACCACGTGACCGAGGCCGCGGGCCGCGACTACATGGCGCACCTCTACGCCAAGGTGCGGGCGGACGGCATCGACGTGCCGCTCTTCCACAACGACAAGGGCAGGAACGGCCACTGGGCCCCCGGCACCTTCGACACGGGCGGCGAGCGGGGGCGCTACCTCTACGGATTCGACGGCTACCCCTCCCCCTTCAAGACACCACCGGACTGGGGCCACTTCGGCACCGGCGGCGTGAAGGGCGGCTCGACCGCCAGCCCGGACACCCCGGGCTTCATCGCCGAGTTCGGGGGCGGCTGGTTCGATCCATGGGGCGGGGCCGAGTTCGACGGCAAGGGGTACGCGGAGTCCCGCCGCACCCGGGACGCGGCCTACGAGCGGCGCTTCTACCTCACCAACCTCGCCAACGGCATCACGGTCCACAACGTCTACATGACCTTCGGCGGCACGTCCTGGGGCTGGCTCCCCGCGCCGATCGTCTACACCTCGTACGACTACGGGGCCGCCCTCGACGAGGCCCGGCAGCCGACCGAGAAGCTCGTCCCGATGCACCAGATCGGCCAGCTGCTGCACTCGGTGCCCGAGCTGGCGAAACTGGACCGCGCCGAGGCGATCCCCGTCGACGACACGGGTGCCGGCCTCGGCATCAAGGCGTACCACCTGGTCAACCCGGACACGAACGCGCACTTCCACGTGCTGCGCAACGACTCGTCCACCGAGGCCGTGGCCTCCGTCCCGCTCGCGGGGACGACCGTCGCGGTGCCGGTGCCCGGCCTCGACGCCCGGCTGCTCGCCGCCGGCATCGCCCTCGGGCGGCGCACGCTCCGGTACTCCACCGCCCAGCCGATGCTGTGGCTGACCGCCGGGCGGCAGGACATCGCGGTGTTCACGGGCCGGGCGGGCGAGTCGACGCACACCTGCCTGGAGTCCCCGAGCGAGCCGGTGGTCACCGTGCTGGAGGGGAACGCCGGGCACACCTACCGGGACGGAGTCCTGCGGATCGACGCCCGGCTCGGCGGCATCACCCGGATCCTGGTGGAGGGCGGCGGCATCGCCGCTCCCCTCCTGCTGCTGCTCGCCGACGACGAGAGCTCCCGCCTGCTGTGGCGGTACGACACCCCGTCGGGTCCGGTACTGGTGCGCGGCCCGGCGCTGCTGCGCACGGCCGCCCTGCGCGGCACGACCGTCCATCTCACCGGGGACACGGTGCGGGCGGCGGACCTGGAGGTGTGGGGGCCGCGCGGAACGAGCGAACTCGTCTGGAACCACGGCACGCTCAGGGCCCGTGCCACCACCTCCGGGAGTCTGCGGGCCGAGCAGCCGCTGGCCGGTGTGCCGCAGGTGCGGCTGCCCGCCCTGACCACCTGGCGCCGGTCCGAGGGGAATCCCGAGTCGGCCGCCGATCACGACGACACGGCGTGGCGGGTCGCGGACAAGAAGTCCTCGTACAGCGTCACGCCCGTGCCCGCCGGGCAGCCCGTGCTGTTCGCCGACGACTACGGCTTCCACTACGGCGACGTCTGGTACCGGGGACACTTCACGGACGCGGGCGACGCCGAGTCGGTGTCCCTCTCCTATGTCGCGGGCGCCCAAGGGCTGTTGATGGCCTGGCTGGACGGGGAGCCGCTGGGCACGCACCGGATGCCGGTGCCGGACAAGAAGACCGTGCGGCAGGGGACCTGGGCGGCGACCGCCACCTTCCCCGTCCGGCCGCGGGCCGGGCAGCCCCATGTGCTGTCCGTCCTGGTCCGGCGCATGCAGCACGACCAGGACGGCAAGGCCGACGACTCCCACAAGGTGGCCCGGGGGCTGACGGCCGTCACCTTCGCCGGGGCCGCTCCCGCCGTCGACTGGCGCGTCCAGGGTGCGGCGGCCCCCGATCCGGTGCGTGGACCGCTCAACACCGGAGGTCTGCACGGGGAGCGGCACGGCTGGCATCTGCCGGGGTTCGCGGACGGCGGCTGGAAGGTGGTCGACTTCCCGCGCGCCGAGCGCCGGCAGGGGGTCACCTGGTACCGCACCGGCTTCCGGCTCGCCGTCGACAGCGGTGTGGACGCCTCGATCGGCCTCACCCTGACCGACGACCCGGCCCGCGCCTATCGCGTCCAGATCTTCCTGAACGGCTGGAACATGGGCCAGTACATCAACGACGTAGGGCCCCAGCACACGTTCGTCCTCCCGAACGGGGTGCTGCGCACACGGGGGCCCAACACACTGGCCCTCGCCGTGCTGTCCGACGGGACCACACCCGCCGGCCCCGGCGGGGTCGAGCTGACACTGCTGGGCAGCGCGGCCGGAGGAGTACCGGTGACCCCGGTGGACTCCCCCGGCCCCACGACCGCCCGGGGCGGGTCCTAGACCAGCCGGATCACGTTCCAGGACAGCGGCTCCAGGACGGCGTTCAGCGTGCCGTCCCGGAGCGTGGTCCCCCCGACCGGGTGCGGGGTGACCCGCTCCTGGTCGTGCAGGGTGTTGGTGGCGTCCGGGTCGGCGTCGGCGAGCGCGCTGTGCTCGACCACCGTCGTCAGCCCCATCCGGTTCAGGGCGACTTCGAGCGGCAGCGGTTCGGTCTGGCTGCGGTTGACGGCGAAGACGGTGACCGAGCCGTCCTCGGCGCGCACCGCGGTGGCGTGCAGCAGGTCCGCCTCCCCGTATTTGCGGGTGGTGTGCGTCGGTGAGTCCACCCGGACGTCGAGGACCTGCCCGCGCCCGTGCGCCGAGGCCTGCGCGAACGGATAGAACGTCGTCTGCCGCCAGGCCGGGCCGCCCGGCTCGGTCATGATCGGCGCGATGACGTTGACGAGCTGGGCGAGGCAGGCGACGGTCACCCGGTCCGCGTGCCGCAGCAGCGCGATGAGCAGCGAGCCGAACACGACCGCGTCCGTGACGCTGTAGACGTCCTCCAGCAGGCGCGGGGCCTCCTGCCAGTCCTCGACCGGGTGCGGGTTGGGCCGGTTCTGGTACCAGACGTTCCACTCGTCGAAGGAGAGGTTGATCCGCTTCGCCGACTTCAGGCGGGCGCCCACGTGGTCGCAGGTGGCCACCACGTTCTCGATGAACGACTCGGTGTCGACGGCGGAGGCGAGGAAGGAGTCCCGGTCGCCGTCGGTCTCCTCGTAGTAGGCGTGCAGGGAGATGTGGTCGACGAGGTCGTACGTCTCCTCCAGGACCGTCGACTCCCAGGCGGCGAAGGTCGGCATGCCCTGTCCGGAGGAGCCGCACGCGACGAGTTCGAGGTCCGGGTCCATCTGCCGCATCGCACGGGCGGTCTCGGCGGCGAGCCGGCCGTACTCCTCGGCGGTCTTGTGGCCGGTCTGCCAGGGGCCGTCCATCTCGTTGCCGAGGCACCACAGCCTGATGCCGAACGGGTCCTTGTCGCCGTGCGCGATCCGCAGGTCGGAACGGGCCGTCCCGGACGGGTGGTTGGCGTACTCCTGGAGTTCCAGGGCTTCGACGACTCCCCGGGTGCCGAGGTTGACGGCCATCATCGGCTCGGCCTGCGGGCCGATCTTCTTCAGGAAGCCGATGTACTCGCTGAGACCGAAGCGGTTGGACTCGGTGGAGCGCCAGGCGAGGTCCAGCCTGCGGGGCCGCTCCTCGGCGGGGCCCACCGAGTCCTCCCAGTTGTAGCCGGAGACGAAGTTGCCGCCGGGGTAGCGGACGGCGGTGACACCGAGTTCGCGGACCAGCTCCAGCACGTCCGTGCGCAGGCCTTCGGCGTCCGCGGCCGGGTGGCCGGGTTCGAAGATGCCGGTGTGGACGCAGCGGCCGAGATGCTCGACGAAGGAACCGAAGAGACGGGGGTTGACCTCACCGATGGTGAAGGCGGGGTCGAGGGCGAAGCGGGCGGTGCGCATGGTGTCCTTTCGGGGGGTGGCAACTGCTGCCCGTTGACTGGTGTGCATGAGTGAGTGTCGATGGCGTTTGTCCGCGTGAGGGTGCGGGCGGGAACGGGAGTTCTTGTCTCGAAGGGGTGACCTGTGCGGGTGGTGGTCGTTGGGTGGGGTGTCGGGGTGTTGGCGGGGTGTTCGGGGCGGGGGTGAGCGGGTTGGGTGATGGGTTGCGGGTGGTGGGGGCGTCGTTCGTGGTGCCCGGCCCGTCGGGTGTGGCGGTCCGGGACCGGCTCAAGGGCCTGACGGTCGGGGACGAGATGGTGCTGCGGCTGGTTGGCGATCATCTCGGCTCGCTGGCGTCGGGGGATCTGAAGGCGCGGTGTGCGGCCGGGCTGGAGCACGACACTGAGGGGTGGGCGTCGCGTAAGCGGGAGCTGACCGGGCTGTCGTCGTCGCGGTGGGCGGGGGCGTTGACGAAGGCCACGCATGATCAGTGGGCTTTGGCCCGGCGTGGCCAGGCCGCGCACATCCAGCAGCTCGAATCCGGGGTGAACACGATCCGGCGCCGGCTGTCCCTTCCCCTGGGTGAGAGGGGTTCGAAGCGGGCCGCAGGTGGTTATCGCAGTCGGCGGGAGTGGCATGCCAAGACGCGTCGGCTGGGGGTGTTGGAGGACCGGCTGGAGCAGGCGCGGGCCGACTGGGCGGCCGGGCGGGTGCGGGTGGTGCGGGGCGGGAAACGGCTGCTGAACACTCGCCACCACCTGAAGCAGGCGCAGCTCGCCGAGGAGGCGTGGCGTGCGCGGTGGGAGGCGTCGCGCCGGTTTCTGCAGGCGGACGGCGAGTCCGGCAAGCGGTACGGCAACGAGACCATCCGGGTCGGCCCCGACGGCGAGGTCAGCATCAAGCTCCCGGCCCCGCTCACCCGCCTCGCCAACACCGCGCACGGCCGCTACGTCCTCACCGCACGGGTGTCGTTCGCACACCGGGGCGAGACATGGCGCGACCTCGTCCACGCCAACCGGGCCGTTGCGTACCGCATCCACGAAGATGTCCAGCGGCAACGCTGGTACCTGACCGCCTCCTGGACCGTCCCACCCGTCCAGACCATGCCCCTGGCCGCCGTCCGGGCCGGTGGTCTGATCGGGGTCGACACCAACGCCGATCACCTGGCCGCCTGGCGGCTGGACCGGCACGGCAACCCGGTCGGCGCCCCGCGCCGCTTCGCCTACGACCTGTCCGGCAAGGCCGACCACCGCGACGCCCAGGTACGCCACGCCCTGACCCGCCTGCTGCACTGGGCCACCCGCCACCATCTGGCGATCGCGGTCGAGGACCTCGACTTCACCGCCGAGACCAGCCGGGAGAAACACGGCCGACGCAAACGCTTCCGCAAGCTGATCTCCGGCATGCCCGTGGCCCGGCTGCGGGCCCGGCTGGTGTCGATGGCCGCCGAACTCGGCATCCCGCTGGTCGCGGTCGACCCCGCCTACACCTCCCGCTGGGGTGCCCAGCACTGGCAGAAACCCCTCACCACCAGTAAACGCACCACCACCCGCCACGACGCGGCCGCCGTGGCGATCGGAAGGCGCGCCCTGGGGCATCCGGTCCGGCGTCGGACGGCACCGCCACGTACCCACCAGCGTGATGGGTACGGGCATCGGACCGTCCAAATCCCGGGGCGTGAGGAACCCCGCCCCCGCGTCCCCGGACCACGGACACGATCCGTGCCGCCCGGACGCGGAGCGAACGCGGGCAACCAGAACGCCCAACACCGTCCGGGGCGTTCGACTGAGCATGGGTTCTGGCAACAGGACTCACTCCCGCTCAGGCTTTAGAAACGGTGGAGTCCTTGACTGCGATGTCCGGATGTCCCCTGTGGAAGGCGTCCACCATCGCGACCTGGTTGGTGCCGTCGCCGCCCTGGAAGAGATTCCAGTAACGGACCCAGCTGCTCGCGCCGGAGGCGAGCGCGTCCGCGCCGGTGCCGAGCGCGGCGAAACCGAGACTGCCCGCGACCGTCAACCCGCCCACGGCGGAGAGGAGTTGCCTGCGGCTCAGGCCAGGTCGTCCCATACCTTGCCCCAATGTTCGAGATTTCGACAATCGATCGCAACTCCGAACGGGACCGTAGATAGGAAGCGCTTTCCAGTCAATGGTTTGCGCAAAAATCGAAAGTCCCCGCCCGGTGACGACAACCGGGCGGGGACGTTCGAGCGTCGGCTATCCGGCGAACGCCGGCTGCGGCAGGCCCTTGCCCGCGCCCGGGACGACGAGCAGGGAGCCGGACATCGGGTGCGGTGCCGCGAGGCCCGTACGGGCGGTGGTGATGTAGAGGTCGGTGAGGTCGGCGCCGCCGAACGCGCACGAGGTCGGGCGGCGGACCGGCAGCTCGAGGACCCGGTCCAGGACGCCGTCCGGCGTGTAGCGGCGGACCGCCCCGCCGTCCCACAGAGCCACCCAGACGCAGCCGTCGGCGTCCACGGTCAGACCGTCGGGGAATCCGTCCTCCACGGTCGCGAACGGGCGCCTGCCGACGGGGAGCCGGTCGTCGCCCATGTCGAGGACGTCGATGCGGCGGGTCGGCGAGTCGACGTAGTAGACACGGCGGCCGTCGGGGCTCCAGCCCGTGCCGTTGCTCACGGCGACGTCGTCGAGGATCGGGCGGACCGTGCCATCGGGGTCGACCCGCGACAGCGTGCCCCCGCCCGGCGCCTCGTCGTAGCGCATGGTGCCGCACCACAGCGAGCCGTCGGGGGCGACGGCCGCGTCGTTGGCCCGGCGGCCGGGCACCGGCTCCCGGTGCAGCCAGCGGAACCCTCCGGACCCCGCGGGACCGTAGAGGCCCACGCCGTCGCGGAGGTTGACCACCAGGCCGCCGCCCGCGCGGGGCTTGGCGGCGCCCACGTGCTGCTCGGTGGCCAGCACCGTGCGGCGGCCGGAGGCGGGGTCGTAGGTGTGGACCCGGGAGCCGAGGACGTCGACCCAGATGAGCCGCCGCGCGACGGGGTCCCAGGTCGGGCCCTCGCCGAGGGCCGCGTGCGCGTGGACCGCGACCTCGACGGCCGTCATCCCACGTTCCGGTGGCCGAGCCGCTCGGACAGTTCCGCCGCACCCTTCGCCGCGAGCTGCTCCAGCTCGACGCGGCGCTCGTCGCTCCAGCGGATCATCGGTACGGAGATGGAGAGCGCGGCGACGACGTGTCCCGCGCGGTCGCGCACCGGGGCGGCCACACAGCTGACGTCCGGGTTGGACTCACGGCTCTCCACCGCGATCCCGCGACGGCGGATCTCGGCGAGGGCCTCGCGCAGGGCGCCCGGCTCGGTGATGCTGTTGGGGGTCATCGCGACGAGGTCGGCGTCGTCGGGGACCCGGGAGGTCAGCTCCGGTTCGGACAGGGAGGCGAGCAGCATCTTGCCGACGGAGGTGCAGTGCGCGGGAAGGCGGCGGCCGGCGGCCGAGACCATCCGGACGGCGTGCGTGGAGTCGACCTTCGCGATGTAGATGACGTCGGTGCCCTCGAGGATCGCCACGTGCACGGTCTCGTCGCAGGTCTCGGCGACGGAGCGGGCGACCTGCTGGCCCTCGGCCGCGAGGTCGAGCTGCTCGGCGTAACGGCTGCCGAGCTGGTACGGCCGCACGCCGAGCCGGTAGCGTCCCGGCTGCCCGGGCACCTGCACGATGTACGAGCGGGCGGCGAGGGTGGTCACCAGTTCGTGCACGGTCGTGCGCGGCAGCTGGAGTCTGCGCACGATGTCGGGGGCGGAGAGAGTCCCGTCCCCGTCGAGGAAGAGCTCCAGTATGTCCAGAGCTCGGGTCACGGCAGGTACGAGGCGTCCCACAACCGGCCCCCTCCCTAATGTTCGAAATTTCAACAGACGATCGGGATGACGAACACAGGCTAGTCATACTGAGCTTGGCCGGGCAATGGTTTGAGGCAGGGTCCCGGCCCGAAGCGCCCGTGACAAGCGCCGCACCGGGCCTCCGCCCCGGCACGGCGGACGGGAGAAGCCGTGGCCGCCGACGGTCCGGTCAGCGGCGGGGGTGGGGGTCTCCCAGTTCGCCCCGCAGGCGTTGCGCGCGCAGCACCAGCTCCAGCTCGAACCGCCGGTCGGGGTCGTCGATCTCGTCGCCCCACAGCTCCCTGATCTGCCGGAGGCGGTAACGGACGGTCTGCGGATGGACACCGAGCCGGGCCGCGACCTCGGGGGCGCCGCCCCGTGTCTCCAGCCACGCCAGCAGCGTCTCCGAGAGCCTGCGGCCATGGGTGGGCCCGCAGTGGGCGAGCGGTTCCAGACAGCGCAGGGCGAGATCGTCGATCAGTTCCTCGGGCTGGAGCAGGACCAGCGCCTCGGTGTGCTCCGTGCAGAGCAGGACCTCGCCTGCGGGGAGCAGCCCCCGCTCCATGAGGCGTACGGCGGCATCCGCCCAGCGCAGCGACTTCGCGGCGTCGGCCAGCGGGACCGGCGGTCCGATCGCCCCGGCCCATCCGGTCAGCGCCCGGTGCAGCAGCTCGGGGCGCCCCGCGGAGTCCGGCTCGGGCACGACCATGCGCGGCTGCTCGTACTCCATGTCGAGCAGCACGCTCGGTCCGACGGCGGGCGCGACGGCTTCCCGGGCCGGGCGCAGCAGCACACCGACGGCCAGCCGGCCGGGCAGCGGCCAGCCGATCCGGGCGGCCCGTTCGACGAGCGCCTCGGCGAGGTCGCCCCGGGTGTGGTCCTCGGAGAGCAGGAGCTCCATCAGGCGCCGCTGGAGACGCAGCCGCTCCCCGGCCTGCCGGGCGGCCGCCTCGGCGTAGCCGCGCACGGACTGGTCGACGAGACCGTCCAGGTACTCGTATCCCGCGTCGACGAGCTCGTACATCGCCGGGGGCGGGATGTCGACGCGCTGCCCGATCTCCGCGAACCGCCGCCAGGCGAGTCTGACCCCCAGCCGGTAGATCGCCTGGAGCGAGTCGAGGGTGCGGCCGTGCATGCCCTCGCCCCGGCCGAATTCCTGGAAGACCTCGGGGTGGACGCGCGGGCGGCCCTCCGCCGTCTCCAGGTGCTGCACGAAGACCTCGATGGCACGGCGTATGCCGACGAGGGCCATGGGCTCGCCGGAGTCGTCGAGGACGAGGGGCAGGTGCGGGTACTCGCGGCGGATCTCGCGCAGGATCTCCTCGGCGAGCACCGGCGCCTCGGCCATGGCGATCGTCGCGAACTGGCGCACCTTGAGGCGCGGAACGTCGTGCCAGGCCGAGCGCGTGGCGGCGGCTGCCGGGCGGCTCTGCGCCGTTCGGTCCGCGTCCGGGGCGTCGCCGCCGTCGCCGGGAGGGCGACCGCGTCCGGGTCCCGCTTCGCCGGGGTCTCCGCGCGCCCCCGGGATCTCCGCCCCGCCCGGCCGGACGGGGCCTTCGTCCTCGCGCGACAGCGCCGGCCGTGCGCCTCCGCGGCTCGACACGGTCAGCGCTCCTGGCCGGCATTCTCGTAGGTGATCAGCGGGGTGTTCGGCTGGTCGGGGGTCGCGTCGAGCAGCGCCACGACGCCGAGTGCGGCGCCCACGGCGAGTGCGGCGGCGACAACGACGGTGAGCGCGGCGGCGAGCAGTCTGGACATCGCAGGGTCAGCCTCTCGGTCGGAGGTCGTCCCCACCCAAGGGACCGCGCGGCCACCGGTCGAGTGGTCCCACGGACACAGCCCATGCCGGCCCCGTCCGGCAGGAGCCAGTCTCGACAATGCATTGACACTCCGTCAAGGGTGCGCCTACGGTTCCCGGCCCATACCGCACGTGCACTTTCTCCCTTGGTGTCGACGCATCCGTATCACCTCGTACCACCAGATATCCCTCGTGCGTCGAGCCTCCTCACGCCCCTGGAGTGCCCGGATGCGCCGGAAGTTCTCACCCGTCTCCCTGATCCTCGTCGGCCTCGGCACCTTCCTCCTCGTGCTGGCCCCGATGCTCGTCTGGTACGTGGAGCCACGTGCCGCCGTGAATCCGATCGACATCGACACGACCGCCGTCTACACCGGCACCGGCAGCGTCTTCGACGTCGACAAGGTCGAGACCGTGCCCGGCCGGAACATCACCGTCACCCAGGTGGTGCGCGGTGACGTCGCCGACAGCGAACGCAGCGGGAAGGCCGTCTGGGACGTGACGACGACCGTCGACACGGACAGTTCGCTGCCCGCGGCCGACCCGCACGACGCCCTGGAGTTCACTCCGGGCCGCTGGGTCACCGACCGGAGGTCCAACGAGCCGGCGCACTGCTGCCAGGAGAGCCCGTACTACGAGGGCGAGGCCTATCTGAAGTTCCCCTTCGACGTGCAAAAGCGCGCGTACCGCTGGTGGGACAACTCCCTCGGCGCGCCCGTCACCCTGCACTACAAGGGCGTCAGGAAGATCCGCGGGTACGAGGGGTACCGGTTCACCGGGGTCGTCCCCGCCACCCGGACCGGGACGCGGCTGGTGCCGGGCGCGATCGTCGGGGAGCCGCAGCGCAGCCAGGTGCTCGCCGAGGAGTGGTACGCCAACCACCTCATCGAGCTCGTCGTGGACCAGCGCACCGGACGGGTGATCTACGCGCAGGTCGGCCCGCGCAAGACACTGCGCGCACCGGGCGGCGACAAGGACGCCGCGGTGCTCCTGGACAGCCGGAAGCTGGCGTTCACCGCGGCGACCCAGCGGGACCAGGTCGAGCAGGCGAAGACCGAGAGCGGCCAACTGCGCCTCCTGGGGGAGACGTTGCCGATCGGTGCGGGTGTGCTGGGATGCGTACTGGTCCTGGTGGGGGCCGTTTTGATGGTACGTGGGCGACGTGATCCCGATTCGCCCGAGTCGCCCCCCACTTCCCTCACGATGTGATGCGCCGTCAGCTCCACAAAGCCCCGAAATTGTCACTCCGGTGAGTAGCCGACGCGAACGGCGCGGCGAAAACTGTCCAACCCCACCCGAACACAGCTCGTCCACAGCCCCGTTGCAGCAAGCGCCCGCAATCCCCCACGACCGGGCGGCCCCTCGGCATCACCCACGGAAAGCAGCGTTCAAGGCCGCACGGTCACCGATGATCCGCGCCGCGTCCCACCCCCCACACTGAGTTCCGCACCCCGAGACGAGTTGGAGCACCCATGCCCCAGCACGTGCCGTCCCCGCTGCGCACCGCGTCCCCGCGCTCCGCGCAGTACCCTCAGGCGCTCCCCCCACACCCGCGCCGCATCGTCTTCCTCGCCCGCCGTGATCTCGGCAATCCCGCGGCGGGCGGCTCCGAACTCCTCGTCGACCGGCTGGCCGAGGGACTGACCCGGCTCGGCCATCAGGTCACCCTGCTGTGCGGTGGCCCCGCGTCCTACCGCGACTACCGGGTCGTCTCGGCGGGCGGCGACCTGGGCCACTTCCTGCGCGCCCGCCCCGCCTTCCACCGTCAGGTCGGCGACTGCGACCTGCTCGTCGAGGTGTGCAACGGGCTGCCGTATCTGGCACCCCTGTGGCATCACGGTCCCACGCTCTGCCTGGTCAACCATGTGCACACGGATCTGTGGACGATGCGGTTCGGCGGACCGCTCGCGCCCGCCGCGCGGCTCGGCCGAAGACTCGAGCACTGGGCTCTGGCCGGCGCGCAGCGCGGCAATCTGCTGGTCGCCGTCTCTCCTTCGACGGCTCACGCCCTGCACACGATCGGGGTCGAGCGGGACCGCATCCGGGTCGTGCACAACGGGGTCGAGGAGCCGGGGCCGCGCGCCGCGCGCTCGCCCGAGCCGCTGTTCGTGGCGATGGGGCGGCTCGTGGAGTACAAGCGGATCGATCTGCTGCTGCGGCTGTGGGAACGGGTCCGCCCGGTCACCGGCGGCCGGCTGGTCATCGTCGGGGACGGTCCCGAGCGGCAGCGCCTGACACAACTCGCGGGCCCCGGTGTCGAGTTCGCGGGCCATGTGTCCGAGGCCGAGAAACACCGGCTGCTCTGCGCCGCCTGGCTGCTGCTGCACCCGTCGGCGGTCGAGGGCTGGGGCCTGGTGGTCACCGAGGCTGCCGCGCGCGAGACCCCGGCGGTCGCCTTCGACGTACCCGGGCTGCGGGACTCCGTCGTGGACGGCGAGACGGGGGTGCTGGCCCGTGGCGAGTCCTCCTTCGCGGCGGCCTGGTGCACCCTGGCCCTGTCCGCCCACCGCCGCACCCTGATGGGCCGGGCGGCCCGCGAGCGCGCGGCCCGCTACCGCTGGAACCACACGGTCCGCCGGTTCGAAGCGGTGGCCGCGGAGGCGGTGAGGGGCTGGACACCGTGACGGCCACCGGGTCCACCGGGCCCGCCGACGGAGACGCCCGGACCGACGCCGGACCGACCGGCGACGGACGGACGACGCCGACCGGTGCCGGACGGACGCCCCCGACCGGCGAAGGACCGATGCCGACCAGTCCCGGACGGACTTCACCGACCGACGGCGAACCGACCCCGAACAATCCCGGACGGACTTCACCATCCGGTGCCGGACCGACCCCGACCAGTCCCGGACCGACGACACCGACCGACGGCGAACCGACCCCGAACAATCCCGGACGGACTTCACCATCCGGTGCCGGACCGACCCCGACCAGTCCCGGACCGACGACACCGACCGACGGCGAACCGACCCCGAACAGTCCCGGACGGACTTCACCGTCCGGTGCCGGACGGACGACACCGACCGGCGAAGGACCGATGCCGACCGCGCCGACCTCGCCGACCGCGCCGGCCTCGCCGGCCAGCGGCCCGCGGACGGATGCCGGTGCGGATCTGACGACGGGCGGCGGGCGGGTGGTGAACCGCAAGCGGAAACGTTCCGGTGCCGGTGTCGGAACCGGTCTCAAGGACCCCTCCGTACGCCGCTCCCTCGCCCTCTTCCGTGCCTTCCTGCGCGAACAGGACGACCCGGCGTCCTGCTACGCGCTGCTCGCCCGGGACGCCGCCGACCAGGTCGAGGCGGCGTACGGGCCGGTCGAGGGCCGCACCGTCGTGGACGTCGGGGGCGGCGGCGGCTACTTCACCGAGGAGTTCCGGCGACGCGGCGCGCACGCCTATCTCTTCGAGCCGGACATGCGGGAACTCGGCCCGAAGCCGCCCGAGTCGGCCGTCGTCGCGGACGGCTATCTGCTGCCGCTCGCGGACGGCGTCGCGGACGTCTGCTTCTCCTCCAACGTCCTCGAGCACGTGGCGGATCCGCAGACCTTCCTCAGCGAAATGGTCCGGGTGACCCGCCCGGACGGGCTCATCTACGTGTCCTTCACCAACTGGCTGTCCCCGTGGGGCGGTCACGAGTGGGCGCCCTGGCACTACTTCGGCGCCGAACGGGCCCGCGCCCGCTACCGGCGCCGAACCGGCAGGCCCGCGAAGCACACCCTCGGCGAGAACCTCTTCGCCGTACACATCGGCACCACCCTGCGGCAGGTACGCGCCCGCGACGACATCACGGTCGTCTCGGCCCGTTCCCGCTACTGGCCCTTCCTCGCGGAGGCCGTCGCCAAGGCGCCGGGGCTGCGCGAGTTCGCCACCTGGAACCTTCTCCTCATCCTCCGGCGGTGTCCACCATGACGAGCACGGTCCAGGCTCCTCCCCCGGCAGCCGTCCGCACCGGCGCCGGCACGTCAGGCCCCCCGGAGGGGCCGCGCTCCCGGCGCTGGCTGCTGGGATTCTGGGCCGTGGTGTTCGCGCTGTTCCTGGCCGTGCACCCCGGGCGCACGACCTTCGACACCAAGCTCGGTGTCGCGCTCGACCCCTGGCAGTTCCTCTCCGACCTGGGGCAGCTGTGGCACGACCGGGGCGGCTTCGGCGGCCTCCAGGACCAGTACGTCGGCTACGCCTGGCCGATGCTGCCGTACTACGGCCTGTGCCGGCTGGTCCACCTCCCCGTGTGGCTGGCGGAGCGGCTGTGGCTGTCGGTCATCGTGACCGTCGCCTTCTGGGGCGCGCTCAGGCTGGCCGAGCGGCTGCGGACCGGCAGCGGCGCGTCCCGCCTCCTGGCCGCCGTCGCGTACGCGCTGTGGCCGGTCTTCACGATCGTGGTCGGGTCGACCTCGGCGGCCGCGCTCCCGGGCGCTCTCCTCCCCTGGGTCCTGCTGCCGCTCACGAACGAGCGGTACACCGCCCGGATCGCGGCCCTGCGCTCGGCGCTGGTCGTCCCCTTCATGGGCGGGGTGAACGCGGCCGCGACCCTCGCGTCGCTCCTCCCGGTCGGGCTCTATCTGCTGTCCCGCCCCCGCGGACCCCGGCAGCGCAAGCTCATCGCGTGGTGGGTGCCGGGCGTGATCCTCGCGACCGCCTGGTGGTGGATCGCGCTGCTGCTGCTCGGCGTCTACGGCGAGAACTTCCTTCCCTACATAGAGACTTCGGGGACCACGACGGCCACCATGTCGGCCACCGAGTCGCTGCGCGGGGCCGGCAACTGGGTGGCGTATCTACACTTCGGCGAGGCCTGGCTGCCGGCCGGCTGGTCCGTCGCGTCCTCGGTGATCGTCATCGTCTGCTCGGCACTCGCGGCGGGACTCGGCCTCGCGGGACTGGCGAGACGTGACATCCCCGAGCGCCGCTGGCTCGTGCTGACCGTCCTGTCGGTCGCGCTCATCACCCTCGCCGGGTACGGCGGTTCGTTCGGCGCGCCCTTCCACGGCGTGGTCCAGGACTGGCTGAACGGCTGGCTCGTCCCCTTCCGCAACATCTACAAGTTCCAGACGGGCCTCGCGCTCGCCCTCACCCTCGGCCTGGCGCATCTGGTGGGCGTCGCGGCGCAGCCGCGCGGCGCCCGCCCGGTGCGCGGCCGGCGCTTCGCCCCGCTGATAGCGGCGGTCCTCGTCCTGCCCGGACTGGCCTGGCCCTATCTCAACGGGTCGATCCTGCAACCCGGTTCGTTCCAGGAACTCCCCCGCTACTGGCAGACCACCGCCGACTGGCTGAAGAAGTACTCGCCGGACTCCCGCGCCCTCGTCGTCCCCGCCACCGCGCACGGCATCTACACCTGGGGCTCCCCCATCGACGAGCCGCTCGACGTGCTCGCCGACTCCCGCTGGGCCGAGCGCGACTACGTCCCCTTCGGGACCGCGGGCAACCGGCGCGCCATGGACGCGGTCGAGCAGGCCCTGCTGACCGGCGGCCATGTCCCGGGCCTGGCGGACTACTTGAGCCGCGCCGGCCTCTACTACGTTGTCGTGCGCAACGACCTCGACCCCGACCAGATCGGCTATGTCCCGACCGCGACCGTGCGTCGGACCCTGGAACAGTCCGGCTACCGGCGGGTCGACGGATTCGGGCCGGTCATGACCGGCGGCCGGATCGCGGACGACACCCCGATGCAGGTCGAGGGACTGTATCCGCGCCGGCGCGCGGTGGAGATCTACGAGCCGGCCGATCAGGCGGTGGCACGGCCCGGGCAGGCCGGACTGAAGGCGATCGCCGACACCGCCGTGGTCTCCGGCGGCCCCGAATCGCTGCTGCCGCTGGCCTCCGACCCCGCGGTACGCGGCCGCGCCGCCGTGCTGACCGGCGACAACCATCCCGGTCTCGGAACCCCGACGGTCCAGGTGGTGGGCGACGGGCTGCGCCGCGCCGACACCCGCTTCGGCCTGATCGACGCCAACACCTCGTACACGTACACGCGCGACCAGCGCAACGACAGCGACAGCGTGCAGGACCCCGGCAGGAAGCCGCGCCAGATCCTTCCGACCGAGGGCGTCCGGCACCAGACCGTCGCGGAGCTGCGCGGCGCCCGCTCCGTCACGGCGTCGTCCAGCGGCAACTGGCTGTTCCATCTCCCGCAGTACGACCCGGTGAACGCCTTCGACGGGAACCCCGGCACGGCGTGGGCCGAGGGCGCGGCGGGCTCGGCGGACGGCCAGTGGCTGCGGATCCGCTTCGACGGTTCCGTGGACATGCCCACGACCTTCGACGTGATCCCGCTGCCGCAGGACGGTGTGCGCTCGGCCGCGACCCGGGTCCGGGTCGAGACGGAGAAGGGCTCGGCGACCAGCTACCTCCGGCCGAACGGCATGAAGCAGTCCGTCAAGGCTCCTTATGGATCGACGAGTTGGCTGAAGCTCACGATCACCGGCTCCACCGCGCGGCACGCCGGGCTCACCGGCGCGGGCTTCTCCGAGATCGAGCTGCCCGACGTGCGGGTGACCCGTCTGCTGAGGCTCCCCACGGACGCGTCGGGTTCGGACGCCTCCTCCGAGATCGTCTCCCTGCACCGTTCCACCGACCCGACCGGCCTCTCCCCTACAGGGACCGAGGCGGGCCTGCACCGGCTCTTCTCCACCTCGGCCTCGGGGACGTACACGATGAGGGCGAACGCCGTCCCCGTGCCGGGCGAGGAACTCGACAAGCTGCTGTACGAGGTCGCGCCCGAGCAGCAGAACCGGATCACGGCGACCGCGGACTCGACGGCGAGGCTGGGCGCGGGCCTGTCCGCGCGCAACCTCACCGACGGCGACCTGACGACGGCGTGGATCGCGGGCGGCAACCCGACGATCCATCTGAGCTGGCCCGGCAAGCAGCCCGTCTCGTCCATCGTGCTGGCCCCGGCGGGGGGTCTGTCGACCCGCCCGACGAAGATCGACATCAGCTCCCCGGACGGCGCGGCGATCGCCGGGGTCGACGAGAACGGCTGGGCCCGCTTCGACCCGATCACCACCGACCACCTCGACATCACCGTCACCGAGACCGCGCCGCTGACCGTCCACAACCCGGTGGCCGGAGCCGACCTGCAACTGCCGGTCGGCATCACGGAGGCGTACATCCCCGCGCTCGACCAGTACCGCACCCCGCAGCCGTCCGGCACCCGCCCCTTCTCGCTCCCCTGCGGGAAGGGCCCGGTCGTCGCCGTCGACGGGAAGCTGTACGAGACGAGCGCGAAGGGGACGGTGCGGGACCTGGTGGAACGCCGGGCCGTCGAGGTGACGCTCTGCCAGAAGGGGCGTCCGGGAACCGACGTGTCGCTCTCCGAGGGGTCGCACCGGATCGAGGCGGGCGACGGCGGGCCGCTGGCCGTCACGGACGTGACACTGACCCGCGGCACACCGGCCGAGGCCACCGGTTCCGGTCGGGCCCTGAAGATACGGGACTGGCTGGGCGACCGCCGCGAGGTCACGGTCGGCGCGGGCGTCACGGCCTCGTACCTGACGACGTACGAGAACTTCAACGACGGCTGGAAGGCCACCCTGAACGGCAGAAAGCTGACGCCGGTGCGGCTCGACGGCTGGCAGCAGGGCTGGCGGATCCCGTCCGGCGCGGGCGGCACGGTCAAGCTGTCGTACGAGCCCTCGACGACGTACGAGGCCGGGCTGATCGGCGGCGGGGTCGCCGTCGCCGTGCTCGTGGGCCTCGTCGTGTGGCGCCGCCGCTCACCGAACCCCGACGAGCCCCAGCCGGTTCCGCCGCCGCCCGGCCTGTGGCCGGGCCTGGTCGCCCTCACCCTGGTCGGTGTGGTCGTGGCGGGCTTCCTCGCCCTGCTGGTTCCGGCCCTGGCCCTGCTCGCCCGGCGCCGGCACACGCTGCTCGTGCCGATCGCGTTCCTCGCGCTCGCCGGGGCGGGGATCGCGGCGGCGACGGGTGCGGGATCGCCGGTCTCGGCGGGAGCGGGCGCGTTCGGGTACGCCGCTCAACTCCTGGCGCTGATCGGGCTGTTCGCGGGTCTGGTGAGTGTGCCGGAACCCGGTGGTTCCGCGGCGGCGGCCGTCGCGGGGTCGTCGGTGCCGCCGGGTTCGTCGTCGGCGCCCACGGCACCGCTGCCGCAACGGGTACGTGGCGAGACGCGCGGCCCGGGAACCCTGCCGGCCGGGTTCAGGGCGCGCCGGGGTGCCACCCCGCCGGAACGGGAGGCCCGCGCGGCGGAGCACGAGGCCTCTCCGGCCGGGACCGGTGCGCCGGAACCCGGAGTCCGGCCGACGGAGCGGGAGGCCGGGACGGCCGAACCCGGGAACCGGCAGGCGGCGGGTGAAGCCGGCGCCCGGGAGCAGGCGGGCGGGGCGGGTACCCCTGAGCGGGGTGCCGGTGCGGCCGGGGACGGGCCCCGGGATGCCGTGCCCGGGGCCGGGGTCACCTCCGGGCCCACGATCTCCGCGCGTGGGCCCGGATCGGCCCGGACCGAGCCCGACCCGCCGACCGCGCGGATCGCTTTCCGCAAGCCGAGGTTCCGGGCGACGCCGCCCGAGGAGCCCCGGAACGACACGGGGAAGGACACGTCGGCATGACCGCGGTGGAGCATCCGGCACGGGACGGCACGGGCGGCCCCGCGGGACCCGCCGTACGCGTTCCGTTCCCGGTGGTGGACGAGGTCGCCCGGCACTGCCTCCAGGAGGAGGAACCCGAGACCGTCCACATCGAGGTCCACCTGCCGGGCCGGCTCGACCCGGCCCGCCTGACGGCCGCGTTCACCGAGGCCCTCCGCCGCCATCCGCGCATCCTGATGCGCGAGGCCGCCGGGCCCTGGTACCGCCGCCGCTACGAGTGGGAGCTGACCGCGGAGCCGGACCTGCGGGTGGTGTCCTTCCCGCCCCCGAGCCGGGACGCCCTCCGCACCGCGCGGACCAGGGCTCTTCAGGAGGCCCCGCCCCTGTCGGCGTCCCCGCCGATCCGCCTGGAGGTGGTGCGGGGGGCGGGTCCGGCGGTGGGGAGCGAGGCGACGGACGCGGTGGGCGGGCCCGGCCCCGAGCACACCCCGGGCGGTCACCGCGAGACACCCGACGGCCGCCGCGCACCCGCCCCGGAGGGCGCCGGCCGCCGAGCGCCCCGCCCCGATCCCTCGCGCGCGCCCGCCCGCCCGGCCACCCCCGAAAACACGGGCGATCCGGCCCGACCGGCGCCCCCCGAGGGCACCACCACCCCCGGAAGCACCGGCGATCCGGCCGCCCGCGCAGGCACCCTGGAAAGCACGCGCGAGCCCAAGGCCCGCACGGCCACCCCCGAAGACACGGGCGATCCGGCCCGCAAGGGCACCGTCCTCTTCCTCACCATCAACCACACCGCCCTGGACGGCCCCGCCTGCCTCCGTGTCCTCGCCACCGCCGCGGAGCTGTACGGGGGCAGGGACAACACGCCCTCCGCCCCGCCCGTGCGCACCCCGGACACCCCGGAGCCGGCGTCCGGGAAGGCGCCCTCCACCTGGACCCCGCCCGCCCGGGTCGCCCCCGGCAGCCCCGAGGCCTCCCCCGGCAACGGTCTGATCGTCACCGAACTCGGTGTGCCCCGCCGGCCCAAGGGCTCCCCCTACACGGTGAACGACCAGCTCATGGCCGCCACCGCGCTGATGGTCGCCCACTGGAACAGGGAACACGGCGCGCGCCCCCGGCCGCTGCGCATCACCATGCCGGTCGACGACCGGCCGCGCGGCACGGACATGCCGATCGGCAACGGAACACGGCTGGTCGAGGTGACGTTCGCCCCCGAGGAGGTGGACGCGTCCCGGATGGGCGAGCTGCTGCGCCGTACGGCCACCCGCACACGCGCCCTGAAATCGGCCGACCGGCCCCAACTCGGGCATGGTGCGGCTCTGTTGACGGCACCCGTGGTGCCGGTGGCCTGGCGCGCCACGGCCACCCGGGGCCTGCGCAGGGCGGCCGGGCCCTGGACGTCGACCGTGCTGCTCAGCAACATCGGCCGCATCCCCTACGCCCTCGACTTCGGCGAGGAGGCGGGCCGCGCCCACGCGGTCTGGTTCTCGGCCCCGGCCCGCACGCCCCGCGGCCTGACCGTCACGACCGCGTCCACCGCGGGCCGTCTGCACCTGGCGCTGCGCTGGTCGCGCAGCCTGCTCGGGCACGGCGACGGAGCTCATCTCCGCGACCTCTTCGAGCACTACCTGCACGCGACACAGGAGAGGGAGGCGACTGGCGGATGACGACCGGCGCGAAGTCGACGAGAACCACCCCGTCCGCACCGGCCATCCCGTCCGCACCGGCACCGGGCGCGCGTGGGGGACTCCGGGACTTCTACGAGGACCCGGCCGTGCCCGTCGCCTCCGGCACCCCGCGCAGCCTGCGCCAGGCGCGGATGCTGGCCGCGGCGCTCGGCCCGGCCACGGCGGGCGCCAGGACCGTGCTCGACATCGGCTGCGGCGACGGCACCGCCGCAGCGACCGCCGCGCCCTTCCTGGCCGGGCACCGCGTGGTCGGCGTCGACTGGTCGCAGGACGCCCTCCGCCGGGCCCGCACCCGCGTCCCGTACGCGATTCGCGGCGAACTCGCCGACGGAGGGCTGCCGTTCGCGAAGGAGACGGCGGACGCGGTGCTCTTCAGCGAGGTCGTCGAGCACCTGGTGGACCCGGACGGCGCCCTCGACGAGATCCGCCGGGTCCTGCGCCCCGGCGGCCACTTGATGCTGTCCACCCCGAACCTCGCCGCCTGGTACAACCGCGGCCTGCTGCTCGCCGGCGTCCAGCCCGTCTTCTCCGAGGTGAGCCTGCGCGCCGTCCACGGCCGTCCGGGGCGGGAGGTCGTCGGCCATCTGCGGCTCTACACGGCCCGCGCACTGCGGGAGTTCGTGACCGCCTCCGGCTTCGAGGTCGTCCGGCTCGCGGGCGCGCCCTTCCACGGCGTACCGCGTCCGCTGCGCGCGCTGGACCGGCTGGCCTGTGCCGCGCCGTCCCTGTCCTCCATCCTGCTTCTGCACGCGCGAAGGACGTAGCCCATGTGGTGGGGAGTGGCCGCGGCTCTGCTGGCGAACGTCCTGTACAGCACCGGATTCGTCCTGGAGAAACGCGCGTTGGCGGCCCTGCCCGAGGTCGACATCCGCCGTCCCGCCCGGCTGCTGCGCCTGGTCCTCGGCAGCCCGCTGTGGATCGGCGGCTCTCTCGCGCTGGCCTCCGGGTTCGCCGCGCAGCTGGCCGTGTACCGCACCCTGCCGATCGCCGCCGCCCAGGCGATCTTCGTGTCCGGGCTCGTCCTCCTCGTGCTGCTCTCCTCCCGGCTGCTCGGCGAGGAGACGACGGGCCGCGAACGGTACGCGCTGGGCGCGATCCTCCTCGCCCTGCTGATGGTCGTGCTGTCCCTGCGCGAGAACTCCGACACGGTCGGCCGGGGTGCCCCGGCACCGCTGGTCCTCACGGTCTGCCTGCCCTCGCTCTCGCTGGGCGTATGGCTGTACGGGGCCGCCGAGCGCCGCTCCCGGCACCGGCACCGGATGCCGACCACCGGCGTCGAGTACGGGGTGGCGGTCGGCCTGCTGTACGGGGTGAGCTCGCTCGCCATCAAGGGGGTGTCGAGCCGCCTGACGACCCATGACCCGGGCGGCGCGGTCGTCGGCCTGCTGCGCTCCCCGTACCCCTATCTCCTGCTCTTCACCGGCGCGTTCGGTCTGGTCATGTCGCAGGCGGCGCTCCAGCGCTGCCGGGCCTCGCTGATCGTGCCGGTCTGCACGACCGTGACCTGTCTGTTCACGGCGGTGCTCGGCACGCTCACGTTCGGCGAGGCGCTGCCGCACGAACCGGTCCGGCTCGCGCTGCGGCTGGCCGGCACCGTTCTCGCGGTGGCCGTGCTGCTCGCCATGCCCAAGCATGACGAGGCACCTCAACCCCCCATCGGTGCCAAGGAGTTGACACCCCCATGAATCCCGACGACCCACTGCTGAGGATCCTGGCCTGCCCGCTCGACAAGGGTCCGCTGCATCTGCTTGTCCCGGACGAGGCCCGGTCCTCGGAGGAAGCGCTCTACAACCCGCGGCTGCGCCGCCGTTACCCCGTCGTGGACGGCATCCCGCAGCTGTTGCCGTCCTCCGGGGAACAGGTGACGGAGGACGAACACGAGGAACTCGTCAAACGGATGGCGCCATGACCGGATCAGTGGACGGCCGCGCGTCCCGGACCTTCGCGGCCCGCCTCGCCCCCTTCGTCCCCACCCGCCTGGTGGCGGCGGCGGCCCGGCTCGTCTATCCGCGCTTCGAACCCGAGCTGGCCCGGCTCGGCGACCTGTGCCCGCCCGATTGCGGCACGGCGGTGGATGTGGGCGGCTGGTACGGCCCCTGGACGCGCCGCCTGGCCCCGCGGGCCCGCCGGGTGGTGACCGTGGAGCCGGTGCCGCATCTCGCCCGGCTGCTGTCGTCGGCCACTCCGGACCATGTGCGCGTGATCACGGCCGCCGCCTCCGACCACCGGGGCACCGCCCGGCTGTGGCTGCCTGCGGACGACGCGGGCGACCGGGGTGTGTCCTCACTCGTCCGCCGGGACATCCACGCCCGCGCGCTGGAGGTGCCCTGTCTCACCCTGGACAGTCTGGGCCTGCGCGACGTCGGCTTCATCAAGATCGACGTGGACGGCAACGAGCCGGCGGTGCTGCGCGGCGCCCGGGACCTGCTGGCCCGCGACCGCCCCGCCCTCTTCATCGAGCTGGAGTCCCGTATCCAGCCGGTCGCCCCGGTCGTCGAGCACCTCGCCGAACAGGGGTACACGGGGTGGGTGCTGCCCGGCTCCTGCTGGGTGCCGCTCGCCTCCTTCCCGCTGGCGGAGCACCAGGCGCAAATGTCGTACGTCGTCGCGCAGGGCCTGTTGCGCCGGGTGCTGCCGCCGCGCGGTCCCCGCTACGTCAACTCGGTGCTGTTCCTGCCGGACGGCCGCCGTCCGGGCGAGGGCCGGGTGCGCGACGATGGACCGCATGCCGGCCAAACGCCCACCCACCCCCTTCACCCCGCTCGACTTCCAACTGG
Organism: Streptomyces sp. NBC_00568; assembly: GCF_026341855.1. Taxonomy (GTDB): domain Bacteria; phylum Actinomycetota; class Actinomycetes; order Streptomycetales; family Streptomycetaceae; genus Streptomyces. The sequence continues at coordinate 4,752,223 of NZ_JAPENW010000001.1, read as the reverse complement.
TCCTGCTGCGCCGCATGGCCGACCACAATCCTGACCTGGTCGAGCACGCCCGTCACGAGCTGGGCGTGTCCATCGCCGACATGCGCGAGGCGAACCGCCGCTGGCAGGCGATGCTGCACGCCCCGCGCTCCCGGTCCGCCGCCGCCCGCTACCGCTCGGTCCTCGGTGCCCCCGAGTCCGCACAGGCGCGCCGGATCGGCGATCTGACCTGCGAGGCCCTGCGCTGGCCGGTGCCCCTGTGGCCCGGTCTGCGGTTCGAGGTCCTCCTCGCCCCGAACGGCGTCGCCTGGAACGAGTGGCTGGTACGGGCGCCGGGCGCCCCCGCCCCCGTGCTGGAGACCCTGGAGGACCTGGCCCCCTGGTCCTGCACGGTCGACGAGGCGGCCCGCGCCTTCGCCCCCGCCCGGCCCCTGGAGGGCACGGCCCCGACCCGCTGGGGGCTGGCGTTCACGGCCCCCGACGCGTCGGGCGTCCCGCACGCGTGCGCGGCCGAGTTCAGCTGGGGCCTGCTGCAACGCGTGGGCGTCAAGGGGCCCGTCCCGCCGTCCCCCGAGGAGTCCGCCTGAGGTTTCTCCCGGAAGCCCGCCGACAAGCCTTCAGCGAGTGGCGGCCTCGATGATCCCGTCCACGACCACGGGCAGCGACTCCGGGTGCAGCCACAGGAAGAGGTTCGGCTCGACGAGCTCCAGCTCCATCACCCGGGGCTCGCCGTCGTCGCCGTCCACCAGGTCGACGCGGGCGTAGAGCACGCTGTCCGCGCCGCCCGGCACGGCCGCCAACGCCTGCTCGGCAACGGCCTGTTCGGCCGCGGTCGGCTTCCAGGCCTCCAGGCGCGGGTGGGGTGTCTTGTCCCCGTCGAAGGGAGTCCCGGGCTCCAGCACGGCCCCCTTGCGACTGGCGTGCAGAAGGCGCCCGCCGAAGAACTGGAGCGCCCGCTCGCCCGCCGCGTCGATGTTCGCGACATACGGCTGGACCATCGCGGTCAGCCCCCCGGCGTGCATCCGCGCCAGCTGCCCGAGGGCCGTCTCCCGCTCCTTCGGCGTGTACCGGGCCGCGTAGCGCGCCCCCGCCCCCGCGGTGGGCTTCACGACGAACTCGTGATCGCCGGGCAGCTCGACAGGGTCCCCCGGCGCGAGATAGCGGGTCGGGACGACCGGCACCCCCGCGTCCGCCAGGTCCCCGATGTAGCGCTTGTCCGTGTTCCACCGCACGACCGGCGCCGGATTCAGGAGCCGCGTGAGCCCCCCGCACCGCTCGGCCCACGCCACGAACTCCGCCACCCGCCAGCTGTAGTCCCACGTGGACCGGATCAGCGCCAGGTCGAACTCCGCCCAGTCGACCCCGGGATCGTCCCAGTGCACGATGTCCGCCACCGCCCCGGCGTCCTCCAGGGCCCCCCTCAGCACCGGCAGGTCCCGGTCCGCGCCGGGCTCCTCGCCCGGGTCGTACGTGACGAGCGCGATACGGGCCACGACGGCCTCCATCCTCGTACGACACCGGCGTACGACCACGGACGCACCCCACCGGCACGCCACCCGGACAATCCCGCCGCAGGCTAACAACCACCCGCGACTCCGGGCCAAACCAATATCGGCCTTCACCCGACGGTCGCCCGCCGGTCAGTCCCGGGGACCGCGGTAGCCGAGGGAGGTCTGGATGGCCTGGCTGACCGGGTCGACGGGGGCGGTGCCGCCCGGGCCCGCCAGCCAGGAGCGGAAGACGCTCGCCAGGTGCAGGCCGAAAGCCTCGGCCTGGGCCTCGTCCGCCTGACGTGATCCGTTGCGGGCGGCGACGGTGAGGGCCACCTCCTGCCGGAACGCCGCTCGCGCTCCGGAATCGCGCAGGTCGGAGCGGTCCGAGAGGGCGGCGCGCGCGACGGCAGCCGCGCCGTCCACGTGGTGGTCGCGGTGCCCTTCCCTCATGTGCCACAACTCGTGCCCGAGGATGACGAGTTGCTGCACCGTCTCGGCGCGCTCCTCGACGATGACGAGGTCGAAGTCCTGGAACTCCATCCACAGGCCGGTGACTTCGATCTCGTCGGGGAAGCGCTCGAAACGGAGCTGGACGGGACGGCCGCCCCGACGCCGGCTCATCTCGTCGCAGAGGGCCTGCGCCAGCTCCCGCACGTCGACAGGCGTATCGATCCTGCGCCGGAGCAGCCGGCCGAGCTCCACCGCGAGGGCACGCATCTCGGAGCGGGTGCCACGCGGGCGCAGCGCCGTCAGGAGCCTTTCGACGGCGCCGGCCGGCTTCGTCGTCATCGCTCCGCCTCCTCGCCGTCCGGCAGGCCCGCGCGCATGCCGACGAGAGTCTCCCGCTCGCTGGGGGTGAGCCGTGTGCCGCGCGGGGCCGCCTCCCGGCGCACCCCGGCGGGCCGCCTGCCGCTCCTCCCGAGGGACCTCTCGTGCGGCGCCCGCACGCGCCCCCGGACATGGCCGCCGACCCGGTCGTCGCACGCTGTCCCGTCGCCCGCGGGCAGTGCCCGGAGCAGCTCCTCCGGCAGGACCGTCCGACAGGACGGGCCGCGGGGGTCGAGGACGTCGCCCCGGTCCGGACCCTGCTCGGCGATCCGCGCGTCGAGGCGTTCGAGGGTCTCGGTAAGGGGCGGCGGGGACTCACTCACCAAAGGGCTCCCGGCAGTTGACTCATCAAGTTGTCGCGCGTCGCCGACACTACGTGGCCGGGTCCGTCCACGCCACGGTTCCCGATCGATCGCTCCCGCTTTCGGAACGATCCTTACGGCGCCTGCGCTCCCCCTCCACGTCCTCGGCGCGGACGGGCGGCCGACCACCCTGCTCGGAAGCCTCATCGTGTAGGAAGAGCCTGTCCGTCCCGGTGAAGTCCTCTCGGCAAGGAGTCCCCGTGTTCTCCCTCTTCCCGGCCCTGGTGGGCGGTTCGGTCGCGGACCGGTCCGCCCTGCGCTTCGGTGATCGGTCCCTGACGTACGCGGAGCTGGCCGCCTCGGCGGGAGCGCTGGCGGCACGGCTCGACGGTGCCGGGAGGGTGGCCGTATGGGCGACCCCGACCCTGGAGACGGCGGTCGGTGTCGTCGCCGCGCTGCTCGCCGGGGTGCCCGCCGTGCCGCTGAACCCGAAGTCGGGGGAGGCGGAACTCGGCCACATCCTCGGCGACAGCGCGCCGTCCCTGGTGCTCGCCGCTCCGGGTGACGTGCTGCCTTCCCCGGCGGGGGCGCTGGACCGCCTCGATGTCGAGGTGTCCGGCGCGAAGGCGGGCGCCGCGACCGGCGGACCGGTCCCCGCCGAGGGCGCCGGGGCCACAGCGGCCGTCACGTCCTCGGGAGCCGCCGCGCCCCCCGGGCCCGTGGCATCCCCCGGGTCCGCAGGCGGGGTCACCGACCCCGGCGCCCCCGCCCTCGTCGTCTACACCTCCGGCACCACGGGCCCGCCCAAGGGCGCGGTCATCCCGCGCCGGGCGATCGCCTCGACCCTGGACGCGCTGGCCGACGCCTGGCAGTGGACCGGCGACGACGTGCTGGTGCACGGCCTGCCCCTGTTCCATGTGCACGGCCTGATCCTCGGCATCCTGGGCCCGCTGCGGCGCGGCGGGTCCGTCCGGCATCTGGGGCGGTTCAGCGCGGAGGGCGTGGCGCGGGAGCTGAACGACGGGGCGACGATGCTGTTCGGGGTGCCGACGATGTACCACCGGCTCGCCGAGGCGCTCACCGAGGACCCCGGGCTGGCCAAGGCACTGGGCCGGGCGCGGCTGCTCGTGTCGGGCTCGGCCGCGTTGCCCGTGCACGACCACGAGCGGATCACGGCCGCGACCGGGCGCAGGGTCGTCGAGCGGTACGGCATGACGGAGACCCTGATGAACACGAGCGTCCGGGTGGACGGGGAGGCCCGGCCCGGCACCGTCGGCGTGCCGCTGCCAGGCGTCGGTCTGCGGCTCGTCGAGGAGGACGGGACGACGATCGCCGGGTACGAGGCCGACGGCACCCCGACCGGCGCGTACGACGGGGAGAGCGTCGGCGAGATCCAGGTGCGGGGGCCGAACCTGTTCACCGAGTACCTGAACCGGCCCGACGCCACCGCCGCCGCGTACACCGGGGACGGCTGGTTCCGCACGGGTGACATGGCGGTCCTCGACCCCGACGGCTCGGTCCGGATCGTCGGCCGCAAGGCCACCGACCTGATCAAGAGCGGCGGTTACAAGATCGGCGCCGGGGAGATCGAGAACGCGCTCCTCGAACATCCTGGGGTGCGCGAGGCCGCCGTCGCCGGGGAGCCCGACGCCGACCTCGGTGAGCGCGTCGTCGCCTGGATCGTCCCCGTCGATCCTCAGGCTCCGCCACCCGTGGACGAGTTGGCCGACCACGTGGCCCGTCGCCTCGCCCCGCACAAGCGGCCGCGCGCCGTGCGCTTCCTGGACGAGCTGCCCCGCAACGACATGGGCAAGATCCTGAAGCGGGCGCTGCCGCGTGACTGATCGGATCTCGGCCCGCGAGGCCATCGCCCTGGTCACCGACAGCTTCGCCGAACTCCCCTACCCGAAGGGAGAGTCCGGGCCCGATGGTCCGCTTTCCTGGCAGGGGTACGACGACGCGCGGGCGCGCGCCGCCGCCCGCACCGGCGAGGAGGAGTCGGTCGTCTGCGGCACCGCGACCTTCGGCACGGCCAGCTTCGGCACGACGATCGACGGAAGGCCTCCGCTCGGCCCGGTCACCGCCGTCCTCGTCGCCTTCGAGTTCGGCTTCCTCGGCGGTTCCCTCGGCGAGCGCACCGGTGACCGCCTGGAGGCGGCGTACGAGCACGCCCGGACGCACCGGCTGCCCGTCGTCTCGCTCGTCGCCACGGGCGGCAGCCGGATGCAGGAGGGCATGTTCGCCCTGACCCAGCTCCAGCGGGTGGCCCGGCAGTCGGCGCTCACCCGGGAGGCGGGGCTCGCCCAGATCGCCGTCCTGCGGGATCCGACGACGGGCGGCGGCTGGGCCACGCTCGGCGCGGGCGCCGATGTGACGCTGGCGCTGCCCGGCGCCCAGGTCGCCTTCGCCGGCTCCCGGGTCCGTCCGCCCGACGCGGACCCTGCCGCGTACACGGCCGAGGCGCAGGTGGCGGCGGGTTCGGTCGACGCCCTCGTGCCGCAGGACGGGCTGCGCGAGAGGCTCGCTCTGTGGCTGGACCTGCTCACCCAGCCCTCCGCCGGGGCGGCGCCGGTCCCGCCCGCGCTGGGCGCGACCGAACCGCCCGCGACCGGCTGGGACGCGGTGCAGCGCGCCCGCGCACCTGAACGCCCGCGCGCGGACAGCTACTTGGACGCCCTCTTCACCCGGCGGGTGGCGATCGGCGGGGACCGCTCGGGCGGCACCGACGACGGCGTGCTGTGCGGCTTCGGCCGCGCGCACGACGGGCGGACCATCGCCTTCGCCGCCCAGCGCGGGACCCCGACCCGTCCCGCCGGATACCGCACCGCCGCCCGGCTGGTCCGGCTGGCCGGCCGGCTCGGCATCCCGGTCCTGACGCTGGTGGACACCCCGGGTGCCGCGAACGACGCGGACGCCGAGCGGCAGGGGGCCGGTGCCGCGATCGCGGATCTGTTCGCGGCGGTCGCCACCGCCCGTACGCCGGTCACCACGCTGGTGATCGGCGAGGGCGGCTCGGGCGGCGCGCTGGCCCTGGCCGCGCCCGGCAACACCTGGGCCACGCCGGACAGTTATTTCTCCGTCATCGCTCCGGAGTCAGCGGCCGCGATCCTCAAACGGCCCGCCGACGAGGTGCGGGCGACCGCAGACCAGCTCAGACTCCGGCCGCAGGACCTGGTCGAGCTGGGTGTCATCCGGGGCATCGCGGAGCGACCCGGCGGGTGAACGGACGGCGGCCGCCGGCTCCCCCCTCCCAAGGGGAACCGACGGCCGCCCGCTCCAGGGACCGCCTTCTCGACGGCCGGTTACCGCACCCCCACCGCCCGGACGGTCTCCTGGCTGACGGTGCCGCCCTGGTCGTCACGGGCCGAGGCCCGCAGCGACACGAACTCGGCGCCGCGCGGCACGCTCAGCGTGCCCGTCCAGCGCGCCTTGCCGCCGGTGAGCGGGACCGCCTTCCAGGTCTTCCCGTCGTCGTAGGACACCTCCAGCTTTCCGCCGCCGATGGTTCCGGTGTCCGGCGCGCCCTTCACGTACTCGGCGTAGAGGCTCACCGGGACCTTGCCGCCGCGCACATCGCCCGTGAGGTCGGTGTCGATGTCGTAGCCGAGGTTGAGGAGCGGGAGGAAGGTGTAGTGGTCCTCGGGGGTGGCCGCCGAGCGGACGGTCCACTCGGTGTGTCCCTTCGTGGAGAGCTTCCAGCGTTCCGGGTCCAGCGTCGTGTCCGTGACGACCTTGTACGTGTGCTCGTCGGCGGGCGCGTCCCAGACGTATCCGGCGGAGCTCTTCCCCTCGTCGACCAGCACACCGTCCTGGTACACCTCGGTGAACTGGGTCATCCCGGTGTCGTCGCTCCACACGTCGCCGAAGCCGGTGTGGTCGGGTCCGGAGTCGCCCCAGCCGGGCGTGTTGAACTGGATCTGGTTGCCCGCGCGTTGCTGACCCCAGCCGAGTCCGGTGCCGAGCCAGGGGTGCCAGACGGGCTTGAACCAGTCGAGGGTGTCGTGGGTGCCGCCCCGGTAGGGGACCAGACCGCTGCGCTCCTCCAGCGCGCCGTCCCCGACGTACACGGACTCCGTCCAGGTCTGTCCGGTGCCGGTGGAGACGTAGTCGGTCCGCTCGGCCGGGTAGTCGATCCGCTCCTGGAAGCCGAGGCCGATGGGGAAGGGGTCGGCGATCGAGTAGCGGAACTCGCTGCCCGACACGGGCTTCACGGCGTGGAACCTGGTGTCCAGCACGGCCAGTTCACGGCGGTCCGGCTCATAGGTCAGGCTCCGGTTCGGGACGGCGTCCTCGAAGCCCTGCGAAAGGTCGTACACATAGGGCGTGTTGCGCGTCCCGGTCATGTCGACGGTCCGGCTCGCGCGCAGCCGTGCCGCGTCCGCCGCGCCGACGGTGGCGATCTGCAGCGGCCGGTTCCCGTTGTCGTCCGTGCCGAACCAGGCGTTGAGGCGTCCCGCCGTGTCGTCGGTGACGAACAGGGCCTTGACGCCCGCGTCCTGGGCCGCCTGGGCGAGCGCGGCCGGCTCGACACCGTCGGTGAGCCGGGCGAGGACGGCCTTGCCGCGCACTCCGGTGAACGGCCCGTCCCCGACGTCGACCAGCGGCAGCCTGCTGCGGCCCTCGATCAGGGTGCCGCCCGGCTGGGCGAGCGCCTCGTCGAGGCCCCGCACGTCGACGAGCGGCTTCCCGAGCCGCCACACGGTCCGGTAGTCGAAGCTGCCCTCGGTGACCTTCCGGGTCGGCGCGGCGAAGACGCTGTCGTACTTGACGGGCACCTGGACCGCGCCGAACAGGTCGGAGCCGCCCGCGTTCCGGTCGTACTCCATGAGCAGCTGCCGGGTCTCGGTGCGCCGGTCGACCTTCGCGCTGATCTCCCGCAGCGTCCGCCCGTCCAGGGTGACTTCGCGGTCCTGGTCGAGCGTGATCTGGGGTGCGGCGAGGAAGCCGAGGCCGAGCGAGTCGGCGCCGTGGCTGCCGCGCACGTCGAGGAAGGACGTCAGGCTGTACGTGCCGGGCCTGAGCCGCAGCGTCAGGGTGCCGGAGTCGCCGACGTGGGCGGGGTAGGGGTCGACGCCCTGCGCGAGCTGCTGCACGGCGAGATCGGCGGCGGTCGGGTCGCCGTCCCGGTCCTTGACGCGGACGGTGAGCGTGTACCGCTCCTCCTCCTTGACCAGTCCGAAAGCGGTGTGCGCGACCGGCCTGCCGTCGACCGAGGCCACGATCCGCCCGGAGGTGTTGCCCACCGGCGCCTTCGAGCCGTCACCGGTGACCGTGGTGGACGCGCTGCCGTGCGCGGGCACCGTGAGCCTGGTGTCGGCGAGGGTGGCGACACCCTCGCCGGCCCCCTCCGCGGCGAGCGTCAACTCCACCGCCGCGTCGGAGGAGTTGGTGTAGGTGACCGTCCTGGCGACCGGCGCGTTGTCCTCGTACGGCCAGCTGTAGAAGCCGAGGTCGGCGCTGCCCGTGGCGGTGACCTTCGCCGCGATCGCGTCCGGAACACTGACCCGTCCGGAGCCCAGCTGGTAGACGGAGGCGTCGAGTTGCTTCGACGTCGACATCAGCGCGTCCTTGAGCCGCGCGCCGGTCCAGTCGGGGTGCTCCTCGGCGAGCAGCGCGGCCACGCCCGCGACGTGCGGGGTGGCCATCGACGTACCGCTCATGGAGGTGTAGGAGCCGCTGCCGTCCACGAGCCCGGAGCGGGCGGCGAGGATGTCGACGCCGGGGGCGGAGAGGTCGGGCTTGAGCGCGTTGTCGCCGTAGCGCGGTCCGGCGCTGGTGAAGTACGCGGCCTCGTCGGCGGAGTCCACGGCGCCGATGGTCAGGGCGGAGTCGGCGGCGCCGGGCGAGCCGATGGACGAGGGGGCGCCGGTGTTGCCGGCCGCGATGACGAAGAGGGCGCCGGTCTCCTTCGAGAGGGTGTCGACGGCCGCGGCCATCGGGTCGGTGCCGTCGCTGGCCTCGGTCGAGCCGAGGCTCATGGAGATCACCTTGGCGCGCACGTCGCGCGCGGCCCACTCCATGCCGGCGATGATCTGCGACTCGCTGCCCGAACCCTGGTCGCTGAGTACCTTGCCGACGGCGAGCGTGGCCTCGGGCGCGACGCCCTTCTCCGCGCCGTCGGAGGCGGCGCCGCTGCCGCCCACGGTGGAGGTGACATGCGTGCCGTGCCCGTTGCGGTCGGCGACCTCCTGCCCTTCGATGAAGCTCTTGGTCCGCGCGACCCGGCCGGCCAGGTCGGGGTGGCCGGTGTCGACGCCCGTGTCGAGAACGGCGACGGTCACGCCCTTGCCGGTGAGCCCGGCCTCCCAGGCCTTCGGGGTGCCGATCTGCGCGTTGCTCTCGGCCATGTCGGCCTTGACCCGTCCGTCGAGCCAGACCTTGCCGATCCCCTCCTGACGGGTCACCGCCCGCCAGAAGGTCCGGCCCTTGTCCGCGGCGACCGCGGCGCCCCGGACGCTGGGCAGCGAGCGCGTCCGCTCGGCCCCGCCGGGGGTCGTCGCCCGTGCCTTCGGGTCGTACGTCACGATCAGCGGCAGCTCGTCCGTCTTCTGGTCGGTGAGCCCCTGCCGTATGAGCTCGCTGACGTCGAACAGCCGCCGGTCGAGCGTGCCCGCCCGCAGATACGGCAGCGCCTCGTCCGGTACGACCGTGACGGCGCCGTCGGCCACCTGCGTGCGCACGGCTCCGGTGGCCCCCCGGGGGCGCACGACGGAGACCGTCTTCTTGCCGCCGCCGACGTCGGTGACGGTCACCTTGTCGCCGGTCACGAGGGTGACGGTCCGGGCCGCGGCGGTGGCGCGCGCCGGCACCGGGGTGCCGGGGTTCCCGGTGCCCCCGGTGTCGAGCGCGCCCGCCCGCCCCGTGGGCAGCAGGGCGAGCACGAGCCCGGCCGACAGCAGTGCCGCCGGACGTCTCACTGGTCCTCTGGTCATTCGTGCCCTCTCTTCATCGGCCGTGCCCGCACCGGGCAGGGGTGGCGCCCGGGGCTTGCGAAGAGTGTCGGGGGGCTTGTGTTGCAGGGGTGTTGACGGAACCTGGCGGGAAGGCGCCCTGGCGGCTTCCCGCCAGGACAGGCGGGTACGAGCCGCAGAAACCGGGACAGTCCCAAGTGCCTTCCGGAACAATGTCGGTGCTCGGGAGTCACGGACAACGGGGGCGCACCATGGACGGTTTGGTGGAGTTCAAGACCGACGACGGGGCACTGGTCGTCGTGGAGGCGGCGGACGACGAGTCCGGTTCCCGGCTCGTGGCCCGCGACGACGGCACGGTGCAGGCCACACGCACCTTCGAGGGCGCCCTGGAGGGCGTGCGGGCCGCCGCCCAGTCGGCGCTGCGGGTGTTCCGCGACGGGAGCCTGCGGCCCGACTCCGTCGAGATCGAGTTCGGGGTCAAACTCAGCGCGGAGGCGGGCGCGTTGATCGCGAAGAGTTCGGTCGAGGGCCATCTGGTGGTCAAGCTCTCCTGGGCACCGGGAGAGCCGGGGCGGAACGGCTCCCGTTCCGGCCCTGCCACGGCCTCCGGGGTCACGGCCGGAACGGCGGGCACGGCGGGCACGGCCGGAACCGGGGGCACACCCGGTCCCGGACCCGCGTCCGGAAGAGACCCCCTGTCCGGGACCGGGGCTGGGACCGGGACCGGGGCTGGGGCTGGGACCGAGACCGGGGCTGGGGCTGGGACCGGGGCTGGGGCTGGGACCGGGACCGGGACCGGGACGCCCTCCGCGACCGGGCCGGAGTCCGCGACCGGGCCGGAGTCCGGGTCCGTGTCCGGTGCTCCGGGGATCGCCTCGCGGTCATGAACAGCGCGTCCTGGCAGGCCAGGATCACCTGCGGACGGGAGACCGGCGCGGGCTTCCTCGTCACCGAGCGGCATGTGCTGACCTGCGCCCATGTGGTGGCGCGCGGCGGTTCGGAGGAAGTACGGGTCTCCTTCGCGCGGGGCGGCGAGTCCCTCCCCGCGAAGGTCGTGGCGCACGGCGGCTGGGACGGGCGCGACACCGATCCCGGCGATGTCGCGGTCCTCGAACTCGACCGCTCCGTACCGCTGGAGCCGGCGGAGTTCGCCGGGCCGTCGGACGCCTACGGCGATCCGCCGCGCAGGCTGGTGGCCTACGGGTTCCCCAAGCGCTACGAGGAGGGGACCCTCGCCGAGTACCGGGCCACCGCGGACCAGTTGATCGCGGGCGAGTGGGTCCAGCTGGAGGCCTGGGTGGCGCACGGCCAGCCGCTCGCGCCCGGTTTCAGCGGGGCCGCGGTGACCCTCGCCGACACCGGGCGGGTGGTGGGCATGGTGTCCGCCGCCGCGCGGGACCCCGGGATCCGCAACGGACGGATGCTGCCCGCGCACGTCATGGCCCGCTACTGGCCGCGGCTCGGCGAGCTGATACCGACACCGGAGTACGGGCGTACGGAGAAGGAGCGGCTGCGGGAACTGGTGCTGGCGCGGGGTCCGGAGTTCGACGGGCGGCCCGAGTGCAGCCCGGAGCGTCTGTACAGCGATGCCGTGGGCCCGTTCGGGCCGCCGCTGCCGGGGCGGCGGTTCCGGTCGCTGTGGGACGCGGCCTGGTATCTGCTCTCCGAGGTGCCCGACACCGGTGCCGTCGCCCGGTTCGCCGCGCGGCTCGCCGACTTCACCGAGGACGCGCCGACGCGGGGCGCGCTGCGGGCCTGGCCGTCCCGGGCGTACGACCGCCGCCCCCGGCCGCCCGTGAACCCGCCGGGCCCGCCCGCCGCGGGGACCCAGCCCTGGTCGCCGATCCTCGTGGAGATCGCGCCCAGCGGTTCGGGCGACCACCAGTTCCTCGTCGAGGTCTCCGCGTACAACGGCCGGCACCGTCGCGTCGTCGGCTCGCGCGCCCTGCCCGCCGACCGCGTGCGCGGCTACGCGCTGGAGCGCATCGACGAGGCGTACCACGAACTGGAGCCTGGAGCGCGCGAGTTGATCGCGTTCGTGCTGCCCCGCCGCTGGCTCAACACCGATGTGGCGCACTGGCAGCGCAGCGCCGACGACGACAGTCCGCTCGGCTCCTTCGCGCCGCTCGTGGTGATGGACCTGGAGCGGCGGCGCAGCGGCGGTCTCCAGCACAAGCTGCTGCAGAAGTGGCAGCGGCTCGAGGGGCGGTCCGCGGCACCGTTGCACCGCATCGGCTGCGGGGCCCTCGGTCAGGATCCGGTGCGGCTGACCATCGGGCTGCGGCGCGGCGCCGACATGGTGGGCTTCGCCTCCCCGCCGCGCGCGCAGGGCACCCGCCGGCTGTTCCAGGCGAGCCTGAACGCGGCGGTCCCGGTGATGCTGTGGCCGCGCAGCGGCTGCCGCGGCGAGCACCGGGACGGGGTGCACGAGGACTGCACGGGGGCGGCGTTCCTGGACCGCCTCGCCGCGCATCTGGCGGATCTGCCTCCCTCGGAACTCCCGTCGCACATCCATGAGTTGCGCGAGACGGCGTACGCGGACGACGGTCCCGAACCGCACTGGGCGTACGACTTGGCGCTGCTCTGGGAAGACCCCAGATGTCTGCCGGACCCGGTCGGCTATCTCCACTCACCGGTCGGCTGAGCACCCGGGGATCGCGAAGCAAGAGGCGGAGGGAAGGACGGAGGGAAGGGCGGAGGGAAGGCAGGCAGACAGGCGAGCGAGGGAGCACGGCAACGAGTCGGCCGAGCGCCGGTACGCGATGTGCCGGGCGCGGCCCGTAGGTCCGACGTCGGTCGCACGGCCGGTGAGCAACGAGGAGAACGCATGTCCCTGTGGCCCGTCTACACGGGTGGGAGCGAACCCCACGACGGCATCGCGAAGCTGCCCGCGCCGCCGCCGTGGCGCGACTTCGACGGCGGTCCCGAGCTGGACACGCCCGCCGAGGACGGCGACACCTCGACCGCCTCCCCGGACCGCAGGCACCGGGCCCGCACCTACCGGGCCACCGACCGGACCGTCCAGCTCGTCAACGCGGCGCTGTACCTGCGCCGCCCGCTGCTGGTGAGCGGCCCGCCCGGCAGCGGGAAGTCCTCCCTCGCGTACGCGGTGGCACGGGAGCTGCGGCTCGGGCCGGTGCTGCGCTGGAACATCACCAGCCGCACCACGCTGCACGACGGCCTCTACCAGTACGACCCGCTCTCCCGCCTGTACGCCGCCGGCCGCGCCGCCGAGCACGAGATCCCCGCGGACAGCGAGCTCCAGGACCATCTGCGGCTCGGCCCGCTCGGCACATCGCTGCTCCCCTACCGACGCCCCCGCGCCCTGCTCATCGACGAGATCGACAAGAGCGACCTCGACCTGCCGAACGACCTGCTGAACATCCTGGAGGAGGGCGAGTACGACATCCCGGAGCTGGTCCGGGCGGCCCGCCACACGCCCGCCGCCGAGGTGATGGTGGCCGGCACGGACGACCGGGTCACCGTCTCCCGCGGCCGGGTCCGCTGCCGCGCCTTCCCCTTCGTCGTCCTGACCAGCAACGGCGAGCGCGAGTTCCCGCCCGCCTTCCTGCGCCGGTGCGTCCGTCTCGAACTCCACCAGCCGCGCGACGCCCACCTCGAAAGCATCGTCCGCGCCCACCTCGGCGAGCCCGACGCCTACGCCCGCGAGCTGATCACCCGCTTCCTCTCCCGCGGCACCGGGGGCGAACTCGCCACGGACCAGCTCCTGAACGCCATCTATCTGACCGGCGCGGCGGGGATCGACGCGACGTCCCGAGACGACCTCGCGGAGCAGCTGATGCCCTACCTCAGCAGCACCCGGGACGACGATGAGTTCTGAGGACCCGGACACCCCGGCGGGCCCGGGACCCGGAAACCCCGCGGGCCCGGAGCCGACCGCCCCGGCGGACGCGGGACCCGGCTCCCCGGCCGGTCCCGGGCCGGGCCGCCCCCCGGCGGAGCCGGGGCCCGCCCTGCTCGCGGAGTTGCTGGGGCGGGTCGGCGGCGGGGAGTCGCCGACCTCCGTGGAGCTGGCCGAGCTGCTGTGGCTCGCGGGGCACAGCGAAGGGTCCGCCGCCGTGCCGCCGGGCCGGCCCCCGTCGGACCAGCGCCCCGCCTCCCCGCGGACGCCCCCGGAGTCACCGGCGCGGTCCGACGTGCCGCCGGACCCGCCCCTCGGGGACCCGCCCGCCGGACCGGACCGGCCGGACGACGGCCGCGTACCTCTGCGTCTGCCCGGCTCCGACCCCGGCTCCCCCGACCGCGCCGGCGGCGGCGCGGTGGACGACGGCCCGGCGGACACCCCGCACACCACGCTCCTGGCCCCCGCTCCCCCGATGCTGCCCCACCCCCTGGCGCTCCAGCGCACCCTGCGTCCGCTCAAGCGCCGGGTGCCCGCGCCCGTCGGCCACACCCTGGACGAGGAGGCGACCGCCCACCGGATCGCGCGGCTCGGCGCGGCGCCCCGGTGGTGGCTGCCGGTGCTGCGCCCGGCCACCGAGCGCTGGCTGACCCTGCATCTCGTGCACGACACCGGGCCCACCATGCCCGTCTGGCGCCCACTGGTACGCGAACTGCACACCGTGCTGGCCCAGTCGGGCGTCTTCCGTACGGTGGAGCTGCACCAGCTGACCCCCGAGGGAACGGTACGGCGGCCCGGCTCGCAGGAGTCGTACGCGGACGGCCGTACGGTCACCCTGCTGGTCAGCGACTGCATGGGCGCGCAGTGGCGGGGCGGCCCGGCGGGCACCCGGTGGTACCGCACGCTGCGCCGCTGGGCGGCCCGGATGCCCGTCGCCGTGCTCCAGCCGCTGCCCGAGCGGCTGTGGCGCACCACGGCCCTGCCCGCGACGACCGCGCGCCTCACCGCTCCCTGGCCCGCGGCCCCCAACTCCGCCTACACCGTGGACTGCTACGCCTCGGACGACCTGCCCGGCCCCGGTTCCGTGCTCGCGCTTCCCGTCCTGGAACCGTCCACCCGCTGGCTGGCGAACTGGTCGTCGCTGGTGGCCGGCGGCGGCCGGCTCCCGGGGTCGGTGGCGATGCTGGACACGGCTCCGGCGCCCGCCCCGCTCGACGAGCACGGCCGTGGTGACGTCGAGCGGTGCTCCGCGGAGGAGCTCGTCCTGCGGTTCCGCTCCATCGCCTCGCCCGAGGCGTTCCGGCTGGCCGGTCATCTCGCCGTCGGACGAACGGAGTTGCCCGTGATGCGGCTGGTGCAGGCCGCGATCGAGCCGAGCCCCCGGCCGCAGCATCTCGCCGAGGTGATCCTCAGTGGTCTGCTGAGCGCCGACCCGTCGGGCCCGCCGGGCTCGTACGCCTTCCGGCCCGGAGTGCGCGAACTCCTGCTGCACACGCTGCCGCGGACCGCGCACAGCCGCACCAGTGAACTTCTGCGCAGGGTAGGCGCGTTGATCGACGCGCGGGCCGGAATGGCCGCCGGGGAGTTCCCCGTGGTCGCCCCCGGACCCGGGGACGCGGCGGCCGACGGCGAGGCGTTCGCGGCGGTACGCGAGGAGAGTGTGCGACGGCTGGGCGGCGGGACCCCGCCCCGGCCGGGCGGCGACGCAACCCCGCCCCCGGCCGGAGGGCTGGTGCTGGGCAGGTACCGGCTGGTGCGACGCCTGGGC
Source organism: Streptomyces sp. NBC_00568 (assembly GCF_026341855.1). Lineage (GTDB taxonomy): Bacteria > Actinomycetota > Actinomycetes > Streptomycetales > Streptomycetaceae > Streptomyces. The sequence continues at coordinate 4,737,080 of NZ_JAPENW010000001.1, read as the reverse complement.
CGGGGCAGGCAGTTGATGCGGGCCGAGGACACGCGGAGCGGCCGGACGGTGGTGGTGCACGCCTACCCGCCGACCGCGCACGAGCGGTTCCTCGAGGACGCCGGCGCACTCGCCGGTGTCGAGCATCCCAACGTCGTCACGGTGCACGACTTCGGTATCGAGGAGAACGTGCCCTATCTCGTCACGGAGTTCATCGAGGGACTCACGGTGGCGGAACTCACCGCGGAGGGCGGCTTCGCCCTGCCCTTCTCGCTGCTCGCCCCGCTGGCCCAGCAGCTCGCACGCGGCCTCGGGGCCGTGCACGAGCGGGGCGTCACGCACGGCAGGCTCACACCGAACGGACTGATCGTCCGGCCTGACGGCAGTTTGAAGATCACCCACTTCGCGCTGGGGACCGGCCGGGACCGCGACCCGTCGAAGGATCTGCACGGCTTCGGCAGTCTGCTGCGGGAGCTGACCAACGGAGCCGGGTCCGGAGAACTCAACGCGGTGCCCAGCGAGTTCAGGGCCCTGCTGTCCGATGTCCTCAATCCGCTGACCTCCTCGGATCCGCAGGCCCAGCGGCGCGGCATGGATCTCTTCTTCACGCCGTCCTTCGCCCGGGTCCTGGAAGCCGCCGAGGCCGCCCGCCACCGGTATCGGGTACTGGGACCGGTACGGATCACCCGGGGCGACCGCACCGTCCGCACGCTCGCACCCCGGCAGCAGGCCCTGCTGTGCATGCTGCTCCTGCGCCGCGGCCGGCCGGTGACGCACTCCGACCTGGCCGAGGGGCTGTGGGACGGGCGGCCCCCGCAGCGTGCGGCGCGCCTGCTGGCGGCGCACGCCGCGGCGGTCCGCGAGGCCCTCGGCCCCGGCGTCCTGGCGAGCACCGCCGACGGCTACGCCCTGCACGCCGACCCCGACGGCGTCGACCTCGCCCTCTGCGAGGATCTCGTCGCCCGCTCGAAGAGCCACCGGGACGCGGGCGACCTGCAGAGCGCCGCCGACTGCGTCCGGCGGGCTCTCGACCTGTGGACCGGTGACCCGGTCGACGGCGTCCCGGGCCCCGCCGCCGAGGCCGCCCGCGGCCGGCTCCGCGCCCTGCGCCTCACCCTCTGCGCCACCCGCGCCGAACTCGACCTGGAGACCGGCGGCTTCAGACGCGCGGCGACCGACCTCGGCGAACTCCTGCGGTCCCACCCCGGGCGCGAGGACTTCCGGCGGCTGCACATCCTCGCGCTGAAGGGCCAGGGCCGCGTCGCCGAGGCCATCGAGTCGTACCAGGCGTACGAGGAACTCCAGGCGCCCGGCGAGCCGAACCCCACCCTGCTGTCGCTGTACCACGAGCTGCGGGCCGCGCCGGATCGAGGCAGCCCCGTCATCGCGGTCGAGTACACCGCCGAATCGGGCGAGGATCCGCACACCCACAGCGTGCTCGGCCGGACGCTGACCTGGCTGCTCTCCCTGAGCGACATGGCACCGAACGAGTACGAGCTCCTCGGTCGCGACAACGGCTATGTCGTGATCACCGAGCCCGAGGCCTCCGTGCTGACCGCGCTGACCGCGGTACTGCGTGAACTGCCAGGCGCGCTGCTGGAGTTGGCGGAGCCGCCGAAGATCCGTGTGACGTTCTGGCACACCGCGCTGTTCGCCCGCTCGGGCAGCCCGACCGTGCCGCCCGAGCTCCGGCCCGACCTGGACCGTCCCGAGGCGGACATCATGGTCGTGCTCTCCCCCGTTCTGCACGAGGAGCTGATGAGGGGCGGCGGCACCGTGCTGCCCCCGGACCGCTTCCGCCCGCTGCACCGGCAGCCGTCGGTGGCGGACGGCTCCCCGGTCGCCTGGTACTGCACCCTGGATCTCCCGGAGCGCCTCCCGGAACTCGAACCGGTGCGACGCGACCTGGTCCGGGGCCCGTTCACCACCCGCGACCTCACCCGGCTCCGGGGCGCGGAGCGGGGCCACACCGCCGTCGTGCACACGGACCCGGACACCTCGCTGACCCTGCTCGACCTCGACCGACCGCGGGGCAAGCGCCCGCCCCGCTCCCTCATCACGTACTACGAGGTCGATCTCACCACCCATGGCGCCGCGCACGAGCTGCACCTGCCGAGCTACGGGCACAGTTCGTTCGCCGCCTCGGTGGAGCTGTCCTGGCACGTGGACGACCCGGTGGCGTTCGTGCGCGCCGAGACCCACGACGTGTCGAGGCGGCTCCTCGACCACCTCCTCAAGGAGGCGGGGCGCATCACCCGGCGTCACCCGCTGCGCCGCGCGGGCGCGGCCCAGCGAGCGGTGCACGAGGGGCTGCGCCGCTGGCCGGTGCCGGGGCTGTCGGTGGCCTGCTCGGTACGACTGCGGGAGAGCGCGCCGCCACCCGGGTCACCGCCGCCGGCCTCCGGTTGACGGTTCCGCACCACCGCGGCGCCCCGGCCGGCGCCGAGCGCCGCGGAATCACCCGTCCAGCGGCACCCCGCCCGGCCCTCCAAAAGGGGCGCCCCCCGCCCCGCGCGCGCAGGATGCGAGAGAGGACCGCCGCCCGGCGGAGCCCATGGTCTGCGCTCTCGGGAGGACCTGCCATGACCGCCAGTCTGGAGCAGCTGCGCCGCTGTCACTTCGCCGTCGACCTGGGCGCCGCGAGGACCCGTGTGTATGTGCGGGGCGCGGGCCTGGTCGTCGACCAGCCGAGCGTCGCCGCGATCAACACGAGGACGGGCGCGCTGATCGCGGTCGGGGAGTTCGCGGAGAAGATGACGGGCCGTACGCCCGACTACATCCGGGTGGTGCGTCCCGTGTCCGGCGGCACGGTCGTCGACATCGACATGGCTCAGCGGATGCTGCGTCATCTGCTCGGTGACAAGGTCCGCCGCACCCTGCGCCGCAAGCCCCGGCTGCGGGCCGCGGCCTGCACCCCGCACGACGCGGACCCGCTGGCGCAGCGCGCCGCGATCGAGACGCTGGTCGGGCTGGGCGCGCGCCGGGTCGAACTCGTCGACACGCTGATCGCGGCCGCGGTCGGCTGCGGGCTGCCCGTCGAGCGGCCCGAGGCAACCATGATCATGGTGTGCGGGGCCGCCGCGACCCAGCTCGCCGTGCTGTCGCTGGGCTCGATCGTCACCGCCGAGCGCATCCCGGTCGGCGGCGAGGCCGTCGACCACGCGATCGTGCAGCACCTGCGCCACCAGCACGAGCTGATGCTGCCGAGTCAGGCCGTACGGCCCCTGCAGCTCGCCCTCTCCGGGAACGGGCTCACCCCGCACGGCCCGGCCCTGACCGAGATCCACGGGCGGGACGTGGCGACCGGCCTGGCCCGTTCCGTGCAGGTCGACACCGCCGCCGTACGCATGGCGATCGAGACGCCGCTGACGGCCGTGCTCGACGGCATCGGCAAGGTGCTGCGCTCCTGCCCGCCCGATCTGGTGGCCGACCTCGGCGACCGCGGGATCATGATGGTCGGCGGCAGCGCGCTGCTCCCCGGGCTCGACCAGATGCTGCGGCAGGCGACCGGTATGCCCGTCCACATCGCCGAGCGGCCCGACGTCTGTGCCGTCCAGGGCCTCGGCTACATGCTGGAGGGCAAGATCGCGCCGCTGATCCTGGACCCGCTGGCGCGCTGACGCCCCGGCGTCCGGGAGCCTCGCATGACCGACCCCGTGCCGGGATTCCCGCTTCTCCTCGAAGCGGTCCTCAGCGTCGGCACCGAACTCGAACTGCGGGCCACGCTCCAGCGGATCGTGGACGGCGCGGCCGAGTTGACGGGGGCCCGGTACGCGGCGCTGGGGATGGCGGACCCGGGCCGGGACGGACTGGTTCGGATCCGCACGGCGGAACCGCGCCCGGCGGAGACCGGACCCGAGCACCGGCCCCGTGATCCTCACCCGACGGAGCCGGCGTCCGGCCCCGGCACCGGTTCCACCGCCGGCCCGCTCGGTGTCGGGGCAGGGTCCTCCGCCGGCCCGCTGGGTGCCGGGGCAGGGTCCTCCGCCGGCCCCGGGTCCCCCCGGTCGCCCGCGTCGGACACCTGCCTCGACGTCCCCATCCGGGTCGACGACGAGGTGTTCGGGAACCTCTACCTCGCGGACAAGTCCTCCGGCACCTTCACCGGTGAGGACGAACAGCTGGTGCGTCTGCTCGCCAGGCAGGCCGGTATCGCGATCGCCAACGCCCGCCTGTACGAGACGGCCCGGCAGCGGGAGCGCTGGATCGAGGGCGCCGCCGCCGTCACCACCGCCCTGCTCAGCGGTGGGACAGCCGACGACGCGCTGCTGACGGTCGCCGAACGCGCCAGGATTCTCGCGGGCGCCTCGGCGGGCGTCGTCCTCCTGCCCACGGCGGAGGGCGGCATGGAGATCGTGGCCGCCTCCGCCCACGAGGACCCCGAGGGCATCGTGGGCACCACCATCGCGCCCGGCAGCCCCGTGCTCGAGCAACTCCTCGGCGGGGAGCCGGTCTTCATCGACGACTCGGCGACCGATCCGCGGATGACTACACCCGTACGGTCCCGGTTCGGGCCGAGCATGATGCTGCCCCTGCAGACCGAGGGCCGTCTCATCGGCACGCTGGCCCTTCCGCGCGGACGCGGCGACCGCCCGTACACGCTCCTCGAGCGCCGCCTCGCCACGCAGTTCGCCTCACAGGCCGCGCTCGCCCTGGTCCTCGCCGACGCCCGGCACGACCGTGAGCGCCTCGCGGTGTACGAGGACCGGGACCGCATCGCCCGCGACCTGCACGACCTGGTCGTACAGCGCCTGTTCGCGACCGGCATGATGCTGGAGTCCACGCTGCGCAGGAGCCGGACGGAGGGAACCGGCGACATCGCCGGTACGGGGGACGGGCGCGGCCGGGACTCCGACAGCGCGGACTCCGGTGACGAGGGGGCCGGCGACAAGGACTCCGGTGAAGAGGACGTGCGCGCCGCGCTCGGCCACGCGGTCGACGAACTCCGGTCCACCGTGCAAGAGGTCCGGACGGCCATCTTCGCTTTGCAGCAGCCGCCCGCCGACGCTCCGACCACCTTCCGCGGCAAGGTGCTGCGCGAGACCGCGGGCGCGGCGGCCCTGCTCGGTTTTCAGCCATCCACCCGGTTCACCGGCGCCGTGGAGAACCGGGTCCCGGAGTCCGTCGGCGCGCAACTCGTCGCCGCCCTGCGCCGCGCGCTGGCCGCCGCCTCGCGCCGTGCCGGGGTGTCCCGGATCGAGGTCTCCGTCGACGCCGCGGTGACCCTGCCGGACGGCCGGCCCGGCGTCCGTCTCACCGTCCGGGACGACGCCCCCGCGGACGGCGGTGACCGCGGCACGACGCTCACCTGGCAGTCACCGCTGTGAGCACCCCGCACCCGCCGAACTGACGTCTCACCCCGTCCGACCCCGCTGTCCTGCGGGCCGGTGGATTCACACGGCCGGCCGCGTTCCAATTGCGGAAATCACGGCGCAGGATTGATGCTGTAATCCTGAAGTTTCCGTTGTGCGATAGGTCCGGCTGGTACCCTCCGCCAGTAGCTACCCACCAAGCGAAAGTCCTAAAATGAACCTTCCGGTGACGCAGGCGACGCGCCGCTCCGCCGCCCCCAAGTCCATGCGCCGGCCGCACACTCCCCTGTCGGCCATCGACCCGCTGGGGACTGCCGCCGTAAGGTCCGCCGGACGAGTGACAGACATCCCGGGACGCCGCCCGGGCAAGCCGATCACCTTCGACTCGGCTCTCTAGACGCTGCCGCTCCGCCACGGGCGCATCCAGCGGCTCACGCCGCTCCGGTGCGCCCGTCCGCGCGCCCCGGAGCCGTCAACCGCCTTGAAGGATCAAGGAGTTCGCGGTACGAGCGACGAGCCCCCGGGACTACTGTTCACCGGGTGAAGCTCCAGCAACTCGTCCTCAAGATCCACAGTCGATGCGACCTCGCCTGTGATCACTGTTACGTGTACGAGCATGCCGATCAGAGCTGGAAAGGGCGCCCGACCTTCATTTCCGAAGAAACGCTCGGGAAAGTGGCCCGGCGATTCGCGGACTATGCGGAGGAAGAGAAACTCCCTTCCGTTTCCGTGATCCTTCACGGTGGCGAACCCCTTCTTGTGGGTCCCGCCCGTATGCGAAACATTTGTGCGGAACTCGTTCGCACCATCACCCCGGTGACAGCGCTCGATCTCCGTATTCACACGAATGGCGTGCAGCTGAACACCCGGCATCTCGAGGTGTTCAGGGAATTCGACGTCAAAGTCAGCATCTCGCTCGACGGTGACCGCGCCGCGAACGACCGGCACCGGCGCGACCGCCGCGGTCGCAGCAGCCACGACCGGGTGCTGCGCGCGATCGGCCTGCTGCGCAGACCCGAGTACCGGCACCTCTACAGCGGCCTGCTGTGCACCGTGGACGTGGCCAACGATCCCGTCGCGGTGCACGACGCTCTCGCCTCCCTGCACCCGCCCCGCATCGACTACCTGTTGCCGCACTCCACCTGGGACAGCCCGCCGGACCGGCCGGCCGACTCCCCCACCGCCTACGCCGACTGGCTGCTGAGGATCTTCGACCGCTGGGACGAGCAGGGCCGCACCGTAGGGGTGCGGACCTTCGAGTCGGTCCTCAGCACGCTCCGGGGCGGGCCGCCGCTGACCGAGGCGATGGGGCTCGCGCCGAGCGACCTCGCGGTGGTGGAGACCGACGGCACGTTCGAGCAGGCCGACTCGCTGAAGACGGCGTACGACGGCGCCCCGTCCACCGGATACGACGTCTTCCGGCACACCTTCGCCGAGTTCGCCCGGTATCCCGGGGTGCGGGCACGCCAGCTGGGGCTCGCGGGTGTCAGCGATACCTGCCGGCGCTGCCCGGTGATCGAATCGTGCGGCGGGGGTCTGTACGCCCACCGCTACAGCACCGGCCACGGCTTCGCCAACCCGAGTGTCTTCTGCGGCGACCTGCGGGCCCTCGTCGACGGTGTGGCCGAGCGCATCACCGACCACTCACTCAGTCCCGCGGTCCATGACCATGACGAACTCGGCTACGCACAGGCGGAGTTGATTCGGCACCTGATGCCTGTCGTGGCCGCCCGGCACACCGGCGAGCCCGCCTGGGACGAGGTGTGGCGCGCCTTCCTCGACCTCGACGCGGACCCGTCGACCGCGCCGTACGTCGACGAGATCCTCGCCCACCCGTATCTGCACACCACGCTCAAGAACTGTCTGCACGGCAGAATCACCGGCCCGGCGCCGCTCGCCTGCGCCGTCGTCGTCGCGGCCGTCAACGCCCGCGCCGACCTCGAACTCGGCTGGCATCAGCCCACCGCCGAACTCCACCTGCCCACCCTGGGCACCCTCACCCTCCGCGAACCGGGTCCCGTCACCGTCTCGGTGAAGGCCGGTGAGCTGCGGGTGCGCACCCAGCGGGGCGACGAGTACACCCCCGGCGAGGCCTTCACCGGCTGGCGGCGCCTGCGCACCGTCCCCGTCGCGGACGGCACCCGGCTGCTCCTCGACGACGCGGACCCCCTCCGCGACTGCTACCCCGTGCCCGTCGCCCCGCCGCTGGGCACCGACGAACTCGACATGTTCGCCAAACGCCTGGGCATCGCGTACGAGCTGACGGAGGAGAACGGCCGGGGCGGCCGGCAGGCCGGCGTCAACGCGCCGCGGCTGACCACGATCACCCCGCTCGCGGCCGGAACGGGCGTACGGCTCGGCGCGCACGGGCTCGGCGCGCTCGGTCTGGCCGTCGACTTCGAGCCGGAGGACCTCGTACGGGAACTGCCGCGCGCCGGACGCCTCGCACGGCTTGCCGCGCTGCGCGAGACGGCCGACCTGAACGTGCCGGGCAACCGGGCCGGCCGGCTGCTCGACGAGGCGAGCCGCGAGCTGGGCGACGCCGACTACTGGGCGGGCGAGGCGGACCGGCGTGCTGCCGCGCTGGAACGGGCGGGCCGCGCCCTGGACCAGCTCGCCGCCCGCCCCGAAGGCGAACTCACCGAGACGGGAAGGGCGCTGGCGGCGGAGCTGCGCGGTGAGCTGGCGAGCGCGCGCCTCTCCTCGGCCGACCCGGCCGGCCGGCATGGGTGAGGGGGCGACGGGCGTGACCGCCCGGTGCGTACGGACCACGCCGGGCGCCGTACGCGGCGGGCCTCCGCCCACCGGCCGCGGCCCGCGCCCGCCCGGCGGGGTCCCGGGGGCGATCGGGGCGCGCCGCCGCGTGATCTCGCGACGGAACGGGAAATGGCGGGGTGACCGGTGCGGCTCTTCGGGACGCGGGATGCCGTCGATCCGGTCGGAGTCCAGATGTCTGGATATCGCCAGGGTTTGACGTGAAAGAGGCGACCCGTGCGGGCCCTCGGTCGGGAAGATTGTTGGTTCCGGCCAGGTGAACATCCCGTAGGGGCTCATCCACAGCAGGGGGGCGCGTGGACATACCTGAACGGGCATCGGACAACCGGCCTTATTTTTTTCTGAGTTACGCCCACACACCGGCCTGGGGGCTGGGCGGCGGGGATCCGGACCACTGGGTGCAGGTCCTCTTCACCGATCTGTGCGACCACATCATGGCCCTGACCGATCTGCCGGCCGGCATACCCGCCGGGTTCATGGACCGGGAGATGCGCTCGGGGGACGGCTGGCCGGAGAAACTCAGCGAAAACCTCGCCACCTGCCGGGTGTTCGTGCCGCTGTTCTCGCCGCGCTACTTCACCAGTGAGAGTTGCGGCCGGGAATGGTTCGCCTTCAACGAACGTATTCTGCGGGCCCGGGCGACCGGGACCGGTGCGGTGCAGGCGATCGTCCCGGCGCTGTGGACGCATATCGACTACGCCCAACTCCCCGATTCCGTACGGCATATCCATGTGGACCACGCCCAGTTCGGCGACCGGTACGCGGCCAACGGGATCTACGGTCTGATCAAGCTCAACCGGCTGCGCGACGAGTACGAGGAAACGGTTCTCGGGCTGGCGCAGCGGATCGTGCAGATCGCGCAGGATTCTCCGCTGCCCTCCAGCAGGCCACGGCCCTACGAGCGCACGCCGAGCGCGTTCAAGCCGCGGGGAGAGGGCCCCCGGCGCATCCATCTGACGGTGGCGGCGCCCACCCGGCACACCATCCCCGAGCATCGTGACGTCCGCCCGTACGGCGAGGACGCGCAGGACTGGAATCCGTACCACTCGGAGTCGACCCGTTCGCTGCCCTCCCTCGCCGAGGAGCTGATCCGGTCTCTGGACTACCGGATCACGGTGTCCTCCTTCGACGACGAGGCCACCGACGACGACCTGGAATCGGACGACTCGGAGAAGGCGGGGCCCAGCCATCCGGGGATTCTGCTCATCGACCGGTGGGCGCTCACCGACGAGGAACGGGCGCGCAGGCTGAAGGCGTTCGACGCCGGTGCCCGCCCCTGGGTGAGCGCGATCGTCCCGTGGAACCGGGCGGACATCCAGTGCCACGGCGAGGAGGGCCGCAAGCTGGCGGCGGACCTCGAACGGACGCTGCCGGTGATCCTGGACCGGGGGCGGCGTGCCGACTGCCGCTCCGCCGTCAACGGCGTACCCACCCTGAAGGCCTTCACCGACGTACTCCCTGTCGTCGTCGCGCACGCGACCCGGCAGTACCTCAAGCACGCCGAGGCGCATCCGCCCGCGGGTCCGCCGATCCGCCGGCCCCGTCTGATGGGCCCCACCCACCCGCCGCTGCCCGAAGGCGGATCCGACCACGGAGGAGAAGAAGCATGACGGCCGTGCAGGACGGACGGATCATCACCTTCTACTCGTACAAGGGGGGCACGGGCCGCACCATGGCCCTGGCCAACACGGCCTGGATCCTCGCGGCCAACGGCAAACGCGTCCTCGCCGTGGACTGGGACCTGGAAGCCCCCGGCCTGCACCGCTTCTTCCATCCCTTCCTCAATCCCAACGCACTCGCGGCCACCACCGGTGTCATCGACCTCATCAACGAGTACGCGTGGGCGGCGACCACCGGAACCCAGCGCTCCGGCCAGTGGCACCGGGACTACGCGCGCGTCGAGCAGCACGCCATCTCGCTGACGCCCGAGCGGCTCGGACTGCGGTTCCAGGAGGGTGGCTCCCTCGACTTCCTCTCCGCCGGGCGCCAGGACCGCTCGTACTCGGCGAGCGTGTCGTCCTTCGAATGGGACAACTTCTACGAACGCCTCGGCGGCGGGCTCTTCCTCGACGCGCTGCGCGACGACATGAAGGCGTCCTACGACTACGTCCTGATCGACAGCCGCACCGGGCTGTCCGACAACGCCGACATCTGCACCGTGCAGATGCCCGATGTGCTGGTGGACTGCTTCACGCTCAGCGACCAGTCCCTCGACGGCGCGGCGGCCGTGGCCCGCAGCGTCGAGGACGGCTACCGCACGCGCAAGATCCGGGTCCTGCCGGTGCCGATGCGGATCGACGAGGGCGAGAAGGAGAAGGTGGACGCCGGCCGGGCGCTGGCCCGGCTGAAGTTCGACGGGCTGCCCAAGGGGCTCGGCGGGGAGGAGCTGGCGGGCGAGGAGCTGACCGCCTACTGGGGCGCCGTCGAGATCCCGTACCGCCCCTACTACGCCTACGAGGAGACCCTCGCCACCGTGGGCGACGAGAGCGGGATCGCCAACTCCCTGCTGTCCGCCTTCGAGCGGCTCACCGCGGTGATCTCGGACGGCGAGATCACCGTCCTGCCGCCGGTGCCGGAGCCGGTGCGGCTGCGCTGCCGCGACGCGTTCCTGAGGCGGCGGCCGATGACGACCGCGGCCGACGTGGTGATCGCGTACACCGCGGAGAACCGCGTCTGGGCCGACTGGATCGAGTCGCTCCTCAAGCGGGCCGGCTGCAACGTCACCCCGCACGACATCGCGAGCGGCCCCGTCGAGCATCCCGACCCGGCGACCCGCACCCTCGTGCTGCTGTCGAAGGCGTTCCGCAAGTCGCGGCACGCCGAGCCCGTCTGGCGCGCCCTGGCCGAGGTGGACGGCGAGGCCGCGCACGGCACGATCGTCCCGGTGCGGGTCGACGAGGTCCATCTCCCGCAGTACTACCTCGACCGCAACCCGGTCGATCTGCACCGGCTCGACGAGACACAGTGCGTCAGCTCCCTGCTGGGAGCCCTGGAGCTGCCGGGCCGGCCCGTCGAGGGCAGCGCGTCCGGGCCCCGGTTCCCCGGCAGCACCCCGGCGATCTGGAGCGCGCCCCAGCGCAACAGCATGTTCACCGGGCGCGATGTCATCCTCGACCATGTCCGCGACCAGCTCGGCAGCGGCATCTCGGTCGTCCTGCCGCAGCCGCAGGCCCTGTACGGACTGGGGGGCGTCGGCAAGACCCAGGTGGCGCTGGAGTACGTGCACCGGTTCATGGCCGACTACGACCTCGTGTGGTGGATCTCCGCCGAGGACCCCGACAACGTCGTCTCCTCGCTCGCCGAACTCGCCGCCCGCATCGGCGCGCCCAGCGCCGAGGACATCAACCTGGCCAGCCAGGAAGCCGTGCGGATGCTGGCCCGCGGGGCGCCGACCAAGCGCTGGATCCTGGTCTTCGACAACGCCGACGACCCGGCGCAGCTCAAGCGCTTCTTCCCGGAGGGCGGCGGCGGGCACATCCTGGTCACCTCCCGCAACCAGGCCTGGGCGCAGCAGGGCGCCTCGCTGCCCATCGACGTGTTCCTGCGCGAGGAGAGCGTCGAGCACCTCACCCGGCGGGCCTCGGGGCTGAGCGTCAAGGAGGCGGAGCGGGTGGCGACCGCGGTCGGCGATCTGCCGCTCGCGGTGGAACAGGCGGCGGCCTGGCTCGCGGAGACGGCCACCCCGATCGAGGAGTATCTGCGTCAGCTCGCCGAACAGACCACCGAGGTACTGGACCTGAACCAGGCCGTCGACTACCCGAAGACGGTGGCCGCGACCTGGAACATCTCCATAGCCCGGCTGCGCGAACGCTCCCCGGCCTCCGTACGGCTGCTGCAGCTGTGCGCGTTCATGGCGGCCGAGCCGATCTCCTCGCACCTGCTCTACAGCAAGGAGATGATCGACGCTCTGCGGCCCTACGATCCCGCTCTCCAGGAGAGTCTGCTGCTCGGCCGGGTGATCCGCGAGATCGGCCGGTTCGCCCTCGCCAAGGTCGACCAGGTCAGCAACAGCATCCAGGTCCACCGGCTGGTGCAGGCCGTGATCCGCTCGCAGCTCAGCGAGGACGAGCAGCGGCAGGCCCGGCACGTGGTGCACACGGTCCTCGCGGGCTGCCGGCCCGACGGCGACGAGCCGATCGACGACCCGGAGACCTGGCCGCGCTTCGCGGTCATCTGGCCGCACCTGCCGGCCTCGGCCTCCGACGCCCGCAACTGCACCGAGGCCGGGACCCGCAGGCTGCTCATCGACCGCGTCCGCTATCTGTGGAAGCGCGGTGACTTCCCCGGTGCCCAGGCGTTCGCCGAGGACCTCCTCGACCACTGGAAGCCGATCCTCGGCGAGGACGACGTCCAGTATCTGTACCTCCGGGCCCAGCTCGGCAACATCCTGCGCTCCCAGGGGCTGTACGTGGAGGCCCGCGAGATCAACACCGAGCTCCTGGAACGCCAGAAGCGGGTCCTCGGGCCCTCGCACCCCCATACGTACGTCACCATGTCCAGCCTCGCCAGCGATCTCGCGGCGCTCGGTGTGTACGAGTCGGCGGTGGAGTTCGCCCGCGAGGCGCACGACGGCTTCAGCCAGATCTTCCACGAGTCGCACCGGCGCACCCTCAGCGCCGCCAACAACCTCGCGCTGGCACTGCGCATGGTCGGCCGCTACGGCGAGGCCCGCGTCCTCGACCAGGAGACCTTCGACCGGCGCGTCGAGGTCCTCGGCCCCGACCACCCGTACACGCTCGCCTCGGCGGCCCGCCTCGGCCGCGATCTGCGCGAGGTCGGCCGGTACGCCGAGTCGGTGTCCCTTCTCTCCCGCGCCTACGACGCCCACAAACGCATCCTCGGCAAGGGCTTCCCGGGCACGCTGAGCTGCGCCAAGTCGCTCGCCGTGTCGCTGCGCCGGGCGGGCCAGCTCGAGGACGCCCGCCGGCTCACGACCGCCACGCGCGGCCAGTACCGGCAGCAGTACGAGGCGCCGACGCCGGACTCGCTCGCCTGCGACCTCAACATGGCCGCGGACCTGTTCGCCGCGGACGAGCGGGAGGCGGCGCGCGAGGTCGCCCGTGAAGCCCTGGCGGAGTACATGAAGGTGCCGGGCGAGGCCCATCCGTACACCCAGGCCGCGCTCAACAACCTGGGGATATTCCACTGGGGCTGCGGCGACACCGAGGAGGCGGAGAAGGTGTTCCGCAAGGTGCTGCGCCGGATGGGCGACGTCCTCGGGGAGAAGCACCCCCACACCCTGTTCACCGGCATCAACTACGCCAACGTCCTCGCCGACCAGGGCCGTCTCACCGAGGCCCGTGAACTGGAGGACAACGCCGTCCAGACCCTCCGCGTGGTGCTCGGGCCCCACCATCCGGAAACCCTCGCCATCGTGGCGAACACCGGACTGACCCTGGCCGCGCTGGGCCGCAAGGACGAGGCCCGCCGCATGCGCGCCGAGGCCCTCGCGGAGCTGCGCTCTTTGCTCGGCGACGAGAACGGGATGACCCGGGTCGCCGCGGACGACCGCCGCATATACCGGGACCTGGAACCGCTGGCGGTGTGAGGACGCCCGCCTTCCGGGCGCCGGTGGGGCCGGTCATCGGCTCCTCCGGCGCTCGGCACCGGGGGCCGGAGGAGCGGTCCGGCACCGGTTTCCGGAGGAGCGGTCCGGCACCCGGTCCCGGAGGGGCGGTCCGGCCGGCGGCCCCTGGAGGCCTGCCGCCGAGTGCCTTCGGGCGCCCGGCTGCGAGAGGCGAGGGCCTTCAGGCAAGAGCCTTCAGGCCGAGGCGGGGGCCTGGGAGCGCCGGCCCGCGGACGCGGCAGGGGCGCAGGGGGCGACCGCCTCCGGGGTCCTTCCCCGCCGGTGCCCGGGCCAGACCGGCACGTCCGCCAGCAGCCAGGCCAGCACCTTGGGCAGGGCCCGGAGGGCGGCGAAGTGCGCGGCGGTGGGTTCGAGCACCGCCGTGGCCCGGGGAATCCGCGCGGCCATCCAGGACGAGTGCGAGGCCGGGGAGAACACGTCCTTCACGCCGTGCCACAGCAGCACCGGCACCTGGATCTCCGCCGGATCGAAGCCCCACTGCCCGGTCAGCGCCAGCGCGTCGTCGATCCAGCCGTACGGCGATGTCCGCAGCGCCTCGCGGTAGTTGCGCAACAGCATCGAACGAATCGTGTTGTCGGAGACGATCTGCCGGTCGTCATCGGTGAGTTCGGGCCGCAGCTCCTCCAACAGGCGTACCGGATCGCGCCGGATGACGGCGGACCGCGGAATCAGCCGCGCGGTGAACCGGTCCGGATCGTCGAACGCCGTCCGGAACTCATGGACGTTGGACGGCGCCATCCCGGCGAACCAGTCCAGCCCCTCGGCGTCGCGCGGAGCGAGCCCCACCAGCGCGGCGGCCCGGGTCACCCGCTGCGGCATCAGCGCGGCACAGGCCAGCGCGTGCGGGGCGCCCCCGGACCGTCCGGCGACGGCGAACCGCTCGATCCCCAGGGCGTTCGCGATGCAGGCCACGTCCTGCACGACGTCGACGACACGCCGCCCCTGCATCCGGTCCGAACCGCCGTACCCCGGGCGGTCGTAGCTGATCAGCCGGGTGCCGCGCTGGTACAGGAACATGGCCCGCGGCCGGGGGCCGACCCGGCTGCCGGGCATGCCGTGCAGCAGGAACACCGGGCGCCCCCGCGGATCCCCCGAGACTTCGACGCGCAGCAGCCGCCCGTCGGCGGTCCGCACATGGTCACGCACAGCGCTCCCCCTCCCTCGGTCCGGACGGACCGGGACAAACGCTGCACGTTCCCTGCCCGGCCGTCCGGGTGACGAAACGACAGCGCAGGTCAAGTCGGCTCCATATCGGGCCACTTGACGCCGCCGTACGGTCTCCGTAGCGTCACCACTCGTACGTGGACATGACCCACGTTCACATCCGAGAATCTGAACGGCGACGGACGGGATGGACATGAGCGGACGGCGTGTGGTGGTGTCCGGCGGCGGGACGGGGATCGGCCTGGCGACGGCGGAGGCGTTCGCCGCGGACGGGGACCGGGTGGTCCTCCTCGGGCGCCGCGAGGACGTCCTGCGCAAGGCGGCCGACGGACTGAACGAGCGATACGGCCGGGCGGCCGCGTCCTGGCACGCCGCGGATCTGGCCGACCCCGAACAGGTCGGCGCAGCACGGGACTTCATCGTCGAGGACGACACCCCGGTGGATGTCCTGGTCGCCAACGCGGGCGGCAACGCCGCCGTGTCGCACGACGGCGGCCTGGCCTCCGTCGCCGAGAGCTACCGGCGCAACTTCGACGCCAACGTCCTGACCGCCGTCCTGCTCACCGAGGCGCTGCTCCCCCACGTGCGCCGCCCCGGCGGCCGTATCGTGCAGCTTTCCTCGATCGCCTCGCTGCGCGGCCCCGGCTCGTACGGCGGCTCCAAGGGCTGGATCAACACCTACACCTACGATCTCGCCCAGCGCGTCGGCTCCGAGGGCATCACCGTGAACGCGGTCGCCCCCGGCTTCGTCGGCGACACCGAGTTCTTCGGCGACCGCGCCACCCCGGATTTCGTCGCCGCCCGCGTGGCCCAGTCCCTCACCGGACAGCCCGGCCGGCCCGAACAGATCGCGGCCGCCATCCGGTACGTGGCGTCGCCGGAGGCGGCGTATGTGACGGGCCAGCTCCTCCACATCAACGGCGGTGCTGCACTGGGGCGTTAGTTCCCGGGGCGCCGCGCGGTACGGGCGATCTCCTCTAGCCTGTCGCGCATGGACGCACCGGGGGACTTCGTCGACGGTCGGTTCCAGCTGATCGAGCGGCTGGGCAGTGGCGGGATGGGCACGGTGTGGCGGGCCCGGGACGGCGCCCTGCACCGCGAGGTCGCCCTCAAGGCGGTGCGGGCCGACGCGGGCGCCTCGGCCACCGTACGGGAACGGGTGCTGCGCGAGGCACGGGCGCTCGCCCGGATCAGTCACCCGCACGTGGTGACCGTTCATCACATCGTGGAGGCGGAGCCGCATCCGTGGATCGTGATGGAGCTGGTGCCGGGCATGACGCTCCAGGACCGGCTCGTCGCGGGCCCCTTGTCCCCGGCGGAGGCGGCGCGCGTCGGCCGGCAGGTCCTCTCCGCGCTGCGGGCCGCCCACGCCGCCGGTATCCGGCACCGCGACGTCAAACCCGCCAACGTGCTGCTCCGCCCGGACGGAACGGCCGTTCTCACCGACTTCGGCATCGCGGCTCTCCAGGACTCGACCTCCCTGACGGTCACCGGTGAACTCGTGGGCTCCCCCGAGTACATGGCACCCGAACGCATCCGCGGCCACGCCGACGACCCGGCCGGCGATCTGTGGTCCCTCGGTCTCGTCCTGTACGTCTGCGTGGAGGGCGTCAGTCCGCTGCGCCGCGCGACGACCCTCGCCACGCTGGCCGCCGTCCTCGACGATCCGCTGCCGCCTCCCGTCCGCTCCGGCCCTCTCGCCCCCGTCCTGAACGCGCTGCTCGTACGGGATCCGGGGGCGCGCCCCGACGCGGAGCGCCTGGACGCGATGCTGGCGCCGGCGGAGGCGGGGACGCCTGCGCAATGGGGCCCGCCGACGGCGACCGCGACGGTGTCGGCGACCCACCGGGAGCCGCTTCCGCGGCCGTACACGGGCCCTGTGCCGCCGCCCGCCGGGCCCGAGCGGTGGGACGGGCCCCTGCCGCCCGTACCCACCCGGCCGGACAGCCCGGGTGGGCGCCGAAGGGCGACGATCGCCGTCGCCGTGACCGCGGTGCTGGCCGTCGCCGCGACCACGCTCTTCCTGACCCTGCGCGACCGGGGGACCGGCCGGGAGACGGGCGGCGAGGCAGGGCCGTCGGCCACGGTGTCGGCCTCGCGGTCCGCGCGAACCGAACACGCGACCACGGCCCCGACCCCGACTCCTTCGCCTTCACCGACATCTTCGGCTTCCGCGCCCGGTCCGGCGCCGACGGGCGCGGCGTCCGCCACGAGCGCGCCGTCGGGCGACCGCTGGATCGCCCAGCTCTTCTCCGAACCCGTCGGAACGGGCACCGCCGCCCGGGATCTCCGCCTGACGAAGATCAGGAAGACCGTTCCCGAGGCGCGGATCCTGCGCAGTGACAAGTACGCCTCGCTGCGCCCGGGTTACTGGGTGGTCTACGCCCCGGGCCCCTTCCCGGACGGCCGGGCCGCACTCGCCTTCTGCGCCGAGCGCGGCAGAACCACCGCGACCACCTGCATCGGCCGCTATCTGAGCGACCGCACGGCCGACTCAGTCCTCCAGTGCCGCCCTCCGGCGACCGCGCCCACGGGCCGCTGCACCCGCCCGTGAGCCGGAGCCCGGGCCGCCGCCGCCCAGGCGCCCCACCAAGGGTTCGTGACCGGTCCCGGACGGGTCGGAACACCGTTGCGGACCGGCGGACCGCAGGACCCGTACGGCGTCGAAGACCTCGGTCAGTACGGCAGCACACGCCCCGACGGCGTCCTGCGGTCGATCGGCATCTCGCGCGGAGCGGCGGGCCGACGGTTGACGCGAATCCGGATCTGACGGTTCATGACCCCTCCTCATGACTGCTGAGCCCAGCGTCCCTCGCCGACACGCATAGACGCATCGTGCCCACGGAGGCACCCCTCCTACCCTCCGAGCAGGATGTTCCGGCGCGGGCCCTCCTCCCCGGGCAGTACACCGGCCCCCGTAGGCTCGGGGCATGACGGGTGAGCGGACACGGGTGGGGACGGAGCGGGGACCGGGACGGCCACGCGAGGAGCGGGTCACCGGAGCCGTCCTGAACGCGGTCGTCGACCTGGTCGTCGAACAGGGCATGGGCGCGCTCACGATGGACGCCGTCGCCGCCCGGGCCGGGGTGAGCAAGCCGGCCATCTACCGGCGCTGGCCCACCAAGCAGGACCTCGTCATCGCCGCCGCCGAGAGCCGTATCGGCGAACTGTCGGTGCCCGACCTGGGCGACTTCCGCGCCGAGCTGCGCGTCGTCCTCACGGCCCGGCTGAAGGCGTACCGGCTGCCGGGGTCGGCCCGGCTGATCGCGGGGCTGATCGGAGCGGCGGCCGAGGCGGGTCCGGGCCGGGCGCAGTACGCGCAGTACACCGAGCGGATCACGAGCGAGACGCGGCACATCCTCGAGCGGGGCATCGCGCGAGGCGACGTACGCCCCGACACCGACGTCCGGGCCGCGGCCACCCTGGTCGCCGCGCCGCTGCTCTTCCGGCTGATCGGCGAGCAGGAACTGCCCGACACCCGGCTCGTGGAGACCCTGGTGGACCTCGTGTCCCGCGCGGTCGGCTCGGCTTCCTGACCGTCGCGGCCCCGCAGGACCGCCCGGTTCACGACGGCCACGGCCCGGCCTGACGGCCCTCCACGACGGCCACACCCCCGTCCGGCCGCCCCGTTCACATCGATCGCCCCAGACCCTTGCCACCTCGCACCTCAATAACGATACTCCTGGTAACGAAATCACGGTTGTCGTTCTGGAGAGCCCATGGACAGCGTCGTCACCCCTCCCGCGCCCGCCCTCGACAAGCCCCTGATGCACTACGGAAAGCGGGTGCTGGAGCGCACCGCGCCCGGTGCCGCCCCGGCCGAGTACCGGCTGATGGACATCCGCCCGCTCACCCCGCACATCGGTGCGGAGATCGCCGGCGTCGACCTCTCGCTCCCGATCGGCGAGGACCTCGCCGCGGAGCTGAAGCAGGCCCTGCTGGAGTGGAAGGTGATCTTCTTCCGTGACCAGCACGCCTTCGACCCGAGCTCCCAGCTCACGCTCTCCGCCCTGTGGGGCGCGCCGGAGCCCAACCCGTTCTTCCCCGCCGCCGACACCGCCGGTGTCTCGCGCCTGGCCAAGGACGCCATGGCCATCGGAACCGAGAACATCTGGCACAGCGACCACTCCTTCATGGCCGCACCGGCCCTCGGCTCGGTCCTGCGGGCCGTCGAGGTCCCCGCCGCGGGAGGCGACACCCTCTGGGCGGACATGGGCGCCGCGTACGACAACCTGACCGAGCGGATGAAGGCCCGGATCGAGGGGCTCACCGCGGTGCACGACTGGGTCGCCAGCTGGGGCCTGACGATGACGGAGAGCCAGATCGCGGCGCACCGGGAGGCCCTGCCGCCCGTCGAGCACCCGGTGGTCGTACGGCACCCGCGCACCGGCCGCAAGCTGCTCTACGTCAACGAGCCCTTCACCACCCGGATCACCGGTCTGCCGGAGACCGAGAGCCGTGAGCTGCTCGGCGAACTGGCCCTGCAGGCCCGTGTCCCCGAGTACCAGGTCCGCTTCCGCTGGCAGCCCGGCTCCGTCGCGATCTGGGACAACATCGCCACGCAGCACTACGCGATCAACGACTACTACCCGCAGCGCCGCGTCATGGAGCGCATCGCGATCGCCGGCGAGCCCCTGTCCTGAGACCCGTCGTCCGGGGGCTCCTGCCCGGACGTCCTCCTGCCAGGACGGGCACCCGCCCGCCTGGGCAGGCTTCCGCCCGGCCGGCCCGCGCCTCGTCGGCCGGGCGGGCGTCCCCGCGGCCGGACAGGCGTCCCCTCGCCGACCGCGCCCGGGGCCGTCGTCCGGTCGGGTGCCGGCCCTGATTCCCCGGCCGGCGCCCCAGGGGTGCCCCGCCTCCTTCTCCCCGCGCTCCTCCCTCCGTCTCCCCATCCCGACCCGTCCCCCGCGGAGCCCCTGTGACCGACACCGACGTCGTACCCGCTGTGCCCGCCGCCCCTGTGAAGACGCCGCCCGAGCAGCGCCGCCGTGCGTGGACCGTCACCGCGCTGCTGGTCGTCTTCATGATGGTCAACTTCGCCGACAAGTCCGTGCTGGGCCTGGCGGCCGACCCCATCCGTGAGGACCTCGGCCTGTCCGCGTCCGCCTTTGGGCTCGCCAACAGCGCGTTCTTCCTGCTGTTCTCGATCTGCGGCGCCGCGGTGGGACTGCTCGCGGACCGCGTACGGCCCAAGTGGCTGCTGCTCACGATGGCCGTCCTGTGGTCCCTGTCCCAGGCACCGCTGGTCCTGGGCGGAGGGCTCGCGGTGCTCGTCGCCTCGCGCGTTCTGCTGGGCGCCGCCGAGGGGCCGGCGTTCCCGGTGGCCCAGCAGACCACGCTGTCCTGGTTCCCCAACCACCGGCGCAATCTGCCCGGGGCACTGATCGTGCTGGGGATCACCCTCGGCGTCCTGGTCGCCGCCCCGGTGCTGACCTGGGTCATCCACGAACACGGCTGGCGCACCGCGGTCGCGGTGGTCGCGGTCGCCGGTGCGGTGTGGGCACTGCTGTGGATCCCCTTCGGCGGAGAGGGGCCCTACGCGGGGACGCGGAACGGCGGGACCCCGGCGCCGGTCCCAGCCGACGGCCCCGGCCCCGGCTCCGGCTCCGGCCCCGGTGCCGGTGCCGGTGCAAGTGCCAGTGCCGGTGCCGGTGCCAGTGCCAGTGCCGATCGGACGGTTGGTGTCTCCGATGCCGACCCGACGGCCGAGGGCCGCGGAGCCGACCGCGCGGCCGAGGCGGCGGAGGCCGTGGCCGGGACGGTCGGCGCCGCGCGCGGGACGCCGTACCGCCGGATCCTCGCGACCCGTACCTGGATCGGGGCCACGGCCGCCTACTTCGGCACCTACTGGGTGATCGCCTTCTGCCTGGTCTGGCTCCCCTCCTATCTCCATGACGGCCTCGGCTACTCCTCGGCCGCGTCCGCACGGCTCCTCATGCTGGTCTGGGGGCTGAGCGGTGTCGTGGTGCTCGGCCAGGCCGCCCTGACCGGATGGCTGCTGCGCCGCGGGATCTCGAGCCGACGGGCGCGCGGCGGGGTCGGCGGCGTCCTGATGCTCGTCGGCGCCGCGGCGTGCCTCGCTCTTCCGGCGGCACCGGCCGGTGCCGCGACCGTCGTCCTCCTGGTCGCCGGATTCGGCTGCGCCGGGGCGATGGGCAGCGTCGCCGCCACCACCGTCGCCGAACTGGCTCCGGCCGACCGCCGCGGTGGCGCGCTGGGCATCATGAACGCGGTGGTGACCACCGCGGGTCTGATCGCCCCGACCCTGATCGGGCATTTCGTGGACACCCAGGGGACCGCGGGCTACCGGCAAGCGCTCCTGATCACCGGAGTGCTGCTCGTGCTGGGCGGAATGGCCGCCGTCACGCTGATCGACCCGGCCCGCGACGCCCGGCTGCTGTCGGCACGCCGCACCGAGCCTCTCGCCCCGGACCACGACACCCCGCGGCAACCCGCCTGACGGCCGCTCCCCCGCCCACCGATTCCCCACCGCCTCCCCCGCTCCTTCCCTACCGCGAGGAATGACGTGAACCCCAGCGCCCTCGACACCTCCTGCCTGGACCGGGCCGTCGCCGAGTTGCGCGGCAGTGCCGCTTCCTGGTCCGCCGCCCCGCTCACCGAACGCATCGCGCTGCTCGAACGGCTGCTGCGCCGGGTGGACTCGGGCGCGGCCGAACTGGCCGCGGCCGGCGCCCGCGCCAAGGGCTACGATCCCGGCTCCCCGTGGGCCGCGGAGGACTGGAGCGGAGGGCCCTGGGCGCTCGCGCAGAACGCCGCGGCGTATCTGCACGTGCTGCGGCGCGTCGCCGCGGGCCGCGCACCGCTCGCGGCGAATGCCGTGCGGGAGACGGCCGGCCGCACCCGCGTCGACGTGTTCCCCGCGACGGGCTGGGACCGGCTGCTGCTCAACCGCTTCAGCGCCCAGGTGTGGATGCGGCCGGGTGTCACCGCCGACGAGACACGCGACCGCGCGGCCAGCCCGTACCGGGGCCGGCCGGAGCCGTCTGCCGTGGCCCTGGTCCTCGGCGCCGGGAACGTCGCCGCCATCACCGCGCTCGACATCCTGCACAAGCTCTACGCCGAGGGCCAGGTCGTCGTCGCCAAGATGAACCCCGTCAACGCCTATCTGCGCCCCCACTTCGAGCACGTCTTCGCGGAGTTCGTCACCCGTGGCTGGGTCCGCTTCGTCGACGGCGGCGCGGCCGAGGGCGGATACCTCGCCCACCACGCGGACGTCGACGCGATCCACGTCACCGGCAGCGACCGTACGCACGACGCGATCGTCTGGGGGACGGACGAGGACGCCGGGCGGCGCCGAGCCGAGGACCGGCCCCTGATCGGCAAGCCCTTCAGCAGTGAACTCGGCGGCGTCAGCCCGTGCGTCGTCGCTCCCGGCCCGTGGAGCGACGCCGACTTCCGCTTCCAGGCCGAACACATCGTCACCAGCAAGATGAACAACTCCGGCCACAACTGCATCGCCGGCCAGATCCTCGTCGTACCGCGCGACTGGGACGGCACCGAGAAGCTGCTGAACGAGATCCGCCGGGTGCTGCGCGCGCTGCCGTCCCGCGCCGACTACTACCCCGGGGCCCGCGAGCGCCTCGACGCCGTTCTCGCCGCACACCCGCGGGCGGAGCGGTACGGCGACGGCTGCCGCCTCCTCGTCCCCGACGTCACCGGCCCCGACGACGTCCTCGTCACCGACGAGGTCTTCGCCAGCGCGCTGGGCGTCGTACGACTGCCCGGCGCGACCACGGCCGCGTTCCTCCGCAACGCCGTCGACTACGCCAACGACCGCCTCCCCGGCACCCTCGGCGCCACCCTCATCGTGCACCCGAGGACCGAGCGGCAGGACCGGGCCGCGGTGGAGACCGCCGTCGCCGACCTGCGCTACGGCACCCTGGGCGTCAACTGCTGGTCCGGGGTGGGCTTCCTGCTCGGGTTCACCCCCTGGGGCGCCTTCCCCGGCCACACCCGCCAGGACATCGGCAGCGGCATCGGCTTCGTGCACAACGCGTTCATGCTCCGGGGCGAGGACATCGAGAAGACCGTGCTGCGTGCCCCGTTCACGCCCGCACCGCGCGGCCTCGTCACGGGCGACCCTTCGCTGTCCCCGCGCCCGCCCTACTTCGTCACCAACCGCACCGCGCTGACCACCGTGGAGCGCCTCACCCGCTTCACCACCGCGCCGAGTCCGCTGCGGCTGCCCGCCCTCTTCGCGTCCGCGCTGCGCGGCTGAGCCCGCCGGTCCACGCCAACACCCCTACGGAGAACAGCCCATGCTCAACCTCGCCGTCATGCTGGAGAACAGTGCCCACGCCGTGCCCGACCGTACGGCGGTCGTCCTGGGCGACCGGCGGATGACCTACGCCGAGCTGGACACCGCCGCCCGCCAGGTGGCCGGCCTGCTGCGCTCGCGCGGCATCGAGCCCGGCGACAAGGTGGCGCTGTCCTGCCCGAACCTTCCGTGGTTCCCGGTCGTCTACTACGGCATCCTGAAGGCCGGCGCGGTGGTCGTCCCGCTCAACGTGCTCCTGAAGGGCCGTGAGATCGCGTATCACCTGGCCGATTCCGAGGCCAAGGCGTACTTCTGCTTCGAGGGCGGCCCCGAGCTCCCCATGGGCCAGGAAGGGTGGGACGGGTTCAACGAGACGGAGAGCTGCGACCACTTCTTCCTGCTGACCGCGGCCCCCACCGAGACCTCCCCGATCCCGGGCACGCGGACCCTGACGTCGGCGCTGGCCGGCCGGAGCACCGAGTTCGAGACGGTCGCCACCGAGGCGGACGACACGGCGGTCATCCTCTACACCTCCGGCACCACGGGCCGGCCCAAGGGCGCCGAACTCACCCACGCGAACCTGACGCTGAACGCGCTGACCTGCCACAAGATGTTCGGCGAGGTCGAGCACGACGTCCATCTCATCGCCCTGCCGCTGTTCCACTCCTTCGGCCAGTCCGTACAGATGAACGCCGGACTCGCCGCCCGCGCGACACTGGTCCTGCTGCCGCGCTTCGACGCCGGCTCGGCCCTCGCCCTGATGCGCCGTCACGCCGTCACCTTCTTCGCGGGCGTCCCCACCATGTACGGGGCGCTGCTCGCCGAGGACGTGCCCGAGGCGGAACGGGCGGAGATCGCCGGGAACCTGCGGATCGCCGGCTCCGGGGGTTCGGCGCTGGCGGTCGAGACGCACCGCCGGTTCGAGGAGCGTTTCGGGGTCACCGTCCTGGAGGGCTACGGCCTGTCGGAGACCAGCCCCGCGGTGACGTTCACGCCGCGCGGGGAGCCTGCGCGCGCGGGCTCCGTCGGCCGTCCGGTCTGGGGCGTGGAGGTGGACCTGATCGCCGAGGACGGGACGCCGGTGAAGGATCCGGACGCCATCGGCGAGATCGTCGTGCGCGGGCACAACATCATGAAGGGCTACTACAACCGGCCCGAGGCGACCTCCGAGGTGCTGCGCGACGGCTGGTTCCGCACCGGGGACCTGGCCCGCCGGGACGCCGACGGATGGCTCTACGTCGTCGACCGCACCAAGGACCTGATCATCCGCGGCGGCTTCAACGTCTACCCGCGGGAGATCGAGGAGGTCCTGCTCACCCACCCCGCCGTGAGCACCGTGGCCGTCGTCGGCGTGCCGCACGCCACGCACGGCGAGGAGGTCAAGGCCTGCCTGGTCCTCGCCCCGGGCGCCGAACTCACCGGGGAGGAGCTGATCGCGTGGTGCAGGGAGCGGATGGCCGGCTACAAGTACCCGCGCCTGGTGGAGTTCCGCGACCAGCTGCCCACCAACGCCACGGGCAAGATCCTCAAGCGCGAACTGCGGGACGCGCCCACGGCCCCCTGACGGGCCCCGCCCCACCTCGCTTCCCTGACGGCGCCCCACCGCGCGGCGGCCGGGCCGGTTCCCCGCTCGGCCGCCGTCGGGGCCGGTTCGCCGGCCGATTCCGTGAACTCATCACCTCCAGGGGCTACCCCGTGGCACCGGCCCGGCCCGAAGCTCTGGAGCGGACCTCGACGAGGAGGACGTCATGACGTACACCGCACCACAGGCCGCACCACCGTTCGGGCCCCGCAGGAGGGCGAGGCGGGTCACCTGTCCCGGCGTCGCCTCCCCCGGCCTCACCGCCCGGCCGGCGCCGGGCACGCCCGGCCGTACGGACCGGAACACGACCGGGGTGACCCGGTGAGCGCCCCGGAGAGCGCCGACTACGTCGTCGTCGGAGCGGGCTCGGCCGGGGCGGCGCTCGCCGGCCGGCTGACCGGGAGCGGGTCGGCCTCGGTCGTCCTGCTCGAAGCCGGCGGCCGGGACCGGAAGGCGGCCGTGCACATACCCGCCGCCTTCTCCCAGTTGTTCAGGACCGAGCTCGACTGGGACTACTCGACCGCCCCGCAGCCCGAACTCTCCGGGCGCCCCGTCTATTGGCCCAGGGGCCGGATGCTCGGCGGCTCCTCCTCGATGAACGCCATGATGTGGGTGCGCGGGTTCGCCGCCGACTACGACGAGTGGGGCGACCTCTGCGGCGCCGACTGGTCGTGGAAGGGCCTGCTGCCGTACTTCCGCCGCACGGAGCGGGTCCTCGGCGCCACCGACCCCGACCACGGCCGCACCGGCCCCATGAGCGTCGAGCCGCAGCGCGACCCGAACCCGCACACGGCCGCCTTCCTCGACGCCGTCCGGGCACTCGGCCACACCGTCGAACCCGCCAACACCGCGACGCCCGACGGGTTCTCCCAGACCATGGTGAGCCAGCGGCGCGGCGCGCGGTGCAGCACCGCGGACGGCTACCTCAAGCCGGCCCGCCGCCGCTCGAACCTGCGGGTCGTCACGGACGCGCAAGCCACCCGCGTGCTCTTCGAGGACCGCCGCGCGATCGGCGTCGAGTACGTCACCGGGGGCGTCACGCGCACGGTGCTGGCCCGCCGCGAGGTCGTCCTGAGCGCGGGCGCGGTCAACACGCCCCAGCTGCTCATGCTGTCCGGCATCGGCGACGCCGGGCACCTGCGCGAGCGGGGCATCGAAGTACTCGTGGACGCCCCGCAGGTCGGCGCCAACCTCACCGACCATCTCATCAGCGGCCTCGCCGTCGACGCCGCCGACCGGACCCTGTTCGCCGCCGAGCGGCCTTCCGAACTGGTGAAGTACCTGACCCGCCGCCGGGGGATGCTCACGTCGAACATCGGCGAGGCGTACGGATTCGTCCGCAGCCGGCCCGGCCTCGAGCTGCCCGACATCGAGATCATCTTCGCGCCGGTGCCGTTCCTCGGCGAGGGCCTCGTCAAGGCGCCGGAGCACGGGCTGACCGTGGGCGCGATCCTGCTGCGCCCCGAGAGCACCGGTTCGGTCACCCTGGCCTCGGCGGACCCCTTCGCCAAGCCGGTCATCGACCCGCGCTATCTGACGGACCCGGACGGCGCCGACCGCGCGGCCCTGCTGGCCGGACTCGGCGTCTGCGAGGAGATCATCGGCCGGCTCTCCGACCGCGGGCTGTCCACGGGCCGCTTCCTCATGCCGCCCGGGGCCGAGGACCTGCCACGGGACCGGCGCGACGCGCTCGCCCTGGCCGATCACTCCCACACGCTCTACCACCCCGTCGGAACGGCCCGGATGGGCCGCGACGACGCCTCCGTGGTGGACCCGCGGCTGCGGGTACGGGGGGTACGGGGCCTGCGGGTGGCGGACGCCTCGATCATGCCGACGATCATCCGGGGGCACACCAACGCCCCGTCCGTCGTGATCGGGGAACGGGCGGCGGATCTGCTCACGTCCGACTGAGGCCGAACGGAACGTCCTGAGCACCACGGCCTGTGCTCAGGACGCCGTCAAGGCGCGCTCCCCGGAACCCCGGCGCCGCCCATCACCTGGTCGTGCAGCTGCGCACAGGTGCGGGTGATCAGGCGGGAGACGTGCATCTGGGAGACACCGAGCTGCAGACCGATGCGGGCCTGCGTCATCTCGCAGAAGAACCTCATGTACAGAATCTGCCGTTCGCGTTCGGGCAGGGCCCGCAGCAGAGGCCGGAGCGCTTCACGATCGACGATCCGGTCGAAGCCGGGCTCCGTGCCGCCGATGGTCTCGGTCAGCGGGTGGCCGTCCGCGGAGCGGCCGGGCACGGCGTCCATGGACCAGGCGGTGAAGCTCTCCAGCGCGCCTTGGCCGAGCCGTACCTCGGCCTCGGTCAGCCCGGTGTGTGCGGCGATGTCGTGGACCGCGGGTATCGCTCCGCCCAGTGACGAACTCAGCTCACGGTCGGCGGCGCGGACCCGGCCTCTCAACTCCTGTACGCGCCGCGGCACATGCACGACCCAGAGTTCGTCACGGAAGTGCCGCTTCACCTCGCCGAGGATCGTCGGTACGGCAAAACTCGGAAAGGCCGTGCCGAGACCCGGGTCGAAGCGGGACACCGCCTTGACCAGGCCCAGTTGGGCGACCTGCCGGAGATCTTCGAAGGTCTCGCCTCGATGGCGGAAGCGCTGGGCCAGCCGTACGGCCATCGGCATCCAGGCGCACACCACCTCCTGGCGCAGCGCGGACCTCTCCGGGCCGTCCGGCAGCGCGGCGATGCGGCGGAACGCCGCGTCGGTGTCCGGCGTGTCGTCGTAGCGGCGCGCGTTTCGTGGGCTCTGGGCGCGTTCGGCAGGCATGGCACGTGTCTCCCTCTTCGGTGGTGTCACTCACCGTGGGAGCCGGCGGACCGCAGCACGGTGGCTGCGGCCGCACCGGACCTCCGGATGACAGACCGGTCAGACGGTCACCCGCGGCGTTCATGGTCCCGGCGGTCCTCGCGCTTCCAGCGTGCCCGGTTCTGACGGCTGTAGCGGCGGTCCCAGCGGTCCTGACGGTCCCGGCGCTGCTCGTAGTCCCGGTAGCCCTTGAGATCGGAACCGTCGCGACGGATCCAGCCTCCCCCGCGATCACTGCCGTGGCGGGTGGCGCCGAAGAGCAACACGGCCGCGGCCACCCACCACAGAGGATGGAGAAAGCCGAGGCCGAACAGGACCACGATCAGGATGAGAAGCAGAACGAACACGGCGGGCCTCCCCGGAGCAGAACAACGCGTCACTGCCGGGGGCCGGGGCCTGTCAGAACAACGTACTCCTCCCAAGTGGCCGGGGACAGCACGCATGTCCGCGGCTTCCGGCGGAGTAGGCCGCAACCGGATGGCCAGTTGGCGTCTGTCCGGGGAGCGCGGCGAGGGCTAACGTGCGCGGTACGGCCCGAGCCCCCGGCAGCGTCGATCACCTCGCGCGCTCCTTCGGGGGCGCACCTCGCGCATCGGTGAAGGAACCCGTCCCGTCTCCGACGGGCCGTTCCCGCACCCGCCGTCGCCACCCGATCCCGGCGCGGCACCGATGCGCCCCGTGCGGGCACCTTTCCGCTGCCCGCCGCGTCGCACGCGTTTCACGACAGGCGGTACACATGTACGCGCTGATCGTTCCGGCTTCGGCCCCCTTCGTCCTGCTCGCCGCCGTGATGAGCCTCTCCTGGTGGGAGGACCGCATCCTGCCGGCGCCGCCGGCCGATCCGGTGAACGCTCCCGCCGAGGCCCCGTTCGCCCCGACGGCCCCTGCCCGGCTCGCGGAACTCCCCCCTGTCGACTCCGCGTTGACAAGGGAAGTCGTCCGGCATTGACTGGCAGCGCGGCGAAGGGCCGTGCCCCTCCGGTTCACCGGGCGACGCACGCCGCCTTCCCGCTTCGCCCGGACCCGCGGATGTCAGGCAGTTCCCGCGATCCGGAAGACCCGGCCATGATCCGCGGATGCTTCTCCTGCCGCTGATCCCGGTGGAGTTCGGGTTCGGCTTCACCGTGCGGGCCCTTCGGCGGGCCTCGTCGAGGCGGACGCGCTGCCGACGCGCCCGGCGGGGGACCGTGGCCTCCCCGACGGGGACCGGTCCGACGACCGGAGCGCCGCCCTCTCCGTCCGCCGCTCGCACCACGTCCAGGACCACCGCGGCCTGCACGCGACAGCCCGCGACCGGAGCGGCACCGAGGAAATGCGGGAGGCGCCACGTCGAAGTCCGAATCCTCTTCGAGGCGTTGGCCGGCGAGCGGCCGCCCGCCCGGACCGGCGCGTCGTCCCACGACGACCGGAGTCACGCGCCGGGGGCACGGACCCACGCCACGCGAAGGGAAGCAGCACCTGATGGCACACAACGCCGAACACGCACGGCAGCCCCGGCCCGGGGCTGCCGATCCCCCGATGCGGCGCGCTCCGCAGACACCCCGCGCCGAACCCGCCCACGCACCGCGCGAGCCCGGCACCGGCGCGGGCGGCCCCGATCGCGAACGCTGCCCGGCACTGGTCCCGCGGGGCGACCGGGACAAGCTCGCCCAGCGCCTCCAGCAGGCCCTGGGCACCTTCGTCGACAGCCCGCGCGCGGCGGTGGAAAAGGCCGACGCCGTCCTCGACGAGGTCACCACCCTGTTCACCGTCACCCTCGCGGAACGCCGACGCTTCTTGCGCACAGGCTGGCAGGACCCGGCCACCGATGCGCGGACCGAGGAACTGCGGCTCGTGCTCAGGCAGTACCGGGAGATCACCGAACGGCTGCTACACATGGCGGCGCCCGCCCGTCGGTGACACCGCCCTCCCCGCGGCAACGACGGCCACCGCGGGAGACCGGTGCGCACATCACACCGGCCGTACGCCGTCGGACGTCCCCGTGCGGTCGGGGGCTGTCGTCCACAGTCGCAGGACCGGCGTTTCCGCGGACCTCACCTCGCCGTCGGCGGACCGGAAACGGCCGGGATCTGCGGGCGGGCAGCCGGATCCCGGTCTTCGTGGTCCCCTTCGGAGTCCCAGGCCGCCTGAACGGCCCGGTCGGTCTCCGACACCGTGCGCAGGCTCGCCGCCTCCACCATCAGCCGGCCCACGTGCGCGGTGCGCAGGCAGTCCCTCCCGGCGGCCATCAGCAGGCGGGCCGAGACGGGAGTCGGCTGCACCCGCGCGCCGACGAGCCCCGCGCCGGGGACGGCCGACCGGTACGGAGGGTTCGCCGGGTCCCCGGGGATGCGACCCCACAGCGGATCGGGCACGGCCGTCCGCAAGGAGCAGAGGGCGGCGGAGGGCGTCCGACAGGACGGAGAGGAAAGCGTCCGACGGGATGGGGAGGAGGGCGTGCTTTCGGGGATCGGCGTGGGGAAGGCGAAGGCACTCATGACACGAACCCGGCTCCGGACCGACCGGAACCGGCCCGGTGTGGTGAAATCGCCGAAAGTGACACGGACATGGGAGCCGTGCACGAAATACCCTCGGTAACACCGAGCCTACTCCGCCGACGGTCCGAACGAGCTCCGCGTCCGTGGGCATCCTCGCGTCGCGCGTCGGCTCCCCGGCCGCGGGAGGGATCCGACCCGGGACTTGACGGAGCTCCTCGCCGAGAGGGCGCACCCCGGCGACCGTTCGGCCCCGGCCCCGGATTCTCCGGGTCGTCAGTCTTCGGTGTACTGCTGGAGCATGGCCAGGGTCAGGAGCGTCGGGACACTCCGCGACCGCCCCACGGGAACGTCCTGTGCCACCTGGCCGCAGAGGGATTCGCGACACGCATGACGGCCACGCCCGGTCCGGCGACAACACGACATGTCCGATTCGAGGGAGGTCCGCGGCCTCGATCTCGGCCTCAGGATCACGAGAACCTGACCGCCCAGGGCCACCGGGCCCCTCAACTCGCCCGACCCTCCAGCGAAGTTGCTGGTCAGATCGCTTCTTCCCGCGTAGCGCGTAGTGGGGCGGGTGGGACTCGAACCCACGGCCGACGGATTATGAGTCCGCTGCTCTAACCGGCTGAGCTACCGCCCCGTTACGGCGCGCCGCGCACATTTGTGCGCGCCGTCTGCCGCAGCATAGCCGCTCATACGATCTCCTGCTTCGGATGGTCGGCATCGCCCGACCACGGGGACTTCGGCATGCCCCGAGCGGTTCCCGCGGACATGAAAAAGGACCCCTGAGGGGTCCTCTTCCGTTGCTCTCCCGACTGGACTCGAACCAGTAACCTGCCGGTTAACAGCCGGCTGCTCTGCCAATTGAGCTACAGGAGATCGAGCTCCCCCGACTGGACTCGAACCAGTAACCTGCCGATTAACAGTCGGCTGCTCTGCCAATTGAGCTACAGGGGATCGATCTTTGCATCGAACGCACCTACCTGGGTATTCGCCAGGGGGCGTGCGCTTGCTGCGACACATACATTAGCGCAAGCAGGGGGGTGCTCCGCCAATCGGTTCCCTCCGCACCGATGCCGACGCAAGGGAAGGGTGGCCGTCATGCGCTACCGGCTCACGTTCGTCGCCGGACTGGCCCTGGGTTACGTGCTCGGCACGCGGGCCGGGCGCGAGCGCTACGAACAGCTGAAGAAGTCCGCTCGTCAGGTCACGCAGAACCCCGCGGTGCGCAACACCGCGGAGACCGCCGCCCAGCAGGGCCGCGAGATCGCCGGCAAGGCGCTGCACACCGTGAGCGAGAAGGTGGGTGACCGCGTCCCCGACTCGGTCACCGACCGGGTGCGCTCGCTGCGGGAGCGGAACGCGGGCGGCACCGGCGAGGACGACTGGGGCACCAGTAATACCTAGGGATCCTTGGCGGCGCCGGGTCCTGTGTGCCCGCCCGGCGCCGCCACCCCTCGTCGTACGGCAGAATTTCCGCCATGGGGATAGTCGCCGGGTTGGACAGTTCGCCCGATTTCACTCGTATCGTTGTCTGTGACTCGGACACGGGTGCCGTGCTGAGGCAGGGGTATGCGCCACATCCGGTCGACGGAGCCGAGGGTGGCGGCCGTCCTTCGGACGTGGACCCGCAGGCCTGGCTGCTGTCCCTGGGCGAGGCCGCCGGTGGCGGGCTGCTCGAAGGCGTCCAGGCCATCGGTGTGTCCGCGCAGCAGAACGGGCTCGTGCCGCTGGACGCGCAGGGCAACACCGTGCGCCCGGCGATGGTCGGCGGTGACAAGCGGGCGCAGGTCGCGGCGGCCGATCTGATCGACGCGCTCGGCGGGCGCGAGGCATGGGCGCAGGCGGTGGGCAGTGTCCCGCAGGCCGCCCAGCCCGTCACCAAGCTGCGCTGGCTGAGCAAGACCGAGCCCGAGGCCGCGAGACGCACCAGCATGCTGCTGCAGGCCCACGACTGGCTGGTGTGGCAGCTTCTCGGGCGGCCCGTGCGCAGGACCACGGACCGGGGCGGCGCCTCGGGGACCGGGTACTGGTCGGCGGCGACCGGCGGCTACCGGCCGGATCTCATCGAGCTCGCGCTCGGCCACCAGGCCGGGCTGCCCGAGGTGCTCGGCCCGTCCGACGCCGCGGGGACCACGCCCGAGGGGCTGCTGATATCCGCCGGGACCGGCGAGACCATGGCGGCGGCGTTCGGGCTCGGCATCGGGCTCGGCGACGCGGTGGTGTCGCTGGGCGCCTCCGGTTCCGTGATGGCCGTCCATCCCGAGGCGCTGGTGGACTCCACCGGCATGATCACCTCCCTGGCGGACGCGACCGGCATGCATCTTCCGGTCGTCACCACGCTCAATGCCGTACGGGCCCTGCGCGGGGCCGCCGAACTCGTCGGCGTGTCCGACCTGGAGGCACTGTCCGACCTGGCGATGAAGTCGACGCCGGGCTCCCACGGCCTGGTCCTGCTGCCGTACCTGGAGGGCGAGCGCACCCCGAACCTGCCGCACACGGCGGGGACGCTGGCCGGACTGCGCCGGGAGTCGATGCGGCCCGAGCATCTGGCACGGGCGGCCTTCGAGGGCATGCTGTGCGGGCTCGCGGACGCGCTGGACGTGCTGCGCGGGCGGGGTGTCGACGTACGCCGGATCTTCCTTCTCGGCCAGGCCGCCGAGCTGCCCGCCGTCCAGGCCGTGGCGCCCGCGCTGTTCGGCGCGCAGGTCGTCGTGCCGCAGCCCGCGGACTACGCGGCGCTCGGCGCGGCCCGTCAGGCCGCCTGGGCCCTCGGCGTGTCGCAGGGCACCCTCGACCCGCGGACACCGCCCGCATGGCAGGGGCCGGTCGCCCAGGTGCTGGAGCCCGGTGAGGAGCTCGCCGTGGGGCAGGCCGTACGACAGCAGTACGTGTCCGTACGGGAACAGACGCATCCTGGGGCGTTCCGGGCGTAGCCCCTCCACCGGCGTACGTCCGAAGACGGAGGCATGGTCCGTTTTTGGACCGCACTTGGGTTAATCGGTTGAGGTAACGCGGGTGGAGTGTCCGACGATAGGGGGTGGTGCATCACGCATCGCCCGCCGATCACCCCACCGCCGACAACTCCGAGAGACCCCGCGTGCTCATACGACTCCTGCGGACCCACCTCAGTCCGTACAAGAAACCCATCGCCCTGCTGGTGCTGCTGCAGTTCCTGCAGACCTGCGCCACGCTCTACCTGCCCACGCTGAACGCGCACATCATCGACAACGGTGTCGTGAAGGGGGACACGGGTTACATCCTGTCCTTCGGCGCCCTGATGATCGTCATCTCGCTGGCCCAGGTCGTCTGCAACATCGGCGCCGTCTTCTACGGCGCCCGCACCGCCTCCGCGGTCGGCCGGGACATCCGGGCGGCCGTCTTCGACCGCGTCCAGTCCTTCTCGGCACGTGAGATGGGCCACTTCGGCGCTCCGTCGCTCATCACCCGCACCACCAATGACGTCCAGCAGGTGCAGATGCTGGCGCTGATGACGTTCACCCTGCTGGTGTCGGCGCCGATCATGTGCGTGGGCGGCATCGTCCTGGCCCTCGGCCTGGACGTGCCGCTGTCCGCGGTGCTCGTCGCCGTGGTGCCGACCCTCGGCATCTGCGTGACGCTCATCGTGCGCAGGCTGCGCCCGCTGTTCCGCACCATGCAGGTGCGCCTGGACACCGTGAACCGGGTGCTGCGCGAGCAGATCACCGGCAACCGGGTGATCCGCGCGTTCGTGCGCGACGGCTACGAGAAGGAGCGCTTCAAGGGCGCCAACACCGACCTCACCGAGACGTCGCTGGCCACCGGCCGGATGCTGGCCCTGATGTTCCCGATCGTCATGACGGTGGTGAACCTGTCGTCCATCGCGGTGGTCTGGTTCGGCGCCCACCGCATCGACAGCGGCGGCATGCAGATCGGCGATCTGACCGCGTTCCTCGCCTACCTGATGCAGATCGTGATGTCCGTGATGATGGCCACCTTCATGTTCATGATGGTGCCGCGCGCGGAGGTCTGTGCCGAGCGCATCCAGGAGGTCCTGGCCACCGAGAGCAGCGTGGTCCCGCCGGTCGCGCCCGTCCTGGAGCTGCGCCGTCACGGCCACCTGGAGATCCGCGCGGCCGGCTTCCGCTACCCGGGCGCCGAGGAGCCGGTCCTGAAGTCCGTCGACCTCGTGGCGCGCCCCGGCGAGGTGACCGCGGTCATCGGGTCGACGGGCAGCGGCAAGTCGACGCTGCTCGGCATGATCCCCCGCCTGTTCGACGCCACCGACGGCCAGGTGCTCGTCGACGGCGTGGACGTGGCGACCATCGAGCCGAAGCTGCTGGCCAGGACGGTCGGACTGGTCCCGCAGAAGCCGTACCTGTTCGCGGGGACGGTCGCCACCAACCTGCGGTACGGCAACCCGGAGGCGACCGACGAAGAGCTGTGGCACGCGCTGGAGGTGGCGCAGGCCAAGGGCTTCGTGGAGCGGCTGGAGAACGGGCTGGACTCACCGATCGCGCAGGGCGGGACGAATGTGTCCGGCGGCCAGCGGCAGCGTCTGGCCATCGCCCGCACCCTCGTGCAGCGCCCCGAGATCTACCTCTTCGACGACTCCTTCTCGGCCCTCGACTACGCGACGGACGCGGCGCTGCGCGCGGCGCTGTCCGCGGAGACCTCCGAGGCGACCGTGGTGATCGTGGCCCAGCGGGTGTCGACCATCCGGGAGGCCGACCGGATCGTGGTCCTCGACGAGGGCCGGGTCGTGGGCAGCGGACGGCACCACGAACTGATGGCGGACAACGAGACCTACCGGGAGATCGTGCTCTCCCAGCTGACGGAAGCGGAGGCCGCCTGATGGCCGGGCCGATGGGGCGGATGATGGCCGGGGGCGGCCCCGATCAGCGCTCGATGGATTTCAAGGGGTCGGGCAGACGACTGCTCACCCAGTTCAAGCCCGAGCGCGCCACGCTGTACGTGATGCTGGTCGCCGTCGTCCTGAGCGTGGGGCTCTCGGTGGTCGGCCCGAAGATCCTGGGCAGGGCCACGGACCTGGTCTTCGCGGGGATCGTCGGACGCCAGATGCCGGCCGGCGACACCAAGGCCCAGGCTCTCGACTCGCTGCGCGAGCACGGCCAGGGCGGCGTGGCCGACATGCTCTCGGGGACGGACTTCACCCCCGGCGAGGGCATCGACTTCAACGCCGTCGGGAACGTCCTGCTGATCGCGCTCGGCACGTTCCTGCTGGCCGGCCTGCTGATGGCGGTGGCGACGCGCCTGGTGAACCGGGCCGTCAACAAGACCGTCTACCGCATGCGCGAGGACCTTCAGGCGAAGCTGTCACGGCTGCCGCTGTCGTACTTCGACAAGCGGCAGCGCGGTGAGGTCCTCAGCCGTGCCACGAACGACATGGACAACATCCAGCAGACCCTCCAGCAGTCGATGGGCCAGCTCGTCAACTCGCTGCTGACCATCGTGGGCGTGCTCGCCATGATGTTCTGGGTGTCACCGCTGCTCGCGCTCGTCGCGCTGGTCACGGTGCCGCTGTCGTTCGTCGTCGCCACCCGGATCGGCAAGCGCTCGCAGCCGCACTTCGTGCAGCAGTGGCGCACCACCGGCAAGCTCAACGCCCACATCGAGGAGATGTACACCGGCCACAACCTGGTGAAGGTGTTCGGGCGGGCCGACGAGTCGGCGGCGCAGTTCGCCGAGCAGAACGAGAAGCTGTACGAGGCCGGGTTCAAGGCGCAGTTCAACAGCGGTGTCATGCAGCCGCTGATGATGTTCGTGTCGAACCTGAACTACGTGCTCGTGGCGGTGGTCGGCGGTCTGCGCGTGGCTTCCGGCTCGCTGTCGATCGGTGATGTGCAGGCGTTCATCCAGTACTCCCGCCAGTTCTCGATGCCACTGACGCAGGTCGCGTCGATGGCGAACCTTGTGCAGTCGGGTGTCGCGTCCGCGGAGCGGGTCTTCGAGGTCCTCGACGCGGACGAGCAGGAGGCGGACCCGACGGTGTCGGCCCGTCCCGGCGAGCTGCGCGGGCGCGTGGCGCTGGAGCACGTGTCCTTCCGGTACGACGCGGAGAAGCCGCTCATCGAGGACCTCTCGCTGAAGGTGGAGCCGGGCCACACGGTGGCCATCGTCGGCCCGACCGGCGCCGGCAAGACGACCCTGGTGAACCTGCTCATGCGGTTCTACGACGTCACGGGCGGCCGGATCACCCTCGACGGGGTCGATGTGGCGTCCATGTCCCGGGACGAACTGAGGGCCGGGATAGGGATGGTGCTGCAGGACACCTGGCTGTTCGGTGGCACGATCGCCGACAACATCGCGTACGGGGCCTCGCGGGACGTCACCCGCGGGGAGATCGAGGAGGCGGCGCGCGCGGCGCACGCCGACCGCTTCATCCGTACGCTGCCCGACGGCTACGACACGGTGATCGACGACGAGGGGGCCGGGGTCAGCGCGGGCGAGAAGCAGCTGATCACCATCGCCCGGGCGTTCCTGTCGGACCCGGTGATCCTGGTGCTCGACGAGGCGACCAGCTCCGTCGACACCCGCACCGAGGTGCTGATCCAGAAGGCGATGGCGAAGCTGGCGCACGGCCGGACCTCGTTCGTGATCGCCCACCGTCTGTCGACGATCCGGGACGCGGACACCATCCTCGTGATGGAGGACGGGTCCATCGTGGAGCAGGGCGCGCACGCGGAGCTGCTGGCGTCCGGCGGAGCCTACGCCCGCCTGTACCAGGCCCAGTTCGCCCAGGCGGTCGCCGAGGTCGACTAGGCACCCGCCTCCCCTGGACCCCCGCTGGAATTCACCCGTCCGGCGAGAAATCAGCCCCTCCGGCGTTCGAGGAGCGGGGGTCCGGGGGCAGCGCCCCCGATGCGATGGGAGTCCCCCCTGGTCGAGCGAAGCCGAGACCTTGGGGGAGGGCAGGCGCGGAGGCGGCGAAGAAAACCGTTGCCCCGGGGAGCCGCCTCAGTCCAGATAACCCCGGAGCTGGTCGGCAAAAGCGTGATCCCTGAGCTTGTTCAGGGTCTTGGACTCGATCTGGCGGATGCGCTCACGCGTGACGCCGAAGATGCGGCCGATCTCCTCCAGGGTCCGCGGACGACCGTCCGCCAGCCCGTACCGCAGCTGGACGACCTTGCGCTCCCGCTCGCCGAGCGTGGACAGCACCGCCTCCAGATGCTGCCTGAGCAGCAGGAACGCCGCGGACTCCACCGGAGACGTGGCGTCGCCGTCCTCGATGAGGTCCCCGAGGGCCACGTCGTCCTCCTCCCCCACGGGGGCGTGGAGGGAGACCGGCTCCTGGGCCAGCCGCAGGACCTCGCTCACCCGCTCGCCGGTCAGGTCGAGATGCGCGGCGACCTCTTCCGGACTGGGTTCGTAGCCGCGCTCCTGGAGCATCCGCCGCTGCACCCGGACCACCCGGTTGATCAGCTCGACCACGTGCACGGGGACGCGGATCGTGCGCGCCTGGTCGGCGAGGGCGCGCGACATGGCCTGCCGGATCCACCAGGTGGCGTACGTGGAGAACTTGTAGCCGCGGGCGTAGT
This sequence comes from Streptomyces sp. NBC_00568, assembly GCF_026341855.1. GTDB lineage: Bacteria > Actinomycetota > Actinomycetes > Streptomycetales > Streptomycetaceae > Streptomyces. The sequence goes on along the minus strand of NZ_JAPENW010000001.1, from coordinate 4,699,569 downwards.
CGAACTTCTCGACGGCCCTGATCAGGCCGAGATTGCCCTCCTGGACCAGGTCGAGCATGGTCAGCCCGCGCCCCACGTAGCGCTTGGCCACGGAGACGACCAGCCGCAGGTTCGCCTCGATGAGCCGGCGCTTGGCCATCCGTCCCATGACGACGATCTTGTCCAGGTCCAGGGCGAGCTGGCTGTCCAGGTCGGGGGCGAGCCGGAGCTTCTCCTCGGCGAAGAGCCCGGCCTCGACACGGCGGGCGAGATCGACCTCCTCGGCCGCCGTGAGCAGCGGAATCCGCCCGATCTCCCGCAGATACTGGCGGAACAGGTCGGACGAGGGGCCCCCGGTGTCGGCCGCGCGGCCTCGGGGCGGTTCGACGGGTTCGGGGGCCTCGGCCTCGGTCTCCACTTCCACCTCTGCCCCGGGAGCCTCGGGCGGGCCCGCCTGCTCGGCCTCGGGGTGGTGCGCGGCGCGGCGCTGCGGGGGGACCCCCGCGACGACGTCGGTATCCGCGTCCGTGTCGATGGTGTTGTCGGTCTGGGCGAGGGTCTGGGTCTGCACGGGGGCGACCTCCAGGAATGTCGCTGCTGAGGCGTGCGGCAGCGGTACGTCGGGGATGGGGTCGACGGCCTCGCCGCTGTCCATCCCGTAGTCGTTTTGCGGAACCGCGGGGATCGGGAACCCGTCGCGTGCGGGTCGACCGCGCTCCGAGGACTCAGGCACCGGAACCCAGTGTGGAGTACGACACATCGCCGCCACGAGGGGCGTGCGGTGACTTTTTGCGTCCGGTCCGTGACCGCGTGGTTACCGTCCTGGACGAGTGCGCAGCTCAGCGAAGACGAAACCAGGAGAAGCGCGTACCGGATTGGCATGTGCGCAGAGCCCGGCCGACCGCTCCGACCGCCCGTCGCGCCCCGGCATTCCCTCGGGTCCGCCCCCGGAACACCCCTCGAGCCCCTGCGGGTCCGCCCCCGGGACGCCCTCGCAACCCCCGCGGATCCGGCGCCGAGCCGTCCTCCACGCTCCGCCGGCCCGGCCTCAGAGGGCTTCGGCGCCCCGCTCGCGGAGTGCCTGACCGTACTGCTGGAGCACCCACAACTCGTTCTGTACGGCGGCCAGCTGGGCCGGGTCGCCCCCCGCGCTGAGGCGGGACAGGGAGCCCTGGACGTCCCGGATGCGGCGGTCGACGGCGCGGCGGCGGACCGCGACGAGCTGGTCGCCCGCGTAGGTCTCGTCGACGGTCTTGCGCAGGATCGCCTCGACGGCCAGCTCGGTGACCATCGCGCGCACCGCGTCGTCCGGGGCGGCGTCGCGGACCCGGATCAGAAACTCCTGGGGGTCCTGGACGCCGTACTCGGTGCCGCCGGCGTCCATGACCGCCTGGCGCACGGCCGCATAGGGCGGGGCGGTGAACTCGTCCATGCCGTAGGCGTCGAACGCCGGGGCGACCAACTCCGGCCGCTGGAGGGCGAGTTTGAGCAGCTCGCGCTCGGTGGCGAAGACGGGGTTGCGCAGGGTGAGGGCCGGGCCGCCGCCGGTGGGCGCCTGGACCGCGGAGTAGGTCTGCTGGGGGCGGCCGCCGGCCGGCGCGGGCCCCATGCCGCCTCGGTCGCGGGCCCAACGGGCCAGCTGGGCCACCCTCTTGACGACGAACTGGGTGTCGAGGATGCCGAGCATGCCGGCCAGCTGTACGGCGACCTCGTGCTGCGCGCCGCTGTTCTTGATGCGGGCGACGACCGGGGCGGCCTCGTCGAGGGCGGCCGCGCGTCCCGCCGGGGTCTCCAGGTCGTAGCGCAGGACGATCTGGCGCAGCGCGAACTCGAAGAGGGGGGTGCGGGGTTCGACCAGGTCGGCGACCGCTTCGTCGCCCTTGGCGAGGCGCAGCTCGCAGGGGTCCATGCCGTCGGGCGCGATGGCGATGTACGTCTCGGCGGCGAACTTCTGGTCGTCCTCGAAGGCACGCAGGGCGGCCTTCTGGCCGGCCGAGTCGCCGTCGAAGGTGAAGATCACCCGTGCCGAGCCGTTGTCCATGAGCAGCCGACGGAGGATCTTGATGTGGTCGCCGCCGAACGCCGTGCCGCAGGTCGCGATGGCGGTGGTGATACCGGCCAGGTGGCAGGCCATGACGTCCGTGTAGCCCTCGACGACGACCGCCCGGCTGCTCTTGGCGATGTCCTTCTTGGCGAGGTCGATGCCGTACAGGACCTGGGACTTCCGGTAGATCGCGGTGTCGGGCGTGTTCAGGTACTTCGGTCCGTTGTCGGACTCGTACAGCTTGCGGGCGCCGAAGCCGACGACCTCGCCGCCGATGTCGCGGATCGGCCACATGAGACGGCCGCGGAAACGGTCGATGGGACCGCGGCGGCCCTCCTGGGAGAGACCGGAGAGGACGAGTTCCTTGTCGGTGAAGCCCTTGCCGCGCAGATGGCGGGTGAGGTGGTCCCAGCCCTGGGGGCTGTAGCCGACACCGAAGTGGGCGGCGGCGGCCTGGTCGAAGCCGCGCTCGGCGAGGAACGAGCGGCCCGCGTCGGCCTCGGGGCTGGTGCCGAGCTGCTCGATGTAGAACTGGGCGGCGGCCTTGTGCGCCTCGACCAGGCGGATGCGCTCGCCGCGCTGGTGGGCGGGGTTGTACCCGCCCTCCTCGTAGCGCAGGGTGATGCCGGCCTGGGCCGCGAGGCGCTCGACCGACTCGGAGAAGGTGAGGTGGTCGACCTTCATCACGAACGTGATGGTGTCGCCGCCTTCCTGGCAGCCGAAGCAGTGGAAGAGCCCCTTGCTGGGGCTGACCTGGAAGGACGGAGACTTCTCGTCGTGGAAGGGGCAGAGACCCTTGAGGTTTCCGCCGCCCGCGTTGCGCAGCTGGAGGTACTCGGACACCACGGCGTCGATCGGGACCGCGTCCCGAACAGCCTTCACGTCCTCGTCATTGATCCTGCCTGCCACGAGGTGAGTCTACGGGGCCGCACCGACACTCCCGGGGCAGGTGAACGCACCCCGGCCGGGGTCCGGGGGCGGGCCCCGGGAATCCCGGCACGGGGACGGTGCGGGAGCCGGGTGCCGCCGTCGGTCACGGGGCCAGGCTCTCCAGGGGAACATGCGGGTCGGCGAGCGCGTCGGTGTCCACCTGGGCCCGGGACCGGATCAGCTGCTGGATCGGCTCCGTGACGTCCCACACATTCACGTTCATCCCGGCCAGCAGCCTGCCCTCCTTCACCCAGAAGGCGATGAACTCCCGCTTGCCCGCGTCGCCGCGGATCACCACCTGGTCGTACGTCCCCGGGGGCGCCCAGCCCGAGTACTCGAGACCCACGTCGTACTGGTCGGAGAAGAAGTAGGGCACGCGGTCGTACGTCGTCCCGCGGTCCAGCATCGAGCGGGCGGCGGCCGGTCCGCCGTTCAGGGCGTTGGCCCAGTGCTCGACGCGCAGCCGCGTGTCGAAGAGGCTGTGGTGGAAGGAGGCGACGTCTCCGGCGGCGTACACGTCCGGGTCGGAGGTCCGCAGCCGGTCGTCGACCGCGATGCCGCCGCCGTGCGCGCGGTCGGCCAGTGTCAGGCCGGCGGCCTCGGCGAGGCCGGTGCGCGGGGCGGCTCCGATGGCCGCGAGCACGTCGTGGGCGGGGTGCTCCTCACCGTCGTCGGTGCGGGCGGCCAGCACCATGCCGTCCTGGCCGACGATCTCGGTGAGCCGGGCGCCGAAGTGGAAGCGGACGCCGTGCTCGCGGTGCAGCTCGGCGAAGAGCTCGCCCAGCTCGGGGCCGAGCACGCTGTGCAGCGGGGTCGGCTCGGGTTCGACGACGGTGACCTCGGCGCCGTACTCGCGGGCCGCGGCGGCGACCTCCAGGCCGATCCAGCCGGCGCCGGCGATCACGATGTGGCCGTTGTCCCGGCCGAGCGCCGCGAGGACGCCCTTGAGCCGCTCGGCGTGGGCGAGGCGGCGCAGGTGGTGGACTCCGGCGAGGCCGGTGCCCGGGATGTCGAGGCGGCGCGGCTCGGCTCCGGTCACGATGAGCAGCTTGTCGTAGTGGACGAGGGTGCCGTCGTCGCCGAAGCGGACCGTCTTGGCCGTGCGGTCGATCGCGTCGACGGTCTGGCCGAGGTGCAGCTCGATGTCGTTCTGCGCGTACCACGCGGGTTCGTGCACGAAGACGCTGTCACGCTCCTCCTTGCCGAGGAGGTAGCCCTTGGACAGCGGAGGGCGTTCATAGGGGTGGTCGCGCTCGTCGCAGATCAGTATCACGCGGCCGGTGAAGCCCTCCGCTCGGAGCGTCTCGGCCGCCTTGGCGCCTGCCAGGCCTCCTCCGACGATGACGAATGTCTGATCCGCGTCGACCACTTGATGCCTCCTCGTAAGGATGTCGCCATATGCGAGCGTCCCGCACGGAGCGTGATGCGGGAAGGGGGAGTGGCCCGATCAGGCCACGCAGGGTCACACTTCTCCGCTCCCATGGGAACGCGTGGTGAGCCTGAGGTGCAGGGAACGCGCCGAGGCATCCGTGAGGGATGCGATCTGGTCGACGATCACGCGCTTGCGGGCGCGGTCGTCGGCCGCGTGGTCGAACAGCGCCCGGAACTGCGGATCGAGTACCTCGGGGGCGCGCGCGGTGAGCGCTTCGGCGAGCTCGGCGACGATGATCCGCTGGTCGGCGCGGAGCCGCTCCTGCTCGGCGCGCTGCATGACGTACCGGTCGGCGACCGCCTTGAGGACGGCGCACTCGTGCCGGGCGGCTCGCGGGACGACCAGCTCCGCCGCGTACCGGGTGAGGCGCCCGGTGCCGTACCTCGCGCGGGTGGCGCCCTCAGCGGCCAGGCAGAAGCGGCCGATGAGCTGGCTGGTGGCGTCCTTCAGGCGGGCCTGCGCGACGGCCGTTCCGTCGTACCCGTGCGGCCACCATTCCTGGTCGAGGAGCCGGTCGAGGGCCTCGGAGAGCTCGGCCGGATCGGTGTCGTCGGGCACGTACCGCCCGATGGCGACCGCGAAGATCTCCCGGCGTTCCGCCTCGGCGTGCAGCAGGCCGGTGTCGATATGGCCGGCGTGCAGGCCGTCCTCGACGTCGTGCACCGAGTAGGCGACGTCGTCGGACCAGTCCATGACCTGGGCCTCGAAGCACGTCCGGGTGCCGGGGGCGCCCTTGCGGACCCAGTCGAAGACCGGCCGGTCGTCTTCGTAGACCCCGAATTTCGGCGACTTCGGGTCGTTGGGACGGGCGCCTCTCGGCCAGGGGTACTTGGTGGCGGCGTCGAGGGCGGCGCGGGTGAGGTTGAGGCCGACGCTGACGAGGTCGTCACCCGCCGCGGCGGAGGCCGATGTCACCATGTGGCTGCGCACGAAGCGCTTGGGCTCGATCCGGGTGAGCAGGCGCAGCGACTGGGCGTTGCCCTCGAATCCGCCGCAGTCTTCCGCGAATTCGTTGAGCGCCTGTTCGCCGTTGTGTCCGAAGGGCGGGTGGCCGAGGTCGTGCGAGAGGCAGGCCGCCTCGACCAGGTCCGGGTCGCAGCCGAGGGCGGCGCCGAGTTCCCGGCCCACCTGGGCGCACTCCAGGGAGTGGGTCAGCCGCGTCCGCGGACTGGCGTCCCACACCTGGATTCCGGCGGCGCCGAGCACCTGGGGAAGGGTGCCGGGAGTGACGACCTGGGTCTTGCCCGCGAGGCGGCGCAGGGCGGCGGAGTGCAGCACACGCGCGCGGTCGCGCTGGAAGGCGGTGCGGCCGGGGCGTTTGTCGGGCTCGACGGCCCAGCGCTCGACGGCCGACACGTCGTACTCGTCGTGAGCCGTGTGGTTCTCGTGGGTCTGCGGTGCGGTGTCTTCGGTCTTCGGTGCCATGCCTTCCATGGCACCGACAGTAGACGCAGGCAGTGACAATCGGGACGCGGTCGCCGGCGGTGCGGTGCCGGGCGAGGGGGCGACCGCCGGGTTCAGGCCGGGATCAGGGCGCGCTCCGGGGCGGGCTCGGGGGCCGCGACGGCCTGGTCGTAGCGGTGCAGGACCAGGCGGGCCATCGCCGGGTGGTCGCCCAGCGGTTCGGCGCAGATCCAGGGCGCCTCCTCGGCGCACTGCGTGGCGAAGCGGCCGGGAGCGGTGAAGTACGAGGCGACGGCGATGCGGTGGCGGCCGCGGGCGGCGAGGGCGCGCACCGCGGCGGGAACGGTCGGCGTGGCGGCGGAGGCGTACGCGGGGACGACCGGCACGCCGAGGCGCTCGGCGAGCAGCTGGGCCGTGCGGCGGGTGTCGGCGGCCGATTCCGGGGAGCGGGAACCGGCGGACGCGAGCACGACGGCGCTCGCCCGGCGGGCCGAGTCGCTCATCCTGGTCCGCCAGCCGGCCTCGACGAGGCGCGCGCGGAGGGTTTCCACGAGCAGCGGGTGCGGGCCGAGCGGGGCGGCGACGCGGGTGCGCAAGCCGGGGACGGCGGCCGCGGTCTCGGGGATGTCGCGCCGGACGTGGTAGCCGCGGCCGAGCAGCAGCGGTACGAGGACGGCGTCCTGCAGGCCCGCCAGGGAGGTGAGCGTGTCGCGCAGCAGGGGCTCGTTCAGTTCGATGTGGCCGAGGCGCACGGGCAGCTGGGGGCGCAGTTCGCGGACGCGTTCGATCAGGGTGCGCACGGTGGCGAGCGCGCGCGGGTCACGGCTGCCGTGGGCGACCAGGACCAGCGCGGGTGGCGCCGGACGGCGGGTGCCGTTGAGCGAGACGAGGCTGAGCTGGCTGCCGAGCTGGCTGGTGATCCGGTTCATGAGTTGCGCCGTACTGTCGAGGGGGTCTTCGAGGTGGGCACCGCGCGGCGGCGGGCCGCCGGGGCGGTGGGAGGACTCGTCGCGAGCGAGGTTCGACGCCGTCATGGGGCGATCCTGACGGCAGGAGGTTGCCGGGCCGTTGCGCCGGTATGACGGGTGTTTTCCGGCGGTTCACCGTACGGCAGCGGTGCTCTGTGAGCGCCTCCCACCTGCGGCTCTCTCCCGCCGGGCGATCCGGATCGGCGCCCCCGGGTGAACCGAACGGCCTTACGACGCGTCCTCATGTGTCGAAGGGGAACGCGAAGGCCGGCCCGCGGACGGAGGCGGGAGACGTACCGGAATACGCTGCCGGCGCCGGACGGGAACGGCGGGAGCGCCGACGCCCGCACCGGTCGCGCACCGCCGCGAGAGACCACACCTGGGGGACATCGATCATGCCGCGCCTGCCGCGCCCGAAGCGCCCGAGCTTTCGCAGACCGCGTCTGCTCCGCCTGCCGCGTACGCGCAAGGGGCAACGGCGGGCCGTACAGGCTCTGATGGTCCTGTGCGTGCTGGCGCTGCTCCCGGCGACGTGGATGTACGCGGTGACGGGCGACCGGCTGCGGACGACGGCGGACGCCCCGCGCACCGAGGTCGCGATCGTCTTCGGCGCGGGTCTGTGGGACGGCGAGCCGTCCCCGTATCTGGCCCACCGTCTGGACGCGGCCGCGAAGCTGTACCGGGCCGGCCGGATCGAGGTCGTCCTCGTCACGGGTGACAACAGCCGCGAGGACTACGACGAACCCGACGCGATGCGCGCCTATCTCACCGCGCGCGGGGTGCCCGGCCGGCGGATCGTCAGCGACTACGCCGGCTTCGACACCTGGGACTCCTGTGTCCGTGCCCGCAAGATCTTCGGTGTCCACGAGGCCGTCCTGATCAGCCAGGGCTTCCACATCCGCCGTGCCCTGGCCCTGTGCCAGGCCGCCGGTGTCCGCTCGTACGGCATCGGCGTCGACGCCAAGCACGACGCCACCTGGTACTACGGCGGCACGCGGGAGATCTTCGCGGCGGGCAAGGCCGCGCTGGACGCGGTGTTCGAGCCGGATCCGCGTTTCCTCGGGCCGAAGGAGCCGGGCGTGACCCGCGCTCTGGCGGCGACGCGCTAGAGACGACGCGCGTCACCCGCGGGCGGGCTCCGGACTCCGGGCTCCGGGCTCCGGGCACTGGCCGGCCGCGAACCAGGTGATCCACCACGTCAGGGCGTCCGCGCGGCGCGGGGCGACCTCACCGCGGGTCCGGCCCGGCCGGGAGGTCTCCGCCCCGGCCGTGTAACGCGTGCCTCTCCGGCGCGTAACACGGCCACCGCACGCTGGGCGCCATGAACGCCTCCGTGACGCCCACCCACTGCCCGTACTGCGCCCTGCAGTGCGGGATGAACCTGACGTCCTCGCCCGGCGGAGGCGTCGAGGTGACCGAGCGCGCGGACTTCCCGGTGAACCGGGGCGCTCTGTGCGGCAAGGGGCGCACGGCGCCGGCGCTGCTGTCGTCCCGGGTGCGGCTCACCTCGCCGCTCGTCCGCACCGCGGGCGTCCTGGAGCCCGCGAGCTGGGACGAGGCGCTGGCCAGGATCGCCGAGGGGCTGGCCCGCACCCGTACGGAGCACGGCCCGGACGCGTGCGGGGTGTTCGGCGGCGGCGGACTGACGAACGAGAAGGCGTACGCCCTGGGGAAGTTCGCCCGCGTCGTCCTGCGCACCTCGCAGATCGACTACAACGGCCGCTTCTGCATGTCGTCCGCGGCGGCGGCCGGCGTCAGGGCCTTCGGTCTCGACCGGGGACTGCCCTTTCCCCTGGAGGACATCCCGCGGACCGGCTGTGTGATCCTCGTCGGCTCCAACCTCGCCGAGACGATGCCGCCCGCGCTGCGCTTCGTCACAGAGCTGAAGGAGAACGGCGGCAGGCTCATCGTGATCGACCCGCGCCGCACCCGCACGGCCGAGCAGGCGGACCTGCATCTCGCGCCGCGCCCGGGGACGGATCTGGCGCTCGCGCTGGGGATGCTCCATCTGGTGGTCGCCGAGGGGCGTACGGACGAGGAGTTCATCCGGGCCCGTACGAGCGGCTGGGAAGAGGCCCGGGCCGCGGCGATGGCGCACTGGCCGGAGTACGTGGAACGGATCACGGGGGTGTCCGTTCCCGAACTCCGCGCAGCCGTGCGGATGTTCTGCGAGCCCGAGGACGCGATGGTCCTCACCGCGCGCGGACCCGAGCAGCAGTCCAAGGGCACCGACACCGTGGGTGCCTGGATCAACCTGTGCCTGGCCACCGGGCGTTCGGGCCGGCCACGGTCCGGCTACGGCTGTCTCACCGGGCAGGGCAACGGGCAGGGCGGGCGCGAACACGGCCAGAAGGCCGACCAGTTGCCCGGCTACCGCAAGCTCACGGACCCGGCGGCGCGACGGCATGTGGCCGAGGTATGGGGCATCGACCCCGACACGCTGCCCGGTCCGGGGCGCAGCGCGTACGAACTCCTCGACGCGATGGGGACGGACATCCGCTCGCTGCTGCTGATGGGGTCGAACCCGGTGGTGTCCGCGCCGCACGCCGCGCACATCGAGGAACGCCTGAAGTCGCTGGACTTCCTCGCGGTCGCCGATGTCGTCCTCTCCGAGACCGCCGCCCTCGCGGACGTCGTGCTGCCGGTCACCCAGTGGGCCGAGGAGACGGGCACGACGACGAACCTGGAGGGCCGCGTGCTGCTGCGCCGGCAGGCCCTCAGCGCTCCCGAGGGGGTCCGCAGCGACCTCGAGGTCCTGCACGAACTCGCCGCCCGGCTCGGCGTGGAGAAGGGGTTTCCCAGCGACCCCGAGGAGGTCTTCGAGGAACTGCGCCGGGCGAGCGCGGGCGGGCCCGCGGACTACTCGGGGATCACCTATCGCCGGCTGGCGGAGGAGAACGGGGTGTTCTGGCCCTGCCCGGCACCCCCGGCCCCGGAGGCGGGCACGGAGGCGGGCCCGGCGCCGGACACCGGTACCGAGGACGGCCTCCCCGCCGTGGTCCCGGACGGCCCGGTGCCGGCCGGGACCGGCGAGGCACACCACCCGGGCACGCCCCGCCTCTTCCTCGACCGGTTCGCCACCGAGGACGGCCGGGCCCGGTTCGTGCCCGTGTCGCACCGGCCCGTCGCCGAGGAGCCGGACGACGAGTACCCAGTGCTGCTGACCACCGGGCGCGTGGTCGCTCAGTACCAGTCGGGGGCGCAGACGCGGCGCGTCGACGAGCTGAACGCCGCGGCGCCCGGCCCGTTCGTGGAGATGCACCCGCGGCTGGCCGAACGGCTCGGCGCGGCGGACGGGGACGCCGTGACCGTGGTGTCGCGGCGCGGCCGGGCCGTCGCACCGGCCCGGATCACCACCGCCATCCGCCCGGACACCGTGTTCATGCCCTTCCACTGGCCGGGCGAGGGCCGCGCCAACACGCTGACCAACCCCGCCCTCGACCCGATCTCCCGGATGCCGGAGTTCAAGGCGTGCGCGGTGCGGGTGGAGGCGGCGCACGAGGAGTGACGGCGGCGGTGCCGCGTCGGCCGGGCGCCGCGCCGTGGTGCGGGGTGCGCGGGCCTCGGGAGAAGCGGTCGTTGCGCGAGAGCGGGCAGGCCGGCGCGGAGCGCCGTGCCGGACTCATGGCGAGCCTGGACGCCGCTGATCGAGGACCCGCCGGACACGAGCTCCCGGCCGGCTCGCGCCACGACGGTCAGTCCCCGCTCGGGCCGTCCACCCCGGACCGCTCGACGGACTTGGGGGTCTCTCCCGGGCCGGATCCGGAGCCGGAGGGCCCGCCCGGCTCCGGGTCGGCGGAGCACGAGCTGAGCCCGATGCCGAGGGCGGCGCCGACGGCCGCCCCGCTGAGCGCGAGAACTCGTCGTCTGGTCAGGGTGCGGTCGGTCATGGCCGGACCCTAGGGGCGAGGAGGCCCGCGCCACCGGGGGCGCACGGGACGGCCACCCGCACGGGTGCACGCGGACAACGGTGGGCCGCCTTCGCGTCCGCCCGGCCTCGCCGGCACGCGCCCCCCTGCGCAGGCGCGTCCCCGCCCGGCCCCCGGTCGTGCGACCGTGGGCCGCCTTCGCATCCGCCCAGCCCCGCCGGCACGCGCCCGTCCCCTGCCCGGAGACGGGCGCGTCCCCGCCCGGCCCCCGGTCGTGCGACCGTGGGCCGCCTTCCCGTCCGCCCGGCCTCGCCGGCACGCGCCCCCTGCCCAGGCGCGTCCCCCGCCCGTCCCGGCGTGCTCCCGCCCCGGCCACGCAGGCCTGTAGTTGCTCGGGCAGGCGGACGCGGCCTCCGACCCGGCGGCGGCGCGCCCGGCGCCCGGCCGCGGGCGCATGCCGCCGTCCCGGCCGAGTCCACACCCGCGCACGCGCGCACGCCGGCACCCGAGCCGCGCCGGCCGCCTCAGCCGCGTCGGCGGGTCCGGGTGTCTCGCCCGGGGCCGCGCCAGTCGCCGTCCTCGATCGGTCTGCCCTCGGCTCGCAGGCGGGCCGCCACCGCGGGCGCGGCGACGTACACCCAGGCCCGTACGACCGTCGCGCCGTCCGCCCGCACGGCGTCGCGCGCGACCCGCTCGTACAGGTTGCGCGGATCGCCCGGTGCGTACTCCTCCAACTCGTCGAGCGCCGCGAGGAGTTCCCCGTAGGTCTCGGGCAGCGCGGTCACGAGTTCGCCGCTCACCGCGCCGCCGGGTTCTTCGACCGCGTACGGGTATCCGGGTCCCTCGTACAGCACCAGCCCCCGCATCCGCCCGGGTTCCTCGGACCGGGTCCGGCCGCGCAGGAAGAGGTCGTGGTTGTGCTCGCCGGGGCGCAGGGTGCCGTAGACGAAGAAGGGGAGTCCCGCTTCGTCCGAGGGGTCCGGAGGACCCGACGAGGCCGAAGGGTCCGGGGGTGCCGAAGGGGTCGAGGGGTGCGGGGCAGTCGGCGGGTCCGAGGGGTGCGGCGTGTTCACGGGGCCGTTTCCTCTTCCAGCCAGCGCAGGTAGTCGGGGCTTCCCGCGACGATCCGGGTCGCGATGATCTCGGGTGTGTCGTAGTCGTGGGCGTTCAGGAGATACGCCTCCAGCGCCGGGTAGCGCGCCGCGGTCGTCTTGAACTGGATCTGCCACTCGGAGGCGGTCGTGACGGCGCCCTCCCAGCGGTAGACGGAGGTGACAGGACCCGAGATCTGCGCACAGGCCGCGACCCGCGCGGCCACCGCGCCACGGGCCAGCGCTTCGGCCTTCTCGGCGGCATCCGTCGTGGTCAGGACGGCCAGGCAGGCCGGCGATTCCATGATCGTCTCCATTCGTGAGGGTACGGAAACGATTCTCGCCGCATCCGGTACGCACCCAGCAGGCGCTATGGACATGACATGTCATGGACCTTTAAATCTAAGTCAGTTTCAGCGCCCCTCCACGCGCCACCCCCCACGCGCGCCCTCCCAAGGCGCCTTCCCAAGGAGACCGATGAGTCGAATACGGCACATCCGAGGTTCCTCCCTCGTCACCGCCGGCGCGGCCGTGACCACGGCCACCCTGCTGGCCGCCGCGCTCGCCCCCGCCGCGCACGCCGACAGCAGGCCGACCCGGGCCACCGCGATCGAGCACGCGGCCTCGGTGCTGGTGGCCCACGCCACGAACCTGGGCCTCACCTCCGCGCAGAACACCTCCGTCCGCGACGTCGTCGTCGACAAGGACGGCACCCAGCATGTGCGCTACGACCGGACGTACCGGCAACTCCCGGTCCTCGGAGGCGACTTCGTGGTCCACCTGGCCCCGAACGGCACGTACCGCAGCGCGAACCGCGCGACGGCCGAGGCCATCTCGCTGCCCGGCGTCACCCCCGCGCTGTCCGCCCCGAAGGCGGCCGGACTCGCCGTGACCGCGCTGCGGTCCGCCCATCCGGGCGAGGCACTGAAGAAGCTGACGGCCAAGCCGCGACTGGTCGTGGACGCCCTGCACGGAACGCCGAGGCTCGCCTGGCGCACGGACGCGGTGGCCCAGGACTCGCTCGGCAACCCGGTCGGCCGCACGCTCCTGACCGACGCCCTCAGCGGGGCGCGGATCGACGCGTGGGACAACATCGAGACGGCGACGGGCGACGGAACTTCGCTGTACGGCGGCACGGTTCCGCTGGAGACGACGCTGTCCGGATCGACGTACCAGCTGAAGGACCCGACGCGCGGGAACACGTACACGGGCGACGCGGCGAACAAGACGGACCTGTGCATCTTCGGGATCTGTATCAGCCGGGCGCCCGCGACGCTCTTCACCGACACGGACAACCACTGGGGCACGGGCGCCACTTCGGACCGCTCGTCCGCGGCGGTGGACGCGCAGTACGGCACGAACGAGACCTGGGACTACTACAAGAACGTCCACGGGCGGAACGGCATCGCGGGTGACGGCAAGGGCTCGTACAACCGCGTGCACTACGGCAACAACTACAACAACGCCTTCTGGGACGACAGTTGCTTCTGCATGACGTACGGGGACGGGGACGGCTCGACGTTCGGGCCGCTCGTCGCGCTGGACGTCGCCGGGCACGAGATGTCGCACGGGGTCACCTCGAAGACGGCCGCGCTGACGTACTCGGGCGAGTCCGGCGGCCTGAACGAGGCGACGTCCGACATCTTCGGCACCATGGTGGAGTGGTACGCGAACAACTCCTCGGACGCCGGTGACTACCTGATCGGCGAGAAGATCGTCCGTTCCGGCTTCGGCAAGCCCGCCCTCCGCTTCATGGACAAGCCCTCCAAGGACGGCAACTCGGCCGACTGCTGGAGCAGTTCGGTCGGCAACCTGGACGTCCACTACTCCTCCGGCGTCGCCAACCACTTCGCCTACCTCCTCTCGGAGGGCAGCGGGGCGAAGACCGTGGGCGGCGTCAGCTACGACTCCCCCACCTGCAACGGCTCCACGGTGTCCGGCATCGGGCACGACAAGGTGGGCAAGATCTGGTACCGCGCGCTGACGGTCTACATGACCTCGTCGACGAAGTACGCGGGCGCGCGCACCGCCACGCTGAACGCGGCCAAGGACCTGTACGGCGCGGGCAGCGCCGAGTACAACGCCGTGGCGGCGGCCTGGTCGGCGGTCTCCGTGGCCTGACCGGCAGCGGACACCCTCCGGCCCCGGGCCGACCGGCACCGGACGTCCTCGGGGTCCCGTGGGCAGGCGTCGCCAGGACGCCTGCCCACGGCTCGGTCCGGGGCCTCCGCCCAGCCCTTAGCTCTCGTCCGCCGGCCGGTACACGCTCACGTCCACGCCGGTCTTCGCGGTGACCGTGGAGACGTGGACGAGCGGGCGCTTCATGCCGTCCTCGGGGAAGATCGTCTTGCCGCCGCCGAGCATCACCGGCATACGGATCAGCTGGAGCTCGTCGACCAGGCCCTCGGCCAGCAGGGTGCGTACGAGGGTGGGACTGCCCATCATCGCGAGGTCGCCGTCACCGGTCGCGCGCAGCTCGCGGATGCGGGCGACGCTCTCGTCCCCGGGGATGAGCGTGGTGTTGTCCCAGGCCGACAGCTCCGCCTCGCCGAGGGTGCTGGAGACCACGTACTTGGGGAGGGAGTTCATCCGGTCCGCGAACGGATCGCCCGCCCGCTCGGGCCACGCCCCGGCCATCGTCTGCCAGGTGCGGCGCCCGAACAGCAGCGCCTCGGCCCGGGAGAGCCCCGCCGCGAACGCGCCGCCCACGACCTCCGGGTCGAAGTAGGGGTGGGACCAGCCGCCGTGGGCGAACCCGCCGTCGGTGTCCTCCTCGGGACCTCCGGGCGCCTGCACGACACCGTCCAGGCTGATGAACTCGCTGATCACGATGCGCATGGGTCTCGCTCCTCGTCGCTGTGCTCGGCCACGTCACGCGTTCGGTCGCATCACGCGTTCGGTTACGTCGGTGAAGACCGGCGCACCGCTCCGAAATCATCGCGTCCGGCCGACGCGGTGGTGTGATGCGGCACACATTCCGGCGCGCCTTCGGGCCGGCCGCCCGGGTCGTGCCGCACCTCGCCCCCGACACTCGTCGGCCCGCGCCGGGCCGGAGCGGACCTCAGCCCCCGTACGGGCGCTTCCCCCTGGCCTCCTTCAGCGCCCTTGCCCACCAGCCCAGTTGGTCCAGCATGGTCTTCACCGCCGCCGCGGGGCCCACGGCGTCGCGCGGGTGGCCGGCCTCGTCGAAGGCGGCGCCCGCGCCGTGGAAGGACACCGTGTCCCGTACGGTCACCGCGTGCAGTTCGGCGAAGACCTGACGCAGGTGCTCCACGGCCCGCAGGCCCCCGGACACTCCGCCGTACGAGACGAGGGCGACGGGTTTGGCCCGCCACTCGCCGTAGTGCCAGTCGATGAGGTTCTTCAGGCCGGCGGGGAAGGAGTGGTTGTACTCGGGGGTGAGGACGATGAAGGCGTCCGCGTCGGCGAGGGCGGGGCTGACCTTCGCCAGTTCGGCGGCCACCGCGGGGGACGGTGAGTGGGACAGGGCCGTGGGGAGCTCGACGGAGGCGACGTCGAGGACCTCGGGGAGGAAGTCGTCCCGTTCTCCGATGCGGTCCAGCAGCCAGCCCGCGACGACGGGACCGAAACGCCCCTCGCGATTGCTGCCGACCACGACGGCGACCCGTACGGGCGGCTCGGACATCTGCTCGGGGACAGTGGATTCAGCTGTGGCTGTCTTCATGAGGGACAGCCTCGTACCTCAACCATTCTTGAGGTCAAGCCGAGCCGCGCCGGCCCCGCCCGGCCTCTGCACGCCGGCCCCCGTCCGCCCGCGCCCTTCACCCCCCTCCGCCACCGCACCCCGCTCCCCGCGCCTCCCGGTCACCCGTTCACACCCCCGGCCCCGCGCCCTTCGGGTTCTCCTGCGCGACACGCCCAACGCACGCCGATGACCTGCCGGAATGCCGAGGGTTCCACCCCTTCCGGCACCCCGCCTGACACCCGTTCACATCATTTCTGACGATCCATCAGAGAGCGGGCGGGGGCATGTGCCACTTACCTCGGTAAGGCAGGGGTTCGACCGACGCAGCGGCACTTGGGGGTGTCGCGGGCCGCGCCCCCTCGGAGGAGCTAGCACGATGCGACGTACCGCCCGTCTGATGACCGGTACCGCGCTCGCCGTCGCCGCCGCGGGTCTGGCCGCCGCGCCCGTGTACGGCGGAGACACCGGAAGCCTGGAGGTGTTCCCCTCCGCCGTCGTCCCGGGCGCCGAGGTCACCGTCAACACCGCCGCGTGCGGCTCGGACGGCACCGCGAACGGGGACGCCGGGGCGGTGGGCGGCGGTACCTTCACACTCGCGGCCAGCGCGCACGAGCAGGACGCGATCGGACAGTTCCGGGTGCCGCCGAGCGCGCAGCCGGGGACGTACGAGATCGTCGCGCGGTGCTCCCACGGCCGGCGGGTCACCGGGGACCTGATGGTGACCCTGACCTCAACGCGCGAGCAGATCCAGCCGCGCGGGCATGTGAACACGGGTGTCGGCGGCGCGCTGGGCCCCGACCCCGTACAGACCGCGGCGGGAGTGGCGGCGCTGGCCGTCGCCGCCGCGGGCGGTACCTGGCTCCTGCATCGCCGGGCGAGAGGCGACGGGATCTGACGGGCACCCTCCGCTGCCCGTCCGCCGGTACCGCCGTCCCTCCCCCTCCGTGGCCCGACGCCCCTCGCGGCCCGGAGGGGGACGGGACAGACCCCATCAGCACCCCGGCCGGCACCCTCGGCCGCCGGGGCCCGGCCGGCCCCGGCCCGGGAAAGGAACCGTGAGGAGGCTCGCGTGCGCCGGGTCAGCAATGTCGCCATAGCGTCGGTCACCGTCGTCGCCCTCTGCTCCGGTGCCTGGCTGCTGCGCAGCGGTGCCGAACCGCACCCCCCTCCCCAGCCGTCCGCGGCACAGGCGGCGACCTCCGGGGACGGCGCGCGGTCCGTCGCCCCCGCGATGCCGCACTCCCCGCCGGACCGCATCCGCATCCCCGCGATCGGCGTGGACGCCCCCCTGATGGGTCTCGGCCTCACTCCGCAGGGCAGCCTCGACGTGCCGCCCGCGGAGAAGAAGAACCTGGCCGGCTGGTACGAGGCCGGGACCACCCCCGGTGAGCGCGGCACGGCCGTCGTCGCCGGGCACGTCGACAACGCCGACGGCCCCGCCGTCTTCTACGACCTGGGTGCCCTCCGCAAGGGCGGCACGGTCGAGGTGGACCGGCTCGACGGCAGCACGGCCCTGTTCACCGTCGACGCGGTCGAGGTGTACGACTCCCGCGCCTTCCCCGACGCGAAGGTGTACGGCGCCGCGCGCCGGCCCGAGCTGCGCGTCATCACGTGCGGGGGCGGCTACTCGGAGACGACGGGCTACCAGGGAAACGTGGTCGTCTTCGCCCATCTCACGGGCAGCCGCTGAGCGTTCAGGCGAGCCACTGCTGGTACGCCAGATTCGCCACCAGTGCGAACACCACCGTCAGCAGCACCACGCGGACGAACCCGCTGCCCTTCTTGAGCGCGGTCCGCGCCCCCACCATGCCGCCCGCCAGATTGAACACGGCCATCAGGGCGGCGAGTTGCCAGAACACCGTGCCCTTCCAGGCGAAGGTCGCGAGGGCGCCCGCGTTGGTGCAGCAGTTGACGATCTTGGCGGTGGCGGAGGCGGTCACCAGGTCGAGGTGGAGCAGGGCGGTGAGCGCGAGCACGAGGAACGTTCCCGTGCCGGGGCCGATGAGCCCGTCGTAGAAGCCGATGCCGAGGCCCGCGAGACCGATCGCGGCGAGGACGCGGCGCGGGGAGACCGGGGTGGTCGGCGGCGCCGTGCCGAAGGCGGGCCGCAGGATCACGAAGGTGCCGACGCCGACCAGGACGACCATGACGACCGGCTTGAGCACGTCGGTGCTCAGCCCGGCCGCGACGAACGCTCCCGCCGTGGAACCGGCGAGCGCCGCGACCCCGATCCGTACGGCGAGGCGCACATCGACGGGCGCCTTGCGCGCGTACGTCACCGCGGCTCCCGTCGTACCGACGATCGCCACCGCCTTGTTCGTGCCGAGCGCGTAGGCCGCCGGGGTGCCGCCGGGCAGCCCGAGCAGCATGGCGGGCAGCAGAAGCAGCCCTCCTCCGCCGACCACGGCGTCGATCCAGCCGGCCGCCAGGGCTGCGGCGCAGAGCACTAGGACCATGGTCAGGGATATGTCGGGCATGATCGCGACCCTATGAGACCGGATACGTGCGCCGGCCATGGGCCCCTGAATCTTGAGCGACTTCTGAGCTTCGCCCCGGCGGGTCCCCCGCGCGGGCGTCGGCGCTCAGTGCACCGAGTCCAGATAGCGCAGGACCGCGAGGACCCGCCGGTGGCCGGTGTCCGACGGGGGCAGGTCGAGCTTCAGGAAGATGCTGGCGATGTGCTTGAGGTTCGGCTGGCCCCACCCCCGGCTCCGGCCCGTCTCCCCGCCGGCCCGTGTCCGTGCCCACCTGCCTCTCTCGTCTGCCCTTCTCCCCGGCGCCTGTCCTCGGGCCCCACGGCCCGGCCGGGCCGCGCCGCCGTCCCCGCGCCCGAACCTCACAGCCCGCCCCGCGCAGGCCCCCGGAACCCTCACACCGCCGCCCCGCCCCCGCTGAGGGCAGCGTTCCTCCCGGGAAACAGACGTGATGCCACCGGGTAACACCGGCACCGCACGGTGTGGACATGACCTCGAATACGCGTGTGGTGGTGATCGGCGCCGGACTCGCGGGCGTCCGGCTCGCCCGGCGGCTCGACGAGCTCGGCGTGACCGGCGGCGCCCGGTCCGCCGCCTCTCCCGTCTCCGTCACGCTGATCGGCGACGAGGACCACGCCCCGTACAACCGTGTGCTGCTCGCCGAGGTGCTGGCGGGACGGTACGCCCCCGAGGTGATCGCCCTTCCCGGCGTCGACCGCCTCACCCGGGCCCGGGTCACCGGTATCGACCGCGTCACGCGCACGGTGCGCTGCGCGGACGGCGCGGTGATCGCATACGACACGCTGGTCCTCGCGACCGGCTCCAACCCCGTACTTCCTCCGCTTCGCGGCCTGTTCGCCCAGGGTCGGCACGAACTCCCGGAAGGCGTGCACGCGTTCCGCACCATGGACGACTGCCTGGGCCTGTCGAAGGCCGTCCGGCCCGGCACCCGCGCCGTCGTGATCGGCGGCGGCCTGCTCGGGGTGTCGGCCGCCCGGGCGCTGGCGTTGCGCGGGGCCCAGGTGGTGCTGGCGCAGCAGGCCGAGCGGCTCATGGAGCGCCAGCTCGACCCGGCCGCGTCCCGTCTGGTGCACCGGCACCTCACGGAGCTGGGCGTCGAGGTGCACACCGAGTGCCGGGTGCGCGACGTGCGCTCGGTCGGCGGCGCGGTCCGCTCGGTCGAGATGGCCGACGGATACGCCCTGGACGCCGACCTCGTCGTACTGGCCTGCGGCGTCCATCCCCGCACGGGCCTCGCCCAGGACGCGGGACTCGCCGTCCACAAGGGCATCCTCGTCGACGACGAACTCCGGACGTCCGACCCCCGCATCCGGGCTGTGGGCGACTGCGCCCAGCACGACGGCACGGTCTACGGGCTGGCGACCGCGGCTCTCGAACAGGCCGACGTCCTCGCCGAGTCGATAGCGGCCGAGGCCCGGCCGGCGCGGCGCGAGGCCACCCGCTCCCCCGCCCGCTACACCGGCACCCGTTCCCTCACCCGCCTCACCCTGGCGGGCGGCACCGCCCCCTTCGACCTCGCCGCGTTCGGCGAGACCGATCCCCTGCCCGGCGACGACGTCGTCCAGCTCGCCGATGCCACCCGCGGCACCTACCGCAAGGTCGTCGTCCGCGACGACCGGCTGGTCGGCGGCGTGCTCGTCGGCGAACTCGGCACCGTCGGCGCCCTCGCCCGCGCCTGGGAGGGAGCGGAGCCGCTCCCCTCGGACGGCGCACCGCTGCTCCACCTGCTCACCAACGACGGAGGCTCCTGAATGTCCCCGGACACGACGACGATGACAGCGGCGGCGACGGCCCCGGACGCCGGGATCGCTCCCACGATCGTGCTCGTCGGCCACGGCATGGTCGGCCAGCACTTCCTGGAGTCGCTCGCCGAACGCGGCCTGACCGCCACGCACCGCGTGGTCGTGCTCTGCGAGGAGCCCCGCCCGGCCTACGACCGGGTCCAGCTCACCTCGTACTTCTCGGGCCGCACACCCGACGAACTCTCGCTCACGGACGCGGAGTTCATCAAGGAGCACGGCATCGAGCTGCACCTCGGCGACCCGGCCGAGTCGATCGACCGGGTCGCGCGCACCGTGACCGCCCGGTCCGGTCTGACGGTCGGCTACGACACCTTGGTCCTCGCCACCGGCTCCTATCCCTTCGTTCCGCCGGTGCCCGGCAAGGACGCAGAGGGCTGCTTCGTCTACCGCACGATCGAGGATCTGCTCGCCATCGAGGAGTACGCGAAGGCGCGGGCGACGACCGGCGCCGTCGTCGGCGGCGGCCTGCTCGGCCTCGAGGCGGCCGGCGCGCTCAAGGGACTCGGACTGACCACGCACATCGTGGAGTTCGCGCCGCGCCTGATGCCGGTGCAGGTGGACGAAGGCGGCGGAGCCGCGCTCCTGCGCACCATCGAGGACATGGGCCTGAGCGTGCACACCGGCACGGGCACCCAGGAGATCGTCACCGGCGACGACGGCGCCGTGACCGGCATGAAGCTGTCCGACGGGTCCGAACTCCCCACGGATCTGGTGGTGTTCTCCGCGGGAGTCCGTCCGCGCGACCAGCTCGCCCGCGACATGGGGCTCACGGTCGGCGAGCGCGGCGGCATCACGGTCGACGAGCAGTGCCGCACCTCCGACCCGTCCGTGTTCGCGATCGGCGAGTGTGCCCTCGCCGCGGACGGCCGGGTGTACGGACTCGTCGCGCCCGGCTACGAGATGGCCGCGACGGCCGCCGCGACGATCGCCGCCGACGAGGCGAGCTTCACCGGCGCCGACCTGTCGACGAAGCTGAAGCTCCTCGGTGTCGACGTCGCCTCGTTCGGCGACGCGCACGGAGCCACCGCCGACTGCCTCGACGTCGTCTACGCGGACTCGCGCTCGGGCACCTACAAGAAGCTGGTCATCGGCCGTGACGGGCAGCTCCTCGGCGGCATCCTGGTCGGCGACGCGGACGCCTACGGCACCCTGCGCGCGTTCACCGGCTCGGTGCCGCCGATCTCCCCCGAGCAGTTGGTGCTGCCGGCGGGGGCGGGGGCCCCGGTGGCCCTCGGCCCCTCCGCGCTCCCCGACTCGGCGGTCATCTGCTCCTGCCACAACGTCACCAAGGGCACGATCCGGGGCGCGGTCACCGAGCACTCCTGCACGACCGTCCCCGAGGTCAAGAAGTGCACCAAGGCCGGTACGGGCTGCGGGAGTTGCGTCAAGGTCCTCGGTCAGCTCGTCAACGAGGAACTGGCCGCGAGCGGCGTCGAGGTCGACCACGGCCTGTGCGGCTGCTTCGGGCAGACCCGCGAGGAGCTGTACGAGATCGTCCTGGCGCTCAGGATCACCTCGTACCGGACGCTGCTCGACCGGTACGGCCGTGAGGAGGCCCGGGGCGGTGACGGCTGCGAGGTCTGCAAGCCCGCCGTCGGCTCGATCATCGCCTCCCTCGCCCCGACCATCGGCGCCGACGGCTATGTCCTCGACGGCGAACAGGCCTCGCTCCAGGACACCAACGACCACTTCCTCGCCAATCTCCAGAAGAACGGCTCGTACTCGATCGTGCCGCGCATCCCCGGCGGCGAGATCACTCCCGAGAAGCTCATCGTGATCGGCGAGGTGGCACGGGACTTCGGGCTCTACACGAAGATCACCGGAGGCCAGCGCATCGACCTGTTCGGTGCGCGGGTGGAGCAGCTCCCGCTGATCTGGGCGCGGCTGGTGGACGCCGGCTTCGAGTCCGGGCACGCGTACGGAAAGTCGCTGCGCACCGTGAAGTCCTGCGTCGGGCAGACCTGGTGCCGGTACGGCGTGCAGGACTCGGTCCGGATGGCCATCGACCTGGAGCTGCGCTACCGGGGTCTGCGCTCCCCGCACAAGCTCAAGTCGGCGGTCTCCGGGTGCGCCCGCGAGTGCGCCGAGGCCCAGTCCAAGGACTTCGGCATCATCGCCACTTCCAACGGCTGGAACCTGTACGTCGGCGGCAACGGCGGCGCGACCCCGCGCCACGCGGACCTGCTGGCCCAGGATCTGAGCGACGCCGAACTGATCCGCCTCATCGACCGCTTCCTGATGTTCTACATCCGCACGGCGGACCGCCTGGAGCGCACGTCGACCTGGCTGGAGCGGATTCCCGGCGGCCTGGACCACGTCCGGGAGGTGGTGGTGGAGGACTCGCTCGGCATCTGCGAGGAGCTGGAGTCGCTGATGACCGCGCATGTCGCGAACTACCGCGACGAGTGGGCCGAGACCATCAACGACCCGGAGAAGCTGAGCCGGTTCGTGTCCTTCGTGAACGCCCCGGACACCCCGGACCCGGTCGTCGGCTTCGTTCCCGAGCGCGACCAGATCAAGCCCGACCTGCCGCTGCTGACCATCGGAAACCGCCCCCTGGAAGGAAGTGCCCAGCGATGACCCTGGCACCCGAGACGACCCGGACGACGGCCGCCCTCACGCTCCAGCTCCTGCTGGAGGACGGCTGGTTCACGATCTGCGAGCTGTCCCTGCTGACCCCCGGCCGGGGGGTCGCCGCGCTCCTCCCGGACGGCAGCCAGGCAGCCCTGTTCACCGACCGCGCGGGACGGACGTACGCCATCGACAACCGTGACCCGTTCAGCGGGGCGGCGGTGCTCTCCCGCGGGCTCACCGGAACCCATCGGGGCCGCCCGTTCGTGGCCTCCCCGCTGCTCAAGCAGCGCTTCGACCTGGAGTCGGGCCGGTGCCTGGACGACGAGGACGTACGGGTGACGACGTACGAGGTGCGGGCGGCCTGAACCGGGCAAGCCCCGCGGCGGCAGCGAGGCACGCCGGACCGGGACGGACCGGGGCATCCGCCGGGAGCCGGCGCCCGCCGGCCCTCGCGGTGCCGGTGTCCGCCCTCGATTCCCTCGTAGCGGCGCCGGTGTCAGCCCTTGAGCCCCTCGTAGGTGACGCCCGTCAGCCGCTCCGAGGCGGCCCAGAGCCGTTCTCCCGCGAGGTCGTCGCGGGTCCGGCCGGCCCGCCAGGACGTCGCGGGCGAGCCGCGCCACATCGCGAAGGACGGTCCGACGAAGGTGTCGGGCCGCACGCCGGGCGCGGTGGCCGCGTACAGCGTCGGCAGGGCTCCGGCCTCGGCGCTCTGCGCGAAGACGCGGTTGCCGATCTCCATGAACCGCTCGGCGCCCTTGCGCCCTTCCAGCCGGGGTCCGGCGGTCTGCAGGTTGGTGGAGGCGTACCCGGGGTGCGCGGCGGCCGCGACGACGTCGCTCCCCGCGTGGGACAGCCGCCGCGCGAGTTCGTGCGTGAAGAGGAGGTTGGCGGTCTTGGACCGGGCGTAGGCGATCCAGCGGCGATAGGGCCCCTTCTCGCTGTTGAGGTCGTCGATGTCGATGTCCGAGAGCGCGTGGACCATGCTCGACAGGGTGACGATCCGCGCCCCGGGGGTCTCGGCGATCATCGGGAGCAGCAGCCCGGTGAGCGCGAAGTGCCCGAGGTGGTTGACGCCGAACTGGGTCTCGAACCCGTCGGCGGTGCGGCCGAGGGGCAGCGCCATGACGCCGGCGTTGTTGACGAGGAGATCGAGCCGGTCGTGCGTCCGTTCGCAGACGCTCGCGAACTCCCTCACGGAGTCCAGCTCCCCTAGATCCAGCCGTATGAACTCGGCCTCCGCTCCCGGCACTTCGGCCACGAGCCGGTTCACGGCCTCGGTGCCCCGCAGCTCGCTGCGGCAGGCGAGGACGACCCGGGCGCCAAGGCGGGCGAGCTCGCGCGCGGTCACGTACCCGAGACCGCTGTTGGCCCCCGTGACGACGGCGGTGCGCCCGCGCTGGTCGGGGACGGCCTGCGCGTTCCAGCCGGACATGGCGGATTCCTTCCACGGGAGGGGTGAGGGCGGCTCCAGCCTAGAGCGGGTGTCGCAAGGTCGAATCCTGCCGGGGCACAGCGCGTTGCGTCGCCGACCTGGGATTTCCAACCCGGGGAGGCGTTCCGTTCGTCCTCGGGCCGCTTGTCCGGGGCCGTTTGTGCGAGTGGAGTGGCCGAGGGGTCATGAACGGTCGTTGCGTCGGTACACCGTCACCCTGCGGCCGCGGACCTGCTCGTCCGCCACCGGCGTGAAGTACTTCTTCAGTACTGAGGTCTTCATGCGGTCTCGTTTCGCCGACACCGGTCTCGCGACCTTCGGTGCGTCCGTCACCAGGAGGATCCGCCGCTGGGTCAGCATCGCGGCGCGGATCCGAGCCGGGCCGGCCTCCACGCCCTTCAGCGTTCCGGACTTCTGCGGGCTCTCGGTCAGCGCTATGTCTCCCAGGCCGGTGAAGGCGTGCGGGGAGACCAACTTGGTGTCGCGGCGCGCTGCCGGTACGAAGAGGACCGCGTCTCCAGGCTCCTTGAGCCGTCGTACGTCCGCCGCCACGGACAGGACGTCGTCCACCCGGCTCGCCGCGGAGCGCTTGGCCAGCGACTGGGGCAGCAGTGCCGTCATCGCCACGGCGATGGTCACGGGGAGGATCCACGGGGCCGCCTTCGGGAGGCGCCGCGCGGCCACCCGTATCGCCGTGCCCAGCGCTGTTCCGATCAGCAGTGCCAGACCCAGCAGGCTGAACAGGACGTACCTGTCCAGGAACAGCGGCTGGACCAGGGAGAGGCCGATCAGGATGAGCTGCGGCACCGCGAGCAGCGGCAGCCCCACGGCCGCCACCGACAGTCGGCCCGCGCGCGGGCGGTCCACCAGGGCGCCGAGGCCGCCGATCGCCAGCAGGACGGCCGGGCCGATCATCATGTGCCAGGTCAGCGGCGGTATCCAGGAGATCTGGACGGACTGGCTCCGGCTGAACAGGATCAGGGGCAGCACACCCGCGACGGCCGCCGCCGAGGCCGCCGTCCAGCGGGTCCACACTCCGCGCCCGGCCCTCGTCCGGGCCAGGGTCGCGGCGTGCGCGGGCAGAATCATCAGCGACAACCAGTTCAGCAGCCCGCACAGCAGGACCGTGCCGCCGTAGGCCGCCCAAAGTGCCGCTCTGTCACGTCCCTTGAGCAAGGTCACCAGCAGCAGCGTCGAGATCGCGGCGCCGGCCGCGACCAGCGCGTACGGGCGGCCCTCCTGCAGGTAGAACTGCACCGCCGGGAGCAGTCCGAGCGCCAGCCCTGCCCCCAGGCCCGCCCACACCCCGGCCAGTCGGTGGCCGATGGCGGTCACACAGGCCGCCGCCACCGCCATGGCCAGCACGGAGGGCAGCCGCAGCGTCGTCGTGCCGGGCCCGAAGCACTCGAACAGTCCGTGCATCAGCAGGTAGTAGAGCCCGTGTACGGCGTCGACCTGTCCCAGCATGTGCCAGATCTCGGCGGTGGGCCGTTGGGCCACCTGCCAGGTCGCCGCCTCGTCCCGCCACAGGCTGTGCTGCCGGGACAGCCCCCACAGGCCGAGGGCCAGGGTCCACAGCGCGGAGATCGGCCACATGGGCAGGGGGCGGCGGCCGGTGGTTATGGCGGGATTCATGAAGGTGGTCAGGCCCTCGGGGTAGCGGTGCGAACTGAAGTCGGCGGTTCGTCGACATGGCCAAGACCCACCGGACCGGTTTCGCGTCGCGCGGAAGTGCCGCGGAATCGCGAATTAACTCTGCCCGGAAAGGCAGGCGACATTGCCTGCCCCGCCTCGGAACTCGTCGACAGTATATGGAGACAGAAAATGCCGCCACACCCCGGGCTTTGTGGCTGAAAAGTGCTGTCAGAATTTGGCTATATCCAGCGCAACCAGGAAAGGCTTTTTGTCATCCACTCGGGCGTTCCATGGCCCGCCCCGGACCGCACTCCCCATAGCGAACTCGGCCAGAAATAGACCTGTGCGGCCGATGCATGCCGCGGCCGAATTTTGCCGTGATTTGGATCACTCGGATATTCGGTTGCTCGCGGCCGCACATGTCGATCAAGATCTATTCCTGTTCCGACCAGAACAGATGACTAGGAGTCAGTCTTGAGCATGCGAAACGGGGTAAAGGCTGCGCTGGCGGCCACCGCCATCATCGTGGCCGCGGCCACGCCGGCATTGGCCACCTCGGTCGACGTCGGCGGTGGCAGGTGGAGCTACGACAAGGGCGCCAACACGGCGTGGTCGAACTACAAGCACCCGAACAACAAGCACGCTTCCTCGGTGAAGACGGGCGGCCACGTATTCGGCAGCGGCTGCACGGCCAAGGGCGAATGGTCCCTGGCTTCGGCGGGGCTGAACGGCTCGGTGTCGTACTACTACGACCCGAACTGCTAATTCTCTGGGTCGAATCTCGACAAGCCTAGGAAGCTGTCGCGAGTGGCGCCGCTCCCGACTGCTCGGCTGGGCTTGCCGGATGGGCTTTTAGGGCTGTGGAGGCGAGTTTCTCTCGCCTCCACAGCTTTTCTCTCGAGAACTCGAATTCCCGGACGCGCGCTCCCGAGCGAGCGCCTCAACCTAGGTATCCCATGCTGCATCGAGGTATACGTTTCGTCCACGCCGCCGTTCTGGCCTTCTCCGCAGTACTGGCCTTTCTGTTCCTGCGGAGCCTGGACGAGGGCGGGGTCCTGGGGAACTCGGCTCTGATCGACGTGATGGATTCCGACGATTCCGTCAGCAGTGCTCAGGTCGTCCGGGACATCACGGCGTTCTCCGCCGAGCACTCGGTCGGGGTGGCTCGCGAGGTGCCCGATCTGAAGAACTCCGACGGGGTTCGGCATCTGTACCTGGCTCCGGGCGGGCCCCATTCCATGACAGCGGAATGGCTGGACAAGGGATACCCGGAGTTCAGCGGGACCTATGAAACGCGCGTGCATCCGATCTCCGAGATCGGACAACAGGACCCGCGCGGTTCCTACTACGTGTTCGGGTCGCCCGCGGCGGCCGATGCCCTGCGGGCCGAGTTCGAAGACCTCGGCATGATCGTGGCCGTCACCCACCCCTTGTCGTACCGGGAACTGGTCGACCGGTACTCGGGCGATCCCCTGTACCGGGCCCTCTGCGTGGTCGCCCTCGCGGCGCTGACGATGACCGGCGCGAGCGTGCTGCTCAACGCGAAGGCGTACGGAGTCCTTCGGATGCAGGGCCTGTCCTTCGCCGGCATCCTGCTTCGCGATCTGCGGCAGCTGGCGGTGTTCTGGTCGGCGGCGGTCGCCACCGTCACGGTCGCGGCGCTCGCCTTCCTCGGCCTCTACAACGGTCTCGCCTGGCTGGGGCTGTTCGCCTCGCTGGCCGCGGGCATCGCCGCCCTGCTCGGCATCCTGGCGCTGGCCACGCACGCGGCCGCGCTGGCCCTGACGTACAAGGTCGACGTACTGGGCGCCCTGAAAGGCGAACTGCCTTCGCGGGCGGCGTCCATCAGCGTCTACCTCGTCCGCGTCCCCGCGCTGCTGCTCGCTCTCGGTATCGCCACGAATGTCACCCTCGCGAGCCGGGACGTACTGACGCGCCAGGAGAACCGGGACCTCTACGGCACGGTGGGCGACGCGGTCTCGATCCGTCTCAACGGCGCTTTCGCCATGCACATGGACCAGTTGAACGACCATGTCGGTCCGTGGCTGCGCCAGGCCGACAGGCGGGGCAAGGTGATTGTCGCCGGGCGCCGGGATCTCCAGGTCTCCGCCCCCGACGCGCGGCTACCGGCCGGCGAGATTCTCATCGTCAACGACACGTATCTCAGCGAGCAGCCGGTGCTCGACCCGTCGGGACGGCGTCATACCTCAGAGGCCAGGAGCGGAGAAGCGCCGGACTCGCGTCCGGTACGGGTCATCATTCCCGATTCCCTTTCCTCCCACCGGCGGACGATCACCAAGGCGGCCGCCAGGATCATCGACCCGGGTCTCAGCCGGCACATCCCGATCGAAACGCGTAACAGCAGGACCGGACAGCGCCTCTTCGGCTACAGCACCGGCACCTACGCCTACAACTCGGCGCACAGTGCGGACGAGGACAGGTCCCTGGTGCGCGATCCGATTCTTGTCGTCGTCCCCAATGGTTCGCGTTTCCTCACGAACGACGCCTACACCTCATTCGCCACTCAGGATGGAGTGATCTTCCCCGACCCCGATGACGTATTCCATGCCATCGAGTCGAAACAGGTCAGCAACTACGTGAATTCTGTGAGTCCGGTCGGACAGAAAACCGCTCTGGACCTCCGGAACTCGGTCAACAAACTTCGCCTCCAGATCTTCAACCTCGTCGTTGCCGTCATCGTGCTCCTCATCGCCGGGGTCGGCGTCTGTCTCATCTACTCGCGAAAGAACGCGCAGAGCATATTCATACGACACATCGGCGGCTGGAGATATGTCGCCAACCATCGCTTTATTCTCGCCGCGGAAGTGGCTATCGCTGCCGTCTTCGCCACGCGGGTTCCTCTTCAGGCGTGGCAGCGGAATCAGGAACTGGAGAAGTACGCGGCGGCCGGTGCGCCTGCTCCCTTCCAGGCCGCTCACATCACTGCGCTGGATCTCACCGTCATCACCGGTCTTGTTGTTTTCGAGCTGGGGGCCGTGCTTCTCGCCCTCGCTTTTTTCCATCGCCGCATCGTGAAGGAAGGGGCGACGGAGACATGAGCCCCGCCGGTACGAAGGCCCCTCTACCGAGCCGGAGTATGTTGTGATCGATATCGAGAATCTTTCGAAGGTCTTCGGCGCCCGGACCCTGTGGCGCGACGTCGACCTCACCGTCCATCGCGGTGAGATGCTCGCCCTCGTGGGACCGAGTGGATCCGGCAAATCGACCCTCCTCAACTGTCTTGGACTGCTCGACAAGCCGAGTACCGGGACCATTCGGTACGAGGGGAAGGACATCACCCGATTCGGCCGAGGCGACGTCCGTCGGTTCCGCCGCGACACTCTCGGCTATCTGTTTCAGCACTATGCGCTGATCGAGAACGCGACGGTCGCGGAGAACCTGGACGTGGTGGTCAAGCCACGGCGGTCGGCGCGGAGCGACGGCAGGGGCAAGAACACGGACAAGGGCCGTGCGGCTGTCACCGAAGCCCTTGACCGTGTCGGTCTGGCGGGGCGGGAGAAGGAGAGGATCCACCATCTCAGCGGTGGGGAACAGCAGCGCGTGGCACTGGCCCGTCTCATGGTCCAGCAGCCGGCCCTGGTGCTCGCGGACGAGCCGACCGGTGCGCTCGACGATGCCAACAGCGCTGTTGTCGTCGACATCCTTCGGGAGATGAGCGACGCCGGATGTGCCGTGGTCATCGCCACCCACGATGCCGGCGTCCGGGACCGGTGCGACGCCGTGTTCGCTGTGCACGAGTCGTCTCTCGTCGGCTCCCGGGCATCGGCCGGCGCGATGGGGTGACCACCCGTCCGCGGTAGGGCCGGCGTGGACGAATCCCCTTGCCGTTCCCTCAGGGCACAACGAGGGCACTACGGCGTCACACGGGGTTCGCCAGCCGCCGACGCCGGCAAACACCGACCTACCTGGCCGGCGACGTGGCTTCACCGCCTCCGCCGACAAAGCCCGAAGGGGCGGCATCCCCGCACAGGGTGCCGCCCCTTCGTTCTGGATGCCGGGGCCGTTGCCGGGTCGGTGAGGGTGAGGTGACCGGCGTGGGCTCCGGGGTCTCTACCGGTGGTCGCTGCCCTTCGAGGTGGAGGCCGCGCGGCCCGCTTCCAGGCGGGCGACCGGGATGCGGAACGGGGAGCAGGAGACGTAGTCGAGTCCCACCTCGTGGAAGAAGTGGACCGACTCGGGGTCGCCGCCGTGCTCGCCGCAGACGCCGAGCTTCAGGTCGGGGCGGGTCTCCCGGCCGGCCTGCACCGCGGACTTCACCAGGGAGCCGACGCCGTCCCTGTCGATCGTCTCGAACGGGCTGACCCCGAAGATGCCCTTCTCCAGGTACGCCGTGAAGAAGGAGGCCTCCACGTCGTCGCGGCTGAAGCCCCAGACCGTCTGGGTGAGGTCGTTGGTGCCGAAGGAGAAGAACTCCGCCGCCTCGGCGATCTGGCCGGCCGTCAGCGCGGCCCGGGGCAGCTCGATCATGGTGCCGATCGCCAGCTTCAGCTGCACGCCGGTGGCCGCCTCGACCTCGGCGATGACCTGGTCGGCCTCGTCGCGGACGATCTCCAGCTCCTGGACCGTGCCGACGAGCGGGATCATGATCTCCGCGCGCGGGTCGCCCTTGGCGTTCTTGCGCTCGGCGACCGCCTCCGCGATGGCCCGCACCTGCATGGTGAACAGACCGGGGATGACCAGGCCGAGGCGTACGCCGCGCAGGCCCAGCATCGGGTTCTGCTCGTGCAGACGGTGCACGGCCTGAAGGAGACGGAGGTCGTTCTCGTTGGAGTCCTTGCGGGACTCGGCGAGCGCGACCCGCACCGACAGCTCGGTGATGTCCGGCAGGAACTCGTGCAGCGGCGGGTCCAGGAGACGGACCGTCACAGGAAGCCCGTCCATCGCCTCGAACAGCTCGACGAAGTCCTGCTTCTGGAGGGGCAGCAGCCCCTTCAGGGACTCCTCGCGCTCCGCGTCGGTGTCCGCGAGGATCAGCCGCTCCACGAGCTCGCGGCGGTCACCGAGGAACATGTGCTCGGTGCGGCACAGGCCGATGCCCTGCGCGCCGAAGCGGCGGGCCCGCAGCGCGTCCTCGGCGTTGTCGGCGTTGGCGCGCACCCGCAGCCGGCGGACCCGGTCGGCGTACGCCATGATCCGGTGCACCGCGGCGACCAGCTCGTCGGCGTCGTCGGCGCCCGCGTGCATGCGGCCCTCGAAGTACTCGACGACCGGGGAGGGGACCACCGGGACCTCGCCGAGGTAGACCTTGCCGGTCGAGCCGTCGATGGAGATCACGTCGCCCTCCTCGACGACGCGCCCGCCGGGCACGGTCATCCGGCGCCGCTTGGTGTCGACCTCGAGCTCCTCGGCGCCGCAGACACAGGTCTTGCCCATGCCGCGCGCCACGACGGCCGCGTGGGAGGTCTTGCCGCCGCGCGAGGTCAGGATGCCCTCCGCCGCGATCATGCCGTCCAGGTCGTCGGGGTTCGTCTCGCGGCGGACCAGGATGACCTTCTCACCGGAACGCGACCACTTCACGGCGGTGTACGAGTCGAAGACCGCCTTGCCCACGGCCGCGCCCGGCGACGCCGCGATGCCCCGGCCGACCTGCTCGACCTTCGCCTCGTCGTCGAAGCGCGGGAACATCAGCTGCGCGAGCTGGGCGCCCGTCACCCGCTGGAGCGCCTCGGCCTCGTCGATCAGGCCCTGGTCCACCAGCTGCGTGGCGATACGGAAGGCCGCGCCCGCCGTGCGCTTGCCGACGCGGGTCTGGAGCATCCACAGCTGGCCGCGCTCGATGGTGAACTCGATGTCGCAGAGATCCTTGTAGTGGTTCTCCAGGGTCTCCATGATCTGCATGAGCTGGTCGTACGACTTCTTGTCGATCGACTCCAGCTCCGCGAGCGGGACCGTGTTGCGGATGCCCGCGACGACGTCCTCGCCCTGGGCGTTCTGGAGGTAGTCGCCGTACACGCCCTGGTGGCCGGAGGCGGGGTCGCGGGTGAAGGCGACGCCGGTGCCGGAGTCGGGGCCGAGGTTGCCGAAGACCATCGAACAGATGTTGACGGCCGTGCCGAGGTCGTGCGGGATGCGCTCCTGGCGGCGGTACAGCTTCGCGCGGTCGGTGTTCCAGGAGTCGAAGACCGCGTGGATGGCGAGGTCCATCTGCTCGCGCGGGTCCTGCGGGAAGTCCCGGCCGGCCTCGGTCTTGACGATCTTCTTGAACTTGGTGACGAGCTTCTTCAGATCGGCCGCTTCGAGGTCCGTGTCGACGGTGACCTTCTTGAGCTCCTTCGCCGCGTCCAGCGCGTCCTCGAAGAGCTCGCCGTCCACCCCGAGGACCGTCTTGCCGAACATCTGGATGAGACGGCGGTAGGAGTCCCACGCGAAACGGTCGTCGCCGGCCTGCTTGGCGAGGCCCTGGACCGACCTGTCGGAGAGCCCGATGTTCAGGACGGTGTCCATCATGCCGGGCATGGAGAACTTCGCCCCGGAACGGACGGACACGAGCAGAGGGTCGTCGGCCTGGCCGAGCTTCTTGCCCATCTTCGCCTCGAGGGCGTCGAGGTGCGCACTCACCTCGTCACGCAGTGCCGCCGGCTCCTCGCCACTGTCGAGGTAGGTCTTGCACGCCTCGGTGGTGATGGTGAAGCCGGGCGGGACGGGAAGGCCCAGGTTGGTCATCTCGGCAAGGTTGGCGCCCTTGCCCCCGAGGAGGTCCTTGAGGTCCCTGTTGCCCTCGGTGAAGTCATAAACGAACTTCACTCCGCCAACGCCGCTTTCGCCGCTCTCAGCTACGTGGGGATCTTTGTTTTCCGACACGAGTCTCGACTCCTCGACGTCGCGGTGGCTGCCCTGACGACGGGGAACATACCCAGATCGAAGGCGTCTGGGTACGTCCACTTGCGCGTCATGCGCCTGTAACCACTCGTCCGCCACCGGATCAAAAGTCAAAGCTTGGCAAGCCATCCGGGGGCGGTGTTTTCACTTCTTGAACGAATCAACGCACGTAGATCGCTCTGGACGCTCAGGTGAGCGGGCTTCGGCACGTCTGAGTTTAATCGATGAACGATCAGAGCGTGGCACTGAGTGCCACCCCTTAGGGAAGTGCAGCCGCCCAAGATCCGCTCATCTGAGCGTACCCCTTATCAAGGGTGGCGAGAATCACGCCACGTGGAGGAGTCAGATTTCATCATGCGGACCACGATCCGGACACGACACACGGATGTCACACACGGATACCCCGCACGGATGACCCCGGGCCGGACGGCCGCGGACGGCGGGCGCCGGAAGGGACGATCTCCGGGCCGGACAGCACCGGGACCGGCGGCCCGCGGGACCCCGGGACCCGGGCCGGACGGCCCCGGACCTCCCGGCCCGGACCGCCGGTGTCCGTCACACGCCGAGGGCCGCCAGGCGTTCCTCGGCCCGCTCCGGCGCGTACAGGTGGTCCACGACCATCGCCCCCGCGCCCACCAGCCCGGCCCGCTCACCGAGCCGGGAGGTCACCACGTCCAGATGAGCGGTGGAGCGGGGCAGCGCCCGCTGGTACAGCAGCTCCCGGACCCCCGTGAGGAAGGGGGTTCCGGCCAGATCCCCGGCGATCATCAGCACGCCCGGGTTGAGCAGCGTCACCACGGTGGCCAGGACGTCCCCGACCTGCCGGCCCGCCTCCCGCGCGAGGGCCATCGCCTCGGGGTGCCCGGCCGCCAGCAGATCCCGCACGTCCGAACCGGACGCGGCCGGGACCCCGGACTCCGCGAGCCGGCGCGCCACCGCGCCGCCACTGGCGACGGCGGCCAGACAGCCGTACGAGCCGCACCGGCACAGCGCGTCGGCGCCCACCCGGATGTGCCCGATGTCGCCGGCCCCGCCGTCGATGCCCCGGTAGACCGTGCCACCGACGACCATGCCCGCGCCGATACCGGTGGAGACCTTGACCAGCGCGAACGCCGAGCAGTCCGGATAGCCGACGCGCTGCTCCCCGTACGCCATGAGGTTGGCGTCGTTGTCGACGAGCACGGGCACGTCGGCGGTGCCGGCGCCGGTGCCCGCGTGTTCGGCGAAGGCGCGGCCCAGCCGGCCCCTTATGTCGTAACCGTCCCAGCC
Source organism: Streptomyces sp. NBC_00568 (assembly GCF_026341855.1). Classification (GTDB taxonomy): domain Bacteria; phylum Actinomycetota; class Actinomycetes; order Streptomycetales; family Streptomycetaceae; genus Streptomyces. The sequence continues at coordinate 4,666,099 of NZ_JAPENW010000001.1, read as the reverse complement.
CGGCATGATCGGCGGCTGCACCACGCGGCCGGTGTCGCTGTCGACCGGGCCCGGCACCGCGAGCCCGATGCCGCAGACGGCGTCGGCGCGCTGTCCGGACTTCTCCAGCAGCTCGGCGAACCAGCGTCCGAGCTCGCCGAGGACCGCCTCGGGACCGTCGTCGATCACCAGCGGGCCCCCGTGCTCGGCGAGGATCTCTCCGGTGAGGGTGAGGACGGCGGCCCGGCCGTGCCGGGTGTCGAGGTCGGCGGCGAGGACGACGGCGTGCTCGTCGTCGAACTCCAGGGTGATGGAGGGACGGCCGCCGAGCGGTGAGTCGACGGGGCCGCCGGCCCCCTCGCGGAGCCAGCCCGCGCGGAACAGCCGGTCGAGCCGCTGGCCGACCGTGGCCCGCGACAGACCGGTGGCCCGCTGGAGCGCCCCGCGTGTGGTCGCCCGGCCACTGCGCACCAGTTCGAGCAGTTCTCCGGAGCTTGCCTGGTTGCCGGTCTTCACGGTCCTCCCCGCCCTTTCTGTCATGCGCACCCTCTTGCGTTCCCCAACTCTGCATTACATATTGAGTTTTGCGTGTTAAATAGACGTAACCCTACGGCAGCTACTGCCGAACTGGTCGGTCGGACGTCTTCGGGGAGACCTGAGTGGACAGCACAACCCAGCTCACCGCCCTGCGCACGGGGCTCACCACCCCCGTGCGTACCTCCGGCACTCCTGTACACGCCTCCGGTCCGCCCTCTCCGCCCGGTCCGGGCGAGATCACCCCGACCGGACCACTTGTATACGATCCTGCCGACCCTTCTGGGTCGCTGCACCTCAGGGCATCCCGCGTGCTGAACGGCAACTGGACGGGAACGTCCACGGTGCCCTCGCGCGGTCTGTATCCGCACCAGTGGTCCTGGGACTCGGCGTTCATCGCGATCGGCCTGCGTCATCTGTCCCCGCTGCGGGCGCAGACGGAGCTGGAGACGCTGCTCGGCGCGCAGTGGGCCGACGGGCGTGTCCCGCACATCGTGTTCAACCCCTCCGTCCCGCTCGACGCCTACTTCCCGAGCCCCGACTTCTGGCGCTCCTCGACCGCGGGGCGCGCTGCGGGCGCCCCGCGCACCGTACAGACGTCGGGCATCGTGCAGCCACCGGTGCACGCGCTCGCCGTGTGGCTGGTGCACCGGGCTGACCCGGGGCTGTCCCGGGCCCGCTCCTTCCTCTCCCGGATGTATCCCCGGCTGGCGGCCTGGCACCGCTATCTCCTGCACCGCCGGGACCTGGGCGGCGGGGGCCTCGCCTGTGTGGTGCACCCCTGGGAGCAGGGCATGGACAACAGTCCCTGCTGGGACGCCCCGCTCAGCCGTGTCACCCCGGCACCGGCCCGCTCCTTCCGGCGCGCCGACCTCGACCACGGCTCCCCCGAGGACCGGCCGACGGACCTCGACTACGGGCGGTACGTGCGGCTGGCCACGGACTACCGGGACCGGGGGTACGCCGACGGCGGCGGCGAGTTCGCCGTCGAGGACCCGGCGTTCAACGCTCTGCTGATCGCGTCGGAACACGCGCTGGCCTGCATCGCGCAGGAGCTGGGCGCGGCGGGGACCGCCCGCCACGCGCGCGCCGAGCGGTTGACGGCGGCACTGGTGGAGCGGCTGTGGGATCCGGCGGAGGGCATGTTCTTCTGCCGCGACGAGCGGAGCGACGGGAACGGCGGGCGGGGTGCCCTGATCCCCGAGCGCAGTGTCGCCGGGCTGCTCCCGCTCATCCTCCCCGCGCTGCCCCGCGACATCGCGGCCACGCTCGTACGGACCGCGGGCGGGCCGCACTTCGGACTGGGCGGGGCGACGCGGCTCGCGCCCAGTTACGACCTGACCGGCGAGGCGTTCGATCCGCACCGGTACTGGCGGGGGCCGGCCTGGTTCAACACCAACTGGCTGCTGGAGCGCGGGCTGCGGCTGCACGGGGAGCACGGGCGGGCGGACGGACTGCGGGCCGCCCTGCTGGACACCGCCGGGGAGTCCGGGTTCGCGGAGTACGTGGACCCGTACACCGGCGAGGCCTGCGGAGCGCTCGGTTTCAGCTGGACGGCGGCGCTGACGCTCGACCTGCTGCACGAGCCCTCCGGGGCGGCACCGGTCGTGTCCCCGGCGGGGCACGACGCGTTGATCGACACGGCACACAGCACTGCGGGACAGCGCGTATTCGCGTTCGAGACGGGCGCCAAGGGAGGGGACCGGGGATGACGGACCGGCATCATCTGCTCGTGCACGGTGGGACGTTCGCCGCCGTGGGCGACGGCGGGGACATCAGCGGGGTACGGGGCGGCAGCTCTCCGGACGGGTTATTCGTCCGGGACGCCCGGCATCTCAGCCGCTGGCAGCTGACGGTGGACGGCGCGGTGCCCGAGGCACTCACGCCGGTCGCGGACGGGGACACGGCACGCTGTGTGCTGGTGCCGCGGGGCGGCCGCAACGAACCGCCCGCGTACACGCTGTTCCGCGAACAGGCCGTCGCCGAGGGCGCGTTCGTGGAGGCGCTGCGCGTCACCAGCAACCGTCCGACGACCACCACGGTCCGGATCGCGGTCACCGCGGACGCCGACTTCACGGACCAGTTCGAGCTGCGTTCCGACTACCGCACGTACGCGAAGACGGGCGTCGTGCGCCAGCGCCAGGTCCTCGACGACGGTGTGGAGTTCAGCTATCGGCGCGGGGAGTGGCAGTCCCGTACGACGGTCACCTCCGAGCCCGCGCCGGACGGGGTGGAGGAGACGGGCACGGGCGCGCGTCGCCTCGTATGGACCCTCGACCTCGAACCGCACGGCTCGGCGGAGCTGGCGCTGCGGGTCGCGGCGCGTCCGCACGGCGCTTCGCACGCGCCGCGGGTGCCCGCCTCCCCCGCCGCGGCCAATGAGCGACTCCTCGCCCTGGAGGGCGAGTTCGCGGAGGGCGTGCCCTTCCCGACCGGCTGGCCGGAGCTGGCCGCGGCCTGTGCGCGGGGCCTGTCGGACCTCGCGGTGCTCCAGGTGCCGGCGACGGGCCCGGACGGCGAGGAGCTGCGGGTTCCCGCGGCCGGAGTCCCCTGGTTCCTCACCCTGCTGGGCCGTGACGCGCTGCTCACCTCGCTCTTCGCGCTGCCCTACCGGCCGCAGCTCGCCGCCGCCACGCTGCCCGCGCTGGCCGCCACCCAGGCGGTCGAGGTGGGAGCGGACACGGTCGCCCAGCCCGGCAAGATCGTGCACGAGGTGCGGCACGGCGAGCTGGCGCACTTCGGGCAGGTGCCGTACGGGCGTTACTACGGTTCGGTGGACGCGACGCCGCTGTTCCTGGTGCTGCTCGGCGCGTACACCGAGCGGACCGGTGATGTGGCGCTGGCCCTCCGGCTGGAGCCCAACGCCCGTGCGGCGATCGGCTGGATGCTGGACCACGGCGGGCTGACCTCGCGCGGCTATCTCGTGTACCGCGCGGACGGCGGCGGCCTCGCCAACCAGAACTGGAAGGACTCCCCCGGCGCCATCTGTTCGGCCGACGGCAGCCGCCCGACCGGACCGGTGATGGCGGCGGGCGCCCAGGGATACGCGTACGACGCGCTGCGCCGCACCGCGCTGCTGGCCCGCACGGTCTGGGGCGACGAGGTCTACGCGGCGCTCCTGGAACAGGCCGCCGCCGACCTCCGTGACCGGTTCCAGCGGGACTTCTGGATGAGTGAACACTCCTTCCCCGCGCTGGCGTTGGACGGCGACGGCCGCCACGTGGACGCGCTCGCCTCGGACGCGGGTCATCTGCTGTGGTCGGGCCTGCTGGACAAGGAGTACGGCGAGCTGGTGGGCCGCCGGCTCCTCGAACCGGACTTCTTCTCCGGCTGGGGCGTGCGCACGCTCGCCTCCGGCCAGCCCGCCTACCATCCGCTGTCGTATCACCGGGGTTCGGTCTGGCCCCACGACAACGCCCTCATCACGCTGGGGCTGGCGCGGTACGGCCTGCACGACGAGGCCCGTACGGTGGCGCACGCGCTCGTGGACGCCGCGACGGCCGCCGGCCACCGTCTCCCCGAGGTTCTCGCGGGCTACGGACGCGACACGCATGCCGAGCCGGTGCCCTACCCGCACGCCTGTGTGAGGGAGTCGAGGTCGGCGGCGGCCCCCCTGGCCCTGCTCACGGCGGTGGGTGGCGCCTGACGGGTCCTGGTCCGGTGCGCGCGCGGGGCGGCGCGCGCACCTCGCGTCCGGCGGCTCAGCCGCCGGACGTGTCCAGTTCCGCGTCCTCGGACACGCCCGCGCAGTCGTAGGGGTCCTTCAGCCAGCCGTCCGGCAGGACGACCCTGTTGTTGCCGGAGGTACGGCCGCGGGGTCCGTCGGCGCCCGACGGCCACGGCTGGTCGAGGTCCAGCTCGGCCAGTCCGTCGGAGAGTTCGGCGAGCGACGAGGTGACGGCGAGGCGCTTGCGCATCTCCGAGCCGACCGCGAAGCCCTTGAGGTACCAGGCGACGTGCTTGCGGAAGTCGATGACACCGCGCGCCTCGTCGCCGATCCACTCGCCGAGGAGCGTGGCGTGGCGGACCATGACCGCGGCGACCTCGCGCAGCGCCGGCCGCGCGTAGGCGTCGGCGCGGCCCTCGAAGGCGGCCACCAGGTCGCCGAACAGCCACGGCCGGCCGAGGCAGCCGCGCCCGACCACGACCCCGTCGCACCCGGTCTCGCGCACCATCCGCAGCGCGTCGTCCGCCGACCAGATGTCGCCGTTGCCGAGGACGGGGATCTCCGGCACGTGTTCCTTCAGGCGGGCGATGGCGTCCCAGTCCGCGGTGCCGCCGTAGTGCTGGGCCGCGGTACGGCCGTGCAGCGCGATCGCCGTCACGCCCTCCTCGACCGCGATCCGCCCGGCGTCGAGGAAGGTGATGTGGTCGTCGTCGATGCCCTTGCGCATCTTCATGGTGACGGGCAGGTCCCCGGCGCCACTGACCGCCTCGCGCAGGATCGCGCGCAGCAGGTGGCGCTTGTACGGGAGGGCGGAGCCGCCGCCCTTGCGGGTGACCTTGGGGACCGGGCAGCCGAAGTTCAGGTCGATGTGGTCGGCGAGGTCCTCCTCCGCGATCATGCGGACGGCCTTGCCGACGGTCGCGGGGTCGACGCCGTACAGCTGGATCGAGCGCGGCTTCTCGGTCGCGTCGAAGTGGATCAGCTGCATGGTCTTCTCGTTGCGCTCGACCAGCGCCCGCGTGGTGATCATCTCGCTGACGAACAGGCCCTTGCCGCCCGTGAACTCGCGGCACAGCGTGCGGAACGGCGCGTTCGTGATCCCGGCCATGGGGGCCAGGACGACGGGCGGCTGCACCTGGTGGGGACCGATCGACAGCGGGGGGTTCACGGTGGACGTGGGCGTGGGCATTCCCCCATTGTGGCGCACGGCGCCGGGTGCTCGCGCGAAAGATCGTGTAGCAGTCATTAGTTAGACACACTATCGACAGCGGCGTACATTGAGGGAATGCCTGAGCTCAGCCACCGGCACCGGATGCTGGTGCTCGCGATCTGCTGCATGAGTCTGCTGATCGTGAGCCTCGACGTCACGGTCCTGAACGTCGCCCTGCCCTCGATGCAGCGGGAACTGCACACGGACGTCGCGGGCATGCAGTGGGCCATCGACGCGTACACCCTGGTGCTGGCCTCCCTGCTGATGCTCGCGGGCTCCACCGCCGACCGCATCGGCCGGCGCAAGGTCTTCATGGCGGGCCTGGTCCTCTTCACCATCGGCTCGGTGCTCTGCTCCCTCGCCCCGAACCTCGACGCGCTCATCGTCTTCCGGATGGTCCAGGCCGTCGGCGGCTCGATGCTGAACCCGGTGGCGATGTCGATCATCACCAACACCTTCACGGACCCCCGCGAACGCGCCCGAGCGATCGGCGTGTGGGGCGCCGTGGTCGGCATATCCATGGCCGCCGGACCTCTGGTGGGCGGCCTGCTCGTCGAGACGGTCGGCTGGCGGTCGATCTTCTGGATCAACCTCCCCATCGGCCTCGCCGCGCTCCTGCTGACCCTGCGCTTCGTCCCCGAGTCCCGCGCCCCCAAGGCCCGCCGCCCCGACCCGGTCGGCCAGCTCCTCGTCATCGTGCTGCTCGGCTCGCTGACGTACGCCATCATCGAGGCGCCCACCTCCGGCGCCCTGTGGACCACCGGCTTCGGCGTGGTCGCCCTGGCCGCGCTGCTCGGCCTCCTGTGGTACGAGCCCCGGCGCGACGAACCCCTCATCGACCTGCGCTTCTTCCGCTCGGCGCCGTTCAGCGGGGCCACCGTCATCGCGGTGAGCGCGTTCGCCGCGCTCAGCGGCTTCCTGTTCCTGTCGACGCTGTACCTGCAGAACGTGCGCGGCCTCGACGCCCTGCACGCGGGCCTGTGGATGCTGCCCATGGCCGCCCTGTGCTTCGTCTGCGCGCCCATCTCGGGACGCCTGGTCGGCAGCCGCGGCCCGCGCCCGTCGCTGCTGATCGCCGGTGTCGCGATGACCGTGAGCGGGGTGCTGTTCGCCGCGTTCGAGGGGGAGACGTCGAACGTCACGCTCGTCATCGGTTACGTCTTCTTCGGCCTCGGCTTCGGTTTCGTGAACGCCCCCATCACCAACACCGCCGTCTCCGGCATGCCCCGCTCCCAGGCGGGCGTCGCCGCCGCCGTCGCCTCGACCAGCCGCCAGATCGGCGGCACCCTCGGCGTCGCCGTCATCGGAGCGGCCCTCGCCTCCGGCATTCACGCCTCCGCCTACCGGGACACCTTCGTCGCGGCGGCCCGCCCCGGCTGGTGGGTCATCACCGCCTGCGGTCTCGCCGTCCTCGTCCTCGGCGCCCTCACCAGCGGGCGCTGGGCCCGCGCGACGGCCGAGCGCACGGCCCGCCTGCTGGAGTCCCCGGAGATACGGGAGACGGTGGACGTACGGGCCGAGGACCGCTCCGCCGTCTGACCGCGCCGACGCCTCACCAGGTCCGCCGTCCGGCCGTACGTCGCCTCACCGCGCGACGGCACGGACCGCACCCGCCGGGGTCGGCGTCGGCGTCGGTGTCGGCGTCGGCGTCGGCGTCGGCGTCGGCGTCGGCGTCGGCGTCGGCGTCGGCGTCACCCGAATCAGGCCGCCCCCGCCGCCTCCGCCCGGGACGCCGTTCCGGCCTCGGCTGGGGCCTCGGCCCCGGCCAACGCCTCCGCCTCCGCCTCCGCCTCCAGCGCGATCGCGTGCAGCTTCTCCAGCCGTTCGCGGCTCTCCTCGTCGGAGGGCGCGTACGTCACCATGCGGGCACCGAGATCGGGCGCGAGCCACAGGTCGGTGTGATCCACGGTGACGAGACCGACGTACGGGTTCACGAACTTCTTGGTCTTGCCGCGGGTGCCGACCACCTCGTACCGGTCCCAGATCTCGCGGAACTCGGCCGACTCGGACCGCAGCCGCTTCAGCAGCATCTTCCAGGCGGGTTCCCCGAGGTGCCCGGCCATCGAGACGCGCAGCCGCGCGGCCATCAGACGCATGGTCTCGTCCAGGAGGACGATCGACCGGCGCCACTCCGCGTTGGTGTAGGCGAGGATCATGCAGTTGCGGTCGGCGGGCGGGATCGTGTCGAGGTCGCCCATCATCAGACGCGCGTACGTGCGGTTGTACGCCAGGATGTCGTACCGGCTGTTCTGGATGCAGGCCGGAACCGGCTCCAGCTGCGTCAGGATCTGGCGCAGCGCCGGGGTGATGACCTCGCACTGGGCGGCGGGCGAGGGGTCGACGGCTCCGGCCAGCTGGAAGAGGTGCGCCCGCTCGCTGGAGTCGAGTTGCAGGGTGCGCGCCAGGGCGTCGAGTACCTGCTCGGAGACCTGGATGTCGCGCGCTTGCTCGAGCCAGGTGTACCAGGTGACCCCGACCGCGGAGAGCTGGGCGACCTCCTCGCGGCGCAGGCCCGGTGTGCGCCGACGGCGGCCGCGGGGCAGCTGGACCTGCTCGGGCGTGATGCGCTCGCGCCGGCTGCGCAGGAAGGTGGCCAGCTCGTGCCGCCGGATCTCGCTGCCTCGGGGCCCCGCGGGGCCCGACGTCCTCGAGGGGCCGGGCGCACTGCCGGCCGCGTCCGCGGGCGGCCGGCCGGAAGCCGCCGGGGACGGAGCCGACCGCGCCGGAGCCGGGGCCGCCGTGTCCGGGACGGATCGCGTCCCGCCCGGGGTGGGCCGTGCCGGGTCCGGGCCGGTGGTCGTGTCCCGCACCATGGTCGTCATGCCTCCAGCCTGCCGCTCACCGCAGCCTGTTGCCAGGTAGTGCTTGTACCAGGATAAGAAGACTCTGGTACCCGTCTGAGTCCGGGAGAAGTCTGGAGGACGTGACCGAAACCGGAACTCTCACCACCGCAGTCCGCGCCCCCACCGCGCCACCCGCACTGGGCGGCCTCGGACTGTTCACCGTGCTGCTGGGCGCGGCACTGCCCCTGATCGACTTCTTCATCGTCAACGTAGCCCTTCCGACCATCGGGCATGACCTGAACGCGAGTGAGGCCGTCCTCGAGCTGGTCGTCGCCGGATACGGGGTCGCGTACGCCGTCCTGCTCGTCCTCGGCGGACGGCTCGGCGACCTGTTCGGCCGGCGCCGGCTCTTCCTCGGCGGCATGGCGGCCTTCGGCCTGACCTCGCTCGCCTGCGGCCTCGCGCCCACCGCGTGGACGCTGGTGGCGGCGCGCGTCGCCCAGGGCGCGGCGTCCGCGGCGATGCTGCCGCAGGTCCTCGCCACCATCCAGTCGGCGACCTCCGGGCCCCGCCGCGCGAAGGCGATGGGCCTGTACGGCGCCACGGCCGGCCTGTCCATGGTGGCCGGGCAGATCCTCGGCGGCGTCCTGGTCGCGGCCGACATCGCGGGCACCGGCTGGCGCTCGGTGTTCCTCGTGAACGTGCCCGTCGTCGTCCTCGGTCTGGTCCTGGCCGCCCGCGCCGTCCCCGAGACCCGCTCGCAGCACCCGGAGCCGATCGACGCCCCCGGCACCGTCCTGCTCGCGGTCGCCCTGCTGGCCCTGCTCGCCCCGCTCACCGAGGGCCGGGCGGCGGGCTGGCCGCTGTGGACCTGGGTGTCCCTCGCCCTGTTCCCGCTCGCGGCCGCCGCCTTCTACCTCGTCGAACGCCGCGCGGACCGGGGCGGCCGGACCCCCCTGGTACCGCCGAGCCTGCTCGAGCTGACCTCGCTGCGCCGGGGTCTGATCATGATCGTGCCGTTCTCGATCGGCTTCAGCGGCTTCATGTTCGTGATCGCGGTGGCTCTGCAGCGCGGCGCGGGCCTCGGTCCCGTCGCCGCGGGGATGGCCCTCGCGCCCATGGCGGTCGTCTTCTTCGTCACGTCCTTGTGCGGCCCCCGGCTGATCGCCCGCTACGGCACCCGGGTCGTCACCGCCGGCGGGCTGATCCAGGCGGTGGGCGTGGCGCTCATCGCGCTGGCCGCCTGGCGGTCCTGGCCGGACCTCGGGGTGAGGGAGCTGCTGCCCGGCGCGGCGGTCGCCGGCGCGGGTCAGGCGCTCCAGCTGCCCGTCCTCATCCGGATCGTCCTCTCCGAGGTGCCGGCCGCCCGGGCCGGCGTCGGCAGCGGCGTGATGGCCACCACCCAGCAGGCGGCCCTCGCCGTCGGGGTGGCCACCCTCGGCACCCTGTTCCTGTCCCTCGTCCCGGCCCACGGCATGCGCGACGCCCTGGTGACGACGCTCCTGGTCCAGCTGGTGGGCGTGGCCCTGACCACGGCACTGAGCCTGCGGCTGCCGCGCACGATCAGCTGAAGGGCCCGTCCCGACCGGCCGGCCGACCGCGCGAACCGGCAGCCGGCCGACCTCGCGGCCACCGGCATATGCACCGGCCATGAGCCCCAACTTCCCTCTTTTCAGGGGCTGTTGACACCGGTGATGCGCCATGTCGTACTGAGTCGCACTGAAGTCGAACGGAACGCGCCCGGCGGTGGCCCGGCGCGTTCCGTCCGGCCGAACCGCGATCCGAGGAGGCCCCGTGACCGAGGTCAAGATCCGCGCGCTGGACCAGAGCGAGACCGGGGACGACAGCGGCTCCGGACACTGAGCTATCCCACGCCCGCCGACGTCACCCGCACCGCCGAAGCACTGGCCGACCGGCATCCCGGCCTGTGCCGGCTCAGCACGATCGGCCACTCCCGACGCGGCGTCCCGCTGCGGATGCTGAGCGTCGGAAACGGGTCGCGGCACGCCCTCGTGGTCGCGGGCGCGCACCCCAACGAGTACGTCGGCGGGGGCACCCTCCTCGCGCTGGCCCACCGGGCACTGGCCGGCGAACGGCCCGGCACGGTATGGCACCTGATGCTGTGCCTCGATCCGGACGGAGCCCGCCTCAACGACGGCGGACACCACGCGGACACCCTCTTCGGCCACTACCGCCGCTTCTTCCGTCCCACGGCCGACGAACAGCCCGAATGGGCACCCGCCCTCCCCCGCCCCCGGTTCCTGCCGGAGAGCCGCGCCCTGCTCGACGTCATCCGCCGGCTGCGGCCCTTCATCCAGATCTCGCTGCACGGCACGGACATCGGCGGCACCTTCGCCCAGGTCACCCGAGAGGTACCCGGCCTCGACCGGACCCTCGCCGCCTCCGCCGAACGGCTCGGCATCCCGGTCGAAAGGGCCCCGCTGGACGCCCTGCACTGGCCCACGAGCGCCCCCGGCGTCTTCGTCCTGCCACCGCCCGGAGCGCCCGAACGCCCCACCGCCTTCCCGGAGAACGCCCACCGCTCCACCTGGCTCGCCCCGCACGCCCACGGCGGCGTCACCGCGGTGGTGGAAGTGCCGGTCTGGGCCGCCGCCGGGTTCGCCGACCTCACTCCCCACCCCGCCCCCGAACAACGGCTGCAGCACTGGGCGGAACGCCTGCGGGACTACGCCCACACCGTCCGCGGCCACTACGAACGGGCACGCCCGCACCTTCCCCCGCCCGGCCCCGGCACCGGCTTCAGCATGCACCGGGCCGTGGCCGAAACGCTGCGCGTATGCGGCCCGCTGGCCGACAGCTGGGACCCCGCGCACCCGTCCTTCACGCCGCTGCCCGATCTCACCCGCGCCCGCACGGCCAGCATCGAGGGCTTCGCCCGGCGAACCCCGCTCCGGGCCGCGGCCATGCTGCTGCGCCTCCTGGAGGAATACGCGCCGACCCCGGCGACCGCGCCCCAACGCGCCGAGCTGGAAGCCCTCGTCGCGCGCTGGTGCGCCGCCTACTCGGCGAGTTTCACGGCGACCTGGGTTCCGGTGGACCGGCAGATAGAACACCAGGTCAACGTCACCACCGCCGCCGTCGAGGCCGCCGAAGGACACCTCGCCGCCTCCTGAGAGCGACCGCGCCCTCACCGAACTCGGCGCCGAAGAACCCCCGTTGATCTTCACCATGCTGCACACTCCTTGCTGCGCAGACGAAGCGGGAGAACCAGGAGGCGTGATGCTGCAGATCAACACGAGCAAAGTAAGCCGCTGGGACCAGCACGGCCGCGAACACACCGTCCGCGTACAACGAGCGGGCGTGCAGCGCACCATCAGATGCGACACCTGCGGCTGGCGCAAAAGCGCCCAGTTCCTCCCCTGGTTGAAGGCGGAGGAGCACCTGGCCGAGGAACACCAGGCGACGGTCGACCCCAAAGAGGCCTGAGGGCGGTCGCCCGGATCACCCGGTGGACCCGGGCGCGCCGGGCCTGGGGTTCGAGGTCCGGGGTCCGGGTTGGGTCCGGGGTCCGGGTTGGGGTCCGCGGTCCGGAAATTCAGTCGCCTGCCCCGGCTCCACGGGCGGAGACTGAGGGCCCACAGCAGCGGACGGAAGAGCGGGCCCGGCACTGACGTACCACCGAGACACCTTGCCCTTCCCCGAGAACCTCGTACCTCCCGTCTCCTTCGAGACCGTGTGGAACTGGGGGAATCTCGACCCGGCCCGCCACCCCTTCACCTGGGACGAGGACGAGGAAGCGCGCCTTCGCGCACTGGTCCGCCCATGGGTGCCGCCCGTACTCTCCGGCCCGGCGGGTTGGTGGCAGGGCGAGTCCTGGTGCGAGCAACAGGTGGACGCGATCATCCGTGAGCGCTACGGCAGTTGGGCCTTGGGCTGGAGGTGGGGCTACCAGTACGGCGGAGTCCTCGGCGGCTGGGACCACGCGTCCACCTCGGTCACGACTCCCGACGAGACCGCGGCCCGCGCGGCGGCCGCGCTGCTCCAGTGGCGGGGGGTGCTGGAATGGCTGGCCCGGCGCTTCGCGGAACTGGCGCCGCCACCCGGCGCCTCCCCCGAGGACCGCAGCTGGCACCTGGAGCGGGCCTGCGTCCGGCTCGTGCTGCTCGCGCTGGACTCGGGCGTGCAGGGTGCGCTGCCCGGGCAGGCCGGACGGCTCCTGATCTGGTTCCTCACCAGCACCGGCATGAGCCCGGACGACGCCGACCAGGTGGTGGAGGCGGCGATCGGCGGCCGGTTCGAGAGCTGGGTCACTCCCGCGCGGACCCTGATCGATTCGGTCGCCGAGGACTTCGCCGTCGCCCTCACCGGCCACGCCCCCTACCAGGACCACCGTGAGCGGGCAGCCCTGGAGGAGCTCCATGACCGCCGCTGACATCCTCACGACCCGGCTGCGCGTGCGCCGCGAACTCGGGTGGACCCCGCGCCACGGGCCGCCGGTGAACCGCGGGCGGCCGCCCGCCACCGGCGCCACTTTGGTCCAGACCTATTGACGAAAGGTCTGGACCGCGCGACTGTCATGCCTACGACACCTCACCGCACCCCCACCGGGAGGCCTCGCATGATCCGTCGGAAGCTGCGCCTGCTCGCCGTCGCCCTGGCGGCAGCCGTCCTCACCCCCCTGTCGATCGCTGGCGCCCCCAGCGCCTCCGCGGCGGACACCTGCGCCGTGAAGTCCCGCCCCGCCGGAAAGGTTCTCCAGGGATACTGGGAGAACTGGGACGGCTCGTCCAACGGGGTGCACCCGCCCTTCGGGTGGACGCCGATCACCGACTCCCGTATCGCCGCGCACGGCTACAACGTGATCAACGCGGCGTTCCCCGTCATCCGCTCGGACGGCACCGCGCTGTGGCAGGACGGGATGGACACCGGCGTGAAGGTCGCGACGCCCGCCGAGATGTGCGCGGCCAAGGCGTCGGGGCAGACGATCCTGCTGTCCATCGGCGGAGCGGCCGCCGGGATCGACCTGAGTTCGTCCGCGGTCGCCGACCGTTTCGTGGCGACGATCGTGCCCATCCTGAAGAAGTACAACTTCGACGGGATCGACATCGACATCGAGACGGGGCTCGTCGGCAGCGGGAACATCGGTCAGCTCTCCGCCTCCCAGGCCAACCTGATCCGCATCATCGACGGAGTGCTGGCGCAGATGCCGGCCGGCTTCGGCCTGACCATGGCGCCGGAGACGGCGTACGTCACCGGTGGCAGCATCACCTACGGCTCGATCTGGGGCGCCTACCTGCCGATCGTCAAGAAGTACGCGGACAACGGGCGTCTGTGGTGGCTGAACATGCAGTACTACAACGGGAGCATGTACGGCTGCTCCGGTGACTCGTACTCCGCGGGCACGGTGCAGGGCTTCACCGCCCAGACGGACTGCCTGAACAAGGGGCTCGTGGTGCAGGGGACCACCATCAGGGTTCCCTACGACAAGCAGGTGCCGGGGCTGCCCGCGCAGTCCGGTGCCGGTGGTGGCTACATGTCACCGGGTCTCGTCTCCCAGGCCTGGCGCCACTACGGCACCGGCCTCAAGGGCCTGATGACCTGGTCCATCAACTGGGACGGCTCGAAGAACTGGACCTTCGGCGACAACGTGAAGGCCCTGCAGGGCCGTTGAGGCCGGCCCGGCCGACGGGCCGGGAGGAGGCGCCGCCACGGGTGCCACCCACGCCGCACCGGTGCCGCCCGGCAGCCGGTGCCATCGATGCCCGGACACCCCATGGTCCGGGACGACGCGAAGCCCCCGGTTCCCTGCTCGGGAACCGGGGGCTTCGTGAGCGGCGGGTGATCAGCAGCCGATGAGGCGGCTGGCCAGGTAGCCCTCGATCTGGTCGAGCGAGACACGCTCCTGCTTCATCGAGTCGCGCTCGCGCACCGTGACGGCGTTGTCGTCGAGGGTGTCGAAGTCGACGGTGACGCAGAACGGGGTGCCGATCTCGTCCTGGCGACGGTAGCGGCGGCCGATGGCGCCGGCGTCGTCGAACTCGATGTTCCAGTGCTGGCGCAGCGCGGTGGCGAGACCCTTGGCCTTGGGCGAGAGCTCCGGGTTGCGCGACAGGGGCAGCACGGCGACCTTGACGGGCGCGAGGCGCGGGTCGAGGCGCAGCACGGTGCGCTTCTCCATCTTGCCCTTGGCGTTCGGGGCCTCGTCCTCGACGTAGGCGTCCAGGAGGAAGGCGAGCATGGCGCGGCCGACACCGGCGGCGGGCTCGATGACGTACGGGGTCCAGCGCTCTCCGGCTTCCTGGTCGAAGTAGGAGAGGTCCTGGCCGGAGGCCTTGGAGTGCGCGCCGAGGTCGAAGTCGGTGCGGTTGGCGACGCCCTCCAGCTCACCCCACTCGTTGCCGCCGAACTGGAAGCGGTACTCGATGTCGGCGGTGCGCTTGGAGTAGTGGGAGAGCTTCTCCTTGGCGTGCTCGTACCAGCGCATGTTGTCTTCGCTGAGGCCGAGACCGGTGTACCAGTTCCAGCGCTCCTGCATCCAGTACTCCTGCCACTTCTCGTCCTCGCCCGGCTTGACGAAGAACTCCATCTCCATCTGCTCGAACTCGCGGGTGCGGAAGATGAAGTTGCCGGGCGTGATCTCGTTGCGGAAGGACTTGCCCATCTGCGCGATGCCGAAGGGCGGCTTGCGGCGCGAGGTGGTCTGCACCTGGGCGAAGTTGGTGAAGATGCCCTGGGCGGTCTCGGGGCGCAGGTAGGCGACGGAGCCGCTGTCCTGGGTGGGGCCGAGGTGGGTGCTGAGCAGGCCGGAGAACTGCTTGGGCTCGGTGAACATGCCCTTGTTGCCGCAGTTCGGGCAGTTGACGTCCGAGAGGCCGTTCTCGGGGAGGCGGTGGTGCTTCGCCTCGTAGGCCTCCTCCAGGTGGTCGGCGCGGTAGCGCTTGTGACAGGAGGTGCACTCGGTGAGGGGGTCGGTGAAGGTGGCGACGTGGCCGGAGGCGACCCAGGTCTCGGTGGCCAGGATCACCGACGAGTCGATACCGACGACGTCCTCACGGGAGGTGACCATGTAACGCCACCACTGGCGCTTGATGTTCTCCTTGAGCTCGACGCCGAGCGGGCCGTAGTCCCAGGCGGCACGCTGTCCGCCGTAGATCTCACTACTGGGGAAAACGAAGCCACGGCGCTTGCTCAGGCTGACGATGGTCTCGATCTTGTCGGCGGCCACGGTGCTCTCTTCATTACGAACGGACGGCAGCGAATGCTTCAGGTTACCGGCGTCGCCCACCCCTGTATCAAATCGGTTCGCGGAGTGGGCCGCTTACTGCCGCTTACATCCGCTTGATGCCCCTTGTCGGGGGGTGCGGGACCGCCCCGACGAGGGCTTGTTGACAATCGTTTCCAGATTTGTTGAAAATGAGTGTCATGAACGTACGACGACGCCTCATATCGGGGTCCGCGGTCGTGGCGGCCACCGCCCTCGGCCTCGGCGCTCTCTCGGCCTGCTCGGGCTCCGCCTCGGCCGACGGCAAGAGCAACGGAAAACTCGACGTGGTGGCGTCGTTCTACCCGCTCCAGTACCTCGCCGAGGAGATCGGCGGGACGCATGTGAACGTCACGAACCTGACCGAGCCCGGCAAGGAGCCGCACGACCTGGAGATCAGCGCCCGGCAGACCGCGCAGCTCCAGGAGGCGGACGCCGTCCTCTACCTCAAGAACCTCCAGCCGGCCGTCGACGACGCCGTGGCCCAGGCCGAGGTGAAGACCAAGATCGACGCCGCTTCGCTGACGACGCTGGAGAAGCACGGCAACGAGGTCGGCGGGCACGCGGCCGCCCACGACGACAGCGAGGGCGAGGAGACCGGGGCCACCGACCCGCACATCTGGCTCGACCCGGTGCGGTTCGCCGAGGTCGCCGAGGGGATCTCCGACGCGCTGAAGAAGGCCGACCCGAAGCACTCCGCGGACTACGAGAAGAACATGTCGGCGCTGCGGAAGAAGTTCGTCGCGCTGAACACCGACTTCCACAACGGGCTCGCGGACACGAAGACCAAGACCTTCATCACCACCCACGCCGCGTTCGGCTACCTGGCCGAGCGCTACGGGCTCACCGAGGAGGCCATCAGCGGCCTTGACCCGGAGTCGGAGCCCAGCGCGAACCGGGTGAAGGACCTGGAGACGATGGCGAAGGCCGACGGCGTCACGACGGTGTTCTACGAGACGCTCGTCAGCGACAAGACGGCCAGGACCATCGCCGGCGACGCGGGTCTTCGCACGGATGTCCTCGACCCGCTCGAGGGCATCACCGACAAGTCCAGGGGCAGCGACTACATGCAGGTCATGGAGTCGAACCTGAAGGCGCTGCAGACGGCTCTCGGCGCCAAGTGACCAGTGTGGAGGACGTCGTGAGCGAGTCCGTCGTATCCCTGCGCGGTGTGCGGGCGGAGCTGGGTTCGCGCCCGGTCCTGCGCGGCATCGATCTCACCGTGCGCCGCGGCGAGGTCGTCGCGCTGCTCGGCGCCAACGGCTCCGGCAAGTCGACCGCGGTGCGCAGTGTCATCGGCCAGGTCGCCGTCAGCGCCGGAGAGATAGAGATCTTCGGCGTCCCGCGGCGCCGCTTCCGCGACTGGCACCGGGTCGGTTACGTCCCGCAGCGGACCACGGCGGCGGGCGGCGTGCCCGCGACGGTCGCCGAGATCGTCGCCTCGGGGCGGCTGTCCCGGGCCCGCTTCGGTGTGCTCCGCAAGGCCGATCACGCGGCCGTGCGGCGGGCCCTGGAGCTCGTCGGGATGGCGGACCGCGCGAAGGACTCCGTGAACGCCCTGTCGGGCGGGCAGCACCAGCGGGTCCTCATCGCCCGCGCACTGGCCTGCGAGCCCGAGCTGCTGATCATGGACGAGCCGATGGCGGGCGTGGACCTCGCCAGCCAGGAGGTGCTGGCCGCGACCCTGCGCGACCAGGTCGCCCAGGGCACCTCCGTCCTGCTCGTGCTGCACGAGCTGGGCCCCCTGGAGCCGCTGATCGACCGCGCGGTCGTCCTGCGGGACGGCTGCGTGCTGCACGACGGCCCGCCGCCGCAGGCGGTCGGCCAGCACGCGCTGCCCGGCCACGACCACGTACACCCGCACGCGGCTCATGACGCCGAACCCCTCCGGACGGGACTGCTGAGCTGATGGACATCCTCGACTACGCCTTCATGCAGCGGGCCCTGCTCGCCGCCGTCCTGGTGGGCATCACCGCGCCCGCCGTCGGCATCTATCTGGTCCAGCGCCGCCAGGCCCTGATGGGCGACGGGATCGGCCATGTGGCCATGACGGGTGTCGGCCTCGGCTTCCTGCTGTCCACGTCGCCGGTGTGGATGGCGATGGCCGTGTCCGTGCTGGGCGCCGTGCTCATGGAGCTGATCCGCTGGTACGGCAGGACACGCGGGGACATCGCGCTGGCCATGCTCTTCTACGGGGGCATGGCGGGCGGCGTGATGTTCATCAACCTCGCGCCGGGTGGCTCGAACGCCAACCTGACCTCGTATCTCTTCGGCTCCCTGTCGACGGTGAGCGAGTCCGACGTGACGGCGATCTGCCTGCTGGCCGCCTTCGTCGTGCTCGTCACGGTGGGACTGCGCCGCCAGTTGTTCGCGGTCAGCCAGGACGAGGAGTTCGCGCGGGTGACCGGTCTCCCGGTGCGGGCCCTGAACCTGCTGACGGCGGTCACGGCGGCGGTCACGGTGACCGTCGCCATGCGGGTGGTCGGACTGCTGCTCGTGAGCGCGCTGATGGTGGTGCCGGTGGCGGCGGCCCAGCAGCTCACCCGGAGCTTCGCGGCGACCTTCGCCATCGCGGTGGCGATCGGGGTGACCGTGACGATCGGCGGCACCGTGACGTCGTACTACCAGGACGTGCCGCCCGGCGCGACGATCGTGCTGCTGACGATCGGCGTGTTCATCGCGCTGACCGCGCTCGCGACGCCGCTGGCCCGGCGCCGGGCCCGGGCACTGGCCGCGGCGCAGGCCGCCGGAGACCCCGCCGAGTGCACGATTCCGGCCGCGCGCGGCACGGAGAGCACCGTCGGCGTCTGACCGGGCACAGCCCGGACTGGCACAATGGCCGGGCAAGGGCAGACGTGAGGAGGCAACGGTGACAACCGCTGGATCGCCCGTTCGGGGCCGTTCCACCCGGCAGCGTGCCGCCGTGGCGGCCGCGCTCGACGAGGTGGACGAGTTCCGCAGCGCGCAGGAGCTCCACGACATGCTCAAGCACAAGGGCGACTCGGTCGGGCTCACCACGGTCTACCGCACGCTGCAGTCCCTGGCCGACGCCGGCGAGGTCGACGTCCTGCGTACGTCCGAGGGCGAGTCCGTCTACCGGCGCTGCTCCTCCGGCGAGCACCACCACCACCTCGTCTGCCGGGTCTGCGGCAAGGCGGTGGAGGTGGAGGGCCCGGCCGTCGAGAAGTGGGCCGAGGCCATCGCGGCGGAGCACGGCTATGTGAACGTGGCCCACACGGTGGAGATCTTCGGCACGTGCGCGGAGTGCGCGGCGGCGAAGGGCTGAGTCTCCGGCGCGTGTCCGCCCCAGGGCGTCAGACGCGGGTCAGGTTGCGGTCGAGGATCCCCCGCAGCCTGTCCACGTCCGCGGGCGTGTGCGCGGCGCGCTTGGGCAGCACGGTGAAGCCGACGGCGTTCTTGTCGGGGCTGAGCATGACGAAAGTGTCCGCCGTCTCCCGGTAGCGGGGCTGCGCCATCCAGTTGAGCGTCTCCGTCGAGTTGTCCGTGGCCACCGTCACCCCGGCGTCCGTGACGGTCACACGGAACGTGCCCAGGCGCTCCGCGAGGCGCTGCACCTGGCGGGCCTGGAGCCAGGGCGACAGCATGACGAGCGGCGCGAACACGACGAACCAGATCACGGGAAGCGTGGACGCGTCCTGCCCGGCCAGCGCGAGCGCGCACTCCAGGGCGACCAGGACGGCGGCGCCACCCAGCACCCAGAACTGTCTTCGGCCCGCCTTGCTGACGCCTCTGCGCGCTCTCAGCGCCGACGTGAGATCCCGGACGGTCGGCCGGTACTCCAGCTCGACGACATCCGCCCCGTGCCCCTGCTGCTGCCCCGGCAACTCCTGCTGCGGCGCAGCACCCTGGCCCTCGACCACGGCCCCTCCCCGGTTCGGTGGTGATGAGGCCATGATCGTAAGGCCGGGTTCGGACAACGCCCCGGGCGGCGGGTGTTACGAGCCGTCGCCCCGCATGCCCTGCTCCATGGCGAGCAGGTCCTCGTTCGGGACGGCGCCGCCGAAACGCCGGTCGCGCTGCGCGTATTCGACGCAGGCACGCCACAGGTCACGCCGGTCGAAGTCGGGCCACAGCACGTCCTGGAAGACCATCTCGGCGTAACTCGACTGCCAGATGAGGTAGTTGGAGGTGCGCTGCTCGCCGCTGGGGCGCAGGAACAGATCGACGTCCGGCATGTCCGGATAGTACAGGTACTTCTGGATGGTCTTCTCGGAGACCTTGTCGGGGTCGAGCCGGCCGGCGGCGACATCGGCGGCCATCGCCTTGGCGGCGTCCGCGAGCTCGGCACGGCCGCCGTAGTTGACGCAGAAGTACAGCGTCATGGCGTCGTTCTGCGTCGTCTGCTCCTGGGCGATCTGGAGCTCCTGGACGACGGACTTCCACAGCTTGGGCATGCGGCCGACCCAGCGGATCCGGATGCCGAGCTCGTCCATCTCGTCGCGGCGGCGCCGGATGACGTCCCGGTTGAAGTTCATGAGGAAGCGCACCTCGTCGGGCGAGCGCTTCCAGTTCTCGGTGGAGAAGGCGTAGAGGGAGAGGTTCTTCACACCCATCTCGATGCAGCCCTTGAGGACGTCCATGACGACGCCCTCGCCGACCCGGTGCCCCTCGGTGCGCGGCAGCCCGCGCTCCTTGGCCCATCGGCCGTTCCCGTCCATGACGACCGCCACATGGTTCGGGATGAGCTCGCCGGGGAGTTTGGGCGCGCGGGCACCGGAGGGGTGCGGTTCCGGCGTCTTGTACTCGCGGCGCTGGCGTCCCAGGATCCCGCGTACGACCATGTGCTTCTCGTCTCCCTCTTGCTTGCGCTCGGCGCTCGTCTTGCTCTGGCTCTGCTTGCCGTTGTTGCTGTTCTCGTCGTTCTCGCGTGCCCGGGTGCCCCGGGTGGCGCCTACTTCTCCACGAAGCGCAGGGAACGCAGTCCGCGCTCCAGATGCCAGTGCAGATAGGCCGACACCAGCCCGCTGCCCTCCCGGACGTGCCGCGGCTCGCTCGCGTCCGCCGTCTCCCAGTCTCCCGTGAGCAGCGCACCGAGGAGTTCGAGGGCCTGAGGCGAGGGTACGACGCTGCCGGGCACCCGGCAGTCGACGCAGACGGAACCTCCCGCCGCGACCGAGAAGAACCGGTTCGGTCCCGGCATGCCGCATTTGGCACAGGCGCTGAAGCTGGGCGCGTAGCCGTTGACGGCGAGGGAGCGCAGCAGGAAGGCGTCCAGGACGAGGTGCGGCTCGTGCTCGCCCCGGGCGAGGGTGCGGAGTCCGCCGACCAGCAGCAGATACTGCTGCACCGCGGGCTCCCCCTCGTGGTCGGTGAACCGCTCGGCGGTCTCCAGCATGGCGGTGCCCGCGGTGTAGCGCGCGTAGTCGGTGACGATTCCGCCACCGTACGGAGCGATCGTCTCGCTCTGCGTGCACAGGGGCAGGCCCCGGCCGATCAGTTCGCTGCCGCGCGCGAAGAACTGCACGTCCACGTGGGAGAAGGGTTCGAGGCGCGCCCCGAACTTCGACTTGGTCCGCCGGACGCCGCGCGCCACCGCCCGTACGCGCCCGTGACCGCGTGTGAGCAGCGTGATGATCCGGTCCGCCTCACCCAGCTTCTGGGTGCGCAGCACGATGCCGTCGTCGCGGAACAGACTCATGCGGCCCATTCTCGCCTACGGCACCCGCGCCCCGGTCCCGATGGGCCCCTTTGCGCCCGGGCACCCCCACGAGGCGCCTCACACCGACCGTGGGCGACCCCGCCCGGCACGGTTTCCGCCCGCACGCCGGGGGTCCCGGCCCGCCCGCCGAGCGCCCGGGCGGCGGCCTTCGTCTCCGGTCAGGCGACGCGTTCCAGGCCGGCCTCCACGGACTGCCGGGTGCCGTCCCGCTTGGTCGACTCGTAGGCGAAGTCCACGGTGTCCCCGGGGTTCAGCGTGAGGGTGATGCGGCCGTTCGTGACGCAGTTGCCGGACTGGATGTTCTCCCCGAGCGTCACCTGGTCGCCGCCGCTGACCGTCGTCAGGGTGACGACGCCGTAGCAGTCGGAGGACTCCATCGCGTAGTGGATGCTGCCGACCTGTTCCCGCCGGGTCCCCCCGCTCAGCTCCACGGTGACGCGGTAGTGGTCGGTCCTGCCGGCGTCGGCCTCCTCGGCGTAGCCCTGCCAGCGTCCGAGGAACTCCTCCGGCAGACCGACGGCCGCCGGAACCGTGGAGGCCCGTTCGGACACCCCGGGTGCGGCGGACACCGCGGGTGCGGCGGACGCGCTCGGTGGCCCCGACGCGCGGGGAGCACCGGCTTCCTCGGGCACGCCGGGCGTGCCGGAGGCGGGAGACGCGCCGCCGAGTGTCGGACGGGAGCCGCGCTGTTCCACCTCCCCGCTCAGCTGCACGAACAGTCCGATGAGAGCCGCGACGACCGTGGCGGCTGCGCCGATCAGGGCTACGACGAGCGCGGTCCGATGGGAGTCGCCCGGGACCGGATGGACCGGGCGCTGCGGCCTCGCGTAGGGATCCGTCGGGGACTGCTGTCTGGTCATGGCGCTGCCTCGGGTCCGTGGTTCTGAGGAAGATCAGGCCATATTGCCGCCCGGACACCGCAGTTGTGCGACTTTCACGCAAAACTACGGAATAGATCATGCTGAATCGATTCGCCCCGATTGTGTCACCGGCGTCACGGACAACACCGGCGCCATCGGGTACGCCAACTCGCCGCACCCACCACGCGACCAGGCGCTTCTGGGTTTTCCAGTGGACCGGGACGGGCATCCGTCCCGGCCTCGCCGCCTGCCTGAACGCCGGCTCCGTCCGGTGGATCCGCCGCCGGATCCGACCGCCGCGCCGCTGCCCGGACACCACCCGGCCCGGACATCCCGGTGCGCGCCCACCCGGTACGCGCTCCTCCCGCGCTCACCGGTTCACGGACACCAGCCCCGCCTCGTACGCGATGATCACCAGCTGGACGCGGTCCCGTGCGTCCAGCTTCGAGAGCAGACGGGTCAGGTAGGTCTTCGCCGTGGCCACGCTGATGAAGAGCCGCTCGGCGATCTCCGTGTTGGACAGCCCGGTGCCGACCAGCGTCAGGACCTCGCGCTCGCGTTCGGTGATGCCTTTCAGCTCGCGCTGCGCACGGGCCAGTTCGGGCCGGGAGGCGGTGAAGTCCCGGATGAGCCGGCGCGTGACGCCGGGGGCGATGAGGGCGTCCCCGGCCGCCACCACGCGGACCGCCGCGATGATGTCGTCCAGCGCCATGTCCTTGACCAGGAACCCGGACGCGCCGGCGCGCAGCGCCCCGTACACGTAGTCGTCGTCGTCGAAGGTCGTGAGGACGACGATCCTCGTCCCGTTCCTCGGCTCGGCGGCGTCCGCGGTGATCCGGCGCGTCGCCTCGATGCCGTCCATGCCGGGCATGCGGATGTCCATGACGACGACGTCGGGGCGGAGTCGCGCGGCGAGGGCCACCGCCTCCGCGCCGTTCTCCGCCTCGCCCACCACCTCCAGGTCCTCGATGTCGGCGATGACCATGCGCAGGGCTGTGCGGATGAGCTGCTGGTCGTCGGCGAGGACCACCCGGACCGTCATCGGGCGGCCGCCGTGCTCGTGGCCGGGAGCGGAAGGCGGGCGCTCACCCGGAAGCCGCCCTCGGGGCGCGGGCCCGCGGTGAACTCGCCGTGCAGCAGGACGACCCGCTCACGCATGCCGATGAGGCCGAATCCCGTGTCCGTGGTACTGCCCCTCCCCCGGCCGTCGTCGGTGATCTCGACGGCGACCTCGGTGTCGCGGTGGTCGACGGTCACCCGGCAGGCGGCCGTCGCCGCGTGCCGTACGACGTTGGTGACGGACTCCTGGACGATCCGGAAGGCGGACAGGTCGATGTCCGGCGGGAGTTGACGCCGCGCGCCCGTCCAGTGGACGTCCACACGGACCCCCGCGGCCGTGGTCGCGGCGGCCAGCCGGTCGAGGTCGGCGAGTCCCTCGGCGGGGCGCAGCGGCGCGGCCTCGGGGACGCGGGACCGGTTGCCGGCGGGCGCGGGGCTACGGCCCGGCCCTCCGGGACCGTGTTCGGGGGACCCGCCTGGCGCGTCGGAGTCGCCCTGTCCGCGCGATCCGCCCGGCGGGTCGGGAGACGCACCCTGGGCTCCGGGCGGGTGGGGCCGGTCGGCCTGGTCGGCCTGGCGCAGCGCGACAAGCATGCGGCGCAGCCCGGCGAGGGTCTCCCGGCCGGCCGTCTCGACCGCCGTCATCGCCTCGCGGGCGGCGTCCGGCTGGGTGTGCACGACCCGGGCCGCCGCGCCGGCCTGGAGGGCGATGATGCCGATGCTGTGGGCGACCATGTCGTGCATCTCGCGTGCGATGCGCAGGCGTTCGTCGGTGACGGCCTGGCCCGCTGCCCGGACGCGCAGTTGCTCGGCGTGGGCGCGGGTGCGGTGGGCGGCGTCGCCGAGCAGCCAGGAGACCACGACGGTCAGGGCCACGGTCAGTCCGACGAGTGTGCCGACGCCCCAACCGTGCAGCAGCCTCACCGTCAGCCAGGCGACCAGGAGGGCGAGCGCCAGGGTGAGCGCGGTGACCCCGGTACGGCGGGGACGGCCGGCCGCGATGAAGTAGAGGGCGATGTCGACGGCCAGGTACTGGGGGAGCTGGATCGCCCCCACGGCGAGGTTGATGGTGATCAGGGCGGCCGCCGCGAGCAGCAGGGTGAAGGCGGTGAGGGGCCGGCGTCCGAGGCACAGGCTGCCGGCCAGGGCCAGGGCGCACGCCACCGCGAGGATCAGCAGGCCGTCCCAGCGATAGAACTGGGCTGCGACCAGCTCGTCGGCCGCCTGCTCGCCGGGCAGCCGGACGCGCGCGAGGAACGTGAACAGGGTGCTGGCGCACCAGGCCAGGGCCACCCAGACGCCGGGCGGCACACGCTTGAGCGGGGGAAGCGGCGGCGTGACATGCATGCGCCGATCGTAGGCAGGCGGTGGGGCGCGGGCATCCGCCCGTGGACGTACGACCGGGGTCGACACGGGCCGCGGGAGAGTGTCCGCGCCGGACCGATGCGTCGGTCCGGCCATCGGCGGGACGGTGCGGGTGTGATCGAAGTCAACGAACTGACGAAGAGATACGGCGACATGACGGCCGTGCGGCGGCTGACGTTCCAGGTGCGCCCCGGGCACGTCACCGGGTTCCTCGGCCCGAACGGAGCGGGCAAGACGACGACCCTGCGCATGCTGCTCGGTCTGATCGCGCCGACCGGCGGGACGGCCGGCGTCGGCGGACGGCCGTTCCTGGACCGCCCGCGCGGGCTGCGGCATGTCGGCGCGCTGCTGGACGCGGGCGATGTGCACGGCGGGCGCAGCGCGCGGGCCCATCTGTCGGCTCTCGCCCGCGGCAACCGGATCCCGGCCGGCCGGGTCGAAGAGGTGCTGCGGGAGGTGGGGCTTTCGGGCTCGGCGGCCCGCCGCCGCGTCGACGGCTTCTCGCTGGGCATGCGGCAACGCCTGGGAATCGCGGCAGCGTTGCTCGGCGATCCACCGGTGCTGCTGTTCGACGAACCGCTCAACGGCCTCGACCCGGAGGGTGTGTTGTGGGTACGCGGACTGTTCCGCAGGCTCGCCGCCGAGGGCCGGACGGTCTTCGTCTCCAGCCACCTCATGTCGGAGATGGCGAACACTGCGGAGGAGTTGATCGTGATCGGGCGGGGTGAGCTGATCGCCGCGGAGAGCGTGGCGCGGTTCGCGGCGCGCGGCACCCGGCTCACCGTGACGGTCCGGACGCCGGACGCCGAACGGCTGACGGCGGTGCTGTCCGCCGAGGGCGCCGCGGTGGCGCCGTACGACGGCCGGACGCTGAAGGTGTCGGCGCTGAGCGCGGCGCGGATCGGCGAACTCGCCTTCCGGCACCGGATTCTGCTCGAAAAGCTGACCCCGCAGGCCGCCTCCCTGGAAGCGGCCTTCATGGAACTGACCGCCGACAGAGCCGAATTCCTCGCCGGAGACTCCCGATGACGACCACCGCCGTGCCCGACTCCGCCCCTGTTCCCGCCGCCCGTTTCGGGGACCTCCTCGTCGCCGAATGGATCAAGCTCCGCTCGCTGCGTTCGACGTACTGGGCGCTCGGCGCCGGTGCCCTCGCGGTGATCGCGTTCAACGCGAACGCGGCGCGGGTGGACGCGGCCGACCATCCGCGCTTCGACGACCGGACGCGTTCGCAGATGGCCCGGTTGGCCCTGCGGGACGCCTTCACCGACGGCTCCGCGATGATCCTGGTCCTGGCGGTGGCGAGCATCGGCGCGATCACGATCGTGGGCGAGTACTCGACCGGTCTGGTGCGTACGACGTTCGCGGCCGTTCCTGACCGGCGTGCCCTGATGGCCGCGAAGGCGGCCCTGTTGACCGCCGTCATGACGGTCTACGGCGCGCTCGTCGCGGGTGCTTCGTTCGCCTCCACCCAGGCGATTCTCGCCACCCGTGACGCGGGCGTCGCCCTCACGCACCCCGGCGCGGCGCGCGTGGTCTGCCGCCTCGGCGCTTCTCGCCCCGGTGTGCGCCCTCGCCGGGATGGCGCTGGGCGCCCTGATCCGGCACAGCGCCACCACGATGGTCGCCGCCACCGCCGTGCTCCTGCTGATCCCCTCGTTCATCACCGACCGCTACGCCTGGACGGCCGCGGTGAAGCACGCCCAGCCGATCAACGCCTGGAACCGGCTGGCGGACATCTCCTACGCCCATGATCCGTTCACCCTGGTCCCCCGCCATCAGGCGACGGCCCAGGGCGCCTGGATCACCTTCGCCGCCTGGGCAGCGGTGGCGGCCGTCGTCGCGATCGTGGCGGTGGACCGCCGGGACGTGTGAGGCGGCCACGGTCCGTGCGGCGGGCGGCGCGGACCGTCGGCGGGGCCGCGGCCCGTGCGGTGGGCGGGCGGGACGCGGGCGGCGGGCGGGACGCGAGGAGTTCCACAGCCCCTGGTGGGCGGCCCAGCGGGCTTCTCTCGGGGGTGGCTCAGGGGCCGGACGGGAAGTACTGGCGGGGTGTCACGCCCACGACGCGGTGGAAGGCGGCCACGAAGGAACTGGCGGAGGCGTATCCGGCGCGGCGGGCGACCGTCTCCACGGTGAGGCCGTCGGCGAGGAGGGGCATCGCGGCCTGCATACGCAGCCGTTCACGCCACTGGCCGAAGGTCAGGCCCGTCTCGGCGACGAAGAGGCGGGCCAAGGTCCGTGCGCCGGCGCCGACTTCGGCGCCCCACGCGGACAGCGGGCGCCCGTCGGCCGGATCGGCGCTCAGCGCGTCGGCGACGGCGCGGGCCCGCGGGTCCCGGGGCTCGCGCACGGCGACGCTCGTGACGGGGACGGGCGTCAGCACGTCCAGGAGCACGGCCTCGGCCCGGGAGCGGTGCTCGTCGGTGAGCCCGAATCCCGCCAAGTGGTCGACGAGGGCGCGCTGCAGGGGGCCGACCGCCACGACCGTCGGCTCCGTCCAGAGGATCTGCGGGCAGCGCGCGGGGTCGACGTAGGCGCTGTGCATGACCGCGTCGCCCGCCGCCTCCGTGAGGTGCGGCAGCCCGGCCGGGATCCACAGGGCCAGTGACGGCGGCAGCAGCCAGGATCCCCGTTCGCTGCGCACCCGCAGCAAACCCCTTACAGAGCATGCCAGTTGGTGGACCGGGTGCGTATGTGTGGCGAAGGCGGTGCCCCGCGGCATGGCGAAGTGCCCGACGAAGACGGCCGTCCCCGCCGCGGCCGGGCTCTGTCCGTCTCGCGACATGGGTCGGCAGCGTAGCCCGTGGTGGACGGGCGGCACCCGCCCTAGCGTCGGCGTCATGCCGATGAACCGAGCCCACCGCAGACTGTGCAGCTCCGAGGCCTGGGCGCGCACCACGAAGGACCGCATCCTGCCCTGGGCCCTGCGGGACGTGGAACTGGGCGACGACGTGCTGGAGATCGGGCCCGGCTACGGGGCCAATCTGCGCGTCCTGGTCGACTCCGTCGCGCGCCTGACCGCCGCCGAGATCGACGGGGACACCGCACGGCTTCTCACGGAACGGTGGGGCGATCGCGCCCGCGTCCTGCACGCGGACGGCGCGGAACTCCCCCTGGAGGACGCCTCGTACGACTCCGTCGTCTGTTTCACGATGCTGCACCACGTGCCCACCGCCGCCCACCAGGACCGCATCTTCGCCGAGGCGTCGCGCGTGCTGCGCCCCGGCGGCACCTTCGCGGGCAGTGACAGCGTGACGAGCCTCGGATTCAGGCTGCTGCATGTGCGCGACACGATGAACACCCTCGATCCGCGGGAACTCCCGGCACGGCTGAGCGCGGCCGGCTTCACGGACGTGTCCGTGGACGTGCACCCGCGGGGCGGCACCCTCCGCTTCCGGGCGACCCGCCCCTAGGAGCGTCGCCCGGAGGACCGTCTACGTGCCGAACCGGCGGACGTACGCGCGCTGCCACGGTGTCTCCACCGCGTGCCGGTCGTAGTGCCGGCGTACGTACGCCACCGCCTCCCCGGGCGGTACGCCGTCGAGGACGGCGACGCAGGCCAGGGCCGTGCCGGTGCGGCCCCGGCCGCCGAAGCAGGCGATCTCGACGCGTTCCTCGGCGGACCGCCGCCAGGCCTCGGTGAGGACCGAGCGGGCCTCGGCGCGGTCGGTCGGCAGCCAGAAGTCCGGCCAGCGCAGCCGGCGCGCTTCCCAGGGGACCGGAGGCGGCTGTCCGCCGAGCAGGTGAACGGCGTACGCGGGTACCGGGCCGCCGTCGGCGGGGAGCGGCCGACGCAGGGCCCGGCCCCGTATGAGCCGCCCGGAGGGCAGGCACAGCACACCGGCGCCACCCGGATCCCAGGCACCACCGGCGGCACCGCTGCCGGGCCGCGCGCCGGGCCGCGCGCCGGGGTGCGATCCGGGGTCCGCATCGGGTTCGATTTCGGCCACGGGACCAGCGTACGGCGGGGCTACATCGCCCCGAGGGCCAAGGGCCAGAAGAACGGGGCCGGGAAGAGCAGGGTCAGGGAATAGCGGGGTCGGGGAAAGCAGGGTCGGGAAGAACAGGGTCGGGGAGAGCGGGCTGGGGTCAGCTCACCCCGCGGGATCCCTGGGCGGCGCGGGCCTCGATCCCGCGGAAGTGGTCGGACATCGCGCGCTGGGCGCCCTCGACGTCCCGTGCCCGCAGGGCGGTGAGGATGTCGCGGTGGCGGCGGGCCGTCACCTCCGGGGTGATGTCGTCGGTCCAGCCGCGCACCACGGCGACCCGCCGGAAGACGGTCCAGAAGGCGCCGAGCAGCTGGGGCACCAGCGGGTTGCCGAGCGACGCGTACAGCAACTCGTGGAACTGGCTGTCGAGTTCGGGGAAGGAGCGCCCGTCGCTGCCCGCCGACTCCATCTCCGTGACGACGGATTCGAGCCGGTCCAGCTCCTCCTCGGTCAGCAGCTCCGCCACGCGGCTTATCAGCCCCTCCTCCAGCACCTCGCGGACCTGGAGGATCTCGGCCAGCGCCCCGGTCGGATCGTCCGGACGGGCGAGCGTGCGGAAGGTCAGTCCGTCGACGAACGGCGTCATGGACGCCTCGCCGACATAGGTGCCGTAGCCGTGCCGGATCTCGACTATGTCGAGTGCCTGGAGGGCCTTGAGCGCCTCACGGACCGAGTTGCGGCTCACGCCGAGATCGGTCATCAGCTCGGTCTCGGTGGGCAGCGGCGCACCGGCCGGAAGCCCCTGGTCGAGGATCAGCTGCATGACCTCGCGCTGAATCTGACTGCTCACCCGGCGCTCGGGACGACGCCGGTTCCCGGTCTCCTCAGGCATGCGCCGCATCGTACGCTCGCTGGACATCGGACGTCCCACCTCCGGTCTGATTAAACGCCAAGTTCGGCCAACTACCCCTGTTTCATACCGCCATTGGTCGCACCTGTGGAAGATACGCCATTCGTGTGCGATCCCTTGACCCCCTCCGCGCCCCCTCCTATGGTCACGCTGCCCCCTATGACGTAGGACGTCGTATCTCCTGCTCCCGGGCCACCGGACCGCCCGCTCCACCGCCCCACCGGACCGCTCAACTGGACCACTCCTTGCTGGAGGAACCGTGCGCGACGTGAACCGCACTCCGGCGCTGCACCGCCGGCAGTTCCTGAAGTACACCGGCGCCCTGGGCGCGGCCGCCGCCCTCTCCTCGTCCCTGGCCGCCTGCTCGTCGGGGCCGGAGTCCACGAACGACACCGGCGGCTCGGGCAGCGGCAGGAACGCCACGCTGACGGCCGTGATCGGCTACGGGAACGACGGCAGCTGGGACCCGACGCAGACCGCGTCGGCCTTCTGCATGGCCGCCAACAACCACATCTACGAGGGCCTGCTCGACACCGACCCGATCTCCCGCGAGCCCTACGCCGCGCTCGCCACCCAGGTGCCCGCCGACCTCACCGGCACGTCCTGGATGTTCACGCTGCGGGCGGGTGCCACGTTCCACGACGGGAAGCCGGTCACCGCCGACGACGTGGTCTTCGTCTTCGACCGGATACTGGATCCGAAGACCCAGACCCTGGCCAAGGGCTTCTTCGCGAGCTGGCTGAAGGAAGTCCGCAAGATCGACGCGCAGAACGTCGAGCTGGTCCTCAAGTTCCCCTTCCCGGAGGGGATCTCCCGGCTCACCCTGGCGAAGATCATGCCCAAGCACGTCTTCTCCCGGCCGGGCGCCTGGGACGACGCGATCAAGGGCAAGGCGATCGGCTCGGGGCCGTACCGGCAGACCGCGCACCACCCGAAGTCGAACACGACCTTCGAGGCGTTCGCCGCCTACAACGGGCCGCGCAGGCCCGCGTTCAAGAAGATGAACTGGCTGACCATAGTGGACGCCGCGCCCCGCGTCGCGAAGATCTCGGGGGCGAGCGCCGGTGCCCAGATCGCCGACAACATCCCGTACGCCAACATCTCTCAGCTCCGCAAGGGCGGCATGACCGTCCAGGGCGGCGCCGGCATGAACAACCTGTTCCTCATGTTCAACACCCGGCACAAGCCTTTCGACGACGTGCGCGTGCGCCAGGCCCTGCACTACGCCATCGACACCGGGAAGATGGTCGAGGTCGCCCTCAAGGGGCACGGCAGGCCGTCGACGTCGTTCCTGAACGAGGCCAACCCCTCCTACCGGCCCGCGAAGACCGTCTACGCCTACGACCCGGAGAAGGCGAAGAGGCTCCTGAAGGAGGCCGGGGTCAAGGGCCTGAAGATCGAGATCCTGTCGGTGAACGTCAGCTGGATCGTGGACTGCCTGCCGACCGTCAAGGCGTCCTGGGACGCGATCGGCGTGCAGACCACCCTGTCCCCGCAGGAGACCACGGCCGTGTTCACCAAGATGGACCAGAAGCAGGACTACCAGGTCGTCGCCGCCGCCTCGAACCCCAACCAGTTCGGCCTCGACGCCGACCTGATCATGCACTACAACTACGGCCCCCAGAACCTCTGGATGGGCTACGCCCGCTGGGCCGGTGACCCGGTCGCCAAGAAGCTCTTCAAGGACATGGACCGGGCGACGCAGGAGCCGGACGCCGACAAGAAGAAGACGATGATCCAGGACTACATCGACGTCGTCGCCGAGCAGGCCGTGCTCTACCCGGTCGTGCACAACGAGCTGATGACGGCGTGGAATCCGCGGCGGCTCGCGGGGATGAGGCCGCAGCCCTACCCGGGCATCAACCTGCTGCAAGCCAAGTGGGTCTAGGCGACGGAGGAGTTCGTACGTGGTCGCCATCGTCAGGATCCTGCTGCGCCGCGTCGCGCTGCTCGTTCCACTGATGCTCGGGATCGTCCTGTTCGTGTTCCTGGTGATGCGGTTCTCGGACGTCGATCCGGCGTCCGCGTTCTTCCAGGGCGCCAACCCGACCCCGCAGCAACTGCACGACTTCCGGGAGCGGAACGGCCTGCTCGATCCGCTGCCCGTGCGCTACTTCCACTTCGTGGCGGACCTGGCGCACGGCGACATGGGCACCAGCGCGCTGACCCGGGCGCCGGTCGTCGAGCAGGTCACCACCGCGCTGCCGCTCACGCTCCAGCTGACCTTCCTGGGGCTCGGTGTCGCGGTGGTGCTGTCGCTGCTCGGCGGGGTCACGGCCGCGATCTACCGCGACCGGCTGCCCGACCAGATCATCCGGGTGGTGTCCCTGACCGGGGTCGCCGCACCGGGCTTCTGGCTGGCCCTGCTGATGATCCAGTATCTCGCCGTCGACCAGGGCTGGTTCCCGACCGGCGGCTACATCAACCCGGCCGACTCGCTCTCCGGCTGGCTCGAGACCATGGCGCTGCCCGCCCTCGCGCTCTCCCTGCCGGTCGCGGCCCAGCTCACCCGGATCGTCCGGACGTCCGTGGTCGAGGAACTCGACAAGGACTATGTGCGCACCGCGATCGGCAGCGGGCTGCCGCCCCGGGTGGTCGTCGGCCGCAACGTCCTGCGCAACGCCCTGATGAACCCGCTCACCGTGCTGGGCCTGCGCGTGGGCTATCTGCTGGGCGGCGCGGTCGTCATCGAGACGATCTTCTCGCTGCCCGGCATGGGCAAGCTGATGATCGACGCCGTGAAGAACGGTGACCCGGCGGTCGTGCAGGGCGTCGTCCTGACCACGGCCATCGGCTTCGTGGTGGTGAACCTCGTCATCGACGTCCTGTATCTGCTGGTCAACCCGCGGCTGAGGGAGGCGACCTGATGTTCACGCGGAAGGAACTGGCGGGTGTCCTCGCCCGGCCGGGTGTCCGGCTGCGCGGCTGGCGCAGGCTGCCGCCGCTGTCGCGGATCGCGGTCTGCTTCCTGGCCGTGGTCGTGCTGACGGCACTGTTCGCCCCTCTGCTCGCGCCGCACGACCCGCTCGACCAGCAGCCGCCGGTGGACGGCACCGGGCATCCGTCGTCCGGTCACTGGATGGGGCAGGACAGTCTCGGCCGGGACATCCTGAGCCGGCTGATGTACGGGGCGCGCTGGTCGCTGGCGATCGGTCTCGGCGCCACCGCGCTCGCCCTGGTCGTGGGGGCGCTGCTCGGCGCGCTCGCCGCGACCTCGCGCAAGGCGGTCGACGAGACGCTGATGCGCTGCCTGGACGTTGTGATGGCGTTCCCGGGCATCGCGCTGGCCGCCGTGCTCGTCGCCGTGTTCGGCGGCGGCATCACCGTCCTGATCTGCGCGATCGCGTTCCTCTTCACCCCGCCGGTCGCCCGGGTCGTCCGGGCGAACGTCCTCGACCAGTACGGGGAGGACTACGTCACGGCCGAGCAGGTGATCGGCGCCCGCACCCCGCACATCGTCCTGCGGCACGTCGCCGTCAACTGCGCGGCGCCGATCCTGGTGTTCTGCACCGTGCAGGTCGCCGAGGCCATCGTCTTCGAGGCCTCGCTGTCTTTCATCGGCGCGGGCGTCCGGCCCCCGGACCCGTCCTGGGGCAGTGTCATCGCCGACGGCAAGAACATGGTGCTGACCGGCGGCTGGTGGGCCACCGTCTTCCCCGGCCTGCTGATGCTGGCCACCGTCCTGTCGCTGAACATCCTCTCCGAGGGTGTCTCCGACGCGTGGGCCGCTCCGGCGGCGCGGGAGGTGTCCGTGCCCCCCGCCGAGGACCGTCTCGAAGCCCCCGAGCCGGGCAGCGGCACGGTCCTCGAACTCCCCGGTCTGGCGGAGGCCGCCGCCCGGCTGCGCGCCCGGGCCCGCCCGCTCCCCTCGGGACGGCAGCCCGTCCTCGCCGTGGAGCACCTGGCCATCGGCTTCGACCACCGCCACAGCGGCGTGGACATCGTCGACGGCATCAGCTTCGAGGTGTATCCCGGTGAAGTCCTGGGCCTGGTCGGCGAGTCGGGCTGCGGGAAGTCGCTGACGGCGCTGACGGTGATGGGCCTGGAGCCGAAGGGCGCCCGGGTGCGCGGCCATGTCCGTTTCAATCAGCGGCAGTTGGTGGGCGAGCCGATGCGCGTACGGCGCCGGCTGCTGGGCCACGAGATGGCGATGGTCTACCAGGACGCGCTGTCGTCCCTGAACCCGGCGATGACGATCAGGGCGCAGCTGAAGCAGGTGATACGGCGGGGCGGCAAGCGTACGGCGGCCGAGCTCCTCGAACTGGTCGGCCTCGATCCCGAACGCACCCTGCGCAGCTACCCCCACGAGCTCTCCGGCGGCCAGCGCCAGCGCGTCCTGATCGCGATGGCGCTGTCCCGCGAGCCCCGGCTGATCGTCGCGGACGAACCGACGACGGCCCTGGACGTGACGGTCCAGGCGCAGGTCATGGAGCTGCTGCTGCGACTGCGGGCGGAACTGGACTTCGCCCTGATCCTCGTCTCGCACGACCTGGCGCTGATCTCGGCGGTCACCGACCGGGTGGCCGTGATGTACGGCGGCCAGATCGTGGAGACGGGGGTGACGGCGGACCTGGTGGAGTTCCCGGCGCACCACTACACGCGCGGGCTGCTGGGCAGTGTGCTGTCCCTGGAGTCGGCGGCGGAGCGCATGACGCAGATCAGGGGAGTCGTCCCCTCCCCCGCCGACTTCCCGGCCGGCTGCCGCTTCGCCGACCGGTGCCCGATGGCGAGCGAGGTGTGCCGGACGACGGCACCGGACCTGGTCGGTCCGCACACGCACACGGCGGCCTGTCATCACCCGGCCGTCGACCTGGTGACCACGGAGAGCGAGGCCGTGACATGACGATTCCGCCGATGGCGCCCGGGGCGGTCCGATGACCGCGCCGGTGCGGGAGGACGGGGTCCACCGGACGGACGCGCTCGTCCGGCTCACCGACGCGCATGTCGTCCACAAGGCCCGCAGCGGCGGTGTGTTCACCCGGGACCGGGTGTACGCCCTGACCGGCGCCGATCTCACCGTCGTGCCCGGCGAGACGACCGGCGTCGTCGGCGAGTCGGGCTGCGGCAAGTCGACGCTCGCGAAGGTGCTCGTGGGGGTGCAGCGGCCGACCTCCGGCACGGTGACCTTCCGCGGCCGTGACCTGTGGTCCCTGAGGCCGGACGAACGGCGCACCGCCGTCGGCGGCAGCACGGGCATGATCTTCCAGGACCCGTCGACGGCTCTGAACCGCCGACTGCCCGTACGCCGGATCCTGCGCGACCCGCTGGATGTGCACCGGCGCGGCACCGCGGCCGAACGGGCGGACCGGGTCAAGGAGTTGATGTCCCTGGTCGGGCTGCCCCGGGCCCTCGCGGACGCCCTTCCCGGCCAGCTCTCCGGCGGTCAGCGCCAGCGCGTGGCGATCGCCCGCGCCCTGGCCCTGGATCCCGACCTGGTGGTGGCCGACGAACCGACGAGCGCGCTGGACGTGTCGGTCCGCGCGCAGATCCTCAACCTTCTCCTCGATCTGAAGGAACGCCTGGGCCTCGCCCTGGTGTTCGTGTCCCACGACATCCAGACGGTACGGCGGATGAGCGACCGGGTGATCACGATGTACCTCGGCCGGATCGTGGAGGAGTCGCCGGCCGACGAGGTCACCGACCGTTCCCGTCACCCGTACACCCGGGCCCTGTTCTCGGCGACTCCGGGCCTGCTGGATCCGGTCGACCCGATTCCGCTGAGCGGACCCGTCCCTTCGGCGACGCGTCCGCCGAGCGGCTGCCCCTTCCGCACCCGCTGCTGGAAGGCGGACGAGGAGTGCGCCACCCTGATGCCCGACTTCACGGCCGCGTCGACGCCGGGCCACCGCTTCCGGTGTCACCATCCTGTGGAGGAGGGCCGGTCGACGCGCGCCCTGGTCGCGCAGGCCGTGTCCGCCGCGGAGGCCACCGCCCTGGCCGATCTTCCGTTCCAGCAGCACATCCGGGAGCCCTCATGACCTTCCCCGCCCCGCTGACCGGTGTCGTACCGCCCGTCTGCACGCCCCTGACACCGGACCGCGAGGTGGACGTCCCGTCGCTCACCCGGCTGATCGACCATCTGCTGGACGGCGGGGTGCACGGTCTGTTCGTCCTCGGCTCCACGTCCGAGGTGGCCTATCTGACGGACGCGCAGCGCAGGCTCGTGGTGGAGACGGCGGTGGGGCACGTCGCCGGCCGGCTTCCCGTCCTGGCCGGTGCGATCGACATGACGACGCCGCGCGTCCTGGACCACGCGCGGGCGGCCCGGGCCGCGGGCGCGGACGCGATCGTCGTCACGGCCCCGTTCTACACACGCACCCATCCCGCGGAGATCGCCCGCCACTTCCGCGCCGTCGCCGCCGGCGCGTCGCTCCCCGTCTTCGCGTACGACCTGCCTGCCTCCGTCCACACCCGACTGAGCCCCGAACTGGTCCTCGAACTCGCCGCCGACGGCGTCCTGGCCGGGCTCAAGGACTCCAGCGGTGACCTCGGTTCCTTCCGCGCGGTCGTCAGCGGGGCTCGCAACCATCCCGGCATCAGCGGCTTCACCGCGCTCACCGGCTCCGAGGTGGTCGCCGACTCGGCGCTGGCGCTCGGCGCGGACGGCGCGGTCCCCGGCCTGGCCAATGTGGACCCGGCGGGCTACGTGCGCCTGTACGACCTGTGCGTGGCGGGCGACCGGGAGCGGGCCCGGGCGGAGCAGGAGCGGCTGTGCGAGCTGTTCGGCATGGTGGGCGTCGGCGATCCGGCCCGGATGGGCGGCAGTTCCTCGGCCCTCGGCGCCTTCAAGGCCGCGCTGTTCCTGCGGGGCGTCATCGACTGCCCCGCGACGGCGGAACCCCAGGTGCCGCTGTCGCAGGAGGAGGTCGAGCGGGTCGGGAAGTATCTGGCGGGGGCGGGTCTGCTCTAGCCGGGGCAGGGCTGCTCCGGCCGGCGGGTCTGCTCCAGCCGCCGGGCCGGACGCCCTGCCCGGCGGGGACCCGCTACCCCCGCGGCCCGTTCACCGGCAGGCGCCGGAACTCGATCGTCTCGTACGGTCCCGCGACGCCGGTCTCGTAGAGGATGCCGACCCGGGAGGCGCCGAGCTGGACGAGGTCCGAGTAGGCGGCTCGCTGTGTGGACAGGGTGGTCGCCTTCACGAAGGCGGCGCCGCCCGTCGTACTGCGCCAGACGGCCATCGACCGGCGGGCGGTGGGGACGGAGGGGCCGGAGAAGAGGAGCGGGGCGGAGGGGCCGGTCAGCTGGAGGACGCTGCCCTGGACGACGGGGACGTCGTTCAGGGTGGGCTGGACGGCGAAGGGGCGGTCCAGGGTCTCGGCGCCGTCGCTGGAGTAGGCGTCGAGGCGGTTGCCGGGGCTCGTGCCGTTCTGGTCGCGCGAGCTGAAGTAGAGCCTTCCGTCGGGGAGTTCGGCCATCGTGCTCTCGTTGGCGTTGATGGTCCCGTCGTACGAGTCGTCGATGAAGCCGAGCCGCCAGCGGAGCCCGCCGTCGTCGCTGTAGAGCGCGTGCGCCCCGTAGTACTTGGGCTCCTGACCGGTGTCGGCGGACCCGGCGGGCGGGGCGGCCGAGTGGTTGGCGGGCACGACCAGGCGCCCGGCGTGCGGTCCGTGGCGCAGGGCGATCGCGTGACCGGGGCCGGTGGCGTACCAGCGCCAGCTCGGCAGCTTCGCCCGGTCCGTGATGTCCCGCGGGGCGGAGAAGTGCCGCCCGTCGTCGCGGCTGGTCTGGACGAAGACGCGCCGGCTCTGTTCCACGGTGACCTCGCCCCGCATGATCTGCGCCTCGGTCACGGCACCGCTGTTGTAGGACGTGAGGAGGACGATCCGGCCGGTCCGGGGGTCCACCACCGGCGCCGGGTTGCCGCGGGTGTCGCCGCCGCCGGACGCGACGACCCGGAGCGGGCCCCAGGTGCAGCCGCCGTCGGACGAACGTCTGACGACGACATCGATGTTCCCGGTGTCGCCCGCGCCGCTGTGCCGCCCCTCGGCGAAGGCGAGCAGCGTGCCGGCCCGGGTCGTGACGGTCGCGGGGATGCGGTACGTGTCATAGCCCTCCTGGCCCGCGGTGTACGGGACGGATGAGGTGCAGCCCCGGCCGGCCAGGGGCGCGGCGGAGGCGGTGCCGCCGGTGGCGGCGAGGGCGGTGAGGAGTCCGGCGGCTGCTGCGAACGCGACCATGCGGCTCATGCTGGTCATGGCACTCCCTGGACTACGTCGGACATAGGACGTGGGATGTCCTGGAGAACCTAATGTGCCCCGGGTGTCACAGCAATACCCGTGCTTCCACGGCGTGTTGACGAGACGTCAGTTCGCTCTGCCGTCATGACGGACCGGTGCGGCCACCCGCCGGGGCTCGTCGCGCGCGCCGCCGGATCAGGCCTGGCCCGCGTCTCCCGGGGTCACGAGGCCCGATTCGTACGCCACGATGACCAGCTGGGTCCGGTCGCGGGCGCCCAGCTTGCCCATGATGCGGCTGACGTGGGTCTTCGCGGTGAGCGGACTGAGCCCGAGCGCCTTCGCGATCTCGGTGTTGTTGAGTCCGCGCGCGACCAGGGTGAGCACCTCGCGCTCGCGCTCGGAGAGCCCCTCGGGGCCGCCCACCGCGAGCGCGGGAACCGAGGGGGCGCGCAGGAAGCGGGCGACCAGGCGGGCCGTCGGGCCCGGTGAGAGCAGCGCGTCCCCGGCGGCCACCGTGCGGATCGCGTCGAGAAGTTCGGCGGGCCGGGTGTCCTTCACCAGGAAGCCGGAGGCGCCCGCGCGCAGGGCCTCCACGATGTGCTCGTCGGTGTCGTACGTGGTGAGGACGAGCACCCTGACCCCGGCCAGGCTCTCGTCGGCCGCGATGAGCCGGGTCGCCTCGATGCCGTCCAGGTCGGGCATGCGGATGTCCATCACGATCAGGTCGGCCCGCTCGCTGCGCGCCAGTTCGACGGCCTCCCGCCCGGTGGCCGCCTGCCCGACCACCTCCATGTCCCGTGCCGACTCCACGAGCATGGCGAACGCGGCCCGCACGAGGTTCTGGTCATCGGCCAGGAGCACCCGGATGGTCATCGGGCCTCGCCCCTTCCGGCTTCGGCCGCGGCCGCGGAACCGGGCCCTGGCGCGGAATCGAGCAGGGCCGTCTGCTGTTCGGGCACGCTCCGCAGGGGCAGCACCGCCAGCACCTCGAAGCCGCCCCCTTCCCGTGTCCGGGCCTCCACCGTGCCGCCCACACTACGAGCCCGTTCCCCCATGCCCATCAGGCCGAAGCCGGGCGGGCCGCCCGCGTCGCCGATACCGTCGTCGGTGACCGTCACGCGCAGGGCCCAGCCGTCCGTGCGCAGGTCCACCCGGACCGTCACGTCGGGGCCCGCGTGCCGTACCGCGTTGGTCAGCGCCTCCTGGACGATGCGATAGGCGGCGGCGCCCACGGCGGAGGGAACGTTGTCCGCCCGTACCCCGGTCGGCGCCTCCACCTTCGCGCCCGCCGAACGCGCCGCCGCCACGAGATCGGGCACTCCGTCGAGGCCGGGCAGCGGGCCCCGCCCGTCGCCTCCGCCGTGCTCGGAGGCGCGCAGCACCTCCAATGTGGTCCGCAGTTCACCGCGCGCGGTCCGGCAGGTCTCGGAGATGTCGTCGAGGGCCTCGGCGACGGCCGTCCGGTCGAGGCGGTCGGGGTCGGCGGCCAGGACGTGCGCGGCGACGGAGGTCTGCACGCCGATCAGGGTGATGCTGTGGGCGAGCAGATCGTGCAGGTCACGGGCGATGCGCAGACGTTCCTCGGCGACCCGGCGGCGGGCCTCCTCCTCTCGGGTGCGTTCGGCGCGCTCGGCACGTTCGACGACCTCGGCGAAGTACTGCCCGTGCACCCGGACGTACACGCCGAGGACGATGAACGCGACGATCCAGCCGGTGATGCGCAGCGCCTCGGCGCCCTCGGCGGCGCCCTGCCCGAACTTGACCGTGAGCATGATGCCGATGACACCGCTGCCGATGACCAGGGAGCGCAGCGGGCGCCCCGTGACGGCGACGGTGAACAGCGCGGTCATCGAGACGAGCAGCGGCGCTTCGTGGTCGAAGTCGAGCGCGTGGTACGGCCCTACGCAGGCGACGAGCGCGAGGAACGCGGCGAGCGGGGCGCGCCGCCGCCAGACGACGGGAATGTGCGCGGCGATCAGCAGGGTCCAGCCGAGCGCGTCCGGATCACGGCCGTCGGCGTGCACGGTGAGCGCCACGGTGACATCGGCGATCAGCAGCACACCGGCGAGCAGCGCGTCCTGGCACAGGATCCGCGCCGGGGCGACGCTCCCCCCGTGTCCGAAGCCGGTGAGGCGCAGCATGCGTTTGACGTCCACCGCTTCATCCTCCGTGAGGGGGCGCCCCTCCGGGAGAGGAGGGGCGCCCGATGTCCGGTGTGCGAGGGCCGGCCGGCTCGGTGTCCGGGGTGCGAAGGCCCTGTCGGCCCGGCCCCGGGTGCGAGCCGGGCGGCTCAGCCGACGGCGACGGGCTCCTGCTGCCCCGCCGCCTCGGTGTCCGGCCTGCGCGAGAGGCCGCCCGGCCACCACACCTTCCGCCCCAGCGCCACGCTCGCGCTGGTCACCAGGTACGTACGGACGAGGAAGGTGTCGAGCAGCACCCCGACCGAGATGACGAAGCCGAGCTCGACGAGCTGGACGAGCCCCATGTTCGTGAGCACCGCGAAGGTGGCCGCGAGGACGAGGCCGGCCGAGGCGATCACGCCTCCCGTGCTGCGCAGCGCGGTGAGCGCGGCGGCGGCCGGTTCGGCACCGGAGAGGGACTCCTCCCGCATCCGGTGCATGATGAAGATCCCGTAGTCGACGCCGAGGGCGACCAGGAACACGAAGGACAGCAGGCCGAGGCCGGGATCGGTCCCCTCGAACCCGAACAGCGGTCCGAAGACGAGGCCGCCGATGCCGAGCGCCGCTCCCCACACCGCGATGACGGCGGCGACGAGCAGCAGCGGGGCGACGAGCGACCGCAGCAGCAGGCCCAGGATCAGCAGCACCGAGACGAGGACGATCGGTACGACGACGAGCCGGTCGCGGGAGTTGGTGTCCTGGAGATCGATGTGCTGGGCGCTCGGGCCACCCACGTACGATCCGTCGAGGTCCGCGCGCAGGGCCTTGATCGTGGCGGTCTCCGCCGCCGACTGGGGCGCGCCGCGCGCGATGACGGAGATCTCCGTCCAGCCTCCGCCGCTGCGTCCGCGCTCGGCGCTCGTGACGCCGGCGTGGCCGCGCACCTCGGCCAGCGCCGCGTCCGCCCGCCCGGTGGGGGTGATCACGGTGATCGGCTGGGTGCCCTGCCCCGGGTAGGCGCGGGCGAGTGTCTCCATCGCGGCGACCGACTCGGGCCGGTCGACGAAGGAGTCCTGCTGCTTGAGCGGGCCCGGCAGGTTCAGCGCGCCGAGGGCGAGTGCCCCGAGCAGGACGGCTCCGCCCGCGAGGACGACGAGCGGCCGGCGTCCGGCGGAGGACCCCATCGCGGCGAACAGGCTCCGCCGCTGCCTGGGTTCGGCGCCGAAGGCGGGGACGAGCGGCCAGAACACCCGGCGCCCGAGCAGGACGAGGACGGCGGGCAGCAGAGTCAGCATGGCGACAAGGGCGCAGAGCACCCCGACGGTGCCCGTCGGGCCCATGCCCCGGCTGCTGTTGAGGTCGGCGGCGAGCAGGCAGAGCAGTCCGGCGGCGACGGTGCCGGAGGAGGCCAGCACGGCGGGCCCGCAGCCGCGCAGGGCCACCTTCATGGCGTCGTAGGGCCGTTCCACGCGCCGCAGTTCCTCGCGGTAGCGGGAGATGATCAGCAGCGCGTAGTCGGTTCCGGCGCCGAAGACGAGGATCGTCATCACGCCCGAGCTCTGGCCGGAGACGCTCGTGCCGAACGCCTGGTGGAGTCCGTAGGCGACGCCCATCGACAGATAGTCGGCGACGCCCGCGACGGCGAGCGGCACGAGCCACAGCAGCGGGCTGCGGTAGATGACGATCAGCAGGACGGCGACCACGCCGACGGTGGTGTAGAGCAGCGGTCCGCCGAGGGAGTCGTACACCCCGGCGGCGTCGGTGGCCAGTGCGCCGGGCCCGCCGACGTCGACGCTCATCCCGTCCGTTCCGCGGGCGACGTCGCGTACGTCGTTCACGAACGCGTCGCGCTTCTCCTCGTCGGTGCCGGGCGCGGTGCTGGAGACCGCGTACATCACCGTGCTGCCGTCCCGGGACGGCACGGCCTCGGGGGTGCCGGTGAGCGGGTTCGCCCGGGTGATCGCGGCGACCTGGCGGGCCGCCGTGGTCCGGTCGGCGGCGCGAAGCCCTCCGTCGCGGTGGTAGACGAGCACCAGTTCGGTGGCTTCCCCGCCGGGCAGCCGGTCCTCGATCTTCGCCACCTGGGTGGAGTCGGCGCTCGCCGGCAGATAGTCCACGGCACGGTCGTGCTGCACGTCCGCGAGCTTCGCCGCGAACGGCCCGACGGCGGCCAGCACGGCCACCCACAGCCCGAGCAGCAGCCAGGGCACTGCGGCGCGCCGTCCCGGGCCTCTCCTCGTCTTTCCGGCCTTCTCGGGCCCCATGGCGGGGTCCCCCCTTCTCGCGGAATGTCTGGACAGGTTCCAGACTCCCGGCGCGAGGGGCGGCATTCGTCGCGCGGAAGGGCGAGTTCGGGGGTACTGCGAGGGGTGGCCCGGGGGCCGGACTACTCCCTGGGGAGTAACGGCGCGACGGGGTGGAGCGGGCCTACGACGGCGTCCGTGCCGTCGCCAGGAGGCGGGTCACGTCGTCCGAGCAGATCGTCAGGGCCGCGCCCACAGTGGCCAGGACGTCCCGTTCGGCGGGGGTGTACGGCCCGTCGGCGAGGGCGATGCGGGCGCCCTGGAGGAGGATCGCCTCGCGGCCGGCCGGGGCGAGGTGCGGGGCCAGCGGGTCCAGGGCCTCGTGGAGCTCTATGGCCAGGCTCGCTCCGCAGGGCTCGCCGAAGAAGCGGCCCGTGTCGGCGGCGAGTGCCTCGACGAGGGCGCCGAGCTGGTCCTCCGTGCAGTCGTCGAAGCCGGCCGAGCGGACGGCCGCGGCGGCGGTCTCCAGGGACGAGCGGGCGCAGCCGCCGCCCGCCGCGAGGACCGCGAGGGCGACGGTGTGGACGGCGTCGCGGAGCATCGCGGAGAAGCGGGTGGTGGTGGGGTGGTCCAGGACGTCGGCGCCGTAGTGGCGTCGGCAGGCGGCGCATTCGACGACGGGCCCGGTCTCGCCGCGCGGAATCACGGGAACGCCCAGAAGGGTGAAGCGGCGGCGGCCGGCCAGCCGTTGGTAATTGCGGTCGCCTCCGCAGCCGGGGCAGAAGAACTCACCGTCGCCGACCGTGTTCCATGCCGTACGGGTGCCCAGGATGCGGGGAACCTGAACTGCACGACCGTTTCGTCCCCATCCTGGCAGCACGTCGCACACCTCCGTAATGCCACGGCAACATCGCCGTGCTGGCGTGATGTTAGCCACATTGTTGAGGCTGAGTCAGTACCCAGGACGAGACCTGCTCGTGACCTGCACATGGATTGGCCGGTATACGACCGGGCCCCGCCCGCCTCGGAAGGCGGACGGGGCCGGAAAGAACCAGGTGAACGAGGTCAGCGGGCCGCGCGGTTGACGGCGGAGACGACGGCCTTCAGCGAGGCGCGTGTCGTATTCGCGTCGATGCCGATTCCCCACAGAACCTTGTCGCCGATCGCGCATTCGATGTACGAGGCGGCCTGCGCGGAGGCACCCTCGCTCATCGTGTGCTCCTGGTAGTCCAGCAGGCGTACGTCGACGCCGATGGACTGCAGGGCGTCGAAGAAGGCGGAGATCGGTCCGTTGCCGGTGCCGCTCAGGACGGTGTCCGTGCCGTCGACCGTGGCCTCGACGGTCAGGGTGTCGACGCCGTCCTTGTCCGTGGTGGACTGGCCGGTCCTGACCTGGATACGGCCCCACGGGTTTCCGGGGTTGGGCAGGAACTCGTCCTGGAAGGCCGCCCAGATGTCCTTCGGCGTGACCTCGCCGCCCTCGGCGTCCGTCTTGGCCTGGATGATCTTCGAGAACTCGATCTGCATCCGGCGCGGCAGGTCCAGCTTGTGGTCGTTCTTCAGGACGTACGCGATACCGCCCTTGCCCGACTGCGAGTTGACGCGGATGACGGCCTCGTAGGAGCGGCCGACGTCCTTCGGGTCGATGGGCAGGTACGGGACGGCCCACTCGATGTCGTCGACGGTGACGCCCCTGGCGGCCGCGTCGGCCTCCATCGCGTCGAAGCCCTTCTTGATGGCGTCCTGGTGGGAGCCGGAGAAGGACGTGTAGACCAGGTCGCCCACGTACGGGTGGCGCGCGTGGACCTCCATCTGGTTGCAGTACTCCCACGTACGGCGGATCTCGTCGATGTCGGAGAAGTCGATCTGCGGGTCGACGCCCTGCGAGAACAGGTTCATGCCCAGGGTGACCAGGTCGACGTTGCCGGTGCGCTCGCCCTGGCCGAACAGGCAGCCCTCGACACGGTCGGCGCCGGCCATCAGCGCCAGCTCGGCGGCGGCGACGGCCGTACCGCGGTCGTTGTGGGGGTGGATCGACAGGCAGACGTACTCGCGGCGGGACAGGTGACGGCCCATCCACTCGAAGCGGTCCGCGTGCGTGGAGGGGGTCGAACGCTCCACCGTGGCGGGCAGGTTGAGGATGATCTCGCGGCCCGGGCCGGGCTGCCAGACGTCCATGACCGCCTCGCAGACCTCCAGGGCGAAGTCCAGCTCGGTGTCGGTGAAGATCTCGGGGCTGTACTGGTAGCCGAACTCGGTCTCGGGGCCCAGCAGCTTCTCCGCGTACTCGACGACCAGGCGCGTGCCGTCGACGGCGATCTGCTTGATGTCGTCCTTGGAGCCGCGGAAGACGACACGGCGGAAGACCGGGGCGGTCGCGTTGTACAGGTGCACGTTGGCGCGCTTGGCGCCCTTCAGCGACTCGACGGTCCGCTCGATCAGGTCCTCGCGGGCCTGGGTCAGTACGGAGATCGTGACGTCGTCCGGGATCGCGGTCTCGTCCTCGATGATCGAGCGGACGAAGTCGAAGTCCGTCTGGCCCGACGCCGGGAAGCCGACCTCGATCTCCTTGTAGCCCATCTTCACCAGCAGGTCGAACATCTCACGCTTGCGCGCGGGCGACATGGGGTCGATCAGGGCCTGGTTGCCGTCACGCAGGTCGGTCGAGAGCCAGCGGGGGGCGACGGTGATCCGGTTGTTCGGCCAGTCGCGGTCGGGGATGTCGACCTGGTCGTACCGGCCGTACTTGTGGACCGGCATCGACGTGGGCCGCTGACGGTTGACACGGGTCTGCTGGCTGCTCTGGCTGTTCGCCATGATGCGTGGGCTCCTCAGGATGTCCGAAAGGACGGCCGACGGCGCAACGCCAGACTCCGCGGGGAGGGGGTCGGC
The DNA here is from genome assembly GCF_026341855.1 of Streptomyces sp. NBC_00568. GTDB lineage: Bacteria > Actinomycetota > Actinomycetes > Streptomycetales > Streptomycetaceae > Streptomyces. Next base: position 4,621,466 of record NZ_JAPENW010000001.1, on the reverse strand, counting down.
CTCGACTACAGGCCCTCGCCGCGGCAGCTAAGGAGAAGCAGCCCGAAACGCATGATGCTCCGCAGCGTAGCCGAGCCGCGCTCCGTCCGGAGGGCTGTATCAGTATGCGGGATCGCACCCCCCGAAAAGGACAAAAAGTGCGCCATACCACTTCCGGGCGGAATCCCGGCCTCCTTATCTCCGCATTTCACCAATCATGGTTGCACGTAGTGACATCGACATCACTCAGTGCAAGGGTGCCGGGCATGAAGACCAACGGGGGCTTCGAGCCCGTTCACTGCACCATCGTGCCGCCCCATGTCCTCGACAAGCTCGCCCGGCACGAGGACCCGGCGCTCTCCGGTCCCGCGCGCCAGACCCTGGAGCGCGACGCGTACGAGCGCACCCACCGGCGGCTGACCACCGTCATCGGCGCGCCCGCCGTGGCCGCGCCCGCGGAGACCGCCGAGCAGAAGCCGCACCGGACGATCTACGACGCCCGCCACCGCCAGGACCTCCCCGGCAGGAAGGTCCGCGGCGAGGGCGACAAGCCGGGCAAGGACGCGACGGTCAACCGCGCGTACGCCGGCCTCGGCGCGACCTTCGAGCTCTATCTGAAGGCGTTCGGGCGCACCTCGATCAACGGCGAGGGCCTGCCGCTCGACGCCACCGTGCACTTCGACGCGAACTACAACAACGCCTTCTGGAACGGCGAGCAGATGGTGTTCGGCGACGGTGACGGCGAGATCTTCCTCGACTTCACCATCCCGGTCGACGTCATCGGCCACGAGCTGACCCACGGCGTCACGCAGTACACGGCGAACCTCACCTACTTCGGCCAGCCGGGTGCCCTGAACGAGTCCATGTCGGACGTCTTCGGCTCGCTGATCAAGCAGTACACACTCGGCCAGACCGCCGCCGAGGCCGACTGGCTGATCGGCGCCGGGCTGCTCGCCCCGCGGATCACCGGCACCGCCCTGCGCTCCATGAAGGAGCCGGGCACGGCGTACGACGACGACGTCCTCGGCAAGGACCCGCAGCCCGGGACGATGGACGGCTATGTCCGCACCGGCCGGGACAACGGCGGCGTCCACATCAACTCCGGCATCCCCAACCACGCCTTCTATCTCGTCGCCCAGGCCCTCGGCGGCCACGCGTGGGAACGGGCCGGGCAGATCTGGTACGACGTCCTCACCGGCGGGGAGCTGCCCCAGCAGGCCCTCTTCTCGGACTTCGCGCGGCTCACGCTCGCCGCGGCGCGGTCCCGGTTCAGCGAGGGCGAGGAACTGCTGGCCGTGACGAAGGCCTGGGAGCAGGTCGGGGTCCCGGCCGCGTGACCCCGGGCACGGCAGGTCCTGGCCACATGGCCCCGGGCGCATGGCCCCGGTGCCCGACTCGTACTAGACAGGACCCATGCGTATTCAGGTGAGGCGCACGGGCGGGTTCGCAGGCATCGAGCGTCATGGCGAGGTGGACACCTCGGGACGGCCCGACGCCGCCGAGTGGCACGCCCTGGCCGAGCGGGCGTTCGCCGCCGGCCGGGGCACGCCCCCGGCCGGCGTCCCGGACGGCTTCAGCTATCGGATCACCGTGGACGGGAGGACCGTCCACGCCGCCGACCCGAGACTGACGGAGGACCAGCGCGAGCTGATCTCACGGGTGCTGAAGGAAGGCGCCTAGAACGGTCCGGCCGCCGGGCTCCGGGGACGCGGCGGCGGGGAGGGCGGAAGCCGGGGAGCAGCGGGTTCACGTCGAACCGTTGACTTCCGTTACCGCCGGTACAGATGATCGCGCGCATGGCGACGAACCCCCTCCCGCAGTTCCCGCCCGGCTTCCTCTGGGGCGTGTCCACCTCGGCCCACCAGATCGAGGGGGCCGCGGACGAACGCGCCCCCTCGGTGTGGGACACCTTCACCGCCGGGCCCGGGCACGTCAAGGACGGCTCCACGGCGGCGGTGGCCTGCGACCACTTCCACCGCTACCCGGAGGACGTGGCACTCCTGGCCGGCCTCGGCGTGGACGCGTACCGCTTCTCCGTCTCCTGGCCCCGGGTGAACTCCCCCGGCGGCCTCGACTTCTACGACCGCCTGGTCGACGCCCTGTGCGCTGCCGGCATCCGGCCGCTGCCGACCCTCTTCCACTGGGACCTGCCGGTGGAACTGGACTGGCTGAACCGGGACACCGCCGAGCGGTTCGCCGAGTACGCCGCGGTCGTCGCCGCGCGCCTCGGCGACCGCGTGAAGAAGTGGATCACCCTCAACGAACCCGCCGAACACACCCTGCTGGGCCACGCGCTCGGCGCGCACGCACCCGGCAAGCAGCTCCTGTTCGACGCGCTGCCGGTGGCGCACCACCAGCTCCTCGCCCACGGTCTCGCCGTACGGGCCCTGCGCGCGGCCGGCGCCGGCGACATCGGGATCGCCAACTCGCACGGCCCGACCTGGGCGGCCTCGGACCGTACCGAGGACGTGGAGGCGGCCGACTTCTACGACCTCCTGCTCAACCGCCTCTTCGCCGATCCCGTCCTGCTCGGCCGGTACCCCGAAGGCATCGGCGAGTTGATGCCCGGCGACGTCGAGTCGGACCTGAAGATCATCGGCGAGCCGGTCGACTGGTACGGGATCAACTACTACCAGCCGACCAAGGTGGGCGCCCCCGAGGGCGCGGAGATCGAGTTCAGCGGACTCACCCTGCCCGCCGAACTGCCCTTCACCGTGCGGGAACTGGAGGGATACCCGGTCACGGACTTCGGCTGGCCGGTGGTGCCCGAGGCGCTCACCGAGCTGCTGGTCGGATTCCACGAGCGCTACGGCGACCGGCTCCCGCCCGTCGTCATCACCGAGAACGGCTGCTCGTACGACGGTATCGACGACCAGGAGCGGATCGCCTTCCTGGACGGTCATGTCCGGGCGCTGCACCGGGCGTTGGAGCGGGGCGTCGACGTACGCGGCTACTTCGTCTGGTCGCTGATGGACAACTTCGAGTGGGCGGAGGGGTACGCGCGCCGCTTCGGCCTCGTCCACGTCGACTACGACACGCTGGAACGGACCCCGAAGGCCTCGTACGGCTGGCTGCGGGACGCCCTGCGGGCGCAGAGATGACCGCCGCCGACCCGGTCATACCCGCGGCGGCCCTCGCCGAGCCCGTCGAGCGGGTCGGCCGGGGCTGGACCTCGGCGCTGTCGCTCGCCAACGGGGCGATCTGGGTGGGCTGGTACGGCCCGTTGCAGATCCTGCTCGCCTCCCAGGCGGAGGACTTCGCGCCCGGCACCGGCCTGTCCAAGGAAGCCGTGCTGGCCTGGGTCACGGGCGCGGGCGCGGTCGTCTCGCTGGTGGCCAACCCTCTCTTCGGCGCCCTCTCCGACCGGACGACCGCGCGCCGGGGCCGCCGTACGCCGTGGATCGTGGCCGGAGCGGCCGGCGGCGCGCTGTCCCTGCTGCTCCTCGCGGGGGCGGGCGGCGTGTGGACCATGGCGGCGGGCTGGTGCCTGGTCCAGCTGACCCTGAACGCCGCGTTCGCCGCGGTGACGGCGGCCGTCCCCGACCGGGTGCCGCGGCTGCAACGCGGTTCCGTGGGCGGCTGGCTGGGCGCCGCGCAGATCCTCGGCGTGGTCGGCGGGACGGGACTCGCGACGATGGCCGGAGGCACCGGTGGCGGGTACGCGGCGTGCGCGGTGTTCACCCTGGTGGGCGTCCTGCCGTACGTGCTCCGCTACGAGGACCTGCGGTTGCCGGAGTCGGCCCGCCCGCCCTGGTCCTGGCGTGCCTTCCTCGCCTCGTTCCGGCTGAGCCCGCGCGAGCACCCCGACCTGGCGTGGGCCTGGCTGACGCGTTTCCTCATCAACCTCAGCAACGCCCTCGTGCTCCTGTACCTGCTCTACTACCTGCGGGACCGGCTGCACCACGACGACCCCGAGCAGGGTGTGCTGATCCTCACGGCGGTGAACGGGGTCACGCTGCTCGCCACCGTCGTGGTGGGCGGGGTGTGGTCGGACCGGCTGGGCCGCCGCAAGCCGTTCGTGATCTGGTCCGGCGTCCTGATGGCGGTGGCCACGGCGGCGCTGGCCGGGTGGCAGACCTGGCCCGGCGCGATCGTGGCCGCGGCCGTCCTCGGCGTCGGCTTCGGCGTCTTCACCTCCGTCGACTTCGCCCTGATGACCGATGTCCTGCCCAGGGCACTCGACCGCGGCAAGGATCTCGGCGTCATCAACATCGCCAACGCCCTCCCCCAGGTCGCCGCTCCCGTACTGGCGGCACCGATCGTGACGTACCTGGGCGGGTACCGGGTGCTGTACCTGGTCGCGGCGGTGATCGGTCTCGCGGGGGCGGTGCTGGTGGGGCGGATCAAGGGGGTGGACTGAGGCGGCCCCGAAATCGGGTGACTCCGCCGGGGCGGTCGTCTTGGATGGCGGCATGACCATCGTGAACTCGTCGCTGGGCCGGCTGGAGCAGTACTACAACGCGGTACCGCGTGCCGCCGCGCGGGCCGAGGACTTCGGTCCGCTCACCCTCTTCGTCCGGGAGTCCCCGGGCTGGCCGTACTACGCGCGCCCCACACCGGACTGGACGGGCCCTCCCGCGACCGCCGAGGACGTCGACCGGGTACGGGCCCGGCAGCGCGAGCTCGGGGTGCCGGAGGCGTTCGAGTGGGTGGCCGAGGTGACACCCGGCCTGCGGGAGACCGTCGAGGCGACGGGACTGCGGGTGCACGCGCACCCCCTGATGGTCCGGGAGGACGACGGCCCGGACAGCTCCCTCCCGGCGCCGCACCCCCTGGTCCGGGTGCTCGGCCCCGACGACCCGTCCCTGGCCGGCGCGCTGGCGGTTCCGCACCTGGCGTTCGCGGCTCCGGGCACGGCCCCCGGCCCTGCCGGGCCCGCCGAACTGGCCGCCGAGATCACCGCCCGGGCCGGGGAGCTGCCCGCCGCGGCGGAGCGCGTCCGCGCGGGCCGCACGGTGGTCGCCGCGGCCGTCGAGGACGGCGTGGTCCTCTGCTCCGGGATGCATCTGCCCGTCGGTGGGGTGAGCGAGGTCGCGGGCGTCGGCACCCTGCCCGCCGCCCGCCGCCGCGGGCTGGCCCTCGCGGTGACCGCCGCACTGGTGACCGACGCCCGGACGCGGGGCGTCGACACGGTGTTCCTGTCCGCCGGCGACGACGACGTGGCCCGCATCTACGGCCGGCTGGGATTCAGGGCCGTGGCCACGGCCCTGATCGCCGAGCCGGGAGACTGAGTGAAGGGGCCCGGCACCTCGGGGTCCCACGGGCCCGGACGCCTGGGCAAACCCCACGAGTGCGGGCGGTCCGAGCGACCTCGCCGGGCCGGAGGATTCGGGCGGTCCACCGGGGTCGGCGAGCCTGCGATCCGATGGGACCGCCCGGTCACACCGCCCCGGCATCCCTGACCGTCCACAGGGACGGGTACACGGGGCGGAAGCCCAGGTGGTGGCGGATGCATGCGGTGGACACGATGCCGTTCCACGGGTCGGGTCGGTGCGCTCGTACAGGGCCTGCCGCACCTCGACGCCGTTGATCAGATGAAGGTCGACGACAGTGACGGGGGCGTCGTCGGCGATGTATCGAAAACCAGCAGCGCCCCACGGGCTGACGGCAACACTGCACACCCGCGCAGACGGCGCGGGTCAGAACAGCACCAAGACGGCCTTCACTACCCTGAAGGGCTGAGCACTCGCCAAGATCAAAGGTGGGTCCGGGCACCGTCCACGCCGAGGCATCGCACCGGAGGCCGGACTGCGGTGGCCTCCCGGGGCGTGGCCCACTCCCGGCCCGCGCCCGCGTCCAACTTCGGCCACTTTCCATGACCGTTGAAGGAAAGGGTCCGCTTCCCTTGCAATCGTGAGCCACCCGCGCCTCAATGGAACCGCACATTCCGACGGACCGTCAGACACGCCGCCGCACGGCGTCCCGCACCCCACGCGCGGACGGTCCGCGTACACGTCTCCCCGCACCCTCACCGCACACAGGTGAGGAGCCCGTGTGCCCGGACCCAGGGCGGACGGCCCCGTCCCGACCATCCCCACATGGCAATTCCCCCACAAGGGAAGGGAATCCGATGAGAGGCAAGCGACTCGGAACCGTCGCGGCGTTAGCCGCCGGCACCCTCGCCGCGACCGGTCTGGCCTTCGCGCCGGCCGCCGCGGCCGTCACTCCCCAGACCGCCACCATCAACGCGACCTGCACCCTCGGTGGCGGCGGTGCGGCCACCCTCACGGCCACCCAGGACGGCACGGCCGCGACCATCACCCTCAGCTCCACCGCCATCACCTCCCCGCTCCCCATCTCCGAGAACTCGGTCGGCTCCACCCTGACCCTGGTGAACGCGAGCGGCGGGACCACCGCCTTCAGCGGCACGAGGAACCCCGCCATCGCCGCGGGCGGCGGGGTCTCGGTGGGCCCCCTGGACGGCACCGTCGCCTCCGGCGACAGCCTGGAGACCTACGGCGGCTCGCTGAGCATGGTGGTCTTCGGCATCACCATCACCTGCACGGCCGACGCGCCGCAGTCCCCGGGCCCGTTCGTCTTCGACTGACCGACCGCGACATGACGTGAGGGCCGGTGCCGCCCGCGCGCAGCGGCACCGGGTCCCCTCAACTCGCCTACCGGCAGCCCTGGTTGATGACCATGACAGAAACTGATGGGCCATCAGTCAGTGCTCCGGGACTCCATTGACTTCTCACACAACCCGCACATCAATGGCCCCCTGTCGGCGCGGAAGAGCCGCTGCGCCCGCATCCCTCAGGAGGGGGCAACAACCATGTCAACCACGGGTCCGACAACCCGAAGACGCCGCTGGGCGGCACTGCTCGGGGCGACCGCCCTCGCGGTCACCGCGGGAGGTGCGCTGGCCGCCCCGGCCGGAGCCGCTTCCACGAACGTGGACTTCGCCACGCACTGTATCCCGCCGGCGATCGCGGGCATCCCGCCGATCGACGGCACCACCACCGCGAAGATCACGGTGGACAACGCGAGTCCCAAGGTCGGCGACACGGTCACCGTGACCTACACGGTGGTCAAGCCCGCCGCCAGCAACCCCGTCGACCTCGCGCTGCCGGCGGACATCATGACGCCCACCGGCAAGGTCGCGCTCGGCGGGGCGCAGACCGGAAGCGTCACCGTCGCCGGTCCCAAGAAGAACGACCCGGTGCCCGGCAAGGGCGCCTTCCCGTCGTTCAGCATGACGGGCACGTTCACCGTCACCGCGCCCGGCGCGATCACCCTGTCGCCGAGCGACTACAACATCCACACCAGCTACATCATGGAGCTGGACACCCCGTGCACGGTCATCACCCCGCCCGCCCCGGTGTCGGAGACGGTCACCGCGACGGGCGGCGGACAGACCAACACCCGGGCCATCCAGCTCGGTTCGGCCTCCGGGAATCCCGGTGACAGCGTGACCGTCACCGGCGGCGACTTCACCCCGGGCGCCACCGTCACCCTCGCCGGACGGTCCGGGGCCACCCAGACCGCCGACACGGCGACCGTGACCGCGGACGCCCAGGGCTCCTTCAGCGGCTCGCTCGTCGTCCATGACAAGACGACGACCGGCGTGGTGGCGTACGAGGGAGGAAGCTGGGACCCGGACACCGGAGCGGGTCCCGCCGCCTATGTCGTCATCGACGACACACCCGTCCCGGACGGGAGCCAGAAGCTCACCACCACGGTGAGGGCGGGAACCCTGTCCATGACCCAGGCCGGGGACGCCGTCGCGCTGTCGGCGGTCGACTTCGGCAAGGGCGGGGCCTCCACGGGAGCCCTGCGGACGGTGACGGTCAAGGACTTCCGCGGCGGACCCGCGGGCTGGTCCCTGACCGGCAAGGTCACCGACTTCACCGGCCCCGGCGCGAAGATCGATGCCGGTGCCCTGAGCTGGACCCCGGCCTGCGCCACGAAGGCCGGCAGCCCGAGCACCTGCCAGGCCGGCTCGTCCGGCACGGTGGGCACCTCGGGAGCGACCCTGGCGTCCACCCCCAACGGGACGCTCACCGGTGGTGAGTTCACCGTCGACGCCGGACTGTCGCTGAACGTACCGGAGTTCACGCCTCCCGGCTCCTACTCCGGCGTGCTCACGCTGACGCTCAGCTGACCGGTCCGCCACTTTGCCGGTCCATCCGCACCCCGGTGGCCGGGCGCGCACCCGCCCGTCCACCTCGTCCCGCTCAACGCCGTCCGCGGGGGTCCGCACCCATGCGCAAGCCGTATGTCCTCCTCCTGACCCTGTTCCCTGCCGTGCTCGCCTTCCTGGCTACGCCCTCGTACGCGGCCGACAACGGCAGCTGGTCGGTCTACCCCGTCTCCTCGCGCATCGCCGCGCGGCCGTACTTCTACCTCTCCGCCGACCCAGGCCAGACCCTCCGGGACAAGGTCACCGTCGCCAACAAGACCGGCCGCGCCCTGACGTTCCGGCTGTACGCGGCCGACGCCTACAACACCGCCCGCGACGGCGGGTTCGCCGTGCGCACGCTGAAGGAGAAGCAGCGCGGGGTGGGGGCGTGGGCCCGGCCCGCCCGCTCCCGGGTCACCGTGCCGGCGCACGGCAGGGTCACCGTGCCGTTCACGCTCCGGGTCCCGGCGAAGGCCGAACCCGGCGACCATCCGGGCGCGCTGGTGGCGCTCGACGAACGGATCGAGACGGGCGGGAGCTCCCTCGCGGTCGGGGTGCGACGAGCCGTCGCCGCCCGTGTCTATCTCCGGGTCGGCGGGCCGACGGTTCCCGCGCTGGCCGTGGAGAAGGTCCGGTTCGCCCACCATCAGCCGCTGGTCCCCGGCACGGGCACCGCCACGGCCACCGTCTCCTACACCCTCCACAACACGGGCAACGTGACGCTGAACCCGAAGGTGCGTCTGAGGGCAGAGGGTCTCTTCGGGCGGACCCTGCTGTCCCGCGGACTCACGGACATCCCCTCGGAACTGCTCCCTGGCCAGCGGGTCCGGCTCACCGCACCCTGGCGCGGGTCGCCTCAACTCGACTGGGGCGAGGTGACGTTGACGGCCAGCGCCCCCGGGACCCGGGAGTCGGCGCAGGTGTCGTTCCTCGCGCTGCCGTGGCTGGTGGCCGTGGTGATGGGGGCCGCGTTCGCCGCGGCGGTGGTGACGATCAGAGTGCGTCGGGCCCGCGTTCGCCCGTCCGTACCCGTACGACCGTCTCCACGGGTACGGACCACACCTTTCCGTCCCCGATCTTCCCGGTCTGCGCGGCCTTCACCACCGCGTCGATGACCGCGTCGGCGTCCGCGTCCTCGACGACGACCTCGATCCGCACCTTGGGGACCAGGTCGACCCGGTACTCGGCGCCGCGGTACACCTCGGTGTGCCCGCGCTGACGCCCGTAGCCGCTGGCCTCGGTGACGGTCAGCCCGTGCACGCCGATTTCCTGAAGGGCGTCCTTGACCTCGTCGAGTCGGTGGGGCTTGACGATCGCGGTGATGAGCTTCATGCCTGGGGCTTTACCTTCTGCGCGGTGGAGGGGGACGACGAAACCGGGGCGCCGTGGCCCAGGACCCCGTGATCGTAGGCGCTCTCGGCGTGCACCGTAAGGTCCAGGCCGGTCTGCTCGTGCTCCTCGTCCGCGCGCAGGCCCATGAGCCGGTCGATCAGCCTGCCGAGTCCGTACGTGACGGCGAAGGCGTACGCCCCGACGGCCAGTACACCGACCAGCTGCCTGCCGAGCTGGCCGAGGCCGCCGCCGTACAGCAGCCCCTCGGCCCCGCCGGTCATCTCGTGGACGGCGAAGACCCCGATGAGCAGCGTGCCGATGACACCGCCGACCAAGTGGACGCCGACGACGTCCAGCGAGTCGTCGTAGTTCAGCCGGAACTTCCAGCTCACCGCGTACGAGCAGACGGCACCGGCGGCGAGCCCGACGGCGAGCGCGCCCAGCAGGGACACCACCCCGCAGGACGGGGTGATGGCCACCAGACCGGCGACCGCGCCCGAGGCGGCGCCCAGTGTGGTCGGGTGGCCGTCGCGCCGCTGCTCGACGAGGAGCCAGCCGAGCAGGCCCGTGCATCCGGCGGCGAGGGTGTTGAGGAAGGCCGCGGCGGCCAGACCGTTGGCCCCGAGGGCGGACCCGGCGTTGAAGCCGAACCAGCCGAACCAGAGGAGTCCGGCGCCGAGCATCACCATGGGCAGGTTGTGCGGCCGCATGGCGTCCTTCTTGAAGCCGAGCCGCGGCCCGAGGACCAGGCACAGCGCGAGCCCGGAGGCACCCGAGGTGATCTCGACCGGCATACCGCCCGCGAAGTCGAGGGCGCCGAGACCGTCACGGATCCAGCCGCCCGGGCCCCACACCCAGTGCGCGACGGGAACGTATACGAGCAGTGCCCAGGCGGGCACGAAGACGAGCCACGCCCCGAACTTCGCCCGGTCGGCGATCGCCCCGCTGATCAGCGCGGCGGTGATGATCGCGAAGGTGAGCTGGAAGGTGGCGAAGAGCAGGGTGGGGACGGTGCCCTGCACGCTGTCGGGCCCGAGCCCGGCCATCCCCGCGTGCCGCAGCCCGCCGATGAGCCCGCCGAACGCGTCCTCGCCGAACGCGAGGGAGTATCCGGCGGTCAGCCACACCACCGTGACCAGGGCGATCGACACGAAGCTCATCATCAGCATGTTGAGGACGCTCTTCGCGCGGACCATGCCGCCGTAGAACAGGGCGAGGCCGGGGGTCATCAGAAGGACGAGCGCGGTGGCGGCGAGCAGCCAGGCTGTGTCGCCGGTGTCGATCCGGGCGGCCAGAGTCACGGTCTCTCCAACGGGGTGGGGGCGTCGTCAGAGCGTCACGGGCTCGCATTTCCGGTTGCGTTCACCGACGTTTCCGGCGTGTTTCATTGCCCCGTGATTTCCGAATCCTCACAAACGGGTGCCCGGTGCGCGGTGCCGGAAGGTCCGGTGCGCGCGTCCCCGTACGCCCGGTTCGCGGGTGCCGGAATGCCCGCTTCCCGGGTATCGAACAACTTGGTACGGCGGGCGCCCGACGATCAGGGAGAATGGGCGCCATGAGCGTTCGCAACCAGTCATCCGAGCCGTCCGAGGACGGGGGCGCCCCGCACGCCCTCGAGGCAGTGGGGAACCACCGCGCCGGCTTCGCCTGTTTCGTGGGCCGCCCCAACGCGGGCAAGTCCACCCTCACGAACGCTCTGGTCGGCCAGAAGGTGGCGATCACCGCGAACCAGCCGCAGACCACACGGCACACCGTGCGCGGCATCGTGCACCGGCCCGACGCGCAGCTGATCCTCGTCGACACCCCTGGCCTGCACAAACCGCGCACCCTGCTGGGCGAGCGGCTCAACGACATCGTCCGCACCACCTGGGCCGAGGTCGACGTGATCGGCTTCTGCCTGCCCGCGAACGAGAAGCTCGGCCCGGGTGACCGTTTCATCGCGAAGGAACTGGCGTCGATCAAGAAGACGCCGAAGATCGCGATCGTCACGAAGACCGACCTCGTCGACAGCAAGACGCTCGCCGAGCAGCTCATCGCGATCGACCAGCTCGGCCGCGAGCTGGGCTTCGAGTGGGCCGAGATCGTTCCGGTGTCGGCGGTGGGCGACTCGCAGGTGGGTCTGCTGGCCGATCTGATCGTCCCGCTGCTGCCGGAGGGGCCCGCCCTCTATCCCGAGGGCGATCTGACGGACGAGCCCGAGCAGGTCATGATCGCGGAGCTGATCCGCGAGGCCGCCCTGGAGGGCGTCCGTGACGAGCTTCCGCACTCCATCGCCGTCGTGGTCGAGGAGATGCTGCCGCGCGAGGACCGCCCCGCCGACAAGCCGCTCCTCGACATCCACGCCTTCGTCTACATCGAGCGCCCCAGCCAGAAGGGCATCATCATCGGCCCCAAGGGCAAGCGGCTGAAGGACGTCGGCATCAAGTCCCGCAAGCAGATCGAGGCGCTGCTGGGCACGCCGGTCTACCTCGACCTCCATGTGAAGGTCGCCAAGGACTGGCAGCGGGACCCCCGGCAGCTGCGCAAGCTCGGCTTCTGAGAGACCCTCCGCCTCCGTCGGCCCCAGCCGCACCGCCCTCGTCGGCCGCACCGCCCGCGCCGGGTGTTCCGGCCGCGGGCCGGTGGGGCCGCCGGGCGGGGGAAGCCTTCTCAGCCCGCCGTCACCGTCTGCCGTACGACGCCGTCGAGCCCGGCCAGCAGCACCGGAGTCCCGGGCCCGCCGAGGTCCCGTACGGCCGCGCGGTCCGCGTCCGCGACAGCCTCCGCCTCGGACACCACGGCCGCCGCCTCCAGGGACTTCGCACCGGACGCCACGGCCATCGCCACGGCGGTCTGCAGGGCGCTCAGCCGCAAGGACGTCAGCTCCACGGTCCCGGCGACGTAGGTACGCCCCGTCTCGTCCCGTACGGCGGCCCCCTCGGGCACACCGTTGCGGGCCCGCGCGGAACGGGCCAGGGTGACGATCTTGCGGTCCTCGGGGTCGAGCGCGCTGCTGTCGGTCATGACCAGAGCATACGAAGTGCCGGCGCGCGCTCCCGCCGAAGGGTCACCGGACACGACGCGTCAGCCGGCCACCGGATACATCGACCCGCGCCGGCCCTCCGGCGAGGCCAGCCACTCCAGCTTCGACGCCGTGTTCGCCTCCGGCAGCGGCGTGTGCAGCACGATCGTGAGATCGGGCCGGACCGGGACCTTCATCGCCGTGGACTCGACGGCGAGCAGGCCCACCAGCGGATGGTCGAGCTCCTTGCGGATCTGACCGGCGTCCTCGATGTCCCGCCGCTCCCACAGTTCCGCGAACTCGGCGCTGGCCTCGGTGAGTTGGGCCAGCACTTCGCGGAATCCCTCGTCGTCCGGCGCGGCGGCGCACGACGCGCGGAACTGGGCGACGACGGTACGCGCGTTGCGCTCCCAGGTCCGCGAACGGCCCCGGTAGAGCGGGTCGGTGAAGAAGTCGACGATGCAGTTCTGGGTGTTCTCGGGACGCATGCCGAGGACGACCTGGGCGGCGCCGTTGTACATGACGCAGTTGTAGTACGGGTCCATGATGTGCGCCGGATACGGCATCCACGTGTCGATCAGCCGCCGCAGCCCGTCGCACATGTCCCGGTCCCCGGGGGCGACTTCGGGGGCGGGCGGGTTCAGTCCGGCCAGCGTGTACAGATGGCGGCGCTCGGTGTTGCTGAGCCGCAGCACGCGGGCGACCGAGTCGAGGACCTGCGGCGACACGGAGATGTCCCGCCCCTGCTCCAGCCACTGGTACCAGGAGGCCCCGACGCCCGCGAGGACGGCGACCTCCTCACGGCGCAGCCCCGGGGTGCGACGGCGGGCACCACCGTCCGGGAGACCGGCCTCGGCCGGCGACACCCGCGCCCTGCGGCTCATCAGGAACTCCCGCAGTTCCGGGCGCCGATGGGTCTTGAGCACGTCCTCTGTCACGTACGCGTCCCCCTCCGGTGGCTGGTGGTGCGACCACCAGCATAAGTTCCGGCTCCCCACGGATATTCCGGCCGCCGCAGGCTGTTGCCATGGCGACCGAGACAACGACCACGTCCACCGACCGCACCCCCGGCGACACCGCGCCCGGCACCGATCCGGGCACCGACCCGGGCATCCACCAGGGCATCGGATCAGGCATCGAGCCAGACATCGGCACAGGCGCCAAGAACGGCCGCCGGGACCGCAGTTCCTCCGCTCCCCCCGCTCCTCCCGCTCCCGGGAAGGACCATCCACCCCTCGGCAGCCGGCTGTCGCGGCGCGACAGGCTCGTCCTCTTCGTGCTGTGCGCGGCCCAGTTCATGGTCGCGCTGGACTTCTCCGTCCTGAACGTGGCGCTGCCCGTGCTCGGCGCCGACCTCGGCATGAGCCGCTCGGCACTCCAGTGGGCGGTCACCGCCTTCGCGCTGCCGTCCGGCGGATTCCTGCTCCTCTTCGGCCGCATCGGCGATCTGTACGGCCGCCGCAGGCTCTTCCTCGCCGGACTGGCCCTGTTCGGGACGGCCTCGCTGCTCGCGACCTTCGCCTGGGACCCGACGTCGTTCCTGGCCGGACGCGCCCTGCAGGGCCTGGGCGCGGCGGCGATCGTCCCGGCCGGCATGTCGCTGCTGACCACGACCTTCCCGGAGGGTCCCGCGCGTGACCGCGCGCTCGGCATCTCGGGCACCCTCCTGTCGCTCGGCTTCACGGTCGGCATGGTGGCGGGCGGCGTCCTGACGGACGTGCTCGGCTGGCGTTCGACGATGGGTCTGCTGTCGGTGTTCGCGCTGATCGTGCTGCCGCTGGCCCCGGGCCTGCTGCCCGAGTCCCGGACCCCCGACCGTCCGCGCCTGGACATCCCGGGCGCGGTCACCGTCACCGGCGCCCTGCTGGCCCTGATCTACGCCCTGTCGACGGCGGCGGACCGCGGTTTCGGCGGCGCGGACGTCCTCACGGCTCTCGTCGTGGGCGTGCTGCTGCTCGGCGCCTTCGTCCGCGTCGAGTCCCGCGCCGCCGCCCCGCTGGTCAGCCTCCCGATGCTGCGCCGCCGCACGGTGGCGTGGGGCAACCTGGGCGGCCTGGTCACGTTCTCGATGATGTCGACGGTCGTGTTCGTGCTGACCCTGTACTTCCAGGAGACCCTCGCGCTCTCCGCCTTCGAGACCGGCCTGGTGTTCGGCGTGCAGGGCGTGCTGTCGGCCGTCGCCGGGGTGTACGCCCCGAAGGTCATCGGCCGCTTCGGTGCCCGCCGTACGCTGGTCGGCTCGCTGGCCGGACAGGGCCTGTTCGTGGCCACGATGCTGACGCTGGGCACGCACCTCTGGTCCGTCTGGATCGCCACCGCCGCGGTGTCGCTGGCCAGCATGTGCCACCTGGGCGCGATCATCTCGTACGGCCTGACCGTCACCTCGGGGGTCCCCGACGGGGAACAGGGCCTGGCCACCGGCCTGGTGACCTCCACCCAGCAGGTGGGCATCACGGTCGGCATCCCGCTCCTCGGGGTCCTCGCGACCACGTCGGACGACCTGCTGGCCGGCGTGCACACGGTCCTCGCCCTGGACGCGGCGGTCGTGCTGGCGGCGGCGGGACTGGTCGCGGCGGGACTCGGGCGAGGCGGCGCGAAGCGGACCCGCTGAGGGTCAGGGACGGTCGAGGCGCAGGCGCTCGGCCCGCGGCAGACCGGCGACGACGAGATCGTACGAATCCTCGACGAGCTCCCGGACCAGACGGTCCGGGAGTTCGCCGTCCACGGTCACCGTGTTCCAGTGCCGTTTGTTCATGTGGTAGCCCGGGAGGATCAGCCCCGGGTACTGGTCGCGCAGCCGGATCGCGTCCTGCGGGTCGCACTTGAGATTGACCTTGAGCGGGCTCGCGTCCAGGTTCGTCAGCGCGAAGAGCTTGCCCAGCACCTTGAAGACCGAGGTCTCGGGGGTGAAGGGGAAGTCCTCGACGGCCGCGTTGAAGGACAGGCAGAACGCGCGCAGCTGCCGCGGGGTCACTCCGGCTTCTCCTCCTCGGCCGGCCCCGCCGGGCCGACCGGCTCGACGAGGACCGTGACGATCTTGTTCCGGCGGCCGGCCGCGGCCTCCGCCGTCAGCCGCAGTTCCCGCCCGTCGGGCAGTTCGACCACGGAGGAGGCACCGGCGATGGGCACCCGGCCCAGTGCCTTGGCGAGCAGTCCGCCGACGGTCTCCACGTCCTCGTCGTCGTAGGCCTCGAAGCCGTACTGCTCGCCGAGGTCGCCGATGTCGAGGCGGGCGGTCACCCGGAAGCGGTCGTCGCCGAGCTTCTGGACGGGCGGCAGTTCGCGGTCGTACTCGTCGGTGATCTCGCCGACGATCTCCTCGAGGATGTCCTCGATGGTGACGATGCCGGCCGTGCCGCCGTACTCGTCGATGACGACGGCGACGTGATTGCGCTCCTGCTGCATCTCGCGCAGCAGATCGCCCGCGTTCTTGGTGTCGGGCACGAAGGTGGCCGGCCTCATGGCCGTGGACACCAGCTCGGACTCGGCCTCGCGGCTGATGTGCGTCTTGCGGACCAGGTCCTTGAGATACACGATCCCGACGATGTCGTCCTCGCTCTCCCCGGTGACCGGGATGCGCGAGAAGCCCGAACGCAGGGCCAGGGTGAGGGCCTGCCGGATCGTCTTGTAGCGCTCGATGACGACGAGGTCCGTGCGGGGCACCATGACCTCGCGCACCAGGGTGTCGCCGAGCTCGAAGACGGAGTGCACCATGCGGCGCTCCTCGTCCTCGATGAGGGACTCCTTCTCGGCGAGGTCGACCAGCGCCCGCAGCTCCGCCTCGGAGGCGAACGGGCCGCGCCTGAATCCCTTGCCCGGCGTGAGCGCGTTGCCGATGAGGATCAGCAGCGGGGGGATCGGGCCCATGATCCGGGCCAGCGGCAGCAGGATGTACGCGGCCGCCGTCGCGGTGTTCAGGGGGTGCTGGCGGCCGATAGTGCGCGGCGAGACACCGACCGCGACGTACGACACGAGGACCATGACGCCGATGGCGACGGCGAGGGCCTGCCAGGTCTTGTCGAACTCCTTCAGGCAGGCGTAGACGACGAGCGCGGCGGCCGCCATCTCGCAGGCGACGCGGACGAGCAGCGCCACGTTCAGGTAGCGCGTCGGGTCCGCGGCGACCTGCGCGAGCTTGGCGCTGCCGCGCCGCCCGCTGCGCACGGCCTCCTCGGCGCGGAAGCTGGAGACGCGCGCGAGGCCCGCCTCCGCGCAGGCGGCGAGCCAGGCGACGACGACCAGGGCGATGGCACCGATGACCAGCTGAGGGCTCATGACACGGTCGGGGCCGGAGACGGACCCGTCATGCCCTTCTCCGCGCGCCAGCCGTCCACGATGGCGGCCTGCAGACCGAACATCTCGGCCTTCTCGTCGGCTTCCTCGTGGTCGTAGCCGAGCAGGTGCAGCACGCCGTGGACGGTGAGCAGTTGGAGCTCCTCGTCCATGGAGTGCTCCGTCGGGGCGTCCTTGCCCTGGCGCTCGGCGACCTCGGGGCAGAGCACGATGTCGCCGAGCAGCCCCTGCGGCGGCTCGTCGTCGTCCTTCGACGGCGGACGCAGCTCGTCCATCGGGAAGGACATGACATCCGTCGGCCCCGGCAGGTCCATCCACTGGATGTGCAACTGCTCCATGGCGTCGGTGTCCACGACGATCACCGAGAGCTCGGAGAGCGGGTGGATGCGCATCCGCGCGAGCGCGTAGCGGGCGATGTCGAGGATCGCCTGCTCGTCGACCTCGGTTCCGGACTCGTTGTTGACGTCGATCGACATGGCGGTGCTGGTCTACTTCCCCTTGTGGCCCCGGCTCTTGTGGGAGCCGTTCTCGGTGCCGTTCTCGCTGTCGTACTTCTCGTACGCGTCGACGATACGGCCGACCAGCTTGTGCCGGACGACATCCTGGGACGTGAGCCGCGAGAAGTGGACGTCGTCGAGACCCTCCAGGATGTCCTGGACCTGCCGCAGACCCGACTTCGTACCGCTCGGGAGGTCGACCTGCGTCACGTCACCAGTGATCACGATCTTCGAGTCGAAGCCGAGCCGGGTGAGGAACATCTTCATCTGCTCGGCGCTCGTGTTCTGAGCCTCGTCCAGAATGATGAAGGCGTCGTTCAGGGTGCGGCCGCGCATGTACGCGAGTGGCGCGACCTCGATCGTGCCCGCGGCCATCAGGCGCGGGATCGAGTCCGGGTCGAGCATGTCGTGCAGCGCGTCGTAGAGCGGGCGCAGGTAGGGGTCGATCTTCTCGTAGAGCGTGCCGGGCAGGAAGCCGAGACGCTCGCCGGCCTCGACCGCCGGGCGGGTCAGGATGATCCGGTTGACCTGCTTGGACTGGAGCGCCTGGACGGCCTTCGCCATGGCGAGGTACGTCTTGCCGGTACCGGCGGGGCCGATGCCGAACACGATGGTGTGCTTGTCTATGGCGTCGACGTAGCGCTTCTGGTTGAGCGTCTTGGGGCGGATGGTGCGGCCTCGCGAGGACAGGATGTTCTGCGTGAGCACTTCGGCCGGAGTCTCCTGGCCGTCGCCCTCCCCGTTCTCGCTCGCCCTGAGCATGGCGATCGAGCGTTCCACTGCGTCCTCCGTCATGGGCTGCCCGGTGCGGAGCACCAGCATCATCTCGTCGAACAGGCGCTGGACGAGAGCGACTTCACCGGCGTCGCCGACCGCACTGATCTCGTTTCCCCGGACGTGGATGTCGGCCGCCGGGAAGGCCTTCTCGATCACGCGCAGCAGGGCGTCTCCGGAACCCAGAACAGTCACCATGGGGTGCTTGGCCGGGACGGTGAAGTGCGCGCGCGCCTGCCCCTGAACGGGGCCGTGAGCTGTTGGTGTCTGAGTCATGGGCCGGCTCTGTAGGCCTGCGTATCCTCCTCGGTCGGCACGCTTGCCACACGGGCAGCCTTGCGGTTCCCAGCGTACGTCGCGGCACTCACAGAGCCGTAGGGCTTTTCCTGAGGTCACGACGTCGTGACCTCAGCGACGCCCCGACCGGCGCCCGACCGACGCCCCGACCGCTCGCTCGGGCGACCCGCGGGAGAGCCGGCGCTCCCGGCCGGACCCGGCGGTCCGGTGGCCTCACGCCGAGCGGCCGAAGCCGATCGTCGGCACCGCCCGCCGCAGCGGCCAGGGGCGGGTGACCTCGGGGAGCAGGCCCTCCAGGAAGGCGTACCGGCGCAGGGCCGCCGGATCCTGGTCGTCGACCGACTGGACCCGGCGCCACCAGGCGGCGATCTCCGACCAGCCGGGCGCCGACAGCGATCCGCCGAACTCCTGGACGGAGAGCGCGGCGGTCAGCCCGGCGAACGCGAGCCGGTCGGAGAGCGGCCAGTCGGCCAGGGTTCCCATGACGAATCCTGCGACGAAGACGTCTCCCGCGCCCGTGGGGTCCAGCGCCTCGACGGCGATCGCCGGGACCTCGGCGCTCTCCCCGGAGCGGCCGTCCACGGCGTAGGCGCCCTCCGCACCGAGGGTGACGACCGCCAGCGGTACGTGCTCGGCCAGCGCGTGCGCCGCCGCGCGCGGGCAGTCGGCGCCGGTGTACCGCATGGCCTCCTCGGCGTTCGGCAGGAACGCCTCGCAGTGCGCCAGATCGGCGAGACCCGCCAGGTCCCAGCGGCCGGTGTCGTCCCAGCCGACGTCCGCGAAGATCCGGGTGCCCCGGCTCGCGGCCTGCGCGATCCAGGGCGCGCGGACTCCCGGGGTCAGCGAGGCGACGGCGGCACGCGCGCGCGGCGGGCAGTCCGGGGCGGGCTCCTCGGGGGGCGGCTCGTGCCCGTGGCTGACCATGGTCCGCTCGCCCTCGTACGCCATCGACACGGTGACCGGCGAGTGCCAGCCGGGCACCGTCCGCGACGGCGCCAGATCGATGCCCTCGCCCTGCTCCAGGGCGTCCCAGCAGTACTCCCCGTAGTGGTCGTCACCGAAGGCGGCGGCCAGGGAGGTCTTCAGCCCGAGCCGGGCGAGGGCGGTCGCCATGTTCGCGACGCCGCCGGGGCTCGAACCCATGCCGCGCGCCCAGGACTCGGTGCCGCGCACGGGGGCGGAGTCGAGCCCGGTGAAGATGATGTCGAGGAAGACGGTGCCCGTGAGGTAGACGTCCCAGGGCGGGTCGCTCGCCGTGCGCTGCCCGGCGAGCGGGTCGACATGGGCCTGGCGGTACGGTCCCTCGCCGTTGGACGCGATCACGGTGCGCTCCCTGGGGTGGTGCGGATCTGGCCAGTGTGCACCACACCGCCCGGGCGGGGCCGTGGGTCACGCCGGGGCGGCCGTGGTCCTTGGTGCGGGTGGGTGTCGTCCCCTCAGGGCCCGCGCCCGCCGCGCGTCCAGGTACGCACTCCGGTCCCTCACCTGCCGAAACTCCCTCGCCCCCGGGGCGCGGCACCGGCATTCGACCCGCTCGGCGCCTGAAGGATCGGCGCTTCTACCCCGGGCCCCTCACCCCAAAACGAAGAGTGCCCCAGATCACATCTTCCGGCCTTCTTCGCGGAGCCGCCCACTTGATACAAATTGCCCCGCGCGTTCCTGTCCGTCGACAGCCGCCCCCTCCCCCCTTCTTGAGCCGCTCTCGCATGCCCTGGGAACGCCCGTGTCCGCCCGCACCACCACGCCCTGGCCCCTCGTCGCCCTTTCACGGCCGGGTACCTCGCCGCGTATCTGCTGCCCACCACCGTCGGCCGCCTGGACGCGGGACTCCCGCTCTCGGCCACCCAGGCCGGCGCCGTCGGCAGTGTCCTGCTGCTGAGTTCGGCCTCGGCCGGCTTCCTGCTCGCCTCCCGCGTCGACCGCTTCGGCCCGCGCCTGCTCGCCCGCGCCGGTCTGCTCCTCGCCGCCGTCGGCTACGGCACCGCCGCGCTCTCGTCGGCCGTCCCCCTCGTGGTCGCCGGCGCGATCGTCGGCGGCTTCGGTTCCGGTACGGCCACCACGGTCGCCGCGACCGGGATCGCCGGCCGGCGCGATCCGCACCGGGTCACCACTCTCGGTCTGCTCGGCGTCTCCGCCCTCGCGGGCGCGCTGTATCTGACGATCCCGCGTCTGGGCCCGGCGCACGGTGTCCCGCTCGCCGCGATCGCCTGCGCGTCCCTGCTCTCGCTGCCTCTGACGGGACGCCTTCCCGCGCACGCGCCGGCGGCCCACACCCGACGCGCCGCCAGTCCGCTCCCGCACCGCCGATCCGGTCTGCTCCTCGCCGCCGCGATGCTCTTCTGGTCCCTCGCGCAGAACGCCCTGTGGGGCGTGAGCGGCCGGATAGGCCTGACGCAGGCGGGACTCACCGAGGTCACCGTCGGCGCGGTCTTCGCGGTGGCACTCGGCGCCGGACTGCTCGGGGTCGTCGGCGCGGGCACCCTCGGCCCGCGGCTCGGCACGGGGCTCCCGATCGGCCTGGGCACGGCGCTGATCGCCGGCTGTATCGCGCTCAGCTCGGCGGCCACCGATCTGACGTCCTTCGCGACGGGCGAGATCGCCTGGAACACCCTGTACCCGGTCGTGCTCTCGTACGTGATCGGTCTCGCCGCGTCCATGGACCCGCGCGGCCGGTGGGCGGTCCTCGTCGGTTCCGCCTCCTCGCTCGGCACCGCGTGCGGCCCGCTCACCGGCAGCCTGCTGTCCGCGCGGGCCGGCTACCCGGCGATGGGCACGGTCCTGGCGGCCGGCCTGCTGCTGGTCGGCGTCCCGATGACCCTCGTGGCCCTGCGTCCGCGCCGCGGCACTCAGATCGTCGAGATCCCCGTCCCGGAGATGCCGGTCGCGAACGACCCCGTGGCACCGATCCCGGCGGCGGACAGCCCCTTCACGGACATCACCGTCGTGGAGATCTCCGTGGCACCGGCCCCCGCCCTGGACGGCCCCTTCGCGAAGGTCCCCGTCACGGGGCTCGGGCTGGAGGCCGTGCCCGCCCAGCGGGACGCGTACGCCACGGCGGGCCCCCGGCACGCGGCGGCCACCGCGTCCGCGCCGGGGACGGTGTCCGTCTGACGCCCGTCCGCCCGTCCGCCCGCCCCTCCGTCCCAGCGGACGGACGGCGCACGCAACGGCGCACGGCCGGACGGCACACGGATCGGCGGGCGCTCTCCCGGCTAAGGGAACTCGTACGCCTCGACCTCGGCGATGTACCGCGCGCGCCGCTCCTCGTCGTGCTCCAGGAAGGACGCCTCGAACGAGTTGCGCGCCAGCTCCCGCAACCGCTCCTCGCCGAGACCCAGGGCCTCGCGCACCGCGTGGAAGTTGTCGCCGGCGTATCCGCCGAAGTAGGCGGGGTCGTCGGAGTTGACCGTGCACAGGAGCCCGGCGTCCAGCATGGCGGGCAGCGGGTGCTCCGCCAGGACGTCCACGGCGCGCAGCCGTACGTTCGACAGCGGGCAGAGCGTCAGCGGCACCCGATCCCGGACCAGTCGCTCGACGAGCTCGGGGTCCTCCATGCAGCGCAGCCCGTGATCGACGCGCTCGACGCCCAGGAGGTCGAGTGCCTCGGTGATGTACGCGGGCGGCCCCTCCTCACCGGCGTGCGCGACGCGCCGCAGACCGAGCTCGGCGGCGGCCTCGTACACCGCGCGGAACTTGACCGGCGGATGGCCGACCTCGGCGGAGTCGAGGCCGATGCCGACGATCCGGTCGAGGTAGGGCTTCGCGGCCTCCAGGGTGTCCATGGCGGACTCGGCGGACTCGTCGCGCAGGAAGCACATGATCAGCTGGGTGGAGACACCGTGGGTCTCCTCGCTGCGGCCGAGCGCCCGCCACAGCCCCTCGACGACCGTCCCCATCGGCACGCCCCGGGCGATGTGCGCCTGCGGGTCGAAGAAGATCTCCGCGTGCCGCACGCCCTGCGCGGCGGCCCGGGCGAGGTAGGCGTCGGCCAGGTCGGCGAAGTCCGCTTCCGTCCGCAGGACGGCCATGAGCTCGTAGTACAGGTTCAGGAACGTCTGGAGGTCGTCGAAGAGATACGCCTTGCGCAGTTCCTCGGTGTCCGCGTACGGCAGGGTGACGCCGTTGCGCGCGGCGAGCGCGAAGGCCAGCTCGGGTTCGAGGGTGCCTTCGATGTGGAGGTGCAGTTCAGCCTTGGGGAGGGACATCGAAGCATCGTACGGTCGCTTACCGGGCACACCGAAACCGGCACCTTCCCGACACCGGGACACGGAGCGGACCCGGAGCGGACCCGGAGCGGCCGAACCGTCACCGCCGCTTCGGGACCGGCACTCTCACCAGGTCGTGCGCCACCGTCAGCTCCCCGTCGAACCCTGCCGCGCGGGCCTCGCGCTCGAACTCCCCGGGATCGGAGTAGCGCTGGCTGAAGTGGGTGAGCACGAGGTGCCGTACGCCCGCCTCCTTGGCCACCCTGCCTGCCTGGCCCGCCGTCAGATGACCGTGGTCCGAGGCGAGCCGGTGGTCGCCGTCGAGGAAGGTCGACTCGATGACGAGCAGGTCGCAGTCCTCGGCGAGCGCGTCCACGCCCTCGCACAGCCGGGTGTCCATGACGAACGCGAACCGCTGTCCGCGCCGCACCTCGCTGACGTCGTCGAGAGCGACGCCCCGTAGCGAGCCCTCCCGTTGCAGAACCCCGACGTCGGGCCCCTTGATCCCGTGCTCGGCGAGCCGCTCGGGCAGTATCCGCCGCCCGTCCGGTTCGACCAGCCGGTACCCGAAGGACTCGACGGGGTGGGAGAGCCTGCGGGCCTCCAGGGTGTACGCGGGGGTCGTCACGAGGACACCGTCGTCCGCGACCGGCGCCTCGGTCAGCCGGGCGGTCTCGCGGTAGGCGGTGGCGTAGCGCAGCCGCTCGAAGAAGTGCTGTCCGGAGAGCGGGTAGTGCGCGATCACCTCGTGCGGTACGCGGTCGAGGTTGATGCGCTGGATCACCCCGCCGAGTCCGAGCGAGTGGTCGCCGTGGAAGTGCGTGACGCAGATGCGGTGCACGTCGTGCGCGGCGACCCCGGCACGCAGCATCTGGCGCTGCGTGCCCTCACCCGGGTCGAAGAGGAGCCCCTCGCCGTCCCAGCGCAGCAGGTAGCCGTTGTGGTTGCGGTGCCGGGTCGGAACCTGGCTGGCGGTGCCGAGGACCACCAGTTCACGTGCGGACAAGGCCGGCTATCCCGGCGGCCACTGCATGCCGCGGCCGCCCAGGAGGTGGGCGTGCGCGTGGAAGACGGTCTGTCCGGCCCCGCTGCCCGTGTTGAACACGACGCGGTAGCTCTCCAGCTTCTCCTCGCCCGCGACCTCGCCGGCCTCGCGCAGGAGGTCCGCCGCGACGGCGGGTTCGGCGGCGGCCAGGGCGGCCGCGTCCGGGTAGTGCACCCTGGGGATGACCAGGATGTGGGTCGGCGCCTGCGGGTTGATGTCGCGGAACGCCACGGTCGTGTCGGTCTCGCGCACCAGCGTCGCCGGAATGTGCCCGGCCACGATCTTGCAGAACAGGCAGTCGTCCTGCGGCTCCCCGCCCTCTGCTCGCCTCGGCTCCTGCGCCATGCGTGTGCCTCCTCACGCCAGCCGATCATTACCTCCGCATGCTAGCGGCCCAGCGGGGCGGGCGGCTCGTGGCGCCGCCCGCCCGCGCGGGTCACAGCGGCGGCAGCGTGGGCGCGGTCTTCGCCGGGTTCTCCTCCAGCGCGGCCAGCGCGATCCTGACCGCCTCGTCGAGCTGGGTGTCGCGTCCGGCCGCGTGGTCCTGCGGAGCCTGGACGACCTCGATGTCGGGATCGACGCCGTGGTTCTCGACGCTCCACTCGTAACCCTCGAGCCAGAAGGCGTACTTGGGCTGGGTGACGGAGGTGCCGTCGACGAGGCGGTAGCGGCTGTCGATGCCGATGACGCCGCCCCAGGTGCGGGTGCCGACCACGGGTCCGATGCCGAGCGCCTTGATCGCCGCGTTGACGATGTCGCCGTCGGAGCCGGAGAACTCGTTGGCGACGGCGACGACGGGGCCGCGCGGCGCGTCCTCCGGGTAGCTGTAGGGGCGCAGGCCGCGGGGCAGGTCCCAGCCGACGATCCGCCGGGCGAGCTTCTCCACGACGAGCTGGGAGGTGTGGCCGCCGCGGTTCTCCCGGACGTCCACGACGAGGCCTTCGCGGGCCACCTCGATGCGCAGATCGCGGTGGAGCTGCGCCCAGCCGGAGCCGACCATGTCCGGCACGTGGAGATAGCCGAGGCGCCCGCCGGACCGCTCGTGGACGTAGGCGCGCCGGTCGGCGACCCACGCGTGGTAGCGCAGCGGCTCCTCGTCGGCGAGCGGTACGACGACCGCGTGGCGCGGATCGCCGCCGCCCGAGGGCGAGACGGTCAGCTCCACCGGTTTGCCGGCCGTGCCGACGAGCAGCGGCGCGGGCCCGGCCACCGGGTCCACGGGGTGTCCGCCGACCGCGACGATCGCGTCCCCGGCGCGCACGGCGACGCCGGGCGCGGCGAGCGGGGCCCGCGCGTCCGGGTCGGAGGTCTCCGAGGGGAGGATCCGGTCGATGCGCCAGCTGCCGTCCTCGTGACGGGAGATGTCCGCGCCGAGGAGCCCCTGCGCCCGGTCGCCGCCGCCCCATCCGCCGCGGGGGGTGACGTAGGCGTGCGAGGTGCCGAGTTCGCCCTGCACCTCCCACAGCAGGTCGACGAGGTCGTCGTGGGTGGCGACCCGTTCCAGGACCGGCCGGTACCGGTCGAGGACCGCGTCCCAGTCGACGCCGCCCAGGTCGGGACGCCAGAAGTTGTCCCGCATGAGGCGGCCGGTCTCGTCGTACATCTGGCGCCATTCGGCGGCCGGGTCGACGGTCTGGCGCACCCGCGACAGGTCGACGGTGATGTTCGTGTCGCTCTCGTCGTCGTTCGAGGCGCGCCGGTCGCTGGGGACGACCTTGAGCTTGCCGTCGGTCCACAGCAGGACCCGCTTGCCGTCTCCGGTGACGGTGAAGTGGTCGGCGTCGGCGGCGAGGTGTTCGATGCGCTGCTGGGCGAGGTCGTACCGCTCCAGTTCGGTCTTCGGGTCCGGGTCGTCCGGGGTCGCGCGGGAGGAGCCGAGCACGCCCCGCAGCGGGTGGCGCAGCCACAGCAGCCCGTCCTTGGCGGCGCGCAGCGTCGAGTAGCGGGCGGCCTCGACGGGGAACGGCACGATCCGGTCGGCGAGTCCGTCCAGGTCGATACGGGTGCTGGGGGCGCCCTCGCTGTCGGGCGTCTCGTCCTTGTCGGGTGCCTCGAAGGGCCTGCCGTGGCGCTGCGGCCCGAAGGGGGACGGTGTCGTCGCGGCCAGGGTGATCAGATACGGCCGGGAGCCGCCGACGAACGCCAGGTCGAAGACGTGCTCGTCGTAGACGGGGTCGAAGGCGCGCGCCGAGAGGAACGCGAGGTGCTTGCCGTCGAGGGTGAACGCCGGTGCGTAGTCCCGGAAGCGCAGCGGGGTCGCCTCGGTGACCGACAGGTCGGTGGTGTTGGCGAGCTTGAGGTGGCGCAGCGGGCGCGGTCCGGGGTGCGACCAGGCGAGCCACGCGGAGTCGGGCGAGAAGACGAGTCCGGTGACCTCGCCGTCCTCGCTGCGGTCCACCTCGCGGACCTCGCCGCTCTCGCGCTCGACGAGCAGCACGCGCCCGTCGTGGGAGGCGACGGCGGCGCGGCTTCCGTCGGGCGCCATGGCGAGGCCGAGGACCCTGCCGAGCGCGCCCGCGGCGAGCCGTCGCGGGGTGGCTCCGGGGGCGACGCCGGTGGCGGGGGCGAATTCGAGGGCGTCGTCGCCCTCCGCGTCCGTCACCCAGACCACGTGCTCCTCGCCCTCGGCACGGAAGGTGCGGGGCAGCCGGGCGCGGACGCCCTGCTCGGTGGCGAGCGCGCGGGCCGGTCCGGAGCGGTGGGTGACCCAGTGGACGGCGCCGCGCACGGAGATCGCGCTGCCGCGTCCGGTGTGGTCGGGCGCGGCGGCGGAGAACCAGCGCGAGGCGCTGACGGGGTGGGGCTGCTGGTCGACGCGCTGGCCGCCGAGCCGGATGTCCAGCCGGCGCGGCTCGGCGCCGTCGAGGAGCCACAGTTCACCGGCGGACGCGTACACCACCCGGGTGCCGTCGGTGGAGGCGTGGCGGGCGTAGAAGCTGTCCACCGGCGTATGACGCCGCAGGTCGGATCCGTCGGCGAGCGAGGAGTACAGGGCCCCGACGTCCTCGTGGTCCGACAGGAAGGCGATCCTCTCGCCCACCCAGCAGGGGTATTCGAGGTTCCCGTCGATGTCCTCGTGCAGCCGGACGAACTCGCCCTCGCCGTTCCGGTCGATCCACAGCTTGCCCGCCGTGCCGCCGCGGTACCGCTTCCACCAGGCCGCCTCACGCCCCATCGGGGCGGACAGCAGGACGACACCGGGCGCGCCGTGGGCGACGTCGCCGACGGGGCCGTACGGCAGGGTCGTCGCGGGGCCGCCGTCGAGCGGGACGGACCGTGCCCAGGTGCGGCGCAGACTGGCCTGGCCCTGGCTGCTGAGGGCGAGCACCTGTCCGTCGGGGGTCCAGCCGCGCACCTGGGTCTTCGAACTGCCCCAGTACGTCAGCCGTTTGGCGGGCCCGCCCGCCAGGGAGGCGACGTGGACCTCGGGGGCGCCGTCGCGCGTGGACGTCCAGGCGACGGTCGTGCCGTCCGGGGAGATGCGCGGTTGGTTCACCGCTACGTTGTCGGCGCTGATCCGCCAGGCGCGGCCGCCGCCGTCGAGGGGAGCGGCCCAGATGTCGTCCTCGGCCGTGAAGACGACCAACTCGCCGTGCAGATGCGGAAACCGGAGATACGCGGAGGCTGCGGACTCTGTCACCCGGTCACCCTACGCAGCGGACGCGCGCCCCGACAGGGGTTTGGATCACTTGTCCGTGTACGGCGTGGCAGGTCACTTGCCCTGCGCGGGCCAGCAGGTGGGGTCGCCCTTGCACCACATGGTCTTCGTGACGGTGACCGTGACGGTGGGGTCGGGCTGTCCGTTCGGGGGGTTGTAGGTGGCCGGCGGGGTGGGGCCGTTGGTGGCGTTGCAGTCGCCCAGGCCGCTCACGCGGAACACCTGCTTCCCGCCGACGGTGGCCCGCAGGTCGCCGCGTACGCAGGCGCCGTCGACGGCGCGGGTGACCTTGCCCTTGACGACGATGTCCCGTCCGTCGCCGGTCTGGCCCTGGCAGTCGACGGACGCCACGGTGTTCTCCGTCGGCGAGGGTGACTTCCCGGGCGTGTAGACCTTGTTGGCGCTGCCGTAGTGCGCGGTGCAGCTGAGCCAGCGCACGTCCACGTGGCGCCGTTCGAGTTCTTTCGTCGCCGTCTGGTCGGTCGTGTAGGACACGGTGGCGGCGCTGAGTCCGTCCCCGGGCTCGCACGCGGCCACTCCGAACACGCCGGCCGCGCCCAGCCCGACGGCCATCAGCACCCGCCTGCGCCCCGTCCGGCTCCTGATACGCCTCAAAGCCCCCATGGACGGCAGCGTGCCACCGCACGGCGCGCCGCGGTAGACCGCATGCGGCCATCGGGCGCACAACCACCCGAAGGGGTTCCTCCTCCCGTGGCCGGGCGGGTCCCGGGCCGCTCGTCAGCCGAGCAGCAGCTGCCACTCCTGGAGTTCCACCAAGTTCCCCTCGGGGTCCTTGAGATGGGCGACGCGCATGCGGTCCGTCATGGGCGCCGGGCCGTGCAGCAGGGTCGCGCCGCGTGAGACGACCTGCTCGCAGTAGGTGTCGAGGTCGTCCACCCGCAGCACCACCAGCGAACGGTGCCCGGTGACCACGTCACCGATCTCGCCCAGGACCTCGGCCATCATCGCGCGGTCCTGGAGGGCGATGCCCGCCGACCCGGTGACGGGACTGAACTTCTCGTACGGGCCCTTCGCCGCGCCCGACTGGGGCTTGAGGCCGAGGACTTCGGAGTAGAAGCGATAGCAGGCGGCGAAGTCGGAGACGAGCAGCCGTACCTGGGCGAGTTCCATGGAATCCCTGCTGGATGTGCGGGTGACGGGTCAGGACCAGCGGCCGGTGCGGGCCAGCAGCAGTGCCGTGGCCACGGTCCCGGCCGTCGACGTACGCAGCACCGTACGCCCCAGATGGAACATCTTCGCGCCCGCCTCGGTGAAGATCGCGACCTCTTCCGGGGAGATCCCGCCCTCGGGGCCGACCACCAGGACGATCTCCCCGGAGCCGGGCAGGCCGGCCGTCGCGAACGGCTCGGTGCCGAGCTCTGGGTCCTCGTGGAGTACGGCGGCGAGATCGGCTTTGGCGAGAAGTGCGGCAACCTGTTTGGTCGTCATCGCGTCCGCGACCTCCGGGAAGCGCACCCGGCGGGACTGCTTGCCGGCCTCCCGGGCGGTGGCGCGCCACTTGGTGAGCGCCTTCAGACCCCGGTCGCCCTTCCACTGGGTGATGCAGCGGGAGGCGGCCCAGGGGACGATCGCGTCGACGCCGGTCTCGGTCATGGTCTCGACGGCCAGCTCGCCCCGGTCGCCCTTGGGCAGGGCCTGGACAACCGTGATGCGCGGCTCCTCGGCCGGTTCCTCGGCCACCGAGTCCATCTTCACGATCAGCCGGTCCTTGCCCTCGGTGTCGAGGACTACGCAGTCAGCCCAGCGCCCGGCCCCGTCGGTGAGCACGACGTCCTCGCCGGGCCGGAGCCGTTTCACGGAGACGGCGTGCCGTCCCTCGGCGCCGTCGAGGACGTAGCGTCCGCCGCCGCCCGCGTCGAAGTGCTCGACCAGGAACACCGGTGCCGTCATCGGGCCGCACCCTCTTCCGGGATCTCGTCGGTTGCCGACAACGCTGTCTTGGCGGCGGCGATCTCGGCGTTCAGTATCTCCACCAGCTGCCCGGCGGGCAGGTCGCGCGCCATGCGGTGGCCCTGTCCCGCCCACAGCGCCATGCCCTGCGCGTCGCCCGCCTTGGCGGCCGCCTTGCGCAGCGGCGAGGTCAGGTGGTGGATCTCGGGGTAGGCGGCGGGGGCGTACGGGCCGTGCTCGCGCATGAAGCGGTTGGCCAGCCCGCGCGCCGGTCGCCCGGAGAACGCGCGCGTGAGTTCCGTGCGGACGAAGAGGGGGTTGGTCAGCGCCTGCTTGTGCACGGCGTTCGCGCCGGACTCGGGGGTGGCGAGGAACGCGGTGCCGAGCTGGGCCGCGTTCGCGCCCGCGGCGAGGGCGGCGGCGATCTGGCTGCCGCGCATGATGCCGCCGGCCGCCACGATCGGGATCTGCACGGTCTCGCGGACCTGTGCGACCAGGGAGAGCAGCCCGACGCCCGTGCCGTCCGTCTCCGGGTTGTCGCGGTGGGTGCCCTGGTGTCCGCCGGCCTCGATGCCCTGCACGATGACGGCGGCGGCACCGGCCCGCTGCACGGCGAGAGCTTCCTCGGCCGTGGTCGCGGTGACCAGGGTGAGCGTTCCGGCGCGGCGCAGGGAGTCCAGCACGTCCTGGCTCGGCACGCCGAAGTGGAAGGAGACCACGGCCACCGGGTTGTCGAGGAGGACGGCGAGCTTGGCGTCGTAGCCGTCGTCGCGGCCGCTGTCCGGATCGCCGAGCTCGGTCTCGTACCAGGCGGCCTCACCCGCGAGCTGGTTGGCGTAGACCGTGACCGCGGCGGGGTCCGCATGCTCGGGCTGCGGCATGAACAGATTGACGCCGAAGGGACGTCCGGTCAGCCCGCGCAGCTGCTTGATCTCCTGGTACATGCCGTCGGCGGTCTTGTACCCGGCGGCGAGGAATCCGAGCCCGCCCGCCTCGGACACGGCGGCCGCGAGCTGGGGGACGGAAACGCCGCCCGCCATGGGGGCCTGCACGATCGGGTGAAGGAAGAGATCGGTCAGTGCGGAGGACATGACGGCATGTTGTCACGTCCCCAGAACAAGTCCGAATCCGGCCGTCCGCCCGGCATAGGCCACCGGGATGGGCGGGCACGGGGTGGCATTCCCACCCCGCGCCGCGCCTGGGTCAGCGACCGTTGAAGGCGTCCTTCAGCCGGGAGAAGAGCCCCTGCTGACCAGGCTGGAACTGACCGGTGGGCCGCTCCTCGCCGCGCAGTATGGCGAGCTCGCGCAGCACCCGCTCCTGCTCCGCGTCGAGCTTGGTCGGCGTGGTGACCTCGACGTGCACGATGAGGTCGCCGCGGCCGCCGCCGCGCAGGTGGGTGACGCCCCGGCCGTGCAGCGGGATCGACTGACCGGACTGGGTGCCCGGACGGATGTCGACCTCCTCCATGCCGTCGAGGGTCTCCAGCGGCACCTTGGTGCCGAGGGACGCCGCGGTCATCGGGATGGTGACCGTGCAGTGCAGGTCGTCGCCCCGCCGCTGGAAGGTCGAGTGCGGCAGCTCGTGGATCTCGACGTACAGGTCACCGGCGGGGCCGCCGCCGGGGCCGACCTCGCCCTCGCCCGCGAGCTGGATCCGTGTGCCGTTGTCCACACCGGCCGGGATCTTGACCGTGAGGGTGCGACGGGACCGGACCCGGCCGTCGCCCGCGCACTCGGGGCACGGGGTCGGGACCACGGTGCCGAAGCCCTGGCACTGCGGACACGGCCGCGAGGTCATGACCTGGCCGAGGAAGGACCGCGTCACCTGGGACACCTCGCCGCGACCGCGGCACATGTCACAGGTCTGCGCGGCGGTGCCGGGCGCGGCACCCTCGCCGTTGCAGGTGGCGCAGACGACGGCCGTGTCGACCTGGATGTCCTTCGTGGTGCCGAAGGCCGCCTCGTCCAGCTCGATCTCCAGCCGGATCATGGCGTCCTGGCCCCGGCGGGTGCGCGAGCGCGGTCCGCGCTGCGACGCCGTGCCGAAGAAGGCGTCCATGATGTCCGAGAAGTTCCCGAAGCCGCCCGCGCCGAAGCCGCCGGCGGCGCCGCCCTGCTGGGACAGCGGGTCACCGCCGAGGTCGTAGACCTGCTTCTTCTGCGGGTCCGACAACACCTCGTAAGCGGCGTTGATCTCCTTGAAGCGCTCCTGCGTCTTCGGATCGGGATTGACGTCCGGGTGCAGCTCGCGAGCGAGCCTCCGGAACGCCTTCTTGATCTCGTCCTGGGACGCGTCGCGGCGCACGCCGAGTACGGCGTAGTAGTCCGTGGCCACTTAGGACTCCGCCAGGATCTGTCCGACGTACCGTGCCACCGCTCGTACCGCTCCCATCGTTCCCGGGTAATCCATGCGGGTCGGGCCGACCACGCCGAGTTTGGCTACTGCCTCGCCGCCCGAACCGTAGCCGACGGAGACCACGGACGTGGAGTTGAGTCCCTCATACGCGTTCTCGTGCCCGATTCGCACGGTCATGCTCGAATCCCCGGCCTCTCCAAGCAACTTGAGGAGCACAACCTGCTCCTCCAGCGCTTCGAGCACCGGCCGGATGGTGAGAGGGAAGTCATGTCCGAAACGGGTGAGATTGGCGGTACCGCCGATCATCAGCCGCTCCTCGGTCTCCTCGACGAGTGTCTCCAGCAGAGTGGAGAGCACTGTCGAGACCGTACCCCGGTCCTCCGCCTCGAAGGCGTCCGGGAGGTCCTGCACGAGCTGGGGGACGTCCGCGAAGGGGCGTCCCGCGACCCTGCTGTTGAGCCGGGCCCGCAGATCCGCGAGCGACGTCTCACCGAACGGCACCGGACAGTTGATCATGCGCTGCTCGACCCGGCCGGTGTCCGTGATCAGCACGAGCATCACCCGCGCGGGGGCGAGCGACAGCAGCTCCACATGGCGCACGGTCGAGCGGGTCAGCGAGGGGTACTGCACGACGGCGACCTGCCGGGTGAGCTGCGCGAGCAGCCGCACGGTCCGGCCGACGACGTCGTCGAGGTCGACGGCACCGTCCAGGAAGTTCTGGATGGCCCGCCGCTCGGGCGCGGTCATCGGCTTGACTCCGGCGAGCTTGTCGACGAAGAGCCGGTACCCCTTGTCCGTGGGGATGCGCCCGGCGCTGGTGTGCGGCTGGGCGATGTAGCCCTCGTCCTCCAGGGCGGCCATGTCGTTGCGGACGGTCGCCGGCGACACGCCGAGCCTGTGCCGCTCGGTGAGCGCCTTGGAACCGACCGGTTCCTCGGTGCCGACATAGTCCTGGACGATGGCGCGCAGCACCTCGAGCCTGCGTTCACTGAGCATCGCGCACACCTCCAGAAGTCGACTCGATGGTCTTCGTGGCCTTCGTGGCTTTCGCCTGGCACTCAGCGCACGCGAGTGCCAACGTTCCCCGGCCAGTGTACGGCGGTGAGGCCCGACCCCGGCAAGGGCGGGCCTGCGATGTCGTGCGCTGCACCCGGTCACCGCTAGCGTCGCCGTATGAGGCTGACTTGGGAAGAGCTGGGGTGGGAAAGGGTGGCACCCCGGGTCGGGCGGAGGCGACTTCCGGTCTGGGACTGCACGGTCGGGCTCGTCGTCGGCGAGGGCGCGGCCCTGATGATCGACGCGGGGTCGAGCCTCGCGGAGGGCGCGTGGCTG
Organism: Streptomyces sp. NBC_00568; assembly: GCF_026341855.1. GTDB lineage: Bacteria > Actinomycetota > Actinomycetes > Streptomycetales > Streptomycetaceae > Streptomyces. The sequence goes on along the minus strand of NZ_JAPENW010000001.1, from coordinate 4,588,665 downwards.
CGCGCCGAGGCCGAACGGCTCCTCGGGCCGGAGCGCCGAGTGACGCACCTCGCACTGACCCACCCGCATTTCGATCATGTCTTCGGCGCGGCGGCGTTCACGGACGTGGAGGTCTTCGGCGCGGTCGGGCTGGACGCGGTCTTCGCGTACGAGTGCGAGGAGCTGCGCGCGGACGCCGTGCGCAACGGTCTCGACCCGGACGCGGCGGCCGAGGCGGCGGACCTGCTGGTCACTCCCCGGCACTCCGTGAGCGGCGAGTGGACCCTCGACCTCGGCGGCGGGCTCCAGGTGCTGCTGGCGAACGTCGGCCCGGGGCACACGGGCCACGACCTGGCGGTCCTGATCCCCGGCGCACCCGGGCCGCCCTCACCGGCGGAGCCACCGGGGTCGACCGAGATCGTCTTCTGCGGGGATCTGGTGGAGGAATCCGGCGAACCCCAGACGGGCCCGGACGCCGTACCGTCGCACTGGCCTGCCGCCCTGGACCGGCTGGTGGACCTGGGCGGGGAGGACGCGGTGTACGTGCCGGGGCACGGGGCGGTAGTGGACGCGGCGTTCGTCCGGGCGCAGCGGGAGGAGCTGGCGACGCGCTTCGGCGTGTCGTAGGGATCAGCACACCGCCCGCCCGCCGCTTCTCCTATCGTCATCCGAATGCGCCAGTACTCTCCGGACCTCACTCCGCCGTGGAAGAAGCCCAAGCCCGTGCCCGAGGTCCCGGCGGACCCGGGTCTGGTGGTCGAGGAGCCCGGCACCGGCTTCTGCGGTGCGGTGATCCGCTGCGAGGCGGGCACGGTGACCCTGGAGGACCGCTTCGGCAAGCACCGGGTGTTCCCGCTAGAGCCGCGCGGCTTCCTCCTGGAGGGCAGGGTGGTGACGCTGGTGCGCCCGACGGCCGGGGGGCCCGTGCGTCCCAGCCGTACGGCGTCCGGCTCGGTGGCGGTGCCCGGTGCCCGCGCCCGGGTCGCGCGGGCCGGACGCATCTACGTCGAGGGCCGCCACGACGCCGAACTGGTCGAGCGGGTGTGGGGCGACGACCTGCGCATCGAGGGCGTCGTCGTGGAGTACCTGGAGGGCGTCGACGACCTTCCCGCGATCGTCGACGAGTTCGGCCCGGGCCCGGACGCCCGGCTCGGCGTCCTCGTCGACCACCTGGTCCCCGGTTCGAAGGAGTCCCGGATCGCCGAGGCGGTCACGAGCGACCACGCCCTGGTGCTGGGCCACCCGTACATCGACGTCTGGGAGGCCGTGAAGCCGTCCTCCGTGGGCATCCCGGGCTGGCCCCGGGTACCGCGCGGCCAGGACTGGAAGACGGGCGTGTGCCGGGCCCTGGGCTGGCCGGAGAACACCGGCGCGGCCTGGCAGCACATCCTGTCCCGGGTGCGCTCCTACAAGGACCTGGAGCCGGAACTCCTGGGCCGGGTGGAGGAACTGATCGACTTCGTCACGGCACCGGAGTGACGCGGAGGCTGCCGACGTCATCGGGGCCGCCCGAGCCGTCGGGCCCGGAGGCACCGACGCGTCCGTCGGCCTCGCGAGTCCGCTCCCGGTGGCCCGTCTCGTCCGGCTGCCCCCGGTACGAAACCGGCTGCTTCTTGTAGCCGAACCACAGCTCGGGTGCCCACCGCAGAAGCGCCTTCACGTACGCCTTGTGGGATTCGCCGACGTCGACGCGGTACCGGAGCCGGGGCAGATCCGGCCGGAGCGGGTCCGTGTCGCGGACGAACTTCCACAGCAGCGGGTCGTCGCCGTCGATCTCGTCCCGCGGGCACAGCTCGACCGTGCGGATGAAGTCTTTGTAGCTTCTCGCCCAGTAGACGCCCACCCCCGCGAGAGAGTCCCAGCGGATCAGCGCGACCTCCTTGCCGCGTATCCACCAGAAGCCGTTCGCGTCGAAGGCGGTGATCCAGTGCCGGGCCCGCCAGCGGGAGACGAGCAGGAACACCCCGCCGAGGCCCACCGCCATCAGGGGGCCGGCCAGGATCCACGCAAAGCCGATACCGCCGCTGTCCGCGGCGATCCAGCACCCCATCCCGCCGACCCCGAGGTTCGCCGTCCCGACCGGCAGTCCGAACAGGAGCCTGCGCAGTCCGTACCGCAGGACGGTCGCGTCCTCGGCCGGCCACTTACCAGCGATCATGACCGCGGACTGTACGTGACCAGGAGTTCAGTCCACCAGATCCCGGACCACGGCGTCCGCGAGCAGTCGCCCGCGCAGGGTGAGGACGGCGCGGCCGGCGTCGTACGGACCGGCTTCGAGGAGCCCGTCGGACAGCGCGCGGCGGGAGGCCGCGAGCCCGTCGGGGCGGAGCAGGGAGAGCGGGCAGCCCTCCCGCAGCCGCAGTTCGAGAAGGATGCGCTCGACCCGGCGGTCCTCGTCGGAAAGCAGTTCACGCCCGGCGCCCGGCGAGCGGCCCGCGGCCAGTGCGGACGCGTACGCCCCGGGATGCTTCACGTTCCACCAGCGAACGCCGCCGACGTGGCTGTGCGCTCCGGGGCCCGCGCCCCACCAGTCGGCGCCGCGCCAGTACAGCTCGTTGTGCAGACAGCGGCCGGCCTCGGAGGTGGCCCAGTTCGACACCTCGTACCAGTCGAAGCCCGCCGCCGACATCACCTCGTCCGCGATGAGATAGCGGTCCGCGTGCACGTCGTCGTCGGTCATCGGGACCTCGCCGCGGCGGATGCGGCGCGCGAGCTGCGTGCCCTCCTCGACGATGAGGGCGTAGGCGGAGATGTGGTCGGGACCGGCGCCGAGGGCCGCTTCGAGCGATGCCCGCCAGTCGTCGTCCGACTCCCCCGGCGTGCCGTAGATCAGATCAAGGTTCACATGCGCGAAGCCGGCCGCACGGGCCTCGGCGACGCAGGCCTCCGGGCGGCCGGGGGTGTGCGTGCGGTCGAGCACCTTCAGGACGTGCTGCCGGGCACTCTGCATGCCGAAGGAGACACGGTTGAAACCGCCGGCGCGCAGGGTCGCGAGGTACTCCGGGTCGACCGACTCCGGGTTCGCCTCCGTCGTGATCTCCGCGTCGTCCGCGAGCCCGAACTCGTCCCGGATCGCCCCCAGCATCCGTACGAGATCGTCGGCGGCCAGCAGTGTGGGCGTACCCCCTCCGACGAAGACCGTGCGGACGGGGCGCGGGTCGTCGCCGAGCACCTTGCGGGCGAGGCGGACCTCGTCGATCAGGGTGTCCGCGTAGTTGTCGCGGGAGGCGAGCACGCCGCCGGTGCCCCGCAGCTCGGTCGCCGTGTAGGTGTTGAAGTCGCAGTAGCCGCAGCGGGTCGCGCAGTACGGCACGTGGAGGTAGAACCCGAGGGGCCGCTCGGCCTCCCCCAGTGCCTTAAAGGCCTGGGAGGGACCCCCAGCGGCCAGGGCGTGCGCGGGCAGCGCCCCGTCGTCGGGGACGGGCTCACCGTCGGGAAGTGCGGAAGGCATGCGTTCCATTGTCCAGTACGGGCGGGGTACGCGTTCCCGTCCCGCCTCGGGGCCGTCTCGGGCCCGCCCGGACGACCGCCCCGGGCCCGCCCGGACGACCGCCTCGGGCCCGCCCGGACGACCGCCTCGGGCCCTCCTGGGCGACCGCCCCGAACCGTCGGAGGTGCGCGTCCCGTGCCCGACCGGAGCCGCCGGACCCCCTGCAGCGCACCGCCCCGGATGCGCCCCGGCGCCCGCCCCGGTGTCGGCTGTCGCGCCATCGGATGTGCGGCTGTCGCCTACTGCGCCTGTAACACCAGCAGGGCCATGTCGTCCTCCGGCGGGCGGGTGCCGAATGCGTGGACCAGTCCGCGGATCCGTTCGGCGATCAGCTCGGCGTTCAGGCCGGCGCAGCCCGCGAGGGCCTGCGCGAGACCGTCGTCGTCGTCGAACTGGCGGGAGCCGTCGCGCCGCTCCGTCACACCGTCGGTGACGCACAGCAGGGTGTCACCGGGGTACAGATCGAAGGACTCGGAGGTGTATTCGGGGTCCTCGAAGACGCCGAGCAGGGTCTGCGGCCGGGCCACTTCCCTCACGTCGCCGGCGGGGTCCAGCAGCAGCGGCAGCGGATGCCCGGCCGAGGCCAGGGTGCAGCGCACTCCGCCGTCGAAGGGGACCAGCTCGCCGTACAGCATGGACAGGAAGCGCGTCTGCGGGCCGAGGTCGGTGCCGAGCCCGGGTCCCCCCGCGGCCACCAGCGCGCGGGCCGCCGCGTCGGCGGCTTCCGTCGCGTCGTCCAGGAGGAGCTGGTTGAGCCGGTCGAGGACGTCCGCGACGTCGTAGCCCTCGCGGGCCAGCAGCCGCAGCCAGGGCCGGGCCAGACCGATCACGACGGCGGCCTCGGGTCCCTTGCCCTGGACGTCGCCGACGGCGAAGCACCAGCGTCCGTCGCCGGCCGGGAACACGTCGTAGAAGTCGCCGCTGGGCCCGCCTTTGTCGAGCGGCTCGTAGACGAGGGCGCTGTGCACCCCGGGGATCTCGGCGACCGCGCCCGGCAGCAGTCCGCGCTGCAGGACCCGGCTGATGGTGGCCTGGCGCGCGTACTGGCGGGCCGCGCCGATGGCGAGGGCGATACGGCGGCTGAGGTCCTCGACGAGCCCGGTGACCTCGTCGGGGAAGGCGGGCAGTCCGGCCCGCCCGATGACGAGCGTGCCCAGCGGCCGGCCGCCCGCGATCAGCCGGTACGCCAGCGCCGCACCGGTCGCGCCGCGGGCGCCCAGCGCCTCGCCGGGCCAGGGCACCGGGACGGCCCGGGACCGCACCGCGTCGGGCAGCCGCGGCGGGTCGTTCTCCAGGGAGCGGCGCAGCCCCTCGATGAGGTTCTCGCTGCCGTGCCAGACGCGGGCGAGCCGGGGTCCGAGGGCGAGGCCGAGCCCGCCCGCCCGGTCGGTGGCCTCGTCCTCCAGCCACACGGCGCACCAGTCGGCGAGGCGTGGCACGAGGAGCTGCCCGGCGAGCGCGGCGACCAGGTCCTCGTCGAGCTGCCCGGCGAGCAGGTCGGAGGCCTCGGCGAGAAAGGAGAGGGCTCCCCGGCCGAGCCAGTCGTGGCCCCGCGCGGTACTCCGAGGCACCCCGGGGGCGGATATCGCGGGGTGGAACCCGGCGTCGGCCCTCGGCCGGAACCCCGGGGCCCGCCCCTCGGCGTACCCGACGCTCCTGCCCGGGTCCGCCCCGTCCGCGGCGCCCGTGAGACCGTCGGCGTCGGGGAACCCGCCCATTCCGGGGAGGCCGTCGGGGTCCGCGAACCGACCGGCCCGAGGCAGGTCGTCGGCGTCCGCGAATCCACCGGAGCCGTGCAGGTCGTCCGCCTCCGCGAATCCACCCGTCCCGTGCAGATCGTCCGCGAACGCGTCCGCCCCGGGCGGGGCCCCGGCGCTCCCGTCGGTCAGCAGCCGCGCCCACACCGTCTTGACGCCCGGGCGGTAGGTGATCCCCCAGGCCTCGGAGAGCGCGGAGACGAGACCCAGACCGCGCCCGTACTCCGGTGTTCCGTAGGAGCGTTCGGCGCTGTCGTCCCGTATGGCGCGGGAGGGATGGTGGTCGGAGACCTCCACGACCAGCGGGCCGGACGAGCCGTCGGCCGGGTTCTCCAGACGGCACAGCAGCTCGACATCGGTGCCCGCGTGCACGACGGCGTTGGTGACGAGCTCGCTGACCACCACCGCGGCGTCGTCGGTGAGCCGGTCGTCGATGATCTCGGCGCCGGGCAGGGCCAGTCCGGCCCAGCTCACGAGCGTGTCGAAAAGGAACCGGCGGGCGGCCCCGGGGGCGAGCGGAGTGCCCGGCAACGACGTACGGGCGACGGCGTCCTGGCCGGCGCGGTGGTGCGCGGGCGCGTCCGGGGCGCACGCCATGGACTCCCGTTGCGTCGGAATGGCCCCCACTGTGCGGCTCCCTGGGCAGTTCGGACGAATACACCTCGGACGATGCGGACAGGGTGACAGACTGGCGGCGCCCATAAGCACCGAGTCACCGAAGTGGGCCGTCATGAGTGAGAACAGTGGTATGCATGTGCTCGAAGACGGACAGATTCGAGCATCGGACCTGCGCCCCCTGCTCGCCGCGATGACCGCGGCACGGGACGGCGACTTCGGCAAAGTGCCCGAGGCGGGGCACGGGCTGGTCGCCGAACTGAGCGCCCTGTTCAACCAGATCATGGACCGGAGCTCCCACTTCAACTCCGAGGTGCAGCGGGTCCGCAGGGAACTGGTGCGGCACGGGCGGCTCGACGAGCGGCTGGCGGCCAGCCCGGGCCAGGGCAAGTGGACGACCCGCGTCAATGACGTGAACCAGCTGCTGGACGCCCTGGTGGCGCCCGCGGCGAACGCGACCCGCGTCCTCGACGCGGTGGCCGGCGGCGATCTGACCCAGCGCGTCGATCTGCACGACGGCAACCGTCAACTGCGCGGGGACTTACGCCGGCTGGGGCGCGCCGTCAACAAGATGGTCGACCAGCTGTCCCTGTTCACCGGCGAGGTCACCCGGGTGGCCCGCGAGGTCGGCACCGAGGGGCGGCTCGGCGGGCGCGCCAAGGTGACGAGCCTGTCCGGGAGTTGGCGGGACGTGACCGAGGCGGTCAACACGATGGCGTCCCGGCTGACGGCCCAGGTGCGGGACATCGCCCTGGTGACCACGGCGGTGGCGCGCGGCGACCTGACCCGTACGGTGACGGTCGAGGCGACCGGCGAACTGCTCGAACTGAAGCTCACCGTGAACACGATGGTCGACCAGCTCTCCGCGTTCGCCGACGAGGTCACCCGGGTGGCCCGCGAGGTCGGCACCGAGGGCCAGCTCGGCGGCCGGGCGCAGGTCCGGGGGGTGTCGGGTGTCTGGAAGGACCTCACCGACAACGTCAACTTCATGGCCTCGAACCTGACTTCGCAGGTCCGCAACATCGCCCAGGTCACCACGGCCGTCGCCAACGGCGACCTCAGCCAGAAGATCACGGTCGACGCGAAGGGCGAGATCCTCGAACTGAAGTCGACCATCAACACCATGGTCGACCAGCTCTCCGCCTTCGCCGACGAGGTCACCCGCGTCGCCCGCGAGGTCGGCACCGAGGGCAACCTCGGCGGCCGGGCCCAGGTCCGGGGCGTGTCCGGCGTCTGGAAGGACCTCACCGACAACGTCAACTTCATGGCGGACAACCTGACCTCGCAGGTCCGCAACATCGCCCTCGTCTCCACCGCCGTGGCCCAGGGCGACCTCGGCAAGAAGATCACCGTCGAGGCGAAGGGCGAGATCCTCGAACTGAAGTCGACCATCAACACCATGGTCGACCAGCTCTCCGCCTTCGCCGACGAGGTCACCCGCGTCGCCCGCGAGGTCGGCACGGAAGGCAACCTCGGCGGCCAGGCGCAGGTCCGGGGCGTGTCCGGCGTCTGGAAGGACCTCACCGACAACGTCAACTTCATGGCCCTGAACCTCACTTCGCAGGTCCGCAACATCGCCCAGGTCACCACGGCCGTCGCCAACGGCGACCTGTCGAAGAAGATCACGGTCGACGCCCGGGGCGAGATCCTGGAGCTGAAGGACACCGTCAACACGATGGTGGAGCAGCTGCGCGCCTTCGCCGACGAGGTGACCCGGGTGGCCCGCGAGGTCGGCACCGACGGCCGGCTCGGCGGGCGCGCCCAGGTCCTCGGCGTCTCCGGGGTCTGGCGGGACCTGACCGACAACGTGAACTACATGGCGGACAACCTGACCTCGCAGGTCCGCAACATCGCCCAGGTCGCCACGGCGGTGGCCCAGGGCGACCTCTCGAAGAAGATCGATGTGGACGCCCGCGGCGAGATCCTCGAACTGAAGACGACCATCAACACGATGGTCGACACCCTGTCGTCGTTCTCCTCCGAGGTCACCCGGGTGGCCCGCGAGGTGGGCTCGGAGGGCCAACTCGGCGGCCAGGCGCGGGTCGAGGGCGTGTACGGCACCTGGAAGCGCCTGACGACGAACGTGAACGAACTCGCCTCCAACCTCACCACCCAGGTCCGCGCGATCGCCGAGGTGGCGTCCGCGGTGGCCCAGGGCGACATGTCCCGCTCCATCACCGTGGAGACGCAGGGCGAGGTCGCGGAGCTGAAGGACAACATCAACCTGATGGTGGCCAACCTCCGCGAGACCACCCGCGCGAAGGACTGGCTGGAGTCGAACCTCGCCCGCCTCGCCGCGCTGATGCAGGGCCATCGCGACCTGATGGAGGTCGCCGACCTGATCCTGCGCGAGCTGACCCCGCTGGTGAACGCGCAGTACGGCGCCTTCTTCCTGGCCGACCCGGAGGAGGACGAGGCGTCCCTGCGTACGGCGGTGCCCGCCAAGGGACTTGCCTTCATCGCCGGGTACGGCTCGGCACAGGGCGCGACCGTCGACACGGGCGGCATGCCGGTGCACGGCCTGGTCCGGCAGGCGGCGCGCGAGAAGAAGCGGATCCTCGTCGAGGAGGCACCGCCGGACTACATCAAGATCAACAGCGGGCTCGGGGAGGCGGCTCCCGCCAGTGTCGTCATCATCCCGATCCTGTTCGAGGACAAGCTCCTCGGTGTCATCGAACTCGCCTCCTTCTCCCGCTTCTCCGACGTCCACCTCGCGTTCTTCGACCAGTTCGTGAACACCATCGGCGTCGCCATCAACACGATCATCGCCAACTCCCGCACGGAGTCCCTGCTCGGTGAGTCCCAGCGCCTGGCCATCCAGCTCCAGGACCGTTCGGACGAACTCCAGTCGCAGCAGGCGGAACTGCAGCGGTCCAACGCCGAACTGGAGGAGAAGGCGGCTCTCCTCGCCACCAGTTCGCAGTACAAGTCGGAGTTCCTGGCCAACATGTCGCACGAGTTGCGCACCCCGCTCAACTCCCTGCTGATCCTCGCCCGGCTGCTCTCCGACAACCCCGACGGCCGTCTCTCCGACCAGGAAGTCCAGTTCGCGACGACCATCCACCGATCGGGATCGGACCTCCTCCAGCTCATCAACGACATCCTCGACCTGTCGAAGATCGAGGCGGGCCGGATGGACGTACGCCCCAAGAAGCTGCCGCTCATCAAGCTGCTCGACTACGTCCACGCCACCTTCCGCCCGCTCACCCTCGACCGGGGGCTCTCCTTCGAGGTGGCCGTCGGCGAGGCCGTACCGCGCGAGATGTACTCCGACGAGCAGCGGCTCCAGCAGATCCTGCGCAACCTGCTCTCCAACGCGATCAAGTTCACCGCGAGCGGCAGCGTCGAACTGCGCGTCGACCGCGTCAAGGACCCCGATCACGCCTCCACCCGCGAGAACGGCGACCACGTGATCGCCTTCGCCGTCTCCGACACCGGCATCGGCATCGCCGCGGAGAAACTGCCGGTGATCTTCGAGGCGTTCCAGCAGGCCGACGGCACCACCAACCGCAAGTACGGCGGTACGGGCCTCGGGCTGTCCATCAGCCGGGAGATCGCCGGGCTGCTCGGCGGCCGCATCGTCGCGGAGAGCAAGCCGGGCGAGGGTTCCACCTTCACGCTGTACGTTCCCGTGGTGAGCCCCGGGCACGCGGCGACCGGGCCCACGCACGAGGACCATCTCGTGCCGATCCCGGAGCAGTTGTCCAGCGAGCCCTACACCGTCCACGACACCGACGACGCCTGGCCGGCCCCCACCAAACTGGAGGCCTGGAAGTCCGGCCGGGCCGGTCATGTCCTGCCGGGACGAAGGGTGTTGATCGTCGACGACGACATCCGCAATGTCTTCGCGCTCACCCATGTGCTCGGCCGGGTGGGCATGCCCGTCCTGTACGCGGAGAACGGCCGCGAGGGCATCGAGACCCTGGAGCGCAATCCCGACGTGGAGCTCGTGCTGATGGACATCATGATGCCGGAGATGGACGGCTACGAGACGATCTCCGCCATCCGCCGCACCCCTCGCTGGACGGGGCTGCCCATCGTCGCGCTGACCGCGAAGGCGATGCCCGGCGACCGCGAGAAATCCATCGCGCGGGGCGCCAACGACTACGTACCGAAACCGGTGGACGTCGACCAGCTCCTCACCGTCGTCTGCGCCCTCCTCGACCCCGAGGGCACGGACGAGGGGGACCGGGCCGACCTGGCCGCGACGGGCGCCGCGGAGCCGGAGGGGCACCCCGGTACATCGGGAACGGGCGCCCCGGCGGCGTCGGCGAAGGCGCCGCGAAGGCGAGGCACCGAGACATCGCGGACCGAGTGAGGCACCGTCATCATGAGCGCTGAGGCAACGACCGGCGAGCGCGCGAGCATCCTCCTCGTCGACGACATGGAGGACAACCTGATCGCGCTGGAGGCCGTCCTGGGGTCCCTCAACGAGCCGCTGGTGCGGGCGCGTTCGGGCGAGGAGGCGATGAAGGCGCTGCTGCGGCAGCGGTTCGCGGTCGTCCTGCTCGACATCCGGATGCCGGGCATGGACGGATTCGAGACGGCCGCGAACATCAAGAGGCTCGACCAGACCAAGGACGTGCCCATCATCTTCCTGACGGGCACGGACGCCGACGCGGGCTACGCCTTCCGCGGGTACGCGACCGGGGCCGCCGACTATCTGACCAAGCCGTTCGACCCGTGGGTCCTGCGCGCCAAGGTCACCGTCTTCCTCGACCTGCACCGCAAGAACCGGCAGCTGGAACGCCTGCTCGCCCGCGAACAGCGGCAGTTCGACGAACTCGCCGACGGCCTGAGGAGGATCGAGACGGACATGGCGGCCGGCACCCTCCAGGACGTGCCCGAACTCCGTGACCGCATACGGCAGCTGGAGGAACTGCTGCGAGAGATGCGGCGGGGGCGGGACGCGTAGGAACGGGTCGGGGCGAGGCGCGTGGGAACGGGTCGGGGGCGGGACGCGTAGAGCCGCACCGCTCGGTCGCGGTGAAGCCCCGCACGCCCCGCCCCCGTGGAACCCAGGACCGCGGACCGAGGACCGAGGGTTATGCCTCGCGCGTCCCCGCGTACATCTCGTCGATCAGGTGCTTGTACTCCCGCTCGACGACCGGGCGCTTCAGCTTGAGGCTCGGGGTGATCTCGCCGTGCTCGACGTCCAGGTCGCGGGGCAGGAGGCGGAACTTCTTGATGGTCTGCCAGCGCTGGAGGCCCGCGTTGAGTTCCTTCACATAGCCCTCGACGAGGGCGACCGTGGCGGGCGCCGCGACGACCTCGGCGTACGACTTGCCGCCCAGGCCGTTGTCCTTGGCCCAGTCGAGGATGGACGGCTCGTCGAGGGCGATGAGCGCGGTGCAGAAGTTCCGGTCGGCGCCGTGCACGAGGATGTTGGAGACGTACGGGCAGACGGCCTTGAACTGGCCCTCGGCCTCGGCGGGCGAGATGTACTTGCCGCCGGAGGTCTTGATGAGGTCCTTCTTGCGGTCGGTGATCCGCAGGTAGCCGTCCGGGGACAGCTCACCGATGTCGCCGGTGTGGAACCAGCCGTCCGCCTCGAGCACCTCGGCGGTCTTCTCGGGCAGCCCGTGGTAGCCCTCCATGATGCCGGGGCCGCGCAGCAGGATCTCGCCGTCGTCCGCGATGCGCACCTCGGTGCCGGGCAGCGGCTTGCCGACCGTGCCGGTGCGGTAGGCCTCGCCCGGGTTCACGAAGGAGGCGGCGGAGGACTCGGTGAGCCCGTAGCCCTCGAGGATGTGGATGCCGGCGCCGGCGAAGAAGTAGCCGATGTCGGGCGCGAGCGCGGCGGAGCCGGAGACACAGGCGCGCAGGTTGCCGCCGAAGGCCTCACGGATCTTGGCGAAGACGAGCGCGTCGGCGACCTTGTGCTTGGCGCCGAGCGCGAAGGGCACGGAGGCCGAGCCGGTACGGCGGAAGTTGTCCTGGCTGGCCTTCGCGTACTCGCGGGAGACCTCGGAGGCCCACTGGAAGATCTTGTACTTGGCACCGCCGCCGGCCCGCGCCTTGGCCGCGACCCCGTTGTAGACCTTCTCGAAGATGCGCGGCACGGCAGCCATGTACGTCGGCTGCACCACCGGCAGGTTCTCGATGATCTTGTCCACGCGGCCGTCGACGGCGGTGACGTGCCCGACCTCGATCTGGCCGGAGGTGAGGACCTTGCCGAAGACGTGCGCGAGCGGCAGCCACAGGTACTGGACGTCGTCAGCGCCGACCAGGCCGGTCGCGGCGATCGCCTTCGCCATGTACGACCAGTTGTCGTGCGGCAGGCGGACACCCTTGGGGCGGCCCGTGGTGCCGGAGGTGTAGATGAGGGTCGCGAGCTGGTCGGCAGTGATCGCGCCGACGCGCTCCTTGATCAGCTCGGGGTGCTTCTCCAGGTACGCGGTACCGCGCGCCTCCAGCTCGGTCAGCGTGAGGACCCAGTCATCGGTCTCGACGCCCTCCGGGTCGATGACGACGACCCGCGTGAGCTCGGGAAGCTCCGCGCGCTTCTCCCGGGCCTTGGCGAGCTGGGCCGCGTCCTCCGCGATGAGGACCTTGCTCGCGGAGTCGGAGAGGATGAACGCCGACTCCTCCGCGTTGGTCTGCGGGTACACCGTCGTGGTGGCCGCGCCCGCGCAGAGGATGCCGAGGTCGGCCAGGATCCATTCGACCCGCGTCGAGGAGGCGAGCGCGACGCGCTGCTCCGGCTGGACGCCGAGTTCGATCAGCCCGGCCGCGATGGCGAAGACCCGCTCGGCGGCCTGCGCCCAGCTCAGCGACTTCCAGTCGTCCGGGCCTTCGCCCGAAGCCGGTACCGGGTAACGGTATGCCTCGGCGTCCGGTGTAGCCGCCACGCGCTCCAGGAAGAGGGCGGCGACGGACGGCGGACGGTTCTCGATCAGGGTCTGTGTGTCGCTCACGACATCCTCCGGGGCCCGCGGCAGTGCGGCTGGCTCAATTGCGGCTGTTGTTTAACTCGCGAGTAACTACCGAGCAGAGATCAGACTAGAGCGCGTCCGGCCGGTGCGTAAGAGGCGGCGGCTCGTCACTTCCTCCAGGACATACCCCGGAGACAAGCACAGAGCCCGCCGCGCCGAAGCGCGACGGGCCCTGGATTACGGCATTCGGCGTGACTACTTCTTGCCCTTGGCCGAGCCACCGCTGTCGTCGCTGGACAGCACGGCGATGAAGGCCTCCTGCGGAACCTCCACAGAGCCCACCATCTTCATCCGCTTCTTGCCCTCCTTCTGCTTCTCCAGCAGCTTCCGCTTACGGGAGATGTCACCGCCGTAGCACTTGGCGAGGACGTCCTTGCGGATGGCGCGGATGGTCTCGCGGGCGATGACCCGGGAGCCGATGGCCGCCTGGATGGGCACCTCGAAGGCCTGCCGCGGGATCAGCTCGCGCAGCTTCGCGACCAGCCGGACCCCGTACGCGTACGCCTGGTCCTTGTGCGTGACCGCCGAGAAGGCGTCGACCTTGTCGCCGTGCAGCAGGATGTCGACCTTGACCAGGCTGGAGGTCTGCTCGCCGGTGGGCTCGTAGTCCAGCGAGGCGTAACCGCGGGTCTTGGACTTCAGCTGGTCGAAGAAGTCGAAGACGATCTCCGCGAGCGGCAGGGTGTAGCGGATCTCGACCCGGTCCTCGGACAGGTAGTCCATGCCGAGCAGGGTGCCGCGCCGGGTCTGGCACAGCTCCATGATCGAGCCGATGAACTCCGAGGGCGCGAGGATGGTCGCCCGCACGACAGGCTCGTACACCTTGTCGATCTTGCCCTCGGGGAACTCGCTCGGGTTGGTGACGATGTGCTCGCTGCGGTCCTCCATCTCGACCCGGTAGACCACGTTCGGCGCGGTCGCGATCAGGTCGAGCCCGAACTCGCGCTCCAGGCGCTCACGGATCACGTCGAGGTGCAGCAGACCGAGGAAACCGACACGGAAGCCGAAGCCCAGCGCCGCCGAGGTCTCCGGCTCGTACACCAGCGCGGCGTCGTTGAGCTGGAGCTTGTCCAGGGCGTCGCGCAGCTCGGGGTAGTCGGACCCGTCCAGCGGATACAGGCCCGAGAAGACCATGGGCTTGGGGTCCTTGTACCCGCCGAGCGCCTCGGTGGCGCCCTTGTGCAGGGTGGTGATCGTGTCACCGACCTTGGACTGGCGGACGTCCTTCACGCCGGTGATCAGATAGCCGACCTCGCCGACACCCAGGCCGTCGGCCGACTTCATCTCGGGGGCCGAGACGCCGATCTCCAGCAGCTCGTGCGTGGCACCGGTCGACATCATCCGGATGCGCTCACGCTTGTTGAGCTGTCCGTCGATGACACGTACGTACGTCACGACACCACGGTAGGAGTCATAGACCGAGTCGAAGATCATCGCGCGGGCGGGGGCGTCCTGGACGCCGACCGGGGCGGGGATCTCGGCGACGACCTTGTCGAGCAGCGCCTCGACGCCCAGGCCCGTCTTGGCGGAGACCTTGAGAACGTCCTCGGGGTCGCAGCCGATGAGGTTGGCGAGCTCCTCGGAGAACTTCTCCGGCTGGGCGGCCGGCAGGTCGATCTTGTTCAGTACGGGGATGATCTTGAGGTCGTTCTCCATCGCCAGGTAGAGGTTGGCGAGGGTCTGGGCCTCGATCCCCTGGGCGGCGTCGACGAGCAGGACCGTGCCCTCACAGGCCGCCAGGGACCGCGACACCTCGTACGTGAAGTCGACGTGCCCGGGGGTGTCGATCATGTTGAGGATGTGGGTCTTGCCCGGGTCCTCGGTCGGCGCCCAGGGCAGACGGACCGCCTGGGACTTGATCGTGATGCCACGCTCGCGCTCGATGTCCATACGGTCGAGGTACTGAGCACGCATCTGCCGCTGATCGACTACCCCGGTCAGCTGGAGCATGCGGTCGGCGAGCGTGGACTTGCCGTGGTCGATGTGCGCGATGATGCAGAAATTGCGGATCAGAGCCGGGGCGGTACGGCTCGGCTCGGGCACATTGTTAGGGGTCGCGGGCACGCAGGGTCCTGTCTCTTGAGGCGCCTGTCGCCTCGGGTCGGATCGATACGTAGGTTCCATGGTCCCACGCGCGGGGACCTGCGACCGGTTTGGGCCGCGTGAGCGGGGCTTCCGCGACCGGTTCGGGGCCCGCCGGCAAAGGGCCGACGGCCGGTTTGGGCCGCTCGGACGGGGGCTGGTAGCCTGGGTAGCTGTGTCTCGTGCCCTCTCAGCAGGAGACGCACCCATAGAAAATCAAACGGCGAGTGAGACGTGCTGTCTCGCGCGCCTGAACCTGTAAAGGCTCATTCGTGGCGAACATCAAGTCCCAGATCAAGCGGATCAAGACCAACGAGAAGGCCCGGCTGCGCAACAAGGCCGTCAAGTCCTCTCTGAAGACCGCGATCCGCAAGGCCCGCGAGGCGTCTGCCGCGGGTGACGTCGAGAAGGCCACCGAGTACACGCGCGCCGCGTCGCGCGCTCTCGACAAGGCCGTCTCGAAGGGCGTCATCCACAAGAACCAGGCCGCCAACAAGAAGTCGGCGCTTGCTTCGAAGGTCGCCGCCCTCAAGGGCTGAGTCGGCTGAGTCCTTCCGGACTCGACCCCTGACTTGACCGTCGGCCGGACCCGAGCAGGCCCTCTCTCCCGCTCCCGACCGACACCCCCGGATTCACGCACGATCTGCGTTCGCCACGCGGGCGTGAATCCACCAGCTTGAACCGAAGGCCCCGCCGCCTCCCTTCCCCGGGAGAACGAGCGGGGCCTTCGGTATGACGGGACCTTCGGTATCGCCGACCGAGACAGACCGGCTGACGCCGACCGGAGCAGACCGGCTAGCGCCGACCGGAGCGAGCCGCCCGCGCGATGGCGACGACCGCCTTCTCCAGGGCGTACTCGGGATCGTCCCCGCCGCCCTTGACCCCGGCGTCCGCCTCAGCGACGGCCGTGAGGGCCGCGGCGACCCCGTCGGGCGTCCATCCCCGCATCTGCTGCCGCACCCGATCGATCTTCCACGGCGGCATCCCCAGCTCACGGGCCAGGTCGGCGGGCCTGCCACCCCGCGCGGAGGACAGCTTCCCGATCGCCCGCACCCCTTGCGCGAGCGCGCTGGTGATCAGAACGGGAGCCACGCCGGTCGACAGCGACCATCGCAACGCCTCCAAGGCCTCCGCGGCCCGCCCCTCCACGGCCCGATCGGCCACGGTGAAGCTGGATGCCTCGGCCCGCCCGGTGTAGTACCGCCCGACGACGGCCTCGTCGATCGTCCCCTCGACATCCGCGGTCAGCTGCGACACGGCGGACGCCAGCTCGCGCAGATCGCTTCCGATGGAGTCCACCAGCGCCTGGCAGGCCTCCGGCGTGGCCGACCGGCCCAGCGCCCGGAACTCGCCGCGCACGAACGCCAGCCGGTCCGCCGGCTTCGTCATCTTGGGACACGCCACCTCCCGTGCCCCCACCTTGCGCGCGGCATCGAGCAGCCCCTTGCCCTTGGCCCCACCCGCGTGCAGGAGCACCAGCGTGATCTCCTCGGCGGGCGACCCCAGATACGCCTTGACGTCCTTGATCGTGTCGGCCGACAGATCCTGCGCGTTGCGTACGACCACGACCTTGCGCTCGGAGAAGAGCGAGGGACTCGTCAGCTCGGCGAGCGTGCCGGGCTGCAACTGGTCCGGGGTGAGGTCCCGAACATCCGTGTCGGCGTCGGCGGCCCGGGCGGCGGCCACCACCTCCTGCACGGCACGGTCGAGCAGGAGATCCTCCTGGCCCACTGCCAGCGTGACAGGGGCGAGAGGGTCGTCTTGTGCGGTCTTCTTGGCCATCTCCGAAAGCATCCCACGCGCCACCGACAACACATGCCGCAAGCCACCCCCGCCCCGGCGGCCCGCTCCCCTTTCCCCGCCCACTCTCGCTGTACAGCTCGGGGCTGAGGGCTCAGGGCTCAGGGCTCAGGGCTCAGGGCTCGGCGGCACTGTCCCCGCCTCTGCCGCTGTACGGCTCGGGGCTCAGCGGCTCCACCCCAGCCTCTGTCTCTGTACGGCTAGGGGCCCCTGTCGCTGTATGGCTCGGGGCCCCTATCTCTGTCCCTGCCGCTACCACTACCACTACCACTACCACTGTCCCTACCGCTGCCGCTGGATGGCTTGGGGTCTCGCACCTGTCCAGCGGGCTCGGCGTACCAGTCCAGCTCGGGCTCGGCTACGGCTCCTCGTGCCAGCCGTCCCACTCCGCCGCGAACTCGTCCAGCTCCTTCGGGTCCAGCCGCGCCTCGGGGTCCGTCAGCACCACCAGCCACTGCGCGTCCTCGGCATCGTCCTCGCCCGCCAGCGCGTCCCGGACGAGCTGCGGCTCCTCGAACAGCCCGAACCGGTCACCAACGGCCTCCGCCGCCGCTTCCGCGGCATCACGGTCGGGCAGAACCAGCACATGTCTCACATCGCTCACGTGACCATTTTCCGATACGCCCGACGCGGCCGACGCCGGGGTCGGGGTCGGGGTCGGCACTGGCGACAGCCGGCCCCGCCCCCATCCCCCTCACCCCGAACTACTGAGCGCCCCTGACCTCCGGCACCCGGTCCAGTTCGATTCCGAAGCGCCCTCGATAGGCGGCCAGCACCTCCTCGTCGGTGACCAGTTCCGACACCTCCTTGGTCCCGTCGGCCTTCGTCAGCGTGAACCTGCGTCCGCTGAGCGTGATCCGCTCCCCGTCCTCCGTGATCCGCGAACAGACCAGTGACCGGGCGAAGTGCGACAGCGGCGAGGTGGCGTGCCACCAGGCTCCCGCGACGAAGTCCCCGAGCACGCGCGGCCGCACCTCCAGGCGGTACTGATGCTTGTCGCCCAGGAGGACATCGAGATCCTCGCGTTCCCGCGACCCGCCCGCACCCCGCACCCCGGCCGCGTCCGGCCCCGACTCCACGACCCGGAACATCCCGCCGGGGTCCCGCTGTTCCCCTCGCTCCCCGAAGGCCAACGGGTAGTGGCTGTGCGCCCCGAACCCGACGTCGGTCAGCCAGTCGCCGCCGTCCACCGTCCGCACCCGCAGGGCGAGATGGTCGTAGGGAATCCCCAACTTCCCCTCGTCTCCGTACACCCGGGCCGCGAGATACGTCACATCGAAGCCCAACGTCCCCAGCAACGCCCCGAAGGCACCGTTCAGTTCGTAGCAGAAGCCCCCTCTGCGAGCGCCCACCACCTTGTCCAGCAGCCTCTTCTCCTCCAGCACGATCTCCTCGCCGAGGTGGATCGACAGATTCTCGAACGGCACTGTCTGCAGATGGCGCAGTTGGAGCTCGCGGAGCACATCGGACGTGGGCCATGCCGGGTGCTGGGCCCCGATTCGGCGAAGGTAGGCGTCGGCCTGTGCGGAATTCATGTATTCAGTGTCCCGCCACGCTCAGCCCTTCGCCCTCACCGGTGACCGCGAGCGCTCCGTCCTCGTCGGTCCGCAGGACCACCGCACCCCCGGCCCGCAGGGCCGCGACCGTACTCGGGGCAGGATGCCCGTACGGGTTGTCGCCGCCGACCGAGATGAGCGCGAGCCGCGGAGCCACCCTGCGTATGAGCTCCGGATCCTGATAGGCCGACCCGTGATGGGCGACCTTGAGCACGTCCACGCCACCCAGCTCCGCCGCCGCCGGCGATCTCGACAAGGCCTGCTGCGCGGGCGGTTCCAGGTCACCGAGCAACAGCAGCCGCAGCCCCGCGGACCGTACGAGCAGGGTGACACTGGCGTCGTTCGGACCGTCCGGGGTCGGGGCCGGATCCGGCGGCGGCCACAGCACCCGCCAGTCGAGGCTTCCCGTGCGCCGCCGCTCCCCCGCCACGGCCCGCGTCATGGGAATGTGCCGTGCGGCCGCCTCCCTGCGCACGAACTCGGCCTGGTCCAGCGGCTCTTCGAAGCCGGTCGTCTCGATCGCGCCCACCGAACGCCCGTGGAGCACGCCCGGCAGCCCCGCGACATGGTCGGCGTGGAAATGCGTCAGGACGACGAGGGGGATTCGGGTGACGCCCAGCGTGCTCAGACAGCGGTCGGCCGACACCGGGTCGGGCCCCGCGTCCACCACCACCGCGCTGCCGTCGCCCGCCGCGAGCACCGAGGCGTCGCCCTGCCCCACGTCACACATGACGAACCTCCAGCCGGGTGGCGGCCACCCTGTGATCACCCTGGTGAGCGGCGGTGGCTGCACCACGACCAGCAGGAACAGCACCGCGCAGGCACCGCTCAGCAACGGATGTCTCAGCAGCCGTCGACCGACGACCACGACGACCGCCGTCACGAGCGCCAGCAGCAGGGCACCCGTCCAACTGCCCGGCCAGTCCACTCCCCCGCCGGGCAGGGCCGCCCCCGTGCGCGCCATGTCCGCGATCCACCGGGCGGGCCAACTCGCGCACCTTGCCAGGACCTTGGCCACGGGCATCGCCACGGAAGCCGTCGCCAGCGTTCCGAACCCCAGCACCGTGGCCGGTGCTACCGCGAACTCCGCGAGCAGATTGCACGGCACCGCCACCAGGCTCACCCGGGCCGAGAGCAGGGCGACCACCGGCGCGCACAGGGCCTGTGCCGCCGCGGCCGCGGCGAGCGCCTCGGCAAGACGCGGAGGCACGCGACGCCGCCGGAGCGCCTCGCTCCAGCGCGGAGCGAGCGTGAGCAGGGCTCCGGTCGCGAGGACGGACAGCAGGAATCCGTAACTGCGGGCCAGCCAGGGGTCGTACAGCACGAGGAGCAGAACCGCGGCGGCCAGCGCCGGGATCAGCGATCTGCGGCGCCCGGTCGCGATGGCGAGCAGCGCGATCGATCCGCAGGCCGCCGCTCTCAGCACGCTCGGGTCCGGCCGGCACACGATCACGAAGGCGAGCGTGAGCGCCCCGCCGAGCAGGGCGGTCGCCCGGAGCGGCACACCGAGCCGGGGTGCGAGGCCCCGGCGCTCGACTCGCTGGGCGAGACCCGGTGGCCCGATGAACAGGGCGAGCAGAATCGTGAAGTTCCCGCCGCTGACAGCGAGGAGGTGGGTGAGATCGGTGGCCTTGAAGGCGTCGTCCAGCTCCGGCGTGACGCGTGAGGTGTCCCCCACGACCAGCCCCGGCAGCAACGCCCGGGCGTCCGTGTCCAGGCCGTCGGTCGCTTCCCGCAGCCCTTCGCGCAGCCGGCCGGCGAACCGCTGCGGCCCCGACGGCTCCCCCACCACCTCCGGCGGGGCACTCCCCCGCACCCGCAACACCGCCGCGATGCCGTCCCCGTCCGACAGAGCGGGCACGACCCTCGCCGCCACCCGCAGCCGGGTGGACGGCAGCAGCGACAGCCAGGGCGAGCGCCCACCTGCCTCCCGGGGCGAGCCCCGTCGCGAGCGCGCGTCGACGATCACCAGCACCGGCGTCCGCGTCGCCACCACCGTGCCGTCCGCCCGGGTGATCCGCGTGACGTCCGCGTCGAACAGCAGCGCCGTCGCAGCGACGCGGCCCCCGATGACCCGGGGCCGGGTGAGCCGTGGATCGGAGGTGACCTCCACCTCCGCGGTCACGTGGGCGAACTGCGTCGCGAGCTCGGGAACAGGTCCGCGTCGCAGGTCCGCTCCGTGCAAACCCGCGGAGGCCGCGGCCGCTCCGACACAGAGCAGCACGGCGGCGACGGACACCCACGGCCACGAACCCGACCGCGCGGCCGCTCGTCCCTGCTCCGAGCTCGCGCCTCTGCGCCCCGCCGCTAGCAGGAGGCCACCGCCGACCAGGGACACCACCACGGCACCCACGACCCAGCCCGGCGACACCCCGACCGTCACGGCGGCCGTGAGCCAGGCCGCCGCGGCGGGCACCACGAGCCGGAGGTCGGCCGGCCCCTCCGCCCTGGGATGCGCAGCCCCCAGCCGCCTCCCCGAGGCAACGTGTACGGACCTCCGCCCAGCGGTACCGGGGACACCCGGCGGGCGCATCGGGACACTCCTCCCGGAACCGTTCACGGCTGCACCAGGGGCCGGAGATCGGCGAAGCGACGGTCTCCGATTCCGTTGACCTCGCGGAGTTCGTCGACCGAGCGGAAACCGCCGTGCGTCGTGCGGTAGTCGATGATGTGCCGGGCCAGGACGGGACCGACGCCGGGCAGGCTGTCGAGCTGGTCGGCGGTGGCACTGTTGAGGGAGATCGGCGCGGAGGGTGCCGCACCTGCCGCGGATCCCCCGGCGCCGACCGGCCCCGGACCTCCCGCTCCCGCTCCCGCCGGGGGCGCGGACGCGCCGACCACGATCTGCTCGCCGTCCACGAGGAGACGCGCGCGGTTGAGACCGTCGGTGTCCGTGCCCGGCCGTACCCCACCGGCGGCTCGCAGGGCGTCCTCGACACGGGAACCGGCCGGCAACCGCTGGAGTCCGGGGGTGCGCACCTTGCCGCCGACGTCCACGACGATCGCGCTCCCGGCAGCACCGGCGGGGCTCGAAGCTCCGGTCGAGGATCCGGATTCCGCGCCCGACCGCTCCCGCGACCCGCTCTTCCCGCCGAACGGCGCCACCGCGCGCACCACTTCAGGGGCTCGGACCGGCTGTGTCCTGCCGGTCCAGAAGTGCTGCACGGCGAAGGCGGCGGCCACGACCAGCAGCACGGTCAGTGCGGCCACGCTCCTGCGCTCGAGACCGCACCTCGACTGCAACCACAGCGGGAGCCGCTCCCGCACGGCGAGCCCGGCCCGATCCCGCCACGCGCCCGCCTCCATGGCCGGCGCGCTCGCGGTCGCCGACCCGTCGGTTCGCGAGCGGCCGGCCCCCGGGGGGCCGCCCCCGTCCGGACCGGGGTCACGGCCGTCGGCCCCACCCGGACGGTTCCAAGGTCGCCGGACATCGGCCAGAACCCCCGTACCCACGGCCGTGTTCGCCCTCGGGCCGGCCCCGACATCGTGGTCCGCCCCAGGCGGCGCGTTCCCCGACTCCCGCCGCCCTTGCACGTGTTCGGTGAAGAGTGCCTCGGCGCGCAGGCGGAGGGCCGCGGCCGACACCTCGCGGCGACGGGCCCGGCCTCGCGGGTGGCGACGGCGATGGCGGCTGCGACTTTCCGAGGCGGGGCCGCGACCCGGGCCGCTGGTCGGTGTGGCAGTGCGTGTGCTTGATCGAAGTGCCATGCGCCGAGGATCCGGCATCTCGGCACCGTCGCGATGATCTTGCTCAATTCCGGTGGAAAGCAGCCCAGTTGTGGATAACTCCGCCACCTGAACGGGCGGCGCACACTGGCCGCGGAGAGGGCGACCTCAGCGGGGCGACACGACCGCCCCGAGCAACCCTGGCCCGGTATGGGCTCCGATCACCGCGCCCACCTCGCTCACGTGCAATTCGGCCAGCCCCGGCACCCGCGCCCGCAAACGGTCCGCGAGGGCCGCCGCACGATCGGGAGCCGCCAGATGGTGAACGGCGATGTCGACCTGTGCGCTGCCCGCGCGGTCGGCGACGATCTCCTCCAGGCGGGCGATCGCCTTGGAAGCCGTGCGGACCTTCTCGAGAAGTTCGATGCGGCCGTCGTTCAGCTGGAGCAGCGGCTTCACCGCGAGCGCCGAGCCCAGCAGAGCCTGCGCGGCCCCGATCCTGCCGCCACGGCGGAGGTAGTCGAGGGTGTCGACGTAGAAGTACGCGGATGTGCCCGCGGCCCGCTTCTCGGCGGCCGTGACCGCGTCGTCGATGGTTCCCCCCGCCTCCGCGGACTCGGCCGCGGCCAGCGCGCAGAACCCGAGGGCCATCGCGACCATCCCGGTGTCCACCACGCGCACCGGCACCGGGGCCTCGCGCGCCGCGAGCACCGCCGCGTCGTAGGTGCCCGAGAACTCGGAGGACAGATGCAGGGAGACGATGCCGGTGGCGCCGGACTCGGCGACCTTGCGGTAGGTCGCGGCGAACATCTCGGGGCTGGGCCGGGACGTGGTGACGGAGCGCCGCTTCTGCAGCGCCTGGGCCAGGGAGCGGGCCGAGATCTCGGTCCCCTCTTCGAGCGCCTGGTCACCGAGGACCACGGTCAGGGGGACCGCTGTGATGCCGTGGCGCTCCATCGTCCGCGGCGGCAGGTAGGCCGTTGAATCGGTGACGATCGCGACATGGCGGGACATGAGCTGGAGGTTACCTGGCGTGGAGGGCGGGCGGCAGCCCGGCCCCTTCCACCTGCGGTCGGGACGGCCGGATCACGTCGTGCTCTCGGGGCGGGGCTTCTTCTGCCAAGGGTAGGCGGGCCGTTGGCCCGGCGGCGTGATGGCGGAACGCGCCGGCTGCTCCGCCGTAGCGGGATCCGGGGTCTGCGGCGGCCAGGTCTGTCCGCCTGAGGTGCTCGCGTCCGCCGCGGGAGCCTCGGGCCAGGACGCGGCGGGCCCGGGTTCCTTGGTCCAGTGGCGCAGCGCGCCGGCCTCCACGTCGATCTGGGCGCTCAGCGTGTCCAGGTCGTCGCCGGCGAAGCGGTGGGCCCGGTCGCGCGCGGCCCAGCGAAGCGAGTCGGCCGACTGCGTGATCCGCTGGGTGCGCTCGCGCAGGCCGGGCAGCCGTGTGGCGAGCGTTCCCCGGTCGGGCTCGGTCTCCAGGCGCTTCAGTTCGGCGTCCAGCTCGTGCCCGTGCGCGCTGAGCCGCTCGAAGAGGCTCAGCGACTCCTTGAGGGACTCGTCCTCCGCCACGCTCGCGTGCAGAGCGTCCTGGGTGGCCCGCATCGAGGTGCGCAGCGTCAGCCGGAGCTGGGCGAGCTCGCCCTGGGGCCCGGGCTGGGCGAAGGTCTTCGCGCGCAGGGTGGTGTCCTCGACCGTGCGGCGGGCCTGCGAGATCGTGCGGTCCACGCCGCGCTTGGCGGCGCCGATCACCTTCACCGTCGCATACGCGCCGAGCACCACGAACAGCAGGAAGAGCAGGGCGATCACTGTGATCACGGTACCCATCACACTCCTCCTCGTACCGGTCGCGGCAACTGTCGCCGCGCTCTCAACGGTAAACGCTGCGGGCAGGTTCGGAGTTCCAGAAGAACCCCGAACCTGCCCGTAGGGGACTACCCCGAGCCGGCCGTACCCGGACCGGCGGGCATCGGCCGGAGGCCTGCTGCCCGTCTCGCCGTGCGGCTACGCCGTGACGATGTTCACCAGCTTCGGCGCGCGCACGATCACCTTCCGGATTCCCGCGCCGCCCAGCGCCGCGACGACCTTCTCGTCGGCCAGCGCCACCTTCTCCAGCTCCTCGTCGGAGATCGTCGGGGAGACCTCCAGGCGCGCCTTGACCTTGCCCTTGATCTGCACGACGCAGGTCACGGCCTCGTCGACGACGTACGCGGGGTCGGCGACGGGGAAGTCCTGGTGGACGACCGATTCCGTGTGGCCCAGCTTGCGCCACAGTTCCTCGGCGATGTGCGGGGCCAGCGGCGCGACCATCAGCACCAGGGCCTCGGCGACCGGGCGCGCGACCGGGCCGCCCGCCTTGGTCAGGTGGTTGTTCAGCTCGGTGACCTTGGCGATGGCGGTGTTGAACCGCATGCCCTCCAGGTCCTGGCGTACGCCGTCGATGGCCTTGTGCAGGGCACGCAGCGTGTCCTCGTCCGGCTCGGTGCCGACGACCGTGACCTCGCCGGTCGCCTCGTCGACGACATTGCGCCACAGCCGCTGCAGCAGCCGGTACTGGCCCACCACCGCGCGCGTGTCCCACGGACGGGACACGTCCAGGGGACCCATCGCCATCTCGTACAGGCGCAGGGTGTCCGCGCCGTACTCGGCACAGATCTCGTCCGGGGTGACCGCGTTCTTCAGGGACTTGCCCATCTTGCCCAGCAGCCGGGAGACCTTCTCGCCCTGGTAGTAGTACGCGCCGTCGCGCTCCTCCACCTCGGCCGCCGGTACGGCGATGCCGCGGCTGTCGCGGTACACGTAGGCCTGGATCATGCCCTGGTTGAACAGCTTGTGGAACGGCTCGGCCGACGAGATGTGGCCCAGGTCGAACAGGACCTTCGACCAGAAGCGGGCGTACAGCAGGTGCAGCACGGCGTGCTCGGCGCCGCCGACGTACAGGTCGACGCCACCGGTCGGCTGACCCTCGCGGGGGCCCATCCAGTACTGCTCGATGGCCGGGTCGACCAGCTTCTGGTCGTTGTGCGGGTCCAGGTAGCGCAGCTCGTACCAGCAGGAACCGGCCCAGTTGGGCATGGTGTTGGTCTCGCGGCGGTACTTCTGCGGACCACGGCCGTCACCCAGGTCCAGGGTGACGGCGACCCAGTCCTCGTTGCGCGACAGCGGGGTCTCCGGGGACGTGTTCGCGTCGTCCGGGTCGAAGGTGCGCGGCGAGTAGTCCTCGACCTCCGGCAGCTCCAGGGGCAGCATCGACTCGGGCAGCGGGTGGGCGACGCCGTCCTCGTCGTAGACGATCGGGAAGGGCTCGCCCCAGTAGCGCTGGCGGCTGAACAGCCAGTCGCGCAGCCGGAAGTTGACGGTGCCCTCGCCGATGCCCCGGCGCTCCAGCCACTCCGTGATGCGCGCCTTGCCGTCGACGACGCCCAGGCCGTCCAGGGAGACCTCGTCGCCGGCGGAGTTGACGATCTTCGCGTCGTACGAGGCGAAGGCGTCGTCCCAGGTGGAGGCGTCGGTGCCGCGGTCGTCCGAGGGCTCGACCACACAGCGCATGGGCAGTTCGAAGGCTCGCGCGAACGCGAAGTCGCGGGTGTCGTGGGCCGGGACGGCCATGATCGCGCCGGTGCCGTAGCCCATCAGTACGTAGTCGGCGATGAAGACCGGGACCTTCTCGCCGTTGACCGGGTTGGTCGCGAACGAGCCGGTGAAGACGCCGGTCTTGTCCTTGGCCTCGGCCTGCCGCTCGACGTCGGACTTCGAGGCGGCCTGCGCGCGGTAGGCGGCGACGGCCTCGACGGGCGTCGCGTGACCGCCGGTCCACACCTCGTGGGTGCCCTCGGGCCAGGCGGCCGGGGTGAACTTCTCGACCAGCGGGTGTTCCGGCGCCAGCACCATGTAGGTGGCGCCGAACAGGGTGTCCTGGCGGGTGGTGAAGACCGTGATCGCGTCGCCGTCGATCGGGAAGTCGACGCGCGCGCCCTCGGAGCGGCCGATCCAGTTGCGCTGCTGCAGCTTGATGGCCTCGGGCCAGTCCAGCGCGTCCAGGTCGTCCAGCAGGCGGTCCGCGTAGGCGGTGATGCGCATGTTCCACTGGCGCAGCTTGGCCTTGAAGACGGGGAAGTTGCCGCGCTCGGAACGGCCGTCGGCGGTGACCTCCTCGTTGGCCAGCACGGTGCCCAGGCCGGGACACCAGTTGACCGGCGCGTCGGAGGCGTACGCCAGGCGGTAGCCGCTCAGGACGTCGGCGCGCTCGGTGGCGCTCAGCTCGTTCCACGCGCGCGCGGTGCCGCCGACGGCGGGGACGGCACGCTCACCGCTCTCGAACTGGGCGACCAGCGCGGAGACGGGACGGGCCTTGCCGGCCTCGTCGTCGTACCAGGAGTTGAAGATCTGCAGGAAGATCCACTGGGTCCACTTGTAGTACTCCGGGTCGATCGTGGCGAACGACCGGCGCTTGTCGTGACCCAGGCCCAGCGCGCGCAGCTGGACCTTCATGTTCTCCATGTTGGCCTCGGTGGACACGCGCGGGTGCGTGCCGGTCTGCACGGCGTACTGCTCGGCGGGCAGGCCGAAGGCGTCGAAGCCCAGGGTGTGCAGGACGTTGTGGCCGGTCATGCGCTGGAACCGGGCGAATACATCGGTGGCGATGTAGCCCAGGGGGTGACCCACGTGCAGACCCGCACCCGACGGATACGGGAACATGTCCATGATGAACTTCTTGGGCTTGGCGGCCAGCTCGGGGTCCCCGGCCAGGTCGCCGGTGGGGTTCGGAGCCTCGTACGTGCCCTCGGCGTCCCAGAAGTCCTGCCAGCGTGCCTCGATGTCAGCGGCCAGAGCGGCCGTGTAGCGGTGCGGCGCGGCCACGTCGGCGGTGGCAGCGGTGTTCGTCTCGCTCATGATCCTCAAAGCTCCATCGATCGTCTCTGCCAGCGGCTGTGACACTCAAGAAATGAAAAAGCCCCTCGCACAGGAGGGGACGCCGCGCCGATGCCGACCACGATGCGTCAGTGGTCGGGACTGATCAGCGCGGCTCGCTAAGCAGAAGGCGTACGGCACGCATGGCGTCAGGGTACCCCAGCGCCCGCGGGAGCCGCGACGAGCTTTCGGGCCGTCCGGCACCCCGTGCCACCCACCGTGACCACCGAAAGAGTTGAACGAAGTTCAAATTTTACTTCGCGTAACGGACTCTTAGGGACAACATAAAGACCTCACTGCCCTTTGGTAACAACGCAATAACTCAAACCTTGAACTCGTCGGTATTTCTCGACCTAGAGTGCGGCTTCGGGACCGCTTCCCCGAACCGTTGGGAGTACCCCCTCCATGAACCCTCGTCGCAACAACAGCTCGCTTCCCCGGGCGGGCCGTTCGGCCTACGGGGCGGCCAGCGCTGCCGTCCTGCTCCTCATACCCGTGGTGGTGCTGGTAGGCGGCAATGAAGTCCGTGACTTCCTGAACTTCGGCGCCGGCGTGCTGTCGCTGGTCGCTCTGTCGTGCTCCGTGATCTGGGGACTGGTCGCGACCGACCGGGTCTTCCTGAACACCCGCCAGCGACTGGTGGCGCAGGCGGTGCACCGGACGACCGCCGTGTCCTCGGTCGCCTTCCTGCTGCTGCACATCACGGTCAAGATCGCGCTCGACCACACGAGCCTGCTCGCCGCCCTGGTCCCCTTCGGCCTCGGCGTCACCGGCACGGCCGGGCTCATCGGCTTCGGCTCGCTGGCCGGACTGCTCATGATCTTCACGGCCATCACCGGCGCGCTGCGCAGCGCCTTCGCCTCGCCGGCACCGATCGCGGCCCGCTGGCGCGCGGTGCACATGCTGGCCTACCCGGCCTGGTGCGCCGCGCTGATCCACGGCCTCTACGCGGGTCGCGCCGCGAAGCCGATCTTCACGATCCTCTACAGCCTGTGCCTGCTCGCGGTCATGGCGGCCCTCGCCCTGCGATCGGCGCCCTCCCCGTTCAAGCGCAAGGTCGCGGCGCGGGTCCTGGCGATCATCGGCGACAACAACAGCCCCGGTGCCCGCGGATTCCGCGAGGACCTGGAGGCGTCCCGTGCCGCCGTGGGCGAGCCGCGCTCCGCCCAGTCCGCGGGCGACAACTTCGTACCGCCCCAGCGCACGCCGTCCCCCTCCCCGCAGTACGGCGGCGCGCCCGACCCCGCGGCCGCGGGCGCCGCTACGAACGGCTTCGCCGCGGCCTACCGGGCCATGTCCCCCGGCGACGGCTCCGCGCCCACCTCGACGCAGCAGTTCCAGATGCCCATGAACATGCAGCCCACCGAGACGTTCCCCCGCGTCGACAACGGCAGCACGTCCGGCAGCTGGCCCGTCCCCACGCCGCCCCCCGTCGGCGAGGCGCCGCAATCGGCGTACGACCCGCTGAACGACACCGGATATACCGTCCCGGTCTACAACAATCCGCCCGCCAACGCCTACGGCACGAGTGATGTGTACAACACCGGTGAGACGAACGCGTCCTACCGCACGTACAACACCAACGACACGTACGACAGCGGTCCCACGACTGACGTACTGCCGGGCGCCTTCGACGCTCCTGGCTCCGGTGAATCATGGAACGCCCCTTCCGGAGGCTTTTAAGTGAACGAGGCCCTGCCCGACGTCCCGGAAGTCCGCGTGGTCGGACTTCCGCAGCTCACGTCGGGCTTTGACCTGGTTGAACGTCTTGATCTCCCCATGCACCTCAAGGTGCATGGGCCGCTCGAACCCATGGGCGGAGAACAGCTCGCGGGCCTTGCCGAAGCCATCTCCCTGAAGGGCCGCGGCGGCGCGGGCTTCCCCTTCGCCAAGAAACTGCGCTCAGTCGCCGAATCGGCCATCAAGAAGGGCATCCGCCCGGTGGTGGTCGTCAACGGAAGCGAGGACGAACCGGCCTGCCGCAAGGACACGGTGCTCATCAACCGTGCCCCGCACCTCATCCTCGACGGCGCCCTGCTGGCCGCGGAGGCCATGGGCGCGCGCACCCTGGTGATCGGCGTGACCCGCGAGTCCACGCAGCGCTCCATGGAGGCCGCGCTGGCCGAGCGCGGGCTGAGCAACCGGCGCGGATCGCCGCTCCGCGCGCGCGTGCAGCGCAATCCGGTGCGCATGGTCACCGGCGCGGCCGCTTCGCTGATCCGTTCGATCGACGGCGGTCCGGCGATCCCGCCGGGCCGCAAGGTCAGCGCGTCCCAGACCGGTGTCGGGGGCGCGCCCACTCTGCTGTCGAACGCCGAGACGTTCGCGCAGCTGGCCATCGCCGCCCGCATCGGCCCGGACCGCTACCGCAACACAGGCCTGTACGACGAGCCCGGCACCGTCATGCTCACCGTCTCGGGCGCCGTCGGGCGCCCCATGGTGATCGAGGTCCCCACCGGTGTGCCGCTGCGGTACGTCCTCCAGCTGGCCGGCGCCCCGCCGATGCCGCAGGGCGTGCTGACCGGCGGCTACCACGGCAAGTGGCTGGACGCGGCGACGGTCAACGAGGCGATCGTCTCGCGCGACTCCCTGGCCGCGGTGGGCGGTGCGCTCGGCGCCGGCGCCATCCTCCCGATCACCCAGCAGACATGCCCCCTGGGCGAGTCGCTGCGGGTGGCACAGTGGCTGGCCGAGGAGAGCGCGGGACAGTGCGGTCCCTGCTACCTGGGTCTGCCCGCCGCGGCACGCGGCCTGGAGGACATCCTCAACGGCGGCGGCCCGGCGGCCCTCGAGGCCGTGAAGCAGGTCGCCAAGTCCGTGAAGCGGCGCGGCGCGTGCTCCCACCCGGACGGCTCGGCGATGTTCATCGAGTCGACCCTCAAGGCCTTCACCGACGACCTGGCCGCGCATGTCCTCGGAAACGGCTGCGGAAGGCCCGTGGAGGGCGTTCTGCCGCTCTTCGAGGGCGGCCAGCTGCCCACGGGCATCCCGGGCGGCCAGAGCGAGCAGGAGACGGGTCCCAGCCGCCAGAAGATCTACGTCGACTGGACGCTGTGCCGCGGGCACGGCCTGTGCGCCGACATCCTCCCCGAGGTCTTCGAACTGGGCGCCGACGGCTTCCCCACCGTCGCGCAGGCCGCGGTACCCCGGTACGCCGAGGCGAAGGCCCTGCGTGCGGTGCGCCGCTGCCCGGCGCTCGCCCTGCGCCTCGAGGAGGACACCCGGTCCTCCGCGCCGGCGCGGAACAACCTGCCGGTCCTCTCCCAGGGGCGCGGTCGCCGCGCGCTCGGCAGCGGCCGCTGACCACGAAGCGGCGGGCCGCCGGAAACGGTGGCCCGCCTTCGACACGTTCCGCGAGAATCGCCGGACAACGAAGAAGCGGACCACCCTGATCGGGTGGCCCGCTTTCAACGTCTGTGGAGCTAAGGAGAATTGAACTCCTGACCTCCTGCATGCCATGCAGGCGCTCTACCAACTGAGCTATAGCCCCTCGTGGCCACGCGGCGAGGCCGCGTATTCACCGTGTCGCCCGGTTTCCCCGGCGGCGACGCCAACATTACACGGTCCCCCTGGTGCACCACCAAATCGTTTCCCGTGTGTACCGATTTGGGTTCTGATGTCCGTTTCAGGGCGACTTCCCGAAGGCCGAGCCGGGTTCCCGGAGGCACCGCCGGATCGGTCGGGAGGAGGCAAGGGAGAACGGGCCACCCCCGGACCGCCACACGGCCCCTGCGGGCCCTGCCGGCCCTGCACTGGCGTTCCGGCCGCGAGCGGCGTGAACGCGGCTCCTGGGCGGCCGTACGGCCGCGGGTGACGGCTTCCCCCGTCGGTCCGGTACGCGCCAGGACGAGGACCTCACAGACGGGCGGGCAGGAACTGCGCCTGAACGGCGCCCGGTTGCGGGGCACCCCGGCCGTCCCCGGGGTCAGGCCGTGGCGAACGAGTAGAACCGCTTCAAGGTGCAGTGCTCGTCGAGGAGCCGTCCGTAGATCGGCTCGCCCTCCAGCTCGCGGTACGTCTCGATCGGGTCGCCTTTTATGATCAGCGCCCGCGCGCACTCCTCACACCAGTACTGGTAGTCGTGGTTGACCGGCTCCATGTCGCGGACGATCGGCGTACCACTGCCGCACCAATCGCATTTCCGCCTGTGCGCACCCATCAATCAGCTCCAGCTGTGGCCGCAGGCCGTGCACACGTAGGAGATTCCACCGTTGTCGCCAAGGACCTGGGCAACGTGGACCGATCCGCAGGAAGGGCAGTCGAGGAGGGTGGCTTTCTTCCGGTTCAGTGCCACTTCGAGGAGATCGTCGACCTCCTCGAGGATGCTGGCAGGCATCGCTTCTCCCTCCCGTCGGGCCGCGCCCCCTTCCGGCCGTTTGATTCTGCCACGGCCGGAGCAATACGGTCAGCGACGCCTTCGTACCAGTCCGGACACAGCACCCGGCACAGCCGTCGCGGCAGGCGCATACGTGCACGCCAGGAGCGCATCCGCAGAGGTATACGCCCCGGGGGCCCCAAGTGACTCAAGCCGGTTCAAGAAGAGTGTGCCGAAGACCGCGACGCTCGTGAGCCGACCGGGCCGGGTGACGGTCACGAGCAGCCTGTCGGCGTCCATGGCGCACGCCACCAACCGTGCCTGCCGCGACGCCCTCTTCACACCCGGGGCCCTCAACTCGGGCGTGGACAACGCGCTGTGGACGCTGTTCACGGTGCCCGAGCCGGACGGCCCGCCCGCCTACCCCCGGGGGCGAACTCCCGGTGGTGGCGGCAGCCCTGGCGACGGCGGGCACCGCTTCGGCGGCAACGAAAAATCCCGCTCCCTGACGGGAACGGGATTCTTCATCACCGATCTTCGACAACTCGACAGAGAGCCGATCTGTGGAGCTAAGGAGAATTGAACTCCTGACCTCCTGCATGCCATGCAGGCGCTCTACCAACTGAGCTATAGCCCCTTGCGTTCTTCCCGCCCTGCGGGCCGAACAAGAAGAACTTTAGCCTGCGACCAGCCGGAAAGTGAAATCCGGTCCCGCCGGGCCCGAGGGACCGGACGGGGGCCGTCCGGCACCGCTCAGTCGTCGTCGCCGAGCACCGGCTCAGGCAGCGTGCCGGCGTTGTGCTCCAGGAGCCGCCAGCCGCGGGCGCCTTCGCCGAGGACGGACCAGCAGCAGTTGGAAAGGCCGCCGAGACTCTCCCAGTGCTGGGACTCCAGGCCGAGCAGGCGGCCGATGGTGGTGCGGATCGTGCCGCCGTGGCTGACGACGACGAGGGTGCCGTCGTCGGGGAGCTTGTCCGCGTGCCGCAGCACCACGGGGGCGGCGCGGTCGGCGACCTCGGTCTCCAGCTCGCCTCCACCGCGGCGTACCGGCTCGCCGCGCTTCCACGCGGCGTACTCGTCGCCGTGGCGGGCGATGATCTCCTCGTGCGTCAGCCCCTGCCAGACGCCCGCGTAGGTCTCGCGCAGGCCCTCGTCGTGGGTGACGTCGAGGCCGGTGAGCTCGGCCAGCTCGGCGGCCGTGGCGGCGGCGCGCTTGAGGTCCGAGGCGACGATGGCGTCGGGCCTGAGCGAGGCGAGCAGACGGGCGGCGCGACGGGCCTGCCCGATGCCCGTCTCAGTCAGCTCGACATCCGTGGAGCCCTGGAAGCGGCGGTCCACGTTCCAGGAGGTCTGCCCGTGTCGCCACAGGATGACGCGGCGGCCCCGGCCCGGCTTCCCGCCGTCCTTCACGCCCGCCCTGTTCCCGGCCTCGGCGCTCACCGCAGCTCCCCCAGTTCGGCGGAGTCCTCCTTGGCCTGGAGCTTGGCGTGCTCGGCGCCCTTGCCGCGGGTCGCCTTGGCCTCTTCGGGCAGGTCCAGCTCCGGGCAGTCCTTCCAGAGCCGCTCGAGGGCGTAGAAGACGCGCTCCTCGCTGTGCTGGACGTGCACCACGATGTCGATGTAGTCGAGGAGCACCCAGCGCGCCTCGCGGTCGCCCTCGCGGCGTACCGGCTTGACGCCGAGCTCCTTGCTCAGGCGCTCCTCGATCTCGTCGACGATCGACTTGACCTGGCGGTCGTTGGGCGCGGACGCCAGCAGGAAGGCGTCGGTGATGGAGAGCACGTCGCTGACGTCGTAGGCGATGATGTCGTGCGCGAGCTTGTCTGCTGCCGCCTGTGCGGCGGTGTTGATGAGCTCGATGGAGCGGTCCGTGGCGGTCACTACGCGGCTTTCCGTCGGCGGTCAGTAATGACTCAAGGGTCTCACGGACCGCCGAGGGCACCCCACGCGTTTTCGACGATCACGCCCCGGGCGGCCCCGGGGCGTGATGCCGGTCACCCCTTGGGGGTGCTGCTGACCTCGTAGTCCTGGCCGAGGACGACGGTCACATCCGCGTTGGTGGTGACCTTGCCCTTCTTCACCGCGCCGGCGGGCAGACCCAGGGTCTTGGCGACCTCGACGGCGTCGTCCTTCTTGGCCGCGTCGCTGTAGGTGATCTGCGACACGCTCTGGGCGGCGCCGGCGGTGCCGGAGTCCAGGTAGGTGTAGCCGCCGTTGACCAGGACGACCCGGGCCTGGCTCGCGGCCGCCTTGTCGCCGCTGGCGTTCTTGATGCCCACGCGTACCGCGGCGCCGGCCTCGGGGCTCTTCGCCGTACCGCCCAGGACGTCCTTGATCACGCTGTCGGAGGCGCTCTCGCTCAGGGTGCCGTCCTGCTGCACGGGCAGCAGCGCGGTCTTGTAGTCGCCGCCCTTGGCGAGATCGGCGAGCTGGGCGAGGAAGGCGCCGAGGTCCTGGTCGGTCAGGGACGGGTCGAGGATCTGCGCCAGGGTCTGCACGGTGGTGGTCGCGGCCTGCTTGTCCGAGGACAGCTTGCGCATCACCCCCTGCATGACCTGTCCGAACCGCTCCAGCTGCGCGTTCTGGGCCTCGCCGGAGGCCCGGTAGGTGGCGTAGGCGACGGCCATCTTGCCGCTGAGGGTCTGGTCCTCGCCCTTCTTGACGAGCGGACCCTCGCCCTTCTTCTTGGAGGCGGGGTCCGGCACGTCGGCGTTGGTGGTGATGTCGATGTTGCCGACGAGCTCGACGAGGTTGTTCAGGTAGGGGGTGTCGAGCCGCCAGGTGCCCTGGATGTCGGTCCCGAGCACGGTGTCGATCGCGTCCCGCGTACCGGACGAGCCGTCGTCGTCGACGGACTTGGCGAGCGTGGTCGTCGAGCCGTTGTCGTCCGTCAGGGCGAGGGAGTTGGGCAGCAGGACGGTGGTGCCCTGCTTGGTGGTGGTGTTGTCGACGAGCAGGGCCGTGGAGGTGCCGCTGCCCTTGGTGTTGTGCAGGTGGACGACGATCACGTCGCGCTTCTGGGCGGCAACGGCCGTCGTGGTCCCCGGCTTGCTGTCCGAGGCGGTGCCGGGGAGCTTGCCCGCGTACCAGAGGTAGCCGGCGCCACCGACCGCGACCAGGGCGATGACCACGACCAGGGAGACGACCCGGCTGCGGGCGCGGCGCTTGGCCTCCTCGCGGCGCTCGGTGCGGTTCTCGGTGAACTTCAGCCAGTCGATGACATCTTCGGACTCGGCTTCCTGCTCCTCGACGAAGGCGAACTGCTCGGTGCCGTAGTCCCGGTCGGCCCGGGGAGCGGCGTCCTCGGCCGGCCCGGCCTGCTGCGGGATGTAGGCGGTCTGCTCGGCGACCCGGGGCTGCTGACCGGTGCTCGCGACGCCCGCTGTGCCGGGGTTCTGCCGGCCATAGGGGTCGTACGACGTCGAGGTGGTCCCGCCGGCTCCGGGCGCGCCGGTACCGAAGGCGTCGAAGCGGTAGTACGAGGGGGCGGACGGCTGCTGACCGGTGTCATAGGACGACACCGTCTCGTGCTGACCGGTGTCATACGGCGACACAGGCTGCTGCCGGCCCGTGTCGTAGGGCTGGACGGGTTCCTGGCGGCCCGTCGCATAGGGGTCGTAGCCGTAGCCCTGCTGCTGGGCGTTGTAGCCGTCGTACCCCTGCGCAGGCTGCTGCGGCACCTGCCGGTACACAGGCTGCCCGAATTCGTCGTAGCCGACGAGTTCGTACTGGTCGCCGCCCGCGTATCCGTCGTATCGGTCGTTCACCGGTGCCCCTCTCGGCTCACTAGCCGCGGTACAGCTCGCGCTTGTCGATGTAGCGCACCACACCGTCCGGAACCAGGTACCAGACGGGGTCGCCCTTGGCGACTCTCGCACGGCAGTCTGTGGACGAGATGGCGAGCGCGGGAACCTCGACCAGCGAGACACCGCCCTCCGGGAGTCCCGGGTCGGTCAGGGTGTGACCGGGCCGGGTGACCCCGATGAAGTGCGCGAGGGAGAACAGTTCTTCGGTGTAGCGCCAGGTGAGGATCTGGCCGAGCGCGTCGGCGCCGGTGATGAAGAAGAGGTCCGCGTCCGGATTGAGCGCGCGCAGGTCGCGCAGCGTGTCCGTCGTGTAGGTCGGGCCGCCGCGGTCGACGTCGATCCGGCTGACCGAGAACTGCGGGTTCTCGGCGGTCGCGATGACCGTCATCAGGTAGCGGTCCTCGGCCGGGGTGACCTTGCGGTCGGTCTTCTGCCACGGCTGCCCGGTCGGCACGAACACCACCTCGTCGAGGTGGAACTGCGCGGCGACCTCGCTGGCCGCGACCAGGTGTCCGTGGTGGATCGGGTCGAAGGTGCCGCCCATGACGCCGAGGCGGCGCTTGCCCGGATTCGAGGGGCCGTTGCCGGGGCCGACCGTCAGGCGCTTCGCCGTGCCGCCGGTCGTGCCGCTCGCACGGCCCGTGGCGGCGCCGACGGCGCCGCTCTCCGTGTCACTCGCCGGACCGGTAGGCATGTCCTGCTCTCCCATGCGTGCAGACCCTACCGGCCCGGCCGACGGGCTCCGGTCGACAGGGGCCCCGAGCGGGCCCGGTGGGGCTCAGCGGTCGCGGTTGAAGCGCGTGGTGATCCACAGCAGCAGGAGCAGGATGAACAGGGCCCCGCCGCCGGTCAGGTACGGGCTGAGGCTTTCGTGGTTGCCGCCGTTCTCGCCCTCGGCGGCGACGGTGACCAACTGTGCAGCGGTGCTCTGGAAGCTCATCTCGGCAGGACCTATCCGATGGGTGTCCCCCCGCTCGAGCGGAGTCGAGAGTGGGGGAGGGCGGGATAAAGACGTCGGCCCATCGTATGCGGGCGCCTCGGCCGCGAACACGCCGACTCCGCCGTTGGGGAAGCCGGTTGCCGTGACCGCCTCGCCGGACCGTCCGCCGCGGCCCGCCCGGTCGATCCGGTCCTCCCGGGCGCCGTGACCGCCTCGGCGGAAGCGGCTTTTCCGCCGCCGGCCCGACCGGTCGCCCCGCCTGGGGCGGCTTCGGCCGATGCCGCCTCGACTGTCCCCCGTTGTCCTCTGCTGTCCTCGGTCGTCCTCAGTTGTCGCGCTTGTAGCCGCGCAGCAGGAACCAGGCGCCCAGGACCCCGCCGATGATCATGACAATCAGGACGACCCGGAGCAGATTGCCCGGGCCCTGCTTGTCCGCCGCGTTCGCGGCCTCCGTGAGCCAGGCGGCTGCGGGGATGTGCTCCATGGCGTACGACTCCTTCTCTGTACTGCCCGTCAACGGTATCTCCGCCTAGGCTGGGCCCTGCCTTGGGGGCACATAGGGCACACAGACGCACATGGGGGAACACATGTCCGACGACGGCCACGAGCAGAACGGGCACGAGAAGGTGCCGAGCAGGCAGCGCAGGCGCTTCGAGGGGATCTCCTCGCGGGCCTACGAACACCCGGCGGACCGCTCGGCCCTGGTGGCCCTGCGCAAGCTCAGCGGCTTCGACACGGTCTTCAAGGCGCTGAGCGGCCTGCTGCCCGAGCGCAGCCTGCGGCTGCTCTTCCTGTCCGACTCGGTGCGCGTCTCGGACGCCCAGTTCGCGCACCTCAACGACATGCTGCGGGACGCCTGTTACATCCTGGACCTGGAGAAGGTCCCGCCGATGTACGTGAACCAGGACCCGCAGCCGAACGCGATGTGCATCGGTCTGGACGATCCGATCATCGTGGTGACGACCGGGCTCGTCGAGCTGCTGGACGAGGAGGAGATGCGGGCGGTCATCGGCCACGAGGTCGGCCACGCGCTGTCCGGTCACGCCGTCTACCGCACGATCCTGCTGTTCCTGACCAGCCTCGCGGTCCGGGTCGCCTGGATCCCGCTGGGGAACCTCGCGATCATGGCGATCGTGACCGCGCTGCGCGAGTGGTTCCGCAAGTCGGAACTGTCCGCGGACCGCGCCGGGCTCCTGGTCGGCCAGGACCTGCGGGCCTCGATGCGCGGCCTGATGAAGATCGCGGGCGGCAACCATCTGCACGAGATGAACGTGGACGCGTTCCTCGCGCAGGCCGAGGAGTACGAGTCGGCGGGCGACCTGCGGGACTCCGTGCTCAAGATCCTCAACGTGCTGCCGCGCACGCACCCCTTCACCGCGGTCCGTGCGGCCGAGCTGAAGAAGTGGTCGGAGTCGCGCGACTACCAGCGGATCATGGACGGCCACTACCCGCGGCGCGACGCGGACAAGGACACCTCGGTGTCGGACTCCTTCCGGCAGTCGGCGGCCAGCTACGCCAGCGACGTGAAGAGCTCCAAGGACCCGCTGATGAAGCTGGTCAGCGACATCGCGGGCGGTGCGGGCGACCTCGGGGGCCGGGTACGGCGCGGCTTCGGGGGCTTCGGGACCGGCGCGCCCAAGGACGCGGGTGCCGAGGAGGCACCGCGTGAGGGTGGTTCCGACGACGAGGACACCGACGGCCGCGCCTGATCACCCCGCCGGGTGCCGCCGCCCTGACCTCGCGGCGCCGCCCGGCACCAAGGCAGTCCGGCTACACCTTCGGCTGCGCGCTCTTGGCCAGCGAACCGCACAGGGCCGTCGCGCTGCCGGTGGCGTACGGGTCGGTGCCGGCCGGGCCGCCCGCCTTGGCCGTCTGGCCCGCGAGCAGCGGCCGGAACCGGCTCACCGTGTCCTCGGAGCAGGCGAGCGGGCCGGCCTGGACGTAGGACACCGCCAGCTCCGCCTGGTGCATGCGCAGGTCGTCACGGTCGAAGCGGAAGTGCAGCTCGCGCCGGACCGTGAACAGTGACGCCTTGGCCTCGGCGTTCGCGCCGGCCGGCTTCAGCGCGTAGACGAAGGTGTGGTCGGCGACGACCTCCAGGGTGTTCGCGTCGAACTCGGCGGCCTGGAGGGTGCCCTGCACCCGGATCTTCTTGTCGGCGAGCTGCGCCCGGGTCGCGTCGAAGCGGACCAGCCAGCCGGTCGGCGCGTGCCGTCCGTCGGCGATGGGGTGCTCGAAGCTCTGGTCGAACTGGTCGAGTTGCTGCGGGTCGAGCAGGACCCGTACGGGCCGGGTGGCGCCTCCGGTCAGGACGCTCGGGTCGAGGGACGACTCGACGAGGTAGTCCTTGGCGGTGGTCAGAGCGGTCACGACCTGGCTGTCGGAGAAGTGCGCGGTACGCCGGGAGGCGGGCATCGTGACACCGTCGGCACCTATGCGGAACTGGGCGGCCGGGCTGTCGGCGTACAGCTCCGCGGTGCTCGTGGCGCCGGGCACCGCGGTCTGCGGGGCGAGGGGGATCACCGTCATCCGCAGCGGTTCGGCCGGCTGGGTGGCGGGGGTCTGGTACGGGTGGCGTACGCCCATGTAGATCGCGGTACCGAAGGCGATGGCGATCAGCAGGACGAGGATCAGCGCCTGCCGGGACAGCCCGCGCTGGAGGGGCGGTCGGCGGCGTACGGCCGGGCTGTGGTCGGCCATGCGTTCCTGGGCGGAGAACTCCTGGAGGCGGGCAGCACGGACGAACGACTCGTCGAAGACGACGGATCGGTACTCGTCCTCTCCACCAGTGGGAGCGCCCTCGGGTGTCCCCTCAGGTGGGTCTCCAGGCCCGCCCATACATTCAGAGTAGGTCGCCGGGAGCTCCGGTAAACGCTGTGGTACGCGACAAGTTCTGACAGGTTCTCACCAGGACGGTCACGCTGTTCGAGGGATCGTCCGCGCCTCGACGGGCGGACCGGCCTCAGGGCGTTCGCGGCACCGCCGACACGGCCGGCTGGGAGTAGTCGGCCGAGGCCGAGGGTCCGGTGCCGGTGACCTTCTCCTGGCCCTGTTCGAGGCCGGAGGAGGCGGGCGAGGGGACCTGCTCCTGACTGCCCGAGGACGCGCCCCGGTAGACCGCCGTGAAGGCGAGGGCGACCATGCCGACGCCCATGACGAGGGCGAGGATCCAGGCGACGGGGCGGTGCCAGCGGGTCTGCTTGCCGTAGGGCCGGCCGTACATTCCCGGTACGCCGTAGCGACCCTCCAGGACCTCGGTGTCGTCCGGATCGTCCAGGTCGGGGTCGTGGTCGAAATCGCCGTGGTCGTCGGGGCCGAAGCCGTCCTCGTAGCGCTCGTCGTCACTACGGGCGCCGCGGGTGCGTGCCCGGCGCGCCTCGGCCTCGGAGGCATCCGCGCGAGCCTGGGCCGCGGCGAGCAGTCGCTCCACAGCGGTCGGTTCGTGAATCACCGCCGCCCGTACGAAGTCCTCGTCGAAGACCACGGAGGCGAACTCTTCGTCCGCACCCCCGCGGTCGCGGTCGTCGTCGGGCTCCCAGCCGTCAGGGAACGGCGTGCCCCCCACGTCCTCCGGCACGGATCCAGAGTAGACCTGGGGGGTCAATTTGGGCAGACGGTATGGAAATTCATCCACCTGACGAGACGCGCCTCGCGCGGATCGCGGGCCGTGAAGCGCCCGCCGCACGCCCCGGCGCCCGGCACGATGTCACCCGCGCGCCCCGCGCACGCCCTTCGTACGCCCGCCGCGCGACCGGCGTCCGGCGTCCGAAGTCCGGCATCCGGCATCCGGCATCCGGCATCCGGCGAAAAGCGACCCCTTCCGCGAAGCTGCTCTTTCGCCCACGCGAGCCCCGCGGGCCGCTCGTCCGGCTCGGCGGGGCCCTGGAACATCCGCCGAACGCCCTCCGCGCACGGCTCAAGGGCGCCCGTACGGCCCCACAGGCCCGTCTCCGGCCTTTCGGAGGCGCGTCGGCCGCCGTGGAGCCACGGCTCGCCCTACGCGCGGCTCCGCGCGTACGAGGCCGCCGCACCCGCCCAGCGGCCCGTCACCCCGCAGCCCGCAGCCCGCAGCCCGCAGCCCGGCGGGCGTACCCCTGGCCCCTGCCGGTGTCTCAGCGCCGGATGTGGCCGTCGCCCGTGACGATGTACTTCGTGCTCGTCAGCTCCGGCAGCCCCATCGGGCCCCGGGCGTGCAGCTTCTGGGTGGAGATGCCGATCTCGGCGCCGAAGCCGAACTGACCGCCGTCGGTGAAGCGGGTCGAGGCGTTCACGGCGACCGTCGTGGAGTCGACCAGCTGGGTGAAGCGGCGGGCGGCCTGCTGCGAGGTGGTCACGATGGCCTCGGTGTGGCCGGAGCTCCACAGCCGGATGTGCGTCACGGCCCGGTCGAGGGAGTCCACGACGGCCGCGGCGATGTCGTAGGACAGGTACTCCGTGTCCCAGTCCTCCGCCGTGGCCTCCACGACGGTGGCCTTGGAGTCCTTGGCGTACGCGAGGACGCGCTCGTCGGCGTGCACGGTGACCCCGGCGTCCGCGAGGGCGTCCAGCGCGCGCGGCAGGAAGTCGGCGGCGATGTCCTGGTGGACCAGGAGGGTCTCGGCGGAGTTGCAGACGCTGGGCCGCTGGGCCTTGGAGTTGATCAGGATGTCGATCGCCATGTCGAGGTCGGCGTTCGCGTCCACGTACACATGACAGTTGCCGGTGCCGGTCTCGATGACCGGGACGGTGGACTCCTGGACGACCGTGCGGATCAGGGACGCGCCGCCGCGCGGGATGAGGACGTCGACCAGGCCGCGGGCGCGCATCAGCTCGCGGACCGACTCCCGGCCCTCGCCGGGCACGAGCTGGATGGCGTCGGCGGGCAGTCCGGCCCCGCCCACGGCGTCGCGCAGGACCCGCACGAGGGCCGTGTTCGACTCGTAGGCGGAGGACGAGCCGCGCAGCAGGACCGCGTTGCCGGACTTCAGGCACAGGGCGGCCGCGTCGACGGTCACGTTCGGGCGGGCCTCGTAGATGATGCCGACGACGCCGAGCGGGACGCGGACCTGGCGCAGGTCGATGCCGTTCGGGAGGGTCGAGCCGCGGACGACCTCGCCGACCGGGTCGGGCAGCGCCACCACGTCACGGACGTCGGAGGCGATCGCGCGCACGCGCTCGGGGGTGAGCGTGAGCCGGTCGATGACGGTCTCGCTGGTCCCGGCCTCGCGGGCCTTCGCGATGTCCTTGGCGTTGGCGGCGACGATCTCGCTCGTACGGACTTCCAGCGCGTCCGCGATCGCGAGCAGCGCGTCGTCCTTCTCGGCACGCGGCAGGGGTGCCAGGTCGGCGGCGGCGGACTTCGCGCGATAGGCGGCCTGGGCGACCGGGGACATGGAGTCGTACGGCGAGAGCGTGGTCATGAGGGAAGGGTAGTGCGCCCGGCGGGCCGGTCCGGCGGTTGTCCCATACGACGAGACGGGCTCAAAACGGGTGAACTCCCACAGGGGTCGCGGGCAGCGGTCCGTACCCTTCCGCGATCCGCTGGTGGTACGTCTCGCGGTCGATGACCTCCAGGCCGACGATCTCCCAGGGCGGGAGTTTGGCGGTCTGACGGTGCTCGCCCCACAGGCGCAGCGCGACGGCCGCCGCGTCGTGCAGGTCGCGGGCCTCTTCCCAGTAGCGGATCTCCGCGTGGTCGTTGGCGTACCGGCTGGTCAGCAGGAAGGGGTGGTCGTGGGCGAGCTGCTCGAGAGCGCGCCTGACCTCGGTCAGCGGGGCCTCGCCGCCCGACACGCTGAGCGTGACGTGCCACAGCCGGGGCTGGTCGGCCGGCCGCTCGCCCTCGTAGGTGTCGCCGGCCGCGACACTTGTCAGGGCCCGTTCCTCGCCCGGCGCACGGGAGGCGGGACCACCGCGGGACGCCGCCGCCCCAGGGCGCACTCGTCTCACGACGGCCTCCTTTACCCAATGGTCGTACCGGATCCCGGACTCTCCCTGCCACAAAGTTGAGCAGGTGAGAAGCCGCCGTGTGGCGGTTTTACGGAACGTCCCCCGGTGGGGGCGGGGGAATCGGCCGTTTACGGGTGTAGTGGACAGCTGTTTCAGGGATGCCACTGGGGCTCCGGAAGCGGCGTCTGGCGGATGAGGTCCCCGTGGCGTCCGGAGAGCGGGACGCGCGTCTCACGGACGCGGCCGGGGAACGCGCCGGAGCGCGAGCCTCACGGGTTCAGCAGGACGAGGTCGTCGCGGTGCACGACCTCGCGCTCGTACGCGGGGCCCAGTTCGCGCGCCAGCTCCCGGGTGGAGCGGCCGATCAGCTGGGGGATCTCCTTGGCGTCGAAGTTGACCAGTCCTCGTGCGACGGCCCGGCCCGTGCTGTCGCGCAGCTCGACCGGGTCGCCCGCGGTGAACTCGCCCTCGACGGCCGCGATGCCCGCGGGCAGCAGCGACGTACGCCGCTGGACGACCGCGCGCACGGCTCCGTCGTCCAGCGTGAGCGCGCCCTGCGGGGTGGAGGCGTGCTGGAGCCACAGCAGCCGGTCGGCGGACCGCTTGCCGGTGGCGTGGAAGTAGGTGCCCGTGTCCCGGGCCGCGAGGGCGTCGGCGGCGTGGACCGCGCTGGTCAGCACCACGGGGATGCCGGCCGCGGCGGCGA
This sequence comes from Streptomyces sp. NBC_00568, assembly GCF_026341855.1. Taxonomy (GTDB): domain Bacteria; phylum Actinomycetota; class Actinomycetes; order Streptomycetales; family Streptomycetaceae; genus Streptomyces. The sequence goes on along the minus strand of NZ_JAPENW010000001.1, from coordinate 4,546,186 downwards.
TCCTGGCCGCCTCGACCTTGGTGACCATGCCGCCGGTGCCGACGCCGGCCTTGCCCGTGCTGCCGATCTCGATCCCGGCGAGGTCCGCGGGCTCCCGCACCTGCGCGATCCGCGAGGTGCCGGGCTTGCTGGGGTCGCCGTCGTAGACCCCGTCCACGTCGGAGAGCAGGACCAGCAGATCGGCGCGTACGAGATGGGCGACGAGGGCGGCGAGACGGTCGTTGTCGCCGAAGCGGATCTCGTCCGTGGCCACCGTGTCGTTCTCGTTGACGACCGGCAGGGCGCCCATCGCGAGGAGCTTGTCGAGGGTGCGTGAGGCGTTGCGGTGGTGAGCGCGCCGGCTGGTGTCGTCGGAGGTGAGGAGCACTTGTCCGACGCGGATGCCGTAGCGGGCGAAGGAGGCGGTGTAGCGGGCCATCAGGAGGCCCTGGCCGACACTGGCGGCGGCCTGCTGGCGGGCGAGATCCTTGGGACGGCGGCGCAGTCCGAGCGGCGCGAGCCCGGCGGCGATGGCGCCGGACGAGACGAGGACGATCTCCCTCTCGCCTCCGCTGCGGGCCTTGGCGAGGACGTCCACGAGGGCGTCGACCCGGTCCGCGTCGAGGCCGCCCGAGGCGGTGGTGAGCGACGAGGAGCCCACCTTGACGACGATCCTGTGGGCCTCGGAAACGCCCGCTCGCTCCGCTTTCCTTGCCGCTGACACGCGATTCCCCAATGTTCCGACGAGCCCGGTGTGTGCAATCTACGCGAGCGGGGGCGCCGGGCGTCTCCCTGTTTCGACGGGCGGACGACCCGGGTACGACCGCGGTTCCCGTAGGACGACGACCGGGGTTCGCGTGTGGCGGAGCCCACTCCCGGGAGCGCCCGCACACGGCCCGCGCACGGAGTCCGCAGGCAATATGTGCGCTATGCAGTGATTGTCCCCACGGAAGATTGTTAGCCGGGTCTTCAGGTCATACGGTGAGTCTTCGGCCTCCGTTGGTGACAACCGGCCGCACCCGATTTCCCATCCGCTGCATCCCCCTCGCAGGAGCCCAGCCCGTGCCTTCCGCAGGCCTCGCCCCCCGCCGCATCGTGCAGCTCTCCGCGCTGTTCGCGATGCTCGCCTTCTTCACGGCCCAGATCGCTTCCGCGCTGCTGCCGAACGTCCAGGTGTTCGTCGCCGCCAGCGCGGCGGGACTCCTTCTGGACCTGTACCTGCAGTATCGCGACCCCGGTCTGGTGTCGGTCCTCGGAAAGGTGCGCTTCGACGTCACCGTCCGCCAGCTGCTGCGCGACATGCTGGTCCTGGTGGGGCTGCTGCGGATCGACGGCATCAACCCGACGCACGAGCAGGCACCCCTGCTGGTCGGGATCTGCGCCTTCTACGCGCTGCACTTCTCCTGCCACGCCGTCTCGGTCCTGGTGCGCCGCACCCGCTCGCTGCCGATCGTCACCCGGAACATCGACGCGTCCGCGCTGCGTCTGACCGCCGCGCCGCCGCGCATCCTGGCCCGTCGCCAGGGCCACCGGCTGCTGGCCTTCTCCCTCCCCACGACGGCCGGTCTGCTGGTCACCGCCGCCACCACGAACGCTGTCTGGGGCGCCGTGGGCGAGGGCATCGCGCTCGTGCTGGCCCTCGGCGGCACCGTCTACCTCGGCACCTGGCTGCTTCCCAAGAAGCGCGCCAAGAGCGAGGCGAAGGTCATGGAGTGGGTCGACCAGTGGCTGGCGGACTACCAGCCGACGGTGGCCATGTACTTCTCGGGCGGCAGCACGTCCGCGTACCAGGCGAACATGTGGCTCTCCACGCTCTCGCAGATCGACGCCAAGCCGCTGATCGTGCTGCGTGAGCGCTTCATGGTGCAGAAGATCGACGCGACCGACGTCCCGATCATCTGCTTCCCGAAGGTCTCCACGATGTTCTCGCTGGAGAACTCGACGCTGAAGATGATGCTGCACCCGGCCAACGCCGCGAAGACCTCGCAGGTGCTGCGCATCCCCACGATCAAGCACGCCTTCATCAACCACGGCGAGAGCGACAAGCTCTCCTCCTGCAACCCGTACGCGAAGGCGTACGACGAGGTGTGGGTCGCCGGTCCCGCCGCCCGTGAGCGGTACGCGCTCGCCGAGGTCGGCGTCGAGGACAAGAACATCGTCGAGGTCGGCCGGCCGCAGCTGACGCCGATACGCCTCTTCTCCGGCCCGCCGACGGGCACGTACACGACCGTCCTGTACGCCCCCACCTGGGAGGGCTGGGACGGCAACCCGGGCAACACGTCCGTGGTCCTGGCCGGCGAGAACATAGTGCGCCACCTGCTCGCCGACGAAGGTGTGCGCCTGCTGTACAAGCCGCACCCGATGACCGGCTCCGTAGACCCGCGCGCGGGCCGGGCCAACGAGCGCATCATGGCGATGATCCGCGAGGCCAACACCCGGCGTTCCGGCGCCCGTCCCGGCCCGGAGGCCGCGGCCGAACTGGCCCGCCGTACGGCCGAGCTGGACACGCTGACCTCCACCTCCTTCCGCAACAGCGCGGACGAGATGGAGCGGATGCTGCTGCAGGGCGCGCCGCGCGGTGACCGCGAGGCGGAGATCGCCCTGGCGACGACGGCATGGGAGTCCGCGTTCTGGGCGTCCTTCCCGGAGTGGGAGCACCAGATCATCACGGCCGCGCGTCCGGCGATCTTCGCCTGCTTCAACCGGGCCGACCTGCTGATCAGCGACGTCTCGTCGGTCGTCTCGGACTGGCTGTCCAGCGAGAAGCCCTACGCGGTCGCGAACACCTCGGGTCTGCCGGAGGCGGCCTTCCGCGCCGGGTTCCCCACGGTGTCCGCGGGCGCGATCCTCACGCCCGCCGCGGACGGTGTCCCGGCCCTCCTGGAGGCCGTCCGCCACCCGGAGCGCGACACGTTCACGGCGGCCCGCGCGGAGCTCAAGGAACACCTGCTGGGCCCCTCGGACCCGCCGTCCCTGGCCCGCTTCGACGCGGCGATCGCGGACCTGTGCACGAAGGCGGACGAGCGCCGGGTGCGCATGAACTCCCGCCTCGCCGCGGAGATCCCCTCACAGCGCGGGGCGGCCGAGGAGACGGCCCACGAGTCCGACCAGGGCCTGGGACCGGACTCCGACTCGGAGGACAGCGGGGCCGAGGACTCGGTCAACGCGTAGTGCTTCGGCCGCCTCGCCGGCGGCCGGACAGAACCCCAGGGGCCGGATCCACGCGATCCGGCCCCTGGGGTTTTCCACACCTCCGCAGCCGTCGACACCGGGCGCGAATCCGTCCCCGCGCCGCCCGGCCGCACAGCGAGTACGGACCCCGGCTCCGGGGAGATCCACCGACCCGCACAGGAAGTGCGGGCCTGCCTCCGGACGGATCGGCCGGCCCGCCGTACAACAAAGTGCAGGCCCTGCCTCCGAAGAGATCGACCAGCCGCACAGCGGGTGCAGACCCTTCCTCCGGATCGGACGCCACACAGCAGTGCGGGCCCGGCCTCCGGAGAGGTCGGGCCCGCACTGCTGACGCTCGTGTTGCCTAGAACGGCTCGAAGTCGTCGTACTCCTTCTGCGACTCGTCCCGCTCGGCCTGCTTGTCCCGGCGGCGCTGGGTGGCGGGGCGCGGAGCCTCGAAGCGGTGGTCCTCACCACGGCGGCCCAGCATCTCCGCACCGGCCATGGAGGTGGGCTCCCAGTCGAAGACGACCGCGTTCTCCTCGGGGCCGATGGCGACGCCGTCGCCGGAGTGGGCACCCACCTTCATCAGCTTCTCCTCGACACCGAGGCGCGCGAGCCGGTCGGCGAGGTAGCCGACGGCCTCGTCGTTGCTGAAGTCGGTCTGGCGCACCCAGCGCTCGGGCTTCTCGCCGCGCACGCGGAAGAGGCCGTCCTCCTCCTGCACCACGGTGAAACCGGCGTCGTCGACCGCCTTCGGACGGATGACGATGCGGGTCGCCTCCTCCTTGGGCTTCGCGGCACGTGCCTCGGCGACCACCTCGGCGAGCGCGAAGGACAGCTCCTTCAGGCCCATGTGGGCGACGGCGGACACCTCGAAGACGCGGTAGCCGCGGCGCTCCAGGTCGGGACGGACCATCTCCGCCAGGTCCTTGCCGTCCGGCACGTCGATCTTGTTGAGGACGACCATGCGCGGACGGTTGCCCAGGCCGCCGTACTGCTTCAGCTCCTCCTCGATGATGTCGAGGTCGGAGATCGGGTCGCGCTCGGATTCGAGGGTCGCCGTGTCCAGGACGTGGACGAGCACGCTGCACCGCTCCACGTGGCGCAGGAACTCCAGGCCGAGGCCCTTGCCCTGGCTCGCGCCGGGGATGAGGCCGGGCACGTCCGCGATGGTGTAGACGTTCTCGCCCGCGGTCACCACGCCCAGGTTCGGGACGAGGGTCGTGAACGGGTAGTCCGCGATCTTCGGCTTGGCGGCGGACAGGACCGAGATGAGCGAGGACTTGCCGGCGCTCGGGTAGCCCACCAGGGCGACGTCGGCGACGGTCTTCAGCTCCAGGACGATGTCCTGGAAGCCACCGGGCACACCGAGCAGCGCGAAACCGGGCGCCTTGCGGCGGGCCGAGGACAGGGCCGCGTTGCCGAGGCCGCCGCGGCCGCCCTCACCGGCGACGTACGAGGTGCCGTGTCCGACGAGGTCCGCGAGGACGTTGCCCGCCTTGTCGAGCACGACCGTGCCGTCCGGCACCGGCAGGATCAGGTCCTGGCCGTCCTTGCCGGAACGGTTGCCGCCCTCGCCGGGCTTGCCGCTGGTCGCCTTGCGGTGCGGTGAGTGGTGATAGTCGAGCAGCGTGGTGACGGACTGGTCCACGACCAGGATCACGTCACCGCCACGGCCACCGTTGCCGCCGTCCGGGCCGCCGAGCGGCTTGAACTTCTCCCGGTGTACGGAGGCACAGCCGTGACCTCCGCTACCCGCGGCGACGTGCAGCTCGACGCGGTCCACGAAGGTGGTCATGTGGGGTGCCTCCAGCACTTCGGTTACTTCTGTACGTACGGAATGTCTCTTACGTAACACGCGAAAGGCGGACCCGCTTCCCGTGGGGGAAGTGAGGTCCGCCTCGCGAAGAACTCTGTTCTACGGAGCCTGGGCCCCGAGGCAATCGATCAGGTCCACAGGGACCGGATCAGCCTCGACGGGACTGGATCAGGCGACCGGAACGATGTTCACGACCTTGCGGCCACGGTGCGTGCCGAACTCGACCGCGCCGGCGGCCAGCGCGAACAGCGTGTCGTCCTTGCCACGGCCGACACTGACGCCGGGGTGGAAGTGGGTGCCACGCTGGCGGACCAGGATCTCACCGGCGTTGACGGTCTGACCGCCGAAGCGCTTCACACCGAGCCGCTGAGCATTGGAGTCGCGACCGTTCCGAGTGGACGATGCGCCCTTCTTGTGTGCCATGTCTCAGTCCCTACCCTTACTTCGCAGCCGCGGGGATCTCAGTGACCTTGATCGCCGTGTACTGCTGGCGGTGGCCCTGACGACGGCGGTAGCCGGTCTTGTTCTTGTAGCGAAGGATGTCGATCTTGACACCCTTGTGGTGGTCCACGATCTCGGCCTGCACCTTGATGCCGGCCAGGACCCAGGGGTCGCTCGTCACGGCTTCGCCGTCGACAACGAGCAGGGTCGAGAGCTCGACCGTGTCGCCAACCTTGGCGGTGGGAATCTTGTCAACCTCAACGATGTCGCCGACAGCAACCTTGTGCTGGCGACCACCGCTGCGCACGATGGCGTACACGCGGATCTCTCTTTCGCTCGGAACGGACCCCGCAGTCCAGCCGCCGACTTGCGCGAGCAGCCTCTCCCGGAGCGCGGAGCACGAGGCTCGCAACACCAGGAGGAAGAGGTTTACGGGGGTGCGGCGCGTCAGGGGACACGCCGACGGTCAAGGTTACGGGGCCTGACTTGAGGGGTCAAACCGGGCCCCGGGAGGGCTGTCGGCCAGGAGCCGACGGAAAGGCGTCGCGCTGCCGCCACCGGCCGCTCGGGGGATTCCGGACCCGACGCGAACGGCCCGTCCCGGTGGCGCCGGGACGGGCCGGGTCGCCGTGCGGCGACCGGTCGGGGTCAGTTCTGCTGTTCCAGGAAGTGGGCGCGGTCCCTGGTCCAGTTTCCGGCGGGGGCCGACCAGCTGCCCACCGCCGCGTTCAGCGTGCCGTCGGTCTTGGCCGTCATGGTGAACATACGGACACTGCCGTCGTCGTACCCGTAGAAGGCACCGAAGTCGTCCCGTCCGTCGCCGTTGAAGTCACCGGTGACGATCTTCATGTGATCCCGCCACATGCTGCCGGCGGCCACGCTCCACGCGGTGTACGTCGAGGTGAACGTGCCGGTGGCCGTGCTCGGGAAGGCGACGATGCCGTCGTGACCGTCGGCGTAGTCGTACCAGGCGGCCACGTCGTCCCGCCCGTCGCCGTTGAAGTCACCGGCGTGCAGGGTGGTCCGGGCCCAGTCGCCCCAGGTGGTGGCGGACCACGAGGAGACGGGGACGAACTTTCCGGCGGCGGTGGAACTGAACGTCCAGATCTTCTCGCTGCCGTCCGCGTACCCGTAGAAGGCGGCGAGGTCGTCGCGGCCGTCGCCGTTGAAGTCGCCGGTGACGGTCTTCGCCCGTGACTGCTCCCAGCTGTTGGCCGAGGTCCAGTAGCTGACCGGGGAGTTGAATCCGCCCCTGACCGTGCTGGTGAAGGTCCAGACGGTGTCGTGCTTGTCTGCGTAGTCGTACCAGACGGCCACATCGTCCCGGCCGTCGCCGTTGAAGTCGCCGCTGTAGGGCGTCATCCGGCCGAAGGTCCAGGAGCCGGCGGGGACGTTCCAAGACTTGAACGGCGCGTTGAACGTGCCGTCGCCCTTGCCCGTCCAGGTGAACAGCGCTACCGCGCCCGAGTCGTAGCCGTAGACGGCGGCCACGTCGCCGATGCCGTCGCCGTTGAAGTCGCCGGTGAGCCGCTTCATGTGGTCGGCCGCGTAGTTGTCCGCGCCCACGGTCCACCCGGTCTTCGGCGAGGCGAAGGTGCCGTCCGAGTTGGTGGCGAAGCTGTGGACCGAGTCGTGGCCGTCGGCGTAGTCGTACCAGTCGGCCATGTCGCTGCGGCCGTCGGCGTTGTAGTCGTGGCGGAGCGAACTGCCGCTGGACCACAGCGACTGGCTCTTGATGTTGAAGACCACCAGGTCGCCGCGGTCCTGGAGCATGGCATAGCCCTCGGCGGCGTTCGTCTTCGACTCCCAGGCGACGGTCGTGCCGTCGGCCTTGTAGACCACCAGGTTGCCGTCGCCGCGCATCACGGCCTTGGCGCCCGCGTTGCCGGAGGTCTTGGAGGACCAGAGCGCCTTTCCGGCGTTGGAGGCGATGACGAGGTTGCCGTCGTCCTGCATCGTGAGCTTCGCCGAGCGCGAGCTCAGCGACTGGCCGGCGGCCAGCGTGGTGCCCGCCGGGATGCGGGAGCCGCCGGTGATCCCGTCGATGACGAAGACCGTGCCGAAGGACTTGTTGTCGGAGCCGGGCACCTTGCCGGGCCAGCCGAGCATCGTGTTGTCGTTCTTGCGGGCCCACAGGTCCGCCAGACCGTCGCCGGTGACGTCGCCGACCGAGCCGATGGACGGATAGGCGCTCGCCTGGTAGCCGACAGCGATCTTCACGCGGGCGGCGGTGTTGCCCCAGGTGGTGGGGTCGAGGTAGCCGTTGGCGCCCTTCTTGCCGTAGGAGCGGTAGATGTCGCCGGTGGCGTCCTCGCGCAGCCACAGGTCGGCGATCTTGTCGCCGTTGAGGTCGCCGGGCGCGATCACGGTGAACTTGTCCCAGTCGGCGGCACCGACGAGCACCGGCTCGCGGACGTCCAGGGAGTAGGCGGCCCGGTTGCCGTAGTAGGCCCAGAGGAACTTGCCCTGCTTGACCAGGAGGTCCGGGGCGGTGTCGCCGTTGAGGTCACCGGCGGCGACGATCTGCTCGGCGTTGTGCCAGTGGTCGTCACCGGTCCACTTGTCGTCGCCGATGCAGCCGAGGTCCTCGTTCACCACCGGGCAGGAGACGGTCAGTTCGGTGTAGTCGTCGCCGATGACCCCGCTGCCGTTGTTGGGGTAGGTCCACAGCCGCTTCTTCTTCTCGACGCTGTCGTACTCCAGGGCGACGAGGTCGTTGTATCCGTCCTGGCCCCAGTCGCCGCGCGAGTCGACGTCGGCTCCGTCGAAGAACTTGCCGCCATTCGTGGCCGCGGCGAAGTCACCGTTGCCCTGGCCTGCGTACGTGAGAAGCGTGCCGTTGGAGTCCGTGCTCCAGATGTCGCTGTTGGCGTCGCCGTTGAGGTCGGTCGGGCCGTCACGGTCCTGGGAACGGCCGGCGTAGTACACATAGGTCGCCGTGTCGGAGCGGTTGCCGGTCTTGTCGACGCTGTAGGCGTAGACGAAGTGCGGGCCGTAGCCGGGCGGGCGCACGGTTGCCGGGATGCCCGGCAGGGCGTCACTGGGCTCCGGGTCGTAGTCGGTCCACCACACGTAGTGGTCCACGTCCGTCACGCCGTTGGCCGCGAAGGCGAACTTGCCGGTGTCGCGAGCCTTCCCGGTGCTGCTGGGCCAGCCGTTCTCGCCGGACGGGAACACACCGTCCTGGGAGCTGATCACCGGCGGCTTGCTCGGTCGGGTGCGGTCGAGGGTGAACTTGCACGTCGCCGACCAGGCGGAGTACGCGCCGTCCTGGTCCTTCGCCCGGGTCTTCCAGGTCCAGTCACCGGTCGGCAGGTTCGCGTCGGGAACCGCCCACGTGGTGATCCTGCCCTTGTTGGCGGGCAGCGACATGGTCGCGGAGGGGGTGGTGGCCCCCGACTTGAACACCTGGAACTCGGCGGTGAGGTTGCCTGCGTCCTTGTCGTCGAACTTCGCGTACAGGCTGACGCGGGTGTTGCCGATCAGTCCGCCGGCCTTGCAGTCCGTGCGCGGGTTGGTGCCGAGGCTCGTCGGAGTCTTCGGCGGGTTGTTGTACTTGGTCTCCAGGACCGCGGTCTTCGGGTCGAACTTCTTCCAGCCGAAGGTGTCGCTCTCGTCCGAGGCGTAGAGGCCGAGGGTGATGTTCGACCAGCCCTTGGCGGCCGCTTCCTTCATCTGGGCGGTGGTGTCGAACTCCAGGTTCCCGGCGGCGCAGTCCTTGCTCCAGCCCTTGGAGTCGTTGACCGTGTCCAGCTTCGTCTTCTTCGCGGGCTGGTGGTTCCAGGTCGTCTTCTTGGTGATGCCGGAGGTGAGCCACAGCTCCACCGGCCGGCTCTGGCAGGACCACGACCAGGTGTTTCGGACCCGCAGGACAGAGCCCTTGATCTGGGCGTACCTGGTGTCGCTGGTGTCGAGCTGGAGGAAGGACCGGGAGACGCGGTCCGAGCCGCCCGTCTCCGCCTCGTAGCCGACACGGACGGGGTCCTTGGTGTTCCAGAACGACGTGCTCGGGTAGTGCTTGTAGACCCGGGTCCAGTTCTGCTTCTCGCCCCAGGCCCAGGACGGGTCGATGAAGACCGGGTAGGTGGTGTCGTCACCGGTCAGCAGGTCCTGGTCGGGCTTGATCTCCAGCGTGTCGCCGGAGACCGTGGTGGGCATCTGGGCGTCCTGGGTACCCGGCGGGGGGTCGAAGCTGTCGTCCGCGGACCCGTCGTCCTCCGCGGCCCCCGCGGCCGTGAACGCCGCCGTGCGGACGGTGGAACTGCTGGAAGCGGTCGAGGCGGTGCCCGACGAGATCGACGACGAGTCCCACATCAGCGGGGACGGGCTGCTGAACACCGTCTGCCCCGCCGGGTTCACGGCACTGACGCTGCCGGTGTCCGTGTCGGTGGACACGTCCAGACCGACCGTGTCCAGCTTGTATTTGAGCGAGGCCAGTTCGGGGTTCTCGGCGGCCGCCGCCGTCTTGACCACGAGCAGCTGCGAGAAGCCCTCGACCTCCGCCTTGAGCTGGAGGTCCACACCGGGCAGCACCTCGCTGTAGGTGGCGACGTTCTCCGCGAGCGTCGGCTTGGGCAGCGCCTTGGTCCAGGTCAGCGAGAGTGCCCGCCCGTCCTTGACACCGGTGAGGAGGGGGCCGGTTCCGCCGCCGGAGAAGGTCACGTCGACCGTGGACGCCTTCGGGACGACGGCGCCGTCCGCCGCGAACGCCAGGCCTGGATCGGTCGGCACCCAGGCACCGTCGCGCAGCAGCCGGACCGGTGTGCCGTAGCGCTTGACCGACCAGGTTCCGTCGGGCTGTGCCCAGGTGTCGGTCGACTCTGTCCGCGCGGACACCAGCTCGTAGGCCCGGCCGGTGGCCGCGGCCTGTTCGAGGGCGTACTCCTCTTCGCTCTTCGAGCCGTCCGCGACGGGATCCGCGGTCGCGGCGGCCGGTGCCGCGGCCGTGGCCGCGGCGGGAAGGCCGATCAGGCCCGTGGAAGTAATACCGCATATCAGGATGACGGAAAACGGCCGACTCAGCCAGCTATTTCTCGGTCTACCGTAGCGGGGTCTTTTCTGTGGCACAAGAATCCTCTCGCCATTCGACGGTCGGCGGGACTCTAGCGCCCACTTCCTCCGACTGCATAGCCCTCACCTGCGCCGTTTCAACATTCAATTGCCTTAGCTCAATTTCACCTCAAGTTCCCTGCTGTTACCGCGAGTTGGCTGTTAGCGTGCGGCGTTCATTTCATCTGGCCGAGAGGGCGAGCGTGAGAATTGCCGGTGCACGAAGACTGACGGCGGTCCTGGCCGCCGTAGTAGTGGCAGGAGTTCTGCCTGCGGATGTTGCGGCCGCTTATTCGGATGGAAGAACTCCACTTCCTGGATTGAAGCAACCGAAGGCCGTTCCGGTGGAGAAAGCGCGGACAGGTGGCTCCAAGAAGCCCGACGCGGCCGCGAGGAATGCCTGGAAAGGGTCTCCGAAGGTCGTCTGGCCCGGCGCGGGAACGGCGGATGTCGACCTGTCCGCCAGCAGGAGTACGGCGGCTTCGACGGCGCGCGAAACAGTGGTCGCGCCCAGTCCCAGACAGGCGGGGAAGCTGCCCGTGTACGTCGCGCCGGCCGTCGGCCGGACGTCCGGCGATCCGGCGCGGGTGAAGGTGCAGATCGCCGGCCGCGACACGACGCGCAGGGCAGGCGTCGAGGGTGTCCTGCTGTCGGTCGGCCGCACCGACGGCACGGCGAAGGCGGGCAGAGCCCGGATCCAGGTGGACTACTCGTCGTTCCGGAAGGCGTACGGAGGCGACTGGGCCTCACGGCTGCGGCTGGTTCAGCTCCCCGCGTGCGCGTTGACGACGCCGCAGAAGGCGCCGTGCCGCAAGCAGAAGCCACTTGCGACTCAGAACAATGTCATGTCCAGGACACTAGCCGCCTCGGTGGGTGTGACGCGTGCGACCGTGCTGGCCGCGACCGCGGGCAACGAGAGTTCGAGCGGCGACTACAAGGCCACCTCGCTGAAGTCGTCCGGCTCCTGGAGCGCCGGCGAGTCGACGGGCGGCTTCGCCTGGTCCTACCCGGTCGACGTGCCGAAGGTGCCGGGCGGCATCCAGCCGAAGATCTCGCTCGACTATTCCTCCCAGTCGGTGGACGGGCTGACAGCCGCCTCGAACACCCAGCCGTCCTGGATCGGTGACGGCTGGTCCTGGGAACCGGGATTCATCCAGCGCCGCTACAAGTCCTGCAACGACGACAAGACCGACGCGACGAACACTGGCCGAGTCGGCGACATGTGCTGGTACAACGACAACGCCGTCCTCTCGCTGGGCGGCAGGTCGACCGAGCTGCTGTACCAGAAGGACAAGGGCTGGTACGCCACGGACGACTCGGGCGCCCGCATCGAGAAGCTGACCGGCGCCACCAACGGTGACCAGGGCACCACCGGCGTCGACGGCAAGGGCGAGCACTGGAAGGTCACGACCTCCGACGGCACCCAGTACTTCTTCGGGCTCAACCGGCTTCCCGGGTGGAGCGACAACGGCACCGCGGCCGACGACCCGGTGACGAACTCGACGTGGACCATGCCCGTCTTCGGCAACCAGTCGGGCGAGCCCTGCTACGACGCATCGTTCGCGAGCGGCTGGTGCCAGCAGGCCTGGCGCTGGCAGCTCGACCACGTCGTCGACCCGCACGGCAACGCGATGTCGTACTACTGGAAGACCGAGAGCAACAACTACGGACGCAACGTGTCCGACACCACAGGCGACTCGACCGCCACCCCGTACATCCGGGGCGGCTACCTGGACCACATCGACTACGGTCTGCGGTCGAACGCGGTCTACTCGGGCAAGGCCATGGGCCAGGTGTCGTTCGACGTCGCCGAGCGCTGCCTGAGCACCTGCGGGACCTTCGACGAGGACAACGCCAAGAACTGGCCCGACGTCCCGTTCGACCTGCACTGCAAGGACGGCGCCGAGTGCAAGGACAACTACTCCCCCACCTTCTGGACGCGCAAGCGCCTGACCGGCATCACCACGAAGGTGCTCACGGGCGGCGCGTACAAGGAGGTCGACACCTGGACGCTGGCGCAGGACTTCCCGGCCTCGGGCGACGGAGTCTCCACCCCGATGTGGCTGAAGTCGATCCAGCGCACCGGGAAGGCGGGCGGCACGGCACAGCTCCCGCCCGTCACCTTCGCGGGTGAGCAGCGCCCCAACCGGGTGGACAAGACCGGTGACGGCCTGGCCCCGTTCGTCCGGCTGCGCCTGTACCAGGTCACCACGGAGACCGGCGGCACCATCGGCGTCACGTACTCCCAGCCGGACTGCACCGTCTCGACGCTGCCGTCGGCCGACGGCGGCAACACCACCCGTTGCTATCCGGTGAAGTGGGCGTACGAGGGCTACGACGCGAAGCTGGACTGGTTCAACTCCTACGTCGCGACCCAGGTGGTCGAGGGCGACAACCTGGCCGAGTCCCCGGACAAGGTGAGCACCTACTCCTACCTGGGCGGCGCCGGCTGGGCCAAGAGCACGGACGAGTTCACCAAGGCCGACGACCGCACCTACTCCGTCGCCCGCGGCTACGGGCGGGTCCAGACCCGCACCGGTGCCGCCTCCGACCCGAGGACGCTCACCGAGAGCCGCTTCTTCCGCGGCTTCGACGGCAAGGACGTCAAGGACTCCACCGGCGCGTCCGTCGAGGACCGCGAGCAGTTCGCCGGCATGCCCCGCGAGAAGATCACGTACAACGGTGACGACACGGACAAGCCCGTCTCCGCCACCTCGTACACACCCTGGCGCTCGACGCTGGTCGCCTCCCGCGCCCGCACCGGCCTGCCCGACCTGGAGGCCTACCGGACGGGCACGGAGAAGGAGATCACCCGCACCACGGTGACCGGAGGTGTCCGCAGCACCGAGCTGACACGGCACTTCGACTCGTACGGCATGGCCGATACGGTCTCCGAGACGGGTGACGCGGCCAAGTCCGGCGACGAGAAGTGCACCACCACGTCCTACGCGCGCAACACCGGCAGCTGGATCCTGGACAAGGTCAGCCGCGTCGAGACGGTCGCGAAGGCCTGCGGAGCCACGATGCAGCGCCCCGCGGACGTCGTCGACGACGTCCGCACCTACTACGACGGCGGAGCCCTCGGCGCCGCCCCGACGAAGGGCGATGTCACCAAGACCGACCGGATCAACGGCAAGGGCGACGGCTACGAGTCCGTCTCCAGCACCCCGGCCGCGGACTTCGACCTCTACGGACGGGGGCTGTCGGCCGCGGACGCCTACGGCCAGGTCACCAGGACCGTCTACACCCCGGCCACGGGCGAGGCGCCGACCAGCGTGCTGGTCACCAACTCCCTCGACCACACCGCCACCACCACCATGGACCCGCGGCGCGGACTGCCCACCCAGGTGAAGGACGCCAACGACAAGATCACCACAACGCAGTACGACGCGCTGGGCCGGACGACGAAGGTGTGGCTGCCGACCCGTTCGGCGACAACGTACCCGGACTCGCCGAACCAGGCCTTCGATTACCTCGTCCGCAACGACGGTCCGATCGTCGTCACCACCAGGACTCTGACCCAGGACTCCAAGTACAGCGTCAGTCACGCCTTCCTCGACGGCATGCTGCGCGACCGCCAGACCCAGGCGGAATCCCCCGACCGCGCCGGCCGGCTCGTGACGGAGACGTTCTACGACACCCGGGGTCAGGCGTGGCGGACCTCGGGCACCTACTACGCCACCGGCGCCCCCGAGGCCGTCCTGGTGACCGGGCAGGAGCTGAACTACCCGGCGTCCACCGACACCGAGTACGACGGCGCGGGCCGGGTCACCGCGGTGATCTCGAAGCGCTACGGCGACGAGACGAGGCGCACGGCCACCACCTACACCGGCGACACCACGACCACGGTCCCGCCGAAGGGCGGCACCGCCACCACCGTGGTCGTCGACGCCCTCGGCCGCACCGTCGAGCGCAAGCAGTACACCGACGCGGCCCGTACCTCGACGCAGTCCACGCTGTACCACTACGACGGCCTCGGCCGGATGGACCGGATCACCGACCCGTCCGGCGCGAAGTGGACGTACGGCTACGACGTCCGCGGCCGCCAGATCCAGCTAGACGACCCGGACAAGGGCACCACCAAGACCGTCTACGACAAGGGGAACCGCGCCACCGACGTGACCAGCGTCGGCCGTGGCATCACGCTGCACACCGACTACGACGAACTGGGCCGCAAGCTGGCACTGAAGAACGGCACCAAGACGCTCACCTCGTGGGAGTACGACAAGGTCGCCAAGGGGCAGTTGAACAAGTCGACCCGCTGGGTGGACGGAAAGGCCTACGAGTCGGCGGTCACGTCGTACAACAGCCTCTACAAGCCGGTCGGCACCCAGCTCACCGTCCCGGACGGCGAGGGCGCGCTGTCGAACGTCTACAAGTGGACGACGTCCTACAACCTCAACACCGGCCAGGTGATGTGGACCCAGCAGCCGGCGGTGGGCGGCCTGCCCTCAGAGAAGGTCACCAACACCTACAGCCCGGTCGCCGGCCTTCTGAACACGGTCGGCGCCGGATCGGACCCGCTCGTCTCCGCCATGACCTACGACCACTACGGACGCGCCGTCCGCCAGGAGCTCGGCGCCTTCGGCCGGCACGTGTGGGTCAGCAACGAGTTCGACGAGCACACCGGCGCGCTGAGCCGTACGTACACCGACCGTGACGTCGCCCCGCAGCGGGTCGAGGACACCGAGTACGGCTACGACCTGTCCGGCAACGTCACCTCCGTCGCCGCCGCGTACGGCCAGGACGCGGCCCGCACCACGGACACCCAGTGCTTCACCCCGGACGCCCTGGGCCGGGTCACCGAAGCCTGGACCAACACCGGCGAGGAGTGCGCCTCGGCCCCCTCGGCGTCGGTCGTCGGCGGCACGGACGCCTACTGGACGTCGTACACCTACGACGCCCTCGGCAACCGGAAGACGGAGACCGGGCACAAGACGGCCTCGGGTCCGAGCGCCGACACCCTGCGCGCCTACCAGGAGCCGGACGCCGGCAAGCACAGCCTGCCCAAGGTGAGCCAGACCGGCACCGACGCCCATGAGGAGGTCTTCACCTACGACGCGGCCGGCAACACCGAGACCCGCAAGACCGGCAGCGCGGTGGCGCAGACCCTGAAGTGGGACGACGAGGGCCATCTGGCCCGGGTGCTCCAAGGAACCACGGAGATCAGCAGCTACCTCTACGACACCGAGGGACAGCAGTTGATCCGCCGCGACGCCAAGGGCACCACGCTCTACCTCTCCGGAGGCAACGAACTCCACCTGAGCAAGGCGGGTGTGCTCACGGGTACCCGCTACTACTCGGCCGGGTCGAAGATCATCGCGATGCGGACCGGGAGCAAGCTCACCTTCATCCTCTCCGACCACCACAACACCGACACCACCCAGATCACCGCCGACGCGTCCCAGGCCGTCACCCGGCGCAAGAGCACGATCTTCGGCGCCGAGCGCACGACCTTGCCCTCCGCGTGGGCCGGCGACAAGGGCTTCGTCGGCGGCACGAACGACACGGCGACCGGCCTGGTCCACCTCGGGGCCCGCGAGTACGACGCCCGGCTGGGCCGCTTCGTCTCGGTGGACCCGCTGTTCGTGACGGACGACCCGCGCCAGCACAACGCGTACGTCTACAGCAACAACAACCCGGTCAGCCTCACGGACCCGGCCGGCACCGAGATCGGCTCCCCGCCGAACTCGTGCCTGTACGACCTGAAGTATTGCTCCTCGGACGTCCAGAAGTCGGTCGGCTACGACAAGAAGACGGGAACGGTGACACCGCCGAGCAGTGGCGGGGGCGGCAACTCCTCCGGTTCGTCGGGCGGTTCGTCGGGGTCCCACTACTGCGACGGCTGCCGCCCGCTGCTGCCGAAGCTGCCGAAGGGCGTGAGTGTCCCGAGCGGAGGGAACGACGTGATCTGGATGGATCATGTGACGCTCGACGTGAGCGACTACACCGATCTGAACATCAGCGCGAACTACCACCTCGCGGACATGGACGAGACGATCGGCTACACCTACTCCGCCAGCGAGCAGATAACCACCACGGAGCAGTATTCCCAGACGTACGGTGCCAGTGTCACCGTGAGCTCGGAGATCAAGGGCAAGATTCCCCTGGTCGCCGAAGGCAAGGTCAGCGTCTCGGTCGGGCTCAACGGGTCCTGGGCCTGGACCGACATCGACTCGAAGATGAGATCGGACACCCAGACCATCCAGAACACATGGCAGGTGAAGAAGGGCCAGCGCAACGGCCTCTCACCCGGCGGTGTGCTGACGATGTACCAGACGACCTACCACCACACCGATGGCCGTACTTCGACCAAAACGTGGGGGACCTTCAACGTCACCGCCTGGAAGCCCGTCATCTACTCGCAGATCCCGGACAACACGGTCACGCTCGGCACGAAGCTCCCGAGCTGACCGGCCCGCGGCGGGGCGTTCTCGAGGGCCCGCCCTCCTGATCGCCCCAGGACGGTGAAAAGAAGCGCGGGACACCGGTGCGAACCGGTGTCCCGCGCTTCTGTGTTCGTCGTGCCCCGAGGGGCGAAGGACCGGTCAGTCCTCCGTCGTCGCCGAGACGGACGGCGACGACTGCTCGGCGGCCACCGTCGTCTTCTTGACGGCGGCCTTCTTCGCCGTCGCCTTCGTGGCCGTGGCCTTCTTGGCCGTGGTCTTCTTGGCGACCGTCTTCTTGGCCGCCACCGTCTTCTTGACGGCGGCCTTCTTCGCGGTCGCCTTCTTGGCCGTCTTGCGCGCGGCCGCCTTCTTGGCGGCCGGAGCCTCGGCGTCGGCCTCGGCGGCCTCCGGCTCGGCAGGCTCGGCGACCGGCTCCGCTGCGGCCGACGGGACGACCGTGACGGCCGCCTCCGCGGACGCGGTGGGCGCGGTGGCCTTGCGCACGGCACGACGGCGCGGACGGGCCGGCGCGGCGCTCTCGGCCACCGGCTCGGGCGTCGGCTCGGCCTCGGGGGCGGTCTGCGCGGCGGCCTCGGCGACGGGCGCCGGAGCGGGCTCCGTGACCGTCACCACGGCCTCCTCCGCCGCCTTGGGCGAACCGGCGGGCGCCGACACCTTCCGGGTCGCACGACGACGCGTACGGCCCCGGGGAGCGGCCTCGTCCTCGGCCACGGCGGCCGGAGCCGCCTCGGCCGGAGCCTCGACCACCGGCTGCTCGACGACCGGAGCCTCGACCACCGGGTCCTCGACCGCGACCGGCTCGGCCTCGGCGGCCTCACGGGACCTGGCCGCGGCCCGCTCGGCCCGCTCCTCGCGCCTGCTCCGGGGAGCGCGCTCCTCCGCCTTCGGCGCACCCGCCGGAGCGGACGCGCGCCGGGTGGCCCGGCGCCGCGAACGGCCACGGGTGGCCGCGGCCTCCGCCTCGGCGGCGCTGCCGTAGAACTCCTCGTCGGGCTGGAACTCGGTGTCGACGAGCGCGACGGGCGCGGCGACCTCGGCGGCCACCTCGGCCTCGCTCTCGACCGCCTCCGGCTCCTCGGCCGTCTCGTGCGTGAACTCGTGGTCGTGCTCGTGGACCTGCTCGGCACCGCCACGGCCGCGCTTCTTGCGCTTGCCGCCGCCGCCGATGGAGGTCGGCTGCTCCATGTGCACGATGACACCGCGGCCGTTGCAGTGGACGCAGGTCTCGGAGAAGGACTCCAGCAGGCCCTGGCCCACCCGCTTGCGGGTCATCTGCACGAGGCCCAGCGAGGTCACCTCGGCGACCTGGTGCTTCGTACGGTCGCGTCCCAGGCATTCGAGCAGGCGCCGCAGCACCAGGTCCCGGTTGGACTCCAGGACCATGTCGATGAAGTCGATGACGACGATGCCGCCCAGGTCGCGCAGCCGCAGCTGGCGCACGATCTCCTCGGCCGCCTCCAGGTTGTTCCTGGTGACGGTCTCCTCGAGGTTGCCGCCCTGGCCGGTGAACTTTCCGGTGTTGACGTCGACCACGATCATGGCCTCGGTCTTGTCGATCACCAGGGAACCGCCGCTGGGCAGCCAGACCTTGCGGTCCAGCGCCTTCATCAGCTGCTCGTCGATCCGGTACGTCGCGAAGACATCGACCTCGGAGGTCCACTTCGACAGCCGGTCGGTCAGGTCGGGCGCCACGTGCGAGACGTAGCCGTGGATGGTCTCCCACGCCTCGTCGCCGCTGACGATGACCTTGGAGAAGTCCTCGTTGAAGATGTCGCGGACGACACGGACGGTCATGTCCGGCTCGCCGTAGAGCAGGGTCGGAGCGTTACCGCTCTTCGCCTTCTTCTCGATGTCCTCCCACTGCGCCTGCAGACGCTCGACGTCGCGGCGCAGCTCGTCCTCGCTCGCGCCCTCGGCGGCGGTGCGCACGATGACGCCCGCGTCCTCGGGGACGATCTTCTTGAGGATGGTCTTCAGACGCGCGCGCTCGGTGTCGGGCAGCTTGCGGCTGATGCCGGTCATCGAGCCCTCGGGGACGTACACGAGGTAGCGGCCCGGAAGGGAGACCTGGCTGGTCAGGCGCGCGCCCTTGTGACCGATCGGGTCCTTGGTGACCTGCACGAGGACCGACTGGCCGGACTTGAGGGCGGACTCGATACGGCGCGGCCCGTGGGCCATGCCGAGCGCCTCGAAGTTGACCTCACCGGCGTAGAGGACCGCGTTGCGGCCCTTGCCGATGTCGATGAAGGCGGCCTCCATCGACGGCAGCACGTTCTGGACCTTGCCCAGGTAGACGTTGCCGACGTACGAGGTGGCCTGCTCCTTGTTGACGTAGTGCTCGACGAGCACGTTGTCCTCGAGGACGCCGATCTGGGTGCGCTCGCCGCTCTGGCGGACGACCATCACGCGCTCGACGGCCTCGCGGCGGGCCAGGAACTCGGCCTCCGTGATGATCGGCACGCGGCGACGGCCCTGCTCGCGGCCCTCGCGACGGCGCTGCTTCTTGGCCTCCAGACGGGTCGAGCCCTTGATGGACTGCACCTCGTCCGAGGGCTGCTCTTCCTTCTTGGCACGCGGCTCGCGGACCTTGACGACGGTGCGCTCGGGGTCGTTCTCGCTGGGCTCGGCGTCGCCACCGGAGTCACCGGCACGACGACGACGGCGACGACGGCGACGGGAGCTGCTGGAGCCGCCCGACTCCTCGCGCTCGTCGGCCTCCTCGGCGTCCTCCTCGACCTGCTCGGCGGTGTCCTCGGCGTCCTGAGCAACCTGCTCGGCGGCGTACTCGTCCTCGCCGGCCTCGCTGTCCGACTCGGCGGACTCGCCGCGGCGGCGACGACGGCCACCACGACGGCGACGGCGACGCGAGCCCGCGGACTCCTCCTCGCCCTCGTCACCCTCGACGGCGTCCTCGGCCTCTTCGGCCTCCTCGGCCTCTTCGGCTTCCTCGGCGGACTCCTCGGGCTCCTGCGGCTCCTCGGCGGCCACGGTCACCGGCTCGTCCTCGACGCCCCGGCGACGGCGGCGGCGACGGCCACCGGTCGGCTCCTCGACGACCTCGACCGGCTCGGGGGCCTCAGCCACCTCGGCGGCTTCCTCGGCGGCCTCGGCCGCGGCAGCGGCGGCGGCCCGCTCGGGCGTCTGGAACATCGGCTCGGTGAACACCGGCGCCTGGAAAACGGCGACGGCCGGACGTCCGGGGCGCCGCGAGGACTCCTCGGACTTCGGCGCGGGCGCCGAGAAACCGACGGCGGCCTTGCGGGTGGCGCGGCGGCGGCCACGGCGCGGGGCGCCTTCCTCGGCCTCCGGCTGCGCGGCCTCCTCGGGCTGGTTCTCGCTGGTCACGGGCGCCTCCACACGCTCGTCGGCGGCGTCGCCCTCGGGCGCGCCGACGGGCGCGGAGGCGCGCCGGGTGGCACGACGACGGGTGCTGCGGCGGGGGGCGGCCTCTTCGGCGGCGGGCTCGGCGGCGGGCGCCTCGGCCTCGGCTTCGGCCTCCGCGGTGGCGGGGGCGGACACCGGCTCGGCGGGGGTCGTGACGACCTCGGCGGCCTCGGCGGTGCCGGGCGTACCGGTGGGCGCGGTGACCCGGCGGGTGGCGCGACGGCGGGTACGGCCGGCGGGCGCGGTCTCCTCGACGGCGGCCGGGGCCTCCTCGGCGGGCCTGCCCTCGGGCTCGGCGACCGCGGCTGCGGGCACGACCGTCTCGGCGACCTCGGCGGTCCCGGCAGCCGTGGGCGTACCGGCGGGGGCGGAGACACGACGGGTGGCACGGCGACGCGTACGGCGCGGTGCGGCGTCGTCGGTGTCGGTGGTGACCTCGGCCGCGGCCGTCTCGACAGCCTCTTCGGCCTCGTCCGGCTCTTCGGCCTCGGCGTTCACGGAGGCCGGGGCCTGCGCGGAGGCTTCCTCCGCCATGAGGTCGGCGGATGCCACGGCCGGTATGGCCGGCGCGGTGGTCTCGGCCGCGGCCTCGGAGGCGGCGGTCGGCGGACCGGCGGGGCGCGACGCCGCACGGCGGCGGCGCCGCGGCGGCAGGGTGTCGCTGGGAGTGGTGTTGGTCTCGGAACCCTCGGTGGGTTCGGTCGGCTCGAGCATGCGGGTGGATCTCCCGTCAGGCTCCCGGGCGCCGCGCCTGGTCCGGCAGTACCGGTGACGTCCGCGGCTCGCGCGATGCGCGGTGCCGCCGTCCGGGGCGCGGGCGCCGCACGGGAGCTCTCTGTGTCCTGTCTCGCCGGTTCCGTACGCCATGTGTGCGTACGGCCTGGCGAAAGTCTTCTGGTCGGTGCGCTGCCCGACCCAGGTGGCTCCCGGATACGAGGGCGGCGTTACGACATCCGTCCTTACGCGGGACCTTCCTTACGCCGACGCCTTCGCGGCGGCAGTTTCGGCGGCCCCTGTGCGATCGGCTGGGGCGGCTGCGACTGCCTCGCGGTCGGGCGCGAGCGGGTCGGTCACCGTGCCGGTCTCTTCATCGAACAGCCCCTGCGCCAGCCTGGTCACCGCAGCGGCGACCGGCGGCGCCAGGTCGGCCACGGCGCGAAGACCGGACAGGACGTCGTCGGGTCGAACGGCAGGCGTCACGTGCCGAACAACCAGCCGCAGTATCGCACAGGCCTGGTCGGTAGGCCTATCAGCCTGTGGACTGTGCGTCTCGGTGGTCGTCTCGAGGCTCGCCACGGCACCGCGGGCGTCGAACGTCCGCATGCCGTTCTTGGTCTTGCGGCTGACCTCGACGGTCTCGGCCGCGTTGAAGGCCTCCACCGCGCGCTCCGCCTCGGCCGGGTCCACGCCGTCGAGACGCAGCTCCCACACGGAAGCGGTGAGCCGGTCGGCGAGACCCGAGACGCTGGCCTCGACCGCCTCGATGATGTCGAGCCCGAGGGGCATCGACTCGTCGAGGAGCTCGCGCAGCTTCTCGGGGTCGCGCTGCGCGGTGAGCGCGATCTCCAGGTACTCCGCCTCGCTGCCGGTGCCGGTGGGTGCGGCATTGGCGTACGACACCTTCGGATGCGGTGTGAACCCCGCGGAGTACGCCATCGGTACGGCGGCACGGCGCAGGGCACGCTCGAAGGCGCGCTGGAAGTCACGGTGGCTGGTGAACCGGAGGCGGCCGCGCTTGGTGTAGCGCAGTCGGATGCGCTGCACCGCGGGTGCGGGCGGCGGGCCTTCGGGCTGTCGCTTGCCCAGTGTCGTTCAGTCCTTCGTGAGTGCGGTCGTACTGCTACCTAGAGTACGTGTGTCGGCGGCCGGTGGTTCCCGCCGGGCGACCGGCTGCGGTTCCCGGGGAGTCCCGAAGACCATCCGCCGGAAATCGGCCCGGGCCTGCCGGGCGCTGTCCCGGGCGGCGGCCAGGGCCTGCCGGGTCGCCCGCCCGACGCTGCGCGCCGCCTCGGCCGCGGGCCTCAGCACCAGGTCGCGTACGGCGTGCCCGACCGGCGTCAGCACGGTCCGGTAGGCCCAGCGCGCGGGTTCCACGAACGTCCACCGGAACAGGCGTGCGAAGAACCGTCCGACGGCGAGCGAGATGTGCCCGGCGATCCGCCAGGCGTGCCCGAGTGCCTCCCCGACCTCTCTGGCGACGACGGCGAGGGCCCGCCCGACCGGCACGAGCACCCAGCGCCACACCGCGAGCGCGGGCAGTACGAGCAGGACGCGCGCCGTCCAGTAGAGCGCGGCACCGATGCCCACGAAGATCATCCGTACGACCCACACGAACCCCTCGGCCAGCAGGGCGATCACCCTGCCGATGGGCGTGAGGACCCAGGTGTACAGCCACAGCGCCGGGACGACGAGCAGGTACCGCGCCAGCCAGGCCACGACGGTGTACACCCCGACACCGATGGCCGCGAGAACCAGCCCGATGCCCTTGAGCAGCCAGGTGACGGATCGCCCGACGGGTGTGAGCAGCCTCACGTAGACCCAGTCGAGCACGGTCAGGAGACCGCCGACGATCCAGACGACCACGGCCGCGACGCCCGAGAACAGCAGGGCGAACCCGGCGCCGATCCCCCGGGCCGCCCAGGCGATCGCGTGGCCGAGCGGGGTCAGGACCGCGCGGTAGAGCCACACCGCGGGCACGACGAACAGCACCCGCCCCAGCCAGGCCAGCGCTCGGCCGACCGGCAGGACGACGTACCGCCACAGTGCCACCCAGGGCCAGACGAACAGCGCCCGGGCCAGCCACCCGAGCGCCCGCCCCAGCGGCCGCAGCAGGGTGTCCCGGAGGAACTTCCCGCCGACGACGAGCGCGTCCCACACCATCCGCACCGGCACGACAAGGACGAGCACGACGATCCGCACCGGAATGCGGATCGCGACGGCAAGACACCCCTCGGCCTGCTCGCCGGGTCGCACGGCAGGCGGCTTCTCCAGATCCATATCTGCGTAGACGCACGGGCCACCTCGATGGATGCGGCGCATCGGCACCGATTGATACGTCCATGCCGAGATGTCGGCTTGGTACGTCCGTGAGGTGATGGCGGTTGCGGCATCGGGCCGGTGCGACGGGCGGGCGAGGGCGAGGCGTGTACAGGCGCTCCGGCCCACCCCGCCCCAGCCCAGCCCTGCCGTGCCGTGCCGTGCCCCAGTCGTACCCTGCCCCTGCCGTGCCCTGTGCCGGGCTACCTCTTCGCGGCCCTGCCCGCCCGGGAGGCCTCCGGCCGGCGCGCCGTGGAGGCCGGCGGCGGGACGGTGACGAGGCGCTGGACCGAGAACTCGCGGTTGATCCCGGTCTGGCGCCGGATGGCCTCGGGCAGGTCGGGCAGGGCCAGCAGCCGGTCGCAGGCCCGGATCGAGCCGGCGTGGTCACCCACCCAGTACGCGGTGATCGAGTACTCGAAGAGCAGACCCCAGCGGTACACCCAGCTCCGGGTGAAGAGCAGGTCGTCGGGTTCGGGCCGGTCCAGGGCGGCACCGAGCAGGGCGTGCGCGGTGTGGTGACGGCCCTGGACCCGCAGCCGGGAGGCCAGCTCGTAGCAGGCTTCGAGCCGCTCCGGACGCGCCTCCCAGGCACGGGAGAACGCGTCCATCGCCCCCGGCCAGTCCCCTGTCTCCTCGGCCTTGAGGAGACCGGCCTCCAGCAACGAGCAGTAGACCTCCTCCCCCCAGCCGCCCATCGCTGCGCGCCGCTCGTACAGGGCGATCGCCTCCTCGGCGTGCCCGAGGTCGCGTTCGGTGTTGGCGAGGTAGAAGACCGTGCGGGTGTTGGCGGGGTCGCGCTCCAGCTCGCCTCTCAGCAGGCGGGCGTCCCGTTCGAACTTGTCGCTGCGGCAGCCGCCGTCGGCGTGGTCCTCGATCACGAGCGCGTCGAGGTTCTCCTGGACGTCGGGCTCGTCGGTGCACGGGTACTCGTGCGTGACGCCCTCGTAGCGCCAGGTCCGGTCGCCCCGCATCAGGTGCTTGAAGCGGTGCTGGGTGCCTGGAGTGTCGTAGCGCAGCATGTACGAGGTCGCCGTCAGCCGGGGCAGCGGGGCGTCCTGGCGCAGGACATGGTCGGCGTCGACGGTGAGGAGGAAGTCGGCCTTGCCGCGGGCGTGCCGGATGTTCCGGGTGCGGTTGTGGCCGAAGTCGACCCAGGGTTCCTCGTGGAGTTCGCCCGGGATCCCGGCGAGTGCCGTGCGGATCAGGTCCTGGGTGCCGTCCGTCGAGCCGGTGTCGGAGATCACCCAGGTGTCGATCAGTTGGCGGACGGAACCGAGGCACCGTTCGATGACCCGCGACTCGTTCTTGACGATCATGCAGAGGCAGATGGTCTGCGGTTTCACGGCGGCCAATGTGACACACACAGGGCGCCGGGGGCCGCTCCGCGCGGGACACGGAGCCGAACAGCGCCCGATTGGGCGCAGCGGACACAACTGCGAATCACCGGCGGTGAATTACCTCATCAAGTCGTCCCAATTGGGCTGATTTGATGATAAATAGGGCGAGTTTCGAGGGGGTTGGACGATCTGCCCGGCATCGCCGGGTCAAGCTCGCGATCGGCGTCGAGGAATTCCCCACCGATCGATCCAAGGAGCACCCGCGCATGAATCCTGAGTCCAGGACCACCCCTCTGCTGGGCCCGCCGGGCCGCGACCGGTTCAAGAGAGCCGGCGTAGTGGCCTCACTGGCGCTGGTGATGGCGTCGGGAGTGGTCGGCCCCGCGACGGCGACGGCCGGCAGCGTGGCCGACCGCGCGACGCCGGCCCCGAACGGCGGTGACAAGTGCAAGCCCCGCCCGCACCACGAGCACCGGGCCCTCCCGGACGAGCGGGCCGACGGAAGGAACTGGTGCAAGGGCCCGACCGGCCCACGCGGCCCGAAGGGCGTCACCGGGGCGACGGGAGCGGTGGGCCCGGTGGGGCGGCCCGGTGCGACCGGGCCCACCGGGCCCCAGGGAGAGCCGGGTGCCACGGGGGCGCCGGGCCTCCTGGGAGCCACCGGCCCTCAAGGTCAGACCGGCGCGACGGGCGCTACGGGCCCGTGCTCCGGCATCGACGCCGCGCAGGAATCGCCGGACTTCGAGGTCCGTATCGCCCTGAGCGGCGGAAGGACCTTCGCGGGCATCCGTGACCAGCGGACCGGCGAGACACAGCACTTCCTGTGGACCAACCTCAGCACCCACCCGGACTATCCGTCCGGCGGCGCGGCAGGTCTGCCCTGCGGCGTCTCCGTCAACGCGCACGCCCGGACGACCACCTTGAACCGCATCAAGTTCGACATCGTGACCACCACGGGTCAGATCTGGGAGACCAGCTGCGTCGCGCTGACCACCACCCACCCGGCGACCCTGACCTGCGCCGACCGCACGGGCCATCCCAAGCCCTGGCTCCTGGTCGCCCGGCAGCCGGCGCTCGACACCGCCAACTTCGACGCCCTCAACGACGGCGCCTGACCGCCGTCTCTCCGCCGCCGGTTCCCCGTACGTCCCGCACCTGAACCGGCCGGACAGCCGCAACGCGGAAGGGGTGCCCGCCAGGTCGGCAAACGACCCCCGGGCACCCCTTCGCGCTGTCCGTCACGGTCAGGCCGTGGTCCAGTCCCCCACGTAGAACAGTTCCAGCTGGCCGTACGGTTCGTCGAGGCTCGACAACTCTTCGGCCAGGCTGTTCAGCACCGACACCGACCGCACGAAACCATGGACGTCCGCGCGGAGGAACGCGTGGGCCTCGGTGAACACGACGGCGATGAGCCACGGACTGCTCTCGCCGCGCTGCTGGAGGAGATCGCGCAGCGCGTCCCAGTTGTCCGCGTACTCCTCCGGCTTGACCAGCGCCCGGCCCAGCGCGGCCTTGAGCTGCCGCTCCTCGCGCACCGTCCCCAGGTCGATCTCCAGTACGGAGAAGCCGGACTGCTTCAGTTCCTCCACCAGCAGGCCGCGCCGGTCCTCGCCCACGAGATAGGGATCGAGAGGCAGCCAGGGCAGCCGCTCCTCGACGTCCACCCACGTGTCAAGCATGTCGTCCTCGGTGCTCATCAAGTCCCCCGCAAGCAGTCTCGTCATGATCGCCGGATGAGTACACCACACCGTGGTGACGGGACTCCTGTCGGTCCGTCAGGAAGGAACCGCGACAGCGTCCGGGCCCGGACAGATCCTGGCGGTCCGGTCGTCCGGCGCGACGGCGCCGCCCTCTCCGTACGACGAAAGCCGCCCACCTGTGTGGCTCGGGTGGACGGCTCATGCCCGGGTGTTCAGAGATCGGAGTCGGCGGCGGCAACGTAAGCATCCTCGGCCGCTGGACGACACCGGCCGAAGCCGGCGGCGGGATTCGAACCCGCGTCGCTCTCTTTACAGGAGAAGTAGCCGCAACCTGCGCACCTGAACGCTGCCCACAGTAACGCCGGCCGGCGGCTCCGGCATCCGACTTACGCGTGCGTGCCGTCGCCGGGAGCCCGGCTCGGCATCGGCATCGCCATCGCCATCGCCATCGGCATCGGACTCCGGCCCGCGCGGCGCCTCGGCGTCACCTCGCGGGAAGGCCGCGACCGTGGACCACCACCCGGCGGCAGGCCCTTCATGTGCCGTTCCCCGGCCGTGGTGGCGCGGTCTTCTCGGCCTCGGCGGTGGCGCGTCCGGAGGCCGCCAGGAGCGCGAGCAGGGCGAGCAGGGCCAGGAGGATGAGGACGAGCAGCAGGATCGTCAGGACCGTCGGGTGGTTCCAGAGGGCGAAGACCAGGGCCACGATCAGCAATGCGGCCAGGGCGATCCAATGGCGGTGGGCCTGGATCCAGGTTCCCGTCCGACCGGTGCGGACCTGATGGTCGTACGCCCATCGAGCAGCGGAGTCCGCGGCGCGCTCGGACGTGCCCCGGACCGCGACCGGCAGTCGCCCGGGCCCGATCAGATAGGCGCCCAGCGCGATGACGATGCCGAGCACGATCGCCGTGCGGAGGCTGACCTTCAGGAAGTGCAGCAGCGTGTCGAAGACGGCCGCCGCGGCGGCCTCCGACTGGACCTGCGGCGGGAGATGGTCCAGGTAGTAGCGGCGGGCGACGACCAGGACGATGGCGATGATCAGACAGGCGAAGGCCGCGCCGAGAGTCGTACGGATCAGGGCCCGGCGGCGCCGGTGGGCGAGCAGCACCCCGGCGGCGCCGATCAGCACGACGATCACGGGAAGCCAGTTCCCGATCACGTCCAGCAGGTGGGCGCCCTTGCGGATCTTCTCCAGCTGGTCCGACTGGAACAGCACCATCTGCTTGTCGACATCGGGGATCTTGGAGGCCGGGGACAGCCCGGCGTCCACGAGCGCCTGCTTGACCTCGTCGACGGCTTCGCCGACGTTCAGGGTGACCGTCCCGCCGCTCACTCCGATGGCTCCGCGGCCCTGCCCGGTCAGCGCGTGGACGACCGCGGCGTGGGCCTCCCGGTTGGCGGTCTTCCAGATCTCCTCGAAGCGGTCGCCCTGCACGAAGCGCGTGGCCACCTTCTTCACCGTGCTGTCGACCGCGGAGTCGAGCTGCGGGCCGAGCCCCTTCAACGCGTCCGCGGCCTTCGGCGGCAGGCCCTGGGACCTTAGCCAGGCGGCGATGTCCGCGGCGGCCTGGTCGCCGTCGACCCGCACGTCGGCGGCATGGGTGATGCGTCGGACCGCCGCGTCCTCGATCGCGGGGTCCGAGGCCAGCGGCGCGACCGTCGCCACGTACCGGTCCGTGTCCAGCGCGATGTCGTGCACCCACACGGTGAGCAGTGCGATCGGTACGAGGATGCAGGTGAGGACGATGAGCACCGCCGAGGCGGTGTTCCTGGCGATCCGCGCAGCCGTCGAACCGCCCTGGTGCCCGCTCGGCGGCGCGTCACCCGCGTTCTTCTCCGGGGGTGCTCCGAACTCGGACGGCTCGTGGGGGCTGGTCATGGCTGCTCCGGGGCTCCTGGGCGGCTACCTTCCTCCATTTCCGTCGCTCCGCGACCGATCGGCACCCCCACGCGGGCCGTACGGGCTAGGGCCTGTCGGCCCGTACGGCTGGACCGCGACCGTGATCCCGGGCGCCCCGCGGCGCCCGCGACGGCCTCCACCGCTGCTCAAGGCCGGTGCGGCCCGCGCTGCCATGCGGGGTGCCCAGGACGGATCTAGGGTTTGAGGGGACGCCGGCGCTCGCGGACATCCGATGCTCCGCCACCCTCGCGCCCTCGGCGTCGACACCACACGGGAAGGCACCCGAACATGGCCACTGCGTCAGAAACCCCTGTCCTGGACACGCTCGCCGCGATGACCGTCGACTCGATCGAACGGTGCGGCCTGGCCCCGGACATGCTCCTGCTCACGCGTATCGCGGCCCTCGCCGCCTCGGACGCCCCGCCGATCTCCTATGCCGCCCATATCGACCCCGCCATCAGGACAGGCGTCACCGCCGCCCAGCTGCAGGACGTCCTGGTCGCCATCGCACCGATCGTGGGCACGGCCCGCGTCATGACGGCCGCGGGCAACATCGCCACGGCGCTCGGCATCGCGATCGCTGTCGCCGACGCCGAGATCGAGGCCCAGGGCTGAGACCGGCCGCCACCAGACCAGACGATCGGCGCGGCCCCCGAGGAAGGGGACCACGGCAGCGCTCCGAGTGCCGTGTCCCCGGGCGATCCGAGGGCCGCAGGGCCAGGCAGGAGAGCCGTCGATGCCCCAGCACGCGACCACGGCGATGCGCACGTCACCTCACGCGACACCCGAGGAGCGCGCGGCACTCGGCAAGGAGGCGCGGCGCCGCTCTCCGCGCTCGGGACACGCGGTGTACAGACCCGGTCCGAAGAGACGGGACCCGCTGGCGATTCTGGAGGAGCAGTCCGGGGCCCGGGTGCAGGAGCTGGTGCCGATCCGGTACAGCCGGATGACGGAGTCCCCGTTCCGCTTCTACCGGGGCGCCGCGGCGATCATGGCGTCCGACCTGGCCGGCAGTCCCGACTCGGGAATCACCGCCCAGCTGTGCGGAGACGCCCATCTGCTCAACTTCCGGCTGCTGGCCTCGCCGGAGCGGAAGTTGATGTTCGACATCAACGACTTCGACGAGACATTGCCCGGCCCCTGGGAATGGGACGTCAAGCGGCTGTCGGCGAGCTTCGTCATCGCCGCCCGGGCGAACGGCTTCGACGACGACGAGCGCGCCCGCATCGTGAGCGGCACCGTGCGCTCGTACCGAGAGGCGATGATCCGTTTCGCCGGCATGAGCAACCTCGATGTCTGGTACGCCAAGATCGACGCCGAACGCCTCAGGGACCTCACGACGGACCAGCTCCGCAAGAGCGGACAGAAGAAGCTGGACCACGCCCTGGCGAAGGCCCGATCGCGGGACACCGTGCAGGTCTTCGACAAACTCACGCGCCAGGTCGACGGACGGCCGATGATCGCGCCGGACCCCCCGCTGCTGGTCCCCATCGCCGACCTGCTGCCGGACGCCGAACGCGCCACGCTGGAGCGCCAGTTCCGAGGACTGATCGAGCGGTACGGACTCACGCTGCCGTCCGACCGGCGCTTCCTCCTGGAGGACTACCAACTCGCGGACGTCGCCCGCAAGGTGGTCGGGGTCGGCAGCGTCGGCACCCGGTGCTGGATCATCCTGCTCCTCGGACGGGACGGCCGCGACCCGCTGTTCCTGCAGGCCAAGGAGGCCGACACCTCCGTCCTCGCCGACCACCTCGGCGCCAGCCGGTACCGCAACCAGGGCGAACGCGTGGTCGCGGGACAGCGGTTGATGCAGGCGGCGAGCGACATCTTCCTCGGCTGGGAACGCGTGGACGGCATCGACGGCAAGCGTCGCGACTTCTACGTACGGCAACTGCGCGACTGGAAGGGCATCGCGATGCCGGAGACGATGTCGCCCAGTCAGCTGGAGACCTTCGGCGGCGTCTGCGGCATCACCCTCGCCCGCGCGCACGCACGGTCCGGCGACCGGATCGCGATCGCCTCCTACCTGGGCAAGAAGGACTCCTTCGACCGGGCCCTCGTGACCTTCGCGGAGGCCTACGCCGACCAGAACGAGCGCGACCATCAGGCACTCGTCGACGCGGTACGGGAGGGACGGCTGCCCGCGGAGGACGTCCCGGCCGGCTGACCGGCCCTCGGACGCCCGGCACGGGGGGCAGGTCGGCTAGTCCGCCTCGCGCTGCGCCCGCTGGCCCTCTTCGACCGCGTGCACCAGGATCCGGGCGGCCACACCGAGCAGCAGAAGGTTGGCCGTGATCTGTCCCGTGACAAGGAGCCGGGCCGTCTCGCTGCGCGGGCTGATGTCGCCGAATCCGACCGTGCTGAACACGGTCATCGTGAAGTAGAGGGCGTCGGTCCTCGACAACGCCTCGCTGAAACTGTCCGGCGCGCTGCGATCCAGCAGGTAGTCGGTCGTGGCGAAGAGCAGCAGGAACAAGGGAAGCATCGTCGCAAGAACAGCCATGGCACGCAGCCTGGGACGCTCGGATCTCATGATCACGCGCACCTGCCACCCCATGAGCAGCGCCACCGCCACCAGCCCTCCGACGAGAGCGAGGACGGACCTCGCGGTGAAGGCCGAGTCCAGCGGCAGCAGGTAGTAGGCGGCGACCAGGGCGGCCACGACAAGCGAGCACCGCACCATCGTGAGCACGACCACCCGACGTCCACTGCGCGGCTTCCTGTCCACGATCCCCTCTCGGACGCGCCCGATGCCGTACGACCGCACCCGATGCCGTACGACCCCGCGGCCCTGCCTGCGTATGGACAGCCACTCTCCCCGAGCGGTCCCGCCGCCGTGCGGACGGCGCACCACGAACTCACCGGTCTGGCTGCACCGACGGAGAACACCGCCCGATGAACTCGACCTGCCGGCGACCACGACGGCGGCGACCACGACGGCGGCGACCACGACCGCTGACGGAAGCCTCCTTGCCCTCCCGGGCCGGCGACCGATGAGTTCCGGAGCCCAGCGGGGTCTACCTCCGCACAAGCGCAAGCCGCGTACGAGCTCTGTGAGGGGACCATGACCGCCCACGCACTGCCACCCGTCGTCGACGCCGCAACCTGGGAGCGCCAGCTCGAGGCACTGCGTGCCCGGGAGAAGGCCGCGACGCGGGAACTTGACGCCATCGCCGCCGAGCGTCGTCGCCTGCCGATGGTCGAGATGCCTGACTACACCCTCGAGGGTGAGCACGGCCCCGTACGGCTGACGGACATGTTCGAAGGCAAGAGGCAGCTGATCGTCTACAACCACATGTGGTTCGCCGGCAAGGAATGGCAGTGCCCGGGCTGCACGGGGTTCACCTCGCAGTACACCCGCCTGGAGTTCCTGGACACCTACGACGCGCGATTCGTCGTCGTCACCCAGGGCCCGATCAACGAAGCACTCGCCTACAAGCAGCGGGTCGGCAATCGGATGGCGTGGTACTCGACTGCCGACAGCTCATTCGGCGCCGACGTCGGCGCACCGCCCGAAGGAGGATTCGCGGTCAACGTGTTCCTGCGCGACGGCGACACCGTCTATCGCACCTGGCACACCGACGGTCGAGGTACCGAGCAGCTCAGTCACACCTTCGCGCTGATCGACCTCCTGCCGTACGGACGGCAGGAGGAATGGCAGGACTCGCCCGAGAACTGGCCTCAGTCGCCCACCTACACCCGGTGGGCGACGTCCAAGGATCTCGCTGCCCTCTATGGCTCGGGCTCTGGCGGCGGCTGAACCGGTCCCGGCCGATGAACGGCGAAGCGACGACAGCGGTCGGCGCAGCGGCGACCGGAAGGCGAGGACCCTCGCGGCTCGCCTCTCAGCACTGGTGTGGGTACGGGTGCGGGTCTCGGCGGGGCAACAGAATCACCCGGGTGGGCTGAAATGCCCCCACCGGGGCACTCGGCTGTTGCGGCACCAACGGGTGCCGCAACCCCGAGGGAAAGAGAAACCCGTGTACATAGGCCTGGGTACCGTCGTCCTCATCATCGTCGTCATCGCTGTCGTCATGCTGCTGCGCCGCGGCTGACCGACCCCCGCGCGCGCCCAGTCAGCCATGAACCACAGCCGGCCCCGAATCCCCTTCTCCGGGCCGGCGTGGTCACGATCGGCGGAGGCCCCGTCGGGCCGATGGCTGTGGCCGATGGCTGTGGCTGTGGCTGTGGCTGTGGCTGTGGCAGGGGACTGGATCAACGCTGCGACGCGACTTGGTCGAGATCCACCGATGAGTTCCGCCGGCTGCGCCGGTCTACCAGGACGTACGCCATCGAGCCACCGACTGGAGACCCACCATGACCAATCCCGCACACCCCGGCCGCATGCTGTTCGTGAACATCCCCGTGGCGGACCTCAAGCGCAGCAAGGCGTTCTTCGCTGAGCTCGGGTTCAGCTTCAACCCGAAGTTCACCGACGAGACCTCCGCCTGCATGCTGGTCGGCGAGCACGCCTTCG
Source organism: Streptomyces sp. NBC_00568 (assembly GCF_026341855.1). Lineage (GTDB taxonomy): Bacteria > Actinomycetota > Actinomycetes > Streptomycetales > Streptomycetaceae > Streptomyces. The sequence continues at coordinate 4,513,480 of NZ_JAPENW010000001.1, read as the reverse complement.
TCATGTTGCTCAGCCGCGAGAAGTTCGCGGAGTTCGCGAAGCTGCCGATGGCCGATCCCACCACGCACACGCTGGCGCTGTACTGCTTCAGCGTGTCATCCCGCGACGAGGTCGATACCGTCAGCGCCGCCGCGCTCGCGGCGGGCGGCTCCGAGGCGGATGGCGCCGAGGACTACGGCTTCATGTACTCACGCAGCTTCTTCGACCTCGACGGCCACGGCTGGCAGGTCATGTGGATGGACCCGGCGGTGGCGGAACAGGGCCCCGAGGAGTTCGCAGCCTCCGTACAGGACGCCGACGCCCCGGCCTGACCCACCGCGTTCCGCACGCGCGCCGTCGTCATGCGGCAGACCGCCCCAGCCAGGACGGTTCTGACCGCCAGATCGACGGGCTCAAACGCCACCACGCCGAGAGCCCCTTCCAGGGGGAAGGGGCTCAAGGGCCAGAAGAGGTCCTTCTTCGCCGGCGGGTGGGGCGCGTACCGCTCGACGTGGAACGGCTGCCGGAGCTTCTTCGCGGGAGCCGGCGGGTGTCTGCAACCGGGGGCGGAGGTGCCTCAGTAGCCGGTGCCGCGCTTGACCTTGGCCCGCTCGTTCCCATGGGTCGCGCCCTTGTCGTCCAAGGTGCGACACGCGTCGGCGATGTCCTGGCTCAGGCGATCGACCTGCTCGCGGCTCAGGGTCTCCTTGACCAGGGCACGCATGATCTTCACCCGCTCCGCGTTGGGCGGGAGCGTGTACGCCGGCACCATCCAGCCGCGCTCGGCGGAGAGCTGCCAGGCGACGTCGGACTCGTCGTAGGCGTGCTTGCCGGCGAGACGGAAAGCGACCAGCGGCAGCTGCTCGAGGCCGCTCCCGATCACTTCGAAGCGGCCGCTGCTCCTCAGGTTGTCCGCCAGCGCGTGAGCGTTCTCCTGCATCATCTTCATGACGTAGGTGTAGCCCTGGCGACCGAGCCGGACGAAGTTGTAGTACTGCGCGAGCACCATCGACGCGCCGGTGGAGAAGTTCAGCGTGAACGTCGAGTCGGTCTTGCCCAGGTAGTTCTCCTCGAACACGAGGTCCTTGGGCAGGTCGGACTCCTCGCGGAAGACCAGCCAGCCGATGCCGGGGTAGACCAGGCCGTACTTGTGTCCCGAGACGTTGATGGAGCGGACCTGCTCGAGCCGGAAGTCCCATTTCGAGTCCGGGTAGAGGAAGGGCCACACGAATGCGCCGCTGGCTCCGTCGACGTGGATCGGGATGTCGAGGTCCCGCTCCTTGCGGACGTCCCGCAGGAGCTTGTCGATCCCGACGACGTCGTCCTTGTGGCCGGTGAACGTGGTGCCGAGGACGGCGACGACGCCGATCGTGTTCTCGTCGAGGTGAGGTTCCACGTCCTCCGGGCCGATCGTGTACTTGCCCTCGGCCAGCGGCACGATCCGCGGTTCGACGTCGAAGTAGCGGCAGAACTTCTCCCACACGACGTGGACGTCACCGCCGAAGACCAAGTTGGGCCGGTCGACCGACAGCTTGGCCGCCTGGCGGCGCTCCCGCCACTTCCACTTCAGCGACAGCGCACCGAGCATGATCGCCTCGGACGAACCCTGGGTCCGGCATCCGGTTGTCCTGCCCGGCGCGTTGAAGAGGTCGGCGAGCATGCGCACGCAACGCTGCTCGATCTCGGCGGAAATCGGGTACTCCGCGTGGTCGATGAAATTGCGGTGGAGATTCTCGGCGATCAGCCGTTGCGCCTCAGGCTCCATCCACGTGGTGACAAACGTGGCGAGGTTGCGCTGCGGGTCACCCTCCATGGCGAGATCCACATCCACGAGCCTCATGGCATCCGTCGCGGCCATGCCTTCCTCGGGGAAGGTCTCCGAGGGAGCGGGCACGGTCAGGAACCGGTTGCCGAAAAGAGCCGCGGCGTCACTCTTGGTCATACCGGCGACTCAACCACGGCCGGAGAGGGAGCCACGCTCAGGACCTACGGATGGGCTCGGGATGCACGCGAACGGCGTACCTTCCGGGGCGATCGACGACAGGAGGAAGCTGGAACGCTCGCCGGCCGGAGACGGCTTCACGTTGATAAGCAACCCTGACGGCCGGGCGATGCGGTCAGCGGGCTGCCACTCCTGAATCAGGAACTGACACCGACTGCAGCAGGGTCGGGCCCCCGACGGCCGACAGGCCCGGGACGAATGCTTCCCGCATCAGAATTAGTCCGAGCACGGCAGTCAGCGCACCGGTCGGCGACCGCGCGGCTGATGGAAGCGCCTGCGGTGCGATCAGTTGGGCCGAATACAGAGAAGGCCGACATGTCCCGGCCATCGTGACTCAGCGCTGAGTGATCGACGGCACGAATGCCAAGAATTCGGATGCCGTGACCCAGCCGCCGCGCGCTCGGGCAGCTCTTTCCGGAACCCGCCGCCGACCGGAGCCGACCATGCCCGATGATGGTCGGGCCATGACCAAGCTCCATACGACGACGCCCCAAGCGCCGCTGCCGACCCTTCGGGCCGCAGTGTTCGCCGTCGTCGGGACGGTTTTGGGGGTGAGCGCGCACCATCTGGTTTCCGAAGGCCCGATGCCGTGGTGGCAGGGCCTTGTGGCGGCCGCCGCACTCTTCGGTCTCGGGCTTGCCGGTACGCGGCGCCCGCGCACAGTGGTCAGCGTCATGACGGCGAGCGCTGTCGGGCAAGCCGGGCTGCACTTGTGGTTGAAGGCCACGCACCCGCTGGGCTCAGCGCCGATGGCCATGCCCGATCACGCCCACCACAGCATGGACGCCGACGGCGCGTGGCACGAACGAGTCCACGGCTCGCTTTCGATGACGGCCGTCCACGCGGTCGCCGCCCTCCTGGTGGCGATCCTGCTGCACCGCGCGGACACGGTGTGCTGGTCTCTGGCGCGCGGCCTGACATCGGCGATCGACGCCGTTCGGGCCCGCATCGCCACGGTTTTGGATCTGCTGCGTGATCGCCCGGAACGGGTGACCCCAGGACGGTCGACGCTCGTCCTCGCATGGCTCGATCAGCCTCCGTGCAAGGAGGCGGTGCTCGCTGACGTGGTGGTACGCAGGGGGCCTCCCCAGGTGAGGCGCGCTCTCGTCATCTGACCTTGCCGGGGCGGCCACTCGGTCGTTCTGCGCTACCCCCATACCTGGAGACACCCATGTTCCGTGCCAAGAACAGGCGCACCGCCACCCGTTACGCGTCCCTCACGATCGCCGCAGCCGCCTCCGCCGTCTTCCTCTCCGCAGGTCAGGCCCTCGCGCACGTGGAGGTCGAGTCCGAGAAGGCGCAGGCTCTCGCGGAGAACGTAGAGATTTCCTTCGACGCAGAGGCCGAGTCCACCACGGCCGGGATCACCCAAATTCGCGTTGTGCTGCCCGAGGGCATCGCGCCCTCCGACGTGACGTACGGCGAAGGCCCCAAGGGCTGGAAGTTCACGACGAACGACGACGGATACACGGTCAAGGGTCCTGCCGTGAAGGCCGGCGAGAACGCCGAATACTCGGTGGTCGTGCGCCAGCTTCCCGACGCCGAGGAACTGGCCTTCAAGACGCTGCAGACCTACAGCGACGGTCGCACCGACCGCTGGATCGAACTCGGCGACGGCAGTGAAGAGCCGGCGCCCGTCCTCAAGCTGAAGGCCGCCGCTGCCGACGCCAAACCCGCCAGCCCCTCCCACAGCGAGACCGTCTCTGAAACGCCTTCCGAGTCCGCTTCACCGACGGCCGAGGAGTCTTCCGCCTCACCCACCACCGAGGCGAAGAAGGACGACGACAGCGGGCTGTCGACCGGCGCCTGGGTCGGTATCGGCGCGGCCGTCCTGGTAGCCCTCGCGGCCGTGGGTTACGCGGTACGACGCCGATCGGGCGCCCAGCAGTAGCGGATCGGCCCCTTCATTCCGCGCGTGCAGCCAAGGCGCGCGGAATGAAGGGGAGTTCCGCCCCTGTCCCACCGACTTCAGAGGCGTGCCGCCAAAGCCGACGAGAGGCGCGGCGCCGCGAACTGCGTGCCGCAGGTGAAGCGCATCGGCGGCCCGAAGGTCGCCGCCGCATGAATCCCGGTGAAATACAGACCCGGAACGGACGACTGCAGCCCGGCATCGAGGCTGGGGAACCCGTCCGTGCGCGCCAGCTCGGCCCGTGGCTCAGGAGCCACGAAGTCCAGCGCATCCAGATTGACCCGGTAGCCCGTGGCCGCCAGGACGCGCCCGGTCTCGATCTCGCGCGTGCGCCCGACACCGTCCCGGGTGGTGAGAGTGACGCCGCCGCTGCTCCTCCCCGCCTCGATGATGCGTTCTCCCAAATACGTGGGGACGACTCCGTCAAGGCGCGGCTTGAGCCACCAGGATTGGACTCGGGCCTCATTCTCGTGCTGCAGCGCCGCACCCGAAGAGGGCGATGCAGGCCGCTTCCCAGGCGCGCACGTCACGGGAGCGCACGAGGAGGAAGGTCACGCCCCGAAGACCCTAACGAGCGACGATCAAGGCAAGGGGTGCGTCAGGGGACAGCGAGGCTCTCCGAGCCCCTCAGCTCGGGAAACTTAGGTTTGCCCAGACCTGGCTGCCGGGCTGACCTACAAACCGTGCAGCGCTGACGTACGGCCGTCACCGCCCAAAGATCACCTACCGCGCGATACGCAAATAATGACTGCTAGGTTTGGATATGCCGTTAATGCCCCATCTCTCTCGGGAGGTCCCGTGACTACGTCTCCGACCGACCTGACCGCCCTGACCGGCCACTACACCCTCGACGCCTCGCACAGCCGGATCGGGTTCGTGGCCCGGCACGCGATGGTGACCAAGGTCCGTGGCGCGTTCAACGAGTTCGACGGCAGCGCGTACTTCGACGGTGCGGACCCCTCCAAGTCGACCGGGAAAGTGACCATCAAGGCCACCAGCATCGACACCCGCAACGCCCAGCGCGACGAGCATCTGCGCAGCAACGACTTCCTCAACATGGACGAGTATCCGGAGATCAGCTTCGTCTCCACTTCCGTCCAGCGCAGCGACGACACCAGCTTCGCTGTCACCGGCGACCTCACCGTCAAGGGTGTCACCAATCCGGTGACCATCCCGTTCTCGTACGAGGGCACCGCGACCGACCCGTTCGGCAACCTGCGTGTGGGACTCGAAGGTTCGGTGACCATCAACCGCAAGGACTACGGCGTGATCTGGAACGCCGCGCTCGAAACCGGCGGTGTCCTGGTCAGCGAGAAGATCGTGCTTGAGTTCGAGATCTCCGCGATCAAGGACGCCTGAACCGCCGCACCCCCAGAGCCGACGCGTTCTCCTCCAGGACGACGAGCTGACCGCTCACCTCTCCGTCGACGTCGACCGACGGTTACCCCTCACACCCACAAACCCCGGCACGGCACGGCGAGCCCGTACGTCCTGGTAGCGCCACGGGCGCTGTCCGCCTGTGCAGCATGCTCGTCGGTCGCACGTGCGCTTGTGGGGCCGTCCTCCCACTCCTGGCGTGCGCGGATGCGGCACCGGAGACTGCTCCGAATGCGCGATGGCCCGGCCGGCTGTCATCAGGGACAGCCGGCCGGGGTGGACCCGCTGCAGGCTGCCCAAGCTGTCCCGATGCTCGATCCGTCCAGCAGCCAGCTGACGGTCTGCAGGCCCGTATGCGGGTGCGGCGGCACCTGCATACGGGGATGCCGGGATGCCGGGTGATGTCGTCCGGGCAGTAGTGATCCAGGAAGCACCAGGCGCCGACCAATCGGCGGCAGAGCGTCGGCAGCAACATCCGCGAGCCCCCCGCACGTCGTCAGGGTGGGCCGCAGGTCGAGATCGCTCATGGCGGCCACGCCACATAGCCGCCGCCCCGCCACCACCCCGGATCCGCGCCGGAAGACTCCACACCACGAGGCCGCCGGACTCATACGCCGCAGGACATCAATGAGCCCCCTCCCAAACAGGGAAGGGGCTCAACGGTCATACGGCCGTACACGAGCCTGGCCCGGGCTCAGACCCACTCCACCTCGGAGACGATCCGAGAGGCGCCTCCAGGGCCCGGCAGCGGAGTCCGGTGCGAGGAGGACGGGGCAGGAGGGCGAGGACGCGAAGCGCCCACCGCAACCAGCACAGCCGCCACCTCGTCCTCGCTCGCCCACGCCAGGGCATCGATCACCCGAACGAGTACCTCGTCCACGTCAGTGGCTGTGCCCGCTCGCCGCCGGTGCCGCGTTCTTGACCGTCAGGGGCAGCAGCTTCTTGCCCGTCGGGCCGATCTGGATCTGGGTGTCCATCTGCGGACAGACCCCGCAGTCGAAGCAAGGAGTCCAGCGGCAGTCCTCGACCTCGGTCTCGTCGAGGGAGTCCTGCCAGTCCTCCCAGAGCCAGTCCTTGTCGAGGCCCGAGTCGAGGTGGTCCCAGGGCAGGACCTCCTCGTAGGTGCGCTCGCGGGTGGTGTACCAGTCGACGTCCACGCCGAAGGCGGGGAGGGTCTTGTCGGCGCAGCTCATCCAGCGGTCGTACGAGAAGTGCTCGCGCCAGCCGTCGAAGCGGCCGCCGTCCTCGTAGACGGCGCGGATGACGGAGCCGATGCGCCGGTCGCCGCGGGAGAGCAGGCCCTCGACGATGCCCGGCTTGCCGTCGTGGTAGCGGAAGCCGATCGAGCGGCCGTACTTCTTGTCGCCGCGGATCTTGTCGCGGAGCTTCGTGAGGCGGGCGTCCGTGTCCTCGGCGGAGAGCTGCGGCGCCCACTGGAAGGGGGTGTGGGGCTTGGGGACGAAGCCGCCGATGGAGACCGTGCAGCGGATGTCGTTCTGGCCGGAGACCTTGCGGCCCTCGGCGATCACATTCATCGCCATGTCGGCGATCTGCATGACGTCCTCGTCCGTCTCCGTCGGCAGGCCGCACATGAAGTACAGCTTCACCTGGCGCCAGCCGTTGCCGTAGGCGGTGGAGACGGTCCGGATGAGGTCCTCTTCCGAGACCATCTTGTTGATGACCTTGCGCATGCGCTCGGAGCCGCCCTCGGGGGCGAAGGTCAGGCCCGAGCGCCGGCCGTTGCGGGTCAGCTCGTTGGCCAGGTCGACGTTGAAGGCGTCCACGCGGGTGGAGGGGAGGGACAGGCCGATCTTGTCCTCCTCGTACCGGTCGGCCAGGCCCTTGGCGATGTCGCCGATCTCCGAGTGGTCGGCGGAGGACAGCGAGAGCAGGCCGACCTCCTCGAAGCCCGTCGCCTTGAGGCCCTTCTCGACCATCTCGCCGATGCCCGTGATGGAGCGCTCGCGCACCGGGCGGGTGATCATGCCCGCCTGGCAGAAGCGGCAGCCACGCGTGCAGCCGCGGAAGATCTCCACCGACATGCGCTCGTGGACGGTCTCCGCGAGCGGGACGAGGGGCTGCTTCGGGTACGGCCATTCGTCGAGGTCCATGACGGTGTGCTTGGACACACGCCACGGCACGCCCGACTTGTTCGGGACCACGCGGGCGATCCGGCCGTCGGGGAGGTACTCGACGTCGTAGAAGGCCGGGATGTAGACGTTGCCCGTCTTCGCGAGGCGGAAGAGGACCTCTTCACGGCCTCCGGGTCGGCCCTCCGCCTTCCAGGCGCGGATGATCTCCGTCATGTCGAGCACGGCCTGCTCGCCGTCGCCGATGATCGCCGCGTCGATGAAGTCGGCGATCGGCTCCGGGTTGAAGGCCGCGTGACCGCCGGCCAGCACGATCGGGTCGTCGAGCGTGCGGTCCTTGGACTCCAGCGGGATGCCGGCCAGGTCGAGGGCGGTCAGCATGTTCGTGTAGCCCAGCTCCGTGGAGAAGGACAGGCCGAACACGTCGAAGGCCTTCACCGGGCGGTGGCTGTCGACCGTGAACTGGGGGACCCGGTGCTCACGCATCAGTTCCTCGAGGTCCGGCCAGACGCTGTACGTGCGCTCGGCGAGGACGCCCTCGCGCTCGTTCAGTACCTCGTAGAGGATCATGACGCCCTGGTTGGGCAGGCCGACCTCGTAGGCGTCGGGGTACATCAGCGCCCAGCGGACGTCACAGGCGTCCCAGGGCTTGACCGTGGAGTTGAGCTCTCCGCCGACGTACTGGATCGGCTTCTGCACATGCGGGAGCAGAGCTTCGAGCTGTGGGAAGACCGACACGGCGGTTTCGGCAGGCATTTCGCGAACCTTCGTGAGCTGACTGGGGATACCCCCGGCCGGAGGCTGGGGAGGGTGACCATCTAGCGTAACGCGGCCGGAGGGATCCGCCGCACCGCCGGACGCCCACCTGCCCCGGCACGACCGGAGGAACACCGCCCCCAGCCGCCTCCCGGCCCCCGGCAGAACCGGACGGGCGTCTGCCCTCGGCGGCCTCCGACCGCCCTGGCAGCTCCACCGAGAAGGGCGCCGATCCCGGCCTCCTCCTGCCGCACGGCCGTACGGCCTGCCGCACCGCCGTACGGCCACCCGGCCACCCACCTCCGGCTGCCGGCAGGCGGCAGGCGGCAGGCGGCAGGCGGCAGGCGGCAGCCACCCGGAGACCCCGGCCCTGGCCCCCGGCCCCCGGCCCCCGGCCACACCGTCCTCACACGGACGTCTGGCCCTCGATCGCCTCCCAGACCTCCGGCAGGGCCCCCTCGGCCGCCGCCGCGCGCTGCTCCTCGCGCCCGTACAGCACCCCGTAGGTGAACGAGCTCTCCCCCGCCGCGTGCGCCAGAGCCGCCAGTTCCCGCAGGGCGTCGCGGGTCATCACGCTGTCCTGGTGGTCGCCGAGCAGGCTCTGCAGCGACTTCATCGACTTGACCAGGCCTGCGGCCCCTCCGCCCAGGGCCGGGGCGGCGGCCTCCGCTGCGTAGCGGGTGCGCTTGGCCTTCTTGCGGGCCTCGTGCATCGCGGTGTCGCGGTCGGCGCCCGGCGGCCGGTCGAGGGCTTCCGAGACGAGGTCGGAGACCTTGGTGAAGTCCTTGCGGACGGCCTTGGCGATCACCTTCGCGGGGTCGCCAGCGGCCGCCTTGAGCAGCGGCGGGTCGGTCATGAGCGCGTCGAGCGCGGTCAGCAGCGCGAGGTACCGCTTTCCGTCCAGGACAGCGATCAGGCGGCGCCGGGAACCGCCGTGGCGGGCGTGCGCCCAGGTGCGCAGCCGGGTGCGGACGGGGCCGGAGAGGAGGGTGCGCGGCAGACGGTCGAGGGATTCGGTGAGCCGCTCGGTGAGGACTTCCTGGTCGCGGTCGACTCCGAGCTCGCCGGCCAGCCACTTCAGCTCGTCGCCGATCGGGTCGGTGACCGTGCGGTCGAGGATCTTCCCGTACGAGCGGAAGGTGCTGCGCATCCGGCGGGTGGCGACGCGCATGCTGTGCACGGAGTCGTAAACGTCGCGGCGGACGGCCGGGTCGAGCTCGACGATGGCGTCGTGCTGGGCGCGGAGATAGGCGAGGACGTGGTCGCCCGCCGTGACCGGCTCCTTCTCGGGAGCGGGTTTCTCGGAGCGCTCGCCGGTCTCGCCGAGCGCCTTCGCCAGTTTGGAGGACGAGGCGGAGCGGTTCAGACCCGCCTTGCGGAGCTTCTTCTCGACCTTGTCGAGGAAGGCGGGGTCGCCGTCGTCGGCGAGTTCCACCTCGATCTCGGTCCATTCGGCGGTGCCCTCGCCCCCGCTGAGCCGCTCGGCGCGGACGCGGTCGAGGCTGACCTCGGCGAGCAGGGCGCCGGAGTCGTCGACGAGGTGGCGGATGTCGCGGGCGGACAGCAGACGTACGAGGGGGACGAGTTCGGCGTCGCGCACGCGGGAGCGCACAAGGCTGGACAGTGCGCGGGGGACGGTGTCGGAGAGCGGGGCGCGGATCTCGTCGCGTACGCCCTCGGAGACGGGGAGTTTGAGGTGCCAGCCGGCGTCGTCGCCTCCGGTGCGGCGGCGCAGGGTGAGGGAGGCGGCGGCGAGTCGCTGGTCGGGGGTGTCGTAGTAGGTGGCGTCGAGTTCGGCGACGCCCTTGTCGACGACGCCCGCGACTCCGGAGACACCGGTCAGGTCTGGCAGGTCGGTGCCGCCCTCGGCCGCGGGACCTTCGTATTTACGCTCGATCTCGCGCTTCGTGTCCGCCATGAACCGAATCTAGACGCGATTGCGGGTCGTGGGCAGTACCCAATCGGCCCCTGCTTGGTCTTGGACCGTCTTTTCCCGTTGGGCCGGGTGTCGCCTCATGTTCTCCGGGGCGACACCCGGGCTCCCGCTACGCGGACATCGGGCGCTGCACCCTGATCGACTGCAGGAGGCCCACCGCGACCCACACCGCGAACATGGAGGATCCGCCGTAGGACACGAACGGGAGGGGCAGTCCGGCGACCGGCATGATGCCGAGGGTCATGCCGACGTTCTCGAAGGACTGGAAGGCGAACCAGGCGATGATCCCGGCGGCGACGATCGTGCCGTACAGCTCGGTCGTCTCGCGGGCGATGCGGCAGGCGCGCCACAGGATCACGCCGAGGAGCACCAGGATCAGGCCCGCGCCCACGAAGCCCAGTTCCTCGCCGGCGACCGTGAAGACGAAGTCCGTCTGCTGCTCGGGCACGAACTGGCCGGTCGTCTGGGAGCCGTGGCCGAGGCCGGTGCCGAAGAGGCCGCCGGAACCGATGGCGATCCGGGCCTGGTTGGTGTTGTAGCCGACGCCGGCCGGGTCGAGCTCGGGGTTGGCGAAGGCCGCGAAGCGGTTGATCTGGTACTCGTCGAGGATGTGGAGCTGCCAGACGGCGATCGCTCCGAGGGCGCCCGCGCCGATCAGGCCGAACACCCAGCGGTTGGAGGCGCCGGAGGCGAGCAGCACGCCGAGGATGATGATCACCATGACCATGACCGAGCCGAGGTCGGGCATGAGCAGCACGATCATGATCGGGACGGCGGCGAGGCCCAGGGCCTGCAGCACGGTGCGGTGGTCCGGGTACGGCTTGTCGCCGGCGTCGACCCGGGCCGCGAGCAGCATCGCCATGCCCAGGATGATCGTGATCTTCACGAACTCCGAGGGCTGGAGCGAGAAGCCGCCGCCGAGGACGATCCACGCGTGGGCGCCGTTGACGGTGGCGCCGAGCGGGGTCAGCACCATGAGGATCAGGAAGACCGAGAGGCCGTACAGGATCGGCACGGCCGTGCGCAGGGTGCGGTGGCCGAGCCAGATCGTGCCGATCATCAGGCCGAAGCCGATGCCGGTGTTCATCAGGTGGCGGATGAGGAAGTAGTACGGGTCGCCCTGGTTGATCTCGGTGCGGTTGCGGGTCGCCGAGTAGACGAGGGCCGAGCCGATCATCGAGAGCGCGACGGCCGACAGGAGTATCGGCCAGTCGAGACGGCGGGCGAGCGAGTCGCGGGCGAGCAGCCGTGTCCAGCCCGCGCGCTCGGGTCCGTACCCGGAGACGGAGAAGTTGTTGGCTCCGGTCATGTCAGGATCCTCTTCCCCCGCCTCTTCCGCGGGCGGGCCGTACGCCTACGGGTGTTGCGGTTGCGGTCGGTGGGTGAGGCCGTGGTGCCCGCCGGCAGATCCTGATCGGTCACCCCGTCCTTGGGGGCCTCGCTGGCCTTCTGGTCCTTGACGGGGTCCTTGGAGACGGCCGGGGCGTCGATCGTGCCGTCGGTCTGGATCTTCGGCAGGCCCTTCTGCGGGGTCGGCAGCATGGCCTTCTTCTTGTCGATGACACCCTCGTCGGAGATGCCGTAGAGCGCGTTGTAGATCTTGCGCACCGCGGGGCCCGAGGCGCCGGAGCCCGTACCACCCTGGGAGATCGTCATGACGACCGAGTAGTCCTTGGTGTACGTGGCGAACCATGAGGTCGTCTGCTTGCCGTAGACCTCGGCCGTACCCGTCTTGGCGTGCATCGGGATCTTGTCCTGCGGCCAGCCGCCGAACCGCCAGGCGGCCGTACCGCGGGTCGCGACTCCCGCGAGGGCACCGTCTATCTCGTCGCGCGTCTTGCGTGACATCGGCAGCTTGCCGTTCGACTTGGGCGCGATCTGCTGGACGCTCTTGCCGTCGGCGCTGACGATGGCCTTGCCGACGGTCGGCTCGTAGAGCGTGCCGCCGTTGGAGATGGCCGCGTAGATCGTCGCCATCTGGATCGGGGTGACGAGCGTGTCGCCCTGGCCGATCGAGTAGTTGACGGAGTCACCGGCACGCATGCGGTTGCCTTCGAGGCAGTTCTCGTACGCGATCTGCTGGGCGTACGAGCCGCCCTTCTTGCCGTACTTGCACCAGGCGTCCTTGTTGGCCTTCCAGTAGTCCTGCTTCCACTGGCGGTCGGGGACGCGGCCGGTGACCTCGTTCGGGAGGTCGATGCCGGTCTCCTGGCCGAGGCCGAACTGGTGGGCCGTCTTGTAGAACCAGTCCTTGGCGTTCTTCTTCGGCTTGATGCCGCCGTCCTTCTTCCACTGCTCGTGCGCAAGGCTGTAGAAGACGGTGTCGCAGGAGACCTCCAGCGCACGTCCGAGGCTGATCGGGCCGTGTCCCTTGGACTCGAAGTTCTTGAAGACCTGGCCGCCGATCGAGTACGAGCTGGCGCACTGATAGGGGCCGTCGAAGGAGTAGCCGGCGTTGATCGCGGCGGCCGTCGGGATGACCTTGAAGATCGATCCGGGGGCCGACTGGCCCTGGATCGCACGGTTCAGCAGCGGGTAGTTGGACTTCTTGCCGGTGAGCTTGGTGTAGTCCTTGCCGGAGATGCCGCCGACCCAGGCGTTCGGGTCGTACGACGGGTTGGATGCCATCGCGACGACCCGTCCCGTCTTGGTCTCCATGACGACGACCGCGCCGGAGTCCGCCTTGTAGTTCTCGTTCGTGTTCTTGTCGAACTGGGTGCGGGCGACCTTCATCGCGTCGTTCAGTTCGTACTCGGCGATCCGCTGTATGCGGGAGTCGATGCTGGTGACGAGGTTGGCGCCGGGTTCGGCCTTGTCGCTCTTGGCCTTGCCGATGACGCGGCCGAGGTTGTCGACCTCGTAGCGGGTGACGCCGGCCTTGCCGCGCAGCGCCTTGTCGTACTCGCGCTCCAGGCCGGAGCGGCCGACCTGGTCGGAGCGGAGGTAGGGCGAGTCGGTGTCCTTGGCCTTGGTGATCTCGTCGTCGGTGACGGGCGAGAGGTAGCCGAGCACTTGCGCGGTGTTGGCCTTGCCGGGGGCCGCGTAGCGGCGCATCGCCTCCGGCTCGGCGGTGATGCCGGGGAAGTCCTCGGAGCGCTCGCGGATCTGCAGGGCCTGGCGGGCGGTGGCCTCGTCGGTGATCGGGATCGGCTGGTAGGGCGAGCCGTTCCAGCAGGGCTGCGGGGTCTTGGCGTCGCAGAGGCGGACCTTCTGGATGACGTCGTCGGGCTTCATGCCCAGCACACCGGCGAGCTTGGTGAGGACGGCCTTGCCGTCGTCCGGCATCTTCAGCAGGTCGGTGCGCGAGGCGGAGACCACCAGGCGGGTCTCGTTGTCGGCGATCGGAACGCCCCGCGCGTCCAGGATCGAGCCCCGTACGGCCGGCTGGACGACCTGCTGGACGTGGTTGCCGGAGGCTTCCTTGGCGTACTCGTCGCCGTTGCGGATCTGGAGATACCAGAGGCGTCCGCCGAGAGTGCCCAGGAGGGAGAGTACGAGAATCTGGATGACGACGAGTCGGATCTGGACCCGTGGGGTCCGACCGGTCTCGGGGATGTTGGTCACTGCTGCTGCCTCCCCCTCTCAGTGTGTGTACGAGACATACGAGTACACGGCGAACCTGTGCGCGGCGGTACCGCGGCCGGTCAAGTTCCGTGACGCGTGCGGCGCTTGCGGTGTGCGCCGGGTGGCCCTCTTCGCTGTCGTCACAGCCGCTTGACCCCCTTGATGCGTCCGGCGCGGGCGACCCGCGCCTTGGCCGCCTTCACGCGCAGTCCGCCGCGCTGGCTGCCGATGCGCAGCCCGGTGCCGGAGGACAGCCAGCCCGTGGAGACGTCGGCCGCCTTGGAGGCCGAACCGCCCTCGGCGAGCGGATCGTTCTCGGCGCGCCGGGCCAGTGCCATCAGCACGGGGACGACGAACGGCGCGAGCAGCAGGTCGTAGACGGCGGCCGTGAACAGCAGGCTGCCGAGCCCGACATGGCGGGCGGCGGTGTCGCCGACGAGGGCGCCGACACTCGCGTACAGCAGGGTGGAGCCGATCGCGGCGGCGACGACCACGATCATCGGTCCGGTGGCCGACTTGAGCCGGCCGTTCTCCGGCTTGACCAGGCCCGCGAGATAGCCGATGACGCAGAGCACGAGGGCGTAGCGCCCCGCGGCGTGGTCGGCGGGCGGGGCGAGGTCGGAGAGCAGTCCCGCGCCGAAGCCGATGAGCGCGCCGCCGACATGGCCGTAGACCATGGCGAGCGCGAGCACGGTCAGGAGGACGAGGTCCGGGACGGCGCCCGGGAGATGAAGTCGGGCAAGAACGCTCACCTGGATCACCAGGGCGACGACCACCAGGGTGACGGAGAGCAGCATCCTGTTGAAACGCATGGGATTCGGCTCCTCCTGCTACTGCTGCTGGCCGTCGACGGGCGCGTTCGCCGAGGGGGTGACCGTCACGGTCACGGTCGGCGTGGGCGTGGGTCTGGGTTTCGGCGGCAGTACCGTGTCGCGCGGATCGCTCTTGGGAGCCGCGACGACGACGCCGACGATGTCGAGCTTGGTGAACGAGACGTACGGCCTGACGTAGATCGTGCGGGTGAGGTCGCCGCCGGACGGGTCGACACGGGAGACGGCACCGACGGGCACGCCGGGCACGAACGGCTTGTCGGCCTGCGAGCCGAAGGTGACCAGCCGGTCGCCCTTCTTGATCTTCGCCTTGGCGTTGAGGAGTTCGACGCGCAGCGGGCGGTCGCCCTGCCCGGAGGCGAAGCCGAGTTCGTCCGTCGACTCCATGCGGGTGCCCACGGTGAAGTCGGGGTCGTTGGCGAGCAGTACGGTCGCGGTGTCCGGGCCGACGGTGGTGACCCGGCCGACCAGGCCGTCGCCGTTCAGGACGGTCATGTCGCGCTTGATGCCGTCGTGGGCGCCGACGTCGATGGTGACGGTCCAGGAGAAGCCCTGGGCCGCTCCTATGGCGATCACCTCGGCGCCCTTGATCCCGTACTGGCCCTCGCCCGCCACCTTGATCATCTTGTCGAGCTGCTTGAGGCGGCTGCGGTTGCGGTCGTCGCTGCCGAGCTTCGCCTTCAACGCCGCGTTGTCGTGCTCCAGTTGAGCGACGCGGTCGTGGCGTGTGCTCGAGTCGCGGACCGCGGCGATGGCGTTGCCGACGGGGTCGACCGCGGACGACACCCCGTTCTCGATCGGGCCGAAGACCGTCGCGGCGGCCTGGCGGGCACCGTCGACCGGTGAGTCCTGCCCGCCGCGGATGTCCACCGTGATCAGTGCGAACGCGATGGCGATCAGCAGCACCAGGAGCAGCCGGCTCTCTCGTGTGTCCCTCACGTGCGGCGGCCGTGCCTTCCTCGTTGTAATGGGTCAACAGGGGCGCACCCTGGGCGAAAACGATGCCCACGGTGCGATGAGGCTGGGATGGGGTGGGGGTGCGTGACGGGCTGGGCGTTATGGGAGAGGTTATGACTCTATGTCGCGAGAGTTTATGCCTCCATACCAACGATCCGCCGTACGAGAGGGGATCATCTCGTACGGCGGAATCGAAGTGTTACCTCATCTGCGGGGCTGGGCGTCCAGAACCTGCTGGAGCGCCTCGAACTCCTCGACACACTTACCGGAACCGAGCGCCACACTGTCCAGCGGGTCCTCGGCGATGTGGATCGGCATGCCGGTCTCGCGCCGCAGTCGCTCGTCGAGGCCGCGCAGCAGGGCTCCGCCGCCGGTCAGAACGATTCCGCGGTCCATCACGTCACCGGAGAGCTCGGGCGGGCACTTGTCGAGCGTCGTCTTCACGGCGTCGACGATCGCGTTGACCGGCTCCTCGATCGCCTTGCGGACCTCCGACGCCGAGATGACGACAGTCTTGGGCAGTCCGGAGACCAGGTCCCGGCCGCGGATCTCGGTGTGCTCCTCGGTGTCGAGGTCGTACGCCGAACCGATCGTGATCTTGATCTGCTCGGCCGTCCGCTCACCGAGAAGGAGGCTGTACTCCTTCTTGATGTACTGGATGATCGCGTTGTCCAGCTCATCACCCGCGACGCGGATGGACTGGGCGGTGACGATGCCGCCGAGCGAGATGACCGCGACCTCCGTGGTGCCGCCGCCGATGTCCACCACCATGTTGCCCGTGGCCTCGTGGACCGGCAGGCCGGAGCCGATGGCCGCGGCCATGGGCTCCTCGATGATGTGCACCTGGCGGGCGCCGGCCTGGGACGACGCCTCGATGACGGCACGGCGCTCGACGCCCGTGATGCCGGAGGGCACGCAGACGACGACACGGGGGCGGGCGAGGTAGCGCCGCTTGTGGATCTTCAGGATGAAGTAGCGGAGCATGCGCTCGGTGATCTCGAAGTCGGCGATGACGCCGTCCTTCAGCGGGCGCACGGCAACGATGTTGCCCGGCGTCCGCCCGATCATCTTCTTCGCTTCCGCGCCGACCGCGAGGATCCCGCCGGTGTTGGTGTTGATCGCGACGACGGACGGCTCGTTGAGTACGATCCCGCGACCCCTGACGTACACCAGCGTGTTGGCGGTCCCGAGGTCGACAGCCATGTCACGGCCGATGAACGACATTGAGTTCCCCATCAGGATTCGTCTGGCCTTCCCAAGTGGAGCTTTGACGGCTTTTTAGGACGGCGAGGTGGGTGCAGTGACGTGAAGGCTTCCATCGTAGACGCGCCTGCACGAACACTGCGCGAGGGTCTTCGCCATTGTCAGCAGATGACGAGCCCGCTCGCTTGTGGAGACGGGCCATCGGGGTCACGCGTTCCCCCGATCAGCACGCATATGCCACGGGACGGCCGGATTTTTCACGGCCGTCCCTGGTCAGGCTGTCCGAGCCGCGCTGACGCAGTCTCAGAAAATTTCTTCAAAACGTGGCGCCCGGCGCGCCCGGGAGATCGTCCGGATGGCCTCCCCGAGACCGTCCGCCACCCCCGACGCGACCGTCCGTACGCCGAAGGGTGACTCTCCGTGCACGACGCGGACGCGACGTCCGTACGCTCAGGCGCGGCCGGGGAAGAAGATCTTCACCTCGCGCTCGGCGGACTCCTCGGAGTCGGAGGCGTGGATCAGGTTCTCGCGGACGATCACGCCGAAGTCACCGCGGATGGAACCGGGGGCGGCGGCGATCGGGTCGGTCGGGCCGGCGAGGGCGCGCACGCCCTCGATGACCCGCTCGCCCTCGACGATCAGCGCCACGACCGGACCGGAGGCCATGAAGTCCACCAGCGGCTCGTAGAAGGGCTTGCCCTTGTGCTCGCCGTAGTGCTGCTCCAGCGTCTCCTGGTCCAGCGTCCGCAGCTCCAGCGCGGTGATCTGCCAGCCGGCCTTGCGCTCGATACGGCTGATGATCTCGCCGGTCAGGCCGCGACGGACGGCGTCGGGCTTGAGAAGGACGAGGGTGCGCTGGCTCACGGGATGGCTCCTTCGGGTCACACTGGTGCGGAAGACCGAGGCTACAGGGCGTGTCCGGGTGGCTGTCACACAGCGTCAGGTGATACGGGCACGCGCCACCACGGCCACCGCGGCCCACAGCGAGGTGCCCGGCGTTGATACACCGGGCGTCGCCCGACCCCACGCGGTTACGCAGGAGGTCGCCCGCGCCGGCGTGGATACACGGGCGTTGCCCGACCCTGCGTGGATACACGGGCGTTGCCCGACCCTGCGTGGATACACGGGCGTTGCCCGACCCGGCGCGGATTCGTTGGGCGTCGCCGGACCCTGCGCGGTTACGCCGGGGGTCGCGCGCGCCGGCGTGGTTGCGCCCGGGTCCCCCGACCCGGTGCGGTTTCGCCAGGGGGCACCCGACCCGGCGTGGTCACACCGGGCGTCGCCCGCGCCGGCGTGCTTACGCCGGGGTGCCGCCCGCCTCGGCATGCGGCTGGGTCTGCGCCTGCGCCTGCGCCTGCGCGGCGAACCTGGCCTTCGCCTCGTCGATCTTCCGCCCGTAGTGAACCGACGCCCACCACAGGGCGGCGAAGGCCGCGCCCAGGACGAACATCGACGGGACGACGAAGCCGCCGGCGATGAGCAGGACCTGCAGCGCCCAGCCGAGCTGGACACCGCCGGGCCGCGTGATCATGCCGCACAGCAACACGCTGAGCGCCATCAGGACTCCGCAGACCGTCCAGACCGTGGCCGTGGCCAGATCGGGTTCCTTCATGGCGACGAGTCCGGCGAAGCCGATGACGAAGAACTCGCCGATCAGTGTCGAAGCACAGAGCGTACGCACGAGAGTCAGCCCCTCCCCAGGAGCAGTCGGACCTCGCCGACCGTGATGACGGATCCGGTGACCAGCACGCCGCCGCCCGCGTACTCGCCCTCTTCCTCGGCGAGCGTGATCGCGGCCTCCAGCGCGTCGTCGAGCCGCGGTTCGACCTGCACCCGGTCCTCGCCGAAGACCTCGACGGCGATCCCGGCCAGTTCGTCCGCGTCCATCGCGCGATGGCTGGAGTTCTGCGTGACGACGACCTCGGCGAAGATCGGCTCGAAGGCTTCGAGCAGCCCCCGTACGTTCTTGTCGCCGCTCGCGCCGACGACCCCGATCAGCCGGCTGAAATCGAACACCTCGCTCACCGCCTCGGCGGTGGCGCGGGCACCCGCCGGGTTGTGCGCGGCGTCGAGCACGACGGTCGGCGACCGCCGCACGATCTCCAGGCGACCCGGCGAGGTGACCGTGGCGAACGCCTTGCGCACGGTGTCGATGTCGAGCCGCTGGGCGTGCGCCGAGCCGACCCCGAAGAACGCCTCGACCGCGGCGAGCGCCACGGCGGCGTTGTGGGCCTGGTAGGCGCCGTGCAGCGGCAGGAAGACCTCTTCGTACTCCCCGCCGAGGCCGCGCAGCGTGAGCAGCTGCCCGCCGACGGCGACCTGGCGTGCGACGACACCGAATTCGAGTCCCTCGCGGGCCACCGTCGCGTCGACCTCGACGGC
This sequence comes from Streptomyces sp. NBC_00568, assembly GCF_026341855.1. Lineage (GTDB taxonomy): Bacteria > Actinomycetota > Actinomycetes > Streptomycetales > Streptomycetaceae > Streptomyces. Next base: position 4,494,495 of record NZ_JAPENW010000001.1, on the reverse strand, counting down.
CTTCTTCAGCAGCACCTGGGCCGCGTCGACCGGCTGCTGCGCCAGGATGACGGTGGCGTCCTGCTTGACGATGCCCGCCTTCTCGGTGGCGATCTCGCCGGGCGTCTCACCGAGCCGGTCGGTGTGGTCGAGGTCGATGGGGGTCACGACGGCGACGTCCCCGTCGATCACGTTGGTGGCGTCCCAGCTGCCGCCCATGCCGACCTCGACGACGGCGACGTCCACGGGCGCGTCGGCGAAGGCGGCGTACGCCATGCCGGTGAGCACCTCGAAGAACGACAGCCGGTACTCCTGCTGCCCGTCGATCATCTCGATGTAGGGCTTGATGTCGTTGTACGTCTCGACGAACCGCTCGGCGGGGATCGGGGCCCCGTCCAGGCTGATCCGCTCGGTGATCGACTGCACGTGAGGGCTGGTGTAGCGGCCGGTACGCAGGTCGAAGGCGCTCAGCAGCGCCTCGATCATGCGGGCGGTGGAGGTCTTGCCGTTCGTGCCCGTGATGTGGATCGAGGGGTACGCGCGCTGCGGCTCCCCCAGGACGTCCATCAGTGCCGCGATCCGGCTGACGGACGGCTCCAGCTTGGTCTCGCCCCAGCGGGTGGCGAGCTCGGCCTCCACCTCGCGCAGCGCCTTGTCGACCTCGGGGTCGGAAGGACGCCCGGGTACATCGGCCTGCGGGCCGCCGCTGCCCTGGGCGCGCAGAGTACGGCTGCCGGCCTCGATCACCGCGAGGTCGGGGTCGCGGTCGGTCTCCGCGGCCACGATCTCGTCGAAGAGACCGTGCGGGTCACGGGGTTCCGGCTCGTCGGACGCGCTGCTGTCGTGCGGGGGGAGGTCACTCACGGGGCCAGTCTACGGAGGGTGGCGGGGTGTGGGGGCGTGTGGGGCCGCGTGGGGTATTTCGCCCCCTCCGCCCCTACCCTCCCCCAAGGTCTCGGCTTCGCTCGACCAGGGGGGACCCCCATCGTCCCTGGGGGCTTCGCCCCCAGACCCCGCTTCGGCCTGACGGCCTCGTCCTCAATCGCCGGACGGGCCTAGGACTTTCCAGCCCCGGACGAGAGAAATTCAGCCCCTCCGGCGATTGGGGAGCGGGGGTCCGGGGGCAGCGCCCACGGGAAGGGGCGGCGGGGGCGAAGAAAAGTCTGGCCGGGTACGGCGGAAGGCCCCCCGGGACCGAACGGTCCGGGGCGCCTTCGCTTGGGCAGCGGCGAACGGCTACGCCTCGGGCAGGCGGTTCAGCTGCTCCTGGATGCGGGCGATGTCCTCGTCCGCCTTGGCGAGCCGTCCGCGGATCTTCTCCACGACGTTGTCCGGGGCCTTGGCGAGGAACGCCTCGTTGCCGAGCTTTCCGTTCGCCTGGGCCTTCTCCTTCTCGGCGGCGGCAAGGTCCTTGGCGAGCCGCTTGCGCTCCGCGACGAAGTCGATCGTGCCCGACAGGTCGAGGGCGACCGTGGCACCGGCCACCGGCAGCGTCGCCGTGGCCGAGAAGCTCTCGCCCTCCGGCTGGAGACGCAGCAGCTGACGGATGGCCGCCTCGTGCGGGGCCAGCGCGGTCCCGTCGAGGGTCAGCCGGGCCGGGACCCGCTGGCCCGGCTGGAGGCCCTGGTCGGCACGGAAGCGGCGGACCTCCGTGATGACCTGCTGGAGCTTCTCGATCTCCTGCTCGGCGGCGATGTCGCGGAACCCGCCCGCCGCCTCGGCACCGGGAACGGACACGGCCTTCGGCCACTCCGCGATGACGACCGACTCGCCGCCCGTGAGGGTGGTCCAGAGGGTCTCCGTCACGAACGGGACGATCGGGTGCAGGAGCCGCAGGGTCACGTCCAGGACCTCACCGAGGACCCGGCCGGAGACCTTCGCGGGCTCGCCGCCCGCCATGAACGTCGTCTTGGACAGCTCGACGTACCAGTCGAAGACCTCGTCCCACGCGAAGTGGAACAGGGCGTCCGACAGCTTGGCGAACTGGAAGTCGTCGTACAGGGCGTCCACTTCGGCGACCGTGGCGTTCAGCCGGGACAGGATCCAGCGGTCGGTGGCCGACAGCTCCTCGGCGGACGGGAGTTCACCCTCGACCGTCGCACCGTTCATCAGCGCGAAGCGGGTGGCGTTCCAGATCTTGTTGGCGAAGTTGCGCGAGCCCTGGACCCAGTCCTCGCCGATCGGCACGTCGACACCGGGGTTGGCGCCGCGCGCGAGCGTGAACCGGAGTGCGTCGCTGCCGTACTTGTCCATCCAGTCCAGCGGATTGACCGCGTTCCCGAAGGACTTGGACATCTTCTTGCCGAACTGGTCGCGGACCATGCCGTGCAGGGCGATGGTGTGGAACGGCGGGGTGCCGTCCATCGCGTACAGGCCGAACATCATCATCCGGGCGACCCAGAAGAAGAGGATGTCGTAACCGGTGACCAGGACGGAGTTCGGGTAGAACTTCGCGAGGCTCTCGGTCTGTTCGGGCCAGCCGAGCGTGGAGAACGGCCACAGGCCGGAGGAGAACCAGGTGTCGAGGACGTCGGTGTCCTGGTGCCAGCCGTCGCCCGTCGGCGCCTCGTCGTCGGGACCGACGCAGACGATCTCGCCGTTCGGCCCGTACCAGACCGGAATCCGGTGGCCCCACCACAACTGCCGCGAGATGCACCAGTCGTGGAGGTTGTCGACCCAGTCGAAGTACCGCTTCTCCATCTCCTGCGGGTGGATCTTGACGCGGCCGTCGCGGACGGCGTCGCCCGCGGCCTTCGCCAGCGGACCGACCTTGACCCACCACTGCATGGAAAGGCGCGGCTCGATGGTGGTCTTGCAGCGCGAGCAGTGGCCGACGGAGTGGCTGTACGGCCGCTTCTCGGCGACGATCCGGCCTTCGGCGCGCAGCGCGCCGACGATCGCGGAACGGGCCTCCAGACGGTCCAGGCCCTGGAAGGGGCCCGGGACCGTGATGACCGCGTGCTCGTCCATGACGGCGATGTTGGGCAGGTTGTGGCGCTGCCCGATCTCGAAGTCGTTCGGGTCATGGGCGGGCGTCACCTTGACCGCGCCGGTGCCGAACTCGGGGTCGACGTGCTCGTCCGCGACGACCGGGATGTAACGCTCGGTCAGCGGCAGCCTGATGAGCTTGCCGACGAGGTGCTTGTACCGCTCGTCGCTCGGGTGAACGGCGACGGCGGTGTCACCGAGCATGGTCTCGGCACGGGTGGTGGCGACGACGATGGCGTCGTCCCCCTCCCCGTACTTCATGGAGACCAGCTCGCCGTCGTCGTCCTGGTACTCGACCTCGATGTCCGAGATGGCGGTGAGGCAGCGCGGGCACCAGTTGATGATGCGCTCGGCGCGGTAGATCAGCTCGTCGTCGTAGAGCTTCTTGAAGATGGTCTGGACGGACTGGGACAGCCCCTCGTCCATGGTGAAGCGCTCACGCGACCAGGCGACGCCGTCGCCGAGGCGGCGCATCTGGCCGGAGATCTGCCCGCCGGACTCGGCCTTCCACTGCCAGACGCGCTCGACGAACGCCTCCCGGCCGAGGTCGTGCCGCGACTTGCCCTCCTTGCCGAGCTCCCGCTCGACGACGTTCTGCGTGGCGATGCCGGCGTGGTCCATGCCGGGCTGCCACAGCGTCTCGAAACCCTGCATGCGCTTACGGCGCGTGAGGGCGTCGATGAGGGTGTGTTCGAAGGCGTGTCCGAGGTGGAGGCTGCCCGTGACGTTCGGCGGCGGGATGACGACCGTGAACGGAGGCTTGTCGCTCTTCGCGTCCGCCTCGAAGTAACCGCGCTCTACCCAGCGCTCGTACAGCGGCCCCTCTACATCGGCCGGCGCGTACTGGGTCGGCAGTTCGGTGTTGGGCTCTGATGGCTGCTGCTGAGCGTTTTCGGTCACGGGGTCAGTTTAGGGGCGTCACGCCCCTGTCCCGAAACGGGATTACTTCGTAACGGTGGGGCCCCCGCGGGCCTGGGCGCGTGACCTGTGCGTCAGGATGTCCGGAACACATAAGCATGCGGAGGGGAACCCAGAAATGAGCTACAACCAGCCGGGCCCGTACGGCGGGCAGCCCCAGCAGCCCGGACCGCAGGGTCAGCCGGGCCCCTACGGCCAGCAGCCGCAGGCCCCCCAGCCTGGCTACGGTTACCCGCAGCAGGCTCCCCCCGCGCAGCCCGGCTACGGCTACCCCCCGCAGGCTCCCCATGGTGCCCAGCCGCCGACCCCTCCGTACGGCCAGCAGCCCCCGTACGGCCAGCAGCCTCCCTACGGCACGGTCCCGATGCCTCCCGAGCCGTCGGGCGGCAAGAAGAAGACGGGCCTGATAATCGGCGCCGTCGCCGTGGTGGCGGCGATCGCGGTGGGCGGGTACCTCCTCTTCGCGGGGAACAGCAGCGGCGGCTCGGACGTGGCCGACGACGGAGCCCACAAGCTGACGACGCCGGCGAAGGTCCTCGGCGGCGAGTACAAGAAGTCGACCAACAGCAGCGACAGCGGCGGCATGACCAAGAACGACCTGAAGGACGCCGAGGGCTGGGGTGTGAAGAACCCCAAGGACGTCAGCGCGGCCTACCAGTCGGGTGACGAGAGCAACCCGCTCGCGATGAAGCAGCTCTCGTTCGGTGGCGTCTGGGGAACCATCGACGACCCTGAGGCGACCGTCGACAGCATGTTCGCCGAGATGAAGAAGAACCAGCAGAAGGAAGGCACCAAGGACGGCGAACTCGTCGGCAGCCCGAAGGCTTACAGCCCGAGCGCGCTCGACGGTGCCGTCCTCAAGTGCCAGGAAGTCAAGATCAAGAACGACTCGTCGGACACGGGTGCCAGCGCCGGCCCCAGCGAGTTCACGATGCCGGTCTGCATCTGGGGCGACCACAGCACGCTCGGGTTCGTGATGCCGATCGACTACGCGAGCATGATGGCCGGCAAGGGCAGCACGCCCGAGGCCGCGGCCGAAATCGCCGCGAAGCTGCGCAAGGACGTCCGCGTCAAGATCTGACGCCGACCGTCCGCGGAGGACTCGGCACGTGGGGGCCCGGCCGATGGCCGGGCCCCCACGCCGATCCGCCGTCCCCGGTTCCAGGGACCACCCGTCCCCGGCTCTACGGACCCGCCCGTCCTCGGTTCCACGGACCGCCCGTCCCCGGCTCTACGGACCCGCCCGTCCCCAGTTCCACGGACCGCCCGTCCCCGGCTCTACGGACCCGCCCGTCCTCGGTTCCACGGACGCATTTCCAGCAAATGACAAGGGGCGCCCGGCGATTGCTCGCCGGGCGCCCCTTCGTCGTGCGGGTGGTGACTAGGCCGTCTTCTGCTCCCCCGGGCCCCGGCCCCGCGCGTCGCGCGGGATCAGGGTCGGGTTGACGTTCCTCAGGACCACGTCGGCGGTGATGACGACGCGGGCGACGTCCTTGCGGGACGGAACCTCGTACATCACGGCCTGGAGGACTTCCTCCATGATGGCGCGCAGGCCTCGGGCGCCGGTCTGGCGGAGGATGGCCTGGTCGGCGATGGCCTCCAGGGCCTCTCGCTCGAAGTCCAGCTCCACGCCGTCGAGTTCGAAGAGGCGCTGGTACTGCTTCACCAGGGCGTTGCGCGGCTCGACCAGGATCTGAAGGAGGGCCTCGCGGTCCAGGTTGTGGACCGAGGTGATCACCGGGAGACGGCCGATGAACTCGGGGATCATGCCGAACTTGACCAGGTCCTCCGGCATGACGTCCTCGAACTGGTCCTTGGACTCCAGCTCGCGCTTCGAGCGGATCGTCGCGCCGAAGCCGATGCCCTTCGCGCCGGCCCGGGACTCGATGAGCTTCTCCAGGCCCGAGAAGGCACCGCCCACGATGAACAGGACGTTCGTCGTGTCGATCTGGATGAACTCCTGGTGCGGGTGCTTGCGTCCGCCCTGCGGCGGCACCGAGGCCGTCGTGCCCTCGAGGATCTTCAGGAGAGCCTGCTGCACGCCCTCGCCGGACACATCGCGCGTGATCGACGGGTTTTCGCTCTTACGGGCGACCTTGTCGATCTCGTCGATGTAGATGATCCCGGTCTCGGCCTTCTTGACGTCGTAGTCGGCGGCCTGGATCAGCTTCAGCAGGATGTTCTCGACGTCCTCGCCGACGTATCCCGCCTCCGTCAGAGCCGTCGCGTCGGCGATGGCGAACGGAACGTTCAGCATGCGCGCGAGGGTCTGGGCGAGGAGCGTCTTGCCGGAACCCGTGGGGCCCAGCAGGAGGATGTTGGACTTCGCCAACTCGATGGCGTCCTCGCGGTTCTGGCCCGCGCTGTTCTCACCGGCCTGGACCCGCTTGTAGTGGTTGTACACCGCGACCGAGAGGGCCTTCTTCGCCGACTCCTGACCGACCACGTACCCCTCGAGGAACTCGTAGATCTCGCGGGGCTTGGGGAGTTCCTCCCAGCGCACCTCGCTCGTCTCCGCGAGTTCTTCCTCGATGATCTCGTTGCAGAGATCGATGCACTCGTCGCAGATGTACACACCGGGGCCTGCGATGAGCTTCTTGACCTGCTTCTGGCTCTTGCCACAGAACGAGCACTTGAGCAGATCGCCGCCGTCACCGATGCGTGCCACGGTGTGCTTCCCCTTCGCCTGGGAGACGCCTAGGTCCAGCGGCTCCTGGTGCTGCCTTATGTCCGACGGTACCTTGCCGAGCCCCTCGTTCGGGCCCCCCTTGGCGCGGTTCACTTTGTCGTGAACCGCGCCAAGGAGCGGCAGACGATACAGCGATACGTCACACGACCGCGGAGTTGTTCATCTTCCGGGTGGAGATGATCTGATCGATCAGGCCGTACGCCAGGGCGTCCTCGGCCGTGAGGATCTTGTCGCGCTCGATGTCCTCGCGGATCTTCTCGATCGGCGTCGTCGAGTGCTTGGCCAGCATGTCTTCCAGCTGCGCGCGCATCCGGAGGATCTCGTTCGCCGCGATCTCGAGGTCCGAGACCTGCCCGCGGCCGGTCTCGCTGTAGGGCTGGTGGATCAGTACACGGGCGTTCGGAAGTGCCATGCGCTTGCCCGGCGTACCGGCGGCCAGCAGGATCGCGGCGGCCGAGGCGGCCTGTCCCATGCAGACCGTCTGAATGTCCGGCTTCACGAACTGCATCGTGTCGTAAATGGCCGTGAGGGCCGTGAACGAGCCACCGGGGCTGTTGATGTAGACCGAGATGTCACGGTCGGGGTCCATCGACTCCAGGCACAGCAGCTGCGCCATGACGTCGTTGGCGGAGGCGTCGTCGATCTGCACGCCGAGGAAGATCACCCGCTCCTCGAACAGCTTCGCGTAGGGGTCGTACTCACGCACGCCCTGCGAGGTGCGCTCGACGAAGCGCGGGATGACGTAGCGGGACTCCGCGCGAGGACCGGTGTACTCGGCCTGCGTGCGGGCGAAGAGGCCGCTGCCGGGGAAGTCGTTCACTGTGTCTCCTGAAAGCCTGAAAAGGGCTGAGCGGTCGGCTGAGGGCGCGGCGGGGGCCCGGTGCCGCCCAGGGGCGGGGAAGGGCCCTGCGCCGCCCTCGGGGGCGCTGGAGGGGCTTACGCCGCCCCGGTGCCGCCGCCGCCCGGCATACCGGCAGCGGTGGGCATGATGTCGTCGATGAGGCCGTACTCCTTGGCCTCGATCGGGTCGAACCAGCGGTCGCGGTCCGAGTCACGAGTGATCTGCTCGACGGTCTGACCGGTGTGGAAGGAGGTCAGCTCCGCCATCCGCTTCTTGGTGTGCAGCAGCCGCTCCGCGTGGATCTTGATGTCCGACGCGGAGCCCGCGAGGCCCGCGGAGGGCTGGTGGATCAGGATCTCGGCGTTCGGCAGGGCGAAGCGCTTGCCGGGAGTACCGGCGCTGAGCAGGAACTGGCCCATCGAGGCCGCCATGCCCATGGCGATCGTCACCACGTCGTTCTTGATGTACTGCATGGTGTCGTAGATCGCCATGCCGGCCGTGATCGATCCGCCGGGGCTGTTGATGTAAAGGTAGATGTCCTTGTCCGGGTCGGAGGCAAGGAGCAGCAGCTGCGCCGTGATCTTGTTGGCGATGTCATCGTCGACCGCCTGGCCGAGGAAGATGATCCGCTCGCCGAGCAGTCGGTTGTAGACCTGGTCGCCGAGGCCACCACCGATAGGGTCGCCGGCAGCTGTGGGCATCAGATTCGTCACGTATCCACCTGCTCGTCTTGCGACGGCGCCGGGCCGTCTCACGTCTTCTGCAGGGCCTGGGACCCCGGGTTCCGCGCCGCCTCCCGACGGCGTCCGGGGACTCCCCTGCCCTCGTATTCATGGACCCTAACGCGCGGGTCCGTCCGGAGAATCCCGCAGAGGGAACTGTTCGCTGTGAGCGCATGCGCCGCGCCGGCTCGACCGGGGTCCCGGGTGCCGCCGTCCGAGGAGCTGGACGGCGGCGCCCGACCCCCGGAAAGCCGCACCCGTCGGGTCGTCTGGGGCCGGGAGACGCGGCTGCCGGCCCGGTGGGGGTTGCTCGCGCAGTTCCCCGCGCCCCCAAAAGCGGACGGGCCCCCGGGGACATGAAGTCCCCGGGGGCCCGTCAAGGCGTGCTTGTGAGGTGATCAGGCCTCGGGCTTGTCCTCGGCCTCGGCCTCGGCACCCTCGGTGGCCTCGACGGTCTCGGCCGTCTCGTCCTCCTCGTCGTCGAGGTCGACGACCTCGCCGTTGGTGTCCTTGACCGTGGCGGCCTCGACGACGACCGCGAGGGCCTTGCCGCGGGCGACCTCGCCGACGAGCATCGGAACCTGGCCGCCCTCGACGACGGCCTGGGCGAACTGGTCGGGGGACATGCCGGAGGAGGCGGCGCGCCGCATGAGGTGCTCGGTGAGCTCCTCCTGGTTGACGTTCAGCTTCTCCTTGTTGACGAGCTCGTCCAGGACGAACTGCGTCTTGATGCCCTTGACCGCGGCTTCCTTGGTCTCGGCGTCGAACTCTTCCTCGGTCTTGCCCTGGATCTCCAGGTACTTCGCGAGGTCGAGGCCCATCTGGCCGAGCTGGTGGTGCTCGAGGTTGTGCTTGCGGGTGTTGATCTCGTCCTCGAGCAGCTTCTCGGGGACGGGCACCTCGACCAGCTCGAGCAGCTTCTCCAGGACGCGCTCCTGGGCCTGCGTGGCCTGGTCGTACTGCTTCATGTTCTCGAGGCGCTTGCGGCTGTCCGCCTTGAGCTCCTCGAGGGTGTCGAACTCGGAGGCGAGCTGCGCGAACTCGTCGTCCAGCTCGGGCAGTTCACGGGCGGCGACCTGGGTGACCTTGACGGTGACCTCGGCAGCCTTGCCGGCGGCGGAGCCGCCCTTGAGCTCGGAGGTGAAGGTGGTCTCGCCACCGGCCTCCAGGCCCTTCACGGCGTCGTCGATGCCTTCGAGCAGCTCGCCCGAGCCGATGGTGTACGAGACACCGCTGGCGATGCCGTCCTCGAGGACCTCGCCGTCGACCTTGGCCTCGAGGTCGAGGGTGACGACGTCGTCGTCCTGGGCGGCGCGCTCGACCGGGGAGGTCGAGGCGAAGCGCTCGCGCAGGTCGGAGACGGCCTTCTCGATGTCCTCGTCGCTGACCTCGACGGCGTCGACCTCGACCTCGATGCCGGAGTAGTCCGGGATCTCGATGGCCGGGCGGATGTCGACCTCGGCGGTGAAGTTCAGCGTCTCGCCGTCCTTCAGCTCGGTGATGTCGACCTCGGGCTGTCCGAGGACATTCAGCTCAGCCTCGTTGACCGCTTCGGTGTAGAACTTCGGGAGCGCGTCATTGACGGCCTCTTCGAGCACGGCGCCGCGACCGAACCGCTGGTCGATGATGCGCGCCGGGATCTTGCCCTTCCGGAACCCCTTCACCGTGACCTGCTGGTTGATCTTCTTGTACGCCGCGTCGAGGCTGTCCTTGAGCTCCTCGAAGGGCACCTCGACAGTGAGCCGAACCCGGGTCGGGTTCAGGGTCTCCACGGCGCTCTTCACGGTTCGGTCTCCTTGTGGCTGACTTCTTGGGGGGTTCTGCTGCGTGCTGCTGCCGGTCGGGCACAGCCTTGGGCGGATTCGCGGCCCTTGAGAGACGTAACACTGCAGACATACGGGCACGCAGCTTGCATAGTAACCGCAGGCGGTACACGCCCCAAAAGGTGATCTTGTCCGGGCCGAGCCCTGGCGGGTTACTGCCGGTGGTCGGGGTGGCGGGATTTGAACCCACGGCCTTCCGCTCCCAAAGCGGACGCGCTACCAAGCTGCGCCACACCCCGTCGGTGCGACACGTAGGGTACATGCCCGCAGGCAGTGCGGTTGCCGCATTTCGCGAGCGCCGACGCGGGTGGGAATGGGGTGTGCGATGTGGGCGTCCGACCCGCTACGATGCTTTCTGTGCCGCGGTCGCTGACCTGCGGCGCACCCTGTGCGGGCGTAGCTCAATGGTAGAGCACTAGTCTTCCAAACTAGCTACGCGGGTTCGATTCCCGTCGCCCGCTCCATATGACGTAGGGCCAGGCCGGAGGTTCATTCCTCCGCCTGGCCCTAGTCGTTTCCGGGGGCTCCGATCAGCCCTCCGTGCCCGCTGCGTGCCCGCTGCGTGCCCGTTGGGCTTCTCAGCGCAGCACGGGCGGGGCTGTGGCCCATGCGGGGCATGGACGGAGGCTGGGGACTTCCGGCGATCCCCGCCGACCCCTCACGATGCAGCCGGGTACCGATACCGGCCGACGTCGGGATCCGGGGGCCCATCCATCCCCAGGTCCTTGCGCATGGCCTCCCGGAGGTGAGCGTTCTCCCTCCACAGGTCGGCCCGAACCCTGAAGTACGCGTCGCCTTTGAGATCAGGGTCCTCGACAAGGAGGTCTCTCATCCGAGTCAGCGCCTCACACGCCATCACAGCCAGTTGAATGATCTCGGCCGAGGTCGTGAGTGACAGGGTCTGCCGCAGCCGCCAGATGCCCGAGCCGTCCAATGCCTGATGAAGGGCCCCGTAGAGTCGGTCACCGGTCGAACCATCGTGTTGCAGGACTGCCGTCCGCATGTCGGAGTGGCCGCGGCTCAACGCCATGAGGAAGTCGGAGTAGACGACCCTCCGCGTCTGAGCCACTTCCTTGTGCTGGTCACGGCGCCATCGGACGCGCTCAGCGAGCAACGCAGAACTCACACCGACCACAGCTCCGGCCAAGGTGCTCAGCGGGGTTATCCAGTCCACCCGAAGGTGCTACCCAAGTGACCGATATCCGCTAACACTCGGCTGGAGGTACGTACCCGCGAGGGCCTCGCCACGATGGAGTTGCCCGCCAAGGACGTCCCGGAGTCCTTCCGCCGGCGCTTGACGAAACTTCCGGCCCGATCCCCCATCGTCACGGACATCGTCGCCGTACGGGTCCGTGGAGTCGATCCGCTTCCCGGTGAGCCCGTCGTGCCGGCCCATCGCATCACGCGCCTCTGTTCCTGATGTGACCGTGTGGCCTACGGTCTCCCTCTGCGTCCGCTCCGGCGAAGTGGAGAGGCGGCACGACCGAAGGAAGCGACGGTGCGTCGGATAAGGCCTTGGCGGGACCGGCAGGCGATGGCCGCGCTGGCCATCGTGGTCGTGGCGGGCGCCATGGCGCTGGCCATCCGTTCCCTGCCGGAGGTGACGGTCGTGAAGGTCTCGGGCCTCATCAGCCTGCTGAGCCTCATGGCGTTCGTGGGGAGAGTCCAGCTCGTTCCGCTCGTGCGCTACGACCGGACCGTCGTGGTGATCCGCAACCTCTACCGAACGTACGAGATTCCGTGGCAGGCGGTGCGGCGCCTGAACTGGGACGCCAGGAGCGGAAGCCTCAGTCTCACGCTGGACGGGGACCGGATCATCCCGGTCGAGGCGTTCAGCCGCTGGCCCTCCTTCGGCCGCCACAGGAAGGTGATCGAAGAACTGGAGCGGGCGCGCGAGCAACGGTCGGACGCCGGTCACGCCGGTGAAACGACCGTGGTCCCGGCGCCGGGGATCGTGGAGCTGATCCTCGCCGTACCGATCGTGGTGGCGGTGGTCGCGCTGCTGGTGAAGGGCGTCACGGCACTTCTGCCCTGACCGCCCCCGCGTGGCGGCCCCGCCCCGTCCCCGTCAGGCGTCACGTGCGCCAGTCCTCGGCGTGTTCACACAGGTAGGCGGCGAGTTCGGGCGGCTGGAGTTCGAGCGCCCTCAGGGCCGATGCCTCCGGCGCGACGTGGACCGTGGAGAAGTCGCCCGTGTCGGGGTCGTCGAGTTCGGGGCCGTCGCGGCGGTCCGGATCCAGGTCCAGCACATCGGCGCGGAAGTAGTGCCGTACGACGGTCGTCCGCCCGCCCGGTTCGGTCAGGGTCAGGAACTCGACGGCCGGGCCGATGGTGGCGCCGATCTCCTCCATGACCTCGCGGCGCAGGGCCGCCTCCAGGTCTGCGTCGCGGGGTTCGACGCCGCCGCCGACGGTGGTGCAGTAGGGAGAGCCGCCCGGCCATTCCCGGCGCAGGAACACCAGGTGCTCCCCGTCGCGCAGGACCGCGCGGACGTTGTGGCGGACCTTCGTCCCCTTCATCACGACCACCGCATCTTCGGGGGCAGAGCTGCCCGTCGTCCCGCCGGGGCGGGAAAGCGTCCGCGCCGGTGGCCTCTTCGGGGACAGAGGTGCCCGTGGCCGGTGCCGGTGGAGTCGGCGGCATCGGTCGGCACACGGCGCGCCGCGCGCCCCGCGCACGTCCGCGGGCCGGCGGTGGGGCCTTTCGTCGGGTCCCGTTCAGAAGCTGATCGAGTTGATGGTCTCCGCTATCGAGTTGAGGAACCGGTTGATGGACGGAGCCATGCCGGTCGACGCGAGGAAGAAGCCGAAGAGCACCGCGACGATGGCAGGTCCCGCCTTGATCGATCCCCCTCGGATCAGCACCACGAGGATGATCGCCAACAGCAGCACCACTGACAGCGAAATGGCCACAACTGATCACACCCTACGGTCGGTCCGCTCTCCCGGCCCGGAGGTGCAGCCCCGCACACCCCCGCCAGAACCATCGTGCCACCAACAGGCCACTCGTATGCGACAGGTGACGCATCGTTGGCCAAGGACAGACCCGGGAACGGTCCGGGAACCCGCCGGCGCGGACCGGCGCCGCGCTCCCCCACTCCCCCGGAACACGTCAACCGCGCGCCTGCGCAGCGCAATTCGAAGGCGCGCCGCACAGGGAATTCAGAGCGACCGTTGCTGTGTCCACACACCTTGTTCGCAGGTAATTCGAATTGTTGCCACAGGCACACCGCGAACGCCGAGGACGGGCAACCAAAGCCTACTGAACCGGACATAACCCCAGAGTCGCCCGCGGGTGCTATGCACTATTTAGTCGGCATGAAGTAGGACAGAACGCCCCATCGTGGTAAGCGAATCGGTATCCGGAACTACTTGCGAACCGGTAGGCACACATCTCCAAATCCGGGGTAGGCGCAGGCGATAAGCAGGAATGACATCGGGCGTTTTACGAGAACGCACAGACAAGGCTAGGGTGCCTCAGATGTTCCACGCCGCCACGTCCCCCGAACGCGCAGCGAGGTCCAGGGTCGTCTCCCGGAGTTCTTGGCGGGAGGGCCTGTGACCAACTCGCTCCGACCCCACGACCACCACAGATCACCGCTCCCGCCGGCGCAGCAGCTGACGGGCGGAGTGCCCGCCCCGCGCTCGCATCAGGTCACCGCGGCGACCACCGGCGCAGCACCGCGCGGCAAGCCCGCCGGGCAGCGCGACGCGTTCTTCGACAACGCCAAGTACCTGGCGATCGCGTTCGTGGCCATGGGGCACGTGTGGGAGCCGCTGAAGAGCCAGAGCCGTGTCGCGGAGACGCTGTACACGGTCGTGTACACGTTTCACATGCCGGCCTTCATCATCATCTCCGGCTACTTCTCGCGCAGTTTCGACATGCGCCCCGACCGCCTGAAGCGGCTGGTCACCGGCGTCGTCGTCCCGTACGTCCTGTTCGAGACCGCGTACTCCCTCTTCAACCGCTGGGCCGGGGGCGTGTCGGACCAGGAGATCAGCCTGCTCGATCCCTGGTATCTCACCTGGTTCCTGATCGCGCTCTTCGTCTGGCGCCTGACGACCCCCCTGTGGAAGGTGGTCCGCTGGCCGCTTCCCATCGCCCTGTGTCTCGCCCTGCTCGCGGCCGTCTCGCCCGAGATCGGTGACGACCTGGACCTCCAGCGGGTGCTGCAGTTCCTGCCGTTCTTCGTTCTCGGCCTGCTCATGAAGCCCGAGCACTTCCAGATGGTGCGCCGTCGCGAGATACGCGTCCTGTCGGTGCCGATCCTGGCCGCGGCGCTGGTCGTGGGCTACTGGGCGGCGCCCCGGATGAACGCCACCTGGTTCTACCACCGCGACAGCGCGCAGGAGCTGGGCGCTCCCTGGTGGGCCGGTGTCGTCATGACGCTCGCGCTCTACGGCTGCTCGCTGGTGCTCACCGCGTGCTTCTTCGCCTGGGTGCCGCGGCGGAAGATGTGGTTCACGGCGCTCGGCGCGGGCACGCTGTACGGCTATCTGCTGCACGGCTTCGTGATCAAGGGGTCCGACTTCTGGGGCTGGTTCGACCACGGATGGGTGCACAAGCCGCTCGGCGAGGTGTGCGTGACGTTCGCCGCCGTCTCGCTCGTGACCGTGCTGTGCACGCGGCCCGTCCAGCGGGTGTTCCGCTTCGCGATGGAGCCGAAGATGGCGTGGGCCTTCAAACGGGACGCGGCCGACCTCGCACGGGAGCGGGCGAAGACCAACGCTTGACCGGCCGACGCTTGACCGGCCGGATGAGACCGAGGGCACGTGACCGACGGGCGTGTGGCCGACGGCCGTACGAGAGGGGCAGGTCCGGATCTCCGGACCCGCCCCTTATACGTGCCGCGACGGCGCGAGGGCGCCGCGCGCGCGGAAACCGCGGAGAACGCCGGTGTTCAGCCCGGCGGCAGCCCCAGCAGGGCGCGCATCGTCGCGTACTTCTTCGTCAGGCGGGCCCGGGTGTGCTCGTCGAGGACCGCGAGCCGGTTCGGGTCGGCGTTGTGCGCGAGGTCGGACGCCTTGACCAGAAGGGCGCCCCGGGTGGTGCGGATGCGCCGCGCGTACGACTCCGGGGACTCGCCGTCCTGTTTGGTGAGCGCCAGCACGATGTCCTTCGTACGAGGGGTCAGCGCGGCTTCGCCGAGCCAGTCCTCGGAGAGGGCGTCGTCCTCGACGGCGTCGTGCAGCCAGGCGGCCGCTATCTGGTCGTCGTCGCCGCCGCGATCGCGGACGCCGTCCGCCACCGCCTGGAGATGCTCGGCGTAGGGGCGGCCGGCCTTGTCGGTCTGGGCGGCGTGCGCCGTGCGGGCGAGCGCTTCGACTTCGGCCAGGGTCAGGAGAGGTTGCGTCACGGGATCAGTGTCTCCTCGGTACGGGCCGCTGCCGCCGCGTTGCCGAAATCCGTGGGGCGCGGTCAGCGTACCGGTGTCAGGCCCTCGCGGCAGATCAGCAGGAGGGCCCGGTCGTCGTTGACGTCCCTGGCCACCGCTTCGATGAGGTGCCAGGCGGCGCCGTGGAAGCCGCCGGCGACATAGCGGTCGGCCTCGCCGGTGAGCCGGTCGATGCCCTCGACGATGTCCCGGTCGGCGGTCTCGACCAGACCGTCCGTGAACAGCATCAGCACGTCCCCGGGCCGCAGCGAGCCCTTCACCGGGTCGAACTGGGCGCCGTCGTACACACCCAGCAGGGGGCCTTCCGCCGCCTTCTCCTCCCAGCGGCCGCTGCCCGCGCTGAGCTGCAGGCCCGGCGGGTGTCCGGCGGAGAAGAGTTCGTAGTCGCCCGAGTCGAGATCGAGCACCAGATGGATCGAGGTGGCGAAGCCCTCGTCCCAGTCCTGGCGCAGCAGATAGCCGTTCGCGGCGGGCAGGAAGGCGTGCGGCGGCAGCGATCCGAGGAGGCCTCCGAAGGCCCCGGACAGCAGCAGGGCGCGTGAGCCCGCGTCCATTCCCTTGCCGGACACGTCCGTGAGGACGACTTCGAGGGTCCGGCCGCCGTTCGTCCGTGCGGCCACGACGAAGTCCCCGGAGAAGGACTGGCCGCCCGCCGGGCGCAGCGCCATCTCGCGGTGCCAGCCCAGCGGCAGCTTCGGCAGCTTGCTCTGCACCCGGATGCGCTCGCGCAGGTCGAAGAGCATGGTGCCGCCGCGCCGCCAGGGCACGCCCACCCGGCTGCGGAACTGCGCGATGAGCAGTCCGAAGAAGCCGCAGGCCGCGACCACCAGGACCACACCCGGCGTGACCCGGGACGGGCCCTCCGTGTACGGGCCGAGCTTCACGGACTCGACTATCAGCGCGGTGGCGGCGGCCGCGTACAGCCCGAGCAGGCTCGCGGGGCGCAGCAGCAGCCCGCCGGCCACGATCGGCAGGACCAGGGCGGCGGGTGAGCACCACACCGAGTTGACCAGGGTGGTGGAGGCGATGATCGGGATCGTGATGAGAAGACCGGCCAGCGCGATCCAGTCCGAACCGTCCCCGCGGAAGTAGTCGACAGCGGATCTGCGCAGCCCTGTGCGGGCCCGGTGCCATTGCTTCTTCAACCGGGCCGTGAACGTATCGGCTTCCGCGCGCCGCTCTCGTCCTGCTGCCATTAGTTCGGGACCCTATCCATCGGACCAGGTGCTTGGCACGGGAGGTCCCACTTGTCCCCCCTCCGAGCGCTCAACTTCACAGAGAACTGCACAGGCGTGTTCCGGTTGGGGGCGTCGGCGGACGGGCGAAATTCCCTCGCTCGTACCGCATTGCCCTGGTAGGCATGGGCTATGACGACTGACCTTCGGGTGCTGCGGCAGGCCGATTTCGACAAGTGGTACGAGAACCTGATCCGCGCCTTCGGAGGTGTGGCCGAGTCGTCCGAGGAGCGCGAACTGTGGAACGCGCTCACAGAGTACGACCGTTCGCTGGGCGTGTGGGACGGGGAGAGCTGTGTGGGTACGGCGGGGGCCTTCTCCTTCCGTGTCACGGTCCCGGGCGGCGCCTCCGTACCGGCGGCCGGGATCACGATGGTGAGCGTCGCGGCGACGCACCGTCGGCGCGGGGTGCTCACCGCGATGATGCGCCGCCAGCTGGACGACATCCGTGCCGGGAGCGAGCCGCTCGCCGTCCTGACCGCGTCGGAGCCGGCGATCTACGGGCGGTTCGGCTACGACATCGGGACGCTGCAGATCAGCGCGGAGATCGACACGAGCCGGGTAGGACTGTCCGTGCCGCCCGGGACCGACGACGTACGGCTGCGCTACGCGGTGCCCAGGGACGCGCTGGACGCGTGCGAGGCGGTGTACGCCCGCCTCGTGGCGGAGCGTCCCGGGATGCTGGCCCGCCAGCCGGGCTGGCAGCGGCTCGGGGTGCTCGACCCGGAGGGCGAGCGGAACGGCGCCTCGCCGTTGCAGTGCGTGGTCGCCGAGCGGGACGGCGAGGTCGTGGGCTACACACGCTTCCGGGTGAAGCCGGACTGGGGACCGTCCGGGCACAACGGGACGGTGATGATGGACGACCTGGAGGGGCTGGACCCCGCGGTGCGGGCCGCGCTGTGGCGGTTCCTCTTCGGCATCGACCTGACGTCCACGCTGCGGACCCGGGGCCGCCCCGTGGACGAGGCCTGGCAGCACCTGGTCTCCGACATCCGCCGCTGTCAGCTGCGGATGAAGGACGCGCTGCATGTGCGGCTCGTCGATGTGGGGGCCGCGCTGGAGGCAAGGACCTATCAGGCCCCGGTGGACGTGGTGTTCGAGGTCGAGGACTCCTTCTGCCCCTGGAACGAGGGGCGTTGGCGGCTCACCGGCGACGCGAAGGGCGCTTCGTGCGTGCGGACCGAGGACACCCCCGATCTCGCCCTGTCCGTAAGGGAGTTGGCCGCGGTTTACCTCGGCGGGGTGTCGCTGGCCTCGCTCGCGGCGGGTGGACGGGTGCGTGAGCTGCGGCAGGGGGCGCTGGCGGAGGCGTCGATGGCGTTCACCTCGGTGGTCGCGCCCTGGCTGCCGCACGGGTTCTAGGACAGTCAGGCCTTCTGGCAGGCCGGGCACCAGAACAGGTTGCGGGCGGCGAGATCGGCGGTGCGGATCTCGCCGCCACAGATGTGACAGGGCAGGTTCGCCCTGCGGTACACGTAGACCTCGCCCCCGTGGTCGTCCACGCGCGGCGGGCGGCCCATCGCCTCGGGGGTGTGTTCCGGGCGGACGGTGTCGATGCGGTTGTTGCGGACGCCCTCGCGCATGAGGTCCACGAGGTCGGCCCAGACCGCGTCCCACTCCCTCGCGCCGAGGTCCTTGCCCGCGCGGTACGGATCGATGCCGTGCCGGAAGAGGACCTCCGCGCGGTAGACGTTGCCCACGCCCGCGATGACCTTCTGGTCCATCAGCAGGGCGGCGATCGTCGTACGGCTGCGGGAGACCCGGCGGTAGGCGGCCGCGGGGTCGGCGTCCGGGCGCAGCGGGTCCGGGCCGAGGCGCTCGTGTATCGCGTGCTTCTCGTCGTCCGTGATCAGGGCACACATGGTGGGCCCCCGCAGGTCGACGTACGCCGTGTCGTTCGTGAGGCGGAGGCGGACGGTGTCCGTGGGCGGCGGGGCGGGGGTGCCGCCGAAGCCGACCTTGCCGAACAGGCCCAGGTGGATGTGGATCCACTCCGCCGCGCGGAAGCCGAGGAAGAGGTGCTTGCCGTGGGCTTCCGCCGCGGTCAGGACCGAGCCGTCGAGGAGGGCCGCGGCGTCACTGAACTTGCCCTGGGGGCTGGTGACGCGGACGCCGCGGCCACCGAACGCGCCGAGGTAGTCCTCGGCGAGCCGGTGAATGGTGTGCCCCTCGGGCACCGGTCCTCCTGCTGTCTCTCGTCCTGCGGCCCATCGGCCTGCCGGTGCTACGCCTGCGGCTGCTGCGGGTGGTGGGCCGGAATCGGCGGGAGCTCCCGGGTCTTCTCATAGTCCGCGAGCATCTCGATGCGGCGGACGTGGCGCTCTTCGCCGGTGAAGGGGGTGCCGAGGAAGGTCTCGACGAACTTCGTCGCCTCTTCCTGGGTGTGCATACGGGCGCCGACGGAGATGACGTTGGCGTTGTTGTGCTCGCGGCCCAGCGCCGCCGTCTCCTCGCTCCAGGCGAGTACGGCCCGTACGCCGGCGACCTTGTTCGCGGCGATCTGCTCGCCGTTGCCGGAGCCGCCGATCACGATGCCGAGGGCGCCCGGGTCCGCCACCGTGCGCTCAGCGGCGCGGAGGCAGAACGGCGGGTAGTCGTCCAGGGCGTCGTAGATGTGGGGCCCGCAGTCGACGGGCTCGTGGCCGGCGGCCTTGAGCCACTCGACGAGGTGGTTCTTCAGTTCGAGACCGGCATGATCGGAGCCGAGATACACGCGCATGGTCCGAGTGTGACACGCCCGTTTCGGATCGGCCTCGCCGGGGGCTGCGCCTGGAAAAACGTGACCTAGCCTACAGAACCTCAAGGAAACCTCAAGTAACGATCTGGATTCAAAGGTTCACGAATTCCTTTGCCTCCGTTTCACTGGACCGACTCGTACACCACCCCACACCTCGGGTGAGTGCGCGCCCCGTACACCGCTCGTACGGGTTGGGCACTCCGTACGGGAATCTGCTCATCCGGCGCAAAGGAATCCCCCTCATGACCTCGCAGCCGACCCCCACGAAGGCCGCACAGGCCCCCGGAGGCCCCGGAGAACCCGGTGGCGGCCTCCAGGCCGGACTCAAGAACCGTCATCTGTCGATGATCGCCATCGGTGGCGTCATCGGCGCAGGGCTCTTCGTCGGCTCCAAGGCCGGCATCGCCACCGCGGGCCCCGGCATCCTTCTCTCGTACGCCCTCGTCGGCACGCTCGTGGTGCTGGTGATGCGGATGCTCGGTGAGATGTCCGCCGCCAACCCGACCTCGGGCTCGTTCTCCGCGCACGCCGACCGCGCGCTCGGCCGCTGGGCCGGCTTCTCCATCGGCTGGCTGTACTGGTTCTTCTGGGTCGTCGTGCTGGCCGTGGAGGCCACCGCCGGCGCGGACATCCTCGAAGGATGGATTCCCGCCGTACCTCAGTGGGGCTGGGCGCTCATCGTGATGGTGGTGCTGACGGCCACCAACCTGGTCTCCGTCGGCTCGTACGGCGAGTTCGAGTTCTGGTTCGCCGGGATCAAGGTCGTGGCGATCGGCGCGTTCATCGTCGTCGGCGGCCTCGCGATCTTCGGTGTGCTGCCCGGTGTCGACGCCGAGAAGGCCGGGTTCGGGAATCTGACCGACCACGGCGGATTCCTGCCGCACGGCCCGGGCTCGATCCTCACCGGTGTTCTGCTGGTCGTCTTCTCCTTCATGGGCAGCGAGATCGCGACCCTCGCCGCCGGCGAGTCCGAGGACCCGCAGCGCGCCGTCACCAAGTCGACGAACAGCATCATCTGGCGCATCGCCGTCTTCTACCTGGGCTCGATCCTCGTGGTCATCGCCCTGCTGCCGTGGAACGACCCGGCGATCGGGGACAAGGGCTCGTACGTCGCCGCCCTGGACTCCCTCGGCATCGCGCACGCCGGTCAGATCATGAACTTCATCGTGCTGACCTCCGTGCTGTCCTGCCTCAACTCCGGCCTCTACACCGCCTCCCGCATGGCCTTCTCGCTCGGTCAGCGCGGGGACGCGCCGAAGGCGTTCGCCAGGACCACGCGGCGCGGTGTGCCGATGACGGCCATCGTCGTCTCGGTCGTGTTCGGCTTCGTCGCCGTCTTCTTCAACTACAAGTTCCCGGACTCGGTCTTCCTCTTCCTGGTCAACTCCTCCGGTGCGGTGGCCCTGTTCGTGTGGCTCGTCATCTGCTTCTCGCAGCTGCGGATGCGGAAGATCATCCAGCGCGAGGCGCCGGAGAAGCTCGTCGTGCGGATGTGGCTCTACCCGTACCTGACCTGGGCGACCGCCGCGATGATCGTCTTCGTGCTCGGCTACATGCTGACCGACACCGAGCACGACGGCCGGGAGACGGTGCTGCTGTCGCTGCTCGTCGCGGCGATCGTGCTGGTCGTCGCCTTGGTCCGGCAGAAGATGGGCGCGGGTGCCCCGGCGTCCACGCGGACGCTCGCGGACGAGTCCCGCGACGAGACCCAGGCCAAGGTCGGCGCCTGACCCGCCCCCGACGCCTGAGTGAGGTGGGGCCCGCGGCACATCGCCGCGGGCCTCTCTCCTTGTCGCGCCGCCTTTCGCGTCGCCGTTCGGGTCGCCGTTCGGGTCGCCGTTCGGGTCCTTGCGCCGGGCCGCGGCGGCGGGCGCCGGCTCACAGCACGGTGAAGCTGTTCTTGACCTGGTTGTAGACCTTGAGTGCCTGGTCCTCGATGTCCCGGTGGTACCAGGTGTTGATCTGGTACGACTTCCCGTCGGCGTCGAAGCCGAGCAGTCGCGCGTGCCAGCTCACGCCCTCGAGCGTGAAGGTGTACTCCCAGACGATCGCCTTCCGGCCCCGGAACGTCGTCTCCTCCAGCCGGATCTTCCGGTAGTCCCGTCCCTGGCGGGCGTCCTTCTCGGAGGTCTGCCAGGTGTCCATCAGATTCCCCTTGGCGATGGAGGACTTGGCCGCGAGTTCCTGTGCGCCGTCGGGCGAGGTGTAGTGCACCTCGGAGCCGGTCTTCAGATCGCGCCGCCAGCCCTTGGGCGTCACCCACGCGTAGCCGCCGGCCTCCCGGCGCGCGCCCGGGGGCGGGCCGGGCGGGCGTGAGGTGCCCTCGACGGTGGGCGCCGGGGACGAGGAGGCGCCGGTGGAGGCGGCAGCCGTCGGTGCGGACGAGCGCGGGGAGGCGCCGTTGCCCGTGCCGGGCGATCCGCCGGTCAGGGCGACGACGACCCAGGCGACGGCTCCCGCCGCGACCGCGGCCGCGGTCGCGAGGCCGATACGGCGCCCGCCGCGTCGCGAGGCCGCCCGGGCGCCGAGGTCGTCGCCGTGGCCCTGGCGACGACCCTGGCCGTACGGGCCGTACCCCTGACCCTCGTCGGATCCGGACGGCACGGCGGGGCCCGGGAGTTCACCCGGTGACCTCACCACGGGCACGGGTGCCGTGGGCAGTTGGGAGACAGGGCGCGAGCCGTGCTCCGAGCGCTGTTCCGAGCGCTGTTCCGAGGGGGTCTGTGAACTGGGCTCCGTACGAGGTCCGGAGGGGACCTCGGTGGAGGCGTTGGCCGTCGCCGGCAGGTCGGGATCCCGGGTGACGGCTTCGGGTCCGGGGACCGCGGAGTGCTCCGGGACAGGTGCCTGGGGACGCTTCCGGAAGTCGGGCGCGCTCTTCCGGGTCGGAGTCCGCTGGATCGGAACGGCATCCTGCACGGAGTGATACTCCGGCTCGCGCCCGGGGCCGGGGCCGGGTCCGGGTCCGGCTTCCGCTTCGGGGCCGGGTCCAGGTCCGGCTTCCGCTTCGAGGCCGGGTCGAGGTCCGGTCCCAGGTCCGGCTTCGGGTCCGGGTCCAGTTCCAGGTCCGGTCCCAGGTCCGGCTTCGGTTCCGGGCTCGGTCCCAGGTCCGGGTCCGGGTCCAGGCACGGCTTCCGCTTCGGCTTCGGGTCGAGTCGGGGGCCTGCGCGGATCACTTGGGTTGATGTGTCGTTCGTCCGGCGGCGGAGTGGCTCCGGGAAGGTCCGCCGGGGGCTGTCGTGCCGCCCGCACGAGCTGGGCGTCGAGCAGAGCGGGCGTGGCCGAATCCGTCAGGCCGTGCCCGGAGGCCGGCGCGGACGACTTCCGCAGGTCATGCCCGGGATGCGGCTGGTCCCGATCGGCTTCCGGGGGTGCCCCGGGCGCCGGGGGCGGCTCGGGTCCAGGGGGCGGCTCGGGTGCCGGATCGGGTGCCCTGCCGGATGTCGGCTCGGGATCCGCGTCGTAGGCCTGATCCGGGGTGAGTTCCGGCAAGCGCTCGGGCTGAGGGGCGGGTTGGTGTGCGGGGCTGAACTCGGTAGCGGGTCGGGGCGTGGGGTAGGGCCGGGGGGCGGGCTCGGGACGGTCCCGGGGGCCCGCCTTACCCTCATGCCCCGGAGCGGGTTCGTTCCCCGGTTCACCTTCGCGCCGCCCTGGCGCACTGTCGAGCCCCGCTTCACCCCCGTGCGCCGCCTCACCTGCGCGCGCTTGAGCGGACTCCCGCCCCGCCTCACCCTCGCGCCTCGGCGCACCTCCACGTCCCGGCTCACCCTCGTGCGACCCCGGCGCACCATCGCCACCCGGAGCGGGCTCGGGCCCCGGAGCGGGCTCGCGCCATCTCGGCGCACCTTCGCGCCCTGCCTCACCCCCGTGCGCCGCCTCACCTGCGCGCGCTTGAGCGGGCTCCCGCCCCGGCTTTCCCTCGCGCCTCGGCGCACCTCCACGTTCCGGCTCACCCTCGTGCGACCCCGGCGCACCATCGCCACCCGGAGTGCCCTCGTACCCTGGAGCGGGCTCGATCCCCGGGGCGCGTTCCGGCCCGGGGTCGTGGTCGGGGCCCGGCTCCGGGGCGGGCTCGGGGTTGTGTGCCGGTGTGGGGCGGTGCGGGGTCTCGTGGGCGGTTCCGTACGCGAATCCGGAGGCGAAGTCGTAGTCGGGCCCCTCTGCCGGGGATCCGAAGGGAGCGGTGCTCGTCCTCGGGGGACGGAGGATCTCCCTCAGTCCCGCCTCCAGTTCCTCCAGACCGGGCCGTGTGGACGGGTCCTTCTCCAGGAGGGCGGCCAGGATCTCCTGCAACTCGCCCGCACCGGCGGGAAGTTCCGGTTCCTCGTAGAGCACCGCGTGCAGGGTCGCGAGGGTGGTGGAGCGGGAGAACGGGGAGCGGCCGCCGAGGGCCGCGCAGAGCGTGGCGCCGAGGGACCACACGTCGGAGGGCGGGCCCTGCGGGCGGCCGGAGATCCGCTCGGGGGCCATGTAGTCGGGGGAACCGACCAGCATGCCGGCCATGGTGAGTGCCTCGGCGTCCTGGAGCGCGGCGATGCCGAAGTCGGTGAGGACGACACGGTGCCGTCCGGCGTGCTCGACCAGCACATTGCCCGGCTTGATGTCCCGGTGCAGCACTCCCTGGGCGTGCACCTGACGCAGCGCCCCGACGAGTTCGAGACCGACGCGGGCCGCCTCGCGCGAGTCCAGCGGTCCGTCCTCGACCACGATCTGCTCGAGCGAGCGGCCGGTGACGAGCTCCATGACGATCCACAGCCGCTCGCCCGCGTCCACGACGTCGTAGATACGCACGACATGGGGATGGTCGATCCGGGCCGTGGCCCTCGCTTCGCGCAGGGTGCGTTCCCGGCGCGTGCGGGTGTCCTCGGGATCGAGTCCGTCTATCCGCATTTCCTTGACCGCGACCTGCCGGTCGAGTATTTCGTCGGCGGCTCGCCACACCCGCCCCATTCCCCCCTGACCAATAATCTCGACCAGCCGATAACGCCCGGTCACCAATAGTCCCGGAACACCACCCTGTACGTTCGCCGACAATCTCTGCACCCCCTCAACATCAGCCACAATCGCCCGTCACAGCAGAAACACAATGGTCACACTTCAGGCCGTACCAGCATAGTGCGGAGAAATCTTGTGGTACCTCTTCAAGTACTGCGAATTCAGGCGCAGCCAAGGGGGGCGAACATGAGTTCTCGTCGCACGACGACCATTACGGGATCGCTGCTCACGGCATGCTTCTCGGCCGTGATGATCCTTTCCCACACCGCCGTGGCGGACGACCAGGGACCGGGGAGCGGCAAGGGCGGAAAGGCGATGGACAAGGCGCCGACGGGCGTCGAGGTGACCACGCTGCTGCCGGAGAAGATCTCGGTCGACAACAGTACGCAGAAGACGGCGATCACCGCCACGGTAAAGAACGAAGGGACCAAGGAAAGCGGCAACATCAGGATGCTGGTGGTCGGTTTCGACGGCCTGACGGTCAAGAACGTCGAAGGCTGCACCGCCATGGCCAAAAAGGATCTCCCCGAAGGATCGAACAGCGGTTTCATCTGTTCCACCGGAAATCTCGCGGCAGGCAAATCGAAATCGTACGACGTCGACGCGACGTTCGATCTGAGCAAGACCGGCAAGATCTGTCTCCCGGTCCAGACGAGCGACGGGAAGAAGACGTACTGGCAGCAGGGACCGGTTCCGTTCGGCACGACGAACCCGTCGCCGAACGCCCCGGCGACCCCGCTGCTGCTGGGCACCGACAACAAGCCGGTGGCACCCGGCGGCGACCGGCTGCCGAGGGCCGGGGGCGGAAGCGAGGTCCTGCCGCTCGGCATGGCGGGCGCGGCGCTGCTCTCGGCCGGAGCGGCGGGACTGTGGTGGGCGGGCCGCAGGCCCCGGCAGGAACACTGACCGCCCGGCGCCGTCACCCCTAGGACGGGCACGGCATCGAGCGGGAACGCGCGGAGGCCCGCCGGGTCGAGGTCGAAGACCGACCCGGCGGGCCTCTCGCGTCAGTTCACCGGCGCGGCCGTCACTTCTTGTCGACGAGCTTCCATGCCGTGGGCAGCACGCCCATCGCCAGGGCGGCCTTGAGGGCGTCACCGATCAGGAACGGGGTGAGACCCGCCGCGAGGGCCGCGCTCGCCGACATGCCGGTGGCCATGCCCAGGTAGGGAACACCGACCGCGTAGATGATCGCCTCGCCGAGCAGCATCGTGCCCGCCATGCGCAGGACGGAACGGTCGGCGCCGCGGCGGGCCAGGGCGCCCACGACGGTGGACGCCAGCAGCATGCCGAGGATGTAACCGAAGGACGGCGCCGCCGCGCCGGAGCTACCGCCCGCGAACCACGGGACGCCGGCCATGCCGACCAGCGCGTACACCGCGAGCGACAGGAAGCCGCGGCCCGCGCCGAGCGCCGTGCCGACGAGCAGCGCGGCGAAGGTCTGGCCGGTCACCGGCACCGGGGAACCCGGGACGGGCAGCGAGATCTGGGCGGCGAGGCCGGTGAGCACGGCACCGCCGAGCACGAGGGCGACGTCACGGACGCGGGAGGCCGGAAGAAGGTCGGCGATGACCTCGCCGGGTCGGGAGGGCGTGGCGGCAGCGGTGCTCATGAGGACTCCGGCGAAGGGGAATACCCCCTCGCTCATGCGGAGCTCGGGGGAGGACAGGTCGGGACACGGTGACGCTATCCCAGGGGTATAGGGGTGATCACCGTCAGCGCTCGACAAAGGGCGGATCCGGACCTTGGTGGGCTCCTTACAAAGAGTGCCCGGTACACCCGCGCGAAGGTGATGCTGGTCACTGAGGTGAAGTCGTTTCCGCTACGGGGCGGTTCGCGCCGGGACTGTGGAGAGTCACCAAAGGGGGACGCCGACCGGGGCGGGCCGTTCCGGGGCGCGGGCCGGAGCGGGAACGCGCCCGGCCTGTCCGGCCCTTGAGCACACCTGGCAGGCCTCCCGGGCCGCCCCCTACCCTTCACCCCATGGTTCCCCAGGCCCTGAATTTCTCGTCGCGTCGCTATGTCGACCTGCGACGCCAGGGCACTGCCGTCTGTCGCCGCCCGTCCTGAGGCGGGGCGGAGCGGATCCGGCCTCGCCGAGACGAGACCAGAGCACACCACACCAGTCGCACGTCGCACCCGATGTGACGAGGCGTACGTGACGGCGCAGTGCCGGACCAGCTCCCTGAGGAAGAACTCCATGGCCAGTACCGTGGCACCCCCTTCGACGTCCCCGCCCTCCCCCGTCCTCGACCGGCGCCGGACCAGCGCCAGCGTGATCCTGCGGTCCGTGCTGGAGCACGGCCCGGTCGCGCGCAGCACCATCGCCCGGCTCACCGGACTCTCCCCCGCGTCGGTCACCGACTACTGCGCCCGCTTCACCGAGCGGGGCCTGATCCGGGAGGCCGCCGCGCCCCACCGGTCGGGCGGGGTCGGGCGGCCGCATCTCCCGATCGATCTGGACCGCGCCCGGTTCGTGGTCGGCGGGGTGCATGTGGCCGTGCCGTACACGACCGTCGCGCTGCTGGACCTGCGCGGACGCGTCGTCGTCGAGAAGCGTCTGCGGCACGACCGCACCGAGCCGCACGTCGTTCTGGCGAACGCCGCCGACGGAGTCACCGCCCTCCTCGCTGACGCTCCCGGCCGTACCCCCCTGGGCATCGGTGTGGCGACCGGCGGCTGGGTCGACCCGGACTCCGGCACGATCGTGGAGCACGCGTTGCTGGGCTGGCGCGACGTGGCCGTCCGGGAGGTCGTCGAGGCGCGCACCGGGCTGCCGGTCCATGTGGACGGGCACGCGCGGGCGTTGGTCAACGGTGAGCGGCTGTTCGGGCGGGCCCGGGGCAGCCGGAGCGTCTTGCATCTCTTCGCCGGCAATATCGTGGATGCCGCGTTCGCCACCCATGACCAGGTGCACTACGGGCCTCGCTCGCAGGCCGGGGCGATCGCCCATCTGCCCCTGGCCGGCGGGTCGGAGCGGTGCGAGTGCGGGCGGACGGGATGCATCCAGGCCGAGCTGAGCGAACGGACCCTGTGCCGGCGGGCGCGGGAGCAGGGTGTCATAGACGGCTCGAACCCGATGCACGTGGTCTCCGCGGCGGCCGCCGGCGACCCGCTGGCCGTACGGCTGCTGATGGAGCGGTCCCGGATGGTCGGGCGGGCGGCGGGGCTGCTGCTCGACGTGCTCAACCCGGAGACGGTCGTCGTCACCGAGATCGGTGCCATGTACCGGGAGGACTGCCTCGGAGCGCTGCGGGAGGCGGTGGGCCCGGAGCGAGCGTCGGCGGTCGCCCCGACCAGCTTCCCGGATTCGGTGCTGGCCGTGGCCGGCGGATCGGTCGCGCTCGACGTCCTGTACCGCGATCCGCTGGGTTCCGCGGGCTTCACCGCCCGTTGAAGGCCTCCCGGCCCCGGGACACTCCGGCCGGCCGGGCCACTCCGGCCGGGTCGCTCCGGACTCCCCCGGGCCCCTCACCGGGAGCGAATTAATTCAGAAACTCGGAATGTTGACAGGGCTCGTGCCCGGACAGGAGCATCGTGTCCATGAGCAGCGCGCGGGTGCAGGTTCCGCTCACCAAGTGCCGTGTGGTCGACCTGATGCGGGTCGCACGCACACGTTGTTGCTGACCCCGTGTCGCCGACAGGTCGCTGACGCGCCGAAGCGCTGAGGTTCACTCGGCAGCCTTCACCCCGAAGGCCACTCCGCCGCCGTCGTGCCGAGGATCGGCCCGGCCACCGTCGCCCCGAAGCCTGATCCGGCTGTCGTCGTTCCGTAGGCCGTCCGACTGTCGTCGCCCGTAGGCCGACCCGGCCCGTCGTCGTGCCGTGGTCTCCTCGGCCGTCGTCGCCCCGAGATCCGGTCCGGCGTCGTCATGACGCGGACGGTTCGGCTGCCGTCGCACCCTGATCGGCTCATCCCCATCGGCACGCCATCGGCGTGTGTCCCTTTCGGCGCGCGTTCCGCTCTTCCGGCTTCGCCCTGCCCGGAACTCCGCTCGCCGTCCCGCCACTTGGAATCCCCGGAGTCCTTCCATGCCACCACTGTCCCCTTTGTCCTCCGCCGCGTCCGCCGTCTCCCGGTCCGGTGTCGACCGGCGCGTGTTCCTGTCCTCCCTGGTCGGTGTCGCCGCCGCGGCCGGACTGACCGGTTGCGCCGGCGCCAGTGCCGCCGACACCGGTTCCAAGGCGGACACGTCCGCGCCCCTGTCCGACAAGGTGCCGAAGGGGACCGAGCTCAAGATCGCCTCGTACCAAGGCGTCCAGCAACTCCAGCTGAAGCTGGCGGGGTTGTCCTCGCTGCCGTTCGCCGTCTCCGACTGGGTGAACATCGGCGCCGGTCCCGATGTCATCAACGCCTTCCGCGCCAAGTCCCTGGACGTCGGGAACAACGCGGGCATCCCGCCGATCCAGGCGCACTACCAGGGCTTCGACGCGAAGATCGTCGCGATCAACATCACCCGCAAGCCCAACTACCTGTTCGCCACCAAGCCCGGCAGCGACATCAAGGACGTGCGGGACTTCAAGGGCAAGAAGCTCGCCTTCTCGCAGGGCCAGGCACAGGGTGTCGTCCTGCTGCGCGCCCTGAAGCAGGCCGGCATCGCCTACGACGACGTGACCCTGGTGCCGCTCACCAGCAACCAGTTCCTCACCGCGCTCCAGGCCGGCCAGGTGGACATCGCCCCGCTCGCCAACAGCCAGGCCCCGGCCTATCTCAAGCAGTACGGGTCCAAGGGCGCCCACACCATCCCCACCGAGGTGGTGGACCTGCTCAACCTGCTCTGGGCGCCGACCTCGGTGCTGGCCGACCGCGCCAAGGCGGCCGCGGTCGCCGCGTTCATCCCGCGCTGGGCGAAGGGCCAGGTGTGGGCGTACGAGCACCCCGACGCCTGGAACGAGGAGTTCTACGTCAAGACGCAGAACCTCACCCTCGCGCAGGCTCAGTCGATCACCGAGCTCGCCAACAAGCCGCTGTTCCCGCCGAGTTGGGACGAGGCCGTCAAGTGGGAGCAGGAGACCGCCGATCTGCTGGCGGAGGGCGGCTTCGTGAAGGGGTTCAAGGTCGACTCGCTCTTCGACCGGCGCTTCGAGGCCATCGCGGCCAGGGCCGTACCCGCGGAATACCGGAAGTGACGGCCATGACGACCAGGTCCACGACCACGACCACGCGCTCCTCCTCCACGCCATCGACCGCGATCACGGACGACGACGCCTCCGCCTCTGTCTCGACCTCCGCCTCACCCGCCGAGACGGACGCCACCACCGAGCCGGACGCCACAACCGAGGCTGACGCGACCACCGAGCCGGACGCCACCACCAAGACTGACACCGAGACCGGCACCGGCACCGGCACCGGCACCGGCACCGAGCCGACCTCCGCACCGGTCGCACCGGCCGCATCGGTCGAGGCCGGCGCGGACAGCCACCGGCTGCCTCGGCCCCGCCGTTCCCGGCGCCGCGGCCTCGCGCCCGGCAAGCGGCTGCCCGCCTCCCGGCTCATCGGGCCGGCACTGTTCTTCGCCCTGTGGGCCCTCGCGTCCGCCGCCGGGCAGCTCGATCCCGGCGCGATCCCCGCGCCCTGGACGGTGCTGAAGACCACCGGTCACCTGTGGACCGACGGCACACTGCCCACCGATGTGCTGACCTCCCTGGAGCGCGCGGGATACGGGTTCGCGCTCGGCCTGAGCGCCGGGGTCGTCCTCGCCCTCGCGTCCGGGCTCAGCCGCGTCGGGGAAGCGCTGATCGACGGCACCGTGCAGCTCAACCGGGCGATCCCGACCCTCGGTCTGATCCCGCTGTTCATCCTCTGGCTCGGCATCGGCGAGACCTTCAAGATCGCGATCATCGCCATCGTCGTCTACATCCCCATCTACCTGAACCTGCACTCCGCCCTGTCCGGCATCGATCACCGCTACGTCGAACTCGCCGAGGTCCAGGGGCTGTCGAGGTTCCGTTTCGTCCGGGAGATCGTGATACCCGGCGCCCTGCCCGGATTCTTCGTGGGACTCCGGCTCGGGGTGACCGGCTCCTGGCTCTCCCTGGTGGTCCTGGAGCAGATCAACGCCACCAGCGGCCTCGGCTACATGATGTTCCAGGCCCAGAACTACGGCCGGACCGACATCATCCTCGTCGGCCTGCTGATCTACGGCATCTTCGGGCTCGTCTCCGACAGCGCGGTTCGTCTCATCGAACGGAAGGTGCTGTCATGGCGACGCACACTCAGCAGCTGACCCGTCAGCACACCGTCCAACTGCGCGGCCTCACGCGGTCGTTCGAGGGACGTACGGTCCTCGACAACATCGACCTCGACCTCCCCGCGGGCCAGTTCACCGCCCTGCTCGGACACAGCGGCTCCGGCAAGAGCACGCTGCTGCGCGCCATCGCCGGCCTCGATCACAACGTCGCCGGGAGCGGACAGCTCACCGCACCGGAAAGGGTGTCCGTCGTCTTCCAGGACTCGAGGCTGCTGCCCTGGCGCCGCGTCCTCGACAACGTCCTGCTGGGCACGGACGGCAAGGAGGCGGCGGAGAAGGGCCGCTCCGCCCTCGCCGAGGTGGGACTCGCGGGCCGTGAACGGGCCTGGCCCAACGAGCTGTCCGGCGGGGAGGCCCAGCGCGCCGCCCTGGCCCGCTCGCTCGTACGGGAGCCCGAACTGCTTCTCGCCGACGAGCCGTTCGGGGCGCTGGACGCGCTCACCCGGATCCGGATGCATGTGCTGCTGCGCGAGCTGTGGGAGCGCCACCGGCCGTCCGTCCTGCTGGTCACGCACGACGTGGACGAGGCGATCGTGCTGGCCGACCGGGTGCTCGTGCTCGACCGGGGCCGTATCGGCGTCGACCTCACCATCGACCGCCCGCACCCCCGCTCGTACCGCGATCCGCGGCTCGGGGAGTACCGCGAACGCCTGCTGAGCGCCCTCGGGGTGACCGAGGACGTCACGGGAGGACCGGAAGGGGCGGACGGCGGAGCGACGGAACACGCAGCGGCGGATCACACGGTCGCGGAACCGGACGGGCCGGCGGGACACCCCGTCGCGGGACGGGACACGACCGCGGACGACACAGCCGGGCACGGCGTGCCCGCGCACCAGGAGGAGAAGCACCCGTGACCAGCCCGCGCCGACTCCATCTCAACGCGTTCCTGATGAACACCGGCCACCACGAGGCATCCTGGCGGCTCCCGGAGAGCGACCCGTACGCCCATGTCGAGACGGCCCACTTCGTGCGCCTCGCCCGGATCGCCGAACGCGGCACCTTCGACTCCCTCTTCCTGGCCGACGGCCCGGTTCTCTTCAGCAGCGTGGGCCAGCGCCCGTCCGGCGCCCTGGAACCCATCACCCTGCTCACCGCGCTGGCCACGGCCACCGAGCACATCGGCCTGATCGCCACCGCCTCCACGTCCTACAACTCCCCCTACAACCTGGCCCGCAGATTCGCCTCCCTGGACCACATCAGCGGTGGCCGCGCGGGCTGGAACATCGTCACCACAGCGGGTGCGGAGGCCGCCCGCAACTTCGGTCTCGACGACGAGCCCTCGCACGCCACCCGCTACGAGCGCGCCGCCGAGTTCCTGGACGTGGCGCTCAAACTCTGGGACAGCTGGGAGGACGATCTGGTCGTCGCGGACAAGGCGGCCGGCGTCTGGGGCGACACGGGCAAGATCCATCCCGCGCGCCACAAGGGGACGTACTTCAGCGTGGAGGGAGCCCTCAACGTGCCCCGCACGCCGCAGGGTTACCCGCTCCTCGTGCAGGCGGGCTCGTCGGAGGACGGCAAGCGGTTCGCGGCCCGGTACGCGGAAGCGGTGTTCACCGCCCAGCAGACCCTCGCGGACGCCCAGGACTTCTACGCCGACCTCAAATCCCGTACCGAACGGGCCGGACGGGACCCGGACCACATCAAGATCCTGCCCGGCATCGTCCCGGTCATCGGCTCGACCGAGGCCGAGGCGCGCGCCCACGAACGCGTCCTCGAGGACCACATCGTGTACGAGCACGGGCTGAACCGTCTGGAGCACCTGCTCCACCTGGAGCCGGGCACCCTCGGTCTCGACGCGCAGCTGCCCGCCGACCTGCCGCCGGAGGACGCGATCGAGGGGGCCAAGAGCCGCTACACCCTCGTCGTGGAGCTGGCCCGGCGCGAGCGGCTCACCGTCCGCGAGCTGATCGGCCGGCTCGGCGGCGGGCGAGGCCATCTGACCTTCGCCGGCACGCCCGAGCAGGTCGCCGACGCGATCGAGGAGTGGTTCCGCGGCGGCGCCGCCGACGGCTTCAACATCATGCCCGCCGTGCTGCCCTCCGGCCTCGACCTCTTCGTGGACCACGTGGTGCCGATCCTGCGCGACCGGGGCCTGCTGCGCCGGGAGTACGGGCCCCGGCAGACCCTGCGGGAGCGCTACGGCCTGCCGCGCCCGGCCAACCAGTACGCGGCCCCGTCCACGACCGCCGCACCCGCGGCCGCCCTCGCCTGAACCCGCCCCCGACCGTCACCGCCCTTACCCGATCAGCCGATCAGCCGATCCGAAAGGACCCGCACCTCATGGCAGACATCGAGATCCAGAAGGTCACCGCGCACATCGGTGCCCGCGTCTCCGGCGTCGACATCTCCAAGCCGCTCGACGACATCACCGTCGCCGCCCTGCGCACCGCCCTCAACGAGCACAAGGCGCTGGTCTTCGACGACGTCGACCTGGACGACGAGGGCCAGCAGGCCTTCGCCCGCCACTTCGGCGACCTCACCACCGCGCACCCCACCGTGCCCGCCGTGGACGGCGCCCCGAACGTGCTGCCCGTGGACAGCGAGCGGGGCCGCGCCAACCACTGGCACACCGACGTGACCTTCGTGCTGAACCCGCCGCAGGCCAGCACCTTGCGCAGCATCACCGTCCCGCCGTACGGCGGCGAGACGCTCATCGCCAACTCCGCGGCCGCCTACCGTGATCTGCCCGAGCCGCTGCGCGCGCTCGCCGACACCCTGTGGGCCGAGCACACCAACGACTACGACTACGCGGTCCCGGACGAGACCATCGACGAGGAACAGGCCGCGCAGCGCGCCCAGTTCACGTCCATCAAGTTCCGCACCGCGCACCCGGTCGTCCGGGTCCACCCGCTGACCGGTGAACGCGGCCTGTTCATCGGCGGGTTCGCGCAGCGGATCGTGGGGCTGTCGGTGGGCGAGTCCCGCAAGATCCTCGACCTGCTCCAGGCGTACGTCACCCGGCCCGAGAACATCCTGCGCTGGCGCTGGTCCCCGAACCAGCTGGTCCTGTTCGACAACCGGATCACCCAGCACTACGCCATCGACAACTACGACGGCGCCCCGCGCCGTCTGCACCGGGTGACGGTCGCCGGTGACGTGCCGGTCGGCATCGAGGGCAAGGAGAGCCACTCGATCGCGGGCGACGCCTCGCACTACACGTCGGTGGTGTGACGCGGATGACGTAACGGGGCAGACCGCCCCCAAGACGCCCGGAACCCCGGCGTAAACGGACCCTTACACTCCGTGTGGATCGCGTCCGCATGCTGGGCGGCCCCTTCTCCCTGACGGAGGGGCTGCCCAGACTGTGGGCGTTTTTACCGCTCGTCTGTAAGGGACCCCCCACTCTCATGTCCCGCACCACCCTCGACGCGCCGCCCGGTACCGCCGCCGCGGACGCCCCCCTCTCCCACGGCCTGAAGCAGCGCCACCTGTCGATGATCGCCCTCGGCGGTGTCATCGGCGCCGGCCTGTTCGTCGGCTCCGGCGCGGGCATCGCCGCCGCCGGTCCCTCGATCGTCATCGCCTACGCCGTCTCCGGTCTGCTCGTCATGCTGGTGATGCGGATGCTCGGCGAGATGTCGGCCGCGTATCCGTCGTCCGGTTCCTTCTCCGCGCACGCCGAGCGGGCGATCGGCCCCTGGGCCGGCTTCACGGCGGGCTGGTCCTTCTGGGTGCTGCTCTGCACGGCCGTCGGCCTGGAGGGCATCGGCGCCGCGAAGATCGTCACCGGCTGGCTGCCCGGCACGCCCGAGTGGGCCTGGGTGGCGCTGTTCATGGTCGTCTTCTGCGTGGCCAACCTCGCGGCCGTGAAGAACTTCGG
Source organism: Streptomyces sp. NBC_00568 (assembly GCF_026341855.1). Classification (GTDB taxonomy): domain Bacteria; phylum Actinomycetota; class Actinomycetes; order Streptomycetales; family Streptomycetaceae; genus Streptomyces. The sequence goes on along the minus strand of NZ_JAPENW010000001.1, from coordinate 4,460,099 downwards.
CGAGTTCGAGTTCTGGTTCGCGGCACTGAAGGTCGGCGCCATCACGCTGTTCCTGGTGCTCGGCGTGCTGGCCATCGCCGGCGTCCTGCCGGGCACGGACGCGCCGGGCACCGCGAACCTCACCGGCGAAGGGGGCTTCCTGCCGAACGGCAGCGAGGGGCTCGTCATCGGGTTGCTCGCGTCGGTGTTCGCGTACGGCGGCCTGGAGACCGTGACGATCGCGGCGGCCGAGTCGCAGGACCCGGTCAAGGGCGTCGCGAGCGCCGTCCGCACCGCCATGTGGCGCATCGCGCTCTTCTACATCGGCTCGATGGCGGTCATCGTCACCCTCGTCCCGTGGGACTCCGCGGCGGTCGTCGAGAAGGGCCCCTACGTCGCCGCCCTCGAACACCTCGGCATCCCCGGCGCCGGGCAGCTGATGAACGTGGTCGTGCTCGTGGCACTGCTGTCGGCGATGAACGCCAACATCTACGGCTCCTCGCGGATCGCCTACTCCCTCGTCGAGCGCGGCCAGGGCCCGCGGGCGCTGGGGCGGGTCTCGTCCGGGGTGCCGCGAGTCGCGGTGCTGGTGTCCTGCGTCTTCGGCTTCGGCTGTGTCGTTCTCAGCTACTGGCGTCCGGACGACGTCTTCCCCTGGCTGCTGAACATGATCGGCGCGGTGATCCTGGTCGTCTGGATGTTCATCGCGGTCTCGCAGCTGCGGCTGCGGCGCCGTCTGGACCGGGAGGCCCCGCAGAAGCTGGTCGTCCGGATGTGGGCGTTCCCGGCGCTGACCTGGGTCGCACTGGCGGGCATGGTGGCGATCTTCGTCCTGATGGCCCGGGAGCCGGACACCCGGGTGCAGCTGTACTCGACGGGCGCCATGACCTTGCTCCTGGCCGCCGTCGGCTATGCCCGGCAGAGGGCACGCGCCCGCGCCTGACCGGTGCACCCGCCTCACCGAAGGGGCCCCCGCGCGAAGGACGGTGTCGCGCGGGGGCCCTTTCGCGTGTCCGGACGCGGGCCGCGGCGCCCCCGGGACCCGTGCGGGCCGGACACGCACTCCCATCTTCTTGCTGCTAGCGTGCAGTTGCAAGTACCTTGCAATAAGAGGTCGGAGGGGACCCGTCATGCCCGTCTACACACTCCCTGAACTGCCGTACGACTACTCCGCGCTCGCGCCCGTGATCAGCCCCGAGATCATCGAGCTGCACCACGACAAGCACCACGCGGCCTATGTGAAGGGCGCCAACGACACGCTGGAGCAGCTCGCGGAGGCGCGGGACAAGGAGTCGTGGGGGTCGGTCAACGGCCTGGAGAAGAACCTGGCCTTCCATCTCTCCGGCCACATCCTGCACAGCATCTACTGGACGAACATGACCGGGAACGGCGGCGGCGAACCCCTGGCCGCCGACGGGGTGGGCGATCTCGCGGACGCCATCACCGAGTCGTTCGGCTCCTACGCGGGCTTCAAGGCCCAGCTGACCAAGGCGGCGGCGACCACCCAGGGTTCCGGCTGGGGCGTCCTCGCCCACGAACCGCTGAGCGGCCGGCTCGTCGTCGAGCAGGTCTACGACCACCAGGGCAACGTCGGCCAGGGCTCGGTGCCTCTCCTCGTCTTCGACGCCTGGGAGCACGCCTTCTACCTTCAGTACAAGAACCAGAAGGCGGACTTCGTCGAGGCGATGTGGCAGGTCGTGAACTGGCAGGACGTGGCCCGGCGTCACAAAGCGGCCACGGCCCGCCGGGACGTGTTGCTCCTGGCCCCCTGAGGGGGAACATGAGGCGTCCTGCTCGTGATCGTCTTCTCACTTTCACGTGGCAGGCGGAAGAAAGGAGGGCCCCAGCGAGGACGTGACTCGCGGGGGCCCTCCCGTCACGGCGCGCACGGCACGTTGAGCGACAGCAGGGCGGCCGACCCGTCCTCCACCCGGAGTTCGGTGATCGCCGCGTTGCCGAGGCTCGGCAGGACACGGCGGTACTCGCCCAGCGGGATGGACAGGGCGGAGCACAGCACCAGACGCAGCAGGGTGTTGTGGGCGACGACCAGCACCCGTTCACCGGGGTGGGCCGCCGCGATGTGGCGCAGCGCGCGCGTTCCACGGGCCGCCGCGGTGCGCGGGTCCTCCGCCTCCGGGAAGGGGTACGACACCGGATCGGCCCGGAACGCCTTGGCCCGGACCGGGTTCTCGGCCTCGAACTCGGCGAGCGTACGGCCCTCCACCACTCCGAAGTCGCACTCCCGCAGGGCGGGTTCGCGCTGCGGGACGAGCCCCAGGGCGCGGCACGCCGGCTCGGCGGTGGCGACGGCACGCGACACGGTCGAGGTCCAGATCGCGTCGACCGGGTGCGCGGCGGCCCAGCGGCCGAGGGCCTCCGCCTGGGCGCGGCCCTCGTCGGTGAGGGGGACGTCGCTCACTCCGGCGTAGCGGTTCTCCGCGTGCCAGACGGTCTGCCCGTGCCGGGCCAGGAGGAGAGTCGTGCTGCGGCTCGTAGTACTCATGACGCCGCAGTATCCAGGCGCGCGCCGATCCCCGGCCACGCGTCGCCGTCGTCCACGGTCCGGACCTCCCACGCTGTCGTCCTCGTACGCAATCCGGACCTCCCACACCATCGCCCCGCACGCCGTCCGCACCAGTTATCACGCACTCCGGGCGGTGAAGTCTCAGCGCGCGCCGAGCTTTTCACCTGCATGAGGTATCCGAACCGGGACGAGCCGGCACGAGACGAGACGAGTGGACGGGCCCGGGACACGGCCGGACCGATTCCGGACCCGTCGCCGGACCCGCCAGCGCTTACGCTCGCAGGGCCGGCGTTCGGCACCCGGATGCCTCTCGACCTTTCCCGTCCGTTCTCACACGGAGGTGTCGCCGTGGACGTGCACTGCCCGAACTGCGGAGGTCCGCTGCAGAAGTTCCGCAAGCTCACCAAGGACGAGGAAGAGGCGGTGCGCAAGATCAAACAGGTGGACGACCCGGCCGCCTACCACCGCTGCACCCGTCCGGGCTGCCGCCGCTTCCAGCGCTGGAGCAACTGGCGCGACGGCGACAACTTCCCCGAGCCCGACGCCAAGTAGTCCGCCAGCGGTCGCGGACCCCCGAGGGCGGAACCCCGGGACCGGTACCCCGGTCCGGCGCCGGACCGGAGCCGCCTACAGGTTGCTGAAGTCCGGTCCCGCCGTGCGCGTGCGCTTGATCTCGTAGAAGCCCGGTACCGAGGCGACCATGAGCGTGCCGTCCCAGAGCTTGGCGGCTTCCTCGCCCTTGGGGGCCGGGGTGACGACCGGGCCGAAGAAGGCGAGCTGCTCGCCGTCGGCGCCGGGGACGGCGATGACCGGGGTGCCGACGTCCTGGCCGACCTTCTCGATGCCCTCCTTGTGGGAGGCGCGCAGCTCGGCGTCGAACTCGAAGTCCGCCTGGTCGGCGTAGTCGATCAGGTCGGCGGGGAGTCCGACCTCTTCGAGGGCGCCGGCTATGGCCTCCTTGGTCGGGCCCGAGCCGTCGTTGTGGAAGCGGGTGCCGAGCGCGGTGTACAGCGGGCCGAGGACGTCGTCGCCGTGCTTCTGCCAGGCGGCGGTGACCACCCGGACCGACTGCCATGCCGTGGTCGCGAGCATCTCGCGGTACTGGTCGGGAAGCTCGTCCAGCTTGGGCTCGTTCAGCACGGCGAGGCTCATGATGTGCCAGCGGACCTCGATGTCGCGGACCTTCTCCACTTCCAGCACCCACCGCGAGGTCATCCAGGCCCAGGGGCACAGCGGGTCGAACCAGAAGTCGACGGGGGTCTTGCCGGAACTGGTCTGAGCGGTCTGCTCGGGCATGGCTCTCCTCGGAACGCGGTGTTTCCCTTGGCAACACCGGCACTCGCCCACGCCATTCCCGTGTGTCTGTGCGATTCCGACGGGTCCTAGGGATTCCCCTGTGTCTGCGCCGTCGCAGCGCCCGCCGTAAGGAGCACATGGCAGGATCGGCCCTGTTCGCACATGTCTATGACGCCATGAGGGAGTGCAGTCGTGCCCGGTGAGAATCTGTCCCGCGACGAGGCCCAGGAGCGGGCGGCACTGCTGTCCGTCGACAGCTACGACGTCTCCCTCGACCTGCGCTCGGCCGTCGGGGAGACGGAGCCCGGAGAGGCGTCCGGCGAGCCCCGCACCTTCCGCTCGGTCACCACGCTCCGCTTCCGCTGCGCCGAGCCGGGCGCGGCGAGCTTCGCGGACCTGATCGCTCCGCGTGTGACGGCCGTCTCACTCAACGGCAGGGACCTCGACCCGGGTGAGGTCTTCGACGGCTCCCGTATCCGGCTGGAGGACCTCGCCGCCGAGAACGAACTCGTCGTGGACGCCCAGTGCGCCTACTCCCGCACCGGCGAGGGCATGCACCGCTTCGTCGACCCCGAGGACGGCGAGGTGTATCTGTACACGCAGTACGAGCCCGCCGACTCTCGGCGCGTCTTCGCCAACTTCGAGCAGCCGGACCTCAAGGCACCGTTCCGCTTCGAGGTGCGGGCCCCCGAGGGCTGGACCGTCTGGAGCAACGGCGCCGGTGAACTCGCCGACGGTGTGTGGAAGTTCGCCGAGACGAAGCCGATCTCGACCTACATCACGGCGGTCGTGGCCGGCCCGTACCACTATGTGACGGACTCCTACTCCCGCGCCTTCGACGACGGTACGACGCTGGAGATCCCCCTCGGCGCGATGTGCCGCAAGGGCCTGGCCCCCCACTTCGACGCCGACGACGTGTTCCTGGTGACCAAGCAGGGGCTGGACTTCTTCCACGACCACTTCGACTACCCGTACCCCTTCGGAAAGTACGACCAGGCGTTCGTGCCCGAGTACAACCTCGGCGCGATGGAGAACCCGGGCCTGGTGACCTTCCGCGAGGAGTACATCTTCCGCGGCAACGTGACCCAGACGTCGTACGAGGCCCGGGCGAACGTCATCCTGCACGAGATGGCGCACATGTGGTTCGGCGACCTGGTCACCATGGTGTGGTGGGACGACCTGTGGCTGAAGGAGTCCTTCGCCGACTTCATGGGCACGTTCGCCAACGTCGGCGCGACCCGCTTCACCGACGCCTGGATCACCTTCGCCAACCGCCGCAAGGCCTGGGCGTACCGCGCGGACCAGCTGCCGTCCACCCACCCGATCACGGCCGACATCCGTGACCTCCAGGACGCCAAGCTGAACTTCGACGGCATCACCTACGCCAAGGGTGCCTCGGTCCTCAAGCAGCTGGTGGCGTACGTCGGACAGGACGCCTTCCTGGAGGGCGCCCGCCGCTACTTCAAGCGGAACGCCTACGGCAACACGCGGCTCGGCGACCTGCTGTCGGTCCTGGAGGAGACGAGCGGACGGGACATGGCCGCCTGGGCCGCTTCCTGGCTCCAGACCGCGGGCGTCAACTCCCTCACCCCGCAGGTGATCCTGAGCTCCGACGGCCGCGTCACCGAGCTGGCGATCCTCCAGGAGGCCCCCGAGTCGCACCCCCGACTGCGCCCGCACCGCGTCGCCGTGGGCCTCTACCGGCGACAGTCGCTGCGCGAGGGCGGGGACGGCTCGCTCGTCCGCTACGCGCGCGCCGAGGTGGACGTCGACGGGCCGCGCACGGTCGTCACCGAACTGGTCGGCGCGGAGGCCCCCGAGCTCGTCCTGGTCAACGACGACGACCTCACGTACTGCAAGATCCGCTTCGACGAGGGCTCACTGGCCACGCTGCGGGACGCACTCGGCGAGATGACCGACCCGCTCGCCCGGGCCCTGTGCTGGTCGGCGCTGTGGAACCTCACGCGCGACGGGCTCATGCCCGCACGGGACTTCATCGGTCTGGTGCTGCGTTTCGCGGGCCGCGAGTCCGACATCGGCGTGCTCCAGATGCTGCACGCCTGGGCGAACTCCGCGCTCGTCCACTACGTGGCGCCCGACTGGCGCGCGGAGGGCGGGCAGTTGCTCGCCGAGGGTGCGCTGAACGAACTGCGGATCGCCGAGCCGGGCAGCCAGCACCAGCTCGCCTGGGCCCGCTTCTTCGCCGACATCGCGTCGGGCGAGGCCGATCTCCAGCTGCTCCAGGGCCTGCTGGAGGGGACCGCCAAGATCGACGGGCTGGAGGTCGACCAGGAGCTGCGCTGGGCGTTCCTGGAGCCGCTGGCCGCGCAGGGGGCCGCCGACGAGTCCGTCCTCGCCGCCGAACTCGCCCGCGACGACACGGCGTCCGGCAAGCGGCACCAGGTCCGCTGCCTCGCCGCCCGCCCCTCGGCCGCGGTCAAGGCCCAGGCCTGGGCGGCCGTCGTGGAGTCCGACGCGCTCTCCAACGCCCTCGTCGAGGCGACGATCTCCGGCTTCGCCCAGCCGTCCCGGCGGGAGCTGCTCGCGCCCTACACCGCCAAGTACTTCGCCGCGATCGGCCGCGTCTGGGAGGAGCGGTCCATCCAGATCGGCATGGACGTGGTCAGGGGGCTGTTCCCCTCGCTCCAGGACTCCCCGGAGACCCTGGAGGCGACGGACGCCTGGCTCGCGGCGCACGAGGACGCGCCGCCCGCGCTGCGCCGGCTGGTGCTGGAGGCGCGTGACGATCTGGCGCGGGCGCTGCGGGGACAGGCCTGCGACATCTCCGCGGCGGGCTGAACCCGCTCCGCGCGAACCACACCGGAGAGAGCGTCGGCGCCACCCGTGTCCGGCGCCCTCTCCGGTGAAATGATCACATGCGCTCACTGGTTACGAAATGCAGGTATTCAGAGCCGTAACCCCTATTAATCACCCTCCGGACCAGCGCCTTTCGGCACTCGAACGCCCGTACCTCGGGGCGCGCTTGTCCCGATTTGCCGACGGGCGGGTAACAGCGGTTAGAGGGCGGCTCCCCGGCGGGAAACCCCGGGGCATGACCCACATCCCCCCGCTCTCCCCCCGCCCCCTGTCCCACGTACGGCGCCGGGTCCTGACCACGGCCCAGCTGCGCGGCCAGGGCGTGACCGGCGCCGACGCCACCGAACGCTGCCGGCCCGGCGGACCCTGGCAGCGGATCCTTCCGGGGGTCTTCCTCCTGCACCCCGGCCCGCCCACCGCCGAGGAGCGGCTGCACGCGGCGCTGCTGTACGCCGCCCGCTCCCCCGCCCCCGCACGGGCGGTCCACATCCCCGTCCAGCCGGGCTCCGAGGAGCCGCACGCCGCCCAGCCCTACGCGGACGCGCTGATCACCGGGCCGGCTGCGCTGGCCCTGCACGGCTTCACCTCCGCCGCGCCGCTGCTCTCCCTCGACACGATCGACGTGCTGGTCCCCCGCATGCGCCGGCTGCGCTCGACCGGCTGCGTCCGCATCGTCCGCACGCCCGCGCTGCCGGCCCCCGCCTTCGTGACCGGGGTCCCGGTCGCCGCCGTGCCCCGGGCCCTGGCCGACGCGGTCGCGGAACTGACCGACGCGGGCGCCGTGCTCCGGCTGCTCACGGAGGCGGTGCGCGGCGGCCACTGCGAACCGGCGTCGATCGTCGCGGAGTTGACGGCGGCTCGGCTGCTCGGCCGCCCGCAGGTGGTGGACGCCGTGGACTCGCTGAAGGCGGAGGGCAGGGCGATCGCGGAGACCCGCCTGTACCGGATGGTCCACGAGCACGGGCTGCCCGACCCTCTCTGGAACGTCGACCTGCGGCTGCCCGGCGGCCCGCACCTCGGCGGTCTGGACGCGTACTGGCCCGAGCAGGCGGTGGCGGTCGAGCTGGACACCCGCACCCCGCGCCAGGCCGCGGACGCCGTGTGGTCCGAGTACGCCCGCAAGCGCGAGCACCTGGAGCGGCTCGGCATCACCGTCGTCCACATCACCCCGAGGAAGCTCTGCGAGGCGATGGAGCAGCAGGCCACGGTCGTGCGCACCGCGCTGATGGCCTCGAACGACCGCGATCCGGCGGCGTATGTCGTGGTGCTGCCCCGGTAGTGACGGACCGGGTGGTGCCAGGTGGGGAGGGAAGGGGTCGGCGAGGGTCCGCGAGGTGGTCCCGCCGGCCCCTTCCCGCGTTCCGGTGGCGTTGTCAGTGCCCCGATCTACTGTGGGGCGAGCAGGAGTTCCCTGGCCGGACGCGGCCGCCGTGACGAGCAAGACGAGAGATCAGGAGAGCCTGATGACGACCCTGCCCGATCGCCCGAACACCGCAGTGCTGGTGATCGACATGCAGCACGGAGCGGTGGACGGCGCTCACAACGTCGACAGCGTGATCGCGAACATCAACACGCTCGTCGCCAGGGCCCGCGCCGAGGCGGTGCCGGTGATCTGGGTGCAGCACTCGGACGACGGGATGAAGCGGGACAGCGAGGCCTGGCAGTACGTGCCGGAGCTGGTCCGCCGCGACGGGGAGCCCGTCGTCCACAAGAACTACGGCGACTCCTTCGAGGCCACCGACCTGGAGGACCTGCTCGCCGAGCGTGCCGTCGGCCATGTCCTCGTGACCGGCGCCCAGACCGACGTCTGTGTCCGCTCCACCCTCCACGGCGCCTTCACCCGCGGGTACGACGTCACCCTGGTCGGTGACGCCCACACCACGGAGGACCTCACGGCGTACGGCGCCCCCACCCCGGCCGAGGTCGTCGCGCACACCAACCTCTACTGGAAGTGGCAGAGCGCGCCCGGCCGGCGCGGGGACACCGTCGAGACGGCGAAGGTCAGCTTCGCGACGGGCGCCGCCGACTAGGGCCTGCCGTCGGTCCGCGGCCGGGCCGGGAGCCGAGGCCCGGCCGCGCGAACGGCTCGGCGGGGCTGTCTACTTCCCGCAGAACTCCGCCTCGATCACGGCGTCGCTGTCGCCCGACCAGTCCCCGTTGAAGTTGAGGGCGAGGGAGTGGCGGCCGTCCGCCGTGGTGACGGCCGAGGAGACCGAGCCGTGGATGCCTCCGTCGTGGCCCCAGACGTGGACGCCGCAGCTCAGCTCGCGGTCGATGAGGCCGAGGCCGTAGCGGGCGTTCGGGATGCCGTCGACCTCGACCGTCGTCCGCATCTCCGTGAGCTGCTCGCGCGGCAGGAGCCTGCCCCGCAGGAGTGCCGTGTAGAAGCGGTTCAGGTCGGCGTTGTCGGAGATCATCTCCCCCGCGGAGGAGGCGAGGGTGGGGTTCAGGGTGGTGACGTCGTACGTCGGTCCGCTCGTCGTCTCGGCCAGTTTGGAGTACGCCCTGCTGCTGGGCCGCGGGACGGTCACCCGCGTGCCGGGGACCGACGTGGCGTGCAGGCCGAGGGGTTCGATGATCCTCTCCCGGATCTGCGCGGCATAGGACCGGCCGGTGGCCTTCTCGATCACCATGCCGGCCAGGACGTAGTTCGTGTTCGAGTAGTTCCAGGACGTGCCCGGCGCGAAGTCCGGCTTGTGGGACAGGGCGATCGCGACGAGCTGCCCGGGTGTCGACGTGTCGTAGCGGTGCCGCAGGAAGCCGTCCTTCAGGAAGTACGTGCGGCCGAAGTCCTCGTCGGCCGTGTAGTTGAAGATTCCGCTGGTGTGGTTGAGGAGTTGGCGGAGGGTGATCCCGGTGCCGTCGTTCCCGTTGCCCCGCACCACGCCCGGCAGCCAGTGGTCCACCGTGTCGTCCAGTGACAGCCGTCCCTCCGCCTCCAGTTGGAGCAGGACGGTGGAGACGAACGTCTTGGTGATGCTGCCGACGCGGTAGCGGTCGGCCGCGGAGCGCGGTGCGCCGGTCCGCAGGTCGCCCACGCCCGCCGTGGCGGACCATGCGCCGTGCCGGTCCTCGGCCGTCGCGGTCACGCCCGGCACTCCGTCGCGCACGGCCGCCTCGACGGCCTGCCGGGTCGGCGCGTGGTGCCCTCTCCCATGGTCGCCTTTCGCGGGAGCCGCCACCGCGGGTCCCGCCAGTGTCGCCGCGATCGCCACGGCGGTCGCCCCCACCAGTCCCGTACGTACCCTCATGCCGTCCCCATCTCGCCGTTCGACCTGGTCGACGGGACGGACACGAGGGCGCGCTCACGGGTTGCCCGGCCGGGACGCGTTGAGCCGTTTTCAGCCCTTCTTCAGGATCAGCTCGGTGTTGCGGTCACGGGAGGTGCCCGACAGGTCGGTGCGGGCTCCGGGCGTGTTGAAGGAGATCTCCCGGTAGAGCGCCGCGAGGCCGGTCTGGGTGAGGTCGGAGAAGTCCGTGGCGTGCGGGGCGGCGGACTCGACGAGGGTGGTGAACAGGGAGAGCGTGCCGTCCTTGTTGTCCACCAGCTCGATGACGCGGGCGAGTTGGGGGAAGTCGACGTGCGAGGCGGTGGAGATCTCCCAGAAGGAGCGGTTGCCGGGGGCGGCGTGCGGGGTGATCTGGTTCTTGTGGGAGTGGCCGTTCACCCAGGCGAGGGTGTTGCCGGAACTGGCGAGGAGGGCGACGACCTCGTCGCCGCCGTGCCGCTTCTCGGCCGGGCGGGCGGGGTCCGCGTAGGTGTTGCGCATCGTCTTGCTGGTGTGGTGGCTGAAGACGACGACGTACCTGTCCCTGTTCTCGCGCAGCGTCCTCTCCAGCCAGCGCAGCTGCGCCGTGCCGATGGAGCCCTCGTAGTGGCCGCCGGGGTCGGTGGTGTCGAGGCTGACGCCGATGACGTCCTCGGCGATCCGGAAGGTGTAGTACTGGGTGCCCGCGGCGAGGTTCGCGGAGGAGTAGCCGTGTCCGATCGGGCCCGGTCCCGTGTACGCCGGGTCGAGGTGCGCCTTGACGTACTCGGCGGGCGTGAACGGGGCGCGCTTCTCGTCGGGTGTGACGGAGCGCATCTGCCGCGCGTGCGCCCTGAGCAGGTCGCGGACCTCTTTGCCCTTCGGGCTGGTGCCCTTCTTCAGGCTCTTGGCTAGCGCGGCGCACTCCGCCGAGCCGACCGACATCAGTTTCTTGCCGCCGACGGCGAATTCGGTGAGGAACGAGTCGCCGCGTGTGGCGTAGCAGCCCATCGGGAGAGAGTCGTGGTTGCCGACGGTGGAGTACCAGGGCAGGCTCAGGCCGGGACTGCGCAGCTCGCGGATCGCCGCTTCCAGGAAGCCCTGGATGCGCGGGAAGCCGCGCTGCTTGTCGGCGTCCCGCAGGGCCGCGTCGGGCTGCCAGTACGTCTTGAGGCCGGAGGCCTGGACGCCCTCGTAGTGCCGCGGGTCGCCGCTGTTCGGGCTGATGCGGCCACCGCTCATGGCCTTGAGGAACCACTCCAGCTCCGTCCTGGAGTTGTTGTCCGTGTTGTCCCCGGTGGTCATGACGAAGTGCAGCGGAGAGCCAGTGACGGGTGCTCCCCGCAGGGAGTTGACGCGTTCCACCAGCGAGACCGCGCCCGCGACGGTCAGCGTCTCCTGCGGACGCCAGGCGCTCGTGTTCTGGGAGCGCAGGAACTCCAGGCGCAGCGGGTGCTGGGTGTCGGTGAGGTGCAGGTCGGTGAGCTGCACGAACGCGGCGAGCGCGGTGCGCCGGTCGGCGCGGCCGTTCTTGCCGGCGGCCAGTTCGTCGCGAACGACCCGCTTCCAGCCGGCGCCGTCACCGAGCCGGCGGTACCCGGAGGAGCCGGAGCGCGGAGCGGCGACGCCGCTCAGCGTGGTGCCGCGCGTGTACGGGGCCGGCGCGGCCGGTGCCTGCGGACCGGCCGCGCCGGCCTGGGCCTTGGAGCGGGCGACGGAGTCGGCGACGGTGGCCTGCTCCGGAACCGCGGCGTGCGCGGGGGACTCCGGGCGCAGGGCGAGTCCGATCCCCGCGGAGAGGGACACCGCCCCGGTGGCGGCCAGCAGGGTGCGGCGGTTGAGGGCGGGTACGGCAGCGACAGAGCGTATGCGCGGCATGGCGCGGTCTCCCCGAGTACGAACGCGTCGGCAGTGGCCGCGGGGCACTCGACTGGCGAACTCCCCGCTCATACTGGATCGTTGGCATCGGGGATGACCTGCGCGTTAACTGGGCGGCAACGGGCAGCGCCGATCACCGTACGTGGATCTTGGCGCACCCTGCCCGTCCACGGAGTCCTGTCCGAACGGCCGGTGGCCGGTCACTCCGCGTTCATCTTCCGGGGTAGGGAAGGTGATTCCGGGGCTGTCGCCCCCCGTTCACGGGTTGGCCGGCGAGTACGCGGGGGCGGACCAGCGCAGGGGGCTGGCGGCGGACGTCTCGACGGCTCCGGTGAGGGTGAACCGGACGGTCCGTTCTCCGTCGGGGGTGAACTCCGTGCGGGCCGTTCCGGTCAGCTGGAGCACCGCCCCCGATGTCCAGTCCAGGAAGAGCAGACCGGCGCGCGGGTCGGCCGCCAGGTTGCCGAGGGTCAGGAACATGGAGTTTCCGGCGTAGTCGCGCCAGCTCAGTTCGCCGGGCGCGTCGACGCGCACGAAGCCGGGGTTGCCGCCGCGGTGGCTCGCGTCGGCGCCGTGCGGGTGGACCGTGGCGAGGAAGAAGGTGTCGGCGGCCTCGATGAACTCCCGCTGCGAAGAAGTGAGTTCCGTGCCGCTCCGGGGAACGCCCGCCGCGCGGTCGACCGTCTCGTACGCCTCCCTCTTCTGGAGGTACTTGGGGCAGTTGGCGAAGACCTGGTCGGCCTCGATCGCGAAGCCGCGCGGGGTCGGCCGGACCCGGCCGTTGAGGCGCATACGACGGCGGGTGCGCGGGTCGAGGGCGAGGGTGCCGACGGGAGTACCCGGGGTGGCGAGCGCGTCCGTGAGCGGATCGCCGGCCCGGAGCCCGCCCGCGACCGACATCCGGTGAGGCCCGGTGGCGCGTACGAATCCGGGCCGCCCGGTGAGCAGCGAGGCCCATACGCCGCCGTTTCCCGGGATCGCCCCGCTCCCGGAGCCGATGCCGCCTCCCGGGGCCGCGTCGCCCTCCGGGCCGGAGCCCCCGCCCGGGGCCGCCGAGCCGGCGCCCCTTCCGGGATCGGCGCTGAGCCCGGAGCCGCCGCCTCCGGCCTTCGCGCCGCCCTCCGGGGCCGCCGCGCCGACGACCAGCATCGGTTGCAGTTCGAGGAAGGCGGCGGCCACCGGGCGGATGCCCTGGCCGATGGCCCGGCCCATGTGATCGGCGAGATCACGGACGCCGACGCGGTCCTGCATCGCCCGCGAGCCCGAGTGATACGTCATGACCGCTCCTCGTTCTAGAAGAAGCCGCAGGTCGGTGCGGTGGTGTTCGGCACCGGCGCCTCCTCGGCGCCGCTCGCCGCGAAGATCTCCAGACGGGTGCCGTCCGGGTCGTGGAAGAAGATGCCGCCCGAGGCGGCGCCCTCACGGTGGGCGACCACGCCCTCGTGGACGAACGTCGCGCCGTAGGCGCGCAGGGCCGTCTCGTACTCCCTGACCTGCTCGACGGAGTCGACTTCGAGGGCGAGGTGGTGCAGGCCCGCCAGGCCGGTGTCGTACGCGCCCCGCGCCTGCTGCCAGAGCGTGAGCACCGGGCGGCCGTCCCCGGCCGGGGAACCGAGGAACGCGTACCGCCGCGCCCCGTCGTCGCCGTCCTTGCCCTCGCCGAGCACCCCGAAGCCCAGGACGTCGCGGTAGAAGGCGAGCGAGCGGTCGAGGTCCGTGACGTTCAGGCCGATGTGGCCGTTGCGCAGAGTCATGACAGTCCCCTTCTGTCGTCGGCCGCCCCCAGGAGAGGCTAACCCTTGTCATTGACATTAAAGGTTAGGATCGAGAGCGTCAACCGGTGACCTACCCTTGAGCGGTTAGCAGTGAAGGGAGACCCTCCATGTCCACCAGCCCCGACCCCCGCCCCCTCACGGGCGAGCCGGTCTCGCTCGACCTCCTCAACACCCGCTGGAACCACGAGGGCGTGGTGCTGGACCTGCTGACCGGCACCGAGGGCCTCGCGGTGTGGCTGGCGGGCAACGGGCTCGACTTCCCGGCCGACGACACCGTCCTGCGGCACACGCTCGAAGCCCGCGACGCCCTGCGCGCGGTGATCGACGCACCCCGGGGGCCGGGCGACGGGCAGGGCGGGACCGAGAGCGACGGGGACCCGGCGGACACCGGCCCCCGCCTCCCGGCGCAAGCAGCGGCCCGCGTCGACGCCCTCCTCGCGCACGGGCGCGTCCGGCTGACGCTCACCGCCCGGGGACCGGGCGAGACACCCGAGTTCGACGACCCCTCCTGGGGGCCGGCCTGGCTCGCCGCGCGCAACTACCTGGAGCTGCTGGACACCGCGCCGGACCGCATCCGCCGCTGCGCCCACGACGCGTGCATCCTGCACTTCTTCGACACCTCACGGAACGGCACCCGCCGCTGGTGCTCGATGGCGGCCTGCGGTAACCGCGCGAAGGCGTCCCGCCACTACGCGCGCACAAAAGAGAGCTGAATCGACAAAGAGAGACATCCACCCTGTCCGGGATATCCCCGCATAGGGCGCTAACGCCGACATGACGCATGGCGGAAGTGCGCCATGGCTCCATCCCGCCACGGTCAACTCTCCCCAAACAACTGCCCCTTGGGTAAAGCTGAGCGGTCATCCGGGTCCACATACCGGACTGACACGACCGGTCCGTCAGCAACGCCGGAACCGGCCGCTCCACGCTCGTTCCTTTACCTACAAGGGATGCAGATGACCTCCGACCCTCAGCGCGCTCCGATATCGGGCGCGAGACGCGTGGCCCGCATTGCCGTGGCCGCGGGCCTGGTGGCCGCGCTCTCCGCGGCCGGGCCGATACCCATGGCCTTCTCCGCGGACACGGACGCGCCCACGGCCGACCCGGGCACCAAGTCCGCCGCCGCCAAGCTCGGTTCGTCCGACGCCGAACTCCTCACCGAGGCCAAGGCGAACGGCGACAAGAACGTCACCATGATGATCGCCACGGCTCCCGGCCAGACCGAGCAGGTCGCCAAGGAGCTGGACGCGGTCAAGGGCGGCTCGGTGGGCCGCACCTACGACAAGCTCGGCTATGTCCGGGCGACCGTCCCGACGGGCAGGGCGGACTCGGCCATCGCCGCCGCCGCGAAGCTGTCCTCGGTGCACGGGATCGACCTGCGCCAGGAGATCGCGCTGGACGACCCGACGCCGAGCGCCGACACGGCCAAGCACGGCAGCAACGCCTCCACGGCCGCCACTTACCCGGGTCCCGGCAAGAAGACTCCCGCCGAGAACCCGTACAACCCGTCCTTCGAGACAGGTGCCGTCGACTTCGTCGAGGATCACCCGAAGGCGGACGGCCGGGGCATCACCATCGGCATCCTGGACTCCGGCGTCGACCTGGGCCACCCCGCCCTGCAGAAGACCACCACCGGAGAGCGCAAGATCGTCGACTGGGTCACCTCGACCGACCCGATCCTCGACAGCGACGCGACCTGGCGCCCGATGATCACCCCGGTGGCCGGGCCCACCTTCACGTACAGCGGGAAGACGTGGACGGCACCGGCGGGTTCGTACGAGATCAGCACGTTCCGGGAGTCGGCGACGACGGGCGGCGACGCCAAGGGCGACGCGAACCGCGACGGTGACACCACCGACGCGTGGGGCGTGCTCTACGACCCGGCGGCGGGCACGGTCACCGTCGACCTGAACAACAACAGCGACTTCACCGACGACACACCGATGAAGCCGTACAAGAACGGCTTCCAGATCGGCTACTTCGGTACCGACAACCCGGCGACGGACGTCGTCGAGCGGCAGCCGTTCGTCGTGGAGATCCGCAAGGACGTACCCATGGACCCGTACGGCGGGACCTGGGTCGGCAAGACGGCGGACTTCGTCAACATCGGCGTCATCGAGTCCGAGCACGGCACCCACGTCGCCGGTATCACCTCGGCGAACGGCCTCTTCGGCGGGAAGATGAACGGCGCCGCGCCCGGCGCGAAGATCGTCTCCTCCCGTGCCTGCACCTGGACCGGTGGCTGCACCAACGTCGCGCTCACCGAGGGCATGATCGACCTCGTCGCCAACCGCGGCGTCGACATCGTCAACATGTCCATCGGCGGCCTGCCCGCGCTCAACGACGGCAACAACGCGCGCGCCGAGCTCTACACGCGTCTCATCGACACCTACGGCGTCCAGCTGGTGATCTCCGCGGGCAACTCCGGCCCCGGCGCGAACACCATCGGTGACCCGGGTCTGGCCGACAAGGTCATCTCGGTCGGCGCGACCATCTCCAAGGAGACCTGGGCCGCCAACTACGGCTCCCAGGTGGAGAAGAAGTACGCGATGCTGCCCTTCTCCTCGCGCGGCCCGCGTGAGGACGGCGGCTTCACGCCGACGCTGAGCGCGCCCGGCGCCTCCATCAACTCCACCCAGACCTGGCTGCCGGGCTCCCCGGTCGCCGAGGCGGGCTACACCCTGCCGGCCGGCTACTCGATGCTCCAGGGCACCTCGATGGCGTCCCCGCAGGCCGCGGGCGCCTCGGCGCTGCTCCTCAGCGCGGCGAAGCAGAAGGGGATCGACCTCACCCCGGCCACCCTGCGCACCGCGCTCACGTCGACCGCCGACCACACCAAGGGCGTTCAGGCGTACGAGGAGGGTGCGGGCCTCATCAACATCGGTGACGCCTGGGACTCCATCAAGGACGGCGCCACCGCCCACGACTACACGGTCAAGGCGCCGGTCGACACCGCGATCGACTTCGCGCTGAAGACGCCGGGCTTCGGCACCGGCCTGTACGACCGCGAGGGCGGCCTCAAGGCCGGCGAGCGCAAGACGTACGACATCACCATCACGCGTACGTCGGGCGAGGACCGGGCGATCCGGCACGAGCTGTACTTCGAGAACAACGCCGCCGACACCTTCCGGATCGTCGGCTCGGACGAGGTCAGGCTCCCGCTGAACCAGCCGGTGACCGTCAAGGTCCAGGCCGCGCCGAAGTCGGCCGGTCTCAAGAGTGCGATCCTCGAGGTCGACGACCCGCGGACCGAGGGCGTCGACAAGCAGATCCTGTCGACCGTCGTGGTCTCGGCCCCCCTCAAGTACACCTACGCGGCGTCGAGTTCGGTGCAGCGCAACAGCAGCACCTCGTACTTCGTCACGGTCCCCGAGGGCGCCAAGTCCCTGGAGGTCGCGATCGGCGGGCTGAAGGACAAGAGCCAGACCCGGTTCATCGCGATCCACCCGTACGGCGTTCCGGTCGACAACACCGGTACCCCGTACTGCTACAACAACTACCTCGACGGCAACGGCTGTGCCCCCGGCGTGCGTTCGTACGCGGACCCGCAGCCCGGCGTCTGGGAGATCGAGGTCGAGGCGCGCCGTACGTCGCCGCTGCTCGACAACCCGTACAAGCTCGATGTCGCCGTGCTCGGCGCGGCCTTCGACCCGGCCGTCGTGACCGTCCCCGAGGCCAAGGTCGGCGTTCCGGCCACCGCCTCCTGGAAGGTCACGAACAACTTCGCCGCGCTCGACGGCAAGCTGAAGGGCGGCCCGCTCGGTTCCTCGAAGAACGCGCGGCCGACCATCGCCGACGGCGCGACGCAGATCAGCACGGTCGAGGTGCCCGCGGGCGCCGCGTCGCTCGACGTGGTCATCGGCAATGTCTCGGACAACGCCGCCGACCTCGACCTGACGGTGAAGAACGCCGCCGGGACCGTCGTCGGACAGTCCGCGGACGGCGACTCGGAGGAGGCCGTCTCCATCGCCTCCCCCGCCGCCGGGACGTACACCATCGAGGTCGCGGGCTACTCGGTCCCGTCGGGCTCGACCGCGTACGACTACCAGGACGTGTTCTTCTCGAGCGCGCTCGGCACGGTCACGGTCGACGACTCCACCCCGGTGAAGCTCGCGACCGGAGCCTCGGCCACGGTGTCCGGCTCGGTCACCGCCGCCGCGGCGGCTCCCGAGGGACGCGAGTTCTTCGGTCAGGTCCAGCTGGTGAACGCGCGCGGCACGGTCGCGGGCCTCGGCAGCGTGAAGATCGAGAAGGTCACGCCGTAACGGAGTGACCCCCCGGCCGCGTGAGCGGTCCCGGGGCACGGGGCGGGCGTCCGGAAACGGGCGCCCGCCCTTTCGTGTGCCACCCGCACTTTCGTGCCGCCCGGCTTTTCGATTGCCGCCCGCACCTTCGTGTGCCGCCCGGCCTTCCGTGCCGCCCGGCCCTTCGAGTGCCACCCGCACTTTCGTGTGCGGCCCCGCCTTTCGTGTGCCGCCCGGCCGTACCCGCGCCTCGTAGCCCGGAGCCCGTACCGCGCCTCAGACTCCGGAGCCCGTACCCCGCCTCAGCGCTCGCACCTCATGCCCCGGGCCGCGGGCAGCGCCTTGACGATCCAGGCCCGGTCGCGGGCGATGTTCTTCTCCCCCGTCGTCCAGATGTCGGGAGTCGGGGCGTGCTGCCCGATGCCGACCAGCACCTCGTCGCCCTCGTGCAGCCGCGGATCGACGTTCTGGTCCATCAGGAAGGTGACCTCCTTCTCCCCCTTGGCCGGCTTGTAGGAGTGGTACACGTCGAGGGTGATCCGGTCCTGTTCGGTGCCGGGGACCTGGACCACCTCGGTGACCGTGCCCTCCGCGATGAGCCGGGAGCAGGCGATGTAGCCGGGCGCGCTGAACGAGTTGGCGCTGTCCGTCTTGGCGTCACTGGAGGAGGCCTGGTCGTCCGCTCCGCCCATCCCGTTGTGCGCGACCAGCCAGCCCATCCCGACGACCATCGAGGCCACAGCGGCCGCCGCCAGGGCGCCGACCCCGACGGCGAGGGCGCCGCGGTGCCGGGAGCGCGTCTTCGGGGTGCCCCCCGGACGCCCGTCCCCGGACCTCCGTGGTCCCCCGGGCCTCCGGAACCCCTGGGACCTCTGGGAGGCGCGGCCCGGTTCGGCCGCCTTCCCGGAGTCCGCCAGCGCGTCCCCGATGATGACCAGCTGCTCCCGGAGCACGTCCACGTCCTCACGTGCCGACCGGTGCTCGGCCATGAACGCGACATCGTCGCGAGCGCCTTCCGGCAGTGAAGCGTCCGTGATCGCGGCCAGCAGCGCGTCCACACCTTCGTACTCGGCCACGTCACACCACCTCGTCCTCGTGCAGGCGGACGCGCAGCGCGCGGACCGCCGTGTGCAGCCTGCTCTTGACCGTGCCCTCGGGTATCCCGAGTTCGTCGGCGATGTCCCGCACGGGCAGGTCGGCGTAGAACCGCAGGACGAGAACCTGGCGCTGGGCGTCGGGCAGTTCGTCCAGCCCCTGGGCGACGGCCAGCGAGAGCACGCTCGATTCCTCGTCGGAGGGCTGCTCCAACTGACGCAGCGAGGCGAGACGTTCGCCCAGCCGGTCCTGCCGTCGCCTGGCCCGGTGCCAGTCCATCGCGAGGTTCGAGGCGACGACCGCCGCCCAGGCGGACACGTCCCGCGGCGCCTCGTCCCCCTTGGCGGCCCGCTCGAGCAGCCGCAGCCGGACCTGCTGCACCCCGTCCGGCAGGTCCGCCTGCGGTACGCCGCCGAGCGCGAGCACCGCACGCACCCGGCGTTCCTGCGCCGCGTCCAGGGGATCGTCCGCCCCCGGTGCGCGGCGTGGCTTTCTGCGCAGCACAGCCACCCCTCCCCTCCCGCGTTTCCTCTACGACGCCGGTGCGGGCCAAAACGTTCGGCCCGGTTCGAGGCGTACGTCACACCGGGCCCGAAACCATGACGGCGCCCACACCGTACGGCTTGCGGTTCCCTTCCGTCGCCGGGCGATTTCTTCGTACGGGGACGCCCGGCCGCCGCAGGATCGGGCTCATCCGCGCGTGTCCCGGTGTCCCATCCCTCGAGCGGCGCGGCGAAAGGATTGGACACGCGGACCCGGGTCAGACGCATGATGGAAGCGCTGGACCACGTGAAACGTAAGCAGAGGGAGTCGCCGTGAGGGTCGGAATCGTCGGAGCCACCGGTCAGGTCGGCACAGTCATGCGCAGGATCCTGGTCGAGCGGGACTTCCCCGTCACGGAGCTGCGCCTGTTCGCCTCGGCCCGTTCGGCCGGGACGGTTGTCGACGGTGTCACGGTGGAGGACGCTTCCACGGCGGACTACTCGGGCCTGGACATCGTGCTCTTCTCGGCGGGCGGCGCCACCTCCAAGGCGCTGTGCGAGAAGGTCGCCTCCCAGGGCGCGGTCGTGATCGACAACTCCTCCGCCTGGCGCAAGGACCCCGAGGTACCCCTCGTCGTCTCCGAGGTGAATCCGCACGCGATCACCGACCGCCCCAAGGGCATCATCGCCAACCCGAACTGCACGACGATGGCCGCGATGCCCGTGCTGAAGCCGCTGCACGAGGAGGCGGGACTGGAGGCGCTGGTCGTCGCCACCTACCAGGCGGTGTCCGGTTCCGGCGTCGCCGGCGTGGCGGAGCTGCACGGCCAGGCCCTGAAGGTCGTCGCCGACGCGGACAAGCTGGCCCACGACGGCGAGGCGGTCGATTTCCCCGAGCCCGCCGTCTACAAGCGCCCCATCGCCTTCAACGTGCTCCCCCTCGCGGGTTCGATCGTCGACGACGGCCTGAACGAGACCGACGAGGAGCAGAAGCTCCGCAACGAGTCCCGCAAGATCCTGGAGATCCCCGCCCTCAAGGTCTCCGGCACCTGCGTCCGTGTCCCGGTCTTCTCCGGCCACTCCCTCCAGGTGAACGCCCGCTTCGCGCGCCCGCTCTCCGTCGAGCGCGCCACCGAGCTTCTCGCGGGTGCCCCGGGTGTCGTCCTCTCCGACATCCCGACCCCCCTCCAGGCCGCCGGCAAGGACGCCTCGTACGTCGGCCGCATCCGGCAGGACGAGACCGCCGAGCACGGCCTCGCGCTGTTCGTCTCCAGCGACAACCTCCGCAAGGGCGCCGCGCTGAACGCGGTCCAGATCGCGGAGCTGGTGGCGGCCGAGCTCAAGGGCTGACCTCCGGATCCCACCGGGATCCACCACGCGTCCGCGAGGGGCGGGGCACCGGCCGGTGCCCCGCCCCTCGCGGATTCCGCCGGATGCGGCGCTTCCGCGGCGTCTCGGGAGGCGCAACGGATACCGTCACGTCGTACCCGCGTGACGGAAGTCCGGAGGTCCCCGTGGTGGTCGATACCGTGTGCCGCAGTTGCGGGAAGCCGCTGGCCGGGCGGGCCGGACGCACGGGGCGCAGCTCGGTGTACTGCTCGGCGGCCTGCCGGCAGAAGGCCTACCGGGACCGCCGGACGGCGCCGGCCGACACCGTGCACGGGCTGATCGAGGACATCGGACGGCAGGTCGAGGCGCTGGTGCCGCAGCCGCCGTCCGTCTTCTACTCCGGCGTGAGCGAACTGGCCTCCTCGGTGGGACGGCTGCGCCGCGTCGCCCGGGTGGCCCGGGACACCGCCAAGGACGATTCCGTCACGCGGGCCGCCGTGACGAAAGCCCCGGGCGCACCGGCCCCCGCCGGCGTATCGGCCACCGGGGACCCCGCCGCGCCGCACACCGCCGTCCCCCGGGCCGCCGCCGGCCAGGACTCCCCCGAGCCGGGTTCCGTCACGCACGGCTCAGTGACGCACGACCGCCCGGTGACCCACGACCCGGGGCCGCGGCGCTCCGACGCGCACACCGGCCTCGGCGAAAGCGACTTCGCCGCGCTCGTCGAGCCGTACCGGCGTGAGCTGCGCGTGCACTGCTACCGCATGTCGGGCTCCTACGACGACGCGGAGGACCTCGTCCAGGAGACGTTCCTGCGGGCCTGGCGGGCGCGGGAGGGTTACGCGGGGCGGGCGAGCCTGCGGACCTGGCTGTACCGGATCGCGACCAACACCTGTCTGGACTTCCAGCGGCGCACCGCCCGCCGCCCCCGGCGCTACGAGCCGGTGCCCGGCATGAACCACGGCACCGCCGAGCCCCCGGCCCGCGTCACCTGGCTCCAGCCGTACCCCGACGAGGACCTGCCCTCGGCCGAGGAGCGGCCGGACGCGCTCGCCGTCTCCCGGGAGACCCTGGAGCTCGTCTTCCTGGCCGCCATCCAGCATCTGCCGGCCCGCCAGCGCGCGGTCCTGGTCCTGCGCGACGTCCTCGGCTTCTCCGCCGCCGAGACCGCGGAAGCCCTGGAGATGACGACCGCCTCGGTCAACAGCGCCCTGCAG
Organism: Streptomyces sp. NBC_00568; assembly: GCF_026341855.1. Classification (GTDB taxonomy): domain Bacteria; phylum Actinomycetota; class Actinomycetes; order Streptomycetales; family Streptomycetaceae; genus Streptomyces. The sequence continues at coordinate 4,438,215 of NZ_JAPENW010000001.1, read as the reverse complement.
CGCGCCCGGCCCACCCTGCGCGACCGGCTCCCGGACCGCCGGACCGAGTGGACCGCCGAGGCGGACGCCCGCGAGCGGGAGATCCTCGGGCGCTACATGGCCGCCGCCGAAGCCCTCGACCTCGACGCGTTCACCCACCTGCTCAGCGAGGACATCAGGCTCACCATGCCGCCGAACCCGTACTGGTTCGTCGGCCGTGCCGCGATCACCGAGTTCCTGCGGATCAGCCTCGACCCCGCCTCCCCGCTGTTCCTCGGGCACTGGCGCCACCTTCCCGCCCGCGCCAACGGCGGGATCGCGGCCGGGGGGTACGTGCGACGCCCGGGTACGACGGTCTACCGCGCCCAGGTCCTCGACGTACTCCGCGTCGAGGGGGACCGCATCGTGGAGATCACCTCCTTCGAGCCGCACCTGTTCCCGGCGTTCGGACTGCCGCTGCGGCTCCCCGCCGACGTGTGAGGGACGGCCGGGGCTGCGGCCTGGGCGGCGGCCGGGGACGCCTCCGGGGAGCGGGGGCCGGGGAGCGGGGGCCGGGGAGGCGCACGGGCTGCCGGGCACGGGCCGCGGGCCGCGGGCCGCGGGCGACCGATGAGTCCGGGAGGACGCGTACGTCTGCATGACCGACACGTACGACCGACACGTACGACCGACTCGTACGGCGGACACCTCAGGAGATCATCATGCTGCTCACCGACAAGACCGCGGTCGTCTACGGCGCCGGCGGATCCATCGGCGGCGCCGTCGCCCGTACCTTCGCCCGTGAAGGGGCCCGCGTGCACCTGGTGGGGCGCACGGGCGAGACGCTGGACGCGGTGGCGAAGGACATCGCGGCGGCCGGCGGACACGCCGAGACCGCGGTGCTCGACGCCCTGGACGAGACGGCGGTCGACGCGCACATCGCCTCGCTGGACGCCCTCGACATCTCCTTCAACCTCGTCACCCGCGGCGACGTGCAGGGCGTCCCCCTGGTCGACATGACGGTCGAGGACCTCGTACGGCCCGTCGAGACGGGCCTCCGCACCACCTTCATCACCGCCCGCGCCGCCGCCCGGCGCATGGCCGAGGCGGGCTCCGGTGTGGTGCTTACGCTCAACAGCGGCTCCGCGCACGGGAGTCCGATGATGGGCGGCACCGGACCGGCGGACGCCGCGATCGACACCCTGGTGCGGAACCTGGCGACGGAGCTGGGACCGCGCGGACTGCGGGTCGTGGGCCTGTGGGCGGCCGGGGTGCCCGAGACGCTGACCCGCGAGAAGCTTCTCGCGGTCGACAGCCGCATGGACCTCGACGACGCGGCCCTTCAGGGGCTGCTCGCGAACCTCGCGGGCATGCGCATGACCCGCCGCAACCCCACTCTGGCCGAGATCGCCGCCACCGCCGCCTTCGTCGCCTCCGACCTGGCGGGCGGCATCACCGGCACCTTCGTGAACGTCACCGGCGGGATGGTCCCCCACTGACTCCGGGGGTCGGCCGGGTCGGCGGGGCGGGCGAGGAGCGTGGCGGACGCCCGCACGGCAGACGGCGGCGGGCCGACGAACGGCGGCGGGCGGGAGACCTGTCCGGTCTCCCGCCCGCCGCCGTGGGCGCCGACCGGCAGGTCGGCGCCCCTGTGTTCCCGGACCGGCGTCCGCGGATCACCCGGTCCCGGACCAACCGTCCGCGGACCACGCGGTCACGGACCACGCGGTCCGCGGACCGCAAGCTCACGCACCGCAAGCTCACGCACCGCAAGCTCACGCACCGCAAGCTCACGGACCGCACGCTCACGGACTACGCGGTCGTCGCCTGCGCGTCCGCCGCCTGCGCCTTCAGGGCCCGCTCGACGCCCGAGCGGGACTCCGAGACGAGTCGGCGCAGGGCGGCGCTGGGCTCGGCCGAGGCCAGCCACGCGTCCGTCTCGGCGAGCGTCTCCTGGGCGACCTGGATGCCCGGGTAGAGACCGGTGGCGACCTGCTGCGCGATCTCGTGCGAGCGGGTGTCCCAGATCTCCTTGACCACGGCGAAGTACTTGCCCGTGTACGGGGCGAGCAGCTCACGCTGGTCGGTCTGGACGAAGCCCGCGATCACCGCTTCCTGCACGGCGTTCGGGAGCTTGTCGGACTCGACGACCGAGGCCCACGCCTCCGCCTTGGCCTCCTCCGAGGGGCGGGCCGCACGGGCCGTGGCCGCGTGCCGCTCACCGGCGGCGGTCTTGTCGCGCTCGTACTCGGCGGCGATCTCCGCCTCGTCGAAGCGTCCGACGGCCGCGAGCCGCTGCACGAACGCCCAGCGCAGCTCGGTGTCGACGGCGAGACCCTCGATGGTCTCGCGGCCTTCGAGCAGCGCCTCCAGGAGGTCCAGCTGCTCCGGCGTGCGCGCGGTCGCCGCGAAGGCGCGCGCCCAGGCCAGCTGGTGGTCGCCGCCGGCCTCGGCCGAGCGCAGGTGGGCGAGGGTCGCGTCCGTCCAGCGGGTCAGCAGCGCCTCGCGGGCGGTCGGGTCGGCGTACAGCTCGATCGCCAGCTTCAACTGCCGCTGCAGCGACTGCACGACACCGATGTCGGACTCCTTGCCGATGCCGGACAGCACCAGTGCCAGGTAGTCACGGGTGGCGAGCTCGGCGTCGCGGGTCATGTCCCAGGCCGAGGCCCAGCACAGGGCCCGCGGGAGGGAGGACTCGAAGTCGCCGAGGTGCTCGGTGACGAAGGCGAGCGAGTCCTCGTCGAGGCGGACCTTGGCGTACGACAGGTCGTCGTCGTTGAGCAGGATCACGGCGGGGCGGCGCCTGCCGACGAGCTGCGGTACGGCGGTCAGCTCCCCGTCCACGTCCAGTTCGACGCGCTCGTCACGCACCAGCTTGCCGCTGCCGCCCTCGGCGCCGTCGAAGTCGTACAGGCCGACCGCGATGCGGTGCGGGCGCAGCGTCGGCTCACCCTGGGCTCCGGCGGGCAGGGCCGGGGCCTCCTGGCGGATGGCGAAGGAGGTGATGACGCCGTCGGCGTCGGTCTCGATCTCCGGGCGCAGGATGTTGATCCCGGCGGTCTGGAGCCACTTCTGCGACCAGGTCCCGAGGTCACGTCCGGAGGTCTGCTCCAGGGCGCCGAGCAGGTCGGACAGCCGCGTGTTGCCGAAGGCGTGGGCCTTGAAGTAGGCCTGGACACCGCTGAAGAACTCGTCCATGCCGACGTAGGCGACGAGCTGCTTGAGGACGGAGGCGCCCTTGGCGTACGTGATGCCGTCGAAGTTGACGAGCACGTCGTCGAGGTCGCGGATCTCGGCCATGATCGGGTGGGTGGACGGCAGCTGGTCCTGCCGGTAGGCCCACGTCTTCATGGAGTTGGCGAAGGTGGTCCAGGAGTGCGGCCACCGGCTGTCGGGGTGGTAGGCCTGGCAGGCGATGGAGGTGTAGGTGGCGAACGACTCGTTCAGCCAGAGGTCGTTCCACCACTCCATGGTCACGAGGTCGCCGAACCACATGTGGGCCAGCTCGTGCAGGATCGTCTCGGCGCGCAGCTCGTACGCGGCGTCGGTGACCTTGGAGCGGAAGACGTACTGGTCGCGGATGGTGACCGCGCCCGCGTTCTCCATCGCGCCCGCGTTGAACTCGGGCACGAAGAGCTGGTCGTACTTCTCGAACGGGTACGCGTAGTCGAACTTCTCCTGGAACCAGTCGAAGCCCTGCCGGGTGACCTCGAAGATCGCGTCCGAGTCGAGGAACTCGGCGAGCGAGGGACGGCAGTAGATGCCCAGCGGCACCGACTGCCCGTCCTTCTCGTACACGCTGTGCACGGAGTGGTACGGGCCGACGATCAGCGCCGTGATGTACGTCGAGATCCGCGGCGTCGGCTCGAAGACCCAGACGTCGTCCTTGGGCTCCGGGGTCGGCGAGTTGGAGATGACCGTCCAGCCGGACGGCGCCTTCACGGTGAACTGGAAGGTGGCCTTCAGGTCGGGCTGCTCGAAGGACGCGAAGACGCGGCGCGCGTCCGGCACCTCGAACTGGGTGTACAGGTAGGCCTGCTGGTCGACGGGGTCGACGAACCGGTGCAGGCCCTCACCGGTGTTGGTGTACGCGCAGTCCGCCACGACGCGGACGACGTTGCGCCCCTCCAGGAGACCGGGCAGCGCGATCCGCGAATCCGCGAAGACCTCGGCCGGGTCGAGCGGGTCGCCGTTGAGGGTGACTTCGTGGACGGCCGGGGCCACCAGGTCGATGAAGGACTCCGCGCCGGTCTCGGCGGAGTCGAAGCGCACCGTGGTCACGGACCGGTAGGTGCCGCCCTCCTGCGCGCCGGAGAGGTCGAGATCGACCTCGTACGAGTCAACGGTGAGCAGCTTCGCGCGCTGCTGCGCCTCTTCGCGGGTCAGGTTTGTGCCAGGCACGCGGTCATCTCCTCGTTATGTGTGGGTTGCGCCATCCTTCCACGGGACCAGCACGGAACGCGATGTCCGTTTCCCGCCGGTGCCGGGCACGCGCGGGCGCGAGCCTGGACGTATGACGACGTACACCGCACACCCCATCGGCCCGGCCGTCCTGAAGGAACTCCGCGACGGCGACGACGCGGGCCGTCCGCCCGCCCCGCTGACCGACGAGGAGGGCGGTGCCCCGCTGCGCTGCTGCCTGCGCCGCAGCGAGCCCGGCGAGCGCATCGCCCTGGTCTCCTACGCTCCGCTGCGCCGCTGGGCCGCGCAGACCGGGGCCGAACCGGGCCCGTACGACGAGCAGGGGCCGGTCTTCATCCACGCGGACGCGTGCGCGGGTCCGGACGGGGACGAGCTCCCCTTCGCGAACGCCCACCGCACGGTGCGCCGCTACTCGGCCGAGGGCCACATCCTGGGCGGACTGCTGGTATCCACGCCGGACGCGTTCGACGAGGCCTTCACGGAGGCGTTCACCGACCCGGAGGTGGCACTGCTCCATGTGCGGGCGGTGGAGTACGGCTGCTTCCTGTACGAGGTACGACGGGGCTAGTACCCGTACGAGGAGAGCGGGGCCGTCCCGCTACGGGGTGCGCCGGGGCCGGGGATTCCGCTCGGGCCGGTGCGCCCCGGCCGGCTCCCGGACGAGCGGGGCGGTGCCGGTGGCGGCCGGGAGGGGCACCACGGCCGCCGGACGGACTCTCAGCTGGCCGAACACCGTGGCCCCGAACGCCAGTGTCATGCCCGCCACCTGCACCGGCGTCAGCGCCTGCCCCAGCGCCGCCCAGCCGATGACCGCCGCGGTCAGTGGCGAGAGCGGGCCGAGGAACGTGACCTGGGTGGCGGTGAGCCGGCCGATGCCCCGGAACCACAGCCAGTACGCCACCGCCGTGTTCGCCAGCGCGAGGTACAGGTAACCGCCGATCGCCCGGCCGTCCAGCGCGGGCGGCGCGCCCTCGGCCACGAGGGCGACCGGCGCGATCAGCAGCCCGCCGGCGGTCAACTGCCAGGCGGTCAGCGCCAGTGGGCCGATTCCGTCCGGCCGCCCCCACCGTTTGGTGAGCACGGTGCCGGTGGACATCGACGCGGTGGAGGCTACCGCCGCGAGAACACCCACGGGGTCGAGCGCGCCCGCCGCCTTCAGGACGACGAGGCTGACGCCGAGGGCCGCCGCGACGCCGGTGAGGAGCGTACGCGGGGTCGGCCGGTCACCGAGCAGCAGCAAGGAGAGGCCCACCACGAACAGCGGACCGGCCGACCCGACCACGGCCGCCATTCCGCCGGGCAGCCGGTAGGCCGAGAGGAACAGCAGCGGGAAGAACGCGCCGATGTTCAGCGCGCCCAGCACGGCCGCCTTCCCCCACCAGACACCGCGCGGCAGCACCCGCGCGAGCGCGAGGAGCAGCAGCCCCGCGGGCAGGGCGCGCAGCACGGCCGTGAACAGCGGCCGGTCGGGCGGGAGGAACTCGGTGGTGACGGCATAGGTGCTGCCCCAGGAGACGGGGGCGAGCGCGGTGAGGGCTATGAGGGCGGAGCGGTTCGCGTCCACGGGACACCCGGTTTCGAGGAGACCCGGCGGATGAGGGCCGGAGGGAGAGGGTCGGCGGCAGGAACACGGCGGAAGCAGTCACCGGAGGAGACGGCAGGAGCAGGGCCGGCAGGAGCAGGGCCGGCAGAAGCAGGCCGGCACTAAGTAGCTTAGCTCTAATCTACTTAGAATCAAGCCGCTTATCGGTGACCTGCTTCCCGGTGATCCAGTTCCTGTCGAGCCGCTTCCTCCCGACCCACTCCCTTCCGAGCTACTTTCTTGCGGCCGACCTGCGACGCGGCGGATACTCGCCCCCATGAGCACCCCCAAGGACCCCGTCGACGCGATCATCGAGCAGTGGGCCGCTGTCCGGCCGGACCTCGACACCGCCGCGATGGAGGTCTTCGGGCGCGTCTTCCGGCTCTCGCGCGCCATGGGCGACCGGATGGAGAAGGCGTACGCGCGGTACGGGATCTCACGCGGGGAGTTCGACGTTCTGGCGACCCTGCGCCGCTCCGACGCCCCCTACACGCTCTCGCCGCGCGAGCTCTCGGCCACGCTCATGCTGACCACCGGCGGCATGACCGGGCGCCTGGACAAGCTGGAGCGCGCCGGACTGCTCCGCCGCTCCCCCGACCCGCACGACCGGCGCGGCCTCCAGGTCACCCTGACGGACGAGGGCCTGCGGCTGATCGACGAGGCCGTCGGAGCGGGGCTCGAGGTCCAGACGGCCGCGCTCTCGGTCCTCGACAACGAGCAGGCCACCCAACTGGCCGGCCTGCTGCGCCCGTTGCTGGCCGCGACCGCCCCCTAGGACCTGTCCGGCGCACCCAGAGCGGCGACAAGGGCGGCCTCGACCGAGGCGGCGTCCGGGGACCCGGCGGCCCAGGCCACGTATCCGTCGGGCCGCACCAGCACCGTCGTACGCGACCCACCCGCCCAGCGCTCCACGGCGAGACGGCCGGCGCGTTCCCCGGCCTCCCCGGCGGCCCGCCCGATCTCCCCGGCCTCGTACGGCCGCGGGGCGATCAGGACGAACCTCCCGCCCCGCAGGGCCTCGTAGAGCCGGCCGCTCCTCAGGGCGATGTCGGGGGCGCGGGTTCCGACCATCGGGTGCGCGCCGCGGGGCGCCCCGTACGCGTACCCGATGCCCGTGATCCGGCCGACCGCCCTGCGGCGCACGGGGCCGACACGGCCGAGGACCGCGGTGATTCCCGCGCGCAGCGCCCGCGTCCAGGGGCGCTTGGCCATCGCGAGCCGCACGATGCCGCCGCTGCTGCGCACCACGGACGCGCCGACGGGGTGGCGTTCGGCCTGATAGGTGTCCAACAGGGCCGGGTCCGCCTGCCCGTTGAAGACGGCCGCCAGCTTCCAGCCGAGGTTCGCCGCGTCCTGGAGCCCGGTGTTCATGCCCTGACCGCCGGCCGGGGTGTGCACATGCGCGGCGTCGCCCGCGAGGAAGACGCGGCCCACGCGATAGGCGGGCGCCTGGCGCTCGTCGCTGTGGAAGCGGGACATCCAGCGGGCGTCGCGCATGCCGTAGTCGCGCCCGAGTGCGAGCCGGGCGATCTCCTTGACCTCGTCGAGTCCGACCGGCTCGCTGTCCGGGATGTCCCGGCCGCGGTGCCAGCCGATCACACGGTAGAAGCCGTCGCCGAAGGGCGCGATGAAGGCGAAGGCGTCACCGACGGCGTTGGCGGTCAGCAGCGACTCCGGTTCCTCGTCGAGCCGGACGTCCGCGAGCACGACGGACCGGATGACCGACCTGCCGGGGAACGGCAGCCCGATCGCCGCCCGCACCGCGCTGCGCATCCCGTCCGTCCCGACGACGTAGTCGGCGGTCAACTCGTCCGGCTCCCCGCCCGCGCCCCGGACTTCCAGCGTCACCCCGCCCGCGTCCTGCCGCAGCCCGGTCACCTCCGTCCCGTACGCGAACCGCACCCCGGCTTCCTCCGCCCGGTGCCGCAGCACCTCTTCCACCTCGTACTGCGGAATCACCAGCAGGTGGTTGAAACGGGAGGGCAGCGTGTCCAGCGCGAGCGCGAGTCCGCCGAAGAGCCGGATGCGGTCGAGGGCCTGGCCCTTGCGCTCCAGGTCGTCGGCGAGCCCACGGGCGTCGAGCTGCTCCAGAGTGCGGGCGTGCAGGACGAAGGCGCGGGAGAGATTGCTGATCCCGCGGGGGCGCTTCTCGACGAGGGTGACCGGGACGCCGGCGGCAGCGAGGTCGCCGGCCAGCAGCAGGCCGGTCGGACCCGAGCCGACGACGACCACCCGACGGGGGGTGGGGGCGGTGCGGGTCGGGGTGGTGGGGGGCGTGTGCGTGTTGCCGGTCATGACGGCCTCCTCATGATGCCAACACCTGTTGGCCAACGCTTGTTGGCCAACATAGGAGGGCACCACTGGACTGTCAACACCTGTTGGCCTACGGTCGTTGGCATGCCAGTCAAGGAACAGCACGAGTCCGGGTCCGGGTCCGGGTCCGGCGCTTTGCCGGGGTCCGGCTCCGGGGCGCTACCGGGGTCCGGCGCGACGCCGGCGACGCCCGGGTCCGCCGCCGGCCCGGCAGCGCGCCCGGCAGCCGGCACCGCGCCCGCGGCGGCACCCCGCCGCTCCGACGCCACCCGCGGCGCGATCCTCACCGCCGCCCGCGAGCGCTTCGCGGCCGACGGCTACGAGCGCGCCACGATCCGCGCCATCGCCAAGGACGCGCGCATCGACCCCTCGATGGTCATGCGCTACTACGGCTCCAAGGAGGGGCTGTTCGCGGCCGTGCTCGACGTCGATCTGCGGCTGCCCGATCCGGCGGCCCTCGACCCGGACGACGTGGGCCGCGTCCTGGTGGACCACTTCCTCGACCTGTGGGAGGAGAACGAGGTCCTCACCGCGATGCTCCGGGTCGGCGTGACCAACCAGACCGGCGCCGAACGGATGCAGAGCATCTTCAGGGACCAGCTCACGCCGGTGGCGCGGCGCGCCTGCCCCGACCCCGAACAGGCCCCGGCCCGCGCGGCGCTCTGCGCATCGCAACTGCTCGGACTCGCGCTGGCCCGCTACATCCTGCGGCTGGCCCCGGCCGTCGCGCTGCACCGCGAGGAGATCGTGGCGTGGCTGGGTCCGACGGTGCAGCGGTATCTGACGGCGCCGCACCCCTAGAACCCGTCCGGCACCACCCGTCCGGGCGGACACGGTGGCCGTGAAACGCGTCGAGGGAGTCCTCGCACCGGTGGGTGCGGGGACTCCCTCGACGAAGAGATGGAGTTGGGGCGAAGAGCGGGGCTCAGCCCTGGTTCGGCTGCTTGTGGGACTTGTCCAGGACCATGACGAGGCCGGCGATGACGAGGAACAGCGCGATCGGCAGCACGACGTAGAGGCCGAGCGTCTCGATCACGCTCAGGTGGGAGCCTGGGTCGTCGCCGTCGTCGCGGGTCAGCGCGAGCGCGGGGGACGACATGAGCAGCATCATCAGCGTCGTACCGGCGGCCAGGGCACCGGCGCGCAGAGCGTTCTTCTTGTCCACGGTGCAAACGTAGCGAACACCTGACTGAGCCGCGCGCCCGGGGGTGCCGTACGGAGGTCACGGGGCACGGCGCGGAGGGCTCCCGGGTGCCCCGGTCAGGCCGCTCTCCGCCCGCACCACGTCGATCAGGGCGTGCAGCCGGGGCGACGCGGCGAGTTCCTCCAGGGTCACCGGGCGGCCCTCGGCGTCGGCGATCGGCAGGCGCCAGTTGGGGTACTCGTCCGAGGTGCCGGGGAGGTTCTGCGGGCGGCGGTCACCGACGGCGTCCGGGAGCCAGACACCGATCATGTGGGCCGGGGTGCGCAGCAGGAAGCGGTGCACGGCCTGGATCTCGGCCTCCTCGGCCGTAGCGGGGGCTCCACCGCTCGCGCCCCGCAGCAGCCCCAGCCGGGAGAGGAGCGCCAGCCATTCCCGGGTGTCCGCGGCGGCGGCCGCCCGCTCCTCGTCGAGGGAGCGGGTCAACAGGCCGAGCCGGTCGCGGAGTTCGACGTGTTCGCCGGTGAGCCGGGCCGCGGTGGGCGGCAGGTCGTGGGTGGTGGCGGTGGCCAGGCAGTCGGCGCGCCAGTGGTCGAGCGGCAGGGGCATGCCGTCGCCGTCCCAGTCGCGTTCGAACCACAGCACCGAGGTGCCCAGCACTCCGCGCTCCTGGAGCGTCTCGCGCACCCCGGGTTCGACCGTGCCGAGGTCCTCGCCGATCACCAGCGCTCCGGCCCGCGAGGCCTCCAGTACCAGGATCGCGAGCATCGCCTCGGCGTCGTAGCGGACGTACGAGCCTTCCGTGGGCGGCTGCCCCTGGGGGATCCACCAGAGCCGGAACAGGCCCATGACGTGGTCGATGCGCAGGGCGCCGGCGTGCCGGAGGAGCGCGCGCAGCAGGCGGCGGTAGGGGGCGTATCCGGAGGCGGCGAGCCGGTCGGGACGCCAGGGCGGCAGGCCCCAGTCCTGGCCGCGCGCGTTGAAGGCGTCCGGGGGCGCGCCGACGGACATGCCGGCCGCGAAGTACTCCTGCTGGGCCCAGGCGTCGGCCCCGTCGGGGTGGACGCCGACGGCGAGGTCGTGGACGAGCCCGATGGTCATGCCCGCGTCGCGCGCGGAGCGCTGGGCGGCGGCGAGCTGGGCGTCGGTGAGCCAGGCGAGCCGGCTGTGGAAGTCGACTCGGTCCATCAGTTCCGCCCGCGCGCGGGCGGTTTCGGACGAGCGGGGGTCGCGCAGGCCGGCGGGCCAGCTCCGCCAGTCGGAGCCGTGCACCTCGGCGAACGCGCACCAGGTGGCGTGGTCCTCCAGTGCCTGGCCCTCCTCGGCGAGGAAGTCGGCGTACGCGGCCCGCCGTCCGGGTCCGAGCGGCACCGCGCGGACCGATTCGAGTGCCTCGCGCTTGAGGTCCCACACGGCGTCGCGGTCGATCAGCGCGTCCTTGCCCAGGACGGAGTCGCGCAGCTGTCCGGCGCGCTCCAGCACCGTGCGCAGACCGTCGCGGTCCTCGGCGTACGGGTACTCGGGGATGTCCTCGACACGCAGGTGCACCGGGTCGGGGAAGCGGCGGGAGGAGGGCCGGTACGGGGAGGGGTCGGTGGGGTCGCCGGGCACCGCCGCGTGCAGGGGGTTGACCTGGACGAATCCGGCGCCGAGCGCCCGGCCCGCCCAGGCGGTCAGCTCGGCGAGGTCGCCGAGGTCGCCCATGCCCCAGGAGCGGCGGGAGAGCAGGGAGTAGAGCTGGACGAGCAGGCCGTACGTGCGTCCGGGCGGCGCGGGCAGCCGGGCGGGAGCCGCGACGAGGTGGACGTCGGCGGTGCGGCCGTCGGGTGCGGTGGCGTGCAGCGCGTGGACGCCGGGCGGGAGTTGTTCGGCGGAGGCGCGGGTCTCGCCCTGTTCGGTGGTGACGCGCAGCCGGGCGCCGTCCGGCAGTGCGGCCAGCGCGGCGGGCGCGTGGCCGTCCCAGCTCACCAGCGTCGGCGGCAGCAGCCGATCGGCCGTCTCGGCCTCATGGTGCGCGAGGGCGGCGCGTACGGCGTCCGGGGTGCTCGCGTCGACACCGAGCGACGCCAGGATCGCGACGAGCGCGGCGTCCGAGGCCGCGACCGTGCGGTCCGGGGAGGGGCTGTAAGCGGGGGCGACGCCGTGCAGCTCGGCGAGCCGGGACAGGGAGGTCCGCGGCGCCGGCTCCGATGGCGTCCGCGACGGGTCGGCGGGCCCACTGGGTGCCATCAGACCCCCGACGCGGCGCCGGTCGAGGTGGGCTCGCTCGTCAGGTGCGCGGCGTCGGCCAGCGGCGGCTCGCTGGTCAGCGGTTCCGCGTCGGGCAGCGGAGGTTCGCTGGTCAGCGGCACCTCGGCGCTGGCGCCTTCCGCGCTGAGCAGGATCGGATGCGCGCCCTCGGGTTCGGCGGACGCCCGTCCCGCGCGCTGGCCGGGGACGGACGGCTCCGCTCCGCGTTTGGACAGGGCCGAGAGGAGAAGGTGTGCCGATGCGGCCACGGGGGCCTCCTTGTCGAGGTCGGTTACGGCGGCCGAGGGCATTCCGGCAGATCGTGCCGGAAACGGATGCCCTGGCGGTTACCGCAGCCCTACCCCGTGGGCGCGACGGCAGACGCACACGGACGAACAACGTGCTTCTGGTCACATTCTGTCGCCGTCCCACACCTCCGGGCCGCCCCTCCAGGCTGGGGCAATCCCGGCACTTCGGCCACTCTCGTTGACACCTTCACCGCCCGGATGGTGGGCTCGACGCCACCCCGACGCTGCGGTCGGGGCGGCGAGACACCAGGGGGGAACGTGCGGCTCCGGCGTGGAAAAGGGGCGACCGCGCTCGCGTTCGCCGTCGTCGCGAGCGCGATCGGTACGGCTCCCGCCGCCGTCGCGGCGCCGCCCGGCCCGACGGCCACCGCGGAGGACCGCGAGCCCATCGGCAGCGGGGTGCCCGCCGTCTGGCCCCGCCCGCAGTCCCTGCGCGCGAACGGCACTCCGGTCGCCGTGACGGACGAGGTCGTCCTGATCACCGGCACGACGGGCCCGGCCGCGTCCGGCTCTCCGGCCGGCTCGTACTCTCCCGGCGCTCCCCTCGCTCCGTACGCCCCCGGTGTGGCCATCGACCCGCACGCCTCGGACACCCCGCTCGACCCGTACGCCCTCGAAGCGCTGCGGGGCCTGCTGCGGCAGGCCGGAGCCCGCAGGATCACGACGGCGCGCGACGGCGACGCTCTCCCGGCGCACGCCCTGGTGGTGCGCGCGGGTACGGAATCGGCGAACGCCGGCGGGCGGGGCGCGCCGGGCGCGAGCTCCTTCTCCGGCGCACCGGCCGCGTCGGGCTCCCTGGAGCGGGCGCTCACGGCGCTCGGCGCCGCGCCCCGCGCCGATCTGCCCTCCGGCGGATACCGGCTGGCCGTCGGCCGGGCCGACGGCCGCGACACCGTCGCTCTCGCGGGCGTCGGCGAGGACGGCCTGTACCACGCGGTGCAGACGCTGCGTCAGCTTCTCGGAGCCGACCGCCGGATCGCCGGGGCCGTCGTCCGGGACTGGCCCGGCACCGCCGTGCGCGGCACGACCGAGGGGTTCTACGGCAGTCCCTGGACCCCCGAACAGCGCCTCGCGCAGCTGGACTTCATGGGGCGGACCAAGCAGAACCGCTATGTCTACGCACCCGGTGACGACCTGTACCGGCAGGCGCGCTGGCGTGAGCCGTACCCGGCCGGGCAGCGCGCCCATTTCCGGGACCTGGCGGAGCGCGCGCGCCGCAATCACGTCGCGCCGACCTGGGCGGTGGCTCCCGGGCAGGCGATGTGTTTCTCCTCGGACGCCGATGTGAAGGCACTCACGCGCAAGCTCGACGCCATGTGGGCTCTCGGATTCCGCGCCTTCCAGCTGCAGTTCCAGGACGTCAGTTACACGGAGTGGCACTGCGAGGCGGACGCGGACGCGTTCGGCTCCGGCTCCGAGTCGGCGGCGAAGGCGCAGGCGCGGGTGGCGAACGCCGTGGCCCGGCATCTCGCCGCGCGCCACCCGGACGTGGCCGCGTTGTCCCTGATGCCGACGGAGTACTACGAGGACGGTTCGACCGCCTACCGCCGGCAGCTGGCGAGCGCCCTGGACGAGGGCGTCGAGGTCGCGTGGACGGGCGTCGGTGTCGTACCGAAGACGATCACGGGCGGCGAACTGGCGCGCACCCGCGATGTGTTCGGCAGCCACCCGCTGGTCACCATGGACAACTACCCCGTCAACGACTACGCGCAGGACCGGGTGTTCCTCGGCCCCTACCAGGGGCGCGAACCGGCGGTGGCCACGGGCTCGGCGGCGCTGCTGGCGAACGCGATGCCCCAGGCGGAGGCCTCCCGCATCCCGCTGTTCACGGCGGCCGACTACGCGTGGAACCCGCGGGACTACCGGCCCCAGGAGTCCTGGGGTGGCGCGATCGAGGACCTCGCGGACGGCGACGCCCGGAGCGCGGACGCGCTGCGCGCGCTGGCGGGGAACGACGCCTCCTCCGTTCTGGGCGGCGAGGAGTCGGCGTATCTGCGCCCGCTCATCGAGGCGTTCTGGCAGGCGCGGACGACCACGGACCGGGCCGCGAACGAGAGCGCGGCCGAGCGGCTGCGCGCGGCGTTCACGGTCATGCGCGAGACGCCCCGGCGGCTGGCGGGGCGTCCGATCGCCACCGAAGTGCAGCCCTGGACCGAGCAGTTGGCGCGCTACGGCACGGCCGGCGAGACGGCCGTCGCCCTGCTGAGTGCCCAGTCGAGCGGTGACGCGACGGCCGCCTGGACGGCGTACCGCACTCTGGACCGGCAGCGCGCCGAACTCGCGGCGAGCGGGGTGACGGTCGGCAAGGGCGTGCTCGACCCGTTCCTGACGAAGGCCCGCACGGCGTACGAGCAGTGGGCGGGCCTCGACAACGAGCCCGCCACGGGCCGCGACGCCGGGAAGGACACCGGAGCTACGGCGGACGACGGTGCGAGGACCGGGGACGACTCGGCGGCGGACGGCGGCACCCCGGACGACGGCGGGACTCCGCGGGACGGCCTGCCGCAGGACGACGGCACGCGGGAGGACGGCGGCGCCGGTCAGGACGGCCGCGTCGTCCGTCTCCCGCGCCCCCGCACGCTCACCGCGGTGAGCGTGCTCACCGATCCGGGCACGGCGGGTTCCGTCGAGGCGCACGTCCCGGGCGAGGGCTGGCGGTACCTCGGCGCGCTGGATGCCGGGGGTGCCACGGAGATCGGCGCGGCGGGTGTGCGCGCGGACGCGCTCCGGGTCGGCGGTCCCACGCGTTCCCAGGTCCGCCATCTCGTCCCGTGGTTCGCCGACTCCCCCGCCGTGGCGCTGGAGCTGGCCCGCTCCGTGACGGACGTGGAGATCGGCGGTACGCAGCGGGTGACGGCCCGGCTGACGTCGCTGCGTCCCTCCGACATCAGGGGTGAACTGACCGCGCGGGCCCCCAAGGGCATCGAGGTCAAGGTCTCGCAGCCCTCGCCGACCCTCCCGCGCGGCGCCGTCGTCGACGGCCTCGTCGAGGTCACGGTCCCGCCGGGGACGCCGTCGGGCTCGTACGACGTCACGGTCGCCTTCGGCTCGCAGACCCGGGCGCTGACCGTCCGCGCCTTCCCGCGCACGGCGGGCCCCGACCTGGCCCGCACCGGCACGGCCTCCTCGTCCGGCGACGAGACCCCCGACTTCCCGGCGCCGGCGGCCAACGACGGTGACCCGGGGACCCGCTGGTCCTCCCCCGTCGAGAACGGCGCCTGGTGGCAGGTGCGGCTCGCGGAGCCGGCGCGCCTCGGCCGGCTCGTGCTGAGCTGGCAGGACGCGTACCCCTCCACGTACCGCGTCCAGGTCTCCGCCGACGGCCGCGTCTGGCGCACGGCGACGACCGTGACCGACGGCCGGGGCGGCCGCGAATCCCTCCGCTTCGACGAAAGCGACGTCCGCTACGTACGCGTCCAGGGGGTCGAGCGGGCGACGCGGTACGGGTACTCGCTGTGGTCCGTGGAGGCGTACGCGGTCGCGGACTGACGCCCGGTCCGGACCGCCTTCGGGGCAGCGCCCCTTCCGCGATCGATCTTCAGCAATCCTCCGCCAGCTATTCACTCAGTACATATCTTGAGTACATACTGATCTCCATGAGCACCCGTCACATCCTGTTGGGGCTGCTCGCCGGAGGTCCCAGCCATGGGTACGACCTCAAGCGACGGCACGACGAACGTTTCCCGCAGGCCCGCCCGCTGGCTTACGGGCAGGTCTACACAACCTTGCAGCGCCTGGTCCGCGACGGGCTCGCCGAAGTCGACGGCACCGACTCGGACGGCGGTCCCGAGCGGACGATGTACCGCTCGACCGACGACGGATCGCGCGAACTGACCCAGTGGGCGGGCGAGATCGCGCCGCCCGCGCCCTTCGTGACGAACGAGATCTTCGCCAAGGTCGTCGTCTCGATCCTCGCCTCGGCGGACCCGGCCGGCTATCTGCGGGCCCAGCGCGCCGCGCACATGGCGCGGATGCGTGAACTCACGGCGGTGAAGACGGCGCCCGCCGCCGACCTCGCGACCGTCCTCTCGGCCGACTACGCCCTCAACCACCTCGACGCCGACCTCCGCTGGATGAACACCACGGCGGCCCGGCTCACCACCCTGACCGCGGAGGTCGACGCAGCATGAGCAACCCACTTCTGGCCGCCCGGGGCCTGGTCAAGACGCACGGTGCCACCCCGGCGCTGCGCGGTGCCTCGGTGGAGCTGGCCGCGGGCGAGGTGCTCGCCGTCACGGGGGCCAGCGGCAGTGGCAAGTCCACGCTGCTGCACTGCCTGGCGGGCATCGTCAAGCCCGACAGCGGCACGGTGGAGTACGGGGGTGAGCGCCTCGACCTGCTTCCCGAGAAGCGGCTGAGCGAGCTGCGCCGCACGGACTTCGGGGTGGTGTTCCAGTTCGGGCAGCTGATCCCCGAGCTCACCGCCGCCGACAACGTGGCGCTGCCCCTGCTGCTCGCGGGCACCTCCCGCGCGGCGGCCCGGGAGCAGGCGGGCGAGTGGCTGGAGCGGTTCGGCGTCAAGGGGCAGGAAGCGCTGCGGCCCGGCGAGATGAGCGGCGGCCAGGCCCAGCGGGTGTCGCTGGCACGGGCCCTCGTGACGGCTCCGAAGGTCGTCTTCGCGGACGAGCCCACCGGCGCGCTCGACTCCCTCGCCGGGGAGCAGGTGATGACCGCCCTGATCCACACCGCCCGGGAAGCCGGCACGGCGGTCCTGCTGATCACGCACGACGCCCAGGTGGCGGCGTACGCGGACCGGGAGGTGTCCCTGCGGGACGGCGCCGTGGCCGACTCCGGCATCCTGTCGGCCGGCCCGGCCGCGGCGGGGGTGTCCCTGTGAGAACCGACCTCCGGCTCGCGCTGCTCCTGACCAGCGGTTCCGACCGGCGTGAATGGTGGCGGGTCGCCCTCACGGCCGTGGGAGCCGCCCTCGCCGCCGGGCTCTGCCTGGCCGCCGTCGCGATCGCCTCGCTCCAGGGGCAGTACCACCTGCCCCTCGCCGACGGCCTGCTCGAGCAGCCCGGCCAGCGCGCCGGCGTGGTCCTCACCCTGCTGCTTCTGCTGGTGCCGGTGCTGGGCTTCCTCGGCCAGTGCGCCCGCATCGGTGCCGTGCACCGCGACCGAAGGCTCGCCGGACTGCGCCTCGCGGGGGCCACCCCGGCGCAGGTGCGGCGGATCGCCGCTCTGGAGGCGGGCCTCGCGTGCCTCCTCGGCACGGCCGTCGCCACCCTCCTCTCCGTGTGGATCCTCCTGCGCCAGTGGCAGAACCCGCCTGCCGCCGTCTGGGCAGGATGCGCGGGGGTCGCGGTCGCCGTGCCCGTACTGGGCGCCCTGGTGAGCACGCTCGCCCTGCGCCGGGTGGTCACCTCACCCCTGGGCTGGGTACGCCGGGTGCGCCCGAGCGGCGGGCGGGGTCCGGGGCTCGCCGTCCTCGTGGCGGCCCTCGTGATGCTTCTCACCGGACTCGCCATCGCTCCGCGAAGCTTCGGCAGGCTCGCCCCGGCCCCGGTACTCGTCTTTTCCGTGGTGATTCTCACGGGACTCGGGGCCATCTGGGCCGTCGGCACGAGCGCCCGCCTGACGGGCCGCGTGCTCGCCGGGCGGACCGGGAACCCGGCGACCCTGATCGCGGCCGAGCGGCTGCGGGACGATCCCTGGGCCGGCGCCCGCACCCATGCGGCGGTGCTGCTGGTGACCGTCGTGGGGACGGGCTTCGTGGGCGTACGGCAGGTGCTGCTCGATGACATCACCGGGCGCGACCCCGACGCGCTCTCAGAGAGCCTGTCCTTCTACACCACCGGTATCGACCTCACGGGCGCCGCGATCCTGCTCGCCCTCGCCATCACCCTGTCCGGGCTGGCCGTGGGGACGGCCGAATCGCTGGCCACCCGCCGCCGCGGCCTCGCCGCGCAGGCCGCCGCCGGGGTGCCGCAGGCCGTGCTCGGCAGGGCCATGCTCCTGGAGACAGCCCTGCCGCTGGCCCCGGCGGTCGCGCTGGCCGGTGCGGGAGGCCTCGGGATCAGCGTCGGGTACGGACTGCTCGCGGGCGGTGGAACGGTGCCGGTGCTGCCGGTGGTCGTCCCCGTGGCCGTCTACGCGGCCTGCCTGCTGGCCGCGGCCACGTCCCTGCCCCTGCTGCGGCGCTCGGTGCACCCGGCGGAGCTGCGCCACCTCTGAACGGCGCCCTGTCCGGCCCACGGGCACGGCCGGCTCCCCGGGAGGCACGAGGGTCCTCCTGGGGAGCCGGAACAGGGCCACGGCCACGGGTGCCGCGAGCCGACGCAAAAGCCCGGATCGTCAGGCGGAAATGCCGTCGATCCGGGCCATCGCGTCGTCCGCGCCGTACGGCTGCAGGTAGGGCAACCAGCGTGGGTCCCGGTGCCCGGTTCCGATGATGCGCCATGCGAGCCCCGACGGCGGGGCCGGTTTGTGGCGCAGGCGCCAGCCGATCTCGACCAGGTGGCGGTCGGCCTTGGTGTGGTTGCAGCGGCGGCAGGACGCCACCACGTTGTCCCAGGCGTGCTGACCCCCGCGGGAGCGCGGGATGACGTGGTCGACGCTGGTTGCGACGCCACCGCAGTACATGCACCGGCCGCCGTCGCGGGCGAACAGAGCTCGCCTGGTCAGCGGGACGGGCCCTCGGTAGGGAACCCGTACGAACCTCTTCAGCCGGACCACGCTGGGTGCGGGGACAGTAACGGTCGCGCTGTGCATGAAGGCGCCGGATTCCTCGAGAGAGACGGCTTTGTTCTCAAGGACGAGGACGAGCGCGCGGCGGAGCGGTACGACGCCGAGGGGCTCGTACGACGCGTTGAGGACCAGGACATGCGGCACGGATGCCTCCTTGTACGCCGGCGGCGCGTGGCTCGCGCCGGGACGATCTGCAGTCAGTCTCCCCTCATGCCTGGTGGAAGCGCCACCATGTCCCGGTAACGGGCTGGGAGTGTTTTCGACCACACCCCCTACATCCCCAGGTGAGCACCGCCTCTCCCCCGAACATCGCAACAATCCACACACGATGCCCCGTTAGTGTGGTGGTTCTGCCCTATCGGCGCCCCTCATGTCCCCGGCCGTGGGCAGACCGCTACGCCTGGAGGTACCTGCTGTGTCCCTGCCCGTCCTATTGGCCCTGGCCACCGGTTCGACCCCGTCGCCGTCTCCCTCGACGTCGACCGCTCCGGTGACCCCCACGCTTCAGGACGCCCAGGAAAGTGCGACCAACGCAGCCAGCTGGGTCGAGGAGAACTGGTCGACCTGGCTCTCGATAGGTCTGCGCGTGTTGCTGATCCTGGTGATAGCCGCCGCACTGAGAGTGTTCGTGCGGCGGGCGATCACCAAGCTCATCGACCGGATGAGCCGCACCGCGGAGGCCGTCGACGGCACGGCGCTCGGCGGTCTGCTGGTGAATGTGGAGCGCCGCCGGCAGCGCTCCCAGGCCATCGGGTCGGTCCTGCGGTCCGTCGCGTCCTTCCTGATCATGGGTACGGCCGCGCTGATGGTCCTCGGCACGTTCGAGATCAATCTGGCCCCGCTGCTCGCCTCGGCCGGTGTGGCCGGTGTCGCGATCGGTTTTGGTGCCCGCAACCTGGTCACCGACTTCCTCTCCGGCGTCTTCATGATCCTCGAGGACCAGTACGGCGTCGGCGACACGATCGACGCGGGCGTCGCCTCCGGCGAGGTCATCGAGGTGGGCCTGCGCGTGACCAAGCTGCGCGGCGACAACGGCGAGATCTGGTACGTCCGCAACGGCGAGGTCAAGCGCATCGGCAACCTCTCCCAGGGCTGGGCCACGGCGGGTGTGGACGTCACCGTCCGCGCCTCGGAGGACCTGGACCGCGTCCGGTCCGTCATCGACGAGGTGGCCGAGACCCTCAGCAAGGAAGAGCCCTGGAACGAGCGCCTGTGGGGCCCGATCGAGATCCTGGGCCTGGACAGCGTCCTCCTCGACTCCATGGTGGTCCGCGTCTCGGCGAAGACCATGCCCGGCAAGGCACTCTCCGTGGAACGCGAGATCCGCTGGCGCATCAAGCGCGCCTTCGACGCGGCGGACATCCGCATCGTCGGCGGCCCTGTGGCCGAGCCGGAGGAGGAGCCGGCCCCCGACCCGACGGAGAACGTGGCCGCGCCGTCGGCCCAGGCGAACCCGGCGTCCCCGCAGGCCATGGCGGCCTCGCCGATCACACCGACGCCCGTTCCGAAGTAGGCGCGCGGACTCGACCGAACGAGCGGAAGGCGGCGCCCGGGATTCTCCGGGCGCCGCCTTCCGCCGTGGTGCTTCCGGTGCCTTCTCCCGCGCGCCGGAAGGCCGATGCCGCCCGCGCGCGGTCGCGGGGAGGGAGACGTCCCCCCGACGGGAGGTCAGGCCGGAGCCGTCACCGGCGACTCCAGTGCGGTCAGCCGCGCTATCTGGCAGGCCGCGGCGAACGCGGAGCCCCTTCTCAGTCCGGCCACGCCCATGAGCCCCTCCTGTTCACGGAGGTCGAGCAGCACCGTCCCCGCCGTGGCGTCGAAGGTCATCGATCCCCACACGGAGCCGTCCCCCCGTCCGGGGCGCCACCGGAAGTGGATCTCCTCGTCGCCCTTCTCCGCGACGAGGAACACCCTTTGCGACGAGGTCAGTTCCTCGCGCACCCGTTCCCGCCACCCGGCCCCGGGAAGCATCGGCCGCAGCAGATGCCGCTGCCGCTTGCCCAGGGCACGCTCGGAGAGAAGCAGACCGGAAGTCCGGGCCCGCCGCCGCAGCAGCAGAACCGCGACAGCCGCGACGACGAGGCTGCCGACCGCCCACACCAGAACCGTGCCCGCGATCTCCCCGCCCAGGGCGGGCCAGGTGAGGTCGTCGTCCAGCAGGTCGATGACCATCTTGGTGGCGGCCAGCGGGAAGCACTGGCCCGCGGCCGTGCCCCAGCAGGCCAGGAGCAGACGGGTCAGCGCCTCCCGTGTCGTCCGAGGGTTCGCTTTCATGAAGTCACTTCCGGATGGTTCGGCCCAGGTTGCGCAGGGCCGAGGCCCTGGCCCGGCACCGTACGTCACCAGGGAAGCGGCGACCTGTGCGAGGGTCCGCGCGGCAGGGCCCGCGTCATCACTTGGTGATCTACGGCAGCGTCAACACCCTTGACCCGCGCGCCGGGAGCCCACTCGCCCCCTTCACGTCTGTGACGGACCTGTGCTTCGGCACCGCGGCAATCCACCGCAACACCGGACAGATGGGCGGCAACGGGCGGCGGGGCCCCTGACCTGTGCCGACGGGTGATCGTGATCAACTCGTGACGCCCGCCGGGCCCGGTCCGAAGCCGTCGCGCCCCCTCGGCCGATATCGCTCGTCTTCACAGGTCACCCGCATGACGGTCACATTCACCCGCCCCATATGGTCACCTTCAACAGCGGGGCCCTTGTTCTGGAGCGCAATGCCCAGGGGTCCGCTTCGAAGGTGGGTAATCCATGCGCAAGTTCGCCATAGGCGCCGTCGTCTCCGGCGCCCTGGCCCTGTCCGCCCTGGCCGTGCCGGCCGCGTCGGCCACCACTCCGGACTTCACCTTCTCGAAGGTGGTCGTCAACGGCGGCAAGCCGATCGTCGTCGGCACCACGAACGTGGTGAACGTCCCGGTCACGTACACCCTGACCCGCCCCTCCGACATCGTGCTCGACAACGAGACGAAGGCCGCGGGCATCGTCCTCTACCGGGGTTCGCTCTCCAGGATCGCGAACGAACTCGGGAACGACAAGAAGCCCACCTGCACCACCACCGCGACGACCGCCGCCACGGTGACCGAGTCGTGCGAGGAGACGATCCCCCTCGACCCGTGGGCCTCGCTGTACGAGGCCGCGGACGCCACCACCTGGCACGCCGCCGGCTACTACGGGCGCCTCGACGCCGACGAGGACGACTCCGACGGCCACGTCAGCGTCAACTACGCCGACGACATGTGGGGCCCCCTGGCCTCCGTGCAGATCAAGCGGGCCGCCAAGCTCACCGTCAACGCGGGCCCGGAGCCGGTCACCAAGGGCAAGACCCTCACCGTCACCGGCAGCCTGACCCGCGCCAACTGGTACAGCAGCGAGTACGCGGGCTACACGGGCCAGCCGGTCGCCCTCCAGTTCAAGGCCAAGGGCGCGAGCGCCTACACGACCGTCAAGACGGTCACGTCCGGCACCTCCGGCGCGCTCAAGACCACCGTCAAGGCCTCGGCCGACGGCACCTACCGCTTCTCCTTCGCCGGAACGTCCACCACCGGGACCAAGACGGCCACCGGTGACTACGTCGACGTGAAGTAGGCCGCGGCGCGCCACGAACGCGCGCTGCCCAGCACCGACACACCGCCCTCGCAGGTAACGACTCTGTTGCCTCGGGGGCGGTTTCTCTTGACGCCCCCGCCTCCCCCGGCCTACTTTCCTCGCACCAGCAATAGGAAACTTTCCTAACAATGATCTTGCGGTGGACTTCCCGAAGGCACCCCTGGGAAGCTGGTCGGCCAAGAAGGGCAGGTGGCGACAGACATGGCAGGATCCGCCGGTACGCCGGGCACTCCGCGCGTCCTGCGCGCGATGAACGACCGCGCCGCTCTCGATCTGCTGCTCGCGCACGGCCCGCTCTCACGGACCCGGATCGGGAAGCTCACCGGGCTGTCCAAGCCCACCGCCTCACAGCTCCTCGCCCGCCTGGAAGCGGCGGGACTCGTGCTCGCCACCGGCACGAGCGAGGGCCGGCCCGGCCCCAACGCCCAGCTGTACGTGGTCAATCCGGGCGCCGGTCACGCGGCGGGCCTGGACGTCACGCCCGAACGCATCCTGGCCGCCGTCGCCGACATCACCGGCCGCACGGTCGGCGAGTACGAGCTGCCCACCCCGGGCCGCCGCCCGGCCCAGCCCGTCGTACGCCAGGTCACCGACGCCCTCGACGGCGCGGTGAAGGCGGCCGGGCTCGCCCGGGACGACGTCCGCCGCCTGGTCATCGGCACCCCCGGCGCCTTCGACCCCAACACCGGCCGGCTGCGCTACGCCTCCCACCTGCCCGGCTGGCACACCCCGACCCTCCTCGACGAGCTGGCGGCCGCGCTGCCGATGCCCGTCGAGTACGAGAACGACGTCAACCTCGTCGCCATCGCGGAGCAGCGGCTCGGTGCCGCCCGGGGCCACGAGGACTTCGTCCTGCTGTGGAACGAGGGCGGTCTCGGTGCCGCGCTCGTCCTCGGCGGCCGGCTGCACCGCGGCTGGACCGGCGGCGCGGGCGAGGTCGGCTTCCTGCCGGTGCCCGGCGCGCCCCTGGTGCGCCAGGTGACCAAGGCCAACAGCGGCGGCTACCAGGAACTGGCCGGTTCGCAGGCCATCCCCAAGCTGGCGCGCGAACTCGGCATCAAGGACCTGCCCACGGGTCCGTACGCCGAGGTCGCGGCCACCGTCGTCGAGCGGGCCGCCGCCGTCGACGAGGGCCCCTACCGGCGGCTCCTGGAGACGTACGCGACCGGGCTCGCCACCGGTCTGGCCTCCCTCGTCTCCGTGCTCGACCCCGAACTCGTCGTCCTCAGCGGATCGTCGCTCACCGCGGGCGGGGAACCGCTGCGCGCCCTGGTCCAGGCCGAGCTGGAGGAGCTGGCCGCGTCCCGGCCACGGCTCGTCGTCGGCGACGTACACGAACACCCCGTGCTGCGCGGCGCGTTGGAGAGCGCCCTGGCAGCCACCCGCGACGAGGTCTTCGACACCTCCCGCTGAATCCGCCCCAAGCCCGCAACTCCCCCGTCCCGCCCCGTCCTTCGCAGGGAGACCTCGCCATGCCCGGAATGTCCCGAAAGGCGGCTGCCGCGCTCGCCGCCTCCGCCTCGATAGCCCTCCTCGCCACAGCCTGTACCGGCCAGTCCGACTCCGGCGCGAGCGACGACGCGTCCAAGGAGCAGACGATCAACTTCTGGCACGCCTGGAGCGCGCCGAACGAGGTCAAGGCCGTGAAGTCGCTGGTCGCGGGCTTCGAGAAGGCGCACCCCAACATCCACGTCAACGTCGTCGGCAACATGACGGACGACAAGATCAACCAGGCGCTGCGCGCGGGCGGCGACAAGGCTCCCGACGTCGTCTCCTCCTTCACCACCAACAACGTGGGCAAGTTCTGCTCGTCCGGCGCCTTCGTCGACCTGAACCCCTTCTTCAAGAAGGCGGGCATCGACCCGGAGACGACGTTTCCGAAGGCGATGAACGAGTACACCCAGTTCGACGGCAACCGCTGCACGGTGCCGCTGCTCGGTGACGCGTACGGGCTCTACTACAACAAGACCGCCTTCGAGAAGGCCGGGATCACCTCACCTCCGAAGACCTGGTCGGAGTTCGAGAAGGACGCCAAGAAGCTCACCATCGCCAAGGGCGACTCCTACTCCCAGCTCGGCTTCATGCCGAACTACCACGGCTGGGAGTCCACCACCGAGCACTACTTCGGGCAGTTCTCGCCGACGTACTTCGACAGCAGCGGCAAGTCGAACATCGCCAAGGACCCCGCCTTCACGGCCGGGTTCACCCTCCAGAAGAAGCTGGTCGACGCACTCGGCGGCTACAAGAAGCTGGAGACCTACCGTTCCAAGCTCGGTGACGAATGGGGCCCCAAGCACCCCTTCCACACCGGTCAGGTCGCCATGCAGCTGGACGGCGAGTGGCGGCTCGGCATGGCCGAGGAGGCCAAGCCCGGCTTCGAGATCGGCGTCGCCCCGCTGCCCGTCCCGGACGACCGGGCGGACCAGTACGGCAAGGGCTACATCACCGGCACGATCGCGGGCGTCGCGGCCACCAGCAAGAAGCGGAACGCGGCCTGGGAGCTGGTCAAATACATGACCACGGACACGGACGCGGTGGTCGGCTTCGCCAACGCCATCCACAACGTCCCCTCCACGCTCGCGGCCCTCAAGTCGCCGAAGCTGAAGTACGACCCGCGCTTCAAGACCTTCCTGGACATCGCCTCGAACCCGAACTCGACGACGACTCCGGCGTCCATCAACGGCGGCACCTACCTCGTGACGCTCCAGCAGTTCGGATACGACTACGAGAGCGGCAAGACCAAGGATCTGAAGGCGGGCCTGGAATCCACCGCCAAGCAGATCGACACGGACATCGCGCAGGCGAAGTAGCCGCACGGACATGAGTACTGTCACGCTCGCTTCGAAGCGCCGGCGCTCGGCGCTTCGGACCCTCGCCTTCATGTCGCCCTGGCTGATCGGCTTCGCGGTCTTCTTCGCCTACCCGCTGATCTCGACCGTCTACTTCTCCTTCATGCACTACGACGGCTTCAAGCCGCCGACGTGGGTGGGGACGAAGAACTGGACGTACGTCTTCGAGAACTACCCGCTGTTCTGGCCCGCGTTGCGCAACACCCTGTGGCTCGTCCTCGTCATGGTGACCCTGCGCGTGCTGTTCGGGCTCGGCGTGGGACTGCTGATCACGAAGATCAAGACCGGCACGGGTGTCTTCCGCACGCTCTTCTACCTGCCCTACCTCGCCCCGCCGGTGGCGGCCACCATGGCCTTCGCCTTCCTGCTCAACCCCGGTACGGGGCCGGTCAACTCGCTCCTGGAGAAGGCCGGCATCCCGGCTCCGGGCTGGTTCAACGACCCCACCTGGTCGAAGCCCGCCCTGACCCTGCTGGCCCTGTGGGGCATCGGCGACCTGATGGTCATCTTCATGGCCGCGCTGCTCGACGTGCCGACCGAGCAGTACGAGGCCGCCGAGCTGGACGGCGCCTCGGCCTGGCAGCGCTTCCGGTACGTCACCCTGCCGAACATCTCGCCGATCGTGATGTTCGCCGTGGTCACCGGCGTGATCCAGACCATGCAGTACTACACACAGCCGCTGATCGCCGGGAAGGTCGCCTCGGGCGTCATCCAGGGCGCCGGTACGCAGTTCGAGCCCGGCTATCCCGACAAGTCGACGCTCACCCTGCCGCAGCTCGTCTACAACCTCGGCTTCCAGCGCTTCGACTACGGCTCCGCCTGTGTGGTCGCGCTCGTGCTGTTCGCCCTGTCCATGGTGTTCACCGCGTTCCTGATGCGGCGCCGGGGCGGTCTCATCCAGGCAGGTGACTGACCGATGACTCAAGTACTCGACAAGCCGGTGGAGTTGACCGCACAGGTCTCCCCCGCCGAGCGCACCGCCCGCCGCAAGGCTCTTCTGGAATGGGTCGCCGTCCACGCGCTCGGCGTCGCCGCCGCCCTCTTCTTCGTGCTGCCCTTCGTGTTCGTGTTCCTGACCTCGCTGATGAGCGACACCCAGGCGCTCAGCCGCGATCTGATCCCGCACACCTGGGAGTGGGGCAACTACAAGAAGGTCTTCGACACCCCGGGCTTCCTCACCTGGTGGAAGAACACCCTGCTCTACGCCGGCCTCGGCACCGTTCTGACGGTCGTCTCGTCGATCCCGGTCGCCTACGCGCTCGCCAAGTTCCGCTTCCGCGGCCGGAATCTGTCACTGATGCTGGTCATCTCGATGATGATGCTGCCGCCGCAGGTCGTGATCATCCCGATGTACCTGTTCTGGGCGAAGCAGCTGGACCTGTCCGGCACGCTGTGGCCGCTGATCATCCCGATGGCGTTCGGGGACGCGTTCTCCATCTTCCTGCTGCGCCAGTTCCTGATGACCATCCCGAACGAGTACCTCGACGCGGCCAAGGTGGACGGGTGCGGGGATCTGCGGACGCTGCTGAAGGTCGTCCTGCCGATGGCGAAGCCCGGTATCGCGGCCGTCGCGCTGTTCCAGTTCTTCTACGCCTGGAACGACTACTTCGGCCCGCAGATCTACGCCTCCGAGAACCAGGGCGCCTGGACCCTCTCGTACGGCCTGGAGTCGTTCAAGGGCGCGCACCACACCGACTGGAATCTCACCATGGCCGCGACCGTACTGGTCATGGCCCCCGTGATCCTCGTGTTCTTCTTCGCGCAGAAGGCGTTCGTCGAGGGTGTCACGCTCACCGGAGTGAAGGGTTAACCATGAAACTCACCGTGGTCGGCGGAGGGTCGACCTACACCCCCGAACTCATCGACGGCTTCGCACGGTTGCGGGACACCCTGCCCGTCGAGGAACTGGTCCTCGTCGACCCGGCCGCCGAACGCCTGGAGCTGGTGGGCGGTCTGGCGCGCCGCATCTTCGCCAAGCAGGGCCACCCCGGCAGGATCGTCACGACCTCCGACCTGGACGCGGGCGTGGAGGGCGCCGACGCGGTGCTCCTGCAGCTGCGCGTCGGCGGCCAGGCCGCGCGGCAGCAGGACGAGACCTGGCCGCTGGAGTGCGGCTGCGTCGGACAGGAGACGACGGGCGCGGGCGGTCTGGCCAAGGCGCTGCGCACGGTTCCGGTGGTGCTGGACATCGCCGAGCGGGTCCGCCGCACCAACCCGGACGCGTGGATCATCGACTTCACCAACCCGGTCGGCATCGTGACGCGCGCCCTGCTCCAGGCGGGCCACAAGGCGGTCGGCCTGTGCAACGTGGCGATCGGCTTCCAGCGGAAGTTCGCCGGCCTGCTCGGCGTCTCCCCGGCCGACGTGCACCTCGACCACGTGGGCCTCAACCACCTCACCTGGGAGACCGGGGTGCGCCTCGGCGGTCCCGAGGGCGAGAACGTCCTGCCCAAGCTGCTCGCCGAGCACGGTGACGCCGTCGCCGACGACCTCCGGCTGCCCCGCAGCCTCGTCGACCGCCTCGGCGTGGTCCCCTCGTACTACCTGCGCTACTTCTACGCGCACGACGCCGTCGTCGAGGAGCTGCGCACCAAGCCCTCACGCGCGGCCGAAGTCGCGGCAATGGAGCGGGAGTTGCTGACGATGTACGGCGACCCGGCGCTCGACGAGAAGCCGGAGCTGCTGGCCCGCCGCGGCGGCGCCTTCTACTCGGAGGCCGCCGTGGACCTGGCCGCGTCGCTGCTCGGCGGGGGCGGCAGCCCCTACCAGGTGGTGAACACGTACAACCGGGGAACCCTGCCGTTCCTGCCGGACGACGCGGTGATCGAGGTGCAGGCAGCGGTCAGCTCCAAGGGGCCGACGCCTCTTCCGGTGCAGGCCGTGGACCCGCTGTACGCGGGCCTGATGGCGAATGTGACGGCGTACGAGGACCTCGCCCTGGAGGCCGCCCTGCGCGGCGGCCGCGACCGGGTCTTCCGGGCCCTGCTCGCCCACCCCCTGGTCGGCCAGTACGCCTACGCCGACACCCTGACCGACCAGCTGATCGCGCACAACCGGGAGCACCTCGCGTGGGCATGACGTCAACGGAATCCGGCGCCGGGACGGCCGCCGGGTCCGGCCCCGCGACCGCGGGCCTCGTGCTGGCCATCGACGCGGGGAACAGCAAGACCGACGTCGCCGTGGTGGCCGCGGACGGCCGGGTGACCGGCACCGCGCGCGGGGGCGGGTTCCGGCCGCCGGCGGTCGGCGTGGAGGCGGCGGTCGACGCGGTCGCCGACGCCGTCCGGCGGGCCTTCGCCGAGGCGGGCGTCACCTCGGTCGACCATGTCTCCGCCTGCCTCGCCAACGCCGATCTGCCCGTGGAGGAGAAGCAGTTGGCGGCCGCGCTGCACGCGCGCGCCTGGGGCGCGGAGGTGGAGGTGCGCAACGACACCTTCGCGATCCTGCGGGCCGGGATCGCCGAACCGCGCGGCGTCGCCGTCGTCTGCGGGGCCGGCATCAACTGCGTCGGCATGCGGCCCGACGGCCGCACCGCCCGCTTCCCCGCCATCGGCCGTATCTCCGGCGACTGGGGCGGCGGCTGGGGGCTGGCGGAGGAGGCCCTGTGGCACGCGGCGCGGGCCGAGGACGGCCGGGGCGGACCGACCGCCCTGGCCCGCACCCTGCCCGCGCACTTCGGCCTGGACTCCATGTACGCGCTCATCGAGGCGCTCCACCTGGAGCACATCGGCAACGCGCGGCGCCACGAGCTCACCCCGGTCCTGTTCGCCACGGCGGTGGACGGCGATCCGGTGGCCCGCGGACTCGTCGACCGGCTCGCGGACGAGGTGGTCGCGATGGCGACCGTGGCCCTGACCCGCCTCGGTCTCCTCACCGAGGAGACCCCGGTCCTCCTCGGCGGCAGCATCCTCGCCGCCCGCCATCCCCAGCTCGACGACCGCATCCACGAACTCCTGGCCGCCCGCGCGCCCAAGGCGGTCCCCCGGGTGGTCACGGTCCCTCCGGTGCTGGGGGCGGCGCTCCTGGGCCTGGACCGTGTCCGGGCCGGGGACGAGATCCACGCGCGGGTGCGGGCGTTCTACGAACGGGGTCGATGAGGCATGCGGGACGCGGGGGGCCGACGCGGGTGCGCGGAGGCCCCGGACCCTTCATGACCTGCCGCGAGGGGCGGGAACCAAACAGAACAGGAACACGTGTTCATGGGAAGGGGGGTGGCGCGGGGGAATCGTGCTGCGCCGTGATCCGAACAAGATCCAGGCAAGGCCTGTGCGGATGCCGGTCCCGGCGGCGATACTTGCCGCCGTGCACGTACGCCGGCCGGCCGCGCTTCCCGCGCCCGCGGCGAGCGTGACCGACCGGATGACCATGGGGGAGGTCAACAGTGACACACCCGCCGAAGGGCAACGCGGCGCCACCGGGGCGGGGCGCGCCGACGATGCCTGCCGTGCCTTCGCAGGCCGGGCCTCCCGTGCCGCCGGGCGGATCCGTCGTGCCACAGACCGAGTTCGGTGCCCCGCAGGGCCTCTCCCCGTCCCCCGGCACGGCGCCGCGGCGTACGGCGTGGGCGGAGGGTGTGGACCGGCTGCGGGCCGCGGCGACGACGGAGCCGGGGCGGCTGCGGATCATCGGCGCCGTCCTCGCCCTGCTGGTCGTCGCGTTCGGCGCGGTCACCGCCTGGCAGATGACGGAGCGTTCGGACGCCGCGGACAACGTGCTGCACAGCAGCCAGCCGCTGAGCGCCAGCGCGGCGGACATCTACCGCTCCCTCGCCGACGCCAACACCACCGCCTCCAGCGGCTTCCTGGCGGGCGGTCAGGAGACGAATGACTCCCGCAACCGCTACGAGGGGGACATCAGGAGGGCGGCCGCGAAGCTGATCACCGCCGCCAACAGCTCGGAGCCGGGCTCCCCTTCGGCCGAGACCATCTCCCAGCTGAACAAGCTGCTGCCCGAGTACAAGGGCCTGGTCGAGCGGGCCCGCGCGAACAACCGGCAGGGCTATCCGCTGGGCGGCGCGTATCTGCGGTACGCGAACGAGAAGATGCAGCGCGAGATGCTCCCGAAGGCCGAGAACCTCTACCAGCGGGAGAACCAGCGGCTGAGCGCCGACTACGCCGACGCGAAGCCCTATCCGTGGGCCGCGATCGCCCTGGGTGTCGTCGCGCTCGGCGGCCTCGTGTGGGCCCAGCGGCGCAACTACCACCGTACGAACCGGGTGTTGAACCAGGGCATGGCCGCCGCCACCGCGGCGTCCGTGGTCGTGCTGCTGTGGCTCGTCGTCGGGCACAGCGTCGCCCGAGCCGGGCTGAGCGAGTCCTACGACCACGGGGTCCGCTCCCTGAACGTGCTGCACAACGCCCAGATCGCGTCCCTGAAGGCCCGCGGCAACGAGAACCTCACCCTGGTCAGCCGGGGCGCCGAGACCAAGACCCTGGCCGACAAGACGTCCGTGGACCTGTACGACTACGACTTCGAACAGGACATGAAGGCGCTCACCACGCGCCTCGCGGAGGCGGCGGACCTCGCGGACGACCAGTCGGGCACGAAGCCCGTACTGGCCGCGACGTCCAACATGGAGGAATGGAAGCTGCGCCACAAGGACGCCCGCAAGGCCGACAACGACGGCAAGTACCAGCTCGCCCTGGACCGGGTCATCGGCACTGCCGACAAAAAGCCCACGGGCCAGTGCTTCGACGGCGTGGACCAGAACCTGAGGCTCGCGCTGACGCATGAGGAGAGCGAGTTCCAGCGGGCGGCGAGCGACGGACTGGGCGCCATGACCGGGCTCCCGGCCGGTGCGGCGGTCCTCGCCGTGCTGGCCGCCGCGGGCGCGGTGCTCGGCATCGGACGCAGGCTTTCGGAGTACCGGTGAGAGGGGGAGCGGCGATGACCGCACGACGCCTGAGGACACGCCTGAAGGGCTGGGGCGGCGTGGGCGCGATGGCCGTGGCCTGCGTGATGGCCCTGGTCCTCGCCCTGACGCTCCCGCTCGGCGACGCGCACGGGAACGGAAGCACCGGCATCGGCGGGCAGGGCGTCGCCCGGGGTACCCAGGCCAGGGCGGCCCAGTGCACCGACCCGCAGGACCGGAGTCCCGCCCCCTCGGGCGCGGACGGGGCGACGATCGAGGCCATCAAGAACCGCAAGGACCGGCGGCTGATCGTCGGCGTCGACCAGAACAGCTACCACTGGGGCTACCGCGACCCGAACAACCCGAAGGCCGGCAGCGACCTGGAGGGCTTCGACATCGACCTGGTCCACGCGATCGCCAAGGACATCCTGGGCGACGAGAACGCCGTCCAGTTCCGGGCCGTCCCGACCAGCCAGCGCATCCCCGCGATCCAGCGCGGCAAGGTCGACATGGTGGTGCGCACCATGACGATCACCTGTGACCGTCTCCAGCAGGTCGCATTCTCCGCGCCCTACTTCAAGACCGGCCAGCAGGTGCTGGCCCCGACGAAGTCCGACATCAAGGGGTACGACGAGACCCTCGCCAAGAAGAGGATCTGCTCGGCGAAGACCTCCACCGCGTACGAGCGGCTCACGGCGGACCGGGACGCGCGCAAGCTCGTCTCCTCCGCCGTCATCGCCCCTCCCGTGCCCAACCAGCTCGACTGTCTGGTGCGCCTCCAGCTGGGCGAGGCCGACGCGGTGGTGACCGACGGCGCGCTCGCCGCGAGCCAGGCCGCCCAGGACCCCACGGTCGAGCTCAAGGGCCCGCCCTTCACCACCGAGTACTACGGCGTGGCGATGAAACTGGGCACCGACGATCTGGTACGCCGGGTCAACCGGATCCTCGCGGACTACCGCGAGGACGGCTGGCGGAAGTCGTACGACAAGTGGCTCGCTCCGACCCTCGGGGCGAACTCCCCCTCGGAGATCCCGCCCCCCGCCCGGTACAAGTGACCGACCTGATACCACTGGAGAGTTGCCCGGACGCGCACATCGAGCGCGCGGGCAACGCACGAGAACGAGAGGTGATCGATGGGCGTCACGGGACCCTCCGGGCCGGTGATGGACCGGGACGAGGCGGACCGTGCGCTGGCGCGTCTCGGCGCGGAGTACGAGGCGATCGAGACCTCGCTCCTCGCCCTGCAGGACCACGCGGGCCGCAGACTCCTGGAAGGCGCCGAACTCACCGGCACCACCAAGGAGCGCTGGACCTCCGCGGAGGCCTCGATCACCCTGCTGTGGGCGTACTTCGACGCGTACACGGACGCGCTGCGCTCCGCGCGCGAGATCCGTTCCCGCAGACGCTGGTCCAGCCGTGAGGACCTGGTCGAGCTGACCGAGCTGCTGCGCGGTGCGGGCATCACGGTCGCCGGTTCCACCACGGCCACCGCGAACGCGCCGACCCTGGCCGGCACCGGCAAGCTCAGCGAGCGGTTCTCGCTGGCCGCCCTGGTGGACCGGATGAACGAGCTGTACGCGTCCTCGCTCGACATGGTGGTCACCGCGGACGCCGTGTGGTCGGCGCTGCCCGCCCGGATAGATTTACTGGCCGCGGAGCTCCAGCGCACCCGCACACTCGCGCACTCCGTGGGTGTGCGCCCCGGCGAGCACCCCTCCGGCGACGACCTGGAGCGGATCACCCGGACGCTGACCACCCTGCGCGAGCGCGTCGTCTCCGACCCGCTGGCCTTCTGGGTTCCCGCGCAGGGGAGTTCGGCCCCGGGCGGCGGACGCCCGGACACCACGGTGTACGACCGTGAGGCGCGCGCCCTGGAAGAGGTGCGCCGGGAGATCGACGCGGTGCTCACCGTGCGGCAGGACGCGGAGGCGCGGCTGGTGAAGCTGCGGGACGTGCTCAGCCGCGCGGACCGCACGCTCGCCGAGGCGAGGAGTGCCCGCGGCGAGGTGCTCGCCAAGATCGCCGCGTCCGAGGTGCCGGCCGTCAGCGGTCCGCCGACGGTGTTGCAGGAGCAGCTGGCGGCGGCCGCGGAGTACCGCAGGCACGCGCAGTGGCACCGTCTGTCGCCGCTCCTGGAGGCGTTGGAGGAGAAGGCGGAGGACGAACTGCTGCGCGCCCGTGAGTCGTTGTCGGCGGTCACCCAGCCGTTGGCGGTCCGTGCGGAGCTGCGCGGCCGTCTCGACGCGTACAAGGCGAAGGTCGCCCGGCACGGCCTCGCCGAGGACCCGTTCCTGGTGGAGCGCTACGACGCGGCCCGGCGCATGCTGTGGAGCGCTCCCTGCGATCTGCGGGTGGCGGAGGAGGCGGTGCTGCGCTACCAGCGGGCGGCCGCCGAGCTGCTGAGCCCGCGGGTGCCCGAGCAGGGCGGGCCTCATGACCGTGCGGACCGGAGGGGGCCCGACGCGTGAGCGTTGAAGGGGATGCGGCGTGAGTGAGCAGGCTGTGAGTGAAGAGCGGAAGTGTCAGCGGCCCGGTTGCGAGGGGTCGTACGAGGACATGGGCGGCGGCGAGCTGTACTGCGACACGTGCGGGCTCGCCCCGGTCGTGTCGTCGAAGGGCACGCTGAATTCGCCGCCGACCGGCATGACGGCGGGCGGCAAGGGTTCGCGTGGCTCCAACAGCAGCAGTGCGCGCAGCAGTTCACGTGCCAGTTCGCGTACGTCGTCGCGCTCCTCGCAGTCGCGGCGCTCGGTCTCCGGCCGGCTGTCGCGGTCGCTGTCGGGCAGTTCGACGGGCCGTTCGGTGTCGGTGCGCAGCTCCGGTTCGACGACGTCGTCCTCCGGCCGGGGGCGGCTCGGTGCGGGGCTCGTCCAGGTCCCGGACGTGCCGCGGCCCGCTCCGCGCGAGATGGTGCTGGAGAACCCGGAGGTGCCCGAGCGCAAACGGTTCTGTTCGCGCTCCGACTGCGGTGCCCCGGTCGGGCGTTCGCGCGGTGACCGGCCCGGCCGCACGGAGGGGTTCTGCACGAAGTGCGGCCACCCGTATTCGTTCGTGCCGAAGCTGCACACCGGTGACATCGTGCACGGCCAGTACGAGGTGGTGGGCTGTCTGGCGCACGGCGGGCTCGGCTGGGTCTACCTCGCCGTCGACCGCGCGGTGTCCGACCGCTGGGTGGTCCTGAAGGGTCTGCTCGACACGGGCGACCAGGACGCGATGGCGGCCGCGATCTCCGAGCGGCGCTTCCTCGCGGAGATCGAGCACGCCAACATCGTGCGGATCTACAACTTCGTCGAGCACCTGGACCAGCGGACGGGTTCGCTGGACGGGTACATCGTCATGGAGTACGTCGGCGGCAAGTCGCTGAAGGAGATCGCCAACGGACGCCGTACGGCGGACGGCAAGCGCGACCCGCTGCCGGTGGAGCAGGCCTGCGCCTACGGCATCGAGGCTCTGGAGGCCCTCGGTCATCTGCACAGCCGCAACCTGCTGTACTGCGACTTCAAGGTCGACAACGCGATCCAGACCGAGGACCAGCTCAAGCTGATCGACATGGGCGCGGTGCGCAGGATGGACGACGACGAGTCGGCCATCTACGGCACGGTGGGCTACCAGGCCCCCGAGGTGGCCGAGGCAGGACCGTCGGTCGCCTCCGATCTCTACACCGTCGCCCGTACGCTCGCCGTCCTCACCTTCGACTTCCAGGGCTACACGAACGTCTTCGTGGACTCTCTGCCCGACCCGGACAACATCGAGGTCTTCCGCCGGTACGAGTCCTTCTACCGGCTCCTGGTGCGGGCCACCGACCCGGACCCGGCCCGCCGTTTCGCCTCCGCGCAGGAGATGTCCGAGCAGCTGACCGGTGTGCTGCGCGAGGTGGTCTCCCTGCAGACGGGGCGGGCGCGGCCGGCTCTGTCGACGCTGTTCGGACCGGAGACCAAGGTCACGGACACGGAGTTGTTCGGGAAGGCGACCGCGGACGTGTCGCGGCTGGGGGCCCGCGTGGTCCCCGGACGGGGGAGGAAGGGCGCTCCCCGGCCGCCCGCCGGGACGAACGGGGCTCTGCCGCCGACCGCGGCTCCGGCCTCCGCCACCGCCCTGGTCAAGCCCGTCCAGGCGGCGGTCACCGCACTCGCGCTGCCCATTCCGCGGGTGGACCCCTCGGACCCGAACGCGGGATTCCTCGCGGGACTCATCGCGTCCGCTCCCGCGGAGCTGATCGCCGCGCTGCACTCGGCGCCGGCCGGTTCGCCGGAGCTGCGGCTGCGGGAGCTGCGCGCCCGGCTGGAGATGGGCGAACTGGCCGGTGCGGGCGGGGCCGTCGAGGCGCTGGAGGCGGATCACCCGGACGACTGGCGGGTCGTCTGGTACCGCGGTGTCACGGCGCTGGCGACCGGACAGAACGAGATCGCGGCGCTGTCCTTCGACGCGATCTACGACGCGTTCCCCGGCGAGCCCGCGCCCAAGCTGGCGCTCGGTCTGTGCGCCGAGGTGCTCGGCCAGCTGGACAACGCCTCCGAGTACTACCGCCTGGTGTGGACGACCGACCCCAGCTATGTGAGCGCCGCGTTCGGGCTGGCCCGGGTGCAGCTCGCGGCGGGGGACCGCCGTGGCGCCGTACAGACCCTGGAGTCCGTACCGGAGTCGTCGATCCACTACACGGCGGCGCGGGTCGCGGCCGTACGGGCGCGGCTGCGGCAGCGGCCGGCGGCGGAGGCGGCCGCTCCGCCGTTCCTGGACGATCTGACGGCGGCCGCCGGGCAGGTCGAGGCCCTGGACGGATTCGGCCTGGACGCGGTGCGGCGCGAGCAGTTGTCGACGGAGGTCCTCGGCTGTGCGCTGGACTGGGTACTCTCCGGTAGCCAGGGTTCCGCTCCGGCCTCCGGAGGCGGACCCGCGCTGCTCGGCAGCGCGTTGGACGAGCGCGGCCTCCGCTTCGGCCTCGAACGTTCGTACCGCACGCTGGCCCGGCTCGCGCGGGGCGGCGAGGAGAGGATCGACCTGGTGGAACGTGCCAACCGTTACCGCCCCCGGACGTGGGTGTGATTGATGTCCCAGATGCCCCAGCCGACGGCCCTTTCGCGGTGCCCCAGTTGCGAGGAGCCGCTGGAGGCGGCTGACCGTTTCTGCGGTGCGTGCGGCTACGACCTGTCGGCGGTGCCCGCACCGCCGCCGGACCACCCCACGATCGCCATGAACGGCACCCCGGCGGGTCCTCCGCCCGCCGGCCCGTCCGTGGACTGGCCCGTCGCGCCGGAGGTCGACAGCTCCGACCTGCCCGCGCCCGTGCACCGCGCCACCGACATCCATGGCACCGATTCGGGTGGTTCCGAACTCCCCCGTCCGGAGCACCCGCACGGGGATCCGGCGGGCGTCCGGCCGTCCGTCCCCAAGCGGTCCGGCGGGCAGCCGTCGGGCGTACGGTTCGACCGGCCGTCGGAGCCCGACGAGTACCCGCTCGCTCCACCGGCCGGCGAGGCGAGGACGGCGGAGGGCCGTCCCGCCGAGGGCCGTCCGGCCGAGGGCCCGGACCCCGAGATCCCCGCCGATCCCCGGACCGGCGATCTCCCCGCGCCCCCCGCGGGTGCCAAGCTGTGTGTGGCCTGCCGTGAGGGGCATGTCGACATGGACGGCTACTGCGAGAACTGCGGGCACGCGCAGCCACGGGAACGGGATCACATGGAACAGGAGTTGGGCGCGGTCGCCGCGGTCAGCGACCGGGGTCTGCGCCACCACCGCAACGAGGACGCCTTCGCGATCTCCTCGACCGCGCTGCCCGACGGTTCCCCCGCGGTCGTCGCGATCGTCTGCGACGGGGTCTCCTCCGCGACCCGCCCGGACGAGGCCTCGCTCGCCGCGTCCCGTGCGGCGAACGAGTCGCTCCTGGCCGCTCTTCCGCTGGGCACGCATCCGCAGCAGGCCATGCACGAGGCGATCGTCGCGGCGGCGGAGGCCGTCAACGCGCTGGCCGACCCGTCCACCGCGCAGGGCGACCACGCCCCGCACGTGAACGCGCCCGCCTGCACCATCGTCGGCGCCGTCGTCACGCCCACCCTGCTGATCGTCGGCTGGGTCGGCGACAGCCGCGTCTACTGGGTTCCCGTCGACCGCTCCTCGCTGCCCGCCCGGCTCACCGAGGACGACTCGTGGGCCGCCCAGATGGTCGCCGCGGGTCTGATGAACGAGGCCGAGGCGTACGCCGACGAGCGCGCCCACGCGATCACCGGCTGGCTCGGCGCCGACGCCTACGAACTGGAGCCTCACACCGTCTCGTTCAAGCCGGACCGGCCCGGTGTGGTCGTGGTGTGCACCGACGGCCTGTGGAACTACGCGGAGGCGGCGGAGGACATGGCCGAGGTCGTTCCCCTCGACGCCGCCGAGAGGCCGCTGCACAGCGCCCAGGTCCTGGTCGGCCACGCCCTGGACGGCGGGGGCCACGACAACGTAACAGTGGCCGTCATGCCGTTCCCCGCCCCCTCTCAGGGGGCAGGATCGGCCTGAGGCCGCGAACGAACGGGGGCGGCCGCGGACCGGAGGGGACCGGTCCGCACACAGTCATCACCTCCGCCAGAGCCGGAGGCCCGAGGGGGACAGAGAAGGCATGGCCAATTTCTCGAAGTCGAACGTGCCGCAGTTCTCGGTCGACGTGTACCAGAACGAGTACCTGCCGGAGGGCGGCCGCGAGGTCAACGCGATCGTCACGGTGAGCTCGACCGGCGGCGGCACCATCGGAAGCGCGGTCGGCGCGCCGCACCTGTACACGGCGGGTCAGGGCCCGGACGCCGCCGTGGCGATCATGGTCGACTGTTCGGGCTCGATGGACTACCCGCCGACCAAGATGCGCAACGCCCGCGACGCGACGGCCGCCGCGATCGACACCCTGCGCGACGGAGTCCACTTCGCGGTGATCGGCGGCACGCACGTCGCCAAGGAGGTCTATCCGGGGGGCGGACGGCTCGCGGTGGCTGGCACGGCCACCCGCGACCAGGCCAAGCAGGCACTGCGCAAGCTGAGCGCGGGCGGCGGTACGGCGATCGGCACCTGGCTGCGGCTCGCCGACCGGCTGCTGTCCTCGGCCGAGGTGTCGATCCGGCACGGCATCGTGCTCACCGACGGCCGCAACGAGCACGAGTCGCCCGAGGATCTGAAGGCCGCCCTGGACTCCTGTGCCGGGCGCTTCACGTGTGACGCGCGTGGAGTCGGCACCGACTGGGAGGTCAAGGAGGTCACCGGGATCGCCTCGGCGCTGCTCGGCACCGCCGACATCGTCGCCGACCCTGCCGCCCTCTCCGCCGACTTCACGCAGATGATGGAGACGGCCATGGGCAAGGAGGTCGCCGACGTGGCCCTGCGGCTGTGGACGCCGGTCGGCACCGAGATCAAGTTCGTCAAGCAAGTGGCGCCCACGGTAGAGGAGTTGACCGACCGTCGCACCGAGGCCGGCCCTCGCGCGGGCGACTACCCGACCGGCTCCTGGGGCGACGAGTCCCGCGACTACCACGTGTGCGTCCAGGTCCCGACGGCGGCACTGGGTCAGGAGATGCTCGCCGCCCGGGTGTCGCTGGTGATCCCGCAGGGCGACGGCAGCGCCCAGAACCTCGGCGCGCAGGGGCTCGTACGGGCCGTGTGGACCGACGACATGGTCGCCTCGACGTCCATCAACCCTCAGGTCGCGCACTACACAGGTCAGGCCGAACTCGCGCAAGTCATCCAACAGGGTCTCGATCTCCGCAAATCGGGAGA
The DNA here is from genome assembly GCF_026341855.1 of Streptomyces sp. NBC_00568. GTDB lineage: Bacteria > Actinomycetota > Actinomycetes > Streptomycetales > Streptomycetaceae > Streptomyces. Next base: position 4,399,529 of record NZ_JAPENW010000001.1, on the reverse strand, counting down.
TGTCGATGGAGCAACGGCCAAGCTGGGACGGGCCGTTCAGCTCGCCAGCGCCTCCGGCAACGCCGATACTGCGAAACTGCTCGCGAAGGTGGTGGACGTGGTCGACGCCGCGGCAGGTACTGTGCGATTGAAGGCAAGGGTCGAAGAGGCTGACGAAATGACCCTCGAGACACGGTCCACAAAGACTGTTCGTGTAAAGAAGTAGCGAGCCCGGTTCCCGCGGGGAACCGGAGAAATCCGGTCACAACGGCCGGAAAAGGAAAGGGGGAAGCACCGACATGCCGACATGCCCGAACGGACACCAGTCGGGTTCCGACGACTGGTGCGAGGTCTGCGGTCACCGCATGGCCGGTGCCGTGCCCCCGCTGCCTCCCCCGCCGCCGCAGGGCGCCGGTTACGGCTATCCGGCGCCCGGTTCGCCGCCTCCCGGCCCCGGCGGCCGGTCGCACCTGTCCGCCGTGCCGGAATCCGAGCCGGAGCTCTGCCCGCAGTGCCGTACGCCCCGTGAGGGCGCGGCGCCGTTCTGCGAGGAGTGCCGGTGGAACTTCCTGACCAACACCGCGACGTCGTACACACCGGCGGCACCGCGTCCGCCCGCCTCCACGCCGGGCGGTCCCGGCGGGCCCTCGCCGTACGGCGGCCCCGGTGGTCCGGGCGGTCCCGGTGGCCCGAACCCCGCGGGGCGGTTCCAGCAGCAGGGGCCGGGACAGCCGGGCGGTCCGGGTGCCGGTGGCCCCGGTCACGACCCGTTCGAGTACCAGAGCTCGCGGCCCTCGCAGATGAACCGGCCCGCCGAACCGATCCCGCCGGGCCCGCCCGCCCAGCCGTACGGCGGCCCCTCGGGCTTCGGCGGCGACCCGTCGCGTCCGGTCCCGCCGCCGCCCGGGCCCACGCCCGGCGGCCCCGGTGCCCCGCAGCAGGCCTACACCCAGCAGCCCGCCGCGCCCTTCACGCAGGGCGGACCGCCCCAGCAGGGCGGCCCGCAGTCCGGCGGCCCCTCGGGCTTCGGCGGCGGTGACGACGACTGGGTGATCCCCCCGCCGTCGTCCGGTTCGCCCGGCGGCCCGGGCGGTCAGGGCGGCCCGGGTCAGGGCGCCGGCTACGGCTACCCGCAGCCCGGCCCCACCCAGGCCCCGCCCGGCTACCAGCAACAGCAGCAACAGCAGCAGCCGCTGTCCTGGAGCGCGACCATCGGGCCGGACCGCGAGTACTTCATGGCGATGATGCAGCGCTCCGGGCCCGAGGCCGCGGGCCTGAACCTGCCCGCGTACTCGCCGGAGCAGCAGCGCCGGCTCGTCGGCAACCAGATCACCATCGGCCGCCGCCGGCATTCCACCGGCGACACCCCGGACATCGACCTGTCGGTGCCCCCGGAGGACCCGGGCGTCTCGCACCAGCACGCGGTCCTGGTCCAGCAGCCGGACAGCACCTGGGCGGTCGTCGACCAGAACTCGACGAACGGCACCACGGTCAACGGCGGCGAGGAGCCCATCCAGCCGTTCGTGCCGGTGCCGCTGCAGGACGGGGACCGGGTGCACGTCGGCGCCTGGACGACGATCACGATCCGCCGGGGCTGAGCGGGCTCCCGGGGTCCGCGCACCGGACCCCGGCCCCCTGCGGGCTCACGGCAGCGGCCAGGCGTACGGCCCCTCGGGGTCGTCCAGCCAGGCCCAGGCGCGCTCCTCGCCGACCGTGATCCCGTACCGCTCGCGCGTCGGCTGTCCCTCGCGCTCCCACAGCGCGTAGGCGTCGTGCGGGTCCAGGCTGCCCGCCGTCAGGGCCACCAGGAACCGGAACAGGTCGTGCCCGCGGGCCCGGCGCGGCACCCCGCCGAGCCGGGCCGGCTCCGGCTCGGACCGAGTGGCGCCGCGCAGCGGCACGAAGAAGGCGGGCGTGTGCAGGAAGCGTCCCTCGGCGTGCTCGGCGTCCCGCACCCGCAGCGCGATCAGGCCGGTGGCCAGCGGCGCGAGGATACGGGCGCCCGGGCCGCACTGGGGCAGCCAGGCGCGCGGGATCGTCGTCAGGGTGCAGGTCGCGATGATCCGGTCGAACGGAGCGCGCTCGGGCACCCCGCGGGCGCCGTCTCCGGTGACGACGGTCGGGTGGTACCCGGCGACGGCCAGATGCCGTCGCGCGGCCTCGGTGATCTCCACGTCGAGGTCGATGGTGGTCACCAGGTCGTCGCCCAGGCGGTGGGCGAGCAGGGCCGCGTTGTAGCCGGTCCCTGCGCCGATCTCCAGGACGGCGTCCCCGTCCCGTACCGCCAGCTCGGTCAGCATCTTCGCCATCAGCGACGGCTGGCTGCTGGAGGAGACCAGTTCCCCGTCCCGCACCCGGGTCGCCAGCGGGGCGTCCGCGTACGCGCCGCGCAGCCAGCGGTCCCTGGCCCGCGGGTCCGGGTCCTCGCCCCACACGCGCTCGAAGCCGCCGGTGACGCCGATGTAGTAGTAGGGCACGAAGACGTGGCGCGGGACGTCTTCGAAGGCCTCCCGCCAGACCGGGTCGCTCTCCCAGGCGCCGCTCCGCTCGATCTCGCGCACCAGGGACGCCCGCGCCAGGTCGGCGAGGTCCTCGGGGTCGGTGTCGAGAGCGTGCGCGCCCATACCTCCACTGTGCTGCGGGACGGGCCGCGAGGCGAGCGCCGGACCCGGCCGATCCGGAGCGGGTCCGTCCCGCGCTGCGCGTGGTCCTAAGCCTTGAGTCCTCGGTCACCCCGTCTGAGAGCATGGGGACGTGAAAGAGATTCGGCGCGGCACGCTTCAGGAGCAGACCTTCTACGAGCAGGTCGGCGGCGAGGAGACCTTCCGGCGCCTCGTGCACCGTTTCTACGAGGGTGTCGCCGGGGACCCGCTGCTGAAGCCCATGTATCCCGAGGAGGATCTGGGCCCGGCGGAGGAACGCCTCACCCTGTTCCTGATCCAGTACTGGGGCGGTCCGACGACGTACAGCGAGAACCGCGGCCACCCCCGGCTGCGGATGCGGCACGCGCCCTTCAAGGTCGACCAGGCCGCGCACGACGCCTGGCTCCTGCACATGCGCGCCGCCGTCGACGAGCTCGGCCTCTCCGAGGAGCACGAGCACACCCTGTGGAACTACCTGACGTACGCGGCCGCTTCGATGGTGAACACGGCGAGCTGATCGCCGGTCCGACGGTGAACGCAACAGGCTGATCACTGACGCGCGCATTCCGGTCGCGCGACGCCGGATTCCGGTCACAATCCGGTCAAGGCCGCCCTACAAGCGCTTACCCCCGGGCCCTCCCCTCTGAAAGCATCGCCGCGAGAGTCCGAGATCCGGAACGAACGGCGGGGGGCCGGGTGACGGGGTTCGTCCTACTGCGCGCGCGGGCACACCGTCTGCTGCTGACCGCCGCGCTGCTCACCGTCCTGCTGACCACGGCGGTCCTCGCGACGCTCACCGCGTACTCGGGCGCCATCGGCGACGCCTCACTGCGCCACGCGCTCCAGGACCCCGCCAACGCCGCCGGCACCTCGCTGATCGTCCGCGCCGACGTCCCGTCGGACCGGCGGGCGGCCGCCGACGACGCGGTCCGCGCCGGGGCCCGGCGCACCTTCGACCGCTTCCCGGTCGCCGTGCGCACCCTGGTGCGTTCGGGCCCGTACGCGCTCCCCCGCTCCCTCCAGGAACCCGCGAAACGGGCCGGGGACCCGGACCTCACCCACTTCGCCGCCCTCGACCGCGCCCAGGTCCGGATCACCGCGGGGCGGCTGCCCGCGCGGTCCGGCGGCTCTGTCGTCGACGTCGCCCTGCCCGCCACGGCCGCCGACCGGCTCGGTCTGGGACCGGGAGCGCGGCTCACCCTCGTCGACCGGCTCGGCGGTCCGAAGGTGCGCGTCCGGATCACCGGCCTGTACCGGCCCGCCCGGCCCGCCGCGGCCTACTGGCGGCTGGACGAACTGGGCGGACGCGGGATCAGGAAGGTCGACTTCACGACGTACGGCCCCCTGCTCACCGATCCCGGCACCCTCACCGGCGACCGGGTCAGCGCCGGGGAGTCCGCGTGGCTGGCGTCGGCCGACTTCTCCGCCCTGACGCCCGGCGGGATCGGTGCCCTGCGGGACGCGGCCCGTGCGGGCCAGTCGGGGCTGCGCAAGGACCCCGCCCTCAGCAGGGCCACGGCCGTGACGACCTCACTCCCCGAAGTCCTCGACAGCGTCGATCGCTCACTGCTCGTATCGCGCTCCACCCTGCTGATCGTCGCGCTGCAACTGGCACTGCTCGCCGGCTACGCGCTGCTGCTGGTCGCCCGGCTGCTGAGCGCCGAACGGGCGGGCGAGACACGGGTGCTGCGGGCGCGGGGCGCCTCACGGGGCCGGATCGCCGGGCTCGCGGCCCTGGAGGCGCTGCTGCTGGCCGTGCCCGCGGCCCTCTGCGCGCCCCTCGCCGCCGGGCCGCTGACCCGGCTGCTCGCCGGACTGGGCGCACCGGCCCGGATCGGACTGCACCTCGACTTCGCCGCCGGGCGCGGCGGGGTGTGGCTGGTCTCGGCGGGGGTGGCGCTGGGGTGCGCGCTGGCCGTGACGGTCCCGGCGCTCACCTCCGGGAACGGGCCGGCGGGACGGGCGCGTCCACTGCCCGCCCCGGTGCGCGCGGGCGCGGACGTCGGCCTGCTGGTGATCGCCGCGGTCGCCTACTGGCAGCTGGACCGGCAGACCTCGGGTGCCCTGAGCGGCGACGCCTCCCGGGCCGCAGGCACCGGCCGGGGCGCCCTCGGCGTGGATCCGCTCCTGGTCTCGGCGCCCGCCCTCGCGCTGCTCGCCGGAACCGTGCTCACCCTGCGGCTGCTGCCCCCCGTGGCCCGGCTCGCCGAGCACCGGGCGGCGCGCGGCCGCGGGCTGCCCGCAGCCCTCGCGGGATGGCAGATCGGCCGCCGCCCGATGCGCGGCGCGGGACCGGTCCTGCTCCTGGTGCTCGCCGTGGCGATGGGGATGCTCGCCATCGGTCAGGGCGCCTCCTGGGACCGCTCGCAGGACGACCAGGCGGACTTCCGGGCCGGTACGTCCGTGCGCGTGTCCGCCGGCGACGACGCCGGCCCGGGCCAGGCCGCCACGTACACGGCGCTCCGGGACGTCCGCGCGGCGCCCGCCGCGCGGACGACCCTGCCGCTGTCCGGCAGCCGTACGGCGACGGTCCTCGCGCTGGACACGACGCACGCGGCGGACGGGGTCCTGCTGCGCGGCGATCTGGCCGGGCGGCGGCCGGTGAAACCGCTGCTGGCGGGGCTCGCCCCGAAGGACGCGACCGAGGGCACCGAGATCCCGAAGGGCTCGACGCGGCTCGGCCTGACGATGCGGCTGCGCGGTTCCGGGGAGGGGGCGACCGTGGACGTGTCGGTCACGCTGGAGGACGGCTTCGGGACGCCCTACACCGTACGGATCGGTGAACTGCCCGGCGACGGAAGACGGCACCCGCTGTCGCTGGAACTCCCGCCGGGCCCGCTGAAGTTCACCGGACTCCAGCTCGACATGACCCAGCCCGTCGACAAGGCGCGGCAACACCGGCTCGACGTGGAGGAGTTGAGTGTGACCGACGGCGGCGGAGCGCGGCGGCGGCTCCCGCTGCCGACCGCCTGGGACACCACCTCGGCGACCAACAGCACGGCGGCGTCACCGGACGCGTCCACCCGTCCCGCACCCCCGGAGACGGCGCAGGCTTCGGACAAGGACCTCTCGGTCCGCTACGGCACCGGTTACGTCCCGCACGACCTCGGCTGGCAGATCACCTCGCTGACGGTCCGTCTGCAGGTCCACAGGCCACCGGCTCCGCAGATCGGCGCGATCGCGACCGACCGCTTCCTGAAGTCGGCGGGCGCGCGGAAGGGCCAGCGCCTCGACGTGCCGTTCGCCGGTACCAAGGTCCCGGTACGGATCGTGGACACCGTACGGGCGCTGCCGACCACCTCGGACAGCGACGGCGGGGGCGGGGCGCTGCTGGTCGATCTCCGGTCCGTGAACCGGGTGCTTCAAGCGCGCCAGGGACTGAGTGTCGCGCCCACCGAGTGGTGGCTGCACTCCGCGCCCGGCGACGCGGCACGGGTGGCGGCGGCTCTGCGGGCACTGCCCGGCATCGATCCCTCGCAGGTCGTCGTGCGCGACGAGATCGCCGAAGGGCTGCGCGACGACCCGTTCGGGGCGGGCCCGCAGGCCGCGTTCGCCGCGGCGGCCGTCGTGGCCGCGGCGCTGGCCGCGGTCGGTTTCGCGGTGAGCACGGCCGGATCGCTGCGCGAGCGCGGCGCCGAGTTCGCGGTGCTCAGGGCGCTGGGTGCCCCGCGCCGCCAGCTGGCCCGTCTGATCGCCGCCGAGCAGGGCGTCCTGGTCGCCCTGGCCCTGGTGGTGGGGGTCGCCCTCGGCACGCTGCTCACCCGGGCGGTCGTCCCGCTGATCGTGCTGACGTCGGAGGCCGGCCGTCCGGTCCCCGGGGTGCTGGTCCGGCTCCCGCTTCCGCACGTCGCCGTGCTGCTGGCGGCCGTGGCCGTGACACCGCTGGCCATCACGGCGTTCCTCGCGCTGCGCCGCCCGGACGCGGCGAGTTCGGTGCGCCGGCTGGGAGGTGAGTGACGTGGCCGGGACCGGTGAGGGAAGGGCGGCCCGCGGGGGCCGTACGAGGGTCGCGGCACCCTGGGTGCGCACCCGGCTGCGCGCCGCGCCCGGGGCGGCCCTCGCCCTGGCCCTGCTCGTCGCGCTCACCGCCTGCCTCGCCGCCGCCTTCCCGCGCGCGCTCGACCGGTACGAGGACGCGGGGCTGCGCCGGGTCCTCGACGACGCCTCGGCCCGGCGGACCACGATCCACCTGTTCGCCCCGCAGCCCGGTGTCGAACTCCCGCAGGAGGAGCGGGAGAAGGCCCTGCGCGCGGCCGCCCTGCGCAAGGGGTACGCCGACGTGCTGGCCGCGGTGGACGAGCCCCTGGCCGTCGACCCCGAGCAGTCCTCGTACGGGGTGCTCACCACCAACCCCACGGCCGCGCTGGACCCTTGGCTGCCGCGGCCGACCGGGCTGCCCACCCGTATCGCGCTGGTCGCGCAGAACGGCCTCGGCGATCACTCCCGGCCGGTCTCCGGGCGTCTTCCGCGCTCGACGGGCACGGTGACCGCGGCGACGCCCGAGGTGGAGGGCGCCGTCACCGCCGAGACGGCCAGGACCCTGCGCATCAAGGCGGGTTCGGTGATCCATGTGCCCGCCGTGGAACGCGCGCCGCTGGCCGTACGGATCACCGGTGTCGTCGAACCGCGCGAGCCCGGCGGCGCGTACTGGACGGCCCAGCCGGTGCTCCGCGAACCGTCCCTCGTCCAGCTGCCCGACCAGGGCGGCGACGCGGACAAGTACTGGCTCGGCGCCCTGCTGCTGCCGCCGGACGCGGCGCCCGCCCTGCTCGGCACGCTCGCACGGCCCGAGCGGTACTGGCAGGTGGCCCCCGACACTTCCGCTCCGGCCGCCCACGACGTGCCCCGGCTGGCCTCCGCGATCGCCGCGCTGGAGTCGGGCCCCGGCCTGGGGCGGGTCCGTGAACGCGTGGACCCGCAGGCCGACGCGACGACGGATCTGGACGACGTCCTGAAGTCCTTCACCGAACTGCGCTCCGGCATAGCCCCGTTGGTGGCCGTGGCCGCGTTCGGCACGGGCACGGTCGCCGCCGTCGTGCTTCTCATGGCGAGCGGCCTCGCCGAGGACCGCCGCCGCGCCGAACTCCTCCTGCTGCGTGCCCGCGGCGGTTCGCTGCGCGGCGTCTTCGGGCGTCTGCTCGCCGAGACGGCGGTCGTCGCCGTCCCGGCCGGAGCCCTGGGTCTCGTCGCCGCCCTGCTCGCCGTCCCGCACGGCCGGGCCGGCCACGCGGTGGCCGCCGCGGTCGCCGTGACGGCCCTGGCCTGCGCCGCCCTGCCGGTACGCGCCGCGCTCGCCCACCGCGCGGTGAGCGTCCACGGGGCGCGCGGGGACATCACGTCCGTACGTCCCTCACGGCGCCGCACGGTCGCGGAACTCACCCTCCTGGTACTGGCGGCAGGGGCGGTCGCGGCCCTGCGGCGCAGCGGAACCGGCACCACGGATTCCGCCGGAGGCTCCGGGGATCACCTGGTCGCCCTGGCACCGGTGCTGGTGGGGGTCATCGCGGCGCTGGTCCTGGTGCGGCTCTACCCGTTGCCCCTGCGGCGCCTGTCCCGTCCCGCCGGGCGGCTGCGGGGAGCGGTCGCCCATCTCTCGCTGGCCCGCGCGGGCCGCACGTCCACCTCCACGGCGCTGCCGCTGCTGGCGCTTCTCACCGCTCTCACCACGGCGGCCTTCGGCGGTTCGGTCCTCGCGGGCGTCCACGACGCCCGCGACCACGCGGCCCTTCTCGCCACCGGAGCCGACGCCCGCGTCGAGGCGACCCACGCCCTGCCCGCCTCCCTCCCGGACCGGGTCCGCCGGACACCGGGCGTGCGCGAGGTCACACCGGTGAGCGTCGCCTACCGGGCCCAGACCGGAGTGTGGTCGGGCACGGCGGGCGAGACGGTGGCGGTGGTCGGTGTGGAGCCGGGGGCATACGGACGCCTGGCCCGGGAGGTCGGACTCGGAGGGTTCCCGGAGGAGAGCTTGCGGGCACCACGGTCCGGCTCGGGCAGGAGCGGGACCAGCACCGGCACCGACGCCTCCACCGGCACGGGCACTGGCACCGACGCCTCCAGCGGCACGGGCACTGGCACTGGCACCGACGCCTCCACCGGCACCGAAACCGACTCCACTGCCGGCTCCACTGCCGGCTCCGGTGACACTGTGCTTCCCGCCATCGCCTCCCCCGCGGTCGCCGATCTCTACGGCACCGACCCGGTCCCCGTGCTGATGGAGGACGGCAGTCAGGTGACCGTGCGGATCGCGGCGGTGCGGGAGCTGACGCCCGCCGTGTCCGACCTGGACTTCCTGGTCGTGGACCGGGGCGGCCTCACCCCCCGTGCCGCACGCCCGACCGCGCTGCTCGTGACCGGCGACCACCTCGACGGGGGCGCGCTGCGCGAGGCGGCGGGCACCGGCGTGGACGTACGGCTGCGGGCTGAGGCGCGGGCGCGGTACGTCGACTCACCCCTGCAGGCCGGCGCCGAGCGGATCTACACGGCGGCGGTCGCGGCGGGCGCCGGCTACGCCCTTCTCGCACTGCTGCTGGCCCTCGTACGCGCCGCCCCCGAACGCACCGCCCTCCTCGCCCGGCTGCGCACGATGGGTCTCACCCGTGCCCAGGGGCGCCGCCTGCTGGTTCTGGAGTCCCTTCCCCAGGCCCTGCTCGCGGCGGCCGGCGGCGCGCTCACCGGCTGGGCGGCGATCCGCCTCCTGTCCCCCGGCATCGACCTGACGGCCATCGCCCTCGCCGCCCACAGCACGCCCGCGGGGACCGCCCGGCTCCGCACGGACACGCTCTCGCTGCTCGTGCCGTCGGCCACCGTCCTGGCTCTCGCGACGGGCATCGCGGCGGCGCAGGCGTGGTGGACGGGGAGACGCGGCTCGGTCCGGGAGCTGAGGGCGGGGGACAGCCGATGAGCGCGCGGGGGACAACGGACGAGGAGAGGCCGGGGACGACCGATGCGGAGGAGCCGAGGACGCGTGACGAGACGGAACGGGGAGCACCTGATAGGGAGAGGCGGGACAACTGATGCGCAGCACCTCTGAGCCGACGCGGAGCGGTCCGGCGTCCGTCACGGTGGCGCATGAGCCGACGCGGACCGGTCCGACGTCCGTCACCGTGGCGCATGAGCCGACGCGGACCGGTCCGACGTCCGTCACCGTGGCGCATGAGCCGACGCGGACCGGTCCGACGTCCGTCGCCGTGGCGCATGAGCCGACGCGGAGCGGTCCGGCGTCCGTCGCGGTCGCGGACACGCGGGCGGCCCGATTCACCGCCCACCCCGGGACGGGCGACGCTCCGCCCGCCCACACCCACGCCTCGAACCGACACACGACCACCGCTCCGAGCGCCGCTCCGGGTACCGCATCGGGTGCTCCTCCGGTTACCGCTCCTGCCACCGCTCGGGGTGCGGCTCCGAGCGCCGCCCCGGGTACTGCTCCCGGTGGGGCTCCGGGGACCGCTCCGGCCACGGCTCCGGGTGCTGCTCCGGCCACCGCATCGGGTACTGCTCCGAGCGCCACTCCGGGGGCTCCAGTTGCCGCTCCCGGCACCGCTTCACGCACCGCTTCACGCACCGCTTCGGGCCCCCGATCGACCAGCGTCACCAGGAGTCGGCCATGACCACCGCCCGCCCCACGGAGGCCACCGGCCCCGCGAACCCCGCCGACCCCTCCTTCGCCGACCTCGCCGATCGCGCGGCCGCCCGCCGCGACCTTCCCGCCTACGGCCACGACGCCCTGATCACCTGCGACCGTCTGGTCCGGATCTTCTCCACCGACGGTGTGGAGGTGCAGGCGCTCCAGGGGCTCGATCTGCTGGTCCGGAAGGGCGAGTTGATGGCGCTGGTGGGTGCGTCGGGCAGCGGCAAGTCGACGCTGATGAACATCCTGGCCGGCCTGGACACCCCCACCGCGGGCGCGGCACGCGTCGCGGGCCGTGATCTCCTCACGATGGGGGCGAAGAAGCGCCTGCGTTATCAGCGGGAGGTCGTCGGCTTCGTCTGGCAGCAGACGTCCCGCAACCTCCTGCCGTACCTGACGGCGGCCCAGAACGTCACCCTCCCGATGCAGCTGGCCGGTGGCCGCGCGAGCCGCCGGGCGCGGTCCGAACGCGCCCTGGAGCTGCTGGAGTTGCTGAAGGTCGCCGACTGCCGCGATCGCCGCCCGTACGAGATGTCGGGAGGTCAGCAGCAGCGCGCGGCGATCGCCGTGGCCCTCGCCAACGCCCCCGCCGTCCTGCTCGCCGACGAACCCACCGGCGAGCTCGACTCCCACACCGCCGAGCAGATCTTCGCCGCGTTCCGCACCGCGAACGAGCTCCTCGGCACCACCGTCGTGATCGTCACCCACGACCAGGCGGTCGCCTCCGAGGTGCGCCGCACGGTCGCCATCCGCGACGGCCGCACCTCCACGGAGGTCCTGCGCCGCACGGAGGTCGACGCGGCGACCGGTCAGGAGGCGGTCGTGGCCCGCGAGTACGCGATGCTCGACCGGGCCGGCCGTCTCCAGCTCCCCGCCGAGTACACCCGGGCGCTCGGCATGCGGGACCGCGTGGCACTGGAACTGGAGCCGGACCACATCGGCGTATGGCCGGACGAGCGCCCACCCGAGTGACACCGTCGCGGGACGGGACGGACGGGACGGACGGGACGGCCCGCCACCAGGGGCAGATCACGCGAACGAGAAGGCCCACGCCACGACCGCGTGCGCAACGGCCCGGTCAGTGGACGCTGATGTCCAGGGCCCCGAGTCCCGCCCTGCGGACGGCGACCGACCCGAACGGCGTGCGCAGGCGCAGCCAGGCACCTGACGAGTAGAGCGCCAACGGGCTCTCGCCGGAGGGGGCTTGCTGTGCGGCGGACGGGACCGCGGGCGATACGGGTCGCAGGAATCCCATCGACTGGGCGGCGTGCGCGGCCCGCACGGGAAGTCCGGTGTCACCGATCGACCGGGACCATATCTCCCGCCCGACACGGTCGAGTTCGGCACGGGTCCGCCGCTCGGGCGCCAACTCTTCGGTACGCGCCCGGAATTCGGCCACGGCCGCGGCGACCATCGCCCGTACGGCGTCCGGGGCGGGCAGCCCCGGTTCCTGCCGCCAGCCGCCGCGGGGCGGCAGCACGCCGGCCCACGGTGGCCCGGTGACAGCGCCCGGCACGGCGGCGGTGGCCGCCGACTCGTCGACGGACTCCAGGAGTTCACCGGCCGACACGGTCACGTCGAGGGTGACCTCCAGCCCGTTCTCGTACGGCTTGGCCAGACGCGCCGTGCGGATCGCGAGGACCTCGAACGACGGCGGGCGGCCGAAGACCGCGAGCGTGGTGCCGTGCGCCTGGAGGCGCACGGCGGCCGCGCGGTCGTAGTGGACGAGCCGGGAGAGGAAGGCGGCGAAATCCGCCGCCTCCCCCGCGTCGGCGAGGTGCAGGACCGTCATGCCGCGACGGCCTCGTCCTCGTCGTCGCGGTACGACTCCAGGAAGTCGCGCTCCTCGGCCGTGATCCGGCGAGGACGCTGCTGCTCGAAGTCGAACGGCACGATCACCGTCGAGGCCGTGACGTAGACCTGGTCCGGGTCCTTCACCTCGTAGGTGATCGTGAAGGAAGCCGCCCGGATCTGCGTCACCCAGAGCTCGACGTCCACCGGCGCGTGCCGGTGGACCAACTGCCGCTTGTAGTCGATCTCATGACGCGCCACCACGGACCCCTGCTTGAAGTCCTTCTCCGGGCGGAACAGGAAGTCGATACGGGCTTCCTCCAGATAGCGGAGGAACACCACGTTGTTGACGTGGCCGTACGCGTCCATGTCCGCCCAGCGCAGCGGGCATCGGTAGATGTGGCGCAAGACCGATCAGCCCCGGGTCAGCTTCTTGTAGGTGGCGCGGTGCGGGCGCGCGGCGTCCGCGCCGAGCCGCTCGACCTTGTTCTTCTCGTACGACTCGAAGTTGCCCTCGAACCAGTACCACTTCGACTCACCCTCGTACGCGAGGATGTGCGTCGCGACCCGGTCCAGGAACCAGCGGTCGTGGGAGATGACCACGGCCGCACCGGGGAACTCCAGCAGCGCGTTCTCGAGCGACGACAGGGTCTCCACGTCGAGGTCGTTGGTGGGCTCGTCGAGGAGCAGCAGGTTGCCGCCCTCCTTGAGGGTCAGCGCCAGGTTGAGCCGGTTGCGCTCACCACCGGAGAGGACACCCGCGGGCTTCTGCTGGTCCGGGCCCTTGAAGCCGAAGGCGGACACGTAGGCCCGCGAGGGCATCTCGACCTGACCGACGTTGATGTAGTCGAGCTCGTCGGAGACGACGGCCCACAGCGTCTTCTTGGGGTCGATGTTGGCGCGGCTCTGGTCGACGTAACTGATCTTGACCGTCTCGCCGACCTTGATCGCGCCGGTGTCCGGCGTCTCCAGACCCTGGATCATCTTGAACAGCGTGGTCTTGCCGGCGCCGTTCGGGCCGATGACACCGACGATGCCATTGCGCGGCAGCGTGAAGCTGAGGTCGTCGATGAGGACCTTGTCGCCGAACGCCTTGGAGAGGTTCTGGACCTCGACGACGATGGAGCCCAGCCGCGGGCCCGGCGGGATCTGGATCTCCTCGAAGTCCAGCTTCCGCATCTTGTCGGCCTCGGCCGCCATCTCCTCGTAGCGGGCGAGGCGGGCCTTGGACTTGGTCTGACGGCCCTTGGCGTTGGACCGCACCCACTCCAGCTCTTCCTTGAGCCGCTTGGCGCGCTTCTCGTCCTTGCGGCCCTCGACCTTGAGGCGGGAGGCCTTCTTGTCGAGGTACGTGGAGTAGTTGCCCTCGTAGGGAATCGCGCGGCCGCGGTCCAGTTCGAGGATCCACTCGGCGACGTTGTTCAGGAAGTACCGGTCGTGAGTGACGGCGACGACGGCGCCCGCGTACTTCGTGAGGTGCTGCTCCAGCCAGTTCACCGACTCGGCGTCGAGGTGGTTGGTGGGCTCGTCAAGGAGGAGCAGGTCCGGAGCCTCGATCAGCAGCTTGCAGAGCGCCACGCGGCGCTTCTCGCCACCGGAGAGGTTGGTGACCGGCCAGTCGCCGGGCGGGCAGCCCAGCGCGTCCATGGCCTGCTCGAGCTGCGCGTCGAGGTCCCAGGCGTTGGAGTGGTCCAGGTCGTCCTGGAGCTTCCCCATCTCCTCCATGAGCGCGTCGGAGTAGTCGGTCGCCATCAGCTCGGCGACCTCGTTGAAGCGGTTGAGCTTGCCCATCAGCTCGGCGGCACCGTCCTGGACGTTCTCCAGAACCGTCTTGGACTCGTCCAGCTCCGGCTCCTGCATGAGGATGCCGACGCTGAAGCCGGGCGACAGGAACGCGTCACCGTTGGAGGGCTGCTCGATGCCCGCCATGATCTTGAGAACGGTGGACTTACCGGCACCGTTCGGACCGACCACACCGATCTTCGCACCCGGGAGGAAGCTCAGGGTGACGTCGTCGAGGATCACCTTGTCGCCGTGCGCCTTGCGCGTCTTGCGCATGGTGTAAATGAACTCAGCCAAGAGAAACCGTCCGGACGCTTGAAATCGGCAGTGGGCAGATACACCCCATCTTGCCTGACGGCTACCCCTCGGGGGAAACCCGTTCGGTCAGGGGGCTCCGACCTGGGGTTCTATCGCCGACGTCTGTGGCTCGTCTGTCACTGTCGGTCGCCGTCGGTCGGCCTTGGCCAGCCTCGGACGGCCCAGAGACGGCCCAGAGACGGCTCAGCCGGACCCGCGGACTGAGTCGCTTCCTTGGTCAGTGGGGGCGGCTACGGTGCATCCGCCAGCGAGGGCGACACCCTGGGGAGGGGCTTTGGGAGCCAAGACAGGACTTCTGGTGTACGCCGACGGCGACGTGCCGGAGCTGCTGCGGCGTGTGGGCGCGGCAGATCTTGATCGGACGATCAGCATGATGCGGCAGCTCTACCCGGGCTGGGAGATCGAGGAGTGCGAGGGCTCGAATCTCTGGGACGGCGTCTACCCCTCGAAGGGAACGGCGTACGCAGCCAGCTGGCCGGGCGTGGAGGTCATCGGTGATCAGAGGGTGATGATCGACGCCCCCTCTCAGCTCCCGGAGCACCTCGTCGCAGCGAGCGCCGGCCGACGGCTCGTCCTGCACGCCATGCACAGCGTCGCGGACTGGCTGGCGTTCGCCGTATGGGAGGACGGGCGCCTCGTCCGCTCCCTGAGCCTGTCCCCGGACAGCGGCATCATCGAGAACATCGGCGAGCCACTCCCCTTTGAGCTGCCTTACTGGGCCGGAGACCGCCCGGCCGGCATCGTCCCGTGGCCTGGCGAGGAGGAAGAGCCCTACGCCCTGCCCTTTCACCCCTTGGATCTGGGCGAAGACGCGTTGCGGGCACTCTGCGGCTTTATCCAGGAGGGCCGTCCCGAGCCAGATGACGTCGACGCGGATGCCATCGAGCTGCACGGATTCCATGTGCGGGAGCCACACGGGCCTGCTCGTGCGGAACAGGAAGCGGAGCTGCGCAGAGCCGTGGAAGCCATGGCCCCGCCGCGCTTCTACACACTGAGCCCTGACGGCTCACTGATTGAGCGCGACAGCCTTTAGCTCACGACCTCTTCGGCCCGAAGCAACTTGAGCGCACGCTCCACCTAGGACGGCGGGTTGCTCACCTGCCGCGGCTGTCCGCAGGCGTGCGCCGTTGTCCGCCGCCTACGTTGGCGTTGTCACGCAGATAGACACTCAGGCGCCGTTCGACGGTCAGGTGGTCCTGGTGTCGTCCACCCGCTCGCCCTCTGCCTGGGACGGCTCGGTCCTGGGGACGTCGGGGTGCTGCTCCATGGCCGCGCTCTCGGCCGGTTCGTCACGCTCGCCCTCGGCCTGAGAGGGCGTGTGAGAGTACAGCCAGCGGTCGTAATCCGAGGCTCCGGTCTTCATGGCAGGCCTCCCTTGCTCGCTCAACTCCTATGCTCCTCCCTCGACTGCAGCCGGAGCGAGAGCGAGGTGCAAAAAGGGGGGCGCGAGTGTGTTCGCTCACCGATAGATGGCCACGCTGACCAGGACCAGCTCACGCGAGCCGTGGTCGGGTAGCCGAGTCACAGCATCGCAGGCGAAGAGGTCCCTCCGCTCCTCGCTGGACCATAAATCAAACACATAATTGAATTTGTGCATGTGACCGTTCCCCGCCGACCTCGCTCAGGCGCAGCAGGAGTGGAGTGCCACCTACCGACAGCTTGCGGAGCAGCCCGGCAGAACCGAGTTGCGCCGACATCTGTACCGGCTGTCGGCGCAGCTGCTCTTCCACCCCTACTGGCGGCAACGGCGACCAAGCGCCGCGGAGTTCGGCCTACCGCTGGCGGCTGCAGGGCCGGCCGACGTACTGCCAGGGGCTGGCTTGGTCGCCGTGTACGTTCGCGGTGGAGGATGCGAACACTCCGGGGACGACGCTCGATGGTCATCACCGACCAGCCGCATCCGAGCAACTGGATCGGCCGCGAGGCTGAGCCTGTACTGCCGTCCGGTGTAGCCGCGGCTGTTCGGCTTGCCTTGCGTGAGGGTTGGACTCCGACGGCTCTGGGCTCCTCGTTCCACCTCGACCAGTCCCCTGGCTTCACGTCCTCGTCCTGAGCGGTGTAGAGGCTGAGCGCCGCTTTAGGAGATCATCCGGGCGGCCGCAGGAGTAGGGGTGATGCCTCCCCGCCTACTCCGTGAGTGCTTGGCTGGTTCTCCTGATACGGCTAGGTGCGTTCGCGTTGCCGTCAACGACTACCGTCAGACCAACGCTTCTGTTTGCAGCTCCATGTGGCGGGCGCGGTGGCCCAGGACCTTCGGTCCAACCAGGCCAGGGCCTCCCGCGGTGAAGAGCCGGCCCCGCAGCACGAGCGGCCGAGGAAGAAGGCCACGGCCAAGAAGGCGACGGTGAAGAAGCAGACCGCCAAAAAGACGCAGAAGAAGACCACCAGCCGGAAACGCCGTAGCGCATGACCGAAAGCGTCGTGTCCTTTGCGGCGCAGCCGAACACGGGATAGGAAATTTATCCTGTGTTGTTGACTCTTCTGCCCGGACTCCGCGAACTGCGTACGCCGTTGACAATCGGATACGTATATCTGCTGGCAATCATCCTTGTGGTGGGCGATAGATTCCCGTCGAAGGAAAATGCACCTGCTCCTCTGGAGCCGCTGTACGAGATTGCGGGGTGGCTTGGAAAGCCTGCCCTCCTTGGAGCCAGTGTATTTGCTGCGTATTTCTTGGGAAGCTTGCTCGAAGTAAACGCAGGAACGGTTCTCGGTTTCTTGAGCTGGCTCCGTGTTTCTGCGATCTTGTCCGTACTGTCACTGCCCCGAGTGTCTTCCTTGAGGAGGCGAATCCGAGCTAAACGGCGTGAGTACTTTCCGCCCGTGGATGACCCCTATAGTCGCCCGCAATGGCGAAGGCATCTTCACTGGCCTTACAAAAGGAGCACTAAGGTCAAGACAGGTGCTGGAGAAGTAGTCTTGCGCGGCGGAAGCATGCTGTCACCTGGCTCAGTTGAGATGCTGGTGCGATATGTGCGAGACCGAATCCCCGACAACGACGCCCGAGTGAGGCCCGGTTACGATATTCTGGTGTACGAGTTGTATTCGCTACGAACTCGACTTTTCATGGCAAGTAAAGAGCTGTACGCGGACTACGACCGTCTGGCAGCGGAGGCAGATCTCAAAGTGAACGTCGGGATTTCCGGAAGTGTGTTGAGCTGCGTCGCCTCCTCCAGTCTGTCCGATCCGCGATGGCTCCTTGCATGCGTTCCTATGGTCTTTCTCGTTCGGCGCGGGTTCTCAGCCGCTCGTGGGGCGGCCAACGTCATGGTCCAGGCGATCATTGCCGATGTGGTGACCTCACCAAAATTCGAGGCCTTCGTCGAACACTCGACCCGTTCGGAAGACATTGGATATCGGTGATTACGGCACGGACTCCCCGCCGACCGATCTCCATCCGCCGACCAGCTGTCTTTCCCGTACGCGCGTCAGCCGCCGCCCGGTATGGCGGCTACCACCTGATCGGCTCGCTCCAGATGTGAGAAGTCCGGGTAGTCGGTCACCGGCCGCCGGGTCCCTGCTGGGCATCGACGACGAGGGCAACGCCGGTCGCCTCGTCACAGGTGTCCATGTCCACAGTCCGCGGGATACCGAAAGCTCCGTACCCACCCCCCTCACCCTGCTGATCCCTGCCACGACACCTTCGTCTTCTGTTCCGTCAGGCTGCGGGGAGTGCTGCCTTGTAAGCCTGGTGGTCAGGGTCGTCGAGGGTGTGCAGGTCAAGTCAGGTTTGAGGAGTCCCCAGCTCAGCAAGTCATGTCGACTGCGATGAACCGTCGTTGACCGTGGCTGACCGCCCGATGTGGCACGGCTGTGGCACGGACGTGAACGACAACGGCCCGTGCGGTTTGCCCTCCGGGCGTAACTGCTCAAGATCCGAGACCGGCGGGCCATCCCGTACCGGTGCTGTCCGTCCCGGCTGGCACACTGCCACCATGGACACCACGCCCGAGCAAATAAGCTCCCGGACAGCCGCCGCATGGACGGTCGCGCTCGCGGTCCTCGGAGGATTCACCGGCTTCGCCTGGGGCGGACCGTTCCTCGCCGTCACCTGCGGCCTTTCCGTGGGAGGCGGCGCCGCCGTGGGCACGGCCCTGTCCCGCCGTCGCATCGTCGCAACCATTCGGGAAGGCCAGGGGAAGGCCGCCGCGCTCGGGTACGCCGACGGCATCGCGGACATGATGGTGCTGGGGATATCCACATACAGGGCCTCCGTCTTTCCGCTGTCCGGCCCCAACGCAGTAGACGCCGCTGAGCGCATGGCGCGCCGCAAGGCCGCCTACCAACTCACGGCCGCCGACGGGCTTCCCCATCAGATTCGTGAGGCCGCGGCCGCCGCTCTCGGAGCGATTGACGAGGGGCGTGACCGCGACACCCAGTCCGCCATCGAGGACCTTATGAGGGCCGTCCAGGAACAGCGCCGCGGCACCTGACTGAGGGGCCCTGCGCTTCTAAGGACAGCAGTGTTGAGGGTTCTCCTTATGCCGCTGCGTGCAACTCCTCGCGTAAGTGGCACGACGGCCCCAAACGACCGGAAACGACAGACGCCCAGATCGCCGGTTTCACACCGGCTGACCTGGGCTTTGTTCGTGTCCTGAGACTGGTGGGCGCGGACGGTTTCGAACCGCCGACATCCGCCTTGTAAGTTCGATCCAACTCGGCCTTGGCTGGGCCCAGCTGTGCGCGCAGGAGCCACTGCAACCGTCCAAGGCTGCGGCTGTGCATGGTCGTTGATGTCAGCGTTGGATGTCAGCGGAACAACTCCGGCACGGGGCAGATCTCCAAGGGATCGTCCGGCCGATCCGCCCAGTTCCACCAGACGTGCCGACTGGCGCACCGCCACAGTGATCGGCAGGTCCGCCGGCCGTCGTGCTCGCGCCTGGAGAGCACGAGGCCACCAGACCTCATCGGCTGGCGGCACTCAGGACAGGCCGGGACATCGCTGATCACGTGGCGCACCCTAACGGAACGCGACTGTGGATCTGCATCGAATTGCAGCCCGACCTCTTCGTCCCGAAGCAACTTCGATAGGCGTGCCGCCTTGGGAGGCCGTGCCGTTCACCAGTGCGCTTGGTCCGCAGGTGTCCGCGCTCGTTCGTAGTTGTTCGTCGGCGTTGTCACGCAGTTAGACACTCACCCGATGTGTGGAACAGCGCACGTCAGCTCAGTTCTCCGGGTGCAGGCATGGTGGTTCCAGTGTCGCGGATCAACAAGTCGCGCCCAGGTCAGACGGGTGAGGGCCCGGTCACCTCCTGGTGTCCCCTGTCGACGTTGGTCAACTTTTCACGGCCCAGAGATGGCCCGGCAGCCCATGCATGGCTTTCAGGGGCGGGCAGTCGGCCTGGCCTTGCGGATCTTGACCTCGCCTGCGTCGGGAAACGGGTACCCGCCGGGCGGGAACCGGTGTAGCGTCACGCTCTTCGCCCGGCCCACGGTGCGGAGTCCCGGTAGGTAGCCGCCATGCTCGATCAGCCTGTCCCCGACCCGTACACGATGTGGCGGCTCGCCCTCGCCGAGGTGGACCGGATCTTCGCCTCCCCTCCGGAGCTCGACCGGCCGGTGGAGGGGTGCACTCGTTGCTTCACGGAAGCGGAACTGCGCATCCTCGGCGGTGATCCGCGGGATGTGCCGGACGACGTCCTCGAAGGCTTCATAGGCAAGGTCGTCGATCACTGGGACGCGGACCAGTACCCGGTCCTGTGGCGCCGCCTCATACCGCGTGCCTTGCGTTACTGGGGCCCGGAAGGCCCTGGCACCGACCCGTCCCATGAGCTGCGCGGTCTCGGCCGGTACGGGGCCGAACTGATCGGCTGGCCGGTCGCCGAGCGCACCGCGGTCGAGCAGGCGTTCCGGGCACTGCTCACCCTCGCCCTCACCGACGGTCGGTCCCCCTCGGACATCCGCGACCTCGTGGAAGGCGTCGCCCACGCCACGGGCGGCCTGGAGCCATGGCTGGACC
The DNA here is from genome assembly GCF_026341855.1 of Streptomyces sp. NBC_00568. GTDB lineage: Bacteria > Actinomycetota > Actinomycetes > Streptomycetales > Streptomycetaceae > Streptomyces. Next base: position 4,379,428 of record NZ_JAPENW010000001.1, on the reverse strand, counting down.
ACATCGCCGGCCTCTCCGGCCCCGCCGCGGATGCCGGCCTCGTCCGACTGGCACTGGGCTGGGGGACGGATTTCCTGTGGGAGGAGTTCGATTTCACGTGGTGGTACGACGGCGACCCGCGAACCGTCGCCGACTGGCTGCTCACGCAGCGACCCCGTATCGCGTCCTTCACGGCACGCCACCCACGCTGCAAGAACGCCGCCGACGCACTCATCGCGATCTCCCACCTTCAGGAAGGTGACTGGAGCCCGTGGCTCTACCCCTACGGCCCGCGCCCGCGTCCCCTCCTCCGCCTGGCTACCAGGAGGTGAAGTCCTCGCTTCACAAGCTCAACCCGGGCCCGCTCCGGCTGCTGCCGACGATTGGTGCGACGGCCGGATAGAGATGCTGGTGTACGCCTCTGCCCGGCGCCGTGGATGTCAGAAGCCTCCTGATCCGTAGCTCTAGATAGATCGGTCAGCGGCGGTCATACAGGCCATGCTCCGGGTCTAGATGGACGCTACGGGCCGGGAACAGTTGCTGTGGTTGCGGTACTTCGTTGCTGTACAGCTGGCTGACCGCCGCTTTAGGAGTTCGATCGACACCCGCCCCTGGCGCCGTCGTCGGCAGGTCCAGCGGTCGTACGGGGGTGCTGCTGCATTGCCGCCGTCCGGGCTCGTGGACGACCTCTTTCGCTCGGCAGGGGTAGCGCGATCACCACAAAAGGAAAGCGGTGATCGGCCATCCTGGTAGCACGAGGAGGAATCCCACGACGGCCAGGCCCATGCCGCGCTGGCTCCGTCGGGCCAGCTGGACGCTGGCGGTGATGCTGAAAACGAGCGCCAGCGGCGTGAAGACGAGCAACGACACAAGCAGCCCTAGGATGCCGAGACCGAGAAGCAACAGCAACGACAGCAGCGAGAGGACCAGCGCGGCGATGGCTGCACCGTTCCATGCTGTCGGCGGGTGCATTGGTCCGCCGGGCGAGGGGTAAGGGCCGGACGCAGCATGCCATTCTGAGCCCCTGTATGGGCCGGGTGGCCTGCTTGGGGTCGGATCAGAATCCGTCATCGGGTGGTGCCCTCCCGGCTCCGCGGCTGAGGTAGATCCCTACAGTTGTCGTGACCTGGGGCGAAGGTAGCTCACGTGGTCGAGGGAGCGCTGATGCGGGGCGACGTTCATAGGTCGCGGAAAGCCCACCATGCTGGGCACAGGATTTGGACCTGTGGCCTCATCCTTATCAGGTCGATCGCGGTCCCCCTGGAGGTCGGAGGGGTGTCAGCCTCGCGAGGATGGGGTGACCGTTGGAGGCCGCGCTCGTCCGGGCCGGTCCATCGCTGTTGGTGTCAGTTGCTGATGTCAGGCGCCAGGGCCTCTCTTGACAGACCGCCCATCGCGCCCAGGTACCTCGGAAGAGCGTTCTGACAAACTGCCCGCTCATGAGTGAAGATCGCCCTGCGAGCATCCCTTCCGGTCTGGTCGTTGAACTGTCACGTGCCAAGGTCAAACCCGGCGCCGAGGCTGAGGCCGACAGATGGATGCGCATGCTCAATGACCGACTCGACGAAAGCATAGCCACGCTGGATCGCGAACGGATGGCGATCGAGATCGTGTTCCGGCTACGGGAAAACGGCGAGGACCATCTGTTCTGGGTCACCGTGAGAGGTGAAGACGGGGCAGGACTGGACCACAGTCTTCCCATCGATCGCGATCACATCGAGCATGCCAAGCGGACGAAGGAACCGGGCTGGGTGGAGGCTGAACCACAGGTGCTCATGCTTCCAGAACCAGTGCGAAAGGCGGTGCTGAGCTGGGCACTGCGAGACCGGTAGCTGCTCGCTCAGTCGAACCAAGCAGTCCGTCCTCGCATCATCCCTCCCCGGTGCCAGCCGATTCCCCGCCGTAGACATCGTCTTCGCGGTACACGACTGCACGACGGCTCAGAGCCCCAGACGGATCTCTCTCTGGGGCTCTGAGCTGCGGTTCGGTGGACCTGTAGGGATTGAACCCCAGTCCCCCTCGCTGCGAACTATGGGCATGGTGGTCGCTGAAGTCTGCTGGGCACGTCGAACGGCCGCTTGGGGCTGCCACTGGTCGGGAGTGGTTGCGGTGGTTGCTGTACTTCCCTGCTGTACAGGGCTTGCGCTGACCGCCGCTTTAGGAGTTCGTTCATAGCTGCAGGCGCGCGGCCACGTTGCTACGACAGGAGCCCAAGCGGGCCCTCGGCAGCCGCCAAGGTCTACGTGCGTTCGGCTCCGTTGCCGTCAGGCGCCGTGTCATCGAAGCCCGTCGTCGCGAACTGCTCGCCAGAGGCACTAGAACCACGAAGGCCCCGGCCGCGATGATTCAACCCAGACCCGGGCACTCGTCGCGTCCCCGCCTGTCCCGCGCTCTTCCGCACCGTCTGCCCTGGAGGAAATGATCACCGACATGAACGGACCGCACCGTGACGACCAACTTCCCCGACTGTATGAGGAGCACATGCGGGCACCGTTCCCTGCAGGCTTCCGCGGTGTGGACATTGAAGGCGTGGAGTTGATCCTGCTCGATGCGGATGTCGCTGGCCTCGCCCAAGGGGAGCTCAAGGGCGGGCTCGATGGTGAGGGCGTCGCGATCCTCTGGGCGTGCATCACGGGCCTCGACAAGATCCTTCCGCTGATCGGCGACGAGTACTGCAGGTCCTACTATGCGAGGCTGCGGATGATGGCCGGACTCACAGCAGCGAGATACATGCCCAGCGCGATCTGACGAACGGTCTTGAAAACCGTCGTGACAGCGATGTCACCGTGGGTTCAGCGTTGCCTGCTGCCCGGGAGTGCCCGCGGTTCACCGTGGTTTCCCGCTCGATCGGGCACAACTGGGGCACGGCGCTTCTGATCCGTAGCTTGCGGATCGGGCGGTGCCAGTCATACAGGTCGCTCGGTTGCTTCTGGAGGAGGTCTCGGCGCTCCGCCCCGGGCGATCCGGTGCGAGTGGTCGTTCAACAGCGGATACCCATGCTGGAGAACCCAGGCGCACCTGAGAGCATCCCACCATGGGGATCGACCTACAGCTGCACGACGGCCGCCCGCACTGGCCCAGCCGGCGCTCGAAGCGCAAGCCAACGCTAATCCGTCAGTCCTTTGGCAACGGCGAAGCGCTGGCCGAGCTGATTGCCAAGCTCCCCGTAAACACCTCGGGCAAGCTCTGGATGGTCGACCCTTACAACGACACGGCTTTCAACGAGCAAGTGGCCGAGGCTGCCCTCCGCGAGATCCCAGAACTCCTGGACCGCTGCACCGACGACGCCCAAGTTGAAGCGGTCCAGGACCTCGCGGCCTACTTGAAGGACTGCGCCACGACGCCGGGCAGCTACCTGATCTTTGTCGGAGACTAGTCGGACCACCGGCGCACGGCGGTCTGCGGTCGACGACGCTGAGAGGTTGGCTCCGAGACTTTGGGCGGGAGCTGCCATGGGGCGAGTGATCATGGCCCCTTAAGCTTCCGGCGAGTCGGGCAGTCTGTGGACCTGCCCGTTAAAGCACGACGTTGGGGCCATGATCTTCGAGGCTCGCCCCATGGTGGCTGCCTAAAGTCTCGGAGCCAACCGGCCCATCAGCGTGTTTACCGTTCTCCACTCGGGCCCGCACTCGCTGCGGCCCAGGGCTTGGCCCCGGCGCCGAAGGCGCAGAGGGGCCAAAGCCCAAGGGCCAGCCCGCGCTCGCGCGGGCACTTGAACCAGTAGAGAAAGTTGTAACTCAGTCAGTCGCGCGAGGCTGTCGTATCCCGCTTGGTGCTTGACGGCGCGGATTCGACTCGGGTTGGGCGCCGTGGTTGGAAGCGCGGAACTCGTCCAGGAAGTCGAAGAACGTCTCCAGGGCGGGCTTGTCGGCCTGTTCCGCCGCTCGCTCAATCTCCACTGCCCAGCCCAGCGCGCTGGGGAATTGCATGTCCAGTCTGGTCCACAACCAGTCAGCGAATGGTCCCTGGCTCCCGGTGGAGAAGTCGGAGTCTTCTTCGATGTCGTGGACACTCAGGGCGGCTTGGTATCCGAACAGCACAGACTCCAGATGCAGAAGCGAGCCCCCGCGCACCCACACGCCCGGACGCAGTCGCACTTGGTCCAAGAAGTCGTACACGTCGGTCAGCTCGCTCAGGTGACTGGGTTTTCGCCTGGCCTGCCCTGGCTCTGTCATGAGGGGCACCTTAGCGACCAAGCCCGCGCTTGCCTCGGCCGGCCTCATCCCGACCCCCGAAAAGGGCCACCGGTACGCGGCGGCTCGCGCGCACGGGATGCACGCCCTGAGGCATTTCTACGCCTCGGTCCTCCTGGACGCCGGGGAGAACATCAAGGCGCTGAGCCTCTACCTCGGCCACAGCGACCCGGGCTTCACGCTCCGCGTGTACACGCACCTGATGCCGAGCAGCGAGACCCGGACCCGGAAAGCCATCAGCGCGATGTACCGGGCCGCCGGTCACGCCCATGACGGCCCACAGACGGCCCAAGCCGCCTGACACGGCCCCTCATCGACGGGAAACCCGCTGGTGAGGGGCTGTTTCATGCCCTCGTTCGGCAAGTAACACCCCATCTTGCCTGACGGCTACCCCTCGGGGGAAACCAGTCTCATCGGGGCGCTGTGACCTGCCGCTTCCCCGGCCGCGCCGGTAGCCGACCTGTCACCGGCCGTCGCCGGCGCTGGAGAGGACGCCTGCCGGCTCGGCGCCGGTGGCGCTGCCCAGCCGTGCCGGACGGCGTGGCCGCCGAGCTGCATCCGGGTACGGACCCCGGCCATGTCCATGAGGTGGCGCAGGCGTCGGTGCAGCGTGCGCGGTGACAGGCCCAGCTGTGCGGCGGTCGTCTGGTCGGTCAGGCCGGCCAGCAGGAGCGCGAGGATCCTTCGGTCGAGGTCGGTCGGGCCTTCCGCGCCGAGCTCCACGGTGGTTTCGGCTTCTGTGCCGGTGCCCGACAGCTCGAGCGGGTGGGCGGTGCGCCAGACCGTCTCGAACAGCGCGTCCAACGCGTCCAGCAGGCCGCTGCGGTGCAGCAGCACGGCGCCGGGCTCTCCGGCCGGTGTGACCGCGAGCGGGACCAGGCCGAGGTCGGCGTCGGCCAGCACGAGTTTCATCGGGAGTTGGTCGGTGACACGCAGTTGCACGCCGTTGCGCAGGGAGTCGATCGCGTCGGCGATGATGCCCGGCTCTGCCAGCACGGCCCGGTCCAGTACTGCCCGGAAGTGCACGCCGCGGCCGATGGCCATGGGTTCGGCCGTGTTCTCGTCGGGCGGGACGGCGAGGAACGGTGCGGTGATGAAGCTGCGGACCTGCGTGCGGGCCGCCTGCTGCACCTGGAGGAAGCGATGGCGGATGGCGTCGCGGCCCGTGACGACCTCGATCAGATCGTTGATGCTGTTCCCGGTCATCGCCGCCCGGTGTTCCTCGGCGAGGGTCACCAGTGCCTGCTCAGCCATCCGCAGCCCCTCTCGGCGCTGGGCGATGAGAGCGCCGAACGCCATGGCAGGCGGCGCGGCGGTGAACCGCTCGTCCGCCGACCCGATCACCAGTCCCCACTCGACCAGGCGGGACAAGGCCTTGTCGACGTGGGCCCGCGGTACGGCGAGCAGATCCGACAGCAGCACCGCGGTGGAGTCCGGCTGCCCGACCAGCGTCCGGTAGACGCGCTCGTCATCGGGTTCGAGGCCCAGAACGTCCAGCATCGGCGACCGACCTTCTTCCACTTGCCGCAGCGGGGAGAGTATGTGCCATGGCGGCGGACCCTGAATAGTGCCTGCTGGGAGCAGGTGTGACGGGAAGGGCCCCGGGGAGGTGACTCCCCGGGGCCCGGCAGTGCGGTTCATCGCAGGCCGTACGCCCGGATGATTTCGTTCTTGACGCCGAAGCCGCGGTCCGTCCCGGCGCTCGCGCGGACCGAGATGAAGCCGCCGGGCTTCTTCGCCGTCCTGAACGAGCCCTTCCAGTAGCCGTCGGCGCCCTTGGACAGGGTCACCTTCTGCCAGGTGGCACCGTCGTCGTACGAGACGTCCAGCTTCACCGTGGTGACCTTGCCCGGCACGGTGCCGAGGCCCATCGACACCGGCTTGAGCGCGATCCGCTGGGTCGCATGGGCCTTCACGTCGCCGTGCAGGTCCGACTCCAGCTTGTAGTTCAGGTTCAGCACCGAGAACGGCTCGAAGAAGTCCGAGTCGACGGTGTCGGACATGAACGTCCACTCGGTGTGGGTGCGCGTCGACAGCCGGAAGACGTCACCGGGCCGCTCCGCGTCGAGGACGGCGCGGTAGGGCAGGTTGCCCGCCGGCACCTCCACCCACTGCATGTCCGTGCTGTTCGGATTGTCGTGGATCAGCTGGTCGCCCTGGAAGACCTGCAGGTGGGTCGGCGTCTCGCCCCAGTCCAGGAAGCCGCCCAGCCGCATGTTGTCGCTGGCGGAGGCCCATGCCTGCACGTTCCAGGTCATGTAGTTCTGCCACCGGGAGTTGTACACACCGAAGGACTCGCCCTGGCCGGGCCGGGTCGCCGGAGCGAACCAGTCCAGACGCGTGGTGCTGCCCTTGGCATACGTGTTGTCGCCCGACACCATCACCCACGGCAGGTCTCCGTCGACGCCCTGAGCGTGGAACTCCCTCCAGTTCTGGCCCGGGGTCACCCATTCGGTACGGGTGCCCGGGTGCCACTCGGCTTCGGGGAGGTTGAACGACGGGCTGAGGGTGAAGTCGGACCGGTAGCCTTCCGCCGCCTTGCCGTCCGTAGCCGAGTAGTAGCGGGCATCGATCCGGGCGAGGTCCCTCTGGGTCGGCTTGTAGACCAGGGGCCGGTCCGGCACCTGGCCGGGGTAGTTCCGGGTCAGGTCGTAGACGAACGGCGTGTACTCGGTCTGCTTCGCGGTCAGCTTCACCTTGCCGGCCTTGGCCATCGCGATGAGGGCCTTGCCCGCGTCGCGGTGCACGGTGGCGACCGGGACGGCCGATTCGCCGACGTACTCCATCAGGGCACCCACACCGTCGTTGACCACGATCAGCGCCTTCGCGCCGGCCGCGGCCGCGGCCTCCGCTCGCTCCTGCGGCGAGACCTCGTCGCTGCGCTCGACGACGACGAGCCTGCCCTTCGCCCTGAGCTTCTCGTAAGCGGCCGCCGCGCCGTTGCCCGCGTAGACGGCGTCCAGCGTGTCCGTGCGGGTGCCCAGGGCGCTGCCTGCCTGCACCAGCGTCTCGAAGCGGAGCCGTCCGCCCGGCGTGCTCAGGCTGAGCGGCGGCTCACCCTTGCGCCAGCGGGTGGTCAGGATGAACTCGCCCTGCTTCATCGGCTTCGTCGGCGCGACGTAGACGTCGTCGTACGTGGGCGGCAGCACGTACGCGCTGCGGTAGTCCATGTACGGGTCGAGGCCCTTGTAGTGGACGTTGAAGTCGACCTTGCGCTGGCGGTCCTCGGTGCGCCGCGGCGCCTCGGTCCGCAGCAGGCGTGCCGTGCGCGCGTCCAGCACCACGTCGGCGGAACCGTCCTTGAGCACGGTCTCCGGGTCGACCAGCACGGCCACACCGGAGCGGTCCGCCTTCTCGCCGGCCACGTCGAGGTACCCCGCGACGGTGTACAGGCCGGGTGCCATCCGCATGGTGGTCGAGCCGTCGACGTAGACGTTCCACGGCCAGAAGTCGCCGGCCAGGTTGATCGTGACCCAGCCGGAGGCGGGCTTGCCGTCCCGGCCGACCAGCTCGATGTTCAGGTCGTAGCGCTCCTCCTCCTTGAGCAGCGCCACGGACGTGCGGGTCACGGGCTTCCCCGTGGCCTTGTCGGTGGCTATCACGTAGGCGACGTGCCGGCCTGCCGAGGCGGCTCGCGGGTCACCGGTCACCGGGACGGCGGCGGTGCCGCCCGCCGGGACGGTCACCGTGGTGTCTCCCAGCGAGAAGGGGCCGCCGTCGTCGGTCAGCGCCAGCTTCAGTGTGACGTCGGCGGAGCCGGTGTTGGTGAAGGTCAGGTCCTTCGTGACGGCGGCGTCGCTCGGCTCGTGCGGCCATGTGTAGTTGCCGAAGAAGAGCGATCCGGTGCCGCGGACCGTGGTGCGCACGGCGGCGGCCACGTCGACACGGCCGGTTCCGACCTCGTACGGCGAGTACCCGCCGTCCAGGCCCTTCGCGGTGCTCATCAGGTGTTCCTTGAGCTGCGCGCCGGTCCAGTCCGGGTGGCGCTGGGCCAGGATCGCCGCCGCACCGACCACGTGCGGGGTGGCCATGGAGGTGCCGCTGAGGGTGCGGTACAGGCCCTCACCGCCGTCGGTCATGTCCTGCGAGCGGGCCGCGGTGATGTCCACGCCGGGCGCCGCGATGTCCGGCTTCATGCCGCCGGAGTAGGCCAGCGGGCCGGTGCTGGAGAAGGACGCGAGCTGGTCCTGCTTGTCCGTGGCCGCCACGGTCAGCGCCGACGCGGCCGCACCCGGGGCGGAGATGCTCTCCGGGCCCGCGTTCCCGGCGGCGATGACGAACAGCGTGCCGTACTGCTCGGAGAGCGCGTCGACCGTCTGCGACATCGGGTCGCTGCCGTCGGTCGGGTAGGAGTCGCCGAGGCTCATGTTGACGACGTCCGCACCGGACTCGGCGGCCCACTGCATGCCCGCCATGACCCAGGAGTCCTGGCCGGAGCCCTCCGCGCCGCCGAGCACCTTGCCGACGAACAGGTCGGCGCCGGGGGCGACGCCCTTGTTGTCGCCGCCTGAGGCGGCGCCGGAACCGACGATCGTGCCGGCCACGTGCGTGCCGTGCCCGTTGACGTCGGTGACGCCCTCGCCCGGCACGAAGCTGGTCGTGCCGTCGATCACGCCCGCGAAGTCGGGGTGGTCGACGTCGATGCCGGTGTCGAGCACCGCGACCTTGACGCCCTTGCCGGTGTAGCCGTCCTTCCAGGCCTCGGGCGCGCCGATCAGCGGCACGCTTTCCTTCAGGCTGGCCTTCACTCGTCCGTCGAGCCACAGCTTCGACACACCCGCGCCCAACTTCGCGCTGCCCCGCGGCGCGACGGTGGTCCAGAAGGTGCGGGCCCGCCGCTTCTCGGTGCTCAGCGCGGCACCGTGGATGCCCTTGAGCTCGCGGGTCAGTTTGCTGCCGCGGGGGGCCGTCGGCTCGACGGCGGAGCGGGACTTCGGCTGGGCGTACGCAGCGATCAGCGGCACCGCGGCCGACTTCGCGTCGTCGTAGCCCATCTCGATCAGGTCGGTGACGTTGAAGAGCCGCCGGTCCAGCTTCTCGGTGCCCAGCAGCGGAGCCGCCTCGTCCGGGATGACGAACAGGTCGCCCTTGATCTCCTGGATCTTCACGCCGCCGACGGCGCTGTCCGGACGGTGGACGTCGGCGGTCTGCTTGCCGTCGGCCATCGTGGTGACGGTGACGACGTCGCCGGTGACCAGGGTGACCTTGTGGGTCGCCGAGGGCCTGGCGGGAACCGAGGGCTTGCTCGGAGCCGCTTGTGCGGGCGCTTGCAGAAGCGCGAGCCCCGACGCCAGCAGCGGCAACGCGAGGGCGGCCGAGACAAGCCGCCGGCGCCCGCGCCGGACGGCGGAGGACTGAGAGGGGGAGGACATGCCATGGGTCTATCGGCCGGTTCACGCCGACGTGAAGGCCGGATGACGGCAAGTCACCGCCATGGCAAGGACTTGCCGACCGCAAACCGCGCACGTCCTGGCGAGGTTGCACTTTTCGGACACGGCATTCAGTCAGCGGTTCGCGGCGCGAAGGCCTGCCGACCGCTCGCCACCCGGAAACGGCCGTGACTCCCCTGGGAGAGGGGCCGGCGGTACGCGGCGGATGTACCGGGCCGCCGGTCTCATCGGGAACCCGTGACCCTGGACGTTCTCCGGCCGCACGGGTGGCGATGCCGCCACCGGCCGTCGCCGCCGGCCTCCACCCGGTCCACTCCGGCCGGTCCGCTCCGGCCGGTCCGCTCCACCCGGTCCACTCCGGCCGGTCGCGATCGCTCGGGCGAGGACGGCGGATCGGACGGCGTCGCGGTCGCAGCACAGATACCGGCACACCACGTCGCGTGACCCTCCGCGCCCTCGCCTCGTGCCAGGACGGCCGGAGGAGCACACTTCTCCTAGGGGCTTCACCAGGGGGCGGCGGCTTCGGAGGTGATCGCGATGACACAGACGCAGACACGGACCACGGTCGGCTGGCACGTCGAGATGGAATTCCAGGAGGACGAGCACCGCACCCGCGCGGCCGCCCTTCTGCGGCTCCCCGACGGAAGCGAGGTGCGTGCCCACGGGTACGCCAGCCGCCACCCGTCCGACTCGAACCAGCCCAGGGTCGGCGAGGAGGTCGCGGGCGCGAGGGCCCTGAACGAACTCGCCATGCAACTGCTGACCAAGGCCCACGACGAGATCGACGCGGCATCGGGCAGGACGTCACACACACTGAGGTGACCCGGGGCGTCGTTTCGCGCCGTCCGGCTGCCCGAGCCGATGCCCTGACCCCCACGGTGAACCGTGGCACTCACGGACGGCAGACGAGGCAACGGTCCCCGACCTGGTATCCACGTCGGGGACCGTTGCCTCGTCTGCGGTGGGTGTGGGAATTGACCCCACGGCGACTCGCGCAACGACTTCTCTGCTGTACGCAGCCTGAGCCTGAACCCGGATCTGTAGCTGATCTGGACCGCTACGCGCCAGGAGCCCGGTACTGGATTTGCTCGGCTGTGCGCAGGGCCTCCATCGTTTCATCGACGGTCAGGAGAACAATCGTCTCGAACGAGTTGAGCGCGCCGCCTCCGCTGATCGCCAGCGCAACCGCGGCCATGGACACGTTGTCCGGAGCTTCCCAAAGGTTGTAGCCGTCGTGCGTGCCGAAGGCGTACCAGAAGCCATGGAGCTTCCCGCCGACGGACTCGATGTACGACCGAGCGGCCTGTGCGCGGTCCTCCGGATGGCCGGTCAGTCTCGCCCAAGTCTCAGGGGTGTAGCTGAACCTCGATAGATAGAGCGCCATCATGTCTCCCTTTCGTTCCATCAAGGGATGCCCCCGCGGGGCGGGGAAGGCGCCGGCCGAGGCCCGCGTGTCCCCCGAACGGCCTGGGCCGATGACCGGCACGGCGACAGTCGGTGGACGCCGCGACCGACGGGCCTGGCTGTGGGTCGCTCATCGGCGGTCAGTGGGTCAGCGTGCGAACGGCCCGCCCAGGCGCGCATACGACAGCTTCAGCGACGTCACGGAGTACGACTTCGAGCCCGTCGTCGTGATGCCCGAGCCGGAGCCCTTCAGCAGGTGGACGAGGCCCCAGCGGTCCTCGTAGCCCAGCTGCTCGTTGGTGTCGATCATGAGGTCGGCGCGGCCGTCGCGGGTGTAGTCGGTGAACTTGAGGTGGGCGCCGAACTGATCCTGGGTCTCGGCGGTGCCGGTGATGCCGGAGGTGTCCTGGGTGTAGGACTTGGCGCCGGTGCCGGACAGGCCGCCCGCGCGGCCGAACAGGACGGTGACCGAGCCGGCGTCGCGCTTGGTGCCGAGGTCCTCGCCGCGGGCTCCGACGGCGAGGTCCGCGTAGCCGTCGCCGTTGACGTCGCCGGCGGCGATGGCGGAGCCGAAGTAGTCCTCACTCTCGGAGGAGCCCGGCACACCGGTGGTGTTCTGAGTGAACTTGACCGGCTTGCGGGCGGTGTCGGGACCGTTCGGGCCGCCGTACTGGACGGTGACGTAACCGCGTTCGCCGTCGCCCGGCTCGTAGCCGCGGCCGATGGCGAGGTCGCCGTGGCCGTCCTTGTCGAAGTCGCCTACGGAGAGGATGTCGCCGCCCTGGTGGCCCCCGTCGTCGGGCACCCGCAGCCCGCCCGCGCGCTGGGTGAAGGTGCCGCCACCGCGGTGGAAGTAGGCCCGCAGGTCCAGGTCGCCGGTGTCGCCCTGGAGGTCGCGGCCGAGGATGTACAGGTCGGTGGCGGCATCCGCGGTGACCCGGCCGGCGACCAGGTTGGCGGCCCACAGGTAGCCGTAGGAGCCGCCCAGGGAGTCCCAGCCGCTCTTGCCGCCGGTACGCGTGAAGGGACCCTTCAAGAGGACCACGCCCGCCCGGCTGTTGCTGGTGACGGCCAGGTCCTGGTCCCCGTCGCCGTCGAAGTCGCCGGACACCACGTCCTCGCCGAACACATCACCCGAGCCCTCGTACTCCTGCGGGACCGGCGAGTTGAAGACCGTGCCCGAGCCGAGGCCCGTCGCGCTGCCCCAGACGACGGTCAGCCCGCCGCGCATCTGCACGTCGCCGACGTCCTCGCCGGGCGAGGAGACCACCAGGTCGGCGTACCCGTCGCGGTCGAGGTCGGCCGTGGCGGCGGCGGTTCCCCACCCGTCCTCCGCCTCCACCACGCCCGGGATGCCCGCCGAGTCCTGGTGGATGACCTGGACGCGGGTGCCGGGACCGGACGACGTGCCGTAGACGACGGTGACCCGGCCGTCCTTGCCGTGCGAGCCGCCCAGCATGACGAGGTCGCGGTAGCCGTCGCCGTTGAAGTCGTCGGACAGCTTGGCGGGGGCCGCCGACGCCCCGGGGGCCGTCAGGAGCGGTGTGCAGACCGCTGCCACGAGGGCCACGGCAGCAGCGAGGGTGGTACGTCTGGCGTGCATGGGTCTCCGTTGTCGAGCGCGTGCTGTGAGCAACCTGCAATTGATCTGATCAACTGCGCCCTACGACGTACGCGGCGGCCGAATGGTTGTACGTACGCTCTGGGACAGCTACAGGACAGCTCGCCAACAGGGACAGGACGGGCCGACAAGCGAAGAACTTCCCTTGGGGAAGCGTCTGGTGTGCGTCGGACCCCCGGAACGGCGTCTGCGCTTCCGGCCTGCGTTACTCCACGTCTCGGACGCGACAGGGCAAGGACCGATGCGGTGCCCGCGGAAGGACCCTCGGGCAGGCCGGTTGTCGCCTTCCGGCGCGGCGATCTCCAGGACTTCGACCGTGTGCGAACCGGCGACAACACCGGCGAGACCGAGCCACACCACGCCGCGCTTCCTCTGACGGGCCTACGAGAACTTCGGCACGTATGCGACACGGCGACCCGCAGAAACCCGGTGACAGACGGACAGCGCCGGACCCGCTCCGTAATCGCCTGGAGGCGGTCCGGTTCCCCGTGCCGGGAGTCAAAACATGCCTTGACCAGCAAAAAGCCCTCCCAAAGGGGAGGGCGGAGACTGGCGCCCCCGGCAGGACTCGAACCTGCGGCCAAGCGCTTAGAAGGCGCCTGCTCTATCCACTGAGCTACGGGGGCCGGGTGTGTCGGCCTGTGTCCTGGTGCCCGGGTGTGGGCTGATCCGTGACCTTGCCGGGGACAAGGATAGAGCTCCCGCATCCCTGTCCCTCGTGCTTCGCCTCCGTGGCTCGATGTGGAGGTTCAGTGAAGCGGTCCTGATAATCGCAGGCAGGTACGAATCGTGCACCGCTTTTGGCGTCTCGCGCATCGGGTGTTGTGCACTCGTTATGCCTGCGCCCCAGTCATCCCTTCCGCCCCGTGTGTCCTGTCGGCGCGCAGACATACCCATATGCTTCAGAAAGACTCCAAAATTGGGCATTCTTCACATGTGGTGACCTTGGACGTACGGCCTCAGCTGCTCGATGCACTTTCCGCCCTGCGCGACCGTGTCGCCGCCGCACGCTTTCCGCTGCCCCTGGCGGGGGCTCCACGCGCGCGTGCCAACCGCGACGAACTGCTCGCACAGCTCGACGACTATTTGGTGCCCCGGTTGAGAGAACCCGAAGCACCGCTTCTCGCCGTCATCGGAGGATCCACCGGTGCGGGCAAGTCGACCCTCGTCAACTCCCTTGTGGGGCGCCGGGTCAGCGAGGCGGGCGTGCTGCGCCCGACGACCCGTACGCCGGTGCTCGTGTGCCATCCGGAGGACCATCACTGGTTCAGCGGCATGCGCGTACTGCCCCAGCTCACGCGCGTGTGGGTGCCCCATCGGGAACCCGGCGACGATCTCCCCGCCCTCACCGACCGCGGGGAGCGGGTGTTGCGCATCGAGACCGCCGACACACTCCCCCGCGGCCTCGCCCTCCTCGACGCGCCCGACGTCGACTCCCTGGTGGCCGACAACCGCGTGCTGGCCGCCGAACTGATCTGCGCGGCCGACATCTGGGTGATGGTCACCACGGCCGCACGGTACGCCGACGCCGTGCCGTGGCATCTGCTGCGCACCGCCAAGGAACACAAGGCGACCCTGGTGACGGTCCTGGACCGGGTTCCGCACCAGGTGGTCTCCGAGGTCTCGCGGCAGTACGGCGCGCTGCTCGCCAAGGCCGGACTCGGCGAGGTACCCCGCTTCACCGTGCCCGAACTGCCCGAGTCCGCCTGGGGCGGCGGCCTGCTGCCGGCCACCGCCGTCGCACCGCTGCGCACCTGGCTCACGCACCAGGCCCAGGACCCGGGCGCCCGGCACAGCGCGATGGCCCGTACGGCCCACGGAGTCCTCGACTCCCTGAAGTCGCGGATGCCGGAACTGGCCGGCGCCACCGCCGCGCAGTACGCCGCCGCGACACGGCTCACCGCCGCCGTCGACGGGGCGTACGACAGCGAACACACGCGCGCCAAGGGGCGTCTGCAGGCCGGGGCCGTGCTCTCCGGGGACGCCCTCAAGCGCTGGCGCGCCTATCCCCTCGACTGCACCGCCGACGAACTGCTGGACGCGCTCGTGGAGAGCCTGTCCGCCCTGCTGCTGTGCTCCGTCACGGCCGCCGACGAACGCGTGGACGAGGCCTGGCGCCGCGAACCGGCCTCGGGAGCGCCGGGGCTGACGGATCGTGACCCGGCCCTGGAGAGCGCCGAGCACCGGATCGGCCTGGCCGTACGACGCTGGCGGCGCGTCCTGGAGGAGTACGCCGAGGAGGAAGTGCGCGACCTCGACAAGAGTGTCGCGCCGGACGCCGCGGTGGTGGCCGCGCTGGTCGCCACCGCGCTCCTGGGCGGCCGCAGGGCACGCAGCGCGGGTGAGGGGCTCGCCGAGCGGATCGGGGCGCACGGCGCGCTGCGGCTGCGCGACAAGGGCGGCCGGCTGCTCACGGACCTCATCGACACGGCCCTGCACGCCGAGCGCGAGCGCCGTCTCGCGCCCCTCGAAGCGCTCGACGTCCATCCAGAACCCCAGGCCGAACTCATCGCCGCGCTGTCCGTACTGCAGAAGGAGAGGTGACCGCGGTGACTGCCGTCACTGACCACACGGATCAGGCCGACCGTCCCGGAGACAAGCGACCCGGGGACGGCCGTCCCGGAGAGGACCGCTCCGAGGACGGCGCCCCCGAGAACGTTCCCTCCGCGACGGGTGCCGCGGGCGCCGAGGGCCACGACCGCGCCGAGGACACTCCGGAGAACGGGCGCCCGGATGCGGCGAGTTCCGGGGCCGGGTCCCCGGACGGCGCCGAAGAGACCGAGAGCGGCACGAGCGGCGACGGCGGCCGGGCCGCTCGGAGCGACGACGCGCCGGGGAAGGAAGCCCCGAAGGAGGCCTCCGAAGTGAAACCCCGCGCGCGCGGGGAGGGCGACGACCCCGCGCGGGCGGAGGACGGCCCGGTCTGGGACGACGGCCTCATCGCACGCCGCGTGACCGAGACGGCCCCCGGCAGGTACCAGACGCCGGTGGTGGAGACCGCGACCGCCGTCCCTGCCCTTCCCTCCCCCCTCGCGTACGACGGGCCGCTGCGCTCGCGCCTGGACGCGCTCCGCGAGCTGGTGGGCCTCTCCCGCACCCGGCTCGACAGCAGGACGCTCGCGGAGGCGGGCCGGGTCCTGGACGAGGCGGCCGCCCGCCGCAGGCTCTCCGGCGAGCACACCGTCGTCGCGATCGCCGGGGCCACGGGCAGCGGCAAGTCGCAGCTCTTCAACGCGCTCGCGGGCGTGGCCATCTCGGAGACCGGCGTGCGCAGGCCGACGACCTCGGCCCCCATCGCCTGCAGCTGGAGCGACGGCGCGGCCACCCTCATCGACCGGCTCGGCATCCCCGGGCGGCTGCGCAGACGCCCGCTGCAGAGCGCGGAGGCGGAGGCACAGCTGCGCGGCCTGGTCCTGGTCGACCTGCCCGACCACGACTCCGCGGCGGTCCAGCACCGCGAACAGGTGGACCGCGTCCTGGCGCTCGTCGACGCGGTCATCTGGGTGGTGGATCCGGAGAAGTACGCGGACGCCGTCCTCCATGAGCGCTATCTGCGGCCCCTGGCCGGGCACGCGGAGGTCACCTTCGTGGTCCTCAACCAGGTGGACCGGCTTCCCGGCGAAGCCGCCGACCAGGTGCTCGACGATCTGCGGCGGCTGCTCGACGAGGACGGCATCGCGCTCGGCGAGTACGGCGAACCGGGCGCGACCGTCCTCTCGCTGTCCGCGCTCACCGGGGAAGGAATCCCCGAACTACGCGAGTGTCTCGGCCAGTTCGTGGCCGAACGCGGTGCCGCCGCACGGCGGATCTCGGCCGATCTCGACGCGGCCGCCGCACGGCTGCGGCCCGTCTACGCGACGGGGAGGCGGGTCGGGCTCAGCGAGGAGGCGCGCGACGAGTTCGCGGACAGGCTCGCGGACGCGGTGGGCGCCGTCGCGACCGGTGAGGCCGCCGAGCGGGCCTGGCGCCGCAACGCCAACCGCGCGTGCGGTACGCCCTGGCTGCGGCTGTGGCGCTGGTACCAGGACCGGCGCGAACCCCAGACCGGTCGTCTGCCCGTGCGCACCCCCGCGGACGAGGAGGCCACCGCGCGCCAGCGCGTCGAGCAGGCGGTGCGGACGGTCGCGGACCGGGCCGCGTACGGGCTTCCCGCGCCCTGGGCCCAGGCGGTCCGCGAGGCGGCCGTACGCGGCGCGCAGGGGCTGCCCGAGGCGCTGGACGACATGGCGACGCGCGCGACGACACCGGGCGGACGGCCGCCGCGGCCCGGCTGGTGGCCCGTCGCGGTGCTCGCACAGGCCTCGATGACGATCCTCCAGGTCATCGGCGGGCTCTGGCTGATGGGGCAGATCGTCGGCGTCATGTCGCCGAATCTCGGGGTTCCGGTGCTGCTGATGGTGGCGGGCATCATCGGCGGCCCGGCCGTGGAGTGGAGCAGCAGGATGGCGGCGCGCGGGCCGGCCCGGCGCTACGGCCTCGAAGCGGAACGGCGATTGCGCGAGGCGGCTTCCGGATGCGGAAGAGCCCGGGTACTGGACCCCGTGGCCGCGGAGCTGCTGCGGTACCGCGAGGTACGGGAGCAGTACGGGCGGGTCATGGGAACGGCGCCGGCGGGTGCCCCGGTCAGGTGACGCGGTTTTCCACAACCGGCGGGTAGTACACAGCGCTCGGCGGGCCCGGCCCGGCGGAGGCAGTCTGATCCCGCGGCGATCGCAGCGCATGCGCTCGCCGCGGCAGACGCATTCGCACGGGAGGGATTCACGATGAACGAGACGATGGTGTGCGCGGTGGGCAATGTGGCGACACGGCCCGTGTACCGGGAATTGGCGAACGGCGCGTCGGCGCGGTTCCGGCTGGCGGTGACCTCGCGGTACTGGGACCGCGAGAAGAACGGGTGGACGGACGGGCACACCAACTTCTTCACGGTGTGGGCCAATCGCGCGCTCGCCACGAACGTGGGGGCCTCGGTGTCGGTGGGCGATCCCGTCATCGTGCAGGGCAGGCTGAAGGTGCGCACCGAGACACGCGACGGGCAGAGCTGGACGTCGGCGGACATCGACGCGGTGGCGATCGGCCACGACCTCTCCCGCGGTACGTCGGCCTTCCGGCGTGCGTCCAAGGAGAGCGAGCCGGCTTCGGCGCACCGGCCTGAACCCAGTTGGGAATCGGCGCCGGACGCTCGGCCGGACGACGCGTCCCAACAGCGTCCCGAACCGGCCGGGGTGACGTGATGTCAGAGGCAGCAACGATCTGACCGAACTGCGGCTTATCGACAAATACGCTCCGTCGCTTCTCGTGGATTTGTCGATAGGCGCAGCTCACGGGCGTGGTCGCGATAACGATTACGAGTCGGATCGGTTATCGGATGACATGACCGGGGAGTGCGATGCGGCGCTTCTTTAGGATGCCCAACACAGCTCTCGGGGCTTCTGATTCTGCTGGCGGGACCGTCCCCCATGTCAAAGGGTCCTGCCTGAAGGGGAATTCTGTGTCTTCTGCGTTCTCGGTGTCGTCCACGCGCGGGCGAGGGGCGGCCCGCCTCGCCGCCGCGGCGTTGGTGTGGGGACTCGCCGCCGCGGGGACGATCGCCGCCGCCGGTACGGCCGTCGCCGACGGGACACCGCAGAGCCCGGGGGGAGCGACCGCCACCCTGGGCGAGCTGAAGACCTACGGCTCCGCGGTCGTCCACGACAACGGCGAGGACTCCTGGGTCTCGGCCGGTCTGTTCGAGATGTCCGTCGACGACGGCGGCATGCTGCAGACCTACTGCGTCGACCTCCACAACCCGACGCAGCGGGACGCCAAGTACCAGGAGACCTCCTGGAGCGGCACGTCGCTGAACGGCAACAAGGACGCGGGCAGGATCCGCTGGATCCTGCAGAACTCCTACCCGCAGGTGAACGACCTGGCGGCGCTGGCCGAGAAGGCCGGTGTCACCGGCCTCACCGAGCAGGACGCGGCGGCCGGCACTCAGGTGGCCATCTGGCGGTACTCGGACGGCGCCGACGTGGACGCCGCGGACCCGCAGGCGGAGAAGCTCGCGGACTATCTGCAGAAGAACGCGCGGAACCTTCCGGAGCCCGCGGCCTCACTGACGCTCGACCCGGCCGCGGTCTCCGGCCACGCGGGCGAGCGGCTCGGCCCGGTCACGGTGCACACCAACGCGGAGAGCGTGACGGTGACGCCGCCCGCGGACACCGCCGCCAGCGGCGTGAAGGTCGTCGACAAGGACGGCAGGGCGGTCACCTCCGCCGCCGACGGCGGCAAGCTCTTCTTCGACGTCCCGGAGGACAGCCCCGACGGTTCCGCCTCGCTCAGCGTGCAGGCCTCCACGACCGTGCCGGTCGGCCGCGCCTTCGCCTCGGAGACGCGTAGCCAGACGCAGATCCTCGCGGGCTCCAGCGAGTCCACCGTCTCCGCCACGGCGGTCGCCGACTGGGCGGAGACGGGCGCGATACCCGCCCTGTCCGCCCAGAAGAACTGCGCCAAGGGCGGCGTGGACATCACGGCCGCCAACAAGGGCGACGAGCCGTTCACGTTCGAGCTGATGGGGATCGAGCACACCATCGAGGCGGGCGTGGCCCAGCGGATCACCATCCCGCTGCAGGAGGACCAGGCGTACGACTTCACGATCGCCGGCCCGAACGGCGTCGAGAAGCGCTTCAAGGGCGTGCTGGACTGCAAGACCCAGGGCGCGACGAGCGACATCTCGACCCAGACGCTCAGTGAGCCGAGCCCGGCGTCGGTCGGCGGCTCCGGCGGGGGCACCGACCTCGCC
Source organism: Streptomyces sp. NBC_00568 (assembly GCF_026341855.1). Classification (GTDB taxonomy): domain Bacteria; phylum Actinomycetota; class Actinomycetes; order Streptomycetales; family Streptomycetaceae; genus Streptomyces. The sequence goes on along the minus strand of NZ_JAPENW010000001.1, from coordinate 4,360,063 downwards.
GAGACAGGCGGCTCCAACGCGACTCCGGTCATCGCGGGCATGGCCATCGCCCTCGTCGTGATCGGCGGGGCAGTGGTGGTCCTCCTCCGCAGGAAGCAGACTCCGCCGCAGGACTGAACGGCCCGGGCCCCAGGCCCCAGCCGACCGGTCACTCGGTCACGCGGTCACGCGGTCACGCGGTCACGCGGTCACGCGGTCACGCGGTCACGCGGCAGCGTTCCGGCCACGGCACGGCGGCTCATGTGGTGATCCACGGGGTGCCGGAGCGTGACCGTGGGGGCCGCCGCCCCGCCGACGGGAGTCGACACCGGCGGGGCGGCGGCCACGCACCGGACAGGTGCTAGGAGCGGGTGCTCCGGCCACGCACGACGGCGAATCCGGCCGCGATCAGGCCGAGGACGCCGACGACGAGGCCCGCCGTGCCCAGAGCGCGCGCGGTGGAGTCACTGCTCTTGTCGCTCGCGGTCGATTCCTCGCCCTCCGAGGAGGCCGAGGACGACGACGAGGACGACGAGGACGACGAGGACGACGAGGACGCGTCGGATCCGGCGGCCCCGTCCGAGTTCTCCTCGGCCGCGCCCTTGGCGGTGAGGGCCAGTACCGGAGCGGGGTTCTCCGGCTCCTCGCCGCCCTTCTTCGCCTCCTCGATCCAGCGCGCGACCTTGCCGTCCGAGTAGGTCTGGAGCGTCTTGAAGGTCAGCTGGTCGGTGTCGTCCGGCAGTTGGCCGAAGGCGACGTCGAAGTCCTGGAACTCGCCGTGGCGAATCCTGCCGCCGGTCCAGGTGATCTCGGAGACGGCGTCGCTGATCGTGCCGTCGTCCGTCTTGATCGGCTTCTTCAGCTTGATGGTCGTCACCTTCGCGGTCCAGCCCGCCTGCGGGGTGACCAGGACGCCCAGGACCGGGTGATCGGTGGGCAGGAAGACCTGCACCTTGGTGGTGCTGGCGGTGTCCTCCTCGTTGGGGACGCGGAAGCTCAGGACACCGTCCGTGGCTCCCTTGGCGTAGCTCTCGGGGTGGACCGTCACATGCGCGAAGGCCGCGCCGGCGGCGGCCAGGACGCCCGCGGTGGTGAGGGCGGCGAGCGTGCCGGTCCGGCGCAGGGTGGTGCTCATCGGGGACATCTGGGGAACTCCGTACGGAAGGGGAACGTGGTCAGGGCGTGTACGCGAGCCCTGCCGGCGGTCCCCGACGGGAGACGGCGTGCCGCAGCAGCGCCTGCCGAAGCGACCACGGCTCGGCGGGTGTCCGGCCCGCGGCGTCCTCGCGCGGCCGGAGGGGAGACAGCCCCCTCCGCACCCTCCACCAAGCGGCCAGCCCCGGCACCAACGTGGCCGCCCGGCGCAGCAGGGACCACAGGGCGGCCTCGCCGCGCCGCAGCCACCAGGTCGCCAGCACGGCGGCGGCGACATGCGCGGCCGTGGCATGGGGCGTCAGGGCGTGGGTGTGCGGATGCGTCATGTATGACCCGTGCATGGTCATCGCCATGCGCGGGCGGGCGGCCTCGAACCCGAGGTGGAGCCCGGCCTGCGCGGCGAGCATGGCGCCGCCTATCCCGAAGAGGGACCGTTCCCGGCCGCCCAGCGGACAGCCGACGGCGAAGACGGCGAGGAGTCCGGCAGCGTCCGCCCAGTTCGGCGGCGCCTGTCCGGTGGCGAGCACATGCCCCCCTGCGGCCAGCAGCACGCACAGCGCGGCGAACACCGCCGCGCGCAAGCTCCGTACCGCCAGGGACGCCCTCATGAAGCCCAGATACTGCCATGGGGAGCGATTGACCGTGTCGGCTTCCCCCTACCCCCCGAGGCATCGGTCACGGACCGCCCGGCTCCCCGGGGCCGGCGCTCGGGTAGGGTCCGGCTGAACCTCGGAGGGACCTGACATGCGACTTCGCTGTGCCGTGCTGGACGACTATCAGGGCGTCGCGACCGAGATCGCCGACTGGTCGCCCGTCGCGGACACCGTGGAAGTCACCGCGTTCGACCGGCACTTCGCCGACGAGGACGCGCTGGCCGCCGCGCTGGCGGACTTCGACATCGTCGTCACCCTGCGCGAACGCGTGCCCTTCCCGGCCTCTCTGCTGGCCCGGCTGCCCAGGCTGAAGCTGTTGATCGCCTCCGGTATGCGCAACACGGTGATCGACTACGCGGCCGCCGAGGCGCACGGGGTGACCGTGTGCGGCACCCCGAGTTCCTCGACGCCCCCGGTGGAGCTGACCTGGGCGCTGCTGCTCGGTCTGGCGCGGGGGATCGTCGCGGAGCACGACGGGTTGCGGGCGGGCGGCCCCTGGCAGAGCACGGTCGGCGCCGATCTGCACGGCCGTCGGCTCGGCCTGCTCGGGCTGGGCAGGATCGGCGGCCAGGTGGCACGGGTGGGCCTCGCCTTCGGCATGCGGGTCAGCGCGTGGAGCCAGAACCTCGGCACGGAGCGGGCCGACGAGGTCGGGGTGGAACTCGCCCCCTCCAAGGAAGAGCTGCTGGCGGGCAGCGACTTCGTCTCCGTCCACCTCGCGCTCGGCGACCGCACCCGGGGCCTGGTCGGCGCCGCCGAACTGGCCCTCCTCAAGCCGACCGCCTTTCTCGTCAACACCTCGCGCTCGGCGATCGTCGACCAGGACGCGCTGCTGGCCGCGCTGCACGCGGGGCGGATCGCCGGAGCGGGCCTCGACGTGTTCGACGTCGAACCCCTGCCCGCCGACCACCCGATGCGCTCGGCTCCCCGTCTGCTGGCCACGCCTCACCTCGGCTATGTGTCGCGTTCCAACTACGAGACGTACTACGGCGCGGCGGTCGAGAACATCCAGGCGTACCTGGCGGGCACACCACTGCGCCGCCTCGGCTGACGGGGCACGGCCGGCCGGTTGCCCGGTCGGCCGATTCTTCGGGTCGCCCTGCCTGACAGGCCTGTTGAAGGGGCGGTGCGGGCCCGAGCGCGTGTACGACCGCCCGGCCGGCCGCGATCTAAGGGTGATCCTCCGGTGAACGCCCGTGACCAGGCGTGGGTGGACGCGTTGAAGGGGGAGTGCGGTCGCGTCCGAGCCACCGCACTCATCGATTCAAAGGAGAACGTGATGTCTCGCATCGCGAAGGCCGCCGCAGTCGTCGTGGGCACGGGTGCCGTGGCGCTCAGCGGGGCCGGTCTGGCCATGGCTGACGCCGGCGCCCAGGGCGAGGCCGTCGGCTCGCCCGGTGTTCTTTCGGGCAATGTCGTTCAGGCCCCGATCCACGTGCCGGTCAACGTGTGCGGCAACACGATCGACATCGTCGGTCTGCTGAACCCGGCGTTCGGCAACACCTGCGTGAACGACGGTGGCCACCACAAGGAGCAGCACGGCGGCTACGGCAACTGAGCCCACGTACGCGAAAGGCCCCCGGCGGGAAGTCGCTGCCGGGGGCCTAGTCGTGGCCGCTACGCGTAGCGGTAGATGCGGCTGTGGCTCTCCATCGAGTCCGGCGTCACGCCCCACGGGGGCATCTTCTCGTGCCGGGCGACGATGCGGCCGTGCTGGGAGTTGCCGAGACCCGGGGGCCGCTCGGGCAGATAGCGCGCGCCCGCGTGCCGCTTCTGCCAGCGGGACCACTGGAGGTCGACGAAGGCGTGGTGCAGCCAGAAGACGGGGTCGTTGACGGAGGCTCCGCCCAGCATGTGGCCGCCGACCCAGCGGTGGACGCGATTGTGGTTGCCCCACGCGGAGTTGCCCGACCCGCGCCCCCACCCCTCCAGCCGGTTCCGGAAGCCCCGCGTGGATGTCGAGTTCCAGGGAGCCGTGTCGTAGACGGGGTCCTCCAGGGCGGTGTTCAGGTCGCGCTGCGTGGGCAGTTGGAGCGGCTGCCGCGGGCGGCCGAACTCGCGCGTGAGGAACTCGCCGTCGGTCACCCCTTCCTTGATCGTCCAGTTGCCCTGCGCGTAGGCGAAGGGTCCGGTCATGACCTGCCGGTCCGAGCGCCGCCCGTCACCGCCGAGCAGATCCTTGGTCCACGGCGCGGACTTCGTCGTACGATCCCGCGTCCAGTCCCAATAGGGGACGCTCACCCCGGAGTCCACGCGGCGCAGCGACCGCTCCAGGTCCAGCAGGAACCGCCGGTGCCAGGGCAGGAAGGAGGGCGCCATGTGAGCCGAGCGCAGTCCGCCGTCTCCGTCCGAGACGTAGTACTCGATGTGCATCCGGACGAACTCGTCGTACTCTCCGCGGCGTTTGATCTCCAGCATCGCGGTGACGAAGCGGCGCCGCTCCGCGCTCGTGAGCTTGCTGACGTTCTTACGCGTGTACACCATGGTGGTGGCCGCTCCCCTCCGTACCGCTCTCCCGCTCGCCGCTTCCGCCGACGCCCCGTCCGCCGAGGCCCGGTTCCTCCGCGTCGCTCCCCCGCGCGCCGCCCGCGTCCGCGCCGGCCTCCTCGTCCTCCGTGGTCCGCAGACGCTCGGCGGGGCCCAGTTCGTCGACGGCGGCCCGCGCCGCCGCCAGCGGAGTCGGATACGACTCGTAGTGGTCCACCATGCTGAGATAGCCGCCGTCCGCGCGGCGCATCAGATGCAGCGGCCGGCCGTCCACCGTGACCTGCCACTCGCCGCCGGAGAACGCGGCCGTGCCGTCCGAACCGCTCTTCGTGCCGAGGATGTGCCTGCCGCGGTACACCTCGTCGAAGGAGAGGTCGTCGGACCGGAGCGGGTGCGGCGGCCGCGAGGCCGCGACGACCGGGGCCAGCGCCACGCCGACGGCGGACACGAGCAGTCCACGCAGCGCGCCGCGCCGGGTCACCGCCACTCCACCCGCCACACGCGCCGCGCCGCGGCCGCGTCCCCGGACACCTGGCTCACGCCTCGGCACTCTGCTCGACACCCAGCTGACGAACATGCTTCTCTCCTCGACGGATTCAGGCGGATTCGGCCGGCTTCAGCAGGGTTCAACGACGGCGGCCCCCGATGGTTCGGTCGGCAGGCCCGGTCCGGACACCCGGGCCTGCTCCCCCGGGAGGGCTAGGCCCCCGAGCCCATCTCCAGGTTCGCCCCCGGCACGGTCTTCAGCAGCGGTGCGAGCACGGCGGCCTGAGGCAGCTTCAGGCCGGGAAGGCCGAGGCGGTCGGGGTTCGGCGCGCCGAGCGGGGAGTCCAGGGACAGTCCGGGGGTCAGCGTCCGCAGGTCGGCCGCCGGTGCGGCGAGACCGAGGTGGTCGAAGCCGTCACCGAGGACGTGCGGGAGGGGCGCACGGACGTCCGCCCCGGGCAGCCCGCCGCTGAGCGGCACCTGCGGAACCGCCCGGTCGGGGATCATCCGTCCCTCGACGTACCGGGGCCCCTCGAGCCCGCCCGGGAGGGGAACCGGCAGTTCACCCGCGATCCTGGGCGCCTGCAGGCCGAGGGCCTGCTCGACACCGTTCAGCGGCACGGGGATGGGGACCGTTTCGGCCGCGACGGCGGGGGTCGCGGCGGCGGCACCCACCACCGCCGCCACACCGGTCATGACGGCGGCGAGAGTTCCTCGTGTGGTCGGCTTCATCTCAGGTACGGTCCCTTTCAGGATTCGGGGGCTCAGCGTCCGTACCGCGTAACGATTCCGGGAACGCCATCAGCTCAAGATTCCCCCGACGGACTCATTAGTCGTCCCTACGGAGAATCAGCTCGTCCAGAAATCCCACCAGCGGGTGAGGATCAGCATGCCGATGACACCGATGTGCAGCACCGGAAGAACCCAGGTGAATTCCTCGAGGAATCCCTTCAACCATTCCGGTGCAGGCAGAAAATCATTCCGTACGTTGAACGATGTGACGTACCAGAACATGATGATCGTGGCGATCCAGGCAAGACAGCACCACAGGCACAGGGAATTGATCCGGTAGAACGACTGGAACTGCAGCCAGGTGCAGAATCCGACGCCGAAGAACATGCCCGCGTTGAAGGTCAGCCAGTACCAGCGCGGAAATCCCGCACCGGTCAGCAGGCTCACGCCGACACAGATCACGACGCCGTACGCCACCAGGCCCAGCATCGGGTTGGGGAACCCGAAGGCCGAGGCCTGGTCGCTCTTCATGATGTTGCCGCAGGAGACGACCGGGTTCAGGCTGCAGCCCGGGACGAAGTTCGGGTTCTCCAGCAGCTTGAACTTGTCGATCGTGATGACCCACGCGGCCAGCAGGCCGGCCGCCCCCGTGATCACCAGCAGCAGGGCGAGGGCGCGGCTGCCGCCGGCGGTGCGCCCGTGCGCACCGCTGCCGCCGCCCGCCCCCCGTCCCGCGGCGGCCGTCATCAGCCGCGCAGGCTGCGCGCGGGCAGCAGCACGTGCGACGCGCTGAGCAGGGTCTCCTCGTCGCCCGCGAAGGCCGTCAGGCTCTCCGGTGCGACGGGCTTGCCGGGCTCGGCCACGGGCCAGGCGCGGGTGGCGAACAGGAAGTAGGCATAGCCGCGTTCACTCACCGCGGCGAGCCACTCCGGCGGGGCGACGCACTGGGCGTTGAGGTGCGGCATCGTGACGACGGCCTGGCCGGCCTCGACGAGCAGGGTGAGCGGCAGGCTCGGCTGCCGGGAGGCGTCGATGAGCGTGTCGCCCACCGGCAGTCCGTTGTCGATCAGCAGCTGCCGGATGGCGGCCGCTGATCCTTCCGGGCCTCCTTCGCCGTCGCCCAGGGAGTAGGCGAGGAGATAGGGCATGTCGCCGTCGGGGGCTTCACCGCTGAAAGCCATGACGGCGAGCGTGCCGAGGTCGGCACCGCGAAGAGGGCGCATTCCGCTTGAGGTTGAGGTCACCGCGGAACCTTATCGACGCACCCGTTCGGGTCCGGCCCCGATCTCACCCGCCCGGGCGATGACCGGACGGGTGACCACACGAACGAGGGACGCGGCTCGAACAGCGCGAAGGGCCGATTCCGCGGGTGCGGAATCGGCCCTTTCGCCACATCGGCGTACGACGTCAGTCGTTGAAGCAGGCGTTGCCGAATGCCGGGTTGAGCGCACCGATGACGGAGACCGTGTTGCCGCAGAGATTGACCGGAACGTGCACGGGGACCTGAATGACGTTTCCGGAGGCGACGCCCGGGGAATTGACCGCGGCACCCTCGGCCCCGGAGTCCGCGACAGCGCTGCCGGCGGCGGCACCCGCGGCCATTCCGGCGGTGGCGAAAATCAGCGCGGCCTTCTTGGCAGTGTTCATTGTCAGCCCTTTCATCGGAGGTTTATCCAGAGCCTAGGGAAATGCCCGCAAGCGACGCGGAAAGACACGCGCCGAAGGAATGCGACTAGCCCTGAAGGGGAAGCCCGCCGAGAAGCTGCGCGGGGCCGCCGGACGTGTTGAGCGTCTTCGTCGCGCCGCTCACGGTGTTGAGCAGGGAGTTCTTGTTCTCGGTGTCGAGCGCGTTCGACTGGTGCTGCAGGGGCATCACGTCCTGCGCGCTGAGCGAACGCTGGCTGGTGAGGGTCTCCAGGGCGCCGTTGAGGCTGGAGGGCGTGAGGTCGGAGGCTCCGGCGGCGAACGCGGGCGCGGCGGCACCGGCGACGACCAGGGACCCTGCGACTACAGCGGCGGCCTTGAGCGACTTCATCGTGTTCCTTTCTTCGGCGACTCATGTCACCCGAGGGAATTTCTCTTTGCGCTGCCTAACGAGCCCCGAACGCGACGGAAACTCCGCGTGCAGAAATTTCCTGCACCCCACCCGAATGAACGGTGTGTCGCATCCTCATATAAGCCCCCGCAAACGAACGGCCGCCGTGCCGCCCGGATACGGTCGGCACTGCGGCCGGAGGGTGGCTGCCCGGTGGGCGGCTACCCGGCGGGACGGGTCAGGCGCCCGACAGGAGCGAGCCGGTCGGCAACGAGCTCGTCGGACGCGTGTTCGTAGTCAAGGTGCTCGCGGGGAGAGCCGTTGCGGGCAAGGTGCTCGTCGGCGTCGAGCAGGGCGGTGACCGGGTGTCAGGACACCGCCCATGTCCGCCAGGGAACGGACCTGCGCCAGAAGCGCGTCCGCGCCGGGTACGGAGGCCGCCGCGTGGCGTGGCCGCGCGGCAAGTCGATGTCGGTGGCTGTCGCGGCCGGTGCACCGAAGGCGATCAGAAGCGTGGCGCGGAGTGCGGAGTGCGGAGTGCGGAGGGCGCGATGCGCCGTGCGGGCGGACGGGGCTCGGATGCCCGCCTCCCCGTTCGGGGCATGCGACCGGCCGCCCTCCCTTTTCGGGAGGGCGGCCGGCAGAAGGGTCCGCGCTGACGTCAGTCGTTGACGCAGGTGTTGCCGAACGCGGGGTTCAGCAGACCGATGACGTTCACGGTGTTGCCGCAGACGTTGACCGGAACGTGAACGGGAACCTGCAGGACGTTGCCCGACAGGACGCCCGGGGAGTGGGCGGCCGCGCCGTGCGCGCCGCTGTCGGCGGCGGCGATGCCGGCGGTGCCGGCCACAGCGGCGGCGGCAACGGAGGTCAGGGCCAGGCCCTTCGCGATACGCGACATGGAGAAGTGCTCCTTGGAAGTCGATCAAACATCCGGGCGGGATGCCCGGCTCTGGATTCAACGCGCGGCGCCCACGCGGGGTTGTGCCTCCAAAGGGGTGATCTCGCACGTGGTCGAGCTTCACGATTCCGACACACATCACAACTTTCACGCATAAATACGGACAGCCGCTAGAGTCAGGCACCTCCGAGGCGCCTGGAAGCAGGCGCCGACCGGCGTCGGAAGCGGACGGGGAGCCGGCGCACACCCATCCGATCCGCAGATCTCCGTCCGTCCGCTGGTCCAGAACCTTTTCCCCCGAAAGGGCACCGCCGGTCATGCGTATTTCCCCGGGCCTGCTGCTGCGCCGTGCGATCGTGGGCTGTTCCGCCCTCGCCACCTTCTGGGCGCCGGGCGGCCCCGCGACCGCGGCGGCGCCCGATACGGCGCCGCCCGCCGCGAAGGCACCCGCCGCGGAGGCGGAGAGGCTGGCGTTCACGCAGCGGTACCGCGCCCTCCAGCACGGCGGAATCGTGCGCGCCGCGAACTCCTCGATCAGCTGCCGGAGTTCCTCGACGTCCACCCGGCCCCACGGCCCCGTGAGAACGGCCGGGACCGCCCGTGCCACGGCACCCACGTGCCCCGGGGCGCGCGCGGGCGGACCGGCCGCGAACGGCGACTTCGACATGCTCTACATCGACGTCGACAAGGACCCGAACACCTACAACTCCAGCCGCGCGGAGGTCCGTCTGCCCAAGGGCGCGCGCGTCACGTACGCGCGGCTGTACTGGGGCGGCAACCTCCGCGTCGGCGAGCAGAAGCCACCGAAGGACAACGGACGGGTGCTGATCGCCGAGCCCGGCGGCGCCTACAAGGATCTGCTCGCGGACAGGATGGTCGGGCACCGGGTGGCGCACGGGGCCGACGCGTTCCAGGCCTCGGCGGACGTCACCAAGCTGGTGCGGGCGAACGGTTCGGGGCTCTACACGGTGGCCCAGGTCAATGTGGCGAAGGGCCGGTCGGCCGCCGGAGCGTGGGGCGGCTGGACGCTGATGGTGGCGTACGAGAAGAAGGCCGAGCCGCTCAGGCATCTGGCGATCTGGGACGGCTTCGAGGCGCTCGGCCCGCGTGAGGGGCAGGTCGTCCCGCTCGGCCCGATGGCCCTCCCCGAGAACGTGAAGGGCCGGGTGGGCCTGGTCGCGTACAACGGCGACCGCGGAAGCAGGGGCGACTCGCTGGCCGTCTCGACGGGCTCCGGCGCGCCGACCGTGCTGGGCGACTCCGCCAACCCCCGGGACGACGTGCTGAATTCGACCATCGGCGGGTCCGGCCCCGCCGCGATCGAACGGGTGCCCGCGTACTCGAACACGCTCGGTTATGACTCGGACGTCCTCGAATTTGGCAAGGGGATCCGCCGCGGGGGTGACCAGTTGGCCTTCCGGATCGTTTCGCAGCGGGACGCGGCCTGGGTCGGAGCACTGTTCGCCGCCGTCGACGCGAAGCAGTGACGCGCGCCCCGGCGCGCCGCCCGTGAGCAAGGAACCGCGCATGAATCTGTCAACAGACCCTCCGCCGCGGGTCCTTCATGTCACGCAGCCGGTCGACGGCGGCGTCGCCCGGGTGGTCACCGACCTCATCAGGGCCCAACTCGCCGCCGGAACACGGGTGACCCTCGCCTGCCCGGACGGCAACGACTTCGCCCGCGAGGTGCGGGCGCTCGGCGCGGACGTACGGCCCTGGCACGCGACGCGGGCGCCGGGGCCGCAGCTGGCTCAGGAGGTACGGCGGCTCGGCCGGGTCATGGCACGGGTGCGGCCCGACGTGGTGCACGCGCACAGCGCCAAGGCGGGGCTGGCGGCCCGGCTGGCGCTGCGCGGACGGGTGCCGACGGTGTTCCAGCCGCATGCCTGGTCGTTCGAGGCCGTCGACGGTGCCGCAGCCGCGCTCGCGCTGCGGTGGGAGCGGTGGGGGGCGCGTTGGGCGTCCCGGCTGGTGTGTGTGAGTGAGGCGGAGCGCGCGACCGGCGTACGCGCCGGAATTCGCGCCCCCTGGCGGGTGATCCCCAACGGCGTCGACCCGGAGCGTTTCCACCCCGCGTCGGTGGACACCGTACGAGCCGGGATTCCGCTGCTCGAAGGGGTCGATCCGGCGGCTCCGCTGGTGGTGTGCGTGGGGCGGTTGTGCCGGCAGAAAGGGCAGGACGTACTGCTGGAGGCGTGGCCCTCGGTGCTGCGGCGGGTGCCCGGCGCCCGGCTCGTGCTCGTCGGGGACGGTCCGGACGCCGCCCGGCTGCGCGCCGGGGCGCCGGGTGACGTGCTGTTCGCCGGGGCCGCCGCCGATGCCGTGCCCTGGTACCAGTCCGCCGATCTGGTGGTGCTGCCGTCCCGTTGGGAGGGCATGGCCCTGGCCCCGCTGGAGGCCATGGCCTGCGGACGCCCGGTCGTGATGACGGACGTGGACGGCGCCCGCGAGAGCCTGCCGCGGGATCACGACGCCCGCTGTCTGGTGCCCTCGCGGGATCCGGAGCCGCTGGCCGACGCGATCGGCGCGCTGCTGTCCGATCCGCTGCTGCGCGAGTCACTCGGCCACCAGGGGCGCCGCCACGTACTGACCACGCACGACGTGCGCCTCACGGCCGACGCGGTCGCGGGGGTGTACCGCGAGCTGCTGGCCGGCCGACCGGCGCGGCACGCCGAGGGCGCCATGTGCGGGGACCACACCGAGTGCAGGGAGTCCATCCACTCGTGACTGCGGAAAGCACCGTTCCCTCCCCCGGCGGACAGCCCCGGGAGTACGGATTCTCGACCGTCTCGGTCATCCCTCCGCGCGAGGCCGGCGGCGGTCTCGGATTCCCGGCCGGGCAGCGGACCGCCGCCCGGCGCGCCTCCTGGCTGCCGCCGGCCGCCGTGGACGCCGTCGCCGCGCTCGCGACCGGGCAGGCGTTCGCGGAGATCCAGCGGTACCCCCTGTTCATCGTCGCGCTGCTGTTCGGCGTGGTCGCCCTGAACGCGCGGGCGTCGCTGTACCGGCCCGCACCCGTGCCCGCCTTACTCGACGAACTGCCCACCGTCTGCGCGCGCATCGCGATCGCCTGGTGCGCGCTGGCCGCCGTGATCGCCGCGTTCGCCCCGGACGGCACACTGTCGGCCCGGACGCTGGTCCTGGGGTGCGCCACGCAGTCGGCGATCAGCTGCGCGGGCCGCGGCACGGTGCAGTGGCGGCGTCGCCGTGCCCTCGTGCTGCGCCCCCGCGCCGCCCTCGTGATCGGTCCCGCGGGGACGGCCCAGCGGGTGGCCGCGGCCTTTCTGCGCCACCCGAGCTGCGGGGTACGGCCGGTCGGCGTCGTCGCGGACCAGCCGGCCGTTTTCGACGGACTGCCCGTCCTCACCACCGGCGAGGAGGTGCAGCGGGCGCTCATCCAGAACAGTGTGCGAACCGTGCTCGTGGTGGAGCCGCGCGGCGAACGCGGGCCGATGCTGCGGGCGTTGGCCGAGGCGGGGTGCGAGCTGTGGGCGGTCGACGCGGACTCCCCTTCGTACGACCGGGAGGTCCGGCACACGCTGGCCGGCTTCTCCTGCCGACGGCTGTCGATCCTCCGGCGGCACACCAGCCTCGGCAAGCGATTCCTCGATGTCGCCGTCTCCGGGACGCTGTTGCTGCTGGTCAGTCCGCTGCTGCTGATGTGCGCGGCGGTCCTGCGACTGAGCGACGGACCCGGTGTGGTGTTCCGGCAGGAGCGCATCGGCAAGGACGGACAGCCGTTCACCCTGCTGAAGTTCCGCACCCACCGCCCGGTCGACGCCCACGAGGCCGCGACCCGCTGGAGCGTGGCCAACGAACAGGAGATGAGCCGCTTCTGCCAGTTCCTCCGACGCACCTCGCTCGACGAGCTGCTCCAGCTCCTGAACGTCCTCTGGGGCGACATGAGCCTGGTCGGACCGCGCCCCGAACGGCCTTACTTCGTGGCCCAGTTCAGTCAGACCTATCCCGGTTACGCGGCCCGTCACCGGATGCAGACCGGGATCACCGGGCTCGCCCAGGTGCACGGGCTGCGCGGCGACACCTCGATCGAGGACCGCTGCCGGTTCGACAACGCGTACATCGACAACTGGTCCCTGTGGCAGGACATCTGCATCCTGCTGCGCACGGCCGCAGCGCTCGTCCGCCCGACGGGAAGCTGAGCCGATGAGCCACGCCCTGCCCGTCACTCCCCTGGACACCCTGACCGCCGCTCTGCGGCGCGCGCTGCCCGTGCTGCCCGTCGTCGCGGTGATCGCGCTGCTCGGGCTGCCGATCGCTCCGACCGACGAGGGCGGCGCGAACCTCGCGGACGCCATGTCCGGTCTCGTGGTGGTCTGCTGCGCGATCCATCTCGTACGGGCCCGCCGGCGCCCGCTGTCCGCGACCGCCGCGCTGGTCATCGGGCTCCCCGTGATCGGCATCGCGGTGGCGGCGGCCGGGGCGGCGGACCCCGCGGCCGGGATCACCGGCCTGGCCCGCTACCTGCAGATCTTCGTGCTGGTGCCGGCCGCGGTCCTGCTGCTCGTACGCGACCGGCGTGACTTCCGGCTGCTGACCTGGTCGTTCGTCGCCCTGGCGCTGTGGCAGGGGGCGATCGGGGTGCACCAGTACGTCACCGGGACCGGCGCCTCGTACCAGGGCGAGGACGTCCGGGCGGTCGGCACCTTCGGGCCGACCGACGTGATGGGAATGGCGTCGGTGGTCGCGTTCGGGCTGGTGTGCGCGGTGGCGCTGGCGCTGGGGACGGGTGCCGCGCGGCAGCGCGCGGTCGCCGTGCTGTGCGCGCTGGCACTGCTGCCGCCGCTCGCGCTGTCGTTCAGCCGGGGCGCGTGGATCGCCACCGCCGTGGCCTGCGGCGCGCAACTGGTGCTGGCGGGACTGCGGCGCGCGGTGAAGGTGGGCGCGGCGCTGGCCGCGGCCGGGGTGATCCTCGTGGGCGGGCTGGGCGTCGGCACCGCGATGCTCCAGGAGCGCATCACCAGCATCACGCAGGTCGCCGACGCCCCGGACCAGTCGGTCGTCGACCGGTACACGATGTGGGCGGCGGCCATCGACATGTGGCGCGAACACCCGCTGACGGGCGTCGGGTTGAAGGGCTTCCCCGACAACCGGGACGGTCACGCCTCGCTCGCCCTCTCCTCGGGCAGCGACATCGCGGGCGCGGGCGCCGCCTACCACAAGCAGCCGCTGCTCTCGCCCCACAACATGTACCTCCTCGTCCTCGGCGAACAGGGCCTGATCGGGCTGCTCGCCCTCGCGGGCAGCTGGCTCGCGCTCCTGGTCCGCACGCTGCGCGGGCTCGTCCGCGTGCGCCGCACACCACCGGACAACGCGGGTCCCCGGCTCCCCTCGGGCCGGACCCCGCCCGGCACGGACTGCGCGCTCGTCGCGTGCGGGCTGCTCGTCTGGCAGCTGGTCGACTTCGTGTACGCGGACATCGGCGGCCCCTCGACGGTCCTGACGGCGGTGCTCTTCGGCCTCGTCGGCTGGTGGGCGCTGATGGATCCGTCGCCGTCGGCCGACGTGGACGCGAGGGCGCCGGCCTCCTCCGTACCGGAAGAGGCCGCGGCGCGATGACGGTGACGCCTCCCAGGGCGGGGGAAGGCCCGGACACGGGCACGGGGACAGGCGCAGACACCGGCACGGGCCCTGAACGGGACACGGACGCGGACCGGAACACCCGGCCCGTCACGGATACGAACACGAACACAGACCCGACCACTCGGCCCGTCGCGGACACGCACACGGGCGGGACCGCACGGCCGGTCACGGGCAGCGGGCCAGGCCCCGGAAACGAACCCGCCTTCCCCTCCGCGACCACAGCGGGCACCGGCACGGCGGCAGCGATCGGCCCCCCGACGGCCATCGACACAGCGACCGGCACGGGTTCCGCACCCGGCATCGCCCCCACGCCGGACATCGCCACCGCTCTCGGCCCCGGACCGGACGGCGGCACCGCAGCGGCCATCGGCACCGCGGCGGACACCGGTTCCGCACCCGGCATCGACTCTGCGGCGAACCTCGCCATCGCGACCGCCACCGGAACCGGACCGGACAGCACGACCGCAACCGGCTTCGGGACCTCGGCCGGCTTGGGGGCCGGCTGGGAGGGCGCAGCCGACGGGGCCGCAGCCGGCTTCGGGGTCACGGCTGACGCCGGTGTCCATCCCGGCACCGGGGTTCACAGGGGGACCGCGGTCGGAAGCGGGACCGGGGTCGGCACCGGGACCGGGGTCGGTGCCGGTCCCTCCCTCTCTTCCCTCCCGCTGCCCTCCGCCCGCACCGCTCCCCCCGGCTCCGCCGACCCTCCCGGTCCCCGGGGCGGGCACCACACCCCCCGGAAGGGAGCGGGCCGGCCCGAGGCGGCCTCCAATCGGTTTCTCGCCAAGGCCGCTCTCGTCACCGTCGCGCTCTCCATCGCCGGAGCCCTGCTGGGGCTCGGCCGGGATCAGGCGCTGGCGCATCTGTTCGGGGCCGGGTCGGACACGGACGCGTTCCTCGTCGCCTGGACGGTGCCGGAGTTCGCGGCGACGCTGCTGATCGAGGACGGGCTGGCCTTCGTGCTGATCCCGGCGTTCAGCGTGGCCGTGACGCGGCGCGCGCGGGGAGCCGCCGGTGATCCCGTCCGCGCGGTGGTCGCCGCCACCCTGCCCCGGCTGACGCTCGCTTTCGCGGGCGTCGGCGTGCTGCTGATCGCGGGGGCGCCGTACCTGGTCGAGGCGCTCGCGCCCGGCCTGCCCGATCCCCGCCTCGCGGTGGACTGCACACGGCTGACCGCGACCTGTGTGTTCTCCTTCGGACTCGCCGGATACTGCAGCGCCGCCCTGCGGGCGCACCGGCGCTTCGTGGCGCCGGCGGCGATCTACGTGGCGTACAACGCCGGCATCATCACGGCGATGTTCGTCCTCGGCGGCCGCTGGGGCGTGCGCTCGGCGGCCCTCGGTGTCGCGGTGGGCGGCGCGCTCATGGTGGTGGCCCAGGGGCCCTCGCTGTGGCGGCAGCTCCGGCGCGGGCGGTCGACGAGCGACGGCCTGGACGGCGAGCCGGCCCGCCCGATGGATCTGACCCTCGTCAGCACGGTCCTGCTCTTCGCGCTGTGCCGGCAGTCCCAGGTCCTCGTCGAACGCTTCCTGGCCTCCTCGCTCCCCGCCGGAGCCATCTCGCATCTGAACTACGCCCAGAAAGTGGCCCAGATGCCGATGGTGCTCTCGCTGATGCTGTGCACGGTCACCTTCCCGGTGGTCGCGCAGGCCATCGCCGAGGGCCACACCGAGCGGGCCCGCGACCGGGTGGAGCGCGATCTGGCGCTCGTCTCCTGCACGGTGCTCCTGGGCACGGCCGCGGTCGTCGCGTGTGCCCCGCAGATCATCCAGCTCCTGTTCCAGCGGGGCGCGTTCACCGCCGAGGACACGGCGGCCACGGCGACGGTCATGCGCGTGTACGCCCTCGGACTGCTGGGCCACACCCTGGTCGGCGCGCTCGTGCGCTCCTACTTCTCCTCGAGCCGGCCCACCTGGTACCCGCTGTTCGCGATGACCGCCGGGATCATCGCGACCTCCTGGATCGGCGTCCTGGCCGTCGGTCCCTGGGGGGTGTGCGGCATCGCCGTCGCCAACGCGACCGGCATCACCATCAGCGCACTGCTCCTGCTGTACGGCATGGGGCCGCGCAGTGTGCCGATCCGCACCCGCCGGGTGGTGGCCGAGATCGGCAAACCCCTGCGGGCCGCGCTGGTCGCCGCGCCGGCCGGGGGTCTGTGCGCGAGCCGCGTGGACTCCCCGCTGCTCGGACTCGTCGTCGGCGGCACGGTCGTGACCGTCGTCTTCGCCCTGCTGGCCTGGGTCTTCCGGGTCGAAGGGTTCGCATCCGCACTCCGTTCCGTCACACGAAGGGTTTCGCATGCCCGTTTCCGCTGACAGCAGCAGACGTACCGGCACGAGCTCCCTCGACGCGCCTCCCTGGGTGGCGATGTACCACTCCGTCGGGGACTGTTCCGACGACCCGTACCGCATCACGGTCTCGCCGGACCGCCTCGACCGGCAGCTGGGCTGGCTCCGACGGCGGGGCCTGCGCGGGGTCCGTATGACGGAGCTGCTCGCGGCCCGCGCCCGCGGGCAGGGGCAGGATCTGGTGGGCCTGACCTTCGACGACGGGTACGCCGACTTCGTCGAGACCGCCCTGCCCCTCCTGCACCGCCACGGCTTCGGCGCCACCCTGTTCGTCCTGCCCGGACGGCTCGGCGGCGACAACGCCTGGGATCCGCTGGGCCCCCGCAAGCCGCTGCTGAGCAAGCAGGGCATCCGGCTCGCCGCCGCCTCCGAGGGCATCGAGGTCGGCTCGCACGGACTCACCCATGTCGATCTGACCAAGGCCGACGACACCGTGCTGCACACCGAGGTCGCGGAGAGCAGAGCGGTGCTCTCGGAGCTGATCGGCGCCGACGTCGACGGCTTCTGCTACCCGTACGGAACCATCGACCGCCGGGTCGTCGACGCCGTCCGCGACGCCGGATACAGCTACGGCTGCGCGATCGACCCCGGCCCGCTGACCGGCCCGTACGCCCTCCCCCGCGTCCACATCGGCGAGAACGACACCCCCGTACGCCTATTTCTGAAGCACAAGCTGCACCGCCTGCGCCGGCGCCCGGTCGAGGGGGTCTGATGAAGGCGCTGCACATCATCACCGGTCTCGGCGTCGGCGGCGCCGAACAGCAACTGCGACTGCTGCTCAGGCACCTGCCCGTGGAATGCGACGTCGTGACGCTCACCAACCCGGGCTCGGTCGCCGACGGGCTCACCGACGACGGTGTGCGCGTCATCCATCTCGGCATGACCGGCAACCGCGACCTCGCCGCGCTCCCCCGCCTGGTGAAGGTGATCCGCGCGGGCCGCTACGACCTCGTGCACACCCACCTCTACCGGGCCTGCGTGTACGGCAGGCTCGCCGCCCGGCTGGCCGGGGTGAAGGCCGTCGTGGCCACCGAACACTCGCTCGGCGACTCGCAGATGGAGGGCCGCCGGCTCAGCTCGGGCGTGCGCGCCCTGTATCTGGCCAGCGAGCGGCTCGGCCGCTCCACCGTCGCCGTCTCGCCCACGGTCGCCGAACGGCTGCGCCGCTGGGGTGTGCCCGGACCGCGCATCGAGATCGTGCCGAACGGCGTCGACCTCGCCCGCTTCCGGTTCGACCCGGTGCTGCGCGAACGCACCCGCCGCAGGCTCGGGCTGCCGGAGGGCGCGTACGTGATCGGCGGCGTCGGGCGGCTCGCGGCGGGCAAGCGGTTCGACGTCCTGATCCGCGCGCTGGCCGAACTGCCTCTCGACTGCTGGCTGTTGCTGGTCGGCGGCGGTATCGAGGAGAGCGTGCTGCGGCGCGCGGCGCACGACGCCGGTGTCGCGGACCGGGTGCTGTTCACCGGCGAGCGCCCCACCGGCGGCGCTCCCGGCGCCGATCTGCCGTCGCTGATAGGAGCCATGGACGTCCTCGCCTCGCCCAGCCCCGAAGAGGCGTTCGGGCTGGCCGTCGTGGAGGCGATGGCGGCCGGGCTTCCGGTGCTGTACGTCTCCTGCCCGGCCGTCGAGGACCTGCCGCCCGAGGCGGCCCGCGGTGCCGTCCGGATCCAGGGCGGCGCCGACTCGTTCGCACGCGCCCTGACCGGCGTCCGAGCGCAGGCTCCGGCCCCCCGCTCGGCCGCGGAGGCCGCCCACCACTACTGCATCACCCGCAGCGCCGCACAGCTCATGGACGTGTACGCGGCCGCTGTCTCGCGCACCTGACTGGAGTGAGTTCCTCATGTCCGAAAACCTCACCAGGGGCCACCGCGCCTCGGGACCGGCCCTCGCCCGGGTGAAGACCGTGCCGCCGTGGTCGGTGCTCGCCGCCGGGGTCGTGCTCGGCGGCCTGCTCGGCGGCGCGTACGGCGTGGTGAAGACCCCGACCTACACGGCCACGAGCTACGTCATCGCCGTACCGACCGACAAGGGCGACCCGTCGGCCGCGCTCGGCTTCGCCCAGGCGTACGGCCGGGTCGCCACGCAGCTCGCGGTGCTCGGGGACGCGCAGGTGTGGGCCGGTGTGCCGGTGAAGACGCTGCAGACGAGCGTGCGGACGGCGACCTCCCCGGACGCTCCGATGGTCGCCGTCTCGGCCACCTCCTCGCGCCCCGACCGCGCCGCCGACATGGCCAACGCCGTCACCCGCTCGCTGACCCGGCACGCCAACGACAGCCGGAACAGCACCCACGTCGAACTCATGTCGTTCTCCCGCGCGGTGAAGCCGA
The DNA here is from genome assembly GCF_026341855.1 of Streptomyces sp. NBC_00568. Taxonomy (GTDB): domain Bacteria; phylum Actinomycetota; class Actinomycetes; order Streptomycetales; family Streptomycetaceae; genus Streptomyces. The sequence continues at coordinate 4,341,359 of NZ_JAPENW010000001.1, read as the reverse complement.
CCTCGGCGTCCTCCGCGCCCGCGACGGTCACGGGTCTGGTCGGGGCGAGCGCGGGCGGCCTGCTCGGCGGGCTGGTGCTGCTCGTCCGCCCCCGGCGGTCGACCGACACCGCGCGCCCGGCCTCCGTGCCGGGCCCGGCCACCGCGGCCGATGTGCACGGACAGCTGTGAGCGGGACGCTCCACGCCGGCGTACGGAGGGCGGCCCGGACCGAACTCGTCACCGACGAACGGGAGTTCGCTGAGCTGGGGCCGGCCTGGGGCCGCCTGTACCGCCGGTGTGCCGCCGCCACCTCGTTCCAGAGCCACGCGTGGCTGCACTCCTGGTGGCTGTCGTACGGGACGCCGGGGCGGCTGCGTCTGGTGGTCGTGCGCGAGGGGGATGAACTGCTCGCGGTCGCACCCCTGATGCGGGTCCGCCGTCTCCTGCCCGCGCTCGTGCCGCTCGGCGGGGCGATCTCCGACTACGCGGACGTGCTCCTCGACGACGAACACGCCGACCGGGCGGCGGCGATGCTCGCGGAGGGCCTGTCGGCCGCCGCCCGCACCGCGCTGATCGACTTCCGCGAGGTCCGCCCCGGCGGCGCGATGGAGCGGATCTACGAGCGCTGGCGCGGCCCGCGCCGCCGGGTCCTGGACTCGCTGTGCCTGGAGCTGCCGGCCACCTCGATGGGTGAGCTGGTCGACCGCCTCCCCTCGGCCAAGGCCCAGCGCGTACGGGCCAAGCTGCGCAAACTCGCCGCGCTCGGGGTCGAACAGCGGGTGGTGTCCCACGACGAGGTGGACGCGGCGCTGCACCGGCTGCTCGAACTGCACCGGTTGCAGTGGGAGGGCCGGAAAGTGACGTCCGAACACCTCCACGAGCGGTTCTCGGAGCATCTGGTCCGCTCGGTGGGCCCGATGGTGCGCTCCGGGGACGCGGTGGTCACCGAGTTCCGGCTCGACGGCGCCGTGCTGGCCGTGGATCTCACCCTGCTGTCACGGCGCCTGGCGGGCGGCTATCTGTACGGTGCCCATCCGCAACTGCGCGAGCGCAAGGCGGACGTGGCGGTGATGCTGCTCGACGCCTGCTCCCGGCACACCGAGACGGGCGCCCGCGGGGCGCTGAGCCTGCTGCGCGGCGACGAGCCCTACAAGCACCACTGGCGCCCGGATCCCGTCGTCAACCAAAGGCTGCTCCTCGCCCGTCGGCGTTCGGCGCCGCTGATGTCGGCGGTCGTCTGCGACGTCATCGTGCGCCGGCGGGGCAAGGAGCTGCTGCGGAGCTGGAGGGAGCGCGATGGCGGCGGGCCCTGAACGACCCGCCGCCACCAGGGTGTCACCAGTCGCCCGACCACCAGTCGCCCGACCACCAGTCGCGCGACCACCAGTCGAGGTCCACGCACACCTTCCCGCCGATCCAGTACTCCACCCAGTCGCCGAGATCCAGCGAGGAACAGGTCGGATTCGGGGTCGGCTCGGGTGTCGGGGTCGGCGTCGGGGTCGAAGCCGGCTCAGGTGTCGACGTCGAGGCCGGCTCGGGCGTGGGCGTCTTGGCCGGAGTCGGGGTCGGGGTCGGGGTCGGGGTTGAAGCCGGCTCGGGCGTCGGCGTCGGCGTCGGAGTCGGAGTCGGTACCGAAGGCTGCTCGGGCGTCGGCGTCTTGGTCGGCGTCGGCTCAGGTGTCGGGGTCGAAGCCGGCTCAGTGGTCGGGGTCGGCGTCGAAGTCGGCTCGGGCGTCGGGGTCGGCTTGGGAGTCGGCGTCGGGGTCGGCTCGGGCGTCGGCGTCGAGGCCGGTTCAGGTGTCGGTGTCGGGTCCGTTGCCGGGTCCGTTGCCGGATCGGTAACCGGATCCGTTGCCGGATCGGTGACCGGATCCGTTGCCGGGTCCGTGACCGGGTCCGTGACCGGGTCCGTGACCGGGTCCGTTGCCGGGTCGGTGAGGTGGGACAGCGCGGCACGGTAGACCTGGGAGGCCTGCGGGTTGTCCTCGCACTGCCACACGCCGTGCGGGCAGTAGTCCGTGAGCGTGTGGTACAGCGGCTTGTGCTCGTCGATCCACGCGAGCATGCGCTTCACGTACTCCGCGTTGTCGCCGTTGTGGAAGAGTCCCCATTCGGGATAGGAAATGGCCTTCCCGTGGGATTTCGCGAAGTCGACCTGCTCCTGAAGCCCGTACGGCTCCTTCACCTGCTCGTCGAACGAGAGCCCCGACGGCTGGTCGTACGAATCCATGCCGATGATGTCGACCGTGTCGTCCCCCGGATAGCACTCGGTCCAGGGAATGGCGTCCCGGCCGCGGCTCGGGGCGAAGTCGAACCGGAATTTCTGTCCCGGCACCGACCGCATGGCGGCGACGATTCTGTTCCAGTACTTCTTCCAGGCCTCCGGGTCGGGACCGCAGCGATGGGTGTATGTGATGCCGTTCATTTCCCAGCCGAGCACGATGACGGTGTCGGGCACGTTCAGCTCGACGAGCCGCTCGGCGAGCGCGCGGAAATGGTGGTCGAACTCTCCGGCCGCGGCCTCACGCAGCAGGAGGCCGACGTGGCCGTCGGAGAGCCCTTCCTCGTTGCGCTCCATCATCGGGACGTTGAGGACGAGCATCCGGTCGGCCTTCGCACGGCGCCAGTCCGCCCAGGCGTCCAGGAATCCGTGCGCGCCCTCGATGTTGCTCCAGAGGTCGCCCGGCAGATACGTGTGCCCGACCCGCAGCTCGGTGCCGCCCAGCCACTGGCTGAACTGTTCCATCCGGGCGATACCCCTGGTCCCGTAGTCGAGGTAGGCGCCGAAGGCGGGCGGCTCGACCGGGGCCTGCTTGACGGCCGGCGCGGGCTTCACGCCGGTCGCGACGGGCCGCGCCGCCCCGGCGGAAGCCGTGACCGGCCGGGTGGGAGCGGGTGTGGGCGGCGGGGTCGCGGTCCCGCTCCCGGCCTCGGTCGAGGAAGTCGCGGGCGGTGTCACCACCGTGGGTGTCGGAGCCGGCGGGTCGCCGACCCGCGCCACCCCGGCGCCCACGGCGTATCCCGGACCCGACGCAAGGGCGACCGACGTGACGATGCCGGCCGCGACGAACGCCAGCCTTCTGTTCCGGGGCCGCGGCTGCTGTGGGGCCATGCCTGCTCCTCTCTCCCTCTTGTTCCTCGGATTTTCCTTTCCGATTACTGACACTCAGTCATATGAATTCCCATTCAGCCAACCGAGGCTTCGGCACGCACCTCTGATGATCACTCGCAAGGGTGACCCGCGCGGTCACCACGTCCTTCCCGATTCCTCCCGGCCGTGCGCCCGATCCCGTTCCCGATCCGTTCCCGATCCGTTCCCGATCCCGTCGCCGACCTTGTCGCCGATCCGAAGGAAAGCCCGTGCCGATTCTCGACACCCGGGTCCCCGCCGTCCTGCTGCGCATCGACCGGAATCCCTTTCACCACGGAACGCTGGGGGCCGTACGCTCACTCGGCAGAGCCGGTGTGGAGGTGCACCTCGTCGCCGATTCCGAGGGAAGTCCCGTCCGCAGATCGCGCTTTGTGTGCGCGATGCACCCCCCGCCACCGCCCGGTTCGTCCACCGCGGAGATCGCCGCCGTGTTGCGCCGAGTGGCCGCCCGGGTTTCCCGCCCCGCCGTACTGGTCCCGATGGATGACGCGAGCGCCCTGGCGGTGAGCCGTCTGGGCGAGGAACTCGCCGCCGGGTATCTGCTGCCGAAGCAGCCCGGCGCCCTCGCCGAACGCGTCGCCGACAAGGCCGAACTGGCCGCCGTCTGCAAGAGCGTGGGCGTTCCGCACCCGGTGACCCTGATTCCCGACAGCCCGGCGCAGGCGGCCGCGGCGGCCCGGCGGCTGGGGCTGCCCCTGGTGGCCAAGTGGAGCCGCCCGTGGCTGGTCCCGGCCGGAACGGGCCTGCGCAGCACGGTGGTGGTCCGCTCGGCGCAGGAGGCACGCGCGCTGTACTCGCGCACCGAGGAGGCGGGCAGCCGGCTGCTGCTCCAGGCCTTCCTGCCGCCGGGGCCCGACCGCGACTGGTTCTTCCACGGATACGTCGACCGGTGCGGGGTGACGCACGGCGGCGGCCCGGGCCGCAAGCACCGTGCCTGGCCCCGCGGCGCGGGCCTCACGGTGGTCGGCCGCTGGACGCCCAACCCGCAGCTCCAGGACCTCGTCGAACGGCTCACCGAGATCCTCGGCTACCGCGGCATCTTCGACCTCGACTTCCGCAGGGACGCCGCCGCGGGCCGCTACCACCTGCTCGACTTCAACCCCCGCCCCGGCGCCCAGTTCCGGCTCTTCGAGGACGGGGCGGGCCTGGACGTCGTACGCGCCCAGCACCTGGATCTGACCCACCGTCCGCTGCCCACTCCGGTGCCCCTGCCGGGCCGCGCGTTCGTGGTGGAGAACTACGCGCCGTTCGGGGCGCTGCGTCCCCGGTCCGCGGGGCGCGAACTGGCCTGGCACGCGGTGGACGACCGCGCCCCCGGGCGGGCGATGTGGGGCCTGTGGGCCCGCCATGTGCCACTGCGCCTGGCACAGCGCGCCGGCCGGCTGGTGCGCGGACCGGCCGCCGCGGACCCGGACGGGACAGCGGACACGGACGGGGCGGCGAAGGCATACGGGACGGTGGTCGGGCCGCCGCGGGAAGCCTCCAGGACGGTGGTCGGGCCCCCGCGGGAGGCGGCCAGGACGGTGGTCGGGCCACCGCGGAAAGCGGCCGGGACGGTGGTCCGGGCGCCCCGGGTGACGGCGGCCGCGGTGGAGAGAGCGATCCGCGCCGACCCGACCGTCGTACGACCGCGCGGCGAGCCGGTTCCGCGCAAGGACCCCCGCTCCGCCCAGGTGCCCACCGCCCTGGCCGCCCTGCCCTCGGGGTCCCTGGCCCACTCCCCTGCCGACGAAGAGAAAGCGAGCAGCTGCTGATGTACGACCTCTTGGTGGTGGGAGCCGGCCCCTACGGCCTGTCCATCGCGTCCCACGCCGCGGCGACCGGGCTGAGCCTGCGCGTCCTCGGCCGGCCCATGGCGTCCTGGCGGGACCACATGCCCCGCGGCATGTTCCTGAAGTCGGAGCCGTGGGCGTCCAGCCTCTCCGATCCCGACGGCCGCAGGCGCCTGGAGACGTACTGCGCGGGCCGGGGTGTGACGGTCCGGCACGGCGAGCCGATCCCGGTCGAGATGTTCGCCTCCTACGGCCTGTGGTTCGCCCGCAACGCCGTGCCCGACGTCGACGAACGCATGGTCGTACGCGTGCGGACGTGCCCCGGGGGCTTCGAGGCCCTGGTCGACGACGGCGAGGTGCTGCGCGCCCGTACGGTCGCCCTGGCCATCGGCGTGCTGCCCTTCGCCGAGATGCCGGCCGCGCTGAGCGGCCTCGGCCCCGAGCAGGCGTCGCACAGCAGCGACCACGGTGAGCTCTCCCGCTTCCGGGGCCGTGACGTCACGGTGATCGGCGGTGGCCAGGCCGCCCTGGAGACGGCGGCCCTGCTCACCGAACAGGGCACCCGGGCAAGGGTCCTGGCGCGCGCCGACCGGCTGAACTGGAACGACGTGCCGCCCGCCCTGGAGCGGTCGTGGTGGCGGTCCGCACGCGCTCCGCACAGCGGTCTGGGCTGCGGCTGGCGCAACTGGTTCTACGCCGAGCGCCCCGGCCTCTTCCGCCGGCTCCCGGAACCCACCCGGACGCGGATCGCGGCCACCGCGCTGGGCCCGGCAGGCGCCTGGTGGGTGCGCGACCGCGTCGAACCGGTGGTCGAGCTCATGCTGGGGCACGAGGTCACGTCGGCCTACGGCTCGGGCATCGGCGTACGGCTCGAAACGGTGGACCGGGACGGCACGCCGACGTGTCTGGAGACCGACCACGTCATCGCGGCCACGGGGTTCAGGGCGCGGCGCGAGCGGCTCGGCCTGCTCGCGGACGATCTGCGCGCGAACCTGGCGGCGCTGCCCGACGGTTCCCCGTACCTCGGCCGGGACTTCGAGTCGTCGGTGCCGGGCCTCTTCATGGCGGGCCTGATCACCGCGTCCGGCTTCGGTCCCGCCATGCGCTTCGTGCAGGGCGCCGGCTTCACGGCGGACACGCTCGTGCGGGGCGTACGGCGACGGCTGCGCACGGGGCCGACCGGCGGGCGGATTCCGGCGCCCGGGGGACGCCGTCGACAGGGGTCTGACCTGGGACTCGGCGCCGGGCACTGACACCGGCGACCACCGGGCGGACCGGTGGAGCGTTCCCGGGTGCCGGACGCGGGGACGCGTCCGGCACCCGGGAGCGGAGCGTCACGGACGGGACGCGACCCGGGCTCGCCGGTACAGCAGGGCGCCGCCCGCCAGCAGGGCGGCACTGGCCGCCGAGGTCGCGAGCAGGCCCTCACCGCCGGTCTCCGCCAGCGTGGGCGGGGTGTACTGGCGGTGCACCGTGGGCGGGGCGGGGGGCTGCTCGTGGACCTTGACGGGCGGGGTGTACGAGACGGGCGTGTACGGAGTCTCCGTCGGCGGGTGCTCGTGAACCGGCGGCGGGGGCGTGTGCGGCGGGGGGCAAGGGGCGTGCGGGGGCGTCCCGTGGGGGTGCCGGTCGCCGCACGCGTTGCCGAACACGGGGTTCCCCAGGCCGATCACGTCCACGGTGTCGCCGCAGAGCTCGATCGGGACGTCCACCGGTGCCGCGGCGTGGTCACCCGACAGGACACCCGGCGAACCGTGCGCGCCGCCGGAGGACGAGGAGCCGCTCCAACCGCCGTGGTGGCCGCCGGAGTTGCCGTATTCCGAACCTCCGTGTCCGGAGTGACCGCGGCCGGAGTCCTCGTGTCCGGAGCCCCCGTACCCGGAGTGGCCGTGGCCGGAGTCCCCGTATCCCGAGTCTCCGTAACCGGAACCGCCGTTGTGACCGCCGTAGCCGCCGTCGTGCCCGCCGTAGCCGCGGTCATGCCCGCCGTAGCCGCCATGTTCACCGCCGTAACCGCCGCCATGACCGCCGTAGCCACCATGTTCACCGTGGCTGCCGCCCGAGTGGTCGGTGGCACCGTGATGGGCGCCCTGTCCCGGGACGCGTCCCGAGCCGTGTCCGGGGTGCTGTCCGGAGTGCTGTCCGGAGCCGGCCTCGTGATGGACGGCGTGCTGCGGCGCGGCATGCCGGCCGTGCGAACCCGAGCCGTTGGCACAGGAGTTGCCGAACGCCGGGTTGAGCGCGGCGGCGACGTCGACCGTGTTGCCGCAGACGTTCAGCGGCACGTTCACCGGGACCTGGACGTTGTTCCCCGACACCACGCCGGGCGAGTCCGAGGCGGTCGCGGTCGTGTTCGAGTCCGCGAGGGCCGGACTGGCGTACAGGGACACGAAGCCCGTCGCGGCGGCGGCCACGACCACTCCCCTACTCAGGTTCTGTCGCACTCTTGTTTTCTTCCTGCTGGTAGAAGTGAGGAGGCCGGCCTCGGGACCGTGAGGCGGTCCCAAGGCCGGCCGTGGCACAGCCGGAGCGGCTGAAGTGCCGAAACGTCAGTCGTTGGCGCAGCGGTTGCCGAACGCCGGGTTCAGCAGAGCGATCACGTTGACCGAGTTGCCGCACACGTTGACGGGGATGTGGACGGGGACCTGGACCACGTTGCCCGAGAGGACGCCGGGCGAGTGGACAGCGGCACCCTGGGCGCCCGAGTCCGCGAAGGCCGGGGCAGCCATGCCCATGGCCATGATCGCGCCGGCGACGACAGCAGCGCTCTTCTTGTGCTTCACGTGCTTTCCCTTCTCTGCGGTCATGCCCCTTTGTCGGCCGAAGCCGAGCGAGCACAACTTGAGCGGCTCGCACCATGACCTGCAGGCTGTAAACGAGGGATGGATGGTCCAAGAAACTGCGTAACGTAGGCCAATTGGGAATTCACTCGAATCGCCCCGCACCCAATGAGCACGGAAGCTTCACACCAGGCGAAACGGTCCTCTCGAAGAAGAAGCGTTTCACCCGGGAGAGATGTCAACACGGCAGAAATGGATTTCACACAAACGACGGGAACGGACGCGCAGCAAGGCCCGGGCCGCCCGCCGGAACACGACGCGCGACCCGGGCCGAGGCCGGTGGGTCAGCTGCGGCTGGCGCCGTTGCCCGACAGGACCGGGATGTTGTCCAGGATGTGCGAGAGCGGCTCGTCGCCCTTGGCCTGGGTGGAGTTCTCGGTGCACTGCTGGTTCTGCGGGGCGGACAGGACCGGGACGTCCTGGAGGCCGGCCTGCGCCAGCACGCCGAGGACGTTCTGGACGTTGACCTTGGCCGGCAGACCGATGCAGGGCTTGTTCAGCGAGCCCTGGACCACCGAGAGCTGGGGGCTCTGGTCACCCTTGGTCAGCGCGTTGCCGTACGTCTGCTTGGCACCGTTCCCGTTGACCGTGGTGACGCCGCCGTCGTTGCCGATGGCCAGCGCCTGCGGGGCGGCCGCCGCCGAGACGCCGACGACGGAAGCCGCGACCGCTGCCACGGCCATTGCCTTCTTGAACATTTCTCCGGGTTCCTTTTCTGCCTGTGACCATATTCCTGCCTCCACCCCAACCGGAGCCGAGGGGATTGGTTGCGCCAGGTCACCCGATCGGACTGCAAGGCCCTCCTGAATTCACGGAACCTCTGGCCCGAGGATTTGACCGCCACGCCCCTCACATCGGCCATTGGGGTGAATCGGAGCAACTATGCGGCCCGGGGTCAGTTGTCCAGATCGCTCCGGTGGACGGGGTTTCTCCAGAAGGGATCAGCAAGTGATCAAGAAGGTTATGGCTGCTGCGGCGATCGCCGCTTCCGTCGTCGGAGCCTCGGCTGCCGCCGCGCCGCAGGCGCTGGCCATCGGCAACGACGACGGTGTCACCACCGTCAACGGCAACGCCGCCTCGCAGATCTACGGCAACCAGGCCACGTACGGCAACATGAGCCCGCAGATGGCGCTCATCCAGGGTTCCCTGAACAAGCCCTGCATCGGCCTGCCGGCCAAGCTCAACGCCCAGAACGTGCTCGGCGCGGCGCAGATCGGCCTCCAGGACGTCCCGATCCTGTCCGCCCCGCAGAACCAGCAGTGCACCGAGAACTCCACCCAGGCCAAGGGCGACGAGCCGCTCTCGCACATCCTGGACAACATCCCGGTCCTGTCGGGCAACGGCGCCAGCCGCAGCTGACCCACCGCCGCGCACAGCGGGCCGCCGGCACTCCCGGTGGCCCGCTGCCGCTGTCACCTCCACGACGACAGCGGCGGCGACGCGTCGGCCCGAGACCCCCGTGAGCCATCCGGGGGATACCCCGCAACCACTCCATCCGCAGCACTGTTGATCATGACGCGGCTCCGTTCGGAGTCGCTCTCCGAAAGGGCAAACGAACATGAAGAAGCTCTGGGCGACCGCGGCCATTGCCGCTTCCATCGCCGGCGTCTCCGCCGCCGCCGCGCCCCAGGCGCTCGCCATCGGCAACGACGACGGTGTCACCACCGTCAACGGCAACGGAGCCGTCCAGAAGTACGGCAACCAGGCCACGTTCGGCGACCAGAGCCCCCAGCTCTCGCTGGTCCAGGGCTCGCTGAACAAGCCCTGCGTCGGCCTGCCGGCCAAGCTCAACGTCCAGAACATCGCCGGCCTGGCGCAGATCGGCCTGCAGGACGTCCCCGTCCTCTCGGCCCCGCAGAACCAGCAGTGCACCGAGAACTCCACCCAGGCCAAGGGCGACGAGCCGCTCTCGCACATCCTGGACAACATCCCGGTCCTGTCGGGCAACGGCGCCGTCGGCAGCTGATCACCTCGGCACCACGGACAGCGGGCCGCTCCTCGGAGCGGCCCGCTGTTCCCGTGTCCGGGGCAGGGGCTCTCGTTCCCCCGCCCGGGGCAGGGACTTCCTCACTTCCCGTACAGCGCCTCGATCTCGGCCGTGTACAGCGCCGTCACCGCGTGCCGTTTCACCTTGAGGGACGGTGTGAGCAGGCCGTTGTCCTCGGTGAACTCGCCTTCCACCAAGGCGAACCCGCGAATGGATTCGGCCCGGGAGACGGCTTGGTTGGCGTGGTCCACGGCCTTCTGGACGTCGGCGCGCATCCGGGGGTCGCGGACGACGTCCGCGAGGGGAGTGTCAGCGGGGAGCCCACGGACGGCCAGCCAGTGGGCCACCGCCTCGGCATCGAGGGTGATCAGGGCCGCGACGAACGGGCGGTTGTCGCCGACGACGAGGCACTGGCCGACGGGCGCGCGGCTGCGCAGCCGGTCCTCCAGGACGGCGGGCGAGACGTTCTTGCCGCCCGTGGTGATGAGGATGTCCTTCTTGCGGCCGGTGATCGTGAGATAGCCGTCCTGGTCCAGGGCGCCGAGATCGCCGGTGGCGAACCAGTCGTCGGTCAGGACGGCGTCGGTAGCCGCCGGGTTGTTCCAGTAGGCGCCGAAGACGACACCCCCCTTGATGAGCACCTCGCCGTCGTCGGCGATACGGACGGCGGTGCCCGGGACCGGCGGACCGACGGTTCCGGGGCGGGGCCGGAGAGGCGGGACGACGGTGGCGGCGGCGGTCGTCTCGGTCAGCCCGTAGCCCTCGTAGACGAGGATTCCGGCGGCGTAGAAGAAGAGGTTGAGGTCGCGGTCGAGCGGGGAGCCGCCGCTGATCGCGTAGTGCGCTCGGCCGCCGAGTTCCTTGCGGATACGGCGGTAGACCAGCAGGTCGTAGAGCGCCCAGGCCGCGTACAGGCCGGGCCCGGGGCCCTTGCCCGTGCCGAGGAACTTGTTCAGATACGCCTCTCCGAAGCGCACGGCGACGCGGTCGGCGCGGTCGAAGGAGGCGGCGCGGCCCATCTTCTCGGCGGTGGCGCGCCCGGTGGCGTGGATCTTCTCGAAGAGATACGGGACGCCGACCAGGAAGGTGGGACGGAACTCCCGCAGTGCGGGCCGGAGTTCGTCCGGCTTGATGCTCGGGCAGTGGCCCAGCTCGATCCGGGCCATCAGGCAGGCGATCTGGAGGGTGCGGCCCATGATGTGGGCGAGCGGGAGGAAGAGGATCGTCGAGGCGGTCCGGCCGGTGACCGCCTGGAAGACGGGGTGCAGCAGCTCTACCGTGTTGGCGGCCTCGGCGTACAGGTTGGCGTGGGCGAGGACGCAGCCCTTGGGTCTGCCGGTGGTCCCGGAGGTGTAGCAGATCGTCGCGACGGTCTCGGGGGTCAGCGCGGCTCGCCGCTTGACGACCTCCTCGTCGCTGATGTCCCTTCCCAGGGAGGCGAGTTCGGCGAGGGCGCCCGCGTCGAGCTGCCAGACGCGTGGGGGTTCGGACCGGCGGGCGGTCGCGGTGGCCACGGTGTCCGCGTTCCCGGCGGTCTCGACGATCACGAAGCGCGCGTCCGAGTCCTGGACGATCCACTCCACCTGCTCGGCGGAGGAGGTCGCGTAGACGGGGACGGTCTGGCCGCCGGCCGCCCAGACGGCGAAGTCGAGGACCGTCCACTCGTAGCGCGTACGGGACATCACCGCGACCCGGCCGCCCGGTTCGAGGCCGGCCGCGATCAACCCCTTGGCCGTGTCGGTGACTTCGCGGGCGAAGGCGGCCGCGGTCACCGGGGTCCAGGCGCCGTGCCGTGGCCGGCGCAGCACGATCGCGTCGGGCGCCTCGGCCGCGTTGGTGAACGGCAGGTCGGCCGTGCTGCCGGTGGTGGGGGTGGGTGCCAGGGTGGCGGTACGCGCCTCGCGGACCGTACCGCTCTCGTCCCTGACCAGCTCCACCCGGCTGCGGTTCGCCAGGCCGGCGTGCCGCTTCGCCCGCTTCAGATCCTTGCGTACACCCATCACGGCTCCCGGTCGCAGGGTCCTTACTCCGGAGTCAACTTACCCGCGCGTAACGGAAATTCAATGGATCGCGCACGATCCGTCCCCGTGGGCCGATCCCGCGCCTGACGGGCGGCCCACGGGCAGGTGGCGGACGAACACCGGCGGCCGCCCGGCGGACGGCGGCCAGGGCGGACGGGCAGCCGGGCAGGGCGCAGGCAGCCGGGCAGGGCGGCTACCGTGCGCAGTCCGCGTCGCAGACGTCCAGTTCGTCGGCCTGGCCGATCGCGGTGGCGAGAGCAGCGACGTCCTTGTCCTCGGTGTCGTTCGCCAGATCGCGGGCGCGGGAGGCGAGTTCGCCCAGCGGGAGGCCACCGGGCAGCGAGCTCCAGCGGGCGTCGCCCGAGCGCAGGGCGTCGGCGAAGTAGGCGGCCGCGGCGGTGACTTGGAAGGTGCGGGACGCGGTCCAGACACCGTCACGGAGGGAGCCCGTCTCCAGGCGGCCGGACTCCTCGTGCGGGGCGCGGGAGCCGGGGTCGAGCCAGCGGACGGTCGCGGTGGCGAGATGGCCGGAGGCGCCGGGGCGGGTGCGGACGGCGTAGAGCGCGGTGACCGTGTGGCCGGGGCCCACCTCTCCGCCGTCCACCTGGTCGTTCCGGAAGTCCTCGTCGGCGACCTTCCGGTTGTCGTAGCCGATCAGCCGGAACTGCTCGACCGTCTCGGGGTCGAAGGCGACCTGCGCCTTGGCGTCGCGTGCCGTGAGGTCGATGTTCCGCGGAAGCTGGTCGCAGAAGACGGTGAAGGCCTCGTCGCGGCTGGAGACGTACGTCGTGTGGCCGTCGCCCTTGTCGGCGAGGCGCTCCATGAGGGCGTCGCCGTACTCGCTGCCGACGCCGACGCCGAAGAGGGTGATGCCGTGCTCACGGCGGGCGGAGGAGATCCGTTCGAGGATGCTGTCCGCGTCCGTGTCACCGGTGTTGGCGAGAGCGTCGGAGATCAGTACGACCCGGTTGGTGGCGCCCTCGCGCAGCCCCTCGACGGCGGTCGCGTACCCGGTCCTCACCCCCGCGCCGAGGTTCGTCGAGTCGGTCGGTTCCAGGCGGTCGATCGCCTTGTGGACACGGCCGCGGTGGTCGCCGAGGCGGGTCATCGGCAGCACGGTCTCGGCCTCGTCGCTGAAGGTGACCAGGGCGACCGAGTCGTCGTCGCGGAGCCGGTCCGTCATCACGTCCAGGGATTCCCGGGCCAGGTCGAGGCGGCCGGGCTCGGACATGGAACCCGAGATGTCGATGACGAAGGTGAGCGCGGCGGGCGGGCGTTCGCGCTCGCTCTCGGCGGCACGGGTGGCGAGGCCGACCCGGACGAGGGACCAGCGTTCGTCGTCGGTGCGGGCGCCGTCGACGGTGACCGAGAAGCCGTTGCCGTCGGGGCGTTCGTAGTCCTGACGGAAGCTGTTGACGAACTCCTCGGGGCGGATCGTGGCGGGGTCCGGGACGCGGCCGCCCTCGAGGGTGCGGCGGGCGTAGCCGTACGACGCGGTGTCGACGTCGAGGGCGAAGGTGGAGAGGTAGTCGGGCGACGGCGCGACATCGGGGGCGTCCGACTGCTCGCCCTGCTGGTCGCGCTCGGCCGCGCCGCCCGACGGCTGGACGGGGGCCGGCAGCGGGAGGTTGCGGCGGTCGCCGGACTTGTTCCCACCGCCGTCCGAGGAGTTGTCGCCGCTGCCCGCGCCGCATCCGGTGAGCAGCACCGCGCCCGCCGCCGTCAGGGCGAGCAGCGAGGCACTGAGCCGTCGAAGGCCCGCCTTCCGCGCGCCCCCGCGTGGGCGGCCTGCGTCCGCCGCCGTCTTTATGTGGTTCATCCCCATCTGTGCCCCCTCGGCGTACGGCCCTTGTGTGGGCCGACATGTGTGACTGTGACGGCCGAGGGGGCCGGGATGAGCGCTCGGAAGCATTGCGGAAGGATTTCGAAGCGGCCACGGCGGAGGGCCTTCGAGACCGGTCGGTGATCTTCCGGAGACCTACGACACGATGTCCTTGCGCGCGAAACCGCGGAAGGCCAGGGCGAACAGGACGAGTGCGTACGTTACCGAAATCGCCGTGCCCTGGATCATCCCTCCCCACTCCAGGGTCGGCTGGACGGCGTCGGCCCAGGCGAACTGCCAGTGGGCGGGCAGGAAGTCGCGCCAGTGCCCGAGGGCGGTGACCGCGTCGAGGACGTTCCCCACGATGGTCAGGCCGACCGCGCCGCCGACCGCGCCGAGCGGGGCGTCCGTCTTCGTCGACAGCCAGAACGCGAGCCCCGCGGTGACCAGTTGGGACACGAAGATGTACGCGATCACCACGAGCAGCCGCTGGGCGGCGGTGCCCGCGGGGAGCGCGCCGCCGGTCGGGATCTCCAGCGGTCCCCAGCCGTAGGCGGCGGTGCCCACGGCCAGCGCGACGACCGGCAGCAGGACCATCGCCGCGAGGCTGAGCCCGAGTGCGACGGTGAGCTTGGACCACAGCAGCCGGGCTCTCGGGACGGGGGCCGCCAGCAGATAGCGCAGCGAGGACCAGCTCGCCTCGGAGGCGATGGTGTCGCCGCAGAACAGCGCGACCGGGATCACCAGGAGGAAGCCCGCTGAGACGAACAGGTTCACCGCGGCGAAGTTGGCGCCCGACGCGGTGGCCGTGTCCATCAGCGTGACCCGGCCGTTGCGCCCGCCGGGCTGGCCGCCGATGGCGAACGCCACGAGCAGGACGAACGGCAGGGCCGCGAGAATCGCCCCCATCACCAGGGTGCGGCGGCGCTTCAACTGGCGCAGGAGCTCGACGCGCAGCGGGAGGGTGCGGCTCGCGCGGTACCCGTCCGCGGTCTCGGTCCGCTCGACGAGCGTGCTCATGCGGAGCCTCCGATCAGGGTGAGGAACGCGTCTTCCAGACGGCGGTGGGGGCCCACCGACGCCACCGGCACTTCGAGGCGTACGAGCTCCACGACCAGGCGCTGTGCGCTGCCGTCGGCGTCGAGACGGACCAGCAGTCCGTCGTCGGTCGCGACGGCCGAGGACACGCCCGGCAGGGCGCCCACCTTCTCGACGACCGGCTCGTCGACGGGTGAGCCGGTGCCGACGAGCAGGGTGTCGCCGGAGCCGATGATCTCGGACACCGGGCCCGCCTGGACGAGCCGGCCGCGGTCCATGACCACCAGGTGGGTGCAGGACTGCTCCACCTCGGCGAGGAGATGGCTGGAGACGATGACCGTGCGGCCTGCGGCGGCGTACCGGATCATCACCTCGCGCATCTCGCGGATCTGCGGCGGGTCGAGGCCGTTGGTCGGTTCGTCCAGGATCAGCAGGTCCGGGAGGCCGAGCATGGCCTGGGCGATGGCGAGACGCTGGCGCATGCCCTGGGAGTACGTGCGCACCGCGCGGGCCAGCGCGTCGCCGAGTCCGGCGATCTCCAGGGCCTCTTCCAGATGGGCGTCCTCGGGGGGACGGCCGGTGGCCCGCCAGTACAGCTCCAGGTTCTCGCGGCCGGACAGGTGCGGGAGGAAGCCCGCGCCCTCGACGAAGGCCCCGACCCGCGAGAGGACCGGCGCGCCAGGGCGGATCGCGTGCCCGAAGACGCGGATCTCGCCGTCGTCGGGCTTGATGAGGCCCATGAGCATGCGCAGGGTGGTCGTCTTGCCCGCGCCGTTCGGTCCGAGCAGACCGAGGACCTGGCCCCTCTCCACCCGGAACGACAGCTCCCGTACCGCGTACCGGTCCGCCGACCTGGCGTAGCGCTTGCTCAGGCCGGTGATCTGGAGCGGGACTTCGGCCGACCCGGGATCGGGTGCCATGGCGCTCGTGCGGCGGCGGCCGGTGACCAGCAGCGCCAGGGCGGTCAGCGCGCCGGCGAGCGGCAGCCACCACACCCACGAGGGCAGCGGCGCGGCGGCGGTCGTCACTCCGGGGGCGGTCGGCACCCGGAGGTCGCCCTTCAGGGAGACGGTGTACGTCGCCGGGGCCGCCGGGGAGGCGTAGCCGAGGTCGGTCGAGGCGAGGACCAGGCGCAGCCGGTGGCCCTTCCGGACCTCGTGGTCGACGGCGGGGAGGGTGAGGCTCACGTCCTTGCCGGTCTTCACGCCCTCGACGCGGACCGGGGTGACCAGCTGGGAGGGCAGCACCTGCTGGGTGCCGCCCGGACCGACGTCGTACACCTTCCCGAAGAGGACCGCGTCGTCGGTGCTCGACCTGACGTGCACCGTCACCGTCGGCGAGCCGGTGATCCGCAGGTCGTCGCGGAAGGGCGCGGACTCGAACCGGGCGTACTGGCCGGGGAAGTCGAGGGAGACCCCGACGCCGAGGGAGGAGAACTGGGTGAGGCCGCCCGAGCCGCCGAGGCCGGGCAGGGCGGAGATGGCGGGCGGGCTGGCGCCGGCCGGGTTCTCGAAGCTCTGCTCGCGGCCGGTCAGCGTGACCGCGTGCCGGCCGCTGTCCAGCCCGGGGTAGGTGTCGGCGCTCGCGCCGCGCAGCAGGGCGGCGCCGTCGGTGGAGTCGATGCCTCCGGTGCGGGTGACGCGGAAGGCGGGGCCGGTGTCGGCGCTCTTGTCGTCCCTCAGATAGCGGTCGAACCAGGAGCCGACCCGGGAGGTGACGCGGTCCGTCTCCTTGTCGCCGCCGTCGTGGCCGCCGGAGATCCAGTCGACGTCCACGGGTGCGCCGTTGGTCTTGATCGCCTTGGCCATGGCGTCGGCCTGCCCGAGCGGGAAGAGGGAGTCGGACTGGCCCTGCACGATGAGGGTGGGCACCTTGATGCGGTCGCCGACGGCGGAGGGGCTGCGCTCCTCGAGCAGCTTCGTCGCCGCCGCGTCCGGCTTCCCGGCCTCCGCGACCCGGTTGTACATCGCGCACAGCTCGGGCCGGAACCGGCCGCAGCCGCCGCCGGAGTTGATGAAGAGGCCCGTCCAGATCTTCTTGAACACGCCGTTCGGGAACAGCGCGTCCGCGAGGTTCCAGTACGTGATCGACGGGGCGATCGCGTCGACGCGCCGGTCGTTCGCGGCGGCCAGCAGGGAGACGGCCCCGCCGTACGAGGCGCCCGTGACGCCCACGCGCGGGTCGCCGCTCCCGTCCAGCCGGACCTCGGGCCGCCGGGCGAGCCAGTCGATGAGCCGGGAGACGTCGGCGACCTCGCCCTTGGGGTCGTTCAGCCCGATCCTGCCTGTGGACTCGCCGAAGCCGCGCGCCGACCAGGTCAGCACCGCGTACCCGTCGCGGGCGAGCTTCTCCGCCTCGCCGCGTACGTCCGCCTTGCTGCCGCCGAAGCCGTGCGCGAGGAGGACGGCGGGGCGGCGCTGCGAGGAGGGGCCCGCGGTGAAGTACGAGGTGTCGAGCCGTACCCCGCCGTCCATGGCCACGACCTGGTCGGCGCGGTGCACGGCGGGAGCGCCGTCGCCGGCGACGGCGGTCCAGGTGCCCGCTCCGGCGAGCAGCGCGACGGCCGCGGCGGCGGCCGCCCATCTCCCGCGGGCTCGCGCCGTGGTGCGAGCGGGGAGGCGCCCGCGGAGCGGCCCGCGCGGCCGGGGCAGTCGAAGATCCATGCCTCAACGGTACGGGCGCCCGCCGGCGACCGGGGCAGCCGCCGGGCTGAACCCGTGCCCCTCCCACGGGAGTACGGCACGGGTCCCGCGTACCGCGTCCGTGGTACGAACGCCCCATGGAGATGCGCCGCGCCACCACTGTCGAGGAACTGACCGCCGCCGAGTACCTCTTCGACCATCCCGTGCGTCCCGAGTGGGCCCGGCGGTTCCTGGACACCCGGGGCCATCACCTCTACCTGGCCTACGAGGGCGAGGTCCCCGTCGGCTTCATCAGCGGCGTGGAGACGGTCCACCCCGACAAGGGCACCGAGATGTTCCTGTACGAGCTGGCGGTGGCCGAGGTGTTCCGGCGGCGTGGCACCGGGCGGGCGCTGATCCGCGAGCTCTCCGCCCTGGCCCGGGAGCGCGGCTGCTACGGGATGTGGGTCGGTGTGGACACCGGGAACGACGTCGCCCTCGCCACCTACCGCAGCGCGGGTGGCAAGGACGACGGGACGTGCACGGTGGTGACGTGGGACTTCGGCTGAGGCCGCCGGGGCGGGTCCGGGTCCGGCGGGGCGTGCCGCGCGGTTACGCCTCCGCGTCCTCGGGGATCGACACCAGCCAGCGGGTGTCGCGGCGGGGCCGCAGGTAGAAGGCCCAGTAGAGGGTGGCGACCGCGGTGATGCCGCCGGTCCACAGCAGGTAGACCGTCTCCTGCTGGGTGAGGATGTAGGCGAGGACCGCGATCAGCAGGACCGGTACCGCGGGCCACAGCGGCATCCGCCAGGCGGGCGTGTGGCGGTGGTGGCCGCGCCGGGCGAGCAGCGCGGCGACCGCGACGAGCAGGTACATGGCCGTCACCGATACGCCCGTCACGCCGTACAGGGTGTCCAGGTTGACGAAGCAGAGGGCGGCGCCGGGGACGCCCACCAGCAGCGTGGCGACCCAGGGGGAGCCGAACCGGCCGAGCCGGGACAGGCCCTCGTTGACCGGGCCGGGCCACGCCTTGTCGCGGGCCGAGGCGAACAGGACGCGCGAGTTCTGGATGACCATGACGATGCCCGCGTTGATGATCGCGAGGGCGACGCAGAGGCTGACGAAGGTGCCGACGGCCGAGTTGGACCAGGCCGTGACCATGGCGCTGATGTCGCCGCCGGTCAGGGCCGACAGGTCGGAGGCGCCCATGGTGATCGCGACGACCGGGACCAGGATGATGACCGTGGAGATGGCGAGGGTGGCGAGGACGGTACGGGCGACGTTGCGGCGCGGGTTCTCCAGTTCCTCGGAGAGGTAGACCGCGGTCGAGAAGCCCTGGGTGATGAAGAGGGCGATGGCGAGCCCGGAGACGACCAGCATGGCCGTCACGGTGTCCGGGTGGCCGCCGGAGTCCGCGACCTGCATCGAGACCAGACTGCCGACGCCCCGCTCGCTGTGGGCGAAGCCCAGGACCGCCACGAGCGCCGCGGCGATGACCTCGAGCACCAGGAAGATTCCGGTGATCCAGGCGTTGGCGCGCAGGTCGAGCAGGCCGGCGAGGGTGGCCAGGATCATCACGGCGGCGCCGGCGACGGAGGGGTTCAGATGGACGATGGGCGCCAGATAGTCGGCCGTGCCCATCGCGATCACCGGCGGCACGATCATGACGACCAGCAGGGAGAGCACGAAGACGAGCCAGCCCGCGAGACGTCCGGCCATCGTGGAGACCATGGCGTACTCGCCGCCCGCGCTGGGGATGAGGGTGCCCAGCTCCGAGTAGCAGAACGCCACGGCGATACAGAGCAGGGAGCCGATCGCGATGGTCAGCGCGGTCGCCGTGCCGAGCGAGGAGAACAGGTCGGGAACCACGACGAACAGCGTCGAGGCAGGAGTCACGCACGAGAGCGTCAGCAGGGTGCCGCCGACGATGCCGATGGAGCGCTTGAGCTTTTGGGGGTTCCCGGTCGCCGTGGGGGCGGCGTCCGGGACGGCCGTCTCGACAGGGCGGAGCGTGTCGGTCATGAAGCGGTTCCGATCGACTCGTGCGTCAGGTGGTTCGGGCGGGAGCGCTATCGCCTCCGGCGGCTCGCGTCGTGCTGCTTCTCGTCCGCTCCCGCGCTGATGGAACCTTGACGGAAACCGTTGCGTCAATGGCCGTTTACCTACGGAATCCGCAGCATCGGAGCGACGCACTTCACATCACTTTCCCAGGCAACGAGGCCACCATGCCGCAATCATCAGGACCATATTGAATGTGACCTTGCTTTCAAAGGCCATATCAATCGGTTGCCTGCATCACCCGTTTCATCACCGCATGACGAGAACAGCAGTCTGCGAGCTGAAACTCGTCAGAATTGGTCCGCACTCCGGACGGCTACCGGCGCGTAACCGTGTCACTGCCTGCCCACCGAGGTGAACGGCGCCGCCCCCATAGCCGCGGAGGGCACCTACTCCTGGGGAGACGGCTTCGCGTACGACGTCGAGATGGACACCAGGGCCGCGAAGATGGAGCTGCTGACGGCCGACCCGTCGATCCGCACGCTCCTCGTGGACGGCGTCTACTACTACGACACCGACCCGCAGCCCTCCGGCCCGCTCGAGGGCAAGGAGTGGATGAAGGTCGACGCGTCCGCCGTCTTCGGCGAGAAGGGCGCCCAGGCGTTGAGCGGAAGCTCGAACAGCGGCAGCCCGGCGGCCACCATGAGGGGCCTGAAGTACGCGAACGACGTCGAGGACCTGGGCAAGGAGACCGTCGGCGGGAAGGCCACGACCCACTACCGGGCCGTGATCGACAAGGACCACATGGGCAAGGCCAAGGACGCCCTGTCGTCCGGGCACGAGGACACCCTCTTCAACTCGGTGACCGGCGGCACCGACTCGATCACCATGGACGTCTGGGTCGACGCCAAGGACCTGCCGGTCCGCCTGAAGGAGGTGTTCGGCACCGTGACGGTCACCATGGACTTCGAGAAGTTCGGCGCCACCGCCGATGTGAAGGCCCCGCCGGCCGCGCAGACCGGTGACCTGACCAAGCTGGTGAAGAAGGGCGCGCAGCAGCGGTAGGCCTGGACAGCAGCAGGCACGGAACGCGACGGTGCCCCGCCCCCCGGACGAGGGGCGGGGCACCGGGGGCGCCTCAGTGGTTGCGCGGGAAGCCCAGGTCGACGCCCGTGGGCGCCTCCGACGGGTCCGGCCAGCGGGTGGTGACGACCTTGCCGCGGGTGTAGAAGTGCGTGCCGTCGTTGCCGTAGATGTGGTGGTCCCCGAAGAGGGAGTCCTTCCAGCCGCCGAAGGAGTGGTAGCCGACGGGCACCGGGATCGGCACGTTCACGCCGACCATGCCCGCCTCGATCTCCAGCTGGAAGCGGCGGGCGGCGCCGCCGTCCCGGGTGAAGATCGCGGTGCCGTTGCCGAAGGGCGACGCGTTGATCAGCGCCACGCCCTCCTCGTAGGTGTCCACGCGCAGCACGCACAGCACCGGGCCGAAGATCTCGTCCTTGTACGCGTCCGCCGTCACCGGCACGCGGTCCAGGAGCGAGAGGCCGATCCAGTGGCCGTCCTCGTGCCCCTCGACCGTGTAGCCCGTGCCGTCGAGGACGACCTCGGAGCCCTGGCCGGCGGCGCCCGTCACGTACGAGGCGACCTTGTCGCGGTGGGCGGCGGTGATCAGCGGACCCATCTCGGACGTCGGGTCGTTGCCGGGACCGATCTTGATCTTCTCGGCGCGCTCGCGGATCTTGTCCACCAGCTCGTCGCCGATGGAGCCGACCGCCACGACCGCGGAGATCGCCATGCAGCGCTCGCCGGCCGAGCCGTACGCGGCGGAGACGGCGGCGTCGGCGGCCGCGTCCAGGTCGGCGTCCGGCAGGACGAGCATGTGGTTCTTGGCGCCGCCCAGGGCCTGGACGCGCTTGTGGTTCGCGGCGGCGGTGGTGTGGATGTAGCGGGCGATCGGCGTCGAGCCGACGAAGGACACCGCCTTGACGTCCGGGTGCTCCAGGAGGCGGTCGACGGCCACCTTGTCGCCGTGCACGACGTTGAAGACACCGTCGGGCAGACCGGCCTCGGCCAGCAGCTCGGCGAGCTTCATGGCGGCCGACGGGTCCTTCTCGGACGGCTTGAGGACGAAGGTGTTGCCGCACGCGATGGCGATCGGGAACATCCACATCGGCACCATGGCCGGGAAGTTGAACGGCGTGATGCCCGCGACGACACCGATCGGCTGGCGGATCGAGGACACGTCGACCCGGGAGGCCACCTCGGTCGACAGCTCGCCCTTCAGCTGCACGGTGATCCCGCACGCCAGGTCGACGATCTCCAGACCGCGCGCGACCTCGCCGAGCGCGTCCGAGTGCACCTTGCCGTGCTCGGCGGTGATCAGCTCGGCGATCGCGTCCCGGTTGGCGTCGAGCAGGGCACGGAACTTGAAGAGGATCGTGGTCCGCCTGGCCAGCGAGGACTGGCCCCAGGTCGCGTAGGCGTCCTTCGCGGCGGCGACCGCGGCGTCGACCTCCTCGACACTCGCGAACGCGACCTTGGTGGTCACGGCGCCGGTCGCCGGGTCGGTGACCGGCCCGTACGTACCCGACGCACCCTCGACGGTCTTGCCACCGATCCAGTGGTCGACGGTCTTCGTCATGGCCAATTACTCCTTCACAGATGGCGGCGTCGGGCGGCGACGTGCCGGTCGTACTCCTCACGTGCCTTGACCGCCGACGATCGGGTCGCGGTCTCGGCCACAGGTACATCCCACCAGGCTTGGGCCGGGGGCGCGCCCGACACTGTGTCTGCCGTTTCGGTCTCCACGTAGACACAAGTGGGAGTGTCCGCGTCGCGCGCCTCGGCCAGGGCGGCACGCAGGTCACGCACGGTCTTCGCGCGTAGGACGCGCATGCCCAGGCTGGCCGCGTTGGCCGCGAGATCCACGGGCAGCGGCGCCCCGGTGTACGTACGGTCCTCGGCGCGGTGGCGGTACGCCGTGCCGTACCGCTCGCCGCCCACGGACTCGGAGAGACCGCCGATCGAGGCGTACCCGTGGTTCTGGAGGATGATCACCTTGATCGCGACGCCCTCCTGGACGGCGGTGACGATCTCGGTCGGCATCATCAGATAGGTGCCGTCGCCGACCAGCGCCCACACGGGCCGGTCCGGGGCCGCCATCCGTACGCCGATCGCCGCCGGGATCTCGTAGCCCATGCACGAATAGCCGTACTCGACGTGGTACTGGTCCCGCGACCGCGCCCGCCACAACTTGTGCAGGTCGCCGGGGAGCGAGCCGGCCGCGTTGATCAGGATGTCGTCCTCGGTGACCAGCTCGTCCAGGACGCCGAGGACCTGCGGCTGGGTGGGCCGGATGTCGACGTCCTCGGCCTCGTAGGCCGCGTCGACGCGGTACTCCCAGCGCTCCTTGTCGTCCGTGTACTCGGTGACGTACGCCGGCTCGGCACGGTGCTTGTGCATCAGCAGCGCCTCGGTGAGGGCCTCGAGACCGGCGCGCGCGTCGGCGATCAGCGGTCTGCCGGCGAGCTTGTGGCCGTCGTACGGAGCGATGTTGAGGTTGAGGAAGCGGACACCCGAGGCGCCGAAGAGAGTGCCGGAGGCGGTGGTGAAGTCGGTGTAGCGGGTGCCGACGCCGATCACCAGGTCGGCGGTGCGGGCGAGCTCGTCGGCGGTCGCCGTGCCGGTGTGGCCGATGCCGCCGACGTCCTGGGGGTGGTCCCAGCGCAGCGAGCCCTTGCCCGCCTGGGTGGAGGCGACGGGGATGCGGGTGGCGGAGGCGAGCTCCGCGAGCGCCTCCTCCGCGCGGCTGTGGTGGACGCCGCCGCCCGCGACGATCAGCGGACGCCGGGCCTCGCGGACCGCCGCGACGGCGCCGGCCAGTTCACCGGCGTCGGCCGCCGGGCGCCGCACGGCCCAGGTCCGCTCGGCGAAGAACTCCTCGGGCCAGTCGTACGCCTCCGCCTGCACGTCCTGGGGCAGCGCGAGCGTGACGGCGCCGGTGTCGACGGGGTCGGTGAGCACGCGCATCGCCTGGAGGGCCGCCGGGATCAGGGCTTCGGGGCGGGTGATCCGGTCGAAGTACTTCGACACCGGGCGCAGACAGTCGTTGACCGACACATCCCCGGCGAAGGGGACTTCGAGCTGCTGGAGCACCGGGTCGGCGGGGCGGGTCGCGAAGACGTCGCCGGGCAGGAGCAGCACCGGGAGGTGGTTGATCGTGGCGAGCGCGGCGCCGGTGACGAGGTTGGTGGCGCCGGGTCCGATGGAGGTGGTCACGGCGTGCGCCGACAGCCGGCCGCACTGGCGGGCGTAGCCGACCGCCGCGTGCACCATGGCCTGTTCGTTGCGCCCCTGGTGGTACGGCATCTCGTCGGCGTACTCGACGAGCGCCTGGCCGATCCCGGCGACGTTCCCGTGGCCGAAGATGCCCCAGGTGGCGCCGATCAGGCGGCGTCGCTCGCCGTCCCGTTCCGTGTACTGCGCGGTCAGGAACCGCACCAGCGCCTGTGCGACCGTCAGCCTCGTCGTCGAGGTCATCGGTATCCCCCTGTGCTTTCTACGTGTCCCGGGTGGAAGCGGATCCGCCACTCCCTGTCCCCGCCCGGTCCCGCCATGACGTTCAGGTAGTACATGGCGTGGCCGGGCTGGGCGATGGACGGACCGTGCCATCCGTCGGGGACGAGGACGGCATCGCCGGTGCGGACCTCGGCGAGGACGTCGGAACCGCCCTCACGGGAAGGGAATACGCGCTGATAGCCGAAACCGTTCGGGCCGTCGATCTCGAAGTAGTAGATCTCCTCCAGCCGCGACTCGACACCGGGCAGGTGTTCGTCGTGCTTGTGGGGCGGATACGAGGACCAGTTGCCGCCGGGGGTGATCACCTCGACGGCGATCAGCCGGTCGCAGTCGAAGACGTCGGCGGCGGCGAAATTGCGCACCTGGCGGGCGCAGTCGCCGCTGCCGCGGTCCTCGACGGGTACCTCCGGCGCGGGGCCGTAGCGGGCGGGGAGTCGGCGCTCGCACTTCGCTCCTGCCAGGGCGAAGCGGCCTCCCACGCCGGAGGCGATCTGGACCCGGGCCTCACGGGGCACGTACGCGAAGTCGGAGACTCCGTCGAACACGCTCCTTCTGCCCAGGAGTTGGAACTCGTCCTGCTCCATGCCGTCCTTGGCGCGCACCGTGCAGCCGCCGCTGAGCGGGAGCACGATCCACTCACTGTCCCCGGTGGTGAAGGTGTGGGTGCCACCGGGCGCCAGTTCCACGACCCGCAGACTGCTGTGGGTCCAGCCGGCCCGCTCGGGATCGATGTCGAGGGCGTAGTACGCGTCGGCCGCGGTGCCCCTGGGCACGTACAGCTCGTTGCTCGGACGACTCATGCGGCCCTCACAGCAGTCCTACGGCGGTGTCCACGGCCGCGGCGACATCGCCGTCCGCGGGGTACAGCAGCGAACGGCCCACCACCAGGCCCTGCACGGTGGGGAGCCGGAGCGCCCCGCGCCACTTCTCGTACGCGCCCTCCTGGTCCTCGCCGACATCGCCCCCGAGCAGGACGGCGGGCAGCGTGGAGGTCTCCATGACGCGGGCCATGTCGTCCGGGTTCTCGGTGACGGGGACCTTCAGCCAGGTGTACGCCGAACTGCCGCCCAGGCCGCCGGCGATGGCGATCGACTTGGTGACGGCCTCGGCGCTCAGATCGTTGCGCAGGGTACCGTCCTTCCGGCGACGGCAGAGGAACGGTTCGACGAAGACCGGAAGTTGACGCTCGGCCATGTCGTCGATCACCCGGGCCGTGGACTCCAGGGTGCGCAGCGAGCCCGGGTCGTCGTAGTCGATGCGCAGCAGCAGTTTGCCCGCGTCGAACCCGAGCCGCTCGAGGTCCTTCGGGCGGTGCCCGGTGAACCGGTCGTCCAGCTCGAAGACCGAACCCGCGAGTCCGCCCCGGTTCATCGACCCGATGGCCACCTTGCCGTCGAGCGCGCCGAGCAGCAGCAGGTCGTCGAGGATGTCGGCGGTGGCGAGCACGCCGTCGACTCCGGGGCGGGAGAGCGCGAGACACAGCCGCTCCAGCAGGTCGGCGCGCCCCGCCATGGCCAGCTTCCGGTCGCCGACGGCCAGCGCGCCGCGCGCCGGGTGGTCCGCGGCGACGATCATCAGCCGCCCGGAGCCGTCGACCAGCGGCCGCCGCACCCGCCGCGCGGCGGCCTCCGCGATCGCCTCGGGGTGACGGGCACGGACCTGGACGAGCGCGTGGACGTCGACACGGGGGGACGCCGGGCGCAGCCGGTCGTAGGTGGTGGGGGTGACGGGGGTGGCGGAGAGCGGTCCGCCGGGCGGGGCACCGGCGGGCCCGGTGTTCTCCGGCGCGCCCGTCCGGGCGTGTTCGACCGCCTCGTGGGGCGGGGGTGCGTCGCCGCCCTGTTCGTGGCGGGCTCCCCCTACGTGGCCCGCTCTCACCGCACCGCTCCCGCCGCGAGGGCCTGGTCGACCTCGTCCGGCGTCGGCATCGCGGAGGAGCACTCCAGTCGGGAGGCGACGATGGCGCCCGCCGCGTTCGCGTGGCGCATGACCCGCTCCAGGTCCCAGCCGGCGAGCAGTCCGTGACAGAGGGAGCCGCCGAACGCGTCTCCCGCGCCGAGGCCGTTGAGGACCTCGACCGGGAGGGGCGGGACCTCGGCCCGGGTGCCGTCGCGATGGACGGCGAGAACACCCTTGGGGCCCTGCTTCACCACGGCGAGTTCGGCACCGGCTTCGAGGAGGGCTTTGGCGGCGGCGTGCGGCTCGCGCTCGCCCGTCGCGATCTCGACCTCGTCGACATTGCCGACGGCGACGGTGGCGTGGCGCAGGGCCTCCGCGTAGAAGGGGCGCGCCGAGGCGGCGAGGTCCTGCCGCGCCGTGTCGTACGGAGCTCCGTTCTCCCCGGCCGCGTTCCTCCCGGCCGTGCTCTTCCCGGCCGCGTCCCCCCAGAACATGGGGCGCCAGTCGAGGTCGAAGACCGTCGTACCGGACCGGGCCCGGTGGGCCAGGGCGGCGAGCGTGGCCGTGCGGCTCGGTTCCGCGCTCAGCCCCGTGCCCGTCATCCAGAAGACGCGGGCGGCGCGTACTTCGTCGAGGTCGAGTTCATGGGCGTCGATCTCCAGGTCGGGGGCCTTGGGCTGCCGGTAGAAGTAGAGCGGGAAGTCGTCCGGCGGGAAGATCTCGCAGAAGGTGACCGGGGTCGGCAGCCCGGGGACCTCGGTGACCCAGCGGTCGTCGACGCCGAAGTCGCGCAACGCCTCGCGCAGATAGGCCCCGAAGGGATCCGCACCCGTCCGGGTGATGACGGCCGTACGCCGTCCGAGCCGCGCGGCCGCCACCGCGACGTTGGTCGCCGAGCCGCCGAGGAACTTGCCGAAGGACGTCACCCGGGCCAGCGGGACTCCCGTCTGCAACGGGTAGAGGTCCACGCCGATCCGCCCCATGGTGATCAGCTCGTACGCCATCGAGTTCCCTTCCCTACGGCTGTCCCCAGGTCTAGTCCCGCACGCGGAGCCTGTCAACGTTTTGTCCAGACATTCGGACGAGCCCTTGACACCTCTCCGGAGCCGCCGGAAGCTGACGCCCATGACGTCGTTGCCACCTCAGTCATCGCCGCGGCCCGGGTCCGGGCCCTCGCCGGAGTCGTCACCGCGGTCGTCGCCTCCGCCCTCACTGTCGCGCATCCGGATCGGTTCGGCTCCCGACTCCTGGGGCGTCTGGTTCCCCGACGACCCGCAGCAGGTCCCCTGGCAGCGCTTCCTCGACGAGGTCTCCGGCTCGGGCTACGAGTGGATCGAACTCGGCCCGTACGGCTATCTGCCCACCGATCCGGACGTCCTCAAGGAAGAGACCGCGCGGCGCGGGCTCACCGTCTCGGCGGGCACGGTCTTCACCGGGCTGCACCGCGGTCCCGACGTCTGGGAGTCCACCTGGGCGCACGTCTCGGACATCGCGGCGCTCACCCAGGCGATGGGTGCCGAGCATCTCGTCGTCATCCCGGCCTTCTGGCGTGACGACAAGACCGGCGCGGTGCTGGAGGACAGCACGCTGACGCCGACCCAGTGGCGCAATCTGACCGCCCAGACCGAGCGGCTCGCCCATGAGGTGCGCGAGCGCTACGGGCTGCGGATCGTCGTCCACCCGCACGCCGACACACACATCGACAGCGAGGAGAACGTGACGCGCTTCCTCGACGCGACCGACTCCTCCCTGGTCTCGCTGTGTCTGGACACGGGCCACTACGCCTACTGCGGCGGCGACAGCGTCAAGCTCATCGAGACGTACGGCGAACGCATCGGCTACCTCCACCTCAAGCAGGTTGACCCGCTGGTGCTGGCCGGAGTCCGTGCCGAGGAGGTGCCGTTCGGGCCGGCCGTCGCGCGCGGCGTGATGTGCGAGCCGCCGTCCGGCGTGCCGGCGCTGGAGCCCGTCCTCGCCGCCGCGCAGCAGCTCGGTGTCGAGCTCTTCGCGATCGTCGAGCAGGACATGTACCCGTGTCCGCCGGACAAGCCACTGCCGATCGCCCGGCGCACCCGGGCGTTCCTGAGGTCCTGCGGGGCATGACCTCCGCGTCCCCAGGACCCGACGAGCGCTTTGGGCCCGGCGGGTCCTCGGGGCCGCCCGGCCGCCCCCGCCGCGCGGGGGCCGCCACACGGGTGACGCAAGGGGCTGCCGACCGGGCGCCGGCGGGGGCCGTCACGCGGACCCTGGAAGGGGCTGTCACCCGGGCGGCGGCGGAACTCGTCCTGCGGGCGGGTGACGGACCGGGCGGTTCCTGGGAGACCGCGGTCGCGCCGCCCCACCCGCGCCTGCGGCCCGGCGTGATCGGATACCGCGGCATCCGGCTCGCCCTCGACGGCCCGCGGGGCCGGCTGGAGGCCCCGATCGGTGCGGCGACACTGCTCCTGGGGTTCGACCAGCCGGTGCGCGTCACCCGCTCGGGCCGGCCTCCGGCCACCCTTGTGTCGGTCTTCTCGGGGCCGGCCACCACCGCGGCCGTGGGCGAGCACGGCGGACGGCTGTCGGGCATCGAGGTGCTGCTCATGCCGTGGGCGGCGTTCACCCTGTTCGGCACCCCGCAGTACGAACTGACCGACCGGACCGTGGACCCCGACGAGCTGCCGCACCCGCTGGGCTCGCCCGCGGGCGGTGACCGCTGGGGCAGTGTCGGCGAACTCTGCGCCGCGCTGGCCGCGTTGCCCGGCTGGGCGGAACGGTTCGGGCTGCTCGACGACGCGCTCGCCCGCTGGGCCGGGGCGGGGACGCCGAGTTCGGCGCGGGTGGTGCGGGCCTGGGACCGGCTGCGCGGGACCGGGGGCGTCATCCCGGTGCCGCGCCTGGCCGACGAGGTCGGCTGGAGCGTACGGCAGTTGGAGAAACGCTTCCGGGAGCAGATCGGGCTCGGGCCGAAGGCCGCCGCCCGGGTGCTGCGGCTCCAGCGGGCGCGGCGGCTGCTCGCGTCGGGCCGCTCCCAGGCCGATACGGCCGCGGCCTGCGGCTACTACGACCAGGCCCACCTGAGCAGGGAGTTCAGGGCGATGACCGGGTGCACTCCGCGCGGGTTCACCACCGCGCGGACGGCTCCGCGGGCGGCGCCGTCCGCTCCGCCGGGGGACGAGCGGATGGCGGGCGAGGCGACCAGTCTGGTGCTCTCCCCCGGCCGGAGCGCGCCGCCCGCTCCCCTGTTCGGTGCGGCGGGCCGGGCACGCCCGCTCCCGGGCTGAGCCCGAACGGCCCGGAGCACGCCCGCTCCCGGGCTGAGCCCGAACGGCCCGGAGCACACCCGCTCCGGAGCGGAACGCGATCGGCCGGAGGGCGATTTTCTCCAAGACCACCGGCCGGCGCCGACGGCAGGCTGTGGTTTCCGGCCGCGGACCCCGGGGGATGCGGGGCGCGGGGAGCCGGTGGGCCGGGCCCGCCGGCAGGGGCGTCGGGGGCGTCCCTCCGCTCGAACGACGATGAGCGTTCGGGAAAGGGCCCGGCCCTTCCGGCCCTTCCGGCCCTGCCTCCGCTCAGGTCGACACACCCCCTCGGCATCACCGGCATCACCGGCACGACGAACTTCCGCCCCTGGCGACCAATGCGTCACTCGTGTCACAAAAAACACCTTCGTGTCACACATGTCGCGTGTACGCGGGTTTTGCGTCACACCCGGTCAACAGCCGCTGCCCTGCCCTCACGCCGCGTCGTTCACGGGGCACAGGCTTTGTGATCACCAGCGCAGCGCCCGGCTCCCCCGACGGCCACCCCCAGGCCGCCGCCGCGGCGCGCGCAGGGAGGTGCCACTCATGACCGACCGTAGGCTCTGGTCGTACAAGGAGATCGCGGCGCACATCAAGGTGCAGCCGGACACGGTGCGGTCCTACCGCAAGCACGGGCTGCTGCCGCCGCCCGACCATGTCGAGGGCGGAAAGCCCTACTGGTACGCGGAAACCGTCCGGTCCTGGGTCGCCTCGCGACCGGGAAACCGGAGCCGCAGAGACGAGTGACCTCTTCCACCGGGCGCCTCATCTCCGGGTGCCCCGCCTCCGGGGGCCTCATCTCCGGGTCCTTCATGTCCGGGTGCCTTGCCTACGGGTTGGGCACCGCCCCAATTCGCTTGCCGCCGTGCCGGTCGCCCGCCGATGATCCACCGGTGAACTTCTCCGTGAAACCCGTCCTCACCGGCGAGAAGACCCTGCTGCGACCCTTCACCGCGGACGACGCCCCGGTGATGGCGGAGATCCTGGCCGACCCCGAGGTCCTGCGGCTCACCGGCAGCCCCGACGAGGAGTTCGGGCCGGAGCGGCTGCGTTCCTGGTACGGGACGCGCGGCGAACAGCCGGACAGGCTGGACCTCGGTGTGGTGGACCGCGCCACCGGTGAACTGGTCGGCGAGGCCGTCCTGAACGAGTGGGACCGGCACAACCGCAACTGCACGTTCCGCATCCTCGTCGGCCCCCGGGGCCGGGACCGGGGTCTGGGCACCGAGGCCACCCGGCTGATCGTCGGACACGCCTTCGAGCAACTGGCCCTGCACCGCGTCTCGTTGTACGTCTTCGCCTTCAACCCCCGGGCCCGCCGCGCCTATGAGAAGGCCGGCTTCGTGGCCGAGGGGGTCGAGCGCCAGACGCTCCTGCACGACGGCGAGTGGATCGACGCTCTACGGATGTCGGTCCTCGCCCAGGAGTGGGCCGCCCACCGGGGACACCCCGCCGGCCCCACGGCTCACTGACCACCGGCCCGTGGGACCGTCAGCTCCACGGGACCGTCAGCTCCACGGCTCGATGACGGTCACCCCCGAGCCCGGTGCCGAACCCATGGCCGCCAGTGCGGCCGGTGCCGCGTCCAGTGTGATGGTGGACGTCACCAGGAGGTCGGGCCGGAGCGTCCCGGCACGGACCAGTTCCATCATCGCCGGATAGGCGTGGGCGGCCATGCCGTGGCTGCCGAGGAGTTCGAGTTCGAGGCCGATCACACGGGCCATCGGGACCGGGGTCGTACCGGTCGGGGAGGGCAGCAGGCCGACCTGGACGTGCCGGCCGCGACGGCGCAGACCGTTCACCGAGGCCGCGCAGGTGGCGGGCGATCCGAGGGCGTCCAGCGACACGTGCGCGCCACCGCCGGTCAGTTCACGGACCGCCTCCGCCGGGTCGGCCACGGCAGAGGCGTCCACACACTCCGCCGCCCCGAACTTCCGCGCGAGGTCGAGCGCCGCGGGTGACACGTCGACGGCCACGACCCGGGCCCCGGAGGCCGCCGCGATCATCACCGCCGAGAGGCCGACACCGCCACAGCCGTGCACCGCGACCCACTCCCCCGCGGCCGCCCTTCCCTGGGCGGCCACCGCCCGGAACGCCGTGGCGAACCGGCAGCCCAGCGAGGCAGCCGTCGCGAAGGACAACTCCGGCGGCACCGCGATCAGGTTCACGTCGGCGTGGTCGAGCGCCACGTACCGGGCGAAGGAACCCCAGTGCGTGAACCCCGGCTGGGTCTGCCGCTCGCACACCTGCTGGTCGCCCGCCGCGCACGCGGGACAGCTTCCGCAGGCGCACACGAAGGGGACGGTGACCCGGTCGCCGGAGTGCCAGCCGGTCACCCGGGCGCCCACCGCCTCGACCACCCCGGCGAGTTCGTGCCCCGGAACATGCGGCAGCGTGATGTCCGGGTCGTGGCCCATCCAGCCGTGCCAGTCGCTCCGGCACAGCCCCGTGGACTCGACGCGCACCACGACCCCGTGCTCCGCGGGCGCCGGGTCCGCCACCTCCCGCACCTCGGCCGGCTCCCCGTACCGCTCGAACACCACTGCCCGCATCGGCTTCCGCCCTCCGCCCGGAGATCACCTTCCCCGGGAACGCTATCCGCGCGCGCCCGCCTTGTCCCGGCCGGGCTCGGTCGCCGGTACCGGGGCCGCCTCCGGCGCCTCCCCCTCGCTGAGTCCGAACCGGTCGTGGAAGCGCCGCAGCGGTCCGGGCGCCCACCAGGTGGCCCGGCCGGTCAGGCGCATGACCGCCGGGACCAGCAGGCTGCGGACGACCATCGCGTCCATCAGCACGGCGAGCGCGATGCCCAGACCGAGCATCTTGGTGTTGGCGATCCGGGAGGTGCCGATGGCGACCATCACCACCGCGAGGATGACCGCGGCGGCGGTGATGAGCCCGCCGGTGCGCTGGAGCCCGAAGCGGACCGCCTCCCGGTGGTCGCCGGTGTGGTCGTACTCCTCCTTGATACGGGAGAGGAGGAAGACGCCGTAGTCCATGGAGAGGCCGAAGGCGACGCAGAACATCAGGACCGGGAGGGTCGTCTCGATCGAACCGGAGCTGGTGAAGTCGAGGAGGCCGGAGAGATGGCCGTCCTGGAAGACCCAGACCACCGCACCGAACATCGCGGTCAGGCTGAGCGCGTTGAGCAGCACCGCCTGGACCGGGATCAGCACGCTGCCGGTCAGCAGGAACACCAGGAACAGCGTGACGATCGCGATGAACGCGACCGCCCACGGCAGCCGGTCGGCTATCGCGTGCTTGGAGTCGACCAGGACGGCCGCCGTGCCGGTCACGGAGGTCTCGAACGGAGCGTCCGCCGCCCGGAGTTCGCCCACCAGCCGCTGGGCCCCCTCGTCCACGGCCTCGCCCTTCGGCAGCACCGTGAAGTACGCCGCGTCGCCCTTCACCAGGGGCCCGTCCACACGCAGCACCTCGGGCAGCGCGGCGATCCGCTCCCTGTACCGGGCGTACTGGGTCGGGGTGGCCGCTCCCTCGGCCAGGACCTCCAGACCGCCGCCGGGACTGCCCGGGAAGCCGTCGCGGATGTGCTGCTGGACGATGTGGGACTCCGCGCCCGAGGGCAGCTGGCGGTCGTCGGCCGTGCCGAACTTCACGCCCAGGAAGGGCAGTCCGAGGACGATGAGGCCGGCCGTGGTGGCCACCGCGAAGAGCGGTGCCCTGCGCATCACGAGGGAGGCCATGCGTCCCCAGGCGGCCCCGCCGTCGGCCGGACGCGGCCTTCCGCGGCGGAACAGGCGCCGCAGGTCCAGGGAGTTCACCCGGTCGCCGAGGAGCACCAGCGCCGCGGGGAGCAGAATCAGGGCGGCGGCCGCGGCCAGCAGCACGACGGCGATGCCGGCGTAGGCGAAGGAGCGCAGGAAGTACTGCGGGAAGAGCAGCATCGCGGCCAGGGACACCGCGACGGTGAGGGCGGAGAAGAGCACCGTGCGGCCCGCGGTGCGCAGGGTGGTGCCGACCGCGGTGCGCGGCGGGGCGCCGGTGGCCAGCTCCTCACGGAACCTGCGGACGATGAACAGGGCGTAGTCGATGGCGAGACCGAGACCGAGGGCCGTGGTCAGGTTCATCGCGAAGACCGAGACGTCCGTGACCTCGGTGAGGCCGCGCAGCACGGCGTTGGTGCCGAGGATCGCGATGATGCCGACCCCGAGCGGCAGCAGGGCCGCGACGGCGCTC
Source organism: Streptomyces sp. NBC_00568 (assembly GCF_026341855.1). GTDB lineage: Bacteria > Actinomycetota > Actinomycetes > Streptomycetales > Streptomycetaceae > Streptomyces. Next base: position 4,308,177 of record NZ_JAPENW010000001.1, on the reverse strand, counting down.
CCGAAGACCATGACCAGCAGCAGGAGGGTCACCGGCAGGGCGATCATCTCGGCCCGGGTCAGGTCCTCGCGGATGGTCGTCTGCATCTCGTGCCGGACGGCGACCGGTCCGCCGACCTCGACCTCGACGGGGCCGCTCCTTCCGCGGAAGGAGGGTGCGAGTCGGTCGAGGGTGTCGGACGCGGTCTTCTCGTCGCCGGTGATGCGCGCGGCGATCAGCGCCTCGTGTCCGTCACGCGCCTTCAGCGCGGGGGAACCGGACTGCCAGTAGGAACCGACGCCCGTGACACCCCGCTCGGTGGCCAGGCGTGCCGTGAGCCGCTTGGCCTCGGCGGCGACGGAAGGGTCGTCGACCGAGGCGGCGCCCGCGTCGAGAAGGAGCAGCAGATTGGGCTGCGAGGCGGGGAACTCCCGCTCCAGCGCCTTGGTCGCGTACGTCGACTGCGCGGTCGGGTCCTCCCAGCCTCCGCTGCCCAGCCGGTCGGCGACCCCGCTGCCCGCGACCACGGCGAGCGCGGTCAGCAGGAGGGCCACGAGCAGGGAGAGCCGCGGCCGCGCGGTCACGAACCGGGTCCATCCGCCGAGCCGCCCACCCCCGCCCGAGCCTGCCTCCGAGCCCTCGCCGGACCTCGCTCCGGGTCCGTCACCCGCGTCGTCGACTTCGGACATGATGCGGTGTCCCCTTCACCGTGATCCTGATGGCCCGCACCCGTGCAGGCAGCATGGATCGCCCATTGCCATAGAATGGCAAACACGAGCCATCGCTCGCGTTTTTCAAGAATGCGAGCGACCACTCGTGTTTGTCAATCGCGTCCCGAGAAGCTGGGGATAACCGTGCCCGAGAAGCAGCAGGCCGAGGAGTCACCGACGCGGCAGCAGCGCTCCGAGGAGAAGCCGCGCCGCAGGCAGGCCCGCGGCGAGCGCCGCATCGCCCAGCTCCTGGAGGCGGCGGCCTCCGTGTTCTGCCAGTCCGGCTACACGGCGGCGAGCACGAACGCCATCGCCCGCGAGGCCGGCGTCTCACCCGGCACGCTCTACCAGTTCTTCCCGAACAAGGAAGCCATCGCGGTCGGCCTCGGCGACCAGCTGCTGGAGCACTGGGCCCGGTCGCACGGACAGGCGCTCACGCCGGAGAACATCGGCCTCCCGCTGGACCGGATGCTCGACGCGGTCCTCGACCCGCTGATCGCGTTCAACGTCGAGAACCCGGCCTTCGCCGTCCTGATGCACGGTCCCGACATCCCGGGACCGATCGCCGAGGAGATCGGCAGTGTGCACTGCGCCCTCCTCGCCCGCGTCGAGGAGATGATCGCGACCCGTGTGCCGGACCTCCCGCCCGGCGAGCGCGCCCGCACGGCGAACATGACGCTCCACCTCTTCAAGGCCGGCCTCACCCTGATCATGTCCCACGAGGGCGCCGAGCGGGACGCCTACGTCGCGGAGCTGAAGACGGTCATGCACCGCTACCTGGAGCCGATCCTCGGGGACGAGCACCCCGTCGGCCACTGAGTCACGCCAAACGCACCGGGCATCGACGGCACCAGTCTTCCCGTCTGCGACATCAGGGATCTTTGCCATAAGGTTCGGACAAATCAATCAGTGATCCTCGACCCGGAATCAGCCGCCGGGCACACCCGGGCTCGCTTGGATAAATACCCCCTAGGGGTATAGTGTGGTGACCATCGGGGAGAACCCTGGGTTCCCAGGGGCCCCTCCCCGCACGCACGCACCGGACGCCTCGACGAGGAGCAACGCCATGACCGCGCAGACCGACACCCCGGGTTCCGTCACCGCCGTCTACCAGGTGAGCGGGATGAGCTGCGGACACTGTGAAGGCTCCGTCAGCAGCGAGATCTCCGAGATCCCCGGCGTCACCTCGGTGAAGGCCGTCGCCTCGACCGGCGAGGTCACCGTCGTCTCCGAGACCGCGCTCGACGGGAACGCCGTCCGCGCCGCGGTGGACGAGGCGGGCTTCGAGCTCGTCGGCCCGGCCTGAGCGGACTCAGCAGCCCCTCTCCTCCGTACCGGGCCGTGCCGACCGGCTGATACCGGCTCCGCACGGCCCGGCTCATTCCTGGAGCCGGATCATGACCACCGCAGCACCCGAGACACCCATAGGCGCGACCTCGGAGATCGAGCTCTCCATCGGCGGCATGACCTGCGCCTCCTGCGCGGCACGCGTCGAGAAGAAGCTCAACCGGATGGACGGCGTCACCGCCACCGTCAACTTCGCGACGGAGAAGGCCAAGGTCTCGTACCCCGTGGGGGTACAGGTCGCCGATCTGATCGCCACCGTGGTGAGGACGGGCTACACCGCCGAGGAACCCCCGCCGCCCCTGGCGCCCGAGGAGACGGCACCGCCCGCCGACGACGACCCCGAGACGGCCGCGCTGCGCGAGCGCCTGACCGTCTCCGCGGCGCTCGCCCTGCCCGTCGTCCTCATGTCGATGATCCCGGCCCTGCAGTTCGACAACTGGCAGTGGCTCTCGCTGACGCTCGCCGCCCCCGTCGTGGTCTGGGGCGGGCTGCCCTTCCACCGGGCCGCCCTGACGAACGCGCGGCACGGCGCGGCCACCATGGACACCCTGGTCTCGGTCGGCACGCTCGCCGCGTTCGGCTGGTCCCTGTGGGCGCTGTTCTTCGGCGACGCGGGGATGCCGGGCATGCGGCACGGCTTCGAGCTCACCGTCTCCCGTACGGACGGGGCGTCCACGCTCTATCTCGAGGTCGCCGCGGGCGTCATCGCGTTCATCCTGCTCGGCCGCTTCCTGGAGGCCCGCTCCAAGCGGCGCGCGGGGGCGGCGCTGCGGGCGCTGATGGAGCTCGGCGCCAAGGATGTCGCCGTCCTGCGGGACGGCCGTGAGGTCCGCGTCCCCGTGGAACGGCTGGCGGTCGGCGACCGGTTCGTCGTACGGCCGGGCGAGAAGGTCGCCACCGACGGGACCGTCGTGGAGGGCGCGTCGGCCGTCGACGCGTCCATGCTGACCGGCGAGTCGGTGCCGGTGGACGTGACCGTCGGGGACAGCGTCACCGGTGCGACCGTGAACGCCGGGGGCCGGCTCGTCGTCGAGGCCACCCGGATCGGAGCGGACACCCAGCTCGCGCGGATGGCACGGCTCGTCGAGGACGCGCAGAACGGCAAGGCCGAGGTGCAGCGCCTCGCCGACCGGATCTCCGGGGTCTTCGTGCCCGTCGTGCTGCTCGTCGCGATCGGCACCTTCGGGGCCTGGATCGCGGTCACCGGCGACACCGTCGCGGCCTTCACCGCCGCCGTCGCCGTGCTGATCATCGCCTGCCCGTGCGCGCTCGGCCTGGCCACCCCGACCGCCCTGCTGGTCGGCACCGGCCGCGGCGCCCAGCTCGGCATCCTCATCAAGGGCCCCGAGGTCCTGGAGTCCACGCGCCGCGTCGACACCGTCGTGCTGGACAAGACCGGCACGGTCACCACGGGGCGCATGAGCCTCCACGAGGTGTACGTCGCCGACGGCACCGCCGAGGAGGACGTCCTGCGGCTCGCAGGAGCCCTGGAACACGCCTCCGAGCATCCGGTCGCCCGGGCGATCGCGGCAGGCGCTCAGGAGCGCGTGGGAGCCCTTCCCGTACCGGAACACTTCGAGAACGTGCCCGGCCGCGGCGTACGCGGGCGGGTGGACGGCCACGACGTCACCGTCGGCCGGTTCCCGGACGAGCTCCCGAAGGCGCTTGCAGGCGCGAAGAGCGCGGCCGAGGCGGAGGGCCGTACGGCGGTCGTGGTCGCCCGGGACGGCGCGGCGGTGGGCATCCTGACCGTCGCCGACACGATCAAGGAGACCAGCGCCGAGGCCGTACGCGAACTGCGCGCCCTCGGGCTCACACCGGTGCTGCTGACCGGGGACAACCGGGCGGTCGCCGAGGCAGTGGCGCGGGCGGTCGGCATCGGCTCCGCCGAGGTGATCGCCGAGGTGCTGCCCGAGGACAAGGTCGCCGTGGTGCGACGGCTCCAGGGCGAGGGCCGGACCGTCGCGATGGTCGGCGACGGGGTGAACGACGCGGCCGCGCTCGCCACCGCCGATCTGGGCCTCGCGATGGGCACGGGGACGGACGCGGCGATCGAGGCGAGCGATCTGACGCTGGTGCGCGGGGACCTGCGGGTGGCCGCGGACGCGATCCGGCTGGCCCGCAGCACCCTGTCGACGATCAAGGGAAACCTGGTCTGGGCCTTCGGCTACAACGTGGCGGCACTGCCGCTGGCCGCGGCGGGCCTGCTGAACCCCATGATCGCGGGGGCGGCGATGGCCTTCTCGTCCGTGTTCGTGGTCACGAACAGCCTTCGACTCAGAGCATTCTCGTGACGACGATGCATGAGTCCCCCTAGAGTCCAACGGGAGCCTCACATAAGCTCTTCACAAGGCTCGCGCATCTTCCTTACGCTTGGTTCCCGATTCCCATATCGGGGCTCTTGCCTATCTTCAGGACATATGCAAGAGACACAGATCACAGTGACGTGAACGTAACCATCGAAGGGGTTCGTCAGTCTAAGTTGGCGATGTCAGAAGCGTCTTGGGGGGCGTGACTGGCATCTGGGGATGTCTTGGGGGACGTTCCCGGAAATTGCGTCGCCGGGGCACGTACACCGGGGAGCTTTGAGCGGCCCTCCCGATCCGTACGCGTCCCGGCAGATCGCACCGCACCACCGCAGTACAGCGAGCTCCGCTCGCTCGGCTCACCGCCGGCCCCGTGCCGGCACACAGCGATTCAGGCGCTGTCCCACAGACGCCCGGCCGGATCCCGTGGGGGGAATCCGCACCGGGACAAGGAAAGCGCCCTGACTGCCGGCCCGTGGGGGGACCAGTAGCAGGGCGCTTTCCGTTTTTCTGCCGCGGTACGAGTTCGCCGGGCCCCGCGTACGGGACCCGGCGATCTGTCGTGCAGGCGTCAGCGAGCCTCGACCGGCACGAAGTCGCGCTCGACGACACCCGTGTAGATCTGACGCGGGCGGCCGATGCGGGAGCCGGGCTCCTTGATCATCTCGTGCCACTGGGCGATCCAGCCCGGCAGCCGGCCGAGGGCGAACAGGACCGTGAACATCTCGGTCGGGAAGCCCATGGCGCGGTAGATCAGGCCGGTGTAGAAGTCGACGTTCGGGTAGAGGTTGCGCGAGACGAAGTAATCGTCGGAGAGCGCGTGCTCCTCCAGCTTGAGCGCGATGTCCAGCAGCTCGTCGGACTTGCCGAGAGCGGACAGGACGTCGTGCGCCGCGGCCTTGATGATCTTGGCGCGCGGGTCGAAGGACTTGTACACCCGGTGGCCGAAGCCCATCAGGCGGACGCCGTCCTCCTTGTTCTTCACCTTGCGGATGAAGGAGTCGACGTCGCCGCCGTTGGCCTTGATGCCCTCCAGCATCTCCAGGACCGACTGGTTGGCGCCGCCGTGCAGCGGGCCCCACAGGGCCGAGATGCCGGCGGAGATCGAGGCGAACATGTTCGCCTGCGAGGAGCCGACCAGACGCACGGTGGACGTCGAACAGTTCTGCTCGTGGTCCGCGTGCAGGATGAGCAGCTTGTCCAGCGCGGAGACGACGACCGGGTCGAGCTCGTACTCCTGGGCGGGGACCGAGAAGGTCATGCGCAGGAAGTTCTCGACGTACCCGAGGTCGTTGCGCGGGTAGACGAAGGGGTGACCGATCGACTTCTTGTAGGCGTACGCCGCGATCGTCGGAAGCTTGGCGAGCAGCCGGATCGTGGAGAGGTTGCGCTGCTTCTCGTCGAACGGGTTGTGGCTGTCCTGGTAGAAGGTCGACAGCGCCGAGACGACCGAGGACAGCATCGCCATCGGGTGGGCGTCGCGCGGGAAGCCCCTGTAGAAGTTCTTGACGTCCTCGTGCAGCAGGGTGTGCTGCGTGATTTCGTTCTTGAAGGTGGAGAGCTCGTCGACGTTCGGAAGCTCACCGTTGATCAGCAGGTACGCCACCTCAAGGAAGGTGGAACGCTCGGCCAGCTGCTCGATCGGGTAGCCGCGGTACCGAAGGATGCCCTGCTCACCGTCGAGATAGGTGATCGCGGATTTATAGGCGGCGGTATTGCCGTACCCGCTGTCCAGCGTCACCAGACCGGTCTGGGCGCGGAGCTTGCCGATGTCGAAGCCCTTGTCGCCGACGGTGCTGTCGATCACCGGGTAGGTGTACTCGCCATCGCCGTACCGCAGTACTACAGAGTTGTCGCTCACGTCATCCCTCACCGACGTTGTGCCTCTTCTTCGAGGTGCCCTGACTGTCTCTACCATCCCCCATTTGGCCCTGGAGAGTGCACTCGGGGTCGACCATTGGGCCTATCGGCGGCACTCAGTGCCGCCAACCTGCTCATCCTGCCCCGTTCGTCCCGCAACTGGAAGTGCTCTGTGACCTTCGTGACTCATTTGATCGATCATTTTTTGTGACGGAGCGTGTCCCGCGCCCGAAAGGCCCCGTTCGGCCACCGAACGTGCTCGGTCCACACCACCGGACGGCCGTGAGGCCGTGGTTCATGAGCCGGACAGCCGGAAGTCCAGGGCCGTGCACCGGCGTCCCGCGGACACCGTACGCACCGCCTGGCCTATCGCCTTGCGCGAACCGACGAGGACGACCAGCTTCTTGGCCCGGGTGACCGCCGTGTAGAGCAGATTGCGCTGGAGCATCATCCACGCGCCCGTGGTCACCGGGATCACCACCGCCGGGTACTCGCTGCCCTGGGAGCGGTGGATGGTCACCGCGTAGGCGTGGGCGAGCTCGTCGAGTTCGTCGAATTCGTACGGCACCTCCTCGTCCTCGTCCGTCCGCACCGTCAGACGCTGCTCGACCGCATCGAGCGAGGTGACGACGCCCACGGTGCCGTTGAAGACGCCGTTCTCGCCCTTCTCGTAGTTGTTGCGGATCTGGGTGACCTTGTCCCCGACCCGGAAGACCCGGCCGCCGAACCGCTTCTCGGCGAGGTCGGGACGGCCGGGGGTGATGGCCTGCTGGAGCAGGCCGTTGAGGTGGCCCGCGCCGGCCGGGCCCCGGTGCATGGGAGCGAGGACCTGGATGTCCCGGCGCGGGTCGAGCCCGAACTTGGCCGGAATCCGCCGGGCCGCCACGTCCACGGTGAGCCGCCCGGCCTCCTCGGTGTCGTCCTCGACGAACAGGAAGAAGTCCTTCATGCCGTCGGTCAGGGGGTGCTGCCCGGAGTTGATCCGGTGCGCGTTGGTCACCACCCCGGACTGCTGGGCCTGGCGGAAGACCTTGGTGAGGCGGACCGCCGGGACCGGGCCGCGGTCGGCGAGCAGATCGCGCAGCACCTCGCCCGCGCCGACGCTCGGCAGCTGGTCGACGTCGCCGACGAAGAGCAGATGGGCGCCCGGGGGCACTGCCTTGACCAGCTTGTTGGCGAGCAGGAGGTCGAGCATGGAGGCCTCGTCGACCACCACCAGGTCGGCGTCCAGCGGCCGGTCCTTGTCATAGGCCGCGTCACCGCCCGGCTTGAGCTCCAGGAGCCGGTGCACCGTGGAGGCCTCGGCTCCGGTCAGCTCGGCGAGCCGCTTGGCGGCACGGCCGGTGGGCGCGGAGAGGACCACCTTGGCCCCCTTGGCGCGGGCCAGTTCCACGATCGAGCGGACCGTGAACGACTTGCCGCAGCCCGGACCTCCGGTGAGCACGGCGACCTTCTCGGTGAGCGCGAGCCGGACCGCCGCCTCCTGCTCGGGGGCCAGCTCCGCGCCCGTACGCCCCTTCAGCCACGCCAGGGCCTTGTCCCAGGCCACGTCGTGGAAGCCGGGCATCCGGTCACGGTCGCTGCGCAGCAGGCGCACCAGCTGGGCGGAGAGCGAGAGTTCCGCGCGGTGGAAGGGCACCAGGTAGACGGCCGTCACCGGGTCTCCGCCGTCCGGAGCGGGGACCTTCTCCCGTACGACACCGGGGTCCTCGCCCTCTTCCGCCGGGGCGGCCAGCTCCGCCAGGCACTCGATGACCAGGCCCGTGTCGACCTGGAGCAGCTTCACCGCGTCCGCGATCAGCCGCTCCTCGGGGAGGTAGCAGTGGCCCTGGTCGGTGGACTGGGACAGGGCGTACTGAAGGCCGGCCTTCACGCGCTCCGGGCTGTCGTGCGGGATGCCGACGGACCGGGCGATCTTGTCGGCGGTGAGGAAGCCGATGCCCCAGACGTCGGATGCCAGGCGGTAGGGCTGGTTCTTCACGACCGAGATCGACGCGTCGCCGTACTTCTTGTAGATGCGGACCGCGATGGAGGTGGACACCTCGACGGTCTGGAGGAAGAGCATGACCTCCTTGATCGCCTTCTGCTCCTCCCAGGCGTCGGCGATCCTCCCGGTGCGCTTGGGGCCGAGTCCCGGGACCTCGATGAGCCGCTTCGGCTCCTCCTCGATGATCCGCAGGGTGTCCAGTCCGAAGTGCTGGGTGATGCGGTCGGCGAAGACCGGGCCGATGCCCTTGACCAGGCCGGAGCCGAGATAGCGGCGGATGCCCTGGACGGTGGCCGGGAGCACCGTCGTGTAGTTCTCCACCGTGAACTGCTTGCCGTACTGCGGGTGGGAGCCCCAGCGGCCCTCCATGCGCAGGGACTCGCCGACCTGGGCTCCGAGAAGCGATCCGACGACGGTGAGCAGATCGCCGGCGCCGCGGCCGGTGTCCACCCGGGCGACCGTGTATCCGTTCTCCTCGTTGGCGTACGTGATGCGTTCGAGCACGCCTTCCAGCGTGGCCAGTCGCCGCTCGCCGGTCTGGGCGGCCCCCGCCTGATTGGACATGATCCGACGGTACCGCCCGCCTCCGACAGCGACCGGGCACTGTGGACGAGCGGGGGTGGCGCCGGTCCGGGTCGCCCCGGGTCCGGTCGCGGCGCGCGAAAGCATTCGAGGGGCCCGGTCCGTCGACCGGGCCCCTCGGCTTTCCCCTCCGTATCAGAACCCCCGCGATCCCCCCAGATCCCCCTCCAGAAGTCCTGATGCCATGTACGACCCGCGAGGTCGGGGAAGGGTTGCACGGACTTCTGAAGATTCTTTTACCCGGCGTGTTCCACGAACCTCGCCGCCGTCTCCGCCAGCACCTCCCGCCCGTCCCGGGCCCACAGCCCGTCGTTGAAGAGCTCGACCTCGATGGGTCCGGCGTACCCCGCCGCCTCGACGTGACCCCGCCACGCGCGGAAGTCGACCGAGCCGTCGCCGAGCTGGCCGCGGCCGTTGAGGACGCCCTCGGGAAGCGGGGTGGTCCAGTCGGCGAGCTGGAAGGTGTGGATGCGGCCCCCGGCTCCCGCCCGGGCGATCTGCGCGGGCGCCGTGTCGTCCCACCAGAGGTGGTACGTGTCGACGGTGACGCCCACCTGCTCCGCCGGGAAGCGCTCCGCGAGGTCCAGGGCCTGGGCGAGGGTGGAGACCACACAGCGGTCGGCGGCGTACATGGGGTGGAGCGGCTCGATGGCCAGGCGCACGCCGCGGGAGGCCGCGTACGGGCCCAGTTCGCCGAGCGCGTCGGCGATGCGCTCACGGGCGCCGCGCAGGTCCTTCGAGCCGGACGGCAGACCGCCGGAGACCAGCACGAGGGTGTCGGTGCCGAGGGTCGCGGCCTCGTCGACGGCCGCCCGGTTGTCGTCCAGGGCGAGCTTCCGCTCCCCCGGGTCGATCGCCGTGAGGAAGCCGCCCCGGCACAGGGTGGTGACGGCCAGGCCCGCGTCGTGGACGAGTCTCGCGGTGGCGTCGAGGCCGTACGACCGCACGGGTTCGCGCCAGAGACCGACGCCCGGGATGCCCATCTCCACGCAGGCCTCGACCAGTTCGGGCATCGGGAGCTGCTTGACCGTCATCTGGTTGACGGAGAATCGGGCGAGGCTGCTCATGGGGTCACTCCGTACAGGGCCAGCAGGGTCTTCATCCGTGCCTCGGCACGTTCCGGGCTCGGGAACAGGCCCAGTCCGTCGGCCAGTTCGTAGGCGCGCGCGAAGTGCGGCAGCGAGCGCGCCGACTGGAGGCCGCCGACCATCGCGAAGTGCTCCTGGTGACCCGCGAGCCAGGCCAGGAAGACGACGCCCGTCTTGTAGAAGCGGGTCGGGGGCTGGAAGAGGTGGCGGGACAACTCGACGGTGGGGTCGAGGAGTTCACGGAAGCCCTTGACGTCGCCCGTGTCCAGGACCCGTACGGCCCGGGCGGCCGCCGGACCCAGCGGGTCGAAGATGCCGAGCAGCGCGTGGCTGAAGCCCTGCTCGTCGCCCGCGATCAGCTCGGGGTAGTTGAAGTCGTCGCCGGTGTAGCAGCGGACGCCGTCCGGGAGGCGGCGGCGCAGCTCGACCTCCCGGCGGGCGTCCAGCAGCGAGACCTTGATGCCGTCCACCTTGTCCGGGTGGGCGGCGATCACCTCCAGGAACACCTCCGTCGCCGCGTCCAGGTCGGGCGACCCCCAGTAGCCCTCCAGCGCCGGGTCGAACATCGGGCCCAGCCAGTGGAGGATCACCGGGTCGGCGGCCTGGCGCAGGAGGTGGCCGTAGATGTCGAGGTAGTCCTCGGGTCCGGCGGCGGCCGCGGCGAGCGCGCGGGAGGCCATCAGGATCGCCCGCGCGCCCGACTCCTCGACGAGGGCGAGCTGTTCCTCGTACGCGGCCCGCACCTGGTGGAGCGTGGCCGGGCCGGTGAGCTGGTCCGTTCCGACGCCGCAGGCGATCCGGCCGCCGACGGCCCGGGCCTCGGCCGAGGACCTCCGGACGAGTTCGGCCGCCCCGGCCCAGTCCAGGCCCATCCCGCGCTGGGCGGTGTCCATCGCCTCGGCGACACCGAGGCCGTGCGACCACAGATGGCGCCGGAAGGCGAGCGTGGCGTCCCAGTCGACGGCGGCGGGCGCGTCGGGCGAGACGTCCGCGTACGGGTCGGCGACGACGTGCGCGGCCGAGAAGACCGTGCGGGAGGCGAGGGGCGCGCCGTCGGGAAGGACGGCGAGGGGGTCGGTACGCGGCTCGTAGGTCCGCAACCGGCCGTCGGCGCCCGGGAGTCGGATCGTCACAGTGAGATCTCCGGCACCTCGAGGCGGCGGCCCTCGGCCGAGGACTTCAGGCCCAGCTCGGCGAGCTGCACGCCGCGGGCGCCTGCGAGGAGGTCCCAGCGGTAGGGGGCGTCGGCGTAGACATGCCGCAGGAACAGCTCCCACTGGGCCTTGAAGCCGTTGTCGAACTCGGCGTTGTCGGGGACCTCCTGCCACTGGTCGCGGAAGGAGTAGGTGGCCGGGATGTCCGGGTTCCAGACCGGCTTGGGGGTCGAACTGCGGTGCTGGACCCGGCAGTTGCGCAGTCCGGCGACGGCCGATCCCTCCGTGCCGTCGACCTGGAACTCGACGAGCTCGTCGCGGTTGACGCGCACGGCCCAGGAGGAGTTGATCTGGGCCACCGCGCCGCCCTCCAGCTCGAAGATGCCGTAGGCGGCGTCGTCGGCGGTGGCGTCGTACGGCTTGTCCCCCTCGTCCCAGCGCTGCGGGATGTGGGTGGCGGTGAGCGCCTGCACGGAGGTGACGCGGCCGAAGAGCTCGTGCAGGACGTACTCCCAGTGCGGGAACATGTCGACGACGATGCCGCCGCCGTCCTCGGCGCGGTAGTTCCAGGAGGGCCGCTGGGCCTGCTGCCAGTCGCCCTCGAAGACCCAGTAGCCGAACTCCCCGCGGACGGACAGGATCCGCCCGAAGAAGCCGCCGTCGATGAGCCGCTTCAGCTTGAGCAGGCCGGGGAGGAACAGCTTGTCCTGGACGACACCGTGCTTGACGCCGGCGGCGTGCGCGAGGCGGGCCAGTTCGAGCGCCCCGTCGAGGCCCGTGGCGGTCGGCTTCTCGGTGTAGACGTGCTTGCCCGCGGCGACGGCCTTCCTGAGGGCCTCCTCGCGGGCGGACGTCACCTGGGCGTCGAAGTAGAGGTCGACGGCCGGATCGGCGAGGACCGCGTCCAGGTCCGTCGACCAGTGCTCGAGGCCGTGCCGCTCGGCGAGCTCCTTCAGTGCGCGCTCGCGGCGGCCGACGAGGACGGGCTCGGGCCACAGCACGGTGCCGTCGCCGAGGTCGAGGCCGCCCTCGTCACGCAGGGCGAGAATCGAGCGGACGAGGTGCTGGCGGTAGCCCATGCGTCCCGTCACGCCGTTCATGGCGATACGCACCGTCTTGCGTGTCACGTCATTCCCTTCGTACGCGTCAGGCGCCGCGCACGCTTACAGGTGAGCGTGACAGCAAGCGCTTTCTACTGCTGAGAAGCTAGCCTCTCTGCAGCGGTCCGGACAAGACCACCGCGAAGACGAGTTGTTCGAGGGGGCGAACAACGGGGGCTGATGGCCGTATGGTCTGCACGGACCCTGGCCACGGGACGCGGCGCACTCGGCCTTCGACTCCGTGTTCGACGCCGTACGACGAGGCATGACCAGGCACGACGACGTACGAGACGTACGAAGAGGTACGACGAGATGCGCGACCGGAGGACGACGAGATGACGGTGACCCTGGCGGACGTGGCGGCCCGCGCGCAGGTCTCTCCCGCGACGGTGTCGCGCGTGCTGAACGGGAACTATCCCGTGGCCTCCTCCACGCGTGAGCGGGTGCTGCGCGCGGTGGACGAGCTGGACTATGTGCTGAACGGGCCCGCGAGCTCGCTGGCCGCGGCGACCTCCGACCTCGTCGGCATCCTGGTCAACGACATCGCCGACCCCTTCTTCGGGATCATGGCGGCGGCGATCCAGTCCGAGATCGGCGGGCCCGGTGGGCGCGCCGGCGGGGAGCGGCTCGGCGTCGTGTGCAACACCGGCGGCTCCCCGGAGCGCGAACTCACCTACCTCACGCTCCTGCAGCGCCAGCGCGCCGCCGCGGTCGTGCTGACCGGCGGGGCCATCGAGGACGCCGCCCATGCCACCGCCGTCGCCGCGAAGCTGCGCAGGCTGACGGAGGCGGGGACCCGGGTCGTGCTGTGCGGGCGGCCGCCCGCGCCCGAGGCGCCGGAGGCGATCGCGCTCACCTTCGACAACCGCGGCGGCGGCAAGCAGCTCACCGAGCATCTGATCGGGCTCGGCCACCGGCGGCTCGGTTACATCGCGGGCCCCGAGGAACGCACGACGACCCGCCACCGCCTGGAGGGCCACCGCGCCGCGCTCGGCGCCCACGGCATCGAGGACGACCCGCGGCGCACCGTGCACGGCCGCTACGACCGCCGGTCCGGTTACGAGGCGACGCTCGAACTCCTGCGCCGCGACCCGTCGTTGACGGCCGTCGTCGCCGCGAACGACACCGTGGCGCTGGGCGCGTGCGCGGCTCTGCGCGACTCGGGGCTGCGCATCCCGGCCGACGTGTCCGTCGCGGGCTTCGACGATCTGCCGTTCAGCATCGACGCGGTGCCCGCCCTCACGACCGTACGACTGCCGCTCTCCGAGGCGGGCGCCCGCGCCGGGCGCATCGCCATGGGCCGCGAGGAGCCGCCGCCGGGCGGGATCGCGACGGTGCGCGGGGAGCTGATGGTACGGGGGTCCACCGGGGTTCCCCGGGACTGACGTCCGCTGTCCCCGGGGTTTCCGGGGGCTCGGGGTTTCCGGGGGTTCCCGGGGTTCCCGAGAGGGCCGGGGTTCCGAGGGGCCGGGGTTCCCGAGGGCCGGGGTTCCCGAGGGGCCGGGGTTCCGGAGGGGCCAGGGTTCCCGAGGTGCACAGGGTCCCGGGGTGCCCGGGGTGCACAGGGTTTCCGAGCGCCCCGAATTGACGTGCCGCTCCCCCGGGGTCGCCCACGGCTGACGTACGGCGCCCTGGGAGTCCAGGGCGTCGGGCCAGGCCCCGTGGTGGAGCCGAACGGGCCGGGCAGGGCCGCGGGACGGACCGGGGCGCTGGACGGACCGGGGCGCTGGGCAGGCCGTGGCGCTGGGCACACGGGCGCGGGACAGGCGGAACGCGGGCTGGGCGGGGCGACGCGGACTCCGGGGCGGGCTAGGCGGGTTGCCGAGTGGGGCGGACTTCGGGTGCGGGGCGGGGCGGATCGGGGGGTGGTCGGGGGTAGGCGGTGCGCGGTTGGGGGTTCTATGCTCGAGGCGGGCAATACCTCTGACTGAGTCAGTCATCCGGGCCGAGCGGGCCACCGTGACCATCCAGAGCCGACCTCCGGGGCCGATCATGACCGTCCAGGACATCCGCTCCTTCAACCGCTTCTACACGAACGTCATCGGCGCGCTCGACTACGGCCGCCATCTCTACGCGCCGTACACGCTGACAGAGTCCCGCGTCCTCTACGAACTGGCGCACACCCCCCGGACGGACGCCGCCGACATCCGGGCCGAACTCTCCCTGGACTCCGGCTATCTGAGCCGGATCCTGAACAGGTTCGAGCAGGACGGGCTGATCGAACGCGCCGCGTCCGAGAAGGACCCGCGACGCCGGCGGATCACGCTCACCGCGCGCGGCCGGGAAGCCGCCGCGCTGCTCGACGAGCGGGCGCGCCAGACCGTGGGCTCACTGCTGGCGACCGTGCCCCCAGCCGACCGACCGCGGCTCGCGGAGGCGATGCGCACGGTGCGGACGCTCCTGGGCGACGGGCGGGCCGCGCCCGGCCGCGAGGACGTCGTCCTGCGCGAACCGGGCCCCGGCGACCTCGGCTGGATCGTGCAGCGCAACGCGTCGCTGTACGCGGCCGAGTACGGCTGGAACACCGACTACGAGGGCCTGGTCGCCAGGATCGTCGCCGACTTCGCCGAGGATCACGACCCCCACCTGGAGCGGGTGTGGATCGCCGAGCTCGACGGGCGGCCCGTCGGGTGCGTGATGTGCGTACGGGACGACGCTCCCGGCACGGCCCGCCTGCGTCTGCTGCTCGTCGAGCCGGAGACACGGGGTCTCGGCATCGGCGACTGTCTGGTCGGGGCCGTCACCGGCTTCGCGCGCGGCGTCGGCTACCGCGAGCTCGTCCTGTGGACCAACGACGTCCTCGCCGCCGCCCGCCGCCTTTACCAGCGCCACGGTTTCGTCCTGGTCGCCGAGAAACCGCACCGGTCCTTCGGCGCGGATCTGGTGGGTCAGGACTGGCGGCTGGACCTGCGCGCCGGCCCGGAGTGACGCGGACCCACGTGGACCCGGGCGACACCGCCCCGGAGCGGCACGGACCGGACAGGCCGGGAAGGACACGAGCGGCATGGGCCGGAATGACACGGACGGGGAGTTACACGGGCCGGCGGTGACGTGGGTCGGGAGTGACACGGGCCCGGAGTGACACGGCCCCGGAATGGCATGGGCCGGGGGCGGGGGCGGGTGTCCGGCGCGCCCCCCGGGCGACACGGGCGACCCCTGTGACGGCGTGGCCCCACCCCGTAGGGTCCGGCCCATGAAGCTGGCGTTCTCCACTCTCGGTGTCCCCGGGCTCCCCGTCGCCGACGTCGTGCGGCTGGCCGTCGCCCACGGTTATCAGGGGGTCGAGCTGCGGGCGCATCCGGAGGAGCCCGTGCATCCGGGGATCGGCCCGGGTGAACGGGCCGCCGTGGCGGCGGAGTTCGGGTCGGGCGGCATCGAGGTGCTCGGGATCGCCGGATACACGCGGGTGGCGGCGCCGGGGGACGACGGTCCCGTCCTCGCCGAGATGCGTGAACTCCTCGAACTCGCCCGGGACGTGAACGCCCCCTTCGTCCGGGTCTTCCCGGGCGGCGACCCCGGGAGCGACGCCGGGGAGGCGGACGCGACGGCCGCGCGACGGCTCGGCACCGCAGCCGAGTACGCCGCCGATCTCGGGGTGCGCATCCTGCTGGAGACCCATGACTCGCACCGCACCGGGGCGGACGCGATCCGCGTCCTCGGCCGGGTCGGCCATCGTCACGCGGGCTCGCTGTGGGACGTGATGCACACCTGGCTGGGCGGCGAGAGTCCGGCGCAGACCTTCCCCGCGCTGTCCCCGTTCCTGGGGTATGTGCAGGTCAAGGACATCGCGTCGACCGAGGACACGACCCCGGTGCCGCTCGGCGAGGGGGTTCTGCCGCTCGGCGCGTGCGTGGACGCGCTCGCGCGCGGCGGGTGGGACGGGTGGCTGTGCTGGGAGTACGAGAAGCGGTGGTACGAGGCGGCGGCGCCGCTGGACACACTGCTGGGCCCGGGACGCGAGCATCTCGCCCGTCTGCTGAGCGAAGCCGCATCACAGAGTTAACTCAAAACCCATGACAAGAAACTGCTGACGCAACCTCGGCACGAGACCTTTCTCCTTCAAGTTACCTGTCCCCAGGGGGAGTTGGCATATATGCAAGGCACGGTGGACGGCTTCGGATACGGGGCGGTGACCCCGGTGGCCTCCTATCTCATCGCCTGTCTGGGCAGCGCTCTGGGGCTGCGCTGCGTCGTCCGTTCCCTGAACAACCGGCAGTCGTGGAAGCCCGGTTGGCTGGCGCTGGGGACGGCGACGATCGGCTGCGGCATCTGGACCATGCACTTCATCGCGATGACCGGCTTCCGGGTCCAGGGGATCGGGATCGACTACGACGTCCGCCTCGCGGCGCTCAGCCTCGCCGTGGCGATCGCGGTGGTCGGCGTCGGCGTCTTCACCGTGGGATACCGCGGCGCCACCAACACCACCCTGACCGCCGCCGGGATCTTCACCGGGCTCGGCGTGGCCGCCATGCACTACCTCGGCATGGCGGCACTCCAGCTGAACGGGTACCTCCAGTACGACGGAATCACGGTCGCGCTCTCCGTGCTCATCGCGGTCGTCGCCGCGACCGCCGCGCTGTGGGCCGCCGCGTCGTACCGGGGCTTCCTGGCCGCCCTCGGCGCCAGTCTCCTCATGGGTGTCGCCCTGACCGGCATGCACTACACCGGCATGGCGGCCCTCGGCGTGCACCTGCACGGCGCGGCCGACGCGTCGTACGTCACCGGGTCGTACGGCGGTGACTCGCCGGCCTCGACGCTGCTCCCCCTGCTCATCGGCCCGGTCGTCTTCCTGATCCTGGCCGGAGTGGTGGTGATGTTCGATCCCCAGCTCGTCCTCGGCGACGGGGACTGGAGCCGGGCGGCCCCTCGTCGGCGCGCCGTCGCGGCCACCACGCCCGAGGGCCCCGCGGCGCGCCCCCGGCAGCCCGACTCCCTGTTCGATCCCCGGGACCGGCGGACGGGCCGGCACACTAGCCCGCGCGGGCGGTGAGTTCCGCCGTTCCGTCCAGGCACCAGTCGAGCACGGCGGGCCACGGTCCGTACCCGGCTTCCAGGTCGAGGTGCCCGGCCCCGGACAGCATCCGCGTCGGTACGCCCAGGGGGTCGCCGTAGGCGGTGTCGGCGCCCTCGGGGCAGTACGGGTCGTCGTCGCCCGCGACCAGCAGGGTGGGGCCGGGAAGCGTGAAGTCCAGCTCGGTCAGGGCGAACGCGGCGATCTCCGGCAGCCCCGCGAGGACCGAGGCGGACGGCGGGGCGACGAGCAGCACCCGGTCGACGCCGGCCGGGCCCGGCAGCCCGCGGGCGGCGGCGTGCAGCCACAGCACGGCCGAGGCGCTGTGGGCGACGACCACCCGCTCGGCACCGGGCAACGCGTCCAGATGACGGGCCACTTCCGTCAGCCAGACCTCCAGGTCCGGGTCGTCGGGGTCGGGCAACTGCGGGTAGGTGACGTGGTGGCCCAGCTCTCCCAGCCGGCCGGCGAGCCAGTGCTGCCAGTGGCCTTCCGGACGGTGGTTCTGCCAGCCGTGCAGGATCAGGAAGGCGCGCCGGCGTTCCGCCAGGTCATCGGTGTCGCGCGTGTTCGTGGGCGTGTTCATGGGCGTGTTCATGAGCCGATGGTTGACGATTCCCGGTCTTTCGGTCCAGTTAATCTTTCCTGGTGGAACCGGTAAGCGAGACCTTCACCGTCGATCTGCGTCGCCTCACCGTGCTGCGCGAACTGCGGCGCCGCGGCAGTCTGGCCCGCACCGCGCAGGCCCTGCATCTGACGCCCTCGGCGGTCTCGCAGCAGATCGCCGCGCTGGCCCGCGAGCTGGGCGCACCGCTGACGGAGCGGGACGGCCGCGGCGTCCGGCTGACCGGGCAGGCGCAGGTCCTGCTGGCGCACGCCGATCTGATCGCCGCCCAGCTGGAGCGGGCGCGCGCCGATCTGGCGGCCTACGGCAGGGGCGGCCGCGGGTCGGTGACGATCGGCTGCTTCTCCAGCGGCATCCTCGGCCTCCTCCCGGACGCGCTGACGGCGCTGGCCGAGCGGCTCCCGCACGTCCGGATCGACGTCGTCGAGGCGCAGCCGCCGGACCTGTTCACGGCGCTGGACGCCGGGCAGCTCGACCTCGCCGTGGCCGTCGACTTCGCGGCCGCGCCCCCGCACACCGACCGGCGCTACCACCGCGTCGACGTGCTCCGGGACGTCCTGGATCTCGCCGTGCCGGCCGGCCACCGCCTCGCGGACCGCGAGCGGGTCGCGCTGCGGGAGCTCGCCACCGACCCCTGGATCGTGGGCGACGCGGCCAGTTGCTGCGGTGCGGTGACCCGCTCGGTCTGCGCGGCCGCCGGTTTCACGCCGGACATCCGGTATGCCGTGGACGACTGGGGCGCCCTGGCCGCTCTCGTCGAGGCGGGCCGGGGCGTGGCGCTGATCCCCCGGCTCGTCCGCCCGCTGTACGCCCACCGCCGGCTCGCCCTGCCGGCCACGCGGGGGACGCCACCGTCCCGGAACGTCTTCGCCGCCGTCCGCTCGGGCGCCGAGTCGGACCCGGTGCTGACCGCCGTACTCGATCAACTGCGGCTCACGGCTGCCGACTTGTTCGGGTGAACGCCGCGACGGAGGTCCCGCCCTACCGCACCGTCGCCCCGGCCGCGCGGGCCGCTCCGCGCACCCGCTCGGACAGCCGGTCCCGGCACGCGGGCCACTCCGCCGCCGTCACCGAATAGATCGCGGAGTCCCGCAGCAGACCGTCCTCGCCCGGCGCCCAGGAGCGCGACCAATTGCGCAGGACACCCTCCGGGCGGGCGCCGGTGCGCTCGATCGCGGCGCGGGAGCGGGAGTTGCGGGCGTCGGTCTTCAGGTCCACGCGGGAGACGCCCCACTCCTCGAAGGCGTGCCGGAACAGCAGGAGCTTCGACTCGGCGTTCACGCCCGTGCCCTGCGCGGAGGACGCGAGCCAGGTGAAGCCGACCTCGACGGCGTCGAGCCGGTCGTCCGAACGCCAGCACCGCGGCTCCCAGTACGCCGTGGCGCCGACCACCCGTCCGGAGGCGAGGGACACCTGCGCGTAGGGCGCGAGCATGCCCGTCGCGGCGCGGGCGAGCTGCGCGTCGACGTAGTCCCCGATCTCGTGGGCCCGGGGCACCCAGGTGAACGCGTACGAGTCCCGGTGCTCCTCCGCCGCCTCGGCGAGGCCGGCCGCGTGCCGGTGGCCGAGCGGCTCCAGCCGTACCAGCACACCCTCGAGAACCGGCCCCTTCATCTGGAAACCCAACGCCCCGCACCCCTTTGCCGCCCGGTATGTGTCCGAGCTGCGATTCCTATGCGGTGGGAGCGGCCCGTGTCCAGCGGTTATACGTCCTCGACGGTGCCCGCGTGCCGGGCTCGTTCGGCGGCCAGGACGGTGAGATGGCTGGTCAGGGACTCGCGCGGGCCGGACTTCACCAGGTCGGGGTTCCCGGTGGCGACGGCGGCGACGAAGGAGTCCATCAGCCCTGCGTCGCCGCCCCCGTGGCCGCCCGCCGCGTCCATGCCGCCCATGTCCGCGAGGTCGACGGCCTCCTCGGTCCGGGTCAGGAAGTCGTAGACGCTCACGCTGCCGCCGTCGCCGCGCAGTTCGCCCCGCGTCCCGAAGATCCGGGTCCGGCGGTCGGCCTGTTCGGTGAAGGCGGTCATGGTGAAGGTGGCGGTGGCCCCGGAGGCGAATTCCATCGACACCACCTGATGGTCGACCACGTCGTTGTCGCAGGCGTACACGCACCGCCCGTAGGGGCCCTCGCGCAGGGCGGTCTCCAGGGCCTCGGGGGTGAAGTCGTCGACCAGCACGCTCAGCGGCCAGTGGTGTTCGCCGCGGGCGAGCCGGTCGCCGTACTCGCGCCGGGCGGAGTAGGGGCAGGCGTTCTCCACCGCGCAGTCCAGGCAGCGGTCGGCGGCGCCCTCGGGCCTGTTCTCGGGCCGGAAGTGCGAGAGCCGTCCGAAACTGGAGACGCGTACGGGCGGTTGCCCGAGGATGTACTGCAACCAGTCCAGGTCGTGGCACGACTTGGCCATCAGCATGGACGTCGCCCGGTCCGTACGGCCCCAGTTGCCGCGGACGAAGGAGTGCGCCTGATGCCAGAAGCCGACGGGTTCCAGGTGCTGGACGTTGACGACGTCACCGAGCCGGCCGGAGTCGACGACCTCCTTCACGGCGCGGGTGTACCGGGTGTAGCGCAGCACGTGCCCGACCGCGAGGATCACCCCGGCCTTCTCCACCGCGTCGACGATCCGCCGGCACTCGTCCTCGGTCAGGGCCATCGGCTTCTCCAGCAGGATGTGATAGCCGAGGGCCGCGAACTCCAGTACGGGTTCGAGGTGTTCGCGGTCGAGGGTGCAGATCAGCACGGCGTCCGCGATCCGGCCGCGGGCGGCCAGCACCCGCCAGTCGTCCACCGCGGCGTCCGGTTCCAGGGCGTGGGCGGCCGCGAACCGGCGCCGCCGGGTCTCCCGCGGTTCGGCCACGGCCACCACCTTGGCCCGCTCCGGGCTGTCCAGGGCCCAGCGCGCGTGGCCGGTGCCCCGGTCTCCGGCACCGACGACGGCGAGTGTGACAACGGAGGCGACGGAGGACATCTGTGGACCGCTTTCCCAGTCGGGTAGCAGGCGCGGTTGGCGCCGTCCGTCGCGAAGCTAGCCGCCCTGGATCTCCGCGACAAGACGCCCGCGGCGCCCACCGGTCCCGCTCAGCCGCCCTCTCCCGCGGCTCCGGCGGCCGCCCACGCCCCGAACACCTCGTGGAAGGCCGGGAAGGTCTTGCGTACGCATCCGGGGTCGTCGAAGCCGATGCCCGGGGTGCGCAGCGACGTCACCGCGAAGGCCATGACGACGCGGTGGTCGCCGTATGTCGTGATCTCGGCGGCGGCCGGGGTGCCCGGGTGGATCTCGATCCAGTCGGGGCCTGTCTCCACGCGGACGCCGAGCCGCCGGAGGTTCTCCGCGCAGGCCTCCAGCCGGTCGCACTCCTTGACCCGGGTGTTGGCGACGTCCTCGATCCGGACCGGGCCCGAGGCGAAGGGCGCGATGGCGGCGAGCGTCGGCATGGTGTCGGAGATGTCCCGCATGTTGACGGTGAGACCGCGCAGTTCACCGGTGCCGCGCACCGTCGTGCGGTCGGACCCGCTCTCCACGTGCGCGCCCATCCGGCGCAGGACGTCCACGAAGCCGAGGTCGCCCTGGAGCGCCCGCGCGCCGAGGCCGCGGACGGTGACCTCGCGGCCGGTCAGGGCGGCCGCCGCGAAGAAGTAGCTCGCGGTGGAGGCGTCGGGCTCGACGGGGTAGGTGGTGGCCCGGTAGCCGCCGGGCGCCACCTCGAAGACGTCGCCCTGCACCCGTACGTCCGCCCCGAACGCGCGCATCATCGCGAGGGTGATCCCCACGTACGGCGCGGAGACCAGGTCGGTGACCTCGATGCGCAGGCCCTTGCGGGTCAGCGGGCCGAGCAGGAGGAGGGCGGTGAGGTACTGGGACGACTGACCGGCGTCGAGGGTGACCGTGCCGCCCTCCACCCCGGACGCCGCGATCCGCAGCGGGTGGTGGCCCTCCGCCTCCTCGTGCCGCAGGTCCACGCCGAGGTCGCGCAGCGCCTTCGACAGGGGTCCCAGCGGGCGGCGGCGCATCTGCGCGGAGGCGTCGAAGCGGTAGGTGCCGTGGCCGGCGGCGGCGAGCGTCGGCAGGAAGCGGGCCGTGGTCGCGCCGTCCCGGCAGTACACGTCCGCCCGGGTCACCGCCGGCCCCTGCGGGCGGCCGTCGATGTGCCAGGTGTCCGGGGTCCGGCCGACGCGGTAGCCGAGCCTGGTCAGGCCCTCGGCGAAGCCCTCGGTGTCGTCCGAGCGGAGCGGGCGGACGAGGCGGGTGACCCCGTCGGCCGCCGCCGCCAGGAAGAGCGCGCGGGCGGTGATGGACTTGGAACCGGGAATGTCGACAACGGCCATGTGGTCATGCTGGCGTCCCGACCCGCTCCCGCGCTGGAGCGTCCGCCGACTGGACCCTGCGGGGCGCGCGCGAGGTGAGTGCCACCCCGCCCACCAGCAGGGCCGCCGCTCCCCACCGCAGCGGGCCGATGGGCTCCCCCAGGAACAGCGCCGCCGCCGACATCCCGAAGACCGGGACGAGGAGCGAGAAGGGCGCGACCGTGGACGCGGGGTGCCGGTGCAGCAGCCAGCCCCAGGCGCCGAATCCGAAGACGGTGGTGATCCAGGCGACGTAGACGACGACTCCGGCGCCCTGCCAGTCCAGGGCGCGCAGGGCGTCGAGGTCGCGGGAGGGGCCCTCGGTGAGCAGGGACAGGCCGAGCAGCGGGAGGACGGGGACGGTGCTCACCCACACCATGAAGTTCAGCGGGTCGGGCGGGGACGCCTTGCGGGTGAGGACGTTGGACAGGCCCCAGCAGGCCGCCGCCGCGATGACCAGGGCGAAGGCGCCGAGGGGGCCGGCCGTGCCCTCGTCGACGGCGGCCAGGCCCACTCCGCACAGGGCCACCGCCATGCCGCACAGCTTGACGCGGGTGGGGCGTTCGCCGAGAAAGGCGAAGGCGACGATCGCGGTGAAGACGGCCTGGATCTGGAGCACGAGGGACGACAGTCCGGCGGGCATCCCCGCGTCCATGCCGATGAACAGCAGCCCGAACTTCGCGACGCCGAGGGCGAGTCCGACCGCCACGATCCACTTCCAGGCGACCTTGGGGCGGCCGACGAAGAACACGGCGGGCAGGGCTGCCACCAGGAAGCGCAGGGCCGAGAAGAGCAGGGGCGGGAAGTGGTCGAGGCCGACCTCGATGACGGTGAAGTTCACGCCCCAGACGGCGGCGACGAGGACGGCGAGACTGATGTGGGCGGGTCGCATGTGTCGAGCATCGGACGGCACCACCGTGTAGCACCAGCGCGAATATCTGCATGGATGGATGAAGCAGTGCTTACGTAAGCTGGGAGGTGAGCGATGCCGCGACCAGGGAGGCCCCCATGCTCGATCTCCAGCGTCTGCGCGCCCTGCACGCCGTCTCGGTGCACGGCACGGTCGGCGCCGCCGCGGCCGCGCTCGGTTACACCCCGTCCGCCGTGTCCCAGCAGATCGCGAAACTGGAGCGGGAGACCCGGACCGTCCTGCTGGAACGGCGCGGACGCGGTGTCCGGCTCACCGAGCAGGCCGAACAACTCGCCACCACGGCACAGGAGTTGCTGGCGATCGTGGAGCGGGCGGAGACCGAGCTGGAAGAGCGCCGGGGGATGCCGGCGGGGCGGCTGACAGTGGCCGCGTTCGCCTCGGCGGCGCGCGGTCTGATGCCGGCCGTCCTGGCCGATCTGGCCGTGCGGCACCCGGCCCTGGACACCCGCCTGACGGAGATCGACCCGCATCTGTCCGTCGACCTGGTCGCCAAGGGCGCGGTCGACATGGCCGTCGCGCACGACTGGGACATCGCCCCGCTGCCCGCCCCGCCGGGGGTGGAGCAGGCGGTGATCGGGGACGACCTCTGCGATCTGCTCGTACCCGCCGGGCACCCGTTCGCCGGGCGGTCCTCCGTACGGCGGGAGGAGCTGGGCGGTGAGCGGTGGATCTGCCAGCCGCCGGGGCGGGTCTGCCACGACTGGCTGGTCCGCACCCTGCGCGAGGCGGGCCACGAGCCGGACATCGCCCACCAAGCCGAGGAGAACCCGACCCTCGTCGCCCTCGTCGCCGCCGGCCTCGGCGTCGCCCTCATCCCCCGCCTCGGCCGGGGCCCCCTGCCCGCCGGGGTCGTGGAGGTGCCGCTCGATCCCCTGCCCGTCCGCCGTCTGTACGCGCTGTGGCGCTCCGGGGCGGCGCGCCGGCCGGCCATCGCCGAGACGGTCCGCACCCTCCGGTCGCACTGGCCGGCGGTGTCGGCGCGCGGTTGAGAGGGACCCACCGTCCTCATCCACCCCAGCCTTACCGACTTGCGGCGATCCCCCGAATCCGGGGAACCCGGGCCGCTCCCGCTTCGTCCCATCCGCATGCTGCCGGATGAGTCACCGCAGTGCGGTGTCGGCTTCGCTGCTGGCTGCGATCGCTGACCAACCCTCTCCGCCGCCTGCGGCCGGCAGTACGCCGTCACCGGCGCGCCCCCCTCCAACTGCGCCGGTGACGGCCCCTTCCCGGATACTGTGCACACCCTTGACTGGAAGAAACTTCCCGGATATTCGTGACTCCTCGGAAGTTTCCTTCACGAGGGAAGGAGCGCTTGTGCGCGACTCCAGCACGGGAAGCACCGCAAGACCGTCCGGGCCGACCGAGCCGGACAGACCGTCAAGACCCTCCCGGCGTACGGTTCTCGCCGCCACCGCGGGCGTCACCGCCGCGCTGGCCGCGGGCCCCCACGCCCACGCGGCCGAAGCCGGCCCGCACGGCGACAAGGCACTGCGCGCCCTCATCTCCCGTATGACCCTGGAGGAGAAGGTCGGCCAGCTGTTCGTGATGCGGGTGTACGGCCATTCGGCCACCGCGCCCGACCAGGCCGACATCGACGCCAACCTCAAGGAGATCGGCGTCCGCACGGCCGCCGAGCTGATCGCCAAGTACCGCGTCGGCGGGATCATCTACTTCGCCTGGGCGCACAACACCCGCGATCCGCATCAGATCGCCGCGCTGTCGAACGGGATCCAGCGGGCTTCGCTGGAGCAGCCGCGCGGACTGCCCCTGCTCATCTCCACCGACCAGGAACACGGGATAGTGGCTCGGGTGGGCAAGCCCGCGACGCTGCTCCCGGGCGCCATGGCGCTGGGCGCGGGCGGCTCGCGGGCCGACGCCCGGGAGGTGGGCCGCATCGGCGGGGCCGAACTGCGCGCGCTCGGCATCCGCCAGGACTACTCCCCCGTCGCCGACGTGAACGTCAACCCGGCCAACCCGGTGATCGGTGTCCGCTCCTTCGGTGCCGACCCGGAAGCGGTGGCGGGCCTGGTGGCGGCCGAGGTGAAGGGCTACCAGGGCTCGGGCGTCGCGGCCACGGCCAAGCACTTCCCCGGCCACGGCGACACCGCCGTCGACAGCCACTTCGGCTTCCCCGTCATCACCCACAGCCGCGACCTGTGGTCGACCCTCGACGCGGTGCCCTTCCGGGCGGCGATCCGCGCCGGCATCGACTCGATCATGACCGCGCACATCATGGTCCCGGCGCTCGACCCGGCCGGCGACCCCGCGACCCTCTCGCACCCGATCCTCACCGGCATCCTGCGCGGGGAACTCGGCTACGACGGCGTCGTGGTGACGGACTCGCTGGGCATGGAGGGCGTCCGCACGAAGTACGGCGACGACCGCGTCCCCGTCCTCGCCCTCAAGGCCGGTGTCGACCAGCTCCTCAACCCGCCCGACCTGAACGTCGCGTGGAACGCGGTGCTCAACGCCGTACGCGGCGGCGAGCTGACCGAGGCCCGTCTCGACGAGTCGATCCTGCGCGTCCTGCGGCTCAAGTCGAAGCTCGGGCTGCTGACCGACCCGTACGTCCGGGACGCGGCCGTCGACCGCGTGGTCGGCACCCCGGCACACCTCCGGGCGGCCGACCGGATCGCCGAGCGCACCACCACATTGCTGGTCAACAAGGAGGGGCTGCTCCCGCTGTCCCGGCGGCGCACCCCGAAGGTGCTGGTGGTGGGCGCCGATCCCGCCTCCCCCTCGCTGTCCGACGGGCCGCCCACCGCCGTTCTCGCCGGTGCGCTGACCGAACTGGGCTTCACGGCGACGGCCCTGTCCACGGGTACGGCACCCTCGGCGGCGACGATCGCCAAGGCCGTCGCGGCGGCGGCCGACGTGGACGCGGTGGTCGTCGGGACGTACAACGTCACGGCGACCGGGTCCCAGAAGACCCTGGTCGAGGGCCTCCTCGCCACGGGTGTCCCGGTGATCGCCGTCGCCATCCGCAACCCGTACGACGTCGCCCAGCTCCCCGGCGTCGGTGCCTGTCTGGCCGCCTACTCCTGGACCGACGTCGAACTGCGCGCCGCCGCCCGGGTGATCGCCGGCCGGGTGGAACCGCGGGGCAAGCTGCCGGTTCCGGTGCAGCGGGCGGACGACCCGGCGCAGGTGCTGTATCCGATCGGGTACGGCTTGACGTACTAGCCGTACGCAGCCCACCCGGCGCTCCACCCCCAAGTGAGCCAAAGGAAGCCGCGTGTCTGGCGTGTGCCCGCCTCGGCGGGTCACGCTGGCCGGGGGTTGGGGGGAAGCCATGCGGGCCAGCTCGGTGTGTCGGCGTTCCGGGGGAATGGTGTGCGCCCTGCTGCTGGCCTCGGCCGCCCTCGCGGGCTGCGACCGCTGGTCCGGCTCGGGCGCCGGACCCGGCCCGGCACCGGCCTCGACGCGCCCCTCCGGTTATGGATCGGTCTTCCTCGCCCGCGACGAGTGCAGCTCCTTCGGCACGGTCAGCTTCACGGAGGTGTCCTGCACCAGCGAACGGGCCGCCGCCCGGGTGATCGCCCGCTACGACGGCAAGGTCGCGGACGGCCCGTCCTGCCCGGCGATCACGGACTTCGTCCTGCACATCAGCGAGTCCGGGCCCGCCTCCGACGAGGACGGCGACGGCGCCGTCCCGCGGGGTTACGCCTGCATGCGCAAGCTCGAACCCCCGCACCCCGGCGACCCGGGCGGCGGCGGAGGTCCCCGCACCGTCGTCGGCGACTGTGTCCACGGCGCGGGCCGCGGGCAGGTCCGCGAGACGGCGTGCGACGGCACCGGCGAGAAGCGCCCGGAGTACAAGGTGACGTCGGCGGTCACGGCCCGCTCCGACTGCCCGTCCACCACGGAGCTCTACGTCGAACTCGGCGGTACCAGGCCGGTGGGCTGCGCCCGCCCGCTGTGAACCGGGGGCGGGCGCAGCCGGGACGCTACGGACGCAGCGTCATGTCGCGTTCGACGTCACGCCGGTCCAGCTTCGCGTCGAACGCCGCGAGCGGCCTGGCCGCCGACGGGTTCGCCTGGACCGTCGCGGAGGCGACACCCGCCCACGCGAGGATGCGGGCGGTGGCGAGCGCCTTCTGGTCGGCGACGAGCCCCGCGACATTGGCGCCGTGGTTCAGGCCCGGCGCCGTGAAAACGTACGCGTCGCGCGCCCCGGAGCCGAGGCGGAAGCGCTCGGCGCCCCACGGGTCGTTCTGGCCGTAGACGAACAGCATGTGGTGCGCGTGGTGGCGGACCCAGCCGTCCACGTCACGCATCGCCGACGGCCGGAACGTCATCGGGATGGAGCGCGGCACGAAGTTCCGCGGGGGCTGGTAGCCGTAGCGGAGGTACTTCTTCTCGATGTGCGGGAAGTGGATCGTCGGCGCGCCCAGCTGGGTGCCCGCCTGGTAGTAGTACGGGGTGTACGGCTCGAGCCCCTGGTCGGTGTAGAAGGAGAAGCCGGAGATCGTGTCGACGGAGGTCCAGATCTCGTCGTCGGTGGCGGACTTGGCGTCCGCCGGGATCGCTTCGCAGTCCGCCAGCAGGCTGTACTGCCAGAAGCCCCACACGTAGTCGAGGACGACCGCCTCGTACGCCTTGTCGAGGCTGCCGACGGTGGTGAAGGTGTAGCCGTTCTCGGCGGCGTACGCCGCGTACTTCTTCTCCAGCGGCTCCCGGCGCACCAGGGCCTCGCGCTGCACGGCGTTCAGCTTGTCGCGGCACTCCTTGGTGCCGACACCCGCGAAGAAGCGGTCGTACGCCGAGTCCTCGTCGTTGACGACGTCGTTGGGCGCGACGTAGGCGACGACTCCGTCCATGTCGCGCGGGTAGAAGCGCTCGTAGTACGTGGCGGTCATGCCGCCCTTGGAGCCGCCGGTGGAGATCCACTTCTTGCCGTAGAGCGGCTTCAGGGCCTGGAAGATGCGGTGCTGGTCGCTGGCCGCCTGCCAGATGTCGAGCTTGGACCAGTCGGCCGGGTCGGGCCGGGACGGCGTGAAGAAGCGGTACTCCATCGAGACCTGGTTGCCGTCCACGATCTGGGTCGGCTCGCGCCGGCTCGGGGTGGTGGAGACGTTGTAGCCGCCCGTGTAGAAGACCGTCGGGCGCGCGGTGTCCTTGTGCAGCACCGTGATGCGCTGCTGGAACGTGCCCTTGGACGGGTGCCGGTGGTCGATCGGCTGGGTGTAGTTCAGGACGAAGAACCGGTAGCCGGTGTACGGCTTCTCCTGGATCAGGCTCATGCCCGGGATCGCGAGAAGCCGGTCCAGGATGTCCTCGTCGGTCGTACCGGTCGTACCGGTCGTGGCGGTGGCCTCCGGCTGGGCGGCGGTGGCCGCCCCGGCCGTGCTCATCGTGCCTATGAGCACGGTGAGCGCCAGCAGCCATCTGAGCGCCTTGCGCATGCACCCTCCCCTGGGAATACGCAGATGTCCGCCGGAACCTAGCGGAGCAACTCCCGTGACACCAGGGGTTCTTGGGCCAACGCTGTGGACTTTCGGTGAAGCGGCGGAGAATGCCGGGCCGGCCGGCGGCGTCGGGACGTGAGGGTTTCCGGGGCGGTACGGCTCAGCAGAGGATCCAGCCGGAGCTCATCGAGCCCGAGCCGACCGAGCCCTTGATCCGGACGCAACGGTGGCCCGCGTGCACGGTCACCGGGCCCGCGTGATGCGCGAAGTGCCCCGAGTCGATCACCGGCCGGCCGCCGCGCGCCTGCACGCTGACGGACATCCGCTTGCGGGAGCCGTGCGCCTTGGGGAAGGTCACGGCGCAGACATAGCCGCCGCGCTTGTACACGTGCACGGAACCGGTCGTGAAGGGCAGTGTGCGGACCTTGCGGCCCGAGCAGGAGGAGGCGGCGGCCTGGGCGCTCCCGGGGCTCACGAGCGCGAGCAGCCCGGACGCGGTCAGCACGGCCACGCCGAGCGCCAGCCGTCGGCGTATCGCACCACTGTCCACTGTCGTCCCTCCCGCAGCAATCAGCGTACTGGTGTACGGACGCAGGACGTACGGCGGATGGTTGCGCACCGCGGGGACGCCGATGTCGATCCTCGCTTCACCCATGCGAGGTTTTTTCCTTTTTCAGGGCAACCGTGCCCGTTTACCCGGGGTCCAACTGATCAGAAAACGAAAGGCGGTAGTTCATGTCCGGCATCAAGCCCTCCCGCACGACCGGCCGCGCACTCGTCGCCGCGGCCCTTCTGATCACCGCCGGTGCCTCCGTACCGGCCGTCGCGCGTTCCACCGCCCCGCCGCCCGCCCGCAGCGGGAGCAACGGCCCCGCCTACGACCGCGTGGCCGACTTCTACGGCTCCTACATCGACGCCGTGACCGACTCCGGCTCGGGCCGCCTCAGCACCCAACTGCGGTCCTTCTACCTGACCTCGGGGCTCCGCTCCCGCCTGACGACCTGGGAGAACCGCCGGCACGCCGACGGGGTGCTGCGCGCCCAGGACGTGCCGCGCGCCTGGAAGGTGACAGCGGGCGACAGCGGCGCCGGGCACACGTGGTCGACGGTCCGGCTGACCTGGGGCTCCGACCGGCATCCGACGTACACCTATCTGACGGTGCAGTCGGATCTGGCGACGAAGAAGATCTCCGACATCAAGCAGAGGAGCTGACCGGCTCCTCGGGTTCCGGGGCGCCCACGAACGTCCGCCACAACGCGGCGTAGCGGCCGTCGAGCCGGAGCAGTTCGTCGTGGGTGCCGTCCTCGGTCACGCGGCCGTGGTCCATCACCACGACCCGGTCCGCTCGGGCGGCCGTCGTCAGCCGGTGGGCGACCACCAGCGTCGTACGGCGGCCCGCCAGCCGGTCGGTGGCCTGGTTGACCAGGGCCTCCGTCGCCAGGTCCAGCGCGGCCGTCGCCTCGTCGAGGAGCAGGACGTCCGGATCGACCAGCTCCGCGCGGGCCAGCGCGATCAGCTGGCGCTGGCCGGCGGAGAGGTTGCGGCCGCGCTCGGCGACCTCGTGGAGATAGCCGCCGTCCAGTGTGGCGATCATGTCGTGGGCGCCGACCGCGCGGGCGGCGGCCTCCACCTCGGCGTCGGTGGCGCCCGGACGGCCGTAGGCGATGGCGTCGCGGACGGTGCCCTGGAAGAGGTAGGCCTCCTGGGGGACGACACCGAGCCGGTGCCGGTAGGCGGTGATGTCGAGGTCGCGCAGGTCCGTGCCGTCGACCGTGACCCGGCCGCCCGTCGGGTCGTAGAACCGCGCGACCAGCTTCACCAGCGTCGACTTGCCCGCGCCGGTCTCCCCGACGAAGGCCACGGTCTGCCCGGCGGGGATGCGCAACGACACCGCGCTGAGCGCCTCCTCGGCCTCGTCCGCCGGTCCGTACGCGAAGCCGACGTCCTCGAAGGCGATCTCGCCCCTCAGCGACGGCACCTCCAGGGGCTCGTCGGCCGCCTTCGTCGACGTCGGCTCCCGGAGCAGCTCCTGGATGCGGCCCAGTGAGACGGTGGCCTGCTGATAGCCGTCGAAGACCTGCGAGAGCTGCTGCACGGGAGCGAAGAACAGGTCGATGTAGAGGAGATAGGCGACCAGCGCGCCGGTGGTGAGCGTGCCGGAGTCGATCCGGTGGGCGCCCACGATCAGCACGGCCGCCGCGGCCCCCGAGGCCAGCAGCTGGACGAACGGGAAGTAGACGGAGATCAGCCACTGCCCGCGGATCCGGGCCCTGCGGTAGCTGTCGCTGCCCTCCGCGAACCGCCGGGCGCTCGCGTCCTCGCGCCGGAACGCCTGGAGGATCCGCAGCCCGGACACCGACTCCTGGAGATCGGCGTTGACCGCCGATACCCGCTCACGGGCCAGTTCGTACGCCTTGACGCTCGCCCGGCGGAAGAAGAACGTGCCGATGACCAGCGGCGGCAGCGTCACAAAGACGACCAGCGCCAGCTGTACGTCGATCACCAGCAGGGCGACCATGATGCCGAAGAAGGTGACGACGGAGACGAACGCGGTGACCAGCCCGGTCTGCAGGAACGTGGACAGCGCGTCGACGTCGGTCGTCATCCGGGTCATGATCCGGCCCGTGAGCTCCCGCTCGTAGTAGTCGAGGCCGAGGCGCTGGAGCTGCGCGAAGATCTTCAGGCGCAGCGCGTACAGGACCCGCTCGCCCGTCCGGCCCGTCATCCGGGTCTCACCGATCTGCGCCGCCCACTGGACGAGCACGGTGACCAGCGCGAGCGCGGCCGCCGCCCACACCGCGCCGAGCGCGAGCCGGGTGACTCCCTGGTCGATGCCGTGCCGGATCAGGATGGGCAGCAGCAGCGTCATCACCGCGTCGACGGCGACCAGGGCGAGGCTGATGAGCAGCGGGGCCCCGAAGCCGCGCAGCAGTCTGCGCAGTCCGTAGGACTCCTCGGCCGCGACCGCGCGGGCCTCGTCGACATCCGGGACGTCGACGGCCGGGGGCAGTGCCTCGACCTGCGCGAGGAGTCCCGGGGTGGCGGGCATCCCGGCGAGCGCGTTGTCCCTGGGCTCGCGGTCACCGGTCCACAGGCGCGGCGTCACCCCGCGCTCGGCGTCGAACTCGGCGTCCAGCTCGTCGCGTACGGAGGTGTCCTCCTGCGGCACCGCCGGCCGGGTGTGCCCCGGGGAGACACCGCCCAGCTCGTCGGGGTCGGTGAGCAGCCGCCGGTAGAGCGCGGAGCGGGACTGGAGCTCGTCGTGGGTGCCGATGTCGGCGAGCCGGCCACCGTCCAGGACGGCGATGCGGTCGGCGAGGTTCAGGGTGGAGCGCCGGTGCGCTATCAGCAGGGTCGTGCGGCCCTCCATGACGTGCTTCAGCGCCTCGTGGATCTCGTGCTCGACCCGGGCGTCCACGGCGGAGGTGGCGTCGTCGAGGACGAGCAGCCGCGGGTCGGTGAGGATCGCGCGGGCGAGCGCGACGCGCTGGCGCTGCCCTCCGGAGAGGGTGAGTCCGTGCTCGCCGACCGTGGTGTCGTAGCCGCCGGGCAGCTCAGCGATGAACCGGTCGGCCTGGGCGGCACGGGCCGCGGTCTCGATCTCGTCCTGGGTGGCGTCGGGGCGGCCGTAGGCGATGTTGGCGCGCACGGTGTCGGAGAAGAGGAAGGAGTCCTCGGGGACGAGGCCGATCGCGGCGCGCAGGGACTCCGTGGTCAGCTCGCGGACGTCGTGCCCGCCGATGAGGACGGCGCCGTGCGTCACGTCGTAGAAGCGGGGCATCAGCAGCGAGACCGTCGACTTGCCGGAGCCGGACGAGCCGACGACGGCGACGGTCTCGCCGGGCCGGATCTCGAAGCTCAGCCCGTCCAGGACCGGCCGGCCCTCCTCGTACCAGAAGGACACGTCGTCGAACTCGACGGTGGCGGGCGCGTCGGCCGGCAGGGCCTTGGTGCCGTCCTTGATCGACGGCTCGGTGTCGATGAGCTCGAGGACCCGCTCGGCGCCGGCGCGGGCCTGCTGCCCGACGGTGAGGACGACGGCCAGCATCCGCACCGGTCCGACGAGCTGCGCGAGGTACGTGGAGAACGCCACGAAGGTGCCCAGCGTGATCTGGCCGCGCACCGCCAGCCAGCCGCCGAGGGCGAGCATCGCGACCTGGCCGAGGGCGGGCACGGCCTGGAGGGCCGGGGTGTATTTGGAGTTCAGCCGGATGGTCCGCAGCCGCCCGGCGAAGAGCCGCCGCCCGACCTCGCGCAGCTTGCCGGTCTCCTGGTCCTCCTGCCCGAAGCCCTTGACCACGCGGACGCCGCTGACGGCGCCGTCGACGACCCCCGCCACGGCGGCGGCCTGCGCCTGCGCGTACCAGGTGGCCGGGTGCAGCTTGGAGCGGCTGCGCTTGGCGACGAACCACAGGGCCGGGGCGACGGCCAGCGCCACCAGGGTGAGCGGCAGGGACAGCGCGGCCATGATCCCGAGGGAGATCAGGAAGAGCAGGATGTTCCCGATGGTCATCGGGAGCATGAAGAGCAGGCCCTGGATCAGCTGGAGGTCACTGGTCGCGCGGCCCACGACCTGCCCGGTGGACAGTTCGTCCTGGCGCCGCCCGTCCAGCCGGGTGATCGTCCCGTACA
Source organism: Streptomyces sp. NBC_00568 (assembly GCF_026341855.1). GTDB lineage: Bacteria > Actinomycetota > Actinomycetes > Streptomycetales > Streptomycetaceae > Streptomyces. The sequence goes on along the minus strand of NZ_JAPENW010000001.1, from coordinate 4,275,118 downwards.
TGTCGGTACGGAGATCGTGCTGGACGTCGAGGGCGAGCCGGCCGCCGTAGTAGCGGCGGATGAAGGTGAGGACGTAGACGAGGACGGCCGCGCCGAGCAGCGCGCCCGCCCAGGGGGCCATGCCGCGGCTGTGATCACTGATGACGTCGTCGATGACCACCTTGGTGATCAGCGGGACCACCGCCATCACGGCCATGCCGCCCAGTGAGGAGCCGAGCGCGAGCACCACGTCCTTCGGGTACCGCCACGCGTACCCGGCGAGCCGCCGTGCCCATCCCCGCTCCGCTGCCACTCCGGTGCCTTCCGTAGATCTCACTCCGCCGGAAGTCACCAACGCCGGAAGGAACGGATTTCATCCCTCCGCAACAATTCGCCCGCCCATCCACGCAACAGCAGTCCGCCCGCCGGGCCAGGGGGCCGGGCGGGCGGACGACGGAGTACGAAAAGGTGTACGAAGGTGACGGCGCGGGTCTCCGGACCCGGTCAGCCCGCCGGGACGGCCGGGAAGGCCTCCGTCGGCTGCGAGGTCGGCGTGAACCGCTGGGGGGCGACGGTGACCGGCACGAGGTCCTTGTGGATGACCTTGGCGACGGCCTGAATGGTGGCGACGCCGTAGTCCATGGTGCTGCTGCCGACGGTGAGCACCGACATCATGTAGTCGCGGCCGCCCCCGTTGAAGGTGCCGAGGCTGTGCACCCGCCATGCGTTCGAGGAGCGCGAGAGCCAGCCGTTCTTGACGTGCACGGCGACCGTCGAGGGCGCCCCGGCCGGTGTCCCCCAGCGCTGCGAGGAGACGACCTTGCCCATCAGCTTCAGGATGTACGCGCGGGAGTTGTCGCTCAGCACCGTGTTCTTGGCGGTGACGAGCTTGAGCAGCTTCTGCTCGTCGGTGACGTTGATCTGGGTGAGACCCCAGTAGCCCCCGGTGCCCGGTGTGGTCTTCGTCATCCCGGCCGCGGTCAGGAAGCCCTTGATCTTCGTCAGACCGAGCTGGTTCCACAGCTTGGTGGTCGAGGCGTTGTCCGACTGGGTGATCATCTTGGTGGCGAGCGAGGTCTCGGTGCTCGTCAGATAGCGGTTGTGCTTCTTCGCGTCCCACAGCAGCGTGGCGAGGACGGTGACCTTCACCGTGCTGGCCGAGTCGAACGAGGTGGTGGCGCGGAGTGTGCAGGTCGTGTTCGTCGAGCGGTCGTACAGTCCGACCGCGACGGTGCCCCTGCGGTTCGCGAGCGCCGCGGTGATGTCCGTCTGCAGCTTGGCGGCCAGACCGGCCTTGCTCGACGTACAGCTGACCGTCGGCGCCGGTGCGGCACCGGCCGGGGCCGCGGCGATCGCGATCGGCACGATCACCGCGGCACCGAGGCTCGTCGCGAGCACACGGGCAGCCCGGGATATCCGGTGAGTCATGGAGGCTTCCCATCCCCTTGAAGCGATACGAACGCGCCCCCGGCGCGCTCGCCCCAGATGACTCGCAGGGGGGTCCGAAAGTTGTACGGGTGTTCCAGAGACGGGCGTCCGGTGTTCCGGCGGCGGGGATTCGGGTGCTCCGGGGCGAGGGGCGGATGCCCTGGTGATCCGGCGACGGAGGGCGGATGCCCTGTTCATCCGGGGCGGGGGCAGATGCCCCGGTGCCCCGAGGGCGGGGGCAGATGCCCCGCTGATCCGAGGGCGGGGCGGATGTCCTGGTGATCCGGCGGCGGGGCGGATGTCCTGGTGATCCGGCGGCGGAGGGCGGATGTCCTGTTCATCCGGGGCGGGGGCAGATGCCCCGGTGCCCCGAGGGCGGGGGCAGATGCCCCGCTGATCCGAGGGCGGGGCGGATGTCCTGGTGATCCGGCGGCGGGGCGGATGTCCTGGTGATCCGGCGGCGGAGCCGGACGCACAGCTCACCCCCAGGCGGACCACAGTCCGCACCCATCACTTCGCGTCATGGTGCGGTGGTGACGTCTGCCACTGACCCCTTGCCCGACGCCCCCACGACTCCCCACGCCGCGCCGCCGGCGCCCGCGCACGCGGAGCCCGCGGAGGCGGCGCCGGCCGCGCCGCGCTGGTCGCTGCCCGCGCTGCTCGCGATCCTCGCCCTGGCCGCGGTCCTGTACTCCTGGAACTTGTCGGCCGCCGGCCTCAACAGCTTCTACAGCGCCGCGGTGCTCAGCGGTACCGAGAGCTGGAAGGCCTGGTTCTTCGGCTCGCTCGACGCCGGGAACTTCATCACGGTCGACAAGCCGCCGCTCGCTCTCATGATCATGAGTCTGTCCTGCCGGGTCCTCGGCTTCGGGACCTGGCAGATGATGGCGCCGATGATCGCCGCCGCGCTCGGCACGATCTGGATCCTGCACTCCTCCGTGAAGCGGGCCTTCGGCCACGCGGCGGCCGCGGTGGCCGCGCTGGTCCTCGCGCTCACCCCGATCACGGTCGCCATCAACCGCGACAACAACCCCGACACCACCCTGGTCCTGCTGATGGTCGCGGCCGCGGCCCTCGGTCTGCGGGCCACCCGGGACGGCCGGCTGCTGCCGCTGCTCGGCTCGGCGGTGTGCTTCGGGCTCGCGTTCAACACCAAGATGCTCCAGGCGTACATCGCCCTGCCCGCCGTCTTCGCCGTGTACGTGTACGCCTCCCGGCTCGGCTGGGCGAAGAAGGTCCGCGACCTGCTGCTCGCCACCGTGGCCCTGGCCGTCGCGAGCTTCTGGTGGGCGGCCGCCGTCTCGCTCGTACCGGCCGACGAGCGCCCGTACATCGGCGGCTCCACGGACGGCTCCGCCTGGGACCTGATCATGGGCTACAACGGCCTGGGCCGGGTGCTGGGCGGCGAGGGCAACGGCGGAGGCGGTGGGGGCGGCGGAGGCGGCACCTTCGCCGGGACCGCGGGCCTCGGCCGGATGTTCAACGACATCCTCGGCGGCCAGATCTCCTGGCTGCTGCCCTTCGCGGGGATCGCGCTCGTCGGCGGCCTGATGCTGCGCGGACGTGCGCCGCGCACCGACCCCGAGCGCGCCGCGCTGGTGCTGTGGGGCGGCTGGACCCTGCTGCACTATCTGACGTTCAGCATGGCCGAGGGCACCATGCACCCCTACTACACGACCGCGCTGGCCCCCGGCATCGCGGCCCTGACCGGCGCGGGCGGCGTCATGCTGCTGCGCGCCTTCCGCGGCCAGGACGCCCGGTGGCGGTGGGTGCTGCCGGCCGGACTAGCGGTCACCGCGATCTGGGCGGTCGTGCTGCTGCGCCGGGCCGCCGACTGGAACGGCTGGCTGTGGCCGGCCGTCGCGGTGGTCATGGCGCTGGCGATCGCCGGCCTGTTCCTCTTCCGCTCCGGCAACCGTGCCCGGCTGCTCATGGCCTCCGTGGCCGCCGCGGTCGTCGCGGCCCTCGCCGGCCCGGCGGCGTACGCGATCGCCGAACCCGCGGCAGCCGGTGGTGGCCCGGGCGGCGGCATGGGCGGCACCAACCCGACGGCGGGGCCGACCACCGGCAGCGGAGGCTTCGGCGGCGGTCCAGGCGGTGGCCGGGGCGGCTTCGGTGGCGAGGCGCCCGGCGGCAACACGCAGGGCGGTCCGAACGCCGAGGCGGGCGGACAGGCGGGCGGCTTCCCCGGAGGGGGCGAGGCGCCCGGCGGTGGCGGCCAGGCATCCGGCGGGAACGGCGAGCAGCCCCAGGGCGGCTTCCCCGGCGGCGGCCAGGACGCGGGCCAGCAAGGCGGCGGAAACGGGGAGTTCCCCGGTGGCGGCCAGACCGAAGGCGGGAACGGCGGCGCCCCGGGCGGTACCGCGGAGGGGCCCGGCGGCGCGGGCGGCTCCGGCGGGGGCGGTGGCGGCATGGGCGGGACCGCCGGCAGCGCCCTGGTCTCCTATCTGGAGAAGCACCAGGACGGCGCCAAGTGGCTGCTGGCGGTGTCGAATTCGCAGGGCGCGGCGCAGCTGATCGTGAGCACCGGCAAGCCCGTCATCTCCATGTTCGGCTTCACCGGTTCCGACAAGGCGATGACCCTCGCCAAGCTCAAGGAGCTCGTGCGCAAGGGCGAGTTGCACTACATCCAGCTCGGCGGCGGCATGGGCGGCGGGATGGGCGGAAACAACACGCTCAGCTCGCAGATCACCACGTGGGTGGAGAAGAACGGCACGGCGGTGAAGGAGAGCACCTACGACAAGTCCGCGTCGTCCGGGTCCACTTCGGAGTCAGGATCCACTTCGGACACCGGATCCGCATCCGGCGCCGGGTCCGACACCGGATCCGCATCCGACTCCGGATCCGCCGCGCGCAGTGGCGGCCAGTCGGCCTCGACGCTCTACCGGCTGGACCCGTCCGACGTCGGCTGACCCACCCGTCCGACGTCGGACGACCCAACCGCCCGACACCCGGCGGCCCCTGACCACATGTCCGGTCAGGGGCCGCTCGTTCGTTCTGTCATGTCTCGCGTGGACTGCACGAGTTGTTGAATCCCGACACTGAACCGACACCTCCCCTTAACCCCAAGAACCTCATGTGCATGTCACTCTCCCGGTTACCCGCTCCATTCAACCCGCGTAGAACGGACACCCCACGATGCCCGCCACGCACATACGCCGCTGGAAGACCCTGGCGCTGAGCACCTCCGCGGTCCTCGTCGGCCTCACCCTGCCGACCGTGGCCGCCACCCCCGCGAGTGCCACGACGACCGCGTACGACAGCACGTACTACAAGAACGCGGTCGGCAAGACCGGCACGACCCTGAAGTCCTCGCTGCACACCATCATCAGCAGCCAGACCAAGATCTCGTACTCCGCGGTCTGGAACGCGCTGAAGGTCACCGACCAGGACCCGAACAACAGCAGCAACGTGATCCTGCTGTACAGCGGTGTCTCGCGCAGCAAGTCCCTCAACGGCGGCGACGTCGGCGACTGGAACCGCGAGCACACCTGGGCCAAGTCGCACGGAGACTTCGGCGAGGTGACCGGTCCCGGCACGGATCTGCACCATCTGCGCCCGGCGGACGTCCAGGTCAACAGCATCCGCGGCAATCTGGACTTCGACAACGGCGGCAGCACCGTCACCAACGGGGGCGGCAGCCTCGTCGACTCCGACTCCTTCCAGCCGCGCGCCGCGGACCGGGGCGACGTGGCCCGCATGATCCTCTACATGGCCGTGCGCTACGAGGGCGACGACGGCTTCGCCGACCTGGAACCCAACGAGAAGGTCGGCAACGGCAGCAACCCGTACATGGGCAAGCTCTCCGTTCTCAAGGCGTGGAACGAGGCGGACCCGCCGAGCGCCTTCGAGGAGAAGCGCAACCAGGCCATCTACGACACCTACCAGCACAACCGCAACCCGTTCATCGACCACCCGGAATGGGTGGAAGCGATCTGGTAGGCAGAGTAATCGCCTGAACTCCCTCCGCAGTAAAGGGAGTTCAGGCGACTGCCGGGGCCGTCGGGCACCGGCGGGTGACAAATGAACGGCCTCAGGGCGTACAACCAGTGACGCCCCGCCCGAGTCGCACTCCCTGGACGCGTCGGACCACCGCGTCCCACCGGAACGACGAAAGGCACCCGATGCCCCGAGCACGACGCAGGAGCCGCTCCGCGCGGTTGACCGCGCCCCTGGCCGCCGCCGCGCTGCTGGCCGGAGGGCTCGGCACCTGGGCCCTCACCGGCGCCACCGCCCAGGCCGCAACCGGATCGGCGGACGCCCGGGACGACTTCAACGGGGACGGCTACGCCGACCTGGTCGTCGGCGCCCCGACCGCGACCGTGTCGAGCAAGGCCCGGGCCGGCTACGTGGCCGTCGTGTACGGCTCCGCGGGCGGCCTGTCCACCGCGAACAAGAAGATCGTCAGCCGCTCCACCGGCGGGGTCCCCGGCTCCGCCACCGCGAACCAGCGCTTCGGGTCCTCCTTCACCAGGGCCGACCTGGACAAGGACGGCTACAGCGACCTCGTGATCGCGGGCGGCAAGGAGGGCTCGGTCGTCCTGTGGGGCTCCGCCTCCGGGCTCACCGGGGGCACGGCCCTCGCCGGCTACGGCGCCGCCCCGGCGGCCGGCGACTTCGACGGCGACGGCACCACGGACCTCGCCCTGTTCTCCGCGCAGTCCGTCGCCGGCGACGACCCGATACCCACCTCGGCCGCCCTGTGGAAGGGCCCCGTCTCCCGCGCCGGCAAGCCGGCCGCCGTCCTCAACATCCTCGACAAGTCCTCCTGGTGGGGCTACGAGGAGAACGACGCCTCCTGCGAAACCGGTCACGGCTGCGAGGAGGACGGCGACACGGTCACCGGTCCCGTCACCTCCGGCCAGGTCGGCGACATCAACGGCGACGGCCGGGACGACCTCGTCCAGTGGTACTACGCCGGCGACGGACAATGGGGCAACCGGCTGCTGTACGGCAGCCCGTCGGGCTTCAAGCGCGCCGACGCCCCCGGCGGCGGCTCGAGCATCACCCTGAACACCGGCGTCGGCGACGTGAACGGCGACGGGTTCGACGACGTCGTCTCCGGCGCCGTCGGCTGGAACGACACGGTGCGGATCTCGTACGGCTCCGTCGCCGGCCTCACCGATCACGTGCAGACCTTCGACCAGGACCTGGCCGGTTTCCCCGGCGTCCAGGAGGAGGGCGACGAGATCGGTTCGGCCGTCTCGGTCGCCGACGTCACGGGTGACGGCTACGCGGACATCGCCCTCGGCATCGCCGGCGAGGACGTCGCCGGTGTCGTCGACGCCGGCTCCGTCGCCCTCGTCCACGGCGGCGCCTCCGGCGTCACGGGTGCCGGCACGCAGGTCTTCCACCAGGACACCGCCGGTGTGCCCGGTGTCGCCGAGACCGACGACCGGTTCGGCGTGGCCACGGCGCTGCTGGACGTGAACGGCAACGGCCGGCTCGACCTCGCCGCGTCCTCGACCGCGGAGAACGCCTCCGCCGGCGCGGTCTGGGTCCTGCGCGGCACCACGGCCGGCCTGACCACCACGTCCGCCCTGGCGTTCGGCCCGAGGACCCTCTCGGCGCCCTACACGAACGCGCTGTTCGGCTCGTCCCTGCGCTGAGCGGCCTCGCACGACGGAGCGCCGGGGAGTGTGCCGCACACTCCCCGGCGCTCTCGCGTTCCCGTGACCGCCCGTCCGGGTCCGCCCGGTCAGTCCAGGTGGGTCGGGGCGAACATCCGCAGCACCGCCGGGAGGACGACCACCGAGGGGCCGGGGGCGGCCAGGGCCTTGGCCAGGTCCTCCTCCAGCGTCTCGGGGCTCGTGAGAACGCCCGGCACGCCGAACGACTCGGCGAGGGCCACGTAGTCCGGGCGGGACAGCTCCGTGGCGGTCGCCCGGCCGAAGGCGCCGTTCATGTACTCGCGGAGGATGCCGTATCCGCCGTCGTCCACGATGAGCCAGGTGACCGGGAGGTCGCACTGCTTCGCCGTGGCCAGTTCCGCGATGGAATACAGCGCGCCGCCGTCGCCGGAGACCGCGAGGACCGGGCGGGAGGGGTCGGCCGCCGCCGCGCCCAGCGCCGCCGGGAAGCCGTAGCCGAGGCCGCCGGCGCCCTGCGCGGAGTGCATGGTGTTGGCGCCGCGCGGGTCGAAGGCCGACCAGGCCCAGTACGCCAGGATCGTCATGTCCCAGAAGGACGGCGACGTGGCCGGCAGGGCGCGGCGCACGGACGCCAGCACGTCCTGTTCCAGGGTGAGTTCCTGGCCGGCGATACGGTCCGCGACCCGGGCGAGCACCGAGGTCACGCGGTCCGCCGCCGACGGGTCGGGGCGTTCCTCCACCGTCTCCAGGAGCGCGGACAGCGCGAGGCGGGCGTCCGCGTGGATGCCCAGCGCCGGGTGGTTGGACTCCAGCTTGCCGAGGTCGGCCTCGATCTGGACGACCCGGCCCCGGGGCTTGAACGTGTGGTAGTTCGAGGAGAGTTCACCGAGGCCCGAGCCCACCACCAGCAGGACGTCCGCGTCCTCCAGGAAGTCGGTCGTGTACCGGTCCTCCAGCCAGGACTGGAGGGAGAGCGGGTGCTCCCAGGGGAAGGCGCCCTTGCCCCCGAAGGTGGTGACGACCGGCGCGTTCAGCTTCTCGGCGAGCGCGCGCAGCTTGCCGGACGCGTCCGACCGGACGACACCGCCGCCCGCGATGATCGCGGGGCGTTCGGCAGAGGACAGCAAGTGAGCTGCCAGCGCCGTCAGTTCGGGGCGCGGGACCACGTCCTCGGGGGTCGCGTCCATCGCCGTGACCACCGGCAGGCTCGTCTCGTCGAGGAGGACGTCCTGCGGGATCTCCACCCAGACCGGGCCGTGCGGGGCGGTCAGCGCCGACTCCCAGGCCGCCGCGATCGCGGAGGGGATCTGGGACTGCGTACGGACCGTGTGGACCGACTTGACCACGCCCCGGAACGAGGCCTGCTGGTCGGGGAGTTCGTGCAGATAGCCGTGGCGGCCGCCGCCGAGGCCGGCGGTCGGGATCTGGCTGCTGATGGCGAGGACGGGCGCCGAGGCGGCGCGCGCCTCCTGGAGCGCGGCGAGCGAGGTCAGCGCCCCGGGGCCGGTGGAGAGCAGCAGCGGCGCGGCCTCACCGGTGATCCGGCCGTAGGCGTCCGCCGCGAACCCGGCGTTGTTCTCGACGCGCAGCCCGACGTACTGAAGCGAGGAGCGGCGCAGCGCGTCGAACATGCCGAGCGCGTGCTGGCCCGGCAGCCCGAAGACGGTCGTCGCACCGAGACCGGAGAGGGTCTCCACGACCAGGTCTCCGCCGTTGCGGCCGGGGGGCGGGTTGAGCGCGGCCTCCGTCTGTGCCGCCGACGGACGGAGCACCAGGTCGTGGTCGTGGGTCACTTGCTTCGGGCCTCCGCGATCTGGCGGGACATGATGGTGGTCAGTTCGTAGGCGGTGTGGGACGCCGCCACCGCGGTGATCTCGGCGTGGTCGTACGCCGGGGCGACCTCGACCACGTCGGCGGAGACGAGGTTGCAGGACGAGAGGCCGCGCAGGATCTCCAGGAGTTCGCGGGAGGTCATGCCGCCCGCCTCCGGGGTGCCGGTGCCGGGCGCGTGCGCCGGGTCGAGGCAGTCGATGTCGATGGAGATGTACAGCGGGCGGTCGCCGATGCGCTGGCGCAGCTGGTCGGCGACCTCGTCGGCGCCTCGGCGGTAGACGTCCGCCGAGGTGACGATGCCGAAGCCCATCTTCTCGTCGTCGGTGAGGTCCTGCTTGCCGTACAGCGGGCCGCGGATGCCGACGTGGGAGAGCGCGGAGGTGTCGAGGATGCCCTCCTCGACGGCGCGGCGGAACGGGGTGCCGTGCGTGTACTCGGCGCCGAAGTACGTGTCCCAGGTGTCGAGGTGCGCGTCGAAGTGGAGCAGCGCGACCGGGCCGTGCTTCTTGGCGACGGAGCGGAGCAGGGGCAGCGCGATGGTGTGGTCGCCGCCCAGGGTCATCAGGCGGGCGCCGGTGCCGAGCAGCTCGTCGGCGGCGGCCTCCACCGTCTCCACGGCCTCGTTGATGTTGAACGGGTTCGCCGCGATGTCACCGGCGTCCGCGACCTGCGCGAGGGCGAACGGGGAGGCGTCCTGCGCCGGGTTGTAGGGGCGCAGCAGCCGGGACGCCTCGCGGATCGCGTTGCCGCCGAAGCGGGCGCCCGGCCGGTACGAGACACCGGAGTCGAACGGCACGCCGACCACGGCGACGTCGGTGGTGCCGACCTCGTCGAGGCGCGGCAGCCGGGCGAAGGTCGCGGGACCGGCGTACCGCGGGATGCGGGACGAGTCGACGGGTCCGCGGGGCGTCTCGTTGCTGCTCATGGGGTATTGCCTTCTTTCCTACGCTTCGTCGCGTATGTACAACTAAGTACAAGTACTACGACTCTACTGGTGAACCGGGACCGGCTCGGACATGGGTTCGGCGACGCGGCCCGCGAGCCGCTCCCGCCAGGCGGCCAGCACCGCGGCGTCGGTCGCCGGCGTGGCCAGCGAGACGATCACGTACGCGGCCAGCGAGAGGAGCAGTCCGTAGTAGACCGGCTCGTTCGCGAGGATGCCGTACGAGGCCATCAGGCCGATGACGGCGACACCGCCGACGACGACGGAGGCCAGCGCGCCGTGCACCGTGCCGCGCTTCCACAGCAGACCGCCGAGGATCGGGACGAGCAGGCCGGCGACGAGCAGGTTGTAGGCGACGGTCAGCGCCTCGACGACGTTGTTCAGCGCGATCGCCGTGCAGATCACGGCGATGCCCATGACGAGGATGAAGACGCGGTTGCCCTTGACCTCGTCGTGGTCCTCGGCGTCGCGCTTCACGGCGCCGCGCAGCCGGGACCAGATGTCGTTGTTGGCGACGGTGGCGCAGGCGATCAGGGCGCCGGAGGAGGTGGACATCACAGCGGCGAGGGCCGCGGCGAGCACCAGTCCCCGCACGCCGACCGGGAGTTCGTCCTTGACGATGGTCGCGAAGGCGGTGTCGGCGCTGGGCAGCTTCGGGTACATGACCTTGGCCGCGGTGCCGATGACGGCGCCGGCCACGGCGTAGACCAGGCAGTAGGTACCGGCGACCGTGCCGCCCCACTTGGCGGTCCTGTCGCCGCGCGCGGTGAACACGCGCTGCCAGATGTCCTGCCCGATCAGCATGCCGAACGTATAGATCAGCACGTAGGTGAAGATCGTCTCGCCGCCGATGCCCAGCGGGTCGAAGTACTCGGTGGGCAGCTTGGCCTTCATCTCGCTGAACCCGCCGGCCTTGACGACCGCTATGGGCAGGAGCAGGAGCAGCACGCCGACGGTCTTGACCACGAACTGCACCATGTCGGTGAGGGTGATCGACCACATGCCGCCGAGCGTCGAGTACGCGACGACGATGGAACCGCCGAGGACGATCGCGAGCGTGCGGTTCATGTCGAACAGGACGTCGAAGATCGTGGCGTACGCGATGGTCGAGGTGACCGCCAGCATCAGGGTGTACGCCCACATGACGACACCGGAGATGACACCGGCCCGGCCGCCGTAGCGCAGGTCGAGCATCTCGGAGACGGTGTAGACCTTCAGGCGGGCGATGCGGGCGGAGAAGAAGACACTGAGCGCCAGCAGGCCGAGGCCGATGGTGAACACCATCCAGGCTCCGGAGAGCCCGTACTGGTAGCCGAGGCCGACACCGCCGATGGTGGAGGCGCCGCCGAGAACGATGGCGGCCATGGTGCCGGAGTACATGACGGGCCCGAGCCTGCGTCCCGCGACGAGGAACTCGCTCTTGGACTTGGCGCGGCGCATGCCCCACCAGCCCATGGCCAGCATGCCGGCCAGATAGACGACGATGACTGCGTAGTCGACGGCCATGGGTCTCCTCGGGGTGCTCTGTGGCGTGTCGTGCGGGGATGTGGGGGACGAGCCGGCAACTGATCGCGGGGACATCCGCCCGTACCCACGGCTGCCGGTCGGGACCGACACTAGGTGGCCGGAAAGCGACTGCGAAGTGTACGTTTCATCCATTCGATCCGAACGGGATGGAGGGATCGTCCATCGTGCCGGACCCACAGTCACCGTCCGCACCGGCCGTACCACCGACGCCTCCGGTGCCGCTGTCGGCGCTGCTCGCCCGCGAGGACCTGGCCCTGCGCCTGATCGCCGGGCCGGCGGAGCCCGACACGGTGATCCACTGGGCGCACACGTCGGAGATGGCCGACCTCTATCCCTATCTGCTGGGCGGTGAGCTGCTGCTGACGGCGGGGGTCCACGTGCCCGAGGCGGCCCGCTCCGACGGGGACACCCCCGGCCCGAACGAGGCCGAGAGCTCGGCGGACTACTTCGACGGCTATGTCTCCCGCATCGTCGCGGCGGGCGGCGCGGCGCTGGGATTCGGTCTGGCCCCGGTCCACGACACGGTCCCCCGCGCCCTCGTCGCGGCCTGCGACACGTACGGGCTGCCCCTCCTGGAGGTCCCGCCCCAGACGACGTTCTCCGGGGTCGCCCGCGCGGTGTGGCAGCTCATGGCCCAGGCCCGGCTGGCCGAACTCCGCCGGGTGACCGAGGCCCAGCAGAGCCTGGCGGCGGCCGCGGCCCGCCCCGATCCGGTACCGGCGGTGCTCCGGCAGCTGGCCCGGCGGGTGGGGGGCTGGGCCGTGCTGTACGGCCCGGAGGGCACGGAACTGGCCCAGGCCGGAAGGATCCCGCCGTCCGGCGGGCCGAAGACGGCACGGCCGGCGCCCCGGGCCCACCCGGCGCACCTCGGCAGCCCTACGGACCCGGCACACCCGGCGCACCCGACAGGATCAGCGCCCTCGTTCGCGGGACCCGCGGACAGGACACCCGCGTCCGGGACCGTCCCGGGCCCGGCGCCTCGGACCGAGGCGCCCGCCCCCGGCACACCGTCGCCCGGAGCGCCTTCGGTCGGGGCGCCTTCGGTCGGAGCGCCTTCGGTCGGAGCACCTTCGCCCGGAGCGTCTTCGCCCGGAGCGCCCTCGCCCGGAGCGCCCTCGCCCGGAGCACCTTCGGTCGGAGCGCCCTCGCCCGGCACACCGTCGCCCGGAGCTCCTTCGGTCCGAGCGCCCTCGCCCGGGGCGCCCTCGCCCGGCACACCCTCCCTCGAGGTGCCCTCGGCCGGAGCGACCTCGGCCGGTACCCCCCTCGACGCACCCCCCGTCCCCGCGCCTCCCGAGGAGGTGCTCGCCGAGCTGGCCGGTGTCGTGCGGCCCGGGGCCGCCGAGGGCCCCACGCCCGCCTCCGCCACCGACACCGTGGGCGGCGTCCACCTCGCGGCCTACGCCCTCGGCAGCGGCCAGGGCTTCGTCCTCGGGGTCGCCGCGCCGCGCCGCGACCCCGGCGACCACACGATCGCCTCCGTCGCGTCCGTGCTGCTCTCCCTCCTCACCGGGGAGCACCAGAGCCGGAGCGGGGCCGCGCGGTCGGCGGCCCTGGTGCGGCTGCTGCTCGGGGCCGCGCCGGAAGCGGTGGCACCGCTTCTCGGCGGCGAGCGGTGGGTGGTCGTGCACGCGCGCCCCGCCGGGGACGGCCCCGCCCCGGACGCCGTCACCGCGTCCGCGCTGGCGGCCGCGCTGGGCTCCGCGCTGGTCGACGTGAGCGGCGACGTCGTCCGCGTCCTCGTCCCCGGCGACCGCGAGCCCACCCCGCAGCCGGGCTGGACCTGCGGGGTCAGCGCGCCCGCGGGCCCGCACGCGTGGGCGGCCGCCGACACCCAGGCGGCCCGCGCGCTGGCCCGCGCCCGCGCGACCCGGGCACCCCTGGTCCGCCACGGCGACCGGCCCGCGCTGGCGGACCTCGTCCCCTCGGAGGACGCCGAGGCTCACGCCCACGCCCTCCTCGCTCCCGTCGCCGGGACCCCGGCCCTCACCGAGACCCTCCGCACCTGGCTCTCCCTGCACGGCAGTTGGGACCGCACCGCGGTGGCCCTCTCGGTCCACCGCAACACCGTCCGCCAACGCATCGCCCGTTGTGCGGCGTTGCTGGGCACGGACCTCGACGACCCCGACGTACGGATGGAGTTGTGGTTCGCGCTCAGGGACGACTGAGCCAAAGACCCGGGATCCGGCGCCGCGACGACGTGCCGGTCCCGGCCTCCGTGCCGCCGGAGACCGCCGGACCGCGCGGGGCAGGCACGGAGCCGACCGCCCGTCGGCCGTCGCCGCCGCGCCCCGGGTCCCGCACACCCGAGTGACGCACATCCCAGCGAGCGGGACAGCCGCGCCCTCGGCGGGAACGCACCGGCACAATGGGCGTATGCCGATACCCGGGACTCCCAGCCGCGCCGAACTTGTCGACCATCTCGTGAAGACCCGTATCGCGGGCGATGTCGCCACGCCCCGCGAGAACAACCTCTCCCACTACCGCAAGCTGGCGAACGGCGAGCGCAACTGGTGGCTCGGCCTGGAACTCGGCGACCGCTGGACCGACGAGCAGGACGTGCTCGCGGTGATGGCGGAGCGGGTCGGCGTCAACGACGACCCGGAGTACCGGTACGGCCAGGACACCATCGACCCCGAGTTGACCGTGGACGCGCTGGACCGCCTCGCGGCCCGGCTGCGCAAGGCGGCCGAGGACCGGCAGCGGGTGCTGTTCGCGACCGGCCACCCCGGCGGTCTGCTGGACGTGCACCGTGCCACGGCCGCCGCCCTGCGCGCCGCCGGCTGCGAGATCGTGGTGATCCCGGACGGGCTGCAGACGGACGAGGGCTATGTCATGCAGTTCGCGGACGTGGCGGTCCTGGAGCACGGTGCCACCCTGTGGCACACGCACTCGGGCGAGCCGATGCGCGCGATCCTCACCGGCCTGGAGCGCGAGGGGCGCGCGCTGCCCGATCTGGTCGTGGCCGACCACGGCTGGGCCGGTTACGCGGGCCGGCACGGTCTGGACTCCGTCGGCTACGCCGACTGCAACGACCCGGCCCTCTTCCTCGCCGAGTCGGAGGGCACGCTCCAGGTCGTGGTCCCGCTCGACGACCACGTCCTCAGCCCGCGCCACTACGACCCGATGACGGCGTACCTGCTCGACGCGGCGGGCCTGGCCTGAGCCCCGGCGTCGCCCAGGACCTGTCCGGTCGATCACGGTGGAGGACACCGACGGCGGCTGGTCGGTGCCGGTGAGCGGGTTGGGTGCGTGCAGCTGCAAGGCGGAGGAGGGAGGCGACGCGGAGCGTCGTCGACCGACGACAACGCCGCTGGCGGTCCCCCCTGCTCGAAGAGCTTGGGGGAGGGCGTGCCACACCCCGCGTCTCCTCCGTGATCGACCGGACAGGTCCTAGATCCCGGCGATCGATCCGGGGGCGCGTTCGGCGCGTGCGAGTCCCCGGATCACCTGGAGCGGCCCGTGCCGCCGGACCGCGAGGCGGGCGAGCAGGTCGACCACCGGCGCGGTCACCCGCTCGGGGAAGTCCGGTGCCGGCAGGCCCACGCTGTACGCCAAGTCGTCCGCGTGCACGACGAGTTCCATCAGCCGGGTGATCAGGAAGTCGTCGAGGTTGAGGGACCAGTCGCCCCAGGACGGCATTCTGACGGGCCGTACGGCGGGGGTCCGGTGCAGCTCGGTCCGCAGCCGTTCGACGGCCTCCCGGGCCCGTTCCACGAGCACCTCGTGGCCGCCCGCCGCCGTGGCCTCTCCGCCGCGCCGGATACGGACGCTGACCGCGCCGTCGACACCGGCGTCGAGCCAGGTCACCCGCTCCAGGTAGTACTCCCGCAGCGACACCACCGGTTCCACCGGAACCGGCCGCGCCAGCAGGTCCGGCAGGGCGAGTTCCGGCCAGACGGTGTGCCCCGCCAGCCCCTGGACACTGAAGTCCCGCAGCGCGCTGGGCTTTTCCCAGGCGGCGGCGACGGCGGGTTCGGCGAGCAGCCCGACAACGGTGCCCGCGGTCTCCAGGAAAACTTCCCGGACGCGTGTCCCGCGCCGGCTCCACGACTCTTCCGTATGGGTCATGACCGCCATCCAACCCGCACCGCCGGACCGCCTCAACCGCCTTTCACGGCCAGGGGTTCAGCCCCTCGGACCGCCGCTGGGCGTACCCAGGCGTCGGGTCCAGATACACCCTGCTCACCGAGGGGAACACCGCCCGGAGCCGGTCCTCGGCCTGTTCGCAGGCCCACTCGATCTGGGCCGCGGTCGAGGCGTCCCGGAAGTCGACCTTGGCGGCGATGAGCGCCTCGCGCGGTCCCTGCATGAGCGTGATCAGCTCCAGTACGGCCTCCACGTGCTCCAGCGCCAGCAGCTCCGCCCTGATCCGCTCCCGCATCGGCTTGGGCAGCGGCCGTCCGATCAGCAGCTCCGCGTTGGAACGGCCCAGCACCCAGGCGACGTAGAGCAGCAGGAGCCCGATGAGCAGCGAGGCGACGCCGTCCCAGACGCCCGATCCGGTGAGCTGTCCGCCGAGCAGGCCGCCCGCCGCGAGGACCAGTCCGACCAGGGCCGCCGAGTCCTCCATGACGACGGCCTTCACGGCGGTGTCGGGCGTGCGCCGGAGGTAGGTCTTGAAGGAGGCGTCGACGCGGGCGGCCTCGCCGCGTGCCTGCCGCAGCCCCGTCCGCAGGGAGAAGCCCTCCAGGACGAAGGCGACGGCCAGCACGATGTACGACACGAGCGGGTCGCCGAGCTCCTCGCCCGCCACCAGGGTGTGGATGCCGTCGTAGATCGAGAAGACGGCGCCGCCGACGAAGGTGGCGACGGCCGCGAGCAGGGCCCAGATGTAGCGCTCGGGGCCGTAGCCCAGCGGATGGTCCTCGTCGGCCGGTTTCTCGCTGCGTTTGAGCGCGGTGAGCAGGAGCAGCTCCGTGACGGTGTCGGCGACGGAGTGGGCGGCCTCCGACAGCATGGCGCTGGATCCGCTGATGACACCGGCGACCGCCTTGGCGAGGGCGATCCCGAGATTGGCGACGGCGGCGACGATCACCGTGAAGACGCTCTCGCCGCCGCCGTCCTGCGCTGTGTCGGTCATGCCTCAGTCTTACCGAGGAAGGCCGTCTACCGCGGGACGCGGACCACACCTTCCTGGATCACCGAGATGGCCAGCCTGCCGTCCTGGGTGTAGATCCGGGCCTGGCCGAGGCCGCGGCCGCCCGAGGCCGACGGCGACTCCTGGTCGTAGAGCAGCCATTCGTCGGCGCGGAACGGGCGGTGGAACCACATCGCGTGGTCGAGCGAGGCCCCGACGACGTCGCCGGTCACCCAGCCGCCGCGCCCGTGGGCGAGCAGGATGGAGTCGAGGAGCGTCATGTCCGAGACGTACGTCGCGAGGACGACGTGCAGCAGGGGGTCGTCCGCGAGCTTGCCGTTGGTGCGGAACCACACCTGGGAGCGCGGCTCGCGGACCTCGCCGACGGTGCCGTACGGCGGCGCGTCGACATAGCGCAGGTCGACGGACTCGCGGGCCTCCAGGATGCGTTCCACGACGACGGGGTCGGAGAGGACCTCGGCGTACCGGGGAAGCAGTTCGGCGGCCGTGGGCAGGGTCTCCGGGTCGGGCGCGGGCGGCATCGGGGCCTGGTGCTCCATGCCCTCCTCGTACGTCTGGAAGGACGCGGAGAGATGGAAGATCGGCTGTCCGTGCTGGACCGCGACCACCCGGCGGGTGGTGAAGGAGCGGCCGTCGCGGATGCGGTCCACGGAGTACACGATGGGTGCTCCGGGGTCACCGATCCGCAAGAAGTACGCGTGCAGGGAGTGGGCGAGCCGGTCCTCGGGGACCGTGCGCCCGGCGGCGACCAGTGCCTGCGCCGCCACCTGTCCGCCGAAGACGCGCGGAACGACGGCGGACCGGGACTGACCGCGGAAGATGTTCTCCTCGATCCGCTCGATGTCGAGCAGATCGAGGAGAGACTCAAGTGCCTCACTCATGGGGCAGTTGTACCGTGCAGTCTTTTCGCGGACCTTACAGGCCCATGTCCTTGGCGATGATCGTCTTCATGATCTCGCTGGTACCGCCGTAGATGCGGTTGACACGGTTGTCCGCGTACAGGCGGGCGATCGGGTACTCGTTCATGAAGCCGTAGCCGCCGTGCAGCTGGAGGCAGCGGTCGATGACGCGGTGCGCGACCTCGGTGCAGAACAGCTTGGCGCTGGCGGCCTCGGCCGGGGTCAGCTCACCGGCGTCGAGGGCCTCCAGGGCGCGGTCGGCGACGGCCTCGGCCGCGTCCACCTCGGCCTGGCAGGCGGCCAGCTCGAACTTGGTGTTCTGGAAGGACGCGACGGTCTTGCCGAAGACGGTGCGCTCCTGGACGTACTCCTTGGCGAACCGGACGGCGGCCTTGGCCTGCGCGTAGGCGCCGAAGGCGATGCCCCAGCGCTCGGAGGCGAGGTTGTGGCCGAGGTAGTAGAAGCCCTTGTTCTCCTCGCCGAGCAGGTCCTCGACGGGCACCTTCACGTCGACGAACGCCAGCTCGGCGGTGTCGGAGGTCTTCAGGCCGAGCTTGTCCAGCTTGCGGCCGATGGAGTAGCCCTCGGCCTTGGTGTCCACGGCGAAGAGGGAGATGCCGAAGCGGCGGTCCTCGGCGGTGGGCGCGGAGGTGCGGGCGCAGACGATCACGCGGTCGGCGTGGACGCCACCGGTGATGAAGGTCTTGGAGCCGTTGAGGACGTAGTGCGTGCCGTCCTCGGAGAGCTTGGCGGTGGTCTTCATGCCCGCGAGGTCGGAGCCGGTGCCCGGCTCGGTCATCGCGAGGGCCCACATCTCCTCGCCGCTGACGAACTTCGGCAGGAAGCGCTTCTTCTGCTCGTCGGTGGCGAGCGACTTGATGTAGGGCAGGCCGAGCAGCACGTGCACACCGGAGCCGCCGAACTGGACACCCGCGCGCGAGGTCTCCTCGTACATCACGGCTTCGAACTTGTACGAGTCGATGCCGGCGCCGCCGAACTCCTCGTCGACGCGGATGCCGAAGACGCCGAGCTCGGCGAGCTTGTAGTAGAAGTCGCGCGGCGCCTGGCCGGCCGCGAACCACTCGTCGTAGACCGGGACGACCTCGGCCTCGATGAAGGCGCGCAGGGTCTCCCGGAACGCCTCGTGGTCCTCGTTGAACACAGTACGGCGCACCGCCGCCACCTCCGCCTGATTGCCTGGGTCATTTCTAAGCGCTTGCTCAGATACGAGGTTACCCGCCGGTCACGAGCGCCGTCCAGAGGTCGCCCCCCGAGACGCTCGTCACGCCCCGGGAGCCGCGGGAGCCTCAGGGGTCACGACTGCCACCCCGGGAACCACGGGAGTCTCAGGGGCCACGACTGCCGCCCCGGGAGCCACGGCCGCCGCACCGAAGGCCCCCCGCGCCATCCGGTGCAGCAGCTCGGCGGTCCCCGCGCGCCC
Organism: Streptomyces sp. NBC_00568; assembly: GCF_026341855.1. GTDB lineage: Bacteria > Actinomycetota > Actinomycetes > Streptomycetales > Streptomycetaceae > Streptomyces. The sequence continues at coordinate 4,256,376 of NZ_JAPENW010000001.1, read as the reverse complement.
CGGGAGCGCGCCCGGCCGCCCCAGGTGAGGGGTCGAGTTCAGCAGGCCGAAGACCGAGTGCACGGCCGACCGGGCGGCCGGCTCCGTCAGCTCCGGGTACACCTCACGGACCACCTCCACCCACAGCTCGACGTACTGCCGCTGGAGCTGCCGCACGAGCTTGCGGTCACTGTCCCGGAGGCGGTCCAGCTCGCGGTCGTGCAGGGTGATCAGGGGGCGGTCGTCGAGCGCGAAGTCGATGTGCCCCTCGATGAGCGAGTCGAGGAGGGCCTCCGCGCCTCCGCCGGCCTCCGCCACCCTGCGCTTGCCGCCCGTGAGCAGCTGCCCGCTGATCCCCACCAGCAGCTCGGCGAGCATCGCGTCCTTGCCGGCGAAGTGCCGGTAGAGCCCGGGGCCGCTGATGCCGACCGCCGCTCCTATCTCATCCACTCCCACACCGTGGAAGCCGCGCTCGGCGAAGAGCCGGGCGGCTTCCTTGAGGATCTGCTCACGGCGGGTGGGGGCGTCGGTTCTGGTGGCCATGAAAACAATTCTAGACAGGGAGGTTAGCGGTCGTTAACCTGAAGGAAATGCGTTAACGCTCATTAACTGGTCGACCACTGGTGAGGGGACCGCAGGATGCAAGAGGCACCGGAGCTGACGAGCGCGGCAGATCCCGCGTCGGAGGCCTGGAGGGCCAACGAGGCGGCACACCGTGCGCTGAGCGAGGAGCTGCGCCAGAAGCTGGCCGCGGCGCGGCTCGGCGGCGGCGAGAAGGCACGCGCGCGGCACACCGCGCGCGGAAAGCTGCTGCCCCGTGACCGTGTGGACACCCTCCTCGACCCCGGCTCCCCGTTCCTGGAGCTGGCGCCGCTCGCCGCCGACGGGATGTACGACGGAGCGGCCCCGGCCGCCGGCGTCATCGCCGGGATCGGCCGGGTCAGCGGGCGCGAGTGCGTGGTCGTCGCCAACGACGCCACCGTCAAGGGCGGCACCTACTACCCGATGACGGTGAAGAAGCACCTGCGCGCCCAGGAGGTCGCGCTGGAGAACCGCCTGCCCTGTATCTATCTCGTCGACTCCGGAGGCGCCTTCCTGCCCATGCAGGACGAGGTGTTCCCCGACCGCGAGCACTTCGGGCGGATCTTCTACAACCAGGCGCGGATGTCCGGCGCCGGGATCCCGCAGATCGCGGCCGTCCTCGGCTCCTGCACGGCGGGCGGCGCCTACGTCCCGGCGATGAGCGACGAGGCCGTGATCGTGCGCGGCCAGGGCACGATCTTCCTCGGCGGTCCGCCGCTGGTGAAGGCAGCCACCGGCGAGGTCGTCACGGCCGAGGAGCTGGGCGGTGGCGAGGTCCACGCGCGCGTGTCGGGTGTCACCGACCATCTCGCGGAGGACGACGCGCACGCGCTGCGGATCGTCCGGAACATCGCGGCCACCCTCCCCGCGCGCGGGGCGCTCCCGTGGTCCGTGGAGCCGTCGGCCGAGCCCAAGGTCGACCCGTACGGGCTGTACGGCGCGGTCCCGGTCGACTCCCGCACCCCCTACGACGTGCGCGAGGTCATCGCGCGCGTGGTCGACGGTTCGCGCTTCGCCGAGTTCAAGGCCGAGTTCGGGCAGACCCTGGTCACCGGCTTCGCGCGGATCCACGGACACCCGGTCGGGATCGTCGCCAACAACGGCATCCTGTTCTCCGAGTCGGCCCAGAAGGGCGCCCACTTCATCGAGCTGTGCGACCAGCGCGGCATCCCGCTGGTGTTCCTCCAGAACATCTCCGGGTTCATGGTGGGCCGCCAGTACGAGGCAGGCGGCATCGCCAAGCACGGCGCGAAGATGGTGACGGCCGTCGCCTGCACCCGCGTGCCGAAGCTGACCGTCGTGATCGGCGGCTCGTACGGCGCGGGCAACTACTCGATGTGCGGCCGGGCGTACTCACCGCGCTTCCTGTGGATGTGGCCGGGAGCCAAGATCTCCGTGATGGGCGGCGAGCAGGCCTCCTCGGTCCTCGCGACCGTCAAGCGCGACCAGATCGAGGCGCGCGGCGAGTCCTGGCCCGCCGCGGACGAAGAGGACTTCAAGGCGCCGATCCGGCAGCAGTACGAGCGGCAGGGGAACGCCTACTACGCGACGGCCCGGCTGTGGGACGACGGAGTCATCGACCCGATGGAGACCCGGCAGGTCCTCGGACTCGCCTTGACCGCCTGCGCCAACGCGCCCCTGGGTGACCCCCAGTTCGGCGTCTTCCGGATGTGAGGGGACCCATGTTTGACACGGTGCTTGTGGCCAACCGGGGCGAGATCGCCGTACGGGTCATCCGTACCCTGCGCGCGCTCGGCGTGCGCTCGGTGGCCGTCTTCTCGGACGCGGACGCCGACGCCCGGCACGTCCGGGAGGCCGACACGGCCGTACGGATCGGACCGGCGCCCGCGTCGGAGAGCTATCTGTCGGTGGAGCGGCTGCTGGAGGCGGCGGCCCGGACCGGCGCCCAGGCGGTGCACCCGGGCTACGGCTTCCTCGCCGAGAACGCCGCGTTCGCGCGGGCCTGCGCGGAGGCCGGACTCGCCTTCATCGGGCCGTCCCCGGAGGCGATCTCCCTCATGGGGGACAAGATCCGCGCCAAGGAGACGGTGAAGAAGGCCGGGGTCCCGGTCGTCCCCGGTTCCTCCGGCAGCGGTCTGACGGACGCCGAACTGATCGCCGCCGCCCGCGAGATCGGCGTGCCGGTGCTCCTGAAGCCGAGCGCCGGCGGCGGCGGCAAGGGCATGCGCCTGGTGCGGGACACCGAGGTCCTGGCCGACGAGATCGCCGCCGCCCGGCGCGAGGCGCGTGCCTCCTTCGGCGACGACACCCTCCTCGTCGAGCGCTGGGTGGACCGCCCCCGGCACATCGAGATCCAGGTCCTGGCGGACGGGCACGGCAACGTCGTGCACCTGGGCGAGCGCGAGTGCTCCCTCCAGCGCCGCCACCAGAAGATCATCGAGGAGGCGCCCAGCGTGCTCCTCGACCCGGCCACGCGCGCCGCGATGGGTGAGGCGGCCGTCCAGGCGGCCCGCTCCTGCGGCTACCGGGGCGCGGGCACGGTGGAGTTCATCGTCCCCGGCGGCGACCCGTCGTCGTACTACTTCATGGAGATGAACACCCGCCTCCAGGTGGAGCACCCGGTCACCGAACTCGTCACGGGCCTCGACCTCGTCGAGTGGCAGCTGCGGGTCGCCGCCGGCGAGCGCCTGCCGTACGCGCAGGAGGACATCACCCTGACCGGGCACGCGGTGGAGGCCCGGATCTGCGCCGAGGACCCGTCGCGCGGCTTCCTCCCCTCCGGGGGCACCGTCCTCTCCCTGCGCGAGCCGCAGGGCGACGGAGTGCGCACCGACTCCGGCCTGTCCGAGGGCACCGAGGTCGGCAGCCTCTACGACCCGATGCTCTCCAAGGTCATCGCGTACGGCCCCGACCGCCCGACGGCGCTGCGCAGACTGCGGGCCGCTCTCGCCGACACGGTCACGCTCGGGGTCCAGACGAACGCGGGCTTCCTGCGCCGTCTGCTCGCCCACCCGGACGTGGTGGCGGGCGACCTGGACACCGGCCTGGTCGAGCGCGAGGCGGCCGGTCTGGTCCCGGCGGAGGTGCCGGAGGAGGTGTACGAGGCGGCCGCGGCCGTCCGGCTCGCCGGGCTGGCTCCGGCGGGCGAGGGCTGGACCGACCCGTTCTCCGTGCCGAGCGGATGGCGGCTCGGCGGCACACCCAGGCCGGTGGGCTTCTCCCTGCGCGTGGCCGACCCCGTGGAGTACACCCCGCGTGGCACCCACACGGTCACCGCCGACCGGGTCGCGGTGACCCTCGACGGGGTGCGCCACACCTTCCACCGCGCCGCCGACTGGATCGGCCGCGACGGCGACGCCTGGCATGTGCGCGATCACGACCCGGTGGCCGCGTCGCTCACCGGCTCCGCCCACGCGGGTGCCGATTCGCTGACCGCCCCCATGCCGGGCACGGTGACCGTCGTGAAGGTCGCCGTCGGCGACGAGGTGACCGCCGGGCAGAGCCTGCTGGTGGTCGAGGCGATGAAGATGGAGCACGTCATCTCCGCGCCGCACGCCGGAACGGTCAGCGAGCTGGACGTCACGCCGGGCACGACGGTCGCCATGGACCAGATCCTGGCGGTCATCACTCCCGCGGAGGAGACGGAATGAGCACGTCCGAACTCGGCCTGCCGATGGCCGTACCGGCCCAGGCTGTACCGGTTCAGAACCTGCCCGCCCGGGTGCGGATCTACGAGGTCGGCGCGCGTGACGGGCTGCAGAACGAGAAGGGGACCGTTCCGACCGAGGTCAAGGCGGAGTTCATCCGGCGCCTCGCGGACTCGGGGCTGACCACGATCGAGGCGACCAGCTTCGTCCACCCCAAGTGGGTTCCCCAACTGGCCGACGCGGAGCAGCTGTTCCCGCAGGTGGCCGATCTGCCGGTGGCGCTCCCGGTACTGGTCCCGAACGAACGCGGACTGGAGCGGGCGCTGACGCTCGGCGCCCGGCACGTGGCCGTCTTCGCCAGCGCGACGGAGTCCTTCGCCAAGGCCAATCTCAACCGGACGGTCGACGAGTCGCTCGCCATGTTCGACCCGGTGGTGAACCGCGCCAAGGCCGCGAACCTCACGGTCCGCGGCTACATCTCGATGTGCTTCGGAGACCCCTGGGAGGGTCCGGTCCCGGTCCATCAGGTCGTCCGCGTCTGCAAGGCGCTGATGGACATGGGCTGTGACGAGCTGAGCCTCGGCGACACGATCGGCGTGGCGACACCGGGCCATGTGCAGGCCCTGCTCGCCGAGCTGAACGAGGAGGGCCTGCCCACCAGCGCGCTCGGCGTGCACTTCCACGACACCTACGGCCAGGCGCTCTCCAACACCCTGGCCGCCCTCCAGCACGGCGTCAGCACCGTCGACGCCTCCGCGGGCGGCCTCGGCGGCTGCCCGTACGCGAAGTCCGCGACCGGCAACCTCGCCACGGAAGACCTCGTATGGATGCTCCAGGGCCTCGGTATCGACACCGGGGTCGACCTCGGCCGCCTCACCGCCACAAGCGTGTGGATGGCCGGACAACTGGGCCGACCCAGCCCGTCCCGCACCGTCAAAGCACTCGGTAAAACGACTCAGTCCCACCAGGAGTGATCCGCATGTCCCTGGACCACCGCCTCTCCCCCGAACTCGAAGAACTCCGCCGTACGGTGGAGGCGTTCGCCCATGACGTCGTGGCGCCGAAGATCGGCGACTTCTACGAGCGGCACGAATTCCCGTACGAGATCGTGCGGGAGATGGGCCGCATGGGCCTGTTCGGGCTGCCGTTCTCCGAGGAGTACGGCGGCATGGGCGGCGACTATCTCGCCCTCGGCATCGCCCTGGAGGAGCTGGCCCGGGTCGACTCCTCCGTGGCCATCACCCTGGAGGCGGGCGTCTCGCTGGGCGCCATGCCGATCCATCTCTTCGGCACCGACGCCCAGAAGGCGGAGTGGCTGCCGCGGCTGTGTTCCGGCGAGATCCTCGGCGCCTTCGGCCTGACCGAGCCGGACGGCGGCTCGGACGCCGGGGCGACCCGTACGACGGCCCGCCTCGACCCCGAGACGAACGAGTGGGTCATCAACGGCAGCAAGTGCTTCATCACCAACTCCGGCACGGACATCACCGGTCTGGTGACGGTCACCGCGGTCACCGGCCGCAAGCCCGACGGCAAGCCGCTGATCTCCGCGATCATCGTCCCCTCGGGCACCCCGGGCTTCACGGTCGCCGCCCCGTACTCGAAGGTCGGCTGGAACGCCTCCGACACCCGTGAGCTGTCCTTCTCGGACGTGCGCGTCCCGGCGGCCAACCTGCTCGGCGAGGAGGGCCGCGGCTACGCGCAGTTCCTGCGCATCCTGGACGAGGGCCGCATCGCCATCGCCGCGCTGGCCACCGGGCTCGCGCAGGGCTGTGTCGACGAGTCGGTCAAGTACGCCAAGGAGCGGCACGCGTTCGGGCGTCCGATCGGCGCCAACCAGGCGATCCAGTTCAAGATCGCCGACATGGAGATGAAGGCCCACATGGCCCGCGTCGGCTGGCGCGACGCCGCGTCCCGTCTCGTGGCGGGCGAGCCCTTCAAGAAGGAGGCGGCCATCGCCAAGCTCTACTCCTCCACGATCGCCGTCGACAACGCCCGTGACGCCACCCAGGTCCACGGCGGCTACGGCTTCATGAACGAGTACCCGGTCGCCCGTATGTGGCGTGACTCCAAGATCCTGGAGATCGGCGAGGGCACGAGCGAGGTCCAGCGGATGCTGATCGCCCGGGAGTTGGGGCTCACGGGCTGACCCTTCGGGCTGAGCCGGAACACCGCGGCCACCGCCGGGCACCCGCCCGGTGGTGGCCGCGGCGCGTCCGGCACGCCACTCCCACCCGAGGTCCCTGGCATCCGTCGACAGATGCCGCGCCGGAATCCGCGAGACCGTCGGCAGCCGGACCGAGGGCCGCCGGGCGATCACCGGGGGCGAGGCCCGACCGGCCGTCGCCTCGCCGAACTGGTCAGCAGGGGCTTGTGAGTTGAGGTGCAGCAGTTCCGGATCCGAGCCGGGAACCGCGGCGTCGGCGCATCTCCGCAGACCAGAGGCGGTCCGCGATTTCGATCACGGTGCACCCCCACCCACTGGACAAGTGATGAGGTTAGGCTAACCTACCTTCGAACTTGTCCGGCGGGCGCTCCCCGCCCCGTGCCGAAAGCAGCCACACTCATGCCCAACGCCCGTGCCACTCACCTCACCCGTCGCGGCATCCTCGCCGCGGGCGGCGCCCTCGGCCTCGGTGCCGTCCTCGCCGCCTGCGGCGACGAGGACGCCTCGAAAAACGGTGGCTCGGACTCGACGAAGGCCGCCGAGAAGTCCGGCCCGTGGACGTTCAAGGACGACCGCGGCACGACGGTGAAGCTGGACAAGGCCCCGGCGAACATCGTCGCCTTCACCGGTGTCGCCGCCGCGCTGTTCGACTACGGCATCGAGGTCAAGGGCGTGTTCGGCCCGACCAGGACCAAGGACGGCAAGGCCGATGTCCAGGCCGGCGACATGGACATCAGCAAGCTGACGATCCTCGGCAACGAGTGGGGCCAGTTCAACATCGAGAAGTACGCGGGTCTCGCGCCCGACGTCCTGGTCTCGACGATGTTCGACAACGCGGGCACCCTCTGGTACGTCCCCGAGGAGTCCAAGGACAAGATCCTCAAGCTGGCCCCGAGCGTCGGCGTCTCCGTCTTCGACATCCAGATGCCCAAGCCCCTGCAGCGGATGCTCGAACTGGCCGAGTCCCTCGGCGCCGACGTGAAGTCCGCGAAGATCGTCGAGGCGAAGAAGAAGTTCGAGACGGCCGCCGAGCGGCTGCGCAAGGCCGCCAAGGCCCGCCCGGAGATCAAGGTCCTCGCCGGCAGCGCGAGCCAGGACATCTTCTACGTCTCCGGCTCCAACTTCTCCATCGACCTGGAGTACTTCAAGGCGCTCGGCGTGAACATCGTCGAGCCCTCCGCCAAGGCCCTGAAGGCCAGCGGTGGCTGGTTCGAGAACCTGAGCTGGGAGAACGTCGACAAGTACGCGGCCGACGTCATCATCATGGACGACCGCACCTCGACCATCCAGCCGGCCGACATCACCGAGGCCACCTGGAAGAAGCTGCCCGCCGTCAAGGCCGGCCAGGTCATCGCCCGGACGCCCGAGCCGATCCTGTCGTACGACAAGTGCACCCCGATCCTCGACAACCTCGCCGAGGCCATCGAGAACGCGAAGAAGGTCGCCTGACACCCCCTCCGTGACCGCCTGACGATGACTCAGGAGCACTTATGACGACGGCCGTAGCCGCCCCGTTCCGTTTCTTCTCCCTCCGGGTCGTACGGACGAGGCGGCTCGGTCCGTCTCTGGTCCGGGTGACCTTCGCGGGGTCCGATCTGCGCGCGTTCCACTCCGACGGGCGCGACCAGTCCCTGTCCCTCTTCCTGCCGCACCCCGGCCAGAGCGAGCCGGCCGTACCGGTCGAACTCGGCGACGGCTGGTGGCAGGGCTGGCGTGAACTGCCCGACGACGTACGGGCGGTGATGCGCTCGTACACCCTGCGCGCGCTGCGCCGCGAGCCCGACGAGATCGACATCGACTTCGCGCTGCACGGCATGGAGCCGGGCGCGGCCGCCCCCGCGGGGCCCGCCTCGCGCTGGGCGTCCGGAGCGCGGGCCGGGGACCGTGTCGTGCTGCTCGGCCCGGCCGTCGAGGACAACCGGGCCATCCGCTTCCGGCCGCCCGCGGACACCGACCTCGTCGTCCTGTGGGGCGACGAGACGGCCGTCCCGGCGGTCTCCGCGATCCTCGAATCGCTCCCGGCGGGCCTGCGCGTCCGGGCCTGGCTGGAGGTCCATCACCCCGGCGACATCCTGGATCTGGCGACCTCGGCCGACGCCGAGATCACCTGGCTCGTACGGGACGAACACGGCACCGGGAGCGCCCCACTGGCGCTCGACGCCCTGCGGGCCGCTCAACTCCCGCCCGCCGAGGCCCCGTACGCCTGGATCGCGGGCGAGTCCGGCTGCGTGAAGGAACTGCGCCGCCACCTCGTGCGCGAGCGCGGCATCGACCGCAGGCGGGTCACCTTCGTGGGCTACTGGCGGCAGGGGCTGAGCGAGGAGCAACTGCGGGAGCGGGGCGAGTAGTTCGCGGGACCGGCGCACGCCCTCCGGCACTCCGGAACGAGGCGTACGTCACGAAAGGCGGGGGCAGGGCGGAACGCGTGATCCACTTAGGTTAGGCTAACCTAAGTCGAACCTCGCGACTCCGCCCTTTCTCCTGTCCCGCTCGGACTCTCCCCCGCACGGAGGACCCCCACATGCGCTCGCACCTGCTCAACGACACCACCGCGGACCGGTACCGCCGCTCCGTGATCGAAGGCGTCGAGCGGGTGGCTGCCAAACTCGCCACCACCGACCGCCCGTTCACGGGTGTCACGGTCGACGACCTCGCCCCCCGCATCGACGGCATCGACCTCGACCAGCCCCTGCACGACACCACGGCCGTCCTCGACGAGCTGGAAGAGGTCTACCTCCGGGACGCGATCTACTTCCACCACCCGCGCTACCTCGCCCACCTCAACTGCCCGGTCGTCATCCCGGCCGTGCTCGGCGAGGCCGTCCTCTCCGCCGTCAACTCCTCCCTGGACACCTGGGACCAGTCGGCCGGCGGCACCCTGATCGAGCGCAAGCTCATCGACTGGACGAACGAGCGCATCGGCTTCGGGCCCTCCGCCGACGGCGTGTTCACCAGCGGCGGCAGCCAGTCCAACCTCCAGGCGCTGCTGCTGGCACGCGAGGAGGCCAAGACCGACGACCTGGCCGACCTGCGCATCTTCGCCTCCGAGGTCAGCCACTTCAGCGTCAAGAAGTCGGCCAAACTCCTCGGCCTGAGCGCCGACGCTGTCGTCTCGATCCCCGTCGACCACGACAAGCGCCTGCAGACCGTCGCCCTCGCCCGTGAGCTGGAGCGCTGCGAGCAGGACGGCCTCGTCCCCATGGCCGTCGTCGCCACCGCGGGCACCACCGACTTCGGCTCCATCGACCCGCTGCCCGAGATCGCGGAACTGTGCTCCCAGTTCGGCGCCTGGATGCACGTGGACGCGGCCTACGGCTGCGGACTGCTCACCTCACTGAAGAACCGGAACCGCATCGACGGTATCGAGCGGGCCGACTCCGTCACGGTCGACTACCACAAGTCCTTCTTCCAGCCCGTGAGTTCCTCGGCCCTGCTGGTCCGGGACGCCTCGACACTGCGCCACGCCACCTACCACGCGGAGTACCTCAACCCGCGCCGCATGGTCGAGGAGCGCATCCCCAACCAGGTCGACAAGTCCCTCCAGACCACCCGGCGCTTCGACGCGCTGAAGCTGTGGATGACGCTGCGCGTGATGGGCGCCGACGGCATCGGTGAACTCTTCGACGAGGTCTGCGACCTGGCCGCGGAAGGCTGGAAACTGCTCGCCGCCGACCCGCGCTTCGACGTCGTCGTGCAGCCCTCGCTCTCCACCCTCGTCTTCCGCCACATCCCGGCCGCCGTCACCGACCCGGCCGAGATCGACCGCGCCAACCTGTACGCCCGCAAGGCCCTGTTCGCCTCCGGTGACGCCGTCGTCGCGGGCACCAAGGTCAACGGACGCCACTACCTGAAGTTCACGTTGCTCAACCCCGAGACCACGACGGACGACATCGCCGCCGTCCTCGACCTGATCGCCGGCCACGCCGAGCAGTACCTGGGAGAGTCCCTTGACCGCGCTTGCTGAATCCACGAACAAGACCTACGACTTCGTGGGGATCGGGCTCGGGCCCTTCAACCTCGGCCTCGCCTGCCTGACCGAGCCGATCGCCGAACTGGACGGCGTGTTCCTGGAGACGAAGCCGCACTTCGAGTGGCACTCCGGAATGTTCCTGGAGGGCGCGCACCTCCAGACCCCGTTCATGTCGGACCTGGTCACCCTCGCCGACCCGACGTCCCCGTACTCCTTCCTCAACTACCTGAAGGAATCCGGCCGGCTCTACTCGTTCTACATCCGCGAGAACTTCTACCCGCTGCGGGTCGAGTACGACGACTACTGCCGCTGGGCCGCGGACAAGCTGAGCAGCGTGCGCTTCGGCACGACGGTCGCGCGGGTGACGTACGAGGACGAGGTGTACGTCGTGCGGACGGAGGCCGGCGAGTTGTTCCGCGCCCGGCACCTGGTCCTCGGCACCGGCACCTCGCCCCACATCCCGGACGCCTGCGCGGACCTCGGCGGCGACTTCATCCACAACTCCCGCTACATGCAGCACAAGCAGGAGCTGCAGGCCAAGGAGTCGATCACGCTGGTCGGCAGCGGCCAGTCCGCCGCGGAGATCTTCTACGACCTGCTGAGCGAGATCGACGTCCACGGCTACCGGCTGAACTGGGTGACCCGCTCGCCGCGCTTCTTCCCGCTCGAATACACCAAGCTGACTCTGGAGATGACCTCCCCGGAGTACATCGACTACTTCCACGCGCTGCCCGAACAGACCCGCTACCGCCTCCAGTCGGAGCAGAAGGGCCTGTTCAAGGGCATCGACGGCGATCTGATCAACGAGATCTTCGACCTGCTCTACCAGAAGAACCTCGGCGGCCCGGTCCCCGCCCGGCTCCTCACCAACTCCTCGCTGGAATCGGTGCGCCACGAGGGGGACACCTACACCCTCGGCCTCCGCCAGCAGGAGCAGGGCAAGGACTACGAGCTGAGCTCGGCGGGCCTGATCCTGGCGACCGGCTACCGGTACGCCGAGCCCGAGTTCCTCGCACCGGTCCGCGACCGGCTGCGCTACGACGACCAGGGCAACTTCGACGTGGCCCGCAACTACGCCATCGACACCACCGGGCACGGGATCTTCCTGCAGAACGCGGGCGTCCACACCCACTCGATCACCTCGCCGGACCTCGGCATGGGCCCGTACCGCAACGCGTACATCATCCGCGAGCTGCTCGGCACCGAGTACTACCCGGTCGAGAAGACCATCGCGTTCCAGGAGTTCGCCGTATGACCACCGCCACCACCACCGCAACCGCCATCGGCACCTTCACCGTCCGCCCCCTCGACCCCGTCGAGGACGCCCCCACGCTGCACGGGTGGGTGACGCACCCCAAGGCCGCCTTCTGGATGATGCAGGAGGCGAAACTGCACGACGTGGAGCGCGAGTACATGGCCATCGCGGCCAGCGATCACCACGACGCCTTGCTCGGGCTGCTGGACGGTGAGCCCGTCTTCCTGATGGAGCGCTACGACCCCCGGTACGTCGAACTCGTCGGCCTGTACGAGCCGGCACCCGGCGACGTCGGCATGCACTTCCTGGTCGCGCCGAGCGACACCCCCGTGCACGGCTTCACCCGGGCCGTGATCACCGCGGTGATGGAGCACCTCTTCGCCGACCCGGCGACCGAGCGGGTGGTCGTCGAGCCCGATGTGAGCAACACGGCCGTGCACGCCCTCAACGAGGCCGTCGGCTTCGTGCCCGAGCGGGAGATCCAGAAGCCGGAGAAGAAGGCGCTGCTGAGCTTCTGCACCCGGGAGCAGTTCGCGAAGGCGGTGGCGGCATGACCCTCGCCGACAGCGTCGCCCACCTCTCCCCCGAGCGCTGGGCCCTCGCCAACCGTCTCCTCGTCCGCAAGGCGCTCGCCGAGTTCGCCCACGAGCGGCTGATCACCCCGGAGAGCCTGCCGGACGGCCGCTACGAGGTCCGCGGCGACGACGGGCTGACGCGCTACCGCTTCACCGCCGTGCGGCGTTCCCTCGACCACTGGCAGGTGGCCGCCGAGTCGATCACCCGGCACCGCGACGGGAACGAACTCCCGCTGTCCGCGCTGGACTTCTTCGTCGAGCTGAGGAAGTCGCTCGGCCTGAGCGACGAGGTCCTGCCGGTCTACCTGGAGGAGATCTCCTCCACACTCTCCGGCACCTGCTTCAAACTGACCAAACCGCAGATCCCGGTCCGCGAGCTGGCCGGCGCCGGATTCCAGGCCATCGAGACCGGCATGACCGAAGGCCACCCCTGCTTCGTCGCCAACAACGGGCGGCTCGGCTTCGGGGTGCACGAGTACCTCGCCTACGCGCCCGAGACCGCGAGCCCGGTCCGGCTGGTCTGGCTGGCCGCGCACCGCTCGCGGGCCGCCTTCACGGCCGGCGTCGGCATCGAGTACGAGTCCTTCGTGCGCGAGGAGCTGGGCGCGGAGACGGTCGAGCGGTTCGCCCGGACGCTGACCGGTCAGTGCCTCGACCCCGAGGACTACCTGCTCATCCCCGTCCACCCCTGGCAGTGGTGGAACAAGCTGTCCGTGACCTTCGCCGCCGAGGTGGCCGAGCGGCGTCTGGTCTGTCTCGGCGAGGGCGACGACGAGTACCTGGCCCAGCAGTCCATCCGGACGTTCTTCAACAGCAGCAGCCCCGAGAAGCACTATGTGAAGACGGCGCTGAGCGTCCTCAACATGGGCTTCATGCGCGGTCTTTCCGCCGCGTACATGGAGGCGACCCCGGCCATCAACGACTGGCTGGCCCAGCTCGTCGAGAACGACCCGGTGCTGAAGTCCACCGGTCTGTCGATCATCCGTGAGCGGGCGGCCGTCGGCTACCGGCACCTGGAGTACGAGGCGGCCACCGACCGCTACTCCCCGTACCGCAAGATGCTCGCCGCGCTGTGGCGCGAGAGCCCGGTCCCCTCGCTCCAGGACGGCGAGACCCTGGCGACGATGGCGTCCCTCGTCCATGTCGACCACGAGGGCGCCTCGTTCGCGGGAGCGCTGATCGAGCGGTCGGGGCAGACGCCGGTCGAGTGGCTGCGCGACTATCTGCGCGCCTACCTCACCCCGCTCCTGCACAGCTTCTACGCGTACGACCTCGTCTACATGCCGCACGGCGAGAACGTCATCCTCGTCCTCGAGGACGGCGCGGTGCGGCGGGCGGTCTACAAGGACATCGCCGAGGAGATCGCGGTCATGGACCCGCAGGCGGTGCTGCCGCCCGCGGTCGAGCGGATCCGGGTCGAGGTCCCCGAGGACACGAAGCTGCTGTCCATCTTCACGGACGTCTTCGACTGCTTCTTCCGCTTCCTGGCCGCCCAGTTGGCGGACGAGGGCATCCTCGGCGAGGAGGACTTCTGGCGGACGGTCGCCGAGTCGGTGCGCGCGTACCAGGAGGCGACTCCCGAACTCGACGACAAGTTCCGGCAGTACGACATGTTCGCGCCCGAGTTCGCGCTGTCCTGCCTCAACCGGCTCCAGCTGCGCGACAACCGGCAGATGGTGGACCTGACGGACCCGTCGGGAGCGCTCCAGCTGATCGGCACGCTGAAGAACCCGATCGCGGGGTTGTGAGCACCGGGCTCCGGGGCAGGCGGACACGCCCCCGGAGCCCCCAGAACAGGCGGGCGCCCCGGAGACGGTCCTCCGGGGCGCCCGTCGGCATTCCTCCTAGCCGGCCGGCCAGGGGACCTGGGGCGAGCGGTAGTAGGCGATACCCAGCGCGTCCCAGCGCGGGCCCTGGGCGGCGAGCCGCACCTTGTAGGTGTCCCAGTCGTGCGTGGACGCGGGCGACCAGCCGAGTTCGGCGGCCCCGGGCAGCCTCGGGAAGGCCATGACGTCGATGTCGGCGGAGGTCACGATCGTCTCCGTCCACAGCGGCGCCTCGACGCCCTTGACGGCCGACGCGGGTGCTCCCGGAAGGTAGGCGCCCGGGTCCCAGTCGTAGGCCCGGCGCACCTCCACGAGTCCGGCCCAGTCCTGGCCGAGCGGGGTGTCGGCGGTGTACTTCATGTCGAGGTACAGCCGGTCGGCGGGCGACAGCACGAGCCCGGTCCCGTTCCGCGCGGCCCGGGCGACCTGCGCCTTCTCCTCGGCGCCGGTGTCGTCGAGACCCCAGTACTGCGCGATGGCGCCCTTCGCCGGGGTGGTCCCGGTCAGCTGGTGCCAGCCGATCACCTTCTTGCCGTACTTGGCGACGACGGGCTGCACCTTGTCCATGAAGGTCACGTAGTCGGCGTGGCTGGTGGAGTGGGCCTCGTCGCCACCGATGTGGAGGTATTCCCCCGGGGTGATCGCGGCCAGCTCGCGGATCACGTCGTCCACGAAGTCGTACGTCAGCGGCTTGTTCACGCACAGCGAGGAGAAGCCGACCTCGGTGCCGGTGTAGAGCGGCGGCGCGACGCCGTCGCAGTTCAGCCCGGCGTACGAGGCGAGGGCCGCGTTGGTGTGTCCGGGCATGTCGATCTCCGGGACGACCTCCAGATAGCGCGAGGCGGCGTACCGGACGATCTCCCGGTAGTCGGCCTTGGTGTAGAACCCGCCCTGTCCGCCGCCGACCTGGGTGGAGCCGCCGTGGGCCGTCAGCCGCGGCCAGGAGTCGACGGCGATGCGCCAGCCCTGGTCGTCGCTCAGGTGCAGATGCAGCTTGTTGACCTTGTAGAGCGCCAGTTCGTCGATGTAGTGCTTGACCTGGGGGACGGTGAAGAAGTGCCGGGATACGTCGAGCATGGCGCCGCGGTAGCCGTAGCGCGGGGTGTCCGTGATGGTGCCGCCGGCGATCAGCCAGGGGCCCGGCTGCACGGACTTCTTCTCGACGGCGGCGGGCAGCAGCTGACGCAGGGTCTGGACACCGTGGAAGAGGCCCGCGGGGCGTCCGGCCGTGATGGTGACGCCCGACCGGCCGCTGTCGAGGCGGTAGCCCTCCTCGCCCAGTCCCTTGCCGCCGAGCCGGAGCCGGATCGCTCCCCCGCCCTGCGAGGTGACGGGAAGCCGGAAGCCGGTGGAGGGCCGCAGGATGTCCGCGAGGTACGCGCCGACCGTGCGGGCCTCGCGCGAGTCGTCGACGCGGATGCGGGTGTCACCGGTGACGCGGTACGGGGATCCGCCCGGGTCGACCGAGGCGGGGGCCGGTACGACGCGGCCCAGCGGAGTGACGGTCGCGGCGGGCGGCGTCGCGCCGACGAGGGAGATACCGGCTGCCGCCACGAGCAGCAGCGTACCGAGAAGGCGGGGCGTTCTGTGGTGCTGTCTCACACGCGCTCCCTTCGTTGCCCGGCAAAGGCCCGCGGCCTGCCCTTGGCCGCGCCCTTCGCCGTGCCCTTCGAATTGGTCGAGACCACTCTCCCGCAGACGCGGTGAAACAATCCTCCTCATGGCGGAAATCATCCAGCGGGACGGCACGTGGATCTTCGACGGCGACGCTCTGCGACTGACCCCCGGGCGGGACAAGAACGTCGGCCTGCTGCGCAAGGCACTGGGTGAACTGACCGTGCCGCTCGACGCGTTGGCGAGTGTCTCACTGGAGCAGGGCAGGAAGGCCGGGCGGCTCAGGCTCCGGCTGCGCGACGGCGCCGACCCGCTGCTCCAGGCGACGGGCGGCAAGCTCACGGAGCCGAACGACCCGTACCAGCTCACGGTGGAGGCCGACCGTTTCGGCGTCGCCGAGTATTTCGTGGACGAGGTCCGGAGCGCGCTGCTTCTCGACCAGGTGCCGTCCGACCCGGTCGACGGCTATCTGCTCCCCGGTCCGGCGGTGCCGCTGTCCGCCTCCGCCGGTGACGGCACGGCGAGCTTCGACGGCGAGCGCGTACGCCTGGAGTGGAACTGGAAGACGGAGGACGCGAAGTCGGCGGCGGGCGCCCGCACGCTCGCCCTCGGCGACATCACGGCCGTCGAGTGGCATCCGGCGGCCGGCCTGGAGAACGGCTGTCTGCGCTTCGTCGTGCGCGGCGCCGAGACCAAGGCGCCGGCGAAGTACGACCCCAACTCCGTGGAGCTGTGGGGCTTCAAGAAGGACCCGCTGATGGCGCTGGTCGCCGCGGCCGTGCAGGCGCGGCTGCCGCATCCGGCCGCGGCGGTGGAGGACCGGCCGCCGGCCGAGGAGCCGGCCCGGGCGGCGGTCCCGGGGCCCGCGTCGGAGGCCGACCACGACGCCCTGCTGCGCAGGCTGCGCGAGCTGGGCGAGCTGCGCAGGGAAGGCGTCCTGACGGACGAGGAGTTCGCCCTGGCCAAGCAGGCGGTCCTCAAACGCCTGTAGGAACGGGCGCTGGAGGGCCGCCGCTCGCGGGACCGGCCGCCGGCCAGGGAGGCGGTACGCCCCGCCTTCCGGGCGTACCGCCGAGCCGGGACCTACTTGGCCCGGCGCGCCACCGTGAAGTGGTCGACCTCTTCACCGGTCTCGGCGATGCCGCGGACCTTCAGCGTGGCCAGGCGGCCCTTCGGGGCCGGGGTGACGTCGACGCGCAGGAACGAGTAGTCGAGGTAGCGCACGCGCGACCAGGTGACCGTCTCGTTCTGCCGACCGTCCTTGAGGTTGATGAAGGAGGCGACGGATTCGACCTCGTTCTCGTGGCCCTCGTAGGACTGCGGGGCGGTGAACGCGTACAGGCTGCGGCCGGCCGCGCCCGCCGTCACGTAGACGACACCGTCGGTCTCCGGGTACGCCGTGCCGCCGATCGGCAGCTTCTTGGTGACCGCGTTGTCCTTGATGACGTCGGTGCGCTCGTACTGGTGGTTGTGGCCGTTGATCACCAGGTCGACGGTGTACTTCTCGAACAGCGGCACCCACTCCTGTCGCACGCCCCCCTCCGAGGCGTGCGCCGTGGAGGTGCAGTACGCGCAGTGGTGGAAGAAGACGACGACGAAGTCGACGTCCTTCGAGGCGCGGTACTTCTTGAGCTGCGTCTCCAGCCACTTCGTCTGGGTGCCGCCGGAGATGCCGAGGTTGGCCGGAATCTCGAAGGAGATGTCGTTGGCGTCCAGCGAGATGATCGCCGTGTTTCCGTGGACGAAGGAGTAGACGCCGGGCAGGTTGGCCTTGTCGGGGCCGTTGTCCGGCAGCGTCCAGCGGGCTTCCTCGCCGCCGTAGCCGTTGGGCGAGTACCAGGCCTCCATGTCGTGGTTGCCGTACGCCGGCATCCACGGGACCTGCTTGGCGACCGTCTCGGTCTGGGCGAGGAACTGGTCCCAGATGCGCGAGTCGAAGCCGGTGTCGGCGGTCTTGCCCTGCCCGGCCGGGTCCGCGTACGCGATGTCGCCGGCGTGCAGGTGGAAGGCGGGGTTCTGGGCGAGCAGCAGGGCGTCGTTGGCGAGGCCGTGGTAGCCGACACCCTCGTCGCCGAAGGCGGTGAAGGTGAACGGCTCGGCGTGCGAGGGCGCGGTGGTGAAGGTGCCGAGCGTGCCCAGGAGGTGGGGCGCGGCGGGGTCGAAGCCCGCGTGGCCGACGCCGTAGTAGTAGGTCCTGCCGGGGCGCAGGTGGGTGAGCTTGGCGTGCAGGTAGTACTGGGTGTGGTCGCCGCTCGCGCCCACGCCGGCCGGGGTGTAGAGGGTGCGCACCTCGGCCTCGATCTTGCGGGAGAGGTCCCAGGGGTGGGCGCCGATGCGGATGTAGGGCCTGCTGACGGCGGCCGGCACCTGCCAGGAGACGGTCATCTCGGTGCGCGGGTCGTTGCCGAAGGCGAGGTGGCGGCCGAAGGGGGCGACGAGCGCGCCGTCGGCCTTCTCCGCCGAGGCCGGGGCGGAGGTCCGCTGCGCCGGGGCGGCGGCCTGTGCGACGCCGGGCACGAAGGCGCCGCCCGCGACGGCGCCGATGGTCACGGCGCCGCCTCTGATCATGTTGCGCCGCGAGAACGTGGCGCGAAGGTACTCGTGCTGCTCGGCCATGGTCATTTTCTCGGCGAGCTGCTCGGGTACGCCCATACGTGGAGTGTCCATGGCTCCAGAAGTTGCTCCGGGCAATCGACGCGCCGCAAGACACAGGATGGACAGCTCGCAAACAGCCGCCCATAAGAGATTCAACACGCACGTGCCCGATATCGGGCAGGATTCTTGCGAATCACCTTCCGGTACCCCAGGATCAACGGGTGCACGACGAACTCGTTGATCATTTGACGCGGTCGACCCCCCTGAACCGGGGTGAGGCGCTGCGGGTGATCCAGGACGTTCTCGCCTATTTCGACGAGACGACCCAGGAGTTCGTCCGCCGCCGCCACCGCGAGCTCCAGGCCCAGGGCCTGGTGAACGAGTCGATCTTCGAACGGATCGAGGCGGACCTGAAATACCGCGCGGTCGCACCGCCGGAGCTCTCGCTCAGGCAGCTGCGCCGCATCGTCTACGGCTGAGGAACCTTACGTATATGTGCGGAATCGTCGGATACATCGGCAGGCGTGACGTGGCGCCGCTGCTCCTCGAAGGCCTTCAGCGCCTGGAGTACCGCGGCTACGACTCGGCGGGCATAGTCGTGACCTCCCCGAAGTCGGCCGGCCTGAAGATGGTCAAGGCGAAGGGGCGGGTCCGCGACCTGGAGGCGAAGGTCCCCAAGCGCTTCGCCGGCACCACGGGTATCGCCCACACCCGCTGGGCCACGCACGGCGCCCCCTCCGACGTGAACGCGCACCCCCACATGTCCGGCGACAACAAGGTCGCGGTCGTCCACAACGGCATCATCGACAACGCCTCCGACCTGCGGAAGAAGCTCGAAGCCGACGGCGTCGAGTTCCTCTCCGAGACCGACACCGAGGTCCTCACCCACCTCGTCGCCCGTTCCCAGCAGGAGAAGCTGGAGGACAAGGTCCGCGAGGCGCTGCGCGTCATAGAGGGCACCTACGGCATCGCGGTCATGCACGCCGACTTCCCCGACCGCATCGTGGTGGCGCGAAACGGCTCCCCCGTCGTGCTCGGCATCGGCGAGAAGGAGATGTTCGTCGCCTCGGACATCGCCGCGCTGGTCACCCACACCCGCCAGATAGTCACGCTGGACGACGGCGAGATGGCCACGCTCAAGGCCGACGACTTCCGGACGTACACCACCGAGGGCACCCGTACGACGTCCGAGCCGACCACCGTGGAGTGGGAGGCGGCGTCGTACGACATGGGCGGCCACGACACGTACATGCACAAGGAGATCCACGAGCAGGTCGAGGCCGTGGACCGCGTGCTGCGCGGCCGCATCGACGACCGGTTCTCGACGGTCCACCTCGGTGGCCTGAACCTGGACGCCCGCGAGGCGCGCGCCGTGCGCCGCGTGAAGATCCTCGGCTGCGGCACCTCGTACCACGCGGGCATGATCGGCGCCCAGATGATCGAGGAGCTGGCCCGCATCCCCGCGGACGCCGAGCCGGCCTCCGAGTTCCGCTACCGCAACGCGGTCGTCGACCCCGACACCCTGTACATCGCGGTCTCCCAGTCCGGTGAGACGTACGACGTGCTGGCCGCCGTGCAGGAGCTCAAGCGCAAGGGCGCGCGGGTCCTCGGTGTGGTCAACGTCGTCGGCTCGGCGATCGCCCGCGAGGCGGACGGCGGCATGTACGTGCACGCGGGCCCCGAGGTCTGTGTCGTCTCGACGAAGTGCTTCACCAACACGACCGTCGCCTTCGCGCTGCTCGCCCTGCACCTCGGCCGCACCCGCGACCTGTCGGTCCGCGACGGCAAGCGGATCATCGAGGGCCTGCGCAAGCTGCCCGCCCAGATCGCCGAGATCCTGGAGCAGGAGGAGGAGATCAAGAAGCTGGCCGCGCAGTACGCCGAGGCCCGCTCGATGCTCTTCATCGGCCGCGTCCGGGGCTACCCGGTGGCCCGTGAGGCCTCCCTGAAGCTGAAGGAGGTCTCGTACATCCACGCCGAGGCCTACCCGGCCTCCGAGCTCAAGCACGGCCCGCTGGCGCTCATCGAGCCCGCGCTGCCCACCGTCGCGATCGTCCCCGACGACGACCTGCTGGAGAAGAACCGCGCCGCCCTCGAGGAGATCAAGGCCCGCAGCGGCCAGATCCTCGCGGTCGCGCACCAGCACCAGGAGAAGGCCGACCAGACGATCGTCGTCCCGAAGAACGAGGACGAGCTGGACCCGATCCTGATGGGCATCCCGCTCCAGCTCCTCGCCTACCACACGGCGTTGGCGCTCGGCCGGGACATCGACAAGCCGCGCAACCTGGCCAAGTCGGTCACCGTCGAGTAGCACCCCGTCCGGCAAGTCCCTTGCCGTGGAACGGACATGAACGATCCCCGTGCGCGCCACCCGCGCACGGGGATCGTTCGTGAAGGGCCGGAGCCGCCCAATACTCCGGCCCGCGCCGATGTCAGCCGGTGGCCGTCACTCCCCGGCCGGCGGCGCGTCGTGGAAGTGCCGTGGGCCAGTGGGCGAGAGCCGCTGTCGCCGCGTACCAGGCGACCGCGCCCGCCGCCACGGCGAACCAGCCGCCCGCCTTGGCGAGTTCGGAGTTGTCCGCGAACCGGCCGATGGCGAGGAGCAGCAGGGAGACGAAGAACAGCCCGTAGGTGCCCCGGCCGAGCACGTCGCCACCCGCGAGGGTGAGCGACAGGACGACGAGTGCGAAGAGCAGCAGGAAGAGTCCCGCCGCGTTGTCGGAGACCTGGCCACCGGCCGAGACGGCCCAGGTGAACCAGAGGGCGCCGAGACCCGTGAAGGCCGTACCGGTGGCCGGGTCACGGTCGCGGAACGCGAGCAGTCCGGCGACGAACAGCGCAACGCCGCCTACGTAGTGGGCCAGTGATACGGCGTCGGCCGCCGTCACGCCGTCGATCAGGTCGGTGTACCCGAGGCCGAAGGCCAGCAGGGTGACGCCGAGCGCGAGTCGGCCGACGATCGTGGTGGTGCTTCCCGCAGAGACGTCGTTGTCCACGGCGGGCTCCCTTCATGCCTGTGCGGTTGTGCTGTGTCGTACCGGTCGCCGCTGAAGGACCGGCGTCCCGTATATGCCCTTCACAAAGGCACAAACACCTCTACGCGCGGGTAGGTTCACTCACCGCACACGGAAGGCCGTCCGTTCCCGGGGCTCGTCCCACCGGGGGTGACGGCGCGTTACGGAATGACGACGACAGGGCGCTTGGCGCGCTTGGCCAGCCGGCCCGCGACCGAGCCGAAGATCCGTCCGACGATGCCGTGCGTGGAGCCGACGACGATCGCGTCCGCCTCGTACTCCCGGCCCACCTCTTCGAGTTCGTGGCAGATGTCACCGCCGCGCTCGACCAGGATCCAGGGCACCTCGGAGAGGTATTCGGCGCAGGCGAGCTCCAGCCCCAGCACCTCGGTGCGGTGGTCGGGAACGTCGACGAAGACCGGCGGCTCGCAGCCCGCCCACACCGTGGTGGGCAGCCGGTTGGCCACATGGACGATGATCAGGCCCGAGCCGGAGCGGTGGGCCATCCCGATCGCGTAGGCGAGGGCACGCTCGCTGGACGTCGAACCGTCGAAACCGACGACGACGCCGTGCTTGAAGGCGGGATCGCAGGGCTGGCGGGGTTCTTCCGCCGCCAGGGGCTCGGCCGCCGTGGGATCGGCGAGCGGGCGCTTGCGGTCCGCGTTATCGAAGAATTCGTGACCGGCCATGGGTGTCTCGGCGTTTGGATCCTCGTGGTGGGGACGACAACGATCGGCAGAGCTGTGTCTGGGAAACATCTTCCCAACCCCATACCCCCAAGGGTACGGCGGCACTCCTCCTCTGCCCAGATCCTGCGCGCCTTGTACGGCGTTCCAGGGAGCATGCATGAGAGGGCGCCCGTAACGCAATGGTTGCTGCCCCGTACAGGCGGTTTGCACAGGGTTCACCCGGCGGCCGGACTTCCATCGCCGTACGGGGTCGGGCGCGCCTCTTCCGGACAGACCCACCGCCGGCCGGGCAGTGACCGGCCGGTCGAACACGCGTTGAACCGGTCGCGGCCACCGCCATGGAGAGCATGGAGAACACCGGAGCACCAGGGAGCAGCACGTGAGTACCAGGGAGCAGCACGTGCCCGGACCCGGCACCGCCCCCCGCTCCACCGCCCCCTCGGCACCTCCCGCCGCCCCCGCGACACCCCCGTCCGGATCGCGCCCCGGAGCGCGCCCCCCGGCGCCGCCGGCGGCGGACACGGTGAGCGAGGTGGTCCGCTGGGCGGCCTTCAGCTGTGTCCTGGTCCCGGTGGTCCTCCTCTGGTACGGCACCTCGCTCGCCGGCGCGGCCGGAACGGCCCTCGGTCTCGCGGCCGTGACCGGGGCCTGTCTGGTCCTGCTGCGCCGGTCCGAGCGGGGCGCGGCGCTCCTGGCCGAGGAGCGGCGGGGCGCGTCCCGCTCGCGCGTGCGGCAGCGGGCACCGCAGCAGCGCGGACGGCACGGGAGGACCGGCCCGGGGGACGCCTGGCGCGGGAGTGGAGCGGGAACAGGGGCGGGGGCCGATCCACGCGGCGCGAGCGGCGCGGGAGTTCACCGTGGCGGCCGGCACAGTACGGGGAACAAGCCGGTCGACTGACCGGTTTGCGCGCACGCTTGCGCTTCTTTTCAGCCAACTTCTGGATGTGGCGCATCCCTTGCTCGAACGACCCCCCAACCCCCGTTCCACCTGCACCGAAAGGGGTACGGAGGGCGCGCACACCCTACGTGGATTGGCCACTGCCACGAGGCGCACTTCCCTGCACGGCCCACGAGTGCAACGCTTCGTGATCGAATGCTTCACGCCAAGTTGCCATGTCGACATTCTGCGGAGTACCGAACTGGTCACCTTGGCGCCACGGGACACAGTAGATTCGATCTTGTCTTACGGCGGGGGACTCGTGCAGGACCGAGGGGAAACGTGCAGGAGCGACACAACCGAGGAGCCGCGACCACCGAGGGGGGCTTAGCAGGATGAGCCACGACTCCACTGCCGCGCCGGAAGCCGCGGCCCGGAAGCTGTCCGGGCGACGCCGCAAGGAGATCGTCGCGGTGCTGCTGTTCAGCGGCGGCCCCATTTTCGAGAGTTCCATACCGTTGTCGGTGTTCGGGATTGACCGCCAGGACGCCGGCGTGCCGCGCTACCGCCTTTTGGTGTGTGCCGGCGAGGAAGGCCCTCTGCGGACCACAGGGGGCCTGGAACTCACCGCACCACATGGCCTGGAAGCGATCTCCAGGGCAGGCACGGTGGTCGTGCCCGCCTGGCGGTCGATCACCTCGCCACCACCGGAGGAGGCGCTCGACGCACTGCGCCGCGCCCACGAGGAGGGCGCCCGGATAGTCGGACTGTGCACCGGCGCCTTCGTGCTCGCTGCGGCCGGTTTACTGGACGGCCGTCCGGCGACCACCCACTGGATGTACGCACCGACCCTGGCCAAGCGCTATCCGTCGGTGCACGTCGACCCCCGCGAGCTCTTCGTGGACGACGGCGACGTGCTGACATCGGCGGGTACGGCGGCCGGAATCGACCTCTGCCTGCACATCGTGCGGACGGACCACGGCAACGAAGCGGCCGGTGCGCTCGCCCGGCGGCTGGTGGTCCCGCCGCGGCGCAGCGGCGGCCAGGAGCGCTATCTCGACCGGTCACTGCCGGAGGAGATCGGTGCCGACCCCCTCGCGGAGGTCGTCGCCTGGGCGCTGGAGCATCTCCACGAGCAGTTCGACGTCGAGACACTGGCGGCGCGCGCCTACATGAGCCGCCGCACCTTCGACCGCCGGTTCCGCTCGCTCACCGGAAGCGCTCCCCTGCAGTGGCTGATCACTCAGCGCGTCCTGCAGGCGCAGCGCCTCCTGGAGACCTCCGACTACTCGGTCGACGAGGTCGCGGGCCGCTGCGGCTTCCGTTCGCCGGTGGCGCTGCGGGGTCACTTCCGGCGCCAGCTGGGTTCGTCCCCGGCGGCGTACCGGGCGGCGTATCGCGCCCGCAGGCCACAGGCCGACCGCTCGTCGGAGCCGGACGGACCGGCGGGCCACGTCGGACCGCCACCGTCGGTGCACCACGAGCACCCGGGCCCGGTCCCGATGCAGACCCGCCGCACCGCGGCGGCCGGCGCCCTGGGCGCGGCGGCGTCGCTCTCCGCGGAGGCGATGCGGGAACGCCCGGAGCTGTACGTCGCGGGCAGGCCGAGCCTGCCCGGGCAGCGCAGCGCGCCGTAGCGGGCGACAGGAAGACGCGCGGGGCCCGCACCTTCGGGTGCGGGCCTCTTCGCACGTGGGCCCGGCCCCTGAGCGACCCGGCGGGGCGCACGGGCGGGTCCACCCGACCGGGGCGGGCCGTAGGGTGAGACACATGAACGATCGCATGGTGTGGATCGACTGCGAGATGACCGGACTCTCGCTGTCGGATGACGCGCTCATCGAAGTGGCCGCACTGGTCACCGACTCGGAGCTGAACGTGCTCGGCGAAGGTGTGGACATCGTGATCCGCCCGCCGGACGCGGCCCTGGAGACGATGCCGGACGTGGTGCGCCAGATGCACACGGCCTCCGGTCTGCTGGAGGAGCTCGCCGGGGGTACGACCCTGGCGGACGCCGAGGAGCAGGTCCTCTCCTACGTACGTGAGCACGTCAAGGAGCCGGGCAAGGCCCCGCTGTGCGGGAACTCGGTCGGCACGGACCGCGGCTTCCTGCTGCGCGACATGCCGACGCTCGAGGACTACCTCCACTACCGCATCGTGGACGTCTCCTCCGTCAAGGAGCTGGCCCGCCGCTGGTACCCGCGGGCCTACTTCAACAGTCCGGAGAAGAACGGCAACCACCGCGCGCTGGCCGACATCCGCGAGTCCATCGCCGAACTCCGCTACTACCGCGAGGCGATCTTCGTCCCGCAGCCCGGCCCCGACTCGGACACCGCCCGCACCATCGCGGCGAAGCACGTCCTGCCCGCCGAATAGGCCTTTGACGGGGCCCTGATGGGCCCCGGAAAAAGGCGTGCGCGAGCACCCCTTCAGACCCTGTACACTTTTTCTCGGCCGGTCAGGGAAATCCCGAAGACCGGACGCGGTGGGTGTAGCTCAGTTGGTAGAGCACCTGGTTGTGGTCCAGGTGGCCGCGGGTTCAAGTCCCGTCACTCACCCTGAGTAATCAGCCGGTGACCTGTTGAACAGGTCACCGGCTGATTGCGTTCCAGGAGACATCGGTCCGCTGTCAGCGGGCGGGACGGGGGTGGTGATGGAGGCCGGGAACACCTCGCGGCTCGATCTCGTGCCGCTGCGGGTCGAGCACGCCGAGGAGATGGCCGAGGTGCTGTCGGATCCGGCGCTGCACACGTTCATCGGCGGGGAACCGTCCACGCCGCAGGCGCTGCGGTCGCGGTACGAACGCCTCGTCGCGGGGTCCCCCGATCCCGCCGTGCTCTGGTGCAACTGGGTGTTGCGGGAGCGTACGGAGGGATTCCTGGTGGGAACGGTCCAGGCGACCGTCTCGGGAGACGTCGCCGAGATCGCCTGGGTGGTGGGCACGCCCTGGCAGGGGCGGGGATACGCGGTGGAGGCGGCGCGGTCGCTGGTCCGCCACGTGATCCGCGCCTTCCCCGTCCGCACGGTCGTGGCCCATGTGCACCCCGCCCACCACGCGTCCGCCGCCGTCGCCGCCGCCGCGGGGCTCTCCCCTACCGGCACCGTCCAGGACGGCGAGGTCCGCTGGGAGCTGACCGTACGGCGGTGACCTCACCTCTCCCGGGCCCCTCCGGCCCCGTCCCGGGTTCCGTCGGCGGCGCGCCACGCCGCCGCGAAGCGGTGCACGTCGGGGAATCGGTCGTCCGGCGCGGGAAACGTGGCGCGTTCGACGACCGCCAGCTGCCGCCCGGTCCCGCGCCAGGCGCGCTCCTCGTCCCCCGCGTCGAGCAGGAGGCGAGCGGCGCGGCCGAGGGTGAACACGGTCGTACGGGTGTCGATGACGGCGCCGCGGACGAACTCCTCGGGGGCCATGAAGCGGCGTGAGCCCGGCAGACGTTCGCCGTCGAGGACGAAGGGGCCGGGCCGGTACTCGTCGAGGTCGATGAGATGGACCGCTCCGGCGGCGAAGTCGTAGAGCAGCGCCCCGTCGTAGAAGTCGACGGCCACGTGGCCGGCGGCCTCCACGGCGAGGTGGGCGTCGAGGACCCGGTCGAAGGCGCGCAGGACGGCGGCGGTGGGCAGGGACCGGAAGCGGGACATCGGGCTGCCCGGGCTCGTACGGTCACGGGGTCCACCCACGGTGGCGTGGTACAGCACCTCGCCCGAGCGCCAGGGCATGACCACCGCCCAGCCCCCGCGCACGGCGATCCGGTGGACCTGCGGCACGATCGCCGTGTGCCGTACGGCCCGGTGAAATGCCCATCCTCGGTCGAGTGACCGGCGGCCGCGTTCGTTGACCGCCTCCTTGACGAACCACCGGGCGCCGTCGAGCAGCCGCACTCCGTACGACACACACCCCGAGTCCTGATCCCCGAACACCCTGAACACCTCACCCACCCGGCCCAAGTACGGCTCCACGGCGGGCACTTCATCGACTCCGAGCAAGGGGTGGAGGACCATGGACGCCAGCCTGCCCTACCCGGCCGCCCCAGGAGGACAGAAGCCGCAGACCAGACGTTCCCCGTGAAGCCGGGCGCCCTACGACGACGCCCGCACCACCAGTTCCGCCGGCAGCACCAGCTGGCGCTTCTCCAGGCCCCGGGAGATCGCGGGACGGCGGTCCGCTATCTCACCGAGGAGGAGGTCGATCATCGCGCGGCCCATCTCCTCGATGGGCTGGCGGACGCTGGTCAGGGGCGGGTCCATGTGGCGGGCTATGGCCGAGTCGTCGTAGCCGATGAGCGCCACGTCGTCGGGGATGCGGCGGCCGCTCTCCCGCAGGACCTGGCGGGCGCCCGCCGCCATCACGTCGGAGCCGGCGAAGACGGCGTCGAGATCGGGGCACCGCTCCAGGAGCAGGGACATGGCGCGCCGGCCCCCTTCCTCGGTGAAGTCGCCGGGGACGATCAGCCGCTCGTCCACCGGGCGGCCCGCGTCGAGCAGGCCCTGCCGGTAGCCGTCGACGCGGCGCTGGGCACCGTAGACGTCCATGCGGCCGGCCAGGTGGGCGATCGAACGACGGCCCCGGGCGATCAGGTGCTCCACGGCCGCGCGCCCGCCGCCGTAGTTGTCCGAGTCCACCGACGGAAGCGTCTCCTCCGCCGAGCGCCGGCCGCTGATCACCGCCGGGATCTCCAGCTGGGAGAGCAGGTCGGGGAGCGGGTCGTCGGCGTGCACCGAGACCAGCAGGACGCCGTCCACGCGGTGCGCCGCCAGATACTGGGCGAGGCGCTGGCGCTCCCGGTCGCTCCCCGCGAAGATCAGCAGCAACTGCATCTCGGTCTCGGAGAGTTCGGCACCGACACCGCGCAGCATGTCCGAGAAGTACGGTTCCGCGAAGAACCGGGTCTCCGGTTCGGGGACGACCAGGGCGATCGCGTCCGTGCGGTTGGCCGCGAGGGCGCGGGCCGCCGTGTTCGGGACGTACCCGAGCTCCGCCACCGCCGCCTCGACCGCGGCACGGGTCGCGTCACTGACCCGCGGGGAGCCGTTGATCACCCGGGAGACCGTGCCACGGCCCACTCCGGCGCGTGCGGCCACCTCTTCGAGGGTCGGCCGCCCGCCGCTGCGGCCCCGCGCTCCGTGGACTGCCATGGGCTCCGCCTCCCGTCGACACCAAGTGGCCTGGAATGTAACAGCCTCACCCGTGGAGGCGAGCGCCACTGGGCCGCCACCCCAGGAGCCCTTGTCGCACCGGCCGCTCGTCTTCGGAGGCCGAACAAGCTATAAGACTCTTCTGGCCATGTGGCGGAATGACATCTTCAGCTAACAGGCCGATAACTGAACGCATCTCTCCGCTCCCCCACCCTTGACACCCCCGCTGGAACCGACGACTCTTCAACACATCACCTGTGGGAGCGCTCCCACAGTACCTGACACATACACATCCCGCACGTTCCCCGCCCGAGCCGCAGCGAGAAACAACGGGCGCCACCAATGCAGTTGGCCGGGGGGTCGGCACGTCAGGCAACAGGAGGACGCAATGCGCACGAGTACCCGCCGGTCCCGCAGGCTGGGGGCCATCGCGGTCGTCGCCGCGCTGGCTACGGGACTGCTGGCCGGCTGTTCCAGCGACCCGGACGACGGCTCGTCGGACGCGAACAACGGTGGAAGTGGCAAGGGCAAGACGACCCTGACCATAGGCACGTTCGGCGTCTTCGGCTACAAGCAGGCCGGCCTCTACGACGAGTACCAGAAGCTGCACCCCGACATCACGATCAAGGAAAACGTCACCACCCGTACCGACGTCTACTGGCCCAAGACCCTCACGCGCCTCCAGGCCGGTTCCGGTACCGACGACATCCAGGCGATCGAGGTCGGCAACATCACCGAGGCCGTCCAGACGCAGGCCGACAAGTTCGTCGACCTCGGCAAGGACGTCGACAAGTCGCAGTGGCTGGACTGGAAGACCTCCCAGGCCACCTCCAAGGACGGCAAGACGATCGCGCTCGGCACCGACATCGGTCCGATGGCGATCTGCTACCGCAAGGACCTGTTCGAGAAGGCCGGCCTGGAGACGGACCGCGCCAAGCTCGCCGAGCAGTGGAAGGGCGACTGGTCCAAGTACGTCGCCGTCGGCAAGGACTACATGAAGAAGGCGCCGAGCGGCACCAAGTTCGTGGACTCCGCCTCCTCGGTCTACAACGCGGCGCTCGGCGGCGAGAGCGAGCGGTACTACGACAAGGACGGCAACGTCATCTGGGACAAGTCCTCGGGCGTGAAGAAGTCCTGGAACGCCGCGATGACGGTGGCGACCAGCAACATGTCGGCGAAGCTGAAGCAGTTCGACCCGACGTGGGACCAGGGCTTCGCCAAGGGTTCGTTCGCGACGGTGGCCTGCCCCGCCTGGATGATGGGCTACATCCAGGAGAAGTCCGGTGACGCGGGCAAGGGCAAGTGGGACGTGGCGGCCGCGCCGACCGCGGCCAACTGGGGCGGTTCGTTCATCGGCGTGCCGACGGCGGGCAAGCACCAGAAGGAGGCCGTCGCACTGGCCAAGTGGCTGACGGCGCCCGAGCAGCAGGCGAAGGTCTTCGCCAAGCAGGCCAGCTTCCCGTCGACCCCGGCGGCGTACGCGGACCTGAAGCCGGCCGCCGCCACCACGACGTACTTCTCGAACGCGCCGATCACGCAGATCTTCGGCGACTCGGCGAAGACCATCCCGGTCCAGTACTTCGGCACCAAGGACCAGC
Organism: Streptomyces sp. NBC_00568; assembly: GCF_026341855.1. GTDB lineage: Bacteria > Actinomycetota > Actinomycetes > Streptomycetales > Streptomycetaceae > Streptomyces. The sequence continues at coordinate 4,226,900 of NZ_JAPENW010000001.1, read as the reverse complement.
CGATCAACACCGCGATCTCCGACGTGGGCATCCTCCAGGTCGAGCAGAAGGGCAAGTCCCCCGACCAGGGCTGGAACGCGGCAAAGGCTGAGGTCAAGGACGTGCTCGGCCAGTGACCAGCTCCAAGCAGGCTCTCGCGCACCCCGCGACGAGCGCCGACGCCGCGCCCGGCTCCCAGCCGGGCGCGGCCCGGGGCGCTCAGGGTCGCGGTACGCCGCCGCCGGGCCCCGGTTCCTGGCGCAGCCGGCTGTACCGCTGGGACATGAAGGCGTCGCCGTACGCGTTCATCTCCCCCTTCTTCGTCATCTTCGGGGCCTTCGGGCTCGTGCCGCTGCTCTACACGGCCTGGTATTCGCTGCACAACGTGCAGCTGTCCGGCCTGGACCACCAGACCTGGGCCGGCCTGGACAACTACACCAACCTGCTGTCCTCGGAGTTCTTCTGGAACGCCCTGGGGAACACCTTCACCATCGGCGTGATCTCCACGGTGCCGCAGTTGCTCATGGCCATCGGGATCGCCCACCTGCTCAACTACCGGCTGCGCGGCTCGATCATGTGGCGGGTCGTGATGCTCGTCCCGTACGCCACCTCGGTGGCGGCGGCGACGCTGGTCTTCACGCTGCTGTACTCGTGGGACGGCGGCATGGTCAACTGGCTGCTGCACTTCGTCGGGGTCGACCCGATCAACTGGCGCGAGTCCGACTGGGGCGGTCAGTTCGCCGTCTCCTCGATCGTGATCTGGCGGTGGACCGGCTACAACGCGCTGATCTACCTCGCGGCGATGCAGGCGATCCCCGCCGACCTGTACGAGTCGGCGGCTCTCGACGGCGCGGGCCGCTGGCAGCAGTTCCGCCACGTGACGATCCCCATGCTGCGGCCGACGATCCTGTTCACGGTGGTCGTGTCCACGATCGGCGCGACGCAGCTGTTCGGTGAGCCGCTCCTGTTCGGCGGGGTCAGCGGTTCGAAGGGCGGCTCCGCGCACCAGTACCAGACGCTCGGCCTGTACATGTACGACCAGGGCTGGGGCATCGGCAACCTCGGCAAGGCGTCAGCGATCGCATGGACGATGTTCCTGATCCTGCTGATCGTCGCCGCGATCAACATGCTGATCACCCGACGGCTGAGGAAATCCCAATGACCACGACTGAACTGACTGCCCCTCAGGCAGAGGCGAAGACGACCACGGGCGCCCGGGGCCCCGGACGCCGCCGGGTGCTCGGCGCGGGCAAGCAGATGCACGCGGGTCCGGTCACCTATGTCGTCCTGACCGTCTTCGCGCTGGTCTCGCTCGCTCCGCTGGTCTGGACGGCCGTCGCGGCCTCCCGCAACAACGTGCGGCTGGCGCAGTCGCCGCCGCCGCTGTGGTTCGGCGGGAACCTGTTCAAGAACCTCCAGGCCGCGTGGGAGCAGGCCGGGCTCGGCACCGCGATGGTCAACTCCACGATCGTCGCCGGGACCATCACCGTCGGTACGGTCGTGTTCTCCACGCTCGCCGGGTTCGCCTTCGCCAAACTGCGGTTCAGGTTCTCCGGTCTTCTGCTGCTGCTGACCATCGGCACGATGATGATCCCGCCGCAGCTGGCCGTCGTACCGCTGTATCTGTGGATGAGCGACCTGGGCTGGTCCAACCAGCTCCAGACGGTCATCCTGCCCACCCTGGTGAGCGCCTTCGGTACGTTCTTCATGCGCCAGTACCTGGTGCAGGCCCTGCCCTCCGAGCTCATCGAGGCGGCGCGGGTCGACGGCGCGAACAGTCTGCGCGTGGTGTGGCACGTCGTCTTCCCGGCGGCGCGGCCGGCCATGGCGGTGCTCGGCCTGCTGACGTTCGTGATGGCCTGGAACGACTTCCTGTGGCCGATCATCGCCCTGAACCAGCAGAACCCGACCGTGCAGGTCGCTCTCATGTCGCTGGGCACCGGTTACATCCCCGATCAGGCCGTGATCATGGCGGGCGCGCTGCTCGGCACGCTGCCGCTGCTCATCGCCTTCCTGCTGTTCGGCAAGCAGATCGTGGGCGGGATCATGCAGGGCGCCATCAAGGGCTGACCGCCCTTCCGGGGGCCGGGTCACCGCCGCCTCGGCCCCTCCGTCCCGCCTCTCCTCCCCTCCTCCAACCCGTCGGTCTTCACGACCCCCTTGGGAGCGCTTCCATGCCTGAGTCCGTAACGCCCGTGACTTTCCCTCCGGCCTTCCTCTGGGGCGCGGCGACCTCCGCGTACCAGATCGAGGGGGCGGTACGGGAGGACGGCCGCACACCCTCGATCTGGGACACCTTCAGCCATACACCCGGCAAAACGGCCGGCGGCGAGCACGGTGACATCGCTGTCGACCACTACCACCGCTACCGCGACGACGTGGCCCTGATGGCTGAGCTCGGGCTGGGCGCGTACCGCTTCTCGGTCTCCTGGTCGCGGGTGCAGCCGACCGGCCGGGGCCCCGCGGTCCAGCGCGGCCTCGACTTCTACCGGCGCCTGGTCGACGAGCTGCTGGCGCACGGCATCAAGCCGGCCGTCACCCTCTACCACTGGGATCTGCCGCAGGAGCTGGAGGACGCGGGCGGCTGGCCCGAGCGCGAGACGGCGCTGCGTTTCGCCGAGTACGCGCAGATCGTGGGCGAGGCGCTGGGCGACCGCGTCGAGCAGTGGATCACGCTGAACGAGCCCTGGTGCAGCGCCTTCCTGGGGTACGGCTCCGGGGTGCACGCCCCCGGCCGGACGGACCCGGCGGCTTCGCTCCGCGCCGCGCACCATCTGAACCTGGCGCACGGACTGGGCACTTCGGCGCTGCGTTCCGTGATGCCGTCCCGCAACTCCGTCGCGGTGAGCCTCAACTCCTCGGTGGTCAGGCCCGTTTCGCAGGACCCGGCGGACCTCGACGCCGTCCAGCGCATCGACGACCTGGCCAACGGTGTCTTCCACGGCCCGATGCTGCACGGCGCCTACCCGCAGACCCTGTTCGCGGCGACGCGGTCGGTCACCGACTGGTCGTACGTCCAGGACGGCGATCTCACGGCGATCCACCAGCCGTTGGACGCGCTCGGCCTCAACTACTACACGCCGACGCTGGTCTCGGCGGCCGCCGCGCCCGCGGACGGTCCGCGCGCGGACGGCCACGGCGCCAGCCCGCACTCCCCCTGGCCGGGCGCGGACGACGTCGCGTTCCACCAGACCCCGGGCGAGCGCACCGAGATGGGCTGGACGATCGACCCGACGGGCCTGCACGACCTGATCATGCGCTACACCCGGGAGGTTCCGGGTCTGCCTCTGTACGTGACGGAGAACGGCGCCGCCTACGACGACAAGCCGGACCCGGACGGCCGCGTCCACGACCCCGAGCGCATCGCCTACCTGAACGGCCATCTGTCCGCCGTGCACCGCGCGATCGCCGACGGCGCGGACGTCCGCGGCTACTACCTCTGGTCCCTCATGGACAACTTCGAGTGGGCCTACGGCTACGGCAAGCGCTTCGGCGCGGTCTACGTCGACTACGCGACCCAGATCCGCACCCCGAAGTCGAGCGCCCACTGGTACAGCCAGGCGGCCCGCACGGGGACGCTGGCACCGGTGACGCCCGCCGAGTAGGCCCACCCAGGGACACGGGGGACACGGGGGACACGGGGGACACGGGGGAGGGGGCGCGGCACCCGAGGGGGGTGCCGCGCCCCACCGCGTCCCGGTCGGCCGGACGGGCTCCGCCTGCGGGTCCGGGCTCCGCCTGTACCGGTGCGGGACCGCGCGTACGAGCGCGGGCCACCGCGCTCACGACCGTCGCCGGGCGGCGAGTCCGCCACGAACGGCCGTCGACTGCACGGCTCCTGAGCAGCGAGCCCCACGGCAGGAGCGCCGATTCCGCGACCCCGGCCGACAGGCCCCGCACGCGGGCCCGCAGGCCTCGCGGTGCCTACCGGATGAGTCCCGCGACGATCGCGGTCAGCGTCCGGTCCACCACCGCGTCGCGCTGGTCCGGGGGCAGCAGGGCCAGCGGGCCGTCGAGGATGAGCAGCGACAGACCGTGCACGGTCGACCAGGCGGCCACCTCGGCGGCGGGGCGGTTCTCCTGGGCCATCCGGCCCGTCGCCACCAGGGTGTCGAGGGTGTCGGAGAGTTCCCTGAACGCGGCGAACTCCGCCCCGGCGTCGGGTGCTTCGAGGCCGGTGAAGTCCCTCTCCTCCGCCGCCGTGGTGCGGCAGAAGGCGGTGCGGTAGAGGCCGGGGTGCTCGATCGCGAAGCGGACGTAACCGCGGCCGATGGCCTCGGTCCTGCGCACCGCCTCCTCGCCCGGGTCGTCGGCCGCGGGCAGGGCGCGGACGGCGTCGGACATCGAGGCGGCGAGCGCCCGCTGACCGTGGATCTTCACCTCTTCCAGCAGTTCCCCCTGCCCCTCGAAGTGCCGGTAGGCGGCGGTGGGCGACACCCCGACGCTGCGGGCCGCCTCCCGGAGCACGACCCGTTCGGGGCCGCCCTCCGTCGCGAGTTCGACCGCCGCCTCGATCAGGGCGTTGCGGAGGTCGCCGTGGTGGTACCGCGACCGGCCGCCACTCGTCCGCGTCCGGGCACCCGCCCTCCCCCGGCCACCCGCACCGGACCCACCGTCCCCACCGAGGCCGATGTCGCCACCCGCACCGGAAGGCCCGCCGTCCGCACCGGACCCTCCGCGACCAGCGCCGCGGTCCGCTTCGGAGCCACCGCCGCCACCCGCACCCGAACGGCTGCCCCCACCGGACCCGCCACCCACGCCGGAGGCGCCGTCCCCACCGGAGGAGCCATCGCCCCCCGCACCCGAGCCGCCGTCCTCACCGGAGCCACCACCCACGCCGGACCCACCGGCACCACCCGCACGGGAAGGGCCGACGTCCGCACCGGAGCCACCGTTCACGCCGGAGGCGCCGTCGCTCCCCGCGCCGGACCCGGCGCCCACCTCACCGCCGGTGTCCGCCCTGCCGTCCGTGATCGATTCCATGACTCCATCCTGCCCGAATCAGTGGTCCCGCCCGCCCCCGTCCCGCCTTCCACCATGTCGCCGAACTTTTAAAGTTGACGCCGTTAACATCGTATGCCATCGTCGATGTTAATGGCGTAAACATCCGGAGGCGATCACCGTGTTCGACCGCATCGCGCAGCTGGCCCTCCATCGGAGCCGGCTCCTGCTCACCCTCACCGTGATGGCCGTGGTCGCCATGGCGGCCGTCGGGCTGGGGGCGTTCGGCAAGCTCCAGAGTGGCGGCTTCGAAGATCCGAGCGCGCCCTCTGCCCGCGCGCAGGCCGTCATCGACGAGAAGTTCGGCGGCGAGAGCAACCTCGTCCTGCTCGCGCGGTCCGACGACGGCGGGGCCATCGGCTCCCCCGCCGCGGAGCGCGCCGGGCACGACCTGACCGCCCGGCTCAAGGCCGAGCCCGCCCTGTCGAACGTGATCTCGTACTGGGACACCGGCGCCTCCGCGCTGACCTCCCGGGACGGGAAGCAGGCCCTCGTGCTGGCCCACGTCAAGGGCGACGAGACCGAGCAGGGCGACAACGCGTCGGCGGTCATCGACCGGTACACCGGCGACCGGAACGGGCTGACCGTACGGGCGGGTGGCGAGGCCGCGGTCGGTGACGAGGTGCCCACCCAGGTCGCCAAGGATCTCGCGGTGGCCGAGTCCATCGCCGTACCGCTGATCCTCGTCCTGCTGGTGATCGCCTTCGGCAGTGTCGTCGCGGCGCTGCTCCCGCTGGTCATCGGGCTGATCGCGATCGTCGGCACCTTCGCCGAACTCTTCGTCCTGGGCAGCCTCACGAGCGTGTCGGTGTTCTCGATCAACCTCACCACCGCGCTGGGCCTGGGCCTCGGCATCGACTACGCGCTGCTCATGATCAGCCGGTTCCGCGAGCATCTCGCGGAGGGGGCCGAGGTCCCGGACGCCCTGCGGCACACGGTCCGCACGGCCGGACGCACCATCACCTTCTCCGCCGCGACCGTCGCCGCCGCGCTCGCCGCGCTGCTGGTCTTCCCGCAGTTCTTCCTGCGCTCCTTCGCCTACGCGGGCATCGGTGTGGTGGCCGTCGCCGCCCTGAGCGCGCTGCTGGTCATGCCGGCACTGCTCGCCGTGCTGGGCCACCGTGTCAACAAGGGCCGCCTGCCCTGGGCGAAGACGGTGCGCAGCGCCGAGGCCCCGCTGTGGGCCAGGCTCTCCCGCACGGTCATGCGCAGGCCCGCCCTGACCGCGCTCCCCGTCCTGGCCGTCCTGCTGCTCGCGGCCTCCCCGCTGCTCGGCGTCACCTTCGGCACCCCCGACGAACGGGTCCTGCCCGAGAGCGCGCAGAGCCGGCAGGTCGCCACCGCCGTGCAGAGCGACTTCACCGGCAGCGACGAGTCGGCGGTGCAGATCGTGACGACCGGTCCGGTGTCACCGGGCGAGCTGAGCGCGTACGCCCTCACGCTCTCGCGGCTCGACGGCGCGGCCCGCGTCGAGACCTCCGCCGGCACCTACACCGACGGCCGGTCCGGTCCGCCCGGCCCCGCCGCCGCGGCGCTCGGCCGCCCCGACGCCCAGCGGATCACCGTCGTCACGGGCCTGACCCCCAAGTCGGATGAGGCCCAGGACCTGGTCGAGGGCGTACGGGCCGTCGACGTGCCGGGCAGGAGCGAGGCGCTGGTCGGCGGCGGTGACGCCCGGCTGGTCGACTCCAAGTCCTCGATCGCGGACCGGCTCCCGGCCGCCATCGGCCTGGTGGCGGGCAGCACCTTCCTGATCCTGTTCCTCTTCACCGGCAGCGTGGTCCAGCCGCTGCGCGCCCTGGTCCTCAACGCGGTCAGCCTCACCGCGGCCATCGGCGTCATGGTGTGGATCTTCCAGGACGGTCATCTGTCCTCCCTGCTCGGCTTCACGCCGCAGCCGATGGACACCTCGATGACCGTGCTGATGTTCTGCATCGCCTTCGGTCTGTCCATGGACTACGAGGTCTTCGTGACCAGCCGCATCAAGGAGCTCCACGACGCGGGCGCCGACACCGAGACCGCGGTCACCAGTGGGCTCTCGCACACCGGACGGATCGTGACCATGGCCGCCGGGCTGCTCGCGGTGAGCTTCTTCGCCTTCGGCACGGCTCACGTCAGCTTCATCCAGATGTTCGGCCTCGGCAGCGGTCTGGCGATCCTGATCGACGCGGTGGCCGTACGAGGAGTGCTCGTCCCGGCCGCCATGCGGCTGCTGGGCCGCGCCGCCTGGTACGCGCCGAAGCCCCTGCGTGCCGTGCACGGACGGCTCGGCCTCAGCGAGGGCTCGTCCCCCGCGGACTCCCCCGACTCCCCCGAGGACAGGTCCGCCGACCCGGGACGGTCACCCGCCGAGGTCTGACCGCCCCAGCTCGAACCAGGTCGCCTTGCCCCGCCCCGGCCCGCGCCCGCACACGCCCCAGGCGTCGGCACGGTTCGAGATGAGCTGCATCCCCCGGCCCCCCTCTTCATCGGGGCCGGGGATACGCAGGTCGGGAAGGCCGGGCGCCTCGTCGTGGACGAGGACACGCAGGCGACGGGGGCCGGCCCATCCCGCGTGCAGGGTGACGGGGGTCGGGCGGCCCCGGCCGGCGGAGGCCTTGATGGCGTTCGTGACCGCCTCGGAGGTCAGAAGCACCGCGATGTCGGTGAGCTCGGGCCGGTGGGACACGGCCAGGAGGGTGCGGACGGTGTCCCGGGCGGTGCGGACCCAGACGGGGTGGGGCGGGAAGACGAGGGAGACGTCGGTGGGGCGTCGTTGATCCTCCATCGGAGGGGGCTCCTTCGGGTTGCGCGCGACCGCGGTGAGCCAGGCCCCGGTTCCTCAACTCCGTTGAGTCCGGGCGCACTTCCGCGGGGGCGCGGGGGCGAGGTGGATCGCCTCGACCGTAGGGAAATGTTTTCCTCCGACGCAAGCATCTCCCGCCGATGTCACCCACGTGAGTGACGTGGAGACAGGTCGGCGACCCGCGGACGCCGAGATCGGCAGACTTCTCCGCGAGGAGGTCGGCCATGGCACCCAGGAGCAACCCGAGCGAGCGCCAGCGCAGGCTCGGCGCGGAACTGCGCGGACTGCGCGTCCGCGCCGGGCTCTCCGGCGAGCGCGCGGCGGCCATCCTCGGCGCGGACCGCGCCCGCATCAGCAACATCGAGACCGGACGCATCGATGTCTCGCGCAACCGCCTGCACAAGGTTCTCCAGGAGTACGGCTGTCCGCCCGGGGCCTACTTCGACGGGCTGATGGCGATGGCCCAGGAGAACGGCAAGGGCTGGTGGGACGAGTTCAACGACACGATCGGGCCGGGGGCCCGGGACCTGGCGGAACTGGAATCCCGGTCGACGGTGCTGCGGACGCACGAGCCCCTGGTGATCCCCGGGATGCTCCAGACCGAGGAGTACGCCCGCGCGGTCCTGGAGGCCACCGAGAGGGACCGCCGACGCGCCCACCGCTACGCCGAGTTCCGCCTGGCCCGGCAGCGCGTGCTCACCGGCGACTCACCGGTGACGTACCGGGCCGTCATCCATGAAGCCGCGCTGCACACCCAGGTGGGCGGCGCCGCGGTCATGCGCCGGCAACTGCTGCGGCTGATGGAGATCTCGCGGCTGCCCAACGTCGCCGTACAGGTCTACCCGTTCGAGGCCGGGATCTACTCGGCGCACTCCCAGTCGTTCGTCCTCCACGGAAGCACCGCGCCCGAACTGGACACGGTCTACCTGGAACACCCGACGCACTCCCTCTTCCTCCGGGACGCGAACCATCTCGATCAGTACACGAAAATGTTCGAGCGGCTGTCGGAGCTGGCGCTGGCGCCGGTCGACCCCGAGTCGACACCGGAGTCGCACGCGTCCCGTGACTCACTGAGCCTGGTCCAGCACGTCATGTACGCCCTGTGAAAGGAACCTCCCGCATGCCCCGACTCATCTGGCAGAAGTCCTCGTTCAGCACGGGCGGCGAGGGCAACTGCGTGGAACTGGCGGCAGCGGTGTCCGGTCGCATCCACCTCCGCGAGAGCGACCGGCCGGGCGACATCGCCACCTCCACCCCCCATGCGGTGGCCGGCCTGCTCCACATGCTCAAGGACGGCTCCTGGGGGCCTGGCCAGGACCGGTGAGCAGGGGTCCGGGCCGTGTCCGGGAGGCGTTCACCGGACACAGCCCAGGTCTTCGGCCCGCTACGACGCCCCGGCCGGGTGGGGGGTGGAGAGATCCGGCCGGGGCGCGCAACCCCCGTTTCGCGATGGCTGGTCGGGCCCATCGGGCTGCTCGAGCCGCTCGGGCTTTCGCACCTGCTGGGCCGATGGGGGTGATGGGGGTGATGGGGCCGCTTGAGCCGGTGCGGGCTACTTGAAGGCGCCGAACGCCTTCGAGAAGGCGCCCTCGCTCTGGACGATGGAGCTGCACACCGCGTCGGCGGAGTTCTTGGCGCCGCCGGCGCACTGCTTGTCACGGGTGGCGGACCACATGGAGAGCCAGCCGATGCCCTTGGACTGCGCGAAGCTCACCAGCTGCGAGGCGTCGTCGACCTTGAAGATCTCGGACGCGACGTCGTTGACGCCGATCATCGGGGTGATGGCGACGGACTTCCACGCGGCGCTGTCGGACAGCCCGAGGACGCTCTTGACCTGCGCCTGCGTGGCGGTCGCGGCCTGCTCGGCGTAGGTGCCCATGTCACCGCTGTACGCGGGACCGTAGTCCATCGCCATGATGTTCACGGTGTTGATCTTCACGCCGTTGGACTTGGCGTTGGAGAGCAGGTTCACGCCGTCCTGGGTGAGGCCCTCCGGCATGACCGGCAGGGTGAAGGAGACGTCCAGGTTCGGGTGTTGCTGCTGGAGCTTGGCGATGGCCTTGGCGCGGGTGGTGTTCGCGGCCGTGTTCGGCAGCGCGCCGCCCTCGATGTCGAAGTCGACCTTCGTGAGCTTGTAGGCGTCCACGGCCTTTCCGTACGCCGCCGCCAGCGCGTCGGCCGAGGAACAGGTCGTGGCCAGCTCCGTGCCGGAGGCTCCGCCGAAGGAGACCCGGACGTCGCCGCCCTTGGCGCGCAGCGCGCCGATCTGTGCCGCCACCGCGTCACTGGCGAGGTCGCTCACCCCGCCCCACTTCGGCGTGCAGCCGCCGCCGTCGGTGATGAACGCGAGGTTGTAGTTCTTCACGCCGGTGGCGTCGGCGGACTTGACCAGGTCGAAGGCCGGGTAGAGGGAGGTGTCGACGTAGGGCGCGAAGCCCGCGCTCGCCGTGCCGCCGCTGCCGGAGCTCTGCGAGGGAGACGCGGTGGCGGTGGGCGTCGCGGTCGCGGTCGGCTTCGGGGTCGCGCTCTGCGAGGCGGTGGCGGTCGGGGTGGGCGTGGCCGTCGGGGTGGCGGAATTCGTCGGGCGGCCGCTCGGCTCGGGCGTCGCGCCGTCGTCCACCGAGCACTTGGTGCTGTCGATGAGACAGCCCGTCGGGTTCGCGGTGCCGTTCACGACGAAGCCGACGGTGACGGACTCTCCGGCCGCCAGACCGTCCTTGTCCCAGGACGGGGGCTTCACGGTGACGTGCTGCCCGCTGACCGTCGACGTGGCGTTCCACAGCGAGCTGAGCTTGTCGCCCGACGGCAGGTCGAACTCCAGCGTCCAGTCCGCCTTCGTCCGGTCCGTGTCGTTGGTGACCACGTACTGCGCGGTGTAACCCGTGGACCAGTCACTGGTCCTGGTGTACGCGGCACCGACGCTCGCCGCCTGCGCGGTACCGGTGAACAGGAGGGCGCCACCACCGACCACGGCCGCCGCGACGACGCCGCCTATCGCCTTGTTCCTGCCACTGACCTTGCGCCGGTGCGTACTGCTCATCGCGTGCCTGCCTTCGCGGATTCACGGGGGTTCGCTGGGGACGTCCCAGGGAGTGCGGCATCACGCTAGCGACCCGGAATCGGTCAAACCGGTTCATCCGGACGGAGATCGAGGAACTTAGGGTGCGCTTAAGGAAGGCATCGGGAGCGGTTAAAGGTCGAGACCAATGTGGGCGGATGGGCGCCCCGCGGACCGCCTCCGCGGACCACGCCGACCGGCTCCGCGCACCGCGCCGACCGGCTCCGCGCCGACCGGCTCCGCGGACCACGCGGACGCGGACTCGGCTCACCCCGCGTCCCGCCGGACCGGGCCCCCGGGGCTCGGCTGACACCCGCGCCGCGCTCCCGGCGCCGCGGATCGGCACGCGCCGCCTCCACGGGCTCAGCTCACGCCCGCGCCACGCCTCCGGCGCCGTACGCTGCCCCGGTGCCCGCGCCGGACCGGTGCCCTTCCGTCCAGCTGGATCCAGATACGCACCTCGGTTCCGCCCAGCACGGAGGACCCGATCCGTACGTCCCCGCCCGTCGACTCCGCGAGCCGGCGCACGATGTCCAGGCCGAGGCCCGTCGACCCGTCGTTGCCCGAGCCCCGCCCGCGCGCCATCGCGGCGACCGGGTCCACTATTCCCGGTCCCGCGTCCGACACCAGCATGATCACGGCGTCCTCGGCGTTGTGCACGTCGACCGCGAAGGCCGTGCCCTCGGGGGTGTGGCGGAAGACATTGCCCAGGAGGGCGTCGAGCGCGGCGGCGAGGTCGGCGCGGGCCACGGGTATGCGGACCGGCCGGTCCACACCGGCCACCCGCACCTTGCGGCCCTCGTCCTCCGCGAGCGCCGACCAGAAGTCCATGCGCTCCCGGACGACTTCGGACGCGTCGCACCCGGCGCCGACGCCGATCGCCGCGGTCTGCGGCTTGGCCTCCCGCGCCGTCCGGATGATCGTGTCGACCTCGCGCTCCAGCTGCGCGACGGCGGCCCGGGTCTGCTCGGCGGCCGGCCCGTCGCCGAGCGAGGCGGTGTTGAGGCGGAGCACGGTCAGCGGGGTACGCAGGCGGTGCGAGAGATCCGCGGCCAGCTCCCGCTCGTTGGCGAGCAGTTGGACGACCTGGTCGGCCATGGAGTTGAAGGCGACGGCGGCCAGCCGCAGTTCGGTCGGCCCTTCCTCGGGCACCCGGGAGCCCAGCTGCCCCTCGCCCAGTTCGTGCGCGCTCTCGGCGAGACGCTGCGCGGGCTGCACCATCCGCACGCCCAGCCGGTCGGCGACCGCGACGGAGCCGATGATGAGGGCGACGCCGACCGCGGCGAGGACCGCCCACGCCGTCCCGACGCCGTTGCTGACCTCGGCCTCGGGGACGTACACCTCGACGACCGCGAACTCGCCGGAGCTGAGCGCGATGGGCTGGAGCAGCGTGGAGCCGCCGGGCACCTCCGTGGTGGAGGCCCGGCCCAGCCTGCGGGTCATGGCGATGGCCTTGCCCGCGGCGCGCTGCTTGCCGATCTCGACCGCGGGACTGCCGTCGGCGGCGGGTATGTGCACGCCGATCCCCGCGTCCGCCCCGGCCGAGGCGAGGACGCGCTCCAGCTTGTCCCGGTCGGTGGTGATGGAGAGCGCGGGCGCGACGGCGGCGGCCTCCCGCTCGGCGTTCGAGAACGCCCGGTCCCGCGCCATCTCCTTGATCACCAGGCCGAGCGGGACCGCGAAGGCGACCACGACCATCGTCGTCACCGCCACGCACACCTTGACCAGCGCCCACCTCATAGCGGCCGCTCCGCTCTCGGCGGCTCCAGCTTCACGCCGACGCCCCGCAGGGTGTGCAGATAGCGCGGTCGCGCCGCCGTCTCCCCCAACTTCCGGCGCAGCCAGGACAGATGGACGTCGATGGTCTGGTCGTCGCCGTACGCCTGCTGCCAGACCTCGGCGAGCAGTTCCTTGCGCGGCACGACGACGCCGGGGCGCCCGGCCAGAAAGGCGAGCAGGTCGAACTCGCGCCGGGTGAGGTCGAGTCGTACGCCGTCCAGCTCCGCCTGACGGCGCAGCGGGTCGATGGCGAGCCCGCCGACGCGGATGACCGTCGACGGAGGCGCGTCGCCCGCGCTCGTGCGCGCACGGCGCAGCACCGCCGCCATCCGCGCGGACAGGTGCTCGACCGAGAACGGCTTGGTCAGGTAGTCGTCGGCGCCGTCGTTCAGCAGTCGGACGATCTCCGCCTCGTCGTCCCGCGCGGTGGCGATGATCACCGGGACGTCGGTGATCCCGCGCAGCATCTTCAGCGCCTCGGACCCGTCCAGATCGGGCAGTCCGAGGTCGAGGATCACGACGTCGAAGGAGAAATGGGCGACCTCGCGCAGCGCCTCCAGGGCGGTGCCGACGCTGCGCACGATGTGCGCGGCCTCGGTCAGATGCCGGATGAGGGCCGAGCGTACGAACTGATCGTCCTCGACAACGAGCACACTTGCCATGGGCGGCACCGTACGCCATCCGGGCGATGCAGTCCGGTGCCTGTGGACAACCCCTGACGGGCGCCTGTGGACAATCCCGGCCCGCCCGCTGTGGACAACTCGGCTCCGGGCAGGGCCATGAGACACCCGTGGGGCTCGTGGTGCAGTATGGCCGCGATGCGCAGAGGACTCGTACACGTACTCGCGTGGTCGCTCGCCACGGGCGCGGCGGTCACGCTGTCGTGGTGGGGTGTCCACACCGTGATGACGGGGACCGCGTACGACCCGCCGCGGGCCCTGCCCATCACGGCCGCCGGGGCGACGCAGGAGTCGAAACCACTGGCGTCCTCGACGCGACGGGCCGAGCCGTCCAGGAGCGCGTCGAACAGGCCTTCCACGAGCGCGAAGCCGAGCACGGCACCCTCGCGGACCGCGTCCCCGAGCGGCGGCCCCTCGGCGGCCGCCCCGACGTCGGCGACCTCCCCGCCGTCCTCCGGACAGGTCAAGAGCTACGACACCGACGGCGGCCGGGTGGTCTTCGACATCGGCAGCTCCTACGCGACCCTGGTGTCCGCGACGCCGGACACGAGCTGGTCGATGCAGGTGTGGAAGACGGAGTCGTGGATCCGCGTGGAGTTCACCTCGGGCGCGGACCGGGTCTCGGTGTTCTGCACCTGGCACGACGGGCCGCCGCGCGTGGAGATCGGGACGTACTGACCGCCGGACACGGCGGACGGGCGGGCCTGCGGACGGGCGGGCCTGCGGACGGGCGGGCCTGCGGACGGGCGGGCCTGCGGACGGCCGCGCCGGCAGGGCCGGCGCAGGCGGCCGGGGAGCGCTGACGCCGGGTCAGCGGAACACCGACGGCGGCGGTGCCGGTGACGCCACCGCCACCGCGTCCGTGACCGGGGACGCGCCGCCCGTGAAGTCCAGGAGCTCCCTGCCGTGTTCGACCCGGGCGGGATGCGGGTCGGAGGCGGCGCGGCGGGTCAGTTCGGCGATCGGCAGCGGTCGGCCGGAGGCGACGAGGACCGCGTTCCCGAAGCGTTTGCCGCGCAGCACCGTCGGGTCGGCGACCAGGGCGAGTTCGGGGAAGACGGAGGCCACGGTGGCGATCTGGCCCCGGAGATGGGCGAGCGGGGGTCCGTCGGCGAGGTTCGCGGCGTAGATCCCGGAGTCCCTCACCGCCCGGCGGACCTCCGTGACGAACTCGACGGACGTCAGGTGGGCCGGTGTGCGCGCGCCGCTGAACACGTCCGCGACGACCAGGTCCGCCCAGCCGTCGGGCACCTTGGCGAGACCCTCCCGGGCGTCCGTGGAACGCACCCTGATCCGGGCGTTCGGATCCAACGGAAGCTCCCGGCGCACCAGTTGCACGAGGGCCGCGTCGCGTTCGACGACCTGCTGGGTGGACCGGGGGCGGGTGGCGGCGGTGTAGCGGGCGAGGGTCATGGCGCCGCCGCCGAGGTGCACGGCGTGCACGGGCTTGCCGGGCGGGGCGACGAGGTCGATGACATGGCCCAGGCGGCGCTGGTACTCGAAGCTCAGAAAGGAGGGGTCGTCGAGGTCGACGTGGGACTGCGGGGCACCGTCGATGAGCAGGGTCCAGGCACGTGCCCGGTCGCGGTCGGGCAGCAGCTCGGCGAGCCCGCCGTCGACGGCCTCGACGACCGCCTCGGCCGCCGCCTGCCCGCGCCGCCCGCCCCGCCCCGTGTCGCGGCCGTCGTCCACCCGCTGATTCTTCGCCCTCGCCATCCCGCCATTATCGGGGCGCGGGGGCGGGTCGGCTCAGCGACCGCTCGCCAGGGCTCCCCGACGGGCGACGACAGGGTTCACCGGCGCCGTGCCCGAGGCCCGATCCCGTCGCCCAGGGCATCGATGGGCATCGATGAGGGTGGTCACCGGCCGCCCCCCGACGTCCGCCGGGTCACCGCCCGGCGTCCGCCCGGCGGGCTCACCGGCAGCCGTCCGCCGCCTCGATCAGCCGTGCCGCCTCGCCCAGCGCGGCCCGCAGCACCGCCGGGTCGGTCGCGAGATCCGCCTCACCGGGCGGGAGCAGCCAGTCCGAGCCCTCGACCGGGGGCTCGGGGGCCATCCGCAGGCCTCGGCCGTCGGTCTGGGTACAGGTGCTGCCGGGAACGTCCCAGGCGTCGGCGGTGCCGGGCGGCACCAGGAAGCCGAGGGTGTCGCATCCGTCGTCGTGCAGGACGGGCCCCACCGCCTCGCCCGCGCCACGGCGCAGGATGTCGACGGCCTCCAGTCCCTGGCGTGCCGGAACGGTCACCAGCTCGCACTCGGTGACCGGCCGCAGCGGGACACCGCTCTCCTGGGACGGTCCGTGCTGTGTGGTCGACGGCGGTGTACGGAACTCGATGCTCTGTCTGGTCTGCATCCCGGCCTCCAACGGAACCCCTCCTCATGACGAGTGGGTCGGGAGTTCGGGCGGCTCCCGGTCCACCGGGTTCAACGCGGCAGGACGTCAACGGCTACGGCGAAACTCCGCCACAAAGGATGGCAGTTCATGGCAGATCGTGGATGAGATATCCGGTTTGTAGCCAAACCCAGCGTGGTGGCGTTGTCACAGCAGGTACGTTCTTGCCCCGCCGGACGCAGGGCACCTACTGGGCACAACCCGGTCAACTCGCCCCGCTTTCCGGCATGGTTCGACGGTTCGCAAGAGAGGGCCCGGCCATGGCGTCGTCTACGGTGACCTCGTCCCCGTCCCCCCGGCCACCACGGCCGAATCTCGCTTTCCGGCGGTTGCGCGGCCAGCGCTCCCCGGGCGAGTTCGCCGCGGCGGTGCGGCGGGCCGCGCGCGAGATCGGCGAGCGGGTCAGCTGCGACGCGCGCTACATCGGGCGCGTCGAAGCGGGCGAGATCCGCTGTCCCAACTACGCGTACGAGCGGGTGTTCCTGCATATGTTCCCCGGCCGCACGCTGACCGACCTCGGTTTCGCGCCCCGCTCATGGGTACGCGGACGCGGGGCGCGCGACATGGACGAGGCACCCCTCGCGCACTCCACGAACCCTTCGCATGCCCCCTATGAGACGGGCGGGGCGTACGAGACGTATGAGACGTCGGACCCGCATCACGTCCCGCCGCCGTACACCGCGCACCACCCGCACGACCCGCTCGATCCGCTTGATCCGTACGACCCGCACCGCTCGTGCGACCCGTACGACACGTACGAGAAACGCGATCAGAACCACGAGGAGAGCGACGTGCAGCGTCGCGCATTCATGACGGGAGGCACCGCCACCGTGGCGGCTGCCTCGATGGGACCTTTCGCGGGTGCCTTCGGCGGCAGCGCCGCGGCCGCCGAACGACGCGTCCACCGGGCGGGTACGTCCGAGGCGGGCACCCTCGAAGAGGCCGTCCGCAAGATCCGGCTGCTCGACGACCGGCACGGGGCCGACGGGCTCTACCGGCGCGCGGCGGCACCGCTGCGCACGGCGTACGCGCTGCTCGACGCGGGCACCACCCGGCAGGCCACCGCCGACCGGCTGTACGCCGGCGCGGGCGAACTGGCCATCTCGGTGGGCTGGCTGGCACACGACTCCGGACGCTTCGACGACGCGCGCTCGCACTACGCGGAGGCCCTCGCGACCGCCCGGATGGCGGGCGACCCGGGCCTGGAGGCCCACGCCTTCTGCAACACGGCGTTCCTGGCGCGCGACGCGGGGCGCCCCCGCGAGGCCGTGCGCGCGGCCCAGGCGGCACAGCGCGCCGCGCGGCCCCTGGGCTCCCCGCGCCTGCTCTCGCTGCTCGCGCTGCGCGAGGCGGGCGGCTGGGCCGGGCTCGCCGACCGCAAGGGGTGCGAGCAGGCGATGGCGCGCGCGCAGGCTCTCTACGAGCGGGGTCCTTCGGAGACGGACCCCGAGTGGATGACCTTCTACGGAGAGGCCGAACTGGAGGGTCTCGAGGCGCAGTGCTGGTCGACGCTGGGTGACTGGCCCCGGGCGGCCCGCCACGCACGCCGCGCCGCCCACCTCCAGGACCCGCATTTCACCCGCAACATCGCCCTGTACACCGCGGAACTCGCCGACGACCTGGCCCGCGGCGGCCGTCCCGACGAGGCCGCCGCGGCCGGTCTGCGCGTCCTGGACCTGCTGAACGAGGTCCAGTCCTCCCGCATCCAGACCATGCTGGCGGCGACGGCCCGCGTTCTGCTCCCGCACCGCAGGGCCTCGGGCGTCTCCGCGTTCCTCGACCGCCACGCGAGCCTGCCGCGCACGGCGTGACGGGTGCCGTGAACGCCGGTCAGACGCTCAGGTGCCCGCAGTCGTTCCAGACCTCGATCGCGGGCTCCTCGTAGGCCCAGCCGAGCACCGACAGCGAGGTCGGGTTGAGGCGGATGCGGGCCGCGAAGTCCAGCGGAAGGCCCAGCCAGCGGGCGCCTATGGAACGCAGGATGTGGCCGTGCGCGAAGATCAGGAGATCGCGGTCCGCCGAGCGCGCCCATGAGACGACCTCGTCCGCGCGCGCGGTGACCTGCTCCAGCGTCTCCCCCTCGGGGACACCGTCGCGCCAGATGAACCAGCCCGGGCGGATTCCCTGGATCTCCGCCGGGGTCATGCCCTCGTAGGCGCCGTAGTCCCACTCCATGAGCGCGTCCCAGGTGGTCGCGCGCTCCCCGAAACCGGCGAGTTCGCACGTGTCCCGCGCGCGCGACAGCGGGCTGGTGCGCACCTCGACACCGGAGAGCCCGTCGAAGGGCGCCCGGTGGAGCCGCTCGCCCAGCAGCTTGGCGCCGCGCCGGCCCTCTTCCAGGAGCGGGATGTCGGTCCTGCCGGTGTGCTTTCCGGACAGCGACCATTCCGTCTGTCCGTGCCGGGCCAGCAGGATGCGCGGTGCCATGAAGAGGAGCCTTTCCGGAACGGGCGGCACGAGTGAGGGGTCGGCTCACTCGATGACGACTGAGGAGTGGGTCACTCCATCATCGCTCACCCCCTCCCGGGGCAACCCGGGGGGCGATCTCCGCGTCTTTGAGGACCGGGGGCGCCCCATCGGGGCATTCGCGTTCATCGTAAAATCCGGTTGGCCACGGACCGTCGTCAGCAGACTGCGTACTGTCGGGCCACCACAGAACAGATGGGGGAGGGCGATCGGATGCCGCAGACCGACGCACCGCGTACCGAAGCGGCGCCACGCGCCCGGTTGCGCCGGTGGACGGAGCTGCGCACGTCCGCGGCGGCCTCCGCCCGGCTCCGCTGGTGGACCGAGCTCCCGCTGATCCTGCTCGTGTACGCGTCGTACTCGGCGGGCCGGCTCCTCGCCCGGGGCGACACCGCCGGCGCGGTCGGTCACGGCCTCGAGATCCTGCGCATCGAGAAGGTCCTCCGCCTCAACGCGGAACACCCGCTGAACCGGCTGTTCACACGTCAGGCCTGGCTGGGGGTCCCCGCCGACTTCTGGTACGCGTCGCTGCACTACCTGGTGACGCCCGCGATCCTGATCTGGCTCTTCCGCTCCCGGACCGTGCGCTTCCGCGCGGCCCGCACATGGCTGATGACCTCCACCTTCCTGGGCCTGATCGGCTTCACCCTGCTGCCGACCTGCCCGCCCCGGCTGCTGTCGTCCGGCCACGGCTTCGTCGACACGATGGCCCAGTACAGCGATTACGGCTGGTGGGGCGGCGAGGCGAGCGCGCCGCGCGGGCTGGGCGGGATGACGAACCAGTACGCGGCGATGCCGAGCCTGCACGTGGGCTGGGCGCTGTGGTGCGGAGTGATGCTGTGGCGCTACGGCCGCACACCCGCCGCCAAGATCGCCGGTGTCGTGTATCCGCTGGTCACCACGATCGTCGTGATGGGCACGGCCAACCACTACTTCCTGGACGCCGTCGCGGGCGCCGCGGTCATGGGGGCCGGACTGCTGCTGACCCCGTTCGTGATGCGGACGGCGAACCGCCTGCGGACGTTCCTGGCGGTCCGCGCCCCGTGGGTCGCGGGTGCCTCCCGGGGCGAGGGTTCCGCGATTGTCAGTGCGGGATGCCAGACTTCCACGGGTGAACGAATTCCCCGACAGCGCGAGTCCCGAACCGGGCCGGGAGCCGAGCCGGGTGCCTCTCCCACGGACGCGGGGGACGGCGCTGCGGCAGCAGCTCACTGAGCTGCGCGGTCCGGACGTCGCACCGAAGGCGCTCGACGCGCGCGCCCTGGCGGCGCTCGCCGCCAACCCCGGGTGCGACCGCCGCGCCCTGCTGGACGGCGCGGGTGTCGACAAGGCGAAGCTGGCGAGCGCGCTCGGCGCGCCGTCCGCGTTCGGGATGTCGCAGTTCGCGTTCATGCGGGGCAACGCCTTCGAGGCGCGGGTCAAGGCCGACGGCGGTGCCGAGCTGCTGCGGCTGGTGCACGAGAAGCTGGACCCCGGCGCCGAACCGCCCGGCCCGGGTGCGGTGCCCGACCTGAGCGCGGCCGGCCCCGAGGGACGCGCGAAGCGTACGGAGCTGGCGCTGCGCGAGGCCACCGAGGCCGGCGCCTGGACGCTGCTCGACCACCCCATGCTCGCCCTGGACGTCGCGGGCTCCGCCGCCTTCCTGGAGCCGGACGGGGTGGTCGTGCACCCGGACGGCGACTGGACGGTCGTCGAGATCAAGTCGTTCCCGATGCTGGACGGTTCGGCCGACCCGGCCAAGGTGGGCGCCGCCGCCCGGCAGTCCGCGGTGTACGTCCTCGCCCTGGAGGAGGTCGCCGCCCGCCTCGATCCCGCCCCCGCGGTCCGCCACCGCATCCTTCTGGTCTGCCCCAAGGACTTCTCCAACCTGCCCACGGCCTCGACCGTCGACGTCCGCAAGCAGCGGGCGGTCACCCGCCGTCAGCTCGACCGGCTCACCCGCGTCGAGGACATCGCGGCCGCCCTCCCCGAGGGCAGCTGCTTCTCCCCCGGCCTTCCCGCCGAGGAGCTGATCACCGCCGTCGAGGCGGTCCCCGCGACCTACGCGCCTGAGTGCCTGTCCGCCTGCGAGCTGGCCTTCCACTGCCGCGCCCGTTCGCGCGCCGAGGGCGCGGTGACGTCCCTGGGCCGCTCACTGCGCGCGGAGCTGGGCGGTCTGACGACCGTCACGGACGTACTGGCGGCGGCGCACGGGGAGGCCGGCGACCCCGGGGACCCGGCCGTCGCGGCGCTCAGGAGAGCGGCGCTGCTGCGGGCACAGGCCCTGAGCGGCACGGTTCCGGAGGCCCGCGCCTGGAAGGCCGCGGTGCCGCGGAGCCAGGCGTCCGGCACCCCGGGGCCGGTGGGCGGCGATGTCCCGGTGCCGGTGGCCGGCGTCTCGGACGGACGGGAGGCGACCGCATGTCACTGATCGCCACCCTCGCCCGGCTGGAGGCCGTCGAGAGCGGCCGGGCACAGCCCGCCGCCACCGTGCTCCACCGTCATCTCGCCGAACGGCCGCTGGTGTTCGTGCCGCTCACCACCGCCGGTGAGGCGGGAGCCCCGCTCGGCGCGCTGGTCGGCACGGACCGGGAGGCTCCCCGGCTGCTGGTCGTGCCGCAGCCCCGCGACCGCGACCTGCGCTTCGCGTTCCTCGCCGAGCTGGCGGACGTCGTCCTGCCGTACATCGACACGTACGCGGACGTGGTCGAGGCGGCCGAGCGCAGCGAGACCGACCCGGAGACCGGCAAGCGCGTCAAGGTCGAGGTCGAGTTGTGCGCGGACGCGCCGCAGCTGATCGTGCCGGGCCGGGCGGGCATCGAGTTCGTCCGCCTCCTCGGGCGCTCCACGCGCTTTCGCCGCACTGCCGAGCAGGATCCCGAGACCCCGCATCCGGCACCGCCCCGGGTGCCGTTGTTCGGGCGCTGGCTGACCCACTTCGGCGAGCGCGCCCGGGTGCCCGGCTCGGCCCTGCTCCTCGCCCTCACCGATGTCGTGTCCCGGCACTGGGCCACCGGGCAGAGCAGTCTGGAGGACCAGCACCTCGGCGCGCTGCTCGCCTGGATCGACCCGCCGGACGGCGAGCCGGGCGCCGAGGCCGCGGTGCGGGCCGAGCTCCAGCGGGACGCGCGGGGCCAGCTCGTCTGCCCGCCCGCCGGACCCGCCACCGATCCCGCCTTCGACAACCAGCTGCTGGCCCCGGCCATCGAGCGCTACGACCGCGCGCGCACGGCGCTGGCCGCCGCCGAGGACGGCATCGAGGCGGACGACCGGCTCGGTGAACTCACCGCCGCGGAGCGCGAGATCCGCGCTCTCGTCGAGCGCGTCGCACGGCCCACCTGGGACGCGGTCTGGCACGGGCTCGACCTGCTGCGCACGCTGCCGGAAGGGGCGCACGCCGCCGACCGGTGGACCCGCGACCGCTGGTCGTTCACCGGACACCGTGACCGGGTCGTGGCGGGCGAGCCGCCGCAGCCGCGCCGCGACGACGCGGTCACCGCCGCGAACAAACTGGCCACGCGCGAGCGCGAACAGGCCCGCCTGGAAGCCCAGGAGGCCCTGGACGACCCGCTGGTCATGGCGGGCCGGCGGCTCGCCGGGGAGGCGTTCGCGGGAGAGGTCACCGATGTCGTGATGGCGTACAGCGAGGGCAAGCGGCCGAGCCCCCGCCCGCTGGTGACCGTCCGCACGGACGACCGACCGCACCTGGGGGAACGGGCCAAGGTGTACCGCTCGCTGGGCGGGAAGCCGCAGGCGGCGGAGTTCGTGGCGGCCGACGACGAGGGCGCGGCCCTGGTGCTGCGGATCGTCGACAAGATGGGGCGCGGCAAGGAACCCGAGGCCGGGTCCGTGCCGGAGAAGGGGGACCTCGTCTGCTTCACCCTCTTCGAGCACGAGCAGCGGGGCGGCGCCAAGCTGCCCGACCCGGAGGAGACACCGTGGACGCACGGAGGGCCGCCGGGTGAGCCCGACGCCCTGCCGCTGCCGGACCCGGTGACCGAGGAGGACGTCCTGTGACCGCCGTCTTCGACCCGGGTGCCGAGGCCGGCCGCGCCACCGACGCGATCCTGCGCGACACCCTGCACGGCACCGACCGCGGCGTCGTGGTCGACTCCCCGCCGGGCGCCGGCAAGTCGACCCTCGTCGTCCGGGCCGCACTCGAACTGGCGGCCGCCGGGCGCCCGTTGATGGTGATCGCGCAGACCAACGCCCAGGTCGACGATCTGGTGCTGCGGCTCGCCGAGAAGGCCCCGGAGCTGCCCGTGGGGCGGCTGCACAGCAGCGACTCCGACCCGTACGACAAGGCGCTCGACGGCCTGGACCAGGTGCGCAAGTCGACGAAGGCGGCCGACCTGGCGGGCCTCGACGTCGTCATCTCCACCGCCGCGAAGTGGGCCCACGTCAAGGGCGTCGAGCCGTGGCGGCACGCGATCGTCGACGAGGCGTACCAGATGCGTTCGGACGCGCTGCTCGCCGTCGCCGGGCTCTTCGAGCGGGCGCTGTTCGTGGGCGATCCGGGGCAGTTGGACCCGTTCGCGATCGTCGGTTCGGAGCAGTGGGCGGGTCTGTCGTACGACCCGTCGGCGTCCGCGGTGACCACCCTGCTCGCGCACAATCCGCAGCTGCCGCAGCACCGGCTTCCGGTGTCCTGGCGGCTGCCCGCGTCGGCGGCGCCCCTGGTCTCGCACGCCTTCTATCCGTACACGCCGTTCCGCAGCGGCACCGGCCACGGCGACCGACGGCTGAACTTCGGTGTCCCCTCGGACGGTTCGGGGACCGACCGGGTCATCGACGAGGCGGCCGAGTCCGGTTGGGGACTGCTGGAGCTGCCCGCCCGGCACACGCCGCGTACGGACCCGGAGGCGGTGCGCGCGGTGGCCGGGGTCGTACGGCGGCTGCTCGACCGGGGTGGCGCGGCCACGTCGGAGCGGGCGGAGGATCCGGTGCCGCTGACGGCCGACCGGATCGCCGTCGGCACGGCGCACCGGGACCAGGCCGCGGCCGTACGAGCGGCGCTGACCGCCCTCGGTGTCGCGGATGTCACCGTCGACACGGCCAACCGGCTCCAGGGGCGGGAGTTCGACGTCACCGTCGTCCTGCATCCGCTGTCGGGGCGGCCGGACGCCACGGCGTTCCATCTGGAGACGGGGCGGCTGTGCGTGCTCGCGTCCCGGCACCGGCACGCCTGCATCGTGGTCTGCCGGGAAGGGGTCACCGAGCTGCTGGACGACCATCCGTCGACCGAGCCGGTACAGCTGGGAGTCACCGTGAAATTCCCGGACGGTTGGGAAGCCAATCACGCGGTGTTGTCCCATCTGGCGGAGCATCGGGTGGCGTGGCGGCCCTGAGCCCCGCTCGAGGCACACCGGGCCGGCGGAATCCCGGCCGAGGGGGCGCACGCGGCCCTTCGGGCCCACTTGCGCGAGCGGGGGAGAATGGACGGTGGCCCTTTACCGAGAGGGGCCCCTGAACCGTACGAGGAGGAGAAGACATGGCGGAGCCCACGCCGCGTCGGAACGAACCGCGGCTACGCCCCGCGCCCCTGCTCTTCGAGCCCGCGGAGGCCGCGGGGGATCCGGAGCACTTCTTCGACCTGGAGTCGATCGACGATCCGCGCGCGCTGCTGGACCGGGCCACGGAGCTGACGCACGCCTTCCGTGCCGCCGCGGACCGGGCGGTCGAGTTCCAGGCCATCGCCGCCGCGCAGCTCGCCGATCCGCGCCGCTTCGACCGGCTGACCGCCGCCTCGATCGCCGAGCGAGCCGAGTGGACCGAGGACTACGCGAAGAAGATGGTCGAGTTCGGCCAGGACCTGCTTCGGGGCGCGGAGGGCAACGGACACGGTCACGGTGTGACCGACCCGATCTGACCTCGCGCCCGGGACCGGGACCGGGGGCGGATCGAGACCGGCACAGGGAGGGTTCCGCCCCCGTCTGCCCAAGCCCTCTCGGCACCCCCGTGGCATATGCCAGCCGGGCAAGATACTCCACCTCACCCGGTCCTGTCCCGGTTTCCGGCAACCCTCCGGGACGGAGCGCTCACCACCGGTAGATGTACTCGGCATGAGCAGCACACGGAACCCGGCAAGCAGCACCCCCCACAGCCCCGGAGCGCCGTTTCCCGAGCGGCTGGACGTCTCGGGTGTCACTTCCGAGGGAGCCGCCTGGCTCGCCTCGGCGGGACCGTATCCGCGCAGCACGCTGGCCCTCTGGAGCGAGCGGCCGGGCGCCCCGGTCGTGCTGCCCTGCGGCAGCACCTTCGACGTCGTCAGCGCGCCGGCGCTCTTCGGCCGGCGGATGCTCGACCGGCTCTGGGACGACGGACCGGGCTCGGGCCCGGTGGCGGCGTACCGCGGGCGGATGCTGCTGTTCGCCGCGCCCGGCACCGCCCAGCGGCTCCCCTCGCTGATGGAGTGGGAGGAGTGGGGCTCGGGCGCCTCCGCGGGGCGTGCGGCCGGGGAGCGCGAGGCCGCGGGGCGGGGCGGGCACGTGGGTCGGTGCCGTGAGGTGCCGCCGCTGCTCTGCCACGGCATGGGGGACGCGGTCACCGTGCCCGCGCTGAACGCCGGCGGCGGGCCGGATGACGTCCGGCCCGATTCCCGCTGGCTGGTCGCCCCTGACACGCGGCAGCCCTGGCTTCCCGGCCCCGAGATCCTGCTCTGGGCGGCCGTACGGGCGGCCCGCGCGGTGGCCTCGACGGCGGTGCGGATATCGATTTTTCCTCCCGCCGATCAGGATGCTAAGGTCTACGACGTCAGCAGGCGCCGCTAGCTCAGTTGGTTAGAGCAGCTGACTCTTAATCAGCGGGTCCGGGGTTCGAGTCCCTGGCGGCGCACGCCAACGAGAGCGGGATGATTCGCGGAGACGCGAGCATCCCGCTCTCGTCGTTTCCGCACCCTTCCGCCCGCGTCATGCCCCTCCCCCTCACGTCGCCCCTCCCTTCTCACGTCGCCCCCTCGCACCACCCGACGCCCGACTCCCGCCCCGCCTCCCGTCCCCCTCCCAGGGACCGGTGCCACGCGGGCTCAGCCTGTCGTGATCTTCACCGTCCAGGCTCCCGACACCGTCCGGTCCTCCACCTCGACGCGGACCTTCGCGCCCGGCACCGTGAAGCTCTCGCCGAGGCCCACCGGCGCGTCCGCGAGGGGCGGGTACACCGAGTCCTCCCAGCAGGCCTCGGTGTGGGGGTGGGCGTCGAGGACCTGGATGGGACCGCTGCCCGACTCGGTCTCGCTGCGGACCCGGTAGACGAGAATGCCCTCCGTGCACGTCGCGTCGTCGTTGCCCGCCGAGCCGCGCGCCTCGAAGGCGAGCGCGCTGTCCGGGCCCGTCTGGACCACCGCCAGCTTGGTGCCGCGGCCGGAGCCGAAGCTCTGCGAGCCGGGGAGGGCCGCGACGCCCACCCCGTTCGAGGACGTCGACGCGCCCGGGCCGCGCGAGGGCGCCCGGGGCCCGTACATGGCGGCCTCCGACCCGCGCCAGGACGCCAAGGGCCGGTGCCAGGAGGACGCCCGCGGCCCATCCGGCGCGGCCGAGGCGGACGCCGGCACCCCGGCGGCCAGCACCCCGGCGCCCGGGGCCCCGGCGGCCCGCGCGCCCGCCGCGGCACTCACGGGGCCGGCACCGAGCGGCTCCAGCGTGAGCCGGGTGACGCCGGAGCCCTGCACGCACGCCACCTGATGCGATTCCAGCCAACCCAGCCGCCACTTGTGCCATCCGAAGAGGTCGGGCGACAGCCCGAACTGGCTG
This sequence comes from Streptomyces sp. NBC_00568, assembly GCF_026341855.1. GTDB lineage: Bacteria > Actinomycetota > Actinomycetes > Streptomycetales > Streptomycetaceae > Streptomyces. The sequence goes on along the minus strand of NZ_JAPENW010000001.1, from coordinate 4,201,033 downwards.
CCCATGAGATCCCAGTCGCCCACGTAGGTGTCCCAGTCGCCCTTGCCGTCGGAGGGGCGGTGGTAGAGGTCGGGCAGGTCGAAGACATGACCGGTCTCGTGCGCGAGGACGAGACGGTCCGGCGGGTGCTTCTCGAAGACCGTGACGACGCGGCGGATGTCCTTGCCGTCCGCGCGCAGGGGCGCGTCCAGATTGACGACCTTCGTGGCGTCCGAGTCGACGCCCGGCGCGTCCGGGTCGGCGACGAAGTAGACGACGTCGTAACGCGAGAAGTCGACCCGCGGGTCGGCCACCGCGAGGGCGTCGCGCAGATAGGCGGCACGGTCGGCGGCGTCCCAGTCGCGCTGTATGGCGTACGACGTCGAGGGGTGCGGCATCTGGATCCAGGCGCGCTGCGGATGCGGGCGGACCGTGAACCTGCCGTACGAGGCACGCTCGAAGAAGCGGCTGGTGGCCGGGAAGTAGTCGCCGGTCAGCTCGGCGGGCGTGGTGCGCGGGGTGGAGTCGGGGAAGGACAGGAAGACCATCACCGCGTCGAGCGGACGGGTGGGGCGCACATAGGCGGAGTTCCAGGTGTCGACGCCCTCCGAGTGGTGCGCGTCGGTCCGCGTCAGGGCGCAGGGGGTCGCCAAGGGTTCGGCGAGCGCGGGGCCCGGCACCAGGGAGGTCGCGGCGAGCGCGGTCATCGAGGTGAACACGGCCGCGGTGCTGCGCCAGCGGGGCGCCCCGTCACGGGCGAGACCGCGCAGGGCCTCGCGAGCGAGAGCCCTCAGGGGGAGCGGACGCGGCACGTCGACCTCCGGATGCGGATTTCGGGACACCGCACCCAGCCTGATTCAATTTGTACTATTTCGCCCTGTTTGTCTGCACCGGAAGAGTGAGAGGGCGTGCGCCCCGACACCCCCGGACCTTCACGGAACGTCACATGCGGTCGGCGGGGGAGGGAACCCGTCCAGATACAGGCAGAAACGATCTGTCAGAACGGGCGGTTGTTCCGGGACACTGGACAGTGGCTGCACCGTCCGGAGGTCAGCCTCTATGATCGGCACACTTTCCTGCACCGACACGGCTTGTGCGGCCGTCCATCACCCGGCCGACCACCCCGAGAGACCCATACGAAGAACGAGTGCACTGCGGGAGCGAGCGGTGAGCGGAACGTCCGAAGGGCCGGCGCCCGCGGGAGACCTCGTCCGGCCGGCCGTCACAAAGCGTCACGTCGACGCACCTCCTCGTACGTCCGTCGGCGCAACTTCCGGCCCACCCGTCCCTTCCGTATCGCCCGTGCCACCGGGGCCACCTCCCGGGGCGTCCACGCCCGGCACGTTTCCCGACGGAACGTCACCCCACACCTTCCACGCGGCCTTCGCCACCGCTCCCCTCGCCATGGCCGTCGTGGACCGCGAGGGTCTCGTCGTCACGGCCAACGAGTCACTGGGCACCCTGCTCGGCGCCGAGACGCGGACGTTCACCGGACGGATCGCCGCCGACCTGGTGGACCTCGCCTCCGACACCCGCACCTGGCACGCGTACCGCGAGGTGCTGGGCGGCCGGCAGGCACGGCTGCGCTGCACCCGCCGGCTCAAGCACCCCGACGGCCACGCGATCTGGGTGCAGGTCACGGTCGCGCCGCTGCCCCCGCGGGAGCAAGCGGTCCTGATCTCGGTCGCGGACATCGGCGCCCGGCGTGAACTCCAGGCGCGGCTGCGCCACTTGCAGATGCACGACCCGGTGACGCGGCTGCCCAACCGCACGCTGTTCTTCGAGCGCCTGTCGGCGGCGCTGGAGACGGAGGCGTACGAGGAGGGCGGCACCGGCCGGATCGGACTCTGCTATCTGGACCTGGACGGGTTCAAGGCGGTCAACGACACCCTCGGCCACCGGGTCGGGGACCGGCTGCTCGCCGCCGTCGGCGAACGTCTGACGCGTTGCGCGGACGAGGCCGGCCGGACGAGGGCGACCACTCCCCTGGTGGCGCGGCTGGGAGGGGACGAGTTCGCCCTGCTCGTCGAGGACTCCACGGGCACCGACCAGTTGGCGGACCTCGCCGAGTCCGTGCTGAAGGCGCTCCAGGCACCCTTCGACCTGTCGGGACAGCGGCTGTCGCTGTCGGCGTCCATCGGGGTCGTCGAGCGGCGCGCCACCGGCACGACCGCGACCGGTCTGATGCAGGCCGCGGACACGACGCTGTACTGGGCGAAGGCGGACGGCAAGGGCCGCTGGACGCTCTTCGACCCGGAGCGCAACGCGCACCGCATGACCCGCCAGGCCCTGTCGTCCACCCTCCGCGCGGCCGTCGAGCGGGGTGAATTCGCCCTGGAGTACCAGCCGTTGGTGGGCATGGAGGACGGCGGCGTGCACGGGGTCGAGGCGCTCGTCCGCTGGAACCACCCGCGGTTCGGGATGCTGACGCCGAATCGGTTCATCGGACTGGCCGAGGAGAACGGTTCGATCGTCCAGCTCGGCCGCTGGGTGCTGGCCACCGCCTGCCGGCAGGCCCGCCGCTGGCAGCTCGACCATCCGGACGCCCCGCCGATCTTCGTCAGCGTCAACGTCGCCGTGCGTCAGGTCTGGGACTCCGATCTGGTGGCGGACGTGGCGGAGATCCTGGCGGAGACCGGACTGGCCCCTCATCTGCTCCAGTTGGAGCTGACGGAGTCGGCGGTGATGGGCTCGGCGGGCCGGCCGCTCCAGGCCCTCCAGGCGCTCAGCGACATGGGCGTGCGCATCGCGATCGACGACTTCGGCACCGGCTACTCCAACCTCGCCTACCTGAGCAGGCTCCCGGTGTCCGTGCTGAAGCTGGACGGCTCCTTCGTCCGCGGCTTCCAGTACGAGAACGCCGACGGCTCGTCCGCCCACCCCAACCCCGCCGACGAGGTCATCGTCGAGGCGCTCATCCAACTCGCCCACCGGCTGGGCCTGACCGTCACCGCCGAGTGCGTGGAGACCGCCTCGCAGGCGTCCCGGCTGCGCGGGATCGGCTGCGACACCGGCCAGGGCTGGCTGTACTCCCGGCCGGTGACGCCGGACCGCATCTCCGCGCTTCTGATGTCGGCCGCCTGCCCGCAGACCTGAGTGTCCGGCTACTCCGACCTGAGCGCCGAGCCCCCGCCCTCAGACCTGAGTGCCTCGCTCCTCCGACCTGAGCGCCTCTGCCCTCAGACCTGAGCGCCCTGCTCCTTCGGCAACCCGTAGGCGTCCGCGATCAGTTCGTACGAGCGCAGGCGTACGTCGCCGCTGTGCGCGTTGCCCGTGATCATCAACTCGTCGGCGCCGGTGCGCTTCTGGAGGTCGTCGAGGCCGGCGCGGACCTCGTCGGCGGTGCCGTGGATGACGTTGGAGTTCCAGGAATCGATGAACTCCCGCTCCATCGGGCTGAATTCATAGGCCTCCGCCTCCTCCGGGGTCGGCACGAGACCCGGCCGGCCGGTACGCAGGCGCACCATGTTCAGCGCGGCGGCCAGCACCTGGCGGCGGGCCTCCTTCTCGTCGTCCGTGGCGAGGGCGGAGACGCCGATGAGGGCGTACGGGGCGTCGAGGACCGCGCTCGGCCGGAAGGAGTCGCGGTAGAGGTCGAGCGCCGGGATCGTGTTCTGCGCAGAGAAGTGGTGCGCGAAGGCGAACGGCAGGCCGAGGGATCCGGCGAGACGGGCGCTGAAGCCGGAGGAGCCGAGCAGCCAGACCGGGGGCCGGTGCGGGGACTGGACCCCGCCCGGCGAGGTCGACTGGACGGGCCCGGGAACGGCGTGGATACGGGCGTAGGGGTGGCCGTCGGGGAAGTCGTCGTCCAGGAAGCGGATGAGTTCCGCGAGCTGCTCGGGGAAGTCGTCGGCGCCCTCGTTGAGACGCTGGGTGCGGCGCAGCGCAGCGGCCGTCGCGCCGTCCGTGCCGGGGGCGCGGCCGAGACCCAGGTCGACACGGCCCGGGGCCATCGCCTCGAGCGTGCCGAACTGTTCCGCGATGACCAGCGGGGCGTGGTTGGGGAGCATCACTCCGCCGGAGCCCAGCCGGATGCGGTCCGTGTGGGCGGCCAGGTGGGCGAGGATCACCGCGGGCGAGGAGCTGGCCACGCCGGGCATCGAGTGGTGTTCGGCCACCCAGTAGCGGTGGAAGCCGCGGGCTTCCGCCAGGCGGGCGATCTTGACGCTGGTGCGCAGTGCGTCGGTCGCGGTGCGGCCCGCGCCCACGGTGACCAGGTCCAGCACGGAGAGGGGTACGGGGGCGGTGCCCTGTGCCGTGCCTCGGATCTCGCCCGTCTCGGCTGTCTCGTCCACCGGGGTGCCTCCTGTTGCGTACGCGTTGGTGTCCTCGGCGTACGAACAGGAGGGTGGCTCCGGTTATTCCCCGGGGGCGGGGGCTTGCCTCGGGCAGGGGCTTCTCCGGTGGGAGGCTCTCCCTGTCGGGAACTTCCCCCGGAGCGGGGCTGGGGGCGACTTGTCTCGTCCCCTCCGCCCCTGCCCTCCCCCAAGGTCTCGGCTTCGCTCGACCAGGGGCACCCCTCGTCCCCGGGGCTCCGCCCCGGACCCCGCACCTCGAACGCCGGAGGGGCCGGATTTCGGCGCGGCGGACCGGATCCTGCCGGGGCGGACTGAGATTTCACGCCTGGACGATGGGTTCCCTCGTGAAGAGGGTGCCTAGTTCCGGGGCGTTCACGCGGCGGTCGGTCAGGCGTAGGGCCTCCCAGACCGAGACCTGGTTCGCCGTGAGGACCGGCTTGGCGAGGTCCTTCTCCAGGGCCGGCAGGTGGGACGCGGTGTGCAGGGCGGTGTCGGGAAGGAGGATCGCGTCGGCGTCCGGGCGGTCCGCCGCGCGGGCCAGCGAGAGGACCTGGTCGTAGTCCCAGCCGGCGACCTCGGCGGCGGTGACGACACCGGAGCCGCGCACCGCCACCACCTCCGTGCCGGCCTCCTTCAGGAACGCGGCGAAGAGCGCGGCCACGTCGTCGGGGTAGGTCGCCCCGATCGCGACCCGGGTGGCCCCGATCTCCCGCGCCGCGTGCGCGAAGGCGAAGGACGTCGAGGAGGCGGGCAGGCCGGCCGCCACGGCGAGGCCGCGGACCTGCTCGTGGGCACCCTTCAGGCCGTACACGAAGCTGCCGCTCGTACACGCCCAGACCACGGCCTCCGCACCGGCCAGGCGCAGCTCCTCGACGCCCGCCTCGAGGCGGTGCGCCGAGCCCATTTCGAGGAGCGCGTCCACGCGGTGGGCGTCCTCCCCGATGTCCGTGTGGACGACGGTCAGGCGGACGTCGCTGCCGAGCAGCTGCTCGATGCGGGGATAGTCGTCCTCGGCCGAGTGGCCCGGGTAGAGGAATCCGAGTGAGGTCATGCCCAACCTTCCTGTTCTTCGGGAAGTACGGGTCCCCGGCGGGCGGCCTGATCAATCAGCCGCTGATAGGGGCCCACCGCCCGGGTACCCAGTTGGCGCAGTGCCGCCCACATCGTCACCTGGTTGGCCGAGATCACCGGGATCCGCAGCTCGGCCTCCAGCTGGGGGATGACGTCGTACGTCGGAAGGTTGGTGCAGCTGACGAAGAGGGCGTCCGCCGCGCCGCGTGCCGCCCGGCGGGCCATCTCGGCCACATCGCGGTACGGGACTTTCCAGATGTGCCTGGTCAGGCCCATGAAGGCGCGCGCCGTGACGGTGATGCCGGCCTCCGCGAGATACGCCTCCAGGGACTCGGTGACCGAGACGGTGTAGGGGGTGACCAGGGCGACCCGGCGGGCACCGAGTTCCTCCAGTGCGGCGAGGAGGGCCCCGGAGGTGGTGAGCGAGGGAAGCGCGCCCGCCCGGGTCATGGCCTCGCACATCGCCCGCTCCCCTGCGACTCCCCCGACGAAGCTGCCCGACGTGCAGGCGTACGCGACGACCTCGGGCGCGACCGCGTTCAGGGCGCGGACCGCGTCGCCGAGCGTCTCGTGCTCGGAGACCAGGCGGGCCAGGTCCAGGCCCACCTCGACCGGCACGAACGGGGTGCGGGTCAGGTGCAGGGAGACGTCGTCCGGGACCCACCGCCACAGCTCACGGTCGAGGGCGAAGTCGAACGGGGCGACGACGCCGACCCCGCGCTGCGGATACGGACCGCCGAGAAAGGAAACGTCCATGGCAGGCACCGGCCTCACGAAGGGAAACAGGCGGGCAACGGACCGTATGCGGGCCCGTGTTGACGAAGGTAGGTTCGGGTGCGAGCGTGGTCAATCCGCGCATCTCAGACGGCTCGGGCCGGCTGCGCCCGCACGTCTCCCCGGTCATTTCGCCTCAGGACCCACCAGAAAAGCGGACTCGCATTGCGAAACGGTTTCCCCCGATGAACGCCCGTATGTCCCCTGGCCCGTCCCACCCGTCGGCCCCCGTCACCCTGCTCGTCCTGGACGCCGACCCGCTCCCCCGCCTCGGCCGGCTCACCGGTCGCGTACGGATCGAGCACGCAGACGCGTCCACGCTCGCGGAGCGGCTGCCGCACGCGGACGCGCTGCTCGTGTGGGACTTCACCTCGGACGCCGTGCGCCGCGCCTGGCCGGGCGAGGGGCCGCGGCCGCGCTGGGTGCACACCGCCAGCGCGGGCGTGGACCATCTGATGTTCCCCGAGCTCGCCGCCTCCGACACGGTGGTGACCAACGCGCGCGGAGTCTTCGACCGGCCGATCGCGGAGTACGTCGCGGCCCTGGTGCTCGCCATGGCGAAGGACCTGCCGCGGACCTGGGACCTGCAGCGGAGCCACCAGTGGCGGCACCGGGAGTCGCAGCGCGTGGCCGGGACCCGGGCCTGCGTGGTGGGGTCCGGGCCGATCGGGCGGGCGATCGTCCGCACCCTCAAGGCGCTCGATGTCACCACCGCCCTGGTGGGGCGTACCCCGCGCACCGGTATCCACGGTCCGGAGGAGCTGGACCGGCTGATGGCGCGCGCCGACTGGGTGGTGTCCGCGGCGCCGCTCACCGAGGAGACACGCGGCATGTTCGACGCGCGGCGCTTCGGGATGATGCAGCCCTCGGCCCGCTTCATCAACGTCGGGCGCGGGCAGCTCGTCGTGGAGGAGGCGCTCGCCGAGGCGCTGTCGAAGCGGTGGATCGCGGGCGCCGCCCTCGATGTCTTCCAGCACGAACCGCTCGGCCCCGACAACCCGTTGTGGGAGGTCCCGGGTCTGATCGTGTCGCCGCACATGAGCGGGGACACGGTCGGCTGGCGGGACGAACTGGGCGAGCAGTTCGTGGAGTTGTACGAGCGCTGGGCCGCGGGGAAGCCGCTGACGAACGTGGTCGACAAGAAGCGCGGGTACGTGCCCGGACACTGAACTGCCTTGGGAGGGGCCGATGCCGGAACTCACCGAGCTGACCGCGGTACAACTCGTCGACGGGTACCGCAAGGGCGAATTCGGCCCCGAGGAGGTCACGCGCGCCGCCCTGGAGCGGGCCGAGCGCGTCCAGCCGGCCGTGAACGCCTTCGTCGGTCTCCTCGCGGACGAGGCCCTGGCCCGGGCACGGGAGTCGGCGGACCGCTGGCGGCGGGGCGAGCCCGTGGGCCTGCTGGACGGCGTGCCCGTCACCGTGAAGGACATCCTGCTGCTGCGCGGGCACCCGACGCTGCGCGGCTCCAGGACCACGAGTGCGCGGGGCCGTTGGGACGAGGACGCGCCGTCCGTGGCCCGGCTGCGGGAGCACGGCGCGGTGTTCCTCGGCAAGACGACGACGCCCGAGTTCGGCTGGAAGGGCGTCACGGACTCGCCGCTGTCGGGGGTCACGCGCAATCCGTACGACGTCACGCGCACCGCGGGCGGCTCCAGCGGGGGCAGCGCGGCGGCCGTGGCGCTGGGCGCGGGCCCGCTGTCGCTCGGCACGGACGGCGGCGGCAGCGTCCGTATCCCGGCCGCGTTCTGCGGGATCTTCGGGCTGAAGCCGACGTACGGCAGGGTCCCGCTGTATCCGGCCAGCGCCTTCGGGACGCTCGCGCACGTGGGCCCGATGACCCGGGACGCGGCCGACGCGGCGCTGATGCTGGACGTGATCGGCACGCCGGACGCCCGCGACTGGTCCGCGCTGGGGCCGGCCGGCGGCTCCTTCGTGGACGCCCTCGGCGGTGGGGTACGGGGTCTGCGGGTCGCCTATTCGCCCTCGCTCGGCGGGCAGGTCGCGGTCTCCCCGGCCGTCGCGGCGGCGGTGCGGCGGGCGGTGGAGCGGCTCGCGGGCCTGGGCGCGCATGTCAGCGAGGCCGACCCCGACTTCGCCGATCCGGTGGACGCCTTCCACACCCTGTGGTTCAGCGGGGCGGCCCGGGTGACCCAGCGGCTGGGCCCCGAGCAGCGCGCCCTGCTCGATCCGGGACTGCTCGAGATCTGCGGCCGGGGCGCCCGCTTCAGCGCGCTGGACTATCTCGCCGCGACGGATGTCCGGATGGCGCTCGGCCGCCGGATGGGTCTGTTCCACACCTCGTACGACGTGCTGGTGACGCCCACCCTGCCGCTGACGGCCTTCGGGGCGGGTACCGAGGTCCCGGCCCGGTCGGGCCTGCGCCGCTGGACGGGCTGGACCCCGTTCACGTACCCCTTCAACCTGACGCAGCAGCCCGCGGCGACGGTCCCGGTCGGGATGGACGGCGACGGTCTGCCGGTCGGCCTGCAGATCGTCGCCGCCCGGCACCGGGACGACCTCGTCCTGCGGACGGCGCACGCGCTGTACGAGGCGGGAGCCGCCGGGGTGGCACCCCCGTCGCCGCTGCCCTAGTCGCGCTCCGCGACCGCGTCCGGGTCAGAGCCGCCGGAAGCTGAGCGTCTCCCCCGCGGCGCCCGAGCGCCACAGGTCGTTGCAGGCCTCGGCCATCGCGTCGAGGCCGTCGGCCACCTGCCCCCAGACGATGCCCGGGACCCAGCCCACGTCTCCGTTGAGGAGCAGGTTGTTGCGCTCGTAGAACAGGGCGAGGTCGACGACGGTGGTGCCGGGGCGGACGTCGGTGTCGTAGCCGTAGGCCCGCGTGCCCAGTTCCGTTCCCGCGAAGGCGAAATAGCAGAGGTCTCCGGGAATGGGGGTGACTGTCGGATTCTCCAGCGGTGGCTCCGATGTCGCGAAAGGGGGGAAGAGTGCGTAGATCTCATTGCGCGCGTATTTCGCGTGGTACACGTCGCCGCTCAGCGGGAGCGCGTCCCAGACCGCCGCGCAGGTGATCGGCGCGCGGTCGTCGAGGAGTTTCGCGGTGCAGTGCACATCGCGCTTGACCAGCGAGACTTCGATGAATCGATCAGCCATGCACTCCATGGTCCCCCGGCGGTCAAGAGCGCACCGGGCGCGTACGGGGCCGGAATCGGTCCGAATACATCGCATGGTCCCGGGTAGCCGCGCGGCCATGGCTCCACCACTTGGGAAAGCACGTGGAAACGCACGTGGAAATGACAGACACCCGTCCGGGACGACCCGCCGGTCGCTGCTCGCGGGGGCCGCGGCGCTCGGCGCGCTCGGCGCGGCCGGCTGCAGTCGCGTGGCCACGGCGTCCGCGACGGACGGCGGTGATCTCCTCGACCGGCTGAAGGCGCAGGGCGTCGTCCGCCTCGGTATCGCGGGCGAGATCCCCTTCGGCTACATCGACCGGGACGGTGAACTGACCGGCGAGGCACCGGAGCTCGCGAAGGCCGTCTTCAAGCGTCTGGGCGTCGCCCGTGTGCAGCCGGTGCCGACCGAGTTCGGCTCGCTGATACCCGGGCTCAACTCGCAGCAGTTCGACGTCGTGTCGGCCGGGATGTACATCAACCCCGAGCGCTGCGAGCAGGTCATCTTCGCCGACCCCGACTACCGGATGCTCGACGCGTTCATCGTGCGCAAGGGCAATCCGAAGGGGCTGCACGACTACAAGGACGTCGTGGCGAAGAAGGCCAAGTTCGCGACGGGGACCGGCTACGCGGAGATCCAGTACGCGGTCGAGGCCGGGTACGAGGAGAGCGACATCCTGATCGTGCCCGACCAGGTCGCCGGGCTGAACGCGGTCGAGGCGGGGCGGGCCGACGTCTTCGCGGGGACGGCACTGACCGTCCGCGAGGTGGTGAAGAAGTCCGGCAAAGCCGAGAGCACGAAGCCCTTCGCGCCGCTGGTCAAGGGCAAGCCGCACGTCGACGGCGGCGGTTTCGCGTTCCGTACGCCGGAGACGAGGCTGCGGGACGCCTTCAACGTCGAGCTGCGGAAGATGAAGGAGAGCGGTGAACTCTTCCGCATCCTGCGGCCGTTCGGCTTCACCCAGGCCGAGATGACCGACATGACCGCGAAGGAGCTGTGCCGCGGATGACATCGGGACTCTGGGAACTCGTACTCGAAGGGATCTGGGTCACCGTCCAACTGCTGTTCTTCAGCGCTCTGTTGGCCGGTGCCATGTCCTTCCTGGTCGGTATCGCGCGCACCTCGCGACGGTGGATCGTCCGCTTCCTCGCGGGCTTCTACACCGAGGTGTTCCGCGGGACCTCCGCACTGATCATGATCTTCTGGGTGTACTTCGTGCTGCCGCTCGCCTTCGGCTGGCAGCTCGTCCCGTTGTGGGCGGGCACGCTGGCGCTGGGGCTGACGTACGGGGCGTACGGCTCCGAGATCGTGCGCGGCGCGCTGAACGCGGTCGATCCGGCGCAGCGCGAGGGCGGTATCGCGCTGAGCTTCACGCCCTGGCAGCGGATGCGGCTGATCCTGCTGCCGCAGGCGGTGCCGGAGATGATCCCGTCGTTCTGCAACCTGCTGATCGAGCTGCTCAAGGGCACAGCGCTGGTCTCCGTGATGGGCATGGGCGATCTGACGTTCAGCGCCAACCTGGTGCGGCTCGCGCTCCAGCAGAGCGCGGAGGTCTACACGTACGTCCTGCTCATCTACTTCGCCAGCGCCTTCCTGCTCACCCGGCTGATGCGCGGGCTGGAGAAGCGGCTCAAGGCCGGGATCGGCAAGGAGCCGCAGAGCTACAAGGTGGCGCGAGCGCAGAAGCGGGCCCTGACGACGGGCGTGGGCGCCGGTGCCGGTGCCGCCGCGGGCGGAGGCGACTCATGAGCGTCATGGCCCCGATGAACCCGATGAACCCGATGAACCCCATAGACCCCATAGACCCCATAGACCCCATAGACCTGATGGACCTCATGGAGACGACGACCGGAGGTGCCTCGTGACGTGGGACTGGAACGCGGTCGGCGACTTCATGCCGTATTTCTGGGACGGCCTGCTGATCACCCTTCAGGCACTCGCCCTCGGTTCGGTGATCTCGTTCGTTCTCGGTCTGGTGTGGGCCCTGCTGATGCGGACACCGACGCGCTGGGTGCGCTGGCCGGTCGGGGTGGTCACCGAGTTCGTGCGCAACACCCCGCTGCTGGTGCAGCTGTTCTTCCTCTTCTACGTGCTGCCCGAGTGGAACATCACGTTCTCCGCGCTGACCACCGGTGTCGTCGCGATCGGGCTGCACTACTCGACGTACACGATGCAGGTCTACCGGGCCGGCATCGAGGGCGTGCCCGCCGGCCAGTGGGAAGCGGCCACGGCGCTCAGCCTGCCCGTGCGGCGCACCTGGACGGCGGTGATCCTGCCGCAGGCGTTCCGCCGTGTGGTGCCGGCGCTCGGCAACTACGTCATCGCGATGCTCAAGGACACCCCGATGCTGATGACGATCACCGTGCTGGAGATGCTCGGCGAGGCGCGGCTGTACTCGCAGCAGCACTTCCAGTTCACGGAGCCGCTCACGGTCATCGGTGTGGCCTTCATCCTCATTTCCTACCCGGCTTCCCTGCTGCTGCGAGCCCTGGAGCGACGCCTTGTCCGCTGACACGAACACCGACACCGGCCCCCTGAAGGACCTCGCCAATCCCCCCGTGGACGGCAGCGAGCTGATCCGGTTCGACAAGGTCACCAAGCGCTTCGGCGACAACACCGTCCTCGACGGGCTCGACTTCCGCGTCGACTCCGGGAAGCACGTCACGCTGATCGGCCCGTCCGGTTCCGGCAAGACGACGATCCTGCGGCTGCTGATGACCCTGACCCAGCCGGACGAGGGCACGATCACGGTCGCCGGGGACCCGCTCTTCCCCGCGGACGAGAAGCGGGTCCGCGAGGTCCGCAAGAAGATCGGGATGGTCTTCCAGCAGTTCAACCTGTTCCCGAACATGAGCGTGCTGAGGAACGTCACCGAGGCGCCCGTCACCGTCCTCGGCCTGTCCAAGGACGAGGCCGAGGAGCGGGCCCGTGAACTGCTCGACCTGGTCGGCCTCGCGGACAAATGCGACGAGCGGCCGGGCCGGCTGTCCGGCGGCCAGCAGCAGCGCGTGGCGATCGCCCGCGCGCTGGCGATGCGGCCGCAGGTGCTGCTGCTGGACGAGGTGACGTCGGCGCTCGACCCCGAACTGGTCGCGGGGGTCCTCGATGTCCTGCGAGACATCGCTCACACCACGGACATCACGATGCTCTGCGTGACCCACGAGATGAATTTCGCCCGGGACATCTCGGACCAGGTTCTGATGTTCGATTCTGGCCATGTCATCGAGTCCGGCCCGCCGGAGAGGATCTTCGGCGACCCGGAGCACGAGCGGACCAGGGAATTCCTCAGCGCGGTCCTCTGACGTCCGGGAGTGAACGAGGGGCGGAGGGGGAGCACGTACGGGAAGGCGCGAGGTCCGACCCCTGGGACATGCCCGACGCGCCATTCCTCTGGCATATGCCAGGGTGGTGCGCTCCTGCTGAGAGGCATGGAGCGCACCACCAATCTCGTCAACAGACGCTCACAGAAGGCTTCTTGACGGCTATCGTGGAGTGAGGCCAGCTGTCCGGGCCGACGTCTTTTTTGAGCCGGGCCATGAAGCGCAGGGGGAAACCGTGGCGCTGATGAACGAGCCGACCGCGCCGTACCACTCGGCCCAGGACGCCCTCCGCGTCCTGGAGACGGTGGCGCGGCACACCACCGGCGTCACCGAGGCCGAACTCGCCCGCCAGGCCGGCTTCGGCGCCGACCGGCTGACCGCACTGCTGCGCATGCTGCGCAGGGAGGGTTACGTCGAGCAGGTCGCGGACGGCGCGTACGTCACCGGCGCCGCCCTCAGCCGCCTCGGTTCCGCCGAGGGCCGCGAGCAGGCCCTGCGCGAGAAGCTCCAGCAGACGATCGACCGGCTCCGCGACTCGGTCGGCGCCGCGATCTACCTCAGCCGCTACATCGACGGCGAGGTGCACGTCACCCAGTGCGCGGAGAGCCCGGCGGCCCCCGCGGTCAACGAATGGGTGGACTTCCGTTCCTCCGCGCACGCCAGCGCGGTCGGCAAGAGCCTGCTCGGCCAGCTCGACCACAACGGCCGCCGTGACCACCTCGCCCGCCACAAGATGGCCCGCCTCACCTCGCGGACCATCACCAGCGAACGGCTCCTGCTGTCCCGCCTCGACTCCCAGCCGGCCACCGTGCCGGTGCTCGACCTCCAGGAGTACGCGATCGGCACGGTCTGCGCGGCCGTCCCGATCACCGCGGGCTCCTCCGTCGGCTGCCTCGCCCTCTCCCTCCCGGTCGAGCACGCCCACCGGCTGCGCCGCGCCGCGGACACGCTGAACCGCGGCGCGACTCCGGTACTGCTCTCCCTCGCGATCTGACAGCGGCCGCACCGGGCGCATCCCGGGCCCGCACCGGGCCGGCGGCCCGATCCCGCCCAGTGGCCGGTCCGGGGTCGGCCACGCGGTCGGACCGGTGGCCGCGCGGTGGTCGGAAGCACCGCCACGGACCAGGTAGTATTTCTTTTGTCGCCGCCCGCGGAAGCGGGAGGCGAGAGTCATGCGCCGCTAGCTCAGTTGGTTAGAGCAGCTGACTCTTAATCAGCGGGTCCGGGGTTCGAGTCCCTGGCGGCGCACCTTGGTGAAGGCCCTCCACGCATGTGGGGGGCCTTCACGCATTCCCGGGAATCTCGCACGATCCCCGGAACGCCCGGCCTACTCCGACGTGACGAACTCGGTCAGCACCCGCGCCAGCAGCCCCGGATCACGCGCCCCGCACAGCTCCCGCGCCGAGTGCATCGACAGTCCGGCCACCCCCACGTCGACCGTCGGCACGCCGAGCCGGGCCGCGGTGATCGGGCCGATCGACGTCCCGCACGGCATCGCGTTGTGGGAGACGAACGGCTGCCACGGCACATCGGCCCGTTCGCACGCCGCGGCGAAGGCCGCGGCACCGGTGCCGTCGGTGGCGTACCGCTGATTGACGTTGACCTTGATCACGGGACCGCCGTTGGGCAGCGGGCGGTGATCCGGGTCGTGGCGCTCGGCGTAGTTGGGGTGGACGGCGTGGGACATGTCGGAGGAGACGCACAGCGCGCCGGCGAGGGCACGGTGGAAGTCTTCCGCCCCGCCGCCCCGGGCGGTCACGGCGCGGCCCAGCACCCGTTCCAGGAACGGTCCCTGGGCGCCGGACTCCGATCCGCTGCCGACCTCCTCGTGGTCGAAGGCGGCGAGCACCGGGATGTGCGCGGGCGGCATCTCGGCGCCCGCGGCGGCGACCAGTGCGGTGACGCCCGCGTGCACCGAGATCTGGTTGTCGAGGCGCGGAGCGACGATGAACTCGTCGTCCGCGCCCAGGTACCCGGGCGGCTGGATGTCGTGCAGCATCAGGTCCCAGCCGAGGACCTCGGCGGCGTCGGCGCCGGCCTCGTCGGCGATCCGGCCGAGAAGGGCGCCGGGCCGCGGGTCGCCGAGCCCCCACAGCGGGGCCATGTGCCGCTGCCGGTCCAGGGCGAGTCCCTCGTTGACGGTCCGGTCGAGGTGGATGGCGAGCTGCGGCACCCGCAGCAGCGGCTTGTCGACGCAGACCAGCCGGGTCGAACCGTCGCGCAGGGCCAGCCGCCCCGAGACGCCCAGATCGCGGTCGAGCCAGGTGTTGAGCGGCACGCCGCCGTAGACCTCCACGGCGATCTGCCGCCACCCGGCCGAGCCGGTGTCCGGCGTGGGCTTGACCCGCAGGTTCGGTGAGTCGGTGTGCGTGCCGACGATCCGGAACGGGGTGCGGGCGGGAGCACCCGGCGGGACGTACCAGGCGAGCAGCGCTCCCCCGCGGACGACGTACCGGCCTCCCTCCGCTCCGGCCGTCCAGTCGTCCCGCTCACGCAACTCCGCGAAGCCCGCCTTCTCCAGGCGCTGCGCCGCGCTCGCGACCACGTGATAGGGCGAGGGGCTGGCTCTGACGAAGGTGAGCAGATCGTCGTTGTGTCCGCGGTCGAGCGTGTCATGCGTGGGGGACATGAGTGCCTTTCGGGTGCTTGTCGAGGGTGGGGGCGGGTGCCGTCGGACCGCCCGGCCGGCGCACGGTCCGCCCGGGGCGACGGTCCGCGCGGGAGGCGGTCGGCGCGGGAGGCGGTCTGACCTTCAGGGGCATGACAAGCTGGTGGACGGTCCCGGTCCCCGTCGTCACCGGTCCGGACATGAGCCGGGGCGGGACGGCCCGTCGGCTTCCGTGTCCGCGACCCGGATCTGGCAACGCAGGTCCTTCTTCCCTCGGCTCGGGCCTTCCCCGGCTCGCGCTCGTGTCGGCTCGCGCGCCGCGCACGGCCCTCCTCGGCACACGTGCCCGGATATCCTCCCCGCGGGAAGCGGCCGGGATGCCTCGCCGCGACGTCGTTCGAAAGATGTCGGGCGGGCCTCGACTACCCCCGCAGATACGCCAGTACGGCCAGCACCCGGCGGTGCGTGCCCTCGGCCGGAGGCAGCTCCAGCTTCGCCAGGATGTTGCCGATGTGCTTGCCGACGGCGGCCTCGGTGACGACCAGTTCCCGCGCGATCGCGCCGTTGGACCTGCCCTCGGCGACCAGGGCGAGGACCTCGCGCTCGCGGGGTGTCAGCGCCTCCAGCGGGTCACGCCGCCGGCGGAGCAACTGCCGTACGACCTCGGGGTCCACGACCGTCCCGCCCGCCGCGACCCGCTCCACCGCCTCCGCGAACTGCTCGACCTGCCCGACGCGGTCCTTGAGGAGGTAGCCGACGCCTGTGCCGTCCCCGGTGTCGAGGAGTTCGGCGGCGTACGCGCGCTGGACGTACTGGCTGAGCACGAGCACCGGAAGGCGCGGGTCGGCGGCGCGCAGCGCGAGGGCCGCGCGCAGCCCCTCGTCCTGGAAACCGGGCGGCATCCGTACGTCGGTGACGACGAGGTCGGGGGCGTACGCCGAGGCGGCGTCCCGCAGTGCCTCCGCGTCTCCGACGGCCGCCACCACCTCGTGGCCGAAGCGGTGCAGGAGCCCCACCAGCCCCTCCCGCAGCAGCACGCTGTCCTCGGCGAGCACGACTCTCAGCAAGGGATCTCCAGACGCAGCACGGTGGGGCCGCCCGGTGGGCTGTCGACGGTCAGTGTTCCACCGAGGACGGCCAGCCGGTCGGCGAGTCCGGTGAGGCCGGAGCCCGTGGCATGACGGGTGCCGGGCTGCGGCGCGCCTCCCCGCCCGTCGTCCCGCACCTCGATCCACAGCCGCCGCCCCCGCCGGTCCCCCTCCCCGCATCCGGCGCTGATCCACGCCCGGTCCGCGCCGCTGTGCCTGCCCACGTTGGCGAGCGCCTCCCGTACCGCGAAGTACGCGGCGGACTCGACGGATTCGGAGAACCGGGGCAGGGCGACCGCCACCTCCACGGGTACGGCGGACCGGTCGGCGGCATCCGCGATCGCGTCCGCGAGACCGTAGTCCGCGAGCACCTGGGGATGGATGCCGTGAATCAACTCCCGCAGTTCGCCGAGGACCTGGTCGGCGTCCCGGTGGGCGGCCGCGAGCCGGCCGGCCAGCTCGGGCGGGGCGTCGAGGCGGACCAGCCCGAGCGTCATGCTCAGGGCGACCAGCCGCTGCTGGGCCCCGTCGTGCAGATCCCGTTCGATCCGCCGCCGCTCGGCCTCGAAGGCGGCGACCAGCCGGGCCCGGGACTCCGTCACCTCGGCGAGGCGCTGCTCCGCCTCGCGCGGGGCGAGCAGCAGCCGGGCGAGGGCGGCGCGGCCCCGGCCGTAGAGCGTGAGCGGCCACAGCAGGACGAGGAGCAGCAGGAGTCCGCAGGCCGCGCACAGGAACGCGGTCCCGTAGGAGTCGACCAGCCACAGTTTGGCGATCCGGGTCTCGCCGCCGAGGAGCGCGAGCTGGACCGGTGCTCCGATCATGGCGCCGGGGATGCCGAGGACCACGGCCAGGACCACCAGGTCCAGCGGCCACAGCACGAACGCGAGCAGCACGGCGTACGCCAGTTCCCGCCAGGTCGCCTGCTCGGCGAACCGGAGTCCGGCCCAGGCCGCCAGTCCGGGCCGGTCCGGGGTGCGGTGCGGGTCTCCCGGGCTCGGGGAGGACGTGGTGGCGGGGCCCGTCGCGGCCGGTGCGTCCACCTGTCGCAGCCGCCACCGTTCGACCACTCCCACGGGTATGCCGGTCAGCGCGAGCAGCCCGAGCAGGGGCAGCCCCACGAGGAGGGGGGTGAGCACCGCGCCGACGGCACCGAGGGCGAGCAGCCCCACCGACAGGGGGGCGCCGACCAGCACCCCGCCCACGAGATATCCCGCGTACGCCACCGGACGGATCATGCGGCCACCGTAGGCGCGCGCCGGTACCGCGGACCATCCGGCCAGGGGGTGTCCGCGGGGTGGGGCCGGCCCTACCTGTCCCGGGGCCGCCCTGTCCTGGCACCTGTTCGCCGGGCACCCACCTGCCTTCGAAACCCCCTGCCCGAGCGCCTGCCTGCCCGCCGCCCGGCCGACCGGACAACCGCCCGGCCGACCATCTGCCCGAACCGGCTCCCGTCCGTCCGGCCGCCCACCCGTCGGGCACCTGCCCGCCCGGCCCGCCCGCCCGGTGCCTACCGCGCCAGCAGTTCCTCCCGCCCGTGCGCCCGGTACTGGGCCACCAGTCCGTCCACGTCCGCCGCCGGCAGTGTCCGGTACGCCGGCTCCCCCGGGGGCCGCCACCACACCGGGTCCGGACAGCGGAAGCCCTCGCGTCTGAGGCCCACCCGGTGGATCTTGTTGGTGGCCGTCACGGGCATCCGCTCCACGATCCGCACGAACCGGGGTGCCATCTTCGTGCCCAGGTCGGGCTGGGCACGCAGGAACTCCGCGAAGGACAGCGGGTCGAAGCGGGCCCCCTCCTTCAGGGCCAGGGTCGCCATCACCTGGTCGCCCGCCACCGGGTCCGGCACGGCGTACACCGCGACGGCGGCGGCGTCCTCGTACCGGGCGAGGATGTTCTCGATCATCGCGGCGGCGAGGTTCTCGCTGTCGACGCGGAGCCGGTCGTCGGTGCGGCCGGCGAAGTAGAGGAAACCGTCGGCGTCGCGGTAGAAGAGGTCTCCGGTCCAGTACCAGTCCTCTTCCGCCCCGGCGTCACCCTGCCGCGGGGACTCCCCCCGGCGGCGGGCCGCGTCGGCGTCGGGATTACGCCAGTACCCCTCAAAGGGGCTGGCCCCGCGGTTCACCAACTCCCCTATCGCGTCGGCGCCGTTGAGCAGGCGTCCGTCCTCGGCGAAGACGGCGGGCGGACACTCGCGCCGGGTCGCCGGGTCGATCACGGCGAGGTCGTCGGAGGGCGCCGCCCGTCCGATCGCCCCGGCCGGGGTGCCGGGCGTGCGCTGGATGGCGGCGCCGCCCTCCGAGGAGCCGTACCCCTCGATCAGCCGCGCCCCGAAGCGCTTCTCGAAGGCGGCCGCGTCGACCGCGCCGGCCTCCGTGCCGAATCCCGTGCGCAGGGGGTTGTCGCGGTCGTCGGGACGGGCGGGCGTGGCCAGCAGATACTGCACGGCACGGCCGACGTAGGTGAAGTACGTGGCCCCGCAGGCCCGTACGTCGGGCAGGAACCCGGAGGCCGAGAAGCGGCGGCGCAGCGCGATCCTGGCGCCTGCCGCCAGCGCGGGGGCCCAGTCGGCGATCACCGCGTTGCCGTGGAACATCGGCATGCAGATGTAGTGGGTGTCGTCCGAGCGCACCCCGAAGTGGTCGACGAGCGAGAGTCCGGCCGCGGCGATCCTGCCCTGGGTGCAGATCGCCGCCTTGGGCGCGCCGGTCGAACCGGAGGTGAAGAGCAGCAGGAAGCGGCTGTCCGGGCCGGCCCCGCCGCCGCCGGGCTTCGCGCCCTCGTAGGGCTTCAGGAGGTCGGCGTAGGCGTCCGTGCCGGTCACCAGGACGCGTACGCCGGGGAGTTCGAGTCCGTCGAGAAGGGGCAGGTGGGCCCGCTCGGTGATCAGGACGCGGCACTCGGTGTGCCGGATGTCGCGGGCCAGTTCGGGGCCGCGCCGGGTCGGGTTGATCCCGGCGACGGCGGCACCGGCGAGGGCGGCCGCGCTCAACCACAGGGGATATTCGGGGGTGTTGTCGAGCAGCACCCCCACATGCGGTTCGGCGCCGGACGGCAGCAGCTCGGCGAGCAGCGCCGCCCGCGCCGCCGCGCCCGCCGCCACCTGGTGGTGGCTGATGACCCGGCCCTCGAACCACAGCCCCGGCCGGTGGTCGCCCCACCGCTCCCGTACCAGCTCCCCGACGGTGCGCCTGCTGGAATCCATGGCAGCGCACAATAATTGACGGATCGTCAGATGTAGAGAGATGTACGCGCCTCAGCTCAGGTGCGCGCGCCTCAGATCCCGCCGAAGAGCGCGTCACCGCTTGCGGACATCTCGTGGTATACGACCATGAAGCCGACGCAGAAGGCGACGATCACACCGCAGAACGCCACCAGGACGATGGTGCCCACGGCCGCCCTGACCGGTCTCGGCGCGTGGGCCGTGGCCTTGTCGGGATGCTGGGCGGTGTAGTGCACGGTGACGATGTCGCCCTCGAGGACCGTCGGGCGTCCGTTGCTCTCCTCGAAGCGGATGGCGCGGCCGTCGCGTGTCGTGAACTCGTAGACGTGGTGCAGGGTCGTGGTGACGGAGGTGTCGTGGCCGCCCCCGCTGACCGTCGTGTACGAGCGCAGACAGCGCGCCTCCGCGGTCAGTCCGCTGCTCCAGGCGCTGCGCACCTCCAGTGTGCGGCGGACCAGCTTGGCCACCACGAACAGCATCAAGGCGATGATCAGGCTGGGCGGGACATAGAAGAGCACACTCATGACGATCCCCCGTCGGTCGGAAACAGCTCCCCGCACGCCGACCTGGTCGAGTCGGCGTGCGGGGACCATACCCGCACCGGAGGCGTCCGCGCCTCAAAGAAGGCTCAGAACCGGGGCGTTGGGCGTGCGGGCCTCAGAACGTGACGTCCGCGCAGGAGTAGAACGCGTTCGTCGTGTCCGCGACCGTCCACACCCCGAGGATGATGTGGTGTCCGCTCCGGCCGCTCGGCAGGGTGCCGGTGTGCGAGAGCGTGGACGGCGGGCGCTGTCCGTTGTAGGGGACCGTCAGGAACGGGGTGGTCTCCAGGTCCGCGCGGGTCAGCGCGTGGTTCTGGTTCCAGCCGGTCTTGGTGATGAAGTACTTGAAGTCGGTCGTCGCGTGCATCGCGGTGAACTGCCAGCGGAAGCTGTAGCTCTGCCCCGCGCTGACCCTGGTCGTCGGCCAGGCCGTACCCGCGGGGGTCCTGGGCTGGTCGAGCTGGCTGAAGTTGGTGTGGTTCGCCGAGCAGATCCGGCCGTCGGCCGGGCCCGCCGCCGGGAAGCCCTTGAGGCCCTCGACGCTCTGCGGCTCCCATTGGATGTCACCGCAGTTGGCGACGCTTCCGCCGCTGGCACACATCTTCTGCCGGCTGAGGGGCTGGTCGGTGTAGCCGTGGGCGCTGGCTCCGCCGGTGGAGAGCACGAAGGTGCCCGCCGTGGCGAGGCCGAGCGCCGCCGCGTACATCCTTGCTTTTCTGCTGGTGAGGGACTGGTTCGTCCGAATGCGCATGCTGGCGCTCCTGGAGGACGTGGGGGATGTTCCCGTGAGCTGTGCGCGCGTCGTTCAGGTCTAGACCAAGTCCCAGATTATTGCGGGTAGTTGAACATGTCCATACCAATAGCGAACCTGTCCGTCCCGCCGGTGGCGCTACGAGGACACCTCCCCGCGTCCCGTGCAGAACGCCACCGTCAGGTCCTTCACCAACGCCTTGCGCTCGTAGTCGTCCAGTTCCACCAGCCCCCGCAGGGTCAGCCGGGTCACCGTGTCCTCCACCGAGTCGACGACCGAGCCGAGCACGCTGTCGCGGTGCTGGGCGTCCAGGGCCGCGATCCGGCGGCGCTGCATCACCGCGGCGATCTCGGGCGCGTACTCGATCCGGGTCGGCTGCGCGGAGAACACCTCCAGACCGACCGGGGCCGTGTCCGCGGCCACCATCCGGGTCAGCGACTCACCGACCGCGTCCGTGTTGCGCAGGGTCAGGTCCTTGACCACGGAGGGCGGCAGTTCGGCCGGCAGCTGCGAGAGCACCCGCGAGAGGGCGGCCTCCACGCACTCGCGCAGATACGCCTGATGGTCGTCGACCGCGAGGGTGGCGCGCGCGGTGTCCTTCACGCGCCACACCACGAGCACCACCACCCGCAGCGCGACCCCGTTCGCGTCGACCACGGACATCGGCTCGCTGCGCCAGTGCCGCAGCCGTACGTCGACCCGGCGGCGCAGCACCAGCGGGTTGACCCACATCAGACCGGTGCGCCGGACCGTGCCGCGATAGCGTCCGAACAGACCGAGCACCCAGGCCCGCCCGGTCCGGCCGCGGGCGAGACCGCCGAAGCCGAACAGGCCGAGGGCGCCCGCCCCTGCGTACGCCGCCCACTGCGCGGGCCCGAGCCCGGCACCCGCGGCCCCGGGCAGGTCCAGCGCCTCCAGCACGGGAGGCGGCAGCACACCCGCCCACCACGTGGTGAGGGCGCATCCGGCCACACCACAGGCCCCGGCCAGCGCACCCGCCGCTCCGGGCAGCACCCGTGCGGGCCGTTCCACCAGCTCGGGGTCCACCTCCGGCACCGGGCGCGGGGGTCTGCCGGTGGCGGGCCGCCGGACCCTCGGCTGCTCGCCGGTGCCGCGCCGGCGGCCCACGACGGCGGGCGCGAGCGGCACGGACACCGGCTCGGGGTCGTCGCGGAAGAGCAGGTGGACAGGGATCTCGGTGGTCGCCTCGTTCTGGATGAGCCGGGCGGACCGCGGACCGCCGCCCTCGGCCGCCGTTTCGGACCGGGGCTCCGCCGAGGGCGTCCCCTCGGACTCCGGGGTGTGTGACGTCGTCGTACTCATAGCTGCCTCCATGCCTCCGCGCCTGGAAGTGTGTTCACGAGCCGTGCGGGACCGCCGGTTCAGGAGAAGAGCCGCCGCCAGGTCTCCGGTCCCGGATAGCCGTCCGCCGCCCCGCCGCGCCAGCCCTGCGCCCGCTGGAACGCCTCGACGTTGCGCCGGTCCGCCTCGCCCCAGCGCGGCCCGGGACCGGTCGTGTAGTGCGTGCCGAACCCCTTCTTGACCAGCTGCTTCCCGAGCTGGGTGACCTGGGCGCTGTTCGCTCCGGGCCGGAACGTCGCGCGTCCCGGATAGGCGGGCACGGTGGGCGAGGTGCCGGGCACCGACGGCGCCGGGGACCCGGGGCTCCCCGTCGCTCCGGGGATGTTCCTGCCCTTCTTCCCGACCAGGTAGGACCAGGTCGTCGGCCCCGGCAGCCCGTCCGCGGCAGCTCCCGTCCAGCCCTGCGCCCGCTGGAACGCCTGGGTGGCCCGCTGGTCCGCACTCGACCAGCGCGGCCCCGGTCCCGTGGTGTAGAAGCGGCCCGCGCCGCGGTCCACCAGGAGCCGGCCGAGCTGGGTGACGTACGCGTTGTTCGCGCCGGGCCCGAAGTACGCGGCCCCCGGATAGCGGGTCGTCGTGCTCGGCGCCGGACCGCCCGCGCCCGTGCTCAGCCCCTTGTAGCGGTAGGGCACGTAGTGGCTCGAGTTCGTCCAGTAGGCGTACGGGGTGGACTGCTTCCTGGCCTGCGGCGGGGTCTGCTCGTAGGCGACGTAGTAGCTGTGCGTGTAGTCCGTCCAGCCGCCGAAGATGACGACGTGCGAGCCCTTCTCCGGGTCGGCGGGATTGTGGAAGAGCAGCATGTCGCCCGGCTGGAGCTCGTCGCGGGTGATCCGCACCCCGAAGCTGTCGAGGCTGCCCGTCCATTCGTTGCCCGGCAGGCTCCAGGCCATCGAGACGAAGCCGGAGCAGTCCTGGCGGTACCCGTCCCGCCAGTACTCGCTCATGCTGTACGGCACCCGCGCGTCGATCCAGGCCTTGGCCCGGTTGATGATCTCGGCCCGGGTGGTGGCGGGCAGCTTGACCGTCTGCCCCGGCTGCGCCGGCTTCCCCGCGGGGCCGTGCAGCGGTTCCTTGCTGCCCTGGGGGGTGTCGGGCTCGTCGGCCGCGGGCAGGCCGGGCCGGACGGGACCGTGCACGGCCGCCACGGCGGGCACCGCGCCGAGGACGGTGCCCGCCGTGGCGGCCAGCGCGAGGGCCATGGGGGCCCGCCCCACCCGGGCGAGGCCGCGAACATGGGCGAGGGCCGCCGGATGGCCCACCGGGCCGGACGGCCCGGATCGTGAGGAAAAGGGCAGGACGCGCCGCCAGTGAACGCATCCGGGGCAGTCGCAGTCACTCGCGGGATCGAGTTCCTCGAATACCGGAGTCTCCATGCGCTGCCCCTCACACTCCAGATGGAAATGTCCGCATTTCTGCACATTCGTCAGTTTCTCAACTGTCATCCGGTGTCGCACGTTGACGGTCCGAATGATGTACGGGACCGCTCCCACCTGCCACGGAGCACCCCTCCCGGTCGGGAGCACCCCCGCGGGTCGGGTACAGTTTTCGCGTCAGCAGGCGCCGCTAGCTCAGTTGGTTAGAGCAGCTGACTCTTAATCAGCGGGTCCGGGGTTCGAGTCCCTGGCGGCGCACAGACCGACGGGCCCCCTCGCAGCGACGAGGGGGCCCGTCGTCATACCGGAATGTCCGCCACCGGGACCGGACGCCGATCCTCTTTTCGCACTCACATCCCAATGAGCGCGTATGACCGGTTAACACCGCGTTTCGCATCTTGCGATCATGACGGACGGCGTAGAACCCTGGGCTTCAAAAGACTGTCGATTTACGGCAGTTGAGACAGGTGGGGGCGGGACCGGTTGCGGCCACGAGGGGCTGGGGGCCCATTCGTGAACGATGCCGAGGGGGGCATCATGCAACCGGAAGGCCATAGTTCCATGTCTATATGGTGTGAATGATGTGGTGACGCCGGCCGGCCAGTGACTGCGTCCGTGAGGGTCGAGGGGGACCCGAGCGAACGAAAGAACCGACGAACACGCACCCGACGGTGCGTGCGGGGGGATGACTCATGACGTCGACGCCGACGGGCGCCCGGCAGGATTTCGACGGATCGGAGACGACCCAGCTTCGTGTGCCATCGCACCGGACGGGCAGCTTCCGCAGGATCAAGAAGTCGTTGCCGAGGTACGACTACGAGCACTACAGCCGACTCGCGGGACCCCTCACGCAGCCCGATCCGGGCAAGCCGTACAAGGTGCAGTACCGCTCCCTGCTGTCGCAGGAGACGCACCGCATACGCGCGGCCCTGATGCTGGGCGCCGCACCGCTTCTCTCGCTGGTCCTGCTCGGCTGGCTGCTCCAGCCCGAGCACTGGACCGAACGCGACTATCCCGCCTACGACTTCCTGCCGGCGCTGGACATCGTGATGCTGGTCTCGATCGGCCTGATCGAGTTCTTCCGCTGCATGAACGTGCTGTCCAACGCGCACGCCACCCTGGTCGCCCGCGACCCGGTCCCGGTGGTGCCCGAAACCGGCACGAGAGTCGCCTTCCTCACCTCCTTCGTACCCGGCAAGGAACCCCTCGCCATGGTGACGAAGACCCTGGAGGCGGCCGTCAAGCTGCGCCACCGGGGGCTTCTGCACATCTGGCTCCTCGACGAGGGCGACGACCCGGAGGTGAAGGAGGTCTGCGCGCGCCTGGGCGTGCACCACTTCTCCCGCAAGGGCGTCGCGAAGTGGAACCAGGCCAAGGGCCCGCACCGCGCCAAGACCAAGCACGGCAACTACAACGCCTGGCTGGAAGCCCACGGCGACGACTACGACTACTTCGCCTCGGTCGACACCGACCACGTGCCGCTGCCCAACTACCTGGAGCGGATGCTCGGCTTCTTCCGCGACCCGAATGTCGGATTCGTCATCGGCCCGCAGGTGTACGGCAATTACGACAACCCCATCACCAAGGCCGCGGAGTCTCAGCAGTTCCTCTTCCACGCCCTCATCCAGCGGGCGGGCAACTTCTACGGCTCCCCGATGTTCGTGGGCACCTCCAACGCCGTACGCATCAAGGCGCTGAAGCAGATCGGCGGCCTGTACGACTCGATCACCGAGGACATGGCGACCGGCTTCGAGATGCACCGCGCCAAGAACCCGGCGACGGGCCGCAAGTGGAAGTCCGTGTACACACCGGACGTGCTGGCCGTCGGTGAGGGGCCGGGCGCCTGGACGGACTTCTTCACCCAGCAGCTGCGCTGGTCGCGGGGCACCTACGAGACGATCCTCAAGCAGTACTGGAAGGGCTTCTTCTCGATGCCTCCGGGCAAGCTCTTCAACTACACGATGATGATCATCTTCTACCCGATGTCCGCGCTCAACTGGATCCTCGCGGCGCTGAGCTGCGCCCTGTTCCTCGGGCTCGGCGCATCGGGCGTGAACATCGACCCGACGGTCTGGCTGATGCTGTACGGCAACGCCTCGGCGCTCCAGATCGGCCTGTACATCTGGAACCGCCGGCACAACGTCTCGCCGCACGAGCCGGAGGGCTCCGGCGGTGTCGCCGGCATGGTGATGTCGGCGCTGTCCGCACCGATCTACGCGCGGTCGCTCATGGACGCCGTGCTGCGCCGCAAGAGCAAGTTCGTGGTGACGCCCAAGGGCGATTCGGCGAGCCCCGACACGCTGTTCGGGACCTTCCGGATCCACCTGTTCTTCATCCTGGTCTTCGCCGGCTCGATCACCGCCGGTTTCGTCTTCGGGCACTCCCACCCCGCGATGATCACCTGGGGGATCTTCGCCCTGCTGATCACCGCCTCGCCGATCTTCGCCTGGCGCTGGTCCATGCGCCAGGAGCGCAAGAAGCCGCCGGCGGCACCCGAGGACGTCCACGTTCCGCAGCAGGCCCCCGCGCCGCAGCAGGAACAACACGCCCCGCACGCGCAGCAGAAGCCCAGCTGGGCCGCCGCGAACGGGGGGAACGACCAGACCATGCAGATCGCCCTTGGGGGACGTAAGAAATGAAAGACGGTGCCCGTCGCCGCCGCGCCCGCCGCCTCGGCATAACCGGGGTGGTGGTGCTCGCGCTGGCCGGAATGAACGGGCCGTGGCTGTATCGCTTCGGAACGAACAAGTACCACCAGTACACGATCAACAAGCCGGAGTACAAAGCCGCCAACGGCCACTGGGACATCATCGATTTCCCGGAGGAGTACCGGCTCAACACGATCCACGCGGCCCTGCTGCACACCGGCAAGATCCTGCTGATCGCGGGCTCGGGCAACAACCAGGACAACTTCGACGCGAAGAAGTTCGACACGCGGATCTGGGACCCGGTCAAGGGCACGATCAAGAAGATCCCGACGCCCGCCGACCTGTTCTGCACGGGACACACGCAGCTCGCCAACGGCAATCTGCTGATCGCCGGCGGCACCAAGCGGTACGAGACGCTGAAGGGCGACGTCACCAAGGCCGGCGGGCTGATGGTCGTCCACAACGAGAACCCCGACAAGCCCATCACGCTGCCCGCGGGCACCAAGTTCACCGGCAAGAAGAACGGCAAGACCTTCGTGTCGAAGGACCCGGTGCTCGTCCCGCGCGCCAAGAAGGTCTTCGACAAGGCGACCGGCGCGTTCGTGCGCAACGACCCGGGCCTCGGCCGCATCTATGTCGAGGCGCACCAGAGCGGCCAGAAGCACGAGA
Organism: Streptomyces sp. NBC_00568; assembly: GCF_026341855.1. Classification (GTDB taxonomy): domain Bacteria; phylum Actinomycetota; class Actinomycetes; order Streptomycetales; family Streptomycetaceae; genus Streptomyces. The sequence continues at coordinate 4,174,198 of NZ_JAPENW010000001.1, read as the reverse complement.
CCGGCACCCAGGACAACTACCGGGTCCAGGGGCTGACCGGGACCGACGCCCGCAACACCTACGGCATTGCCCAGAAGCTCGCCCTGGACAAGAAGGACTTCCAGGGCATCCGGGACGCCTACGAGTTCGATCCGGTCGCCGAGAAGTACATCAAGGTCGACCCGATGAACGAGGCGCGCTGGTACCCGACGCTGACCACTCTCGGCGACGGCAAGATCCTCAGCCTCTCCGGCCTGGACGAGATCGGCCAGCTCGTCCCGGGCAAGAACGAGGTCTTCGACCCGAAGACCAAGAAGTGGACGTACGCCAAGGGCATCCGCCAGTTCCCGACCTACCCGGCGATCTCCCTGATGCAGAACGGCAAGCTCTTCTACTCGGGCGCGAACGCCGGCTACGGCCCCGACGACGTGGGCCGCGACCCCGGCGTCTGGGACCTGGAGAGCAACAAGTTCAGCAAGCTCAAGGGCCTGAGCGACCCGAACATGATGGAGACGTCCGGCACCGTCCTGCTGCCGCCCGCGCAGGACGAGAAGTACCTGGTGATCGGCGGCGGCGGGGTCGGCGAGTCCAAGCTGTCCAGCAAGAAGACCCGGCTGATCGGCCTCCTGGACAAGAATCCGAAGTTCGTGGACGGTCCCGAGCTGGAGAAGGGCACCCGCTACCCGCAGTCCTCGATCCTGCCCGACGACACCGTCCTGGTCTCCGGCGGCTCCGAGGACTACCGCGGGCGCGGCGACTCCAACATCCTCCAGGCGCGGATCTACAACCCCGGGTCGAACAGCTTCGACCGGGTGGCCGACCCGCTGGTGGGCCGCAACTACCACTCGGGCTCGATCCTGCTGCCCGACGGGCGCGTGATGTTCTTCGGCTCCAACTCGCTCTACGCGGACAAGGCCAACACCAAGCCGGCCACCTTCGAGCAGCGCATCGAGATCTACACGCCGCCGTACCTCTACCGGGATTCGCGGCCCTCGCTGTCCGGCGGACCGAAGACGATCGCCCGCGGCGCCTCGGCGGACTTCACCTCGGCGCACACCTCGTCCATCAAGACGGCCCGGCTGATCCGGCCGAGCGCGTCCACCCATGTCACCGATGTCGACCAGCGGTCCATCGCCCTGGACTTCACGAAGACGAAGACCGGGATCTCGGTGACGGTGCCGAAGAACCGGAATCTCGTCGAGTCCGGCTGGTACATGCTGTTCGTGACGGACGACCAGGGCACTCCGAGCAAGGCCCAGTGGGTCAAGGTCCCCTGATTCCAGGGGATTTGCGCACCTGTACGTGAAAGGGGGCGCCCTCCGCGAGAAGCGGAGGGCGCCCCCTTTCACGTACGAACCGCCGCTACTTGGACGCCTTCGCGAGCTTCAGGGCGTACTCCGCCCACCATTCGCCCGCCTTCGGGCCTCCCTTGCACGTGCCGTCCGACTCGCCCGGCCGCTTGACCCACAGATACGCGTCGACGAGCGGGTCGGCGGTCTTGGTCGTCGGGCTCTCCCCGAGCGCGCGGCCCGGCGGGTTGCACCAGTTCTCGTCGGCCTTGCCGCCCGTGTACGGGCCGTTGCCGTTGCGGCTGGTGTCGATGACGAAGTGCTTGCCCGCGACCTTCGCGGCCAGCTGCTTGCCGTAGGCGATGGAGTCCTTGGTCGAGTAGAAGTTGGAGACGTTGACGGAGAAGCCGTCGGCCTCGGCGATGCCCGCCCACTGCAGCGGCTGGAAGATCTGGTCGGGGTGACCCCAGCCCGCGTTGCCCGCGTCCAGGTACACCTTCGTGTTCTTCAGGGACTTGAGCTTGCCGATGGCGCCTTTGAGGAGGTCGTAACGCTCCTCGTGGAACTCCTCCGGAGTGCACTGGTTGACCAGGTGCAGGATGGCGTCCGGTTCCAGGATCACCGTGGCGGGGCGGTCCCCGATCCCCTTCGCCACCCCGTCGATCCAGGTCCGGTAAGCCTCGCCGTCGGCGGCACCTCCCTGCGAGAACTGGCCGCAGTCGCGGTGCGGGATGTTGTACAGGACGAGGATCGCGGCCCGGTCGGCCTTCTCGGCGGCCTCGGTGAAGCCGCGCGCCTCCTGCTCCGGGTTCTCCGCGCCGATCCACTCACCGGTGGGCTGCTCGGCTATCTTGCGGATCTGCTCGGCGTCCTTGTCCTTGCCCGCTCTGGCGTAGGTGGCGACCTGCTCAGCCGCGTTCCCGTCCGGGTTCACCCAGAACGGGTCAGCGTTCTTCGGCTGCTGTGTGACCTTGGCTCCGGAACCCTCGTCCTTGTCGCCGTCGCCCCCGGAGGAACACCCCGCGAGCAGCAGTGCCGCCCCCAGCACCGCCGTGGACGCCCGTGCCCCGGCACCCCTCTTGCCGTACATGCAACTCCCCCTCGGGTGCACCGTCCTAAGTCTCAATCGTGACATACCCGCCGCGCGGCCCACGAGGCCGCCCGGCCCTTGTCGGCGAGCTGTTACAGCCCCGCCTCCGAAGGCGCGCGATCCGGCACCGGCTCCCCACGGACGGGCGACGCGGGTCCCGGACCGCGCCATGGACCGGGGTGGGCGGAACGCATAGTCATCCGCGGTTCCGGGAAGGCTTCCGGAGCGACCGCGCCCGACCTGCGGGCAGGACCCGGCGCCGTCCGTCTCGGACTTGGCGTCAGACAGCCTCTGGGCCTTGCCGCTCACCTGTTCCCAGGTGGCCTCGAGCGGCCCGGGCCCCCGGCCAGTTGCTCCGGCCCGACCGCCCCGCACCGGCGGACGGGCTCCAGACCTCCCGCGCCGGCGCCGGGTTACTCCCGCAACCCGTGCGCGCGCGGTCGAGGACCAGCCCGGTCGGCGGCTTCGGGGGAGCGGGTCGTCGACCGGGCCCGGTAGCCGCGTCCGTATCCCCGCTCACGGCCCGTTCCCCGTGAGATACGCCGAGACGATCACGTTGGCCGTGTAGCTGCCGCTGGTCCGGTCGAAGGTTCCGCCGCAGGTGATCAGCCGCAGCTCGGCCCGGCCCGACTGCCTTTCACCGTAAGCCTGTCGGGCGTCGAAGTGGTCGCGCGCGAGCACCTGGACGTCGTCCACGGTGAACTCCGCGACCGTCCCGTCGTCGCGGACGACCCTGACGGTGTCGCCGGGCTTGACGGCGCTGAGCTTGTAGAACACCGCGGGCCGGGTCTCGGTGTCGACGTGCCCGACCATCAGCGCGGTCCCGGCGGCGCCCGGCTTCGCCCCCGCCGCGTACCAGCCGACGACGCCCGGCTGCTCGTACGGCGGCGGATCGATCCCGCCCCGCCGGTCGAGCCCGCGGGCCACCACGGGGGCCTGCACGCCCATCGAGGGAATGTCGACGCGCTGCGGCCGGGCGTTCCCGAGGGGCTTCAGCGCGGGCGGCAGCCGCACCTCCGGCGGCCGTCCGACGGCCGCGATGTCCCCCGTGGTCGGCGCCGATATCCCCAGCCGCAGGTCCGTCACCTGACGGCCCCACAGCCACAGTCCGAGCAGCAGCACCAGCCAGGCCACGCCGGTCAGCAGGCGGCCGGCGCCCGGGGAACGCTCCCGTTCGGCCATGTCAGTCGCGGCTGTCGTGGCCCCGGCGCGCGCTGCGGACCGCGACGGCGGCCGCGGCGACGCTCGCGAGGACCAGGCCGACCACGGCCTGTCCGGTGCCGGGTCCGGCCGCCCTGGCGTCCGCCGAGGCGAGGTGGGCTGTGCCGCCGCCGCCCGCGTGCACGGGGGCGATCGGCGAGGCGGGCGGGGAGACGCTCTGGGTGGAGTCCGGCGCCGCGACGGTGACCGTGCCCTTGACCCGGCCGGAGTGACCGTCGCAGTCGACCTCGACGGGGAAGCTGCCGGGGTGGAGCGAGGTGCGGACGCGGGTTTCCCCGGTCAGTCCGCCGCCGCCCCCGCCGGTCAGCCGCGCGTCCGAGACGAACGCGTCGGACACGGCGGTGCCCGTCCGGCCCGCGCAGCCCATGACCCGCAACCGGATGTCGCTGCCGGGGCCGGGGGACGCTGGTGTCACGGAGATACCGGCCGGTCCCGCGTCGGCCGCGTACGCGGCGGGCGTGAACGCGGCCGCGACCACCGCCCCGGCACAGAGAGTGAGTCGCATTGAGCGCATCGTGAAACCTCCAGATATCTGGAGACTCCCCCTCGGGGCGGCGGCCCGCATCTTCAGGGGGCCGCCGCTGCTCCGTACGGGTCAGTCCGCGGCGGTGCGGGTTTCGGATCCGCTCGGCGCGCTCCGGGATTCAGATGCGGTCGACGAGATCCGCGATCGAGTCGACGATCTTCGACGGCCGGTACGGGTAGCGCTCGATCTCCTCCGGCGTGGTCAGTCCGGTCAGGACGAGGAAGGTCTGCATCCCCGCCTCCAGACCGGCCAGGACGTCGGTGTCCATGCGGTCGCCGATCATCGCGCTCGTCTCGGAGTGCGCGCCGATGGCGTTCAGCCCGGTCCGCATCATCAGCGGGTTCGGCTTGCCCGCGAAGTAGGGCTGCTTGCCGGTGGCCTTGGTGATCAGCGCGGCGACCGCTCCGGTGGCGGGCAGCGGTCCCTCGGTGGACGGGCCGGTCTCGTCCGGGTTGGTGGCGATGAACCGGGCGCCGCCCTTGATCAGCCGGACCGCCTTGGTCATGGCCTCGAAGGAGTACGTACGGGTCTCGCCGAGGACCACGTAGTCCGGTTCGTGGTCGGTCAGGACGTACCCGATGTCGTGCAGCGCGGTGGTCAGGCCCGCCTCGCCGATGACGTAAGCCGTGCCGCCGGGCCGCTGGTCGTCCAGGAACTTGGCCGTGGCGAGGGCGGAGGTCCAGATGTTCTCGACGGGCACGTCCAGGCCCATCCGCTGGAGCCTGGCGTGCAGGTCGCGGGCCGTGTAGATCGAGTTGTTGGTCAGGACCAGGAACGGCCTTCCGGACTCCCGCAGCTTCTTGATGAACGCGTCGGCGCCGGGGATCGGCACCCCTTCGTGGATGAGGACACCGTCCATGTCGGTGAGCCAGGACTCGATGGGCTTGCGCTCTGACATGTACGGGGTCTCCTGCCGTCCTGGCGTACGTACGCACTCGATCCGGGGGCGCCGGAACGACGCTGTGCCGACGCCCCCAGCCTAGTCAGGGCGGCGTGATCCCGGCCCGGCCGGGATCACGCGGTCCCTGGCCGGTCAGGCCGAGGGCCGGCGCGGACGCACCCGCCGCGCCAGGGCGAGAAGTCCGGCTCCGGAGGCGAGCAGGGTGAGCGCGAGCGCGGCCAGTCCCAGCCGGTTCGAGGCACCGGGTCCGGTGCTGGCCAGCTGGTCGGCGGACGGCGCCGCCGCACCGGTCCCCGCGGTCCCGCCGACGGTCGTCCCGCTGCCGGTCCCGCCGCTCGGAGTGCCCGTACCGGCACTGGCGCTGGCGTCGGTACCGGTGTCCGCGGCGCCGCCCGTCTCCTGGCCCGTCTCCTCGCCCTGGCCCGTGCCGTCGTCCTCGACGCGGAACCGGTAGTCGTTCGACTCCCCCACCCAGTCGCCGTCGTCCTCGTGCCGCTGCACGACGGCCGCGTTCGCGACGACGGTGTTCGGCGCGGTCGCGCCGGAGGTCAGGGAGAGCCGCACCTTCACGGTGAGAGTGCGGCCGGGCGCCACGGTGAACCCGGGGAACCCGTCGTCGAACGGCCCCACGTTCTCGTCCTCGTCGCTCCGTACGAACGTCACCGCGTGCGCCCGCTCCCCCTCGAAGAACTCCAGCCGTGCCTGCTCCGGCCGCAGCGTCCGCTTCGCGTCGACGAGGACGACCACCGGATGGATCGCGCCGCAGGTGTGCGCCGTGGTGTTGGTGAGGTCGATGTACCAGGTCCCGAAGCCTCCGCCGGCCTCGTAGGCGTCGGGGCCACCGTGGATACGGGTCTTGATCGGGAAGTCGCGGGTGTCGGACGAGACGCAGGCGGGCCGGGGTTCCAGCGCGTGCGCCGGGGTCGGCGTGAGCGTCACGCACAGGGCGAGGGCCGTCGGGGCGAGGGCGGTCGGGGCGAGCGGGTGGGACGTACGCAGTCGCATGGGGAGCCTTTGGCCGATCGGAGGGGGCGGGGATCGGGAGGATCGAAAGCGTCAGTCGGTACCGGGCAATGGCCTCGTGACCCTGCCACGCGTCACCCCCACCGGCGGACCGCCACGCGCGGAGTCACCCCGTTCGGCCGCACAAATCCCCTCACCCGGCCCGCATCCCCCTCCACCGACCCCGACCCCGACCCCCTTCACCGGCCCCGCACCGCCTCAGCCCAGCCATCTCCCCCTGGCTCAGCCCACACGCCCTCCGCACGGCCCCCATCCCCCTCGCCCAGTCCACACGCCCCGCACTCAACCCGCATCCCGGCCGTCCCCGCACCCGGCCGCGCGCATCCCGGCCGTCCCCGCACTCGGCCGCCCGCATCCCTCCCCGAGCCCACATCCCCTCCGCTCAGCCGACGTGCCCGGGGCTCAAGCGCGGGGCCTCCGCCCGGCCACCCGCGAGGCCCAACCCACATCCCCTCCGCCTGGTCGGCTCCCCACCGAGCTGCCCGCATCCTCGTCCGCCCGGCCGTCCCACCGGCCCGGCCGCCCGCACCCCCTCGCTCAGCCCTCTCCCCGGCCGAACAGCGGGGCCAGCAGGAGTTGGGCCGCGCCCTCGGCCACTCCGCGTGCCCCACCGGGGGCCACCCGGACCGGCACCGCGGCGCCGCCCCCTTCGCGCCGGGCCCGTTCCTCCAGGACGGCGCCGACGCCGCGCACGAAGACCTCCTCGTGGGCCGCGACCGTGCGCCCGCCCAGCAGGACGAGGTCGATGTCCAGCAGCCCCACCAGATTCGCCGCTCCGGCGCCGAGCACCCGGGCCGCCTCGTCCACGGTCCCGCGCCCCACCGCGTCCAGACACAGCACCTCGATGCATCCCCGGTTCCCGCACTCGCACAGCGGCCCGTCCAGCTGGATGACCTGGTGCCCGAACTCCCCGGCCCCGGTACGGGTCCCCCGGTGCACGACCCCACCGAGCACGAGCCCGGCTCCGAGGCCCGTACCGAGATGCAGATACGCGAAGGATCCGCCGCCGGAGAAGCCGGTGCCGGCGCCGGTGCCGGACCCCACCGCGACGCCGAGTGCCGCCGCGTTGGTGTCCTTGTCCACCACCACCGGCAGCCCGATCCGCCCGGCCAGCGCGTCCCGCAGCGCGAACCCGTCCCACTCGGGGAAACCCGTGACCCGGTGCAGCACCCCCGAGCTGTGATCGAGGGGCCCCGGCAGCGCGACCCCCACACCCAGCGGCGACACCCCGCCGAGCAGGGCCGAGACCTCCCCGGCCGCCCCATCGACCACCGCGTCGGCCCCGGCCCCCAGGTCCAGCGGTGCGCGCCGCTCGGCCACCACGGCGCCGGTGAGGTCACAGAGCACCACGGTCAGCTCGTCCCGGTCGAGGTGCAGCCCGACCGCGTGCCCCGCCTCGGGCACCAGCCGCAGCACCGTACGGGGCTTGCCGCCCGTGGACGCGCGGCGCCCCGCCTCCGTCGCGAGACCGTCCGCCCGCAGCCGCGCGGTGATCTTGCTGACGGCCTGCGGGGTCAGTCCGGTCCGCTCGGCGAGTTCGAGACGGCTGATGCCGGCGGCCCCCGCCGTGCGCAGCAGATCGAGCACCAGCGCGGCGTTGTGACTGCGCAGGGCGGGCAGATTCACCCCGGCCGCCCCGGCACCCGCGCCGGTTCCCGGATTTCCGGGAACACCTTGGTTCCCTGGAATCCCCGACACCCCGGCCCCACCCACTTTGGTCCTGTTCACATCACCCATTGTCCCCCGCGCTTGCACTTTGGCAACAGCGTTGCGAAAGTAGGACCCATGACAGGCATGACTGGTACGCCCCTCCGCGTGGGTCTCGTCGGCTACGGCCTCGCGGGTTCCGTTTTCCACGCCCCGCTGATCGCCACGACCGAGGGCCTCACCCTCGACACGGTCGTCACCTCCCATCCGGAGCGCCAGGCGCAGGCCCGCGCCGAGTTCGGCGACGGACTCCGCTTCGCCGCCACGCCGGACGAACTGCTGGCACGCGCCGACGAGCTCGACCTGATCGTCATCGCGACCCCGAACAAGACCCATGTCCCGATCGCGACCGCCGCCCTGAAGGCCGGCATCCCCGTGGTCGTGGACAAGCCCATCGCCGGTACGGCGGCGGAGGCCCGCGAGCTGGCCGCCCTGGCCGACGAGCGCGGCCTGCTGCTCTCCGTCTTCCAGAACCGCCGCTGGGACAACGACTTCCTGACGCTCCGCAAGCTGATCGCCGAGGGCGAGCTGGGCGACGTCTGGCGCTTCGAGTCGCGTTTCGAGCGCTGGCGCCCGCAGCCGAAGGGCGGCTGGCGCGAGTCCGGCGACCCGGCAGAGATCGGAGGTCTCCTCTACGACCTCGGCAGCCATCTCGTCGACCAGGCGCTCGTCCTCTTCGGCCCCGCGGCCTCGGTGTACGCCGAGTCGGACATCCGCCGCCCCGGCGCGCTCACCGACGACGACACGTTCTTCGCGATCACGCACACGAGCGGGGTCCGCTCCCACCTCTACGTCTCCGCGACGACCGCGCAGCTCGGCCCGCGCCTCCGCGTCCTCGGCTCGCAGGCGGGGTACGTCAAGTACGGCCTCGACCCGCAGGAGGCCGACCTGCGCGAGGGCAAGCGGCCCGGCGCCACGGCCGAGTGGGGCATCGAGCCGGAGGCCCTGTGGGGCCGCGTCGGCTCCGGCGAGTCCCCGCTGACCGGCGGCGGCCGCCCCGAGCCCACGGTCCCGGGCGCGTACCCGGCGTACTACGCGGCCGTCGCCGCCGCCATCCGTGACGGCGGCCCCAACCCGGTGACCGCGCACGAGGCCGCGGCCGCCCTCGACGTCCTGGAGGCGGCGCGCCGCTCCGCCCACGAGGGAGTGGTGGTGTCCCTGTGAACGCGCCCGCACCGGAGATCGCCGAGCTGATCACCGAGCTGGAGGAGCAGGAGCGCCGTCTGACGCTCCCCCGCTTCACCCACGACGACGCCTGGGCCCTCGGCACGCTCCTCGTCGAGCTCGCCCGCGAGCGCGAGGCGCCGGTCGCCGTCGACATCCGCCGCGGGGGCCAGCAGCTCTTCCACGCGGCGCTGCCGGGTTCGACCCCGGACAACGACGCCTGGATCGACCGCAAGCGCCGCGTCGTCGAGCGCTACGGCTGTTCCTCGCTCCTGGTCGGCTCCCGCTTCCGCGCCAAGGGCACGACCTTCGAGGAGTCCTCGCGCCTGGACCCCGACACGTACGCGGCCCACGGTGGCGCGTTCCCGATCGCCGTGACGGACGCGGGCGTCATCGGCACGGTGGTCGTATCGGGCCTCCCCCAGGTCGAGGACCACAAGATGGTGATCGAGGCCCTGGAAAAGTTCCTCTCCGCCTAGCACGCCACCCCCGCGCCCCGACCAGGGGCGCGGGGAGCCCGCAGATCACCACGGACAGCGGCCTCGTCAAGGGGCGCGGGGAACGGCGCGACCAGCCACGACGGACCCGCGGCCGAAAGCAGCCACCAGGCCCCCCGAGGGGCGCGAGGAACTGCGCGCCCAGCCACAACACACCCGTGGCCGAAGGCGGACACCAGACCCCCAAGGGGGCGCGGGGAACGGCGCACCCAGCCACAGCGGTCCCGAGGCGGACAGCACACCCCCGCCCCAGCGGACCCCAACCGCAAACCAAGCGGAGCGCTTACGCGTTCTTGAGTTCCTGCCGCTGCCGCCCCAGCCCCCCGATCTCCAGCTCCACCACGTCACCCGCCCGCAGGAACGGCTTCGGCTCGGGCTGACCGAGCGCCACCCCGGCCGGCGTACCGGTGTTGATGACATCGCCGGGGTACAGCGTCATGAACTGGCTCACGTAGCGGACGACCTCGGCCACCGGGAAGATCTGCTCGGCCGTCGTGCCGTCCTGCTTCAGCTCACCGTTCACCCAGAGCTTCAGCGACAGGGCCTGCGGGTCCGGGACCTCGTCCGCGGTCACCAGCCACGGACCCAGCGGGTTGAACGTCTCGCAGTTCTTGCCCTTGTCCCAGGTGCCGCCCCGCTCGATCTGGAACTCGCGCTCGGAGACGTCGTGCGCCACCGCGTACCCGGCGACATGGGCGAGCGCCTCCTCCTCGGACTCCAGATAGCGGGCGGTACGGCCGATGACGACCGCCAGCTCGACCTCCCAGTCGGTCTTCACCGACCCGCGCGGTACGAGCACGGTGTCGTTCGGCCCGACCACGGTGTCCGCGGCCTTGAAGAAGATCACCGGCTCGGCGGGCGCCTTGGCGCCGATCTCCCGGGCGTGGTCGTGGTAGTTGAGCCCGATGCACACGACCTTGCCGATCCGGGCCAGCGGCGGTCCGACGCGCAGTCCGGCCGGGTCCAGCGCGGGCAGCTCACCGGCCTCGGCGGCGGACCGGACGCGACCGAGCGCCGCGCCGTCGGCGAGCAGCGCCCCGTCGATGTCGGCGACGACGCCCGACAGATCCCGCAGGGTCCCCTCGGTGTCGAGCAACGCGGGCCGCTCCGCCCCGGCCGTACCGACTCGCAGCAGCTTCATGGTCACCATCTCCCTCGATCGCGGGCCGTCGACCGACGGGTGCAGCCATCGGAGGACTGGTCGATCCTCCAAGCATGCTGTCCAGTCCGCAAGACCCCGTTCACGGACTGGACCGCTCGCACCTGCGCCGCACCTGCGCCCGGCCTGCGGAGGAAGACTCGTCAGACCAGCACCGAGGAAACCCCGTCAGACGAGAGCCGCGGTCGCGGGCGCGGCCCCCGGCATGTCCCGGTAGAGCACCGCCCGCTCCACCGCGCTCCAGGTCGTACTGGTCACCACGTACAGCGCGGCCGCCAGCGGCACGACGGCCACGGTGAACAGCGTGAAGAAGGACATGAACGGCATGAGCTTGGTGACGGAGGCGAGCCCGGGCACCTGCTCGCCGTCGCCCACCACGGGCGCGGAGGCGGTCATCCGCTTCGTCCGGGAGTAATTGAAGGTGGCCACGGCCGCGACGACGGCGAAGAGGGCCAGGTAGACGAGGCCGGCCGGCCCGAAGAGCCCGCCGTCGCCGAGCGCGTCCGCCCACCGGCCCCCGAGCGGCGCGTCGGACAGCGTGTGCCCGAGCAGGGCGTTGGCCTCGCCGCCGATCGTCGAGCTGGAGAAGAGGTGGTAGAGGAGGAAGAAGGCCGGCATCTGGAGCAGGCTGGGCAGGCATCCGGAGAGCGGCGACACCTTCTCCGCGGCGTGCAGCTCCATCAGCGCCTTCTGGAGCTTCTCGGGGTCCTTCCCGTGTTTCTTGCGCAGCTGTGCGATCTGCGGCTGAAGCGCCGCGCGCGCCCGCTGCCCCCGCGCCGCCGCCCGCGACAGGGGATGCACGAGCAGTCGCACGAGCGCGGTGAACAGGACGATCGCGGCAGCGGCCGACGAGGCGTGGAACAACGGCTGGAGCAGGTCGGCGAACCGCTCGACCAGGTGCGCGAAAGCGGACATGAACGTGGACATGGGTGAGCCCTCCGGGGGTCTCGTCGTGCCGGGATGACGGAATGCGGCATGACGACCCGCGCGGGGTCACCTGGGATGGAGAGCCCACCCGGGTGGAGAGTCACCGGGGGTGGAGAGCTGAAGGGGTGCCCTACGCGGTCGCCGGGAGGGCGTGCCCCGGGGCCCTGGGCCGCGGCCGGCCACTGGCGTCCGGATCGCGTTGCGACAGGAAGGCCGTGCGTCGGGCGCGGTCACGGATGGCCGTGCGCACCCGGGTGGGCGGCACGGGGGACGCGCAGCGCGACACGATGAGGGAGCACGCGGCGAAGGCGGACCCGGCCGCGGCGGTGGCGGCGAGCGCGACGGTGGCGGTGAGGCTGCCGGTGTCGAGCAGGGCCACCTCGAGGAGCAGGAGCAGCAGTACGCCGGCGGGGCGGGCGTCGGCCCAGGTCCGGATCATCGGCTGCCCCTCCTCTCGTACGTGGTGCGCGTGCCCTTCCGTTCGTTATACAGGATGCCTCTCGACCGACCCCCCGGATTCGGCCCCGGCCGACCCCCGCCGGTCCACCCCGACCGACTTCCGGCGGTCCACCCCGACCGACTCCGGCTGGTCCGTTCCGACCGACACCGGCTGGTCAGTTCAGGCCGACTCCCGGTGGGCGGTTCCGGCCGACTCCCGCCGGTCCGCTCCGACCGACTCCCGATGGCCCACCCCGGCCGATTCCCGAAGGCCCTCCCCGGCCGATTCCCGAAGCCCCTCCCCGGCAGACCTCCGGGCGGCAACCGCCCCGGCCTGCTTCTGGGAGTCCGTCTCGATCGGCTCCAGCAGCCGCTTCGGCCCCAGCAGGGCCCGGCTGACCGGATCCGCCGGGTCACGGTCGAGCCCGGGGCCCGGTGTCATCTCGACGTCGGGGACGGGCACGACCATGGCGCAGGCGGGGCATTCGCCGTACGGGCCGAGCTCCGTACCGCAGGCGGCGTGCCGGAAGTAACGCAGCCGGGTCTCGTCGAAGTGCTCGCGGCCCCACAGGCCGAGCGAGCGCAGAGTGGGCCACAGGGCGATGCCGCGATCGGTGAGGACGTACTCGTCGCGCGGCGGCGACTCCTGGTAGCGGCGCTTCTCGAGGATGCCCTCGGTGGTGAGCGTCTGGAGGCGGGCCGCGAGCACGGCGCGCGGGATGCCGAGGTGCACGAGGAAGTCGTTGTAGCGCCGTACGCCGTAGAGCGCGTCGCGGACGACGAGGAGCGTCCAGCGCTCGCCGACGATCTCCAGCGCGCGGGCGATCGAGCACTCCTGCGTCGCGTAGTCCTTGCCCAGAGCCATGACCCCACTGTAGCCACTTTTCGACATGTTGGTTCAGTGAACGAACCTTGGGTGTTACGGTCTACTCCAGCGGTAGGTTCAATGACCGAACTTACAGCGCCACCGTACGGATGTTCCGCCGTTTCGAAGGGGCAGGCCATGACCCGGCTCGACCGGACCGACACCAGCACACAGCCCGACCACGCCACCGCGTCCTCCAGGGGCGCCGTGACGGCGACCCCGCCGACCGGTTCGGGCTCCGCGCCCTCTCCGGCCGCCCCGGCCTCTCCGGCGTCGGCGTCCTCGGTGGCCGCTCCGGCGGAGAGGTCTCCGCGGGCCACCCCGACCCTCGCCCTGACCAGTGCCGCCACCGCCGTGGCCCTGATGACGTACACGGCCCCGATGGTCACGCTCCCGGACACCGCGGCCGCGCTGCACACCTCGGTCTCCGCCCAGGCGTGGCTGCTCAACGGCACCCCGCTGGGCCTGGCCGCGCTGCTCCTGGTCGCGGGGAGTCTCGCGGACGACTACGGCCGCCGCCGGATCTTCCTGGCCGGCACCGTCGCCCTCGGCGTCACCACAGCCCTCGGCGCGCTCGCGGGCTCGACCTGGCTGTTCACCCTGACCCGCATCGCGCAGGGCGCGGCGAGCGCGGCGATCCTCGCGAGCAGCCTGGGGCTGATCGTGCACGCCTTCCCGACGCCGCGGGGCCGACTGCACGCGACGGGGGTGTGGGGCGCGTTCGTGAGCGGCGGCATCGCGGTGGGCCCGCTCCTCGCGGGGGCCATAGCGGGCTGGAACTGGCGGATGGCGTACGCCGTCCTGGGCGCCGCCGCCCTGGTGGTCGCCCTTCTCGGAACCCGGGCCCTGACCGAGTCCCGCGCACCCCGCGGCGGCCGTCCCGACCTCGCGGGGGCGCTGACCTTCGGCCTGGCGCTGGTGTCACTGGTGGCCGCGCTGACGCTGGGCCGCGACGGCTGGCTGCGCGCGCCGGTGGGCCTGCTGCTGGCGGCGTTCCTCGTCCTGATGGCCGTGTTCGTCGCCGTCGAACGCCGTACCGGGACGCCCATGATCGACCTCGGTCTGCTCCGCCACCGCCGTTTCCTCGCCTCGTCCGCGGGCGGGCTCTTCATGGGGCTCGCGGTGATCGGCCTGTTCAGCTTCCTGCCGGCGCTGCTCCAGCGGACGCTCGGGCTCTCCGCGATGGACACCGCGTGGCTGTTCCTGCTGTGGTCGGGCCTCTCCTTCACCGTCGCTCTCCAGGCCCGCCGTCTCGCCGGCCGGGTCTCCCACCGCCATCAGCTCGCCCTCGGCTTCGCGCTGCACGCGGCCGGTGTCCTGACGATGCTGGGCGCGGTCGGGGCCGACTCCTGGGCCCGTCTGCTCCCGGGCTTCGTCATCTCCGGGGTGGGCAGCGGCCTGCTCAACGCCGCACTGCCACTGCTCGCCGTCGAATCCGTGCCCGCGACCCGCGCCGCGATGGGCTCGGGCGCCCAGCAGACCTTCCGCTACATCGGTTCGTGCGCCGGGGTCGCCCTCACGATCGCCCTCGTCACCTCCACCGGCGGACCGGCGCACGGCGCGGACATCGCGATCGCCGTCTCGGCGGGGCTCGCCGCACTGGCGGCGGCGAGCGTGCTGGTGCTGCGGGACCGGGCGTAGGCCGGCCGCGCCGGCGTGAATCGCGAGGTCTGGCGCGATTCGGCGGGCCTGGAGTCGGTCGGCAGGGTCGCGTCAGTCGGCAGGCCTGCGCGAGTCAGGGGGCCTGGCCTGCGTCGGCGGGGTTGCTCGAGTCGGCGGCTCTGGCCTGACTCGGCGGGACCGGGACAGCGGGGCCGGGTCAGCAGGCCGGGTCCGGGGCCGGGTCAGCAGGGCTGGGTCCGGGTCAGCGGGGCCGCATGGCGGTGAGCTTCCCCCACACCGCCATGCGGTACCTGGAGGTGTACTCGGGGGTGCACGTCGTGAGCGTGATGTAGTACCCGGGCTCGCTGTACCCGTACGACGGCCGGACGGTGCTGCGGGGCACCGGGCGGATCACCCCGCCGTCCCGCGGGGAGGTCTGCGGGAGCGTCCGGTCGACGGTGTACGTGTAGACGGCGGTCCTCGTCTCGACGGTGATCGTGTCGCCGTGCCGGAGCCTCGGGAGGTACCGGAACGGCTCCCCGTGCGTGTTCCGGTGCCCGGCGAGCGCGAAGTTCCCCGCCTGACCCGGCTGTTGGGTGCCCTTGTAGTGGCCGACGTAGCCCTTGTTGAGGACGTCCGGCTTGCTGACACCCTCGGCGACGGGCACCCGGAGGGAGAGGCGGGGAATGCCGAGGACGGCGTAGGCCTGCGACCAACGGGGCCGCGTCCGGCCACTGTCGGCCCCTGCCCGCCCGGCACCGGACGAGGAAAGCCGTCCGGTCGACCGCCCGGCACCGCTCTTCCCCTCCGCGCTCTTCCCCTCCCCGTTCTTCCCCGCGCCCGGACCTGCGCTCGCGTCGGGGTCGCCGCTCCCCGGGGCCGGAGCCCCCCACTCCCGCTCCAGCGCCTGCACCTTGCGCTCCGCGTTGTGCTGCGCCTGCCGGTTGGTCCACCACACCTGGTGCACGACCAGGAGGAGCAGCACCACTCCGACGGTGACGAGCACCTCGGCGCCGCTCCAGACCGCGCGCCGGTACGCGGCCCGCCGTCGCCGCGTGCCGTGGTGCACGATCCCCGGAGCCCGCATCCGTACGCCCCCTTCGCCGGGCCGCACGATAGGCGGCACCCCGCCAACTCACCAGCCCCGCGCGGCATCCGTACGCGGCGACGCCCCGGCGCCCGGTACCGGGGCTCCTGGCGAAGAGGCGCCGAACGAAGAGGCTCGGCGCTCCACGGACGGGCCCCTCCCCCAGGAGAGCCGCCGGACGAAGAGGCTCGGCGCCCCACGGATGAGCCCTCCCCATGAGAGCCGCCGCTCCCGCGCATGCTTTCTCCACCGGTTTTAGAAAGGGCTGTCACAACTCTCGACAACCCCACACGCCACACCCGATGCTTCCTGATGGCATCAGCGGGACGGGCGAGCGCCGGTGGGGACGAACCGGCGGCCGAGCCGAAGTCGAGTCGTAATCCGACGGCCAACTCCGGTGGGACGACCGGGAGTTGCGCTTCAGACGGACGGAGAAGCCAGCCATGATCCGACGCAGAACACTTCTGGCCGCCGCGGGCGGTACGGCCCTCGGCGGCGCCCTGGCGACGGGCACCGCCCGCGCGGACGCGACGATCGCCGTCAACCCCGCCACGACGTACGGGAAATGGGAGGGCTGGGGCACTTCCCTGGCCTGGTGGGCCAACGTCTTCGGCGCCCGCGACGACTTCGCCGACCTCTTCTTCACCACCAAGTCGACCACGTACAACGGCGCTTCACGCCCCGGCCTGGGGATGACCATCGCCCGCTACAACCTCGGCGCCTGCAGCTGGAACACCGTGGGCGGCGAGAGCATGACCGCCTCCGCCAACATCCCCTCCTTCAAGCAGATCGAGGGCTACTGGCAGGACTGGAACAACGAGGACCCGACATCGGCGGCCTGGAAATGGACGGCGGACGCCACCCAGCGCGCCGCCCTCACCAAGGCGACGGCACGCGGCGCGTCGAGCGAGCTGTTCGCCAACTCCCCGATGTGGTGGATGTGTCTGAACCACAATCCGTCGGGCGCGTCCGGCGGCGGCAACAACCTCCAGTCCTGGAACTACCGCCAGCACGCCTCCCACCTCGCGGCGGTCGCGCTCTACGCGAAGACGAACTGGGGCGTGAACTTCGCCACCGTGGAGGCGTTCAACGAGCCCGCCTCCAGCTGGTGGACGTCCACCGGCACGCAGGAGGGCTGCCACATGGACGCGTCCGTCCAGGCGGCCGTACTCCCCTATCTGCGCAGCGAGTTGGACAAGCGGGGCCTGACGGGAACCAAGATCTCCGCGTCGGACGAGACGAGCTACGACCTGGCCCGGACGACGTGGAACTCCTTCGGCTCGACGACCAAGGGCCTGGTCAACCGGGTCAACGTGCACGGCTACCAGGGTTCGGGCGGCCGCCGGGACCTCCTCTACACGGATGCCGTGACCTCCTCCGGCAAGGCGCTGTGGAACTCCGAGTACGGCGACGGCGACGGCACCGGACTGACCCTGGCGAGCAACCTCCTCCTCGACTTCCGCTGGCTGCACCCGACCGCCTGGGTCTACTGGCAGGTGATGGACCCGACGGCGGGCTGGGGCATGATCAAGTACGACGCGAGCACCCTGACGGCCGGCGCGGTGGAGACGAAGCTCTATGTGATGGCCCAGTTCAGCCGCCACATCCGCCCGGGGATGACGATCGTGGACACGGGCGTGGACTACGCGGTGGCGGCGTACGACGCGACGGCGAAGCGTCTGGTGATCGTCGCGGCGAACAAGGCCGCGTCGGCCCAGACCCTGACCTTCGACCTCTCCCGCTTCACCACGGTCACCGGCGGCACGGGCGGCCTGGTCCCCCGCTGGAACACCCTGACCTCCGGCGGCGGCGACCTCTACACACCCCATTCGGACACCTACCTGACCGGCAAGTCCCTCGCGGTGCCCTTCGCGGCGGGGGCGGTACAGACGGTGCAGGTGGACGGGGTGGTGGTTTGAGGCGGGGGTGAGGGGCCGCTGCGGCACGAGCCGCAGCGGCCCGTCGGCCGACCGGTCGCCCGGCCAACGCGATGACGCGATGACGCGTTCCGGAATATGCCGTCGGGGACTCCCGCGTCTCTGGCCTGCAGGTCTCTCTTCTTGGCGGCCCGGCGGCAGTACGGTGTCCACCATGCGCCCCGACACGCCTGCCGAGAACGTCGACCACACCGCCGAAGCGGCTCGCCTGGAGCGGACCGCCGGCCTCTATCCGGAGGACGCCGAGCACCTGCTTCTGCAGGCTGCGGCTCACCTCGAACTGGCCGGCGACCGCCCCGGCGCCACCACTCTCTACGACCGCCTCCTCGCCTCGGACACCCCCTTGGAGGGGCCGTATCTGGTACGCGCCCTCAAGGCCTCGAACCTGTGGGAGTACGACCACGAGGCCGAGGCACGCGCGATCATCGACGGAGTCAGGGCCGCGGCCCCCCGTGACCCGGCCCCCTGGGTGATCGTGGCGGAGGCCCTGGAGTCGCACGACGAGCTGGAAGCGGCGCAGGACACCTTCACCGAGGGAGCGGTCCTGCTCCTGACGGACGTACCGGAGCCCCCGTACTCCACGCTCCCCCTCCTCTTCGGCCGCCATCGCGTGCGCCGCATGCTGGGCGCGGCCCACGACGAGTGGGACGCCCTGGCCGACACCCTCCACTCGTCCCCGATCTCCCTGGACGAACTCCACGACCCGAAGCGGGTCTGGTCCCTCGGCTCGGACAACCCGGCGGAACTCCAGGCCGAGATCACCCGCCTCCAGGCCGAACTGGGCGCCTACCGCGAGGCCTTGTCCCGCCCCTTCCCGGTGGCGGTCCTCCACTGGTCGGCGCCCGAACTCGCGGAACTGGTCGCCGCGTACCCGGATCTCACCGCCGAGTACCCCTCCCACGAGGAGCACCTCGCGACGATAGAGGCGTCCCTGCGCGAACTGGCCGCCTCCGGCACCCCGAACCTCGGCATCGTCACCGCCACGGTCCCGTCCTACGAGGCCTTCGCAGCCTCAGAAGCCTCGTCCCCGTCGGACACGACCCTGCTCCCCCAGTACGCGACGACGCTGGCGGCCCGGGGGTTGGCGGTGGCTTGGCCGCCGCAGAGGACGAGCGAGTGCTGGTGCGGGTCAGGGCGGGTATATGGGGAGTGTCACGGCGTGGGGGCGTAGCAGCACCCGACTTCAGGAGCACCGGGGGGAGAGGCGGACATGTCCCAGCCTTGGCTGACGTTCGCCCTCCTCTTCGCGGCCGGGTGGCTGGCCTACGGCCTCCGCGTCGTCCGCCGGGGCCTGCGCGAACACCGGGGCGTGCGCCTGCTCGGCGTGCGGGGTTCCCTCACGAAGGGCGAGGTCGTCCGCGGGCCCCGCCGCGAGGGCCCGACCTCTCACCCTGCCCAGATCCGCTACCAGGCGGGCCCGAGGAACCAGACTTACCGCCGAGCGCCACTCAACGCGGATCAGCACTCGCTGTGGGTGGGCTTCGAGGTGGTGGCGCGATACGACCCGCAGGACCCACGCCGGGTGGTCGTGGTACGCACACAGAAGACGTTCAACCCCGGAACGTACGTGATGAACGGGTTGTTGCTCTGCTTGTTCGGGGTGGGGTTGGCGGTATGGGCGCTCCTCTGACGAACCCCGCCCAGAATCAGCCGGATCCACATGTTCCGACACAGATCCGTGATGCCCGCAAAGCACAGATAAATGAAGAACATCCATGGCCAAAGCCTCTGCCAAATAAGGGACTTATCGCCCCCGTTCGCCATCCACCTCCCTCTATGTCCAACCTTTGCAGTACGGTCACACTCTCCGTCTGTTGGATGTAAGGGGCTGCTACTCGTGAAGCAGGCCCTGACCTGTGCATTTGAGGAAGCATGCCCTACGAGTCCAGCGCCAACTGGCAGTACGACGTCCCCACGACCGGCAGCACGCACCTGCCGCCAGATGCCGGCTACGGAAGGGCTCTGACCAATCAGGGCTATGGCTTCGAGGTCGCCGTCGCTGACCTCATCGACAATTCCATCGATGCCGAAGCCGACAAGATCGTCGTCCACTTCCTTCGTGACGCCGGCCGGATCCTCACGCTGCTGGTCATCGACAACGGCAAGGGCATGGACGAAAAGGGGCTCGACGCCGCGATGACGGTGGGGCACCGCCGTGACTACGGTGAGCGCGCCCTAGGCATGTACGGCACTGGCCTGAAAGCCGCTTCGCTTTCTCACGCCTCTTCACTCACCATAGCCAGCCGCACGAGGCGAAGCCGCGCGGCGGGGCGCCGCCTCACGGCTGAGGGCATCGCAGACAGCTTCCGCTGCGACACCGTCGACCCACGCTACGCGCAGGATCTCGTAGACCGTTACGACGGGATCATCGAGTGGCAGGGAACGATCGTGCGCTGGGATGGCGTGCGGGCCTTCGAGACGGTCGCGCGCGGCCAGAGCGACCAGTTCCTGTCGAAGGCCATTGCTCGCCTTGAGACCCACCTCGGCCTCTATCTCCACCGGTATCTGCAGCGGGGCCTCCAGCTCGACATCGCCGTGTGGGACGTGGGAAGCGGGGAGCAAGGCCTCGGCGAGGAAGTGGATCACATCGCTGTTGAAGCCCTGGACCCCTTCGGGTACAAGGTGCCGGGCAAGGCGGGCTACCCCAGAGACTTCACGGCCCCGGTGGAAGGGCTGGGGGACCTCCGCCTGACCGCTCATATCTGGCCGGCCAAGTCGAAGCAGGCGGGCTTCCGCCAGATCGGCTCGCTCGCCGAAAGGCAAGGATTCTACTTCTACCGGAACGACCGCCTCGTGCAGGCGGGAGGGTGGAATGGCTGGCGGAATCCGGAGGGTCACCATGTTCTAGCGCGCATCGCCGTAGATCTTCCGTCTCGCGAGAACAATGTCCTGAGCCTCGATGTGAAGAAGGAGAGAGTCACCGTCACCCCGGCCTTCACTGACGGCCTGGACAAGGCAACTGACTCCAGGGGAAGCCACTTCCGGAGTTTCCTGGCCGACGCCGAGACTGCCTACAGAGACGGTTCGAGGCGTACCGAGATCGTACGCAAGCCCGTCACTCCCCCGGGGAAGGGTCTGGATCCCAGGGTCAAGCGCATCATCAAGGAAGAGCTGCCGGAGAAGCCGGGCGAAGAGCCGATCACCTTCACCTGGGGCACTCTTCCCCGCGACCAGTTCTTCGGCCTGGACCGCGAGGACAATACGGTCATCCTCAACAAGATCTACCGGGACGACTTCAACGACGGCAGGCATGGTGGAGCGAATGACGCTCCCGTGACAAAGACCCTGCTGTATCTGCTTCTTGAGGACTGCTTCGGGCTCGGGCGCTGGGAGCGCAGCCGTCAAGACCGCCTGGACTACTGGAACACCATCCTCCTGTCTTCAGTGGAAGCGCAGCGCATCCGGCGTGCGCAGCCACTCTCCTGACACCTGCGGCACAGCCATCCTGATTGACCACTGATCCGGACTGAGGACCTTAGATGAGCGACACCCCAGCCACCGTGCTCCTTGAGATTCACACCCATGCCCTGGCAGGGATGGGGAGCATCCCCCGGCACTTCGCGCGTTGGGCCGCCCTTGCCGCAGACGAGGACTATCCGGACGCCGACCTGAGCGAGGACCTGTTTCACGCTTATCTCGCCGACGGCCACGAGGCCCTCAGCGCTCTGTGGAGTCGCCACCTCACAGCCTGGGACTTCGCCGAGGATCCTCAGTGGTCACTGGCCATCCCCGCTCGCACCGACGAACGGCGTACGGCCGTGTACGACCGGCTCCGGTTCGGAAGTGACCTGCGGAAGGCGCTGGACCACGCCGTACCAGTGGCGAAGATCCCGGGCCCCACCGTGATCACACGTAAGTTCACCCCCTGGTACACCCCAGAACGTGCCGCCGCCCGTTCCTTCTACTGGACGTCGTACGAGCAGAAACTGCGCGGCAAGGGCTGGTCCGACGCGGCGGTCGCAAGCCTCGACGAGGCGAGCCGGGCAGTCGTTGAACGCCTCACCGACCCGGAGCAAGAGACGGCCCGGCAGGCAAAGGGCTTGGTCGTCGGATATGTCCAGTCAGGCAAGACTGCCAACTTCACTGGTGTCGCCGCCAAAGCTATCGACGCCGGCTACCGCCTCGTCATCGTGCTGGGCGGCACCCTCAACCTGCTGCGCGCCCAGACCCAGCGCCGTCTCGACATGGAGCTGATCGGTCAGGAGAACATCCTGCGGGGCGCCGATATCACGGACCTCGACTCCCTTGTCGGCGTGGACTATATCGGCGACGACGATTCGGACTGGCACGAGTTCGTCCAGCACGGAGCACGCCCGTCCGTGCTCGGCGCCTTCGACATCGAGCGGCTCACGACTCGGGACAACGACTACAAGAGCCTGGCACAAGGTATCCGGGCCCTTGAGTTCGAGAAGCGTGAACCGACCCGGCCGCTGCATGATGAAGCGAACCTCCACCACGCGGCCGCCCGCATCCTGGTGGTGAAGAAGAACAAGTCCGTTCTGACCAAACTCGTCAAGGACCTCAAGCAGATTCACGGACTGCTCGGAGAGCTGCCTGCCCTGGTCATCGATGACGAGTCCGACCAGGCGTCCGTGAACACCCTGGACCCCAAGAAGTGGGAACAAGGCAGCACGGAACGCACGTCCATCAACGGGTTGATCTCTCAGCTCCTGAAGCTGCTCCCGCGCGCGCAATATGTGGGCTACACGGCCACGCCCTTCGCCAACGTCTTCATCGATCCCGGCGACGACGATGACATCTTCCCCAGCGACTTCCTGATCTCCCTTCCTCGTCCGTCCGGGTACATGGGCGCCCAGGACTTCCACGATCTGGATTCGGCGATACCCAGGGAAGAGCGCACATACGCCAACTCTCAGGAGAAGGCGCACATCAGAGACATCTACGAGTCGACGGGGGACCGTCTGCAGGAAGCCATGGACGCCTTCGTCCTGTCCGGCGCGCTGAAGCTGTACCGGGCCGACCACGGCGTTCCTGACGGTCCGTTCCGGCATCACACGATGCTCGCTCATCAGTCGGTGCGGAGGGACGATCACGCGGATCTCGCGCTCCTCATCAACTCCATGTGGCATCAGGCGGGCTATAGCTCAGCCGCCGGGCACGAACGTCTTGCCGCACTATGGGCTTCGGACTTCGCTCCGGTCAGTGAGGCACGCGCCTCGGATCTCCCCGCTCCCCCCTCTTATGAAGAACTGCGCACCTATGTGCACAAGGCGCATCACCTCATCGGCTCGGGCGGTCAGCCGGTCATCGTCGTGAACGGCGACTCAGACCGCTACTTCGACCAGCTGAACCTCGACTTCGACCGGACCCCGCACGTCTGGAAGATCCTCGTGGGCGGAACGAAGCTCTCTCGCGGTTTCACCGTGGAGGGCTTGACCATCACCTACTACCGGCGCACCACGCAGCAGGCGGACACCCTGATGCAGATGGGACGCTGGTTCGGCTTCCGGCCTGGTTACAGAGACCTGGTCCGTCTCTACATCGGGCGGGAGGAGCCTTTCGGCCGCGACCGTTACGCCGATCTGTACGAGGCCTACGAAGCGATCTGCCGTGACGAGGAGACGTTCCGGGAGCAGCTGGCCCAGTACGCCGCGGGTGTCGACGGACAGCCTCAGCTCACGCCTATGCAGGTGCCGCCGCTCGTGGCACAACACCTGCCCTGGATCAGGCCCTCGGCCCGCAACAAGATGTTCAATGCCGAGCTGGTGGAGATCCGCTCTCCTGGCCGCCCCATTGAACCTGCGGCGTACCCCGTGAACAATGCGACGCTGAAGCGGAATAGTGAGCGCTGGCGTCCCCTGCTGAACTCGCTCAGCGCATCCCCGACGACCTTCAGTAATCCACCGGATGACTCCAGTTCGCTCACTCGGACCTTCGAGGCACTGACGGGCACGGTCTCCCACAACGAGCTTGTCAGCGCGCTCTCTCAGCTCGAATGGGAGCGCGAAGGGCACTTCGACCCACATTTGACCTATCTCAGGCAGCTTGACGGCACGCTCGCCAAGGTGGACGACTGGCTGCTCATTTCACCTCGTCTGGCCGCCAGCACACGCGTGGAGGCCAGCGTGCTCGGTTCGCTGCCGTTGTCTCTCGTCCGCCGAAGCCGGCAGACCGGCAAGATCTCCTTCGGCCGCATCGCCAGCGTCGAACACCGCACCGCGGCTCAACGACTGATCGACGGAGCATCCTCGTCACCGGAGATCCAGCCAGTTCACAGCGCCGGGGTCGGCTCGACGACGGGAGTGATGCTGCTGTACCCCGTCGTGGAGGGAGACACCCACAGCGACGTCCAGGCGGTCGTCCGGAGCGGTGCCGCCGACCCGTCGAAGATCGTAATGGCCTTTACCTTGATCCCGCCGACTTCGGCAGCGAGCACGGACCGTCGCCTGGTGCGCTTCCGTGCCAAGAATTCACGACACACCAACGACGCTACTATTCCGGCCAGTTCATCCTGAGGGGGATCCACTTGCTGCCCATCGACGTCCATGCAGCACAGAACGTCACTCTGACTGACGAGCTCAGGCGCGACGCCGAGCTCCAGGCAGTGCACGCGGATTTGATGGGCGTGGATCCCTCCGGGGAGCGCTTTTCGGCCGTATTGCGGGACACCATCGATCAGCTGCTAAACGGTGAGACCACAGGCCGGTACGCCTGGGAATCCTTGTACAAGACCGAGAGGACGCACGCTGGCACCCTCGTCGAGATCAATTTGCAGCGTGAGTTCAAGTTCGCGGACGGTGACGCAATGGACTACCGGATCGCGGGCATCGAGGTGGACTGCAAGTACTCACAGAGCTTCGGCGGCTGGATGATCCCTCCGGAAGCCAGAGGACACCTCTGTCTGCTCGTATGGGCCAACGACAGCGAAAGCCGATGGAGCGCCGGCCTCTTCCGGGTACGGGAGGAGTGGCTTAACCAAGGCAGCAACCGCGATGCAAAGATGACGGTGAAGGCCAGGCACCGGGACAAGATTCTCTGGCTGTGGCGCGATGCGGAGCTTCCCGAGAACACGCTCCTACACATGGACCCATCAGACCGCGCGGCTGTCTTCGCACAGCATTCTGGCCAGCAGCGTCTCAATGAACTGTTCCGGCGCGCACAGAAACGGCGCATAAGCCGCAACGTAGTGCGAACCGTGGCCCAGCAGAAGGACTACATGAAACGGGTCCGCGGTAACGGGGGTGCACGTTCTGCGCTCAAGCCCGAGGGAATCCTCATCATGGGCGACTACGACAGTCACCGCGCGGTAGCGGAGCAGCTCGGCATCCTGCCCCCACGGGAGGGCGAGTTTGTCAGCGTGCGCGTCGCTAAGTACGGCCCGCATCACCGCAACGCGCGGTTCGTGACACTGGATGGCGAGGCCTGGGTTGTTGCGGCTCCCAGCGATCCTTCTGATATTGCACCGTCGCTCCCCTCTCACACAAAGTAGGAATTCGTGCGCAGGCATCGACGCGGTCGGCTGTCACACCTGGTTGCTGTGACGGCCGAACCAGCGCCTGGCAGAGTCGCCAGGGACACCTCAGGCTGTACGACGAACTCGCCACGACGCTGACGACCTGGTAAGAGTCAGAGCGTTATGAGTACGCCTTCAGGTACACCGGCGAAGCCGGACAGCGAATGGCTCCCACCGGAGGGCTCGTGGGCATCGTCCGCCGCCCGTCGCCGCAACATGCAGGCCATCCGGAACCGGGACACAAAGCCGGAGTGGCTCATCCGGAGGCTCGTGCACGCCCGGGGCCTGCGCTACCGGGTCGCCGCCAAGCCGCTTCCAAGCCTTCGCCGAACTGCCGATATGGTCTTCCGCCCAGCAAAGGTGGCGGTCTTCATCGACGGCTGCTACTGGCACGGCTGCCCTGAGCACTACGTTCCGCCGAAGACCAACCCGGGCTACTGGTCCGACAAGGTGGCTCGGAACATGGCCCGGGACCGGGACACCGACCAGCGCTTGGAAGAAGCCGGCTGGACGGTGCTCCGGTTCTGGGAACACGAGCCCTCTGAAGTCTGTGCCGCACGTATTGCTGCCGAAGTTGAGAAGCACCGCAGCACAACCAGAAGGAACAGGACGGAAACGTAATCAGCGCTTCCGGTCGCGCTCTCGCGCCGCTTTCAGCACGTCGATAATCGACCTACCTACAGCCTTGGCAACAGGCGGCGGGAAGGCATTCCCCACCTGTCGGTATTGCGCAGTTTTGCCACCCGCGAAGTCCCATTCAGCGGGAAACCCCTGAATGATGGCGGCCTGCCGCACGGTCAGCATCGGCCCATCAGGACCGAATAGGTCACGGTCTTCGGTTTGCTTCTTCGCGCAGGTCTCGGTGTCATTGGCAACGCCCAGACCTGAGACACCCAGCAGCTTCCACGCCGCCTTGGCCCGGCTCGGCCCGAGATCTGCGCCGCCATGCTTCTTCGATCCACCGACAAGCGTGGGCGCAATACCTCCACCCCTGCCCATGAGTTCGACGTCGCGGTCGGTTGCCTTCTGGAGCCAGCGATCGAAGGTTTTATGAGCCCGCTCCGCGTGCACTCCCGTGAAGTACTGGCCGTAACGCTCACGCATGGACGGCTCAAGAGCCACCGCAACGCTTACCGGATCCTCGTGTGTAGCCGTGGGCCACTCGTACTTCAGGTCCTTGATGACATCGTCCCGGAATGCGACAAGGACGGCCCGGGGGCGAAGCTGCGGCACTCCGAAGTCGCTGGCCTCCAAGACATCCCACTTGGAAACGGTGTACCCGAGTCCCTTCTCAGAGACGAGTTGCCCGTCGTCGCCCCGATACGTGCCGCCCTGGAGCTTCGCCCTGATCAGGTCGCGGTAGTCCGAGAACTTCGGGTCCATGATCCCGCGGACGTTCTCGATCATCACAGCCCGCGGCTTGAGGGTGTCGACGAGCTCCAGCATGCGAGGGAAGAGGTCTCGCTCGTCGTCCTTGCCAAGCTGCTTGCCTGCATGCGAGAACGGGGGGCACGGCACACCACCGGCGAGGAGATCCAGGTCGTCCTGTTTCAGCAGGTCGGCGCCCTTGCGCAAGTCCCGGTAGGGCTCAAATTCCTTGACGTCAGCCGATAGGACGTCGCAGTGCTCACGCTCCCACGCCCACACTTCGTGGTCGTCGATGTTCAGCCCGAGCGTTTCAACAGCGTGCTTGTCGATCTCCACCAGCGCCAGATGCCCGAAACCTGCCTGGTGCAGGCCGATGGCCTGGCCTCCGGCTCCAGCACAGATCTCGATCGAGGTGAACTTAGGCCCCTCAATCTCCTCTGCGGAGCGCTCTGGTTCGTTCGTGCGGGTCATGCCCCCTCCTTACAGACGTGCAGCGGCAGACGCATCTTGCAATCCACCATCACTGAGGGTGACAGACCCCACTGACAACGAGACCTGACCAAGTGTGCAGCACGCTCCTCGGTTCGCTGAACACACCCTCCGCCACAACGAACACTCATACGATATTGCCCATGCGGAGCCCTGCGTGGACTGAGGATGAGCTCGTGCTGGCTGGAGCGCTGGTCGTGAAGAACGGCTGGCATGAACTGCGGACCGGTGACCGGGAGGTCGAGGCACTGTCCGAGTTGCTGCGGGCGCTCCCCCTCCACGGTCCCGAGATCCTGAGCCACCCAGGCTTCCGGTCTCCCGACAGCGTCAGCCGCAAGACCACCGACTTTGCCACCAACTACCCTTCCTACACTGGCAAGCGCACCCGGTGCGGCGAACCCACGCGTCTGATGATCACAGCCTTCACTGAGCGTGAGACCGAGATGCTGCAGGCGGCGCAAGCTATCGAGGACGGCATCGGTTCCGGTGAGTTCCAGCTCCTCCCGAAGCAGCTCGACGAGGCCGACGACACAGGAACAACGGCCATCGAGGGCCGCCTGCTCGTCCGCCGGGCCCTCATCCGGGAGCGCGACCCCAAGCTCCGCAAGCTCAAGATTCAGCAGGTGCGGCGCCTGGGCCAGGCACTTCGGTGTGAAGTCTGCGACTTCGACTTTGCTCACGTCTACGGGCGACTCGGCGAGGACTACATCGAAGTGCACCACGTCACACCTCTCCATATATCCGGGCCCCAGGAAACCGGGCTCAGCGACCTCGCATGCCTGTGCGCCAATTGCCACCGCATGTGCCACAGGAGCTCACCCGGAGAATCCTGGCGCACTCCCAATGCGCTGCGGGCCCTGATTCACAGATCCGCGATGAGGCCAGCGGTCGATTCCTCCAGCACGGCGTAGACCGGCATCGCAGAGGAGTCGGCACCGAAGCGGCGCCGGGGTTAGATCACGACAGTCGCGGCAGACTCTCCTGGCATCACACCAAGTCCGTCCCGAGCGGGTAGCCGATCGATCTGGCCTCAGCAATCACCGTCTCGACGCCGGCCGAAGGATTCAGCGCGGTGATGTGCGAGCGGCCGAGCGGGCGCAGCTCGTAGAGGTCGCGTACCGCCTCGATGTTCACGGACGTCTCGTAGTAGTCCTCGGCGAAGGCCTGGAACGCCTCGGGGGTCGGGTCGACGAGGAGTGGGAAGAGCCAGGCCGAGCCGTCGGGGTCCGGGTGTCCTTCGGGGAAGGTGATCCGGCCTGCCTCCCAGGACGGGGCGTCCGCGGTCCGCCACAGGCACACCGTCACCACCGGGCAGCCGGCCTCGTCCGTGAAGGCGGGCTCGTCGACATAGGCCCGGAAGGCCTCCGGTACGGAGTCCAGTACGCCTGGCCAGGGAGCCGGCACGTCCTCGTGGTGGTACGGGCTGAGGGGGGACTCGTGGTCGAAGCCGCGGATGTACGCGCCGGTGGGGGCGAAGACGATGTCGTACTCGTCGCCGGATCCGTTTCTCATCGAGGCCGCTTCCTCGGTTTCCGACCATCGCGCGCTGTACGAGTAGGAGCACTCGCCCCCGGGGTTCAATATCGCCTCCGCCATGGCCATCGATCGGCAGAGATCTCTCAGGGAGCCGATGTCGGGCAGCGCGTCGGCGATGTCTTGGGCTGTCATGCGGCCCATCCAAGCGGGTGCCACCGACAGTCGGCCTGGCGGTGACCCCCGTGAACTGTGACGCCGCTGTTGCCGGAACTGTGGGCTCCGCCACAGGTGCGCCGCGATCGCCGTGCTGAACTCGGCGGATTCACCGACCGATCGACATGTGGGGCCGCGATGTGGTTTCTGACTCTGCTGTTCCTCGTCATCGCCGCCGTCACCGCCTTCGGCCTCGTCGGGTACGGCTGTAGCGTCCTCGCGCGGCGCGGCGAGCGGCGCATCGAGGCGACCGTGGCCCTTCGGACGCTTGCCGCCTTCTCGGGTGCCGCCGCCATCGCCGTGTACGCGTGGGGACTGCTCCACGTCGCCGGTTCGCTCATGGAGGCCGAGGACGGAGGCACCGACTCGGCGCCGGCCCGGCCCTGCCGTACGTCGGGGTGGCTGGAGCGGCATGAGGGGGGAATCGAGATCTCCGGCTACTCCGTGAGTTACGTCCCCCCGGGCTTCGTGTGCGAGACAAGTGACGGCGGGAGTTACGACATCGTCCCCGGTTACATCGGTCCCGCCGTCCTGGGCTTCGCCCTCGCCGGTGCCGGGTGCGCCGTCTCCGCGGGCTATGTGACCGAGCTCCGCGCCCGGGGCCGGGCCCGCCGGGCTCCGGCAGGGCGTTAGCCTCGAGTGACGAACGAGGAGGCAGTGATGGCGAAGGTTCCGGCCGCGATGGTGGCCGCCGGCGGGCTTGTCGGTGGGTACGGCGTCGCCCGTTGGACGAGGAAGCGGCAGCTGGGCGGGGTCGTGCTGGCCGCCGCCGGGGCTGTCGCCGCGCAGCAGTGGAAGCAGCAGGCCGGCGGGAAGGCCGCCGGGGCGCTGACCGCCGCGTACGTCGCCGCCTTCGCCGGGTCGCACCCGCTGGCCAAGAAGGTGGGCGCCTGGCCTGCCGTCTTCGGCGTCGCCGGGGCCATGGCCGTCGCCTCCTGGGCCGTCGCCGACCGGCGGGCCTGAACGATCTGCTGACCGGCGGGCCCGAGCAGCTCGCCGATCGGCGGGCTTGAACGATCTACTGACCGGCAGGCCCGAGCAACTAGCCGACCGGCGGGCTCTGCGACGCCCCGCCGACACACCCGGGCCATCCGCCGAACGGCAGGCAGGCCTGAACAATCCGCCGACCGGCGGGCCCGAGCGGCTCGCCGACCGGCGGGCCGGGCCCTTCGTCGGCCGACGGGCCGGAACGACTCGGCTCCCCTCCCCCTTCAGGGAGCCGGGTCAGGGATCAGGGTCAGGGAGCCCGGTCACGGGACCCGTCAAGACACCCCCACCCCCCGGAACGCCCGCCGGTACGCGTACGGGCTCGTCCCCACCACCCTCTTGAAGCGTTCCCTGAATGCCGTCGGTGAGCCGAAGCCCGCCTGGGTGGCGATGCGTTCGACCGGGTACGTGGTCGTCTCCAGGAGGTACTGGGCGCGCCGCACCCGGGCCCGGTGGAGCCACTGGAGCGGTGTCGTGCCGGTCTGTTCGCGGAAGCGGCGGTTGAGGGTGCGGGTGCTCATGCCGGCGTGGTCCGCGATGTCCTCCAGGGTCAGCTCGCGGTCCGCGTTCTCCTCCAGCCAGACGAGAAGCGGCTCCATGGTCGTCCCGGCCGGTACCGGCGGCTGTGTGTGGACGATGAACTGGGCCTGGCCGCCCTCCCGTTCGAGCGGCATGACGGACAGCCGGGCCGCGTGTGCGGCGACCGCCGAGCCGTGGTCCTTGCGGATCATGTGCAGGCACAGGTCCAGGGCCGCCGCCGCGCCCGCCGAGGTGAGGAACTGGCCGTTGTCGACGTAGAGAACGTTCGGGTCGACGGTCACCGCCGGGTACTTCGCTGCCAGTTCACCGGCCGCGAGCCAGTGCGTGGTCGCCCGGAGTCCGTCCAGCAGGCCCGTGGCGGCGAAGACGAACGCGCCGACGCAGATCGACGCGATCCGCGTACCGTTCGCGGCCGCCGCGCGCAGCGCCTCAGCGACCCCCGGCGGCAGGGGCAGCGACGGGTCGGCCCGCCCGGGCAGGATGATCGTGTCCGCCTCGGCCAGCGCCTCCAGACCGTACGGGGCACGCAGCGTGAACGGGCCCGCGCTCACCTCCGCGTCCGCGGTGACCGAGCACACCCGGGTCCGGTACGCCGGCCGCCCGTCGGGCAGCCGGGCCCAGCCGAAGGTGTCGATCGGGGCGGAGAGGTCGAACGGGATGACCTGGTCCAGTGCCAGTACGGCCACGGTGTGCATGGCTGGAGCCTAGGCCTACGCCGGATTCCCGTCACCCGGTGAAGCGACCGAGCAGCCCGGCATACACCAGCAGGAACAGAACCCAAAGCCCGGCCCGGACCAGCCACGCAACCCGAGAGCCCGGTTCGGACCAGCCCTGGAGCCCGGCCCGGACCAGCCCCGGAGCCTGGCGCGGACCAGCCATACAGCCCAGTTCGGCTCAGTTCAGCTCAGTTCGGCCCAGCCATGGAACCCAGCCCGGAACAGTCGTCAGGCGCTGGCCGGAATCCGTTGCTCCCTGGCAGAAGTGCCACTTCTCCAAGATCCTCCCCGGCCCCTACCGTCACCCCGTGACCAAGTTCCTCCTTGCCGTCCATGTCATCGCCGCGATCATCGCCATCGGGCCCGTCACGGTGGCCGCGAGCATGTTCCCGCCCTCCGCGCGCAAGGTCCTCGACGCGCCGGACGGCGCGGACGCCCTCGCCACCACACGGCTGCTGCACCGCATCTGCCGGGTGTACGCCGTGGTGGGCGTCGTCGTCCCCGTCTTCGGGTTCGCCACGGCGAGCTCCATGGGCGTGCTCGGCGACACCTGGCTGATCGTCTCGATCGCGCTGACCGCGCTCGCGGCCGTGGTCCTCGCCGCGCTGGTGCTGCCCCGCCAGAGCGCGATCCTGGAGGGCCTGACCCCGGAGAGCCTGACCTCGGAGGGGGCGGGAGACCGTGCGGCGACCGTGCGGCTCGCGATGTTCACCGGGATCTTCAACCTGCTGTGGGCCACCGTCACCGTCCTGATGATCATCCGGCCGGGGTCCACCACAGGGGCTTAGCGCGCCGCCTCCGGGCGCCTAGGATCCCGCTCATGCACGCACAACAGGATCAGTCGGCGCCGGGCACCTACCTGGCCTTCGTGGAACGTCAGTTGACCGAGGACGGTTGCGTCACGCGGTGGGAGGACTGGGCCGGGGTGCCCGTACTCGTCGGACGGCGGGCCGAGTTCCGGATGCGCTGGATGGCGACGAAGCTGCATCTGTTCACGGTGGCCGCGGCCGTCCCGGAGATAACCGTGCCGGCCGTCTCCGCCTTCACCGACCAGGTGATGCGGTACGCCAAGGACACCAAGGGCGGTCTGCCCGTCGGCATGCAGAACGGCATCGGCGCCTTCCCGCTGCTGGTCAGCGACCGGGTCGATCCGGCGGCCGTGCAGTGGGCCGAGGCCCAGCAGCGGGTCAAGTTCGCCTGCATGACCCGGCCCGTCGTGGTCGACAGTTCGCGCCAGTACGTCGGGATGTACCGCGGCAAGCCGGTCCTCGGACGCGTCTACGCCTCGTACTTCAACGAGAAGGGTTCCCGGTACTTCTACGGCCAGTGAGGGCGCGGGACTTACGGGCCCCGATGCCCCAGCACATTCACCACCCGCCCGTTCGGATCCCGTACGAAGAACCGCCGTACGCCCCACTCCTCGTCCCGCAGCTCCCGCAGGACCTCCGCACCCGACGCGATCACCTGCGCGTACACGGCGTCGACGTCCTCGACCTCGACGCTCAGGTCGGGGACGACGGGAGCGGTGCGTTCCTCGGTGAGGAAGCTGATCTGGGCGGTGGGGTTGGACGGGGACGCGAGGGTCATGACCCAGCCCTGGTTCATGACCTCCTCGAAGCCGAGCAGACCGTAGAAGTCCCGGTTCGTCGTCATGTCCCGCTCGGACCCGACCTGGATGTCGGGGACGATCCTGCGGATGGTCACCGGTGTCCTCCTCGCGACGCGTGGGCAGGGGCCGACGCCTTGGCAGACAGCGGCCGACGTCCGTGACAGACAGCGGCCGAAGTCCGTGACGCACAGCGGGCGCGGTGCGTGACGAGCGGTCGACCGGCGCGGCACGGACCATGGGACGAACCGTCTCACGACCGGGCGGGCAGACTCAGCTCCTCCTCCCACGCGTCCGCCAGGTCCGCCCGGAACTGGCGTGCCACCGCGGCCACGAACAGCACGGCGGCAGCCCCCACCAGGGTGAGGAACGCCCAGGTCAGCGGCCACGCGTCGGCGAAGCCGTCCGGGGGTCCCGGGTGGGTGCGCAGTGACACGTACAGCAGGGTCGCCGGAGGTGCCACGACCAGCAGCAACGGCCAGGCCAGCGCGTCCCGGTGCCCGAAGTGGACGGCCAGGAGCAGCAGGGCCGCGCCGAGGGCGAGGACTCCCGTGCCGGTCACCGGGGTGGTCTCCACGACGGAGTCCGGGGTCTCGGGGCGGTTGCGCAGGTCCCAGGGAAGGCAGATGAGGTACGCCGCGCAGGACAGGGCGGCGCCGAGCACGCGCGTCAGCCAGCGTTCCGGCCAGGGGCACGTTCGCAAGGGGCGGAGCAGCTTCTCGGTCATGCGTACGAGGGTTCCGTGCGCGGCGGGGGCGCGACAGAGTACGCGTACTCAGAACGGGATACTCAGAAGGCGCCCGGTGCCCGACTCAGGTCGCCCGCGCGGACGATGCCGACGAGGACGTGCCGGTCGGGGCGGGTGCCGTCGACAGCGGCGCGGCGATGTCCTCCAGGGAGCGGCGCTCGGCGTTGACCGCCAGGAACACGGCGACCAGGCCCGCGGCGCACATCAGGCCGGCGCCGATCTGGAAGGCGAGCACCGTGTCGCCGACGACGCCGGACTTGGTGAGGTCGGCGAAGACCAGCGGCCCGCTGATGCCGCCGGCGGCGGTGCCGATGGCGTAGAAGAAGGCGATGGCCATCGCCCGGGTCTCCATCGGGAAGACCTCGGAGACGGTCAGGTAGGCGCTGGAGGCGCCCGCCGACGCGAAGAAGAGCACCACGCACCAGCAGGCCGTCATCGTCACCGCGTTGAGCGAGCCCTGGTCGAAGAGCCAGGCCGTGCCGAACAGCAGCACACCCGAGAGCAGGTAGGTCGAGGAGATCATCACCCGGCGGCCGACGGTGTCGAAGAGCTTGCCGAGCAGCAGCGGGCCGAGGAAGTTGCCGGCCGCGATGACGGCGAAGTAGTAGCCGGTGCCGCCGGTGGGCACGTCGAAGAACGTGGTGAGGATCGAGCCGAAGCCGAAGGTGATCGCGTTGTAGAGGAAGGCCTGACCGATGAAGAGGGCGAGGCCGAGCACGGCCCGTTTCGGGTAGCGCCCGAAGACGGTCCTGGCGATCACGCCGAAGCCGATGCTCTTGCGCTGTTCGATGGTGATCTCGCCCGCGGGGGGCGGCAGCGGTGCGCCCTTCTCCTCTTCGATCTCCTGCTCGACGGATGTGACCAGCCCCTCCGCCTCCTCGCCGCGGCCGTGGATGAACTGCCACCGCGGGCTTTCCGGCACATGGCGCCTGACCAGCAGGATCACCAGACCGAGGACCACACCGAGGCCGAAGGTCAGCCGCCAGCCGAGGTCCTTGGGGAAGATGTCCGTGTTCAGCATGACGATCGACAGCAGCGCGCCGCCGATCGCGCCGAGCCAGTAGCTGCCGTTGATGATCAGGTCGACGCGGCCGCGGAACTTGGCGGGGATGAGTTCGTCGATCGCCGAGTTGATGGCCGCGTACTCGCCGCCGATGCCGAAGCCGGTGAGGAAGCGGAAGGTGAAGAACCACCAGGCGTCGAAGGACAGCGCGGTCAGCGCGGTCGCCGAGAGGTAGACGACGAGGGTGATCATGAAGAGCTTCTTGCGGCCGTGACGGTCGGTCAGCCACCCGAAGAACAGGGCGCCCGCGCAGGCGCCCGCCACATAGAGCGCCGCCGCGATACCGGTGACCTGCGCCGAGGAGATGGCCAGGCCGCTGCCCTCCTCGGAGAGCCGGCCCGCGATGTTGCCGACGGTGGTGACCTCGAGGCCGTCCAGGATCCAGACGGTCCCGAGGCCGATCACGATCATCCAGTGCCAGCGGGACCACGGCAGCCGGTCCAGGCGGGCGGGCACGTTCGTCGTGACGGTATCGGTGGAGGCGGGCGCTGGTACCGGCGAGGCTGGGGCTGACATGGGCTCCCTCTTCTTCGGGCGAACCCCGCCCGGGTGCCCTCGCCCCGGCCGATTACGCCCCCAGCGCCCGTGACACCACGTAGATCAGGAGTCCGGCCAGTGAGCCGACCACCGTGCCGTTGATCCGGATGAACTGGAGGTCCCGGCCGATGTTCGCCTCGATCTTCTTGGTCGTGTGCTCGGCGTCCCAGCCCGCGACGGTGTCCGTGATGAGCGAGGTGATCTCCTTGCGGTACGTGGTCACGACGTACACGGCGGCGCCCTCCAGCCAGCCGTCGACCTTGGCCTGGAGCTTGGGTTCGGTGGCCATCCGGGCGCCGAGGGACAGCAGGGAGGCGCGCACGCGCAGCCGCAGCTCACTGCGCTCGTCCTCGGCCGCGGACACGATCATCGACCGTACGGCCGTCCACGCGGAGGCGATCAGGTCCTGGACCTCGCCCCGGCCCAGCACCTCGCCCTTGAGGCGCTCCACGCGCGCGCGGGTGTCGGTGTCGGACTGGAGGTCGGAGGCGAAGTCGGTGAGGAACCGGTCGAGGGCGCCGCGGGCCGGGTGGGACGGGGAGTCGCGCATCTCGGTGACGAAGCGGAGCAGTTCCCTGTAGACGCGCTCGCCGACCTTCTTGTCGACGAACCGGGGCGTCCAGCCGGGCGCGCCGCCCTGGACGGCGTCCATGACCTGTTCGTCGTGGAACACCAGCCAGTCGTGGGCGCGGGTGACCACCAGGTCGACGACCCGTCTGTGGCCGCCGTCCGCGACGATCTTCTCCAGCATCTTCCCTATGCCGGGCGCGATCTCCTGGGCGTCGGCGCGCCGGGTGATCGCCTCCCCGACGACGGCCTGGACATCGGAGTCCCTGAGGACGGTCAGCGCGCCTCGGAGCGCGGCGGCCAGCTCGGCCGTGACCCGGTCCGCGTGCTCGGGATCGGCGAGCCAGGCGCCCAGCCTGCTGCCGATCCCCACGGCGCGCAGCCGCTGCCGGACGACGTCCTCGGAGAGGAAGTTCTCGCCGACGAACTCGCCCAGCGAGACGCCCAGCTGGTCCTTCTTGGTGGGGATGATCGCGGTGTGCGGGATGGGCAGGCCGAGCGGATGCCGGAAGAGGGCCGTGACGGCGAACCAGTCCGCCAGCGCGCCGACCATGCCCGCCTCGGCGGCCGCCGCGACGTAGCCGGCCCAGGCGCCCGCGCCCTCGTGCGAGGCCCACTTGGCCAGCACGTAGACGAGGGCGACGAAGAGCAGCAGGCCGGTGGCGGTCGCCTTCATCCGGCGTACTCCGCGGCGCTTCTCCTCGTCGGCGGGGCTGAAGGTGTTCATCGCCCGGCCCGGAGTCCCGGCGGCCGTCGTCGCGTTCGCGGCGGTGCCGGGACGGGCATGCTGCTCCATGTCGTCCGGTTCACCCGAATTCGTGCGTTCCATTCACTCCACCCGTTCGCGAGCCGCGTCACACCCCGTGCACATTGTCCCTTTCTCCCTCTCTTCCTGATCGACTCCTGGAACGACACAGGAGTTCCCGGCGTCTGTTCGGATGGGGAATCGACCGGGGGGTCCCGTAGGGGGTGCTTCGTCGCTCGTCCACTCCATGACGCATCATGGGGTGATCACTTCGGAGTCTCGGGCTCCCACTCGTCGGAGGAGAAACGCATCGCATGACCAAGCGTCACGGTTATGCCCTGCTCGCCGCGGTCCTTGCCGTGGTCCTGGTCCTTTCCGCAGCCATATACATCGGTGTCGCGGCCGACGACGGCACCGGAACCCGGTCCGACGTCGCCGGTGGCCGCACGACGCACAACGCCGCCGCCCCCGCCTCGACCGGCACCTGGGTCGGCGCCTGGTCGGCCTCCCCGGCCGGAGCCGAGCCCGGCACGGAGACGAGCGGACTGGCGGGCCGCTCCGTGCGCAACGTCGTGCACTCGGCCGCCGGGGGTACGAGTGCCCGCATCACGCTGTCCAATCTCTACGGGCAGCAGCCGCTCACCGTCACGCACGCCACGATCGCCGTGGCCGCGACCGCGAACAACGCCACCGCCGCGGTCGGCACCATGCGCCGCCTCACGTTCGGCGGCGCCACGACCGCCGTGATCCCGGCCGGCGGACAGATGATGAGCGACGCCGTGCGGGTGCGCATCCCGCACGGCGCGGACGTCCTGGTGACGACTTTCTCGCCGACCCCGTCCGGCCCGGTCACCTACCACCCGTTCGCACGGCAGCTCTCGTACGTCGCCGAGGGCGACCGTACGGAGGACGTGAGCGGTGTCCCGTACACCGGACAGAGCCCGTACTGGCGCTACTTGACCGCGCTCGACGTGCTGAGCGACGACGCCGCGGGCACCGTCGTCGTCCTCGGCGATTCGCTCACCGACGGCATCACCTCCACCGTGGGGGCCAACCACCGCTGGACGGACGTCCTTTCGGAGCGGCTGCGCGCCTCGGCCGGAAGCGGCGAAACACCCCGCTACAGCGTCGTCAACCAGGGCATCAGCGGCAACCAGATCCTCGCCGCCGGACTCGGCCGGCCGGCCGACAACCCCAGCGGGCTGAGCCGCTTCGGGCGGGACGTGCTCGACCGTACGAACGTCAGGGCTGTCGTCATCGACCTCGGTGTCAACGACATCCTGCGCAACCCGAACCAGGTCGATCCGCGCACCATCACCGACGGCCTGCGGACCCTGGTGCGGCAGGCGCACTCCCGTGGACTGCGCGTCGTCGGCGCCACGCTGATGCCCTTCCAGGGACACCGGGGATACACGGACGCGCGGGATGCCGTACGCCGGGCCGTGAACGCGGAGATCCGGTCCGGGAAGGTGTACGACGCCGTCGTCGACTTCGACGCGGCCCTGCGGGACCCGTACAACCCGCGCCGGCTGCGGAGCGACTACGACTCGGGCGATCACCTGCACCCCAGCGACAAGGGGTACCGGCGGATGGCCGACGTGTTCGACCTGGGAGACCTGAAGGGTACGGCTCCGGCGGACCTGTGATCCGCCGGCCCTCGACAGCCCCGGACAGCACCGGGCCTCGGTGGCACCGGACGGCGCCGGGTCTCGGTGGCACCGGAC
The DNA here is from genome assembly GCF_026341855.1 of Streptomyces sp. NBC_00568. Taxonomy (GTDB): domain Bacteria; phylum Actinomycetota; class Actinomycetes; order Streptomycetales; family Streptomycetaceae; genus Streptomyces. The sequence goes on along the minus strand of NZ_JAPENW010000001.1, from coordinate 4,136,533 downwards.
AGCACCGGACATCGGTGGCACCGGACAACGCCGGGGCCTGCGGCCCGGACGGCGCCGTCGTTCAGTAGTCGCCGTCGCCGTCGCTCCGCCGGTGGCGGTGCTGGCGGCGTTCCCAGTGCCGCTCCCTGCGCTCCTCGTGGCGTTCGTGCCGCTCCTCGTGACGGTCCCGGATCAGGTCGCGGGCGTCGTCGAGCACGTCGAACACGTCGTCGAGGCCCCCGCCCCGGGAACCCTGCAACTCCTTGCGGGCCGCCCTGCGCTCCAGCTTCTCCTGGCGGCGCTCCTCCTTGAGGCGCTGCCGCTCCGCGCGGGTGAGTTTGCGCTCGACGCCGACACCGCCCCAGAAGGCGAAGCCCGTGACGATCACCCGGGGTGCCCCGGGTTCGCCGGCCTGGTCCGACTCACGGTGGTCGAAGCCGCCCATGATGCCGATGCCGCGGACGACGACCTCGACGCCGGGCGGCACGATCACGTTCATCCCGCCCATGATCGCGACGCAGTTGACGACGACCTCGTGGTCCGCGAAGTTCGCCTCACGCAGGTCGAGTTCACCGCCGCCCATGAAGGCGAAGGAGTTGAAGCGCTTCGGCACCGTCCAGCGGCCCTTGCGCTCGAATCCGGACAGGATCGCCACACCCCACGAGGACGAGCCCTCGCCGCCGACGATACGAGCAGCCCAACTCCCGTCGCCCACCGGCTTCTTGACCATGGATATGGGGGCACTCGCGGCCGCGCCCGGCAGATCGCGGGTGATCGGCGTCAACTCACCATAGGTACGGGCGCTGTACGTCGCCTCCAGCCGCTCCTCGAACTCCTCCATGTCGAGGCGGCCTTCGGCGAGGGCGTCCCTCAGCTGTTCGGCGACTCGTTCACGATCGGCGTCGGAGGCGCGCAGCTCCGGGAGTTCGTCGTCGGTCATGGACAGCAGCCTACGAGTTCCCCCGCCCGTGGGCTATCCGGCCCGCCCTTCCGGCGCCTCCCGCTGCGAGACCGCTTTCCCCGCCGTACCGGCCTTCCCCGCGTACATGCGGCTGATGACCGCCTCGATGTCCGGCTCCCGCACCGAGAGGTCCATCAACGGATACTCCGCCGCGATCCGCGCCACCAGCGGAGCCGCCGACCCGGCGGCGGGAAAGGCCAGCCACTGCCGCGGCCCCTCCACCTTCACCACCCGCGCCGACTCCACCTCGATCGGCGGCAGTTCCCGCTCCAGGTCCACCACCAGGGTCCGCTCGCTCTCCCCCACCTCGTGCAGCCCGCTCAGCGGACCGTCGTACATCAGCCGCCCGTGGTCGATGACCATCACCCGGCGGCACAACTGCTCGATGTCGGTGAGGTCGTGCGTGGTGAGCAGAACCGTCGTACCCCGCTCGGCGTTCAGGTCCCGCAGGAACTCCCGGACCCGCGCCTTGCTGATCACGTCGAGCCCGATCGTCGGCTCGTCGAGGTAGAGCACCTCGGGGTCGTGCAGCAGGGCCGCCGCGATGTCGCCGCGCATCCGCTGCCCCAGCGACAGCTGCCGCACCGGGACGTCCAACAGGTCACCGAGCTCCAGGAGTTCGACACAGCGGTCGAGGTTCTCCCGGTAACGCCCGTCCGGGATGCGGTACATGCGGTGCATCAGCCGGTAGGAGTCGATCAGCGGAAGGTCCCACCACAGGGTCGTGCGCTGCCCGAACACGACGCCGATCCGGCGTGCGAGACGGGTGCGCTCGCGGGACGGGTCGAGGCCCGCGACCCGCAGCCGGCCGCCGGACGGGGTGAGGATGCCGGTCAGCATCTTGATCGTGGTCGACTTGCCGGCGCCGTTCGGGCCGATGTAGCCGACCATCTCGCCGCGCCGCACGGTGAAGGAGATCGAGTCGACGGCCCGCACCTGCCGGCGCTCACTGCGCAGGAAGCCCGTCTTCTTGCGCACGTCGAAGACCTTCTCGACGCCGTCGAGCTCGATGAAGTCATGGTCCGGACCCTTGATGTCACGGTCCGCACCGGTGAAGTCCCGCTCCTGCTCGGTGAATTCGCTGTCCCCGGCGATGGCCACGCCCGTTCCCCTAACTTCCCGTACTCCGGTACGCGCGCAGCCCCGCGCGCCAGGCGATCCCGGCCAGCGCGCAGCAGCCCGCCGCCACGAGTGGTGGTGTGAACGCGACCCACTTCGGCAGGTCGAGCGGATAGGGCCGCCCCAGCACGTACAGCGCGGGCAGCCAGTTGACGAAGGCGAGCGGGAGCACGAAGGTCACCCCGCGCAGCAGGTCCTTGGCGAAGACGGTCGGCGGGTACTGCAGGAGCGTGCTGCCGCCGTACGTGAAGGAGTTCTGCACCTCGGCGGCGTCCTGTGCGACGAACTGGAAGGACGCGCCCGCCACGAACACCGCCGAGAAGATCGCTCCGCCGCTGAGCAGCATCAGCGGGATCAGCAGCACCTTGAGCGGCGTCCAGTGGATGTCGAGGACGGCGAGGGCGTATCCGAGGACGAACAGCCCCTGGGTGACACGGCCGAGGCGGCGCAGCGCGAAGCGGTCCGCGGCGACCTGCGCGAGCACGGGCACGGGGCGGACCAGGAGCGTGTCGAGCGTGCCGTCGCGCACCCGGCGCCCGAGCCGGTCCATCGAGCCGAGCGCGAGGTCCGCGAGCCCGAAGGCGGTGCCCGCCGCTCCGTAGAGCAGGGCGACCTCGGGCAGGCTGTAGCCGCCGATCCGGTCGACCTGCGAGAACATCAGCAGGATCGCCACGAAGTCGAGGGCGGTCGCCGCGAAGTTCCCGAAGGCCGTCATCGCGAAGGAGGCCCGGTAGGCCATCGTGGAGCGGATCCACATCGCGGTGATCAGACGGTAGGCGCGCAGCCCGTCGCGCAGCCGCTCGTACGCCCCCTGCCGCTCGAAGGGCTGGAAGTCCGCCGCGCGGACCACCTCCCGCACCGGACCGGCCCACCGGCCCGCCCCCTCCCCCACCGGACCGGCCACGACCCGCGCCCCCTGCTCCACCGGGTCAGCCACCCTGCACCACCACCCTCCTCGTCGCCACCGACTGGACCAGCCGCCCGGCCGTGAGCAGCCCGAGGGCCCAGGCGGCCTGGGACACGTACGTGCTCAGGGGATCGGCCGTGCCGAGCAGGACGTCCACGGGCGCCTGGATCAGCGACGACCAGGGCAGGGCCCGTACGACCTCGCCGAGGACACCCGGGAAGACGTTCAACGGCAGCAGCATCCCCGAGCAGAAGATCCCCGCGATGAACGCCAGCTGCGCCACGCCCGCCCCGTCGAGAAGCCAGAACGCGGACAGCGCCACCAGGAAACGGATCGCGAAACTGACGGCCACCCCGAGCACGACCGCGACCAGGAAGGCGAGCCAGGTCAGCGGATCGGAGGGCAGCGCCAGGTCGAAGAAGAAGGCGCCGCAGACGAGCGGGACCACTCCGCGGCCCATCAGATGGAACAGCGCCCGGCCCATGTCCTGGGCGAGCCACCACATCTGGAGGTCGGCCGGCCGGTACAGGTCGATCGCGATGTCACCCGTACGGATTCGCTCGATCAGTTCGTCCTCGAAGCCGCCGCCCATCACGGCGACCACCATCAGCAGCGCCTGGCTGAGCCACACATAGCTGAGCGCCTGCGCCTGGTCGTAGCCGCCGAGGTGCGGCTTGGTGTCCCACAGGGCGATGAAGATGTACGCCAGGATCAGCCCGAAGACGGTGTTGGTGAAGACACCCGCCGCGGTGGCGATCCGATAGGTGGCGTAGCGCCGGAACCCGCTCGCCGCGACGGACGCGTACAACCGCGCTGTGCCCACAACCCGTCCCCTTCCTCCGCGTTGAGCCAAAGCGCAGGAGCCTAGCCCCGGCCCCGTGTGACCCGCCAGGCATTTTCCGGCGCGACACGTGCCGGGATCCGGGAACGGAACGCATGGTGCGAGAGTCTTCAAGAGGGGACGCATCAGGCGTACGAGGCCGTATGGGAACGTACGACCATAAACAGGAGTTCGGCGAACAGATGAGCGACAAGCCGCAGCCGCAGCAACGCAGCCAGGGCTGGGCACCCAGGGAACCGGAACCGGGCCCCCGCCCGGCCCCGGCCCCCGCGGCGGGACCACAGACAGCACCGGGCAAGCCCGGCAAGAAGCAGAAGCGGAAACGGACCGGCTGGCGCAGGTTCGTCCCGACCTGGCGCATGCTGCTCGGCACGCTCCTCGGCGCGCTGCTGCTCGTGATCGGCCTCTTCGCGCTCGGCTACTTCCTCGTCAAGATCCCGCCCGCGAACGCCGCCGCGACCAAGCAGAGCAACGTCTACCTGTACGCCGACGGCAGCCAGCTCGCCCGCGACGGCGACGTCAACCGCGAGAACGTCTCGCTCGCCCAGATCTCCAAGGACGCCCAGCACGCCACCCTCGCCGCCGAGGACCGCGACTTCTACACCGAGTCCGCCGTCGACCCGAAGGCCATGCTCCGCGCCGGCTGGAACACCGTCACCGGCAAGGGCAGGCAGTCCGGCTCGACGATCACCCAGCAGTACGTGAAGAACTACTACCTGGGCCAGGAACAGACCGTCACCCGCAAGGTGAAGGAGTTCTTCATCTCCATCAAGCTCGACCGGGAGAAGAGCAAGGACGACATCCTGGAGGGCTACCTCAACACCAGCTACTACGGCCGCAACGCCTACGGCATCCAGGCCGCCGCGCAGGCCTACTACGGCGTCGACGCCCGGCGTCTGACCGCCGCCCAGGGCGCCTACCTCGCCGCCCTGCTCAACGCGCCCAGCGAGTACGACGTGATCGCGCACCCCGAGAACAAGGCCGCGGCCCTCGCCCGCTGGAACTACGTCCTCGACGGCATGGTCAAGAAGAAGTGGCTGACCCCGGCGGAACGCGCCCGCATCACCTTCGCTCCGCCCAAGCAGGCCAAGGGCTCGGCGGGCATGTCGGGCCAGCGCGGCTACCTCGTGCAGGCCGTCAACGACTATCTGACCTCGAACAGGATCATCGACGAGGACACCCTCACCACCGGCGGCTACCGCGTCACCACCACACTCCAGAAGCCCAAGCAGGACGCCTTCGTGAAGGCCGTGAACGACCAGGTGATGGACCAGCTCGACAAGAAGAACCGCAAGGTCGACACGTACGTCCGCGCCGGCGGCGTCGCCATCGACCCGTCCAGCGGCAAGGTCCTCGCGATGTACGGCGGCATCGACTACACCCAGCAGTACGTCAACAACGCGACCCGCCGCGACTACCAGGTCGGCTCCACCTTCAAGCCGTTCGTCTTCACCTCGGCCGTCCAGAACGACTCGCAGACCCAGGACGGCCGCGCCATCACCCCGAACACGATCTACGACGGCACCGACCAGCGTTCCGTGGAGGGCTGGAACGGCGGCCTCTACGCCCCGGAGAACGAGGACGGCGTCTCGTACGGCGACATCACCGTCCGCACCGCCACCGACAAGTCGGTCAACTCGGTGTACGCGCAGATGGCCGTCGACGTCGGCCCCGCCAAGGTGGAGAAGACCGCCGTGGCCCTCGGCCTCCCCGCCGGCACCCCCGACCTGACCGCCTCCCCCTCCATCGCCCTCGGTCCGGCCACCGCCAGCGTCCTCGACATGGCGGAGGCGTACGCCACGCTCGCCAACCACGGCAGGCACGGCACGTACACACTCGTCGAGAAGGTCACCAAGGACGGCGAGGAGGATGTGGAGCTGCCCGCCCGCAGCGTCCGGCAGACGGTGAGCCGCGAGGCGGCCGACACCACCACCTCGATGCTCCAGAGCGTCGTCGACGGCGGCACCGGTCAGGCCGCGCAGGCCGCCGGCCGGCCCGCCGCGGGCAAGACCGGCACGGCGGAGGAAGACACGGCCGCCTGGTTCGCGGGCTACACCCCCGACCTCGCCACCGTCGTCTCCGTGATGGGCCAGGATCCCGAGACCGGCGCCCACAAGTCCCTGTACGGCGCCCTCGGACAGCCCCGCATCAACGGCGGCGGCTACCCCGCCCAGATCTGGGCCCAGTTCACCGGGGACGCCCTCGAGGACACCGAGGCGGCGGACTTCGACCTCCGGCTCCAGCCCGGCGCCGAGGAACCGGACTACCCGAGCTACGAGCCCAGCGAACCGGACGCCACCGACGGCCAGGACGACGGCGGCACGGACGGCGACGAGGACGAGGACGGGACACAGGGCGGAACGAACGGCAGCACACCGGCGCCGACGAACGGCCAGACACAGGGCCAGACCCAGAGTCCGGCCAACGGCGGCACCAACAGCTCCGGCGGAACCCCCAGCGGCACCACCGGTGGTGCCACCACGGGCGGCGGCACCACCGGATCCCCCACCAGCGGCGGCACGACGGGCGGAGCCACGAACGGCGGCACCACGGGCACGACACCGGGCGTGGACCCACTGAGCGGGCTCACGTCCAGAAAACCCTGAGCAGGCTCCCGCCCGGCAAGTCATGGCGGCTCCCGTCCAGGAAGCCCCTGAACGGTCGGATCCCCGCGGTCACCTTCCTGCGGTCGGATCCCGCAGTCACATTTCCTGCGGCGGATCCCCGCGGTCAGATCCCGAGATCCTTGATGATCTTCGCCACGTGACCGGTCGCCTTCACGTTGTACAGCGCCCGCTCGACCTTGCCCTCCTCGTCCACGACCACCGTGGAGCGGATGACACCGACGACCGTCTTGCCGTACAGCTTCTTCTCGCCGAAGGCGCCGTACGCCTCAAGGACCGTCTTGTCGGGGTCCCCGACCAGGGTCACCTTCAGCGACTCCTTCTCGCGGAACTTGGCGAGCTTCTCGGGCTTGTCCGGCGAGACGCCGATCACGTCGTAGCCGGCGCCCGCCAGCACGTCGAGGTTGTCCGTGAAGTCGCAGGCCTGCTTCGTGCAGCCTGGAGTGAGGGCGGCCGGGTAGAAGTAGACGATGACCTTGCGGCCCTTGTGGTCGGCGAGGGAGACCTCGTTGCCGTCGGCGTCGGGCAGGGTGAAGGCGGGGGCGGTGTCGCCGGGCTGGAGTCGCTCGCTCATCGGAACCTCACGTGGCCGGGGGATGGAATGGATACGGAACGAGCGTAATGGGGGGTGCCGAGGGGTGCGGTCCGGTCCGAACTGACAGACTGTCCGAATCAGGGAGTCACAACACGACCACGGAGGCATCGCGGTGTCGGATACGTCGAGAACGCCGGATACCAGGACTCCGGCGCAGATCGAGGCGGACATCAAGACCCGCCGCGCAACACTCGCCGACACGCTCGACGAGATCGGCGTACGGGTGCACCCGAAGACGATCGTCGGAGACGCCAAGGCCAAGGTCGCCTCGAACATCGATCACACGCTGGGGCGCGCCTACGTCGGCGTCAATCGCGTCGTCGGCGATGTGAAGGGGCAGTTCGTCACCGAGGAGGGCGCGCCCAGACTGGGGCGCATCGTGCCGGTGGCTCTGGTCGCGGTCGGGCTCGTCGGGCTGCTCGTGGTGGGCACGCAGCGGCGCAAGGGCTGACCCGCCCGCGTACGAAACCGGCCGGGACAGGTAGGTTCGGGGCGTGAGCGCCAATCGGGAAAAGCACAGCACCCATGACGACAAGTTGCCCATCCGGATGCTGCACGACCGCGTGCTGGTACGGCAGGACGCCGCCGAGGGCGAGCGGCGTTCCGGCGGCGGCATCCTGATCCCCGCGACGGCGGCCGTCGGCCGTCGGCTCGCCTGGGCCGAGGTCGTCGCGGTCGGACAGAACGTCCGGACGGTCGAACCGGGCGACCGGGTCCTGTACGACCCCGAGGACCGTGCCGAGGTCGAGGTGCGCGGGACCGCCTACGTGCTGATGCGCGAGCGGGATCTGCACGCCGTGGCCGCTGACCGGTTCGAAGGGTCCGAGGACTCGACCGGCCTGTATTTGTAGGGCATACGTCGTCCAGAGGGGCCGGTGACCATGGTCACCGGCCCCTTTTGTCATCCTTTTGCTACCGTGGAGGGACCCCGACGAGACGCGCCGTACCGGGCTCCGCAAAGACGACGCATCGCCGTCCAGCCGTTGTCTCTCGGAGGTGCTCCCATGGCCTGGGTCCTGTTGATCGTCGCCGGTCTGCTCGAAGTGGGCTGGTCGATCGGAATGAAGTACACCGACGGCTTCACACGCCTGGTCCCGAGCGTACTGACGGGCGCGGGCATCATCGCGAGCATGATCCTCCTCTCCTACGCCGCGAAGTCGCTCCCGATCGGCACGGCCTACGGCGTCTGGGTCGGCATCGGAGCGGCGGGCGCGGCGATCCTCGGCATGACCATCCTCGGCGAACCGGCAACAGCCGCCCGCATCTTCTTCGTCTGCCTGCTCCTGGTGGCGGTGGTGGGACTGAAGGCCACGTCGGGGCACTGACGCACCCGCCGCAGCCGCGTCAAAAGCCCCGGGAGGCATGACCGCCGGGTCAGCAGGACATCAGGGGAGGTGACCATCCGATCAACGGCTCGTTATTCCGTACGAGGCTGCGAACGCGCAGTCGAGACAGGGGTACATGAGCATGCGGAGTACAGCAGATCCGGCAGCGACGGCCGCCTCCGGCCGTGCCGTGCCAAAACCAGACCCGTACAGCAGGGAGCAACTCGCGCCGGTCGTCGCCGAGGCGCGCGCAACTGGACTGATCTGATGCGACGGCTCGGTCTCAGGTCGAGTGGGGGCCAACGCCGTGTGCTCCAGAAGAAAGTAGCGAATCACGGACTCGACACCAGCCACTTCGCCAAGCGCAGCCCGTGGCGCAAATACCCCGATGCCGCCATCGCCGAAGCTGCCGCCTCCTCGTCCTCCCTGCGCGAAGTGGCTCTGAAGCTGGGCGCCTCGCTGGCCACGGGAACCCTCTCCCACATCCGACGCCGCATCAGCGCGGCAGGGATTGACATCACCCACTTCCCCGGAATGGGTCGCGCCGAGCCGGATCTGCCCTTCACCCCAGAAGAACTGCGGAACGCCGCAGCCACGACCGCCAGCGTGCGTGGTGTGGCACGCGTACTGGGAGTCCCGGACGACAGCCGCTCGCGAGCGGCACTGGGCCGCATGCTGGCGGCCCATGGCGTCGACATCGGACACTTCTCGCACCAGCGCGCACGGATTCCCGAGGACGAGCTCCGCAGTCTCGTAGCACGTTCCACCAGCTACGCCGACGTCATGCGCAGGCTCGGGATGAACGTTACGGACACCAATCACCGCCGGGTCCGGCGCGCAGCCTCCCGCCTCGGTCTCGACACCAGTCACTTCAAGCGCCGGGCCTGGGGGCGGCCGGAGCGCCCAGCACCTCCATCGATCGCGCACCAGGTGCTCGTCGTCATGCCGAACAAAGCCGGGCGGACCAACAGAATCCGGCTCCACCGGGCCATGACCGAGATCGGGGTGCCTTACGCATGTACGAGCTGCGGCAACACCGGTGAGTGGTTGGGCCGCCGGATCACCTTGCAGATCGACCATGTCAACGGGGACTGGCGGGACAACCGCAGGGAGAATCTGCGGTATCTGTGTCCCAACTGTCATGCCCTGACGGAGACGTGGTGCCGCCAGAAGGGGCGAATGCCACTCGCCGGGCGAGCTGCTCCCCCCGTAGACTGAACGCCGCCGGTCGAAGGCTGTGACCGTTTTTGAGCGGCCGTGATGGAATGGCAGTCATGCTGGGTTTAGGTCCCAGTGGGTTCACACCCGTGTGGGTTCGAATCCCACCGGCCGCACTGCCGACGAGCCGTGGATCCAGTCCGCCAAGGACGGGTCCACGGCTCGCTTGCGTCAGCCCAACAACTCCCGCACCACCGGCACCAGCGCCCTGAACGCCTTGCCGCGATGGCTGATCGCGTTCTTCTCCGCCGGGGAGAGCTCCGCGCAGGTGCGGGTGTCGCCCTCGGGCTGGAGGATCGGGTCGTAGCCGAAGCCGTTCGTGCCGGCGGGGGTGTGGCGGAGGGTGCCGAGCAACTGGCCCTCGACGACGCGTTCCGTGCCGTCCGGCAGGGCGAGGGCCGCCGCGCAGGCGAAGTGGGCTCCCCGGTGCGGGGCGTCGATGTCGGAGAGCTGGGCGAGGAGCAGGTCCAGGTTGGCCCGGTCGTCGCCGTGGCGGCCGGCCCAGCGGGCGGAGAAGATGCCGGGCGCGCCGTTCAGCACGTCGACGCACAGGCCCGAGTCGTCGGCGACGGCGGGCAGGCCGGTGGCCCGCGCCAGCGCGTGGGCCTTCAGCAGGGCGTTCTCCGCGAAGGTGACGCCGGTTTCCTTGACGTCGGGGATGTCGGGGTAGGCGTCCGCGCCGACGAGGTCATGGGTGAGCCCTGCGTCGGCGAGGATCGCCTTCAACTCGGTGAGCTTTCCGGCATTGCGGGTGGCGAGGATCAGGCGGGTCATGGTCGCCAGTATCTCCGAGTCCGGGCCCTGTTCGACCCCGCGTCGGGCCCCGGCCGGGTCCCCCGTCAGACCCCGAGCAAGGGCCTCTGTCCGAACCCGGGCAAGGCCCCTTGCCAGACCCCGGGTCAGGTCCCGAGCCAGGCCCCCTGCCACGCCCGGGGTCCGCCCGATCCACCCGCACCCGCTACGGCGTGCACACCTTCGTCAGTTCGCCCGCCGCGTCCGTCACGGGGCTGATGTCGGGGGTGCTGTCGCCGTTCTTGACGGCCGTGCGGACGTTGGCGACGGCCTTGCTGAGGTCGTCGACCGCCTTGTTGACGTCCGCGTTGTCGGTCTTGTCGCCGATCTTGTCGAGGTTGTTCTCGATCGAGTTGAGGGACTCATCGGTCTGCGTCGGGTCGTTCGCCGCGTTCTCGACGGCCTGTTGGAGGTCGGTGACGCTGTCGGCGATCGAGTCGGCGGTCTGTACGCAGTCGAGCGCCTTGCTCACGGCGTCGCAGCCGACGGCCGCCGGCAGGGCGACGAGTGCGGCGACGACGGCGAGTGCTGCGGTACGGCGACGATGGCGGTGGCGCGCGGCCATGGAACGGTCCCTCCCCGTGGGCATGAAGTGGCGCGGCCGCGCCGGTGGCCGGTGCACCCCGCTGCGCGGGAGGCCCGGACCGCCCGACAGGGCCGGCGGGCGCACGGCTGGACCGTACGCCCGTACCCCTAAGAACGCGAAAGATTAACGCGCGGTTGCCTCACCGGTCTCTTCGAGTACCGCGCGCTGGATGGCGGCGAGTTCGTCGCAGCCCCCGACGGCGAGGTCCAGCAGGGCGTTGAGCTCCTTGCGGTCGAAGGGCTCGGCCTCGGCGGTGCCCTGGACCTCGACGAAGCGGCCGTCGCCGGTGCACACGACGTTCATGTCGGTGTCGGCCTTCACGTCCTCCTCGTAGCAGAGGTCGAGGAGCGGGACGCCGCCGACGATGCCGACGGAGACGGCGGAGACGGTGCCGGTGAGCGGCTTGCGGCCGGCCCTGATCAGCTTCTTGCCCTGGGCCCAGGTGACGGCGTCGGCGAGGGCGACGTACGCGCCGGTGATGGCCGCGGTGCGGGTGCCGCCGTCGGCCTGGAGGACGTCGCAGTCGAGGACGATGGTGTTCTCGCCGAGCGCCTTGTAGTCGATGACGGCGCGCAGCGAGCGGCCGATGAGGCGGCTGATCTCGTGGGTGCGGCCGCCGATCTTGCCGCGGACCGATTCGCGGTCGCCGCGGGTGTTGGTGGCGCGGGGCAGCATGGAGTACTCGGCGGTGACCCAGCCCTCGCCGCTGCCCTTGCGCCAGCGCGGGACGCCTTCGGTGACGGAGGCCGTGCAGAAGACCTTGGTGTCGCCGAAGGAGACGAGGACGGAGCCCTCGGCATGCTTGCTCCAGCCACGCTGGATGGTGATGGGGCGCAGCTGTTCGGGGGTGCGGCCGTCGATTCGAGACATGGCGTCGAGCCTATCCGCACAGGGGTGAGGGGCTGCCCGCCGGTGGCGGAAACAGCCCCTCAAGGGTGAGCCGGAGTGTTTGAAGCGGTGCGTGGCTCGCGGGGGGCCGGGCCGGCTTCAGTGGGTCCGGTCGCTCACATCATGTCTTCGATCTCGCCCGCGATGGGGTCGGCGTCGGTGCCGATGACGACCTGGATGGCGGTGCCCATCCTGACGACTCCGTGCGCGCCGGCGGCCTTCAGGGCGGCCTCGTTCACCAGGTCCGGGTTGGCGACCTCGGTGCGGAGCCGGGTGATGCAGCCTTCGACCTCTTCGATGTTCTCGATGCCGCCGAGCCCGGCGACGATCTTCTCAGCCTTCGTGGCCATGTCCTACTCCCTGATCAGAACCGCTTTGTCGCAGTAACCCACAGTTGGCCCATCTTCGCGAGCGGCCGTGTCGTGGGTGCCGAATGATGGCGATCACGACAGAGCGACCCGTCGTCAACTGGTCTACACCAGTCGGCCTGGAGTCGCCAAACCGGCCCGGCCCGGAGGACGCCCATGAGTGCCGTCAGCGCTGTCTCGCCAGCGCGCGCCCGCTGGAACAAGGCCTTCCAGGGTCTGCAGAAGATGGGCCGCAGCCTTCAGTTGCCGATCGCCGTGCTGCCGGCCGCCGGCATCCTCAACCGGCTGGGGCAGCCGGACGTGTTCGGCGCGGACGGGCTCGGCTGGGACAACCTCTCCAAGGTGATGGGCGCGGCGGGTGGCGCGCTGCTGGACGGTCAGCTCGGGCTGCCGATGCTGTTCTGTGTCGGCGTGGCCATCGGTATGGCGAAGAAGGCGGACGGTTCCACGGCGCTCGCGGCGGTCGTGGGCTTCCTCGTCTACTACAACGTGCTGCGGGCGTTCCCGGAGGACTGTCCGTCCGGGAGTGCCGCCATCAAGCTGGGTTGTCAGCTGGAGGACAACTCCGTCGTGGAGTTCACCTACCAGAACCCCGGGGTCTTCGGTGGCATCGTCATCGGGCTGCTGTCGGCGTTCTTCTGGCAGCGCTACCACCGGACGAAGCTGGTGGACTGGCTCGGCTTCTTCAACGGCCGCCGTCTGGTGCCGATCATCATGGCGTTCGTGGCGATCGCGTTCGCCTCGTTGTGTGTGTGGGTCTGGCCGCCGATCGGTACCGCGCTGGAGAACTTCAGCGACTGGCTGGTCGGGCTGGGAGCGTGGGGTTCGGGCGTGTTCGGTCTGGCCAACCGGGCGCTGCTGGTGATCGGCCTGCATCAGTTCCTGAACGTGCCCATCTGGTTCCAGTTCGGCAGTTACACCAAGCCCGACGGCCAGGTCGTGCACGGGGACATCAACATGTTCCTGGCGGGCGATCCGAACGCGGGTCAGTTCCTCTCCGGTTTCTTCCCGATCATGATGTTCGCGCTGCCCGCGGCGGCGCTTGCGATCGCGCACACTGCGAAGCCTCATCGCCGCAAGGAGATCGGCGGTCTGATGCTGTCGGTGGCGCTGACGTCGTTCGTCACGGGCATCACCGAGCCGATCGAGTACTCGTTCCTGTTCATCGCGCCGCTGCTGTTCGCGGTGCACGCGGTGCTCACCGGCGTTTCGATGGCGGTGACGTGGGGGCTGGGCGTGCATGACGGCTTCAGTTTCTCCGCGGGTCTGATCGACTACGTCATCAACTGGAATCTGGCGACGAGACCCTGGGCGATCGTGCCGATCGGGCTGTGCTTCGCCGCCGTGTATTACGCGATCTTCCGGTTCGCGATCACGAAGTTCGATCTGAAGACTCCGGGGCGGGAGCCCGAGGAGGAGGTCGAGGACACCACCAAGGCGTAGAGCTCCGCGCCAGGACGGCGGTCTCCGCGGCGGAGACCCGCCCGGGCCTCCGCCGCGGAGACCGCTTGGCGAAGGGCCCCCGGACCTGTCGGTCCGGGGGCCCTTCGGCATGACCGGAACCACTTGTTCCCGTTATGGCCGAGGCCACAAAATTCGTGCCTTCCTTATCCAGCCTTCACCGTGCTAGAACAGGTCTACACCACTGAGTGGTGTAGACCACGCGGCCGCTGCCCACCCCTGTTTCGCCCTTCCCGTCCCCCGGCAGCGCCAGCACATGGAGGAACTATGAGCACCGCCACCGCATCGGCGGCACCCGCAAAGAAGCGGGGATCCGGCCTGTTCCAGGGCCTGCAGAAGGTCGGCCGCAGCCTGCAGCTGCCGATCGCCGTGCTGCCGGCGGCGGGCATTCTGCTCCGCCTCGGCCAGCCCGACGTGTTCGGCAAGGACGGCCTCGGCTGGGACAAGGTCGCTTCCGTGTTCGCCACCGCCGGCGACGCGGTGTTCGGCAACCTGCCGCTGCTGTTCTGCGTCGGCATCGCCATCGGCTTCGCCAAGAAGGCCGACGGCTCCACGGCGCTGGCGGCGCTGGTCGGCTTCCTGGTCTACAAGAACGTGCTGACCGCGTTCCCCATCACCGACGCCAAGGTGACCAAGGGCGCGGACGTCGCCGCGACGTACAACGACCCGAAGGTCTTCGGCGGCATCATCATGGGCCTGATAGCCGCCGTCACTTGGCAGCGGTTCCACCGCACCAAGCTGCCCGACTGGCTCGGCTTCTTCAACGGCCGCCGCCTGGTCCCGATCCTGATGGCCTTCATCGGCACCGCCGTCGGCGTGTTCTTCGGCCTGGTCTGGGAGCCCATCGGCGACGTCATCACCAACTTCGGTGAGTGGATGACCGGCCTCGGCGCCGTCGGCGCGGGCATCTTCGGCGCGATCAACCGCGCGCTGCTCCCCGTCGGCATGCACCAGTTCGTCAACACGGTGGCCTGGCAGGAGATCGGCTCGTACAAGGACTCCACGGGCGCCCTGTGGCACGGCGACCTGCCGCGCTTCTTCCACGGCGACCCGACCGCCGGGCAGTTCATGACCGGCTTCTTCCCCATCATGATGTTCGCGCTGCCGGCCGCCGCCCTGGCGATCACGCACACCGCCCGCCCCGAGCGCCGCAAGGTCGTCGGCGGCATGATGGTGTCGCTCGCGCTCACCTCGTTCGTCACGGGCATCACCGAGCCGATCGAGTTCGCGTTCATGTTCATCGCGCCGGTCCTGTACGTGATCCACGCGGTCCTGACCGCCCTGTCGATGGCCATCACCTGGGCCCTGGGCGTGCACCACGGCTTCAGCTTCTCGGCCGGTGCGATCGACTACTTCCTGAACTGGAACCTGGCCACCAAGCCCTGGATGATCATCCCGATCGGCCTGGTCTTCGCGGTGATCTACTACGTGGTCTTCCGCTTCGCGATCATCAGGTTCAACCTCGCCACCCCGGGCCGTGAGCCCGAGGAGGAGATCGAGGACCTCACGAAGGCGTGAGCCGTCCCTCCATACGGCCGAAGGCCCCCGGAACCACCTGGTTCCGGGGGCCTTCGTGTGCGCGGAAGCCGTCAGATCTCGTACGTCACCCGGGGCGCCGCCAGTTCCACCGGACCCGTGTACGCCGAGCGGGCGTCGGCCAGGTTGGTCCCGGGGTCCGTCCACGGGGGGATGTGGGTGAGGACGAGGCGGCGGGCGCCGGCGCGGGCGGCGGTCTCGCCGGCCTCCCGGCCGGTGAGGTGGAGGTCGGGGATGTCCTCCTTGCCGTGGGTGAACGCGGCCTCGCACAGGAACAGGTCCGTGTCGCGGGCGAGTTCGTCCAGGGTCTCGGTCACCCCGGTGTCCCCGGAGTACGTCAGGGACCTTCCGTCGTGTTCCACCCGGATGCCGTACGCCTCGACGGGGTGGCGCACCCGCTCCGTGTGCACGGTGAACGGGCCCACCTCGAACGTGCCCGGCTTGACGGTGTGGAAGTCGAAGACCTCGCTCATCGAGGACGCGGACGGCGTGTCGGCGTAGGCCGTGGTCAGGCGATGCTCCGTGCCCTCGGGTCCGTAGACGGGGATCGGGTCGCAGCGACCGCCGTCGTGACGGTAGTAGCGCGCGACGAAGTACGCGCACATGTCGATGCAGTGGTCGGCGTGCAGATGGCTGAGGAAGATCGCGTCGAGGTCGTAGAGACCGCAGTGGCGCTGCAGCTCGCCCAGGGCACCGTTGCCCATGTCGAGAAGCAGCCTGAAGCCGTCGGCCTCCACGAGGTAGCTCGAGCAGGCCGATTCCGCGGACGGGAACGACCCCGAGCAGCCGACGACGGTGAGCTTCATAAGAGCTGGAACCTCCGCGCTGACAGGAAGTGCAGAGAGTAGATGCGGGGTGCAGGTACTCGGTTGCAGATACGGGAACGGGGGTCGTGCGGTCCATCGAGCGTAAGGCGCAAAAGGGCCGGTCGCTCCTCCGCCAGGGGCTGTTGTGGGCGAACTCACCTGTGCTGTCACCGGTTCGGATGGACCTTGGGGCACAGAGGGTCGGCGCGGGGCGGGCGGGGGCACATGCGCGCCGGTACCTTCTTCGCTATGGACACGTCCTGGTGGCTCGCCCTGGCGGCGGTGGTACTGCTCGCGCTGGTCGCGACGCTGGTGGACGGCTGGGGGCGCCGCGGGCGTCGGCCGGCCGGGCGGACGCGTCCGCCGAGCCGGCCCCGCGGACCCCGCCGGGGCGGAACCCGGCGCGGCGAGCCGCTTCCGCGGGCGTCGGAGATCTGGTGGGCGAACGTCCCCTACGAGGACGGGCCGGGGGCCAAGGACCGGCCCTGTCTGGTGCTGGTGGTGCGCGGGAAACGGGTGACCGTCGCGAAGATCACCAGCAAGTACCACGACGAGCGGCCCGGGGTGATCCCGCTGCCCCCGGGAGCCGTGGGGGACGCCCACGGACGGCCGAGCTTCCTCGAGACGGACGAGCTGCGCGAAGTACCGGTGGGCGACTTCCGTCGGCGGGTGGGTGTGATGGACCCGGTCCTGTGGGACCAGGTCCGCTACCTGGCGGGCTGAGACCACCGGGCCGGCACCGCCGGGCCGAGGCCCTGCCGGGCTCGCCGTTCCGGGCGGCACGCACCGGAACAGAGGCATCTCCTCAAGAACGGCGAAGGGCGCGGGGGCCGCTCCTCGGCCTCCACGCCCTGCGTCCGGGTCATCGGGGTGCTAGGCCCAGAGCTGGCCCTGCAGCGCCTCGATCGCCTCTTCCGTCGTCGCCGCCGTGTAGACGCCCGTCGACAGGTACTTCCAGCCGCCGTCCGCGACCACGAAGGCGATGTCGGCGGACTCGCCGGCCTTGAGAGCCTTGTTGCCGACGCCGATCGCGGCGTGCAGCGCGGCACCGGTGGAGACGCCCGCGAAGATGCCCTCCTGCTGGAGGAGTTCCCGGGTGCGGGTGACCGCGTCCGCCGAGCCCACGGAGAAGCGGCTGGTGAGGACGGAGGCGTCGTACAGCTCCGGCACGAAGCCCTCGTCCAGGTTCCTGAGCCCGTAGACCAGGTCGTCGTAGCGCGGCTCCGCGGCGACGATCTTGACGTCCGGCTTGTTCTCGCGCAGGAAGCGGCCGACGCCCATGAGGGTGCCCGTGGTGCCGAGGCCCGCCACGAAGTGGGTGATGGACGGGAGGTCGGCGAGGATCTCCGGTCCGGTCGTGGCGTAGTGGGCGCCGGCGTTGTCCGGGTTGCCGTACTGGTAGAGCATCACCCAGTCCGGGTGCTGCGCGGAGAGTTCCTTGGCCAGGCGGACGGCGGTGTTGGAACCGCCGGCGGCCGGGCTGGGAATGATCTCGGCGCCCCACATGCCGAGCAGGTCACGGCGTTCCTGCGAGGTGTTCTCGGGCATCACGCAGACCATGCGGTAGCCCTTGAGCTTCGCCGCCATGGCCAGCGAGATGCCGGTGTTGCCGCTGGTCGGCTCCAGGATCGTGCAGCCCGGCGTCAGACGGCCGTCCTTCTCCGCCTGCTCGATCATGTGGAGGGCCGGCCGGTCCTTGACCGAACCGGTCGGGTTGCGGTCCTCCAGCTTCGCCCAGATACGGACGTCCGCGGACGGCGAGAGCCGCGGCAGGCGCACCAGAGGGGTGTTGCCCACCGCGGCGAGCGGGGAGTCGTAGCGCATGGGGACCAGCGGCCGATCAGGCCATGCCACCGGCGACGGCCGGCAGGATCGTGACGCTGTCGCCGTCGGTCAGCTTGGTGTTGATGCCGTCGAGGAAGCGGACGTCCTCGTCGTTGAGGTAGACGTTGACGAAGCGGCGCAGCTCGCCGCCGTCGACGATCCGGGCCCGGATGCCCGCGTGACGGGTGTCGAGGTCGGTGAACAGCTCGGCAAGGGTCGCCCCGCCGCCCTCGACGGCCTTCTCGCCGTTCGTGTAGGTGCGGAGGATGGTGGGGATGCGGACCTCGATGGCCATGGTTGCGGGCTCCTGTCGGAAGGAAAGTCAGGTCGGAAGACGCGCGGCGGCGCGGGCAAGGCAGGGGGTACGCCGGTTGCGGTGCCGCGGCTCTCGGCCGTACGGCGGCGGCAGGTCAGCGCGTACAGATGGCGCTCTGCAGCCTGCACAGGTCGACGTGCAGCCGCGCCACGAGCAGCGTGCCCGGCGTCTTTTCGCTCACGTCGTGGAAAACCATGGGCTCATCGTATCGATTCCCGGTACGGGTCCCGGTGTGTGATCTCGCATTCCGGACGCTTTTGGTTCGACGGGTGAGATCAGTAGCTCTCCACGACCTTGACCTCCTCCTCCGTGACCTCGCCCTCCACGATCCGGTACGAGCGGAACTGGAAGGGGCCGGCGTCGTCCGTGTCCGCCGTGGAGACCAGCACGTAGTGCGCGCCCGGTTCGTTCGCGTAGGAGAGGTCGGTGCGGGAGGGGTAGGCCTCGGTCGCGGTGTGCGAGTGGTAGATGACGACGGGCTCCTCGTCGCGGTCGTCCATCTCGCGGTAGAGCTTCAGCAGGTCGCCGGAGTCGAACTCGTAGAACGTGGGCGATCGGGCCGCGTTCAGCATCGGGATGA
This sequence comes from Streptomyces sp. NBC_00568, assembly GCF_026341855.1. Classification (GTDB taxonomy): domain Bacteria; phylum Actinomycetota; class Actinomycetes; order Streptomycetales; family Streptomycetaceae; genus Streptomyces. The sequence continues at coordinate 4,117,807 of NZ_JAPENW010000001.1, read as the reverse complement.
ACCGCTCGGGGCGGTCGGTGCCCGCGGGCCCCGCGACGACGCCGCACGCCTCGTCGGGGTGGTCCTGGCGCGCGTGCGCGACGATCTGGTCGAACAGGGCCTCGGTGATGGTCAGCATGCTGGTCAGGATAGACAGAAGGGCCGTCCCGTACCGAGGTGTGGTACGGGACGGCCCGAATGCCGGACGTCCTGAGCGGTGGCCGGAGCGGCCGGACGTCCGTGGGGGCGGTCAGCCGACGGTCTCGAACTCCTGCTCGTGACGTTCGGTGACCTGCGGGTTGCGTGCCTTGAGGATCGCCCAGCCGATGGCCAGCGCGGCGGCCCAGCCGGCCATCACGAACAGGCAGATGCGGGACTCGGAGTCGTACGCGATCAGGCCGGTGACGAAGAGGAGGAACACGACCGCGACCCAGCTGCACTTCGCGCCGCCGGGGGCCGGGAAGGACGAGGCCGGCAGCCGGCCGGCGTCGACCGCGCGGCGGTAGAGGATGTGACTGACGAGGATCATCAGCCAGGTCCAGATGCCGGCCGCAGTGGCCACCGAGGTGACGTAGCCGAAGGCCTTCTCGGGGACGACGTAGTTGAGGATCACGCCGATGCCCATGAAGAGCACGGAGATCGTGATGCCGAGCGCGGGCGTCTTGGTCGACGACAGCTTGCTGAAGACCTTCGGGGCCTCGCCGCTGTCGGCCAGGTTCCGCAGCATGCGGCCCGTGGAGTACATGCCCGAGTTGCAGGAGGACAGGGCGGCGGTGAGGACCACGAAGTTGACGATGGCCGCGCCGGCCGGGATGCCGATCTTCGCGAAGGCCGCGACGAAGGGGCTCACGCCCGGTGCGAACTCCGTCCACTTCACGACGCAGAGGATGACCGAGAGGGCACCGACGTAGAAGAGGGCGATGCGCCACGGGAGCGTGTTGATGGCCTTCGGGAGCGTCTTCTCGGGGTCCTCGGACTCGCCCGCCGTGACGCCGACGAGCTCGACGGCGAGGTAGGCGAACATGACGCCCTGCAGGGTCATCAGGGACGAGCCGACGCCCTTGGGGAAGAAGCCGTCGAACTGCCAGAGGTTGGCGACGGAGGCGGTGTCACCGGCGGAGCTGAAACCGAAGGTGAGGACGCCGAGGCCGATCACGATCATGCCGATCAGGGCGGTGACCTTGACCATCGAGAACCAGAACTCGATCTCGCCGAAGAGCTTGACGGAGATCAGGTTCGCCACGAACAGGACGACCAGGAAGACGAGTGCCGTCACCCATTGGGGGACCGTCGGGAACCAGTAGTGGACGTAGATCGCGGCGGCCGTGAGCTCGGCCATGCCGGTGACCACCCACATCAGCCAGTACGTCCAGCCGGTGAAGTAGCCGAAGAACGGGCCGAGGAACTCGCGGGAGTACTCCGCGAAGGAGCCCGAGACCGGGCGGTAGAGCAGGAGCTCGCCGAGCGCCCGCATGATGAAGAAGATGATCACGCCCGCGAGGGCGTACATCATGATCAGGCTGGGGCCGGCCTTGGCGATGTTCGCCCCGGCTCCCAGGAACAGGCCGACGCCGATGGCGCCGCCGATCGCGATCATCTGGACCTGACGGCTGCCGAGCCCGCGCTCGTACCCCTCTTCGGGGGCGTCGCCGCCCACGGCCTCACTGCCGTCGTACTGCTTGCCGACCTGCGATGAGGTCATGTCTGGTGCGCCTTTCTCCATGCCGGTCCGAGCCAGTCCCTTGGCTTCGGATCGGTTTCCGATCCCCCCGGATAGGTGGAGCTGTGCCTGGCCGGCGGTCCGCCGGCTCGGTGGCGCACCCGGCGGGACATGGGTGGTGTCCTGCCGGGCGGTCGTGAAGATCTATCACGGCGGCGGCGTTGATCGGTTGAGGGTCGTGTCGCGCAGACCACAGGAAGAACCGGACAAAACGTCGAACCGCGCCCCATAGGGCGCGGTCACGGTGACGCGATCGTTATCCGGATTTGAGCGTCCGCTGAGCGAACACGAGAGGTGTTATGTCCCGACAGATCAAGGCATAAGGGTTTCGACCAGGGTCTCCTGGAGTCCACCCAGCCAGAGGTACGCCATCACCATCGGCTTGCGCGGGTCCTCGTCCGGGAGGCGGTAGAGGAGGTCGGTGTCCTCCTCGTCGACGACGTCGAGCCGGGAACCGATCGCGAGCCGCAGGTCGTTCAGGGCGCGCAGCCACTGCTCGGACTGCGCGGTGGTCAGCTTGAGGACCGCTCCGCCGTCACCGCCGGGCGTCAGGCCGTCCAGCGAGCGGATCATCGTGAGGGCGTTCTCGCGCTTGCCGGCGCGCAGGTCGTTCTCGGTGAAGCGGCGGAACTCCGCGGAGTGGGCTCGCTGCTCCTCGGCCTGCTCGGGCGAGGCGGCCTCGACGTCGGGGCCGCTGTAGGCGTCGGGGAACAGCCGCCTGAGCACCGGGTCGCTCGGCGGCTCGCTGGGGCCCTCCGCGAACAGCTCGGCGAGCGGGTCGGCGGCGGCGTTCTCCGCGGGGCCGGGACCGATGAGCTCCAGGAGCTGGACGGCGAGGGAGCGGATGATGGAGATCTCGACCTCGTCGAGCGCGACGGCCGCGCCGCCGCCGGGGAGCGGTTCGAAGTGTCCAGGCATGGAGTGAGTTCGCTACTTCCGGTCCTGCTCGCGGGTGGGTGACAGGGGTCCGGCTACTTCCGGTCCTGCTGAAGGGTGGCCCACAGACCGTAGCCGTGCATGGCCTGCACGTCGCGCTCCATCTCCTCGCGCGTGCCGCTGGAAACGACGGCCCGGCCCTTGTGGTGGACGTCCATCATCAGCTTGGTGGCCTTGTCCTTGGAGTAGCCGAAGTACGACTGGAAGACATACGTCACGTAGCTCATGAGGTTGACCGGGTCGTTGTGGACGATCGTGACCCAGGGGACGTCCGGCTCGGGTACGGCGAAGACCTCCTCCGCCGACTCGGTCTTCTCGATCTCTAGAGGTGCGGGAGCCGTCACATCGCCCATGCTGCCACCAGAGGGGGTCACCCGCACAAACGGACCCCCGAAAAGGGGGGCGACTCCCCCGGGAATCTCCGGGTCCCCAGAAATCGTCAAAGTGACGAGATGGGGGTACGATCCCTGCCATGAACACAGCGGACCTTGGGCTGCCGGAAGAAGAAGGGCGCGAAGCGCTTCCCCAGAAGGGTGGTGGCGGGCGACGGATGGACGTTCCTTCTACGGCGCTCTTCACGGACCAGTACGAGCTGACGATGCTGCAGGCCGCGCTCGCGGCCGGAACCGCCGAGCGGCGCTCGGTCTTCGAGGTCTTCACCCGGCGGCTGCCCGAGGGGCGGCGCTACGGAGTCGTCGCGGGCACCGGACGCGTCCTCGACGCGGTCGAGAACTTCCGGTTCGAAGCGGACGTCCTCGGCTTTCTGCGCGAGCGCGGGATCGTGGACGAGCCGACCATCGAGTGGCTCGCCTCGTACCGCTTCGGCGGGGACATCTGGGGCTACCCCGAGGGCGAGGTGTACTTCCCCGGCTCCCCTCTCCTGCGGGTCGAGGGCAGCTTCGCGGAGTGCGTGCTCCTGGAGACGGTCATCCTGTCGATCCTCAACCACGACTCCGCCATCGCGGCCGCCGCCTCCCGGATGGCCTCCGCGGCGGGCGGGCGGCCGCTGATCGAGATGGGCGCCCGGCGCACCCACGAGCTGGCCGCGGTGGCCGCCTCGCGGGCCGCGTACATCGGCGGGTTCACCACCACCTCCGACCTGGCCGCCGGTTTCCGCTACGGCATCCCGACCGTGGGCACCTCCGCGCACGCCTTCACCCTGCTGCACGACCACGAGCGGGACGCCTTCCAGGCCCAGGTGAACTCGCTGGGCCGGGGCACCACGCTGCTCGTGGACACCTACGACGTCGCCGAGGCGGTCCGGACGGCCGTCGAGGTGGCCGGCACCGAGCTCGGCGCGGTGCGCATCGACTCCGGCGACCTGCTGCTCGTCGCCCACCGGGTGCGCCAGCAGCTGGACGAGCTGGGCGCGACCGGGACGAAGATCGTCGTGACCTCCGACCTCGACGAGTACGCCATCGCCTCGCTGGCGGCGGCGCCCGTGGACGCGTACGGCGTCGGCACCCAGCTGGTGACGGGATCCGGCCATCCGACCTGCTCGATGGTCTACAAACTGGTCGCCCGCGCCGAGTCCGCCGACCCGAAGGCGCCGATGGTGGCGGTGGCCAAGAAGTCCACCGGCGGGAAGACGTCCATCGGCGGGCGCAAGTGGGCCGCGCGGCGGCTGGACGAGCACGGGGTCGCGGAGGCCGAGGTGATCGGCGTCGGGCCGGTGCCCGGCGAGCTGGCCGACCAGCAGCTCCTGGTCCAGCTGGTCAAGGGCGGACAGGTCCTGTCCCGCGAGCCGCTCGACGTCGTACGCGACCGGCACGCGGACGTCCGGGCCCGGCTGCCGCTGTCGGCGACACAGTTGTCGCGCGGAGAGCCGGTGCTTCCCACCGAATACGTCTGAGGCGCGGGAGGCGGGCGGGGCAGGAGTGGCGCCGCGCATGAACCCCGGGTGAGCGGGAATGCAACGGCAGCGTGCCCGCTCGGGCCGTGGAAGCCGAATACCCCCTCCCGCACCGCGCTCGAAGTCTCTAGGCTCGGAAGTTCAACGGCCGGGCCCGCACCCTTGTCTGCCGCACCCATAGCCGAAGGACACCGCCCATGCGCCGCGCCTTGATCGTCGTAGACGTGCAGAACGACTTCTGCGAGGGAGGCAGCCTCGCGGTGTCCGGGGGCGCCGATGTGGCCGCCGCCATCACGGAGCTGATCGGGCAGGCACCCGCCGGCTACCGGCATGTCGTCGCCACCCGCGACCTCCACATCGCCCCCGGGGGCCACTTCGCCGACAACCCCGACTACGTGCACTCCTGGCCCGCGCACTGCGTGGCCGGTACGGAAGGGGTCGGCTTCCACCCGAACTTCGCCCCGGCCGTCGCCTCCGGCGCGATCGACGCCGTCTTCGACAAGGGCGCCTACGCGGCGGCGTACAGCGGCTTCGAGGGCGCCGACGAGAACGGCATGCCGCTGGGCGACTGGCTGCGCGCCCGCGGGATCGGCGAGGTCGACGTGGTCGGCATCGCGACCGACCACTGCGTACGGGCGACCGCTCTGGACGCCGCGGAGCAGGGCTTCCGCACGACCGTCCTGCTCGACCTGACGGCCGGAGTGGCCGAGGAGACGACGGAACGCGCGCTGGAAGAGCTGCGCGCGGCCGGGGTGGAGCTCACGGGCAAGCCCGTGGTCTAGCCGGGACGCCCCGCGCATCACACAGGGTCGTACGACGTCACTCGCCGTCCCGTCCGGTTCGTCATGGCTGCGGTGCCGGGCGTCTGAGCAGCGTCCTGATCGGGTGCCACAGCTCCTGGGGGAGCTCGGGGACACCGATGCCGGTGACGCCGGTGCCCGGGACGCCGGCGTCGGGTGCCGTGCGCCATATGAGCCCGTCGGGGTGGTGCAGGACCGCGGTGATCTCGTCGGGTGTGGGCGGGGACGCGTTGCCCCGCAGGTAGACGGCGCGCAGGCCCAGATTGCGCAGGCGCGTCAGGGCGCGGGCACGGTTCTGGGCGACGACCAGGAACCGTATGCAGCCGGCGCCGGAACCTGCCGGACTGGGCAGGTTCAGCGCCACCACGACGCTGCCGTTCGGCAATCTGCAGAAACCTCCTGCGGCCATGCGGTCACACCCCCGTGCGAGTCAGTGTCAATAAGCCGGGCACAGGACGCACCTAAACACGATCGGCGGCAACCCGCCAGAGGGTTGCCGCCGATACGCTTCTGACCTGCGGAAATACTGACTACTTCACTGCGGGACCGACCTTGAGGGAGATCGTCGAGCCGTCCTTGGCCTCCTTGACGATCTGGATCTTGGTGTTGGTGTCAGTGATCTTGACGCCGCCGGTCGGGTTCCTGTTGTCGTAGTAGTCGCTGGTGTGGTCGTTGAAGACCGACACGCCCTTCTTCGACGGGATCTTCGTGGCGACGTCGGCGCTGTGGAGCGTGATGCCGTCCGTGCGGTACAGGCTGAAGGTGGAGTCGTAGGCCTGGATGCGGTTGCGCATCAGCGTGCCGTTCTCCCACCACAGGGCCTTCGAGTGCGCGTCGACCGGAAGCGCGAGGCCGACACCCGGGTGCTGGCTGGTGTTGTTGTCCGCCTGCGAGGTGTCCCACTTCCAGATCAACAGGCCGTTCTGGTAGGCGTAGTGCTCCACCCAGTCCGGACGGGTCGTCGAGAAGCCGAAGTTGTACGGGCCGACCTTGAGGGTCTTGTCGTACGAGACGTACTGGCGGTTCTCCGCGAGGTAGTACTGCGCGTAGTCCTTGGTGAAGGAGGCGCCGATGCGGGAGAAGCCACTGGCGGTCCAAGCGGCGTCGGCCGTCTCGGCGTTGTCCGAGAAGAGCGCGGTGCCGTCCGCGGTGACGGTGATCTCGTCGGCCGCGAAGCCCTTCAGCGCCACACCGCCGTCGCTCTGGTAGCGGAAGCGGACGTCGATCTTCTTGCCCGCGTAGGCGTCGAGCGGGTACGCCAGCTTCGCGTACGAGTCGATGGTGCCGGTGAGGACGGGCTTGTCGCTGCCGTCGCGCGGGATCGCGGCGCCGTTCACCGTGCCGTCGAGAGCGGTCCAGTTGGCGCCGCCGTCGGTCGAGACCTCGGTGTACAGGTAGTCGTAGTTCGCCTCGATGTCGTACCAGCCGTCGAGGGTCAGCGTCGCCGACGACTTGCCCGTGAGGTCCACGGACCGGGTCAGCGTGTTCTTCAGGTTGTCACCGCTGCCGCTCCACCACTGGGTCGAGCCCTGCGCCGGGGTGACGACCGTGGTCGTGACCGCCTTCTCCGGCAGCGTGACGACGAGCGCCTGCTTGTTCCAGGTGTTGTACTCGGCGACACCCAGCTTGTGCGTGGACTGCTTGCCGGCCTTGGCGGTGTCGTAGTTCAGCCAGCCGAGCTGGAGCTTGTCCCAGGCGTTGAAGTCGCCGGGGAGGTCGCCGATGGAGTCCTTGCCCCTGCCGAGCCAGGAACCCGAGGACATCAGGGTCCAGAAGCCGGTGGAGTTGTCGCCGCCGGCGGTGTCGTAGTGGTCCGGCAGACCGAGGTCGTGACCGTACTCGTGGGCGAAGACGCCGAGTCCGCCGTTCTCCGGCTGGATGGTGTAGTCGCCGACCCAGATGCCGGTGTCGCCGACCTGGGCGCCGCCGAGCTTGTTGTCGCCCGGACCCGTGGCACCCGCGTCGGTGCCGAACGCGTACCAGCGGTGGGCCCAGATGGCGTCCTCGCCCTGTACACCGCCGCCCGCGGACTCGTCCTCACCGGCGTGCACGATCTGGAAGTGGTCGACGTAGCCGTCGGGCTCGTTGAAGTTGCCGTCGCCGTCGAAGTCGTAGCGGTCCCACTGGTCGAAGCCGGCCAGGTCCGCCTTGATGGCCGCGTCGGACGCGCCGGCCGCCTTCTGCTGGGCGACCCACGCGGTGACGCCGTCCTTGACGACGTTCCACACGCTCGGGCAGTTCGTGTCGCCGCAGGCGTTGTTGCCGTAACGGGCCTCGTTGAAGGGCACCTTGACCCAGTCGGCGACCTCGCCGTCCACCGAGTAGCGGCCCGAGGACTGCGTCTCGTAGAACTTCTTCATCGACTCGACGTTCTTGCCGGTGCCGAAGTAGAGGTCCTGGAAGTGCTTCTGGTTGTAATCCGCCTGCCAGGCCGTGCTGTTGTCCTTCTTGCGGTCCGGCTTGGCGATCGTGTTGTGCTTCGGGCCGGCGGTGCCGCCGTACTTCGGGTCCGTCTTGTCGCCGAACTCGACCAGGATCGTGAAGATCTTGTCGGTCTTCTCGCGGCCCAGCTCGACGTACTTGCTGTCGCCCTTCTTGCTCTTCAGCTGGACGACCTGCGAGCCGTTGCGGTTCTGCACCTTGGCGTCGCCGGATATGACCTGGTTCAGCGCCTCCTGGCGCTGGGCGTTCTGGGTCTTGCTCAGCGGGCCGTCGAGGTCGTGGTCGACCGTGTTCTTGACCGGCTGCGGGTCGTGGCGGTCCACGACCGGTGAAGCGGCGGCCGAGTCGGCCTGCGCCACGGCGTACGTCGAGAACGTGGCGGTGGCCGCCGCGAGGGCTACGCCCACTGCGGCTGCTCTGAACGTCCATGGTCTGTTGGTCACTTGATGTCCTCCCCCGCGTGCGTTCACGCGGAGGGGGTTCCGGGTCATGGAGGTCCGCGCGCGCTATCGCGATTCAAGTGACGACAGTTGACCGGAGTTACCAAAGAAAAAACAGATCTTGACTTGAACCTGGCAAGTGCATTATGCGGAGCCTCCGTTCGCTATCCGGACGCCCCCGAAACCCCTCAACGGGCGCGCCCGAATGTCCACTTGGTGGACGTGATGACTCCGTGCGCCCCCTGTGCACCGGCACCGTGGGTAAGGTCACGCTTACCGGTCGTTCCACTCGGGCATGCAGGCGAATAGAGTCGATTGGGCGAAGCGTCGGAAGTCGGCGAAAAGCCAAGTCGACACCGTTGTCTCACCCCCGATTTCTATCCGCACCCTCCCCCATCGCGAGAGGCCCCGGGGGGAGAACCCCCATCCGAGGACACGATTGCCATGCCTCGTCCGACCGCCGCACAGCTCGCCTACGGTTCCTGCACCGTGATCTTCTCCACCCTCGCCATGCTGCTGCTGTCACAGACGAGTTCGAGCCTGGGGATCGTGCTGATCACCCTCTCGGCGCTCGCGCTCGGACTGCTCGTGGCCATGACGGTCCCGCTGCCGAAGCCCGCACCGTCCGCCGCCGCTCCCCTCGTCCGCGAGCGGGTACCGGTGCAGTTCGAGACCGCGTCCGTCTCCGCCTCCTCCGCACCCGAGCCGGTACGCGAACCCGCGGGTCCCTGAAGCCGCGACGCGACCTGCGGGCCGCGGTGCCCTTCGGGACCGGTGGACTCCCGGCACCCAGGACGCCGCGGCCCCGGCGCACGCAACGCTCCGACCTCGTGCACGAACGGCGGGCCCGCGCATCGCGGGCCCGCCGTTCGTCCGTGCGCCGTCGCCGCCCGGCCGGTCATGCTCTGGAGTCGACCACCACCGTCTTGGCCGCCTTGTCGTGCAGGCCCTGCTTGTAGGGCTTGTCGAAGAAGCTCCAGCCGCCCGCGATCGCCGTCCAGATGCAGGCGCAGCAGAACGCGAACGGGATCCACAGGACCAGGGCCCGGACCAGGGAGGTCTGCACGGAGGGGGTCGAGCCGTTGTCGAGGTTGGCGACCCGGTGGTTGAACAGCCTCTTGCCGAGGGTCTGGCCCGACTTGCTGATCATCACGGTGTCGTAGGCGACGAAGCAGACGGCGGCCACCAGGGACTGCCCGAACGACTTGCCGTACTCGATCTTGTCCGAGTCCACGTTGTACTCGGTGACCCCGAACGCCCAGGACAGCAGCCACACCACGATGAGCACCAGGATCATGTCCAGGATCCTCGCCAGCACCCGCTTCCCGCTCTCCGCGAGCGGCGGCATCCCGGCGAGCGGATCGCCGCCGTACGGGCCGCCACCGCCGTAGGGGTCACCGCCCCCTCCGTAGGGGCCGCCGCCTCCGGACGGGGGCGGCTGCCCCTCGAACGGGGGCGGCTGACTGCCGTAGGGAGGGGTCTGACCGCCGGGAGGCGGCGGGTCGTACGGGGAACCCCCGCCCTCGGCGGGCGGGGGCTGCTTCTTGAACGGGTCGTCGTCCGGTGGCTGGCCGGGGCCCGGGGGCGGCGGTTCGCTGCTCATGGCCCGAGTCGACCGCGAACCCTCCGGATCCGCATCCGGCGAAGGGCCGTCCGGGGGACGGGATCACCGTTCCGAGGCCGCCACGAAGGTGTGGGCCGCCTTGTCGTGCCAGCACTGACGCCAGGGCCTGTCGAACAGGCACCACAGGACACCGACGACTCCGACGAGCAGGAGACCCGGGACGCTGTAGACGAGCCAGCGGCCCAGGGCCCGTCCGAAGGCCGGCGGTTCGTGACCCTCTATGTCGCGCACCTCGACGCCGCACAGCTTCTTGCCCAGGGTGCGGCCCCACTTGGCGGTGGGCAGGACGTCGTAGAGGACGCCGAAGAGGAGCAGTACGGCGAGGATGATGCCGAAGCAGGTGGCGGTCGTTCCGTCGAGCAGCCAGACGGTGACCTTCTCGCCCGACAGTTCGGCCGCGTCGATCTTCTCGTTGACATGGTCGACCGCCCTGGTGCCCAGCGGCACGGCGGCCACCGCGGTGACACCGGCGAGGACGACGGTGTCCACCAGCCGGGCGGCCAGCCGTCGGCCGAGGCCGGCCGGACGGGCCGCCGAGTGCCGGCGAGCGGCCGCCTGGAACACGTCGTCGACGGGCGGCTTCCACGGCGTGACCCGCTGCCCCTCCTCGGCCGGGTCCCCCGCGAGCCGGTGCACCTGCTGCGCCCAGGAGGGCTGACCGCCGCCGACTCCGGAGGCCATGGGCGTCGAACCGCCGGACTGCTGGGGGACGGCGGGGGCGGGAGCGGCCTGCGCGGCGGCCGCCTGGGCCGCCGGCGCCTGGGCCGCTGCGGCGCCTGGGCCGCTCGGCGCCTGGGCTGCCGATGCCTGGGCCGCCTGCCCGGCTCCGAAGCCGCCTCCGGCCGACGCGGCGGACGCGACGGACGGACCGGACGCGGCCGACGGACCGGACGGGGCGGGTGCGCCCGGCGGAGCCGCCGCCGGACCCGTGCCCCCGCCGCGCGCCCCGCTCTGCTGCTCCGTGCGCGGGGAGAGCGCACCAAAATCGGGGGCGCCCCCGGAAGGGACGGGGTTCTGGGCGCCCGGCGTGGCGGTGGAGTGTCCGGCGCCGGGCTGCCCGGCGCCCGCGGCGACCCCGGTCCCGGCCCCGCTCAGACCGTCGGCTCCGCCTGAACCCGCGTCACCCGTACCGCTCGTACCCTCCGTACCGCCCGCGTCCGCCGCGCCCTCGGGTCCCGTGGGCGGCACCGGTCCCGTGGGGCGGCGGAAGACCACGGGCCCTCCGGACACCGGGGGCCGGGGGCCGCCGGAGTCGGCGGGCGGGATCGTCGCCGTACCGTCCGTGCGCGCCGCCGCCCCGTCGGGGCGGCTCACCGCGTCGGCGGGCTGCGTCGCGCGCGCGACGCGCGGGTCGGATCCCTGCGGCGCGCCCCAGGACACCCGGCGGTCCTGGTCGCCGCCGAAGCCGGACTGCTGGGAGCGGTCGGCACCCCACGCGGTGGCAGGCTCGGGCCGGCTGCCGTGCTGCGCCTCGGCGGGGGTGGCCCGGCGGGGCTGCGGGTCCTCGTCGAAGAAGTGCGGGCCCGTCTCCTCCGCCGTGGGGGTGCCTCCGTGTCCGAGCGCCGACGAGAACTCGGGGGAGGGCGCCGGAGCGGGCACATGCGCGGAGCGCACGCCGGCCGGCGGGGCGAGCGCCTCGCCGCCCGAGGGCGCCGGGCGGCTCGTGCCCGGCACCCAGGCGGCACCGTTCCAGTACCGGACATATCCAGGAATGGAGGGGTCCGGGTAATACCCTTCGCGGGGCTTGTCGTCACCGGGGGCCGGGGTTGGGGCGCTCATGTCCGTCGTCCCGTATCTGCTCGGGGGTCTGATTGAGGGTCCACATCTATCAGACCGGCGCACGCGTCACGGCCGGTCCCGCGGTACCCACCCCTTTCGGGCAAGCTTCCGCCCCCTCTTGCGAGCGGGCTTCCGAGCCTGTGCGCGGTGTGCCCGAAGGAGGGACGGAACGGGTCCGAAAAATTTCTCCGAACCCGCGTAATGGTTCCGCCGCGAGGCGCTCTCCACTCGTACGGGCCCGCCCACAGGAGCCCGTACGACGAGAGGAAGCGCATCGACATGCACACCGTGGTGGAACGCGAGCTGGAGCTCAAGCTCGTCCTGTCGCCCGAGCGCAGCATCCCTGTGGCGGCACGCCTCAGCTACCGCACCGAGGACCCGTACGCCGTCCACATCACCTTCCACATCGGCTCCGACCATCCCGTCAACTGGACCTTCGCCCGTGAGCTGCTCGTCGAGGGGGTGTTCCGGCCGTGCGGCCACGGCGATGTGCGGGTGTGGCCGACGAAGGTCGCCGGGCGGGGCGTCGTCCTGATGGCGCTGAGCTCACCGGACGGCGACGCGCTCCTCGAAGCGCCGGCCACGCAGATCTCGGCCTGGCTGGAGCGCACGCTCAGGGCGGTCCCGCCGGGCTCCGAGGCCGATCGGCTCGGCATCGACGCCGGCCTGGCCGAGCTGCTCGCGCCGTCCCCGAAGCTCTCGCCCTCGCTCGATCAGGGGGGATCCCCGTCGCCCGACGACCTGTGGCTGCGCGACCCGTGGCCGTCGGACGAGTCCGCGGACGGTGAGTAGCCCTGGCGTCTCAGAACAGCTTGCCCGGGTTCAGGATGCCCAGCGGGTCGAACGCCGTCTTGATGGCCCGCTGCATCTCCACGCCCACCGGGCCGATCTCGCGGGCCAGCCATTCCTTCTTCAGCACGCCCACGCCGTGCTCGCCGGTGATCGTGCCGCCGAGTTCCAGGCCGAGGGCCATGATCTCGTCGAAGGACTCGCGGGCCCGGCGGGACTCGTCGGGGTCGGTCGCGTCGAAGCAGACGGTGGGGTGCGTGTTGCCGTCGCCCGCGTGCGCGCAGACGCCGATGGTCAGGGCGTACTTCTCGGCGACGCGCTCGATGCCGTCGAGCATGTCGCCGAGCCGGGAGCGCGGCACGCACACGTCGTCGATCATCGTGGTGCCCTTGACCGCCTCGAGCGCGGTGAGCGACAACCGGCGTGCCTGGAGGAGGAGTTCGGACTCGGCCGCGTCCTCGGCCGGGACCACCTGTGTCGCGCCCGCGGCCTCGCAGAGCGCGCCCACCACGGCGAGGTCGGCTGCCGGGTCGTGGGTGTCGAAGGCGGCGAGCAGGAGCGCCTCGGTGGTCTCCGGGAGGCCCATGTGCGCGAGGTCGTTGACGGCCTTGACGGTCGTACGGTCCATCAGCTCGAGGAGGGACGGTACATGGCCGCCCTCCATGATCCGGCAGACGGCGTCGCACGCGGCTCGCGCCGACCCGAACTCGGCTGCCAGGACCAGCTGCTGGGGCGGCTGCGGCCGCAGCGCCAGGATCGCCCGTACGACGATGCCGAGCGAGCCCTCGGAGCCCACGAAGAGCCGGGTGAGGTCGTATCCGGCGACGCCCTTGGCGGTGCGGCGCCCGGTGGACATCAGCCGCCCGTCGGCGAGGACGACGTCCAGGCCGAGGACGTACTCGGCCGTCACCCCGTACTTCACGCAGCACAGGCCGCCGGAGGCCGTGCCGATGTTGCCGCCGATGGTGCACATCTCCCAGCTGGAGGGGTCCGGCGGGTAGTACAGGCCGTGTTCGCCCACGGCGCGGGAGAGCGCGGCGTTGATGACGCCGGGTTCGACGACGGCGATGCGGTCGACCGGATTGATCTCCAGGATGCGGTCCATCTTCACCAGGGACAGCACGACGCAGCCGTCGGAGGCGTTGGCCGCTCCGGACAGGCCGGTGCGGGCGCCCTGCGGGACGACCGGGACACGCAGTTCGGTCGCGACGCGCATGATGTGCTGGACCTGCTCGACGGTGCGCGGCAGGACGACCACGGAGGGCGTGCCCGCCTCGCAGAAACTCGCCATGTCGTTGGCGTAGGAGGCCGTGACGTCCGGGTCGGTGAGGACGGCCTCGTCCGGCAGACCGCTCCGCAGACGGTCGAGAAGGTTGCCGGTCGCTTCGTCGCGCGGGGCTTCGATACGGCTCATGATCACAGCGTCGCACTCGGGGCCATCGGTGTGAACCCCATCCGCGCGAGGCTTGGCCTGCCGGGGTGCGGTCTTCGTATTGACGCACAGTGAGCGGCATGGAGATCGAACAGCGACAGCCGGTGCCCGCCGGGTCCGGGCCCGCGGAGCCCGTCGGCCCGCAGCCCCCGGAACCCTCCGGTCCGCGCCGTTCCCCGCTCACCCGGCGGGCGCTGATCGGCGCGGTCGCCGGCTGCGCCGCGCTCGGCGGCCTGCTGGTGCTGCTGCCCTCGCTGGGGCGGGACGGGGCGGCGCGGCCCGCCCCGGGTCCGGTGGCCCGGGCGGTGACCGCGGTGGGCTCCGGGGTTCCGGCCGCGCTGCCCGATCTCGAGGCGCTCATCGACGACCACGAGAGCCATCTGCGGGCCCATCCGCGCGACGACCGGTCGTGGGCGGTGCTCGGCGTCGCGTACACGGAGCAGGCGCGGCGGACGGCGGCGGCCGCGTACTACCCGAGGGCCGAGAAGGCGCTGCGCACCTCCCTGCGGGTGCGGCCGAAGGCCAACGCGGAGGCGCTGGACGGTCTCGCCGGTCTGGCCGCCGCGCGGCGTGACTTCCGGGCCGCGAAGGAGTGGGGCGAGGCGGCGGTGAAGCTGGCGCCGAAGCGGTGGACGGCGTATCCGTCGCTCATCGACGCGTACACCGGGCTCGGTGACCACAAGGCCACGAGCAGGGCCCTCGACAAGCTGCTCGGCCTGCGTTCCGGACCGGCGGCCCAGGCCGTGGCGTCGCGCGTGTTCCGGGACCGCGGCCGGCGTGAGGACGCCGCGGCGGCGATCTCGGACGCGGCGGCGGGTGCGGCGACCCCCTCCGAGCGGGCGGTGTTCCTCCAGCAGGCCGGTGATCTCGCGTGGGAACGCGGCGACCTGAAGGAGTCGCTGGACTACTACCGGGCCGCGGTGAACACCGACGCCGACGAGCACGGCGCGCTCGCCGGACAGGGGCGCGCGCTGGCGGCGCTCGGGCGCACCTCGGAGGCGCTGCGCGCGTACCGGGCGGCGCTCGCCAAGCGGCCCGCGCCGCGTTACGCGCTGGAGCTGGGCGAGCTCTACGAGAAGGTGGGGCTCGGCGGGGCCGCGCGCGAGCAGTACGACCTGGTGCGGGAGCTGGTGCAGCGTGACGCCAGCGCGGGTGTGGACGACGAGCTGGTCCTCGGGGTCTTCGAGGCGGACCACGGCGATCCGCAGGCCGCGGTGCGAACGCTGCGCGTGGAGTGGCGGCGGCATCCCGGCATCGCGGTGGCGGACGCGCTGGGCTGGGCGCTGCACCGCTCCGGGGACGACGCGGAGGCGCTGAAGTTCGCCGAGCGGGCCATGGACAAGGAACACGGGGGCGAGGTGCGGAGCGCGCTGTACGCGTATCACCGGGGGCAGATCGAGCGGGATCTGAGGCGGTCCGGGCCGGCCCGCCGTCATCTCGCGGAGGCGTTGCGGATCAATCCGCATTTCTCGCCGCTGCTGGCACCCGCGGCCCGGGAGGCCCTGGCGGCCCTGGGCGAGCCACCGGCCACGGGCCTGCCGGAGCCGTCGGAGGAGTCGGACGGGTCCGAGGAGTCCGGACCGTCCGGGGAGTCCGGGGAGTCCGGGGAGTCCGACGAATCGGCGGGGGCGACGGGCGCGGCCGGGGCTCCCGGGACGGCGGGGTCGCCCGGGTCCGGCTCTCCCGGCCCGGCGGCCCCGTCGACCGCGCCGGGGCGGCCGTCGGCTCCCGCCTCGAGGCCCTCAGCGGCACGGTGAACGCCGGAGCACGCGTGGGCGGTGGACGTAGGCACAAGCGTCGTGTCTCCGGCCCTGGAGACACGTTTGCCGCCGACCCCGGAGCACGTGTGCCGCCGGCCCCCGAGACACGCGTGCCGCCGACCCCGGGGCACGTGCGCCACCGAGCCGGGAGCATGCTTGCCGCCGACCCCGGAGCACGTGCATCACCGAGCCGGGAGCGTGCGTGCCGCCGACCCCGGGGCACGTGCATCACCGAGCCGGGAGCGTGCGTGCCGCCGACCCCGGGGCACGTGTGCCGCCGCCCCCGCGGGCATGTGTGCCGGTAGGCACGGGAACAGGTGTGTCCGGGGGACGCCACCGGGGCGTCCACCGGACACATGAGGCCCAACGGGCCCTCAGAACTTGCCCGTTCTACGGGGTCACAGGTTGCCGCGCTTCTCCTGCTCGCGCTCGATCGCCTCGAACAGGGCCTTGAAGTTGCCCTTGCCGAAGCCCATCGAGCCGTGCCGCTCGATCATCTCGAAGAAGACGGTCGGACGGTCCTGGACCGGCTTGGTGAAGATCTGCAGCAGATAGCCGTCCTCGTCACGGTCGACGAGGATCTTCAGCTCGCGCAGGGTGTCGACGGGGACGCGGGTGTCGCCGGCCCACTCGCCGAGGGTGTCGTAGTAGGAGTCGGGGGTGTCGAGGAACTGGACCCCGGCCGCGCGCATGGCCCGCACGGTCCGGACGATGTCGTTCGTGTTCAGCGCGATGTGCTGGACACCCGCGCCGCCGTAGAACTCCAGGTACTCGTCGATCTGGGACTTCTTCTTGGCGATGGCGGGCTCGTTGATCGGGAACTTGACCTTGAGCGTGCCGTCCGCGACGACCTTCGACATCAGCGCGCTGTACTCGGTCGCGATGTCGTCGCCCACGAACTCCTTCATGTTCGTGAAGCCCATGACCTTGTTGTAGAAGCCGACCCACTCGTTCATCCGGCCGAGCTCGACGTTGCCGACGCAGTGGTCGATGGCCTGGAAGGTCCGCTGGGCGGGCGGCTCGACGATCGGCACGGCGGCCACGTACCCGGGCAGGTAGGGGCCGTCGTAGCCGGTCCGCTCGACGAGCGTGTGGCGGGTCTTGCCGTACGTGGCGATCGCGGCGAGGACGACCGTGCCGTTCTCGTCCTTGAGCTCGTACGGCTCGGCGATCGAGGTGGCGCCGTGCTCGACGGCGTAGGCGTAGGCGGCGCGCGCGTCCGGGACCTCGATGGCGAGGTCGACGACGCCGTCGCCGTGCTCCGCCACGTGCTCGGCCAGGAAGTGGCCCCAGGTGGTGGCGGGCTTGATCACGGAGGTGAGGACGAAGCGCGCCGAGCCGTTCTCGAGGACGTACGACGCCGTCTCGCGGGTGCCGTTCTCCGGTCCGGAGTAGGCGACGAGCCGCATGCCGAAGGCCGTGGAGTAGTAGTGCGCGGCCTGCTTGGCGTTGCCGACGGCGAAGACGACCGCGTCCATTCCCTTGACCGGGAAGGGGTCGGCCTGCCGGGCGGTGTCGGGAGTGTGGTGTGTGGTCTGCGTCATGGCCGCAGGCTCCCTCCGTTCCGCAAGGTGCGCAATAGTTCGCCTGTCGACTGAACAATGTGTGCAGTGAGAAGTGCGTAGCGACAGGCTTTCTGTACATGATGACCATCTCGGAGGTCCGCATGGCGATCGATCATCTGGACGGGCGGCTGCTGGTGCTGCTGGCGAAGGAGCCGCGCATCGGGGTGCTGGAGATGTCGCGGCGGCTCGGGGTCGCGCGGGGAACGGTGCAGGCCCGGCTGGACCGTCTTCAGTCGAACGGAGTCATCCGGGGCTTCGGTCCGCAGGTCGACCCGACGGCGCTCGGGTATCCGGTCACGGCGTTCGCCACGCTCCAGATCAGGCAGGGGCAAGGCGCCGACGTACGGGCCCACTTGGCGACCGTGCCCGAGGTCCTTGAGCTGCACACGACCACCGGCAGCGGGGACATGCTCTGCCGGCTGGTGGCCCGCTCGAACGCCGATCTCCAGCGTGTGATCGACCGGGTTGTCGGTTTTGATGGCATCGTCCGGGCCTCCACGGCGATCGTCATGGAGAACCCGGTTCCGCTGCGGATCATCCCGCTCGTGGAACAGGCGGCGACCGAGCACTGAACCGATGAGCGGGGTGACGTGGCGTGAACTTCTGGGAGTACCTGAGCAGCCGCCACGAGCAGCTGCTCACGGACGCCTACCAACACGCCAGCGCGGTCTTCCAGTGCATGGTCGTGGCGACCCTCATCGGCGTGCTGATCGGCATCGTCACCTACCGCAGCGACTGGGCCGGCAACCTCGCCACCACGACGACCTCGGCCATTCTGACCATTCCCTCGCTCGCCATGATCGGTCTGCTGATCCCGATCGTGGGCCTGGGCGTTCCACCGACGGTGATCGCCCTGACGCTGTACGGGCTGCTGCCGATCGTGCGCAACTCGATCGTCGGCCTGCGCGGCGTCGATCCCTCGCTGGTCGACGCGGCCACCGGGATCGGTATGTCGCGGACGGCCCGGCTGGTGCGCGTCGAACTGCCGCTGGCCTGGCCGCCGATCCTGACCGGCATCCGGATCTCCACCCAGATGCTGATGGGCATCGCGGCGATCGCGGCCTACGCCTCCGGGCCCGGCCTCGGCAACGAGATCTTCCGCGGCATCAGCTCGCTGGGCAGCAAGAACGCGCTCAACCAGGTGCTCGCGGGCACGGTCGGGATCATCATCCTCGCGCTGCTCTTCGACGCCGCGTACGTCCTGCTCGGCCGGCTGACCATTCCGAGGGGGATCCGTGCCTGAGACCGCCGACACCACCGAGCGCCCCGAGGACTCCGCGGCCGGGAGCGCGTCGTCCACCACGGGCGCCACGATCGAGCTGGAGAACCTCACCAAGCGCTACCCCGGCAGCCGCGACGCCGCCGTGGACAGCGTCAACATGGAGATCAAGGCGGGCGAGCTGGTCGTCTTCGTCGGCCCGTCCGGCTGCGGCAAGTCGACCACCCTGAAGATGATCAATCGCCTGATCGAGCCGAGCGGCGGCCGCATCCGCATCGGCGGCGAGGACGTCACCGACATGGACCCGGTGAAACTGCGCCGCAAGGTCGGGTACGCGATCCAGTCGTCCGGGCTCTTCCCGCACATGACGGTCGCCCAGAACATCGCGCTCGTGCCGAAGATGACCGGCTGGCCGAAGGCTCGGGTCAAGGCGCGGGTCGAGGAGATGCTGGACCTGGTCGGGCTGGACCCCGGCGAGTTCCAGGGCCGCTATCCGCGCCAGCTCTCCGGTGGTCAGCAGCAGCGCGTGGGCGTGGCGCGGGCGCTGGCCGCGGACCCGCCCGTCCTGCTCATGGACGAGCCGTTCGGAGCGGTGGACCCGATCACCCGCGACCACCTCCAGGACGAGCTGATCCGGCTCCAGCACGAGCTGCACAAGACGATCGTCTTCGTCACCCACGACTTCGACGAGGCCATCAAGCTCGGCGACCGGATCGCGGTGCTGCGCGAGCACTCGCACATCGCGCAGTTCGACACCCCGGAGGCGATCCTCACCAACCCGGCCGACGACTTCGTGTCGGGGTTCGTGGGCGCGGGCGCCGCACTGAAGCGGCTCAACCTCAGCCGCGTACGGGATGTGGAGATCACCGGCTGTCCGACGGTCACCGTCGACGACCCGCTCCAGGAGATCTTCGGCAAGCTCCGTTCCAGCGGTACGAACGAGATCCTGCTCCTCGACAAGCGGGGCCGCCCCTACAAGTGGCTGCGGCGCGGCGATCTGATGCGGGCCAAGGGCTCGCTGGCGCGGGCGGGCACGCTGGTGCACGACACGGTGACGCGGGACGCCACCCTGCGGGACGCCCTGGAGGCGGTGCTCACGGACAACTCGGGCCGGGTCCCGGTCACCGGGCGGCGCGGCGAGTACACCGGGGTGGTGGACATGGAGACCCTGATGAACTCCGTGCACGAACTCCTGGAGGCCGACCGGCTGGAGGCCATGGAGCACCAGCACGAGCTGGAGGAGGCGCGCGCCCACCAGACCCAGTTCGAGCAGGAGGGTGTCGACGGCGGGGAGGCGAAGGCGTGAGCACGCCGCCGACGGACCGGCGCCCCGAGGGCGAGCATGAGGTCAAGGGCGTCCCCTTCCGCGACGACAGCGACGGTGACGGCGAGGGCGAGCGGGAGGCTCCGCCGCCGCACGCGCCCCCGAGGCGCCGGATCAGCTGGCAGAAGCTGACCTTTCTGCCCGCCGTGCTGATCGCTCTGCTGCTGGCCACCTGGATCTGGTTCCAGCAGGCGGACCTCGACGCGATCTCCAAGAACGCCCTGTCGAACGGCCAGGTGTCCAAGGCCCTGTGGCAGCACATCCAGCTGACGCTGATCTCCACGTTCTTCGTGCTGATCATCGCGATCCCGCTGGGCATCCTGCTGACCCGCAAGGCGTTCCGGAAGTTGACCCCGATCGCGATGACGATCGCCAACATGGGGCAGGCGACCCCGGCGATCGGTCTGCTGGCCCTCCTCGTGATCTGGCTGGGCACCGGCGAGAAGTCGGCCCTGATCGGCATCACGATCTACGCGATCCTGCCGGTCCTCTCGAACACGATCGCCGGTCTGAAGGCGAACGACCCGACCCTGCTGGAGGCGGCGCGCGGCATCGGCATGTCACCGCTGGGCGTGCTCACCCGTGTCGAACTGCCGCTGGCCGTACCGCTGATCCTCGCGGGCGTCCGTACGGCGCTGGTCCTGAACGTGGGCACCGCGACCCTCGCCACCTTCGGCGGAGGCGGCGGCCTCGGCGTCCTCATCACCACCGGCATCACCACCCAGCGCATGCCGGTCCTGGTCCTCGGCGCCATTCTCACTGTGGCGCTCGCGCTCCTTGTCGACTGGCTGGCGTCGCTGGCGGAACTGGTGTTGAGGCCGCGCGGGCTGGAGGTGGGGACATGAGGAGGACCCGCGCCCACGCGGCGCTGGCCGGCGTCCTCGTCCTGGCGTCCGCGTGCGGGCTGACGAGCGGCTCCCCGATGACCGACGACGTCAAGCCCGGCACGATCGGGCGGGGCGAGCCGCTCAAGGGGGCCAGCCTCACGGTGGCGTCGAAGGAGTTCACCGAGCAGCTGATCCTCGGCGCGATCATGGGCGTCGCCTTCCAGGCGGCCGGCGCCCAGGTGCTCGACCGCACCGGCATCCAGGGGTCGATCGGCGCCCGCGAGGCGGTCAAGAACGGTGACGCGGACGCCATGTACGAGTACACGGGCACCGCGTGGATCACCTACCTCGGCAACAGCGAGCCGATCCCGGATCCGATGAAGCAGTGGCAGGCCGTGCACGACGCCGACCCGAAGAACGGGGTCACCTGGCTGCCGCCGTCCACCCTGAACAACACCTACGCGCTCGCCATGAACCAGGCCAACTTCAAGAAGTACGGCACGAAGACGCTGTCCGACGTGGCCGCGCTGTCGAAGTCGGACCCGAGCGCGGTCACCCTGTGCGTGGAGAGCGAGTTCGCCAACCGGGCCGACGGACTGCCGGGCATGGAGAAGGCGTACGGGATGGACATCCCCGCGAAGAACATCACGCAGATGGACACCGGGATCATCTACACCCAGGTGGCGAAGGGGAGTTGTACGTACGGGGAGGTGTTCACCACCGACGGGCGCATCAAGTCGATGAACCTGGAGGTGATGCAGGACGACAAGAAGTTCTTCCCCAACTACAACGCGGCGCCCGTGATCAACTCCAAGGCCCTGAAGAAGTATCCGCAGATCGCCGAGGTCATCGAGCCGGTGACGAAGAGGCTGAACAACACGGTGGCGCAGGAGCTGAACGCCAAGGTGGACGTTCAGGGCCAGGACCCGCACGAGGTGGCACTGGACTGGATGACGTCGGAGGGCTTCGTGACACAGGACTGATCCGGCGGCGAGCGCGGCCCGTGGAGAGCGACCAGTCCCTGGAGGGCGATCAGTCCTGGAGGGCGGCCGGTCCCTGGAAGGTGGCCGGTCGGTCCATGGAGGGTTGCCGGTCGGTCCATGGAGGACGGCCGGTCGGTCCGCCGAGGGCTATCGGATCGGTCCGGTGGGTGCGGGTGCCGCCGGTCCGGTGAGTGGTCCGGCGAGTGTCCGGTGAGCCTGGCCCTGATCCAAAGAAGTAGTTGCAAAGAAACCGTTGCAAGGGGTTCTTTGCAACGCTATCTTTGTACGCATGACGGAGCAGCCCCCGCTTCCCCCGGAACCCCCGCAGCCACCCCTGCCACCCGAGCCCCCACGGCACCGCCGCCTCGACGCCCGCTCACTGCGCGGCCTCGCCCATCCCCTGCGCATGGAGCTGCTGAGCACCCTGCGCCGGAAGGGACCGGCCACCGCGTCGATGCTCGCCGAGCGGCTGGGCGAGTCCAGCGGAGCCACCAGCTACCACCTGCGGCAGCTCGCCGCGCACGGCTTCGTCGAGGACGCGCCGGAGCGGGGCAAGGGGCGGGAGCGCTGGTGGCAGGCCGCCGACCAGGGTCTGGGCTTCGACGAGGAGCTGCTCAAGGACCCGGACCCGGCGGTGCGCGGGGCGGCCGACATGTTCCTGCACGAGGTCGCCACCAGCCACGCCCGTGAACTGTCGACCTGGCTCGGCACCCGCGACGACTGGTCCGAGAGCTGGACCCGCGCCACCGACATGAGCGACTTCACGATGCGTCTGACGCCGGCGCAGTCCCGGGAACTCATCCAGAAGATGCACGACCTGCTCGACAGCTACTGCGCCGTCGAACGCCCCGAGGACGACCCCGAGGCGGCGCAGGTGCGCTTCCACACGCACGTGTTCCCGCAGGCCTCCGACTGACCGGGCCGGTTCACAGCCGGCCCGCTCACGTGACACGACTCGCACGACCGCTCGGCCCGCACAACCGCTCCGCCCGCACGACCGCTCGGCCCGCACGACCGCTCAGCTCGCACGATCACATCGAAGAGAGGTCACCCTGATGCACCCGGACACCCATCTCCAGCTGCACCACCTGCGTGCGGCCGACCTGCGCGCCGAGGCGGACGCGTACCGGCTCACGGCCGAGACCAGGAACCCCCGCCGGCTGCGCGCCCGCGTCGGCTGGACCCTCGTGGAGGTCGGCCTCCGGCTGGCCTCCGCGCCGAAGGCGGCGGCCGCGTTCTAGTGTCCGCGGACTCGCCCTAGCAGCTCGGGACCGAGCCCTTACCCTTCTCCAGGGCCACCAGCGCGTTCACCGCGCCCTGAAGAGTGGTGACCGGGATCAGCCGGAGCCCCTTCGGCAGCTCCGACTTCGCGTCCGAGCACTCCGCCTTCGGAACCAGGAACACGGTGGCGCCGTCGCGGCGGGCCGCCTGGGTCTTGAGGGCCACGCCACCGACCGCACCGACCTTGCCGTCGGCGTCGATCGTCCCCGTCCCCGCGACAACGCGGCCGCCGGTGAGGTCGCCGCCGCTGCCGTCGCCGTCCAGTTTGTCGACGATGCCGAGCGAGAAGAGCAGTCCCGCGCTCGGTCCGCCGACGTCGGCGAGCTTGAGCGTGACCTTGACGTCGCCCTTCTCGTGCAGATAGCCGAGCGCCGCCTCGGTGGCGGTGTCCTGGGACTTCTTCATCTCGTTCGCGTTGTGCTGCTCGATCTCCTTGACGCTGCCGCCGCTCGGGTAGACCGAGTCACGGGGCATCACGGCCTTGTCGGTGGCGAACCAGCCCTTGAGCACGTCACCGAGGGAGACGTCCGCGTCCGGGCCGGTGGCCTCGATCGTCGTCATCCGCAGCTGACCGCTGGTGTCCCGGGTGGGCGCGCCAGTGATCGTGATCACCGGGTCGCCCTTGTTCTCGCCGAGGACGTTCGCCGTCAGGCCGGGCTGCGCCAGGGAGAACGGCAGCGGCGCGAACGCCGCCGTGGCGAGCAGAGCCACGACGGGGAGGGCGCAGACAGCGACGGCCTTGGGGCGCGTGAGGCGAGAGAGCACGGGTTCAATCTAACGTCACCGCCGGTCGAGCCCTCCGTACAGGTCCCACCGGGCGGCCCATGAGCCCGGCGGCAGGAGGGTCGGCGTCCTGAGGGTCGGCGGTGTGGGGCTTGGCGTCACGTGGGCGACGTCACGTGGGCCCCTGTCATGAGCCGCGGCGTCACGTGGGTCGGTGGCACGTGGGCCGGTGGCACATGGGCCGGTGCCATGTGGGCCGGTGGCACATGGGCCGATGCCACGTAGGCCGATGCCACGTGGGCCGGCGGCACATGGGCCGACCTCACGCGGGTCGGAGCCAACGGGTCGGCGTCACGAGGCACGGTCACGGGGTGGAACACGGGCGCTGGGTCACGTGGGCCGGAGTGCCGACGGCCGGCTGCCGCGGTCAGCGCAGGGCGTCCGCGACCTCCCGGGCCGCGTCGACCACGCGCGGTCCGACCCGCTCGGGCACGGCGTCCGCCAGCATGACCACGCCCACGCTGCCCTCGACCCCCGTCACCCCGATCAGCGGCGCCGCCGCCCCGCTCGCGCCCGCCTCCAGTTCCCCGTGGGTGAGCGTGTACCCGGGCTCCCCCGCCGGCGCCTGCCGGGCGGCGAGGATCGCGCGGCCCGCGGCCCCCCGGTCCAGGGGGTGCCGGAAACCGGCGCGGTAGGCCACGTGATAGTCCGTCCACGTCGGCTCGACGACGGCGACGGCGAGCGCCTCCGTCCCGTCGACCAGCGTCAGATGAGCCGTCGCCCCTATGTCCTCGGCCAGCGCTCGCAGCGCGGGCAGCGCGGCCTCCCGTACCAGCGGATGCACTTGGCTGCCCAGGCGCAGCACACCGAGCCCGACCCGGGCACGGCCGCCCAGATCACGGCGTACGAGGGCGTGCTGCTCCAGCGTGGCGAGCAACCGGTACACCACGGTCCGGTTGACGCCCAGTTTGTTCGAAAGCTCGGTGACGGTCAGCCCGTGATCCGTGTCGGCGAGCAGCTTGAGGACGCGCAGTCCCCGGTCGAGCGTCTGAGAGGTCTCCGCGGTCACGACGCCCACTCCTTAGTGGTGAGGTCGACGGCCCTCTCTCGGCGGATGCGTCACCGAGTCCCGTCGGCGACGCGCTTCAGAGGCCGCCGGTCGGCCGGCAACCCGGGCTCTTCCCGGGTGCAGTCGCTTCACGGCTGCGCTCCGCGGCGGCGCTGCCACGGGGCGTGTGCGTAGCGGGACAGTAGCGAGCCGGTCCCGCTCAGCGGAAGCCTCCGTCCAGAATCCGGGCACGAGCTGGTACGGAGTGATTCCGTTTGTCCCAGAACGCGGGGCGCGCGCCACGCGGCGTACACCGCCCATGCACGCAGCGCACAGGCCGCGGTGCACGCCTCCCCGGAGGGAGCGCGCCCCCTCGGTACGGGGCTCGCACCCCGTGTCACGAGTTCCGGATACCAGCGGCTCCGGAGGTAACCGGTTCGCCATGTCACCCCGCCCGGCGGACTCCCCGCCCATGGCCCGGTCCCGGAAACGGCCACCTCCCCCGGAACCACCGCATCCGGATGTCACGACGTTCGGACATCACCGCACCGGACGCACCAAGCCTGATGTCACCAAGTCCGGACGTCACCACTTCCGGACGTCACAACGCCCTGATGTCATGCGCGACCGGACGACATCACGACAGGACGGCAACACGACGGGACGACATCACGATGGGACGACCGGACGGCACCACACCCGGACGGCACCACGACCGGACGGCACCACACCCGGACGGCACCACGACCGGACCGCACAGATCCGAAACTCACTCCGTACGGACCGCACGCATCCGGCAGAAGCTCCGCCCGGACATCACCGCATCCGGGTGGCCCACTCCTGGACCTTGGCGATCCGCTGACGGAGCTGTCCCGCCGTGGCCTCCGCGCTCGGCGGGCCGCCGCAGACGCGTCGCAGCTCGGTGTGGATCACGCCGTGCGGCTTGCCGCTCTGGTGGACGTACGCGCCGACCATGGTGTTGAGCTGCTTGCGCAGTTCCAGCATCTCCTTGTGGGAGACGACGGGTCGGCGCTCGGCCGGGAGCTCGAGGAGGTCCGCCTCCTCGTCCGGCTTCTTGCGGCTGTGCGCGATCTGCCGGGCCTGCCGCTTCTGGAGCAGCAGCTGCACCTGGTCGGGTTCGAGAAGCCCGGGGATACCGAGGTAGTCCTGCTCCTCCGCGCTCCCGGGGTGGGCCTGCATGCCGAACTCGGCGCCGTCGTAGAGGACCCGGTCGAAGACGGCCTCGGACTCCAGCGCCTCGAAGGAGAACTGCTCCTGCTCGCCGGTGTCCTCGTCCTGCTCCTTGTTCGCCTCCTCCATCTCCTGCTCGGACTCGGCGTACGGGTCCTCCTCGCCCTCCTTCTTGGGCTTGTCGAGGGCGTGGTCGCGCTCGACCTCCATCTCGTTGGCGAAGGTGAGGAGGTCGGGGACGGTCGGCAGGAACACGGACGCGGTCTCGCCGCGCCTGCGGGACCGCACGAAACGGCCGACGGCCTGTGCGAAGAAGAGGGGTGTCGAGATGGTGGTGGCGTACACGCCGACGGCCAGGCGCGGCACGTCGACGCCCTCGGACACCATGCGCACGGCGACCATCCACCGGGCGTCACCGTGGCTGAACTCGTCGATGCGGTTCGAGGCTCCGGAGTCGTCGGACAGCACGACGGTCGCCTTGGTGCCGGTGATCTCGCGGATCAGCTTGGCGTAGGCGCGGGCCGAGTCCTGGTCGGAGGCGATGACGAGGGCCCCGGCGTCCGGGATGCCCTTGCGCACCTCGGTGAGCCGCTGGTCGGCGGCGCGCAGCACGCTCGGCATCCACTCGCCGCGCGGGTCGAGCGCGGTGCGCCAGGCCTGGCTGATGGCGTCCTTGGTCATCGGCTCGCCGAGCCGGGCGGCGATCTCGTCGCCCGCCTTGGTGCGCCAGCGCATGTTGCCGCTGTAGGAGAGGAAGATGACGGGCCGCACGACGCCGTCGCCGAGGGCGGACCCGTAGCCGTACGTGTAGTCGGCGGAGGACCGCCGGATGCCGTCCCTCCCCTCCTCGTACGTGACGAAGGGGATGGGGTTGGTGTCGGAGCGGAACGGCGTACCGGTGAGCGCAAGCCGGCGGGTGGCGGGCTCGAACGCCTCCAGGCAGGCCTCGCCCCAGGACTTGCTGTCACCGGCGTGGTGGATCTCGTCGAGGATGACGAGGGTCTTGCGCTGCTCGGAGCGGTTGCGGTGCAGCATCGGCCGCACACCGACACCGGCGTACGTCACGGCGACGCCGTGGTACTCCTTGCTGAGCGGCCCGGCGCTGTACTCGGGATCGAGCTTGATCCCTATCCGCGCGGCCGCCTCGGCCCACTGCTTCTTCAGGTGCTCGGTCGGCGCGACCACGGTCACCTGCTGCACGACGTGGTGGTGCAGCAGCCAGGACGCGAGTGTCAGCGCGAACGTCGTCTTGCCGGCGCCGGGGGTGGCGACGGCCAGGAAGTCGCGCGGCTGCTCCTGGATGTACCTCTCCATCGCCCCCTGCTGCCAGGCACGCAGCTTGTTGGCGGTGCCCCAGGGGGCGCGGCCGGGGAAGGCGGGCGAGAGGTGATGCGAGTGCGAGGAGGCGCTGGCGGCGGTGGTAGTCACGGTCTCCGGTCTGGGTGTCGAATGGGAGCGTCCGGGTCCACGCGCGACGCGTCAGCGGTGACGGGTGGGCGGCTCGGCTACGTATGACAACCGGGCCACCCTACCGGCGCCCGGCTCGTCCCGAGGTGCGGACGAGGCCGGGTCACCGGCGGATGGGATTGAGGTCACATCGCCTCGTACGGCACCCCCGGACGCGAGGCGATCAGCCCGAGCAGCGCACGGCGATCCGCCCGAGCGGCGCACGGCGATCCGCCCGAGCGGCGCACGGCGATCCGCGTCCGATGCCCGCACACCGGCTCGGCAGGGCCCAGGACCCGGGGGTCGAAGTCATACGTCCTACCGCTCCCGCAACCGTGTCGTCACCCACGCCCCCACCAGCGCCACCGCGGCCATCGGCAGGAACACCGCGGCGAAGGCGGCCGGGTGGGAGCTGTGGGCGCCGGAGCCCGCGTCGGTGGTCGCGTGGGCCACCGCGCCGCCGCCCAGGGCCGCGAAAGCGGCTCCGCCCACGGCGAGCAGCAGCACGTTCGACAGGGCGTCGGAGATCTGTAGGGCGGCCGAGTTGCTGCCGGCCTCCTCGGGGGCCGAGAGATGGAGCAGCAGCACGCTGGTCGAGGCGATCACCAGGCCCATCCCGAAGCAGCCGAACGCCCAGGCGACGGCGACGGTCCACACCGGCACGGCGGGGATCAGCACGCTCGGCGCGGTCGCGACGGCCGCCGCGACCAGCAGCATGCCGACGAACATCAGACGGTCCCGGTACGGCTCCACACGCGGCCGCGCCTGCACCCAGGAGCCCAGCGCCCAGGTGCCGCCGCCGGCCGCGAGGGAGAGTCCGGCGAGCGTCGGCGACAGCCCCCGCTGGGTGACGAGCATCAGCGGCACGAAGGACTCGGCGGAGATGAAGGCGCCCGCGGAGACCCCGCGCAGCAGCACCACGGACGGCAGCCCACGCGCCGCGCGCCATGTGCCGTGCGGCAGCAGTCCGCGCACGGCCGGGACGAGCAGCGCGGCACCGGCCGCGGCGGGTACGAGGGAGAGCGGGCGCAGATCCTGGGCGGCGTACTGGAGCAGCCCCGCGCCCAGCGCGATCCCGAACGCCAGCCGGATGCGCCGCCGGTCCAGCGGCGCGCGGTCGCCCGCCCCCGCGGGTCCCGAGGCCCGCCGCCGTATCTGGGGCAGCGCGAGCGCGAGCGGAACGCCGACCAGCGCCGGAATCCCGATGAACACCCAGCGCCAGCCGAGGTGCTCGGTGATCGCGCCCGCCGCGAGCGGTCCGACCACGGACGGCACGACCCAGGCCGCCGCGAACGCGGCCATGATCGCGGGCCTCAGCCGCTCCGGGTAGGCCCGCCCGACGACGACGTACAACGCGACGATGACGAGCCCGCCGCCGAGTCCCTGGACGGCCCGCCCGAGGATGAACACCCACATGCCGCCGGCCGTCCCGGACAGCAGCAGCCCCGCCGCGAACGCGCCGATGCCCGAGGCCAGCGAGGCCAGCGGCCCGTCGCGGTCGGACCACTGCCCGGCGAGGACCATCCCGAACAGGCTCGTCGTGAAATACCCGGAGAACGCGAACGCGTACAGGGCGACCCCGTCGAGCTCCCGCGCGGCGACGGGCATCGCGGTCCCCACGGCGGTCGCCTCGAACGCGATCACCAGCACCACGGACACGATGCCGATGCTGAGCGCCCGGTACGGCCGGCTCAGCACCCCGCCCGCCCGCTCGGACAAGGCTGTCGCGACGTCGCGCGCTTCCACTGCTGTCATGGCCGCCAGCGTAAGGTGCGCAGCCCGCACTGACTCCTGTCCGAAGACGGTGATCAACCGGTCCTTTGGTCGTACGACCACTCCCCCGGCGCCCCGGCCCTCCCCGCTCCGACCCGGCCGCACCGCGGTTCATGAACGGCATGTGGCAGTCGCGTTGCGGCGGCGCCGGAACCCTTGAGCCCGCCCCCGAACCCCCCTACGGTCGAGCCATCAGGTTCGGAACGAGTGAGCCGTGCCGCACCTGAGAACGGCCGTGTGCCCGAGTGGTTCAGGGACTCGCCTGCAAAGCGAGTTACGCGGGTTCAATTCCCGCCACGGCCTCCAGTGCCTGAACAGGCAAAATGGAATGGAGGCACCCCGAGGGGGTGCCTCCATTTCTGTTCGCCCGTCTTAGTTTCCGTCTCAGTTGACGCCGCCCTATACGGGCGCGCCAGGGCTTGAAGCGTGTCCTGTGCAGTCCCAGTTACGTGAGCGCCGTGACGGGTGTGCGGTCACGCTGGCCACAGGCGGTACCACCCAGGATCACCGGTACACAGATGCCAGCCAATTCTTCTTGACACACTGGGCAATAGACGGGTGACGGCCAGAACCGATTGCCCTGTGCCAGTGGACCTTGAGCGCGTGCCACCGAAGGCTGATCACCGGCTCGCGGCGCGACGGCCGGAGCGCACGCCAGCGCCTCCTTGGAGAAGCCGGGACGCACCATTTCCCCTGGCGTCGCCGCAGGGACTGCTATTTCACGTTGTGAGAGAACCAGCCATGGGAGCAACTGCCGCACCTACCGTTACTGCCACGGGTCCATCCCTCGCACGCAATACAGGCCAGGCAGTTCAGTATGTCCATTCCATTCCCTAGCCCTGCTCTCTCCAGGCGAGACAGCACCTTTTCGTGTACCTCATCTAGCTGAGGTTGCAGATTTTCCAGGTCGTCCGCGTTCTCCTTGAGCGCTTTCTTCTGCGCGTCGGTCAAGTCAGTGTAGAGGTCCACTGCATTCCCTCATTTCACAGCAGAGAAGCCGTACGTCCATACCGATTGTCACCCAAGCAAGACGGGAAAGCACCTGGAGCAATTACCGGATCACGGTCAACTATTTCCTCGGCAAAACGGCAAAGAATCAATAATTCCGCTCACAACTGGTGCGAAGGTGCCGCCCCTTGGACGTCCGTCTCCTCGGGCGGCAGCTGCCGCCCGAGCGGGGTGCGCCCTGCCCGGGTTCGCGCCCGCCGGAGCGGGGCCGGTGCTGCTAGGCGTACAGGGTGCCGCCCGCCCGGTTTTCGAATATCTCGGGCCAGTGGCGTCGGCCGTCGTCGCCCGGGAGGGACGGGGTCGGGTCGCAGGCGGCGGGGTCGACGGCGGCGAGGGTCTCGGTCAGAGTGGCGGCGAGCTGTTCGTAGGAGCCGCTGAGACCGTGGGCCGCGTCCACCGACTTCTCACGGTGGAGGAGCCAGAGGGTGAACGCGAGCGTGGAGATGTCCGCGTTGAGCGGGCGCAGGGTGAGGTCCGGCTCGCTCCAGGCCAGCACCGCGCCCGTGACGCCGTCCACGACCAGGCTGGTGTCCTCCAGGAGGTAGCCGAGGCGGATCAGGCGGTCGGCGGCGGCCGGGAGCAGGCCCGCGGAGAACTCGTCGGGGCGCTCGTCCGCGTAGTACTCGGTGAGGGCCGGCAGCGGCACCTCCGTGTCCAGCTGGAAGAGGAAGCCGTCCTCGGGCAGGCCGGTCTCCCGCAGGAAGCGGCGGGTCGGTTCGTGCGTCAGCGCGGGCGGGAAGTCGACGTCCTCGAAGCGCATGATCTCGCCCGCGCCGAACTCCTCGTCCAGCAGCCGCTTGGGCAGGCCGAGGACGAGTCCTTCACCGGGTCCGGCGATCCGGGCGAGCGGGCGGATCAGGGCCGCCATCCGCCAGTACGGCGGTACGTGCCCGCCCACACCGTCCTCGAAGACGGCGCTCAGCCGGTCCGACACCTCCGCGACCGCCTTCGGGCCGAACGGGCCCGGCCCGCCCCGGGACAGGGTCAGTTCCTCGGTGGCCGCCGCGAAGCGCAGCAGGGCCTCCAGGGAGGGCGCCAGGGGTGAGAGGTCCAGGTGGGCCGGGTTCCGCAGGACGTGCGTCGAGGAGACCTCGCCCGTCGTCCCGTCCAGCACGATCGACTCCAGGTCCCGGTCCAGGCTGCGCAGCGCCCCGATGACGAGCCGGTCGCGCAGCTCCTCGGCGAGCTTGTCGGCACCGCCCGCCAGGTCGGCGACGGTGCGCAGGCCGTGCTCCCGCAGCGCGCCGAACCCGAGGAGCGTGCCGTCGCCGGGCAGTCCGGGGCCGGTGAGGCGGTCCCGCGTGCCCGCGTGCGTGATGAACGGATCCAGCTCGTCGTCGGCCAGCGTGATCGCGCCGCCGACATCGGTGTCAGTCGTACTCATGGCTCCCCCGCGCATGTGAACGCATTGTGCTTCCCCCACGGATGAACGGCCGGTCGTCCCACGGCAGTTCCCCATTGAGCCAGAACCATACGCCGCCCCACTGACAACGCCAGAAACACGCGGGAACAGGCTTCCCACGGAACAGGGTGGGCCGGAGACCGGCGGAGATCAGCCGAAGCAGGAGACCGGCGGAGATCAGCCGAAGTAGACGCCGCCCACGACGACCACCACGGCCGCCAGGACGAAGAGCAGCAACCAGAGCAGCAGCTTCCCGACGCCGGGCGCGGGTTCGTAGCGCGGCTGTCCGGGCTCGCCGCCGCTCACTGCGGGGGCGTCGGCGTTCGACGGGAGTCCACGGCCCGGCACGGCTTCGCCGGCCGCCGGCTCCCGCGCGGTCACGACGCCGTCACCACCGCCGCCTGCGGGCGGATCGGCAGACGGTTGACCGGTCGGCCGGTGGCCGCCCGCACGGCGGACGCGATGGCCGCCGGCGACGTCACGACCGGCACCGCGCTGGCCGCCTTGGCGCCGAAGGGGGCGACGACGTCGCGTTCCTCGACGAGCTTGACGATGCGGATGTCGGGCGCGTCCAGGGCCGTCGGGAGGGCGTAGCCCGTGAGGTCGGGGTGCCGGACCAGGCCGCGGGCCGTACGGAGGTTCTCGGTCAGCGCGGCGCCGACGCCCTGGGTGACGCCCGCCTCGATGCGGGCCGTCAGCTGCGCCGGGTTGAGGATCCGCCCGACGTCCTGGGCGAGCGCGAGCTCCACGACCCGTACCGAGCCCAGCTCGATGTCGACGTCCACCACCGCGCGGATGGCGCAGAAGGCGAGGCCCACGAAGGCGTCGCCCTGGCCGGCCTCGTCCAGCGGTTCGGTCGGATGCGGGCGGCACTGCGCGGTCGCCCACAGTTCCTTGCCGTCCATCGCCTCGGTGACCGTGGTCGACAGCACTCCGTCGTACGACGTGATCTTGCCGTCGGTGATCTGGAGCAGCTCGGTGGACATGCCGAACTTGTGGGCCAGCGGCTGGAGGAGCTGTGTACGGACCATCTTGGCGGCGCGCTCGACCGCTCCGCCGGACACCCAGGTGTGCCGGCCGCGGCAGCTCGGGCCCGCCGGGGGCTGGTCGGTGTCGACGGGAGCCACGTGGACCTCGTCGATGCCGAGCGTCTCCTGGACGATCTGCCGGGCCAGTGTGGTGAAGCCCTGGCCGGTCTCCACCGCCGCGCAGAGCACGGTGGCGACGCCGTCGTGGACCTTCACGGTGGCCGTCGAAACCTCGTCGGCACCCTCGGAGCCGAGCATGTGCACCATGCCGAGCGCGTAGCCGACACCGCGGCGTACGGCGCCGGGTTCGCCCGCGCCCTCGGGGCCGCCGGGCAGCAGCCACTCGTCCTCGGGCGTGTCCTTGGGCAGGGCGGGCAGCGGGAAGTCGCGTACGGCCTGGAGCAGCTCGGCGACCGGGGCCGGGCAGGTCACCGTCTGGCCGGTGGGCAGGACGTCTCCCGTGGCCATCGCGTTGCGCAGGCGCAGTTCCGCGGGGTCGACGCCGAGTTTCTTGGCCAGCTTGTCCATCTGGGCCTCGTAGGCGGCGCAGACCTGGAGGGCACCCTCGCCCCGCACGTGCCCCGAGGGCGGGTTGTTGGTGCGGACGGCCCAGCCCTCGATGAAGGCGTTCGGGACGACGTACGGGCCGCAGGCGAAGGAGACCGCGGCGGCCAGGGACTCGCCGGAGGTGTCGGCGTAGGCGCCGGCGTCGAGCAGGATCTGTGCCTCGACCTTGACCAGCGTGCCCTCGGCGTCGGCGTGGTGCCGGTAGCGCAGCAGAGTCGGGTGCCGGTGGGCGTGGCCGAGGAAGGACTCCTCGCGCGTAGCGGTGAGTTTCACCGGGCAGCCGGTGGTCAGGGCGAGCAGGCCGAGCGCGAGCTGGAAGCCCTGGTCCTCGCGGTCTGCGGTGGCTCCGGGGACGCCGGTGACGACGACCTTCACGCGCGCGGGTTCCAGGCCGTAGCAGGCGGCGGCGGCGTCGCGGTCGGCGTGCGGGTCGGTGGAGGCGATGTAGAGCTCGACGCCGCCGTCGGGACGGGGCACGGCGAGTCCGGCCTCGGCGCCGATGGGCGCGGGGTCCTGGCGGCCGATGCGGTAGAGGCCCTCGACGACGATGTCGCCGACGGCGTCCGGGTCGCCGTGGCGCAGCGGGATGTGACGGATCAGGTTGCCGTCGGGGTGCAGGGGTTCGGCCTCGAAGGCCTGCTCGGGGTCGGTGACCGGTTCGAGCACCTCGTACTCGACGATGACGGCCGCGGCGGCCATCCGCGCGGTGTCCGGGTGGTCGGCGGCGACGGCCGCGATGGGCTCCCCGTGGTGGCGTACGAGCTCGGAGGCGAACACCGGGCGGTCGGCACGGCCGCGGCCGTGCAGCGGGGTGCCGGGCACGTCCTCGTGGGTGATGACGGCACGTACGCCGGGCATCTCGCGCGCGTGGCTGGTGTCGATGGACACGATGCGGGCGTGCGGGTGGGGCGAGCGGAGCACGGCGGCCCACAGCAGGCCCTCGGCCCACAGGTCGGCGGCGTAGGGGAAGGTGCCCTCCGTCTTGGCGCGGGCCTCGGCCGTGGGCAGCGAGACGCCGAGCCCGTGCGGCAGGGGCTCGGTGCCCGTCTCGGGCACCGCCGGTGTCGCGGTCGCTGCTTGGTTGGTCACGCCTGGCCTCCGTCCTGGCCGTACGGCTGTTCGTGCTGCGCCCGGGAGCCGTACGCGGCATTGTCCTCGTACGCGGACGGGTGGACACCGCCCGCGCCGGGACCCGCCTGGTGCGGGATGCGGGCCTCGTCCGCCTCGGGGGCTTCGGCCGCGGCGGCGGAGTGCGCCTCGCGTTCGGCGACGACCTCGCGCACGGCGTCCAGGACGCCGCGGTAGCCGGAGCAGCGGCACAGGTTGCCGCACAGGGCCTGGCGGGTCTCGAGCTCGGTCGGCGCGGGGTTGCCCTCGAGCAGGTCGTGCAGGGTCATGGCCATGCCGGGGACGCAGAAACCGCACTGCACGGCGCCGCACTTGGCCAGTGCGCGCTGGACGTCGGAGGGCTGTCCTTCGGTGGCC
The DNA here is from genome assembly GCF_026341855.1 of Streptomyces sp. NBC_00568. Taxonomy (GTDB): domain Bacteria; phylum Actinomycetota; class Actinomycetes; order Streptomycetales; family Streptomycetaceae; genus Streptomyces. The sequence continues at coordinate 4,083,384 of NZ_JAPENW010000001.1, read as the reverse complement.
AGGCCCTCGACGGTGCGTACCTCGCTGCCGGCGGCGGTGACGCCGGGCACCAGGCAGGACGCCACGAGCCGGCCGTCCACCTGGACGTTGCAGGCGCCGCACTCGCCCTGCGAGCAGCCGTCCTTGGCGCCCGCGAGGCCGAGCCGCTCGCGCAGCACGTAGAGCAGCGACTCGCCGATCCAGGCGTCGGTGACCGGCCGGTCGGCGCCGTTGACGCGCAGGACGTAGGAGGCGAGGGGGTGTTCGTTGTGCGGGGCCTGGACGGGGTGGTCCGCGTCGCGCGTCCCGTCGTCCGTGCCCGCCGCCTCGTGCGCGGGATCCGCCTCGGGCGCCTCGTGGGTCCCCGCGGTCACCGGCTCGGGGCCGGCGACGGGCTCAGGGGCCTCGTGGGTGGGCTGTACGGGCCGCTGGGCGGCCTGTGCGGGCGTTTCGGCCTGCGGCTGCGGTACGGGCCCGGTGGGGGCCTCAGGGGCCGCTTCGGGCGCCTCGGCGGTCCACGCCTGGCCGATCTCGCCGGCCCAGGGCGCGGACGCGCCGCCCGGGAGCGTGGCGGGCGGTGTGCCGCCCCACTGCTCGACGAGCGCCGACGTGGTGAACTCGCCCGATTCGTCCGGAAGATCCCCTCCGGCCACCGGGATCGACCACTGCCCGGTGACGTCGTGTCCGGCGCCGCCGTCCCGGGCGTCGTTGAACTCCCACTGCCCGGTGGACCCCGGGTGGTACGAGAACCGGTCGTCGTGACCGTCGGCACCGGGCTGCGCGGCGTTCGGATCCGGCCACGGGGCGGCGCCGCCCTGGGCGGCCCACGTTCCGGTGGCCGCCGGGTCCGCCGCCTCGGGCGGCGCGGGCGTCACGGCGATCTGCGGGGGCACATAGCCGTGTCCGGGCGCCGCGAGCGGCTCCCGGGCGGCGAGGAGGGCCTCGATGCCCCCTTCGGGGAGTTTGACGAAGGCGGTCGCGCCGTCGTCGTAGTCGCCCTGGGGCAGCGGATCCCAGCGGCCGCCGCTGCGCGGAGCGCTCTCTTCGTGCTGGTCGTCGGTCACGAAAGTGCCCTCCCCAGTGCTCGTCGGGCCAGCGCGGCGACGGTGCGCCGCAGGTGCAGTACGGCGGGCGGGAGCGGCACCACGGATCCGTCCTCGGCGGGGACGGGGTCAGGGATGCAGGCCGCGGCCACGTACTCCCCGAACGCGGTCAGCGCCTCCGGGACGATCGCGCGGCTGTTGTCCCAGTCGATCAGCTGGGCCACCCACGCCTCGGCGTCCAGGGGCCGCAGCGGCATCGGCGCTATGGCGCCGACGGCGCACCGCACACCGCGCCGGGCCGGGTCGAGGACGAGCGCCACGGAGGCGATCGCGCGCCCGGGTCCGGTGCGCCCGGTGGCCTTCAGGAAGACCTGCGGGGCGTGCAGCAGCGGCACGCGCACGTAGCCGATGAGTTCTCCGCCGCGGAGCATGTCCACGCCCGCGAGCAGGTGCGACACCGGGATCTCGCGGCGGGCTCCGCCCGGGCCGGCGATGATCAGCGTGGCTTCCAGGGCGGCCAGTACGGGCAGCGCGTCACCCGTGGGCGCGGCCGTGGCGATGTTGCCGCCGAGGGTTCCGGCGTTGCGGATCTGCGGCGGTCCGGCCGCCCGCGCTGCGGCGGCGAGCGCCGGGATGAGGGCGGCGAAGTCGGGGCGGCCCATGCGGGCGTGCGTGAGGCCGGCGCCGAGCAGCGCGTGGCCGTCCTGGTACTGCCAGCCGCGGATCTCGCTGATCCGGCCGAGGCCGACGAGCGCGGCCGGCCTCAGCTGTCCGGAGTTGACCGCGGCCATCAGATCGGTGCCGCCTGCCACCGGAACGGCCGCGGGCATGGCGGACAGTGCCGCCACCGCCTCGTCCAGCGAGACGGGCAGCGTCACGGCCTGCGCCGCCTGCGGTGCGTGCGTGGTCAAACCGGTTGCCCCTTCCCGCTGCCCCACCTGGTCCCACCTGTGCTGCCGTACGGTACGTGCTGACAGGGCGGACGTGGCAACTCTGGCACATCTTCCCCGGCCCCCGACGCGGGGGTCCGCTAGGAGGCATTCGCCCCTCTCACCAGGGAGATGGCCGGTTTTCGCACGGCATCACCGGTGAGCTCGAATTGTCACTCTTCGGTGACCCTTGGGGGCCTTTTTTCCTTGCGGGGCAACGGTGCCAGGGCACTGGCCCGGGAGCACGCCCGTCGTGAGCCGTCTCACACGTTCGGGGGCGCCCCCTCGATCGGGCGTCCGAGCACACCGGGCCGCCGCTGCCACGGCCGAGGTCCCGCGGGCGCCCGGTAGGCGACCCCGAGGGCGTCGAGTCGCGCGTAGTGGGCGCCCATCCGCCGCTCGAAACCGGCGAAGTCCCGCTCCGCGGGGGCCGGCAGGCTGCTCCAGGCGACCTCCGCGAGAGCGGCGAGCCGCGGGAACGCCTGGTAGTCCACGCGCGCGTGGTCCTCCATCACCTCGGTCCACACGTTGGCCTGTGTGCCCAGCACGTGCCGCGCCTCCGCCTCGGTGAGCTGCGGCGGAACCGGCTCGAAGCGGTACACGTCCTCCAGGGTGCGCACGTAGGCGATGGGCACCGGCTCGTCCTCGCCCGCGGCCTGGCGGTAGTCCAGGTACACGTGCTGCTCGGGGCACATGACGACGTCGTGGCCCGCGCGCGCGGCCGTCACCCCGCCCTGGTACCCGCGCCACGACGACACCGCGGCGCCCGGCGCGAGACCGCCCTCCAGGATCTCGTCCCAGCCGATCAGCCGACGCCCGCGCTCGGAGAGCCAGTTGTCGAAGTGCCGGATGAACCAGGACTGCAACGCGTCCTCGTCGGCGAGCCCGAGTTCCTTGATGCGCGCCTGTGCGGTGGCCGACCGCTTCCACTGGTCCTTGGCGCACTCGTCGCCGCCGATGTGGAAGAAGCCCGAGAACTCCGGGAAGCGCGCGGGGTCCGCGGGGAACAGGTCGAGGAGTTCCTCGAAGACCCCCTCGTAGAAGCGCAGGGTGTTGTCAGTGGGGGCGAGTACGTTTTTGGAGACGCCCCAGTTGTCCCAGACGGTCAGGGAGGTCGTGTCGATGACGTCGGTGTTGCCCAGTTCCGGATACGCGGCGATGGCGGCCTGCGAGTGGCCGGGGATGTCGATTTCGGGGACGACGGCGATATGCCGCTCGGCCGCGTACGCGACGATCTCGCGGATGTCGTCCTGGGTGTAGAAGCCTCCGTGCGGCTTCTCCTCCCACAACGGTGAGGCCCGGTGGCCGAATTTGGTGCGGGCGCGCCAGGACCCGACCTCCGTCAGCCTCGGGTAACGGTTGATCTGGACACGCCATCCCTGGTCGTCGGTGAGATGGAAGTGGAAGACGTTGAGTTTGTGCGCGGCCAGCAGGTCGAGGTAGCGCAGGACGCCTTCCTTGGGCATGAAGTGCCGGGAGACGTCGAGCATGAGACCGCGCCAGCGGAATCGCGGTGCGTCCTCGATGACGCGGTGCGCGATTTCGTACGTCGTCCGCGGACGGACCGGGGCACGGCGAAAGGCGTCGGGGCCGAGCAGTTGACGCAGCGTCTGCGCACCCCAGAAGACCCCGGCCGCGTCGCCGCCCCGGATCTCGACTCCGTCGTCGCCGACGACGAGCCGGTAGGCCTCCGGTCCCAGACGGTCGTCGAGGAGCAGCCGTACGCCGCCGGGAGCGTCCTGCGTCCCAGGTCGCAGCGGTAGTCCGAGTGCCGCGCCGAGCGCCGAGCGCAGCCAGCGTTCGGTGGTGTCCGTGCCGGGCGCGGCCCACAGGGTGGTGGCCGCGTCCAGCGCGAACGCCCCGCGCGCGGCGCTCTCGACGACGCGCGGCGCCGGAATCAGACCCGTATCCATCATGTCCATCAGTCCTTTACCGCTCCGCCGAGGCCGGAGACGAGTCGTCGCTGTACGAGTACGAAGAAGATCAGCACCGGAATCGTCATCACCGTGGAGGCGGCCATGACACCGCCCCAGTCGGGCTCGTCCGGCTTGTAGAAGACGAGGAGGGCCATCGGCAGGGTGGACTGCGAGGTGTCGCTGATGATGAAGGACTTGGCGAACAGGAAGTCGTTCCAGGCCGAGATGAAGGAAAACACGCTGGTGGCCACGAGCCCGGGGAGGACGAGCGGGAAAAGGATCTGCCAGAGGAATCGCGCGCGGCTCGCACCGTCGATGTACGCGGCCTCCTCCAGCGCGTCCGGAACGGCCTTGACGAAACCCCGCAGCATCCAGATCGCGAAGGGCAGCGAGAAGGCGATGTGCGGCAGGATCAGGGAGCCCAGGGTGTTCAGCTGACCGAAGTCCCGCATCAGGAAGAAGAGCGGGATCGTCAGGGCCTCGACGGGCACCATCTGCGCCACCAGGAACATGATCAGCAAGGTGGTCCGGAATCGGAAGCGGAATCGGGTCACCGCTGTCGCCGCGAGAAACGCGATGAGCGCCGAGGCCACCACCACGGAGCCCGCCACGAGAAGGCTGTTGAGGAAGTACCGGCCGAATTCCTGCTGCCCGAAGACGCGCCGGAAGGAATCCAGGGAGGGCGAAAGCGTCCAGGGCCGGGGCTCGGTGGACCGGATCTCCCCGGACGGCCGGAAGGCGCCGAGCACCATCCAGTAGAGGGGGAAGGCGACGACGGCCGCGACGAGCAGAGCGGTCGTCTCGGCGGCCAGCCGCCAGGGCCGCCGGACAACACGTCCGAGGACGTTCACAGTTCCTCCCCCTGTCGGCGCAGCAGCCGCAGATACGCCAGCGTGACCCCGAGCAGCAGCACCAGCATCACGACGCCGATCGCGGAGCCGAGGCTGTACTGGGAGGCCGCGAACGCCTTCTGGTACGCGTAGACGTTCAGGACGAGGTTCTGGCCGGCGATGCCGCCGCCGTTCGTCATGACGTAGATCTGGGTGAAGACCTTGAAGTCCCAGATGACCGACTGGATGGTGACGACCACCAGGATCGGCCGGAGCATCGGCGCGAGCACCGATCGCCAGATCCGCCACTGCGAGGCGCCGTCCAGGGCGGCCGCTTCCAGGACCTCGGCCGGTACGGCGCGGATTCCCGCGTACACCGTCACCATCACGAACGGGAAGGAGCACCAGACCACTTCGAGCAGGACGAGCGCGAAGGCGCTGAGGCGGCCGTACGTCCAGGAGTGGTCGCCGAGCCCGAGCACCCGGTTGACGGGTCCGAAGTCGGGGTCGAAGAGGAACAGCCAGACCGTGGAGCCGGTGACGGCCGGGGTCGCCCAGGCGCCGAGCGCGGCCAGCATCAGGGCGAGGCGCGGGACGGCCCGTACGCGGGTGAGCAGGACCGCGAGCGCGCATCCGGTGACCAGGGTCGACACCACGCAGGCCGCGGCGAACAGCACGGTGGCGAGGAGCACCTGCCAGAACTGTTCGTCGGCGAAGAGCTCCGTGTAGTTGCCGAAGCCCTGGAACGTGGTCGGTTCGCCGCCGCTGACCTGTGCCTGCGTGTACTCCAGGAAGGAGATCAGGCCGAGTTGGTAGATCGGGTAGACGAGCAGACCGCCGAGGACGACCAGGGCGGGGGCGAGGTAGAGCCAGGGGGTCCAGCCGGCGCGCCCGCGCCAGGCGGGACCGGCCGCGGGCCCGGGGCTCCGGCGGGCGGAGGCGGGGATGCGGGAGCCGGGAATGCGGGAGCCGGGGGTGCAGGGGCCCGCCTTGGTGGCCGTCCCCCGCCCGGCGCGCTCGGCGCGTGTGTCCTGCGTCGCCATCCGCTCAGCCCACGGAGCCGAACGCGTCGTTCATCTTCTTCGCCGCGTCCTTCGACGCCCCGGCCACGTCCTTCTTGCCGCTGACGATCTCCTGGAACATCGTCGGCAGGACCAGCGAGGCGTCGATCTGCGCCCAGGCCGGGGAGGCCGGCACGAACCGGGCACCCGCGGCGAGGGTCTTCACGAACGGGGCGACGAAGGGTTCCCTGGCGGCGACCTGCTCACGGACGTCGGTGTAGGTCGGCAGGAAGCCCATCGCGTCGAAGAGTTCGCCCTGGGTCTTCTTGGACGCCAGCCGCTCCATCAGGTCGACGGCGAGCGTGCGGTGCGAGGTGCTCCTCAGGACTCCGATGTTGTTGCCGCCCGCGAACGCCGGTGCCACGGAGCCCGCCTTCACACCGGGCAGCGGCACCACCGCGTACTTGCCCTTCACCTTGCCCGCCTCGATCGCCGCGTGGCTGAAGTCGCCGCCGATGGCCATGCCCGCCTTGCCGGACGCGAACGCGGTCACCGTGTCGTTGCCGCCCATACCCGCGCACTTGGCGGCGGGACAGTTCGCGTCCCCGAAGAGCGCGGTGTAGGCCTTGATGCCCTTCCGGGCGTTCGCGCTGTCGATGGCGGCGGTGTACGAACCGCCCTTGCCCTGCGCGAGTTCGCCACCGTTGGCCCAGATGAACGGCATCGCGCCGTACGTGTAGGCGCCGCCCACGGCGAGCCCGTACAGGTCGGGCTTCGCGGCGTGGATCCGCCGGGCGGTGTCCGCCAGTTCGGCCTGGGTCCTCGGGACGTCGAGGCCCAGTTCCTCGAGGACGTCCGTGCGGTAGTAGAGCGCGCGGACGCCGACGAAGTAGGGGGCGCCGTAGATCTTCCCGTCCACCGTCACCGACTGCCGGGCCGTCGGGTCGGTGTCCTTGGACTCGCTCCAGGCGGTGAACTCCTCGGTGACGTCGGCGAGTCCGCCGTCCTTCACATAGCCGGCCGTGTCCGTGTTGCCGTACTCGATCACGTCCGGGGCGCTCTTCGGGTCGTTGAAGGCGGCCTTCACGCGCTGGGCGCGGGTCTCGACGGGGATGTACTCGACGGTGACCTCGGTGCCCCGGTGGGCCTTCTCGAAGGCGGCGACGGCCGCGTCGACGACCTTCGCCTTGGGCCCGTTGTCGACCTCCTGGAAGAGCCAGACCCGCAGCGTGCCGGCCTTCTCGTCCTTGCCGGAGCCGGAGTTGTCGGCGGTCTGGGGAGCGCAGGCGGTGGCGACCACGAGGGCCGCGAGGGCGGCCGCCGTCCGGGTCGCGAGAGAGGTGACCGTCCGGGCCGCGAGGGATGTGGGGGCAGAGAGCTTCATCGAGCGTCCTCCGGTGGGGTGCGTTGCAACATGCGCAATGGCGGTTTTGCTCTGCACAACACTCCGGAGGCTAAGGAGTACAGGAACGTGCCCACAAGAGGTCTCAACCACTCTGTGACCACGGGACGCACTCCGTGCAACGCTCAGCCCCCGGCGACCTCTCGCGAGGCCTTCGCGGGCGCCTTCACCGGCCTGCGCGACGCCCTTGCCCTGCCCCAGCGCCGGTGAAGGTGGAGCTCGTCACCGGCGGGACCCTCCTCGGAGGGGTCGTCCTATCGGCGCTCGGGGCACGCGGCCGAGCGGCAGGGGGAGGTCCTGTTCGGGCGCGAAGGGGCGGGCGTGGAGCTGTCGCCGCGGTGCACGGCCGACCCCGGGAACGACAAGGCCGCGACGCCCCTCGCCAGGGGTGTCGCGGCCGTGCTCGGTCCACGCGGCGTACTGCGCCGGGAGAAGCCTCGGCGTTACTTCTTGTCGCCGCCCTTGCCCTGGTCGCCACCGGCGCCCATGGACTCGAAGATCTCCTTGCACATGGGGCACACGGGGTACTTCTTCGGGTCGCGGCCCGGTACCCACACCTTGCCGCACAGCGCCACGACGGGCGTGCCGTCCAGCGCGCTCGCCATGATCTTGTCCTTCTGGACGTAATGGGCGAAGCGCTCGTGGTCCCCGTCGCCGTGCGACACCTGCGGCGTCGGCTCTACGAGGGTCCCCGTCCCCGTGCCTCGCTGGGGCTGGGTCTCAGGCTCAAGAGTGCTCATGAAGCCAAGGGTACTGGGGGTCACGGCCATCAGATGAGGGAAGGGTCGCGTGCCGGTCCGGGGCCGGTACGACGGTCAGTTCAGGGAGGGGTCGTCGGGGTAGGTCGCCACCATCGCCAGCTCGCTGCGCTGGCGGCGCAGGACCTCGCGCCACAGGCGCTCCGGCGACGGGGAGGAGACGTCTCCGGGTTCGGACTCGACGACGTACCAGGCTCCCTCGACCAGTTCGTTCTCCAGCTGGCCGGGGCCCCAGCCGGCGTATCCGGCGAAGATGCGCAGCGAGCCGAGGGCCGAGGCGAGGAGCTCGGGCGGGGCCTCCAGATCGATCAGACCGATCGCTCCGTGCACCCGCCGCCAGCCGAGTGGCGCGCGCTCACCGGCCGCGCCGCCCGGGATGACCGCCACTCCCAGCGCCGAGTCCAGCGAGACCGGGCCGCCCTGGAAGACGACACCCGGTTCCCCGGCCAGACCGGCCCAGGCTTCCAGGATGTCCCCGACGCCCACCGGGGTCGGACGGTTGAGGACGACACCGAGGGAGCCCTCCTCGTCGTGGTCGAGGAGCAGCACCACCGCGCGATCGAAGTTCGGGTCCGCCAGGGCGGGCGTGGCCACGAGCAGCCGCCCTGTGAGCGAGGACACCTCGGTCATGCCAGACATGATCCCGCACATTCCCTTCATGTGGGGACCCAATACCCGTACGGGAGTGAACGCAGCTCAGGGCGCAACGAAGCGTTGCCCGCGCACGCCGGGACCGGTGACCCCGTGTGCCCGATTCGGAACGGTTCGTGTTGTGTCCAAGCTATGACGCAGCTGAGTCCTCCGTGGGCTTCCTACGCCGGGGTGGGCGGCCATTACCCTTGCTGTTCGGCTCCCGTACGACCGGCCTGCCGACGACCCACACCTGCCCAACTCATCGGAACGCGAGATACATGACCGTCAACGACGATGTCCTGCTTGTCCATGGCGGAACCCCGCTTGAGGGCGAGATCCGTGTCCGCGGTGCGAAGAACCTCGTACCGAAAGCCATGGTCGCCGCCCTGCTGGGCAGCGGGCCGAGCCGGCTGCGCAATGTCCCCGACATCCGCGACGTGCGTGTCGTACGCGGGCTGCTGCAGTTGCACGGTGTGACCGTCCGTCCGGGTGAGGAGCCCGGCGAGCTGGTCCTCGATCCCTCCCACGTCGAGAGCGCGAACGTCGCTGACATCGATGCCCACGCGGGCTCGTCGCGCATCCCGATCCTCTTCTGCGGCCCGCTGCTGCACCGGCTGGGCCACGCCTTCATCCCGGGGCTCGGCGGCTGCGACATCGGCGGCCGGCCGATCGACTTCCACTTCGAGGTGCTGCGGCAGTTCGGCGCGAAGATCGAGAAGCGGGAGGACGGCCAGTACCTGGAGGCCCCGCAGCGGCTGCGCGGCACCAAGATCCAGCTGCCGTACCCGTCCGTGGGCGCGACCGAGCAGGTGCTGCTGACCGCGGTGCTCGCGGAGGGCGTCACGGAGCTCTCGAACGCCGCCGTGGAGCCGGAGATCGAGGACCTGATCTGCGTCCTGCAGAAGATGGGTGCCATCATCGCGATGGACACCGACCGGACGATCCGCATCACCGGTGTGGACACGCTCGGCGGCTACACCCACGCGGCCCTCCCGGACCGCCTGGAGGCCGCCTCCTGGGCTTCCGCGGCCCTGGCGACCGAAGGCAACATCTACGTCCGCGGCGCCCAGCAGCGGTCGATGATGACGTTCCTGAACACCTACCGCAAGGTGGGCGGCGCCTTCGAGATCGACGACGAGGGCATCCGCTTCTGGCACCCGGGCGGCCAGCTCAAGTCCATCGCCCTGGAGACGGACGTCCACCCCGGCTTCCAGACGGACTGGCAGCAGCCGCTGGTCGTCGCGCTGACGCAGGCCACCGGCCTGTCCATCATCCACGAGACGGTGTACGAGTCCCGGCTGGGCTTCACCTCCGCGCTGAACCAGATGGGCGCGCACATCCAGCTCTACCGCGAGTGCCTCGGCGGCTCCAACTGCCGCTTCGGCCAGCGCAACTTCCTGCACTCCGCGGTCGTTTCGGGCCCGACGAAGCTCCAGGGCGCCGACCTGGTCATCCCCGACCTGCGCGGCGGCTTCTCGTACCTCATCGCGGCGCTGGCGGCGCAGGGCACGTCCCGCGTCCACGGCATCGAGCTCATCAACCGCGGCTACGAGAACTTCATGGACAAGCTCGTCGAGCTGGGCGCGAAGGTCGAACTGCCGGGCAAGGCACTGGGCTGACGCTCGAACTGCCGGGCACGGTGCTCGGCCGGGCGCGCGGCGGACGCACGTACGACGATGGGGCGGCCCCCCTGAAAGGGGCCGCCCCATTGGCGTTGCTGTGCCTTGTACGCGTCCCGCGCCCGCGGGAACGTACCGGCCGGCCTTACTTGCCCTTGGCGGCTTCCTTGAGCTTGCTGCCCGCGGAGACCTTCACGCTGTAGCCGGCCGGGATCTGGATCGGGTCGCCGGTCTGCGGGTTGCGCGCGGTGCGAGCGGCACGGTGGGTGCGCTCGAAGGTCAGGAAGCCGGGGATGGTGACCTTCTCGTCGCCCTTGGCGACGATCTCGCCGACGGTCTCGGCGAAAGCGGCCAGAACGGCGTCGGCGTCCTTGCGGGTCACCTCGGCGCGGTCGGCCAGCGCGGCCACCAGCTCACTGCGGTTCATGTTGTTACTCCCGTGTTCTTCTTGCTGTTGAGGCGTGCCACGCGGCGGAGCCGCATATCGGGCACAGTGAAGCCGATGCTGCCAGGGTCCTCGGTCGGCCCCCGGACCCGGGTCCGTAGCCAGACCGTCGCGCCCGAAGACGCATCCTGCCCCCACCTGCGGCGGGAAAGCCAATCCGGCACCCCTGGGAGTCAAACGAACACCCTTGGGGGTCACACGGATAGGCCTGCGAGGCCTGAGCCTGGCCGCCACCCTAGAGGCGGCCACTGGCCCCGCGTTCCGCGACGCGCCGGGTTCCAGGCGGTCGTGGCGCCCGTCACAGGCGTGACGACGACCGTTCTCACGCGGTCGTGCGCCCCGGCTCGACCCGTACTACACGGTCGCGTTGGCCGCTTCCGTCGCCCCCGCCGCCTTCGCGGCGTCACGCACCGCTCCGGCGACCGCGCCCGCGACCTTGTCGTTGAAGACGCTGGGGATGATGTAGTTCGGGTTGAGCTCGTCCTCCGTCACCACGTTCGCGAGCGCGGTCGCGGCGGCGAGCATCATCTCCGTGTTGACGGTACGCGACTGGGCGTCCAGGAGGCCACGGAAGACGCCCGGGAAGACCAGGACGTTGTTGATCTGGTTGGGGAAGTCGGAGCGGCCGGTGGCCACAACTGCCGCCGTCTGGCGGGCGATTGCCGGGTCGACCTCGGGGTCGGGGTTCGCGAGCGCGAACACGATGGCGTCCTTGGCCATCGCGGCCACGTCGTCGCCGTCGATCACGTTCGGGGCGGAGACACCGATGAACACGTCGGCGTCGCGCACCGCCTCCTTCAACGTGCCCGTGAGGCCTTCGGGGTTGGTGTTGTCCGCGATCCAGCGCAGCGGCGAGTCCGCGGCGGCCTCGACGAGGTCGGCGCGGTCCGCGTGCACCACACCGTGGATGTCGGCGACGACGGCGTTCTTCACACCCGCGGCGATGAGCAGCTTGAGGATGGCCGTACCGGCCGCGCCCGCACCGGACATGACGACCCTGATGTCGCCGATCGCCTTGCCCGCGACGCGAAGTGCGTTGGTCAGGGCGGCGAGGACGACGATCGCCGTGCCGTGCTGGTCGTCGTGGAAGACGGGGATGTCGAGGGCCTCGCGCAGCCGGGCCTCGATCTCGAAGCAGCGCGGCGCGGAGATGTCCTCCAGGTTGATGCCCGCGAAGCCGGGGGCGATCGCCTTCACGATCTCGACGATCGCGTCGGTGTCCTGGGTGTCCAGGCACAGCGGCCAGGCGTCGATACCGGCGAAGCGCTTGAAGAGGGCCGCCTTGCCCTCCATGACGGGCAGCGCGGCCATCGGGCCGATGTTGCCGAGGCCCAGCACGGCGGAGCCGTCCGTCACGACCGCAACGGAATTGCGCTTGATGGTGAGGCGGCGGGCGTCCTCGGGGTTCTCGGCGATCGCCATGCACACCCGGGCCACACCCGGGGTGTAGATCATGGAGAGGTCGTCACGGTTGCGGATCGGATGCTTGGACTGCATCTCGATCTTGCCGCCGAGGTGCATGAGGAACGTACGGTCGGACACCTTGCCGAGGGTCACGCCCTCGATGTCACGCAGCTGCTCGACGATCTCGTCGGCGTGCGAGGTGGAGGTCGCCGCGATGGTGACGTCGATCCGGAGCTTCTCGTGGCCGGAAGCGGTCACGTCGAGGCCGGTCACCGAGCCTCCGTGGGACTCGACGGCCGTGGTGAGCTGCGAGACCGCGGTTCCGCTCGCGGGCACCTCCAGCCGGACCGTCATCGAGTAGGAGACGCTGGGCGCCGTTGCCATGGCCGACTTCCTCTGCTTTCACCGTGTCACTGCTTTGTGCCGTCCGATCGTCGCACCTACCCCTGAGTACGGGGTAGTCGCCCCTGATTGCGAACGTTTTGTTCACGGGGCGCCCGCGGTTTCGGAAAACGGATTCCACTCTACGAGAAGGGTTCGGGCAACGAAAGAGGCCCACGTCACAGGGTGACGTGGGCCTCTTCAGGTCCTTCGGTGAAGGACGACGTTCAATGACACCGACCCGCCATGCTCGCCTCGCGGCAAGTGGTCGCTCGTAGCGACGAAGGTTGGGCCCGGGGGCTTGGATCGGGCCGGTGCCACGTCAAAGGTAACAAACGATCCTCGTAAGGCAATTCCCGTCCCGAGAGTTCTTTTCGGCGGGACGGGGCGGCCGGGGCACGGACATGGAAGGGACCTGGTCGGTCCCGCGGGAGACCGGGTCAGTCCCGCAGGAGATCGGGGACTCCGTTCGGGTCGGGGTCGTCGCGGTCGCTGGAGACGACGGTGAGCTGCTGCGTGGCCCGGGTCAGGGCGACGTACAGGACACGCAGCCCGGCGGGCGACTCGTCCGCGATCTCCGCGGGCGACACGACCACCGTCGCGTCGTACTCCAGCCCCTTGGCCTCCAAGCTTCCGAGGGCCACCACACGGTCCCCGAGCCCGGCGAGCCAGCGGGCGGCCTCCTCGCGCCGGTTCATGGCGACGACGACCCCCACGGTGCCGTCGACGCGGTCGAGGAGGTGGGCCGCCTCGGCGCGCACGGTCTGGGCGAGGGAGTCCCGCACGACCGCGAACCGGGGTTCGACACCTGTGGACCGTACGGCGGACGGCGACTGCGAGCCCGGCATGGCGAGGGCGAGGACCTTGGCGGCCAGCTCGGCGATCTCGGCCGGGTTCCGGTAGTTGACGGTGAGGGTGAAACGGCGCCGGGGCCGGGTGCCGAGAGCCTCGTCACGGGCCTCGGCCGCCTCGTCGGGGTCGGACCACGAGGACTGGGCCGGGTCGCCCACGACCGTCCAGGTGGCGTGCCGGCCGCGCCGGCCGACCATCCGCCACTGCATGGGCGTGAGGTCCTGCGCCTCGTCGACGATGACGTGCGCGTACTCGGTCCGCTCCTGCGCCAGCCGCTCGGCGCGCTCGCGCTGCGTCTCCTCGCGCACCGGCATGAGCTCCTCGAGCCCCGTCAGCTGGTCCAGCGGGTCCAGATCGCGCCGCTTCCTCGGCCGGGCGGGCGTCCCGACGATCGCCTCGAGCTCGTCGAGCATCGCCACGTCGTGCACGGAGAACCCGTCCCGCTTCAGCGAGCGCGCCACCCGGCGGACCTCGCCGGGGTTGAGGATCCGGCGCGCCCAGCGCCCGAGCCGCCGCTCGTCGGCCATGGCGGTCAGCACCCCGCGCGGGGTCAGCTCCGGCCACCAGGCGTCCAGGAAGGCCAGGAAGCTGTCTTCCAGGGTGACGTCCTCGTCGAACGAGGACCGCAGCTCGGCGGCCAGCTCCGGGTCGGTGTGCCGGGTCCCGGCGCCCGACTTCGCCCACAGCGCGTCGAGCAGCAGCCTGCGTGCGCGCGGCCGCAGCAGGTTGACCGGCGCGGTCCCGCTGAGCGCGTTGTTCTTGATGCGGTTCAGCTCGGCGGACTCCAGCTCCAGCCGGCGCCCGAAGGCGACGACCCGCAGGCGGGTGGGAGGACCGGCGGGGGCCGTCTCGGGCTCCCCGAGAGCGAGCTGGCCGGAAGAGTTCCCTGCCGCACCGGCCGGCGCCTCCAGCGCCCCGCGTGCCGCCTTCCGCAGCACCTTCAGCATCCGGTGCGAGCCCTTGGCACGGGCCACCGCCGGGGAGTCGTACAGCGTGGCGCCCACGCCGTCGACGAGCGAACCGATCGCACGGATCGCGACCTGGCCCTCCTCGCCGAGCGAGGGCAGCACGCCCTCGGTGTAGGCGACGAGCAGCGGGGTCGGGGAGACGATCAGGATGCCGCCCGCGTACCGGCGGCGGTCCTGGTAGAGGAGGTAGGCGGCCCGGTGCAGGGCCACCGCCGTCTTGCCGGTGCCGGGGCCGCCCTCGACGTAGGTCACGGACGCGGCGGGCGCACGGATCACCATGTCCTGCTCGGCCTGGATGGACGCCACGATGTCCCGCATGGTGTGACTGCGGGCCTGTCCGAGCGCGGCCATGAGCGCGCCGTCGCCGATGACGGGGAGCTCGCGGCCGTCGAGGGAGGCCTTCACCTCCGGGCGCATCAGGTCGTCCTCGACGCCGAGGACCCTGCGGCCCTTGGAGCGGATGACCCTGCGGCGTACGACCCGGCCGGGGTCGACCGGGGTGGAGCGGTAGAACGGGGCCGCGGCGGGCGCCCGCCAGTCGATGACCAGCGGCGCGTAGTCGGCGTCCAGGACGCCGATACGGCCGATGTGGAGCGTCTCCGCGATGTCGGCCGTGTTGTCCTCGCGGACCACGCCCTCGGCGGGTTCCACCGCCGTGTAGGCGCCGTCGGGCCCCTTCTTGCCGTCCTTCCCGCGGAGCAGGTCGATCCGGCCGAAGAGAAAGTCCTCGAACTCGTTGTTCAGACGGTTGAGGTGAATTCCCGCACGGAACACCTGGGCGTCCCGCTCCGCGAGCGCCCCCGGCGTCCCGACGTGACCGCGCTGGGCGGCGTCGTGCATGAGGAACTCGGCCTCGTGGATCTTCTCCTCGAGGCGCCGGTAGACCCGGTCGAGATGTTCCTGTTCGACACCGATCTCACTGTCCCGTACGGAGTCGTCCTTGACGGAGTCGTCCGGTACGGATGAGTGGACCGAGCCGCGCGCGGTTTCCTGCTGAGCCTGAGCGGCCACCGGGCCCCCTTCTGACGTGCTGGGCAGCCGTCAACCGTACGCGAAGGGAGGCCCGACAGGCTACGTGCGCGCCCGGGGTTCGCTCACGCGTCCACCTCGACCAGCCGCTTCCCGTCGAAGGTCATGACCTCGAAGTGGTCGATCTGGTTCGGTGTGAAGGCCGCGCCGCCGTGCACGTAGAGGGGCTGCTTGGCCTCCTCGGTCTTGGCGTCGGGGAGGCCGTAGCCCCACTTCGGGACCGCCCAGGAGGTGACCGTCTCGCGCTCGCCGTTCTTGCCGACGGCGATCAGGGAGCACTTGAGCGGGCCCTTGACGTTCTTCAGCTGGAGGACCGCGTGGGTGCCCCAGTCCTTCGGCTCGACGGCGACGACGGCGTTGACCTTGGTGCTCGCGTCCGTGGCCTCCGTCTTGTCGGTCATGACCTTGAAGGCGGCCTTGGCGGGGCTGGTGGGGTGCGCCTCCGGCACGTTCGTCCCGCCGTCGCTGCCGCCGTTGACGGCCATGACGGTCAGCGGACCGCCGATGATCAGCGCGGCCGCGGCCGCCACCAGGTACATGCCGCGCCGGCGCTTCTGGGCGCGCCGCGCCGAGACCTCGTCGACCAGCCGCTCCGCGAGCCGTGGGCTCGGGCGGGCGGAGAGGGACTCGCCGATGGCCGGGCTGCCCTGCGAGGCGGGCAGGTCCGCGAGCGCGGCGAGCATCGGCTCCATCCCGGCGAGCTCGTCGAGCTGCTGGGCGCACCACTCGCAGGTGGCGAGGTGCTCCTCGAAGGCTGTCGCCTCGGCGTCGTCGAGGATGCCGAGGGCGTAGGCGCCGACCGTCTCGTGGATGTCGCCGGACCCCTGCTGTCCGCGTGGACCTTGCATGGCTCCCGGCCCACCTGTTCCGTAACCCCCGTACGTGTTCATGCCGTCACCCCCCGCTCCTCCAGCGCCAGCTTCATCGAACGCAGGGCGTAGAACACCCGTGAGCGCACAGTGCCGCTGGGAATGCCGAGCGTTTCGGCCGCCTCATTGACGGTACGCCCTTTGAAGTATGTTTCGACCAGTACTTCCCTGTGAGCAGGGGTCAGGTCGTCCAGCGCGTCCGACAGTGTCATCAGCCACAACGCCTTGTCGATCTCGTCCTCCGCGGGGATGACCTCCAGCGGCGACGGGTCGACCTCCTGCGGCCGGGCCTGCCGACTGCGGTGGCCGTCGATGACGATGCGTCGGGCGACCGTCACCAGCCAGGGGCGTACCGAACCGGTCGCTCGATTGAGCTGACCGGCGTTCTTCCAGGCACGGATGAGTGTTTCCTGCACAACGTCTTCGGCGCGCTGCCGGTCTCCGGCGACCAGGCGCAGCACATAGGCCAGCAACGGCCCCGCGTGCTCCCTGTACAGCGCACGCATCAGCTCCTCGTCGGGTTCTGTCGACGAGGACTGCTGAGACATGCGATGTCGGGCCCTTGGCCTGTGTTCATCAGCCACGGCTGAATCCTTGCGCACGCCTACCTCCGGTGTCCGGGGGTTCCCCCAGTCGGTCGCTCATCACCGGGTACGTGTGTTGGTACGCGGGTGTTCAAAGTGTTCAGGATTTTTTCTGTTGAAGATGTGTAGACACCGAAAAGAATGCGTATCGATCACCTCACGTCACTGGATCCTCACGGACGGGTGTGATCAGGCGCGTGCCAGAGCCGCGCGCCGTCGGTGCCGGGCCACTCTCTCCCGGTTGCCGCACACTTCGCTGGAACACCAGCGCCGACGCCGGCCCCGTGAGGTGTCGAGGTAGACGATCGGGCAGTTGTCTCCCTCGCACTGTCGCAGACTAGCCCTCGCCGGAGGGTCGGTGAGCAGGTCGAGGGCGTCCCGGGCGACCACGGAGAGCAGTTCGGCGCAGCGCGGCGGGGTGTGCGGGGCGCGACGCAGCGAGCCGTCGTCGGCGCGGACGGCCCGGAGCGCGGGCGGTGCGGCGAGGGCGACGGCATTGACGCGGGCGAGCGCGCTGTCGGCGGGCCGCGCGTCCAGCTCGCCGCGCACCAACTGGGCGATATGTCCGCGCAGTTCCCGGAAGCCGAGCAGCCACGCCGTGTCCACGGCGGTCAGCGGGGTTCCCGCGGGCACCAGCCCGGACGCGCTGACCCAGGCACCCAACTGGGCGGCCGAGTCGAGGCGTTCCTCGGGATGGGTGGTCGCCGTCAGATCCAGGCAGATCCGCCCGGAGTCGAACCGCAGCTCGTACGAGGCTGTGGCCATGCCCGATGCCATGCGCCTGTCACCGCCTTGGGGTTACCCGCCGTCGTACTCCCTACAGTGCATGCCCCGACGCCCCGCCGGAAGACTCAGTACCGCCCCTTACCGGACGCACACCGGCCGGGGGCGGCGAAGGGCGCCGTCGGCGTCGGCGTCGCGGCGGACCGCCGGGCCGGTCGCGCGGTGGAACACACGGCGGAACGGGGGGAAGCCGTGGCCGATCACGTCGTGGACGCCCACGTATGCGGCCGCGCGCCTCGGCCATGTCACCTGTGCCGCGGCGCCGGTTGACTGAGGGACATGACGGACAACAGCACGGAACGGCGCGGCACCGCCGCGGGTGTACTGGGTGCGGCCACGGTCGCGATGGGCCTGATCGCCGGGGTCTTCTACATCTTCGCCTGCGCCATCATGCCGGCGCTCGCCCGCAGCGACGACCGCGTCTTCATCGAGGTCATGCAGAACATCAATGACGTCATCCAGAACCCGGTGTTCTTCCTGAGCTTCCTGGGCGCCCTGGTGCTGACGGCGGTCTCCGCCCGGCAGTCGCGCGGCGAGCCGAACCGGTGGTGGGTGTTCACCGCCCTCGCCGCCTACACGCTCGTGTTCCTCGTCACCGTGGCCGTGAACATCCCGCTCAACAACGGCCTCGCGGACGCCGGCGACCCGTCGCGGATCGCCGACCCGGCCGCCGTGCGCGACCGGTTCGAGGACACCTGGGTGGCCTGGAACGTCGTACGGGCCCTGCTGTCGACGCTCGCGCTGGCCTGCCTCGCCCGTGCCCTGTTCCTGTACCGGCGGCCTCAGACGTCGGCGTACTTGGAGTCAGCGGCCGGGTCGAGCGCGAGCCGGTAGCCCCGCTTGACGACCGTCTGGATCAGCTTGGGCGCGCCGAGTGCCGTACGCAGCCGGGCCATCGCGGTCTCCACGGCGTGCTCGTCACGCCCGGCCCCGGGCAGCGCGCGCAGCAGTTCGGCCCGCGCCACCACCCAGCCGGGCCGTCGCGCGAGCGTCCGCAGCAGTGACATCCCGGCGGGCGGCACGGGCCGCAGCGCCCCGTCCACCAGCACCGCGTGTCCCCGGATCTCCACCTGATGCCCGGCGATGGGCAACGTCCGTGCCCGGCCGGGCAGTTCCTTGCAGAGCAGCTGGACGAGGGGGCCGAGCCGGAAGCGCTCGGGCTGGACGGTGTCGATGCCGTGGGCCTGCAACGGCAGCGCGGTGACCGGTCCGACGCAGGCGGGCAGGACGTCGTGGTGCAGCGCGGCGAGGAGTTCCGCGTGCAGGCCGCGGTCCTCGGCCCTGGACAGCAGGGAGGCGGCGGCGGGCGCGCTGGTGAAGGTGAGCGCGTCCAGACCGCGGGTGAGAGCCGCGTCGAGCAGCCGGTCCACGGGCCCGATGTCCTCCGGCGGCATCCACCGGTACACGGGCACGGGGATCACCTCGGCGCCGGCGGCGCGCAGCGACTCCACGAAACCGGGCAGCGGTTCACCGTGCAGCTGTACGGCGACGCGGCGGCCGTCGACGCCCTCGTCGAGCAGCCGGTCGAGCACCTCGGCCATCGACTCGGAGGACGGCGACCACTCCTCGGTCAGGCCCTGGGCCCGTATGGCGCCCTTGACCTTGGGTCCGCGGGCCAGCAGTTCCACCCCGCGCAGCCGGGCGAGCAGGTCCTCGCCGAGGCCCCATCCGTCGGCGGCCTCGACCCATCCGCGGAATCCGATGGCGGTGGTGGCCACCACCACGTCGGGTGCGTTGCCGACCAACTCCTTGGTCGCGTCGAGCAGTTCACTGTCGTCGGCGAGGGGCACGATGCGTAGGGCCGGCGCGTGTACGACGGTGGCCCCGCGCCGCTGGAGCAGCGCGCCGAGCTCGTCGGCCCGGCGCGCGGCGGTCACTCCCACGGTGAATCCCGAGAGAGGACCGTGGTCGGGTCGCTGCTGTTCGTCGTGCATGGCTCTCGTCTCGCGCTCGTCGAGTCGTCGTACGGGTCTGTGCTGTCGTACGTCCGTGGCTGAGCCGAGCCTGTCAACGGACCGTGACAGGCTCGGATCAACGTGATGTCGGGCGTGTTACGTCACACCTCGGCGTAGCTGAGCTGGGACTTCGCCTCGGCGGTGGCGGTGGCCCGCGCTCCGGAGGCGGCCGGACGGCGAAGGTATACGGCCCAGGTGACCATGAAGGCGACCGCGTAGAAGACGAGGAAGGTGACGAAGGCGCCGGTGCCGGAGCCGGAGCTGAGGAACGACTGCCGGAAGGCGAGGTTGATGCCGACACCGCCGAGCGCGCCCACGGCACCGATGAGCCCCATGGAGGCGCCGGAGAGCCGGCGCCCGTACCGCGCGGCCTCCTCCCCTTCGAGCCCCTTGTCCACGGCCTTCTTCTGGAAGATCCCGGGGATCATCTTGTACGTCGACCCGTTGCCGAGTCCGCTGAGCACGAAGAGCACCACGAAGACGCTGACGAAGAGCGGCAGCGACTTCTCAATACTGGCGAACACGAGGATCCCGGTCGCCGCGGCCATGGCGACGAAGTTCCAGAGCGTGATCCTGGCGCCGCCGTAGCGGTCGGCGAGCCATCCGCCGACGGGCCGGATCAGCGAACCGAGCAGCGGGCCGATGAAGGTGAGGTAGGCGGCCTGGAGCGGCGTACGCCCGAACTGGACCTGGAGCACCTGCCCGAAGGCGAAGGCGTAGCCGATGAACGACCCGAAGGTGCCGATGTACAGGAACGACATGATCCAGGTGTGCGCGTCCTTCGCCGCGTCCTTGGCGGCGCCGGTGTCGTTCTTCACGGAGGCGATGTTGTCCATGAAGAGGGCGGCGAGAACGGCGGCCACCACGATGAGCGGGATGTAGATCCCGAGGAGTACCCGGGGCCCGCCGCTCGCCCCGATGATGGCGAGCGCCACGAGCTGGATGACGGGGACGCCGATGTTGCCGCCGCCCGCGTTGAGGCCGAGCGCCCAGCCCTTCTTCCGCAGCGGGAAGAAGGCGTTGATGTTGGTCATGCTGGAGGCGAAGTTTCCGCCGCCGATGCCAGCCAGCAGACCCACCACGAGGAAGGTGTTGAACGAGGTTCCGGGCTCCATCACCACGAAGGCGGCGACGGTCGGCACGAGCAGCAGACTCGCGGACACGATGGTCCAGTTCCGGCCACCGAAGAGCGCGACCGCGAAGGTGTAGGGGACCCGCACGACGGCGCCGACCAGCGTCACCATCGAGGTCAGCAGGAACTTGTCGGCCGGGGTGAGCCCGTACTCCGGCCCCATGAACAGGACCATCACCGACCACAGGGTCCAGATGGAGAACCCGATGTGCTCGGACAGCACGGAGAAGATCAGGTTGCGCCGGGCGACCTTCTCCCCCTTCTCCTCCCAGAAGACCTCGTCCTCCGGATCCCACTCCTCGATCCAGCGACCACCCCGCGCAGGGGCTGTACTCGTGGCTGGGGCAGTCATCTCACGCCTCCGTTGGTTCTCCGGGCTTACTGGGCTGCTGTTTCCCGAAGGTAGGGAGGGCGCGTTTCCGCGCTGTGCCTGTGAATGACCGGAAGGGAACGTTGCTCTCACCCGCTCCCGGACCCGACGGTGAGGACGGGGCGGGAACGGGTGCGGCAGGTCGGGGGCAGGGCCGGCCGGCCCGCCCCTCAGGCGGCGGCGTTGTGGTACGAGGTGATGGCCCAGCTCCCGCCGGCGGGATCGCGGACGAGAACCCAGGTCGCACGGCGCAGCCGGTCGGCGGGCAGCTCGCTCTCACCGGCCAGGAGAATCCCGGTCTCGCTGACCACGACGGCGGTGCCGGGCCGCGGGAAGCGGATGCGCCGGGGCTCGTCGAGCGGCCGGGACCCCTTCAGCGGTCCGTCGAAGGCGGCCGCCATATAGGCACGGATCTCCTCCCGGCCGTCGTGGAAGACACCCGGCATCACGACCGTCGCGTCCTCGGTGTAGAGATCGGCGAAGGCGTCGGCGTCGTGGTCCGCCCAGGCTGCGTAGAGACGGTCGAGGACGGTGCGGACGTCCTGGCTGTGGTCCGTTGCGTTCATGATGATCCTTCTCCTCGGATGCGTTCGGTGCCGGTACGTACCTCCGCGGACGCCGGAACTCATCGGTGCCGGGAGCGATGAGTTCCGGCGGTCCCGGAGGTACGTACCGGTGAGCGACGGGTCCCGAAGAACACGGACACGAGGAACCGAGCCGCCGACAGGCCGACAGGCCAAGAAGCCGAGCCGCCGAGGAGAAGACCATGACGACGCGCGACCACGACAAACGCAACGGACGTGATGGACGCGATGAACGGGACGGACGGGACGGACGGGGCGGACGCGACGGCTTCGAGGAACGGACGGCCCCCTACCGCGGCGAACTGCTGGCCCACTGCTACCGGATGCTCGGTTCGGTGCACGAGGCCGAGGACCTGGTCCAGGAGACGATGCTGCGGGCCTGGCGCGCGTACGACCGCTACGACGCGGAGCGTGCGTCCCTGCGCACCTGGCTGTACCGCATCGCCACCAACACCTGTCTGACCGCTCTGCGCGGACGCGCCCGCAGACCTCTGCCGTCGGGCCTGGTCGGCGCGCTGGAGGATCCGGCGGCGCCGATGAAGACGGGGACGGAGGTGCCGTGGCTGGAACCGTTCCCGGACGGAGGCGGAGCCGGGCTCGCCTTCGGCACCGGGGCTGCGGCCCCGGATCCCGCGGGAGTGGTCGCCGCCCGGGGCAGCCTGCGCCTGGCGCTGATCGCCACGATGCAGCTGCTGCCCCCGCGTCAGCGGGCGGTCCTCATCCTGCGGGACGTGCTGGCCTGGCCGGCGGCGGAGGTCGCCGAAGCCCTCGGCACGTCGACCGCGTCCGTGAACAGCGCGCTCCAGCGGGCCCGCGCACGGCTCGCCGAGGCCGGGCTGACGGAGGACGAGGTGACGGAGCCGCCGGACCAGGATCAGCGCGCGGTGGTCGACCGCTATCTGCGCGCCTTCGAGGACGCCGATCTCGACACCCTGCGCACGCTGCTCACCCAGGACGTCGTCCTGGAGATGCCCCCGGTCCTCAACTGGTACATCGGCCCCGACGCCTATGTCGCCTTCATCGCCCGCGTCTTCGCGATGCGCGGCACGGACTGGCGCCTCCGGCCCACCTCGGCGAACGGACAGCCCGCGCTGGCGGCGTACGTCCGCGCACCGGGCGACGACACGCACCGCCTCCACACGCTGCAGGTCTTCACAACGGACCGGGGCGCGGTGAGCCACACGGTGGTCTTCCAACTGCCCACGGTATTCAGGGCATTCGGGCTTCCGGAGGCCTGGGGCAGCTAGGCGGCGGCCTACTCCGCCGGGGGCTGGGACTGGGGCTGAGACTGCGGCGGGCTCT
Organism: Streptomyces sp. NBC_00568; assembly: GCF_026341855.1. GTDB lineage: Bacteria > Actinomycetota > Actinomycetes > Streptomycetales > Streptomycetaceae > Streptomyces. The sequence continues at coordinate 4,060,616 of NZ_JAPENW010000001.1, read as the reverse complement.
GGTGGGGGTCGGGGTTGGGGTTGGGAGACGGGGGCTGCTGGGGGTGCTGCTGGTGACTGTGGGGGTGCTGGGGGTGGGGGTGCTGGGGGTGCTGGGGGTGCTGGGGGTGCTGGGGGTGCTGGGGATGCTGGGGATGTTGCGGCTGCTGCGGTACGGGGCTGGGCTGGGAGTAGGGACCGGCGCCGGGCTGGGGGTAAGGGGCAGCGCCGGGCTGGGTGTAGGGAGCAGCGCCGGGCTGGGCGTAAGGACCGGCACTGGGCTGGGCTGAGTACGAGGCCTGCGGGCCGTGCGGGCCGGGTGCTGGGGACGCGTAGGAGCCCGGAGCCGGAGCCGGGGGCTGGTTCTGCGGCCGGCTCTGCGACTGGCTCTGCGGCTGGGCGGGCGCTTGGGCCGGGAGGTGGACCTGTTCCTGGGCCGGACCGGCGTAGGGGCCGCCCGGCAGACCGACGTGCGGACCACCGGGCTGACCGGCGTACGGAGCACTGCCGGGCTGACCGGCGTACGGGGTACTCCCCGGCAGACCGGCGTACGGGGCACTGCCCGGCTGACCGGCGTACGGGGCACTGCCGGGCTGACCGGCATACGGGGCACTGCCGGGCTGACCGGCGTATGGGGCTTGCGGGGCGTACGGGGTGTAGGGGCCGTACGGACCGGCAGCCCCCGGTGCGGCGCCGTACCCCGCCGTCGGCGGCAGATACCGCACCCGCCCGCCCTCCTCCGTCACGGGCGCGAACCCGGCCGCCCGCAGCAGCGCCGCGAACTTGGCGTTCCGCTTGCGCGTGACGACGAGGCCGACACCGAGGACGACCATCACCACCGCCCACAGGATTCCGGCCACGGTGTAGGCGACGGAGTCCCCGCCCGCCCGCACCCCGAGCACGACGCACCCGACGGTGAGGCCGACAGCCGCGTACACCATCCGCTTCTCGGCGTTCTTGCCGGTGAGGTCGAAGTTGATGCGGGCCTTGAGGAGTTCGAGCGCGTCAGGGACGACAGGCGGCAACGAGACCCCGTCGCCGGCCTGCGGATACTGCGCCCAGTTCTGCGCGGCACGCGCCTGAGCCTGCGGGCCGGGGTCGGGCACGATGAGCATCGTGAGCGCGTTGTTGCGCCCGCCGCCCTGGCGAACGTCCGCGTACTCGTAGCCGAACTGCTGGGCGATGAAGGCGAGTCGGGCCAGCTTCTTCACGGAGGCCATCGGGCTCGTGAGCTGCACCGCCTCCCCCGCGGCCATCAGCCGGAACATCTGCCGGATCTGCCGTTTACTCACGAAGTCCTCAGCTCCACTGGTCAGCCACCTCAGGGACGGCACTGTCGAATGGGTCGTCGAAACTGGCCAACTGAGCGATCTGACGGAGAATCGCGCGATAGTGCTCGCGATGCGCCAAAGCCGTCGTGCTCAGCGTGAGGAGCACCAATGACCTGCCGTCCGGGTGAGCAAGATGCGCATGGACCTGAAGCAGAGGATTCTGCGGAAGGCCCGACTCTTGGACGGGGAGGCGCAGCAGTTCGCTGAACGTGGCCGGACCACAGGGCAGTTCCGCGTACTCGATATTGGTGTGCCCCTCGGCCGCCACCACGGCACGGCCCACAGTAATTCCGCGCGGGGCCCACTCCACGTCTACCCACGTGACAGTGAAGAGCGATACGAGCGGCATCTTGTCTGCCCCGCCGGTGTCATCCCGGTGCAACCCCAGGGAGCAATGGGAAGCCCCCTCCGAGCGAAGCGCTCGGAGCATCTGTTGGGCGGCCGTCAACTGGGTGACCAATACCTCTCGGACAACATCGTCGGGAGCCGCGCTCAGGACCGAAGCCAATGCCTCGGCGGTGCTCCTCGCCGACGGCGAATCCGGGCGCCCGGTGAAGGCGTCAAGACGCAGGTCCAGAAAACCCGCCGGGGTGGCGAACCAGACGCCGTCACCCGGCTCGCGGGCGCTCGGATGAACCGTGAACCGAGGTGCTGGAGTGGTCATGACGTTCCCCTCTCTACGCGGGGGACTGACTGGCGCCGTCCAGATACCTGGCACCAGCACGGCGCGCCCGATCCACGTCCGCGATCCCTGCTCCCCGGGTGTCAAGCGGGCGGCGACTGTCGAACACCGGTCGTTGGTAGAGGACGTGGAGGCGCCTCGGCTCATCGGCGCCGGCGGTGGACGCCGCGATCACGCCGAGGAACCTGGGGTCGCCCGCGAACCACAGAGGCTCGATCTCGGCCTTCAGGGCAGGCTTGGTCCTGACATTGCCAATGCGCTTCAGCCACCAGTGCGCACGCTGATGCCGAATGAAAAGCAGCGGCACCTTCCGCTCACGATGATCTGGATCCCGGAATTCGAACCAAGCCGCCTCATCCGTTGCCTCAGGATGCTTGGCCAGGCCACGAGGAATCTCCTTCATAATCTGCCACGGATACTGTTGCAGAATGCAGCGCATACGTGCGGCCCAAGAAAAATAACTGATCTGCGTGACAGCCCGGTAAAGCGAATAGAGAAGGAATGGCACGAAAATGAGCACGTACGCCTGAGATGTGAACACCACCATCACGTACAGGAGTCCAGGGAACGCCGCAACCCAACCGGCCTGCCCGATCACATTCATCAGCATGTGCTTCTTCCATGCCTTCCGGGTGGGCGGGTGATCCCAAGCGGTAGGGTACTCGACAGGATTCATGTGCAGTGCGCGCTTCCTCATCCGATGAGAACAATCCGGGCCACAGATACGAACATCACTGAAAGAAGCGACGGATCAGATCCACTGTTTCAGCGCCGTCAATCGGCCCCAGGAATGTGCCGTCAATCGCCGTACCGACGTTGGCCACCGTATCGTTGTCCAAGGAGTCCGCCAAGCTCGCGGAAAGCCCATAACTGGCGGTTGCGAGACCGGCCCAAGGAGCCGATTTCTCGGCCATCTCTACAGCCTTTGTCAGACGAGGCGCTTTGGTGACCGCCCATTCTGTGAACGGGTTCTTCAGGTCGGCAAGTTCACGAGCGGCCCCCATCGTCTTGCCTCCGAACGTAGCGAGCCTCTGTCCGACGGTGAGGACTTCACCTGCCTCTCCCGCCACGTGCCACGCCGCAGAGGCGCCTTTGCCAACAGCCCCGATTCCCGGCAGAGCTCCGAGCCCATCAGCCGTTACACCGATCAGGTTGCTCCAGAAGTCCGCGTCGAGCTCACCTTTGGTGAAACCGTCTTTCAAGGACTCCCAGACCACGGGATCCATCAGGCGTGTGGCAACCGCTCCCGCGCTCAGCGTGGCAGCGACCAGCAACAGCACCGCGGCCGCCGTGCCACCCGTGACCACGAACAGCGCGATGATCGCGAGCGCAGCGGCAGTCCAACTGAGGATGTCCGGCAGGTTGTCTGTGATCCAGTCCAGTGCCTCGTCGAAGAATCCCGGCTCATGGGGCGCGAGTTTCTTCGTGGCGTCGCGGATCTTGCCGGCCCGGACGCGAGCCTGGTGCTCGTGCTCCTCCGCGAGCTTCCGCGCCTTGCCCCGGATCTTCTCCAGTTCATCCTTGGCGTCGTCGACGGCGCTGTTCGCGTGGGTCAGCGCCTTCTGGGCGGAGTCGTGTCGGGAGCCTGCCTTGTCCAGGTCGGGATCGTCGCCCGCCTTGCTCGCGCGACCTTGAGCCGAATCCACCGCGGCCTGTGCCTCTTTGGCGTCTTCCTCCAGGCGCTTTGCACGCCGTTGGAAGTCGTCGAGCTCGCCTTCCCAGCAGTCGAGCTGCCTCGCCGCCTTGCGCACCGAGTGCGCCGCGTTCTTCAGGTTCAACGGCAGCGGGCCGCCGTCGAGTTGCTCCCGGAAGGCGACGGCCGCGTCACCCTTCCAGTAGCTGCCCTCCATCAGCTTCGTGACGAGGCCATGTGTCTCTTCGAGCACCTTGGCGCAGTTGGCGAGCTTCTTGTGCAGAGCCCGTACGGTCTCGGTGCTGCCCGGCACCGGATTGAACCCCAGATGAGGGTAGTCGGGGTTCGGAATGGCGGGGTCGTACGGCGTGGACTTCATACCCTGCGGGAGATCGCCATTGCGCCGCGCTGCGGAGTCGGAGGGCGGGGTGGTCTCGATCCCCGGGGCGTACGTCACTGCGAACCCTTTCCCTTCGCACTCCTGGACTTCTTCAGCGCTTCCTCCAGCGCCTTGTCGACCTCGCGGTAGCTGTCCTTGCTCTGGCCCACGATCTTGGCCAGGTCCTCGGTCTGTTGACCGACCTCCTCGGCGCCGTACTTCCAGTCGTCCTGGAAGTCCTCGCAGGCGGAGTCCAGATCATCGGTACCAAGTCCTGTGACGGTCGCGTCGCTCAATGCCTTGCGTAGACCCTTCAGCGAATCGGCCGACTTGTTGAGCATCTTCATGAAGTGCTCAAGCTCATCGCCGTCAACGGCCAAGCGCTCTGCCACGCGTCCTACTCCTCGATCGCACACCCGCGGAGACGGAACATTATCTTCCGATCGGCGAGACCCCGACCCGCGGGGGTGTGTGAAATGCCGCCCCAGAGGGGGCGGGCCGTCATCACGGTCCGCCCACACCTCCGCTGCCAACCGGCCCTACCTATTGACGGATTGGATCTCTTGCACCACGACGTCCTGATCGGCCCCGAACGTGCCGTCCGGCAGGCCTCGCTCTTCAGGGACGCCGGTGCCCGTCCAGTGGATCTTCCAGGTGATGGTCGCCCTCAACTGGTACGAGCCATCGCCCGAGGAACGGAGGTACTTCACCCCACAGGGCGGCGTCTCCTTGGCCTTGCCCTTCGCGTACGCCTCACCGATGTGATCGCCGGTGATCTCACACACGCCGGAAGCGGGATACGTCTCCGCGTCTGCCGTACCGGGATCAATCTTGAGTGAGACCGGCTCAGCGGTCGTCGTCGCGGTCACGTTCAGCAGGGGCACCGACGCCGTCACCGACACCGGCTTGAACTTCGCGGTGTCCAGCCACGCCCACGTCGGCAGATTCACCTTCGTCGTGCCCTCCGGAGCGAGGTCCACCTTCGTCGACGGCACCCGTATTTCCGCATACGCCAGCTGCGCCAACATCTCCGGCGTGATCGCCTCCGGGGCATCCGCCGGCGGAGCCTCACCCGTGTCCACCCAGAAGATGCCCTTGGTGCACTTCAACGCGCCCGGATCACCCTCACGCCCTTCAGTGACGTACGAGTCCCACCAATAGCCTTTGCCGGCCTTGGCCTTGTTGAAATCCTTCGCCTCGCCGCCATTGACGTACTTGTCGCGCTGCTCCAAGTCCCACTGAGGCCCCGTCGACTCCGCATTCCAGATCGGCTCCAGATACTTCTGCAGCTGATCCGGCGTGTACTTCGGAGCGTAGTAACACGCAGGCGGAGTCCACGTACCCGACGAGGACGTCACCGGACCCGCAGAACCACCCGACCCGTTCTTCGAACGATCGAACACGACAGCACCCGCCGTCGCCGAGAGGTTGCCCTTGCCGTCCGAATCCCCGGATGCTTTGCCACTGGAAGGAGGCGTTTGAGCACCGCCGCCGATCTTGTTATCGGCCATGGCGGGAGCGGCACTCAGACAGATGGAACCGACCAGCGCAGAGGAGATCAGAACTCGTGAACCCGCGCTCAGGGCTGGCACTTTGCACTCCCCCTCTGGGAAAGAAGTTTCTCGATGGTCCATACACCTCTGTCGTCCTTGTGTAGCTGGGTGTTGTAGAGCACGTAGCTGTTCTTCGTGACAGCCGTCCTATCGACCTTCTTCGGCTTCAGATACATGTCGTACGCCTTACTCTGGTCCTCGCAGTACACAAGCGATGCACTGCCAGAGCTATCCACGTTTACCGCCGCGTCGTAATATCGATAGGCCCCAGTCGTGCGAGCCTTAGCCTTGACGTAGGCTTCGATAAACTTCTGAGTTTCAGCGGCTGCTTCACCCTCGTAGTAGAAGAGATATGCCTTGTCTAGGGCGTCTTGGTTGGCGATGGCCAGATCGACAGCCTTGATGGACTGCTCGCTGTCCGCCAACACGGCGTCCTTGTCCTTGTCGCCCGTCTTACGCCACTCGAAGTTGTAGTGGAGATCCGACGGCAGCTCGATCTTCGGGCGCCCCGCGGATTTCGTCGCGCTCGCCTCAGGCGAAGCCGACGTCTCACTCCCGGTGTCCGCCCCGGCGATCTTGTCGTTGGCCTTCGGCTTCTCGTCACCGCCGCCGCACGCGGTCAAAAGCAGCGCCGCTGTCGCTCCGACGGCGGCTGTGACAAACAAGCGGGGACGGCGGTTCACGGCAGACTCCTGTGCGACGTGGGGTGCGGAAGGGCAACAACACGCTATCGGGGGCTCGTGCGACGACACCAGTGCGAATGGCGCCATCGCAGAGCACAGGGGCTGCACATAGAGCCTCATAGCGTGGCCAACCGGCCGCTCAGAACCTTCGATCGAGTGACGCTGCACCGTGAGGCACATCACCGAGTTGGCGTCCGCAAAGCCCTCCGTTCAGTAGCCCCCTCGGCGTAACAACCGTGGTCCTCTCGGTTCCTGACGGACCGCCATGACCTCCCACCTGCGAACACGCAACGCCTCAGCTGCCGGGGGCCAGAGGATTGTCGAAGGTGGCCAGGGCGGTGATGTGGCGGAGGATCGCGCGGTACTGCTCACGGTGCCCGACAGCCGTCGTGCTCAACGTGAACACCGCCAGTCGTCTGCAGTCCGGGTGCGGCAGGTGGGCATGGAACTGGACCAGAGGCAGCTGAGGGAGGCTGCTGCCGGCCCTGGGAGTACGCATGGTTTCGCTGAACGTGGCCGGGCCACAAGGCAGTTCGGCGTATGCGACGCGCGCCTGCGCGTCGAGGCCGCTCACCGCCCGAGCGGCTGTCACAGCTCGCGGCGACACCGCCGTTGCCCGCCAGGACACGGTGAAGAACGACAAGAGCGGCCGGCCGCTGCTCGCAGCCCCCTCATCGACGTCGTCGCGGTGCAACCCGATCGAGCAATGGACGGTTCCGGCTTCCCGCAGAGCGCCGAGCAGTTGCTGCCCCTGTGCGAACTCAGCGATGAACCGCTGTCGGGCCACGTCGTCGGGAGCCGACTCCAGAAACGGGGCGAGAGCGGTGCGCAGATCACCGGCAGCTGCGGAGTCCGGTAAGGGGAGCAGCGCATCGAGAGGCACGGCGGTGAAGCCTGCGGGTTCCGCGAACCAGACATCGGCCTCGGGGTCTTCGGCCGAGTCCGCGACGGTGAAATGGGGGACCGTGGTCATCGAGTCCTGCCAGGTACGAGTCAGTACGTACGCGGGTGCGGGCGCACCACGTCGGGAACATGAGCGCCGGAGCGGCGGGCACGTTCGAGGGCGGCCGGGCTTGCGTTCCAGTCGGTCGGCTCGACGCCCCGGCGGCCCGTCGCTGCGCGCTGATAGAGCAGATGAAGCCTCTTGGGTGCCTCGCGGTTGCGGCCGCTGGCAGCGATGACGGCAATGAAGCGGGGGTCACCGGCGAACCAGAGCGGCTCGATCTGCGCCTTCAGTTCCGGCTTCGTACGAGCCGTACCGAAGCGTCGCATCCACCAGAAGGTACGCATGCCGGAAAGGAACAGCAGCGGGATCTGCTCTCCCGGGTCCTCCGGATTGGGCACCTCCAGCCACATCTCGTCCTCTTGAGCCTGCGGATGCTTGTTCCGGCCCCGAGGAACGCCGGTGAGGAATTGCCAGGGGTACTGCCAGAGGACGCGCTGGATCTGGATGGAGGGGCGGATGTAGGCGAGTTGGAGGACGGCTCGGAAGGTTGCATAGCCCAGCAAAGGGATGAAGAGCGGGGTGAATCCCGGAGACAGGAACACCACCAGCACAGCCAACGACCCGATCCAGACAGAGATCCAGCCCACCAGACGCAGGACGATCAAAACCATGTGCTGAGTCCAGGCCCTCCTGGTCGGCGGGTGGTCCCATGCGGTGGGGCAGTCGGTCGGGTCCATGCCATTGGCTCTCTCTGTTCGGATCTCAGAAAACATGGCGGGCGATATCGGCGAGCCCTCCGACGTCGAGGCCAAGCCTTGCGCCGTCGATACTCGCCACGGAGCCGTCCTTGATCCCATCGTCATCGGTGTCCACAGCGGTCATGACCAGGCCGAAGCCCGCAGTGCCCACACCCATCGAGGCGGAGGTGAACTCAACCGCCTTCGTGATCTGTGCCGCTCTGGCGCCGCGAATCGTGAAACCGAGCAGCGCATTGTCCAGGTCCGAAATGGATTTCGCATGTTCTATGGTGCTGCTTCCGAATCGGATGACCCGTTGCCCGAGCGAGACCGCTTCTCCCGCCTCGCCGGTGGCCCGAAGACCGGCAGCGGCACCTTTGCCCACCGCGCCGATGCCGGGAACCATGCCGAGGGCGTCGCCGCCGACGGTCACGAGATTGCTCCAGAAGTCGGTATCGAGCTCGCCCTTGGCGAAGCCGTCTCTCAGCGACGCCCACACCGTGGGGTGTTCAGCGATGCGGAGAGTCAACGCCGTCGCGCTCAACGCCCCCGCAGCAAGCAACAACACCGCCGCAGCCGTACCCCCCGACACAACGAACAACGCGACCAGCCCGATCACGGCACCTACCGTGCTCAGAATGTCCGGCAGATTCTCACTCAGCCAGTCGAGTGCCGAGTCGAACCAGCCCGGCTCATGCGGGGCCAGCTTCTTCGTGGCGTCACGGATCTTGCCCGCTCGGTGCTGGGCCTGGTGCTCGTGTTCGTCCGCGAGATTCCGCGCCCTGCCGCGGATCTTCCGGAGGGCGTCCTCGGCGTCCTCCACCGCCGCGTTCGCCTTGGTCAGGGCCTTCTGTGCCTCGTCGCGCCCCGCACCCTGCTTGTCCAGGTCGGGGCTGTCACCCGCCTCGGTGGCGTGGCCCTTCGCCCGGTCCACGGCGGCCTGCGCTTCCTTCGCGTCCTCTTCGAGCCGCTTGGCTCGCCGCTGGAAGTCGTCGAGTTCGCCTTCCCAGCGGTCGAGTTGTCCGGCCGCCTTGCGAATGGAGCGTGCGGCGTTCCTCAGGTTCAGGGGGAGCGGACCGCCGTCCAGCTGCTCGCGGAAGGCGACGGCGGCGTCGCCCTTCCAGTAGCTGCCGTCCATCAGCTTGGTGACGAGGTCGTGCGTCTCTTCGAGGACCTTCGCGCATCCCGTGAGCTTCTTGCGCAGGTCGCTCACCGTCTCCGTACTGCCCGGCACCGGATTGAACCCGAGGTGCGGGTAGTCGGGGTTGGGGATGTGCGGGGCCGACTTGAGGCCCTGTGGCTTCGCGCGGTCGGTGCGGGACTGCGGATCGAGCGCCGCCCCTGTGTCCCCGGGCGGGTACGTCACCTCGTACCGCCGCCCCTGCCGCTGCCGGCGCCGGCCTTCTTCAGGGCTTGTTCCAGGGCCTTGTCCACCTCACGGTAGCTGTCCCTGCTCTTGCCGATGATCTTGGCCAGGTCCTCGGTCTGCTCACCGATCTGATCGGCTCCGTACTTCCAGTTGTCCTGGAAGTCCTCGCAGGCGCAGTCGAGATCGTCCGTGCCCAGACCGCTGACCGTGGCGTCCTCCAACGCCTTGCGCAGGCCCTTCAACGAGTCGGTCGACAACCTGAGCATCTTCATGAAGTGCGACAGCTCATCGCCGTCAACGGCCAACCGCTCCGCCACGCCCTCTGCCTCTTCCGGATCTCAGTGAGTCCGGAGGGCCGGACTCAACGGTTGACGGATTGGATCTCTTGCACGACGACGTCCTGATCGGCCCCGAACGTGCCGTCCGGCAGGTCTCGCTCGTCGGGTATACCGGTGCCCGTCCAGTGGATCTTCCAGGTGATCGTCGCCCTCAACTGGTAAGAGCCATCGCCCGAAGAGCGGAGGTACTTCACCCCACAAGGGGGTGTCTCCTTCGCCTTGCCCTTCGCGTACGCCTCACCGATGTGATCGCCCGATATCGGGCAGACGCCCGAGGCGGGATACGTCGTGGCGTCGTCCGTCCCCGGGTCGATCTCCAGTGAGACCGGCTCCGCGGTCGTCGTCGCGGTCACGTTCAGCAGGGGCACCGACGCCGTCACCGACACCGGCTTGAACTTCGCGGTGTCCAGCCACGCCCACGTCGGCAGATTCACCTTCGTCGTGCCCTCCGGAGCGAGGTCCACCTTCGTCGACGGCACCCGTATCTCCGCATACGCCAGCTGCGCCAACATCTCCGGGGTGATCGCCTCCGGGGCATCCGCCGGCGGAGCCTCACCCGTGTCCACCCAGAAGATGTCCTTGGTGCACTTCAACGCGCCCGGATCACCCTCACGACCCTCAGTGACGTACGAGTCCCACCAATAGCCCTTACCGGCCTTGGCCTTGTTGAAATCCTTCGCCTCGCCGCCATTGACGTACTTGTCGCGCTGCTCCAAGTCCCACTGAGGTCCCGTCGACTCCGCATTCCAGATCGGCTCCAGATACTTCTGCAGCTGATCCGGCGTGTACTTCGGAGCGTAGTAACACGCAGGCGGAGTCCACGTACCCGACGAAGACGTCACCGGACCCGCAGAACCACCCGACCCGTTCTTCGAACGATCGAACACGACAGCGCCCGCCGTCGCGGAGAGATTGCCGTCGCCGTCCGAGTCGCCACGCGTATCCGTCTGGCCCACGTTGCCGTCACCGCCACGTCCACCGGCGTGCGCGGCGCCGGGCGTCAACGCCACCAAGGCCATCAACGTCGCAGCTGTCACTACCTTGGACGATCGCTTCACGGCTGGCATACCTTGGCCCCCCGGTCCGAGATGATGTTCGTCGTCTGCCAAACACCCTGGCCGTTCTTCACAAGCTTGGCGTTGTAGAGCACGTAACTGTCGGCCGTCGTCGGGGTGTTCTTGACCTTCTTGGTCTTTCGGTTCTTGAGAAACGACTTGCTCTCGTCCGAGCAGTAGACGACGCTCGCCCCAGCACCCCCCGACAGGGTCACCTGGCGGTTGAAGTACCGGGTTGTCCCCACCCAGGTGTCGTTCTTGTCGAGGTACCCCTGGACGTAGGCGATCGCCGCCTCAAGAGCCTTGCCGGTGTTGTAAAAGCCGAGCGCCTTCGTATCGACGCTGCCCTGGAAAATCGCGTCATCCATGGAGTTGACGCTTAGGGCGTTGGCTGCGAGTACCGCGTCCTTGGTGGCATTGCCCGTCTTCTGACCCTCGAAGACGTTCTCGACCCCGGACGGAAAAGCGATCTCGGGGCCTGCCGCGCCCTCCTTCGATGGCGTCGCGCTCGCCTCAGCCGAAGCCGACGCCCCACCCCCCGTGTCCGCCCCGGCGATCTTGTCATTGGCCTTCGGCTTCTCGTCACCGCCGCCGCACGCGGTCAAAAGCAGCGCCGCTGTCGCTCCGACGGCGGCTGTGACAAGCAGGCGGGGACGGCGGTTCACGGCGAGCTCCTGTGCGGCGTGGGGTGCGGGAGGGCAACAACACGCTATCGGGGGCCCGTGTGACGACACCAGTGCGAAGCGGGGAACAGGAGTTGGTCATAGCGGTTCATAGGGTGACCAACTGGTCGGCCAGAACCTTCGATTGAGTGATCCTGCGGGTGGGAGGCGTCACCGAGTTGGCCACCGCAAAGCCCCGCGGTCGTGAAGGACTGCAACTGGAAACTGGAAACCCCGGCAGAAGCCGATGCCGGGATCCGCCCGGGGGCGGTCACCTGCTCGACCGCCCCCGGCAGAACCTCGTTGCTCAGCCTCGCAACTCAGCCCCGTTACTCAGCCCCGTCGCCCAGCCCGACGCCCCCGCGTCGAGCGTCCCGCGGGCTTGCGGCCGCGGGAGCCGTTCGGCCAGAGCCGTGGGCTTCGCTTCGCCGCGATGTCCTCGATCCAGCCGAGGGCCAGGATGGTCAGACCGATCAACGGCCACACCAGGACGAACATCCACAGCATGTACGTCGTGTCGAGGGCCGCCACCGCGCGGTCGTTCTCCATGAAGGGGAGGTTGTACAGCTGGTCGAGGATCGGGACCGTGGCCATGATGAGCATGTTGTGCCACAGGTAGATCGTCACCGCGCGGTTGTTGGACAGCGTCACCAGCTTGTCCCACTTGGCGAGGCGGCCCGGCAGTGTCTGCCAGGACGGGCTGTACACGAGCAGGATCACCACGAACCCGAAGGACCACATCGCGTCGGCGAGCGGGATGTCGTTCAAGTCCCAGCCGTCGGGGCCCAGATGGCCCGAGGCCCACCACAGAGCGAAGGCCATCATCAGGGTCGAGCACGAGATCGCGATGTACCGCGGGATCTTCGTGAGCATCCCCTCATGGTGCGCGAAGCCCAGGACCCAGCAGCCGCCGAAGACGGCGAAGTCGGTGATGGCGTTGCCCAGTTCGCCGGGGATGGTGACGATCCCGGTGCCGACCACGGCCGTGAGGGCGAGCGGAGCCAGCAACGTCGCCCACGGCACGCGGCGGAACGCCCACAGCAGGAGCGGGGACGCGACGACGAACCAGAGGTAGGCGCGCAGGTACCAGAGCACGCCCGCGCTCTGGACCGCCCAGGTGTCCTCCAGCAGGCCCGACTCGGAGCCGATCTTCCAGGGGAACGGCGGGGCGCCGACCGGGACGATGTAGTTGAGCAGGTCGACCAGGCCCCAGGTGCCGCCGTGGTCGGGGTCGTTCACGGGGTTCCAGCCGCCCGCGAACATCAGGGCCAGCACCACCGCGCTGAAGGCCCAGAGCGGGGGCAGCAGTCGCCGCACGCGGCCCCTGATCACACCCCACGCCGGACGCTTCAGCGAGCGGGCCATCAGCGAGCCCGCCAGCGCGAACATCACGCCCATGGAGGGGAAGAGGACCGTCAGCCACGCCCAGCCGAACAGGTGGTACGCGACCACGCGGACCAGGGCTATGGAGCGGAGCAGGTCCAGGTAGCGGTCACGGCCGGGGCGGCGCGGAGCCGGCTTCTGCTCCGGCTCCGGCCCCTGGCCCGACGACTCCGGCTCCGGCCTCTGGCCCGGCTCCGGCGAGGTCTCCGGCTGCGAGGGCAGCCACGGCTGCGACGGTGCTCCCGGATACGGATGCGGGACCGCCGCCCTCGGGGAGCCCAGCGGCGGAGTCGCCCCCACCGGGTACTCGTGCGTGGTCATCCGACCGGCCTCCGTTCGTTCCCGCTCTGTGACGCCCGCTGCCGCGGGACCGATCCCGGCGCCTCCACCACGCCCGTGCGGCGCAGCTTCTGCCAGCGCAGCCGGCCGCCGGTGAGGGCGGTGATCCAGGACTGGAGCAGGACGACGTACATCAACTGCCGGTAGAGGATCTGCTGCAGGGGGAGGGAGATCAGGTGGGTCATGCGTTCTTTGTCCAGGCGGAAGGCGTACGCCGCGCAGACCGCCTGCACGGCGAGGACGCCGAGCCAGGCGATGATCGTCTTCTGGGTCGGGCCGAAGACGACGCCGTACAGGAGGAAGACGTCGATCAGGGGCGCGAGCAGCGGGGCCAGGACCATGAACAGGGAGACCAGTGGCAGGCCGACCCGGCCGAAGCGGCCCGACGGACCCCGTTCGACCAGGGCTCGGCGGTGCTTCCAGATCGCCTGCATGGTGCCGTACGACCAGCGGTAGCGCTGCGACCAGAGCTGCTGGACGGACTCCGGCGCCTCCGTCCAGGCCCGCGCCTTCTCGGTGTAGACGACGCGCCAGCCGTCACGGTGGAGGGCCATCGTGATGTCGGTGTCCTCGGCGAGCGTGTCGTCGCTCATGCCGCCGACGCGCTCCAGGGCGGAGCGGCGGAAGGCTCCCACCGCGCCCGGGATCGTCGGCATGCAGCGCAGGATGTCGTACATACGACGGTCCAGGTTGAAGCCCATCACGTACTCGATGTGCTGCCAGGCGCCGATGAGGGAGTCGCGGTTGCCGACCTTGGCGTTGCCCGCGACCGCGCCGACCTGCGGGTCGGCGAAGGGCTGGACGAGTTCGCGGACGGTCTCCGGTTCGAAGACCGTGTCGCCGTCCATCATCACGATGATCTCGTGGCTGGCGTTCGCCAGACCCCGGTTGAGGGCCGCGGGCTTGCCGGCGTTGTGCTGGCGCACGACGCGTACGTTCGGCAGGCGCAGGTCCTCGACGATGCGGGCGGTGCCGTCGCTCGATCCGTCGTCGATGACGATGATCTCGATGGGATGCTCGCTGGCCATGAGGGAGTGCACCGTGTTCTCGATGCACTTGGCCTCGTTGTACGCCGGGACCAGTACCGACACCGGTTCGGTGATCGTCGTCGGGCCCCAGCGGAAGCCCTTGCGGCGGACCCGGCGGGCGTGTGCCGCGGAGAGCAGCAGCATCAGGCCGAAGCGGGTGAAGACCAGCACGCCGATGATCGCGATGCCGACGACCAGGACGTCGGTGGTCTTCTCCGAGGCCTGGACCAGGAAGACCCAGGCCTTGCCCTTCCAGAGGTCGAGGCCGGTCACCGGGGTGTGCGCGCTCGGCGCGTTCAGCGCTTCGGTGAGGTTCTGGAAGTCGTAGCCCTGCTTCTGGAGTTCGGGCACGAACTTGTCGATCGCCTGCACGGTCTGGTGGCGGTCGCCGCCCGAGTCGTGCATCAGGACGATGGCGCCCTTGCCGCCCTTGGGCGTGGCCCGGCGGATGATCTCGTCGACGCCCGGCTTCTGCCAGTCCTCACTGTCGGTGTTGTTGACGACGGTGATGTAGCCGCGGGTGCCGATGTACTGCGTCACCGGCCAGGACTTGTCGTCCATGGCGTCGGCGAAGGAGGAGTACGGGGGGCGGAAGAGGGACGTACGGATGCCCGCCGCGCCCTCCAGCGCCAGCTGGTTCTGCGACAGCTCCCAGTCGATGCGCTTCTTGGACTGGTACGACAGGTCGGGGTGGTTGAAGGTGTGCAGGCCGACCTCGTGGCCCTCCTTCACCATGCGCTCGACGAGTTCCGGGTAGCGCGAGGCCATGGTGCCGGTGACGAAGAAGACCGCGTGGGCGTGGTGCGCCTTGAGGACGTCCAGGACCTTCGGGGTCCAGGTGGGGTCCGGGCCGTCGTCGAAGGTGAGGACGAGACGGTGGTCCGGGACGCTCAGGCTGGTCGTACGGCCGCTGCGGGTGTCGATGACCGGGCCGCCGTCGAGGATCTTCTCCGGCACCTTGTCGGTGGCCGCCTCGGGCTGGATGCGGTGGTCGGCGAGGATCTCGCTGTGCACGTAGCCGCGCAGCATCAGCATCGCCATCAGCGCGACCAGGATGAGCGTGGGCAGCAGGAAGCGCATGGGCAGACGTCGGCGCCGGGCGTTGCGTCCCTGCTTCGGGGTGGTGCGGGAGTCACGGCCCGGCGCGCTGGGCGCAGGACCGTGACGGCTGGTGCGGGACATCAGAGGAGGTTCTCCGGGGACGAGAGGGAGAGAGCGTACGGGGAGCTGAGGACGCCCGACTGCATGGACTCCCCGCGGATCTGGGCGACGGGCGCCACCACGACGGAGTAGGCCACCACGTCGGTGCCGGCTCCGGCGGAACCGCCGGTGCCCGCGGTCTCCGTGGGATCGGCCGTGGCGCCGGGGGTGGTGGCGGGGGCGGTGTCCGTGGGCGGGTCGACCACCGGGTTGCTGGGGTCGGGGTCCGGGTCGGGGTCCTTGGTGGTGGCGCCGGGCTTCGGCTTCTTCGTCGTCGACGTGGTCGGCTCGGGGTCGCTGGACGCGCCCGGGGAGGCGGCCTTGTCCGAGGCTCCGGGCGCGGGGGTCGACCCGGGCGAGGGCGTCGTGCCGTCACTGGCCGTCGCCACCGCGCCGGGCGCGGTGGCGTCGCCGGTGCCGGACGGGTCCACCGACTGAGAGGGCAGCGGCGAGGTGTCGACCTGGCCGGCGGGCTGGTCCTTCTCCTGGCCCGGGACCGGGAGCCAGGGCGCGTTGGAGTTGCCGGACAGGAGCGTGGCGACGATCACGACGGCGTAGACCGCGCAGGCCACGGCGACGAGCATGCCGAGGCGGCGGAAACGGCGGCTGCGGCGGCCGGACTCGTCGACGAAGACGGGGCCGTCCGAGGCCTCCTGGGTCGTCGGGGCGCCCTTGGCCTGCTGGACCAGCCAGTCGTCGAGCCGACGGCCCGCGCCGTCGAGCTGGACCGTGACCTCGTGCGGGTCGTGCGTGTGCTCCGGGTCGTCGGGGCGCTCCCAGGAAGAAGACAGAGGGCCGTCGAGGTCCGGCACGGGTCCGGAGAGCAGCTCGGTCTCCGGGCCGTCGTCGAAGAAGGGCCGCGTCTCCGCCGTACGGGCGGCGAGGGAGGACCCGGCGTCCGCCGAGCCGGCGGAGGTGAACCACGCCCCGGGCGCGCGGCCGGAGGGCGATCCCGCCTCGGATGCACGGCCGGAGAACGCCTCGTCCTCCGTCACGAGACCAGCGAGCAGCTCGGTCTCCGGCTCCGGGGTTCGCTCGGAACGTCCGCCGGTTGCTCGCTCGGCGCGTTCCCCACGCTCAGGACTGATGCCAACTCCCATATCCGGCCACGAAGCCGTTTCACCGCCGGCCTTCGGCCAGGCGATCGACTCCTTGGCTTCCAGCCCAGGTGACGAATCGTTCAGCCGCCCGTCCGGCGGAGCGACATCTTGTCGAGCCGGTTGGGCGTCTTTCCGCCAGTTCTCAACGCGCACGTGCTTCCCCCCACGGGACAGTTCACGGGTGCGCGACGACTCCGGGCAAAACTCACCATGTCGTCCGGACCGAGCCCCCACCCGGCCCGAGCGCCCCCAATATCACACCGTGCCCGGACGAAGAATGTAGCGCATGGGTGGGACTCGTGTGGTTACGTCTCATGTACAGCTCATCAAAACGAGTGCATCGGTGGCCGGAATCCACCCTTCCTCCGGGCTGAGAAGCCACTTCTCCTCGGTCGCGAGTTCGACGGCTGCTCGCCCGAGCGCATCGATCCCTGGGTGCACAAGTCCCTTTCGCCACACCAGTGACACGGGTGACAGAGGAACGGGATCGACGAGCGGCTTCGTCACCGTTCCGGGCATGGCCGGAAACTCCACCACGGCGAGGACGGGCGTCCGCTTCTTCGCCATGATCCGCTGGAATTCCTCGGCTCCGAGAGCCACCGGAGCGGGTGAAGCGAGCGTGATCCCTCTTCCCTCGAACAGGTGACGCGCCAGGTCGGTCCACTCCAGCGTCCGGGGGTTTCCCGCTCCGGCGTACACCGTCTCGCCCGCGAGCGCGGCCAGCGGCACCGCGTCCAGGGCGGCGAGGTGGTGGTCCTCGGGCAGGACGACGGCCATCGGCTCGTAGCGCACGATCCGCTGCTCCAGCCGGGCCCGTACGGCCGGGTCGAGTCCGGCGAACCGGCCGAACGACGCGTCCAGGCGTCCGGCGAGCAGCTCCGCCGCAGCGCCGGTGAGCCCCGTCTCGTAGCGGGCCATCAGTTCACTGCCGGGGGCGAGCTCGCGGGCCCGGTCGAGGACGCGGCTGGAGACCAGGCCGGGCGTATTGACATCGACGAGCAGCGGCCGCTCCTCGCCGCCTCGCCCCGCGAAGGCGTCCAGCAGCGCGTCGTGCGCCTCCAGCACGCGGCGCGCGTACGGCAGCAGCCGCTCGGCGTCCACCGTCGGCGTCACCTGCCGGGTCGTCCGCACGAACAGTTCCGCACCGAGCTCCCGCTCCAGCCGGCGGATGTCGCGGCTCAGGGACTGCTGGGCGACGTACAGCCGGGCGGCGGCGCGCGTGAAGTGCAGCTCCTCGGCGACGGCGAGGAACGCGCGCAGGAGACGGGGGTCCAGGTGACCGGGGAGGGGGCGATGGCCAGGCATCACGCGAACCTACAACCCAGGTGCGTCAATCGCGACGGAGTAAGTGTTGGACCGCTGCCGCGGTGCCGGGCGACGGTTCACCCATGTCACCGCTCACCCCGTACCGCCGTCTCTTCGCACTGCCCGGCACCCGTGCCTTCACCCTCGGCAATCTCGTCGCACGGCTGCCCATGGGCATGTTCAGCGTGAGCGCGGTCATCATGATCGCGAGTTCGCGGGGCTCGTACGCCCTCGCCGGCGCCGTCACGGCGACCGGTCTGGCGGCGACGGCGGTGGTCGCTCCCTGGACCGCGCGTCTCGTCGACCGGCACGGGCAGGCCCGGGTGGCCGTGCCCGCCACGGCGCTCGCACTGCTGGGCGGGATCGGACTGGTGGTGTGTGTGCGTCTCGGCGCGCCCGACTGGACCCTCTTCGCCGCGTACGCCGCCACCGCCACGACCCCCAACACGGGCGGGATGTCCCGCGCGCGCTGGGCCCACCTCCTCGAGGGCGACGCGGCGGCGCTGCACACCGCGAACTCCTTCGAGCAGGCCGCGGACGAGCTGTGCTTCATGCTGGGCCCGGTGCTCGCGGCCCTGCTGTGCGGGACGCTCTCCCCGGAGGCGGGCATGCTGGTGGGGTCCGCCCTGCTGATGACGGGCGTCCTGCTCTTCACCGCGCAGCGTTCGACGGAGCCGCCGCCCCAGCCGCGTACGACGTCCGCCTCGCCCGTGCTCGCGCCCGGAATGCCCCCGCTGCTCCTCTCCTTCCTCGCCACCGGCGCGGTCTTCGGCGCGATGGAGGTGGTGACCGTCGCGTTCGCCGACGAGCAGGGGCACAGGTCCGCCGCGGGCGCGGTCCTCGCCCTCCAGGCGGCGGGGTCGTGCGGGGCGGGTCTGCTCTACGGAGCCGTCGCGGGGAGCGCCTCCTCCGACGCCTCGCGCCCCGTGCGGCGGTATGTGCTGTGCGTCGGGGTGATGGCGGTCCTGCTGACGCTGCCCCTGCTCGCCGTCCGGCTCACCGGCTCGCTCACGGTTCTCGCGGCGGCGCTGCTCGTGGCGGGCATGGCGACCGCCCCGACGATGGTCACCGGGATGACGCTGGTCCAGCGGCGCACGCCCGAGGGCCGGCTGAACGAGGGCATGACCCTCGCGGTGACCGGCCTGCTGGGCGGGATAGCCGGGGGCTCGGCGGCCGGCGGGTGGATGGTCGAGCACGTCTCAGCGGCCGCGGGATACACCGTGCCGGTCACGGCGGCGGCGGTCGCGTTCGTCATCGCGGCGCTGGGCGCGAGGACGGGTGGGGGGACGCGTGCGGGGACACGTGTGGTGCGCCAGGAGCGACGCCGGGTCCCCGCCGTGCCGGGCGTGAGGACGGAACGAGCTGGGGAGGCACCGTCCCCGCCGTGCCGGGCGTGAGGACGGAACGAGCCGGGGAGGCCCCCGTCCCCGCTCCTGCCACGCAGGGGACGGGGAGCGGGGCGTAACCCCGGGACCGGAAGCCCGGCGGCCGCCCGCCGGGCAGACGCCGTGACGTCCGCTCGGCGGACACCTCACCGTCCGACCTGTCGAACCCCTGCCCCAATTCCGGCGCACCCCATTGACGCACCCGCGGCCCCCACCTACCTTCCCCCGTCGAAGCGCTTCGACGTCACGCATCGAAACGATTCGACGAACGCTGCGTGGCGGTCCCGATCCCCATCCAACTCCTCTGGAGGCAGTGGATGTTGACGACACGAAGGCGTGGGGCGGCGACGGTGGCGGTGGCCTTGGCGGGCGCCCTGCTGGCGACGTCCTGCGGCGGCTCCGACGGCGGCTCGTCGGACGGCAAGACGCTGAAGCTGTGGCACTACGAAGGGCCGGACAGCGCGATGGGGGTGGCCTGGAAGGCGGCCATCAAGGAATTCGAAGCGCAACACCCGGGCGTGAAGGTGAAGTTCGAGGAGAAGGGCTTCGAGCAGATCCAGAAAACGGCGCCCATGGTCCTCAACTCGAACGACGCCCCCGACCTCATGGAGTACAACAAGGGCAACGCGACCGCGGGACTCCTGTCCAAGCAGGGGCTCCTCACCGATCTCACCGCCCAGGTGACCGAGCGCGGCTGGGACAAGAAGATCAGCGGCGGGGTGCGGACCATCAGCCGGTACGACACCAACGGGGTCATGGGCTCCGGCAAGTGGTACGGCGTGCCGGACTACGCCGAGTACACGATGGTGTTCTACAACAAGGACCTCTTCAAGAAGTACGGCATCGCGGAGCCCGGCACGCCGGCCGAACTCACGGCCGCCATGGACACGTTCGTCGCGAAGGGCATCACCCCGCTCGCCAACGCGGGTGCCGAGTACATGGCCCAGCAGTACCTCTACCAGCTGGCCCTGTCCAAGGCCGACCGGTCCTGGGTCGACAGCTACGAGCTCTACGAGGGCAGGACCGACTTCCACGACGCGGCCTGGACGTACGCCGCGACCACGTTCGCCGACTGGGTGAAGAAGGGCTACATCGGCAAGAAGTCCAGCGGGCTCAAGGCCGAGGACGCGGGCGTCTCCTTCATCCAGGGCAAGAGCCCGATCCTGTTCTCCGGCAGCTGGTGGTACGGCCGCTTCAAGACGGAGAACACCTTCGACTGGGGCACCTTCCTGTGGCCCGGGAGCAATCTGACCCTCGGCTCCGGCGGGAACCTCTGGGTCGTCCCCAAGGGCGCGAAGAACAAGGACCTCGCCTACGACTTCATCGACATCACCCTGTCGAAGAAGATCCAGAACCTGCTGGGCAACCAGGGCGGCGTCCCGGTGGCCGCCGACCCCGAGGCCGTCACCGATCCCCAGGCCAAGACGCTGATTGCCGACTTCAACGCCCTCTCCGGGAAGGACGGTCTCGCCTTCTATCCCGACTGGCCCGTCCCCGGCTTCTACGACGTCCTCGTCTCGGAGACACAGAAGCTGATCACCGGGAGCGAGTCCCCGGACGCCTATCTGTCCGCGTTGCAGAAGGCGTACGACAAGGGCGTACCGAAGACATGACGGTCACCGTCGAGCGGGGCCGCCGGGTCGTGCGCGGGCAGCACAGCGACGCGACCCGCCCGCGCCGTCCCCGCACCTCCTACGCTCTCTTCCTGCTCCCCGGGTTCATCGCGTTCCTCGTGGTCGTCGTCGTCCCCTTCCTGATGAACACTGGTGTGAGCTTCACCGACTGGCAGGGGGTCGGCAGTCCCCACTGGTCGGGTCTGGCCAACTACCGCGAGCTGATGGACGATTCCGAGTTCTGGGCGTCCTTCCGGCACAGCCTGTTCATGGTCGTCGCGATGGCCGTCGTGCCGACCGTCCTCGGACTCGTCCTCGCCGCCGCCCTGTTCGACTTCGTCGCCAAGCACTTCGGGACGCGGACGGCGGCCGTGCTCCGCGCCTGCTTCTACCTCCCCCAGGTCCTGCCCATCGCCGTCGCCGGCATCGTGTGGAGCTGGATCCTCGCCCCCGACAACGGATCGCTCAACGAACTGCTCGATGCCGTAGGCCTCGGATCCTGGCAGCAGGACTGGCTGGGCGACCCCGACCTCGCGCTCTACAGCGTCATGGGCGTGATGGTGTGGGTGCAGATCGGTTTCCCGCTCGTCGTCTTCATGGCGGGGCTGCAACGCGTGGACCCGCAGCTGTACGAGGCCGCCGAGCTGGACGGCGCGGGCTGGTGGCGGCGGTTCTGGCACATCACGCTGCCGCAGATCCGCCCGGAGATCTCGGTCGTCCTCCTGTGGTGCACGATCGCCGCGCTGAAGGTGTTCGGGGCGGTGTACGTCCTGACGAAGGGCGGTCCGGGCGGCGCCACCGATGTGCCGTCGTACTTCTCCTTCACGACGTTCTTCGAGAAGACGCAGGTCGGCTACGGCGCCGCGATCTCCACCGTCCTGACCGTGATCATCCTGGCCCTGGCGCTGATCGGGCTGAAGTTCCAGACGCGCGCCGAGGACGCTGAGGAAGGGGTCCGCGTATGACAGCCCTCCGCCGCTACCCGGTGCTGGTGGCTCTCGTGATCGGCGCGCTGTTCATGGTGCTGCCCTTCGCCGTCGTCGCGGTCAACGCGGTCAAGTCGCCCGCCGAGTACTCCGAGCACGGACCGCTCAGCCTCCCCCGCGGCCTCTATCTCGACGGTCTCAAGGACTTCTGGCAGCGCGTGGACTTCGGGCGGAAGCTCCTCAACTCGGTCCTGATCTCCGGGTCGGTGGCGGTCGGGGCCGCCGTCCTGTCGGTCCTCAACGCGTACGCCATCGGCATCGGCCGGATCAGGGGCCGCACCTGGGTGCTCGCCTTCTTCGTCCTCGCCAACACGCTGCCGCAGGAGGCACTGGTCTACCCGGTCTACTACCTGAGCAAGCAGGCCGGCCTCTACGACACCAGGCTCAGCGTGATCATCGTGTTCACGGTGATCCAGGCGGCCTTCGGCACCTATCTCCTCTCCTCCGTCCTCGGGCGGTTCCCGCGCGAGATCATCGAGGCCGCGCGGATAGACGGCGCGAACCGGTGGCAGGTGCTGTGGCGGATCGTCGTCCCGGTCAGCCGCCCCACGATCGGCGTGCTCCTCGTCTTCTTCTTCATCTGGACCTGGAACGAGTTCCTGCTGCCGCTGGTCATGCTGATCTCCAACGACAACCAGACGGTGTCGGTGGCCCTCGGTGTCCTCCAGGGCCAGCGTCTGATGGACGCCACGATGACGAACGCGGCCGCCCTGCTGGGTGTCCTGCCCGCCATCGTCTTCTTCCTGCTCTTCCAGCGGACCCTGACCCGCGGCATCGCCGCCGGCGCAGTCAAGTAAGGGGTAGGAAAGTGAAGTTCACGGACGGCTACTGGCTGCTGCGCGAGGGCGTCACCGCGGCCCACCCGGTCGAGGTCCTCGACGTGACCTCGGATCCCGGCGGCCTGGAGATCCACGCGCCGACGCAGCCCATCCGGCACCGCGGCGACCTGCTGAAGGGACCGGTCGTGACGATCAGCGCCCATGCGCCGATGCCCGACGTCATCGGCGTGACGTTCACCCACTTCCAGGGCGAGGAGCCGCGCGGGCCCCGGTTCGAGGTGCGCGGAACCGAGTTCACACCGCTCGCGGAGTACGACGACAGCTTCGCCACCCTCACCTCGGGCGCCCTGTCCGTCCGGGTCTCTCGCACCACCCCGTGGCACATCGACTTCCTCGCGCACGGCCGCGTCCTCACCAGCAGCGGCCCCAAAGGCATGGGCATCATGCGGGACGCGTCGGGCGCCCACTATCTGCGCGAGCAGCTGAACCTCGGTGTCGGCACGCAGGTCTTCGGCCTCGGCGAGCGGTTCGGGCCGCTCGCCAAGAACGGCCAGGTCGTGGACATGTGGAACGCGGACGGCGGCACGGCCACCGAACTGGCCTACAAGAACGTGCCGTTCTATCTGACGGACGCGGGCTACGGCGTGTTCGTCGACCACCCGGGGCGGGTCTCCTTCGAGGTCGGTTCGGAGGCGGTCTCCCGGGTCCAGTTCAGCGCCGAGACCCAGCAGCTGACGTACTACGTCATCCACGGCCCGACCCCGAAGGACATCCTGCGCACGTACACGGCACTCACCGGGCGTCCGGCCCTGCCGCCCGCGTGGTCCTTCGGGCTGTGGCTGTCGACGTCCTTCACCACCTCCTACGACGAGGACACCGTCACCTCCTTCATCGACGGCATGCGGGAGCGCGAACTCCCGCTGTCCGTCTTCCACTTCGACTGCTTCTGGATGCGCGAGTTCAACTGGTGCGACTTCCGGTGGGATCCGCGGGTGTTCCCCGATCCGGAGGGGATGCTGGCGCGGCTGAAGGACAAGGGGCTGCGGATCTGCGTCTGGATCAACCCGTACATCGCGCAGCGCTCCCCGCTGTTCGCGGAGGGGCGGGCTCTCGGGCATCTGCTCAGGCGGCCCGACGGAAGTGTCTGGCAGTGGGATCTGTGGCAGCCGGGCATGGCGCTGGTCGATTTCACCAGCGCGGATGCCCGGCAGTGGTACGCGTCGAAGCTGGAGGCTCTGCTCGAGCAGGGCGTCGACTGCTTCAAGACCGACTTCGGCGAGCGGGTCCCGGTGGATGTGGCGTACGCCGACGGCGCCGATCCGGAGCGGATGCACAACTACTACACGTACCTCTACAACCAGACCGTGTTCGATGTGCTGCGCAAACACCGAGGGGAGCACGAGGCCGTCGTCTTCGCCCGCTCGGCGACCACGGGGAGCCAGCAGTTCCCGGTGCACTGGGGCGGCGACTGCGAGGCGACGTACGCCTCGATGGCCGAGTCGCTGCGCGGCGGGCTCAGCCTCGGCATGTCGGGGTTCGGGTTCTGGAGCCATGACATCGGCGGCTTCGAGGGGACCCCGACGCCCGCGCTGTTCAAGCGGTGGATCGCCTTCGGGCTGCTGTCCTCGCACAGCCGGCTGCACGGCTCCTCCTCGTACCGGGTGCCCTGGCTGTTCGACGAGGAGGCCGTGGACGTCCTGCGGCTGTTCACCCGGCTGAAGCTCGGCCTCATGCCGTATCTGTACGAGGCCGCCCGCACCGCCCACGCGGAGGGGGTGCCGATGATGCGGGCGATGGTCCTGGAGTTCCCGGACGATCCGGGGTGCGCGCATCTGGAGCGGCAGTACATGCTCGGCCCGGATCTGCTGGTCGCGCCCGTCTTCAGCGACGACGGGGACGTCTCGTACTACGTGCCCGAGGGCACCTGGACCCCCTACCTCGGCGGGGCGCCGGTGACCGGGCCACGCTGGGTGCGCGAGCGGCACGGCTTCAGAAGCGTGCCGCTGCTCGTGCGGCCGGGCGCGGTGATCCCGGTGGGCGCGGTGGACGACCGGCCCGACTACGACCACGCCGACGGGGTCACCCTGCGCGCCTACGGCCTGAAGCGGGGTGCCCAGGTGACGGTGCCGGTCGGCGATGTGACGTTCACCGTCGTGCGCGAGGGGGACACCCTTCGCGCCTCCTGCGCCGATCCCTCGGCGCCCTGGGGGCTGGCCGCGGGCGGGCGCGAGGTGCGGGCCCGGGCCGGGACGGGCTTCCTCTCCCTGGACCTGGAGTCCGAGTGATGGTCAAGATCACCGATGTGGCGCGGCACGCCGGGGTCTCCCCGAGCACCGTCTCCTACGCCCTCAGCGGCAAGCGGCCGATCTCCGAGGCGACCCGGCGGCGTGTCGAGGAGAGCATCCGCAGGCTGGGCTACCGCCCGCACGCGGGGGCCAGGGCGCTCGCCAGCAGCCGGTCGAACGTCCTCGCGCTGGTGATCCCGCTGCGGGCGGGCATCCATGTGCCGGTGGTGATGCAGTTCGCGGTGTCGGTGGTGACGGCGGCCCGCCGGCACGACCACGACGTCCTGCTGCTCACACAGGAGGAGGGCGAGGACGGGCTGCGCCGGGTCGCGGACACCGCGCTGGTGGACGCGCTGATCGTGATGGACGTCCAGCTCCACGATCCCCGGCTGCCGCTGCTGCGCGCGCTGGACCGGCCGTCGGTGCTCATCGGGTTCCCGGCCGCCACCGACGGACTCACCTGCATCGATCTGGACTTCAAGGCGGCCGGTGAGCTGTGCGTGGAGCGGCTCGCGGGGCTCGGGCACCGGGTCGTCGCGCTGGTCGGGTCGCCGCCCGAGGTGTATGTGCGGGGCACGGCGTTCGCGCAGCGGGTGGTGCAGGGCTTCACGGCCGCCGCCGACCGCAGCGGCCTGGCCTCGTCCGTCCACCCCTGCGAGCCCTCGCCCGCCGCCGCACGCCGGCTCGCCGAGCAACTTCTGCGGGAGCAGCCCGCGTTGACCGGCGTCGTCGTCCACAACGAGCCGGTCCTGGAGCCGCTGATCGATGCCTTCGAGCAGCTCGGCCTGCGGGTCCCGGCCGATCTGTCCGTCACCGCCATCTGCCCGGACGAGCTCGCCGAGAGCCTGCGCGTCCCGGTCACCTCCATCGCCATCCCGTCCGCCGAAGTGGGCGCGCGGGCGGTGGAGTTGCTGATGCGGAAGCTGGCGGGCACGCCGGTCGCGGAGGCGACTCTGCTGACTCCCCGGCTGACGGAACGCGCGAGTACGGCACCGCGCACGCTGAACGCCTGAGGAACCATGGCACGAGGGAGGGCGGTCGAAGGCGCGCGGGACGGCAACCCGTACGACCGCGCGACGGCGGCCTCCGCCCACCACGTTCACCCTGTGCCGGGGCCGGTCAACCGGTCCCGATCAGGTGGTCCACGTCCGAGACGTGATACGCGCCGTACCCGAAGCGCTCACCGATCGCCTGGTACCGGTCGTACTGCTCCTGCGTGAGGGACACCCGCAGGTGGCTCAGGACACGGAGGAACAACCGGAATCCGAGATCGGGATCGATCCGGGTGACCACGTGTTCCAGCGCGTCCATGACCTCCGTCGCGGGCACGGGGCGCCAGTGGGGGCTGACGACCTTGTCCGCCACCGTGGGCGCTGTCTCCCGGACCTCACGCAGCACGAGGTCGGCGAGTTCGGTACGAGCGGGCGCCACGACGGGTCTGTACGTGGGGACGGCCTCCCTCAGCTGCTCACGGCACACGTCCGCGATCAGCCGAAGCCAGTCCCGGCCGTCGCCGGTCCCTGACCAGTCCGAGGCCCCGGACCACAGGGCGGAGACCGCCGCGTCGGGCAGCGCTGAGCGCAGCAGGCGGAGCGCGTCCTCCAGGAGGACGGCCGCCGCGGAGCCCGGGGTCTGCCCGACGTCGTCGCCCTCGGCTGCCCTCCAGATGTCCTCCCGGCTTCCATGCCATTCCCAGTGGGCCTGCCCGGCGAGGCGGGAGAGCCCGAAGTCCCAGAGGGCATCCCGGCGGGCGGTGTCGATGGGCGGCCACGCGACGTCGAGGCCGGTGTCGATCAGAAAGCCGTGGTAGCCGAACCTGTCACCCAGCACCTGGAACCGGTCGTACCGCTCCTTGTCGATGCGCACGGAGCACGCCTTCAGCGCGCGCAGGAAGAGCCGGAAGGCGAGTTCGGGATCAGCGTGGACGGCCACCTCCTCGAGGGCCGACAGGGTGTCGGGGGAAGGGCGGGAACCTGCCGGCCGCTCGCGGCAGGAACGGATCTCCGCGACGACGTCGTCACGCACCTCGTCGGCCGACGGCGGCCGGGCGTTCCACATCCGGGAAGGTGCCGGGCGCCGCCCGGGGATCTTCCGGGGCGGGCGGGCGGCACAGGTCTCCTCGACGCACCGCAGCCAGTCACGGGTGCTCATGCCGTGCGCCGCCGGATCCCACACGCCCCCGGCGGCCACTCGCCACACGGTCCGGATCGCCTCGTCCGGCAGCCGCGCCTCGAGGAGCGTGCGCACGTCGTGCCGCAGATCGTCGGCGTACCCCCACTCGTCGTGGCTGGTGTCATAGCCGAGGATGCTCCGCTGATCCGCGCTGAGATGGTCGAAGGTGTCCACGGGCATCTCACGGTCGTACGCGTCGAGCTTCGCCGTGACGAGGCCGAGTGCCGCGCGGGCGTTCTCGGGAGCGGGTGAGAGGGCGAACGCCTCCGCCAGCCCACTGAGCCCGAAGTCCCCGTCGTAGCAGAGGTAGTACGGCTCCTGCCGTCCCGTCACAGTCGTCCCCTCCGGTCTTCGATGCCTCTCACGGCGTACCGGAAGCGCCCTCACCGGTCGTGTCCGGCGGACGCTCCCGCCTCACGGTCCCGCCGCCGGACCCGGCATGACACAGGCCCCGCCGCTCGAAAGCGGCGGGGCCTGTGCCCACATGGGATGAGTGGAGATGGCGGGAATCGAACCCGCGTCCAACGGTGCAAAATCAGGGCTTCTCCGTGTGCAGTTCGCTGCGATTTTCTCAGCCCCGGTGATCACGCGAACAAGTCGCCGACGGGCTCAGTCACTGTTTGATTTCCCACCGAACCCCGTGACCGGGCTCGGTGGTTTAGTCCCCTAGATTATGCCAGGATCCGGGTCGGGAACACTCCCGGGCTGACACCCATTAAGGGTCCCTCACTCACTGCTTATTAGGCAGCGAGGGCGAAGGACTGGGAATCGCTCTTGGTATTGGCGATTATTTTTTGCGACATATGGTTTACGAGATCATTGCCGCTTCCTCGACACGCTTCCCCTGCTTCAACAGCCGCTGTCGAAACCGATCATCCCCATGTTGATTTTTCAAAGCCCGGCCCCTCCGAGGAGGAACCGGTCCGCACCCGCTGTGGGGTGCGTTGCCATCGTACGTGACCAACGCACGACGGTGCCAGCCTATTCCCGCGGGCCGGCCGTGCCCGCCTTCCTGCGGTCCGGCTCCGCCCGCCGCTCTACTCGCCGCGCTGCTTCCGCTTGGCCGCCGCGATCGCGCGGTCCGACTCGCGCCGGTCCTGCTTCTCGCGCAGGGTCTGCCGCTTGTCGTACTCCTTCTTTCCTCGGGCGAGCGCGATCTCCGCCTTTGCCCGGCCGTCCTTGAAGTACAGGGCGAGCGGAACGATCGTGTGACCCGTCTCCTGGGTCTTCGCCTCCAGCTTGTCGATCTCCTCGCGGTGCAGGAGGAGCTTGCGCTTGCGCCGCACGGTGTGGTTCGTCCAGGTGCCCTGGCTGTACTCCGGGATGTGGGCGTTGTGCAGCCACGCCTCGTTCCCGTCGATCTGGACGAAGCCGTCGGCCAGGGAGGCGCGGCCCTGGCGCAGCGACTTCACCTCGGTGCCGGTCAGAACGAGCCCGGCCTCGTAGGTGTCGATGATCGCGTAGTCGTGCCGCGCCTTCTTGTTCTGCGCGACGATCTTGCGCTTGCCGTCCTTGGCCTTGCCGGAGCCCTGGCCGCCCTGCTTGGGCTGGGACTCCTTCGGTACGTACATTCCCTTGCTCATAGTGCTGGCCATTTTCGCACTACAGAGGGGCTCGGGGGAAAGCCGATTAACGGGCCCGGTCTCCGCGGGTCACGAAGGGTCCCCGAGTCCGCTCAGCACGGTCTCGGCCCGCTGCAGCGACTCCTTGTCCGCCTCCAGGTCGGGGGTGATGCCCCGGCCGTCGACGGAGCGCCCCGCGGGGGTGCGGTAGTGGCCGACGGTCAGCTCGGCCACGGAGCCGTCGGGCAGCCGGCTCGGCATCTGCACCGAGCCCTTGCCGAAGGTCCTGGAACCCACGACGACCGCGCGCCCGCGGTCCTGGAGGGCCCCGGTGAGCAGCTCGGCCGCGCTCATCGTGCCGCCGTCGACCAGCGCGACCAGGGGTCTGGTGGTGTCGCCGCCGGAGTCGGCGTGCAGGGCGCGCTGGGCGCCGTTCACGTCGTACGTGGCGACGAGGCCGCCGTCGAGGAAGGCGGAGGCGGCGGTGACGGCCTCGGTGACCAGGCCTCCCGAGTTGCCGCGCAGGTCGAGGACGATCCCGGCGCGGCCCGCCCGGCCGACGGCGGACCGTACGGCGTCGCCGACGCCCTTGGTGAAGGCGTCGACCTTGATCATGGTGACATCGCCGGTGAGCCTGCTGACGGTCACGGAGTCCGTCGAGAGCCTGGCGCGGCGCAGGGTCCTGCTCCACGTCCGCGTGCCGCGCTCCAGGCCGAGGGAGACCTTCGTACCCGCGTCCGCGTCGTCCGCGTCGCCGCGCAGTAAGGAGACGACCTCGGTGACCGGCCGGCCGTCCACCTTCGCGCCGTCGACGGTGCGCAGCCGGTCGCCCTCGCGGATGCCCGCCGCGGCGGCGGGCGAGCCGGTCCTGACGCGGGTGACCTCGATCCGTCCGTCGCGCTCGCGGCGGGCCCACAGACCGACGCCGGTGTACTGGCCGTCGAGGGCTTCCTCGAACTCCTCGTAGTCGCCCTGGGAGTAGACGGCGCCCCAGCGGTCGCCGCTGCGGCTGACGGCGCGCGCGGCGGCCTCCATGGGGGACTTTCCGTCGGCCATCGCCCGGGCGGCGGCGTCGGTGACCTCGTCGTGGTGGCGTGCCGACGTCGAACGGGGCGTGCCGGCCTCGGTCTTCCGGTCGGAGTCGGAGAAGGATCCGGTCGCCGCTCCGGCGACGAGGACAGTCGCGAACACCAATGTCAGGGCCGCCCCGCGGCGGATGCGGCGGGGCTCGCAGAACAGGTCACGGCCTGACATGCCGGTGAGTCTAGGACAACGCGAAGGGCCGCACCGCCGGTTGACGGTACGGCCCTCGGGGCATGCGTCACACCTTCAGGTACTTGCGCAACGCGAAGAACGCGGCCAGCGCGGGCATCAGCAGACTTGTCGCGAGGATGAGCGGGAGCTTGGTCAACACGGCGTCCCAGCCGATGAAGTTGATCAGGTTCAGCTTCTCGGACAGGGCCAGCCCGTGGTCGATGATGAAGTACCGGGCGATCAGCAGGAAGCCGCAGGCGACACCGCCGCCGATGAGTCCGGCGACCGCGGCCTCGGCGATGAACGGCGCCTGGATGTAGAAGCCGGAGGCGCCGACCAGGCGCATGATGCCGGTCTCACGCCGCCGGCTGAACGCCGAGACGCGCACCGTGTTGACGATCAGCATCAGCGCGACGACGAGCATCATCGCCATCACCGCCCGGGCCGCCCAGTTCATGCCGTTGAGGAGCCCGAAGAGGTTGTCCAGGATGCCCTTCTGGTCCTGCACGGACTGCACGCCGGCACGGCCGTCGAAGGCGGTCGCGATGACCTGGTACTTCTCCGGGTCCTTCAGCTTGATCCGGTACGACTCCTGCATCTGGTCCGGCGTGAGGGAGCTGGCCAGCGGGGAGTCGCCGAACTGCTCCTTGTAGTGCTTGTACGCCTGGTCCGAGGACTCGTAGGCGACCTTCTGGACGACCGTGGACATCTTGTCCAGGTCGGCGAGGATCTGCTTCTTCTGGTCGCTGGTCACCGCGCCCTTGGCGCAGTTGGGGTCGGACTCGGCGTCGCTCTTGTTGCAGAGGAAGATCGAGACGTTGACCTTGTCGTACCAATAGCCCTTCATGGTGTTCACCTGGTCGCTCATCAGGAGCGACCCGCCGAACAGGGCGAGCGAGAGGGCGACCGAGACGACGACCGCGAAGGTCATGGTCAGGTTGCGGCGGAGACCTACACCGATCTCCGACAGAACGAACTGCGCGCGCATGGCGTCTTCCTCAGACCTTTCCGTGGACGATGATCAGTGCTGGTAGCCGTAGACGCCGCGTGCCTGGTCGCGGACGAGACGGCCCTGCTCCAGCTCGATGACGCGCTTGCGCATCTGGTCCACGATGTTCTGGTCGTGCGTCGCCATCAGGACCGTCGTGCCCGTCCGGTTGATCCGGTCGAGCAGTTTCATGATGCCGACGGAGGTCTGCGGGTCGAGGTTTCCGGTCGGCTCGTCGGCGATCAGGAGCTTGGGCCGGTTCACGAAGGCTCTCGCGATGGCCACACGCTGCTGCTCACCACCGGACAGCTCGCCGGGCATCCGGTCCTCCTTGCCGCCGAGGCCGACGAGGTCGAGCACCTGGGGCACGGACTTGCGGATCTCGCCGCGGGACTTGCCGATGACCTCCTGGGCGAAGGCCACGTTCTCGGCGACCGTCTTGTTGGGCAGGAGACGGAAGTCCTGGAACACGGTCCCCAGCTGGCGGCGCATCTGCGGCACCTTCCAGTTGGAGAGGCGCGCGAGGTCCTTGCCCAGGACGTGCACCTGACCGTGACTGGTCCGCTCCTCGCGGAGGATCAGCCGCAGAAAGGTGGACTTTCCGGAGCCGGAGGACCCCACGAGGAACACGAATTCTCCGCGCTCGACCTCCAGGGAGACATCCCTGAGAGCGGGGCGGGTCTGCTTGGGGTAGACCTTGGAGACGTTGTCGAATCGGATCACGGATGCACCACGGGTCGCCGGGGGTAGGTGTGCGTGACCATACGCGAACCGGGTGTGCAAGCGCAGTCGGCGTACGGGGTTGCGCGAGGCTTGCACGTTTTGTCACGGATCTGAGGTGCGTTTCGCCTCGGATCCGAGCGGCTGGCGGGCGTCCGGGCGGGGCAGGATAAGGCGAGCCGCGCCGAAATCCGCGGAACCTGGCACAGTGGTAGGGGAACGGTTGCGTTCCCCGCAGCGTTAAGAGAGCGCCGCGTACGCGAGAACGGTGCGTACGCGGAGACGGCGCAAGGAGGGCCAGCGCATGACGTACGACCGATTGGTATGCGCTAACTGCGCGTCGCCCGTCAGCGAGGGCCGCTGCCGCGTGTGCCGCGCGAACCGGGAGCGGCTCCAGCAGGAGAGCCCCTTCGCCGGAATGAACCCCATGGCACTGATCGCCCTGCTCGCGGTACTGATCGCGGCGCTGGCGCTGGTGGCCCACCAGACGGTGTGAGAGCCACGCGGACGGCGCAGCGGCGCCGGACCGCCCCTGACACGGGAAGGGCCCGGAGCGAGCTGCTCCGGGCCCTTCGTCGTGCGCGTGTGCGTCAGGCGGCGGCGCCGCCGCGGCCGCCCGCGAGGCGCGGCAGCAGGCGGAAGCCGATACCGCCGGCGATCATCGTGGCGGCACCGATGATCAGGAACGTGGTCTGACCCGCACCCGTCTCGGCCAGCTCGCCGTCGTTGCTGCCCTGGGCGGTGGTGTCCGAGCCCGTGTCGGTGAGGGCCGAGGAGCCCTCCTCCTGGGTGGAGGAGCCACCGTCGGGGTCGTTGTTGTTGCCGCCGCCGCCCGTACCGCCGGTGCCGCCCTCGGAGGGCGTGGAGCTGCTGCCGGAGCTGGGCTCCTCGGTCGGCTCGGTGGGCTCGTCGGTGGGCTCGGTGGGCTCCTCCGTGGGCTCCGTGGGCTCCTCGGTGGGCTCGGTCGGCTCCTCCGTGGGCTCCGTGGGCTCCTCGGTGGGCTCGGTCGGCTCCTCCGTGGGCTCGGTCGGGATGCCCGTGTCGGTGGGCGTCGGGGTCGGGTCGTCGGCGCCGTTCACGCTGACGCCGACGTTGAGGTCGAGCGCCGAGGCGGCACCCGCCGCGGTCAGCGAAGCGCCGGCGGCAATCACCGCGCCGGCGGCTATCCGCGCCACACGGATCCGCGTCTTCTTGGTCATCTGCCTGCTACCCCCAGTAGCTGATCGTCAATGGAGCAGCGCCCGGGGCCACGGCGTCACAGGCGGCTTCGCTCGGCCCCCCGGTTCACATGCGCCCCGGTAATACGCATGCCACCCGTCACCCTTCCCAGTTTCCAAAGCATCGTCAAGGTCGTTGCGTACGCGATGTCCGGAACAACATCGTTTGCCTGCCGTGTGGACCTGTGACTGTGACATAAAACCCAGACAACCCCCACAACAAAGGCAACTGCCGTCCGGTGGACGGCAGTTGCCTTGTCGACAAAGAGGTTTTCAGAGGGGCGGAAACCGCCCGTCCGCACCGCGCTTCTCGCGCGTCTACTTCTCCTGCTGCTTGCGCCAGCGAATTCCGGCCTCGAGGAAGCCGTCGATCTCGCCGCCGAACACGGCCTCGGGGTTGCCGACTTCGAACTCGGTGCGCAGGTCCTTGACCATCTGGTACGGGTGCAGGACGTACGAACGCATCTGGTTTCCCCAGGAGTTGCCGCCGTCGCCCTTCAGGGCGTCCATCCTGGCCTGCTCCTCCTGCCGGCGCCGCTCGAGGAGCTTGGCCTGCAGAACGTTCATGGCCGAGGCCTTGTTCTGGATCTGCGACCGTTCGTTCTGGCACGAGACGACGATGCCCGTGGGGAGGTGGGTCAGACGCACCGCGGAGTCCGTGGTGTTGACGCCCTGACCGCCGGGACCGGAGGACCGGTACACATCGATCCGGAGCTCCGACTCGTCGATCTCGATGTGGTCGGTCTGCTCGACGACGGGCAGGATCTCGACACCGGCGAACGAGGTCTGGCGTCGGCCCTGGTTGTCGAAGGGCGAGATGCGCACCAGCCGGTGCGTGCCCTGCTCCACCGAGAGCGTGCCGTAGGCGTACGGGACGTGGACGGCGAAGGTGGTGGACTTGATGCCCGCCTCTTCCGCGTACGAGGTCTCGTAGAGCTCCGTCTTGTAGCCGTGGCGCTCCGCCCAGCGGAGGTACATGCGCTGGAGCTTCTCGGCGAAGTCGGAGGCGTCCACGCCGCCGGCCTCGGCACGGATGGTGACGACGGCCTCGCGGGAGTCGTACTCGCCGGACAGGAGCGTGCGGACCTCCATCTCGTCCAGCGCCTTCTTGACGGCGACGAGCTCTGCGTCGGCCTCGGCACGGGTGTCCGGGTCGTCCTCCTCCTCGGCCATCTCGAAGAGCACGCTCAGATCGTCGATACGCCCGCGGAGCGCCTCGGCCTTCCTGACCTCCGCCTGGAGGTGGCTCAGCTTGCTGGTGATCTTCTGCGCCTCGTCCGGGTCGTCCCACAGGGACGGCGCGGCCGCCTGCTCCTCGAGCACGGCGACATCTGCCCTCAGCTTGTCGAGGTCCAGGACGGCCTCGATCGACTCCATGGTCGAGGAGAGGGACTTGAGCTCTTCGGATACATCGACGACTGCCACGCCTCCAGCGTAACGGCTACGGCAACCGGGGCCCGCCCCTCACCCCTGAGGGGCCTCCGCACTCCCCCGGTGCCGTGACTCCGCCCGCCGTGGACCTCCGTCGGCCCTGGGGGGTCACGGGGAGGCCGGGGCCGAGTTCTTCGTGTCCTGGGGGGTCGCGTCGGCGTCGTCGCCGGAGGTGGCGAGCCAGGTGCCGACGCCCACCGCGGCGACGAGGGCGATCGCCGCCGTACCCAGGGTGATCCGGCGTCGGCGGGCGGAGGCGCGGTGCCGGGCGGATCCCGGACGGGGCGCGCCCGCGGCGCGGGGCGCCCGGGCGGTGCCCCGGGCGCCGCCGGCCAGCTCGTCGGGCGCGGGCACCCGCATCGAGGTGTGCGTGTCCCGGTTCGAGTCCGGCGCGGCCCCCGGCACGAGCGGCACGGCGCCGCGTCGCACCCGGGCGGCGGCGGGCTCGGCCGGCTCCGCGGTCTCCTCGTACTCCTCGTCCTCGTCCGCGGACTCCGCGTCCGGCGAGTCCACGTCCAGCGGGGGCATCCCGGCCAGCAGCGGCAACTGCTCCCGCAGCCGTGCGCCCAGCTCGGAGGCCCGCAGCCGCGACGCGGGCGCCTTGGCCAGGCACTGCACGATCAGCTGCCACAGCTCGTCCGGGATGCCGGGGAGCGGGACCACGGTCTCCGTGACATGGCGGCGCAGGACCGCGCCGGGGTGTCCGCCCCCGAAGGGCGTGAACCCGGCGAGCAGCTCGTAGAGCACGGTCGCCAGCGCGTAGATGTCGACGGCGGCGCGCGGCGGCAGGCCCTCGATGATCTCGGGCGCCAGGTAGTCCGGCGTGCCGATGATCTTGGTGGCGCGGGTCCGGCGCGGCGAGTCGATGAGCTTGGCCACACCGAAGTCGGTCAGGAGGGCCGGGTGGGAACCGCCGGGGCCGAGCGGGCCCTGCATGTCGAGCAGGACGTTCTCGGGCTTCACGTCACGGTGGACGACCCCGGCGGCGTGCGCGGCCGCGAGTCCGTCCGCGACGTCGGCGACGATCGCGACCGCGGACTCGGGGGCGAGCCGCCGCTCCCGGTCGAGCCGGGTACGCAGGTCGGTGCCCCGTACGAGGTCCATGACGAGGGCGAGGTCGTTGCCGTCCACCACCAGGTCGCGCACCGCCACCACGTGGGGATGGTCGAGACCGAGCAGTGCGGTGCGCTCCTGCACGAAGCGCCCCACGAGCTCCTGGTCGGACGCGAGGTCCTCGCGCAGCAGCTTGATGGCGACGGGCCCCTCGGGTCCCTCGCCCAGCCACACCGTGCCGGCGCTCCCCCGCCCCAGGATCTGGTTCGCGGTGTACCGGCTGCCGATCTTGCGTGCCAAGACTGCTCCTACAGACGCGTGTTGCCGCTTAAAGTACGCGCCCGAGGAGCCAACCTTCACTCCCGAGACCGAAATCACCCGTCAGATATCGACAAATCCCCAGAGTCAGTTGCCCGAGGGGCTGTTTCCGCCGAGTTCCCCGATCCAGTCGCTCACGTCGTTGTACCAGTGGGTCAGCTGGCCCCAGAAGGACCTGGTGGTGCCGATCCAGTCCTGGAGAGGACTGAATTCCCAGACCAGCCAGCCGGCGACGAACAGGATGACGATCGTGAACAGGCACCCCTTGAGGCAGCCGAGCCCCGGGATCTTCATGGGGTTGGAGCTGCGCTGACGGGGCTCGCGCGGCGCGGGCTGCTGGGGCCGTTGCGGCTCCGGCGCGTACCGCTGCGGCTGGGGCTGCTGCTGGGGCGCCGGGGCGTAGCGCTGCGGCTGCTGGTGCTGCGGCGCGTACTGCTGCGGCTGTTGCTGCTGCGGATATCCGTATCCGGGCGGCGGCTGCTGGCCCTGCTGCGGACGCTGCCGCTGGGGCTGCTGCTGCGGCCTGGCGACCTGCCGCTGGGGGCGGCGGCGCAGCGGGTCCTCGTTCGGGTCGAGGTACTGGACCTGCGTCTGTTCGTTGCGGTCGCGGGCCGCGCGGAGCTGGTTCTGCCAGGGGTGCGGGTCCTCGCCCTGGCCGGGCTGTCCGCCCGGCTGGTGCGGGGGCACCGGCGGCATCACGGCGGTCGGGTCGGCCGCGCCGCGGTTCGGCAGCACGGAGGTGGCGTCGGCGGCGCCGGAGGTGTGCGGCAGCACGCTGGTCGCGCCGTACGGGTCGTAGGAGCCCGCGTTGTGGGGCAGGACCTGCGTGGGGTCGGCCGCGCCGGGCATGTCCGGGACGGGTGCCGGGGCCGGGTCGGGGGCGAGCAGGGCGCCCACACCCTCGGCCGCGGCGATCTGCGCGGCGTTCGCGTGCACCCCGACGCCCGCGGCGACGGCGCGCAGCGCGCGGGCGAGGTTCTCGGCGCTGGGCCGCTCGTCCGGGTTCTTGCGCAGGCAGCGCTCTATGACGGTCCACAGCGGGTCCGGCACGGTCGAGGGGCGGCGCGGTTCGGCGCTCAGGTGCTGGTGGAGCACTTCGAGGGCGGACCCGCCGGCGAACGGCGGGCGCCCGGTGACCAGCTCGTACATCAGGATGCCGGCGCCGTAGATGTCGACGGCGGACGTCTGCGGGCGCCCCTCGGCGGACTCCGGCGCGACGTACGCGGGCGTGCCGACGAATTCGTGGGTGCGGGTCAGGCCCGGGGAGTCGGCGAGCCGGGCGATGCCGAAGTCGGTCAGCATCGGGTGCATGCCGCCGGCGTCCTGCTTGAGCAGGACGTTCGCGGGCTTCAGGTCGCGGTGCACGACGCCGTCGGCGTGGCTGGCGGCGAGCGCGTCGGCGACCTGGGCGGTCAGGAGGGAGGCGGCGACGGGCGAGAACGGCCCGTTCTCGCGCAGATAGCGGTGCAGGTCGGGCCCGTCGATCAGGTCCATGACCAGAGCGAGGAGATCGCCTTCGACGACGAGGTCGCGTACGCGCACGATGTTCGGGTGGGTCAGGCGCAGCAGCACCGACCGCTCCCGCAGGAACCGCATCACGATGTCTGCGTCGCTTGCGAGCTCTTCCTTCAGGACCTTGATCGCCACGGTCTCGCCGGGCTGCCCGGCGACGGCCGCCTCGGCGCCCGCGGTCTCCCGCTGGCGGGCTCGCCAGACCGTGCCTGTGGCGCCGCGCCCCAGCGGCTCCTCAAGGAGGTACTTGCTCCCTACCGGCCGCACGTCATGCGCTCCCTGTTGCTTGCTTGCCTGGTCCGACCACCGTGATCACCGTGGTACAGGTGTTCCGACCCACTGTAGTGCCGCTGCAGGCGGCACCGGGCTGTCGTCCTCGTGTGCTTCCCCATAGGTCCCATGCAGGCCTGTGGTCCGCATAAGCGCTTACGTACGCGTTCCCGTACATGTTCGACAGGAAGACGCCCGAAAGACGCTCGCTCATGTTCGACGGAAAGACGCTCAGTCCGGTCACTTGGTTGCCGCGGGGCGGGCGTGACCGATCTCAAGCGGACAGCGGGCGGGCACTGGTCAGGCACTTTTACGGGCAGAGCCGACCAATCAAGATCACTTACGGGTGGGGGGCGGGCGTGTTGTCGGTGGCAGGTGCGAGGATGCCTCCAGTACTGGCCGACGTGCCCGTGTGCGGTGGGGGAAATCTGCGGTGGGGGACCGCAGCGCAGCCTCGTCCTCGTCGCGGACACCTGCGCGGAAGGGACCCCGGACGGCGATGCAGATCCGGCTGACCGTCGTAGACCCGCTGGGCCCGCCATCGGAGCCGCGGGGGCGAGCCACGGCCTGCGATGTGCTGGTCACCGCGCCCGCCGGGACGGCGCTGGCCGCGGTCGCGTCGGGGCTGGCCGCGGCGGTCGGGGGGAGCGGGGGCACCTCCCAGGGCGAGCGGGGCCGTGAGCCCGGCGGAGGCCAGATCGTGCTCTACGCGGGCGCGGAGCGGCTCGACGCCCAGCGCTGCACCCTCGGCGAGCCGCCCCTGACCGACGGCGCCGTGCTGTGCCTCGGCGCACCCGCCGAGCCGGGTCCCGACCTGGACGATGTCTCCACCCAGCTGCACGTGGTCGCGGGCCCCGACGCCGGCGGCGTCCACCTGCTGCACGGCGGTCAGATCCACATCGGCCGCTCCGCGGACGCCGACGTGCCCCTGGACGACCCCGACGTGTCCCGCCTGCACTGCGCGGTCACCGTCACTCCCGAGGGCCGCGTCTCGGTCGCCGACATCGGCTCCACGAACGGCACGACACTCGACGGCTCCCGCGTGGGCAGCCGGCCGGTCCGCCTCACCGAGGGCGCGCTGCTGCGCGTCGGCGAGTCCGCCCTGCGCCTCGCGCCGCCCGGAGGACCGGGCGCCGTACGGACGGCACCGGACGGCGAAGGCCATGTACGGGTGCAGGCCGGGGCGGCCGAGGACGGCGCGTTCCGACTCGCCGGGTCCGGCGACCGGGCGGGCACCGCCGACCGGCCGGACGCCACCCCCGCGCAGGGTGCCGGCTCCCCTTCGAACGGCTCGCGGGGCGGATCCGCCACCGGTCCGAGCACGCAGGCCTCCTTCTCCTCGCAGGCCTCCTCACCGGGCACGCCCCACCCGCACGGCGCCGTGCCCCACGCGCGCGGGGAGAGCGCCTCCCTCGCGCAGCGGGGCGCCCTCCCTCCCTCGGGCGAGACGCATCACGCCTACGGGACCGCGGAGTGGGGTGCCTCCGGTGGCGGCGTCCCCGGAGCGCTGGAACACGGACGGACGGTGCCCCCGGCCGTGCCGGAGCAGGGCGGGGCACCCCGGATCGAGAGCAGGCCGCGCGGCGGGGCGGCGGCGGACAACGGCTCAGCCCCCGGTGCGTCCCCGCGCGGGGACGCACCGGGGGGCCCGGGCGGACCCACGGGAGCTCCCGACGGGCGGGCCGGGACGGAAGCCGCGGAGACCTTCGGCACCGGGGCCGCCGACGCGTCCGGCTTCGACGGACCGGGCATCCCGGGTGCGCGCAAAGGCACGCCGACACGGGGCACGGACATCCCGGCGGGGGTGCGCAGGCGGGGCGGTATCGGCGCCTGGGCCCGGCGGCTGACCGGCGGCCGCGGAGAACCGGCGGGGACCGCGCGGGAGGCGTACGACGACGGAACCGTCGCGGTGGAGGAATCCCTTCCCGCCGTGCGGCGGTCGCCCGAGAGCTGGCCCGACCCGGCGACCCTGCTGCTCACCGCGCTGGGACCGGGTCCCCGGCTGTGGGAGCGGGGCCCCGGACACCCCGAGGCACTGACGGTGCGTCTGGGCACGGCCGACCGGGCCGCACCGGACGGCTCGGGCCTGCTCCCGGCGGTGCCGGTGACCGCGGGGCTGCGGGAGGTCGGCTCACTGGGCCTGGCCGGACCGCGCGCGCGTCTCGCGGGGCTGGCCCGCGCGGTCGTCGCCCAGCTCGCCGCGCTGCACTCCCCCGACACCCTGGAAATCGTCCTCATCAGCACGGACCGCGCCCGCACGGTGGAGGAACGCAGCTCCGAGTGGTCCTGGCTCGGCTGGCTCCCCCATCTGCGCCCCGCCCACGGGCAGGACTGCCGTCTCCTCCTCGCGTACGACCGCGAACAGGCGGCGGCGCGCACCGACGAACTCCTGCGCCGCCTCGAGGACCACCTCGCCGAGACGGAAGGCGCACCGGGCGGCCGGGGCGCACGGTCCGCAGGCACCGGAGCGACTGTTCCGGCCGCCCGGTCCGGGACGCACGACGGCGAGCGCGCCGGCGACGACGGTCCGCGGGGCGCGGCGCGGCGGCCCTCCTGGGCAAGGGCCGAGGAAACGGACGACGGCTACGACGGTCCGTACACAGTGGTCGTCGTGGACGGGGACCCCGGAGGCGCCGACGTACGGGAGGCCGTGGTGCGCCTCGCGCACGAGGGCTCGCGGGCCGGAATCCATCTGGTGTGTCTCGCCGAGACCGCGGCGGCGTCGCCCGCGTCTCCGGTGACGGACACCTACGAAGCCGCCTGCCAGGCATCGCCGGCGTTCCGTGAGTGCGGGGCGGTGGCGCTGCTCAGCGGGGACGTGGCCACGGCGCTGCGGTTGATGCGGGTCGCCCCGGGCGGGACCGGCGAGCCCGCCCCGGAGGCGGCGCCGCACGCCGGGTCCCCCGGTGGCGACCGCACCGGAGCGGGTCCGGCCGGGCATACGCGCTCCGGGCCGTCGCACTCCGGTCCCCGGCACGAGGGATCCACCCACACGGGCATTCCTCGCCCCGGAGCCGGAGACGGAACCGGTCACGCCGCCGCGCCGCGCGCGGGCCGCGCCTCCGGTGCCGCCGGACAGCTGCCGCGCGGCCCCGTGGGGCATGGCACCGTCGCCGCCGTGGACGCCGTGTCGG
The DNA here is from genome assembly GCF_026341855.1 of Streptomyces sp. NBC_00568. Taxonomy (GTDB): domain Bacteria; phylum Actinomycetota; class Actinomycetes; order Streptomycetales; family Streptomycetaceae; genus Streptomyces. The sequence continues at coordinate 4,020,236 of NZ_JAPENW010000001.1, read as the reverse complement.
TCGCCTGGGCCGAGCGGTTCGCCCGCGCCCTCGCGCCGCTGCGGACGGACGGAGCGCACGGGGACCGCCACGCGCGCGTGTCCGCACCGCTGCCTCACCTGGCGCGCCTGCTCGACGAGTTGGGGCTGGCGCGGGCCACCCCCGCCTCCCTGATGGCGCGTTGGGCGGATGCCGCGGACGACACCGAGGCGCTCGGCGGACGGGCCCGGGCCGTCCTCGGCGCGGGCCCGCGCGGGCCTGTCGCCGTCGACCTGCCCGTCGAGGGACCACACCTGCTGATCGAGGGCCCGCCGGGCAGCGGCCGTACCGAACTGCTGCGCTCGGTGGCCGCGTCCCTCGCCGCCGCCGAACGGCCCGACCGGCTCGGGATCGTCCTGCTGGACGGACGCGACGGCACGGGAGGCCATGGCGCGGGGAACGGCGGGGAAGGGCTCCAGGTCTGCACGGACCTGCCGCATGTCACCACGCACCTGACGGCCAACGACCCCGTGCGGATGCGGGAGTTCGCCCAGTCCCTGAGCGCCGAGCTGAAGCGGCGGTCCGAACTGCTGGGCCGGCTCGGCTTCGCGGAGTGGCACGCCGGTCGGGCGGCGTCCGGCCGGATCGTGTCGCAGCGATCGGCCGGCACCTCGTCGAGCGGAACCTCGTCCCTGGGGGCCTCGGACCTCGACTCACCGCCCAGTTCGACCATGCGGCTGCGGCCGGCCGCGGCACGGCAGCGGATCGAGCCGGGGCCGCCGCTGGCCCGGCTGGTCGTGGTCGTCGACGACCTGGACGCCTTGCTGTCACCGTCGTTGGGGTCCCCGGGGCGTCCCGCGGCCGGTTCGGTCGTACGGGCGCTGGAGGCCGTCGCCCGGGAAGGGGACCGGCTCGGGGTGCACCTCGTGGCGTCGTCCGGGACCGGTGGCCGTACGGCGGGATCGGAACTGGCGCGTTCCGCCGCGTTGCGCGTCACGCTCGAGACACCGTCGCCCGGACCGGAGGAACCCGCTCCCGGGCGGGGCCGGCTGCTCCGCCCGGACGGCCGGGAGACTCCCTTCCAGGGCGGCCGGGTCACGGGGCGCATCCCCCGTACGGCCACGCTCCGCCCCACGGTCGTCCCGCTGGAGTGGCAGCGCATGGGCGACCCGCCGGCCCGCCGCCCGGTCCGCGAGCTGGGCAACGGACCCACGGACCTGGCCCTGCTCGCCAGCGCCCTGGAGCGTGCCGCTCGTTCCGTCTCCGCGACCGAGGTGCCGTCCCTGCTCTAGCCCGCGCGGCGCGAGACTCGTTCGGGCCCCGGGCGTCACCGCGCCGGGGCCGAAACAGGCGCGGCCCCGGCGCCGTGCGCGGCCCGGTGCGGTGGGCGACCCCGGCACCGTGCGCAGCCCCCGTGCGGTGGGCGACCCAGGCGCCGTGCACGGCCCCCGTGCGGTGGGCGGCCCCTGCGCCGTGGGCAGCCCGGTGCGGTGGGCGACCCAGGCGCCGTGCGCGACCCCGGCGCCGTGCGCGGCCCAGTGCGGTGGGCGCCCCAGGCACCGTGCGCAGCCCCGGCGCCGTACGCAGCCCCGATGCGGTGGGCGACCCAGGCGCGGTGCGCGGCCCCGGCGCGGTGGGCGACCCCGGCACCGTTCGCAGCCCCGGTGCGACGGGCGGCCCCCGCGCCGTGCGCGACCCAGGCGTCGTGCGCGACCCCCGTGCGGTGGGCGACCCAGGCGTCGTGCGCGGCCCCCGTGCGGTGGGCGACCCAGGCGCCGTGCCCAGCCCCCGTGCGGTGGGCGACCCAGGCGTCGTGCGCGGCCCCGGTGCGATGGGCGGCCCCTGCGCCGTGGGCAGCCCGGTGCGGTGGGCGACCCAGGCGCCGTGGGCAGCCCCGGCGCCGTACGCAGCCCCGATGCGGTGGGCGACCCAGGCGCCGTGCGCAGCCCCGGCGCCGTACGCAGCCCCGATGCGGTGGGCGACCCAGGCGCCGTGCGCAGCCCCGGTGCGGTGGGCGGCCCCTGCGCGGCCGCTCGGGGGCACCCGGCCCGGCGCGGGTCGGTGCTGCCGCCGCCGCGGCCCGACGCGCCGCGAAGCCGGGTCGGCCGCCGCCGGCAGGCGGCCCGGCCGCCCTTCGGATCACCCCGTCGGCGCCCTTCACCCTCGGTGACCCCACGTCACGACCCAATCACGATCGCTCACTTGACAGTACCGGCGGTCTTGCCGCCCCCGAGTGACCGGGCGTAGACCAGAGCGCACGGGACAACCGCTCGGACGTTCGACGAAGAACGAAGAACGGGGCAGTGATGCGCAGCAATCCTCGTATACGCAGGTCGCCCAATCACTCCACGCACCGCTCGCGCAGGGCCGCGCAGGCCGCCGCGGCCGCCGTCGTCGCAGGCGCTCTCACGCTCACCGCGTGCGGCGGCGACGGTGACAAGGACAAGGGAAACGACAACGGCAAGGGCACGGAGAGCAGCGGCACCGGCGCGGGCTCCGTCACCCTCCCCAAGCTCGACGGCGCCACTCTGGAAGTCGCCGCCGTGTGGACAGGCGCCGAACAGGCCAACTTCAAGAAGGTGCTGGCGGAGTTCGAGAAGCGCACGGGCGCGAAGGTCACCTTCGTACCGGCGCAGGACCCCATCATCAACTTCCTCGGTTCGAAGATCGCGGGCGGTGCGCCGCCGGACGTCGCGCTGCTCCCGCAGGTCGGCGCGATCAAGCAGGCCGTCGACAAGAAGTGGGCCAAGCCCGTCGGCGCGGACGCGCAGGCGCAGCTGACGAAGAACTACGCGCAGGGCTGGCAGGACCTCGGCAAGGTCGACGGCAAGCAGTACGCCGTCTACTTCAAGGCCGCCAACAAGTCGCTGGTCTGGTACAACACCAAGGTCTTCGAGAACGCGGGGGCCAAGGAACCCAAGACCTGGAAGGAGTTCCTGACCGCCGCGCAGACGATCTACGACTCCGGTGTCACGCCCGTCTCGGTCGGCGGCGCGGACGGCTGGACGCTCACCGACTGGTTCGAGAACATCTATCTGTCCCAGGCGGGACCGGAGAAGTACGACCAGCTCGCCCAGCACAAGATCAAGTGGACGGATCCGTCCGTGAAGGACGCGCTGACCACGCTCGCCCAGGTGTGGGGCAACAAGAACTACATCGCGGGCGGCCCGGACGGCGCGCTCCAGACGGAGTTCCCGGCGTCCGTGACGCAGACGTTCACCGGCGGCGACCAGCCCAAGGCGGGCATGGTCTTCGAGGGCGACTTCGTGGGCGTGAACATCGCGGAGACCAAGGCGAAGATCGGCACGGACGCGAAGGTGTTCCCGTTCCCGGCCGTGGGTGACAAGGCGCCCGTCGTGAGCGGCGGCGACGCGGCCGTCCTGCTCAAGGAGTCCGAGGCGGGCCAGGCGCTGCTGACCTTCCTCGCCTCGCCCGACGCGGCGACGATCTGGGCGAAGCTCGGCGGCTATCTCTCACCGAACAAGAGCGTGTCCGACTCCGCCTATCCGAACGCCGTTCAGCAGTCCATGGCCAAGGCGCTGATCGCGGCCGGAGACGACTTCCGCTTCGACATGTCCGACCAGGCCCCCCAGGCCTTCGGCGGAACGCCCGGCAAGGGCGAGTGGAAGGACCTCCAGGACTTCCTGAAGAACCCGAAGAACGTGGCGGGGACGCAGGCGAAGCTCGAATCGGACGCCGCAGCCGCCTACAAGGGCTGATCCGGCGATGACGTCGGCAACGGCCGGAGGCACCGCACCGGTGCCTCCGGCCCGTACGCGCAAGAGCGTGACCGGAACCCGCAAGGCCGTGGTGGCGCTCTTCCTGCTGCCCGCCCTGGTGCTGCTCGGCGCGCTCGTGGTCTACCCGATCGGGTATTCGGTCGTCCGCAGCCTCTACGACCAGTCGGGCGACGGGTTCGCCGGACTCGACAACTACAAGGAGCTGTTCACCGACGACGGCATCCGCACCGCCCTGAAGAACAACGTCATCTGGGTGGTGTTCGCCCCGACGGTCGCGACCGCGCTGGGGCTGGTCTTCGCGGTGCTCACCGAACGGGTGCGCTGGGGAACGGCGTTCAAGCTGGTCGTCTTCATGCCGATGGCGATCTCGATGCTCGCGGCGGGCATCATCTTCCGGCTGGTGTACGACCAGGACCCGGACAAGGGCGTCGCGAACGCGGTGTGGGTGGGCGTGCACGACACCTTCGCCTCCTCGTCGGCGTTCCCGAAGGCCCACCTGGGCCGGCAGTCGCCGCTGCAGGCCGAGAAGGGCGGCTTCATCACCCGGGGGGCCGTGCACACGGGGCAGTCCGTCGCCGTCCCGCTCGTCGGCGTCGCCCCGGACCAGATGCCGGACAGCGCCGGGAGGGCCGTTCAGGCCGGGTCCGAGCCCGGCAAGGTCACCGGTACGGCCTGGCAGGACTTCACCCGCGGCAAGGGCGTGGGGAGACTCGGGCAGGTCGACCCGAGCGAGCTGGGCTACTCCGGGATGCGGATCGAGGCGGTCAGGGACGGCAAGGTCGTCGACTCGGCGAAGGTCGGCGACGACGGCACGTTCACGCTCTCGGACAAGGCGGACGGGGCCCGGCTGCGGCTCCCGGCGAGCAACTTCAAGGAGCCGTACAACGGCCTCGACTGGCTCGGCCCGTCCCTGGTCACCCCCGCGATCATCGGCTCGTACATCTGGATGTGGGCCGGCTTCGCGATGGTGCTGATCGCGGCGGGTCTGGCCGGTGTGCCGCGCGAACTCCTCGAGGCGGCCCGGGTCGACGGGGCCAACGAGTGGCAGGTGTTCCGCAGGGTCACGGTGCCGCTGCTCGCGCCGGTCCTCGCGGTGGTCGCCGTGACGCTGATGATCAATGTGCTGAAGGTCTTCGACCTGGTCTTCATCATCGCGCCGGGCTCCTCCCAGGACGACGCCGACGTGCTGGCCCTGGAGCTGTACCGCAAGGGCTTCTCGGAGGGCCGGCCGGGCGTCGCGAGCGCCATCGCGGTGTTCCTGCTCCTGCTCGTGATCCCGGTGATGCTCTTCAATGTGCGCAGGCTCAGGCGGGAGGTGCGGCGATGACCACGCAGGCCGGACGTCTGACGGAGACGGCACCCGCCACGGCGGTGGACCGGGCCGGGCCCTCGCTCGGTTCACGGCTCGCGAGCGTTGTCAGCGGCGGCGTCGTCCGCGTCTTCCTGCTGCTCGTCGGCCTGTTCTGGCTGGTGCCGACGATCGGTCTGCTGCTGTCCTCGCTGCGCAGGCCGGAGGACATGAGCGCGAGCGGCTGGTGGAAGGTCCTCAGTGAGCCCTCGCAGCTCACGGTGGACAGCTACCAGAAGCTCCTGGAGAACGGCGACATCACCGACTCGCTGGTCAACACGGTGCTGATCACCGTGCCGGCGACCCTCCTGGTCGTGGTCATCGGCTCGCTCGCGGGCTACGCCTTCGCCTGGATGGAGTTCCCGGGCCGGGACTGGTGGTTCCTCGGTGTGGTGGGGCTGCTGGTCGTGCCGGTGCAGGTGGCGCTGATCCCGATCGCCGAACTCTTCGGGAAGATCGGCGTCTTCGGGTCGATCACCGGCGTGGTCCTCTTCCACGTCGGATACGGCCTGCCCTTCGCGGTGTTCCTGCTCCGGAACTTCTTCGCGGAGATCCCGCGGGAGCTCCTGGAGGCGGCCCGGCTGGACGGCGCGGGTGAACTGCGCCTGTTCGTAAGGGTCGTGATGCCGCTCGGCGGTCCCGCGATCGCCTCGCTGGGCATCTTCCAGTTCCTGTGGGTCTGGAACGACATGCTGGTCGCGCTGGTCTTCTCCGGCTCGGGGAGCCAGCCCATCACGGTCGCGCTCCAGACGCAGGTACGCCAGTTCGGCAACAACATCGACGTGCTGGCGCCGGGTGCCTTCATCTCGATGGTGATCCCGCTGGCCGTGTTCTTCGCGTTCCAGCGGCAGTTCGTGTCCGGGGTGATGGCGGGCGCGGTCAAATAAGCGGGTTCCAGAAGCGTTTGAGGGGCCGTCCGGACACCGGGCGGCCCCTCGGCGTTCACCGGGCATCCCCCGTATGCCACATCTGGCGTAACCAAGTCACCCCTTCGGCCGTTCCCGGGCAGGTATGCCCGTGCCGACCCATGGATGTCCCTTGCCCAGGTTCAGTGTCATCGTCCCCGCGTACAAGGTTCAGGCGTACCTGCACGAGTGCCTCGAATCCGTGCTCGGACAGTCGTACCCGGACCTCGAGCTCATCGCGGTCGACGACTGTTCGCCCGACGCCTGCGGCGCGATCATCGACGAGTTCGCGGCCCGCGACGCGCGCGTGCTCCCCGTGCACCTTCCGGAGAACGTGGGACTCGGCCGCGCCCGCAACGCCGGCCTCGAACGCGCCACCGGGGACTACCTGATCTTCCTGGACAGCGACGACAGCCTCACCCCGGACGCACTGCACGCGATCGCCGACCGGCTGAAGGAGACCGACGAGCCGGACGTCCTGGTCTACGACTACGCGCGCACCTACTGGTCGGGCGAGGTCGTACGGAACCAGGTCTCGGCGCAGCTGACCGAGGAGGGCCCCGCGCCGTTCCGGCTCGAGGAGCGGCCCGGACTGCTCCGGCTGCTGATGGTGGTGTGGAACAAGGCGTACCGCCGGGAGTTCGTCGAGCGCGCGGGCCTGGCCTTCCCGCCCGGGTACTACGAGGACACGCCCTGGACCTATCCGGCGCTGATGTCCGCCGAGACGATCGCCACCCTCGACCGGGTCTGCGTGCACTACCGCCAGCGGCGGCACGGCAGCATCCTCGGCACCAGCAGCCGGAAGCACTTCGACGTCTTCGCGCAGTACGACCGTGTCTTCGCGCATGTCGACGCGCACCCGGAGCTGGACCGGTGGCGCCCGGTGCTGTTCCGGCGCATGGTCGACCACCTCTCCACGGTGTTCGTGAAACGAGGGCGGCTGCCGCGCGGCGCGCGTGCCGAGTTCCTGCGCAAGGCCCGTGCGCACTACCGCCGTTACCGTGTCCCGGGCGGCGTGCCGGCCGGCGGCGGTGCCCGGCTGCGGCACGCGCTGGTCAGGTTCGGTGCGCATCGCACGTACCGCCTGCTCTCCTTCCTGTCGCGGACGCGGAAGCGAGCCCTGCGGCTGTCCACCGGGCTGCTGCGCGGGGCGCGCGGGGCGGTGCTCCAGTTCCACTACCGCGTGCAGCTCCGTCTCCCGCTGCGCGCCGACCGGGCCGTCTTCTCCAGCTACTGGGGCCGGGGCCACGGCTGCAATCCGGGGGCTCTGGAGTCGGCGTTCCGCACGTTCGCGCCGCATGTCCGCACGGCGTGGATCGCGCACCTCGAACACCACCACACCGTCCCGGCCGCGACGCGCCGGGTGCGGCCCGGCACGGCCGGGTACTGGACGGCGCTCGCCCGTTCCAAGTACCTGGTGAACAACGTCAACTTCGACCGGCGGCTGGTCAAGCGGCCCGGCCAGATCATGATCCAGACGCAGCACGGGACGCCGCTCAAGCGCATGGGCCTCGACCTCCAGGACCGCCCGGCCGCCGCGCGCGGCACCGACTTCGCCGAGCTGCTGCGCGGCACCGACAAGTGGGACTACTGCCTGTCCGCCAACCGCCACTCCACGCTGGTCTGGGAGCGCGCCTTCCCCTCCTCGTACACGACGCTGGAGTACGGGATGCCGCGCAACGACGTGTTCCTGAAGGCGATTTCGGCCGACGTGGCCCGGCTGCGCGAGACGCTCGGCATCCCGGCGGGCGCGATCGCCGTGCTGTACGCGCCGACCTACCGGGACTACCGGAGCAGCCGGCACGGCACCCTGGACCTGGACCGCGTGCTGCGCCGACTGGGCCCGCGCTTCGTGGTGCTGACCCGCGCCCACCCCACGTTCGGGGCCCCGCTCCCGGACACCGCGGGCGGCCGGGTCATCGACGTGTCCGGCCATCCGAGCATCGAGTCGCTGTGCCTCGCCTCGGACGCGCTGGTCACCGACTACTCGTCCCTGATGTTCGACTACGCGGGCCTGGACCGGCCGATCGTCGTCCACGCGGACGACTGGGAGGCGTACGAGGCGGCCCGCGGCACCTACTTCGACCTGCGCGCCTTCCCGCCGGGCGCGGTGGCGCGCAGCGAGGACGAGCTGATCGACATCTTCGCCACCGGTCACTGGCGGGGCTCGCGCTCGTCGCAGCTGCGGGCCGCGTTCCGTGAGCGGTTCTGTCCGTACGACGACGGGCGCGCCGCCGAGCGCGTCGTACGGCGGGTGGTGCTCGGCGAGACGGCCGGTCTGCCGCCGTTCGTCCCGTTCGCCGAGCGCCACCCGGTCCCGTCAGCTGCGGCGGCCCTCCCCCGCGCCGCCGGCTCCGCCCCGCCGCAGGGGGCGCCGGCCGCCGCGCCGCGCACGACCGTTCCGGCTCCGGGTGGTGCCGTTCCCCTGACCGAGACCCTCTGAACCGGAGTCCGCGTGCCCTCCAGCCCGTCGCGGCCCACGCCCACCCGGCCCACCACCTGGCGGCCGACCGGGCGCCCCGGGCGATGAACCGCCCGTCCGGCGCCTCTTGAGAGAAAGAGCAGAATGTCCCGCTTCAGCGTCATCGTGCCCACCTTCGGAGTCGCCGGGCACCTGGCCCGCGCGCTGGACTCGGTCCTGACCCAGTCCTTCGGCGACGTCGAGCTGATCCCGGTCTGCGACGCGCCGGACTCCCCGGCCGCGGCGGTCGCCGCCGCGTACGCCGCGCGGGACCCCCGGGTGGCCCCGGTCCATTCGCCGCCCTCGGGCGGGCTGAGCGGGGCGCGCAACACCGGGATCGCGGCGGCGACCGGCGACTATCTGCTCTTCCTCGACGGCGACGACGACCTGGTGCCGGGCGCGCTGGGCGCCCTGGACGCGGGGCTCCCGGCTGGCGTGGACGTCCTCTACTTCGGGCATCAGCGGGTGCACTGGTGGGAGGGCGAGCCGAGCACGCCTCCGCTCGACAAGGCCCCGGAGGTCCTCGGCGCGCACGTTCCGGCGTGGAGCGCCGCCTACCGCCGCGGCTTCCTCACCGAGCACGGGCTCACCTTCCCCGAGGGGCATTTCACGGACGCGGGCTGGGGCGGTCTGGTGACGGTGGCGGCCGAGCGGTCGGCCCTGCTGCGCACGGTCTGCGTACGGCACCACCTGCGCCGCCAGGGCAGCCGGCTCAACGCGCCGGGCGGGCACCACTTCGAACTCCTCGACCAGGTCGAGCGGGTCCTCACCCGGGTGTCGGAACGGACCGTGCCCGCGGCCCGGTCGAAGGCGCTGTTCGGCCAGCTCTTCTCCCTGGTCCTGAAGACGGCGGCCCACCCCGCCCGGGTGCCCGCGCGTCGCCGCCGGGCCTTCTTCCGCCGGGCGGGCACGCTCTACCGACGCCACCGCCCGGCCGGGTTCCGGGTGCCGGCGGGCAGTCTCGGGGTGCAGCACCGGCTGCTCGCGGTCGGCGCCTACGGCGCGTTCCGTGCGCTGCGCGGCGCGAACCGGGCCGCCTCGGGGGTGGTCCGGCGGGTGCCGCGCCCGAGGATGCTGCGCACCCGCGCGCTCTACGCGGCCCAGCTGCGCCGCCCCCTCGACGAGAACCTCGCGGTGTACTGCGCGTACTGGGGCCGCGGCTACGCCTGCAACCCGGCCGCGATCCACGCCAAGGCCCGCGAACTCGCCCCGCACATCCGCTCGGTGTTCCTGGTCGAGCCGGAGGCGGTGGCGGCGCTGCCGAAGGACGTCGAGCACGCGGTGATCGGCAGCCGGCGTGCCTGGGAGGTACTGGCCCGCGCCAAGTACCTCGTCAACAACGCCAACTTCGCGGACGGGGTGGTCAAACGCCCCGGCAGCGTGCACGTCCAGACCCAGCACGGGACGCCGCTGAAGAAGATGGGCGTCGACCAGTCGACGTATCCGGTGGTGGCCGCCGCGTCCGGCAGCTTCACCAAGCTGCTGTCCCGGGTGGACCGCTGGGACTACAACCTCTCCTCCAACCGGCACTCCACCCAGATGTGGGAGCGGGCCTTCCCCGGCACCTACGAGGCCCTGGAGTACGGCTATCCGCGCAACGACGCCTTCTGCACGGCGACCGCCGAGGACGTGGCCCGGGTCCGCGAGCGGCTCGGGGTCCCCGAGGGCAAGACGGCGCTGCTGTACGCGCCCACGCATCGCGACTACAGCACCGGCTTCGAGGCACGGCTCGACCTGGAGGCCTTCTGCGAGGAGATCGGCGAGGAGTTCGTCGTCCTGCTGCGCGCCCACTACTTCTACGACGAGGGCCGCGGGCGGAGCGGCGGCCGGATCATCGACGTGACCGGGCACCGGTCCTCCGAGGACGTGTGCCTGGCCGCCGACGCGCTGATCACGGACTACTCGTCGATCATGTTCGACTACGCCAACCTCGACCGCCCGATCGTCGTGTACGCGGACGACTGGGAGGTCTACCGGGAGACGCGGGGCGTCTACTTCGACGTGATGCAGGAGCCGCCGGGCCGGGTGGCGCGCACCCCGGGCGAGCTGGCCGGCCTCTTCACGGACGGTTCGTACGCCGCCGCGGCCGCGGCGGACCTGCGGGCCCGGTTCCGTGAGCGTTTCTGCCAGTTCGACGACGGCAGGGCCGCCGAGCGGGTCGTCCGCAGGGTGCTGCTGGGCGAACCCCCCGAGGCGATCCCGCCCGTCCTGCCGCTCGCCGAACGTGTCCCGGCTCCCGCCGCGTCCACCCTCGTAAGGAGCTGACGTGCCCCGCTTCAGCATCATCGTCCCCGTCTTCAAGGTGCAGGGCTTTCTGCGCGAGTGCCTCGACTCGGTCCTGGAGCAGTCGTACACGGACGTCGAGGTCATCGCCGTCGACGACTGCTCCCCGGACGGCTGCGGCGCGATCCTCGACGGCTACGCGGCCCGCGACCCGCGCGTACGGGTGCTGCACCTGCCGGAGAACGTGGGGCTCGGACGCGCCCGCAACGCCGGAATGCCGCTCGCCACCGGGGACTACCTCTTCTTCCTGGACAGCGACGACACCCTCACGCCCGGGGCGCTGCGCGCCGTCGCCGACCGGCTGGACGAGACGGCGGACCCGGATGTGCTGGTCTTCGACTACGCGCGAACCTACTGGTGGGGCGGCACGCGCAGGAACGTCCTGGCGCGGGTGCTCACGGAGGCAGGTGCCGACACCTTCTCGGCGGCCGACCACCCGGAGATCCTCGACCTGCTGATGGTGGTGTGGAACAAGGTCTACCGCCGGGCGTTCGTCGAACGGGAGGGCTTCGCCTTCCCGCCCGGGTACTACGAGGACACGCCCTGGACGTTCCCGGTGATGCTCAGCGCGGAGCGGATCGCGACGCTGGACCGGATCTGCCTGGCCTACCGCCAGCGCCGCCAGGGCAACATCCTGTCCACCACCAGCCGCAAGCACTTCGACATCCACGACCAGTACGAGCGGGTCTTCGCGTTCGTCGACTCCCGCCCGGAGCTGTCGGGCTGGCGCCCGTATCTGCACCACAAGATGGGCGAGCACTGCCTCGACATCCTCTCCAAGAACGACCGGCTCCCCGAAGAGGACAAGGCCGAGTTCTTCCGGCTGACGGCCGCGCTCTTCCGGAAGCACCGAAGCGGTCAGGTGCCCTCCGAACTGCGGGTCCTGGAGGGCGGGTTCACGCGCTACCGGATGCGGCGGCAGGCGGGCCGCGCGGGCCGGGAACTCGTCCGGCGCGGCCGGCAGGTGCGCCGGGCGGCCGCCACGCGCGTCGGGCGCGGCTGGTCCACGCTCCACGAACACCGTTCGCTGGACCCGAACTTGGCCGTGTACTCCGCGTTCTCGCACAAGGGGGTACTCGGCGATCCCGCGGCGGTGTACGCCGCGGCGCGGGAACTCGCCCCGCACATCCGTGGCGTGTGGGTGGTGCGCGACGAGGAGCAGGCGGCGCTGCTGCCGCCGGAGACCGAGCACGTCCTGCTCGACTCGCTGCGCTACCGCCAGGTCACCGCGCGGGCGACGTACTTCGTGAACAACGTCAACTGGCCCGGCTCCCTGGCCAAGCGCCCCGGCAGCGTCCACATCCACACCCATCAGGGCACCCCGCTGAAGTTCATGGCCGCGGACCTGCTGCACAAGCCGGGCGCGCGACACGGCCTCGACGTGCCGCAGATGCTGCGCCGCGCCGACCGCTGGGACTACAGCCTGGTCGCCAACCGCCACTCGGAGCTGGTCTGGGACCGCGCCTACCCCTGTCACTTCACCTCGCTGCGCAGCGGCAGCCCGCGCAACGACGCCCTCGTACGGGCCCGGCCCGAGGACGGGGAGGCGGTCCGCGCACGCCTCGGCGTCCCGGCCGGGAACCGGGTGGTGCTGTACGCGCCGACGCGCCGCGACTATGTCCGCGGCGGCCATGCCGACCGTCTCGACCTGGCCCGGTTCGCGGACGATCTCGGCGGGGACCACACCGTCGTCGTGCGGCTCCATCCGTCGCTCGCCGACGGTCCGGCCCGCGGGATGGGCCTGTCCGAACTGCATCGGCGCGGTGTCGTGGTCGACGCGACGGACGAGCCGCGCGTCGAGGATCTGATGCTCGCCTCCGACGCCCTGCTCACCGACTATTCGGCCCTCATGTTCGACTACGCCAACCTGGACCGGCCGATCGTGCTCCTCGCCGACGACTGGGGCGCGTACGCGGCGAGCCGGGGCGCCTACTTCGACATCACGGCCGACGCGCCGGGCCATGTGGCGGGCTCGCAGCGGGAGTTGGCGTGGCTGTTCGCGTCGGGAGGCTGGCGGGACGGTGAGTCCGCGCGGCTGCGCGCCGGGTTCCGGGCGCGGTTCTGCGAGTTCGACGACGGCCGGGCCGCCGAGCGGGTGGTGCGGACGCTGATGCTCGGCGAGCGGGCCGAGGAGCCGGCCCCGGCCGCCCCGGTGCCCGCGCAGGCGGGACACGACGTCCTCGCGTCCTCGTGAGCGCCCCCGTGACCGCGCGCTCCCCCCGGGCCTGGGCGCGGGCCCTGCGCCGACCGCGTTCCGCCCGCGCCGGGGTGATCCTGATCGCCGCGGTCTTCGCCGTCCTGCAGCTCGCCAACCTGACCGGCCGGGACACCCCCGACACCAAGAACTACCTCTCGTACGCGCTGAGTCTGCGCGGCGAGAGCAAGCACGAGGCCGCCGCGCTGACCATCGACTACGCCTGCGCGGGAAAGGCGTCGATCGCACGGCGCAACCAGGCCGTCGACGTGGTGCGCTTCCACCGGGCGAGTCCGACGCGGCGGGTCATCGAGGAGTGCCGGCGCCAGCAGTGGCGAGGGGTGTCCGCGCGGCTCGGGGCGGGGCAGACGGCGGGACACACCGTGCCGTTCATGCCGCCCCGCTTCATGCGGATCTTCGAGGTGCGGCCGGGGTATCCGGTCCTGCTGGTGCCGTTCGTCACCGTGCTGGGGGTGACCTGGGGCCTGTGGGCGTCGAGCGTCGTCGTCACGGTGGCCGGAGGCGTCCTCGTCTTCCTCGTCCTGCGCACCCTGCGCGCCTCCACCGGCGCGGCCCTGGCCGGGCAGGCGCTCTTCTACGTCCTGCCGTGCGGGACGACGGCGATGCGCCCGATGACCGAGGGCCTGCTGCTGACCGTGACCCTGGCCGCGCTGTGGGGCTGCGCCCTGGTGCTGGAGGGCCGTGCGAGGGCCGGGGCCTGGCTGGTCGGCGGCTCGCTGGCGGTCCTCTTCACGGTGAAGCACTCGCAGTCGCTCTTCCTCGGGCTGTGCCTGGCCGGTGCCTGCGCGGTGCTCCTGGTGCGCGGGCGCCGGTGGGACGGGCCGCTGCGCACGCTCGGGGTGGTGGCGGGCTGCGGAGCGGTGGCCACCGTGCTGCTCGCGAAGGCGCTGCACTACCCGTCCGAGTCGGAGAGTCTTCAGGACCTGCTCACGGGGCATTTCGCCCGCCCGGACCGCGCCCGGCCGTGGTCGGAGTTCCTCCATCTGGAGGTGGCCTTCTGGGTGGAGTGGCTGCGCCGCCAGTTCTGGGAGCCGCTGTTCCTGACGGCCCTGGTGGCGGCCGGATGGGGGGCGCTGCGCCGGCATCGCGCGTTCGCCCCGTTCCTGCTGGCGGCGGCCTTCACAGGGGTGCTCAACCAGGCCGGGCACCCCGACATCAACATCTGGGGCGACCGGCTGATCGTGCTGCTGTGGCTGCTCCCGGTGGTGGGCCTTCCGCTGCTCCTCGACGAGGTCGTCCGGCCGGGCGGGCGGGCTCCGGCCGGCACGGTTCCGGGGCCGTCGCGGAGGAATGCCGGGGTCGCCCGATGAGGTGATCTTGGGCTAGGGCATCGATCGTGGCGGGCATATACCGCAAATGCCGGAAACCGCCACCCCTGCCTCCCCCACCGCCCGATGAGCGCCGAAGTCCTCGCCCGGCGGGGTGCCGTCCGCGGCTCGACCGCGCTGCGCGGCAGGGGCACCTGGCGCCCGACGCCGTACCAGCTCTTCGGCGCCCTGTTCTGGCTGGTGATGACGCTCGCCTACTGGCGGATCCCGCTGTGCTGCGACGCGGGACAGCACGCGGCGGTCGTCGAACGCCTGCGGGCGAACCTGCTCCACCCGCTGCACCCGATGGCGGATCTGCCGGGCGCGGGCAGCCCGTACTACTCGCCGTACGCGGTGGCGCAGGGCGCCTTCGCCCAGCTGACCGGTCTCGGCGGCTGGGCGGTGGTGCGGCTGTCCGGCCCCGTGAACCTGCTGGTGCTGCTGACCGGCATCGGCCGCTTCGCGCGGGTGCTGTCGCCCCGCCCCTGGGCGCCGGTCCTCTGCCTGTTCGCGATGGTGCTGCTGTGGGGCACCGAGCGGGCCTGGTGGAGCGGCTACCTCGGGCTGATGTCGATGACCGGCAACCTCGGCTACCCCTCGACGTTCGCCATCGGACTGGCCTTCTGGGCCTGGGCGTTCACGGCCACGCGCGCGGCCGGCACCGGCGGCCCCGTCCGGTACGTGGGCCCGAGCGGCCTCAGGAGCTGGTGGGGGTACGCGGCTCTCGGCGCCCTGTACGGGCTGATCCTGCTCGTGCACCCGATCACGTCGATCGCGGCGGTGCTCGGGGCGGTGGCGTTCGTGGCGGGCGGGCAGCGCGGATGGCGTCCGGCCGTGGCGGCCCGGTGGCTGCTCACGGGCGCGGTGGCGCTCCTCGTCGCGGCCTGCTGGCCGTACTTCGACGTCTTCGGGCTGACCGGGGACCGCAGCGTGGACGCCATGCACGAGCGGCTGTACGACGGGATGCCCGGGCACTTCTGGCTGGCGCTGACCGGGGTGCCCGCGCTCTGGCTGCGGGCCCGGCGCGCCCGGCGGAGCGAGGGGCACGGGTGGCGCGATCCCCTGGTGCTGATGTTCGCGCTGGAGTGCGCGGTGGTCGCGTACGGCTGGGTGAGCGGGCACTACACGTACGGCAGGATCCTCGGACTCACGCTGGTGCCGCCGCAGTTCGCGCTCGGGGTGGAACTGGCGGCGCCGCGGCCGTGGGGACCGGGGCGGCGGCTGCTGGGCGGGACCGCGGCCGCCTGCGCCCTGACCGGCTTCCTGACGGTGCACGCCGGGGCGGTGGTGCCGGTCGGCTTCGACCAGCCGCCGCGCTGGCCGACGTACGACTGGGCGGCCCGGCACATCCGGCCCGGCGAGGCGGTCATCACGGACGGGTACTACTCCGTCCATCTGATCGCGGGGTACGGCCCGGACCTGGCCGCGCCCGCCTGGCCCGACCCCGCTCTCGACGAGGGCGAGCGGCTGCGCCGGCTCGCGGCGGTCCGCGCCTACCTCTCCCCGTCCTCGACCCGGGCCGAGCGCACCGCCGTCGCCCGCCGGTACCACGTCCGCTGGCTGCTGCTGACGCGCTGGCGGCAGGTGCCCGAGGAGGCGACGGTGGTGGCGTGGAGCCGGGAGACCGGGGAGGTGCTGGCCCGGGTCGGCACGGGGGCCGGCCCGGTCACGGACGCCGGTGCCCGCCCCCGCGCGGGCACCGGAACCCGCCCCGCTCCCACCCCCCGCACGGGCACGGCGGCCGGTACGAAGGTGCGTCCTACTCGATGACGAGCTCGACGGGGATGTTGCCGCGGGTGGCGTTGGAGTAGGGGCAGACCTGGTGGGCCTGCTCGACCAGCTTGCGGCCGGTGGCCTCGTCCACGGTGTCGGGCAGCTCGACGCGAAGCGTGACGGCCAGGCCGAAGCCCTCGCCCTGCTTGCCGATGCCGACCTCGCCGGTCACGGCGGCCTGGGTGACGTCGACCTTCGCGGCGCGGCCGACCAGGCCGAGGGCGCTCGCGAAACAGGCGGCGTAACCGGCGGCGAACAGCTGCTCGGGGTTGGTCCCCTGACCGTTGCCGCCCATCTCCACCGGAATGCCCAGCTGGAGGTCGAGCGTGCCGTCGGAGCTGACGGCGCGGCCCTCGCGGCCGTGGGTGGCGGTGGCGACAGCGGTGTAGATCGCGTCCATGGGGACCATCCCTCTCAAGTCAAAAAAACCTGGCGGGGCCACCGGTCCGGCGACCCGCGACGAGAATTAGAGCACACAATTCAGTTGTGCACAACTTAATTGGCGACAAGAGCTATTCTGGGGGCATGACCGCGACACCCGCCCCGAGCCCCCACGCCCCCGCGGACGGGGACTTCCTCCGCCTCGACGAGCAGATCTGCTTCTCGCTGAACGCCGCCTCGCGCGCCTTCGGCGGTGTCTACCGGGTGCTCCTCAAGGACCTCGGGCTCACCTACCCGCAGTACCTGGTGATGCTGGTGCTGTGGGAGCACGGCGAGCTGCCCGTGAAGAAGGTCGGCGAGCATCTGCGGCTCGACTCCGGGACGCTGTCGCCGCTGCTGAAGCGGCTGGAGGCGGCGGGGCTCGTCCTGCGGGAGCGCAGCGCGCGGGACGAGCGGTCCGTGCGGGTGCGGCTCACCGAGGAGGGGACCGCGCTCCGGGAGCGCGCGCTGTCCGTACCGCGCCGGATCGCGGCCGCTACCGGCGCGGACCTGGAGGAGATCCGAGAGCTCCGGGCCCGGCTCGACCGGCTGACGGCCGCTCTGGACGAGGCTGCGCTGTCGGAATCACCGGGGTGTATGTAGGCCTGCGCACATAGAGGCGCAGCGTCACTCCCTTGCGTACGACCTCTTCCCGGGGCACGAACTGCTCGTCGACCACGGCGAGTTTGGCGCGCTCGGTCGCGCTGCCCGGGTACCAGGCCGGGGCCGTCGCGAAGGGTGCGGCGACCAGCCACACACGGTCGAGCCGGTCCAGCCTCCGGCGCAGTTCACCGGGGTCCGCCTCCCTGCCGTACAGCGTGCCGGAGGCGGGCGCCGGGACACTCAGCGCGATGTCGCGGATCCCGCGGAAGGCCTTCGGGTACGCCAGGGCCGAGCGCCTCGCGATCGACGGCAGGAACAGCACCGGGTCGCCGGGACGCAGTTCGCGGTGGGCGACGACGGAGACGGCGGCCAGGTTGTCGGGACGGCGGTCGGGGACGCGGTCCCGGCGCAGCAGCGGGAGCTGGACGGCGAAGACGAGGGTCACGGCGAGGACGCCGCTGAGGGCCGCGTGGGGCAGCAGCCGCGGCAGTCTCGCCGCGAGCCGTTCGGCCCCGGCGGCCGCGAGCAGCGGGGCCCCGGCGAGGGCGTACAGGACGTAGCGCTCGTCGTAGAGCGGCCACCAGCGCGACACCGCCAGCAGCACCGCCGGCGGCACGGTCACCAGGGGCAGGGCGACGGCCTGGAGCGAGAACGTGCCGGGCCGGGTGCGCGCCGGCCGGAGCGCGAGGACGACGAGGGCGAGGTACGGCACTGTCACGAGCCGTGCCGGGCCGGTGAACAGCCCGAGCAGACGCTTCACGCTTCCGAGGCCCGGCCGTGACAGCCAGGCGACCTGCGCGGACTGGCCCTGGGAGACCAGGACGAGGGGCAGCAGCACCAGGCCCACGGCCGCGGCGGCCGTGATCCAGGCCCGCCACACCCGCGCCGGTACGCGGGCGAGCACCAGCGTCCCGGCATGGGCGAGGAGCAGGAGCAGGGCCAGTTCGTGCAGCAGGCAGGTGACGGCGACCGTCGCTCCGTACGCGCACCACGGCCCCGGCCGGGTGGACCGGGCGGCCCGCACCAGCAGCAGGGTCGCCCCCGCCGCTCCGGCCGCGACGAGCGCGTAGGAGCGGCCCTCCTGGGCGAAGTGGCTGGTCATCGGCGTGACGGCGTACAGCAGCCCCGCCCACAGGCCGACGCGCGGGCGGCACAGGCGGACACCGAGGGCTGCCACGAAACCGGCGGCCGCGGCGGCGCCGCAGACGGAGGGCAGGCGCAGGGCGACCTCGCCCGGGTGCGGAGCGAGGACCGCGTGCATGAGGAGGTAGTACAGGCCGTGCACGACGTCCACGGAGTGCAGCAGGTGCCAGATCTGGGGCACCGAGCGCCGGGCGACCTGGAAGGTCACCGCCTCGTCGCGCCACATGCCGCCGCGGTCGAGCCCCCAGAGCCCGATCACGAGCATGACGAGCACGGGCAGGAGAACGGCCACCGCCTCCGCGCGCCGAGCCGCCGACCGTCTCACCCATGCATGCGTCATGGGCGTGATTTTTTGCTATTAAAGAACCTTCGACTGGTATTGACGGCGTATCTGACGTTATGACCCATCCATGCGGCTTACGATCCGGGCTTGATGAGCGCCCTCAGGAACCACCGCCCGCTTGCCCTCGCCGCCGCCTGGCTCGCCACCCGCGCCCTGATGCTCTGGCTCCTCGCCCACGACCATCTGGCCCCGCTCGGCCGGGGCGGGGTGTCACGCGAGGTGGGTCAGCTGTACTTCCGCTGGTACGGCGTGCTCTCCCAGGGCGCGTTCCCGGTGGGCGACCGGCTGTGGCAGTACCCGCCGGGCGCCGGGCCGGTCCTGCTGGCGCCCGCGCTGCTGCCGTCGCTGACCTACTTCACGGCGTTCGTGACGCTCACGCTCGCCGCCGACGCGGTGATCGCCGTCGCCCTCACGCGCGCGGGGAGGCGGCCCGGCCGCAGCCTGCGCGGCGCCGCGCTCTGGGTGCTGGGCCTGCCCCTGCTGCTGCACATCCCGCTCGCCCGGTACGACGTGCAGGTCACCGCCTTCGCCGTCGTCTCCCTGCTGACGCTCTCGCGCTCCACGCGCGCGTGCGGAGCGTTCGCCGCGATGGGGGCCCTGGTGAAGGTCTGGCCCGCGCTGGCGCTGATCGGCACACCGCGGGGCCGCACCACCCGGGAGGCGGCGACGTCGGCGGCGGTCACCGCGGCCGCGCTGCTCGCCGTCCTGGCGGCCGCCTTCGGCGGCCCGTTCGACTTCCTGCGCCAGCAGAGCGGCCGGGGCGTGCAGATCGAGTCCCTCGGCGGCACCGTACTGGGCTTCGCGCGCCGCGCCGGATGGCCGGGGACGGTCCGCTACCAGTACGGCGCGATGGAGTTCGTCGGGCCGTACGTCGGCCTGGTCGCGGCCGGCTCGCTCGCCCTGACGGTCGCCGCCTTCGGGCTCGTGCTGCTGTGGCGGGTACGGGCACGGCGCTGGACCACGGCCACCCCGTACGACGCGGCGCTCACGGCCGTCCTGCTGTTCACCGTGACGAGCCGGGTGATCAGCCCCCAGTACATGGTGTGGCTGCTGGGCCTCGCCGCCGTCTGCCTGACCTCGCGGCACACCACACAGCGCCCCGTCGCCGCGCTGATCGTGGCGGCGACGGCGGTCAGCACGGCCGTGTACCCGGGGCTGTACGGGGAGGTGATCCACAGCACCTGGACGGGCTGCCTGCTGATGCTCGTACGCAACGGCCTGCTGGCCACGGCGGCGGGAGTGTCGCTCGTACGGCTGTGGCGGTCGGGCCTGCCCGCAGCGGCCCCGCACAGCGCCGGACGGACCGGCGCGGAGCCACACCGGATTCCGACCACTCTCCGAACAGGACAGTGAGCACCTCTTAACAGAGAATTACCCGCAATACCTACGATTTCGCCCCATGGATCCCATGAACCCTCACCACGCGAAGGTCAGCGTCGTCGTCATCGGGTACGACGACGCCGCCCATGTCGCGGACGCCGTGCGCTCGGCGCTCGCGCAGGGCACGGCCGTGCGCGAGGTGATCGCCGTGGACGACCACTCGACGGACGGCAGCGCGGCCCTCCTCGACACCCTCGCCGCCGAAGAGCCGCGCCTGACGGTGATCTACCGCCCGGCCAACAGCGGCGGCTGCGGCAGCCCGCGCAACGACGGCATCGACGCGGCCACGGCCCCGTACGTGATGTTCCTGGACAGCGACGACGTCCTGCCGCCCGGCGCGGTGGACGCGCTGCTCGGCGCCGCCGAGGAACACGGCGTCCCGGTCACGGCCGGGCTGTGCGTGCGCCGCGAACTGCCCTCGGGCCGCGAGATGCCCTGGGAGCGCGCGCTCTACGCGCGGCGCGCCCTGATCCCCCACCCCTCGCGTCGCCTCCGTCTCGCGCACGACACCCTCTGCGTCAACAAGCTGTACCGCACCGACTTCCTGCGCGAGCACGGCATCCGCTTCCCCGAAGGCCGCTACCCCTACGAGGACTTCGTGTTCACCGCGCGCGTGCTGGCCGCCGCGCCGCGCATCGCGCTGATACCCGACACGGTGTACGTCTGGAACGTCCGGCGCACCGCCGACCGCCTGTCCATATCGCTCGACCGCGCCGACATCGGCAACTGGCGGGCACGGACCGAGGCGAACCGGGCGGCCTACGAGATCCTCCTGAGCGCCGGGGAGAAGGAACTCGCGCGAGCCGTGCACACCAAGTTCCTCGACCACGAGCTGCGGATGTACACGCGCGAACTGGAACTGCGCGCTCCCGAGTACCGGCGCGCCTGGTGGGACCTCACGCGCGCGTACCTGGCGACCTTCGACGCGACCGACTTCACCGTCAACCCGGCCGCCCCCGGCCGCCTCGTGGCACGCGTGCTCCTCGCCTCCCCCGCCCCGCGCGACCTGCCCCGCCTCCGGGAGCTGGCGGCCCGCCCCGCACGGCTGCTCCCGCCCTACACCCGCGCCTCCGACGGCACCCCCGTCTGGTCTTCCGACCTCCCCCAGGTCACCCTGGACCACGTCCTGCACCGCCCGGCCCACCTGCTGCCGGCCGCCGTCGACGCGGAACTGCGGCCCCGCGCGCGGGGCACCCTGCTGCGGCTGCGCCTGCACGAGCTGTACGGGCGGGTGGCGGAGGCCGGTCCGACCTCGGTGGACGTCGAGTTCATCCACCGGGACGACGGACGGGTGGGCCTGCGCGGCACGGCGCCCCTGCTGGCCGACCGCCATGGCGACACCTGGTCGGCCGAGGCACCGGTGGAACTGCCGGCACTGGGCGCGGGCACCTGGGACCTGCGCCTGACCGTGCGCTTTCGCGACGGCGCGAGCCGGGAGGTGACGGCGCACGCGCGCGGCGGCCCCGGACTGCTGCGCCGCCGCGCGATACCCGACGTCCACCATGGGGTTCTCGGCGTTCCCGGCGTCCTCCTCGTGCAGCCGTACCGGACGCACGCGGGGGCGCTGGCCCTGCGCACGGCGTCCGGTTGGCGAGGAATGACCGAAGTGGTGTACCGGAGGCTCGGCCGCCTGCTTCACTGATACGCGGACGCGGAGACGCGACGCGCGAACGCGGACACCGTAAGCGCGCACCCGTCTCCGACCGCCCGGAACGAGGGAACACGGACCACGGAGCACCACGTGATCACTGACGAGGGGAACGGCCGCACATGACCTGGCTGATCACCGGCGGCGCCGGTTACATCGGAGCGCACGTCGTCCGCGCGATGCGCGAGGCGGGCGAACAGGCCGTGGTCTACGACGACCTGTCCACGGGCTTCGCCGAGCGCGTGCCCCCGGAGGTTCCGCTGGTGGTCGGCTCGACCCTGGACGGCGAGCTGCTGTCCCGGACGCTCACGGAACACGCGGTCACCGGTGTCGTCCATCTGGCGGCGAAGAAGCAGGTCGGCGAGTCCGTGGACCTGCCCCTGCACTACTACCGGGAGAACGTCGAGGGCCTGCGCGTCCTGCTGGAGGCCGTGACCGCGGCGTCCGTGTCCGCCTTCGTCTTCTCGTCCTCGGCCGCGGTGTACGGGATGCCGGACGTGGACCTGGTGACGGAGGAGACCCCGTGCGCGCCAATGAGCCCGTACGGCGAGACGAAACTGGCGGGCGAGTGGCTGGTGCGGGCGACCGGCCGCGCCACGGGCCTGTCGACGGCCTCCCTGCGCTACTTCAACGTGGCCGGAGCCGCCGCCCCCGAGCTGGCCGACGTGGGCGTCTCCAACCTCGTCCCCATGGTCTTCGAGAAGCTGACGGACGACGCGGCGCCGCGCATCTTCGGCGACGACTACCCGACGCCCGACGGCACCTGCGTCCGCGACTACATCCACGTGGTCGACCTGGCCGAGGCGCACGTGGTCACGGCCCGCGCCCTCCAGTCCTCCCCCGGCACCGACCTGACCCTCAACATCGGCCGCGGCGAGGGCGTTTCGGTCCGCGAGATGATCGACCGCATCAACGCCCTCACCGGCTACGACCGCCCCCCGGTCACCACCCCGCGCCGCCCCGGCGACCCGGCCCGCGTCGTCGCCTCCGCCGACCGCATCGCCACCGAACTGGGCTGGAAGGCCCGTTACGACGTCGAAGACATGATCACCTCGGCCTGGTCGGGCTGGGTACGCCACCACCCGGGAGCGAGCCGGTCGTAGCACCGGTCATGGACCGGGGCCGGTGCGGGAGGCGGATCACCCCGTGCACCGGCCGACCCGCTCCGACTCCCGGAACCGGGCTCCCGGTCGCCGCCGTACGCTCGCCCCATGACCGCCACCGGCACCATCCTCGGCTCCGCGGTGGGCGACGCCCTGGGCGCCCCGTTCGAGTTCGGCCCGGAGGGCGCGTTCACGGAACGCTTCCCGGTACCCGGGCAGGGCGGCGAGATGTGCGGGGGCGGCGGCTGGGACCCGGGCGAGGCGACCGACGACACGCAGATGGCCGTCCTGGTCGGTGAGTCGCTGATCCGGTACGGCCGCCTCGAACTCCCCGACATCTTCGGCGAGTTCCGGCGGTGGGCGGCGTCCGACCCGAAGGACATCGGCCTCCAGACCGAGGCCGTCCTCACCAGCGGCGACCCCTGGGACCAGGCGGCCGCCCTGCACTTCCAGGTCAACCAACGCGCGGCAGGGAACGGCTCGTTGATGCGGGCCTCGACGTCCGCCGTGTTCTTCGCCCCCGCAGGGCCGGGACGCCACGATGTCCGCCGCCCGCCGCATCGCCGCGCTCACCCACGGCGACCGCGCGGCCTGGGAGGGCACGGCGATCCTCCACGAACTGATCCGCGTCGCCCTGCTCGGGCACGACCCCCTCACCGCGCTTCCGGACACCCTCGACGCCGTCCACCCGGACCACCGGGCCCGCTACGCCACCGTTCTCGCCGGTGACTGGCACCCGGACAGGGCCACGGAGTTCAACGGCGCCGTGTGGCCCTGTCTCGGCTCGGCCGTGTGGGCCCTGCGGACCACGGACTCCTACGAGGACGCCGTGCGCGCGGCGATCGACCTCGGCGGCGACACGGACACGGTCGCGGCGGTCACGGGCGCGCTCGCCGGAGCGGTGCACGGCGACGGATCCATCCCCGAACGGTGGACCGAGGTGCTGCACGTGCCCCTGCCGGGGTCGGGCGGGCGGGTGCTGCGGGCGGCCGAACTCGTCGATCTCGCTGGCCGGTTGACCGAGCGGCGGTCCGGCCGGCAGCCCACGCCCTGAGCGAACGCCGCTCGGAGCGCGGAGCCGCCTCCCTACCATCGGCACCATGGGATCCGGGGCGACCTACGACGCACACGCCGACTGGTACAACGACTTCATGTCGGCGGGCACGGCCGGGGAGTACATGGCGCGGGTGCACGCCACGATCGGGGAGCTGCTGGACCCCGGCACGGGGACCTGCCTCGACGTCTGCTGCGGTACGGGAGCCCACGCGTCCGCGCTGGCCGAACGGGGCTGGACACCCGTGGGCGTGGATCTGTCGGGTGGCCAACTGAGGCATGCCGTGGGGCGGTTGCCCGTGGCGCGGGCCGACGCGATCTCGCTGCCGTTCCGTGACGGCTCCCTGCCCGCCGCCGCGTGCGTGCTCGCCCACACCGACGTGCCGGACTACGCCGCCGTGCTGAGGGAGGTCGCCCGGGTGCTGCGGCCCGGCGGACGCTTCGTGCACCTCGGGGTGCACCCGTGCTACATCGGCTCGTTCGCCGACTGGAGCGAGCGTCCGAGGATCGTGGTCGACGCGCGGTACGCCGACCGTGCCCGCAGCTTCGAGGCGTGGAACCCGGCGGGCGTCCGGGCCCGCGTCGGCGCCTGGCACCTGCCGCTCGCGGACCTGCTCAACGCCACCACCGCGGCGGGCCTCCGGCTGGTGCGCACCGCCGAGGCGGGCCCGGGCGGAGTCCCCGACCTGTTCGGCCTCGCGGCCGTGAAGGACTGAGGAACCGGCGGAGCCGGAGAACCGGGGAGCCAGCGGAACCGGGGAACTGGGGGAACTGGGGGAACAGAGAACCGGCCCGGCCGGAGAACCGGCCGGACCGTGGAGCGCCCGGGCCTTGAAGCGCCGGAACCTCGGAGCGCCCAGGTCCGCAGGGCCGGCAGCACCCGGGTCGGCAGGACCGGCAGCACCCAGATCCGCAGGACCAGCAGCGCCAAGGTCCGCGGGACCGGCAGCACCCAGATCCGCAGGACCAGCAGCACCAAGGCCGCAGGACCAGCAGCGCTCAGTTCCGCAGGACCGGCAGCGCTCAGTTCCGCGGGACCGGCACCACCCAGGTCACAGCGCCTTCAGCGCCGCCGCCGTCGCGCGGGCCAGGCTCGCCAGGTAGCCCTTCGGCACCTTGGGGCCGCGGACCACCACCGCGCGCCAGTACAGCGGCCCGGACATCAGGTCGAGCGCGAGGTCGAGGTCGACGCCCTCGCGCACCTCGCCCCGGGCGGTCGCCGCCGCGACGATCCCGCTCGCGACGCCCTGCTGGCCCTCCCGCAGCGCCTTCTGCATGGCGTCCGCGATCTCCGGGTTGCGGGCCGCCTCGGCCTGGAGGTCGGGGATGATCTGGCCGGCCACCGGATGCCGCAGGGCGCGCGAGGTGACCTCGTACAGCAGTCGCAGGTCGCCCTCCAGGGAGCCCGTGTCCGGGGCGGGCAGCCCCTGGACGGCGACCGCCGAGACCAGGTCGAGCACGAGATGGAGCTTGGAGCGCCAGCGCCGGTACACCGCGGTCTTGCCGACCCCCGCGCGGCGCGCGATGCCCTCGATCGACATCCGGGCGTAGCCGACGGAGGCGAGTTCCTCGAAGACGGCGGCGCGGATGGCCTCGGTCACATCCTCACGAAGGACGGCCGCACCGGCGGGAGCCCGGCGACGCGGGGCCTTCCCGGCGGCAGGCGCGGGCGTGGCGGCACTCGCGGCGTTGTCGGCGTTCGTCGTCATACGGCCCAGCATAGGCCGTTACGACGAAACGGTTGCGTTCCGACGTCGAGAAGGCCTACGCTCGCGTTGCGACGATACGGTCCCGTCCCGACGTAAGAAAACGGCAAGAACGGCGCAGCAAGCGTCACGGACGGACCTCGCGCACCCCACCCCCGAGCGAAAGCAACGGATGTGAGTCAGGTCCTCCACACCCCGCCCCCGACAGCGACGCCGGTCACCCCCGCCGACGACGCCGCGGCCCTCGCCGCCCGGTACGGCCTCACCGTCAGCGGTGCCCGCCCGACCCTGCCCGCGTACGTCCGCCAGTTGTGGGCACGGCGCCACTTCATCACCGCGTTCGCCACCGCCAAGCTCACCTCGCAGTACAGCCAGGCCAAGCTCGGCCAGGTGTGGCAGGTGATGACCCCGCTGCTGAACGCGGCGGTCTACTACTTCATCTTCGGTGTCCTGCTCGGCACCAAGCACGGTGTCCCGGACTACGTCCCGTTCCTGGTCACCGGCGTCTTCGTCTGGACCTTCACGCAGAGCTCGATCATGGCCGGCACCCGGGCGATCTCCGGCAGCCTCGGCCTGGTCCGCGCCCTGCACTTCCCGCGCGCCGCGCTGCCGGTGTCGTACGCCCTCCAGCAGCTCCAGCAGCTGCTGTTCTCGATGGCCGCGCTGGCCGTCATCCTGCTCTGCTTCGGCGTCCCGGTCAGCGTCTCGTGGCTGCTCGCGGTGCCCGTGCTGGTGCTCCAGTTCACGTTCAACGCGGGCGTCGCGATGATCGTGGCGCGGATGGGCGCCAGGACGCCGGACATCGCGCAGCTCATGCCGTTCCTGCTGCGCACCTGGATGTACGTCTCGGGTGTCATGTGGAGCATCGACAAGGTCCTCAGCGGCAGCCACCTGCCGCGCTGGGCGATGGTCCTGCTGGAGAGCAACCCCGCGGCCGTCTACATCGACCTGATGCGCTTCGCGCTGATCGACAGCTTCCACGCGCACCAGCTGCCGCACCACGTCTGGGCGCTCGCGGTCGGCTGGGCGCTGCTCGCCGGCGTCGGCGGCTTCATCTACTTCTGGAAGGCTGAGGAGACGTACGGCCGTGGCTGACATCATCACGCAGGACATCCGGCCGCGGAGCGCCGAGGTCACGGCCGAGGACACCGCCGTGACCGGCGCCGAGCGCATCCCCACCGTCATCGCGGACCGCGTCGACATCGTCTACCGCGTCAACGGCACCGGCGCCGGCCGGGGCAGCGCGACCGCCGCCCTCAACCGCATCCTGCGCCGCAAGCAGAGCGAGAAGGCGGCGGGGGTCCGCAAGGTGCACGCCGTCAAGTCCGTCTCCTTCACCGCGTACCGGGGCGAGGCCATCGGCCTGATCGGCACCAACGGTTCCGGCAAGTCCACGCTGCTCAAGGCGGTCGCGGGTCTGCTCCCCGTGGAGAACGGCAAGATCTACACCGACGGCCAGCCCTCGCTGCTCGGCGTCAACGCGGCCCTGATGAACGACCTCACGGGCGAGCGGAACGTCCACCTCGGCGGCCTCGCCATGGGGATGTCCCGCGAGCAGGTCAGGCAGCGCTACCAGGAGATCGTCGACTTCTCGGGCATCAACGAGAAGGGCGACTTCATCACGCTCCCCATGCGGACGTACTCCTCCGGCATGGCAGCGCGGCTGCGCTTCTCCATCGCGGCGGCCAAGGACCACGACGTCCTGATGATCGACGAGGCCCTCGCGACCGGCGACCGCTCCTTCCAGAAGCGGTCCGAGGCCCGCATCCGCGAGCTGCGCAGGACCGCGGGCACGGTCTTCCTGGTCAGCCACAACAACAAGTCGATCCGCGACACCTGCGACCGGGTGCTGTGGCTGGAGCGCGGCGAACTGCGCATGGACGGACCGACCGACGAGGTTCTCAAGGAGTACGAGAAGTTCACGGGCAAGTAGTGCTCGAACGACGCCGGAGGCGGAGCCGTGGGTCGGCTCCGCCTCCGGCCGTTCCGCGCACCGGCGCTCGCTCAGCGCTCCAGGAACGCAAACAGCTCCTCCCACTTGCGGACGATCTCCTCCGTCGTGAAGCGCTGGACGTTCACGCGCGCCGCCTCGCCCATGGCGTCCCGCAGGGCCTTGTCGGACATCAGCGTGTCCAGCCGGCGGGCCAGTTCACCGGTATTGCCGAGGGTGGCCAGCAGGCCGTCCTCGCCGTCCCGGACGATCTCGTGGACGCCGGGCGCGCAGTCGAAGGCGGCGCACGGCAGACCGGCGGCCATGGCTTCCATGAGGGCGAGCGGGAAGCCCTCGCCCCGTGAGGAGAGCACGAACACCGAGCCGCCCCGCAGAGCCCCCGGCACATCGCTCGTCCGCCCCATCCAGTCCACGGAACCGTCGAGCCCGAGCGCCGTGCACTGCTTCTTCAGGATCTCCTCGTCCTCGCCGGAGCCGTAGATCCGCAGCCGCCATTCGGGGTGGCGCGGCGCGGTCTCGGCCCAGGCGTCGAGGAGCATGTCGATGCCCTTCTGGTCGTGCAGCCGGCCGACGCTGACGACGACGTTCCCGGTGCGCGGCGAGGGCACCTCGGGCACGAACGGAAGGGGATTCGGCATGAAGGACGCGTTGTTCATGCCCTGCCTGATCCACAGGTCGGCGTCCTCGCGGGTGAGCGCCAGCATCCGGTCGACGTCCTTGTAGTGCTTGAGGACCCGCCGGAAGCGCGAGGTCGTCCGGGCGTACGCGAAGGACTCGTGGCTCATTCCGATGACGGTCAGCCCGTTGGTGTCGGCGAGCTCCACCCATTCCATGGCCCACACCTGGGTGACGATCACGACGGCGCCGGGCCGCGCGGCCCGGAACAGCGCGGTCAGCTCGGCGGCCCGCTCACGCATGCCCGCCACCCGTTCGGCGCGCAGCCTCCGCTCGGCGACGTCGAGCCGTCCCCTGAGTCCGCGCGGCGGTCCGACGTGCGGCGGGTGGGCGTCGTACAACGTCGTGGTGGGGTACGGGACTTCGCCCAGTTCCTGGGGGACGGCGGGCTCGGTGACGCCGATGACGTGCACGCGGTGACCCCGCTCGGTGAACAGGCGGGCCATCTGGTGCGACCAGCTGGTCACCCCGCCCAGTTCGTCGACGCTGTTGGAGACGAAGAAGATGTCCCGCTGCGGACGGCCGGTCATCAGCGCCTCCATTGCGCGAAGAACTCGTCGACGACGCTCCGCGCCGCGGTGCCCTGGTCGTACTCGCCGAATTCGGCCGTGAACTGCTCACGCTTGGGCGCGTACTTGACGGCCTGCTCCTCCAGCGAACCGAGGACCGCGTGCAGTTCGTCCTCCGTGCGCACGACGGGTCCGGGGGCCCGTTCCAGCAGGTCGAAATAGGTGCCTCGCCCCTCGTGCACGTACGCGTCGTAGTCGTACACGAAGAAGAACATGGGGCGGTCGAGGAGGGCGTAGTCGAACATCACGGACGAGTAGTCGGTGATCAGCCCGTCGGCGAGGGCGAGCAGGGGGGTCATGTCGTGGTGCGCGGTGACGTCGATGACCCGGCCGCGTACGGAGGGCGGGAGCACGACGTGGTTGAGGTAGTGGGAGCGGACGAGGAGGACGTAGCGGTCGCCGAAGGCGTCGGCGAAGCGCTCCACGTCGAAGGGCAGCTCGAACCGCCGCTTTCCGTTGCCGCGCTGCCGGAAGGTCGGGGCGTACAGGAGGATCTGCTTGTCCCCGGGGATGCCCAACTCGGCTGCCAGCGGTCCGCGTTCACGTCGCCCCTCGGCCTCCTCCCGCCGCCTCGCCTGCGCGAGCGCGTCGTTGCGCGGATAGCCGACCCGCAGCAGGGTCCGCTCCTGGAGCCGGAACGCCCGGGCCAGGGTGCGCACATCGTGCTCGGAGCGGATCAGGAACCGGTCGAAGCGGTCCAGGGTGCGCTGCTGCTCGGCTTGCTCCTCACGGGACTTGAGCTTCCATTCGGGCTCGTCGAAGCCCATCCGCTTGAGCGCGGAGCCGTGCCATGTCTGGATGTACTTCGTCCTCGGCCGCTTGGTCAGCTTCAGCGGGTAGCTCTGGTTGTCGACCCAGAACTCGGCCTGCGCGAGCGCCCGGAGGTAGGGCAGCGACCAGCGGCGTACGAGAGTGGCGTCCTCCGGGAACCCGGCCGGACCGCCCGTGTACGACCAGACCGCCTGGAACTCCAGGCCCTGGCGGCGCATCTCCTCGTAGATCGCCCTGGGGCTGTCGCTGTACTGGCGGCCCAGGTGGCTCTCGAAGACGACGAGGCCCTTCCTGACGGGCAGCCGGCTGAACACCTCGTGGTAGAGGCGGATCTTGCTCTCCCCCGAGGTGAGTTCCCTGCGCAGGGAACGGGCCTTGCGGTAGCCCGACTTGGCGAGCGTTCCGGCCCGGCCGTGCACGCCTCGCTGCACGAGCGCGTTCGCCTTCTTGTCGGGGACCAGCCGGAAGGACAGGTGCCCGCGCGAGGAGACGACCGGCTCGATCCGGTCGGCGACCAGCCGGGTGAGCCGGGGCCGGACGGGCAGCTGGCCGGTGGCCAGGCCGGGTTCGGCCGCGGTGAGCCGGGTGGTGGTGCGCACGCCGTCGACGTCGAGGTGGAGCCGTACGTCCCACACCGCGTCCACGATGCCCAGCGGCCGCACGGACGCGAGGTCCGCCGAGCCCTCCCAGGCGATGGACCCGCCCGCGTGCCACACGTTCGCCACGGGGAAGCGGAAGGTCTGGAAGCGCACCCCGCGGCGGCGGGCGTAGAACTCCAGCTGTCCGGCGAGCCGGGCGCCGGGCGGGATCACACCGAGCGGGTTGGTGACGCGCCCGGTGAGCCGGACGGTGGCTGCGGTGCTCTCGTACGAGGTCAGCACATTGCGCAGGAACATCTTCTCGACCGGCTTGGCGTGGTGGCCGAGGTCGGTGACGTCCAGGATGTGCCGGCCGAAGGGGTCGTCGAGATGCTCGGCGCACCAGTACACGCGGCCGTCGCGCTCGACGAGCGGCGAGGAGATCTTGTCGCGGTTGGTGAGCGTGTCCACGGCGGGCAGCAGATTGTCCCAGTCGCTCTCCTGGAGGAGATAGGCGCAGATGGCGTGGATGGGCTCGGCCTCGTCGAAGGCGGCGCGGTCGATCGACTCCAGGTACTGCCGGGCGATCGCCGCGAACTCCTCGCGGAAGGCCTCATCCCGGAAGGGCAGCTCACGCAGATGCAGCACGAGGTCGTGCTTGAGGAACTTGACGTCCTTGGCGAACTTCAGCTCCAGGAGCCCCTTGTCCGCGAGGAGTCGGTCGACCCGCCGGTGGATCTCCATGCGGTGCGTGAAGTTGGCGATCTCGTCACGCCGGTTGCTGATGGACTTCGCCGCCGCCTTGTCCGCGACCCTCCAGTCGTACACCCGGTTGGGGATGAGGGTGATGCGGCGGGCGGTGGCGTACGCCTGGGCGGAGAAGAGCAGGTCCTCGTAGTGGATGCCGACCGCGAAGCGCAGCCCCTCGTCGAGCAGGAACCGCCGGCGATAGCACTTGTTGGTCGACAGGGTGTCGAAGACCATCAGGTCGGGCAGCTCGGAGATCGACTCCAGGGTGCGGGTGCGCTCGTACAGCCAGGGGTACCACTTGACCTCCTTGCCCGCGCGCGAGTCGACGTGCACGCGCACGCACAGCCCGGAGACAAGGTCGGCACCGGTGGCCTCGGCGGCCTCCAGCATGTTGCGGCAGGCGTCGCGCTCCAGGACGTCGTCGCTGTCGAGGAAGAGGACGTAGTCACCCCGGGCCTCGGTGATGCCGCGGTTGCGGGGGGCGCCGCAGCCGCCGCTGTTCTCGGGCAGCCGGTAGGCGCGGACGCGGTCGGGGTGCGCGGCGGCCAGCCCCCGCGCCACCTCGTAGGAGCCGTCGGTGCTCCGGTCGTCCACGACGACGACCTCGACGTCGTGCAGCGTCTGCCGCAGGACTGAGCGCACGGCCGTGGGCAGCCTGGCGGCGTCGTTGTAGACGATGACGATCACGGAGACGGCCGGCCGTCGCGCGCCGGACGCGGTCCCGTGCTCGGCGGACCGGGCCCCGGGCTCGGCGGATTCGGTCCCGTGTTCGTCGAACTCGGTCCCGTTCTCGGACGCGCGGTGCTGATCCACATTCATCCTATTAATCGTAGAGACTGTGACCCTTTTTGTAGCCTTATCGTGCGTTCTTCGCGTGTTGGAAAACCCATGTCCGGTACGCCACGAAGCGGAACCCCGAGGCCAGCACGATCGACAGCGCCTTGGCGAGGTTCGAGCCGAGCGGGCCACTCATCCCCAGGCCGTGATAGCCGAGATAGAACAGCGCGCTCTCCATGGCGACACCGAGCCCGCTGAAGGCGAAGAAGAGGGCGATCTGGCGCCGGGTGCGCGAGGCCCGGTCCCGGTAGGCGAAGAAGCGGAAGCCGAGGTAGTTCGTCCCCATGGCGACACAGCTGGCGACCACCGTGGCGGTCATGGGGGCCCACATCAGGCCGTGCAGCGCCAGGTTGAAGAAGAGGACGTTGACGGCGACTCCGCTGCCGCCGACGACCGAGAAGCGGGCCACCTCCAGGGCGAGCCGACGGACCCTCGGGGCCTTCGGGGCGTACCGGGGGTGGAGGACGGGCAGGGCCGCCACGGGGGCCGGCCTCTCGGAGAGGTGCACTGTCACGGGTCCGGGTCCTCCACACGTCTGTCCGTCGGTCGAACTCACCTTAAGCTAAATGTCCTATTTACCAGGTATAGGTAAATCGCGAGCCGGAGTTTCACCAGAAAACCGCCAGAGAAGCGCGCGGGAACGGCGAAGTGCCCGGACCGCACGGCCCGGGCACTTCGAAGAGAGGCGAGGCACCCCGTGCTCGAGGGGCTCCGTTCGCACAGCGGATGCGGCGCACGAGCGACGGGGGCGCCCCGAGCCGTGATGGCCCGGTGCGCCCCCGTTCGCCTACCGCCTACCGCCTAGGAGTGCGTGCGCAGCAGCGTCCGCATCGTCCGCATCGCCACCGACAGGTTGGCGAGATCGAACGAGTCCGAGCCCTGGATCTCCTCCAGGGTGGTGCGGGCCCGTCCGAGGATCGCCGTGTTCTTCTCCTGCCAGGCCTCGAAGCGCTGCTCGGGTGTGGAGGAGCCGTTGCCCACCGCGAGGACATCGGCGGTGAGCGCCGCGTGGGCCGCGTACAGGTCCTCGCGGATCGACGCGCGGGCCATGGACTGCCAGCGGTCGGCCCGCGGCAGCTCGATGATGCGGTCCATGAGCTGGGTGATGCTCAGTCGGTCGGCGAGGTCGTAGTAGACCTCGGCGACGGCCATCGGGTCCTTGCCCATGCGGTCGGCCACCGAGACGATGTCCAGCGCCGGGAAGGCGGAGGAGAACCCGGCCACGCGGGTGGCCAGTTCGTCCGGCACGCCGGCGCTCGACAGCTCGTCGTAGATCTGCTGGTACCACTCCAGGTCCGCGCCGCGGAGCAGCTTGGGCAGCTCCGACCACACCTGCTCGACACCGTCGCTGAAGAAGGTGATCGTTTCGGCGAGCTGGAGCGGCTGCGGCCGGTTGTTGAGCAGCCAGCGCGTGCCGCGCTCGACGAGGCGGCGCGAGTGCAGCCGGATCCGGGTCTGGACATCGGCGGCGACGACATTGTCGAGTGCCTCCACCGCGTCCCACACCGCGCTGGAGTTGAAGATCGCGCGGGCCGCGGTCTGCGCCCGGACGATCTCCTCCAGCGAGGCACCCGTCTCCTCACGGAGTCGGTGCAGGAAGCTCGTACCACCCGTGTTGACCGTGTCGTTGACCAGGACGGTCGTCACGATCTCGCGGCTCAGCGCGTGCCCGTCGATCTGCTCACGGAACTTGTCGCGCAGCGCCGTCGGGAAGTACGCGTGCAGCAGGCTCTGCAGATACGGGTCGTCGGGCAGCGAGGTCGCGAGCAGCTCGACGGAGACCGTGATCTTCGTGTACGCGAGGAGGACGGCCGTCTCCGGACCGGTCAGCCCCTGACCGGCGTTGAGCCGCTCCCGGATCTGCCGCTCGCTGGGCAGGAACTCCAGGGCCCGGTCGAGGTACCCCTCCCGGACCAGATGACGGAGGAACCGCTGCTGGGCGTGGAGCATGCTCGGGGACTGGGCCAGCGCGTTGGCGATCGCCGTGTTCTGCGCGTAGTTGTTGCGCAGCACCAGGGCGCCGACCTCGTCGGTCATCTCGGCGAGCAGCTTGTTGCGCTGCTTGACGGTCAGATCGCCGTTGGCCACCACCGCGTTGAGCAGGATCTTGATGTTCACCTCGTGGTCGGAGGTGTCCACGCCCGCGCTGTTGTCGATGGCGTCGCTGTTGATCTTGCCGCCGTGCTGGGCGAACTCGATCCGGCCGAGCTGGGTCAGACCCAGGTTGCCGCCCTCACCGACGGCCTTGACGCGCAGGTCGGCGCCGTCGACGCGGATCGCGTCGTTGGCCTTGTCGCCGACGTCCGCGTGCGACTCGGCGGCCGACTTCACATAGGTGCCGATGCCGCCGTTCCACAGCAGGTCGACGGGGGCCTGGAGGATCGCCTTCATCAGGTCGGCCGGCGTCATCTTCGCGGCGCCGGACTCGATGCCGAGGGCCTCGCGGACGTGCGCGTTGACCGGGATGGCCTTGGCGGTACGCGGGAAGACGCCGCCACCGGCCGAGATCAGCTCGGTGTTGTAGTCGGCCCACGAGGAGCGCGGCAGCTCGAAGAGACGGCGGCGCTCGGCGTAGGAGGTCTCCGAGTCCGGGGTCGGGTCGATGAAGATGTGCCGGTGGTCGAACGCGGCGACCAGGCGGATGTGCTCGGAGAGCAGCATGCCGTTGCCGAACACGTCGCCGGACATGTCTCCGACGCCGACCACCGTGAAGTCCTGCGTCTGGGTGTTGACGCCCAGCTCCCGGAAGTGCCGCTTCACGGACTCCCAGGCGCCGCGGGCGGTGATGCCCATCTTCTTGTGGTCGTACCCGGCGGAGCCGCCGGAGGCGAAGGCGTCACCGAGCCAGAAGTTGTAGCTCTCCGCGACCTCGTTGGCGATGTCCGAGAACGTCGCCGTGCCCTTGTCGGCGGCGACCACGAGGTAGGTGTCGTCCTCGTCGTGCCGGACGACGTCGGCGGGCGGGACTACCTCGCCGGCCACCATGTTGTCGGTGATGTCGAGCAGCGCGGAGATGAAGGTCCGGTAGCTGCGGATGCCCTCGGCCAGCCAGGCGTCGCGGTCCACGGACGGGTCGGGCAGCTGCTTGGCGACGAATCCGCCCTTGGCGCCGACAGGCACGATGACGGTGTTCTTCACCATCTGCGCCTTGACCAGGCCGAGGATCTCCGTGCGGAAGTCCTCCCGCCGGTCGGACCAGCGCAGACCGCCGCGCGCGACCTTGCCGAAGCGCAGGTGCACACCCTCGACGCGCGGCGAGTACACCCAGATCTCGTACGCCGGGCGGGGCGCCGGAAGGTCCGGGATGGCCGTCGGGTCGAACTTCATGGAGACGTACTCGTGCGGGGTGCCGCCGGCCGTCTCCTGGAAGAAGTTCGTCCGCAGGGTCGCCTTGATCAGGTTGAGGAAGGACCGCAGGATCCGGTCCTCGTCCAGCGAGGCGACCTGGTCGAGCGCGGCGTCCAGCTCCTCCAGCAGGGCGTCGGTCAGCTCGAGACCGGCGCGCTGGCGCTCCGGCGACATCCGCGCCTCGAAGAGCGAGACGAGCAGCCGGGTGGTGTGGACGTTGTTGCGGAGGGTGTCCTCCATGTAGTCCTGGCTGAAGGTGGAACCGGCCTGGCGCAGGTACTTCGCGTAGGCGCGCAGCACCATCGACTGCCGCCAGGTCAGCCCGGCGCTCAGCACGAGGGCGTTGAAGCCGTCGTTCTCGGCCTGCCCGGTCCAGGTGGCGGCGAAGGCCTCCTGGAACCGCTCGCGGCCGTCGTCGCCGAGGTAGTCGCCGTTGCCGTTCAGGGACTTCGGCAGACGCAGCCCGAAGTCGTAGATCCACGCCGTCGTACGGTCCGAGCAGCGCAGTTCGTACGGCCGCTCGTCGGTGACCTCGACGCCCATGCGGTTCAGGGCGGGCAGGACCGCCGAGAGCGAGACCTGCTCGCCGGTGCGGTAGATCTTGAAGCGGCGCTCGCCGGGTGCCGCGCCGACCGGCTCGTACAGGCTGAGCGCGAAGTCCTTGCTCGTCTCCTGCCCGAGCGCCTGGAGGTGGACCAGGTCGGCGACGGCGGAGCGCGGGGAGTGGTCGGCCTTGTAGCCCTCGGGGAAGGCGTTGCCGTACCGGCGCAGCAGTTCGGCGGCGCGTTCCTCGCCGCACTCGGCGGTCAGCGCCTCCCCGAAGCCGTCGGCCCAGGAGCGCGCGGCCTCGACGAGACGCGCCTCGATGCGTTCCTTGTCGGAGTCGGACAGCTGCGGCAGCTCGGTGCCCGGTTCGACCCGGACCACGAAGTGCAGCCGGGACAGGATCGACTCGGTGTTCCAGGCCGTGAAGTCGACGCTGGTGCCGTTGAGCTCTTCCTTGAGGATGTCGATGATCCGCAGGCGCACGCCGGTGGTGTAGCGGTCGCGCGGGAGGTAGACGAGGGCCGAGTAGTAGCGCCCGTACTCGTCCTGGCGCAGGTAGAGCCGCAGCCGGCGCCGCTCCTGGAGGTACAGGACGGACGTGACGATCGCGCGGAGCTCGTCGGCGGGGGTCTGGAACAGCTCGTCGCGCGGGTAGGTCTCCAGGATCTGGAGCAGGTCGCGCCCGTCGTGGCTGTTGGGCGAGAACCCGGCGCCGCGCAGGACCTCGTCGACCTTGCGGCGGACGACGGGCACACGACGCACGGACTCGGTGTACGCGGCGGAGGAGAACAGGCCCAGGAAGCGGCGCTCCCCGATGACGTCACCGTTCTCGTCGAACTTCTTGACCCCGACGTAGTCCAGGTACGACGGCCGGTGCACGGTGGCCCGGCTGTTCGCCTTGGTCAGGATCAGCAGCTTGTGCTCGCGGGCCTTGGCGCGGGCGTCGGCGGGCAGCCGCTCGAAGGACGGGCTGACCGGGTGGCTGTCCTCGCCGTGCTGCGGGTCGGAGCGCAGGATGCCGAGCCCGGTGCCGGGGACGGCGGCCAGCGAGTCGTCGTCGCGCAGCTGGTACTCGCGGTACCCGAGGAAGGTGAAGTGGTCTCCCGAGAGCCAGCGCAGCAGCTCGCGGGCCTCCTCGACCTCCTGGTCGCGCAGATCGTCGGCGGTCGGCTCCTTGGGGAGCTCCTCGGCGATCCGCAGCGCCGCGTCGCGCATCTTCTCCCAGTCCTCGACGGCCTCACGGACGTCGGACAGGACGCGCAGCAGGTCGGCGGTGATCTGCTTCAGGTCGGCGCGGTCGGTCTCGCGGTCGATCTCGACGTGGATCCACGACTCGACGTGCGCGTCGTGCGGCAGGTCCTCGGCGGAGGGCCGCGTGGGCAGCACCTCGATGAGCTTGCCGGTGAGGTCGCGTCGTACGACGACCTGCGGGTGGATGACGACGTGGATGCCGCGGCCCTGCCGGGACAGTTCGTTGGTCACCGAGTCGACGAGGAAGGGCATGTCGTCCATGACCACCTCGACGACGGAGTGGCTGCAGGTCCAGCCGTTCTCCTCGACGGTGGGGGTGTGCACGCGCACGTTGGCCGTGCCCTGAGGGCGGTTCTCGGCCAGTCGGTAGTGGGAGAAGGCCGCTCCGAAGACATCGACCGGGTCTCGGTCGGTGAGGTCCTCCGGGGCCGTGTGCAGGTAGTAGCGCTGGAGGAACGCGAGCACGTTGTCCCGGTCGGGGGTGCCCTCGCCCGTCGTCCCAGTCGGTAGGTGCCCCCCGACCGGGCTGTTCTCAGCTACCCGGGCGGCCCGTTCGAGCAGCTCGGCCTTGGCTTCGTCCAGCTTGGTCTGCATTGTCCTCTGGCTCCTGTCGCGCGCCGTTGCGTGACGTTGAAGGAAGTACGGTCTCGTCGCTCCCGACGCAACGCCGTGACGCGGGGTGTCCGGTCTGCTTCGACGCTATGCCGCAAGGTGAGATGAGCGGGGGGTTATCGGTCATTCTCGACGCCCTCGGAGACTGTGACGCTGCTCTCGGCGACGTCCGTTCCCGGGGTGCCATCGACGCACGGGATGCCTTGCCGTCGGCGCTCGCCGTGTTTGCGTAGCCGCACACGGCGTCCGCCGTCATCCCGTCCCGCCCGCGAAGATCAGCGATGGACGCCCGGTCACGGATGTCGTCCGTGCGCTCCGGGCGCGGGGCAGGGGCGACGATGCCCCCGCGAGATATCGCGCTGATCACGCCACCAGGCTATCGCCCCCTACCCGGCCCCCGTCATGAGCCGTATGTGTACAAAACCGGGGGTGGAACTTTGACACTATGCACAGGGACGAATGGGGCGATGACATGCAGCGCGGGCCGACTGCGGGCTACCGTCGTACTACAGGCGGTGTTCTGCGGCGGCCGCGGAGTCCTGTGGCGGCCGGGACGCGCGGGCGGGCCCCACCGCGGGTGCCCCGAAGAGCGCACGCCCCCTTGGCAAGCACCTCTCCCGGAGGCAGGTTGACCGGGACGACCAACGGAACACGCAAGACGGCCGACGGGAGCGCAGCATCATGGCAGCGAAGATCCTCATAGTCACCGGCGACGCGGCGGAGTCACTGGAGGTCCTGTACCCCTATCAGCGCCTGCGCGAGGAGGGCTACGACGTCCACATCGCCGCCCCCACCCAGAAGAAGCTCCAGTTCGTGGTCCACGACTTCGAGCCGGGCTTCGACACCTACACCGAGAAGCCGGGCTACACCTGGCCCGCGGACCTCGCGTTCTCGGAGGTCGACCCCGGCGCGTACGTCGCCCTCGTCATCCCCGGCGGACGCGCCCCGGAGTACCTCCGCAACGACCCCGAGCTCCGCAAGATCCTCAAGTCCTTCTTCGACGCGGACAAGCCGGTGGCGCAGATCTGCCACGGCCCCCTGCTGACCGCGGCCGTCGACAGCCTGAGCGGCCGCCGCGTCACGGCGTACCCCGCGCTGGAACTCGACATGCAGGCGGCGGGCGCGACCTTCCAGGACGCGGAGGCCGTCGTCGACGGCACCCTCGTCTCCGCCCGTGCCTGGCCGGACCACTCCGCCTGGATGCGCGAGTTCCTCAAGGTTCTGCGCGCGAAGGCCCCGGTGAGCTGAGGGGGCACGGCCGGCTCACGGGCAGGACGTGCGGACCGGGCGAGGGGCTCGAGAGGGTCCCCTCGCCAGAACCCGCCTCGGAACGCTCCGACCGCCCCTGACTGCCGTCAGGCCTCTCCACCGCTCAGGCCGCCCTCTGACTTCCGTCAGGCCTCACGACCGCTCAGGCCGCCCTCTAGCTTCCGTCAGGCCTCTCGGACCGCTCAGGCCGCCAGTCGCTCGGCCTCCTCGACCGCTTCCTCCAGGCTGTCCACCACGGGAACGC
This sequence comes from Streptomyces sp. NBC_00568, assembly GCF_026341855.1. Classification (GTDB taxonomy): domain Bacteria; phylum Actinomycetota; class Actinomycetes; order Streptomycetales; family Streptomycetaceae; genus Streptomyces. The sequence goes on along the minus strand of NZ_JAPENW010000001.1, from coordinate 3,981,446 downwards.
CGACCACTTCCAGGCTGGCTCGGCTGTGGGAACCGCCGGTGTAGAGGACCGCCCCGGCTCCGACGTGCCGTGCCGCGATCGCGTCGTCCGCGGCGTCGCCGATCACCACCACGCGGGACGGCTCGACACCCGCGATCGCCCCGAGGTGCCGCACCATGTGCTCGGCCTTGCTGCCGCCGGAGGGCCCGGTCCGCCCGTCCACCCGGACGAAGTGGGGCTCGATGCCGAAGTCCCGCACCAGCGGGACCAGCTCCTCGTGGCCGTACATGCTCAGGAGGGACTGGCTGCGACCCGCCGCTCCCCATCCGGCCAGCAGCGCGGGCACCCCGGCGGTGAGCTCGCACGTTCTGCGGTGCTCGGCGTAGTACCGATGGAAAGTCTCGTCCATGATCTGCCACTCGGCGTCCGTGGGCAGCCGCCCCATCAGCCGCTCGTAGAACTTCGGCACGGGCACGCAGTACATCGCGCGGTACCGCTCCAGCGTGATCGGCTCAAGACCCAGCTCGGCGAATGCCGCGTTCGTCGCCCCGATGATCGCGACATTGTCGTGGAACAGCGTGCCGTTCCAGTCCCACACAATGTGCGCGTTTCCTTGCTTCCCCATACCAAGAAACTACCCGCCGCCACCGACAACGCCTCATCGTGGGCGGGACCGAGCGGTTACTCCCCGAGCCCGACCAGGTTGGGGATCTCCTGCCTGGCGAACCAGAGCAGTTCGTGGTCCTCGGCCCCGTCGACCACGAACTGGGCGTCGTCGTCCCCGACGTCCGCCGCGCCCAGCGCCGCCGCGGCCGCGGTCACATCCGCCTCCGCGTCGTCCGAGTCCACGTGCACGGCGGCCGCCTTGGCCAACGGCACCGCCTGGGCGACCCGCACCTCGCCGAGCGCCACGGGATCGAGCCCCCGGTCGGGGTCGGCGACCGCGGCCCGGTCCGGAACGTCGACCGCGACGACGACCCGGCGCCGCACGGCCTCGGGGTCGACCGCCAGGAGCCGCAGCGAGGCCAGCGCGGCACGGCTCAGCGCCGCGTACTCCAGCTCCTCGATGTCGTCGGAGAGATACCACTCGCGCAGGGCGGGCGTCACCGCGTACGCGACGAACGGTCCCGCCTCCAGCTCTCCCGTCTTGTACGCCTCGGCGAGACCGGAGAGGGTCAGGGGGACGTAGACGCGCATGGCTGGCCGCTTTCGTAGTCGGGGGCTCCGAGGGTCCGCGGTCCCGGCGCTCCGGGGAGAGCGGTCCCGCGCCTCCGGGGAGGGCCTTCAGGATACGTGCGGGCGTCCCCTTTCGAGTTCCCGGCCGCACCCTCCGTGACGTCCACCCCGGGCCCGCGATTCACCCGGTGCACCCCTGTGCCGCCAAGGGTTCCGCCTCTCCCGGCCACCCTGATAGGTGAACTCTCCCGGCACCGTGACGCGCGCCCGCCGTCCTTGCGGAGGGCCGCTCCCGCCTCGTACAAGATCCCCAACACGAAAGTTACCGACCGGTAGAGATCGGTTCCAGCGACCGGTGTCGACCGGTCCCGACGAGCGGGGACGACGTATGAACAAGGTGATGACCAGGACGCGGCGCCACCCGGGCACCCGTCCGCCCGGTCGCCAGGACACCCGCCGCCCCGGCAGCACCCCACCCCGCACCCCGGGTACGGGCACTCCCGCCAGGCCTCCGGGCGGCAGCCCTGCGCCGGGTGACGCGGCCACGTCCCCGACACTCCCCGCGGGCCTCCCGACCACTGCTCCGACCACAGGCCGCCCGTCCACGACACCGTCCACCGGCCGCCCGTCGACGCCAGGAAACCCGAGCCGGCCGTACGCGACTCCGGGGCCGTACGCGACTCCGGCCACCGGCGACCCGTCGGCGGCACGGACCACGGGCCATCCGTCGGCCGCCCGGCCCGCCGGCCACACGCGAACGGCGGGGACCACGGGCAGCCCGTCGGCGGCACCGGCCGGAAGCCGGGCCCCGGCAACGGCGCGAGGCGGGGCCCGGCCGCTCGGCGCGACGTCCACCGAAGCGCCTCGCCCGCCCGCTCCCCAGCCCCGACCCACCGACGTCTTCGCCGAGCGTCTGCTGGCCGTACTCAGCGGCGCGCGTCCCGTGCACTGCATGCTGCGCCACACCGCGGGCCGCGCGTACGACGAACTGGCCTGGCTCGCCGAGCGCGGCCCCCTCCGTACCCGCGGCACCCGTCCCGTCGTCCGGGACATCGGCTACTACGTCGCGCGCCCCGGCGCCGTCGAGGCTTTCGCCCGCATCGGCGCCGGCGACCAGCTCCGCGCCATGGCCTTCCGGCTGGAGCAGGGCCCCGACCTCCGCTGGCGCTGCACGGCGATCGAACTCGGCGGCCCCCGCATGCCCCGCCCGAACGACTGAACGGCGACTGATTTCACGCCGCCTCCGTCCCCCGGCGAACGCGAAGGGCCGGGCACCAGGTGCCCGGCCCTTCCGACGTGTCACCGGTCGCGCGCGGCGGCGGTCACCGCCCGCCCGCGACCCTCACGCCCTACTTCTTGCGCCGACGGGCGCCCTTCTGCTGCTTGCGGCGCTCCGCGCGCGTGAGGCCGTCGGCCTCGGAGCGCACGGGCTCGTCGCCGTTGGCGAAGTCGCCCTCGACGATGCCGCCCTCGCCGTCGACGGTCGGCGCGGAGAAGTGCAGCCGGTCCGGCCGCTGCGGGGCGTCGAGCCCCTTGGCGCGGATCTCGGGCCGCATCGCGCCCGCGGGAACGGCGTCCCGCTTGGAGAGGGACGGCGCGGAGTCGTCGACCGGGACCTCCTCGACCTGCTGCTCGACCTGGACCTCCAGGTTGAACAGGTAGCCGACGGACTCCTCCTTGATGCCGTCCATCATGGCGCTGAACATGTCGAAGCCCTCGCGCTGGTACTCGACCAGCGGGTCCTTCTGGGCCATCGCGCGCAGGCCGATGCCCTCCTGGAGATAGTCCATCTCGTAGAGGTGCTCACGCCACTTGCGGTCCAGGACCGACAGCACGACCCGGCGCTCCAGCTCACGCATGATCTCGGAGCCGAGCTGCTCCTCGCGGGCCGCGTACTGGTCGTGGATGTCGTCCTTGATGGACTCGGAGATGAACTCGGCGGTCAGACCGGCACGGTCGCCCACCGCCTCCTCCATCTCGTCGACGGTGACCTTCACCGGGTAGAGCTGCTTGAAGGCGCCCCACAGCCGGTCGAGGTCCCACTCCTCGGCGAAGCCCTCGGCGGTCTCGGCCCCGATGTAGGCGTCGATGGTGTCGTCCATGAAGTGCTGGATCTGCTCCTGGAGGTCCTCGCCCTCCAGGACGCGGCGGCGCTCGCCGTAAATGACCTCGCGCTGCCGGTTGAGCACCTCGTCGTACTTCAGGACGTTCTTGCGGGTCTCGAAGTTCTGCTGCTCGACCTGCGACTGGGCGGACGCGATCGCGCGCGTGACCATCTTGTTCTCGATCGGCACGTCGTCCGGGACGTTCGCCATCGACATCACGCGCTCGACCATCTGCGCCTTGAAGAGGCGCATCAGGTCGTCGCCCAGGGAGAGGTAGAAGCGGGACTCACCCGGGTCGCCCTGACGGCCGGAACGACCGCGCAGCTGGTTGTCGATACGCCGCGACTCGTGGCGCTCGGTACCGAGGACGTAGAGCCCGCCGAGGTCCTTGACCTCCTCGAACTCCGCCTTCACCGCCTTCTCGGCACGCTCCAGGGCGGCGGGCAGGGCGTGCGCCCACTCCTCGATGTGCTCCTCGGGGTCGAGGCCGCGCTGGCGCAGCTCCGCCTCGGCGAGGTCGTCGGGGTTGCCGCCGAGCTTGATGTCGGTACCACGGCCGGCCATGTTGGTGGCGACGGTCACGGCGCCCTTGCGGCCGGCCTGGGCGATGATCGGCGCCTCACGGTCGTGCTGCTTCGCGTTCAGCACTTCGTGCTGGATACCGCGCTTGGCGAGCTGCTGCGAGAGGTACTCGGACTTCTCGACCGAGGTGGTGCCGACCAGGATCGGCTGGCCCTTCTCGTGCTTCTCGGCGATGTCGTCGACGACCGCCTCGAACTTGGCGACCTCGGTGCGGTAGATCAGGTCGGACTGGTCCTTGCGGACCATCGGCCTGTTGGTCGGGATCGGGACGACACCGAGCTTGTAGATCTGGTGGAACTCGGCGGCCTCGGTCATCGCCGTACCGGTCATGCCGGAGAGACCGGGCATTTCCTTGTCGTTGTGGTCGTGGCGCTTGTAGAGGCGGAAGAAGTTCTGGAGGGTGATCGTGGCGAGCGTCTGGTTCTCGTCCTTGATGTCCACCCCTTCCTTCGCCTCGATCGCCTGGTGCATGCCCTCGTTGTAGCGGCGGCCGGCGAGGATACGGCCGGTGTGCTCGTCGACGATCATGACTTCGCCGTCGATGACGACGTAGTCCTTGTCCTTCTTGAACAGTTCCTTGGCCTTGATGGCGTTGTTCAGGTAACCGACGAGCGGGGTGTTCACCGACTCGTAAAGGTTGTCGATGCCCAGCCAGTCCTCGACCTTGGCGACGCCGGGCTCGTGGATGGCGACGGTGCGCTTCTTCTCGTCGACCTCGTAGTCGCCGGTCTCCTCGATGCCCTTGAGGGGGTTGCCGGGCTCGCCCTTCTTGAGACGGGTGACCAGCTTGGCGAAGTCGCCGTACCACTTGGTGGCCTGGTCGGCCGGGCCGGAGATGATCAGCGGCGTACGGGCCTCGTCGACGAGGATGGAGTCGACCTCGTCGACGATCGCGAAGTTGTGGCCGCGCTGGACGAGCTCGTCCTGGGACCACGCCATGTTGTCGCGCAGATAGTCGAAGCCGAACTCGTTGTTCGTGCCGTACGTGATGTCGCACGCGTACTGCTCGCGGCGCTGGGCCGGGGTCATGTTGGCGAGGATGCAGCCGACTTCGAGCCCGAGGAACTTGTGGACGCGGCCCATCATTTCGGAGTCGCGTTCGGCCAGGTAGTCGTTGACCGTGATGAGGTGGACGCCCTTGCCGGAGAGAGCGTTCAGATACGCGGGCAGGGTGCCGACGAGCGTCTTGCCCTCACCGGTCTTCATCTCCGCGACATAGCCGAGGTGGAGCGCGGCGCCACCCATCATCTGCACGTCGTAGTGACGCTGGCCAAGGGCGCGCTTGGCAGCCTCACGGACGGTGGCGAACGCCTCGGGCAGCAGGTCGTCGAGGCTTTCGCCGTCGGCGTACCGCTGCTTGTACTCATCGGTGAGGGCCCTCAGCTCGGCGTCGGAGAGGTCGACGAAGTCCTCTTCGATGGAGTTGACCTGGTCCGCGATGCGGTGCAGCTTGCGCAGGATCTTGCCTTCGCCTGCACGCATGATCTTCGAGAGGACGGACACGGGGGTTTGTCTCCTTGCCGGTCGGGCCTGGGACGGTCGGTTTCAATGGCAGTTTCAAATCACAGCTTGAGCAACGGCCATCGTAAGCGAGGACCACACCGCGCCGGGAGGTCTGCCGGTGACAGCCACTAGGACAACGGACTGGGGTTGATGAAGGTGCCGCGTCCGCACAGCGAAAAGTAGCGAACCCCTCACTCACGGCAAAGGAATGGCGTCCGTCCGGATGCCCGAGCAGAATCGGCCGATGGACCCCGTCACGCTGACCACCGACCGTCTCCTCCTGCGCATCGTGGGGGTGGACGACACCGACGCCGTCTACGAGGCCGCCCAGGATCCCGACATCCAGCGCTGGACCACGATCCCGTCGCCCTATCTGCGCGAGCACGCGACGGGCTTCACGGACCAGATGGTGCCCGAGGGCTGGGCGGACGGCTCCGCCTTCGCGTTCGGCGTCTTCCTCCCCTCCGGGGAGCTGGTGGGCATGCTCTCCGTCACCATGCGCTCCCTGGGCGTCGGCGAGGTCGGCTACTGGGCGACGAAGGAGCACCGCGGCAACGGCTACATCGCCGAAGCCACCGTCGCGGCCTCCCGCTGGGCCTTCACGGACCTGTCCGTCGACCGGGTCGAGTGGCGTGCCGAAGTCGGCAACACCGGTTCCCGCGCGGTCGCCGAACGCGCCGGCTTCACCATCGAGGGGACCCTGCGCTCCGCCATCAACAACAAGGGCGTTCGCAGGGACTGCTGGGTGGGCTCGCTGCTCCCGTCGGACCTGGGCCTGCCGTCGACGGCGCCTTACCTGCCGGCCAGGTGAGCCCGACGGGCGCGGGCGACGAGCGCCGGCGACCGCGCTCGGTCACCATGCTCAGTCACCGCGCTCGGTCAAGGGCTCCGCCACCGCGCTCGCTCAAGGTCTCCGTCACCGGGCTCCGTCAAGGGCTCCGTCACCGGCATCGCTCACCGGCTCGGTCGCCGTCCTCGGACACAAGGCTCGGCCACGGGCTCGGCCACGACGTCCGGTCATCGGCTCGGTCGCCCGGCCGGGCCCCATTGTCAGTGGCACCGCCTAACGTGTGGGCATGACGAGTCTTCCGCCTCCCATCACCGAACTCTCGGCGGACGAAGCCCGCCGCATCGCCCTGCGGGCCCAGGGGTTCCTGGGCGCCCCTGACCGCAGGGCGGGCGTCCGCGGAGTCCTTCGGCACCTCGGCGCGGTCCAGCTCGACACCATCTCCGTCCTCGCCCGCTCCCACGAACTCATTCCGTACGCCCGTCTCGGCGCCGTCGGCCGCAAGACCGTCGAGCAGGCCTACTGGACGTCGTCACCGGCCGCCGACACACCCCCGGCACCGCACGCCTTCGAGTACTGGTCCCACGCGGCCTGCATCCTGCCCGTGGAGGAGTGGCCGCATTTCGCGTTCCGCCGCCGCGCCTACCGCGCCCGCCCGCACTGGAACCACGACCTGCCCGACGGCGCCTACGACCAGGTCGTCAAGCAACTGCGCGCCGAAGGCCCCCTCACGGCCACGGACTTGGGCGGGGCGAAGAAGACCAGCGAGTGGTGGGACTGGTCGGGCACCAAGGTCGCCGTCGAGCGCGCGCTGATGTACGGCGAGGTGGTGTGCGTGGAGCGGCGCGGCTGGAAGCGGGTCTACGACCTGGCGGAGCGCGCCATCCCGAAGTCGCTGCTCCACGACGAACTGGACGACGCGGAGTGCCTGCGCCGTCTGGTCCGCCTCGCCGGCCAGTCCCTCGGTGTCGGCACCCGCGCGGACATCGCCGACTACCACCGCCTCAGGGGCGAGCAGGTCGACGCGGTGATCGCGGACTCGGGCCTGGTCCCGGTGACGGTGGAGGGCTGGGGCAGGCCCACGGCCCAGAAGGGCGGCGCCAGGAGCCTCGGCGGAAGACCGGCGGGGGACGCGTGGGCGGACCCGGTGGCGCTGGAGACGGTTCCGCGCGGCCGCCACCGTACGACGCTCCTGTCGCCGTTCGACTCCCTGATCTGGGAGCGGGCGCGCACGGAGCGGATCTTCGATTTCACGCATCGTCTGGAGGCGTACACGCCCAAGCCGAAGCGGATCCACGGTTACTTCGCGATGCCGGTCCTGGCCGGCGGCCGGCTCGTCGGCCGGGTGGACCCGGCCCGGGAGGGCCGCACGCTGGTCGCGAGGCAGGTCAGCCTGGACGACGCCAAGGCGGTCCCGGCGGTGGCCCAGGCCCTGGCGGAGGCCGCGAGCTGGGTGGACTGCACGGATGTGCGGGTCGAGCGGGTGGACGCCCCGGAACTGCGCGAGCCGCTCATCGGGGAACTCGTCCGCGTCCTCGGGTAGCTCTTGGCGGAACGGGTCCTCGGGGAACGCCTAGCGGATCTCGAGGATCTTCTCCCGCATCGCGTACACCACGGCTTCCATCCTGGAGTGCAGCTGCAGTTTCTCCAGGATGTTGCGCACATGGTTTTTCACGGTGTTCTCGGAGATGAACAACTGCTTGGCGATATCCCGGTTGTTCATCCCCGTGGCCACGAGTTTGAGGACCTCCAGCTCGCGATCGGTGAGCCGCGGCGCGGGCACCAGCCGGCGCTCGTCCGTCCGCTGGATCATCGACTTGAACTCGGTGAGGAGTTTCGACGCCATAGAGGGACTGATCTGCGACTGCCCGTCGGCCACCGCGCGAATGGCCGTGGCCACCTCGTCCGTGGAGATCTCCTTGAGGAGATACCCGGTCGCGCCCGCCTTGATCGCGTCGTAGAGGTCGGCCTCCTCGTCGCTGATCGTCAGCATGATGATCTTCGCGCTGGGGGCCACCTCCTTGATGGAGGTGCACGCCTCGATACCGCCGCGCTTGGGCATCCGTACGTCCATCAGCACGATGTCGGGCAGCAGGTCGGCGGCCTTGTCGACCGCCTCCGCCCCGTCCCCCGCCTCGCCGACGACCTGGATGTCCTCCTCGGCCGCGAGAACGATCTCCAGACCTCGGCGGAAGAGGGCGTGGTCGTCCACGACAAGGACCCTGATCGGCTCCTTGCGCGGAGAGTCCGCGTCCAGGCCGGTGGTGACGACGCCGTCGTCGGCATCACGGTCACGCATCGGTCCGAAGCTGTCCGCCATCGTTCCTCCCCCTGAAGGCCGTGGCCTGTGTTTCCGTGCCATCGCCAACCCAAGGCAACGGCCCACCGGTTGAGCCGGTGCGGCCATGATTCCATGCCGGGACGTCAGTGCGGTGACATCGCGGAACGTGAAGTGGTCGCACACCGGTGCCCCTGGGGGCGCACTCGCGCTCCAGGGGCACCGGCTCAGCCGTCACCGGGGGTGGTCAGCCGCCGAGCGCGCCGCCCGGCGCGTCCGCTCCGCCCTGGGTGACCATCGGGTCCGTGCTGAGGTGGATGACGCCGTAGTCGTACGCGTGCCGCCGGTAGACGACACTGGGCTCCTTCGTCTCGGAGTCGACGAAGAGGTAGAAGTCGTGCCCGACCAGCTCCATTTCGTAGAGCGCCTGGTCGAGCGTCATCGGTGCGGCCACATGGGTCTTCTCGCGGACGACACAGGGGCCTTCGCCCATGATCTCGAGAGAGCCGATCTTCTTCGTCGGTACCGCGTCCGGCTCGTCCTCGTGGACGACGCTGCCGTCGCCGTTCAGCGTCGCTGCGCCCGGGACGCGGTCGGCGACCTCGGCTGCCGAGATCCTGCCGTTGCCACGGCGGGTGTAGCGCTTGTCGTGCTGCTTGCGCAGCCGGGCCTCGAGCTTGTCCGCGGCCAGGTCGAGTGCTGCATACGCGTCGCTAGCCGCTGCCTCCGCCCGGATCACCGGTCCGCGGGAATGGAGCGTGATCTCCACCCGGTCACTGCGGTCGGCCTGTCGGGGGTTGGGCTCCTTGGACACCTCGACGTCGAGGCTGATCACCTTGCCATCGAGCTTCTGGATCTTCTCCAGCTTCAGCTTCTCGGCCACGTGCTTGCGGAACCGCTCGGGCACCTCGGTCTTGCGGCCCTTGACGACGATGTCCACGCAGAACTCCGTTCCCGGATAGCCCCGCTCCACTGGCGGAGCATCTCCCTTTTGCACCAGGTTCCGGTGAGCACCGGAACCTCGGACTCGGTGACTTTCACCTCCTCCTCCCCCAAGGACAAGATCTCCACCCCACCGATGCGGGTGATTGCTGAAAACCCGCGGTACGGCACTCGGATGCGCGAGAGACGGCCTGCGCCATTCCCTCACAACCGAACATATCTCGCCTGGACGGATGTCGTCACCCTCTACTGAGACGTACCTCCGTTCAGGTGAATTGACCCACTCATTACCTGCAACGATGCAAGTTCTCGGTCAGTTCCGGTTTATTTCGAAAGCGTCCGGAGGTGCGGCGACCACGGCCGAGCAGACCGTGTCACCGCTCGTTCCTCCGGCTTGCTCCCTACCCACGATCCGCCCCTCCACTTCCGACAGTTCCGTGCCGTCACCCGTCCATCGCACCGCCCGCACACCCGACTGCGCGACCCGTACGGCCCGCGCCGCCTCCGCCAACGAGGCCCCCGTCGTCATCAGGTCGTCCACCAGCACGACCCGGCCGCCCTCGGCCAGCAGCCGCTCGGCCCCGGCGACGACCTCCAGGGCCCCCGTCAGATTGGCCAGCCGCTGCCGGGAGTTCAGCCCCGACTGGTCGGCCACGGCACGCCGCTGGCGCAGCACCCCGAGGACCCGGGCAGGCGTTCCCGTGCGCCGCAGTTCGCCCGCCGCCGCGAGCGCGATCCGCCGCGCCGGATCATGCCCCCGCGCCCGGACCGCCTTCCGCGCCGACGGCACGGGGACGAGCAGCACGGGCCCGCGTCCCGCTCCCGAACCCCGGTCCACCGCGCCTCCGGTCCCGGGCCGCCCCGGCCCGCCCCACGCTTCCCCCTTCCCGAGCTCCAGCCGCCCCTGCGAAGCCGTGGGCCGCCCTTCCGGACCAGGACGTCGCACCGGACCCAGACCCGCCCGCACGGCCCCCGCGAGGGCCGCTCCCAGGGGTGCCGCCAGTGCCAGCGCACCGCGTTCCTTGTGGGCGAGCAGCGCGGCCCGCACCTCGTCCTCGTAGGGAGCCGCCGCGTGCACGACAGGCAACCCCGCCAGCTCGGGCACCGGTCGCACCCGGCACGGAGCGGCCCCGCTCAGGGCGGCACGGCACTCGGGGCAGAGCACCGCGCGAGGCCTCCCGCAGCCTCCGCACTCGGCCGGCAGCACCAGATCCGTGAGGTCCTGCCACCACCCCCGCATGGCCACCACTGTGCCAACGCCCGCCCCGCTCGGCCACCCCTGTGGACAACCCTTGTGGACAACCCCCGGAGCGGCTGTACGCCGCCACACGACAGGGCGGACGACCGGGCCGGGGGCCGCGCACGGGCAGCCGGTGAGCAGGCGGGCGCAAACGCCGGCGGGCCCGCCCGGAAACCGGACGAGCCCGCCGACGCAGAACCCGGGGCGCTACCCGGGATAGACCGGCGCCGTCCCGTCCTGGACCACCTTCTGCCACTGCTCCCCCGCCGACAGCCGCACGATCCCGTCCGTCTCCGAGTGCGCCACCAGAGGCAGCTGCTCGTCCTCGGACGCGGCGATCTCCTTCACGTTGGCCAGCGCGGAGGGCGAGGTGCCCAGCGGCGTGGAACCGTCGACCTGGACGTACCGCATCTGCTGCACGGCGCCCTTCTCGCTGCCGACCACCACGAGCCGGCTGTCCCCGGCCCAGGACATGGCCGTGACCTCTTCCAGCTGAGGTGCCACGGAACGCGGATCGAAGACGAACACGCCGCGCGGATCGTCGGGCCCGGATCGCTGGATGCGCCCGATCTGCAGCGAGCTCTTGCCGTCCTTCTCGACGATCAGCGCGATCCGCACGCCGTCGGCGGCCACCCGCACCGCCTCGATGCGCCCGTCGAGCTGCGAGGCCCCGACGACGATGGGCTCGCCCGCGCCCTTCTGCAGCAGAAGCAGCCGGGGGTTCTTCGGATCACGGTCGGCCACCCACAGGTCGCCCCGCGCGTCCCAGCTGGGCGTCGTCAGCCGGTCGTCCGCCGTCCTGCCCTGGCTCTGCACCACCGGCTCGCCGAGCGAACCGCCCGACACCAGCGACCCGACGTACAGGTTCCGGCCGTCGGCCGACACCCCGGCCGCACTGCCCTCGTCCCGCGACACCGCGGCCGCCCGCAGCTTCTTGCCGCCCTCGCCCAGCGCACCGGGCACCGGCTCGGGCTTCTTGTCACTGTTCTCGCGGGGCATCCGGACGAGCCGCTGCTCGTGGTCGATGAAGTACTGGTACCCCGGGTGCTCGCCCGTACCGTGCGAGGCGACGCCCTCGGCCTGACTCTTGTTCAGCACGCACAGCTGCGTGCCGTCCGACTTCTGGAACTCCACCTCGTCGACGCCGGTGGGAGTCAGATCCTGGAGCGTCAGGAGGAGTTGGGCCGCCATCTGACGGCACTTGGGAAGTCCGACACGGTCCGCCTTGTCGTTCAGCGGCACCGTGACCCTGTTGCGGTCGTCGGGCGCCAGCGACACGTCGCTGTTCTTCAGCTCCGTGCCCGACGGGAAGCTCGACCTGACCACCGGGTCCAGCCAGCTCGTGGGCCCCTTCAGGAGCGCGCGCACGATCTGCGTCATCGGGTCCACCTGCGCGCGCACATAGACCGGGTCGGCGACGGTCCGCAGGGGACGGCCGCCGCCGGAGGTGCCGTTCGACGCGTAGAAGTACTTGTTCACGGACACGTAGTTGCGCTGGAAGTCGGACGTGCCCATCACGACACCCTGCGGCAGCGCGTCGATGCGCCACTGCTTGTTGCTCTTCAGCCTGGTCAGATGCACCGACCCGCTGTACTCGCCGGCGTCCGGCTCGTACGCGTGCCGCACGTCCACCTTGGCGACCTTGCTGCCGCTCAGCCGGAACGCGACGTCGCGACTGCCGTCCTTGGCCTCCGAGGGCAGCCCCACCGAGTTCGGCGCGTCCGCGAGGACCGTCGTGGAACGGTACGGATCCCACGCCTTGCGGGCGCCGTCGGTGAGGTACTTGCCGGCCGTCTCGTACTTGGCGTCGTCGCTGGTCAGCGCCTCGAGGAAGCCCTGCACGATCTCCGCCGCCGAGGCGCCGGGATGCGGCGGCATGGCGTAGACGCGGACCTGCGAGTCCTGGCGCGGCGTCGACTCGACCCCGCGCAGGTCCCCGTTGTCCGGCATCGAGGCACACCCCGCCAGCAGCAGGGCTCCACAGCCGGCGTACACCACGACGCGTACCGGACGGCGTCCGCGGACACCGTTCCCCCCGCGGTCAGCGCCCACGAAATGCCTCCCCATGTCCGAGCTCCTCCGGCCTCTCGCCGTCCCGCCCCCGCTCCTGTGCGGTCCGTTCCCGGCCGGTGCCGGATGTCTCCTCCTGGCGGCGCACCGCCCCGGCGGGCCGGGGCACCACGCGCGCGCCGTTGCCCGGCAGCGCCGTCGGATCGGCCGTGGGCGACGCCCCGGCCAGCCGTGAGGCCATGGCCCCGGGCGGCGGTATGGAACCCGTCCCGGCTCCGGGCTGCTGTACGGGTACCGTCGCGAGCTTGGTGCTGCCGCCGTGCGGCAGACCGGCGTCGTCGAGTCCGCGGTTGCGCCGGGAGTCCTTGGGTTCCAGCGGTATCGGCGATCCCCTGAGGGGCTCGTCGGCCGTCCGCGGCAGGGTCAGCCGGAACTGCGAACCGCCGCCCGGCTCGCCCCAGGCCTGCAGCCAGCCGCCGTGCAGCCGCGCGTCCTCCAGAGCGATGGACAGGCCGAGACCCGTGCCGCCGGTGGTACGCGCGCGGGCCGGGTCCGCCCGCCAGAAGCGGCTGAACACCCGGGTCGCCTCGCCGGGCTTGAGCCCGACGCCGTAGTCGCGGACCGCGATCGCGACCGCTCCGCCCGCTGCGGCGAGCCTGACGACGACGTCCTTGCCCTCGCCGTGCTCCACGGCGTTGACGACGAGGTTGCGCAGCACACGCTCGACCCGCCGGGCGTCCGCCTCGGCGATCAGCGGCTGCTGGTCGCCGACGACGCGTATGTGCGTGCCCTTGCGCTCGGCGAGCGGCTCGGCTCCGCCGACCACCCGTCGTACGACTTCTCTGAGGTCGATCGCGTCGGCCTCCAGCGCCGCCGCGCCCGCGTCGAACCGGCTGATCTCCAGCAGGTCCGCGAGCAGCGTCTCGAACCGGTCCAGCTGGTCGGCGAGGAGCTCGGCCGACCGCGCGGTCACCGGGTCGAAGTCCACACGCGCGTCGTGGATGACATCGGCCGCCATCCGCACGGTCGTCAGCGGCGTCCGCAGCTCGTGCGACACGTCGGAGACGAACCGCCGCTGCATCCGCGAGAGGTCCTCCAGCTGCTGGATCTTCAGCTGGAGGTTCTGCGCCATCTTGTTGAAGGCCTCGCCGAGGCGCGCGATGTCGTCCTCGCCGGTGACCTTCATACGTTCCTGGAGGCGTCCGGCGGAGAGCCGTTCGGCGATCCCGGCCGCCATCCGCACAGGGGTGACGACCTGGCGCACCACGAGCCAGGCGATGGCGCCGAGGAGCACCACGACGAACAGTCCCGCCGTCGCGAGCGTCCCCTTGACCAGGCTCAGCGACTTCTCCTCCTGCGTCAGCGGGAAGAGGTAGTAGAGCTGGTACGCGTCCCCGTTGGGGTCGTTGACCTGCTTGCCGATGACCAGCGCCGGCTGGGACTCGCGGCCGTCCTTGTAGACGACACGGGTGTAGCTCTGCGCCGCGGCCGTGCTCTCGTCGACCCGGGCGCGCAGATTCTCGGGCACGCTCACCGTCGGGTCGACCTGACCCGAGTACCGCGGCGCGAGGCCACCGCTGCCGTCGCCGGCCGCGGTGGAGTTGAGCGTCACGACGTCGAACGCGCCCTGTCCACCACTGGACAGGGACACGACGAGGTCGGTCATCCACTGGCTGACGTTCTTGGACGAGCGGCCGTCGGCGGTCGAGCCGTCGTCGCCGTTCGCGGTCACTCCCCCGTCCGCCTGCTGCTTGGCCGCCGCGAAACCACCGGTGGCCTGGCTCTGCGAGGCCTTCACCTTGGCGTCGAGCAGACCGTTGCGCACCTGCCCGATCACGACGAAGCCGAGCAGCAGGACGACACCGAGCGACATCAGCAGCGTCGTCACGACGATCTTGAGCTGGATGTTGCGCCGCCACAGCCGCATCACGGGCAGCAGCGGACGACGCACCCAGCGTATGAACAGCCGAAGGACCGGGCTGCCCTGGACTCCGCCCTGGAGCAGCCCTCCCTCGAAGAACCGTTCCCAGCGTGAACCCGTCATGTTCCGGCCGACAGGCCGCCCCGAACGGTCCCCCTGCTCAGCGGGCGCCGAAGCGGCACTGTCCCGTGACATGTCAGCTCGGCCCTGCCTTGTAACCGACACCTCGGACGGTCACCACGATCTCCGGACGCTCCGGGTCCTTCTCGACCTTGGAGCGCAGCCGCTGGACATGCACGTTCACCAGACGGGTGTCCGCCGCGTGCCGGTAGCCCCACACCTGCTCCAGCAGGACCTCACGCGTGAACACCTGCCACGGCTTGCGCGCCAGCGCGACCAGCAGGTCGAACTCCAGCGGCGTCAGCGCGATGGACATGCCTTCCCGTTTCACAGAGTGACCGGCGACGTCGATCACGAGATCGCCGATCGACAGCTGTTCGGGTGCCGGCTCCTCCGAACGGCGCAGCCGCGCCCTGATCCGCGCCACCAGCTCCTTTGGCTTGAACGGCTTCACGATGTAGTCGTCGGCGCCCGATTCGAGGCCGACCACGACATCGACGGTGTCGCTCTTCGCCGTGAGCATCACGATCGGTACCCCGGACTCCGCCCTGATCAGGCGGCATACCTCGATGCCGTCCCGTCCGGGCAGCATCAGGTCCAGGAGCACCAGGTCGGGCTTGGCATCGCGGAAAGCGGCCAGCGCCTTGTCGCCGTCGGCTACGAAAGACGGCTCAAAACCTTCACCACGCAACACAATGCCGAGCATCTCGGCCAGTGCGGTGTCGTCATCGACGACAAGGACTCGTCCCTTCATAAACGACATCATCCCATTAACTAAATCGTTACCTGGCGTGACAAGTCACACAGCTCGGCGAGAGCCTCAGCCGTCACGGGCGAAACAACGCCCTCTTCGGTGACGATCGCCGTGATCAACTCCGGCGGCGTCACATCGAACGCCGGGTTGTACGCCTGGGTCCCCAGGGGTGCCACAGGTATACCGCCTCCCGCCTCGACTCCCACCACCGGCACCTGTGGTGCTGTGATCTCCGTCACTTCATGACCGGCGCGCTGCTCGACCTCGATGGACGCCCCGTCGGGCGTGTCCGGGTCGATCGTCGTCACCGGCGCCACCACGATGAACGGCACATGGTGGTACCTCGCCAGCACCGCGAGCGGATAGCTCCCCACCTTGTTCGCCACCGAACCGTCGGCCGCGATGCGGTCGGCACCTATCAGCACCGCGTCCACCTCACCGGTCGAGAACAGCGAACCCGCCGCGCTGTCGGTGAGCAAGGTGTACGCCATTCCGTTGCGAGCCGCCTCGTACGCCGTCAGGCGAGCGCCCTGCAGCAACGGCCGCGTCTCGTCCACCCAGAGCCGGCGCAGCTGCCCCGCCCGATGCGCCGCGAGCGCCACGGCGAACGCCGTGCCCTCCCCGCCGGACACCAGCGCCCCGGTGTTGCAGTGCGTGAGCACCCGGTGCCCGCCGCCCGGCAGCAGCTCGTCGAGCAGCGCCAGCCCGTGCTCGGCCATGCGCGCGCTGGCCTCGGCGTCCTCCCGGTGCAGCGCCCGCGCCGCGGCGAGCGCGGCCGCGGCGGCCGCCTCCTGATCGCCGCCCCCGGCGAGCGCCGCCCGGTAGGCGGCCTGCGCCCGGCGCACCCCGACCGCGAGGTTCACGGCGGTCGGCCGGGCACCGGCCAGCGCGAGAGCGGCCTCGTCCACGTCGAAGCCGCGTACGGCGGCGAGCGCGACGCCGTACGCCCCGGCGATCCCGAGCAGCGGCGCCCCGCGCACCGCGAGCGTGCGGATCGCCTCCACCAGCGCGGGCGCGTCGGTGCACACCAGCTCGACCTCCTCGGCAGGAAGCCGCGTCTGGTCGAGAAGGACCAGAACAGGGCCTTCGGGCGGCTCGTGCCAGCGGATCGCGGGTATCTCCGTCGGCCCGCCGTCCTCGCGGGATTGCGCGTAGTGATCAGCCATCCGCCCAGTCTGCCCCGTACCCGGCGGACAATTGAAGGTGTGCAGCGCATACGGGGGCCGGTCCCCTGCCGGGCACACCGTGGCACGATGGCTGCCAACCTGCCGCCGCGACCGCGGGACGGGCACCGTGAAGGAGCGACGATGAACGACACTCCGGGCTGGGCCTCGCCCGGATCTGCCCCCTCCGGCGGAGAGGAGCCGGACTCCTCCGGCACCCCGCAGCCCGTCGGCCAGGGCGGAGCGAACCAACCCGAGCAGCCCTCGAAGTGGTCCAAGGAGCAGCCCCCACCCGCCCAGTGGTCCGCTCCCGGCACACAAGGCCCCGGCCAGGCCCCGCCGCCCCCTCCGCCCGGTCCGGGCTGGGGTGGTCAGCAGCCCGGCGGCCAGGGCGGCGGACACGGCGGCTGGGGAGGCCCCGGCCACGGATACGGCAGCCCCGGTGGCCCCGCCGGCTGGGGCGGCAACTGGGGCGGACCACCGCCCGCCGCCAAGCCCGGCGTCATCCCGCTGCGCCCGCTCGGCGTCGGCGAGATCCTCGACGGTGCCGTCTCGACCATGCGCGCCTACTGGCGCACGGTCCTCGGCATCTCGCTGACCGTCGCCGTCGTCACGCAGATCGCGGTCATCCTGCTCCAGGGCTTCGTCCTCGACGACAACGCCGATACGGACGTCCTCAACGACCCGAGCGCCACCGTCGAGGAACTGAGCCGGGCTCTCGGCGACACCATGCTGAGCACCGGTGCCGTCCTGATCATCACCCTGCTCGGCACCATCGTCGCGACGGCCCTGCTCACGTCGGTGACCAGCCGCGCGGTGCTCGGCAAGCCGGTCACCACGAGCGAGGCATGGCGGGACGCCCGTCCCCAGCTGCCGAAGCTGCTCGGCCTGACCCTCCTGCTGCCGCTCATCGCCGTCGTGATCGTCGGCGTCGGCGCCCTCCCCGGTCTGCTCGCGGCTCTGGGCGGCTCGGGTGACGCCGGCGCCGCGTTCGCCGTCCTCGGCGCACTGGCCGGCGGCGTCGTCGCCGGCTGGCTGATGATCCGCTTCTCGCTCGCCTCTCCCGCCCTGATGCTGGAGAAGCAGGGCATCCTGAAGTCGATGAGCCGCTCCGCGAAACTCGTACGCGGCTCCTGGTGGCGGGTGTTCGGCATCCAGCTCCTCGCCACGATCATCGCCAACATCGTGGCGTCGATCATCGTGATCCCCTTCGCCGTCCTGGCCGCGGCACTGAGCGGGGACGGTCTCTCCGGCTTCTTCGACAACGCCGGCGACGTCGGCTGGACCTTCCTCATCGTCAGCGGTGTCGGCTCGGTAATCGGAGCGATGCTCACCATCCCGATCACCGCAGGTGTCACCGTGCTCCTGTACATCGACCAGCGCATCCGCCGCGAGGCCCTCGACCTCGACCTGGCCCGAGCCGCCGGTGTCCAGGGCTACGGCACCGGGGCTTCCGGCACCACACCGGGGAGTTGATGCGGTGAACGGGGCGGGGGGCGTCCTCACAGCACTGCTCGCAGGACCGCACACCGGCGCTACAGCCGTCCTCGCGCTGACGCGCGGCGACGAACCACCGGTGACGACGCCGCGCGATCCCGCGCGGGAGGCGGCCAGACGCGAGCTGTCCAAGCGGATGTACCACGAGAACGACCCCGGCCTGGCCCAGCGCGCCCTGAACGCGTTCTGGGACTGGGTCGACAAACTGTTCGGCGCCGCCTCCGCCGCGACACCCGGCGGGACGCTCGGACTCCTCGTCATCGTCCTCGCCGTGCTGGCGGTCGTGGCCGCCCTGTGGTGGCGCCTGGGCACCCCGCACCGTACCCCGGCCTCCTCCGCCACGCTCTTCGACGACCGCCCCAGGAGCGCCGCCGAACACCGCGCCGCCGCCGAGGCCCAGGCCGCCCAGGGCCATTGGAGCCAGGCCGTCCAGGAGCGGATGCGCGCCATCGTCCGCTCCCTGGAGGAACGCGCCCTGCTCGACCCGCGCCCCGGCCGCACGGCCGACGAGGCAGCCGCGGAGGCGAGCCGCACCCTGCCCGCCCACACGGACCGACTGCGCGCCGCGGCAAGGGACTTCGACGACGTCACGTACGGCGGCCGGGCCGGCGACCCGCGCGCGTACCAGCGCCTCACCGAGCTCGACAGCGACCTGGAACGCACCAAGCCCGTACTCACGGACAGCGCCCACAGCACGAACCGGAACACGGACCGCGACAGCCGCCAGGGGGCCGCCTCATGACCGAGGCCGCCCTCGCCTCCACCTCCACCTCGGCCTCGCCCACCGCCCGCCAGTGGTGGACCCGCGCGCGCGGAGTCGTCCTCGCACTCGTCCTTCTGCTGGTGGCCGCCGTCGTGATGGCCGCGGTCCGCTCGGACGCCCGGCACGGCCGCCTCGACCCGCGCTCCGCCGACCCCTACGGCAGCCGGGCCGTCGCCGAACTCCTCGCCGACCAGGGGGTCTCCACGCGCGTGGTCACCACCCTCGACAAGGCCCGCGCGGCCGCCGCCCCCGACACCACCCTGCTGATCGCCGCTCCCGACCTGCTGACCAAGCGTCAGCAGACGCTCCTGAAGAGGACGACGGAGACCTCTAACGGCCGTACGGTGCTGATCGCCCCCGGATCGCCCTCCGTCGGCACCCTCGCCCCCGGAGTCTCCGCCGATCCAGCGGTCAGCTTCGACTCGACGCTCTCCCCCGACTGCGCCCTGCCCGCCGCCCGCCGAGCGGGCAGCGCCGACACGGGCGGCGTCCGCTACACCTCGGGCGCCCCGGGCACCGACGCCTGTTACCCCAGCGACGGCCTCCCCACGCTCCTGCGTGTACCGGCGGCCTCCGGAAGCGGCGACACCATCGTGCTCGGCGCCCCCGACATCCTCTACAACGACCGCCTCGACGAGCAGGGCAACGCCTCGCTCGCTCTCCAACTCCTCGGTTCCCGCTCCCACCTCGTCTGGTACCTCCCTTCGCTCTCCGACGACTCGGCCACCGACGCGGGCGACCAGAGCTTCTTCGACCTGCTCCCCTCGGGCTGGCTCTGGGGCACACTGCAGCTCTTCATCGCGGCGATCCTGGCCGCCCTGTGGCGGGCACGCCGAATGGGCCCCCTCGTACCCGAACGCCTCCCCGTCGCGATCCGCGCCTCCGAGACCGCCGAAGGCCGCGCCCGCCTCTACCGCAAGGCCAACGCCCGCGACCGCGCGGCCTCCGCTCTGCGCTCCGCCACCCGCACCCGCCTCGCCCCCCTCATCGGCGTGCCCCCGGCCCAGGCCCACGCGCCCGAAGCCCTGCTCCCCGCCCTCTCCGCCCGCCTCGACGGCGACGGACAGGCCCTGCTCCCGCTCCTCTTCGGGCCGCCGCCCCGCGACGACGCGGCCCTCGTCTCCCTTGCCGACCAACTCGACGCCCTCGAAAGAGAGGTACGCATTTCATGATGGACCCGACCACTGACAACGCCGGGTACGCCGGGTACTCCGGGGACGCGGACACCGCCCGCTCCTCCCTGGAAGCCCTGCGCGCCGAGATCGCCAAAGCCGTGGTCGGCCAGGACCCCGCCGTGACCGGTCTCGTCGTCGCCCTCCTCTGCCGCGGACACGTTCTCCTCGAAGGAGTCCCCGGAGTGGCCAAAACGTTGCTCGTCCGCGCGCTCGCGTCCGCACTGGAACTCGACACCAAGCGCGTCCAGTTCACCCCCGACCTCATGCCGAGCGACGTCACCGGCTCACTCGTCTACGACGCACGTACCGCCGAGTTCTCCTTCCAGCCCGGCCCGGTGTTCACCAACCTCCTGCTCGCCGACGAGATCAACCGCACGCCTCCCAAGACCCAGGCGTCGCTGCTGGAGGCGATGGAGGAACGCCAGGTCACGGTCGACGGCACACCCCGGCCGCTCCCCGAGCCCTTCCTGGTCGCCGCGACCCAGAACCCGGTCGAGTACGAGGGAACGTATCCCCTCCCCGAGGCCCAACTGGACCGCTTCCTGCTCAAACTGACGATCCCTCTGCCCTCCCGCCAGGACGAGATCAACGTCCTCACCCGCCACGCCGAGGGCTTCAACCCGCGCGACCTGCGCGCCGCCGGCCTGCGCCCCGTGGCCGGCGCCGCCGACCTCGAAGCCGCCCGGGCCGCGGTCGCCAAGACATCCGTCTCCCCCGAGATCACCGGCTACGTCGTCGACATCTGCCGCGCCACCCGCGAGTCGCCGTCCCTCACGCTCGGCGTCTCCCCGCGCGGCGCGACCGCTCTGCTCGCCACAGCCCGCGCCTGGGCCTGGCTGACCGGCCGCGACTACGTCATCCCCGACGACGTGAAAGCCCTGGCCCTGCCCACCCTCCGCCACCGCGTCCAACTCCGCCCCGAGGCCGAGATGGAGGGCGTGACGGCCGACTCCGTCATCAACGCGATCCTCGCCCACGTCCCCGTCCCCCGCTGATGGCACTCACCGGACGCGCCGCCCTCCTGGCGGCCCTGGGCGCACTCCCCGTCGGCATCTGGGAGCCCAGCTGGACAGGCATCCTCGCCGTGAACGCCCCCCTGGCCCTGGCCTGCGCCTGCGACGCCGCCCTCGCGGCTCCCGTACGGCGCCTCGGCCTGACCCGCTCCGGCGACACCTCGGTACGCCTCGGCGAGTCCGCGGACGTCACCCTCACCGTCACCAATCCCTCCGGCCGCCCCCTGCGCGCGCACCTCCGCGACGCCTGGCCGCCGAGCAGTTGGGAACCCGGCACCGAGGTCACGGCGTCCCGTCAGCGCCTGACGGTCCCCGCCGGCGAACGCCGCCGCCTGACGACCCGTCTGCGCCCCACGCGCCGCGGCGACCGCCAGGCCGACCGCGTCACCATCCGCTCCTACGGCCCCCTCGGCCTCTTCTCCCGCCAGGGCAGCCACAAGGTCCCCTGGACCGTACGCGTCCTGCCCCCCTTCACCAGCCGGAAGCACCTCCCTTCCAAGCTGGCCCGGCTCCGCGAACTCGACGGCCGCACCAGCGTGCTGACGCGCGGTGAGGGCACGGAGTTCGACAGCCTGCGCGAGTACGTCCCCGGCGACGACACCCGTTCCATCGACTGGCGCGCCACAGCCCGCCGGACGACGGTCGCCGTACGCACCTGGCGTCCCGAGCGCGACCGCCACATCCTTCTCGTCCTCGACACCGGCCGCACCTCCGCGGGCCGCGTCGGTGACGCCCCCCGCCTCGACGCCTCCATGGACGCGGCCCTGCTCCTCGCCGCCCTGGCCTCCCGCGCCGGCGACCGCGTGGACCTCCTCGCCTACGACCGCCGGGTACGCGCCCTCGTCCAGGGCAGCGCGGCAGGCGACGTCCTCCCGTCCCTGGTCAACGCGATGGCCGGCCTGGAACCGGAGCTCGTGGAAACGGACGCCCGTGGCCTGACCGCCACAGCCCGGCGTACGGCCCCACGCCGCTCGTTGATCGTGCTCCTGACGAGCCTCGACGCGGCCCCCATCGAAGAGGGCCTGCTCCCCGTCCTCTCCGGTCTCACCCAGCGCCATACGGTGCTGCTGGCATCGGTCGCGGACCCGCACATCGCGCGCATGGCGAAGGCCAGGGGAAACACCGACGCGGTGTACGAGGCGGCGGCGGCTGCCCAGGCCGAGGCGGAGCGGCGACGCACGGCCGAGCAGCTGCAACGCCGTGGAGTCACGGTCGTCGACGCGACCCCGGACAACCTGGCGCCGGCTCTCGCGGACGCCTATCTGGCGCTGAAGTCCGCAGGCCGCTTGTAAGCGAAAGCAGAAAGGGCCGGCCTTTTGAGGTTCCGGAAAAGGGACCCCAAACGCAGAAAACCCCCGTCACCGGTTTCCCGGTACGGGGGTTTTCTTCAAAATTTGTTCGGCGGCGTCCTACTCTCCCACAGGGTCCCCCCTGCAGTACCATCGGCGCTGTGAGGCTTAGCTTCCGGGTTCGGAATGTAACCGGGCGTTTCCCTCACGCTATGACCACCGAAACACTATGAAACTGTCAACCGGAGCCGTGGCATAGCTACGACGGTTGTTCGTGGTTTCAGAACCAACACAGTGGACGCGAGCAACTGAGGACAAGCCCTCGGCCTATTAGTACCAGTCACCTCCAGCGGTTGCCCGCCTTCCAGATCTGGCCTATCAACCCAGTCGTCTACTGGGAGCCTTAACCCCTCAAGGGGGTGGGAATACTCATCTCGAAGCAGGCTTCCCGCTTAGATGCTTTCAGCGGTTATCCCTCCCGAACGTAGCCAACCAGCCATGCCCTTGGCAGGACAACTGGCACACCAGAGGTTCGTCCGTCCCGGTCCTCTCGTACTAGGGACAGCCCTTCTCAATATTCCTACGCGCACAGCGGATAGGGACCGAACTGTCTCACGACGTTCTAAACCCAGCTCGCGTACCGCTTTAATGGGCGAACAGCCCAACCCTTGGGACCGACTCCAGCCCCAGGATGCGACGAGCCGACATCGAGGTGCCAAACCATCCCGTCGATATGGACTCTTGGGGAAGATCAGCCTGTTATCCCCGGGGTACCTTTTATCCGTTGAGCGACGGCGCTTCCACAAGCCACCGCCGGATCACTAGTCCCGACTTTCGTCCCTGCTCGACCCGTCGGTCTCACAGTCAAGCTCCCTTGTGCACTTACACTCAACACCTGATTACCAACCAGGCTGAGGGAACCTTTGGGCGCCTCCGTTACTCTTTAGGAGGCAACCGCCCCAGTTAAACTACCCATCAGACACTGTCCCTGATCCGGATCACGGACCCAGGTTAGACATCCAGCACGACCAGAGTGGTATTTCAACGGCGACTCCACCATGGCTGGCGCCATGACTTCAAAGTCTCCCACCTATCCTACACAAGCCGAACCGAACACCAATATCAAACTGTAGTAAAGGTCCCGGGGTCTTTCCGTCCTGCTGCGCGAAACGAGCATCTTTACTCGTAGTGCAATTTCACCGGGCCTATGGTTGAGACAGTCGAGAAGTCGTTACGCCATTCGTGCAGGTCGGAACTTACCCGACAAGGAATTTCGCTACCTTAGGATGGTTATAGTTACCACCGCCGTTTACTGGCGCTTAAGTTCTCAGCTTCGCCACCCCGAAGAGTGACTAACCGGTCCCCTTAACGTTCCAGCACCGGGCAGGCGTCAGTCCGTATACATCGCCTTACGGCTTCGCACGGACCTGTGTTTTTAGTAAACAGTCGCTTCTCGCTGGTCTCTGCGGCCACCCCCAGCTCACCGAGTAAATCGGATCACCAGTGATGGCCCCCCTTCTCCCGAAGTTACGGGGGCATTTTGCCGAGTTCCTTAACCATAGTTCACCCGAACGCCTCGGTATTCTCTACCTGACCACCTGAGTCGGTTTAGGGTACGGGCCGCCATGAAACTCGCTAGAGGCTTTTCTCGACAGCATAGGATCATCCACTTCACCACAATCGGCTCGGCATCAGGTCTCAGCCTTGATGTGTGACGGATTTGCCTATCACACGGCCTACACCCTTACCCCGGGACAACCACCGCCCGGGATGGACTACCTTCCTGCGTCACCCCATCACTCACCTACTGCAGGTCTGGTCCGTCGGCTCCACCACTCCCCTTTGCCCGAAGGCTCCGGGGCGGCTTCACGGACTTAGCATCGCCTGGTTCAATGTTTGACGCTTCACAGCGGGTACCGGAATATCAACCGGTTATCCATCGACTACGCCTGTCGGCCTCGCCTTAGGTCCCGACTTACCCTGGGCAGATCAGCTTGACCCAGGAACCCTTAGTCAATCGGCGCACACGTTTCTCACGTGTGTATCGCTACTCATGCCTGCATTCTCACTCGTGAACCGTCCACCACTGCCTTCCGGCGCGGCTTCACCCGGCACACGACGCTCCCCTACCCATCACAGCGGGCGTTGGCCCTATTGCTGCAATGACACGACTTCGGCGGTACGCTTGAGCCCCGCTACATTGTCGGCGCGGAATCACTAGACCAGTGAGCTATTACGCACTCTTTCAAGGGTGGCTGCTTCTAAGCCAACCTCCTGGTTGTCTGTGCGACTCCACATCCTTTCCCACTTAGCGTACGCTTAGGGGCCTTAGTCGATGCTCTGGGCTGTTTCCCTCTCGACCATGGAGCTTATCCCCCACAGTCTCACTGCCGCGCTCTCACTTACCGGCATTCGGAGTTTGGCTAAGGTCAGTAACCCGGTAGGGCCCATCGCCTATCCAGTGCTCTACCTCCGGCAAGAAACACACGACGCTGCACCTAAATGCATTTCGGGGAGAACCAGCTATCACGGAGTTTGATTGGCCTTTCACCCCTAACCACAGGTCATCCCCCAGGTTTTCAACCCTGGTGGGTTCGGTCCTCCACGACCTCTTACAGCCGCTTCAACCTGCCCATGGCTAGATCACTCCGCTTCGGGTCTTGAGCGCGCTACTGAATCGCCCTATTCGGACTCGCTTTCGCTACGGCTTCCCCACACGGGTTAACCTCGCAACGCACCGCAAACTCGCAGGCTCATTCTTCAAAAGGCACGCAGTCACGACGCACTGAGTAAACTCAATGCGCGACGCTCCCACGGCTTGTAGGCACACGGTTTCAGGTACTATTTCACTCCGCTCCCGCGGTACTTTTCACCATTCCCTCACGGTACTATCCGCTATCGGTCACCAGGGAATATTTAGGCTTAGCGGGTGGTCCCGCCAGATTCACACGGGATTTCTCGGGCCCCGTGCTACTTGGGTGTCTCTCAAACGAGCCGTTGATGTTTCGACTACGGGGGTCTTACCCTCTACGCCGGACCTTTCGCATGTCCTTCGCCTACATCAACGGTTTCTGACTCGCCTCACAGCCGGCAGACTGTGAAAGAGAGATCCCACAACCCCTTGCATGCAACCCCTGCCGGGTCTCACACATACAAGGTTTGGCCTCATCCGGTTTCGCTCGCCACTACTCCCGGAATCACGGTTGTTTTCTCTTCCTGCGGGTACTGAGATGTTTCACTTCCCCGCGTTCCCTCCACTTGCCCTATGTGTTCAGGCAAGGGTGACAGCCCATGACGACTGCCGGGTTTCCCCATTCGGAAACCCCCGGATCAAAGCCTGGTTGACGGCTCCCCGGGGACTATCGTGGCCTCCCACGTCCTTCATCGGTTCCTGGTGCCAAGGCATCCACCGTGCGCCCTTAAAAACTTGGCCACAGATGCTCGCGTCCACTGTGCAGTTCTCAAACAACGACCAACCACCCATCACCCCCGGAAGAAACCGGAGTGCACTGGGGCCGGCACTGAAGGCAGCCTCTCGGCCGTACCTTCAGACACCCAACAGCGTGCCCGACACCCTTACCGCTTCCCTCATTCTTTCCACGCCCCGAAGAGCAGTACTGGAAGGAGAAGACAGTCAAGAGTGCCGAATAATCAACGTTCCACCCATGAGCAACCACCGTCGAACGTGTGCCGACGTAATGGCCCTGGACCACCAGGCAATGCCTGGCGGCCTAGATGCTCCTTAGAAAGGAGGTGATCCAGCCGCACCTTCCGGTACGGCTACCTTGTTACGACTTCGTCCCAATCGCCAGTCCCACCTTCGACAGCTCCCTCCCACAAGGGGTTGGGCCACCGGCTTCGGGTGTTACCGACTTTCGTGACGTGACGGGCGGTGTGTACAAGGCCCGGGAACGTATTCACCGCAGCAATGCTGATCTGCGATTACTAGCAACTCCGACTTCATGGGGTCGAGTTGCAGACCCCAATCCGAACTGAGACAGGCTTTTTGAGATTCGCTCCGCCTCACGGCTTCGCAGCTCTTTGTACCTGCCATTGTAGCACGTGTGCAGCCCAAGACATAAGGGGCATGATGACTTGACGTCGTCCCCACCTTCCTCCGAGTTGACCCCGGCAGTCTCCTGTGAGTCCCCATCACCCCGAAGGGCATGCTGGCAACACAGAACAAGGGTTGCGCTCGTTGCGGGACTTAACCCAACATCTCACGACACGAGCTGACGACAGCCATGCACCACCTGTACACCGACCACAAGGGGGGCACTATCTCTAATGCTTTCCGGTGTATGTCAAGCCTTGGTAAGGTTCTTCGCGTTGCGTCGAATTAAGCCACATGCTCCGCTGCTTGTGCGGGCCCCCGTCAATTCCTTTGAGTTTTAGCCTTGCGGCCGTACTCCCCAGGCGGGGAACTTAATGCGTTAGCTGCGGCACCGACGACGTGGAATGTCGCCAACACCTAGTTCCCACCGTTTACGGCGTGGACTACCAGGGTATCTAATCCTGTTCGCTCCCCACGCTTTCGCTCCTCAGCGTCAGTAATGGCCCAGAGATCCGCCTTCGCCACCGGTGTTCCTCCTGATATCTGCGCATTTCACCGCTACACCAGGAATTCCGATCTCCCCTACCACACTCTAGCCTGCCCGTATCGACTGCAGACCCGGGGTTAAGCCCCGGGCTTTCACAACCGACGTGACAAGCCGCCTACGAGCTCTTTACGCCCAATAATTCCGGACAACGCTTGCGCCCTACGTATTACCGCGGCTGCTGGCACGTAGTTAGCCGGCGCTTCTTCTGCAGGTACCGTCACTTTCGCTTCTTCCCTGCTGAAAGAGGTTTACAACCCGAAGGCCGTCATCCCTCACGCGGCGTCGCTGCATCAGGCTTTCGCCCATTGTGCAATATTCCCCACTGCTGCCTCCCGTAGGAGTCTGGGCCGTGTCTCAGTCCCAGTGTGGCCGGTCGCCCTCTCAGGCCGGCTACCCGTCGTCGCCTTGGTGAGCCACTACCTCACCAACAAGCTGATAGGCCGCGGGCTCATCCTTCACCGCCGGAGCTTTTAACCCCCACCCATGCAGGCAGGAGTGTTATCCGGTATTAGACCCCGTTTCCAGGGCTTGTCCCAGAGTGAAGGGCAGATTGCCCACGTGTTACTCACCCGTTCGCCACTAATCCACCCCGAAGGGCTTCATCGTTCGACTTGCATGTGTTAAGCACGCCGCCAGCGTTCGTCCTGAGCCAGGATCAAACTCTCCGTGAATGTTTTCCCGTAATCGGGACGACACCACGAGAGCGGAACAACCGGTCGGAATAGGACCGGTCGTTCACAGCGTCCTCGCTGATGCGCCTACCAGGCAGTGCCCGGCAGGACTTTTTCAAAGGAACCTCGTCCCGACCGATCGGCCGGAGACGGGGTATCAACAAATCTGGCGTTGATTTTTGGCACGCTGTTGAGTTCTCAAGGAACGGACGCTTCCTTTGTACTCACCCTCTCGGGCTTTCCTCCGGGCGCTTCCCTTCGGTCTTGCGTTTCCGACTCTATCAGACCGTTTCCGTATCCGATTTCCTCGGTGCTTTCCAGGTTCCCGCTTCCGCGTTTCCCTTTCCGGCGAGTCCGACTCTATCAGATCCTTTCGGGCCCGATTTCCTCGGTGCTTTCCAGGTAATCCGCTTTCGCGTTTCCCTTTCCAGCGGCTCCGACTTTATCAGAATCCGTGGACCGGATTGACCGGCGCCCATTTCTGAATCATCAGGAGAGGCTTCTTCTGAATCGACGTGTCGATTACTTTGAGAAGCGAGCAGACTCTAACCGCTGCCGCCGGACGTGTCCAGTTCTAGGCAACTGTTCGAATCTACCTCCCCAGTCTACCTCTGTCAACGGTTTTCCGGGGCGAAGAGGAGACTAGCAGGTCAGCGGGTGTGTACGCACATCAGGCGGCCGTCGGGACAGTGGCGCTGCGCTCCCATGCCTCGACGTCACCGGTGTCGCCGGAGCGTGCCGCGCGACCCCCAAGGACATAGACGTACAGAAGGAAGGCCAGTTCAGCCGCGATTCCGATGCCGATTCGGGCCCACGTGGGGAGACCCGACGGCGTGACGAAGCCTTCGATGGCACCGGAGACGAAGAGGATCAGGGCCAGGCCTATCGCCATACCCAGCGCGGCGCGGCCCTCTTCCGCCAGGGCGGTCCGACGGGATCGCGGGCCCGGGTCGATCACGGTCCAGCCCAGTCGCAGTCCCGTGCCCGCGGCGACGAAGACGGCTGTCAGTTCCAGCAGACCGTGCGGGAGGACGAGCCCCAGGAAGGTGTCGAGGCGGCCGGCCGATGACATCAGGCCGATGCCGACGCCCAGGTTGAGCATGTTCTGGAAGAGGATCCAGAGGACCGGGATGCCCAGGAAGACGCCCAGCACCAGGCACATCGCAGCGGCCTGGGCGTTGTTCGTCCACACCTGGGCGGCGAAGGAGGCCGCGGGGTGGCTGGAGTAGTAGGTCTCGTACTCGCCACCGGGCCGGGTGAGGTCACGCAGTTCGCTGGGGGCGGCGATGGAGGCCTGGACTTCGGGGTGGGTGCCGATCCACCACCCGAGGAGGGCCGCTATCGCCGTGGACAGGAGCGCCGTGGGCACCCACCAGTGGCGGGAGCGGTAGACCGCTGCCGGGAATCCGTGCGTCAGGAAGCGGGTGACATCGCGCCAGGAGGCCCGGCGGGTGCCTGTCACGGCTCCGCGCGCGCGGGCCACGAGCTGGCTGAGGCGCCCGGTGAGCTGGGGGTCCGGCGCGCTGGACTGGATCAGCGAGAGATGGGTGGCGGTCCGCTGGTACAGGGTGACGAGTTCGTCGGCCTCGGTTCCGGTGAGGCGGCGCTGGCGGCGCAGCAGGGCGTCGAGTCTGTCCCACTCGGCTCGGTGGGAGGAGACGAAGACGTCGAGGTCCATCGGTTTGGCTGCTCCTCGGCTGCTCGTCGGCTGCTCATCTTGGATGTCAGCTTGTCTTACTGCGGCGCGATGTGCCCTCAGCTTGGCAGACTGGCTGTTCTCGGGGCAGGTCAGGGGAAGGACGGCGAGCGTGAGTGAGCTAGTGACGGGCGAGGCGGTGGCGCTGGAGTTGCGCCCCGCGAAACTGCCGAGCCGGGCGCTGGCCGTGCTGCTCGATCTGGCCGTGGCGATGACGGTCTACATCGTCGTGACCATCGGTCTGGTCGCGTCGACCGCCGCGTTGGACGAGGCGGCGCAGATCGCGGTGTCGATCGCGAGCTTCCTTCTTGTGCTGATCGGGGGGCCGATAGCCGTCGAGACGCTCAGCCACGGCCGGTCCTTGGGGAAGCTGGCGTGCGGGCTGCGGGTGGTGCGGGACGACGGCGGGCCGATCCGGTTCCGGCACGCGCTGGTGCGCGGAGCCGTGGGTGTGGTCGAGATCCTGATGACCTTCGGAATCGTCGCCTGCATCGCCTCGCTGGTGTCGGAGCGAGGGCGGCGGCTCGGTGACGTCTTCGGGGGGACCCTCGTCGTACGGGAACGGATACCGGTGGGACGGATGCCGTTCGTTCCTCCGCCGCCGCCCTGGCTGGCGGGGCGGTTCGCGGAGCTCGATCTGTCCGCCGTTCCGGACGGGCTGTGGCTGGCCATTCGCCAGTACCTGACGCGGATGCGGCAGCTGGATCCGCAGGTCGGTGGGGCGATGGCGGAGCGGCTCGCCCTGGACCTCGCCGCTCGTACCGGAGTTCCGGCGCCGCAGGGTGTGCCGGCGGGGGCGTATCTGGCGGCCGTGGTGCAGGAGCGGCAGACCCGGGAGGCCCGTCGGGCGTTCGGAAGCGCGCCGGGCGCATTCGCGGCGCCGGGCCCCGGTGGCTACCCCGCCCAGCCCGGGTATCCCGTCCAAGCCGGGTATCCCGCCCAGCCCGGGTATCCCGCCCAAGCCGGCTATCCCTTCCAGCCGGGCAGTCCCGTCGGCCGTCCCGGCCGACCAGGTGCCCCTGTCGGCCATCCCTTCCAGCCGGGACCCGGCCCCCACGCCGGCCGACCGGGCCCCGCCGGGTATCCGGTCGGCCCGGTCCCCGCCGGGTATCCAGTCACCGCTCAACAGCCCGCGGCCTCGCAGACCTCCCCGCCCACGGCCGGCCCGGTCGGCCCGGTCGGTCCGGTCGGTCCGGTCGGCCCGGTCGGCCCGGTCGGCCCGGTCGGCCCGGTCGGCCCGGTCGGTCCGGCCGAGCAGGGCGCCCAGGCTGAGCGTCCGACGACCGGATTCGCGCCGCCCGCGTAGCCCGTGCACCGCCGGCCCGGCGTCCCAGGCCGGCCCGGCAGCGCGAACGCGCCGTCAGGTGAACACCGACGGGGGTGATTCGAGGTGCTCCAGTTCGATGCCGGGAGCCGCGAGCACCACGTCTCCCGCGATGTGCACGGCGTGCTGCTCCCCCGTGTCCAGCGCTGTGACCCGGTATTCGTCCACGGTCAGCGGACCGTTGTCAGTGGCGTGTGTTTCGCTTGCGATCAAGGCCCAGGACTGGTCGAGGGTGCGCGGGGCGAGGACCGGGTCGGTGAAGGCGACGAGGCGTACGCGGGTGGCCGGGGCGTCGGCCGAGGGGGTGAGGCGAAGGAGACGGGCGGTGGCGACGAGAAACGCGGGGGACGTGCCGGTGAAGGCATGGGCGGGCACATTGCCTTCCGTGGCCTCGGTGCCGGTCGGGTCGGTGCGGACCCAGGTCACGCCGTCGAGGGCGGCGGCCCGTACCTGCCAGTCGGCGGCGTGCAGTTCGAGGCGGATGGGGCGGCCGAGTTCGTCGAGGGTGAGGTCGACGGAGCCGGTGACCGTGCCCTGCCGGGAGGCGCTGTCGGGCTCTGTGCCGGAGGGGGTGGTGAGTTGGGAGACGTAGCGCCAGCCGGAAGGGCCGGGCGCGCAGTGGAAGTGTTCTTCGGCGAGGGGGGTGTGGTCGTGCGGATCATGGAGCGAATAGCGGCCGCGGGGCATGGGCGTTCAGGTCCTCATCGGGGACAGGCCCCCGCCGGGACGGCGAGGGCCTGCTGACATCCGGACGCCGAGCGGTGGTACCGCTGCTCGGCGGGCGTGCTCAGTAGCGGTAGTGGTCCGACTTGTACGGACCGTCGACCTCGACACCGATGTACGAGGCCTGCTCGGGGCGGAGCGTCGTGAGCTTCACGCCGAGCGCGTCGAGGTGGAGACGGGCGACCTTCTCGTCGAGGTGCTTGGGCAGCACGTAGACGTCGGTCGGGTACTCCTCGGGCTTGGTGAACAGCTCGATCTGGGCCAGGGTCTGGTCCGCGAACGAGTTGGACATCACGAAGGACGGGTGGCCGGTCGCGTTGCCCAGGTTCAGCAGGCGGCCCTCGGACAGCACGATGATGACCTTGCCGTCGGAGAACTTCCAGGTGTGGACCTGGGGCTTGACCTCGTCCTTGACGATGCCGGGGATCTTGGCGAGGCCGGCCATGTCGATCTCGTTGTCGAAGTGACCGATGTTGCCGACGATCGCCTGGTGCTTCATCTTGGCCATGTCCGAGGCCATGATGATGTCCTTGTTGCCCGTCGTGGTGACGAAGATGTCGGCCTTGTCGATGACCTCGTCGAGGGTCGTGACCTGGTAGCCGTCCATCGCCGCCTGCAGGGCGCAGATCGGGTCGATCTCGGTGATGATCACCCGGGCGCCCTGGCCGCGCAGGGACTCCGCGCAGCCCTTGCCCACGTCGCCGTAGCCGCAGACGACGGCGGTCTTGCCGCCGATCAGGGTGTCGGTGGCGCGGTTGATGCCGTCGATCAGGGAGTGGCGGCAGCCGTACTTGTTGTCGAACTTCGACTTGGTGACGGCGTCGTTCACGTTGATCGCCGGGAACAGCAGGGTGCCGTCGCGGTACATCTCGTACAGGCGGTGGACGCCGGTCGTGGTCTCCTCGGTCACGCCGCGGATCTCCGAGGCGAGCTGGGTCCACTTCTGCGAGCCGTCCGTGATGGTGCGGTGCAGGAGCTCGAGGACGACGCGGTGCTCGTCGGACTCGGCGGTGTCGACCGAGGGGACCTTGCCGTCCTTCTCGTACTGGACGCCGTTGTGGACGAGGAGGGTGGCGTCACCACCGTCGTCCAGGATCATGTTCGGGCCGCCGGTGGGGGTGTTCGGCCAGGTCAGCGCCTGCTCCGTGCACCACCAGTACTCCTCCAGGGTCTCGCCCTTCCAGGCGAAGACCGGGACGCCCTGCGGGTTCTCGGGCGTGCCGTTCGGGCCGACCGCGATGGCGGCGGCGGCGTGGTCCTGGGTGGAGAAGATGTTGCAGGAGGCCCAGCGGACCTCGGCGCCGAGGGCGACCAGGGTCTCGATGAGGACGGCGGTCTGCACCGTCATGTGCAGGGAGCCGGTGACGCGGGCGCCCGCGAGGGGCTGCGCCTCGGCGTACTCCCTGCGGATCGACATCAGGCCGGGCATCTCGTGCTCGGCGAGGGTGATCTCCTTGCGGCCGAAGGCGGCCAGGGAGAGGTCGGCGACCTTGAAGTCCTGTCGGTTGTCGACAGTCGTCATACGAGCTGCTCCTCGGAATCGGGGCGAGGTGGGTAGGGCTGTTCTGCGCGGCGGTGGGCGGGAACGCATGCCCGACGGGGCACGGACGTGCCCCGGCAGGGCACAGGAGTGCCGGTGCGCGCAGCGCAGTCCGTCGGAGGCCCTCTCTCCCTCGGCCGGTCCGCGGTGGGACCGCCCGACCGCCATCAGCAGCGACGTCTGGCTCACCGACCAAGCTACACCGGTGGGCCCGTCCCTCCCCAGTCCGCCTCCGGACAGGGCGGGGTCCGGCGGCCCTGCACCGGGCCGTCACGGGGCCGGGTGGTACGCGTGATGCCGCCGTGGGCCGTACCGCGGACCGGGTCGGGTGAGTTGGCCGGCGGAGCTGAACAACGGAACCGATCGGCAGGGCTGAACGGCGGAGATGAACGCCGTCGGGGCCCGCCTGAGATCTCAGGCGGGCCCCGACGGCGTACGGGCGGGTGGTGTCAGTGATCGGCCGGCGACTGCGACGGTCCGCCGGGAGTCGCCTCGCGGTCCGGGCCCTTGGCCGCCTCGGTCTCGCTGTAGATGTCCGGCTCCAGGTAGATGACCCGGGCGATCGGGACGGCGGTGCGGATGCGGGACTCGGCGGCGTCGATCGCGGTGGCCACCTGGGCGGCCGTGTCGTCGTGCTTGACGGCGATCTTCGCCGCGACCAGGAGCTCCTCCGGACCGAGGTGGAGCGTGCGCATGTGGATGATGCCGGTGACCGTGGCGCCGTCGACCATCGCCGCCTCGATCTTCTCGGTGTCCTCGGGGCCCGCCGACTCGCCCAGCAGGAGGGACTTGGTCTCGGCGGCGAGGACCAGCGCGATCAGGATGAGCAGGACACCGATGCAGACCGTGCCGATGCCGTCCCAGACGCCGTTGCCGGTGAGCAGGGCGATGCCGACGCCGCCGAGCGCGAGGACCAGACCGATGAGGGCGCCGAAGTCCTCCAGGAGGACGACGGGCAGCTCGGGGGCCTTGGAGCGGCGGATGAACTGGGACCAGGAGTGCGAGCCGCGCAGCTCGTTGGACTCCTTGATGGCCGTACGGAAGGAGAAGCTCTCGGCGATGATCGCGAACACCAGCACGCCCACCGGCCAGTACCAGTGCTCGATCTCGTGCGGGTGCTTGATCTTCTCGTAGCCCTCGTAGACGGCGAACATGCCGCCGACGGAGAACAGGACGATCGAGACGAGGAAGGCGTAGATGTAGCGCTCGCGGCCGTAGCCGAACGGGTGCTGCGGGGTCGCCTCGCGCTGCGCCTTCTTTCCGCCGACCAGGAGCAGCGCCTGGTTGCCGGAGTCTGCGACCGAGTGAACGCCCTCGGCGAGCATCGAGGAGGAGCCGCTGAACGCGAACGCCACGAACTTCGCTGCCGCGATCGCGAGGTTGGCACCGAGTGCCGCCACGATCGCCTTGGTGCCGCCTGAAGCGCTCATCTGCTCCTGCTGTCCCTTCGTACGCCGTCCGGACCACGTTCGTACCCTGGTACCCCGGTCCGGGCTTTGCCCGCCCTTTGCGGTGCGCCATTCTTGCAGCCCGGTCCGTCAGCGGTTCCTCAGGCCAGCACAGTCGCCCCGTCAGGCCACCACTGTCGCACGGAAGATCGTGCCGGACCCGGACACTTCGGCCTTTTCGCCGGCCGGTACGAAGACCGATCCGCCGGGGGTCAGGTCGATGCCTTCGGCGCGCACGGAACCCGAGGTGCAGAGCAGGATCTGCGGGGTCTCGCGGGTGAGGTCGTGCGGGTCGGCGCCCTCGGCGACGACATACCGGGAGAGGCGGAACTCGTCGGTGGGGGTCGCGTAGACCTCCTCGCCGTCGGGGGACGCCTCGGGGCGCAGGACTCCGGGGTCGCCCGCCTCGAAGCGGACCACGCGCAGGAGTTCGGGGACGTCGACGTGCTTGGGGGTCAGACCGCAGCGCAGGACGTTGTCGCTGTTGGCCATGATCTCGACGCCGAGTCCGTTCAGGTACGCGTGCGGGATGCCCGCACCGAGGAACAGGGCCTCGCCGGGCTGCAGCTGGACGTAGTTGAGGAGCATCGCGGCGATGACGCCGGGGTCGCCCGGGTAGTGGTGGGCGAGGTCGGCGTACGGGGCGTAGTCGCCGCCGAGGCGGGCGCAGGCGGCCGTGGTCTCGGTGACCGTACGGGCCATGTCGTCGGGGTCGGCGCTCAGTACCGCCGTCAGGACCTCGCGGAGCGCCGCCTCCTCCGGGTGGGCGCGCAGCAGGTCGACGTACGGCTTGAGGGAGTCGACGTCGAGGGCCGCGAGGAGTCCGGCGGCCTCCTCGGGGGCGCGGAAGCCGCACAGGCCGTCGAACTCGGTGAGAGCGCAGATCAGTTCGGGCTTGTGGTTGGCGTCCTTGTAGTTGCGGTGCGGGGCGTCGACCGGGACTCCGCGGCGCTCCTCGTCCTCGTAGCCCTCCCGTGCCTGTTCGAGGTCGGGGTGCACCTGGAGGGAGAGGGGTGCTCCGGCGGCAAGGATCTTCAGGAGGAACGGCAGGCGGGGGCCGAACCTGGCGACGGCGGCGCGGCCGAGTTCCTTCTCCGGGTCCTCGGCGACGACCTCGTTGAGCGGACCGCGCTCGGTGCGCGAGGGTGCGCCCGGGTGGGCGCCCATCCACATCTCCGCCTGCGGCTCGCCGGTCGGCTCCAGGCCGAGCAGCCGCGGGATGGCGGTGGTCGAACCCCAGGCGTAGGGGCGGACGGTGTTGTCGAGGCGGTCCATGGCTGTCTTCTTCTCCATACGTGCGCTGCTCGGCCCGCTCCGTGCGGGCGTTGATCGGGAGGCGTGGCGTCAGGGGCGCCGGTCGCGGGATCCGGCGGCGACGGGCGCCGGCCGGGGGTCCCGCCCAAGATCAGGCCCCCGAGGCGAGCGCCAGGTAAACGGCGGCGAAATCCGTGATGGCGATCAGCTCCGCGAGGGTCTCCAGTTCACCGCCCTCCTCGGGTTCGAGCTCACTGATCGCGGTGTCGTGGCCGAGGGCGAGTTCGCGGGCGGCGGGTGCGGCGCTGATCCCGCCGATCGGCCGGTCGCGGAGGAGCACCACGCGCGCGTGCAGCGCCTGGGCCTCCTCGACGCGGTCGCGGAAGAAGTCGTCGGGGTCCGCGCCGGCGGCGAGCGCGCCGGCGAGCAGCACGCTGTGCGAGGCGAGCGCCTCGGGGAGTTCGGCGGTGAGCGCGGGGCGCCCGGCGAGTTCGGCGAGCGCGGCGGTGAAACGGCGGCCGGCCGGGCCCGCCGAGGTGCCCTCCGTCCAGATCACCGGGAGCGCCTCGGCCAGTTCGACGGCGAGGGTCTTGGCCGGGTTGCTGTACGCCGCGATGGCGGGGCCGCAGCGCTCGGCGACGCGGTCGAGGCGGTCGGCGACCTTCTGCAGGGCCTCCGGCGGGGCCGAGACCAGGCCGGTGCGGTCGAGGAGGGCGAGCAGCGGGGTGAGCAGGGCCCAGAGCACGCCGGGGGCCGAGGCCGCCAGGGGCTCGTCCTGCTCGTACGGGGCGGTCGCCATCGGTACGAAGAGGCCGTGGCTGCCTTCCACCCACTCGGCGAGGGGGGAGCCGCCGGGGGCCACGGCGGCGACGGTGCTGCCGCGCCGGTAGGCCTGCTCGATGAGCAGTTCCAGGCCGGGTTCGCTGCCGTCGGGCGTGGCGATCAGCAGGAGGTCGACGGGGCCCGCCCAGCCGGGCAGTTCCCAGCGCAGGGCGCCCCCGGCGGGAGCGACTCCCGTGGGGGTGAGCCGGGTGAGGGGGCAGCTCGCTCCGGCGAGGGTGCCGAGCAGTTCGGCGACGCCGGTGGCGGCCATGCCGGGGCCGGCGATCAGGACGGCGCGCGGGCGGCCGTCCGGCTTCAGCTCGGAGACGCCGGCCTCGGTGGTGTGCCGGACCGCGGTGCGCACCCGGGCGCCGGCCTCGGCCGCGCCACGGAGCAGCGCCCGCCGGTCGGCCCGGGCGAGCGCTTCGGGATCGTCGAGGAGCGATTCGTCGAGCATGGGGTCGGGAGCCTCCGGTCGCCGGGGCGGCGCTTGCGCGTGAGCCGCCGGGGTCGCTTGGACGGGGTCGCTCGCGCGAGCTGCCGAGCGGCGCTGGGTCGGACCGGGTGCCGGCCGGGTGTGCGCCGGTCGCCGATCGGTGCGGCGGCGTCGCCGTTGTCCGTGCGGGCGGCGGCGCTGTCGCCTGTCGTCGGGTGTCGTCGTGCCTGCCGCGCCGTCGGTATGCCCGCGGGCGGGGCCGGCGCAGCTGTCGCGGCGCCGTTGCCGACGGGGCGGCCGTGTCGCTTACGCGGGGCGGCGGGCCTCGTCGACCAGAAGGACGGGGATGCCGTCGCGGACCGGGTAGGCGAGGCCGCAGTCCGCTCCCGTGCAGATCAGCTCGGTCTCCTGCTCCTTGAGCGGGGCATGGCAGGCCGGGCAGGCGAGGATCTCCAGGAGGCCGGCTTCGAGCGGCATGGGGTGTCCTTCCGAACGGTGGATGCGGCCTGGTCAGGGTACCGCTGCGGGAAGCCGGATGCCGGGGTGCGGCACCGGTTGGTGGGGGCGTGCGGGCGGGTGCGCGGGCCCTTCGCGGCCCGTGCCCCGTGTTCGTCCTCGCCGGCTCGTCGGCAGTCGGCCGCCGACGGGCCGGCGAGGAACCCTCAGCCTCGGATGATCTCCAGCACCTCGTCCCGCACCTTCGTCATCGTCGCCTCGTCGCGGGCCTCCGCGTTGAGGCGGAGCAGGGGCTCGGTGTTGGAGGGGCGGACGTTGAACCAGGCGTCCTCGGCGGTCACCGTCAGACCGTCGAGTTCGTCGATGGTGACGCCCTCGCGGTCCTCGTAGGCGGCCCTGACGGCGGCGAGGCGGGCCGCCTGGTCGTCGACGGTGGAGTTGATCTCGCCGGAGCCGACGTAGCGGTCGAACTCCGCGACGAGCCCGGAGAGCGGGCCGTCCTGACCGCCGAGGGCGGCGAGGACGTGGAGGGCGGCCAGCATGCCGGTGTCGGCGTTCCAGAAGTCGCGGAAGTAGTAGTGGGCGGAGTGTTCGCCGCCGAAGATCGCGCCGGAGCTCGCCATCTCGGCCTTGATGAAGGAGTGGCCGACGCGGGTGCGGACCGGGGTGCCGCCGTGCTCGCGGACGACCTCGGGGACCGACCAGGAGGTGATGAGGTTGTGGATGACCGTGCCGCCGCCGTGCTTGGCCAGTTCGCGTGCGGCGACCAGCGCCGTGATCGCGGACGGGGAGACCGGCTCGCCCCGCTCGTCGACGACGAAGCAGCGGTCGGCGTCGCCGTCGAAGGCGATGCCGAGGTCGGCGCCCTCCTCGCGGACACGCTTCTGGAGGTCCACGATGTTCGCCGGGTCGAGCGGGTTGGCCTCGTGGTTCGGGAAGGTGCCGTCCAGCTCGAAGTACATCGGGACGAGCTCGAGCGGCAGGCCGGAGAACACGGTGGGGACGGTGTGTCCGCCCATGCCGTTGCCCGCGTCGACGACGACCTTCAGGGGGCGGATCGAGGTCAGGTCGACAAGGGCGCGGAGGTACGCCGCGTAGTCCTCCAACGTGTCCCGCCGCGTGATCGTTCCGGGCGTCGCGTCCGAGGCCGGGGCACCGGAGTCGAGCCAGGACTCGGCGAGTTGGCGGATCTCCGCGAGGCCGGTGTCCTGGCCGACGGGGGCCGCGCCGGCCCGGCACATCTTGATGCCGTTGTACTGGGCCGGGTTGTGCGAGGCGGTGAACATGGCGCCCGGCAGGCCGAACGCGCCCGACGCGTAGTACAGCTGGTCCGTGGAGCACAGGCCGATCTCGGTCACGTCGACCCCGCGTGCCGCCGCACCGCGCGCGAAGGCGCGGGACAGTCCGGGCGACGACGGCCGCATGTCGTGCCCGATCACGATGGCGTCGGCTCCCGTCACCTGGACGAAGGCGGCGCCGAACAGCTCGGCAAGCGGCTCGTCCCACTGGTCCGGGACCACCCCGCGTACGTCGTACGCCTTCACGAGCTGCGACAGATCAGCAGTCACGGCCAACCCTCCAGAAGTCCACTTCGGTCACCCCAAACTACCCGTCCGGGCTGACGGCGAGCCGTGACGAGCCCGAGTGGAGCGCATCCGTGACCTGCGGACAGTCCACGTCATCCGGGGGAAACCCGCCCGTCTCAAGGGGGTGGCCGAGTCCTCTCAGGGCAGCATCCAGGACAGGACCGGTGAGCTCTGCCCCACCACGATGAGGCACATGACGAGCAGCAGCCCGAGGCTCCAGGGCAGTACCTTGCGCAGCAGATCGCCCTCGCGGCCCGCGAGCCCGACGGCCGCGCAGGCGATGGTCAGG
Organism: Streptomyces sp. NBC_00568; assembly: GCF_026341855.1. Lineage (GTDB taxonomy): Bacteria > Actinomycetota > Actinomycetes > Streptomycetales > Streptomycetaceae > Streptomyces. The sequence goes on along the minus strand of NZ_JAPENW010000001.1, from coordinate 3,942,303 downwards.
TTCTGCGGCGAGATCATCTTGCCGAGGACGCCGCCCGAACTGTTGGCGGCGGCGAGGAGTTCGGGCGACAGCCCCGACTCGCGGGCGGCGCTCACCTGGAGGGCCCCGAAGAGCGCGTTCGCCGAGGTGTCGGAGCCGGACACCGCCACGCCGAACCAGCCCAGAACGGACGAGAGGAAGGCGAGTCCGGCGTCGGCCGCCGCCACGAAGTGACCGATCGTCGCGGCCTGTCCGGAGAGGTTCATGACGTAGGCGAGGGCCAGCACGGACGTCACGGTGAGGATCGCGAACCTCAACTCGCGGACGGTCGCCAGCCATTCCCGGACCGCCACGCGCGCGTGCACCCCGAGCACCACGGCCGTGCAGAGCCCGGCGAGCAGCACGAGGGTGCCGCCGGTCGCCACGATCGGCCAGGTGAAGACGTTCCCGCCCACCGGCTTGCCGCTGGGGTCGACGACGTCCAGGAAGGGCCAGTCGTACGTCCGTGTCGCCCGCGCCAGCCACTCCTTCACGGCCGGGATCTGGGCGATCGAGAAGATGGTGACGATGAGGGCGTACGGGGCGTAGGCGCGCACGACTTCGCGGCGCGGGTCGTCCTCGTCGAGGTCCTCGCTGCGCGCACCGGTCAGGACCGAGGCGCGTACGGACCCGGTGGCGGGCACACGCGCGCCGGGTACCGCGACCAGGGCCGCGGCACCGGCCAAGGAGGCGCCGATGTCGGCGAGTTGCGCGGAGACGTAGTTCGAGGCGGCGAACTGGGCGGCGGCGAAGGCCACTCCGCACGCCAGGGCGGGCCCCCAGGTCTCGCGCAGTCCGCGCCTGCCGTCGACCAGGCCGACGAGGACGAGGGGCACGACCAGCGCGAGCAGCGGGGTCTGCCGGCCGACCACGGAGGCGACGGAGTCCAGGGGCAGGCCGGTGACTTGGGCGAGTGTCACGACCGGTGTGCCCATCGCGCCGAAGGCGACCGGCGCGGTGTTGGCGACGAGTGCGACGACGGCCGCGCGCACCGGGTCGAAGCCGAGGGCGACCAGCATCACCGAGCAGATCGCGACGGGTGCGCCGAAGCCGGCGAGGGCTTCCAGCAGGGCTCCGAAGCAGAAGGCGACCACAAGTGCCTGGATGCGCGGATCGTCGGACAGCCGCCCGAACGAGCGACGCAGGATGTCGAAGTGCCGGGTGCGGACGGTCATCCGGTACACCCACAGGGCGTTGACGACGATCCACAGGATGGGGAAAAGACCGAACACGGCGCCCTGAGCGGCGCCGGAGAGCGTCTGGGTCACCGGCATGCCGTACGCGAGCCAGGCGACCAGCGAGGCCGCCAGAAGGCCCGTCAGGCCCGCCAGGTGGGCTTTCACGCGGATGCCGCCGAGCAGGATCAGCACGATCACGAGGGGCAGGGCGGCCACGAGGGCGGACAGGCCGAGCGAGTCGGCGACGGGTTGCAGCTCCTGGACGTACACGGACACCTCCCCGGTTTCCGTGATGTGGAAAGCGATTTCTCACGGCAGACGGAATGGTCGTGTCCGCGACAACTTCCCGTCAATGGGTGGGCGTCGCTCAGTGGAATCGGCGTCCGGGAAGGGCGTGGGGCGGGCGGGCCGGGAAGCCGCGGGCCGCAGGGCCGGGAAGCCGCGAACCGGGGGCGCGACGCCGGAGGCCGGTCGACGGGCTCACGGAGAGGGGGCGGGCCGCCGAAGGGGAACGGGGTGCGGAGAGGAGAAGAGAACGGGTGCGGTCGCGCGTGGAGCGGTGCTCAGTTGTCGGGCGAGCGCAGGATCCGCAGGTGGCCGCGGCGCGCGACCTCCATGGGGTCCGCCGAGCGGGCGCTGCCGGACTCCGCCGCGCGCTGCTGCGGACGGGCCGCCTCGCGCACCGCGTTCGCCAGCGCCTCGAGATCGTCGCCGCTGGGGCGCGAGGGACCGGAGGTGTCGGCGAGCCGGACGACCTCCCAGCCGCGCGGCGCGGTGAGGCGCTCGGAGTGCTCGGCGCACAGGTCGTAGCAGTGGGGTTCGGCGTAGGTGGCGAGCGGGCCGAGGACCGCGGTCGAGTCGGCGTAGACGTACGTCAGCGTCGCGACGGCGGGACGGCCGCAAGCGGTGCGCGAACAGCGACGTACAGGGCTCACGACGTTGGACGGTACCGCACTCTTGAGCGGGCCGCGACGACTCTCCCCCAGGTCACCCCACCGTGTCGTGCTGTGAGACGCCCCACACCGCTCTCCGGCCATCAGGCCCTGACCTGGGGCGAGATCACGGGCCGGAATGCCGAACAGACCTGGATCCGGTCACTACTTGGTGCGAACCATGTCAATTGCCATGTCAAAGACGGTCTTGGAAGGATACGGAATCGAGCCCAAGCTTGGCTGGAATGGTCATCGGGCGACATCCGGAACGGATTCGGAACCGGGGGATCTCCGTCCCCCGCCCCTCGGCGACGGCCGCGTGGGGCCGGGCGGCCGGGCCGGGCGGGGACTACTCTTCGTCAGTGATGGACAACCCCGTACCGCCCCGCGCCGCAGCAGCCGGTCCCCGCCGTCGTGACCGCCATGGCAGGGGCATGCGCGGCCCCGTGGCGCCGCCCCAGGTGCCGCTCGCGGCGAGCCGTTCCGAAGTGTTCGCGGATCTGGTGCAGGACTCCGTGGAGCGGCTGGAGCGACGCTGGCCACAGCTCGCGGACATCGACTTCATGGTCCTCGAGGTCCCCCGCCTGGAGGGCTCGGGCGAGGGGTGGAGCGACGAGGCGGTGCCCCTGGGCGGCACCATCGCGGCGCGCGAGGGACATCCCGCGCGCGTGGTCGTGTACCGCCGCCCGGTCGAGATCCGCACCAAGGGCCGCGACGAGCGCGCCGCCCTGGTGCACGAGGTCGTCGTGGAACAGGTCGCGGAACTGCTGGGTCTGACACCGGAGACGGTGGATCCGCGGTACGGCGAGGACTGAGGACGGACCGGGCCCCGCGGGCCCGGACCGTCCGGCCGGATGACCGGTGCCGGATCACCGGTGCCGGATCACTGCTTGAGCAGCACCGAGAGGTCCTGTGCCGCTTCCGGCACCGCGACCGTGCCGCGGTCGTCCGGGAGGGTCTGGACGGTGAAGCCGGGAACGCCGTCCTGTGTCGACGCGAGCATCCGGGAGGCGTAGACCGGGCCTCCGGAGACCGGCTCGACGGTGAGGGCGTACGTGCCCTTGAGGCCGCTCGGGACGGGCGCCTCGACATTCTGGGTGGTCCCGCCCTTGATGGTGAACGTCTTCGTCACGGCCTTACCGCCCTCGGAGCCCGCGGACGCGGTGACCTTGATCTTGGCCCCCTCGCCGGGGGCGGTCACGGCGAGCGTGGAGCCCTTGGCGCTGTTGTCGGCGGCCGTCGCGCGCGCGGAGACCGGGGCGGTGGCCGGAATGAACGCGGTCTCCTGCTTGTCGCCCTTGCCGCGCACGACCCGCAGGGCCGCGACGACCGGCACGGACGAGCTGGTGGGGGTGAGCACCAGGGAGCCCGCTTCGCCGCGGGTGACGTCCCCGAGGTCGGTGGCGGCGGTCATACCGGCCTTCACGTGCAGCGTCTCGCTCCCCGCCGGGGTGATCAGCCCGGTGGGCGAGGCGAGGCGCACCTTCAGGTCGGCGTCCGTGTCGCCGGGTGTGAAGGCGACCAGGCGCACGGAGGTCGCGTCCTTGGGGATGCCCGGCAGGACGAGGGTTCCGGCGGGGTCCGTGGAGGCGGCCAGCCAGTCGCCGCCGATCTTGTCGTCCAGTGCCTGCACGGCGGCTCCCACGCGACCGCTGCGGACCGTCACGTGCACGGTCAGGTTGGTCTGCGGATCGCCGGCCAGTGTGCTCAGCAGGATCGGCTCGCTGGCGTGCGGCTGGACCGTGATCCCGTCGGCCACCGAGGACTTGAGCTTGCCGTCCTTGCCGTACAGATCGATGTCGACGACGGCCGCGGAGTCGTCGGGGTTGGTCAGGTGCACATAGTCGCTGCGGTCCTCGGCGGTGCTGGCGCCCGGGAACCAGAACTCGGTGTCGGGGGCGGTGCAGTTGGTGCCGAGCAGGCCGCGCCCGGTGCCCACGGCGACGTCCGTGGTCTCCTGAACCGTCCAGCCGGGCGCGAACTTGCCCTCGGCGGTGCCGACGAGGGCGGGTGTCTGCGCGCCCGAGGTGTCGCCGGTCGCGGGCTTGCCGGGCTCCTTGGGACGGACGACGGGCTTGGCGGCCTTGCCGCCGGTCTTCTTGCCGTCGGTGCTGTCGTCCGACTCCGCGGTGGCGGCCTGGAGTTCGGCCTTGCCGCGGTCGCCGGCGCCCTCCGCGACGGGCGTGAACGACGTGTACGCGGTGTCGGCGATGTCGGAGGTGCTCGGCTGCGGGCAGAGCAGGCTGGTGCGCTCCACGGGCAGCCGCGCGGCCGTCCTGGTCGTGTCGTCGCCGGAGGCGTCCGGCGTCTTGAGGGTCGCGAATCCGGTGACGGCGGCGAGCGCGGTCGCGCCGGCGATCAGGGACAGGGTGGTGCGGTTCACTGCTGGCTCCCGTCGGGGCGCTCACTGTCGGTGCCGTGCGGGGGCCGCGTGGGGTCGTACGCCGGGTCGTAGCGCTGGTCGCCCGTTTCGTAGCCCTGGCCCCGGGCGTCGAAGGCCTGGCCGTTCGCGTCGTAGCCCTGGCCGTACGTCTGGTCGTACGCCGTCGTGCCTCCGTAGGCGTACGGGTCGTACTGGCCGCCCTGGTAGGGGTCGGCCTGGTACGGCTGCTCGTAGGTGCCCGCCGGGTACTGCTGCCGGCCCTCGTACTGCTCTTCGCCGTACGTGCCGTACTCGGCGCCCGCGTAGCTCGGGCTGTCCCATTCGCCGTACGCCTGCTGGTGGGGGACGGCGGCGGCCGGGAACTCCTCGTCCGCGGGCGACTCGCCGTCGAGGTCCTCGGCCGACTGCTCGGCCTCGGCCTCCGCCTCGGCCTGAGCGCGCAGACGGCGGGCGCGGCGGCCGTCGCCCGTGACGTCCTGGGCGGGCACGGCCTCCTCCTCGGGGAGGTCGTCGTCCACGTCCCGGCGCCGCCCGGGCAGGGCGAGCACGACGAGGACGAGGGCGAGCCCGCCCTGGGCCCACAGCCACGCGGTGTGGCTCAGCGGGGCGTCGAAGGTGACGTCCAGCCTGCCGCCGCCGGAGGGCAGTTCGAAGCCCTGGGCCCAGCCGTCGACCGTGGTGCGGGTGAGCGGCTTGCCGTCGAGGGTCGCCGTCCACCCCGCGTCGGCGCTGTCGGCGAGACGCAGGACGCGGCCGTCGGCTCCGGCGGGGACGGTGGTGTGCACCTCGACGGGTCCGGCGGCGATGGACTCCGGGTCACCGGAGGCGGGGACGATGGCGGCCCGCGCGACCTGCTGGTCGACGCGCCACAGGGCGCTGCCGTCCCGCTGGCTCAGCCGGGTCAGGCCAGGGGTGGCGTCCAGGACACGGCTCACCTCGCGGGGCGCGCCCTTGCGGACCAGGACGTAACGCACGGCGAAGCCGCCGAGTTCGTCGGCTTGGTCGGCGCCGGAGCCCGCCACGAGGTTGGCGACGACCTTGTCGAGTTTCTTGTTCTCGCCGCTCGCCGAAGCCAGTTCGGCGTCGCCGAGACGGGCGCCGGAACCGCGGACGAGGACATAGCCGACCTTGGCAGCCGAGCGGCTGTCGAGGACGAGGGTGCGGGCCTGGTCACGGGTGCCGCTCTCCTCGGCGACGAACGCGGGCACCTGTACCGGGTCGCGGCGTTCCAGGGGTCCGTCGGCGCCGCGGATGATCCACCCGGCGGCGACGAGCAGCGGGCCCGCGGCGCAGGCGAAGGCGATGAGCGCGGCCACCGGCTGGCGCCAGCCGAAGCTCTGCTCGGCCACACGCGCGCGTGCCCCGTCGGCGCCGACGGCCGCGGCGGCCAGCAGCGCGAGGCCGTAGACGAGGGTCGCGGGTCCGGCCCAGGTGGAGCTGTTGGACAGGACCGCGAAGACGAGTGCCACGACGGCGACGGCCCAGGCGGTCCAGATCCCCGCCTGGCGCTCGGTGCGCGTCAGGGCGGCCAGCGCGGCGAGCACGACGCCGAAGAGCATCAGTCCGCTGACGGTGCCCGGGCCGCCGGGGCTGGCGCCGAGCAGGTCGAGCGCGGAGGCCGCGCCGCTGCCGTACTCCAGGCCGGCTTCCTTGAAGAAGCCGAACGGCAGCAGGGTCAGCGACCAGGGGGCGAGGACCAGCAGCGGGGTGCCGAGCTGGGCCAGGAAGCGCAGCCCGTAGGCGGGGATCTCCCTGCGGCGTACGACGAGGAGTGCGATGCCGAGGACCAGCGCGATGGGCCACACGATCGGCGTGAACGCCGTGGTGAACGTCAGCAGCAGTGCGTACGCCCAGGTCGCGCGCCAGCTGCCGCGCGCCTTGGAGGCGTGCGCGAGACCGCTCGCCGCGATGCCCGCGCGCGCGGTGAGCGGCAGCAGGATCGCGAGGACGGCCGTACCGATGCGGCCGCCCGCGAGCGCGCCGGTGGCGGCGGGCAGGAAGGCGTACGCGACGGATGCCCAGGCGCGCAGCAGGCGCGACTCGACGAGGGGGCGCGAGGCGAAGTAGGCGGCGAAGCCGGCCAGCGGCACGGATCCCACGAGGAGCACGGTGACCGCGAGCCCGGTGGAACCGAGGAGCACGGAGGCCGGCAGGGCGAGGAGCGCGAGGTAGGGCGGGGCGGACCGGGTGTCGCCCGCGCCGACCGGATGCCAGCCGTCCAGGTAGCGCGCCCACAGCTCGGAGGCGTCGGAGGGCGCGGGCAGCAGGGCGCCGCCCGCGAGGGCCCCGCCGCCGAGCAGGTCGCGGCAGGCGAGGAGGGAGACGAACAGGAGCACCAGGAAGAGCATCGGGCCGGGGTTGCGCGCGATGCGCTTGATCCGGGCGAACTGCTCGATCTGCAGGAAGTCGCCGTCGTCGTCGCCCGGTCCGGACTCGACGGCGCCTCCGTGCCGTCCCGCGCCCGTGACGAGCTCGGTGTCGGAGCGGTTCACCATATTGCCGGCGACCTGTTCGACGGTGGCCCGCAGAGTGGCGCCCGGCGGCGGGAACAGGGCCCGCAGCTCGCCCTTGTCGACCTGCGGTCGGCCGCGCCTGCGCCGCCCGGCGATGATCCGCTCGGGGCGCAGCAGGGTGCCCAGGAGACCGCGGATCTCGTCGACGGCCTGTCCGGGGACCTTGCCCACGAGGTAGGCGACGGTGCGCAGCAGGGTGCCGAGCACGAGCCGGATCAGGATCCAGGGGAGCTGCGCGGTGCGCGCGTTGACAAGGAGGGTGTAGACGGCGCCCGCTTTGTCGACCTTGTGCGGGGACGCGGAGGTGCGGCCCACGCAGTCGACGGTGCGGCGCTCGCGGGAGGCGGCCTCGGCGTGCCGTACGACGGCTTCCGGGGCGACGAGGACACGGCGGCCGGCGGCCTGGGCGCGCCAGCACAGGTCGACGTCGTCACGCATCAGGGGCAGTCGGCGGTCGAAGCCGCCGAGCTCCTCGAAGACGTCGCGCCGGATCAGCATTCCGGCGGTGGACACGGACAGGACGGGGTGGACGTGGTCGTGCTGGCCCTGGTCCTGCTCGCGGCGGTCCAGGCCGGTCCAGCGGCGGCCCGAGTTGGCGATGGTGACGCCGACCTCGAGGAGCTGCCTGCGGTCGTACCAGCCGCGGAGCTTGGGGCCGACGACGGCCACGTCGTGGCCGAGCTCCTGCTCGTTCTCCACGACCCTCAGCAGGTGTGCCAAGGCGTCGGGTTCCGGGGCGCTGTCGTCGTGCAGCAGCCAGAGCCACTGCACGGGCTCGCCGTGCGGGAGGTCCGGCATGTCGTAGGCGTCGTCGCGCCAGCTGCGCGTGACGGGGTCCCAGCCGCTCGGACGCTTGAGGTACGGCAGGTCGTCGGGGGTCAGCACACCGGCGGTGCGGGACACCTCCTCGACGGCCTGGCCGAAGCCGGTGCGCCGCGCCAGGTGCAGCACGTGGTCGGCGCCGAGCGCTTCGGTGAGCAGCTCGGCGGAGTCGTCCGCGCTGCCGGTGTCGGCGGCCACCGCGTTCTGCACGGGGCGTTCCTGGCCGAGCAGCCCGGCGAGCGCCTCGGGCAGCCAGCGGGCGCCGTCATGGGAGACGAGCACCGCGGTCACCACGTGGCGCGGGAACTCAGGGGCGGCAGCGGCGTCGTGACGGGCTGCCGAATGGCTGTGCACGGACATCGAGGTACGGGCCCCGGTTCGATGGACTGCGGTGGACGTCTGTGTCCGGCGGGGACAGCGGGACGTCTCGGACGAGGGCCCACACTAACGGCTGGGCAAGACGGCGGCCCGCCGCCTGTGGATAACCCACATGCGACGGGCCGTTCGTTACGTAAGTGTGTGTGCCGTTTGTTCGGCGGCACCCACGTGTGCGGACGACTGTTCCGCGTCCGTTTTCCTGTGCGACTGATTTCAGACAGCGGCCTTCTTCAGACGACGCCGCTCCCGCTCGGACAGACCGCCCCAGATGCCGAACCGCTCGTCGTTGGCGAGCGCGTATTCGAGGCACTCGGAGCGGACCTCACAGGCGAGGCAGACCTTCTTGGCCTCGCGGGTGGAGCCGCCCTTCTCGGGGAAGAAGGACTCGGGGTCGGTCTGGGCGCACAGCGCGCGCTCCTGCCAGCCGAGTTCCTCGTCCGCGTCGTCGACCAGCAGTTGCTGCACCAGCTCGGTCATGTGCGCCCCTCGTCTGTCTTTCGCGTCCCCGTGATGCTGCCGTTACCGATTTCGGCTGAACGACACGAGTGAAATTACAAGTGTGCCGATCCGGGCCAGTCAAGCCGAGATCTGCTATTGGGCCCCTTATTCACTCTGCGGAACCAAGGCTATGCGGAAAGTGTTCAAATCGTCATAAACCCTGACAGCCCAAGAGGTCCAGGTCAGACGCCCGCCTCCTCGCAGGGGAGGACGTCCAGGAGTTCGATCTCGTTCCGACGCGGGCTCCGAAGCGAATCTGATCACATTTGGATCACGGGGCCGCGGCGAGGTTTGTTCACCCGGTTGTGCGCCATGTGTCCGGGGAGGCTCCTGAACAAACCTTTCGCCTGCCAGATGAACCGGATGAGGTGAAACATCTCCCACATAGCGGACATGAAGTTGACAGTGGGGGTATGAACCGGTGTCCTTGTGGGCATGCTCGTGAACTTGGCACTCACCTCGACCCGCACCGCCGGGTCCCACGGTGCTGCCCACGTTCGCTGTAGCTGTTGTTGCTGTTCCAGCTGTTGAGCCTCACCACGCTCCGGCTGCCTCGCCGCCACTGAGGCGAATCCCCGCCCCGCACCGGGGCGACCGCCCGTACCAGGGCTCCTCTCCCCGCCCGTGACCCGGACGGAATCCCCGCTCGTGACCCGGGCGGAAATGGCCAGCGACACCCCAGCACTCTCCCGCCGAGGAACCACCGCATCCATGAACAGCGACAGCGACCTCCAGATCGCCGGCGACATCCTCGAAGTCCCGCACCTGCTCCAGCCGCCGCGCGAACACCCCGCCACCGTGGCCGAGTTCGTCGGCCTGGCGCGCTCGATCGCCGCCGACCGGTCCCAGTGGGAGCACCTCGTCCGGTACGACGCCGCCTCACGCTGGTACCACCGGCTGCGCACGGGGCCCGGCTATGAGGTGTGGCTCCTGTCCTGGGTGCCCGGACAGGGCAGCGGGCTGCACGACCACGGCGGCTCCTCCGGCGTGCTGACCGTCCTCGACGGCGCGCTGACCGAACGCACCGAGCGCGGCACACGCGCCCTGGGCTCCGGCGCGCAGCGTGTGTTCGCGCCCGGTTACATCCACGAAGTCGTCAACGACTCGCTCGAGCCGGCCGTCAGTCTGCACGTCTACTACCCGGGTCTCACCGAGATGCCGATGCACGCGGCGCGTTGCGCGGTGGCCGAAACCGTGTGACACGTTCGCGCCGGGGCGCGGACCCGCCGTCCCGGAGGTCCCGCAACCGGCTGACGCGTTGTCGTACCCGCCTGCGAGACTGAACCCCATGCGCATTGTGGTTCTGGCAGGCGGTATCGGTGGTGCACGGTTCCTGCGTGGTCTCCAGCGGGCCGTGCCGGACGCGGACATCACGGTCATCGGCAACACCGGCGACGACATCCACCTCTTCGGGCTGAAGGTCTGCCCGGACCTCGACACGGTGATGTACACGCTCGGCGGCGGTATCAACGAGGAGCAGGGCTGGGGGCGGGCCGACGAGACCTTCCGTCTGAAGGAGGAGCTCGCGGCGTACGGGGTCGGACCCGAGTGGTTCGGGCTCGGCGACCGCGACTTCGCGACGCACATCGTGCGGACACAGATGCTGAGCGCGGGCTATCCGCTCAGCGCCGTCACCGAGGCCCTGTGCGACCGGTGGAAGCCGGGCGTGCGTCTCATCCCCATGTCCGACGACCGCGTCGAGACCCATGTCGCCGTCACGCTGCCGGAAGGCGACCCGGCCGGGGCCGCCGGCGAGCGCAAGGCGATCCACTTCCAGGAGTACTGGGTGCGGCTGCGGGCCTCCGTGCCCGCCGAGGCGATCGTCCCGGTCGGCGCCGAGCAGGCGAAGCCCGCCCCGGGCGTGCTCGAAGCCATCGCCGAGGCGGACGTCATCCTCTTCCCGCCGTCCAACCCCGTCGTCTCCGTCGGCACCATCCTCGCCGTGCCCGGCATCAGGGAGGCCATCGCCGAGGCGGGCGTGCCCGTCGTCGGCCTCTCCCCCATCGTCGGCGACGCGCCGGTGCGCGGCATGGCCGACAAGGTGCTCGCCGCCGTGGGCGTCGAGTCCACCGCCGCCGCGGTCGCCGAGCACTACGGCTCGGGTCTCCTCGACGGCTGGCTCGTCGACACGGTGGACGCCTCGTGCGTCGAGCGCGTCGAGGCCGCCGGCATCCGGTGCCGGGCCGTACCGCTGATGATGTCCGACCTCGACGCCACGGCGCGGATGGCGCGTGAGGCGCTGACGCTGGCGGAGGAGGTACGGACACCGTGAACACCGTGGACGCCTCGGCGCCCTCCGGCGGGGCGCGCCCGGAGCGGCACGCGGGCGCGGGCTACCGGGTCCGCGCGCTGGACGGGCTGCCCGAGGTCCGCCCGGGGGACGACCTGGCGAAGCTCATCGCCGCGGCCGGGCCCGGGCTCGTCGACGGGGACGTACTCCTCGTCACCTCCAAGATCGTGTCGAAGGCTGAGGGCCGGATCGTCGAGGCCACCGACCGCGAGGCCGCCATCGACGCCGAGACCGTGCGGGTCGTGGCACGGCGCGGCCCGCTGCGCATCGTCGAGAACCGGCAGGGTCTGGTGATGGCCGCCGCCGGGGTCGACGCCTCCAACACCCCCGCAGGGACCGTGCTGTTGCTGCCCGAGGACCCCGACGCCTCCGCGCGCGCGATCCGCGAGGGGCTGCGGGACACCCTCGGGGTCGACGTCGGCGTCGTGATCACGGACACGTTCGGGCGGCCCTGGCGCACCGGGCTCACCGATGTCGCCATCGGCGCCGCGGGCGTCCATGTGCTGGACGATCTGCGCGGCGGGACCGACGCGCACGGCAATCCGCTCGGCGCGACCGTCGTCGCCACGGCCGACGAGCTCGCCGCCGCCGGTGACCTGGTCAAGGGCAAGGCCTCCGGGCTGCCCGTCGCCGTCGTGCGCGGGCTCGCCCACCTGGTGACCGAGGACGACGGCGACGGCGCGCGGGCGATGGTGCGTGACGCGCGCGACGACATGTTCCGGCTGGGCACCTCGGAGGCCGTACGGGAGGCGGTGACCCAGCGGCGTACCGTACGGGCCTTCACCGACGAGCCCGTCGACCCCGGTGCCGTACGCCGTGCGGTCGCCGCGGCGGTGACCGCACCGGCGCCGCACCACACCACGCCCTGGCGGTTCGTGCTCCTGGAGTCCGAGGAGTCGCGGACGCGGCTGCTCGACGCCATGCGGGACGCGTGGATCGCGGATCTGCGGGGTGACGGGAAGAGCGAGGAGTCCATCGCCAAGCGGGTCCGCCGGGGTGACGTGCTGCGCAAGGCGCCGTATCTGGTGGTGCCCTGTCTGGTGATGGACGGGTCGCACAGCTACGGGGACGCGCGGCGGGACGGCGCCGAGCGCGAGATGTTCGTGGTCGCCACCGGGGCGGGCGTGCAGAACCTCCTGGTCGCGCTGGCCGGGGAGCGGCTCGGGTCCGCGTGGGTGTCGTCGACGATGTTCTGCCGTGATGTCGTGCGCGAGGTGCTGGAGCTGCCGGAGGGCTGGGACCCGATGGGGGCCGTTGCCGTCGGGCACGCGGCGGAGGAGCCCAGGGCCAGGCCGGAGCGGGACGCCGCCGCCTTCATCGAGGTGCGCTGACCGGTTGTGGCGCCGCTCCGTCCGGTACGGCGCTGACCGGTTGAGGCGCCGCTCCGTCCGGTACGGCGCGGCGTGGCTCGTCCCGGGGCGGCCGGCCGAGCCGTTCGATGCCGTAGGCGGGGGTGGAGCGCCTACTCTCGTAAAGCACCCCGAGTACCTCTAGGACCTCATCCGTGGCTGGACGTTTCGCTCCCCGGCCGACGCGTACGACCGTGCGCGGCGGGCATGTCGTGGTGCCCGGAGGGGCGCCCGGCGGCGTTCCGGGCGGAGTGCCCCGTCAGACGGCCGAGCCCGGACGCGCCCGTGCCTGGACGCCCGAAGGACCGCTCGATCTGGGGCTCGTGCTCGGGCCGCTGCGGCGCGGACCGGGTGATCCGACGTTCAGGACGACACCCGACGGCTCCGTGTGGCGGGTCAGCCGTACGCCCGCCGGGCCCGGGACACTTCGGGTCGCGCTGCGCGGCGGGGTGGTCCGGGGCGAGGCCTGGGGGCCGGGAGCCGAGTGGATGCTCGACCGGCTGCCCGAACTGCTCGGCGCCGCGGACGATCCCGACGCCTTCGAACCACGGCACCGGCTCGTCGCGCTCGCCCGGCATCGGCGGCCCGGCCTGCGGCTGCTGCGGACCGGGCTGGTGATGGAGTCGCTGATCCCGTCCGTCCTCGAGCAGAAGGTCACCACCGACGAGGCGTACCGCGCGTGGCGGTTGCTCGTCCGGAAGTTCGGGGAGCCCGCGCCGGGGCCCGCGCCCGAGCGGATGTACGTCATGCCGGCGCCGCGGACGTGGGCCCTGATCCCGTCCTGGGAGTGGCACCGGGCCGGGGTCGACGACAAGCGGGCCTCCACGATTCTGCGGGCCGTGCGGGTCGCCGCGCGGCTGGAGGAGGCGGTGGGGCTCGATCCCGTGCGGGCGCAGGAGCGGCTGGAGCTGGTGTCCGGGATCGGGCCGTGGACGTCCGCGGAAGTCGTGCAGCGCAGTCATGGTGCGGCGGATTCCGTGACCGTGGGGGATCTTCATCTGCCGGGGATCGTCGGGTACGCGCTGGCGGGGGACCGGGACGCGGACGACTCCGCCATGCTGGAGTTGCTGGAGCCCTATGCCGGGCAGCGGCATCGGGCCGCCCGGCTGATTCTGCTGGCCGGGCGTACGCCGCCGCGGCGTACGCCGAAGATGCCTCGCGGGGACATCGGGCGGCTGTAGGGCGGCTGGCCTCCACCGTCTCCGCCGGTCTTCCCACAGCGCCCGGCTTCCGGGCCCGTGCTCCGCCGGGCTCCGGGCAGGTGTGGCTTCCGTGCGTGGGCGCCCGTGGCGAACATTCTCTTCCGCCCCGGCAAGTCTTCGCCCCCTCCGCCCCTGCCCGTCCCGTCCCTGGGGCTCCGCCCCAGACCCCGCTCCTCAAACACCGGAGGGGCTGAAACTTTCCCCGGAGCCGAAAAGTGCGCCGGAGGGGCTGAAGCTTGCCGCACAGCCGAAGAGTGCCGGAGGGGCTGAAACTTGCCCCTCCGGCGTTTCAGGGCGGGGCTTCTACTGGTCCGACGAGAAGCGCAGTGTGCCGCCCGGGATGCGGGCGTCGCACCAGACGCGGACTCCCTCGCGGAGTTCGTTGTCGGGGCCGACGACCGCGCCGTCGCCGATGACCGCGCCGGTGAGGATCGTGCGCTCGCCGATCCGGGCGCCGACGCCGACGAAGGAGTCGGTGACGACCGCGCCGGGTTCGACGACGGCTCCGGCGAGGACGGTGCTGCCGGTGATCCGGGCGCCCTCGCCGATGCGGGCGCCCTCGCCGACCACCGTGCCGCCGGTGAGCTTGGCGTCGGGCGCCACCGTCGCCGCGGGCAGGACCAGGCGGTCACCGCAGCGGCCGGGAACGGCCGGGGACGGGGCGCGGCCGAGGACGAGGTCGGCGGAGCCGCGGACGAAGGCCTGCGGGGTGCCCAGGTCCAGCCAGTAGGTGGAGTCCACCATGCCCTGGAGGTGGGCACCGGTGGCCAGGAGGTCCGGGAAGGTCTCGCGCTCGACCGAGACCGGACGGCCGGCGGGGATCGTGTCGATGACCGAGCGGCGGAAGACGTACGCCCCCGCGTTGATCTGGTCGGTGACGATCTCCTCGGGGGTCTGCGGCTTTTCGAGGAAGGCCGTGACACGCCCGGTGGAGTCGGTGGGCACCAGCCCGAACGCGCGGGGGTCCTCCACCCGGGTGAGGTGGAGGGAGACGTCCGCGCCCGTCGTCTCGTGGGTCGCCACCAGGGCCGGGATGTCCAGGCCGGTGAGGATGTCGCCGTTGAAGATCAGGACCGGGTCGTCGGGCCCCGAGTGCAGCCGGGACGCGACATTGCGGATGGCGCCGCCCGTGCCGAGCGGCTCCTCCTCGGTGACGTACTCGAGGTGGAGGCCCAGTGAGGAGCCGTCACCGAAGTACGGCTCGAAGACCTCGGCGAGGTAGGACGTCGCCAGCACGATGTGCTCGACGCCCGCCGCGCGCGCCCGCGCCAGCTGGTGCGTGAGGAAGGGGACCCCGGCCGCCGGAACCATCGGCTTGGGCGTGTGCACCGTGAGGGGGCGCAGCCGGGTGCCTCTGCCGCCGACCAGGAGGATCGCTTCTGTCACCTGTCGTCTCTGCTTCCTGCCGGGACCGGCCGAACTTTCTTTCGGCCGGCCAGTGTATGCAGACCGTTCGATGGCGCCTTCGATGGCCGTGCGGTGTCCTTCGACGGGCCTCTGTCGTGACTTCAGGTGATCTCTGCCGGTTCCGGCCCGGCCGAGCCGTGTCGGCCGGGCCGGTTCCGGGTCCTGCCTACCGGCCCTGGTAGCGGGCCGCCGTCTTCCTGGCCGAGCCGAGCTTGCCGTAGAGGAGCCGTCCGGGGCACTCCGTGGCGAACCCGTCCCGATGGCCGGAGATCACGTTCAGTCGTACGTTCTTTCCCTTTCGGTAGAGATTGCCACCGGCCGACGTCAGGTATGTCTTGCCACGCGGATTGCCGCCGTAGAGACCGAGCTTCCATGCCGTGAGCCGCGCGATGGCCTTGAGCGCGGCGTCGGGCGGCTTCGTGCCGGCGAAGTTGCCGAGGACGGCGATCCCCATGCTGTTCGTGTTGAAGCCGAGGGTGTGGGCGCCCTTGACGGCCTTCGCGACGCCCCCGGCCCGGCCTTCGTAGATGTTTCCGCACTTGTCGACGAGGAAGTTGTAGCCGATGTCGCGCCAGCCGCTGCTCACCACGTGGTAGCGGTAGATACCGCGGATGAGCGAAGGAACCTGCGAGCAGCTGTACTTGTTGCCCGACGCCGTGTGGTGCACGAAGGCCGCCTTGACCTTCTTCGTGTAGACGAAGCCGCGCTCGCGCAGGTTCTCGTTCGCGCCCCAGCCGCGGCGCGTGACGATGCGGGGACGCGGGCCGATGAACGGCTGCGCGCGCTTCTCGTAGGCGGTCTCGGGGAAGTATTCGCGCTCCGTCTCCTCCTGGGTGAGCGCGGCGATCTCGGTGGCGCCCACGCCCCCTGCCCCGTCCGACGCGCCCGCGCGTCCGCTCCCCGCGCGCGCGTCCGCCGGAGCGCCCCCCTCCCGTCCGGGACCGCGCGCGTCCGCGCCCGGGGGATCCCCGCCGGGATCGACCAGTTCGAGGCGCAGGCCCCTGGGGAGCGGGGAGTCCGCCAGGGCGGTCGCGCGGTCCTCCCACGGGCTGTCCCGCGCACCCTTCTCCGGACTCTCCGCGATCTCCCGCGCCACGCGCTCCGCGTCGACGCGGACTTCGACGCCGTCCGAGTCGCCCACCCACAGCGGGGCGGTGGAGCCGCGCACCCGGTGCGACGCGCTCTCGGCGGTGTCCGGGTCGGCGGCGTGTTCGTGGTTATGGGTCTCGACGTCCTGCCAGCCCGACCAGTGGCCGCTGCCGGCCGCCCGGGTACGGACCTGGACACGACCGTTCAGCTCACTGCTCGGGTCGTCCCAGACGACGCCGATCAGGGAGAACGGCCGTACGTCCCGGCGGGCGAGGCCCTGTTCGGGGGCGGCTGGGCCGAGAGCCCGTTCACCGGTGAGCGGGACGAGTGGCAGGGACTGTGTGCTGCCGGGGACGGCGGTCTCGGAGGTCGCCGCCGACGGCCCGGCCTGTGCCGGGGCGGGCAGGGCGAGCGGAAGGGCGAGAGCCGCCGCGCAGGTGACGCCGATCGAGGAAGCAAGGAATCCACGCATGCTCCTGATCCTGGACATAGTCATATATATCTGTCCATCGCGGAATTGACGGGCAGTCGGAGAGGCTCGGCCGAACCGGTGGCGCGCGCGGTCCGCGCCGCCCGGCGGCCCCGCGTACGCTTGCCCGCGTGAATGCCACCGACCGCACCCCCGCCGACCTGCTGCGATCCGCACTCTCCGCGGACCCGGCACGCCCCTTGGTGACCTTCTACGACGACGCGACGGGCGAACGTGTCGAATTGTCCGTGGCCACCTTCGCCAATTGGGTGGCCAAGACCGCCAACCTGCTCCAGGGCGAGCTGTCCGCCGAGCCCGGCGAGCGGGTCGCGCTGCTGCTGCCCGCGCACTGGCAGACGGCGGTCTGGCTGCTCGCCTGCTCCTCGGTGGGCGTCGTCGCGGATGTCGGGGGCGACCCGGCCGCCGCGGACCACGTCGTCGCGGGCCCCGGACAGTTCGAGGCCGGGCTCGCCTGTTCCGGTGAGCGCGTCGCCCTCTCGCTCGCGCCGCTCGGCCGCCGCTTCCCGACACCGCCCGCGGGGTACGCCGACTACGCCGTGGAGGTGCCGAGCCAGGGCGACCGGTTCACGCCGTACACACCCGTCGATCCGGAGGAGCGGGCGCTGATCGTCGCCGGGGCCGCCTACACGGGCGCGGAGGTCGTGGAGCAGGCCCGCGCCGACGCTCCCCAGCTGGATCTGACGGGACCGGGGTCCCGCATCCTGTCCGCACTCCCGTACGACACGTGGGAAGGCCTGTCCTCCGGCCTGTACGCGCCGCTCGCCGCCGGCGGATCGGTGGTGCTGTGCCGCCACCTCGACCGGCTGGGGGACGACTCGGTCGCCCAGCGGATCGAGAGCGAGCGAGTGACGGCGACGGCCCGCTAGCCGGACACCGCCCGGCCGCGCGTCGGACGTGCGGGCAGGGGCCGTACGGCCCGTGCGGGCAGGGACCGGGCCGTGCGGATGGCTCGTGCGGGGCCTGCCCCGCGGGTCGGCGCGTCCCCCGTTCGGCCCATCACCGGCCCCCCTCACCAGCCACTTCGGGACATGGTCGTAGGAGCAGCCAGACACGCTCGTACGCCATGAGGGGCGGTGGTTCCGACGTGACCGACACCGCAGGCCCGTCCTCCGGGCGCCGGGAAGGGCCGGGACTGGGAGCGTCGCCCACCGGGGCCGGGGTCATACGCAGGCGGCGCCGCTGGCTGCGCTATACGGCGACCGGGGTGGCCGTGGTGGTCCTCGGCGCCGTCGGGGTCGGCTGGGCCGCGTACGAGAAGCTGAACGGGAACATCACGGCCGACAACGACGCGGCCGCCGAGCTCGCCCGGTACGAGAAGGAACGGCCCACCGCGCTGGTGCGCGACGCGCAGAACATCCTGCTGATCGGGTCGGACTCGCGCTCGGGGGCCGGGAACAAGAAGTACGGACGGGACTCCGGGACCGAGCGGTCCGACACCACGATCCTGCTGCACCTCTCCGCGAACCGGCGGAGCGCGACCGCCATATCGCTGCCCCGCGACCTGATGGTGGACGTGCCGAGCTGCCGGCGCCCCGGCGGCACCCGCACCGAGCCCATGTTCGCGATGTTCAACTACGCCTTCCAGGTGGGCGGTTCGGCCTGCACGATCCGTACCGTCGAGAAGCTCACGAACATCCGCGTCGACCACCACATGGTGGTGGACTTCCACGGCTTCAAGGACATGGTCGACGCCGTGGACGGTGTCGAGGTGTGCCTGAGCGAGCCGATCGACGACAAGGCGGCGAAGCTGCGGCTGCCCGCGGGCAAGGTCGTGCTCAACGGCGAGCAGGCCCTCGGCTACGTCCGCGCCCGCAAGAGCATCGGCGACGGCAGCGACACCGACCGCATGGACCGGCAGCAGCGGTTCCTCGGCGCGCTCGTCAACAAGGTGCGCAGCAACGACGTCCTGCTCAACCCGGCGAAGCTGTATCCGGTGCTGGACGCGGCCACTTCGTCGCTGACCACCGACCCCGGGCTCGCGAGCCTGCGCGGCCTGTACGACCTGGTGCGCGGCATGCGCGACATACCCACCGAAAGCGTGCAGTTCCTGACGGTGCCCCGGACGTCCTATGTCCTCAACGCCAACCGCGACCAGCTCGTGGAGCCCGAGGCGGCCCGGCTCTTCGCACGGCTGCGCGCCGACGAGCCGGTGGCGGTCGCGAAGGAACCGCCCCAGAAGCTCGCCCAGGGTCAATCGGCGCTTTCCGCAAGCCCGTACGGGAACTCCCCCCATGGTTACGAAGAGGAGTCGTCCGGCAACGGAAAGTCGAGGGCAATAGGGCCTGTCGTACTCGCCGGGACACCCGATCCGGCACCGACTTTCCGGGGTAACACGGCGGCCGAGGACGCCTGCGGGTAAAGCGCTCACCAAGGTGGGGAACAGCTGAGCTAAGAAGTCTCCGAGAAATGGGACGGATTGCCCAGTTGTAGGGACGTTGAATTTGTCACGGTCGTCGCTCGACGCTGAACTGGGCGGATAGTGTGAGCGATCCGGTGCACCCGGCCACGAGGTTCGTCCTGGAGGCCGCGCACTGTTTGACCGAGACCCGAGCGCCTTTTGAGGGGGAAAGGCGCCGCGTGGCCCCGACGGAGGATTCAGACAACCGTGGACGCGCAAGGCCGTGGGCGGGCGGACAACATCGATCCCGCAGACCAGTGGGTGCTCAACCCGAACACCGGTGAATACGAACTGCGACTGACCCCTTCCGGAGCGCAGTCGGGAGTGCCGCGACCGCGGAGGGCTAATCCCTCCGCAGCGGCACGCACCCGAACCGCGCCCGCCAGGGATCGCGCGACACCGGGCCGGGACCGCAACGCGCCGGGGCGGGACAGTGACGCGCCCGGACCCGATGTGCCGGGGCCGCGCAGACGCCGCGGCGAACCGCCGGAGCCCCTTCCGGGGCGGCGGCGCGGGCGTACCAGGCCGCCCAAGAAGTCGAAGGCCAAGAAGATAGTGCTCTGGACCGGCGGCACCATGGCGCTGGTGCTGGTGGCTGTCTCGGGCGCCGCGTACGCCTATCTCAAGCACCTCGAGGGCAACGTCCAGACGGAGGACGTCGGCGATTCGGCCAAGGACGGCTTCAGCAAGGACGAGGCCTTCAACCTCCTCATCATCGGCACCGACAAGCGCACCGGTGCGGGCAACGAGGGCTACGGCGACAAGAACAGCGTCGGCCACGCCGACACGAACATCCTGCTGCACGTCTCCAAGGACCGGACGAACGCGACCGCGATGAGCATTCCGCGCGACCTCATCGTCGACGTCCCCGACTGCAAGACGAAGCAGGAGGACGGCTCCGAGAAGATCATCAACGGTACGGACAACGTCCGCTTCAACACGAGCCTCGGCCAGGGGGGCCGGAACCCCGGCTGCACGATGGACACGGTCAAGGCGGTCACCGGCATCACCCCCGACCACTTCATGATGGCCGACTTCAACGCCGTCAAGACGCTCACCAGCGCGGTGGGCGGTGTCGAGGTCTGCGTCGCCAAGGACGTCAACGACCCCGACTCGCACCTCAAGCTCTCCGCCGGCGAGCACACCCTCGAGGGCGAGCGGGCCCTCGCGTTCGTGCGCACCCGGCACAGCTTCGGCAACCATGGCGACCTCGACCGCATCAAGGTGCAGCAGCAGTTCCTGGGTTCCCTGATGCGCAAGATGAGTTCGAGCAACACCCTCACCAGCCCCACCAAGCTGTACAAGCTGGCGGAGGCCGCCACCAAGGCGCTGACCGTGGACACCGGCATCGGCAAGGTCGACACGCTCAAGGACATGGCCATGGAGCTGAAGAAGGTGCCGACGAAGAACATCACCTTCACCACGGTGCCGGTGATCGACAACCCGGCCGAGAAGACGCCCGTCACGGTCGTGGTCAGCCCGACGGCGTCCCAGCCCGTCTTCGACGCCATCAAGAACGACGTCTCCTTCACCGCCGTGAAGCAGAAGGCGAAGAAGGAGAAGGCCGCGGTGGCCGCCCGCCTCAAGGGCTCCCGCTCCGACGCCTCCGAGATCCGCGTCGACATCTACAACGGCGGCGCCGAGTCCGGCTCCGCACAGGAAACTCTTAACTGGCTGCAGAATGATGAGGGCGTGCTCAAGTCCAGCCAGCTCGGAAACGCTGACGAAACCCTCAGCAGGACGACGCTGGAGTACTCTCCCGACCAGGCCGACCAGGCACGCAAGCTGGCGGATCTGATGGGGTTGCCCGCTTCGGCGATGAAGCCCGGCGAGAGCGAGAAGAACGCACAGGGGCTGCCCGCGATCGTGCTGACCCTGGGCAAGGACTTCAAGGGCGCCGGAGTGTCACTGACCACTCCGACGAAGGCGCCCGACGTGGACAAGTCCACTGCGGACAAATCGGTGTGCGCCAAGTGATGACCTGACGGGTCCGTCGAGCGTCCTACAGGACGCGAGAAACGTGCGGCCGGGCGTGAAAGCGTCCGGCCGGACGTACGACGGACCCGTTTGTCAGGCGCAGGGTGGGGAGGGGCTGGGGAGATGGCGCAAAGCAGTGTGCGCGGGGAGGGAGCACGGCCGCGTGAACCGCGGGCCGGGGAACTGGGCTGGGACGACAGCATGTACGAGGAGGGCGGCGAGCCCGTCCGGACGGCTGACGGCGGTCCCACCCGGCTCGACGGCGAGCGTGACGGCGACGGCGTTCGTCCGGCCGACGACACGGCGCCGACCGGTCCGCAGGGGCAGGGCCGGCACGGCGGAGGCGGTGGCGGACGGCGGCACGGGGGAGGCGGCCGTCCCCGACGCAGACGTCGAATACTGCGCTGGTCGGCGATGGTGCTCGCGCTCCTGATACTCGGCACCGCCGGCGCCGGCTACCTCTACTACCGGCATCTGAACGCCAACATCAAGAAGGACGACCTGAACATCGGCGACGCGAAGGACCGCGCCGCCAAGTCGAAACCGAACGCGGCGGGCCAGACCCCGCTGAACATTCTGCTGATCGGTTCGGACGCCCGGAACTCGGCCGCGAACCAGAAGCTCGGGGGCGCGAAGGACACGTTCGACGGGCCGGCCCGCGCGGACGTCCAGATGCTGCTGCACCTGTCGGCGGACCGCACCAACATGTCGGTCGTGAGCATGCCGCGCGACACGCTGCTGGACATACCCACGTGCACCGACCCCGACACCGGGACGGCGTACGCCGCGAGCACCACCGTGATCACGAACGACTCGCTGCGCCGCGGCGGCCCCGGCTGCACGGTCGCCACCTGGGAGAAGCTGACCGACATCCACATCGACCACTTCATCATGGTCGACTTCGCGGGCGTGGTGTCGATGGCCGACGCGATCGGCGGCGTCCCCGTCTGTGTGGACGCCAACATCTACTCGCACACCTCCACCGGCCACGGCTCCGGGCTGAAGCTCGAGAAGGGCACGACGTCCATCAAGGGCAAGCAGGCCCTGCAGTGGCTGCGGACGCGGTACGGCTTCGAGGACGGCAGCGACATAGGCCGGACCAGGGCCCAGCACCAGTACATGAACTCGATGGTGAAGCAGCTGCGCGACAACGCCACGCTGAGCAACCCGGGCAAGCTGAAGAGCCTCGCGGAGACGGCCACCGAGGCGCTGACCGTCGACGACGGCCTGGGCACGGTGACCAAGCTCTACGACCTGAGCAAAGAGCTGAAGAAGGTCCCCGCGAAGCGCATCAACATGATGACGATGCCGTGGGTGTACTCCGCCGACGGCAACCGGGTGCTTCCCAAGGTCAAGGCCGCGGACAGTGTCTGGCGGCTGATGCGCGAGGACATCGCGCTGGACGGCAAGGGCAAGAAGAAGGCCACCGAGAGGACGTCGTCGGACCCGGCCGCCGCGGACGACAAGATCGCGGTGCAGGTGCAGAACGGCACCCGCACCAGCACGCTGGCGCCGGTGCCCGGGCGCGCGAACGCGGTGACCGAGCTGCTCGTCGGCAAGGGCTTCACGGCGTCGAAGGCCGACCTGGCGGTGGCGACCGCCGACGACACCACGGTGATCCGCTACCCGAGCGACGATCTGGAGGGGGACGCCCTGCGGGTCGCCAAGTCCCTCGGGATTCCGACGAGCGCGGTGGAGAAGTCCGCGAACGTCTCCGGCGTCACGCTCGTCGTCGGCGCCGACTGGCGGGACGGCACGGCGTACAAGGCACCGTCGGACGACGACTCGACGCCGTCGTCCGATGAGCTGAACGCCGGCAAGTGCATGAAGGTCAACCCGGACTTCACCTGGTAACAGGACCGACAGCGAAGACAGTTGGGCCCCTCTCGACTTCGAGAGGGGCCCAACTCATGTACAGGTCGGCCCGGTTGAAGCCACCAGCGGTCTCATCCGGAGCCGGGTGGGCTCAGTTCGAGCCGCTGAGGACCGCGGGACGCCGGGACGCGATGACCTTCCTGGCCAGCGCCTTCGGACTGGTGAGGAAGCCCCAGCCCCACGACATGTGCATCGTCGCGAGGGCCACGGGGATCTGGAGGCGGGCCTTCGGCGGCAGCCCCTTGCCGGCGGGCAGCGAGCCCAGCCCGATGGCCGCGAGATAGCCGGCCGGGACGACGAAGCCCCACGGGGTCAGCGCCGCGCCGACGAGCACGCCCGCCGCGATCGCGCAGACGGCGGTCGGCGGGGCGAGGTAGCGCAGGTTGATGGAGCCCTCGTGGTAGCGGGCGACGACATGCCGCCAGCGGCCGTAGTCCTTGTACTGCTTGGCGAGGGCCTTGACGGACGGCCGCGGCCGGTAGGACACCTTCAGCTCGGGCGAGAACCAGATGAGCCCGCCCGCCTCCCGGATCCGGAAGTTCAGCTCCCAGTCCTGGGCACGGATGAACTCCTCGTTGTAGCCGCCCTGCTGCTCCAGGGCCTCGCGCCGGAAGACCCCGAGATACACGGTCTCGGCCGGGGCCGCGTCGCCGCCCGTGTGGAAGGCCGCGTTGCCCACACCGATCTTCGACGTCATGGCGGCGGCCACGGCGTGCTCCCAGTCGTTCTCGCCCTCGGCGTGCATGATGCCGCCGACATTCTGCGCGCCGGTCTCCTCCAGGAGCCGTACGGCGGTGGCGATGTAGTTCGGGGAGAGGATGCCGTGCCCGTCGACGCGCACGACGACGGGGTGCCGGGACGCCTTGATCGCGGCGTTCAGCGCCGCGGGCGTGCGCCCGGTCGGGTTCGGCACGGTGTGGACCCGCGGGTCCTCTCGGACGAGTTCGGCGGCGATCTCGTCCGTCCGGTCCGTTGAGGGACCGATGGCGATCACGACCTCCATCTCGCCGTCGTACTCCTGCGCCAGGATCGCTTGGACGGCCCCGCGCAGATGCCGCTCCTCGTTGAGGACGGGCATGATCACAGAAACGGCGGGGGACCGCACGTCAGACTTCTCGCTCATCGGAGCTCACGTTACCGCGAACGGGGGACACCGGCGCGCGGCGCCCGGCGTAAGAACCGGGCCGCAGATCGTATGGGCCTACCGTGCTCACGGATCCCCACGCCAGCGGAACGCGGCCCCGGCCGGCCTCGCGGAACGCATCACTCCCCCGTCCAGCCTCGCGGAGGTGTCCCCCTTGCCCACGCCGCCCCGCTCCCCCGTCCGCCCTCAGCGCCCCCCACGGCCTTCTCCCGCACGGCGACCCGCCCGACGGCCCGACGGACGGCTCGCGCGCCCCGTACGGCGCAGGAAGCCACGCTGGGCCATGCGGGTGGTGACCACCATTTCCGTGGTGGTCCTCGCCTCGGCGGGCATCGGGCACGCGGTGGTGACCAGTCTGGACGCGGACATCGCCCGGGTCGACCCCTTCAAGGACATGAAGAACCGGCCCCAGGCCGGCAACGGCATGAACGTGCTGCTGGTCGGCACCGACGGCCGGGACAAGATCACCGAGGCGGAGCGGCGGAAGTACCGGCTCGGCGGCGCGCCCTGCCACTGCACCGACACGATCATGATCGTGCACATCTCGGAGGACCGGGAGCACGCCAGCATCGTCAGCCTCCCGCGCGATTCGTACGCCGAGACGCCCGAGCACACCGACGCGGTCACCGGCAGACGGCACGGCCCCCACCCCCTCAAACTGAACGCGGCGTACGCGGAGGGCGGCCCGAACCTGACCGTGCGGACCGTCGAGAACATGACCCACGTGAAGATCGACCACTATCTGGAGGTCGACTTCACGAGCTTCATGAAGACGGTGGACGTGCTCGGCGGCGTCCGCATCTGCACCGCGCAGCCGCTCAAGGACAGCTACACCGGCCTCGACCTGGCGGCGGGCTCGCATCTGCTGGGCGGCGGACAGGCCCTGCAGTACGTACGGTCCCGGCACGCCGACGGCTCCTCCGACCTCGGCCGGATGCAGCGCCAGCAGCGCTTCCTGGCGGCGCTCGTCGAGCACGCCACCTCGTCCGGGGTGCTGCTGAACCCGATGAAGTTCCGCGACGTGACCCGTGCGGTGCTGGGCTCGGTGCGGGCCGACAAGGGCTTCGGCACGGACGAACTGCTGGATCTGGGCCGGGCGATGCGGAACTTCTCCCCGTCCTCGTCCGAGTTCACGACTGTGCCGATCGGACAGATGGGATACGTCGTCAAGGGCATCGGCTCGACCCTGAAGTGGGACGAGAAGAAGGCCGGGAAGCTCTTCCGGGCCCTGCGCGACGACAAGCCGCTCGCCGAGCGCCGGGCCCCGCGGCCCAAGGCCGTCCGGGTCGCGGTGGCCCCGCAGCAGATCCGGGTCCAGGTCGAGAACGGGACCGCCACGACGGGCCTCGGCAAGCGGGTCGACAGCGCGCTCTCCGCCACCGGGTTCCGGACGACGGGCCGGCCCACGACGGCCAAGGACCACGCGGTCCGGCGCACCGTCGTGGCGTACGACCCCCGCTGGGACCGCTCGGCGAAGTCCCTCGCGACCGCGCTGCCCGGTTCCGAACTGCGCGCCGTTCGCGGGCAGGGCCCGCTGCTGAAGGTGATCGCCGGTGCGGACTTCAGGCAGGTCACACGGGTACGGGCGGAGGATCAGCACCAGGGGGAGTTCGGGGTGGTGACGGGAGACCAGGTGGTGTGTCCGTGACCGCGGGCGCCCGACCCGGGCCTCCCGGCCCCTGACCCCCGCCCCTCCACCGTGACCGACGTGACGGGTCCTGGTCCGTGACCGACCGGACAGGTCCTAGTCGTCGAGGCCTTCCGCCGCGCGCTTCTCACGGAGTTCCATGATCGCGCGGCGGCGGGCCAGGCGGTGGGTGCGGCGGATCTGCGCCTCCTGGTAGCGGCGCTCGTCGCGCTCGGTCTCGGCGATGACCGGCGGGACCCGGCGGGGCTTGCCGTCGGCGTCGACCGCGGCGAAGACGAGATAGGCAGAGCCGACCTGCTGGGGCGGTGTGGACTCGTTCCAGCGCTCGGCGAGGACCCTGACACCGACCTCCATCGAGGTGCGGCCGGTCCAGTTGACCTGGGCCTTCACATGGACCAGGTCGCCCACGCGGACGGGTTCCAGGAAGGCCATCTCGTCCATCGAGGCGGTGACCGCGGGCCCGCCGGAGTGCCGCCCGGCCACCGCTCCCGCCGCGTCGTCGACGAGCTTCATGATCACTCCACCGTGCACCGAGCCCAGAAGGTTCGTGTCGTTGTGGGTCATGATGTGGCTGAGGGTGGTTCGGGACGCGGAGGTCGGCTTGCCCGGAATATCGTTTTCCGGGTTGGGGGCCTGGTCTGTCATGTCCTCCACCTTATGCCGGGCACGCGTCGGTCTCTTTGCATCAGCTCTGCAACAGGCGTGACCCAGATCTCCCTGCTCTCTTGTAAGACACATGGTGGAGAGCGGCACACTGGTCCGCATGAACGATTGGCCCGACGGGTGGTCCGACGACAACCGCAGCAACCGCTACGGACGCGGCAGCGCAGGCGCACAGCCTGAGAGCGCCCGCGTCATGCGCCAGGTCCGCCGCGGACCGGCACCCGCACCGGGCCAGGACGCGCCTCCGTACGGCGGCGGGGTGCCCCGGCAGCCGTCCTACGTCGACGGTCAGGGCTACGACGACGGCTACGACTCCGGCTACAACACGGGCCATGTGTACGGGACCCCGGGCGGGCCCGGCGATCCGCAGGGCCCCGGCGACGGCGGCGCGTACCCGCGCCGTCCCGCGCCGAACTGGCGGCGCCGGATCAAGTGGACCGCGATCACGCTGGTCACCGCGCTGGTCGTGGTCTCCGTCGGCACGTACTTCTGGGCGGACTCCAAGCTCCACCGTGACGTGGATCTCTCCAAGGTCATAGACCGGCCGGAGACCGGCGAGGGCACGAACTATCTGATCGTCGGTTCCGACAGCCGCGCCGGCATGTCCGCCGAGGAGAAGAAGAAGCTGCACACCGGCTCTGCCGAGGGCAAGCGCACCGACTCGATGATGATCCTGCACACCGGGAGCAACGGCTCGACGCTGGTCTCGCTGCCCCGTGACTCCGACGTCGAGATCCCCACGTTCAAGGGCTCCGAATCCGGCAAGACGTACCAGGGCACCGGCAAGCACCTGAAGCTGAACGCCGCTTACGCCATGGACGGACCCGAGCTGCTCGTACGCACCATCGAGGCCAACACCGGTCTGCACATCGACCACTACGTGGAGATCGGCTTCGGCGGGTTCGCGAGCATCGTCGACGCCGTCGGCGGTGTCGAGATGACCCTCGACAAGGGCTTCAAGGACAAGTACTCGGGCGCCGACTTCAAGGCGGGCAAGCAGACGCTGAACGGCGAGCAGGCCCTCGCCTTCGTCCGTACCCGGCACGCCTTCGCCGCCTCCGACCTGGAACGCACCAAGAACCAGCAGAAGTTCCTGGCCGCCCTGGCCCACCAGGTCGCGACCCCGTCGACCGTCCTGAACCCCTTCAAGCTCTACCCGACGATGGGCGCGGGCCTCGACTCGCTGGTCGTCGACAAGGACATGAGCCTGTGGGACCTGGCCGACATGTTCTGGGCCATGAAGGGCGTCACCGGCGGCGAGGGCAAGTCCATGAACATGCCGATCTCCGGCTCCTCCGGCGGCAACCTCGTCTGGGACAAGGCGAAGGTGAAGACGCTGGTGGACGAGCTCAAGAACGACGAGAAGGTCACGGTGTCGGGCAACTGAGCACCACCGTGTCCCCCGTCTCCACCGGACGGCCCTTCGACGCCGTGCTCTGCGACGTCGACAACGTGATCCGGATCTACGACCCTTCGCCCCTGGCGGCCCTGGAACGGGCCGCCGGGCTGGCCGAGGGCACCACCATGAAGGTGGCCTTCGCGCCGGAGACGGCGCTTCCGCTGGTACTCGGCCGGATCACGCCCGACCAGTGGGCGCGGTCGACCGCGCGCTCCCTGACCGGGCTCGTGTCCGGGGCGACGGCCCTGGAACTGGGTACCGCGCTGGCCCGGTCCCCGTTCCACGCCGACGAGGACGTGGTGGCGCTGCTGCGGCGGGCCCGCGCCCGGATGCCCCTGGTCCTCGTCACCAACGCGTCCGTCCAGCTGGAGCGGGACCTGGCGGCGCTGGGCCTCACCGACCTCGCCGACCATGTCGTCAGCAGCGCCCGCGTGGGCCTCGCCAAGCCCGACCACCGCATCTACGACCTCGCCGTCGCCCGCGCCGGCGTCCCCGCCGACCGGTGTCTGTTCGTCGACGACACCTGGGAGAACGTCGAGACGGCCACCGCGCTGGGCATGCGCACCGTGCACTACCGGGAAGCCGGGGATCTGCGGCGGGCGCTGCGGGGGCTGTGAGAACCGGGGCGGTCATGACCTGACCCCCGCCCCGGCCCCTTTCCTGTTGCCGGTGGGTCAGTTGCGCAGGGTGATGCGGCCCCTGGTGCGTGGGCCGTCGAACTTGGAGCGGTCGACGACGGGCCGCGGAGCGGGCTCCGCGGCCATCAGGCGGATGGTGTCGCGGCCCGCCAGGGCGGTGCACCACTGGGCGAGGTGGGGGCGGGTGCCACGGGGGCCGGACGCCTGCTCCCACAGGGCGCGGACCGCTTCGGCCCGCCGGTCGTCGAGTACGCCGGTCAGCGGATGCAGGGGCTTGCCGGGGGCCAGGTAGGCGTCCTGGCTCAGGACACGGCCGACGACCAGGGCCACCTTGTAGCGGTCGCTGTCCACCGTGACGGTGCCGGGGGCGGCCAGCGGGTCGTGCCAGTCGGGGGTGTCCGCCTGTTCCAGGACCGGGGGCCTGCCGACCAGGCGTACGCCGTCGCAGTCCAGGAGATACGGGCCGGGTGCGGGCCGGACGGTCCACAGCACGTTCGCCTGGGACACGTCGCCGACCACCAGCCCCAGGGTGTGCAGCCACTGGAAGAGCCCGACGACGGCGACCACCAGCGCGTACCGCTCGGCCGGTGACGGCTGGGCGACGGTCTGCCAGGCCGACTTGGGAGCCCGGAGCAGATAGGACAGGTCGGTCAGCCGGGCCTCGCCGCGCGCGGTGCGCCAGGTCATGGAGTCCGGCGCGCGGTTCATCAGGAAGCCCGTCGTCCTTCCGCCGTCCATGACCCGGCACAGCGGCCACGCCGTCTCCCGGTCCAGCCGGTCCCGGTCGGCGGGGGCGAGCCCCTGACGCAGGGCGACGAGCGCCGCGAGTTCCCCGCCGGCGGCCTTCCCCGGCTCGCGGTAGCTCTTGTACAGCAGCCCGCCCGGACCGATGACGTCGTACACCTCGCCCTGACCGCCGTCACCGACGCGCACCCCGAGGGTGAGCGAGCCGAGGGACACGTCCGCGCCGTCGGCGGGGCTCACGGGGCGGCCTCCCACAGGACGACGGCGGTGCGGTCGTCGTCGTACGACTTCACGCGGTACTGCAGCTGCCACAGGAAGTCGGCCGGTGCCGGCACGGTCCCCATCCCCCATCCGGACGCCAGGAAGTCCCGCATCCCGGCGTCCCCCGCGAGGGGCGTGGACAGGCCGTCCGTGCACAGCACGAGCACGTCGCCGGGCAGGGCCGGGGCGAGCAACCGGGCGCGGGCGCGGTGCCCGTGCGGCAGGGCGGCCGTGCGGGTGTCGATCATTCCGTCCCCGTCGTGCTCGGGGTCCGTGAGGGACAGGTTCCACGCGCCGTCGCGCAGCAGCGCCGTGCCGCCGTCGCCGACGGCCAGGAAGCCGCGGGTACGGACGCGTAGGTCGAGCGGGACGAGCAGGGCGCGCAGGGTGGTGGCGTAGGCGGCGGGGTCGTCGCCGTGCTCGCGGGCGCGGTGCGCGAGGAGCGTCGCGACCCGGCCCACCGCGGTGTCCGCCAGCACGGCGAACCGGGGCTGATCGCCGGAGCGCAGGGCTTCGGAGAGTTCCGCGGACAGGCCGTCCAGCTCGATCGCGGCGAGCCGGCAGGCCTCCTGGGAGCCGATGTGCGAACGGGCCGCCGACCCCACGCCGTCCGCCACCGCGAGCAGCAGCAACCCGTCGGCGCCGGGCGCCCCGAGGCGCACCACGGCCAGGGAGTCCTGGCGCGGCTCGCCCTGATAGCGGTGCGAGTCGCCGCGCACGGACGCCGCCCGCACCGTCAGGGCGCCGTACCCGGCGCCGTCCACCACCATGTCGGGCGTCAGCGCGGCGGTCGGGTCCTGCCGGACCGAGGGGAGTTCCAGGGGCTCGGGCGCGTACAGCGGGGGCTTGGGGCCGGAGTGGAACGGCGCGCCGAGCGTCGGGACGGCCGTGCCGCGCGCGGCGGGCTGCTCGGGAGCGGGTCCGGTTGCCGGTCCGGACCCGGGCCCGGGCGACCCGCAGGCGTGCGGGGGCGGCGGCGCCTGCCGGGCGAAGCCGGGCAGGGGGGACGCCGGCGTCGGTTCGTACGACGAGGGCGGCGGCGACTTCTCGAACCGGGGCCGCGGCGGCTGCTGGGCGAGGCCGGGCAGCGGCCCCGGCGGCGTCGTGTCGTACGACGCCTCCGGTGGTGGCGACTGCCGGGCCGGCCCGTAGGACGGGTCGGGTGGTGCCTGCCGGGCCGGCCCGTAGGACGGGTGAGGTGGTGCCTGCCGGGCCGGCCCGGACGACGCGTCCGGTGGTGACGGCCGGGTCGACGCGTCCGGTGCTGACTGCCGGGTCGGCCCGGTGGGCGGTGCCGCGGACGGCTCGGGCGCGGTGACGGCCGCGTCGGGCTCCGGCTGGTCGGTGAAGAACTGGTCGACGCTCTGCCAGGTCGCGTCCAGCGGGTCGGGCTCCCGCGCGTCCGGCCAGCGGAGATCCGGCTGCCGGGCATCCGGATCTCCGCTGGCCGCATCGGGCCGGCCCCCGTCCGGCCTGCCCGCACGTGCCCGGCCCCCGTCCGACTCCCGCGTGGCGGGCTCCCGCGGGCTGGTCCGGGACGGTCCGGCGGCGTTCATGTCGTTCCCCATCGGTGCGACCTCACAGCTTGTCGAGAGAGACGATGGAGAAGCCGGGCACGGTGTCGTCCACGGCCAGCGTGAACCCGTTGCCGCCGTCCGCCCCGATGCTCCCGGCGGACCGGACGATCGACCGCGTGAGGCTGGAGGCGAACTCGCGCAGCGCCTGGGCCGGTGACACCGAGGAGTCCTTCTGCATGAACGCCCGGAAGTTGGCGACCCGCGCGATCGTCGACTCCTGCGCCTCGCCGATGCCGAAGGCGATGATCTTCGGGCAGAACCGTGACTGGGTGAGCTCCTTGTACGCCTGGTCCCAGTCCGGGTCGGTGGGAATGCCGTCGGACAGGAAGAAGACCACGGGGCGGTAGACCTCGTGGCCCTCCGCCTTCAGCCCCGCCACATCGTCCTCGACGCAGCGCAGCAGGATGTGGAACGCGTCGCCGTACGAGGTGAGCCCGCCCGCGGCGAGCGCGGGGACCGAGTCGAGGTCGCTGAGGTCGACGAGCGGTTGCAGCACGGTGGCGGTGTCGGAGAAGCCGATGAGGCAGAAGCGCGTCTTGTCGGCGACCGTCGGGTTGGTGCTGATCTCGTGGTGCAGGTCCGGGAGCGCGCCGTTGATGGCGTCGATCGGCTCGCCGATCATCGACCCGGACTCGTCGCAGAGCAGGTAGAAAGGCAGGATCTGCAAGGTTTCTCGTACCTCCGGGTCAGTACGTGTAGAAGTAGATCTCGATGTCGGCGTGCCCCGAGGAGGCGCCGCCCTTCCAGAAGTCGCGGGTGGTGGCGGCGCGGAACATGTCCGGACGGGCCTTCTCCAGCAGGGCGTTGACGTCGTGCGCGTAGCGGCCCCCGGCGCCCGGGTCGGTGTGGCGTCCGAAGGTCAGCACGAAGGCGGCCTGCCGGCCCCGGTAGCGCGCGGTCGCCCCGCGCAGCGCGCGCACGATGCCCGCCTCGTCCCCGGCGGGCGCGTCGACGGCCACCCTGACCGGTGTGCGGACCACCGCGCGCGGGCCGGTGTGCCGCGGCTTCTTCTTCGCGGCGGCCGACGCTGAGGACGAAGGGCCGGGGCGCCGCTCCGCCGCCTGGGGATCACCCCGGTCCCCCATGGCCACCAGGGCGAGGACGAGCAGCATGTCCGCGAACAGCCAGCCCGCCAGGTGCAGCGGCTGGAACCTTCCACCCCGCTTCATCGGGCCTCGGTCAGGGACGCGGGAGGCAGGTGCGGCGGCTCCCGGCGGGGGTCGCGCGGGCGGGGGGCGGCAGGACCGTCGGTCCCGTCGGCGGGGCGGTCGGTGTCGTCGGGATGGCCGCCGCGGTCGGTGTCGGCGGGGCGGCCGCCGCGGTCGGCACCGCTCTCCGCCCCATGGGCGCGGCCGGCCCAGGCCGGCTGGTCCGCCGGGTCGGCATGCATCCGACGGTCCGCCCGCAACTCGTCGACGAGCCGGGCGAATTCATCGGCCGTAGCGCGCAACGCATCGCTCTGGGCGCTCAGTTCGCGCACCGCGTGCTGGGACTCCTCGACCGCGCGGGCCGTCCCCTCCGCCACCTCGCCGTATCGGCCCAGAAGTTGGGCGGAGATGTCCGAGGCCACCTCGATGCCGGTGACGTAGGCACGCTGGGAGGCGGCCAGCACGGTGACGGAGTCCTCGACACGGTCCCCGGCGCCCGCCACCGCGAGCCGTACCTCACCGCTCGCGTCGCGGACGTCCTCGAGGGCCTTGCCGACCCGAGCTCCGCCGTCGCTGACGGCGGCCTCGACACGCCCCACCGCGGCCTCCAGGGGCTTGACGGAGGTGTCGACCCCGGCCAGCCTACGCTCGGCCGACTCCACCGCCTCGCCGACGGCCGAGGCGGCCGCCGCCAGGTCCTCGTGGACCCGGACAGCCTTGTCGCCCAGTCCCTTGAGGGTCGCGGCGGCTCCGGTGAGCTCGGCCGCGAAGCGCTGCGGGGAACCCGACCGCTGCTGGTTCAGGACGAGTTGGGCACGGGTCAGGACCGGCACGAGCGCCGCCATCAGCTGCCCGGAGCCGCGCTCGGCGTCCTCCTCGCGGCGGGCGACGGCGGACCGCCGCACACCGTGCACGAGGACCAGGGTGAAGAGCACCACGATGGCGACGGTGGCGCTCATCGCGACATGGCCGAAGGTGAACGCGCCGGTGAGGTGCCCCTCGAACCCGGACTGCCACAGCTGCAGGAAGGGCCGGGAGGCGGCTTTCGGATCGGCGCCGGTCAGTGCCCCGTACGCGCTCGACGCCCGGGTCAGCCCGTACCAGGTGAGCATCAGGGGGACGAAGACCAGCGCGCCCAGCACCGCTTCGGCGTAGGACCAGACCTGGTGCTCCCCGTCCCGGTCACCGGTCGCCCCGAGGCTCTCGGGACGGGCGTAGGCGGCGAGGAGATCGAGTTCGGACCAGGGGTCCAGCGCGGTGACGTCCTGGTCCCGGAGCGCCGCCGCGAGCGCCGCCAGCTCTTCCTTCCGGTTTCCGAGCGCCGGCCGCTCCGCGAGATCCTCGATGCTCTGCGCGATCACATGACGGTCCATCAGGGCGCCTGACGGCATGCCCACCCCCACAGCACGACGGACGCGGGGGTGCGTCGACGGCAGCCATGGATCCCCACCCGTGTCACGTGCCCCCGTGCCCCCGCCGGTTCACACGCACCAGACGCGTGACCGAGGGCACAGAGGGTACTCCAGCGGACACACTCCGCGCATGAACTCCCGGCACCCGCCGCTCCCCTCCCGGACGGCAGGACGGAAAACGAAAAGGTGAGAGGCGCACCGCGTGCCTCTCACCTTCTGTTGCCGCCCGGCGGCGTACTACGGCAGGTTGCGCGCCATCACGATGCGCTGGACCTGGTTCGTGCCTTCGTAGATCTGCGTGATCTTGGCGTCGCGCATCATGCGCTCGACCGGGTAGTCACGGGTGTAGCCGTAGCCGCCGAGGAGCTGGACGGCGTCCGTGGTGACCTCCATGGCGACGTCCGAGGCGAAGCACTTGGCGGCGGCACCCTGGAAGGTGAGGTCCTTGTCGCCGCGCTCCGACTTGGCGGCGGCCGCGTACGTCAGCTGGCGGGCGGCCTCGATCTTCATGGCCATGTCCGCGAGCATGAACTGGACGCCCTGGAAGTCGGCGATCGGCTTGCCGAACTGCTTGCGCTCCTTGACGTAGCCCTTGGCGTAGTCGAGGGCGCCCTGGGCGACGCCGAGGGCCTGGGCCGCGATGGTGATGCGGGTGTGGTCCAGGGTCTTCATGGCGGTCGCGAAGCCGGTGCCCTCCTCGCCGATCATGCGGTCGGCGGGAATGCGCACGTTGTCGAGGTAGACCTCGCGGGTCGGGCTGCCCTTGATGCCGAGCTTGCGCTCCGGAGCGCCGAAGGAGACGCCCTCGTCGGACTTCTCGACGACGAACGCGCTGATGCCCTTGGAGCGCTTCGTCGGGTCGGTCACCGCCATGACCGTGTAGTACTCGGAGACGCCCGCGTTGGTGATCCAGCGCTTGACGCCGTTCAGGACCCAGAAGTCGCCGTCGCGCACGGCCTTCGTCTTCATGCCGGCCGCGTCCGAACCGGCGTCCGGCTCGGAGAGGCAGTACGAGAACATTCCGTCGCCCTTGGCGAGCGGGCCCAGGTACTTCTTCTTCAGCTCCTCGGAGCCGGAGAGGATCACCGGCAGCGAGCCCAGCTTGTTCACCGCGGGGATCAGGGAGGAGGACACGCAGACGCGGGCCACCTCCTCGATCACGATCACCGTCGCGAGGGCGTCGGCGCCCGCGCCGCCGTACTCCTCGGGGACGTGCACGGCGTGCAGGTCGCCCGCGACCAGGGCGTCCAGCGCCTCCTGCGGGAAGCGGGCCTCCTCGTCCACCGCCGCGGCGTACGGCGCGATTTTCGCCTCGGCCAGCGAGCGGATCGCGTCCCGGAGCATGTCGTGCTCCTCGGACGGGCGGTACAGGTCGAAATCAGCCGATCCGGCCAAGGTCTCTCACGCTCCAAGGGATGCTGTGCTGGCGACGCTAACTACCGTTAAGTAACACAAATTTTAAGGGCCCGCTCGCGGGAGGGATACGTGAGCTTGGCGACAGGGGGAAAAGTGCCCGTGAAAGCGCTCCCCCACGCCCCGACTATGCTCGGGCGCGCACCTACGCCGCACACCTCAGGAGCACCCATGGCCCTCAAGATCACCGTGATCGGCACCGGCTACCTCGGCGCCACCCACGCCGCGGCCATGGCCGAGCTCGGCTTCGAGGTGCTCGGGCTCGATGTGGTGCCGGAGAAGATCGAGATGCTCCAGCGGGGCGAGGTCCCGATGTTCGAGCCCGGTCTCGAGGAACTGCTGCGCAAGCACGTGGCCGGGATCGAGGGCTCCACGGGCCGGCTCCGCTTCACCATGGACTGGGCCGAGGTCGGGGCCTTCGGAGACGTCCACTTCGTCTGCGTGAACACGCCTCAGAAGCACGGCGAGTACGCCTGTGACATGTCGTACGTCGACGCGGCCTTCGAGTCGCTGGCGCCGCACCTGCGCGGCCCCGCCCTCGTCGTCGGCAAGTCCACCGTGCCCGTCGGCTCGGCGGATCGGCTGGCGGCGCGGCTCGTCGAGCTCGCGCCCGCCGGCGAGGACGCCGAGCTGGCCTGGAACCCCGAGTTCCTGCGCGAGGGCTTCGCCGTGAACGACACGCTGCACCCCGACCGGATCGTGGTGGGCGTGCGCAGCGAGCGTGCCGAGAAGCTGCTGCGCGAGGTCTACGTGACGCCGGTCGCCGACGGCTCGCCCTTCGTCGTGACCGACTTCCCGACCGCCGAGCTGGTGAAGACGTCCGCGAACTCCTTCCTCGCCACGAAGATCTCCTTCATCAACGCGATGGCCGAGGTCTGCGAGGCCGCCGACGGTGACGTGGCCAAGCTGGCCGAGGCCATAGGGCACGACGAGCGGATCGGGAAGAAGTTCCTGCGGGCCGGGATCGGCTTCGGCGGCGGCTGTCTGCCCAAGGACATCCGCGCCTTCATGGCGCGCGCCGGTGAGCTGGGCGCCGACCAGGCGCTGACCTTCCTGCGCGAGGTCGACGCCATCAACATGCGGCGCCGCGGCCAGATGGTGGAGATGGCCCGCGAGGCGCTCGGCGGCGGCTCGTTCCTCGGCAAGCGGGTCGCCGTGCTCGGCGCGACCTTCAAGCCGGACTCGGACGACGTGCGCGACTCCCCGGCCCTGAACGTCGCCGGGCAGATCCACCTCCAGGGCGGCCAGGTCACCGTCTACGACCCGAAGGGCATGGCGAACGCCAAGCGGCTCTTCCCGACGCTCGGGTACGCCGACTCCGCGGTGGCGGCCGTACGGGGCGCGGATGTCGTCCTGCACCTGACGGAGTGGCGGGAGTTCCGCGAGCTGGACCCGGCGGTGCTGGGCGAGGCGGTCACGTCCAGGGTGCTCCTGGACGGGCGGAACGCGCTGGACCCGGAGGTGTGGCGCCGGGCGGGCTGGACGTACCGGGCGATGGGCCGTCCCACCGCCTGAGCGGGCTGTCGCGGGCGACGCCGGTCCGGCCGAGGCTCAGTCGGCCGGACCGGCGTCGGTTGCATTCTGCACCACTTCGCTGTGCGCCGACCGGCGACCGCCGGACTCCGTCCGGCTCCCCGCGCCGCTCCCCGTCCGGCTTCCCGTGACCGGGGGCTACTTGGCGCGGTAGCGGCGCATCTTGGCGCGCGCCCCGCACACCGACATCGAGCACCAGCGGCCGCGCCCCGCGGGCGAGCGGTCGTAGTAGGCCCAGTGGCAGGTCGGGGCCTCGCAGGCCTTCAGACGCGGCCAGCCGCCCTCGACCAGCGATTCGGCGATGGCGGCGGCGATCCGGGAGGCCAGGGGGGCCGGGGAGGTCCCCGCGGTGGCGGGGACCAGACGCGCGCCGCCGCCCTCCTCGTCGACCGTCACGCACAGGGGCGCCCGGGCGAGGAGCTCCCCGAGCGGGGTCACCTCCCGGTGCGCCGGATGCCCCGCGTGCGCCAGGCACACCGCCCGCAGCGACTCGCGCAGCTCGCGCGCCCCCTCCGCCTCGCCCGCCGCCAGGCCGAAGCGCGCCAGCCCCTCGGCCGTGTCCAGGGAGTCGGCGCCCAACTCGAGGTCCAGGGTGTTCACCAGGGCCTGGACCAGGGCCAGGCCGCCGGGTGCGGGCGCTCGGTCATTCATGCTTGCCACGTTACCTCTTATGCGGGAGCATGCAGTAACCGTTACCTCTTGAACCTGGTTACGGGTAACTCATCGGTGTTGCTGGAATCCCACGGAGGAAGTCATGGCTCTCGCCAAGCTGGGTGCCGTCGTCCTGGACTGTCCCGACCCGCGCGCGCTGGCCGCGTTCTACGCCGAGGTGCTCGGCGGCTCGGTCACGGGCGACGGCGACTGGACCGACCTGGAGCTGCCCGGCGGCCGGACGCTGGCGTTCCAGGCCGCCCCCGGACACGTGCCGCCGCGGTGGCCCGCGCCCGACGCCCCGCAGCAGTTCCATCTGGACCTGACCGTCGAGGACCTGGACGTGGCCGAGAAGGGGGTGCTGGCGCTCGGCGCACAGCCGCTGGACACCGAGGACAGGTCGCGTTCGTTCCGTGTGTACGCCGACCCGGCGGGGCACCCGTTCTGCCTCTGCGCCTGCTGAGCACACCCGAGCAAGGAGTACGTCATGGAGCAGCCCGTCGCCCGTCTGCGTTCCGTCGTCCTCGACTGCCCCGATCCCCGGGCACTCGCCGCGTTCTACGCGCGCGTCGCGGGCGGCGAGCCACAAGCGGAGGACGACGACTGGGTCGTCCTCCGGGTCCCGGACGGGCCGCGGCTGGCCTTCCAGCGGGCGCCCGGACACGTTCCGCCGAAGTGGCCGAGCGCCGACCGGGACTCGCAGCAGTTCCACCTCGACTTCGACGCCGGGTCCACCTGGGAGGCCGTCGACGCCGCGCAGGAGCGGGTGCTCGCGCTGGGCGCCCGCCCGCTGGACCTGGACGACGAGGACGGCAAGAAGAACTTCCGGGTGTACGCCGATCCGGCGGGGCATCCGTTCTGCCTCTGCCAGATCGACCCGGCCCAGGACACGTTCTAGCCTGCCGCCCCGCTCACCCCGCTCCCCCGGGGTGAGCGGGGCGGGCCGCTGTGAGCCGTCCGGGCCGGCGACGGTCAGCCGTCCAGGTCGGCGATCTTCGCGGAGGACGGCTCGCGGCGCTGCTGGGCGGCGC
This sequence comes from Streptomyces sp. NBC_00568, assembly GCF_026341855.1. GTDB lineage: Bacteria > Actinomycetota > Actinomycetes > Streptomycetales > Streptomycetaceae > Streptomyces. The sequence goes on along the minus strand of NZ_JAPENW010000001.1, from coordinate 3,904,242 downwards.
GGGCCGTGAAGTCCGCGCCGCGCAGGACGCGTTGGACATTGCCCCAGGTGAGCAGGGCGAGGTCGGACGCGGACCAGCCGCGGGTGATGAGCTCAGCGATCAGATGCGGATAGCAGGACGCGTCGGCGAGGTCCTGCGGGTGCGCGGCCCCCGAGTCGTACGTGCCCGAGAGCCCGACGCACTCCGCTCCCGCGAGCCTGCGGACATGGTCGAGGTGGTCGGCGACGTCCCGTACGGACGGGCCGGTCTGCTCGGCGGTGAGCGGAACCAGACACAGGCCCTTGGCGGCGCCCAGTTCGGCCAGGATCTCGTCGGGGAGGTTCGACGGGTGAGGGCGCAGCGCGCGGGCGGCCGAGCGGGTGAACAGGACCGGGGCCTTGGAAGCGGCGAGGGCACGGCCGATCGTGGCGTCCGAGGTGCCCGAGAGGTCGGCGAGCACACCGAGCCTGTTCATCTCGCGAAGCACCTCCTGGCCGAACCGGGTCAGGCCCGCCTCGCTCGCCCAGGAGGCGCCGGCGAGCGTGAGGACGCGCAGGCCGAGCGTGTGCAGGGCGCGCAGGATGCCGAGCGAGTCGCCGAGCGCGGCCGCTCCGGCGGGGCCGAGGACGACCGCGACGCGGCCGCAGTTGCGGGCGTCGGCGATCTCGCCGGCACCGCGCGTCATGCGCAGGCCCTCGGGGTGCGCGTCGACCACCGTCTTCACCAGGTCCAGCTGCTCCAGGGTGGCGCCCACGGCCCGGTCCCCGGCGAGGCCCTCCGGCAGGTGCAGCGACCAGAACAGGGCGCCCACGTGCCCTTCGCGCAGGCGCGGTACGTCGGTGTCCACGGCGCTCTCGCCCAGCTCGAGATCGAACCAGGGCAGATGACGCAGCGCCCACGCCAGCCCGCTGTACCCGTCGGCGATGGGGTTCTCCGCCAGGAACGCGCGGGCCCGCGCCAACGGGTCGGCTCCCGGATCGGCCACCGGGCCGCGGTCCGGGACACCGGGGCCGGCACCGGCGAGGAGACGGGTGCCGCCACCGAGGCGGGCGTCGGAGGGCAGCGGCTCGGACTCGGGCCAGGCAGCGGGCGGGTCGAGCTCTCCCACCTCGACGGCGGTGTGCAGTTCGTCCTGCAGGTCTGCCATGACAGGCTCCGTGAGGTGGACGGCGGTGATCGCGGTACCGCCACCGTGACACGGGGCCCGGGGGGCTTCCTGGTGGACGGCGCGTTCGGGGGTACGTCCATGGGCGCGTCCCGCGCGTCGGTGCCGGCGCGGACCGGCGCACCCGTGCGGTCGGAGCGGGCGCCGGCCCGAAGCTACCCGGCACAGCCGTCGGGCGCATGCCGAAGGCGCCCGGGCGTTCGGCCCGGGCGCCTTCGGAAGCCCTGGGGCCCTGGAGCCCCGTCAGCGGTCGGCCGTCAGCCGTCCAGCTGTTCCAGCGTCGCGTTCGACGGGCCCCGCCTGGACTGCAGGTCGCGGGCCACGTCCTCCGCCGCGCCCAGCACGCGCACGGCGTTCTGCCAGGTCAGCTTGGCCACGTCCGTGCGCGACCAGCCGCGGTCGAGGAGCTCGGCGATCAGGTTCGGGTAGCCGGAGACGTCGTCCAGGCCGTCCGGCGTGAACGCCGTTCCGTCGTAGTCGCCGCCGATGCCGAGGTGGTCGATGCCCGCGACCTCACGCATGTGGTCGAGGTGGTCGGCGACCGTCGACACCGTGGCGATGGGGCGCGGGTTGTCCTCCTCGAAGACGCGGTGGACCTTCATGCCCTCGGCGGTGGTGTCGAGATGGTGGAAGCCGTTCGCGCGCATGTTCTCGTCCGCCGCGGCCGTCCAGTCGACCGCCGCCTGGAGGACGAACTTCGGTACGAACGTCACCATGGCCACGCCGCCGTTGGCGGGCAGCCGCTCCAGCACGTCGTCCGGGATGTTGCGCGGGTGGTCGCACACCGCGCGCGCCGAGGAGTGGGAGAAGATCACCGGCGCGACGGAGGTGTCGAGCGCGTCGCGCATGGTCGTGGCGGCCACGTGCGAGAGGTCCACGAGCATGCCCTCGCGGTTCATCTCCCGTACGACCTCACGTCCGAAGGCCGACAGGCCGCCCACCACGGGAACGTCCGTCGCCGAGTCCGCCCAGGCGATGTTGTCGTTGTGGGTGAGGGTCATGTAGCGGACGCCGAGGGCGTACAGCCCGCGCAGGACGGCGAGGGAGTTGTCGATCGAGTGACCGCCCTCCGCGCCCATGAGGGAGGCGATACGGCCCTCGCCGCGCGCCGCCTCCATGTCTGCGGCGGTCAACGCGGCACGCAGGTCGGCCGGGTGACGGTCGATCAGCTGCCGTACGCAGTCGATCTGTTCGAGCGTCGCGGTGACCGCGCCGGGCAGGTCCGAGCGGACGTACACCGACCAGTACTGGGCGCCGACGCCGCCTGCGCGCAGCCGAGCCAGGTCCGTGTGCAGGTGGGCGCTCTGGTCGGCGGAGATGTCCCGGGCGTCGAGGTCGTAGCGGACCTGCTCGCGCAGCGCCCAGGGGAGGTCGTTGTGTCCGTCGACGACGGGGAACTCGTCGAGCAGGGCACGGGCCATGTCGAGCGAGGACAGGGAGGGCGAGGACATCCGCGTCACTTCCCGAAGCCGAAACCGCCGCCGGCGCCCTCGACCTTGGCGCGCAGCCGCTTGCCCTTCTCGGTGGCCTGGTCGTTCAGCTCCTGCTGGAACTCCCGCATCCGGCCGAGGAGTTCCTCGTCGTGGGCGGCCAGCATCCGGGCGGCCAGCAGACCGGCGTTGCGGGCGCCGCCCACGGAGACGGTCGCGACGGGCACACCGGCCGGCATCTGCACGATGGAGAGCAGCGAGTCCATACCGTCGAGGTACTTGAGCGGGACGGGCACCCCGATGACGGGCAGCGGGGTGACGGACGCCAGCATCCCCGGCAGATGGGCCGCGCCGCCGGCGCCCGCGATGATCGCCTTGAGCCCGCGCTCCGCGGCCTGCTCGCCGTACGCGATCATCTCGTGCGGCATGCGGTGCGCGGAGACGACATCCACCTCGTAGGGGATCTCGAACTCGTCGAGCGCCTGCGCGGCGGCCTCCATGACCGGCCAGTCGGAGTCCGAACCCATGACGATGCCTACAACCGGGCTCATTCGGTGATGGTCCCTCTCAGGTAGCCGGCAGCGTGACGGGCGCGCTCCAGCACGTCGTCCAGGTCGTCGCCGTAGGTGTTGACGTGGCCGACCTTACGGCCGGGCTTCACGTCCTTGCCGTACATGTGGATCTTGAGCTGCGGGTCGCGGGCCATGCAGTGCAGGTACGCGGAGTACATGTCGGGGTAGTCGCCGCCGAGGACGTTCGCCATGACGGTCCACCTGGCCCGCGGGCGCGGGTCGCCGAGCGGGAGGTCGAGGACCGCGCGGACGTGGTTGGCGAACTGCGAGGTGATCGCGCCGTCCTGGGTCCAGTGGCCCGAGTTGTGCGGGCGCATGGCCAGTTCGTTGACGAGGATGCGTCCGTCGTGGGTTTCGAAGAGCTCGACGGCCAGGTGCCCGACGACGCCGAGCTCCTTGGCGATGCGCAGGGCCAGCTCCTCGGCCTTGAGGGCCAGCTCCTCGTCGATGCCGGGCGCCGGGGCGATCACCGTGTCGCAGACGCCGTCGACCTGCTGGGACTCGACGACGGGGTACGCGACCGCCTGGCCGTGCGGGGAGCGGACGACGTTCGCCGCGAGCTCCCGTACGAAGTCGACCTTCTCCTCGGCGAGGACGGGCACGCCCGCGCGGAACGGGTCGGCGGCCTCCTCCAGGGAGCGCACGAACCACACGCCCTTGCCGTCGTAGCCGCCGCGGACGGTCTTCAGGATGACCGGGAAACCGTCACCCCCGGCCCCTTCGGCGAGGCCCTCCGCCGCGAACGCGGCGACGTCCTCGACGTCGGTCACGATGCGGTGCCGCGGGCAGGGCACGCCGATCGCGTCGAGCTTCGCGCGCATGACGCCCTTGTCCTGGGCGTGCACGAGCGCGTCCGGGCCGGGGCGGACGGGGATGCCGTCCGCCTCCAGGGCCCGCAGGTGCTCGGTCGGGACGTGCTCGTGATCGAAGGTGATCACGTCGCAGCCCCGCGCGAAGTCACGCAGCGTGTCGAGGTCGCGATAGTCGCCGACGACGACATCACCGACGACCTGCGCCGCGGAATCCTGGGGAGTGTCACTGAGGAGCTTGAACTTGATGCCGAGCGGGATGCCCGCCTCGTGTGTCATACGAGCGAGCTGACCCCCGCCGACCATGCCGACTACCGGGAACGTCACGCTCCAAGAGTATCGGCCACGCCGCGGTGGCTGGTTTCCGCACCGGTACGCCCGATTTTCCGTGCCGGTGACCTCGTCTTTTCTTACCTGTGAACCCATGCACGGGCGCCGCGCGGGGCCGCTGGTTAGCATTGGGTGGTTGACGTATCCATCCACGCAGTTGACGACATGACCCACCGACGGGGGCTGGCGACACCATGGGCAGTGCTACCTCGGGGCCTCGATCGAGGCCTCGCAGCGCGTTTCGCCGCCGCTTCGACCTGCTCTTCCGTGAGGTCGCCAAGTTCGGTGCGGTGGGTGGCGCGGGCCTGCTGGTCAACCTGCTCGTGTTCAACCTCGTACGCCATGTCACGGACCTGCAGGTCGTGCGGGCCAGTGTCATCGCCACCGTCGTCGCCATCGTCTTCAATTACATCGGGTTCCGCTACTTCACCTACCGGGACCGCGACAAGGGTGGCCGCACCAAGGAGCTGACGCTCTTCCTGCTGTTCAGCGCGGTGGGACTGGTCATCGAGAACGGCGTGCTCTACGCGGCGACGTACGGCTTCGGCTGGGACAGCCCGCTGCAGAGCAACGTCTTCAAGTTCCTCGGCATCGGCGTCGCGACCCTCTTCCGCTTCTGGTCCTACCGCACCTGGGTGTTCCGGACGCTTCCGGCCCGGGAAGCGGTGGCCAGTGCGGAATCGTTCCTGGACGAGGAGCCCGAGCCGCGGCGGGCCGGGGCACGGGTGAACTGACCCGGGCGGACACGGGGACAGGTGGACCGGCCCGGTGAGGGGTGGTTCTCCGCCCGCTCCTACCTGACCGTCCGCTCCTCGCCGTCCTCCGGGGTCCGCGTCGGCCGCTTCAGCGGGGTGCGGGACAGGAACAGACCGAAGACCGGGGGCTGGGCCTGGAGCATCTCCAGGCGGCCGCCGTCGGCCTCCGCGAGGTCGCGGGCGACGGCGAGACCGATGCCGGTGGAGTTGCGGCCGCTGATGGTGCGCTCGAAGATGCGGGCGCCGAGGTCGGTGGGGACACCGGGGCCCTCGTCGGTGACCTCGACGACGGCCTGGTTGCCGGTGACGCGGGTACGCAGGGCGACCGTGCCGCCGCCGTGCATGAGGGAGTTCTCGATCAGTGCCGCGAGGACCTGGGCGACCGCGCCCGGGGTGCCCACCGCCTGCAGATGGCGCTTGCCTGAGCTGACGATCGCGCGGCCCACGCTGCGGTAGGCCGGGCGCCATTCCTCCAGCTGCTGCTTGATGACCTCGTCGAGGTCGAAGGAGACGGCGGAGCCGGTGCGCGGGTCGCGGGCGTTGGTGAGCAGGCGCTCGACCACGTCGGTGAGGCGCTCCACCTGCGTCAGCGCGATCGTCGCCTCCTCCTTCACCGTGTCGGGGTCGTCGGTGAGGGTGATCTCCTCCAGACGCATGGAGAGCGCTGTGAGGGGCGTCCGCAGCTGGTGGGAGGCGTCGGCGGCGAGCCGGCGCTCGGCGGTGAGCATCCGCGCGATGCGTTCCGCGCTGCCGTCCAGGACGTCGGCGACCCGGTCCAGCTCGGGGACGCCGTACCGCTTGTGGCGCGGGCGGGGGTCGCCCGAGCCCAGCCGTTCCGCCGTCTCGGCGAGGTCGGTGAGCGGGGAGGCGAGCCGGTTGGCCTGGCGGACGGCCAGCAGGACGGCGGCGATGATCGCGAGCAGGGCGACCGCGCCGATGATCAGGAGCGTGCGGCCGACTTCCTTGGTCACCGAGGAGCGGGGCTCCTGGACGGTGACCGTCTCGCCCTCCTCGCCCTTGGCGGTGTAGTGGATGACGTCGCCGGTGGGCTCCTTGCCGATCTCGATGGGATCGCGGCCCGGAATCCTGATGACGGCGTAGCGCTGGTCGGTGACCTGGTTCTTGAACGTGGCGCTGGAGATGTTCTCGTCGCCGAGGATGCGGCTGTCCACGATGCTGGCCAGGCGCAGCGCCTCGGAGTCCACGCGCTCCTGGGCGCTGTTGCTGATCGTGCGGGTCTCGACGATGACGAGGGAGACGCCGAAGACGGCGATCACGACGAGCACGACGGCGAGGGTGGACTGGATCAGACGGCGACGCACGGGGCCCTCCGGGCAGGTGGCTGTACGGGGACCAGTGTGCACGTTCGCCGGGTCGCCCCGGCGGGGCGCCGGGCCGGGGCGCGGTTTCCCGCCGCCGCCCCGCCCCGTCCGGTGCACGGGTGCCGGAGGAGGAGCCGGGCTCTGGCGGCGTGAACCCCGTACACGCGACACGCTGTCCGGGCCGGGAGGGCCGTCACCGCCCCGCCGGGTCCCCTGCGCGGGGTTCCGGACCCGGCCCGGCCGACGCCGCGGGGCCGTGTCCTCGCGGGGGATGCGGGGGCCGGGGTTCCGGTCGGCCTCGCGCCGGGAGCCGGCGCTTCCGGCCGGTGCCCGGTCGGGTGGAGCCTCAGCTCTTCTCGAAGCGGAAGCCGACGCCTCGTACCGTCGCGATGTAGCGGGGGTTCGCCGCGTCGTCGCCGAGCTTCTTGCGCAGCCAGGAGATGTGCATGTCGAGGGTCTTGGTGGACGACCACCAGGTGGTGTCCCAGACCTCGCGCATGAGCTGGTCGCGGGTGACCACGCGGCCGGCGTCACGGACCAGCACCCGCAGGAGGTCGAACTCCTTGGCCGTGAGCTGGAGTTCCTCGTCGCCCATCCAGGCGCGGTGCGACTCGACGTCGATGCGCACGCCGTGGGTGGCGGGCGGCTGCTGGGGCTCGGCCGAGCCGCGCCGGAGCAGGGCCCGTACCCGGGCGAGGAGTTCGGCGAGCCGGAACGGCTTGGTCACGTAGTCGTCGGCGCCCGCGTCGAGACCGACGACGGTGTCCACCTCGTCGGCGCGCGCGGTCAGGATGAGGATGGGCACGGTGTGCCCCTCGGCGCGGAGCCGGCGGGCGACCTCCAGGCCGTCCATGCCGGGCAGCCCGAGGTCCAGGACGACCAGGTCGACACCGCCCTGCATGCCGGCGTCGAGCGCGGTGGGTCCGTCCTCGCGCACTTCGACCTCGTAACCCTCCCGGCGCAGGGCACGGGCCAGCGGCTCCGAGATGGACGCGTCGTCCTCGGCGAGCAGTACACGGGTCATGGGGTGATGGTAGTCCGCCGCGCGCGGCGCCCGGGCAGTGATCGGCCTCCGTGATTCACACCCGCCATCGGAGTGTTTCTTACCTGTGGGTGTGGGATGCAATCGTGTGGCGGACCTTCGAATGATCGCCCGCGGTTCCATGATCGCCTGTGATCCATCTCTCAAGTCCTTCCATATGCCGCATTGCGATGTCGTATGGTGACCAGACGCCTGTAGCACCGCATGAGGACCTTTGGCGCCGGCTTGATGCTGAAGGTCTCTTTTGTGTGCGGGCTGGTATTCGCCAGCCTTGAAAGGAATGACCTGTGGCCGGGCCCGAGCGCGCTGAAGCGTGACGGGCGTGGATCCCGGTGGTCGCCGTCCACCGCTTCGCAATCCGGAGCGGACTCCCCGTGGGCGTGGGGACGGACGCCGAACCCCGCCGGTGCCGGCCGCCCCCCATGGGCGCGCGACTCCTCCAGGCTCTCGGCTCCGGTCGAGCGGGAGGACCCCCACAGCGCGTCCCGACCAGCAAGGAACGACCATGGCGTCCAGCCTGACGAAGGACTCGGTGACTCCGGGCACCCCCGGTTCCGAGAAGACCTTCTTCGGCCACCCCCGCGGACTGGCCACTCTCTTCATGACCGAGATGTGGGAGCGTTTCTCCTACTACGGCATGAAGGCACTGCTCCCGCTGTACTTGGTGGCACCTGGCGGTCTGCACCTCAGCGCGGCCAGCGCGACCGCGATCTACTCGGTGTACCTCTCCCTGGTGTACCTGCTCGCCCTGCCGGGCGGCTGGTTCGCCGACCGCGTCCTCGGCCCCCGCAAGACGGTCGCCGTCGCAGGTCTGATCATCATGCTGGGCCACCTCACGCTGGCTCTGCCCTCCTCCGGCACGTTCTACGGCGGCCTCGGTCTCGTCGCCATAGGTTCCGGTCTGCTGAAGGCCAACATCTCCACGATGGTGGGCCACCTCTACGACGGCCCGGACGACCCGCGCCGCGACGGTGGCTTCACGCTCTTCTACATCGGCATCAACCTCGGTGCCTTCGCCGCTCCGCTGATCATCGGCACCGTCGGTGAGAACGTGAACTGGCACCTGGGCTTCGCCCTCGCCGCGCTCGGCATGGCGCTGGGTCTCGCCCAGTACCTGCTCGGCGGCCGTCACCTCAGCGCCCGCTCGCACGAGGTCCCCACGCCTCTGTCGGCCGAGGAGAAGGCCACGACGCTGCGCAAGTCCGCGCTGTGGGCCGCCGTCGCCGTCGTCTTCTACGCGATCGTCGGCTTCTCGGGCCACTACACGCTGAACTGGCTGCTGGTCCCGATCACGATCGCCGGCCTGGTCATCCCGGTCATGGTCATCGGGCGCATCAAGCGGGACAAGTCCCTGGACCGTGCCGACCAGTCGAAGATGTCCGCGTACATCTGGTTCTTCGTGGCCGCGGCCGTCTTCTGGATGATCTACGACCAGGGCGGCTCGACGATGTCGATCTTCGCCGACTCGTCCGCCGAGAACACCATCTTCGGCTGGGAGTTCCCGGTCTCCTGGTACCAGTCCGTCAACCCGGTCATGATCATGGCGCTCGCCCCGGTCTTCGCCTGGGCGTGGCTGTGGCTGAACAAGCGGGGCAAGGAGCCGAGCACGGCCACGAAGTTCGCCTCGGGCCTGATCCTGGTCGGTGCGTCGTTCTTCCTCTTCCTCGCCCCGCTGACGATCGCCGAGGGCGGTCACAAGGCGGCCGCGATGTGGCTGGTGGCGATCTACTTCGTGCAGACCGTCGGTGAGCTGACGCTCTCCCCGGTCGGCCTCTCCGTCACCACCAAGATGGCTCCGGCGAAGTACGCCTCCCAGATGATGGGTGTCTGGTTCCTGGCCGTCACCGCCGGTGACGCCACGACCGGTCTGCTCTCCATCGCCGAGGTCGACCTCAACAAGACGGGCATCGTCGCCCTGGAGGCCACGCTCGCCGTGATCGCCGGTGTCGCGGTGTGGATGTACCGCAAGAAGGTCAAGCAGCTCATGGGCGACGTCCGCTGACGTCGGGCCGTACCCACGGCGAAGGGCCGCCGCACCGTCCGGTGCGGCGGCCCTTCGCCGTCTCGGCGGGCGGCCGGCCCGGGGAGGAGCCGCGGGAACCGCCCGTGAACGACGTGCCGAGCGGGGTTCTCGCCCGTCAGCGCGTCCGCCGCCCCGGCATGAAGGTGAACACCGCGCCGCCCAGCAGGATGACCGTGCCCGCCACCAGTCCGAGCGCCTTGAGCGCGCTGTGGCTCTCGGAGCCCGTCTCCGCGAGGCCGCCCGAGCCGCCGGCGGAACCGGAGCCGGACGAGGTGGACCCGCCGCCCGACGCTCCGCTCGCCTGTTCCGAGGTGTCCAGGGTCAGGGACACCTCGGACTTGGTCGGGGTACAGGTCGTCGTCGTGCCCAGGGCCTTCACCGTCAGCACGCCCGGGGAGAGGGTCGACTCACCGGTCGCGCCCGGCTTGTAGGTGCCCGTGAGGTCGGGGACCTCGATCGGGTCGCCGGACTTGATCGCCGCGGAGTTGGTCGGGCCCTCGACATGCACGGTGCCCTTGTCGGCGCCCCCGAGGGCCACCTCCATCGACGGCTTGACCGAGTCGGCGGGGATGTCGGCCGGGCTGTCCATCACGGACTTCTTGAACTGCACGGTGAGGTCGTAACTCCCGCCGTTCTTCTTGGCGTTGATCTGCACGGGAGAGGTGGCGTCCTTGTCCCCGATGGGCGTCTTGCACGCGTAGGGGACGGACACCTCCTTGCCCGTGAAGTCGGTCTGCCCGCCGCCGCCCCCGTCGGAGCCGCCGCTGTCACCGCCGCCGGTCCCGCTGCCGCTCGGCGACGGGGTGGCCGAGCCGGTCGGCAGGGTCGGCAGACCGGTCGGGAGGGTCGGGGTCGTCGTCGGGATGCCGCCCGTCGTGCCGCCCGAACCGCCCCCGCCACCCGTCACCTTGATGGTCGCGGAGGACTTCACCGTCTCCTTGGGCGTGCACTTGGTGTCGGTGGAGATCGGCTTGCTGACATTGATGTCGTACGCGTCCGGGGTGAGCGTGACATCACCCGCCGCCGTCAGCTTCAGCCTGCCCGTCATGTCCGACAGCTTCATGTCGCTGTTCTTCGGGATCGCGGGGTTCTGGCGCGGTCCCTCCATCGCGATGTCCGCCGTCTGAGCGCCGCCCGCCTTGAGGGTGCCGGTGGGCTTGACCGTGTCCTTGTCGAGGTCGAGGACGTCGGGGTTCTTCGAGGCCGCCTGGGCGAACTTCCAGGTGATGGTGACCTCGTCGCCCACCTTCGCCTCGGCGGGCGCGGTGATCTCCACCTTCGTGGTGCCCTGCACCGGGGGCAGCCCGGAGATGGGGGGCGGAACGCACTCCGTCTTGTACGACACCTCGGCGGCCTGGGCCGGGGCGGCGGCCACGCCCAGCAGGATGCCCGCACCGCCGAGCATCAGCGCGACCCCGGCCGCGCCGGCTCTGCGTCCGCCGGGCGGTACCACTCTCCGTTGCGTGCTCACGTGTGTCCCTTTCTCGTCTGCGTCGTCGGACCGTTCTCTTGCGGTGCGGAGAGCTGACCGTTCGTCGCGGTCCCCGGATCGTTGTCCGGGGTGAACCACGGCAGGGCCGGGGCCGGGGAGGCCGAGGCGCTCGCCGGTGTCTGCGGGGTGGAGCCCGCCCTGGGCAGGCGCGGGGTGAGGTCGGCCAGCCGGAGACCCCGGTGCCGGCCGGCCCGCCCGGTCGACCGGTGCGGGCGCACCCGGTCGACCACGGCCATGCCGACCCGGAACACCGCGGCCGGGACGACCACGCAGAGCAGGATCCAGAAGAGGGTGACGCCCCAGGGCCGGCCCACGCCCCACGGCTGCTCGGCGAGCACCTTCCCGCCGTACTTCAGCGAGACCGTGTAGTCGCCGTGTGCCCCGGCCGCCAGCTCGACCGGGAGCTGGATCCGCGCCTTGCGGCCGGGCGCGATGGAGCCGCGCCACTCCTGCTCCTCCCACTGCGGGGCGAACACCCCGTGGGCGGTGCCGACATGGAAGACGGGGTTCTTCACGGGGGCGGTGCCGACGTTGCCGACGGTGAAGACGAGGGTGCGCGCGGGAGGTGAGCCGAACCAGGTCAGCAGACCGCTCGACCCGTCGAGCCGGGTGTCGGTCAGCACCGAGAGACGGCCGCCGCTCTCCTCCTTCGGCAGCGGCTCGACCGAGTGCCCGGCCACCATGAAGAGGGCGTCCGCCTCGGCCTTCTCACCCGTGACGGTGGCGACATGCACCACGCAGGGGCACGGCTTGGGCGGCTCGGCGACCGGCAGCTTCTTTCTGAAGCCGCCCTTGGCGTCGGTGGTGACGGCCCGGCCGTCGGCGTTGGCACAGGAGTTGGTGCCGCCGATCACCCCGCGCGAGGGAACGGACTGCCCGCAGATCATCATCATCAGCAGCGCCCCGGGTCGCCAGCCGCTTCCGGTCACGGTGATCGAACCACCGCTCCCGGCCTCGGACTTGGACAGCTTCACGCTCGGTCGCGCGGCGGCGGACGCCGGGGACACCGAGGCCGTCCCCGCCAACAGGACCAGGACGAGGGCCGGCACCGCCCCCAGCACCGCCATCCGTAGCTTGCCGCCCAGGACGCTCACGACACCGCTCCCGTCAACTCGACCTCCGTGCGGGGCTGTTCGCTCGCCCCACCGTCACCCGTCCGGCGCCCGCGACGCCCTGGCCCCCACACCCCGGTCCGCCTCCGACGCCGTACGGCGAAGAAGGCGCCCACCGCCGCCAGGGCACCCCCGGCCCCGGCCACCGCGCCCCACGGCACGAACCGGACCGACGCGGTCGCCGTGGAGCGCACGCCGCCCGCCGCCGTCACCGTCAGCCGCACGTCGACCGCGTCGAGCGCCGGAGGGCCGGTCCACGGCTCGCGGAGCGTGACGCGGCGGCCCGGCAGGAGCTCGACGGGCAGGGTGCGCGGGGCACGGTCGAGCAGGGTGCCGAAGACACCGTCGGCGCGCACGGCGAGCCGCGGAGCGAGGACCGTGGTGCCGCGGTTCACCAGTTCGTAGGAGATCCGGCCGCCGCGCACCCTGACGTGCTCGACTGTCAGCGCCGACAACGCCGGCCCCGCCACCCGCAGTTGGACCCGGACCGCCGCGGTGCGGCCGCCGCCGCTCACGACGATCGCGCCGGGATGGTCGCCGGGCGCCGCGCCGGCCGGCACGGCGAGGGTGAACGGCACATCGGCGCGGGTGCGCGGCGGTACCCGTACGGACAGGTCCCGCACCGCGGTCCGGCGGCCGTCCGCGCGTCCGGCGAAGGCGATCCACGCGCCCGTGTCCGTCGGCCGTTCGCGAACGGTGAAGGCCCCGTCCGCGGTGTTGTCCGCGTCGGCGCCGCGCAGCCGGACGGTGAGGGGGCGTGTGCCCGGGTTGAGGACGGACACGGAGTCCTGGAGGACCGTGCCGGGCGTGCCCTCCGCGTAGACGGAGGGCCGCCCGTCGGCCGCCCCGCCCGCGGCCGGCACGACGGACCAGCCCTCGGCGGCCAGGGCCGTCGGTGCCGCGCTCAGCAGCACCAGGGTCAGGCCCAGCACGCGGGCAGCGGGGAGTGCGTACGGCATGCGGCGGCTCCAGGTCGTGGTGCGGGAAGGTCAGCGGCGGACCGCCTGATGCCTGCGAGTCAGCCACAGCACGCCCGCCGCGCCCGCGAGCAGGACCGTGCCGCCGAGGGTGCCGAGGGCGATCGCGGAGTCCTCGGGGCCGGTCTGCGGAAGCTGACCGCCGGAGTCGGCGCCGCTCTGGGTCCCGCCGGAACCCGAACTCGACGATCCCGAACTCGACGATCCCGAACCGCCGGCGGCCGTGACGTCGAGGGTCAGCGAGGGCTTGGGACTGTTGGAGGGCGTGCACGTCGTCGTGGTGCCGAGGGCCTTGATGGTGAGGATGCCCGCGGTGAACGTGACCTTGCCGGACTTCTTCGGCGTGTACGTGCCGCTCAAGTCATTGATCTTTATGGGGGTGTTGGCGGGGATCGCGGCCGCGTTGGCCGGTCCGCTGACCGCCACCGTCCCGCTGTCCGCGCCGCCCACCTTGATGACGGCGCTCGGCGTCATCGCGCCCTTGCCGAGCTCGACCGGGCTGGAGGAGACACCCTTCTGCCAGGACATGGTGAGCTTGTAGCCGCTGCCGCTCTTGACGCCCTTGATGTCGATGGGCGAGACGGCGCTCTTGTCTCCGATCGGCGTCTTGCACTGGTAGTTGACGTCCACCACGTCGGCCTGGGCTGCGGGGGCGGCCATCAGCACCGCCGAGCCGGCCAGGGCCGCGGCGAACGCGAGCGCGGCGGTTCGTTTCTGGTACGTCCGGTACGACACGGGCCTGCCCCTCATTCCTGACGGCATCCTTGGCGATTTCCTGACGGAACATCAGATCGGCCGTCAAGGTACGCCCGGGGACTTGTGGAGGGAAGACAAAGTGCGCGCCGGATCCGTGGGGATCCGGCGCGCACCGGGTGACGTACGAAGAAGGGTTCGAACCGCGGGTAACCGAAGGCGGGCCCCGGACGGCGCGCTTCGGCAGGACGGCCGGGGGCGGCGAGGACAGCGGGAGGGGAGGGCAGGCGCCCTCGTTCGGACCACCCGGACCCAGGGTCCAGGGTGTTCCGAACGGCGACCCCTAGGCGGGTGCGCCGAGCTCCGCCCATACGGTCTTGCCCGCGACACCGGGGGTCCGCACGACGCCCCAGTCCAGGCAGAGCCGCTGCACGATGAACATGCCGTGGCCGCCGGGGCGCCCGGCGCGGTGCGGGGTCCGCGGGGCGGGCTGGCCCGCGCCCCGGTCGGAGACCTCGATGCGCAGCACCTTGTTGTCGCAGGAGATCCGGAGTTCGTCCGGGCCCTCGGCGTGCAGACAGGCGTTGGTGACCAGCTCGGAGACGACCAGCAGGACGTCCTCGGCGGCCGCCCGCCGGTCGGCGCTCGCGGCGGGCAGCCAGCCCCACGCGTACAGGGCCTGGCGGGCGAAGTCGCGGGCGAGCGGCACGACGCCGCTCTCGCCGTCGAAGTCCAGTCTCCGGGCCTGACGGCCGGTGGGGGCGAGGGCCGCGCCGTCCGGGGAGGCGGCGTCGCCGGGCGCCCCGCCGTCCACGGGTGTCACGCCTGCCGCGGACACCCCGGAAGCGCCGCCGTCGCCCGACTCCGGGCCGCGGTCGCCCGGCGAGCAGGGCCGGGTGGTGCTCATCAGCGCTTCACCTCACCGATTCACCGGTTCACGATTCAAGACTCAGTACGCAGTACTCAGTACGGATGGATCAACGGCTTTCGCCGCTTGTGGATCAACGACTTGCGCCGCGCCGGCAGCCGACACGTGCGCCGCCGACCCGTCCAGGATGTCTCCTGCCCGACGGAACCGTCCGAACACCCACTTTTTCGGCACGGAACCTGTGACGCGAGTAACGCGTCGATCACGCAGGGGCATCCGGGACATAACGGCTTCATGATCAAAGGCCCGCCGGATCAGTCGGCCAGGGCCGCCTCGAGCGTGTCGTGGACAGTGAAGACGGCCTCCGCCCCGGTGATCTCGAAGACCCGGGCCACCACGGGCTGCATCGCGGCCAGATGGACCCCGCCGCCCGCGGCCTCGGCCTTCAGCCGGGCACCGAGCAGCACATTGAGTCCGGTGGAGTCACAGAACTCCAGGCGCGAACAGTCGACGACGAGCCGCGCGTACCCCTTTTCGAGGCACCCTTCGAGTGGCTCACGCAACAAATCGGCCGTGTGGTGATCCAACTCACCCGCGGGGGTCACGACGGCACTTGTGCCCTCTTCCCGCACCTCGACAAGAAGCCGGCCAGACTGTGCGCTGCCGACCGTCCCGCGGTCCATGCCGTCTCTCTCCCGAGCGTCGCTACTACCGATGTACGCACTCGAACACTACGCCTTCTCTACGTCACCCGACACCCGAACAACCCCCCTGAAGTGGACATTTCGCCACAGAAGGCACTTGCGGCGGGTTCACGAAAGCGGGTAGGGCTAGTAGAGACACCTATCCGACACGGCCGGCTTTGGAGGCGCCGCACACCGCAGTGCACGTATTGGCATCGGCGGCCATATGCCGAGAACGATGGAGGACACCATGTCACCCCGGCTCGACGCATCGCAGACCCAGACGGCGACGTCGACACCTTCTCTGGCACGCCCGGAGCACGTCGACGACGCCGGAACCGACGAAGTCGACGGACTCGCCGGACTGCCGGAGATCCCCCCGTACGGCGAGGTGGGGCCGGTGGACGCACGCGCCCTGTCCAAGACGCTCTTCGCGCGGCTCGAGTCCCTCGAAGAGGGCACGCACGACTACGCCTACGTCCGCAACACGCTCGTCGAACTCAACCTCGCGCTGGTGAAGTTCGCCGCCTCCCGCTTCCGCTCCCGCAGCGAGCCGATGGAGGACATCATCCAGGTCGGCACGATCGGCCTGATCAAGGCGATCGACCGGTTCGAGCTGAGCCGCGGCGTCGAGTTCCCCACCTTCGCGATGCCGACGATCATCGGCGAGATCAAGCGCTTCTTCCGCGACACCTCCTGGTCGGTGCGGGTACCCCGCAGGCTCCAGGAGCTCCGGCTCGACCTGGCCAAGGCCGGCGACGAGCTCGCCCAGAAGCTGGACCGTGCCCCCACCGTGGGTGAGCTGGCGGAACGCCTCGGCATCAGCAACGACGAGGTCGTCGAGGGCATGGCCGCGTCGAACGCCTACACGGCCAGTTCGCTGGACGCCCAGCCCGAGGAGGACGACTCCGAGGGCGCGCTCGCGGACCGCATCGGCTACGAGGACAACGGACTCGAGGGCATCGAGTTCGTGGAGTCCCTCAAGCCGCTGATCGCGGAACTCCCGCAGCGCGACCGGCAGATCCTCTCGCTGCGGTTCGTGGCGAACATGACCCAGTCCGAGATCGGCGACGAACTCGGCATCTCCCAGATGCATGTCTCCCGGCTGCTGTCGCGCACCCTCGTGCGACTCCGGAAAGGCCTGACCGTCGAGGAGTGACAGGGCTTCGCGGCCCGTGAGGCCGCGCATCGGAGCGGTCCGGCGCCGACGGCGCCGGGCCGCTCCGTCTTCCGGCCGCCCCGGTCTCCCTCCGGCCGCCCGCGCCGTCTCCGGAGAACTTCCGCGCCGTCCCCGGGGAACTTCCGCACCGCACAGATGACTTTCCGCGCCGCGCGGATGACTTCCGCACCACGCAGGAAGTCCGGTGCCGCTCAGGAACTTCGGCACCGGACGGAACAGTTCGGCGCCGGTCCGCGAAATTCCACTCTTCAACTCTTTCCCCGGAGGGCCATCCCCGCCACTATGGGCACCCCAAACTGGCTGGTACGTCAGGACGGGGCGAGTGGAGCACCACGTGCAAGGAGGCGGACGAACATGGCGCAGGGCGACCCGGCCGACAGAAACGACGCGGCCGAGGGCAACGGACTGCCCGCGGACGCGTCCGACACCCGGCTGACCGAGCTGCTGCGGGGCGGCACCTCGACCGCTTACGCCGCCCTCCAGGAGCTCCGCGGACGCCACCGCGCCTCGGTCCTCGCCTACGCGCGGCTGTGCACCACCGGTGAGTCCGGAGCCGGACAGCTCGCGGCGCAGACCTTCACCCTCGCGGCCCGCGAGACGGCGCGCGGCATCGACCCGAACGTCCCCTGGCGGCACCAACTCCTGCTGCTGGCCGGGCGGGTGGCCGCCTCGTGGGCCCGGGACCAGCGGGCCGCGGGGCTGGACCCCGGCCTGCTCCTCGTCCTCAGCACGGCGGGCCCCGACGGTCCCGTCCCGTCCCTGCTCCCCGCCTTCCAGTCCCTCCCGTCCCGGGCCCAGGGCCTCATCTGGTACGCGATCGTCGAGCGCGAGCCCGCGGAACGCACGGCGGTCCTGCTCGGTCTCGCCCCCGGCGACATCACCTACGGCACGGACCAGGCGCTCCAGTCGCTGGGCCAGGCCTGCCTGAAGTCCCGGCTGGCCGCCTCCGACGATCCGCGCTGCGGAGACTTCCGCCGGCTGATCGAGGAGTCGGTGCGGCCCGACAACCCCCGCTCCAGCAAGGACCTGCACGCCCATATGGCGCACTGCGGGCACTGCTCGACCGCGTACGAGGAACTGACCGCCCTGCGCGACCACCCCCGCTCCGCCCTGGCCGAGGGCCTGCTGCCCTGGGCCGGTACGGCGTACGCCGCGGACGACGTGTCCGGGACGCGGCCCGTCCCGCCCCTGCCCCCCGCCGGGCACAGGGCGTCGGGACTGCCCTGGCCGCCGTCCCGACGGTTCGTCCTGACCTCGGCCGCGGCGCTCGGCGTGGCCCTGGCACCGGTCCTGTTCTTCCTGCTCTCCACGACCGGCACGCCCTCCACGGACACGGCGGGCTCGGTCTCCACACCGTCCGGCCGGCCCCCGGTGACGGTGACGGCGACGGTGCCGGTCACCCCGTCGGCCGCCGCGCCCTCGCCCTCGGCGACCTCCGCGTCACCCTCCCCGACCCACCGTTCGAAGTCGCCGAAGCCGCCGAAGCCTTCGAGCCCGAAGCCGACCCCGACCGTCACGTTCCGGCCTCCGGGCAGCGGCTACGCCCAGGTGGTGAACGTCGCCTCGGGCCTGTGCCTGGACATCCGCGACGGTGACCTCGAGAAGGGCACGGACGTCGTCACGGCGCCCTGCACCTCCTCCTCCACCCAGCGCTGGCGCGTCGACACCGGCCTCCGTGCGCTCCGGTCGGCCGCCGACGACGACTTCTGCCTGGACAGCCGCGGCTCCGTCGACAAGGGCGTGGGCATCTGGGCGTGCTCCTCGCTCGACGGCGACCACGGCGACAACCTGCGGTTCACCGTCGACGGCGACGGCGTCATCCGCCCGGCCGTGGCCATCGAGACAGCGGTCACGCCGGACGGCGACGGCGGGCTGTCGCTGGTGCCGCTGAACGGCGGCACGGGACAGCGATGGCGCGCGGGCGCCGCCTGACGAACACCCCTCGCCCCTCCGCCCTCGGACCGCGCCCCCTCGAACCGCGCCCCTCAGACCTCCGGCGCCCGGTCTCCCGACCCTCCGGCTCCCGACGCCGGTCTCCTGACGCCGGTCTCCCGACGCCCGGGGCTTCGCCCCTCAGACCTCGCGGACGCCGCGCCGCCAGACGCCGGTGACCAGCGGGACGCCCGGACGGTAGGCGAGGTGGACGTGGCTCGGGGCGTCCAGCAGGGCCAGGTCCGCGTACGCGCCCGGCGCGAGCCGGCCGACGTCGTCCCGGCGCAGCGCCTTCGCGCCGCCCGCCGTCGCCGACCACACGGCCTCGTCCGGGGTCATCCGCATGTCCCGTACGGCGAGCGCGACGCAGAAGGGCACGGACGAGGTGAAGGACGAGCCGGGGTTGCAGTCGGTGGACAGCGCGACCGTGACTCCCGCGTCGATCAGCCTGCGGGCGTTCGGCCACTCGGCGCGGGTGGAGAACTCGGCGCCGGGGAGCAGGGTCGCCACGGTGTCGCCGCTCGCGAGGGCGTCGACGTCCGCGTCCGTCAGGTGTGTGCAGTGGTCGGCGCTCGCCGCGTCCAGCTCGACGGCGAGCTGGACTCCGGGGCCGTAGGAGAGCTGGTTGGCGTGCACGCGCGGGTGCAGGCCCTTCGCCTTGCCCGCCGTGAGGATCGCCCGTGCCTGGTCGCCGTCGAAGGCGCCCTTCTCGCAGAAGACGTCCACCCAACGGGCGTACGGGGCACAGGCGTCGAGCATCTCGCCGGTCACCAGGGCGACATAGCCGGCCGGGTCGTCGGCGTAGTCGGGCGAGACGATGTGCGCGCCGAGGTAGGTGACCTCGTCGGTGTGCGACGCGGCGATGCGCAGCGCGCGGGCCTCGTCCTCGACGGTCAGGCCGTAGCCCGACTTGGTCTCGAAGGTCGTGGTGCCCTGGCGGAGCGCCTCGCGGAGGTAGCGCGTGAGGTTGCGCTCCAGCTCCTCGTCGGAGGCGGCGCGGGTGGCGGCGACGGTGGTGCGGATACCGCCCGCGCTGTACGCGCGGCCGGACATCCGGGCGTTGAACTCCTGGGTGCGGTCACCGGCGAACACCAGGTGCGAGTGGGAGTCGACGAAGCCCGGGATCACCGCGCGGCCACCGGCGTCGACCCGGTTGTCAGTGGCGGGTGCTTTGCTTGATTCACCGGTCCACGCGACGCGGTCGCCGTCGATGACGAGGGCCGCGTCCTGGATCAGGCCGAGGGGAGAGCCGTCGCCGAGGGAGGGATCGTTGGTGACCAGACTGGCGATGTTGGTGATGACGGTCGTGCTGCTCATGGCGTCCTCAGGGGTGGCGGGACTGCTGGTGGGGGGCGTCGGGCGCGCGGGGCCTCACCCGCGTGCGGTTGTCAGGCGCGCAGGGCCTCGACGGCGTCCGCGAGAGCTGCCGGCACATTCGGTACGAGGGTGTGCGCGCCGTCGCGTACGACATGCCGGCCCGCCACGACCGTGTGCCGGACATCGGCGGCCGTGGCCGCGAATACGGCCGTCTCGGCGCCGAGGCGTGGCACCGGTCCCGCTGTTCTGACCGAGTCGAGGGCGATCGTCGTGAAGTCGGCGAGCGCGCCCGTCTCGATGCTGCCCGCGTCGTCCCAGCCGAGGGCCGCGTGACCGTCGGCGGAGGCGGCGCGCAGCAGGGAGGCGGCCGTCCAGTGACCGCGGGTGCGGGTGCGCAGCCGCTCGTTCAGCTCCATCGCGCGGGCCTCTTCGAGCAGGTCGATGACGGCGTGGCTGTCGGAGCCGAGCGAGAGGGATGAGCCCGCGCGCTGAAGGGCGACGGCGGGGCCGATGCCGTCGGCGAGGTCGCGTTCGGTGGTCGGGCACATGCAGGTGCCGGTGCCGGAGCCGCCGATCAGGGCGATGTCCTCGTCGGTGAGGTGCGTGTTGTGGACGCCGGTGGTGCGCGGTCCGAGGACGCCGTGGTCGGCGAGCAGGCGGGTGGGCGTGCGGCCGTGGGTGGCCTGACAGGCCTCGTTCTCCGCCGTCTGCTCGGACAGGTGCACATGGAGCGGGGCGCGCCGCTCCTCGGCCCAGCGTGCCACGGTGGCGAGCTGTCCGGCGGGCACGGCCCGTACGGAGTGGATCGCCGCGCCGATCCGTGCGTGATCCCGGTCCTTGAGAAGTGAAGAGCGTTCCGCCCAGGCGTCGGCGGTGCCGTCGGAGAAGCGCCGCTGGTGCGGGTTGGGCGGCTGCCCGAAGCCGGCGGAGAGGTAGGCCGTGTCGAGCAGGGTGATGCGGATGCCGGCCTCGGCGGCGGCGGCGATGAGTGCCTCGCCCATGGCGTTGGGGTCGGCGTACGGGGTGCCGTCGTGGGCGTGGTGCACGTAGTGGAACTCGCCGACGGCGGTGACTCCGGCGAGCGCCATCTCCGCGTACACCGCGCGGGCGAGCGCGTGGTAGGTCTCCGGGGTCAGCCGGTCGGCGAAGGAATACATGATCTCGCGCCAGGTCCAGAAGGTGCCGGAGCCGACCTGGACGGTGCCGCGCAGGGCGCGGTGGAAGGCGTGCGAGTGGGCGTTGGCGAGGCCCGGGAGGGTGAGTCCGCGGAGGATCTCGGCGCCCGGCGGCGGGGTGTCGACGCCCGTGCGGACATCGGTGACGCGGCCGTCCGTCCCGGCTCCGGAGCCGCCGGTCGACACGGTCACGGCGACGCCCGGCTCGACATGGGTGTCGAGCCAGGCGTGTTCCAGCCAGTACGTCTGCGTCACCTGCAGGCCAGCCCTTCGAGTACGTCGGCGAGTGCGGTCACCCCGGCCACGCAGTCGTCCTCGGCGGCGAACTCGGCCGGGGAGTGCGAGACACCCGTGGGGTTGCGTACGAACAGCATGGCGGTCGGGACGGTGCCGGAGAGGATTCCGGCGTCGTGTCCGGCGCCCGTCCCGAGAACGGGGACGCTCAGCACGGCGTCCCGTTCCTTGCCCAGGATGCGGGCGAGTTCGTCGCGCAGGGCGTGCTCGAACTCGACGACGGGGGTGAACGACTCGCGGATCACGTCGAGTTCGACGCCCTGGGCGTCCGCGTACTCGCGGGCCGCCTTCTCGACGCCGGTGACGACCGTGTCGAGGGTCGCCTGGTCGGCGGCGCGGGAGTCGAGCCAGCCGCGGACGAGGGAGGGGATGGCGTTCACGCCGTTCGGCTCGACCGCGATCTTGCCGAAGGTGGCGACGGCGCCCGCGAGCCGGGCCTCGCGGCGGGCGGCGAGGACGGTCTCGGCGTACGGCAGCATCGGGTCGTGACGGTCCACGAGCCGGGTCGTGCCCGCGTGGTTGGCCTCGCCCCGGAAGTCGAAGCGCCAGCGGCCGTGCGGCCAGATGGCGCTGGCGATGCCGACCTGGTCGCCGCCGATGTCGAGGGCGCGGCCCTGCTCGACGTGCAGTTCGACGAAGGCGCCGATCCGGCCGAGCCGCTCGGGGTCGGGGCCGATGGTGCCGGGGTCGTACCCGGCGCGCTCCATGGCCTGCGGCAGGGTGATGCCGTCGGCGTCGGTCAGCCGGTGCGCCTGCTCGACGGTGAGCTGCCCGGCGGCCAGCCGGGAGCCGACGCAGGCCAGCCCGAACCGGGCTCCCTCCTCGTCCCCGAAGTTGACGATGGCGAGGGGCTTGGTGAACCGCAGGCCACGGGCGCGGAGTTCGTCGAGCGCGGCGAAGGAGGAGACGACGCCGAGGGGGCCGTCGAAGGCGCCGCCGTCGGGCACGGAGTCCAGGTGCGATCCGGTGACCACGGCGTCCCCGGCGGCGGGGTCGCCGAGCCAGGCCCACTGGTTGCCGTTGCGGTCGAGCTCGTAGGTGAGCCCGCGGGACTCGGCCTGCTGCCGGAACCAGGCGCGGCACTCGGTGTCGGCGCCGCTCCAGGCGAACCGGCGGTAGCCGCCGGAGGCGGAGCTGCGGCCGATCGGCAGCAGCTCCGCCCACATGCTGTGGAAAGTCACGCGTCGTCACCTTCGCGCATCGGGATGCGCACACCGCGCTCGTCCGCGACGGACTCGGCGATGTCGTAGCCGGCGTCGACGTGACGGATGACGCCCATGCCGGGGTCGTTCGTCAGGACGCGGCGGATCTTCTCGCCGGCGAGCTTGGTGCCGTCGGCGACGGAGACCTGGCCCGCGTGGATGGAGCGGCCCATGCCGACGCCGCCGCCGTGGTGGATGGAGACCCAGGAGGCGCCGGAGGCGACGTTCACCATGGCGTTCAGCAGCGGCCAGTCGGCGATCGCGTCGGAGCCGTCGAGCATGGCCTCGGTCTCGCGGTACGGGGAGGCGACGGAGCCGCAGTCGAGGTGGTCGCGGCCGATGGCGAGGGGGGCGGCGAGTTCACCGGAGGCCACCATGTCGTTGAAGCGCTCGCCGGCCTTGTCGCGCTCGCCGTAGCCGAGCCAGCAGATACGGGCGGGCAGACCCTGGAAGTGGACGCGCTCGCCGGCCAGCTTGATCCAGCGGTGCAGGGACTCGTTCTCCGGGAAGAGGTCGAGGATCGCCTTGTCCGTCTTGTGGATGTCGGAGGCCTCGCCGGACAGGGCCGCCCAGCGGAAGGGGCCCTTGCCCTCGGAGAAGAGCGGGCGGATGTAGGCGGGGACGAAGCCGGGGAAGGCGAAGGCGCGGTCGTACCCGGCGAGCTGGGCCTCTCCGCGGATGGAGTTGCCGTAGTCGAAGACCTCGGCGCCGGCGTCCATGAAGCCGACCATGGCCTCGACGTGCTTGGCCATGGACTCCCGGGCGCGGGTGGTGAAGCCCGCCGGGTCCTTGGCGGCCGCGTCGGCCATGTCGTCGAAGTCGATGCCGACGGGGAGGTAGGCGAGCGGGTCGTGGGCCGAGGTCTGGTCGGTCACGATGTCGATGGGGGCGCCCTCGGCGAGCATGCGGGGCAGCAGCTCGGCGGCGTTTCCGAGCAGGCCGATGGAGAGCGGCTTGCGCTGGTCGCGGGCCTCGACGGCGAGCTGGAGGGCGTGCTCCAGGGAGTCGGCCCGCACGTCCAGGTAGCGGTGCTCGATCCTGCGCTCGATGGCACGCGGGTCGACGTCGATGCAGATCGCGACGCCGTCGTTCATCGTCACGGCGAGCGGCTGGGCGCCGCCCATGCCGCCGAGGCCGGCGGTCAGCGTGATCGTCCCGGCGAGCGTGCCGCCGAACTTCTTGGCGGCGACGGCGGAGAAGGTCTCGTAGGTGCCCTGGAGGATGCCCTGGGTGCCGATGTAGATCCAGGAACCGGCGGTCATCTGGCCGTACATGGTGAGGCCGAGCTGCTCCAGGCGCCGGAACTCCTCCCAGTTGGCCCAGTCGCCGACCAGGTTGGAGTTGGCGATGAGGACGCGCGGGGCCCACTCGTGGGTCTGCATGACACCGACGGGGCGGCCGGACTGGACGAGCATCGTCTCGTCCTGCTTGAGCGTGCGCAGCGTGCGGACCATGGCGTCGAAGGAGCGCCAGTCGCGGGCGGCCTTGCCGGTGCCGCCGTAGACGACGAGCTTGTCGGGGTGCTCGGCGACCTCGGGGTCGAGGTTGTTCTGCAGCATCCGAAGGGCGGCTTCCTGCTGCCATCCCAGGGCGCTCAGTTCCGTACCGCGCGGCGCTCGGACGGGGCGGGGTCCTGACATGGTCTGCCTCCTAGCGGACTGTTGCTTCAGATATTCACATCCTGACTCTTTGAATAGAGCTAGTCAATAGATGCACGGGCCCGCGCGCGCTCCTCACGGATGTTTGGCTGGGATGCATGGGCGCAGACATGGACAGGGCAGGGGATCCGGCGGGCGACGGGGCGAGCGGGGCTGCGATGTCTTCGGCAGGGGCTTCGGGGAGGCCTTCGGGCGACTCGACGGCACATGGGGACGGGACGACGGCGAACGGGGGCGGGACGACGGACGGGGGCGAGACCACGGTGGGCGGCGGCGGGACGACGGACGGGGCCGGGACGACGGCGAGCGGCGGCGGGACGACGGACGGGGCCGGGGCCACGGCGGACGGCGGCGGGACAGCGGGCAGGGGCCGGACGGCAGGCGGGGGCCGGGTGGTGGACGCGAGCGGGGGCGAGCCGGACTCCGAGCGGGTCTCCCGGCGGGACGACGCCGTGCGTGCCGCCGTGGAGCAGGGCCTCCTCACCCCGGATCACCCCATCGTCGCGCTCCTCGACGTCCCCGGCATCCGGGCCTCGGCCGCCGCGCTGCGCGGAGCCTTCGACGCGGTGACCGCTCCCGGCACTCCCGTGCTGCACGCCTTCGCGGTGAAGGCGACACCCCTGGTGCCCGTACTGCGGCTGCTGCGCGAGCAGGGCATCGGCGCGGAGGTGGCGAGCCCCGGAGAACTCGCGCTGGCCCGGGCGGCCGGGATACCGCCCGCCCTGACCGTGCTCGACTCGCCCGCCAAGACGCCCGGCGAACTGCGCGAGGCGCTGGCGCTGGGCATCGCGGTCAACGCGGACAATCCGCAGGAGCTGGACCGCATCGACGCCATGGTGCGCTCGGCGGTCACCAGCTCCCCCATCGGGCTCCGGGTGAACCCGCAGGTCGGCGGGGGTTCGATCGAGGCACTGTCGACGGCCACGGCGACCTCCAAGTTCGGGGTCGCGCTACGGGACGAGGGGGCCCGCGCGTGGATCGTGCGGGCGTACGCCGACCGCCCCTGGCTGACCCGGCTGCACGCGCACTCGGGCTCGCAGGGCATGCCCCTCTCCCTCATGGCACAGGGCGTGGCGGAGACGTACGCGCTGGCGGAGGAGATCAACCGGCAGGCCGGGCGGCGGCAGGTCGACACGATCGACATCGGCGGCGGACTGCCGGTCGACTTCGGCTCCGACGCGACGGCCCCGACGTACGCGCAGTACGCGCGGCTGCTCTCGGAGGTGGTGCCGGGACTGTTCGACGGGCGGTACGGACTGGTCACCGAGTTCGGGCGGTCACTGCTCGCCAAGCACGGGACGGTACTGGCGCGGGTCGAGTACGCGAAGTCCGCCGGGGGCCGGGCGGTCGCGGTCACCCACGCGGGGGTGCAGGTGGCGGCCCGCACGGTGTACGCGCCGGAGGCCTGGCCGCTGCGGATCGCCGCGTACGACGCGAAGGGCCGCCCCAGGACCGGGCCGGACGTCGTCCAGGACGTCGCGGGCCCCGCCTGCTTCGCGGGCGACCTGCTCGCGAAGGGCCGCGCGCTGCCGCTGCTCGAACAGGGCGACCACGTGGCCGCGCTGGACACCGGCGCGTACTACTTCGCCCACCACTACGCGTACAACTCCCTCGCCCGGCCCGGCATCTACGGCTTCGCACCGGCCGGTGACGGCGCGGCCGGCGTGCGTTTCGCGGTCGTACGGGAGCCGCAGACGCTCGACGAGATCGTCGCGGAGTCGGGCGGCGCACACGGGCCGTCGCTCACCGCGCTGTAGCCACCGCCGGCGCTCCGGGGACGGGCAGGAGGCCCGCCCGGGGGCCTGGGGCGCATCCGAATGCCGCGTGCGCCCCAGCGCACTTGTCGGCGCCCCTGCCGCGCACCCCGGGGCAGCACGAATCGGCCACCGGTGGATTCCGCACGCCGGAAAATGTGGTCAGTTGACCCACCTTAGCCATCAGGGGCATGTTCCACAGGAAAATGCCCGATCACTCCCCTCCCGCGCACACAGTGCGTAACTTCGGCGTCACTCGGCCGAACCCTTGGCGGGAGGGGAGACACGGTGCCCGGAATCGACGAGTGCCTACTGGAAGCCATGACACTGCCCGGTGCGCGGGGTGCCTCGGTGGTCGACTGGACCAGCGGCCTGGCCCTGGGCACGGTCGGTGACGCACCGGGCGACGACCACGAGACGACCGCGGCGGAGGCCGCCGAGCTGGCCCGGCTCGCCGCGGAGAACCGCTCGTTCGCCCCGAAGGACGGCTCCGACTGGTCCGAGTGGTCCGACCAGGAGACCCCCATCGAGGACTTGATCATCAGCAACCGCGACAGCTATCACGTCCTGCGGTTCGTCCGGACCACCTTCGACAGCAGCGTGTTCCTGCACCTGTGGCTGGGCCGCTCGGACGGCAATCTCGCCCTGGCACGCATCCGGCTCGGCGAGATGGCCGGACGGCTGGTGCTCGTATGACGACGGTCAGAACACCTCCCCCGCCCCGGCTCCCGGTCCGGGACAGGGCGCCGAGCGCAGCCGCCGGCGCCTCTCCGATGCTCAGCCGGCTCGCCGACGAGCGGGCCACCGGCGTCCTCATCCGCGAGCGCGGCACCCTCTACCTCGCCGACGGCGAGGTGGTGCACGCCGAGAGCCCGGCCACGCCCGGACTCGACGTCCTGTTCTCCGTCCGCGGGGTGCTGGACGCCGAGGTGTGGCGGGAGGCGGTCGCCGCGGCCGGAGCACGCCGCCGGGTCGGCCGGTTCCTGATCGACAGCGGGCGGATAGCGGAGGGCGCGCTCGAGCTGTGCCACCTCGGCTCGCTGTACGACGCGGCGTACTTCGTCCTCGGACCGAGCAGCACCCCGACCCGCTTCCGGTACGGCGCCGCGCACTGGTTCGGCCCCCTCCGCCCCGTGACGGTGGCCGCGCTGGAGCGCGAGACGGTGCGCCGGCGCGAACTGCTGCACCGCATATGGCCCGACCCCGCGACCGACACCGCACCGCTGCGGCGTGCCTCGCTCACCGCGGGGCCGACGGTGCCGCAGCGCCAGGAGGCCGTCCTCGGCCGGGTGGACGGCGTTCGCACGGCGGCGGACGTCTCCCTCGCGCTGGGGCGGCCCGCCTTCCACACGCTCGTCGACCTGCGCCGACTCGCCGCCGCCGGGCTCGTGACGGCCGCGCCCGCGCCGCAGCCGCTTCCCCCTCCCAGCGTGCTCACCCAGACCTCCGCCGATCCCGACGTCGCGTTGCTGCGACGACTCAGAGACGCGCTGGAGGCCTTGTGAGTCCCAACCCGCGGGAGGCCTTGTGATCCGCGCGCTACGACAGCGTGCCGAGAGGAGACTGCTGATGGCGGCGGAGCCCGAAGTCCTCGACGAACTCCATCGGTTGAGGGCCCGTGTGCCCCAGCTGACCGGAGCGCTCGCGGCCAGCGCCGACGGTCTCGTCCTCGCCCACGACACGCCCGGTGTGGAGCCGGACGGCCTGGCCGCGCTCACCGCGGCCGCCCTGGGGGTCGCCATCCGCATGGCCGAGTCCACCGGGCACGGCGACCTGCGTGAGCTGCTGGTACGCGGCGTGCACGGCTACGTGGCGACCTACGCGGCAGGCGGCTCCGCCGTCCTGACGCTGCTGGCCCAGGACCGTGTCAATGTCGGCCGGCTGCACCTGGAGGGGCGGCGTTCCAGCACCCGGATCGGCGAGCTCGTCGACGCCGCCACGGCACGCGGCGAGCCGGTCGCCGAGCCGCCCAAGACACCCGCGAAAACCACGTCGGGTACTTCACGCACTCGCACCGCGCGGGGCACCGCCGCCGCGCGCACCACCTCTACCCCTGCCACCAACCACCCGAGAACATCCGAGAGTTGAAGGAGCAACGCACCATGACGAACACCGAGACCGCGCTCAAAGAGGCACTGGCGTCCATCGAGGGCGCGACCGGAGCCGCCCTCGTCGACTACACCAGCGGAATGGCGCTGGGCACGATCGGTGGCAGCAAGGGATTCGACCTCACCGTCGCGGCCGCCGGCAACACCGACGTCGTCCGGGCCAAACTCCGGACCATGGAGCACCTGGGGCTGAAGGGCGACATCGAGGACATCCTGATCACGCTCTCCGACCAGTACCACCTGATCCGGCTGATCAAGGGGCGTGGCGGAAACGGCCTGTTCCTGTACCTGGTGCTCGACCAGAAGCGCGCCAACCTGGCGATGGCCCGACACCAACTGAAGAGGATCGAGGCCGACCTGGAGGTTTAGTTCCGGCCCGGTCAGCGACGCCGCGCCCCACCGGGCGCGGCGTCGCCCGCTGCCACTCCGGTGGCCCGGACGGCCCGGACCGGCTTGCCCACGGGGGCACCGGCACGCGGGCCCAGCCAGTCGACGCGCACCCAGATCAGCGCCTGCTCGGCATGTTCGAGCCGCCCGAGCCGACGGGCCTTCAGCCACAGTCCGACGCCCGCGCCGGCTAGCAGCATGCCGCCCGCGGCGGGCACGGCGAACGAGCTGCCCAGCGCGGCCGCGAACGCGAGGAGGAGCCACCAGCGGTGGCCCCGGCGCCAGTTGCGAAGCGTCACGGCACGGTCCTGGAGCACATCGTGCTTACCGGCGTGGTCGGCGGAGCGGACCAGGGCGGCGTATCGCTTCCTGCGCCCGTACGCCACCACGGCCGCCGCGACGATGAACAGCGCGGCGCCCGCCAGGACGCCGATCCTGCGCCCGGTCAGTCCGGGGACCAGAACCCCGATTCCGGCGGCCACCACCCCGCACCACCACAGCGGTGCGGCTCCGGCCCTCACCACGACGGCCATGCGGGCCAAGCCCTGTCCTCCGCGCGCCACGATCTGCCTCCCGTCTCAGCGCCTTCGCGTCCACGGGCCCGTCGCCGACCGCCGCCGCGCCCGTGTGTCTCTGGGCGCGCAGGCTAGCCGCGGAAGGTGAGACGAGTCTGAGAAACGCCGAAGTCCGCACCCGGCACCCGCTCCTCGGACAGTCCCGCGCGGCGGCCCGCGTCCCGCCTACTCCACGAACAGTCCCCGCACCGCGGCCCGCGCGTCGAACTGCTCCAGCCGCGCCTGCGCGTCCGGCAGGTCGTCGCACATGGCCTCCAGCAGGACGCGGCCCAGCAGCATCGGCGCGCAGGCCGTGTCGAAGGCGAGACCGGTGCCGACGGCGGCGGGGAGCAGCAGGTCGGACACCTTCGCCACCGGCGCGAACGCCGAGTCGGCGACCGTGACGACGGTCAGCCCGGCCTCCTTCGCGTAGCCGAGGGCGTCGACGACCTCGCGCGGATGCCGGGGCAGCGCGAAGCACAGCAGGGCGGTGGCCCCGGCCCGGACGGCCGCGTCGACGCGGTCCTGGAGCATCGTGCCGCCCTCGTGCAGCAGCCGTACGTCGGGGTGGACCTTGGCGGCGAAGTAGGCGAAGCCGTAGGCCTGGGAGGCGGCGGCGCGCAGTCCGAGGACGGGCAGCGGACGGGACGCGGCCAGCAGACGCCCCGCCCTCGCGACCGGGCGCGGATCGGCGAGCACCTCGGCCAGGTGACGGAGGTTCTCGATCTCGGCCTCGACGGCCTGCTGGTACTCGTTGTACGAGGTGGTGTCGGTGGCCGGTTCGGCGGGCGCGACCTCGCGCAGGTGCTTGCGCAGCGCCGGGTAGCCGTCGAAGCCGAGGGCGACCGCGAAGCGGGTGACGGAGGGCTGGCTGACTCCGGCGAGCTCGGCGAGTTCGACGCTGGACAGGAACGGCACGTCGGCGGCGCGCCGCACCATGCTGTGCGCGATGCGCCGCTGGGTCGGGGTGAGCCGGCGCCCTTCGAAGAGGGCCTGGAGACGCCCGGCGGGGCTGTCGCTCACCGTCGCGCCACTCCCCACGGCGGCGTCACCGTTCACGTCCCCGTTCGCGTCCCCGTTCGCGTCCCCGTTCACGTTCACGTCCCTGTTCCCGTCCCTGTTCGCGGTGCTGTCCACGTCCGCGCTTCCGCCCGCGTTCCTGTCTGTGCCCGCGCTCATGACGTGCTCCCCCTCCAGATGTCCGTGAACCGGTCGAGCAGTGCGGCGGCCGCCGTCACGTCGTCCGTGAGTGGCCGGTCGGCCTGCTCCGCGTCGAGCACCGCCTCGGCCAGTTCCAGTGCCCGCCCGGCCGGCAGCTCCGGGTCGGGCCGCAGATCACGCTGGCGCAGCGCCCGTACCGCGGCGACCAGTTCGCAGCCGACGACGAGACGGTACGCACCGCACGCCCGCAGCGTCTGGCGTGCGGCGAGCGAGGCGAAGCTCGCCTGTTCCTCGACGCCCCGGGAGAGTACAGCGTGGCCGAGCGACGCGGGCGCGGAGAAGGCCCGCAGGTCACCGAGTGCGGCACCGGCGGCGTACTCCAGGATCATCACGCCGGAGGACGCCGGCTCGTGGTCGGCGAGGAACGGGCGCAGCCGTGTGTAGGCGGGTTCGTTGAGGGTGGACAGGCGGGAGGTGGACAGGCGCGCCACCTGGGTGACGGCGAGTCTGAAGTGGTCCAGGGCGAGGGCGAGTTGGGCCTGGTAGAAGCCGCCGTGGTGGTACGCGGCCATGTCCTCGGGGGAGATGAGCGGGTTCTCGGCGGCGGCGTTGATCTCCACCGCGAGGACCGCCTCCAGCGCGTCCGCCGCGTCGTGCGCGGGGCCGTGAATCTGCGGGAGGCAGCGGAAGCCGTACGGGTCCTGGATCCGCCCGAGCGGTGGCGTGGGCCGGTCCGCGGCCCCGATCAACTCCCGCATCCGGCGCGCCGCTTCGACGGAGCCCCGGTGCGGCCGGGCCGCGTGCACGGGCGCCGCGTACGCCTCGTGGGACCCGTCGACGGCCAGCAGCGACAGGGCGGCGACGACCTGTGTGGCGCCGATCAGCCCGCGCAGTTCGTGCAGCGCGAGCGCGGCCTGCCCGAGGGTGAGCGCGTTGCTGCTGATGAGCGCGAGCGCGTCGTTGTTGTCGAGCGGCTGCGCCTCCGGGGCCGCCCACCCACCGGACCGCGCACCCGGCGCCGCCGGACCCTCCGCGAGCCGCCGGGACCGCTCCCCCGCCCGCGGCGCCCTGACCCCTGCCCCACCGGATGCCGGGCCGTCCGCGCCCTGACGGGGCTCCTCCTCCGCCGGCCGTCCCTCCGTCACCGACCCGTTCACCCCCGCTCCACCGGACACCGAACCGTCCGGACCCCGCCAGGGGTGCTCCCCCGCGAGGGCCAGGCCCACCTGGGCCAGTGCGGCGATGTCCCCGGTGCCGACCGAGCCGAACTCGTTGACGACCGGGTACGCGCCGTTCTCCAGCGCCTCGCACAGCGCCGTCACGACGGTGGGCCGCAGTCCGGCGCCGCCCGCTAGGAGCTGGTTCGCGCGGACGGCGAGCATCGCGCGGACCTGGCGGGCGGACAGTTCCTCCCCGATGGCGCCGGCGTGGCTGCGCAGCAGGCGCAGGCCGTGGTCGGCGGCCGCCTCGGACGGCACGTCCTCGCTGCGGTTCGCGCCGACGCCGGTGGAGCGGCCGTAGACACGGCCGGTGGCGGCGATCTGCCGGGCGGCGCACCAGGCGTCCTCGACCCGCTTCATCGCATCGGTGCCGGGAACCGGCCGCGCGGCACCGTCGGCGAGCCGTACGACGTCGTCGACACCGGTGCTGCGGCCGTCCAGGACCACGAGCGCGAGGTGCGCCGGAGGCGTCATCGCACGCGACGTGTCCACGCTCCGAGACGACACCACTCGCACACCCTTCTCCGTCCGGCTCCTCCGTCCGGACTCCTCAGGCCGGACACGGGATCTTGCCCGGTGGCCACAGGTCCCGGCGATCGAGGCCGGCCATCGACCATCTATTCACGCACCGACAACTCTGCATGACGGTATGCAGGGCGGGCAAGGGACATCCTCCGGCACCCGCCCGGGGGCTCGGCCCAGCCGCAAGAGGGGGGCTATCCCCAGTGCCCCGGAGGCCGCCGCTGCCTAATGTGAACGGCATGACCGGTATGGAAGCCCGCCACGGCGACGCCGAACTGAAGAAGGAACTCGACGCCACCTTGCACGCGCGCAGGGAGCTCGGCGACGAGTACGAGTCCGCGCTGGTCGACTCGTTCCTGGAGAAGGTCGAGCAGCGTCTCGACGGCGCGGTCGACCGCCGGGTGCGGCGCCAGCTCGCCGAACAGCAGATGGTGGTGGCGCGCGGCGCGCGGTCACCCCAGTCGTCCGACTCCTGGGGCGAGCGTTTCGGCTTCGGGATCGTCTCGCTCGTCCTCGCGATCCCGCTGTCCGCGATCGGCGGCGGAGTCGCGCACCTGCCCGGGCTGCTCGTCGCCTGGGTCGGCATCGTCGGGGTGAACGTGGTCCAGGCCGCGCGCCTCTCCCCGAGCTTCTTCGGCCGCCGTAAGACCCGGCCGGAGTCGGACTGGGAGGACTAGCGGCCGCCGTAATGGACGTCACGGGCGAACGGGCGCCGCGAAGCGCCGTCCGCACGAAGGACGTGCGCCGCGCGGGACGCCGGAACGGGACGACGGCGCGGGACGCACGACAGGGCCCGGCACTCACTCGGGACGCACGAAAGGGCCCGGCACTTGAGACAAGTGCCGGGCCCTCCGACGTGTTGCGCGGGGACCGCCGCACCCCCGTTACCGGGGGGCGGGACGACGGCGGTCCCCGCGAGGGACGCGGGCCGGGTCAGGACCGGGCTTGCGCGTCCTAGGCGTCCATGGAGGTCCGGGAGCCGCTCCGGAGGTCCTTGGCGCCGTTTTGGCGTCGGCCGGGGCGGGGAGCCGCTCCCGCCCTGCCGACACCCACCAATGTGCCGGACCCGTGTTAAGCGGGTGCTGCGCGGACGTGACGCGCTCGTACCACTTCCGCGAAGTTCACCCCGGACCGAGCCGGAAGATCCACCACGGATCCGACAGTTCGAACAAATATCCTGTCGCAGGCGCGGACGACCGAATGTTGTGCGCCCGGCGCCACCCCCGGCCGTCACCCGTGCGCCCCCGGGCCCCGTCGGGCGCCGCCCCCTGGCGGCACCCGCGGCACCCCGGCTACGCCCTGGTGCCGCCCTTGGCCAGGAAGGACAACAGGTCCTGCCGGCTGACGACACCGGTGGGCTTGCCCTCGACGAGCACGATCGCGGCGTCGGCGCCACCGAGCACGGACATCAGGTCGCCGACCGGCTCACCGGAACCGACCTGGGGCAGCGGTGACGACATGTGCTTCTCCAGCGGGTCCTCCAGCGAGGCCCGCTTGGTGAACAGCGCGTCGAGGAGCTCCCGCTCAACGACCGACCCGATGACCTCGGCGGCCATCACGTCCGGGTGACCGGCGCCCGGCTTGACGATCGGCATCTGCGAGACGCCGTACTCGCGCAGCACCTCGATGGCCTCGCCGACGGTCTCCTCCGGGTGCATGTGGACGAGCGAGGGGATGGAGCCGCCCGCCTTGTCGTTCAGCACGTCGGCGACGCGGGCGCTCGGGCCGGTGTCCTCCAGGAAGCCGTAGTCGGCCATCCACTCGTCGTTGAAGATCTTGCTGAGGTAGCCGCGCCCGCTGTCGGGGAGCAGCACCACGACGACGTCGTCGGGGCCCAGACGCTCGGCGACGCGCAGCGCGGCGACCACGGCCATGCCGCAGGAGCCGCCGACGAGCAGCCCCTCCTCCTTGGCCAGCCGGCGCGTCATCTGGAAGGAGTCCTTGTCGGACACGGCGACGATCTCGTCCGCGACCGTACGGTCGTACGCGGTCGGCCAGAAGTCCTCGCCGACGCCCTCGACCAGGTAGGGCCGGCCGGAACCGCCGGAGTACACGGACCCCTCGGGGTCGGCGCCGACGACCTGCACCTTGCCGTCACTGGCGTCCTTCAGATACCGGCCGGTACCGGAGATCGTGCCGCCGGTGCCCACACCCGCGACGAAGTGGGTGATCTTCCCCTCCGTCTGCTCCCACAGCTCGGGGCCGGTCGAGTGATAGTGCGAGAGGGGGTTGTTGGGGTTGGAGTACTGGTCGGGCTTCCAGGCTCCCGGGGTCTCCCGCACCAGCCGGTCGGAGACGTTGTAGTACGAGTCCGGGTGCTCCGGGTCGACGGCGGTGGGGCAGACCACGACCTCGGCCCCGTACGCGCGCAGCACGTTGATCTTGTCGGTGGAGACCTTGTCGGGGCACACGAAGATGCACTTGTACCCCTTCTGCTGCGCCACGATGGCGAGCCCCACACCGGTGTTCCCACTGGTCGGCTCGACGATCGTGCCGCCGGGCTTGAGGGCGCCGCTCTCCTCCGCGGCCTCGATCATGCGCAGGGCGATGCGGTCCTTCACGGATCCGCCGGGGTTGAAGTACTCGACCTTTGCCAGGACGGTCGCCTGGATGCCCGCGGTCACGTTGTTGAGCCTCACCAGCGGGGTGTTGCCGACGAGACTGATCATCGAGTCGTGGAATTGCACCGTTGTCTCCGGAGCTGCGTTTTCAACAGGAATGGTCCCGTCAGCCTACGGCCCTGCGCAGCCGTTCACGCGCCGTTGAGATTGGCCGACCCGCCCTTCGGGGCAAGCAGTGGTTGTACGGCTACAAGGAGGTGGCGGCGACGGATGTCGAGCTTGTCGAGGGCGAGGGTGGCCCGGCGGATCGCTGCGGGAGCGGCGTACGGCGGTGGCGGGGTCGGGCTGGTGGGTGCGGCGGCCGTCGGCCTGGTGCTGGCCGAGGTGCAGATGGTGAAACGGCATGTGGGCAACGGGCACGCTCCCTACGCCCCGCGCGCGGACGGTCTCTACGGGTACGACTACGCCGGTGCCTCCCCTGACGAACCCCCGCTGCGCCTGACGATGCTCGGCGACTCCACGGCCGCGGGCCAGGGGGTGCGCCGGGCCCGCCAGACACCGGGCGCGCTGCTGGCCTCCGGGCTCGCGGCGGTGGCCGAGCGGCCGGTGGAGCTGTGCAATGTGGCGCTGCCCGGCGCCCAGTCGGACGACCTGGACCGCCAGGTCGCGCTCACCGTCACCGACACCGCCCGGCTGCCCGACATCTGCGTGATCATGATCGGGGCGAACGACGTCACGCACCGGATGCCGCCGACGCGCTCCGTACGTCACCTGTCCGCGGCCGTACGCCGGCTGCGCACGGCCGGTGCGGAGGTCGTCGTCGGCACCTGTCCCGACCTGGGCACGGTCGAGCAGGTCCAGCAGCCGCTGCGCTGGCTGGCCCGGCGCGCGTCCCGTCAGCTGGCCGCCGCCCAGACGATCGGAACGGTCGAGCAGGGGGGCCGTACGGTGTCGCTGGGCGACCTGCTGGGCCCGGAGTTCGCGGCGAACCCGCGCGAGCTCTTCGGTCCCGACCACTACCACCCCTCGGCGGAGGGGTACGCCACGGCGGCCATGGCTCTGCTGCCCACGGTCTGTGCGGCGCTTGGCCTCTGGCCGGCGGAGGAGGAGCGTCCGGACGTCTCGCGCCACGAGGGGTTCCTGCCCGTCGCCCGGGCGGCCGCCGAGGCCGCGTCCGAGCCCGGCACCGAGGTGGCCGCCGCCATGCCCACGGGCCCTCGCGGCCCCTGGGCCCTCCTCAAACGCCGCCGACGCCGCCGCCTCCCCGCCACAGACCCGGCCCCGGCCCCGTCCCCCTGACTCCCCGGGGGAAGGGCTCCGGGCCGCGTTCCCGGGTGCGGGTGCATGGGGGCTGGTCGCGCAGTTCCCCGCGCCCCTGGGTCTCCCACCCCGGCCGGCACCAAGAGTCCAGCCTCCGGGGCCGGACCCACGGGTTCCGGGGGCGTCACCAGGAGCGCGTCCCCGGCTGCGGGTGCGTGGGGCTGGTCGCGCAGTTCCCCGCGCCCCTGGGCACCTCACCCCGGCCGGGACCGGAAATCCAGCCTCCCGGGGCCGGACCCACGGGTTCCGGGGGCGTCACCAGGAGCGCGTCCCCGGCTGCGGGTGCGTGGGGGCTGGTCGCGCAGTTCCCCGCGCCCCTGGGTCTCCCACCCCGGCCGGCGCCAAAAGTCCAGCCCCCTGGGGTCCGGGGGCCCTGAGGTTCCTCATCCCGGCCGGGGAAAAATCAGCCCCTCCGGCGCTTGAGGAGCGGGGTCTGGGGCAGAGCCCCAGTAGGGCCCAGCACAGAGGGGGCCAACCCCTCGGCCCGCCCCCGCGCAACGGGCCCACCCCAAAAGGCGCCCCCGCCAGCAAAAAGCAAGCGCTTAGAAAAGTGCGGCCGGTGTCACACACCCAGACCGGTGACCTCGACGGTACGTACGGGTAACTTCCCAACCAGCCCTGCACACTTCCCGTACGCCAATGGAGCCGTGATGCCCGAAGCCGTGATCGTCTCAGCCACCCGCTCCCCGATCGGCCGCGCCTTCAAGGGCTCCCTGAAGGACGTGCGCCCCGACGACCTGACCGCCACGATCATTCAGGCCGCCCTCGCCAAGGTCCCCGAGCTGGACCCGAGGGACATCGACGACCTGATGCTCGGCTGCGGCCTCCCCGGCGGCGAGCAGGGCCACAACCTCGGCCGCATCGTGGCCGTGCAGATGGGGATGGACCACCTCCCGGGCTGCACCATCACCCGTTACTGTTCCTCCTCCCTGCAGACCTCCCGCATGGCCCTGCACGCCATCAAGGCCGGCGAGGGCGACGTCTTCATCTCGGCGGGCGTCGAGATGGTGTCGCGGTCGATCAAGGGCACCTCCGACGGCATGCCCGACACCCACAACCCCCTCTTCGCCGACGCCGAGGCCCGCACGCTCGAGGTCGCGCAGTCGGAGGGTTCGGCGTGGCACGACCCGCGTGAGGACGGCCTGATCCCGGACGCGTACATCGCGATGGGCCAGACCGCCGAGAACCTGGCCCGCCTCAAGGGCGTCACCCGCCAGGACATGGACGAGTTCGGCGTGCGCTCGCAGAACCTCGCCGAGGAAGCCATCAAGAACGGCTTCTGGGAGCGCGAGATCACCCCGATCACGACCCCGGACGGGACGGTCGTCAGCAAGGACGACGGCCCGCGCGGGGGCGTGACGCTGGAGGGCGTCCAGGGCCTCAAGCCGGTCTTCCGCCCCGACGGCATGGTCACCGCGGCCAACTGCTGCCCGCTGAACGACGGCGCCGCCGCCCTCGTGATCATGTCCGACACGAAGGCCCGCGAGCTCGGCCTGACCCCGCTCGCCCGCATCGTCTCGACCGGTGTCACCGGCCTCTCCCCCGAGATCATGGGCCTCGGCCCGGTGGAGGCCAGCAAGCAGGCGCTGCACCGCGCCGGCCTCACCGTGGACGACATCGACCTGTTCGAGATCAACGAGGCCTTCGCCGCCCAGGTGATCCCGAGCTACCGCGACCTGAACATCCCGCTGGACAAGCTGAACGTGAACGGCGGCGCCATCGCCGTCGGCCACCCCTTCGGCATGACCGGCGCCCGCATCACCGGCACCCTCATCAACAGCCTCCAGTTCCACGACAAGCAGTTCGGCCTGGAGACCATGTGCGTCGGCGGCGGCCAGGGCATGGCGATGGTCATCGAGCGCCTCAGCTGAGAACGATGACCCGCTCCCGTAACGGGAGTTGAACGCACCGTGACCGAATCGGCCCAGAAGCCCGTAACCACCGGGACTCTGGGCCGATTTGTGATCCAATCCACCCCAAGATGTGACCTATGTCCCTTCGAAAGGGTATTCCAGCAGGTCAGAGTGGTTGAGCAGCTAAACCCCAGGCCCAAAGTCCTGTCCTATTCGTGACGTTACGCACTGACAGTTTGATGGTTCTCCCTTCAAGCTGATGTAGGAAGTCGGGGGCCGACTTTGAACCGGGAGTACGTCAGTGAGCGCCATGCCGATTGCTTTGCTGCTCGCCGTCGCCGCCACAGCGGCCGTGGGCGTCGCCGTTCTGCGCACCCTGCAGGGTCTGCGACGCCAGGTCGCTGCTCTGCACAGCGAACTCGCCGAGAGCCGCGCCGGTGACGCGCGGGGTTTCGTGCCCGCGGCACGCGTAGCCGCCGACGCGGATGAGATACGCATGGCCGTGACCGAGGCGCTCGCCGAGGAGCGGGAGCGGGAGCTCGCCGAGGCGCGGGCCTTCTGGGCCGCCCAGGAGGCGCGTGACGCCTCCGACGCGCCGTCGCTGCTCGGGCTCCCGGACAGCGAACTGTTCCTGCCGCGCCACTCGGACTTCGTGGGCCTGGAGCACCTGGAGCCGGTGGCCGAGGCGCTCGCCGAGCCGGAGGTCGAGGAGTTCCTCCAGACCGGCACCGCCGGCGACTCCCCCGAGCTCGCCGCGGCCCGTCGCCGCCACCCCTCGCACCCGGACTTCGTCCCGGTCCAGTCACCCGTGGTCAACGACCACGAACGCACGGTGGCCTGCCTGGAGGAGCTCGCCGAGTCCTGTACGGAACTGGCGGACGTCCGCCCCGGCCCGCTCGGCACCCTCGACGTCTACGTCTTCGCCGACGGTACGACGCTGTGCATGACCCCGGGCCACCGCGAGACCGCGGAGCGGCTCGCCGCGGCTCTGGATGCCGGTGAGACCCCGGTCCTGCTCGGCGGCTCCGGTGTCTCGGGCGCGTACGCCCTGACCTTCGCCTTCGGCGAGGAGAACGTGTACATCCTGGCGGACCGCGTCATAGCGTCGCTGTGACCCACGGCGTCACGATGACGCCGTGACCCACGGCGTCACGACGTCGCCGTGACCCACGCCCCGGAACGGCGGCCCGAACCGCCGAGGGGGCGGACCGACACACCTGGGGGCCGGGCGACCGCGCCGGAGTCGATCGACGGATCAGACCCCGGCGCGTTTCTGTGCCGCCGCCACGAGCGTGACCGCTTCCGCCAGTTCCTCCTCGTTCTTCAGTACGAGCGCCAAGTCGTGCGCGGCGACCGTGATTTGATCGGCGGCGGCGAACATCCCGGCGTCGGGCATCTCCCGGGGCTCCCCGGACGGGTCCTCGACCCGCTGGGTGCGCAGCGCGAAGTCCCTGGCCAGCCCTAGTGCCTCAGCCGCGGCACCTCGTTGCAGACGGCTCTGCGGTGCGGCCCGCAACCGGTCGGCGAAGTGGTCCACGGCACGGGTCAACGGCGTTGTATCCAGCACGCCGCGAGACTACGCGCAGCTGCGGGACTGTTGCCAACGACCCAACCCTCAGGCACGGTGGCGTGAAGGACCGGCTTACATCCCCTTTGCGTTCGGAGGCGCCGATGTCCCAAGTCTTCTCCGAGGAGACCCATCGCAACCTGCTCGCCCGCATCCCTCATTGCACCGGTCGTGAGATCTCCGACTGGCTTCGCACCGTCGACGAAGGACCCGCCCTCTTCCGCTTCGAGGAAAAGGTCAGCTGGCTCCGCGCCGAGCACGATCTCGCGTACGGCCACGCCAAGGCGATCATTCACGAGTACGACCTGAGGAGGGCCGCGCGCAAACTGCTGTGAGCGCGCACCACCGAGAGACCGGCACCCGACGACGAAGGGCCCGCGAACCGGTGGGTTCGCGGGCCCTTCAGGTCACATGACGGCCTGTCCGGCCGCCGGTGCCTCTAGTCGTCGCCGCTGAAGATGGCGACCAGCCGCAGCATCTCGACGTAGATCCAGACGAGGGTCATGGTCAGGCCGAACGCGGCCAGCCAGGCCTCTTCCTTCGGCGCGCCGTAGGCGATGCCGTCCTGGATCTGCTTGAAGTCCAGGGTCAGGAAGAACGCGCCGATCAGGATCGCCAGGATGCCGACGATCGCGCCCAGCGGGCCGCTGCTGCGCAGTCCGCCGTCCGGTGCGACACCGAAGGCGACCAGCAGCAGGTTCACCGCCATGACGACGATGAAGGCGATGGCGATGGTCAGGCCGATGCGCGCGTACCGCGCGGTCACCCGGATCCAGCCCGCCTTGTAGACGAGCAGGGTCGCGCCGGTGACCGCCATGGTGCCGAGCACCGCCTGGAAGGGCGCGCCGGACCACTGCGAGTTGTACATCTCGCTGATGACCCCGAGGAAGACGCCCTCGAAGGCGGCATAGCCGAGGATCAGCGCGGGTGAGGCGGTGCGCTTAAAGGACTGCACCATCGCGAGGACGAAGGCGACCAGCGCGGAGCCGATGGCCAGGCCGTAGCTCGTGGACGAGACCGGCAGCAGCGCCCAGGCCAGGACGGCGCCGACGACGACGGTGCCGAGCGTCATGGCCGAGCGCATGACGACGTCGTCCATCGTCATACGGCCGGTGGTGACCGGGGCCTGCGGCGGAGCGCCGTGCTGAAGGTCCTGCTGTGCGTACGGGTTCTGCGCGTAGGGGTTGCCGCCCTGCTGGGCGTACGGGTTGCCCTGGGCGTACGGGTTCCCCTGCGTGCCGACAGCGGGTCCCCCGGCCTGCGGCGCCGCGTTGAAGCCCGCGTAGCCGTTGTCGCGGCTGAACCCCCGTCGCGAGAAGACCGGGTTACTGCTCCTCATTTCACTCCTCCATGGCCACCCTGCGTGGCCTTGGCTCAAGAGTAATAGGTAGGCAAAGGATTGACCCTAGTGCTTGGGGAGGATCTTTCCCTTGTTGTGCCACCGTACGCGCGTGCCCCCAGGTACGCCCGCACTGGTACGAAGCCGTGACACCGGCTTCCGAGAGCTCTCGTGCCCTCTCAAGCCGCCTTGATCCCTTCTTATTCCTGTCGTCCTACTCCCGGTCCCCGAGGGGAAACCCCGTGTACCCCTCCGCGAGGTCCGTCGCGGCCGCGCGCGAGCTCGCGATCCTCTCCAGGCGGGCCAGCTGGACGCGGTCCTCGAAGGGGGGCGCGGCGGGGTCGCGGTGCAGCAGGGTCGTCATGTCGTACGAGAACCGCTCGGCCTGCCAGACCCGGCGCAGACAGGTCTCCGAATAGGCGTCGAGCCGCTCGGCCGATCCGGTGTCCGTGAGGTGGATCAGGGCGCCGGCGAAGGTGACGACGTCGCCGACGGCGAGGTTGAGGCCCTTGGCGCCGGTCGGCGGCACGATGTGGGCGGCGTCCCCGGCGAGGAAGAGCCGGCCGTGCCGCATCGGCTCGTGGACGTGGCTCCGCATGGGCGTGACGGACTTGGCGGTGATCGCGCCCCGCGCCAGCCGCCAGTCGTCCGCCGTCTCCAGGCGCCGCTCCAGCTCGTCCCAGATCTCCTCGTCGCTCCACGCCTGGGCGTCCGTACCCCCGGGCACCTGGAGGTAGAGGCGGGAGACGACGGGCGACCGCATGCTGAGCAGGGCGAAGCCGCGGTCGTGGCGGGCGTAGACGAGTTCGTCGTGCGAGGGCGGGACGTCGGCGAGGATGCCGAGCCAGCCGAAGGGGTACGACCGCTCGAAGGTGCGGGAGAGCCCGGCGGGCACCGCCTTGCGGGCGACGCCCCAGAAGCCGTCGCACCCGACGACGTAGTCGCACTCCAGGACGTCCTCGCGCCCCTCGTACATGAACCGCACACGGGGCCGGTCCCCCTCGGCGCCCTCGACGGCCAGCGCCTCGGCCCCGAAGAGCAGCGGCCCGCCCTCCTTGAGCTGCAACGCGATGAGGTCCTTGCACACCTCGGTCTGCGCGTACACCATCACGGAGCGCCCGCCGGTGAGCGCCGGGAAGTCGATCCGGTGCCGCTCTCCCCGGTACCGGAGCTCGATGCCGTCGTGCCGCAGCCCCTCCCGGTCCATCCGCTCCCCGGCCCCGGCGGCCCGCAGCACGTCCACGGTCCCCTGCTCCAGGATCCCGGCCCGCTGCCGCTGCTCCACGTACGCGCGGTCCCGGCTCTCCAGGACCACGCACTCGATCCCGGCGCGGTGCAGCAGCCTGGCCAGCAGCAACCCGGCCGGCCCGGCCCCGATGATCCCCACGGTGGTACGCATCGCCACCACCTCCCTCACTGTTCGCCCAGTGAAATTTCTTTCACCAATCAACCCCCGTGAGTCTCCGCCGCCACAAAGCCACTGTCAACGGCCGGGCCGCTCACCGAGTGGCTCTCAGGAGGACCGGACGGAGCGCTGCCGATCATGAGATGAGCGTGCGGCCGCGACGGGCGGGACGCATGTCGCGGGCGCCGGTGACGACTGGGTGGTGCACACCGGTGACGACCGGGTGGTGCGCGTCGGTGAAGATCGGAAGTGCCCGGAACCGGACTTGAACCGGTACGCCCGCGAGGGGCAGCGAGGTTTAAGCTCGCCGTGTCTGCATTCCACCATCCGGGCAGGCCATGAGCTCCGCGTCGAGATTCCGAGCCTATCGGGGTGCTTCCCCCGAACAGCGGGCAGGCGGACCGATGTTGTCTTATTTTATTGATGTCTGAGGGTGCATCAGCACCCGGTACGGGCCATCAGCACTTGCCAACAGCCTTTCGGACGCGCCGGGCCCGTGTACGCGGATTGACGGAATTTCACCGTCCGAACACCGTCGGGACGAGCCACGGAGCACGCCCCCCGGCGAACTCCCGGGAGAGCGACCGCGCGACGCACGTTCCCCGAGCCTCCGCGACACCCTCCCCGCCAGACCCCGAAGGCCTTCGCGACGCCCTGCCCGAAGGAC
The DNA here is from genome assembly GCF_026341855.1 of Streptomyces sp. NBC_00568. Classification (GTDB taxonomy): domain Bacteria; phylum Actinomycetota; class Actinomycetes; order Streptomycetales; family Streptomycetaceae; genus Streptomyces. Next base: position 3,861,814 of record NZ_JAPENW010000001.1, on the reverse strand, counting down.
CCCGAAGGCCTTCGCGGTGCCTTGCCCGAACGCTCCCCGAGGGGCATCGCGGCGCGCCCCTACCCGGAGGGCCCTCAGGGGAGGTCCGTCATCCCCAGGTATGACTCAACGGCTCCCGGTCCGACCGCAGTCTGCCCCCGGAACCGGAACAGCGGCTGACTACATCGCGCGGATCGGCACGGACGATGGAACACGACCCCATCAACGTCATCGACGTCGTCGTACCGACAGGAGCACCCTCCCGTGACCACCACTCCCCTCGCCGGCACAAGCACCGCGGTCGCAGCCCGCGCCACGGAACTGTCGAAGGTCTACGGGCAGGGCGAGACCCAGGTGGTCGCCCTCGACCGGGTCAGCGTCGGCTTCCGGCAGGCCGAGTTCACCGCGATCATGGGCCCCTCCGGGTCCGGCAAGTCCACGCTGATGCACTGTGTGGCGGGACTGGACAGCTTCTCCTCCGGCTCGGTGCGCATCGGCGACACCGAGCTCGGCTCCCTGAAGGACAAGCAGCTCACCAAGCTCCGCCGGGACAAGATCGGCTTCATCTTCCAGGCGTTCAACCTGCTGCCGACGCTGACGGCCCTGGAGAACATCACGCTCCCGATGGACATCGCGGGCCGCAAGCCCGACAAGGAGTGGCTGGACACCGTCATCAAGATGATCGGCCTCGCCGACCGTCTGAGCCACCGGCCCTCCCAGCTCTCCGGCGGCCAGCAGCAGCGCGTCGCGGTGGCCCGCGCCCTCGCCTCCCGCCCCGACATCATCTTCGGCGACGAGCCGACCGGAAACCTCGACTCGCGCTCGGGCGCGGAGGTCCTCGGCTTCCTGCGCAACTCCGTACGGGAACTGGGCCAGACCGTGGTCATGGTGACCCACGACCCGGTGGCCGCCGCCTACGCGGACCGGGTGATCTTCCTCGCCGACGGACGGATCGTCGACGAGGTCCACGAGCCGACCGCCGCCTCCGTCCTGGACCGCATGCGGAATCTTCCTGGGGGAAACCCCCAGACCCTCGAGTTCGACGGCAAGGGCCGCACCAGCTGACACCCCGCCGGACCGCTCACACCGGCACCCACGCCCCACGCCCCTCGCCCCTCGCCCCTCCACCATGCTCCGCGCGACGTTCCGTGCCCTTCCCACACCTCCGCACGCTCCCCGTGCCCGCCCGCGGCCTGACGCGCCCTCCGGGTGCCCCGCCCGCGGCCTCGCGCGCCCTCCTGCGACTCCTGGACTGAGAAGACCCATGTTCCGTACCGCCTTGCGCAACGTATTCGCGCACAAGGCCAGGCTCCTGATGACCGTCCTCGCCGTGCTGCTCGGCGTGGCGTTCGTGTCAGGAACCCTGGTCTTCACCAACACCATCTCGGACGCCTACCAGAAGAGCTCCGCCAAGGGCTTCGGCCAGGTCGACGTCGCCATCCGGCCGGAGAGCGCGGCGGACACCGGCGACACCCTCGGCAGGACCCACAAGCTGACGCCGCCGCTGCTCGACAAGGCCGCCGGAGTGCCGGGAACCGCCTCCGCGATCGGCGTCGTCAACGGCTTCACCGCCATCGCCGACAAGGACGGCAAGCTCATCGGCGGCGGCTTCCAGTCGCAGGGCGGCAACTACTGGAGCGGGAAGGACGGCGGGAAGGACCCCCGCTACCCGCTGACGACCGGGCACGCGCCCCACGGCGCGGGTGAGGTCGCGATCGACGCCGAGACCGCGAAGCGGGCCGGCTACCAGGTCGGTGACACCGTGCGCCTGTCGGTCGACGGCCCCGTCCTCAAGCCCGTCGTGACCGGCATCTTCACCACCGACGACGGCAATGTGGCCGCGGGCGGCAGCCTCGCCCTGTTCGACACGGCGACCGCGCAGCGGCTGTTCCACTCGGTCGGCTCCTACGACGAGATCGACGTGAAGGCCGCGCCGGGCACCAGCCAGACCGCGCTGCGCGACGCCCTCGACGACGTCGTGCCGAAGGACGTCGCCTCCACCACCACCGGCCGGCAGCTCGCCGACGACCAGGCCGAGCAGATCTCCTCGGCGATGAGCGGCATGAAGACGGGCCTGCTGGTCTTCGCCGGGATCGCGCTGTTCGTGGGCACGTTCATCATCGCCAACACCTTCACCATGCTGGTCGCCCAGCGCACCAAGGAGCTGGCACTGCTGCGCGCCGTCGGCGCCTCCCGCCGCCAGGTCACCCGGTCGGTGCTGATCGAGGCGTTCGTGGTCGGCGCGGTCGCCGCTGTCGGCGGGCTCGCGGCGGGCATCGGCATCGGCGCCGGAATGCGGTCCCTGATGGGCACGCTCGGCGCCACGGTGCCGGACGGCCCGCTGGTCGTCTCACCCGGCACGATCGCCACGGCGCTGCTCGTCGGCGTCCTCATCACCATGCTGGCCGCCTGGCTGCCGGGCCGCCGCGCCGCGAAGATCCCGCCGGTCGCCGCGATGAGCAGCGTCCACGCGAAGGCGACGACGAAGTCCCTGGTCCTGCGGAACACGATCGGCGCCCTGTTCGCGGCCGCCGGTGTCGCCGTGGTCCTCTACGCGACGACGATGGACGGCTCGGACGGCCAGGCCCCGATGGGCCTCGGCGCGGTGCTGCTCATCATCGGCGTCTTCGTCCTCACCCCGCTGCTGTCCCGCCCGCTGATCGCCGCGGCGGCTCCCGTCCTGCGTGTCTTCGGGATCTCCGGCAAGCTGGCGCGGCAGAACTCGGTGCGCAATCCCCGCCGTACGGCCGCCACCGCCTCGGCGCTGATGATCGGCCTCACCCTGATCACCGGCATGACGGTGATGGCGGGCAGCCTGCAGAAGTCGATCGACAAGATGGCCAGTTCGGCGATCAAGGCGGACTACGTCGTCTCGATGGCGAACGGCAACTCGCTCTCCCCGGACGTCGAGAAGAAGCTCACCGCGGTCGACGGGGTCACCGACGCCAGTTCGCTGCGCAACGCGCCCTCCCGCATCGACCGCCGGACCGAGTTCCTGACCGGCGTCAACGGCGCGGCCATCGGCAAGCTCACCGACCTCGCCGTCACGGACGGCTCCTTCGAGGTCGGCGGCGCTCGGGTCGTGGTGGACGCGGACACCGCCGAGTCCCACGGCTGGAAGGCCGGTTCGGACTTCCGGGCCTCCTACGAGGACGGCAAGAAGGGGAGCCTGACCGTCGCCGGGGTGTACGAGGGCAACGAGATGATCCAGGGCATCATCCTGGACAACGCCACGCTCGCCCCGCACCAGAGCGAGGCTTCCGACATGCAGGTCATGGTGAAGACGGCGGGCGGTGCCTCGGCCGCGGCCAAGGACAAGCTGGAGAAGGCCCTCGGCGACAACCCGGCGATCAAGGTCCAGGACAAGCAGGACCTCTCCGACAGCATCGCGCAGATGTTCACGCTGATGCTGAACATGCTCTACGGGCTGCTGGCGATGGCGGTGATCGTCGCCGTCCTCGGTGTCATCAACACCCTCGCGATGTCGGTCTTCGAGCGCTCGCAGGAGATCGGGATGCTCCGCGCGATCGGCCTGGACCGCAAGGGCATCAAGCGGATGGTCCGTCTGGAGTCCCTGGTCATCTCGCTCTTCGGCGGTGTCCTCGGCATCGGTCTCGGCGTGTTCTTCGGCTGGGCGGCCGGCGAACTGCTGGGCAGCAGGATGTCGACGTACGAACTGGTCCTGCCCTGGGGCCGGATGGCGGTCTTCCTGCTCCTCGCGGCGGCGGTCGGCGTCCTCGCGGCGCTGTGGCCGGCCCGCCGGGCGGCCCGTCTGAACATGCTGACGGCGATCAAGTCGGAGTAGCGGGAAGGAGCGGCGGGCCGGACCAGCGGCCCGGTCGCGCAGGGAAGGGGCCACGTTCCGTCCGGAACGTGGCCCCTTCCCTGTCTCGGGCTGTCCGCGTCAGTTCCAGGTTCTCGCCCGCAGCGGCATCCCGGAGGCGCCGCTTCCGTCCGGGGTCTTCACCGCCAGGACCTGGTTGACGCCGATGTTGTTGCGCTCGAAGGCGACCGCGCTGGCCGCCATGTACAGGCGCCAGACACGGGCCCGGCCGGGGCTGGCGAGCCGGACGGCGCGGGACCACCCGGCCTCCAGGTTGGCGACCCAGCCGCGCAGGGTGAGCGCGTAGTGCTCGCGGATGGATTCGACGTCGCGCACCTCGAAGCCGGCCCGTTCCAGCTGCGTCACGGTCGTCCCGATGGGCGCGAGCTCACCGTCGGGGAAGACGTAGGCGTCGATGAACTCGTCGACGGAGTACGTCGATTCGTCGCGCTGCGGCCGTCGCGCGATCTGGTGGTTGAGCAGCCGCCCGCCGGGCTTGAGCAGACGGTTCAGCACCTCGGCGTACTCGAGGTAGCGCTCGGCGCCGACGTGTTCGGCCATCCCGATGGAGGAGATCGCGTCGTAGGGCCCGTCGGTGACGTCCCGGTAGTCCTGGACCCGGATCTCCACCTTGTCGGTCAGGCCCTCGTCGGCGACCCGTTTACGGGCGTACGCGGCCTGTTCCTGCGACAGCGTCACCCCGACCACGGTCGCGCCGTGATCGCGGGCGGCGTGGATGGCCATCGAGCCCCAGCCGCAGCCGACGTCGAGGAGCCGCTGACCGGGCTTCAGGCCCAGCTTCCCGGCGACGAGTTCGAGCTTGTCGCGCTGGGCCCCCTCCAGAGTGCCGCCCTCGTCCCAGTAGGCGCACGAGTAGACCATGGACGGGCCGAGGACGATCTCGTAGAAGTCGTTGCCGACGTCGTAGTGGTGGCTGATGGCCCGCCGGTCGCTGCGCTTGGTGTGCAGGTGGCGGCGTCTGCGCACCTCCTCGACGGGCGGGGCCGGCGGCAGCGGTGGCCCGGCCATCCTCACCAGTCCGCGCACCGCGGCGCGTACCTCGGGGTCGCGCAGCGCCTCCCGGAGCCCCCGGGCGTCCTCGCCGCGGTCCCAGACGAGCCCGGAGATCAGGTCCAGGGCGGTGTACAGGTCGCCCTCGACTCCCAGGTCCCCGGAGACCCAGGCGCGCGCGAGACCCAACTCGCCCGGTTTCCACAGGAGACGGCGCAGGGCTCGCCGATTGCGGACGACGAGCGCCGGAGCCCCCGGCGGGCCCGCTTCCGAACCGTCCCAGGCGCGGATGCGCAAGGGGAGCGGGGCTCCCAGCAACTGTTCGACAAGGCTGTTCAGCCGCGGCGCGGCTTCCTGCATGGCGTACACCTCCGAGACAACACTCCCGAACGCTCCGACACCCACGTAAACACCTACCCGCCCCGCGCGCAGTCCCCCTTCCGCGTTACGGATTCGCAAAATACGTGTACTCACCATGCTTTTCGTGCCGGGAGAACGCCGAAGGGGCCGCCCGCACCACGGATGGCGGGCGGCCCCTTCGGGGCGTTCGGTGACCGGAGGTCAGGAGGCCTTGGCCTTCTCCTCGGTCTTGACAGCGGGCGCCGGGGCGGCCGCGGCCGGGGCCGGCTTGGCGGCCTCGTAGAACTCCTCGCGAGGAGACTCCATGGCGCCGAGGGAGACGACCTCGCGCTTGAGGAACATCGCGAGCGTCCAGTCCGCGAAGACGCGGATCTTGCGGTTCCAGGTCGGCATGGCCAGACCGTGGTAGCCACGGTGCATGTACCAGGCGAGACGGCCCTTGAGCTTGATCTTCATCTTGCCCATGACGATCATCGCGACGCCCTTGTGCAGACCGAGACCGGCCACGGCGCCCTTGTTGGCGTGCGAGTACTCCTTCTGCGGGAAGCCCCGCATACCGGAGATCACGTTGTCGCCGAGGATCTTGGCCTGACGCAGCGCGTGCTGGGCGTTCGGCGGGCACCAGGCGTTCTCGACACCGGCCTTGCGGGCGGCGACGTCCGGCACCTGGGCGTTGTCGCCCGCGGCCCAGATGTAGTCCGTGCCCTGCACCTGGAGGGTGGTCTGGGTGTCCACGTGGCCACGCGGGCCGAGCGGCAGACCGAAGCGGGAGAGAACGGGGTTCGGCTTGACGCCGGCCGTCCAGACGATCGTGTTGGAGTCGACCTCGAGGCCGTTCTTCAGCACCACGTGACCGTCGACGCAGGAGTCCATCGAGGTGGAGAGGTAGATCTCCACACCGCGGCTCTCCAGGTGCTCCTTGCCGTACTGGCCGAGCTTGGGGCCGACCTCGGGAAGGATCTTGTCCGCGGCGTCGACGAGGATGAAGCGCATGTCCTCGCGGGACACGCTGCTGTAGTACTTGGCCGCGTCGCGGGCCATGTCCTCGACTTCACCGATGGTCTCGGCGCCGGCGAAGCCGCCACCCACGAAGACGAAGGTCAGCGCCTTGCGGCGGACGTCCTCGTCCGTGGTGGAGTCGGCCTTGTCGAGCTGCTCGAGGACGTGGTTGCGCAGGCCGATGGCCTCCTCGATGCCCTTCATGCCGATGCCCTGCTCGGCGAGGCCGGGGATCGGGAAGGTGCGGGAGACCGCGCCCATCGCGATGACGAGGTAGTCGAAGGGCAGCTCGTACGCCTCGCCCACGAGGGGGGCGACCGTGGCGACCTTGCGGTCCTGGTCGATGGTGGTGACCCGGCCCGTGACGACCTCCGCCTTGGGAAGTACACGTCGCAGCGGGACGACGACATGCCGCGGCGAGATGCTGCCTGCGGCGGCTTCGGGGAGGAAGGGCTGGTAGGTCATGTACGACCGGGGGTCGACGACCGTGACGGTCGCCTCTCCGTAGCGCATCTGCTTGAGGATGCGCCGAGCTGCGTACAGGCCTACGTACCCACCGCCTACTACGAGGATCCTGGGACGCTCCGTGGTGCTCATGCCATCGAGTATCCACCCGCTCCCGGGGGGTCGCTCGTGCGCCCCTTCACAAGCTTGGGCAGGGGCTCTGCTACACTCCGCCGCCCACGTGATCGAGGTCATGGTGACCCGGGGGAACCACCGTACGGTTCGTACCGTTGTCAACACCACGTGAGCTGCGGTCCAACCCGTTCAGCCCAGCGACCACACCCCTGTTTCACCGCCCGGAAACACGGCCGCAATGCTCCGTCGAGCATGCTCCCGGACCGCCCGAGCGCCGGGGAAGGGCCCAAGTGGCCCCTTCCTCGCCCGGCAGGGCCTTTTTCCTTGTGAAGAACTTCACGAACTTTCCCGGCGAGGTCCCGCCGAGGGGGTTCCGCAACCCCCTCAGGCGCGCTCATACGTTATCCGACCTGCTCAGCCGAGGCTACTGATCGGTAGCGAACGAGACCTAGGCCACCGACCACGCGATGCCGTCGAGGATGTCGTGCTCGCTCACGACGACCTCCCGGGCCCCGGTCCGCTCCATGATCGAGAGCAGCACGAGCGCACCCGCGGCGATCACGTCGACGCGCCCCGGATGCATGGAGGGGACGGCCGCGCGCTCGGCGTGGGTGGAGCGCAGCAGCCATTCGGTGATCTCGCGGACCCGGTCGACGGAGACCCGGGAGTGGTGGATCCTCGCGGAGTCGTACGCGTCGAGGCCCAGCGCGATCGCCGCGATCGTGGTGACCGAGCCGGCCAGCCCGACCAGCGTGCGCGCCTCGCGCAGCGGGACCGTCTCCCCGGCGAGGTCGAGGGCCGCCTCGATGTCGGCGCGCATGGCCGCGATCTGCTCCGCGGTGGGCGGGTCGGTCACGGCACCGTCGTGCACGAGGTGCCGTTCCGTCATCCGTACGCAGCCGATGTCCACGGAGCGTGCCGCGTCCACCCGGTCGGCCCCGACGACGAACTCGGTCGAGCCGCCGCCGATGTCCACGACCAGGTAGGGCTTGGCCAGGTCGTCCCGCCCGGTCAGCTCCTTGGTCGCCCCGGTGAAGGAGAACTCCGCCTCCTGGTCCCCGGTGATGACCTCCGGCTCGACGCCGAGGATGTCCAGCACCCCGCGCACGAACTCGTCCCGGTTCTCGGCGTCCCGGGAGGCGGAGGTGGCCACGAACCGCAGCCGCTCGGCGCCGTGCTCCTTGACGACCGCCGCGTACTCACGGCAGGCGGCGAACGTCCGCTCCAGCGCCTCGGGGGCGAGCCGGCCGGTGCGGTCGACGCCCTGGCCGAGCCGCACGATGATCATCCTGCGGTCCAGCTCGACGAGTTCCCCGGTCCGCGGGTCCGCGTCCGCGACGAGGAGCCGGATCGAGTTCGTACCGCAGTCGACGGCGGCGACCCGGGTCACCCGCCCTCACCCCGCACGACGTCCTGCGCCGTGTCCCCGGAGTCCCCGGAGTCCTTCGCCTCGCTCTTCGCGCCGCTCTTCGCGCCGCCTTCCGCGGGGAGCGTCACGCACGCGCCCTTGCGCCACCACTCCGGCAGCATCGCGATCGCCTCGTCGCCGAGCGGGTTCACGCCCGGACCCGCGGCCAGCGAGTGGGCGACCAGGACGTGCAGGCACTTCACCCGGTCCGGCATGCCGCCCGCGCTCGGGAAGCCCGCCAGTACCTCGATGGCGTCACGGCGCGCGATGTAGTCCTCGTGGGCGGCGCGGTAGGCCGCGGCCAGTTCGGGGTCGGTGGCCAGCCGGTCGGTCATCTCCTTCATGACCCCGTTGGCCTCCAACGTCCCGATCGCCGACGCGGCCCGCGGGCACGTCAGGTAGTACGTGGTCGGGAACGGTGTCCCGTCGGGGAGGCGGGGGGCCGTCTCCACCACGTCCGGCTGACCGCAGGGGCAGCGGTGCACGATCGCGCGCAGCCCGCGCGGCGGCCGGCCGAGCTGCTGCTTGAAGGCCTCGACGTCGGCGTCGGTGGGCTCGGTGCGCGGGGTGGTGGGCGGTGGCGTTTCCATGCCGTGAGTCACGTGTCTTTCTGGTCAGTTCATGGGTCGTCACTGGTCGGCGGCGTCGGACTTGTCCACGCCGTCCCAGACATTGGTGTACCAGGGGCGGTCGGTGGTGCCCTTGGCGGCGCGGGCCTGCTTCGCCGCGTCCGGGTCGATCACGACGTAGCCGGTCTCGCCCGGCATCACATAGTGCAGCCGCTGCCGGATCTGCTGCTCGGCGTACGCGTCGTCCTGCCAGCGCGCCTTGAGGTCGCGCAGCTGCTCGACCCGCTGCCGGGCCTGCTCCCGCTGGCGCTCCAGGTCGGCGACCTCGGCGCGCTGGGAGACGTACTGCCGCATCGGGTAGGCGAGGGCGACGATCAGGGAGCACAGGACGAGGGCCAGCAGCGCGGCCCGGCCGGTCAGCCGGGAGCGGCGCGCCTGCCGTTTGGTCTGGGAGCGGTAGACCCGGGCCGCCGTCTGCTCGCCGAGCAGCTTCAGCCTGGTCGAGGTGGAGAACCGGTCCCGGTCCTTCACGGCCATGAGTCCCGCCTCCCCAGTACTGGCCCGCCGGTAGGGGCCCGTCACGCGCGTACGTCCCCGCACACGGTACGGGACCGAGTGCGGGGACGTACGGACGACGCTTCCTGAGCCTTGCGGGGTCAGTCCTTGAAGCGGGGGAACGCCGAGCGGCCGGCGTACACCGCGGCGTCGTCGAGGATCTCCTCGATGCGCAGCAGCTGGTTGTACTTGGCGACGCGCTCGGAGCGGGCCGGGGCGCCGGTCTTGATCTGGCCGCAGTTGGTGGCGACGGCCAGGTCGGCGATGGTGACGTCCTCGGTCTCGCCGGAGCGGTGGGACATCATGCACTTGTAACCGCTGCGCTGGGCGAGCTCGACGGCGTCCAGGGTCTCGGTCAGCGAACCGATCTGGTTGACCTTGACGAGCAGCGCGTTGGCGGTGCCCTCCTCGATGCCGCGGGCCAGGCGCTCCGGGTTGGTGACGAACAGGTCGTCGCCGACGATCTGGACCTTGTCGCCGAGGCGGTCGGTGAGGACCTTCCAGCCGGCCCAGTCGTCCTCGAAGAGCGGGTCCTCGATGGAGACGAGCGGGTAGGCCGCCACGAGCTCCTCGTAGTACTCGGTCATCTCGGCGGCCGAGCGGGACTTGCCCTCGAACTCGTACTTGCCGTCCTTGTAGAACTCGGACGCGGCGACGTCGAGCGCGAGCGCGACCTGCTCGCCGGGGACGTAACCGGCCTGCTTGATGGCCTCGAGGATGAGGTCGAGCGCGGCGCGGTTGGAGTCCAGGTTCGGGGCGAAGCCGCCCTCGTCGCCGAGGCCGGTGGACAGGCCCTTGGACTTCAGGACGGACTTGAGGGTGTGGTAGACCTCGGTGCCCCAGCGCAGGGCCTCGGAGAAGGACTCCGCGCCGATCGGGGCGATCATGAACTCCTGGATGTCCACGTTCGAGTCGGCGTGCGACCCGCCGTTCAGGATGTTCATCATCGGAACGGGCAGCAGGTGCGCGTTCGGGCCGCCCAGGTAGCGGAAGAGCGGCAGGTCGGACGCCTCGGAAGCGGCGTGCGCGACGGCGAGCGAGACGCCGAGGATGGCGTTGGCGCCGAGCGAGCCCTTGTTGTCGGTGGCGTCCAGGTCGAACATCGCCTGGTCGATCAGGCGCTGCTCGGTGGCGTCGTAGCCGACGAGCTCCGGGCCGATCTGCTCGATGACGGCGAGGACGGCCTTCTCGACACCCTTGCCCTGGTAACGGTTCGGGTCACCGTCGCGGAGCTCGATGGCTTCGAAGGCGCCGGTGGAAGCGCCGGACGGAACGGCGGCACGACCCGTGCTGCCGTCGTCGAGGCCGACCTCGACCTCGACCGTGGGGTTGCCTCGGGAGTCCAGGATTTCCCGGGCTACGACGACGTCGATGGACGGCACGAGCATCTCCTTCTGGGATGTGACGCGGGTACGCAGGACTTGCCAGCCCTGCGGGATGAGCCTAACCGGCCCGGGGGGATCGGCCAGCCGATCCCCCACCCCTTGGGCAGAACTGAGGGTACATATTGTTCCTGAACGGAACAAAAAAAGAAATGAAAAACCCCGCTCCGGTGCATGCGGGGGAACAAGCACCGGAGCGGGGAGTCCGTGGGGACGGGGACCCTCAGCGGGCCTTCCACATGGAGGCCGCGCGGCCCGGATGCGGTCGCCGTCCGCCGAGGGCGACCACGTGGGGCCGGTACGCGGCCGTGCTCAGCCGAGGTGCAGCTGCTGGCCCGGGTAGATGAAGTCGGCGTCGGCGACGATGTCCTTGTTGAGCTTGAACAGCTTCTGCCAGCCGCCCTTGACGTGCTTCTTCTCGGCGATCGAGCTGAGGGTGTCGCCCTTGACGACCTTGTACTCGCCGTCGCCCTTCTTGACCTTCTTGCCGGTCGGGGTGGTGACGGTCTTCTGGGCTGCCGGGCGCTCCGCGGAACGGGAGGCGGGCTGCTCCGTCGTACGGGTGGTGGTGGTGCTCTGCGAGCCGCTCGAGGAGGAGCTGGAGGGGGTCGACGGGGTCGAGGTGTCACCGCTGTACGCGGCGCTCGACAGGCCGACGCCGCAGGTCGGCCAGGCGCCCTTGCCCTGCCCGGCGAGGACCTTCTCGCCGATGGCGATCTGCTGCGACTTCGAGGCCTGGTCGGCGGTGGAGGCGTAGGCGGTGCCGCCGTACGCGGCCCAGGTGGAGGCCGAGAACTGCAGGCCGCCGTAGTAGCCGTTGCCGGTGTTGATCGACCAGTTGCCACCGGCCTCGCACTGGGCGACGGCGTCCCACTCGGAGGCGGTGGCGGCGGAGGCGTTGCCGGCCGCCATCAGCGGAGCGGCGATGGCGACACCGGTGACACCGGCGAGCGTGGCGACGCGGGTGGCCTTGTTCGGACGGCGGTGCTTGCCCTTGCTGGAAAACAGCATGGAGTGATCCCCTCACCGACGCCTGCGAGGTGAGCTGTCGGGTTCGGGCCGGTTGAGTTGCCCGGCCGCGTGTCTCAGGTCCCGTCTCCAGGACGTCCGACACGCGGCTTAACCCCAAGCCGTTCCGGGTGTCTCTCAACTCCCGGACGCGGCGCTTACCTTGGGTCCCCCGCTCCTGCCTACGGCGCATGACGCGACGACTGTTCCCGTACGGCCGCTGGCAGGATTCGGCGTTGTGACCGTCGGGGCCCGCTGTGGCGAGCGGTCACGACCGTAAGCAGTCGATCGGCGGATTTTCAAAGACGATCAGGGCTTCTGAGACCCATCTCTCACTCGCGCCAAACCGGACATTCCACAGCGAACCGTGACGTGAACTCCCGCTACTTTTCGACCGTTTCGGTAGCAACAGACAGGCTCTGACCGGGAACGATGAGGTCGGGATCGGCACCGACCGTGTCCTCGTTCGCGACGTACAGGCCGCCCCATCCACCCTCGAGGTCAAGGGCGTCGGCGATGCTCCAGAGACTGTCCCCGGAGTCCACGACGTACGAGTCGTCCGCGGCGTCGCGCGAGGCGCTCGAGCCGCGCGAGGCGTGCCGCCCGGCGGCACTGTCGGTGCGGTCGTCGGCCGCGCCGGCCGCCGCGTCCTCGTCGGCACTGCCGCCGCGGTGGCGCCCGGTGCTGGCGCTCGTGTCGTCGGAGGCATCCGAAGAGGTGCCGCTCTGCCCCGACTTGTCCGACTTGCCACCCTTGCCGGTCGCCTTGTCCGAGCTGCCGGAACCCTGCGAGGCGCTGGGCTTCGCGGTGTTGTCGGTCACGTCCGAGGAGTCGTCCGAATCGGATGAACCGGACGGGATGGAGGAAGGGGACGAGTTGGGCGTAGTCGACAATCCGGACGAAACGGAGCCGCTCGACTCGCTCCTGCCGGCCGACGAGTCGTCAGCCACGCCCGTGTCGACATGCACGTCGCCCGAGTCCGCGCTGAGCCCGGAGAGCGGTCCGCAGGTCGGCCAGGCCGCGAGCCCCTGGTCGTCGAGCACCTTCTCGGCCACGGCTATCTGCTGCGAACGGCTGGCCTGGTCGGCGCTCGGGGCGTAGTCGAGACCGCCGTACGCCTCCCAGTCGTCCTGGCTCAGCTGTAGCCCGCCGTAGTACCCGTTGCTGTTGTCGGCGCTCCACGCGCCGCCGCTCTCGCACTGTGCCACCCGGTCCCAGGTGGTTCCGTCGGCCGCGCTCGCACTCGTCGCGGCGAGCAACGGGATGGCGATCGCCGATCCGGTCACCCCTGCGGCAACGATGAGGGCCGGGGCCTGACGGGGGCGACGGTGACGGCCGTTCCCGGAGAGCATGCGGAAGCCTTTCGCGTGACAGCAGGTGACAACGGGCAGCCTGCGAAGTAAGAAGCGCAGGTGCCGCGTTGATGGGTGAACGTAGCCGGACTCGAACGCTTGTCACAAGTCGATGCAGTACAGATCACGTGAAGATCACAGATTTGATGGATCGTCATGTTCCGGTAGCCGGAAGGGTGCTCTTTCCGGTATTCGGAAGAACCCCTTCGACAGGGGTGGCGAAGGGTCGCCGATGGACCGATCAAGGACTATTTGACCGGGGTGAACTCCACCGGAAGCGTGCGCAATCCGCGCATAATGAGCCCTCCACGCCAACGCAAATCAGCCGGATCTCCCGCAAGTTGAAGGTCGGGGAGGCGGGTGAGGAGCGTGCCGAGCGCGGTCTGCCCCTCCAGACGGGCCAGCGGCGCGCCCAGGCAGTAGTGGATGCCGTGGCCGTAGCCCACGTGCTGATTGTCACTCCGTGCGAGATCGAGCGTGTCCGGCCGCTCGAACCGCTCGGGGTCGCGGTCCGCGGCGGCGAGGACCACGAGCACGGGATCGCCGGCCGCGATGTCCTGCCCGCCGATCCGCACGTCCTCGGTCGCGAACCGCCAGGTGGCCAGCTCGACGGGCCCGTCGTAGCGCAGGAGTTCCTCGACGCCCGTCTCGAGCAGTCCGCTCTCCCCGGCCGCGAGGGAGGCCTGGAGAAGGGCCCGCTGCTCGGGGTGGGTGAGGAGGGCGTGCATCCCGTTCCCGATGAGATTGACCGTGGTCTCGAAACCGGCGAAGAGCAGGATGAAGGCCATGGCGGCGGCCTCGTTCTCGGTCAGATGCTCGCCGTGGTCGGAGGCGCGGATGAGCCCGGAGATGAGGTCCTCGCCGGGTCCGGCCACCTCGGACAGCGCCTCGCGCTTGCGGTGGATGAGCTCGGCGAGATAGCCACGCATCTTCTTGACGGACCGGGCGACCCCGCCCCGCGGCCCGCCGCCGTGCCGGATCATCATCCCGGCCCAGTCCCGGAAGTCGTCCTGGTCCTCACGCGGGACGCCCAGCATGTCGCAGATGGCGTAGATGGGGAGCGGGAAGGCGAACTCGTGGATGAGGTCGGCCGAGCCCCTGGCCGCGAACTGGTCGATGAGCTGATCCGTCAACTCCTGCACCCGCGCGGTGAACTCGGCGACACGCCGGGGGGTGAAGGCCTTGCTGACGAGCCGCCGCAACCGGGTGTGGTCCGGCGGATCGATGTTCAGCAGATGCGTCATCAGCTCGGCCTTGCGCTCCCCGGGGATCCCGGTCCTGCCCTTCGCGTGCGCGGGTTCGTCGTGATGCGCGGGATTCTTGGACAGCCGCTGGTCGGCGAGCGTCTGCCTGGCGTCGGCGTACCGCGTGACGAGCCAGGCCTCCACTCCGCTGGGCAGCCGGGTGCGGTGCACCGGCGCGTGCTCCCTGAGCCAGGCGTAGGCCGGGTAGGGATCGGTGGCGAACTCCCAGGTGAAGAGTTCGGGGGCGGCGCTGGCGGGGGATTCGTGCTCGGTCACCCCTCGACGGTATCCGCAGGACGCGGGGACGCCCGGGCCGACCGGCGATCGGGCGGTACCGGGGAAGCCCGGCGGCGACGGAGAGCGCCCCTGCCCTTTTCACCCCAGGCTGTCCAGACATGGCCGGCTGTTTGACTCGGCCGCTCGGCACCTCCCTACATTCACGCAGTGGACCCCGAAATACTCAGATCCAGCTTCGCGGTCGTGGAACGACGGGCCGAGTTCGCGGTCAAGTACTTCTACTCGCATCTGTTCCGCCACCACCCGGAGCTCCGCGGGCTGTTCCCGGCGGACCTCCCGCAGGACATGGAGCGGCAGCGGGACCGGCTCTTCGCGGCGCTCACGTTCGTCATGGACGGGCTGGAGGATCCGGAACTGCCCCGGTACCTGAGGGATCTCGGCCGGGACCACCGGAAGTACCTGGCGCAGCCGGACCACTACGCCGCCGTGGGGGCGAGCCTGATCGCCGCGTTCGCCTTCGTCGCCGGTTCCGCCTGGAGCGCCGAGGCCGAGAAGGCCTGGGCCGAGGCGTACGAGGCGATCACTCACCTCATGCTGCAGGGCGCCTGGGAGGCCCAGCACCACGGCGAGCCCCGCTGGTGGGACGCGGAGGTCGTCGCCCGCACCCGGCACGGCGACGACCTCGTCGTCCTCACCCTGCGGCCACGGCAGCGGCTCACCTACTCCCCCGGTCAGTACGTCAGCGTCAACATGCCCCAGCTGCCGTGCGTCTGGCGCCCCTACTCCCTCGCCAACGCGCCCCGCGCCGACCGCACCGTCGACCTGCACATCAGCCGCGTCGAGGACGGGGTGCTCTCCACCGCCCTCGTCCGGCAGACCCGCGTGGGCGACGTACTGCGGCTGGGCGCGCCCGGCGGCGGCCTCACCCTGCGGACGCCGGCCGACCGGCCCCTGACCCTCATCGCGGCCGGCACGGGCTGGGCCCCGGTGAAGGCCCTGCTGGAACAGCTCGACACATCCCACGAGGCCCGCCTGTTCCTCGTCGCCCGCGACATCGCGTACCTCTACGACCGGCCCGCCGTCGAACGCCTGCGGGCCCGGCTCCCCCGGCTCGCCGTCACCTTCATCACGCCCGCGCCCGGCCGCCCCAAGGCGCAGGCGACGGAACGGCTGCTCACCGCGCTGGGCAACCGGGCCGGCTGGACCCGGCACGACGTCTACATCGCCGGTCCGCCCGATCTCGTCGAGGAGGTCGGCGAGGCCCTTCCCGCCCTCGGCGCACCGGCCGACCGTGTCTTCCACGACCTGCTGCCGCCGACCGGAGAGAGCCGGCCCCGCCCGCTGGGCGCGGCGGAGTGGCTGCTCGACCGCCCCGTGCCGAACTGGCACAACCCGGCGGACCGCGCCACGGGGCCGTGACTCCGGCCGCCGTCAGTCCTCCCCTTCGCCCTCCCCGTCTTCGCCCCTCACCCTTCCTCGTCCTGGTCCCCGTCCTGGTCCGTCCCCACGAAGCCCTCCGCCACGCGGATCGCGTCCCGGTACGCCCGGGCCGCCGCCCGCAGCGCCGCCTCCGGGTCCACGCCCTCGGCCTCGGCGCGCGCGGCCATCGCCAGCAGCTCGTACCCCACGCCCTCCCCGGCGGGCAGCGGGACCTCGAGTCCCGCCGTACGCACCCGGGACGACAACTTGGCCGACAGGGCCAGGCCCGGCTGACCCAGCGGGACGCCGTCGGTGACCGAAGTGCGCCGCTTCTCCTCGGCCTTGGTGCGCAGCCAGTGCGCCTTGACCTCCTCGGGCGTCGTGGCCGTCTCGTCGCCGAAGACATGGGGGTGACGGTGGATCAGCTTGGCGACGATGCCGCCGGCCACGTCGTCGATCGAGAAGGGGGCCTCCTCGTCGTCCTCGGCGATCCGGGAGTGGAACACGACCTGGAGCAGGACGTCACCGAGCTCTTCGCGCAGCTCGTCCCGGTCGCCCTCCTCGATGGCCTCGACGAGTTCGTACGCCTCCTCGATGCCGTACTTCGCCAGGCCCTTGTGGGTCTGCTGGGACGACCAGGGGCACTCGGCACGGATGCGGTCCATCACCTGGACGAGGTCGAGCAGGCGGGCGCCCGGCAGGTCGTACGAGGCGGGGAGCAGCTCCAGGTCCGGCATCTGTACGCGGCCCGAGCCGGCCAGCCGGGCCAGGCCGTCGGTGAGGCGGGGCTCGCCCTCGCCGGTGGCCACGACCACCAGCGAACGGCCGCCGGCACACGCGTCGACCAGGTCCTCCGCGGTCGGGGACTCCTCGTCGACGGTGATGCCGGCCTCGCGCAGATACGGGATCTGCGGGTGCGCGCCGTCCGCGCACAGAACCCGGTCGGCGCCGTGCAGCGCCTGCCAGGCGGGCCAGGACAACAGCCCGGGCGCGACTCGGTGGCTGGTGGTGAGCAGGACGATACGGCCGGGGCCTGGGTCCACGACGGTCGCGTCGGCAGCGGTCCGCTCGTCGCCGTCGAAGCTGCTGGTTGCGTTCACCCCTCGAACGTAACCCACACCGCCGACAGCCCCCGAAGCCGTCCACAGGCCCGGGGGCACCGTCGGTCGGCCGACGGCCCGGAGACGGTCACGCCGGCTGCTGGGTCCCCGTCGCCGTGACCTCCCGCAGCCACGGCGTCTTCGCGTCGACGCGGCTGCTCTTCTGGACGTCCCAGGACCCGTAACGCGGGTTCAGGTCGACGTCGAGCTGCTTGGAGGCGGCGGACATCGCCTTCCAGAAGGCGGCCTTGCCGTCGGTGGTGTTCATGTCGGCACCGAGCGCGGAGGCGAGCTTCCGGGCCTCGATCTCGGTGCGCAGGCTGTCGTCGAGGTGCTGCGGGGCCACGCCGTAGTTCGTCAGCCAGGCCGTCTCCAGCGCTTCCGAGCCGCCCGCCTGCTGTTCGAGGGCCGCCCGCATCTGCTGGGAGTCCTTGCGGGTCACGCTCACCCCGGCGTTCTTCGCCGCCCGGTCCAGCACCCGGTCCAGGACCATGCCGTGCAGGGTGTCGCGGGTGAGGGTGCCGGTGTTGGCGACGACCTGCTCGTACTGGGCGTCGTCCTTGCTGGCGGCCCGCTGCGCCGAGCGCACTTCGTTCACCCGGCTCTCCAGCTGCGCGACGGTGATCCGCCGGCCGTCGACGACGGCCGCGGCGCCCGGATGGGCCTCACTGCCACAGCCGGTGAGGAGAGGGGCCGCCGCGACGATCGCGGCGGAGAGAACGAGCGCGGTGCGACGGCGGCGGTGCAAGGAAGCCTCCCGAGGAGATTGTGCGGCGGTGCACAAAGTCTTGCGGTGATCGATGGTAGGCAGTGGCCCGCCTCTCGGCCAGCCATTCGACCAACGATTCGCGACGACTTCGGGCACCGCCGCACGTCACATCGTCCTCAGCCCGTGATCGCCACGGGCGCGTCCCACGCGTCCCGGTCCACGGTGATCGTGTAACCGCCGCGGGACTCCTTGCTGTTGACCATGTACTGGTGGGCGCGGCTGTGGCCGGTGAACTGGGTGGCGCCCCACGGCCAGTCGGTGGTCGTGGTGTTCTTCTTGTCCCACAGCGCGTACCAGAGGTTGCCCGGCAGATCCGTCTTGTCGGTCGCGGTCGCGACGGCCTTGGCGCTGGAGCTGGTGAAGCCGTAGTAGCCGGTGCGGTACGTCTTGGCGTGCAGGGCCTTGTCGAAGGCGCGCACGTACGTCAGCACGGCGTCGTTGCACGCCTTGTTCGTGACGTCGTACGACTCCATGTCGAGGTAGATCGGGCTGCCGGCCTTCATACCGAGGGCGGAGGCCTTGGCGACCGCGTCCGCGCCGTCGGTCGCGCCCAGGGACGCGGCGGTCGCTGCGGTGAGCTTCTCGGGGCTGCTCCCGGTCTGGCAGGACGGCTGGGCGCCGACGTACAGCGGGATCAGCTTCCAGCCCACCGTGCTGACCGACTTCACCCAGGACGCGGTCAGGTTGGGCTGGCTGCACCCGCGGTTCTTGCCGCCGATGTACACGGCGGCCGCTCCGTAGAAGCCGGTGTGCCAGGCCTTCATCGCGTTCAGCGAGGGCGCGGCGCAGGTGTCGAAGGCGCGGCCCGTGAAGGTCTTCTGCGCGGGCCACGTGGTCGCGGCCATCGAGTTCTGCGCGGCTGCCCCCGCGCCGGCGACCACAGCGGCGCCCGCCGCGGCCCATGCCGCGTATCTGCGCTTCTTGGAATGCCGATGGCTGGACATGAAACTCCCACCCCATGGTTCATGTGTCGGGTGCGCGGGTCACGCGGGCGTGCGGCGCGCATCGAGTGGGCGCCGCGCGCGTGCGGCGCACGAAAGCGGATCGCACCGTACCGAGCGCGCCGCCCCCGTTCGGGAAACAGCGCACCTCGATCATCACAAGCTTCGGCCAAGCCGGCGCAAAGCCTTCGAGGCTGGACCGGCAGGAGCACCCGGTTCCGGGGCCTAGCCCCTCACCTGCCCCAGCCACTGGAGGGTCCGCCGGATCTCCGCAGCCATGGGGTACCCGGGGCCGCGCAGCCGTTCCACGTCGTGCAGGAGTCTGGCCAGCGTGTCGTGGGCGGCGCCGCGGTCACCGAGGGCGAGCAGCAAGTGGCCCATCCTGCGGCGGACTTCGAGGGAGATCTCCGGGTCCCCGGCGACGTACTGGTTCTCGTAGTACGGCAGCAGGGCGCGGTACTCCGCCAGCGCGGCGGCGGGTTCCCCGAGCTGCTCCAGGCACTGGGCCGCGTCGTAGCGGAAGCGCAGGGACTGCGGGTCGGCCTGGCCCGCCTCGGCGGCGCGCTCGTCGGCGAGACGGCGCAGTTCGGGCAGCGCGCGGCGGTACTGACCGTCGTCCATGAGCGTGGCCGCGTACTGCTTGCGCAGCGTGCGCACGACGGGCGAGTGCTCCCCGTGCTCGGCGGCGGCCGCCGGGAGGATCGAACCGAGGATGTCCACGGCCTGCGTGATGCGGCCCTCGCCCAGCAGCCGCTTGACCTCGTCGACGGCGCCCGCGACATCGGGCTTCTCCACCGCGGGCGCGGCCTGCGGCTGGGTCGCCGGCGTGCGCGCCCGGTCCGGCCACGGCGCGTGCGGGCGCAGGAAGGGACGCGTGGGGTCCAGCGGGGCACCGGTGGGCATGCCGCGGGCCGGCAGCAGCGGGAGCAGTTGCTCGTACGTCTCCTGCGCGGACGCCGGCCGGTGCTGCGGGTCCTTCGAGAGCAGGCGCAGCACGAGGTCCTCCAGCGCGGGAGGCACCTCGGAGCGCAGTCGGCGCACCGGGAGCGGCGGCTCGTAGAGGTGCCGGTGCAGCACGCCGAGCGCGGTCGAACCGGAGAACGGCACGTCACCGCTGAGGAGTTCGTGCAGCAGCACACCGAGCGCGTACAGGTCGGTGTACGGGCCGACCGCGCCGCCCATCGCCTGCTCGGGGGCCATGTAGGCGGGGCTGCCGATCGGGGAGCCGGTGTGGGTCAGCCGCGTGGTGTCGGTGTCCATGACGGAGGCGACGCCCAGGTCGAGCACGGTGACCGTGCCGTCCTGCTTGACCATCACGTTCCGCGGCTTGAGGTCGCGGTGCACGATCGGGACGGCGTGCACCGCGCTCAGCACCGCGCACAGTTGGGCGGCGACCGCGACCGCCCACTGCCAGGGATACGGGTCGTGCTCGGCGAGATGGTCGGAGAGGTCCGCCCCGTCCACGTACTGCATGACGAGGAACAGTTCCTCGCCCACGCTGCCCGCGTCGTGGACGGTGACCAGACCGGGGTGGTCGACCTGCGCGGTCACCCTGCACTCCCGCACGAAGCGGCGGCGCAGCTCGTCCGCCTCCTGGCCCGCGACCTTGTCGGGACGCAGCAGCTTGACCGCGACCCGCCGGTCCAGGCGCTGGTCGTAGGCGGTCCAGACCTGACCCATGCCGCCCTGCCCGATGAGCGTGGACAGTTCGTAGCGGTCCGCGATCACACGGCTCGTCGCCACACTCATCTGCCGTCCCTGCCGTCTTCGTGCTGACCGTCGCGCTTACGGAGATAGTCACTGAGTTCGTCGAGCTCGGCCCGCACCTGGTCGATCCGCGCGGGCGCGGGCCGCTGCGGCGGAGGCGGCATCACGGGGACCTGCTGCACGGGCGCCACCGGCTGCTGGGGGACCGGGGTCGCGTACGGGGACGCGGCCTGCGGATACCCGTAGCCCTCGGCCGGGTGGGCGGTCTGCGGATAGACGAACGGGCGCGGCCGGCTGTAGTGGCGGATGTCCGCGAACAGGAAGTAGCCCGTGCAGGCAGCGGCGTTCAGCAGCAGGATGATCATTCCGACGTTGCCGTTCGGGCTGCTGAAGTCGTCGGTGTGGTCGGTGCTGAGGTAGCCGAAGCTGATCCCCATGGCCGCGAGCGAACCCACGAAGATCCACCAGTCGGCGGCCTTGCGGGTCACGAGCGCGACGCGCAGCGTGGCGACCCACGCCAGGAAGCCGATGCTCAGGAGCGGCACCGCTGCGAAGATCACGCGCAGCACGACCAGCACCCCGGTCGAGGGGCGCTTCGGCGGAGGCGGCGCGTAGCCGTGGCCGTGCATGACTGCTCCTGGAGGCCTGATGGGGACGGACGTACGAGTTGGGAGTCCGAGCGTATAGGCCGACGAGGACAACCGGTCCCGGGTTGTACCGAACCGTTGTCGTGCTGATCGCTTCGCGTGCCCCGGCGGTCTCCGGGAGCCCCTGCGGGAAACTCCCGTTCCGTCAGCCCGGCGTGACCGTCCCGTCCGTCAGACCGTCGTACATCCCCCGCACGAGCTGCTCCCCGAGCCGCCCCGCGCGCCGCAGCGCCTCCTCGAACTCGGCGAGCGCGCGGAAGCGTTCCCCGTAGCGGCGCTGGTCGTCCAGCGCGAGCCGGGGCAGTTGCAGGCGCCGCACGTCGAGCCGGGTGGCGGTGGACGCGTAGCTGCTGGCCTGCCGGTTGTTCGCGGTGCCGCGCAGGAAGCCCGCGAGGAACCACGGGTCCAGGGAGGCCGGATCGGGGCGCAGGAGCGTGAGATTGCGCCCCAGGACGGCGCCCGCCGTGTCCTCGTCGACCACGCGCGCCATGGAACCGCCGCCCAGCACGGGGACCACGACATCGCCCGTCTCGACGAGGACGGCTTCCTCCTCCCCCTCGGGGAGGCTTCCGGACGGCGCGGTTCCGGCGAGCACGTCATGGTCGGTGAGCACCGCCGCGCGCCCGGGGGCGCTGTTCCCGCCCGTGCGCAGCAAGAGGGCTCCCCCGCGCGCGAGTTCACCGACGGTGATCAGCGGCCAGCGCACGGGGGGCATGCGCTGCGCCTCGGCGGGCGTGAGATCGGCGGTGAGGCGCAGGGTGTCGCCGAGGTGCTCCCGCACGCTCGCGAGCCGCTCGGTGCCGCCTCCGGCGGCGGCCGGCGGAAGATGGCGCGCGGGTGCCAGGTCGACGTCGTCGTCGAGGAGCTCGATGACCGGGACCGAACGGCTGAAGCCCGGCCGCTCCGGCGCGGTGCCGGTCCGTTCGAAGGGCCGCCACGCCTCGAGCACCGCGCTGCGAACGGCCGCCCAGTCGAGGCCGCCGCGGCCCTCCCCGGCCGACGCGCCGCTGTCGACGACGAGCAGCTCGGGCTGCGCGGGCGCCTTCTCGGGGCGCCGCAGCACCCAGATGTGCAGCGGGATGTTGTACGGGGGCGCCGCGCCGACCGGCAGGGCGATCACGGCACGCAGGGCACCGCGGCGCAGCAGGTCGGCGCGGATACGGCGGCCCGAGCGGCGCGAGGCGGCGGCCGGCGGCATGAGGACGGCGGCGGCGCCGCCGTCCTTGAGGTGGGCCAGCGCGTGCTGCACCCAGGCCAGTTCGGACTCCGTACGGGCCGGGAAGCCGTACTCCCAGCGGGCGTCGTAGGCGAGCTCGTCGTGCCCCCAGTTCCGCTCGTTGAACGGCGGGTGGCACAGGACGACGTCGGCCTTGAGCACGGGGTGCGCGTCCGCGCGGAGGCTGTCGCCGGCGGCGGTGCGGACGGCTGCCTTCCCCTGGAGCGCGAGCCGCAGCCCGGAGAGCGCCGCGAGCTCGGGCGCGCTGTCCTGGCCGTAGAGCTCCTGGTCCGGCCGGGGCGCCACGGCGCGCAGGAGCGCACCGGTACCGCACGCCGGATCGAGCGCCGTGCGGGCCGGTCCGACGAGCTCGGCCATCAGCGCGGCGAGGTCGCCCGGCGTGAGCGTGTACTGGCGCGGGTTGGCGTCGAGGTGGCGCCCGAGCAGGAACTCGTACGTCTGCCGGGCGCCCAGTTCCGCGGCGAGCTCGGCGGCTCCGCGCAGCAGCGGGGCGGAGGCGAGCAGCGCGGGGCCGGTCGGTGTGTTCACAGCGCGCTCGCGCGGGACGCCGAAGCGCGGGGTGATCACCTGGTCGAGGGCGGCGGGCAGCAGGGCGGCGAGCCGTTCGTCGGATCCCGCGCTCAGCTCCAGCCAGTCGGTGGGGCGGTCGTGGATGAGCAGGAGCACGCATCCGGCGTGGACGAGTGCGGTGACCGGGCCTTCGGGGTGGCCTGCGAGCTGCTGCCAGACGCGTTCGCGCAGCGGGACCTCGGCGAGTTTGCCCTGGTCGCGCAGCCAGGCCTCGACTTCGGCGAGGGCGAAGGAGGGGCTGCTCTCGGTGCCGCCGACCGGTTTGGGGAAGTCGGCGTGCCGGCGGCGCCAGTTGCTGACGGCCGCGCGGCCGACTCCGGCGAGCCGTGCGATTCCGGCGGCGGTCACCTCTGTCGCGTTGTGCTGCACCCGCCCGGCTCCCCTCGTTCTGGTCGGCGACCCCTGTGGGCCCTTGTGGCACATCTGCGGCCCGAGACACCCGTCCCTGCTGCGGCGTCCGGACGTTCGTGGCACCCGTGGCGCCGGTCCGGCCCGCACGCGCCACACGGCTCGTGACACCCGTGGCCCACCGTCCCGGTCTGTGACGCCGAGCATACCGACGAATGCAAGATCTACCCCTTCACGCCCGTGTACACAGCCTTTCTCGTGCATCGTGTTGACTCGGTTCACACGCTCTGCTGTTATTGACCCATCGAACGGGCAAGTCGCCGGGACGAACCGGTCGCCGTGCGTGTTCGCGCAATCTGTTCACAGCCAGGGGAGGGCGCAGTCATGGGCATCAAGGTCAAGCTGGGACTGGGGGCCGTGGTCGGCATCGTCGTGATCGGTGCCGTGTCGGCGAACGGGAGCAACAACGGAGACAGCGGTTCCGGCGACAACGGCAAGGAAACCTCCGCCGCCCAGCACGAGTCCGGCAAGAAGGCGGACACGAAGAAGGGCGGCACGGCGGACAAGGCCGCGAAGAAGGTCGCCTTCGAGGGGGACGGCGACTTCCAGGTCGGCAGCGACATCAAGCCCGGCACCTACCGGACCACGGGCAACACCGACGGCATGTGCTACTGGGCGCGCGCCAAGGACGCCTCGGGCGAGATGGACTCCCTGATCGCCAACGACAACGTCAGCGGCACCAGTTACGTGACCGTCAAGGCGAGCGACAAGCTCTTCCAGACCAAGGACTGCGAGGACTGGGAGGCCGTCGACGCGAAGGCGTCCGGATCGCCCGCCACGCGGATGAAGGGCGACGGCGGCATGTACAGAGTCGGCGCGGACATCGCCCCCGGCACCTACAAGTCCAGCGGCAACGCCGACGACTCCTGCTACTGGGAGCGCGACAAGGACGCCTCGCACTCCATGAACTCCATCGTGGCCAACAACAACGTGTCCGGCACCGCCGTCGTCACCATCGGCGCCGGCGACGCCTACTTCAAGACGGCGGGCTGCGGGGACTGGAAGAAGACGGGCTGACGCCGTCCCGCCACCCCGGAAACCGCTCCCCCCACCCTCTCCATCACCCGACACCACGCCAAGGAACTCTCATGCGTCGCACCGCACTTGCCGCTCTCTGCCTCGCCGCCGCGGCCACCGCGGGCCTCACCGGCTGCCTGCCCGGCGAGACCAAAGCGGACAGCAAGCCGAAGGGACCGTTCGCCGGGCTGTCCGGGGGCGAGATCGCCGACCGGGCCGTGAAGGCCACCACGGGTGCCACCTCGCTCCGGATGAAGGGCGACGTACCCGACGACGAGGACGGCGGCACCATCCGGATCGACATGGCACTCGACAAGAAGGGCGAGTGCGCCGGAACGATGAACATGAAGGGCCAGGGCAAGGCCGACCTCATCAAGACCGGCGACACCGTCTACATGAAGTACGACGAGGCGTTCCTGCGCGCCCAGGCCGGGAGCGACTCCAAGGCCGAGACGGACGGGGTCGTGGACATGCTGGCCGGCAAGTGGACCAAGATGTCCGCGACCGGTTCCGACGCCAAGGACATCGCGGGCTTCTGCGACCTCGACTCCGTGCTCGCCGAGGCGGGGGACGTGAACTCCGATGCCACCCGCGGCAGGACGACCACCGTCGACGGGACCCCGGCGATCGTCCTGCACGAGAAGGACGGCAAGGACCGGTACACCCTGTACGTCGCCACCCAGGGCAAGCCCTACCTGCTGCGGGTCGACAGCACCTCCGCCAAGGACCCGGGCACGATCACGTTCAGCGAGTACGACAAGCCGGTCGCCGCCGACAAGCCCGCCGGGCAGATCCTCGACCTGGACAAGCTGGGCAGCTGACGACCCGCCGTTCACCGCCCCCGCGTCGAGCTCAGACGGAGTGCCGCAGCACTGGGGCGGACGGGGGCCGCCACCTCGTCGAAGCCGCGTGCCCGGGCGTTGTCCCGCATCGCGGAGAGCATCCGGGCCGACAGTCCGCCGCCCTGGACGTGCGGGGCGACGACGATCGGCTGAAACCCGAATTCGCCCGGCTCCGCAACGAGGCCTGACACGCCGTGCATCGGGTCCCGGTCCCGGCCTCGGTCCCGGCCTCGGCCTCGGTCACAGGCGCATCCCACCAGGCTTGGCCGGGGGTACACGTCAACGCGCGCCCCCTTACGCCTAGTTCGCGTGGAACCTCTTCGGCGCCGTCGTCGAGTTTCCGCCCGAGGGGAGCTTCTGGCCCGGGCAGCCGGCCAGCACCTTCTTCATGGCCGCCTTCTCGGCGCCGGTGACCCACAGCCCGTACTTCTTCTTCACGGCCACCTGTGCGGCGACATACGTGCAGCGGTACCCCTTGTTGGGCGGGAGCCAGGTCGCCGTATCGCCGTCACCCTTGCTGCGGTTGGCGCTGGCGCCGACGGCACGGAGGTTGAGCGGGTCGTTGGCCAGCGCGATCCGCTTGCTCGCGTCCCAGTACTTGGCGCCCTTCTGCCAGGCGTCCGAGAGCGCGACGAGGTGGTCGATGTCGACCAGGCTGCGCCCGCGGGTGAAGGTGACGTCCTTGCCGCCGTACGGATCCGGTTCGAGGACCCCACGGGACACCCTGCACGTGCCGTCGCTGAACTTCACTTCCTTCAGGTCCCGCTTGAGGATGTCGTCGCGGGTGTCGCAGTGGTTCGAGTCGGTGTCGGCCCACGCCGTACCGAACCGCTCCCTGCTGTACCCGGTCTTGGGCGCGCGCCCCTTGACGGTCAGTGAGTCCACGGCGGTGAGTGCGGCGCCACCGCCGCCGGCCTTCGTCTCCTCCGGTCCCGCGGAACCGATGGCATCCTTCTTGCAGCCGCTGACTCCGGCCCCTATGACGACCAGCACCACCGCGGCAGCAGCCGCCCCACCCCTCAGACGCGCCACGACGCCCCTCCCCTTCGCCTCCCCGGATCCGCCCCGCTCGGGCGTGTTTCCCGTCTGCCCAAGGTAGCGGCCGCCATTCCTCGGCCCTACCAGGCATCGATGGGCAATCGGGGCATGCCGGGCGTATCGTCGGTCGTGAGTCACCCCCGGAAGGAGCTCTGGATGGGCATCTTCGACAGGTTCAAGAGCAGCCGGGCGGCACAGGACAAGGCAGGAGACATGTCCGACGCCGCAGAGAAGCAGGTCAACAAGAAGACCGGCGACAAATACACGGACAAGGTCGACGACGCGCAACAGAAGGCCGAAGGCGCGATGGGCATGGACCGCAACCGTGACCGGCCCGGACAGCCGTAGCCGGAGCGATCCGAGAACGCGCACCGATCGGCCCGCCGTCGGCCGCCGCGCACCGCACCCGAGGTGCCGTGTGAAGGCGCCGAGCCACTCCACTCGGAACCGAGGCGGCAGGTCGGCTCCCCCAACAGGTCCGCCGACCGGCCGATGAAGCCGATCAGTGGCGGCGAGCGCGGTGCGGTTGGTGCGCCCAGTACGTCCACTCCCAGTACGTCCACTTCAGCCCCATCACGGCGCCTCGCCGGGTGGGGCTGAAGTCGTTACACCTCCGCGGGCTGGGGCTGGGGGCGTTGCACTCTCGCCGGGTGAGGCCGGCGGTCGTCGCACCCTCGCCGGGTGGGGCTGGAGTCGTTACACCTCCGCGGGCTGGGGCTGCGGGCGTTGCACTCTCGCCGGGGGCTGGCACCGATCCTTCGCCGGGTGGGCCGGGGGCGTTGGGGTGCTCCCGGCCCTTGCCCGCGCGTTCCCGACCGACCGTCGCCGTCAGACCTTGCCGATCGGCCGTCAGACCTTGCCGATCCCCAGCGTCGTCTCCGACGGCAGCAGTCCCGAGCCCAGCACCGCGACCCAGAACTCGCCGAGCAGATCGGCGAGGCGGGCGACGACGTCCGGGCCGAGCGACTGCCATGGGGCGGAGGCGAGTCGGTCGGTGTGCAGTTCGACCTGGCGGCGCAGTTCGCGGCCGGCGTCCGTGGCGACACCGTCCTCGTCCACCAGGCCACGGGCGATCAGGCGATCTCTCCCCGCTCCCCACTCCTCGGGGCTCCAGCCGCGGCTCTCGAAACGCTCCACGGAGGCCGCCCCTATCGCCGCGAAGGAGACCAGGGACTCGACCGGGTCCAGCCCGGCGACCAGCAGGGCCGCGAGGTGGCCGTCGCCGCGGTGTTCGCGCAGGATCGTCGCCGCATGCCACAGCTGGAGGTGCGGGGCCTCGGGCCACACCAAGTCAGCATTCGCGGCGGCGAGTTGACGCCCCGCCGCATTCACGGCCTCGGCCGCGCGGCGGGCCAGCGCGGCGGCCTCGGCGAGTTCGGGGCTGGTGACGCGGTCGCCGAATATCGCGCGGTACGCCCGGTCGACGGCCCGCTCGCGCGCCGCGAGCACCTGGTCCGGACTCACCTTCTCCCACGCCGACTTGATGTGCTCGTCGACCATGCGCGGGCTGAAGCTGTAGAAGGCGGAGGCCACCCGCCCGCCGCCGACGGCCCCCAACGGCGCCGCGCGGTAGGGGAAGTAGCTGGGCCAGCGCTCCTCGGTCCCGTATCCGAGCGCCGCCGCCTCCTCGAAGGCCTCCGGCGCGTAATACAGCACGGCGTGCAGGGGCTCCAGCAGATGCCAGAGCTGGCGCACCCGGCCGAGCTCGACGCCCGCGCCCTCCTCCGCCACGCTCGCCCCGCTTGTCTCGCTGACGTTCCCCGACATGACTCCACCCCTCGTCACGTAACGACACGCTCCACAACTTGACACTGCCAAGATTGCCCGACCCGACCCAACTTGTCAATGACTAGATCCATCGGCCCGAGAACCGGGAGCCTTCGAACTTGGCAATGACTAGATTCGGCGTACGCTGCTGTCATGAATCCCGCGAAGACCAGCGGCTCCGCGCGCCCGTACCACCACGGGGACCTGCGCCGCGCCATCCTCGGCGCCGCTCTCGACGTCATCGCCGTCGAGGGGCCCTCCGCGCTGAGCCTGCGCGACCTGGCCCGCCGCGCGGGCGTCTCGCACGCCGCCCCGGCCCACCACTTCAAGGACCGCACCGGCCTGCTCACCGCCATCGCGGCGGAGGGCTACGGCCTCCTGGCGACCGCGCTCGACGCGGCCGACGACCTGCGGGACGCGGGCGTGCGCTACGTACGTTTCGCGCGGGAGCATCCCGCCCACTTCCAGGTCATGTTCTCCCCGGAGCTGCTCCGCGAGAACGACGTGGAGCTCACCGCGGCGAGAGCGCTCGCGGGCGAGCGTCTGCGCGCCGCCGTCTCCGCGCTCCCCTCGGAGGGCCGCGGCCCCGACGCCCGCCTCGCCGGCGTCGCGGCCTGGTCCCTCGCCCACGGCTTCGCCACGCTCCTGCTCAGCCACAATCTGGACGCCCAGGTGGGCGAGCAGGACCCCGGCGAGGTCTTCCACGCCCTGACGGGCATGCTGTTCCGCTCCCCGCGGCCCTGACCGGCGGAAGGCTCCGGGCGGACGTCCCACCCCACAGGAGCCGTCCGCCGGAGGGCTCGGCCGTCCCCGGACCCGGTTCCGGCGGAGAGCTCGGCCGTCCCCGGACCGGTTCCGCCGGATGGCCCGGCGGCCGGCGATCCCCGGAGCGTGGCCATCCCCGCGGCCGGGTCCCCTGACGGCCCCGGGGCCTAGGACCCCAGGATCGAAGCCAGGAACTCCCCGGTCCAGCCGAGCAGTTCCCTCCCGACCAGCGGCTTTCCGCCGACCTTCGCGGTCTTCGGGCGGGGGACGAGGATCTGGTGGGCGGCCGGCTTGATGACGGTTCCCGGGTACAGACGCTTCAGGCGCAGCTCCTGGGACTCCCTCAACTCCACCGGCGCGAAGCGGATGTTGTTGCCCTGCAGGACGATCTCGCCGACCCCGCAGGCGCGCGCGAGCATCCGCAGGCCCGCCACGAGGAGCAGGTTCTCGACCGGCTCCGGGAGCTTGCCGTAGCGGTCGACGAGTTCCTCCCGTACGGCCTTGACGTCCTCCTCCGTGTTCGCGGAGGCGATGGACCGGTACGCGGCGAGACGCAGCCGCTCGCCCGGCGCGTAGTCGTGCGGGACGTGCGCGTCGACCGGCAGCTCGATCTTGACCTCGAGCGGCGGCTCCTCCTCCACCCCGCCTTCCAGCGAGGCGCGGTAGTCCGCGACCGCCTCGCCCACCATGCGTACGTACAGGTCGAAGCCCACGCCGGCGATGTGACCCGACTGTTCGCCGCCGAGCAGATTGCCCGCGCCGCGGATCTCCAGGTCCTTCATCGCCACATACATGCCCGCGCCCATCTCGGTGTGCTGGGCGATGGTCGCGAGACGCTCGTGGGCCGTCTCCGTGAGGGGCTTCTCCGGCGGATACAGGAAGTAGGCGTAGCCGCGCTCCCGGCCGCGGCCGACCCGGCCGCGCAGCTGGTGCAACTGCGAGAGACCGAAGTTGTCGCCGCGCTCCACGATCAGGGTGTTCGCGTTCGAGATGTCGATGCCCGACTCGACGATCGTCGTGGACACCAGCACGTCGAACCTCTTCTCCCAGAAGTCGACGACCACCTGCTCCAGGGCCTGCTCCCCCATCTGGCCGTGGGCCGTCGCGATCCGCGCCTCCGGGACGATCTCCCGGAGCCGGGCGGCCGCGCGGTCGATGGACTCGACCCGGTTGTGGATGTAGAAGACCTGGCCCTCGCGCAGCAGTTCACGGCGGATCGCCGCGCCGATCTGCTTCTCCTCGTACGGGCCGACGAAGGTCAGCACCGGGTGCCGTTCCTCCGGCGGGGTGGTGATCGTCGACATCTCGCGGATGCCGGTGACCGCCATCTCCAGGGTGCGGGGGATCGGCGTCGCGGACATCGTCAGGACGTCGACGTTGGCGCGCAGCTTCTTCAGCTGCTCCTTGTGCTCGACGCCGAAGCGCTGCTCCTCGTCGACGATGACCAGGCCCAGGTCCTTGAACTTCGTCTCGGAGGAGAACAGGCGGTGGGTGCCGATGACGAGGTCCACCGCGCCTTCGCGCAGCCCCTCCAGGACGGCCTTGGCCTCGGTGTCCGTCTGGAAGCGGGACAGCGCGCGGACGTTGACCGGGAACTGCGAGTAGCGCTCGGAGAACGTGCCGAAGTGCTGCTGGACGAGCAGGGTCGTGGGCACCAGGACCGCGACCTGCTTGCCGTCCTGCACCGCCTTGAACGCGGCGCGGACGGCGATCTCCGTCTTGCCGTAGCCGACGTCGCCGCAGATCAGGCGGTCCATCGGGACCGTCTTCTCCATGTCGTCCTTGACCTCGGCGATCGTGGTCAGCTGGTCGGGCGTCTCCGCGTACGGGAACGCGTCCTCCAGCTCGCGCTGCCAGGGCGTGTCGGCGCCGAAGGCGTGGCCCGGGGCCGCCATCCGCGCCGAGTACAGCTTGATCAGGTCGGCGGCGATCTCCTTGACCGCCTTCTTCGCGCGCGCCTTGGTCTTGGTCCAGTCGGCGCCGCCCAGGCGGTGCAGCGTCGGGGCCTCGCCGCCGACGTACTTGGTGATCTGCTCCAGCTGGTCGGTGGGGATGTAGAGGCGGTCGCCGGGCTGGCCGCGCTTGGCGGGGGCGTACTCGACGACCAGGTACTCGCGGGTCGCGCTCTGGACGGTGCGCTGCACCATCTCGATGTAGCGGCCGACACCGTGCTGTTCGTGCACGATGTAGTCGCCGGTCTCCAGGGTGAGCGGGTCGATCGTCTTGCGGCGGCGGGCCGGCATCCGGACGCCGTCCTTGCCCGCCGCCTTCTGGCCGGAGAGGTCGGTCTCCGTCAGGACGGCGAGTCTGAGCGCCGGGTCGACGAAGCCGTAGTCGATGGAGCCGCACGCCACGTGCACGACGGACGGGCCGATCTCGGTGAGGTCGGTGTCCAGGCGGGCGGCGATGCCCTCGCCGCCCAGCACCTCGACGGTGCGGGCCGCCGGGCCGTGCGCCTCGGTGACGTAGACCGTGTGCCAGCCGTCGGCCAGCCAGCCCTTGGTGTCGGCGAGCGCGCGGGCGGTGTCGCCCCGGTAGGTCTCGGGGGCGTGCATGCCCAGCTTGAGGGTGTCTCCCACGCCTCCGGCATAGCTGTCCGTGAGCTCCCCGTCCGCGGCGAACGGCGACACCGACCACCACATCATGTCCAGCTCGCGCGCCCGGTCCCGTACGTCCGCGATGGACCACAGGGAGGCGGCGCCGACGTCGATGGGCGCCTCGCCGCCCCCGGCCGTCGCGGCCCAGGACGCCTGAAGGAACTCCTGTGAGGTCGCCACCAGGTCCGACGCCCGCGTCCGTACCCGCTCCGGATCGCAGACGACGGCCATCGCGTTCTTGGGCAGGACGTCGAGCAGCAGCTCCATGTCGTCGACAAGGACCGGGGCGAGCGATTCCATGCCTTCCACGGCGATGCCCTCGGCGATCTTGCCGAGGAGTTCGCCCAGTTCCGGGTGGGCCTCGGCGAGCGCCGCGGCCCTCGCCCGCACGTCCTCGGTGAGCAGCAGTTCGCGGCAGGGCGGGGCCCACAGGCCGTGGTCGGCGACCTCCAGGGAGCGCTGGTCCGCGATCTTGAAGTAGCGGATCTCCTCGATGTCGTCGCCCCAGAACTCCACCCGCAGCGGGTGCTCCTCGGTGGGCGGGAAGACGTCCAGGATGCCGCCGCGGACGGCGAACTCGCCGCGCTTCTCGACGAGTTCGACGCGGGAGTACGCGGCTGCCGCGAGCGCCTCGACGGTCTCGCCCAGGTCGGCCGTACTTCCGGAGCGCAGGACGACGGGTTCCAGGTCGCCGAGGCCCTTGACCTGCGGCTGGAGGACCGAGCGGACGGGAGCGACGACGACGGACACCGGGCCGGTCTCGGGGTCGTCGGGGCGGGGGTGGGAAAGGCGCCGCAGCACGGCGAGGCGCCGGCCGACGGTGTCGGACCGGGGCGAGAGCCGCTCGTGCGGCAGCGTCTCCCACGACGGGTACTCCGCCACGCCGTCCGGCGGGAGCAGGGAGCGCAGAGCCGCGGCCAGGTCCTCGGCCTCGCGTCCCGTGGCCGTCACCGCCAGCACCGTGCGGCCGGTCTCGCGGGCGAGCGCGGCGATGGCGAAGGGGCGCGCCGCGGGTGGGCCGACCAGGTCGACGTACATCCGGTTGCCGTCGGCGGCGGCCTTCACCGCTTCCTTGAGGGCGGCGTCCTTGACGACGGCGTCGAGCAGACCGTGCAGGCTCATGAAGGGCTTCCATCCCGGGGAGTGGGCAACGCGAGACGCCCGACACGTGGGACGGGCCGGGGGTAACCCAGCCTACGACTCCGCGCCCGCTCGCGCGTGGCCGTCCGTTGAGGGCCCGGCCCGCTACCGGTGACCCTCCGCACACGCCGCCGGCGCGGCCGGTCGCAGGGCTGCCGCCGGTCCGGCGTCGGGCGCCGGACCGGACCCCGCGCTCCGGGAACGGTCCGGGACGGGCACTCCGGGGACGGCCCGGGACATGCCGTGGGCCCGGCCCGAGGAGAGTGACTCTCCCCGGGCCGGGCCCGTCCCCCGCAACCCCCGTACGCGGTGGCTCGTTCCGACCGTCCGCCGCGGCTAGTCGGTGGCGATCGCGTTCAGTACGTTCATCCGGCCGGCCCGGAACGCCGGGATCAGGGCGGCGAACAGGCCCACGAAGGCGGATCCGACGAAGACCCCGATGATCGTCGGCCAGGGGATCTCCAGGACGTTCAGGCCCTCCAGGGCGAGGAGCTTCTGGGCCGTCGCGCCCCAGCCCATGCCCAGGCCGAGGCCGAGCAGCGCGCCGAAGAGGGCGATGACCACGGACTCCATCCGGATCATGCGGCGGAGCTGGCGGCGCGAGAGGCCGATGGCCCGCATCAGGCCGATCTCCCTGGTGCGCTCGACCACGGACAGGGCGAGGGTGTTCACCACGCCGAGCACCGCGACGATGATCGCGAGGGCCAGCAGGCCGTAGATCAGGTTCAGGAGCTGGCCGATCTGGTCCTTCATGGCCTGCTTGTAGTCGGTCTGGTCGCGGACCTGGTACTGCGGGTAGTCGTGCAGGGAGGACTTCAGGGCCTTGTACGCGCTGTCCTGCTGTCCGTCCTTGGCCGAGGCGAAGACCAGCTCGTCCAGCGGCATCTTGTCGGCCGGCACGTACTTGGCGAGCGTGGCGATGGAGATGTACTTCGAGCCCTTGTCGATGACCGCGTCGCTGCTGGTGATGGCGCGGACCGTCAGGTTCGCGGTGGCGCCGTCCTTGAAGGCGACCTTGATCTTCGACCCGAGGTGGATGCCGTGGTCCTTGGCGAACTTGTCGTGCACGGACATCGAGTCGGGCAGGTAGGCGTCCTTCAGGTCGCCTGCGACGGTCTTGGTCCGCAGGTCGGTGGCGTACGACGGGTCGGCCGCCGTGATGTCGGTGTCCTTGAGCGTCTTGCCGTCGGGGGTGGTGTAGTCGCCCTCGGTGACCCGGTACTCGGTGACCCGGGACAGCCCCGGTGTCTTCTTCACGGCCTGCACGGCCTGGGGCGTGATCGGCTGACCGCCGTCATTCTGGATGATGAAGTCGGTGCCGACGGTTTTGTCGAGCTCGTCGGTCGCGGAGGCGACCATGGAGGAGCCGACCACCGACAGGCAGGCGACCAGCGCGAGGCCGATCATGAGGGCGGCGCCGGTGGCGCCGGTGCGGCGCGGGTTGCGCAGGGCGTTGCGCTCGGCCAGGCGTCCCACCGGGCCGAACCCCCGCAGCAGGACCGCGCCCAGGACGCGCACCACACCGCTCGCGAGCAGCGGGCCGATGACGACGAACCCGAGCAGGCTGAGCACCACTCCGAGGCCGAGCCACATCGAGCCCTCGCTCGCCTTGGTGGCGTCGGCGGCGAGGTAGAGGCCGAAGCCGCCGGCGCCGGTGAGGAGCAGGCCGAGCACGGCCCGTACGACTCCGGCCTTCGCGTCGGCGGGGGCGCCGGCGTCGCGCAGGGCGGCCATCGGGGAGACCTTGCCGGCCCGGCGGGCGGGCAGATAGGCCGCCAGGACCGTGACGACGATGCCCAGCACCATGCCGATCACCGGGGTCGTCCAGGTCACCGTCAGGTCGTCGGTGGACAGGTTCATGCCGGTCATGCCCATGAGCTTCATCAGGCCGACGGCGATGCCGACGCCCGCGCCGACACCGAGAACGGAGCCGACCGTGCCGAGAAGCAGTGCCTCGACCAGGACCGAGCGGTTGACCTGCTTGCGGCTGGAGCCGATGGCCCGCATCAGACCGATCTCGCGGGTGCGCTGGGCGACGAGCATCGAGAAGGTGTTGATGATCAGGAAGATGCCGACCAGGAAGGCGATCCCGGCGAAGCCGAGCATCGCGTACTTCATGACGTCCAGGAAGCCGCCCACGTCCTGGCTGTTGGCGTCGGCGGTCTCCTTGGCGGTCTGCACCTTGTAGTGGCCGCCGGTCGCAGCCGTCACGTCCTGCTTGAGCCGGGCGTCGCTGACTCCGGCGGCGGCGGTGACGTTCACGTTGGTGTACACGCCGGTCTGGCCGACGAGCGTCTTCTGGGCGGTCGGCGTGTCCAGGTAGAAGATCGCCGCGCCGGGGTTGGTGACGGTGAAGGTGGCGATGCCGGAGATCTTCGCGGTGTGCGTGCCGACGGCGCTGATCACGCCGATCTCGTCACCGAGCCCCAGGTGGTGCTTGTCGGCGGTGTCCTTGTCGACCATCACCTGGTCGGAGCCCTTCGGCGCCGCACCGGAGGTGACCTTCATGGTGCGGGCTTCGTTGGCGTTCCAGCTGCCGACGATGGTGGGTGCGCCGCTGGAGGGCGACAGACTGTCCTTGTCGGCGTCGACGACGGTCACCGCGCTGGAGAAGACAGTGCCTTCCGCCGACTTCACGCCCTGCGCCGCGCGGACCTCGGTGAGCACGGAGGCCGGCATGACCGGCGGCTTGCCGTTCCCGGAGGTCGTCTCGCCGGTGTCCGAGGCGCTCTTCGCGCTCACCGTCACATCGGAGGAGGTGGCCGCGAAGAGCTTGTCGAAGGTCGTGTTCATCGTGTCGGTGAACACGAGCGTGCCGCAGACGAAGGCCACCGACAGCAGGACCGCCACGGCGGAGAGCGCCATGCGTCCCTTGTGCGCGAAGAAGTTGCGCATCGAGGTCCTGAGGACGGTCATGACGTCCGCCCGCGGGAGTCGAAGTCCTTCATGCGGTCCAGGACCTGATCGGCCGTCGGCTGGTGCATCTCGTCGACGATCCGGCCGTCCGCGAGATACAGCACGCGGTCCGCGTACGAGGCCGCCACCGGGTCGTGCGTGACCATCACGATGGTCTGGCCGAGCTCGTCCACCGAGCGGCGCAGGAAGCCCAGCACCTCGGAGCCGGCCCGGGAGTCGAGGTTCCCGGTCGGCTCGTCGCCGAAGATGATCTCGGGGCGGGCCGCCAGGGCACGGGCCACCGCGACGCGCTGCTGCTGGCCGCCGGAGAGCTGGTTCGGGCGGTGCTTGAGCCGGTCCGCGAGCCCGACGGTCTTGACGACCTGGTCCAGCCAGGCCCTGTCGGGCTTGCGGCCCGCGATGTCCATCGGGAGCGTGATGTTCTCCAGGGCGTTCAGCGTCGGCAGCAGGTTGAACGCCTGGAAGATGAAGCCGATCCGGTCACGGCGCAGCTGCGTCAGCTTCTTGTCCTTGAGTCCGGTGATCTCGGTCTCGTCGAGGAAGATCTGGCCGGAGGTGACGGTGTCGAGCCCGGCGAGGCAGTGCATCAGCGTGGACTTGCCGGACCCCGAGGGGCCCATGATCGCGGTGAACCGCCCCCGCGCGATGTCCACGTCGACGTGGTCGAGGGCGACGACACGGGTCTCCCCCGACCCGTACGCCTTGACGACCTGCCGCGCCCGCGCGGCAACGGCCGTACGCCCTCCAGTGCCCTCGTGCCTGGGAATGCTTACAGCCGATGTCACGGTATGTCTCCTAAGTCGGTCAGCAGGGGAAACTGCTGGGCGGCGAAAGTCGGCGAGCGGTTGCGAAGGGCCAAAAGGCCCGCGTCCCTTGGGACGCGGTGCGTCGGCCACGTCCGTAAGTCTGGTGCCGGGAGGGGGTCGGACGCGCTGGTGCACGGCCCCGTCTTCTGCTGGGGAAAACCCCACCCCCGTTGGTGCGGTCCGTACGACCTGACGCCCTCCCGGCGGCGTAAAGCCAGGTTAAGGACGGCCACCGCCCCGCCTCATCCTCCGGTGGGACGAACCCTCCCCGAGCCGCAGTACGGAGATCCCCCTAGGGGCCTCCACCTTCCGGTGGACAAGTTCCCAGGGTTCACCTCCACCCTCGGGCCCACTCAGCGTCCACCCTCCCCCAAGGTGAGGCTCAAGTGGGAAGCTGGTCCCGGCAGATAGATGCAGGGGGAAGGAATCCCGTGGGCGAGGGGGACACCGAGATACCGGTCGTGCGGGCGGACCCGCCCCGGGCGACCGGCGCCGAGACCCGGCGGCGCCGCGCCGTCGTCGCGGCGCTCATGCTGGCGATGGGTCTGGCCGCGCTCGACTCCACCATCGTGTCGACCGCCGTTCCGCAGATCGTCGGCGACCTCGGCGGATTCTCCGTCTTCTCCTGGCTGTTCTCGGGCTACCTGCTGGCCGTCACGGTCACGCTCCCCGTCTACGGCAAGCTCTCCGACACCTTCGGCCGCAAACCGGTCCTGGTGGCCGGCGCCGCCGTCTTCCTCCTCGGCTCGCTGCTCTGCGCCACCGCCTGGAACATGGCCGCGCTCATCGCCTTCCGCGTCGTGCAGGGCCTGGGCGGCGGCGCCCTCCAGGGCACCGTGCAGACACTCGCCGCCGACCTCTACCCGCTGGAGGAGCGCCCGAAGATCCAGGCCAAGCTGTCCACCGTGTGGGCGACCTCGGCGATCGCGGGTCCCGCCCTGGGCGGAGTCCTCGCGGCGTACGCCGACTGGCGGTGGATCTTCCTCATCAACCTGCCGGTCGGCGCCCTCGCCCTGTGGCTGATCGCCCGTCATCTGCACGAACCGCAGCGGGCCCCGCTCACCCGGCGGCCACGGATCGACTGGGCGGGCGCCCTCGCCGTCTTCGCCTGCGGCGGCGTCCTGCTGACCGCGCTGGTGCAGGGCGGCGTCGCCTGGGACTGGCTCTCGGCACCCTCGATCGCCCTGTTCGGGACGGGGCTTGTCCTCGTCGCGGTCGTCGTGGCCGTCGAGCGGCGGGCCGCCGAGCCGATCATCCCGGGCTGGGTGTGGCGCCGCCGGACGATCGCCGCGGTCAATCTGGCGCTCGGCGCGCTGGGCCTGCTCATGGTCGCGCCGACCGTCTTCCTGCCCACCTACGCGCAGGCGGTCCTCGGCCTCGCCCCGGTCGCCGCCGGATTCGTGCTCTCCGTATGGACGTTGAGCTGGCCGGTGTCCGCGGCACTGAGCCAGCACGTCTACCGCCGCATCGGCTTCCGCAACACCGCCATGCTCGGCATCGGCACGGCGAGCCTGCTCCTGCTCGCCTTCCCCTTCCTGCCCTATCCGGGCGAGCCGTGGCAGCCGGCCCTGCTGATGCTGCTGCTGGGCGGCGCGCTCGGGCTCTTCCAGCTCCCCCTGATCATCGGCGTCCAGTCGTCCGTCGGGTGGGCCGAACGCGGCACGGCCACCGCCTCCGTCCTCTTCTGCCGGCAGACCGGACAGACCATGGGCGCCGCCCTGTTCGGCGCCGTCGCCAACGGGGTGCTGGCCGCGCGGCTCGGCGGCGCCGGGGATCTCGACGCGGTGACCCGCGCCCTGGACGCGGGCGCACCGGCCGGGCAGCTGCGCCACGCGGTCGCGGACGCGGTCCACGCTGTCTATCTGGGGGCCGCCTGCGCCGCCGCCCTCGCCTTCCTGGTCCTGCTGTTCGTCGCACCGCGCCGCTTCCCGGTGCTCACGGACCCCACGGACTGACACCGGCTCACGAGCCGGCGGCACGCCCGCTTCCGACGGCACCCCGACGCCTCGCGCGTCCTCGGCGCGCTCCCGCGGACCGACCGCGGTACGAAGACCACCCATCGGTCACCGCGGCCACTCCCTTCCCCCACGCGAACTCCAGGGGAACTCCACAGGTAAACGCGGGTAACACTCCAGGTCAACGAAGTAAGCGCGTACCGACCGCCCAGTTTGGTGAAACGCTCGCGCGTCCCTGCTACCTACGAGTAGCGTGCGCTGCTCACCCCCCGCTCCCTGCGGTCCCGCACCGGACCCGAGCCACGCAAGGAGAACCGGGATGCCCGACGCGTTCTCGTCCCCCGAGCACCCAAGGCCACGTCAGCAGCGCCCGCACCAGCCGCAGTACCCGCCACAGCAAGCCCCGCAGTACCCGCCGCAGCAGGTCCCGCGGAACCCCCCGTACCCGCCGTACACCCAGCAGCCCCAGCAACCCGGATATCCGGCGCCCGGCCCCGCCCCCTCCCGGCTGACCTACCCCTGGCAGCCCCAGCCCCGGCCGCCCGCGCCCGCGCCACCGCGCATGCCGCGTCACCAACCGCTCGGCCGGCACAGCGACATCAGGCTCCTGCGCGGCGCCTACCGCTGGCAGCGGCGCGTCGCGACCCTCACCGCGCTCGGCTACTTCACCGTCTTCCTCCTCCTGTCGGCCTTCGCGCCGGCACTGATGACGAGCACGGTGTCCGGCGGACTGTCGACCGGCCTGCTGCTCGGTCTGCTCCAGGTCCCCGTCACCTGCCTGGCCATCGGACTGTACGAGCACACCGCGCGCCGACGCGTCGACCCGATCGCGGACCGGCTCCGCAAGCAGGCAGAACTGGAAGCGAAGCGAGGGACCGCACGATGACGGGGTTCAGCACTTCCGCGCAGACCATGTCACTCGTGGCGTTCACGGCCGTGGCCACGATCACCCTGCTGCTGTGCGTGATGACCGGCCCGGACCGTGACGACCTCGACGAGTTCTACACCGGCTACGGATCGCTCTCACCGATGCGCAACGGCCTCGCCATCGCCGGGGACTACATCTCCGCGGCGACCGTGCTCGGCACCGGCGGCGTCATCGCGCTGGCCGGCTACGACGGCGTCGTCCTCGCCCTCAGCACGGCCCTGTCCCTGATGCTGCTGATGTTCCTGCTGGCCGAACCGCTGCGCAACGCGGGCCGGTTCACCATGGGCGACGCGCTCGCGCGCCGGACACCGGGCCGCGCCGTCCGCAACACGGCCTGCGCGGTGACCATCGTGGCGCTGCTGCCGCTGATGCTGGTCCAACTGGCGGGCGCGGGCGACCTGCTGGCCTTCATCCTCGGCTTCTCCAACGACTCCCTCAAGACCGGCTGCGTCATCGGCCTCGGCGCGCTGATGATCAGCTACGCGGCGATCGGCGGCATGAAGGGCACCGCCCTCATCCAGATCCTGAAGATCGTGATGCTGCTCGGCTCGGGCGCGGTGGTCGCCGTGCTCGTCCTGCAGCGCTTCGACTGGAACCCCGGCGCGCTCCTCGACGCCGCCGCCGGGAACAGCGGCGTGGGCCCCGCCTTCCTCCACTCGGGACTCCAGTTCACCGGCGGCTCCAGCCCCCGCCTGGACATGATCACCTCGGAGCTGACGGTCGTCCTCGGCGGCGCCTGCCTCCCCCACATCACCATGCGCATGTACACGGCGGACAGCGCCCGCCAGGTGCGCCGGTCCCTGTCCTGGGCGGTGCCGTGCGTGGCGCTGTTCGTGCTGATCATCAGCGTCATCGGGTTCGGCGCCACGGCCATGGTCGGCCGCGACGTGATCGCCGCGGCCGATCCCCAGGGCAACACGGCCTATCTGCTGGGCTCCAAGGCCGTCTTCGGCGCGTCCGTCTCCACGGCCGAGACGCTCCTGTTCACCACCGTGACGACAGCGATCTTCCTGACCCTGCTCGCCTCCGTCGCCGGGATGATCCTGGCCTGCGCCAACTCCCTCGCCCACGACGTGTTCGCGCACAGCCGGCTCTTCCGGGGCCGCCGCCACGACGACCGCATGTCACCGCGCCGCGAGATGCTCCTCGCCCGCATCTCGGCGCTGGCCGTGGGGGCGCCGGCCATCCTGCTCGCCACCCTCGCCCAGCACCGCAGCCTGCAGCCCCTGGTCACCCTGTCCTTCTGCATCGGAGCCTCCGCGATCGCGCCCGCGCTGGTCTACAGCCTCTTCTGGCGCCGCTACACCCGCACCGGCCTCCTCGCCACCCTCATCGGCGGCACCCTCACGGTCCTCCTCCTCATGCCCGGCACCAACCTCGTCTCCGGCTCCCCCGCCGCCGCGTTCCCGGACGCCGACTTCAACTGGTTCCCGTTCACCACGACCGGCCTCGTGTCGATCCCGCTGGGGTTCGCCTACGGGTGGCTCGGAACGGTGGCCTCGGGCCGCCGCAAGGCGGAGGAACAGCGCAAGCAGTACGAGGCGGTGGAGGGATGGATCCTGGCGGGGGCGGTGCGCAGAGGACGCTGACTGGCGGAGACCCGCTCACTACTCCGCGGGAGCCCGCCCCGTGAGCGACGTGAGACTGCTGCGTACGTGGTCCATATGGGCCCGTACGTCGTCCCACCGCTCCCCGTGCTCCCGCAGCACCCGCTCGGTCTCCCGGGCGATCCGCTCCTCCTGGACCCGGGCTTCGGCGAGCAGCTCGGCGGCCCGCGCCGCCGCGTCCTCCTGCCGGTGGCGGTCCGACTCCGCGGCCTCGGCGAGGGCCCGCTCGGCCTCGGCGGCCGACTCCTCGGCGCGCGCCACGCGTTCGGCCTGGTGCGCGTCGAACGCGGCCTCGCGCTCGGCGGCGGCCCGCTCGGCCTCCGCCCAGCGCGCCGTGTGCTCCTTGTCCTGACCGGTGAGCAGCGCCTCCGTGCGCCCGCGCACCTCGCGCAGCGCGGCCAGCACCTCTCCCCGGTTCTCCTTGACGTCCCGCCGCGCGGAGATCCGTACCTCGTCGGCCTCACCGCGCGCGGCGAGCAGCCGCTGCCGGGCCCGCTCCTCGGCCTCTGCGTGCACCTCGTCGGCGTACGCCCGCGCGGCCTCCCGCACCTCGCGCCCCGCGGCCTCGGCCTCCTCCACGGCCGCCCGGGCCTCCCGCCGCGCCTCGTCCCGCAGGGCCTCGGCCTCCTCCTCGCCGAGCTGGAAGATCCGCCGCGCCCGCTCGCCGAGTTCCTCGTACGTCTGCGGCGCGAGCCGTGTCACGGCCTCCCTCAACCGCTCCGACTCCGCCTCCATGTCCTTCGCCAGCACGGTGAGCCGGGCGGCCCGCTCCCACGCGGCGTCGCGGTCCCGGGAGAGCGCCGCGGCGTACGCGTCGACCTGCTCGGGACGGTAGCCGCGCCCCCGTACGGCCACGAAGCCGTGCGGCGACACCGATGTGCTGCTCATCCTTGGACCCCTCTCCGCCCGACACACACGAAAAGACGATTTCGCGCACATCTTGATGGATCGCACGGAAGTGTTCATAACGCGACACTCCGCCCACCCGTTCGGCCAGAGATGGATCCCAGGCGAGTCATTTGAGGTCAGAGGCCCGAAGCGCGATGCCGGAACGACACCCGGAGAAACACGGTCCGACCCTTCGTACGGTCCCGCTCGACGCCACCTTCGACGGTGTACGGGCCGCGCGCGGCCTTCGACGGTGTACGGGCCGCACGCGCCGCGCACACGGACGAGGCGCCCGACCCGTCACGCGGGTCGAGCGCCTCATCCGTCCTGCCGTCGTCCTGGCCGTCCCGCCGCTCTCCTACCGGACCGCGGCCGGGACAGGTCCTAGAGCAGCCCGTCCCACATCTCCTCCAGCAGGACCGACCACCAGCTCTCCGGGGAACCGAGCGCCGCCGGGTCGAGCGCGGCGAGCTGCGCCTGGAAGTCGACGGTCCAGCGGCCCGCCTGCTCCTGGTTGAGGCCGAACCTCAGCCGCCACATCCGGCCGAGCAGCGCGAGACAGCGCGCGAACTCGGGCAGTCCGGTGTTCACGAACTGCGGCGGCACCGGCCCACCCCCGGGACCGGCCTCCACCGGCACGGCGACGATGTTCGCCGTCCCGTACTGGACACAGATCGCCTTGCCGAAGTCGCTGCCCATGACGAGGTAGGAACCCGCGTCCGGGGCGGCCGCCACGCCACGCTCCTGCGCCAGCTCGGCGAGCGTCGGCACCGGACGGCCCGGCTGGGCCTGCGCCCAGAAGAACGGCCCCATGTCGACCGGCAGTCCGGCCACGACCAGGGTGTGCGCCACGATGTTGGGCACCCCCTGCCGCGACACGGCCGCCTGGTCGAACCGGAACAGCCCCGGCCCGAACGCCGCCGCCAGCTCCTGCCCGATCGCCTCCGGCGGGATCGGCGGCGCGGGCTGCACCGGC
The DNA here is from genome assembly GCF_026341855.1 of Streptomyces sp. NBC_00568. GTDB lineage: Bacteria > Actinomycetota > Actinomycetes > Streptomycetales > Streptomycetaceae > Streptomyces. Next base: position 3,819,268 of record NZ_JAPENW010000001.1, on the reverse strand, counting down.
GGAATCGGCGCCCGTACCGGTGCCGGACGCGCCGGGCCGTCCGCCACCTGGTGCAACTCGCCCTGGTGCGCGAGGAGCTGATGCATCCCCTGCTGCCGGCTCGCGTGGTCCGTGCCGTACGGCGCGATGCTCGTGATCCGAGCCTGCGGGAAGGTCTCCCTGATCATCCGCGCGCAGTACGCGCCCGGCAGCTCACAGGACTCCAACTCCGTGTGCAGCTCCAGCACCTGCTGCGGCGGCACGTTCATCGCGCGCAGCTCGTGCAGGATCTGCCACTCCGGATGCGGCGTGCCCGGCGCGGACCGCCGGATCAGCTGCTGCTCCGACCCGTCGTGCGCCCGGTAGCGCAACACGGCCTGGTAGCCGGGCCCGACGGTCGGCAGCCCGGCCTGCGGATAGCCGTAGGCCGGCGGCTGCTGCCCCGGCATCGGCTGGCCGGGCATCGGCTGAGGCACGCCCGGCGGCACACCGGGAGCCTGCGGAGGCTGCGGCGCACCCGGACCCCCGACGGAAGGCCCCGCCAGCATCGTCGCGGCATGGTGCACCCCACCCGGAGGCGTGCCCCCGGGAGGCTGGGGCGCACCGGGCGCGCCAGGGGCACCCGGAGGCTGCGGCGCACCGGGACCGCCCACCGAGGGACCCGCCAGCATGGTCGCGGCGTGGTGCACCTCACCCGGAGGCGTAGCGCCCGGCGGGTTCGGGCCGGCGGGAGCGCCCTGCTGCCACGGCGCGCCAGGGGCACCCGGAGGCTGCGGCGCACCGGGACCGCCCACCGAGGGACCCGCGAGCATCGTCGCGGCGTGGTGGACCCCACCGCCCGGCGGCGTGGCGCCGGGAGGCCGGGGAGCGTCAGGGGTACCGGGCGCACCCGGGGCACCGTCGGGCCCGTCCGGCCCGAGCTGCGAAACCAGCTGCGTCGGCACATAGCCGCCCGCGGACGCACCCGGAGCACCCGGCCCGGACGGCGGAGGCGTGCTGCCCGGCCGCGCACCCGGCACCCCGGGGGCGCTCGGCGGATGCGGAGCACTCGCCCCGCCCCCGCGGGCCCCGCGGGGCGGCGCCTGCGCCTTGCTGGTCGCGGCGTCGGCGATGTCACCGGCGTTGGGCGGCAGCGGGCGCGAAGGCGCGGGGGGCGGCGGCGTACCGGGGGCACCCGGAGCCGGCGGCGGCGTGCCGGGCCCCTGGGGGAAGCCGTACCCGGACGCTCCCGGAGGAGGCGTCCCCTGCGGGCCACCGGGAACGGGCGCACCGGGCGGAGGCGTCCCCGGACCCGCGCCCGGACCCTGCGGATAGCCGTACGAAGGCGCACCGGGCGGCGGTGTGCCCTGGTGGGCACCGGTCCCCTGCGCGGGCGGCGGACCGCCGGGCAGGCCATGGCCCTGCGAAGCACCGGACGGCGCGGGAGAGTTCGGGTCGCCGGCCACGGGGGACAGCGTCGTACGCGGAAGCTGGCTGCCCCCGGAGATCAGGGCGGTCTTGGCGTCCGGTGCCGCGGCGGGCGGCGGGGTGTCGGAGTCGCCGACATCCGTCAGCTGCGGCGCGAACACGGTCGCCGGCAGCGGTACGGAACGGTCGTCCCCGGCATCGCCGTTCGTGTCCGTCCCCGCCCACGGGGTCGCGTCCGCGGGTACGTCGGGCCGCGCGTCCTGCGGAACCGGGACCACGTCGTCGTCGGTCGCGGCGGCCGGCCACGGCGTGGCCCCACCGGGAGCCGACGGCACACCCGGCGCGGGAGTGGCCGAGAAGGGAGCGGACGGCACCGCGTGCGCCCCCGCGTCTCCCGGCGCACCCGGAAGCGAACTCCCGCTCCCGGAAGCTCCGTTCGAAGCGGCGGCCGGACGGGATCCCTCCCCGTCGGAGGGAGACGATCCCGAGCCCGTGCGCCGGTCCGGAATCCCCATCCGGTCCGCGGCCTCCTGCAACCACTCCGGAGGACTCAGCAGGAACGACGTCTGATTCAGGTCGACCCGGGCCGCGGGCGCCGGCGCCGGTTCCGGGGGCCCGTCCGGCACCCCGTACTCCTCCTCGTACCGGCGGATGACCTCACCCACCGGCAGCGCGGGCCACAGCGTGGCCTCCCCGCTGTCCCGCGCGATGACGAGCCGCTGCCCGCCCCCGTCGGAACGCGGCCCCTCGGCACGGTCCTCCGCCCACACGACGAACCCGAGTTCGAACTCGCGCACCCGCACCTCACGGTGCTGATACCCGGGCACATCCCCGTTGATCCACTCTTCCGCGCGCTCCTGCGCCTGCGCGAAGGTCACCATCGCAACCTCACTCCCCCACCGAAGACGCCGAAGACACCGAAGAGACGGGCACGGCGTACGCGAAACCGCCGTCCACCATCAGATTCGCCACCGTCTCCAGCTCCGGCGGATTGCCGGCCAGCCGGGACAGGAACTGGTCGAAGTCGTCACCGCACGGCAGCAGCAGCCGCTGCACCCGCTCGGCCGGCGGCCAGGCGTCCTGGTCACGGGCGTCGTCGAACGCGCAGAACCAGACCGAACCGATCGCGTCGCCCTTCACCTTCACGGCCAGCAGACCGCCCTGCACGAACCCGACACCCAGGTAATCCTTGGTCAGATGGTCGCGCAGACACTTGTTGACATACACGAGGTCATTGACGGCGGCCTCGTCGCGCACGGTGAAGAACGGCTGGTCCACCAGCAGCCCCAGCTCGGCGTCGAGCGCCGCGCCGACCGGCGCGCAGCCGCCCGCCGCCTTCAGGAACGACCGATAGGCACCCGGCAGCCGGTAGCCGAGATCCTCCTCGACCCCCAGCACCTGCTGCTCCGTCACCGCGACCGACGACCTCGGCAGCCCGAAGTGCGCGGGCCGCGTCTCCTGCAACGGCCGCGTCCCCCGCTTCGAATGGTCGACAGCCGTGGTCGCGACACCACCGTGATGCCGCAGCAACGCCTTCACCTCGACGGGCACCAACTCCAGCCGCCGGGTACCCGCCACGTGATGCCACGTCCAGCCGTGCGGCGTCGCCACCGACGGAATCGTGTCCCACAGCTCGTGCCCCGACGCGGCGAGAGCGGCGTTCGCGGAGACGTAATCCGTCAACCGCAACTCGTCGACGCCGAAACCCTCAGGGGGCTCGGCGATCTCCGCAGCGCCGCGCGCGTAGAGCGAGAAGTCGGGATAGCCGCGCTCGTCGATCCGCACACCTCTGGGGTGGCGGGCGGCCCGGACCGGATCCGGGAAGTGCACGACTTGCCCGGCGTAGGCCGCGTTCGGCGGCGCGGCTTGCTGCCCGAGCCGACCTGTCGTCATGGCGGTTGCCCCCTGCGGCGTTCTCAGTAGCTGGATGGATCGCGGATGTCGACAGCCTATTCGGTTGTACGACACCGGTCACCGGGCCTCCGGTTCCGTGACCTGCCGTCACCCCGCCGTGACCGTAAGCCGAAGACCTGGCGTGTCGCGGCGCCCCAGCTTCCGCTCCCGCCACGGCATTTGGCAGTCTGTCTCCGCACCGGGGGATGCATGGGAGGGAAAAATGATCATGAATGCGACGCATACGGGCACGTCCGGGGACCCCCGGGTCGGCTGGAGCAGCACCGAGGCGACCCACGCCCCCATCCTGCTGCACCGCCGCGACGGCATACTCCCCACCGTCGCCGCCGCCCTCTCCGTCCGCGGCGCCACCCTCACCGGCACCGCCGCCCGCGGCGACCAGCCCCCCGCCCTTCACCCGCTCGTCCAGGACTTCCTCGACACCCTCACGAACGCACAACGCGACCGCTTCACCGGCCGCTGCGCCGAGGCCATCCTGATCTCCCGGCACATCGCCACCATCGACGCCGAACGCAGCAAGCGCGCGGCCCGCAAACCGATGACCAACGGCGAGGCCCGCAAAGCCCTCAAGCAGGCCAAGCTCACCGCGCGCCGCATCCGCGAGGACGGCGACCCGCTGCACGGCAGCTTCGCCGCGCCCTGCCGCTCCTGCACAGCGCTCAGCGACCACTTCGGCGTACGCATCGTCGACCCGGCGGCACCGGACGCCTGAACTCCCCCGTCCCCGCACACGTACCTCTGACGGCGTCCCGCGACGCCGATGTCCCATCCCTCGACGAACGAAGGGCAGATGCACTCCGACCGCTCCTCCACCAAGCTCCCCTCTCCACCCGGGCAGGGGGCACCCACGTCACGCTTCTCCGAACCCGTGGACGCCGCACTGCGCACCGCCGGATGGCAGCCCGGACGCTGGGACATAAAGCAGGCCGAGTACTGGGCCGACGCGCTGCGCGGACACGCGTCGCCGGCCGGACACCGGCACGCCGTGTTCCCCGCGGCGGTCGAGGCATGGGCGGAGTTCGGGGGTCTGCGCGTCGGCGCCACGGGGCCCGGGCGCCAGCTCGCCCCCGCCCTGCTCCATCTCGACCCCCTGCACGGGCTGCACATGGCCCGCACCCTCGGCGACCTCGGCCGCGCCCTCGACACGGAGGTCTGCCCCCTCGGCGAGGAGTCCGACTCCCACGCCCTGCTCGCCATCGACGCCGAGGGCCGGGTCTACACCCTGGACCACACCGGCGACTGGTTCCTCGGCCCCCACATCGACGCCGCCATCACCACCCTCCTCACCGGCACAGCCCCCACCCGCCTCACCTCCACCTGACGGCCCCAGCCCTTCCTTCGCCCCCTCCGCCCCTACCCGACCCACCCCTGGGGCTCCGCCCCAGACCCCGCTCCTCAAACGCCGGAGGGGCTGGATCTTGCACCCGCAGCCGGGATGCGGCGGGAGGGGCCGTGGCGGTACATCCCTATGTCCGTCGCTTACGTTCGGATCGAGCAGCAGTTCGCACAGGTAGCCCACGTCTGATCCAGCGGCGACGGACTGGGATGTACCGGCACGGCCCCGACCCACCCACCGGCCCGCACTCGGCCCCACCCACCGGCCCGCACGAACCGAACCGGACCCCGCACCCGGGACCACAGAGGCACCCGCACCCGGGAGAACCCCGGCGGCTACGCCGGTATCACCGCCGACACCCGAAACCCACCCGCATCCGTGGGCCCCGACACGAACACGCCCCCCAACGCGGCCACCCGCTCCTTCATCCCCAGCAACCCGTTCCCCCCACTGGGCAACCGCACGGACGACCCCGCCCCCACCTCCGGCGGACACTCGTTCTCCACCTGCATCGCGATCTCGGACACCCGATGCGCCACCCGGACGTACGTCTTCGCCCCCGCCGCGTGCTTGTGGACGTTCGTCAACGCCTCCTGCACCACCCGGTAGGCGGTCTGCTCGATCTCCTGGGCGTACGCACGCGTGTCCCCCTCGACCGACAGATCCACGACCATCCCCGCCGCGGCCGACTGCCCGATCAGCTCATCGATCTCCGCCAGAGACGGCCCCTCACCGGCCCCGAAATCGTCCGCGGCCCGCGACGCCGCCGCGGCCGCGGCCGCCCCCACCGCCGCCAGCGGCACCGACGGCACCCGCGCCCCCAGCCCGTCCCCGGTACGCAGCACCCCCAGCATCTCCCGCAGCTCCGTGAGCGCCTGCCGGCCCATGTCCCCCACCAGCGCGGCGTTCTTCACGGCCTTCTCGGGATCCTTCCGGGCGATCGCCTGCAGGGCCGCCGCGTGCACGACCATCAGAGAGACCCGATGCGCGACGACGTCGTGCATCTCGCGCGCGATCCGGGTGCGCTCCTCGTTCCGCGCCCACTCCGCCCGCTCCTCCGCCCGCTCCGCGAGCAGCTGCAACTCCCGCTCCAGCGAGTCCGCCCGCTCCCGCAGGCTCTCCATCAACCGCCGCCGGGCCCCCATGTACAACCCGAGCAGCACCGGCGGCGCCGTCATCCCGATCGCCGTCGTGATCGAGGCGAACGGGACCAGCCAGTCCCCCATCGGCACATCCCCGCGCACCACGCTCTGGTGCGCCCGGACGAACGTGACGATCAGCATGCCGGCGAAGGACATCCCCGCCAGCGCCGCGATGATGCGCCGCGGCAGCTCGGACGCGGCGAGCGTGTACAGCCCGACCAGTCCCATCAGGTAACCCATCTGGGCGGGCGTGATCGCGATGGACACCAGGACGACCGCGATCGGCCACTTCCTCCGCACCAGCAGCACGGACCCGGCGATCATCCCGAACCCGACGCCCACCGGAACGGGCAGTCCCGCGTCGTGCGCGAACCGAACCCCTTCGGCGCCGCACTCGACCGCGGACGCCAGAGCCAGCCCCGCGTCCAGCACCGCACTCCGCCATCCGACCCACCACCACGGCCCGGTCCCGGCCGCGGTGTGCTCTTCCCCCGTCGTGGTCATGGCTCCAGCCTACGGTCGCCCCCCGGCCCATTTCCGGTGAGTTTCTGCTACTGGCCTACACCACACCCCACCCTCGAACAGAAGCGAAACCAACCGATATACCTCGAACTGCTGAATCGATCACCGTTCGACCCCGGAAGCCCGCATTCCGGCCGGACGGTATGCCCATGACACATTCACCGAGCAAGTACGCGGATTTCGAAACCTTGCGCGAACAAGCGATCACGCTGCGCCGGGCGGGACTCAGCCTCCGGCAGATCCGGGACGAACTTCAGGTCCACAACAAGGAGACCCTGCAACGCCTTGTCGCGGGCGAGCCGCCCCCGGAGTGGACGAAGCGCCCGAACGCGAAGGACGCCCTGCGAGAAAGGGCACGTGAGCTTCGGGGACAGGGCTGGACGTACAACGAGATCCAGACGGAACTGGGCTGCTCGAAGAGTTCCGTGTCGCTCTGGGTACGGGATCTGCCCCGTCCGGCACCCCGCTGCACCCCGGAAGAACAGCGAGCCCGCATGAACGCGGGGCTCGCGCGGCTACGCGCCGAGCAGGATCAGGAACGTGAGAAAACCAAGCGGCAGGCCGCAGAGTCCATCGGAGAACTGTCCGACCGGGAACTGTTCATGGCCGGAGTTGCCCTCTACTGGGCCGAGGGACAGAAGAGCAAACCGTACCAACGCCGGGAATCCGTCGTCTTCATCAACAGCGATCCCGGCGTGATTCAGGTATACCTCGCGTGGCTGGATCTGCTGGACGTGCCACGAGAACGGCTGCGCTTCCGCGTCATGATCCATGAGACCGCGGATGTGGCCGCCGCCGAGCGGTACTGGGCCGACCTCGTCGGCATCAACGCCACCGCCCTCCAGTCGACGACGCTCAAGAAGCACAACCCCAGAACCGTCCGCAAGAACGTCGGCGCCGCGTACCGCGGCTGCCTCGTCGTGCGGGTTCTGCAAGGAGCCGAGTTGTACTGCCGCATCGAAGGCTGGTGGGGCAGAATCGTGGCCCAGACCCAGACCCGACTCGGGTAAGGTCTCAAGGGCCATCCCCCGTGGTGTAACTGGCAGCACACTAGTTTTTGGTACTAGTAGGACAAGGTTCGAATCCTTGCGGGGGAGCCACAGCACACAAGGCCTTGGTTCGGGCCCTGACAGCACTGTCAGGGCCCACTCTCATGTCCCTCCTGATTCGCCCCGGTATCCTGCGGATGTCCACACCCCAGTCATCCGAAGCCGAAGGGCATACCCCGTGAGCGCCAATCGCCCGGCAGCCGTCGTCGTTCTCGCAGCGGGTGAGGGCACCCGTATGAAATCGGCCACACCCAAGGTCCTGCACGACATCTGCGGACGCTCCCTCGTCGGTCATGTACTCGCCGCCGCACGCGAGTTGGACCCCGAGAACCTGGTCGTCGTCGTGGGGCACGCCCGCGAGAAGGTCGTCGCGCACCTCGCGGAGATCGACCCGGGCGTCCGGACCGCGGTGCAGGCCGAGCAGAACGGCACCGGGCACGCCGTACGGATGGGCCTCGAGGAGCTCGGCGACCGTGTGGACGGCACCGTCGTGGTGGTCTGCGGCGACACCCCCCTGCTCAGCGGCGAGACCCTGCGCGCGCTCGCCTCGACCCACGCCGCCGACGGCAACGCCGTCACCGTGCTGACCGCCGAGGTCCCCGACGCCACCGGTTACGGCCGCATCGTGCGGGACGGCGCCAGCGGCGCGGTCACCGCGATCGTCGAGCACAAGGACGCGAGCGATTCACAGCGCGCGATCCGTGAGATCAACTCGGGTGTCTTCGCCTTCGACGGGCAGCTGCTCGCGGACGCGCTCGGCAAGGTCCGCACGGACAACAGCCAGGGCGAGGAGTACCTGACGGACGTTCTCGGCATCCTGCGCGAGGCCGGGCACCGCGTCGGTGCGGCCGTCGCCGCCGACCACCGCGAGATCGCCGGCATCAACAACCGCGTGCAGCTCGCCGAGGCGCGCCGCATCCTGAACGACCGGCTGCTCACCGCGGCCATGCTGGCCGGCGTCAGCGTCATCGACCCGGCGACGACCTGGGTCGATGTGACGGTCACCTTCGAGCAGGACGCGATCGTCCACCCCGGGACGCAGCTCCAGGGCGCCACGCATGTCGCCGAGGGCGCCGAGGTGGGGCCCAACTGCCGCCTGAAGGACACCCGGGTGGGTGCCGGTGCCCGCGTCGACAACACCGTGGCCGACACCGCCGAGGTGGGTCCGCAGGCGAAGGTCGGCCCGTTCGCCTACCTGCGTCCTGGCACGCGGATCGGTCTGAAGGCCAAGGTCGGTACGTACGTCGAGACGAAGAACGCCACGATCGGCGAGGGCACGAAGATCCCGCACCTGTCGTACGTGGGTGACGCGACGATCGGCGAGTACTCGAACATCGGTGCCGCCAGTGTCTTCGTGAACTATGACGGGCAGGACAAGCACCACACGACGATCGGCTCGCACTGCCGTACGGGTTCGGACAACATGTTTGTGGCTCCTGTCACGGTCGGGGACGGCGCGTACACCGCGGCGGGCTCGGTCATCACCAAGGATGTGCCGCCCGGCTCGCTGGCCGTGGCCCGTGGCCAGCAAAGGAATATCGAGGGCTGGGTGGCTCGCAAGCGTCCGGGAAGCGCGGCGGCGAAGGCCGCGGAGACGGCTTCCCGGGTGACGGAAAGCGAAGGCTGACCGGAAAGCGGTGCGTCTGGGACGGCGTACCGTGATAAGTGCACACCCGCACCCAGCTGAGACGCCCTCTCGCAACCCAGCTGAGAAGACTCTCATGCCCACTGAGAAGACCTCTGAGGAGACAGTGCTGTGACCGGGATCAAGACGACCGGCGAGAAGAAGATGATGTTCTTCTCCGGCCGCGCCCACCCCGAGCTTGCCGAGGAGGTCGCCCACAAGCTGGGTGTCGGGGTTGTCCCGACGAAGGCCTTCGACTTCGCGAACGGCGAGATCTACATTCGCTATCAGGAGTCCGCCCGCGGCGCCGACTGCTTCCTGATGCAGAGCCACACGGCTCCCATCAACAAGTGGATCATGGAGCAGCTGATCATGATCGACGCTCTGAAGCGGGCCTCCGCTCGGAGCATCACGGTGATCGTGCCCTTCTACGGTTACGCCCGTCAGGACAAGAAGCACCGCGGACGTGAACCGATCTCGGCGCGTCTTGTCGCCGACCTGATGGCGACGGCCGGCGCGGACCGCATCCTCACGGTCGATCTGCACACGGACCAGATCCAGGGCTTCTTCGACGGCCCGGTGGACCACCTGTTCGCGCTGCCGATCCTCGCCGACTACGTGGGCGCCAAGGTCGACAAGTCCAAGCTCACGGTCGTGTCCCCGGACGCCGGCCGGGTGCGTGTGGCCGACCGCTGGTGCGACCGTCTCGACGCTCCGCTGGCGATCGTGCACAAGCGCCGCGACAAGGACGTCGCGAACCAGGTCACCGTCCACGAGGTGGTCGGTGACGTGAAGGGCCGCGTCTGTGTGCTCGTCGACGACATGATCGACACCGGTGGCACCATCTGCGCCGCCGCCGACGCGCTGTTCGCGCACGGCGCGGAGGACGTCATCGTGACGGCCACGCACGGTGTGCTCTCCGGTCCGGCGGCCGACCGTCTGAAGAACTCCAAGGTCAGCGAGTTCATCTTCACGGACACCCTGCCGACGCCGGGCGAGCTGGAGCTCGACAAGATCACGGTGCTGTCGATCGCGCCGACCATCGCGAACGCGGTGCGTGAGGTCTTCGAGGACGGCTCGGTGACGAGCCTGTTCGAGGAGCAGTAGAGATCCTTTTGGGTGTGGCCTCCCTGCCGAGTAGACTGCCAAAGTTGCTCGGCGAGGGAGGCCGCACTTTTTTGTGCGGCGGTCCGTTATCGACGCGCTCTTCGTAGCAGGCCGATGGTTTGGCCGGGTGACCACTTTCCCCAGATCTACGAGGAGTGAACATGTCCGAGGTCAAGCTCGCCGCCGAGTCCCGCACGGAGTTCGGCAAGGGCGCCGCCCGCCGCATCCGCCGCGAGAGCAAGGTCCCCGCGGTCGTCTACGGCCACGGCACGGACCCGGTCCACATCACGCTGCCGGGCCACGAGCTGCTTCTCGCGCTGCGTACGCCGAACGTCCTGCTCTCCCTGGACCTGGGCGGCAAGACCGAGCTCGCGATCCCGAAGGCTGTCCAGCGCGACGCCATCAGGGGCCACCTCGAGCACGTCGACCTGCTCCTCGTGAAGCGCGGCGAGAAGGTCACCGTCGAGGTCTTCGTGCAGACCGAGGGCGAGCTGGCCCCGGGCAGCTTCCTCGTCGAGAACGTGCTGAACACCCTGACGGTCGAGGCCGAGGCCACCCACATCCCGGAATCGGTCACCGTCTCCATCGCGGGCCTGGAGGCCGGTGCCTCCATCCACGCCAAGGACATCAAGCTCCCCAAGGGCACCACGCTGGCGATCGACGAGGACGCGGTCGTCATCCAGGTGCTGTCGGCGCAGGCCGAGGAGCCGGCCGCCGAGGGCGAGGGCGACGCGGCCGCCGAGGCCTGATCCCCCCGGAATCTTCATCTGTGTCAGCCGCCGCTCCTGTCAGGGGCGGCGGCTGCCGCGTATCAAGGACACATGGGAGACACGGACGTGACGACCGACGCCAACGCGCCCTGGCTGATCGTGGGCCTCGGCAACCCGGGCCCGGAGTACGCCATGAACCGGCACAACGTGGGCTTCATGGTGGCCGATCTGCTGGCGGAGCGGGTGGGCGGGAAGTTCAAGCGGGCGGGCAAGGCGCAGGCTCAGGTGATCGAGGGGCGGATCGGGCCGCCCGGTCCGGGGAACCGCCGGGTGATCCTGGCCAAGCCGATGTCGTACATGAACCTGTCGGGTGGTCCGGTGACCGCGCTGCGGGACTTCTACAAGGTTCCGACGGCGAACATCGTGGCGGTCCATGACGAGCTCGACATCGACTACGGCGTGCTGCGGCTGAAGCTGGGCGGCGGCGACAACGGCCACAACGGGCTGAAGTCCATGACGAAGGCGATGGGCGCGGAGTATCACCGGGTGCGGTTCGGTATCGGGCGCCCTCCGGGGCGTATGCAGGTCGCGGATTTCGTGCTGAAGGACTTCGCGTCGGCCGAGCGCAAGGAGCTGGACTACTTCGTGGACCGGGCGGCGGACGCGGTGGAGTGTCTGGTGATCGAGGGTCTGGAGCGGGCTCAGGGCACGTACAACTCCTGAGGGGCGATGTACGCGTACAACTGCCGACTTGTCCCCCGTCGGGGTTGACCGAGCGCGCGGCCATGGCCAATGATCCCCGCCATGCGTGCCGTCACCTCCAGTCAGAGCGCGTTCGCGGCGCTGCGTTTCGGGCAGCTCGCGGCGATGGGTGTGGTGACCGGGCTCATCCTGATCGCGGGTGTCTGGGCCTCCTGGGGCACCGCGCAGCACGTGATGCTGGGCAAGGGCCGGGAGCACGGCACGATCGTGGTGACGGCGTGCTCGGACGGGGCGTGCACGGGGCCGTACACGCCTGCGTCGCACGGTTCGCGGGTGCGGGCCCGGGTGGTCATCGAGCAGTCGGTGGCGGTGAAGAAGGGCCGGACGTACACGGTCACGGTGAAGCCGGGCAGCGACGAGGTGGTGCGCAGTGGTCCGGCCGGTCTGCTCTATGCCTGGGTCCCTCTGGCTGGCGCTCTGCTGCTGGCCTCGGTGGTGGTCGCGGGCGGTCTGCGGCTGACGCGGACGGCGTGGCTGATGGCGGGGACGGGGCTCGCGCTGCTGACACTCACCTTCGTGGCCCTGTAGGCATGCCTCGCGTGGCCCCTCCAGGCGTGAAGGCGCCCTCCGCGCTCGTACGGGTACGAGTGCGGAGGGCGCCTTCTCTCATGCTCAGCCGGTGTTGCGCAGTCCCGCCGCGACACCGTTGACCGTCAGGAGCAGGGCCCGCGAGAGCAGCGGGTCCGGGTCCTGGCCGGCCGCCGCCTCGTCGCGCTGGCGCTTGAGGAGGGCGACCTGGAGGTAGGAGATCGGGTCCAGGTAGGCGTCGCGGATGGCGAAGGTCTGCTGGAGCACCGGGTTGGAGTCGAGCAGCTTGTCGCCGCCGGTGATGCGCAGCACCTCGCGCACGGTGAGCTCGTGCTCGGCCTCGATGAGTGCGAACACGTGCTTGAGCTCGTCGGGGACGAGGGTGTCGACGTAGTGGCGGGCGATCCGCAGATCGGTCTTCGCGAGGGTCATCTCGACGTTCGAGAGGAAGTTCCGGAAGAAGTGCCACTGCTCGTGCATCTCGTCGAGCACGGTGTCAAGGCCGGCCTCGCGCAGTGCCTTGAGGCCGGAGCCGACGCCGAACCAGCCGGGCACGATCTGCCGGGACTGGGTCCAGCCGAAGACCCACGGGATGGCGCGCAGTCCGTCGAGCGAGACGCCCGAGCCGGGGCGGCGGGAGGGCCGCGAGCCCAGGTGCAGGTCGGCGAGCTGGTCGACCGGTGTGGAGGCGAGGAAGTACGTCGGCAGGTCGGGGTCCTCGACGAGCCGCCGGTAGGCGGAGTGCGCGGCGTCGGAGACGACGTCCATCGCCGCGTCCCAGCGGGCCAGCGCCTCGTCGGACTGGCGGGGCGCGGTGTGCAGGGCGGACGCCTGGAGGGTCGCGGCGACCGTCAGTTCGAGGTTCTCGCGGGCGAGCGAGGGGACCAGGTACTTGTCGGAGATGACCTCGCCCTGCTCGGTCACCTTGATCTCGCCCTCCAGGGTGCCCCAGGGCTGCGCGAGGATCGCGTCGTGCGAGGGGCCGCCGCCGCGGCCGACGGTGCCGCCGCGGCCGTGGAAGAGGCGCAGGCGTACGCCGTAGCGGTGGGCGACGTCGCGCAGGCGGCGCTGGGCGCGGTGGATCTCCCACTGCGAGGTGGTGATGCCGCCGAACTTGGAGGAGTCGGAGTAGCCGAGCATGACCTCCTGGACGTCCCCGCGCAGCGCCACGAGGCGGCGGTACGAGGGGTCGGAGAGCATGTCCTCGAGGATCGTGTCCGCGGCCTTGAGCTCGTCGGTGGTCTCCAGGAGCGGGACGATGCCGATCTTCGCCCAGCCGGCGTGCAGGTCGAGCAGTCCGGCCTCGCGGGCGAGGACGGCGGCGGCGAAGACGTCGTCGGCGCCCTGGCACATCGAGATGATGTACGACTCGATGACCTCGGGCCCGAAGATCTTCAGGGCCCTCTTGACGGTCTCGAAGACGCCGAGGGTCTTCTGGCCGGCGGCGTCGAGCGGCGCGGGGGTCGGGCCGAGGGGGCGACGGGACCGCAGTTCCTTGGCGAGGAGCTTCGCGCGGTAGTCGCGCGGCATGTCCACGTAGCGCCACGACTCCTCGCCGAGGCGGTCGAAGAGCTGGCCGAGGGCGTGGTGGTGGGCGTCCGCGTGCTCGCGTACGTCCATGGTGGCGAGCTGGAGGCCGAACGCCGCGAGGGTGCGGATGGTGCGGTTCATCCGGCCGTCGGCGATCAGGCCGCCGCGGTGCTCGCGCAGCGAGGTCTGGATGAGGGTGAGGTCGCGGAGCAGTTCGGCGGTGCCGAGGTAGTCGCGGCCGTCCTCGTGGGGCGTGCCCTTGGCCAGGCGCTGCTTGGTGTTCTCCAGCTTCTGCCGGACGCAGGTGGCCTTGAGGCGGTAGGGCTCCTCGGCGTTGAGGCGCTTGTAGCGGGGGCTGATCTCCGGCAGGCGCTCCAGGTCGCTCTGGAGGGATTCCAGCAGGTCCTCCGTGGCGCCCGTGTAGCGGATGGAGTTCGACAGGAAGCCGCGGAGTTCGTCGATGAGTTCCAGGGCGTCGTTGATGCCGTGCTCGTGCTGGAGGATCAGGACGTCCCAGGTGACGTCGGGGGTGACGTTCGGGTTGCCGTCGCGGTCGCCGCCGATCCAGGTGCCGAAGGTGAGGGGCCGGGTCTCGTCCGGGAGGACGACGCCGACGCGCTCGAGTTCGGCGGTGAGGTCCTCGAGGACGTCGCCGACGGCGCCGGCGTGCAGCTCGTCCAGGTAGTAGATGGCGTTGCGGGCCTCGTCGGCGGGCTCGGGGCGGACGACCCGGAGCTCGTCGGTCTGCCACACCAGGTCGATGTTCTCGGCGAGGCGGGTGTCGTAGCGGCGGCGGTCGGCCTCGATGACCGGGGTCTCCAGGAGCGCGGCGATGCGCCGCAGCTTGTTGAGGACCGAACGCCGGGCCGCCTCGGTGGGGTGGGCGGTGAACACCGGGCGGACGTTGAGGTTCTTGACCGTCTGGCGCAGGTGCTCGGGGTCGGCGTCCTTGAGCCGGTCGGCCGTACGGGCGAGGAGGCTGCCCTCGGCGGCGCGCTTGGCGCGCAGCTCGCGGCCGCGGTGCACCTGCTCGGTGACGTTGGCGAGGTGGAAGTACGTCGAGAAGGCGCGGACCAGCTTGGCGGCGGTCTCCAGTTCGGTGCCGCGCAGCAGGTCGGCGGCGGCCTCGCCGTCTTCGCGGGTCAGGCGGCGGACCTTCTCGACCAGTTCCAGGAGCTCGGGGCCCTCCTGCCGAACGAGGGTCTCACCGAGCAGATCGCCCAGGCGGCGGATGTCGGCGCGCAGCTCGCTGCTGGTGGTCGTGGTCTGGTCGTCGGCACTGCTCACAGGTGCGGCTCCTTGCAGTGTTGAAGCTCGTCTGAAGAGTGGGGAATCTCGTCTGAAGCTCGTCTGGGAGGGAACCCGGGTGGCGACCGCGCGCGGCGGGTGCCGCTTAGGGAGGTGGCATCCGGGAAGAAATCAGAACGGACCGCGCTGTCCGACCGACTCCAAGGATAGGTGTCCTCGCGGACGCGCAGCTCTCGGGCTCTTGCCGCCGGGCGACGCGCTGACATACTTACGACGCCGTAGGTTACGGACCCGTAGGGATTCCCGTCGGACGACGGGGGAACTCCGGGGGCCGCACCCGGTCACTCTTCCCCACGCTTCCTCACCCTCGAACCCCACAGGGGACGCCCATGACCACGAGTTCCGATGTGATCGACGACGCCCCGCAGGCGGACAACGACGACACCCGGCTGCCCGCCGCCACGCTCGGCGGGGAGAAGAAGGGGTCACTCGAACAGATCACGCTCCTTCTCTTCATCGCCGTTCCGTTCCTCGCGCTGCTGGCGGCTGTGCCGCTGGTCTGGGGATGGGGAGTGAGCTGGCTGGATCTCGGCCTGATGGTCTTCTTCTACTATCTGGGCTGCCACGGCATCACGATCGGCTACCACCGCTACTTCACGCATGGTTCCTTCAAGGCGAAGCGTCCCTTGCGGATCGCGATCGCGATCGCGGGGTCCATGGCGGTCGAGGGCCCTCTCGTGCGCTGGGTCGCCGACCACCGCAAGCACCACAAGTTCTCCGACGCGGACGGTGACCCGCATTCGCCGTGGCGTTACGGCGAGACGGTTCCGGCGCTGATGAAGGGCCTGTGGTGGGCGCACATCGGCTGGATGTTCGACGAGGAGCGGACTCCGCAGGAGAAGTACGCGCCGGATCTGGTCAAGGACCCGGTGATCCGTGCGATCTCGCGTCAGTTCATTCTCTGGACGCTGCTCTCGCTGGCTCTGCCGCCGCTGATCGGCGGTCTGGTGACGATGTCGTGGTGGGGCGCGTTCACCGGATTCTTCTGGGGATCCCTGGTCCGGGTGGCCCTGCTGCACCATGTGACCTGGTCGATCAACTCGATCTGCCACGCGGTCGGCAAGCACCCGTTCAAGTCGCGTGACCGCTCGGGCAACGTGTGGTGGCTGGCCGTGCTCTCGTGCGGCGAGTCCTGGCACAACCTGCATCACGCCGACCCGACGTCCGCCCGGCACGGTGTGGACCGGGGCCAGATCGACTCGTCGGCCCGGATCATCCGCTGGTGCGAGCAGCTCGGCTGGGCGTACGACGTGCGCTGGCCGTCACGCTCTCGTATCGATTCCCGCCGGAACGCCGACGGGAACGGCTCCCGAGGCAAGACGGAAACCGCTGAAGCGGCATGATTGACGGCGTGGCGACCGACTCCAGCAGCACCCCGAGCAGCAATGAGAAGCCGCGGCGTGCGCGCCGCACCCGCATGACCGGCGCCGAGCGCCGTCAGCAGCTGCTGGAGATCGGCCGCACCCTGTTCGCGGCCAAGGGGTTCGAGGGCACGTCGGTGGAGGAGATCGCGGCGAAGGCCGGCGTCTCCAAACCGGTGGTCTATGAGCACTTCGGCGGCAAGGAGGGTCTGTACGCGGTGGTGGTGGACCGCGAGATGCGCCGGCTGCTGGACATGGTGACCAGTTCGCTGACGGCGGGCCACCCGCGCGAGCTGTGCGAGCAGGCCGCGTTCGCCCTCCTCGACTACATCGAGGAGTACACGGACGGTTTCCGCATCCTGGTGCGCGATTCCCCGATCCCTCAGTCGACGGGGTCCTTCGCGTCGCTCATCTCGGACATCGCCACCCAGGTGGAGGACATCCTGGGCCGCGAGTTCAAGAGCCGCGGCTTCGACTCGAAGCTGGCTCCGCTGTACGCCCAGGCCCTGGTGGGCATGGTCGCGCTGACGGGCCAGTGGTGGCTGGACGTCCGCAAGCCGCGTAAGGCGGAGGTGGCCGCGCACCTGGTGAATCTGGCGTGGCACGGCCTGGACGGGCTGGAGCCGAAGCCGCGGTTGATCGGGCATCGCAAGGCTTAGCGCCCCGCCGCTGTCGCTTCCCGCCCCGGCTCAGTCCGGGCCGGGGAGCGGTTCCAGGAATTCGAGGCGGTTGCCGACGGGGTCCTCGGAGTAGAAGCGCCGGTGGCCGGGCAGGGCGTCGTCCCAGATGGCGGGTGCGCCGGTCGCGGCGATCCGCGCGGCGAAGGCGTCGATGCCGGTGACGCGCAGTCCGGGGTGGGCCTTCTTCGCGGGCCGGAAGCCGGTCTCGATCCCCAGGTGCAGCTGGACGGCTCCGGCCCGGAACCAGCAGCCGCCGCGGGCGGCGAGGACGGGTGGCTTGGGCATCTCGGTCATTCCGAGGGCGTCTGAGTAGTACGCGCGCAGGCGGTCCTCGGAGCCCGGTGGGGCGGCGAGCTGGACGTGGTCGACGGCGGCGAGCATCAGGCCTTCTTCCGGGCCACGGCGAACAGTCGGCGGAACGGCAGCACCGTGCCGTAGGGCTGCGCCGGGTAGGCGTCGCGCAGCAGGTCCCGGTATGCGGCGACGAAGGCGTCCCGGGCCTCGGGGTCGTCCGCGAGGGCGGTCAGAACGGGCCGCAGTCCGGTGCCCTTCACCCAGTCGAGCACCGCGTCCTGCCCGGTCAGCAGTTGCATGTACGTCGTCTCCCAGACGTCCGTCGCGCAGCCGAGGGCCTCGAGCCGGTCCAAGTAGACGAGCGGGTCGTGGACCGAGTCGGTGGGGCGCAGGGCGTCGCCGAGGAGGTCCTTCCAGCGGGCGGAGGCGGCGAGTTCGCGCATCAGGACGTGCAGCGGGGCGTCGATGTTGTGGGGCATCTGGAAGGCGAGGGTGCCGCCGGGCGCGAGGGCGTCGAGCCAGCCGGGGAGCGACTCCAGGTGTCCCGGCACCCACTGGAGGGCGGCGTTCGAGGCGATCAGGTCGTACGTCTCGGTGGGGGCCCAGTCGGTGAGGTCGGCGTGGGCGAAGTCGAGCCGTCCGCCGCCGGCCGTGGGGCCGGCGTGTTCCTCGGTCCGGGCGAGCATCTCGGCGGAGTTGTCGTAGCCGGTGATGCGGGCGGTGGGCCAGCGGGCGGCGAGCTGGGTGGTGACGTTGCCGGGACCGCAGCCGAGGTCGGCGATGCGGGCCGGGTCGCCGGGGAGTTCCGGGACCTGGGCGAGGAGGTCGGCGAAGGGGCGGGCCCGGTGCCGGGAGTGGCGCAGATACTGGCCGGGGTCCCAGGTGGGGGTGGTTGCGGCAGCCATGGGTGGTCTCCTCGGAAGTCGCCGGAGAGGTCGCGGACCGCAAAAGGGGCGGCGGTGGCCGGACCGTTCTGGATCTCCAGCCTCACAGACAAAGTCTCTTGACGTCAAGAGACTCCACATCAAGAGACTTCATGTCGACACAACCACTACACTGATCGTCATGGAGGACGAGGTCGATCGGCTGGTCGCTGCGTGGCGCCGGGAGCGCCCGGACCTCGACGTGGAACCGCTCGAGGTGCTCAGCCGGGTGAGCAGGCTGGCCCGGCACCTGGACCGCGCGCGCCGGCTGGCGTTCGCCGAGCACAGCCTGGAGCCCTGGGAGTTCGACGTCCTGACGGCGCTGCGGCGCGCGGGATCCCCGTATCAGCTCTCCCCCGGACAGCTGCTCACCCAGACGCTTGTCACCTCGGGCACGATGACGAACCGCATCGACCGCCTGACCAAGAAGGGCCTGGTGGAGCGCCTCCCGGACCCGAGCGACCGCAGGGGCGTGCTCGTGCGTCTCACGGACGAGGGACGCGACCGCGCCGACCAGGCGCTGGCCGGTCTGCTCGATCAGGAGCGGGCGATCCTCGCGGAACTGAGCAGGGCTCAGCGCGGTGAACTGGCCGGACTGCTACGCCAGTTGACCGCCCCGTTCGACAACATCCCCGGTTAGGTCGACGGGCCCGACCCCGGCGCGCCTGGCCAGTGCCACGGCGGCGAGGGTGGAGTGCACCCCGAGCTTCCCGAGGACGTTCTGCATATGCGTGCGGACGGTGTGCGGCGAGAGGAACAGCCGCTCGGCCACCGCCTTGCGCCCCAGTCCGGCGACCATGCACCGCAGCACCTCACGCTCCCGGGGCGTCAGCGACTCGACGAGCCGCTCGCTCTCGGTCCGGTGCTTGCGCGCGGCGGTGAGCTCCCGGAGCACCCCCGTGAGCAGGGCGGGGGGCAGATGGGTCTCGTCGCGCAGCACACCCCGTATGACGGTGAGCAGCCGCGACAGCGAGCAGTCCTTGGCGACCCACCCCGAGGCCCCGGCCTGCAGGGCCAGCGCGGCACGGCGCGGATCGTCCTTCTCGGCCAGCACGACGATCCGTACGCTCGGCTGCCCGGAACGCACCCCGGCCACGAGCGAGATGCCGTCCACCAGGCCGTCCTCGTTGCTTTCCTGGACGGGCACCGCCGGACGCATGCCGGGCAGATTGCCGCCCAGGTCCGCGTCGACGAGCAGCACGTCGAAGCGGCGGCCTTCCGCCGCCGCGCGCTCGAGGCAGCGCAGCGCGGCGGGGCCGCTGCCCGCCGCGGACACGTCGACGTCGGGCTCGGCCGCGAGAGCGGCGGCGAGCGACTCGGCGAAGATGCGATGGTCGTCGACGACCAGTACTCGGATGCGAACCACTGAAACCCCCACTGTCGGGGGACGGTCCGTGCAGGTACGGCGCCCGAAGTGATCCCGAGCCCGCTTGCGACCCGGAATACGGGGTGCCGCAGCCGCACGGCCGCCGCCGTGCTGGAAGTGCTACCCCCACTTCGGGCGTCGTACCCGACCGTCTCGCCCCCTGATCAGCACCGGCCCCCACCGGCACTGTTCATCAGGGTAAGGCCGGGGGCGGGGAGCGGAAGGTAATTTGCAGAACTGGTTGGCCAGCGCGTTTATGGTGAGCCGTATGTTTCGTATCGAGACAGGAGACGACAAAGACCGTCGGGATCTGCTCCGCAGACGCCTGCTGGACACGAACACGGCGGCCTCCCCGGTGCTGCGCGCCCTGCGCGGAACCCCGGGGGAACGTGAACGTCCGCTCCATCTCTGGGCCTTGGACGAGGCCGGCGAGCTGGCCGGCGGTCTGGCGGGCCACACCTGGACGACCTGGCTCCACGTGACATACCTGTGGGTCGACGCCCGGACCCGGGGCACGGGCCTCGGCAGCCGCCTCCTGGCGGAGGCCGAGCGCGTCGCACGCGAGGAGCGGGGCTGCCACGCCGCCCGCCTGGAGACCTGGGACTTCCAGGCCCCGGACTTCTACCGGAAGCGGGGGTACGAGGTGGTGTGCGTGATCCCCGACTACCCACCGGGGATCACGGAGTACACGCTGACGAAGCGGCTCTCGCCCCTCTCCGGCGAGAATTTCAGCCCCTCCGGCGTTTGAGGAGCGGGGGTTCAGGGGGCGGAGCCCCCTGAACACGGGACGGGAAGGGGCGGAGGAGGCGAAGAGAACCCGGAGGGTCAGCCGATACGCCGGGCCCCGGCCGAAGGAACCGCCGGGAACACCCTGGGTGCCGTGAAGCCTGCCGCGGCGAAGGCCTCCATGACCGCCTTGGTGACGGTGTCGACGTCGGCCGACTCCACCAGCACGACGGCGGAGCCCCCGAAACCACCGCCGGTCATACGCGCACCCAGCGCACCCGCGGCGTTCGCGGTGGAGACCGCGAGGTCCAGCTCGTCGCAGGAGATCCGCAGATCGTCGCGCAGCGAGGCGTGACCGTCCGTCAGGACGGGCCCGATCGCCCGGACATCGCCCGCGTCCAGCAGGGTGATGACCCGGTCCACCCGGTGGTCGTCGGAGACGACATGGCGGACGTAACGGCGGACGCGCTCGTCGGAGAGCCGGGCGAGGGCCGCTTCGAGGTCCTCGTACGCGACATCGCGCAGATGGGACACACCCAGCTGCCGTGCCCCCTCCTCACAGCCCGCGCGCCGCTCCGCGTAGGCCCCGTCCCCGAGCGCGTGCTTCACCCGGGTGTCGACGACCAGGAGTTCGAGGCCCTGGGAGGCGAGGTCGAACGGGACCTGGCGGATGGACAGATCGCGGCAGTCGAGGTGCAGGGCGTGGCCCTCGGTGCAGCACGCCGACGCCGTCTGGTCCATGACACCGCACGGCACACCGACGAAGTCGTTCTCGGCGCGCTGTGCCAGGCGTGCCAGTTCGGGGCGGGTGAGCCCGAGTTCGTACAGGTCGTCGAGGGCGAGAGCCGTGACGACCTCCAGGGCCGCCGAGGAGGACAGCCCTGCGCCGGTGGGGACCGTGGAGGCCAGATGGATGTCCGCGCCGCCGACGGCGTGACCCGCCTCGCGCAGCGCCCACACCACGCCCGCCGGGTACGCGGCCCAGCCGGTGTCCGACCGGGGCACCAGCTCGTCGACGCGCAGCTCGACGACCGGTCCGTCGATGTCCGCCGAGTGCAGCCGCAGCACCCCGTCGGACCGGCGGGACACCGCCGCGACCGCCGTGTGCGGCAGCGCGAGCGGCATCACGAACCCCTCGTTGAAGTCCGTGTACTCGCCGATCAGGTTGACCCGGCCCGGCGCCGCCCAGACGCCCTCGGGCGCGGCACCGTACAGCTCCTCGAAGCCCTCACGTACCCCCACCTGCTCCACCTGCTACCCCTTCGCTACGTTCTGTGCGAACTCCCACGCGTCCGCGACGATCCCCGCGAGATCCGCGCGGGACGGGTTCCAGCCGAGCCGTTCCCGGGCGGCGTCGGCCGAGGCGACCAGCACCGCCGGGTCCCCGCCGCGGCGCGGTGCCACGACCTCGGGGATCGGGTGCCCGGTCACCCGGCGCACCGTCTCGATGACCTCGCGGACGGAGAAGCCGTTGCCGTTGCCGAGGTTGCAGATCAGGTGCTCGCCGGGGGTCGCGGCGGCGACCGCCAGCAGGTGCGCCTCGGCGAGGTCCGCGACGTGGATGTAGTCACGGATGCAGGTGCCGTCCGGGGTCGGGTAGTCGTCGCCGTAGACGGAGATCGCGTCGCGGCGGCCCTGGGCGACCTGGAGGACGAGCGGGATGAGGTGGGACTCGGGGTCGTGGCGCTCGCCGCTTTCGCCGTACGCGCCCGCCACGTTGAAGTACCGCAGGGAGACGGCGCCGAGTCCGTGCGCCGCGGCCTCGCCGGTGATCATGTGGTCGACGGCGAGCTTGGAGGCGCCGTAGGGGTTGGTGGGCCTGGTCGGCGCGGACTCCACGATCGGGGTGGTCTCGGGTTCGCCGTACGTCGCGGCCGTGGAGGAGAAGACGAGCTTGCGCACGCCGGCCTCGCGCATCGCGGCGAGCAGCGCCATGGTGCCGCCGACGTTGTTGTCCCAGTACTTCTCGGGCTTGACCACGGACTCGCCGACCTGCGAGAACGCGGCGAAGTGCAGGACGGCGTCGTACGAGGGGTCCAGCCACTTGGCGGCGTCGCGGATGTCGCCCTCGACGAGGGCGGCACCGGCGGGGACGCCCTCGCGGAACCCGGTCGAGAGGTTGTCGAGGACGGTGACCTCGTGGCCCGCCTCGAGCAGGTGGCGCGCGACCACACTGCCCACATAGCCGGCTCCACCGGTGACCAGGTACTTCCCACTCATGAACTCGCTACCTCTCGCAGTCGCTGAGCCGCGGTCTCCGGCGGCACGTCGTTGATGAACACGTTCATGCCGGACTCGGAACCCGCGAGGAACTTCAGCTTGCCGGAAGTGCGGCGAATGGTGAAAAGCTCGAGGTGGAGCGCGAAGTCGTCCCGGTTGACGCCTTCGAACTCCTCCAGCGGGCCGAAGGGTGCCTGGTGCCAGGCCGCGATGTACGGCGTCGGCGGCTCGCCCGCCCCTTCCTTTCCACCGTCCGGGCCGTCGAAGATCCGGTCGAAGCGCCTCAAGAGTTCCAGATAGACCTGGGGGAACTCTGTGCGCGCGTCCTCGTCGAGCCCCAGCAGGTCGGGCACGCGGCGGCGCGGGTAGAGGTGGACCTCGTACGGCCAGTGGGCGGCGTACGGAACGAAGGCGACCCAGTGGTCACTCGACAGGACGACCCGTGAGCCGTCCGCCAGTTCGCGCGCGACGACCTCGTCGAACAGGTTCGCGCCGCCGGTCGCCTTGTGCGCGGCGAGCGAGCGCAGCATCAGTGCGGTACGGGGGGTGGTGAAGGGGTAGCCGTAGATCTGCCCGTGCGGGTGACCGAGTGTCACACCGATCTCGGCGCCACGGTTCTCGAAGCAGAAGACCTGCTGGACGGAAGGCAGATGCGACAGTTCGGCGGTGCGGTCGGTCCACGCCTCCAGGACCAGCCCGGCCTGTCGCTCCGTCAGATCGGCGAAGGACGCGTCGTGGTCGGAGGTGAAGCAGACGACCTCACAGCGGCCGGAGTCGCCGGCCAGCGAAGGGAAGCGGTTCTCGAAGACCACGACGTCGTACGAGGAGTCGGGGATCTCGCTCAACCGGCCACCGGAGGACGGGCACAGCGGGCACTCGTTCGCCGGCGGGTGGTAGATGCGTCCCTGCCGATGCGAGGCGATCGCCACCGAGTCGCCGAGGAGCGGGTCGCGACGCACCTCCGAAGTGGTGACGGTCGGGTCGAGCGGGCGCCGGTCCACCGCGTCGCGCACCGTGTCGTCGCCCGCGTCGTAGTAGATGAGCTCACGACCGTCGGCCAGCCGGGTCGAGGTCTTCTTCACAGTCGGACTCCCCATCCACACCCGAACCTTCAAACATAACCGAACACAACAAACCACAAGCCACCACCGCAGTCAACATCACAATCAAACAAAGGACACCATCAGAAGTGTTCATTTCTTAGATGCGGAGGCGTAGGTTCCGGTCCGATACGTTCACGCGACGAAGCGAGTTCTGATGCAGTCCCCCACACACCTGCCACAACCGGGCACCCTGCTCGCCGCCGAGCTGCGTCTCCCCACGAACGCACTCGACTACACGATCCTCGGCATCTACTTCGTGGTCGTCCTGGGCATCGGCTTCGCGGCCCGCCGCTCGGTGAAGACGAGCCTCGACTTCTTCCTGTCGGGGCGCTCACTGCCCGCCTGGATCACCGGCCTGGCCTTCATCTCGGCCAACCTGGGCGCCACCGAGATCCTCGGCATGGCCGCCAACAGCGCCCAGTACGGCGTCTACACCGTGCACTGGTACTGGATCGGCGCCATCCCGGCGATGGTCTTCCTGGGCCTGGTGATGATGCCGTTCTACTACGGCTCCAAGGTCCGCTCGGTGCCGGAGTTCCTGCTCCTGCGCTTCGACAAATGGGCGCACCTGCTGAGTTCGATCCTGTTCGCCTTCGCCGCCGTCCTCATCGCCGGCGTCAACCTCTACTCGCTCGCGATCGTCGTCGAGGCCCTGCTCGGCTGGCCGCAGTGGGTCGCGATCGTGGTCGCCGGCTTCTTCGTCCTCGCCTACATCACCCTCGGCGGTCTCTCCTCCGCGATCTACAACGAAGTGCTCCAGTTCTTCGTGATCCTCGCGGCGCTGATCCCGATCGCCGCGCTCGGCCTGAACCGGGTGGGCGGCTGGGACGGCCTGACGGACTCCCTGGACAAGACCCACGGCGCCGACTTCACGACGGCCTGGGGCGGCACGGGCATCGGCAGCGACAACCCGCTCGGCGCCAACTGGCTGACCATCGTGCTCGGTCTGGGCTTCGTGCTGTCCTTCGGCTACTGGACGACGAACTTCGCCGAGGTGCAGCGCGCGCTGTCGGCCAAGAACCTCTCCGCGGCCCAGCGCACCCCGCTCATCGCGGCCTACCCGAAGATCTTCATCGTCTTCCTGGTGATGATCCCGGGCCTGGTGGCGGCCGTCCTGGTCCCGAAGATCGGCACGAGCGGCTCGGACCTCCAGTACAACGACGCGATCCCCTACCTGATGCAGGAGTTGCTGCCGAACGGTGTCCTCGGCATCGCGGTGACCGGTCTGCTGGCCGCCTTCATGGCGGGCATGGCGGCCAACGTCTCGTCCTTCAACACGGTGTTCACCACGGACATCTGGGCGAAGTACGTGGTGACGGACCGCGAGGACTCCTACTACGTCCGCTTCGGCCGTCTCATCACGGTGATCGGCGTCCTGGCGTCGATCGGCACGGCCTTCCTCGCCTCGTCCTTCTCCAACATCATGAGCTACCTCCAGACGCTCTTCTCCTTCTTCAACGTGCCGATGTTCGCGGTCTTCATCATCGGCATGTTCTGGAAGCGGGCATCGGTGAAGTCGGGCTTCTGGGGCCTGCTGGCCGGCACCACGGCGGCGATGGTGAACTACTTCGTCCTCTACAAGCAGGACATCGTCGGCTTCCCCTCCGACCAGGGCGCCAACTTCGTCTCCGCGATCGTCGCCTTCGTGGCCGGCGGCGTGGTGATGGTCGGGGTCTCGCTCTTCACCGCCCCGAAGCCCGCGGCGGAATTGCAGGGCCTGGTCTACGGCACCGTGTCCCCCGGCATGGCCGAGCCGCCGGCCCCCGGCGACGACGCCTGGTACCGCAAGCCCGCCCTGCTGGGCTGGGGCGCGCTGATCCTGGCGACCGCCTGCTACATCCCGTTCTCGTTCTGACGAGTCCCGACCCGTTCCGACGAGGGAGAATCAAGAAACCATGTCCGACTATTCGGAAAGCGACGCCCAGCGCGAGGTCTCGGAACTCGAGAAGAAGTCCGCGACCGCCGCCAGTCTGTTCGACATCCGCCGCATCATCGGCGGCCTGTTCGTGGTCTACGGCGTCATCGTCACCATCGCCGGCATCACGGCCTCCGACGCCGCCCTCGCCAAGGCGGACGGCGTCAACATCAACCTCTGGACCGGCCTCGGCATGCTCGCCCTCGGCCTGTTCTTCCTGGTGTGGCTGTGGCTGCGCCCACTGGCGGTACCGGTACCGGCGTCCGAGGACGAGGGGCCGGAGGAGTAGCGCCCTTGCGGGGGGCCGGGGTTCACCGAGAGGACTCCGGCCCTTGGCGCTTTCGCGGCCGGGCCGTCTTTTCCGGATCTTGCTGACCCGCGACGCTCCCCCAGCCACCGCTGGGAGGTGCCCCCGGGCACCGCGCCCCGCGGCGTATCCGAAAGAGACGACCTGGCTAGCCGGGCCCGGTCCAGTCGAAGGTGATGTGCTTGCTGGACCGGCCTTCGCGGCTCCAGAGGAAGCCGTGGGCATCGGCGCGGTCCACCGTCGAGCGGCCCCAGGTCGCGACCTGGCCCGGTCCGGTCTCCGCACCCGGCAGGTTGGTCGACTGGACGCGCGCGCCCTCCGGGGTCGTGGGTCCCGTGAGCGCGACCGCGCTCGCCTCGACCCGGCCCGGTACCACGGCCCGCCAGCTCGCGAGGTCGTCGGCGACCTCGATCTCGATGGGGGCGAACTCCATGCCGCGCATCTCGGCGCCCATCATGGTCACCATCTCGGCGGGCCAGCTGCCCGCCTGCCCACCGAAGATCATCTGAAGCGCCTCGCGCTGGGGGTCGTCGGCGCGCTCGTCGACGAAGACCGCGGCGTACGTGTCCGTGTGCTCGGCCCAGATGTTGCCGACGAACGAGGCCACCATCAGCACGTTCAGGCCGTCCAGCCGTACATCGCCGTAGCGGCCCTCGCGGATGTGCCAGGCCAGGATGCCGTCGCAATCGCCGTGGGTGGGCAGCTGTGCGAACGAGCAGGGGCAGGGCACGTTGCACTTGCAGGTGTCGAACCAGTCGCCCGCCGCGTGCCACCGGGGAACGGTCGCCGTCGTCTCGGACATCTCCCTGCCTCCTCGTGACCGTGCCGGGGCGTCGGTCTCGGGAGGACGGCAGAGCCCCCGGGAGCCATCGCCGGCCCACGCCCGGGTCGTGCGCATTCACTCCGATTGTCCCACCGCAGGGGTCACCCGGAGGAGGTGTCTTCCGCATACACGCGTTCCCGCGCGCACGCGCGGGTCCGCCGTGATGTGCTGGAGGTGTGCGCCTCGACCGGAAGGCCCTGTCACCCCCTCTGCGTCCGGCAAATCTGCTGTCGGCCCGGCAGCTTGCGTTCGCCTGGTCCGTGATGGCGTCGATCGCCCTCCTCGCCTGGGTGCTGGTGGTCGACCAGGCCCGTGACATGGGGGTCGAGCCGGGAACCATGGGTATGGGCGTCCCGCTGTTCCTGCTGCTGTGGCTGGTCATGATGATCGCCATGATGTTCCCGTCGGTGGCCCCGGTGGCCCTCACCTGGGCGCGGGCCATCGGGCGCCAGTCGCCCACGGGAGTCGTGCGGGTGGCTCGTACCGCCCAGTTCGCCGGCGGATACCTGCTGGCCTGGACGGCCTTCGGCCTGATCGCCTACGGGCTCCTCGCCGGGACCGGGGCCCTGGTGGACGAGCACCCGGGCACCGGGCGCTGGATCGGCGCCGGGGCCTTCCTGGTCGCCGGGCTCTACCAGTTCGGCCCGTGGAAGGACATCTGCCTGCGGCACTGCCGGAGCCCGATGGGCCAGCTCGTGCGCTACGCGGGCTTCCGGCCCCGGGCCCGCGATCTGCGGGTCGGGGCGCACCACGGGGCGTACTGCGTGGGCTGCTGCTGGGGGCTGATGGTCGTGCTCGTCCCGCTGGGCGTCATGAACGTCCTGGCGATGGCCGCGGTGGCCGTGGTGATCTTCGTGGAGAAGCTCTGGCGGCTGGGCCCCGTCTTCTCGCAGGTCGTCGGGGCCGCCTTCCTGGTACTCGCGGTACTGAGCCTCTTCCAGCCCTGGCTGCTGCCGGGCCTGACCCCGTCGCAGTCGCCCATGACGGAGATGCTCCGCCCCTAGGCGGCAACGAGGTCGCACCACACGTACTTGCCGATGTCGCCGCCCTGCCGCAGCGGATGCCAGCCCCAGTCGTCCGCGCAGGCCCGGACGAGGACGAGACCCCGGCCCGCCTCCGCGTCGGGTACCGCCACCAGGTCGTGCGACGGCGGCACCGGGCTCGCGTCCCACGCGCCGATCCGCAGCACCCCGTCCCGCCAGTGCAGCCGCAGCGCCGCGGGCCCCTTCGTATGCCGTACGGCGTTGGAGACCAGCTCCGCCGCCAGCAGCTCGGCCACGTCCACGAGACGGATCAGACCGTGCAGGGTCAGGATCAGACGGACGGTACGACGGCAGACGGTCACCGCACGGTCGTCCTGGGGGATGTGCAGCACATAGGTCCAGGGTTCGGTTCCGGACATGCGTGAACTCCGATTCTGGTGTGGGGAGTCGAGAGGTCGCCGTGGGCGCGGGCGGTGGCAGTGTCACGCCGCCGTGGCAGGACGGAGTGGTGCGCTTCCGGAGTCCCGGGGTTCCGCAGCGTGTGCGTCGCGTCACTGACGGTAGGGTAGAAATTCCTACCCCGGCAAGCCACTCACGTAATCTGACACCCGAACGGGGAGGTCAACCCCACCCGTTCTCAGGGTCGTTGAGGAGGCGGCACCGGATGACGATGCGGAACCAGCCCACGGCACGACAGGTACGTCTGGGTACCGAGCTGCGCAGACTGCGGGAGGCCGCAGGCAAGTCGGCGCGGGAGGTGGCCGGGCTGCTCGGCTCCAGCTCGACCCACATGAGCCAGATCGAAGCGGGCAGCTCTGGTATCAGCGAAGAACGCCTGCGCAGGTTGGCGGCTCACTGCACCTGCACGGACCAGGAATTGATCGAGGCACTGGTCGGGATGGCGGCGGACCGTACGCGGGGCTGGTGGGAGGAGTACCGAGGTGTGCTCCCCACCCCCTTTCTCGACCTGTCCGAGCTCGACCATCACGCGGCGTTCCGGCACGACGTGGCCGTCATCCACGTTCCGGGACTTCTCCAGACGGAGGACTACGCGCGCGCCCTCTTCTCCTACATGGCACCGGAGCTGCCTCGGAGCGAGGTCGACCCTCGGGTGAGCCACCGAATGCGACGTCGCGTGGTCATCGAACGACCCGGACCGATCACGTACGAAGCCGTGATCCATGAGGCCGCGCTGCGGATCCGTGTAGGCGACCGTCCGGTCGCGCGAGCTCAATTGGAACGCATCCTGGAGTACTCCGAACGGGAGCACGTCACCGTTCGGGTCATCCCCTTCGACATGGACGGCTTCGCGGGCGGCGGCAGCGCGATGGGCTACCTCGGAGGTCCCGTGCCCCGCCTGGACACCGTCGTACGCGACGCACCACACGGCACCGCGTTCGTCGATTCCGAGGCCCAACTGGCCCACTTCCGAACACTCTTCCGTAAAGTTGAGGAAGCATCGCTGAGCCCCGGGCACTCACGCGACTTCATCCGGAAGATGGCCAAGGAACTGTGAGGCGACGTCATGACCATCCCCGCCAACTGGCAGAAGTCATCCTTCTCCGGCGGCGGTGAAGGCAACGACTGCGTCGAACTCGCCGCCACCCCAGGCACCATCCACCTCCGCGAGAGCGACACCCCCGCGACCCACCTCTCGACCGCCCCCGGTCCCCTCGCCCAACTCGTCCACCACATAAAGTCCGGCGGACTCGGCGCACCTGCGGTGTGAGCGGCGGAGGACATCGGGCACCACGTCCGCAGGTGATGCCGGGCCTGCCGCAGAGGAGGGAAGCTGACCGCATGACCGAAAAACTCACCGTCAGCGTCCTCGGCACCGGAATCATGGGTGCCGCCATGGCGCGTAACCTCGCCCGCGCCGGACACGGCGTCCGCGTCTGGAACCGCAGCCGTGCCAAGGCCGAGCCGCTGGCCGCCGACGGCGTGCACGTCGCGGACACCCCGGAGGAGGCCGTACAGGGCGCCGATGTCGTCCTGACCATGCTGTACGACGGCCCCGCCGCCCTCGATGTCATGCGCCGGGCGGCACCCGGGCTGCGCGCCGGGGTCGTCTGGGTGCAGTCCACGACCGCGGGGACCGAGGCACTCGGCGAGCTGGCCGACTTCGCCCGCGCGCACGGGCTCGTCTTCTTCGACGCTCCCGTCCTCGGGACGCGCGCACCCGCCGAGGCCGGCCGGCTGACCGTGCTCGCCGCCGGTCCGAGCGCGGCGCGGGACACCGTGACACCCGTCTTCGACGCCGTCGGCGCCCGTACCGTGTGGACCGGCGAGGACGGCTCGGCGGGCAGCGCCACCCGGCTCAAGCTCGTTGCCAACAGCTGGGTCCTGGCCGCCACCGCCGCGACCGGCGAGGTCCTCGCCCTGGCGCAGGGCCTCGGCGTGGACCCGCGCAGCTTCTTCGACCTCATCGCCGGCGGCCCGCTCGACATGGGCTATCTGCACGCGAAGGCGGCCCTCGTCCTGGAGGACCGGCTGTCCCCGGCCAGCTTCGCGGTCACCACCGCCGAGAAGGACGCCCGTCTGATCGTGCGGGACGGGCGGCGGCACGGTGTCCGTCTCGACGTCGCCGAAGCCGCCGCCGAACGCCTTGGCCGCGCGGGCGCTCTGGGCCACGGGGACGAGGACATGGCCGCCGCGTACTTCGCGAGCTTCGAGGAGGGGAAGCCCCCCTCCTCGTAGACCCGGACTCCTCCTCGTAGACCCGGGAGACCCGTGGACGGGCCCCGAAGGTTCAGGGGCCCGTGCACGCCGTACGTCTCGGAGGGATACGCCTCAGAGGGAGTCGTCCGCGCCTCCGTGCGGTGCCGACGCCGGGAGCGGTCCCGCCCGGTCCAGCAGGCCCGTGCGGGCGGCGAGCGCCGCCGCTTCGAGACGGGAGCCCACGCCCAGTTTCATCAGGACCCGCTGGACATGGGTGCGAGCCGTCGACGGGGCGATGCCCATGCCGGCCGCGATGAGCCGGGTGTCCTCCCCGTCGGCGACCCTCACCAGGACCTCCACCTCGCGGGGTGTGAGCATCTGGAGCAGCCGCTGGCCCTCGTCGTCGGGCTGGCCGGCGGGGTTGAGCAGTTCGCTGAACGCGCCCTGGAGCAGTTGCGGGGCCACCGCCGCCTCGCCCGCCCTCGCCTTCATGATCGCGCGCTCGACGCCCTCTATGCGTTCGTCATGGCGTACGTAACCGGAGGCTCCGGCGGCGAACGCGGCGGCGATGCCGCGCGGGTTCGGTACCGGGCCGAGCACCAGGACCGCCACCTGGGGGCGCTCCCGTTTGATCCGCACCACCGGGTCGAAGATTCCCGGCTCGGCGGGTGTCGCCGTGCCGATCAGGCACACCTCGGGTGCCCGTGTGATCACCAGCTCCGCCGCCCCCGCGGCGGGCGCCGCCGCGGCGAGCACCCGGTGCCCGCGCAGTTTCAGAGCCGAGGCCAACGCCTCGGCGAGCAGTCGGTGGTCGTCGACCACCATGAGCCGCACTCCCATCAGGCAACCCCCCAGTCCCCCCAAGCATCCCCACTGGTTCCCCGTGGATTAGGAGCCCCCCGGCTCTCCATCCCCCGGAAGCTACACGCTTGTTCGACGTTGCGCTTCCCCTACTGGAGAGAAGTGCCCCGGAATATCGAAATCCCTCCCATTAGGGAGGGATGAGGGGTACGTGTGCGGCCCCGCCCCTGAGCAGGGACGGGGCCGCACACGTTGTCTCGGACCGAACGAATTCCGTCGGAGAACGATCAACGCATTCTTTCGAAGATGATCGCCTTACTTCACTCCAAAGATGACCGTTCCATGGTGATCATTTCGAAGGCGAACGCTCCGAAAGGACCGGCTACTTCGTTCCGAAGGCGATCGCCAGGTACTCCTTGTCGTCCACGGAGGACGGCTTGCCCGCGTAGACCTGGGACATGTAGAGGTGGCCGTCGCCGTAGAGGATCTCGGAGTACTCCGGGAGCATGCTGGACTCCGCGTCGCGCGTCGCCTCGGTCGCCGGGTTCTCCATGAGCTTGGTCGCCTTGAAGGAGGTTCCGTCGATCGAGACGATCTGCCCGCCCTTGTCGTACGGCGGCCGCTTGTACGCGAGAAGGCTGGTGCCGTCCATGCGCAGCGGGGTGATGGTGTAGCCGTCGCCCGCGTCCCCGCGCTGGCCGGTCTGCTTTCCGGTGGCCAGGTCGAAGGAGACGATCTCGTTGGTCCGGCTGTATTCGCCGGTGCCGTCGTGCTCCTCCGTCGGGATGTACAGCTTGTCGTTGCCGACGGCGAGCCCGGAGCAGTACTCGATCCTCGAGATGCCGTCGCAGCGGGCCGCGTACGTCTTGCCGGGCGCGGAGACCTTCGACCGCAGCTTGCCGGTCTTGTTGTCGATGGAGAAGAAGTCCGAGATGCCGCTGCCGTCACCGGCGGAGTCGCCGACGTCGGCGGCCACGACCAGCGGGTCGGTGGAGACGACGCTGGCGTACTCGATGCCGGGCGACATCTTGTACTCGGAGATCACCTTCCCGGTCTTCGGGTCGATGGTCTGGATGTGCAGCTGGCGCGTGCTGCCGTACTCGCCGCACTTGCGGACCGCGACCAGCTTGTCCCCGCCGCCGTAACCGGCGTCGTAGCAGCTGTCGCCCGACTTCGGAGCCCACAGGGCCTTGCCGGTGGAGATGTCGAACGCACCGCCGCCGCTGGTGCTGCCCGCGGCGACCGTGTTGCCACTGACCGTCACGTTGTCGATGTTGATCGGCTCATCACCGGACTTGATCGTCCGGGTCCACAGCTTCTTGCCGGTGTCGAGATCGATGGCGGCGAGCCGGCTGCACCCGTGCGAGGGCTGCGCCTTGGTGGGCATGGCCGGCTCGTAGATGATCGCCGTGCGGTCGGCGTCCGTGGTGTGACGGCTCGCCTGGCACACCGGGCCGGGGAGCTTGAGCGTCCAGTTCTTGGCGCCCGAGTCCGGGTCGTAGCCGTTGATCTCGGCCACGCCGCTCTTGGCGTACACCTTGTCGGTGAGCCAGGAGCCGGCCGTGGTCACGCTCGTGTCGCCCTTGGGCACGGCCGGCGCGGGGATCTGGAACAGCAGCGAGGAACTGGTGTTGGCCGGCGCCTTCTCCTTGCCGCCGGAACCCTTGTCGTCACCGCCCTTGGCGTCGTCGCCCTTGCCGCCGGTGCCGCCGCTCGATCCCCCGGAGTTGTTCTTGTCGTCCTTGCCGGAGGTGTTCGTGTACAGGACGCCGCCGCCGACGATCAGCGCGACGGCCACCACGGCCGCCACGATGATGAGCATCTGGCTGTTGAGCTTCCGCACGCCGCCGCCCTTGGGAGCCTGCGGCTGCATCGGCATGGTCTGCGGCTGCGGGTAGCCGTACGGCTGCTGACCCGGGGCGCCGTACGGGGCCTGCGGCTGGCCCGGGTAGCCGTAGCCCGGCTGGGCCGGGGGCGGCGTCTGCGGGTAGCCGTACGGCTGCTGCGGCGGGCTCGCGGGCGGAGCGGTCTGCGGGGGCGGGGGCGTCTGCGGGTAGCCGTAGCCCGGACCCTGCGCGGGCGGCGGAGGCGTCGGCGCTCCGAAACCGCCCGGGGGCGGGTCCTGCGGTGCGCCGAAACCACCGGGGGGCGGGTCCTGCGGTGCGCCGAAACCACCGGGGGGCGGGTCCTGCGGTGCGCCGAAACCACCGGGCGGGGGCTGGTTCGGCGGTGGCGGGGGCGGCTGGCTCATGACGTGACTACCTCGGGATGCGTTGGGACGACGGGCCGGTGTGCGTGCGGGGCGCGAAGGAACTGGGTCTGGGCGAGGGTCACTTGCCGTAGGCCAGCATCAGCTTCTCCTTCGCCTCGTCATTGCCCGTCAGCCGGGTGGTGGAGATGTAGAAGCGTCCGTCCACGTAGTCGACGGCCTTCGAGTAGAAGCCGTTCTCGATGTTCGCGGTGCCCTGCGGGTTCTGGAGCAGCTTGGTGAGCGTGTGGCTGCCGCCGGTCGTCGGAACCGACACGATGCGGCCGCCGCCGTCGTACGACGCCTCGACATAGGCGATGAGGTTCGTGCCGTCCATCTTCAGCGGCATCATCGCCGCGTCCACGGGGGACTTGACGCGCCACTTCTCCTTGCCGGTCGCCAGGTTGAACGCGACGATCTCGTTGGCTCCGGTCTTCTCGTCCGTCGGCAGGTAGAGCGTGTCGGTGTCGGCGACGGCGCCGAAGCATCCGGTCAGGTCACGGCTGAGGATCGCGAAGCCGCACTCGGGCGCGAAGCCGTCGTCGCTCTTGAGCTGCGAGCGCAGGTCGCCGTTGTCCGTCAGCGTGGTGACGTTGACGGTCTTCTTCTTCTCGTTGGTCATGTAGATCACGACCGGGTCCACGGAGTAGGCGCGCTCGACCCGCCAGCCCTCGGGGATCTTCTTCGTCCACTTGGCCTTGCCGGTGGCCGGGTCCAGCTCCTGCACCTCGTCGTGCTCGGTGTCGCTGCCGGCCCCGCAGGACGAGACGGCCACCAGCTTGGAGCCGCCCGCGAATCCCGCCGGGTAGCAGCTGGCGCCGTACTTCTCCTTGTCCCACAGCTTCTTGCCGCTGGAGACGTCGTAGCCCGTTCCCGACATCGAGCGGCCGACCGTCAGCGTGTCGCCGGCGATGGACAGGTCGATCGAGATCGCGCTGTCGAACAGGGCGCCGTCCGCGACCTTCCCGGTCCAGCCCTTGGCGCCGGTGTTCAGGTCGATCTGCTGGAGCTGGTTGCACTTGGCGCTGCTGCTGGAGCCGCTCATGTAGGCGATGACGACCTTGTCGTCGGCCGTCTTCTGCGGGGTGACCGCGCAGATCTTCTGCGGGAACGTCAGCGCGTCCCACGCGGGCTTTCCGTCCCCGACATTGAACGCGAAGAGCTGCTTGTACGCCGCCTTCACCGCGGCCTTGTCGGTGACCCACAGGCCGGGGGCGTCGGCGCCGGAACCGGGCGCGTCGGGCGCCGACTTGTACCAGAGCACCTTGGCCTCGCCCGGCTTGCGGTCCGCGTTCAGGTTCTCCTCGTCCTCACCGCCGTCACCGCTGCCGTCACCGGGGTTGACCGGATCGTCCGACGCGGAGGTCTTCGGGCTCTGGCTCGGGGACTCCTTCGCGACGGGCTTCTTCCCGTCGTCACCCCCGCTGGTGACGGCCCATACGGTGCCGCCGACGACGAGGAGTCCGGCCACCGCCGCGGCGATGACGAGCGCGGGCCGGCCCTTGAAGGGGTTCTTCGAGCCCCCGCCCGGACCGCCGGGCGGCGGGGTGCCGGGCGCGCCCGGGTACGGCGCCTGGGACGGATACCCGTACCCCGGCTGCTGCTGCCCGTATCCGTACGGCCCGGGCTGCCCGTAGGGCCCCGGCTGCTGCGGCTGGCCGTACGGGCCCGGCTGGGCGTAGGGGCCGGGCTGCTGGGGGTACCCGTAGCCGGGCTGCGGGGCCCCGGCGGGCGGAGTGGGCTGGGGCGGGCCCGCGGGGGCAGGGGGCGGGCCCTGCGGCGCGGGAGGCGTGTTGGGCGGCGTGCCCTGCGGTACGCCCTGGGGCGCGCCGAAACCACCCTGCGACCGCGGGTCCTGCGGCGGGTTCGCACCGCCCGTCGGCGGCTGGTCCTGCGGTGCTCCGAAACCGCCCTGCGGCGGCTGATTCGGCGGCTGACTCATCAGCGCTTCCCCCTCTTCACTGATGTGGCGCCCCACCGGGGGCGCTGGATTCGCGCCGCTCCGGGTGGTTCTCAGACTGTTCTCAGACGGCTCTTTCTATCACTTGGGGGGGCGCGGGCAGGGGGCCGGTGCGCGCCCTGTTCCCAAGGGAGGACCGGGCTGTGATGCCGTCGTTACGCGCCTTCACGCGCCCTTCACGCCGGGCACGCACGGTGCCTTCATCGCCGCGAGGGGCGCCGTGACGAGGGGCGCGTCCTGGAACCCCGGAGCGTCGAGCGCGAGGCGCACGCCCTCCTGAGGGGCCGTGCGCGCCTGGCGAGCGCGCCCGGTGAGCGCCCTCGCGAACCACCGCCCGGGTGCCTTCGTTCGCACGAGAGGGCACCCCGGTCGAGGAGGGCTGTGCGCCCGTCGCCGTTACGCGTCCTCCGCCAGCTCCAGCCAGCGCATTTCCAGTTCCTCGCGCTCCCCGGCCAACTCGCGCAACTCGGCGTCGAGTTGGGCGACCTTCCCGAAGTCGGTCGCGTTGTCGGCGATCTGGGCGTGCAGCTTGGTCTCCTTCTCGGAGATCTTGTCCAGCTGCCGCTCGATCCGCTGGAGTTCCTTCTTGGCGGCGCGGGCGTCGGCGGAGGAAGCGGCCTTGACCGGGGCCGGGGCGGCGGCGAGCACGGCGGCCGCGGCCGCCTCCTCGATCTTCCGGCGCCGCTCCAGGTACTCGTCGATCCCGCGCGGGAGCATCCGCAGGGTGCCGTCGCCGAGGAGCGCGAACACGTTGTCCGTGGTGCGCTCGATGAAGAAGCGGTCGTGGGAGATCACGATCATGGAGCCGGGCCAGCCGTCGAGGAGGTCCTCGAGCTGGGTGAGGGTCTCGATGTCGAGGTCGTTGGTGGGCTCGTCGAGGAAGAGGACGTTGGGCTCGTCCATCAGCAGGCGCAGGATCTGGAGCCGCCGGCGCTCACCACCGCTGAGGTCCCCGACCGGCGTCCACTGCTTCTCCTTGTTGAAGCCGAACGTCTCGCAGAGCTGCCCGGCGGTCATCTCGCGCCCCTTGCCGAGGTCGACCCGGTCACGGACGGCCTGGACGGCTTGGAGCACGCGCCAGTTCGGGTCGAGTTCGCCGACCTCCTGGGAGAGGTAGGCGAGCTTGACGGTCTTGCCGGTGACGATCCGGCCGGCGGCGGGCTGCTGTTCGCCCTCGCTGCGGGCGGCCTCGGCCAGGGCGCGCAGGAGGGAGGTCTTGCCCGCGCCGTTCACACCGACGAGGCCGACGCGGTCGCCGGGGCCGAGCTGCCAGGTCAGGTGCTTGAGCAGCACCTTGGGCCCGGCCTGCACGGTCACGTCCTCCAGATCGAAGACGGTCCTGCCGAGCCGCGAGTTGGCGAACTTCATCAGTTCGCTCTTGTCGCGGGGCGGCGGCACATCGGCGATCAGCTCGTTGGCGGCCTCGACGCGGAAGCGCGGCTTGGAGGTACGGGCGGGTGCTCCGCGCCGCAGCCACGCCAGCTCCTTGCGGACCAGGTTCTGCCGCTTGACCTCTTCGGTCGCGGCGATGCGCTCGCGCTCGGCCCGGGCGAACACGTAGTCGGAGTAGCCGCCCTCGTACTCGTAGACCGCGCCCTTCTGCACGTCCCACATCTGGGTGCAGACCTGGTCGAGGAACCACCGGTCGTGCGTCACGCAGACGAGCGCGGAACGGCGCTCGCGCAGGTGCTTGGCGAGCCAGGCGATGCCCTCGACGTCCAGATGGTTGGTGGGCTCGTCGAGGATGATCAGGTCCTGCTCCTCGATGAGCAGCTTCGCCAGCGCGATACGCCGTCGCTCGCCACCGGAGAGCGGGGCGATCACCGTGTCGAGCCCCTGCGGGAACCCGGGCAGGTCGAGACCGCCGAAGAGGCCCGTCAGTACGTCCCTGATCTTGGCGTTGCCCGCCCACTCGTGGTCGGCCATGTCGCGGATGACCTCGTGGCGGACGGTGGCCGTGGGGTCGAGCGAGTCGTGCTGGGTCAGCACGCCGACATGGAGGCCGCCGGAGTGCGTGACGCGGCCGGTGTCGGGCTCCTCCAGCTTGGCGAGCATGCGGATCAGGGTCGTCTTGCCGTCGCCGTTCCGGCCCACCACGCCGATCCGGTCCCCCTCGCTGACGCCGAGGGAGACTCCGTCGAGCAGTGCACGGGTGCCGTACACCTTGCTGACGGACTCGACATTGACCAGGTTGACGGCCATTTCTCTCCTGACAAGGGGGACGATCGACCCTCAAGGGTAGTCCGCGCCGCAGGGGCACCGAGCCGTGGCGTACCCCGCCCCGCCCCAGCCGCACGCCCAGGGGGCCGGGGTGGTGCCCCAGGGAGGCCGGAGCCGGGCGTCCGGGAAGCCGGGGCCGGTGACCAGGGCGGACGTCCGGCCTGCGTCAGAGCACCGTCGCGCCGGGCGCCGGGCTCCCGGTGACGCGGGCGGAACGGCAGGTGCCCGACGCGAGCAGGGCCTCGGCGATCGTCCGCGCGGATCCCGCGTCCGCGGCGAGGAACGCCGTGGTCGGGCCCGAGCCGGAGACGAGCGCGGCGAGGGCGCCGGCCGTGCGGCCCGCGGCGAGGGTGTCGGCGAGGGCCGGGAAGAGGGAGAGGGCCGCGGGCTGGAGGTCGTTGGACACAGTGCGCGCGAGGGCCCCCGCGTCCCCCTTCGCCAACGCGTCCAGCAGGTCCTGCGAGGCGGCCGGCTCCGGGACGCGTACGCCCTCGTTCATCCGGTCGAACTCCCGGAAGACCGCCGGGGTCGACAGCCCGCGCTCGGCCATCGCGAAGACCCAGTGGAAGGTCCCGCCGACCTCCAGGGCGCGCAGCTGCTCACCGCGCCCGGTGCCGAGCGCCGCACCGCCCACCAGGGAGAACGGCACATCGCTGCCCAATTCGGCGCAGATGTCGAGGAGTTCGTCGCGCGAGGCGTTCGTGCCCCACAGCGCGTCGCAGGCGAGCAGCGCGCCCGCTCCGTCCGCGCTGCCGCCCGCCATGCCCCCGGCGACGGGGATGTCCTTGGCGATGTGGAGGTGGACGGCGGGGTCGATGCCGTACCGGCGGGCGAGTTCGAGGGCCGCGCGGGCCGCGAGGTTCGTCCGGTCGAGGGGCACCTGGGCGGCGTCCGGGCCCGCGCAGGTGACGCGCAGCTCGTCGGCAGGGGTGACCGTGACCTCGTCGTACAGGCCGACCGCGAGAAACACGTTGGCCAGGTCGTGGAAGCCGTCGGGGCGTGCGCCGCCGACCGCGAGCTGGACGTTGACCTTGGCAGGGACGCGTACCGTCACCGTCACGGCTGGGTCGACTCCTCGTTCTCGGCGTTCTCGGCCTTCCCGGCGCCGCTGCCGTCGGCGTTCGCGTCGCGGTACCGGCGGGCGCCCTTGGTGTCCCCGCCGTTCACCTCGCCGCGGTTCTCCGCGATCCGGGCGAACTCCTCGACCGTCAGCGACTCGCCACGTGCCTGCGGGGAGACACCGGCGGCGACGAGCGCGGCCTCGGCGGCGGGGGCCGAACCGGCCCATCCGGCGAGGGCGGCGCGCAGGGTCTTGCGGCGCTGCGCGAAGGCCGCGTCCACCGCCGAGAACACCTCGCTCTTCGCCGCGGTCGTGGAGATCGGCTCGGCGCGCCGGGTGAGCGACACGAGCCCGCTGTCGACGTTGGGGGCCGGCCAGAAGACATTGCGTCCGATGGAGCCGGCCCGCTTCACCTCGGCGTACCAGTTCGCCTTCACGGACGGCACGCCGTACACCTTCGAACCGGGCGCCGCGGCGAGCCGGTCGGCGACCTCCGCCTGGACCATCACGAGGGTGCGCTCGATGGTCGGGAAGGTGTCGAGCATGTGCAGCAGGACGGGCACGGCGACGTTGTACGGGAGGTTCGCGACCAGCGCGGTCGGGGGCGGGCCCGGCAGCTCCCGGACGTGCATCGCGTCCGAGTGCACGAGCGCGAACCGCTCGGCCCGGTCCGGCATGCGCGCCGCCACCGTCGCGGGGAGCGCGCTCGCGAGGACGTCGTCGATCTCGACGGCGACGACCCGGTCCGCCGTCTCCAGCAGGCCCAGCGTCAGTGAGCCGAGGCCGGGTCCCACCTCCACGACCACGTCGTCGGGCCGCACCTCCGCGGTCCGCACGATGCGGCGCACCGTGTTCGCGTCGATCACAAAGTTCTGGCCGCGCTGCTTGGTGGGCCGTACGCCGAGGGCTGCCGCGAGTTCGCGGATGTCGGCGGGGCCCAGGAGGGCGTCGGGGGTGGGGCTGGTCACGAGCCCAGGGTACGGGGGGACTCGGGTCAGCCGTGCAGCCGTGGCCCGCAGTGCGGCCAGGGACTCGCCCCGCGCCGCACGTACAGCTTCTTCGCCAGGAGGGTCTGTTCCGCGGCCGGGGCGTCCTGGGGGCGCCCGCTGCCGCCCAGGGCGTGCCAGGTGCGGGTGTCGAACTGGTAGAGGCCGCCGTATGTGCCGGACGGGTCCACCGCGCCGGGGCGGCCGCCCGACTCGCACGCGGCGAGGCCGGACCAGTCCAGGTGGTCGGCGCCGTCGACGGCCACGGGATGGGGCTTCGTACCGACCCTGACCAGCTGGACCTGCGGCTCCCGCACCACCTCGGACCGGACGCGGAGCGGCCTCTGCCGGACACCGTTGACGGTCCGCAGGGTGAACGTGACGCGCCGCGCTCCGAAGCGACCTGGGCGCTCGACGACCTCGATGCCCTTGAACAGCGAGGAGTCGTCCGTCCTCCGCACCTCGAACGGGATCGGCTCCTCGCGGACCTCTCTGGTCCCGGTGACGCGCAGGACGGTGACCGTCTGGCCGTCCCGCGGGAAGCTCCCGGCCGCCACGGAGGTCGTGTCCTGTCCGTGCAGGGTGATCCCGGCCTCCTCGATGGCCTCCCCGACGCTCGCGGCGTTGGTGCGGATCGTCCGCGCCCGGCCGTCGGCCATGATCGTGACCGTGCGCTCGGTCCGCACGTGGAGCGCCAGGCCCTCGCGTCCGATGCGCTGGGAGCGCGAGGTGGACACATAGGCGCCCTCGGCGCGCACCCCCAGCTGTCTGAGCGCACCCTCCACGGTGTGCGCGGTCGTCCACACCCTGCGCCGGTCTCCGTCGAGCGTGAGGTGCACCGGGCGCCCGTAGCGCACCGCGACCTCGTCCCCGCTGGCGAGGGCCGTGCCGGGGGCGGGCGCGACGACGTCGTGCGGCCCCACCTTCACGCCTTCGTCGGCGAGCAGTTCCGTCACGTCGTCCGCGAAGGTGTGCAGCGTGCGCGGCCTGCCGTCGACGCTGAGCTCGATCGCCTTGTCGTTGGCGACGAAGGCGGAGGTGCCGCCGGCCAGGAAAGCCACGACCAGAGCCTGCGGGAGCAGCCGGCGCAGGGCGTCCGGGCGCTCGGTGGCGCGCTTGCGGCGGGCCGCGCGGCGCGCCTCGGCCCGCCCGCCGGTCGCGCGCACGCCGTCGGGCCTGTCCGTGCCGTCAGGGCTCCCGGCGTCCCCGTACGCCTCACGCGCCCCCGGCAGGGCACCTCCGCCCGCGGGGTTCGCGACGGTCACGGTGTCCGCCGACTGACGCGGGAGGCGGGGCTCGGTCGGCGCGTCGGGCGCGCCGGACACCCGGCGCACAGCGAACGCACCGCGCGCACCGAAGGCTCCGGGTACGCCGGGCACTCCTGGCGCGGGAGGCCCGTCGGGCACGGCGGGCTCGGGTGTGCGCGCCTCGTACACCGGGCGGTAGGGGTCCGGGTAGCCCTGGCCGTACGGCTCGTACCGCGCGTGGTCCGCATGGCCGGAGTACTCCTGGTGGCCGGAGCGCTCCGCGTAGCCGGAGCGCTCCGCGTACGCAGCCGCCGTCACACCGGTCACACCAGACACGCCAGACACGCCAGACACACGGACCATGCCGTCCCCCTCGAGCCCGTCGAGCCCGAGGGGCACGAGGGGCACGGTCGGTGCGTCCGGCGCGGCGGGCGCACCGGTCACGGGGGCGACGCCGGTGACACCGACGACGACCGTGGTGGCTTCTGAGCCACCGGTCGGTCCATACGTCTCGTACTGCTCGTACCGCGAGCTGCTCACGACGACACGCTCCAGGGGTCCGGATCGGGCGACCAGAACCTAGCGGAGCGGTCGTCACTCTCCCAAGCAACGCGACTACGCTGTGTCGCGACACTCCCCTGCGAAAGACGCTCGTTCGACCAGGGAGAACCCCGGGGACCGTTATGGGTCAGTAATCGAAGGCGCGCGCGGTGTTGGCGGAGACCGAGGTCGCCAGCGT
This sequence comes from Streptomyces sp. NBC_00568, assembly GCF_026341855.1. Lineage (GTDB taxonomy): Bacteria > Actinomycetota > Actinomycetes > Streptomycetales > Streptomycetaceae > Streptomyces. Next base: position 3,777,730 of record NZ_JAPENW010000001.1, on the reverse strand, counting down.
GTCTTCGTCGATGCCGCGCACCGCGGCCATGGCGCGCACCGTGACCGGAATGAGATACGGCGCGTTGGGCCGTCCGCGGTACGGCGCGGGGGTCAGGAAGGGCGCGTCGGTCTCGACGAGGACGAGTTCGAGCGGGGCCACGGCCAGCGCGTCGCGCAGGGGCTGGGCGTTCTTGAAGGTCATGTTGCCGGCGAAGGACATGAAGTAGCCGGCGCGAGCGCAGATCTCGGCCATGTCGGCGTCGCCGGAGTAGCAGTGGAAGACGGTCCGCTCGGGGGCGCCCTCCTCCTTGAGGACGCGCAGGACGTCGGTGTGGGCGTCGCGGTCGTGGATGACCAGGGCCTTGCCGTGCCGCTTGGCGATCTCGATGTGGGAGCGGAAGGAGCGCTCCTGCGCCTCCTTGCCCTCGGGGCCGGTGCGGAAGTAGTCCAGGCCGGTCTCGCCGACCCCCTTGACCTGAGGGAGGGCGGCGAGACGGTCGATCTCCGCGAGTGCCTCGTCCAGCGCGGCGTCTCCACCCGGCTGCCGGACCCCCTGCCGGGACCAGCCTTCGGGGTCACCGTGCACGATCCGGGGCGCTTCGTTGGGGTGCAGGGCGACGGTAGCGTGGACGGCGTCGTACGCGGCCGCCGTCTCGGCCGCCCAGCGGGAGCCGTTCACGTCGCAGCCGACCTGGACGACCGTCGTCACGCCGACGGACGCGGCCTTGGCGAGGCCCTCCTCGACCGTGCCGGACTGCATGTCGAGGTGGGTGTGCGAGTCGGCGACGGGAACACGCAGGGGCTCGGGGAGCGGGGGTGCGGCGTTCTTGTCGGGGGCGGCGGAAGCGGAGGAAGGCATGCCCCGATCCTACGAAGGGGGCATGCCCGGCCTCACCTCGCGGGTCAGCCCGCCCTGCGGTGCTGGAACGGGTGCAGAAGGTCCGACAGATGCCAGTGGTGCGGCTCCTCGGGGGTGGCGGAGGACTCGGCCGGTGCGGCCTCCTCGGGGCCCTTCCCGGGCCGCCGGGGCGCTGCCGGGCGAGGTTGCCGGTGCGTCATGGAGTGCATGGAGTCGAGAACGGAGGACACCTGGCCGGCGCGCATGATGCGCACCACGTGGCTGTCGCAGTTCAGGCAGGTGGGCCGGCTGAGCGGCGACGGCACGACATGCCCGTTCGCCACGTACATCACGAACTCGCCACCTCCCGCGTCGCGGTGGTGCTCGATGTCGTACGACTGTTCCCAGCCGTGCCCGCAGCGCATGCAGGCGAAGGAATACGATTCGTGGACAACGGCCGTCGCCGCGCTGCGATGCCCGGTCTGTTCGGTGACCTGACCGGCGGCGATACCGCCGGTCCGTCCTGTGGTCTCACTCATGCCAGCTCCTCTTGTCCGCTGGACAAGCGCCTTCGTCGACGGAATTCCCCCTGAATTCCGTCGATGCGCCGAAGGCGAGGGACGGGTGCGTCCCTGCTTCCAGTGGACGCTTCTCCCGGCGCGAAAGCATCAGGCCTGTCGAGTGTTGGAGGCGTTTTGGCCTTTCCTTGTCGGAAGGCTCCTCCTACCCGGCCTGAGCTTTGCTTTTCACGATAGTCCTTTGCCCTTCTATGGGGCGCTTCGTGCGGCGTTCTTTGCCGCGACGACCGCATCGAAGACGTCCCTCTTGGGAATTCCGGCCTCCGCGGCGACGGCGGCGATCGCCTCCTTGCGCCGCTCCCCCGCCTCCTCGCGCACCTGCACCCTGCGCACCAGCTCGTCGGCGTCCAGTTCCTCGGCACCCTTGTCGGGGGCGCCCTCGACGACCACGGTGATCTCGCCGCGGACCCCCTCGGCGGCCCAGGCGGCCAGCTCGCCCAGCGGGCCGCGCTTGATCTCCTCGTACGTCTTGGTCAGCTCGCGGCAGACGGCGGCGCGGCGCTGTGTGCCGAGGACCTCCGCCATGGCGGCGAGGGTGTCGTCGAGCCGGTGGGGCGCTTCGAAGTAGACCAGCGTCCGGCGCTCCTCGGCGACCTCCCGCAGCCGGGACAGCCGCTCGCCCGCCTTCCGGGGCAGGAAGCCCTCGAAGCAGAAGCGGTCGACGGGCAGGCCGGACAGCGCGAGCGCGGTGAGCACGGCGGACGGGCCCGGTACGGCGGTGACCTTGATGTCCTTCTCGACCGCGGCGGCGACCAGCCGGTAACCGGGGTCCGACACGGACGGCATCCCGGCGTCGGTGACCAGCAGCACCCGCGCCCCGCCGGCCAGCGCCTCGACGAGTTCCGGGGTCCGGGCGGCCTCGTTCCCCTCGAAGTACGACACGACGCGCCCCGTCGGCTGGACACCCAGGGCCTGGGTGAGCCGGCGGAGCCTGCGGGTGTCCTCGGCGGCGATGACATCGGCCCCGGTCAGTTCCGCGGCGAGCCGTGGCGGAGCGTCGGAGATGTCGCCGATGGGGGTGCCTGCCAACACAAGGATTCCTGTCACGGTTCCATCCTCGCAGGGGCGCGGCCCGACAAGCTCATCCGACCGGAAGGGCCCGGGCACGGGACTCCCACAGACGTGTTCCCTACGATGGCGCGGTGACCAGTACCGCGTCCTCCACGGACACCCGGCAGGGCCAGGCCGCCGATGAGCAGCGGCCGTCGTGGCAGCAGCGGCTGCGCCGATTCGGCTACACGGCGCCGCCCAGAAGTGATGTGCGCGACCGGCTCGTACCGCCGTACGCCGAGCCCGGCCCCCGGATCTGGGGCGCCCTCGGGCTGCGCCGGGAGGTCGCCGACCGGTTCAACCGCTGGTCGGGATGGGGCGGCCCGATCCTGGTGACCCTGCTCGCCGGGCTGATGCGCTTCTGGAACCTGGGCAGCCCGAAGGCGGTGATATTCGACGAGACGTATTACGCGAAGGACGCCTGGGCACTCATCCACCGCGGGTACGAGGTCAACTGGGCGAAGGACGCCAACGACCTGGTCCTCCAGGGCAATGGCAACGTGCGGATCCCGACCGACGCCGCCTATGTCGTGCACCCGCCGGTCGGCAAGTACGTCATCGGGCTCGGCGAATGGATGTTCGGGTTCAACCCCTTCGGCTGGCGGTTCATGACGGCGCTGCTCGGCACGCTGTCGGTGCTGCTGCTGTGCCGGATCGGGCGGCGGCTGTTCCGTTCGACGTTCCTCGGCTGTCTCGCGGGCACGCTGATGGCGGTGGACGGTCTGCACTTCGTGATGAGCCGCACCTCGCTGCTCGACGGTGTGCTGATGTTCTTCGTGCTGGCGGCCTTCGGCGCGCTGGTCGTCGACCGCGACAAGGCACGGGCCAGACTGGCGGCGGCGCTGCCCACCGACGCGGACGGCGTGGCCCACCCCGACGCGGACACCGCCGAGACCACCCGTCTGGGATGGCGGCCCTGGCGCTGGACGGCGGGCCTGATGCTGGGCCTGGCCATCGGCACCAAGTGGAACGGGCTGTACATCCTCGCCGCGTTCTGTGTGATGGCGGTCCTGTGGGACGCGGCCTCCCGCCGGGTGGCGGGCGCCCGCCACCCCTACCTGGCGGCGCTCAAGCACGACACGGGCATCACGTTCCTGGCGACGGTCCCGGTCGCCCTGTCCGTGTACCTGCTCTCCTGGACCGGCTGGATCCTGTCGCCGGACAACGGCAAGGGCGGCTACTTCCGCAACTGGGCCGTGACGGACGGCAAGGGCGGCACCTTCGCCTTCCTCCCGGACTGGCTGCGCAGCCTGTGGCACTACGAGCACGAGGTCTACAAGTTCCACGTCGGGCTGTCGTCGCCGCACACCTACCAGTCCAACCCGTGGAGCTGGCTCGTCCTCGGCCGCCCGGTCTCGTACTTCTACGAGTCCCCGCTGCCCGGCAAGGACGGCTGCCCCGCCGACGCGGGTGACAAGTGCGCCCGTGAGGTGCTGGCGCTCGGCACGCCCCTGCTGTGGTGGGCCGCCTGCTTCGCGATCCTCTACGTGCTGTGGCGCTGGGCCTTCCGCCGGGACTGGCGGGCGGGCGCGATCGCCTGCGGCATCGTGGCCGGCTATCTGCCCTGGTTCATGTACCAGGAGCGCACGATCTTCTTCTTCTACGCCGTCGTCTTCGTGCCGTTCCTCTGCCTCGCGGTCACGATGATGATCGGCGCGATCCTCGGCCCACCCGGCTCCGGAGAACGCCGCCGGGTCGTCGGCGCCGCGGGAGCGGGCGTCCTGGTCCTCCTGATCGCCTGGAACTTCATCTACTTCTGGCCGATCTACACGGGCCAGGCGATCCCCATCGACCAATGGAGATCCCGGATGTGGCTGGACACCTGGGTCTAGCTGTACGGACACACCAAGAGGGCCCGGGAACCCGCCGGGCCCTCTTGGTCGTTTTCGGCCGCCGGCGGCACGCGACAGGCGAAGGACGGTTGTACGACGCCGGCAGGGGACAGAAGATCGGCGTCATCAACGCTTTCCGCCGCAACCAACGGAACGACAACTGCCCCGCATGGATGCATCCGTGACAGACCCGGAGGACCGAGAGCAGCAGGCGGATGTCACCCGCCGGCTTCTGTACCACCTGAACGCCCCGGTCGCGGAACACTGCCGCCTGCTCGGTGTCCTGCCCGCGCCCGGCGCCGTACGGATCGCCATCCGGGCCGGAGAGGGCGAGCACGTCATGAACCTGCTCTACGAGATCCCCAACGACACCGTGACCCCTTACTGGATCCCCGGCCTGCTGCGTACCGTCCTGACCGGACCTCAGATCTACAGCAGCAGTGATGTCGACGAGGTCATGGGGATGACGCTCATCCGCCTGCGCCCGGAGGAGATCACCCCGGACCCGGAACCCGAACAGGGCAGGGCGCTCACCGTCGTGCGCGCCCTGGCCGGCCCCGGCGACGACGAGAACCCCTTCCTGATCGGCTTCCTGATGCACGGCGACGGCCTGCTGCGCCTGTACGTGCAGCGTCCCGACCGGCCCGGCATCATCGGCGCGGACATCCGCCTGACCGAAACGCCGGCCACGGCACTGATCGCCTCACTCCCCTCCCTCGTGGAGGAAGAGCAGTACCAACGGCCGGCCCCGGAGGACCCGCACTGCGATCTGCTGGTCGACCTGACCAACTGGTAGAGCCTCGGCCCGGGGCGGAGCGGAGGGTCACGAAGTGCCGTGATCCCCATTGGCGAATATTGGTCACGTATGTGAATCGATGCATAGGGCTAACGATTCGGCGAAGGTCTGCACCATGAGCCCCACCCGCGCCTACAGTGCGGGGTGGACCGGCTTTTCTGAACGCGTTCAGAAGTTCGGAGAAGGGTTCACGGGGAGGGATCGCGCGATGCGCAAGGGGGCCAAAGCTGCCGTCATCGGCAGTGTGTTCGCGGTGATGGTGGGCGGCGCCGGGTACGGCGCCTACAACGTGGTGACCTCGATCAGCGGGGACGGCGGCGGTCGCGCCGACGGGCCCGCTCCGGTGAAGACCGGACCACCGAGCGGCACCGAGATCAAGGAGACCAGCCGCGCGTTCTTCGCGGCCTGGGAGAAGGGCGACGCGGCCGACGCCGCGGCCCACACGAACTACGCGTCGAACGCCGAGCAACTGCTCGCCGGTTACCGCGACGACGCGCACCTCACCCACGTAGGGATCACGCCGGGCACGCCGTCCGGGGCGACCGTGCCGTTCTCCGTCAAGGCCGAGGTGTCCTACGACGGGAAGCGCAAGCCCTTCTCGTACGACTCCGAACTGACCGTCGTCCGGGGAGAGACCACCGGGAAGGCGCTGGTCGCCTGGAAACCGTCCGTCCTCCACCCGGAGCTGAAGGACGGGGACACCCTGGTCACGGGCGAGTCGTCGAACCCGGCCATCGAGGCCGTGGACCGGAACAACGTTGTCCTGACGAAGGAGAAGTACCCGTCGCTGGGGCCGATCCTGGACGCGCTCCGCGAGAAGTACGGCGACACGGCGGGCGGCTCCCCCGGCATCGAGCTGGCGATCCGGCACGGGGGCGAGGAGAGCGGCGGCGACACGACGCTGGTCACCCTCGCCAAGGGGCGGGCGGGCAAGGTCCGTACGACACTCAGCGCGAGCGCGCAGGCCGCAGCCGAGAAGGCGGTCACGGGATACTCCGAGTCCTCCGTGGTCGCGGTGAAGCCGAGCACCGGCGAGGTGCTGGCCGTCGCCAACCACCGCCAGGACGGCTTCAACGCGGCCTTCCTCGGCAAGCTCGCGCCCGGCTCCACGATGAAGATCATCAGCGCGGCGACCCTCATCGACAACGGCATCACGACGGCGAACGGTCCCGCGCCCTGCACGGACACCGGGGTCTGGCAGAGCCAGACCTTCCACAACCTCACGGGCATGAAGCCGCAGGAGAACGCCACGCTCTCCGACAGCTTCGCGCGCTCGTGCAACACCGCGTTCGTGAACTACGCGGACGAGGTGAAGGTCGACTCGCTGACCACCGAGGCCCAGCAGCGCTTCGGGCTCGGTCAGGACAACTGGAAGACCGGCATCGCGTCCTTCGACGGCTCGGTGCCCGCCTCCGGAGGCCCGGACACCGCGGCCAACATGATCGGCCAGGGCCAGGTGCAGATGAGCCCGCTGAACATGGCGTCGGTGACGGCGACCGCGATGACGGGCGTCTTCCGGCAGCCGGTCATCGTGCCGCGCTCTCTCGACGACCGTGAACTGGCCACCGCGAAGGGTCTGTCCAGCAGTACGGTCGCGCAGCTGCGCTCGATGATGAACCGCACGGCGGTCAGCGGCACCGCCGCCCAGGTGATGGCCGGCCTCGGCGGCTCCGTCGGCGCCAAGACGGGCTCCGCCGAGGTCGACGGCCAGGCCGTGTCCAACAGCTGGTTCACCGGATACCGGAACGACATCGCGGCCGCCGCCATGACCCAGGAGGGCGGCCACGGCGGGGACGCGGCCGGTCCGATCGTCGCAGCTGTGCTACGAACGGGCGGCTGAAGTCGCCCCGCACAGGACGGGACCCTAGGGTGGTGCCTCTCGTTGAGGAACGAGAGGCACGGGGGTGTGTCACGGGGCATCAGGGGACGGCGGAGGGCTGAAAGCTGTGGGCAAGAGAAGGCGCGTCGCCGAGCGGCGGAAGACCAAGCAGCCCGCCGTACTCGGCGGAGTGATCGCCGTGGCCGTCGTCGGCGGGGCGTTCGGTGCGTACAGCCTGTACGGCAGTGGCGCGGCCGCCGACGAGGGGACCACGGCCACCACCCGCAAGGCCGTCAAGACGGGCCCGCTGTCCGCGGCCGAGATCCGTTTGGCGTCCTCCGCCTTCCTCACCGCCTGGCAGAGCGGCGACGTCACCGCGGCCGCCGCCGCCACCGACGACTCGGCGGCCGCCACGACCACGCTGACCGGCTACGGCAAGGACGCCCACATCACCGGCGTGGCACTGAAGCGCGGCAAGCCGTCGGGCGCCGACGTCCCGTTCGACGTCAAGGCCACCGTCACCTACAAGGGCAGGACCAAGCCCCTGACGTACACGTCGAAGATGACGGTCGTGCGCCGGGCGAAGGACGGCGTGGCGCTGGTCGGCTGGAAGCCGTCCGTCGTCCACCCGGACCTTCAGGACGGCGACCGGCTGGTGACCGGAGCGTCGGGGACCCCGCCGGTCACCGCGCTCGACAGCGAGGGCGGTGAGCTGACCGCCGCCGAGTACCCCTCCCTGGGGACGGTCCTCGACGGACTGCGCGAGAAGTACGGCAAGACGGCCGGCGGCAAGGCGGGCATCGAGCTGCGCGTGATCCGCAAGGCCGCGAAGAAGGGCACCCAGAAGACCCCCGACAAGACCCTGGTGACGCTCAGCGAGGGCACCCCGGGCACCGTGAAGACGACGCTCAGCGCGACCCTCCAGGCGGAGGCGGAGCGCCGGGTGGCCGCCAAGGAGAAGGCGTCCGTGGTCCTGATGCGCCCCTCGACGGGCGAGATCCTCGCCGTCGCGAACAGCGGCCACGGCTTCAACACCGCCTTCCAGGGTTCCCTCGCGCCCGGCTCCACGATGAAGGTCATCACCGCGTCGCTGCTCTTCGACAAGGGTCTGGCCTCGGCCGACAAAGCGCACCCCTGCCCCAAGACGTCGACGTACGGCGGGTGGAAGTTCCACAACGACGACGACTTCGAGATCAAGAACGGCACGTTCAAGGCGAGCTTCGCGCGGTCCTGCAACACGGCCTTCATCAGCCAGGCGAAGAAGCTGGAGAACGACGACCTGACCAAGCAGGCCCAGCAGGTCTTCGGCCTGAGCATGAACAACTGGGCCGTCGGCGTGCCGTCGTTCGACGGCGCGGTGCCGGTGCAGAGCGCGGCGCAGATGGCCGCGTCGCTGATGGGCCAGGGCGGGGTCCGCATGAGCCCGCTGAACATGGCGTCCGTCGCCTCCACCGTCAAGTCCGGCACCTTCCACCAGCCGTACCTGGTGGCCCCGTCGGTCGACCACCGCACCCTGGCCACGGCGTCCCGCACCCTGTCGGCGTCCACGCTCTCCCAGCTGCGCGAGGTCATGCAGTACACGGCCGCCGCCGGCACCGCCGCCGAGGCCATGTCCGGTCTCGGCCCCGACTACGGCGCCAAGACCGGCTCCGCCGAGGTCGACAACCAGAAGAAGCCGAACGGCTGGTTCACGGCGTGGAAGGGCGACCTGGCGGCGGCGGGCGTCGTCCAGCAGGGCGGTCACGGCGGCAGTACGGCGGGCCCGATCGTGGCGGCCCTGCTGAAGGCCGGGAGCTGACCGTCCCCGGACCGAACGGCCCCGGGGAGTTGTCCGGGACCCGGTCGCGTGGCGCGTACACCGACCGCTAGCGTGCCGTTCATGAACGCCACCGAAGAGAACGCCGGCGAAGAGCGGTCCCCCGCCGAGTACGCCGCCCACCCCCGTTTCGCCGAGGCCCTGCGGGAATTGGGGCTCGACGAGGTGACCGGGCGCGTCCGTCGCTTCCCCGACCCGACCCGCACCGCCGCCGAGGCCGCCGCCGCGATCGGCTGCGAGCTGAGCCAGATCTGCACATCGCTGTTCTTCGCGGCGGACGGGGCTCCGGTGCTGGTGCTGCTGGACGGCTCGGCGCAGGTCGACATGGAGCTCGTACAGCGGGAGCTGGGCGCCGAGAAGATCACCCGGGCCGGGGCACACCTCGTGCGGGAGTCGACGGGATACGCGACCGGCGCCGTACCGCCCTTCGGGCACCGTACGAAGATCCGCGTCCTGGTGGACCGTTCGCTGCTCGACCACGACACGGTGTGGACCTCGGCGGGCACCCCGTTCACCATCTTCCCGATGGACCCGAAGAGCCTGATCGCCCACGCGGGCGGCACGCTGGTGGACGTGCGCGAGACCATCGCGTGACCCCCCTCGTCACGGCGGCGGTGCTGCTCGCGGCGGTCACCCACGCCAGCTGGAACGCGATCGCGCACCGGATCACCGACAAGCTCGTCGGCTTCACGCTGATCGCGGGCGGCGGCATGCTGATCGGCCTGGTCATGGTGCCGTTCGTGGCGTTCCCCGCGTCCGGGGCCTGGCCGTACCTCATCGCCTCGGCCCTCATCCACATCGCGTACTACGTGCTGCTGATGCGTTCCTTCCGGCTCGGCGACTTCGGGCAGGCCTATCCGATCGCGCGGGGCACCGCCCCGCTGATCGTCACCGTGCTGGCGGCGGTCTTCGCGCACGAGGTGCCCGACGGGTGGGCGGCCTCCGGCGTCGCGCTGTCCTGCGCGGGGCTGACGGGTGTCGCCCTGTGGGGGCTGCGCGGCCGTCGGCCCAACTGGGCGGCGATCGGCGCCGCCCTCGCGACGGGCGTGTCGATCGCCGCGTACACCGTGGTCGACGGTCTCGGTGTACGCGCGTCCGGCACCTCTCTCGGGTACATCGCCTGGCTGATGGCGATCGAGGGCGTGGTGATCCCGGCGTACGCGCTGTACCGCTGGCGCGGTGGGACCGTCTCGGCGCTCAGGCCGTTCGCCGCCGTCGGCTTCCTCGGCGCCGCGCTCTCCGTCACGGCCTACGGGCTGGTGCTGTGGGCCCAGACACGGGCCGAACTGGCTCCGATCGCGGCCCTGCGGGAGTCCTCGATCATCGTGGGCGCCGCCATCGGGGCGGTGTTCTTCAAGGAGCGGTTCGGAGCGCCCAGGATCGCGGCGGCGGGCCTGCTGGTCGTGGGGATCGGGCTGATGCTGCACGCCGGGTAGGTGCCGGGCGGCGAGCGCGACCCGGCACCTACCCCGCGTGAGCCCGCCGGTTCACGCGTTTCAAGATCACCGTCCGGCTCGGGGATCGGGAGCAGCCGCACCCCACCCCCCCTGCTTCCTCCGGGGGAGGCGTCCTCGGTCGGGCGGCTACGCGTCGACGGCCGTCCGTACCGCCCGTACCAGCGCCTGCGCCCGCGCGTCCGCCGTCACGCTCGTGCGGAAGCCGTTGGTCACGTATCCGAAGGCGATGCCCGACTCGGGGTCGGCGAAGCCGAGGGCGCCGCCGCGGCCGGGGTGGCCGAAGGAGCCCGGGGAGAGCAGGGGCGACGCCCCGCCGTGGAGCATGTAGCCGAGGCCGAACCGGGTGTTGACGACGAGGACCCGGTCGGGTCCCGCGGACTGTTCCGCCCGCGCGGCCGCCACCGTCTCCGGCGTGAACAGCCGTACGCCGTCCACCTCACCGATCAGCGCGGCGTAGAAGCGGGCGAGACCGTCGGCCGTGGCGATGCCGTTCGAGGCGGGCAGGACGGCCGCGCGGTAGGCGGGATCGTTCTCGTCGGGCATCGGGGTGATCGCGGCGAAGGCGCGGCGGGTGATGCTGTCCGGGTCGGCGTACGCCTCGGAGACCGCCCGCTTCGGACGGGTCTTCAGACCGCCGGGCGTCGACAGCGCCTCGACCTGTGCGACCCGCCCCACCCGGCCCGCCGCCGCCTCCGGAAGCCCGATCCACAGGTCCAGGTCCAGCGGCCGGGCGATCTCGTCCGCAATCCACCGGCCGATCGTGCGCCCGGTCACCCGCCGGACCAGCTCGCCGGTCAGCCAGCTGTACGTCTGCGCGTGGTACCCGTGCTGGGCCCCGGGCGCCCACACCGGCGTCTGCGCGGCCACCGCGGCGGCCGCGAGGTCGAGGTCGGCGGCCTCGGCGGGGGTGAGCGGACGGTCGAGGACGGGCACTCCGGCCCGGTGCGCGAGCAGGTGCCGCACACGCGTGTGCTCCTTGCCGCGCGCCTTGTACTCGGGCCAGTAGGCGCCGACCGGCGCGTCCAGGTCGAGGTGGCCGCGCTGCGCGAGCAGCAGGAGTACGGCGGCGGCGACGCCCTTCGTCGCGGAGCGCACGATCTGCGCGGTGCCGCGCTGCCAGGGCTCGGTGCCGTCGACGTCGCGGGTGCCGCCCCACAGGTCGACGACCTTGCGCCCGTCGCGGTAGACGGTGACGGCGGCGCCCCGGTCCCCCAGCGCCGCGAAGTTGCCCGCGAACGCCTCCCTGACCGGCTCGAAGCCCTCGGCCACTGTGCCGTTCACGTCCACGCCCGCGCTCCCTGTCGCCTCACCACTGCCAGCACTGAGTGCAACACGCGTCCGCGGCCTTCGATTCCTAGGGCCCCTAGCCCAGCACGATCGTGACCTCGATGTTGCCGCGGGTGGCGTTCGAGTACGGGCAGACCTCGTGCGCCGCGTCCACGAGCTTGGTCGCCACCTCCTGGTCGACGACGGGGAGCGAGACGCTCAGGGCCACCGCCAGTCCGTAGCCGCGCTGTTTGTTGGGGCCGATCCCGACCTTCGCCGCGACCGTGGAACCCGAGAGGTCGTAGCCGGCGCGGCGGCCCACCAGCACCAGCGCGTTGTGGAAGCAGGCGCTGTACCCGGCAGCGAACAGCTGCTCCGGGTTGGTGCCGTTCCCGTCGCCCCCGAGCGCCGGCGGCATCGCGACCTTCAGTTCGAGCTGCCCGTCCTGGCTGGTCACATAGCCGTCCCGGCCGCCGTGCGCGGTGGCCTCGGCGACATACATGATCTTCGTCGGACGGGTGTCGACAACGGCGCCGTCGATCACGGCAGGACCTCCCCCTGAGTGGACAACACAGAAGTGCACAAGTACATCGTGCACAAGGTACTGGCCGGTACGGAGTCCGGAATGCCCAGGGGGGCGGAAACCGCGGACAGCCGGCAGCGCAGGGCCCCGAAGCCCCCGCCAGCGCAAGGTCACGAAGCCCTGGGCGGGGCAAGGCCCGAAGCCCTGGGCGGGGCGAGGTCCCGAAGCCCCGGCAGGTCAGCGGCCCCGGGCCGCCGCGCTCTCCGCGCGCTCCGTCAGCAGCCGGAGCTCCTCGCGCAGGCGCGTGACGTCGGCCCCGCTCATACCGGTCGCCGTCAGCAGGGCCTGCGGCACCTCCTCCGCGCGCTCCCTCAGCAGTTCGCCGCGCCCGGTGAGGGCGACGCGCACGGAGCGTTCGTCGTGCGCCGAGCGCTCACGGCGCACCAGCCCCGCCGACTCCAGCCGCTTGAGCAGCGGAGACATCGTGCCGTAGTCGAGGTGGAGGGCACCGGCCAGTTCCTTGACCGTGGTCTCGCCCCGCTCCCAGAGGACCAGCAGGACGAGGTACTGCGGGTAGGTGAGACCGAGCTCCTCCAGCAGCGGGCGGTACGCGGCGGTCACGGCGCGCTGGGCGGCGTACAGCGCGAAGCACAACTGGTCGTCGAGCAGCAGCGAACCGTCCGGCGGCCCGACGTCCTCTTGTTTGGTCACGCCCCCATTGTCACGGAGCGCGGGTCGAACCCGAAGGGCAGCTCCAGACGGTGGGTGCGCATGAGCTCGTCGTCGGACAGGAGGTCGCCGGTGCGGCCGTCGGCGACGATCACGCCGTCGCTCAGGACGAGGGAGCGCGGGCACAGTTCGAGGGCGTACGGCAGGTCGTGGGTGACCATGAGAACGGTGACGTCCAACGAGCGCAGGATGTCCGCGAGTTCGCGCCGGGAGGCGGGGTCGAGGTTGGACGAGGGTTCGTCGAGGACGAGGATCTCGGGCTCCATCGCCAGCACCGTCGCGACGGCGACGCGGCGCCGCTGCCCGAAGGACAGGTGGTGCGGCGGGCGGTCGGCGAAGGCCTCCATGCCGACGCGCTCCAGAGCCGTACGGACGCGTTCCTCCAGTGCGTCACCCTTCAGCCCCGCGGCGGCAGGACCGAAGGCGACGTCCTCCCGCACGGACGGCATGAACAGCTGGTCGTCCGGGTCCTGGAACACGATGCCGACCTTGCGCCGGATCTCGGCCATGTGCCGCTTGCCGACCGGGAGTCCGGCGACCGTCACCGTCCCGGCGCCGCCGGTCAGGATGCCGTTGAGGTGCAGGACGAGGGTGGTCTTGCCGGCGCCGTTCGGGCCGAGCAGCGCGACGCGCTCGCCGCGCCCGATGGTGAAGTCGACGCCGAACAGGGCCTGGTGCCCGTCGGGGTAGGCGAAGGCGAGGCCGGAGACCTCCAGCGAAGCGGGCACGGCGTGCGTCCCCCCGGGCGTCCCTCCGGACCTGCCCTCGGTCATCCGCTCGGGCATCCCCTCAGCGCTCTCCACAGCCGTCTCCCCAGGTGTACCGGCAGACATCACAGCGTCCATCCCAACAGACATACGACAAGGGCGGCGAACGGAAGGGCGAGGGCGTACGACCACTGCGCCCGGGACGCGGTCACCTCGTCGATGACGGGCATGGAACCGGCGTACCCCCGGCTCACCATGGCGAGATGCACGCGTTCCCCGCGCTCGTAGGAACGGATGAACAGCGCGCCCGCCGACTTGGCGAGCACTCCCCAGTGCCGCACGCCGCTCGCCTCGAAGCCGCGCGACTCCCGGGCGATCCGCATGCGCCGCATCTCGCCGGTGATGACATCGCCGTACCGGATCATGAAGGACGCGATCTGCACGAGGAGCGGCGGGAGCCTAAGCCGTTGCAGGCCGAGGAGCAGTTCACGCAGTTCGGTCGTGGAGGCGAGGAGGACGGAGGTGGCGACGCCGAGGGTGCCCTTGGCGAGGACGTTCCAGGCACCCCACAGGCCGTTGACGCTCAGGGACATTCCCAGCACGTCCACCCGCTCGCCCTCCGCCACGAAGGGCAGCAGCACTGCGAACGCCACGAACGGGATCTCGATCAGCAGCCGCTTCAGGAGGAAGCCCGCCGGTACGCGGGCCTGGCGGGCCACCACCGCGAGCAGCGCGGCGTACAGGGCGAACGCCCACATGGCCTCGCGCGGGGTGGAGACGACCACGATCACGAAGCCGAAGGCGGCGGCGAGTTTGGTGTGCGGCGGGAGGGCGTGGACCGGCGAGTGCCCGTGCCGGTACAGCTTGTGCGTGTGGCCCGCCCCCACCTCAGACGCCTTCCGGCACGGAGACGGGCGAACTGTCGGACGTACGGCGCCTGCGGACCGTCCAGAAGACACCGGTGCCGGCGACGACGGTGACACCGACGCCGATCACCCCCGCGAGACCACCGGAGACACGGGGGTCGGAGACGTCCTTGACGCCGTATCCGGCGAGCGGCGAGTCCTCCGTGGCGTGCTTCCCGGTTCGCGCGTCGATGCCCTTGTCCTTCGCGACCTTCTCCAGGCCGTCGGGGCTCGCGGAGGCGTAGAAGCTGACGAATCCTGCGAGGACCAGGGAGGTGACGAGGCCGGTGATCCACAGCTTGCGGTGCGAGGAGCGGGCGGCGACGGGGGCGGCGGCCGTGGGTGCGTCGACGAGCTCCCCGTTCACCCGCAGCTTGAGCCGCTGCTGGAGGCCGCGGGCGCCGTACACGAGATCGGGCCGTACGGCGATGACGGCGCCGACGGTGAGCGCGGTGATCGCGGCCTCGCCGACGCCGATGAGGACATGGACGCCGATCATGGCCGTGGCGACCTTGGAGATCGCGACGTCGGTGGTGCCGCCGATCGCGTAGAGGAAGGTGAAGGCGAGGGCGGCGGCCGGAACGGACAGCAGCGCGGCGACGAAGGACGCGACGGTGACCGAACGCCGCTTGCGGGGCAGCACCTTCACCAGGCCGCGGAAGAAGGCGTACGAGACGACGGTGGTGACGATCGCCATGTCGGTGATGTTCACGCCGAGCGCGGTGAGGCCTCCGTCCGCGAAGAGGATGCCCTGCATGAGCAGGACGACGGAGACGCAGAGGACACCGGTGAAGGGGCCGACGAGGATCGCGGCCAGGGCGCCGCCGAGCAGATGTCCGCTGGTCCCGGCGGCGACCGGGAAGTTCAGCATCTGCACGGCGAAGATGAAGGCGGCGACAAGGCCGGCGAGCGGCGCGGTCCGTTCGTCGAGTTCGCGGCGGGCACCCCGCAGGCTCACGGCGATGGCGCCGGCGGCGACCACTCCCGTGACGGCGGAGACCGGGGCGTTGATGAATCCGTCAGGCACATGCACCGTTCGATGATAGTGCCTTGTTGCGAATGACTTGCAAGAGCGATGAGACCACGAATAGCCCACGACGGGCGTGAACCCGCGAGCAGTTCACGCCGGCGCGGCGGATGCGGCGGCGGACGGGCCCGCGGGAACGACCCCGTCCGCACGGCCACCGTCGGCATGATCCGCCCCGCGGAACGGATGTGACCGCCGACGCACACATGCGCGCGCCGCGACCGGGCAGGCGTTCTCGAAGGAGATGGTCACGGGCGGCCGGAGAGCGGTTTCCGTGAGATGTGCGACATTGGAATAGTGACGGATTCACAGCTTCCACATATGTGACACAGCGTAAGGAGTCGGTTCATGCATGCTGTCGAACAGTACGCACGCGCCCATATCGTCACCGACACCGCCGACTCCGCCGACGACGAACACCGAGCCGTCCCCGTGGCCCTCCGGTACGACCCGGAGACCGACCCCCGCCAGGTGCACATCACGCTGCCCGGCCCCCATGAGTGGATCTTCGACCGCGAACTCCTCGAACAGGGCCTGCGCGTCCCCGTGAGCAGCGGCGACGTCCGCATCTGGCCGTGCGGCCGCGTCCAGGCCGTCCTCGAGTTCCACTCGGCGCACGGGGTGGCGGTCGTGCAGCTCGACACGAAGGCGCTCATGCGCTTTCTCCGCCGTACGTACACGGCCGCCACCCCGGTGGCTCACTGACTGCCCTGGCTCACTGGCGGCCCGTCGGCACCTCGCCGAGTGATCGGCGAGGTCTCACCGGTGCATCACCGGTGAGACCTCGCGGGGTCCGCAGACTCAGAGCGGGGTCCGCAGACTCAGAGCGGGGTCCGCAGGCTCAGACGCGGGCCAGTTCCCGGTCGTCGTCACCGTCGCGCGGCTTCTCGTCGAGCGCGCGCAGGCCCTCGCCCTCGACATCCACGTTCGGCAGCGCGCGGTCCAGCCACCTCGGCAGCCACCAGGCCTTCTTGCCCATCAGCGCGAGCACCGCCGGGACGAGCGCCATCCGCACGACGAACGCGTCGAAAAAGACGGCGATCGCGAGACCGAAGCCGATCATCTTGATCATCGACTCGCTGGAGCCGATGAACCCGGAGAAGACGGCGATCATGATGACCGCGGCCGCCGTGACAACCCGTGCGCCGTGCTTGAACCCGGTCACGATCGCCTGGCCGGGCTTCTCCCCGTGGACGTAGGCCTCACGCATGCGGGTCACGAGGAACACCTCGTAGTCCATGGCCAGACCGAAGACGACGCCCACCATGAAGATCGGCATCATCGACATGATCGGGCCGGTCTCCTCGACGCCCATCAGGCCGGACAGCCAGCCCCACTGGAAGACCGCGACCACCGCGCCGAGCGCCGCCATCACGCTGAGCAGGAAGCCGAGGGCCGCCTTCAGCGGGACGAGGATCGAGCGGAACACCACGATCAGCAGCAGGAACGCGAGACCGACCACGAGCGCGAGATACGGGATCAGCGCGTCGTTGAGCTTCTGCGAGAAGTCGATGTTCATGGCCGTGGACCCGGTGACCAGAACCGTCGAGTCCGTGTCGGCCCTGATCTCGCCGCCCGCGTCACGGATGGAGTGGACCAGGTTCTCGGTCGTGACGGAGGACGGCTTCGCGTCGGGGATCACCGTGATCATCGCGGTGTCGCCGGCCTTGTTGTACGTCGCCGGGCTGACCGAGACGACGCTCTTGAGGTCCTTCACGTCGTCGGTCACCCGGGCGACCGCGCCCTTCGGGTCGTCGCTCGCCTTGGCGTCGACCACGACCATCAGCGGACCGTTGAAGCCGGGCCCGAAGCCGTCGGAGAGCAGGTCGTAGGCGCGGCGCTGCGTGGTGGACGTCGGCTGTGAACCGTCGTCGGGCAGGCCCAGTTCGAGCGAGGCCGCCGGGATCGCCGCCGCGCCGAGGCCGACCACGCCGAGCAGCAGCACGGCGAGCGGGCGGCGGACGACGAAGCTCGCCCAGCGGGTGCCCATGTTGGGCTTGCCCGCCTTCTTGGCGGCACGGGCGCCGCCCAGCAGCCTGCTCTTCTTGCCGGCCGGCTGGACCCTGCGGCCCGCGTATCCGAGCAGCGCGGGGATCATCGTCAGCGCGATGAGGACGGCGATGGCGACCGTGCCCGCCGCCGCGACACCCATCTTCGTCAGCATCGGGATGTTGACGACCGAGAGACCGACCAGCGCGATCACGACGGTCAGTCCGGCGAAGACCACCGCCGAGCCCGCCGTGCCGACGGCCCGTCCGGCCGCCTCCTCGCGCTCGCGGCCCTCGGCCAGCTCGGCCCGGTAGCGCGAGACGATGAACAGGGCGTAGTCGATGCCGACCGCGAGGCCGATCATCATCGCGAGGGTGGAGGTGGTGGAGCCGAGGTCGAGCACGCTGGCCAGCGCGGTGATCGTCGAGACGCCGATGCCGACGCCGATCAGCGCGGTCAGCAGCGGCAGCCCGGCCGCGATCAGGGAACCGAAGGTGATGACGAGGACGACCGCGGCGATCGCGATGCCGATGATCTCGGTGGAACCGGTCTCGGGCGTCGCCTGGAGCGCGTCACCGCCCACCTCGACGGTCAGTCCGGCGTCCCGCGCGTCCTGCGCGGCGGCGTTCAGGGCGTCCTTCGAGGCGTCCTTCAGCTCCATGCCGGAGACCTCGTACTTCACCGAGGCGTAGGCGATCGACCCGTCCTTGCTCACGGCGTGGGTCTTGAACGGGTCGGCGACCGAGGTGACCTCGGATCCGGTGCCGAGGACCTTGACGGCCTTCTCGACCGTCGCCTTGTTGTCCTTGTCCGCCATCTTCTCGCCGGCGGGCGCCTTGAAGACGACCCGCGCGGTCGCTCCGTCGGCGGCCATGCCGGGGAAGCGGCTCTCCAGCAGGTCGAAGGCCTTCTGGGCCTCGGTGCCGGGGATCGAGAAGGAGGACGATCCGGCGACGGGCGCGGAGGCGGCGCCGACGCCTGCGAGCGTCAGCAGGGCCACCCATATCAGGGCGGCGAAGTGCCGTCGCCGGAAGGCGAGTCGGCCGAGTTTGTAGAGGAACGTGGCCACGAGGGCGTACTCCCGGTCAGGTCGTGGGATGGCAGGGGCTGGTGTGATCACCCGAGTGGGGGCAGGGGGGATCAGCCCGACGACGTGAGCGGCGCGTCAGGTGCGACTACAGCGACTTGCGGTGGTGAAAGGGCGAAGGGGTGGGATTCAGGCGCCGAGAGCGGGGAGAACCACGGCGTCGATGTACGAATGCAGGAAGGCCTGCGTCGGCGGGAGTTCGTCGATCATCGTGCGAGCCGCGAAGGCACCGATGAGCATGTGCATCACGTACTGCGTCGCCGGATTGTCCGCGCGGATCTCACCGCGTTCGACACCGCGCTGGAGCACCCGGCGCAGCTCTTCCAGTTCCGGCTCGATCAGCCACTCCCGGAACGCCTTCAGCAGATCCGGATTTCCGTGCGCCGCCATGGCCAGACCCCGCATCAGCGCGGAGTCCTGCTCCATCTGGCAGTCGTCCTGCCGGAGGGCGAGGGCCAGGAAGTCGCCCCGCAGGCTTCCGGTGTCCACGTCGGAGAACTTCAGCGGCTTCTGATGCCGCAGCGCTTTCACGACGAGCTCGGCCTTGCCGCCCCACTGGCGGTAGAGGGTGGCCTTGCTGGAACGGGTACGGGCGGCGACGGCGTCCATCGTGAGGGCGTCGTAGCCGACTTCCCGAAGCAGGTCGAGCACGGCCATGTACAGCTCGGCCTCACGCTCGGGTGTGATCCGACTGCGACGCACCGTTGCGGCTTCAGCCATCCCACTCACCTTTCCTGCTTCGAACGACACGGATTCGTATGTCTCTGAAGATACCCCCGACGTCAACGAAACGAAACCGTTTCGTACGTGTGCTGAGTCACGTCGGACGTGGGCGGCGGGGGTGCCGGGGCAGGAGCGAGGGGGGACGGGAGGTGGGGGGACGGGAAGCGCAGGGACGGGAGGGAGACGCGGGGACGGAAGGGAGACGCGGGGACGGAAAGGTGACGGGGAGACGGCGGCGGAGGCGGAGGCGGGGAGGCGGCGACGGAGGCGTGGAGACGGCGGCGAGAGACGAGAGGCGGGAGGCGGGAAATGGGGAGGTGGGGAGACGGAGGCGGAGGCGGGGAGACGGCGGATGAGGGGGCGCGTCCGGTCGTGAATGTGCCCCGCGCGCACCTCCCGCACCACCGACCGCACCCACATCCCGCAACGCGCCCCCGGTTCCACGAGTTGCCGGGGCCCGTCCAGCGGAAAAGCATGGGGAGGTGAGCGACGAGTACGAGAAGGCGACCACGGACGAGAACTCCCCCGGCTATCTGCGTTTCCCGCACCTGAGCGGCGACCGGTTGTGCTTCGTCACCGAGGACGACCTGTGGCTGGCCCCGCTCGACGGCCGGGGGCGCGCCTGGCGGCTCACCGTCGACCGGACCAAGGTCGGCCACCCCCGCTTCTCCCCCGACGGCCGGCACATCGCGTACACGAGCTGGCGCAGCTTCGTCCCCGAGATCCATCTGACGCCGGTGGACGGCGGATCGGGCCGACGGCTCACCTACTGGGGCAGCGCGGACACCCAGGTCTGCGGCTGGTCCCCCGACGGCGACATCCTCGCCGTCGCCTCGCACGGCCAGCCCTTCTCGTACTTCACCTGGGCCTACAGCGTGCCCACCGACGGCGACCCCGGCCGCAAGCTCCCCTGGGGCCCGGTCTCGGACATCGGCGTCGCCGACATCGACGGCGGGCACAGGACCCTGCTGCTCACCGGCACCCCGCCGCACGAACCGGCCGCCTGGAAGCGGTACCGGGGCGGGGCGATGGGCCGTCTCTGGCTGCACGGCCGGCAACTGGTCGCCGACCTCGAGGGCCACCTCGCCTGTCCGATGTTCGTCGGCGGCCGGATCGCTTTCCTCTCCGACCACGAGGGCATCGGGAACCTCTACTCGTGCGCGTACGACGGCTCCGACCTGCGCCGTCACACCGACCACGACGCCTTCTACGCCCGGCACGCCGCGTCGGACGGCACCCGGGTCGTCTACCAGTGCGCGGGCGACCTGTGGATCGTCGACAACCTGGCCCCCGAGTCGGTTCCGCGCCGTCTCGATGTCCGCCTGGGCGGTCCGCGGGCCGGACGGCGTACGTACCAGGTGCCGGCCACCCAGCACGTGGACAGCATCTCCGTGGACGAGACGGGCCGGGCCAGCGCCGTCGTCGTACGCGGCAGCCTGTACTGGCTCACCCACCGCGACGGCCCCGCGCGCACCATCGCGGACACCCCCGGCGTGCGGGTCCGGCTCCCGGAGATGCTCGGCTCGGGCGGCCAGGTCGCCTATGTCACCGACGCGGACGGCGAGGACGCCGTCGAGATCGCCTATCTGCCGCGCGCGACCGGCGACCGCGCCCCGCGCCGCCTCGCCTCCGGCGCGCTGGGCCGCGTACAGGAACTGGTGGCGGACCCTCGGGGCGAGCGTCTCGCCATCGCCTCGAACGACGGGCGGCTGCTCCTCCTCGACGCGACGGAGGAATCCGCCGGTCTCTCCGGCACGGAGTCCGAGGACGACCTGGACACGGAGTCCGGGGGCACCTCCGACAGGGAGTCCGACGGCACCCCCGGAGCGAAGTCCGGTGACGCTTCCGGGACGGAGTCCGGCGACACCTCCGGAGCGAGGGCCGCGGAAGGCGAGGTCACCGAGCTCATCCGCTCGATCAACGGCCCGGTGACGGACCTCGCCTTCTCCCCGGACGGCGCCTGGCTGACGTGGTCGCATCCCGGGATCGGACGCTCCCTGCGGCAGATCAAGATGGCCCGCATAAAGGACCGCCTCGTCGTCGACGTCACCAACGGCCGCTTCGAGGACGAGAATCCGGTGTTCACGCGGGACGGCCGCTATCTGGCCTTCCTGTCCTGGCGCGGCTTCGACCCGGTGTACGACGTGCACACCGGGGACCTGTCCTTCCCGCTCGGCTGCCGTCCGTACCTCGTCCCGCTGTCCTCGGCCACGCCTTCCCCCTTCGCGCTGAACCCGGACGGGCGGCCCGCCGCCGGCGGCCTCGACCCGGCCGAGGAGGAACCCGGCGACGGCAGCACGACGACCGTCGAGCTCGAAGGCCTGGAGAGCCGGGTGACGCCCTTCCCGGTCACCGCCTCCAAGTACTCGGCGCTGCGCCCGGTCTCGGGCGGCGGCCTGGTCTGGCTGCGCTGGCCGATCTCCGGCGCGCTGGGCGAGACGTTCGCCAACCCGGACGACACGACCGGCCGTCCGACCCTGGAGTTCTTCAACATCACCAAGGCGAAGAAGTCCGAACTCGTCGACCACCTGGACTGGTTCGCGGTGAGCGGCGACGGCTCCCGGCTGGTCGTCGTCGACGAGGGAGATCTGCGCGCCGTCCCCTCCACCGAGTCCGGCGACAGCGACTCGACCGTCTGGATCGACCTGCGCCGCATCCTGCACGAGGTGGACCCGCGCGCCGAATGGCGCCAGGCTTACGACGAGGCCGGCCGCATCATCCGCGCCTACTACTGGGACCCGAACATGTGCGGCATCGACTGGGACGCGATCCTGGAGCAGTACCGCCCCCTGGTCGAACGGGTCGCCTCCCCGGACGAGTTCGCGGACCTGCTGCGCGAGGTCCTCGGCGAACTGGGCACCTCGCACGCGTACGTCACCCCCGCGCGCCGCAACGAGGGACCGCCCCACTACCAGCGCTGGCAGGGCCTGCTGGGCGCCAACTTCGTATGCCGCGAAGGAAGTTGGATGCTCAAGCGGATTCTTCCCGGTGACTCGTCCGACTCCAAGGCGCGCTCACCGCTGGCGGGCACCGGCATCCGCGAGGGCGCGGTCCTCACCCATGTCGACGGGCGCCCGGTGCACCCGGTCACCGGCCCGTATCCGCTGCTCGCGGGCGCGGGCGGCACGACGGTGGAACTCACCTTCATCCCGGCGGAGGGCGAGGGCCGCCCGCGTCGGGTGGCGGTGGTCCCGCTGATCGACGAACGCCCCCTGCGCTACCAGGACTGGGTGGCCAAACGACGCCAGGTCGTACGGGAGTTGAGCGGCGGCCACTGCGGCTACCTGCACATCCCGGACATGGGCGGCTCGGGCTGGGCCCAGTTCAACCGCGACCTGCGGATGGAGGTCTCGCGACCGGCCCTCATCGTCGACGTGCGGGGCAACGCGGGCGGCCACATCAGCGAACTGGTCGTCGAGAAGCTGACCCGCACGATTCTCGGCTGGGACCTCACCCGCGACGCGCAGCCGGTGTCGTACGCCTCCAACGCCCCGCGCGGCCCGGTGGTTGCGCTGGCCGACGAGGCGACCTCGTCGGACGGCGACATGATCACCGCCGCCTTCAAACTGCTGAAGCTCGGCCCCGTGGTGGGACAGCGCACCTGGGGCGGTGTCGTCGGCATGACCGGCCGCCACCGTCTCGGCGACGGCACGGTCATCACGGTGCCCATGAACGCCGCCTGGTTCAACGCGTACGGCTGGTCCGTGGAGAACCACGGCGTCGCCCCCGACCTGGAGATCCTGCGCACGCCCCTCGACTGGGCGGAGGGCCGCCACGCCCAGCTGGACGACGCCATCCAGCTGTCCCTGGACCTGCTCCGCACCCATCCCCCGGCGTCCCCGCCGGACCACTCGAACGTGCCGGACAGAACGCGACCGAAACTCCCGCCGCGATCGGGCTGACGGCGACCCCGAGCGCGCCCGAGAAGGGCCCGACCGCCTCCGGTCGGGCCGACCGCCTCCGGGAGCCGGGTGCCCCCCGGCTCCCGGCTCCCGGCTCCCGGCTCCCGGCTCCCGGCTCCCGGAAAGGATGCCGGACGGCAGAACACCGGAGGGCAAACGCAAGAGTGGGGTGCCCTCTTGGGAGAGGGCACCCCACTCGGCCGAGCCGGCGAACCGATCAGGCGTCGTAGTCCTGGTCGAAGCGGTCCTGGGCCTCGCGCTGAGCACGGTCCGCTTCGGGCATCGTGCGGTCACGCCCCACCGAGGAACGCTCGCTCGCCTTGTCTCGCGGCTCGCCCATCTTCTTCTGCTTCTTGGCCTGCTGCTTAAGCTGCTCGGCCTTGTCCTTGAACTGGTCCTGCATGCTCATGCGATTCACTCCCGTAGTGGGTGAGGGATTCGGCCCCGACCCCCTTGTGGTTAAGGGGGTTTCGGGCCTCGACCAGACTTACACGCAGGGACAGAGCACGCATTTCGATCAGTCACGCACCGTGAGATCCGCTGATGGGACGCTCCGTACGGCTCACGGAGCCGCCGGGTTCCGCTCCTGTTCGTCGGCCGCCCCGCCGGCCCCGACCAGCCCGGTCCGCACACTGGCGAGGCGCGGTTCGAAGCGTCGCATCTCGCGCTGCCCGACCGCCCCGATGATCCCGGGCAGATACCCGCGGATGCCCTGCATCCCGCGCAGCCACCACTGCGCGTACACATGGCTGGAGCGGCGCTCGATCCCGGCGACGATCCGGTCGACGGCCGGTCCCAGCGGATACGTCTTGTTGGACGGCCACGGCAGCCGCTGCCGCAGTTCCCGCATCACCTCGTCCTGGTCGGCGCCCCGCACCATGTCGGTGTCGGTCCACGACAGATACCCGACGCCCACGCGTACGCCCTTGTAGCCGACCTCCGCGCGCAGGCTGTGCGCGTACGCCTCCACACCGGACTTGGAGGCGCAGTAGGCCGTCATCATCGGAGCGGGGGTGATCGCGGCCAGCGACGCGATCTGCAGCAGGTACCCGCGGCTCTCCATCAGCACCGGCAGGAACGCCCGCGCGGTCACCGCCGATCCGATCAGGTTCACCTCGATCACCCGCCGCCAGGCGACGGGGTCGGAGTCCACGAAGGGCCCCCCGCTCGCGACACCGGCGTTCGCGACGACGATGTCCACCTTGCCGAACCGCTGCTTGACCTCCTCGGCGACCCGCGCCATCGCCTCGTGGTCGGTGACGTCGGCGTACCAGTGGTCGCTCTCGCTGTGCAGCCGCTCGGAGACCTGCTTCAGCGCGTCGGCCTCGAGTCCGACCAGCGCGACCTTCGCCCCGCGCGCGGAGAGCTTGCGCGCGAGGAGCTCACCGACACCGCGCGCCGCCCCCGTGACGACCGCGACCTGTCCTTCCAGGCTCACCTTGCTCATGCGCCCTCCTTGATCTCTGCGCCCGCCAGGCCTTCCACGGCCGTCGGCGCCTCGGCGGTCCGGATGTACGTGGAGACGAGTTCGCGTATCCGCGCGCTCACCAGCTCCGGCGCCTCCACCGGAGTCATGTGCCCGACCCCCGGCAGCTCGGTGCTGCCGACGCAGTTCGGCAGGCCCGCCACCAGAGCACGCGCGTGCACGACCGGTGTCAACCGGTCCACGGTGCCCGCGATCACCGCCGTCGGCACCCTCAACTCCCGGACGCCGTGCTCCAGATCGAGCGTGGCGAGCACGGCCGACCAGGCGTGGCGCACGGTGCGCGGACAGGCGTGCACGATCCGCGCGCAGGCCGCCACCATCACCGGAGACGAACCGGGGCCCATGGTGGCGTACTTGAGGATCCGCTTGGCGACCGGTGTGACGGGCCCGAGCGGCGCGCGCGATCCGAGGACGGCCTGGGTGACACGCGTCCGGAGCGGCCCGGCGCGCAACGGCAGCACGCGCGCCTCCGCGACCAGCCCCGTGCTGCCCGTGCTGCACAGCAGCGCCGCCGCCGCGTGCTCCCTGAACCGCGGCCGCGCCGAGGCCGCCATCAACGTCATCCCGCCCATGGAGTGCCCGACGAGCACGGCCTTCTCGCCCGGCGCGAGGGTGGCCGCGAGCACCGCTTCCAGGTCGTCCGCGAGCGCTTCCGTGCTGCAGAGTTCACCGGCGGGGCTGCGCCCGTGCCCGCGCTGGTCGTACGCGATGACCCGGTGATCGGCGGCGAGGTCCCGGATCTGGGCCGCCCAGAAGGCCGTCGAGCAGGTCCAGCCGTGCGCGAGGACGACGGCGGGCGCGTCCTCGGGCCCGTGCACCTCGACGTGCAGCCGGGCGCCGTCGGCGGAGTGCGCGATCAGTTCCAGCGCCGGCACGGGAGGCGCGTACGCCCCGTGTGCCTCCTGCGTCAGTCGGCTCACGCTCCTGCCTCCACCTTCTTGTTGCGGGTGCTCTTGGCACGCGGCCCGGGCGCGGCTCCGGATGCGGGCTCCGTCGCGCGCAACACGTCGTACTCCGCCAGGTCGACACGGCGCGTGGCGTTGCGGAACTCGGTCGTCGTACCGGGCCATACGGTCGTGTTGACGCCGTTGGCGTCGAGGTACCAGCTGGTGCAGCCGCCGGTGTTCCACACCGTGCGCTTCATGCGCTCCTGGACCCGGTGGTTCCAGGCGTCCACGGCGCCGGGGCGCGCGTCGAGCGCGGCACGTCCCCCGAGGACGTCCAACTGCCGTACGAAGTCGGCCATGTAGTTCAGCTGGGACTCGATCATCAGGATCATCGACGAGTTCCCGAGCCCGGTGTTGGGCCCGATGATCGTCATCCAGTTGGGGAAGCCCGCCGCGGTGGCGCCGCGCAGCGACTTCATGCCGGACTCCCACGCCTGCGCGAGCGTCCTGCCCTCCGCTCCGACGACCCGATCGGCGATCGGCATGTCGGTGACATGGAAGCCGGTCCCGAAGACGATCGCGTCGACCTCGGCCCGGGTGCCGTCGGCGGCGACCACCGTGGAGCCGTCGATCTCGGCGAGTCCGGAGGCCACGACGTCCACATTGGGCTGGGTGATCGCCGGGTAGTAGGCGTTCGAGAGCAGGATCCGCTTGCAGCCGATCCGGTAGTCGGGCGTCAGCTTCTTCCGCAGGGCCGGGTCCTTGACGGCGCGGGAGATGTTCCGCTTGGCGAGCCGCTCGACCAGGCCGAGTTCGTCGGGCCGCTTGGTGAACGCCTGCACCTGGAGTTCCCGGATGCCCCAGAGCAGCCCGCGCCTGGCCTGGGTCGTGAACGGCAGCTGCCGGTGCAGCCATCGCTCGGCACCGCTGATGGCCCGGTCGACCCGCGGCATCACCCACGGCGGTGTGCGCTGGAACAGGGTCAGCCGGGCGACGTCCGGCTGGATCGCCGGCACGATCTGAATGGCCGAGGCCCCGGTGCCGACCATGGCGACCCGCTTGCCCCGCAGGTCGTAGTCGTGGTCCCAGCGGGCCGAGTGGAACACCTTGCCGGTGAAGGTGTCGATCCCCGGGATCCGCGGGATCTTGGGATCGGAGAGCGGCCCGGTCGCGGACACCACGACATCCGCCGTCAGGAACCCGCTGCTCGTCTCGATCCCCCAGCGCAGCTTCTCCGCGTCCCAGGTCATCATCTTGACCTCGGAGTCGAACCGCAGATGGGGCCGCAGCCGGAAGACGTCCGCCACGTGCTCCAGGTAAGCGCGGATGTGCTCCTGCCCGGAGAAGGTGCGCGGCCATTCGGGGTTGGGCGCGAACGAGAACGAGTACAGGTGCGACGGGACGTCACAGGCGCACCCGGGGTAGCTGTTGTCGCGCCAGGTGCCGCCCACGCCGCCGGCCCGTTCCAGGACGACGAAGTCGGTGATCCCTTCGCGGCGCAGCCGCACAGCGGCCCCCAGTCCGCCGAACCCGGACCCGATCACCGCCACCCGTACATGCTCGTGCTCGGTCATCCCGACGCCTCCCTGGTCCCCGCGACTCTGCCAGTGAACACTGGCACAATCGGGAGAGTAGAGCAGCTTCGTACTGATGGGTAGGGGTCGCGTCCGGGAAAGTTACCGGGGGTACGACGTAGGGTGCGCAGGTGGCCGAGGGATCAGGACAGCGGGGCGCGGAGGCGCGAGCACGGAGCGCGGAGACGCGGGAATCCGGCACGCGCCGGACGAACGCGCGGACGCGCGGAGCCCGGGAGTCCGGCCCCGGCCCGCTCACGAGCGCCGCCCGGTCCACGCCGGAGCCCGGCGGGCGCGAGTACCGCATGGAGGAACTGGCCGAGGAGGCCGGCATCACCGTGCGCACCCTGCGTTTCTACCGGGAGCGCAAGCTCATCCCGCCGCCCCGGCGCGAGGGCCGTATCGCCTGGTACGACGACACCCACCTGGCACGCCTGCGCACCATCTCGGCGCTGCTGGAACGCGGCCACACCCTCAACGGCATCGCCGAACTCGCCGAGGCCTTCGACCACGGCCGTGACGTGGGCGAACTGCTCGGACTGGGCGAGCCCACCGAGGAGACCCCGGTCCGCCTCTCCCCCGAGGAACTCGCCGACGTCTTCGCGGGCCAGGCCACCCCGGAGAACCTCGCCGCGGCGCTCGACCTCGGCTATCTCGGCACCGACGGCGGCGAGATCGTCCACATCAGCCGCCGCCTGCTCGACGTCTCGGCCGCCCTGGTCCGCGAGGGCATACCGCTCGCGGACGTCCTGACGGCCGCGCGCCGCGTACGGGAACACACCGACGCGCTGGCCGAACTCTTCACCACCCTCGTCCTCACCGAGGACCGCACACCCGAGGACCTCCAACGCCTGCGCCCCCTCGCGAAGAACGTGGTGGAGGCGGAACTGTCGATGGCGCTGGACCGACGGCTCCGGGAGCACCGGGATCGCAAGGACCACAGGGATCACGGGGATCACGGGGATCGCAAGGACCACCGGGCCTAGAGCCGCCGCAGCCGGTCCGCCCGGAGATCGCGGATCACCGCGACCGGGCCGCCGGAGCGCGGCCCGGGCAGCTCAGAGGTCGTACACGGCCGTGACCGGCGCGTGGTCGGACCAGCGCTCCTCGTGCGTCGCCGCGCGCTCCACGAACCCCTTGACCGCCTTGCCCGCGAGCCCCGGGGTGGCGACGTGAAGGTCGATCCTCCATCCCGAATCGTTGTCGAAGGCCCGCCCCCGGTACGACCACCAGGTGTACGGCCCCTCGGCATCCGGGTGCAGCGCGCGCACGACGTCGACGTAGCCGCCGTCGCCCGCGTCCAGGACCCGGCCCAGCCACTCCCGCTCCTCGGGCAGGAAGCCGGAGTTCTTCCTGTTGGCGCGCCAGTTCTTGAGGTCGGCCTCCTGGTGGGCGATGTTCCAGTCGCCGCAGACGACGACCTCGCGCCCGTCGGCGGCGGCCCGCTCCCTGAGCCCCTTCAGGTGGGCCAGGAACTCCCCCATGAACCGGACCTTCTCGTCCTGCCGCTCGGTCCCGACCTCACCCGAGGGCAGGTAGAGGCTCGCGACGGTGACACCGGGCAGGTCCGCCTCGACGTACCGTCCGCTGGAGTCGAACTCCTCGGACCCGAAGCCGATCCGGACGCGGTCGGGCTCGCGGCGTGTGTAAAGGGACACACCCGCGCGCCCCTTGGCGGCGGCGGGGGCGTGCACGACGTGCCACCCCTCGGGGGCGCGCACCTCCTCGGAGAGCTGCGCGGGCTCGGCCCGCACCTCCTGGAGGCACAGCACGTCCGCGGAGGTCTCCGCGAGCCACTCCACGAAGCCCTTCTTCGCGGCGGCCCGGAGCCCGTTCACATTCACAGAGGTCACAGTCAGCACTCGGGGCACGATACTTAATCGGTACCGCCGACCCGAACTCGATCATCCGAGCGGGACGATCCCACCCGACGCATAGATGTACGGTAGTTCGCATGCATATCCGCCCGGTCCCCTTCGACCACCCCGACGCCGTGAAGCTCAACGACCAGGTTCAGGCCGAATACGCCGAGCGCTACGAGGACGACGGCGACGCCACGCACCTGGACGCGAGGATGTTCGCCCCGCCGCTCGGCCTGTACCTGATCGCGTACGACGAGCGGGACCGCCCGGTGGCCACAGGGGGCTGGCGCACCCAGGACGAGAACGACGAGGGCTACACGGACGGCGACGCGGAGCTCAAGCGCATGTACGTGGTCCCCGAGGCCCGCGGCCTCGGCCTGGCCCGGCGCATCCTGGCCGCGCTGGAGGACGACGCCCGCGCGGCCGGCCGCGTCCGCATGGTCCTGGAGACCGGCACGAAGCAGCCCGAGGCGGTCGCCCTCTACACGTCGAGCGGCTACGAGCCGTGCGTCAAATTCGGCTACTACCGCTTCCACGAACTGAGCCTCTGCTACGCCAAAGCCCTCTAGCCATCGGGGCGGTGCCCATCCGGCCGCGCGACGGTGACCGTGACGGCCCCGTCCGGGATTCGCCGGGCTCTCTCCGTCGGACACCGGCCGGAGGGACCGCCAGCCCCGGGGCCACCGGCGGGAGTTGCCACCGCCGGCTTCCAGGACATGGCAAGAGGCCCGCTCCCACTGCTGGGAACGGGCCTCTTGGCTGCGGTGGACCTGTGGGGATTTGAACCCCAGACCCCCTCGATGCGAACGAGGTGCGCTACCAGACTGCGCCACAGGCCCTTGCAACGAGTGAAACTCTAGCATCCCGATCGAGGTGCTTGGAAATCCGTTCCGGGCTGGTCAGCCAGCCCCTCGCGAGCACCCGTCGCCGCACCCGTCACTCGTTGGCCGCGCGCGGCCGGTCCCCGTCGTCGTACTGGTCGAACAGCGGCGTCCGGCCCCGCTCGCGAGCGCGTCGCGCGGACGCGGCCCGCCGCGCGTCGCTGCGGCTGTCGTCCCCGGCCTCCTCGCCGTCACAGGCGTCGGAGGGGTCATCGGCCACCGGCTCCGCCTCGTGCGCGCTCGGCTCGACCGCGCTGGACCGCGCGGAGCTCCACGCGTCCGGCGCCCCCAGGTCGACGCTGGACGTCGCCCGGGGCGCGACCGGCGCGGTCACATAGGTCGGCAGCGGAACCGGCACCGGGTCCCAGCTGTCCCCCTGGCCGGGGCCGCGCTGACGCTCGCGCTGCTGGTCGACCCACTCGGCGTGGTCGGTCTGCTCGACCAGGGCACGGCGGTCGGCCGCGAGCGCCGAGAGGCCGGTATCGGTGTCGGGCGCTGGGCCCTCCTCCGCTTCGTCCGCCCCGGGGTCGACGGCCGCCCGCCGGCGGGGCTGCCGCTCCCGAAGCCGCTGCGCCGCGACCTCGGCCCGGCGCCGGTCCATGGTGTAGGTGAAGCGCCGTCGCTCCTGGGCGCGCAGGTACACGATGTACGAGCTCAGCATCACGGCCGGTGCGCCCGGCGCCCAGAGGAACGCGAGGCCGCCGACCGCCGCCACGATCGCGCCGAGGGTGAAGGCGAGGAAGAGCAGGACCGTCGTACGCCGACGGCGCGCGAGGACCTTCGTACGCCGGGCACGCGCTGCAGCCTCCGCCGAGGGTGCCCGGCGTGCGCCCGGGGTGCGCCCCGCCGTGGACGGCGCGGCCTGCTGGGACGCGGGCTTGACCGAGGGTCTCGGCGCGGACGGTCCCGGCTGCTGCGGTACGGACCGGGCGGCGCCCGAGGTCTCGTACGTGCCGCTCTCCCGGCCGGCCGCCCGCGCGCCCGGTTTCTGCTCCGCCTGGGCCGGTTCCGGCACCTGCACCCGCTCCTGGACGACCGGACGGCGCTGGGCGGTCGCCTGGGGCCGGGTCGGAGGCACGGCGAAGGCCCGGACGTCCACCGAATCGGTGACGCCGTCCGGGTCGGCGCTGGGCTCCCCCTCCTCGGCGGAGCGCGCGCGCAGGTCCTTGGCGTATCGACGCTCCATGCCCGCCCGTCCGGAAAGCAGCCGGATGGCGGTGCTGAAGCGTTCCGTCGGACGGGCTTCGTTCAGCTCGTCCTGCCTACGGAGCCACATCGGCACCAAGTAGGCGGCCCAGGCCCCGACGATGACTGCGTAGATGAGGCCGCTGCTGCTCACGCCTCACACGGTAGAGGGGTTTGCGTGAGGCCATCTGCCAATTGCGCCGGTGTGTCGCACGATCCGGCTGATATTTCGAGCTTTTTTTGTGACCGATGCGATCAGCAGGCCGCCCGGAGCGCGAATTTAATGCCCCCAGGCGATCGCCTGCCGATCATTTTCGAACACCTATTTCATTTTCCGGCGTTCCCCGGCTTGCTCGGGTTCTGCGGGCCGGCCTGCTCCGATCCCACCTGCTCCGAACGGGTCTGTGCCGCGCGCGCCCGGCGCCAGCGCTCGAGCAGCCCTTCGGGCACTTCCTCCGCGGTGAGCGCGAAGACGAGATGGTCCCGCCAGGCACCGTCGATGTGGAGATAGCGCGGGCGAAGCCCTTCCTCGCGGAATCCGAGTTTCTCCACGACCCTGCGGCTGGGCCCGTTCTCAGGGCGAATACAGACTTCGATGCGGTGCAGTCCGACGGTACGGAAGCAGTGGTCGCTCACCAGCGCCACGGCCGTCGGCATCACTCCGCGGCCCGCCACCGACTGGTCCACCCAGTAGCCGACGTGCCCGGAGCACATCGATCCCCAGGTGATCCCGGCCACGGTCAACTGGCCGACCAGCCGCCCCTGGTACTCGATCACGAAGGGCAGCATCCGGCCCGCGTTGGCCTCGGCACGCAGGTGCCGGACCATCTGCCGGTACGTCGGCCGGTGCGCGATCGGGCCGCTCGGCGTGGGGGGCGGGATGGTCGCCTCCCACGGGCGCAGCCAGTCGCGGTTGCGCCGGTTCACCTCACGCCAGGCCCGCTGGTCGCGCAGCCTTATCGGCCGGAGGACGACATCGCCGTCCACCAGCTCGACCGGCCAGGATGGGCTGTTCAGCTCGCACCCCCACTGCCGACGGGTCTGAGGTGGTCGCCGCCGCGGATCTGGTCGACGGCGTGGATCAGGAGGGGTTCCAGAACGGCCAGGCCGTCCTTCACCCCGCCGGTGGAGCCCGGCAGGTTCACGATCAGCGTCCCTCCGGCGACTCCGGCGAGCCCCCGCGAGAGCGCCGCCGTGGGCACCTTGTCCCTTCCGAACGCCCTGATGGCCTCCGGAATGCCCGGGACCTCGTGGTCGAGTACCCGCAGGGTCGCTTCGGGGGTGCGGTCGGTGGGCGAGATCCCCGTGCCGCCGGTGGTCACGATGACGTCGTAGCCCGCCTCGACACCGGTGCGCAGCGCCGACTCCACGGGGTCTCCGTCCGGGACGACGAGGGGCCCGTCGACCGCGAAGCCGAACGTCGCGAGACCCTTGGCGATCAGCGGACCGCCCTTGTCCTCGTAGACGCCGGCCGCGGCACGGTTGGAGGCGGTGACCACCAGGGCGCTGTAGGGCGCCGTGAGGGCCCCGCCGATGAAGGTGTCTGCGCTCATGCCCGGCTCCAGTCGCCCGACTTTCCGCCCGTCTTCTCTTCCACCCGTACGTCCGTGATGACCGCCCCCTTGTCGACGGCCTTGACCATGTCGATCACGGTGAGGGCCGCCACGCTGACCGCGGTGAGGGCTTCCATCTCGACGCCCGTGCGGTCGGTCGTCTTCACGGTGGCGAGGATCTCGACGGCGTCGTCCGCGACCGACAGATCAATCTTGACACCCGACACCGACAACGGGTGGCACAGCGGGATCAGATCCGGTGTGCGCTTGGCTCCCATGATCCCCGCGATGCGCGCGGTGGCGAGGGCGTCACCCTTGGGAACTCCCTCGCCGCGCAGCAGCTCGACGACGCGCGGCGAGACCAGGACACGGCCGCTCGCGCGCGCGGTGCGGGCGGTCACGTCCTTCCCGGACACGTCGACCATACGGGCGGCACCCGCCTCGTCGATGTGGGTCAGTCGGTCCTGCACAGAGGGTCCGGAGGTCTCCCCCCGGGACGGAACAGTCATGTGCGTGGGCGCTCCCGGTCAGGGCCCGTCGCGGTGCGGCGCGTGGGCCTGGTGTGCGCGACACGTTACCGCCCGTCCGTCCACCGCTACGCCCCCCGCGAGGAGCTGTGCGCCCCTCCCGCGCCCCGGGCCGCGGCGGCGGGCGCCCCGCCCGCCCGGCCGCTCAGCCGAGCAGTACGACCTCGACCTCGGCGCCGGGCTCGACCGAGGTGGCGTCCTCGGGGACGACGATCAGCGCGTCGGCGTGCGCGAGGGCCGCGACCAGGTGGGATCCGGCGCCGCCGACAGGCGTCACGGCACCGTCCGCGTACGTCCCCCGCAGGAACTGCCGACGGCCCTCGGGCGAGGTCAGTGCCTTGTCCGTGGAGAGCGTGGCCCTGGTCGTCGGCCGGTGAACGTCCTTCAGCCCCATCAGGGTGCGGATCGCGGGGCGGACGAAGAGCTCGAAGGAGACGTACGACGAGACGGGGTTGCCGGGGAGCGCGAGCAGCGGCGTGTGGTCGGGGCCGATGGAGCCGAAGCCCTGGGGCTTGCCGGGCTGCATGGCGAGCTTGCGGAAGTCGATGCCGCTGCCCGCCTCGTCCTCGTCGGCGACCGACGACAGCGCCTCCTTGACGACGTCGTAGGCGCCGACGCTCACTCCACCGGTCGTGACCAGCAGGTCCGCGCGGACGAGCTGGTCCTCGATGGTCGAGCGCAGCGTCTCGGCGTCGTCCGCGACCGCGCCCACCCGGTAGGCGATGGCTCCCGCGTCGCGGGCGGCCGCGCACAGGGCGAAACTGTTGGAGTCGTAGATCTGGCCGGTGCCCAACTGCTCGTCGGGCTGGACGAGTTCGCTGCCGGTGGAGAGGACGACCACGCGCGGGCGCGGGCGCACCCGCACGGTGCCGCGGCCGATCGCGGCGAGCAGGCCGATCTGCGGCGGGCCGAGGACGGTGCCCGCTTCGAGGGCGCGGTCGCCCGCCTTCACATCGCTGCCCGTGGCGCGGACGTGCGCGCGTGCCTCGGCCGGGCGGTGGACGTGCACCTGCCCGAAGGACCCCTCGGGCGACGCGCTGTGCGCGCGCATCCCGGAGACCGGGCCCTCACCGAGGCCTCCGTCCGTCCATTCGACGGGGACGACGGCTTCGGCGCCGGGCGGCAGCGGGGCGCCGGTCATGATGCGGGCGGCCTGGCCGGGGCCCACGTAGGGCTGCTCGGCCTGGCCGGCCGCGACATCACCGACGACCGTCAGGACCGCCGGATACTCCTCGCTCGCGCCCGCCACATCCGCGACCCGGACCGCGTACCCGTCCATCGAGCTGTTGTCGAACGGCGGCAGGGAGACCGGCACCGTGACGTCCTCGACCAGGACACAGCCCTGGGCGTCGAGGAGTTGCAGCTCGATGGGTTCGAGGGGGCGGACGGTGGTGAGGATGTCCTCCAGGTGGTCGTCCACCGACCAGAGGTGATCCTGGCCGGCGGTGCGGGTCGCGGCGCTGCTCAAAGTCCCTACATCTCCTCGGCTACGTAACTGCGAAGCCAGGTCCGGAAGTCCGGGCCCAGGTCTTCACGTTCGCATGCGAGTCTGACAATGGCACGCAGGTAGTCGCCACGGTCCCCGGTGTCATAGCGGCGGCCCTTGAAGACGACGCCATGCACCGGGCCGCCGACCTTCTCGTCCGAGGCGAGCTGCTGGAGCGCGTCGGTGAGCTGGATCTCTCCGCCACGGCCCGGCTCGGTCTTGCGCAGTATGTCGAAGATGTGCGGGTCGAGGACGTAGCGTCCGATGACCGCGTAGTTGCTGGGGGCGTCGGCCGCGTCGGGCTTCTCGACCAGACCGGTCACCTTCACGAGGTCGCCCTCGCCGGTGGGTTCGACGGCGGCACATCCGTAGAGGTGGATCTGCTCGGGCGCGACCTCCATGAGGGCGATGACGCTGCCGCCGTGCCGCTCCTGGACCTCGACCATGCGGGCCAGCAGGGGGTCGCGGGGGTCGATCAGGTCGTCACCGAGCAGGACGGCGAAGGGTTCGCGACCGACGTGCGGGGCCGCGCACAGGACGGCGTGCCCGAGGCCCTTGGGGTCGCCCTGGCGCACGTAGTGCATGGTCGCGAGGTCGCTGGACTCCTGGACCTTGGCGAGCCGGTCGGCGTCGCCCTTCTTCTGGAGCGCCGACTCGAGCTCGTAGTTGCGGTCGAAGTGGTCTTCGAGGGGGCGCTTGTTGCGCCCCGTGATCATCAGGACGTCGTCAAGACCCGCCGACACGGCCTCTTCGACCACGTACTGGATCGCCGGCTTGTCGACGACCGGCAGCATCTCCTTGGGAGTGGCCTTGGTGGCCGGCAGGAACCGGGTGCCGAGGCCTGCCGCGGGAATGACAGCCTTAGTGATCCTGGGGTGTGACTCAGTCATGCCCGCAACCATAACCGGTGGCTATGTGCTGAATCTGTGGCTCCGGTTAATTCGCTC
The DNA here is from genome assembly GCF_026341855.1 of Streptomyces sp. NBC_00568. Taxonomy (GTDB): domain Bacteria; phylum Actinomycetota; class Actinomycetes; order Streptomycetales; family Streptomycetaceae; genus Streptomyces. The sequence continues at coordinate 3,742,317 of NZ_JAPENW010000001.1, read as the reverse complement.
TCATATGAGCCCATTAGAAAAACCATGGAGTCACCTGTGAGCCACGCCGGACGTCAACCAGAGCCTGACAAGCGAATGTTGCGGCGAGGATTCCTGTCGGTGAGAAACGGGTTGACGGCCGATGACGTGCGGGAAACCGCCGCCTCTCTCGCCGCCCGCGCCCTGGAACTGCCCGAACTGGCGCACGCGGGAACGGTGGCGGCGTACGTCTCCGTGGGGAGCGAGCCGGGCACCCTCGCGCTCCTGGACGCGCTCCGCGCGCGCGGGGTGCGCGTGCTCCTGCCGGTCCTGATGGCGGACAACGACCTGGACTGGGGGACCTATTCGGGAGCGGACTCCCTCGAACGCGTCCGGCACGGCGGGAAAATGGCCCTCCTGGAGCCCGCGGGCGAACGGTCGGGGCCGGAGGCCGTCCAGGACGCGGACGCCGTTCTGCTGCCCGGTCTCGCCGTCGACGCGCGCGGCATGCGGCTGGGGCGCGGCGGAGGCTCGTACGACCGCGTACTGGCCCGTCTGGAGCGCTCGGGCGCCCACCCCGCGCTGGTGGTGCTCCTGTACGACACCGAAGTCGTCGAGCGGGTACCGGCGGAGGCGCACGACCGGCCCGTCCACGCGGCGGTGACCCCCTCCGGGGTGCGCCGCTTCCGCTGAGGACGGCGGACGCGAAGTGGCCCTCCACGCACGCGTGGAGGGCCACTTCCGTCAGGCACCGGCTTCAGGGCGTCAGGACCTCGACGCCCGTCGGAGCGTCACGGTTTCAGGACCAGAGTGTCGCTCGTCCTGTTGTCGACGGCCTTGTCCGAGAAGGCCCAGGGCAGGAGTTCACCCTTGGCCCACAGGTCCGTCTGGTCGGTGTAGTGAGCGCTGTAGGCGTGCCCGGAGGCACCCGAGAGGTTGATCCACTTGGACTTGTCGAGGTCCCCGAGGTTGACGACCATCCGCATCGACGGCACCCAGACCACTCCGTAGCCGCCCGCCGCGTTCCAGCCGGTCGCGTTGACCGTCGCCTCGCCGCCGCTGAGCTTCCAGGGGCCGCGGTTGAGCATGTACTGGATGAAGCGGGGGCCTTCGGTACCGAGGGTCTGGTTCTTCAGGAACAGGCGGTGCAGCCGGCCCCAGCTCCAGGTGTCGATGTCCTTGCCGAGCTTGGCGGTCAGCTCCCAGCGGGCGTCCGTCATGGCCTGGCCGAACAGCTCGTCCCGGGTGTCGATCGGATTGTCGGTGGGCGTCTTGCGCGTCTTGGGCGACTTCCACCAGTAGTTGCGCTCGTCGTCGATGATCTTGCGGACGACCTCGAACCAGCGGTCGCCGCCGTCCGGCTGCGCCTGGTCCGCGTCGCGCTGGCCGCACTCGCGTACCGACTGGTCCTCGTCCGCGGGACCGGTGGTGTCGATCCGGTCGACCCACAGGCACTGGCCCTTGACCCGCAGCTCCTTGGGCAGCTTGTTGCCGAAGGCGAGCTTGAGGATGTTGCGCCAGGTGGCGTTGAAGTAGGCGGCGGCCGCGGAGTCGGCGTCCTGGGTGTAGTCCCAGCCCTCCAGCAGCCTCTGCGCCTCGCGGACGTCCTTGTCGGGCACGTCGATCTTGAGCAGCTTGGGCACGATCAGCTTGGCAATCTCGCTGCTGTTGTCGAGCTGCATCTGCCGCATGTCGTCGGTCGAGATCTTGCCGACGCCGTTGATCTTCGACTCGATCAGGTCGTTGATGCGCTGGCTGCGGGTGCCGTAACCCCAGTCCGTGGTGAGGGTGTAGGGGTACTTGTCCGGGTCCACGACCGCCTGGTTGGCGGTCACGATGTACCCGCGCTTGGGGTTGTACTCGTAGGGCAGGGCGGACTGCTTGATGTATCCCGTCCAGCGGTACTTGGAGTCCCAGCCGGGCGAGGGGAGCGAGCCGTCGTTGCCCTTGGCGCGCGTGGGGATCTTGCCGGGCAGCTGGTAGCCGATGTTGCCGTCGGCGCCGGCTCCGTCGGCGTAGACCAGGTTCTGGGACGGCACCTCGAAGGACGCGGCCGCCTTGCGGAACTCTGTCCAGTTCGACGCCTTGTCCATCTCGAAGACGGCGTCCATGGACTTGCCCGGGTCCAGCGCGGTCCAGCGCAGCGCTATCGCGTAGCCGTCGCCGCGGTCGGGCGCCCCGGCGCCGACGGTGGCCTTCTTTCCGACCTTGACCAGTTCGTCGTCACGGTCGGAGAGGAGCGGCATCCCGTCCTCGGTCTCCCGGACGACGATGGTCTTGGCGGTGCCGCCCGCGACCTTGATCGTTTCCTTGCGGATCGCGAAGGGGAGCACCTTGCCGTCGTACTCGTAGCCCTGGCCGGTGATCTTCTCCAGGTAGAGGTCGGTGACGTCGACCCCGGAGTTGGTCATGCCCCAGGCGATGTCCTGGTTGTGGCCAATGACCACACCGGGCATGCCCGCGAAGGTGTAGCCGGAGACGTCGTACTGGCACTTGGCGGAGACGCTGGTGCAGTGCAGGCCCATCTGGTACCAGACCGAGGGCAGGGACGCCGACAGGTGCGGGTCGTTGGCCAGCAGCGGTTTGCCGGTGATGGTGTGGCTTCCGGCGACGACCCAGGAGTTCGAGCCGATGCCGTTGCCGTTCACGCCGACCGCGGTGGGCAGGTCGTCGAGGACGTCGTAGAGCCCCGAGAGCTGGCTCTGGAACCCGGCGGGCGCATCGGTGTCGCCCGTGAGGCCCGTGCCCGCCGCACCCGCCGCGCCCGCCGTGGTGGCGTCCGCCTGCGTGTACGTCCCGGTGACACTGTCGTACGAGCCCGTCCGGACGATCGTCTTGTTCCGGCTGTACGGGTACTCCGGGTACAGGTCGGAGATCTGCTTCGGGCCGAGCCTGCTCGTCATCAGCGAGCGGTCGATCTCCTCCTGCATGTTGCCGCGCAGGTCCCAGGCCATCGCCTTGAGCCAGGCCACCGAGTCGACCGGGGTCCACTCCGTGGGCTTGTAGTCGTTGGTGAAGCCCAGAGCCGCGTACTCCAGGGAGATGTCCTCGCCGTCCTTGCCGTTCAGGTAGGCGTTGACTCCCTTGGCGTACGCCTGGAGGTACTTCTTCGTGGAGGCCGACAGCTTGGTGTCGTACTCCTTCTCCGCGATCCGGTCCCAGCCCAGCGTGCGCAGGAACTCGTCGTTCTTGACCTGGCCCTGGCCGAACATCTCGGACAGCCGGCCCGAGGTCATGTGACGGCGCACGTCCATCTCGTAGAACCGGTCCTGCGCCTGGACGAAGCCCTGGGCCATGAACAGGTCCTCGTCGGACGAGGCGTAGATCTGCGGGATCCCGTTGCCGTCGCGCTTCACGTCCACGGGCCCGGACAGTCCGTCGAGCTGGATGGAGCCCTTGGTCTGCGGGAAGGAGGCGCGCACAGTGCTGATGCTCCAGTACGCGCCGAAGGCGATGCCTCCGATGATGGCGAGAACCAGGACAATCAAGAACAGTCGGGCTTTGCGCCCCTTCTTCCTGCCGGACTTGCCGGGCTGTTGGCCGGAAGAGGCGGTGGTGTTGGGGGGCATCGCTGTCCTTGCTGTCCTAACGCGAGCGGCAGGCGGTCCTGGAGTGCTGGGGCAACCATAGGCGCAGGGCCAACCGCGCCTTGACGCGGAGTAGGAAACCGGGAAGCACGACTGTTCGATCTTGCCTTCGGGAACGTCAAGAAAGCGTCAAGAGTTAGGTAAGGTAACGAAGTACTTGCAGTGAAGTGCCCGGTTTCCGGTGCATCAGAGCCGGCTGCCGCCCCCCGGCGGAACCGGATCGGCGAGAAAGGAACAGCCCCTGACTGTCCACCACCTCAACCAGCTCCTGCTCGTGTGCTCGCTCGTCCTGCTCATCGCGGTGGCAGCGGTCCGGATCTCCTCACGCAGCGGGCTCCCCACGCTGCTCGTGTACCTGGGGATCGGCGTCGCGATGGGCCAGGACGGAGTCGGCAACGTCCACTTCAACAACGCCGAGCTGACCCAGGTCATCGGGTACGCGGCCCTGGTCGTGATCCTGGCCGAGGGCGGTCTCGGCACGAAGTGGAAGGAGATCAAGCCGGCCCTGCCGGCGGCCTCCTCGCTGGCACTGGTGGGCGTCGCGGTGAGCGTGGGCGTCACGGCCTCGGCCGCGCACTACCTGATCGGCCTCGAGTGGCGGCAGGCTCTCATCATCGGAGCGGTGGTGTCCTCGACGGACGCCGCGGCGGTCTTCTCGGTCCTGCGCAAGATCCCCCTCCCCGCGCGCGTGACGGGCATCCTGGAAGCCGAGTCCGGTTTCAACGACGCCCCCGTGGTCATCCTCGTCGTCGCGTTCTCCACCGCGGGGCCGGTGGAGCACTGGTACGCGCTGCTCGGCGAGATAACGCTGGAACTGGCCATCGGTGCCGCCATCGGTATCGCGGTCGGCTGGCTGGGCGCGTTCGGGCTGCGGCACGTGGCACTGCCGGCCTCCGGCCTCTACCCGATCGCCGTGATGGCGATCGCGGTCGTGGCCTACGCCGCCGGCGCGCTCGCCCACGGCAGCGGCTTCCTCGCCGTCTACCTCGCCTCCATGCTGCTCGGCAACGCGAAGCTGCCGCACTGGCCCGCCACGCGCGGCTTCGCCGAGGGGCTCGGCTGGATCGCCCAGATCGGCATGTTCGTGCTGCTCGGCCTGCTGGTCACGCCGCACGAGATGGCCGACGACATCTGGCCCGCACTCGTCATAGGCCTGGTGCTGACCATGATGGCGCGACCGCTCAGCGTGGTCGTCAGCCTGCTGCCGTTCCGCATCCCGTGGCAGGAGCAGGCGCTGCTGTCCTGGGCGGGGCTGCGCGGCGCCGTCCCCATCATCCTCGCGACGATCCCGATGGTGAGCGGCATCGCGGAGAGCCGGCGGATCTTCAACATCGTCTTCGTCCTGGTCGTCGTCTACACCCTCATCCAGGGCCCGACGCTGCCCTGGCTGGCCCGCAAACTCCGCCTCGGGGCGTCCCCCGGGGCCGCCGACCTGGGCATCGAATCGGCGCCCCTGGAGCGACTGCGCGGCCATCTGCTGTCCGTCGCGATCCCCAAGGGGTCGCGGATGCACGGCGTCGAGGTGGGCGAGCTGCGGCTGCCCCCGGGCGCGGCGGTCACCCTCGTCGTCCGCGACGCGGAGTCCTTCGTGCCGGCGCCCACGACGGTGCTGCGGCTCGGCGACGAGCTGCTGGTGGTGGCCACCGACCCGGTCCGGGACGCGGCCGAGAAGCGGCTGCGCGCGGTGGGCCAGGGCGGCAAGCTCGCCGGCTGGCTGGGCACCGAGGACGGCGGAACGGAACACCACCGAACGAGACACCAAACGGGACATTGAGGCGCGGCGGGCAATTCACAGGCCGGCGCTCCCGTGGTGCTCGGTTTCACAGGCGTGGCCTCGATCGTCCCTGTACGATGAAGGCACACCTTGATCGAACCAACTCTGCCTGACGCAGAGCTGGCGCGACCGTATGGCGGCCGTGACGTCCTCCCGCAGGAGACGCCGGTATCTACCGCAGATCCGCGCAAGAGGACAGCTCTCGGCGCCCCCCGCACGGGCGCGCTACCAGGCGGCAGAAAGGCACGGGCCGTGGCATCCACGGTCACCTCCCGTCCTGGATACGGACAGCTGCTGCGCACCCGCGGCGCCTGGACGTTCCTGCTCCCCGGCTTCGCCGCACGTCAGCCGTTCGCCATGCTGACGATCTCCATCGTGCTGCTCGTGCAGCACACCACCGGCTCTTACGGCGCGGCCGGCGCGGTCGCCGCCGCCACCGGTGTCTCCATGGCGCTGTTCGCACCCTTCACCGGACGGCTGGCCGACCGGCACGGACAGCGGGCCGTCCTGCTGCCCGGCGTCCTCGTGCACGCCGTGTCCGGCTTCTCCTTGACCGCGCTCGCGCTGTCGGGTGCCCCCTTGTGGGCGCTTTTCGTCGCCGCCGTGCCGACCGGCGCCTCGGTGCCGCAGATCGGCCCCATGGTGCGTGCCCGCTGGGGCGTGAAGCTCCAGGGCTCGCCCCTGATGACGACCGCGGCGGCCTTCGAGTCCGTCACGGACGAGCTGACCTTCGTGTTCGGCCCGCTGCTCGCCACCGCGCTGTGCACGGCCGTCGACCCCGCCGCGGGCCTGCTGACCGAGGCCTCGCTGACCCTGGTCGGCGGTCTGCTGTTCGCCGCACAGAAGAGCACGCAGCCCTCGGTCGCCGTCGACCGTCACGCGCGCGTGGAACACGGTTCCGCTCTGCGCATCCCCGGGGTGCGCGTCCTGATCGTGACCTTCCTGGGCATCGGCGCCGTCTTCGGCGGCATGCAGGTCTCCCTGGCCGCGTACAGCGAGTCGATCGGCGAGCCCGGCCTGAACGGTGTCCTGTACGGCGTCTTCGCCGCGGGCAACATGCTCTCCGGCATCGTCTGCGGTGCCATCGCCTGGAAGGCGGCCCCGCAGCGACGGCTCGTCCTCGGGTACGCCGCCCTCGCGCTGGCCGCCTCCGGGCTGTGGGCCGCCGACTCGGGGATCGTGCTCGCCGGCCTCGGTCTCGTCGTCGGCATGTGCATCGCCCCGACCCTGATCACCGGCTACACCCTGGTCGAGAGCCTGGTTCCGCAGGGCGCCCGCACCGAGGCCTTCACCTGGCTCACCGGCGCCGTCGCGCTCGGCCAGGCGGCGGCCGTCACCGTCGCCGGACAGCTGGAGGACCGGCTCTGGGACGGCGCCGGTTTCCTGGTGCCGATGGCCGGTACGGCACTGGCCCTGGCGACCCTGGTGGCACTGCGTTCACGCCTCACCACACAGGCCCCGAGCAGGACGGTCGCACGTGGCGTCGGTCACCGAGTGCCGGTGACAGTGGACTGATCTCGCGGAATACGTCAGTATGGACCGTCGTTAGCACTCATTGAGTGAGAGTGCCAGGAGGAAGACAAGTGCCGACCTACCAGTACCAGTGCACCGAGTGCGGCGAGGGCCTCGAGGCGGTGCAGAAGTTCACCGATGACGCCCTGACCGAGTGCCCCAACTGCAACGGCCGCCTGAAGAAGGTGTTCTCGGCCGTCGGCATTGTCTTCAAGGGCTCCGGCTTCTACCGCAACGACAGCCGCGGCTCCTCGTCGAGCAGCTCGCCGGCGTCGAAGCCGTCCACGGCCACGTCCTCGTCGGACTCGAAGTCCTCGTCGTCGACGTCCGCGTCGTCGTCCTCGGACTCGAAGTCGTCGGGCACCGGCTCGGCCGGCAGCTCCGCCGCTTAAGGCCTCCCCGGTCCGCCGAGGCTCCCGCCCCGGCGCCGCGAGGCCTCACCAGGCTCGTTCGCACGGGACCCCGTCGTCGTAGGACGACGGGGTCTTCGGCGTTCTCCCGTCCCGGCTAGGGTGCCGTCCATGGCGAACACGGAGAACTCCCAGACCCCGGCCGGGGAGCAGTCGACGGTCCTGGCCGAGATCGGTGTCATCGGCGGCTCGGGCTTCTACTCCTTCCTCGACGACGTGACCGAGCTACAGGTGGACACCCCTTACGGACCGCCCAGCGACTCGCTGTTCCTCGGCGAGATCGCCGGCCGACGGGTCGCCTTCCTCCCCCGCCACGGCCGCGGCCACCATCTGCCGCCGCACCGCATCAACTACCGCGCCAACCTGTGGGCGCTGCGCTCCGTCGGCGCCCGGCAGATCCTCGGCCCCTGCGCCGTCGGCGGTCTTCGTCCGGAGTACGGGCCCGGAACGCTGCTCGTGCCGGACCAGTTCGTGGACCGTACGAAGTCGCGGCCCCAGTCCTACTTCGACGGGCTGCCGCTGCCCGACGGCACGGTGCCGAACGTGGTGCACGTGTCGCTGGCCGACCCGTACTGCCCCGTCGGGCGCAGGGCGGCCCTGGAGGCGGCTCGCGGACGGGCCTGGGAGCCCGTGGACGGCGGCACGCTCGTGGTCATAGAGGGTCCGCGGTTCTCCACCCGGGCCGAATCGCTCTGGCACCGGGCACAGGGCTGGTCGGTGGTCGGCATGACCGGGCACCCCGAGGCCGCGCTCGCCCGTGAACTGGAGCTCTGCTACACGTCGTTGACGCTGGTCACCGATCTCGACGCGGGCGCCGGGACCGGCGAGGGCGTCTCGCACGACGACGTGCTGAAGGTGTTCGCGGCGAATGTGGACCGGTTGCGGGGCGTGCTCTTCGACACGGTCGCGGGGCTGCCGGCGAACGGAACGCGGGACTGCCTGTGCACGACGGCGCTGGGCGGGATGGACCCGGGTTTCGACCTGCCGTGACGCCGGAGTTCCCCGGGCCGGAACGCGGGCGGAACCTCCCGTTCGGGTGAGGGAGTTGTCCACAAACCGTCGGTGATCCACGGGCCTCGGCGGGCTTCGCCGCGACGCCTCATCGTGGGATCGCAAGCCGATCCCTCGTCGCAGGTGGTGGTCCCCATGGCACAGCTCTCTCCCCTCGTCCGCCCGCCCGGCGCGGATGCGCCTCCGACCTGCGAGGTGCCGCACTTCGCTCCCGTCCGTGTGCGCGGCGGACGGTATCGGCTGCGGCGCCTCGCGCGGCACAGGAGGCGGGCGGTCGCCGCCGGTCTGGCGATGACGGCGGCCGCGCTCGTGGCGGCCGGCCCGGGTGAGGCCGGAAGCGCGCGCGGACATCCGGTGTCCGCGCCCCCTGCCGGGTCCACCTCCGCCACCGCTTCCGCGCCCGTACGCGGGCAGCGGGCGGTCGAGACGGTGACGGCGCCGGTCCGGATCGCCGACGGCGCCACGGTGGGCCTGCTGCGGCCCGGCGACCGGGTCGACGTGGTCGCGGCGGACAGCGGCGGCGAGGCGCGGGTGGTCGCGGCCTGGGCGCGGGTCACCGGGATTCCGGACGTGGGCGCCACCGGCACCGGGGCGCTGGTCGTCCTCTCCGTCCCCCGCGCGACGGCCGCTCGGCTGGCCGGCGCCGGCGCCACGTCACGGCTGGCGGTGACGCTGCGATGAGTGACGAAACCGTGTCAAGTCTCTCGTTCGAGCTACCCAATTGGACAGGCCCGGCGGACCCTGCCGTAGGTTGCGGAGCTGTTTGTTCCACAACCTGTGCAGAGGGGCCTCCTGGTGAGCGACAAGAAGCAGCCCGGCGTCTGGGAGGGCTTCAAGGCCTTCCTGATGCGCGGCAACGTCATCGACCTGGCCGTCGCCGTGGTCATCGGCGCGGCCTTCACCAACATCGTCAACTCCGTGGTGAAGGGCATCATCAACCCGCTGGTCGGTGCTGTCGGGACGAAGAACCTCGACAGCTACAGTTCCTGCCTGAAGAGCCCGTGCACGGGTACCGGGGAGACCGCCACGGGCATCCGCCTCATGTGGGGCTCCGTGCTGGGCGCCACGCTCAGCTTCGTGATCACCGCGGCCGTCGTGTACTTCCTGATGGTTCTGCCGATGGCCAAGTTCCTGGCCCGGCAGGCGGCCCGCCAGAAGGCGAAGGAGAACACGCAGGAGATCATCGAGGTGTCGGAGCTGGAGGTGCTGAAGGAGATCCGCGACGCGATAGTCGCGCAGCGCGGTCCGGGACCCCGCGAGCACTGACACATCCCTGGACCCGCGCCCGGAAGCCGGCAGGGCGCGGAGGCCCGGAGCGCGGGGGCAGGGAGATCAGGGGCCGGGCTCAGAGGTGGTGGGGCGGCTTCTCGTCGAGGAAGCGCTTCAGGTCGGCCGCACTGTCGCCCGTGCTGTCGGCCCGCTCGCCCCACCCACGGTCCGTATCGTCCGAGGACTGCCGGCTCAACGGATCGTCGAAGACCAGTGCCGACTTCGGATCACGCGGTTCGGGGGCGGGGGCGGGACTCATGCCCCAAGAGTACGCCGCGGGGGTGGCGGCCCACCCCGGCCCGGCCGGGCGTCTCGGCGCCGTGGCGGTCGGGCGGCCACCACGATCCGGCGAGGGGCACGGGTCCCCGATCAAGGGCAGGAGGCCCTCCGGCCCGGCCGATCCGGATCCCCGTGACACGTCTGACCTGGCATCCGGCCGAGATTCCGGCACCGAGCACGCTTGTGAACGCATTCACAAGAATTTCCGGGACTTTTCTGCTGTGCTTGGCCGTATGACGTCCAGATCCACTCCGGAGTCCGCCGCGACACCACGGCCCGCGGGCCGTCGACCGCTGCGCAGAATGACCGCACGCGGCCGCGACGAGGCACACCGGGTCGCGTCGCCGCTGGAGCTCCTCTTCGACCTGTGTTTCGTGGTGGCCATCGCTCAGGCGGGCGCCCAGCTGGTGCACGCCGTGGCGGAGGGGCACGCGGGTGAGGGCATCCTCGACTACGCGATGATCTTCTTCGCCATCTGGTGGGCGTGGATGAACTTCAGCTGGTTCGCGTCGGCGTACGACAACGACGACGTGCTCTACCGGGTCGTCACCCTGGTGCAGATCGCCGGCGTCCTGGTGCTCGCGGCCGGGGTGTCGCAAGCGTTCGGGAGCCACGACTTCCTGGTCGTCTGGCTCGGCTACGCGATCATGCGGTTCGCGATGATCGCCCAGTGGCTGCGGGTGGCGCGGTCCTCCGAGGGCGCCGAGAGAACCATGGCGCTGCGGTACGCGGGGGGCGTGCTGCTGTGCCAGGTGGGCTGGCTCGGTCTGCTCATCGCGCCGGAGCCGGGCCGCCCGTGGGTGTTCCTGGTCGTGGCGATCGCGGAGCTGTGCGTCCCGGTGTTCGCGGAGAAGGCCTTCACCACGTCCTGGCATCCGCACCACATCTCCGAGCGGTACGGACTGTTCACGATCATCGTGCTGGGCGAGACGATCGCCGCGGCCACCGTCGCGGTGAAGTCGGCCGTGGACGAGCACGACGCGCTGGGCGAGCTGCTGCCCATCGCCGCGGGCGGGCTGCTGATCGTGTTCTCCGCCTGGTGGATCTACTTCGTGGTGCCGATCCACGGACATCTGCGGTCCAGCGGACAGGCCTTCCTGTGGGGTTACGGCCACTATCTGATCTTCGCGTCGGCGGCCGCGATCGGCGCGGGTCTGGAGGTCGCGGTGGAGCAGACGGTCGGCAAGGCGCACATCTCGACGCTCTCGGCGTCCGCCGCGGTGACGCTGCCGACCGCGTTGTACTTCCTCTCCGTCTGGGCGCTGCACTCCCGCTACTTCAAGATCGGCATCGCCCAGCAGCTGGTGCTGCCGACCACAGCGCTGCTCGTGATCCTGTGCACCTTCCTCGGTGACTGGGCGGTCCTCGCCTCGGGCATCGTCTCGGCACTGGCCGTGGCGGTCGGGGTGGTGCTGACGACGCGGATGGTCGGGCGGGAAGCGGCGGGGAACGCGGCCGGGGGCGTTTGAGGGGGAAGTCGCTGTCGCGGCCTGCGGCCGGGGAACACTGGGGCCATGACAGTTGACGCTCTGACGGATGTCGCCGGTCTGCGGGTGGGGCACGCGACGCGGACCGGCGACGGTTGGCTCACGGGCACAACGGTGGTGCTCGCCCCCGAAGGAGGTGCGATCGCCGCGGTGGATGTGCGCGGTGGCGGGCCCGGCACCAAGGAGACGGACGCGCTCGATCCGCGCAACCTCGTGCAGAGGGTCGAGGCGGTCGTGCTGACCGGCGGCAGCGCGTACGGGCTGGACTCGGCGTCGGGCGTGATGGCGTGGCTGGAGGAGCGGGGACGCGGGGTGCGCGTGGGGCCCGACCCGGCGCATGTCGTGCCCGTCGTGCCCGCCGCCTGTGTCTTCGATCTGGGACGCGGCGGCGACTTCCGGTCCCGGCCGGACGCTTCCACCGGGAGGGCCGCGGTCGAGGCGGCCGACGCGAGTGCGCTGCGCGCGCCGGTGCGCGAGGGAGGCGTGGGCGCGGGCACCGGGGCGGTGGTCGGGCAGATCAAGGGCGGGGTCGGGACGGCGAGCGCCGTGCTGGAGTCGGGCATCACGGTGGCCGCGCTGGTGGTGGCCAACGCGGCGGGGTCGGTGGTGGAACCGGAAACGGGGGCGCTGTACGGGGAACTGGCGCGAGGGCGTACGGCGCATCCGTCCGCCCCGGTGCGCGAGGCCGCGGGGCGCAGGCTCGCGGAGGCCGCCGCGAGGAACGCGCCGCCGCCGTTGAACACCACGCTCGCCGTTGTCGCCACCGACGCCGATCTCACGCGGGCCCAGGCACAGAAGCTCGCGGGCACCGCGCACGACGGGATCGCGCGCGCCGTGCGGCCGGTGCATCTGCTGAACGACGGGGACACGGTGTTCGCGCTGGCGACGGGTGCTCTGCCGCTCGCCGCCGATAACCCGCTCGCGCTCAACGAGATCCTCGCGGCGGGCGCGGACCTGGTGACGCGGGCGATCGTGCGCGCGGTGCGTGCCGCGGAGCCGGTGGACGGGCCGGGCGGGGTGTGGCCGTCGTACGAGGAGCTGTACCGGTAGTCGGGCGATTGTCCCGGTCCTGTCACGTGATGGTGTCCAGCCCGGGCCGACGGGAACCTGTCGCGTCACTGCTCGCTCTCTCTCCACGTACTCGAGCGGATCACACATGACGAGACCTGGGAGCAGCCCGTGACAACGCCGGACAGGACAGCGCGTGCACTGGGGGCCTGTGCCGCCCTGATGGTCGGCGCCCTCACCCTCACCGCCTGCGGAGGCGACGCGAGCGCCGACAGCGCGAGCGGCAAGGACGGGAAGAACGCGGGCCGGACGTCCACGGCGAAGATCGCCATCTCGGCGAAGGACGGTTCGACGAGCGCGTCCATCAACGCGACCGGGGTGAAGGTCAGCGACGGCAGGCTGACCGGCGTGAAGATGACGGTGTCCGGGAGCGGGACGGCCGTGCCCGGGGCGATATCCGCGAACGGCCACTCCTGGAAGCCGAAGGAGCAGCTGGAGCGCGGGACGAAGTACCAGATCTCCGCCCTGGCGAAGGACGCGGACGGTCGGACCGCGGCGGCCAATTCGATCTTCACCACGGTCTCTTCGAGCAACAGCTTCATCGGCACGTACACGCCGGACAACGGCTCCACCGTCGGTGTCGGCATGCCGGTGTCGTTCACCTTCGACAAGGCGATAGGCGACAGGAAGGCCGTGCAGTCGCACATCACGGTCACCTCCAGCAGCGGGCAGCGGGTCGTGGGGCACTGGTTCGGGGCGCAGCGCCTCGACTTCCGGCCCGAGGAGTACTGGAAGGCCGGCTCCAAGGTCACGATGAGGATCGCCCTGGACGGTGTCGAGGGCGCGAACAACGTGTACGGCGTACAGAAGAAGACGGTCACGTTCACCGTCGGCCGCTCCCAGGTCTCCACGGTCGACGTCGGCACGCAGACCATGACGGTCGTGCGTGACGGCGAGCCCCTCAAGAGCGTCCCGATCTCGGCGGGCACCCCCGAACACACCACGTACAACGGGCAGATGGTGATCTCGGAGAAGTTCGTCCAGACCCGGATGAACGGCTCCACGGTCGGATTCGGCGGCGAGTACGACATCGCCGACGTGCCGCACGCGATGCGTCTGACGTCCTCGGGGACGTTCATCCACGGCAACTACTGGTACAACCGCGGGAATCCGCCGTTCGGGCGGCAGGGCACCAGCCACGGCTGCGTGGGCCTCGCCGACGTACAGGGCGCGCAGGGCGACACGACCGCGAAGTGGTTCTACGACAACTCGCTCGTCGGGGACGTCGTGACCGTCAAGAACTCCCCCGACAAGACCGTCTCTCCGGACAACGGGCTCAACGGCTGGAACATGTCGTGGAGCGCGTGGACCGCGGGAAGTGCCGTCTGACGAGGGCCTTTTGACGCCCGGTCGGGCCGCGCGGGAACTTGCCGCGCGGCCCGCCCGTTTTCCGTCCGTACGTTTTCTCGGTTCGCGGACATGATGTCCGACCGAGGGGCTACGGTATGCACCCACAAGGTGACATGCAGCAACGCCGGGAGAAACCTTGAGCGTTCCGTACGAGACAGCAGCGTACGAACCACCCGAGTCGCCCGAGTCTCCGGAGGAGCATCTCGCGCGACTTCTGGGCCGCGCCCTGAACTCGTTCGAGCTGCCCGACGAGACGATACGGCGACTCGACTGCGCGCTGGCGCACGACAGCTCGCTGCACTCCGCGCACCACAGCGCGGGGCTGCACCGGGAGACGTACCGGCACACGTGGCTGCTCGCCGACGGCTCCGCCGTCACGCTGTGGGAGCTCGTGCACAACACGGCGCCGGGCCGCGAAGCACAGCACGAGGTCTACGTCGACGAGGAGGAGCTGCGCGCCGCCACGGCCAGACTCCCCCTGCCGCCGGACGCGCCGGACTTCGAACTGCCCGTGTTCGTGCAGTTGTCGGCGATCCCCGAGCCGCGTCACACGTACGTGCCCGACGACTCCGCCGATCACGCGCGCCGGCTCCTGCGGCGCGCGGAGAATCCGGACCGGCCGGGCGCCGACCTCACGACGCTCCTGCTCCGGGAGGCGTTCGCGCACCAGATCACCCAGGCCTTCGGCCGCCCCTGCCGGGCCGGCCAGGCGGGCCTGTGCTTCTCCCTCTACGAACACGCGTTCCTGCTGCGCGACGGGCAGGAGATCTCCCTGTGGGAGGTCGAGCACACGGCGACGCCGGACCGGCGGCACATGTGCGAGGTGTACGCGTCGGAGGACGCGGCGCGCGACGCGATGGAACGGCGCGCGGCACGCCTGGGCTGACGTCCGACCGGGGCGCAGCACGCCTGGGCTGACGTCCGACCCGCGCGGCGCGATGGGCCGACGTCCGACCGGGGCGCGGCGCGATGAGGCCGACGTCCGACCCGGGCCGCCGCGCGACCGCGCTGAGCCCTTCCCGCGCGGGGCGAACCCTGCCCGGCGCGGGGCCGACTGCGCCCGCCGCCCCTGCGCGAGGCGTCCGGGCCGGCAATCGGCGCCGGCGCTCGCCGGGCGCGTCGGCCCTCCAACGGCGAGGCCGTGCAGCACCCGGAGAACCCGAAGGGGCCCCGGCACCTGAGGTGCCGGGGCCCCTTCGGGCTCGGACTTCCACGTCGCACCGGTGGTGGACCTGGACGGGACTCAGCCGACGAGTTCCGCCTTCCGGTCCTGGACCTGGTCCTGGGCGGCCGTCTCGTCCTCCGCCCCCTCCACATGCTGGGCCGGCCGCTTCGGCAGCGCGAACATCACCAGGAAGATGACGGCCATCACCACGGCGACCCAGCCCAGCGCGTGCTGGAAGGCGTTCACGAAGGCCGGGCCCACCTGGTCGAGGGTCAGCCTGTCGCCGATCTCGCCGAAGAAGACGACCGAGACCAGGCCGAGGCCGAGCGCGTTGCCCATCTGCTGCACCGTGTTGATCAGACCCGACGCCGAGCCCGCGTGCTCACGCGGGACCTCCGAGAGCACCGCGTCCGTCAGCGGGGCGACGATGAAGCCCATGCCCGCGCCCATGACCACCAGGGGAAGGGCCATCTGCCAGGAGGCGATGGCCATGCCGTACCGGTCGGACTCCCAGATGTAGAGCAGCACTCCGAGCGCCATGAGCAGGGCGCCCGCCTGGAGCACCTTGCGTCCGAAGCGCGGGACCAGCAGCTGCACGGACATGCCCGCCGCGGCCGAGACCGCGATCGAGAACGGCACTCCGGTGAGGCCCGCCCGCAGCGCGCTCCAGCCCAGCCCGGTCTGCATGTACAGCGTCCAGACCAGGAAGAAGATGCCGAGTGCGATGCCGAAGACGGTCTGCACGGCGATGCCCGCCGCGAAGCTCTTCACCTTGAACAGCGACAGCTCGACCAGCGGCGAACCGTCCCGCGCCGACTTCCGCTTCTCGTACGCCACCAGCGCCCCGAAGACGACGAGGGAGCCGGCCATGCACAGGTACCCCCACAGCGGCCAGTCCAGCTCACGGCCGCGGGTCAGCGGGTAGAGCAGCATCAGCAGGCCGAGCGTGACCAGGGCGACGCCGACGAGGTCGAGCTTGAGGGCCCGCGGGGCCTTGGACTCGGTGATGAAGCGGCGGCCCAGGATCAGCGCGACGACGCCGACCGGCAGGTTGATGAGGAAGATCGGCCGCCATTCCAGGCCGAAGAGGTTCCACTCGGTGAGCAGTGCGCCGAGGAGCGGACCCGAGACCGCGCCCAGGCCGACGATCGCGCCGAAGAGGCCGAAGACCTTGCCCCGCTCGTGGGCCGGGAAGGTGGCGTGCACGATCGACAGCACCTGCGGCACCATCATCGCGGCCATGGCGCCCTGCAGGATGCGCGAGGCGACCAGCATCTCCGGGTTCACCGCGAAGCCGCACAGCGCCGACGCGATCGTGAAGCCGGTTATGCCGAGGAGGAAGAGCCGCTTGCGGCCGTGGATGTCACCGAGCCGCCCACCGGTGATGAGTCCCGCGGCGAAGGCCAGCGCGTAGCCCGCGGTGATCCACTGGATCTGGCCGAACGTGGCGCCCGCGTCCCGCTGGATCGACGGGATCGCGATGTTCACGATCGTGACGTCGACCAGGTCCATGAAGGCCGCGGTCATCACGATGGCGAGGGCGAACCAGCGTCGTCGGTCGGCCGCGGCGCCGGGTGCCGGGCTGCTGAGAGCTGTCTCAGAGGTCTCGGTGGAAGTCATGCTGTAAAGCTACGGCCCGATTAGGTCAGATCATGTCCTAGTTCTGCGGCACCCTGGAAAACATGACGACCGACACACCGGCCAGGCTGCTCCAGCTCCTCTCCCTCCTCCAGACGCCCCGCGAATGGCCCGGCGGCGAGCTGTCCGAGCGCCTCGGGGTGTCCCGTCGCACGGTCCGCCGCGACATCGACCGGCTGCGTGAGCTGGGCTATCCGGTGCAGGCGACCAAGGGCGCGGACGGCGGTTACCGGCTGGTGGCGGGCAAGGCGATGCCGCCGCTCGTGCTCGACGACGAGGAGGCCGTGGCGATCGCGGTGGGCCTGCGGGCCGGCGCCGGGCACGCGGTCGCGGGCGTGGACGAGGCCTCCGTACGGGCCCTCGCCAAGCTGGAGCAGGTGCTGCCGGCCCGGCTACGGCACCGTGTGTCCACACTCCAGGCCGCCACCACCCCCCTGACCAGCGGAGACGGGGCGAGCATCGCACCCGAGACGCTGACCGTGATGGCGTCCAGCGTCGCCGGACAGGAGCGGCTGCGGTTCGCGTACCGCTCGGGGGACGGGACGCCGTCGCGGCGGCTGACCGAGCCGTACCGGCTGGTCTCCACCGGCCGCCGCTGGTACCTCGTCGCGTACGACCTCGACCGCGAGGACTGGCGGACGTTCCGCGTCGACCGGGTGACCGAGCCCTTCGCGACGGGGGCCCGTTTCGCCCCCCGCGAGCTGCCGACGGGGAACGCCGCCGAATACCTGCGGCAGTCGATGTACCGGCGTCAGGAGACGTACGCGTTCGAGGTCACCTTCGCCGCGCCGGCCGACTTCGTCGCGGCGCGCGTGCCCGCCTGGATCGGGTCGCCCGAGCCGATCGACGAACGCAGCTGCCGCCTGCGCGCCTCCGCCAGTGACTCGGTGGAGTGGCTGGCGGTGCGGATCGCGATGGTCGACTGCGAGTTCACCGTACAAGAGCCGAGGGAACTGGCGGATCACATAAGGGAGTTGGGGGCGCGGCTGAGCCGGGCCGGGAGTGGGTCCGCGCGCTGACGGCACCTCACGGCCGACGGGGACGCCGCGGAGCCGGTGACGCCCCGGGGCCGGTCAGGTACGGCAGGTTATGTCGCTGTGGCAGAATCTGCCCTCCGGGTCACCCCGGGGTTCAGGTTCGGGGTGGCCCGTCAACGTCCTGCCCAAAACCCCACCGCGCGCGCCCCGCGCTCTCGCCGCTGCCCCCAGGACAGAAGTGGAGCCGAGCTTCGGCGCCAGGGGGGGGGAGGCGCCGAAGCTCGGCTCTGGGAGAGTCCCGGCGCGGGGGGGGTGTGCGTCGGGACTCGGTTCTTGGGGGCGGCTCGCGTCCGCCTGGTCGGGACTCTGAAGCGTGGGCCCGGAAGTCTTGTTCCCAGAGCCCAGCAGGTTGAAGCGGCCTTACATGGCCATGTCTGGTCGACTTGTGGCCAACGTGGCGTGGGTGCCCGTGCGCGAACCGGGCGAGGCGGGTCTCGCGCCCCCTCGACGAGTGAACCCGAACGGCCCACGCGTCGCGCTCACCCGGCTCGCCCCGTACGCGTGCCGCACCCCCGCACCGCTACGCCGCCGCGTCGAATCCGGTGTCGCGTGCCAGCTTCTTCAGCTCGAGCAGGGCGTGCTTCTCGATCTGGCGGATGCGCTCGCGCGTCAGACCGTGCTCCTTGCCGACCTCCGTGAGCGTCCGCTCCCGGCCGTCCTCGATGCCGTACCGCATCTTGATGATGGAGGCGGTGCGCTGGTCGAGGTGGCCTATCAGGCCGTCCAGCTCCTCGCTGCGCAGCAGCGTGAGCACCGACTGCTCGGGCGACACGGCCGAGGTGTCCTCCAGCAGGTCACCGAACTGGGTCTCGCCCTCGTCGTCCACCGCCATGTTCAGCGAGACCGGGTCGCGGGCCCAGTCCAGGACGTCGCCCACGCGCTCCGGCGTCGAACCGAGCTCGGCGGCGATCTCCGTGTGCTCGGGCTCCCGCCCGTTCTCACGGTTGAACTCGCGCTGCACGCGACGGATCCTGCCCAGCTCCTCGACCAGATGGACGGGGAGGCGGATCGTGCGCGACTGGTCGGCGATGGAACGGGTGATGGCCTGCCGGATCCACCAGGTGGCGTACGTCGAGAACTTGAAGCCCTTGCGGTAGTCGAACTTCTCGACCGCGCGCACCAGGCCGGCGTTCCCCTCCTGGATCAGGTCGAGCAGGGGCAGGCCGCTGCGCGGGTAACGGCGCGCCACGGCCACGACCAGCCGGAGGTTCGAGCGGATGAAGACGTCCTTCGCGCGCTCGCCGTCGGCGACCAGCGCCTCCAGCTCCTCACGAGAGGCGTCCGCCTTGGCCTCCGCCTCGCCGTCGAGGATCTGCCGTGCGAACACACCCGCCTCGATGACCTGGGACAACTCGACTTCCTTGGCGGCGTCGAGCAGCGGTGTACGCGCGATCTCGTCGAGGTACATGCCGACCAGGTCGCGATCGGCGATCTCGCCGCCTCCGGCGCGAACACTGCGTGCCGCGTCGGCGGTCCCGCCGGTGGCGGACTTACGACGGGCGACGGCACGGGTTGCCATGCGTGCTCCCTTGCGATGGTGGGCTTGCGGGTGGACCTGGACATCGGGCTCACCCTCCCGGGTGCCCGGCATCTGATGGAAACAACGACTGGAATCAGGACAGAATTCCCAACCCGTACCTCGATTTTTCTGATCATGCAGTACCCTGTCGCACCACATGGGAGGGCGGATGTCGTCAGAACGTACAGATGTGCAGGTCAGGCCGGGGGTCGCAGCCGACCTCGGCGCCCTCACCGACATCTACAACCACTACGTGCGTGAGACGCCCGTCACCTTTGACACCGCCGTCTTCGCCCCGGACGAGCGACGCTCGTGGCTGCTCTCCCACCCTGAAGACGGACCGCACCGCCTGATGGTTGCCACGGACGCGGACTCACAGGCGATTCTCGGGTACGCCACATCCAGCGCCTTTCGCGTGAAACCCGCCTACTCGACCTCCGTCGAGGTCACCGTCTACCTCGCTCCGGACGCCGCGGGCCGCGGTGTCGGCACGCTCCTCTACGAAGCTCTCTTCGCGGCGCTCGCCACCGAGGACCTGCACCGGGCCTACGCGGGCATCGTGCCGCCCAACGAAGCGTCCGTGCGGCTGCACGAACGCTTCGGGTTCCGCCATGTCGGCACCTACCGGGAGGTCGGCCGCAAGTTCGGCCGCTACTGGGACGTCGCCTGGTACGAGAAGGAACTCGACCTCTAGGCAGCGCCGTCCGGCCGCCCCGGACCGGGACCGCGGACCGCCGGGCACACGGCACTCAGCCGAACTGCACCGACCGCTTCGCCATTCCCAGCCAGAATCCGTCGATCACGGACCGCTGCCCGTCCAGCTCTCCGGCGGCGTCCGCCGCGCCCATGGTCACGAAGAGCGGGGCGAAGTGTTCCGTGCGCGGGTGGGCCAGGCGGCCCGCCGGGGACTTGCGCTCGAAGTCGAGCAGCGCGTCCACGTCACCGGCCTCCAGCGCTCGGTGCCCCCAGTCGTCGAACTCGCTCGACCAGGTGGGGACTCCTCCGCCCGTGTGCCGCAGGGCCGCGAGATTGTGGGTGAAGAAGCCGGAGCCGACGATCAGCACACCCTCGTCGCGCAGCGGCGCCAGCCTGCGGCCGATCTCGAACAGCCGGACCGGGTCGAGCGTCGGCATGGAGATCTGCAGCACCGGGATGTCGGCCTCGGGGAACATCTCCTTCAGCGGGACGTACGCGCCGTGGTCGAGTCCGCGGTCCGGGATGTCCTGCACCGGCGTACCGGGCGCGCGGAGCAGCTTGCGCACGGACTCGGCGAGCAGCGGGGCGCCGGGGGCGGCGTACGTCACCTGGTAGTAGTGCTCGGGGAAGCCCCAGAAGTCGTACACGAGGGGGACCGTCTCGATCGCGCCGAGGGCGAGCGGGGCCTCCTCCCAGTGGGCGGACACCATGAGGATCGCCTTGGGGCGCGGCAGGTCGGCCGACCAGGCGGCGAGCTGGCCGGGCCAGACCGGGTCGTCGGCGAGCGGCGGGGCACCATGGCTGAGATAGAGGGCGGGCATGCGCTCCGGCGCGGGGCGCTCCTCGGTGGCGGCGGACATGGCGGCTCCCTCCAGAGGGTTCAATCGTACGGCGCGGTGCTTGATATTTGAAGCAGTTGCTTAAAGTCTCAAGTTCTTCACCGAGGCTACGCCCAGTTTGTTTAAGTTTCAAGGAAGGGCTCGTACAGTGGAGTACATGAACACGGCACCCGCTCCCGCTGAAGAGCCGCGCTGGCTCACCGACGAGGAACAGCGCATCTGGCGCGCGTACATGCACGCCACGACCCTCCTGGAGGACCACCTCGACCGTCAGCTCCAGCGCGACGCGGGCATGCCGCACATCTACTACGGCCTGCTGGTGCAGCTGGCCGAGGCACCGCGCCGCCGGCTGCGGATGACCGAGCTGGCCATGAACGCGAAGATCACCCGTTCCCGGCTCTCGCACGCGGTCGCGCGCCTGGAGAAGAGCGGCTGGGTACGCCGTGAGGACTGCCCGTCCGACAAGCGGGGGCAGTTCGCGGTCCTGACCGACGACGGCTACGACGTGCTGCGGCGTACCGCGCCGGGACACGTGGCCGCCGTACGCCAGGCCCTGTTCGACCGGCTCGGTCCGGACCAGCAGAAGGCCTTCGGCGAGGCCATGCGGATCATCGCCGAGGGGCTCCAGCCGAAGGAAGCGGGCGCCGACCTGCCCTGGTTGCGCTAGGACTCAACCGGCCAGGACTCCTGACCGCGCGAGAACTCCCCCGGTCGCCGCGCACCACTCCCCCGGCCGCCGTGCGCCACTCCCCGGCCACGCCGGTGGCACGCGTCCCCGCCGGGTTGCTGCCGGCACACGCGAGTGCGTCCGCCGGGTCCGGACAGGACCGCCCCGGCTCCGCCGCGTTCGGAGCCGGGTCCGGACACGGGACTGCCCCGGCTCCGTCGCTTTCGGAGCCGGGGCAGTCCCTGGGAGTCGTACGGGCGGGGCGTCCCCACCCCCGCCCGTACGCGACGTGCGCGCCGTAGGCGAAGTACCCGGGGTACCCAAGGGCCGTCAGTGGGCGATGACCGGCACCTTCAGCTCGTCCTCGGCGCCTTCGCCCGTGGTCGAACCGGAGACCGCGGTGGCGTCCGGACGGCCGGTGTTGATGAGGGTGAAGGCGATTCCCGCGGCGACCACGAGGATGGCGACGGCGAACCAGATCGCGTTGCTGTAGCCGTGCACCATGCCCTCCGCCTGGACCAGCTGACGCTGCGACGCGGAGGTGGCGCCGCCGATGTGGTCCTTGATGTAGACGGTGGTCGCGGAGGCGGCGATCGTGTTCAGCAGGGCCGTACCGATCGCGCCGCCGACCTGCTGCGAGGTGTTGACCATCGCGGAGGCGACACCGGCGTCACGCGGCTCGATCCCGTGCGTGGCCAGCGACATGGCGGGCATGAACGCCGTACCCATGCCGAGGCCGAGCAGCAGCATCGCCGGCATCACCAGGGAGACGTACGACGAACCGATCTCCAGCTGCGCCAGGAGCAGCATGCCGAGCGCGGCGACCAGGAAGCCGGGGCCCATCAGCAGCCGCGGCGCGACCCGGGTCATCAGACGGGCGCCGATCTGCGTGGAGCCCGTGATCATGCCCGCGATCATCGGCAGGAAGGCGAAGCCGGTCGAGATCGGCGAGTAGCCCTTCACGATCTGCAGGTAGTAGGTGAGGAAGAGGAAGGTGCCGAACATCGCGATGATCGCGAGACCGAGCGAGAGGTAGACGCCGCCGCGGTTGCGCTCGGTGATGACGCGCAGGGGCAGCAGCGGGGCCTTGACCTTGGACTCGGTGAAGACGAACGCGGCCAGCAGCAGGGCGGAAGCCACGAACAGGCCGACCGTCGTGGAGTCGCCCCAGCCGTCGGACTCGGCGCGGGTGAAGCCGTAGACGAGGGAGACCAGACCGAGGGTGGACAGGACGACACCCGGGATGTCGAGCGGCGAACGGTTGCGCCCGCCCTTCGGCTCACGGATGACGAAGTACGCGCCCGCGGCCGCGACGATCGCGAACGGGATGTTGACGAAGAAGGTCCAGCGCCAGTTCATGTACTCGGTGAGGACACCGCCGAGGATGAAGCCGACGGCGCCACCGCCACCGGCGATCGCACCGTAGATGCCGAAGGCCTTGGCGCGCTCCTTGGCGTCGGTGAACATCACGGCGAGCAGCGAGAGCGCGGCGGGCGCCAGCAGCGCGCCGAACACACCCTGCAGGGCGCGGGCGCCGAACATCATCGCGCCGCTCTGGGCCGCGCCGCCGAGGGCGGAGGCCAGGGCGAAGCCGACCAGGCCCACGACGAACGCCCGCTTGCGGCCCCACAGGTCGGCGATCCGGCCGCCGAAGAGGAGCAGACCGCCGAAGGCGAGGGCATAGGCCGTGACGACCCACTGCCGGTTGCCGTCCGTAATACCCAGGTCCTGCTGGGCGGAAGGCAGCGCGATGTTCACGATCGTGGCGTCCAGCACCACCATCAGCTGGGCCAGCGCGATGAAGACGAGCGCCTTCCAGCGGTTGCTGTGCGCGTCGGACGCTGGGTCCGGGACTGCCTTGGTGATTCCTGTTTCAGACATGGGGGTACCCACTCCGGGACTTCGTAGCGAAAAAGTCAGTGAAAAGGCACGGCTCGTCGACGGTGACGGCCGGGAAGCGGCTCGGTACGACTCGCCCGAGTGACGAGTGCGCCGTGCGCGTTATGAGGACGAGTGATGAATACGGGTCATGGGGACGAGCGCTGAGTACGGGTACGGGTCACGAGTTCTGACCGGCGCCGGGTGCCGGACTCATCGGCTCCCGGTCGACCGGCCGCCTCATCGGCCGGTCCGTCGGTCCGCCCACGATCACGGCGTCCGCGCAGGGTCACGCTCGTCGCAGTTCCTCCAGGTTGGCGGCCGCTCCGGGCAGTTCGGAGCGGGCCGGAGCCCGCATACCGTCCAGGAACAGCTGCAGATGACGGTGCACGAAACGGTCGATACCCCGGCACGCGGTGCCGGGCAGCGGCCTGGTGAGCTGACTGACGGCGATCATCAGATCGCCCAACTCGACGTCGGGGCGCAGCTGTCCGGCCTCGCGGGCGCGGGCCATCAGCTGCTGGAGCAGGTCGGTGATCCGGTCGCGTGCGGCGACCAGGTCGGGATGGTTCTGGTCGAAGTTCTCGGAGAGCATCGGGCACAGGGCGCCGATCCGCTCGTCGGCGGCGAAGTGCACGAAGCCGCTCAGCGACTCGAAGGCGTCGCCCCCCGCTTCCAGCGCCTCCTCGACCCATTCCGAGGTGCGGTCCATGACCGAGCAGACGACCTCGCGGGCGAGGGCGTCGCGGTCGGGGAAGTTGCGGTACAGCGTGGCGTTGCCGACACCTGCCCGGCGGGCGATCTCGTCGAACGGCACCTCGGCGCCGAACTCGACGAACATCTCGCGGGCGGCGGCGACGATCCGCTCCCGATTGCGCAGGGCGTCGGCACGCGGCCTGGCCACTCGGCGCTGCACGGGGGTTGCGGTCTCCACGGCGTACTCCTCGAAGCGTCTCTGAGCTTGAGTGCGATCCGGGGATTCGCTCCCCGTTTCGCTCGGACGTATGACTAAACGGGGAAACGATCCCCGGTTATTTCCCCGATCGAGAGAGAAGTGTGTGACCTGCGTCACATCGCTACGGGATCCCCGAGGGGCCTGCCGGACCCCGCCGGACCCTTGGATCCCTGACGGATCCCGCGTCGGTTCCGGCCCAGGTCCGCCGGGCGGTTCCGGCGCAGGTCCGCCGGGCCTTTCTGGCCCAGGTCCGCCGAGCCTTTCCGGTCTCCCGTCCGGTCTCTCGTCCGGCCTCCCGCCCTGCCACCCGTCCGGCCTCCCGCCTTGCCTCCAGTCCGGTGTCCAGTCCGGTCTCCCGCCTTGCCTCCCGGGGCCACCGGAACCCCGCTGCGCCCTCCCCCCGGAAGCCGTTTCAGGTCCTCCCGGAGATAAACCCGATCGGGCCCATCCAGCGCGCGCCCGGCGCGTCGGCGACTCAGGGTGATCGCAAGGGTGCAGTCGGAGACCGGCGGCTGCCGTGGAGCGAAGGGCCCCCGCATGCAGCCGTCCACCCGCCGGATACGCCCGCGCCGTGTGGCCGCGCTCGCCACGGTGACCGTGCTGACGATGGCGGTCAGCACCGCCGCCGGCACCGGGCACCTGACGGCGGGCTCGGCCACGGCGGGCTCCAGCGCGCTGGCCCGCTCCACGGCGCTCGGTCCCTGCATGATCAACGGCCCGTCGGGCATCCAGATGGGCGAAGGCATTCCGACCTCGTCCGGTTACGCCCGCTCCACCGGTACCGTCCGGGCACTGACCCTGATGGTCGACTTCTCCGACGCACCCGGCAAGGGCAGCGCCCGCGACCGGTACGACGAGTTCTTCCCGAAGACGCAGGAATGGTTCCGCACCGCCTCCTACGGCCGCCTCGACTACCGCCCCGACGCCCCCGTCCGGCACTGGCTGCGGATGCCCAAGCCCTTCAAGGAGTACGGCATAGAACGCGGCGCGCCCTTCGACCCCGGGTACCGCGAACTGGTCCAGGACATCGTGGCCGCGGCCGATCCCGAGGTCGACTTCCGCTCGTACGACATCATGAACGTGCTGGTCACACCCAATGCCGGGCCCTCCGCGCTGGACACCGTGCTGTCGGTGACCTTCGCCGGAAACACCGAGGCGCCGGTCGCCGACGGCGTCCCGGTCGCCAACGCGTCCTTCGTCTACAGCCGCCAGGACGACGGCTCCGGCTCCTACGCCGACACGGGCTACCGCGTACTGCCGCACGAGAACGGCCACACCTTCGGTCTGCCCGACCTCTACACCCAGGACGGCGGCGGCGCGGTCGGGCACTGGGACATCATGAGCGAGGACTGGGGGGCCGACAACGACCTCCTGGGCTGGCACAAGTGGAAGCTCGGCTGGCTCGACGCCTCCCAGGTGAGCTGCGCGGCGGCGCCCGGCACCACCGAGTACAAGCTGACCCCGCTGGCCCGGCCCGGCGGCGCGAAGCTGGTCGTCATACCCACCAGCGCCCGGAGCGGGTTCGTCCTCGAACTGCGCACCCGCGCGGGCAACGACTCCGCGGTCTGCCATCCCGGCATCCTCGTCTACAAGGTCGACGCGGACGTGGACACCGGGAACGGGCCCGTCACGGTGTACGACTCCCACCGGGACAGCGGCGGCTGCACCCGTTCCCCCAACGTCCACGCCGAACTCTCCGACGCACCCTTCGCCCCCGGGGAGACCTTCAAGGACCCGAAGGCGGGACTCACCGTCCGGGTCGCGGCGGCGGACGTCGCGGGGAAGTATCGGGTGTACGTGACGCGCCGCTGACCGGGGAGCCGCCAGGGGAGCCACCGGGCGACCGGACGGGCTGCCGGACGGACAACCGGGCGCACGGACAGCCGGCGGCACGGGCAGCCTGGCAGCCGGATGAGCGGGCGGACGGGACGGACAGGCGGACGGGCAGGGGTGCGGGCGGCGGATCGGCGCGCGCCGAGGAGCGGCCGACCTGCTTCGACGGCCGGGCAAGCATTACCGTGGCTCATCTGAGATCAAGCCACACAGTGACTCACCTGAGATCCGCCACACGGTGACTCATCCGAGATCCGCCACACGGTGACTCTTCTGAGAGCCGCAACGGAGAGCCCATGTCATCGAACGCCACGTCATCGAACGCAGGGCCGACCACGGGGTCGGGCAGAGGGTTGGGGTCTGGCTCCGGCACAGGGCCTGGCACGGGGTCGGGGCCTGGTTCGGGGTCGGGCGCTGGGCCTGGCACCGGGGCATCGACCACCGGAGTCGGGACGGGGGAGGGGGCCGGGGTGCCCGTCTCGGGGACCTCGCCCGGGATCTCCGCCCGGGCCTCCGCCGGGGCCGAGGTGCCTGACGAGGCGGTCACGCCGCTCATCCGCGGGATCGCCGTACTGCGCCGGCTGACCGAGGCGGACGGGGCGTCCAGTCTGAGCGGACTCGAGCGGGCCACCGGGCTCGCGCGGTCCACCGTCGACCGGATCACGGCGACCCTCGCGCGCATGGGATACGTACGCCTCGACGGCCGGGACGCCATACTCGCCCCACGGCTGATGGAACTCGGCAACGCCTATCTCGCCGCTCTCCGGCTTCCCCGCCTCCTGGACGCGTACGCGGACGCGCTCGCCGACGAACTCGACGAGTCGGTGTCCCTCGCCGTCGGCGACCAGGACGGCATCCGCTTCATCCATCAGGCGACCCGGCGCCGCGCGATGTCCCTGAGCTTCCGCATCGGCGACCTGCTCCCCGCCGAACGCACCGCGCCGGGCGCGCTGTTCGCCTCCGAATGGAGCGAGGAGGAGTGGGCACGCTGGCGGGAACGCCGCGCGACCGACCCGGAGGACCGCGGCTTTCCCGCCGTACCGGCACGGAGCAGACCGTACGACGGGAGGACGGAAACCACCGCGTTCCCGGCCGGCCAACTCCCCACCGTCGGAGACGACTTCGAGCAGCGGGCGGCCGAAGCACGCAGGACGGGCTGGGCGTTGGACGACCAGCTGATCGAGCCCGGGCTGGTCGCCGTGTCGATGCCCGTACGGGAGGCGGGGCGGATCGCCTGCGTGGTGAACGTGGTGAGCCACACGAGCCGGCACAGCGCCACCGACCTGCGGGACGTGCTGCTGCCACGGCTGCGGATGGCGGTGGCCGAGATGGAACGGGTGCTGACGCTGGAAGCGGAGCCGGCGCCGGAGCGGAGGGCGTCGGAGCGGACGGCGGCAGAACGGGAGGCGTCGACGCAGGCGGCACCGGAGCAGAGCGCGCTCGCCGCGGAAAGGTACGCGCGGGCCGACGCCGGGGACGCCACCACGCCCTCCGGGCTCGCCGACTGGACCGGCGCCTCCAAGCACGAACTGGGGCGGGAGTTCATCGAGTCGCTGGCCCGCGGACTGACCGTGATCACCGCGTTCGGTGAGGGGCGTGCCGAACTGACCCTCACCGCGGTCGCCCAGGCGACCGGACTCGCCCGAGCGACCGCCCGCCGTGCCCTGATCACGCTGGAACACCTCGGATACGTCAGCACGCACGACCGCTTCTTCCGGCTCACCCCGCGCGTCCTGAGCCTCGGCTTCCCGCCACTCTCGCGGACCTCGCTCCCCGAGATCGCGACCCCGCACATGACCGAACTCTCGCAGCGGCTGCACGACTCGGTGTCGCTCGCGGTGCTGGCCGGCGACGAGATCCAGTACACCGGGCGGGTCTCGACCCGGCGCATCATGAGCGTGAACGTCACCGTCGGCACCCGGCTGCCCGCGTACGCCACCTCGCTGGGCCGCGTCATCCTGGCCGATCTGCCGGAGACCCGCGGGACGGAGGGACTCGAGGACGGACTCCTCGGACGCCCCGGTGAGCCCGTGGCCCCTTCCGTACACCCTTCCGGAGAGCCGTCCGTCGGCCCGTGGGGTGGTCTTTCCGCCGCGCTGCCCGAGCAGTTGAGCCCGTTGACCCCGCGGACCATCACGGACCCGGAACGTTTCCGGGCCGAGCTGGACCGGGTCCGGAAGGCCGGATACGCCATGGTCGAGGAGGAGTTGGAGCAGGGGCTGCGGTCCATCGCCGTCCCGGTGCGCGACCGCGGCGGACGAGTCGTGGCCGCGCTGAACGTCGCCATGCACAGCAGTCGCCGTACGGCCGAGGAGTGCGTCCGCGATGTACTGCCCGACCTCCACGCGACGGCGACCCGCATCGAGGCGGACCTGCGCGTCGCGGGCCGCTTCCGGCTGGTGCAGCTGACCTGAGACGCGATGACCGGAGCCGCCGTCCCGCCCGTCTCCGGCCATATCCGCCCGCGCAACTCCCCTGTCTCTCCTGGGGATTACCGCAATGGCGTGAAGATGATCTGTACGACCCGGCCCCGTTGACAGACCCGAAAGCAGGTTCCTAGCGTCGCTGGCGGCAGGACAAACAGCGGCCGAACGACAAGGAGCGTCCGGGTGATCGCGTCGTGGTGAAGCAGGAGAGGTCCGAGCGAACCAGGCGCAACCTGATCCGAGCGGCCTCCACCGTGTTCGACCAGGCCGGTTACGAAGGCGCCACGCTCTCCGTGATCAGCGAACGCGCGCAGGTCACCAAGGGCGCCCTGTTCTTCCACTTCGCGGCCAAGTCCGATCTTGCCCGGGCCGTCCAGGCGGAGGCCTGCGTCACGTCGGGCGCCGCGCTCGTGGAGCTGATGCGGCGCGAGACCCCGGCCTTCGAGATTGCCACCGCCATGGCCCACACCCTCGTGGGCCTCCTCGAAACGGACCTGGTCGTCCGTGCGGGCGCTCGCCTGACCCAGGAGATCAGAACCCCCGACGACCCCTCACTCCACTGTCACCTCAACTGGCTCGGCGCGCTGCACGGGACCCTGCGCCGGGCGAGCCGCGACGGCTCGCTGCTGCCCGAGGTCGACGTGCGCACAGCCGCGGCCCTGATGCTGTCCATGATCACCGGCACCACGGCCCTCCCCCGCGTCCCCACGAGCACCCCACCGCCCCTCCAGCCCCCACGCGCCCCCCACTCCCACTCCCACTCTCATTCGCACTCCCCGCGCGAAACGGGAGACCAGTGGCTGACCCGCATGCTCCACCTGACCCGCCCGGCCCTCTCCAGCCTTCCGGCCAGATGACCGAGGCCCGACGCCGCCCGACCCCCGACCTTCGCCCCTCGACCTTCGCCCCTCGACCAGCCGACCCAGCCCCGCCCCAACTGCGCGGACGGGAACTTTCCCAGCCTCCATCCCGCATCCGCTACGCTAGCTACCGGATCGCACACGATCCGCACGCCTTCGTAGCTCAGGGGATAGAGCACCGCTCTCCTAAAGCGGGTGTCGCAGGTTCGAATCCTGCCGGGGGCACACGGGAAAAGGCCCCGGACCGATCATGGTCCGGGGCCTTTGACATCCAGTTCTGACGTCAACGGGGACGGAACGGAGCGCATCCGGCGTGACAAGAGACGAGGCTCTCGACCGGTTGAGGCAACTGGCACGAGCTCAGGCATTCGGACGTCACGTCGGCTCGGACCGCCTCATCCAGGCCGGCCTCGACGCTCTTCTAGCCGACGTCGATGCCCCGTCGCTTGCCCTCCTCGCCGGCCTGGGCCGTCGTGAGGAGCATGAGGCACGGGAGCTGTTCGATCACGTCGTGGACGAGCTGGGGCTGGGATTCGAGGTGCCGGCGGACCCAACCGCTGCCAGGTGGGCCTTGGCTCACTGGTTGGCCGCTCAGATCGTCGACGGCTCCTTGGACCCGGCGACCGGCGCCGACCTCATATGGGTCGAAGCAGCGTCAGAACTCGGCTATCCCAACCGCCTGCAACCGATCGTCGCCTGTGCCGTTCAGCTGAACGACTGGGACGCCAATTGGAGCACTCCGCTGGAACAGCTCAAGGAAGAGGTCGTTGTCGCCGCCCGCGCGCTCGTTGCACGCGGAGGACCCGAGTCCGCTCTCTGAAGACCACGGAGCCCCAGGACTGTTACGGCCCGGGGCTCCGCGTCTCGGATAGTGCCGGGGGCACAGAGAAGCACCGGGCCGGGGGCCCTTCTGTCCGGCGGACAGGAGAGCCCCCGCGCTCGTGGCACGCATCTCGTATGGCACGCATGCGGTGCGCGCGCGGACAGCGGGGATCTGTCGCGGATGCAGGGGCCCGAGACGCAGGTAGCCGGAGCGCGCCGCGACTATCCCGCGACCAGTGGAGCGGAGTGGAGGTCGCGTACCAACTGCGGGGTGAGCAGTTCTCCGGCGCGGTCGGCGAGGGTGGCCATCTCATAGCCGACCAGGCCGACGTCACACCCCTCGGCGGCGAGGACACCGAGGCAGCTGCCGTCGCGAATGCGACCCACCATGAGGAAACCCCCGAGCATTTCGATCATGACGAGTTTCATGCCGCGGAAGCCGTGTGTGGTGGACGCGTTCTGGGCGAGGCTGGTGATGCCGGAGACGATGGCGGCGAGGTGGTCCGCGCGATCTCGGCCGAGGCTGTCCGAGGCAGCCATGAGCAGGCCGTCGGTGGAGACGGCGACGGCATCGGTGACGCCGTCGGCGGTGCGTACGAACTCCGAGATGAGCCAGCCGAAATTCTGGATGGCGGTGGTCACTATGACGCTCCTTGTGTGCTTCGGGCCTCGGCACGGGCGACACCTGCTCGGAAGCCGTTGAGCAGGGAGGAGACAGCGGGCCTGGCGGGCGGGGGTGAGACGGAGGGGGCCTCCACGGGGGCGAGCAGGCGTCCGGGGAGGGCAAGGAGTGCGGACAGGCCGCCGCCGGTGGTGTCGAAGAGGTGGACTTGGGCACCTTCACCGAGGCGGTGGGCGAGTCGGCCGACGACGAGGTGGCCGAGGAACCGAGTGGGCGTGGCGAGGAAGGCTTCCTCGCCGGCGTCGGAGAGGCGGGCGTTGGCACGTTCCTTGTCGGCTTCGGACATGCCGATGCCGTGGTCGACGACAGCGAAGCAGTACGTGTTGTCCTCGGTGTCGTACCAGCCGTGAACCTCGACCGGTTCGGTCGGTGGCGAGAAAGTCAGCCCGTTCTCGATGAGTTCGGCAAGGAGGTGGGCGACATCGGCGACGGCGTGCCCGCGCACCCGCACCGGCTCCACGGTGGCGATCAGGACCCGTCGGTACTGCTCCACCTCGGCGACGGCGTACTGGACGACTTCCAGGCCGTCGGCGGGTGCTGCCGTGGGCTGCGGCGAATTCTGCCCGACCAGGACCAGAAGGCTTTCGGCGTTGCGCCGCATACGGGTGGCGAGGTGGTCGAGCTCGAAGAGCTCGGCGAGGGCGTCCGGGTCGAGTTCCTGCCGTTCCAGGCGGGTGATGAGGCTGAGCTGACGACGCACGAGGTTCTGGTTGCGGCGGCCGAGATTGGCCAGCGATTCGGTGGTGTTACGGCGCAGGCCGGCCTGCTGGGCAGCCAGCCGGAGGGCGGTGTGTTCCACCTGGTGCAGGGACGCTGCGACCTCGGCGATCTCCGCCGCGCCGCCCAGCAGCCGTGAATCGAGGTTGTCCGGCGCGTCCGCCGGCGGGAGGATCTCAGCATCGTCCTGCAGGGACTGCTGGATACGGGCGACAGTCGCGGGCAGCCGGTGCCGCGCCACGTCGTGGGCGGCCTCGGCGAGCGCGCCCAGCGGGCGGGTGAGGGAGCGGGAGGCAAAAGCGGCGAGGCCCGCTACGAAGGCGGCAATGAGCGCTCCCGCGACGAGATAGGCGGCGAGGCCGATCTCGGCGTCGTGGCTGAGCCGGTCGGCCCGGTCCCTCGCGTCGTCACCGACCGACTGCTGGACGGCGTACAGATCGTCGACGAGTACGGTCATCGCATCCCACCAGGCGCCGGCGTCGGCGTGCAGCGCGGAGCCATCGGCGGCGCCTTCCGCCCGGCTCTCGTAGACGGTGGCGCGTTCGGCGTCCTCGGTGCCGAAGGCGTTCTTCAGAGCCGCGCGCTGGGGTGCGGTGGCGATCTGCCGGAAACGGGCGAGGGCGGCGACGCGCGTGGCACGTACCTCGGTGAACGTGAGGTACTCGCGGCCGTGAAAGCCGCCGTTTGCGAACACGCCATTGAGGAGGCCGCGTTCGAGAGCGACCGACTCCTTGGCCGCGGCCAGTTCCCGCAACGCCGTGAGTCCGTCACCCAGTTGACGGTCGGTGCCGTTCACGGTTTCCACTACCGGGTCGACGGCGTTGAGGGCTTCGACGGCGGTGGTGTAGAAGTTCAGTGTCGCGGCCCGGTCTGCGGTGCCCTTGTCGGCGCTGCCCCTGTCGGTGGCGGCCCGGATGTCGCCAAGGCGCCGCAAGTGCCGCTGAATGACATCGTCGACGGCGCTTTCGTGGCGCATTCCGCGCAGTGCCGTGTCAACGCGCTTGCGAGTAGCGGCGAGCGGTGGGCGGAACTCCTCCTCGCCTCCCAACAGGCCGTTGGTCAGGCCGCGTTCACGTTGCAGCTGGTGCACCAGGGCCTGGATTCGCAGGCTCAGGCCAACCTCGGAACGGGTCGTCCGGGCGTCACCGAGGGCCACGGCGCGGCCGTGCACGGCGAGACCGGCCACCGCCAGCAGCAGGCAGATCGGGACCGCGATGACCACCGCCACACGGCCCTTGATACTGCGCCAACCAGGCACCGGCCGACGGCCAGGAGGCGTTTGGCCACTGCGGCGGCGCCCCGAACTGCCCTTGCCTAAAACGCTCTTGCCGATTGCGTCAAATCTATCTAGCGCCAGCTGTACTGGCGTCCACACCCTCATAGTCACGAAGCTAGTCCGACCGCCGTAGCGGCCGGTTTCCGACCTGTTAGGCCGCGTGAGAAGTTCAGTTGCGCCGCCCTCACACCGCGGGCCGAGAGACTGTGACCAGTCGTTGCCGTCCTGGCCGGAGGTATGTCCTCGCCCGTCGCGGATCACGGCGCAGAGACGGTCGGCAGGAGCCGGGTCGCCGTCGCCGGTGCCCGCCCTGTGCGGTCCAGGCCGCATCCGACGAACGGGACCTGTGAGGCTGCTGTGACGTTTGCTGAAGCTTCTGCGCTCCTCTAGTGAGGTTCGACGGCCTCACCCACACTCACGTTTCGTCCGACTTGGCCCTCAGCGGCACATGAGCGGCACGTCCGATCGGCCAAGATCGACATACTTCCTTGGGGCAGACTTGACGAGAAGCGCCATGCCGAAACGCGTACTGGCCCGGGCAGTGGGCGCTGTCGCGGCGATGACGGTTGCGCTCACGGCCGCGCCATTGACGGACACCGCGCAGGCCTACAGCTCGACATCGGGAACGCTGAGCTTCAGCGGCGATGCGGGTGAGCCCATTTCAGGCGGTCAGTCGTACGAGTACACGACTGGAGCAGTCCAGATGTTCGACGTCCAGGGCAGCACGGACGAGAACAGCCTCACCGTCGCGATAGACGCGGACCAAGGCACCCTCTGGCGTCTCAACATCGCCGCCCCCGATGGTCAGAAGCTGACCGAGGGCACCACGTACACCGGCACGAAGCAATGGCCCGACGCTCAGCCGGGGGATCCGGAACTGGTGTTCAGCGGGACCGACAACGGCACCGAGAAATGGTGCAACACCAACTCCGGCTCCTTCACCATCGAACACATCACGTTCGGCCCCTACGGCTACGTCCATGAGCTCGACGCCACCTTCGAGCAGTACTGCAATGGATCAACGGTGCCTCTGCGCGGTGCGGTTCACGCGGTCATGCCCGAACCTCCGCTTGAACTCGCCATGGGGATGGACGTCAACCCCGAGGGCACGGTGGAGGTACCGGCGGGTCGGATCACCGTCGGTGGCACCGTGACGTGCAACAAGCCGACGAGCGTCTCGCTCGTCGGCCAGATCTTCCAGATCCAGAAGAAGGGAACACCGGCCGCGTCCTACGAGACAGCCGTGGCCTGCACCCCGGGCTCGCCCGTCCCATGGTCTGTCAGCCTCACCAGCCAGGAATCTGGCACTTCTTTCCAAGCCGGCCCCGCAACGATGCGTAGCAGGGCCCGGGCAAACGACCGGGACTACCCGGTGACTGCCGACACCGGACAGCAGGAGTCGGAGGTCAGGCTCTCCAAGTCCTGACCGGAGCGTCAGCCCCTTCATCCTGCCCGCCGTGTCATGTATCCGGCGGGCGCGTCCTCTTCACTGTGGGAGATTCATGCGCAAGCGCGCAACCTTCGCCGTGCTCGCCGCCGCCTCCGCGCTGGGCGGATTCACCGGCCCTGCCGCGTACGCGGACGAGACCGTCGGCGACATCCAGATCGTCGACGTCTCCGTCAACGGCGGTAAAAGCATCGCTGTCGGCCTCGCCGACAAGACGGTCACGGTTTCGGTGACCGCCGCCGACCCGTCGGGCATCTGGGACGCGGACTTCTACCTGTGGCGCGGAACGGATCCCGACAACCCCGACGGCTACATCACGCCGAACGAGGACACCACCCCCGCGGACTGCGTGGCCTCCAGCGCCACCACATCCACCTGCTCGAAGACCTTCACCTTCGAACCGGACTGGTGGCTCACCAACGCCGACGCCGGGACCTGGAAGGTCGGAGTCGACGTATGGGCCAACGACGACAGCTGGACCCAGCGGGACGCCTATACGACCACCCGCCTCCAGCGGTACTCGAAACTGACCGTCAACGCCGGCCCGGAACCGATAGCCAAGGGCAAGACGCTCAAGGTCACCGGCAAGCTCACCCGGGCGAATTGGGACACCGACGTCTACGCGGGCTACACCGCGCGGCCCGTCAAGCTCCAGTTCCGCAAGGCGGGCACCAGCACCTACACCACCATCAAGACGGTGAGCACCTCCAGCACGGGTGACCTGCAGACCACGACCACCGCGTCCGTGGACGGCTACTGGCGCTGGAACTTCGCCGGCACCACGACCACTCCGGCCGTTTCGGCGACCGGCGACTACGTCGACGTGCAGTAGCACTCGACGGCCAGGCAGAGTCGGCCCGGCCTCGTGCCGGGCCGACTCCGTTTCCGCCTCATGGGCGCTTGCGGGTGCCGCACGACTGGCCCGGGGTGGCCGCTTGTGGTGCGGGCCGTCGTCCTAGTGGTGCTTCGCTCGTTCTCCGGCCCAAGTCACGCGCACCACAACCATTTCTCAGCGGCGGTGGTCAACATGAACGACCGATGTACCAGGTACCGATACCGGGAGTCTCCGTGCCCAACCGCACCCGCCGTCGTTCCGCCGTGAGTTGTGCCGCGCTCGCCGCGCTGCTGACCGCCCCCGTGGTTCTGGCCGCACCGGCCTCCGCCACGACGACGACGCCGGTGATCGACTTCAACGGCGACGGGTTCGCCGACCTGGCGATCAGCGCCCCCAACGCCACGGTGTCGGGCGTCGGCGAAGCGGGCTACCTGTCGGTCGTGTACGGCTCCTCCGCCGGGGCCGACACCACGCACTCCGAGCTGATCACGCGCGCCACCGAGGGCGTCCCCGGGGACGTCACGGAGTACGACTCCTTCGGCAGCTGGACAGCGGGCCGCGACCTCGACGAGGACGGCTACACCGACCTCGTGGTCGGCGGTTACCGCACGCCCGTGGTGCTGTGGGGCTCCGCACAGGGACTCCGCGGCGGCGCCGCACTCGCCGGCAGGACGTACGACGTGGGTGCCGGGGACATCAACGGCGACGGTCACGCCGACCTCGTCGCCAACACCGGCGGTGCGCTGGAGGTGCGCTTCGGTCCCTTCACCCGCGCCGGGGTGCCCGCGTCGACCGACACGCTCGCCTTCGACGAAGAGGACGGCCCGCAGGACTTCACCGTCGGCGACGTCACCGGGGACGGCAAGGTCGATGTCGTCACCCAGCACGGCTTCGACGAGATGCAGTACACGTCCCGCCTGTGGAAGGGCACGTCCACCGGGCTGAGCAAGACCTTCCAGTCCTCCGGCTACTACACGGTCGGCGGGATCGTCGCCGACGTGAACAAGGACGGCTACGGCGACTTCATCGCCCGCCAGGTCGACCACGTCTCCGAGACGAGGGAGTACCAGGCCGGCGACATCCGCGTCGTCTACGGCTCGGCGTCCGGCTTCTCCACCCGTACCGTCAAGATCAACCAGGACTCGGCGGGCGTCCCGGGCGTCGGCGAGGCGGGCAACGGCGACACGGACTACGGCGACCAGTTCGGCTACTCGCTCGCCGCCGGTGACGTGACCGGCGACGGTTACCCGGACATCGCGGTGGGCGTACCCGGCGAGGACATCGGCTCGGTCCGCGAGGCAGGCGCGGTGGTCCTGCTCAAGGGCGGCGCGGCCGGCCTCACCGGTACCGGGGCACAGGCCTTCAACCAGTCCACGTCCGGCGTGCCGGGCGCATCCGAGAAGGGCGACAACTTCGGCGCCTCGGTACTGCTCGCGGACGTCAACGCCAATCATCGCGCGGACCTCGCCGTGGGCACTCCCCAGGAGGACGGCACCTACCAGAACTCGGGCGCGGCCTGGCTCCTGCGCGGCTCGAAGACCGGCCTGACGACCACCAACATCGCCTCCTTCAGCCCCAGCACACTGAACGCGCCGGAAAAGGATTCCCGATTCGGAGCCAACTTCGCGCGCTGAGCCGAGCAGGCAGCCGAGCAGGCACACTGCCGGGGCACGCTCGGATCGAACTCCCGAAGCAGGTGCCGCAGGTTCGAATCCTGAAGTGCGACATCCGTCGACCTGTGCAGGTGTTCATCGCCCCTGGCCACCGGCGGTGAATCCTCTTTGCTACTCAAGAAAACACAAGAAGACCCGCTCGACCCATAAAGTGCGAGTGAGATACATAGGAAATCAATCAAGAAGTTCCTTCCTCACGTTTCACAACGACAGGGTCACTCATCTGCCGCGCATCTGGAGGAGGGGGAGCGGCGTTAGCGGTATATGACAAAAGCAAGGTCCCAGGGCCTGCCTCAACGCAACGCGAGGACGGATGGCCTGTCTGCGGTCCGTGATCTGACAGTGGGGAAATACGCTTCCCCGCCTGGTGCGGCGTACTCGGCCCTTGCGGTACAGGACACCGTGATCGGGGACGGCGTGCGGATCGAACGTCAGATCACGGAGCCACTGCTTCGCGAGTTCATCGCGCTGCTGGAGGCGATCCGGGAGGAACTCGATTCGCGGTGGAACGGCCAGGAGGGCTCCGGCCGTCACGTGGACCGCGCCCGAGGGGCGCATTCCTATGAATCATGACTATGTAGATCCGCCCTTTGCGCGGCGCGAAGGGTATTCCGACGCATACTCCTACGGGTCGGGCACCGGCTGGAACGGCGGACCTGTCGACAGCGTGCACGAAGGGGTTCCCCTGACCCCACCCGACGCTGGCTGGGACCCGGTCGAGGAACTCGCCTATCTCATGCAGGAGGCCGTTCCGGCGGAGCAGACGGCCAGGGTGCCGCCGCCTCGCAGCGAGTCCTCGCCCGATGCCGACTTCACCGACCCGATGGAGAGTCTGGCGCACCTCACCGCTCAGCTGCCGCGCACCCGGCGCTCTTCTGCCGGGCACCGGAAGATGCGGGTCCGAAAGGTCCGGCTCAAGTGGTTGCAGATCGCCAGCTTCGTCATCGTCGCACTCGTTGCCGTCATCGTGGCGATGGTCAGCGTCTTCGGCGGCATGGTGGCCTACAAGCCTCTGCAGAGCATCACGTCCGGAACAGGAGGCGGAATGCTCCCGTTGTGGCCTCTTCTCGTGTACGGCCCCTGGATGGTGGCCTCTCTCTCCATCCTCCGGACTGCCCTGCATCAGCGCCGAGCCGTGCACTCATGGTTCGTCGTTCTGCTCTTCTCCTCCGTCGCGATGGTGCTGTGCGTAGCACAGGCGGACAGGACCTTCACCGGTATCACTGGGGCTTGCCTGCCTGCTCTCGCGTCCCTCACCTGCTTCCACCAACTCATCCGGCAGATCACCTTGACCCAGCCACCGCGGCAGCCCACGCGCCGCGGCCGTCGGCAGCAGCGGTAGCGGGCTGGAATCGAACTCCTCAAGCGGGTATCGCAGGTTCGGATCCTGCCGGGGGCACACAGACAGAAGGGCCGGCTCAGGAGGGATTTCCTCCCGGGCCGGCCCTTCGCGCGGGTCAGACGGCGGTGTAGGTGAAACCGAGGGTGATCTGCTTCGCGTCCGACATGGCGACGGTGCAGTTCTTCGGACCCGTGAGCCGGACCTCGTAAACGGCCTTGTCGCCCTTGCTGTCGGCACCCGCCTTCAACGTGGCGGTCGAGATGCGTGTCGGCGAGCGGATCGCCGATCTCCGCCAGGCGGAAGGAGCCCAGGTCTGATGCGCTCCGGCGTTCGCTTTGTACAGTGCAGGTAGAGGGGGCGACGTGAGCGGTGAGGGTTGGGACGACGACGCCGGGTATCAACGGGCCAGAGGCCGGGCGTGGTTCATGGTGGCCGTCGCCTCGTGCTGCTCGTTGGTGGCTTTCGTGTTCGTTGTCCTCGCCGTCCTCGGCGTGGGCGTGTTCGTGGCTCTCGTGGACGCGCTCACCAAATAGCCCGCCACGGACGGCAGCGCGGGGTCGAGGGACAGCGCCCGACTGGCGCGGTTGTACCGGGAGCGGGGGGACAGTGAGCCGGAGACGCTACGTCGCCAGAGGGGTGCCGGGTGGGTACCGGGTTTGGGACAACCGGGGGCGTCGATGGTGGGGCGATCTCTACGAGTTGTGTCCTGACGATCTCGTGGCCGAGCTCAACGGTCGGGCCGACCCCGCACGGATCACCGCGCTGATGAAGCGGTGCAGGGCGCTGAAGCGGTAGCCCCCGCCGCACGGCAGTGCCGGGACGCCTGGACACCTGGACGTCTGCAATCCGGAATGCCGCGACGTCTCGCGTCTCCCGGCTCGAGAAGCCGCAGCGCTCCCGCCGGCGGTCGGCGAGTCGCGATACGCGGGTGCAGGCTTGCGAACAGGCCTCAGGAGAGAAGGAGTTGGGGAAGCATGGATGAAGAGCGGCGGCGTCCTGACGGGGCGGACCTCGTGGTCGCCGGGTGTGGATGGCTGCTCATCGTGGGTTGCGTCGCCTCGCCGGGTCTCCTGCTGAACGACGGGCCGCTGACGGCGTACATGGCCGTCGTGGGCGGCGTGGCGGGGCTTCTGTGGGTGCGCAAGAGGTTGGCCGGAGAGCGCGACCGGCGCCTCCGGCCATGAGCGGCGAAGCCGGGGAGCCGGTTCCGGGGATCCACCCCGGCGAGCTTCGGCAGACCCCGCCTCAGCAGGCGTGCCCGGCAGACCCCGGCGCGGGAGGCGTGCCCGGCAGACCCCGGCGCGGGAGGCCTGCCCGGCAGACTCCGGCGCGGGAGGCCTGCCCGGCAGACTCCCGCAGGCCTGGCCTCAGGAAGCGTGCCCAGCAGACCCCAGCAGACCTGAGCCTCAGGACGTCTGCCCGGCAGACCCCGGCGCAGGAAGCGTGCCCGGCAGGCCTCGGCAGACCCCCGCCTCAGCAGGCCTACCGGGCAGGCCCGGGCCTCAGGAGGTCTGCCCGACAGACTCGGTGCCCCCCGTGCCCCCCGTGACCCCGCGACCCGCGACCCGCGACCCGCGACCCCGTAACCCGTGACCCCGCGACTCCGCGACTCCGCGACTCCGCGACTCCGGCGAGGGGCGGGTGGTTGTGAGCGCTGTCGTACAACCTTCGGCCGTTCAGGGGGAGTTCAGCTCGGATTGCCGTCCGCTCGGTGCGGGCACCTCCGGACGTCCGCGATCGGGGGACGCGCCGCGGCGGCGGAGCAGCGAGGGGGCCAGTGTCAGCGTCACGGCGACCGAGGCGGCGGCCATCACGGTCATCGCCGTTCCGGGCGAGGCGAGTTGGGCGATCCCGCCCGCCAGCGCCGCGCTCACGCCCTGCATCGTGAGCATGCCCGCCGTGTGGAGCCCGAGGGCGTGGCCGCTGAGTTCGTCGGGGATCAGGGCCACCAGGCGTTCCTGCTGGATCAGGCTCGACCCGAAGCCGATCGAGGCGACGGCGACGAGGACGGCGGCGACCGCCACACCCGGACGCAGGGCGAAGAAGAGGTACGGCGTCGCGAGGAGCAGCAGGAAGGGGACGCCCAGACGGGCGCGCACCCGGGGCGGCAGGAAGCGGCCGGTCGTCACGTCCCCGACGAACATGCCGAACGCCGCGAAGGCGAACAGCGCGCCGGCCCGGCTCGGCGCGTACGACACGTACAGCGATTCACAGCCGACGACCAGGCCGTTCGGCACCCAGAGCAGGAGATAGAGGGTGCGGCGTTCCGGTGAGGAGAAGAGGCGGGCGTTCGTGCGCCAGGTCCGGGCGATGGAGGGGCGGCCGGTGGCGCGGGGCGGGCGGGGTGTCAGGCCCAGCCGGGCGGTCAGGGCCGCCGCCAGGTACAGGCCGGCGGCGAGGAGGAGCGTGACCCGCGGGGACAGCAGGGCCATCAGGACGCCGCCCGTCGCGAACCCCACGACCTGGGCCACTCCGCTCATCATGTTGAAGACCGAACGTCCCAGCAGATAGCCCTCCTTTGCGAGGACCTCGTTGAGCAGGCCCCACTGGACCCCGCCGCCGCAGGACTGGATCAGGCCGAGGAGCAGGAGCAGGGCGAAGATCGTCCAAACCGGGAGACCGGGGATCGCCATGGCCGCCGTGCCGAGCCCGAAGAGGGCCGCGATACCCGCCACCGTCGCCCGCGGCGGCAGCCGGTCGGCGGCCGACAGCAGGGTGGTCGCGCCGACCACCTGGGCGAGCGAGGGGCCGAACATGCTGAGCGCGGTGAGCAGCGGTGACTGCGTCGCCCGGTAGACCAGGGTGGCGAGGGCCAGACCGCTCACCGTCGAGGCGGCGGTTCTGAAGCAGGAGGAGAGGAAGAGCGGGGTGAACTCCCGCGTGCGGAAGAGCTCGGAGTAGCTGCGCATGCGCGGAGTCTCCGGGGCCGGACGGGCGGTCGATAATGTTTCGCGCAGTGGCGAAACGTCCGGGGAGAAGGGTTCCCGGGAGGAACTGGGTCCCGCCCGGGAACCGGGTCCCGGCCAGAACCGGGTCCCGGCGCGCGAGAACCGAGTCCCGGCCAGAACCGAGTCCCGATGAAAACCAGGTCCCGGCAGAAGGGGCCCGAGGAGAAGGGGCCCGAGGAGAAGGGGGTGCGGGGATGGGCTGGTGGCAGGTGAACGCCGACACGCTCGCCGGGAGCCGTTTCGTGCTGTCGCCGCTGGCGGAGACGTTCGCCTGCCTGAAGATGCTGCACGCGGGGACCGCGACGCATCCCGGTGAGCGCGGCTGGCTGGGGGTCCATCTGCCCGCGTACCGGAAGCGGCTGGCCGCCGACCCGGTCACCGCGCTGCTCGTCCGCTGCGGGCTCGGGCAGGCGTGGATCGCCGACTTCCTGACCCCGACTCCCTACGGCGACGAGACCTTCGAGGCGGAGGTCGCCCGGGTGCGGGAGGCCTCGCCCCAAGAGGCCCGCGCCCATCTCGCCCGCTCGGTCGGCGGTCCGCTGCCCGCCGGTCTCGCGGACCGCGACGATCTGCCCGGGCGGGCCGCCGCGCTGCTCACCGCCCTCTGGGAGGAGTCCGTACGCCCCGACTGGGAACGACGGCGGCGCGTCCTGGAGGCCGATGTGGTGGCGCGGACCGCGCAGTTGAGCCAGGGCGGTTGGGCGGCGGCGCTGGACGGACTGCGGCCGGGAACGCGCTGGCTCGGCGGCAACCGGCTCCAGGTCAACCTCCACGAGTACCCGCCACGCGAGATCTCCGGCGCCCAGCTGGTCTTCGTGCCCGTCACGCCGAAGGCGGGCTGGGTGTCCTGGGAGGAGTCCCGCCGCTACGCCGTGGTCTACCCGTGCACGGGGGCGCTGGCCGATGTACGGGCGGAGGCGGTGCCGGAGAGTCTCGGGGCGCTCCTCGGAACCGCCCGCGCCGGGGTGCTCGTCCTCCTCGACTCCCCCCTGTCCACCAGTCAGCT
Source organism: Streptomyces sp. NBC_00568 (assembly GCF_026341855.1). Taxonomy (GTDB): domain Bacteria; phylum Actinomycetota; class Actinomycetes; order Streptomycetales; family Streptomycetaceae; genus Streptomyces. Next base: position 3,700,351 of record NZ_JAPENW010000001.1, on the reverse strand, counting down.
GGTCGCCGTGACCGGGCAGGGGCTGGGGTCGGTCGGGCGGCATCTGCGGGTGCTGCTGGACGCGCGGCTGGTGGAGCGGCGGCGGGCGGGGCGGTCGGTGCTGTACTCGCGGACGGCCGCCGGTGAGGTGCTTGTCACAGCGCAGCGCGACGGTCGGACCGGCGGGACCGGCGGACCCGTCACCTACCGGAGTTAGCATCCGCTTATGACTACTGACAACTCTGTGCTCGACGTGGAGATCGGGGCCCTCCAGGGGGGCTCCGCCGATCTGTCCCAGTTCGCGGGCAAGGCCGTCCTCATCGTGAACGTGGCCTCCAAGTGCGGTCTGACCCCGCAGTACGCCGGTCTGGAGCAGCTGCACGCGCGCTACGCCGACCAGGGCTTCACCGTCCTCGGGGTGCCCTGCAACCAGTTCCTCGGACAGGAGCCCGGCAGCTCCGAGGAGATCGCCGAGTTCTGCTCCGCGACCTACGGCGTGACCTTCCCGATGACCGAGAAGGTCGAGGTGAACGGCGACGGGCGGCACGGACTGTACGAGCGTCTGGTGGGCACCGCCGATGCCGAGGGGCACACCGGTGACATCCGCTGGAACTTCGAGAAGTTCCTGATCGGCCGTGACGGCACGGTCGTCGGCCGCTTCTCCCCGCAGACCGAGCCGGAGTCGGCGGAGCTCGTCTCCGCCGTCGAGAAGGCGATCGGCTGAGCCCTGCCGTTGACCTTGCCCCTGGGGCAAGGGAAAGCGTCCTAGTCACCGGGCGGAAGGCGCCCGGTGACGGAGGATGACAGGGTGGACAAGGATCTGCTCACCATCGGCGCGTTCGCCTCACGGGCGCGGCTCTCGGCGAAGGCGCTGCGGCTGTACGACCGGCTGGGGCTGCTGCCCCCGGCGTATGTCGACGCGGACAGCGGCTACCGCTACTACCGCGCCGAGCAGACCGAACGGGCCCGGCTCGTCGCGCTGCTGCGCCAGCTGGACATGCCGCTGGCGCGGATCGCGGACGTGGTGGAGGCGCGCGGTGCCGACGCGGCCGCGCTGCTCGCCACGTACTGGGACGGCGCCGAGGCGCGGTTCGCCTCGCAGCGGGCGCTCGCCGACTACCTCCGTGGACGTCTTTCCGGGAGGAGTTCCGAGATGTACGAGAAGTTCGTCGTCGAGACCGCCGAGGTGCCCGAGCAGGTCGTACTGACCGAGAAGCGGCACGTCCTGGCGCCCGAGCTGCCGGTGTGGATCCCCGGCTCGCTGGGACGGCTGGAGGAGGGTGCCCGGGAGGCCGGGGGTGTCACGGGGCCGCCCTTCGTCGTGTACTACGCCGAGGTCAGCGTGGAGAGCGACGGTCCCGCGGAGGCGTGCGTGCCGGTCGCCGACGAGGCCGCGGCGCGGGCCTGGGCACAGGGGCGGGGACGGGCCACCGGGGTGGAGGTCCGGGTCCAGCCGGCCCAGCGCATCGCCTATGTCCGCATCAGCAAGGCGCAGGTCGCCCACCCGCAGATCCTCGCCGCCTTCGAGGCGGTCGAGAGCTGGATCACCGAGCGGGGACTGTCCTCCGACGGCCCGTGCCGGGAGATCTACTTCGCCGACTGGGACGCGGCGGGGCCCGACGACGCCGTGTGCGACGTGGCGTTCCCGGTGAGGTGAGGCGACCTGAGGTGAAGTGGGGCGACGCGAAGTGAGGTGACGGCGTGGCGCGGCCGACGTGCCGCGCCGCGCCCACCTTCGTGTGGTGCAGCGCCCACCTTCGTGTGACATTGCGGGCGTCGCACCCGGTAGCCGTGTACGAGTGGGAGTTTCGGTGGTCTCGTCCCCTCTCGGGAGTTCGCTGTGCTTTCTGTCGCTTCCTCGCTCGACATTCCCGCCCAGGCGCCGGGAGGCGGGGCATCCACGGAAGTCGAGGAGCGCCGGCTCTCGTGGGAGGGGTACGCGTACACCGCCCGGGTCGCACGGCACCGCGCCCCCGTCACGGAGCCGCTGCTCGTGCTGGGCGGTTCGGACCAGACGCGGTACTCCTGGGTGCGGCACGAGCGGTGGCTCGGGGAGCTCGGGACCGTCGTCACGGTGGATCTGCCCGGGTTCGGGGACGCCGACTTCCTGCCCGCCGAGCACGGGATCGACTTCCTCGCCGAGTGCGCGGGACACCTGCTGCGCGAGCTCGGGCTCGGCCCGGTGAACCTGTACGCGGGGTGTTACGGCGGGGCGGTCGGGCTCCGGCTGGCCCAGCGGTATCCGGAGCTGCTGCGCCGGGTCGCCGTACAGGGGATGTCGGACCACATTCCGGACTGGTTCGCCGAGGCGCTCGTCGGATGGGTGCGGCTTCTGGAGGAGGGGCGCGTCGAGGAGACCGCCGAGGAGTTCGTACGGTGCTTCGTGCCGCCGCCCGGCGACCGCACCGTACGCAAGCATGCCGCGCTGACCCGGCTGATGTACCGGCAGTTCGCGGCGCAGACCCCGCGCGACGTCGCCGTGACGGTCGAGCGGAACCGGCGTCTGCTGGCCCACGAGTGGTACCGGCGCGCGCCCGTCCCCGCCGTGCCGTATCTCGCGTTCACCGGCGAGCACGACACGCTCACCACGCCCGGCATGGTCCGCTCGGTGGCGGCGGACCTGCCGGGCTCGCGTTTCACCACGATCGCGGAGTGCGGGCATCTGGCCCATCTCCAGCGGCCTCAGGACTTCTGCGATCTGCTCGTCCGGTTCTTCCGCGACCAGCGTCCGGAGGACGCGGGCCTGCCCTACTGCGGGCCCTTCGAGCAGTTCTAGTTCCTGTCACACCACACGGCCCGGGTGCCTGTCACACCCCACGGCCCGGGTGCCTGTCGCGTCACACGGGCCCGGTGCCTGCCGCGTCACACGGGACCGGTGCCTGTCGCGTCACACGGGACCGGTGCCCGTCACCTCACGCGGGACCGGTGCCCGTACGGCACCGGTGGCCGGGACTCAGCGCAGCTCCTCCGGGCACGGGGTGCCCCGGGGGAGCTGGTACGGCGCCGCGAGCCGGTAGGTGCCCGGCTTCGGGGCCAGCAGCTCCGTCCACTCGTCGCCCGCCGCGGTCTCCTCCGTCGGCATCAGACAGCCGTTGAGGTTGTCGTACGCCTTCGAGGCGCCGTCCCCGCTGTCCTTCGACGCCCTCGTCTCCTGCGGCGGCTTCAGGCTCTTGCCGTCCTCGTCGACGATGCTCAGCCACGGCGAGTACGGGATGCGGATGAGGATGCGGCCCGCCTTCTTCACCTCGATGGTCAGCTCGCCCTGCTCGGCGCGGTCGACGACGGCGTTCGGCTCGGCGAGCGGAGTGGGATCGGTGACGGTGAAGAGCTGCCAGTTGGCGTCGGCCCAGACCTGCCGGAGATAAGGCATGCCCCGCTGGACGAGCTCCCGTTCGCGCAGGCCGCCGTCGCCGTCCGGTTCGCCCTTGGGCAGCACTACGTAGTGGATGGCCCAGCGCTGCAGCCACTCGTGGTAGTTCGCGGAGTTGAGCGTGTCGTCGTAGAAGAGCGGGTTGCGCTCCATGTCGGCCTGGCGGTTCCAGCCGCGGGCGAGGTTCACGTAGGGGGCGAGGGCGGACGCCTCGCGGTGCGAGCGGGCCGGGATCACCTCGACGCGGCCCTTCTCGGCGTGCACCACCTGGAGCTGGTTGACGAGCGGCGCCAACTCGCGCCCGAAGGACGCCGCCGGGGTCGTGTGCACGATGTCGTCGATCGACTTGAAGCCGATCCACCCGTTGAAGACGAGGACGGCGAGGACGATGGCGTACCACTTGCGCGACTTCCGCACGGTGAAGGGCAGCGCGGCGATCAGGACGACGCCCGCGAAGAGCATCGCGAGGCGGGTGATGTTCGAACCGATCTGGGAGCTGATCAGCCAGACGAGGAGTACTCCGAGGCCGTAGACCGCCGCCGTGGTCCGTACCGTCAGCCACTCCTTGGGAACCAGGAGGTAGACCAGCACGGCGTACGCGAACGGCAGGATGACCGAGTAGAACTCCATCGGCTGGGTGCCGGAGAACGGGAAGAGCCAGGCCGAGACCGCGACCACGAGCGCCGGGGCGATGCCGAGGGCGTAGGCGCCGGGGCGGCGCTTCTGGAGGAACAGGGTCACCGCCACCAGACCCACGAACAGTCCGGCGACCGGTGAGGCGGCCGTCGCGAGCGCGGCCAGCGGCGCCGCGCACAGGGCTTTCGCCCAGCGCTTGTAGCGCCAGCGGTAGGGCCAGCAGAACACGACGGCGACCGCGGCGAGCGCGAACATCGTGCCGAGGCCGTACGTCACCCGGCCCGAGATGGCGTTGCAGAGCAGCGCGAAGACACCCGCGAGCGCCGGAGCGGCCGGGTTCCGGACCGCCCGGCTGCGGATCAGGATCATGGTCAGCAGGCCGGCCGAGAGCGTCCCGGCGATCATCATCGTCGTCCGGACGCCGAGCACCGACATCAGATACGGCGAGACCATGCTGTACGAAACCGGGTGCATTCCGCCGTACCAGGCGAGGTTGTACGCCGAGTCCGGGTGCCGGCCGACGAACTCCGCCCACGCGTCCTGCGCCGCCAGGTCCCCACCACTGTTCGCGAACGTGAAGAACCACACCACGTGGAGCACGCCGGCGAGGACGGTGGAGAGAAGGACGGGATGGCGGCGGAAGAGGTTCGACAGCGCGGCGCCGGCCGACGCGGGAGGTCCGGTCCCGTCGGGGTCCTCGGTGTCACCGGGGCCTTCGGTGCCGCCTTCGCCTTCGCCGCGGACCGCCTCGTGGGTACGGCCGTTCAGCGGTATTCGCGGGCCCGTTCCGTTGCCCGGATCGGCGTCGTCGGCGTGGGTCTTCTCCGCTGTCGCCACTGCAAGGTTCTCCCCGTGTCCCGTTGTCCGTTCTGGGCCGGGACCCGCGGCTCGCGAGCAGCCCCGATTGTCGCGACGCTAGCACGCACTCCCCCGGACAGCGCCCGGGTGGGGCGCCGTCCGACAGAGTGCGTGCGGGTGCTGCTCCCCGGTGTACGTCACCGATGCGTGCGCGCGTACGTCATCGGTGTCCGGGTCCGCTCAGCCGACGCGGGTCAGCTTCGCGCCGAGGCCGGGCTCGGCGAGGTCCGACTGGAGCGCGACGGGGATCTTCACGGCCTGGCTGGAGCCGTCACCGACCGTCAGCTGACCGACGACGGTGCCCGCCTTGCCGGAGTGCGGGACCGCCGACGTGCCCTCGCCGATCGACAGCCGGGTCTTCAGACCGGGCCAGCCGACCGCCGACATGTTCTTGGTGGCGACGACCGGGGTCCGGCCGCCGAGCTGGTCGTCCACATAGCCGACGACCTGGCCCTTCTTCACCACGGTGGCGGTGATCAGGCTCTTCTGGACCTTGTCGATCAGCTTCTGGCTGTTGCCGAGCGCCAGCTGGAGGCTGTCCCAGACCTTGCCGGTGCCGGCGTTCTGGTTCATCACCGCGCCGTAGATCGTCTGCGTCTTCCCGTTCACGACCTTGGTCGCGGCCCACACCAGGTTGCCGCCCGCGGGCGTCGACGAACCGGTCTTCAGGCCGATCACGCCGACCTGCTTCACCAGCAGGTCGTTGTTGTTGTAGATCGTGTTGTCCAGCCCCGGGACATCCGCCTTGGCCATCCCGACGATGCTGCGGAACACGTCGTTCTTCATGACCTCCTTGGCCAGCTTGATCTGGTCGGTGGCCGTGCTGACCGTCGTCTTCTGCAGACCGCTCGGGTCCGTGTACGTCGTGTTCGTCATGCCGAGGTCCTTGGCGGCGGCGTTCATCTTGGCGACGAAGCCCTTGCTGTCGGAGTCCCAGCGGGCCAGCAGCCGCGCCGCGTTGTTGCCGGAGGGGATCATCAGCATCTGGAGCATCTGGCGCTCGGTGAACTGCTGGCCCTTCGACATCGCCGCCGTCGACTCGTCCGGCAGCTTCGACTCGTCCTCGGCCTGCTGGTCGACGGTGATCTTCTCGCCGTCCTCGTTCCCCTTGAGCGGGTGCTCCTGGAGGATCACGTACGCCGTCATGATCTTGGCGACGCTCGCGACGGGGGCGGGGGTCTGCTTGCCGTCGGTCCCGAGGCTTCCCACGCCCTCGACCTCGATCGCGGACTGGCCCTGACCGGGCCAGGGCAGGTCGAGGGTGCCGCCGTCGAAGGTGTACGTCTCGCCGGCGGTCAGCGTGAGACCCGGGGCCGGCAACGGACGGAAGGCCTGTGCGACTGCGAAGATCACCACGAGCAGCAGGACCAGCGGGGTCCAGATCTTGACCCGCCGCACGAACGTCCGGACCGGGGTCTGCGGCGGCGGCGGCGTGTTCGTCAGCTCGGCCAGCAGGTCGAGCGGGGGCTTCGGCGGAAGCGGCTGCTGGGTGGTGCGCTCGGGACCGACCTGCGGCATGGCCGTGGTGGCCGCCGCCGGCCGGTCGGTGCTCCCCGGAGCGGGTGCGGGCTTCGGCCGCGGCGGGGCGGCGGGCTCGTCGGGCCGCTTGAGGGGGACGAACCTGCTGGTGCGCTCGGGGTCGCCGCCGGGCTTGGCCCCCCGCTCGTCGCCGGGCTTGGCGCCCCGCTCGTCGGCGGGCCGCTCGTCGGCGGGCCGCTCGTCGGCGGGCCGCTCGTCGGCCTTGGAGGCGGCCTTCTCGTCGGCCTTGGCGGGCCTGTCGGCGGGCTTGCCGGCCGGCCCGGTGGCGGGCTTCCCGTCGGCCGGCCCGCGGGTTGCGCCGCCCAGCTTGAGCATGGTGGTGGGCTGGTCCACGGCCGGAGGCCGCGGAGCCTTGAAGATGGCGGTGGGCTGATCGACGGGGGGCTCGGGGGCGGAGTCCGCGCCCGTGTCCGAGGTCTCGCCCGTCTCGCCCGTCTCGTCGGGCTTCGTGTCCGAGGTCTCGTCGGCGGAGCCGGAGTCGCTGCCGGGACGGCCCTTGGAGGCGTCCGTGGGCCGGTCGCCGGCCGCGGGCTCGGGCGCGGGAGCGGTTGCCCGCGCGGAGGCGGCCGCGGGCCGGTCCTCGGGCTCGTCGTCCCGAGCCGCCTGGGGCTTGTCCTGAGGCTCGTCCTGGGGTTCGGTCTGCGGTTCGGGCCGGATCTCGTCCGCGGCCGCGGCGGCGGCCTCGTCCGCGGCCTCTGCGGCGGCTCGGGACGCGAGAGCGGCGTCCAGCGCGGACGTCGGGCCGGACTCGTCCTCGGACTCGTCCTGCGAGGGAGTCTCGCCGGAGGCGGCTTCCGGCTCCTGGTCGGCCTCGCGCTCCTCGTCGGTCTCGAGGTCGGCGGCGGATGCGGCGGCGGTCTGCGCGTCCCGCTCGGACGCCGCGTCAGCGTCGGCGGTGTCGGTCGCGTCGTCGGCCCCTCCGGGCTCCTGCCCGGCGTCGTCGGCACCGTCGCCGGTGGCGTCGGCCGTCGGGTCGGCACCGTCCGTGTCGGTGCCGTCCGTCGCGGCGCCGTCCGTGTCGGCCGTGGCGCCGTCACCGTCCCCGGGTCCGGCGTCCGCGCCCGCCGGAGCGGGCTCGCCCGATCCGGCGACCCACGCGGCCACCGCCGCGCGCAGCCGGGTGTCGCCCTCGGCGGTCTTGCCCCCGGCGGCGTCGGTCACGGCCTCGGACTCCGAGGTCCGCTCGGACTCGGCCGTGCGGGAGGCGTCCGCCGACAGCGCCTTCGTGGAGAACACCGCCGTCGCCTGATCCACCCGTACCGTGGCGGCCCGTTCACGGGCCATCGCCATCCGGGGGTCGGCCGGAGCCGAGCTCTGGGTCGACGTCGACACCGGCGCGCCCGACCGCGCCGGACTCGGAACCGGCGCCGGTGTCACCGGCGTCGCTTCTGCCGACGACGCCGACGACTCGTGCTGCTTCGACCTGTCGGGGGACTCGCCCGCCACCGATGCCTCCTCCATGCGACGCACGCGCTCCGCGCGCCGAACCGAACCGTCAAACCCTTGAACCGCCGCCCGGACACCGCTGTCCGAACCATGTACCAGTGTCCTGTCTGAGGGCCTGACCCCTGCGGTAGACGAGAACGACATACCTGCCGGTTCCCTCATATTCCGGTCAGGCGCTCTCGACAGACCAATGTGAGAGGGGTCACCCTGTCATTCATCCACGCGGGGAGGCATGGATGGGCAAGAGCCGCAGAACAATTCCGGAGGAGCTTCTGCTGCTGGCGTTGGACCCGGCCACGGGTACCACCGCGCAGCCGCAGTCGCTCGACCTCGGTCTGGCCGGAGCACAGCTAGTGGAGCTGGCGCTGGCCGGACGGATAGCCCCAGACGGGGATCGTATCGCCGTGGTGGTGCCACGGCCGACCGGAGATCCAACACTGGACTGTGCGTTGGAACTGCTTCGCCGACGCGGAGCACCCGTACGCGCGGTCAACTGGATTGGCGGACCCCGACTGGGGCTGCGCCAGACCTACCTTTCGCATCTGGAGAGGTGCGGCATGGTCCATGCCGTGGCCGGCCAGATGTGCGGGGTGCTTCCGACGACTCGCTACCAAGCGACGGACACGGATATCAGCCGGGAGATCAGAACCCGGCTGGACAACGCGATCCGCACCGGCGTCCCGCCGGACCCGCGGACCGCGGCGCTCGCCGCGCTGGCCCATGCGGTCGGTCTCGGCAAGCACCTGTATCCGGGGAACGAGGGACGGTCGTCCCGATCCCGGCTGCGGGATCTGATCAGGCACGACCCCATGGGCGGCCTCGTGGCGCACGCCGTGATGGACGTTCAGAACGGTGTGGCCGCACAGCCACGCCGCAGCCCGGCACCGGCAGGCCGTCCGGCCACCGCCGGAGTCAGGTCCGCACCGGAGACCGCCCGCGGTGTTCCGATGCAACCGCGTCATGGTTCGATGGCGCGCGCCGTGGCGCACTGAGCCGCAGCCCCACCGCGGCCCGCACCACCGCAATGCCGGCAGTACCCGCAGCACCCACAGCACCCGCACCGCCAGCACCGCCGTAAGACATGAGTGCCGCACCGCAGTCCCCATGATCCGGTTCGGGAGCCGCTGGCTCGCGCGGGGTGGTGGGACCGTACGTCCGGACGACGACACGGTTCCGCCGCCCCGCGCGGCCGCATCCGAGGACGGCCGCGTCCGGGGAGAGCACTTCTCCGAGGGGCCGTGTCCGCCTCTGCGGGACCTCATCGACGGATCTCCCAAAGGGAGTTCGCGGGCCCGCGGAGACCGCGCAGGTCCGCGTATACACGCCGAATCCGCGAATGTGCGCCCACCCAGCGCATATACGCCGTTTCCCAGCGGTAGAAAGCACCTTGGTGGCAATCTGCTCAACAGCAGATACGCAAAGTACAGGCCCGCAGCCGGAGGTGCACGTCCCGTGGCGTCAAGTGTCAATCCCACCGTCCGGCGGCGCCGGCTGGGCCAGGAGCTGCGCCGGCTCCGCGAGCTCAAGGGCATGACGGCCGAAGAGGTCGCCGAGCGACTGCTGGTCTCGCAGTCGAAGATCAGCCGCCTGGAGAACGGCAGGCGCAGCATCAGCCAGCGCGATGTCCGCGATCTGTGCGGGGTCTACGAGGTCGAGGACCACCGGATCGTCGACTCGCTGATGCAGATGGCCAAGGACTCGCGCCAGCAGGGCTGGTGGCACTCCTTCGGCGACATCCCGTACAGCGTCTACATCGGCCTGGAGACGGACGCCGCGAGCCTGCGCGTGTACGACCCGCAGGTCGTCCCGGGGCTGCTGCAGACCCGCCCGTACGCCGAGGCGCTGATCGCTGGGGCGCTGCCGGAGACCGCGGCCGCCGACATCGACAAGCGCGTCCAGGTGCGGCTGAAGCGGCAGGAACGAATCTCCGCCCCGGACAACCCGCTGCGGCTGTGGACCGTCCTCGACGAGGCCGCGCTGCGCCGTGCCGTCGGCAACCGCTCGCTCATGCGTGAGCAGCTGGAGTACCTCGCCGAGCAGTCCCAACTGCCGCACGTCACGGTGCAGGTGATCCCCTTCGACATGGGCGCGCACCCGGGCCTGAACGGCCAGTACGCGATCCTGGAGTTCCCCGACGCGGCCGACTCCAGCGTCGTCTACATCGAGGGCGTGACCAGCGACCTGTACCTGGAGAAGGCGAACGACGTCCAGAAGTACAGCGTGATGTACGAGCACCTGAGGGCGCAGGCCCTGAACGTGGAGCAGTCGCGTCAGTTCATCGCCGACCTCGCGAAGGACTACGCGCGCTGAGGGGCCCGGGGGCGGCCTCGCGAGGGCGCCCCCGCCGATGAGGTGCCGGACAATACACCTTGGTCACCTCAGCGCGGAAGACCCCACTGGAATATGCCATCCAGTCGAGTGAATAGTCGCTTCGCCAGCCGATGTTGGCGAGTAGCGTCGATCACGCCACCAAGCAACAACGTTGGCGCAAACCGAACCGCGGGTCACCTGACGGGTCCGCGGCCCGGTGACAGCGCCGCGATGGCGTCGATGGCGGCAACTCATCGAAGAACGACTGCTTTCTGGAGCGATCATGGCAATTCAGCAGGGCGCCACCGACACGTGGACCAAGTCTTCCTACTCCACCGGCAACGGCGCCTGCGTCGAGGTCAAGTCCCCCGTGCACTCGGCGATGGCCGTACGGGACTCCAAGGTCCCCGCCGGACCCACGCTGGCCTTTCCCGCGGACGCGTGGAACACCTTCGTGGCCGAGGTGAGCCGAGGGTCTTCCGACCTCGTCTGATCCGTCCGACGCCACATGGCCGTACAACTCCATACGTTCCACCGAAAGAGCCCTCTCGACCGGCCCGCCGTCCTGGCCGAGGGGGCTCGGCCCTTTCTTCGGGGGCTCGGTTCGCCTCCGGGGCGCAGGAGCCGGTGCCGAGAAGCCGACGCGCCCCTTCGGCTCACTCGCCACAGGGCACCCTTCTTCAGCGCAGCCGGTCCACGTACGTGTCCGTTCCCGGCACCGTGGGGACGAAGGGGGCCACCAACTCCACCCGCCCGAGCCCCGATTCGGCCACGGCCTCGTCCAGGCCCGTGAAGGACGCCTCCCAGCACTCCCGCGGGTCCGTCTCCAGGAACCACAGCAGGGTCAGCCGGGTATCCACGCCCTCGACCTGCTTGACGTAGGTCATCCGGTCTCCGGGGAGCGGGGTCGGCCGGAACAGGGTGACCAGGGCGGCGGGCGAGCCGGCCAGCCGCCCGGGGAGATGGCGGGAGCGCAGCCACTCCAGCAGTTCGGCCCGCCGGTCGGCCGATTCGGCGTCGACGACCTCGACCACGAGCCCCGCGTAGGGGTGGTCGAGGGCGTGGAAGTCCCGGGGGCCGGCGGCGCCGTCGCGGTAGACGGTGGCCTCGTGGTCCTGGAAGGCCGTGAAGACGTGCGTACGGTCCTGGTAGACGCGGCCGTCGCGGTTCAGCCGCCTGTTGATGCCGACGGTCCACTTCATGTGGTCGTCGTAGCGGCCGTCGGTGACCCAGTAGGTGGAGATGTAGCAGCCCGCGGTGACCGGCTGGGCGACCGCCGACTTCTCGGGGTAGCGCAGCAGTTGGAGGTCGCGGGTGGCCACCCAGCGGCGTCCGGCGTACATCCAGGGCATGGCCATGGCGCCGGCGTAGTAGTGGTCGTCCTCGTACCAGCGGTTGTAGGCGTACTCGTGGCCCGGGTGCGGTTCGACCATGGTGATCAGGGCGTGGCCCGGGTGGACGCCGTACGGGCCGAGGGCGGCCAGCTCCGCGTAGGTCTCGCTGCGGGTCTCCTCAGACATGGACGGTCTCCTTCCTCGGTGGAACGTGCGCGGGACTTCCTTCCTCCGCCGGACGCCCATACTCTGACGCCCCGTCAGGAAATTCGCCAGAGTCCCGGAGGTATGCGATGCCACTGCTCACCGGCAGGACCGTCGTGGTGTCGGGTGTCGGAGCGGGGCTCGGCCATCAGGTCGCGGCGGCCGTGGTGCGCGACGGGGGCAACGCGGTGCTCGGGGCGCGCACGGAGGCGAACCTGGCCAAGGCGGCGGCCGAAATCGACCCGGACGGCGCGCACACGGCGTTCCGCGCGACGGACATCACCGACGAGGGGCAGTGCGAGGCCCTGGCGGCACTCGCGGCGGAGCGCTTCGGGCGGCTCGACGCGGTGGTCCATGTCGCCGCCTGGGACAGCTACTTCGGCGGTCTGGAGGACGCCGACTTCGCGACCTGGCGGTCGGTCATCGACGTGAACCTGCTCGGCACGCTGCGGATGACCCGGGCCTGCCTGCCCGCCCTGAAGGAGCGCGGCGGCTCGGTCGTCATCATCGGCACGCAGTCGTCGGTCGCCGCGCCGAGCCAGGTGCGGCAGGCGGCGTACGCGGCCTCGAAGGGCGCGCTGACGAGCGCGATGTACTCCCTGGCACGGGAGCTCGGTCCGCACCGGATACGGGTCAACACCGTGCTGCCCGGCTGGATGTGGGGCCCGCCCGTCGAGGCGTACGTGCAGTTCACGGCGTACACCGAGAAGGTGCCCGAGGCGGACGTGCTGAAGCGGCTCACCGAACGGATGGCCCTGCCCGAGCTGGCCACGGACGGGGACGTGGCGGACGCCGCGGTGTTCCTGGCGTCCGACCGGTCGCGGGCGATCACGGGACAGTCCCTGCTCGTGAACGCGGGCGAACTCATGCGCTAGGCGGCGCGGTGGGCTCGGCCCCCTCTCCCAGGCGCACGGGACCCGCATCCCGTACGGCTGTCGGTTGGTCATTGCTGCTGTGGTGCTGCTGTGGGTGGTGCTGTGGTTCTGGCGAAGTGCCCGCTCATCGTGTGTTCCACGTCACGAGCACGACAACAGCCCGACGGGTAAAGTAGAGGCAAAATCGTTCTGCTTTCTGATCTGCGTTCATATCTGTGACCACGAGAGGTCTTGACCGGCTGGTCGAACCAGCGGTTCAATCCCCGAAGTCCCCGCTCCCGCACGGGGGCGCCGCCCTCCCCAAGCTCTCGGGCTCGCTCGAGCAGGGGGGACCCCATGGGTACTGGCGAAGTGCCGTCCGGTATCTGCAGGTTCACAAGGCGGACCCCTGGAGGGGGCACATGAACGGTCTCGACTGGGCCGTCCTGGTCGCGTACTTCGGCGTCATGACCGCGATCGGTGTCTGGTCCCACAAGCGTGTGGACGATGTCAGCGACTTCTTCACCGCGGGCGGCAAGATGCCGTGGTGGCTGTCCGGCATCTCGCACCACATGTCGGGCTACAGCGCGGTGATGTTCACCGGTTACGCCGGCATCGCGTACACCTACGGCATCACCTCGTACGTCACCTGGGCACTGCCCATCGCCATCGGCGTCGCCATCGGCGCCAAGGCCTTCGCGCCCCGGCTCAACCGGCTGCGCTCACGACTGCACGTCGCCTCACCGCTCGAATACCTCAAGGACCGCTACAACGTGCCGACGCAGCAGGCGCTGGCGTGGTCCGGCATCCTGCTGAAGATCGTGGACGTCGGCGCGAAGTGGGCGGCCATCGCCACCCTGCTCAGCGTCTTCACCGGCGTCACGCTCACCCAGGGCATCCTCATCACCGGCAGCATCACGGCGGTGTACTGCACGATCGGCGGGCTGTGGGCGGACGCGCTGACCGAACTCGGCCAGTTCATCATCCAGTTGCTGGCCGGTCTGGCGATGCTGATCATCGCGCTGAACAAGATCTCCGACCAGGGCGGCCTCTCCAAGGCGCTGGACTCGCCGAAGCTGCACGGTCACGCGGACGGGTTCGCGGGCCCGTACATGACGGTGTTCTTCATCGCGTACCTGTTCATCAAGCTGTTCGAGTACAACGGCGGCATGTGGAACCAGGCCCAGCGCTACATGGCGACGGGCAGCGCGAAGCAGGCCACCCGGTCCGCCTTCCTCTCCGCCGGTCTGTGGTTCGTGTGGCCGGTCATCCTGTTCATCCCGATGTGGCTGTCGCCCCTCCTCGTCACGGCGCAGAAGCCGGACGGCTCGGACGCGTACGGGCTGATGACCGAGCAGCTGCTGCCGCACGGTCTGCTGGGCCTGGTCGTGGTCGGGTTCTTCTCGCACACGATGGCCATGTGCTCCTCGGACGCGAACGCCATCGCGGCCGTGTTCACCCGGGACGTGGCGCCGGTGCTCTCCAAGGCGGCGCGCGCCTGGGACACCCGTGCGGGGCTCATCGCGGGCCGCGTCACCACCGTCGCCTTCCTCGGCTTCTCCATGGCGGTGGCGACCCAGGTCAACTCCCCCACGTTCAAGGACATCATCACCGTCGTCATCAAGTGGGTGGCGGGGCTCATGGGACCGATCGCGATCCCGTTCATCCTGGGTCTGCTGCGGCCGTTCCGTAAGTCCGGCCCGACGGCGGCGCTGACCAGCTGGGCCTGCGGTCTGCTCGCCTTCTTCTTCGTCAACTACAACCTGGACTTCTCCCAGCGCACGGACGTGAAGCTGGAGTACCAGGTCTCCGTGCCGATGGCCATCTCGCTCGTCCTGTACATCCTCATCGGCTTCCTGAAGCCCGAGGACACCCCGGAGCGGGACGCCCTCATCGAGATCATCAACACGGACGACGACGGATCGGCCGCCGCGGCGGTCCCGGCCCCGGCGGGGGCGCCGGACGGGGTGGTGGGCACCCCGGTGAAGGACTAGAAGGACGAACGGAGCGAGAGGTCAGGGAAGGTCCGGGGCGTACGGTGCGTGCGCTCCGGGACGGCTCAGGCCCGCGGGTAGCGGGCGAGCCACCCCGGGGAGGATCCGGTGGGCCCGTGCAGCGCGGGCCCCTGGGTCATCTCCATCGCGAAGTCGTCCGCGAGGACCAGCACCGTGGGACGGCCCTCCAGTTCGGCCAGCCAGGCCGGCGGGAGGGCCGTCTCGCCGTGCAGGGCGCCCAGCAGTCCGCCGGTGAGGGCGCCGGTCACCGCGGAGGGACCGCCGTGGTTCACCGCGAGGCACAGACCGTGCCGGACGTCCTCGCCGACGAGCACGCAGTACACCGCGACGGCGAGCGCGCCCTCGGCGGTGCCGCCCGCGGCGAGCTCCTCGACCGCCGGTGAGGGCATCCCCTGCCGTACGGCGCCCAGCGCGTGCTGGAGCGCGTCGGCGACCCGCTGGTGCCCGGGACGGGTCGCGAGCAGCGCGAGGGCCTGCTGCACGGCCGCGTCGAGGTTCTCGCCGCGGGCGAGCGCGTGCACGATCACGGCGTACGCGCCCGCCGTCAGGTAGGCCGTGGGGTGACCGTGCGTCTGCGCGGCGCACTCGACGGCGAGTTGCATCACGAGCTGCGGCTCCCAGCCGACCAGCAGCCCGAAGGGCGCGGAGCGGGCGGCGGCCTCGGGGCCCGGCTCGCCGGGGTTCTTGGGCGCGTCGAGCGTGCCCATGATCTCGTCGGCGAGGCCGAGGATATTGGCCCTGGCCGGGTCGCGGCGGGCGTAGAGCCACTCCTCGCGGGCCAGCCAGCCGTCGTCCTTGCGGCGCTCGTCGGGCCCCCAGTCGCTCTGGGTGGCCGCCCAGCGGCGGTAGGCGCGGTGCACGTCGGACGGCGGATGCCAGGCGCCGGTGTCGCGGCGCACCTGGGCACGGATCAGCCCGTCGACGCTGAACAGGGCGAGCTGGGTGAGGTGCGTGACGGCGCCGCGCCGGCCGTACGCGGAGGCCAGGTCGAGGAGACCCTCCGCGCCGTGCGCCGACCGGATCTCCTCCAGGGAGAGCGCGTCGAGCGGCGCGCCCAGGGCGTCACCGACGGCCGCGCCCAGCAGCGTTCCGCGGACCCGGCTGCGGAAGTCCTGCTGTTCACCACGGCCCCAGACGGCACCGGCTGTCGCACCCACCGAGACCTCCTGAGGCACCGTCCGTACGTCCGACAGCTAAGCACTGTAATCGAACGGGAACGGTCGGTTGAGGCCGCGGATCCATAAAGGGGATGTGGTCCTGGTGTCCCCAAGCGGTCGGGTATGGGCAGTGTTCGGGAGAATTCGCAGGCTTCGGACCCGCCCGCCGTCAGTCCGTGTAGCGCGCCCGGATCGCGTCGCGGGCCGCAGTGACCGTCGTGAGGCGCGGGGTGAGACGGGCATGGTCGCTGCCGGGGCCGAGCAGGAGTTCGGTGAGGATGTCCGCGAGCTCGGCCAGGTCGTCCCAGTCGGGGTCCGCGGCCAGGACCTCGGCCAGCCCCCGGTCGGCGTCGGCCCAGTCCCCGAGGGCCCAGCCGATGATGCACCGGCCCGACAGACGGGTGAGCTCGTCCGGTTCCTCCGTGTCCAGGAGCCGTTCCAGCTCACGCCACCAGGGTTCCGCGGCCGCCCGGCCCCGGGACCGCGCTTCGGTCATCGCCAGCAGGAACGTGCCCGGTACCGGTTCCTCGGCACGGAGCCGTTCCGAGAGGTGCCGGGCCCGCGCCCACTCCCCGGTGTGCCGGAAGACCTCGACGCGCAGGTAGTCGAGGTCGAGGTCGAGGTCGAGCGGGTCGTCCTGGCCCGGCGCCGGGTCCGCCTCGGACAGCCGGGCCATCGCCTCGTCCCACCGGCCGCAGTGGAGCAGCGTCTCCACGATCTTGCAGCGTGCCGTGTCCCCGTCCCGGTCCCGGCCTCCGGCCCCGCCCAGGGCGATCAGCCGTTCCCAGTCGGCGAGGGCCTGCTCGGTCCGCCCGGTTGCCAGGAACACGTGGGCTCGCTGGTCGTACGCGTAGGCGTAGTCCGATTCGGCCCCGAGGGCCCGGTCCAGCCAGGTCAGCGCCGCCGCGTAGTCCTTCAGGTCGCGGTAGGTCGCTCCCAGGCAGCCGAGCGCCGAGGCGTTGCCGGGATCCCGCTCCAGTACGCGCCGGAAGACGGTGATCGCCTCCTGGTGCCTTTCCTCGATCCGGAGGGCGTTGCCCAGCTCGACCTCGATCCAGTCGGCCTCCGGACTCGCCGCGAGCGCGCGCCGCAGGTCCTCGTTCGCGCCGGACAGGTCCTCCAGCCGCCACCTCACCCGGGCCCGCATCACCAGGGCCCAGGAGTAGTCCGGCTCCAGCGCGACGGCGCGGTCGAGATCGGCCAGCGCCCGCGCGCTGTCGCCCAGCTCGTGGTGCGACACCCCGCGGCCCGCGAGGGCCGAGGCGTAGTCGGCCTTGAGGCCGATGGCCCGGCCGAGTTCGGCGACGGCCTCCTCGAAGCGGCCCGCGAGTCGGTAGGCGTCGCCCCGTTCCGACGCGACCCAGGCGGAGTCCGGCTCGAGGCGGGCCGCCCGGTCCAGATCGGCGAACGCCTTGTCCCACTCGTCCGTGTCACGGCGCAGCCGGGCCCTGCGGACCAGCGTCCAGAGGTGGTGCTCGTCGATGCCCAGCGCGCGGTCGAAGTCGGCGCCCGCCGCCTCGAACTGGTCGAGGGCGTGCCGGCACACCGCTCGGGAGGCCAGCGATTCGGCGTCCGTCGGGTCGAGGGCGACGGCCCGGTCGAAGTCGGCCACCGCTTCCTCGAAGCGGCCCGCCAGGCGGTGCGTCTCCGCCCGCTCCGCGATGATCCACCCCGTGTCCGGCCGCAGCTCGTCCGCGCGGTCGAAAGCGGCCAGCGCCGCGGTGAAGTCACCCAGCAGCTGGTGGGTGAAGCCACGGCCGTAGTGCACCCGCGCCTCGTCCGGGTCGATCTCGACCGCCCGGTCGTACTCGGCCAGGGCCCGCTCGTACTCCCCGCCGTTGCGCAGCTCCCTGGCCCGCACCCCGTGCGCCAGGGCCCGGCCGGGGCCGCGCAGCGCGGGGCGGGCCAGCAGCAGATCCATCGCCCCGGACACCCCGTCCTCGTCGTCCGCGAGGGCCTCGCTCAGTCCCCGGCCCAGTTCGCGCAGGGCCGGGTCGCCCGCCGCGTCTCCGGCCTCCTGGAGCATCCTGGCCCAGTTGCGCCCGGCCACCTGATCGGCGCGGCACGCCTCGACCACGTTGCACAGCACGTCACCCAGCGCCGCGAGCGGCCTGGCGCACAGCCGGTGGTACGACTCCTCCAGCAGCAGCCGGCGCCACGGCTCGTGCTTCCACACCTCGTCGGGAGCGAACAGTCCGCTCCCCGCCTCGCCGCGCCAGCGGCCGAAGACCTCCGCGAGCCTCTCGTGGCGCTCGGTCCAGCCGCGCGGGGAAAGGCGCCGCTGCAACCGGAGCATCGGCTCGCGGACCAGGCCGTGGTACCGGACCCGGTCACCGCGGCCGTCCACGAACGGCAGCCCGCGCAGCCAGCCGAACAGCGCGTCGGCGTCCTCGTCGGCGCACTCCACGGCCGCCCGGAACACATCCAGGTCGAGGCTCCGGGGAAGGGCGCACGCGAGGGCCACCGCCCGGCGGACCGGGTCCGGTTCCCACTTCAGGAAGCGTTCGACGGCGGTGGCCGAGGGGTCGCCGATGTCGTCGGGGTCGGCGGGGCGCTGCTCGGCCAGTGTCGAGACGAGCAGGGGCAGTCCGCCCGTGAGGCGCAGCACCTCCTCGACCACGGGCTCCGCCACGACCCCCTTGTCGGCGAGGAGGCCCCGCGCCTCGGTCTCCGTGAAGGGGCCGAGGGGCAGGTCGGTGACGAAGTCGGTGAAGCCGCCCCAGCGGGAGGTGTCGAAGGGGCGCTGCCCTGCGGTCACCACGACGACCGTGGCGGGCAGCAGGCCGTGCTCCCGGGTCGCCATCACCGCGTGGAGCCACGCGTCGAGGAACGGTCCCGTCCGCTCGTAGGTGTCGAAGAACAGGACGATCCACGGTACGGCCGACGCCGCCTCGGAGAGCTCCGCGATGAGGACCGGGGTGAGCACGGCGTGCGGCGACAGGACCAGCTGCACGTCCTCCTGGCTGCGGAGTCGGGCGCTGAGTCCGGCCCGCAACCGGTCCGCGCCCTGGGCCAGTTGGGCGGGGTCGAGGACCCCGGCGAGGGCACCGACCCCGGGCACCATCCCCAGCCCCACCAGTCCGGCCCGCGCCACCGTCAGGCTGCCCGCCGAAGGGCCGGGCCGCTCGGACTCGGGCGGGGCGAGGGCGGCCGCCTCCGCCTCGTGCCGCCGCTCGCGGTACGCCGTCAGCAGGCGGTCCAGTTCCTTGAACCGGTGCCCCTGCGCGGCGAACCGGCGGCTGATCGCCGCCATGGCCTCGGGCAGGCTGCCGACGCTCTCGTCGACGTAGGCCGTCAGCGCGCCGCGCTCACGCGCCAGTTGTTCCATCTCGCGGACCAGGAACGTCTTGCCGACGCCCGCGTTGCCGTGCACGTGGAACAGGAACCGGTGCCGCTCGTCCTCGGGTGGCAGGTCGAAGTTGGCGCGGAAAGTGGCCCGTTCGGCCCCGCGCCCGACGAACCCGTGCCGCCGCCGCCCCTCGATCAGCTCCTGCATCGACGGCCGCGCCCGCGTCATCGGCCCGCCCCTCCCCCGTGGTCCGCCCGGTCGTCCCCCAGTCTGACGCAACCCGTCCTGGAACGCGCGGTGATGACGGGACGCGTACGGGCGGCCGGACCGCGCCTCCGGCCGCCCGCTTCGACGGTGGTCAGTGCCTGGGGACCGGCGGGATCACGGGTCGATGCCCGCGCCCGCGCCGAGCTGCCTGATCTGCGTCTCGCTCAGGACCCCCTGGTAGGCCTGCACCTCGTCCACGTCGCCGTGCAGGTACTCGCCCCAGCCGTCACCGGCCTTGGCCCTGCCGACCTGGAGGGCGCCGCTGCTGTGCCGGCCGTTCGGGAAGTCGGCCGTGTCCCCGGCACCGAGCTGGCCGTCGACGTACAGCTTGATCGTGTCGGCCCCGTCGTCGTAGACCACGGCGAGGCGATGTCCGAGGCCCTCGCCGCCGTCGGCGCTCTCGACCTCGGACACCACCTTCTCCGGGGCTCCGGCCTCGTCCTTCTCGGGCATCACGAGCTGCCAGGCGTGCGAGGACGGCTCGTAGCGCACCTTGAAGGCGTCGGTGTGCTCGCCGGCCTGGGAGAGCACGGTCATGGGGTGCGCGGGCTCGGAGTCGGCGAGCCGCACGACGGCGCCGACGGTGAAGCTGTCCCCGGTGTCCACGGCCGGTCCGTCGAGGGCGGCGTGGCCGCTCTCACCGTCCAGGTGCAGATGCCCGTCGCCGACCAGCGCCTCGGGCACGTAGGGGCAGTCCGGGTCGAGCTCCGGAAGGCAGGAGGCGTCGGAGTACCGGTAGATGGTCGCCCCGGGGCCGAGCCGCAGCGGGGAGCCGCCCGCCTGCTCGGGGCTCGCGCCGTCCGTCGCGTTGTCCAGCGACCAGTGGCCGAGCCGCTTGGGCGTGCGGTGCACGAGTGCGGTGACCTCGTCCGGTACGACGACCCGGTCGTGGACCTGTACGTCACCGAGGTCGCCGTGCCAGCGGTCGCGGTAGCCCGAGGCGCCGCGCGCGCGGCCGATCTGGAACGCGCCGGCCGCCTCGGCGGGAGTCGCGTCCGCCGCGGTGCCGGTCTCACGGCCGTTGACGTACAGCCGCGCCTTGCCGGTCTCCGCGTCGTACAGCCCCAGCAGGTGGGCCCATTCGCCGGTCTCGGGCGAGCCTCCGGAGGCCCGCGCGTCACCGATCGCGAACGACCAGGCCGGGCCGGAGTCCTCGGTGCGCAGGCCGAGCGAGAAGCCGGGCGCGCCGTCCGCGTCCTGGGAGGCGACCGTCATGGTCCGGCCGGTCTCGGCGGGCCGTACCCAGGCGCTGACGGCGAAGGACTCGCGGAGGTCGGTGGCGGGGGCGTCCGGGGTGAGGAAGCCGTGTCCGCCGCCGTCCAGCGCGACGGAGGAGGTGAGGGCGGTGCCCGAGGGCGCGGGGCCGCCGAAGGTCACGCCGGTGCCGGCGCGGGCGGCGGTGCCCGTCTCGGCGGCGGCGGTACGGGAGCCCGCCGGGTCGGTCAGCTTCCAGTGGGCGACGGAGGCGCGGCCGGAGTGCACGACGATCCAGTAGGTGGTGACTCCGCTGACGCGACCGGAGCGGTCGACCGCCTGGACGCTGAGGTAGTCCGGGCCCGACCGCACCGGCAGGAAGCGGATGGTGGCGGGACCGCCCGGCTCGTCCGGACGCACGGTCGTCTGCGGGCCACCGATGAAGTTGTAGCGGTACCCGACCACGTCCGGGGAGGGGGAGTCCATCGTGAACGTGCCGTAGACACCGACGCCGTCCTGGAGCTGGTCCTCCGGATAGTCGGGTGAGGTGACGACCGCCTTGTCGGGGCTCGCGTCGTCGTACACGAACGAGCAGACCGATCCGGCGCCCTCGTCGCTCCACGCCGAGGTGGCCTGGCCGTCGTTCGCGCGGACGTGCCAGGAGACGACCGTGTTCGCGGGGATGTCGGAGGGCAGCTGCCAGCTCCGTCGGCTCCCGGAATGGCCGTCGTTGGTGGTGAACGTACGACGCTGCTCGGCGCCGGCCGCGTCCGTCCACCAGGCCTCGAAATCGCCCTTGACCCGGTTGACCTCGTAGGGCTGGTTGTCCTCCTCCGGGTCGTACAGCACCGCGTCGAGCGTCGGCGCCGAGGACACGTACACCGTGTCGGCGCCCGTCGCGCACGCCCTGCCCTGGGTCGCCAGATCCGCGACGAGCGGCTGCTTCGGCGGCAGGTTCTCGAGTGCGTACGCGGTGCCGGCCGCGGTGGTCAGCAGCGCCACCGTGCAACACCCCACCGCCAGCAGTCCTCGCCCGACCGCTCTTCTGGAATCCTTCAAGTCGCCCTCTCCTGTTGGCATTTGAGGCTCGTTGATCAAGTGAGCCGCATGAAGGTAACAGGGAGCACCGACAGGACGGAAAGGGATTTCCCTCAGTCGAGCACCGGCAGCAGCTCCGGCAGATGCCCGTCCGAGGCCGCCGCCGCGCGCTGCCGCTCCTGCGGGACCTCGCCGTAGAGGGTGGTGCGGGGCCTGGCCGGGCGGCCCGCCGCCTCGGCGACCGCGACGAGCTCCTTGACCGACTTGTAGGAGCCGTAACTGGAGCCCGCCATCCGGGAGATGGTCTCCTCCATCAGGGTTCCGCCCAGGTCGTTGGCGCCGGAGCGGAGCATCTCGGCCGCGCCCTCGGTGCCCAGCTTGACCCAGCTGGTCTGGATGTTGGGGATGTGCGGGTGCAGCAGGAGGCGGGCCATCGCCATGACCGCGCGGTTGTCGCGGGTCGTCGGGCCGGGCCGGGCGATGCCGGCCAGGTAGACGGGGGCGTTGGTGTGGATGAAGGGGAGCGTCACGAACTCCGTGAAGCCGCCGGTCTGCTGCTGGATGCGGGAGAGCGTGCGGAAGTGGCCGAGCCAGTGCCGGGGCTGGTCGACATGGCCGTACATCATCGTGGAGGACGAGCGGATGCCGAGTTCGTGGGCCGTCGTGACCACCTCGATCCAGGTCGCCGCGGGCAGCTTGCCCTTCGTCAGGACCCAGCGGACCTCGTCGTCCAGGATCTCCGCGGCCGTGCCGGGGATGGTGTCCAGGCCCGCTTCCTTGGCCGCCGTCAGCCATTCACGGATGGACAGGCCGGTGCGGGTGGCGCCGTTCACCACCTCCATCGGGGAGAAGGCGTGGACGTGCATGCCGGGGACGCGTTCCTTCACCGCCTTCGCGATGTCGAAGTAGGCGGTGCCGGGCAGGTCCGGGTGGATGCCGCCCTGCATGCACACCTCGACCGCGCCGACGTCCCAGGCCTGGGCGGCGCGGTCCGCGACCTGGTCCAGGGAGAGCGTGTAGGCGTCGGCGTCCGTGCGGCGCTGGGCGAAGGCGCAGAAGCGGCAGCCGGTGTAACAGACGTTGGTGAAGTTGATGTTGCGGGTGACGATGTACGTGACGTCGTCGCCGACCGCCGCCTTGCGCACGTCGTCGGCGATCCGGCACAGGGCGTCCAGCGCCGGGCCGTCGGCGTGCAGCAGCGCGAGGGCCTCGTCGTCGGTCAGCTTCGTCGGGTCGTCGGCGGCGGTCGCGAGCGCGGCCCGTACGTCCGTGTCGATCCGGGACGGCACCATGCCGGGGGCCGCGGCCTCCCGCAGCGCCTCCCAGTCGCCGTACACCGCGTCGAAGTCGTCGCGGCGGTCGCCGGTGCGGCCCTCGGTGTCGATGGTGTGGTGCAGGTCGGTGCGCCCCGAGGACGTGAAGGCCTCCTCGGGCTCCTGCCAGGGGTGGCCCTCGACCACCGCGTCCGGCACCGCGAGGCCGGTCTCCGGGTCCGCCAGGGCCCGGACGTGCGGCAGCAGACGCGGGTCCAGCCAGGGCTCGCCGCGCTGCACGAACTCCGGGTAGACACACAGGCGTTCACGGAGTTCGAAGCCCGCCTCGGCCGACTGCTCGCGCAGCAGCTCGATCTGCGGCCAGGGGCGCTCGGGGTTGACGTGGTCGATGGTCAGGGGCGAGACCCCGCCCCAGTCGTCGATCCCGGCGCCGATGAGCCGCCCGTACTCGCTGTCGACCAGGTTGGGCGGGGCCTGGAGACAGGCGGCCGGGCCCATGATGTGCCGGGCGACGGCGACGGTGGCGACCAGCTCGTCCAGCTCCGCGTCCGGCATCCCGCGCATCGCGGTGTCCGGCTTGGCGCGGAAGTTCTGGATGATCAGTTCCTGGATGCCGTGGTAGGCCCGGGAGATCCGGCGCAGCGCGAACAGGGAGTCGGCGCGCTCCTCGTACGTCTCGCCGATGCCGATCAGCAGCCCGCTGGTGAAGGGGACGGAGGAGCGGCCCGCGTCCTCCAGGACCCGCAGCCGGACGGCGGGCTCCTTGTCCGGGGAGCCGTGGTGCGGGCCGCCGGGCTCGGACCACAG
Organism: Streptomyces sp. NBC_00568; assembly: GCF_026341855.1. GTDB lineage: Bacteria > Actinomycetota > Actinomycetes > Streptomycetales > Streptomycetaceae > Streptomyces. The sequence goes on along the minus strand of NZ_JAPENW010000001.1, from coordinate 3,676,780 downwards.
CCGGGTCGCGGTCGTCTCCAGCATCATGCCCATCGACGGGGCGACCGGCTTCAGCCGCTGGAAGTCGGTCCACGACATCACACCCGGGTTGAGGTGCGGCAGCAGGCCCGTCTCCTCCAGGATGCGGATCGAGATGGCCCGTACGTACGCGATCGTGTCGTCGTAGCCGTGCGCGTCCAGCCACTCGCGGGCCTCGGGCCAGCGGTCCTCCGGCTTGTCGCCGAGGGTGATCAGCGCTTCCTTGCAGCCGAGTTCGGCGCCCCGGCGGGCGATGTCCAGGACCTCGTCCGGGGACATGAACATCCCGTGGCCGGCCCGGCGCAGCTTGCCGGGGACGGTGACGAAGGTGCAGTAGTGGCACTTGTCGCGGCACAGCCGGGTCAGCGGGATGAAGACGCTCTTGGAATACGTGATGACACCGGTGCGGCCGGCCGCTTCCAGGCCCGCGTCCCGCACCCGCGCGGCGGAGGCGGTCAGGTCGTCGAGGTCCGCGCCGCGGGCCTGGAGCAGCACCGCCGCCTCGGTCACATCGAGCGCGACGCCGTCCCGCGCGCGCTTGAGTGCGCGCCGCATGGAGTTCGCCGTCGGCCCGGATCCGGGAGTCGCGCCCGTTGCGGAGGTCGTCATCCTTCGAGCATACGGTCGAGGTGATCAGGTATCGCCGGGCCTGACCCCATTCGGGCCGCACGGCATCTGGCGGTCTCCCCGAAAGCCGCCGATTCCCTGGGCGTGCACCTCTGTTCACAGCCTGCTCCGACAGTGGTAAGTGACACTTCGCATCACTCATCTCACTGTCACGCTCGACACCTTGGGGAGCAGCAGTATGTGTGAGGACGACCACGGCATAGGCAGACGCGCTCTGTTCGTGACGGGAGCGGCGGCCGCGCTTACGTTGGGAAGCGTGACCTTCCCCAGCGGTGCGGACGCGGAAGCGGCGGACAACCAGGAGACGAGGACGGTGCGCGGCACCCTCCCCACCGGCTCCCCCGACTTCGTGTACCTCCCGGTCGAGGTGCCGGACGGGGTCGCGGAGATCAAGGTCTCCTACACCTACGAGAGGCCGTCCGTCCCGGCCGGCACGGCGGGCAACGCCCTGGACATCGGCATCTTCGACGAGCACGGCACGGAGCTGGGCGGCCGTGGCTTCCGGGGCTGGTCGGGCGGCGCGCGCACGGAGTTCTTCATCCGCTCGGACGACGCGACCCCCGGCTACATCCCCGGCCCGGTCCGCCCCGGCACCTGGCACATCGCGCTCGGCCCGTACACGGTGGCGCCGCAGGGACTGACGTACGAGGTCACGATCACCCTCACGTACGGGAAGCCCGCTCCGGCTCCGGAACCGGTGTATCCGCCCTCGCGCGCCAAAGGCCGCGGCCGCGCCTGGTACCGCGGCGACTGCCATCTGCACTCCTGGTACTCGGACGGCCGCCGCACCCCCGCCGAGATCGCGGCACTGGCGCGGGCGGCGGGCCTGGACTTCATCAACTCCTCGGACCACAACACGCATGCCGCGCATCCGCACTGGGCGGACCAGGCGGGCGACGATCTACTGATCATGCTGGGCGAGGAGGTCACCACGCGCAACGGGCACGTGCTGGCGCTCGGCACGGACCCGGGCACTTTCGTCGACTGGCGCTACCGGGCCCGCGACAACCGCTTCGGCCGGTTCGCGCGCCGCGTCCGAGGCGCCGGCGGGCTCGTCGTGCCCGCCCATCCGCACGCCACCTGCGTCGGCTGCGGCTGGAAGTTCGGCTTCGGGGAGGCGGACGCGGTCGAGGTGTGGAACGGCCCGTACACCCCCGACGACGAGATCGCCCTCGCCGACTGGGACAGCATGCTGGTCGCGTCCGTGCGCGGGGGTCACGACTGGCTCCCCGCGATGGGCAACAGCGACGCGCACCGCGACCCCGACCCGGTCGGCTCCCCGCAGACGGTGGTCCTCGCCGACGACCTGACCCGCGAGGCCGTCCAGGAGGGCATCCGCGCGGGCCGCTCCTACGTCGCCGAGTCGAAATTGGTCTCCCTCGCCTTCACGGCGTCCGGCGCCAAGGGTCAACACGCTGGGATCGGAGAGCGGTTGCGGGTCGATCCGGACACGCCGGTCACCGTCCGTCTGGAGGCCACCGGCGCCCCGCGCTGCACCGTCCGCTTCGTCACGGACCAGGGCGTGCTGTTCACCAGTGCCCCGCTGCCGGTCGCGGGCTCCGGCACGGTGGAGTGGCGTACGACGGCGTCCTACGCGGCGTACGTCCGAGCGGAGCTGCGCCACGAGACGGCGGCGGGGCCGGTGCCGGGGGCTTTGGCGGGGTTCACCAACCCGATCTTCCTGGGGGCGTAGCCCAAGGGGAGCGTGAGGGAGACCGTGCTCCCTCACGCCCACCCCTGGCGGCTCTAAGAGGGCATCTGATCTGCGTTCAGGCCGATGAGTGCTGGGTGTCCGTTTCGATTCGCCACGTTGGCGTGGATTCTCCCGTCAGTTCGCGGGACATTTGGTTAGCCATTGCCCAGTGGATCACCGTGCGGGATCTCTGTGGGAGGGCTTCGTAGTCCCGTGCGAGTCGGCGGTGCTGCAGTGGTCGCTGGACCACTTCCACGTCAATGCCGAGCGAGGCGCCGTGGTTGAGGATGCTGCTCTGGTATCCGCCGTCGGCCCAGACCTTGGACACGCCGGGATGGGCTGCCGCCAGGTCGTCGAGCAGGAGCTTGCCGCCGGCGGTGTCGTGCACGTTCGTGGCGGTGATCGGGACGGCCAGGACCAGGCCGAGTGTGCCGTTGCGTTCACTGCCATGGTCGGGAGTGCTGTCGCCGAACCCGGCCCTTCGGTGCCAGGTCAAGTGACTCATCGCTTCAACCAGATCCGGTAGTGGCCGTTGTGCTCGACGAAAGGCACGGTTCGCAGCAGGTGGGACCGGACGTCGTTACTGGCGCTGTGGAAAGGCAGGGCGGCGAGAAGACGGTAGTGCGGATTCCCTTTCAGCGCGTCCGTGATAACGCCGTTCACCCGTGGGTTGGTGAACCCGTCGAGGACGACCAGGTCGAATTCGCCGTTTCGCAGCGCCTTCCAGTAGGCATCGGTGCCGGTGTGGCGGACGCCGTGCCCGTCCGTGTACTCCATACCGAAAACGCTCTGCCACTGGCGGTGAGCCGTCCTGTCACGCAGGTAGTAGACGGGTACCTCGGGCGTTGAACTGAGGTAGTGGCCCTTGCGGTTCACGTGGGAGGAGATCGTTCGGATCATCGTCGAGGAGTCGGGCCAGCTTGCGAAGCGCCAGTCTGCCTGCGAGATACCGATGCACAGCGTTGCCGACCACAGAGCAATGCCGAGGTGGGTGTGGCGAAAGTGCGCGCCCACCAGTCGCGTCACGCCCACGCCCGCCATCGGGGCGGCGAAGAGGAGACCGAAGCCGACATGCTTGAACAGCGCCACGACCGTCCCCAGGTGCATTTGATACGCGGGCGCGAGCAGCGCTGTGGCGCACATCAGCGCCCCGAGCAACGACCGCTGTACGCGTCCCGGGCCGCTCGACCCAGGAGCGAGCGGTGACTCGTGCAAGCGATAGCGCCGGGCGTACGAGATCCCGCCCGCGACTGCTGCGAGGAACAGTGGTCCGCCCCACGCGATCGACTGCTCAAGCAGGAACATGGCCCCGTCGGAACCATGTTCACGGTTGGTCGTGGTCTGGCGCACTCCTGCCGACAGATCGGTGCTGTACATGCCGAGCACAAGCAGAGCACTCATACCGAGCACAAGCAGCAAAGCCCGAAGGAACGCGCTGCGGCGCCGATGCGGCAGTGCGGTGAGCAGGGCCAGTGCGACGATGGTGGGCAGGTAGAGGGCGGCCGCATACTTCACACCGACAGCCAGGACGGCGACGGGCGCGGCGAGGAGCACACTCGGAGCGGACATCCCAGCGGTGCGCACGACGATCCAGGTGGCCGATGCCAGGAGGAACACGGCGGGTGCGTCGTAGGTGGCCAAGTGCCCCATGACGATGGTCGACTGCACCACGGAGAACAGACCTGCGGCGGCCAGCCCCGCCCGCTCACTGAAGAGCCGCCGCGTGAACGAGTACAGCAGCGCAGTGGTGCCCAGCATGAAGAACAGGCTGAGCATGCGCGCGCCGGACAGTCCGAATCGGCTGTCCACGACGGCCGCGAGTACCGGGTACAGACGTGGCGAGCCGGAGAAGTACGCGGCGTAGTTGGTCTGCACCGCTGTCCCGTGGAGCAGGTGGCTCACTTCGGCCCGACCGGCTGTGAGGTAGAGAGCCTCGTCCTGGAACGCCGTGTTCGACAGTCTCAGTGAGAGTGCCGCCTGGAAAGCCAGGATCGTCAGCAGGACGGTCCGGCTGATCCAGGTGCGCCGTCGGCATCCGGCCGAGCTCCATGCGACCGTGGGCACCTTCGGCAGGTGGTGAGCCGGCGCGTGGTGGTCGTCGACCTGTGCGGGGGTGGAGGAGAAGGTTTGGGAACCGTGCTGCGTGGGTGTCATCGGACCTTCCGCACGTCGAAGCCGTAGAGGTCATCGGCGCTCAGACGCCGGAACTCTGCGGCGCCCTCCGGGCTCGCGTCCAGCCGCCAGTCGGCGCGCGCCTTGTGGTCGAACCAGGCGAACCCGACGAGGCCGGGGGAGGCGGCGACTCCGTGGAACAGGGCACGCACGTCTTGAGCGCGGTGTCGGCCAGGCATGGCGGCGGTCTCCAGGAGGAGCTGCGGCTTTCGGCTGAAGCGTGCGATCTCCGTCAGGGTCGTTTCGAACAGGCCGTCGAAGGAGCGAGGGTCCCAGTCGGTGAAGTAGCCGATCAGACCGACCCAGTCGACGTACGCGTCGCCGGGGTAAAGGGGGCTCAAATCCTTGTGTGTGCCTGGCTGAACGATGTTCGGTGACCAGGTCCAGATCACGTTGGTGGCCCCGGCAGCCTCGAAGACATCGTGGACGTGACGCCAGGCCCTGACGTACTCCTGTGGCCTGGTCTCGGTGGTCCCCCACTCCTCCCAGTCGCCGTTCATCTCGTCCGCGAAGCTGATGGCGATCGGGATGTTCAGTCTCCGGACCGCCTTCGCGTATTCCCGGAGATAGCTGTCGGACGCACCGTCGGCAATGCGGGTGAGCGTCGTTCCGTGCGGCTCCCAGGAGACGACTGTCATCGCCCCCGAGTTCCAGGCGTTGCGCGTGCCCGAGGCGTCGAAACTGTCGCCCCAGCCCGCGTAATAGACGATCAAGTTTGGCTGTTTGCCGACCTTCCGAGCCCAGTCGAGCACCGGCTCCATGGAATGCGGGGCTTTGGGCCGGGACACTCCGAAGTACTTCTTCGACGGGCGCAACAGCGGGCCTACGTCGTAGGGCGAGGCATCGGCAGCCGCCACGGCACCGCCATGGCGGCCTGCTGCGGTTGGGGCGCAGGCGGATGCTGCGGGCACGAAGGCTGTGAGAGACATCAGCGCGACGACGGCAAGGGCGCGTGTCATGGGGTTCCCATCGCACGAGGCTGCAGCAGGGCTCTCGCGACGACCACAGCGTAGAAGAGTCCGGACGAGAGGAGAATGACGAAATCGACGGGGTCGAGGGTGAGTGTGCGCCATGCGGCGGATCCGACCCACAGCAGGGCGGTCCCGCCGCCCCACGACCACATGCCGATCCGATGCCGCTTGGTGCCGCTGAGCTTCGCGCTGCAAGAACCGGTTGCCTGCCAGCCCACATGCTGCCTACGCAGGATGTCCCAGATCGCGAAGGTGTGCGCCCAGCCGTACATCATCCGCGCGGCCCAGGCCTCGAGGCGGTAGGGAACCTTGTGCCACAGAGGGAAAACAGTGGTCGTGTACAAGACGCTGGGCAAGACCAGCCACAGGGTCTCCGCGGTGGGCTTCTCCGGGAACGCCAGCAGGAGCAGAATCGGAATGAGGGGAGCGACGAATGTGAACAGGGCCGTGTGGATGTAGTAGAGGAACCCCGACAGGTAGCAAAGCCTGCTTGAGATCCGCATCTTTGCCCGCCAGAACTTGGAGCTGCACAGCATGCTCATCGAGCCGGCGCACCAGCGGTATTGCTGACGGAAGAAGGAATCCGCGTTATCGGGGCACACGCCTGCCGACAGTGCGATCGGGACGTAGCGCAGATCCCACCCGAGACTCCGCAGGTCGAAGCCTGTGTGGACATCCTCCGAGTGCTCGATGAGCGTAGTGCCGCCGTTTTCATGCAGTGCCGCCCGTCGGTAGACGGCGCAGCTTCCGACGCAGATGGCCCCGTCGTTGCTCTGCCGGGAGACTTGGACAGCCCGGTAGAAAAGCTCCTGGACGGCGCCGGCACCCCGTTCGATCCAGTTCTGGGCGTCCAGCACACGGAAGTACTGAGGGGACTGGACGATGGCGAGACGCTCGTCTTCCGCCAGATACGGAAGAAGTTCGTGGAGCAGATCCGCGCGCGGGGCGAAATCGGCGTCGAGGATAAGGATGTACGTGCCCTGGGTCTGCTTGAACCCGAAGTGCAGATTGCCGGCCTTCTTGAACCAACCCAGGTTGCTGCGGGTGGCATAGCGGAATCCGAACTCATCAGCCATGGAATGCAGTTCAGGACTGGCCGAGTCATCCAGGACGAACGGCTCGCAGACCCCCGGGTAGTGGGCTGCCAGCGCACGGACATGGGTCCAGGTGTTGTGCAGGATCTCGACCGGCTCGCCGCACACCGGCAGGAAGACATCGACCGACGGGTAGACATCGGGGCGCCAGGCACCCACGAGCTTTTGGTGGCGTGAGAGGTCGAAATCACGGCTGAACAGGTTCACCCAAAGCGAGATCAAGTAGTAGAGGACCGTGAATGCCAGAAGCGGATAGAAGAACCGCAGGAGTGGCGCCGAGGAGAAGAGTCGGAACTGGCTCAAGGCGAGGCAGCTGATGCTCACCAGCGACGCAACTGTCAACACCCTTAGGCGGCGGCCGACATAGGAATACTTCTCGAAATCCGACGGCGGTAGCGGCAACAGGTCCGAGTTGCTCAATCCGCAGGGATGCCGCTCAAGGGCCTGTCGATTTCGTGCGGCCGACCGTACCGCTCGGACGGCTTCAACTGAACTCATGCAAGTCTCCCGGACCAACCGCCTCGTAGGGGTCGAGGTCAATATGCCGGAACCATAGGATGAGACCTGCGGTCACCACGGATAACGCGGTCGAAGGTAGTGATGGTTAACTCGAAATAATGAGCGTCTTCAGCGTTGTCCCTCCAGGGTGAGGACCAGGGCTTCGTCGTAGTCGGCGGGCGTCCGTTTCGTAATAACTTGAGATGAAGAGAGGGGGAGCGGGCGGTTTCCGCTCGCGTCTGTTGCGCCCGGGAGCCATTGCGTCTCCCCGCTCCGTCGGGTGGAGCGAGCCGACTGCGCTAGGAACTGATCCCGTGCGTGACTGAAGAGGTAGGTACTGATGCGGACGACGCTTGCGCATGGGCTGAGCGGCTGGGTTGAGCGTTCGGACTTAGAGGGCACCTGATCCGAGTAGTTGGTAGTTAGGGATGATTTTGTGACTGCTGGCGTTGGTGGTCGTTGGGTGAGGCGTGAGTGGACGTCGCCCGTATCGAAGTGATGTCTCCGACGCCCGCTGGGCCTTGATCGAACCGGTCTTCACGGCCTGGCGAGCCGACCGGACCGGCCCCGGCGCGGCGGCCCGGGTCCACGACTTACGGGAGATCGTCAACGCGATCCTCTACGTCAACCGCACCGGCATTCCCTGGGAGTACCTGCCGCCGCACGACTTCCCGCCGTACAAGACCGTCTTTGGGCGGAATCCCGCTCGAATCCCGCAGCCGACCATGATTCCCCTGTCATAACCGGCCGGACACCGGTAAGCGGCCTTCTCTTCGATTCACCGGGCCCCCGCCCAACCCGGGCTTCAGGACCTCAGGGCGTGTCCTGACCGCCCGGGGGGAGGGACAGGTCGGCCACGACGGCCGCGTGGTCCGAGGGCCATACCCCGCCGACCGGCCCGTCCCCGGCCCGCCGTACGGACCGGACGTGCCCGAGGCCACCGGGGCCGGGCGGGCCGACGTGGACGTAGTCGATGCGTACGGCGGGGCTGTGCGGGCCGATATGGGCGTTCGCCGGGTCCCAGGTGGCCGAGGGTGCCGTCGGGTCGGCGTACTCCCAGGCGTCGAGGAAGACCTGTCCGGGAACCGCGGGGGACGTCTTGTACCCCCCGAACAACCGGATCTCGTCGGAGTCCGGCCAGGCGTTGAAGTCGCCCGTGACGACCGGGGGGAAGTCGGTTCCGCTCCGGTGCGCGGCGACGAACTCCGCGAGGGCGGTGACCTGTTCACGGCGTACACCCGAGGCGTGGATGGCCGAGGTGAGGTGGGTGGTGAAGAAGGGCACCTCGTGGGTGGGCGTGGCCAGGCGGGCGTGAAGGGCGAGCCGTCCGTCGTACAGCTCTTCGGGGGCGGGCAGCCGCAGCACCTCCTGCGCCACCACCGGCCAGCGGCTCAGCACGGCGTTGCCTACGTCGACCGTGGTGTCCCCGATCCGCCGCTGCCAGCGGTCCGAGGCATCGGAAGCCGCCCAGGTCCAGTGCATTCCGAGCTCGTCCGCGAGCCACCCGGCGAGGTTCTGGCCGCCGCACTCCCAGACCTCCTGCAACCCGACGACGTCGGGCCGCAGTTCGCGCAGCACCGCCAGGATGGCTTTCTGCCGCTCTTCCCAGGGCCCGAACCGCCACCAGAGGTTCCAGGTCACAACCCGCATCCGCAGCCACCTGCTTCTTCGCGCGACATCGGGGACCATTGAAACAACTCCCTTGTGCCACACACCAGCCCGGACAGGAGCCCCACCGACCATGGCCCGCCTCACCGACCTCAGGTTCCGCACCACGACCGCCTTCCAGCGGCACCTCGTCAACCCGCTCGCGCGCCGGATGCCGTTCCAGGCGCTCCTGGAGACCACCGGCCGTGTCTCCGGCCTGCCCCGGCGCACCCCGCTCGGCGGCCGCCGCGTCGGTGACGCCTTCTGGCTGGTCTCGGAGTTCGGGGAACGGTCGCAGTACATACGCAACATCCAGGCGGACCCGAGGGTGCGGGTGCGGCTCCGCGGCCGCTGGCACGAGGGCACGGCGCACCTCCTCCCGGACGACGACCCGGTGGCCCGGCTGCACACCCTGCCCCGGGGCAACAGCACGGCGGTACGGCTGATCGGTACGGGGCTGCTGACGGTGCGGGTGGACCTGCTCGGGTGAGGGGCGGCCGGGGGGCCTCGCATCCCGGCGAGGCATCCCAGGCTTCCGCGTCTCCGCAGGTCATCTGGGGTGGGATGGTTCCACCGTCCCAGGTTGGCGGGCGGCTGTTGTCCCAGGCCCACGAGGGGTCCGATGCTGTGGATGTCGCACCGGCTGGGCACGTCGTCCGCTCGGCAGCGCCGACACCCGGCCCGCCCGTCCACGGGACACCCATGTCCTCATGCACTCAGGACGGGCGGATGCCCGGGGCGGATTCCCAGAGTGGGTGCCCGGCCGCCGGCGCATGCGACCTCCATACGGATCGGAAAAGGAAACGGGGACCCATGAACACGCCTGCCCGCAGGAACCACAAGAGCCCGAGGAACTGGAAGTCCTACGCCCTCGGGGCCGCGGCGGCCGCGGCGCTGCTCGCGACCACGGCGTGCGAGCCGGGCGCGGCCGAAGGTTCGGACAGCTCCAAGTCCTCGGCCCAGCCGAGTGCGACGGCTTCGGCGAAGCCGGGCGGTGCTTCGGGCAGCAAGGACGGCGACGGGGCCGGGAGCGGTGCCGGCACCGCGGGGACCGGTGGCAGCAGCGCCGAGAGCAGTGGCAGCACCGCGGGGAGCGGTGGCAGCAAGGGCAGCGGTGGGGGCACGAGCAGCGCCGGCGCCACGAGCGGCGGTGGCACCGGCAGCAGTGGTGGCACCGCGGGGGGTGGTGCCGGCACCGGCGGTGGTGGCAAGGAGACGATCGCCGCGTGCTCCCAGACGGAGCTCGGGGTGTCCGCGGTGAAGGAGAGGGACGCCAGGCACCTCGTCCTCACCGTCCAGAACGCCGGCACGAAGAAGTGCAACCTCTACCGCTACCCCCTCGTGCGGCTCGGTGACGGTCGGACCACGGCGCCCGTGATCAAGGAGAGCGACGCGACCCCGGGGGTACCCGTCACCCTCGCTCCGGGTCAGGAGGGATATGCCGCTCTGCTCGTCAGCGGCCCCATGGACGAGTACGAGGCGGAGAGCATCACCCTCAGCCTCCAGGGTTCCAAGCCCGGCAGCAGCGCGGGCAAGCCGATCGACGTCCCCATGCCCGTCGACACGTTGTACGCCAACGACTTTCAGCGTGTCACCTACTGGACGACCGCTTCCGGCTACGCACTGGACTTCATCATGTCGAAGTGACGAAGTGACGGGCCCCGCCCGGACCTCAACCCGTGTTGGACAGACGGTCCAGCCACTCGGTGAACAGGGCCGTCTCGGCGGGGGTGAAGGCGGGGCTCGGGTTCTGCCGGAGCTGTGCGCCGAGGCGGGCCGCGGTGGCCGGGACGCCGGGGGTGTCGGGGGTGTCGGGGGTGGCCGGCCGCGCTCCGGGGGTGGTCACGTCCGGGGTGAAGACCACGGCGTGCACCGCGTCCCGTACCCGGCGGGACAGGGTCTCGTCCGTGAAGGTCGCCGGGCGGGAGACCAGCATCAGGCAGACGCCGACGTTGGCGGACATGATCATCTGCGCGGCGAGTCCGGGGGCGAGCCGCAGCTTGCCCTGCTCGGCGGCGCGGCGCAGGTCGCCGGTGAGGATCCGGTGGGCCTCCAGCGCCGCGGCGGGCGGGGTGCGCATCGCCGGGGAGTGCATCAGGCGGTAGAGGTTCGGGTTCCGCAGGGCGAACTCGGTGTGGCCGTCCCAGCCGTCGCGCAGGTCCTGGACCGGGTCCGTGCCGGGGTGGCGTTCCCGCTTGGCCGCCAGGTACCGCTCCCAGCCGTGGTCGACGACGGCCGACAGGAGGCCTTCCTTGTCACCGAAGTGGCGGTAGAGCGCCGGGGCGCCGACTCCGGCGGCCTCGCACACGGCCCGGGTCGAGACGTCCCCGTCCGGGGACCGCGCGACCAGCTCGGCGGCCACGGCGAGGATGCGCGCCTTGGTCCCCACGGGGCCGCCGGTGACGGGGGCGGCCTTGCCGGGGTTCGTACGGTCGCTCAACGCGGAGTTCCTGACGTCGTCGGGGTGGCGGGCGGAACGGACGGGGTCAGGCGATGCCGCCGTTGGCGCGCAGGACCTGGCCGTTGACCCAGCGGCCCCCGGGGCCCGCGAGGAAGGCGACGACGGAGGCGATGTCCTCGGGGGTGCCGAGGCGCTCCAGGGGCGGCTGGGCGGCCATCCGCGCGATGGTCTCCTCGTCCTTGCCGTCCAGGAAGAGGGCGGTGGCGGTCGGGCCGGGGGCCACGGCGTTGACGGTGATGTCCCGGCCGCGCAGCTCGCGGGCGAGGATCAGGGTCATCGCCTCGACGGCACCCTTGGTGGCGGCGTAGGCGGTGTAGCCGGGGATGGCGAGGGCCAGCACGGAGCTGGAGAAGTTGATGATCGCGCCGCCCGCGCGCAGCCGGCGCGCTGCCTGCTGGTCGACGACGAAGGTGCCGCGGATGTTGGTGCGGTGCATCCGGTCCAGGGCGTCGAGGTCGAGGTCGACGAGCGGGGCCAGGGTCATGACGCCGGCCGCGTGGACGACGACGTCCACGCCGCCGAAGGCCTTCTCGGCCGAGTCGAAGAGGGCGGCGACCTCCGCCTCCTCGGCGACGTCGGCCCGGAAGGCGACGGCCTGCCCGCCCGCCTCGCCGATCGCCGCGACCGCCTTGTCGGCCTCGGCGGCGTTGCCCGCGTAGTTCACGACGACGGCGTATCCCTCGCGGGCCAGCCGCTCGGCGGTCTCGCGGCCGATGCCGCGGGATCCGCCGGTGACGATCGCGACGCGCGGGGAGGTGCTCGGCTGCTCACTCATGGCGTTGCTCCTTGTCCCGGCCGGGGCAGCGGGGTCCGCTTCCCGATAGGAGCAACGCTAACACTCAATCGATAGCGACGCTACGCGACGCGGTACCCCGCCCCGTAACACCGCTACGCCCGCCGGAAAGACACGCGACCGGAGCCCTGAGCCAGGCGCTCCCGCCGGAAAGAAGCGCGCCCCGATCCCGGGGCCAGGTGCTCACGCCGGAAAGACACGGCCGAAGCACCTGGCCCGGCCGCGTCCGTCCCGCACCGCGGGATTCACCCCGGCCAGACGATCGCCTGTGTCTCGCTGTACGCGTGCAGGGCGTACGACCCCACGTCCCGTCCGACGCCGCTCTTCTTGAAGCCGCCGAAGGGCGCCTCCATGTTGCGGCCGACGGTGTTGACGCCGACGCCGCCCGCGCGCAGCCGGCGGGCCACGCGGAAGGCGCGGGCCACGTCCCCGGACCAGACGTAGTCGATCAGGCCGTAGTCGGAGTCGTTGGCGAGGGCGATCGCCTCCTCCTCGTCGTCGAAGGGCAGGACGACGACGACCGGACCGAAGATCTCCTCCCGGACGACCCGCATGTCCGGTGTGCAGTCGGCGAGAAGCGTGGGCGCGACATAGAACCCGCTGGGCAGGGAGGGCCGTTCACCGCCCGCCACCACCCGGGCGCCTTCCTTGCGCCCGAGTTCGACATAGGACTCGACGCGGTCGCGGTGGGCCGCCGAGACGACCGGGCCGACCACCGTGCCCTGCTCCCGCGGGTCTCCCACCTTCAAGTGCCCCGCGTAGGCGGCCAGTTGCTGTACCAGCAGGTCGTGCACACCCCGCTGGACCAGCACCCGCGTCGGCGCCGTGCAGATCTGCCCGCTGTAGAAGGAGAAGGTCGTGCCGATGCCCGACACCGCCGAACCCAGATCCGCGTCGTCGAACACGATCGCCGCGCCCTTGCCGCCCAGTTCCATCAGCTGGCGCTTCATGCCGCGCCCGCACACCTCGGCGATCCGCTGCCCGACCGCCGTCGAGCCGGTGAAACTGACCATGTCGACGTCCGGGGAGTCGACCGCCGCCTCGCCGGACTCCGCCGTCGAACCGCTGATCACGTTCACCACGCCCGGCGGCACGCCCGCCGCCTCGAGCGCCTCGGCCATCCGGTACACGGAGAGCGGGTCCTGCGGGGCCGGCTTCACCAGCACGGTGTTGCCCATCGCGAGGGCCGGGGCGATCTTGCCCGCCGGGTTGGCCCACGGATTGTTGTACGAGGTGATGCAGGTGACCACGCCGACCGGCTGGCGCACGGCGAGCGCGCCCATCACGGCCGCCCCTCCGAACGGCCCCGCCTCGTTGATCTGCGGCGGCAGCGGCCGCTCGACCGGTTCGGGCCGCGCGTAGCGCCGGAATCGGGCCACCCCGACCCCCACCTGCATCCCGCGCGCCGTCCCGGTGGTGGCGCCGCTCTCCGCCTGCGCGAGCTCGGCGTAGGGCACGAAGTTGCGCTGGATGACGTCCGCCGCGCGCGCGAGGACGGCGGCCCGCTCCTCGGCGGGCGTGCGCGACCACGCCCCGAACGCCTCACGGGCCGCCGCGGCCGCCGCGTGCACCTGGTTCCGCGAGGCCTCGGGGGCCAGTCCGACGACACCCTCGGTCGCCGGGTCGATCACCTCGTAGAACCCGTTGTCGGGCGCCACCCACGATCCGCCGATGAACAGGCGCTGCTCCTCGGGCCTCCCGGTCCCGCCCGTCACCGGGTGCTCACCGTCCGGGTGTCGCGGCCCGACCGCAGCACCCTGCCCGGCACGGCGCCCGTCACCACGTCCTCCCGGATCGACTCGACGCCGTTGACCCACACGGCCTTCACCCCGATCGCCCGCGAGTCGAGCCGGGGACTGTCACCCGGGAGGTCGTGCACCAGGGTGGCCTTGCCCGCGTCGATCCGCTCCGGGTCGAACAGCACCAGGTCGGCGTGGAACCCGACCTCGACGCGCCCGCGGTCGCGCAGCCCGAAGAGCCGCGCCGGATCGTCCGTCAGCATCTTCACCGCCTGCTCCAGGGAAGCGAGCCCGCGGCCGCGCAGACAGTCGCCGAGGAACCGGGTGGTGTACGGGGCCCCGCACATGCGGTCCAGATGGGCGCCCGCGTCGGAGCCGCCGAGCAGGACGTCCTGGTGCTGCCAGGTCTCGGCGCGCAGCGCCCAGGAGTCCGGGTCGTTGTCGGTCGGCATGGGCCACAGGACCGTGCGCAGCTCGTCGGCCGCGCAGATCTCCACCAGGCACGCGAAGGGCTCCTGGCCGCGCTCGGCGGCGATGTCCCGCACCACGCGCCCGGTCAGGCCCTCGTTCGCCGCGCTGTAGGTGTCGCCGATGACGTACCGGCCGAAGTCGGCGAGCCGCCGGAAGACGCCGGCCTCCTTGCTGTCCGCGCGGCGCAGCATCTCGGCGCGGACCTCCGGGTCACCGAGCTTCGCGATGCGCTCCGGGACGGGCAGTCCGAGAATCGGGCCCCAGCCCGGGATCAGGTTCAGCGCGCAGAAGGTGCCGAGCGACATGTTCATCGGGGTGAGGATCGGCATGGTGAGCGCGACGACCCGGCCGCCGGACTTGCGGGCGCGCTCGCTCGCCTCCAGCTGGCGCGGGACGCGCTCGGGCACGGCGGCGTCGATCGTCAGGACGTTCCAGTTGAGCGGGCGGCCGGCCACCGCGCTCATCTCCACGAACAGATCGATCTCGGAGTCGCTGAACTGGTCCAGGCAGCCGGCCACGATCGCCTCGATCTGGGTGCCCTCGTGCTCCCCCACGGCCCCTGCGAGGGCCAGCAGTTCGGCGGGCCCGGCGTGCCGGGAGGCCACCGGCCGGCCGTCGCCGTCGGAGTGGGTGGAGGACTGGGTGGTGGACAGTCCCCAGGCTCCGGCGTCCATGGCCTCGTGGAAGAGCCGCAGCATATCCGCGAGTTGTTCAGGGGTGGGCTGTCCGCCCACCGCGTCGGGGCCCATCACGTACCGCCGCAGCGCGCAGTGCCCCACCATGAAGCCGGCGTTGACGGCGATCCGCCCCTCCAGGGCGTCGAGGTACTCGCCGAAGCTGTGCCACGTCCAGGGCGCGCCCTCCTCCAGGGCGACCAGGGACATGCCCTCGACCTTGGACATCATGCGGCGGGTGTAGTCGGCGTCCTCGGGGCGGTCGGGGTGCAGCGGCGCGAGGGTGAACCCGCAGTTGCCGCCCGCGACGGTGGTGACCCCGTGGTTGAGGGACGGGGTCGCGTACGGGTCCCAGAACAGCTGGGCGTCATAGTGCGTGTGCGGGTCCACGAAGCCGGGGGCGAGGACGAGTCCGTGCGCGTCCTCGCTCGTCCGGGACGGCTCGGTGACCGTGCCGATCACGGCGATGCGGCCGTCCCGTATCCCCACGTCCGCGGTGTACGCGGGCGCGCCCGTCCCGTCCACGACGGTCGCGCCCTTGATCAGGTGGTCGAGCATCGCGGAAGTACCCCCTAGACGGCTTGGCGGAACCGGGTCGTGCGGTGCACCGGGTCCGTGTCGATCTTCGGAATCACGTGCTCGCCGATCAGCCGGATCGTCTGGAGGGTCTCCTCCTTGGGGACCCCGACGGGCAGTCCGAAGCTCAGCTGGTCGGCACCGGCCTGCTCCCAGCGCTTGCACTGGGTGAGCACCTCGCCGGGGTCTCCGCAGATCAACAGCTCTTCCTCGATGAGGAGTTCGACGAACTCCGCGTTGTACTCGGGGAGCGTCTCGGGCCAGACGGGGAACCCCTCGGGGCGCGGGAAGGTGTCGTGGTAGCGGAAGACGAGGGAGGGCAGGTAGTGCAGCCCGCCCCCGACGGCGATCCGGATCGCCTCGTCGTGGGTGGGCGCGCAGATGGCCGTGGTGGTGACCATCACGTTGTCGTTGACGAAGTCCCCGATGGGTTCGGCGTTCACGACGGCGGTCTTGTACTGCTCGAGGACCCACTCCATGTCGGAGACCTTCTGCACGCTGAAGCCGAGCACGCCGAGCCCCTTGCGGGCGGCCATGGAGTACGAGGGCGGCGACCCGGCGGCGTACCACATCGCGGGGTGCGACTTCCCGTACGGCTTGGGCAGGATCTTGCGCGGCGGGAGCGACCAGTGCTTGCCCTGGAACCCGACGTACTCGTCCTGGAGCCACATCTTCGGGAACTCCGCGATGGTCTCCTCCCAGATCTCCTTCGTGTAGTTCATGTCGGTGATGCCGGGGAGGAACCCGAGGATCTCGTGCGAGCCGGCGCCGCGCCCGGACCCGAACTCGAAGCGGTTCTCGGTGAGATGGTCGAGCATGGCGACCTTCTCGGCGACCTTCACCGGGTGGTTGACCTGGGCGAGCGGGTTGAAGATGCCGGAGCCGAGATGGATGCGGTCCGTGGCGTGCGCCAGGTAGCCCAGATAGACGTCGTTGGCCGAGAGGTGCGAGTACTCCTCCAGGAAGTGGTGCTCGGACGCCCAGGCGTACTTGAAGCCGGATGTGTCCGCCTGGATGACGTACTCGGTCTCCTCCATCAGCGCCTTGTGCTCCGCGAGCGGATCGGTCTCGGCCCGCTTGCCCACGTATCCCTGTACAAAGAGCCCGAATTCCAAGGAGGTTCACCGTCCCCATCAAGTATCTGACGTACCGTCAGATTCGTTGAGCCGACTGTTCCACCGCGCGCATGCACCGTCAATAGCTGATACGGCGTCAGAGAACGCTCACGCCCGCGAGCCAGCCGCCGTCGATCACGAAGGGCTGCCCGGTGATGTACGAGGAGTCCTCACCGGTCAGGAACAGGGCCAGCCGGGCCACCTCCTCCGGACGCCCGATCCGGCCGAGCGGCACCAGCTTCCGGTACAGCTCGTCGAGCGCCTCCGAGGCCTCCTCGGTGTTCGCGCCCGGATCGAGCTGCGCCGGGTTGCTCATCGCCGTGTCGACGGCCCCCGGGCAGACGGCGTTGACGCGGATCTTCTTGGCCGCGAGTTCGAGCGCCGCCACCCGTGTGAGGCCGACGATCGCGTGCTTGGTCGCCGCGTAGGCGCCGACGTACGCCATGCCCGTGAGCCCCGTGTACGAGGCCGTGTTCACGATCGTGCCGCCGCCCGCGGCCGCGAGCTCGGGCGCGAGGGTCTTGATCCCGAGGAACACCCCGACCTGGTTGACCTGCACGATCTGCATGAACTCGGCCAGCGGGGTGTCGACCAGTTCGTTGAAGCGCAGGATGCCGGCGTTGTTGACCAGCCCGTCGATCCGCCCGTACGCCGCCCGCGCGGACCGCACCGCCGCGCTCCAGTCCTCCTCCCGGCTCACGTCCAGGTGGACGTAGTGCGCGCCGATCTCCTTGGCGAGCGCCTCCCCCTGGTCGTCGAGCACGTCCGCGACGACCACCCGCGCGCCCTCCGCCACGAAGAGCCGCGCCTCCTGCTCGCCCTGCCCGCGCGCCGCGCCCGTGATGAGGACGACCCGCCCGTCCAGCTTTCCCATGCCCTGACTCCCTAGCTGAGATGGGGCGCGACGTCCGCGCCGAACGCCGTTATCTGGTCGAGGAGTTCACCGCGGCTCCGGCTGCGGAACCGCACCTGGATCTGGTGCACGCCCATCGCGCGGTACGCCCGCAGCGACTCGGCCAGCGCCTCCGGCGTCCCGCTCAGCGTGCGCCGCCCGACCTCCCAGCCGGGCGCACCGACGTACAGCGGCTCGGTGATCGCGCCGATCGTCAGCGGCTCCTCGATCCCGGCCTCGGCGCGCAGGCTCCCGATCCGGGCGATCTGTCCCGGCAGCCGGTCGCGCGGATCGCCCTGCGGCAGCCAGCCGTCACCGCGCAGCGCGGCCCGGCGCACCGCGGCGGGCGAGGATCCGCCCACCCACACGGGCACCCGCTCCTGCGCGGGCCGCGGCCGTTGCCCGAGCCCTTCGAAGTCGTACGTCTTGCCGTGATGGACGGGGAACTCGTCCGGCCCCAGCGCGGCGCGCAGCGCGTCGATCGTCTCGTCGAGGACGGCGCCCCGGCGCTCGAAGTCGGCCCCGACCGCCGCGAACTCCTCCTCCACGTGCCCGGCGCCCACCCCGAGGACCAGACGGCCGCCCGACAGATGGTCGAGGGTCGCGTACTGCTTGGCCGTGACGAGCGGGTGCCGGAGCCCGACGATCGCGACATGGCTGAGCAGCCGCACGCGCTCGGTCACCCCCGCGAGGAAGGCGAGCGTGGCGACCGGGTCGTACCAGACGGTGCTCATCGCGCCCGCGAGCCGGCGCGGGATGGCGACGTGGTCGCAGCTCGCGACATACGCGAAACCGGCGCGGTCGGCGGCGCGGGCTATCTCGACCAGGTCGTCGGGGCCCGCGTCCGCCTCCCACGGCTCCGCGTAGATCGTGCTCTGCGACTGGACCGGGAGCTGCATCCCGTAGGCCAGCCGCCCTTCGGGCAGTACCTGCATGGGCACACACCTCTTATCTGACGGTCCGTCACTTATCGAGTACCGCTGCCATAGTCGTAGCTGACGAACCGTCAGACAAGGGGTCGGCGGGTTTCGGCGACGGCCGGTGCCCGGCCCGGCCGCGGACGGCCGGGATTCAGCCCGCCCAGAGGCCGTCCGGCGTCAGTCCCAGCAGTTCGATCGCGTTGCGCCGCACGATCCGGTCGACCACGTCGGCGTCGAGGTGGCCCATCTGGGACTCGCCGACCTCCCGGGACTTCGGCCAGGTCGAGTCGGAGTGCGGATAGTCGGTCTCGTAGAGGACGTTGCCGACACCGATCGCGTCGAGGTTCTTCAGCCCGAAAGCGTCGTCGAAGAAGCAGCCGTACACGTGGTCGGCGAAGAGCTCGGACGGCGGCCGGTGGACCTTGTCGGCGACGCCGCCCCAGCCGCGGTTCTCCTCCCACACCACGTCGGCGCGTTCCAGGATGTAGGGGATCCAGCCGATCTGGCCCTCCGCGTACATCACCTTGAGGTTGGGAAAGCGCTCGAACTTGCCGCTCATCAGCCAGTCGACCATCGAGAAGCAGCAGTTGGCGAAGGTGATCGTGGACCCGACCGCGGGCGGCGCGTCGGCCGAGGTCGACGGCATCCTGCTGCTGGAGCCGATGTGCATCGCGATGACGGTGCCCGTCTCGTCGCACGCGGCGAGGAAGGGGTCCCAGTCGTCGGTGTGCACGGACGGGAGCCCCAGATGAGGCGGGATCTCGGAGAAGGCCACCGCGCGTACGCCACGGGCGGCATTGCGCCGTACTTCGTCCGCCGCAAGCCGGGCGTCCCAGAGCGGCACGAGCGTCAGCGGTATCAGGCGCCCCTGGGCCTTGGGCCCGCACCACTCCTCCACCATCCAGTCGTTGTAGGCCCGCACCCCGAGAAGGCCCAGCTCACGGTCGGTCGCCTCGGTGAACGTCTGCCCGCAGAAGCGGGGGAAGGTGGGGAAGCAGAGGGCGGACTGGACGTGGTTGACGTCCATGTCGGCCAGTCGCTGGGGCACGTCGTACGAGCCGGGACGCATCTGCTCGTACGTGATGATCTCGAGCTTGATCTCGTCACGGTCGTAGCCGACGGCCGTGTCGAGGCGGGTGAGGGGCCGGTGCAGGTCTTCGTAGACCCACCAGTCGCCGATGGGACCGTCGTCGCCCGGGGCGCCCATGACGGGAGCGAACTTCCCGCCCAGGAAGGTCATTTCCTTCAGGGGCGCGCGGACGATGCGGGGCCCGGTGTCCTGGTACTTCGCGGGCAGCCGGTCCCGCCAGACGTCGGGGGGTTCGACCGTGTGGTCGTCCACCGAGATGATCCTCGGGAAGGCGGCCGGGCCGCTCGCCGAGGGGCTCTGCTGGGTTTCCGTGGTCTCCATACGGCCCACGGTAGCGCTGATCTGACGATCCGTCAGTTGCCTGCCGGGGGCCGCTCCCCGCGGTACGACCCGGGTGAATTCGCGGGGATGTGTGGGGAGGCCGTGTGAGGACCCTGTGGTGTACCGTGCGGCGCTCTGTGATCGCTGTCTCGCACGGCTGACGCATCCGCCATGAACAAGGCAAACTGGCCTCGTTGTACTGACGGTTCGGCAGGGGGACAGCGATGGACGGTGTGCCGCGGGTACCGAAGCAGTGGCGTTCGGGCTCCGGGGAGCCCGCGGCGTTGCGCTTCAGCGTGCTCGGCCCGGTACGCGCCTGGCTCGGCGACGACCCGCTGCCGGCCGGGTCACCGCAGCAACGCGCCCTGCTGGCCGCGCTGCTGCTCCGTGACGGCCGCACGGCCACGGCATCCGAACTCATCGACGCCCTGTGGGGCGACGAACCCCCGTCCCAGGCTCTGGCCGCCCTGCGGACGTACGCCTCGCGCCTGCGCAAGGCGCTCGGCCCCGAGGTCCTGGTGAGCGAGTCCGGCGGCTACGCGATCCGCTCCCTCGGCGAGGGCGCGCTCGACCACGTACGCGCCCAGGAGCTCGCCGCCGACGCCGACAAGGCGCGTGCCGCGGGCGACCTGTCCCGGGCCCGTGACCTGCTGCGCGACACCCTCGCCCTGTGGGACGGCGAACCGCTCGCGAGCATCCCCGGCCCCTACGCGGAGACCCAGCGGGCCCGCCTGGAGGAGTGGCGCCTGCAACTCCTCGAATCCCGGCTCGACATGGACCTGGAGCAGGGCTGCCACGCGGAGGCGGTCTCCGAACTCACGGCACTCACCGCGGCGCATCCGCTGCGCGAGCGCCTGCGTGAACTCCTGATGCTGGCGCTGTACCGCTCCGGCCGCCAGGCGGAAGCCCTCGCGGTGTACGCGGACACCCGGCGGCTGCTCGCCGACGAGCTCGGGGTGGACCCGCGGCAGGGCCTGAAGGAGCTCCAGCAGCGCATACTCCAGGCGGACCCGGGCCTCGCGGAGCCCTCCGCCCCGGCGGCGGAGCCCTCCATCGCCCCCGTCCGCCCGGCCCAACTCCCCGCCACCGTCACCGACTTCACGGGCCGGGCTTCCTTCGTGCAGGAACTGAGCGACGTCCTCGCCGCGGCGTCCTCCGACGAAGGCCGGGTCATGGCCGTCTCGGCGCTGGCGGGCATCGGGGGCGTGGGCAAGACGACGCTCGCGGTGCACGTGGCGCACCAGTCCCGCGGGGCCTTCCCGGACGGGCAGCTGTACGTCGACCTGCAGGGCGCCGGATCGCGGGCGGCCGAGCCGGAGACGGTCCTGGGCGCCTTCCTGCGGGCCCTCGGCACGGCGGACTCGGCGATCCCGGACTCGCTGGAGGAACGCTCGGCCCTCTACCGCTCGGTCCTCGACGGCCGCCGCGTCCTGGTCCTCCTGGACAACGCCCGTGACGCCGCCCAGGTGCGCCCCCTGCTGCCCGGCACCGAGGGCTGTGCCGCCCTGGTGACCTCGCGCATACGGATGGTGGACCTGGCGGGCGCCCATCTGGTGGACCTCGACGTGATGTCTCCCGAGGAGGCGTTGCAGCTCTTCACGAAGATCGTGGGCCGGGAGCGGGTCGCCTCCGAGCGGGAGGCCGCCCTCGACGTGGTCGCGGCCTGCGGCTTCCTCCCTCTCGCCATCCGCATCGCGGCGTCACGGCTCGCCGCCCGGCGCACCTGGACGGTCTCGGTGCTCGCCGCGAAGCTCGGCGACGAGCGCCGCCGCCTGGACGAGCTCCAGGCGGGCGACCTGGCCGTCAAGGCCACCTTCGAACTCGGCTACGGCCAGCTGGAGCCGGCCCAGGCACGGGCGTTCCGGCTGCTCGGACTGGCCGACGGCCCCGACATCTCCCTGGCGGCGGCCGCGGCGGTGCTCGACCTCCCGGTCGAGGACACCGAGGACCTCCTGGAGTCCCTCGTCGACACGTCACTGCTGGAGTCCGCGGCGCCCGGCCGGTACCGGTACCACGACCTGGTGCGGCTCTACGCGCGTGCGTGCGCGGAGCGCGACGAACAGCCCCCGAGCGAGCGGACGGCGGCCCTGTCGCGGTTGCTGGACTTCTATCTGGCCACGGCGGCGGGGGTGTACGTCCTCGACCGTCCCGGCGACAAACTGGTGGAGCACCTCGAGCCCACGGAGTATCCGGGCCTGGTGTTCGAGGACCGCCATCAGGCCCAGGACTGGCTGTACGCGGAGGCGGTCTGCACGCTGGCCTGCGTGCGGCAGTCGATGGGCCCGGAAACGTTGGCACGGGCCGTCGACCTCCTGTGGGCGGCCTGCGACCTGGCCGAATCGGGAGCCAACTCCAAGGAGTACGAGGCCATCGCCGAGGCCGCGGGCGCCGCCGCACAGACACACGCGGCACCGCGCGCCGAGGCCCGGGCGCTCACGACGCTCTCCTTCGTGCACCACATCACCGGCCGGTTCGACTCGGCCGACGCGGCTGCCACCCGCGCCCTCGAACGGGCCCTCGCCACCGGTGACCCGTTGACGAGCTGCTGGTCGTCCAACATCCTCGGCGTGATCGCCCTCTACCAGAACCGTCACGCCGACGGAGAGGCGCATCTGGGCCGCGCCATCGAGAACTTCCGTGCGTGCGAGGACCGTCCGGGCGAGGCGAGCGCGCTGTGCAACCTCTCCCGCATCCACCTCGCCACCGGACGGACCGCGAGCGCGGTGGCACTCGCCCAGCAGGGCACGGAGATGTACGACGACATGGGCCACGCGCTGAAGGGCGCGAACGGCCGGTACGCGCTGGGGCTCGCACTCACGCAGAGCGGCCAGCTCTCCCAGGCCGTCGACCGCCTCCAGGAAGCCCTCGAGGTGTTCCAGGACAGCCGCCAACGGCTGTGGGAGGGAATGACGTTGTTCCGTCTCGCCGAGGCCGACCTCGCGGCCCGGCGGCCCGCACAGGCCGCCGCGAACGCGGAGTTGGCGCTGACCGTCCTGCGGGGGATCGGCGGCGACTGGCGGCGCGGCAACGTGCTCACGGTGCTCGGCAGGGCCCTGAGCGGCATCGGGCAGATCGGCCGCGCGCAGGTCTGCTGGCGCGAAGCCCTGGACATCTTCGAGGGGTTGGGCGCACCGGAGGCTGCCGAGGTGCGCGCATTTCTGAAGCCGCTCGCCGTCGCCTGAGTCCCCCACGCCTGCGCGTTCATCGTTCGTTTATCGCCGCGCGCCACTCTCTGGTTGTCGATCCGTCGCGTCGGGGGGCAGACGGGACGACATCCGGCCAACACCTTTAAGGTGAACCGGCCCGGAAGTGCCCGTCCGGCGACCCTCGGGGGAGTTGCCGGGCGGGCCCATCCCGACTACCGCAATCGCAACGAACAGAACTGCCAGGGGAGCCAGTCATGAGTGACGACCTCAGCACCGACAACGTCCACGCCACCGGCGAGCCGACGGCCTCGACGGACAACGTCCACGCCACGGACGAGCCGCTCAAGGGCAAGAACCCGATCGCACCGGGCGAGGACACCGGCGACGCGTCCACGGACAACGTGCACGCCACGGACGAGCCTGCCTGACCAGAGCCACACCACACGGGGATCGGCCGCGGCGGCGCGGAGGGGAGCCGCCGCGGCCGCCGTGTGTCCGGGGGCGGATCCAGTCATCGGACGATGGCGAGAAGCCCGGTCCGCGCCGCGTCGGCCCGGCCGCATCCGGGGGAACGGCCGGCTTCACCGACTCCCCGACCGCAGCTCCCCCTTCACCACCTTGCCGCTCGCGTTCCGTGGCAGTTCGGTGAGGAATTCGATCGTGCGCGGGACCTTGTAGTTGGCCATCTCCCGGCGGGACCAGGCGATGAGGTCGTCGGCGGTGAGGACGGAGTGCGGGCGGCGCACGACGTAGGCCTTGCCCACCTCCCCCAGGCGGCTGTCCGGGATGCCGATGACCGCCACGTCGGCGACGTCGGGGTGCAGGCCGAGCAGCTGCTCTATCTCCGCGGGGTAGGCGTTGAAGCCGCCGACGATGTACATGTCCTTGATGCGGTCGGTGATGCGGAGGTTGCCCTCGGGGTCGAGGACGCCCACGTCGCCCGTGCGCAGCCAGCCGTCCCCGGACAGAACCGCCGCCGTGGCCTCGGGGTCCTCGAAGTAGCCGCGCATGACGTTGAAGCCGCGGACCAGGACCTCGCCGGGAGAGCCGGGGGCCACCGGGGTCCCCGAGGAGTCCACCACCCGCACCTCGGTGTCCGGGATCGCCCGGCCCGAGGTGGAGGCGATCACCGCCGGCGCGTCTCCCCTGCGGCACATCGTGACGATCCCGCTCGCCTCGGAGAGGCCGTACGCCGTGAGCACCGTGTCCACGCCGAGTTCCGTGCGCAGACGCTCGACGAGGCGCAGCGGCACCACCGCCGCGCCCGTGACCACCAGGCGCAGGGCCGAAAGGTCGTACGCGGCCCGGGACGGGTGGTCCAGCAGCGACTGGTGGAGGGTGGGCGGGCCGGGGAGGACCGAGACGCGTTCCGCGGCCACGTTCGCGAGGACGGTGTCCACGTTGAACACCGGCTGCGGGATCATCGTCGCCCCGCGCATCAGACAGGCGATGATCCCGGCCTTGTAGCCGAAGGTGTGGAAGAACGGGTTCACGATCAGGTAGCGGTCGCCCTCGCGCAGGCCGGCGAGGTCGCTCCAGATCTCGTAGCAGCGCAGGGTCTGGGCGTGGGTGATCAGGGCGCCCTTCGGGCGGCCCGTGGTGCCCGAGGTGAAGATGATGTCCGAGGCCGACGCGCCGGACACGGCCGCGCCGCGCCGACGCACCTCGTCCGTACCCACGCCCTCCCCGCCCGCGAGGAAGTCCTTCCAGGCGCGGAAGTCGGCGGGGGCGTCGTCCGCGAGGACCACCACCTGTTCCAGGTGCGGGAGACCGGGCAGCGGGCCGGGTCCGGGGCCCTCGCCGGACGCCCTCCGCAGCGACGCCACGTACGAGGTGCCGAGGAACGTACCCGTCACGAACAGCAGCTTCGCCCGGCTCCGGGACAGTACGTACGCGGCCTCGGCGCCCTTGAAGCGGGTGTTGAGGGGGACGAGGACCGCGCCCGCGGACACCGCGCCGAGGGCGGAGACGATCCAGTCGAGCGTGTTCGGGGCCCAGATGGCGACTCGGTCGCCGAGACGTACGCCGCTCGCCATGCAGGCCGCCGCGGCACGCTCCACCCGGGCGCCCAACTCCTCGTAGGAGATGCGCGTCCGGCCCTCGACGATCGCCTCGCGGTCCGCGAAACGGGTCGCCGCCGACCGCACCAGTCCCGGGACGCCGCCCCACTCCAGGTCACCGCGCATCGCGCACCTCCCGCTGAAGCACCACTAGCTGACTGACCGTCAGATTAGCTGTAGCCTGACGGCCTGTCAGCAGCCGGGACCGTCTGCGGAGGTGCACCCATGCCGGGGATCAAGGACGCCACAGCCGTCGTCGGGATCGGACAGACCCCGTTCGCCAGACAACTCCCCGAGTCCGAGAAGGCCTTGGCCTGCCGTGCGATCCTCGCCGCCCTCGACGACGCCGGCATCGCACCCGCCGAGGTCGACGGGCTCGCCTCCTACACGATGGAGGAGACCGACGAGGTGGAGATCGCCAAGGCCGTCGGGCTCGGTGACCTCACCTTCTTCAGCAAGGTGGGCTTCGGAGGCGGCGGTTCCTGCGCCACCGTCGCGCATCTCGCCGCCGCCGTCGCCGCGGGCCAGGCGACGGTGGGGGTGGCCTGGCGCTCGCGCAAACGGGGCAGCGGGCCCCGGCCCTGGAAGAACACGGCCGTCCAGCTCCCCACCCCGGCCCAGTGGACCCGGCCCTTCGGGCTGCTGCGGCCCGCCGACGAGATCGGGATGCTCGCGCGCCGCTACCTGCACGAGTACGGCGCGACCCGCGACCACCTGTTCAACGTGGCGCTGGCCTGCCGGAACCGCGCCAACCAGAACCCGGCCGCGATGATGTACGAGCGCCCGCTGACCCGCGAGATGTACATGACCTCCCGCTGGATCAGCGAGCCCCTCTGCCTCTTCGACAACTGCCTGGAGACGGACGGCGCGCTGGCCTGTGTGATCGTCTCCGCCGAGCGGGCCCGCGACTGCCGGCAGCGGCCCGTGTACGTCCACTCCGCCGCCCAGGGCCTGCCCGCCCAGCACCACGGCATGGTCAACTACTGGAACGACGACCCGCTCACCGGACCCGCCTGGACCGCCGCCCGACACCTTTGGAAGCACGCCGACTTCACACCCGAGGACGTCGACGTGGCCCAGATCTACGACGCGTTCACGCCGCTGATCCCGCTCTCCCTGGAGGGCTACGGCTTCTGCGGGCGCGGCGAGGGCGCGGCCTTCACGGAGGGCGGTGCGCTGGAGATCGGCGGACGGCTGCCCGTGAACACCGGGGGCGGCGGGCTCAGCGAGGCCTACGTGCACGGCTTCAACCTCATCAACGAGGGCGTGAAGCAGCTGCGCGGCACGAGTACGGCACAGGTGCCGGGGGCGGCGACCTGCCTGGTCACAGCGGGGGAAGGGGTCCCGACCTCCGCACTCCTGCTGAGAAGCTGAGGAGCCGAGATGAACGAGTCCCTGCTGTCCCCCGTCCTCGACGACGACGGCGCGCCCTTCTGGCAGTACGCGGCCCGGGGCGAACTCCGCGTCCAGTCCTGCGCCGACTGCGACGAGCTCCGCTTCCCGCCCCGGCCCTGCTGCCCGCACTGCCACTCCTTCGCGAGCGAGTGGCGAAGGATGAGCGGGCGGGGCCGGATCTGGTCGTACGTCGTCCCGCATCCGCCGCTTCTGCCCGCCTACGCGGAGCTCGCCGGGTACAACGCGATCGTCGTGGAACTGGCGGACGCCCCCCGGATCCGGCTGGTCGGGAACCTGGTGAGCGGACCGGACGAGCCCCTCAACTCGGTCCCGCCGGAACGGATCCGGATCGGCGCACGGGTCCAGGCGGTGTTCACCGAGGTGAACGGCATGACCGTTCCGCGCTGGGTCCTGGAGCGGGCGTGAGCGGGGACGGGGCGGGCAAGAACGCGGGAGGGGCGGGGGCGGACCCGGTGAGCACCGGTGGTGCGGGAGCCGGCACGAGCAGGGCGGGCAGCGGCCTCGGCGGGGAAGGCGCCGGCGCCGGGAACGCACCGGGCCAGGCTGACGCCGGGGATGGCGGGCTCAAGGTGGCCGTCGACAAGGACACCGGTGTCGCCGTCCTGACGCTCGACCGGCCCGGCAGGCTCAACGCCATCGATCTCGGCTTGGTGGCCGAACTGGTCGCCGCCTGGCGAGAGTTCCGGTTCGACGACACCGTACGGGCGATCGTCGTCACCGGCGCCGGGACGCGGGCCTTCTGCACCGGCATCGACCGGAGCGTCGACGTGCCGCAGCCCAACTCCCCGTACATGGTGGACGATCCGCTCGCCGTGATCGGGCCGAAGGCGAACGGCCTGTGGAAGCCGGTGATCGCCGCCGTGAACGGGATGGCGTGCGGCGGCGCCTTCTACCTGCTCGGCGAGGCGGAGTTCGTGGTCGCCGACGAGGAGGCCGCCTTCTTCGACCCGCACACCACGTACGGGATGGTCAGCGCGTACGAGTCCGTCTACCTCGCCCAGCGCATGCCGTTCGGGGAGGTGGCCCGGATGGCACTGATGGGCACCGCCGAACGGATCTCCGCCCGGCGCGCGTACGAGGTCGGCCTGGTCTCCGAACTCACGCCTCCGGGAGGGGCGTCGGCGGCCGCCGTGGCGTGCGCGACCGTCATCGCGTCCTATCCGGCGGACGCCGTCCAGGGCACCGTACGGGCGCTCTGGCAGGCGCAGGAGGCCACCCGAGCGGCAGCCCTCGCGCACGCCCCGCAGCTCGTCTCCCTCGGCAACCTGCCGGGCGAACGGCAGGCGGAGCTGTTCTCCGCACGGCGCCCGGGCGGTTTCCGGACGCGGTGAGCCCCGCGGAAGGTCACCGGTCGGCAGTGGCCCGGGGATCGACCTTGCAGTGATCGATCCGGTCCACGGCCCCCGTGCTGGCAGCGGCCATCCGGACGGTCGCCTTGCCCTTCGCGGGCACCGACACCTGGCTGCTGGAGTCGGCCATGGTGAAGGCGGTCGCGTCCTTGTAGCCGACCTTCACGGTGAAGAGGACCTCGCGCCCGTTCGGATTCCTGACCTCGACGGTCGTGTACGGGTCCTCCTCGCTCGCGCAGTGCACGAGCACCGCCGTCCCGTCCTTCAGGGCCCGGGCGGTGCCGGAGGAGGACGCCGTGGGGGTGGAACGGTGGGTGGGCCGCGAACGGTACGTACCGCCGCCGCTGCCACCGGTGCTCGTCCCGGAGCCGTACGCGTCGCCGGACGAGCCACCGTACGGGTCGCCGCTGGACGAACCGCTGCCGTACGAGCCACCGCCGCCCGACGTGGACGACGACGAACTGTCGTGGTCCTGGCGGGAGCTGCTGCAACCCCCGCCGCCGCTGCCATGGTTGCGGCCCCCGTGGCGGCCTGTCGAGAACCCGGTCAGAGCCAGTACCACCATCGCCGACACCGCTGTGAATCTGAGTGTGCGCCCCCGCATGTACATGCCGTCACCCTACCCAGGGCGGTCGCAGCCACTCCGGTGAGGGACGCACCCGGCGAGGGGCCTCACGTGGTGCGGGCCGTCCCGGTCCCCTTCTCCGCGTCCAGCGCGTACACACAGCGGTCCTTGCTGCACGCGTACACGACGCCGTCCTTGACCACGGGGGCGCCGGTGATCTCGCCCCCGGTCGCCAGCTTCCAGCGCAGCCGGCCGTCGTCGGCCTTCAGGGTGTACAGCAGGTGGTCCGTCGAGCCGAAGTGGATGCGGCCCTCGGCCACCGCCGGGGCGCCGACGAGGTCGCCCCCGGCCTGGAAGCGCCACTTCGGGGTGCCGGTGACGGCGTCCAGTGTGTACAGGCCCTTGCCGCTGCCCACGTGGACGTGGCCCGCGGCGACGAGGACCGGCTCGGTGGAGGAGCGGGACTCGGTGGCGATCCGCCAGCGGTCGCGGCCGTCGGTCGCGTCGAGGGCGTACACCGTGCCGAGGTAGTCGGCCAGGTAGACGCCACCGCCCGTCACCGCCGGGCCCGGAGCGAAAGTGGGCGGGCAGAGGAAGACGGCCGGGGCCTCGAAGTGCCAGCGGACGTGACCGCTCGCCACGTCGACGGCGAGGACCCGGGTGCCGGCGGAGACATAGGCGTAGCCGTCGGGCGCGTACGTGATGCGGACCGGTACGCCGCCGCAGGAGGCCGCGTCACCGATCGGGTACGACCACCGCTCCTCACCCGTACGGGCCTCCAGCGCGCGCAGCCGCGCGTCCTTCCAGACGAACACCGTGCCGTCGTGGAGCGCCGGACCGGCCTCCGGGGACTCGAAGTCCGTCTGGCCGCCGCTGATCTCCCAGAGCTTCTGGCCGTTCGAGGCCTCCCAGGCCTGGATGCCGCCCCCGCGGGTGCCGGTGACGACCGTTCCGCGGTCGGCCTGCAGTGAGTAGACCCAGGCGTCCGTGGACAGGCGCCAGAGATCCGCGCCCTCCCTGGCCTCGAGCGCGAACAGCGTCGGCCCGTCGGACGCGTGGATACGGCCGTCCGCCACCGCCATCGACCAGGCCACGTCACGGGTCTTGAATCGGCGGCGGCCGGTCGCGACGTCGAGGGCGTGGACCTCGAAGGAGGTGACGTAGACGAGGTCGTCGGCGACGGAGGGAGTGCCCCAGACGTCGTTCGACATACGGAAGCGCCAGGGGCGCCAGCCGGAGGGCGAGTCGGGCGCGGGGGGCGCGACCGTGGGCGCGGGTGCCGGGTCGGCGCCGTTCACGCCGATGCGCGGCCGGGACCAGGACGCCGCGAGCCCGGCTTCCGGGGGCGGCGCCTTCACGGCGGCCGCGCGGGCGTCCGCGACGCGCGGGCCGGGACCGATGGGCACCTTGGCGCCCGCGAGGCGCACCGGGCCGGTGTCGGGCGCCCCCACGGGCACCGGGGCGTGCGAGGGAGGCGGCGGCACGACCGCGCGCCCCCCGCCACTGCGTCCGCTTCCCGCGGCCGGCTGCTTCACCGGCGGACGGCCCCCGCGGCGCGTCTCGATCAGGCCCACCGCCCGCTCGGGCAGCCACGCCGACGCCGTACCGCTGTCGTCGGAGCCGGAGCCGAAGAGATGGGGTGCGAGCTGGGCCTGGAGGTCGGCGGGGTTGGGGCGGGCCGTGGCGTCCATCTGCATGCAGGACTCGATGAGCGGGCGCAGCTCATCGGGGAGGCCTTCGAGGTCCGGGCCCTCGCGGAGCAGCATGAAGACCGTCTCGACCGGGTTGGCACCGTGGAAGGGGGCGTGTCCGGTCGCCGCGAAGACGAGCATCGAGCCGAGCGAGAAGACGTCGCTCGCACCGGTCACGCTGCGCGAGTCCTTCGCCTGCTCGGGCGACATGTAGGCGGGTGTACCGACGGCGACATTGGTCATGGTCAGACGGGTGTTCGAGACGCCGGACGCGATACCGAAGTCGATCACGCGCGGCCCGTCCTCGACCACCAGGACGTTCGACGGCTTCAGGTCGCGGTGGACGAGTCCCGCGCCGTGGATCGACTGGAGCGCCTCCGCGACGCCCGCCGCGAGCCAGCGCACCGCCTGGGCCGGGAGCGGCCCGCACTCGTTCACTATTTCCTCGAGCGAGGGCGCGGGCACGTAGGCGGTGGCCAGCCACGGCACCGCGGCACGGGCGTCGGCGTCGACCACCGCCGCCGTGTAGAAGCCGGACACGGCGCGGGCCGCCTCGACCTCGCGCGAGAAGCGGACCCGGAACAGCTGGTCCTCGGCGAGCTCCGTCCTGACCGTCTTGATCGCCACGCGTCGGCCGGAAGCCGAGCGCGCGAGATAGACCAGCCCCATGCCGCCGGCACCCAGCCGTCCCAGCACCTCGAACGGCCCGATCCGCCGCGGATCGTGCTGCGTCAGCTGATCCACCACTTGCCTGCCACCTCCCCGTACGGGTCACGTCATCCACGTATGAACGCGGCCCAGTGCAGCGTCTCACCACCGCACCGCCATGGCGGCACGCACCCCGATTCTTCCTGGCCGAGCCACAGGTTGCGAACCCGGGGGCGGATCGGGGTGTCTCACGACAAAACAACCGCCCGCGCAGGAGTACGGCCGCCGGGGCGCGACGGTTCAAGGCCGAAATGCGCTCCTCACCCCAGAAGTACCCCGCCCGGCACCCCGGAAGTGCCGTCCCTCACGTCGAAATACCGCGCCCCTCGCCGCAGAAGCGTTCCGCCCGCAGAGCTGAGGCATGTTCAACTTTGCACCACCGTCACCGCTGAAGCGGCGTCACGGCTGGTCGGGGGCCCTTCATCTTTCAAGTACCGCGAACGACGCGCCCTGGTTGTCCGTGACGACGGCCACCCGCCCGTACGACGTGTCGAAGGGTGTCACCTGAACCCGGCCGCCCAGCCGGTTCACCGTCCCGAGTGCCTCCTCGCAGTCCTCGACCCCGAAGTGGACGACGAAGTGGGGTGGCATCTCGGCCGGAAAGACGCCCGAGACGGGAACACGGCCGAAGTCGGGGGTCGCGTCGGGCCCGAACAGCGCGTCACGGAAGAGTGCGCCGTAGAAGCGGTCGACGGTCGCGGTGTCGCGCGCGTACAGCTCGGCCCAGCAGAAGGTGCGCCGCTCGTGACGCCTGCCGAAGCCGGGATGGGTGCCGGGCTGCCACAGGCCGAAGACGGCGCCCTCCGGGTCGGTGGCGAGGGCCTCCCTGCCCAGCTCGCCCGAGGCGCCGACCTCCGCGGGGGCGGTGATGATCCGGCCGCCCGCCTCGGTGATCCGCCGGGCGAGCGCCACGGCGTCCGGCGTCGCGAAGTACACGGTCCACACCGTCGGCATCCGGCCGTCCCGCTTGGGCGTGAGCCCGGCCACCGGCTCGCCGTCCAGCTCGGCCCAGCCCGACAGGCCGGACTCCTCGGGGAACGTCCAGCCGAACAGCTCGCCGTAGAAGCGCTTGCCCGCCTCCACGTCGGGGAGCTGTGCGTCGACCCAGCAGGGCACACCCTCGGAGAACCCGGCGACAACGGCTGATTCGGCCATGCGGCCAAGCTAACGGCCCTTTCCGCATCCCGCAGAGCAGGCGCAGCCGCTCCGGTGACGCTCCGCCGCTGCTCAAGGCCCCTGCGCGCGGCATCGGGCCCGGCGGTGAACCCCGCGCCGAACCCCCTTTGAACCCCCGCGATGTACGGCCGCACCCCATTTGCAGTCGGCCGAATCGCGCTCCGATCACCCCTCGGTAAGCTGACGGCATGACAGGACAAGTGCGTACCGTCGACGGCCGCGTGGCCGGACGACGTGGGCAGGCGACCCGGCAGAAGCTGCTCGACTGCCTCAGCGAGATGCTCAGCTCCTCGCCCTACCGGGATGTCAAAGTCATTGACGTCGCCCGGAAGGCAGGCACTTCACCGGCGACCTTCTACCAGTACTTCCCGGACGTCGAAGGCGCCGTCCTGGAGATTGCCGAGCAAATGGCTGCCGAGGGCGCCGGGTTGACCCAGTTGCTCGAAGGGCGGTCCTGGGTCGGCAAG
Source organism: Streptomyces sp. NBC_00568 (assembly GCF_026341855.1). Lineage (GTDB taxonomy): Bacteria > Actinomycetota > Actinomycetes > Streptomycetales > Streptomycetaceae > Streptomyces. The sequence goes on along the minus strand of NZ_JAPENW010000001.1, from coordinate 3,644,430 downwards.
GCCGGCTGGCAGACCGCGCAGGAACTCGTCGACGGCTTCCTGGAGTTCTGGCGCAGGAACGACGCGATCCTCCGAGTCGTCGACCTCGGTGCCGCCGAGGGCGACAAGCGGTTCTACAAGATCCGCATGAAGATCCTGAACTCGGTGAACAACTCCCTTACGGACTCGGTCACCGACCTCCAGGCCAAGGGCAAGGTCGACAAGGACGTGAACCCGGCCGCGATGGCCGGTTCCCTCGTCGCCATGCTCGCGGCGGTCGCCTCGCATCAGAAGGGCTTCCAGACGTGGGGCGTCAAGCAGGCTGAACTCAAGCCGAACCTCGCGCTGTTGGTGTATCTGGGCGTGACCGGGAAGAAGCCGACGAAGTAGATTCCCGCTCCTCATCGCCCCAGTTCCTGTCATGCGGGCGGCAGTTCATCCCGGAGGAACATTCCGGTGGGCTGCCGCCCGCTGCGCTGTACGGGCGGGGAGCCGGCCGATGGGCGGGGAGCCGACCGTCGCCGTGCGCGAAGGCTCCCGGCCGGGCGGCCGGTTCGGCCGGACCGGGTGCCGGGTTCGTTCAACCGGACCGGGCGGAGGGTTCGTTCAGCCGGACCGTTCCTCACCTTCCGCGGTGCCCGCGGGCACAGGTCGGCGCACGATCCTGAAGAGCCGTATCTCCCGGTCCACCCGGGCCTGATAGGTGGCGTACGGCGGCCAGAACGCGAGCACCGTCTTCCACGCGGCGGCCCGTTCCTCACCCGTGAGGAGCCGGGCGGTCACGGGGATGTCCTCGCCCTTCCAGTTGATGACGGCGTCGGGACCGGCGAGCAGGTTCGCGGTCCAGGCGGGATGGTCCGTACGGCCGAAGTTGGAGCCGATGAGGAGCCAGCCGGCCCCCGCGGCGGCACCCGACGCGTCGCTCTCCGGCATGCAGGCCAGTGGGGTACGGCGCTCCAGACCGCTCTTGGCGCCCCGCACGGTCAGGACGACCCCCGGCAGCATCTGGGCGCTGAGCAGCACCTTGCCGCGCGTCAGCCGGTGCACGGCACGGTCGAGAGCCGGAATGAGGTGGGGGGCCACCCTGGCGAAGGTCCGGGTCGAGGAGACCCGCTGCACCAGCCGCACACCGGGAATCCGCCTCGCCCCGGTCCCCGTGCCCGCCCTCCCCTCAGCACCGCTTCCCGAGCCGGTCCCCGGACGCGAACCCCTGGCCGCCGCCATCAGACCGTCACCTCCCCGCCGTCGAAGAGACGCGCGGCGTCGGCGGCGTGCGCGCGCAGCCGGTGCACGGGGCCGAAGAGCAGTTCGTCGCCGGACGCGCGCTTGAAGGAGAGATGGGCGTCGTGCTCCCAGGTGAAGCCGATGCCGCCGTGCAACTGGATGCCCTCGGAGGCGGCGGTGCGCAGCGACTCCAGCGCCTGGGCGAGCGCGAGTCCGCCCACCCGCTCGCCGCCCGTCCCGGCGGCCCACGCCGCGTAGTACGCCGCCGAGCGTGCCGACCGCACGCCCACGTACACATCCGCGAGCCGGTGCTTGACCGCCTGGAAGGAGCCGATCGCCCGCCCGAACTGCTCACGCCGGCGCACGTATTCGACGGTGCGTTCCAGCGTGCGGTCGGCGGCGCCCACGGCCTCGACGGCGAGCACGGCGGCGGCGGTGTCCCCGACGGCGGCCAGCGCGGCGGGCACGTCGGCCTGTTCGTCGCCCAGCAACTCGGCTTCGACATCGCGCAGTTCGAGCCGGGCCTGCGGCCGTGTCCCGTCCAAGGACGTCTGCCTCGCGCGCACGAGCCCCTCGGCACCGGCCCTCACCAGGAACAGCAGCGTCCGCGACCGCGCGAACCCTCCGGTGTGCGCGGCCACCACCAGCAGCCCGGCGCTGTGCCCGTCGAGCACCTGCGCCGCCTGCCCGTAGAGCCGCCACACGCCGTCCGCCCGGCGCGCCTGCACACCCCCGGCGCGACCGCCGCCGGCCCAGTCGCCACGGTTGTCACCGACCAGCCCGAGGGCGGTGGCCAGGCCCGCGCCCGGTACCGCGAGGGCGGCGGTGAGCGCACCCGAGGCCAGCCGCGGCAACAGGGCGAGGCGCTGGTCCTCGGTACCGAGGGCCAGGATCAGCGGGGCGGCGAGAACAGCGGTGGCCAGCAGCGGCGAGGGGGCGAGGGCGCGGCCCGACTCCTCGCAGGCGAGGGCGAGTTCGGTCACCGAGCAGCCGACACCGCCGTATGCCTCGGGGAGGGCGAGTCCGGGCAGCCCGAGCTGCCGCGCGAGGGCTTCCCAGAGCGCCGGGTCATAGCCGGCGGGGGTCCCCTCGGCGGCCCTCAGCTCCTCCGGGCCGCACCGTTTGACCAGCAACTCCCGCAGCGTGCGGCGTATCTCCTCCTGCTCCGCGGTGAGATGGACATCCATGGGCGGGCTCCTCCCTCGTCGGGCAGCGGGACAGCTGGACGGCGGACATCCCAGATCTGACGGGCCGTCATGTTAGGGCGGAGGGTTCCAGATGCACAGGGGTGCGACCACCTCCCGGTGGGACAGTTATCTGATGTACCGTCAGATTCATGACGCATGCCACCCCGGGCCACAGCCGTCGCAAGGTCGCCGTCGTCGGTATATCCCTGTCCGACTGCGGCCGCGTGGACGAGGCGACCCCGTACGCGCTGCACGCCCAGGCCGCGCGCCGCGCGCTGGCCGACTCCGGCCTGGACCGCTCGGTGATCGACGGTTTCGCGTCGGCGGGCCTCGGCACCCTCGCTCCCGCCGAAGTGGCCGAATACCTGGGGCTGCGCCCCACATGGGTCGACTCGACCTCGGTCGGAGGGTCCACCTGGGAGGTCATGGCGGCCCACGCGGCCGACGCGATCGCGGCGGGCCACGCCGAGGCCGTCCTGCTCGTCTACGGCTCCACGGCCCGCGCCGACATCAGGGCGGGCCGCCGCACCGGCAACCTGTCGTTCGGCGCCCGGGGCCCGCTCCAGTTCGAGGTCCCCTACGGCCACACCCTCATCGCCAAGTACGCGATGGCCGCGCGCCGCCATATGCACACCTACGGCACCACGCTCGAACAGCTCGCCTCGGTCGCCGTCCAGGCCCGCGCGAACGCCGCCCGCAACCCGGAGGCGATGTTCCGCGACCCGGTGACCGTCGACGAGGTCCTGGCGGGGCCGATGATCGCGGACCCCTTCACCAAGCTGCACTGCTGCATCCGCTCCGACGGCGGCGCGGCGGTGCTGCTGGCGGCCGAGGAGTACGTACGCGACTGCCGTACGGCCCCGGTGTGGGTGCTCGGCACCGGCGAGCACGTCTCCCACACCACCATGTCCGAGTGGGCGGACTTCACCGTCTCCCCGGCGGCGGTGAGCGGCCGGCTCGCCTTCGAGCGGGCCGGGATCCGCCCGGACGAGATCGACTTCGCAGAGATCTACGACGCCTTCACCTACATGACCCTGGTGACCCTGGAGGACCTCGGCTTCTGTCCCAAGGGCGAGGGCGGATCCTTCGTGGACGCCGCGAAGGGGCGGCTGCTGGTGGGCGGGGAACTGCCCGTGAACACCGACGGGGGCGGGCTGTCGGCCCAACACCCGGGAATGCGCGGCCTGTTCCTGCTGGTGGAGGCCGTACGACAGTTGCGCGGCGAGCTGCCGGAGGAACGCCAGGTGCGCCGCCCCGACGGCACGCCGCCCCAGCTGGCGGTGGCCTCCGGGACGGGAGGCTGGTTCTGTTCCTCGGGGACGGTGGTGCTGGGGCGGGGATGAGCGGCCCGGGGAGGCCCGGCACCTGTCCCGCGCTCACCTGGTCGGCACGGGCGGCGCGGCGGTGCCGACCCGCCCCGAGTGATACTCGGTGGCATGGAACCGGATCTTCATGAGCTGCTGAGATCGCTGCGGGTGTGGGACACGGAGCTGCCCGGCTTCGCGCCGGAAGAGGCACCGGCGGACCCGCTGGCCCTGTTCACCAGGTGGTTCGCGGAGGCGGTGGCGGCCGGGCAGACCGAGCCCCACACGATGTCGCTGGCGACGGCGGACGAGGACGGACTGCCGGACGTCCGGATCGTGATGCTGCACGGCGCGGACGCGGACGGGTGGGCCTTCGCCAGCCATGCCACCAGCCGCAAGGGACGGCAGCTCGCCGCCCGTCCGTACGCGGCGCTCGACTTCTACTGGCCCGCCCAGGGACGCCAGATCCGGCTCCGCGGCCCCGTCACCGTCGCGCCGCCCGAGGAGAGCCAGGCGGACCTGCACGCCCGGTCCACGGGGGCGCTGGCCGCCGCGCTCGTGGGCCGCCAGAGCGAAGTCCTGCCCTCGCGCGCGGAGTTGGACCGGGCGTCGGAAGCCGCCTGGGAACGGGCCGAGAGCTCCCCGGACTCCCCCGCCCCCACCTGGACCCTCTACCGCCTGCGCCCGGACGAGGTGGAGTTCTTCCAGGGGGACACCCGCCGACGCCACGCACGGCTCGTCTACCGCCGCACGGACACCGGCTGGACCACAGAGCTGCTGTGGCCGTGACACCGACACCCACGCCGAACACGGGCACGCCGGTCCCGCGCATCGCCCTGCGCGTCACCCGGCGGGCCGACCTGCCCGCGGCCGTACGCCACGTCGTCCATCACGTCGTGCGCGCGACGTCGTACGTGAAGTCGTACGTCGCGAAATCCGAGACGGGCCGGTAGCCGATGCGCTGGTAGAGACCGTTGCTGGTCGGGTTGGCGAGGTCGGTGAAGAGGAGCACGTCCTGGAGGCCGGCGGCGACCGCGGCGCGGCTCACTTCGGCGGTGACGGCACCCGCGTAACCACGGCCGCGCAGGTGGGCCGGAGTGTAGACGGGGCCCACGCGCACCTGCCCGGCGATCGGGGCCGATCCGCCCGCCATGGCGACGGGAGCGCCGTCGGGGTCCTCCCAGACGGTGAGCCCTCCGTAGGAGATCCGGTCGTCGGCCCAGGCTCCGGCGTCGCGGTACCCTCCCTCGCCGATGGCCTCGGCGAACTCCGTGTACCAGCGGGCGAGCAGCTCACGGTCGGCCTCGCCCGCGACCCTGGCCCGGCCGGGCGGCGCCGGCTCGGGCACCGTCAGGTCGCCGAGCCGGTACAGCCGCTCCCCCCGCAGCAGCACCGGCGTCGCTCCGGCCCGCCGCCGCCAGGCCTCGGCGAAGGCCGCGGCGGTGTCCGTGTCGGCGGAGACACCGGGGACCTCGATCTCCGCGTGCACGAGCAGCGCGGCGAGCGTGTCCGCGTCCCGCTCGTCCAGAGAGGTGAGGTTCAGCCGGTACGGCGGCGTACGGAAGAGGGCCGCCGTGACCGCCCCGTCCCGCTCCAGCGCTCCGAAGACCGGCGCGGCCCCGCCGACCCCACGCGGCCCCCGTCTCCGCAGCGCGTCCGTCACGGTCAGCGCGACGGTGTGCTGCGCGGGTCGCGACCGGAGAAAGTCCCCGGCCCGGCCGAGAAACGCGTCGAGGTCATGGGTGAGCTGCCAGTCGTACGCCACGGAGGTCATGCCCGATGATCCCGTGGGGCCACGGCGCCCTGCCTCCGATTTTCGGGGGCACGCGCCCCACCTCCCCGAGTGGGCGGCACCGGCTCACCCCCACCGTGCGGGCACGGGCTCACCGTGCGGGCACCGGCTCACCCTCACCGTGCGGGCTCGGGTTCCGGAGCGATCCCCCGCCGTCGCGCAGCGGGCTCCCGAGCCTCACCACGTCGGCACGGACTCCCGGCCCTCACCCCGGCGGCGTGGGTTCCGGATCCGTGGCCAGCCGGCCGTGCAGGTGTACGTCGCGGAACGCGTCGTGGCGGCCCGCCTCGAACATCGCGCCGCGCAGCGTCCCCTCGGGCCGGAATCCGCAGCGTTCGGCGACGCGGCACGACACTTCGTGGCCCACGGCGTGGCCGAGGTCGAGGCGGTGCAGGGCGAGGTCGATGAAGGCGTAGCGGGCCGCGAGGGTGAGGGCCCGGGTGGCGACCTGGCGGCCGCGGGCCTCCGGGAGGACCCAGTAGCCGACGCGTGCGCAGCTCATGACGTGGTCGATCTCATTGACGCCGATGTGGCCCAGTGTCTCGCCGGTCTCCGCGTCGGTGACGCAGAAGGAGACCCCGGTGCCGTTCGTCGCGGCGGCGACGCGCGACCGGAGTGACTCACGGGCGGTGTCGATGTCCCGGACGAACCTGAGCGGGGTGTTCCAGCGCTGGAACTCGGGGTCGGCCAGCCCCCGCAGATACGCCGAGACGTCGGCGTCGGACTCCAGGTCCCAGGGACGCAGCCGCAGACCGAGGCCCGTCAGCTCGGGGAAGGGATGGACGGCGAATTGCTCATGGACGTCGGACATCCAGCCATTCAAACCCCTCCCGGCCCACGGGTCACTCCCTGAGCGGACCGGGGCTCCCGGAAGACCCCCGGAGCAGCCCCGCCTCCGGCACCGGAGAGGGTCGGCCTCCGCCGCTTGACGCCGGCCGGAACACGGGGACCCCGGCACGGAACGCGACCTCCAGGCTCATCCCGATCCGCAGTGCCGCCTCCTCGCACCCGACCACCTCGGTCATCATCCGGGGACCCTCCGTCAGGTCGACGACGGCGGCGACGTACGGCACGCGCCCGCCGAACGGCGGCAGGTCGTTGCGGTGCACGACGGACCAGGTGTAGAGCGTGGCGCGGCCGCTCGCGGCCCGCCAGCTCACGTCCTCGCTCCAGCAGTGCGGGCAGAATTCCCGGGGGTAGTGATGAGGCCGGCCGCAGGCCGCGCAGTGCCGGATCAGCAGCCGTCCCTCGGCCGCCGCGTCCCAGTACGGCCGGGTGAAGGCGTCCACCTCGGGCACGTCGAACCCACCGCCGGAACCCCCCGCGCCCGCGGACCGCGCCGCTCCGGACACCCCTGCGGAACCCGCCGCGCCCGGCACCCCCGCAGAGCCCGCCGCTCCGGACACCCCCGCGGAACCCGCCGCGCCCGGCACCCCCGCGGAACCCGCCGCACCGGCCTGACCTGGTGCTCCCGGCGCTCCCCCGGAGCCCGGTTCACTCGCCGGGCCCACCGCACCCCCGCGCCCCGAGGCCCCGGTCACCGGAAGAGCCCCAGCGCGTTGTCCAGCGACCACGTCTGCCAGGACATCCCGAACAGCCCGACGGCCGAGACGAGCGCCATCATCGCGTTCTGCCCCTGCTCCGCCCAGTCGTGGATCATGAGCGTGAAGTAGAGGACATTGAGGAGCAGCCCTCCGATCAGGGCGACGGGCGTCAGCAGTCCGGCCACCAGCCCAAGGCCGAGGGCCAGCTCCGCGTACACGACGACGTACGCCATCGTCCGCGGGCGCGGGGCGACGACGGTGTCGAAACCGGACCGCACGGCGTTCCACCGGTGCTTGGCCGCGACCTCCGACGCCCACGCGATCCCGGTCCCCCGCTCGAACCAGCCCTGCTTGTCCTTGTGCCGCCAGCTCTCCAGCCACCACAGCCCGAGCCCGATACGGAGCACGGCCAGCCATTCCGCCCCGCCGAGCCAGATCGTGTCCATGGCCGAACCTCCCGCAGCGCGCCGGATCTGACGGAACGTCAGTTTCGATGCACCGGGGCGCGGGCGCAAGAGGCCGGTATCCCCGGGCGAGGAGTACGCACCCCCGGCGGCCGGCACGCCACCGATCCCACGCCCGTTCCCGCCCTCCCCAAGGAGGCGCTCGGAGCCGATCCCGCGCTCCCGCGAAGGGCGCGCGCCCCGGCGCCCACCTGCGGCAACACCCCACTTTTCGCACACCCCGACCACGCCCGAGTGATCTACGCCACCAGTCGCACGCACTCCTCCCACAGCCGTGACCAGTTCGCAACCGATTCCGGTCTTGACCGAGACCTATCAACCAAAGTCGTGATTACGCTCGCGCTCATGGCCGACTCGACTGCTTCCACGACCTCCCGCACGGTGCCGTCCCACGAGGACCGTCCCGTGTACGTGATCGGAGGCGGCCCCGGAGGGCTCGCGGCGGCGTACGCGCTGCGCGCCCGGGGTGTACGGGCTGTCGTGCTCGAGAAGTCGGACCAGGTCGGCGCGTCCTGGCGGCGCCACTACGACCGGCTGCACCTGCACACCACCCGGCGGCTGTCCGCGCTGCCGGGGCTGCCGATGCCCCGCTCGTTCGGGCGGTGGGTGTCGCGCGACGACGTGGTGCGCTATCTGGAGAAGTACGCCGAGCACCATGAGCTGGAGATCGTCACGGGCGTCGAGGTCTCGCGCGTCGAGCCCGCCCCGGGCGGCGACGGCTGGCTGCTGCACGCCACCGGCGGCCGCGAGCTCACCGGCAGCGCGGTGGTCGTGGCGACCGGCTACAACCACACCCCGCGCATCCCCGACTGGCCCGGCCGCGACGGCTACACCGGCGTGCTGCTGCACGCCGGCGAGTACCGCAACCCCGCCCCCTACGAGGGCCGTGACGTCCTCGTCGTCGGCGTCGGCAACACGGGCGCCGAGATCGCCGTGGACCTGATCGAGGGCGGCGCCTCGCGCGTCAGGCTGTCCGTGCGCACCGCGCCGCACATCGTGCGCCGCTCGACGGCAGGCTGGGCCGCGCAGTTCACGGGCATTCTCGTACGACGGCTGCCGGTGCGCCTGGTGGACGGGCTGGCCGGGCCGATGGCGCGGCTGAGCGTGCCCGACCTGGCGGCGCAGGGTCTGCCCCGCCCCGCCACCGGCCTCTACTCCCGCGTCAAAGAGGGCTCCATCCCCGTCCAGGACGTCGGCCTCATCGACGCCGTCCGCAAGGGGAAGGTCGAGATCGTGGCCGCGGTGGAGAGCTTCGAGGACGGCAAGGCCGTGCTCGCCGACGGAAGCCGGATCGGCCCGGACGTCGTGATCGCCGCGACGGGATACGCGCGCGCCCTGGAAGACGTCGTCGGACACCTCGACGTGCTCGACGGCCGCGGCCGTCCGGTCGTGCACGGCGGACGCACCCCGAAGAACGCGCCCGGCCTGTACTTCACCGGCTTCACCAACCCCATCAGCGGCATGTTCCGCGAGCTCGCCCTCGACGCCGTGAAGATCGCGAAGGCGGTCGCCCGACACACCTCCAAGACCCGGGCCAAGACCCCCGCGACCCCCTGACGCACCCCGACAGACGGACGCGGCACCCACCCACTGGCGACACACCTCGGCAGACGGACGCGGCACCCACCCACTGGCGACACACCTCGACAGACGGACGCGGCACCCACCAGCTGGCGCCACACCCCGACGGACGGGCTCGGCATCCATCACCTGGCGACGCACCCCGGCGGATGGGCGCGTCCCGCCTGTCCCGCGTCGGACACCGGCGGACAGGTCGCCCCCGACCGCCCGCCCCCGGGTGACCGTCGGCCCCCGGGGTGACCGGCGCCCGTTGCCGTCGGCCGTCGGCCGCTCGCCGACGGGTTCCCCCGCCGCGCGGGGCGGGTACGTACCGGGTGCCCGCCGCGCGCCCTCGCGCACCGGGCGTTCCACGCACCCGCACTCCCCCTTCGCAGCCTTTGCCTGCACAACGGTTCCTGACACGGCGTCAGTTAGTTAATCTGACACTGCGTCAGTTAACAGTTGGCTGTCACACAGGAGCGGGCGGACCGATGCTTGGATCAACCCACGGCACCCTCACCACCGACTCCCGCCGGGCCCGGGTCATCGCCTGCGGCGAGCAACCTTCGCCGGTCGTGCACGGACGGCCGGCCGAGATCGACGACCTGGACGTCAGCGGTCGCCCGCTGTACGCCGACGCACCCGACCTGGACCGCTTCTTCCGTCCCGAGTCCGTGGCCGTGATCGGCGCCTCGGACACCGAGGGACGGCCGAACACCGGGATCACCCGGCAGCTGATCGGCTGGGCCGAGCGGGTCGGCGCCCGGCTGCACCCGGTGCACCCCACCCGCCGGACCGTCTTCGGCCTGCCGTGCCTCCCTTCCGTCGCGGACCTGCCGGAGCAGGTGGATCTGGCCGTGCTCCTCGTCGGCGACCCCCTTCCGGTGATCGAGGAACTGGCCGAGGCCAAGGTGAAGTTCGCCGTCGCCTTCGCCTCAGGGTTCGCGGAGACCGGGGCCGAGGGCGCCGCCGCGCAGACCCGGCTCGCCGCCGCCGTGCGCCGCTCCGGTCTGCGGCTGCTCGGACCCAACACCAACCTCAACGCCTTCGAGGACTTCCGCGACGACCTCGACGGCCCCGCGATCGCCCTCATCACCCAGTCCGGTCACCAGGGGCGGCCGGTGTTCGCGATGCAGCAACTGGGCGTCCGCCTCTCCCACTGGGCGCCCACGGGCAACGAGGCCGACCTGGAGACCGCCGACTTCATCTCCTACTTCTCCGAGCGGCCCGAGGTCGGCGCCATCGCCTGCTACGTCGAGGGGCTCAAGGACGGCCGCTCCTTTCTGCTGGCCGCCGACCGCGCCGCCCGGCGCGGGGTGCCCGTCGTCGCGGTCAAGGTCGGCCGCACCGAGACCGGCGCCCGCACCGCCGCATCGCACACCGGCAAGCTGACCGGCGCCGACACCGTGGTGGACGCGGCGATGCGGCAGTACGGCGTGATCCGCGTCGACGGACTCGACGAACTCCAGGACACCGCAGCCCTGTTGGCGCGGGCCCGCGCACCGCAGGCCGAAGGGGTCGTCGTCTATTCGATCTCGGGCGGTACGGGCGCGCACTTCGCGGACCTGGCGAGCGAGGCGGGGCTGAGTCTGCCGGTCCTCTCCGACGCCAAACAGGCCGAGCTGCACACGTGGATACCCGACTACCTGAACGTCGCGAACCCGGTCGACAACGGGGGCCACCCGGTCGGCGACTGGCGTGGGCGGAAGATCATCGACGCGATCCTCGCCGACCCCGCCGTCGGCGTGCTGATCTGCCCGATCACCGGACCCTTCCCGCCGATGAGCGACAAGCTGGCGCAGGACCTGGTGGACGCGGCGGAACAGACGGACAAGCTGGTGTGCGTGGTGTGGGGATCGCCGGTCGGCACGGAGGCGGCCTACCGCGAGACCCTGCTCGGATCGTCCCGGGTCGCCACCTTCCGTACGTTCGCCAACTGCATCACCGCCGTCCGCGCCCACCTCGGCCACGCGCGGTTCACCGCCGCCTACCGCTCGCCCTTCGACGAGGCCCCGCGCACCCCGTCGCCCTCCTTCCGCAAGGCCCAGGCCCTGATGCGCCCGGGCCAGCAGCTGAGCGAGCACGCGGCCAAGCAGCTGCTGCGCGCGTACGGGATCCGCGTACCGCGCGAGCAGTTGGTGACCAGCGCGGCGGCGGCCGTGCGGGCGGCGAGCCAGGTCGGCTACCCGGTGGTCATGAAGGCCTCCGGCGCGCAGATCGCCCACAAGACCGAACTCGGCCTGGTCAAGATCGGGTTGACCTCCGCCAGCCAGGTCCGCGACGCCTACCGCGAGCTCACCGACATCGCCCGCTACGAAGGCATCTCCCTCGACGGCGTCCTCGTGTGCCAGATGGTCGAACGGGGCGTCGAGATGGTCGTCGGCGTCACGCACGACCCGCTCTTCGGGCCGACGGTGACCGTCGGGCTCGGCGGGGTCCTCGTCGAGGTGCTGCGCGACGCCGCCGTACGCGTGCCGCCGTTCGGTGAGGACCAGGCGCGGGCCATGCTGTCCGAGCTGCGGGGGCGGGCGCTCCTCGACGGGGTGCGCGGAGGTCCGCCGGTGGACGTGGACGCGCTGGTCGAGGTCGTCATCCGGGTGCAGCGCATGGCGCTCGAACTCGGCGACGACATCGCGGAGCTGGACATCAATCCGCTGATGGTGCTGCCGCGCGGGCAGGGAGCCGTGGCCCTGGACGCGCTGGTGCTGTGCCGCTGAGCGGGCGCCGACACGCCCCCGCGCGTCGGCACGGCCCCGCGCACCGGCCGGCCGGTGCGCGCCTGCCGGGTCACGCCCACCGCGCGCCAGGCCCGCCCCCGACCACCGTACGAAACGGAGCACCCTCATGACCGACTCCCCCCGTGCGCCCCGCGAAGCTCCCGAAACCCCAGGGGTCAGAAGCCGCGCATCTCACGAATCAACCGAAAAGTCCCTCGACTCATTGATACGTCACGCCACTGACAACGCCGTCTCGTGGATCACCCTCGACCGGCCCGAGGCGATGAACGCCCTCACCTGGGACCAGCGGGAACGCGTGATCGCGCTGCTCGCGGCGGCGTCCGCCGACCCCGGCGTGCGGGCCGTGGTGATCACGGCGACCGGCCGCGGGTTCTGCGCGGGCGCGGATCTTCGGGGCGGTCCGCCCGCCGGGGAGCGGGTGCCCGGCGATGTCGCCCGGACCGTCCGGCTGGGCGCGCAGCGCCTGATCGCCGCCGTCCTCGACTGCGAGAAGCCGGTGATCGCGGCCGTCAACGGCACGGCGGCGGGGATCGGCGCGCATCTCGCCTTCGCGTGCGACCTCGTCCTCGCGGCCGAACCGGCCAGGTTCATCGAGGTGTTCGTGCGCCGGGGACTCGTACCGGACGGCGGCGGGGCCTATCTGCTGCCCCGCCTCGTCGGTCCGCAGCGGGCCAAGGAGCTGATGTTCTTCGGCGACGCGCTGAGCGCCGCGGACGCGGAGCGGATCGGGCTCGTCAACAGGGTCGTACCGCCCGAGGCGTTGGAGAAGACGGCGCGCGAGTGGTCCGAGCGGCTCGCGGCCGGGCCGACCCGTGCTCTCGCCCTCACGAAACAGCTGGTCAACGCCTCCCTGGACGCCGACCGCGGCAGCGCTTTCGCGGCGGAGGCGGCGGCGCAGGAGATCAACATGACGACAGTGGACGCCAACGAGGGCGTGGCGAGCTTCGTGGAACGGCGGACCCCCCGCTACGAGGGCCACTGACCGGGCCCGGTTCCAGCGGGCGGAGCCCGGCCGGCCCTGGCGGGAGCAGGAACGGCCCGTTCGATCCGGCCGGCCCCGCCGGTCCTGCTGTTCAGTCCCGCCGGCCCCGCCGGTCCTACTGTTCAGCCCCGCCGGTCCCACTGTTCAGTCCGGCCAGTCCCGCCGGTCCTGTGTTCCGTCCCGTCCGGTCCAGTGCCGTTCAGTCCTGCTTCAGGATGCGCAGATCCCCCGCGTCGGGGTCGCCGAACAGCACGAACAGTTCCGGGTCGGCCACGGTGCCGCCTATGGTCCAGTACGTGTCGTGGCCGCAGTGCCCGACGCGGACGACGACGCCGTCCCGTTCCTCGGCGCCCCCGCCGGCGTACGGGTCGTAGCGGCCTCTGGTGTCGAGGAACCACTTGCCGGTGCCGTCGCAGCGCGTGAACTCCTTGGTGGCCACATCCCCGAACTCGGGCTGGGCGGGCACCGCCGTCAGCTCGGCCCGGCCGTCGGCGCGCAGCCGAAGCACGGCCCCGTGATCGCCGCGCCAGACTCCGGTGAGCCTGTCGGCGCCGAGCTTCGGGGGCTCGTACTCCTGGATGAGTCCGGTGACCAGGCCCACCGTGCCCGCCGCGACGACCAGTCCGCACGCCCCGAGGGCCGCGAGCGCCGAGCGGAACCAGACGCGGTGGCCGCTCGGCCGGTGTCCGGTGGCGCGTTCGCGCCGCCGCACGAGGGCGACACCCAGGGTCGGCGGGACACCGGACACGGCGATCAGCAGGGCCGTGGCACCAGTGGGCGCGAGGCCGCCGAGTACGACCGCGAGCGTGGCCCAGAGGGTGCCGAGCGCCAGCACGAAGCCCAGGTGCCAGGCGCTCTCGGGACCGGGTGCGCGCCGGGTCACCAGCCGGGCGAGCGTGGCCGTCGGCATCGTGTACGTCACCGTGTGCAGCAGTCCGAGGACGGCGAGCAGCGGCGGCCCGAAGACCAGCATGCACAGGAAGCCGACGCCGGCGGGTCCACCGCCCAGTCCCACGCCGTGGTCGTCGTCGTCGAACGTCCCGACCCACCAGACGGCGACCGCGACCGCGAACTGTGCCGCGCAGATCGCCGCGGCGAGACTCACCTCGAAGCCGGCCCAGGCCGACCGGGGGCGCGCTGGCCGCCCGGAATCTCCCCACCCCATGGGGCGAAAGATACGCGGGCGAATCACGAGCCTCTCCGAGGGGGCCCGCCATCAGCTCCGAGGGGCCCCCGCCACCCGCTCCGGCGGGCCTTGCCGGGGCCCCCGTACAGGTGGGGCCGATCAACGGGGCAACGGGGCCAGGTCCGGGGCGGCGTCGAGCGCGGCACCGCACAGGTTGCCGGTGGCGACGGCGCGACACCGCACAGGCTGCCGACGGCGACGGCGCGGCACCGCACAAGTTGCCGACGGCGACAGCGCGGCCCTGCCCGGGCCGGCCACGCCGACACCCTCCGAGTCGGCGGCGGTCCGGTACCGCGGCCCCCGACCTGTCGCGCCGCCGCCGTCCCGGTCTCGCGAACCCCTTCCCATCTGACACACCGTCAGCTTCAATGGTCGGTGTGATGGGACACGCAGGGATGGCCGCCGCCGCCGTCCGCTACCTCAGGTCGGCCGGGGCCCCCACCGTCGCGGGGCCCGTCGAGGCGCTGCCGCGCCCGGATCTGCGCGCGGTCGGCGACGACGAGCGGGCGCCGGTCGACCCGGCCGAATTCCGGCGGGTGCTGGGCCACTTCGCGACGGGCGTCACCGTGGTGACGGCACCGGCCGCCGGCGACGAGGACGGGGCGGGCCCGGCCGGCTTCGCCTGTCAGTCCTTCGCCTCCCTCTCGCTGGACCCCCCACTGATCTGCTTCATGGTCGGCCGTACGTCGACGACCTGGCCGCGCATCGCCCGGGCGGGCTCCTTCTGCGTCAACGTGCTCGGCGCCCACCAGGGCGACCTGTGCCGCGGCTTCGCGGTGAGCGGCGCGGACAAGTTCGCCGGGGTCGTCCACGACGCCGCTCCGGTCTCCGGCTCCCCCCGTCTCGCGGGCGCCGCGGCCTGGATCGACTGCACGATCCACGCGGTGCACACGGGCGGGGACCACCTGATCGTGGTGGGCCGGGTGGACGCGCTCGGCACGAGCGGCGACGGCGACGAGGACGTGCCGCCGCTGCTCTTCCACAAGGGCCGGTTCCTCACCTGACCCGGGCCGTCAGGCGGTCGCGGGCGACACCGTGACGGCCAGGGGGGCCGTCGGCCGGCGGCGCCGGATCACCAGCACCATCAGCGTGGCCGCCGCGCACAGGGCGCCCGAGGCGTACCAGACCATGTCGTACCTGCCGAAGTGGTCGCGGGCGACGCCGCCGAGGTAGGCGACGAGGGCGGCGCCGACCTGGTGGGAGGCGAGGACCCAACCGAAGACGATGGCACTGTCCTCCCCGTACTGCTCCCGGCACAGGGCCAGGGTCGGCGGCACGGTGGCGACCCAGTCGAGGCCGTAGAAGACGATGAACAGGATCATCGGCGGGTGCACGGTCGCGTGGAGGAGCATCGGGAGGAAGAGCAGCGAGATACCCCGCAGGGCGTAGTACACCGCCAGCAGGCGGCGCGGCTCGAAGCGGTCGGTGAACCAGCCCGAGGCGATCGTGCCGACCACGTCGAAGACACCGATGACCGCGAGGAGCGAGGCCGCCGCCGTGACGGGCATGTGGTGGTCGTGGGCCGCGGGCACGAAGTGCGTCTGGATCAGGCCGTTCGTCGAGGCGCCGCAGATCGCGAACGACCCGGCCAGCAGCCAGAAGGGGCCCGTGCGGACGGCGGAGAGCAGCACGGTCACCGCGCGCCGGGCGGCGCCCTTCACCGGCTCGGGCTTCGGCACGAACTCCGTCGCCCCGTACGGCTTCTGGCCCACGTCGGCCGGGTGGTCGCGCAGCAGCAGCCAGACGAAGGGGACGACCGCGAGGGCGGCGAGGGACACGGTCACCGCGGCCGGGCGCCAGCTGTGCTCCGTGACGATCCAGGAGAGCAGCGGCAGGAAGATCAGCTGGCCCGAGGCCGAGGCGGCCGTCAGGATGCCCGTCACCAGGCCCTTGCGCTCGGTGAACCAGCGGTTGGTGACCGTCGCCGCGAAGGCGAGCGCCATCGAACCGGAGCCGAGGCCCACGAGCAGGCCCCAGCAGAGCAGCAGCTGCCAGGCCGCCGTCATCCACACGGTCAGCCCCGAGCCGACCGCGATCACGGTCAGGGCGACCGCCACCACGCGCCGGATGCCGAACCGGTCCATGAGCGCCGCGGCGAACGGCGCCGTGAGCCCGTAGAGCGCGAGGTTGATGGAGACCGCCGCGCTGATCGTGCCGCGCGACCAGTGGAACTCCTGGTGGAGCGGGTCGATCAGCAGACCGGGCAGCGACCGGAAGGCGGCGGCGCCGATGATCGTCACGAAGGCGACGGCGGCGACGAACCAGGCACGGTGGATGCGGTGAGCGGCGGCGGGACGGGTGGGCCGGGAGTCCTCCGGGGCGGGAGCGGCTTCGCTTGTCTGGGTCACGTCACAGATCTTCGGGGAGGGCGGGCCTGGCGAACCACTGGCCTGAAGGACAGCATTCGCTAGGATCGGGCCATGGCCATTTCGGGTTCGTTCCGCCGCCACCGTGTCGTCGTGCTCGCCCTGGACGGGCTGCTCCCGTTCGAGCTGGGCATTCCGCAGCGCATCTTCGGCAAGGCACGGGACACCGACGGACGGCCGCTGTACGAGGTGGTCACCTGCTCGGTCCGGCCGCCCGGCCCCGTCGAGACGGACGCCGACTTCTCCGTCCTCGTCGCCAACGGCCCCGAGGCGCTGGCCGGCGCCGACACGGTCGTCGTCCCGGCCTCGTACGAACTCGGGCCCGTCCAGCAGGAGGGCATCCTGACCCCGGAGCTGGCCGCCGCCCTCACGCTCGTCCGCCCCGGCACCCGCCTCGTCTCCATCTGCACCGGCAGCTACGTCCTCGCCGCCGCCGGGTATCTCGACGGCCGCCCGGCCACCACACACTGGATGCACGCCGAGCACTTCCAGGAGCTCTTCCCGCAGATCCGCGTCGACGCGGACGTGCTCTTCGTCGACGACGGCGACGTCCTCACCTCCGCCGGTGTCGCGGCCGGGATCGACCTGTGCCTCCATCTCGTACGCCGCGACCACGGCGCCGCCGTCGCCAACGAGGTGGCCCGCCGCACCGTCGTACCGCCGCACCGCGACGGCGGCCAGGCGCAGTACATCCAGCGCCCGGTGCCGGAGGCGCAGTCGGCCGGCACGACCGCCGCCCGCGCCTGGGCGCTCGGCCGTCTCCACGAGCCCATCCAGCTGCGGGACATGGCCGAGCAGGAGTCCATGTCGGTACGCACCTTCACCCGCCGCTTCCGGGAGGAGGTCGGCGTCAGCCCGGGCCAGTGGCTCACCCGGCAGCGCGTCGAACACGCCCGCCATCTCCTGGAGTCCAGCGACCTGTCCATCGACCAGGTCGCCCGCGACGCCGGCTTCGGCACGGCCCAGTCGATGCGCCAGCACCTGCAGGCCACCCTCGGCGTCACACCCACCACCTACCGGCGCACCTTCAGGTCGGGCTCCGGAGCCGACGGGACCGACGGGACCGAGGGCGGCAACTCCCTCGCTTCCACGCACCCATGACGTCGCATCAGTCGTTGCGGAACGTCAGCACCGCCCTCGCCACCTTCCCCGCGTGCGCGTCCTCGGCCGCCCTCTCGAAGTCCTCGACCGGGTACGTCGCCGTCACCAACTCGTCGAGGAGCAACCGGCCTTCGCGATACAGCTCGGCGTACAGGGCGATGTCCCGCTGGGGGCGGGAGGAGCCGTAGCGGCAGCCGAGGATGGACTTGTCGAGATACATCGAGGAGACGAGGAAGGACGCCTCGGCCGTCGCCGGGGGGACGCCGAGGAGGATCGCCTGCCCGTGGCGGTCGAGCAGGTCGACCGCCTGACGGATGAGCTCGACGCGCCCGACGCATTCGAAGGCGTGCTGGGCGCCGGTGGGGAGGATGTCCTTCACCCCGTCCGTCGAGGTCAGGAAGTGCGTCGCGCCGAACTGGCGGGCGACGGCTTCCTTGGCCGGGTTGGAATCGACCGCGACGATCCTCAGGGCGCCCGCGAGCCGTGCGCCCTGGATGACGTTCAGGCCGATGCCTCCCGTGCCGATGACGAGGACGCTGTCGCCCCGGTCGACCCGGGCCCGGTTCAGGACCGCTCCGACGCCCGTGAGAACCCCGCAGCCGATCAGCGCGGCGGACGTCAGCGGGATGTCCTTCGGAATCCGGACCGCCTGCACGGCCTTCACGACCGTGCGTTCCGCGAAGGCCGAGTTGGCGGCGAACTGGTAGAGCGGCTGCCCGGCTCGCGCGAACGGCCGCTGGGGCATGCCGATCGCCTTGCGGCACATCGTGGGCCGCCCCCGGTCGCACTCGGCGCAGGCCCCGCAGTTGGCGAGCGTGGACAGCGCCACATGGTCGCCGGGCCCGACATGGGTGACGCCCGTGCCCACGGCCTCCACCACGCCCGCACCCTCATGGCCGAGCACCACGGGGACGGGGAAGGGGATGGTCCCGTCCACCACGGACAGGTCGCTGTGACAGAGGCCGGCGGCGGAGATCGCCACCTGGACCTCTCCTGGTCCCGGGTCCCGTATCTCCAGATCGTCCACGACCTGGGTCCGCTTTCCGTCGAAGATCACGCCTCGCATCGCGCCAGCTCCCCTCTTCCCGGGGCACCCCGGGCTGTTCCTGGGCCGTACCGGGCTGTTCCTGGCCGTACCGGGGTGGGCCGTGGCTATCCCCGGGGTTCCTTGGGCAGGCCGAGCGCGCGCTCGGCGATGATCGTGCGCTGGATCTCGTCCGAGCCGCCGTAGATCGTGTCGGCCCGGCTGAAGAGGAACAGGTGCTGGGCGGCGTCCAGTTCGTACGGCCGCTCCGCCGACCAGTCCGCCGGGCCCACCGCCGCGCCGGCCCCCCGCACCTGCACCGCGAGCTCACCGAGCCGCCGGTGCCAGCCACCCCACAGCAGCTTCGCCACGCTCGGCGCCCCCGCGTCCCCGGGGCTCCCCGAACTCCCCAGCGTGCGCAGGGCGTTCCATCGCATCGTGCGCAACTCGGCCCACAGCCGCACGAGCCGGTCGCGTACGACGGGATCCGTGGCCGCGCCCGTGGCGACAGCCGCCCGCAGCACGCGCCCCAACTCCTCGGCGAACCCGATCTGCTGGGCGAGGGTGGAGACGCCGCGCTCGAATCCGAGCAGGCTCATGGCGACCCGCCAGCCGTTCCCCTCCCCGCCGACCACGTGCTCGGCCCGCGCCACCGCCCCGTCGAAGAACACCTCGTTGAACTCACTGGTGCCGGTCATCTGGCGGATCGGACGGACCTCGACGCGGCCGGGCTGGTCCATGGGAACGAGGAGGAAGGACAGGCCGTGGTGGCGGGTGGACCCCGGCTCCGTACGGGCGAGCACGAAGCACCAGTCGGCCTCGTGGGCGAGCGAGGTCCAGATCTTCTGCCCCGTGACACGGAAGGCCCCCGACGGCGCCGCCCCCTGGTCCCGCACGGCGGTCACCCCCGCGCCGGCCGCGCCCACATCCACAGCCCGTTCGGCGGGCACCCGTGCGCCGACCACGCCCGCGTCCGCCACCCGCTCGGCAGTCACCCGTGCGCCGGTCGCCCCTGAGGCGGTCGCCCCTGAGGCAGCCGTCCCCGCGCCGGCCGTCCCCGCGGCAGTCGCCCCTACCGCGGCCGTCCCGGCCTCTGCCGTCCGTTCGGCAATCGTCCGGATGCCTGCCAGGTCCGAGCCCGCGCCGGGTTCGCTGTACCCCTGGCACCACAGCTCACGGCCCTGGGCGATCGGCGGCAGGAAGCGCCGCTTCTGCTCCGGCGTCCCATGGGCGAGGAGCGTCGGCGCCAGCAGGTTCTCGCCGATGTGCCCGGACCGCGCCGGTGCCTTCGAGCGGGCGTACTCCTCGGCCCACACGACCTGTTGGGTCAGGTCGGCGCGCCGGTTCCCGTACCCGTCCTCGTCCCAGCCGAGCCCGATCCAGCCGCCCCGGCCGAGTTCCCGCTCCCACGCGCGGCGCGCGGGAGCGCCGGCCAGGTGCTCCTCCAGCCAGCTCCGCACCTCGCGCCGGAAGGCCTCGTCCTGCGGACCGAATGCGAAATCCACGCGCTCTCCTCCCACGGGGCCGAAGCCGGACTCACGCGTTGGGGCGCGTCTTCTCCGCCGCGGCCCGGGCCATCGCCTCCAGTTGTTCCAGCAGCGGCATCGGATCCACGCCGACCGTCCCCGGAAGGAAGTCGGCGATCTTCTCCGGGGTCCAGGCTCCCTCGGCGTATCCGGCGCGCAGTTCGCGGGGCTGGGCCCATACGGCGATCTTGGGTCCGGCGATCGTGTAGACCTGCCCGGTGATGCGCTCCGCGCGGGCCCGGTCCGACAGCAGGTAGACCACGAGCGCGGCCACGTCCTCCGGTTCGCCGATCTCCTTCAGCTCCATCGGGACGTTCGCCGACATGCGGGTTCGGGCGACGGGCGCGACCGCGTTCGCGGTGACCCCGTACTTGTGGAGTCCGAGGGCCGCGCTGCGCACCAGCGAGATGATTCCGCCCTTCGCCGCGCTGTAGTTGGCCTGCGCGACCGAGCCCTGGTGGTTGCCGCTGGTGAAACCGATCAGCGTGCCCGAGCCCTGCTTACGCATCACCGCCGAGGCGGCCCGGAAGAGGGTGAACGTGCCCTTGAGGTGGGTGGCGACCACCGGGTCCCACTCCTGCTCGGACATGTTGAAGAGCATCCGTTCGCGCAGGATGCCGGCCACGCACACCACTCCGTCGATCCGTCCGTACGACGCGAGCGCGGTGTCGACGACGTGCTGCCCGCCCGCCATCGTCGAGATGTCGTCGGCCACCGCGACCGCCTCGCCGCCCGCCGCCTCGATCTCCTTGACGACGGTGTCGGCGACCGAACTCGTGGGCTCGGCGCCCTCGACGGACACGCCGTAGTCGTTGACGACGACGCGCGCGCCCTCGGCCGCCGCGGCGAGGGCGACCGCCCGGCCTATCCCCCGCCCCGCGCCCGTGACGGCGATGACCCTGCCCGCCAAGAAGTTCCCCACGCCCGGCCCCTTCCCGCAGTTTCTGACGGTCCGTTAGATTCAACTCGGATTCTACGACCCGTCGGATACCTGGAGACAAGCCCCGGGGAGGACTCATGTCACTGCCGGCCGAGTTCCACGAGATCGCCAAGCGCGTGAACAACTGGGGGCGCTGGGGGGCCGACGACGAGATCGGAACGCTGAACCTCATCACCGACGAGGTCGTACGAGAGGCCGCCGCGACGGTACGGACCGGGCGCCGCGTGCCGCTCGCCCTTCCCCTCCAACAGGACGGCGTACAGACCGGGATGATTCCGGGGCGGGTCAATCCGCTGCACACGATGGTGCAGATCAACCAGGAGATCTTCGGCCCCGGCACGGTGGCGTGCAGCGACGACGCCGTCACCATGGGGCTCCAGGCGGCCACCCACTGGGACGCGCTGACCCATGTCTCGCACTCCGGCAGGCTCTACAACGGCCGCCCGGCCGGCACCGTCACGCCGCACGGCGGCGCCGAGTTCAGCGGGATCGACAAGCCGCGGCACATCGTCTCGCGCGGCGTCCTGCTCGACGTGGCGCGGGCGCGCGGCGAACACCGGCTGGCCGGCGGGCACGCGGTCACCCCCGAAGACCTCGAAGCCGCGGAGGAGTTGGCCGGCACGCGGGTACGGGCGGGCGACATCGTGCTCGTACGGACGGGGCAGATCCAGGTGTATCTGGCGAGCGACAAGCACGGGTACGGATATCCGTCGCCGGGCCTGTCGGTACGCACCCCGGAATGGTTCCACGCGCGCGATGTCGCGGCGGTCGCCAACGACACGCTGACCTTCGAGATCTTCCCGCCCGAGATCGACGACCTGTGGCTGCCCGTGCACGCGCTCGACCTGGTCGAGATGGGGATGCTGCAAGGCCAGAACTGGAATCTCGAAGAGTTGTCCACAGCCTGTGGACAAGAAAACCGCTACGCGTTCCTGCTGTCGGCGATGCCGGAACCCTTCGTCGGCGGCACGGGCACACCGGTGGCACCGGTGGCAGTGCTCTAGCCGGCAGAGGGCCGGCTGGCGGCGCGCTTCCCCCACTCTCGACTGCGCCCGACCGGGAGGTCCCCCACCTCACCCCGGGCACGGCAGCGCGCGCCGCCATCCGCCTCCGGCGCGCCCACCCCGCCCCCCTTGGCCCTGGAGGTGCCGGCGCCGAATCGCGACCCACACTCGCCGAGGGCCCCCGTCACCGGAACCCTCGCCGTCCCCTCGCGGCGAATCGCTGAACACAAGCGTGATCAAACGGACACGCCACGTCAACACCCGCTCGGCGATTTATTGCGCTACATCCCTTTTGAGACAGCGCGTACGGAAGCACGGCCCGGCGCATTCGGCCACTACGGCGGCCGTGTACAGACGTTTCGTGCATAGATGCACGAAAGCGCGCCCGTCGTCCGCGCTCCGGCACACCCACGCACGGGAGAACCGGACCGCCCCGCACGGCACGCGCACGAGGAGGACGGAACCAGCTCGGAGGCCGGACCGCCCCGCACGGCACGCGCACGAGGAACGGAACTAGACCGCCTCGTACGCGAAGCCCTCGTAGCCCGGGTACACGGTTCTCGCCGAGGCGCCCGTGGCGCAGCGGTCCACCTCGCACCAGATACGTTTGCCGGCGCCCTCGGGGCTCCAGCCCCAGCGGTCCGCGAGGCCGTCGACGAGCTCCAGGCCGCGGCCGTTGGTCTCGTCGCCGTCGGCATGCCGGGGAATCGGCGGCCGGGCGCTGGTGTCGGCCACCTCGAGGCGCACGGTGGCGGCCCCGGCACCGCCCGGCAGACAGAGGCGCAGGACGGCCGGACACCCGGTGTGCACCACGGCGTTCGTGACAAGCTCCGAGACGAGCAGGATCAGCGTCTCGGCGAGCGGTTCATCGGCCTCTATCCCGGACCCCGCGAGCCTGGAACGGGCCCACCGCCGGGCTCGCCCCACCTCTGCGGGGTCGGGCCGGATCTCCAGCTGCACTTGAAGCACCTGCACCGCTCACACCATCCGAACCGGCGGACACATCGCCTCGCGCCTCACAAGGGCCACGATCGTAGCCATTTTCTGCATGGCCAGAACAAGGATCACGGAACGTGATTCCCTTGCGAGACAGCATGGTTGACGTACAGTCACCCCAACAAGCGCTTCGGGCATATTCCAGCGCGAAGGAGTACGCGTGCGGCATACTGTGCGACGCTCGCCACGGGGAGTCGAACAGGCAGGTACGGGGGTCCGCCCTGCCTCGCGAGCGGCGTGCATCGCCGGGTTCGGCGCGGCCTCAGGGGCAACACCGGGATGGCTCAGCCTCAGAACCACTCGCATCCCACACAAGGTACCGGAGCCCGGCGCCGACTCCAGGCCGTGACAAGTCACGCCTAGGACACAACCAGGTCTCAACGCTCTGTGATTCCGCTCCGCCACGATCCGCGACATCCGCTCGCCCGTGTCCCGCAGCACCCCAGGACAGAGGCCCTCTAGGCCGTCCCGGCCGGCAGATCGTCCGCCAGCTCCTCCTCGCTCCGCGTGGTGCCACCCGCACGGTGCGTCCGTATCCACGCCCTCTTCAGGTGCAGATGGATGTCGGACTCCCAGGTGAAGCCCATGCCGCCGTGCACCTGGAGGCAGTCGCGGGCGCCGCGCACGGCGGCCTCGTCGGCGAGCAGCCGGGCCGCCGCGATGTCCACCGGGTCGGCGGTGACCGAGGCGGCGTAGACGGCCGCGCGAGCCATCTCGACCCGCACGAGCATGCCCGCGCACAGATGCTGCACCGCCTGGAAGGCCCCGATCGGCTGCCCGAACTGCTCGCGGGTCCGGGCGTGTTGCACGGCCGCCTCGCAGGTCCGGGCGGCACTGCCCAGCTGCTCGGCGGCGGTGAGGAGAGACGTGAGGAGCGCGTCCCCGGCCGGCGGAGACGCGGGGCTGCCGAGCGCATCCGGCACCGGGAGGCCGCCGGACCCGTCGGACACCGAGGAGCCTCCGGGCCCGTCCGGTGCCGGGGGGCCACCAGGCCCGTCCGACACGCGGAAGCCGCCGGGCCCGTCCGACACCCGGAAGCCGCCGGGTCCGTCCGACACAGGGAAGCCGCCAGGCCCGTCCGACATCGGCGGGCCGCCGGGACCGCCCGTTGTCCGGGGGCGCCGGAGTGCGCCGCTCGCGGGGCGCGGGGCGGCGGAGGCGGGGAGCCGGTGCAGGGGGGTCAGCGGGTCCACCGAGGCCAGCGGCTCGGCTCCGGTGGTGTCCCCGCGGACGACGTCGGCCTCGTCCAGCCATTCCACGAGCCCCTCGTCGACGGAGGTCACGACCACCTCGCCGGTGGCCGCCCCGGCCACGGCGCCCGCGGCGAGATGCGTGGCGATCAGCGGGCCCGGCAGCAGGACCCGCCCCGCCTCCTCGAAGGCCAGCACGGCCTCCGGAAGCCCCTGCCCGACGCCGCCGTCGGCCTCGGGCAGGCGCAGCGCGAAGAACCCCGCCGCACCGAGCTCACGCCACAGCTCCCGGTCGAGGACACCCCCGCGCTCCCCCTCCCCCCGGTCCACGGCCGCGCGCAGGGCCGCCCGGCCGAACCGGCCCTCCAGCAGTTCCCGTACGCCCTGCCGCAAGGCCCGTTGATCGTCGGTGAGCCTGAAGTCCATGGTCCGAACTCACCTCCCCTTGGGAAGGCCGAGGATCCGCTCGGCCACGATGTTCCGCTGGATCTGCGAGGTGCCGGCCGCGATGGTGTACGAGAGCGAGGACAGCCGGTCCAGGGTCCACTCCTGTCCCAGGTCCAGGGCCTCGGGGCCGAGGACCTCGGCGGCGGCGTCGAACAGCTCCTGGCGGGCGTGCGAGTAGCTCAGTTTGAAGACCGAACCGCCGACGCCGGGCACTCCCCCCGTCCCCTGTGCCTCGCTGACGTTCCACTGGGTGAGCCGCCACAGTGCGCGGAACTCCGCGTTGAGCCGGCCGAGACGGCGTCGCAGCACGGCGTCGTCCCAGCGCCCGTTCTTGCGGGACTCGCGCGCGAGCTCGGCCAACACGCGCCGACAGGCGACCACTTCACCGACGAAGGCGGTGCCGCGCTCGTACGACAGGGTCACCATGGTCACGCGCCAGCCGTCGTTCTCGGCTCCGACGCGGTTGGCGACCGGGACACGCACCTCGTCGAGGAAGACCTCCGCGAACTCGGTGGAGCCCGCGAGGGTCCGCAGCGGCCGGACGGTGATCCCGGGCGCGTCCATGGGCATCGCGAGCCAGGTGATGCCCCGGTGCTTGCGCGCGGCGGGGTCCGTCCGCACCAGCAGCTCGCACCAGTCGGCCACCTCGGCGTGGGAGGTCCAGATCTTGGACCCGCTCACCACGTAGTCGTCGCCGTCCCGCCGGGCGCGCGTGCGCAGCGCCGCGAGGTCCGAGCCGGCGTCCGGCTCACTGAAGCCCTGGCACCAGACCTCCTCGCCGCGCAGCACGGGCGGCAGCCAGCGCGCCCGCTGCTCGGCGCTCCCCTCGGAGGCGATGGTCGGCCCGGCGTGCAGCAGCCCGACGAAGTTGGCCCCCACGTAGGGAGCGCCCGCCTTCTCCGTCTCCTCCAGGTAGATGAGGTGCTGCGTCGGCGTGGCACCCCGGCCGCCCGCGTCGACGGGCCAGTGCAGCCCGGCGTACCCGGCGTCGTACAGCATCCGCTGCCAGCCGAGGTCGTACGCCCGTCGCGCGGGCCAGTCGTCCGGGGACGGTTTCGGCGGCAGCGCCGGGAGGACCCCGGCGAGCCACGTTCGCAGGCGGGCGCGGAAGTCCTCCTCCTCGGGCGTGCAGGCGAGATCCACTACAGATCCAGGTCCAGCATGCGGATGGCGTTGCCGCGCATCAGCTTGTGGATCGTCTCGTCGTCGAGGCCCTTCACATGGTCGAGGGCGACCTCCTTGGTGTGCGGGAAGGTCGAGTCGACGTGCGGGTAGTCGGTCTCGAAGGTGGCGTTGTCGCGGCCCACCACGTCCAGGGACGCGACGCCGTGCTTGTCGCGGAAGAAGCAGCAGAAGATCTGCCGGTAGTAGTACGTCGAGGGGGGTTCCGGGATCAGGTCCCTGACCCCGCCCCAGGCGCGGTGCTCCGACCAGACGTCGTCGGCGCGCTCCAGGGCGTACGGGATCCAGCCCATCTGGCCTTCGGAGTAGGCGAGTTTGAGGCGCGGGAACTTCACCAGGACGCCGCTGAACAGGAAGTCCATCATGGAGGCCATCGCGTTGTTGAAGGACAGCGAGGCCTGGACGGCGGGGGGCGCGTCGGGGGAGGCGGCGGGCATCTGGGACGACGAGCCGATGTGCATGTTCACGACCGTCCCGGTCTCCTGGCAGACCGCGAAGAACGGGTCCCAGTAGCCGGAGTGGATCGAGGGCAGCCCCAGATAGGTGGGGATCTCGGAGAAGGTGACGGCCTTCACGCCCCGCGCGGCGTTGCGGCGGATCTCGGCGACCGCGAGGTCGATGTCCCACAGGGGGATCAGGCACAGCGGGATCAGCCGGCCGCCGCTGTCGCCGCACCATTCCTCGACCATCCAGTCGTTGTACGCCCGCACACAGGCCAGGGCCACTTCCTTGTCGTGCGCCTCGGCGAAGGTCTGGCCGCAGAAGCGCGGGAAGGTGGGGAAGCAGAGGCTGGCCTCGACATGGTTGAGGTCCATGTCCTTGAGGCGCTCGGCGGGGTCCCAGCAGCCGCGCCGCATCTCCGCGCGGGTGATGCCCTCCAGCGTCATCTCGTCGCGGTCGAAGCCGACGGCGGCGATGTTGCGCTTGTACGGGAACTTGAGGTCCTCGTAGATCCACCAGTCGGTCGGCGGTCCGTCCGGGTCCATGGTGATCTGGTACTTGCCCGCGACGTAGGCGAGTTCACCGATCCCGGCGGTGAGCGGCCGCGGACCGCGCTCCCGGTACTTCCGCGGCAGCCAGGTCTCGAAGAGGTGCGCGGGCTCGATCACATGGTCGTCGACGCTGATGATGCGGGGCAGTTCGGTCATGGTCCCCTCCGCCGGGCGTACGGGTCCGTCCGAGGGTGTCCCCCCGGGACGCATTCCATTATCTGATGGGTCGTCAGATCTCTGTTCACAAGCAGGCTAGCCCCGCACCTATGGACCGACAAGGCGGCGAGCCCTACGCTCTGCGCACGATCTGACTGCCCGTCAGCTACGGGTGTCGAAGTGAACGAACCGCAGGGGGTCGAAGTGAACGACACCGCACACGCCCTGAGTTCCGCGCGCACACTGTGGGAGCTGGTCGCCCGCCGAGCCGACCTCACCCCCGACCGGCCCGTCCTGCTCCAGGACGACCGCTCCCTGACCTTCGGCGAGCTGCGCGACCGCGCCGAGCGGGTGGCGGCGGGCCTGCACGACCGGGGCGTACGTCCCGGCACGGTGGTCGCCTGGCAGCTGCCCACCCGCATCGAGACCGCCCTGCTGTCCTTCGCGCTGGCCCGCGTCGGCGCCGTCCAGTCGCCGGTGATCCCCTTCTACCGCGACCGCGAGGTCGGCTTCGCGCTGCGGGAGTCGAAGGCGGAGTACTTCGCCGTGCCGGGCGAGTGGCGCGGCTTCGACCACACCGCGATGGCGCACCGGCTCGGCGCGAAGAACGTCTTCGAGGCGTACGACGCGCTGCCGGAGGGTGATCCCGCCGTGCTGCCCGCCCCGCCCTCCGACGGCACCTCCGTCCGCTGGATCTACTGGACCTCGGGCACCACCTCGGACCCCAAGGGCGTGCTGCACACCGACCGTTCACTGATCGCCGGCGGCTCCTGCCTCGCCCACGCGCTGCGTCTGTCCGCCGACGACGTGGGCTCGATGGCCTTCCCGTACGCGCACATCGCCGGGCCCGACTACACGGTGATGCTGCTGCTGTACGGCTTCCCGGCCGTGATGTTCGAGCACTTCGCGCTGCCCGCCGCGCTGGAGGGCTACCGCGAGCACGGCGTGACGGTGGCGGGCGGGTCGACCGCGTTCTACTCGATGTTCCTCGCCGAACAGCGCAAGCGGCCCGGGGAGCCCGTCATTCCCACACTGCGGCTGCTCGCGGGCGGCGGAGCCCCGAAGCCGCCGGAGGTCTATCACTCCGTCGTCCGGGAGATGGGCGTGCAGCTCACCCACGGGTACGGGATGACCGAGGTCCCGATGATCACGATGGGCGCGCCGGACGACACGGCCGAGAACCTCGCGACCACGGAGGGCAGGCCCCCGGAGGGCATGGAGATACGGATCGTGGACGCGGCGGGAGCCTCCCGGCCCTGTGGCGTCGACGGCGACGTACGGCTCAGGGGGGAGGCCGTGTGCCAGGGGTATCTGAACCCGGCGCAGACGGCGGAGGCGTTCGACGGGGACGGGTTCCTGATCACCGGGGACGTCGGGCATCTGACCGGGAGCGGGCATCTCGTCCTCACCGGCCGGGTCAAGGACATCATCATCCGCAAGGGCGAGAACATCTCCGCGAAGGAGATCGAGGACCTGCTGCACCGGCACCCGGCGGTCGGGGACGTCGCCGTGATCGGACTGCCCGACGCCGAGCGCGGGGAACGCGTCTGCGCGGTGGTCGAACAGCCGCCGGGAGCGGAGGAGTTGACCTTGGCCGCGATGACCTCGTATCTGCGCGGGGAAGGGATGTCCGTGCACAAGCTGCCGGAACAGCTGGAGGTCGTGGACGCCCTTCCGCGCAACGAGGCGCTGCGGAAGGTGCTCAAGTACCGGCTCAGGGAACGCTTTTCCGGCTGAGGCCCCGGGTGGCGCGAACTTCTCGGGTGAGCGGTCGGCCGTCCCGGGGTCAGCCGTGGGCCGGGCGGGCTCGGCGGCCGGCCGTCCCCGGGAGAGCCCGAGCCGGGTCGGCCCGGGCCACGGGCTCTCCCGGGCGGAACCCCATCGGACCCGGCCCGCGCTACTCCGGCACCGTGAAGTAGCGGGCGAACGCGCTCACGACCTCCCTCTCGCCGATCCGTCCGTCGGCGTCCGCGTCCAGGGCGGCGGCGGCCGCGGTGGCGAGGTCGTCGCCGACTCCGAGAGCCCTGAGGACGCGCGTGGTCTCCTCGACCGTGGCCGCGCCGTCCCCGTCGGTGTCCGCCACCGCGAGGGCCGCGTGCAGGAAGGGGCGGGCGATCTCGGCGAACCGCTCGGGGTTGTCGCGCAGCCGCTTCACCGCGCCGCTGACGAACTCCTCGCGGGTGATCCGCTGATCGCCGTCCCGGTCCGCTATCCCGGCCATGCCCTGCCAGAACGCCTCGGCTCCGATGTACAGGGCCTGGCCCTTGTCCGACCGCGCCGTCGTACCGAACTCGGCGAGCACCGCCTTGGTCGCGACGTTGAAGTCCTCGCGGTCGATGTAGCCGTTGCCGTCCTGGTCGAAGCCGGCGAACCGGGCGGCAATCCTGCGCTCGTACTCGGTGCTGACCATGGTGTCTTCGGACCGCCTCACTTCTCAGCCGGCCTCGGCCGGACTGCGGTTCATCTGGAACGGAGAGTACGACGACCGGGCCGCCCAGGGAGCGGGAAAACGACTGTTGCACCAAGACCGCGGGAATTCTGGAACAACCGCGTGGCGGTGCGTCGCACAGTGAGCAGGGGGCGTCACTCCGGGCGAAGGCGCGGGCACGGTGCCCTGCGGGTGGTGTCAGGCCGACAGCGGGCGGGACTCCTCGTCGACGGCCGCGTCGACGTCGGGGTACACGTCGAAGAGGCGGCGCACACCGAGAGCCGCGAGGACGCGGTTGACGTGCGAGCCGTCGGCCGCTCCCTGGGCGGGCAGGATCAGCCGCAGGCGGCCGCGGCAGGAGCGCATGAGGCGACGCGCGGCGATCAGGACGCCGACACCGCTGGAGTCGCAGAACACGACCCCGGAGAGGTCCAGCACGATGCTGTGCCGGCCCTCGGCCACCACGTCGTGCACGCTCTGGCGCAGCGCCGGCGACGTCACGAGGTCGAGCTCGCCCGACACCCGCAGCACGGCCCACTCGCCCACTTCACGGCTCACGGCACCCGGGCCGCCCGTACTCGCTGTGCCGCCCGCGCCGCCCTCGCCGTCGGTCACGTCGGTCACCTTGAGCGTCACCGCCACGCCTCTCGCTCGCCTCGTCCAGCAGAAACGGAAGCACTCCGTACGCTTCCTTCCAGTGCGGCTGCCCACCCGCAGTTCCATGAAACACGGATCCCCACAGGAAGAAACGCCTGTCTACGGTCGAAAATCCTTCAGGAGGGGTCACTTTCGGTCGCGTACGGTCCGTTGCAGCCATCTCTGGGGACGGAAACGCCACGCCTCTACCATCTATGGCCAGTCCAGGGGCGCACATTGGCGCAAAGGGGCGTGCGCTGTCGGACGTGCCGACTACATTCAGGACAGCAGTTGCACACAGTCTGGACAGCGGCACTGCATGGCTGGACAGCGACAGGGGACACGGCCGGGACACCGGCCGGACACACGGACGGGCGCCGGGCACTACCAGAGGTGAGGGGGCCGCATGGCGAAGCAGGACGCACCGCCCCGCTGGGACCGCAAGATGCAGCAGCGGCTCTCCCGCGGGGAGGCGGCCGCGCTCGGTGAGCTCTACGACCGGTTCGCGTCGCTGGTGCACGGCCTCGCCCATCGCGTGCTCGGAGACGAGCGGGCCGCCGACGGGATCACCCGCGAGGTCTTCGCCCACGTCTGGGAGAACCCCGACACGTACGACCCCAAGCAGGGCCCCCTGCGCTCCTGGGTCGCCGCGCTGACCCACCGTCTCGCCGTGCAGCGCCTGCGCGCCACCGAGACCGCCGCGCTCGCCCAGGGCGGCCAGGGCACCACCGAGGAGCTGGAGCGCAAAGTGCGCAGCGCGTCCGTCGCCGCCCGCGCCGACTACATCGTCACCTCCATGCCCACCCCGCTGCGGGCCGCCCTGGAGCTCGCGTACTTCCAGCGCCGCGACTACCGCCAGGCCGCCGCCGACCTCGGCGTCACCGAGGACGAGGCCCGCCGCCGGCTCCGCCTCGGCCTCCAGCTCCTGTCCACCGCCCACGACACCGGACCCGCCGGCGCCCCGCCCGAATTCGGGGGTGCGAGGTGACCGAAGGAAATGACCGGTTCGAGTCGTTCGACGACGAGGGCGGGAACCAGGACAAGTACGAGAACACGTACGAGAACACGTACGAGGACGGGCACGAGGACCCGTACGAGGACGGGTACGAAGACCCCCGGGGCTCCCGGGAGCCCCGTGACCCCGGCCTCCCCGGGAGCGGCGACGCCGGGCCGGGCCCGGGCGGGCCCCCGCGCATACCGCCGCCGCGCACCTCCGTCGAGGACACCGGACGGGCACTGCCCGAACCGGCCGCCACGCCCGGCCCGGCGCCGCTCGTCCTCGAACACCGGGTCCTGAAGTCACTGCTCGGCGCGTGGGCGCTGGCCGCCTGCTCGGCGGACGAGACGACGGCCGTCGAGGACCACCTCGGGCACTGCGGCTCGTGCGCGGACGAGGCGCTGCGGCTGCGCGAGGCGGTAGGGCTGCTGCATCCCGCGGAGAGCCTGGACCTGGACCCGACGCTGCGCACCCGCGTCCTGACGAGCTGCCTCGACCGGCGCCCGCCGCGCATCCCGGTACCCGAGTGGGCCGCTCCGTACGACGCCGAGACCGCCCGGCTCGACGCCCTGCTCCAGGACATCGGCGGTTCAGAGTGGCACGCGCCCGTGCGGCTGCGCTGGTTCGAGGGCGACGGGCCCACGAGCCGCCGGACGACGGTCGCCGGGGTCATCGCCCATCTGCTGAGCGTCGACGGACTGGTCGCCGTCGCGCTGGGCCTGGACGACCCGCTCGGCGTCGCCGGAGCCGAGCGGCCGACGCCGCAGGAGCGCACCGAGGCGTACTGGCGGGCGTCGGACGTCCCGCCCACCCGGTCCGTGCGCCGGCCCTGGCGGGAGCAGAGCCACACCATCGTGCGGACCGCGTCGTTCGTGGAGGGAGGCGCCTCCCACGCCCGCGCGGTCGAGCGCGGGGCGGGCTCCGGACTGCTCACCGTGGCGTACGGCGGCTTCGAACTGCCGCTCAGCGACTCGCTGCTGGACCGGGCCTTCGAGTGCTGGGTGCACGCGGGGGACATCGCCGACGCGGTGGACTACCCGTACGAGCCGCCCGCTCCCCGGCACCTCCACCGGATGATCGACCTGGCCGCGCGGATGCTGCCCGTGTCGCTCGCCGAGCGGCGCCGGGCGGGGCTGTCGGCCCCGCCGGCCCGGCATCTCGTCACCGCGGGTGCTCCGGGGCGCAGCCTGCGCCTCGAGATCGAGGGCTCCGGCGGCGGTGAGTGGCTCATCCCGCTCGACTCGCCCGGAGCCGTCGGCTCCGCCGAGCGCGAGGTCGCCCATGTCGCGCTGGACGGGGTGGAGTTCTGCCGCCTGGCCGCGGGCCATGTGTCCCCGGAGGAGGCCGCCGCCGGACAGGACGGCGACCGTGAGGCCATCAGGGACGTGCTGTTCGCGGCGGCGTCACTGAGCCGGATGTAGCCGGGGCGCCGGGCGGAGCCGCGGACCGGGACCGCATGTCCCCGGCCGCCCAGGCCTCAGCGCCTCACGCCGGTGCGCCGTCACGCCCGTATGCCGGTACGCCCGTATGCCGGTGCGCAGGAGCGGCCCGCGCACCGGTGGGCAGAGCACCCGTCCCTTACGCCCTTACGCCCTTACGCCCTTACGCGAAAACGACCGTCCGGCGGCCGTTCAGCAGGATGCGGCGCTCCGCGTGCCACTTCACCGCGCGGGCCAGCGCCTGGCACTCCACGTCACGGCCGATGGCGACCAGCTGGTCGGGGGTGACGTCGTGGCCGACCCGCTCGACCTCCTGCTCGATGATCGGGCCCTCGTCGAGGTCGGCGGTGACGTAGTGCGCGGTGGCGCCGATGAGCTTGACCCCGCGGGTGTGTGCCTGGTGGTACGGCTTCGCGCCCTTGAAGCTCGGCAGGAAGGAGTGATGGATGTTGATGATGCGGCCGCTGAGCTGCTTGCAGAGGTCGTCGGAGAGGACCTGCATGTAGCGGGCGAGGACGACCAGCTCGACCTCCTTCTCGCGCACCAGCTCCAGCAGCTGCGCCTCGGCCTCGGCCTTGGTGTCCTTCGTCACCGCGATGTGGTGGAAGGGAAGGTCGTACGACCCCACGAGCTCCGCGAAGTCCGTGTGGTTGGAGACCACGGCGGCGATCTCGACGGGCAGCGCGCCGATCCGCGCGCGGAAGAGCAGGTCGTTCAGGCAGTGGCCGAACTTGCTGACCATGAGGACGACCCGCATCCGGTCCTCGGCCCGGTGGATCTGCCAGTCCATGTGGAAGGCGTCACCGATGGCCGTGAAGCTCGCGCGCAGCTTCTCCACCGTCACCGGCGACTCCGCCGAGAAGTGGACCCGCATGAAGAACAGGCCCGTGTCGTGGTCGCCGAACTGCTGACTGTCCTCGATGTTGCAGCCTGTCATGAACAAGTAGCTCGACACGGCGTGCACGATGCCCTGCTTGTCGGGGCACGAGAGGGTCAGGACGTACTGCTCGGCGGCGGGGGCGGCCCCGCGGACGGACGGCTCATTCATGCGGGACAGCGTCCCATACCAGGCGCCCGGGGCGGAGTGTCGTCCCGCCACACGGACGCCCCGCGGACACCCCGCGGGCGCCCGCTACTGTCCGACCCGCAGGGCCGACCGCTAGGCCGACCGCGTCATGATGCGCAGGACCTCCAGCGTGCGCGGAGGCGCGTCCGGGTCCTCGCCGTCGCTCGCGGCCAGCCGTACGTGCGCGGCGCGCGCGGCCTGCAGGGCCTCCGGCCACGCCTGGTGGTCGAGATAGGCGGAGACGGGCGCGTCGGGTCCGACCTGGTGCATGATCCGCAGCACCCGCAGGACGGCGCTGTCCACGAGGGCCGCCTCCTGGGAGTCGCGGAAGATCGTGCCGACGTATTTCTCGGCCGACCAGTTGTCCAGCCAGGTGTCCTCGACCAGGCGGTACACGGCGTCGGTGACGTCCCCGTATCCGTCGACACCGGCGAGCCAGACGTCTCGCTGGAAGGCGGGGTCGGAAAGCATGTGCAGCGCGGAGCGCACATTGCTGCGCCAGCGCCACCACGGCATGTCGTTCAGTGGCATGCCGCCCATGGTGGATGAGCGACGGCCGCGACGGGAAGAGTTCTCCGAACCTTGCACGGTCACCGATCGTACGTTCCCTGTGAAAAGCAGTTCATCGGCCCCCGCAATTCACCTCTACGTCACCCCGTGTCGACCCAAGGTCACACAAGGGTTCTCGGTGTGAGGGAATCGTGCCTGTCCATGACCGGTAGGCGACGTACTCGCACCACCTCCCCCGTTCCGCCCCGGCCCTTAAAGGCCATGCTGCTGTACGCGAGCGCGCTGGTGGCGTGCGCGTCGGTCGCCGTCGGGTGCGGGGCCATCCCTGGTGCCACGGGGGGCTCCGGGGATGGCCCCATCAAGGTGATGACCTGGGCCCCGGAGAAGACCAACGCGACCAACAAGCCCGGCATGCCGGCGCTGGCGAAGGCCTACGCACGCTGGGTCAACGCCCACGGCGGCATCAACGGCCGGGAGCTCGAGGTCCTCACCTGCAACGACCACAACGAGTCGGTCTCCGCCGCGGACTGCGCCGTGCGGGCCGCCGACGAGAACGTCGTCGCGGTCGTCGGTTCCTACAGCCAGCACAGCCAATCGTTCCTCGCCCCGCTGGAAAGCGCGGGCATCCCCTACATAGGGGGCTACGGCGTCACCGACGACGAGTTCACCAGCCCCCTCTCGTACCCCGTCAACGGCGGCCAGCCGGCCCTGCTGGCCGGCCTCGGCGAGCAGCTCGGCAAGAACTGCGGCCCGGTCTCGCTCATCCGCCCCGACACCATCGCCGGTGACGAGCTCCCGGTGCTGCTCAACTCCGGCCTGAAGAAGCAGGGACACGCGGAGGCCGCGGACCAGCGGGCGGCCGAGGACGCCACCGAGTACTCCGTGCCGACGCAGCAGGCGCTCCGGCACGCGACCTCCGACGCGGCCGTGCGGGGCTGTGTGGTCCCCGCGCTCGGCGACCGCACCAACACCTTCATGGACTCGTTCCGGCGCGACAGCACGAGCTACCCGAAGGTACGCACCGGCACCGTCATCGGCAGCGTCGACCAGTCGCAGATCGACGCCACCGGCGGCAGGTCGGGCCCCTACGAGGGCTCGTACATCACCGGCTGGTACCCGACGGCGAGCGACCCTCGCTGGGACCAGATGCGCAAGGTGATCAAGGAGCAGGCCTTCGGCGACAACCGGATCGTGCCGGATGACGCCGGGGTGCAGACCACCTGGATCGCGTACACCGTGCTGAAGAAGGTCATCGAGTCCATCGGCGCGGGCGAGGTCTCGTCGCTCACCATCCGGCGCACGCTCGACAACGGCCTGAAGGTGAGCACCGGCGGGCTCACGCCGACGCTCAGCTGGCGCTTCGAGGACATGATCGCGGCCGTCGACTTCCCGCGTCTCATCAACTCCGACGTGACGTTCCAGGTCGTACGCAACGGTCAGCTGACGGCGGCACGGCGCGGGTTCGTCAACATGTCGAAGACGCTGGAGAACGCGGACTAGCGCGAAACACTCCGGACGGACGTCGTCCTCGGCCGGGGCGGCTCCCGCCCCGGCCACCCGGAGGGGTCAGAGCTGGGTGCGGGCCCGCTGCGTCAGGCCGTACTTGGAGGCGATGGAGTTCCACAGCCTCGCGGCCTTCTCCTTCTCGGTGGAGGCCGTACCGCTGGCCTGGTTGGCCGCCAGGGTCTGGCCGGTGGTGCGGGCGTGGCCCTTGCGGCAGCCCTTCTTGTCCTTGACCTGGTCGGCCCAGGCCGCGTAGTGGTTGTCGGCGGCCGCGGAGGCCTTCCAGCCGTTGGTGAGGGCGGCGGACAGCTCGGCGTGGTTCGGCAGCTTGTCGACCGCGAGGGCGGAGAGCCGGGTCACCAGCTCGCCCCGCTGCTCGGCCGCGTCCCGCAGATCACTGGCCGCCTGGTCGAGGTTGTTGCACACCTTCACGTCGGCCACGGCGTTGATCACCGCGTCACGGCTGTCGCTGCTGTCGGCGAGGAGCTTGTCCAGTTCGACGGCCTGTGCCTTCGCCGGGTCGGCGGCGGGTGCCGACGAGCCCTGCGTGGCGGGCGCCGTCGCGGACACCGGCTTGCCGGTGTCTTCCTTGCCGTCGTCGCCTCCGCCGCCGCTGAGCGCCGCTCCGGCGCCGATGCCGAGCACGATGATGCCGATGCCGACGGCCGCGATCACCGGGACGCGCGAACGGCCGCCGCCACCGCCGCCCGCTCCGTCGCCGTCGGACGCGCCGCCACGCCGTGCGGCGGCCCGGCCACCGGGTGCGCCGGGCGCGGTCTGCGCGCCGTACGTGTCGTGCGGGGCCTGCGGTGCGGACGCGTCGATGCGCGGCATCATCTGCGTCGACCCGTGCGCCTCCGGCTCACTGCGGAAGAGGTTGTCGAACTCGGCGGGGGGCTGTCGCTCCTCCGGCCCGCCGGAGGGTATTCCGTAGGACCCGGCCGACTGCGCGGGCACGGGAGCGATGTACTGCGTGGCGTCGGCGTCCGAACCGGCCGCGGGCGGCATGGCTCCGGCGCCGGGGCCGCCCTGCGGCGTCCGCCCGAGGAACCGCGTCGCGTCGGCCTGGACCTCCGGCGGCAGCGCGCCCGGTCCCACCGGCGGTATGTACTGGGTGGCGCCGTCCGGCGCGGCGGAGACGGGCGGGATGAACTGCGTCGCGCCCTCGTCGCCACCCGGGGCGGCCGGAATGTATGGAATGTATTGGGTCGCCCCGTCATCGCCGCCGGGCGGAAGCGGCACGGACTGTCCGGTGTGCCCGCCCTGCTGACCCTGCTGGCCTTGGGCCCCGTAGCCGTCATAGCCGTCGTAGCCGGCCGCCGCCTGCGAGCCGTGCGCCCCCGGCGCATAGCCGTTCTGCGCGCCGTACGACGACGCCTGCGCGGCCTCGGGCGGCAGCGGTCCGGCGCCGGACGCCTGCGGCTGGGCGAAGCCCTGCGCCTGCTGGGAGCCGTGCGGGTCCGAAGCAGGCCAGCCCTGGGACCCGGAGGACGCGGAGGCGCCCCACTCCGGGGTGGAGGGCGTCGGCGGGGACGGCTCGGCGGCGCCCCACGCCTGGGTGCCGTTCACCGGCGCTCCCCAGCCGTCACCGGGCTGCGGCGCCGGGGCGGCCGACTGGTCGGGGCCCCACGGCCTGCCCCAGGCCTGACCACCCGCCGGGGTGGCACTGTCACCCGTCGTACCCGGCAGCAGCGGCTCGCTGCCGTCGGAGGGCAGCACGATGCCTTCGCGCGCGGGCCGCGCCGAGGGCTCCTCGCCCTGTCCACTCTGCGTCACCGGGACTCCTACGAATGGGGGACCTTCGGGATCGTCGGCTCACGCTACCGGGTCCCCGCAGCCCGGTGCCACGCAGCACGGGACCCGACCCCCGCACCCTGTGACACGGGTAACGAAACCGCCCCCGAAAGCGCTGTATTTCACATCCTCCGCTCACAGCGCCCTCGTTTTCCCGGCGTTCACGCCGGTACAGGCCATATGGTCACGTGCGCGGCGGCGGGGGAGCGTGAGATAAATGATCACGCCCGCACCGGACCCGGCGATCGCGCTACCGCACCCCTCGCCGATACGGCCCGGCCGTACTCCGCACGCCGCAGTTCCCGTGGGGCGCACGCGGCGTGCGCCCCCGCCGGGGCACGCACCGGTCCGTCCGCGCCGGGACGCCGACACTCAACCCACGTGCCCCACCCGTGCGTTCACGCCGCCGCCTGCAACTCCATGCGCGCCCCGAACTCCCGTACCACCGCCTCGTCCCGGAACGGTTCCAGGCGCTGCTGCAGGTCCTCCAGATACTCGGCACCCCGGTTGGAACGGAGCGTGCCGAGCAGTTCGACGGCGCGCAGACCGGTGTTGCAGGCCTGCTCCACCTCGCGCTGCTGGACCTGTGCCGTGGCCAGCAGGACATAGCCGATGGCGCGGCGGCGGGCACGCGACTCGGGATGTCCGGCGAGAGACTCCTCGGCGCACCGCGCGGCGGCCTCGGCCTGGCCGAGGTCCCGGTGGCAGTGGGCCAACTCGTCGGCCAGATAGGCCTCGTCGAAGTGCGCGATCCACGTCGGGTCGTCCCCGGAGGCCGGGTCGGCGCCCTCCAGAGCGGTCACGGCCCGCCCGGACGCCACCTGCGCGGCACGTGCGTCGCCCATCAGCGCGTGCCCGCGCGCCTCGGCCGCGTGGAACATCGACTCCGCCCGCGGTGTCACCCGCCCGCGTGCCCCCTCCTGCGCCGCACGCGCCAACTGCGCGATCTCGCGCGGGTTGCCGAGCTGGGCGGCCAGGTGGCTCATGGACGCGGCGAGGACGTACCCGCCGTAGCCGCGGTCCCCGGCCGCCTGGGCGAGCCGCAGCGCCTGGATGTAGTAGCGCTGGGCGAGCCCGGGTTGGCCCGTGTCGATGGCCATGTAGCCGGCGAGCTCCGTCAACCGGGACACGGCGGCGAACAGTTCGCGTCCGACGGCCTCCCGGTAGGAGCCGGCGAGCAGCCCGGAGACCACGCTGTTCAGGTAGTGCACGACGACCGGGCGCACATGCCCGCTGCCGTACTGGTGGTCGAGCTCGACCAGGGCCTGGGTCATCGCGCGGACCGCCGCCACGTCCGAGATCCCGACGCGCGGGCCCGCCGAGCGGGCGACCTGCGAGTCCGGTGCCGAGATCAGCCAGTCGCGGCTCGGCTCGACGAGCGCGGAGGAGGCGACGGACGAGCCGGACAGGAAGTCCCGCCGCCCCACGTCGCTGCGCCACAGTTCGCAGACCTGCTCGATCGCGCCCAGTATCGTCGGCGAGAACTGGAGACCGACGCCGGACGCGAGGTTCTTGCCGTTGGCCATGCCGATCTCGTCGATCGTGACCGTCCGGCCGAGCTTGCGGCCGAGCGCCTCGGCGATGATCGCCGGAGCTCGTCCGCGCGGCTGCTGGCCACGCAGCCAGCGTGCGACGGACGTCTTGTCGTAGCGCAGATCGAGTCCGTGTTCCGCCCCGCACATGTTGACCCGGCGGGCCAGCCCGGCGTTCGAGCAGCCCGCTTCCTGGATGAGTGCCTGCAGTCGTTCGTTCGGCTGCCTGGCGATGAGTGGCCTTGCGGCCATGGCGTACCCCCTGTGGCTGCGGTGCCTGCCCACGCACCGAGTTGACGTGTCTTCACGGGCCGACCCGTCGAAAGAAGTCGGCCAGGAAGATCAATGCCCCGCAGACATACCGAAGATGCGAGACATGTGAGGATTGCCGGGGTAAGGGCGGTTGCCCGACCCCACCCCTGATTACCCACTACCGGCTGCCGTTCCCCCTGCGCGCCCCCACACGTGCATCCATGCGCCCCAGGCGCGGAATCGATGCCCCTCCCCCGCGCGCGTGTCCCCCGTAACCCGAGGTGGACCCGGGAGTTGAGTCCCACGTGGAAGAGACCATCGCAGGCACCGAGTCCGCACAGATCCCGAAGCAGCGTGGCGAATCGCTGCAGGAAGCCGCCGTGCGCTATGCCGAGGAACGCCACTGGGACGTGTTCCCCGGCACTTGGCTGGAAGCGGCCGGCGGAGTGCAGCGCTGCTCCTGCGGAGAGCCGGCCTGTGCCGTGCCCGGAGCGCATCCGGCGCGCGAGGACTGGGCGACTCAGGCGACGGGCAGTGCGACCGTCGCGCGCCGGCTCTGGTCGAAGCAGCCGACGGCGTCGATCCTGCTGCCCACGGGGCGTACGTTCGACGCGATCGACGTGCCCGAGACGGCCGGGTTCCTGGCGCTCGCCCGCATGGAGCGGATGGAGCTCACCCTCGGTCCTGTGACCTGCACACCGGACCGGCGCATGCACTTCTTCGTGCTTCCCGGCGCCGCGGCGAAGGTCCCCGATCTCGTACGGAAGCTGGGCTGGCCGCCGGCCTCGCTCGACCTGGCCGCGCTCGGCGAGGGGACCTATGTGGCCGCGCCGCCCACCCGGTTCGGCTCCCGGGGTGCCGTGCAGTGGGCCTGCCGGCCGACGCACGCGAACCGCTGGCTGCCGGACGCGGAGGAGCTGATCTCGCCGCTGGCCTACGCCTGCGGACGGGATCGGTAACGGCGCGATCCGCGCCGCCGGAGCGATGGCCCGGCGGCCGGGCTCCGTCGTGGCTGGTCGCGCCGTACTCCACACCCCCGGGCCGGCCCGTCGGCCCTTAGGGTGCCTACATGACCGAGGGAGCGAAGGACGACGGCGTGCCCGCCGTACGCGTGCGAGGGCTCTGGAAGCGGTTCGGGGAACAGGTCGCCGTCGCCGGGATCGATCTGGAGCTGCCCGCGGGCCGGTTCATCGGGCTCGTCGGTCCCAACGGGGCCGGCAAGACCACCACCCTGTCGATGGTGACCGGGCTGCTCAGGCCCGATCAGGGCACCGTCGAGGTGGTCGGTCACGACGTGTGGCGCGACCCGGTGGAGGTGAAGGCGCGGATCGGCGTGCTGCCCGAGGGGCTCCGGCTCTTCGAGCGGCTCTCCGGGCGGGAACTGCTCGGGTACACCGGCCGGTTGCGCGGCCTGCCCGGTGCCGAGGTCGACAAGCGCGCCACCCAGCTCCTCGACGTCCTCGACCTCGCGGGCGCGCAGCACAAACTCGTCGTCGACTACTCGACCGGCATGCGCAAGAAGATCGGTCTGGCCTGCGCCCTCCTCCACAACCCCGAAGTCCTCTTCCTCGACGAGCCGTTCGAGGGCGTCGACCCGGTCTCCGCGCAGATCATCCGCGGTGTCCTGGAGCGGTACACCGCTTCCGGCGCCACCGTCGTCTTCTCCTCCCACGTGATGGAGCTGGTCGAGTCGCTGTGCGACTGGGTCGCCGTCATGGCCGCCGGGCGCATCCGCGCGTACGGCCCTCTCGCGGAGGTGCGCGGCAGCGCGCCCTCGCTCCAGCAGGCTTTCCTGGAACTGGTCGGCGCGCACGGCCGCGGCACCGCGACTGACCTGGACTGGCTGGGCGGCGGGGCTCCCCGGTGAGCGCCGGCAGCGGCGTCTCCGCCGCGTCGATCACGCCCGTCGTCGTCCGTCTGAAGCTGTCGCTCCTGCGCAACGGGCTGCGGCAGTCCGCCGGGCGGCGGGCCGCCTACCTCGTCTCCCTGGTGCTCGTCCTGTTCGTCGCCGCGCTCCAGCTGATCGGGCTGATCGCGCTGCGCGGCAACGCGCACGCCACCACCGTCGCCGTGGCGCTCGTGACGGTGACGGCGCTCGGCTGGGCCGTGATGCCGCTGTTCTTCCCCGGCGGCGACGAGACGCTCGATCCGACGCGGCTGGTGATGCTGCCGCTGCGGCCGCAGCCGCTCGTCCGGGCGCTGCTGGCCGCCTCGCTGGTCGGCATCGGGCCGCTCTTCACCCTCTGCCTGCTGGTCGGCTCGGTGATCTCGGTCGCGCACGGGACGGCGGCGTACGTGACGGCGGCCGTCGCCCTGGCGCTCGCCCTGCTGGTCTGTGTGGCCCTCGCCCGGGCCGTCGCGGCCGCCAACATCCGGCTGCTGTCCAGCCGCAAGGGCCGCGATCTGGCGGTGCTCAGCGGACTGGTCGTCGCGGTCGGCGTGCAGCTGGTCAACTTCGGCGCGCAGCGCCTCGGTTCGGCGGGCGGGCTGTCGACGCTGGACCCGGCGGCGGACGTGCTGCGCTGGGTGCCGCCCGCGTCGGCGATCGGCGCGGTGGACTCGGTGAGCGACGGATCGTACGGCAGCGGGATCGCCCAACTCGCGCTGTGCGCGGCCGCCCTGGCGGGGTTGCTGGCTCTCTGGTCCCGCCATCTGACACGGCTGATGACCTCGCCCGACGGGTCCACGCTCCAGTCGGCGGAGCCCGCCGCACGGGACCGGGGCTCGTCGGGGATCGGGCGGCTGCTGCCGGCCGGACGCACCGGCACGGTCATGGAGCGCAGTCTGCGGTACGTGTGGCGCGATCCGAAGACCAAGGCGGCGTGGGTGACCTCACTGGCCATCGGGCTGATCGTGCCGGTGTTCAACGCCCTTCAGGGGACCGGCACGGTCTACTTCGCGTGCTTCGCGGCGGGGATGCTCGGGATCCAGATGTACAACCAGTTCGGGCAGGACACGTCCGCGTTCTGGATGGTCGCGATGACGATCTCCTCGACCCGTGACGCGTACGTCGAACTGCGCGGGCGTGCGCTGGCCCTGCTGGTGATCACCCTGCCGTACGCGACGCTCGTGACCGTCCTGACGACCTCGCTGCTCGATGCCTGGCGCCAGCTGCCCGAGGTGCTCGGCCTGTCCTTCGCACTGCTCGGCGCGATGCTGGCGACCGGCGCCTGGTCCTCGGCCCGCTTTCCGTACTCCATCCCCCAGGAGGGCTACAAGAACGTGGCCCCCGGTCAGGCCGGACTCGCCTGGATCTCCATCTTCGGCGGCATGGTCGCGGCCGCTCTGCTGGCCGCCCCCGTCATCGCCCTCACGATCTGGCTGAACGTGAGCGCGGACGGGGACCGGTGGAGCTGGCTGCTGCTGCCCGTGGGGGCCGTCTACGGGGCGCTGATCACACTGCTCGGGCTCCGGCTGGCGGCGCCCCGGACGGCCCGGCGCCTGCCGGAGATCCTGGCTGCGGTCAGCAAGGGGTGAGCCTGCGCCGGGCGGCGCAGGCCGGGTCACGTTCCGGCGCCGCTCCGGCCGTCCCGGCCGCCGGGGACAGGGGCGGTGCTAGCTGGTGAGTACACCGTCGAGGAACGGCTCGATGGCGGCTCGCCACGCCTCCGGCTGGTCGTAGTGCACCAGATGGCCGGCGTCGGCGACCTCCGCGTACTGGCCGCGCGGCAGGACCCGGACCATCTCCTGGGACTCGGCCCGGCCGAGCTCGCCGTCGAGGCCCCTTACGACCAGGGCGGGGCACTGGACCTGCGCGAGCTCCTCCCAGTGGGCGTCGTACACCCATGTCTGGCGGGACTTGAGCATCTGCTCCGGTTCGAAGACCGGGCGCCAGCCGTCGGGGCACTCGTGCATCACCTCGGCGTAGAACTCGCCGCGGGAGGGGTTGCGGCGCTCCACCCAGGGGTCGTCCTCGCCGAACCACTTCCGTACGTCGGCGAGCGTGGCGAAGGGAACGGGCCAGGCCTTGAACCAGTCCTCCCACTCGCGCTGCGAGGCGGCACCCAGTGCCGAGGCCCGCATGTCGCAGATGATCAGGGCGCGGACGAGATCGGGGCGCTTGGCGGCGAGCTGCCAGCCGGTCAGGGCGCCCATCGCATGGCCGATGAGGACGGCCGGTCCGAGGCCGAGCTGGTCGAGGGCGGCTTCGGCGTCCTCGACGTAGGCCTCACGGGTGTACTCGGCCTCCGGGCCCTTGTCGCTCTGGCCGTGGCCCCGTTGGTCGAGGGCGATGGCGCGGTGCCGCTCGGAGAGCCAGCGGGCGGTGGACGCCCAGTGCGAGGCACGGCCCATGAGGCCGTGCAGTAACAGCACGCCGGGCGCCTCGGAGGCCCTCGGCTGGTCGCTCTTGGGAGGATCGGCGAACTCCCAGGCGGCGAGGCGTACGCCGCCCGCTCCCGTCACGTCGATGCGCCGCACCATCGGTAATGGCACCCCCCTAGCTCGCTCGGACCCGCCCGCTCCCGCTCGATCCGGCTGGTCCACTCGTACCGCTTCCTGCCGCTGCTCCTGCTGCTCTGCTGCTCGGTGTCCGTATGTGTACTCCCGCCACACCGTCACGTTATCGAATGGGGTTTCGAGAATGGCCTTTCTGGCCGCAACACCCCTCGTTCGAGTGACCACCCGCGAGGATTGACCGCCGCCGCTGCGGGGAGATCTTCAGCGGGAGGCGGACCGCTCGGGGAAAACGGTCCGAGGGGAATGACCTTGAGAGCTCGGGGCTCCGGGTCAGCACAGGGGAGGACAGGCCCCGGCGCCTTACGGCGCCGGGGCCCTCTCCACATCTGCGGCACATCCTTACGCCCCCTCCCCGACCGCACACCATCGCTCTCGGACACGGTCAAGAGCCCTCAGGTCATATGCCTCACGCGACAGCCTCGCACGCAAATGGTCCCGGCGCTGCGATTCCGCACACTGAATCTTGGTTTCGGCCAGGTCGCGAAAACACCACAACTGCCCCTACAGCCACAGCAGTTGACACACCCAGGGGTGCGCCGGACGACATGCGCCCCACGGTGTCCGGCGTGCGCCCGGGCGCCGACGTGGAGGTCAGCGGCTGCCGGCCCCTGCGTCGACGCCCGGGAGCTGCCCCTCGCGGGCACCGGAAACTCGGGCGGGGAAAAGGCCGATATCCGGAACCACGGATACCGGCCGGGCGGGTGCCGGAATTCCGGCCACCGGAATCCGGGATACCGGAATCCCGGGCACCGGAAGCATCGGCACCGGACGTCAGGACGCTCCGGGAGGTCCGGACAACGCAGGACCGGACACCGCGGGCACGGTCCGCCGAGGCGCGGGCGCGGGCAGGGCGCGCACCCGTTCCGGGGACCGGGCGCTCGGGCGCGGAAGGCGCGGGCACCGGGGAGCCGGTACGCCCGCCGACGGCGTCAGCGCTTGGCGACGAACACATGGGAGGCAACGTCGGCCTCCAGCTCCGCGGCCTCGCCGCCGCTGCCCACGAGGACCC
The DNA here is from genome assembly GCF_026341855.1 of Streptomyces sp. NBC_00568. Classification (GTDB taxonomy): domain Bacteria; phylum Actinomycetota; class Actinomycetes; order Streptomycetales; family Streptomycetaceae; genus Streptomyces. The sequence goes on along the minus strand of NZ_JAPENW010000001.1, from coordinate 3,599,922 downwards.
CGCCCGCCGACTCGGTCACGCTGACCACGGAGCCGGGCTGCACGCCCGCCCGTCGCAGCGTGTACATCAGCTGCGCGTCGGTCTGGATCGGCTCACCGATCCGCCGTACGACCACGGTCTTGCCGTCCAGACCCGGGTCGAGCTCGGCCAGCGACACCATGCCCTCGTCCAGGAACGGGTCGGCGCCGTCCTTCTCGCCCAGCTCCTCCAGGCCCGGGATCGGGTTCCCGTACGGCGACTCGGTCGGGTGGCGCAGCAGCTCCAGCACGCGCCGCTCCACCGCCTCGCTCATCACGTGCTCCCAGCGGCACGCCTCCGCGTGCACCTGCTCCCACTCCAGACCGATCACGTCGACGAGGAGACACTCCGCGAGGCGGTGCTTGCGCATGACGCGTGTGGCCAGCCGCCGTCCCTCGTCGGTGAGTTCAAGATGCCGGTCGCTGGCGACCGCCACCAGACCGTCGCGCTCCATCCGCGCCACCGTCTGGCTCACCGTCGGGCCGCTCTGGTCGAGCCGCTCCGCGATCCGGGCGCGCATGGGGACAACGCCTTCCTCCTCCAGCTCGAGGATGGTGCGGAGATACATCTCCGTGGTGTCGATCAGTCCGGACATTCGTGCCCCTCGATTAGCTCTGCCGGAGACTCGATGGTCCACCGGCGTGTGCGCTGGCCCTGAACTCAATTCTGACGCATAGCACTGACAACCGTGCCTCGCCGTCCGAACCGCATGCTGCCGAGTGCCCCGAAAACGTGCGGACACGGGCCGCGGACCGCCCGCGCGGGCCGCGGCAGGGGCGCCCCGGACCACCCTCGACGGTCGTGGACCGCGCCCGAGGGTCGTATTGACAGGGCAGTGGTCCAGACCGCAACGTGATCCGCGACACGAGGGGAGTACGGCCGCACCGGGGAACCGGTTCAGCCGCCCGTCCGCCGCGTGCCGACCCCGACGCCGACGAGACGTCCAAGCGACGAGACTTCAAAGGGGCTTCGCCGATGAGCGACAGCAAGCTGGCCGGGCAGTTCTTCGACGCCGCGATCGGCCTGCTGCGGCAGGTACGGGACGAGGACGCCGGGGAGATCGAGGCGGCCGGGACCCTGATCGCCGACACCGTCACCGACGGCGGCCGGCTCTTCGCCTTCGGCGCCGGGCACTCCTCGCTCGCCGCGCAGGACATCGTCTACCGCGCGGGCGGCCTCGCCCTGATGAATCTGCTCGCCGTGCCGGGAGTCGTGGGCGTCGACGTCATGCCCGCGACGCTGGGCTCCGCCCTGGAGCGGGTCGACGGTCTGGCGAGCGCGGTCCTCGACTCCAGCCCGCTCCGTGCCGGCGACCTGCTGGTGATCATCTCGCTCTCCGGCCGCAACGCGCTCCCCGTGGAAATGGCCATGAACGCCCGCGCCCTGGGCGTGAAGGTCATCGGCGTCACCTCCGTCGCCTACGCCACCGAGACGACGTCCCGGCACGTGTCGGGCACCTACCTCAAGGACCACTGCGACCTCGTCCTCGACTCGAGGATCCCGGTCGGCGACGCGGAACTCACCGTGGACTCCATCGAAGCACCCTTCGCCCCCGCCTCGACCGTCGTCACCTCGGCCCTCCTGCAGGCCGTCATGGCCACCGCCGCCGGCGCCCTCGCCGACCGCGGCATCGAACCGCCCCTGCTCCGCTCGGGCAACGTCGACGGCGGCCACGAGTGGAACGGACGGATCATGACGGAGTACGGGGACCGGATCTTCTACCGCCGCTGAGAGGACGTACCGGAGGGGGTGCGCCCAGAGGTACGCACCCCGGCGGGCCCAGGTCCGGCGGCCCCGGGTGGAGGCCGCGGGGAGTTCGCGTCCCGGGGCGGCCTCAGGGCCGTCGCGTCAGCTCCTCCAGGTCCAGCGCCATCGCGATCCGTACCGCCACGTCCTCCGCGTACATCGCGTCCGCGCGCTCGAACCGGCTGCGCCCCGCGCTCCGCAGGAACGTCACGACTCCCAGCGTCCGCCCGCGGCTGCGCAGCACCGCGCACAGGGCGTGCACGGCGTCGCGGGGCCACTGGCGGGCGAGAGCCCACTCGCGCGCCCGCTCGGCGTCGGCGGCGCCCGCGTCGGCCCGTACCGACCCGGCGCGTTCCACGCACTGCAGCGCGGGGTGCCCCTCGGCGTAGCGCACGGGCAGCCCGGCCTTGCCGGTGAGGATGCTCGGTCCGGGCGCCCCGGCGGGTGTGGCGACGGTCCGGACGAGCCGCACGGGCCCCTCCTCCCCGTCCACGAGCCGGCCCCCGGTCACCCGGTCGACCAGGGCGTGGTCGGCGAAGCCCGCGAGGGCGAAGTCGAGGTGGACGGTGGCGGCCTCGCCCGGGTCCTCGCACTCCGCGGCGGCCCGCGCCGCACGGTGCAGCTGGTTGGCGCGGAAGCGCAGCAGCGCCGCTTCCTGCTCGGTCTGCTTGGCCTCGGTCACGTCCTGGAAGAGCCAGCCGACACCCAGGGGTACGGGCTCCTCCGCGAGCGGCGAGGCGAGCCGCAGGAACCCGCTGCGCCAGCACCGGCGCCTCTCGCCCTCCGGCGTGCGCACGCTCACCCACAACTCCGCGGGCGCGGGCGGCGCACCCTCGGACAGTACGTGGGTGAAGGCGCTCTCCAGTTCCTCGACGCCCTGGGAGAGCAGCTCCCCCAGGGGGCGGCCGAGAACGGAGGTGCGTCCGGTCCCGAGCGCCTTCGCGGCGTGCGCGTTGACCACGGCGGGCCGCAGGTCGGCGTCGACCAGCACCACGCCCCAGCTGGCGTCCTCGAACAGCGCCTCGCTCAGGGCTATGGACCGTTCGAGGTCGATCTGGGCGTGCACCTCGCTGAAGGCGCAGTACACCCCGGCTGGCTTGCCGTCCGGGCCGCGGACCGCGGCGGACTGGGTGCGGACGAGCACGCGGCCGCCGTCCTTGGTCAGGAGCGCGAACTCGTGCACCTGGCGGCCGGGGGCCTCCATCGCGGACATCAGCCGGGTCTCGACCTCTTCGGCGTCCGCGGTCCGCACGGCCCAGCCGGCGAAGCCGTGCCGCCCCACGGCCTCGGCCGCCGTCCACCCGAGAATGCGCTCGGCCTCGCGGTTCCAGTGCGTCACGGTTCCGTCGGCGTCGAAGGCGCACAGGGCCGCGTCCATGCCGTCCAGCAGCGCGGCAAGCAGGTCGGAACCATCCGGCTCGGGCTCGTCCGGCCCCAGCTCGGTGGTCCCACTACGCCGGGAAGCACTCACCTGGACCCCCTGCAGGCTGCGTCCGCGTGTACGGCGCGACAGTTCGCTCACTCGTCACCATTCAACTCGAACGTGACCCAGCCCACACCCGTTCCCCGAAGATTGGGCGAAATCGTTGTACGCCGGATTTTCGCCCCGTCCGTCCCAGGAGCACCCGTCCCGCCAGTTCTCCGTAAATCGCTTGAGGCTCCCCGGATGTCTTCCTAGAGTGCTGCCCACGTAGGAGAGGAGGTGGTTCGGCTCATGACGGAAACCCGGACATACGAGGTGGCTGCGGGCTAGCGGCCCGTTGTCGGACTCGGTTCGGCGCCGGACCAGCATGCGTGATGCGCGTGCAGCCGGCCCAATCCAACGCAGTCACCCGACCCGCGAGCTCGCCGGTGCGTCCGGCCGGCTCCTTCGCCGCACGGCGGAGGGACCCGAGCTCGCGGGTCGTCTGCGTTTCGGCACGGACGCGTGTCCGGCGGGGGCGAGCGCCGGGGCCCGGGGGAGCGTTCGGCCGGAGTGACCCGGGCCACAGGAGGATCGCGGGGGCGGCAGTATCCTGTGGCCATGCCTCCGATGCTCGTCCGACGCCGCCACGTGGATTTCGTGCGCGTCACGAGCATGGGCTGTCGGCGCTCTGCCTGACCGGCCCCCTTCGCACCGCTTCTCTCCTCCACCTGGCACCCGCGGCCCCCGCCCCACCCCTGGCGGCCGCCCGGGCACCCGTACACCCCGCGGACGCATCTCATGACGACGAACACGTCTTTCACGCCTGCCTCGAACGGGCAGCGGTTCCCCTCGTACCAGCAGCTTCCGATCATCGATCTCTCCGCCGCCGACCGCGGCCCCCAGGCGCGAGCGCTGCTGCACGCGCAGTTGCACAGCGCCGCCCACGACGTGGGCTTCTTCCAGCTCACCGGGCACGGGGTGACCGAGGCCGAGACCGGCGCGCTGCTGCGGGCCATGCACCGGTTCTTCGCGCTCCCCGAGGCCGACCGGCTGGCCATCGACAACATCGGCTCGCCGCACTTCCGCGGGTACACGCGGACGGGTGACGAGCGGACCGGCGGCAGCCGGGACTGGCGGGACCAGCTCGACATCGGGGCCGAGCGGGCCGCGCGGACACCCGGTCCCGGCGAGCCCGCGTACTGGTGGCTGGAGGGACCGAACCAGTGGCCGGCCGCGCTGCCGGAACTGCGGACGGCCGCGCTGGCCTGGATCGAACGGCTGAGCTCGGTCGCGGCACGGCTGCTGCGCGAGCTGCTGACCGCGATCGGAGCCCCCGCCGGCTTCTACGACCCGGTCTTCGGCGAGCGGGCCCACCCGCATCTGAAGCTGGTGCGGTATCCGGGGAGCGCGGGCGACGGCGCCGACCAGGGCGTGGGAGCGCACAAGGACTACGGATTCCTGACGCTGCTGCTCCAGGATCAGGTCGGCGGGCTGCAGGTGCAACGCGAGGACGGCCGCTTCCACGACGTGCCGCCGCTGCCGGGCGCCTTCGTGGTCAACCTGGGTGAGCTCCTGGAGGTCGCCACCAACGGCTATCTCGTGGCGACCAACCACCGGGTGGTGAGCCCGGCCGGGGCCACCGAGCGGTTCTCGGTGCCGTTCTTCTACAACCCCCGCCTCGACGCCCGGATCGAGCCGCTGCCGTTCCCGCACGCCTCCGCCGCGCCCGGCGTCACCGACGATCCGTCGAATCCGCTCTTCGCCGAGTACGGCTTCAACGAGCTGAAGGGCAAGCTGCGGGCGCACCCGCTGGTCGCCGCCCGTCATCACGCGGAGCTGCTCACTCCCGCGTGATGACCGGCGTACGGGGGTCAGCGGGCGATGTCCCCGTATCCCTCGATCTCCTGGGGGCCCCGCGAGCCGGGGCCCACGTAGTGCGCGGAGGGACGCACCAGGCGGCCCGTGCGCTTCTGCTCCAGGATGTGCGCCGACCAGCCCGCGGTACGGGCGCACGTGAACATGGACGTGAACATGTGGGCCGGGACCTCGGCGAAGTCGAGGACGATGGCCGCCCAGAACTCGACGTTCGTCGCCAGGACACGGTCCGGGCGGCGGGCGTGGAGCTCGGCGAGAGCGGCCTTCTCCAGGGCTTCGGCGATCTCGAAGCGGGGGGCGCCGAGCTCGCGCGCGGTGCGGCGCAGCACCCGCGCGCGCGGGTCCTCGGCGCGGTAGACGCGGTGGCCGAAGCCCATCAGGCGTTCGCCCTTGTCGAGGGCGTGGCGGACGTAGGCGTCGGCGTCCCCGGTGCGCTCGATCTCCTCGATCATGCCGAGGACGCGGGAGGGGGCGCCTCCGTGCAGCGGACCCGACATGGCTCCCACGGCGCCGGAGAGCGCGGCGGCGACGTCCGCGCCCGTCGAGGCGATCACGCGCGCGGTGAACGTGGAGGCGTTCATGCCGTGCTCGGCGGCCGAGGTCCAGTAGGCGTCGACGGCGGCGACATGCTTGGGGTCGGGCTCGCCCCGCCAGCGGATCATGAACCGTTCGACGACGGACTGGGCCTTGTCGATCTCGTTCTGCGGAACCATCGGCCGGCCCTGGCCGCGGGCGGACTGGGCGACGTACGACAGGGCCATGACGGCGGCGCGCGCGAGGTCCTCGCGGGCCTGCCGCTCGTCGATGTCGAGGAGGGGTTTGAGGCCCCAGACCGGGGCGAGCATGGCGAGCGCGGACTGCACGTCGACACGGATGTCACCGGAGTGGACGGGGATCGGGAACGGCTCGGCGGGCGGCAGGCCGGGATTGAAGGCGCCGTCGACGAGGAGTCCCCAGACATTGCCGAAGGAGACATGGCCGACGAGGTCCTCGATGTCGACGCCCCGGTACCGGAGAGCGCCGCCCTCCTTATCCGGTTCGGCGATCTCCGTCTCGAACGCGACGACTCCTTCGAGTCCGGGTACGAAGTCGGACATCAGGCGGCTCCTCGTGATGTGTACGACAAATGATGTTGTGGGATCTCTGTGACCCTGTGCCCTATCACGGGTGACGGTCGACGATCGTGCGGTTCGCGAGCCGGTTCCACGGTCGTTTTACGAAGACTCTCGAATGGTCTTCGAAAGATCTCCGCCGACTCGCGGTCCGAAACGGTCACTCCGGTGATGCCCCGTGCGGCCGGTCATCCAACCGGAACGGCAGCAGCACGATATCTCCGAGTGCCACCTTTGGGGAGAGTACGCGGCACTGAGTGCCACCGCGTGACGAAGGACACCCGCCCGCGGGAGCGGGCACGGATACGGCAGGATGACGGCGTGACCGATCGCTTCCCGGACGAATCCACGACCGAGCCCCTCATCCGGCGCGCGGCCGAGGCCGCCGAGGCCGCGGACGAGGAAATCGCCGCCGACCCCGCCGCCATGCGGGCCCACTACCGCGCCGAGGGCCTCGACGAGGGCGATCTCGCCGCGCACCCCATGGACCAGTTCTCCCGCTGGTTCAAGCAGGCGGCGCAGGCCGCGGTGCACGGCTTCCTGCACGAGCCGAACGCGATGGTCGTCTCCACGGCGGACGCCGAGGGCCGGCCCAGCTCGCGCACGGTGCTGCTCAAGCAGTACGACGAGCAGGGCTTCGTCTTCTACACCAACTACGACTCGCGCAAGGCCCTCGAGCTGGCCCGCAACCCGTACATCTCGCTGCTCTTCCCGTGGCACCCGATGGCCCGGCAGGTCATCGTCACCGGGACGGCGCGACGCACCGGCCGGGACGAGACCGCCGCGTACTTCCGCACCCGCCCGCACGGCTCCCAGCTCGGCGCCTGGGCGAGCACGCAGTCCACGGTCATCTCCTCGCGCACCGAGCTGGACGCCTCGTACGCGGAGCTGAGCGAGCGCTATCCGGAGGGCGAACAGGTGCCGGTGCCGCCGCACTGGGGAGGCTTCCGGATCGCCCCGCAGTCGGTCGAGTTCTGGCAGGGCCGCGAGAACCGCCTCCACGACCGGCTCCGCTACGCGGCCGAGCCGGACGGCAGCTGGCGGATCGAGCGGCTCAGCCCCTGACCGGCGAGGCAACCGCCCGCCCCCCGGGTGTCCGGCTCCCGGCGCGGTCAGCCCAGCGCCTCCTCCACGATCGCGCCCCACTGCGCCACGACCCGCTCCCGGCGCGCCGCGTCATCGGTGAGCAGGTTCGCGAGGCCGAGCCCGCGCGCCATGTCGAGCAGGCCCTGCACCGTCTCGCGCACGCCGGGGCGGGACTCGTCCGCGCCCAGCAGGTCCACCGCGATGCGGTGGCTCTCGCGTCCGACACGGGCCTCGAGCTCGGTCACGCGCGAGCGGAGCTGGTCCTCGTTGGAGGCCGCGACCCACAGGTGGAGTGCCGCGCGGAACAGCGGCCCGGTGTAGAGGCCGACGAGGGCGGTGACGACGACACGCCGGTCGGCGGGGCCGTCGGGGAAGAGGGCGCGCAGGGCGGTGGAGCGTTCCTCGGCGACGTACTCGACCGCCGCCGTGAAGAGGTCCTCGCGGGTGGGGAAGTGGTGCTGGGCGGCGCCCCGGGAGACACCGGCGCGCTCGGCGACGACGGAGACCGTGGAGCCCGCCCAGCCGTGTTCGGCGAGACAGGCCACGGCGGCGGCCAGGAGCCGCTGCCGGGTGGCCCGGCTGCGGTCCTGTTTGGGGACGTGCGGAGTACGTGCCGCGTGCTCCGTCGCGCTCACACCACCCATGCGGGATCCCGTCGTTCGAGGAAGGCCGTCATCCCCTCGCGGGCCTGCGCGGAGGAGAACAGCCGGGCCGAGAGCGCGGTCAGGTCCGCCGCGTCCCGGTCGAAGGCCTCCAGCACCTTAGCCGTGAGCAGCTCCTTCGTCTCGGCGAGGCCTTGCGGGGACGATCGGCGCAGCCCGTCCAGAACGGGTGCGAGTACGGCGTCCACGTCCTCGCCGGACGCCGTCAGGAGCCCCGTGCGGACCGCCTCGGAGGCGTCGAAGCGCTCGCCCGTGAGGTAGTAGCGGGCGAGGGCGCGCGGGTCCGTGCGCGGCAGCAGCGGGAGCGAGATCACGGCGGGGGCGACCCCGATGCGTACCTCCGTGAAGGCGAAGCTCGCCTCCGGGCCGGCCACCGCGATGTCGCAGGCCCCGAGCAGGCCGAGGCCGCCAGCCCGGACGTGCCCGGTCACCCGGGCCACGACGGGTCTGCGCAGCTCGACGATCTGCCGCAGCAGCCCGACGAAGGCGTCCGGGTGCGGCGGTTCGCGCAGGTCGGCGCCCGCGCAGAAGGTGTTCCCCGTGTGGGTCAGGACGACCGCGCGGGTCTCGTCGTCCTTGCCGCAGCGGGTGAGCGCGTCGGCCAGCTCGCCCACGAGGGCGGCAGACAGGGCGTTGCGGTTGGTTGGTGAGTCGAGGGTGAGGGTGGTGACGGCGCGATCCCGCGCCGTACGGACGACGGTCATGAGAGGCCTCGCAGTTCCCGGCGCAGGATCTTCCCGGAGGCCGCCCTCGGGACGGCGTCGATGAAGGTGACGAGACGGACCCGCTTGTACGGGGCGACGCGCTCGGCGACGTGCATCATCACCTCTCCCTCGGACAGGCCGGCGGCGGAGGGCTGGCGCACCACGAAGGCGTGCGGGACTTCGTTGTGGTCCTCGTTGTAGGCCCCGATGACGGCGGCGTCGGCGATGCCGGGGTGGGTGAGCAGCAGCGCCTCCAGCTCGGCGGGGGCGACCTGGAAGCCCTTGTACTTGATGAGTTCCTTGACCCGGTCCACGACGAACAGCCAGCCGTCCGCGTCCACGTGCCCGACGTCCCCGGTGTGCAGCCAGCCGTCCGGGTCGATCATCGCGGCGGTCGCGTCGGGGCGGCCCAGATAGCCCTTCATGACCTGGGGACCCCGGACGACGATCTCGCCGGGCTCTCCGACGCCCAGGTCCTTGCCCGGGTCGTCGAGGGAGACGATGCGCATCTCGGTGCCCGCCACGAGCTTGCCGACGGTCCCCGGGGGCGCGTCCTGGGCGCTCAGCGGGACGACGTGGGTGCCGGGCGACAGCTCCGTCATGCCGTACGCCTGGCCCACCGGCGGCAGCCCCAGCCGTGCCGAGCACGCGGCGGCGAGCGACGCGTCCAGGGGCGCGGCCGAGCAGATGATGTATTCCAGGGACGACAGGTCGTACTCGGCGACCGCCGGATGCTTGGCGAGCGCGAGGACGATCGGCGGCGCCACGTACAGGCCGGTGATGCGGTGTTCCTGGATGGCGGCCAGGAAGGTGTCGAGTTCGAAGCGGGGCAGGACGACGACGGTGGCGCCCTGCCTCAGGGGCGCGTTCATCAGAGCCGTCAGCCCGTAGATGTGGAAGAACGGCAGCACGGCGAGGATGCGGTCGCCCGGGCCCATCGGCATGGCCGGTGAGAGCTGCGCGAGATTGGTGGCTATGGAGCGGTGGGTGAGCATCACGCCCTTGGGGACGCCGGTGGTGCCCGAGGAGTACGGGAGCGCCGCCACGTCCTCGACGGGGTCGATGTCGACCTGCGGTTCGGGGGCGGAACCGCTGAGCAGGTCGGCCAGCGAGCGATGTCCGGGTGCCTGGTCGCACACGAAGATCTCCCGTACGCCGCCCGCGAGTTCGGCGGCCTGCCGGGCCGCGTCCAGCAGGGGCGAGACGGTCACGATCCAGCGGGCCGAGGAGTCCCGCAGCTGTTTGGCGAACTCCTCCGGGGTGGCGAGCGGGTGCACCGTCGTGACCGACGCCCCCGCGCGCGTGGCCCCGTAGAAGACCGTCGGGAAGGCGATGGTGTTCGGGCTGTGCAGCGCCAGCACATCGCCCTTGCGCAGCCCCGCCTCGGCCAGCGCGGCGGCCAGTCGCCGGTGGAACAGGTCGAGTTGGGCGTAGGTGAGCGTGGTGCCGTCGACGCCGTCGACGAGCGCGGGTGCGTCGCCGCGCTCGGCGGCGTGGCCCAGGACGGCGTCGTGGATGGGCTCCTCGACGGCCGGTACATCGGCGTACTCGCTGCGGAACACGGTTCCTCCTAGAGCGGTCAGTACGACTTGGGCAGACCCAGGGTCTGGTGGGAGACGTAGTTGAGAATCATCTCCCTGCTCACCGGCGCGATACGAGACACGCGCGCCGCCGTAATCAGCGAAGCGAGGCCGAACTCCCGCGTGAGGCCGTTGCCGCCGAGGGTGTGCACGGCCTGGTCGACGGCCCGTACGCAGGCCTCCCCGGCAGCGTATTTGGCCATGTTGGCGGCCTCTCCGGCCCCGATGTCGTCCCCCGAGTCGTACAGGAAGGCCGCCTTCTGCATCATCAGCCGGGCCAGTTCGAGTTCGATGTGGGCCTGCGCCAGCGGGTGCGCGATGGCCTGGTGGGCGCCGATCGGCGCCTTCCAGACGGTGCGCTCACGCGCGTACTCGACGGCCTTGGCGAGCGCGAAACGGCCCATGCCGATCGCGAACGCGGCCGTCATCACCCGCTCCGGGTTGAGCCCGGCGAACAGTTGCAGCAGCCCCGCGTCCTCTCCCCCACTGCCGAAAGCGTGGGAGGGGCCCCCACCGACGAGCGCGTCGGCCGGCAGCCGTACGTCGTCCAGGGTCAGCTCGAACTGCTTCTCGGCACTGGCCAGTTCCATGTCGATCTGCCGCCGCCCGAAACCCTCGGTGTCGCGCGGGACGATGAACAGGCAGGGCTTGAGACTGCCCGTGCGCGCGTCCTCCGTGCGGCCCACGATGAGCGTCGCGTCGGCGATGTCGACGCCGGAGATGAACACCTTGCGGCCGTTCAGGACCCAGTCGGTGCCGTCACGGCGGGCCGTGGTGGTGATCCGGTGCGAGTTGGAACCGGCGTCGGGCTCGGTGATGCCGAACGCCATGGTGCGGGTGCCGTCCGACAGGCCCGGCAGCCACGTCCGCTTCTGCTCCTCGGTGCCGAAGCGGGCGATGACCGTGCCGCAGATGGCGGGCGAGACGACGAGCATCAGCAGCGGGCAGCCCGCCGCACCCAACTCCTCCAGCACGATCGACAGTTCCGCGATGCCGCCGCCTCCGCCGCCGTACTCCTCCGGGAGGTTCACCCCCAGGTAGCCGAGCTTGCCCGCCTCGGACCAGAGCTCGTCGGGGTGGCCGCCCTCGGCGACGGCCTTGGTGAGGTACTCGCGGCCGTAGCGCTTGCCGAGAGCGGCGACCGCGGAACGCAGCGCCTTGTGTTCGTCGGTCTCTGTGACAGGGCTCATGACGGCTCCTCGGTACGGAGGTTCGGAGGTTCGGAACGGAATGTGCGGCCTGTACCTAGCTGTTCGCGCCCGCGCGGCTCAGGTCCGCGCGGTGGTGCTGCCCGGCGTCCCGGCACCGGGCGCGTGCTCACCGGGCGTCGTCCCGCGGTGCCTGCTCCTGCGCTGCCTGTTCCTGCGCTGCCTGTTCCTGCGCTGCCGCCTCCTGTACGACGGCCAGCAGCGCGCCCACCTCGACCTGCTGTCCGACGACGACGTGCAGGGCGCCGAGTGTTCCTGTCGTCGGCGCGGAGATCCTGTGCTCCATCTTCATCGCCTCCAGCCACAGCAGGGGTTCGCCCGCCCGCACGACGGCGCCCTCGGCCAGCCCCTCGGCGACCCGGACCACGGTGCCGGGCATCGGCGCGAGCAGCGAACCGGGAGCCCGGTCCGCGGCAGGGTCGGGGAAGCGGGGCAGCGCGGTCAGCGCGGCGGCGTTCACGAAGACCTGCCCGTCGGCGTACCGCGCGACCTCGAACGTCCGCCGTACGCCGTCCACTTCGAGGACGACACGGTCCGCGTCGGCGTGCGCCACCCGCACCCCGTCGGCCGCGAGTCCCGCCCGCGTGTGCCGGTAGGTGACCTCGTGCTCGGCGCCGTGCATCAGATAGCGCTTGGTCTGCGGCTGCGACGCCAGGTTCCGCCAGCCGCCGAACCGCGAACGGCCGTGCGCGTCGGCCAGAGCGGCGGCCAGCGGGGCGTACGGATCGGGAACGGGCCCGGTCAGCGCGGCGAGGTGACGGTCGTAGAAGCCCGTGTCCATCCGGGCCCCGGCGAACTCCTCGTGCCGCAGCGACCGCACGAGGAGATCCCTGTTGGTGACAGGTCCGTGGATCGTGGCCCGCTCCAGCGCGCCGGACAGTTTCCGCAGGGCCTCCGCGCGTGTACCGGCGTGCGCGACGACCTTCGCGAGCATCGGATCGTAGTGGATACCGACGCCGTCCCCGTCGGTGAAACCCGTGTCCAGCCGGACGCCGTCCGGGACGGAGATCCGGTGCAGCGTGCCCGTCTGCGGCGCCCACGCGCCCGCCGGGTCCTCCGCGTACAGCCGGGCCTCCACCGCGTGGCCCCGCGGGCGCGGGGGGTCGCTCTCCAGCCGCTCCCCCTCCGCGACCCGGAGCTGCAGGGCCACCAGATCGACCCCGAACACCGCCTCCGTCACCGGGTGCTCGACCTGGAGACGCGTGTTCATCTCCAGGAAGTGCGCCGTGCCGTCGGCGACCAGGAACTCGACCGTGCCGGCGCCGACGTAGTCCACCGCGCGGGCGGCCCGCACGGACAGGTCGTACAGCGTCCGCGTGAGCTCGTCGCCGAGCCCGGGAGCCGGCGCCTCCTCGATGACCTTCTGATGACGCCGCTGGAGGGAACAGTCACGCGTGCCCAGCGGCCAGACCGTGCCGTGCGCGTCGGCCAGGATCTGCACCTCGACGTGCCGGCCGCCCTCCACGTACGGCTCGACGAACACCTCCCCGTCCCCGAAGGCGCTCAGGGCCTCCGCTCGGGCCGCCTCCAGCTCGGCGTCGAGGTCGGCGAGGTCACGGACGATCCGCATCCCGCGCCCGCCGCCGCCCGCGGCCGCCTTGACCAGCACCGGCAGGTCCGCCGCGGTGACCCGCTCCAGCGGGGCGAGTCCCATCAGCTTCTTCGCACGGGTCTTGGAGGCCATCGCCTCGATCGCCTCCGGCGACGGACCGACCCACACCAGCCCCGCGTCGATCACCGCCCGCGCGAAACCGGCGTTCTCCGACAGGAACCCGTACCCCGGGTGCACGGCGTCCGCGCCCGCGTCCAGCGCGGCCCGCACGATCAGATCGCCCCGCAGATACGTCTCCGAGGGCGCCGCGCCCGGCAACCGCACCGCCGCGTCCGCCACCCGCGCGTGCAGGGCGTTCTCGTCGGCGTCGGAATACACCGCGACCGTGCGCACCCCCGCCTCGCGGCAGGTACGGAAGACCCGGCAGGCGATCTCGCCCCGGTTGGCGACCAGCAGACTCGAAATCACGTGGTTCCTCACATCCGGAAGACGCCGAAGCCACCGCGCGCGCCCTCGAAGGGCGCCGTGTGGATCGCGGACAGGCACAGGCCGAGGACGGTGCGGGTGTCGCGCGGGTCGATGACCCCGTCGTCGTACAGCCGCCCGGACAGGAACATCGGCAGCGACTCGGACTCGATCTGCTGCTCGACCATGGCGCGCAGCGCCGCGTCCGCGTCGTCGTCGTAGGGCTGCCCCTTCGCGGCGGCCGACTGCCGGGCGACGATCGACAGGACGCCCGCGAGCTGCTGCGGTCCCATCACGGCCGACTTGGCGCTGGGCCACGCGAACAGGAAGCGGGGGTCGTAGGCGCGCCCGCACATCCCGTAGTGGCCTGCGCCGTAGGAGGCGCCCATCAGCACCGACAGATGCGGGACCCGCGAGTTGCTCACCGCGTTGATCATCATCGCGCCGTGCTTGATGATGCCGCCCTGCTCGTACTCCTTGCCGACCATGTAGCCGGTGGTGTTGTGCAGGAAGAGCAGCGGGATGTCGCGCTGGTTGGCCAGCTGGATGAACTGGGCGGCCTTCTGGGACTCGGCGCTGAACAGCACGCCCTGGGCGTTGGCGAGGATGCCGACCGGATAGCCGTGCAGGCTCGCCCAGCCGGTGGTCAGGCTCGTCCCGTACAGCGGCTTGAACTCGTCGAAGTCCGAGCCGTCGACGATCCGGGCGATGACCTCACGCGGATCGAACGGATGCTTGAGATCGCCCGGGACGATCCCCAGGAGTTCGTCCTCGTCGTACTTCGGGGGCTCCGCCGGAGCGGGATCGCCGTACGCCTTGCGGTGGTTGAGACGGGCGACCACCCGCCGGGCCTGCCGGAGCGCGTCCCGCTCGTCGACGGCGAAGTGGTCCGCGAGACCCGACACACGCGCGTGCATCTCGGCGCCGCCCAGCGACTCGTCGTCGCTCTCCTCGCCCGTGGCCATCTTCACCAGCGGCGGCCCGCCGAGAAAGACCTTCGCCCGTTCCTTGACCATGATCACGTGATCGGACATCCCGGGGACGTACGCGCCCCCGGCCGTCGAGTTCCCGAAGACCACGGCCACCGTGGGGATGCCCGCCGCCGACAGCCGGGTGATGTCACGGAAGATCGCACCCCCGGGGATGAAGATCTCCTTCTGCGACGGCAGATCCGCGCCGCCCGACTCGACCAGGCTGATGCAGGGCAGCCGGTTCGCGAGCGCGATGTCGTTCGCCCGCAGCGCCTTCTTCAGGCTCCACGGGTTGCTCGCGCCGCCGCGCACCGTCGGGTCGTTCGCCGTGATCAGGCACTCGACGCCCTCGACGACGCCGATCCCGGTGACGAGCGAGGCGCCCACCGCGTAGTCGCTGCCCCAGGCCGCGAGCGGCGACAGCTCCAGGAAGGGCGTGTCCGGGTCGAGCAGCAGCTCGATCCGCTCACGGGCCAGGAGCTTGCCGCGTCCGCGGTGCCGGGCGACGTACTTCTCACCGCCGCCCGCGAGCGCCTTGGCATGCTCGGACTCCAGATCGGCGAGCTTGCCGACCATGGCCTCGCGATGGGCCGCGTACTCGGGACTCTTGACGTCGAGCGTGGAGGAAAGCACGGTCATAGCAGGGCCTCCGGGATGTCCAGGTGACGGGAGCGGAGCCATTCGCCGAGGGCCTTGGCCTGGGGGTCGAAGCGGGCCTGGGAGGCGACGCCCTCGCCGAGGATCCCCTCGACCACGAAGTTGAGGGCGCGGAGGTTGGGAAGGACGTGACGGACGACCTTCAGATCACGGGTCTCCGGCAGCAGACTCCGGAACGTGTCCGTCGTCAGGGCATGGGCCAGCCACCGCCAGGCGTCGTCCGTACGCGCCCAGACGCCGACATTGGCGTTCCCGCCCTTGTCCCCGCTGCGCGCCCCCGCGACCCGTCCGAGCGGCGCCCGCCGGGTCGGCCCCGCGGGCAACGGCTCGGGCAGGGGCGGCTCTTCGGGGGTTTCCAGTACGAGGGTGTCGTGGGCCGGGGGCACGGCGACCCGGCGGCCGTCGTGGAGGACCGCCGCATGATCCACGGTGTCCTGGGGGACGTACACGTCCTCGAAGACCCCGTAGGGCGAGCCCGGGCCGGGTGGCGCCATCACATGGAATCCGGGGTAGCTCGCCAGCGCCAGTTCCACGGCGGCTCCGCTCAGCGCCCGTCCGACCGCCCTCTGGTCCTGGTCGCGCACGACGAGGCGGAGCAGGGCGCTCGCGGTCTCCTCGGTGGGGGCGTCGGGGTGGTCGGTGCGGGAGAGGTCCCAGCGGACCTCCGCCGGGCGGGACCTGGCGGTGTCGAAGGCGGCCTCCAGCTGGGCCCGCACGAGCTCCGCCTTGCGCTCGATGTCGAGCCCCGTCAGGACGAAGACGACCTCGTTGCGGAAGCCGCCGAGCCGGTTGAGGCCGACCTTGAGGGTGGGCGGCGGGGCCTCCCCGCGCACGCCGTCGATCCTTACCCGGTCCGGACCCTCCTGGGTGAGCGCGACCGTGTCGAGCCGGGCGGTGACGTCGGGCCCCGCGTACCGGGCGCCCTGCGTCTCGTACAGGAGCTGCGCGGTGACCGTGCCGACGTCGACGAGGCCGCCGGTGCCGTCGTGCTTGGTGATGACGCTCGACCCGTCCTCGTGGAGTTCGGCGAGCGGGAAGCCGGGGTGGCGCAGCCGGGCCGGGTCGTGGTCGGTGAAGAAGGCGTAGTTGCCGCCGGTGGCCTGGGTGCCGCACTCCAGGACGTGCCCGGCGACGACGGCGCCCGCGAGCCGGTCGTGGTCGTCCGGCCCCCAGCCGAAGTGGGCGACGGCGGGCCCGGTGACCAGCGCGGCGTCGGTGACGCGCCCGGTGACGACGATGTCCGCGCCCTCGCGCAGACAGGCGGCGATGCCCGCACCGCCCAGGTAGGCGTGCGCGGCGAGGCTGCCGATGGGGGTCCCCCCTGGCCGAGCGGAGTCGAGAATTCGGGGGCGGCCGGTGAGGTCGTCGCCCTCGACGTGGGCGACGCGCACCGGGATGCCGAGCCGGCCGGCCAGCTCCCGCACGGCGTCGGCGAGTCCGGCCGGGTTCAGGCCGCCCGCGTTCGTGACGAGGCGTACGCCGCGCTCGTGGGCGAGGCCGAGGCACTCCTCCAGCTGGCGCAGGAAGGTCTTGGCGTAGCCGCGCCCGGGGTCCTTCAGCCGGTCGCGGCCGAGGATGAGCATGGTCAGTTCGGCGAGGTAGTCGCCGGTCAGGACGTCGAGCGGGCCGCCGGTGAGCATCTCGCGCAGCGCGTCGAAGCGGTCGCCGTAGAAGCCGGAGGCGTTGCCGATGCGCAGGGGGCGGGCCGGGGTCGCGGCTCCCTCGGTCACCGGCCGGCCTCCTTGGGCTCCCGCCCGGCACCCGGCGGACCGGCGAAGGCCTGCGCGATGTCCAGCCAGCGGTCGGCGTCGGGGCCCTCCGCCCGCACGGCGAGGTCTGCGCGGTGGGCGCGCTGGGTCACCAGCAGGCAGAAGTCGAGGGCGGGGCCGGTGACGCGCTGCGGGGCGCCGGCCGGGCCGTAGGTCCACATCTCGCCGGAGGGGCCCTCGAGTTCCACGCGGAACTCGTCGGCGGGTGCGGTGAGGCCGTGCACGGCGAAGGCGAAGTCACGGGCGCGCACGCCGATTCGAACCACATGCTTGAGCCGGTCGGTGGGTGGGCGCACCACACCCAGCGCATCGGCCACGTCCTGTCCGTGGGCCCAGGTCTCCATGAGGCGCCCGGTGGCCATGGAGGCGACCGACATGGGCGGGCCGTACCAGGGGAACCGGGTTCCGGCGGGTGCCGCGCGCAGGGCCGTCTCCAGGGCGGTCCGTCCTTCGCGCCAGCCGGCGAGCAGCCGGGCAGGCGGCTGTGCGGCGCCCTCGTCCGCGCCCTCGTCCACGAAGCCGTCGGGAGAGGCGAGCGCCTTCTCGACCTCCTTCGCGAAGGCCTCGGCGTCGGTGACGGCGAGCAGGGCGGACCGGTCGGTCCAGGCGAGATGCGCGATCTGGTGGGCGACGGTCCAGCCCTCGGCAGGCGTGCCGAGGGCCCACTGCCCCTCACCCAACTCCCCTACCAGCCGGTCGAGTTCCTCGCTCTCCCGGTGCAGATCGTCGATCACGGAGACCACGGACGACGCGTCGGACACGATGCGCTCCCCTCGGGACACGACGGTGTGTGGCACGGAGCATGGCAGCGCCGGAATAAACAAGCAAGCATGCTTGCATTAATTCAGGCCGATGCCGGGGCGAGGTCCGGCACGGAAGCTACCGACGAGCGGTTCCGCCCGGCGACGCTACGCGCGGCGTGCCGGACGGGGCCCGGACACCCGCACTCGGACACCTGGCGCGGGCGCGCGCCCCCTCGGGCGGCCCGGGCGATTCTTTGAGACAGTTGCATAACGAGTTCACACGCCTGACCGAGTCCATTACTCTGGACCCGCAGGTGCAGTATGATGAACGAACGCGTCGATCCCCTGGAAGGTCCCGTGAACACCCCCAGCGCCGCCCCGTCCTCCCCGGCCTCGGCCGCCCCCGCCCTGGCGCCCGCGCCCGCGGCCGGTGCGCCCACGGCGGGCGGTTCCGGTCGGCGTGGCGCCCTCGGGCCCGTGGGCCTGGTGCTCGCCGGAGGGATCTCCGTGCAGTTCGGCGGGGCTCTCGCGGTGAGCCTGATGCCCAGGGTGGGCGCCCTCGGCGTGGTGACGCTGCGACTGGTGGTGGCCGCGATCGTGCTGCTGCTGGTCTGCCGCCCGAAGGTGCGCGGACACTCGCGCGCCGACTGGAACACGGTGGTCGTCTTCGGCTTCACCATGGCCGCGATGAACGGCCTCTTCTACCAGGCGGTCGCCCGCATCCCGCTCGGCACGGCCGTCACGCTCGAAGTCCTCGGCCCGCTCGCCCTCTCCGTCCTCACCTCCCGCCGCGCCGTGAACCTGCTCTGGGCGGGCCTCGCCCTCGGCGGCGTGTTCCTGCTCGGCGGCGGCGGAGGCTTCAGCAGCCTCGACCCCGCGGGTGTCGCCTTCGCCCTGGGCGCGGGCGCCATGTGGGCGGCGTACATCATCTTCAGCGCGCGGACGGGCAGACGCTTCCCCCAGGCCGACGGCCTCGCCCTGGCCATGGTGGTCGCGGCGGTGGTGTTCCTGCCGCTCGGGATCGTCGAGTCGGGCTCGAAGCTCCTCGTCCCGACGACGGTCGCCCTGGGAGCCGCGGTGGCCATGCTCTCCTCGGTCCTCCCCTACACCCTCGAGCTCCTCGCCCTGCGCCGCCTCCCCGCCTCCACCTTCGCCATCCTGATGAGCCTGGAACCGGCCGTGGCCGCCACCGCCGGCTTCCTCGTCCTGGACCAGGCCCTCTCCCTCACCGAGTCCCTCGCCATCGCCCTGGTCATCGCGGCGAGCATGGGCGCGGTGCGCACCCAGGTGGGCCGCGGGAAGGCCAAGGGCCTCGAGACGAACCTGGACGGATAGCGGGACCGGGGGCCGCACCCCGGCCCCGGCCCGGTGGTCAGCGGCGGGTCATGTACAGGTCGAGGGCCTTGTGCAGGAGCCGGTTGATGGGGAAGTCCCACTCTCCGAGGTACTCCGCCGCCTCGCCGCCCGCGCCCGCCTTGAAGCGGAGGAGGCCGACGAGGTGGTCGGTCTCGTCCAGGGTGTCGGTGATGCCGCGGAAGTCGTAGACGGCGGCGCCGAGCGCGTGGGCGTCGGTCATCATGCGCCACTGGATGGCGTTGTTGGGCTGGACCTCACGCTTGCGGCCGGTGGAGGCGCCGTAGGAGTACCAGACGTGGGTGCCGACGGTCAGCATGGTGGCCGCGGCGAGGACGTCACCCTCGTGCTGGGCGAGATAGAGCCGCATGCGGTCGGGGTCCTCGGCCGTCAGCGCGGTCCACATCCGCTGGAAGTAGCCGAGCGGGCGCGGGATGAAACGGTCGCGCTCCGCCGTCTCCGCGTACAGCTCGTAGAAGGCGGGCAGGTCGTCGTAGCCGCCCCGGACCACCTGGACCCCGGCCTTGTCGGCCTTCTTGATGTTGCGCCGCCACTGCTGGTTGAGGCCTTTGTGGATCTCCTCCAGGGACCGTCCGGCGAAGGGGACCTGGAAGACGTAGCGGGGCTGCCCCGCCGCGAAACCGTCCTCGCCGCCCGGCTCGGTCCGCTGCCAGCCCATGCCCCGCAGCCGCTCGGCGATCTCGGCGGCCCCCGGCTCCCGCGAGGTCGCCGTCACCTCGCCCAGCCGCCGGGCGGCCGGATCGGCGATGGCCGTCTTGACCGCGTCGGCGCTCCAGCGGCGCGCGACCACGGGCGGGCCCATCTTCACGCTGAACGCGCCGCGTGACTTGAGATGCGCCAGCATCGGCCGGAGCCAGCGTTCGGCAAGGTCCGGGGCGTGCCAGTCGATGACCGGGCCCTCGGGCAGATACGCGAGGTACCGCTTGACCTTCGGCAGGGGCCGCAGCAGCACGAGGCCGGCCCCCTGGAGCCGTCCGTCCTCGTCGAACCAGCCGAGGCTCTCCGCGCGCCAGTCGGGCTTCACGTCGCCCCAGGACGGCACCTGCATATGGCTGGCCGAGGGCCGCGAGCGGACGAACGCCAGATGTTCGTCACGGGTGATCGCCTGCAGGCGGAGGCTCATGCGCACGGCTCCTCGAAGTCCTCGGGTCGGTGGAATCGCCAGCGTACTTACGCGGATCCCGCCGGCTCGTCGCCCCGCGAACCGTTCTCCAGGGCTTCCGCCAGCACCTCCGCCAGGTGGCGGCCGCGCCGGTCGGTCAGGTGGGCCAGCTGGGTGCGGCAGGAGTAGCCGTCGGCGAGGATCACCGCGGTGTCGTCGGCCGCCCGGACGGCCGGGAGCAGCTGTTCCTCGGCGCAGGCCTTCGACACCTCCTCATGGCCCTTCTCGAAGCCGAAGTTGCCCGCGAGACCGCAGCAGCCCCCGGCGAGAGTGCCGGTCAGGCCGGCCGCGTCGCGCAGGCGCCGTTCGGCGGCGTCGCCGAGGACCGCGTGCTGGTGGCAGTGCGTCTGGCCGACGGCCGGGCGGTCGATGCGGGGCGGTGTCCAGCCCGGCGCGTGCCGTTCCAGTGCCTCCGCGAAGGTCACCACGGCCGCCGCCAGCCGCGCCGCGCGCGGGTCGTCGTGCAGCAGCTCGGGGAGGTCCGTGCGCAGCGCGGCGGCGCAGCTCGGTTCCAGGACGACGACCGAGAGGTCCTCCAGGTCGAGGTAGGGCTCCATGAGGTCGAGGGTGCGGCGCAGCACGGTGCGGGCGCGGTCGAGCTGGCCGGTCGAGACGTACGTCAGTCCGCAGCAGACGCGCCGGCGGCGGCGCGGCAGCAGTGTGGTGAGGCGGAGGGGACCCCGGGTGACCCCGTCGCCGATGGGCCCGTGCCGCATCACCGTCCGCGGGGGCAGCAGCACGGTCAGTCCCGCGGCCTCCAGTACCCGTACGGCCGCGCGTCCGACGGAGGGTGCCAGGTGTTCGGTGAAGGTGTCCGGCCATACGAGGACCGTCCTCCCGCCGAAGCCCGGGAACAGCTCGTCCGCGTCCCGCCGCGCCCCGGCCCCGCCCTCGCGTCCCCGGCGCACGTACGCCCGTACCCGGTCCCGGAACCGTCTCGACCACCACTGGCTGAACGTCTCCGGCGCCAGGCGCGGGATCTCCCGTTCGGGCGCGATCCCGCCCAGGCGCTTGGCGAGGGCGGCCAACGGGCGCAGGGACGCGAGGGAGTTGACGAGCCGTGCCGAGCGGGTGCGGGTGACCGCCGCGAGCCAGGCCGGGAGCCGGCCCATGGCGTAGTGCGCGGCGGGGCGGCGGCGGCCCGCGTAGTGGTGGTGGAGGAACTCCGCCTTGTAGGTGGCCATGTCGACGCCGACCGGGCAGTCGGACCGGCATCCCTTGCACGACAGGCACAGGTCCAGCGCGTCGCGGACCTCCGTCGAACGCCATCCGCCGGTGACGATCTCGCCGGCCAGCATCTCGTGCAGCAGCCGGGCCCGCCCGCGCGTGGAGTGCGCCTCCTCGCCGGTCGCGCGGAAGGAGGGACACATGACCTCCGCGCCGCCCGGCACGGAGGCCGTACGGCACTTGGCGACGCCCACGCAGCGGCGCACCGCCGCCGAGAAGTCGCCGCCGTCCGCCGGGTAGCCGAACTCCACGTCCACCGGGCGGTGCGGCAGCACCGCGAACCGCAGGTTCTCGTCCAGCCGGTGCGGGCGGACGAGCATGCCGGGGTTGAGCAGGCCGTCCGGGTCCCAGAGGTCCTTCGCCCGTTCGAAGAGGCCGACCATCTCGGCGCCGTACATCTCCGGCAGCAGTTCCGCGCGGGCCTGCCCGTCCCCGTGCTCGCCGGACAGGGAGCCGCCGTGGGAGACGACGAGGCGGGCGACCTCCTCCGAGAAGCGGCGGAAGCGGGCGACGCCCGCCGTGGAGATCAGGTCGAAGTCGATCCGGACGTGGATGCAGCCGTCGCCGAAGTGCCCGTACGGCGTGCCGCGCAGCCCGTGCTCCGCGAGCAGTCGCCGGAAGTCCCGGAGATAGGCGCCCAGCCGGGCGGGCGGCACGGCGCAGTCCTCCCAGCCGGGCCATGCCTCGCCGCCGGGGCCGCGGCCCCGGCCGGGCGGGGAGCCGTTCCCGGGGTCCGGCATCCGGGTCGCCGTGCCGCTCGCGTCCTCCCGCAGCCGCCACAGCGCCCGCTGCCCCGCCGGATCGGTGACCACCAGGGAGTCCCGTACGTCCGCCGCCCGCACGATCGCGTCCGCACGCGCGCGTGCCTCCGCCGGTGACCCGCCGCCCGTCTCCACGAACAGCCAGGCCCCGCCGCGCGGCAGTCCCGCGTCGGCGCGTACGAGATCGGCGGCCATCCCCTCCACGGTCAGCGGCCGGTGCGGCAGCAGACCGGCGGCGGCGTCGGCCGCCGCGCTCTCGTCGGGGTAGGCGAGGACGGCCAGGGCCCGCGCGCGGGGGGCCTCGACCAGTCGTACGACCGCTTCGGTGAGAACGCCCCAGGTGCCCTCGGAGCCGCAGAAGGCGCGGGCCACGTCCGCGCCCCGCTCGGGCAGGAGCGCGTCGAGGGCGTACCCGGAGATCCGTCGCGGGAGGTCCGGGAAGCCGGTCCTCAGCAGCGCCAACTCGCTCTCGACCAGGGCCTGGAGGCCGTCCGGGGCGCCCTGCCCGTCCCGGCCGAGGCGGAACGACCGCCCGCGCGCGCCGACGACCGACAGTTCCCGCACGTTGTCCGCCGTGGTGCCCCAGGCGACCGAGTGGGAGCCGCAGGAGTTGTTGCCGATCATTCCGCCGAGGGTGCAGCGGCTGTGGGTGGAGGGGTCGGGGCCGAAGCGCAGGCCGTGCGGGGCGGCGGCTTCCTGGAGGCGGTCGAGGACGGCACCGGGCTGGACGACGGCCGTACGGGCGTCCGGGTCGAGCGCGACGATCCGGTTCATGTGGCGGGTGAAGTCCAGGACGACTCCGGTGCCCGTGGCCTGTCCGGCGATCGAGGTGCCGCCGCCGCGCGGCACGACGGGCACCCCGTGGGCGCGGCACACGGCGAGGGCCGCGGTCACGTCGTCGGCGTCGCGCGGGGCCACGACGCCGAGCGGTACGCGCCGGTAGTTGGAGGCGTCCATGGTGGTCAGCGCCCGTGCCGTGGCGTCGAAGGAGACCTCGCCGCGCACGGCCTTCACCAGCTCGGACCGCAGTTTCTCCGGGAGCCCTTTCGGTGCCCCCTCGGGAAGCCCGTCCGGATCGAGCCCGGGTGGTCCGCCGAGCCGTCCACCGGTCCGTCCCCGGGTCCGTCCCGGAGGCCTCCCCCCGGGTCGCCCCTCCGGCAGTCCGTCCGGCCGTCCACCCAGATCCGTCATGTCTCCAGGATGCCGCCGGGCACGGGTACCGGCCGCCCGGCCGCGCACCCGAAAGGCCCCGATATGCGGGGGCGATCATGAAACCGCTTCCCGAACCTTCCCAATCCGATCACGAACTCCCATATAGTGACCGCGAGTTGAGCACCAGGTGTCGCTTCTCGCCCAGGACCGACCGAGGACACGACCGAGGACACGTTCTCCCCCCAGGAACACGACCGAGGACCGATTGATGACCCCGCCCCTGCCCTCCGGCGAACGACCCGCCCTGCGCGCCACCGCACCCGCCGCGCTGACCGCCGCCGTCCCGGCCGCGATCGCGGTGGTGGCCGCCGTCCTGCTGGCCCCCGAACCGGCGCGCGTCCCCCTCGCCTGGGGAACGGGCACCGCCGCGGTACTGCTGTGCGTGGCCGTGATCGTGGCCGCCCGCGCCGTGCAGACCACACGACTGGTACGCCGTCGCCTCGACAACGTGACCCAGGACGCCGGCCGGCTCCTGCAGGAACGGGCCCGGCTGACCGAGGAGTTCAACCAGGAGCGGGCCCGGCTGCTCGACGACGCCGCCCGCGAACGCGCCCGCGCGGCCGAGGCCGCCGCCCAGGACCGGATCCGCCTGACCGAGGCCGCCGCACGCGAACGCGCCCGCCTCACCGAGGAGTTCGCCGAGGAGCGGGAACTGCTCACCGGCGACCGCGACCGGCTCACCGAGCGCAACGCCGAACTCTCCGAGCGCGCCCGGCAGGCCGTCGGCGACCGCGCCGCCGCGATCTCGGCGACCGCCAACGCGGCCGGACGCATGCAGGCGCTGTCCACCGGCATGCTCGCCGACCTGCGGGCCATGGAGGAGAGGCACTCCGACGAGGACGTCCTCGCCGACCTCCTCCACCTCGACCACCGCACCGCCCAGGCGGGCCGCCTCGCCGACTCCGTCGCCGTCCTGACGGGCGCGCGCTCGGGACGCCGCTGGGCCCGCCCGATCGTCATGGAGTCGATCCTGCGCGGCGCCATGGGCCGCATCGGCGGCTACCAGCGCGTGCGCGTCCACTCCGCCAGCGAGGCCGCCGTCGCCGGACACGCCGCCGAGGGCGTGATGCACGCACTCGCCGAACTCCTCGACAACGCAGCCAACTTCTCGCCCCCGACCGCCGAAGTCCACGTGTACGTCGAGGAGGTCCCGGCGGGCGTCATCGTCTCCGTCGAGGACAGCGGCCTGGTGATGGGCGAAGTCCAGCTGCGCCGCGCCGAACGCGCCGTCACCGGCATCGTCGGGCCCCGGTCCGGGCTCGGCGGCCTCACCGGCACCCGTCTCGGTCTCTCGGTGGTCGGCCGACTGGCCCGCAAGTACGGCCTGAAGGTCTCCTTCCGGCCCTCCGCCCGCGGCGGCACCGGCGTCCTCGTCCTGATCCCGCAGGACCTCCTCACCCTGCCGAACCTCCCGCTCGGCACGGCCCCGGTCCCGGAGGAGCCCGCCCTGCCGGCCCCGACGGCCGTCGACGGCCACAGCTCCGCGCCACGGTCCCGGACCGACCAGGGATCGCCGGAGCCCGAGCGGCCGCAGGGCGCGCAGGAGACCCGGCCGCCCCGGGAATCCCCGGCGACCCCCGTGTCGTACGCCGCCGCCCGCGCGGGCGACGACCTCGACCCGGACCCCGTCCCGACCCACGACTCGCCCCGGCACGAGCAGGGCCCCGCGGCCACCGGCGGCCTGCCCAAGCGCCGTCGCGGACGCACCCTCGCCCACGCCGAGCGCAGCCGCTCGCACGCGACACCCCCGGCCGCCCCCGAACCGCGTACCGGCGAAGACCCCAAGACCCGGTCGGCCGCCCGCTTCGGCAGCTTCCGCCAGGCGGTACGCGGCACGGCACCGGGCGCCCCCGAAGCCGCACGGGCCGAAGGTCCCGCACCGGCCGGGAACCGGGTGCGGGCCGAGGAGCCCGGTCCGGACCCGCGGCCCGGACGCGCCGCCGACGACGAGCGCGGCACGGACGACCCCCGCGACGAAGCCGCCGTACGGGACGCCGCCCCCGCCACTTCCACCACCCCCACCCAGCATTCGTTCCCGGAAGGCGACACCACCCCATGACCGGCACCATCACCGCCGACGAGAAGCTCACCTGGCTCATCGAGGGCCTCCTTGAGCGCACCCCGGGCGCACGGCACGCGCTCGTGCTCTCCCGCGACGGCCTGAAGCTGTGCCGCACTCCGGAGCTGTCGGTCGACCAGGCCGACCAGCTCGCCGCGATCGCCGCCGGCATCCAGTCGCTGTCCCACGGCGCGTCCGTGGAGTTCGGCGACGGCAGCGGGGGCGTGCGCTCGGCGATGGCCGAGTTCTACGGAGGGGTGCTGTTCATCGTGGAGGCCGGCGACGGCGCGCACCTCGCCGTCGTCACCGCCGAGGACGCCGACGCCGGACTCGTCGGGCACAACATGAGCGAACTCGTGGAACAGCTCGGCGAGTACCTCAGCGCGCCGCCGCGGACGTCATGAGCCGTCCCGGCAGGGACGACGCGCCCGACCGGCTGTACACCCTCACCGGAGGACGTAGCCGGTCCGGGCCCGACACCCCCTTCGACCTGGTGACACTGGTGGTCGCCGAGTGCGATCCGGTGGTGGGCATGCAGTCCGAGCACGCCGCGATCCTGCGGATGTGCGAGCGGCCGACGGCGGTCGTGGAGATCGCGGCGGAGCTGAACCTGCCGGTGTCGATCACCCGCATCCTGCTCTCCGACCTGCTCTCCGCGGGCCGCGTCAGCGCCCGTCACCCGCACACCACTGTTCCTTCAGGTCTTCCCGATCCCGACATTCTGGAGCAGGTGCTCGTTGGACTCCGTAACCTCTGACGCCCGTGCGCCCCTGTCGGCGTCGGCCGACAACGGCCTCAAGATCGTGATCGTGGGCGGCTTCGGCGTCGGCAAGACGACCCTGGTCCGCTCGGTCAGCGAGATACGTCCCCTCAACACCGAGGAGACCATGACGCAGGCCGGCGCGGCCGTCGACGACATCAGCGAGGTGCGCGGCAAGACCGCGACCACCGTCGCCTTCGACTTCGGGCGCATCACGCTGGACGCCCACAACGTCCTGTACCTGTTCGGCGCGCCCGGTCAGGAACGGTTCTGGTTCCTGTGGGACCGGCTGTTCTCCGGCACGCTCGGAGCGATCGTCCTGGTCGACACACGCCGTATCGACGACTCCTGGTACGCCATCGACCGGCTGGAGCACCACGGCACGCCGTTCATCGTGGCCTGCAACGACTTCGGCGGCCCCCCGCACACCCCGGCGCAGATCCGCGAGGCCCTCGACCTCGACCCGCACGTGCCGCTGATCGACTGCGACGCCCGCTCCCGGGAGTCCAGCAAGCGGGTGCTGATCACGCTGGTGGAGCACATCCAGTCCCTCTACGTCCGTCCCGGCGCCCCGGCCGAGGAAGGCGCCCTTCAATCCCCGGAGTTGGCGCTGTGACCCCCACACCCGCACCCGCGCCCGTACCCCTGAGCGGGCCACGGTTCCAGACCGAACCCGCCGAGCTGTACCGGGAGATGCGGCGCGAGCACGGTTCCGTCGTACCGGTCGTCCTCGACGGCGACATTCCGGCCTGGCTGGTGCTGGGCTACCGCGAGCTGCACCAGGTCACCGGCGATCCTCAGCTGTTCAGCCGGGACTCGGACCTGTGGAGCCAGTGGGACCGCATCCCCGACGACTGGCCGCTGCTGCCGATGATCGGCCGCAAGCAGCCCTCCATCCTGTACACCGTCGGCGAGCGCCACCGCGAGCGCGCCGCGATGATCAGCAACGCCCTCGAAGCCGTGGACCCCTCCGAACTGCGCTCCCAGGCCGAGAAGTTCGCCGACGAGCTGATCGACGCGGTCTGCGCCAAGGGTGAGACGGACATCATCGGCGACTACGCGGCACTGCTCCCCGTACGGGTCCTCGCCACGCTCTACGGCTTCGCGGACGAGCAGGGTCCGGGCCTGGTGACCGCCCTGAACGACATGATCAACGGGCGCGAGGGCGCGCTGGCCGGACAGCAGCATCTCGCCGCCTCCATGGCGCAGTTGCTCGCCGACCGCAAGGAGACACCGGCGAACGACGTCGTCTCCCGGATGCTCGCGGACGCCTCGGGCTTCAGCGACGAGGAGATCGCCCAGGACCTGATGGTCATGATGGCCGCCGGTCACCAGCCGACCGCCGACTGGATCGGCAACTCGCTGCGTCTGATGCTCACCGACGACCGGTTCGCGGCCTCGCTGTTCGGCGGCCGGCACAGCGTCCCCGAGGCCATGAACGAGGTGCTGTGGGAGGACACCCCCACCCAGAACGTGGCCGGGCGCTGGGCCTCCCGCGACACCCAGCTCGGCGGCCGCCGGGTCCGCGCCGGCGATCTGCTGCTGCTCGGCCTGCAGGGCGCCAACTCCGACCCCCAGGTCCGCACCGACAGTTCCGCCCTCACCGGCGGCAACAACGCCCACTTCTCCTTCGGTCACGGAGAGCACCGCTGCCCGTTCCCGGCACAGGAGGTCGCCGAGGTCATCGCGCGCACCGGGATCGAGGTCGTCCTGGACCGGCTGCCGGACATCGACCTGGCCGTGCCCGCCGAGTCACTGGCCCGGCGCCCCTCCCCCTGGCTGCGGGGCCTGACCGAACTGCCCGTGCGGTTCACGCCCGTACCTGTCCTCTGAGACGCCGTTGCGCCCGGCCGGCACGCTGTCCGGCCGGGGTCCGGGGCTCTCCCCTGCCCCGGGAAGACGCATTACTCCCACTTCAGCCCCTGGAGGCACCCCCGCATGACCACCGGTACCGAAGAGACCCGCATAGTCCTGGACCCCTTCGTCACCGACCTCGACGGCGAGAGCGCCGCGCTGCGCGCAGCGGGGCCGCTCGCCGCCGTCGAACTGCCCGGCGGTGTGCCGGTGTGGGCGGTCACCCACCACGCCGAGGCGCGCGCCCTGCTCACGGACCCCCGTCTGGTGAAGGACATCAACGTCTGGGGCGCCTGGCAGCGTGGCGAGATCGCCCCCGACTGGCCGCTGATCGGGCTCGCCAACCCCGGCCGCTCCATGCTCACGGTGGACGGCGCGGACCACCGGCGGATGCGCACCCTGGTGGCACAGGCGCTGACGCCGCGACGGGTGGAGCAGATGCGGGAGCGGATCTCGAAGCTGACGGAGAGTCTGCTCGACAACCTCACGGGCGAGGTCGTCGACCTGAAGGCCGACTTCGCCTACCCCCTGCCCATGTACGTCATCGCCGACCTCATGGGCATCGAGGAGTCCCGGCTGCCGCGTCTGAAGGAGCTCTTCGAGAAGTTCTTCTCGACGCAGACCCCGCCCGCGGAGGTCATCGCGACCCTCACCGAGCTGGCCGGGATCATGGCGGAGACGGTGGCGGCCAAGCGCGCCGAGCCGGGCGACGACCTGACCAGCGCGCTGATCCTGGCCTCCGAGGACGGCGACCACCTCACCGACGCCGAGATCGTCTCCACCCTCCAGCTGATGGTCGCGGCGGGCCACGAGACGACGATCTCCCTGATCGTCAACGCGGTGGTCAACCTCTCCGCCCACCCCGACCAGCGCGCCCTCGTCCTCGCCGGCGAGGCCGACTGGTCCGCGGTCGTCGAGGAGACCCTGCGCTACGCCACGCCGACCTCGCACGTCCTCATCCGCTTCGCGACGGAGGACGTCCCGGTCGGCGACAAGGTGATCCCGGCGGGCGACGCGCTGATCGTGTCGTACGGCGCGATCGGCCGCGACGAGAACGCCCACGGTCCGACGGCGGGCGACTTCGACGTCAGCCGCACCAGCAAGAACCGGCACATCTCCTTCGGCCACGGACCCCACGTCTGCCCCGGCGCGGCCCTGTCCCGCCTGGAGGCCGGCGTCGCCCTCCCCGCCCTGTACGAGCGCTTCCCGTCCCTGGACCTGGCCGTCCCGGTGGCGGAGCTCCGCAACAAGCCGGTGGTGACCCAGAACGACCTGTTCGAACTGCCGGTGCGGCTGATCGCCGAATGAGCCGCGCCGCCGGAGGGGCCCGTCACGGCCCCTCCGGCGGCGGCCGTCAACCCGCCCCGTCTCAGCCGCCGGACGACGTTTCGACGAGGTTTCCCGGAACGGCTAGGCTCCCGGCGTGGCTGATATCCAGATCCCCGCTGACATCAAGCCCGCCGACGGACGATTCGGCGCTGGCCCCTCCAAGGTGCGGACGGAGGCTCTGGACGCGCTGGCCGCGACCGGTAGCTCTCTGCTCGGCACGTCCCACCGCCAGGCCCCGGTCAAGAACCTGGTCGGCAAGGTGCGCGAGGGCGTGCGCGAGCTGTTCTCCCTGCCCGACGGGTACGAGGTGGTCCTCGGCAACGGCGGCTCCACCGCGTTCTGGGACGTCGCGACGCACGGCCTGATCGAGAACAAGTCGCAGCACCTCACGTTCGGCGAGTTCTCCTCCAAGTTCGCGAAGGCGGCCAAGCTCGCCCCGTGGCTCGCCGAGCCGACCGTGGTCTCCTCCGACCCGGGCACGCACCCCGAGCCGGTCGCCGAGGCGGGCGTCGACGCCTACGCCTTCACCCACAACGAGACCTCGACCGGTGTCGCCGCCCCGATCAAGCGGGTGCAGGGCGCCGACGAGGGCTCCCTCGTCCTGGTGGACGCCACCTCCGGCGCGGGCGGCCTGCCCGTCGACATCGCCGAGACCGACGTCTACTACTTCGCCCCGCAGAAGTCCTTCGCCTCCGACGGCGGCCTGTGGATCGCCGTGTTCTCCCCGGCCGCGATCGAGCGCGCCGAGCGTATCCACGCCTCCGGCCGCCACATCCCGGAGTTCTTCTCGCTGCCCACGGCGATCGACAACTCCCGCAAGAACCAGACGTACAACACCCCGGCCCTCGCCACCCTCTTCCTGCTCAACGAGCAGCTGGAGTGGATCAACGGCCAGGGCGGCCTCGCCTGGTCGGCGGCCCGGACGAAGGACTCCTCGAGCCGCCTCTACCGCTGGGCCGAGGACAGCAAGTACGCCACCCCGTTCGTGACGGACGCGGCCAAGCGCTCGCAGGTCATCGGCACCATCGACTTCGCCGACGAGATCGACGCCGCCGCCGTCGCCAAGGCCCTGCGCGCCAACGGCATCGTCGACACCGAGCCCTACCGCAAGCTCGGCCGCAACCAGCTGCGCGTCGCCATGTTCCCGGCGATCGACCCGGCGGACGTCGAGGCGCTGACCCGCTGCATCGACTACGTGATCGAGAAGCTGTAACCGTTCCTACGAGATCAGGGGCGTCCGGCGCGTGAACGTGCCGGGCGCCCCTTTTCCGTCGAGGAGCGGCCGGGCGGACGTCCCTCAGTCGCGGCGCAGCAGCCTCTTGAACCCGAAGACCACGGCGAAGAGGGCGGCGACCGCGATGGCGCCGATCTTCACCCCACCGCTCATGGTGTCGCCGCTTCCGCCCTCGGCTCCGGAACCGCCGTCCTTGGAGGGCGACTTGGAGTCCGAGCCGCCGGCCCCGGGCGCGCTCTCCGGCTCCACGGCGCTGTCCGCGCCCTCGCTGCCGTACATGAGCTTCGATCCGTCGGTGGTGTAGGTGACGGACTCGCCCTGGCCCTGGAGGGGGACGTTCAGGCGGCCCGTCTTCTTGATCCGGCCGCCGTTCCAGTCGTAGGCGATGCCGCCGAAGTAGCCGCGTACGGCGAGCTGCCGGCCGTCGGGAGAGAAGGCGCCGTCGGTGACCCACAGGTCGATGGTGGCGACGGGCTTGAAGACGTTGGTGGCGGAGGCGGAGAGCTCGGCGGGCCCCTCGTAGAGGTGGCCGCCGTCCTCGTTCTTGTCGGCGATGTAGACGCGCCCCGTCTTGGGGTGCACCATCAGCGCCTCCGCGTTGCGGGGGCCGTCGGAGTACTTCACGACGTACTGGGTGGCACGGATCGTCTGGTCCTTGAGCACCTTGGGCTCGGGCAGCTTGTAGATCCACACGTGGTTCCAGGTGCCGCCGAGGTTGTCGCCGATGTCGCCGACATAGAGATCGCCGTCGGGTCCGAGGGAGATCGCCTCGACGTCCCGGGGCGCGCCGACCCCGCTCATGGTGATCGTCGCGACGGTCCGGCCGGTCCCGCTGTCGACGGCGTACAGGTAGGCCCCGTCGTCGCTGTCGTTGTGGGTCCAGTAGATGCCGGGGTGGGCGCGCGAGGCGGCGAGACCGCTGGACTCGGTGATCCGGGGGTCCTTGACGGTGAATCCCCCGTCCCCGTCGTCGGCGAGGGCGGGCGCCGCCAGGGCGAGGACAAGGGCGGCTCCGGCAACGGCTCCGGCGGCGGCTCCGGAGAGGAACGAGGGCGATCGGCGCATGGCCCAAGCCTGCCATCCCACCGGCCCGTTCACGTCGGCCCCGTCCTCCGCACGCCACGCCGACCGGCCCCGGCGCACCCACCCGGCCCCACCCGGCCCGATCCGGCCCCACCCGGGCCCACGACGGCGTGTCCAGCCTCACACCGTGACGGCGCATGGCACCCGGACCGATCGTCCATGATGAGCGGATGCTCAGGTTCATGCCCGTCGGCGACTCCATGACGATCGGTAGCGCGGGCGAACACACATGGCGTTACCGAATGTGGCAGCACCTGCGCGCGACGTACGGGGGCCCGTTCAAGATCGTCGGCCCGCGCGAGACGCTCTACGACAAGGCGACGAACTCCCCCGACTCGCACGAGTACGCGGACCCGGAGTTCCCCCGCGCCCACCTGGCCGGCTGGGGCGAGGGCTGGCTGCACATGGCGCCGCTGATCCGCGAGACGGTCCGCGCGCAGCGCGCCGACGTCCTGCTGGTCTCCCTCGGCCTCATCGACCTCGGCTTCTACACGAACGCCGTCCAGACCGCCGCGAACGCCCGCACCTTCGTCGAGGAGGCCCGCGCCGCGAACCCGCGCGTCCGCATGGTCCTGCTCCCGGTGATACCGAACGTCCGCGCCGAGTCCGACGCCCCCTTCGCCGCCGAGGTCGCCTCCTTCAACGAGCTGCTCGCCAAGACGGTCGCCGACCTCGACGAACCGCGCTCGCCGCTGCTCCTCGCGTCCCCGCCCCTCTCGTACGACATCACCTTCGACACGTACGACGGCACCCACCCGAACGCGAGCGGCGAGCACAAGATCGCGGAAGGTTTCGCGGAGGCGATGTACCAGGCCTGGGACCTGGGCGAGCCCTATACCGCCGTGACCGCCTGACCGGTTCCGGGCGCCTCCCGGTCACCGTGCGCGCAGCCGTCCGGGCTCAGGGACCGACCGGCCTGCGGGCGGTCAGCAGGGCGAAGGACAGGAAGGCTCCCGCGTCGGCGGTGAGCATGTCGATGACCGGCTGCTGGGCGGCGCGGCCGTCCGGCCGGTGCTCGGCGCAGGCACGGGTCCACAGCAGCCAGTCGCGCCAGGCGTCCTCCTGGAGGCGCGCCGACGTCACCGTCACGAGTTCGGTGATCTCCCACTGGAACCGCCACCAGTCGGGCGTGTGCCATGCCATGGCCTCCCAGCCGACCACGTCCTTGATGTGCGCCGGGATCGAACCGAGTTCCCTGATCTCCCGCGTCAACGCGGGCGTGGCCACGCCCAGTTGACCGCCGGGCCGCAGGAACTTCACCAGGTACGGCAGATAGCTGTCCGCGGTGCCGAAGTACTCGAACGCGTCGACGCTCACGATCGCGTCGAAACTCTCCTCGTCGAAGGGCAGTTGATGGGCCTCGGCGCGGACGGCCGTCACCTCCCCGGCGACACCCGCCGCCGCGAGGACCGGTTCGACCTCCTCCGGCGCGACCCACCAGTCGGCCGCGACCACCCGCACCCCGTACTCCCGCGCGAGGAACACCGAGGTCGCCCCCTTCCCCGATCCCAGGTCGAGCACGCGCATGCCCGGCCGGAGGTCCAGATCGCGCGCCAGGTCCTCCAGCAGCCACAGCGGGTTCGGCCCCATGTCGAGACCGAGCAGCCAGCCGGGGTCGTAGGCGGAGGAGCGGGGGTAGCGGTCCGGGCGGACGAGCGCGTCGAGCGCGGCGGGTCGGGTCACGGGCGACGAGCCAAGCGGATCGCCGGGCGCGGAGCAACTGGATTTCCCCGAAGGGAAGTTCGGTCGCCCCGCGCACGCCGCCGGCCCCGGTGGCCAGGCCTCAGCCCATGTGGACCGGGGCCGCTCCCTCGCCCTGGTGCTGCCTGCCCGCGGTGATCGCGACGCCGGTGACGACGAGGCCCGCCAGGAACAGGACGGCGGCCGCGGCGAAGGCCGTCGTGTAGCCGTGGGTCAGGGCGTCACCGGCCTGGGCGACCAGGGCGGAGTCGTGGGCGGCGAGACCCCGGTAGAGCGCCCCGGCGGCACCGGGCAGCCGGTCGTCGGCCGCCGACGTGGACACCGTCGACAGGAAAGCCAGACCGAGCGCGCCGCCGATCTGCTGGGCGGTGTTGAGCAGCGCGGAGGCGATCCCGGTGTCCTCGTGCGAGACACCGCTCACCGCGCCGAGGGTCATCGGCACGAAGCTCATGCCGAGGCCGAGCGCGGTGACGAACATGGCGGGCATCAGATGCCCGGCGTACGAGGAGTCCGGGGCGAGCGTCGCGAACCAGCACATGCCGGCGGCCGCGACCAGCAGCCCCGGCCCGGCGATCAGCCGCGGAGCGACATGGGTGACCAGCTTCGAACTGACCCCCGCCGCGACGGCCATGCCGAAACTGAACGGCAGAAACGCGAAGCCGGTCCTGATCGGGCTGTAGCCCAGGATCAGCTGCGTGTAGAGCGTCAGGAAGTAGAAGGTGGCGAACATGCCCGCGCCGATGAAGAGCATCGTGGCGTAACTGCCCGACCGGCTGCGGTCCTTGAGCAGGCGCGGCGGCATCATCGGGGAGGCGGTCCGCGCCTGGAGCAGAAGGAAGCCGGCCAGCAGCACGGC
The DNA here is from genome assembly GCF_026341855.1 of Streptomyces sp. NBC_00568. Lineage (GTDB taxonomy): Bacteria > Actinomycetota > Actinomycetes > Streptomycetales > Streptomycetaceae > Streptomyces. The sequence goes on along the minus strand of NZ_JAPENW010000001.1, from coordinate 3,565,757 downwards.
CGCCACCACGAACGACGCCAGGGTGAGCCCGTCGGTCCATCCGTGCTCACCGCCCCGCGTGATCCCGTACACGAGCGCGATCAGCCCGCCGGTGCCGGTGACGGCACCGGGCACGTCCAGCCGGCCGGGGTGCCGCTCCGCCTCGACGAGGGTGCGGGTCCCGGCCAGCACGGCGAGTCCGATGGGAATGTTGACGAAGAACACCCACCGCCAGTCCAGTACGTCCGTCAGGACACCTCCCAGCAGCAGCCCGACCGTCGCGCCGAGGCCGCCCATCGCCGCGTACACGCCCATGGCCGTGTTGCGCGGCCTGCCCCCGGGAAAGGTCGTGGTGATCAGCGCGAGCGCGTTGGGCGCGGCCAGCGCGGCCCCGACGCCCTGGAGGATGCGGGCGGCGACGAGCAGCCCCTCGTTCGGGGCGAGCCCGCCGAGCAGCGAGGCGAGCGTGAAGACGCCGATGCCCGCCTGGAACATCAGGCGCCGTCCGAACAGGTCCCCGGCCTTGCCGCCGAGCAGCAGCAGACCGCCGAAGGCGAGGGCGTACGCGTTCACGACCCAGGCCAGATCGGCGTCCGAGACCCCCAGGTCGGTCTGGATGGCGGGCAGCGCGATGTTGGTGATCGTGGCGTCGAGGACGACCATCAGCTGGGCTGCGGCGATGACGACGAGGGCGAGACCGAGGTGGCGTCCCCGGGGCGCCGGGGCGGGGCCGGACCCGGCTCCGGAGGTGCCCGACCCGGCGGGGGCGACGGCAGCCGTACTGCCGACAGACGCAGACATGGAAATACTCCAAAAGGTGGGCTGGAAACATTTCCCCGGAGAGCGAAGGCGACTCGATAAGTCAATTCGCATTCCGAGCGGAAAGCCGGGCGAACGGAATCCTGGAAATCATCCGAAACGGAACGCCCACGCACTTGCAATCCGGGGCGAGGTGCCTGAACGGCACAACCCGGCCCCGGGACGAGCCTTCACCCTAACAGCCGCAACACCCGTCCGAGGGCCGGTAAATCCGCCGCACCCGTGTGGCGGTTCTCGCGCTTGACGAATGCGTCGAGGGTGTGAGCACAAAACTTCTCGCCCCACCGAAAAAGCCGGGATATGGGTCCACATTTTCCAGGCAAATGCAAATCCGGAGCCCGGAGAACGTTCCTCCGGGAGTCCGTTCCCGCGCGCCGCCGGGCGCTCCGCTCTTGCCTAGAGCGCACTCCACCCCGTTGGCTGGTGAGTCATGAAGTACACACAGCTCGGACGCACGGGGCTCAAGGTCAGCCGGCTCGTCCTCGGCACCATGAACTTCGGACCGCAGACCGACGAGGCCGACAGCCACGCCATCATGGACGCGGCGCTCGACTCGGGCATCAACTACTTCGACACGGCGAACGTGTACGGCTGGGGTGAGAACAAGGGCCGTACGGAATCGATCATCGGGAACTGGTTCGCCCAGGGCGGCGACCGTCGCGACCGGACGGTGCTCGCCACCAAGGTGTACGGGAACATGGGCGCCGAGGGCGACGCGTGGCCCAACCACGACAAGCTCTCCGCCCTGAACATCCGGCGGGCGGTCGAGGCGAGCCTCAAGCGGCTCCAGACCGACTACATCGACGTCTACCAGTTCCACCACGTCGACCGGTCCACTCCCTTCGAGGAGATCTGGCAGGCGGTCGACGTCCTGGTGCAGCAGGGAAAGATCCTCTACGTGGGGTCCAGCAACTTCCCCGGCTACAAGATCGCCCAGGCCAACGAGATCGCCGCCCGCCGCCACGGCACCATCGGCCTGGTCAGTGAGCAGTGCCTCTACAACCTGGCCGAGCGGCGCGCCGAGATGGAGGTCGTCCCGGCAGCGCGGGAGTACGGGCTCGGTGTCATCCCCTGGTCGCCGCTGCACGGCGGACTGCTGGGCGGCGTGATCAAGAAGGAGGTCGAGGGCGGCCGCCGGGCGAGCGGCCGGTCCGCCGACGCCCTCGCCAACACGGCCGTACGCACACAGATCCAGGCGTACGAGGACCTGCTCGAGAAGCACGGTCTGGAGCCCGGAGAGGCCGCGCTGGCCTGGCTGCTGACCCGTCCCGGTGTCACCGGCCCCATCGTGGGCCCGCGCACGGCGGAGCAGCTGGAGTCGGCGCTGCGCGCCGTGGAGCTGGAGCTGTCGGAGGAGGTCCTGGAGGGTCTCGACGAGATCTTCCCGGGGCCGGGGCCGTCCCCCGAGGCGTTCGCCTGGTAGCAGGGCGACGCGTCCGGCCACCGGCGGTGGCGGTCGCTAGCCGACCGCCGCCGCCAGGGCCACGACGACGAACATCAGCACGAGCACACCGGCCATGATCCGGTTACGGGTCTTCGGGTTCACGCCACCGAGGTTAACCGGCTGCCCGGCCGGTCCCGTCGCCCGCCCCCAGCGGCATGCTCACCAGGGTCTCGTAACGTGGCTGCTCACCGGGGATCCCCGACGTCGGCAGGTTGCTGCGGACGAGACACAACTCACCCACCGTCCAGGGCCGCCCGGCAAAGGTGTCCAGGGCGGCGACGTACGGCTTGAAGTCGGCGGAGTCGCGGCTGCGGGCCACCGTCAGGTGGGGCCGGTAGCGGCGGTGCTCCTCCATCTCGACGCCCGCCTTGCGGCCCGCCGCCTCCGCCCGGCCGGCCAGCAGCCGCATGGTGTCCGTGTCCCCCGCCGCCCCCACCCACAGGGCGCGCCCGCCGAAGTGCCCGCCGCCGCGCAGGGACAGCGGGAACGGGCCGGTGCGACGGGCGGCCCGGGTCAGGCGCTCCGTGAGGTCCTCGGCGGTGTCCTCGGCCACCTCTCCGTAGAACGCGAGGGTGAAGTGCCAGCCGGGGCGGCCCGTCCAGCGCAGCGCGTCCGCGCCCGCCATCCGCCGCAACGCGTCCACTTCCGGGGCGAGTTCACGCACCGCATCGGCCGGGGGAAGTACCGCCGCGAAGAGTCTCATGCGGCCAGCCTTCCAGGGAACGGCGATCAGCACACGGGAGCGGGCGAGGCGGCCGGCGGCCCGGCCGGCCGGGTACGCGGGAGGCGGCCGGCCGCGCGAGCGGACCGACCGCCTCCAGGGCGTCTCTCACACCGCGGTGGCCAGCTGCTCCTCGCTCCGCTCGCGGGGGACGAAGCGGACCCGGGGGTGGCCGTGGTGCCAGCCGAGGGAGACCCGCAGACCGCCGAGGCGGGCCAGGACCAGGCCGATCGCCGTCGCCGCGGTCATCGAGACCAGTCCGCCGAGCGCGAAGCCCACCCGGGGACCGTAGGCGTCGGTGACCCAGCCGACCAGCGGCGCGCCCAGGGGCGAGCCGCCCATGAAGACCATCATGAACAGCGCCATGACGCGGCCGCGCATGGCCGGGTCGGTGGCCATCTGGACCGAGGTGTTCGCGGTGACGTTCACCGTCAGGCCGAAGATGCCGATCGGCACCATCAGGAGCGAGAACAGCCAGAGCGAGGGTGCCGTCGCCGCCACCACCTCGAGCGCGCCGAAGGCCATCGCCGCCGCGATCAGCACGCGCAGCCGGGCCGTGCCGCGCCGGGCGGCGAGCAGCGCGCCGGCCAGCGAGCCGACCGCCATCAGGGTGTTGAAGAGGCTGTAGGCCCCGGCGCCCGCGTGGAAGGTGTCGTCCGCGTACGCCGACAGCCAGACGGGGAAGTTGAAGCCGAAGGTGCCGATGAAGCCGACGAGGACGATCGGCCAGATCAGTTCGGGGCGCCCGGCGACGTACTGGAGGCCTTCGCGGAGCTGGCCCTTGGCGCGCGGTGCCCGCTCGACGACGTGCAGTTCGCGGGCGCGCATCAGCAGCAGGCCCGCGATGGGGGCCACGAACGACAGGCCGTTCAGGAGGAAGGCCCAGCCGGTGCCGACGCCGGTGATCAGCAGGCCGGCGACGGCGGGGCCGACCAGGCGCGCGGACTGGAAGTTGGCGGAGTTCAGGCTGACCGCGTTCTGCAGCTGGCCGGGGCCGACCATCTCGGAGACGAAGGACTGGCGTGCCGGGTTGTCGACGACGGTGGCGAGACCGACGGCGAAGGCGGCGAGGTAGACGTGCCAGACCTGGACATGGCCGGAGAGGGTGAGGAAGGCGAGCGCGAGGCCGGTGAGGGCCATCGCCGTCTGGGTGACCAGCAGCGTGGGGCGCTTGGGCAGGCGGTCGACGAGGACACCGCCGTACAGCCCGAAGAGCAGCATCGGCAGGAACTGGAGCGCGGTGGTGATGCCGACGGCGGCGGAGGAGCCGGTCAGGCTCAGGACCAGCCAGTCCTGGGCGATGCGCTGCATCCAGGTGCCGGTGTTGGAGACGACCTGCCCGAGGAAGAACAGGCGGTAGTTCCGGATCTTCAGCGAGCTGAACATCGAGGACGAACGGGGGGAGTCGTGGGCGGCTTCGGAGTCGTGGGTGGCTGGTGCGGGGGCGGAGTGTGCTCCGGGTCCCGAACTCAAAAGGGCTCGCCTCCAGGGCAGTCGTGGACGTCGGCGTTGTGTGGGGGGGGCCGGCGCTTGCGGGGAAGGGGGTGGCCCTCGCGGATCGGGGATCGACTGAGGGCCGCCGGTGGTCAGATGTGGGCGAGCTTCTCCAGAACGGGGGCGGCTTCGCGGAGCTTGGCCCATTCGTCCTCGTCGAGGGCCTCGACCAGTCCGGCCAGGAACGCGTTCCGCTTGCTGCGGCTCTCTTCGAGCATGGCCTCAGCCTTGTCGGTCTGCGTCACGACCTTCTGGCGCCGGTCCTCGGGGTGCGGCTCCAGCCTGACGAGACCCTTGCCTTCGAGCAGCGCGACGATGCGGGTCATCGACGGCGGCTGCACGTGTTCCTTGCGGGCGAGCTCGCCGGGCGTGGCGGTGCCGCAACGGGCGAGGGTGCCGAGCACCGACATCTCGGTGGGGCTCAGCGACTCGTCGACCCTCTGGTGCTTGAGTCGACGCGACAACCGCATCACTGCGGAGCGCAAGGCGTTCACGGCGGCCTCGTCGTCGCCATGGGTGAGGTCAGGCATGTTCTTTAGCGTAACTCATTACTCTCGCTAAAGACCAACGGGATGCCCGTGAAGCGAGCAACCGAACCACGGGATCACTCATATGAGTGAGATCGCTCCGGAAAGTGACCCGGATCCGGCCGGAAAGCGGCGACCCTCGACTCCATGGGGACCAGCGTGCTCAGCCTGCGGATGGACGGGGAGCTGCTCGACCGGCTCCGACAACATGCCGCCAAACGCGGAATGAGCGTCCAGGACTATGTGGTCCGGACGCTCATTCGCGACGACTTCGACGAGCGGTTCCAGACCGCGGTTGAGGAGACGGAGAAGTTCTACGGGGTCACGTGAGACCCCGTACGGCTGCCGCCGCTCAGGTCAGACCGAGGGCCGGCATCAGGTAGTAGAACGTGAACACCGCCGACACCACGTACATGGCGACCGGGATGTCACGGCCGCGGCCCGCCGCCAGGCGCAGCACGACGAAGGTGATGAAGCCCATCCCGATGCCGTTCGTGATCGAGTAGGTGAACGGCATCATCATCATGGTCACGAAGGCCGGGATGGCGATCGTGTAGTCCGCCCAGTCGATCTCCTTGATCGAGTGGGACATGATCAGGAAGCCGACCGCGATCAGCGCGGGGGTGGCGGCCTGGGACGGGACCATCGTGGCGACGGGGGTCAGGAAGAGGGCCACGGCGAAGAGCGCGCCGGTGACCACGTTCGCGAAGCCCGTGCGGGCGCCCTCACCGACACCGGCCGTGGACTCCACGAAGCACGTGGTGGCCGAGGAGGAGGTGGCTCCGCCCGCGGCGACGGCGATGCCGTCGACGAAGAGGACCTTGTTGATGCCGGGCATGTTGCCCTGCGCGTCCGTCAGCTTGGCCTCGTCGCTGATGCCCATGATCGTGCCCATCGCGTCGAAGAAGCACGACAGCAGCACGGTGAAGACGAAGAGGATGCCGGTCAGCACGCCGACCTTGCCGAAGCCGCCGAAGAGGCTGACCTGGCCGACGAGCCCGAAGTCCGGGCTGGCGACCGGGTTGCCGGGCCACTTCGGGGTGGTCAGTCCCCAGGACGGGACGGTGGTGACGGCGTTGATGATCACCGCGGCAACCGTCATGGTGACGATCGAGATGAGGATGGCGCCGGGCACCTTGCGCACGATCAGCGCGAGGGTGAGCAGGGTGCCGAGGACGAAGACCAGCACGGGCCAGCCGTGCAGGTGACCGTCGGTGCCGAGCTGGAGCGGGACGGTCGTCTGGGCGACGTCCGGGATGCGCGTGACGAAGCCCGAGTCGACCAGGCCGATCAGCATGATGAACAGGCCGATGCCGATGGCGATGCCCTTGCGCAGGCCGAGCGGCACCGCGTTCATGACGCGCTCGCGCAGTCCGGTGGCGACCAGGAGCATCACGATGAAGCCCGCGAGGACCACCATGCCCATGGCGTCCGGCCAGGACATGCGGGGCGCGAGCTGGAGGGCGACGACCGTGTTCACGCCGAGGCCCGCCGCCAGCGCGATCGGCACATTGCCGATGACGCCCATGAGGAGGGTGGTGAAGGCCGCGGTCAGCGCGGTCGCGGTGACCAGCTGCCCGTTGTCCAGGTGGTGCCCGTACATGTCCTTCGCGCTGCCCAGGATGATCGGGTTCAGCACGATGATGTACGCCATCGCGAAGAAGGTGGCGAAACCGCCGCGGATCTCGCGCGGGAGGCTGGAGCCCCGCTCGGAGATCTTGAAGTAGCGGTCGAGGGCGCTCTGCGCGGGCCGGGACTCCGGCTCCTGCGGGGCGGGGGCCTTGGTGGCGGCCGAGGTGGACATGCGGGTCCTCAAACGTGCAGGGGGACGGTGAACATGATCGAGTCTGGTCAGCGGTCGATCACCAACAGGTTTCCCCCTGATCTCTGTTGGTGATTCATACGAACACAACTGGCCAGACTCGGACGGTTTCAGTATGAACATATGAGTCGGAAATCGCTATCTCCGCGCGTAGACCCTTGTCGCGCAAGGGGAGCGAGGGGGCGAGCGATACCGGGCGCGGATCCTCGTAAGCTGTGCACATGGCGAAGTGGACCCCCAAGCACGAGGCGCCGGAGCCCCTGGAGGGCCCCGTCGTCGCCACCATCACGGGCGGCACGATCCTCTGGTTCGTCCTCTTCCTGGTGCAGCTGCCGTTCTACGGCTGGTTCGACGACCACGGACACCTGTGGTGGCTCTGGACCTGCCTGGCCGGCGCCGGTCTCGGACTGATCGGCATCTGGTACGTCCGCAAGCGCGACGCCGCGATCAAGCGCGCCCAGGCCGCCGGCCCCTCCCCGGCCCCCGCGACGGAGTAACAGGGCTTCCCCCAGGGCTTCTCCCTACACCCACGGCAGCATTCCCCGCGGCCCCCCCCTCCTTCCCAGGTCGGATCTTTGGCGCACTCGGCGGGTGAAGCCGCAAATCCGCACGTACCGTCGTTTGCATGACCCACATCGACGCGGGCGCCGAACTCGATCCCGTGCACCCCGTGCCCATACCCGCCACCCGGCGGTCGGAGGGGCTGTCCGCCGCCGAGGTGGCCGAGCGGGTCGCGCGCGGTGAGGTGAACGACGTCCCGGTGCGCAGCAGCCGCTCCGTGGGCGAGATCGTCCGGGCGAACGTCTTCACCCGGTTCAACGCGATCATCGGGGTGCTCTGGCTGATCATGCTGATCGTGGCGCCGTTCCAGGACAGCCTGTTCGGCTACGTGATCATCGCCAACACCGGGATCGGCATCATCCAGGAGTGGCGGGCCAAGAAGACCCTGGACTCGCTCGCGGTGATCGGCGAGGCGAAACCGACCGTGCGCAGGGACGGCATCGCCGCCGAGGTCAGTACGTCGGAGATCGTGCTCGGGGATCTCATCGAGATCGGCCCGGGCGACAAGGTCGTCGTCGACGGCACCTGCGCGGAGGCCGACGGGCTGGAGATCGACGAGTCGCTGCTCACCGGCGAGGCCGATCCGGTCGTCAAGCAGGCCGGCGATCCGGTGATGTCGGGCAGCTTCGTGGTCGCGGGCTCCGGCGCCTTCACGGCGACGAAGGTGGGACGGGAGGCGTACGCGGCACAACTGGCGGAGGAGGCCTCACGGTTCACGCTGGTCCACTCCGAGCTGCGCAGCGGTATCTCCACCATCCTCAAGTACGTGACGTGGATGATGATCCCGACCGCCATCGGCCTGGTCATCAGCCAGCTCGTCGTCAAGCAGCACGGCTTCAAGGACTCCGTCGCGCGGACCGTCGGCGGGATCGTGCCGATGGTCCCCGAGGGGCTGGTCCTGCTCACCTCCGTCGCCTTCGCGATCGGAGTCATCCGACTTGGCCGAAAACAGTGCCTCGTGCAGGAACTCCCCGCCATCGAGGGCCTCGCCCGGATCGACACCGTCTGCCTCGACAAGACCGGCACCCTCACCGAGGGAGGCATGGACGTCACCGAACTGCGGCCGCTGGGGGGCAGCGACGAGTCGTACCTGCGCAAGGTCCTCGGCGCGCTCGGCGAGTCCGATCCACGGCCGAACGCCTCCCTCCAGGCGATCATCTCCGCGTACCCGGACAGCGAGGAGTGGCGCTGCACCCAGTCGCTGCCCTTTTCCTCCGCCCGCAAATACAGCGGGGCCGGCTTCAGCGAGGGCAACGGCGAGTCGAGCACCTGGCTGCTCGGCGCCCCCGACGTGCTGCTGCCCGCCGACGACGCGGCGCTCGCCGAGACCGAGCGGCTGAACGAGGCGGGGCTGCGGGTGCTGCTGCTCGCGCGGACCACCAAGGATCTCGACGACCCCGGCGTCGCGGAGGCCGCGCGGCCCGCGGCGCTGGTCGTCCTGGAGCAGCGGCTGCGGCCCGACGCGGCCGACACCCTGCGCTACTTCGCCGACCAGGACGTCAAGGCCAAGGTCATCTCCGGCGACAACGCGGTGTCGGTGGGCGCGGTCGCCGGCAAGCTCGGGCTCACCGGTGAGGTCGTGGACGCGCGCCGGCTGCCGGACGAGCGGGAGGAGATGGCGAAGTCCCTGGAGAAGGGCACCGTCTTCGGGCGGGTCACCCCGCAGCAGAAGCGGGACATGGTCGCCGCCCTGCAGTCGCGCGGGCACACGGTGGCGATGACCGGCGACGGCGTGAACGACGTCCTCGCCCTGAAGGACGCCGACATCGGCGTGAGCATGGGCTCGGGGTCCGAGGCGACCCGCGCGGTGGCCCAGATCGTGCTGCTCAACAACAGCTTCTCGACGCTGCCCTCGGTGGTCGGGGAGGGTCGCCGGGTCATCGGGAACATCACCCGGGTCGCGACGCTCTTCCTGGTGAAGACGGTCTACTCGGTGCTGCTGGCCATTCTGGTGGTGTGCTGGCAGGTCGAATACCCCTTCCTGCCGCGCCACCTGACCCTGCTGTCCACCCTGACGATCGGTGTCCCGGCGTTCTTCCTCGCCCTCGCCCCCAACAAGGAGCGCGCCCAGCCCCACTTCGTGCGGCGGGTGATGCGGTATTCGATCCCGGGCGGGGTCGTCGCGGGGGTGGCCACCTTCGTGACGTACCTGATCGCGCGCCACTACTACACGGGGGAAGGTTCGCTGGACGCGGAGACGAGCGCCGCGACGCTGACGCTCTTCCTGATCTCGATGTGGGTGCTGGCGATCATCGCCCGGCCGTACACCTGGTGGCGGATCTGCCTCGTCGCCGCGATGGGCGGGGCGTTCGTGCTGGTGCTCGTCGTGCCGAAGCTGCAGCACTTCTTCGCGCTGAAGCTGGTCGGCGCGACGATGCCGTGGATCGCGGTGCTGATCTCGGTGGTGGCGGCGGCCGTCCTGGAACTCCTGTGGAGGTGGGTCGACCGCCGCGTTCCCGCGTAGGGGCTACTTCAAGGGTTACTGCACGTCGACGTAGTCACCCGCGGCCTTGACGGCCGGAGTGGTCGAGGTGCCCGCGAAGTTGTAGCGGAAGTAACCGTCGACGGTGGCCGTCGTGGTGGTCTTCAGGTTGCCGGCGCTGTCCGTCTTCACCGTCTTGAGGCTGCCGGTGTAGGTGGCGGTGGTCTTCTTGCGGAACTGCAGCTGCACCGGCTGGACGGTGTAGCCCGCGTACTTGCGGGTGTCCCAGTTGGCGCGCGTCAGCGTGCCGGTGACCGTGATGGTCTTGCCCTTCTTCACCGGCTCCGGCGAGGCGTTGACCGTCAGCTTCGACAGGCGCTGGACCTGGAAGCTCTTGGCGTTGTCCTTCTGCGTGTAGTCGGCGTCATTGCCTGCGGCGATCGCCCAGACCTTCCAGCTGCCGGCCACCGAGTTGACCAGGTTGGAGCCCGGCGCCAGGTCGAAGGTCGACTTGCAGGTCGACGTCGTGGCGCTGACCACGGTGCAGGTGGCACGGCCGTCGCTGCCGTTGGCGACGGCACCGCTGTCGGACGACTCGATGTCCGTGCCGTGGTACAGGATCGCCTGCGCCCAGTCGACGCCCGAGGCGTCCTTGACGGTGAAGCTGACCGTGATGGTCTTCGTGGCGGTCGCGCCGACGACGACCGCCTTGCCGCCGTTCACCACGACGTTCGAGATCGTGGTGTCTCCGTGGACCTCGTCGGCCTGCGCGGCAGGCACGGCGAGAGCGGAGAGGGCCAGGGCGCCGGTGACAACGCCGAGGGTGGCACGCATGCGCATGTATTCCCCAGGTCGAGAAGGGCCCCGACGCTCCTCGTCTCACGACTCGCGGTCACGTACGGGGCCGAACGATCATGGAATCTGTTGACTCCGGTGCTCAGATCCGTGACGGGAGCGAATGGTTGTACGAGTGAGAAAACCTTTATGCATGTATGACCAAGGTCACAGCGCAGGCCCGCCCAAGGGGTCGCACACCCTCGGCGTGTACGACCCCGGGGCTCGGCCCCGGCCTCAGTCGAACCAGCGGTCCCGGGCCAGTTCCTCGGTGCGGGACGGGTCCTCCAGCAGGGCGGCGACCTCGAAGCGGCGCGGCCACTGGCCCGCCGACCAGGCGAGTCCGGCGGCGACACCCTCCAGCGTGGCGGCGTGCAGCACCCCGTCCCGGGTGCGGCGCCAGTCGAGTTCGGTGCCGTCGACCACGAGCTCCTCGTGCTCGACGTACATGGCGGGGGTCGCGGGGCCCAGCAGGACCCGTACGGACTCCGGTACGTCGTGTTCGGCGCCCTCGGAGGTCACCTCGCCGGTGACGGACTCGCTCAGCCGCCGCACCTGGAACAGCTCGGCGAGCTCGGCGGCCCGCGACGGCGGCACCGGCAGCAGCGGCACCCCGTCGGTGAAGGCCAGCAGATCCGGCGAGTCCACGACCACCGCGTCGGCGGCGTCCACGACCCGCACCTCGCCGTCCACGACGGCCCGCAGCTCGTCCGGCAGCGTCACCTGCTCCGGGTCGAGTTCGGCCAACATGCCGTAGAGAGCGTGCAGTTGGGATCCGGAGACCTCACGGTCCGGGTCGGCGAGCCGGTCGAGCAGCTCGGCGGCACCGCCCGGCTCGGCGAGCAGGGCGGCCACCGACGTACGGACGCCGAGCGCCCGCAGCACCTGTTCGTCGTCGAAGCCGGTCGCGTCGGCCTCGTCGTAGAGGCCGCGCAGCAGCGGATCGCCGCCGGCGGCCCGCAGACCGGCCGGGCGGCGCCCGTCGAGCACCGGATGCCCGCGCAGCCACCAGGCCGTGTACGGCCGGACGATCTCGTGCGTACCGTCCGGCAGCAGAACACGCACCTGCTGGGTGATCGCGTCCCGCAGCGGCGGCTGGGCGAGCAGGGCGAGGGCCTGCGGCCACCGCTCGTCGTCCACCAGGTCCAGATCCCGTACGGCGACGATCTCGGTCGCGACGGGCGGCACCGGCGAGTCGGGCAGCCGGTCCAGGACGTCCTCGCACCACACGTCCACCGCGTCCAGCAGGCCCGCGTCGTCGGGTTCGGCGAAGTCCGCGTCCCGCGGCTCCAGTTCGTCCGGATCGAGGACGACGTCAGTGGCCCGCACCAGGGCGAAGCCCGCGAGCACGCCACAGGCGGCGAGCGGCTGTTCGCCCCAGCGGTCGGCCAGCTCGGAGTCGACGAAGGCGAGTTCGTCCTCACGCATGACCTGGGCGAACGGGCTGCCGGGCAGCACGAGTTCGCCGGCGGGCATGAGTTCCCCCTCGTCGTCCGGCAGCGCGAGGGCGCCGAGCCAGGGCTCGTCCCCGGGTTCGAGGGCCGCGTCACGGACCAGCGCGAGGACGGTGTCCGCCAGCTCCTCCGCGTCCGGGGTGTCCTCGTCCCACGCTCCGCCCTCGTCGTCGAGCGAGGCGGCCACGGCGGCCCGCACCTGCGGGGTGGTGAGCACCGCGCGGGGCGTGGCCGGAAGGGCGCCCAGCTTCTCCAGGAGCGGGTGGGCGGCGTCCGGGTGCGCGACCTTGAGGCCGAGGCGGGCGAGCGTGTCGGGGGCCACCGGCGACGCGTCGGCAGTGGGCAGCAGGATCTGGCGGGGCCCGATCGTCGTACGGCCGTCGGCCAGCGGCACCGGCAGTCCGGACAGCCGGTCCGGGTCGACCCCGGCGAGGCTTTCGTACAGGCGGTGCCACCAGTCCGGGTCCTTCTCCAGACCGGCCAGCCGGTCCACGGCCTCGGTGAGCGGGACCCGGGCCACGCCCAGCGTGCGCAGTTCCACACGCCGTTCCAGCCCGGCGGGCAGCAGGCCGGTCAGCACCTCGGCGAGTACCCGGACGGTCTCGGCGCCCGCGCCCTCCACCACCTCGGCGTCGCGCGGCCGCAGGGCGGTGGGGTTCTCCGCGGGGCTGCTCTCGGGCCAGTCGGCAGGGGTGTCGTCGGCGGCCGGGGCCCGGGCGGGCGGGGCGGCGGGCGGCAGGAACGCGGTGCGCGGCAGCCGGTCCAGGATCGCCTGGCGCAGGGCGCCGTCCAGCTCGCCCTTGCCGAGCGGACCGGGCACCAGGTCGATGATCCCGGTGCCCACCGGCCGCCAGGCGGCGAGGAGTTCGGCGTAGGCGTCCGCCGCGCGCTCCACCAGGAAGTCGGTGAGCGGGCCGGGGGACGCGTGGCGCCGGGTGGTGTCGAGCGGGAGGGAGGCGATGAGGAGCGCCGGTACCCCGAGGGCTTCGTCGCTCGGCGTCGGCGCGTGCACGACGGGGCTCGTCCGCGGGCGGGCCGGGGCTCCGTCGGCGTCGACCGGGACGGCCCAGGTCACCGACCAGTGCGGGCGCAGCCGCTCCTCGACCGGGCGGTCGGCGAGCAGGGCGGGGTCGAGGGGGCCGTGGTGGGCGACGGTGCGGTAGCGGGTCGTGCCGTCGCGGGAGTCGTCGATGACGGCCCCGTGCTCGGCGCTGTCGCGGCGCAGGGTGCGGACCTCGGCGTCCCCGATCTCGACGACCACTTCCTCCAGGCCGGGAAGGGCCAGCAGGAGGGCGTCGTCGATGTTCCGCAGGAGGCGCTCGGCGAGGTCCTCGGCGGCGGTGTCGCGCAGCGGCAGGATCACGGCGGTGTCGTACGGGTCCGGGGCGGTGCCCTCGGCCGCGAACGGCAGCCGCAGCAGCGGGACATGGCCGTCCCGGCGGCGGATCTCGTCACCGAGGCCGGGGCTGTTCCCGGCGGTGCCGGCGGCGAGATCGCGGGCCTCGGCGAGCGCCCAGCGGACGCCGCCCTGCCGCCCGACGACGGCGGGCTCGTCCGTGACGGCGAGGACCGCGGCGAAACCGACGCCGAAACGGCCCACGGCCGTGTCGTGCGCGTCCCGCTTCGCGGAGGCGCGGAGGGTGGCGAGCGACTCGACGCCGGCCTCGTCGAGGGGGGCGCCGGTGTTGGCCGCCACCAGGACGCCGTCGCGGAGGGTGAGGCGCAGGCGGCCGGGGGTGCCCGCGCGGGCGGACGCGTCGGCGGCGTTCTGGGCCAGTTCCACGACGAGCCGGTCGCGGTACCCGCCCAGGACGAGGTCCTCCTCGGCGTTGGCGTCCTCGCGGAACCGGGCCGGGCTGGTCGCCCAGGCGTCCAGCACACCGCGGCGCAGCCGCGCCGTGCCGAACGGGTCCGCACCCTCGGCAGCCGGCCGCACGAACTTACTCACGGGTTCACTCTCCCTCTCGCCTGGCGCGACCGCGAATGCAGCGCCGGGTCGCGGCATGAAGGTACCGCGCGCTCCCTCCTGCTCCCGCCGGGGCGTCTGCCGGGGTGCGTGCGGGCCGGTGGGTAGGTGGGTGGGTCGGGGCCGTGCCGGTACATCCCAGTCCGTCGCCGCTGGATCAGACGTGGGCTATCTGTGCGAACTGCTGCTCGATCCGAACGTAAGCGACGGACATAGGGATGTACCGGCACGGCCCCTCCCGCCGCATCCCGGCTGCGGGTCGCACGTGGCGAAGATCCAGCCCCTCCGGCGATTGAGGAGCGGGGTCCGGGGCGGAGCCCCAGGCCCCGGGGCAAATTTCAGCCCCTCCGGCTTCAGCCCCGACCGGGGAAAGCTCCAGCCCCTCCGGTTTCAGTCCCGGCCGGGGCAAACTTCAGCCCCTCCGGTTTCAGTCCCGGCCGGGGCAAACTTCAGCCCCTCCGGTTTCAGCCCCGGCCGGGGAAAGTTTCAGCCCCTCCGGCGTTTGAGGAGCGGGGTCTGGGGCGGAGCCCCAGGGTGGGACGGGTAGGGGCGGAGGGGCGAAAGAAGGTTGGGGGCAGGCGCCCGTGCCGGGAGGGGGTGGGGGACGCCGGTCTTCCGGACCCCCGGGAGTGGCGGGAACGCCGGGTGTCCCGGGGGCGGGGGGAGAGTATCCCCCCGAGGGGAGAGCGAGGGCTAGGAGTGGCCCAGTTCTGCGGTGGAGTCGTCGGACGTCGCGGGTACCGAGCCCGAGTCGGGGGACGGACGCAGCGGGAACGGGTCCACCTGGGTCTCGTCGATCACCGGAGCCGGCGGCCGCGGAGGCTTCGGCATGACCGCAGCCTCGGAGTGCCCACCACACCCGTAAGCGAGAGACACCACACGCCCATCGGCCGGCGAGAACTCATTCGCACAGACACCGAACGCCTGTCCGAGCGAGCCCCCGATGCGGTTCAGGAAGCCACAGCTGACGCACGACGCGGGCGCGGCCTGCGCCATCGCCGTCTTGGGCCCGTACGACTCCTCCCAGCGGTCGGCCGCGACATGCAGCCCGTACCGGGAGAGCACCCGGGCCCGCCGCAGCCCCAGTTCCTCGGCCACGGCCGCGATAGAGCCCCGGCGCGGAGCCATCGGCAGGTTCGCGGGCGTCCCCGCGGTCACCTCCGCGTCCTCCGCCTCCACCAGCTCGAACATGTCCTCCGAGACCGCGGAGTTCGGCGCGGGCTCGTCCTCGCCGGAGTAGCCCGGCTCCAGCCGGAGATCCTCGGCGTCCGTGGGCAGCAGGTCCCCGGGGCCCATGTCACCGGGACGGAGCCGCTCGCTCCACGGCACCCACTCCGGGGCCAGCAGCGCGTCCGTGCCGGGCAGCAGCACCGTCTCGTCGAGGGTGACGATCTTCGCCCGGGAGGCACGGGCCACGGTCGACGCCCAGCGCCAGCCGCGGTATCCCGGTTCCTTGCACTCGAAGAAGTGCGTGACAACGCGGTCTCCCTCGGAGACCAGCCCGAGGTGCTCGCCGACGACGCCGGGGTGGGCGGCTTCCTCGGCGGCCGCGCGGGCGAGGTCGACGGCCTCGGCGCACAGGCGGTCAGGGGTGCGGCTTCGCGTTGTCGCTGCGCTCACAGGTATCGCTTCTCTCCTACGCCGTCTCACGGGTGCGCCATTCCTCCGGCGGGGGTGCGGACGGAGCGGACCGGTGGGCCGCGTCGACGTCCGCGCCCGATCGCACTCGGGCGCACCTACGCCATCCATTCTGCGGGATGGCCGAGAGGCGCGCGGCCGAGAACAATCGCCGCATGCGCGTTACGCACGCTACCTTCTCCTGGCCCCTGGGCCCACACCGGCGGGCGTCTTCGGCGCTCCGCGCCGGGATCTTTCCCGCTCCGCGGCGCCATCCCCGGGCGCTCGGCGCCGAAAGTTTCCCACCCGCCCCACCTGTCTCGCCCCGTCGGAAACCGATCCGCCCACGGCCGGCCGGCGCCCCCTGATCGTCTCCGCCCGCCCCCCACTCGGCCCTCATCCGCGCGGTAACCGCACTACGCACCCCGAAGTCGGGGCACTATGACGGAGTGGCATCCGCAAGGTCGCCCCAGGGAGCAACCGGTATCGGTGGCGCCAAAGGGAGCAACGGGAATGGCGGATCGGGCCGGGTGACCGGGTCCGTCCGCGCGGTGGGGCGTGCCCTGCACTTCCCGGTGACCCGGACGGCGCGCGGCATCCGCAAGGCGACGCACGCGCACGGGGCGGGCGAGTCGGGCCTCGGAAAACTGATCGAACTGCACGCGGTGAACGGCGCGGGCGATGTCATGATCACGGTGGCGCTCGCGTCCACCGTCTTCTTCTCCGTGCCGACCGACGAGGCCCGCGGCCGGGTCGCCCTCTACCTGGGCATCACGATGGCGCCCTTCGCGCTCCTCGCCCCCGTGATCGGCCCGCTGCTGGACCGGCTGCCGCACGGACGGCGGGCCGCGATGGCGGGCTCGATGCTCGCCCGGGCGATGCTCGCGCTGATGCTGTCGGGCGCGGTCGTCACCGGCACCTTCGAGCTGTATCCCGCCGCGCTCGGCGTGCTCGTCGCCTCGAAGGCGTACGGCGTGGTGCGCAGTGCCGTCGTGCCCCGACTGCTGCCACCGACGTTCTCCCTGGTCAAAGCTAATTCCCGGGTCACTCTGGGCGGGCTCCTCGCCACCGGTGTGGCCGGGCCCATCGCCGCCCTGCTCCAGTCGCTGGGAGCGCGCTATCCGCTCTACGGCGCCTTCGTGATCTTCATCGCGGGCACGTTCCTGTCGTTCTCGCTGCCGCCCAAGGTGGACTCCGCCAAGGGCGAGGACAAGGCGCTGCTCGCCGCCGACCCGGAGCATCTGCACGGCCCGCACCTGAAGAAACCGCCGCGCCCCGGACTGCGGACCGTGGGAACGGCCGTCACCCACGCGCTCGGCGCCAACGCCTCGCTGCGCTGCCTGTCCGGCTTCCTGATCTTCTTCCTCGCCTTCCTGCTGCGCCAGCAGCCGCTCAGCGGCAAGAGCGCGGCGGTCTCGCTCGGTCTGGTGGTCGTCTCGGCGGGCGTGGGCAACGCGCTCGGCACGGCCGTCGGAGCCTGGCTGAAACAGCGCGCTCCGGAGATCATCATCGTGACGGTGGTGGCGTTCGTGCTGGCCGTCGCGATCGCGGCGGCGATCTTCTTCGGCACTTTCTTCGTGGCGTGTCTCGCCGCGGTCGCCGGGTTCGCGCAGGCCCTCGCCAAGCTGTCCCTGGACGCGCTGATCCAGCGCGACGTCCCCGAACTCGTCCGGAGTTCGGCCTTCGCCCGCTCCGAGACACTGCTCCAGATGGCCTGGGTCCTCGGCGGAGCCATCGGCATCGCGATGCCGCTCAACGGCTCGCTCGGCCTCTCCGTGGCCGCCGGGATCGTCGCCGTGGGGTGGCTGACGACCGTGCGGGGGCTGCTCTCCGTGGCGCGCCGCGGCGGATCGGCCCGGCAGCGGGTCTCCTGAGCCGCGCGGGGGCCACGCACGGCACGCCGCACCCCACGTGGGGGCTCGGGTGGGCGTGCCCGATAGCCTTCGGCCATGACCTCCCTGCCCCGCGGCAGAGCCGCTAATGGACAACGCGCTGCGCGCCGCCGCCGCGCCGTCGCCACCGTCGGCGCCGTTTCCGCCGGACTCCTCGTCCTGTCCGCCTGTGACAAGCCGACGCCGATCGCCACCATCACGGTCGGCGACAACTCGGTGAGTTCCGAGACCGACTGCTACAACGACGGCGACGCGGTGAAGACCGCAGACCTGGCGAAGTGCCTGAAGGACAAGGACATCAAGTCCATCAAGGTCGACCCCGACGAGACCGTCCGGTTCGGTGTGGACCCGGATATCGCGGACAAGGGCTGGACGATCCTGATGAACGGTCAGCCGCTGACCGACGCCAGCACGAAGACGTACCGGACGATTCCCGGCAGCGTCTTCTTCAACGAGCAGTACGGGGCCACGGGCAACTCGACGCTCGTCTCCATCAAGGAGGGCGAGAAGACCGTGACCGGTCTGTGGACCTTCAAGCTCAAGAAGGACGCCTGATCGCTGCCGCCGGGCCGAGGGTGCTCGTGGCCACCGCCGTCCCCGCCGAGCGGGACGCGGTGGCCGGGGTGTCGTCCGGCGCGGGGCGTGAGATACGGCTTCCGGGGGCGACGCTCCACCGGGTCGGTGGGCACGATCTGCTCGCCGCCGGTGTCGGCCCCGCCCTCGCCGCCGCCTCGGTCTCCTCCGCGCTGACCGCCGCGGCCCTCGAGGGCGCGCCCTACGGCCTCGTCGTCTGCGCGGGTGTCGCCGGCGGCTTCCAGCCCGACGCGCCCGTGGGATCGCTCGTGATCGCCGACGACATCGTCGCGGCGGACCTGGGCGCGGAGGCGCCGGAGGGGTTCCTCCCGGTCACCGAACTCGGCTTCGGAACCGTCAGCCACCGGCCACCGGAATCACTCGTACGAGAGGCCGCGACCGTCACGGGTGGACGCGTCGGAACCGTGCTCACCGTGTCGACCGTGACCGGCAGCGCCGCTCGCGCCGCCGAACTGCGGGCCCGGCATCCACGAGCCCTCGCCGAGGCGATGGAGGGATTCGGGGTCGCCGAGGCGGCCGGCGCGCACGGGGTGCCGGTGCTGGAGATCCGCGCGGTGTCCAATGCCGTCGGCCCGCGTGACCGCGCCGCGTGGCGCATCGGGGACGCTCTCGCCGCACTCACCGAGGCTTTCGGGAAGCTGACGCCCCTCCTGGAGAGTTGGAACCGACATGACCGTACGCACTGAACCCGCCGAAGACCTGCGGATCGCCTACTCGCCCTGCCCGAACGACACCTTCGTCTTCGACGCCTGGGCGCACGGCCGGATCCCGGGAGCGCCCGCGCTCGACGTGACGTTCGCGGACATCGACATCACCAACGGCATGGCCGAGCGCGGCGAGTTCGACGCGCTTAAGGTGTCGTACGCCGTGCTGCCGTACGTCCTGGACACCTACGCGCTGCTGCCGTGCGGCGGGGCGCTGGGGCGGGGCTGCGGGCCGCTGGTGCTGACGCGGGAGGCGGGTGCCGACCTGAAGGGCCGCACCGTCGCCGTGCCCAGCGAGAGGTCGACGGCGTATCTGCTGTTCCGGCTGTGGGCCGCGGAAACGGTGCCCGGCGGGGTCGGCGAGATCGTGGTCATGCCGTTCCACGAGATCATGCCGGCGGTGCGGGACGGGAAGGTCGACGCGGGGCTCGTCATCCACGAGGCGCGTTTCACCTACCAGAACTACGGGCTGCACAAACTCGCCGACATGGGCGAGCACTGGGAGCGCACCACCGGGCTGCCGATCCCGCTGGGCGCGATCATCGCCAGGCGGTCGCTGGGAGCGGAGCGGCTCCAGGCGCTCGCCGACGCCACCCGCGCCTCGGTCCGCGCCGCCTGGGACGACCCCGAGGCGTCCCGCGCCTACGTCCTGGAACACGCCCAGGAGATGGACCCGAAGGTCGCGGACCAGCACATCGGCCTGTACGTCAACGAGTTCACGGCCGATCTGGGCGAGGACGGCTACGCGGCGATCCGCGGACTGCTCACGCGCGCGGCGGCCGAGGGGCTGGTGCCGCCCCTCGGGCCGAACGCTCTCGCCTTCCCCTGATGTCTCCCGCGGCCTCTCCGGAATCTCCTCGGAAACCGGCGGCAGGGCGCTAAACGCGGGTCATACGTCGAGCTGGTCGGCGACCGCGCGCAGCAGGCCCGCGATCTTGTGGCCGGACGCCTTGTCGGGGTAGCGGCCCTTCTCCAGGCTCGGCGTGATGTTCTCGAGGAGGGTCGTCAGGTCCTGGACGATGGAGGCCAGTTCGTCCGGCTTGCGGCGCTGGGCCGCCGCGACCGAGGGGGTCGGGTCCAGGATGGTCACCGAGAGCGCCTGGTCACCGCGCTGACCGGCGACGACGCCGAACTCGACGCGCTGGCCGGGCTTGAGGGCATCGACTCCGGCGGGCAGGACCGAGGAATGGACGAAGACGTCGCCGCCGTCGTCGCGGGAGAGAAAGCCGAAGCCCTTCTCAGTGTTGAACCACTTGACTTTGCCGGTGGGCACGTCTGTCCTCGTCCTCGTACTCGTCGGAAACTGCTCTGGAAACCGCGCGGGTGGTTGCAGGGGCAACCGCCCGTAAACGCCTCTGGATAGCACTACAGCGGGTCAGCCGACCCGCCGGTACCAAGGCTAATGGTCCGTCGGCTGGTGACAAGACGTCGCTGGATTGTTCCTTCGCGCAGGGAACTACCCTGGTCGGGTGCGTGACAAAACCCAAGCGAATTCCCTCGAAGCCGGCGACCGGCTGATCCGTGCCGGTGCCATCGTCTTCTTCATCGGCGCGTTGGCCACACTGGTCACCGTGGCACCACTGCTGCTCGGCACGAATCCATTTCCGACCTACATGTTCGGCTTGAGCATGCTCATGGGCGTCGGATTCCTGCTGGCCGCCGCGGGCGTGTTCCGTTCGGCCGCGGAAGGCCGCCGCCGGGCCCGTGCCGCCCGTACCTGACGGCGGTCGTGCCGACGGCCCCGTGGTGGCTCCGCTCGACGTCTAAGGGCTGTCCCGTAATCCCCGGCGGGCGCACGACGCCAGCTACGGCACCTCGCCGCGTTGTCGGATCGCCCGAATACACCCAGTATGAGGACGACCCTCCGCCTTGCGATGCACCGCATCTGACGCCGTGCGCTGATCCACCGGGGATTACGGGACAGCCCTTAGCGGTAGTTCTCCAGCCAGGCCGGGAACTCCGTGAGATCGCCGAGGACGACGTCCGCGCCCGCCGCGCGGAGTTCCTCGGCGTCGCACGGCCCGGTCGCCACGGCCACGGAGTACGCCCGCGCCGTGTGCGCGCCGCGTACGTCGCCGGTGTGGTCGCCGACGTACACGCTCGCGCCGTGCTCGCGCAGCGCCACCGCCTTCTGCTCGGCCCACAGGTTGCCGACGAGTTCGTCCGCGCCTATGCCCAGGTGTTCCAGGTGCAGCCGGGCGTTGGGCTCCCACTTCGCGGTGACGACGACCGTGCGCCCGCCCGCCGCCCGCACCGCCTCGACGGCCTCGCGCGCGCCGGCCATCGCGAGCGTGCCGGTGATGGCGTGCGCGGGATACATCTCGCGGTAGAGGTCGGCCATGGCCGCGATCTCCCCGGCCGGGAACCAGTTGGCGAGTTCGTCCTCCAGCGGCGGGCCGAGCCGCGTGACCACGAGATCCGAGTCGATGTACGTCCCGGTCCGCGCCGAGATCGCCTCGTAGCAGGCGTGGATCCCGGGGCGGGAGTCGATCAGGGTCATGTCGAGGTCGAAGCCGACGGTCAGCGCGGGGGAAGTCATATCGACCATTGTGCCCAGGCCGCCGGGGAGCCGGTCCAGGCCTTTTCGGCGGTCAGGTGCGGCGCTGGGAGCGCCAGACCAGGTACAGGGCCGAGGCGACGGCCGCGCCGCGGACGATCCAGGGCCAGGTCTCGGTCATCGCGTCGTTCATCTGGCCCTCGGCGATGGGGGTGCCCCAGCGGCCGGTCGTACGGCCCCAGATCCAGACGATGCCGGCCGTGGCAGACAGTCCCGGCAGGACGAGGACGGCCCACTTCGACTCGGCGGGGGTCAGCCGGCGCGAGCCGTAGGCGATCAGCCAGCCGAGGCCGAGCGCGAACCAGTTGCCGAGCAGGGCGCCGGCGACGAGGAGGGCGGCGGCGAGCAGGAGCAGGGGGTTGGTGTAGCCGCTGAGGCGTGCGAAGCGGCGGCGCGCCACGGCGCCCTCGGCGTCCGGTTCGTCCTCGGGGCCCGGTGCCGCCGCCTTCTCCTTGGCCGGTTTCGGCTCCGCCTCGCCCTCTTCGGCTCCTCGGTCCCTCTCGCCCGGGGGCGGCTTGAGCAGGTCGGGGATCTCCACACCGCCGACGAACCCCGGCACGCTATCGCCGAGCCCGAAGGGGCTGTTGTCCACGCGCCACCAGTCCGGCCGGCCCACGCTGTCGCCCAGTTCCTGCGCGCTCGCCAGGTGGGGCGGGGACGGGGCGTCGGCCCCGGCGCTCTCGGCGGGGCGCGCCTCCGCGGGGCGCGGGCGGGGGACGACGCGGCGCAGCCGCTTGGGGCGCTCCTCGGGTTCGGCGGCGGCGCGCTGGGTGGGCACGGCGGTCCGGCTCCGCGTACCGGGTCCGGGGCCTTCGGTGCCCTGTCCGACCGCCGCGACGATCTCGTCGGGGGTGCCGAGGCGGTCGAGGATGCGGCGGACGGCGGCGGGGCTGTCGGGGGTGCCCTTCGCCCTGCGGCGGTCGATCTCGTTGCGCAGTTCCGAGACCAGGCGCATCCGGGTCCCCGACGGCAACTGCCGCTGCTGGGCCAGGTCGCCGACCCGGCTCAGATAGTCGAAGACCAGCTGGTCGCTCTCGATCCCCACGAAGTCCCCTCCGGGGCCGGTGCGTTGGATACCCCGTGGTGACGAAGGTACCGGTTTTTCCGTGCGCGGGAGCGCCCCGCCGAGGGCTCGGGCAGCCGTACGACGTTCCGCTCTCCGCCGGAACCGCGCGGCCGGTGGACGATCCACGGGCCGGGGGCCGGGCCCCGGGGGCCCGCCACCCGCTACCGTTGACAGGATGAGCCCCGAGACGACCGCTCCGCGGTCCCTGGCGGAAGCCCTCCGCGCGCGGGACGACGCCTCGCTGTCCGCCCTCCTGCGGTCCCGTCCGGACCTGATCACGCCCGTCCCCACGGATCTCACCCAGCTGGCCACCCGGGCGGGCACCCGTGCGTCGGTCGTCCGCGCCCTGGAGCGCCTGGACCGTTTCGCGCTCCAGACGGCGGAGGCGCTGGCGGTGGCGCCGGAACCGGCGACGTACGACGAACTGCTCGGGCTGCTCGCGGGCGACGACGGCGACCCCACGGTCACGGCGGCCTACCCGCACGTTCTCGGGACGCTCCGCGAGCAGGCCCTCGTCTGGGGCGGCGACGACCGCCTCCGGCTCGTGCGGACGGCACGCGAGCTGCTCGCGCCGTCGCCGCAGCACCCGTCCCCGACGGGGCTCGGGCCGACGGTCGGTGAGTCCACGGCGGGCATGTCGCCGGGGCGCATCCAGGAGATCGTGGCCGCGGCCGGGCTGCCGAGCACCCATGACTCCGTGTCGGCGGTGGCGTCGCTGAGTGCCCTGTTCAGCGACCGGCCCCGGATGTCGGCGCTGCTGGACGAAGCGCCCGCCGAGGCGGTGGAGGTGCTCTCACGGCTGGTGTGGGGGCCGCCGTACGGGCAGGTGACGGCCGAACCGGCGGCGCATCTGCGCTGGCTGATCGGCCGGGGGCTGCTGCTGCCGACGGGGCCCGGCACGGTCGTGCTGCCCCGGGAGGTCGCCCTGCATCTGCGCGCGGGCCGCGCGCACCGGGTGACGGAGCCGGTGGCGCCCGCGGTCGAGGCCGCGACGACACACCGTCCACAGGTTGTGGACGCCGCCGCGGCCGGCCAGGCGTACACGACGCTGGCGACCGTCGAGGAACTGCTGAAGGACTGGCACGAGGGCGGTCCGGCGGTGCTGCGCGCGGGCGGGCTCAGTGTGCGCGACCTGAAGCGGACGGCGGTGGCGCTCGACGTCGCCGAGCCCGTCGCCGCGTTCTGGGTGGAACTCGCCCACGCGGCGGGCCTGGTCGCGTCGGACGGCGAGGCGGAGGAGCGGTACGCGGCGACGCCGGCCTACGACGAGTGGCTGGAGCTGCCCGCCGCCGAACGCTGGACCCGGCTCGCCTCGGCGTGGCTCGCGGCGACCCGCACGGCGGGGCTGGTCGGCGGACGGGACACGAAGGACCGCACGCTCTCGGCGCTCGGCCCCGGACTCGACCGCTCCGCGGCGCCCGAGGTCCGCCACCGCGTCCTCACCCTCCTCGCCGCGCTCCCCGAGGGCGCCACGCCCGCCGCGGACTCCGTCCTGGCCCGGCTGTACTGGGAACGCCCGCAGCGCGGTGCCCGGCCCTCTCCGGAGGACCTGCGCGCCCGGCTCGCCCGGTGGACGCTGTCCGAGGCGGAGCTGCTCGGGGTCACCGGCCGGGGCGCGCTGTCCGCGCAGGGCCGGGCCCTGCTGGGTCTGCCGGAGGCGACGGGCGCCAAGGAGGCGGAGCCGTCGGGTCCCGGCGACAAGCTCCCCGCCCACAAGCGGCACCACCCGGTGACCGCCCCGGCGCCGCACTCCCCCGCCGAGCGGGCCGCCGCCGCGGCCCGGGCCGCCCGGCTCCTCGCCCCGCTGCTGCCCGAACCGCTCGACCACGTCCTGCTCCAGGCGGACCTGACGGCGGTCGCGCCCGGCCCCCTGGAGCGCCCCCTGGCCGACACCCTCGGTGTGCTCGCGGACGTCGAGTCCAAGGGCGGGGCGACCGTCTACCGCTTCACCCCGGGCTCGGTGCGCCGGGCGCTCGACGCGGGCCGTTCGGCGTCCGACCTGCACGCCTTCCTCACCGCCCACTCCCGTACGCCGATCCCGCAGCCGCTCACCTATCTGATCGACGACGTGGCGCGCCGGCACGGCCATCTGCGGATCGGGGCGGCGTCGGCGTACGTCCGCTGCGACGACGACGCGGTTCTCAGCGAGATCCTCGCCGACAAGCGCTCGCAGGGGCTCGGGCTCCGGCGGCTCGCGCCCACGGTGCTGGCCGCGCAGGCCGACCCGGCGGCCCTGCTCGCGGGCCTCCGGTCGATGGGCTTCGCACCCGCCGCCGAGTCCGCGGAGGGCGACGTCCTGATCACCCGGGCGCACGCCCACCGCACCCCGCCCCGCACCGCCCCGGAGCCCGTCCCGGAGGGCCCGCCGGTCCCGGACGCCACCCTTCTCGGCGCCGCGATCCGCGCCATCCGGGCCGGTGACCTCGCCTCGACCACCCCGCGCAAGGCGGACCCGGCGGGCGACCGCCCCGGCAACGGCGAGCTGCCCCGCACCAGCTCCGCCGAGACCCTGGCCACCATGCAGGCCGCCGTCATGACCGGTGAGGCGGTGTGGATCGGCTACGTCAACGCCGAGGGCGCCGCCAGCCAGCGCGTCATCGCCCCCATCCGGGTCGAGGGCGGCTTCGTCACGGCGTACGACCACACGGCGGACGAGGTCCGGACCTATCCGCTGCACCGGGTCACGGGGGTCGCGGAGCTGGCGGACGACCAGCCGTGATCACCCGCCGGTAGGGCACACTGGAGGTTTGGCCGAGCATCCGCGCCGGATGCCGCCACGCAGAAAGGGATCGGGTGTGAACGGACCCCTCATCGTCCAGTCCGACAAGACGCTCCTGCTCGAAGTCGATCACGAGCGGGCCGACGCCTGCCGTCGCGTCATCGCCCCCTTCGCCGAGCTGGAGCGGGCGCCCGAGCACATCCACACCTACCGGATCACGCCGCTCGGCCTGTGGAACGCGCGCGCCGCCGGGCACGACGCCGAACAGGTCGTGGACGCGCTCGTCGAGTTCAGCCGCTATCCGGTCCCGCACGCGCTGCTCGTGGACATCGCCGAGACGATGGACCGCTACGGACGCCTCACCCTGAGCAAGCACCCGGCCCACGGACTCGTCCTCACCACCACCGACCGGCCCGTCCTCGAGGAGGTGCTGCGCTCCAAGCGCGTCGCGCCGCTCGTCGGCAACCGGATCGACCCCGACACCGTGGCCGTGCACCCCTCCGAGCGCGGCCAGATCAAGCAGACCCTGCTGAAGCTCGGCTGGCCGGCCGAGGACCTCGCCGGTTACGTCGACGGCGAGGCGCACGCCATCGACCTCGTGGAGGACGGCTGGGCGCTGCGGCCCTACCAGAAGCAGGCCGTGGAGAACTTCTGGCACGGCGGGTCCGGTGTGGTCGTGCTCCCCTGCGGCGCGGGCAAGACACTCGTCGGGGCCGGTGCCATGGCGCAGGCCAAGGCGACCACCCTCATCCTCGTCACCAACACCGTCTCCGCCCGGCAGTGGAAGCACGAGCTGGTGAAGCGGACCTCGCTGACCGAGGACGAGATCGGTGAGTACAGCGGGACGCGCAAGGAGATCCGCCCGGTCACCATCGCCACCTACCAGGTGCTGACGACCCGGCGGAAGGGCGTCTACCCGCACCTCGAGCTCTTCGACTCCCGCGACTGGGGCCTCATCCTCTACGACGAGGTCCATCTGCTGCCCGCTCCCGTCTTCAAGTTCACCGCCGACCTCCAGGCCCGGCGCCGGCTGGGGCTGACCGCCACGCTCGTGCGCGAGGACGGGCGTGAGTCGGACGTCTTCTCGCTCATCGGGCCCAAGCGGTTCGACGCGCCCTGGAAGGAGATCGAGGCGCAGGGTTACATCGCGCCCGCCGACTGTGTCGAGGTGCGGGTGAACCTCACGGACTCCGAGCGGCTCGCGTACGCCACCGCCGAGACCGAGGAGAAGTACCGCTTCTGCGCCACGACCGCGACCAAGCGGAAGGTGACCGAGGCGCTGGTCCGGAAGTTCGCGGGTCAGCAGATCCTGGTGATCGGCCAGTACATCGACCAGCTCGACGAGCTGGGCGAGCATCTGAACGCGCCCGTCATCAAGGGCGAGACCAGCAATGCCCAGCGGGAGAAGCTGTTCGGCGCCTTCCGGGAGGGCGAGATCAGCGTGCTCGTCGTGTCCAAGGTCGCCAACTTCTCCATCGACCTGCCGGAGGCCACGGTGGCCATCCAGGTCTCGGGCACCTTCGGCTCGCGCCAGGAGGAGGCCCAGCGGCTGGGCCGCGTCCTGCGCCCGAAGGCCGACGGCCACCAGGCCCACTTCTACTCGGTGGTCGCCCGCGACACCATCGACCAGGACTTCGCCGCCCACCGCCAGCGCTTCCTGGCGGAACAGGGCTACGCCTACCGGATCATGGACGCGGACGAACTGCTGAGCGACAGCGAGTGAACTTCCCCGGTGAGGGTGCCGCGCGGGGCGCACAGGGCGTCGCGCGAGGCACGGGGACCGGCCGACGGGGCGAACGGCCCAACGGACCAGAACGGGCCTACAGCCCGGCGGGCGTACAGCTCGGCGCGTGAGCCGGGCGTACAACCCACCGCATGAGGCGGGGTGCGGCCCACCACGTGAGCCCGGCGTACAGATCACCGCGTAAGCCAGGTGCACAACCCACCGCGTGATCCGGGGGTGCAGCCCACCGAGTGCGGCAGGGGGTGCGGCCGGCGCGCGTGAGGCGGGGGTGCAGCTCACCGCGTGAGGCGGGCGGGGTGCAGCCCGGCGCGTGAGGCGGGGGTGCAGCCCACCGCGTGAGCCGGGGGTGCAGCCCACCGCGTGAGCCGGGGGTGCAGCCCACCGCGTGAGCCGGGGGTGCAGCCCACCGCGTGAGGCGGGGGTGCAGCCCACCGAGTGCGGCAGGGGGTGCGGCCGGCGCGCGTGAGGCGGGGGTGCAGCTCACCGCGTGAGGCGGGCGGGGGTGCAGCTCACCGCGTGAGGCGGGCGGGGGTACAGCCCACCGTGTGAGGCGGGCGTTCAGCCCCAGCGCGTGAGGCGGGCATACAGCCCGGCGCGTGAGGCGGACGTACAGCCCGGCGCGTGAGGCGGACGTACAGCCCGGCGCGTGAGGCGGGCGTACAGCCCGGCGCGTGAGGCGGGCGGGGGTGCGGCCCGGCGGGTGAGGCGGGGGTGCGGTTCAGCGGGGTGGGAAGCGGGCGTACACGTCAGTGGCGGCGTACGCCTGCTTCCTCGCCGTATTCGCCGAGCACGACGACGTCGAACGCGGCCGTCGCGAAGACCTTCACGGCGCGCAGGGCGTCGCCGAGGCGGTGGCGGTGGTGGACGGAGGTGACGGCCGTCGCCCCGCGGGCGGCGGCGCCGGGACGGGCAGGGCCTGGGGTGAAAGTGGCTGCACTCATACCTCCATGGTGCGGCCCCCCGTCCCCGAACGGCGTCGGTCTTCCGACCGAACCTCGGCAACCCGCGAGTCCACCTCCAGGCCCGCCCGCCCTCCACCTCACGACGGACACCACCCCCTACGGGCCCCGGAGCCCGACCCTGAGACGGCACTGAGACGGCGGCTCATGCCCGCGCTGTGCGGAACCGCACCGGAAAACCCATTGGCACCGGCATCCGTCCCTCACCTAGAATCTTCCGTCTTGCCCGCCTCCCTTCACGGAGTGCCGCCGCCCGGCCGGAAACCGGACGGCACCTGGAATTTCCCGCGGACTCCGCACGGATTCCGCACGGATTCCGCACCGGTTCCGCAGAGATTCACCGCCTGAATCACTCCCGCAGCAGGCCCCCGGAGGCAATTCCCCGTGTCCACCCTGTCCGACGATCCGTCCGGCCCCCCTTCCGCGTCAGACGACCCCCTGTCCCGCGAGCGCGCCCACCTCGCCCACTCCCGTTCGGCGCTCCGCGCGATGCGCGAGGACGCGGAGAACCTCGACATCCGCGATGTCACCGCGAACTGGGTGAACGCCGAGGTGCTGCACCGGCAGATCGGCGAGCGCATCAAGGCCCTCGCCGACCTCAGCCACACCCCGCTCTTCTTCGGACGCCTCGACTATCTGCACGCGCCGGGCGTCGACCTGGCGGAGGGCGCGGAGGGCGAGCGGTTCTACATCGGGCGGCGGCATGTGCACGATGCCGGCGGCGACCCGATGGTGATCGACTGGCGCGCGCCGGTGTCGCAGCCGTTCTACCGGGCCTCGAAGAAGGACCCGATGGATGTCGGGCTGCGCCGCCGCTTCGGCTACACCGGCGGCGACCTCACGGCCTACGAGGACGAGCACCTCTCCGACCCGGCCGAGGCCGCGGCCACCAGCAAGCTGCTCCAGCAGGAGATCGAGCGCCCGCGCGTCGGCCCGATGCGCGACATCGTGGCGACCATCCAGCCGGAACAGGACGAGATCGTCCGGTCCGGGCTGTCCGGCTCGGTCTGTGTGCAGGGAGGTCCCGGCACCGGGAAGACCGCCGTCGGCCTGCACCGGGTCGCGTATCTGCTGTACACGCACCGCGAGCGGCTCGCCCGCACCGGCACCCTGGTCATCGGGCCGAACAAGTCCTTCCTGCACTACATCGAGCAAGTCCTGCCCGCCCTCGGCGAGTTGGAGGTCAAGCAGGCGACCGTCGACGATCTCGTCGCGCATGTCGAGGTGCGGGGCGGCGACGACGCGACCGCGGCCGTGATCAAGGGCGACGCCCGGATGGCCCAGGTGCTGCGCCGGGCCGTCCGCTCGCACGTGACCCTGCCGACCGAGCCGGTGGTGGTGGTCAGGGGATCACGGCGCTGGCGCGTCCCGGCGTACGAACTCGAGCAGATCGTCCGGGAGTTGCTCGACCGCGACATCCGCTACGGCGCCGCGCACCAGGCCCTTCCGCAGCGGATCGCGCATGCCGTGCTGGTCCAGATGGAGCGCTCGGGAGAGGCACCCGACGACCGGGTGCAGGACGCCGTCGCCCGCAACACCGCCGTGAAGGCCGCCGTCAAGGCGGTCTGGCCGCAGGTCGACCCCGCGAAGCTCGTGCTCCGGCTGCTGACCGACGCGGACTTCCTCGCCGCGCACGCGGAGGGGCTGCTCGACGAGGCCGAGCAGAAGGAGATCCTCTGGGCGAAGCCGGTGCGCAGCGTGAAGTCCGCCAAGTGGTCGGCGGCCGACGCCGTGCTGATCGACGAGGCCACGGACCTGGTCCAGCGCACGCACTCGCTGGGGCACGTGGTGCTCGACGAGGCGCAGGACCTGTCGCCGATGCAGTACCGCGCGGTGGGGCGGCGCTGCACGACGGGTTCGGCGACCGTGCTCGGGGACCTGGCGCAGGGGACGACCCCGTGGGCGACCCGGAGCTGGGAGGAGGCCCTTGGCCATCTGGGCAAGGGGGACGCCGTGGTGGAGGAGCTGACCGCCGGCTTCCGCGTCCCCACGGACGTCATCACCTACGCGTCCCGGCTGCTGCCGCACATCGCGCCCGGTCTCGCACCGGTCGCGTCGGTGCGGGAGAACCCGGGCTTCTTCGAGGTGCGCGCGAGCACGGCGGACGCCGATGTCGTGGGTGCGGTGGAGGAGTTGCTGGGCCAGGAGGGGTCGGTCGGGCTGATCGCCGCCGACGCCCGGATCCCGGTGCTCGCCGAGGCGCTGGCGGCGGCCGGGCGGACGTACCTCGGTCCGGGCGAGGAGACGACGGCCGAGACCCGGCTGACCCTGGTGCCGGCCTCGCTCGCCAAGGGCCTGGAGTACGACTACGTGGTCCTGGACGAGCCGCGGGCCGTCGTGGACGGCGAACCGGACGAGCGCACCGGCCTGCGCCGTCTGTACGTGGCCCTCACCCGTGCGGTGTCCGGGCTGATCGTGACGCACACGGCGCCGCTCCCGGCCGAGCTGGGCTGACCGGCGGCGGCCCCCGCGTACGCGCCGGGGGCCGCCGACCGCTCGGCGAGGGGCCTTACTTGAACTTGTTGCTGGTCGCCAGATAGACCTGCTTGGCGTTGCTCCCGAGCCGCGGCCCGGTGATGAACGTCTTGCGGTCGCTCAGGGAGTTGTTGGAGACCAGATAGGTCCGGCCGCTGTGGCTCATGAACCAGGGGCCGCCGGAGGCACCGCCGTTCATCGTGCAGCCGATCATGAACTGGGCGGGGACGCTCTTCGCGAGCACGAACCGCTTGGTGGCGCCGTGGCAGTCGTACATCTTCGAACCGTCGTAGGGCGCCTCGGCCGGGTAGCCGCGGACCTCATGGACTTGACCTTGTTGGCGGCCGGCGCGTCGAACCATACCGGCAGGGCCGAACCGAGCCGCTCCTGAAGGGACTTGCTCCCGCTCTCGGGCTTGACGTGGAGCACGGCGTAGTCGTATCCGGAGGCCGCGTTGCCCTGGTGCGATCCGCCCTTGATCCACTGGCCGGAGGTGGTGGCCCAGTTGGCCCACCAGATGCCGTACGGGGAGACGGCCTTGGCGCGCGGGTCGGCGATCTGACGGTTGCTCAGCTTCCCGCCGTTGTTGTACGAGGGGACGAAGGCGATGTTGCGGTACCAGCCGCCGCCCTTGCCGGCGTGCACGCAGTGGCCCGCGGTCCACACGAGGTTGGACTTGCCGGGGTGCGCCGGGTCGGTGACGACGGCGGCCGAGCAGACCATGTTGCCCTCGGGCGAGGAGAAGAACAGCTTGCCGACGGGCGGCGCGTAGTGGTGGTAGGTCGCCTTGACCTTGGCGGCGACCTGCTTCCTCACCGTGCCGTCGGGCAGGTAGGAGGTGGCGCCGCTGCCCGAGCCCGAACTGGTGCTGCCCGCCTGGGCGACCGGGATCCGGGCCTTCGCCTCGGCCATCTTCTCCGGCGACCAGAAGTCCTTGAGGTACGGGTTGGCGAAGTCCTCCGCCTTGGACGCCCAGTCGCCGTAGTCCTTCCACCCCCCGTTCTTCCACTTGTCCAGGGCGTCGCCGCTGAGGTCGGTGGGAATGCCGGCGGGCAGCTTGTAGCCGCCGACCGTGGTGGAGCCGTCGTCGTCCTGACCGGTGTCGACACCCTTGTCCGCCTGGGCGGACGCCGAGGGCCGGGCGGTGGCCCCTTCGTCGCCCTTCTCGCTGTCACAGGCCGTGCTGGTGATCATGACCGCCGCGATCACGGCCGCGGCGGTCGCGAGCGTGCGGCTGCGTATGGATGGCATGGAGCCTTGTCCCCCTGATGCTGCTGTACTGCGGCGCCTCTCGTACCGGCCCGCACATCCGTGTGATTGTCATGCCCCGGCCGATCGGGGCATCCCCAATATGCACGTACGGGGGCGGACGGTGATCGCCGCGCGACTCTCACAACACAACAACTACCTGGCGGAGATGGATCCGTGACCTGACGGCCCGGCCCCTCCGGCCGGACGACGGGAGGACGGGACCGGGCCCGGAACGTGTCCGCGAAGTCCCGTCGCCCACCCGAGGTACGGATCCCGCGGTGCCGCGGGAGCATCCCTGCCCGAGCGAACCAGAGAGCCCGGGGGGCGGGTGCCAGACATGGCGGGGCGAGCGTGGCGGGGTGAGCGCCGCACGGCAGGCATCGCGGGGTGAGCGCCGCACGGCAGGGCCCTGCGAGACAGGACCCTGCGGGCACGTCCTACGCGTCGAGGGCCGCCCGCCACTCCCGTACCGCCTCCGCCGAGACCGGTCCCGTCCAGCCTTCCGGACGGGCGGCGCCGCCGATGTGGAAGGCGTCGAGGCCCGCGGCGCGCAGCCGCGGCACATGGTCGAGGCGCAGACCGCCGCCGACCATGATCGTCGGCTCGTATCCCGGTTCGCCGTGGCGGGCGGCCTCGGTCACGAGGGTGGAGAGCCCGTCGTCGACGCCCGCCGGGGACCCGGCGGTCAGATACGCGTCGAGGCCCGGCAGGTCCGCGAGCTGCTTGCGCAGGGCGTCACGGTCGGCGGCGCGGTCGATCGCGCGGTGGAACGTCCAGCGGCAGCCGTCCAGTTCGGCCACGACCCGCTCCACGGCGGCCAGGTCGGGGCCGCCGTGCTCGTCGAGGAAGCCGAGCACGAACTCGTCCGCGCCCGCGTCCCGCAGTTCGCCCGCGACCCGTACGAGAGCGTCGACACCCTTCGCGCCACCCGCCGCGAAGCCGTCCGAGAGGCGCAGCATCACGCGCAGCGCGATGTCGACGGAGGCGCGGATCCCGGCGAAGGTCTCCACCGACGGGGTCAGCCCGTCGGCGGCCATGTCGGTGACCAGCTCCAGCCGGTCCGCACCGCCGGCCTGAGCGGCGACCGCGTCCTCCACGCCGAGGGCGATCACCTCCAGGACTGCGCTCTTCCGCTCGCTCATCGGACCTCTTCCCTTGGGCGGCTACAGGTCTAGTCCAATCCAAGAGTACGCGCGCGGGAGCGGCGGCGCGAGAAGATCACGGCGGGCGGAGGGGCCGTCGAGGGTTTTCCCCCCGCGGCCCCTCCCCCACCCCCGCCGTTCACCCGAAGAGATTCAGCTCTTCCTCCTTCGCACCCACCAGCTCGTACTGCGTCGCCTCCGCGACCGGCCGCCCCGAGTAGAGCCGTACGAGGGTCGCGGCCCCGCCGATGTAGCGGGCCGGCGGCCGGTCGCCCGGAACGCCGCCCAGGCGCAGGGGGTCGTCCAGGTCGTCGAGGTCCGCGTGCAGCGGCACATGGTCGCGTTCGCGGCTGACGCGGACCAGGAGCGTGAGGGCGTGCGGAAGTCCCGCGCCCTCGTAGGCGCCCGCTTCCGCGAACGCCTCGCGCAGGTCCCCGGCGTGGACCCACTCGCCGAGCGCGACCGCGTCGAGGACACCGCCGGCCCGGGCGATCACGGGTCCCGCCTCGGTCATCCCGCGCTCCAGCTCGTCGATGACCCGCTCCGTCGGCCAGTCGCCGCGCTCGGCGATGTCGCGGTCGTTGGCCTCGGGGCTGAACACCCCTGGCTCGAAACGGCTCTCGACGACCCGCATCAGCGCGGCCGAGCAGTGCGCCAGCAGCTCCCGCACCGTCCACGCCGGACACCCGGCCGTCGGACGCGCGAAGTCGCCCTCCGGCCTGGCCCGCAACAGCGGGATCAGCGCGTCGCGCTCGGTGCGCAGGAGCAGACCGGGCAGTTCCGGGTCCCGTACATCGTGTGCGTCTCCAGGAATCATGACTCCACCGTAGGAAGGCGAAGGCCGCGCGGCGAGGACAATGGCGTCATGGCAGCAGAGAGCACCCGCCACCCGGCCCAAGAGGACCTGACGAAGCGCTGGGCGGACACCGTCCGGGACGCCCGTGGCGGCGAGGACGGGTCCGGCCCCTCACCGCTCCCCTACGCGGCGAACCTCCTGGACCGCTGGGCCGAACCCCGGCGCCGGTACCACACCACCGACCACCTCCTCGCGGTCCTCGACCACATCGACGTGCTGGAAGCGCACGGAGAGCGTGCCGAGGACCCGGCCGCCGTGCGCCTGGCGGCCTGGTTCCACGACGCCGTGTACCTCCCGGACCGCTCGGAGAACGAGGAGCGCTCCGCCCGTCTCGCCGAACGCGCCCTGACCGAGCTGGGCGTCGGCGCGGACCGCACGGCCGAGGTCGCCCGGCTCGTCCGGCTCACCGTCTCCCACGACCCCGCGGACGACGACACGAACGGCGCCGTCCTGTGCGACGCCGACCTGGCGGTCCTGGCGTCGCCCCCGGCCGCGTACGCCGCCTACACCGCCGCCGTCCGCGAGGAGTACGCCTTCGTCCCCGAGGACGCCTTCCGCGCGGGCCGGGCGGCCGTGCTGCGCCAACTCCTCGACCTGCCCAGGCTGTTCAGGACGCCGTACGGGGAACGCGAGTGGGCGCGGCCGGCCCGCCGGAACATGGGGGACGAGCTCGCGGCTCTGGCACAGGCATGACGGGCGGCGCCGAGCGTCGGCCGGGGGGCACAGGGGAAAACGCGTTCGACGGCGGGCGCCGGAGCACGTACGAAGGAGACATGCCCCCGAGCCCCGGCCCCCTGAAGCCGGACATACCCGCGACCGCCTCCGCCGACGACCGGCCCCGGATGCCCCTGTCCGTCTACATCCTCGCCCTCTCCGTCTTCGCCCTCGGCACCAGCGAGTTCATGCTGTCCGGGCTGCTGCCGCCCATCGCCGACGACATGGGCGTGACGATCCCGCGAGCGGGCCTGCTGATCTCGGCGTTCGCGATCGGCATGGTCGTCGGGGCGCCGCTGCTCGCCGTGGCGACGCTGCGCCTGCCGAGGCGGACCACCCTCGTCGCCCTGATCGCGGTCTTCGGGCTCGGCCAGGTGGCCGGAGCCCTCGCGCCCGGGTACGCCGTGCTCTTCGCGTCACGCGTGGTCAGCGCATTCGCCTGCGCGGGCTTCTGGGCGGTCGGAGCCGCCGTGGCCATCGCGATGGTGCCGGTGACCTCGCGGGCCCGGGCGCTGGCCGTGATGATCGGCGGCCTGTCGATCGCGAACGTGCTGGGCGTGCCCGCCGGTGCCTTCCTCGGCGAAGGGCTCGGCTGGCGGTCCGCGTTCTGGGCCGTCGGAGCGGCGTCCGCGGTCGCGCTCGTCGGCATCGTGACCCTCGTCCCGCGCATTCCGCCCCCGGACGAACGGCCGCGGCTCGGCAGGGAAGTGCTCATCTACCGTGACCGGCAGGTCTGGCTGTCCATCGGCACGATCGCGCTCGCCGCGGCCGGTGTCTTCTGCGCGTTCAGCTATCTCGCCCCGCTGCTCACCGATGTCGCCCACCTCGACGACGGCTGGGTCCCGACCGTGCTGGCGCTGTTCGGCGTGGGCGCGCTCATCGGGACGACCATCGGCGGGCGGTTCGCCGACGCGCACCTGTTCGGGGTGCTGATCATCGGCATGGCGGCGGACACCGTCATCCTCGTCGCGTTCGCCCTCCTCGGGCGGTACGCCGTCGCGGCCGTCCTGCTCTCCTTCCTCCTCGGGGTCGCCTGCTTCTGCACCGCCCCGGCCCTGAACGCCCGGATGTTCAACGTCGCCGCGGCCGCCCCCACGCTGGCCGCGGCCACCACCACCGCCGCCTTCAACCTGGGCAACACCGCCGGTCCCTGGCTCGGCGGCGCCGTCATCGACGCGGGGCTCGGGTACACGGCCACCGCCTGGGCGGGCGCGGTGCTGACGGCCGCGGCCATCGGCCTGGCCGCCGTCTCGCTGCGGCTGCACCGGCGCACGCCGGGCTCGCGGGTCGTGAGGAAGGCGGGCGCGGCGAAAAATCCCGTACGTTCCCAGGCGTGATCCGTCCTATTCTCGGCCGCATGGCAGACATGGGTGGGGATCAGGTGGAGGAAGCCGTCGCGGACTGTGCCGCGCTGCTCCGGCCGGCGGCCGGGCGGGACTGGAACGGTGTCCGGGCGGGACGGCTGGAGTGGAGCTGCCGGCGGACCGCCGAGCACATCGCCAGTGATCTCATCGCGTACGCGGGGCAGTTGGCCGGGCGGGCCACCACGGCGTACGTCCCGTTCGAGATCGCGCTGGACGAAGGCACCGGCAACGCGGGGGTCGTCGACGTGATCGAGGCGACCGGCGGGCTGCTCGCCGCCGCCGTCCGGACGACGCCGCGCGAGGTGCGCGCCTTCCATCCGTACCCGTTCCGCAGCGCGAACCGCGAGGGCTTCGCCGCGATGGGGGTCGCCGAGGTCCTGCTGCACACCCACGACATCGCCGAGGGACTCGGCCTGCCGTACCGGCCGCCGGCCGAGCTGTGCACCTGGGTCCTCACCCGGATCTTCCCGCACGTCCGGCCCGAGCCCGACGCCCCGTGGAGCACGCTCCTGTGGGCCACCGGGCGCGGTGAACTGCCCGGCCGCGCCCCGCTCACCGAGTGGCACTGGAGCAACAACCTGGTGATCGACACCGAGCGGCTCACGCTCCAGGGGGTCACCCCGGCCGCCGCCGCCGATCTGAGCGCGGGCGGCACGGGCGGCTTCGAGTGGATCGACGGCGGCCCGTTCGAAGGCACCCGGGCCGCGGCCGGGATGATCGTGAGCGCGTACGAGGAGGGGGTGCACCGGCCGGAGTGGGGCATGTTCGTCCTCGTACGGCGCGAGGACGGGACGGCGGTCGGCGGGATGGGCTTCCACGGCGTGCCCGACGAGGAAGGACGCGCCGAGGTCGGCTACGACCTCGCGGAGAACGCCCGCGGCCACGGCTACGCGACCGAGGCCCTGCGCGCCCTCTCCGAGCGGGCCCTCGCCCGCGACGACGTCAAGCTCCTGTTCGCCGCCATCGACCGGGACAACGCTCCGTCCCAGCGCGTGATCGCCCGCGCCGGCTTCACTCGCGTGAGCGAGGACCAGGAGCGGGCCGCCTACGAACTGCACGGCCTGGAGAGGTCATTGCGGCTGTACGCCCGTGAGAGCTGAGCGTCCCGCGAGAGCTGAGCACGCCGTGAGAGCGCCGCGCGCGGGGTCAGCCCGCGCGCTTGCGGCGGCGCAGCCCCGCCCCGTGCAGCAGCCGTACGACCTCGCGGCTGCTGACCTCCACCGCCCCCGCGGCGACCGCGTCGGCGTAGCGGTGCGAGGGAATGTCGTAGTGGTCGCGCTCGAAGGCGCGCGGGGGCGCGCCCAGCTCCTCGGCGAACGCGTGCAGTTCGTCGTAGGAGACATCGCTGATCAGGTGTGACCACACACGGCCGTGCCCCGGCCAGGCGGGAGGATCGATGTAGACGGTCACGAGGGAGGGTTTCCGCCGGTCGCCGAGTGCAGGGAACCCACCGAGGCGACCTTCACGCCCGCCTGGTGGCAGACCCAGTGCGGGTCGGGGCCCAACTCGGGCTCGACGTCGAGGGCGTGCGGGTCGCCGCTGCCGCACACCGGACAGAGCGGCCACCGCCCGTGCCGCTCCAGGAGCGCGTCCTGTACGTCCTGGGCGACGAGCCCGGCGACGAATCCGGCGCCCTCCGGCCACTGCTCGACCCACCAACGGCGCTGCACCACCGAGTCCTCGACGAGGGAGACCACGTCCGCCTCGGCCACCTGGCCCGCGATCAGGTCGGCGAGCACACGGGCGCGCGCCGCGTGCAACGCCTGCTCCAGGGGACTGAGGGGGCTGCCGGTGGGGTCCATGTCCCCTATTGTGCGCACCCTTGACCGTATGCCCCAAAGGAAAATATCTTTCAATGTGTGACCCATGACGTGAAGGAAATTTTCGCGGGTGAGGCGCCCCCCGCCCCCGCCGCCCTCGCGGCCAAGGTGCGGACCCTCGCCCCCTCGATGACGCGCTCCATGCAGCGGGTCGCCGAGGCCGTCGCCGGCGACCCGGCCGGCTGCGCGGCCCTCACGGTCACCGGCCTCGCCGAGCTCACCGGCACCAGCGAGGCCACGGTCGTGCGGACGGCCCGGCTCCTCGGCTATCCCGGATACCGCGACCTGCGTCTCGCGCTCGCCGGGCTCGCCGCCCAGCAGCAGTCGGGGCGGGCCCCCGCCGTCACCGCCGACATCGCGGTCGACGACCCCATCGCCGACGTCGTGGCGAAGCTCGCCTACGACGAGCAGCAGACCCTCGCCGACACCGCCGCCGCGCTCGACATGGTCCAGCTCGGCGCCGCCGTCACCGCCATAGCGACCGCCCGCCGCATCGACATCTACGGCGTCGGCGCGTCCGGCCTGGTCGCCCAGGACCTCCTGCAGAAGCTCATGCGGATCGGGCTCATAGCCCACGCGCACAGCGACCCGCACCTCGCGGTGACCAACGCGGTGCAGCTGCGCGCCAAGGACGTGGCGATAGCCATCACGCACTCCGGCTCGACCGGCGACGTCATCGAACCCCTGCGGGTCGCCTTCGAGCACGGGGCGACGACGGTGGCGATCACCGGCCGACCGAGTGGACCGGTCGCGCAGTACGCCGACCACATCCTCACCACCTCGACCGCCCGCGAGAGCGAGCTGCGTCCGGCGGCCATGTCGTCGCGCACCAGCCAGCTGCTGGTGGTGGACTGTCTGTTCGTGGGGGTCGCCCAGCGCACCTACGAGACGGCGGCACCGGCGCTGTCCGCCTCGTACGAGGCCCTGGCGCACCGCCACTCCCCGCGCAGCGGCCGATAGCCGCGGCACACGACCGACCGGGGGACCTGATTCAGCGGGCAGACCGCGGTCCGCGGGTGGCTGGTCGCGCCCGCGGGGCGGTGCCGCACGTCGCCCCCGCCCGCGTCCCGCCCCCGGGGCGCGGTAACACCTCACCGGAAAGAGCCGCTCCGTCATGACCTCCATGTCCAACTACGGCGATCTTCGAGCAGAGTTGGAGACGCTGACCACCGAGGCGTTCCGCCCTGAGCTGTCCGAGATCGACCGGTTGCCCACGCTGGAGATCGCGAAGCTCATGAACGGGGAGGACGCGACGGTCCCGACGGCCGTCGCCGCGCAGCTCCCGCTCATCGCCGCCGCGATCGACGACATCGCGGAGCGCATGTCCCGCGGCGGGCGCCTCGTCTACGCGGGCGCGGGCACCGCCGGGCGCCTCGGCGTCCTGGACGCCTCCGAGTGCCCGCCCACCTTCAACACCGATCCCTCCCAGGTCGTGGGCATGATCGCGGGCGGCCCGACCGCCATGGTCACCTCGATCGAGGGCGCCGAGGACTCCAGGGAGCTGGCGGCGGCCGACCTGGACGCCCTCGCGCTGACGGCCGACGACACCGTGGTCGGTGTCTCCGCCTCGGGCCGCACCCCGTACGCCGTCGGCGCGGTCGAGCACGCCCGGAAGCAGGGCGCGCTCACGATCGGCCTGTCCTGCAACGCGCACAGCGCGCTCGCGGCGGCGGCCGACCACGGCATCGAGGTCGTGGTGGGCCCCGAACTGCTCACCGGCTCCACCCGGCTGAAGTCCGGCACGGCGCAGAAACTCGTCCTGAACATGCTCTCGACGATCACGATGATCCGCCTCGGCAAGACGTACGGGAACCTGATGGTCGACGTACGCGCCTCGAACGAAAAGCTGCGGGCCCGCTCCCGCCGGATCGTCGCGCTCGCCACCGGCGCCTCCGACGAGGAGATCGAGCGCGCGCTGGCCGCCACGGACGGCGAGGTGAAGAACGCCATCCTGACGATCCTCGGCGACGTGGACGGCCCGACGGCCGCCCGCCTTCTGGAGGAGTCCGAGGGCCATCTGCGCGCCGCGCTGGCGGCGGCGGCCGGCTGACCAGCACGCTCGGGGAGTGCGCACACCGGACTCCCTCACAGCAGCGGCGATCCTCCCCCTCGTGGGCGGCCCCGCGAACGTCCTCTCCGTCGCCCACTGCATGACCCGGCTCCGGCTGGGTCTGCGGGACCGGAGCCTGGTGGACGAGGGCGGCCTGCGGGCCCTGCCCGCCGTCCTCGGCCTGGTCGCGGACGACGGCACCTACCAGATCGTGCTGGGCCCCGGCACGGTCGCCCGCGTCACGCCGGAGTTCGAGGCGCTGCTGACGACCACGGCCGACCGGCTCGCCCTGCGCGGCGCCGAGCTGAAGGCCGACCGGAGCCGGCGCAACGCCACCCCGCTCAAACTGCTCCTGCGGCGGATCGCGGACATCTTCGTGCCGCTGATCCCCGCCCTGATCGGCTGCGGGGTGATCGCGGGCCTCAACGGCCTGCTCATCAACCTCGGCCTGCTGACCGGCCTCACCCCCGCGCTGACCGCGATCGCCTCCGGATTCATGGCGCTGATCGCCGTCTTCGTCGGCTACAACACGGCCAAGGAGTTCGGCGGCACACCGATCCTGGGCGGCGCGGTGGCCTCGGTCGTCGTGTACGCGGGAGTCGCCAAGGTGACGGTCCTCGGCGTGACCCTCGCCCCGGGCCAGGGCGGCGTCCTGGGCGCCCTGGCCGCCGCCGTCCTCGGGACGTACGTGGAGAAGTGGTGCCGCCGCCGGGTCCCGCCGACCCTGGACGTCCTGGTCACCCCGACCGTCACCGTGCTGCTGACCGGCCTGGTGACGCTGTACGCCCTGATGTACGTGGCCGGTGAGCTGTCCTCCGCCATCGGCACGGCCGCGGACTGGCTGCTCTCCACCACGGGCGCCTTCGCCGGGCTCGTCCTGGGCGCGCTGTTCCTGCCCCTGGTGATGCTCGGCCTGCACCAGGCGCTCATCCCCATCCACACCACGCTCATCGAGCAGCAGGGCTACACCGTCCTGCTGCCCGTCCTCGCCATGGCGGGCGCGGGCCAGGTCGGCGCCGCCCTCGCGGTGTACGTCCGGCTGCGCCACGACACCTCGCTGCGGACGACGATCAGGTCGGCGCTCCCGGCCGGTCTCCTCGGCGTCGGCGAACCTCTGATCTACGGCGTCTCCCTCCCGCTCGGCCGCCCCTTCCTCACGGCGTGCGCGGGCGGAGCGGCGGGCGGCGCCTTCATCGGCTTCTTCTCGATGCTGGGCGACCAGGTGGGCTCGACGGCCATCGGACCCTCGGGCTGGGCCCTGTTCCCGCTGCTGTCCGGCAACCGGGGCCTCGCCCTGACCGCGGCGATCTACGCGGGCGGCCTGCTCACGGGGTACGCCGTCGGATTCACGGCCACCTACTTCTTCGGCCTCGGCGGCGTGACACCGGCCCGCCGGGCGGAACAGGCCACGGAACAGGCCGCCGTTTAGGACCTGTCCTGGCCGGACTGTCGGTGGCGCGTGCGAGGCTGGTTCCATGAACCACGCACAGCTGACCGCCCTAGGCCGCGCCCTGCGGCTGCTCGGGGAGCACGGCGACGCTCTGAACGCCGACACCCCCGACGCCAAGCTGCACGAGGTCAAGGCGGACCTGAAGCGGGCCCTGGACCTGCTCGACGAGACGGTGACGACCGCGGCGCCGACCACTCGCTGCGCCGAGCATCCGAACGGCCCGGTGGACGAGAGCGCCCCGGACCGCTGCCTGCTCTGCGAGACCCGCCGCCGCACCGCCCGCCGCACCGAGGTCAACGACGCGTACACGCACGGCCGGGCGCCCGCCCCGGACGAGCTCCCCGACCGCGCGATGTCCCGCTACGGGGTGCGGGGAGACCGCCCCCAGCCCCAGCAGCGCTGGCTCCCGGAAGTCTGGACCGGCCAGGAGTGGCACCTGTGCGGCACCCCCCGCCGCGACCGCCACGAAGCCGAGCGCTACCTCGCCGCCGAGCGCAGGACCCCCCGCCCCGGCATGGCCTACCGCCTCGTCCACGAGTTCACCGACTACGAGGTGCTCCGCATCTGGGGCACACCCGTCAAGGTCGACATCGAGCCGATGGGCAACCTGTAGGGGGAATCGGCGGGGCAGGCCCGGGAAGGGCCCCGGGGCGGGCCGTTCCCCCGCCCCGCGGTCACGGCAGGCGCCCCTCCGCGTTGAGCCGCCTCACCCGCGCCCGCAGCACCTCCCCCGGCGGCGCCTCCCCCAGGGCCTCGGGAGGACAGTCCCACTCGCATCCGCCGCCGGGCGCCCGCAGTCGTACGTAGCCGCCCTCGCGCCCCATCACCTGGCCGAGCCGGCCGTCCCGCACGTCGATCGCGTACTCCTCGCTCACGCGTCGCCACCGCCGTCCCGCACGTCGCACCCGCGCAGCACCTCGGTCAGCCGCCGCGCGGTGCCCACGTTGCAGCGGCCGAGCGCCACCAGGGCGAACGGCTCGTCGCTCGCGCCGGTCACCGGATCGACCCGCAGGGACGGCAGCACCACACCGACTCCGGTCAGCGCCGCCCGCAGCTCCTCCACGATCTCCTCCGTCGGCCGTACGCGCTTACTCGACGTCATCTCCATCGCACCGATCCCTCCACGCTGAGTGTTCGCATTCACCACCCAGCGTGGCCATCACCCCTCTAACCTGGCCAGAGACGGCGCTCCAACAACCCCACCTGTGTGACAGGGAGTTGCCATGCCCGGACCGAAGGACCTCGATCCGTCCTCCTCGCCGCGCGCCATGATCGGTGCGGAGCTGCGGCACGCCCGCGAGAACGCCGGCCTCAGCCAGGCCGAGTTGGGCGAACCGCTCTTCGTCAGCGGTTCGTTCATCGGCCAACTGGAGTCCGGGACCCGCCGCCTGCACCTCGAATACGCCGTCCAGCTGGACGAGATCCTGGGGACCAACGGGTTCTTCGAGCGCAACTGCAAGGCCCTGGCCAGGTCCAAGTACCCGGACCACTTCGCCGAGGCGGCGGAGGCGGAGGCGGTCGCTTCGGCGATCAGGGAGTACTCGACGCTGCTGATCCCGGGGCTCTTGCAGACCGAGGGGTACGCGGAAGCGGTCTTCCGCGCGTACTCGCCGACAGCGCCCGATGCGGAGATCGCCGCACTGGTGGCAGCACGCTTGGAGCGTGCGCATCTCATCGACGATCCAACAACGCCGTTGTTGTGGGTGGTTGTAGACGAGGCCGTGTTACAGCGACGGGTCGGGGGCGGGCCGGTGATGGCGGAGGCGCTCCGCCATGTGACGGGCCTGGCCAAGGCACACCGGATCATCGTGCAGGTGCTGCCGTTCGGCACGGGGGCTCACGCGTCGATGCACGGATCCCTGAAGCTCATGGAGTTCCTTGACGCGCCCCCGCTGTCCTTCGTGGATGCGCCAAACATGGGGAAGCTGCTGGACGACCCGGCGACCGTCACCCGCCACATCCTCACGTTCAACCTCCTCCAGGCTTCGGCGCTTTCCCCGCACGATTCCCTGGCTCTGATCGAATCCGTGGCGGAGGATTGCGAGCATGGAGAACAAGGCCCATGAGCACGATCTGAGCGCCGCAGCTTGGTACAAGTCCAGCTACAGCGGCGGGGACGGCGGAAACTGCCTGGAGGTCGCTCGCTGGCGCAAGTCCACATACAGCGGAGCGAGCGGCGGCGATTGCCTGGAGGTCGCCGAAGGCCACCCCACGCTCGTCCCCGTCCGGGACTCCAAGAACCCCGGCCCCGCGATCACCTTCGGGGCCGAAGCCTGGGCCGCCTTCGTCGGCCATCTCCGCACCACCGGCTGACCGGCGCGGGGCAGCGAAAAGGGACGGCGCCCGCGGAGTAGCGGGCGCCGTCCCTCCCCCCTGCCCCCGTACGGGGGAGCCGGTCAGCTGAGCGAGCGCAGCGCCGCCGCGTCGTAGGGGGCCAGGTCCTCGAAACGTCCGGCCAGGACCTTCGCCGCCCACTCGGGGTCCTGGAGCAGCGCGCGGCCGATGGCGACGAGGTCGAACTCGTCGCGCTCCATGCGGTCGAGCAGGTCGTCGATGCCCTTGACTGCGGAACCCTCACCCTGGAAGGCCTTGATGAAGTCGCCGTCCAGGCCGACCGAGCCGACGGTGATGGAGGGCTTGCCCGTCAGCTTCTTCGTCCAGCCGGCGAGGTTGAGGTCGGAACCGTCGAACTCGGGCAGCCAGTAGCGGCGCGTGGAGGCGTGGAAGGCGTCCACTCCGGCCGCCGCCAGCGGGGCGAGGATCGCGTCCAGCTCTTCCGGGGTCTCGGCGAGGCGGGCGTCGTAGGCCTGCTGCTTCCACTGCGAGTAGCGGAAGAGGACGGGGAACTCGGGCGAGACGGCGGCACGCACCGCCGCGACGATCTCCGCCGCGAACTTCGTACGGGCCACCGGGTCGCCACCGTACGCGTCCTCGCGCCGGTTGGTGCCGGACCACAGGAACTGGTCGATCAAGTAGCCGTGGGCGCCGTGCAGTTCGACACCGTCGAAGCCTATGCGCTCCGCGTCCGCCGCGGCCTTCGCGAACGCCTCGATGACGTCGTCGAGGTCCTGCTGGGTCATGGCCCTGCCGGTGACCTCGGCACCCTCGGAGCCGATGCCGGAGGGGCCGACCGGCGGGGCGTCCGCGAACGGCGGCTCGCCCGCGCTGCGCACCATGCCGATGTGCCAGAGCTGGGGCACGATCGTGCCGCCCGCCGCGTGCACGGCGTCGGCGACCTTCGCCCATCCGGCCAGCTGGTCCTCACCGTGGAAACGCGGCACCCGGTCGCTCTGCCCGGCCGAGTCGTGGCCGACGTAGGTGCCCTCGGTCACGATGAGGCCCACGCCCGCGGCGGCGCGGCGGGAGTAGTAACCGACCACGTCCTCCCCCGGTACGCCGCCCGGCGAGAACTGCCGGGTCATCGGCGCCATCGCGATCCGGTTCGGGACGGTCAGGCCGTTCAGGGAGACGGGACGGGCAAGGATCTCGGCTGCGCGGGACGCGGCGTCAGTCGTCACGTGGGGGCTCCTCGGAGGGGTGGTCGGTATGACGTCGTGCGGTCGGCGGGGCAGGAGATCCCGTGCGGTATGTGCACATGCATCGACTGCCTGCCCGCTTCAACCGCCTCGCCGGGCGCCGCATTCCGCCGCTCCCGCACCTGACGCTGTGATCCGGGCCACGCCCGCGGAGGGCGCCCGGCGCCACGGGGCTCTCGTGCCGGTGGTCCGGGGGCGGACGGACCGGGGGAGGGCGGTGGCCCGCGGAGGGGGCGTCCGGAGCGACGTACCCGGGGGAGTCCCCGCATCCGCGGCGATCCGCGCCCACGCCGCCGCGGCCCGCACGGCCATG
Source organism: Streptomyces sp. NBC_00568 (assembly GCF_026341855.1). Taxonomy (GTDB): domain Bacteria; phylum Actinomycetota; class Actinomycetes; order Streptomycetales; family Streptomycetaceae; genus Streptomyces. The sequence continues at coordinate 3,520,891 of NZ_JAPENW010000001.1, read as the reverse complement.
ACCGACCGGGCCGAGAGGCCATGCGTGCCAGACATCGAGCGAAGAGCGGTCCACGCCTGTCTATAGGGTGTGATCGATTCGAACAGGCCCCGAACAAAAGGAAACTGATGGGCAGAAACTTGAGACGGATAGCAGCGCTCGCCGCGCCCCTGGCTCTCGGCGCGACCCTGCTCGCTCCGGCCACCGCCCAGGCGGAGACCGTGGTGTCCGGGAACTACACCTCGGTCTTCACGTATCCCAAGCCCACGACCTACGACTCCTCGATCAACACCTCGGTCGGCGACCTGATCGACCTCGCGGCCCCCGGCTCGACCCTGTACATGGGCATGTACTGGTTCAACAGCTCGGGCCTGCGGGCGAAGCTCACCGCCGCCCAGAGCCGCGGGGTCACGCTGCGCATCATCTCGGAGTCGGCGAACCAGCCCAGCAGCGACCTGGACAGCCTCGCGCTGACCGGCGACTCCACCCTCACCTGGTGCTCCCGCGGCTGCCTGGGCAACGGCTCGGGCGACACGAAGGCGATCGACCACGACAAGTACCTCGTGTTCGACTCGCTCACCGACGGACGCAAGAACGTCGTCTGGCAGGGCTCTCAGAACCTCGCGGGCGGCCAGGACGGCGAGATCAACAACGCGGTCGTCGTGTCCGGCAACGCGACCCTCGCCTCCCGGTACCGCGCGCACTTCAACGACCAGGTCAGGCACGCCGGCGACAGCCTGCACACGACGTACGACTACACCACCGGCGACCCGACCTCCCCGGTCGAGGCGTACTTCTCCCCGCGCGACACCGCCTCGGACGCCTCCCACTACGGCAACGCCGACATCCTCGCCTCGTTCATCGACCAGGTCGACTGCTCGATCGACGGAAAGATCAGGATCTCGGCCGCCGAACTCGACCAGCGGACCACCCGCCCGGCCGTCTACGACGCCCTGGCGACGAAGCGGTCCCAGGGATGCAGCGTCGACGCGAACGCCCGCGACCTCAGTGACGGCGGCGGCAACGACGGCATCAACGACCTGACCGCCCTCGACATCGCGGCCTACGGCAACCGCCCCGGCGGCTGCCGCTACAAGACCGCGGCAGGGTCCTCCTGCAACCACGGCACCACCCACTCCAAGTACCTGCTGACGGAGTGGAAGAAGAGCGACGGCACCCAGGTCCAGCACGTGTACACGGGCTCCCACAACTGGACCGCGGGCTCGCTGAAGACGAACGACGAGACGATTCTGCGCATCGACGACGCGGGCACCTACCAGGCCTACGTCGCCAACTTCAACAAAATACGCGCGAGCGCGGTCGACCTCGACGCCGCGAAGTACGGCTCGACGTCCCAGCACTACTCCCGGGTCAACGTGAACGCGAACGGCGACCAGCACTACAGCGCCATCGCCTCCGGCGGCACCTCGTCCGTCTACACCGCGGTGGCCTACGAGCAGGGCGACCGGCACGACTCCTCGGACAGCGAGCTGGGCACCGACGTGTACCTGCGCCTGTACAAGGACGGTGCGCCGCTGTGGGACGAGAAGCTGCTGAGCAACGGCAACACCGGTACCGGCACGACCTGGTCGCACCAGAAGCCCGACGTCGGCGTGGACGACCAGGGCAACGCGATCGTCGTGTGGGCCAAGGACGACGACGGCAACAAGTACGCCGACATCGCGGTGCGCAAGGTGACCCCGGACGGCACGGTCACCACCCTGCCGCGCCCGCACGCCTCCGGTGACGGAGACCAGCTGCGGCCGACGGTCGCGGTGGCCGGCGACGGTTCCTACAGCGTCGCCTGGGAGAGCACGGCCGACGGCTCGACCCTCAACCAGGTGTACGCGAGCAGCTGGTCCCCGACCGGTGCGCTGCGCTACCAGGATGTCCAGGTCAGCACGATCAACTCCGGTGCCGCCGGATCGAACCGCCGACCCGACGCGGCGATCGACGACGCCGGGAACACCGTGATCGCCTGGGAGGAGGACGCGGACGGCAACGGCGGCCTCAACATCGGTGTAGCCAAGCTGAACACCTCGGGCGGCTTCTCCGTGGCCCGCAAGGTGGGCAACTCCCTCACCGACGGACAGCAGACCAAGCCCGCCGTGGCATCCACGGGCGACGGTCGGTTCGTCGTGGCCTGGACGGACGAGTACACCACGGGCACCGGCACACTGGTGCGGCCGCAGCGGATCAACCAGCGCTTCTTCTCGGCGACCGGAACTCCCGCGGCGGCGGACCGGCGGACCACCGAGGACGGCACCGCTGACACGGGCCCCGGCCCCTACGTCGACGGCAAGCGACCGATCTCCGACCAGGCGGACGCCGATGTCACGGTCGCCGACGACGGCACCTTCGTCGTCGCGTGGAAGGAGGCCTTCGACGTGCTCGTCGGCAACCCGGCCACCCTGTACGCGGGCCAGGACGACGTGTGGGCCCGCGGCTTCAACGCCGACGGCACGACGACCGGCAGGTTCCCCGCCACCCGGATGAACGTGGTGACCGGCGGCGGCCAGGGCGGCCCTGCCGTGGCCGTCGCCTCGAACGGCCGGCTCGCGCTGACGTACTCGGACGACTACGACGGCAACGGCTTCAACGAGATGCGGCTGCGCGACGCGTTCGGCAACTCCTGATCGCCTCTCCCGCCGCGGCCCGGACAGCCGCGGCGGGAGAGCGTGAACGCCCGAGGGCGGCACCCCCAAGTGGGAGTGCCGCCCTCGGTCTCGTACTGCGACGAACCGCTGATCCGCGAAGGGATCAGAAGTCCATGTCACCGCCCGGCATGCCGCCCGGAGCGCCGCCGGCAGCGGCCTTCTCCGGCTTGTCGGCGATGACGGCCTCGGTGGTGAGGAACAGCGCGGCGATGGAGGCGGCGTTCTGCAGAGCAGAGCGCGTGACCTTCGCCGGGTCGATGATGCCTTCGGCGATCATGTCGACGTACTCACCGGTCGCGGCGTTCAGGCCGTGACCGACGGGCAGGTTGCGCACCTTCTCGACGATGACGCCACCCTCGAGACCACCGTTGACGGCGATCTGCTTGAGCGGGGCCTCCAGGGCGAGCTTCACGGCGTTCGCGCCGGTCGCCTCGTCACCCGTGAGCTCGAGCTTCTCGAAGACCGAGGAAGCCTGGAGCAGAGCCACGCCACCACCGGCGACGATGCCCTCCTCGACGGCCGCCTTCGCGTTGCGAACGGCGTCCTCGATGCGGTGCTTGCGCTCCTTGAGCTCGACCTCGGTGGCGGCACCGGCCTTGATGACGGCCACGCCGCCGGCCAGCTTCGCCAGACGCTCCTGGAGCTTCTCGCGGTCGTAGTCCGAGTCCGAGTTCTCGATCTCGGCACGGATCTGGTTGACCCGGCCGGCGACCTGGTCGGCAGAGCCGGAGCCGTCGACGATCGTGGTCTCGTCCTTGGTGATGACGACCTTGCGGGCACGGCCCAGCAGGTCCAGACCCGCGTTCTCCAGCTTGAGGCCGACCTCCTCGGAGATGACCTCGCCGCCCGTGAGGATGGCGATGTCGCCGAGCATGGCCTTGCGGCGGTCACCGAAGCCCGGAGCCTTGACGGCGACGGACTTGAAGGTGCCACGGATCTTGTTGACGACCAGGGTCGACAGGGCCTCGCCCTCGACGTCCTCGGCGATGATCAGCAGCGGCTTGCCGCCCTGCATGACCTTCTCGAGGAGCGGAAGCAGGTCCTTGACGTTCGCGATCTTGGAGTTCGCGATCAGGATGTACGGGTCGTCGAGGACGGCCTCCATACGCTCCATGTCGGTGGCGAAGTACGCCGAGATGTAGCCCTTGTCGAAGCGCATACCCTCGGTGAGCTCAAGCTCCAGACCGAAGGTCTGGGACTCCTCGACGGTGATGACGCCTTCCTTGCCGACCTTGTCCATCGCCTCGGCGATGAGCTCGCCGATCTGGGTGTCGGCGGCGGAGATGGAGGCCGTGGAAGCGATCTGCTCCTTGGTCTCGACATCCTTGGCCTGCTCGAGCAGGGCACCGGAGACGGCCTCGACGGCCTTCTCGATACCGCGCTTGAGGGCCATCGGGTTGGCGCCGGCGGCGACGTTGCGCAGACCCTCGCGCACGAGCGCCTGGGCCAGCACGGTCGCCGTGGTCGTACCGTCACCGGCGACGTCGTCCGTCTTCTTGGCGACTTCCTTGACCAGCTCGGCGCCGATCTTCTCGTACGGGTCCTCGAGCTCGATCTCCTTGGCGATGGAAACACCATCGTTGGTGATCGTGGGCGCGCCCCACTTCTTCTCGAGGACGACGTTACGGCCCTTGGGGCCGAGGGTGACCTTGACGGCGTCGGCGAGCTGGTTCATCCCGCGCTCGAGACCGCGCCGTGCCTCCTCGTCGAACGCGATGATCTTGGCCATGTGAAGTGGTCCTCCCGGACGGGGTGGATTGCTCCGGATCGTGCCCGCGCCCGCGACGGACGGCCTGCAAGCCTTGTGGTTCCTTGCCCCACAGGCCCGCGGGCCTCGCCGGCCCGATCCAAGTTCTGTCACTCTCACTGGGAGAGTGCTAACGCCAATGATTAGCACTCGACCCCGTCGAGTGCAAGGTGCGCTCGCGAAGCGAGCTCATTGAGGGGTGGCGGTCGGGCGACGGGCGGGCGCGAGCGCCTCTCATGAAAACGGGCCCCTGGCGGAGCGCACGCACGGCGCCCGGACGGAGCGCGCCCGCGGGCGCGCGCGAGACGGAACAGGGCACCCCGGAGGGTGGCCGGGGACGCACGAGGGGCCCGCATCCCTGGTGGGATGCGGGCCCCTCGGCGTGAGTGCGTCGGTGGCCGTTCGCGCCCGGATCAGACGGCGAGTTTGACCATGTCCGCCTGCGGACCCTTCTGGCCCTGCGAGATTTCGAACTCCACTCGCTGACCCTCTTCAAGGGTGCGGTAGCCGTCCATCTGAATCGCGCTGTAGTGCACGAAGACGTCCGCACCACCGTCGACCGCGATGAAGCCGTACCCCTTCTCCGCGTTGAACCACTTGACGGTGCCCTGAGCCATGCCTAACTCCCCTATTACTGGCCCTTGCACAGATCCACACTTCGCGGATCCGGGTCAGACCTCACCCCCCAATGGTTGGGGGTGTGCGCCGGAACGCGTCGACCGCGGCTGAATGTATCTGTCCAACTGCCGTCTGCAACAGGTCAATCGGACGAGAATTCTGGGCATGGCTGATCGTTGATATGCGGAGGATTTGCAAGGATTCAGGGCAAGTCGGGCCCCGTAAATGCCATAAACGGCTCAAAAAGGCGGGGCACTTTGGCTACTTCTTGTCGGATGCCGGGCGAGGACTCATATGCGTCCGGCATGAAACCAACATCGAAAGCGAAGCGACTTCCCCAACTGTAGCGCGCTCAACCCTACAGAATTGCCCCCTCCGTTTCTCTCACGGAGGGGGCAATTCGATGAACTCAGCGTGTTCGGCATTACCGAGGGTAACGATCAGCCTCCGGCGACGGCCGGAATGATCGAGACGCCCACACCGTCCGGGGTCGCCGTCTCCAGGCCCTGCTCGAACCGGACGTCGTCGTCGTTGACGTACACGTTGACGAAGCGGCGCAGCTTGCCCTGGTCGTCCAGAACGCGCGCGGCGATGCCCGTGTGGTTCTTCTCCAGGTCGGCGATGACCTCGGCGAGGGTCGTACCCTCGGCCGTCACCTCGGCGACGCCCCCGGTGTAGGTGCGCAGGATGGTGGGGATGCGGACGTTGACGCTCATGATGCGAGGCCTGCCTCTCGGAAGGAGTCGAGGTTCGGGCGGATGGTCGCGGTCAGCCCGGTGTCCGAGGCCACCGCGTCCAGAGTCTTGAGGCCGTCGCCGGTGTTCAGCACGACCGTGGTCAGGGTCGGGTCGAGGAGACCGTTCTCGATCAGCTTGCGGGTGACACCGACGGTCACGCCGCCGGCCGTCTCCGCGAAGATGCCCTCGGTGCGCGCGAGCAGCTTGATCGCGTCGACGATCTGCTCGTCGTTCACGTCCTCCACGGCACCGCCGGTGCGGCGCGCGATGTCGAGCACGTACGGCCCGTCCGCGGGGTTGCCGATGGCGAGCGACTTGGCGATGGTGTCCGGCTTCTGCGGGCGCACGACGTCGTGACCGGCCTTGTAGGCGACGGACACCGGGGAGCAGCCCTCGGCCTGGGCGCCGAAGATCTTGTACGGCCTGTCCTCGACGAGCCCGAGCTTGATCAGTTCCTGCAGGCCCTTGTCGATCTTCGTGAGCTGGGAGCCGGAGGCGATCGGCACGACCAGCTGGTCCGGCAGCTGCCAGCCGAGCTGCTCGCAGATCTCGTACGCCAGCGTCTTGGAGCCCTCGGCGTAGTACGGCCGCAGGTTGACGTTGACGAAGCCCCAGCCCTCGCCGGCCGGGTCGCCGATCAGCTCGGAGCAGAAGCGGTTCACATCGTCGTAGTTGCCCTGGATGCCGACGAGCTCGCCGCCGTAGACCGCGGCCATGACGACCTTGCCCTGCTCCAGGTCGTGCGGGATGAACACGCAGGAGCGGAAGCCGGCACGGGCCGCCGCGGCGCCCACGGCACCGGCGAGGTTGCCCGTGGAGGAGCAGGAGAGGGTGGTGAAGCCGAAGACGCGGGCCGCTTCGATGGCCTGGGCGACGACGCGGTCCTTGAAGGAGTGCGTCGGGTTGCCGGAGTCGTCCTTGACGAAGAGCTTGCCGGCGTCGACACCGAGCTCGCGGGCCAGGTTGTCGGCCTGGACGAGCTTGGTCCAGCCGGGGTTGATGTTCGGCTTCTGCGCCACGTCCGCGGGGACGGGCAGGAGGGGCGCGTAGCGCCAGATGTTCGCGGGTCCCGCTTCGATGCGCTTGCGGAGCTCTTCGGTCTCGTAGGCCGAGAAGTCGTAGGCGATCTCCAGCGGGCCGAAACACTCCTCGCAGGCGAAGACCGGGCCGAGCGGGACGCGGTGCCCGCACTCGCGGCAGGAAAGCGCCGCTGCCGGGCCGAGGTCCACCGCGTCGGCGGAGTTCACGGAGTTCGTGGTGCTTTCAACTGTCTGCGCAGCCATGGAGGCGAGGCCCTTTCTCCTCATCTTCCTCACGACGCACTTCGCCGTGAGACGGATTTGGCACCTTCCCTAGCCGGGAGCCTCGCGACGCGATCGACATCGATCGGTACGAGACCGGCTGGAGGGTTGCCGGGGCTTCATCGGGCCGTATCCCTCTGCCCCTCTGGATGAGCGGTATTTGATTGTTGAACTGTTGAACACGATACGCGCCGATGATCCAGGACATGCGATGGTCATCCGCGTTGTTCAAGACTGTAACCGAAGGCCAGGACAGTTGAGATAGTCGTCCGAACCGCGAGACGACGGCAATCGATCTGCCGCTGGCCGCAGCGGGCACGCTGATGAGAGCGTGTGATCAGACAGTGAGGAGCCGCAGACCGTGCTGAAAGATGTCGAAAGCTGGCTGAGCACACGCTCCTGGTCCCTGACCGACCGCCCGCTCCACAAGCTCATGGCCGCGAAACGTTCCACCGGATCGACGGTCAGCGTCGTACTGCCCGCGCTCAACGAGGAGGAGACGGTCGGCGAGATCGTGGCGATCATCCGCCACGACCTGATGCAGCAGGTGCCCCTCGTCGACGAGATCGTCGTCGTCGACTCGGGCTCGACCGATCGCACCTCGGCGGTCGCCGCCGCCGCGGGCGCGAGAGTCGTGCACCGCGACGACATCCTCCCGCGGATTCCCGCGGTGCCCGGCAAGGGCGAGGTGCTGTGGCGGTCGCTGCTCGTGACGAGCGGGGACATCGTCTGTTTCATCGACGCGGACCTCAAGGAGTTCTCGTCCGACTTCGTCACCGGGATCGTGGGCCCGCTGCTCACCGACCCCGGGGTCGATCTGGTCAAGGCCATGTACGACCGCCCGCTGGGCGGCGCCTCGGGACAGGGCGGCAGGGTCACCGAGCTGATGGCCCGCCCCCTGCTGAACATGCACTGGCCGCAGCTGGCGGGCTTCGTCCAGCCGCTCGGCGGCGAGTACGCGGCCCGTCGCTCCCTGCTCGAACAGCTCCCGTTCCCCGTCGGCTACGGCGTGGAGCTGGGCATGCTCGTCGACGCCCTGCACCTGGTGGGCCTGGACGCCCTCGCCCAGGTCGACGTCGGCGTGCGCAAGCACCGCCACCAGGACGGCCAGGCCCTGGGCCGTATGGCCGCCGCGATCTACCGCACCGCCCAGCTCCGGCTGGCCCGCGGCCACCTGATCCGCCCCGCCCTCACCCAGTTCGAGCGCGGCCGGGACGGTTTCCAGCCGCGCACGTACTCGGTGGACACGGAGGAAAGGCCCCCGATGAGCGAAATCTCCGAGTACCAGCGGCGCAGAGCCGCGTAGACCAGCCCTCCCGGCCCGCGATCGCATACGGCCGAAGGGAACGTTTGAGCGTTTCGACACGGGGCTAGGTTTCGAGGCATGGCTTCAACGCACGGTGCCCACCGGATTCTGGTCGCCTCCAACCGCGGCCCGATCACCTACGAGGTACGGGAGGACGGTTCTCTGCACGCCCGGCGCGGCGGCGGCGGCCTCGTCTCGGGCCTCTCGGCGATCGGGCCCGACGCGGGCGCCCTATGGGTGTGCTCGGCCCTCGGCGGCGGCGACCGGGAGGCCGTCGCGCGCGGAGCCGGCGAGGACGGCGTGCGCATGCTGGCCATCGACGCCGACGTGCACGCCGACGCCTACAACGGCATCGCCAACTCCGTCCTGTGGTTCGTCCACCACATGCTGTACCAGACCCCGCTGGAGCCGGTCTTCGACGCGGAGTTCCGGCGCCAGTGGGAGTCGTACCGGACCTACAACCGCGCCTTCGCCGAGGCGCTGGCCGAAGAGGCCGCCGAGGGCGCGGCGGTGCTGGTCCAGGACTACCACCTGTGCCTGGTGCCGGGGATGCTCCGCGAGCTGCGCCCCGACCTGCGCATCGGCCACTTCTCCCACACGCCGTGGGCGCCCGAGGACTACTTCCGGATGCTCCCCGACGACATCCGCGCGGAACTGGTGGGAGGCATGCTCGGCGCGGACCGGGTGGCGTTCCTGACCTGGCGGTGGGCGACGGCCTTCATGCGCTGCGCGGAGGAGGCCGACCCCGAGCGCTACTCCGCGACCCGGCCCTCGGGCGCCCCCAGGGCGATCGAGCACCTGGACGGCGCCCGGCCGCCCGTGCGCGAGACCCTCGTCGGCGTGCACGGCCTCGGCGCGGACGCCGAGTTCCTGCGCGAACGCTCCCACCGGGAGGACGTCGAGGAGCGGATGGCCGCGCTGCGCGCGGAGATCGGCGAGGACCGCAGGGCGATCGTGCGCGTCGACCGGACCGAGCTGTCCAAGAACATCGTGCGCGGACTGCTGGCGTACCGGCAGCTGCTCGACGACCACCCGGAGTGGCGCGAGCGGGTGGTCCACGTGGCCTTCGCCTACCCCTCGCGGCAGGACCTCGCGGTGTACCGGGAGTACACGGCCGAGGTGCAGCGCGTGGCCGACGAGATCAACTCCCGCTACGGAACGCCCGGTTGGACCCCGGTGGTGCTGCACGTCAAGGACGACTTCGCGCGCTCGCTCGCCGCGTACCGGCTGGCCGACGTCGCCCTCGTCAACCCCATCAGGGACGGCATGAACCTCGTCGCCAAGGAGGTCCCGGTCGTCTCCGACGAGGGCTGCGTGCTGGTGCTCTCGCGGGAGGCCGGGGCGTACGAGGAACTGGGCGAGGACGCGATCTCCGTGAACCCGTACGACGTGATCGGTACGGCACGGGCGCTGCACGAGGCGTTGACCATGCAGCCGGGCGAACGGGCCGAGCGCACCAAGCGGCTGGCCGCCGCGGCCACCGCTCTGCCGCCGGCCCAGTGGTTCCTGGACCAACTCCGGGCGCTGGAGACCTGAACACACTCCAGCCCCTCCGGCCGGGGAAGGGATTTCAGCCCCTCCGGCGCTTGAGGAGCGGGGTCCGGGGCGGAGCCCCAGGTACCGGACGGGTAGGGGCGGAGGGGGCGAAGCAAGCCTTCCGCCGCCCCCGCCCGCGCGGGCGACGAGCGGCCGGTCAGGCGAGTTCGGCCGCGAGAGAAGCGAGCAGGCGTACGACCCCGGACGGGCCGTCGACCACCAGGTCGGCGCGTTCGGCGAGTTCGCCGACCTCGGAGCTGCCGCTGCACACCAGGAGTCCGGGGACGCCGTCGGAGCGGAGCTTGTCGACGGCGGCGAAGGCGGGCAGGTCGCCCAGGTCGTCACCCGCGTAGAGGACGGCCTCGGCGCCGACCTCCCGGACGTACTCCAGGAGGGCGACACCCTTGTCCATGCCCGGCGGGCGCAGCTCCAGGACCATGCGGCCGGGCTCGACGATCAGGCCGTGCCGGGTGGCCAGATCGGCCAGCGGCTCGCGGAGCGCCTCGAAGGCGGCCTGCGGGTCCGCGGCGCGGCGCGTGTGCACGGCGACCGCACGGCCCTTCTCCTCGATCCAGGTGCCCTGCCAGGCGCCGATCCTGTCGAGGAATCCCGGCAGTTCGGCGCGGACGGCGGCCACACCGGGGTGCGGGGCGGGGGCGGTGACCGTGCCGCTCACCGCGTCCCAGCGCTCGGCGCCGTAGTGGCCGAGGACGACGAGGTGCTCCAGTCCGGGGACGCCCGCGAAGCCGCCGTGACGTACGGCCACACCGGCCGGGCGGCCGGTGACCACGGCGATCGAGGCGACCTTGGGGGCGAGTGCCGCGAGGGCGGGCACCGCGTCGGGGTGCGCACGGGCTTGGTCGGGGTCGGGGACGATGGGGGCGAGGGTCCCGTCGAAGTCGAGTGCGACGACCGTCCGGGTGGGGCGGGTGAGGATCGCGTCCAGAGCGTCGCGCCCGGCGGGGGTGACCGGGGCCGGCAAGGAGTCCTTGGATTCGGGATGGCTGCCCATGGGGCGACCCTATCCGGGTGGGGGCGGACACACCCATGGCTCATGGCCGAGCGGGCTACCCACCCGGCCGGAATGCCACGCCCCGACAACTCCACCGAGCCGAATCCCCGGCCCGGAGGCTCGTCTCAGCGCTCCGCCCGGCGGGCCTCCCGTACCCGGCGCAGCCTGTTCACCGTCACCGGGTCGTGCGCCAGGGCCCTCGGGTCGTCCAGCAGCGCGTTGAGCAGCTGGTAGTAGCGGACCGGGGCCAGGCCCAGCCGTTCTCGTACGGCGCGCTCCTTGGCGCCGGGGCCGGGGAAGCCGCGGCGCTCCAGGGCGAGGATGCTCCGTTCGCGGGCGGGCAGCTCTTCCATGGACAGCACGGTAGCCCCCGGCACCGACAGTGCCGAGCCGGAGACGGAGCCGGGACCGGGAGCGGAGCCGGAGAGCGGGACCGGAGCCGGCGGGCGGGACCGGGCCTGTCCTAGTAGCCGCTTTCCGCCATGGTGGCGTTGGTCTGCAGGGAGCCGAGGATCTCGGCCGGGTCGCCGTCCTGGCTCACGGCCTTGGCGATCTCGCTCTTCACGTCGGCGCTGACCTCGGCCCAGGAGGTCTTGCCGACCGGGTAGAGCACCGAGGAGGGCAGCTCGGCGAGGAAGGGCTCCAGGTCCGCGTCGTCCGGGTCGGACACCATCGCGTCGGACGCGGAGGAGGTGACCGGCAGCAGGTCGTACTCGCGGGAGAAGGCGAGGACGTTCTTGTCCTGGTAGACGAAGTCGAGGAAGTCGCCGACCTGCTCGCCGTGGCCGTTCTTCTTGAAGGCCATCATCCAGTCGGCGACCCCCATGGTGGCCTTGGACCTGCCCTCGACGCCGGGCATCGGCACCATCCCGAACTTCACGCCCTCGGCGGCGGCCTGCTTCATCAGGGTGGGGTGCCCGACGAGCATCCCGACCTCACCCCGGGTGAACGCCGAGAAGGCGGCCGCACGGTTCAGCTTGGCAGGTGCGACGGGTCCGGTGAGCCCCTTGCCCACCAGTTCGTCCTTCAGCCAGGTGACCGTGTGGATGTTCTGCGGAGAGTCGATGGAGTACGAGTCGACGTCGTCCGTGTAGCCGTTCCCTCCGCTCAGCAGCCACTGCATGGTCTCCGCCTGAGCCTCCTCGGGGCCGAGCGGCAGCGCGTAGGGGAACTTCACGCCCCTGGCCTTGAGCGCCCTCGCGTCGGCCGCGAGCTCGCTCCAGGTCGTGGGCGGGGTGATGCCGGCCTCGGAGAACAGGGTCTTGTTGAAGAAGAGCAGGCGCGTGGACGCGGCGAACGGCATGCCGTACTGCGTCCGGTCCGTCTTCCCCGCGTCGGCGAGTTCCGGGACCAAGTCGGCCTGAACAGGTATGGAGAGCAGGTCCTCGACCTTGTAGAGCCGGCCCTGCGCGGCGTAGTCGGCGTAGGCGCCGATCTGCGCCACGTCCGGGGCGTGGCCCGCCGCGACCATCTCCTTGACCTTGCGGTCCACGTCGGTCCAGGGGTAGACGCTGACCTCGACCTTGATCCCCGGGTGACCGGCCTCGTAGTCCTCGGCCAGGTCGTCCCAGTACTTCTGGGAGCTGTTGGCCCTGGACGCGCCGTAGTCGGCGGCCACGAGTCTCAGGGTCACGTCCGAGGAACCGCCGCTCGGGCCGCCGCAGGCCGCGAGGGCCGCCGTCATGCCGAGAACCGAGATCGCCGCGATCGTTCCTGTCCTGCGCCGCTGCACCGCTTGCACTCCCCAACCCCTGAGCCGTATCGGCTGCTTCTTTGCTTCTGCGTCCGTTGCACCCGTCTCGGAATGCGGATACAAGGTCTACACCACGTGAGTGGACTAGACCTCTCTAGGGGTAAGGGGCGACACTGTCCCCCGTGAGACATGTCATCGCCCTCGATGTGGGCGGCACCGGGATGAAGGCAGCCCTCGTCGGGGTGGACGCCGAGCCTTCCGCGGACCGCCCCGACGTGCCGCCGCAGCGGACCTCCGGGCCCCCCGCGCTGCTGCACCAGGCCCGCCGGGCGACCGGCCGCGAGCGCGGGCCCGACGCCGTCGTCGAAGACATCCTCGACTTCGCCGCCGAACTGCGCGCCCACGGCGAGAAGCACTTCGGCGAGAGCGCCCTGGCCGCCGGCGTCGCCGTCCCCGGCATCGTCGACGCCCGGCACGGCATCGCGGTCTACGCCGCCAACCTCGGCTGGCGCGACGTCCCGCTGCGCCGGCTGCTCGGCGAGCGGCTCGGCGGCATACCCGTCGCGCTCGGGCACGACGTGCGCACCGGTGGGCTCGCGGAGGGCCGCGTCGGCGCCGGACAGGGAGCGGACCGCTTCCTCTTCGTCCCGCTGGGCACCGGGATCGCGGGCGCCATCGGCATCAACGGCAGCGTCGAGGAGGGCGCGCACGGCTTCGCGGGCGAGATCGGCCACATCGTCGTACGGCCCGGCGGGGCCCCGTGCCCGTGCGGGCAGCGCGGCTGTCTGGAACGGTTCGCCTCCGCGGCGGCCGTCAGCCAGGCCTGGGCCGAGGCGTCCGGCGACCCGGAGGCGGACGCGGCGGACTGCGCCAAGGCCGTCGCGTCGGGCGACCCGAGGGCGCGGGCCGTCTGGCAGGAGGCCGTCGACGCGCTCGCCGACGGGCTGGTCACCGCGCTCACCCTCCTGGACCCGCGCACACTGATCATCGGTGGCGGGCTCGCCGAGGCGGGGGAAACCTTGTTCACACCCCTGCGGGCCGCGGTCGAGCGACGCGTCACCTTCCAGAAGCTGCCGTCCATCGTCCCCGCCGCTCTCGGGGACACCGCCGGATGCCTCGGTGCCGGGCTGCTCGCCCGGGACCTCCTGAACACCACTTCTACGACTCCCCGGAGGTAACCACCCGATGGCCCCTAGCAAGGTTCTCGCCGGCGCCCGGGTGGTACTGCCCACCGGGATCGTGCACGACGGCCGCGTGATCATCGACGGTGCGCGGATCTCCGGCGGGGAGGCTCCCGCGGACGCGCCCGTGACCGACCTGTCCGGCCACTGGCTGGTCCCCGGTTTCGTCGACATCCACAACCACGGTGGTGGCGGCGCGTCCTTCACCTCGGGAACGGTCGAGGACGTCCTCCGGGGCATCCACACCCACCGTCTGCACGGCACCACGACCGTCGTCGCCTCGACCGTCACCGGTGACATGCACGGCCTCGCCGAGCGCGCCGGGATGCTCTCCGAGCTGGCCGAACAGGGCGACCTCGCGGGCATCCACTTCGAGGGCCCGTTCATCTCGCCGTGCCGCAAGGGCGCGCACTCCGAGGAACTGCTGCGCGACCCGGACCCGGCCGAGGTCCGCAAGCTCGTGGACGCGGCGCGCGGCCGGGCCAGCATGGTCACGCTCGCCCCCGAACTGCCGGGCGGCCTCGACTCCGTGCGGCTGCTCGCCGAACACGGGGTGATCGCCGCGATCGGGCACACCGACGCGACGTACGAGCAGACGCAGGCGGCCATCGACGCGGGCGCGACCGTGGCGACGCATCTGTTCAACGCGATGCCGGCGCTCGGGCACCGGGCGCCGGGCCCCATCGCCGCCCTCCTGGAGGACGAGCGGATCACCGTCGAGCTGATCAACGACGGCACGCATCTGCACCCCGCCTCGCTGGAGCTGGCGTTCCATCACGCGGGTCCGGGCCGGGTCGCGTTCATCACCGACGCGATGGACGCGGCGGGCTTCGGCGACGGCCGCTACATGCTCGGCCCGCTCGAGGTCGAGGTCGCGGACGGTGTCGCCCGCCTGGTGGAGGGCGGTTCGATCGCCGGCTCCACGCTCACCCTCGACCGCGCCTTCCAGCGCGCCGTCACGGTCGACAGGCTGCCGGTCGAGGACATCGTGGCGGCCATCTCCGCCAACCCCGCCCGTCTGCTCGGCGTGTACGACCGGGTGGGCTCCCTGGAGCCGGGCAAGGACGCGGACCTCGTGGTCCTCGACGCCGGCTTCGCGCTCAAGGGCGTGATGCGCAAGGGCGCCTGGGTGGTCGATCCCCAACTGGGGTGATTCACCCCTTTGTTGCCGTACGGCGGTTGGCCCGGGGGGACTGGGCCGACCGCCGTTGTCTTTGGCATGATCAGACCTCCGCAACCATCGGCGGGCGCCGGACCGGCGCGCACGTCACACAACTCTTCGGGGGAGGTCGGCCCAGGTGATCCTCACGGTCACGCTGAACACCGCTCTCGACATCACCTATCGCGTGCGGGCACTGCGGCCGCACAGCGCGCACCGGGTGACCGAAGTGACCGAACGTCCGGGCGGCAAGGGCCTGAACGTGGGGCGGGTGCTCGCCGCGCTCGGGCACGAGGTGACGATCACCGGTTTCACCGGCGGCGCGACGGGCCGCACGGTGCGGGACCAGCTCACCGGGACGGCCGGGGTGGTGGACGCGCTCGTCCCGGTGGAGGGATCGACGCGCCGCACCATAGCCGTGGTCGACACCGGCACCGGTGACACGACCCAGCTCAACGAACCGGGACCGGCGATAACCGCCGCCGAGTGGTCGGCCTTCCAGGAGACGTACGAGCATCTGCTGCGCTCCGCCTCGGCGGTGGCCCTGTGCGGCAGCCTGCCCCCGGGGGTACCGGTCGGCGCCTACGCCCAACTCGTCCGCACCGCCCGCACCCTGGCCGTCCCGGTCCTGCTGGACACCAGCGGCGAGCCGCTGCGCCGGGGCGTCGCCGCCCGCCCCGACATCATCAAGCCGAACGCCGAGGAACTCGCCGAACTCACCGGCACCCACGACCCGTTGCAGGCCACCCGCAACGCCCGGCGCCGCGGCGCCCACGCGGTGGTCGCCTCGCTCGGCCCGGACGGGCTGCTCGCCCACACCCCCGACGGCCACTGGCGCGCCACCCCGCCGCGCCGGGTCCCCGGCAACCCCACGGGCGCGGGCGACTCGGCCGTGGCGGGCCTGCTGTCGGGCCTGGCCGAGGGGCTGCCCTGGCCGGAGCGGCTGGCCCGGGCCGCGGCCCTGTCCATGGCGACCGTACTGGCCCCTACGGCGGGCGAGTTCGACCGGTCGGCCTACGAGACGCTGGTGAACCAGATCGCGGTCACCGAGGACGCGACGGCGGCGTGACCCGGCCCGCCGGGCGTGAGATAAATCCCCGCCGAACCGACTCAAGATCCATTAATGTCATGAGCATGTCTATATCTAAGTCGAATCTGCGACGCACCGTTCAGCTTGGGGGCACTGCCCTGGGAGCCCTGATTCTGACGGTGGCGACATCCAACGTCGCCCAGGCCAACCCCACGCAGGCGGAATGCGCGACCACTGGCGCGTACGGGTACGTCTACTCGGACTTCTACGGAGCCGACACCCGGCTCGACTTCTCGATGACCGTCTTCGACTCGTTGGCCGACGGGCACCACGTCAGGGCCCGGCTCATCACCAAGGACGTCAACGGCGTGCGGAAGAACTGGCCGTGGCACGCCAACTACGGCGGCAACAACACCAGCCTCGACCTGAACTCCTACGCCATCAACAGCTCGGGCATCTTCGACTGGGGTGTCCAGGTGGCCAGGTACGAGGGTGACACCCTCCTGAACTCGTGCACGAACTGGATCTGACCCGACAGGCCGAGGGGCGTCATGGCAGCCGCGCTGCCATGACGCCCCTCGGCGATCGCCTACCGGCTACGGACTACCTCCAGCCCGATTCCAACCAGAGCTGGTCGAAGTTCACGTCGCACTGGTTGCCGTCCCCGCAGGAGATCTCGATCGTGTTGGTGCCCTTGTTGAGGATGATGTCCCCCCAGGTGTTGGTCCAGCCCTTCGCGTAGTCGCCCTCCGCGGCCCTGGCGAAGTTCTCCAGGTTGAGGGGGCGGTCCTGGGCCTTCGCATTGACGGTGAGGGTGGCGTTGGCGTCCTTGCCGGGCACTCCGTAGTTGACGTACAGCGTGTACTTGCCGGCCTTCTTGATGCCGCTGACGTTCCAGGTGACCGACGCGCCGGCGTGATTGAACCCCGTGACGTAGACGCCGCCGTCCGCCTTGGCGCCCTTGACGTCCGAGGCCGTCGTCACGCCGGTGCCCAGCTTCAGGGCCTTCGCGTCGACCTTCGGGAGCTCCACGACGTCCTCGGAGCCCTTGGTCGGCTCCTGGCTCGGGGACGCGCTCTGGGAGGCCGTCGGGGTCGTGCTCGCCTGGTTGTCGCCCTTGTCGTCGTCCCCGCCGCCGCCCATCATCGCGATGCCGATGCCGATGACGACGGCCGCGACCACGGCGATCGCGCCGATGAGCAGGCCCTTGGTGTTGGGGCCGCGACCGCGACCACCGCCGTCACCGTGACCGGGCATCGGCGACCGCGTCGTCTGGGCGCCGCCGGGGACGGTCTCGGGGGCCGCGTAGTGCGCGTTCGGCTGGCCGGGGCCGGTCTGCTGCGGCACCTGGCCGTACGGGGCGGTGGGAGCCTGCTGGCCGTAGGCGCCCTGAGCCGCCTGCTGGCCGTACTTGCGCTCGCCGACCGCCCGCACCCGGTTGACCGAGCCCGGGTAGCCGTAGCCACCGCCTCCAGAGGGCGGCGTGGCTCCGTTGGCCTGACCGTCGGCGTACAGATAGCCGAACGGGTCGTCCTCCTCGGGCGTGCTCGCGCCGTTGTTGCCGGGCGTCATCCCTTGGTCTCCTCAGCGGGTGCGGTACAGATGCGGTACACGAATGAATGGCGAGCCTACCCGGTCCGGCTGGGCCGAACGGGGGGCCTTCACCGCATCAACCTAGTGACCTGCGCCTTATCCCGCACGCCTGTGCTGTTTGGGACGAGACCGTTTCTCGACGTACATCCGCTCGTCAGCGGATTTCAACACCTCGTCCGCCGTCATGCCGCAGTGGGCCCACCCGATGCCGAAACTCGCGCCCACGCGGACGGCTCGTCCATCGACCCTGATGGGCGGAATGATCGCGTTCCGCAGGCGTACGGCGAGGTCCTGGGCGTCCGCCCGGCCGAGACCGTCGGCGAGCACCACGAACTCGTCGCCGCCGAGCCGGGCCACCGTGTCGCCGTCCCGGACACCGTGGGTGAGGCGCCGGGCGACCTCGATGAGAACCTCGTCACCCGCGTTGTGCCCGAACCGGTCGTTGATCGACTTGAAGCCGTCGAGGTCGCAGAAGAGCACCGCGAGCCCCTTGGTGCCGTCGTCCGTCTCGCCCTCGGGCGCGATGGTGTGCACATGGTGGTCGAAGGCGTCGAACGCCTCGGAGCCGGAGTGGAAGTCGAAGCCGTGCCCGTTCCCGTCGTAGGCGGGGTGGCCGCCGCCGTCGTACTCGGCGCCCGGCAGCTCCGCGAAGTCCGCGTGCCCGTACGCCGCGTCCAGCGAGGCGACCGCGCCGGGCGGCAGGGACTGCGGGCGCTGGCAGAGACGGGCGCTGAGCCGCGAGCGCAGCTCGGCGGAGTTGGGCAGGCCGGTGAGGGCGTCGTGCGAGGCGCGGTGCGCGAGCTGGAGCTCACGGCGCTTGCGCTCCTCGATGTCCTCGACATGGGTGAGCAGGAAGCGGGGGCCGTCGGCGGCGTCCGCGACGACGGAGTTGCGCAGATGGACCCAGACGTAGGTGCCGTCGCGGCGCCCGAGCCGCAGCTCGGCCCGGCCGCCCTCGGCGGAGGTCCGCAGCAGGGTGCCGATGTCCTCGGGGTGCACGAGATCGGAGAAGGAGTAGCGGCGCATCGCCGACGCGGGCCGGCCGAGGAGCCGGCACAGGGCGTCGTTGGTGCGCAGGATGCGGCCGTGCTGGTCGCCGCCCATCTCGGCGATCGCCATGCCGGAGGGGGCGTACTCGAAGGCCTGCCGGAACGACTCCTCGCTGGCGCGCAGGGCCTGCTGCTCACGCTCCAGGCGGACCAGTGCACGCTGCATATTCGCGCGTAGACGCGCGTTGCTGATCGCGATGGCGGCCTGGAAGGCGTACATCTGGAGCGCCTCGCGGCCCCAGGCTCCCGGCTTGCGGCCGTTGCGCGGCCGGTCCACCGACAGCACGCCGATCAGCTCGCCGTGGCCGCTGCCGCCGCCGGAGACGCTCGGGGTGTACATCGGCGCGAAGAGGCGGTCGGAGGGGTGCCACTCGTCCTCGAAGCGGGGCGCGGGACCGTCGGTGTACCACTGCGGCACGTCGTCCTCGTCGAGGACCCAGCCCTCGGTGTGCGGTATGAACCGGAGGTCGCCCCAGGCCTCGCCCATGGTCAGCCGGCGGTCCCAGGAGGTGCGGGAGCCGACCCGGCCGGTGATGAGGGCCTCGGCGGCGGAGTTGCCGGCGAAGGCGGCGACGACGAGGTCGCCGTCGGGGCGTACGAGGTTCACGCACGCCAGCTCGTAGCCGAGCCCGGTGACCACACCGTCGGCGACGGTCTGCAGCGTGTCGGCCAGGCTGCGGGCCGTGTTCATGTCCGCCATCACCTGATGCAGCTGCCGCAGGGTCGCAAGACGGACGTAGGGCTCCGACTCGGTCTCCATTCGCCCTCCCCTCGAGACCTCGCAGCAACTCCAGGGTTCTCTCGGCGTACTAGGTGCTCTTCCGTTCCGTGCCGGCTGCTCGGCGCTCCCCCTGAACCGCCTCACGCCGTACTGCTGGGTAGCTTCCTGTGCAACGCCCCCGCCACTGAATCACAGCGCGCTGCCCACTCGGTACACAGGGTCAACAAAATATGGCCCCTGTGACTCAAGTCACAGCGGAAGATGAGCAATTGAGTGGAGTTTCTGCATTTCACCGTGCGTTTACTGAACGCATTATGGGGCGACTGTGCAGAACCTGTGCGCCCTTGTGCCCGCCGAATGCGTACGGATGAGAGTACGGCCGTCCCGCCCCCCGCCTCCGTCCACCCCGTCCTTCGCCTTCCCGCCGCCTTCTCTCCGCCCCCGGACCTAGGTCCCGGCTAGGGCCGAGGTCCGATGTGCCGCCCCGGGAGCGGGGACTAGCGTTTCGGCGTGCTCACGACTCCCGCCGCCGTTCCCCTCACCCCGTCCGTGCATGCTGAGGGGGTGAGCAACGACGAGTTCCGCGCCGCCATGTCCCGGCTGACCGCGGGTGTGGTCCTGGTGACCGCGCACGAGCCCGCGCTGGCCCCGGGCGGACCGGCGGGCGAGGACGTCGGCATGACCGCGACGGCCTTCATGTCCGTCTCCCTGGACCCGCCGCTGGTCCTGGTCAGCCTGCGCGAGGGCTCCCGGATGGACGACCTGCTCGACGAACAGCCCCTGTGGGGCGTCTCCGTGCTCTCGGAGAGCCAGCGCCACATCGCGGGCCGCTTCTCCATGAAGGGCCGCATCAGCGACCGGCTCCTCTTCGAGGACATCCCGTACGTCCGCGGCGAGGCGACCGGAACGCTCCTGATGGGCGGTGCCCTGGCGACCCTGGAGTGCCGGACCGAGCAGCGGATCCCCGCGGGCGACCACACCCTCGTCATCGGCCGCGTCCTGACGGCCCACGTGCCGAGCGCGGACGGCGGCCCGCTGGCGTACTTCAAGGGCCGCTACCGGCAGCTGGGCTGACCCCGCCCCGCCCGATCCGCCTGGCCCGCGCGACCCGCCCGGCAGCCGAACCGACCGGCTCAGTGGTCCAGGACGGTGACGTCGAGGCCCGCCAGCCGCTCCGGGTCGTTGACGATGTCGATCACGGCGATCCTGCCGTGTACGACTGTGAAGGCGAGAACCCCGGCCGGGCGTCCCTCGGCGACCACCACGACACCCGCGACGCCGTTGACGAGGGCGGGCCGCGCGATGCGGGCCAGGCGCGCGAAGCTGCTCGCGCCGGACGCCACGGCGATCGCGCCGGCCGTCACGCCGCTCTCCGAGCGGGCCACGACATCCGGGTCCAGGACGGCGACGAGCGCCTCGAAGTCGCCTTCGCGGGCCGCCGCGAGAAACGCCTCGACGACCTCCCGCTGCAGGCCCGGATCGGCGTCCGACACCGGCGCGCCGCCCTGTACCCGGCGGCGGGCCCGGCTGGCCAGCTGACGGGACGCCGCGGGCGTACGGCCCAGGACGGCCGCGATCTCGTCGAACGGCACGGCGAACAGGTCGTGGAGTACGAAGGAGAGCCGCTCGGCGGGTGTCAGCGTCTCCAGGACGACGAGCAGGGCGAGACCGACCGAGTCGGCGAGCAGCGCCTCCTGCTCCGGGTCGACACCGCCGGCCGAACTGACCACCGGCTCGGGCATCCGCACCCCCTGCCGCTCCGCCGACGGCTCCAGCGGCTCCTCGCCGCGGGTCCTGCGCGAACGCAACATGTCCAGGCAGACCCGCCCCACCACGGTCGTCAGCCAGCCCCCGAGATTGTCGACCCGGCTCGAGTCGGCGCGGCTCAGCTTCAACCACGCCTCCTGCACGGCGTCGTCGGCCTCGGTGAGCGAGCCGAGCATGCGGTAGGCGACCGCCCGCAGATGACCGCGGTGGCTCTCGAACCGCGCGGCGAGGAAGTCGGTGCCGTCCTGCGCGTGCGCTCCCCCGGCGTCGGGCGTAGTCCGCGCGTCCTCCGGGACGTCTTCCGGGAGGCCCTCGTGGGCGCTGTCGCTCATCGTTGGTCACCACTCCTCGTCGCGGGCCGTCATGAGGGTGACGGATCGCGGGCCGAGGATGTGACAGCCCGGCCCGGAGCGGGGTCTACCAGTCGCGTCCGGTACGGCCGCGCTTGGTGTCGGAGCGCTGCTTCTTCTCGCGCAGGCGGCGTTCGTTGATGCCCCGGGGGATGCGGGTGGCACGGCGCGGCTTGGGCGGCGGCGCGGTGGCCTCGGCGAGCAGGGAGGCCAGCCGTACGGCCGCCGTCTCGCGGTTGCGCCACTGGGAGCGGTGCTCGGAGGACCGGACGCTGATGACCCCGTCGACGAGCCGGCCCTCCAGCTTCGCGAGGGCGCGGTCCTTCCACACGGGCGGCAGCGCCTCGGTGTTCGCGAGATCGAACCGGAGCTCGACCTGCGTGTCGCTGGTGTTGACGTGCTGCCCGCCCGGCCCGCCCGAGCGCGAGAAGCGCCACATGAGCTCGGCCTCGGGCAGGGAGACGGAGCCGCGGATGACATAGGGACCGGACATGTGTTCATGGTCCCGTGTCCGTCCGGTCCGCGTCACCCGGTTTTCGGCGTCCCTCCGGGTGAAGATGCGCCTCCAGGTAAAGAAAGTAAAGACAGGCGGAACCTCGGGGACCCCCCTCGGCGTTCATAGGGGTGACGGTAGCTTCGTCCCCAGTACGAAGCCCGTACGTCAACGAGGGAAGGGACTCCCAACAATGGCTGTAAGCCTGTCCAAGGGTGGCAACGTCTCGCTCACCAAGGAGGCTCCGGGCCTGACCGCCGTCACGGTGGGCCTCGGCTGGGACGTCCGCACCACCACCGGCACCGACTTCGACCTGGACGCTTCGGCCATCGCGGTCAACCCCCAGGGCAAGGTCTACTCGGACGGCCACTTCGTCTTCTTCAACAACAAGCAGACGCCGGACCAGACGATCGTCCACACCGGCGACAACCGGACCGGTGAGGGCGCCGGCGACGACGAGGCGATCAACGTCAACCTGGCGGGCCTCCCCGCCGACGTCGAGAAGATCGTCTTCCCGGTCTCCATCTACGACGCGGAGAACCGCTCGCAGAACTTCGGCCAGGTCCGCAACGCCTACATCCGCATCGTGAACCAGGCCGGCGGCGCCGAGATCGCCCGCTACGACCTCTCCGAGGACGCCGCCACCGAGACCGCCATGGTCTTCGGCGAGCTCTACCGCAACGGCGCGGAGTGGAAGTTCCGCGCGGTCGGCCAGGGCTACGCCTCGGGCCTCGTGGGCATCGCGCAGGACTTCGGCGTCAGCGTCTGATCCTGAGCACACGCACCATCGAGAGGAGCCCCCGGACTTCGGCCGGGGGCTCCTCTCGTGCGGCCCGGAAGACATACCGCGCCCGGAGCCCGGCGGCTCACGGGTGGTCCGGCTTGCCCTCCCCGTACAGCCAGTCCTTCCAGATCCCGCTGAAGTCCTTGTCCGGCGCGGCCTTCTCGACGTAGGCGGTGAAGTCGGCCGTGTCCGCGCTCGCGTGGCGGTGGGTGGCGGCCCAGCCCTGGACGATGTCGTAGAAGGTGTCGTCGCCCACCAGTTCACGGATCTTGTGCAGGACCATCGCGCCCCGGTAGTAGACCGGCGGGTCGGAGATCTGCGCGGCCCCGGGCGGCTCGGCGGGCGGGTAGGCCCAGATCTCGCTGTTGTCGGCCGGTTCGCGATAGTCGCCCTGGTAGAGGGAGTTGAAGATCTCGTCGGCCGTGTCGCCGTCGTGGTCCTCCTGCCACAGCCACTCCGCGTAGGTGGCGAACCCCTCGTTGAGCCACATGTCCCGCCAGGACTTCGGGGTGACCGAGTCGCCGAACCACTGGTGGGCCAGTTCGTGGACCAGGGTCGCGGTGTCGGGGGCACCGGGGAAAACGGGGCGCGTCTGGGTCTCCAGGGCGTAACCCGCGTCCTCGCCGCGGTCCACGATCGCCCCGGTGGAGGAGAACGGATAGGGGCCGAAGTTGCCCTCCGCCCAGTCCATGATCCCGGGAATCCCCCCGAGCACCTTCTTGCTCGCCTCCGCCTGGGTCGGGTCCACCGCCACGTACACCGGCAGCCCGTTCTTCGTCGTGGAGCGGGTGATGTCGTACCGGCCGATCGCGAGCGTCGCCACATAGCTCGCCATCGGTTCGGCCGTGTGCCAGGAGTACGTCGTACGGCCCTTCGCGGTCGTCTCGCTCTTCAACTCGCCGTTGGAGACGGCCTGGAGGTCCTCCGGGACGGTGATCCTGACGTCGTACGCCGCCTTGTCCGAGGGGTGGTGGTTGCCGGGGAACCAGGTCATCGACCCCGTGGGCTCCCCGAGCGCGAGGGCGCCGTCGGCCGTGCGCAGCCAGCCCTCTTCGGAGGTGTCGGGGTCGGTGATCGTCTTGGGGGTTCCGGAGTAGCGGACCGTCACACGGAACGTCTCCCCCTTGTCGAGGTCGTCGTGCGGGCGCACGGTCAGCTCCTGACCCGCCCGGCTCCAGCCGGCGTCGCGGCCCTGGACGGTGACGTCGGAGACCTTCAGCCCCAGCAGGTCCAGATGGAAGGCGCTGAGGTCCTGCAGGGCCCGCGCGGTGATCTCGGCCGTCCCCTTCAGCCGCTTGCCCCGCGGCTCGTAGGCCAGGGTCAGTCCGTAGTGCGTGACGTCGTACCCGCCGTTGCCCATCCTCGGGAATACCGGGTCGCCGACACCGGACGCGCCGGGCTTCCCGTGCACGTCGTCCCCGCCGCAGGCGCTGACGCCGAGGACGAGCGAGAGGGCCAGGGCAAAGGGGACGGTGACGGAAGATCGGGGCACATCCGCGATCCTAGGCGGCCGCACGCCCCGGCCGCGGGGCGAGCGGGCACCCACCGGCCGGAGGCCCCCGACCCGACCGGAAGCCGCCGCCGCCCCTGTGCCGCCGAGCCGGCGAACCCCCCGGCCCCGCACCTCGCGCACCCGCGAGACGGCCCCGGGCCCCCTCGGCCCCGCGGCGCGGGGGCCCCGCACCCCTGGCCGGCGACAGGAAACCGCCGAGCGGGAAGCGGTACCCCCGGCGTGACACCATCACCTACGTGCTCGACATCGGCTACGCCCTCTCCAACCGCTTCCCGGACCCCCCGCAGACCGACTACCGCCGCGCGGACGTCCACGCGCTGCGGCACGACCTGTTCTGCGGTGACGTCTACCTCGCCGACACCAAGGCGGACCGGGAGGTGTCCACAGGCTGGGGATGGGTGCCGGTACTCGACTTCGCGTGGGCGCTGTGCGACATCGTGGAGCAGCTCGACCGCGACCCGCTCGGCAGCCGGGCCTCCCGCCCCCAGCAAGCGGAGCTGGACTTCACCGAGTCGACCGACCGCATGCTCTTCGAGCGCCGCTTCGGCTGGGTGGACATCGAGGCCGACTGGATGCCGGGCGACGAGAAGCCGCTGACGTTCTCCCACACCGAGCTCCGCCGCGAGGCCCGCGACTTCCTGCACGACCTGCTCGCGGACCTCACCGACCTGCACGACGACCTCGCCGAGAACCCGGCGATCTGGACCCTCCAGGCCCGCTTCCCGCGCATCTCCTAGACCCCGTCCGGCAAACGCCGGACCCGGCCTCCCATCACGCCACGGTCCTGTCGGCCGCACACCCCGGAGACCTCCTTCGCTCCCTTGCTGAACGGCACGGGCAGGCGATGGCGGCCGCCCCGGAGACCCCCTCCGCGTCCCGCAGACTCCCTCCACGTCGCGGAGACCTCCTCCACGTCCCGGAGACTCCCTCCGCGTCGCGGGGCCCGCCCCGCGCTCCGGCGGCCTTCACCGGTGGGCCCCGGGCCCACGGCTCGGGGCCCCCGTGCTCCCAGCGCCGCCCCGTCCGGGCGGGAGCTTCAGTCCCCCTCCGGGCCGCCGTCCACCCGCACCCCCAGCGCCGCCGCCATCACCGGTGCCAGATCCAGGAGCTGGGCCGTGCTGATGACCGCGCCCGCGAGCCGGTCCACGCCCCGCGCGATGTCCAGCTCCGCCGCCGCGCGCAGGTCCACGTCCGTGAGGGTGGCCCCGGTGAGGTCCGCCCCCTTCAGGACGCAGTCCACGAACTCCACCCGCTCCAGGCGGGCGCCCCCGAAGTCCGGTTCGACCAGGACGCAGCCCTCGAAGACGACGTCCTTGAGCCGCGCCTTGCGCAGATTCAGATAGTCGATCTTCCCGCCGCGCACGAGCACCCGCTCCAGGACGGAGCCGTGCAGCTGCACGCCGCCGAGGCGGGCGTCGACGACCTCGACATCGCGCAGCGTCGACTCGGCCAGATCGGTGCCCACACCCCGTATGCCCGTCAGGACCGAGTCCAGCACACGCGCGCGGTGCAGGCGCGTCTCGTCCAGCGCGCAGCCCGTCAGCGCGCAGTCCATGAAGCGGGCTCCCCCGCCGTCCTGCCCGGCGAAGCCCTGGTCCCGGAACTCCAGCCCGTCGTAATCACCGTCCGGCTCCAACTCCGCGCCGGCGTACGGCTCCAGCGCGGGCAGCCGCACCTCCGGCCGCCGTGCCGCCTTCGGCCCCAGCGCTTTCGCAGCCGTCCCACCCTGCCCGCCCGCCACTCTCCTCGCCATGCCCCCATCCTGCCCGCCCCCACTGACAACCGCCCCTGGCCTGCGAGAACTCCCCGCATGTCACATTCCGGCGCCCCAACCAGTCGTACTCACAGGAAGGCCCGCAGTCAGACCCCGTCGGACCCCGAGCAGAGGAGACCTCCAGCCATGTACCGCATCACCGTCGTCGGCGGCGGCTTCGCCGGACTCACCGCCGCGATCACCGCCGCCGAAGCGGGGGCCGAGGTCACCGTGTACGAAGCGCACCACACCCTCGGCGGGCGCGCCCGGACCGCCGAGGGCCCGTACCGGACGAACGAGGGACCGCACGCCCTCTACAGCGCCGGCCCGCACTGGACCTGGCTCAAACAGCGCGACCTGATCGGGGCGCTCGCCCCGATCCCGCCCCTGGAGGCCGCGCGGCTGCGGCTGCGCCACAAGGGCGTGCTGCGCCGCACCCCGCCCTTCGCGATGCTCAAGCTGCTCCGGCGCTCCTGCCAACAGGCTCCCGCTGACGTCGACTTCATGACCTGGGCGACCGGACAGGCCGGAGCGGAGGGCGCGCGGGCCGCCGCCCACTACTCCGCCGTCGCCCTCTTCCATCACGATCCCGGGTCGCTGTCCGCGGCGTTCGTGCAGGAGCGGCTGCGCCGGGCCATGAAACTGCCGCCGGAGGCGCACTGTCCCCGGGGCGGCTGGGCGAACGTCATCGACCGGATGGCGGCGCGGGCCTGGAACCTCGGCGTACGGATGGAGACGCTGGCCCGGGTGGACACGCTCCCGCTGGACCGGGGCCCGGTCGTCGTCGCCACCTCGCTCGACTCCGCCCGCCGCCTGCTCAAGGACGCGTCGCTGACCTGGACGAGCGGCCGTACCGCCCTCGTCGACCTGGCTGCGGAGCCGGCGCGGCGACGCGTTCGCCGTCTCCGACCTGGACGCGCCGGGCTGGATCGAGCGGTTCACCGCGCGGGACCGCACCCTCGCTCCGGCCGGGGAGCAGTTGCTCCAGGGGCAGATCCCGATCGCGCCGGGAGAGTCCGGGGCCGATGGCGTCGCGCGCGCCGAGCGTCTGCTCGACCTCGCTTTCGAGGGCTGGCGCGAGCGGGTCACCTGGCGGCGCGAGAGCGTCGCGAACGGCCGTACGGGCGCGGTCGATCTGCCCGGCACCAGCTGGCGGGACCGCCCCCGCATCGACCGCGGCGACGGCGTCTACCTCGTGGGCGACCAGGTCGCCGCTCCCGGGGTGCTCTCGGAGGTCTCCTTCAACAGCGCGATGGAGGCCGTGGCCCTGGCCCTGCGGATCCGGGAGCGCCTTGACCTCAAGCGAGCTTGAGGTTGAAGAGTGGGCATTCCACCGACCTCACGAGGTGTTCCCGCGGACCTCCCGCGTCTCGCGGTCCCGCAGACTTCGCAGGCTTCGCGGTCGCGCGAGCCTCACAGACCCGCGGTCCTCGCGGACCTCGTAGATTTTGAGGAGCCCCCGATGTACGCGATCCGCCTGCACGCCTTCGGTCCCGCCGAGAACCTCGTCCACGAGCGGACCGAGGACCCCGAGCCGGGCCCCGGCCAGGTCCGTATCGCCGTGGCCGCCGCCGGCGTCCATCTCCTGGACGCCGCCCTGCGCGAGGGAATGCGGGGCGGCCCGGCCCCCGCGCCCGCCGCCCTGCCGACCGTCCCCGGCCGCGAGGTCGCCGGAACCGTCGACTCCCTCGGCGAGGGCGTCGCCGAACTCTGGCTCGGCAGGCGTGTCGTCGCCCACCTCGGTTTCGCCCCCGGAGGCTACGCCGAGCTGGCCGTCACGGATGTCGAGCGCCTCCACGACATCCCCGAGAACCTCGACTTCGCGCAGGCCGTCGCGATGATCGGAACAGGACGTACGGCCATGGGGATCGTGCAGTTCGCCGAGTTCGGCCCCTCCTCCGTGGTCGTCGTGCCCGCGGCCGCGGGGGGCATCGGCACACTCCTCGTGCAGTACGCGCACCACGCGGGAGCGACGGTGGTCGGCCTCGCGGGCGGCCCGGAGAAGGTGGCGCGGGCCCGCGCGAACGGCGCCGATCCGGCCGTCGACTACACCGACCCCGGCTGGCCGGAGAAGGTCCGCGCGCACCTCGGCGGCCGGGCGGCGACCGTCGTGCTCGACGGCGTCGGCGGCGATGTCGCCCGGGACGCCGTCGCCCTGCTCGGACCCGGTGGCCGGCACATCGTCTTCGGCTGGTCGGGCGAGGGCATCCGCGACGGCTCCCCGTACCTCGTGGACGGGGTGTCCGAGCAGGTGCTCGGCCCCGTGATGATGCGGAAGGCGGGCGGCCCCGACCCCGTACGGACCCTGGAACTTCGGGCCCTGGCCGAGGCCGCGGCCGGGCGCCTCACCCCGGCCGTCACCCGCTTCCCGCTGGCCGAGGCGGCCGCCGCGCACCGGGCCCTGGAGAACAGGGCCACGATCGGAAAGGTGGTGCTGGAACCATGACCACGAACCCGAGGAACGCGTCCCGCGACGCCGTCCCACCCGAAGATGCGACTCATCCCGTTTCATGGTCTTCTGAGCGAATGAGTGTCACCCGGACAGGTGAACAAGAGGCGCCCGTGGGTCCCGACCCTCACCGCTGGTGGGCGCTGGTGATCATCGCGCTGGCCCAGCTGATGGTCGTGCTGGACGCGACCATCGTGAACATCGCACTCCCGTCCGCGCAGCACGATCTCGGCATATCCGACGGCAACCGGCAGTGGGTCATCACCGCCTACACGCTGGCCTTCGGCGGGCTGCTGCTGCTCGGCGGCCGGATCGCCGACCTCGTCGGCCGCAAACGCACGTTCGTCATCGGGCTGATCGGCTTCGCCGTCGCGTCCGGGATCGGCGGCGCGGCCACCACGTCCGGCATGCTCTTCGCCGCCCGCGCCCTCCAGGGCGCCTTCGCCGCCCTGCTCGCCCCCTCCGCGCTGTCCCTGCTGACCACGACCTTCATCGACCCGAAGGAACGCGGGAAGGCCTTCGGCATCTACGGGGCGCTGGCGGGCTCGGGGGCGGCGATCGGCTTCATCGTCGGCGGCCTGCTGACGGAGTATCTGAACTGGCGCTGGTGCCTGTACGTCAACATCCCCATCGCGGTCATCGCGGTGATCGGCGCGTTCGGGCTGCTGCGCGACCGGCCCGGCCACAAGAACGTCCGGCTCGACGTGCCCGGCGCGGTGCTGGGCTGCGGCGGGCTGGTGGCGATCGTCTACGGGTTCAGCGAGGCGGAGTCGCGCGGCTGGACGGACCCGCTGGTGCTGGGCCTCGTCGCGGGCGGAGTCGCGCTGCTGGTCGCGTTCGTGTGGTGGCAGAACAGGGCGCCGAGCCCGCTGCTGCCGCTGCACATCGTCAAGGAGCGCAACCGCGCAGGCTGCTTCCTGACGATGGGTCTGGCGGTCATCGGCATGTTCGGCGTCTTCCTGTTCATGACCTACTACCTCCAGGTCATCCTCGGGTACTCACCGGTGAAGACCGGTCTCGCGTTCCTGCCGCTCACCGTCGCGATCATCATCGGTTCGACGCAGATCTCGGCACGGCTGCTGCCCCGTGTGGCGCCGCGCATGCTGATGGTCCCGGGCATGATCCTCGCGGCCGGCGGCATGCTGTTCTTCACCCAGCTCACCGTCGAATCCGACTACGCCGGCGAGCTGCTGCCGGGGCTGCTCCTGCTGGGCCTCGGCATGGGCCTGACGTTCATGCCGGTCTTCGCCACGGCCACCGCCGGAGTCGCCCCGCAGGACGCGGGCGTGACCTCCGCGACGGTCAACACCTCGCAGCAGGTGGGCGGCTCCATCGGCACGGCCCTGCTGAACACCATCGCCACCACCACCAGCGCGACCTACATCGCCGCCCATCTCCGCAACCCCGCGCAGAAGGCACAGGTCGTCAGCGAGGGCGTCGTCCACGGCTACACCGTGGCCATCTGGTGGGCCACCGGCATCATGCTGCTGGCGGGCCTGGTCGCCGGCCTCATGGTCACGGCCAAGGCCCCGCGGCACACACCTTCGAAGGCGACCGTCCCGGAATCCGCCGTCTGACGGCACCGGCCGGTTCCACCAGGGGGCCCCCTCGGCCGCCGGGAACCATGCTCCCGGCCGCCGAGCCCGTCCCCTCACCTCCGAGCCCGTCCCCTCGCCCGCAGAGCCCGTCCCCTCACCGCCGAGCCCGTTCTCCCGGCCGCCGGGCCCGGTCAGTGCCGTCCGGCCAGCCGGTCCGCGAGCTGCGCCAGCCGCGACGACTCCGCGCTGTGAGTGGTCAGTTCGCGGCGGTCGGCCGTGCGGTAGGTCGCGTACATGCCGTGGACGCCGATCCAGCGGAACGGCTCCGGTTCCCACTTGCGGACCTTGTGGTCGACCCAGGGCAGGGCGGTCAGGTCCGTCGCGCCCGCCTGGCCGGAGTCCCACTGCACGAGGTCGCGCAGCGTGCGGGCGGCGAGGTTGGTGGTGGCGACGCCCGAGCCGACGTAGCCGCCGGCCCAGCCGAGGCCCGTCGAGCGGTCCAGGGTGACGGTGGCACACCAGTCGCGCGGGACGCCGAGGACGCCCGACCAGGCGTGGGAGACCCGGACGCCGGTCAGCGAGGGGAAGAAGCGGACGAGGATCTCGTACAGGGCGTCGACGGTCGCCTGCTGGGTGCGGCCGTCGTTGTCGGTGCGCGAGCCGAAGCGGTACGGGACACCCCGGCCGCCGAGCGCGATGCGGTCGTCGGCGGTGCGCTGCGCGTACATGTACGCGTGCGCCATGTCGCCGAGCGTCTCGCGGCCCTCCCAGCCGATCTCCGCCCACTGCTCGGCGGTCAGCGGCTCCGTCGCGATCATGGAGGAGTTCATGGGCAGCCAGGTCCGCCGCTGGCCCTTGAGGTTCGCGGTGAAGCCCTCGGTGCAGCGCAGGATGTAGGGGGCGCGGACGGTGCCGTACGGCGTCACCG
Organism: Streptomyces sp. NBC_00568; assembly: GCF_026341855.1. Lineage (GTDB taxonomy): Bacteria > Actinomycetota > Actinomycetes > Streptomycetales > Streptomycetaceae > Streptomyces. The sequence continues at coordinate 3,489,997 of NZ_JAPENW010000001.1, read as the reverse complement.
CGTGCTTCGGGCGGATCTCGGTCACCGGCGTCTGCTCGTGGATGGTGACGCCGAGCGCCTCGACGGCCGCGGCGAGGCCCTTGACCAGCTTCACCGGGTGCAGCCGGGCCCCGTGCGGGGTCCAGGTCGAGCCCACCGCGTCGGCGACCCGGATCCGCCCGGCGGTCTCCTTCGCGCCGTACAGCTCGCGGTCCTTCTCGCCGTACGACAGCTCGTGCGCGTGGAAGGCCTTGAGCCGGGCCAGCTGGGCGGGCGTGTACGCCACTTCGAGGACGCCGCCCTGGTGGATGTCGGCCTCGATGCCCTCCTCGGCGGCCACCCGGACGACCTCGTCCACGGTGTCGTTCATGGCCTGCTGAAGGCGTACGGCAGCCTCCTGGCCGTGCAGCTTCGCGTACCGGTCGCGGCCCGCGATGCCGTTGTAGAGCCAGCCTCCGTTGCGCCCCGAGGCGCCGTAGCCGCAGAACTTCTGCTCCAGGACGGTGACGCGCAGGAAGGGGGCCGCCTTCTTCAGGTAGTACGCGGTCCACAGTCCCGTGTAGCCGCCGCCGACCACCACGACATCGGCGGTGGCGTCGCCGGGCAGGGGCTCCCGGGGGGCGGGGAGGCCGTCGTCCGCGTACCAGAAGGAGATGCCGCCGTTCACGACGTTGCTCGTCGAACTGCTCATGAGCGGGACGTTAACCCCGATGAGCGGTCACTGTCTCCTTCGGATTCCATGCTTTTCCCCGCCCTCTGACCAGCGGATAGCAGGCGAGACCGATCAGAACGGAGGTGAAATGCCCGAGATCGGTGAAGGTGCGCGCGGTCGCGAACGGAACCCCGTACACCGCCAGCACGACCACCAGATACGGGTACCGCCAGGGCGTCGCGATCCGGTACGTGAGCACGCCGATCACCCCCGCCAGGGCGTAGCTCACCCCGATGTCGAGGGTGTCGACCGCGGAGTGCGGGGCCATGCCGTGCCGGATCGCCCAGAGCAGCGCACCCTCGCTGATCAGCGTCGACAGCACATGCGCGGCCACGCACACCACGAGCCAGCGCGCGGTTCCCAGCCAGCGTTCGGCCGGCGCCTGGAAGACGGTGTAGAGGACGGCGTACGGCAGCCAGTGCCCGCCGTCGATCCACATCGCGCTGGCGAACAGCACCCGCACCGGGTTGTTCGACAGCTCATGGATGTTCGTCGAACGCTGCCGCAGGAAGTCCTCTTCGAAATCCGGAGACATGTGGTGCATGGCCACGGTGGTGATGAACAGAATCGTCAGCCAGACGTACGTGCCCGGGGCGCCGCGCACGTACATCCACACCCTGTGGAAGCCCCGGTCAAAACGCATGACCCGATTCACCCATGCCGGCAGTGTCCCTGACGCGATCGACATTCCGGACGGTCCGGCCGCGGCAGGAGAGGTCCGGTGGAGCGGCGGGCCGGGACTTCGTCGCGAGGTTGCCGAAGCGGGCGTTCCGGACCACCTGGAGATCGGACGGCGGCTGCGGGACCGCCGGAGCTAGTCTCGCCGCATGATCCGTACCGCGACCCCCGACGACATCCCCGTCATCCATGCCCTGGTCCGTGAACTCGCGGAGTACGAGAAGGTCTTGGAGGAGGCGAGGGCGACACCGGAGCAGCTGCGCGAGGCACTGTTCGGGGAGAACCCGGCCGCGTACGCGCACATGGCGGAGGACGACACCACGGGCGAGCCGGTCGGCTTCTCGCTGTGGTTCCTGAACTTCTCGACCTGGCGCGGCGTCCACGGCATCTACCTGGAGGACCTGTACGTACGCCCCACGGCGCGCGGCGCGGGCCACGGCAAGGCGCTGCTCACGGAACTCGCGCGGATCTGCCGGGAACGCGGCTACCAGCGTCTGGAGTGGTCCGTCCTGAACTGGAACCGGCCCTCGATCGACTTCTACGAGTCGCTGGGCGCGCGCCCGCAGGACGAGTGGACGATGTACCGGCTGACGGACGAGCCACTGGAAGCCCTGGGGAACCAGGCCTGAGCCCCTGACCCGGAAGCCCCACGCCGCTGCCCTACGGCAGGCCGCCTACAGGGGCGGTCATCGCGGTCGCCTCGGCCTCGGTCTCCGGGGTCACGGGGCTGTCGGGTGTGCGGAAGCGGTAGAGCAGGACGAGGGCCACGGCGGGGATGACGAGGTAGAGGAGCAGGACGATGAGGGCCTGGGTGGTTCCGTGGCCGTCGAAGTAGATCGTGTTGCGGAGCAGGATGTAGGCGTTGCGGGGTGGCAGGTAGGGGCCGATGGCTCGCCAGAAGGCCGGCAGGTAGGGGACTCCGTTCGCTCCGCCGGAGGACGGATTGCCGAAGAGCATGACCACGACGACGGTCACGAGGGTTCCGGCGGCGCCGAGGAGTTTTTGCAGGACGGCGGCGACGAGGGCGACGGCCGCGATGACCAGGGCGAGGATCGGCCAGACGATCCAGAACTTGGGCGCGGGGTAGCCCTTGAGCCAGGTACAGACGACGACGTTGACCAGCAGGGCGGCGAGGACGGCGAACCCGGCGAGTGCGGGCAGGCGCCAGCGTCCGACCGAGGTTCCGGTCGTTGCTCGGAGCATCGTGGCGCCCATGTAGCCGCCGACGAGTAGCGGGACCAGCATCAGCGACGAGACCAGGCCGAAGGGGTCCTTCTTCGCCAGGGGATGGGGTGCGTACTGCTCGACGTGGAGCGGCTGCCGGAGCTTCTTCGCGGCTTCCTCGAAGTTACCGGCCAGGTCGAGGGGGGCGACGTCGCTGAGGGTGGGGACGACGAGGAGCGTGGTCGATGTCGGTCCGGGGATGAGCGCGCCGTAGATCTTGGCCTGGTCGATCGCGTCCTTCACGGCGGTTTCGTCGGGGTACTGGGTGACCTTGAGGGAGAGGTTCCTCTGGGCCGCGTTCAGGATCGGGGACGCGCCGGTGGAGCCGATCGGGAGGTCGGTCGCGACGGGCTCGTGCCCGGAGCTCATGTAGTTCGCGGTGAACAGGCACTGCATCACGGCGACGACGGCCAGAGCGGCCAGGGCCGCCACGACGGGGCGCCCGGAGGACGGCTCGGGCGTGGAGCCCGCTCGGTGGGAAGGAGCTGCCCCACCGACCTTCTTGACCGGTCGCCAGCGGCCCAGGTAGCCGATGATGACGCCTCCGGCCAGTGTGTACAGGCCGAGGACGATGAGCGGCGTGGTGATGTTGTTGCCGTCGAAGTAGATGACGTTGCGCAGCAGGGTGACGGCTTGCTGGGGCGGGAAGATGGCGCCGATGTGCTGCCAGTAGACGGGGAGGAGGAAGAGCCCGATCCCGCCGGCGGCGGAGCCACCCACGATGATGAACAGGGTCGCCACCAGGAGAGTGCCCAGCGGTCCGACCAGGCGTTGGAAGGCCGCGGCGGCGAGGGTGACGGAGGCGGTGATCAGGATGAAGCACGGCAGGAGCGGCCAGAAGTGGCTGTTCGCGTACGCGCCGATGCCGGGCCCGGCGATCAGGTCGGTCAGCAGAGCTCCAGCCGCTGAGTAGCCGACGAGCATCGCCACATGCCACGGAGCGGCGGCCGTCCTGGTCGCCTTGAGCACCAGGACGGCGGCCAGATATCCGCCGATGAGCAAGGGGATCAGGAGCAACCCGACGACACCGCCGAGTCGGTCGCTCTTCGGGAGCGGCTTGACGGTCTTCACCGTCATGGGCTTGCCGAGCTTCTTGGACGCGTCACCGAAAGCGGCTTCCAGCTCCACACGGCCGAAGAAGCTCTTGGTCGGGACCACGATCAGGGTGTCGCTCCTGGGGCCCGGCAGGTAGGCGCCATAGAGCTTGCTCTGGCCGATCGCATCGAGCACCGCGGACTCGTCCGCATAGTTGATCGTCTGCAGCGACACCTTCGATCGCACCGCGTTCACGACCGGGGACGAGCCGGTCACACCGATCGGGGCGTTGCGCAGCACCAGCAGTTGCAGCGAACTGACCAGACAGAGCGCGAAGAGGCTTTGCAGGACCAGCACGATCCCGAGCGCAACCAAGATCTTCTTCATCATGGGAACGCCACCCGTCCCATGCCGAGCACGCAGACCAAAGTGCCCACAGGCCGACTGGGCTCGCGTCGAAGCGGCAGCCCAGGCCTACGGTCGACGCCTCCAGCCACGACCTGACTGCCACGTATCGCGCTCATATCGGCACGCTACGTTCACCACTCGGGGTGGGCACGCCGAGCAAGGCAGAGGGATGAGAAGGCAGGCCGGTCCAACCTCAGCCCGTCGTCCTCACGGCACGACAGACGCTGCGGTACGTGGACGGGCGCTCTCGGCCGCACTCACCGCGCAACTGATCACCCTCGCCGCCGTCATCTTCGGCGGCTGGATCGCCGTCCAGATCTTCTCCGCTTCCGGCTCCAAGACCGGGACCACGGTCAACATCCGCAAAGCCTGATCAAGCGCAACCACTTCCACGGCTGAGCTACGGACCCAACGGCGGTGGGGGTGGCGGAGGCGGTGGCACCTTCGCCGGGACCGCCGACCTCTCGTCGTCCTCTCGCCTGCCGTGGCCTCGCCTTTCGGACCACACGGTGTACGCGGGCAAGGCCACTGTCATCCCTATGGCCACCGGCAGAGCAGAGCCCCACGGCCTGCCGAACACAACGTGGGACGCCAGCACATACAGCCCGTACAGCGGTGCCCACACACAGAGCCCCGCCAAATAACGCGACCACGGGCGACTCCTCCAACCGCGATCCGTCCCGCCCTTGCGCGGTTGCCTTCCGGTCATGTCCACCGACTCCCCCGAAGCGTCAAAGGGGGGCCCATCTCGCCAAAGACCCGGGCCGCCCCTTCCAACCAGCCCGCTACAGACCTGTTGGAGGTCTCCCAGAATGACGCAACCGACCGACATTCGGCGAGGGTCCTTACTCGCCGCAGCTCTGACGGCCGCTGAACGCGGCTGGCACGTCTTCCCCCTGCGCCCCGGCATTCAAGCTCCCAGCTCTGCACGGGGAGCGGACGTACACCGGCACGGGCCCGTGCGAGAACGGGCACCGGAAGTGGGAGCAACGCGCCACGACCGACCCCGACCGCATCCGTGCCACCTGGTCGCATGGACTGACCGTTCAACTCGGCATCGCCACCGGCCCCTCCGGGCTCCTGGTCGTCGACCTCGACACCCCAGAGCACAAGGGCGGTTCGGACGCGCCTGACAGCGCGGCAACCGGCGTCACTCCCGGTGCATCGGCGACGGCTGCACCCAGAGCGTGCGGGCCTTCCCCTCGCACTGCGCGGTCGCGGTCGCCGGACTCGGTCCACTGAACGCAAAAGCCCAGCTCAGACACCGTCTGAGCTGGGCTTGCAAGGGAGCCCCCTGTCGGATTCGAACCGACGACCTACGCATTACAAGTGCGTTGCTCTGGCCATCTGAGCTAAGGAGGCCTGCCGCGCGCGCGGCGTACGTGCCCGTGCAGTGTACCCACGTCGCGGCGGGCCCCTGTCGAAAGTTTCCGCGAACTTCACCGGTCTCGGGGTACTGACAGAACGCATGAACGCCAGGTAGCGTCCTGAGTCGGTTCACTCATGTGGACTACACCACTATGGGCGTTTCCATAGTGGATCACCACCTTTACAACGGATCGTCCGGCACGTTCCTGCCGGTGAAGGGGGCCCATCACCATGGCCACTGTCTCGTTCAACAAGGCGACCCGCATCTACCCGGGTGGCGACAAGCCCGCCGTCGACCAGCTCGAGCTCGACGTCGCGGACGGCGAGTTCCTCGTCCTCGTCGGTCCCTCCGGCTGCGGAAAGTCCACCTCCCTGCGCATGCTCGCGGGTCTCGAGGACGTCAACGGCGGCTCGATCCACATCGGCGACCGCGACGTCACGCACCTGCCGCCCAAGGACCGGGACATCGCCATGGTGTTCCAGAACTACGCGCTGTACCCGCACATGACGGTCGCCGACAACATGGGCTTCGCGCTCAAGATCGCCGGCGTCAACAAGACCGAGATCCGCCAGAAGGTCGAGGACGCGGCGAAGATCCTCGACCTCACCGAGTACCTCGGCCGCAAGCCGAAGGCCCTCTCCGGCGGTCAGCGCCAGCGTGTCGCCATGGGCCGCGCCATCGTGCGTGAGCCCCAGGTCTTCCTCATGGACGAGCCGCTGTCGAACCTCGACGCCAAGCTCCGCGTCTCCACCCGTACGCAGATCGCCTCGCTCCAGCGCCGCCTCGGCATCACCACGGTGTACGTCACCCACGACCAGGTCGAGGCCATGACCATGGGCGACCGCGTGGCCGTGCTCAAGGACGGTCTGCTCCAGCAGGTCGACTCGCCGCGCAACATGTACGACCGCCCGGCCAACCTCTTCGTCGCCGGCTTCATCGGCTCCCCGGCCATGAACCTGGTCGAGGTCCCGATCACCGACGGCGGCGTGAAGTTCGGCAACAGCGTCGTCCCGGTCAGCCGCGAGGCCCTCTCGGCCGCCGCCGACAAGGGCGACCGCACGGTCACCGTCGGCGTCCGCCCCGAGCACTTCGACGTCGTCGAGCACAACGGCGAGGCTGCCAAGTCGCTCACCAAGGACACCGAGGACGCACCGGCCGGCCTGGCCGTCTCCGTGAACGTCGTCGAGGAGCTCGGCGCCGACGGTTACGTCTACGGCTCCGCCAAGGTCGACGACGACCTCAAGGACCTCGTCGTCCGCGTCAGCGGCCGCGCCGTCCCGGACAAGGGCGCCACGCTGCACGTCGTGCCGCGCCCGGGCGAGATCCACGTGTTCTCCACCTCGACGGGCGAGCGCCTGTCCGACTGACGTCAGCGTCATCCGGGCCGAACGCACACCCCGTAGGGGTGGAATTCACCCAAGTTGACGAAGAGGGCCCCGCAGCCTGCTGCGGGGCCCTCTTCGTTGTCGACAAATACCCCGGCAGACCGGGCATTTCGATATCTGTACGTCAACGCACTACCCAGAAAACACCGCTTCCCCGTCCCCCGAACCGGTGACTAAATGTCGCCAAATCATTACCCCGCGCTACCCTCACTCGCGTGAAGCACTCCACCACTAACCAACGGACCCGGCGTGGCCGTGGCCCCGCCCGCCGGATCGGCCGCACCCTCGCCCTCGTTCTGCCTGTCGTCCTGGTGCTCTCCGGGACTCTCGCGGTCACCCGAGTCAACTGGTCGGGGAACCCCTCGAGCTCGGTGCTCACCGCGTCCTCCGAAGACGTCTCGACACGAGCCGTCTCCCGTGCCCCGCAGGACCTCCTGCGCGACAAGCTGCTCCTGGAGCTCCAGGAGAAGAACCCGGGCGTCGCCCTCACCCACCTCCAGCAAGCGGTGAACGGCCGCCCGTCGCTGGCGAAGCACTGCGTGTCCATCGCCCGTGCCCTCGGCCGCGCCGCGGTCCGCGCGTACGGCCCGACCCGCGCGCAGTCCTTCGCCCGCCCCGTCTGCGACACATCGTTCGCCTCGGGGGTCGCGGCCACCCACTTCTGAGGCCACTGCCCCCTTCCCGGGACACGCTCCCCTCGGAGGCCACAGCTCCCTCCGAGGGGCACACCTTTCCGCGGCCGTCCCCCACGGCGGCACGAATCACCCGATTGCGGGCCGCCCGGCAACAGCTGATTAAGGAACGGTTGCCACAGGAAGCCGCGGGCGGGGCGCCACGTACAGTTCGGGCATGACCGATCCGAACGCCGCGTCGCGCCCCGTTCAAGCCGTTGTCCTGGCCGGCGGCCAGGGTTCCCGGCTGCGTCCCTACACCGACGACCGGCCGAAGCCGATGGTCGAGATCCCCGGCACCGGGACACCGATCATCGGCCACCAGCTGACCTGGCTCGCCGAGGAGGGCGTCACCGACGTCGTCGTCTCCTGCGGGCACCTCGCCGAGGTCCTGCAGAAGTGGCTGGACTCGGCCGACCTCCCGGTCAATGTCACGACGGTCGTCGAGTCGGAGCCCCTCGGACGCGGCGGCGGCCTCAAGTACGCCGCGGCGCACCTCCCGCACCCCGACAGGCCCTGGTACGCGACGAACGGCGACATCTGGACCCGTTTCTCGCTGCGCGACATGGCGGACTTCCACGCCGAGCGCGACGCGGTCGCGACGCTCGCGCTCGCCCGCCCCCGCATCCCCTGGGGCGCCGTGCAGACGGACGGCTTCGGTCACATCACGGACTTCATCGAGGCCCCGCCCTCCACGTTCGAGATCAACGCGGGCGTCTACGTCTTCTCCCCCGAGTTCACCGAGATGCTCCCCGAGCGCGGCGACCACGAGCGCACGACCTTCCCCCGCCTGGCCCGCGAACGGCAGCTGGCGGGCTTCCCGATCCCGCATGGCGCCTACTGGCGCGCCATCGACACCGCCAAGGACCTCACGGAGGCGGCGAAGGAACTCGCGGCCCTGGGCCGCTAGGGACGCTCTCCCGGCCGCACGCCCTCCCGGCCCTACGAGACCGCCCTACGGGACAGCCCACGCACGACGGCAGGGCCCCGCACGCCTTCGTGCGGGGCCCTGCCGTCGTCGTGCGGGGTCGCGTGGCCCGTCAGCCCAGCAGGCCGCCCACCAGGCCCGGCTGGCCGCCGGTGGACGAGCTCCCGCCGGTGGAGGTGCCGCCCGTGGAACCGGCGCCGCCCGTGCCTCCGGTGCCGCCGGCCGACGTGCCGCCGCTGCTGGTGGGGCCCGCGCTGGTGCTCGGGGCCTGGTCGACCGGCGAGGACTGCTGGGGCGGGGCCTGGCCGCTGCCCTGGGTCTGGCTGGGCTGCCCGCCGCCGACCTGGCCGGTCTCCTGGGTCACTCCCGGCGTGGTGGCCGCCTGCGACGGGGTCGCGGAAGCGCTCCGGGTGGGCGTCTGAGAGGCCGAAGGGGTGGCCTTCTGGTGCCGCTTGCCGGGCGTCTCGGGGAGCGGGGAGCCGGGCAGTTCGTTGCGCGGGGCCTCTCCGGGGCCGGGGACGACGACCCGGCCGGAGTCGCGGACGGCGCCGCCGAGGACCGAACCGACGAGCAGGGTGAGTCCGACGACGATGGCCGTGGCCAGCGCGCCGCGGCGCAGCACCCGCGCGCGCAGGTCCCAGATGTCGGCGCGCGGTCCGAGCCTGCGCCAGGCCTCACTGGCCAGCCGCCCGTCGGCGGAGTAGACCGGGGCGCCCGCGATGATCAGCGGGGACCAGGCGGCGAGGTAGATGATGTCGGGCGCGTCGTACGCGGGCACCGTCTTCCAGCTGACCGTGACGAGGAGCGCCGCCGACAGCATCGCGCCGACGACGGCGGCCACCCGCTGCCACAGCCCGAGAACGGTCAGGACGCCGACGATGACCTGGAAGAAGGCGATGACGAGGCCGGAGCCGACGGGGTGCTGGAGCGCGAACTGCCGCAGCGGCTCGGCGACTTCCCACGGGTGCAGCGTGTTGAGCCACTTCACCATGGAGCCGCGCTTGCCGCCGTCGAAGTAGACGGGGTCGCAGAGCTTGCCCATGCCGGCGTAGATGGAGATGAAGCCGAGGAAGACGCGCAGCGGGAGCAGCACGACACCGAGGTTCATCCGGCGGCCCGGGTGGTACGCGTGCCGGACCGGATCGGAACTCCGCCTGACGGGGGCGTCGTCCTCCGGCTCGTCGAGGTCGTCGTCCTCGAAGTCGGCGTCCGTGTAGGCCGGTTCGTCGTAGGCGCTGCCAACGCTGCGCATCTGCGGCAGCAGTCGCTGCTCTTCGGCGACGGGGTTGCGCTGGCTGCCGACGAGGGGCGTCTCGACCGTGTCGACGGTCAGATCGCCCGCGTAGCCGGGCTGTTCGCCGATGCGCGGGATGACCTGGGTCGAGCCGGCGTCGGCCGTCGGCCCGGCGGGGCCGTGGGCCACACCCGCGCTCCGTACGGCCTGGAGCAGGCGGTGGGCGCCGGTGTCGTCCGGCGCGGACTTCCCGCTCCAGACGACGGGGGCGCGGCGGCGGGCCCCGCCCGCTCTGCCCGGCGCACCCGCGACGGGAATCCGCGAGGGGTCGCCGGAGCTCAAGTGCCGTGCGATGCGCGGGGACTGGCCACGCGACGCGCCCCCCAGCTGAACGCGGAAGCTCGCATGATTGACGATGACCTGCGCCGGATCGCTCGGCACCTTCACCATGCTCAGCGCGGGAGCGTCGTCGAATCCCGACGAGCGGTCCCCCGTGGGTGTGCGGGGTGTTCTGGTGTCCACACTCATCTAACCGAGTGACGTGTGGTTAGGACACTGCTTTGACCGCGCCGAACTGTCCGGACCGCGTCAAGATCGTTCAGAACTTCCCGATTACCCCACGGGGGTGATCGCCAGGACGTTTGTTCAGGCGCGTCGCCGCGCGGCCTCGTAGAGCACAACTCCCGCCGCCACACCGGCGTTCAGCGACTCCGCGCCACCGGGCATCGGAATCCGCACGCGGAAGTCGCAGGTCTCGCCGACCAGTCGGGACAGGCCCTTGCCCTCACTGCCGACGACGATGACGACGGGGCCGCCCAGGGCCTCCAGTTCACCGACCTCGACCTCGCCGTCCGCGGCGAGTCCGACCACGACGAGGCCGGCCTTCTTGTACGACTCGAGGGCCCGCGTCAGGTTGGCGGCGCGGGCGACGGGCGTACGGGCGGCGGCACCGGCCGACGTCTTCCAGGCGCCGGCGGTCATGCCGGCCGCGCGCCGCTCGGGCACGACGACGCCGTGGCCGCCGAAGGCGGAGGCGGAACGGACGACGGCACCGAGGTTGCGCGGGTCGGTCACCCCGTCGAGGGCGACGATCAGCGGGTCCTGGCCCTCGTCGTACGCGGCGGCGGCGAGGTCCTCGGGGTGCGCGTACTCGTACGGCGGGACCTGGAGGACGAGGCCCTGGTGGTTGAGCCCGTTGGTCATGCGGTCGAGCTCGGGACGCGGGGCCTCCATCAGGTGGATGCCACCGCGCTCGGCGACGAGCTGGAGCGCCTCGCGGACCCGCTCGTCGTTGTCGATGAACTGCTGCACGTACAGCGTCATCGCGGGGACGCCCTCGCGCAGCGCCTCGACGACGGAGTTGCGCCCGACGACCATCTCGGACGTGCCCTTGCCGCCACGGCCCTTGGGGTGGGCGGGGCGGCGGACGATCTGCTTCGCCTTGGCGTTGGCGACGCGGTTCTTCTTGTGGCCCTTGCGCGCCTCGGCGGGCGGGGTCGGACCCTTGCCTTCCAGGCCCCGGCGTCGCTGGCCGCCACTGCCGACCTGCGCGCCCTTCTTGCCGGACATGCGGCGGTTGTTAGCAGCCATGACCTACCTGTCTGTGTGAGGCGTGCGTACGTACGTATATGAAGTGTGCCGCCCGGAGGTCCGGGCGGCACAATCGATCAAGGCCGACGGAGGTCGGCCGGGGCCGCCGGAGCGGCCTCTCAGCGCGGTCCGAGCGTCCAGCGCGGCCCCTGCGGGCCGTCCTCGATCGCCAGTCCCGACTGGTTGAGCTGGTCGCGGATGGCGTCCGCGGTGGCCCAGTCCTTACGGGTGCGGGCGGCCTCGCGCTGGTCGAGGACCATCCGGACGAGGGTGTCGACGACGCCGTGCAGATCCTCGCCGCGGTCGCCCTCGCCGGCCCACTGCGGGTCGAGCGGGTCGAGTCCGAGGACGCCGAGCATGGCCCGCACCTCGGCGAGGCGCGCCACGGCGGCTTCCTTGTCGTCGGCGGCCAGCGCGGAGTTCCCCTGCCGGACCGTCGTGTGCACGATGGCCAGCGCCTGCGGGACGCCCAGGTCGTCGTCCATCGCCTCGGCGAACGCGGGCGGCACCTCGGTGGAGGGCTCGACGACGCCCCCCGCCTTCTCCACGACCCGCTGCACGAAGCCCTCGATGCGCGCGAACGCCGACTCGGCATCGCGCAGGGCGCCTTCGCTGTACTCGATCATCGAGCGGTAGTGCGGGGTGCCGAGGTAGTAGCGCAGCACGATGGGACGCCACACCTTGGTCATCTCGGAGACGAGGACCGAGTTCCCGAGGGACTTCGACATCTTCTCGCCGCTCAGCGTGACCCAGGCGTTGTGCACCCAGTACTTCGCGAACTCGTCCCCGAAGGCCTTGGCCTGCGCGATCTCGTTCTCGTGGTGCGGGAAGATCAGGTCGATCCCGCCGCCGTGGATGTCGAAGGCGCTGCCCAGGTACTTGTGGGCCATGGCCGAGCACTCCAGGTGCCAGCCCGGACGGCCGCGGCCCCAGGGCGTCTCCCAGCTCGGCTCGCCCGGCTTCACGGCCTTCCACATGGCGAAGTCACGCGGGTCCCGCTTGCCGGTCTCGCCCTCGCCCGACGGCTGGAGCAGGTTGTCGAGCTCCTGGTTGGAGAGCTGGAGATAGCCGTCGTACGACCGCACGTCGAAGTAGACGTTCCCGTCGGCCGCGTACGCGTGACCGCGCTCGATGAGGCCGCGCATCATCTCGATCATCTCGGGGATGTGGCCGGTGGCACGGGGTTCGTACGTGGGCGGCAGGCAGCCGAGCACGTCGTAACCGTCGTTGAAGGCGCGCTCGTTGTCGTAGCCGATGGACCACCAGGGGCGGCCCTGCTCGGCCGACTTTTCGATGATCTTGTCGTCGATGTCCGTGACGTTCCGGATGAACGTCACGTCGTAGCCGCGGTACTCGAACCAGCGGCGCATGATGTCGAAGTTGAGGCCCGAGCGGATGTGCCCGATGTGCGGTGCGGCCTGCACGGTCGCGCCACAGAGGTAGATCGAGACGCAACCCGGCACGAGCGGGGTGAAGTCACGGATCTGCCGGGCGCTGGTGTCGTACAGGCGAATGGTCACCACTCCAGGGTAGTGGGCCCTGGGTAGTGCCCCGCGACCCTTCCCCCGCTAGGCCACGTATTCGTGACAAACGGGGGACCGCCCGCCCCGTCCGGCCTTCGAGAACGAGCCTTCCGGGCGAACGGACCCTCCCCGGTGTCAGCCCGTACGGACGACCAGTGCCGTGGCGACCGCCATCAACCCCTCGTCCCGGCCCGGGAAACCGAGCCCGTCCGTGGTGGCGCCCGACACCGACACCGGCGCCCCCGCCGCGTCCGACAGGATCTTCTGGGCCTCGTCCCGCCGCTTGCCGATCTTCGGGCGGGGTCCGACGACCTGGACCGCGACATTGCCGACGGTGAAGCCGGCCTCGCGGACGATCCGCGCCGCCTCCGTCAGCAGCACGACCCCCGACGCCCCGGACCACTCCGGGCGCCCGGTGCCGAAATGGGCCCCGAGGTCACCGAGGCCCGCCGCCGAGAACAGCGCGTTGCAGGCGGCGTGCGCGACGACGTCCGCGTCGGAGTGCCCGGCGAGTCCGGGCCCCTCCCCCTCCCACTTCAGGCCGGCACACCACAGCTCCCGCCCTTCCTCGAAGGCGTGGATGTCGGTGCCGATCCCGACGAGCGGGATCACCGGACCCTGAGCCGGACCCTGCGCCGGGACCTGAGCCGGGCCCTGGCCGGCCGTCCGCGCCGGAGTCTCAGAACCCATCGTTCAGCCTCCGCCGTGCGAGAACCGCCTCCGCCAGCACCAGATCCAGCGGCCGCGTCACCTTGAACGCCTCTTCGTGCCCGGGCACGACCACGACCGGCACACCCAGCTGCTCGACCATGCTCGCGTCGTCGGTCACGTTGTCGGTGACCGTCTCGTGGGCCCGCAGCAGAGTCTCGCGGTCGAAGCCCTGGGGCGTCTGCACGGCACGCAGCCGTGCGCGCTCGGGCGTGGCCACGACCGGCTCGGGCTCCCCGGCGACGGCCGCGGGCTCGACCTCCTTGACGGTGTCGGCGAGCGGCAGCGCCGGTACGACGGCGGGCGCGCCGTCCCGTACGGCCTCGATGACGGCGTCCACGGTGTCGACGGGGACGAGCGGCCGGGCCGCGTCGTGCACGAGGACGATGTCGATACCGGGCGGCAGCGCGTCGAGCCCGTACTTCACGGACTCCTGGCGGCTGTCACCGCCCGGGACGACGAGGAAGTCGGTGCGGTCGGGCAGCGCGTGCGCGTCGAGCAGCGTCTTCACCTCGGCCGCGCCGTCCGGCGGAGCCACGACGACGACCAGGGAGACGGCTCGGGACGCGGCCATCGCGCGGACCGCGTGGATGAGCATGGGCGTGCCGTTCAGCGCGCGGAGCGCTTTGGGGGCGCCCGGACCGAGGCGCACACCTCGTCCGGCGGCCGGAATCACGGCGGCGGTACGGGCCCCCGACGGCGAAGGGAGCGAAACGTCAGACATCGGTTCCTGTCAGGTTTGTGTGCTCGACCGGTATGGGTATGGCCTGGGGGTACCCCCTGCTCGGCGAGCTGGGGGAGTGCCGGGCGCGACGCCTTGACCGGACCCTTCCGTGACATCCGGTCGAGCCGACTGCCCGGGTCGGCACGCCAAGTATCGGATACGCCGGTATACCGCGTGAAAGCCGATGCCGGGTGAACGTCCGGTTTACCGAATGGCGCGGGTACGAACATGCCGCAGCGCCCGGCGACAGCAATTGCGTCATCGGGCACCGCGGCATTTCATTGCGCAACTGCGCGGGCTTGTACGTACGTCAAGACGGCGGGCGTCTCGGCGACTGAGCCGGCGTCAGGACGCGAGAACCTCGTCGAGCAGGGCCTCGGCCTTGTCCTCGTTGGTGTTCTCCGCGAGGGCGAGCTCGCTCACCAGAATCTGGCGCGCCTTGGCGAGCATGCGCTTCTCACCTGCGGAGAGTCCGCGCTCGCGCTCACGACGCCACAGGTCACGCACGACTTCCGCGACCTTGATGACATCGCCGGAGGCGAGCTTCTCCAGATTTGCCTTGTAGCGACGCGACCAGTTCGTGGGCTCCTCGGCGTACGGCGCGCGCAGCACCTCGAAGACCCGGTCCAGCCCGTCCTGACCGACCACATCACGTACGCCGACGAACTCCGCATTGTCCGCTGGCACACGTACCGTCAGGTCACCCTGGGCGACCTTCAGCACCAAGTAGGTCTTGTCCACGCCTTTGATCTGGCGAGTTTCGATGGCCTCGATCAGCGCGGCCCCGTGATGGGGATAGACCACGGTGTCGCCAACCTTGAACGTCATGTGACAGGTACCCCTTCCGTGGCTATCCAGAGTAACACGGAAACGGCGTCTTCTGAATGGCGTTTTCGCAGGTCAGGGCATATCTCGGGGCTTGACAACCGCAACAGGAACGTGCTGCGAGGGGCGAGCGGAAGAGGGTATTCGCAGGTCGGAGCGGCTGTCCCTGCGGAGTGAAACGCGTACGTTACACACACCCGGAGGCCGTGACCAAGGTCCGAACATCCCGTTTTGTCCGGCTCCAGGAGCGCGACTTCCGCTACTCCGTTCGACGGACGGAGCCGAGTACGAGACGAATCCGGAATTGATCAAGACGTTCGATGATCACCCGTTGATCCACTCCCGATGGCCTCGTGATCCATTTCCCTGAGAGCCGGGCATTCATTCCACGAAATGCGCAAGCCTAAGACTCCGGAACTTATGTGAATGACGGACGAGCGCGCGATCAAAGTAGCGGAAGGGCTCCGCGAGCAGGGTGCGTAGAGCGGGGCGCACACCCGGCGCAAGGGAGTCCGCGGTCGCATGCCCCGCTCCGGCCCGTCCCCACCCCGAGCGCCCCGAGTGCCCCGAGCACTCCGGCCGTTCCGGGGTGCCCGGAGCACTCCGGGCACCCTGGGCACTCCGAGCACCCTGGGCACCCCGGGTCCCTGGAGCGGCCGGAGCGGCCGGAGCGCTCCTTCGTCCGTCACCCCTCGTACGAGCAAAGTCGGCGGTTGGGGAGGGTCGGGTGCGGTCGCGCGGGAACGGATCGGTAACCTAAGGCCGCTGACAGACCCTTAGGGCGGCTTTACTCAGAAGTCGTCCTGCTTCGCCCACGTTCAAGGAGTTGCCGCCGCCGTGAGCAGCAGCCTTCGACGCGGCGCTCTCGCCGCCGCCGTCATCGCGTTCTCGATCGCCTCGCTCGCCGCGTGCGGTGCCGGCAACAACGCCCAGACGCTGGAGGTCAAGCCGGACAACGCGGCCACCTCCGTGGGCGACATCAAGGTCCAGAACGCCCTCGTCATCACCCAGCCCGACGTGGAGGCCACCGGTCCGGCGGTGATCTCCGCGACGCTGTTCAACAGCGGCACCACCGCGCAGACCGTGGACTCGATCAAGGTCGAGGGTGAGGGCACCGCCCAGATCACGCCCGCCGGCGGCAAGGGCAAGCTGACCGTCCCGGCCGGCGGCTCGGTCGTCATCGGCGGCAAGGGCAACGCCTCCGCGGCGCTGGCCAGCCCCTCCGAGACCGTCCTGAACGGCAGCGTCCAGAAGGTCACCTTCGGCCTCAGCAAGACCGGTGACGTGAGTCTGAGCGCCTTCGTCGTCCCGGCGGAGAGCTACTTCACCAAGTGGGGTCCGAGCGACATCCCGGCGGCGCCGTCCGAGGCCGCGTCCACCTCGCCCTCCGAGTCGGCCACGGGCTCTCCGTCCGCGTCCGCGTCGGGCGAGCCGGGCACCACCGCGTCGTCGAGCGCGACCGGCACCGCCACGGCGTCGGCGTCGGAGTCCGCCGACCAGTGACGTGAGGCGGCGGACCTGCACAGGGCCCGTACGCGCTCCCGGCGGTCGTCGGCGGGCGTACCGGTGGCAGTCGGCGTACCGGCCGCATCGATCCGTAAGCACCGAAGGGCGGGACCCCTGGCCAGGGGTCCCGCCCTTCGTCGCGCTCTACGCCGTTGCTCTACGCCGTTGCTCTACGCCGTTGCTCTAGGCCGTTGCTCTAGGCCGTTGCTCTACGTCGTGCTCTACGTCGCGTTCCGTGTCGCGCTCTGTGGGGCGCTCTCAGACACGCGCGTGGAGGTGGGGCCGGTCTACGGCTCGAACTTGTAGCCGAGACCGCGCACCGTCACCAGGTACCGGGGCGCGCCCGGGTCCGGCTCGATCTTCGCGCGCAGCCGCTTGACGTGGACGTCGAGGGTCTTGGTGTCACCGACGTAGTCGGCACCCCAGACCCGGTCGATGAGCTGCATCCGGGTCAGCACGCGGCCCGCGTTGCGCAGCAGCATCTCCAGGAGGTCGAACTCCTTCAGCGGGAGGTCGACCTTGGAGCCGGAGACGGTGACCACGTGACGGTCGACGTCCATCCGGACGGGACCGGCCTCGAGAGCCGCCGGGGCGACCTCCTCCGGCTCCCCGCGGCGGCGCAGGACGGCCCGGATGCGGGCGACCAGCTCCCGCGAGGAGAAGGGCTTGGTGACGTAGTCGTCGGCTCCTATTTCGAGCCCGACAACCTTGTCGATCTCGCTGTCCTTGGCGGTGACCATGATCACCGGGACGTTGGAGCGGCCGCGCAGCTGGCGGCACACCTCCGTGCCGGGCAGGCCCGGCAGCATCAGGTCGAGGAGGACGAGGTCGGCGCCGTTGCGCTCGAACTCGTCGAGTCCGTCGGGCCCGGTGGTCGCGATGGCGACCTCGAAGCCCTCCTTGCGGAGCA
Source organism: Streptomyces sp. NBC_00568 (assembly GCF_026341855.1). Taxonomy (GTDB): domain Bacteria; phylum Actinomycetota; class Actinomycetes; order Streptomycetales; family Streptomycetaceae; genus Streptomyces. The sequence continues at coordinate 3,472,588 of NZ_JAPENW010000001.1, read as the reverse complement.
TGTACGACAGGGCGTCGGAGAAGGACTCCTCGTCCTCGACGACGAGCACACGGGTCACGGAAGGACCTCCGGGGCAGGAAGCGGTTCGTACGGGGATGTGACGGTGGTCGTCCCGTCGGGCTGCACGGACTCGTCCTCTTCGTCGAGTCCGGGCATGTGGTGATCGGTCACGCGTTCGCGGGCCGCACTCGCCTCCGGCAGCCGCAGGGTGAACGTGGAGCCCTGACCCTCGGAGCTCCACACCGTGACCTCCCCGCCGTGCGAGGCGGCCACGTGTTTGACGATGGCCAGCCCGAGGCCCGTACCGCCGGTGGCACGGGAGCGGGCCGGGTCGACGCGGTAGAAGCGCTCGAAGATGCGCTCCTTGTCCTTGTCGGAGATGCCGATGCCCTGGTCGGTCACGGCGATCTCGATGTGTTCCCCACCGGGCGCCGTCACCCGGCGGGCGGCTATCCCGACGCGGGTGCGGGCGGGCGAGTAGTTGACGGCGTTCTCGACGAGGTTGCCCAGGGCGGCGGCCAGCTGGCCCCGGTTCCCCCACAGGCTCAGGTCGGCGGTGCCGCCGGCCGCCATGGTGATCTGCTTCGTGCCGGCCTGGTGGCGGCAGCGGTCGATCGCCTCGGCGACCAGCTCGTCGACCCGGACCGGCTCGGCGTCCTCGAGGGGATCGTCGTTCTGCACCCTCGACAGGTCGATGAGCTCCTGGACGAGGTTGGTGAGCCGGGTGGCCTCTATCTGCATGCGCCCGGCGAAACGCTCGACGGCCTCCGGGTCGTCCGAGGCGTCCATGACGGCCTCGGAGAGCAGGGAGAGCGCTCCGACGGGAGTCTTGAGCTCATGACTCACGTTCGCCACGAAGTCGCGCCGGACCGCTTCGATGCGGCGCGCCTCCGTCAGGTCCTCCACGAGCAGGAGGACGAGCCGCGATCCGAGGGGCGCCACACGCGCGGAGACGGCGAGGGCTTCACCCCTCCCCGTCCCCCTTCTCGGCAGGTCCAGCTCCACCTGACGTATCTCCCCGTCACGACGGGTGTCACGCGCCATGTGGAGCATCGGTTCGACAGCCAGTTTGCCGCCGCGAACCAGTCCGAGGGCGTACGCCGCCGAACTGGCCTTGACCACGGCATCCGCTTCGTCGAGTACGACCGCCGAGGACCTGAGCACGGACAGCACGGTGTCGACACCCGGTGGAAGCACCGCGTCCGTGTGCAGAGAAGTGCGGGTCGGGCGTTTCTGGTCGCGCTCGCTCCAGCGGAACGCCAGCATGGCGATGACACCGGTAAGTACTCCGGCGATCGCTGCCGCTGCGGCGACCGCCGCGTTCACGTCCATGCACCCAGGTTAGGCATGCCGTCGCTCCTGGCCACAGCCATCCGAGTGGGACCTCGAACACTCGTCGCCCAGAGTTCACCCAGGAGCCAGTAGTGGTTCATTTGTGGTGCCGGAAACGGACGCGTAGGGGCCCGACCGTGGGAACGTGGGGTTCACGGGTCCGTCCGGCGGCGGTACGGCGGCCGGAACAGCCAGGTCCCGGACCCCGGACCCCGAAGTTGACGTAGGAGAGGGACAACCACATGCGTGACGCGTATCACGAGGAACTTGACTCGATCGGAGACGGCCTGGTCGAGATGGCCCGGCTCGTCGGGTCGGCGATCGGGCGCGCCACGACGGCGATCCTCGACTCCGACCTGAAGCTGGCCGAGAGCGTGATCGCTGCCGACCAGAGGGTCGACGATCTTCAGCACGAGCTGGAGGCGCGGGCGATAGCCCTGCTGGCCCGCCAGCAGCCGGTGGCGACGGATCTCCGTATCGTCGTCACCTCGCTCCGTATGTCGGCCGACCTGGAGCGCTCCGGCGACCTGGCCCAGCACGTGGCCAAGCTGGCCCGGCTGCGCTTCCCGGACCGTGCCGTCCCGCACGACCTGCACGCGACGATCCTGGAGATGGGCCAGCTCGCCCAGCGCCTGATGGCCAAGGCCGCCGAGGTCATCATCACCAAGGACGTCGACCTGGCGATGCAGCTGGAGCAGGACGACGACGAGATGGACCTCCTGCACCGCACGCTCTTCCAGCACCTGCTGGACGACAAGTGGCAGCACGGCATCGAGACCGCCGTCGACGTCACCCTGCTCGGCCGCTACTACGAGCGCTTCGCCGACCACGCCGTCTCGGTCGCCAAGCGCGTGGTCTACCTGGTCACCGGCGAGCACGCCGACGAACTCCAGCAGGACATCCAGCCGGTCACGGGGGTGGAGGGGGCGTAGCTCTCTCCACCCGACGGGCGCACCCGAGCCCGAGCCCGGGCTCGCCTCCCCTTCCCTTCCCTTCCCTTCCCTTCTCCTCTCCCCTCCTCCCGTCCCCGTCCTCTCCCCGGCGAGGGGGAGGGGACGGGTTCGGTTCCCGGCCCGCCCCGCGTGGGATTCGCCTCCCGGGCGCGCGGGACGCCTCAGTGCGCCGTTGATGCGCCCGTCCGGGTGGGCATGAGATGGGCGACAGGAACTGTGCGGCGCAGCGTGCCTCGCACGCTTCCGTGCCTGAAGGAGGGACCCATGGCCGAATCCCCCAGCACGCCCGACCCGACACGGGACCGCGACACCCAACAGCCCGCCGAGATCAAAAGTCTCCCTTTGTTCGGCGCCTGCGGCTGCGGCTCCGGCTGCGGCTGCGGCTGCCAGTCGGGCAATCCCTGCCAGTGCGGCTGAGCTACGTACGTACAGAAGGGCCCCGTCATCACGACGGGGCCCTTCGCGCTCGACGGCTCGGCCGCGACGCGACGAGGGCAGGGCCCGGAGCGAATCCGGCGGGTTCGGGGACAGCGCCCCCGGAGGGTCGGTCTAGCGCGCCGTGACGCTGTCGCCGTAGGCGGTCGCGCCGCTGGTGGTACCGGTGCCGGCGAACTTCCAGCGCCAGGTGCCGGTCGCATTCGCGGTGACCGTCGTCCTGAGCTTGCCGCTGCTGTCCGTGCTGACGGTCTTGACCGTGGTGTACGTCGAGGAGCCGGACTTCTTGAACTGGAGCGCCACCGACTGGCCGCTGTACCCCGCGTACGCGTTGGTGTCCCAGTTGGCCCGGGTCAGCGTCCCGGTGACGGTGAGGGTGTGGCCCTTGACGACAGGCTCGGGCGACGCCTGCGTGCTCGCCAGCCGGGCGTACCGCTTGACCTTGAACGGAGCGCTGTCCTGGAGGTCGTAGAAGTCCCCGTCCATGGAGGAGGCTTCCGCGGTGAAGTGCCAGGTACCGGCCGAGCTGTTCTTGAGGTCGTAGTAGTCGGTGCGGTCGGGGTCCAGGTTGTACGTGTACACACACTTCCTGGTCGTCGACGACGGCCGTGTGCAGGTGCTGGAGCCGGTGTGGATGATCCGGCTGTCGGGGCTCAGCAGCTTGGCGCCGTAGATCTCCTTGATCCCGGATCCGTCCTTGGCGGTGGCGGTGACCGTCAGCTTCTGCGTCGCGCTGACGCCGACGTTGACGGTCGTCCTGCTGAAGGACAGCGAGGTGAAGGTGGTGTCCCCCTTCTTCGTGTCCGCATGCGCCGCAGGCGTCAGAAACGACAGCAGCGCGAAGGTGCCGACGGTGGCGGCCGCGGCAGTACGTATGCGCATTTTTCTCCAGAAACAGTCAGCCGGGTCGAGGGGGCCGGGCAGGGGAAGGACCCACGGCGAACGCGGTTGTCCACAGCGAAAGTGAGATCACTCAAGGACTGACCTGTCGATGCCCCCCGGCAGGCCGCCATGATTGCGCGCAGTGTACGCACGAGCCCCCCACCCGGCAGCCACGGCCCCGTCTCTCCCGACAAGCGCGCCCACTCCTGGAGAACGCGCAGGCCAGAGGGCTCGATCAGACATCTGCCGACACTTCCGCGCAGATCGTCCCGGCGGCGGAATCGGGGCGACACGGCGGCCGAGGGCTCGTACTCTCCGGACCTGAGGCCCTTCACTGCTTCACCGCGTCGACCCGGCCGAGGGCCTCAAGGACGACGACTTCTCCGTGCTCGCCGACTGGCTCCGCACGGCTCTGCCGGACCTCGCCCCGGGAAGGGACTGCTAGGCCTGCCCGGGACCGGCCCGGGACCTGAACATGAGGCTTGGCCGCCGAGCGGTGATCAGTGAGCAGTGATCACTGATCGGAAGGCGTCTCAGTCCAGTCTCTTCCCCATGCGCGCCGAAAACTTCTCCGTGTCCTTCGTGTGCCACCACTCGAAGAGGTGGGTGCGTACGAGGAACCCGAGGTAGTTCAGGGTGTCCTCGGCGAGGTCTCCGCTCACCAGGCTCGCTTCATGGCCCTGGTAGTCGAGTGAGACTTCCCAGAGCTGCCCTGAGACACGGACCCGGATCTTCAGAAGCAGTTCCGGGAAGACGGAGGGCACCTTCACCTCAAGGACCTCAAGAGAGGTTTCTCCCCCTTGCCCCTGGAGTCCTGAAAGCCTTTGGGTGAGTGCTTCCCTCACTTGCTCCGGCGTGGCCATACGGGTCCTCTAACTGATCGTTTCTTGGTCGGCAGGGTGTCCGGGGTGCGTGCTGATCTTGTTCCGGCGCGCCGTCCGCCGCCGCGGAGGACGGGCCTGCCCGGCAGGGAGCCGATCCGCCCGCCGACACACCTGGACTGACGAACCCGGGCCGGAGACGACAGAGGCGGGGCGGCCCCGGGTGGGCCGCCCCGCCTCCCGCCGGACCGTTCAGCGCAGGTCGGTGCCGAACCGGGCGTCCGTGGCCGGCGCGCCCAGGGTTCCGCCGCCGAACGCGAGGGACGACTTGGCGGTGAGGCCGGTCGACGTGCCGCGCAGCACCCAGACGGCCCCGTTGTCGCTGTTCTCGGCGATCGAGCCGGCGGCGAGGTCCAGGCGGCCGTTGCCGTTGACGTCCAGGAGCGCGGTGCTCACGCCGAACCTGTCGTTCTTCTCTGCGGCCCCGGAGATCCCGGCCGTGTTCTGGTGGAAGGTCTGCGCGCCGGTGCCGGTGACCCCGGAGGCGCTGCCGTGCAGCAGGGCGATCGAACCGGCGTCCTTCAGGCCGTCGAAGTCCTCGCCGGGGATGCCGAGCGCGATGTCCGCGTAGCCGTCGCCGGTGACGTCGCCGACGGAGACGGCGGTGCCGAGCGCGTCGCCCTGCTCCTGGGCACCCGGGAAGCCCGGCAGGTCCTGGTCGAAGGACTGCACGTTCGCGTCGGACAGGCCGGAGGCCGAGCCGAAGGCGACCCTCACCTTCTTGTTCCAACTGTCGGCGCCGACCACCACGTCGTCGAAGCCGTCGCCGTTGACGTCACCGATGCCCGTGCCCGTGCCGGTGTGGTTGGTGTCCGCCCCGGGTACCTGGCCGCGCGTGAAGCCCGCGCTGCCGCCGTACAGCAGGCGGTTGGCCCACTCGCCGTCGCCCGCGTAGCTCCACTGGACGATGTCGTCCTTGCCGTCGCCGTTGACGTCGCCGACCTCGCCGGAGGTGACGGGGCCGGTGATCGAGGACGGGCCGTCCTCGCAGCCGCCGTTGGTGGCGCAGGTCTCGTCGTCCGCCTCGTAGCCCCACCACAGGGATGTGTCGAGCAGGTTCAGAACGGCGGCCGGCTTGCCGGCGCGCGACACCGGGCCCTTCCACAGGGCGGCCGGAGCGCCCGCGGGGTCGTCGCCGCCGACGTTCTGCGCGGAGAACAGGGCGAGGTCCGTCTTCCCGTCGCCGTCGAAGTCGCCGGCTTGCGGAGAGGCGCCGTACCCGGCGAGGGCCGTGCCGCCGGTGAGCCCGGAGGCGGAGCCCCACAGGACGACCGAGCCGGCCGTGCCGCCCCCGATCACGAGGTCGCTGAATCCGTCGCGGTCCAGGTCGCCCTTGGTGAAGGTGGCCCCGAAGCGCTGGTTCGCCGTGGCGGCGCCGGGAACCCCGGTGGTGGAGCGGCTGACGATCTTCTTCTTCGCCGTGGAGAGCCCGTCGGCGGAGCCGTACATGACGGCCACGTAGCCTGCGCGGGCCTTGCTCGAAACGGTCGCGTCCGGGGCCCCGACGACCAGGTCCGCGTACCCGTCCCCGTTGAAGTCGTCCCGGGCGTCCGCCGATCCGGTGGCGGCCTGAGCGGTGGCCCCGGTGAACACCCAGGCGCCGGCCCCTCCGGCCAGCAGCGCGGCGGCGGCCAGGGGCGCCGTGAGCCGGGCGCTGCGGGTTCTGCGTCGTGCACGGGACATGCGAGAGCCTTTCGAGTCGGTCGTCAGGACCGCGGATGCGCCGCGTCCATGTGTTCGACCCGGGCTGGGGCGCACCGGTTGTACGCCCCGATGTCATGGCTTCGTAACCGTGCGGCCGGGCCCCTGAAGCCCGGGGGTCCGGGAAGCGCGCAGGCCGTAACCGGACAGCAGCCAGTAGCCGTGCAGCAGTCTGCGTTCGGGGCGGGACTCCGCCGAAGGAACAAGTGCCCTCCAGCCGCAGCTGGTCCAGGTGCACGGTCCCGGTGAACAGGCACCCTGACAGGTCGACGTCGAGGAGGACCGGATGGGCCGCGTCCACCCCACGCAGCGAAGCCATGTGCACCGTGGCGTCGGGTGTGTCGGCAAAAGTCTGCTCTTCCACCGACCCCCAGGAGCACGAAAGGGGCGGCCTCCGTGGCGATCGTGAGGGGGTACGCGAAGACCGCGCCAGCGAAGTCCACCGTGGCGTAGCGCAGGAGCAACTCGGCCGTTGATGCCCAGCGGGTCCGCCGACACTCCAGGCGGCGCGGCAAATGAAAGAGTCACGAAAATGCCTCCCACCCGCGCCATACGCACAGGTGAGAGTCATGATCACAAAAGTTACTTCTTCTTGCCCTGGGTCTTGTCAGAGACCTTGGTGACCTGCGTTTTCGCTGCTCAGGAGCGGTGGGCATGTGCGCCTGGTGGTCGTCGTTGGTCGTCATTGGCCACTGTTCAGCGGCCTCGGACGGCCCAGAGACGGCCCAGGCAACGGCCCGTTCGGCGGCCTACGAGCTAATGGGCAACTCTCGTGCTCGCTGGCGTGCTTGGGCTCGTATCTCCTTCAGGCGACCGTGGAACGCGTTGTGGCGGTTCTGGTCGAGGTTCAGCGGGAGGTCGAGCTGGGAGATGAGCTGTGACTCCAGGTCCCATGGTTCGCTCTGCTCAATCCAGCACACCCGCGCGTTGTCCGCCATCCACTGGCTCAGGGTGGCTTCGCCGGCCTTGCCGAAGGTCATCCGCTTGCCGCTGCCCACGCGACGCAGCTCAAGGCCGAGCAGGCATCCGAGGGTGAGCCGCAGCGTCGAGCCGGCCGCGTTGCCCCGGTAGTGGTAGCGCACCCGCTTGCGAAGGTTCTGCGTGCTGGTCCGGTTCGCCATGAACCGCGGGGCTATACCGACGTACAGCAGGCGACCAGCGTCCAGGTCGGGGTGGGGCGGCTGCTCGAAGTGCCACCCGTAGACCCCTGCCGCCGCCGGTACAGGACTCGGACGCACCAAGACCTCCTGCGCCGACCACAACTGATCGGGACTGACGAGAGCGGTAGCTTCCACGGCATCTCCAGGCGCGCGACGGCTGATCGTCGCAGGCTACTGGTCGCCGCTGACAGAACGTCCCTCGCCTGCGTAGCTGCGGTGACATCAGCTTGGGAAGCTGCGGGCATTTGGGGTCGACTCGGCCGCTGACCTGGGCGAACGGCCGCGATGTAGCCTCGTTGGGCCCGGCTGCGTTCACCGTGATTCCCCGCTGTTCCCCGCTCGATCTGGTGCGCTTGCGGTGCGGCCGCTGCCAGTGTGAGGGTCTACGAACCAGCACGTCTGCAAGTGCCTCAGAGGTGCTGCTTGACTGCTCTGACCAGTCGGCTGATGTCGTCGCGGGTCCGTACCCTGGCGTTGTCGAGTTCTGTTCTGCTGTCTGTCTTGGACAGCGCCGTAACGCCTGCGAGTACGTCCTCCGCGGACCGGCTCAGCGTTTCGTCATCGGTGAGCATCTGCACTCGGAACAGCGCTTCCTGGGCGTTGGAGCGTAGGTCGTAGGCACGGATCCGCACCGTGTCAGGATCCTCCGGTGGTGGCTGTTCGTGCTCGCAGAACCAGAGGTGCACCAGGCAGCGACGGTAGTTGACCAACGCGCCGGCGTAGGCAGAGTAGGCATCGAGTCGCTCCTGCCGCTGCTTCTCGCGACGGGTGAACTGATGGCTCCTGTCGGCGGTGCGCTGCTGGAACGCCAGAGTGATCCCCGACCCGAGCAGCGTTCCCAGGACGGCTATGCCGCTGGCGATGATGGTCTCCACGCCCCAAGCTGATCACGCATCGCCGCCCTCCCGCGGGCCGTAACCCAACTCCGATGCCAACACGCTTTCCAACTGTGTTGATGGGGTCTTGGGCCGCGTTCGGGGACGTTCACCTGCGTTCATGCGCGGCTGGTCGGCTCGGGGGAGTGGGCTTGTGGTCTCGTCTGAACATCCGTGAACGGTGGTGAATGAGACGGAAACTGAGACGGTGGCGATTGGCCGGTCGCGTGCTCCTGCCCAGGTGAGCGCTCAGAGATGGCTCGCCAACGCGGTCTCGGCTTCGGCGCGGGTTGGGGGCGAGGCGTGCCGCCGAAGGTGCGTCTGGGTTGTCCTGCGCCACCGGATCTTGACCGTTTGCCATCGGACTTTGACGGACGCGAGTTTGTGTCATCGGAGTTTGATCACCGCAGGTCAGCGACTCAGCGCACCGAAGGTGCATTGAGTCGCTGACCTGCACTTATGTGCAGTTCCTCGTAAACATGTAGGTCAGAGCCTTGCGATCGTCATGCAGGCTCCTCGATTTGTGGGGACGGGGGGTCAGGAAGGCTTGACCGCCGAGACCGGGGTGACGGTCACCTTGTTGTCGCACTCGGCCCACCACCCGTCGTTCAGGGCGACCTGGTGCCTCCCGGAGTGCGGCAGCCCGATGACCATCGTCGGATACGCCGCCGGGGTCTTGCCCGACACGCAGTAGCCGTCGCCCTCCCCCTGGACCTGGACGAAGGTCAGCTTCACCCACGCCTTCCCGTGCGGCCGGACCGTCACGGTGGCCGCCCTGCCGGTGGGGGTGACCTTGAGCGGGGTGTTGTGGGCGGGGGAGCCGTTGCCGGCGCCCGAGACCGTCGGATGGCCCTTCAGGACGCACGTCTTCCGGGAGACGTTGGTGAACTGCACGACCGCCGCCCCGGTCCCGGTCCCGACGGGCGGGTGGGCGGCCTGCCAGGCGCTGACCTGGAGGGCGGAGGCCGGGCAGGCGGGCGGCGGGGTAGAGGTAGTGGTGGTGCTCGCCGCCATGGCGGTGCCGGGCAGGATGCCGGTCACCGCCGCCGCGACGGCCGTGACCGCCGTCGTCGCCAGAGCCGCCCTGCGAATGCCGTTGCTGTGACGCATGTTGTCGTCCCCCTGAGTCGTCTCGTCCGCGGGTTTCGGTCGTCGGTTGTTGCCCCGCGGTACGCGTGGTCGTGGTGCGTGAGTGCAGATAGGGCGGGAGAACGGCAGGGTTCCGTGCGGCGACTACTTGTGACGGAACGGTGACGACAGGCTGCACCCGTGCAGATGGCCGTTGCTGACACACCGAAGGCAACACGCCTTGGAAAAAGGGCGATGCGGCCACTCGATGTGCACCCGTCACGCTCTCAGCTTGGGAAGCTGCGTGCATCTATAACGGGTTCGTTTGCTGACCTGCGCGAACGGTATGGGTGCTGCCCCGCTGGCCTCGGCGGCATTTACCGTGGTTCCCCGTTGTTCCCCGCTCGATCTGGTGCGCTTGTGGTGCGTCCGTGATCACCCGTGGTAGACCCGGTGTCACCTGAACACACAGGCGACGCGTTCATAGTCTTCGATCTGCTGCTGTAGTTCGTCCGGGCGAGGTGGGTGCTCGTTGTCTCCGCACCTGAGGATTGTGCCGTCGTCTCCTTCAAATACGGAGACAACGCCCCCGTGATGGCTGCAGGCTCCTTGGCGGCCAATGGAGTCTGATGGCCATCCGTCTGCGCACTCGTAGCCGTCAAGGTCGTCGCGCGCCTTCGACTCCATCAAGGCGAGCGCCCCTGCGATCTCCTCCTCCGACACCGTCTCGTGCGGCGGGTCGACGACGCCTGGGGCGCGGATCTCGTCCGGCCAACGCATCGCATGCAGCACGATCACGTCATCGCGGATCCGCAGCAGGCCGAGCCGTTCGCGCCCACTCCACGCGTACTTCGCGACCGCCACCTTCGACGATCGACTCAGCACCTGCACCAACAACTTGTACGGCTTCGCCGCGACCTGCCCGTCGGGGGCGAGGTAGTAGCCCTCGCCGATCTGGATCGACTTGACGTAGCGCCGTCCGGCGGATGCCAAGTTCCTGATCCAGCGTCCGCTCGGAAGGGAACTTGTCACCAGGGGCGTACTCGCCAGAGGCTAGCCGCGCACGAAGCATCGGGACGTCCTGTCGGTAGCAGCTCGGACGATGTCTTTTCCTGGCTTACGGTTGTAATAGCCGTCACCAAGATGAACGAAAGGAATGCGCCGGATAGGTCAATTAGGGCGATTTCAATCGCATGTCGGGGTAGGTAGAGCGGCATGGCAAAGTTGGCCGATAGGTATTTTGGGCGCTTCCCTGAGTGGTGGCGGGAGCGCCGCTCTTGGGAACTTGGTGAAGAGGCTCGCGCCACTATTCGCACGATGAGAGCTCTCGTAGAGGCTAAAGATGACAGCCTTTCTGATCCTGATGCTGGTAAGAAGCTACTCGCAGCGGCCCGTGCTGAATTGGATTCCGCAGACCAGTTGCTCGACTTTGAGAAACATCACAGGATGCCGCTGGGGTCACATGTAACTGCTGCTCAGATCCACCTTAGTGCTGCTCGACTGCTCTGGGTAAAGTCCTTCCTGTCGTCTCCGGAGGCCATTAAGCCATATCTGCCTAGCTTGCTGGCAGTCGTCAAGGAGCATCTTCCCTCGGGCGACGAGCGCAGGAAATCCGTCGAGAATGTCCGGCGCGTCGATTCCCTGAGCGATATCGACGTGGTAATGATCATCGAGGCGGTTGAAGCTGCTCAGGCGGTTAGCCTCCGTGAAAAACTGCGCGCCAAGAGCTTTGTGCGCATCGTATGGGTGGTGGCTGGGTTCTTGTTTGTTCTGGCGGTGAGTATCTGCACGCTCAGTGCCATCTGGCCGGAGGCAGTACCACTCTGTTTTAACCCAACGAAGTCGATGGAAGCCCTTTCAGCAGAATCGGAGAAGCCGGGGGCAAAGTCACCAGTGATGTACGAGGTGGTCTGCCCTACAGGAAGCGATCCTTTGCCTTCCTCCCCAGATCTGGACGTCAACTTCGAGAAGACCGCCATACGCCGAGACTATTTCGTTGTTGAAGTCGCTGGCCTTGTAGCGGCTGGCCTCGCCTCAGCCTCAGCGTTGCGGAAGATCAGAGGTACAGCCACCCCCTATGGGGTACCAGTCGCTCTGGCAGCATTGAAGCTGCCAGCGGGCGCTCTGACGGCTGTCGGAGGTCTTCTCCTCATGCGCGGTGGATTTGTTCCAGGTCTCAGTGCGCTCGACTCATCCGCGCAGATCATCGCCTGGGCCATCATCTTCGGGTACTCGCAGGAGCTGTTCACGAAATTCGTTGACCGGCGCGGGCAAGCGGTGCTGGAAGATGTGCGTGGGCCAGGGGACCCCCCGCCCGGGGCCCGCCGACGGGGAGATTCCCCCAGTGGTTCAAGCCCAGGATCTCAGGCTGCGGCCATTGCATAGACCGTGCCCTTCAGGTGCGTCATGCTGCCGTGGGTCATCGCATGATCCCCTGGATGTGGACGAGTCGCGGACGATGACCCATTACCCGGCTTTCGATGCGCGAGAAGCCGCAGGTCAGAGGACGTGTATCCAGGCGATCGTGAGAGGACTGTAAATCTGCCGGCTTCGCCTTCCCAGGTTCGAATCCTGGCGCCGCCACTGTAACGGGAATCGGCCCCTGACCAGCAAGTTTGGTCGGGGGCTGATCTCGTCTACGGCTACCGCGAGTCTCCGTGATTCCCCCGCGGTTTCCCCCTCGATCTGGCACGCTCGTGGCACGGGGCGGTGGCCTTGATCACGCGGCTGGCCCAAGGTCGTACTCGGCGACCGCCTGCGCACAGAAGTGGGTCCTGGCATCACGGCTTCAGGCGCAAAGATTCCACCCATTTGTTCGGGCGGCCGTCAAAATGGTCCCGTAGCCGATCTTCGATGTGCTCGGGGCTCCAGACGGCAGCGCGCTCCAGCTTCTGGCACTCTTCAAGCGTCGCGGGTGATTCACTGCTAGCTCCGGTGACCGGATCTGAGTGATAGACGGTGATGCCGGCGCTGAGCGGATCTTGTTTGCTGAACAGATGGACCACGGTCTGTTCCTCGTGGGTCAGGGGCACTACGTCGAGCAGCTCCCAGCCGCTACGGCGCCGAAATGCCGCATCCATGACCCAGATCTCGCGAACGGTGCCCCCGCCATCCTGGAGCCTGAGCGCCCCCGCCGGAGGCATGTGTCCTTGCCTGTGCCTGGTGGGCGAGCCGTGTAGCTGTCCCCTTGTAGCCCCGGCATGTATTTCGCCCCCTTGCGGGCGCGGGCGCCGCCGCGCTGCGCGCGGCCCCTTTTCGAACGACGTGAGAAGACTGATCAGTCCTTGAGGTGCCGGGAATCGTCAGGTGGCCCCGCCGCCGTCGATGTGCTCTTTCCCCCTGGGCTCCGCCCACCTGGAGCGAGCGAAGCGAGCACTTGAACCAGTAGAGAAAGTTGTAACTCAGTAGATCTGTTGGGGCTTGAAGTCATATGCGCAGGGCGGGAGTTCGATGCCCTGGCGGTGGGCGAGCGGCACGTAGAGGACTGGGCGGATCGTCCAAGTGATGCGTGTGCCGACGTGGGTCACTGAGACTGTGCAGGGCTCCATGCGTGCGAGGGCTCTCCGGGTCCGGATGCGTCCCTCATAGAGCCAGGCCCACGCTTCGTCCGAGGCATCGGCGTCGAGTGCCGGGGAGATGGTGCGGAGTGCGACCGCGACCCATCTGTCGGCCTGGGGTGCTGTGTAGGCGTCGAAGGACGCCCGGAGCTCTGGCGGTTCGCCTCCAGCGAGTTCTTCTGTCCAGCACTCGCACCAGTAACCGCGCAGCGGCTTGTCCATCAGCACGGGTGGCCTCCCCTGCGGGCCCCGGTGAAGAGCTCCGCGGTGACCGTGTGGCCGCCGTCGCTGTCGTGGACGACGACGCGGTGCGCGATCACGCTGACCATGCCCAACCCCCGGCCGTGCTCGGCTTCCTGGTCCTGGTGCTCGATGGCCGGGGCCGATCCCGTGCCTCCGTCGTCCGTGACCGACAGGGCGATTACCTGCGAGGAGACCGCGAGCGCGAGATGGAAGCTGCCCGATTCCTTGCCGCTGGCCGTGTGGAGGATCGCGTTCGCGCTCAGCTCGCTCACGATCAGTTCCGCGTCCTCCGCTAGTGGCGAGTCGCGCAGGATGTCGCGCGTCCAACGGCGGGCCCTGCTCACCTCTTCCGGAAATCCTGGGCAAGTGAGTCCCCAGACCCGCGCAGTGCTCGTATACTCGTGCATACAAGTTCCTTCGTGCTGGTAGGCCGCCATGTGCAGCGGGTTCGGGCTAGACGAGTTTCACGCCGTCGTGGGCGCGGATGGCCGGCGGGGATGCCGCGTCGAGTGCGTCCAGGACGCGGATCGCGTACGCCTCGTCGGCGAGGTCGGTGACTTCTTCGCGGGTGGCCCAACGCAGTGCGCGGGTCTCGTCCCCGGTGGTGGGCGAGCCGTCGGCAGCTTGGCAGCGGAAGACCAGCGAGACGATCAGGCCCGTCATGTTCTTGTAGACGCCGGTGAGGGTCGCCGGAAGCGCGATCTTGATGCCGGTTTCTTCGAGGACTTCACGCTGAAGTGCCTCGGGGAGGGTTTCCTCCCGCTCGACAACGCCACCCGGAGGTTCCCACCGTCCGTTGTCGCGTCGCTGGATCAAGAGGGCCCGGCCCTGGTCGTCGACGATGACTCCGGCAACGCTCACGGAGTGCGGACGGTCAGTGGTCACGTTCCTCGGCCCTCTCGGATGGCTAGGCTCTCCACCGTAGCAACAACACTCGCCCACTCGTCTAGATACCTAAAGGAGCACTCGTGACCTCACTTCCGTCTCTGCTCGGCGCTCTGGACCCCACCAGCGATCGTGCGGTGTTCCGACAGATCGCCGACCAGCTGCGCGAGGCCATCGACCGTGGGCGATTCAAGGAGGGCGAAAAGCTCCCCTCGGAAGCCGAACTTGTCGAGCACTACGGCGTATCCCGGATGACTGTCCGCAACTCCTTCTCCATCCTCCAGGGCGAGGGCCTGGTCGCCGCCGAACACGGCAAGGGTGTCTTCGTCCGGCCGCGACCGCCCGTCCGCCGGCTGGCCTCCGACCGCTTCGCCCGGCGCCACCGCGAGCAGGGAAAGTCCGCGTTCATCGTCGAAGCGGACGCCGCGGGCAGTCACCCCCAGGTCGACAGCCTTGAGGTCAAGGAGGAGAAGGCCAGTCAGGACATCTCCACCCGGCTCGGGTCCGTACGCCGCGTGCTCGCCCGGCGTCGCCGATACCTGCTCGACGGCCGTCCGGTCGAGTTCGCCACCTCGTATCTCCCGCTCGACATCGCGCGGGGTACGCAGATCGCCGAACCCAACCCCGGCCCCGGCGGCATCTACGCCCGTCTTGAGGAGCTGGGCCATCACCTCGACCACTTCGAGGAGGAGATCCGCGCCCGAATGCCCTCGCCGACCGAGGTCAAGACGCTCCGGCTTGCCTCCGGTGTGCCGGTGATCCACCTCGTCCGTACGGCGTACGACACCGAGGGGCGGGCCGTCGAAGTCTGCGACACCGTCATGGCGGCGGACGCGTACGTCCTCTCCTACCAGCTTCCGGCGACCTGATCGGCGGTGCGCGAGGCCACTTTTCGGACTCGTACACCTCAACAGGCCTACTCGTATAGACGAGTGGCCAAGCTGCGTGACAGGGTGGTTGGCGTTCCCGAAGTGATCGGGCCTGAAGAGCATCTTGTCTAGACGAGTAGATGGGAAGAAATCTTGCGCACCATCCGTGTGGAGACCTCGGCCGCGACGATCCTCCTGACCGAGGCGCCCGAGCCCAAGGTCCGTGACCGTCAGACCGGCGAGATCGCGAAGGACACAGTCAGCGGGGAGGCACTGATGACGATCGGCGTCGTCTACATCGAGGAGGGAGAGTCGTCCCTGATCAAGGTCACCATTCCGGAGAGCGGGGTGTCCGAAGGGCTCGCGCTCGGGGCGCCGGTGTCGCTGCCGGGGCTGGTGGCCCGGCCGTGGGAGAGCGTGTTCAACGGGCAGCAGCGGCACGGCATCGCCTACCGCTCCGCCGCCGTCACTCCGGCCGTGTTCCCGGCCGCCATGGGGGCCACGGCCTGATGACCGACCTGACAACGCTCCTGGAGGTGGGTGGTCCTGTCGCCGCCCTCGGCGGCGGGGCTGCCTACGCCCGAGCCAAGCACCCCGGCGTCTACTGGTCCACGGTCGGCCTGCCGATATCCACGGCACGGCTGCTCGGCTCGTACAGCTCGGTCATGGAGGCGTGCGGGCTGACCGTGGCTCCGTCCCGGCTGCGGGTCCTGGCGGTCAAGGCCACCACTCGACGTGAGGTTCGGCCGGTACCGCCCCGCCGGGGCATCATCCGCCCCACCTCGACCGGGTTACGCCTGCGTCTTCGGCTCGCCCCAGGACAGGAGCCGGCCGACGTGGCCGCATCGGCCGAACGGCTGCGGCACGCCTGGGGAGTTCACGCCGTGTACGTCAGCACGGTCAAGTCGGGCGTGGTCGAACTGCGGCTCGTCGGCTTCGACGTCCTGCGAAGCGTGCGAATGCCTCGCAAGGTCACGTCCGGGCTTCTCAAAGTGCCCGTGGCCCTACGGGAGGACGCCACCCCGTTCGTACGCGACTACCGCGCAATCCCTCACCAACTCACCCTCGGCGCAACGCTCTCCGGCAAGTCCATGTACCTGCGCCACCTCGTCGCCGGTCTCGCCCCACAACCCGTCGCCCTGGTCGGCATCGACTGCAAGCGCGGAGTGGAACTGTCCCCCTTCGCGGCAAGGCTCTCCGCGCTCGCCACCGACCCCGAGCAGGCGGCCCAACTGCTGCCCGTGCTCATCCAGGAGATGGAGAAGCGCTACGAACTGATCAAGGCCCGTCAGGGTCTCGCCCCGGGTACTCCCGACGAGGAGATCACCTCGGATGTCTGGGGGCTCCCCGAGGACGAACGCCCTGTTCCCATCGTGCTGTTCGTCGACGAGGTGGCCGAACTCTTCCTCGTCGCCACCCGCAAGGACGAGGAACGGCGGGACGAGATGGTCACCCAGCTCATCCGCCTCGCCCAGCTCGGCCGTGCTGCCGGGATCTACCTGGAAGTCTGCGGACAGCGCTTCGGCGCCGAACTCGGCAAGGGAGCGACCATGCTCCGGGCCCAGTTGACCGGCCGCGTCTGCCACCGCGTCAACGACGAAGCCTCCGCCAAAATGGCCCTCGGTGACATCGCGCCTGAAGCGGTCTCCGCCGCCTGCGCCATCGCCCCTGAGCGGCCCGGCCTCGCCGTCGCGGGCGACTCCTCCGGCGGCTGGTCCCGCATCCGTACGCCGTACCTCTCCCTCGGCGATGCCGCCGAGATCTGTCGGGAGTCGGCGCACCTGGTGCCCGACCTGCCCGCGCTCAAGCCCTTCCGGCCCGACGTGCCCGTACGGCCCGTCGAGTCTGCGGCCCCGGTTGTCCAGCCTCGCCCTGTGACCGACTGAGCTTTCCCGCTCCCTCTCGGCCGGCGTGACCGTCTCGCGCCATGTCCCTACCCCTGCCATGCCTGAATCCGGAAGGAGCCGCAGCATGCGTGCCCAACTGGCCCGTGTCGACGCGGTCCTCGTCCAAGCGGTCATCGCCGCCGCGCTGTCCTTGGCCCACCTGCACGACGTCGCCTCGGCGGCCGGTCAGGACGGGTGGAAGGCGTGGGCGTATCCCGTCTCGGTCGACCTGCTGCTCGTCGCCGCCTGGCGTCGGCTGCGGACCGGTGACGCGAAAGCGGCTGGGTGGTGCTGGTTCGTCATCGCGCTCGTAGCGTCCCTCGGCGCGAACGTCGCCACCGCCGGGCTCCTCGACCTGGACCAGGTGCCGGCCTGGCTCCGCATCCTCGTCGCGGGCTGGCCCGCGGTCGCCTTCCTCGGCGGCACGCTCCTCGCCCACTCGCCGCAAGCACCGCACGAGGAGACCGAGGACGCCGAGGGCGCGCCCGAAGTCGTACCGGAGCTCCCCGCGCAACCGGCACCCGAACCGACTCCAGCTCCGCCCGTCGTGTCCGTCCCGGCCGCCCTGGTCGAGCACGCGCGCAAGGTCGCCGCCGAACACCAGACCCGTACGGGCGCGGCCATCGACAACCCGACCCTCCGCGCCCGACTCGGCGTCCCTGCCCCCATGGCCGACGCCATCGCCGCTCAGCTCTGAAAGGAGATCCGCGTGACCGCCAACCGCCGTTTCCGCTCCGTCACCCGCATCGGCGCGGTCCAGGTCGGCACGTCCTACGACGCCCGAGGTCGCGAGAAGCACACCGCCGCCTGCACCGCTCCGCGTTGCGGCTTCTCCGCCGACTACGACAGTCGTGCGGCCGCCGAACTGGCCGCACGTACCCACCGCTGCCCCGTCCGCTGAAAGGACCTGACTCCCGTGACCGTCAGCCTGCCGCTTGTCCTCGTCCTCGGGCTCATCGCTTGGGGAGCGATCAAGTTCCTCGGCGTCCGTACCTGGGTCGTCGTCGTGATCGCCCTCTTCGGCTTCCTGCTCTCGCGCACCTTCCTGGCCCCGGCCATCGACTCCGGCACGCGCTCCGGCGTGGACGTCATAAACGGCTCACACGACTAGACGAGTAGGCAAGGAGAGGTTCGCCGTGTTCCTGCCCAAGTACCCCGAGAACCCGACACCGCCGCCCGCGCACACCCACACCCCGGCCGATCCGGCACCCGTACGACGTGCGGTCCCGCAGATCTCCATCAGCACCGGAGCGGTTGCGGCCGTCCTCGTCGGTGGAGTCGTCCTCACCGCGCTCCTGGCCGCCGTCGCCGTCACGGCCATCTCCGTGGCCATAGCCGCCGTGGTCCTGCGATCGATGCTCCGCGACCAGCACCGCCGCTGAAAGCCGCTGCACAACAGATCCCCGGGACGGCCTCGATACCGCCAAGCATCCGCCGCCCCGGGGGCCCTACCCCTCCTAGCCGAAGCCAGAAGGAGAACGCCATCATCACCCGCTCCACACCACCCCCGCTGCCCGAACTCGCCGAACTGGCCTCGCTCGGCACCATGCCCGAACTGCTGCGGCAACTCTCCGGCCTCGGTGGCTGCACCCATCCGATCCGCCTCGACGGCCACCGCACCGAGTACGACGTGAACACCCGTACCGGCGAGATCGGTGACGTCCTCCACCGACTCGACTCCGCTGGCCTCCCGGCCGGTCACCTCCTGGTCCGCTGCAACAACCGCCGCGTGACCCGCTGCGAAGCCTGCGCCGAGGTCTACCGCCGCGACACCTTCCACCTGATCACCAGCGGCCTGCGCGGCGGCAAGGGCATCACGGAACGCGTCGCCGCGCACCCCCGCGTCTTCGCCACCTTCACCGCCCCCAGCTTCGGCCCCGTCCACAACCGCCCCACCGGCCCAACCGGTTCGATCCGCCGCTGCCGCTGCGGCATCCGCCACGACCAGGAGGACGCCGCACCCGGCACCCCGCTCGACCCGGACACGTACGACTACGAAGCCGCCGTCCTCTGGAACGCCCACGCCGGTCCGCTGTGGCGTCGCTTCTCCACCTACCTGCGCCGCGAGGTCGCCAAGCGCGCCGGACTCTCACAGCGCACGTTCCGCCAGTACGCCCGCGTCTCCTTCGCCAAGGTCGCCGAGTACCAGAAGCGCGGCGCCGTCCACTTCCACGCGGTCATCCGCATCGACGGCCCCGAGGGCGGCGACACCCCACCTCCGGCCTGGGTCACCGCCGAACTGCTCACCGACGCCATCGGCGCCGCTGCTGCTCACGTCCGCGTGGACGGCCCGGTCATCGACGGACGCGCGCACATCTTCACCTTCGGCCGTCAGCTCGACGTCCGCACGATCCGCTCCGCCGACTTCGACGGCGGCCAGGAACTGACCGAGCGGGCTGTCGCCTCGTACATCGCCAAGTACGCCACCAAGGGCGCCGAGACCGCCACGGGAGCTCTCGACCGCCCGCTCAAGTTCCTCGCCGAACTCGCCCAACTCGACATCAGCGACCACGCCCGCCGGCTGATCCGAACGGCCTGGACGCTCGGCATGCGCAAGGAGTTAGAAGATCTCCGACTCCGGGCCTGGGCCCACATGCTCGGCTTCCGCGGCCACTTCTCCACCAAGTCCCGCCGCTACTCCACCACCCTCGGTGCCCTCCGCACCGCCCGCGCCGAATGGCGCCGAGCACAAGCCGCAGCAGCCACCGCGGGCGACACCGACACGACGACCCTCGTCGTCTCGCACTGGGTCTTCGCCGGAACCGGCCTGTCCGCCGCCGAAGCCTGGCTCGCCGCATCCCTCGAACCCGCCCCCGGAACAGAAGGAGAACCCACCCATGGCTGAGCGGCGCCTTACCGTGGCGCGGGTTCCCGACGAGCCGCGCCCTCTTCCAGCGCGGTACCTCACTCCGTTGGACGTCGCCGAACTTCTGGGCGTGCCGATCGAGACGGTCTACCAATGGCGCCGGAAGCGCACCGGCCCCCGCGGCTTCCGGGTCGGCCGGCACCTGCGCTACGACCCCAATGACGTCCGGGCCTGGGTCGAGTCCCTGATGGAAGGGGCCGTTGCCTGATGGCCGGACACATCCAAGACCGCTGGTACAAGAGTGAGACGGGTCCGGACGGCAAGGTCCGCAAGGTCAAGAGCGATCGCTACGGCTCTGGACTTCGCTACCGGGCGCGCTACATCGGCCCGGATGGCACCGAGAAAGCCAAGAGCTTCCCGGACCGGCAGAAGCGGCTTGCCGACCAATGGCTCGCTCACATCGAGGCGGACATGGCGCGCGGGCAGTACATCGACCCTCGCGCGGCCCGGATCACCTTCCAGCAGTACGCCGAACGCTGGGTGGAGGCCCAGGGCGCTGACCCGAACACGCAAGCCTCGATGGAGTCGCAGCTTCGACTGCATGCCTTCCCGTACCTGGGTACGCGCCCCCTCGGGTCCTTCCAACCCACCCACATCCGCGACTGGGTGCGACAGCTTCAGAAGAACGGCGTCCGGGGCTCGTACGCCCGGACGATCTACTCCAACGTGCGCGCTGCGTTGAGCGCGGCCGTGGATGACGGGCATCTCCCCCGCAATCCATGTGCGGCTCGCTCGGTCCGGCCGCCGGTTGTCGACACCAAGCGCGTCAAGCCGTGGACGCCGGAACGGGTCTTCGCTGTTCGCGCCGCCATGCCTGAACGCTTCCGAGCGATGGTCGATCTGGGCGGTGGCTGCGGGCTCCGCCAGGGCGAAATCCTCGGTGTCGCCGTCGACGCGATCGACTTCGAGTCGGACACGCTTCATGTGGTCCAGCAACTGAAGCTGAGCCGTAGCAAGGCCGTGTTCGCCCCGCCGAAGGGCGGCAAGCTTCGGGACGTTCCGCTCCCTGGGCCGGTCGCTGACGCTCTCCGGGCGCACATGAAGGAGTTCCCGCCGGTCGAGGTCACGTTGCCGTGGAAGGTCGCGGATGGTCCTCCGGTGACCAAGCGGCTGATCTTCACCGGACCGCGCGGGGGTCATGTCTGGCGCACGTCGCTCAACGAGGAGGCGTGGAAGCGGGCGCTGGCCGGCGCCGGAGTAATCCCGGCCCCCGAGCGTGGACAGCCGCACGCCGAGTCCCGCGAGAACGGCATGCACGCGCTCCGGCACTTCTACGCGTCGGTGCTCCTGGACGCCGGGGAGAACATCAAGGCCCTGGCCGAGTACCGCGGCCACTCGGATCCAGGGCTGACGCTTCGGGTCTACGCGCACCTCATGCCGTCGAGCCAAGAGCGTACCCGGAAGGCGATTGCGGGCACCTACGAGACGAGCAATGCGCTCACAGACCAGATAAGAAATCCGTAATGCCGAACCAGTAATCACTGACCCGTAATGCCGAACCAGTAATCACTGACCAGTAAAGACGAACAAGCAATGCTGCTAAGACGAAACCGTAAAGCCGATCAGCGCCGCTTAGCAACTAACCGGATCCCTGCCCCCTGCCAGGAGCTGGGATCCCTGGCTAGCACGCAACAACGGTGGCGGCGTCCCTGAAGAGCGAGGCAGCACGAGGCAACAGGGGCGGCGGGGAGTCACGTGGGGCGACACGAGACGACTCCTGAAAAGATTGGAAAGTTTGGGAAGTTTTCCAAGGTTTTCGGAACGCTCTGGCTGTCCACGGTCGTGGACAATCTGTCCATCCAAACGGACAAGGTGGCGCCTAGCTGTGTGTTTGGTTCACACGTGACGACTATGGGAAAGTTTCCGCAGCATGCGAATGCCGCCCGGGCTGGGGCGGCATTCGCTTCCATATCTGCGCCCGGAAACCCTTACCAGGAACCGATCACACATGGAGGACCCATGGTCCCACGCACAGGCGTCACGGTCGACATCCATCCTCGCGACCTGCCCATGGCGCTCATCGGCACGGCTGGCGGCACCCTCGCCCTCTGGGCGAACGCCCCCGCCCAGATCGCGATCCCCACGGCCTTGCTGATCGTCCTCGACATCCGCATCCGCCGCTGGCGCCGACACGTCTGATGGCCCGACCAAGCACCTGACGGCCCAGAGACGGCCCAGCCCCACCAAAAAGCCCCCGCCCTGCCAGGAAACAGCAGGTCGGGGGCCTGCTGGTGTTGCGTTACTTCTTCTTGCCCTGGTTCTTGACCGCCTCGATCGCGGCCGCGGCCGCGTCCGGGTCGAGGTAGGTGCCGCCCGGGTTGAGGGGCTTGAAGTCGGCGTCCAGCTCGTAGGAGAGGGGGATGCCGGTGGGGATGTTCAGGCCCGCGATGTCGGCGTCGGAGATGCCGTCGAGGTGCTTGACCAGGGCGCGCAGCGAGTTGCCGTGGGCCGCGACCAGGACCGTACGGCCGGTGAGGAGGTCCGGGACGATGCCGTCGAACCAGTACGGAAGCATGCGGACGACGACGTCCTTGAGGCACTCCGTCTGCGGACGCAGCTCCGGCGGCAGCGCCGCGTAGCGCGGGTCGTCGAACTGGGAGTACTCGGAGTCGCGGTCGAGCGCCGGCGGCGGGGTGTCGTACGAGCGACGCCACAGCATGAACTGCTCCTCGCCGAACTCGGCGAGCGTCTGGGCCTTGTCCTTGCCCTGAAGGGCGCCGTAGTGACGCTCGTTCAGGCGCCAGCTGCGGTGGACCGGGATCCAGAGGCGGTCCGCGGACTCCAGCGCCAGCTGCGCGGTGCGGATCGCGCGCTTCTGGAGCGAGGTGTGAACCACGTCGGGCAGCAGGCCGGCGTCCTTGAGCAGCTCACCGCCGCGTACTGCCTCCTTCTCGCCCTTCTCGTTGAGGTTGACGTCCACCCAACCGGTGAACAGGTTCTTCGCGTTCCATTCGCTCTCGCCGTGGCGGAGGAGGATCAGCTTGTACGGTGCGTCGGCCATGGCTCCGAGCGTAATCGAACCCCGCGACCCCTCGCGCCCTAGGCCATCAGTCGGACACGGGAACCCCCGACCGGCCGCCCCGCACCCCCTCCGCCGCCCTTCAGTTGACGGCATCTGTTAATTGAGTGGCCTTCCGAGGCGGCCCGCTCGTAAGTTGTGATCACCGCCCGAGCTGCTTACATCCGTAGGGGATCCATGCCACACGCCGTCCTGAGACGTGCCGTCCGGGAGACCGTCTCAGGACTCCCCCGCGAGTTCTGGTGGCTGTGGACCAGCACACTCGTCAACCGGCTCGGGGCCTTCGTGGCCACCTTCATGGCCCTGTACCTGACCCTCGACCGCGGCTACTCCGCCTCGTACGCCGGTCTGGTCGCGTCCCTGCACGGCCTCGGCGGTGTGGTCTCCTCGCTCGCCGCCGGAGTGATGACCGACCGGTTCGGCCGGCGGCCCACGCTGCTCGTCGCGCAGGTGTCGACGGCCGGCTCGGTCGCGCTGCTCGGCTTCATGCACCACCCGGTGGCCATCGCCTCGGTCGCCTTCCTGGTCGGCATGGCCAGCAACGCCTCCCGGCCCGCCGTGCAGGCGATGATGGCCGACATCGTCCGGCCCGAGGACCGCGTCCGCGCCTTCTCCCTCAACTACTGGGCCGTCAACCTCGGTTTCGCCGTGTCCTCCATGGGCGCCGGTTTCATCGCCGAGTTCAGCTACCTCGCGGGCTTCCTCATCGAGGCCGGTATGACTCTCGTCTGCGCGCTCGTCGTCTTCGCGAAGCTCCCGGAGTCCAAGCCGGTGCAGGTCGCCAAGGACACGGAACCCGCGGTCGGGCTCGGGACGGTGCTGCGCGACGGACGGTTCATGAGCGTGGTCGGGCTGTCGTTCCTCGTCGCCCTCGTCTTCCAGCAGGGGTCCGTCGGGCTGCCGGTCGCCATGGGCCGGGCCGGCTTCACCCCGGCCGACTACGGCATGGCCATGGCCGTCAACGGCGTCATAATCGTCGCGCTCCAGATCCCGGTCGGCCGTTTCATCGAACACCGGGACCCCAAGCGCCTCCTCGTCATCTCGTCGGTGCTCGCCGGGTACGGGTTCGGGCTCACCGCCTTCGCCGGGTCGGTGGCGGTCTTCACGCTCACCGTCTGCGTGTGGACCCTCGCGGAGATCGTCAACGCGCCGACGCAGACCGGTCTCGTCGTCCGCCTCTCCCCCGTCCACGGCCGGGGCCGCTACCAGGGGATGTACACCCTCTCCTGGGCACTGGCCGCGCTCATCGCGCCCGTGATGTCCGGCGTCGTCATCGACCGCTTCGGCGCGGCCTGGCTCTGGGGGCTGTGCGCGGTGGTCGGTACGGCGGCGGGGCTCGGCTACGGGCTGCTCATGCGGCGGCTTCCGGCGGAGGAGTCCGTGCGGGAGTCCGGACGGGAGCCCTCCCGGGTCGTGGCGCGGGAGCCCTCCGGGGCGGTGACGGGGGAGCCCTCCGGGGCGGTGGCTCGGGACTCCGCGGTACAGGTCACCCCGGTCGCGACCAGGATCAGCCCTGTGGTGGAGGCCGGTCCGGCGCCCCAGGCGGAGGCCGCTCCGGCCTGACGGCACCCCAGCCGCCCGGGCACACGCCCGCCTGACGCCACCCCAGCCGCCCCAGCCGCCCGGGGCACTCGGGGCACTCGGGGCGCCCGGAGCACTCGGGCACCTGAGGCAGGCGCAGGCCATTCACCCGCCCCCGGACACCCGGCCGCCCCGGCCCCCTCCATGCGTCCGCGCCCCCTCAGGGATGCATCCGCGCCCCCTTCACCACCTTGTCGACCGCGTTCCGCGGCCCGTACACCGCGATTCCCACCAGATCGAGGTCGCCGCTCGGCACGGCCCGTACGGCCGCGCGGTTGTCCCGGTCGTTGCCCGTCGTGAACAGGTCCGACGTGAAGACCGCTCGCGGCAGCGCCCGGGACAGCGCGCGGCCGTGGGCGGCGGTCAGCGTCTCCTTCGACCCCTCGAAGACCAGCACGGGCTGCCGGAACATCGGGAGGTAGGCGACCCCGTCGGCATCCTCGTACGGCTCCCCGATCACCTCGGAGACCGCCGTCCCCAGGCCGCTGACGAGGAAGGCGGTCACATTGAGCCGCTGCCAGGGCTCCAGGTCCTCGCGCAGGACGACGGTGATCTTGGTGTCGAAGCGGACGGGTGCGTCGTCCGAAGGGCTCATGCCGCTCGCACCGGACGGGCTGTTGCTGCTCACGCTGCTCATACGAAGAGACTGCCGACCGGCGGACGTCGTGGTCTTGTACGTTCTTTGCATGGCCCCCCAGCGCGAGATGACCGCGTGGCGCCCGAGCATCCCGGGCGTCGTCGAGGTCTTCCACGCGCACTACACCGAGTACGCGTACCCGATGCACGTGCACGAGGCCTGGACGCTGCTGATCGTCGACGACGGCGCCGTCCGCTACGACCTCGACCGGCATGAGCACGGCACCCCGCACGACACGGTGTCACTGCTGCCGCCGCACATCCCGCACAACGGTGCCCCGGCCACCGAGCACGGTTTCCGCAAACGGGTCCTCTACCTCGACAGCTCGCGCCTGGCCGACGACCTCATCGGTCCGGCGGTGGACGGGCCCGATCTGGTGGATCCCGTGCTGCGGCGCCGGGTCGGGCAGCTGCACACGGCGCTCGCGCACCCCGGGGACGAACTGGAGGCCGACAGCAGGCTGACGCTGATCGCGGAGCGGCTGCGCGGCAGGCTGAGCCCCGGCCCGGCCCCGCGGCCCCCTCGCCCCGATCGGCCGCTCGCCCACCGGCTGCGCGAACTCCTCGACGAACGGCTCGTCGAGGGGATCGCCCTCGACGAGGCCGCACGGCTCGTCCACGCCCACCCCGCCCACCTGGTCCGCGCGTTCAGCGGCGCGTTCGGCATCGCCCCGCACCAGTACCTGATGTCCCGCCGGGTGGACCGCGCCCGCCGGCTGCTGCTCGACGGGCGGCCGCCGGGCGAGGTGGCCATCACGACCGGCTTCTACGACCAGTCCCATCTCACCCGTCATTTCAGGCGGTTGGTGGGGGTGACTCCGGGGCGGTACGCACGGTCGTGAGCGAGCGGGTGGCGTACGGACGGTCGTGAGCGAGCCGGTGGCGTACGGACGGTCGTGAACTGTCCGGTGCCGCGGGGACGGTCGTGAACTGTCCGGTGGCGTAAGGACGGTCGTGAACCTCCCTGGCCCAGGGACGGTCGCGAACGGTCCGGCCTAGAGGTCGCGCTGGGCCTCGTACAGGTTGCGCGGCCGTACGGCGTCCGTCGTCCCGTACAGCTCCAGGCGGGAGTGCAGGTCCCCGGTGAAGTCGGGAACGTCGATCTGGTCGAACTCGGTGACCTCGTTGAGGCCGACGGTGGCGCTGTAGGGGGCGAGGCCGTCGATCTTCATCAGGCCGGCCCGGCCGTTGGTGACCCGGATGTTCCAGTGGGTGAAGCGGGCGCCGAAGAGCGGTCCGGCGGAGGCGTCGCCGCCGTGCCGGCCGTCGTTGTCCACGGTGATGTCGGTGCGGACGTTGGCGAACGGCAGCCCGCGGTGCGAGTCGAAGGTGCCCATCCGGAGGTCACCGCGCGACCAGACGTTGTACGAGGACAGGCCCTCGACGTTGATGCCGTGCAGCTGGGTCCCGGCGGGCGCGGGGACGGTGCGCTCCTCGACGGTGAAGTCCTCGATCAGGTTGTCGTGCGAGCCCTCGCGGCAGAAGTACGGGTGGTGCGAGCCGCGTCCCGCGACCCTGGTACGGCGCAGGGTGCAGGCGGAGGCGGCGACGAGCCCGAAGCCGTTGTCGACGTGGCGGACCGTGACGTCGTCCACCCAGCAGTCGTAGGCGCACTGGAGGACGACGCCGTTGTAGCCCTTGTCGAGGAGGTGCGGGGACTGCGGTGTCTCCACGGCCTCCAGGGTGAGCCCCTCCACGCCGGAGCCGGTCAGCTCCTCGGCGTGCGTGGTCAGTCGCGGGTCCCACTCGGGGCGTACGTCGAGCGGGAGGGGGCGTTCGAGGGTGACCCGGCGGCCGCGCACGCGCGCGACGCGGACGGGCCACTCGTAGGGGACGTACGAGGTCAGTTTGGTCTTGTCGTCCCAGTAGTACGCCTCGGGCCGGGTCCGCCGCCCGACATGTGCTCGAGGAACGTGTGGTCGGCGTCGTCGGCGAGCCGGAGCAGGACGAGTGCGCCGGGGCGCAGCCTCGAGGCGTCCGCGACGGTCACCGTCCAGGAGCCCCGGCGTGCGGGCTCGACCGTCGTGAGGGTCTGCCAGGCGTCGCGCGTGTTGCCGGTCCAGCCCTCGAAGGGCCATGCCTTGGCCCTGACGGCCGCGACGAGGGAGTCCCAACGGGCCGTGGGGGCGAGCCAGATGAGGCCGCCGGCCCAGGACCAGGACGACTTGTCGCCGCCGTAACGGGAGCCGTAGACACCGATCAGCTCGGTGAGGTTCTTGGTCGCGTACAGGGTCGTACGGCCGCTGCCGGCGCCCCGGAGGACCACGTTCGAGTGGCCGACGCGGATCAGGTCGTCGATGCGGAACGTCCCGGGCGGGATGGTGACCGTGCCACCGCCGGCCCTTCCGGCAGCGGCGATGGCACGGTTGATCGCGGGAGCGCAGTCCGTGGTGCCGTCGTCGGCGACGGGACCGTGGTCACGGATGTCGGTCACGACGGGGCGGCGGGGCAGGCGCGCGGCCCCGCGGTGCGAGCCGGCCCTTCCGACGTACGGGATCTGCGGGTGGGTGAAGGGGGAGCGGGTGAACTCGCGCCAGAGTGCCGGGACTTCGCCGGACCGGGCGAGGGCGCCGGGCGCACCCCCGGATGACGCGGCGGCCGTCCCCCGACCGGGTGGTGGTGCTGCCGCCGTGGCCCCCGGCGAGGCGGCGGCCGGAGCTGTCGCGGTGCCGGTCACGGCGACGGCCGCCACGGCCGTGGCGCTGCCGAGCAGGGCCCGTCTGGTGATCCCCGCGTGTCCGTGCCTGTTGGTGGTCATGCCCGTCCGCCCTTCCATGCGACTCTCACGTTCTTCATGGATGTGAACGACGTTCAGATCTGCGTCGGCGGTGAGCATGCCACGAGGACCCCCGACACGGAAGGGGTCGCGCAATGCCTGAACAATGGGGGGCGAGAATCAGTTGGCAGGACGCTGGGTCAGATGCGTGAACGCGTCCAGATTGCGCGTCGACTCACCGCGAGACACCCGCCAGGCGTACTCCTTGCGGATCGCCGAGGCGAAACCGAGTTCCAGGAGGGTGTTGAAGGAGCCGTCGGCGGCTTCGAGGACGGAGCCGAGGAGACGGTCCACCTCCTCGGGGGTGACGGCGGTCAGCGGAAGCTTGCCGACCAGGTACACGTCCCCCAGGGGGTCGACCGCGTAGGCGACGCCGTAGAGCTTGAGATTGCGCTCCAGAAGCCAGCGGTGGACGGCTTCGTGGTTCTCGTCGGGGTGGCGGATCACGAACGCGTTCAGCGACAGCGAATGGCGGCCGACGATCAGCGAGACCGTCGTCGAGAGCTTGCGGGTGCCGGGCAGTTTCACGACGTACGAACCCGCCCCGGGGCTCTCCCACTCCAGCTCGGCCTCGGTGAGGACCTGCTCGATGATCGACGCTGCGTCAGCCATGAGGGGAGCGTACGTGACCGGTGTCAGGCGTGACGTGCCCGCACCCGGCGCCGGTGGTCCTGCGTCGCCGCCGTGTACACGTCCGCCGTCGCGGCGGCCGCGGTGTCCCAGCCGAACTGCTCCGCGTGGCGCGCCGCGGCGGCACCCATCCGGGCCGCGAGCGTCTCGTCGTCGGCGAAATCGCGCAGCACGCGCGCGTAGTCGGCGGGATGGTGGCCGGGGACGAGGAAGCCGGTCTCCTGGTGGCGGACGGCCACCGGCAGGCCACCGACCTCGGCCGCGAGGACGGGCGTACCGGCCGCCTGCGCCTCGATGGCGACCAGTCCGAACGACTCGCTGTACGAGGGCATGACCAGCACGGACGCGGCCCGGAACCAGTCGGCCAGCTGTTCCTGCCCGACGGGCGGCCGGAACCGTACGACATCGGCGATGCCCAGCCGCGCGGCCAGCTTCTGGAGCCCCTCCGGCTTGGCGAGCCCGCTGCCGCTCGGACCGCCCACCACGGGGACGACGATCCTGCGGCGCAGCTCCGGTCGCTCGTCGAGCAGCACGGCGACCGCGCGCAGCAGCACGTCCGGGGCCTTCAGGGGCTGTATGCGGCCCGCGAAGAGGGGGATCAGGGCGTCCTGCGGGAGGCCGAGCCGGGCACGGGCGGCGGCGCGGCCGTCCGCGGGACGGAAGCGGTCGAGGTTGACGCCCGGGTGGACGACGGCGACCTTGCCGGCCTCGGCCTCGTAATGGCGGACGAGTTCGTCGGCCTCCTCCGCGGTGTTCGCGATCAGGCGGTCCGCGGCGCGCACGATCTGGGTCTCGCCGATGACACGGGCGGCGGGCTCGGGGGTGTCGCCCTCGGCCAGCGCCGCGTTCTTGACCTTGGCCATGGTGTGCATCGCGTGCACCAGGGGCGCGCCCCAGCGCTCGGCGGCCAGCCAGCCGACGTGGCCGGAGAGCCAGTAGTGCGAGTGCACGAGGTCGTAGTAGCCGGGGCGGTGACCCGCCCAGGCCTGCATGACGCCGTGCGTGAACGCGCAGAGCTGGGCGGGCAGGTCTTCCTTGGCGAGGCCTTCGTAGGGGCCCGCGTCGACGTGCCGGACGAGGACGCCCGGGGCCAGCTCGACGGCCGGCGGGAGTGCGGCGGTGGTGGCCCGCGTGAAGATCTCGACCTCGATGTTGATCGCGGCGAGCCGCTGGGCGAGTTCCACGATGTAGACGTTCATCCCGCCCGCGTCGCCCGTACCGGGCTGGTGCAGGGGCGAGGTGTGCACGGAGAGCATCGCGACGCGACGGGGCCTGCGGTGCAGCCTGAGCCGTGAGGGGGCCGCCGGTGAGCGACGCCCGAGCCTGCTGACGTACTGGCTCACGTGGCGTTCCTCCTCGCTGCGGGCATGCCTTTCGGAGGACGTGTCACGCCCTCCAGGTGATGGAACGCCGGAGCCCTCCGCTCCATTTCCTCTTTGCCGAATCATTACCGCTGGTCGCTCAACCGTTCGACATCCAGGTGCGTCTGCCTCCCTGCCCACCAGGTTTTCCACAGCGACATCGGGGCCGGCCGGCGGTTGTCCACAGGCTCACCGGTGCCCGGCGGGGCCGCCTACTCTCGTACGCATGACAACCCGCGCGGCGTCCCTCGCCCACTCTCGGCTTCGCTCGAGCGGTGGCACCCCCATCGTGGGTACGGTGACGCGCGGGACGACGAATCCCAACCGTCTGCGCCGCATGGACCGCTGGATCGCGGCGGTGCACGGCGCCCAACTCCGCAGGACGCCGGAGCCGGTGGCGATCGACCTCGGTTACGGCGCGGCGCCGTGGACCGCGGTCGAGCTGCTGACCCGCCTGCGCACCACCGCTCCCCGCACCCGCGTCTTCGGCATCGAGATCGAACCGGCCCGGGTCGCCGCCGCCCGCCCGTACGAACGCGAGGGCCTCGCCTTCCGGCACGGCGGCTTCGAGGTCCCGGTGCCGGGCCGGCCGCACCTGATCCGCGCGGCGAACGTGCTGCGCCAGTACGACGAGGAGCAGGTCGCCGAGGTCTGGCAGCGGCTGCGCGCGCGGCTCGCCCCGGCGGGTCACGACTCCCGGGGCGGACTGCTCGTCGAAGGGACCTGCGACGAGATCGGCCGCCGGCACGTCTGGGTGGCCCTCGGCCCGGAAGGCCCGCGCACGGTCACCTTCGCCACCCGCCTCGGCTCGCTCGACCGCCCGTCCGACCTGGCCGAGCGGCTGCCGAAGGCCCTCATCCACCGCAATGTCCCGGGCGAGCCCGTGCACGCCTTCCTGCGCGACTTCGACCGCGCCTGGGCGGCAGCCGCGCCGTACGCCGCGTACGGCGCCCGGCAGCGCTGGATACGCACGGTCCGCGACCTGACGGCCGACTGGCCGGTCACGGACGGGATCACCCGCTGGCGCCAGGGCGAAGTGACGGTGCGCTGGGAGGCGTTGGCCCCGCGCACCTGACCGACCACGACAGCGGTCGGCCCGGGGAAGCGCCGGACCCGACCGACCAGGGGGGGCGGGATCTGGCGGCGCGTGCGCGCGCACCGCAGGGAACGATCTCGATGAGTCACACGTCACACACGCCGGGGGGCGAGATCGTCATGCCGGAGCGGGCCCGGGGGAAGGGAGTTCATGCCCGGCCCGAAGGCCGGAGGAGGGAGTTCTTGCCCGACTCTGTCGCATTGCGCGTCGACATGGCACGATCCCCCGAGGCGCCGTAAGTTACTGACGGTAAATCAGTTTGGGGGCGGAGTAATGGGATCCGGCAAGCGGAGTCTGACCACGGCGGCCATGGCCCTGGCCTGCGCATGTGCCTGCGTGGTGCTGGCGACACCAGGGGTGGCCTACGCGAGCCCGACACCGACACCGGCGCCGACCAGAACCCCCACGGCGACCCCGAAGCCTGTGAGCAACAAGGACCTTGAAGCGGTCCGCAAGAAGCTCGAGAAGCTCTACCACGACGCGGCGGTCGCCACGGACGCGTACAACGCCGCCGAGGAGAAGGCCCAGAAGCAGTCCGCCGAGATCGTCGACCTGGCCCGGGAGATCGTCAAGGGCCAGGCGAAGCTGGACAAGTTGCAGGACCGCGCGGGTGCCGCGGCCCGCGCGCAGTACCGGGGAGGCGGGCTGCCGCCCGGGGCGCGGCTGTGGCTGAGCGACGACCCGCAGGAGTTCCTCGACGGCGCGGGACGCGTACGGCAGGGCGAGCACGCCACCAAGGGGCTGCTGGGCGAGATGACGCGCACCCAGCAGGACTTGGAGCAGTACGAGAAGGACGCCTCCGCGCAGTGGCGGAAGCTGGAGGCCAACCGCAAGGCCAAGGCCGGGGCCAAGAAGAAGATCAAGCAGCGGATCTCCGACGCCAAGAAGCTGGAGTCCCAGCTGGAGCGTAAGGAGAAGGAGCGGCTGGCGAAGCTGGAGGAAGAGGCCGCGCACCAGGCGCAGTCGGTCTGGCTGAGCTCCGGTGTCCTCGCGGACATCAAGAGCGAGGCGTCCGAACAGGGCAGGGAGGCCGTGAAGTACGCGACCGACCAGATCGGCAAGCCGTACGAGTGGGGCGCGGAGGGTCCGAAGACGTTCGACTGCTCGGGGCTCACCTCACAGGCCTGGGCGTCCGCCGGCCACCCCATCCCCCGCACCTCGCAGGAGCAGTGGAAGCAGCTCAAGCACGTCGACGTCAAGGACATGCGCCCCGGCGACCTGATCATCTACTTCGACGACGCCAGCCATGTCGGGATGTACATAGGAGACGGCGCGGTCGTGCACGCTCCTCGCCCCGGACGGACGGTGACGATCGCGGGGGCGGGTTCGATGCAGATCCTGGGTGTCGTGCGGCCGGACGCGTAAGGCCCCGGATGACGGGCGGGGGCTACCGCTCCCGCCCGTGCGCGGGCCGAGGTGATGCGCAGGTACAGGTACAGGTACAGGTACAGCGCGCCGCACCTCCCCCTGGCCTGCCCACGGGCCAAGTGATGCCCAGGTGCAGGTGGGACACGGCGGGGCTCCCCCGGCCTGCGCACGGGCCCGGCGTGCTGCGTCGACTCCTCACGCCCGCGCACGGGACCGGCGTGCTGCGCCGGCTCCTCTCGCCTGCACGCGAGTGGGGCGCGCGGCGCCGTGCGCGTGACGCACCGCACGTGACACACCGCACGGTTGCCCCGCCCGCGCAACCTCGGGGACGTGACCTTCGTCATCCCTGACAGAAGCGCGTCCTGTCCAAATGCGTTACGGGATGCGGCATATGACGGTGGCGCTTCGCCGGACGCCGCGCCGTACGCCATTCCGCTGCGGCACCGGCGGGCGCTATGGTCCCCGTCGGTGGGTCGAGGTCCTTCGCCCACCACGCCCTCGGGGGGAGGGAAGGAACCCAGACGATGCCCGTACCCGTACCGCGGCAGAGAGCGATCCCGGCCGTGGAAAGTGGTCAGGCTCGAGCCGTGTTCTCACCCGGCGGCCCATCCGGAGACACCACCGGCGGCCCCGCCGGGGCAGCACCGGAACCTCGTGCCACGGCCCCTGTCCCGAGCACCACCAATCTGACTCTCCTGGTCATCGAAGACGACCCGGCGGGTTCGC
Organism: Streptomyces sp. NBC_00568; assembly: GCF_026341855.1. Classification (GTDB taxonomy): domain Bacteria; phylum Actinomycetota; class Actinomycetes; order Streptomycetales; family Streptomycetaceae; genus Streptomyces. The sequence continues at coordinate 3,439,802 of NZ_JAPENW010000001.1, read as the reverse complement.
TCGGCGTGCCCGAAATGCTCGACGCGGCCGGCAAGCCCATCCGGATCCGTACCGCCCGCAACCTCACCGAGGCCGAGCGGCTGCTCACCGACGACGTCCACTGCATCCTGCTCGACCTCGCGCTGCCCGCGCCGGGCCGGGCGGCGGACAGCGCCGACGAGCTGGCGACGCTCAAGCACGTGCTGCGGCTGGCGCCCGGGCACGCCGTCCTCGCGCTCACCGCGTCCGGCGACGCCGAACGCGGTGCGGAGGCGGTGCGCGTCGGCGCCCAGGACTATCTCTTCCGCGACGAGCTGGACAGCCGGCTGCTGAGCCGCGCGATCCGGTACGCGGTGGAGCGGAAACGTTCCGACAAGGCCGAGCGACGACTCACCGAGTCCAAGCTGCGCGCCCAGGAGAACGCCCGTCTGGAGCGCGGTCTGCTGCCGACCCCGCTCCTGGAGGGCTCCCCGCTGCGGTTCGCCGCGCGCTACCGTCCGGGCCGCTCCCGCGCCCTGCTCGGCGGCGACTTCTACGACACCGTGCGCACGGCCGACGGCACGGTGCACGCGATGATCGGCGACGTCTGCGGGCACGGGCCCGACGAGGCGGCGCTCGGTGTGGAACTGCGCATCGCCTGGCGCGCGCTGACGTTCGCGGGCCTGTGCGGCGACGAACTCCTGTCCACGCTGCAGCAGGTTTTGGAGCACGAGCGCGAGAACGACGAGATCTTCGCGACGCTGTGCACGGTGGACATCGCGCCGGACGGCCGTCGCGCGGGGCTCTGCCTCGCCGGTCACCCGTCGCCGCTGATCGCCCGCCCGGGCCGGCCCGCGAAACTGCTGCCGTACGAGAACAACGGCCCCGCGCTCGGTCTGCTCCCGAACGCCCGCTGGCCGCGCATGCAGGTGGAACTGGGTGCCGAGTGGAGCCTGATGCTCTACACCGACGGCCTGATCGAGGGCCACACGGGCGTGGGCAAGGAACGCCTGGGCCAGGACGGCATGGTGGAGATGGTCCGCCGTCAGCTCGCCCAGGGGCTCCAGGGCGAGGAGTTGCTGCGCGCGGCGGTGAACGAGGTGCGCGAACTCAACGGCGGGGAGCTGGCGGACGACGTGGCAGTACTGCTGCTGGACCGGACGCCGTAGCGCATTCGGTCCCGGTCCCGGGCCGGGTTCGCTCGCGCCGGCGTTCCGGGTGCGGGCGCCTGCCTGCGGGTCGGGGCCGTGCCGGTACATCCCAGGTCGTGTGAACGCCGGTTCCCCCGGGTCCTCGTCGCCCGGCGGTGGGGTGGCTTACCTGCCGCCGTTGTACGGGCCGTACGGGCCGTCGCTGCTGCTTCCGCCGCGGCGGCCACGGCCGCCGCCGGAGACCTGGCGCAGCGCGGGGCGGACGTCGACGAAGAAGACGATCGTGGCGACCAGGCCCGCGATCTGCAGGAAGAGCATCGGCACGAGGAGGTTCACAGCCACCGTGATGCCGAGGATGATCAGCCAGAACACCTTGTTCTGCTTGCCGGCGGCGCGGTAGGCGTCCTCGCGGGCCACCGCGGCCATCACCAGCGCCACCACGGCAAGCACCAGCATGGCTGTGAAGATCAGCCACATCAGGCCGCCGAATGCCGTCATCAGCACAATGCCCACCGCCCGGGTCGAGTCGTCTCTACGGCCACCGTACCCGGAGAACGGGCCGGGAACTCGGAGAGTGCCCGGCCCGTCCGCGTAAGGCGGAGTTGTCTTGCCGCCGCTCGCCTACTTCGCGGGCGGAGTCGTCTTCTTGGCGACCGGCTTGCGGGCCGGGGCCTTCTTCGCCGGGGCCTTCTTGGAGGAAGCGGACTCGGCGGCGGCCGCCGGCTTCTCCTCTTCCTTGACCTCGACCGTCTCGGTCTTCGGCTCGACGGCGATGGCGAGCTCCTCGATCTCCTCGGCGGCCTCGCCGCGCCAGGTCCGTACGGTCTGCTCGCCGTGCTCGGCGACCTTCTCGTACGTCTCCCGGGCCTTGACGGCGTACTCGGCGGCGACGCCGACACCGCGCAGGGCGAAGTCCTGGGCGGACTCACCGAGCTTCTTCAGGTCGGTGTCGAGGGTGCTGAGGATTTCCGTCACCTTGGTCTGCAGGCTCTCCTGCGCCACCTTGGCGCGGGCGGTGGCCTTCTCCTGGACGGCGTTCGGGTCGATGTTCTTCACGGTGTCGATGCGCGCCGGAGCCTCGGCACGGATCTGCTCCACGATGCCGGGGACCTTCTTCGCCTGCTGAACGGCCAGGTCGGCGGTGCCGGCCAGGAAGTAGAGCGGGGTCGGGTCCGTGGCGGCCTTGCGGATGTCGTCGGTGATGGCCATGGCGATGGTCCTCCCGTGATCGCTTTCAGCTGAGGGTTTTGTGATCCGCATGCGGTCAACTCGCGGTCTGCTGCGGACCGGCATCGCTGCCGTCGGCCGTGCGGGGGCCGCGGACGGCGGTGTCCTGTGAAGGCTGGGCGCCCGGTATGTCCTGAGCCACGGATACGTCGGCGCCGCGACCTTCTTCGGTCCCGGGCACCTCGACGCCGTGAGCGTTCTCGTCCGCCGGCGCGATCTCGAATCCGTTCTCCTTGCGGAAGGACTCGTAGATCTGGAGCAGCACCTGCTTCTGCCGCTCGTTCAGCGTGGGATCGGCAAGGATGACGGCACGCGTCTCCACCTCGTCCCGGTCCCGCTCGGCGTCGAGAATGCCGGCCCGCACATACAGCGTCTCGGCGGAGATCCGCAGCGCCTTGGCGACCTGCTGGAGCACCTCCGCGCTCGGCTTGCGCAGCCCGCGCTCGATCTGGCTCAGATACGGATTGGACACCCCGGCGGCGTCGGCGAGCTGCCGCAGCGACAGCTGCGCGCTGCGCCGCTGTTCCCGCAGATACTCACCAAGGTTGCCGACGTTGAGCGATGCCATGCCCCCACCTTGCCGCACCGTCGCTAACTTTTGCAAGCACCTGCTTGCAAAAGTGTGTCACGCCACTCCGCGCGCCCCTCCGGGCCGCTCCGCGACGGTCCCTTCCCGGCCCGCCCGCGACCTTCCGGCGCGACCCGCGGTGCGGTGCCCTGGCTGCTCGACCGAGTCGTTCGAACCCGCTGACCCGGCGAACCCGTCGTCCTATTGTTGGCTGATGCGCGCACACCCTGTCGACCGCCCAGCCGATCTCGACGTGGTCCGTGAGTCCTATGACCGGGTGGCCGACAACTACGCCCACATGGTGCTGACGACGGGATTCGGCGACATCCGTAAACATCCCTGGCTCAAGGCATCGATCGACGCCTTCGCCGACACGGTGAGCGGCCTCGGGCCGGTCCTCGACGTCGGCTGCGGGCCCGGCACGGTGACCGCCTACCTCGCCGAACGCGGACTCGACGTGTCCGGGGTCGACCTCTCACCCCGCATGATCGAAAACGCGCGCCGCCTTCATCCGCAATGCCGCTTCAGCGTCGCTTCCGCCACCGACCTCAGCCTTGGAGAAGCGTCCCTCGGCGGCGTGCTCGGATGGTGGTCACTGTTCAACCTCCCTCGCGACGTCCTTCCTCAGGTCCTCGCCCTGTTCGCCCGCGCGCTGAAGCCGGGCGGCCACTTCATCACCGCGACGCACGTCGGCGACGAAGACGCGGTGCGCACCGAGGCCTACGGAGGTGTACCCGTGCGCTGGACGACGCACAAATGGCGGCCGGAACAGCTCGTGGACCTGATCGAGCAGGCTGGACTGCACCCGGTCGCCGAACTTCGGCTCCCCGCGGACGAGCAGAGCGGGCCGGGGCTGGTCGTCATGGCCAAGCGCCCCGCCTGAGGACCGGGCGCCGGAGGCGGTACAGGGTCTCGTGCCTCGCGCCGGGACCCTTCACCTGGCACCTCCCGTCTCCGTTCGGACCCGGCGGCCGAACCTGGACGCGGGGCTGAGCCCGGCCCGGCCCTGAGGCCCACCGTCTGCTTCCTCGCCCTGACGGAAAACCGTCTGCCATTTCCACAGCGTGGGAAATCATGAGGCATGCGACCGGATGACTGGAGCCTCACCGAAGACGTCGACGTTTTTCTCGCCCGAGCCGGAGACTTCCTGCGCTCTCGGCCCGGCCGGCACGTCATGCAGCTGACCTGGGCCGAGAGAGTGCGAGCGCGTGGTGCGGAGGCGTTCGGCGACGAAGCCCCCGTCTTCGGCGTGCTGGAGCGAGCGGGCGAAGTCCACGCCACCTTCTACCGCCTCCCGCCCCGCGGTTTGGGCCTCTCCCCGCTCACGCCCGAGCAGGCCGACTCCCTCGCCGCCCGCCTGGCCGCTCTCGGGTACTCCCTTCCCTCCGTCAGCGCGGACCACAGCACGGCCACCGCTTTCGCCGGGGCCTGGCAGCGGCACACCGGCGCGACGCCGGAACTCCGCGACACGCGGCTCCGTCTGTACCGCCTCGGCACGCTGACCCCGCCGGAGCCGCCACCGGCGGGCCGGAGCCGCGTCCTGGGCGAGCAGGACCTCGAGGAAGTCATGTTCTGGTGCGGTGAGTTCGCCGAGGCGGTCGGGGAGGTCGTCTCCCTGGACGCCGGCTCCTGGGCCGGCACCCGCTTCGCCGACAAGCGCTACACACTGTGGGAGACCCCGGACGGCACCCCCGTCTCCGTCGCGGGCATGAACCCGTCGATCGGCGGCCAGATCCAGGTGGACATCGTCTACACCCCGGCCCGGCTGCGCGGTCGCGGTTACGCGGCCGCCGTGACGGCGGAGGTGAGCCGGGCCGCCCTGGCCGCGGGCGCGAGGGAGATCGTGCTGTTCGCGGACCTGTCCAACCCCACCAGCAACGCCCTCTACCAGCGCCTCGGCTATCGCACGCTCGCCGACTGGGGCGTGTACGACTTCACGGGTGCCGAAGCGACATGATGCCCGGGCCTGCCTGACACAGGACGGCCACGGCCGCGCGCTCAGTCGGTGGGGGCGCCGAACCACCGGGGCAGCCGGCCGAGCAGGTCCTGCTGGTCCTCGCCGGTCCAGACGACGTGACCGTCCGGCCGCAGCAGGACCGCGGGTACGTCCTGTTCCTCACTGACGTCGACGACGTGGTCGACCCGGTCCGTCCAGCCCGCCACCGAGAGGCTCCCGGTCCGGTCGAGCAGCAGTCCGCGCCCGTCGTGCATCAGCTCGTACAGGCGGCCCTGCTTCAGCTTCACGTCCCGCATCCGCCGGCCCAGCAGCGCGTGGCCGGCGGACGCGTCGCCCTCGTCGCCCTCGTCGCCTTCCTGTCCGACGTCGTAGCGGACGTCGACCGCCGTGATCATCCCGGTCACGTACCGGTTCACCTCCTCGAAGTCCATCAGCTTCGAGAACAGCTCCCGCAGCGCGACCGCACCCGCGTCGGTCCCCAGCAGCGTGATCTGCGCGCGGGTGTTGTCCAGCACGCGGGCTCCCACCGGGTGCCGTTCGGCGTGGTAGCTGTCGAGGAGACCCTCCGGCGCCCAGCCGTCGACGGCGGCGGCCAGCTTCCAGCCGAGGTTGAACGCGTCCTGCACGCCGAGGTTGAGCCCCTGCCCACCGGTCGGCGGGTGGATGTGCGCCGCGTCGCCGGCCAGCATCACCCGGTCCACCCGGTAACGCTCGGCCTGCCGGGTGGCGTCGCCGAACCGGGACAGCCAGCGCGGGGAGTGCACGCCGAAGTCGGTACCCGCGACCGCCCGCAGCCGCTGCCTGAACTCCTCGAGGGTCGGGGCGGTCGCCCGGTCCTCGGACACGCCGTCGGCGGGCACGATGACGCGATGCGTCCCGTCCCCGTTGGCGATCGTGCCGAACCGCAGATGGGTCCTGCGGACTTCCGCGACGACGGCCTCGACCCTCGCCGGATCCTCGGTCATCTCCATGTCGCCCAGCAGCGTCTCGACCGTGGCGGGTTCGCCGGGGAATGCGACACCGAGCAGCTTGCGCACCACGCTGCGGCCGCCGTCGCACCCGACGAGGTAGCGCGAGCGCAGCCGTGTCCCGTCCGCCAGCTCGACGCTCACCCCGGCCCCGTCCTGGCTCAGCCCGACCACTTCACAGCCACGCCGGATCTCGGCACCGAGTTCGACGGCACGTTCGTGGAGCAGCCGCTCGGTGACCGGCTGCAGGGTGGAGAGGCCGTACGGGTGCGCGGTGTCCAACCGGTCCGGCCAGGGCTTCATGATGCCGCCGAAGAAGCCGCCGACCTGGAACTTCTCACTGACCGCGAGGAACCGGTCCAGCAGCCCCCGCTGGTCCATCACCTCGACGCTGCGCGCGTGCAGGCCGCGCCCGCGGGTCTCCTTGGTCGGCTCGGTCAGCCTCTCCAGCACGACCACGTGCACGCCGTGCAGCCGCAGCTCGCTCGCCAGCATCAAACCGGTCGGCCCGCCGCCGACCACGATCACGTCCATCACGAGAACCCCCATATGACGATGGTGCGTTGGGGCCGGCCCGCTCCGCGCGTCCCACCGACGGTTCGACGTCCGCGCGTGACGCGAACGCCGACAACAGCGCACGTACCTCGCGTATCGCTGTTTCCGCAGGTTCTGACCCAGATCGACGATTCTGCGGCACGACCCGGGCCTTGCCGCAAGCCCCCCGGCGCGCTATACGTTGAGAGTGGCAAGGAGCGGCTGACCTCCTTGCCTTTGCTGTTCGTCCGCCCGCCGCGGGCCAGGCGGCCGCGCGTGAGCGCCCTCTACCCGGCGTCACGGCCCCCCGCCGACGCGACCGGCGTTCCCTGACCCACCCGCTCCGCCAGGAAGTCCTCCCACGTCCGCTTTCCTGTCTGCGCCCCGGCCCGCGCGAGGTTGTCGCCCGCCCGGTAAGCGCGTCCCGCCTTGCCCGGGATCCGGACCGGCAGTGCCGGACGGCGCCGCTTGCCGCGGGCCCCGGCGTAGCCGTCGGCGAGTTCGGTGAGGGTGTGGACCTCGGGTCCGGCGAGGTCGGGGACCAGGCCGGACGGGCCGCCGAGCGCGAGTTCCGTGATGCGGGCCGCCACATCGCGCGCGTCGACCGGCTGAAGCCGCAGGCCGCCCGGCGCCGGGAACACCGGCAGCTTCGCCATCGTGGCCACCGTCTTCAGGACCAACTCGTTGAACTGGGCCGCCCGCAGCGTCGTCCACGGCAGCCCCGACCCGGCGATGGTGCGCTCGGCGTCCAGCTTGGACCTGAGCCAGGCCAGCGGGACACGGTCCGCGCCGATGACGGAGATGTAGACGAAGTGCCGTACGTCCGCGTCCTGGGCGGCCCGCACGAGGTTGCGGGTCGCGATGTCATCGCCCTTGGGGCCGCCCGCGAGATGCAGGACGGTTCCGACGCCGGTCAGAGCGGCCTCGATGCCGTCGCCCTCGAGGAGGTCGACGGCCACGTGCGCGACACCGTCGACGGTCCCCCGGCCGTGCCGGCTCAGGACACGCACGTCGTGACCGGCCTCGCGCAACAGCGGGACGACGAGGCTTCCGAGCGTGCCCGTACCGCCGGTGACCAGGATCGTCGACGGGGTGGACGGAGTGGACCGGTCGGACGGGTTCACCGAGCTGGTCGTCATGGCTGCTCCCAAGGTGGTGGGGGCCGGGGGTGTGAAAACCCGGGCCCCGTCAGCGGGTTCCGATGTTCTACTTCACTGACACCACGGGTGAAGGGAATGTGACACGGTGACCGAGAGCGCGTGGCCGGCCGAGCGTTTTGAGGAGCATCGGCCGCATCTGCGGGCGGTCGCCTACCGGATGCTCGGCTCGGTGAGCGAGGCCGATGACGCCGTCCAGGAAGCGTGGCTGCGGGCCGCCCAGGCGGACATCGACGCCGTCGGCAACCTCGCCGGCTGGCTGACCACGATCGTGGCGCGGGTGTGTCTGAACATGCTCCGTACGCGGGAACGCCGGCGCGAGGAGCCTCTCGACCCGCGGACCGCCGACCGGCCCGTCGGCCCCGGGAGCGGCGGCGACCCCGAAGAGGAGGCGGTGCTCGCCGATTCGGTCGGAGTGGCGCTGCTGGTCGTCCTCGACACCCTCACCCCGGCCGAGCGGCTCGCCTTCGTGCTGCACGACCTGTTCACCGTGCCGTTCGACGAGATCGGCCCGCTGCTCGAACGGTCTCCCGCGGCGGTACGACAGCTCGCGAGCCGCGCCCGTCGCCGCGTGAAGGGCGCCTCTCCCCTGCCGGAGGCCGATCTGGCCCGTCGGCGCCGCGTGGTCGACGCGTTCCTGGCCGCCACCCGCGGCGGAGACTTCGAGGCGCTGGTCGCCCTCCTGCATCCCGATGTCGTCCTGCACGCCGACCGGTCCGTCATCCCGACCCCCGAACCGGTCGTGTTCGGCGGCGCGGCCACGGTCGCCGGGAGCGCGATGGCCGCCACCGGCCGCGCCCGCTTCACCAGCCCCGCACTTCTGGACGGCACGGTCGGGCTCGTCATGGCCCCCTTCGGCCGGCTCAGCCTGGTTCTCACCTTCGCCGTCACGGACGACGGCCTCATCACCGAGATCAAGGTCATCGCCGAACCGGACGAACTGCGCCGCATCGAAGTCGCGGCTCTCGACGCCTGAAACACGGAACGCCAGGGAACACCAGGGAACACCGGCACAGTCGCCGATTCGGCAGCCCTTACGGAAATCGGTATTGCCTTGCGCGGCGGAGAGGCATTACGGTGACGTTCATGACTGCCGGGTCGGCCCTGTGCCGTGAGCGAATCGGGTACCCGGCCTCCGAGTGAGGCCGGGGCGGGCCAGAGCGCCGCCCCCCGTTCCCTTCCTTCGTACGAGTTCTCTTCTCGTACGCCTTTCCCTGCGCGCATCCTGCGCGCGCTGCCTGTGCGCGCCCCCTGCGAGCTCGTACGGACCCCACGCCCGTAGGCGTTCCCCTCTGCGTACCCCTCGTACGGGACACAGGCCCGCGCGCGATCGCGCAATCCACCGAGCACCTGACACACCGCGGACCGCATTCACCCCGCGGTAATTCACCCTGCCCGAAAACAGAAAAAGGAAGAGAATGCCCAACCCTTTCAATGAGCAGGTCATCGAGGAATTCCGCGCCAATGGCGGGCGCGTCGGCGGTTATTTCGAGGGAGCGCGGCTGATTCTGCTGACAACCGTCGGGGCACGGACGGGGACCCCGCACACGACCCCCGTCGGCTACTACCCCGACGGGGGCGAGCGGGTGCTCGTCATCGCGTCGGCCGGTGGCGCCCCCCGGCATCCCGACTGGTTCCGCAACCTCGTCGCGCATCCGCGGGTGACCGTCGAGGACGGCGTGTTCAGGTACGAGGCGGAGGCCGTCGTCCTCGAACGCGCCGAGCGCGACCGTGTCTTCGCCCGTGCGGTGGAGGCCGACCCGGGGTGGGCGGAGTACCAGGCGAAGACGGACCGCGTCATCCCCGTCGTCGCCCTGCGCGCGCTCCCCAAGGACGGCCCGCCCGACATCAACGCCGGCTCCATGGCCGAGGCTCTGAAGGTCGTCCACGACGCCTTCCGGCGCGAACTCGTCCTGATCCGCAAGGAGGTGACGGAACAGGGCACGGCGTCCCTCGGCGCCCAGCTCCGCGTCAACTGCCTCACGCTCTGCCAGGGCCTGCACAACCACCACACCGGCGAGGAACTGGGCATCTTCCCGATGCTCGCCGGCCACCGTCCCGAAGCGGCGCCCGTCCTCGACCGGCTGCGTCACGAGCACGAGCGGATCGCCGAACTCCTCGACGAGCTGCGCCGGGTCGTCGCTGCCGAGGACGCGGACGCCGGCCGCGTACTCTCCGAGGTGGACCGCCTCACGAGCGAGCTCGAAGCCCATCTGACGTATGAGGAAGAGCAGTTGATCCCACTCCTGGACCCCGCCGGAGCGACCCGGTGATCGCGCTCGTCACCGGCGCCAACCGCGGTATCGGCCACGAGGTCGCCCGGCTGCTGGCCGTCGCGGGCCACACCGTGTATCTGACGGCCCGGTCCGCGGAGGCCGCCGCCGACGCGCCCGGGGCCATCGGACTGCCCGATGTCCGCCCGCTCCGCCTCGACGTCACCTCCGAGGCGGACATCGCCGCGGCGGCCCGGGACATCGACGCCCTCGACGTTCTGATCAACAACGCGGCGATCACGTACGACACCTGGCAGCGCGCCACGACCGCCGACCTGGACGTCGTACGCCAGGCGGCCGAGACCAATCTGTACGGGCCCTGGCGGCTGACCCAGGCGCTGCTCCCGCTGCTGCGCGCGAGCGGGCACCCGCGGATCGTGAACGTCTCCAGCGAGGCCGCGTCCCTCGCCGGCATGGGCGGCGGAACCCCGGCCTACTCGGCGTCGAAGGCGGCTCTCAACGCCCTGACCAGGATGTTCGCCGCCGAACTGCGTTCCGACGGGATTCTGGTGAACGCGGTCTGTCCGGGCTGGGTCGCGACCGACATGGGCGGGCCGGGCGGCCGACCCGTCGAGGAGGGCGCCGCGCGCGTCGTCTGGGCGGCCACCCTTCCGGACGACGGCCCCACCGGGGGCTTCTTCCGCGACGGCCGCCCCCTGTCCTGGTGAACCGCCGGGGTCACGAGGGCAGGGATCACCAGGGCAGGGGTCGTGCGTGGATCACGTCCAGGCGGGACACCGCCCGGGTCAGCACCACGTAGAGGCGGTGCAGCCCGCGGGACTCCGCCTCCGCGATCGCGGCCGGTTCCACGGCCACGACATGGTCGTACTCCAGCCCCTTGGCGAGGCTCGCGGGCAGCACCGCGACCCGGGCGCCCGGTTCGTCGGCTCCGGCCGCGCTGATCCCGGCGGCGCCGAGCGCCTCTCGTACCCGTACGACATCCGTGTCGGCGGTGATGACGCCGATGGACCCCTCGTGTTCGAGTGCCTCCCGCACGGCCGCGACGGCCTCGGCCGAGGGGTCGGAGGTCGGCCGGATCGTCAACGCGCCGTCCCTGCGGAGGGACCGAGCCGGAGGAACGCCCACCCCGAGGCGGTCCAGCACCCGGTTGGCGAGTTCGACGATGACCTCGGGCACCCGGAATCCGGTCGTCAGGGGGACGACGTCGGCCTCCGGTTTGCCGAGGTGGACCAGGAGTTCGTCCCACTCCCGGGCCGCCCAGGGAGTCGTGCCCTGCGCCAGGTCGCCGAGCACGGTCAGCGAACCGAAAGAAGCCCGCCGCGCGATCACCCGGCACTCCATCGGCGAAAGATCCTGCGCTTCGTCGATCACCAAGTGGCCGTATCCCTCGGGGTGTTCGATCAGCCCGGCGATCTCGTCGAGGAGGACGAGATCGGCGGCCGACCACCGCGCCGACTTCCACGAACGCGGCGGCTTCGTCCACAGGACCGCCTTCCGCTCGTCGGCGTCGAGGATCCCCTCGGCCACGCGCGCCAACGCGTCCGCGTCGGTCAGGAGCCGGGTGAGCAGTTCCTCGGGTCGCACCCGGGGCCACACCGCGTCGACGTACGCGCCGACCGGCCGGGCCCGCGAGATCCGCTGCGCCCAGGCGTTCGTCTGCGGCCCGGCCCGCAGCTCTGCCCGCTCCCGCACGTACCGCACCACCCGTGTCCGCACCCGCTCCCGCCCGACGGCGTACGGCGGTTCCTCCGCGCGTACGCCGTCCACGATGCCGCGCAGCACGCCGACGGGGACGCGCCAGCGGTACGTCCCGTCCGGCACGGCGACGGGTTCGGCCGGTACGCCGATGTGCCCGTACAGCGCCCGGCGCAGCACCTCCGCCATCCGGGCGTCGTGCTTGACGACCGCGGCACACTCGTCGTCCTCGCCGGTCACCGGGTGGCCGGCGATCTCCTCCGCGATCGTCGACTGCCGCACACCCGTCTCCCCGAGAGCGGGCAGCACCTCCGCGATGTACGACAGGAACGTGCGGTTGGGGCCGAGGATCAGCAGGCCACCGCGGCGGATGCGCTGCGGGTGCGTGTAGAGGAGGTAGGCGGCCCGGTGCAGGCCGACGGCCGTCTTGCCGGTGCCCGGGGCGCCCTGCACACAGACCGAGGCCGCGAGATCACCTCGTACCAGATCGTCCTGCTCGGGCTGGATGGTGGCGGCGATGTCACGCATCGGTCCGACACGGGGGCGCTCGATCTCCCCGGCGAGGATCGAACCGCCGTAGGCAGCCGGACCGCCGTAGCCGGCCGAACCCCCGGCAGCCCCGCCGCCGTGCCCATGCCCCTCGCCGTCACCCCCGCTCCCGCTCTCGCCGTCGATGCTCCGACCCTCGATGCCCGCGCCTCCGGCACCGGGGGCCCCGGTGGGCTCCGCCCCGATCCGGTCCGCCCCGATGTGCTCGTCCTCCAGGCCCGTGAGGTCGCCGGAGTCAACCCGGCTGCCGGGGGCCCAGCCGAAGCGGCGGCGGACGGCTACGCCCTGGGGGTCGCGGACGCTCGCCTGGTAGAAGGCGCGCGAGACCGGGGCGCGCCAGTCGACGACGAGGGGCGGGGCGGCGGGGTGCTCCCTGATCCGCAGCCGCCCGATGTGATAGCTCTGCCCGGCATGGTCGCCGGCCGCCGCACGCGCGTCCTCGAAGTCCAACCGGCCGAAGAACAGAGGCCCTTGGGGCAGCTCCCGCAGCTCCTTCGCCTGACTGCGCAGCACATACCCGAGCACCTCGGCGTCGGCGCCGGAGGCGGAGACGTCCTCACCGGTGACGACCTGCTCCTCGGCACCGTCGACCATCGCGGCGAGGGCGGCCCGGCAGGTGTCGTGGAAGGCGCGCTCATGGGAGAGGAAGCGGGCGAGCGGCGGGTCCGGGGCATGCCTCCGGGAGGGATCGGGCGTCATTCGATCCAGAGTAGCGGAATAACGTTACCGAGTAACATTATTTACCCGGGCAGATCAGGTCGGGGTCGCGGACACCCGTCTCGCCCACCCCCTCAGGCAAGCCCCTCAGGCAAGCCCCGGAAACCCCGCCGCCAGCTGCGCGAAGGCCCGCTCGGCCGCCGCCACGGCGTCGCGACGCACGTCCGCCGCGCGCTCCCCCTCCATGATCCGCCGCACGTTCTCCTCGGCGAGAATGCGGCGCACGGCGGTGATCTGTCCGGCGGCGAGCCGTGCGTCGAGCGGGTCGCCCAGCGGCTCGGCGAGGGCCTCGGCGAGCGCGGCCTCGGACCGCTCCAGGTACCCGTACAGCCGGGCCACCAGCGACGGCGTCCCGTACAGCAGCCGCTGGAACGCGAGGACGGCGGGATGTTCGTTGAGCCCGGTGACGGGATCGTCGCGCCGCAGCCCGTCCAGGAAGTGCTCGCGGAGCGCGTCGATCGCGGACCTCCCGGCCGCCCGCCCTTCCTCGACGACCCGCGCGGCCTCCGTCTCGTGGTCCGCGAACCGGTGCAGGACCAGGTCCTCCTTGGACGGGAAGTACCGGAAGAGCGTCGGCTTGGAGATCTCGGCGGCGGCCGCGACCTCGGCGACGGACACGGCGTCGAACCCCTTCTCGAGGAAGAGGCCGATGGCGGTGTCGGAGACGGCCTGGTACATCCGTCGCTTCTTGCGTTCACGCAGTCCCGCGGTGCCGCTGCTCATGGTCGTGAAGCGTAGCTCCGCCGCCATCGCGTCAACGCCACCGCCGTCTCCCACGGCGTCGGCACCGCCGCCAGGCCGAGCGGCTCGGCGCCCGCCTTCAGCACCCTGCGCAGCCGCGGCACCGTCACCCGCAGCGCGGCGCCGTCCGCCAGGCTGAGCGCGGCCCTGATGGCATCCGTGAAGACGGACTGCGCACGCTTGAACGCGATGATGCGGGGCAGGTCCGACCGCCAGCAGCGGGAGGCGCCGGCCGCCACGCCCTCCACCGCCGTCGTCCACCGTTCGGCCACCCGCCGGGCCTGGCGCGGAGGGTAGCCCATCAGATACAGGTGAGTGGCGAGGTCGTACAGCGGATCGCCGAAGACGGCCAGCTCCCAGTCGATGGCCCACAGCCTGTCCTGGGGATCGATGATCAGGTTCTCGCGGTGCAGATCCCCGTGGAGCAGCCGGAACGGACGCTCGGAGATCCCGCCGAGTCGCTCCCGCAGCCGCCGGAACGCGTTCCCGTCGATGCCGAGATCCCCGAACAGCGTCCCGAACCTGTGCTCGTTGCGCCCGTACACGTGCTCCTCGGCGAACAGCACCAGGCGATCGATGAAGCCGTGGCTGTCACCGTCCGCGATCCGCCCCTCCGCGAGGCAGTGCCGCCGCACGCAGAGCGAGTCCGGCGGTATCGAGGCCAGTTCCCCCGCCAGCGCGATGAGCTGGGCGACCATGGCGGGCGGTATCCCCGTCCCCTGCCGGAATCGCGAGCCCAGGGTCTCCCCCTCGATGTACCGCTGGAGTGCCACGGATCCGACGTGGGTGACGTCCGGGATCCCCCGGACCCGGCCCGCCAGCGCGGCGAGCAGTTCCTCTTCCCCCACGAATGCCCGCCGGTCGAACCAGATCACGTTCGCTCTCGGTTCCCTGAGCTTCCACCGGCTCGGCCCGTCCCCCCTGTCCACACCCTGGGGAAGCGGGAAGGCGTACGTCTCGTGGTGGTAGCCCGCCAGAGGCCCGTGCAGGGGCTGCGCCCCGGCGACTTCCGCAGCGCGCCGGCGGGCGCGTCCAGTCGTGTCAGGTGCCGCGTTCTCACGCCTCATCAAGGAGAAGAGCATACGAGCTGAGCACGACCGTGGCGCCGGCATCGCGCAATCCGGATTCCTTGCGGGCGTTGCGCCCGTAACCGATGAAGCGCACCCCGGCCCGCGCCGCCGCCCCCACGTCCGCCGGGGAGTCCCCGATCATCACCGCGTCCTCGGGGCGCAGCCCCAGGCTGCGCAGGGCCCGGATGACGACATCGGGGTGCGGCTTCATCAGATGGACGTCGCGGGTCCGGCCGTGGACCACGTCGAAGCAGCCCCGCAGCCCGTGCGATTCGAGGTAGTAGGAGGCGGCCCGGGACGAGTTGTTGGTGACCACGGCGAGCCGGAGTCCCCTTCCGGACAGCGTCCGGATGAGCTGTGCCGCGTCCGGGGTGGGCATCGCCCTCCTGGCCGCGTCCAGCTCTCGGACACTGACCCGCTCCTCGAGCACCCCGACCAGGCCCTCGTGCCCGCGGCGGCCCCGGTGCACGGCCCGGAGGACGGCGTGCGGGTCCTTGTCCCTCGCCTCCCCCGCCGTCAGCAGGCCCCGGGCGCCCTCACGGGCCACGAGTTCCCTGAGTTCGTCCGCGACGGGCAGCGACGAGTCGTCGGGAAAGAGCCGGCACACGGGGCCGTCGAAGTCGAAGAGAACCCCGCGCGCGGTCGCGAGCAAGGCGCGTACGTCCTCGATCTCGTCGACGTCAACAGCCATGTCGTTCCCGACCCCCCAGCAGTTCCGGCAGTTCCGGCCGTTCCGGCGACTCGCGCGCGTCAAGGCGCGCCGCTCCGTCCGCCGGTCTGCGGAACGCCATCCGCGCGGCACCGCGCCCACGGGAGAACTGCCGCGGCCCGGCGGACTCGTCCGCCTCCCCGGCAGGCGGCCGCCCGCCGCCGCGTCCGGAGTCCCGCGGTTCGTCCCGGCGGCGCTTTCCGGGTGCGCCCTTGGCCCGGTCCTCGGTGTGCCACCGCCGCAACGCCTGTGCGGCGGCGCGCTCGTCCAGCGGTTCGCCTTCGAGGTCGAGTGGCCGCCAGGCGCGCCGCAGCGCGCGGCACACCCCGTCGGCGGCCGCCTCGAAGTGGGCGTCCTGCGGCCGGGCCGGCAGGGCGAGGGCCGCGCGCATGATGTCGGGGTACACCGACTGGGCGTGCTCGAAGTCCAGGTAGAGGCCCAGGTCGCGGTCCAGTCCGGCTGTCATCTCCGGGCGGCCCGCCTTCCGCATCGCGGCGGCCCACAGGCCGGTCATGCGCTCCCGCTCCGGCTCCTCGTAGTCCATCCGCACGAGGTGCGTCGCCAGGTCGTGCAGCGGGTCCCCGTACAGCGCGAGTTCCCAGTCGATGACGGCGACCCGTTCCTCGTCCCCCACCTGCGTCAGCACCACGTTGGCCCGGTGGACATCCGTGTGGAGCAGGGTGAACGGGCGTCGGGTGAGGTCCGGTACCGACCGCAGGAACCGGTCCATGGCGTCACGGGGTACTCCGACCGCCTCGAAGAGCCGCCCGAAGCGCGGCCGGTTCGGCAGGTGCACCCGCTGCTCGGTGAACCGGGCCAGTCGGCGCAGGAAGCCGGCGCTGTCGCCGTCGGCCGGCCAGTCGCCCGGGGGGTCCGGGAGGGTCTCGCACGGCACATGGGCCAGACGGGCGAAGAAGCCCGCCAGCGCTTCGAGGTTCGCGTCCCCGATCGGCCCCTTCGGGATCACATCCGCCAGTGCCCTGCCCTCGAGATACAGGTGCACGGACCACGTGCCGAAGTCCGCCAGGCAGCGCGGGACTTCACCGAGCCGTGCGCTCACCACCCGCAGCACATCCGCTTCGCGCCGCCAGTGGCGCGGCACGACCTCCACCGTCTCGAACGGCATGCGGAACTTGGCCCGCACCTGTCCGGAATCCGCACCCAGCAAATAGGCCAGCGGCCGGCCCAGCGGCGCGATGCGATTGCGGTTGTGGTGACCGGTGACGGTGGCACCGCCGGGACGGCGTCGCTGCACCTCCGCAAGCGCGCGCACGAGCGCGCGGTGTGCTCCAGGGGGCAGGTGATGCGCCATGAGCGCACAGGGTAGCGGGTGGCGTGATCCTCATCACAGCGTGTCACTATGTGGACACCTCCCTGCCAGAACCCGACGAACGACGCCCTAACCAGCTTCGTTTCGGCCAGACTTCGGCTGCTTGACGAGCCGGTCCCAGTTGGAGTCGAACCAGTCCCGGCAGTCGGCGAAGTACGAGCCCTGGCGGGCGTTCTCCTCCTGGGGCCGCGGATGGTGATGGAGGGTCGCCCCCACGCCCTTGACGTCCACGGCGTCGACGATGCTCATCCCGTCCTCGAGCCTGATCGGCCCCCTGACCGGGGAGTAGAAGCCAACGAGCGCGTGGGCGTCGTTGACGATGTAGAGCTTGAACTGCGGGGTCCACGGGACCCTGTGGACCTCCAGGCCGGCGTCGACCCCCTTGGCCTTGAGCCGCTCGCAGAAGTCGTTCATGTCGGCGACGTTCATCCGCGCCCTGTTCCGCCAGCGCCGGTGGACCCGGCCGTCCTTCGGATCCCAGGCACGCGGATAGAGCAGGTCCGTGTCCTCCGAGGGCAGCATCATCCGCACGCGCACCCGGCGCGGAGTGATCTCCTCGGCCTCCACACGCCCTACTTGCAGGTCGAAGAGGCCGACGAACGACTCGCCCGTCAGCGCGGAGACGTCCAGGGACACCTCGGCCTGCCAGAACGCGTCGTGCATGAAGTTGTAGAGCTGCGGCCGCCCTTGGGGCGTGGCCGCCGACGGAACCTTCAGCACCCTGCTGCCGCTGCCCTGCCTGGAGGTGATCCACCCTTCCTCGGCCAGCGCCTTCAGCACGTTCTGGACGGTGTCCCGCGAGACCCTGAGGTCGCGCGCGAGGGTCCGCTGCGACGGCAGCATGTCGCCCTTGCGGTACGTCCCGTCCGCCAACCGCAGCCGCAGGGCGGTCTCCACACGCTGGAACGGCCGGCCGCCGCTCTCATCGCCTTCCGGACCGGTCTCGGGATCTGATGCAGTCACAGGCTGAACCTACCGCCTTCCCGCACCGATGACACCACTTCCCGTCAAGAATCCCCACCTATTGGACTGGTGGTTAACGGATCAACCCAACCGGGAACAGTCAACCTAGAGCAACCAGTCCAATTGGTCGACAGGTTGACGCTCGTCTGGGGGGACCATGAAAGAGTCGGAGTGGGTGGAGATCGGCGTAGGCATCACGCTCATAGGCATCGAGCAGGAGCTCCAGGGGGCCTTCGGCGTACTCGGCCTTTTGGGCTTCCTTCTGCTGACAATTGGACTGAGGGCGGTCAACACGACACTGGCCTACGCGGGCGCACTGGTGCTGATCATGCTGACGGTTCAGGCCTAGGGACCGGACGGCTCAGGAATGAGCACGCACGGCATGCAGCAACGGCTCGAGCGAGTTCATGATGCTCCGCTGCGGCACCCCGGCGGCCAACAGCACCCTCGCCTTGGCGGGATTGCGGGCGTAGCCGAGGAAGGGCACCCCGGCCCGGGCCGCCGCCGCGTGGTCCGAGGGAGTGTCGCCGATCATCAGCGAGGCCTCCGGCGACGCGCCCATCGCGTTCAAGGCGCGCTTCAAGGTCGCCGGATGCGGCTTGAGCAGGCTCAGGTCCTGGGTACGGCCGTATATGTACGGAGCGAAGCAGGGCATGAGACCCCGTCCGCTCAGGTACGACGTCACCGTCCGGGCCGAGTTGTTGGTCGCTATGGCCAGCCTCGCCCCGACCGCCACCCAGGTGCGGATCAGCGGATCCGCGTAGGCCGTCGGCATCGCGTTCCGGACGGCCTTCAACTCCTCCTGCGTGAGGCGTTCTTCGAGCTCCGCCACCAGATCGCTGCCGGGATGCCGTCGGGCCACCGTACTCAGCACGCCGTGCGGGTCCGGACGGATGCGCTCGTCCTCGGTGAGCACCGCGTACAGGCCCCGCTCCTTCAACCACTTCACCTGAGCCCGGGCGATGACCTCCGCCGAGTGGCCGGCGAACAGCTGGCAGATCGGGCCGTCGAAATCGAAGAGGACATACCGTGTCTGTGCGACCAGTTCCCGAACATTCTCGATCTCACTTGTCACCAAATCGGTCTGTCCAGTCTCAGCAGTCACTAAGCGAGTGTCGGCCAGTCCGCGTACGTTGCCCAGACGGCGTTGAACGTTTTCTGCTTCTCCTCGACGAGCGCGGCGTCCCGCGGACCGTCCTCGATCCGGAACGCGAACAGGGGCGTGTTGAATCCGCGCACGTCGTAGACCTCGATCTCGTACCCGTCGGGGTCGTCGCTGGGCGGGTACTTGGCCGTCACGTAGTCGCCGAGCAGCACCTGTTCGCCGTTCAGCACGTACCACTTCTGCATCGGCGTGGTCGGGAGCCAGCCGAAGGAGACGGTCGCGCGGATGCGCCTGACCTCGCGCCAGGCGTAGAACGTCCGCTCCATGACCGTCTTCTGGTTCTGGATCTGGCTCCTCAGCTTCCGCTGGACGGTCGTCGTCAGTTCCCGCTGTGCGGCGGCCGTACGGTCCGGCCTGGGCACCGGGACGGGAAAGGCCAGTTCGACCTGGGGCCCCGGCAGCAGACAGCGCATGGTGATCGACTCGGGGCAGACCGTGCCCTGTTCGATGACGCCCCGCATGTGGTTCAGCCCCAGCATCAGCGTCTCCGCCGTGAAGCAGACCGCGTCGATCGTCACGTCGGGGGACGAGAACGCCTGGACCAGATGGTCGTTGAGGCTCAGGACGGTCGCCCTGGGCCGCTGAGGCTCGTCCGGCGGCAGCTCGGCCACACGCGGCGGGCTCCCCTTGGAGACGTTGTCGAGCAGTCCCGCGTCCTTGAGGATCTGCAGGGCCAGCCGGACGGCGCCCCTCTCGACCCGGAACTCGTCCGCGAGTTCGGCCTGGGTCGAGAGCCGGTCGCCCGCCTTGAGGCGGCCCTCGTTTATGCGCTCCCGAAGGGTGTCGGCGATCTCCTGCGGTGTGGTCTTCCGGCTGCCGTTCACTGCCACGTTCTCCTGGTTCACAAGCGGTCTCCGGGCGCCGTCGTGGCCACCGAGCGTGGTGCGCGACGTGCGTCAGCTGAGTTTCAGGTCCGTGGTGATGGTTTCCCACAGAGCGTCGAACCACTTCTGGGATTCGTCGACGAACGCGGCGTCCCGCCCGCTCGTTCCCTTCTCGAAGGAGAAGAGGAGGGACTCGGAGCCGAGGGTGTCGTACATCTCCAGGAGTCCGCTGTCCACGGTCTCCTCGCGCTTGGCGACCATGTAGTACGCGATCAGCGCCTCCGTCTGGTTGAGCAGATAGAGCTTCACCGGCGGCGTGAAGGGGAGTGCCCGGAAGGTCACGCGGACGTCGATGCCGTGGGACGAGCGCAGGGACCGGAGATTGTGGCGCAGGACCTGCCCCTGGGCGTTGCGCTGCTCCAGCCAGCGCCGGTGGACCGGGTCGTCGTCGCCGCGGCCGTCGACGGAGATCGGGAACGCCAGGTTGATCTCCCGGCTGGGCAGCAGGATCCGGACGTCGATGCGCTCCGGGCGGATCCTGCCGTCGTGGATCTGGCGGACCGGCTCACCGAGCGCCACCATCAACGTCTCCGCGGTGAGACAGGCCGCGTCGATCCGCACATGGGGCACGGAGAACGCCTCGGCGAGACGGGGAGCGAGGCCCACCATCGTCGGCTGCGGCCCGTCCCGGGTGGGAGCGGTGTCGGCGATCCGCGGCGGACTGCCCTTGCTGACGTTGCTGAGAAGGCCGTCCTCCTGGAGCGCGCGCAGTGCCATCCGGACGGCACCGCGCTCGACACCGAACTCGTCGGCCAGCTCAGCCTGGGTGGGCAGGCGGTCGCCCGCCTTCAGCTCGCCGGAGCGGATGCGCTCCCGCAGGACGTCGGCGACCTGCTGGGGCGAAAGCCTTCTGCCGCTGTCACTCACCACAACGTTCTCCTGAGTCACGACCAAACGGTACAACTCTCCCCCATCTACGGGGAGTTGTTTGAAAGTTGTTTATGGACGGCCGCCAAGTGGGGACAACATAAGCATAGTTGGTTGCCAACTTGGCCAAGATGGCGGAACTTTTGCCTCCTCTCGACCATCTGCGGCATCTACCGCCCCGAGCACGTCACTGAAGAAGCAGGAGGAACCACCATGCCCGCCCTCGCCCTCCTCTCCGCCGTCTTCGTCATCGGCTTCGAGCAACTCGTTCAATGGCAGTACGGACCGGCGGGCATCGTCGGACTGCTGCTGCTCACCATCGGGATCAAGGCGAAGAGCCCCACGTGCAGCTCCGTCGGGGCCGTCGTACTGGCTCTCATGGTCGCCGGGCCGGCCATCAGTTCGTGAGCTGCAGTTCCGAACTGATGGTCTCCCACAGCGCGTTGAACCAGAGGTGGGACTGCTCCACGAACGTGGTGTCCCGCAGTCCCGCCCCCTGGCCGAAGGGAAACAGCATCGACTGCGTTCCCTCGGCGTCGTACATCTCCAGGTATTCGTGGTCGATCTCCTCGCCCCGCCGCGTGAGCGTGTAGTACGCGAAGAGCGCCTCCGCCTCGTTGAGCAGGTACAACTTCACCGGCGGAGTGAAGGGCAGCGCGCGGAAGGTGATGTTCACGTCGATGCCGTGCGTGGCCCGCAGCGCCAGCAGGTTGTGCCGCAGCACCTGCCCCTGGGCGTTGCGGTTGGCCAGCCAGCCGCGCTGGAGCCGGCCGTCGGAGCCCGCGTCGACCGGCGCCGGGAAGGCGAGATCGATGTCACCGCTCGGAAGCAGCACCCGGACATCAACCCTGGCCGGTTTTATTCGCCCGGCGTGAATCTGCCGCAGGGGCTCGCTCATGGCGAGGGTCAGCGAGACCGACGTGAGACAGAGGGCGTCTATCGCCACACGAGGAGCGGCGAAGGCGGCCGCTATGCGCGGGCCGAGTGCCACCGTCGTGGGCAGGGGTTCGGCTCCGGGCCCGGTCAGAGCCCCTTCCGGATGGTCCGCGACCGTCGCCGGGCTCCCCTTGGACATGTTGACGAGCAGGTGCTCCGACTGCAGGATGCGCAGCGCCTGGCGCACCGCGCCGCGCTCGACGCCGAACTCGTCGGCCAGCTTGGCCTGGGTCGGCATGCGCTGGCCGGCCCGCAGCTGACCGGACCTGATCCGGCTGCGCAGCTCGTCGGCCACCTCGCGGTGTGACCTCGGCGGCCGTGGTGACCTGTTCCGCCCGTTGACGGCGGCATGCTCCGGCTCCACAACCAGAACCCTACAACTTCCCGCCATCTTTGGGCAGTTGCAGGATAGGTGGTTATTAGTCGCCCCAACACGGAGATAACTAAGAGTGAGTTGGTCGCCAACTTGCACAACATGGTCAAGCTTCCGGAGGGTTGGCCGCCGAAGCCCCGCCTGCACGGCAGGTGGTCGGCGGACGGTCCTCAGCGGGGGTCCGCCTCCCCGTCCCGAAGGAGGGACCGTCATGCCGCTCGTCGCCCTCGCCGTCGCCGCCCTTGCCATCGGATTCGAGCAACTCATCCAGTGGGAGTACGGGCCGATGGGCATCATCGCGTTCGTCGCGCTGTCCGTCGGGCTCAAGGCCAGGAACACCATGATCAGCGGCATCGGGGCCGTGATCCTCGTGATGCTGCTCGCCCAGTCCGGCTGACCGGACGCCACCGTCCGCCAGTCCGGCCGACCGGGCTCCCCTCCGGAGGGGAGCCGGGAGCCCGGTCGGTCCGCACCACCGCACCAACCCGCACCACCACAACTGAATCGCTACGGATCAGAACTCGGCACCCGCGTGGAAGGAGAACCACCCGACCGGCAGCAGCAGTTCAGAAGATGTCCGGGCACCACGGTCGCCTGGACGTCCGCAGCAGGGCGTCGGCAACGGAGGCGGCGCCCTCTTGCCGTTCCCGGACCCGGCCCAGCGCCACCAGCCGTACCGCGGACTCGTCACCGAGCCACAACGTCGCCAAGTCCGCCACGGACAGGGTCAGTTGGGCCTCCTCGGCGGTAGGTGAGCAGGTCGCCGTACCGTCCGGGGCGGCCTGGAGCCGATAGCGGCCGCCGGCCGGCCCGCTCCCGTCCAGCACCTCCAGCACGAGCGTCCCGGCAGCCCCGTACGTCCGTGCCTCCAGAGCCCGTACGACGTCCAGGATCCGCACCCAGAGCCAGTCCGACTGGGTGGTGATGCGGGCGGCGCGCGGGTCCGGCAGGAAGTGCGGCAGCAGGTCGTCGGGGGCGCGTCGGCCGGTCTTGACCCGGGCGATCCAGTCGATCGAGCAGAGGTACCGCCACAAGGCGCGCTCGGCCGCCGGTGTCACCGCGAGCAGCCAGCGCACCTCGGCCGTGTTCTGGGGCTGGTTGGTGTCACCCCAGTTGTCGTCCGACTCGTAGGCGACCAGGCCCTCGACCTCGCCGGACGCCGATCGGTACGCGGCGTAGAACGGTTCCTTCCAGGGGTCGCCGCCGAGATTCAGCAGGCCGGTGTCGACCTGCCACCAGCGGTCGTCGCGGCTGACCGCGCCGGGCCGGCCGCGCCGGAAGCGTTCGTGCAGGTCGGGACCCATCTTGCGGACGTCCTCGGCGTCCTCCAGGTCGATACGGCCGCCGTCGTCCGGCCCCGCCCAGCGGGGGTCCAGACCGGTGCGCGGTACGTCGACGGTCCACTCGGCGCTGGTGGTGACGGGGCCGAAGCCGTAGCGGCCGTAGATCGGGTACTCGGCGGCGATGAGCGTCGCGACGACATCGCCCCGCTCCTTCGCCGCCGCCAGGTCGGCCGCCATCATGCGGGTCAGGAGGCCCCGGCGGCGGTGCGTGGGCGAGACGGTCACGTTGGAGATCGCGTCCGCGGGGACGGCGGCTCCGCCGACCACGGTGAGCTCCTGCGGGAACGACCTGAAGGTCGCGACACAGCGGTCGCCGTCGAACGCGCCCAGCGTCCTCGGCAGGAGGAGCCCCGGCGCCCGCGCCTCGGCCTCCTGCTCCGACACGGTCGGCGCCCGCAGGAACCCCGTTTTCAGCGCGCGCAGCCAGTCGGGGATGTCGGGGGTGGTGATGGGTCGTACATCGATCGTGTCGATGGCGTCGTGCGGGGTCATGGGGCCACGCTAGGTGTACGCCGACGGGGTGTCGCGGGGATTTCCGCGCCTCCCCTCCTGACGCCCTCCAGACCGTCCCGCCCCTTCCGCACGGGGACCATGCCACGGACGTTCTTCCACCGCGGGGGCGTTCCCCCGGGGCGTTCCCCTCACCGCGAGGGCGTTCCCCCGGGGCGTTCCCCTCACCGCGAGGGCGTTCCCCCGGGGCGTTCCCCCCACCGCGACGGCGTTCCCCCACCGCGGGAGCGTTGCCCCACCGCGGGCCGGTGGGGGCCGGTCCCGCCAGTCCCCGCGCCCCTGACGCGGGACACTCCGGCCCACGACGTCCTTCTCAGAACGCCGCCCGGATCTCCCCCACCTCGCGCCCGCCGCCCAGCAGAGGTGCGCTGCCGATCCTGGTCACCACCGGCGCTTCCACGCCCAGCAGTCCCAGCGCGCGGGCCAGGACGGGGCCCAGTGCCCGGCCCCCGCCGTCGTCGATCTTGAAGGCGAGGGCACGGCCGTCGGGGAGGGCGACCGCCTGGACGGCCTCGGCGCCCATCTTGGAGAGAGCGCCCGGGACCTCGCGCATCAGCCAGGTGTCGGGGCGCCGGGTGCCGGCCACGTACTCGGGGTGGGTGCGCATGGCGTCGGCGACGCGGCGTTCGGCGGAGCCGGGGGCCGCGAGGACGAAGGAGCGGAAGGCGCGGGCGAGGCCGGTGAGGGTGATGGCCATCAGGGGCGCCCCGCAGCCGTCCGTGCCGACCGCGGCGACCCGCTCCCCGGCGGCCTCCTCGACCACGGAGTGGATCAGCTGCTGGAGGGGGTGCCCGGGATCGAGGTACGACTCGGTGGGCCATCCGCGCAGCGCGCACACCGCGAGCATCGCCGTGTGCTTGCCGGAGCAGTTCATGGTGACCCGGTCGCGGACGGCACCGGAGGCCAGGTAGGCCTCGGCCTCGACGGGGTCCAGCGGCAGGTCCGGCGGGCACTGGAGCTGCTCGGTGATCAGTCCGTGCTCGACGAGCATCTTCTGCACCAGGTCGCGGTGGAAGATCTCCCCGGAGTGGCTCGCGGCGGCGAGGGCGAGGCGCTCCCCGGCCAGATCCAGGCCCGCGCGCAGGACGCCCGCGGCCTGCATGGGCTTGTTCGACGAGCGGGGGAAGACCGGCGCCGTCACGTCGCCGAGCGCCAGCTCGACCGTCCCGTCGGCGGCGAGCACGACCAGGCTGCCGCGGTGGCGGCCCTCGACGAAGCCGGACCGCACGATCTCGGCGAGAACCGGGAGCCCACCGGGCGTGCCGGGCATGCCGGGGGCGGCGGGAGCGGCGGGTGTACCGGACGTGCCAGGAGCGGCGGGTCCGGGAGCGACGGGTCCGGGCGTGCCGGGAGCGGCGGGTGTACCGGGTGTACCGGACGTGCCCGGTGCGGCGGGTGTACCGGCCGCACCTGGCGTTCCCGTGCTGCCCGTGCCGCCCGTCGTGCCGGGCACACTCGGCGTGGCGGGTATGCCGGAGGTGCCGGGTATGCGGGAGGTGTCGTCGGGAGCGGGGGAACCTTCGGGCGTGCTGGGAGCGACGGACATCGGCGGTGGCCTTCCGGAACGGGGACCCGCTCGGAAGGCGTCGGCCGGGTCGTGTCCCGGACCGCGCCCCACCCGCGTGGAGCGGGCGCGCGCCTCCTGGATTCCGGCGCGCCCTCGGCCCCGGGATCGCCGGGGCCGCCACGTCACATGAGCAGGTCGTCTACTTGTGCTTCGCCTTCACGGTACCTGCGGGCGATCTCGGCGCTGCAGTCGTCGGCCGTGCGCTGAAGCTGCTGGCGCTGCCGGGAGACCTGCTGCTCATAGCGGACGAGGCGTCCCAGTCCCGCGACCAGCTCTTCGTCCGTCCGGGCGTCCAGGTCCGACAGCTCCACCTCGGCGAGCATGTCGGCGGCCAGCGCCCGGTACTCCTCGCCGTGCGGCGTGCCCACCGTCACATGGCGGGCCGAGGAGCGGTACCGGGCCGGCGCGTCCGTCAGGATCTCCGAGAGCCGCTCGACGACGGACGGCTTCCCGCCGTCCACCAGCGACCAGGGTCCGGAGACCGCGCCGGGCACCCGGCGCTCCCCGCGGCGCGCGAGCTCCGCGCGCAGGATGTCGATACGCCCCTGGAGCAGCCGCCGGACATAACTGAGGTCGGCCTCGTCCCGCTGGGCGTCGCGGCGCAGCGTCCGCAGTTCGGGCAGCCGGAGCGAGGCGACGCCGGGCCGGGCCGGTTCGGCGGCCCGCGGGCCGCTGTCGGTGCGCTGCACCGGCGGCCGGGCCGTCATCCTCCGCGCCCGTTCACTCGTGCGGGTCAATGACACGGCCCCGGGCTGCTGCCCGGTCCTCGATGTGCTCATGTGCCTCTACCGTCCCCTCGAACAGCGGTCCACCCAACGGGTGCACCGCGACACCCCGCATGGTGCCACCCCGGATGGTCGCTATGTGCCCGAGTGACCCTATCGGCCCCAGATGGCGGGTTGGTTACCCTCAGAAATCACGCGAAGGGCCCGCAGCGCGTGACCCCGGCGTGACACGGCATCATGGTCCGCATGCGTGCGGTGGTGCAGAGGGTGGACGGCGCGAGCGTCGTCGTGGACGGCGAGACGGTCGGCGAGATCAGCGGCGAGGGACTGTGCGTCCTGGTCGGGGTCACGCACGAGGACACCAAGGAGAAGGCGGCCCAACTCGCTCGCAAACTCTGGTCCGTTCGGATGCTGGCCGACGAACGGTCCTGCTCCGACATCGACGCGCCGCTGCTCGTCATCAGCCAGTTCACGCTGTACGGCGACGCCCGCAAGGGCCGCCGCCCCACCTGGAACGCCGCCGCCCCCGGCGAGGTGGCCGAGCCCCTCGTCGACGAGGTCGTCGCCCAACTCCGCGCCCTGGGTGCCACGGTGGCCACGGGCCGCTTCGGCGCCCAGATGCGGGTCTCACTGACGAACGACGGCCCGTTCACCGTCCTCCTGGAGATGTGAGCCCTCCCGAGGACTGATCCCTCCCGAGGGCATCGCCCCTCCCGAGGACATGGCCCCTCCCGGAGATGTGAGCCCTACGGCTCGACCACGACCTCCTGTGCCGCCGCCGTCGAGTCCGCCATCAGCGCGGCGTCCAGCGGCACGTTGCGCTTCACGAGCGCCAGCGCGATCGGGCCCAGTTCGTGATGGCGTACGGACGTCGTGATGAAGCCGATCTTGCGGCCGTCGGGGTCCTCGGACGCGAGGCGCAGCTCGGTCCCGTGCGGGGGCAGATGGACCTCGCTGCCGTCGAGGTGGAGGAAGACCAGCCGGCGCGGGGGCTTGCCCAGGTTCTGGACGCGGGCGACCGTCTCCTGGCCGCGGTAGCAGCCCTTCTGGAGGTGCACCGCGGTGCCGATCCAGCCCAGCTCGTGCGGGATGGTGCGGTGGTCGGTCTCGAAGCCGAGGCGGGGCCGGTGCTGCTCGACGCGCAGGGCCTCGTGGGCGAGGAGTCCGGCCGCGGGGCCGGCCTTGGCGGCGTACGCGTCCAGGTCCGCGCGCGGGAGGAAGAGATCACGGCCGTACGGCGTCTCGCGGACGACGACGCCCTCGGGGACCTCGGCGATCGAACCGGCCGGGAGCTCGACGACCGCGAAGTCGGCGGTGCGGTCGGCGACTTCGACGCGGTAGAAGAACTTCATCGACTCCAGGTAGGCGATCAGCGCCTCCTGGGTGTCGGGTTCCGTGTGCATCCACACCGTCGTGCCGTCGTCCACGAGGTACAGCGCGTGCTCGATGTGGCCGTTCGCGGAGAGGATCAGCGCCTCGGTGGCGCGGCCCACCGGGAGGTCGGTGACGTGCTGGGTGAGCAGCAGGTGAAGCCAGGCCAGCCGGTCGCCGCCGGTGACGGTGACGACTCCGCGGTGCGAGAGGTCCACGAAGCCGATGCCGTCGGCAAGGGCACGCTGCTCACGGAACAGGTCGCCGTAGTGGGCGGCGACGCCTTCGTCCACGCCCTCGGCGGGAACGGCTCCGGGCAGGGACAGGAGGGAGCTCTTCATGGACATACACACTACGACCGCGAGGTCGCCGATTTTATTTCTGGGACGACGACCGCATGATCACCTGATCCGATCGTCCCTCCACGTCGCACCTTCACGATCGCCTCTTCACGATCACTTCTTCCGGGCCGCGCAGTCCTTGCAGCGTCCGAAGATGGCGAAGTGCTTCATGTCCGTCTCGAAGCCGAAGGTGTCCCGGAGCTTCGCGGTGAACTCGGCGGCGACCGAGACGTCGGCCTCGATGACGTTCGTGCAGTCACGGCAGACGAGGTGGATGTGGTGGTGCCGGTCGGCCAGATGGTAGGTCGGCGCGCCGTGCCCCAGATGGGCATGGCTGACCAGCCCGAGCTCCTCCAGAAGCTCCAGGGTCCGGTACACGGTGGAAATGTTGACCCCCGACGCCGTCTTCCTCACTTCCACGAGGATGTCGTCGGGGGTCGCGTGCTCCAGGGTGTCCACTGCTTCGAGGACAAGCTGGCGCTGCGGCGTCAGCCGGTAGCCGCGCTGCCTGAGGTCGCTCTTCCAGTCGGTGCTCACCACACTGGAAGTCTAGGACCATTCCCGTCGGTGCCGACCTGATGAACTACACGGCGGCCTACTTGAAGAAGGCGATCCCGTCGTCCGGCATGTCGTCGGGCAGGGCCTTGGCCCAGCGCTCGACGTCCTCCGGGGTGACGACCTTCTTCAGGTGTCCGGACATGTAGGGGCGCAGCTCGACCTCGGGGGTCTGCTTCTCGCCGACCCACATGAGGTCGCTGTTCACATAGCCGTAGAGGCGCTTGCCGCCGCTGTAGGGACCGGCCGCGGCCGTACGGGCCACGGCGTCGGTGACCAGGTCGATCTGCGGCTTCTTGTCGGCCAGCTCGCCGTACCAGATCTCGACGACGCCGTCGTCGCGGGTCATCACGACCTCGACCTTGCGGTCGGAGTCGATACGCCAGAAACCGGCCTCCGACTCCAGCGGCCGGACCTTCTCGCCGTCCGCGTCGAGCACCCAGCTGTGCGAGCGGTACTCCAGGAAGTCCCGCCCGTCGTGCGTGAAGCTGACCTCCTGCCCGAAGTTGCACTTCTCGGAGCCGGGGAAGTCGTGGACACCGACTCCGGCCCAGTCGCCGAGCAGGAAGACAAGGGGGACCAGGTCCTTATGGAGGTCCGACGGGATCTCGATCATGAGCTGAGCAGTTCCTTGATGGGGGTCAGCGCTGGCCCTGGTACAGCTTCTTCACGGCCAGTCCGGCGAAGGCGAGCACGCCGACGCAGACCAGGACCAGCAGGGTTTCGAAGAAGATCTCCACGGGGTGCTCCTCGATGAGCGGAACGGGGTCCCCGCCCGGGCGCAGCCGAGACTGGGGAGGTACACAAGGCCGGGCCCCAGCTTACGCGGCTGGGGCCCGGCACTCTCTTTCAGGTACACCCTGTCGGGGCGTCCGGCCTCAGCCGAGGAGCTGGCTCTGCAGGACCACCGTCTGCTGGAAGGGAACCGCGAGCGCCCGGCCCTTGCGGGACTGCACCACCAGCCCGAGGGTGTCTCCGGCCACCAGGTACGCCTGCCGGACCTGCTCGGCGCCGTACGGCTTGGCCTCCGTGTACGCGTAGCGGGCGACGTCGTCCATCCGGGTGCTGTCCGGGAAGCTCTCGTCGCTGTGCACGTCGGCGGCGCCCCGGAGCGCGAAGTTCGGGCTGTCCCAGCTCGTGAACTCGTCCTGCTGGAGCGCGTCGACGACCGCGGCAGTATCGAACCGGAGCAGGTAGATCCGGGTGTGGGTGCCGTCCGGGGTGGTCCAGCCGCGGGCGGCGATGTGCCGCAGGCCGTAGTCGGTCAGCAACTGGCCGATGTCGTCGCGGTCGTCCTTCGAGGCGTACCCGGCCAGGAAGTCCTTCCTCGGCAGCCAGCCGTCCGCACCGCGCAGGCCCTTGTCGGCCGTCGCGCCCTTGGGCGAGGGCAGCAGCAGCTTCCGCAGGTCGGCGTGGTGGACGCTGGTCGTGTTCGCCTCGTCGAAGGGGCGCGGGCTGCCCGAGGGCAGCGGCGGCAGCTGGATCTCGGGGTAGTCCCACCGCCCGTCGGAGGCGGTGGCCAGCCCCGGGACGTCGGTGCGCTTCATCTCCGTGATGCCGTACGTGGCGGCCGTGCAGGCCGCCGCGAACGCCACGACCGCCGCGGTCCAGCGCAGCGTGGCGCGGAGGACACGACGATCCTTCTTCACAGGGGGCTGCGCCGGGAACGGATCGGCCGGGGACACGGCCGGCGGCCCGTCCAGCCCGCCCACCGGCGCTTCCGGCAGTACGTCCGTGGGCGCTTCCGTCCGCACTTCGGTCGATGCCTCCGTCGGCGCTTCCGTCCGCACTTCGGTCGGTGCCTCCGTCTGTACTTCCGTCGGCGCTTCGGTATCAAGCGGCACGGAAAGGTTCTCGGTCATACGGCCTCCCCCGGGTCCGTGATCCGGTCGAGCTGGGCGGCCAGGAAGCGGGAGACGGCCTGGCTGTCCAGCGGCTTGACGCCGGACACCGTCGCGCTCACCAGCACGTCTCCCACGTACGCGGAGCAGATCATCTCGTCGAGCTTTTCGTCACTGTCCTTGGGCGGCAGGAAGCACCCGGCGTCCTTGTGCCCCTCGATCTTCGGGCCCTTCCGGAAGATCCCGAGTCCGTCGAAGAACCTGTTCTGTCCCGCCGAGATCTCCCGCACGGTCCGCTGGTTCTCCATCTGGGACAGCGTGACGCTGACGATGAAGGACTTCTTCTTGTAGACGGCATACGGGTCGGAGCTCAGGTAGCTGCGCATCACCATGCCCTTGATGTGCTGCTCGTCGATCCGCTTCTCCAACTGCCGCCGCTGGGTGCGCGGCAGCCCGCTGATCGCCTCCTTGCGCACCGCGGCGGCCTGGCGGCCGGTCAGTTCGGTGCCGGACCCGAACTCACCGAGGTCCGGGCCGCGCGTGTAGCCCTCGTCGTAGGGCAGGAGCATGCCCTCCAGGCCGGTGGCGGCCTTCGGCTTCTTGTCCTTCACGGCCTTCGGGAAATGCCAGGTGGGCTTCCCCGGGTCACGGTCGGCCTCGTCCACGGTCACGACGGTGTGGCCGACACCGGCGACGACGGCACCGAGCAGCAGGACGGCACCGGAGACCGCGGCGATACGGCCCCGGCGCAGCCGCTTCCTGGGCACGGCGCTGTCACCCGCGGCGGGCTCACCGGCGGGCTCACCGAAGCTCTGGGCGGGACCCCCGCCGGAGTTCTCGCCGGAGTTCTCGCCGGAGTTCTCGCCGGAGTTCTCGCCGGAGTTCTCGCCGGAGTTCTCGGTGGAGTTCTCGGTGGAGACGGCCGTGGAGTTCTCGCCGGCGGCCTCGCTGGAAACCCCGGCGAGGCTTCCAGCGGGAGTCTCGACATGGTTCTCGCTCACAGCTGCCTCATCTGCCGTTCGGCCAGATCCATGATCTTCTCCTTGGGGATCGGCTTGGTGTCGTAGATCCAGATCTCCATGTGGATGTCACCGCGCCAGGCGTGCGCCTCCGCCGAGTACACCGGGAGGTAACCCGGCTCCCTGTCGGGCCGGGTGTGGACGTACGCCATGCCGTCACCGGTGCCGGGGACCGGCCAGCTACGGGTGCCGGCCTCCTTCTCCGCCCAGTAGTGCCCGCTCTCCGAGGCGTCGGCGGCTTCGAGGGTCTCCTCCTGGCGGAACTGCACCAGGCGGACCTCCACGGCATAGGTACTGCCCTGCTGCCATCCGGTGACGGCCGCGCGGCGGAACTCCTCGGCGAGGAGGTCGGCGAAGGCGGTGACGGGCTTCTCGTAGGCGTCCGCGTACTGCGGCAGGTCCATCCAGCCGTCGTCACCGACCGCGTATTCGAGGTCCCGGGAACCGTGCGGCCGCTTGACCAGCAGCTTGCGCAGGTCGCCGTCCGTCCTCACCCGGTGGTCCTGGGCGGCGGACAGCGGCTCGGGGCCTCCGCCCTTGGCCTGGGACACCACCGGCTGCGACAACGAGGGCAGCTTGGTGGGCTCGCGGTCGGCCTGGACCAGGAATCCGGTGCAGGTCCCGGCGACGAGACCGAGCACGGCGGCCGTGGCGATGAGCAGGGCCGTACGGCCGCGCCGACGCGCACGCGGTACGGCCGGGGCGTCATCGGGGACCGGCTGGACGGACTCGACGGACACCGCCGAGCCCACCGCCTCCACGGGCGCCACGGGCACCGCAGGAGCCGCAGGAGCCGCAGGAGCCGCAGGAGCCGCAGGAGCCGCAGGAGCCGACTGCTCGGCAGGGGCCACGGGTTCCTCGGACTTCACGGGTTTCGCGGGCTCTGCGGACTTCACAACCGGCGTGGGCTCTGCCGATGCCGCAGCCGGGGCCGGGGCCGAAGATTCCTCGGTCGGCGCGGGCCGGGCCGGCTCACGCGGTGTCGTACCGGGATCGACAATCGGCGCGCCCTCGGACACGCTCGGTCTTTCCGGTGTTTCGGGTCGTTCGGGTACTACCAAGACGTCCCCCCACGAACGTGAAGCACGGATTCCGTATCCGCGCGCACAGGAGACCCATGACCCATACATGGGGTTGCCCTGGCGATGATCACGATTCGGAATACCATGGCGGCCATGGCGAACAAGCTCGTGATCAAGGTGACGGCGGGGGCCGATGCCCCGGAGCGCTGCTCACAGGCGTTCACCGTCGCGGCGGTGGCCGTGGCCAGTGGCGTCGAGGTCTCCCTGTGGCTGACCGGCGAGTCCGCGTGGTTCGCGCTGCCGGGCCGCGCCACGGAGTTCGAGCTGCCGCACGCGGCGCCGCTGCCCGATCTGATCGACTCGATCCTGGCGGCCGGACGCATCACCCTGTGCACCCAGTGCGCGGCCCGGCGCGACATCACGGAGAAGGACGTCCTGGAGGGCGTACGGATCGCGGGGGCGCAGGTGTTCGTGCAGGAGGCGATGGCGGACGGGACACAGGCGCTGGTCTACTGACGGCACCGCGCCCCGGCTCACGGCGCCCGCGCCTCTGCCGACCGCGCCCGCGCCTCTGCCGGCCGCGCCCGCGCTCTACTAGCCGCGTCCGCGCCTCCCGCGCGTGTCCACCCAGAGGCAGAAGGGGTGGCCCGCCGGGTCGAAGAGCACCCGTACGTCATCCTGGGGCTGGTGGTCGGCGAGCCGGGCGCCCTGGCCGACGGCGTGGGCGGTCTCCTCGGCCAGATCGTCGACCTCGATGTCGAGGTGCAGCATCATCCGCTGGTCGCCCGGGCCCGCGGGCCAGACCGGGGGTGTGTAGAGCGGCTCGGTCTCGAAGGCGAGCGCGATCCCGCCGAACGGCGGGCCGATCAGCACCCAGTCGGGCTCCTCGGCGCGCACCTCGTATCCGAGCAGCCGCCGGTAGAAGTCGGCCAGTTCATGGGCGTCGGGCGCGTCGAGCACCACCGTGGACAACCTCGTACGCGACATAGACGCTTTTCCGCTCCTACCGCTGCCGCCGATTCACCGCTGCCGCCGGCTCACTGCTGCCGCCGTTTCTTGCCGTCCAGCTCGTCCCACCACTCGTCGGACTTGGCGTCGCCGGACGGGTCGTCCCACCATCTGTCCTCGGGCCCCCGCCGGTTGGCCACCATCGCGGCCACCGGCGGGATCACCATGGCCACCACGCACATTCCGACGGCCACGGGAACCGACCACAGCCGTACGACGCTCCAGGCGAGGACGAACAGCCCGATGCACGTCCCCATCATGGCGAAGTACAGGTGACGCCTGCGCGCGTACATACCACCAGCGTAGGCCCGGACAACCCGTCCGGCGCAGCGTCGGCGGACCCCTGAGGGACGGGGCGGGCGAAGCCAGGACGAGCCGAAGGGCCGCACCCCGATCCGGTAAGCGTCCAACCCCCGGGGGTGCGGCCCTTCGGCCGTTCAGTCGACTGCCGTCACGGACGGCGGTCTGCCGTTCAGACGGCGATCGCGACCTCGGCGAGGCCGCCCGTCTGGGCGACGACCGTGCGGTCGGCGGTGCCACCCGGGACCAGGGCCCGGACGGTCCACGTGCCCTCGGCCGCGTAGAAGCGGAACTGGCCCGTCGCGGAGGTGGGGACCTCCGCGGTGAACTCGCCGGTCGAGTCCAGGAGACGGACGTAGCCCGTCACCGGCTCGCCGTCGCGGGTCACCTGACCCTGGATCGTCGTCTCACCGGGCTTGATCGTCGAGGCGTCGGGGCCGCCGGCCTTCGCTCCACACATATTTCGATTCCGTCCTTCAGGCCTTGAGGGTTACTTGTTGGCGCCGAGCTCGATCGGCACGCCGACGAGGGAGCCGTACTCGGTCCAGGAGCCGTCGTAGTTCTTGACGTTCTGCACACCGAGCAGCTCGTGCAGCACGAACCAGGTGAGCGCGGAACGCTCACCGATGCGGCAGTACGCGATCGTGTCCTTGGCGAGGTCGACCTGCTCGGCGGCGTAGAGCTCCTTGAGCTCGTCGTCCGACTTGAAGGTGCCGTCGTCGTTGGCGTTCTTCGACCACGGGATGTTGCGGGCGCTCGGGACGTGGCCCGGACGCTGCGACTGCTCCTGCGGCAGGTGCGCCGGCGCGAGCAGCTTGCCGCTGAACTCGTCGGGCGAACGGACGTCGACCAGGTTCTGCGAAC
Source organism: Streptomyces sp. NBC_00568 (assembly GCF_026341855.1). Classification (GTDB taxonomy): domain Bacteria; phylum Actinomycetota; class Actinomycetes; order Streptomycetales; family Streptomycetaceae; genus Streptomyces. The sequence continues at coordinate 3,405,583 of NZ_JAPENW010000001.1, read as the reverse complement.
CGATCGCGGCGACGACGTCGTCACGGAAGGCGCGGATCGAGGTGTTCTGGGCCTTGGCCTTGTAGGCGGTGGCGGCGCGCTCGGGGATCTGCGAACCGTCGACCAGGTCGCGGGAGTCGAGCTCCCACTTCTTACGACCGCCGTCGAGCAGCTTCACGTTCTCGTGGCCGTAGAGCTTGAAGTACCAGTAGGCGTAGGACGCGAACCAGTTGTTGTTGCCGCCGTAGAGGACGACCAGCGTGTCGTTGCCGATGCCCTTCGACGAGAGGAGCTCCTCGAAGCCCTCCTGGTCGATGAAGTCACGGCGGACCGGGTCCTGGAGGTCCTTGGTCCAGTCGATCCGGATGGCGTTCTTGATGTGGTTCTTCTCGTACGCCGACGTGTCCTCGTCGACCTCGACGACGGCCACGTTCGGGTCGTCCAGGTGATCCTGGACCCAGTCGGCGTCTACCAGGACGTCGCTGCGGCTCATGCTCGTTCTCCTCCGGGGCAGTTGCGGCGGGGTGGTGCGATGGAGAGGGTGCGCGGTCATGCGGGCCGGTGAGGGCTGCGCGGCGCAATGGTGGCCCTGACGAGAGAGGTCCAAGGGCCCGGCTCGCGGAAGACGGAAAGCTTCCGCTCAGAAGGTGCGACAGAGCATGGCGGCGACGCGGCACAGGTCTACTGCCCGCCGCTTCGTGAGATCCGCCTGTCGCTTCATGGGTCCGATCGTAGGGACGGACAGGCGGGCATGTCACCGGTGTGTCGTATATTGAGACGCGATCGTCCGAATAGTGGTACGCGTGCACTGTCGGGGCCCGGCCCGCACGGGTTCCGGGGGCCTGTATCGGTCGCCACATCGACAGCGCATCTGCGGTACGGACGGGGCCGTCTCGCCTTTCGGACAGCCGCCCTCCGAAGGGACTTCCACCGGAGCCGCCCGGTGAGGCCGGGCGATCTGCGGGATCAGCCCCGGCAGGGCCATCTGCCAGGGGAATCCGGCGGGACCGACGGCAGGACCGACGACCGGGCCGGCCCGGTGGAGCCTGCCACCCGGCCCGTCCGGTAGGGCCTTCTACCCGACCAGCCGGACGTCCGAACCCTTCACCGAGATCTCGACGCCGCCCGGGGCCGCCTCGACCTTGTCGAGCTTGATGCCGCCGGGCAGTTCGTCGATCTTCTGCTGGAAGTCGGTGATCGAGCGGATCTTGCCCTCGGCGAGCTGGACGCCCAGCTTGGGCAGGGAGTCGGCGTGCACCTTCACCGTGTCGCCGGAGACCGCGACGGAGCTGAGCACCGAGAGCGTCCGGGACGACTTGGCGCCGGGGATCGTCACCGCGACGGCGACCTTGACCTTGCCGTCACCGCCGTAGGAGAGGCCGGTGACCTGGGTCTTGATGCCGAACCCGACGTCCACGGGCTCGGACTTCGCGGCCTTGAGCAACTCGGCGTACGTGATCGACGCGGTGCCCGTGGCGCTGTTGGCGGTGGCGGAGCTGTAGTCGCCGCTGAAGGCGACGCCGTGCATCTCGGCGTTGAGGTCGTCGATGCGGATCGTGCCGGCGGCGGAGTCCGTGCCGCCCGTCGACGCCTCGTAGTTCTTGATGCCGATCGTCACGTCGTCGAGCTCGCCGCCGACGACCTGGGTGAGGAAGGGGAAGCCCCCGATGGACACGTCGGGGGTGGCCGCGAGGCCCTCGGTGGTCCTGATCCGGTCCGCCGCCTCGTCCTCCGCGAACCCGACCGCCACCCGGTCGGCCAGCACGAACAGACCGCCGAGAATGACGAAGAGAATCAGGGTTATTCGCAGTGCGCGCATGCTCGGTGTTCCCCCACCTTTGACGGCCCCGTCCGGACAGCCGAGTGGCCGCCGAGCGTGAGCCTAACCCCGAAGGGCCCCCGGAACGGGGGCCCTTCATGGTGCTTGTCGATCAGCTGTGACGATTCGGCGCGGCCGGACGACCGGATCCGAACGGCCGGAACGGCCGATCAGCCCAGCGCGCGGCCCAGCAGGTAGACCGCCGGAGCGGCGGCGGCCAGCGGCAGCGCCACACCCGCGGTGAAGTGGACGAAGCGGGACGGGTAGTCGTAGCTCGCCACCCGGTGCCCGATCAGCGCGCACACACCCGCGCCGAGGCCCAGGAAGGCGCCCTGCGTGCCCAGGTCCGTCATTCCGCCGACCGCGATGCCGGCGCCCGCGGCGGCCAGCAGCGCGACGACCACGGAGGCGGCCGTGGGCAGCGGCAGCGCGCGGGCCAGGATCGCCACGGCGACCGCGGCGGCGCCCACCGTCACGGCGTCCGGCTCGGCCGCCAGATGCCCGGTCGCGATGATCGACAGTGCCGCGGAGACGACGGTCGCCATCAGGCCGTACATCCGGGTGTCCGGGTCGGCGTGGCTGCGCAGTTGCAGCACGAGGGTCAGCAGCACCCAGACACCGAGGGTGCCGAGGATCGCGGCCGGCGCGTTCTCCCGGCCCGCGGCGAGCAGCGCGACGTCCGCGGTCAGCGCACCGGCGAACGCCAGCGCGATGCCCTGCCGGGCGGGCCACATCCCGTTCAGCCGGAACCAACCCGCCGCGGTGACGGCCTGGAGCAGGACGAGCGGGACGACGAGCGCGTACTCCCCGATCGCCGCCGCCCCGGAGAGCAGCAGCGCGAGCACCGCCGTCAGCGCGGCAGGCTGCATCCCGGGCTCGATGATCGGCGACCGTCCCTCGGCGCGGGCGCGCTGGGCGTCGGTGATCCGGGCGTTGCCCGTGACGGTCGCGGGGCCGTACCCCCCGCCGGCCTCGCTCGCGCTCTCGCGGAGCGTCGCGCCGGGACGGGAGGGGTCGGCCCGGCCGTCGGTGCCGGGTGCCCCGGGGGCGGCCTGCGCGTGCTCAGGGGTCCAGGGCTGCTCCGGGGCCTCGGGCGGCAGGGGGTCTCCCACGGCGCCGCCGTACCCCTGGGGCTCGCCGTAGGACTGGTAGCCCTGCGGGGGCAGATACGCGGTGTCCGCCGCGGAGACCGGAGTCTGCGCCTGCGTCTCCCAGGTCTGCCCCTCCCACTGCTGGGTGTGCTGCTGCCACTCGGGCTGCTGCTGGGGCTGTTGCCGCTGGGACTGCCGCTGCGGCTGTTGCTGCTGCGGCTGCTGCTGCTGCTGATACGGGTCGTACCCCTCGTACTGACCCTCGTACGGCTGGTTGCTCATCGTCTCGCTCACCCTCCTGCGAACGGCGGGAGCACCTCGACCGTGCCGCCCTCGGCCAGCCGTACCGTCTCATGCCCTCGGGTACCCACGGGATCACCGTCGATGAGGAACGAGCATCGCCGCAGGACGCGGACGAGTTCGCCGGGGTGTCGTTCGCGGGCAGCGTCGAGTGCCTCGGCGAGCGTGCCCGCCTCGTACGGCTCCTCGGCGACGCCTGCCGCGGCCTTGGCGGCGGCCCAGTAACGCACCGTGCCCTTTGCCATCTCGTCCCTCAATCAGCGATCCGGTGTCTGTGGTCGTCCGCGCGCGTGTCCGCGTGAACCCCGTCAGGCTAGCCCGCGTGTGCGAGAGCCCAGTCACCGATACGGGCGAGCAGGTCGTCCGCGGCGGCGTTCTCGGCGTGCCCCATGCCGTGCTCCAGCCACAGGTCGGCGTGGCCGCCGGAGGCCTCGGCCAGCATCCGGGGGTGGTCCACCGGGAAGTAGCCGTCCCGGTCGCCGTGGACGATGAGGAGCGGGGTCGGCGCGATGCGCGGAACGCACTCGACCGGGGACGCCGGCACCGGGTCCCAGTCGCGGTGGTGGATACGGGTCCCGAGGCCGAGACGGCCCACGACCCGGCCCGCCGGGCGGGTTACCAGCCAGTGCACCCGCCGCATAGGGGCCGTGCCCCGGTAGTACCAGCGGGCCGGTGCGCTCACCGAAACCACCGCGTCCGGTCGCGCCTCCGTGCGCCCCTCGTGCTCCCGGCCGGGCACCGGCTCACGACCGTGCTCCGGGCCCTCTCCCCCGTACAGCGCCGCGTGCCGCAGCACCACCGAGCCGCCCATCGAGAAGCCGACCGTCACGATCCGGGTGTGCCCGAGTTCACGCGCCCAGGCGACCGCGGCCGCCAGATCGTGGATCTCGCGGTCGCCGACCGTGGAACGGCCGCCCGATCCGCCGTGACCACGGAAGGAAAAGGTGACCACCGCCGCACGGCGGCCCAGGACGCCGGCCGCCCGGCGCACGTGCGGGCGGTCCAGATCTCCGGTGAATCCGTGCGCGACGATGAACGCAAGGTCACCTGAAGAACCCGTTCCGGGGTCGTAGGCGGCATCGATCGTCACCCCGTCGACCGTGCGCAGAAACCTCCGCGAAGGGACGCGCGACGCTGTCTCAAGGCGTGGACTATTGAAAGATCGCGTCACTTGACCTGCCGGACCTGAGCTCATGTGGGCTATTCTGCTGGGCATGAGGACTCGGGCAGAGTAGCCCCCGGGTCCTTTTGTGCTTTCGGAAGCGTTGTATACGAAGCGGGAAACCGCAGGTGTACGGGGCTCCGGACGTGCAGCGGATCCCAGGGGCGCGGGAACCGCACGTACAGAGCAGTGCCGCAAACGTCCTCGCAGGGACCGAGGAGGAACCAGACGTTATGGGCGAGCGAACCGTGCACGAAGGCAGTACGACCCAAGTGGGTGAGGCGCGATGAGTTCTCTCTTGCTCCTGACCAATGCCCTTCAGCCGTCGACGGAGGTGCTTCCCGCTCTCGGCCTGCTGCTGCACAACGTGCGCGTGGCTCCGGCGGAGGGCCCAGCTCTCGTCGACACCCCGGGTGCCGACGTCATCCTGATCGACGGACGACGTGATCTCCCGCAGGTCCGCAGCCTGTGCCAGCTGCTGCGTTCCACGGGCCCCGGCTGTCCGCTCATCCTCGTCGTGACGGAGGGCGGCCTCGCGGCCGTCACCGCCGACTGGGGCATCGACGACGTACTTCTCGACACCGCCGGTCCGGCCGAGGTCGAGGCGCGCCTGCGGCTCGCGATGGGCCGCCAGCAGATCGTCAACGACGACTCCCCGATGGAGATCCGCAACGGCGACCTCTCCGTGGACGAGGCGACGTACAGCGCCAAGCTCAAGGGCCGGGTCCTCGACCTGACCTTCAAGGAGTTCGAGCTCCTGAAGTACCTCGCGCAGCACCCGGGCCGGGTCTTCACCCGCGCCCAGCTGCTGCAGGAGGTCTGGGGCTACGACTACTTCGGCGGTACGCGGACGGTCGACGTCCACGTACGACGACTGCGCGCGAAGCTCGGGCCCGAGCACGAGTCGCTGATCGGGACCGTCCGGAACGTCGGTTATCGATTCGTTACCCCCGAGAAAGTGGACCGCGCCGCGGACGAGGCGAAGGCCAAGGCGGCCCAGCCAAAGCCGGATGATGTGGACGAGACGGCGCACCTGGACGCCGCCACCCCGGCACAGGCCCCGGCGGAGCCGCAGGAAGCCTCCGTACGCCCTGCCCAGAGGTAGGTCCATCCGCGTAGACTCCGCGCGTGGCCAAGGTGACTAGGGATGATGTAGCGCGACTGGCGGGTACGTCCACCGCCGTCGTCAGCTATGTCATCAACAACGGACCCCGGCCGGTCGCCCCGGCCACGCGCGAGCGCGTTCTCGCCGCGATCAAGGAGCTGGGGTACCGGCCCGACCGGGTCGCCCAGGCCATGGCCTCGCGGAAGACGGAGCTCATAGGACTGATCGTGCCGGACGCGCGCCAGCCCTTCTTCGGGGAGATGGCGCACGCCGTCGAACAGGCCGCCGCCGAGCGCGGGAAAATGGTCCTGGTCGGCAACTCCGACTACATCGCCGAGCGCGAGGTCCACTATCTGCGCGCCTTCCTCGGCATGCGGGTCTCCGGACTGATCCTCGTCAGCCACGCGCTGAACGACCACGCGGCCGCCGAGATCGACGCGTGGGACGCGCGCGTGGTGCTCCTCCACGAGCGCCCCGAGGCGATCGACGACGTCGCCGTCGTCACCGACGACATAGGGGGCGCCCAGCTCGCCACCCGGCACCTTCTGGAGCACGGGTACGAGTACGTGGCCTGTCTCGGCGGTACGGCCGAGACGCCCGCCGTCGGCGACCCCGTCTCCGACCACGTCGAGGGCTGGCGGCGCGCCATGCAGGAAGCCGGCAAACCGACCGAGGGACGCCTCTTCGAGGCCCCGTACAACCGGTACGACGCCTACAAGGTCGGCCTGGAACTGCTCGCCGGGCCGCACCGGCCGCCGGCCATCTTCTGCTCCACGGACGACCAGGCGATCGGTGTCCTGCGCGCCGCGCGCGAACTGCGCATCGACGTGCCGGGGCAGCTGGCCGTCGCAGGGTTCGACGACGTCAAGGAAGCGGCCCTGACCGACCCCCCTCTGACAACGATCGCATCGGACCGCTCCGCGATGGCCCGCGCGGCCGTGGACCTCGTCCTGGACGACGGGCTGCGGGTGGCCGGCTCCCGGCGCGAGCGGCTGAAGCTGTTCCCCTCGCGGCTGGTGGTACGCCAGTCCTGCGGCTGCGCGTAGGCCCCGCGGGCCGACGAGGCCACACGCGCCACGCGCCACGCACCACGCATACGAAAGCGGAGATCCCCGCGCCCCTGACGGGGCGCGGGGATCTCTGCTTTCCGAAGGAAGGAAGAGCGGGAGGGGCGGGAGAGGCAGGAGCTAGAACAGCAGGTTGTACTGGTTGAAGCCGGTGCCGAGACTCTTCCGGGTGCCGAAGAGGCTGCTGGAAGCCTTGTTGGTGCCGGGGTAGAGCCAGAGCGTGCCGCCCGAGTCGCGGGTGAGGACGTCGGCGATACCGTCGCCGGTCATGTCCCCGTTGGCCACGTACGACGTGAAGTTCCAGCCCGTACGAGCCTGGATGCGCGCGGCGAACGGGGTCTTCTCGACCTGCGTACCCCGGTAGAGGTACAGGACGCCGGAGCTGTTGCGGACCAGCAGGTCGGCACGGCCGTCGCCGGACAGGTCGCCGCGGCCGAAGATCTTGACGTTCTTCCACGCCTTGTCGACGACCTTGACGCGGCCGTAGAACTGGCCGGTGCCCTTGCCCGGGTAGAGGTAGACCGAGCCGTCGGCGTCCACCGCGACCAGGTCGGGGCGGGAGTCACCGGTCAGGTCGCCGGGGATGGCGTAGGACTTGTAGCCGCCCCACACCGAGCTGATCGGCATCCACTCGAACTCGCCCGAGCCGTGGTTCAGGTAGCTGCGGTACAGCTTGCCGTCCCCCTTGTCGCGGACGATCAGGTCCTGGAAGAAGTCCCGGTCCAGGTCGGCCTGCATCACCCAGGTGGCGTTCTGCCAGCCGTTGCCCTGGTAGGCGCGGGCGGCCAGCGAGGTGCCCTTGCTGTCCTGCTCGAACAGACCGCCCGAGGGTGTGCGCTCCAGCAGGTCGGCGCGGCCGTCGAAGGTCAGGTCCGTGTCGTCGATGCGGGGCTGGGCGGCCCACGTGTACGAGGACACCTTGGTGAACACCGGGTAGGCGCCCTTCGCGGTGCAGCCGGAGACACCCCACGAGACGATGCCGACGACCTTGCCGCCGACGATCACCGGACCGCCGGAGTCGCCGTTGCACGGGCTCTTGGTGCCCTCGTCGGTGCCGGTCGCCGGGGTGCCCGCACAGAACATCGAGCCCTCGACGAAGTCGTCCTCACCGAGGACCGACCGCATCGCGGTGTCGCAGGTGGAGTCGGCGACCAGCGGCAGGGTGACCTTGCGCAGGTTCGCCGACAGGTCGGCGTCCTCGGCGCCGGAGGTCAGGCCCCAGCCGTAGACGGTGGCGGAGTTGCCGGTCTTGTACGAGGCGCTGTCGCCCGCGGCCACCAGCTTCGTCCACTGCTGTTCCAGCGGGCGGTCCAGCGTGAGGACCGCGATGTCGTTCTGGATGGTCGTCTCGTTGTAGTGCGGGTGGTTCCACTGGCGGTAGACGCCCGCGACGGTGCCGTTGGTGTCGTCCAGCAGACCGGTGGCACCGGCGACGACGGCGCCGTTGTCCACCCAGTCCAGGCCGGCGACGCAGTGCGCGGCCGTCAGGACCTTGTTCGGGGCGACGAGGGTGCCGCCGCAGAAGTAGCCGGCCCCGGCCGTGCTGTCGTAGTAGGAGAGCTGGACCATCCACGGCGCGGAGGAGATCGTCGTCTCGCTGCCGCCGATGATGAAATGCGTCTTCTTGGGCGCGGTGTCGGGGGTCGCCTGGGTCTTGGCGGCCTCGACGACACGGTGGCGCAGCTCCTTGTCGGAGGCGGTCGGCGCGGGCGCCGCCGCGGACCGGGCGACGCTCGCGTCGGGCAGTCCGGCCGGGTTGTCGGCCGCGGTGGCGGGCTGTGCCGCGAGGGCGCCGGCGCAGGTCAGCGCCAGCGCGACAGCGGCCGCCGGCAACGCCGTGGCGGAGCGTCTCCAGCGGGCGCGCAGGGCAGGTATCACTCAGGACTCCTGGGATGGGTGCGTGAGCTGTCTTCGTCAGAGGCCCGGGAAGGGCATACGACGCACCGGCCCGATCGACGACGGCAATCGCTTGCATCGACATCGGGCGTAACCGCGGAGCCCCCCTCCGGCCCGGAGATCGTAGGCACCACCCGCCCCTGAACACACGGCCTTCACAGCGGTCGGGCAAGTGTTCGCCCCCGGCCTTCCGTGACATCACCCGGGTGCAACCCACTGTTCGCCGAGCCCGTCCCGAAGGCGCCGGGAAGGGTCGCGAGCACACCGGGAGCGGGCCGCGAGCTCCACCGGTAGCGGGTCGCGAGCACCCACCGGGAGCTCACAGGAAGCGCCTTTATATCGGGCATACGAGGTTCTGTCGGGCTTCTCAGGGGCCACTCAGGGAGCTCTCATGATCGGGGGACAGTCTTTTTTCATGACCGAGAGCTTCCGCCGCAGCGGCGAGTACCCCCAGGGCGACGACCACGGGTCCGCGTACCCCCAGCAGCAGTCGCACCCCTCCACCCCCGTGAACCCCGAGTGGCCTCCCCCGCCGGCGTACGCCCCGGTCACGCCGGTCCACGTCGAACCGGGCACCACCGTGTGGCCGGGCTCCGGTCACGGTGGCGGCGGGAACGGCGGCCACGGCGCCGGCCCGTACGCCGGCCACCCCGAGCCCGAGGCCGCCGGCTCCACCGCGGTGTTCTCCACGGTTCCCGGCGGGCAGGAGCCCGCCGGCCCCGCCCCCGCCAAGCGGCGCGCCAAGGGCCCGTTCGCCCTGCTCGCCGCCGTCGCGATCGTCGCGGCGGCGATCGGCGGCGGCACCGCGTACGGCTTCCAGGAGCTGACCGGCAACGACACCGTCGCCTCCAGCAGCACCAGCACCAGCGTGGTGCCGACCAGCCAGAAGGGCACGGTCTCCGGCGTCGCGAAGGCGGTCAGCCCGAGCATCGTCGAGATCAGCGCGACCTCGAACGCGGGCTCGTCCACCGGCTCGGGCGTGATCATCACGACCGGCGGCGAGATCATCACCAACAACCACGTCATCTCGGGAGCCTCCGAGATCAAGGTGCAGCTGAACAACGGAAAGTCGTACACCGCGAAGGTCCTCGGCACCGACAGCAAGAAGGACCTCGCGCTGATCAAGCTCGAGAGCGCGCCGTCCGGGCTCAAGACCGCGACACTCGGCGACTCCGACGGCGTCCAGGTCGGTGACCAGGTCGTCGCGATCGGCTCCCCCGAGGGCCTGACCGGCACCGTCACCAGCGGAATCGTCTCCGCACTCGACCGGGACGTCACCGTCTCCACCGACGAGAGCCAGGGCCGGCAGCAACAGCAGGACGGCGGCAGCGGCCAGTGGCCGTTCGAGTTCGGCGGCCGGGAGTTCAACGGTGACACCGGTTCCTCCACGACGACGTACAAGGCCCTGCAGACCGACGCCTCGCTCAACCCGGGCAACTCCGGCGGCGCCCTGATCGACATGAACGGCAACATCGTCGGCATCAACTCCGCGATGTACTCGGCCGCTTCGGACTCCTCGTCGTCCTCGTCGAGCGCGGGCAGCGTCGGCCTCGGCTTCGCCATCCCGATCAACACCGTCAAGTCCGACCTGGCCACACTGCGGGCCGGCGGTTCCGACAGCTGACCCCGGAGGTCGCCATGATGATCCAGAACGTCGCGCACACCGCCTCGGACAGCGATGGCGACCCGGCCGGACTCCGCCTCGCCCTCGCGGTCGCCCGCGAGCTGCACGCACCCGCGCGGCGGGCCCCGGAACTGGTCCCCGCCGTCTCCCGGCCCGCCGCGCACCGGCCCTCCGCCCACCGCCGTACCGTACGAAGCTGATCCATTCCGGGACAGCCAGGAACGTGCGAGGCTGAAAGCACCCGATCACGACCCATCCCACTCGAGGAACCCACACCCATGAGCTCCGCCGAAGGCGACCGTGACACCCAGCGCATCCTGATCGTCGACGACGAGCCGGCCGTGCGCGACGCACTCAAGCGCAGCCTCGCCTTCGAGGGGTACGACACCGAGGTCGCGGTCGACGGCGCGGACGCCCTGGAGAAGGCGACGGCCTACCAGCCCGACCTGGTCGTCCTCGACATCCAGATGCCCCGCATGGACGGTCTCACGGCGGCCCGCCGGATGCGCGGCGCGGGCACGACCACGCCGATCCTCATGCTGACGGCCCGTGACACGGTCGGTGACCGGGTCACGGGGCTGGACGCCGGGGCGGACGACTACCTCGTCAAGCCCTTCGAGCTCGACGAACTCTTCGCCCGCATCCGGGCGTTGCTGCGGCGCAGCTCGTACGCGGCGTCGACGGGTGCCGTCGTCGAGGACGACGCGCTGGCCTTCGGCGACCTGCGCATGGACCTGTCGACGCGCGAGGTCACCCGTGCGGGGCGCCCGGTGGAGCTCACCCGCACCGAGTTCACCCTGCTGGAGATGTTCCTGGCCCACCCGCGCCAGGTCCTCACCCGCGAGCAGATCCTGAAGGCCGTCTGGGGCTTCGACTTCGAGCCGTCGTCGAACTCGCTCGACGTGTACGTCATGTATCTGCGCCGCAAGACGGAGGCGGGCGGCGAGCCGCGCCTCGTCCACACGGTCCGGGGCGTGGGGTATGTGCTGCGGTCCGGTGGCGCGGAGTGAGAAAGGTACTGCGCCGGTTCCGGTCCCTGCCCATCCGGGCCCGGCTGTCGCTTCTCGTTGCCGCGGCCGTGGCGTTCGGGGTGGCGACCGTCTCGGTCACCTGCTGGTTCATCGTGCAGGGGAAGCTGTACGAGCAGGTCGACAAAGATCTGCAGCGGGGTATGAGGGCCCCGAACCCCGCGATCGTCAGCGCCCTCAACTACTGCACCGCGACCCCGGACACCGCTGTTCCCCCCTTCCGGAACAACTACGTCCAAGTGGTCAAGGAAGACGGAACGGCCTGCGTTCTCGACAACTCCGTCGGCAAGGTCAAGGTCACCCAGTCCGACAAGACCGCGATCAAGAGCGGCGACCTCGACAAGTCCTACTTCCGCGACGGCACCGACGAGGACGGCAACGCGGTGCGCGTGATGCTTCAGCCGCTGGCCACCGCGGCCGACGGACGGCCCGGCCCCAACGTGGGTCTCATGATCGCCGTCTCTCTGAAGAGCACCCAGTCCACGCTCAACGATCTGGCGCTGGTCCTGCTGCTCGTCTCCGGCATCGGAGTGGTCGGCGCCGGAGCCGTGGGCCTCTGGGTCGCCCGCGCCGGGCTCCGTCCCGTCGACGAGCTGACCGAGGCCGTCGAGCACGTCGCCCGGACCGAGGACCTCACCATCCGCATCCCCGTGGACGAGGAGAGCGACGACGAGATCGCCCGGCTCTCCCGTTCCTTCAACTCGATGACCGCCTCCCTCGCGACCTCGCGCGAGGTGCAGCAGCAGCTCATCGCCGACGCCGGACACGAACTGCGGACGCCGCTCACCTCCCTGCGGACGAACATCGAACTCCTCACCCGCAGCGAGGAGATCGGCCGCCCGATCCCCCCGGCGGACCGCAAGGCGCTGCTCACCTCGGTGACCGCGCAGATGACCGAGCTGGCTGCGCTGATCGGCGACCTTCAGACGTTGTCACGTTCGGACGCGGGACACCCGGCCGACCGCGTGGAGGTCGTGGCGCTCCAGGACACCGTGGAAGCGGCCCTGCGCAGGGCCCGGCTGCGCGGACCGGAACTGACGATCACGGCCGATCTGGAACCCTGGTACGTCCGGGCGGAGCCCTCCGCGCTGGAACGGGCGATCGTGAACATCCTGGACAACGCGGTGAAGTTCAGCCCCGGGGGCGGCACGATCGACGTCCGTCTGAAGGACGGCGAGCTGACCGTGCGCGACCACGGGCCCGGCATCCCCACCGACGAACTCCCGCACGTCTTCGACCGCTTCTGGCGTTCCCCCGACGCGCGGGCCCTCCCCGGCTCGGGCCTCGGCCTGTCCATCGTGGCCCGCACCGTCCAGCAGTCCGGCGGCGAGGTGTCGCTGCGCCCCGCGGACGGTGTCGGCACGATCGCGATCGTACGGCTTCCGGGGGCTCCGACGGCTCCGCCCGGAATGCCGTAGCCGTAGCGGCCGCTCCCGACGAACGAGCCCCCACCCGGATTCGGGTGGGGGCTCGTTCGTCTCACGGGGCCCGTTCGGCTCCCGTGTCAGGCCAGGGTCGAGGCCGGTACGGAGGTCGAGGCCGGTGCCGGTGTCTGTGTCGGTGCCGGTGTCTGTGTCTGTGTCGACCCGGGTGTCGCCAGGCGGGCGTACATCCCGTCGTGTGCCATCAGTTCGTCATGGGTGCCGGCCTCCACCAGGCGTCCGCCGTCCACGACCAGGATCCGGTCGGCGTCGGGCGCCAGTGACAGATCGTGCGTGATCATGATGGTCGTACGGCCCTTCATCAGCCGGCGCAACGGCTGCACCACCCGGCGCGCGGCCACCGAGTCCAGCCCGGCCGTGGGCTCGTCGAGGACCAGGACGGGTGCGCCGCGCAGCATGGCGCGGGCGATGGCGATGCGCTGGAGCTGGCCGCCGGAGAGCGTGGCCGTGCCGGGTGCGATCTCGGTGTCGTACCCCTCGGGCAGGGCACTGATGAACTCGTGCGCGACGGCGTCGACGGCGGCGCGTTCGATGTCGGCGGGAGAGGCTCCCGGTCGTCCGCAGGCGATGTTCTCGCGGACGGTGCCGCGCAGGATCAGCGTCTCCTGGGGCAGCAGCGCCACGCTCTCGCGCAGGAACGGCAGGGACACGTCGGTCAGCGGCACGCCGTCCAGGCTGATGACGCCCGCCGTGGGGTCGTAGAAGCGGGTCAGCAGCTTGGACAGCGTCGATTTCCCGGCGCCGCTCGGGCCAGTGACGAGGACCAGTTCACCGGGTCCCGCCGTGAAGGTCACCCCGTGCAGGGAGTCGCGCCCGGCGCCCGGGTAGCGGAACGACGTGCCGTGGAAGGCGACCCAGCCGCGCACGGGCCAGGCGGGGACGGGTTCGGCGGGGTCCGTGACCGCCGGTCGCGCGTCCAGGATCTCCTGGAGCCGCTCGGCGCCCGCGGTCGCGGCGGTGAGGGTGAGCCCGAGCTGCCCCAGATCGCGGATCGGCGGATACAGGTACCCGAGGAAGGCCGCGAAGGCGAGCAGCTGCCCGAGCGACATGCGCCCCTGGGAGATCTCCCAGGCACCGAACCCGATCACGGCGAGCACGCAGAACGTCTCGACGACCTCGACGAACTGCTCGTACATCTCGCTCGCCCGTGCCCCGCGCACGGACGCCCGCATCCAGGCACGTGCCTCGCGGTCGAGCCGCTTCTCCTCGGCGCCGCGCCGGTTGTACGCCTGCGTCAGCACCACGTTGGCGAGCGACTCCTCGACGACGGAGGTGATCGCGCCGTCGGCGGCTCGTTCCTCCTGGGCGGCGGTCCTGATCCGCCCGGAGAACCGGCGGGCCGCGACGAGGAAGAGCGGGGCGAGGACGAAGGTGACGAGGGCGAGGTCCCAGCGCAGCCAGAGGGCCGCGGCGGCGTAGAAGACGGCGGAGAAGGCCGCGGAGACCGTGCCGACCACACCCGAGACGACCATCTGCTCGATGGCCTCGACATCTCCGGTGAGCCGCTCGACCAGGTCGCCCCGGCGATGCTTCTGGAAGAAGTGCGGCGGCAGATCCTGGACGTGCCGGAAGACGCCCGCCCGCAGCCTCAGGACGAATCTCTCCGCGGTCCACACGGCGAGCGAGTTGCCGAGAAATCCGACGAGCGCGCCGAGTACGGCGACGCCGAGCCAGGCCCCGGCGGGTCCCCAGAACGCGGACAGCGACCCCGCCTGCAAGGCGTGGTCGGTGAGTTCCGCGAAGAGCAGGATCGAGGCGGTCTCGGCGAGTGCCGCCGCGATCACGCAGCCGATGATCAGCACCAGCCATTTACGGTCTCCGCGTGTCAGCGGCCAGAAGCGCGCGAATGCCTCCTTGATTTCCCGCATACGGATTCAACTCCCTTCGGACATGGCCGAGGCGGGGCACCGGACCAATCCGGTGCCCCGCCTCGTGGTGGCTGTCAGCGGCCCTGACGGCCCACCGGGCGCCGCTTCGGAGCGGCGGCCTTCTTGGCGGCGGGCTTCGGCGCCGGCTTGGCGGCCCGCTTGGGAGCGTCCTTGTGCTGCTTCTTGACCGGGACGATCTTGTGGAAGCTCATGGGTTCTCCTTCTTCCGTGCGGGTGAATTCCCTTTGCCGTTCGCGCTGTTCGCTTTCGACATGGAAAACACTACGGGACCTCGAACCCGGAAATGACCGAACCGGCTGAGACCTCGATGAATTGCGACTGAAATGAATTCTCAGTCGAACCCCGGAACAGATCCGGAACTCACACAGACTTTATTACCGAACTCACCTGGAATTTACCGAGGTAATTGCCAGGGTCATTGAATTCATGAGCTCCCGGTCAGCGCCCGAGCCGCAGGTCCGCGCCCGACACCTCGACCCGTATCCCGTCCCGCTCCACCCGTACGTCCCGCAGCCGGACCGCACCGTCCGCCGGACGCGGCAGCCGGAATCCCAGCGAGAGCCGGTCGGCGAGAACGGGGCGGGTGAGACGGGTCAGGTCCTTGAGCAGGGTCGGGTCGAAGCCCAGCCGCCGAAGGAGCTCCGGGTGGGCCACCGCCACGTCGAGAAGGTTCAGCCGCATCGCCCGGTGGACGAAGGCGGGCGCTCCCGTCAGGGACTTGAGCTTCGTGTCGTCGCGCAGCGCCTCGCGCACCGCCGCGTCGGGCACGCCGAGCCTGCGGACGATCGACGGGACGGAGAGGAGGGCCCGCGCCTTCGCGGTCTCCTCTCCGAGCCGGGCGGCCGTGGGCCGGGTGAGGTGGAGGCCTTCCGAGGCGCGCACGCCGGGGCGGTAGGTCGCCAAGTCGCCGATGTCCAGGCGCATTCCGCCGATGCGGGTGGAGATGCCGCGGGCGCCGTCACGCCGGATGCGCGCGTCGGCCCTGAGCGACAGATCGTGTCCGGCGACGGGCAGTGTGCCGCGCGCCCGCACCCGGTCGCGGCCGTGTCCGGTGAACGTCACCTGCGACGCGCCCAGTTCACGGTTCAGGTCGTCGAAGGAGAGCAGCACCTCACCGTGCAGCCGGGGGATACGGGCGCCGCGCACGCTGGTAGGGCCGTCGCCGTCGAGCCGTACGTCCGTCGCCGTGGCCGACACCTTCGCCAGGGAGACCCGGTCGGCGGCCACGTCGGGCACGGTCACCTTCACGGAGTCCAGCCGGCCGCGGGCGAGCTGAGTGAGGAAGGGGAAGCCCCCGATCTCGACCTCGGGCGCGGCGGTCAGACGCAGCTGGTCCTTGACCCGGTCCGCCGCCCGGTGTTCGGCGTACAGCAGCGCCCAGCGATCGGCGAGAGCGAGGAACGCGGCGAGGGACAGGACGAACGCGGTCGCCTTCACCGCGAACGGAAGTCCGGCGAGGCGTTTGCGGCGGCGCCTGCCGCCGCGGCGGTGGTTGGGCGGGGACCAGCCGTCGTCCGGTTCTTCCGTCGGCTCGCGCGACGGCTCGTCCGGCGGCCGGTCCTCGCGGAGGAACTCCTCCAACGGCCCTACGTCATCGAGGGCGCCCAGTTCTTCGTACGGGTTCGGACAGGGATGCGTTGTTATGCGGTGGGGGGTACGCATCGTCTCATCCGACCATGCGCACCGCCCCTGCCCGCAACCGCTACCGCCCGTATGCGATCAACTTCACGGTCCGCTTCACGGTCCGCGTCACCTTCCGCTTCACGGTCCGCGTCCCGATCCGCGTCGCCTTCGGCGGATCGGGACGCGGCGCCGGCGGCTACTTGACGACCGTGATCCGGTTCGCCGTCGGCACCGGGTACGGCGTGGTGGCCGAGGAGTTGGCCGTCAGGTAGGCCTCCAGGGCCGCCAGGTCGTCGCTGCCGACACGGACGTTGGCGCCCTTGCCGAGCTCGGCGAAGCCGTCGCCGCCGCCCGCGAGGAAGGAGTTCATCGCGACGCGGTAGGTGGCGGCCGGATCGATCGCCGTGCCGTTGAGCTTGACCGAGTCGGCCACGACACGCGCCGCGCCGGTCTTGGTCAGGTCGAGCGTGTAGGTGAGGCCCTTGGAGATCTGGAGGATCTTCGGGGCGGCCTCGTTGGAGCCGCTGACCTGCTGCTGGAGTGCGGTGACGACCTGGGCGCCGGTGAGGTCGACCAGGTTGACGGTGTTGGCGAAGGGCTGGACCGTGTACGCCTCCCCGAAGGTCACCACCCCGTCGCCCTCACCGCCGCTCGCCGCGTACGTGAGCCCGGCGCGGATGCCGCCCGGGTTCATCACCGCGAGGTCGGCCTCGGCGTCGACCGACTTGGCGTACGCGAGCTGCGCGTCGGCGATGAGGTCGCCCATCGGGGACTCGGTCCCCGTGTTGCCGATCTCGCCCGCGATGTAGCCGATGGGACGCGAGGCGACCGGCGCGGAGAGCGTCTTCCACTTGGTGATGAGCGACGTCATGTCGGCGGCCTTCGCGACGTCACGGGTGACCACGTGGTTCGCGGACTTCACCGCCGTACGGGCGATGTCGCCGGTCCAGCGGTCGTACGTCAGCGTGGTGTCCGTGTAGAGCCGGCCGAAGGAGGAGGCCGAGGTGACCATGCGGGGCTTGCCCGCCGGGTCGGGGATGGTGCACGCGTACGCCTGGTGGGTGTGGCCGGTGACGAGCGCGTCGACGGCCGGCGTGACGTTCTTGGCGATGTCCACGATCGGCCCGGAGATGCCGTCACCGGCGCCGGGGCTGTCGCAGTCGTAGTTGTACGCCGTCGACGCGGGCGAACCGCCCTCGTGGATCAGCGCGACGATCGACTTCACGCCCTGGCGCTGGAGCTCCTTGGCGTACTTGTTGATCGTCTCGACCTCGTCGCCGAACTTCAGGCCCTTGACGCCCTCGGCGGAGACGATGTTCGGCGTGCCCTCCAGCGTGACGCCGATGAAGCCGACCTTGACGCCGTTCTTCTTCCACACCCAGTAGGGCTTGAGGATCGGCTTCTTGGTCTTCTCGTCGGTGACGTTCGCCGCGAGGTAGGGGAAGTCGGCGCCGCCGAACTCCTCGCCGCCGTAACAGCCGTCCGTCGGGTGGCAGCCGCCCTTCTGGAGCCGGGCCAGCTCCTTGGCGCCCTCGTCGAACTCGTGGTTGCCGACCGAAGTGACATCGAGGTCGAGGCCGTTGAGCGCCTCGATCGTGGGCTCGTCGTGGAAGAGACCGGAGATCAGCGGGGAGGCGCCGACCATGTCACCGGCGGCCGCGGTGATCGAGTACTTGTTGTTCTGGCGGGCGTTGCGCAGATGCGTGGCCAGGTACTCGACGCCACCGGCGTCGATGGTCTTCGTCGTACCGTCCGCCGCCAGCTCCGTGACCCGCCCGGAGGAACCGGTCGGCGGCTCCAGGTTGCCGTGCAGATCGTTGAAGGACAGCAGCTGGACGTCCTGGTAGCGGCCGCTGCCGTGGTGGTGCAGCGGAGTCGCCTTGTCCTGGTGCGCGCTCGCGGGCATCGCCGCAGCCAGCGCACCGACGGTGGCGAGGCCGGCGGCTGCCGCGAGGAGGCGGTGCGTGCGTCTGTGCCGGAACGTGGGCGGCATGGTTCCCCCTGGAGAACGGTGAGATGCGAGAGCGGTGTGACGTGTGCGAGCCGAGCGGGTGGTGCGTGCGGTGCGGGCTGTCGGGCCCCGCGGGTGACGCCTGCTCTGCGGGACTCGCGGGTGGTGCGGGCTGTGCGAACTGCCGGCCCCGCACGCGGTGCGTGGTGTGCGGGCCCCGCAGGTGGTGCGGGTTGCGCGGGCTGTGCGTACCGCCGGTCCCGCACATGACGCGTGCCGTGCGAACCGTGCGGGCCGAGTGACAGCCGTGGCTTTTGCACGCACTTTAGAATCAACGCGCGTAGCGCAACAGGGGGTTCGGGGTTACGGAGTGATTGCCATCGCCTCACCGGAGACCGACGAGCACGTCATCGCTCTCCCGGCCTCTCCCTCTCCGCCACGATCCACGTCCACCCCGCCCAACTCCTTGTCCGCCCATCACCGAGCCGTACCCTCGTATCCATGACCAGCGACGACGCGGCACCCTTCGCCCTCTCCCGCTCCATCGAGACCTACTCCGCGCTCACCCCGGATCAGGCCGACGACGTGCTCCGGCTGCTCTCGGAGGCCGCTCGGACCGACGGGCAGCAGGCGGTGTCCGAGCAGGGGCGGCTCCAGCTGAAGGGCGGGAGCCGTGACGGCGTCCGGCATCTGCTGCTGACCCTCGGCGACGAACTGGTCGGCTACGCACAGCTGGAGGACACCGACCCGGTCGAGGCCCCGGCCGCCGAGCTGGTCGTCCACCCGGCGCACCGCGGGCACGGGCACGGACGGGCGCTCGGCTCGGCCATGCTCCACGAGTCCGGGAAGCGGCTGCGGGTGTGGGCGCACGGCGGGCACTCCGCCGCCCGGCATCTCGCCCAGGTCCTCGGCCTCACCCTCTTCCGCGAACTGCGCCAGATGCGACGCCCGTTGGAGGGTCTCGACCTGCCCGAACCGAAGCTGCCGGATGGGGTGACCGTCCGGACCTTCGTGCCGGGACAGGACGACGCCGCCTGGCTCGCCGTGAACGCCGCGGCCTTCGCCCACCACCCCGAGCAGGGCTCCCTCACCCAGCGCGATCTGGACGACCGGACGGCCGAGCCGTGGTTCGACCCGGCCGGCTTCTTCCTCGCCTTCCGTGGCGACGAACTCGTCGGCTTCCACTGGACCAAGGTCCACGCCGAGGAGGGGCTCGGTGAGGTGTACGTCCTCGGTGTGCGCCCCGGCTCCCAGGGCGGCGGCCTCGGCAAGGCGCTGACCACGATCGGACTGCGCCACCTCGCCGCGCAGCGGATGCCCACCGCGATGCTCTACGTGGACGCCGACAACAAGGCCGCGGTCACCGTCTACGAGCGTCTCGGCTTCGTCACCCACGAGACGGACCTGATGTACCGAACGGAGTCCTGACCGCCCGCCGCGCGAGCGCCGCCCCGGGAGCCGAAGTCAGCGGTGGGCAAGGAGGGTTGTCCGGCGCCGCCGCAGGGGTTCGGTCAGGGAACACACCCCCGTCAGCGCCGCCACGACCAGCACGCCCGCCCAGCGCCGGTGCGCGTCGCCCCAGTCCGGGTCGGACGTGGCCACGAAGAGCGCCCACCGGTCGGGGAGCAGCAGGGCGGCGGCGAAGGACGCGCCCACGAGTCCGGCGGACACCGCGATGCCCGGCTCGGTGACTTCCGAGTGCCGCACGGCGAGGAGCGCGCCGGCCAGCGCGAGGACGACGAAGGCGGATGCCTCCAGGGTGATCGCGCCCACCGGGGGCCGGCCCTTGTCGGGTATGAGGAGCAGCGCGGCCGTCCACCACGCCGCCGTGAACGGGACGACGAGCCCCACCCGCAGCCCGGTCCGCACCGGACGCCTGGTCGGCACCGCCGCCGTGGTGTGCCGGGCCGGGTCGTCCAGCAGGAAGGCCAGGCCCAGGCCGAAGGCGAGCGCGGCGGCCCGCAGCAGGTTGAGGCAGAGCCACGGGTCGGCCGGAGCGGAGAGCATCCGCGGAGCACCGGCCAGCAGCAGCCCGAGGGCGGCTCCCGTCGCCAGGGACGTGTGGGGCAGGCCCCGCCACACGGGGCGGAGAAGGGCGAGAGCCACGACGTACGCGGACGACCGCCCGGCGACAGGGACGGCACCCGTAGAGCCTGCCGGAGCCGTAGAACCTGCGGAACCGGTAGAACTTGCGGAACCCGTAGAACCTGCGGGGCCGGTAGAGCCTGTGGGACCGGAACCCGTAGAGCCTGTGGGACCGGGAGAGCCTGTGGGACCGGAACCCGTAGAACCTGCGGAACCGTTAGAGCCTGCGGGGCCGGTGGGACCCGTGGGATTAGTGGGACCCGTGGGCGATGGGGACGGTATGGCCCCGGCACCGTTCCGGTCCCCCGCGGCGGCCGTCCTCATCCCCGAGGCAACGCCGCCGTCCTCCCCCTTCTCCCCCGCGCTTCCCGCTACTCCCCGCACGATCCGCTCCCCTTGTCCGCCGCGGTCCCCTTGCCTCCGGCCGGCACCCCGAGCAGCTCGGCAACCCGGGCCGTGGACGTCTTCGCCGATGTCAGCTCCGTCCAGTGGGCCTTCACCTTGGCGGCGACGCCGTAGTGCGGCTTCTGGAGCAACTCGCGGACCACCGTGGTCTGCTGGGCCGACATGGAGACGGGTTCCGTGGGGGTCAGCGCGATGGCGGAGCCCTCGATGCTGTCGTCGAGCCGGACGCTGCGGAGGGACTTCATCGGGTCCGGCAGTGTGCTGAGCGCCAGCCACATGGTGGTCACCACGCGGGCGTCGCACATCTCACCGGCGCGGTTCTGGTCGCCCGCGACCAGAACCGAGGCGACGCCGACGGCGAACTCGGGAAGGCGGTTGCCGCCCCAGCGCGTGCCGACCGTCACGGCGCCCGGCGTGGTGGACGCGGGGATCGCGGCGTCGCTCTGGAGGCCGTACCGGGCGTCGATCACCTGGCGCACGGTCAGCGGCCGGCCTCCGGCCGAACCCCCCGCGCGGGACTGGATGCGGTCGACGGCCTCCGCCCAGTCGGCGGTGCGGCCGGCCCACTCCGGGTAGGCGCAGTACGTGGACCGTCCGTGCCGGACGCAGGTCTGCACCTTCTCCGGGGTCGCGGACGCCTTGGTGCGGGCCGCGATCAGTGAGGCCGGCTCGTCGGGGGACTGTCCCACCACGCCGACGGCCGTCACCGCGAGGGCGACCACGGTCATCGCCTGGACCAGGCGTGTCCGGCCACCGCTCACCAGTACGGCGAGGCACAGCAGCAGGACCGCGAGGCCCGTCAGATAGAGCGCGTGCCAGGCGGCCGGGCGGCCCAGCAGCTCGGAGGGGAAGGGGTCGGCGCCCGCGTCGGAGATGACCGGTCCGAGCCAGCGCACCCAGTGCGTTCCCTGCGTGGACGCGGAGACCATGGCGGTGAGGGCGTAGGCGCCGATCACGAAGGGCGGTGCGATGAACCCGACCGGGATCAGCCGGGCGAGCAGGACGCCGAGGACACCGGACAGGAGGATCACCAAGGGGCCCACGGCCAGTTCGGCGGGTGAGCCGTGGCCGACGGCACCCGGCTTCAGCGCCGACCAGGTGAACTGGAAGCCGACGACCAGTGCGGTGATCGCGACGAACGGCAGCACGGACAGCGCGTGCGCGACCGTACGCCGCCACGCCTCCATGGGCAGGACGTCGAAGTGCCGGTCGGTGGACTGCCGGCGGGAGCGCAGCACCGCGCGGTTCACACCGACGAACAGGGCGATGCCGAGGAGTATGGGGACTTCCTGCGTGGACCGGTCGACGTCCTGGAGGACCGGGAAGTCGTCCATGCCCTCGCTGCCGGAGAACAGCGTCCAGCCGGTGTAGCCGACGTACAGCGCGAGGAAGACCAGGATCGGGATCTGGAGCAGCAGTTCGCGTGCTTCGAAGCGGGCGAGAGCCAGGACCGCGCCGGCCCGGGATTCCCGGCCCCGCGCAGGCGGCTCCACCCCCGTGGGAGCCGCCTGCGCGATCGTGCCCGTGGTGGCGCTCATGCCGCCACCTCCGCGGACTCGCCGTCGAGAGTGAGCAAGTAGCCGTCTTCCAGGGTTGGTTCGAGCAGTTCCGCGCCCTGGGGCGGGTCGCCGACATTGCGGAAGGCGCCCGTGCCCGTACGCCATCCGGCTCTGGCGGCCGGATCGCGCTCCGTGCTGCTCCACACCCGGCCGGCCGCGCGTTCTGTCAGCTCGGCGGGGGTGCCCTCGAAGCGGACGCGGCCCGAGGCCATGACGATCACCTGGTGGCAGAGCATCGCCACGTCCTCGGTCTGGTGGGTGGAGAGCAGGACGGTGCGGCCTTCTCCGGCCTGGGCGATCAGCTCCCGGAAGCGCATGCGCTGCTCGGGGTCGAGGCCGACGGTCGGCTCGTCGAGGACCAGGAAGCCGGGGTCTCCGACGAGCGCGGCGGCCAGCGCGACTCGCTGGCGCATACCGCCGGACAGCCGCTTGATGCGCTTGCCGCGCACATCGGAGAGGGCGACGGCCTCCAGCACCCGGCGCACCTCGCGGTGCCGGGCGGTGCGGTCCGTGAGCTCCTTGAGGATCGCCACGTAATCGACGAACTCGAAGGCCGAGAAGTCCTGGTGGAACCCTGGGGTCTGCGGCAGGTAGCCCAGCGAGCGACGCACGTCCATGCGTCCGGCGGTGGTGCCAGGGTCGTGTCCGAGGACGGTGAAGGAGCCCCGGTCGGCGGGCACGGCGGTGGCGAGCACCCGCAACAGGGTGGTCTTTCCGGCGCCGTTGGGCCCGAGGAGTCCGGTGACTCCCTCGCCGAGGCGGACGGAGACGTCGTCGAGGGCGAGCGTCCCCCCGAAGCGGAGGGTCAGCCCGGAGGCGGAGACGGTGGGGATCATGCGGCATTCCTGTCGGTGAAGTCGGTGAGCGGGAGGCGCGACGCGTCGAACCGGTCCCGCGCGAGGTAGAGGAGTCCGGCGGCCAGTGCGGCGACGGCCCCGGCGACGCCCTGCCCGGCCACGGTGAACGGGGCGAGTGTGGCGTCGGGCTCCGTGGTCGCGCGGGCCGCGGCCAGCAGGGCGATCCAGCCGCCGCCGACCAGGGAGGGGGCGAGGACGGGGCCGAGCCGGGAGGCGAGCGCGAGGCCGGTCGCGGTGAGGGCCAGAGCCGGCAGCAGCCAGGCCAGGGCGTGCAGGCCGTAGGTGGGGAGGGCGAGGGTCGCGAGGCCGTTGAGCCCCAAACCCACGACGAGAACCGCGACCGTGCGGATCATCAGGAGCCGGAAGCCGTGCATGGGGGAGACGACCGCCATCTCGTAGGTCGGGTCGAGCGCCGGACCGTAGGACAGGGCGACCCCGGCGAGCGGGAGCAGCGGCGCGAGGGCCAGGAAGAGGATGGGGGTGCTCGCGACCTGCACCGCGTTGGCCGCGGCCACGGTCATGGCGAGCACGGCGGCGACCGCGCCCAGCCAGGAACGGCGCAGGACGGGGGCGGCGGCCAGCAGCCGCGCCGTGTGGTCGGCGACGCCGAGCCGGACGAGCAGCCACTCGACCGGGCCCGGACGCGGGGCGTCCAGTTCGGCGTCGAGCCGCTCCCAGCCTGCGTCGAGGGCCGCCGGGTCGCTGAACGCGGCCAGCGTCTCGCGGCACCGCGCGCACGCGGCGAGGTGGGTGTCGGCGGACCACAGGCGGGGCGGCGCCAAGTCGCCCCGCGTATAGGCCCGGAGGTCCTCCTCCGGCACATGCCAGGCCGTACGGCTGTCACCGCTCCTGCCGCTGCCATCGCTTCCGCGACGGTCGTCGCTCATGCCAACGCCTCCCGCAACTGCTTGCGCGCACGCAGTGCCCGCGTCTTGACCGTGCCCGGCGGAATACCGAGCAGGACGGCCGCTTCCCGGGTGCTGAGCCCGTCGATCACCGTGGCCTGGAGAACCGCCCGGAGTTCGGGCGAGAGTCTGGTCAGCGCGCCCGCCAGGTCGCCGTGCTCGACGCCTGCCAGCACGCGCTCCTCGGCCGAGGCCTCGTCGCGGTGCCGGAGCCGGGCCAGCGCGTTCCGGAGCCGGCCGCGCGCGCCGTCGCCGCGCATCGAGTCGACGAGCCGCCGCGAGCCGATACGCCACAGCCAGCCGGCCGGGTCGCCCTCCTCGCGGTAGCGGGCGGTGCCGCGCCAGACCGCGAGGAAGGTCTCCTGGACGACGTCGTCGACGATCCCGGCGTCGGCGCACCGGCCGCGCAGCCGCGCGGTCAGCCATGGCGCGTACCGCCGGTACAGCTCTTCGAAGGCGCGACGGTCCCCGTCCGCTGCGATGGCCCGCAGCAGCTCTCCGTCGCTTCTCGTTTCCCTCACAACCCCTCATCGGACGAGCCCCACCGATCGGTTCACCCATCGGCCAAGAATTTGCGAACGCCGTTCCGTGCCTGGTGGGCGGCCTGATCCACCGTCGGCGCAACACCGTTCGGACGTCCCGCACTTGACGGCGACCACCCCCTTGCACCACCCTTTCACTACTCAATTAGTGAAAGGGTGGTTGTCCGAGTGGTCGCGTACCGCATCGACCGGCGCAGCGGCGTCGCCACCTACGTCCAGATCGTCCAGCAGACCAAGCAGGCCCTGCGTCTCGGCCTCCTCGAACCGGGCGACAAGCTCCCCACGGCCCGCGAGGTCGTGGAAGCCACCGCCATCAATCCGAACACCGTCCTGAAGGCCTACCGCGAACTGGAGCGCGAGGGTCTGGTCGAGGCCAGGCGCGGCCTCGGCACCTTCGTCCGCAGGACACTCGGCGCCGCCCCGGCGGACTCGCCCCTGCGCGAAGACCTCGAGACCTGGGCCCGGAACGCCCGCTCGGCGGGCCTGGACCGCGAGGACGTGGCAGCACTGTTCGGCTCCGTACTGGACGCACATTTCCCGAAGGGGGACCAGTGAGTTCCACCAGCACCACCCGCCCCACCGTCGCCGTCGAGGCGCACGGGCTCACCATGCGCTACGGCCGGCGCTCCGCCGCCGCGCTGGACGACTGCTCGTTCCGCCTCCCGGCCGGGCGGATCAGCGCCCTCGTCGGCCCCAACGGCGCGGGCAAGTCGACGCTGCTGGCGGCGGCGGCCGGACTGCTGCGGCCCGCCGCCGGCACACTCACCGTGCTGGGCGGCAGCCCGGCCGAAGCACGCGAACGGATCGCCTACCTCTCCCAGAGCAAGCCGTTGCACCCCCAGCTCACGATCGCCGAGACCCTGCGTCTGGGCGCCGAACTCAACCCGGCCCGCTGGGACGCCTCGCACGCCGCGGCGATCGTGGAACAGGGCTCGCTCGACCCCGGGGCCAGGGTCAGGGGCCTGTCCGGCGGCCAGCGGACCCGCGTGGCCCTCGCCCTCGCACTGGGCAAGCGGCCCGACCTGATGCTGCTGGACGAACCGATGGCCGACCTGGACCCGCTGGCCCGCCACGAACTGCTGGGCACCCTGATGGCGGACGCCGCCGAACGCGGGACCACGGTGCTGATGTCCTCGCACATCGTCACCGAACTCGCTGACGCCTGCGATCACCTGCTGCTCATGGGCGGCGGACGCATCCGGCTCGGCGGCGGCCTGGACGACCTGCTCCTCGCGCACACGGTGGTGACCGGACGCGGCACCCCCGCGGACCTCGCACCGCACCTCGTCGTCGAGTCCCGCGCCACCGGCCGCGGTCTCACCGCCCTGATACGCAACGACGGGCCGGTGGACGATCACTGGGAGGCGGAGCCACCGTCCCTGGAGGAACTGCTCCTCGCCCATCTGCGCTCCCCCTCGACCCCGGCGCTGCTCACGCCCGGCACGACCGCGACCCCCGCGGAGGTGACCCGATGAGCGCCACCACCCTCACATCCCCCCTGCGCCGCGTTCTGCCCAGGCCGAGCGGCCTGGTCTGGACGGTCCTGCGGCTGCACCGCACCGCCCTGTGGATCTGGACCGCCTTCGTGGTGCTCACCGCCGGCCTGCTGCTGTGGCTGTACGGCCCGGGTGCCACGCACACACAACACCTCCTCGACACCTTCGGCTACGCGGGCGTGCAAGAGGACGCCTGGTCCGCCGGCACCATCGGCTCCCCCTTTTCCGGCGCGTACAACGACCTCTTCTACGACCCGGCCTCCCTGCTCAACCTCGCCTCGTTCGCCGTCGCCGTCTTCGCGGGCGGCTCGCTGATCGCCCGCGAGCTGGAGAACGGCACCGCCCGGCTGGCCTGGACCCAGTCCGTCACCCCGGCCCGCTGGCTCGCCGCCAAACTGGCGGTGCCCGCGCTGTTCATCACCGTGGGCACAGGCCTGCTGGTCGCGCTGTACCGGATGCTGTGGTCGGCCCACAGCGACCTCCTGCTGGCCGGCATCGGACCGCGCGCCCTGTACTTCGCCCTCGGCCCGGGCACCGTCGCCCTGCCGCTCCTCGGCCTGGCCGTCGGCGTTCTCGCCGGTCTCGTGCTGCGCCGCACCCTGCCCGCCCTCGCCGTCGCCGGTGTCGTCCAGTCCGCAGCGATCGCGTTCCGCGCCAACTCCTGGCCTTTCCAGGGCAGTTACCAGCAGCCCGAGCTGTCCGTACGAAGCCGTGCGATCACCTCCACCGGCGCGGAGATCCGCGACCCGGGCTGCTACCAGAGCCGCCCGTGTCTCGCCCGGCACGATGTCGTCGGCTTCACCCGCGAGTACCTCCCCTCCCCCGACTACTGGCCCCGCCAGCTCCTGGAGACCGGTGTCCTGCTGGCCGTCACCGCGATCGTGGTCGCCATCGCCTTCGGCGTCCTGAGGAGGACGTCCACCTCATGAGCGCCCCGACCCGGCTCCACCCGTCCGGCCCGGCCCCGGACCGCCCCTCCGGCCCCGCCCCGGACCGCCCGTCCGCCCTGGTGGCGTACCGCCCGTCCGGCCTGACCTGGACGGTGCTGCGCCTGCACCGCACGGCCCTGTACGCCTGGGGCGCCGCCCTGCTCATCGCCGCGGCGGCCCTGATCTGGATGCACGCCATCGGTCCCGACGCCCGCGCGGCCGTCGGCGACTGCGCCCCGTCGGACCCCTTTCCGATGGACTGCGGAATCATCACGACCGCCGCGAACAGTGGCTACACCTACGGTCTCGACCTGGTCTCCGGCTGCGTCACCTATCTGATGTTCCCGGTCGCGGTCTGGGCGGGTGCCGCCCTGACCGGCCGCGAGCTGGAGAGCGGCACGGCGCAGCTGGCGTGGACCCAGTCCGTCACCCCGGCACGCTGGCTCGCCACCAGGCTCGCCGTCCCCGCGGTCCTGCTCACGGCGGGCACCACACTGGCGGTTCTGCTCGCCGCGTGGACCCGCCGTGCCGGGAACAGGGAGCTGGTCGGCGACTGGTTCAACACGAACGTCTTCATCTCCTCCGGGCCGGTGGCCGTCGCGTACGCCCTCGCGGGCCTCGCCCTCGGCGCGCTCGCGGGCCTGGTCCTGCGCAGAGCGCTGCCCGCCGCCGCGGCCGCCCTCGCGGCCGTGTTCGTCCTGCACGGCGTGCTGGACACCTTCCGGATGAGCCTGTGGCCCACCGAGACGGTCACCGGACAAGCGCCCCTTCATTTCCCGCGCGGCGCCCTGGTGCTCGAACGCGGTACGGAGCCGAGCGCCGGCGGACGGTCCGGTATCTGGGCCACCTATCAGCCCGAGTCGCACTTCTGGCCCCTCCAGCTCGTGGAGAGCGGCCTGCTCCTGGCCGTCGCCGGGCTCGCGACCGCCGCCGCGTTCACCCTGCTGCGCCGTCGCACTCCGTGACCCGCGGCGGCCACGGCGGGCACGCACCTCACGGGGGTGGGTGTGTACACGGTTCCCGGGCGTGCAGACGTCCGGGAGCCGCCCCCCGATAGCCCGCACGTCATGTCCCCGTAACCATCGATTCAGGTGACCTTGCGACGCTCAGGGAATGCAGCCCGCCGTGCCCGAGCCTTCTCCCCCGCCGGAGAACGAGTCCTCACCGTCGACGGGGAGTGAGCGTACGCCAGCCATGCGGAACGGCAATTTCCGCATCGCCGCGCTGGCCCCCGCCCTCTCCGACGCGCCGGTCTCGCCTTCGGCACGGAAGAATGGGTCCATGAACCAGCCAAGCGCCCAGGCACCCGTGCAGCACCCGCAGCCCTCCGTCGGCTCCATCGCCGCACATCGTCCGCACACCGTCGCGGCCAACGTCTCCGACCTGGAGCCCGACCTCGACGCCGACCTCGACGAGTACGAGGACACCGTGCAGGACGGGATCATGCTGCCGCAAGGCCGGTTCCTGGACCGTGAGCGCAGCTGGCTGGCGTTCAACGAGCGCGTTCTGGAACTCGCGGAGGACCCGAACACACCCCTTCTGGAGCGCGCCAACTTCCTGGCGATCTTCGCCAGCAACCTGGACGAGTTCTTCATGGTCCGGGTGGCCGGCCTGAAGCGCCGTATCGCCACCGGTGTCGCCACCAAGTCCGCGTCGGGCCTCCAGCCCCGCGAGGTCCTGGAGATGATCTGGGCCCGCTCCCGCGAGCTCATGGCCCGGCACGCCGCCTGCTACCAGGAGGACGTCGCCCCCGCGCTCGCGGAGGAGGGCATCCACCTGGTCCGCTGGAGCGAGCTGACCGAGAAGGAGCAGGCCCGCCTGTTCACTCTCTTCCGGCACCAGATCTTCCCGGTGCTGACCCCGCTGGCGGTCGACCCCGCGCACCCCTTCCCGTACATCTCGGGCCTGTCCCTGAACCTCGCCGTCGTCGTACGGAACCCGGTCAGCGGCCACCGCCACTTCGCGCGCGTCAAGGTCCCGCCGCTGCTCTCCCGCTTCCTGGAGGCCTCCCCGAACCGCTACGTCCCCATCGAGGACGTGATCGCGGCCCACCTGGAGGAGCTCTTCCCCGGCATGGAGGTGCTGGAGCACCACACCTTCCGCCTCACCCGGAACGAGGACCTGGAGGTCGAGGAGGACGACGCCGAGAACCTGCTCCAGGCCCTGGAGAAGGAGCTCATGCGGCGCCGCTTCGGTCCGCCGGTGCGCCTGGAGGTCGAGGAGTCCATCGACCGGTACGTCCTCGATCTCCTCGTACGCGAACTGAAGATCTCCGAGGCCGAGGTGTACCCGCTGCCGGGTCCCCTGGACCTCACCGGCCTCTTCGGCATAGGAGCCCTGGACCGGCCCGAGCTGAAGTACCCCAAGTTCATCGCGGGCACCCACCGCGATCTCGCGGAGGTCGAGTCGGCGTCCCCGCCCGACATCTTCGCCGCGCTGCGCGAGCGCGACGTCCTGCTGCACCACCCGTACGACTCCTTCTCCACCTCCGTGCAGGCGTTCCTGGAGCAGGCCGCGGCCGACCCGGACGTGCTCGCCATCAAGCAGACGCTCTACCGGACCTCCGGCGACTCGCCGATCGTGGACGCGCTGATAGACGCGGCCGAGTCCGGCAAGCAGGTCCTCGTCCTGGTCGAGATCAAGGCCCGCTTCGACGAGCAGGCCAACATCAAGTGGGCCAGGAAGCTCGAGGAGTCCGGCTGCCACGTGGTGTACGGCCTCGTCGGTCTGAAGACCCACTGCAAGCTGTCGCTCGTGGTCCGGCAGGAGGGCGACACCCTGCGCCGCTACTCCCACGTCGGCACCGGCAACTACCACCCGAAGACCGCCCGGCTGTACGAGGACCTGGGACTGCTCACCGCCGATCCGCAGGTCGGCGCCGACCTCTCCGACCTCTTCAACCGGCTCTCGGGCTACTCGCGCCGCGAGACCTACCGCCGTCTGCTCGTCGCTCCCAAGTCCCTGCGCGACGGCCTGATCGCGCGGATCAACAAGGAAGTCCAGCACCACAACGCCGGGCGTCCCGCCTTCGTCCGCATCAAGGTCAACTCGATGGTGGACGAGGCGCTCATCGACTCGCTGTACCGCGCCTCCCAGGCCGGCGTGCCGGTCGACATCTGGGTGCGCGGAATCTGCGCCGTCCGACCCGGCGTCACGGGCCTGTCCGAGAACATACGGGTCCGCTCCGTCCTCGGCCGCTTCCTGGAGCACTCCCGGGTCTTCACCTTCGGCAACGGCGGCGAACCCGAGGTGTGGATCGGCAGCGCCGACATGATGCACCGCAACCTCGACCGGCGGATCGAGGCCCTGGTCAGGGTCACCGACCCGGCCCACCGGGCAGCCCTCAACCGGCTGCTGGAGACCGGCATGTCCGACACCACGGCCTCCTGGCACCTCGGCCCCGACGGCGAGTGGACCCGACACGCGACCGACGCGGATGGCCAGCCCCTGCGGAACGTCCAGGAGATGCTCATAGACGCCCGGAGGCGCCGGCGTGGCACAGCAGCACCTTGATCCCCCCACCAACTCCGCGGCCGGGACAGGCCCCAGGGCAGCCCCGGCCCCCCTCGACGAGGGAGGTGCCCCCATCGGTGACGCCCTGGCGGGTTATCTGCGGGCCCAGGCCACGGAGTTCCTCCGCTCACTGCGCCAGCACCGGGAGACCGGTGCCGGGGCGAGCGGTGCCGGGGAGTCCGGCGACGCGGCGCGTTCCCTGCGCCGCTCCGCCCGCCGCATCAGCGGCAGCCTGCACACCTTCCGGCCGCTGCTCGACGCGGACTGGTCGGAAGGGGTGCGGCCCGAACTGGCCTGGCTGTCGGGCACGCTGGCGCGCGAACACGCCTATGCCGCACGCCTGGAGCGGCTGCTCGGCGCGCTGAACCGGCTGTCGGGCACGGCCGTGCTGCCCGCCCAGGCCGGACGGGCCCCGGCCCCCAAGGGCCATCTGACCGTCGGCGCCGCGAAGGCGGGCGCACTCCTCGACCGGCAGCTGACGCTCGCGCGGACCCGCGCCCACTCCGCGGCCCTCCAGGCGCTCGGTTCCTCCCGCTTCCACGCCGTCGCCGACAGCGTCGCTTTACTCGCCAGCGAGGTGCCGCTGACCCCCTCCGCGGACTCGACCGACCTGCGACCGCTCGCCGCCGCGGCCCAGGACCGGCTGACCGACGCCGTCACCGCGCTGCCGCTGGTCACCGCGGGCCACCCCTACAACGCGGAGGCCCTCGTGCACGGCCTCTCCGCCGACACCGCCCCCCAGCCGCAGGACGCGCCCTGGCACCAGGTCCGGCTGCTGCTGCGGCTGCACCGCTACGCCCGCGAGGTGCTGCACCACGGGGAGTGCCCCGCCGACGTACGCCTGCTCGGCGCCGGCCAGGCGCTCAACCGGCACCGGGACGCGGCGGAGGCGGCGTCCGCCGCGGCGTCGGCGGCCCGCACCCCGCGCATCGCGCCGGCGACGGCGTACGCGCTCGGTGTACTGCACGCCGACCAGCGGCACGAGGTGGAGGCGGCGCGGTTCGCCTTCCAGCAGGCCTGGCAGAAGGAAGCCGTACCCACCCCTTGAGGGAGGCCCCATGGTTGACGACACCATCCAAGCGGCGGGCTGCGTCCTGTGGCGCCGCTCCCCGGTCGACTCCGCGCTGGAGATCTGCCTCGTCCACCGGCCCAAGTACGACGACTGGTCGCATCCCAAGGGGAAGCTGAAACGCGGCGAGGCCTCCCTCGCCGGCGCGCTCCGCGAGGTCGAGGAGGAGACGGGCTACGGCGCCGTCCCCGGGGCGGTCCTGCCCACCCTCCACTACCTCGTCGGCGGCCGCCCCAAGGAGGTCCGCTACTGGGCGGCCGAGGCGGCCGACGGCTGTTTCACCCCGAACGACGAGGTGGACCGCGTCCTCTGGCTCTCCCCCACCGCCGCCCGCCACCGCCTCTCCCAGCCGCGCGACTGCGATCTCGTGGACGCGCTGCTGAACGCGCTGCGTCTCGCCTGACGCCGCCCGGGCCTGCTCACCGTGGTGAGCACCCGCCCCTCGCCGGTACTCAAGAAATAGTGAGGCGATCGAGGGATGTCGGAAGCATGTGCCGTGCGAGACACGGGCGAACCCTTTCGATTACCTAGAGTTTCCCTCCTGGCCCCCTGAGCCGGGATACAGCCGTGTCCTCGACGTAAGCGTTCCGTGACCTCACCGCACCGCCGTCAGGGGTTCACCCCCCGTTCACTTATGGCCATCGGCGCCTTCACCTGATCTGCCTAATTTCGGCCTTACACGGTGCGAGGGACGTCCTGGACGTTCTCGCCGCACCGCTACGGACCGCATTACACAGACTTCGCACGCCGCCACCAGACGGCGGCTCCTGGAAGGAACTCCCGAAGTGAAGCTTCAGCGCATGAACCGGCGGGCCCTCACCCTCGGTGCTCTCGCCGTCTCCGGCGCCCTGGCCCTCACGGCGTGCGGCTCTGACGACACGGGCAAGGGCGACGCCGGCGGCAGCTCGGCGCCGACCGCGGCCGCGGGCTCCATCAAGTGTGACGACGCCAAGGGTCAGCTGCAGGCCTCCGGCTCCTCCGCGCAGAAGAACGCGATCGACGCCTGGGTGAAGGCCTACACGGCCGCCTGCAAGGACGTTCAGATCAACTACAACCCGACGGGCTCCGGCGCCGGTGTCACGGCGTTCACCCAGGGCCAGACCGCGTTCGCCGGCTCGGACTCGCCCCTCAAGCCCGAAGAGGTCACGGCCGCCAAGAAGGTCTGCGACGGCAATCCCGCGGTCGACCTGCCCATGGTCGGCGGCCCCATCGCCCTCGGCTACAACGTCGACGGTGTCGACAACCTCGTCCTGGACGCCTCCACGATCGCCAAGATCTTCGACGGCAAGATCAAGACGTGGGACGACAAGGCGATCGCGGACCTGAACCCCGACGCGAAGCTTCCCAGCACCAAGATCCAGGCGTTCCACCGCTCGGACGAGTCCGGCACCACGGACAACTTCACCAAGTACCTGAAGGCCGTCGCCCCCTCCGACTGGAGCTACTCCGGCGGCAAGGCCTGGCAGGCCAAGGGCGGCCAGTCCGCGCAGGGCTCCTCCGGCCTGGCCCAGCAGGTGAAGCAGACCTCGGGCGCGATCTCGTACTTCGAGCTCTCCTACGCCGCTGACGGCATCAAGACCGTCGACCTGAAGACGGACGCCGCCACCCCGGTCAAGGCCACCGTCGAGAACGCCACCAAGGCCATCTCCACCGCCAAGGTCGCCGGCGTCGGCAACGACCTGGCCCTGGAGCTGAACTACAAGCCGACCGCCGAGGGCGCCTACCCGCTCACGCTGGTCACCTACGAGATCGTCTGCGAGAAGGGCAACAAGGCCGACACCCTGGCCGCCACCAAGTCCTTCCTCACCTACATCGCGAGCAAGGACGGCCAGGACCAGCTGACCGCCGCCCAGTACGCGCCGATCCCCGAAGAGATCATCACCAAGGTTCGTTCCACCCTCTCGAACCTGAGCTGACCCGAGTGTGGCCCGCCTCGCCGAGGCGGGCCGCACCGTCCGGTGCACCGCCGCCTGGAGCCGCCACTCGATCCGGCTCCGCAGACCGGAGACTCCTGATGGACATATCGACACAGAACACCGACGCGCCTCCCCCGACCCCACCGATTTCCGATGCCACGCAGAAGCGTGCGGAACGCGGCGCCACCCGTCCCGGCGACCGCGTCTTCCTCGCGCTCTCCCGTGGTTCCGGCATCCTGCTCCTGGTGATCATGGCCGCCATCGCGGTCTTCCTGACCTACCGCGCCTCCCTCGCGCTGAGCAAGAACGAGGGCAACTTCCTCACCACGTTCGAGTGGAACACCAACCTCGTACCGCCGGTCTTCGGCATCGCGGTGCTGGCCTTCGGCACGGTCGTCTCCGCGATCATCGCCATGGCCCTCGCGGTCCCGGTCGCGGTCGGCATCGCCCTGTTCATCACGCACTACGCGCCGCGCAAGCTCGGCGGACCCATCGCGTACGTGATCGACCTGCTCGCCGCCGTCCCGTCCATCGTGTACGGCCTCTGGGGCGCCATCGTCCTCGTGCCGCACATGACCGGCCTGTTCGGCTGGCTCGACCACTACTTCGGCTGGACCGGCATCTTCGAGTGGCAGGGCGGAGCGCCCCGCTCGATGCTCACCGTCGGCATCCTGCTCGCGATCATGATCCTCCCGATCATCACCAACGTCAGCCGTGAGGTCTTCCGGCAGGCACCGCAGATGCACCAGGAAGCCGCACTGGCCCTCGGCGCCACGCGCTGGGAGGTCATCCGTATGTCGGTGCTGCCCTTCGGCCGCTCCGGCGTGATCTCCGCCTCGATGCTCGGCCTCGGCCGCGCGCTCGGCGAGACGATGGCCGTCGCCACCGTGCTCTCCCCGACCTTCGAGATCAACGCCAGCCTGCTCGACCCGGGCGGCGGCACCTTCGCGCAGAACATCGCGAGCAAGTTCAACGAGGCCAACGAGTTCGGCCAGGACGCCCTGATCGCCTCGGGTCTCGTCCTGTTCGTCATCACCCTGCTGGTCAACGGCGCGGCGCGCTACATCATCAACCGCCGCAAGGAGTACTCGGGGGCCAACGCATGAGCAACGCACCCGTCACCCGCAAGCACGCCAGCAGCCTGCGCGGCGGCAGCCTCCCCAAGTGGTCCGCCTGGGCCATCGCCGCGGGCGCCCTCGCCGTGGCCGCCGGTATCGGTCTGGCCGCCGGCCTGGACAGCAAGGTCCAGTGGGGCCTGCTCGCCGCGATCCTCTTCGTCCTCGGTACGTACGTCGTCGCCGCGCGCGTCGAGGGCCGCCGCAAGGCCAAGGACCGCGTCGCCACGAACCTGGTGTGGGCCTGCTTCGTCATCGCCGTCATCCCGCTGGCCTCCCTGATCTGGGAGACCGTCAAGCGTGGCGTGAAGGCCTTCGACATGTACTTCCTGAGCCACTCCATGGGTGTGATCGCCGACAACGAGCCCGGTGGCGGTATCTACCACGCGCTCCTCGGCACCCTGGAGCAGGTGGGCATCGCGACCCTGATCGCCGTGCCGATCGGCGTGCTGACCGCGATCTACCTCGTCGAGTACGGACGGGGCAAGCTCGCCAGGGCGGTCACCTTCTTCGTCGACGTCATGACCGGTGTCCCGTCGATCGTCGCCGGCCTGTTCATTCTCAGCCTCTGGATCCTGATCCTCGACATGGGCTACTCCGGTTTCGCCGGCGCGCTCGCCCTGTCGATCCTGATGATGCCCGTGGTGGTCCGCTCCACCGAGGAGATGCTCAAGCTCGTCCCGAACGAGCTGCGCGAGGCCTCCCTCGCGCTCGGCATCCCGAAGTGGCGCACCATCATCAAGGTGGTCCTGCCGACGTCCATCGGCGG
Organism: Streptomyces sp. NBC_00568; assembly: GCF_026341855.1. Lineage (GTDB taxonomy): Bacteria > Actinomycetota > Actinomycetes > Streptomycetales > Streptomycetaceae > Streptomyces. The sequence continues at coordinate 3,370,447 of NZ_JAPENW010000001.1, read as the reverse complement.
TATCACCACGGGTGTGATGCTCGCCGTCGCGCGTATCGCCGGCGAGACCGCCCCTGTGCTGCTGTTGGTGTGGGGTACGAACTTCATCAACAACAACCCGTTCGACGGCCCGCAGGCCTCGCTCCCGCTGTACATCTACCGTCAGTACAGCGCGGGAACCGACGTGGCCACCGACCGGGCCTGGGCGGCAGCACTGGCGCTCATCCTCTTCGTCATGATCCTCAACATGGGTGCGCGCGCCATCGCACGCTGGAAAGCACCCAAGACGGGCCGCTGACGCGGCCGATCAGCGACCCGAACCTTCGCGAAAGAAGCAGTGACTGACATGGCCAAGCGAATCGACGTAAGCGGTCTGACCGCCTACTACAGCGCCCACAAGGCGATCGAAGACATCTCCATGACGGTCGAGCCCCGCTCGGTGACGGCCTTCATCGGCCCCTCCGGCTGCGGCAAGTCGACCTTCCTGCGCACCCTGAACCGCATGCACGAGGTCACCCCCGGCGGGCGTGTCGAGGGCAAGGTGCTGCTGGACGACGAGGATCTGTACGGCAGCGGGATCGACCCCGTCGCGGTGCGCCGCACCATCGGCATGGTCTTCCAGCGTCCCAACCCCTTCCCCACGATGTCGATCTTCGACAACGTGGCGGCGGGCCTCAAGCTCAACGGCTCGTACAAGAAGTCCGAGCTCGGCGACGTCGTCGAGAAGTCCCTCAAGGGCGCGAACCTCTGGAACGAGGTCAAGGACCGGCTGAACAAGCCCGGGTCCGGCCTGTCCGGCGGTCAGCAGCAGCGTCTGTGCATCGCGCGGGCGATCGCGGTGGAGCCGCAGGTCCTCCTCATGGACGAGCCCTGCTCGGCCCTGGACCCGATCTCCACCCTCGCGATCGAGGACCTGATCGGTGAGCTGAAGGAGCGCTTCACGATCGTCATCGTGACGCACAACATGCAGCAGGCCGCCCGCGTCTCCGACCGCACCGCGTTCTTCAACCTGTCCGCGGTCGGCCAGCCCGGCCGCCTCATCGAGATAGACGACACGGAGCGCATCTTCTCCAACCCGTCCGTCCAGGCCACGGAGGACTACATCTCCGGTCGCTTCGGCTGACCGGACCGCCTCCCGAAAACCCCTCGCGGTGCTGCATGGCGGTGCCACCGCGAGGACGAGAAGGGCCCGCCCCTGGCTCCCGGGGGCGGGCCCGCTCGTTTTCCCCACCCCACCTCTCCACCAGGCCCCACCGGCACCCGGGCCGCAACCCCGACCCCACCGACACACTCACAGCCACCCGGCGCCCGCCTTCCCGACGGGCAGGCCCTTTGCAGCCCGTCCGGCGTTTGAGGACGAGGCCGTTCAGGCCGAAGGGGGGTCTGGGGGCGCAGCCCCGGGGCCGGGAAGGGCAGGGGCGGAGGGGGCGAAAACACCAAGGGCCGGTCCCGAAGGACCGGCCCCGTGAGGACTGGGCGCCGCAGGAGCGACCCCGCTCCTACAGGAACGCCAGGTTCACGATCCAGAAGGCGACCGCCGCGACGACCGCCGCCGCCGGCATGGTGATGAACCAGCCGAGGACGATGTTCTTGGCGACACCCCACCGCACGGCGTTCACCCGCTTCGTCGCCCCGACACCCATGATCGCCGAGGTGATGACATGGGTCGTGGAGATCGGCGCCTTGAAGAGGTAGGCCGACGCGAACATGATCGAGGCACCGGTCGTCTCCGCGGCGAAGCCCTGCGGCGGATCGAGCTCGATGATCTTCCGCCCGAGCGTCCGCATGATGCGCCAGCCACCCGCGTACGTACCCAGCGACAGCATGGTCGCGCAGACGATCTTCACCCAGACCGGGATCGGGTCGTTCGGCCCCTGTTCGCCGGCGATGACCAGCGCCATCACCACGATGCCCATCGTCTTCTGGGCGTCCTGGAGACCGTGCCCGAGCGCCATGCCGGCCGCGGACACCGTCTGCGCGATACGGAAACCGCGCTTGGTCTTGTGCGGGTTGGACCGCCGGAACATCCACATGATCGCGGTCATCACGAGATAGCCGACGAGCAGGCCGATCACCGGCGAGAGGAACATCGGGATGATGACCTTGTCGAGCAGGCCGCTCCAGTAGACCGTCGTGCCACCGGCCAGCGCCGCGCCGACCATGCCGCCGAACAGGGCGTGCGAGGACGAGGACGGCAGACCGAAGTACCAGGTGATCAGGTTCCAGGTGATCGCGCCGACGAGCGCCGCGAAGAGGATGCCCATCCCCTTCGAGCCCTCGGGTGTCTGGATCAGCCCCTCACTGACGGTCTTGGCGACCCCGCTGCCGAGGAACGCACCGGCGAGGTTCATCACCGCGGCCATGGCGAGCGCGGCCCGCGGCGTCAGGGCACGCGTGGACACGGAGGTGGCGATGGCGTTCGCCGAGTCGTGGAAGCCGTTCGTGTACGTGAATCCGAGCGCGACCCCAATGGTCACGATCAAAGCGAAGGTGTCCATGAACGGGTCAGGACTCCTTGACGGCGATGGTCTCCACCGTGTTCGCCACGTGCTCGAACGCGTCGGCCGCCTCCTCCAGCACGTCCACGATCTGCTTGAGCTTCAGTACCTCCATGGCGTCGTACTTGCCGTTGAAGAGGTGGGCCAGCAGCTTGCGGTGGATCTGGTCGGCCTGGTTCTCCAGACGGTTGACCTCGATCCAGTACTCGGTGAGGTTGTCCATGGTCCGCAGGTTGGGCATGGCCTCGGCGGTGAGCTCCGCGGCCCGCGCCAGCACCTCGATCTGCTGCTCGACGCCCTTGGGCAGCTCCTCGACCTGGTACAGGACGACCAGATCGACGGCCTCCTCCATGAAGTCCATGATGTCGTCGAGGGAGGAGGCGAGGTTGTAGATGTCCTCGCGGTCGAACGGCGTGATGAAGGAGGAGTTCAGCTGGTGGAAGATCGCGTGTGTCGCGTCGTCACCGGCGTGCTCCGCGGCCCGCATACGCTCTGCGATCTCGGCCCGGGCGGACGCGTCCGCCCCGAGCAGTTCCATGAGGAGTTTCGAGCCCGTGACGATGTTGTCCGCGGATGCGGAGAACATGTCGTAGAAGCTCGTCTCCCTGGGGGTCAGACGAAAGCGCACGTTGGGGTCCTCGGGGTGCTTCGGTTCGGTCAGGCTGATGCTAGGCGCATCATCCGGCCACGGCTAATGGGCCGTCCCCCAGTGTCGCCCATCAGGCACAGTGATCAGCACAGGGTCCGGTACCGGCGCCGGGCAAGGGCTCTCTACCCAGCAAAGTTCGATACCATATACCCACCAGGGGTATATGTATGTGGCGTTTCAGACATGATCGCCGTTCGAATCCAGCAGGAGGACGCGATGACGACCACCGAGGCCGGCGCGACGGCGCCCTCCGGCGACGCGCAGGAGATCGTGACCGACCACGACCGCGGCATCCACGGCTACCACCAGCAGAAGGACGAGCACCTGAAGCGGCTGCGCCGCATCGAGGGGCAGATCCGCGGTCTCCAGCGGATGGTCGACGAGGACGTCTACTGCATCGACATACTCACCCAGGTCTCCGCCTCCACGAAGGCCCTCCAGTCCTTCGCCCTCCAGCTCCTGGAGGAGCACCTGCGCCACTGCGTCGCGGACGCGGCCCTCAAGGGCGGCGACGAGATCGAAGCGAAGGTCGAGGAAGCGACGAAGGCGATCGGCCGCCTGCTCCGCACCTGAGCTAGGTGCAATACACGCGCGGGCCGCGGGGGAAGTGAGAGATACGACGCATGCGGCGCATCCGGCACATGCGACAACCCTGACGCCGATGACATACATGCCGTACGGGATACAGCGGGGCGTTCAGGGCGCCCGCGACGCGTGTGACGCGCAAGACGCGCGCCTTCCGAGCGGGCGGAACGCCGCGCGAGCCGCCGAGCGGGACGCCGGCACGGAGCTCCGGTCCCGGCACGGACCTCCGGTCCCCCGGGAAGAACCGGGGAAGGACTACTCCGCCGCACCCCGCTCACGGGTGCGCTCTTCGGCCACTTTCAGCACCTCGTCGATGCTCTCGAGGCTGAGCCGGTCCTCGTGGGCGGCAGAGGCCGCGATGATCAGTTCGCCGCACAGTTCGATCTCGGCGAGGGCCACGTGGTCCTGAACTGCCGTACCGCCGACCGGAGCCACGTGCATCACCTCTTCCTGCCGTCACCGACTTCCTAGAGTAGGGAGCGGCCTACGCACCGCGCATGGCACGGAAGGGCCATTTCCGGCCCTCCTGTGAAGCTACGGCTCCGGATGCTCTTGCCCATTTCTCCGGAACCCACTAGTCCGCGATCTTGCCGGCGAAGATGTCCGCGGAATCCGGCAGCCGTACGTCGGCGGGGGTGCCGAACTCGTACAGCAGGATGGTCGAGGCGACGGCGACGGTTCCCTTCTGCTGTCCGTTGACGAAGCTGAACCGGTGCCGGACCTTCCGCAGCCGCCCCTGGTCGTCGAGGTAGGCGTCGAACGGAACCTCGGTGGTGGCGAACCCTTTCGCCGCCGCCCTCAGCGCCGGCCGCTGCCCCCGCGAGGCGTCCCGCGCGGCGATGTCGAGGTCTGCGGTCCCGCGATAGTGCCGTACCGGGACCCCGGCCAGCTCGGTCTTCCCCACATAGGTCACCGCCCGTGCGCCGCGCAGCAGTTCGGCGGCGGCGTACGGGTCGGTGGCGCCGCCCGTGACCAGATTCCCGTCCGTGAGACCGCCCGTCGCCACGCGGACCCATTTGTCGGCGGGCACTCCGGCACCCCGGTTCTTCATGAACAGAGCGCCCGGGGCGAGAAGTTCGGTGATCGGCCGGTGCTCCGCCGTCCCGGCGGGGTCCTGCGGCAGCATCACCTTCAGCCGCCCCGTCTGCTTCCTGAAGTCGTACACGCCCTGCCCGCGGATGGTGACCCGGGTCCCGCCGGTTGCCATCTCCATCGACGTACTGGCCTTCGCCGTGCCCGCGCGCTCGAGCGCGCCCGCGGCCTGACGCAGCGTCTCGACGGTGCCGGGGCCGGTGCGGACGTCGCGGGCGACGGCACCGCCGCCCGAGCATCCGGTGCCACAGACCATGAGCCCCGCCGCGGCGAGCGCGATCACGACCGCCCGACCCTGCTGCTGCGCCACCATCGTCCGCCGACCCCCAGCCGGTCCGTCCCGGGCCTTCCTGTCGTTCCGCTTAACGACGGGTGGGAGCGCTCGTCACGCGGGAGGAGTCCGTTCACTTGCCTTGGGTAACGTTGTCGTTGTGGAGCAGCAGAGGCACGTGGACGCTTCCCCCGAACACCTCACGACGACGATCGAACAAGGCCGGTTCTGCCTGGCCCGCTGCACCTGCGGCTGGCAGGGCCCCGCTCGCCGCGCCAGAAGCCAGGCCCGCACGGACGGAGTGGCCCACACCACGGCCGTGATCGCCTAGGACCTCTGTCCCAGGGCTGCCCGCGACGTCTCGTCCGCCCGGCCGCACCTGGCGCGCCCTGCCCCGGGACTCCGCGTCCCTCGCCCCTCTCCCTCCCCGCTCCTCCCCCACCCACGCTCGCACCCACCCCGCCGTGCCCGGTCCGGAGCACGCGTGCTGGGATGCGGGTGCTGTAGCGGTTCTGCGACATGCGCCCTGGAACCCCAGAGCCCGGGCGCCCGTCTCGTTCCACGGAACCCACGGGAGGCGCACATGCAACGGCGTACGTTCATCGGCGGAGCCACCGCCGTCCTCGCGGCGGCGGCGACGTCCGCGTGCAACGGCAGCGACAGTGGTGACGGCAAGGCTTCCGGCACGGCCGAGAGCACGAGCGCCGAGGGCACCGGCATCCGCACGGCGACCGCCGCCAACCGCGCGGCCGCCAACTGGACCGGGCTCTCCCATCAGCTGGACGGCGCCCTGGTCCGCCCCGGCGACCGCAGCTGGCCGGCCGCCCACCAGCTGTACAACACGCGCTTCGACAACCTGAAGCCCGCCGCCGTCGCCTATGTCGCGCACGCCGACGACATCCGCACCACCATGGACTACGCCCGCGCCCACGGCGTGAAGGTGTCGATCCGCAACGGCGGCCACTCGTACGCCGGTTGGTCCTCAGGCAACGGCCGCCTGGTCATCGACGTGTCCAAGCTGAACAAGATCCGGGCGTCGGCGAACGAAGCGGTCGTCGGCGCGGGTTCCAAGCTGATCGACGTGTACCGCGCGCTGGCCGCGAAGGGCGTCACCATCCCGGCGGGTTCCTGCCCCACCGTGGGCGTCTCCGGCCTGACCCTCGGCGGCGGCCACGGCGTCGTGTCGCGGGCGTACGGACTGACCTGCGACAGCCTCACCCAGGCGACGCTGATCACCGCCGACGGCAAGCAGCTCGTCGCGAACGCCACCGAGAACAAGGACCTGTTCTGGGCCCTGCGCGGCGCCGGCAACGGCAACTTCGGCGTCGTCACCGAGCTCCGCTTCAAGACCCACCCGGCGCCGCAGGGCGTCACCGCGTACATGACCTGGCCGTGGGCCAAGGCGGCCGCCGTGGTGAAGGCCTGGCAGGAGTGGGGGCCGAGCCAGCCGGACGAGATCTGGTCGTCCTGCCACCTGTCCAGCGCGGCCGGCGGCACGCCCACCGTCTCGGTGGCCGCCTTCTCCCTCGGCACCTACGGCGAACTCCAGAACGCCGTGGACCGGCTGGCCGACAAGATCGGCTCCCCGGCGCGCAGTGTCACCCTCAAGCGGCGCTCGTACGAGGACTCGATGGAGGTGTACGCGGGCTGCTCGTCCTTCTCCGCCGACGCCCAGTGCCATCTGCCGGGCTCGACGCCGGGCCGCAGCCCGCAGGGCGCCCTCGGCCGCGAGACGTACGCCGCCCGCTCGGACTTCTTCGACCGCTCGATATCGGCGTCCGGCGTGCAGACGCTCCTGAATCAGATATCCGCGGTCCGCGGCGGCGCGGGCAGCATCGCGCTCACCGCGCTCGGCGGCGCCGTCAACCGCGTCTCGCCGACGTCCACGGCGTTCGTGCACCGCCGCTCGCGCATGCTCGCCCAGTACATCGCCTCCTGGCAGGCGGGCACCTCCGGCACCACCGCCCAGTCCTGGCTGACCGGCGCGCACAACGCGATGGCCCGCTACGCCTCGGGCGCGGCCTACCAGAACTACACGGACGCGTCGCTGACCGACTGGCGCAAGGCGTACTACGGCGACGCGGCCACGCGTCTCAAGGCTCTGAAGCACCGCTACGACCCGGACCGCTTCTTCTCGTTCCCCCAGGCGCTGTAGCCGCGGACAGGCTCCGCAGCCGCACACACCGTGCGCCGCACACACACCGTGCGCCGCACACGCGAGTGCGCGTCGCCGCTGCGGCGCCCGCGCCCCGAGCCGCCCGCTGCCGTAGGCCCGGGCGGCTCGAGCGCTACGCGGCGAGGTCCCGTTCCTCGGACTGCTCGGCCCGCGCCCCCGGGATCAGAGTCTCCTGCCCAGCCGGTACGGCGTCCCGCGCACGGATCAGCCGGCCGGCGCGCGGGGCCTTCTCGACGGCCTTCATGACCGGGGTCAGCAGCGCCATGGCGAGCGGGGACAGCAGCAGGACGACGGCCGTGCCGAGCGCGAAGCCGCCGATGACGTCCGTCGGGTAGTGCACGCCCATGTAGACCCGGCAGAACCCTTCGAGCAGCGCGAGCCCTATCCCCGCGAGTCCGAACTTCCGGTTGGCGACGAAGAGTCCGACGCCCATCGCCATGGTGAGCGTCGCGTGGTCGCTGACGAAGGAGAAGTCGGTCTTGCCGCTCACGAGGACGTCGAGGCCCTGGTGGTCGACGAAGGGGCGGGGGCGCTCCACGAAACCCCGTATCGGAACGTTCACGAGGAGCGCGATACCGGCCGCGAGCGGTGCCCAGACGAGTCCGGCCACGGACGACGCCGCGTCCGTGTCGGCCCGCCGCCGGACGCTCCACCAGCACCACACGACCAGGAGGACCATCGCGAGCAGGAGACCCCACTCGCCGACGAACTCCATGATCCGGTCGAACCAGTGCGGCGCGTCCTTGGCCAGGCCATTGATGTCGTACAGCAGCTCGACGTCGGGGTTCGAACCGGATTCGGCGAGTCCAGCCATGGTGCTGCGGCCCCTTCGTCGTCTTTCCCGCGGACACGCCCTTTCGCGTGCCGCTCGATCCACCCCCGTGGTGTAGATCAGTTCTCTACGTCAAAAGGAACGCACAGTCCCCTCCACTACGTTCCACACTCCACGGAATGATCACGCAGACGTTATCGAAGAGAGATACATCGTCGCAGATCAGGGTGGGTTCAGACCGAAGTGGGCAATGCTTTCGCGCCATCCTCCGTCACCCGGGTGGCCCCGAAGTAGTCGGGTGTGTCGACGGGGTCGAAGCGGATGACGGCACCCGGCCTGGGGGCGTCGATCATGTAGCCGCCGCCCACATAGATGCCCACGTGCCGGATGGCACGGGAGTTGGTGAGGTCGTCCGAGAAGAAGACCAGATCCCCGGGCAGCAGCTCCTCCCGCTTCGGGTGCGGCCCGGCGTTGTACTGGTCGTTGGCGACGCGCGGCAGGGTGACCCCGACACTCTCGTACGCGGCCTTGGTGAGCCCCGAGCAGTCGAAGCGTCCACCCTGGTCAGCGGTGCCGTTGCCGCCCCACAGATAGAGCGTGCCGAGCTTCTTCTGCGCGTACGTGATGGCGGCGGCGGCCTGCTTCGAGGGGTCCACCCGGGTCACCGGCGCGGCGAAGCTCTTGGAGAGCGTGGTGATCGTCTTCACATAGTTCTGGGTCTCCTTGTACGGCGGCACGCCCCCGTACTTGATGACCGCGTAGGCGCCCGCGTTGTAGGCAGCGAGCATGTTCTCGGTGGGGTTCCCCGGCGCGTCCTTCACATAGGAGGCGAGCTGGCAGTCGTACGAGGCGGCCGACGGAATCGCGTCATTCGGGTCCCATACGTCGCGGTCGCCGTCTCCGTCGCCGTCGACTCCATGCGTGGCCCAGGTCCCCGGAATGAATTGCGCTATCCCCTCCGCTTTCGCCGGACTCTTCGCGTTCGGATTGAATCCGCTCTCCTGATACAGCTGGGCGGCGAGCAGCGCGGGATTGATCGCGCCGCAGAGATTGCCCCACTTCTGGACGAGCGGCTGGTACGCGGCGGGTACGGCTCCCTTGGCGAGTCCGACCGATCCGCCGCCGATGCCGTTGGCGAGGTTCCCGGCCACCATGTAGACGCCGACGACGAGCAGCATCACGAGGCTGAGCGCCGCTCCGATGGCAAGGGTCGCCGCGATCCATGCCTTACGCACCGTCAACCGCCCCTCACCGCACAGGAGTCCGCCGACGTCAGTGTAGAGGCGGCCCCCGCGCGACAGGGCTGTCGCGCACAAGGACGGCGGCATATTGCGCCGGACAGGCTCTAACTCGCCCGGCCGGCCTCGCGGTAGAGGTTCGCGGCCTCGGTCCCGAACACGGCGCTGTACGAGACGTCGGCGCTGTTCCCGCCCTGTTCGTGGCCGCCGATCACCCCGACGACCGCCCCGTCCCCGTTCACCCAGGGACTGCCGCTGGTCCCGCCGGTGAAGGCGGGACATGCGACGCGCTGCTGCGTACGGCTGTGCGCGGTGGGCTTGTCCGTGCAGGCGATGGGGGCGTCGGCGGAGCTGGGGTACCCGGTGACGGTGACGGCGGTGGCCCCGGTGGCGCGGTGCGCGGCGAAGGGGTTCCCGCCGCCGACGGCGTCCTCGACCTCCTTGCCGTCGCGGGTGCCGAGGACGGCGAAGGCGATGTCACTGCCCTCGTCCCGGCCGTCCGTCCACCCCTCGGGGAGGAAGACCCCCTCGACGTCCCAGAACCCGTACGGCGCGCTGCCGTCCCGGTAGCCGGGCGCGAAGGTGAGGGCTCCTCCCCCGTCCAGGCAGTGGGCTGCGGTGAGGACGAGATCCCGCCCCGCGCTGTGCACGACGGAGGCGGTGCAGAAGTGCCCGCCGCTGCCGCCGCTCGCGGCGCTCCCGTGGAACAGGGCGCCCACGCGGGCGGTCCGGCCGTTCTCGGCGGCCTGGACGGTCACGCCGAACGGTCCCGGACCGTCGTCGGCCGCCGCCACGGACGCGGACGTCGCGGCCAGCAGCACGGCCGCCGCACCGAGCAGCGCGGGCCGCCGGGCGCCGGGGGGACGGGTGACGCGGGTGCGCTTCATCGCCTCTCACCTTGCCCCGAGCGGGTGAGCAAAACCCTCGGACCAGTCCGAGTATCACCTGTGAGAGGCCGCCCCGCCCGGCCACCGGTGCCCGGCGGCCACCACGCACCGCTTCAGCCCCGAGCCGCCCGCCCGGCACCCCGGCACTCCGCCCACAGCAGCTTCCCGCCCCGCGACGCCCCCAGCTCGCGCAGCACGGCGACGCCCCAGGCGTCGGCGCAGGCCCGGACGAGGTGCAGCCCCCGGCCGTGCTCGCCGTCCTCCGGGGCCGGGCCTGCGGGAGCGCCCTCCCGGAATCCGGACGGAACGGTCGGGTCCGAGTCCCACACGGCGACCCTCAGCCGGTCCGGCTCCGCCGAGAGGAGCCGAAGGGCGGAGGGGCCGGGTGCGTGCAGATGGGCGTTGGCGAGGAGCTCGGAGGCCAACAACTCGGCCGTGGGCGCGAGTTCGGTGAGCCCGTGGGCGGCGAGAACGGCACGCAGGGTGGCACGGGCGACGCCCGGGGCACGGGGATCGTGCGGGAGTTGGAGGGTGTAGGACCAGGGCGGGGATACGGTTGCCATGGAAGTCTCCGATCACGGAGGGGAGTTGGGTGGTGTCGTGTCGCTACGTTGCCCAGTGACCGCGGCCGCTCCGTCGAGCGGGGTGCTTCTGGGCGAGGCCCGAGCTTTAAAGTAGCGGCAACCGTAAAAGGTCTTACACGGTTTCCGTGAAAGTGATGATCTATCACCCGTGTGGGTGACCTGCTGCGCGAGGGAGGCGGGCCAGCCCCGTGAGAAACAACCCGACGGGTCGTCAACTCCGATTGGGTACCGAGTTGCGCAAGCTCCGGGAGCGTGCGGGCCTGACCTCCACCCAGGCGGGCAAGCTGCTCGGAGTCCGGCAGAACCAGATCAGCAACGTGGAAGCCGGGCGTGCCGGGGTGAGCCCGGAGCGAGTACGCGCCCTGGCCTGTCACTACGACAGTGCCGACAGGACCCTCGTCGAGGCACTCAGCAGCATGGCCGCCGAGCGTATCCGCGGCTGGTGGGAGGAGTACCGCGAGATCCTGCCGGGCGGCCTGATCGACCTGGCCGAGATGGAGCACCACGCCACCCGTCTGTCCGCCGGAGTCACCGCCCATGTGCCCGGCCTGCTCCAGATCCACGACCATGCCCGCGAGGTCTTCCGCCAGGTCGTGCCGGAGCTCTCACCCCCCGACGTCGAACACCGGCTGTCGTTCCGGATCAAGCGTCAGGCCGTCCTCTTCAAGGACTCCCCCACGCCGTATCGGGCCGTCATCCACGAAGCCGCCCTGCGCATGCAGTTCGGCGGCCCCGCCGTCGCGACCAAGCAGCTCCGGCACATCCTCGACATGAGCGAGCGCGCGCACATCACCGTCCAGGTCATCCCGTTCGCCGCCGGGGCCTACCCCGGGTCCGGGCAGTCGATCCTGTACGCCCACGGAGCGGTCCCCCAGCTCGACACGGTGCACCTCGACCAGTCCCACGGCTCCGCTCTGCTCGACGCCGAGGCCCAGCTCGACAAGTACCGCGTACTCCTGGAGCGCATGACGGGCCTCGCCCTCGGCCCCCACGAGTCGCGCGAGTTCATCCACGCCATCGCCCAGGACCTGTGAAAGGACCCGACATGCCCACCGTCACCTGGCAGAAGTCCTCGTACTGCGGCGAGGGAGAAGCCTGCGTCCACATAGCCGGAGAGCGCGCCACCGGCGCGATCCACCTCACCGAATCCGGCGACCCGAGCGGAGCGATACTCACCGCCGCTCCCGCGGCCTTCCGCACCTTTTTCCGTACCCTCAAGCAGGACAAGAAGGAACAGGACCGTGACTGACATCCCCCCGAACCTCGACTGGGTGCGTGCCGCCCCGGAGGGCGCGACGGGTCCGGGCCCCTGGATCGAACTCGCCTTCGGCGCGGACGACCTGGTCTACATCCGGGAGACCGGCGACCCCGGGAACGTCGTCACCACCACCCGCAGGAAGTGGGACGCGTTCGTCCTGGGCGTCCAGGCGGGCGAGTTCGACCACTTCGTGGCGGGGCTGGAGGACGAGCGGCCCCCGGCTCCCGCCGAGGGCCGCTCATGAGATGAGGCCGGGCGGCCTCACGCCGATTCGGCCCCCGTGTACGCCGCCGTGGTCCGGTCCGCCGAGGACCGCGCGGCCTCCTCCGGCTCGCCACCGGCGACATTCGCCTCGTACCAGCTCTCGCTGCTCAGCGTGATGAAGCGGAGGCCCTCGTCGGAGGCCAGCCAGGCCATACTCTCCTTCGGATCCAGGGAGCCTCCGGGGGAGCCGAGGTGGCCGGCCAGGCCCATCATGCCGAGGTCCCAGCCGACGCCGACCGCGCCGGGCCCGAACTGGTCCCAGCGTTCGTCGCCGACGTGGGCGATGTGTTCGAGCTGGAAGCGGGTGCGGTCCCCCTCCGGGGTCACGCTCACCTCGATCCAGCTGACCTCGCCGCCGTACTCCCAGGTCGCGGCGAAGCTCTCCGGCGGCTCGCAGCGCTCGATCGTGCCGCCCGCGTTGCCCTCCAGCTGGTAGGTACCGCCGAGGCGGAGGTCACCGGAGACGGGCAGGAACCAGCGGGGGATGCGCTCGGCGCTGGTGCAGGCGTCCCAGACGTCCTCGACCGTCGCGTCGTAGGTCTGGCTCAGCGTCACCACACGGGCCTCGCCCGCCTTGAACTCGCGCGTGCCGACGCTGCGGCGCACGGCGTTGATCTGGTAGGTCACGTCGATCACGGTTGCTCCTCCGGAGGTCTTCCCTTGGCGTCGCGGAACCGGTCCAGCCACACGTCGATATCACCAGGGGGGCAGGCCCCGGGGCACCCCGGAGGGCGTTAGCCTTTAGGTCACCGGTTCGGCGTACTGCGTCCACCTCACGCAGGCGCGGGACCCGGGGAACATCGGCTCGACGGACCGTCAGAAGCGGTACTGCGGGGCCGCGTCCGTTCGAATGCGTCCCGCGCGTGAGCCGTAGAAGGGGACAACGACGGAACCACGCGCGAGGTTTCGCTTCCACTTCATTGCCCGGCGTGACCGGCCGTGATACACAGAGTGACCATACGACTCTTCGTATACCGCCGTACGCCTCCCGCGAGGGTCCCGCGTACGCCGGTGACAAGGAATTCGTACGAATCCCGCCAACCAATGACGTCAAGTCGACATACGACGGCGTCATTGTCGGCGAGAATGGGCCCGACCTCTGCGCAGTGGCAGGGGGTGCAGAACTACCCACTAGGGGCGGTGACTTACATGCTTTTCGCAGCCGACAAGGGCGACATCAACACAATCATCGGTGGAATCGCCCCAGACTGGGGCCCCTTCGGCAGCCTGGGCAACGAAGCGAAGGTGATGGTCGAGGTGGTGATGGCGGTCGCCATCCTGCTCTGCCTCGGCATCGCGATCTGGGGCGCGGCCAAGCAGCGCATCGGCGCGACCGCCCTCCGCGACACCTTCAGCGCCGAACAGGGCAAGGGCCTCATCATCGCCGGGCTCACGGGAGTCTTCATCATCGGATCCCTCGGCACGCTCTTCACCATCGTGTACGGCATGGCCGTGTAGCCCGGCCGGGCGCGCCACCCCTGGCGCACCGTCAGTCCCCGGCCGGGCGCGCCCGGATTCTCTCCACTCCGACCCACCCGTCCGTCGTGCCCACCGGCTGAGGTTGCGTTTCCCTGATGTCGAGTCACCACACCGCGCCCGCGCGGGAACCAGCACGGCTACCGTCGTACTACTTGGTTCAGCGAGAGGTTGAGGGGGCGTACGCGGCATGAGTCTCGGTGACGAACCCGGGTACGGCGACGCCTCGCGCGGCGAGGACGGGGGGTACGGGGGCTCCGGCCAGACCCGCACCCGCCTTCCCGACCGCCCGGGCGACGTCTACGGCGGCGCGCGTCGCCGCGGATCCTCCTCACGGAGCCTGATCACGGTCGTCGGCGTGGTCGTCCTCCTCATCGCCGCAATCGCCTTCGCGAACCGCGGCGACGACTCGCCGTCCTCGGGCGGTGAGGACGGCGACAAGGCGAAGACCTCTCCCACGGCGGCCTCCGGCGACCACCCGGTGGACGCGAAGGTCGCGGGCATCCCCTCGGGCTTCCCCCACACGGGCGAGGGCGCACAGAGCGCGGCGGCGAACTACGCGGTGGCGCTTGGTTCGACAGGCATGTTCAAGACGGCCACGCGGCACGACATCGTCGGCACCATCTACACGTCCGCCGCCGCCGACCGGCTCCAGGACCCGATGGACCAGGCCTACTCGACGGACTTTCTCAGCAAGCTGGGGCTCGACGCGGACGGGAACGCGCCGCAGGGCAGCACGTTCGTCTCGCGCACGATCCCGGTCGGCACCAAGATCAAGCAGTACAGCGACTCCGACGCCAAGGTCTCCGTCTGGTACATGGGCCTCATCGGCATGTCCGGGCAGACGTCGACCGATCCGGTCGGTTCGACGTGGAAGACCTGGACCTTCGAGCTCCAGTGGGACAACGGCGACTGGAAAATCGCGACGGACTCCCAGAAGGACGGGCCCGCCCCGGTCCCCGGCGACGACAAAGCCGCCGCCTCCGACGAGATCAGCAAGGCCATCGAGGAGTACGGAGGGTTCACGTATGCCCGGTAGCCGAAGCACTGTCCTCAAACTCGCGGCCGTCGTCACCGCCGTACAGAGCACGGCCGTCCTGCTCGCCACCCGTGCCGCCGCGGCGCCGACTCCGACGCCCTCGGCCTCCAAGGAGGACCCGTGCGGCCTCCTGATCGGCCCCGCCAAGAAATACTGCGAGAGCGACAACAAGGGATCCGGCCGGTCTGGCCTGAGTGACAACCCCGGGCTCGGGTCCACGCTGGACCCCCTCTCCTCCCTGGCCAAGGGCTGTGCCGACGCCGCCTCCTGGACCGTCGACAAACTCTCGGCCGCCGTGAACGACACCGCCAACGTCGACTTCACGAACCCCAAGTTCCTCCAGCAGTACGCCGTCGTCTTCGCGGCGTCCTCGATCCTGACCCTGCTGCTGTGGCTGCTGGCCGTGGCGAAGCGGGCCGTGCGAGGTGTCCCCCTCAGCACCGCCCTCTCCGAGGCGATCGGCTTCCTCTGGCTGACGGTGCTGGCCTCGGCGTTCACGCCGCTGATCCTCTACACGGTGGTCTCGGCGACGGACGGCGTGACGGAGGTGCTGGCCAAGACGACCGGCAACCAGACGGACGCGTTCTTCGGGACGTTCTCCGGCGCGCTGAACAAGGGCGACGACATCGGCGGCGGCCCGATCATGCTGATCGTCGTCTCGCTGGTCTCGATCCTCGCCGCCGGAGTCCTCTGGCTGGAGCTGGTCATCCGGGCCGCCCTGCTCTACGTCGGAGCCCTCCTCGGCACCGTCGTCTACGCGGGCCTCGTCGACAAGAACCTGTGGGGCCACGTCCGCCGCTGGGCGGGCATCATGATCGCGGTGATCCTGGTCAAACCGGTCATCGTGATAGTGCTCGGCCTCGCCGGAGCCCTCAGCACCGACAGCGGACCCGACGCGTTCTCCGCCGTCGTCTCCGGGCTCGCCATCATCCTGCTCGCCATCTTCGCCAGCGCGATGATCTACCGCTTCGTACCGGGATTCGGTGACGAGATCGCCGGCTCCCGCAACAACCGCATCATGCAGGGCGCCGAAGGAAAGGCCGCCGCCGTGATCAGCTCGCCGGCCACCCTGGTCGCGCAGGGCATCAAGACGCACAGCACGCGCGCCGACAACAACGGCGGAGGGGGCGGCAACAGCCAGCCGCGCCCCTCCAACCCCGCGTCCGGCGGTGTGGCCGCGCACAGCAGTCGTACGCCGAACGGAGGCGGCGGATCTGTCCCCTCCGCCGCACCCCCACCGCGTACCAGCCCGGCCAACACCCCGCACGCGAGCAATACCCGCAACAGCAGTACCAACCGCACGGGAGGTGAAGGGCGTTGACGACCGAGTCCCACTTGTCCCATCCGGTCACGCCCCGCCGTACATATCTGATCGGCCGCGCCCGGCCGAACGCGATCGTCGGCCGGAACCGCGAGTCCGGCGAGATCGCGCTCATCATCGGGGGCGCGTTCCTGGGCATGATGTGCGGCCTGCTCGTCCCGGTCCTGTCCCTGCGGATCGTGCTGCTCATGGGCTTCCCCCTGCTCGCGCTCGCCGCGGTGTACGTCCCGTACAAGCGCCGCACGTTCTACAAGTGGTTCGAGATCAACCGCAGTTACAAGCGGAGTCTGCGCCGGGGAACGGAGTACCGCAGCCATGTGATGGAGGCCGGTACCCGCGTCGACGGGAAGGAGATCGAGATCGGGCCGCCGCCCGGCATCGGGCGGATCTCCTGGCTCGCCGCCCCGTTCGGACCCGACGAGATCGCCGTGCTGCTGCACGCCGACCGGCGGACCGTGACGGCCGCGATCGAGATCGAGGGGCCGGGTGTCGGTCTGCGCGACAGCGAGGACCAGGAGGCCCTCGTCGACCGTTTCGGCACGCTGCTCAAGCACGTGGCGAACGGCGACGGCTTCGTCACCCGCCTCCAGATGCTCGCCCGCACCCTCCCCGCCGACCCGGACGCCCACGCCAAGGACGTCGCCGTACGCGGCGACGAGCGGGCTCCCGGATGGCTCCAGCAGTCCTACGACCAGCTCCAGTCGATGGTGTCCACCAGCAGTGAGCAGCACCGGGCCTATCTCGTCGCCTGTATGCACTACTCTCGCGAACTGGCCTCCGAGGCGCAGGCCATGGCACGGGCCGCGCGGCCGCAGGGCGGGCGGAGGCTCGACCGGGACGCCGGACTCGCCGTCGTCATGGCCCGCGAGCTGACCGACATCTGCTCCCGGCTCCAGGAAGCCGACATCCGCGTACGCCAGCCGCTCGGTCAGGGACGGCTGGCCTCCCTCGTGCACTCGATGTACGACCCGGACCACCCGATCGACCACATCCAGGCGATGACCAAGCGCAACGCCTGGCCGGCCGAGCTGGACGCCATGGAGCCGACGTACCTCCAGGCGAAGACCCGCGAGTCCTCCACCCGCGCGCCCTGGTGCCACGCCACGGCCTGGGTGAAGGAGTGGCCGATGACCCCGGTGGGCGTCAACTTCCTCGCCCCGCTCCTCGTCCACACCCCCGACGTCATCCGCACGGTCGCCGTGACCATGGACCTCGAACCCACCGAGATCGCCATCGAACGCATGCTGACCGAGAAGACGAACGACGATGCCGAGGCCAGCCGCGCCGCCAAGATGAACCGGACCGTCGACCCGCGCGACATCGCCTCGCACAACCGCCTCGACCAGCGCGGTGAGGACCTCGCGAGCGGCGCCGCGGGCGTCAACCTCGTCGGCTACATCACCGTCTCCTCCCGCAACCCCGAGGCCCTCGCGCGCGACAAGCGCACCATCCGCGCCTCGGCTGGCAAGTCGTACCTGAAGCTGGAGTGGTGCGACCGCGAGCACCACCGGGCCTTCGTCAACACCCTCCCGTTCGCCACCGGAATCCGCAGGTAGGGGCTGATGCACTGATGCGGGATCCGCTGTCCGCCGCGACGGACGCCTTCACGTCCTTCCTCTTCGGCAAGGTCGAGACGACCCGCCTGCCCGTCCGCACTTCCACGGGCCAGGCGCAGGCGGTCTACCTGCCCACCGCCGCGCCGGGCCTCGGCGACTCGGGCGTCATCATCGGCCGCGAGGTGTACTCCGGCAAGGGCTACATCTACGACCCCTTCCAGCTGTACGGGCAGCAGCTCCCGGCCCCGCACTGGCTGGTCCTCGGCGAGTCCGGCAACGGCAAGTCCGCCCTGGAGAAGACGTACGTCCTGCGGCAGCTGCGCTTCCGCGACCGCCAGGTCGTCGTCCTCGACGCCCAGGGCGAGGACGGTGTCGGCGAATGGAACCTCATCGCGCAGGAGCTGGGGATAACTCCCATCCGGCTCGACCCGACGGCCGCCCTGGACATGGGAATCCGGCTCAACCCGCTCGACCCCGCGATCACGACGACGGGCCAGCTCGCCCTGCTGCGCACCATCGTCGAGGTCGCGATGGGGCACGGCCTCGACGAGCGGTCCGGCTTCGCCCTGAAGGTCGCGCACGCCTACGTCAACGAGACGATCGTCGAGCGCCAGCCGGTGCTCACCGACATCGTGGAACAACTGCGCCACCCCGAACCGGAGTCGGCCGAGGCGATGAACGTAGCCATAGACGACGTACGGGCGTGGGGCCTGGACGTCGCACTGGTCCTGGACCGGCTGGTCGACGGTGACCTGCGGGGCATGTTCGACGGCCCGACGACGGTGGGCATCGACCTGGACGCCCCCCTCATCGTCTTCGACCTGTCGCACATCGACCGGAACTCCATCGCCATGCCGATCCTGATGGCGATCGTGGGTGTGTGGCTGGAGCACACCTGGATCCGGCCCGACCGCAAGAAGCGCATCTTCCTGGTGGAAGAGGCGTGGCACATCATCAACAGCCCCTTCGTGGCCCAGCTGTTCCAGCGTCTGCTGAAGTTCGGGCGGCGCCTCGGCCTGTCCTTCGTGGCGGTGGTCCACCACCTGTCGGACGTCGTCGACGGAGCGGCGGCCAAGGAGGCCGCCGCGATCCTGAAGATGGCGTCGACGAGAACCATCTACGCCCAGAAGGCGGACGAGGCACGATCGACGGGCCGGGTCCTCGGCCTGCCCCGCTGGGCGGTCGAGATCATCCCGACGCTGACCCCCGGCATCGCGGTCTGGGACGTCAACGGCAACGTCCAGGTGGTCAAGCACCTCATCACCGAGTCCGAACGCCCGCTGGTCTTCACCGACCGGGCGATGACGGAGTCGTCCGCCGACTTCCTCCTCTCCGACGACGCGATGCGCGCCGCCGAACTGGAGGCCGAGGAACGGGCGGCGGCCTTCATGGAGCAGCACCTCAGCGATCTCGACGGCTCCTCCGAGTCCACGGTGGCCTGAGATGAGACAGGACGACCGGCACGACCCCCGGCGCGAGGCAGCGGGCGGCATCCCCGACGGCCTGCTGATCGGGGTGCTGGGCTTCCTCCTCGGCATGACGCTGATGGTGTGGACGGCGACGGGCCTCGCGGGCTGGTTCTCCCGCGGCGCCTGGCCGGACGCGATCACCTTCGCCCGTACGCCACTGGCCATGCGGCACCTGATCGGCGCGCCGCACGACATCCCCGGCGCCTGGCCCGACACCCCCGCCGCGCAGCTGTCCGGCTACGGCCTCTTCTGGGGCCTGTTCATCGGCCAGCTGATGGTGCTGCTGGTCCTCACGGTGTTCGTGATGGGGACGGTGGCACGCTGGCGGGCGGGACGGACCCGAAGACGGGCACAGGCCGCCGCGGCCGCGGACGCCCCCGGCCCGCTGGTCCCGCCGGCCAGGACGGAACAACGGCCCACCGCGAGGCAGCCGATGCCGGCGCAGCCCCTGGAAGCCGCTTACACGGCGGCGGAGGGCGAGCGAGCGGGCGAGCGGGCACACGAACGTACCGGCGAACGTACGGGCGAACGTCAGGGCGGCTGGGAGGCCGCCCCCACCGAAGCACCGGACCCCGGCCCCGCAGCGGCGGCCCAACCCACGGCGGCAGCCCAGCCGAAGCCCACGTGGACGTCCGCCCGCGCCGTCGTCCTCGCCCCCGCCGAGACCCGCCACCCCACCGCGGCCCAGGCCGTACGCGACGCCGAGGGCCCCGTCCTCGTCATCACCTCCGACCCCCGCACCTGGTCGGAGACCAAGGACGCCCGCACCAAACTGGGTCCCGTCCTCCTCTACGACCCGGCCCACCTCTGCGACACCCCGGCCCGGCTCCACTGGTCCCCCGCGGGGGGCTGCGAGGACAAGGAGACGGCGGCTGCCAGGGCTGCCGCGCTCCTCGCCCCGGTACGCCCCACCGCCAAGGCGGACCAGGCGATGGTCGATGTGGCGGAAACGCTCATGCGCAGCTATCTGCACGCCGCCGCCGTGGAGGGCAAGACCTTCCGCCATGTCCACCGCTGGGCCCAGGGCTCCCAGGTGCAGGACGCCGTACGGGCCCTGCGGACGAATCCCAAGGCCGCGTCCGGCGCCGCCGGCGAGCTGGAGGCCGCCCTCATCTCGCACCCCGAACGCCGGGACATCGCCCAGGAGCTGACGGCGCGTGCGCTTTCGTCGTTCGGCACGGTCAACATCCGCGAGTCCTGCGCTCCGAACCGAACTGACAGCCTCGCCTTGGATTCCTTCGTCAACGAAGGGGGCACGCTTTATGTGGTCGGCGAACCCATCGAGGACCCCAAGGCGAACCCCGGCGCCATGCCGCTCCTCACGGCTCTCGCCTCAAGCGTGGTCGAGCGTGGCCGGCGCATGGCCGAACGGTCATCCTCCGGTCGCCTCGACCCACCACTCACGCTCGTCCTGGACGACGTCGCGGCGGTCGCTCCGCTCCCCCAGCTCCCGGACCTCCTGACCACGGGACCGGCCCGCGGCCTGCCGACCCTGGCGCTCCTCCGCTCCCGCGAGCAACTCCGGTCGCGCTGGCCGCAGTACGAGCTTCCGGTCTGACACCGGGCCCGACGCCGCCCGCACCCGGACCGACCGAGGAAGCCGCTCTCCGCGGGCCGCCCTACCCCCGAGTGATCACGAACTCCAGCTCCAACTCCCCGGTGTCCCCGGGCATCGGGGCGGTCTCTCCGGTGGGTACGAAACCCGCCTTCCGGTAGAACGCCTCGGCGCGGCCGTTCCTCTCGTGCACGAAGAGCCGCACACGGTCGAGCCCGATCCCCCAGGACCACGCGAGAGCGGCGTCGAAGAGCGCCCGGGTCACCCCGGCCTCGCTCCCCCGGTACTCGGGCCGCACGAACACCCCCACCAGATGGCCCTGGTTCAGCTCGGCCACCTTCCCGAACGGATCGCGCTCCCCGGCCTTCTCGACCAGCACGGTCACGGACCCGGCCCACACCCCGTCCTCGGCCACGGCCACGATCTGCTGCCGCTCGGTGACACCGACGGCCGCTCCGGCCGTCCGGTCCTGCCAGAAGGCATCGGACTTGGCCGCCGCCTCCTCATGCGTTTCGAGGAACGCGAGATGCGCGACGGGGTCCCGCAGGGCGTCGAGTCTGAGCTCCTTCACCTGACGCCACTCGTCGGGACGTATGGAACGGATCACCTGGGTCATGGGGATCACCGTAGTACGCGCGTACGACCGGGCTCACCTGATATCCACCCTGCCGAACACCGCCGTCCGGACCCCCGTCATGCTCTTCCCTGTACGACATCGCCAACCGACCGACCCGGTCACATGCCAGCTCGCCAGGGAGAAACGCCGCATGCCCAAGGTTCAACTAGAGGAACTCCGCACCGTCATTCACCCCACGGGCAAGCTGGACAGCAGGGCCGAACACTGGGCCGGCCGCCTCTACATGAGGTCCCTCTCCCTCCGCGTGACCCGCCACCTCGTCGACACCCGCATCTCGCCGAACCAGATCACCGTGATCATGGTCTTCGCGGGAGTGCTCTCCGGAGTCGCCCTGATCCTGCCGGGCCTCGGCGGTGCCGTACTCTCCGTCCTCTTCATGCAGCTGTACCTGCTGCTCGACTGCGTCGACGGCGAAGTGGCCCGCTGGCGCCGCCAGTTCAGCCCGCTCGGCGTCTACCTGGACCGCCTCGGCGCCTACCTCGCCGACGCGGCCGTGATGGTCGGCATGGGCATCCGCGCCGCCCAACTCGGCCTCGACCTCTATCTGGTGGCCGGCCTGGCCGCGGCCATCGGCGTCCTGCTCCTGAAGTCGTCCTCCGACCTCGTCCACGTGGCCCGCTCCGACAGCGGCATGCAGAAGGCGACCGACGCGTCCGTCGTCCCGCGCTCCAGCGGACTCGCCCAGATCCGCCGGCTCGCCTCGGCCGTCGGCCTCCACCGCCTGGTCAACGGCATCGAGTGCACCATCCTGCTGCTCGTCACCGCGGTCATCGACCTGGCCCTCGGCGACCTGACCGCCACCCGGATCGTGACCGTCGCGGTGACGGCGATCGTGTGGCTGCTCGTACCTGCCCACATCGTCTCGATCGTCGCGTCGTCCCGCCTGAAGTAACCGCACCACGAGAAAGGGGGCGGTCTCCACGAGGAGACCGCCCCCTTTCTCATATCCCTACGAACGGTCCGCTTGAGGTCCGTCGTATCTCTGCGCCCCGGGCCCTCGGAGTCCGTCATACCTCGACCCCGGCCCCTTGAGGTCCGCCATATCCCCACACCTCGGCCCTTTGGGGTCCGTCATATCCCCACGCCTCGGCCTTTGGGGTTCCGGAAAAGGGACCCTAAACGCAGAAAACCCCCGCCACCGGTTTCCCGGTACGGGGGTTTTCTTCAAAATTTGTTCGGCGGCGTCCTACTCTCCCACAGGGTCCCCCCTGCAGTACCATCGGCGCTGTGAGGCTTAGCTTCCGGGTTCGGAATGTAACCGGGCGTTTCCCTCACGCTATGACCACCGAAACACTATGAAACTGTCAACCGGAGCCGTGGCATAGCTACGACGGTTGTTCGTGGTTTCAGAACCAACACAGTGGACGCGAGCAACTGAGGACAAGCCCTCGGCCTATTAGTACCAGTCACCTCCAGCGGTTGCCCGCCTTCCAGATCTGGCCTATCAACCCAGTCGTCTACTGGGAGCCTTAACCCCTCAAGGGGGTGGGAATACTCATCTCGAAGCAGGCTTCCCGCTTAGATGCTTTCAGCGGTTATCCCTCCCGAACGTAGCCAACCAGCCATGCCCTTGGCAGGACAACTGGCACACCAGAGGTTCGTCCGTCCCGGTCCTCTCGTACTAGGGACAGCCCTTCTCAATATTCCTACGCGCACAGCGGATAGGGACCGAACTGTCTCACGACGTTCTAAACCCAGCTCGCGTACCGCTTTAATGGGCGAACAGCCCAACCCTTGGGACCGACTCCAGCCCCAGGATGCGACGAGCCGACATCGAGGTGCCAAACCATCCCGTCGATATGGACTCTTGGGGAAGATCAGCCTGTTATCCCCGGGGTACCTTTTATCCGTTGAGCGACGGCGCTTCCACAAGCCACCGCCGGATCACTAGTCCCGACTTTCGTCCCTGCTCGACCCGTCGGTCTCACAGTCAAGCTCCCTTGTGCACTTACACTCAACACCTGATTACCAACCAGGCTGAGGGAACCTTTGGGCGCCTCCGTTACTCTTTAGGAGGCAACCGCCCCAGTTAAACTACCCATCAGACACTGTCCCTGATCCGGATCACGGACCCAGGTTAGACATCCAGCACGACCAGAGTGGTATTTCAACGGCGACTCCACCATGGCTGGCGCCATGACTTCAAAGTCTCCCACCTATCCTACACAAGCCGAACCGAACACCAATATCAAACTGTAGTAAAGGTCCCGGGGTCTTTCCGTCCTGCTGCGCGAAACGAGCATCTTTACTCGTAGTGCAATTTCACCGGGCCTATGGTTGAGACAGTCGAGAAGTCGTTACGCCATTCGTGCAGGTCGGAACTTACCCGACAAGGAATTTCGCTACCTTAGGATGGTTATAGTTACCACCGCCGTTTACTGGCGCTTAAGTTCTCAGCTTCGCCACCCCGAAGAGTGACTAACCGGTCCCCTTAACGTTCCAGCACCGGGCAGGCGTCAGTCCGTATACATCGCCTTACGGCTTCGCACGGACCTGTGTTTTTAGTAAACAGTCGCTTCTCGCTGGTCTCTGCGGCCACCCCCAGCTCACCGAGTAAATCGGATCACCAGTGATGGCCCCCCTTCTCCCGAAGTTACGGGGGCATTTTGCCGAGTTCCTTAACCATAGTTCACCCGAACGCCTCGGTATTCTCTACCTGACCACCTGAGTCGGTTTAGGGTACGGGCCGCCATGAAACTCGCTAGAGGCTTTTCTCGACAGCATAGGATCATCCACTTCACCACAATCGGCTCGGCATCAGGTCTCAGCCTTGATGTGTGACGGATTTGCCTATCACACGGCCTACACCCTTACCCCGGGACAACCACCGCCCGGGATGGACTACCTTCCTGCGTCACCCCATCACTCACCTACTGCAGGTCTGGTCCGTCGGCTCCACCACTCCCCTTTGCCCGAAGGCTCCGGGGCGGCTTCACGGACTTAGCATCGCCTGGTTCAATGTTTGACGCTTCACAGCGGGTACCGGAATATCAACCGGTTATCCATCGACTACGCCTGTCGGCCTCGCCTTAGGTCCCGACTTACCCTGGGCAGATCAGCTTGACCCAGGAACCCTTAGTCAATCGGCGCACACGTTTCTCACGTGTGTATCGCTACTCATGCCTGCATTCTCACTCGTGAACCGTCCACCACTGCCTTCCGGCGCGGCTTCACCCGGCACACGACGCTCCCCTACCCATCACAGCGGGCGTTGGCCCTATTGCTGCAATGACACGACTTCGGCGGTACGCTTGAGCCCCGCTACATTGTCGGCGCGGAATCACTAGACCAGTGAGCTATTACGCACTCTTTCAAGGGTGGCTGCTTCTAAGCCAACCTCCTGGTTGTCTGTGCGACTCCACATCCTTTCCCACTTAGCGTACGCTTAGGGGCCTTAGTCGATGCTCTGGGCTGTTTCCCTCTCGACCATGGAGCTTATCCCCCACAGTCTCACTGCCGCGCTCTCACTTACCGGCATTCGGAGTTTGGCTAAGGTCAGTAACCCGGTAGGGCCCATCGCCTATCCAGTGCTCTACCTCCGGCAAGAAACACACGACGCTGCACCTAAATGCATTTCGGGGAGAACCAGCTATCACGGAGTTTGATTGGCCTTTCACCCCTAACCACAGGTCATCCCCCAGGTTTTCAACCCTGGTGGGTTCGGTCCTCCACGACCTCTTACAGCCGCTTCAACCTGCCCATGGCTAGATCACTCCGCTTCGGGTCTTGAGCGCGCTACTGAATCGCCCTATTCGGACTCGCTTTCGCTACGGCTTCCCCACACGGGTTAACCTCGCAACGCACCGCAAACTCGCAGGCTCATTCTTCAAAAGGCACGCAGTCACGACGCACTGAGTAAACTCAATGCGCGACGCTCCCACGGCTTGTAGGCACACGGTTTCAGGTACTATTTCACTCCGCTCCCGCGGTACTTTTCACCATTCCCTCACGGTACTATCCGCTATCGGTCACCAGGGAATATTTAGGCTTAGCGGGTGGTCCCGCCAGATTCACACGGGATTTCTCGGGCCCCGTGCTACTTGGGTGTCTCTCAAACGAGCCGTTGATGTTTCGACTACGGGGGTCTTACCCTCTACGCCGGACCTTTCGCATGTCCTTCGCCTACATCAACGGTTTCTGACTCGCCTCACAGCCGGCAGACTGTGAAAGAGAGATCCCACAACCCCTTGCATGCAACCCCTGCCGGGTCTCACACATACAAGGTTTGGCCTCATCCGGTTTCGCTCGCCACTACTCCCGGAATCACGGTTGTTTTCTCTTCCTGCGGGTACTGAGATGTTTCACTTCCCCGCGTTCCCTCCACTTGCCCTATGTGTTCAGGCAAGGGTGACAGCCCATGACGACTGCCGGGTTTCCCCATTCGGAAACCCCCGGATCAAAGCCTGGTTGACGGCTCCCCGGGGACTATCGTGGCCTCCCACGTCCTTCATCGGTTCCTGGTGCCAAGGCATCCACCGTGCGCCCTTAAAAACTTGGCCACAGATGCTCGCGTCCACTGTGCAGTTCTCAAACAACGACCAACCACCCATCACCCTGCCCTGAGGCAAGTTCACTGGGGCCGGCACTGAAGGCAGCCTCTCGGCCGTACCTTCAGACACCCAACAGCGTGCCCGACACCCTTACCGCTTCCCTCATTCTTTCCACGCCCCGAAGAGCAGTACTGGAAGGAGAAGACAGTCAAGAGTGCCGAATAATCAACGTTCCACCCATGAGCAACCACCGTCGAACGTGTGCCGACGTAATGGCCCTGGACCACCAGGCAATGCCTGGCGGCCTAGATGCTCCTTAGAAAGGAGGTGATCCAGCCGCACCTTCCGGTACGGCTACCTTGTTACGACTTCGTCCCAATCGCCAGTCCCACCTTCGACAGCTCCCTCCCACAAGGGGTTGGGCCACCGGCTTCGGGTGTTACCGACTTTCGTGACGTGACGGGCGGTGTGTACAAGGCCCGGGAACGTATTCACCGCAGCAATGCTGATCTGCGATTACTAGCAACTCCGACTTCATGGGGTCGAGTTGCAGACCCCAATCCGAACTGAGACAGGCTTTTTGAGATTCGCTCCGCCTCACGGCTTCGCAGCTCTTTGTACCTGCCATTGTAGCACGTGTGCAGCCCAAGACATAAGGGGCATGATGACTTGACGTCGTCCCCACCTTCCTCCGAGTTGACCCCGGCAGTCTCCTGTGAGTCCCCATCACCCCGAAGGGCATGCTGGCAACACAGAACAAGGGTTGCGCTCGTTGCGGGACTTAACCCAACATCTCACGACACGAGCTGACGACAGCCATGCACCACCTGTACACCGACCACAAGGGGGGCACTATCTCTAATGCTTTCCGGTGTATGTCAAGCCTTGGTAAGGTTCTTCGCGTTGCGTCGAATTAAGCCACATGCTCCGCTGCTTGTGCGGGCCCCCGTCAATTCCTTTGAGTTTTAGCCTTGCGGCCGTACTCCCCAGGCGGGGAACTTAATGCGTTAGCTGCGGCACCGACGACGTGGAATGTCGCCAACACCTAGTTCCCACCGTTTACGGCGTGGACTACCAGGGTATCTAATCCTGTTCGCTCCCCACGCTTTCGCTCCTCAGCGTCAGTAATGGCCCAGAGATCCGCCTTCGCCACCGGTGTTCCTCCTGATATCTGCGCATTTCACCGCTACACCAGGAATTCCGATCTCCCCTACCACACTCTAGCCTGCCCGTATCGACTGCAGACCCGGGGTTAAGCCCCGGGCTTTCACAACCGACGTGACAAGCCGCCTACGAGCTCTTTACGCCCAATAATTCCGGACAACGCTTGCGCCCTACGTATTACCGCGGCTGCTGGCACGTAGTTAGCCGGCGCTTCTTCTGCAGGTACCGTCACTTTCGCTTCTTCCCTGCTGAAAGAGGTTTACAACCCGAAGGCCGTCATCCCTCACGCGGCGTCGCTGCATCAGGCTTTCGCCCATTGTGCAATATTCCCCACTGCTGCCTCCCGTAGGAGTCTGGGCCGTGTCTCAGTCCCAGTGTGGCCGGTCGCCCTCTCAGGCCGGCTACCCGTCGTCGCCTTGGTGAGCCACTACCTCACCAACAAGCTGATAGGCCGCGGGCTCATCCTTCACCGCCGGAGCTTTTAACCCCCGCCCATGCAGGCAGGAGTATTATCCGGTATTAGACCCCGTTTCCAGGGCTTGTCCCAGAGTGAAGGGCAGATTGCCCACGTGTTACTCACCCGTTCGCCACTAATCCACCCCGAAGGGCTTCATCGTTCGACTTGCATGTGTTAAGCACGCCGCCAGCGTTCGTCCTGAGCCAGGATCAAACTCTCCGTGAATGTTTACCGGTAATCCGGTGGAACATCACGAGAGCGGAACAACCGGTCGGAATAGGACCGGTCGTTCACAGCGTCCTCGCTGATGCGCCTACCAGGCAGTGCCCGGCAGGACTTTTTCAAAGGAACCTCGTCCCGACCGATCGGCCGGAGACGGGGTATCAACATATCTGGCGTTGATTTTTGGCACGCTGTTGAGTTCTCAAGGAACGGACGCTTCCTTTGTACTCACCCTCTCGGGCTTTCCTCCGGGCGCTTCCCTTCGGTCTTGCGTTTCCGACTCTATCAGACCGTTTCCGTATCCGATTTCCTCGGTGCTTTCCAGGTTCCCGCTTCCGCGTTTCCCTTTCCGGCGAGTCCGACTCTATCAGATCCTTTCGGGCCTGACTCCCAGTCAGCGGGGCTTGTCTTCGCGGCTGTTGGGCCGTTCCGACGTCTCAAACTTTAGCGGATCTTCTCGGCAGTTCCTAATCGGGCCGCCGCGCCCAAATCGAATTGAATTCGGGCACGCCGAATTCGCCCCGGTTGGGAGATCGTGCTGGTGGTTTGAGTGCCGCATCAGCGGCGGAGGTGCTGTCGCAGAACCGTTACGGCCCCGTGGCAACTCGAAGAACCTTACGGATCCGCCAGGGCAGTGTCAACCTCCCCTGTCAAGATCTTTAATCGAGGTCGCTGAGCCGACCGCCGGCGTCCGGCTGGGCGTCCTCCACCCGTCGCAGAAGACGGGTCAGGACCTCGCCCAGGACACTCCGGTCCTCGGCGGACAGATCCTGGAGCAGGTCCTCCTCGAAGACCGTGGCGAGACGCATCGCCTCGAGCCACTTCTCGCGGCCCTCGTCCGTCAGCTCGACGATCACGCGCACACGGTTGGACTCGTCGCGCTCCCGGGTGACCAGCCCCTCCGCGACCATGCGGTCGATGCGGTGGGTCATGGCGGCCGGGGTGAGGCCGAGGCGCTTGGCGAGTTCGCTCGGGCCTAGGCGGTACGGGGCACCGGCCAGGACGAGCGCCTTCAGGACCTCCCACTCGGCGTTGCTGATGCCGAGCGCGGCGGTCTGGCGGCCGTAGGCGACGTTCATCCGCCGGTTCAGGCGGGACAGCGCCGAGACGATCTTCTCGACCTGGGGATCGAGGTCCTGGAACTCGCGCTGGTATGCGGCGATCTGTTCTTCGAGTGTCGGCTCACTGACGCCGGGGGTGTCGCCCATGGCCCGAGTATCGCATGACGCAGCTTGGCGTCGAAGTCCTTCGAGGTGTACAGTTCAAGTTCGAACTTTAGCTTCGAAGTCTTCAGGTCTGCATCCATGCACGGGGAACGTGTCGCGAACACGGCGCCGGGCGCGGGCGGACCGCCACGGCTTCACGACCAAGGCAGGTGAAAGTGACCAGGGCGATGGGCGCAGCGATGCGCCGGATCCACGTGGGCAACGCACTCAGTGCGTTCGGGCTCGGCTTTACCGTCCCCTTCCTCTACGTCTATGTGGCGCAGGTGCGGGGACTCGGCTCCATGACGGCGGGCGTCGTGCTCGCCGTCTTCGCCGTGGCCGCTCTCGTCGTGCTGCCGTTCGCCGGGCGGGCGATCGTCCGGCGGGGCCCGCTGCCGGTTCTGCTCACCGCCCTCGTCACCGCCGCGCTCGGGGCACTGAGCCTCGGGCTGGCGAACAGCGCGACGACCGTGGTCCTGTCGGCGGCGGCGCTCGGTGCCGGCCAGGCCGTGATGCAGCCGTCGCTCGCGACGATGATCGTGGACTGCTCCACGGCGGACACCCGCTCGCGCGCCTTCGCGACGCAGTTCTTCCTGCAGAACCTGGGCCTCGGTGTCGGCGGTCTCATCGGCGGTCACATCGTCGACCCGAACCGGGCGAGCTCGTTCACGCTGCTGTTCGCGATCGAGGCCGCGATGTTCCTGGTGCTGGTCGTGCTGATGGCGACCGTGCGGATGCCGCACGCGCCGCGGATCGACGGGGACACCCCGCAGGCCAGGGGTGGCAGCTGGAAGCAGCTCCTCGGCAACCGGGCCATGGTGCAGCTGTCCGTGCTGGGCTTCGTGCTGTTCTTCGCCTGCTACGGGCAGTTCGAGTCGGGTCTTTCCGCGTACGGCGTGGAGGCGGCCGGTATCTCCACGTCCGCGCTCGGTACGGCGATGGCGGCGAACACGGCGATGATCGTGGTCGCGCAGTTCGCGGTGCTGAAGTTCGTCGAGCGCCGCAAGCGGTCCCGGGTGATCGCCGCGGTCGGGCTCATCTGGGCCGTCGCGTGGGTGGCGGCCGGGTACGCGGGCCTCGGGCACGGCAGCCAGACCATGGCCACGGCGGCCTTCGTCTCGACGTACGCGCTCTTCGGTCTCGGTGAGGCGATGCTCTCGCCGACGGTGGCGCCCCTGGTCGCCGATCTGGCGCCGACGGGCATGGCGGGTCAGTACAACTCCGCCTTCGCCCTGGTGAAGCAGCTCGCGCTGGCGATCGGCCCCGCGGTGGGCGGTCCGATGGGCGCGTCACTGCACGGCCCGTACATCGCGACGTTCCTTCTCTTCTCGCTCGGGATCACCTTCCTGGCCGTGCGGCTCGGGCGGCAGCTCACCCCCGTACAGAATCAGCCGTCGCTCGCGAGGAGCCGGGTGGTCGCGCAGGGCGGGGCTCCGGCGGAACAGGTGCCGGCGAGCGCCTGACAGCCGGGCCCAAGCTGAAGGCCTGGCGCAGGACGCGGACCAACGGACGACGGCCGCCATCACGTTGCGACGTGGTGGCGGCCGTTTCGTGCGGGCGGTCGCGGGTCTCAGCGGACGCCGGTCAGCAGGTTGGCGGTGAAGGGGAGGGTCGCGCTGCCGTCGGGGGCGGTGTGGTCGGCGAGGCGGCTGTGGATGGCCCGGCCCGCGCGAAGAAGGGCGTCCTCGCCCGCGGTGTCGACGATCGCCTGTCCCCAGGATGTGGACGAGAGCTGGCCGGGAGCGTAGGCGGCGAGGGGCGGGAAGGCGATGCCGAAGCCGACCTGGTGGACGGCGACGTCGTGGAAGCCGGCGCCTCGCAGCGCGGCGGAGAGTCGCTCGGGGGTGCCGGAGAAGGCTCCCTCGTAGTCCGCGGCGACCTCGGGGCCGCCGTACTCGGCGACGGCCTCGTACTGGGCGACGAAGTACGGGATCGATTCCCGGGCGGCCCAGGCGGAAGCGGCGAAGCGGCCGCCGGGGCGGGTCACGCGGGCCGTCTCGGCGAAGGCGGCGTCCAGGTCGGGGAAGAACTGGACGCCCTGCTGGCAGACGACCGCGTCGAAGGCCGCGTCCTCATAGGGGAGCTTGTCCGCGGGGGCGACGGTGAACTCGATGTCCGGATACATACGGGGCGCGTGTTCTCCGGCCACTCTGATCATGCCCGGGTTGACGTCCGCTCCCGAGACCCGGCCCGCTGGGCCGACCCGGGCCGCCGCCGCGCGGGCCGCGAAGCCGGTGCCGCAGGCCAGGTCGAGCACCTTGGCGCCGGGGAACAGGTCGACCGCGTCCAGGATCGCGTCCACGAAGGGCGTCATGAACGGCGCGGCGTACCGCTCGTAGCGCTCGGGGGCACTTCCTTTGAGCTGAAAGCCCGATTCGTCTGCCATGGGGAGCTCTTAGCACCGGGCGGCCCGCTCGGCCAGAGGACGCGCGGAGTGCGTCCGGAAGTGGGATGCCGGGGATGCGGCCGGAGGAAGGACTCACGGGACGCGGCCGGAGGAAGCGGGGGCCGGGCCACGCCCGAAGTCAGTCCTCCGGGTTCGCCCCCGGGTCACCACCGAATCCGGTCCCGGATTCGGCCCCGAGGTCACTACCGAATCCGGCCCCGGGTTCACTCCCGCCGGCCCCCGGGATCACCCCCGGATCCAGTCCCGGGATCACCCCCGGATTCGGCCCCGGGATCACCCCCGGATCCAGTCCCGGGATCACCCCCGGTCCAGTCCCGGGATCACCCCCGGTCCAGTCCCGGGATCACCCCCGGTCCAGTCCCGGGATCACCCCCGGATTCGGCCCCGGGATCACCCCGGGTTCCGTCCAGGATTCAGTCCCCGCGTCAGGCCCCCCGATTCAGCTCCCCGCGCGCGGGAGTGCGAACTCGCACCACACCGCCTTGCCGCCGCCCGGGGTGCGGCGGGAGCCCCAGCTGGAGGCGATCGTGGCCACGATCGCGATGCCGCGGCCCGCTTCGTCGGCGGGTTCGGCGCGGCGGCGGCGCGGGAGGTGGTCGTCTCCGTCGGTGACCTCGATGATCAGGCGGCGGTCGGTTCGGCGCAGCCGCAGCCGCATCGGCGGGGTGCCGTGCTGGAGCGAGTTGGCGACGAGTTCACTGGCGGCCAGGACACCGAGGTCGTGCAGATCGGCCGGGAACCGCCAGCTGGCCAGTACGCCGGAGGCGAAGGCACGCGCGCGTGGGGCCGCTTCCACGCCACCGAGCAGTTCCAGCGCGGCGTTGCGGAAGAGCTCGCCGTCGGGGCCCGTACGGGAAGGGTGCTGGAGAACCAGGACCGCGACGTCGTCGTCGTGGTCGGCGGTGACGCCGGCCGCGCGGACCAGGCGGTCGCAGATCACCTGGGGGGTGCCCGTGGCGCCGGCGAGGGCGCGCTCCAGGGACGCGATGCCCTCGTCGAGGTCCTCGTCGCGGCGCTCGACCAGACCGTCCGTGTAGAGGACCGCGGTGGAGCCGGGGCCGAGGGGCACCGAGCCGGAGGCGTGCAGCCAGCCGCCGGTGCCGAGCGGCGGCCCGGTCGGCTCGTCGGCACGGTGGATGGTGCCGTTCTCGTCGCGGACGAGGATGGGCAGGTGGCCGGCTGAGGCATACACCAGCCGGCCCTCGTTCGGGTCGTGGACGGCGTACACGCACGTGGCGATCTGGTTGGCGTCGATCTCGATGGCGAGGCCGTCGAGGAGCTGCAGGACCTCGTGCGGCGGCAGGTCGAGACGGGCGTACGCGCGGACGGCGGTGCGCAGCTGGCCCATCACGGCCGCCGCGCGGACCCCGCGGCCCATGACGTCGCCGATGACGAGCGCGGTGCGGCCGCCGCCGAGGGTGATGACGTCGTACCAGTCGCCGCCGACCGCCGCCTCCGTGCCGCCGGGCAGGTAGGTGGCGGCGATGCGCAGGTCGTCGGGCTCCTCCAACTCCTGCGGGAGCAGGGATCGCTGGAGGGTGACGGCGGTCTCGCGCTGGCGGCGCTCGCTGGCGCGCAGCCGCTCGGCGGCCTCCGCGTGATCGGTGACGTCGGTGGCGAAGACGAGTACGCCGCGGCCGTGGTCCTCCGGAGAGGTGTCGACGGGGGTGCAGGTGAAGGTGTAGGAGCGGCCGGTCGACACCTTGCGGGACTTGACGGTGCGGGGCTTGGCGCTGCGCAGGACCTGGTCGAGGAGCGGCAGCAGGCCGAGTTCGTCCAGTTCCGGCAGTGCCTCGCGCGCGGGCTCGCCGACGGGGCGGGTACCGAAGGCCGCCGTGTAGGCGTCGTTGACGTACGAGAGGCGGTGCTCGGGGCCGTGCACGAGCGCGACGAGCGCGGGGACGCGGTCGAGGACCGCGCGCACCGGCAGTTCGTCGACGGCGAGCCCGGGCGGCATGTCGTCGGTCAGCTGCTCGACGCGGGCCGCCGGCACGGAGCCTTCCCCGCGCCGGTCCGGGGCGGCCGTGTGCGCGGCCGTGTGCTCGGTCCGCGCTGCGGCGCGGCGCTGCGTTCCGGGGAGCCGGGCGCTCCAGCGCGTGAAGTTCACAGTGGGGAAAGCCTCGTGTTAGAAGGGCGAGCGGTTCACCCGCCCAAAGTCGTGGACCTGTCTGGCAGTCTGACCGACCGGGCCGACATCCTTCAGACGCCGTCCCTGCCCGTGGAGTTCCTCGGTCCGGTCAGGACGACCCCTTCGGGTCGGTAGGAGGCTTTCCCCCGGCCGCCAGTTCGAACTCCGCACGGGGGTGTTCGAGTGAACCGAGGGACACGATCTCCCGCTTGAAGAGACCCGCCAGGGTCCATTCGGCGAGTACACGGGCCTTGCGGTTGAAGGTCGGCACCCTGCTGAGGTGGTAGACGCGGTGCATGAACCAGGCAGGATAGCCCCTCAGCTTGCGCCCGTAGACGTGTGCGACTCCCTTGTGCAGTCCCAGGGACGCGACGGAACCGACGTATTTGTGCGAGTACGTCTCCAGGGGTTCGCCGCGCAGGGTGTGCGCGAGGTTGTCGCCGAGGACCTTCGCCTGGCGGACGGCGTGCTGGGCGTTGGGCGCGGTCTCCTTGCCGGGCTCCGCGGTCACGTCGGGAACAGCGGCGGCGTCTCCGGCGGCCCACGCGTGCGGGGCGCCGTCGATGGCGAGCTGGGGGGTGCACTTGAGCCGGCCGCGCTCGTTCAGGGGGAGGTCGGTCGCGGCGAGGATCGGGTGCGGTTTCACGCCGGCCGTCCACACGACGGTGCGCGTCGGGAAGCGCGCGCCGTCACTGAGGACGGCGACCCGGTCCGCGCAGCTGTTGAGGCGGGTCTCCAGGCGTACGTCGATGTTGCGGCGGCGGAGCTGGCTGACCGTGTACCGGCCCATCTCCTCGCCGACCTCGGGCAGGATCCGGTCCGAGGCCTCGACGAGGATCCACTTCATGTCCTCGGGCTTGACGTTGTGGTAGAACCGCGCGGCGTAGCGGGCCATGTCCTCGAGCTCGCCGAGCGCCTCGACACCGGCGTAGCCGCCGCCTACGAAGACGAAGGTCAGGGCGGCGTCGCGGATCGCGGGGTCGCGGGTGGAGGAGGCGATGTCCATCTGCTCGATGACGTGATTGCGCAGGCCGATGGCTTCCTCGACCGTCTTGAAGCCGATGGCGTACTCGGCGAGCCCGGGGATCGGCAGGGTGCGCGCGATCGAGCCGGGGGCGAGCACGAGTTCGTCGTAGGTGATCTGCTCCGCGCCCGCGCCCTCCTCCTCGGTGGCGAGGGTGGTGAGCGTCGCGGTGCGCTTGGCGTGGTCGATCGACTGGACCTCACCGATGATGATCCGGCACTGGCCGAGGACCCGGCGCAGCGGAACGACCACGTGACGCGGCGAGATCAAGCCCGCGGCGGCTTCGGGAAGGAACGGCTGATACGTCATATAAGGGTCGGGCGAGACGATCGTGATCTCGACCTCGCCCCTGTTCAGTTCGGGCTTCAACTGCCGCTGGAGGCGCAGAGCGGTGTACATCCCGACGTAGCCGCCGCCGACAATGAGAATGCGCGCACGTTCCTTCACCATCCCATGACGCACCCCTGTCCGGAGTTTGTCCACAGCCCCAGCAATTTGTGTGACCGCTCGCCGACAACGTGCAGGGTTGGCCGATTTGCCTGAGTTCAGAGAGAAAGCGCAGGTCAGGGTGGGCGAGGGGGGTACTCGGAGGGGGTGCAACCGGGACGTAACCGGCCCGTACTCCGATCGGGGGGCGCTCTGTGCGGAACCTGCCCCTTCTGAATTGACCCCCTCTCAACTATGTTCGTGTGACGACGGGGTGTAGGGGGATGCGCTCGGCGAGTCCGTACGACGGGCTCGTGCACAAGCTTGTTCCACACGCTCCGGCCATCAATGGCGGGGAGAGTCTCCGGGGGGAGACGTCATTACCGGGGGAACGCTTATGCACATTCAGGACTCTCATTGGTCTACCGCGTCCGCCATCGCACCTGGTGGTGCGATCGGCGCGGCGACGGGCGGCAACGGCCGCGGTCCGGCTGACGGATCGCGCACGACGCCGTTGCGCGTGGACGCACAGCGCAATCTGGAGCACGTACTGCGCGCGGCGCGCGAGGTCTTCGGCGAGCTGGGATACGGCGCGCCGATGGAAGACGTCGCACGCCGCGCGAGGGTCGGCGTCGGCACGGTGTACCGGCGCTTCCCGAGCAAGGACGTCCTGGTGCGCCGGATAGCCGAGGAAGAGACTTCCCGGCTGACCGACCAGGCTCGCGCCGCGCTCGGCCAGGAGGACGAACCGTGGTCGGCGCTCTCGCGCTTCCTGCGGACGTCGGTGGCCTCGGGTGCCGGACGGCTGCTGCCGCCGCAGGTGCTCCGGGTCGGCGTCGCGGAGGACGGAGCCGAGACGGACGGGGCACGGGTGCCGCAGCAGCGGTCCCAGCTCGCGCCCGAGCTGAGGCTCGTGGAGCAGCGGCCCGCGCGCGAGGACGAGCAGGTGATCGCGGCGGTGGACGACGCCGGCGCGGCGGCACTGCTCGAAGTGGTCGGCCGGCTGGTGGACCGGGCACGCGCGGCGGGCGAGCTGCGCGCCGATGTCACCGTGGCGGACGTGCTGCTGGTCATCGCGACGGCGGCGCCCTCGCTGCCGGACGCGGCCCAGCAGGCGGCGGCCTCGGCGCGGCTCCTGGACATCCTGCTGGAGGGCCTGCGCTCGCGTCCGGCCTGAACCGGACCGGGGGCAGCCTCGGCGCGGATGCGTTCCGGTCGCGGGGATGTTCCCGAGCACGAAGGTGTTCCCGGGCGCGAGTGCGCTGTCACTCGCGCACCGGGGACCTCGGTCGTCCTGCCGACCAGCGGTCATCCCGCCATTCCGCCATTCCGTCTTCCGTCATTCCGGACCAGAACGGCAACTCCCGAGCACAA
The DNA here is from genome assembly GCF_026341855.1 of Streptomyces sp. NBC_00568. GTDB lineage: Bacteria > Actinomycetota > Actinomycetes > Streptomycetales > Streptomycetaceae > Streptomyces. The sequence goes on along the minus strand of NZ_JAPENW010000001.1, from coordinate 3,334,244 downwards.
GACGGTTGTTGACCATTCCCCGAACAGGTGACGGTTAGTACTCCCGAGCGATAAATCCCCTCGGACGAGTGGTTGGTCCGGACGAGGAGGTCCCGCTCGGGGAGCCTGTGGCACTCTGTCCCGGTATTCGGTCCGAGTGTGCAGGCGGGGGCTTTCCGCGATGAGCTTTGACGGGCGGGACGAGTCACTCGGTGACGGCGGCCCCGACGGCGGCACGGAAACCGGCGGCTCACCGTCGCGACAGGTGCCGAGCCAGGGCGGCCCGCACAGTGGAAGCCCTCACGGCAGCGGCCCGCACGGTGGAGGCCCGAAAGTCCCTCCGCCCGGCGCCCTGCCCGGCGACGCGCACACTGTCGGCAGCACCGATCCCTCCTCGGACACCGACGCGGCCGACCCCAGCGTGCCGTCGCAGCGCGACCGGTTCGACCGGCGCGACGGCAGCGTTCTGCCGCCCCCGGTGGATCTGCCGCTCCCGGTGGATCTGCCGCCCCCGGACGCCGGTCTGATCGAGCGGATGCGCTCGGGTGACGACACGGCGTACGAGGAGCTGTACCGCCGGCACGCAGAAGCCGTCCGGCGCTACGCCCGCACCTGCTGCCGTGACTCCCACACCGCCGACGACCTCACGGCCGAGGTGTTCGCCCGCATGCTCCAGGCCGTACGCGGCGGCAGCGGCCCCGAGCACGCCGTGCGCGCGTATCTCCTCACCACGGTCCGCCGGGTCGCCGCGAACTGGACGAAGACGGCCAAGCGGGAACAACTGGTCGACGATTTCGCGGTGTTCGCCGCGCAGGCCGCCCGCGGCTCCGAGGTCTCCGACGACGACACCCTCGACCTCGGCGCGGACGTGCGGGCGATGCACGAGGCCGAACAGTCCATGGCCATGCGGGCCTTCCGCTCGCTGCCGGAGCGCTGGCAGGCGGTCCTGTGGCACACCGAGGTCGAGGACGAGTCCCCGAGCGAGGTGGCCACGCTCTTCGGCCTCGACGCCAACGGCACCCGTGTGCTCGCCAGTCGCGCCCGCGAGGGCCTCAAACAGGCCTATCTCCAGGCGCACGTCAGCACCACGCTCACCATGGACGAGGAGTGCGCGCGCTACGCCGACCGGCTCGGCGCCTACGCGCGCGGCGGCCTGCGCACCCGGGCCGAACGGGGGCTGCGCAAGCACCTGGACGAATGCGCCAGGTGCCGCCTCGCCGCGGGGCAGATCAAGGAAGTCGCTGGCGGTATCCCCGCGGTCGTGCCGGTCGCGGTCATCGGCTGGTTCGGGGCCGCCGGGTACGCGAAGGCCGTCGCGTTCATCGCCGGTGGCGCCGGAGCGGGCGCGGCCGGAGCCGCGGGCGCGGCAGCCGCGGCGGGCGGCGGCTCGGGAGGGGCGAGCGCCGGAGGCGGCGCCGCGATCTCCGAGGGAATCGGCGCACCGGTCAAGGCCGGTATCGCGGCGGGTGTCGTCGCCGTGGCCGCGGCGGCCGTGGCACTCGCCCTGGTCGGCAACGACAGCCCCGCCCGGCACCCCGAGGCCGGACCGGCCGCCTCACCCGCCGTCGAAGCGCCGGTGCCGTCGCCGGAGCCGCCGAAGAAGGAGCCCGCGCCGAATCCGCCGGTGGTGGGCCACAGGCCGACACCCACCCCACCCCCCTCGCCGGCACCGAAGCCCACCCCGAAGCCGACGCCCAGGGCGACTCCGAACCCGCCCTCCCCGCCGAAACCGGCTCCGACCCCGACACCGGCCCCGAAGCCCACGCCTTCCCAGGCCGAGCCGAAGCCCCCGCCGGCCCCGACGCCTCCCGCGCCCGCCGTCTCCGTCTACCGGTGGAGCGAGCTGGAATACGACCTCGGCGGCGATCACACCGAGCCGGAGATGCGGCTGGGCGAGAGCAACTGGGTCTGGCAGCGCAACGAGATGAAGATCGCGGACACCCGGTACACGGACGGCGTGACCGTCCACGGCCAGTCCTCCGTCACCATCGACCTCAACCGCGGTTGCAGCGCGTACGACGCGATGGTCGGCGTCGACGACCTCACGATGGGCCTGGGCAGGATGCGGTTCTCCGTCTACGCGGACGGATCCCCCCTGTGGCAGTCACCGCTGATCGCGGGCGGTGACCGGGCGGTCCCCGTCCATGTGAACCTCACCGGCCACCGGACGATCCGGCTCGTCGTCGAACCCCGCACGCCGTTCGGCTCGGCGGCGCTCGGGGACTGGGCGGAGTCGAAGTTCCTGTGCCGGTGAACGCCGGCGCCTACTCGACGGGGTACTCCTCGAGCGCTTCGGCCAGGTCGCTCAGGGCCTCTTCCTTGCTGTAGCCGGAACCCCGGGCGTACTCGGACGCGTAGCGGGCGGGGCCGAGCGCCGCGAGGGCCTCGGCTTCGGTACGCCGGGCATCGGTGCTCTCCCGCGGGGGACGCGGGTCCCCTCCGCGCCAGCGGCTGCCGGCGGCCAGCAGCCGGGTCGCCACCGGGTGCGCCTCCAGCTCGGTGAGGAGACACGCCGCGACTTCGATGAGACCCGCCGCCACCACATCGGCGCACCGGTCGTCCACCGCCTCCCGCACGGCGGTGTTCAGCTTCCGCAGGCCCCGCGCCGGGCCGGACTCGGCGGCCGTGACAAGGGCGTCGACCCAGTTGAGTGCCGCGATGAACTGCGGCGGCGGGGTACCCCGGGCACTCTCCTCACGCGCCTTCTCGAACAGCTCGCGGGCGAGGCCGACCTCCCCGTCGTCCAGGACCACTTGGGCACGCAGCAGATGGACGAACGCCCGGGAGTCCATCACCCCGTACAGGTCGGCGGCGACGCTCGCCTCGTCCAGGGTGGCCAGGGCCCCGGTCCGGTCTCCCGCGCGGTAGGCGATCTCGGCCAGCCGCGCCATCAGGAAGGGCACCTCCGCGTACGCCCTCACCTCGTAGGCGAGCCGCAGCGCCTCCGCGTACTCGGCCTCCGCCTCGTCGAACCGGCTGCGCGCCATCGCCGCCTCTCCGGCCGCGCTGCACACCTGGGCCCGCATCCAGCGGTCGCCCACCCGCCGGCTGATCCCGCGCAGTTCCTCCAGGTCCTCGTCCACCCCGGGCATACCGCCCGGGGCGTCGACGACCATGTGCGTACGGAGCATCAGGGCGACGCCGACCTCCCATTCCCCGCCGTACTCACGGCAGTTGGCGACCGCCTCGTCCATCGCGGGCTGCGTGTCGCCCACGGCGCCCAGGAAGTGCGCGGCCAGCGGCCAGACGATCCCCGGCATACGCGCCGCGTCCGGACCGCCCTTCTCGAACGCGGCCCGCACCCGCGCGACGTACTCCGGCAGCCGACCCTCCCCCCACTCGTCCATCGGCACGACATCCACCTTCATGAACAGGTGGAACATGCGCAGCCGCATCCGCATGCCGTGCAGCGGATGCCGCTCGTCCCGCTCGGGGTGATCGAGGAAGAGGGCGACCGGATCGACGCCCGCGAACTCGGGGAAGAGGCCATCACCGGCGGCACTCTCCGCGTCGGCGACGGGCACCGCGGCACCAGCCGTGTCGGGCGGTCCGCTGCCACCGTGACGGCCGCCGCCCGCGTCACCGCCGGTCGCCGTCAGGCTTGCGGTCCCCGCGAGGCCACTGGTCGAGGTGTCGAGCGACGCGCCCAGCCTCAGAACGAGTTCCGTCCAGTCCGTGCCCTCGCGACGGAAGTTGCGCAGCCACCAGAACCAGCCCATGGCGAGGACCAGAGCACCCGCCTCTTCCTCGTCACGGGCGACGAATGTGCGGTGGAGGGCCGCCCGGATGTTGTCGAGCTCGGTCTCCAGACGCCGGATCCAGGGAAGTTGAGCGGCCGAGCGCAACTGGGGCTCGGCCTCCTCCACGAGGGCGCGCACCCACGCGCCGTGACGCCGCTCGGCAGCGGCACGCAGCTCCGGAACCTCGGCGGCGCGCTCGGTGGCGTACTCGTGGATGGTCTCCAGCATGCGATAGCGCATCCCCCCACCGACACCACCCGCACCGCTCCCCGAGCCCTCGGCTCCGGCGCCACCGCCACCGCCGACTCCTCCGCCGCCCCGGAGGTCCCGCCCGCCGCATTCACCTCCCTGTTCACCGCCGTGGCGATCACCGCCCGCACCATCCACGCGACCAGCACGGTCACCACCACCCGTGCCCTCCACGCCGCCCGTGCCGTCCATGGCATCCATGCCGTCCGGGGTGGCGACGACGAGGGACTTGTCGACGAGCGCGCCGATGAGGTCGGCCGCGGGACCGGTACACACGGCCTCCGCGGCCGCCAGGTCCCAGCCGCCCGCGAACACCGACGCCTCGCGCAGCACGGTCCGTTCCTGTTCGTCGAGCAGGTCCCAGGACCAGTCGACGACGGCGCGCAGGGTCTGCTGGCGGGGCAGCACCGTGCGGCTTCCGGAGGTGAGCAGCCGGAAGCGGTCGTCGAGCCGGTCGGCGATCTGGCGCGGGGTGAGCAGTCGCAACCGGGCGGCGGCGAGCTCGATGGCCAGGGGCAGGCCGTCCAGCCGTCGGCAGATCTCGTCCACGGCGTCGGAGTCGTGGGGCGCGGTGCCGGCATCGGGTCGCACGACCGAGGCCCGCTCCATGAAGAGGCGGTGCGCGGAATCGGGCAGGAGGGGCTCGACCGGGCGCACCAACTCGCCGGGGATGCCGAGGGGTTCACGACTGGTGGCGAGGATCGTGAGCCCTGGGCAGCGGGTCAGCAGCGTCTCGGCGAGTTCGGCGGCCGCGCCGATGACGTGCTCGCAGTTGTCAAGGATCAGGAGCTGGCTGCGCGGGGCGCAGTACTCGACGAGCAGGGCGACCGGGTCGTCCTGCGGAACCGCCATCTCGTTGGTGATCAGCACGGTCTCGCGCAGACCGAGGGCGCTGACCACCGCACCCGGGACCGCCTCGGGCCGGTCGAGCGGGGCCAGCTCGACCAGCCACGCCTGCGGAAGCCCGGCGGCGGCTTCCTCGGCGAGGCGGGTCTTTCCCGAACCACCCGGTCCGGTCAGCGTGACCAGGCGTGCCCTCTGCACATCCGAACGGATGGCCCCGATCTCGCGTTCCCGCCCCACGAACGAGTTCAGACGGGGACGAATGTTGCCGGTTCGCCGGGCACGGGAGGGTTCCCCGGACTCCAGGCCGGGGGCCGGACCGGAGGACATGGCGCCGTTCCTGGGGGACCGGGGTCCCTGCGGCCCGTGCGGGTCCCGCGGGTCCAGCAATGCGGCGTGCAGGGCCCGGAGTTCCGGCCCGGGATCCGCCCCGAGCCCGTCCTGCAGCCCGCGGCGCACGTCCTCGTACGCGGCCAGCGCGTCGGCACCGCGGCCGGCCTCGCGCAGGGCACGGATGAGCAGAACGTGCAGTGCCTCGTCGTACGGGTGGGCCGCCGTCAGCTCCTTCAACTCCGGTACGAGGTCGCCGGCGCGGCCGAGTCTCAGATCCGCCTCGACACGGCTGCGCGTCGCCTCCCGGCGCAGGGCCTCCGGGCGGGTCGCGGCGGTGCGGTCGGGGAGGTCCGCGAGGGCGGGGCCGCGCCACAGGGCGAGGGCTTCGCGCAGGCGGGTGGCAGCGGTGGGGGCGTCGCCGCGGTCGAGCGCGGACCTGCCCTCCGCGACGAGGCGCTCGAACACGAACAGGTCCACGTCGTCCTTGGCGGCGCGGAGCCGGTAGCCGCCGGCCTCCGAGGTGACCGCGTCCTTCCCGATGGCCCGGCGGAGGCGGCCGACCAGGGCCTGCAGCGCGGCCGGGGCGTCCTGGGGAGGGTCGTCCGCCCACACCTCGTCGATCAGGGTGTCCGGGGCGGTGGTGCGGGTGGGGTGACGGGCCAGGGCGGTGAGCAGCGCGCGTACCCGGGGGCCGCCCACGGTGATCAGGGCCCCCCGGTCGTTCTCCACCTGGGCAACCCCCAGAATCCTGTACCGCACACCCCCATTCTCACCGCCACCCCACCCCAGGTCACCGCTTCACCCCGGCAAGCCCGCCTGCACCCCCACCCATTTCCCCCAAGTCCCCCGGCACCGAGGCCCGGCAACAACCTTCTTTCGCCCCCTCCGCCCCTACCCGTCCCGTACCTGGGGCTCCGCCCCGGACCCCGCTCCTCGAACGCCGGAGGGGCTGGAACTTCCCGGGGCTGAAAAGGGGAAACGCACCCGCAGCCGAAAAGTGCACCAATGGGGCGAAGCCCAAGCCCCCACGCACCCGCAGCGGACATCGCACGGGAGGGGCCGTGCCGGTACATCCCTGATGTCCGTCGCTTACGTTCGGATCGAGCAGCGGCTCCCGTTCAGAACTCACGTCTGATCCAGCGGCGACGGACCGGGATGTACCGGCACGGCCCCGACCCACCCACCGGACCGACCGCAGGACGCTCCGGACCCCCACCGGCCCCGGCAGGACGCTCCGGGCCGTAAAGGCGAAGCTCAGCCCTGCCGAGCCGCCGCCCCCGCCCCCAACGCCCTCCCCTGGGGCACGATCCCCGCCGGAACAGCCCGCTGCCGCGCGGGCGTCCCCGTCCAGCACGTCCCGCGCCGGGCCAGCAACCGCCGCAGCCACAGTTCGAGCGAGACAAGATCGGCCAGCCCGTCGAGCGGCAGCGCCGCCCCCTCCGCCGCCGCGCGCAGCGCCTTGCGGACGACACGCGCCTCGACCAGCCCCGCCTGCGCGAGCAACGGCGTGTCGAACAGGGAGACAAGGGAATCGGCCGCCACCCGCAACCCCGTACGAGCCGCCGCCGCGGAGGACGCGTGGGACGGAGCCCCCCACCCGGGGGGCAGATCGGCCACCCCGGCCCCCTCCAGCACCGTACGCAGAATCGCCGCCCGAGCCCCCGGCTGCACCCGCAGCGCCTCCGGTAGCTCCCGGCACGCCCGGACGACCTGGTTGTCCAGGAACGGCGCGTGCAGCCGCTGGAAACGGATCTCGGCGGCCTGCTCGAGGACGCGTACGTCCGCCGCGTGGCGGGCCAGCGCGGCGCGCGCGCGGAAGTCTCCCGGCCGCTGCCCGGGACCGACGTTCAGCCGCCCCCCGCCCGCCTGGAGGCGAACCGATACTTCAGCCAGCGCCTCCCCGGTCAGCCACCGCGCCGCGGGCCCGGGTCTGGCCCAGCTGAGCGCCGCCAGCGACGCCCCCACCGCACCTCCGGGCTCCTCGAACCGCCGGTGCAGCAACCGGTCGGCGAGGACGTCGACTCCGGCACGGTACGGCGTACGGGCGAGCTTGCGCGCCGCGCCGTACACGCGCGCGGGGACCATCACCGAGCCGTCGGCCTTCGCCAACGCGGCGACGGGCCGCACCAGATGGCGCCGCTTGCGGTCCATGAGCAGGTCGGCGAGCCGGGCCGGATGGGCGTCCAGCACCTGCCGCGCGCCATAGCCCGTGAAGTGGTCCGCGCTGCCGGAGGCGAGCCGCGCGCGGTGCCGTGCCGCCGTCACCAGGGACGGCCCCGGCTCGTCGGTCAGCGGCCCCTCCAAGTCGGCGTAGGGAAGGGTCTCTTCGCCCCCGGCGACGACCACATGGTGCAGCCGGGGATTCGCGGCCAGCGTCCCGGCCCGCTCGAGCTCGGCCTCGCGCCCCCGCACGGCGAGGTCGTTGAAGGTCACCGCCAGGAGCCGTTCCCCGGCCCCCGTGCCGTGCCCGAGGACCGTGCCGGGCGCCCCGGGAAGGCCGGCGGCGAGCAGCGCGAGGGTCCCCGAGGCGGGCCCTCCGGAGAGGTCGGCTCCGATGCCCGGCACCGGCGTCCCGCGCGCGGCGCGCCGCTCGGCGGGTCCCATGCCGGGCACGGGACCGGGGTCCACATCGGTGCCCGGCACATGGCGCGGCGCGGAGAGACGGGCGCGGACGGCCTCCACGAGGGCGTCCCGCACGGCGTCCACGGCGATCGCGGGGTCGGCGATGGGCGCGGCGACGGCGAGGGAGGCGACGGGCTCGTACCCGGCGATCTCGCGGGCACCGGCGCGCAGGATGAGTGTGTGGCCCGGCGGAATGCGGCGCACGCCCTCGTACGGGGTGGAGTCGTGCACCGCGGCCGGTACGTCGGGAGCGGCGAGCATGGCGGCCAGGTGCCCGAAGTCGAGGTTGGCCTCGATGAGGTCGGCGAGGGGAAGCGCGGCGGTCGCGTACGCCGTGCCGCCCGCCCAAGGGGTGTAGAACACGGGCCGCGCGCCGGCGAGATCACCGCAGACGGTCACCCGGCGGCCGACCTGGACGACCGCGGTGTAGCTGCCGGACCAGTTGGTGAGGTGGCGAAGTGCGCCTCCGCGCGCGGCGAACAGCCCGACCTTCAGCTCTTCGTCGGAAGCACCGCAGGTGCCGAGGACCGCGATGCGGTTCTGCGCGTCGGCCTTCACCACGCGCACCTCGTCGGGGCGCCAGTCGCCGACGGCCCACAGCGGATCGGGGTCGCCCCACAGGAGTTGGGAGCCCACCGGATGCACGGTCTCGCCGTTGCTCCCCGTGGCGCCCGCCGAGCCGATCTCGGACGCTTTGGCGACGGTGCTGCTCCACCCCACCAACCATCGCATCGTCGCCTCCACAGGCTGTGGACAACCAGTGCACCGTACGAACTCGGCACCATGCTGCCACGAAGGAAGCGTGTGGGAGGGTCCCTGCGACGGCTTGCGCTCCCCGAAGTGCGCCCCCATGGGTACGTCCGCGCCGACGTGAAGCGGTCACACCACGGACAAATACCCCTCAAGCACGGCCTGTTGAGACAACCGGAACCGCAGCGCACCCCCTTGGGAATCCACCCGAGCCGCCCCCGATCCGCTCCCGAACTACCCCCGAACCGGCGCCGAACCGCCGCCGCCCGGTACTCGACCCGATACCCGACTCGACGGCCGACTCAACGGCCGACTCGACAGCCGACCGGACGCCCGAGCCGAGAACGGACGGAGCGGACCGACCGCCACTGGGCCGGCACCCGATCCGACACGACACCGCGACGCGACACCGGGAGGAAGCACCGCGAGGCGATCAACCGGGCCACGCCGGCGCCCTCAACACCCCGCGCACCGCGCACCGACCGCCACCGTCCACCACCACAGCCGTAGCCCCGGCGAGCACCCCCGAGGGGCACCCCAGCGGGCCCCCGGACGCCCGGTCCGCCCCCGGTCCGACCCCCGCGCCGACGCACGGCCGGCGCCCCGACCAGCACCTCGACACCCCCCGCGAGGGCCCCTCTCGCACCACCCGACCCCCACCGGGTCGACGCGAATGCGCCCCCGATACGCTCCCTCAGGACGCCCTTCGCGCCCTCAACTCACGTGGTGAGAGCCCTAATTACCCTTCGAGGCCACCGTCGATTTTCGGCCAAATCGGCGATGGACGGACAAGCGTGGACACGCTCCGTACAGGCCTTGCGCACCGCTTCGGCAACGCACAGTCCGGGAGGCGGAGTTCGCCTCCCGGACCGGTCCGCCGCCCGCGGGGATGTAGGCGGCGGTGTCCCCCAGCCCACTGGATCCAGTACAGCGGGCCGACCCACGCACGTTCTATGGAAGCGCTCCCCCGATGGCCGGAGAAGAGCGCACGGACGGGCGCACGGCCACACAGCGGGAGCACGTCGCGACCGTCCGTACAGTCGTACGGACCACAATCCCGCCAACCGGACCTACGCCCCTTAACGCTGGGGATCGGGCGAACTACGCTGGGTTTACGAATGCCGCGTGGTTATGCCACCGCGGCAGCCGTCTGTGTCGAGGGGTGGCGCATGTCCAGGGAGCAACGCGGGCCGAACGAAAAACTCGGCGCCGTTCTCGCCCTCGCGGGAATCAGCAACGCAGGACTCGCGCGTCGCGTCAACGACCTTGGCGCTCAACGCGGGTTGACACTTCGCTACGACAAGACGTCGGTGGCGCGCTGGGTGTCGAAGGGCATGGTGCCCCAGGGCGCCGCGCCGCACCTCATCGCGGCCGCCATCGGCCAGAAGCTCGGCCGTCCGGTGCCGCTCCACGAGATCGGCCTGGCGGACGCGGACCCCGCGCCGGAAGTGGGCCTCGCCTTCCCCCGTGACGTCGGGCAGGCGGTGCGGTCGGCGACAGAGCTGTACCGCCTCGATCTCGCCGGACGCCGGGCCGGCGGGGGTGGCATCTGGCAGTCGCTGGCCGGCTCCTTCGCGGTGAGCGCGTACGCGACTCCCGCCTCACGGTGGCTGATAACCCCGGCCGACAGTTCGGTGGCGCGCGAGGTGAGCCCCGGTGAGGGCTCCGGAGCACCACTGAAAGTCGGCCACAGCGATGTGCTGAAGCTCCGCGAGGCAGCCGAGGACGCCAGGCGCTGGGACTCCAAGTACGGAGGTGGCGACTGGCGTTCGTCCATGGTGCCCGAGTGCCTGCGGGTCGAGGCGGCGCCCCTGCTGCTCGGCTCCTACTCCGACGAGGTCGGCAGAGCGCTCTTCGGCGCGTCGGCCGAGCTCACCCGTCTCGCGGGCTGGATGGCCTTCGACACGGGCCAGCAGGAGGCCGCGCAGCGCTATTACATCCAGGCCCTGCGGCTGGCCCGGGCCGCCGCCGACGTGCCCCTCGGGGGCTATGTCCTGGCCTCCATGTCCCTCCAGGCGACCTACCGGGGCTTCGGGGACGAGGGTGTCGACCTCGCCCAGGCCGCTCTGGAGCGCAACCGCGGACTCGCCACGGCCCGCACCATGAGCTTCTTCCGGCTCGTCGAGGCACGAGCCCACGCGCGCGCGGGTGACGCCCAGGCGGCCGGCGCGGCGCTGAAGGCGGCCGAGGGCTGGCTGGAGCGGGCCCGCGACGGCGACCACGATCCGTCCTGGCTCGGCTTCTACTCGTACGACCGCTTCGCGGCCGACGCCGCCGAGTGCTACCGCGACCTGAAGGCGCCGCGCCAGGTGCGCCGCTTCACCGAACAGGCGCTGTCGAAGCCGACGGAGGAGTTCGTCCGCTCGCACGGGCTGCGCCTGGTGGTGTCGGCGGTCGCCGAGCTGGAATCGGGCAATCTGGACGCAGCGTGCGAGCAGGGCGTACGAGCGGTGGAGGTCGCGGGGCGCATCTCCTCCGCGCGCACCACCGAGTACGTGAAGGACCTGCTGCACCGGCTGGAGCCGTACGGCGACGAACCGCGCGTGGTGGAGCTGCGGGAGCGGGCGCGGCCGCTGCTGATGGCTCCGGCGTAGACAGGGCGCGACGGCCCCGCGGCCCGAAACGGCGCGGGGCCGTGTTTCTCGGGTTTGAGGGCATTGTCAGTGGCGCAGTGCACTATCGAAGCCGGGAGGTGGTGCAGGTGCGGAGCGCGTACGACTGCGACGTGCTGGTGATCGGCGGCGGAATCGTCGGCCTGTCGACGGCGTATGCCATCACGCGCGCGGCGCCGGGCACCCGTGTGACGGTGCTGGAGAAGGAGCTGGGGCCCGCCCGGCACCAGACCGGGCGCAACAGCGGGGTGATCCACAGCGGGATCTACTACCGTCCGGGCTCCCTGAAGGCGCGGTACGCGGTGCGGGGCGCCGCCGAGATGGTCAAGTTCTGCGCGGAGTACGACATCGCGCACGCCGTCACCGGCAAGCTGATCGTCGCGACGGAGAAGTCGGAGCTCCCCCGGCTGCACGGCCTGGTGCAGCGCGGCCGGGAGAACGGCATTCCGGTCAGGGAGCTGGGCCCCGCCCAGCTCACCGAGCACGAGCCCGAGGTCCGCGGTCTCGCCGCCATCCACGTCAGCACCACGGGCGTCTGCGACTTCGTGGCGGTGGCCCGGCGGCTCGCGGAGGCCTCCGGGGCGGAGATCAGGTACGGGGCGGACGTCATGCGCGCCGACCGCCGCCCCGGCCTCGGCGTCGCCGTGCGCACGGCGGACGGGACGATCGTCCGCGGGCGGGTGCTCGTCAACTGCGCGGGGCTGCACTGCGACGAGATCGCCCGGCTCACGGGGGACGACCCCGGCATGCGGATCGTGCCGTTCCGGGGCGAGTACTACACGCTCGCCCGGCCGGAGCTGGTCCGGGGCCTGGTGTACCCGGTTCCGGACCCGGCGTTCCCCTTCCTCGGCGTCCATCTCACCCGGGGCATCGACGGCGGCGTCCACATCGGCCCCAACGCGGTGCCCGCGCTCGCCCGGGAGGGGTACGGGTGGGGGGTCGTCCGGCCCCGGGAGCTGGGCGCGACCCTGTCCTGGCCGGGTTCCTGGCGGATAGCCCGACGACACTGGCGCTACGGAGCCGGGGAACTGCGCCGGTCGGTGTCGAAGGCGGCGTTCACGGAGGCTGTGCGACGGCTGCTGCCCGCGGTGACCCCGGAGGACCTGCTCCCCGCCGCCGCCGGGGTCCGCGCCCAGGCGGTCCTGCGGGACGGCACCCTGGTCGACGACTTCCTGATCAAGGAGGGCCCGCGGACGGTGCACGTCCTGAACGCGCCGTCCCCCGCGGCCACGGCATCGCTCCCGATCGGCCGCGAGGTCGCCCGCCGGGCCCTGGCGGCCCTGGCGGCGGCCTGACCGGAACCCCCGCCACCACGACACGGCACCGGGCGTGACGACGAGACACCCAGCCCCCCGGCGCAGGGCGTCACGGGCCGCGCGGCACCGCGACGAGCCGCCCCATCGGCCGCCCGCCGCCACCGCGGCGGTCACCGTCCGCCACCGTGTCACGTCACCCGGCGTCACGACGAGACACCCCGCGCCCTGCGACAGGGCACTCGCCGTCACGACGCGAGCACCGCACCGCACCCCAACCCCGCGCCCCACCTCGCGCCGGACCACCCGCACCACGGCCGCCCGTAAAATCGACCCCACTGTGTCTGACTTCCTTGACTCCCCCGAAGAGACCCGGCCCGCCTCCGCCGAGGACGGCTCGCTGCGTCACCACCGTGCCAAGGGCGAGCCCCGCTTCCCCGAGGGTCCGCAGCCCGATCCCGCCGGCTCGCACTTCGAGCGGCGGATCCGGAGTTTCCAGCCGCGGCGGAGCCGGGTGACGACCGGACAGGCGGACGCGTTGCAGCGCCTGTGGCCCAAGTGGGGTCTGGACATCGACGGACAGCGGAAGCTCGACCTGGCGGAGCTGTTCGGGACGGACGGCCCCGTCGTGCTGGAGATCGGCTTCGGCATGGGCGAGGCCACCGCGCAGATGGCGGCCGAGGACCAGGGGACCGGAATCCTCGCCGTGGACGTGCACACACCCGGTCAGGGCAACCTGCTCAACCTCGCCGAGCGGAGCGGCCTGACCAACATCCGGGTGGCCAACGGCGACGCGATCATCCTGCTCCGCGAGATGCTCCCGCCCGCGTCCCTCAACGGCCTGCGCGTCTACTTCCCCGACCCGTGGCCCAAGAAGCGCCACCACAAGCGGCGGCTGATCCAGCCGGAGTTCCTGGATCTCGCCGCGACCCGCCTCGCGCCGGGCGCGCTCGTGCACTGCGCGACGGACTGGGAACCGTATGCGGAACAGATGCTCGAAGTGCTGAGCGCGCACCCCGACTTCGAGAACACCCTGCCGGACGGCGGTTTCGCGCCGCGTCCGGAGTTCCGGCCGCTGACCCGTTTCGAGGGCCAGGGACTGGACAAGGGTCATGTGGTGAACGACCTCCTGTTCCGGCGCGTACAGCATCGAGACCAGCACACCCCGGGCGACTGACCCGCACGCGTCGCTCCGGCGTCTCCCGGTGACTCCCGGGACGACTCCGGTCACCGTCGCGGACCACGCCCTCCCTCGTTAGGGTCAATGCCGTGGCCATCCATCCTCCGTACCCGACACAGTCCGGCGGCCCCGCCGGACCTGCGCTGCGACATCCGCACTGGTGGCAGCGCAGATGGGTGCGGTACGGAGCGCTGATCACGCTGCTCGCGATGTCCGGTCTCGTGATCCTCGCCCTCGTCCGCGAACAGACCGGTACCGAGGGCTTCCTGGTCGGCCTCGGACTGGCCGTGTTCCCCGTGCCGCTGCTCATCGCCGCCTTCCGGTGGCTGGACCGGGTCGAGCCGGGCCCCTGGCACAACCTGCTCTTCTCCTTCGCCTGGGGTGCCTGCGCGGCCGCGCTCATAGCGATCGTCGCCAACAGTTTCGCGACCCGGTGGATAGCGATCGCGACCGCGGATCCGTCCAGCGCCGACACCCTCGGCGCGACCGTCATAGCGCCCGTCGTCGAGGAGTCGGCGAAGGCGGCGGCCGTCCTGCTGGTCTTCCTCTTCCGCAGACGGGACTTCACCGGGATCGTCGACGGTGTCGTGATCGCCGGGGTCACCGCCACCGGCTTCGCGTTCACCGAGAACATCCTCTATCTCGGCACCGCCTTCGGCACCGACCAGCTCAGCGGGGAGAGCGGGCTCGCCTCCGTCACCGCCGCGACCTTCTTCGTCCGCGTGGTGATGTCGCCCTTCGCGCATCCGCTGTTCACCGTGCTGACCGGCATCGGCTTCGGCGCCGCGGCGCTGTCCGCCGAGCGCCGGCATGTGCGCCGCGTGCTGCTCCCCCTGGCCGGACTGCTGCTCGCGATGGGCATGCACGCGCTCTGGAACGGCTCGTCGGGATTCGGCGAGTGGGGCTTCTTCGGGGTGTACGCCGCGTTCATGGTGCCCGCGTTCGGGCTGCTGACCTGGCTGGCCGTCTGGACCCGGCAGCGCGAGCTGCGCACCGTGCGCACGGAACTGCCCGCGTACACCGTCGCCGGGTGGCTGGGCGCGACGGAGCCGTGGGCGCTCGGCTCGATGCGGGCACGGCGGCTCGCCCGCGAGTACGCCGGCCACCACTTCGGGAAGGCCGCCGCGCGCTCGGTGGCGGAGTACGAGGCGTTGGCGACCTCGCTGGCGTTCCTGCGCCACCGGGGACGCCTCGGCCGCGCGGGCGCCGATTTCGTCGTACGGGAGCGCGAGTTGCTCGACGAGCTGTGGCGCCGCCGGGGGATCGCCCGCCCGGCCCTCGCCTACGCGGCCCGCGCGACGACACCGATGCCCGCGCCGCCGCCCTGGCCGGCCCACGGGTACGCGAACAGCTACGGGTACGCCGCCCAGCACGCGCAGCCGTACGCCCCGCCGGTGCCGTATCCCGCGTACAACCCGTACCGCTCGTAGACGCGCCACCGCCCCGTCACCACCGGCCCCGACACCGGTGGGAAACGGCACGACCGGGAGACCACCGGGAGACGGCACCACCGGCTCCACCGGGAGACGGCATCCCCGGCGCGCGGCATCCCGCCGGCTCGGCCTCAGCACCGCCGGCCGCTACCGGCGGTGCCGTTCGCCCTGTCCTTCCGCGGTTACGCCGACGCCTTGGACAACCGCGTCAGTTCGCCGTCCGTCAGGACCAGGTCCGCGACCCCCAGCAGAGCCGGGAGCTGCTCCACGGTCCGGGCGGAGGCGATCGGCGCGGCGACCGTCGGCTGGGCGGCCAGCCAGGCGAGGGCGACCGTCGCGACCTCGGCGCCATGGGCCTCGGCCACCTCGTCGAGGGCGGCGAGGACCCGCTGCCCGCGTTCCGTGTCGAGGTGCTTGGCCGCGGCCCCCGCCCGGGGCGAGTCGACCGTCGTGCCCGGGCGGTACTTGCCGGTGAGGAAGCCGGCGGCGAGCCCGAAGTAGGGGACGGCGGCCAGGCCGGCCCGGGAGGCGATGTCCCGGCGGGCGCCCTCGTAGGTGTCGCGCGAGACCAGGTTGTACTGCGGCTGGAGCGCGACATAGCGCGCGAGGCCCTCGCGGTCGGAGAACTCCAGGGACTCCTGGAGCCGCTCGGGCGAGAGGTTGGAGGCGGCGATGTGCCGCACCTTGCCCGCCGTCACCAGTTCGTCGAGGGCTCCGATGATCTCGTCGACCGGCACCTCCGGCTTGTCGAAGTGCGTGTAATAGAGGTCGATGTGGTCGGTGCCCAGGCGGCGCAGTGACGCGTCGGCCGCGGCCTTGATGTTGGCGCCGGACAGCCCCGGGTACGCGGGGTGCTGGCTGACCTTGGTGGCGACCACGATGTCCGCGCGGTTGCCGCGGGTCTTCAGCCACTTGCCGATGATGGTCTCGGACTCGCCCCCCTCGTTGCCCTCGGCCCACGACGAGTAGGAGTCGGCCGTGTCGAGGAAGTTGCCGCCGGCGGCCGCGTAGGCGTCGAGCACCGCGAAGGACCGTGTCTCGTCGGCCGTCCAGCCGAAGACGTTGCCACCGAGGGAGAGCGGGAAGACCTCGAGGTCGGACGAACCGAGCTTGCGAAGAGAAGTCATGCCCGACGTCAACGCCCCCACCTGATGCATGTATTCCGCACCCACTCCCGCCGGCCCGGCGGGAGCGCGCGTCCGCACACGCCGGACCGGCAGCCCTGACGTCGGGGGGGGTGTCGTCAGGACCGCCGGAGACCAGGAGAGCCGCGCACGGCCAGGAGCCGCACACACCGCGAGCACACGGATCACGAACCCTCAGACATGAGGAGTCGCTCGTACGGATCAGCGCGCGTACGGCTCAGGGGTCGTACGGCTCAGGGGTCGTACGGCTCAGGAGCCCGTACGGGTCGGAAGCCGTACGGGTCAGGGGTTGAGGCCCTTGCTCTGGAGCCACGCCATCGGGTCGATGCCGGTGGCGGCGCCGCCGGCGTGCACCTCGAGGTGCAGGTGCGGCCCGGTGACATTGCCCGTCGCACCCACGCGCCCGATGACATCACCGGTGGCGACCTTCTGGCCCACGCTGACGCTGATCGACGACTGGTGGCAGAACCACAGCTCCGTACCGTCGTCGAGGGTGAGGATCGTGCGGTAGCCGTACGATCCGGCCCAGCCGGCCTCTGTGATGGTGCCGCTGTGGATCGCCTTGATGAGCGTTCCGGTGGGCGCCGCGAAGTCCAGTCCGGTGTGGTACCCGGAGGACCACATGGAGCCGGCCTCGCCGAAGGTCGAGGTCAGGGTGTACGAGGAGGTCGGCAGCGAGTAGCTCTTGGCGAGCTCGGCGAGGCGCTCGGCCTCGGCCTTCGCCTTGGCCGCGTCCTCCGCCTTCTTCTTCACCGCGGCGGCCTTGGCCTCCGCGTCGTCCTGCTGCTTGGCGGCGAGCGCGACGGCCTTCTTCGCGGCCGCGGTCTGGGCGGCCTGCTGGGCGGCGGCGTCGACCTGGTTCTGCTGCGACTCGGCCTGCTGCATGATGCGGGCGCGCAGCGCCTCACCGGCGTCCGTGGTGCCCTGGGCCGTGTCGACGCTGGTCAGACCGGCGCTCGTGAGCGGAGTGGTGGAACCCTTGGGAGCGCTGGATCCGCCGTCCGATATCAGGGCCTTGGCGGACTCGGTGACCGACGACAGGTCGGGCAGCGAGATCGAGACGGGCGCCTTGCCCGGCGCGGCGGTGGCCATGCCACCCGCACCGACGGCGGCTATGACACCCACGCCGAGAACGGTGGAGCTGCGGGCGAGTCCTCCACCGCGCTGCTTGCCTACGCGGTGCCGGCCGCGGACGGGAAGAACGGAATCCTCGGTGGGGTTCCACTCTTCCCAGGTTCCCTCGTCCTTGCCGGAGGCATAGCCGAAGGTGTGAGTGTCATTCGGCGCGAACGAGGTTGGCTGAGCAGGCCGGTTGGACGCCACGTGGGCGCACTCCTTTCCTTCCCTGTCGCCTACCGGGTTAGCTGACGGGTTCGGAGCAGGAAGGTCTCCTACGCGCGTATAACCACCGTGCTTCCACGGCGTAATACGCTCGATTCACCCCAAGTAGGTGGTTCCCCGGTTCCTTTGCAGGATTCGGCACGTGCGCACGGAGCCATCTCTTGTGACGGCTGGGACGACCGCGCTGCGTTATCGAACGTTAATAGACTCAGGCACCGGATTCCAAGCTGTTCCGACTGATCATTAACAGCTTTTGGCCAGGACTTTGGGGTCATGGACGATGAAAAACGGGCGAGTTGACCACCGGACCTCGACACGAATTTATTTGACGGTGTGTCAGATGTTATGCGGAGGGACACCGTCCGATCACTCCTCGTGACAACGGTCGGGAAGACCGTACGCGTCGCGGGTGACGGCCGCCCGAGCAGTCCATGAACCCGCTCTCCGGGCCCACCTCAGACGCGCCGGACGGCGAGCAGCGCCATGTCGTCCGTCAGGGCGCCGCCGGTGTGCCGGCGGACCTCCCCGGCGAGGGCGGTCAGCAGCGCGTCGGGGCCGGGAAAGACCCGTCCGGCCAGCCGCGCGGCCGGATCGTAGAACTCCCCGCGCGGATCGCGGGCCTCGGACAGACCGTCGGTGTGCAGGAGCATCGTCGCCCCGCGCGGAAAGCGGGCCGTCAGCACGCGGTCGGGCCAGATCCCGAGCTCGCTCATCCCGAGGGGCAGCGCGAAGGACTCGGCGGCGAGCGTGACGAGGGTGCCGTCGGGATGCAGGAGCAGGGGCGGCGGATGGCCGCGGTTGACGATGCGCACGATGTCCTCGTCGTACGGGATCTCCGCGAGGACGGCGGTCGTGAACTCCTCGAACGCGTCGGGGCTCTCGTGCCGGGTGCCCGGGCGCGTCAGCGCCCGCTCCAGGCGCCGTGCGACCGCCTCCAGGGACTCCTCCTGCTCGGCCGCCTCCCGGAACGCCCCGATCACCACGGCGACGGCGGCCACGGCGGCCATCCCCTTCCCGCGTACGTCGCCGACGACCATCCGCACGCCGTACGGCGAGTCCTGCACCGCGTACAGGTCACCGCCGATGAACGCGTCCGCCTGCGCCGCCTCGTACCGCGCCGCGACGTCGAGGCCGTCGATCCGCGCGTCGGGCTCGGGCAGCACGGCGCGCTGCGCGAACTCGGCGATCTCCCGCACGGAGGCGAGCCGTTCGTGGCTGCGCCGGACGAGGATGTTGATGAGGACCGCGAGGACGGCGGCCGTCGCCACGGTGACCGATTCGGTGACCGCGTCGACCTTCAGGACGATGTCGAGCAGGTAGTGGACCAGGAGCACCGCGCCGACGGCGAGAACGCCGGTGAGGACGGTGCCGCGCAGCGAATAGAGGGGCGCGGCGACCAGGGGCGCGGCCGTGAAGAGGGGGGCCGCGGTGAAAGCCGACGGCGTGAAGTAGTCGTAGATGATCCCGGCGACGATGAGCAGCACCGGCAGGGTCCGGAGCAAGGTGCGCGCGAAGGAGATCCTGCGGGGAGCCGCTCCCGCCGGACCGGGCAGCCGGGCGCCCCCGGGCGACGACCCGTCGGCGCGGTCATGCGGTTCTCCGGATCGCTGCTCACCTCCTGGCTGCCCCACCCGTCCAGAAGACCCGGAGCGGGGACGGCGGGCGACCCGTGTGGCCCGACCGGGGGATGTCACCGGTTGCCGGAAGGGGACCCGTCCGGAGAACCGGCCGGGAAGGGGAACGGTCCCGGAGAGAACCGGCCGGAGGGCACAACACCAAGGGCCGGAACTCGTGAATCCGAGTTCCGGCCCTTGGCCTTGAGTAGCGGGGACAGGATTTGAACCTGCGACCTCTGGGTTATGAGCCCAGCGAGCTACCGAGCTGCTCCACCCCGCGTCGTTGAAACCAGTGTACGCCATCCGCGGGACCCGAAGCACACGCGTTTAAACGCGCCCCATGAGCGAGGCCTCGGGGTGGCTAGCCGGGGAGATGCAGGTTGGGGGCCTCGGCGCGTTCCGCGTACTCGGGGAGGACGACGACGTCGGCGCCCGCGGCCTCGAGGAGCCCGTTCCCGTCGGCGTCCGCGACGAACGTGTCGGGCTCGCGCCAGGCGGTCACGACCCGGCGCACACCGGCGTCGAGGATCAGCCGGGCGCAGGGCGCAGGCCGGGAGGCGCGGCGGGCGCACGGCTCCAGGCTGCTGTAGACGGTGGCGTCGGCCAGCCGCGGATCGGCCGGGTCGATCTTGGCGAGGGCGGCCTCCTCGGCGTGCACGACGGGGTCGTCGCCCTCGCGGGAGTGGCCCCGGGCCAGCTCGGTCCCGTCGGCCGCGACGACCACGGCGCCCACGCTGAACGCGGTCTCCGAGGGCGGGCAGAGCGCCGCCAGCTCGCAGGCGAGCTCCAGCCACCGCCGGTCCGCCGCGGAGGCGAGCGAGCCGGTGCCGGGCGCGGTGGGGGCGTACCGGATGAGCACGACGTCCCCGACGGGCCGGGTCTCCACCAGCCGCATCCGGCCGGGGGGATATGTGCCCGTCCCGAACAGCCGCGGCGCGTCCGGCTGCCCGACGAAGAGGGGGGCGACGGCGAGCTGCAGTTCGTCGGCCAGTCCCTCCCGCACGAGCTGGGTGTGGACCTTCCCTCCCCCTTCGACCATGAGGCGGCGCACACCCCGTACGTCGTGGATGTGTTCCAGCAGCACACGCCAGTCGAGTTCGGGGCCGGTCGCGACGACATCGACGCCCGGGAGGCCTTGCAGCCGGGCGGCTGCGCGCCGCGCGCCCCCGTCGGTCGTGTAGACGACCTTTTCGCCGCCCGTGTGCCAGAACTGCGCCTTCGGGTCGAGGTCGCCGGAGCCGCTGACGGTGACCTTCAGCGGGTACTCGGGGCGTCCGGCGGCGAGGCGGGCCGCGCGCCGGTCGGCTGAGTTGACCAGGAGCCGCGGATTGTCCGTGCGCAGGGTGCCCGCGCCCACCAGGATCGCGTCGCTGGACGCCCGCACCTCGTCGACCCGGTCGAAGTCGGCCGCACCCGAGAGCAGCAGCCGCTCGGGGCCGGTGTCGTCCAGGAAGCCGTCGAGGGAGACGGCGGCGGACAACAGGACGTAGGGACGGGGCATCGGGGCGCATCCTCCGGTCACACGGGCACAGTGGTTCAACTTTTAAACAATACCTAGACTGGGTCCATGACGACCCGCTGGCTCTCCGCCGCCGAACAGCGCGCCTGGCGCTCGTACCTTTCCGCGACCTCCCTCCTGGAGGACGCCATCGACCGCCGGCTGCAGGCCGAGGCGGGAATGCCCCACCTTTACTACTCCATCCTGGCCAAGTTGTCCGAGGCGCCGGACCGGCGGCTGCGGATGACCGACCTCGCCGAGGCCCAGAAGATCACCCGCAGCCGCCTGACGTACGCGGTGACGCGACTGGAGAAGGACGGCACCGTACGCCGGGAGGGCTGCCCCACCGACAAGCGCGGGCACATGGCCGTCCTCACCGACGAGGGCATGACCCTCCTGGAGCGGGTCGCGCCGGGACACGTCGAGACGGTGCGGACGGCGATCTTCGACCATCTGACGCCCGAGCAGGTGGAACAGCTGGACGAGATCTGCGGAACCATCACGCGGGCGATCCAGGACGGGAATTCCGGGGCATCCGGGGAAGATCTGCCGTGGCGGCGGCGTTCCTGCTCCTCGTGAGGGGCGTGAGGGGGACGTGAACCCCATTGCTTGAAGTTTTAAGCAGATGTAGTGTCTCCTCCCAGGACAGTGCTTCAAATCTGAAGCACCATCTCGTACGAACCCGCTGGACGGAGAGACCCATGCGCGACCACCCCACCGCCACCGTGCGCACCCGCGTCCGCGTGCCCCTGCGCTTCGGCGACGGCTACTCCGTCGACGCGGAACTCGTCACCTTCCACGGCCTCGACGACGAGAAGGAACACCTGGCCGTCGTCCTCGGCGAGCCCGGCCCGGACCCCCTGGTGCGGCTGCACTCCGAATGCCTGACCGGCGACGTCTTCGGCTCGGCCCGCTGCGACTGCGGACCGCAGCTGCGCGAGGCGGTGGAGCAGATCGCGGACCGGGGCGGCGTCCTTCTCTATCTGCGCCAGGAGGGCCGCGGCATCGGCCTCTACAACAAGCTCGACGCGTACGCCCTCCAGGACCAGGGTCTCGACACCTACGCCGCCAACGCCGCCCTCGGCCTGCCCGAGGACGACCGCGACTACACGGCGGCCGCCCAGATGCTCCGGGCCCTCGGCATCGACTCCCTCGACCTGCTCTCCAACAACCCCGACAAGGCCGAACAGCTCCGCGAACTCGGCATCACGGTCTCGCACCGCGTCCCGACGGGCGTCTTCACCACCGCCCACAACGTCCGCTACCTGCGCGCCAAGGTCCTCCAGACCCAGCACACGCTGCCGCTGACGGAACTCACGGACATCACGGAGCTCTCGGGCCTCTCGGCGGGCTGACACCCCGTGAGCCCCGCCCCGCGGGCCGGAGTGGCCGACCCTGCCGTGTGACGCCGTCAGCGCTGTTCAGGTGACGCCCCTGCCGCCGCGCACTCGCCGCACGAGATCGTCGGCGGCCTCCGGCCACCGGACGTGATCGAAGGCGAAGCCCGCTTCGAGCAGGCGGCCCGGAACAACACGGCGGCTTTTCAACAGGAGTTCGGTGTCCGACCGCAGTGCGAAGGCGCCGGCCTCTGCCATCCACCGCGTTGCGGGCAGGCCCACCGGGACACCCCACGCCGCTCGCATCGCGCGCATGAACGTGCGCTGGGGCAGCGGGACGGGAGCGGCCAGGTTCACCGGCCCGGCGAGGTCGTCCCGGTCGGCCAGGAACTCGACCGCGCGAACGAAGTCGTGGTCGTGTATCCAGGACACGTACTGCGCGCCGCCCGCGACCGGGCCGCCGAGGCCCAGCCGGGCCAGCCTCAGCATGACGTCGAAGACACCGCCCCGATCGGGGCTCATGACCATCGCCGAGCGAAGGGCGACCTTGCGCGTGTCGGGGGTTTCGGCCTGCTCCTGCGCCCGCTCCCAGGCTTTGGCGATCTCGACGCTGTAGGCCCAGTAGCCCGGCACGCCGGGTTCGGTGCCGCCGAGCACGCCGGTCGCCTCGTCGTTGGGTGCGTCGAAGCGGTGGGCGTACACGGTGGCCGTGCTCATCTGCATCCAGACCCGGGGAGGCCGGGCCGCTGCCGCGATCGCCTCGCCCACGACGGTGGCGGAGCGCACGCGCGAGTCCATCATGGCCCGCAGATTGGCCGCGGTGTAGCGACAGCTGACGCTGCGCCCGGCCAGGTTGACCACGACATCGCTGCCGTCGATCACCTCGGCCCAGGGGCCCAGGGTCTCGCCGTCCCAGAGGACTTCACGGTCACGCACCGGCCGCCTGGTCAGGACCACGACGTCATGGCCCTCGGCGGTCAACACGCGGTTCAGAATCGCGCCTACCTGCCCGGTTCCCCCAGGGATCACTACCTTCATCAGTCTCCCCCGTGTGTGTGGGGACGAGCCTAGCCCAGAAAACTGAACGCGTTCAAATTTATGCTCGGGCCACGGACACATCCGCTCGCGCATCGCGCACGCGAGGGGTCCGAAAACGAGACAGCGCCCGGGTCGGCCGAAGCCGACCCGGGCGCTGCCCGGCAGGTCGGAGGGGATTTCTCCCCTCCCCCGCAGTCGTAGACCCTGTGGGACTCGAACCCACAACCAATGGATTAAAAGTCCACTGCTCTGCCAATTGAGCTAAGGGTCCCCGCACCGGACGACGCCGATACGGCGCACCGACCCGCGCCGATGCATCCCCGAGCATAGCGGGACGTGGCCGGGACTCCGATCGGGTATCGGGACCCGGCCACGCCAAAAGTGCGCAAGGTCAGGGATCGACCGGTTCGGGTGCGCCCTTGCGGGCCGCCTCACGGTCGATCGTGCGCTGGTGGTCGGGGTTGAGGAACCAGTGCCGGGCCGAGGCCATCCACCAGGCCGCGGCGAAGCCGAGGACGACGAGGACGGCGATCGGGGCGTAGTTGAAGGTCTCCCAGGTGACCGGGGAGACCTGGGGCAGCATGAACAGGATCGTGATGACGGCCACCCAGCCGACCGCGACGACCCCCACGGGGCGGGACCAGCGGCCCAGGTGCCAGGGCCCGCGCTCGAAGGCGTCCCCCTTGCGCACCCGCAGCAGCGTCGGGATGACGTACGCGACGTAGAGGCCGATCACCGCGATCGACGTCACGGCGGCGTAGGCCGCGTAGTTGATGAGGTACGGCAGGCCGAGCACGAGGGCGCCCAGCGCGGCCAGCCAGACGGCCGCCACGGGGGTCCGCGTGCGCGGGTTCACCGTGTGCCACACCCGCGAGAACGGCAGCGCTCCGTCACGCGAAAAGGCGTAGATCATGCGGCTGTTGGCCGTCACCGACGCCATGCCGCAGAACAGCTGCGCGCCGATCACGACCAGCAGCAGAAGCTTCCCGGACGTCGCGCCCAGCGCGTCCAGCAGGATCTGCGCCGGGGGCGCGCCGGTCGCCGAGCCCAACTCCTTGTCGTACGACTGGATGGCGAAGGTGAAGCCGAGGAGAAGGACGAATCCGGCGATCCACGAGGTCCAGATGGACCGCACGATGCCCTTGGGGCCGGCCGTGGAGGCGTCGTGGGTCTCCTCCGTCATGTGGGCGGAGGCGTCGTACCCGGTGAACGTGTACTGGGCCATGAGGAGTCCGATGAGGACGACGTAGACCCCGCTGCCCCAGCCCGTGTTGTTCACGAACTCCGTGAACACGAAGCCGGCCGACTGGTGGTGGTCCGGCACGAAGGTCAGCGCGCCGACGATGACGGCGACGCCGATGACGTGCCACCAGACGCTGATGCTGTTGAGGAGGGCGACGATCCCCACGCCGAAGGTGTTCAGGAGGCCGTGCAGGATCAGGATCCCGGCGAACAGCAGGACCGTGCGGCCCGGTGTCACCTCGAAGTCGAACTGGAGGTTCAGATAGGCGCCGAGGAAGGACGCGGCGCCGAAGTCGATGCCCGCGGTCACGGCGACCTGGCCGAGGACGTTGAACCAGCCCGTGAACCACGCCCAGGCGGCCGCGCTGCGTTCCGGGGCGAGCCGGTGCGCCCAGAAGTACAGCCCGGCGGACGTCGGATAGGCCGAACAGATCTCGGCCATCGCGAGCCCGACGAACAGCGTCATCAGTCCGACCGCGACCCAGCCCCAGGTGATCACGGCGGGACCGCCGGTATTCATGCCGAACAGATAGAGCGTCAGGCAGCCCGACAGGACCGAGATGATCGTGAAGGAGACCGCGTAGTTGGAGAACGCCGACATGCGGCGGGCGAGAACCTGTGTGTAGCCGAGCTGGGCAAGCCGCTCTTCGTCCGACAGCCCAGTCGCTCTGGCGTCATCTGTCATGCCCCCAGCGATTCCCTTGCCGGGGGCATGACATGCGCTACGGGGAAGAGCAAGTTGGCCAGAAAAGGCCCTTGCAGCTCTGCCAGCCGCCGGTGATCTTCACCCGCGAGCCGAACGAGCCCGTCCCCGTTCCGGCGTTGCGGTAGGCGTTACCCGAGGTGTCGCGCACGACCAGGTCGTTCTTCCCGTCGCCGGTGATGTCGCCGACCCCGACGATCGCGTTGCAGGACGCGCCCCGGCCGCCCGGTCCTTCAGCAGACCTGCCCCGGTGCCGTTGTAGCGGTACAGCGTCCCCGCCTCGTCCCGCGCGAGGACGTTCCCCGATCCCGTCACCGTTCAGGTCCCCGGCACCGACGGACTCAGCGCGGACAGCGAAGTGGCCCCCACCCCGAACTCGGGTGGGGGCCACATCACTTGGCTATGTCAGCGACGGTCAGCCGTTGCGCTTCCAGCGGGGCTTCTCGTCACGGCGGAAAGAACCCGTGCCGGTGCCGGTGCCCGTCGTGCGGTGGTCGTCGCGACGGCCGGTCGGGCGGTCGTGGCCGGAGCGGAAGCTGCCGCCCGTGGGACGGTCGCCCTGACGGTCACGGTTGAAGGGACGGTCACTGCCCCGGTGGCCGCCACGGTCGTCACGGTTGAAGCCGCCGCCACGGTTGTCGCGGTTGAAGCCACCGCCACGGTTGTCGTCACGACGCTCGAAAGAACGGCCGCCACGGTCGTCACGGTTGAAGCCGCCACCGCGGTTGTCGTCACGACGCTCGAAAGAACGGCCGCCACGGTCATCGCGGTTGAAGCCGCCACCGCGGTTGTCGTCACGGCGGAAGCCGCCGCGGTCGTTGTCGCGGTTGAAGCCGCCACCACGGTTGTCGCGGTTGAAGCCACCGCCACGGTTGTCGTCACGACGCTCGAAAGAACGGCCGCCACGGTCATCGCGGTTGAAGCCGCCACCACGGTTGTCGTCACGACGGAAACCACCACGGTCGCCGCCACGGTCGTCACGACGGCCACCGCGGTCGTCGCGGTTGAAGCCGCCACCACGGTTGTCGTCACGGCGGAAGCCACCACGGTCGTTGTCACGACGCTCGTAGTTGCCCCGCTCGTCGCGGCGCTGACGCGGCTCGTACGCGGGACGCTCGGCCGGCTCGGCGGCGACGGCCTCGGCGGCCGGGGCCTCGACGACGACGGCCTGCTCGGCGGCCTCGGCGGCAGCGGCGACGGCCACCTCCGGGTCCTCGCCCCGCTCACGCGCGGCGCGGGCGACCAGACGGTCGGCCTCCCCGCGGAGCTCGGCGGCACGACGCTGCGCGCGCTCCAGCTCCTTGGTGAGCTGCGTGACCTCACGCTCGGCCTGCTGGGCGGCGTCGCCCGCGGACTGGGCCTGGACCTCGGTCATCGAACGGGCGCCGGTGATCTCGGCGACCTCGGGCTCGAAGGCCGTGCCCGAGTTGATGATGTGACGCGCGGCGTCGACGCCCGCGTCCTCCATCAGCCGGAAGATCTGGCGGCGCTGGTGCGGCAGCGACAGCGACACGACGGTGCCGGAGCGGCCGGCGCGAGCGGTACGGCCGGAGCGGTGCAGGTAGTCCTTGTGGTCACCGGCCGGGTCCACGTTCAGGACCAGGTCGATGCCGTCGACGTGGATACCGCGGGCGGCGACGTCGGTCGCGACGAGCGCGTTGACGTAACCGTCCTTGAAGTCGGCCAGCGTCCGCGTACGGGCGCCCTGCGTCATGCCGCCGTGCAGCGCGTCGGCCTTCACACCGGCGTCGCGCAGCTGCTCGGCGATGCGGTCGGCGCCCAGCTGGGTGCGGACGAAGATGATCGTGCGGCCCTTGCGGGAGGCGATCGCGGCGGTGACCGGCGCCTTGTCCTTGGGCTTCACGATGAGGATGTGGTGCGACATCGTCGTGACGTTGCCCTGGGCGCTGTCGACCTCGTGCGTCACCGGGTTCGTCAGGTAGCGCTTGACCAGCGTGGAGATCTCGTTCTCCATCGTGGCGGAGAACAGCATGCGCTGGCCGCCGGCCGGGATCTGGTCGAGCAGCTCGGTGACCTCGGGCAGGAAGCCCAGGTCCGACATCTGGTCGGCCTCGTCGAGGACGGCGATCTGGGTGTTCTCCAGCGAGCAGGCGCCGCGGTTGATGATGTCGCGCAGGCGGCCCGGGGTGGCGACGAGGACGTCGACGCCGCGCTCCAGGGCGTAGATCTGGTTGCCCATCGACGTACCGCCGCAGACGACCTTCATCTTCAGGCCGAGGACGTCGCCGTAGGGCTGCAGCGCGTCGGCGACCTGCATGGCCAGCTCACGGGTCGGCGTGAGGATGACGGCGCGCGGCTTCTTCTTCTCGGTGTGACCGCCGGCGAGCTGCGCGAGGGTCGGCAGACCGAAGGAGAGGGTCTTGCCGGAGCCGGTGCGGCCACGGCCGAGGATGTCCTTGCCGGCCAGGGCGTCCGGGATGGTCGCGGCCTGGATCGGGAAGGGGCTGGTCACGCCGTTCTGCGCGAGCTTGCGGACGACACCCTCGGGGAGACCGAGGTCCTCGAACGTGAGCTCGGGGGCGGACTCGACGGTCTCGACGGTCTCGATGACCTCGACGGCCTCGACCGCGTCGTTGTTCTCGTTGTTCTCGGGCACGACGACGTGATCAGTACTGGAAACAGACATGCGAAATGCGAACCTTCCGGAGTTCTTCGGCACGCGCCCAAACTCCGTGAAGTCGCAAACGACCGCCTCTATGCGGTCCGGCCACGGCAAGGGAGAGTACGCGCCACGCGGCGCTCTCTGCGGCGGCGCCGGGCAAATGGGATCAAACGATCTACTACCATACGCACCCGGCCCCCCTGAAGGCAAACCGAGCACCGTACGAGCAGGTCACGGTGGTTTCCTCGCCACCTGCTCACTTCCACAAAGCTACCTCGGACCGGCCGACCGCGCTGTTGAACCGGCCACATTCAGGCCCCTCAAAGGCCGTGAACCCCGCCACACTCACGACGGCCGACGCCGACGGCCCGCCCTCACGCCGGACGGGTGCCGCCGACCGCGGACCGCCCTTCGCGACCGCCCGGCGCACCCCCGCCCATTCCCTGTCGGCCCGGTGCCGGTTCCGATCCCGGTCCCCGCGGACGGCCCCGCGCCCGCTACACCGGCGCGCCCGCCTCGGGTGCCGGCTCCCGCTGCACCAGCTGCGTCTGCTGCTCGTGCGCCGACGACGACGGCTCCGCCGAGCCGGGATCGGGCGCCGGCGGCGAGGAGGCGGGCGGGGGTTCGGGCGTGGGCTCCGCCGTCGTACGCGTGGGACTCGGTTCGCCGGGCGGCACGGAGTCCGTGGACGGCCCGCCGCCCTTCTCCGTCGCCTTCGCGGACGGCTTCGCCCTCTCGGACCCCGACGCCGACGGAGACGCGTCGCCGGACGCGGACTCCCCCGGCTTCACCGAGGACTTGCCGCCCTTGCCGCCCCTCGCGCCGCGCGACCCGACTCCGCCGCCGCCCACCGCGGTCCCGCCGCCGGGCACCTCGCCGGCCCGCTGACCCGCCGAGTGCGAGGGCCCCGGCCGCTCCCCGTCGTCGCCGACGCTCATGCAGCCCGCGGCGGCGGCTACGGCGACGACCGCGGCGGCCAGACGGACGGGTACGTACAAGGCGCGCACGGGCGGCCACCTCCGAACGGGGCGTCCCCCGCTCGACAGGAGCCGAGAGCGTGGGGAGGAACGGGAGTTCTCCCCGTTCAACTCCCGCCGCCCGCGGGAGGACACGCGGCCCCCGGGCCCAACCGGGCCCGGGGGCTTGCGGGGAACGCGCCCCTCATGGGTGACGAGACGTCATGCGGGGCGTTCCGAGGGTCAGTCGATCGCCAGCGGAGTCTGCGGGGCGAGCGCGGCCGCGATGCGCCGGGCGACCACTTCGGCCATGTTGCCGTCGGGTGTGTCCTTGGTCTTGGTGGCGTTGACCGCGATGGCGAGCCGGTCCGACGGGAGATACGCCTGGATCGCCGCGTAGCCCGAGAACGACGGGTTCTGCAGGACCCATCCGTTGACCACGATGACGCCGAGCCCGAAGTGCCTGGCCTCGGTCTGCTCCAGGCAGACCGTGGCGGGACAGGTGGCGGTCGCGTGGCCGAGTCCGACCGTCCCCGGGTTGAGCAGGGTGCGGTACGAGCGGTGCGAGAGGAGTTCGCCGCTGCCGATGCCCTCGGCCGAACGGGCCAGGTCACAGACGTGGGTGGTGATGACCGCGCCGGGCGCGGTGGTCCACGACGGGTTCCAGAAGGTCGACTCCTCGTACAGGCCGCGCTCGGCCGTGAAGGCGTGCAGGACCGGACGCGGGATGTCCGGCGTGAAGTTGTTCCGGGTGTTGTCGAGGCCCAGCGGACCCGTGACCCGCTCCTTCAGGAACTTGTCGATCCGGGTGCCGGTGATCTTCTCCAGCGCCTCGATCAGCAGCAGGTAGTTGGCGTGGGAGTAGCTCCAGTTGGTGCCCGGCTCGTACCAGAACGGGTGGCTGTAGGGGTACGCGAGCAGTTGCTGCGGAGTCCAGTGGCGGAACGGATGGGCCTCCAGCTCGGCCAGGAAGGCCGGGTCGGTGACGTAGTCGTGCAGGCCGGTGGTGTTGGTGGCCAGCATCCGCAGCGTGATCTTGTTCGCCTTGGGCACGCCGGGCAGCCAGCGCTCCACCGTGTCGTCGAGGCGCACCCTGCCCTCCGCGACCAGCTGGAGAAGGGCCGTGCCCACGTAGGAGAAAGCCACGGAACCGGCACGGAAGTGCATGTCCGGCTGGGCCGGGACACCGGTCATGGACTCGCCGAGCGCGTCGGTGAGGATCTCGTTGCCGTCCCTGGTGACCTTCAGCTCCACGGAATTCAGATGGAACTCGGCCTTGGCCTTGCGGGTGATGTCCAGGACCTTGCGGGCCTGGCCGTCGAGCGGTCTCTCGGTCCTCACACAGTCGCGTGCGTCGCGACTTCCGGGCCCCCCGGCGAACGCCGGTGCGGCGGCGGTGGTCTGGACCGTGACGGCGAGGAGGGCGGCGCAGAGGAGGGCTTTGCAGACGCCCGAACGCGTGCGGGAGCGCGTCGAGGAGGGGGTGCGTGTCATGCCCGCACTATGTCCGGACGAGTCATGGCAATTGGCCAGAACACTCCGGAACTGGTATGAGACACCCCATGTGGGGCAGGCGGCCGGTCGCCCCCCGGTCGTGCCCGGCCCGATCCGGCCTCTCAGGAGTCTCCGCGGGTCTCCGCCGGGAGGGTGCCGTCCCTGACAATGGCCTTGTGCTGGAGATGACGCGCGAAACCTTCGAAGAGCTCGTGAGCCAGGCCCTCGACCAGATCCCGCCCGAGCTGACCCGGGTCATGGACAACGTCGCCGTGTTCGTCGAGGACGAGCCGCCGGCCGACGACCCCGAGCTGCTGGGCCTCTACGAAGGCACCCCGCTCACCGACCGCGGAGAGTGGTACGCCGGCGTGCTCCCCGACCGCATCTCGATCTACATGGGCCCCACCCTGCGCATGTGCGAGACCCCGGACGAGGTGGTCCACGAGGTCGCCGTGACCGTGATCCACGAGGTCGCCCACCATTTCGGCATCGACGACGAACGGCTGCACGAACTGGGCTGGGGCTGACCGGCACCCGCCCGGCACGACGGCGGGGCGCCCGCATACCCGGCCCGGCACTTGGGCATACGGGACCAATGGTCCGCGTCCCCGCCGCCGCAACCGCCGCCCTCCGCCGCATGACCGAGCGCGCCCGCCCGGCGCTGCACACCCTCGCCCGCCGCCGCCACGGCCGGCCCGAGCGCCCGGTGCTGGAGCTCGCCCCCCGGCCGAAGCCGTACGCCCGCGCCTTCGGACTCCTGTGCGTGGTGCTGCTCGGCGCCTGGCTGGGACTGCTGGTCGTGGGCAACGTCCGTGTCCCGGTCGGCCCCATGGACACCACCATGACCCTGCGCCCCTCCCTCACCGGCGGCACGAAGATCAACATCTCCCCGCTCGGCGCACTCGAACTGCGCAGCCACGAGGCCCCGCTGCGCCTCGACGTCGACGTGGACCAGCTCGACCCGGAACGCTCCCAGGCCCTCGTCGACCACCCGGAGCGCCTCTCCGGCCTCCAGGAGGAGGTCGCGCGGGACGTCGAGCACGGCACCCTCGACCTGGCCGTCCGCTCCTGCATAGCGGTGGTCGCCGGCGCCACCGCCCTCGGCCTCGCGGTCTACCGCCGCCCCCGCCGGGCCCTCACCGCCGGCGGCCTCGCCCTCGCCCTGCTGGCCGCCTCGGGAGCGACCGCCTTCGCCACCTGGAACCCCAAGTCGGTCCTGGAGCCGAAGTACTCCGGGCTGCTCTCCTCCGCCCCCTCCCTGGTCGGCGACGCCCGCAGCATCGTCAGCGAATTCGACGTCTACCAGAAGGAGTTGGCGCGCCTGGTGCGGAACGTGACGAAGCTGTACGACGTCACGTCCACCCTCCCCGTCTACCAGCCCGACCCGACCACGATCCGGGTCCTGCACGTGTCCGACATCCATCTGAACCCGGCGAGCTGGAAGATCATCGCCTCGCTCGTGCAGCAGTACGCCATCGACGTGATCGTCGACTCCGGCGACACCATGGACCACGGCTCGGCGGCCGAGAACGGCTTCCTGGACCCGATCCCGGACCTGGGCGCCCCGTACGTCTGGGTCCGCGGCAACCACGACTCGCAGGAGACGCAGAAGTACCTGCGGCGCATGAAGAACGTGCACGTCCTCGACGACGGCCGGGCGGTCACGATCGCGGGCCTGCGTTTCGCCGGCATCGGCGACCCGCAGTTCACCCCGGACCGCTCGGCCTCGCCGGGCGGCAACGCGGCGGAGGATCTCGCGGGCGCCCGCCTGGCCTCGGCCCTGCGCGACCAGCGGGCCGCGGGCACCCCGGTCGACATCGCCGTCGCCCACGAACCGTCGGCAGCCCGTGGGACGGACGGCGAGGTGCCCCTGGCGCTGGCCGGTCATCTGCACCACGAGGACATGGAGGTCATGAAGTACGGGACCCGGCTGCGCGTCGAGGGCTCGACGGGCGGCAGCGGGCTGCGCGCCGTCGAGGGCCAGTACCCGGACCCGATCGAGGCCTCGGTGCTCTACTTCGACCGGGACACCCGTCATCTCCAGGCCTGGGACGAGATCAAGCTGGGCGGTCTCGGCCTCACGACGGCCGAGATCAGCCGCCATCTCCCCGAGGAGAACCGGCCCTGAGCCCCCCTTGCTATCTGGTTTGGTCCACGTCCGGGCCACGTAGTACAGTCTGTTCGTGCCCAAGGGCGCCGGTCAGGGCTTGACCGTCCCGCGCTTCTGTCGAAGCGAAGGAAAAGCGGAACCCTTCGGGGGAAAGCGAAGTCACATGCTTCTCACGTCCCTTCGGGAACGCGAAGACGAAGCAGAGCGGTACTGGCTCGCCCTCATCGTCTAGCGGCCTAGGACGCCGCCCTTTCAAGGCGGTAGCACGGGTTCGAATCCCGTTGGGGGTACGCAACACCGTGTGAGACACTGGTTACACGTCGCACGCAACAGCTTGGTCCTGTGGAGCAGTTTGGAGTGCTCGCCACCCTGTCAAGGTGGAGGCCGCGGGTTCAAATCCCGTCAGGACCGCTGAGGTTTCCCCGGAAACCTCGTGGCTGGGTAGCTCAGTTGGTACGAGCGATCGCCTGAAAAGCGATAGGTCGCCGGTTCGACCCCGGCCCCAGCCACAGCAAAGGCCCCGATCTTCGGATCGGGGTCTTTTTCGTATGCGCCCCGGGCGTCCGCCCGTCCTCAACTTGGCATGTCCCATGCACGGCGCTACGTTCTGGCCGGCGGACGCGGGTGTCTCGGACGGGGGAACGAGTGGTGTTGAACGGTGACAGGTCGAAGCCGGTGCGCGAACTGGATCTGGAGCGCTACCGCGCCCGCTACGGGCTGACGGCGGTCATCATGAGCAACCTCGCGATCGTCGGCGTCACGATCTTCGGGGTCTGGCAGCTGCACGGCGACAAGGCGGTGACCGTCGGCGTGCTGACCGCCGCCTTCACCGCGGTGAGCAGCACGACCACGGCCTACCTGGGCATCAAGGCGGTCTCGAACACGGCCAGGGCCATGGCGCACCGCGAGTCCCCGCCCCGGGAGTAGTCACCGAGGGTGACCCCAAGAGCCGGCGGCGCCCCCGGGAACCAGGCCGCCGACCGTCCTGCGGGGTCCGGAAAGCGGTACGGGCGGGGCCGGACGGCCGGGGCCGCGCAAAAGCGTTCGCCAGTCATTTCGCCGAGGTGAGATCCTGGACCGCGTATGTCTACGCAACCCGCCCCCGCCCTCGGCGATCTCGCCGCCCGCCTGGCCCAGCTGTCCCTGCGCGACGCGCACCGGCTGGGGCGCAGGCTCGAAGGCGCGCGCAAGATCCGCAAGCCCGAGGCCCGCTCCGCCGTGTTCGCCGAGATCGAGGCGGAGGCCACCAAGGGCGAGGTCCGCATGGCCGAGCGCCGCGCCCGTGTGCCCGCCATCACGTATCCCGAGCAGCTGCCGGTCAGCCAGAAGAAGGACGTGATCGCAGACGCCATCCGTGATCACCAGGTCGTGATCGTCGCCGGTGAGACCGGGTCCGGCAAGACCACGCAGATCCCGAAGATCTGCATGGAGCTGGGCCGGGGCGTCCGCGGCATGATCGGGCACACGCAGCCCCGTCGTATCGCCGCCCGTACGGTCGCCGAGCGGGTGGCCGACGAGCTGGACACGCCGCTCGGCGAGGCCGTCGGCTGGAAGGTCCGCTTCACCGATCAGGTGAATCCGGACGCCACCTTCGTCAAGCTCATGACGGACGGCATCCTGCTGGCCGAGATCCAGACGGACCGCGAGCTGCGCGCGTACGACACGATCATCATCGACGAGGCCCACGAGCGGTCCCTCAACATCGACTTCCTGCTCGGCTACCTCGCCCAGCTGCTGCCCAAGCGGCCCGATCTCAAGGTCGTGATCACCTCCGCGACCATCGACCCGGAGCGCTTCTCCCGGCATTTCGGCGAGGCCCCGATCGTCGAGGTCAGCGGGCGGACGTATCCCGTGGAGGTGCGCTACCGGCCGCTCCTCGAGGAGGACTCCGAGGACGCGGACCGCGACCAGATCACCGCGATCTGCGACGCCGTCGAGGAACTCCAGTCCGAGGGCAAGGGCGACATCCTCGTCTTCCTGTCAGGCGAGCGGGAGATCCGCGACACGGCCGACGCGCTGACGAAGAAGAACTATCGGTTCACCGAGGTACTGCCCCTGTACGCCCGGCTCTCGCACGCCGAGCAGCACCGCGTCTTCCAGGCGCACACCGGGCGCAGGATCGTTCTGGCGACCAACGTCGCCGAGACCTCCCTGACCGTTCCGGGCATCAAGTACGTCATCGACCCGGGCACGGCGCGCATCTCCCGGTACAGCCACCGCACGAAGGTGCAGCGGCTGCCCATCGAGCCGGTCTCGCAGGCCAGCGCCAATCAGCGCAAGGGCCGCTGCGGCCGTACGTCCGACGGCATCTGCATCCGGCTGTACTCCGAGGACGACTTCCTCGCCCGCCCGGAGTTCACCGACGCCGAGATCCTCCGGACGAACCTCGCCTCCGTCATCCTCCAGATGACCGCGGCCGGCCTCGGCGACATCGAGAGGTTCCCGTTCATCGACCCGCCGGACCACCGCAACATCCGCGACGGCGTCCAGCTCCTCCAGGAGCTGAACGCGCTGGACCCGACGGAGAAGGACGTCCGCAAGCGGCTCACGCCGACCGGCCGCAAGCTCGCCCAGCTGCCCGTCGACCCCCGGCTCGCCCGGATGGTCCTGGAGGCCGAGAAGAACGGCTGTGCGCGCGAGGTCATGGTGATCGCGGCGGCGCTCTCCATCCAGGACCCGCGCGAGCGGCCGTCCGAGAAGCAGGCGCAGGCCGACCAGCAGCACGCCCGCTTCAAGGACGAGACGTCCGACTTCCTCGCCTTCCTCAACCTGTGGCGCTACATCCGCGAGCAGCAGAAGGAGCGCGGCTCGTCCGCGTTCCGCCGGATGTGCAAGCAGGAGTACCTGAACTTCCTGCGCATCCGCGAATGGCAGGACATCTACAGCCAGCTGCGGACCGTCGCCAAGCAGATGGGCATCCCCCTCAACGAGGAGGACGCGCCCGAGCAGAGCGTCCATGTGTCGCTGCTCGCCGGTCTGCTCTCGCACGTCGGCATGAAGGACGTGAAGGAGACCGGCGGGGAGAGCGGCAGGAGCACGGGGAAGAACGAGTACCTGGGCGCGCGCAGCGCCAAGTTCGCGATCTTCCCGGGCTCGGCGCTCTTCAAGAAGCCCCCGCGTTTCGTGATGTCCGCCGAGCTGGTCGAGACCTCGCGGCTCTGGGCGCGCGTCAACGCCAGGATCGAGCCGGAGTGGGTCGAACCTTTGGCCGGCCATCTCCTCAAGCGGACGTACAGCGAACCGCACTGGGAGAAGGACCAGGCCGCCGTGATGGCGTACGAGAAGGTCACGCTGTACGGCGTACCGATCGTCGCGCAGCGGAAGGTCAACTACGGGCGGATCGACCCGGAGGCCAGCCGCGAGCTGTTCATCCGCAACGCGCTCGTCGAGGGCGACTGGCGTACGCACCACAAGTTCTTCGCCGACAACCGCAAGCTCCTCACCGAGGTCGAGGAGCTGGAGCACCGCGCCCGCCGCCGGGACATCCTGGTCGACGACGAGACCCTGTACGACTTCTACGACCAGCGGGTGCCCGAACACGTCGTGTCCGGGGCGCACTTCGACTCCTGGTGGAAGCACAAGCGCCACGAGGAGCCCGAACTCCTCGACTTCGAGCGCTCGATGCTCATCAACGACCGGGCCGGGGCGGTCTCGAAGGACGACTACCCCGACTCCTGGCTCCAGGGACGGCTGAAGTTCCGGGTGACCTACCAGTTCGAGCCGGGTGCGGACGCGGACGGCGTGACCGTCCACATCCCGCTCCAGGTCCTGAACCAGGTCACGGACGAGGGCTTCGACTGGCAGATCCCGGGGCTGCGGGAGGAAGTGGTGACGGAGCTGATCCGTTCCCTCCCGAAGCCGATCCGGCGGAACTACGTTCCCGCCCCCAACTTCGCCCAGAAGTTCCTGGAGCGGGCCGTACCGCTCCAGGAACCGCTGACGCTGACCATGGCGCGCGAGCTCAAGCGCATGGTCGGAGTCCCGCTGACCGCCGACGACTTCGACTGGTCACGGCTCCCCGACCATCTGAAGATCACTTTCCGGATCGTCGACGAGCGGCGCCGCAACCTCGCCGAGGACAAGGACCTGGAGGCCCTCCAGCTCCGGCTGAAGCCGAAGGCGCGCCAGGCGATCTCGCAGGCCGCCGCGGCGACGGCCGAGCGCGAGGGCGGCGAGTCCCTGGAACGCACGGGGCTGACGGAGTGGACGATCGGCTCGCTCAGCCGCCTCTTCGAGACACGCCGGGCGGGCCAGCCCGTGAAGGCGTACCCGGCACTGGTCGACGACGGACCGGCGGCGAACACCGTCTCCGTACGGCTCTTCGACACCGAGGCCGAGCAGGCCGAGGCCATGTGGAAGGGCACCCGCCGGCTGATCCTGCGGAACATCCCGGTGAACCCGGGCAAGTTCGCCTCGGACAAGCTCACCAACGCCCAGAAGCTCGCCCTGTCCGCGAACCCGCACGGTTCGGTCCAGGCGCTCTTCGACGACTGCGCCATGGCCGCGGCGGACAAGCTCATCGCGGACTTCGGCGGCCCGGCGTGGGACGAGGAGTCCTACCGGAAGCTGTACGACAAGGTGCGTGCCGAGATCGTCGACACGACCGTGCGCACGGTCGGGCAGGTGCAGCAGGTGCTCGCCGCCTGGCAGGCCTGTGAGCGCCGTCTGAAGGCGGTCAAGAGCCCGACCCTGCTCGCGAACCTCACGGACGTACGGAGGCAGCTGGACGCCCTGGTGAAGCCCGGTTTCGTCACGGCGACCGGACTGCGGCGCCTGCCGGACCTGATGCGCTATCTGGTCGCCGCGGACCGCCGCCTCCAGCAGATGCCGACCGGCGTCCAGCGGGACACCAGCCGCATGGAGAAGGTCCACGAGATGCAGGACGAGTACGCCTGGCTCCTGGAGCAGCTGCCGCAGGGCCGACCGGTGCCCTCGTCCGTCCTGGACATCCGCTGGATGATCGAGGAGCTCCGGGTCAGCTATTTCGCCCACGCGCTGGGCACGGCGTACCCCGTCTCCGACAAGCGGATCGTGAAGGCGATCGACGCCGCCGTCCCGTAACGGCGTCCGTACGAGCGGTGAGTTCGACCCTGGGCCCGCCCTCCTGTACAGTCTCATTTCGCAGCACAGCGCAAGAACAAGTCGCTGCGAAACCAGGTCCTGTGGAGCAGTTTGGAGTGCTCGCCACCCTGTCAAGGTGGAGGCCGCGGGTTCAAATCCCGTCAGGACCGCGTGAAGAAAGGCCCGGAGCTTCGGCTCCGGGCCTTTTCGCATGCCTGCCCCCGGACCGCCGCGTGCGCCCTCACCCGTGTGCGCCCTCGCCGCCCTGTGTGCTTCCCCCCGTCGCGTACGACCTCGCCGCCGTGTGTGTTCCCCCGTCGCGTACGACCTCACCGCCGCGCGCTCCGTCCCGGCCTTCGCGTGCGCGCACCGGCCGTTGTGCGGCCGTCAGCGCCTCCGGAGGCGCTCCGGGGGCGCGTTCCCGTCCCTTGACGGCGTCACATTCCGCAGGTACCCCGGAAACCAGGGCTCTCGCCCTGCCGGCCCTCTGGAGGTGCGTATGACGGTGTCCGCTCGGCACGAGACCCGGGCTCTGCTCCGAGCCCATCTGGCGGCCGCCTCCGGGTACCGCCACCTGACGCGGCACTGTCCGATCTGCCATCAGCTCCTGCGGCTGGCCATGGAACCCTCCCCGCACGACGAACAGGACCCCGAGAGCGCCCCGGAGGACGAGAGCCCCTCCACGGCGTGACCGAGGGACGCGGGCACGCGCTCCACCCGGTGCGCGCGCTGCGGCGATCCGAGGGCGCGAACCCCCAACTCCCCTAGCGCAGAAGGTTCGCGTGCGACAAGGACTGTGGCATGTGACGGGAGTCACCGCATATGTTTTCAGAAGTGCGGAACTTACCCCTCTCCTACAACCAGTCAATTTAATATGTGCAATTGCACCGCTCATCGAGGGCATCCACAGCCGATCCGACACCCGCCCCCAGACTCCGACAAGGCCGCTCACAGGCCGGTCGACTAGGCATGGAGACCGCACAAAAAAGATCGCGCTGGACCCGGCGGAGTCCAGCGCGATCTACGACGCACCCTGTTCATGTGGCAAAAAAGCTTGGGCGTGAGCTCTGTTGGGGCAGAACCCGCGTCGCTTGGAGCTGTGGTGTGGACGCCTCGACGGGTTGGGGGATCCGTCAACTTGTCCGGTTATGCGATGGTTCAGGCTTCGCTGCGCTGCTGCGGGATACCCGCGAGCAGTGCGCGGACCTCAGCCTCGCGGTAACGGCGATGCCCGCCGAGCGTGCGGATGGACGTAAGCTTGCCGGCCTTCGCCCACCGTGTGACCGTCTTGGGGTCGACGCGGAACATCGTGGCGACCTCAGCCGGGGTCAGCAGCGGCTCGGCATCAGGGGTGCGAGCGGTCATGAGCGGCCTCCTCGGGAGAACCGAACCTTCTCGGTTCTTTCCTCTAAATTCTGCACCTTGACCCGCGTTGCCCGAAATGGCGGACGCGAGTCGAGTCGGTTATAGGACGAACGGCTTGTCCTCGGCACTACAACTACACCATCCGTCCAGCCGCGTCGGCCAAACCGATGGAATTGCCCTCCCAGGTGTTCATCAGCGACGGAAGCCGATGGACCATGCCATAGCGGACAGTCACGCCGCTGTGACGATCAGTCACAGGGCGATCAGGAGTCATCAGACCCCCCATAGCGTGCAATGCTGAGATTCCACCCATACATGGGCGGAGAGAGCCCTCCCCCGGACTCCTTGTCCTATTTTGGCACGAGGAGGGGCAAGCGATGCAAGAGCCAGGTAAGTGCCATCCATCACGCTTGACACCCGTTGACGCATAAGCCCGGATCGGGACCTACGTCCTGGACGTGAGGGTTCTTCAGCGTGTGAGGACCATACGCGAGTTCGACCCGGAACCAGTGAGAAGCAGATCACACTGGACATTGGGCCCAGGAGCCCCGTCCGCCCCACGCGAACCAAACCGGAAGAGCCCGCCCCGGCCCGCCCGCCGGCGGCCCCGCCTCAGTTCGACGAACGCCGGTCCCTGACCGACCGCCAGCGCTCCACCAGACGCCCGTACGCCTCGCCCGCCGTCGCCCCGTCCCCGGTGCGCAGCGCCTCGATGCCCTCGGCGACATCCGCGGCGGAGTGGTCGCCCTCGAGGTGCCCCGCCGGCAGTGCGTGCACGAGCCCGCCGTAGTCCAGCTCGACCAGCGAGCGCGGATGGAACTCCTCGAGCCAGCGCCCCACGTCCACCAGACCCTCGATGAGCGGACCCTCGTCCAGCGCGTCCCTGAGTGTCCTCAGCGCCCGCGCCGTGCGCCGCCGCGCCTGCACCATCGGTGTCCGGTAGCGCAGCAGCGGGGCGGACCCATCGGGGCCCGTCCCCTTCTCGTACTCCCGCTCCTCGTCGGTGACGAGCACGAACCAGTTCAGCGGCACCTGCCAGGTCGAGGTGCGGATCCACGGGCGGGCGTCCGGGTTGCGGGCCAGCCAGCGCTCGTAGTCCAGCGCGGCCTGCCGGCGGACCAGCGGCGGCAGGACCGCATCGAGGACGGACGCCGGGAGCTCCTCGCCCAGCTCGTCCAGGGCCTGCCAGCCGCGCAGCCGGGTGCGCCAGGGGCAGACGCACACCACCCCGTCGATCTCGGCCACGAACGCGTCGCCGCTCTCGTGCACCGGTACGGGGACCGGCGGGGTGGGCAGCAAGTCCGCCAGCGAGCGACGCAGTTCGTCCTGGTAGGAGGGGCGCTCGGTGCGCCGGGCGTAGCGCGTCCAGTGGGCGCGCTCGGACTCCGGGAACGCGGCCAGTGGCTCGTACACGCGCAGATACGACGCGTACGGGACGATCACCGCGGACACCTTGGGCACGCCTGCTCCCTCCCCCGTCGACCACCGGGAAAACCAGCGAGAACCGCTCATAACCTGAAGAGAAATCTATGCAAATCGAACCATGGCTGTACCCCGTCCATGGGTGATCCTGAACACTGCGCCGAAGGCGGATCGGCGCAGGCTCTAGTCTCATTCCCACGGAGCCCGCCATCCGCACGGGCCCCGCACCCAACCGCCGCTTTTTAACTGGGAGTCACCACAGTGACCGACGTAACCGGCGCGCCTGCTGATGTACTGCACACCCTGTTCCATTCGGACCAGGGGGGTCATGAGCAAGTCGTGCTCTGCCAGGACCGCGCCAGCGGCCTCAAGGCCGTCATCGCCATCCACTCCACCGCTCTGGGCCCGGCCCTCGGCGGCACGCGCTTCTATCCGTACGCGAGTGAGCAGGAGGCCGTCGCCGACGCCCTCAACCTCGCGCGCGGGATGTCGTACAAGAACGCCATGGCCGGACTCGACCACGGCGGCGGCAAGGCCGTCATCATCGGCGACCCCGAGCAGATCAAGTCCGAGGAGCTGCTCCTCGCGTACGGCCGGTTCGTCGCCTCGCTCGGCGGCCGGTACGTCACCGCGTGCGACGTCGGCACGTACGTCGCCGACATGGACGTCGTGGCGCGCGAGTGCCGCTGGACGACCGGCCGCTCCCCGGAGAACGGCGGCGCGGGCGACTCGTCGGTCCTGACCGCCTTCGGTGTCTTCCAGGGCATGCGGGCCTCCGCCCAGCACCTGTGGGGCGACCCGACGCTGCGCGGCCGCAAGGTCGGCGTCGCCGGCGTCGGCAAGGTGGGCCACCACCTGGTCGATCACCTGCGCGAGGACGGCGCCGAGGTCGTGATCACGGACGTACGGGCCGACTCGGTGCGGCGGATTCTGGACCGGCACCCGTCCGGCGTGACCGCCGTCGCGGACACCGAGGCACTCATCCGCACCGAGGGCCTCGACATCTACGCGCCGTGCGCGCTGGGCGGAGCGCTCAACGACGACTCCGTGCCGGTGCTCACCGCCAGGATCGTGTGCGGTGCCGCCAACAACCAGCTGGCGCACCCGGGCGTGGAGAAGGACCTCGCGGACCGCGGCATCCTGTACGCCCCCGACTACGTGGTGAACGCGGGCGGTGTCATCCAGGTCGCCGACGAGCTGCACGGCTTCGACTTCGACCGGTGCAAGGCCAAGGCGTCGAAGATCTTCGACACCACGCTGGCCATATTCGCACGTGCGAAGCAGGACGGGATTCCGCCGGCCGCGGCGGCCGACCGGATCGCCGAGCAGCGGATGGCGGAGGCACGGCGTCACTGACGCCTTCCGAGGCCATACCTGCTTGTCAGGGACCCGCCGACGGCCCGTTGGGAGAGAACTCTCACGTCTGTCGGCGGGTCGTACGCCAAGAAGAGGTTAAAATCGCGGTTGACCAGCGAGGACAGGGCACCTCGCGGGTTCTGGGTGAAGGCGCGTGCTGCGGGCGACGTACCGTATGGGCGCGGGCTCAGGTACCGTGGAAGCCCTACGGACCGGTCTCTCCACGGAGAGTCCGTTCCAGATCATGAACGCGTGTCAAGACTCTGGGGCCGTCGAGCCCCGTATCCGAGGGGGTCGAGCCATGGGGCGCGGCCGGGCAAAGGCCAAGCAGACGAAGGTCGCCCGCC
Source organism: Streptomyces sp. NBC_00568 (assembly GCF_026341855.1). GTDB lineage: Bacteria > Actinomycetota > Actinomycetes > Streptomycetales > Streptomycetaceae > Streptomyces. Next base: position 3,292,596 of record NZ_JAPENW010000001.1, on the reverse strand, counting down.
AGCTGAAGTACAGCAGCGGCGGGACTGACCTCTCGCGTCTGGCCAATGAGCTGGGCGCTTCGACTTCGAGCCAGCCGCCGAATGGCGAGCCGTTCGAGGACGACGACGAGGAAGACGACCCGTACGCACAGTACGCGGATCTCTACAACGACGACGACGAGGACGAAGACGACCAGTCCGGTCCCCAGTCGCAACGTCGTGGCGCTTGACGCAACAGCGTCCCTCGCAGTTTCCGCGACCTCTTCTTCGTAGCGGATCTCCTGCCGTGGGTTTCTGGTAGATCTCGCCTGGCGTATTTCTCGTAGCGACTGCACCTCACCCGGTCCGGGGTTTCACCACCGGACCGGGTTTCGTGCTGCCTCGGGGGCTTCAGCCCGCGTAGTCGCCGATGAGCGCCGCGCCCGTCGCGTGGTCGCCGCGCTCGGTGATCTCACCGGCGATCCAGGCGTCCACTCCGCGGTCCGCGAGGGTGGCGAGGGCGACCTCGGCCGACTCCTCGGGGACGATCGCCATCATGCCGACGCCCATGTTCAGCGTCTTCTCCAGCTCCAGGCGCTCGACGCCGCCCGTCCTGCCGACGAGGTCGAACACCGGTGCCGGGGTCCAGGTCTCGCGGTCGACCACGGCGTGCAGGCCGTCCGGGATGACACGGGCCAGGTTGGCCGCGAGACCGCCGCCGGTGATGTGGCTGAACGCGTGCACCGCGGTGGTCTTCGTCAGCGTCAGGCAGTCCAGCGAGTAGATCTTGGTCGGCTCCAGGAGCTCTTCGCCGAGCGTGCGGCCGAACTCCTCGATGTGCCGTTCCAGGCTCAGGTTCGCCCGGTCGAAGAGGACGTGCCGGACGAGCGAGTACCCGTTCGAGTGAAGACCGGAGGCCGCCATGGCGATCACCGCGTCACCCTTACGGATGCGATCCGGGCCGAGCAGCTCGTCGGCCTCGACCACGCCCGTACCGGCGCCCGCGACGTCGAAGTCGTCCGGACCCAGCAGACCGGGGTGCTCGGCCGTCTCGCCGCCCACCAGGGCGCAGCCCGCGAGGACACAGCCCTCGGCGATGCCCTTCACGATGGCCGCCACACGCTCCGGGTGGACCTTGCCCACGCAGATGTAGTCGGTCATGAAGAGCGGCTCGGCCCCGCACACCACGATGTCGTCCATGACCATCGCGACGAGGTCGTGGCCGATCGTGTCGTACACGCCCAGCTGGCGGGCGATGTCCACCTTGGTGCCCACACCGTCCGTGGCGGAGGCAAGCAGCGGACGCTCGAAACGCTTGAGGGCGGAGGCGTCGAAGAGGCCGGCGAAGCCGCCGAGGCCACCGAGGACCTCGGGGCGCTGCGTCTTCTTCACCCACTCCTTCATCAGCTCTACGGCGCGGTCGCCCGCCTCGATGTCGACTCCGGCAGCCGCGTAGGACGCACCGGAAGCACTGGTCTCAGACATTGCCTGGGATCTTTCGGGTTGGTGAAACGGGGCTCTGCGGCGCTACGGGCGACGGATGGCGTCAGCCGCGGCCGTGGCTGCGGGACCCGCGGCCAGCTCGGTCTCCAGGAGCTGCTTGCCGAGCAGTTCGGGGTCCGGAAGGTCCATCGGGTACTCGCCGTCGAAGCAGGCGCGGCACAGGTTCGGCTTGTCGATCGTGGTGGCCTCGATCATCCCGTCGATGGAGATGTACGAGAGGGAGTCGGCGCCGAGCGAGGTGCCGATCTCCTCGATGGTCATGCCGTTCGCGATCAGCTCGGCGCGGGTCGCGAAGTCGATGCCGAAGAAGCAGGGCCACTTCACGGGCGGCGAGGAGATCCGGATGTGGACCTCGGCGGCACCCGCCTCACGAAGCATCCGGACCAGGGCGCGCTGGGTGTTGCCGCGCACGATCGAGTCGTCGACGACGACCAGGCGCTTGCCCTTGATGACTTCCTTGAGCGGATTCAGCTTCAGACGGATACCGAGCTGGCGGATCGTCTGCGAGGGCTGGATGAAGGTCCGGCCGACATAAGCGTTCTTGACCAGGCCGGCACCGAAGGGGATGCCGGAGGCTTCCGCGTAACCGATCGCGGCGGGCGTCCCGGACTCCGGGGTCGCTATCACCAGGTCGGCCTCCACAGGGGCTTCCTTGGCGAGTTTGCGGCCCATCTCGACGCGCGAGAGGTACACGTTCCGACCGGCGATGTCCGTGTCGGGGCGGGCCAGATAGACGTACTCGAAGATGCAGCCCTTGGGCTTCGCTTCCGCGAATCGCGAGCTCCGCAGACCGTTCTCGTCGATGGCGACGAACTCGCCCGGCTCGATCTCGCGCACATAGCTGGCGCCGCAGATGTCGAGGGCGGCGGACTCGGAGGCCACCACCCAGCCGCGCTCCAGGCGGCCGAGGACCAGCGGGCGGATGCCCTGCGGGTCACGGGCGGCGTAGAGGGTGTGCTCGTTCATGAAGACGAGGCTGAAGGCGCCCATGACCTGCGGGAGGACCTTTGTGGAGGCCTCTTCGATGGTCAGCGGCTTGCCGTCATCGTCGACCTGGGCCGCGAGGAGCGCGGTGAGCAGGTCGGTGTCGTTGGTGGCCGCCACACGAGTGGTGCGGCCTTCCTGCTTAGGCAGCTCGGCGACCATCTCGGCGAGCTGCGCCGTATTGACGAGGTTGCCGTTGTGACCGAGCGCGATGGAACCGTGCGCGGTGGCACGGAACGTCGGCTGGGCGTTCTCCCACACGGAGGCACCGGTGGTCGAGTAGCGGGCGTGACCGACCGCGATATGACCCTGGAGCGAACCGAGCGAGGTCTCGTCGAAGACCTGGGACACGAGGCCCATGTCCTTGAAGACGAGGATCTGGGAGCCGTTGCTGACCGCGATTCCCGCGGATTCCTGACCCCGATGCTGGAGGGCGTAGAGCCCGAAGTAAGTGAGCTTGGCGACCTCTTCGCCCGGAGCCCAGACACCGAAGACGCCACAAGCGTCCTGGGGGCCTTTCTCACCGGGGAGCAGATCATGATTGAGTCGACCGTCACCACGTGGCACGGCACCGAGTGTAGGCGAGATCGACCACTGGTCCGAATTGGGGATTCGGCGCCCCAATGGATCACTCGTCGGCCACCGCACTGACGACAGTGCCGTTTTCGCTGGTCAGCGTGATGCCACGATGATCCAACTCGTAGGTGACCTTGCCGTCGAAGGCCTTCAGCAGCGACTTCTCGGTCCTCATGAGTGAGCCTTGGCACATCATGCGGGTGGTCCTGACCGGGCCGAGGGTGATATGTCCGTCGCTCACGGTGGCCTGGGCGGACGCGTGGTTGCAGCCGAGCCGGCCGTCGAAGGTGCCGTTCTCGCCGAGGACGAAGTACGCCTCGGTGCCCTTCGGGAGCGACTGGGCCACGTTCTTGTCACCGAGTGCCGTGACCGTCCACTTCGTCCCCCGCAGGGGCACGTCCGGCTCCTTGGTGAGGCCGACCCGGTCGCCGCTGTCGGCGGTGAGCGTCAGCCGGTCGCCGTCGGCCTTCGTCGTGAACGCGCTCGCGTCCGCGAACGTGCGGCTCAGGCTCCGCTCGAAGCTCATCGGGCCCTTCTCGCAGCCCATGTCGGTCGTCCGGATCTCGCCGAACTCGACACGGTCACCCTTGAGGGTGGCCTTCGAACCGAACCCGTTGCAGCCGAGGTTGCCGCTGACGCGACCGTCCTCCCCGATCTTCAGATACGCGCCGGACGGTGCCCGCGCGGTCCTTCCGTCCACGGTGAGGCTGTCGACCGTCCAGTGGACCCCGGTCACCGGTGCCGGTTCGGTCCGGGCGGAGCCGCTCCCCGCCGTCTGACTGCCGCACGCCACGGCAAGGGGAAGCAGGGTCAGGACACTGAGGGTCGTTCGCTGCTTGTCCATGCCGATGTGACGGGAGGGGTGGGGGTGTCGGTTCCCTTCGGGCCCGGACTCTCCGCCGCGCCCGCCCTCGGCCGCCCGGGTGGGCTCGGGGAGCCTGCCCGGGGGTTCAGCCCATCAGGGGGAGCAGTCCGCCCAGGTCGGCGCGCTCTCCGCTCGCACTGACCTTCGCGTCGTCCAGCGCCGCCTTCCACCCCGTACGTCCCGTCGCGAGCCGGATCCAGGTCAGCGGGTCCGTCTCGACGACGTTCGGCGGGGTGCCACGGGTGTGCCGGGGCCCTTCCACGCACTGCACGACGGCGTACGGCGGGACCCTGACCTCCGTCGACGCGCCGGGCGCCTTCACGGCGATCGCGTCGGCGAGCAGGCGGGTGCAGGCGGCGAGGGCCTGGCGGTCGTACGGGATGTCGGGGCCCGGCACCGCGCGGTTCAGGTCGTCGGTGTGGACGACGAGTTCGACGGTCCGGGTGACCAGGTAGTCGGCGAGGGTCATGACACCGGTGCGCGTGGCGAGGAGCCGTCCGTCCGGGGCCGTGGCCAGGCGCTCGGTGATCCGCTGCCCGGTCCGGGCGTACAGGGCGTCGAGGTCCGGGTTCCGCTCCGCGAGGTCACGGCTGTCGTCGGCGATGTCCCCGGCCCGCGCGGCGGTGGCGAACGGCCAGTCGAGCAGCGCGAGTTCCCTGGTGGCGGGCTCCGGCCGGTCGAGGTTCCGGCTCACGGTCTCGACGGCCATGGTGACGTGTGCGGCCAGCTCCCGCACGGTCCACGCGCCGAGGTGCGTGGGGAGCGCCAACTGCTCCTCGCTCAGGGCGCGGACACCTTCCCGTACGTTCCCGAACTGCGCGAGGACCGCGGCGCGGATCTTGGCGGAGTCGTACGTACGGGCGCGCTTCTTGGCCGGGGGCATGATCCTCACCCTAGAACCGGGGAACGGCCGGGCGTCGGCATTTTCGTCTCCGGGCCTCCTGGCCTGCCGCTCGGAGCGGGGTTCGGACCGTCGGGACAGGCGAAAGCGCCGGGACAGGCGAAGGCCCCGCCCGGAACCCGGACGGGGCCTTCGTGCACACCAACGGGTTACGCCAGCAGCGCCGGGATCGTCCCCTCGTGGGCCGTGCGCAGCTCGGCCAGGGAGAGCACGAACTCGCCCTGGACGTCGACCACCGCGGTCGCGTCGGACTCGGTGCCGTCGACGACACCGATACGGGTGACGGGCAGACCCCGGGCACCGCACATGTCGTTGAAGCGGAGCTCCTCCGAGCGCGGGACGGCGACGACCGCGCGGCCCGCCGACTCCGAGAAGAGGAAGGTGAACGCGTCGAGGCCGTCGGGCACGATCAGCCGTGCGCCCTTGCCGCCCTGCAGCGCCGACTCGACCACGGCCTGGATCAGACCGCCGTCGGACAGGTCGTGCGCGGAGTCGATCATGCCGTCGCGGGAGGCCGAGATCAGGATCTCGCCGAGCAGCCGCTCACGCTCCAGGTCGACCTTCGGCGGCAGACCGCCGAGGTGGTCGTGGACGACCTGCGACCAGGCCGAGCCGCCGAACTCCTCGCGGGTGTCGCCGAGCAGGTAGAGCAGCTGGCCCTCTTCCTGGAAGGCGACCGGGGTGCGGCGGGCGACGTCGTCGATCACGCCCAGCACGGCCACGACCGGAGTCGGGTGGATGGCGACCTCGCCGGTCTGGTTGTACAGCGAGACGTTGCCGCCGGTCACCGGGGTGCCCAGCTGCTGACAGGCGTCGGCCAGTCCACGGATCGCCTCGGCGAACTGCCACATGACGGCCGGGTCCTCGGGCGAGCCGAAGTTCAGGCAGTCGGACACGGCGAGCGGCTTGGCGCCGGTGGTGGCGACGTTCCGGTACGCCTCGGCGAGGGCCAGCTGCGCGCCCGTGTACGGGTCGAGCTTGGCGTAGCGGCCGTTGCCGTCGGTCGCGATGGCGACGCCGAGCCCGGTCTCCTCGTCGATGCGGATCATGCCCGAGTCCTCGGGCTGCGCCAGCACCGTGTTGCCCTGCACGAAGTGGTCGTACTGGGAGGTGATCCAGGACTTGGAGGCCTGGTTCGGGGAGGACACCAGCTTCAGGACCTGGTCCTTCAGCTCCTCGCTCGTCTCCGGGCGGGGCAGCTTGTTCGCGTCGTCGGCCTGGAGGGCGTCCTGCCAGGACGGGCGGGCGTAGGGGCGCTCGTAGACCGGACCGTCGTGCGCGACCGTGCGCGGGTCGACGTCGACGATCTTGCCGCCGTGCCAGAAGATCTCCAGGCGGTCGCCGTCGGTGACCTCACCGATGACGGTGGCGATGACGTCCCACTTGTCGCAGATCTCCAGGAAGCGGTCGACCTTCGCCGGCTCGACGACCGCGCACATGCGTTCCTGCGACTCGCTCATGAGGATCTCCTCGGGCGAGAGCGTGGAGTCGCGCAGCGGTACGTCGTCCAGGGTGACGCGCATGCCGCCGGAGCCGTTGGACGCCAGCTCGCTGGTGGCGCAGGACAGACCGGCCGCGCCGAGGTCCTGGATGCCGACGACCAGCTTCTCGGCGAAGGCCTCCAGGGTGCACTCGATGAGGAGCTTCTCCTGGAAGGGGTCGCCGACCTGGACGGCGGGACGCTTCGACGGCTTGGCGTCGTCGAAGGTCTCCGAGGCGAGGATCGACGCGCCGCCGATGCCGTCGCCGCCCGTGCGGGCCCCGTACAGGATGACCTTGTTGCCGGTGCCGGACGCCTTCGCGAGGTGGATGTCCTCGTGCCGCATGACGCCGATGGCACCGGCGTTGACCAGCGGGTTGCCCTGGTAGCAGGCGTCGAAGACGACCTCGCCGCCGATGTTCGGCAGGCCCAGGCAGTTGCCGTAGCCGCCGATGCCCGCGACGACGCCCGGCAGAACGCGCTTGGTGTCGGGGTGGTCGGCCGCGCCGAAGCGCAGCGGGTCGACGACCGCGACCGGACGGGCGCCCATCGCGATGATGTCGCGCACGATGCCGCCGACGCCGGTGGCCGCGCCCTGGTAGGGCTCGACGTACGACGGGTGGTTGTGCGACTCGACCTTGAAGGTCACCGCGTAGCCCTGGCCGACGTCGACGACACCGGCGTTCTCGCCGATGCCGACGAGCAGCGCGTCGGACTGCGGGGCCTTCTCGCCGAACTGGCGAAGGTGGACCTTCGAGGACTTGTAGGAGCAGTGCTCGGACCACATGACGGAGTACATGGCGAGCTCGGCGCCGGTGGGCCGGCGGCCGAGGATCTCGACGACGCGCTCGTACTCGTCCTTCTTCAGGCCCAGTTCGGCCCAGGGCAGCTCGACGTCGGGGGTCGCGGCCGCGTTCTCGACCGTGTCCAGAGGCGTGCGGCTCATGCGTTGACCAGCTTCTTGAGGATCGAGGTGAAGAAGGGGAGGCCGTCGGTGCGGCCGGAGCCGACGAGCGGCTCGACGGCGTGCTCCGGGTGCGGCATCAGACCGACGACGTTGCCCGCCTCGTTCGTGATGCCGGCGATGTCGCGCAGCGAGCCGTTCGGGTTGACGTCCACGTAACGGAACGCGACCCGGCCTTCGGCCTCCAGCATGTCGAGCGTGTGCTCGTCGGCGACGTACCGGCCGTCCATGTTCTTCAGCGGGATGTAGATCTCCTGGCCGGCCGTGTAGTCGGCGGTCCAGGCGGTCCCCGCGTTCTCCACCCGCAGCTTCTGGTCGCGGCAGATGAAGTGGAGGTGGTTGTTGCCGAGCATCGCTCCGGGGAGGAGGTGGGCCTCGGTGAGGACCTGGAAGCCGTTGCAGATGCCGAGAACCGGCATTCCGGACTTCGCCTGCTCGATGACGGTCTCCATCACCGGCGAGAAGCGCGAGATGGCGCCGGCCCGCAGATAGTCGCCGTACGAGAAACCGCCGGGCAGCACCACGGCGTCGACCTGCTTGAGGTCCTTGTCCTTGTGCCAGAGAGCGACGGGTTCGGCACCGGCCAGCTTGATCGCGCGCTGCGTGTCGCGGTCGTCGAGGCTGCCCGGAAAGGTGACGACTCCAATACGAGCGGTCACTTTCCGGCCTCCGCGACTTCCTCGACCTTGACGGTGAAGTCCTCGATCACGGTGTTGGCGAGGAAGGATTCCGCCAGTTCATGGATGCGGGCGAGCGCGGCGTCGTCCACCGGTCCGTCCACTTCCAGTTCGAATCGCTTTCCCTGACGGACGTCGGAGACACCTTCGAAACCGAGGCGCGGCAGTGCACGCTGCACCGCCTGGCCCTGGGGGTCGAGGATCTCCGGCTTGAGCATGACGTCGACTACGACGCGTGCCACTGGCACTCCCGGTGTGTGGTGCTGAGCAGGTCCCTTCAGACTACCCGCACAAAATTTCTACTCGCGTAGATTCGTAGAATCCTACGTGACCCCGATCACGATCCCGCATCGGCGCGGGGGCACGCACGGAAAATCCTGGGAAAAACCGCAGAAGAACGGCAGGACCCCATTGCCTTCGGACACGCGGAGGGATTTAGTCGGGCTTCACAATGCAATGCCGGGCACTGTACAAAGGAATTGGCAATAGCCGATACTTTGCTCAATAACAGCCGGACAGTCGACATCTCCCCGACAACTCCGTGACGTCCGTGCACGTCATGCCCGTTGATCGCAGAGGTGTCGCACGAAGGGACCGATATTCGTGGCGCAGCGTGTCGTGGTCACTCTCTTTGACGACATCGACGGCTCGGAAGCGGCGGAGACGATCGCCTTCGGACTCGACGGCAAGTCGTACGAGATCGACCTCAATCCAGCCAATGCCAAGAAACTGCGTAAGGCGCTCGAGCCCTACCTCGAGGCCGGCCGCAAGCAGTCGAAGTCCGGGAAGGCGTACACGCACACCGCGCTGACGCCCGACCCGGCCGCGGTCCGCGCCTGGGCCCGCTCCAACAAGATGGACGTGCCGCCGCGCGGCCGGATCCCCAAGAAGGTCTACGAGGCGTTCGCCGAGGCGCACTGAGCCGGCACCCCCTCGCGGGGTGCCCACCGACCCCTCCACCGGACCCCGGAAGAACCGACTTGCGCTGACCCCCCGCAGATCAGCTAGAGTCTGGAACACGCCGAGGGGCCAGGCCGAAAAGCCGGAACCCCAGGGTCGTGCGGGTGTAGTTCAGTAGCAGAACATCCCCCTTCCAGGGGGAAGGCGCAGTGTGCAATTCCTGTCACCCGCTCTGCATCCCTTACCTACCGCTCTTGTGGATCAGGTAGGGTGGTGCTCGCGCCGATCGGTGAAAGCCGGTCGGAGGCAATGCGGACGTAGCTCAGTTGGTAGAGCGCAACCTTGCCAAGGTTGAGGTCGCGAGTTCGAGCCTCGTCGTCCGCTCCAGTAAGCAAAGGCCCCGGTCAGTCGACCGGGGTCTTTCTCGTGTTCACGTGGACCGGGATCTTCGTCCGGGCGCGGATGTCCGCCCGCTATCCACGTCCTCCCGCGTACCGCCGCCCGCTCCTCCCGCGTATCGCCGTCCGCTCGCGCAGGGTGCCGTCTGACATTTGTCATGCGGAGTGATGACACCGCGCACTGCTGCCGGAACCCGTCCGCCGGGACGCTGATTTCATGAACACGAACGAGCACGATGACGTGATTGAGGTCACTGATCTGCGGCGCGTGTACGGGGGCGACGGAAGCGATTTCGAGGCGGTGCGCGGAGTCACCTTCTCCGTGGGCCGCGGTGAGCTCTTCGCTCTCCTCGGTACCAACGGCGCGGGAAAGACATCCACCGTCGAGCTGATCGAGGGTCTCGCTCCCCCGGCCGGCGGACGCGTACGGGTCCTCGGGCAGGATCCCTACACGGACCGGGCGGCCGTACGGCCCCGCATCGGCGTGATGCTCCAGGAAGGCGGCTTCCCCTCCGAGCTGACGGTCGCGGAGACCATCCGCATGTGGGCGGCGTGCACCAGCGGAGCCCGGCCCACCGGAGAGGCGCTGGAGCTGGTCGGCCTCGCGCACCGGTCCGACGTACGCGTGAAGCAGTTGTCCGGGGGTGAGAAGCGGCGCCTGGACCTGGCGCTCGCGCTGCTCGGCCGCCCCGAGGTCCTCTTCCTCGACGAGCCGACGACCGGGCTCGACGCGGAAGGCCGCCGGAGCACCTGGGAGTTGGTGCGCGAGCTGCGCGACGGCGGGACCACGGTCCTGCTGACCACCCACTATCTGGAAGAGGCTGAGGAACTCGCCGACCGGCTGGCGATCCTCCACGAAGGACACGTCGCGGCCATCGGCACCCCGGCCGAGGTCACCGCCTCCCAGCCGTCGCGCATCTCCTTCGAACTGCCCGACGGCTACCTCCCCGGCGATCTTCCCCCGCTGCCCGGACTCGGGGTGAGCGGCCATGAGACGGCGGGCCGTGTGATCAAGCTGCGCACGAACGAGCTGCAACGGACGGCGACCGCCCTGCTGGTGTGGGCCGAGCGGGCGCGGGTCGAGCTGCGGGGGCTCGATGTGCGCCCGGCCTCCCTGGAGGAGGCGTTCCTGCGGATCGCGCGCGACGCGGCCGCGCGGGGCGCGGAGCGGACAGCGACGGCGGGGCCACCCGGCGCGAGGACGACGGGGCCGATCGCGGGCGCCCGGAACAGGGGGACAGCGGCATGACGGGAACGGCAGTCACGACCGGGACCGGCACGGCCGGGACCACGACCGCGGGGCGGACGATCGCGCTGGCACGCGCCGAGCTGACGCTGCTCGGCCGCACCAAGGCGACCCTGGCCGCAGCGGTGTTCGTACCGCTGGCCTTGCCGTTCACGCTCCGCTCGACCGTCGACCAGATGAACCTGAAGGGCACCGGACTCACCGTCGGCGCGATCCTGCTCCCCTCCTCCATCGGCTTCGCGCTCCTCTTCGCCGTCTACAGCTCGCTGGTGACCGTGTACGCGGCCCGCCGGGAAGAACTCGTCCTCAAGCGGCTGCGCACCGGTGAACTGCGGGACACGGAGATCCTCGCGGGCGCCGCGCTGCCCTCGGTGGCGATCGGTCTCGCCCAGTGCCTGATCCTGGCCGTCGCCTACCAGGTGACGCTCGGCGTCGGAGCGCCCAGGGCACCCCATCTCGTCCTGCTGGGGCTGCTGTTGGCGCTCGTCACCTGGCCCGCGCTCGCGGCCGTCACCGCCGGCTTCAGCAGGAGCATCGAGGGCGCCCAGGTCGCGGCCACGCCCCTGACCCTGGTGTCGCTGGTCGGCTCGGGGACCTTCATCCCCCTGGAGATGCTGCCCGACGGCATGGCCTCCTTCTGCGAACTGCTGCCCCTCACCCCGGTGATCACCCTGATCCGCGGCGGCTGGACCGGGCACCTCTCCGCCCACAACACCGTGGGTGCCGTCGTCACCGCGGTGGCCTGGACCGTGATCGCGGTGTTTGCTGTACGACGGTGGTTCCGCTGGGAGCCGCGGCGGTGACCACGGACGCGGGGGCGGGCATGACCAGACCGGCGGGCTGGTGGCGGGGCAAGAGCACACCGGCGAAGGTCGAGACGTACACGCGGTGGTCGTTCCACTTCTTCGCCGTGCTCGAGGCCGCCTCGATCGGGCTGCCGATCTTCGGGAACGTGTCGACGGCACGGTCCTGGGCCCTCTTCCTGCTGGTGTGCGGACACTCCGTGCTCTGCGCGGTGACCGCCTCGCGGGCGCTGGACCGGGCACGCGGCACCAGGGAGGAGATCAGGCGGACGCTGCTCGCGCTCGCCGTGGGCACCGCCGTGGTGGCCGTCGTGGGGGTCGTCCTCTCGGGCACCCCCTGGCGCCCCGCGAGCGACGGCGAGTTCCTGGTCGCCTCCTCCCTGTTCGTCGGTGTCACGGCGTTCGGCACGGGCACGTTCGCGCTCGGGACACGCGACAGACGCCGGATGGCGTACGCCGTGCTCGGCGCGTCCGCGGGTGCCGGCACGCTCTCCCTGCCCCTCGGCTTCGCGGGCCCCGCCGCACTGATCACCGCCGTCCTGGTCCTGCTCACCGCCGGATTCCTCACCTTCACCGCCGCCTTCTCCGTCTGGCTGCTCAACGCCGTCTACGAACTCGACGAGGCCCGCGAGACCCGCGCCCGGCTCGCCGTCGCCGAGGAGCGGCTGCGCTTCGGCCGCGATCTGCACGACGTGATGGGCCGCAACCTCGCGGTGATCGCCCTCAAGAGCGAGCTCGCCGTGCAGCTGGCCAGGCGGGGGCGCTCCGAGGCCGTGGACCAGATGACCGAGGTGCAGCGGATCGCGCGGGAGTCCCAGCGGGAGGTGCGTGAGGTCGTACGGGGATACCGCGATGCCGACCTGACCACCGAACTGGCCGGAGCGCAGGGCGTGCTGACCGCGGCGGGCATCGACTGCGTCATCACCGGCACGGCCGCGGACCTGCCCGCACAGGTGCAGTCGGCGCTCGGCTGGGTCGTCCGGGAGGCGACCACGAATGTGCTGCGGCACGGGGACGCCAGAAGCTGCGCGCTGGCCCTGCGGGTGACGGAGGAGCGGGTGACACTCACCGTCGAGAACGACGGGGCGCCGGACGGGACGGAGCCGGGCCCCGGCCCGGACGGGGGCTCCGGACCGGGGAGAGGCTCCGGACTCGTGGGACTGCGGGAGCGACTGGGGGAGGTGGACGGAGTGCTGCGGGCCGGCGCGAGCGGTGGGGTGTTCCGGCTGACGGCGGACGTACCGCTGTCGCCCGCCCCCGACGGAGAACCGCCGTCCCTCCCGTCCGTTCCGCACCAGGTGAGGGAGGCCACCCCATGACGGCCGTGTCCCCGGGCGCTTCGACGCCCGTACCGCCCGTGCGGCTGCTGCTCGCCGACGACGAGCATCTGATCCGGGGAGCCCTGGCCGCGCTGCTCGGGCTGGAGGACGACCTGGTCGTGGTGGCCGAGGCGGCGACCGGGCCGGAGGCTCTGGCGATGGCGCGGGCACATGTGCCCGATGTCGCCGTCCTGGATCTTCAGATGCCGGGGGCGGACGGTGTGAGCGTGGCCACATCTCTGCGGGCCGAACTGCCGGACTGCCAAGTACTGATCGTGACGAGTCACGGACGGCCCGGGCATCTGAAGCGGGCGCTTGCGGCGGGAGTACGGGGGTTCGTCCCCAAGACGGTCAGTGCGCAGCGGCTTGCGGAGATCATCCGTACAGTGCACGCGGGAAACCGTTATGTGGACCCGGAGTTGGCCGCCGACGCGATCTCCGCCGGGGACTCGCCGCTGACCGCGCGCGAGGCCGAGGTGCTCGAATTGGCCGCCGACGGGGCGCCCGTGGCGGAGATCGCGGAGCGGGCCGCTCTCTCGCAGGGGACCGTGCGGAACTATCTGTCGTCGGCCGCCTCCAAGCTGGGGGCGGAGAACCGGCACGCGGCGGTGCGTCTCGCACGGGAGCGAGGTTGGGTATAGTGGCTGTCGCGCCACGGCGCATGCGGACGTAGCTCAGTTGGTAGAGCGCAACCTTGCCAAGGTTGAGGTCGCCAGTTCGAACCTGGTCGTCCGCTCAGGAGAAGAAGCCCCCCGGCCTCAGGTCGGGGGGCTTCTTCGTGTCTGCCGACCGGGGCGGAAACGTGGGAAACCCTTCGGGCTGCCCGGCGCGGGTGGCTGCCGGGCCCGGCGGGTGGCCGGGCCCGGGACGAGGTCAGGACCAGCGGATGCCCGTCAGTCGCTCGTAGGCCTCGATGTACTTGGCGCGGGTGGCTTCCACGACGTGCTCGGGCAGGGCGGGCGGCGGCTGCTCGCTCTTTCGGTCCCAGCCGGACTCCGCCGAGGTCAGCCAGTCGCGGACGTACTGCTTGTCGAAGGACGGCTGCGCGTGGCCCGGCTCCCACACGTCGGCGGGCCAGAAGCGCGAGGAGTCGGGGGTCAGCACCTCGTCGGCGAGGACGAGGGTCTCGCCCTCGTAGCCGAACTCGAACTTCGTGTCCGCGAGGATGATGCCCCGCTCGCGGGCGATGTCGCGGGCGCGGCTGTAGATGGCGAGGGTCGCCTGGCGCAGTTCGGCGGCGGTGTCGGCGCCGACCTGACGGGCGACCTCCTCGTACGAGACGTTCTCGTCGTGTTCGCCGACCGCGGCCTTGGTGGCGGGGGTGAAGATCGGCGCGGGGAGTTCCGAGCCGTCGACGAGACCCTCGGGCAGCGCGAGGCCGCAGACGGTGCGGGTCTCGTTGTACTCGACGAGGCCCGAGCCGGTCAGGTAGCCGCGGGCGACGCACTCGACCGGGGTCATCCGCAGGGACTTGCAGATCAGGGTGCGGCCGGCCCAGTCGGCGGGGGCGCCCGGCGGGAGTTCGGTACTCAGCACGTGGTTGGGCGCCAGTTCGGAGAGCTGGTCGAACCACCACAGGGAGAGCTGGGTGAGTGTGCGGCCCTTGTCGGGGATCTCGGTGGGGAGAACCCAGTCGTAGGCGGAGATGCGGTCGCTGGCGACCATCACGAGGTCGCCCGCCTCGTTCTGGTACAGGTCGCGCACCTTGCCGGTGTGCAGATGTACCAGACCCGGCACCTGAAGGGGCTCGGGCTTTTCGACGAATCCGGACACGGTTCCTCCCCGTGGTTCTGTCTGAATAGCTCGATTCTCCCGTACGGGGCGAGCACGTTTGGACAGGGGGCGTGGCGAGCGGGCCCGGGTGCCCGCGGTACCGGTGTGTCGCGGAACTCCCGGCGGAGCTTCCTCAGTCGTGTTTGCAGATGCGGTCGAGGAGATTGGCGGTCGCCCGCTGGATCCGCGGATCCACGTGTCCGGGGCGATCGAGGGCCGGGGACCACGCGAACGTTCCGGACGCGAAGACCAGGGCGCCGGACGGGGCCCGGTAGAGCGAGGTCTCCTGATGCCGGGGTGTGCCCTCGCTGTCCGGGTACGGGGAGTGCGCGAGCAGGATCCGGCCCTGGTGCTCCGGCAGTGGGGTGCGCGGGAAGTAACGGTCCGCCTCGCCGGCGACCATGCCCTCCACTTCGTCGCCCTCGTGCGCGCCGGTCGCTTCCCACAGCCAGTGGTCGGCGTTGCGGACGATCAGGGGGTGCGGCTCGGGAACCCGTCCCGCGTACTGGATGCCGATGAGCTGCTGCTCCGGACGGTCGATCTCGCGCCACAGGGCGGGCCTGCCCGGACCCCGGCGCTTCCGGCAGGTCAGCAGCCGGTCGGCGACGCCCGAGGGGGACGGTCCCAACTCCACCTGCCAGTACATGGTGTTGGCGGAGAGGAAGACGAGCGAGGTGCCGTGCTCGCGGGCGAGTTCCGTGGTGCGGCGCATCTGCGGCGACCAGTACTCGTCGTGGCCCGGGAAGACCAGGCCGCGGTAGCGGGTGGGGTCGACGCGGCCGGCGTGCAGGTCGCGGGCGTCGGCGTACGCGAGGTCGTAGCCGTAACGCTCCGCCCAGCGGATGAAGTCGTAGGCGTGGCCCACATGGAGGGGGAGACCCGCGCCCGCGTACGGGCGGTCGAAGGAGACGGTCGTCGCGGCGTCGGCTTCGCCGAGCAGACGGCCGTTCTCGTCCCAGGCGTGGTAGAGGCTGGCGCCGGTGTGGCCGTCCTCCGGATACAGGTTGTACGCCTGCCAGGTGATGTCCGGGAGCAGCAGGAGCAGGTCGGCCGTCTGGTGATTGCGGACGGTGAAGGGGACGTGCGAGCGGTAGCCGTCGGCGGTGGTGAGGACGGCGACATAGGCGCCGACGCTCCAGTAGGACGGGATCTGGAGGCGCCAGGACAGCCACCAGTGATGGCAGGAGACGGTGCGGTCGGCCGTGAGCGGCGGTGGCTGGACGATGCCGGAGAGACGGGGGCTCGTGGTGATCTTGCTGGCACCGTCCCCGCCGTAGTGGCCGATGCGGTAGATGTCGACGCTGAACTCCTGCGGCGGGTCCACGGTGACATGGAAGTCGATGGACTCGCCGGGAGCGGCGGCACCCGTGGTGGTGAAGCCCTTGATCTGGCGGTGGACGTCGTCCGCGGAGCGGGGGCCTCCGGTGCCGGAGCGCGCGCGGGTGCCGGAGGTGGCGCGCGGGCCCGGGATCCTGGACGCGCCGGTCGCCGGGTGCGGCGGCTGGGCCGCGTCGGTGTCCAGGTACCAGGGGACGACATGGCCGGTGTCGTCGAAATAGGTCTCACTGCCGCGGAGCCAGGGAACGGGGCCCTGGCCGAAGGGATCCGTGACGGCGTGCGCGAGTGCTCCCGACTCCCAGCGGCGGATCTGCTCCGATCCCATGGCTGCTCCCCTCCCTGGTGCCCCCGTCGTTCTGGTAAGCCCTTGCACCGTGCGCGATCGGTCCCAGCACATCACATTACGCACGCAGTCCGTCACCGTTCGTCGCGAATTGACGTGAGTGGAACGGCTGCCTCCGCCGGGGCGGAGGCAGCGGCGAACAGCGTGGGGCGGCCGCCGGAAGGGCGTCAGACCAGGCGGACCGGTTTCTCCGGGCGGACGCCGAGGTGACGGAGCCAGTCCCGCAGGGGAGCTGGATCACCGGTCTCTATCAGGGTGAGGACCCGGGGGCCGAGGTCGGCGGCCCGTTCCCCCGCGACGAGGAGGGACGGGCCGTCCAGCCAGTCGAGTCCGGGGGTCGCCCCGGCGGTGTCCATCGCCGCGCAGCAGACCATCGCCGTGACGTGGTCGGCCAGCAACTCGCGACCGGTCCGGGGCGGTTGGAGGGGGAACAGCGGAAGCGTCCCGTCGTCCCAGAGAGCGTGGTCGGGGCCCTGCTGCTCGGCGCCCCCGGCGGGCGGATGCGGCGCCGGGGCGGACGCCTCCTCGCGGGCCAGTTCCGCGGTGAGCCGGGCCGCGAGGGCGGCCGACCGTTCGTTCCCCACGGCGAGGTCCGGGTCGTCGCTCTCGGCGATGCCCATCTCGCCGTACGCCTCCGTGCGGTGCTCGGCGAGGGCGGCATCCGGGCCGGGAGCCGGGGCCGGGGCGAGCCTGTCGTCCGCCGGTGCGGACAGGTGCTCCGTCGGCGCGGTCAGATGGTCCATCACCCGGGCCAGCGTCGGGCCGTCCGCCTCGGGCAGCGCGGGGTCGGCGGGGTGCCGGACGCCGAGCGCGTCCAGGACACGGTGGAGGCGGGCCGCGTCCGTACGCCACTTGCGGTCGACGACCTCGTCCGGGTAGTCCTGCCAGTCGACCGGCGCCCAGTCGGGGCCGGCCTCGGCGGGACCGCCGTGAAACAGGCGCGCGGCGAGCAGCGAAGCCGCCTCGTCCACGGTGCCGGGCTCTTCGAGCAGGTCGCAGGCGGGGCGTTCGCCGAGGCGGGAGGCGAAGCCCTCGGCCAGACGGTCGCGGCGGGACAGCTCGGTCAGCGCCGCGACGACGCCCACGTCCAGCCGGGAGGGCCAGCGGCCCATGCGCCAGGCGGGCAGCGCGACACGGGTCAGCAGCCGGTCCCAGCCCGCGTACGCCAGACCCACCTGTTCCTGGGCGACGATCCGCACGCCGTAGTCCACAGCCTGTGCGCGCTCGGCCGCCGCGGACGCCACACCCCGCTCCATCTCGGCGGCATGACCCCGGCAGCTGCGCAGCAGAAGACGGGTCACCCAGCCCACACCGGCCAGGACCGTGCGGGACAGCGGGCCACGGCCGGGTGCCGAGGACACGGCCACGGCCGCGTCCAGGCCCCGTACGAAACGGCGGGCCGCGGCTATGTCCGGGTGCGCCGACGGGCCCGTACCGGCGACGACCGGGGCGAGGACCGCCCGCAGCTCGCCGACCCGCATCCACCACAGGAAGGGGGAGCCGATGACGAGGACGGGGGCGACGGGGGCTCGGCGGACGCGGTTCGTCAGTCCGGGCACTCCCAGGCCGCCCCGCCCGCCGTCAGCGCGGTCCGAAGCGTCCCCGCTGCCCGACGAGGACCGGCCGTGGGCCCGGTGGGTGCGGTCCTCCAGCCAGCTGTCGCAGTCCGGGGTGAGCGCTATCTCCGAGGGGGCCGGTACGTCGAGACGGTCGGCCAGGTCACGGACCATCCGGTAGAGATCTGGGGCCGAAGCCTCCGAGACGGGGACCGTGGGGCTCATCGCGGGCCGGGCGCGGGCCACGACGAGCGCGATGCCCGCCGCCGCCAGAAGGACGACGACGGCGACGACCGTCACGATCCACCGCGCGGTCCCCCAGGGCTCACCGGTGATGCGGCCGGTGGAGCCACCGACGAGCAGCACGACGGCCGCGGCCGCGGGCAGCAGGGCGACGGCCAGCGCCCTGCTGCGGATGCGCAGCACAGCGAGAGCCCGGGAGCGCGCGGTCTGCGCGCCCGCCTCCACACCCATACCCATACCGGTCACGACCGGACGTCACCCCCTGTTGTCCGCCGGGCCCCGGCCATTCCACTGCCGGTGCCGACGGATGCCCTGGCGTTGCTCACTCCCCCACTGTGGCACCCGCCACCGACATCGCAATGCCGGTGGGCCAAGTGCCGGAATGCTTTCGCCGCACCCTAGTTGGGGCCTCGGCCCTAGTCAGCTGGTTGGGGCATCGGTCACCCGATGGAATGGCTCTGGGGAAAGGTGGATGACGGTGGGCCATGATCAGGCCCCCGGTTCCGTACAGAAACCCGCAGGTGGAAGTGGCCGGTTCCCGCACGACAGGGCCCCGGATTCCGTACGGAATCCGGGGCCCTGTGATGCTATGGGGACCTGGGGCTACGCCTCCGCCGCCGCCTTCGCGGCGATGTCCGTGCGGTGCTGCGCACCCTCGAGGCCGATGCGGGCGACCGCCGTGTAGGCGCGCTCGCGGGCCTCGGTGAGGTCCGATCCGATCGCCGTGACGGACAGCACGCGACCGCCCGCGCTCACCACCGCCCCGCCCTCGTGCCGGGTGCCGGCGTGCAGGACGTACGCGTTCGGGGCGTCCTCGGCGGCCACGTCGTCGAGCCCGGTGATCGGGTCGCCGGTGCGCGGGGTGTCCGGGTAGTTGTGCGAGGCCACGACCACGGTGACCGACGCCTTCTCGCTCCAGCGCAGCGGTTCGAGATCGGCGAGGGTGCCGTTCGCGGACGCCAGCAGGACACCGGCGAGCGGGGTCTTCAGACGGGCGAGAACGACCTGGGTCTCGGGGTCGCCGAAGCGGGCGTTGAACTCGATGACCCGCACGCCACGACTGGTGATCGCCAGACCGGCGTACAGCAGGCCGGAGAACGGCGTGCCGCGCCGGCGCAGTTCGTCGACGGTCGGCTGGAGAACGGTCTCCATGACCTCCTCGACGAGCTTCGGGTCCGCCCAGGGCAGCGGCGAGTACGCGCCCATGCCGCCGGTGTTCGGGCCTTCGTCGCCGTCCAGCGCGCGCTTGAAGTCCTGGGCGGGCTGGAGCGGGACGACGGTCGTGCCGTCGGTGATCGCGAAGAGGGAGACCTCGGGGCCGTCGAGGAACTCTTCGATGACGACGCGGTCGCAGGCGTTGGCGTGCGCGCGCGCCGCGTCGAGGTCGTCGGTCACGACGACGCCCTTGCCGGCGGCCAGTCCGTCGTCCTTCACGACGTACGGCGCTCCGAACGCGTCGAGCGCCTCCTCGACCTCCTCCGGCGTCGCGCAGACGTACGAGCGTGCCGTGGGGACGCCGGCACCCGCCATCACGTCCTTCGCGAACGCCTTGGAGCCCTCCAGCTGCGCGGCCTCCCCGGAGGGGCCGAAGCAGGGGATGCCCGCCGCGCGCACGGCGTCGGCGACACCGGCGACCAGCGGGGCCTCCGGGCCCACGATCACCAGTTCGGCGCCGAGCTCCGTGGCCAGCGCGGCCACGGCGGTGCCGTCGAGAGCGTCGACCGCGTGCAGCTCCGCCACCTCCGCGATCCCCGCGTTCCCGGGAGCGCAGTACAGGGCGGTGACGTCGGGGTCGAGGGACAGGGAGCGGCACAGGGCGTGTTCGCGGGCGCCGCCACCGATGACAAGGACCTTCACGGGGTCAGCCTAACCGCCGCACGAGGGTGCCCTTGTGGGGGCTTCCGAAGCGAGGGGGTCGCGGAGCTGGTGCGATCCTCCAAACCGGGCCGTCCCCGACCCGCCGGGAACCGTCACCGAGAGGCGCTCCCGTGGCCGGGACCCCTCGGCCGAGACGCTCCTGGACGCGGAGGCCCTGTGCCGAGGGCGGGCCCTGTCCCGCGCCCTCACTCGTTCGAGAACTCCTCCAGCACCGTCGCTCCCAGCTCGCGGACGATCAGGTCGTGGCCCGAGAGGGCGGACTCGTCCAGGTCGGGGTCGTCGTCCTCGGGGGTGTCGTCCTCGGGGGCGACCGGCGGCGGCTCGTGTGCCGGGGGCGGGGCCGACGCGGGGGCGGACATGCCCCGGCCCTGGGTGTGGCCCGCGGACGGGCCGGACTGCGGGGCCGGGGGCTGCGAGGCCGGAGCCGAGGACTGCTGGGGCGCGGGGCGCTGGCCGGCCGGAGACCCGCCGTACCCACCGGCGCCACCGCCTCCGTAGCCGCCGCCTCCCCCACCGCCGTAACCGCCTCCGCCGCCGAATCCGGAGCCCGCCGGAGCGGCCGGCGGTACCGGACCGCCCGAGGCGTCCACGATCGCCTCGACCTTCCACTGCACGTTGAACTGCTCCGCGAGCGCCTGCCGCAGCACGTCCTCGCTGCCGCTGCTCGCGAAGTTGTCCCGCGCACCGGCGTTCACGAAGCCGATCTGGAGGGTCGTGCCGTCGAACGCCGTCACCTGGGCGTTCTGGCTGAGCAGGATCCAGGTGAACCGGCGGCGGTTCTTCACCGCCTCCAGGATGTTCGGCCACAGCGTGCGGGGGTCGAGGCCACCCGCGGCCGGTGGCCCGGCCGGGGCCTGGGGCGCTCCCGGAGCGGCGGCGGCCGGAGCAGGGGTGGCGGCCGGGGCCGGAGCGGGCTGCGCCGGAGCCTGCCCGCCGCCCGCGGGTGTCGCCGTCGGCCAGCCGCCGGGGCGCCGACGGCCGCCGCAGCGGCCGTCGCGGTGGGCCAGGCGCCGGGCGCGGCCCCCGTGGGGGCACCGGCCGGGGCCGCGGGCTGCTCGTGCGCCACGGGAGCGTGGGCGGGCGGGGCCGTCGGTGCGGCCGGAGGGGTCACAGAGGCCGCGGGTGCCACGGGGGCGACGGGTGCCACGGGTGCCGCAGGCGCGACGGGGGCGGATGTCCCGGGTGCCTCTCCCGGCACGGCCCCGGCGCTCGCGCCGGCTCCCCCTTGCCCCGCTCCCTGTCCGGCTCCGCGAGCCGCCGCACGGGCCGCCGCGGGGCCGCCCCCGGGAGGAACCGCCGGTCCGGCCTGCGGAACCGGCACCGCGCCGTGCGCCTCGGGTCCGGGCACGTAGCCCATGGCGGGCGCCGCTCCGCCGCCGGAGAAGTTCACCCCGCGCTCGATACGGTCGAGCCGGGCCATGACGGACCGCTCGTCCCCGTAGGCGGCGGGCAGCAGGACGCGCGCGCAGATGAGTTCGAGCTGGAGGCGCGGTGAGGTGGCTCCCCGCATCTCCGTCAGCCCGTCGTTGACGAGGTCGGCGGCGCGGCTCAGCTCGGCGGCGCCGAACACCCCGGCCTGCGCCTGCATGCGCTCCACCACGTTGACCGGAGCGTCGATGAGCCCCTTCTCCGCCGCGTCCGGAACGGCCGCCAGGATGACCAGGTCCCGCAACCGCTCCAGCAGGTCGGCGACGAACCGCCGCGGGTCGTTGCCGCCTTCGATGACGGTGTCCACCACTTCGAAGGCGGCGGCGCCGTCCCCCGCCGCGAACGCCTCGACTACGGCGTCCAGCAGCGAGCCGTCCGTGTACCCGAGCAGCGAGGTGGCCATGGCGTATGTCACACCGGCATCGGCGGCGCCCGCGAGCAGCTGGTCCATCACGGACATGGAGTCACGCACGGAGCCCGCGCCCGCCCGTACGACCAGGGGAAGCACGCCGTCCGCGACAGGAATGCCCTCCTGCCCGCAGACCTCGCCCAGGTATTCGCGCAGGGTCCCGGGCGGCACCAGCCGGAACGGGTAGTGGTGGGTCCGCGACCGGA
Organism: Streptomyces sp. NBC_00568; assembly: GCF_026341855.1. GTDB lineage: Bacteria > Actinomycetota > Actinomycetes > Streptomycetales > Streptomycetaceae > Streptomyces. The sequence goes on along the minus strand of NZ_JAPENW010000001.1, from coordinate 3,270,848 downwards.
TCGTCCCGATGACCTTCTCGGGCTCGGTCGTGGCGAAGATGAACTTGAGGTGCTCCGGCGGTTCCTCGACGACCTTCAGCAGCGCGTTGAAACCGGCCGGCGTGACCATGTGGGCCTCGTCGATGATGTAGATCTTGTACCGGCTGCTCGCGGGCCCGAAGAAGGCCTTTTCCCGCAGGTCACGGGCGTCGTCCACACCACCGTGAGATGCCGCGTCGATCTCGATGACGTCGATGGAGCCCCGGCCGTTGCGGGCGAGGTCCTGACAGGACTGGCACTCCCCGCACGGGGTCGGTGTGGGCCCCTGCTCGCAGTTCAGACAGCGGGCCAGGATGCGCGCGCTCGTGGTCTTGCCGCACCCGCGCGGACCGCTGAACAGGTACGCGTGATTGACCCGGTTGTTCCGCAGCGCCTGCTGCAACGGGTCGGTGACATGCTCCTGCCCGATGACCTCGGCGAACGACTCCGGGCGATAGCGGCGGTACAGCGCGAGAGACGACACGCTTACGAGGTTATAGGCGCCCACTGACAACAAGGACCGCCCTGAGCGCATCCCGGGCGCGACCCCGGCGGCATCCCGTCCCCGATCGGGCCGACGGCCCTTCCGGAAACGCAAGCGCCCCCCACGCACCCGCCAGAGCCAACCTACCCTTGCTGCCTTCCGGCCCTGGGGGAGTTCAGTCAGATAGCGCCACGTGAGGGGCTCCGCAAAGAGTACAGGATCCCCGGGGCGGGAACGAGTTCGCGAGCACTCCTCAACGTCTTGTATTGTTTGCCCCGGAGGATTCGCCTAGTGGCCTAGGGCGCACGCTTGGAAAGCGTGTTGGGGGCAACCCCTCACGAGTTCGAATCTCGTATCCTCCGCCAGTGCCTCACCGGGCACGATGTCGAAGGGCCCCACCGCAAGGTGGGGCCCTTCTTCGTTGTCCTCAGACCTCGTTGTCCTGGTTTTTGTCCGCAAGGGGTGCCGAGGGTCCCCAGATGGCATCGGCGATCTTCCGAGCGACGTCTTTGAGCATGGCGTCCGGTACATGGAGGTACCGCGCCCGCATACGTGCGGAGGTGCCCGGTTCCCATCCCATGATCTGGTCGATGACCCGGGCCGGCCGTTTTGCGCTCGCGCGCCTGTCGCGCGAACGCCCATGAACGGCCCCGGACGGCCATACGCACAGTTGCCGACACTGGGGGGTCACCGACGACGAACGCCTACACGCAGCACACGGTAGGCAGGGGTCTTGTGCGTGGCTGCCAGAGGTGGCCATCATCTCTGCGTGAGCGACGTGACTGGTGGAGCAGATGCGTATGTCGTCCGGTTCGGCTGGACGGTCAAGAACGCGCTGTTGGTGATGTTCTGCACGGGTGTGGCGGGCTTGGTCCTCTACCTCGGGGACCTCACGTTGCCCATCGTGCTGTGCGTGGCCTTCTTCGTGCTCTGCGGCGTAGGGCTCACGGCCATGTCGCTGAGCCGCAAGGTGGCGCTGCGGATCGATGCGGAGGGGGTCACCCTCGGGGGAAGCCCGCTGGTGCGGTATGAGGCAGGGATCGTGTTCGTCCCCTGGGACGAGATAGTCGCCTTGGTGCGGTGGGAGCAGAACATCCGGCCGGGCGGTTGGAAGGTGCCTGGGCAGCTGTCGCTGCGGATCAAGGCGCCGTACCTCGGCATCAAGCGGCGTCGGGGGCTGGCCCCGATGCCGGACAGCGAGAAGCCCTGGTCAACCGTGAACGAGATCGCGGCACAGGTCACGGCCCAGCAGGCGCCTACGGGAATCGCATTTACCAGCCGACCGGTCAACGCGTGGCGGCTCAAGGAGCGCGAACTGGTTGCGGCGCTGGAGCAGTACGGGCCGCCCGGGGTGGAGCTGAAGGATCTTCGCGGGGGGCCGCTGAGCGGATGGTGAGGGGCCGATCCGTCCGCAGATCGGGACGAAGGCATCGCTTCGGCAGACGTGGACTATTTGGGGGCAACCCCTCACGAGTTCGAATCTCGTATCCTCCGCCATTGCTCTCACCGGGCAATACGAAGAAGGTCCTGACCGGTTTCGACTGGTCAGGACCTTCTTCGCGTTCCGGTCCGGGCTCGAGGAGCCGGGCATCGCGCGCCGCCGAGCGGTGAGTCCCCCGGGTCTCCCGCACCGGCCCGCCATCCGGCCGTACACCTGTTATCGCCTCTCGGGGACTTGGCACAGATGAGTCCAAAGGGCGCGTACAGCGCCTCGGACACTTCTCGTCAGGAGTCTTCGTTGAGATCGTTCCGTTGGTCCGCGAGCCTGGCCTCGGTGGCCGGCCTCGCCGGCTCCGTGCTGCTCGGCACAGTCGCCGCCGCCCCCGCGCAGGCACAGACACCCGCCGCCGCCCCCGCCCAGACCGCCGCCGCGCCCCGGGGGCCGGACACGGCGACGTCGCCCGCCGGCACCGCGCGGCCGCAGGGAGGCGATCCGCGGGCGCCGCGGACGGAGTGCCTCGGGCTGGTGCCGCCGCCCTACGCGTACGCGACGCACTCGCCGTCCGTGTGCGGCGACTGGCGGTTCGGCCCGGCACACCTGCCGAAGACCGGCGTTCTCGGCGGCATCCTGAGCGGCTACCAGCGGTTCGGCCAGCTCACTCCCGTGGAGTTCCTGAACAAGTGGTGGAACCCGACGGCCGATCTCGGCCGGGGTGACTGGCGGTACCCGCCGGACCAGGGCTTCGCGCACAACAACACCGGGCAGGTCATCGCGGGCCCCGTGACGCTCCACCCGGGCGACCTGGTGGACCGTTTCGGCGACGAGTTCGGCAGGTACCTGGCGCCGGCCGGAGCGAAGTTCGCGCAGCGGGCGCTGCCGCCGTCCAACCTCAACACGTCGGATCCCCGGTATCCGTACAACTACCACCTGTACCGGGTGGTGAAGGACACCGTCCTGTGCGCCGGGCCCCAGGCCGCGGCGTTCGAGCAGCCGGGCCAGGGTGTGCAGTACGTGACCTCCCCGGCGTTCTGCCCCAGGTCGGGGGTCGTGGACGGCTCCGTCACCGGTCTCCTGGCCAGCGGCAACATCCAACGCGCGAACTGACCGACCGGGAGTGAAGGCCGGCGCCATGGACAGGCACCAGTTGTGCGCGGCCCTGCGGGCCGCCGGGGTCGCGGCCGGGCGGTACGAGATCGCCGGCTGTCCCGGCGGTCCGTGGCCGGCGGACCGCCTCTTCCTGGCCGAACAGGACGGCCGGTGGGTGGTGGGCGTCCACGAACGCGGTCGGTGCGAGGTGGTGGAACCGTTCCCGGACGAGGACGCGGCCTGCCGCTACCTCTACGGCCTGCTGACGGACGAAGGGCCCCGGCCCGTTCCGCTCACCCCCGAGGAGACCGAGCGGCTGCTGCACGACGGCGAAGCGATCCAGCGCCGGGCCCGCGAGCAGCTGGACCGGGCGCTGAAAGCCGCCCGGCGGCCTCCCGCGGACGGAACACCGTAGAAGGCCCGACCTCGGAAGGGCCGGCCTCGGAAGGGCCGGCCGCGAAGGGCTCCACCGCCGGGCGGTGGGGCCCGACGGCCGCACCCGCTCCCGTCTCAGTCGATCTTCACGTGCTTCGAGACGGTGATCTGGTCGATGTCGGTGGTGCGGACCGTGACCTTCATGGTCCAGGTGCCCGGCAGCGGAAGGGTGAGGCCGTCGGAGGTCCAGTAGCCGCCCTTGTCGGTGACCTCCGCGTCGATCGGGCCGACCTTCTGTGATTCCAGGGTGAAGGTGAGGCGCAGTTCGGGGACGGTCGCGAGACCGCCGTCGGGGCCGATGATCACGGCCTGCACGGAGTTCTCGCCCACCCGGCCCGGCGACAGCTCGACCTGGACCTTGCCGTGCCCGCCTGGGGTGCCGACATCGAAGGGCACGACGGTCGTCGACGAGGTCGGCCGGTCAGCGGCCGCGACGGCGGCGGCGGTCTCCGTGGCCGCGCGGCCCGGCTGGGTCCCGGTCAGCATCGTCGTGATCACCAGCACCAGGATGCCGACGGTGACCTCGGCGAGGACCGACCGACGCAGGCCCCGGTGATAGGCGGCACCCGCCGGCCCGTCTCCCCCTGCGTCCTGCCGACCGTCCGCCCGACCGTCCTCGGACGCCCGCTCGGCCGCGTCCTTCTGTCCGCCACCCGAGCCGATGGCCGTGTCCGTGTCGGTGTCTGTGCCGGTGTCCGTGTCCCCGGCGGCCGTGCTCGCCGCGCCGGTGTCCTTGTCCGCCGTCGCGCCGGCCGTCACCGCGACCGCCACACGCTCGGCCGGAACGGCGACCGAGGTCTCCGAGGCTTCCGAGCTCTCGGAGGCTTCCGAGTTCTCCGAGGCCGCCGTCACCGCCAGCCGGGCCGTCCAGCGTCGCGAGTAGGCGGCGCCCACCAGCAGCAGCGCCACGGCGCCGAGCTTGACGACCAGGAGCCTGCCGTACGACGTCGCGGTCAGGGCGTCCCAGGAGCCGAGGCCGCGCCAGGACTGGTAGACGCCGGTGGCCGCGAGAACGGCGACCGAGGTGAGGGCGAGCCGGGAGAAGCGGGTGACGACGGCGGGAGGGATCAGCTCGGCCGGACGGTAGAGGGCCGTCAGCAGGGCGGTCAGACCGCCGAGCCACACCGCCATGGCGAGCAGATGCAGCACGGAGGAGACCATCGCCACGGGCACCTGGATACCGGCGGAGGCGTGCTCGGAGGCGGCCCAGGTGACCGCGAGGCCCAGCGAGAAGAGCCCGCCGAGGACGAGGACACCGCGGCCGGCCTCCCGGTCTCCGGCCGGCGCCCGCAGGGGCAGGAAGGCCGCCGCGGCGAGCAGCGCCAGCCGCGCCACCAGCACGATGCCGGGCCGGCTCGTCAGGGTGTCCCGCAGGATCGCCGGGTCGAAGACCTCTCCTGGGCCGGTGCCGCGCTCGTAGGGGCCGCGCAGCAGGAGCAGCGCGAGCGTGGAACCGAGCAGGATCCACCAGCCGGTCACCAGCAGACGCCGCACGGAGCCCGGGAAACCGCAGGCCAGGAAGAATGTCGTGGCGCCGATGAGCAGGGCGAGACCGCCGTACGCGGCGTACCGGGCGATGTCGTAGAGGGCGGCGGAGGCGGGATCGCCACCGGTGGGCGGCAGGGGCGCGGCGGTCGCGGAGGGTTTGCCGATGGAGAAGGTGAAGGCGCCGGAGACGGGGTGGCTGTCCGCCGAGACGACGCGCCAGGCCACGGTGAACGTGCCGGTGCCTAGGCCGCGCGGCAGGGTGACGCGGGCGGTGTCGGAGCGGCCGTCCGCGTGGCTCGGTTCGCCGGTGTGGACGCGCCGGTTCTCCGGGGTGAGCACGCGGAAGGAGTCGTCGAGCAGCCCGATGGACTCGCTGAAGGTCAGGGTCACCTGGCGGGGTGCCGACTTCAGCACGCTGCCGTCCTGCGGGTCCGTGCTCGTCAGCGCGGCGTGGGCGGACGCGCCGCCCACGCCCCCGAAGAGCACCAGCACCAGGACGCCGCCCAGCAGGGCCAGGGCACGGGCGCCGCGCCGCCGCCGGTCTCGCTGCCTGCTTCCGTTCACACGCCGTCTCCGTATCCGCATGTGCAGAGTCTCGGTTACGTACGGACGGGGGCCGCGTCCGGCTCACCTCGGCGCCGTCGAACCCTTCTCGAAGGCCTCGCGGGTGAGGAAGGCGAGCAGGGCGGGCTTCTCGGGCAGATGGACCTCGGGCAGGTCGATCTCGGGGAGCACGATGTCCCCGGCCGGGACGAAGCCCTGCCGGGTCAGGCGGGCGATGGCCTTGGCGTTGCGGGCGTCGGGTTCGACCACGGCCCGCTGCCGGTCGAGGCCCGTCAGCGCGTAGGCCAGGAACGCGGCCAGCAGCGTGGACGACCAGCCCGGCCGCGCGCCGCCCCCGGGGGCCGGGGGTCCGATCAGCAGATGGACGCCGATGTCGCCGGGCCGGACCTCGTAGCACTCGCTGACCCGGTCGGCCTCGGGCTCGTACGTCTGGAAGAGCGCGGCGGGTACGCCGTCCTTGACCGCGAGGAAGGCGTGGTGGGTGTCGAGCGAGTCGAGGTGGAGGTAGGTCTCCAGCACCTGCCGCTTCGTGAACCCGGTCATGCCCCAGTACGCGGCGCGCTCCTCGGTGACCCAGCCGTGAAGGACGTCGAGGTCGGCGTGCGGGTCCACGGGCAGCACCCGGACCGTGCCGAAGCCGTCGACCGGTTGCTCGTGGACGGCCTCGCGGGCGTCGGCGTACGTCTCAGTCGTCATGGCTCTCCTTGGTCAGCGCGTTCCAGTCGGTGGTCACCGGGACGAGATCTCCCGCGAGCCACAGGGGGAGTTGGTCCCGGTGGTGGGCCGCGCCGGGAACGCCGTCGGCGCCGAACGGCACCACCCAGAGGCTGTTGTCCCGGTCGGCGAGGTCCCAGACGTACCGGGCCGCGGGTCCCCGCGCGCTCAGGTCGGTCAGTCCGGGTACCGAGGACGTGCTCAGGACACAGTCGTTGTCGCCGGACAGGGCCGGTTCGTCGTACGCGGTGCCGGTGAGAGCCCGCCAGGGAGCGAGGCGATGGGTGTCGCCCCAGGTGCGGGACGCGGGCCGGGCGGCCACCTCCTCGACGGAGGCGCGCACCACGTCGTCGCGGTCGATGCCGTACAACTCCCGTTCCGTCAGAAGGTTCTCGAGGGCGAAGGCGACGCGCGGGGTGAGCGCGAGCCAGGGCAGGAAGACGGCCGGGTGGGCGGGCGGCTCGGCCAGGACGGCGAGGGCGGGGTGGGCCGCGAGCCGTCGTACGACCGCGCCGCGCACCTCCGCGAACACCGCCGCCGTGCCGCTGTCGGCGTCCATGTGCCGGTTCCAGCGCAGGAGCCGGTCCCTGAGCTCGGCCGCGGGACCGGACAGTTCGAGTGCGGCCAGCCGGTCCAACAGGGCGGCGGCGGAGCCGAGACGGGTGTCCATGTGGATGGCCGGCATGTCGCCCGCCGACCACGTGTCGCCCGCGTCGAGCAACTGCCGGATGCGGGCGGCGCGGTGAGGCGGGGAGAATTCGACGCCGAGCGGGGCCGCGGGGCCGCGCTGGTTCGCCATCACGGCGACGCCGTCCTCGACCGGGCCGTACGGCATCTCGTGCCAGCCGGTCCACTCGTGCCCGGCCTCCCAGGCGGGCACCACCCGGGTGCGGTTGGCCGTGCCGCGGACCGGGACCCGGCCCGCGACGCGGTGCAGCAGCCCGCCCTCGGTGTCGGCGGCCTGCACGACGTTCACCGGTTCCGCCCAGGCGTCGAACGCCCGGTCCACGTCGGCGACCCGGCGGGCCCGCAGCAGCGGGAGGAGCGCGCCGAATCCGAGGTCACCCGTCACGCGGGGCGGACAGCGGAGGCTGATGGACTCCTCGGCACCGACGCCCCCGATCACCACGGGCCCGCGCGCCGTCTCGATCACCTCGACCTCGACGGACGCACCGCCGGCCACCTCGACCCGCTCCACGTGCCGTGCCGCGGCCCGCCACACACCGTCGGGATCGAGGGCCTCGACGGCTCCGCCGTCCCCGGCGTCCGCGAGGCGCAGCCGCTCCCGGTAGAGGTCCTGGTAGTCGGCCATCGCGTTGGTGATCGCCCAGGCGACCGTTCCGGTGTGGGCGAAGTGCGCGATGCCCGGGACGCCGGGAACGGCGATGCCGACGACGTCGAACTCGGGGCAGGAGAGGCGGATCTGCTGGTAGACGCCGGGGTCCTCGATGAAGCGGTGCGGGTCACCGGCGATCACCGCCTGTCCGGTGGCGGTGCGTTCGCCGCTCACCAGCCATCCGTTGCTCCCGGCCGTGCCCGGTCCGTCCATGGCGAACAGCCCGACCGCGTCCGCGCCCAGCCGCCGTACGACCTCCTCACGCCACAGCTTGGCGGGGAACCCGGCGAAGAGGATGTGCGTACCGAGCCAGATCCCCAGCGGGCTCCAGGGCTCCCAGCGCCCCGGAGCGAGCCCGCTCGCCGCGAACTCGGGCGCACGACCGGCCCCTTCGGCCAGCCCGTCGTTGACTCCGTCGACGTACGCGACGATCCACTCGGCGGTCTCGGGGTCCCGTTCCGCCAGGGTCTCGAAGCAGCGTCGCGCGGTGTCGTCGAGCCGGGCCTGACGGGCGAACCGGTCCCAGCCGACGGCCTCCGCGCCGAGGAACGCGGCCGAGGTGCCCTGGAAGCGGTGCCGTTCGACCTCCAGCTGCCAGGCCCGGTCCACCGCGGTGATCCGGCCCTGGGCGCGTGCGAGTTCGTTCGCACTGTCGGCGCGCAGGTGCGGGATGCCCCAGGTGTCACGGTAGATCTCGGTGGTCACGGTCCATCCCCACTCTTATCAGGTTAGGCTCACCTAACTCACATCCCAGAGATCGTACGTGCGGGGCGACCACCCGCCGAACCCGGGCGGCCACGACCGAGCGTCCCGGCCCCGCACGCGGGATCATCGATCCATGGACGTCACTCTTCACCTCGCCCAGCAGCCCGAGGCCGACGAACTGCTCGGCCGCAGCCCGCTCGCGGCCCTGGTCGGCATGCTGCTGGACCAGCAGGTGCCGATGGAGTGGGCCTTCACGGGGCCGTACACGATCGCTCAGCGCATGGGGGCGGACGATCTCGACGCGCACGAGATCGCCTCGTACGACCCGGAGAAGTTCGCCGCGCTGCTCTCGGCCAAGCCGGCCGTGCACCGCTATCCCGGTTCCATGGGCAAGCGCATCCACCAGCTGTGCCAGTACCTCGTCGAGCACTACGACGGAGACGCCACCGCCGTCTGGAAGGACGCCGGAACCGGCGACGAACTCCTCCGGCGCCTCAAGGAACTCCCCGGCTTCGGTGCCCAGAAGGCCCAGATCTTCCTGGCCCTCCTCGGCAAACAACTCGGCGTCCGCCCCAAGGGCTGGCGCGAAGCCGCGGGCCTCTACGGCGAGCCCGAGTCCTTCCGCTCGGTCGCCGACATCACCGGCCCCGAGTCCCTCGCCAAGGTCCGCGCCCACAAACAGGAGATGAAGGCCGCGAAGGCCTCCGGCAAGTAACCCGGGCCCGGGGAAACCGGCGCCCCACCGCCCCCGGCACTTGTGCCCGTACCTGGGGCTCCGCCCCAGACCCCAAACGCCGGAGGGGCTGGATCTTGCACCCGCGGCCGTCCACGCACGGGAGGGGCCGTGCCGGTACATCCCTGATGTCCGTCGCTTACGTTCGGATCGAGCAGCGGCTCCCGTTCAGAACTCACGTCTGATCCAGCGGCGACGGACTGGGATGTACCGGCACGGCCCCGACCCACCCACCGAACCCGCACCGAACCGGACCGGACCCCGCACACGAGGTCAGCACCCCAGCCCTACGCCAACAGGGCGTATCTCCGCTCCGACACGGTGAGCCACCCGCCTCCGGTGGCACATCACGCTCATGAGCACCGCTCCACGCCACCCACACCCCCGTCCGACGGGCGGCCCGTGGCTCCGGATCCTCGTGCTGCTCGTCGTCGCGCTGCTCGCGACAGGCCCGCACCCGGAAGCGTTCACCGCCTCGGCCGCCACCGCGGTCACCGGCACCACCGAGGGCGCCGCGGAGCACGACGTACTCGACACGGCCCTGCGCCCGTCACACCGCCAGGGACACCGCGCACTCGCCGCGCAGCGCCCCGCCACGGGAATCCCGCCGCATCGGTCCGACCTCGAACCGGCACCGGCGTCCGCCGTACCCGCGCCCTCGCCCATGACCCCCGTCCTGCACACGCTCCGCTGCGTGGTCCTGCGCTGCTGACAGACCCGGCTTCTCCGCCGAACCGGCCACCGGCCACCGGCCCACGAGGCACCGGCCCACGGTCACTCACCAGCGAACGCCGAACACAAGGACAGGACACACCCATGCCCAGCGACCCGTACGCGGTATTGCGCGCCCTCCTGCGCGCGGAGGCCGCCCGCGACAACGCCCCCGCCCCCACGCCGAGCCCCCGCCCCGAACGCCACCCCGTCCCCCGCACCGGCCCGGACGAACAGCGGCCGGGCACGCCCCCGGAGGACCCGCGCGTCTGACGACCTGGAGCAGACAGCGGGCGACAAAGGGCGGCCGTCCCACCCGGGGCGGCCGCCCCTCGCGAACCCTCCGAGCGAACCCCTCCTGAGCCGGCCCTCCCTCTAGCGCCGTTTCCGAGCCGTCCCGAAGATCGACCGCGTGATCTCCCGCCCGATCTGCGTCCCCACCGACCGGGCCAGGGACTTGAACAGCCCGCTGCCGACGACCTGCTCGACGACGGAGGCGTCCTCCTTCGGCCGGCTCCGGCCCCCGGAGCGCGCGGCTTCCGGCGCACCCCGCCCGCCCGAAGACGGCGGGGCGGAAGAGGACGGCGGGGACGGCCGCGAACCGGAGGCCGCCCCACCGCCGGCCCGCGCCGGCGTCAGCTTCTCGTACGCCGACTCCCGGTCCACGGCCTGGGCGTACCGCCCGTACAACGGCGAGGCCCGGACCGCCTGGTCGAGCGCGCCCGCCTCCACCGGCCCCATCAGGGACTGCGGCGCCCGCAGACGGGTCGCCGCGACCGGCGTCGGAGCGCCCTTCTCGCTCAGCACGGTGACGACGGCCTCGCCGGTGCCCAGGCCGGTGAGGACCTCTTCGAGGTCGTAGGGGGAGTCGGGGAACGTCTTCACGGTGGCCTTCAGCGCCTTCTGGTCGTCCGGGGTGAAGGCGCGCAGCGCGTGCTGGACCCGGTTGCCGAGCTGGGCGAGGACATCCCCGGGGACGTCCTTCGGCGTCTGCGTCACGAAGAAGACGCCGACTCCTTTCGAGCGAATCAGCCGGACGGTCTGCGTGATCGAGTCGAGGAACGCCTTCGACGCGTCGTTGAAGAGCAGATGGGCCTCGTCGAAGAAGAAGACGAGCTTCGGCTTGTCGGCGTCCCCGACCTCCGGGAGATCGTGGAAGAGGTCGGCGAGCAGCCACATCAGGAACGTCGAGAAGAGCTGCGGTTTCTCCTGCACGGCGGGCAGTTCGAGGACCGACACCACGCCCCGGCCGTCCGGCGCCGTACGCGTCAGCTCGCTCGTGTCGAACTCCGGTTCCCCGAAGAAGGGACTCATGCCCTGCGCCTCGAACGCCGTCAGGGACCGCAGGATGACGCCCGCCGTGGCGGTGGACAGCCCGCCGATCCCCTTCAGTTCCTGCTTGCCCTCGTCCGAGGTCAGAAAGGCGACGACCGCGCGCAGGTCCTTGAGGTCGACCAGTTCCAGGCCCTTCTGGTCGGCGTAGTGGAAGATCAGGCCGAGCGACTGCTCCTGGGTCCGGTTGAGCTGGAGCACCTTGGACAGCAGCACCGGTCCGAAGGCGGTGACCGTCGCCCGTACGGGAATGCCGTGGCCCAGGCCGCCGAGCGCGTAGAACTCCGCCGGACAGCCGCCCGGCGTCCACTCCTGGCCGACCTCCCGGGCCCGCTCCCGGACCTTCGTCCCGGGCTCGCCCGGCGCCGAGATCCCGGAGACATCACCCTTGATGTCGGCGAGGAAGACCGGCACGCCCTGCGCCGACAGCTGCTCGGCGATCAGCTGGAGCGTCTTGGTCTTGCCGGTACCGGTGGCGCCCGCCACCAGGCCGTGCCGGTTGAGCATCGGCAACGGGACACGGATCTGCGCGTCGGGCAGGCACGTCCCGTCCCAGAGCAGCGCGCCCAGATCGAGGGCGGGACCCGCGAAGGCGTAGCCGGAGGCGATCTCCAGGGCTTCCCGCGGGAGTGCGGAGGCACGGACCTCCTCGTCGGGAGCGGTCCCAGCGGCAGCCGAGGGCATGGTCTCGCTGTCACTCATCTCAGACCCCTGTTCCCGATTTGCGATGATTTACGGCATCTTTTCCAGCGTCGCACTCCGTCGCCATGGCTGCGCCCGGAAGGTCTTGACCGGTAGGCTTTCCGTGTGATCTTCAAGCGCATCGGAAACGGCCGGCCGTACCCCGACCACGGCCGGGAAAGCACCCGGCAGTGGGCGGACGTCGCGCCGCGCCCGGTCCGCCTCGATCAGCTCGTGACGACCAAGGGCCAGCTGGACCTGGAGACCCTCCTCGCCGAGGACTCCACTTTCTACGGCGACCTCTTCGCACACGTCGTCAAGTGGCAGGGCGATCTGTACCTGGAGGACGGCCTGCACCGCGCCGTCCGCGCCGCGCTCCAGCAGCGCCAGGTGCTGCACGCACGCGTCCTTGAACTGGACTAATGGCCACGGCTTGACCCCAAAGGGTTGAACTGAACGCCGGGCAATGATCATTTAGTAGGCATCGGGGTCTCGGCGCACTACGCTGCGCCCATGAGCATGCTTACTCCCCCTGGCATGGGTGGCCAGTACCGGATCACGGGGGACAAGTACCCGCGGATGCGCCGACCCCGTGGACGTCGCAGGCTCGCGTTCCTGGTCGTCGCCTCCGTCACCGCACTCGGGCTGATCGGGTGGGGGACCCTGCAGCTCATCGACGTCTTCACGGGCGGTGATGACACGGCCACGGCCGCGGGCGCCAAGGCCGAATGCGGCTCGAAGGTCACGCCCTCGGCGAAGGCCGCCGCGGCGTCCGCCGAGCTCGCGGCCGCCCTGCCCAAGCCCGGCCAGATCACCGTGAACGTCCTCAACGCGACGCCCCGCAGCGGGCTCGCCAAGGAGACGGCGGACGAGCTGAAGAAACGCGGCTTCAAGATCGGTGACGTGGGCAACGCGACGGCCGCGTACGACAAGAAGGTCGCGGGCGCCGGGATACTGCTCGGCGCCAAGGGTGCCGACCAGGCCGCGCTCCCCGTCCTCAACACCCAGCTCTCCGGCGCCGAGCTGAAGACCGACGGCCGCGCGAAGGCCACGACGGTCGACCTCATCATCGGCACCGGTTTCAAGGCGCTGACGAAAAAGGAGGACGCCGACAAGGCGCTGACCGTCCTGGCTCAGCCCAAGCCCGCGCCCTCCGCCTCGAAGAAGAGCTGCTGACACCTGAGCCGCTCCGCCGTCGCGGCGGAGCGGCTCAGGTGCCGCCGCGAAGTTACTCGGCGGCCCCGTACATGCGGTCCCCGGCGTCGCCGAGACCCGGCACGATGTAACCGTGCTCGTTCAGGCGCTCGTCGATCGAGGCCGTGACGACGGTGACCGGCGTGCCCGCCAACTCGCGCTCCATGACCTCGACACCCTCCGGGGCGGCGAGGAGGACCACGGCGGTGACGTCGTCGGCGCCGCGCTTGATCAGCTCCTGGATCGCGGCGACGAGCGTGCCACCGGTGGCCAGCATCGGGTCGAGGACGTACACCTGGCGGCCGGAGAGGTCGTCCGGCATGCGGGAGGCGTACGTGGAGGCCTGAAGCGTCTCCTCGTCGCGCACCATTCCCAGGAAGCCCACCTCGGCGGTCGGCAGCAGCCGGACCATTCCGTCGAGCATGCCGAGGCCCGCGCGCAGGATCGGCACGACGAGCGGGCGCGGGTGGGAGAGCTTGACGCCCGTGGTCGGGGAGACCGGGGTCACGATGTCGACCTGCTCCGTGCGGACGTCACGGGTGGCCTCGTAGGCGAGCAGGGTGACCAGCTCGTCGGCGAGCCGCCGGAAGGTCGCGGAGTCGGTGCGCCGGTCGCGCAGGGTGGTGAGCTTATGGGCGACCAGGGGGTGGTCGACGACGTGGAGACGCATGTCCACAACAGTAGCCGGGCTCCCGCCGCCCGCCACTGTCCCGCCCGGCAAGGCCCGTCCCCCGGCATCACCCGTCCGCTGGCATCAAACCGTCCATCAGAGGGAAGGTGGGAGGGACGGACCTGGGGTGGTGTGCCAATGCGGAACCCGGAAGAGGAGACCTCCGAGCGGCTGGAGAGCGACGCCGAACGAAGGAGGCGACGAGCCCAGTTCCTGCGCGACCTGGCCGAGGCACGCGAGCTGCGCGACCGGGTTCAGCCCCGCCGCGCCAAGACCGCCCGGCTGCGCCACGCCATGCGCATGCGCACCTTCCGCTGGTAGCCCGCCCCGTCACGCCCCCCCGTGCGCGGCGGCCGGCGGCGTCCGACGGACACCGCGACCGACGCCGGCCGACGCGCACGGGGCGGAGCGGCCCGCGACCGTCGCCCAGCCCGCGCCCAGGCCCACTCCGAGCCCAGTGACACGCCCGGTGAGCAGGTGACACGCTCCCGCCGAGCCGCGTCCCGCTCGCACCGCAGGTCGCCAGGCCGCTCCCATGGGAGTCGCCGGCGCGCCCACAGCGCCGTGACCGACGCGCCCACCTGGCCGACATGCCGCCCCTATCACCATGGCCGCCACGCCGACGAGGAATTCGGCGACACGGCCCACCGCGCGTGGTGACACGCCCGCACCACGACCGGGGGCACACCCGGTGTGAAGGAGTGACGCGCCCGCAGCCCACTCGATGGCACGCCCGCCGTGCGGGGAAGACGCGCCCAGACCGCAGTCGGTGGCTCGCCCGTGGGAAACCGGCCGCCCGGCCGCCGTGGGAGCGGGCGGCGCCCGTCCCACGAGGGGCGGTGCGGTGGCCGTGTCGGGCCGAGAGGTGCGTACGCGGCGCGGGCATCCGCGTACGATCCGCTGTTAGCGATCAAAGGAGCAGACACAGCAGGCCGAAGACGTCCCCTGAACGCTCTGTTTCTGCCACGATTCCGAGTGGGCGGGGCCCGGAGCAGCACTCCCCGCCCACAGCCTCCGCCGGGGGGAACCCCAACCGGCACGCCTATGACCAGTGGGAGAGTCACGGTGTACTTCGCCGCACTGCTCGCGCGCACCGAAGACGGGTGGCAAGCGAGCGATACAGAGCTCGACGATGTGGAGACCCTGTCGGATCTGACCGACCTGGCCCGTGAAGTCTCGGACGAGGACACGGTGCTCGTGCTCATCGAGCAGGAGGACGCGTGGTTCGGCGTCGTCCGCGTGGACGGCGAGGAGGATCCGCGTATCTACGTCTCGGACGCCGCCGCGGCTGCCCGCAGTTCGTACGGCGAGATCCTGCTCACGGACGAACTACTAGGACGGGAGCCGGGCGGCGACGACGCCGACCTGGACTCCCTCGACCTGGACGGTACGGAGGACGGTGAACCCGAGGACTCCGTGGACGACGACGAGGAGCAGGGGATCGTGTCCGGCGATGCCGTGTCGCACAGCCCCGTCGGGGACCGCTACATCCTCGCGGACCTCGGAGTGAGCGAGAGGGAACTGCTGGCCCTGGACGAAGGCGACGCGCTCAGCACGATCGCCGACGCGCTGGGAGCGGCAGAGGTCCTGGAGACCGTGCGCTAGGCGCCCGGACGGTGGGCCCGGCGCCCCGAAGGTGGACCAGGCCCTCACATCGGTGGGCCTGGCCCCTGTACCGGTGGGCCCGGCCCTCATACCAGTGCGCCCGGTCCCCGTACCTGCGGCTCAACCCCTCTTACCGATGGCCGTGGCCCTCACGCCGACGGGCTCGGCGTTCACGCCCGTGGTCTCGGCCCAGCCCGCCGGTGAGCTCGGCCGCCTTCCGGTGGGCTCGCCCCTCGTGCCCGCGGGTCGGCGTGCCGTGCCGGTGGCAGCGGAGCCGTTGCCCGGCCTCCCGCCCCGGCGCAGGAGGCCGAGTACGCCTCTGTACGGGCGGCGGGGCGGGAGGCCGGGTCGCCCGGAGCTGTCCCTGTCGTCGACTCCCGCCGGGGCGAGTGACTGTCCTGGGCTCCCGCCGGGAGAAGTGCCTGTCCTGGGCTCCCGCCAGTGCGGGTGCCTGTCGTCGGCTCCGGGGGATTCCGCTAGGTTCCCCGGGTGAGCACCCCCCACCAGGTACCTCGGCCGCCCGATCCCGTACGTGATCCATGGCGGGCACCGATGCGGCTCGCTCTGGACCAGGCACGGCTGGCCGTTCGGGGCGGGGACGTTCCCGTCGGCGCCGTCGTGCTGGCCCCGGACGGTACGACCGTGCTCGCCGCCGGGCACAACGAACGCGAGGCCACCGGGGACCCGACGGCGCACGCCGAGGTCCTCGCGCTGCGCAGGGCCGCCGCGCGGCTCGGTGAGTGGCGGCTGTCCGGCTGCACGCTCGTCGTCACCCTGGAGCCGTGCACGATGTGCGCGGGAGCGCTCGTGCAGTCCCGTGTCGAGCGGGTGGTGTACGGCGCCCGCGACGAGAAGGCGGGCGCGACCGGTTCCGTCTGGGACGTCGTCCGCGACCGGCGGCTCAACCACCGGCCCGAGGTCGTCGAGGGCGTCCTCGCCGAGGAGTCCGCCGCACTGCTCACCGACTTCTTCCGCGACCGCTGACCGAGCACCGGGCGCGCTCCGATCGGGCTCCGGCCGAGTAGCGGCCGAGCTCCGGCCGGCCGTCCGGCCCACGTCCCGCGCGGAACGTCCGGAGGCGCCGAAACGGATTTCAGACCACGGCCCACCTTGGGGTAGGGTCTCCCTCGGTAGCGTGTCCGAGCGGCCGAAGGAGCTCGCCTCGAAAGCGAGTGTGGCGCAAGTCACCGAGGGTTCAAATCCCTCCGCTACCGCAGGTAGAAGAGGCGCCCGGTTCATCGAACCGGGCGCCTCTCCGGCTTCCGTCTCAGTTCCCGTCTCAGTTGCTCGCTCATCGGGAAAGCCCACCGGGTTCATGGTCTTCTGCCCCCGGCCTACATCTCGGGAGGATGCCTCGGCCAGCGGACGCGATTTACCGCGCGCCCCCTGATGCCTCCCCCGCTCCCCGCAGCTCGCCTCTCTCCCTTGCGATGTGTTCGAGTCGACACCTAACGTGACATCCAGGACTTGGTGTCGATCGGCACACTTCGTGAAACGGGCATGCGAACCGCCGCCAAGCGGGCCAGAAGCGAAGCGTTGTCCATCGTCGAGATCGAGAATGACTCCTGCCACGGACCCCGCTGAGGAATCGGCAGACCCGGTATCTATCACGAATGGGTCTGGTCAGGAGAAGTGATTGTGACCAGCGCCGTCTTGTCCGAGATGATGGCCCGAGCACCAGTGATGATCCTTGTCAGCGTGGTGCTTGTGTACCTCATCGCCTATCTACTGGCCGTCCTCGTCAACCTGCTGCACTCAGACAAGCAGCGACGGGCTGACGCTGCCGATTTCTTGGATCGGCACCCGCTCAGCCTGCGACGTAGGCGAAAGTAGGTAGTAGGGTTCCCGGGGCCCAAGACCTCGGGAACCCGTCACAGCTAGTTTCGCCCGTCTCCCGTTGGCACCCAGAGAAGTCCATCGACCTGTTGTGCGACGTTGCTCCGGACGGTGTCGACCATGTGCTGATATCTCGCGGCCATAGCCGTCGTTGACCAGCCCATGAGACCCATCACGGCCCGCTCAGATACCCCAAGGATCAGCAACACCGTTGCCGCCGTGTGCCGAGCGTCGTGCAGTCGGCCGTCCCGTACCTTCGCGTCGTCAAGGAGTTCCTTCCAATCGTCGTAGTCCGTGCGGGGTGATGTGCCCCGACCGGTCGGCGTGGCGAAGAGCCAACCCTCATCCGTCCAGTCCTCTCCTGCCGCCGCGCGTTCGGTCTCCTGCTTGGTCCGGTGCGTCCGCAGCAGATCCACGAGCTGTGCGGGCAGTCCGACCGCCCGCCGGCCCGCGCGGGACTTCGTGTCGGCCGTCTCCGGGTTGGTCCGCTGACGCTGCGGGCAGTACCCGGCTTTCCTGCCGCAGGTGTCCCCGCACCCGTGGGCGTAGCGCGGGCGCCGCCGGCTCCGGCGAACCATCAGGACGCCCCGTTCAAGGTCAACGTCAGCCCACTTGAGACCCAGAGCCTCGCCCTGCCGCAGACCGAGCGCGAGCGCCACGGCCCAGCGTGCGGAGTTACGGCGGTCGTCGGCGGCCCGCAAGAGCCGCTGGACCTCTTCGACGTTGTACGGTTCCACCTCCTCTTCCCGGAGGCGAGGCGCCTTGGCGAGTTGGACGGGGTTCCGTCCCAGGTGACCGCGCCGCACCGCCTCGTTCAACGCCGTGCGGAAGGTGCGGTGGATCTGGTGGATCGTTCCGGCCTTACGGCCGTCGGCCTGCATCTTCCCGTAGAAGGTCTCGATGTGCTCGGGCCTGAGCTTGTCCAGCCGGTGAGCACCAAGCGCGGGGACCAGGTGCTTCCGCACGGCGACCCCGTATCCGACCATGGTGTTCTCGTTGACGGCGAGTGGGGCGATGCTCTCGACCCAGTGAGTCAGCCAGGTCGTGACTGTCCACGGACGGCCCGCCTTGCGGATCGTCTTCGCGTCCCGCTGCTTCTCCAGCTCACGGACTGCGGCGGTCACCTCGGCACGAGTCTTGCGTTCGACGTGCCGCCGGTCGGGCGTACCGTCGTCGCGGATGCCAACCGTGACGCGGCCGTGCCACTTCCCGTCCTTACTTTGGTAGATGGACGAACGGCCGTTCGGCTGTCGGGTGCGCTTCTTCTCGTTCTTGTCTTCAGCCATGCGTGCTCCTCAGGCGACGGAGGCGAGAGTGATCGGGGCGGCGGGGTGCTGCCGGACGCGTTGGCGAGCAACGAACTCGGGGACGGCATCGGCCGGGATTCGGCGCAGGTGGCCGACAGTGATGGACTCCAGCTCTCCCGAACTGATGAGCCGGTAGCAGACGGTGCGGCCGATCTGGAGGCGACGGGCGGCCTCTTCGACGGTCAGCAGGACAAGGGACGGGTCAACGGCTTCGGCGAGTCGGGCCGCGTTCATGGATGCGGTGCTCCTTCGGCGCGTGGGAGGAGCGGGGGCC
This sequence comes from Streptomyces sp. NBC_00568, assembly GCF_026341855.1. Lineage (GTDB taxonomy): Bacteria > Actinomycetota > Actinomycetes > Streptomycetales > Streptomycetaceae > Streptomyces. Next base: position 3,252,234 of record NZ_JAPENW010000001.1, on the reverse strand, counting down.
GGGGCCCCCTTCTGAGGGGCGCTACTTCCGCTACCGCCGCTACCACGCAGGTCAGGGGCCTGTTCGGGGTAGCGGGAAGGGGTAGCGGTAGCGGATGGGTAGCGGGGCGGTAGCGGCAACCGAGGACGGTTGCCGCTACCGCGTTTCCACAGGTCAGGCCAGGTTTTCAGTGCCCGGTAGCGGAGGTAGCGGACTTTCCGGGGGTGGGGGGCAGTAGCGGGCCCACGCGTCGTGCAGATCGGTGGCGTAGTAGCCCTTGAGGACGCTCCCGGCGGTCTTGATGTTGCGGGACGCGATCGGCTCCGTGTCCGCCGTCATGTACTCCGCGAGCATCTTCGACAGCCGCCGGCTGTCGAGCGGCTTGCCCTGGAGATCAGCCCACGGGGCATCATCGAGAGCGTTGAGCCGATCCAGAACGGCGATGGTCGGCAGGCGGTCGATGCCCACCAACACGTGATCGCGCAGGTCGGTCAGCAGCCGGACCCCGAGACTGCCTTTGTCATTGGCCTTGGACGCGGTCACCAACGTCACGCACGCTCTGCGCGCCCGGTGCGGCCACTCCCCGCCGGCCGCGTCGGCGATGGCGAGCAGGGGTTCCCACACGTCCGCCGGACGGTCGCTGACCCCGTCGGGCATGTCCGGCCACGCACCCATGACGAACCCGCGGGCATGTTCGGCCCATTGGGCGAGCCGGTCACGGAGCTTGTGCCCCTCCGCCTCATGGATGCGGGCCCGGAAGGCTTCGATGCGCTCGTTACGCGCCCGGCGGCGCATGCGGATGATGACGGACCGCGTCATGATCGTGTCGGGCAGGTTCCCGAGTCCGGCGACGGCGACTCCGCAGTACGAGGGGAAGGCCTGAACGGTCTGGTTGCCGCCGTCGCCGATGCACCGGTAGGTGACCCCGGTACGGCGGTGCCCCGCGTTCAGGAAGCCGCGCAGCTCCTCGTTGTCACCCGCTTTGGGGCCGAAAACGGTGTCGATCTCATCGAAGAGGATCGTGGGCCGGCCGTTGGGCCCGGACACCGACCGGAACAGGGCGGCGGCGGACGCGTTGACAGCCGTCATCGGTTCCGGCACGAGGGTTTCCACGATCTCCAGCGCCCGCGACTTCCCCGACCCAGGCTCCGGGGACAGGAACGCGAGACGCGGGGTGGAGTCGAAGCAGTCGAGCAGGTGAGCGTGCGCGTCCCACAACGTCACGGCGACGTAGGCGGCCTCGTGCGGGAAGACGTTGAAGCGTCGGTGGAAGGCTTCCACCTCGTCGAGTAGCGCGGCCCCGTCGATGGTGTCGGTCATGCGGCGGCCCTCCCTTCCTGGCGGGTGCGGAGCGGGCAGGTGTAACGGTGTGCTGTGTGGTCGGCGATTAGGGCGTGCACCTTGCGGTGGCCGACGGCGCTGCGGTCCCTGCCGCACAGGCACTTGGAAGTGGCGGTGGGGATGGCGCCGCGTGGGGCGCAGATGGTGAGCCACGCGATCGGATAGCGGCCGTCGCCCGGGTGCGGGTCAGGGCGAACAGCAATGGGGACGCCTTCGGCGACGCCTTTCGGCTCGCCCACGGCCGCCCTGTCCACAGGCTGTGGAGCGGCGGACGGGCGACCTGGGGTGGTGGTGATGCTCTTCAGAGGGGGATGGCGGCGGGTGCTCATGCCGTCGCCCGGCGGTTCTGGTTGTGGGCGATAGACCAGTCGAGCGCGCTGCGCAGAGTGGAGCGGCACTCGGACGCGGACAGTCCGGCCGCCTCGCCCCCTCCCTGAAGAGCCTGCTCCACCACATGCCGGGGGAGGTCGCCCCACGCGACGAACCGTCCCAGGGCCCGCGCGGCCCGGAACAACTTCGCTTCCCGCTCGCCGACTTGAGCTGACGCGACGTTCCGCGTCTCAACGTCGAGCGCTACATCCGCGTATCGGCGTGATTGCCCCGCTACGGCCACCGAAGGGGCCAGAGAGGCTTTGGGGGCAGGTTGCAGGATGCTTTGGAGCCACGAGGGCAGACAGGCGACCACAGGGCCGCACAGGGCCTCATAGGCCCCCGTGGGGGTGGTGCTTCCGGCGGCGACGACGTAACCGCCCCACGCGCGGGTGTCGACCGAATCGGCAACGGTGCCTTGGGTGTTGGTCATCCGGACGCCGGGCGGGGCGGTGAAGTACAGGTGGGTTCCGCCGCTCGCGGTCCGGACCCGGTAGGTGTCGGGGACGGCGTGCCCGGCGCGCTCGCAGAGCGCCCGGAAGGTTGCCGCGCCGTCAGGCGCGTCCGAACTGCCCTTGTGCTCTGGCGTGTCTAAGTCGACGACCAGCAGCCCGGAAGGGCCCGTGGCGATGCCGACGTTGAACGGGGCTCGCGTCCAGGCGGCGCGGATCCGGTTGAGATCGGTCGTGGCGCGCTGCTCCCACTTCTGATGCCCGTTCCCGCACGGACTGGTGCCGGGGCATGTCCGCTCCCCGTGCAGCGCCGGGAGCTTAATGCCGGGGCGGAGGGGGAAGACGTGCCAGCCGCGTTCCGCGGCCGTGAGAGCGGCGGCGAGTAACGCCTCTCGCCGACTGTCGGTCAAATGCGTCATGCTGGATATCTCCAGTTCCTTGGATGGGTGCTGGTTGGCAAGGGCGGCCCCGCGGCTTTGGCGAGACGGTGGGGGCCGCCCTTGGCGTAGCTAGCTGTAGAAGCGGTTGCGCTTGATCACGGCCTTGCGGATGTTGACCGTGGTCCCACCCTTGGAGCCGCCAGCGCTGAAGATCTGGACGGCGATCCAGCCGCCGAAGATCACAGCGGCAAGGGTGATCAGTTGGGTGATGAGTGCGGTGAGTGCGGCGATGAACGTCGTCAGGAGCAGCAGCCCGCCGCACACTGCGCCGAACCCAACTCCTCCGAGGGCGATGTTCACGGCCGTGCGGGATACGGCGGGCGTGGCCGCGAGCGGTTCGGGCTGGACGGGGTTGATCGCGTATCCGGTGACGACGCGCCCGTCGGGCAGGACGACGCTTGCCACGGTCGGGACGTTGCCTGGCTGGACCGGAACAAGGGGCGCCGACGCTATGACGGCGGGGGCGAGCGGAACGGGTTGGTGGACTTCCACGGCGGTCGCGGGGCGGCTCTCGGTGGGCTGTTCGGGGTACATGCGGAATCCCTTCCGGTGCGCGGTGGGGGAGGCTGATACACCCCCTTGGGGGTGGGCTGTGGAGGGGGTTTTCGGGGGTTGACCTGGGGTGCCTCCCCGCCTCCCTGAAACGGTGTTTTCGCTGATCAACGCAGGGGAGGCGGCTCGGGGAGGGGGCTGGGGAGTTCTCCCCGCCTCCCCGAGCCGGGAGGGTGTGCCTCCCCGTTACTGGGAGGCGGAAGCGGAACCGTCGGCGTCGCGGTTGGCGAGGGCGCGAAGGACGTGATCCTTGCGGACGACCATGACCCCGTGCGACTTCTTCGGCTCCTCGCCGTGCTGCTCCAACAGAGCCTTGAGGCGGTCGTTGGTCCACTGGTCGCCGTAGGTGTCCGGCGCCAGGGCGTGCAGCCGCTTGAGGACTTCGTTGGTCCGCAGGCGCGGGGCGTCCCCGAGGATGGCCAGGACGTCGGCGAGCGCGTCCCGCTCTTCACCCTGATCGACGGCGCGCAGGGTCGTGACGCCGTCGCGTAGGGCCCGGGCACGGTCGGCGATCTCGACAGCGGGTTCATCATCGATGAAGTGGGTTCGCACCGTGATGGACGATTGCCCCTTCGGCATCTTGATGCCGTCCGAGGCGACCACCAGCGTTCCCTTGTCCAGCCCCTGCCGGAGCATGTGCGGGGCGGCGCCGTCCTCAACCGCCTTGTCACCGAGCGCCATGCGGGCCTGTGACTCGGTGCCCAGCACGAGGGAGGCGCGGGTGTGCGCGCCCTCGCGGACCAGCTTGGGAAGGTTCTGATCGGTCGGGTCCTGCGTTCCCTGCCACATCAGCACGTCGACCGCGCGGCCCTGGTTGTGAATCTTGCGCACGGCCATGAAGTAGCGGGAGGTGGCCTTGGCACCGCCGTAGGGGCGCTTGTCGCCGCCGACGACCGGGCACATGAACGCCAACTGCGCTTCATCGACCAGCACGATCAGCGGCGCGAACACGATGCTCGGGTCACGGCGCTGCTCCTCGATCCGCCGGTTCATCTCCTCAACCGCGTCCTCGACCATCTCGGTCGCCTCGATGACGTGGTCATCCGAGGGGCCTTCGATCAGCACTTCGGCGATGCCGTCGAACATGGCCCAGTCCCCGATGCCCTTGAGGTCAGCGATCCAGAACTGAACGGACCGGTCCAGAGCGAGCCACAACGCGAGCGAGCGCAGGCTAGCGGTCTTGCCCTGGTTCGAGCGCCCGGTGATCAGGAAGTGGCGCTGATAGAGACTCAGCTCCGCCAGGTCACCGCGCAGATCCTGCCCCCACGGCGCCTTCCCGGTCTTGTAGTTCGCGCTGATCGTCTGATCGGTGACCAGCGGAGACGGGCCGATCGGCTCATCGAGCGCGCCCGAGTCCGCGATCCACAGACGGACCGTGCGGGCCGCCTCGGGGATGTTGATGAACACTTCGTGCTCGTGCCGGGTCAGGTTCTCGGCGAGCTTGCGCCGCTTGCCCTGTACCTCGTTCGTGGACACCCCGGACGGGAGGGTGACGTCGACTTCTACGCCGCATCCGGCGATCCGGATCGGACCGAGCATCGACGCGCCGGCGTCCCCCATTTCCTTGATTGCGTTGCGGAGCGCGGGTACTCCGAGGTCGCGCAGGGCCTTGACCACGATCGACGGGGTGATCGGCTCACCCTCGCTGTTGCGGACGTTCGCAGGGAGCGCCCACGCGGGTGCGGCTTGCTGCTTGCTACCGACGGCCCACAGGGCGAGCAGGGCCAGGAACGGGCCGATCGCGAGAGCCGGTCCCCACACCACGCGGACGATGGTGATGAGCAGGTTGATGAAGTCGATCGTCGCCATTAACGGGGTGACGACGTCCGCGACGTCCTTCGTCGCGATCGCCATCACGATCCCGAGGGCGACCAGCGACCCGACACCCATGCCCACGCTCACGGCTACGCCCTTGGCCGCGTCCACGGGTGAGTGCAGGAGGTCCATGCGGCGGCGGTGGCGGGCCTCGCGGAAGTGCTGCCCGCGCTCCTCCCACTCGGTTGCCATCTCGTGGTTGCCCGCGGCTTCGGCGGCGCGGAACATCCGCTCGTACCGGGACGCGGTCCGCCCGTCCCATGTCCGCTTCGCTGCGATCTTTGCTCCACCGGCGACGTAGAGGGTGTGCCGGGCGACGGCGCGAGCGGTGGTCTTGGTCGTCTCGTGTGTCACCGCTGTGTGGATGGCGCGTCCGGAGCGGATCCACAGCGGGACGGGTGCTGCGGGTGCCGGGTCAGGGACCACGGTCAGCGTGGTCACGGTGGCCGACTTGGGGGCCGTTTCGGTGTTCTTGTGCAGGTGAACGACGTTGTCACTCATGGGTGGAGACACTCCTGACTGCCCCGTGTCCGGGGTGAGGGTGAAAGGGGGAGGGCGGTGCGCGGCGAGCGGCGGCGGGGGTGCGCGTCACCACCAGCGGGACTTCTTCGGCACGATGTTGGGGTGGCCGTTGTTCATGTGGTCAACGCACTGCGGGCAGTCCTCGCGCGGCCGGAGGTTGCGGTGGGCGCGAGGGTCCTGGGCGTGCTGCCAGCACTGCGGGCACTCACCGGGAGGCGTGTTCAGGCTGGCCACGCTCACCACCAGCCGGAGGACTTCTTCGCGGCCTTGGCCTGCGCCGCTTCGGTGACGAGTCGCTGTCGTTCGACCTGCAAGGCGGTGATTTCAGCGATCAGCCGGGTTTCTGCGGAGGTGGAGACGGAGTCGATCCGGTTGTCCGCGCGGCCGGTGCTCTTGCCGCGCAGCACCCGGTAGGAGCCGCCGGCGAGCGCGGCGAGCATCTGACGGCGCTCCGAACCGGTCAGCGGCCACAGTTCACCCTTGCGCACGGCATCGAGCTTGCGATTCGTCTCGCGGATGGCCTGGTCCAGGCGGCGAGTGTTGGGCTTGGACATGGTCGATCCCTCCGGTCAGGCGCGCGGGGCGAGGATGAGATGAATGTCGGCGAGCTGGACGGTCGAGCCCTGCGAGCGCAGCCATGCGGCGACTTCGCGGGTGACGCGGTCCCAGCAGAAGGAGAAGGGGACGGTGACGGTTCCGTGGGCGAACGCACGGCCCTCACCGGGCACGGTCACGTGCGCGTGCCACGCGTAGTCGATGGTGCTCGGAGCAGCGTTGGTGCTGGTCACAGCGGAACTCCAAGAGATGGTGGGAGAGTTCAGGCGGCGCGTTCGGCAAGCAGGGTGTCCCGCAGGGTGCGGGCGTTCGCCGGTGACGTGCGGACGGTGCGGCGGATGCCTTCCGCCGTGATCTGCGCGTCCGTCCAATCGGCCGTTGCAGTGCGGGCCTCATCGAGCAGTTGATCAGTGGTGCGGCGCGGCCGTGCCGATCGAGCGGCGGCGGGAACGCGTCCCGTCGCCCGACGCGATCGGGTCGACTCAGCGGCCACCGGACGACGCTCGATCGCCGCGACCGGAGCAGGCGCCGGGGCCGGGATCGGCTTGGCCAGTTGGGTCGACTTGAGGAAGTCGACGGTCACCGGATCGGGCATCATCCGCGGTGCGACCGGGGCGGGTGCCGGGGTCGATACCGCGAGGTCAGCCGTAGACCGATTCCTTATGATCTCGGTGGATTCCTCCGCATTCGCGTCCGGCCGGGGAATCGGGGTGGGGCGGTGATGGAGAACCTTGGCGACCAGATCGGAACCGAAGTAGATCGACCCGACCGGAAGCGACGTCGCGAGCAGGACCAGGGCCCAGTTCGCGGGGTCCCAGTCGGCAAGGCGCGTCCAGTCGAGTTGCGCGTCGTGCAGCTTCGGCACGAGGCCGTGCACGTAGTTGAGTACCAGCGAGGCGAGCGTGTAGGCGCCCAGTACCCGCAGTGCGAAGTCCCGCGCCTTGCCCGTCAGGACCAGCGTGGCGACCAGGGCCAGGGCCATCAGGCCATCGACCACGAACGGGTAGAGCGTCGCGGCCGTGTTGTCCGCGCCGACCGCGTTGGCGATGTCCCGCAACGCGTTCCATGACACGCGGAACGCCATGGCGACCACGGCGACCAGGGCCAGCACGAGAGCGGCCCGTCCCTTGCGGTGAAGGTTCATGCCGCACCGCCGGACGTGCTCGCGCCGGCGGTGCGGTTGGCCAGCTCGCGGCGGGCGACCAGCGCCCGGCGCTGCGCCCGCCGGATCCGGCGGACGTCCAGCTCGGTGGGGGTGCGGTCAAGGGTGACGATCTGCGCGTCCAGCAGCTCGATGTCCGCCGTGATGACGGGCATCTCCCGCTCGATCGCGTCCAGCTCCGCATCCGTCGGCTCCATGAAGTCGGCGAACGCGGTAACAACGTCCTGAACAGTGACGATGTGGTTCATGGGTCGTGTTCTCCCTAGCAGGTGAACGGCCCGAACAGCGGTCCCGGTGTTCGAGCACCGGGGCCGCGCGCCGTTGAAGGTGAACGCTGCGCAACTGATCGCGCAGCACGACCGCAGGCCTGCGGCCGAAGTGCCCCGGGCGGGATTCGATCCCGCGCCCTCACGGCTTCAATGCCGGGGCGGGCTTTCACTTGGCACACTGTTGAGTTCTGAAGCAACGAGCACTTCCTTCGTACTGACCCTCGCGGGCTTTCCTCCGGGTGCTGTCAGTGCAGGTCAAACGGCCACGATGCGACTTCCCCGACTTGCTTAGGGGGGGTTGCCGTCTCGCCTGTTAGGTACCGTAGGCAAACTCGCGGCTGCGCGCAACCCCCTCTCGCGATAGAGTCTGATAGCCCCCCTAGGCGAGGTTAGGAGAAACGTGCAGGACGACATGGAGAAGGTCTCTGGGATCACGGACCCCGTTGACCGCGCCAAAGCCTCAATCGACCTGATGGCGCGGTATCAGAGCCACGTGAATGAGCTGTCTCGCATCCGCCGGGAAGCGATCGAGGAGGCCCAGGCATCGGGCATGACGCAAGCCGAGATTGCGAAGCGACTCGGAGTCAGTCGGGGGCGCGTCGGCCAACTTGCGTCTGCCGGCCCGCCGCCGGAACGCGCGTTCTTCGGCACGGACATGGTCACGGTGTCGGTTGCCGGCATGTACGAAGCGGGCAAAGGTCCTGATCAAAACCCCAGCGAGGTTGTCACCCGGGAGGACCTGAACAACTTCGAACACCTGCGCAAGTTGGTCACTGGCATGAAGCTTGACGCGCAGTACGAAGTGATTCCGCCGACTGGAATCGTCAACCTCAACCGGGACAACCACGTCGTCATCTGTGGTCCGCGCCGCTCCCCGATCGTGGCGCAGGTGCTTGAAGGGGACGACAGCCTTCGGTTCGAGAAGGACACGGCGTGGCACCTGATCGACCAGGTGGCCGGCAAGAAGTACCGGTCCCCCTTGGACGAAGACGGGTCGGACGGCGACGTTGGATACCTGGGCCGTCTCCCTCGCCTGGACGGCAAGGGGACGTTCCTCTACATCGCTGGCATCCACGCCATAGGTGCGAGCGGGGTCGTCCACTTCCTGGAGAACAACCTGGCAGAGCTGTACCGAGAGGTTCGCACGCGCAGGTTCTCCACCTTGATTTCGTGCCGTTACGACCCGAAGACGCTTGAAGTGCAGGAGAGTCGACGCATCACCCCGCTGTACCGACACGAAGGCTGAGCATGCGCGTCGCCATCGACACCCAACCTGGTGGAGCCGCACCCAATGAAGATTGGGTGGCTGGCACGCCGACCCTTGCCGTCGTGCTGGACGGACTCAGCACGGCGGGCCTGGACACCGGATGTCGCCACGGTGTGCCTTGGTATGTCGGGCGCCTCGGCAGTCAGCTTGTCGCCGCGCTGGCCGACCCGGAGACCACGCTCACGGCCGGATTGGCAAGCGCCCTCGAAGGGGTGGCGGCGCTGCACCCTGAATGCGATCTCGGCAATCCCGGCACGCCCTCGGCGACGGTTGCGATCCTCCGGCAGCGAGAGGGGTCCTTGGACCACCTCGTCTTGGCAGACTCCCCCATCGTGCTCGAAGGCCATCAGTGCTTTTCCGTGATCACCGATCTCCGGGTGGATCAAATCCTTCCCGACTTGAAGGCCGAAGTCGCCCAGCACCCGACGCATACAGCAGAGCACAAAGAGGCACTGCGGAACCTGGTGCTCGCGCAGCGGGAGACCCGTAACACGGCGGCTGGCTATTGGATCGCAGCCGCCAGCCCCGAAGCGGCAGAACACGCGGTGACAGGCAGAGTTCCTGCCGCCGATGTGCGCGCCGCTGCTCTACTGTCCGATGGTGCTGCCTGTCTCGTGACGGACTATGCCCAGTCGACCTGGCCCGAAGTCTTTGCGACGCTTCGGGCTGGCGGACCGCGAGAGCTGATCGACACCGTCCGGAAGGTGGAAGCCACGGACCCCCGGGGGCAACGATGGCCGCGCTACAAGTCAGGAGATGACGCTTCCGTCGCCTTCTGCCAGTGGGGATAGTGCCTGGTGAGTGCGGGTCGGCTCCGTCTCAGTTTCCGTCTCATTCACCCCCGTCCGAAGCCGTCCGCAACGGTTCACGCGGCGGGCAGGAGTACGGGAATGAACGAGGTTGAACAGCTATGGATCATGCCCTGACCAGCACGAACAGACCTCGAAAGCGAGTGTGGCGCAAGTCACCGAGGGTTCAAATCCCTCCGCTACCGCTTCTGAAGGGCCTCGTCGAAAGACGGGGCCCTTCGTGCGTTCCGGGGGCGGGGACGTCGTACGGCTCCGGGTACGGAAGAGCCCCGGCGCCGATCGGTCGCCGGGGCTTCCGCACCCACAAGGGTTCTCCGCTCCCACAGAGGACGGGGGAAGCGGCGCCATCGGGGACGCCGCTTCCCCTGATGGGAAGGACCCACAAGTCCACGCCGCCGTCTCGGGGGGAAGTCTGCGGCGAGGACCCCGCAGTGAGGTCCCTCCAGGCCCCGGGGACTCCTGACGATTCCGCCGGGGCTCCCCTTCATCCTGCGCCGCCGGAGCGCCGCTCCGGCCCGGCAAAAGACCTCGACCAGCGGGCCGTTGGTCCTTAAAGGCGGCGTGAAGGTTACACTCACCGCCGGCAACAGGGGGCCCACCGGGCGCAGCAGTCACAGGGGAGGCCGCGATGGCGGTGAATTCGAAGAAGATCGCCATCTACATACTCGTGGTCTTCGTGCTCTACGTGATCATCACGGATCCGGCCAAGGCCGCCGATTACGTCCAGATAGGCTTCGAGGGCATATCGAGCGCCGCTCAGGCCGTCGGCGACTTCATGAGCTGGATCGCCGACGGAGCCCAGAACTGACGCCCGGCGCCGACGCCCGCGCGGCAGGTCCCGCACGGCGGAGCCCGCAGGACGGGCCCGCGCCGCAGGGTGTCTGCGCGCCCCACGCGGAGCGGGTGTGACCGGGCGAGGCGCGACCGAGTAGAGAACCGCACCACCAGGGAGTGTCCGTGATCCGCCATCTGGTCCTCTTCAAGCTCAACGACGGCGTCCGGCGCGACGAGCCCCGCGTCGTCGAGGGCGTCGCCGCCTTCCGCGCGCTCGGCGAGCAGATCCCGGAGCTGCGGTTCTGGGAGTGCGACTGGAACATCACCGACCGGCCCATCGCGTACGACTTCGCGATCAACTCCGCCGTCGACGACACCGACGCCCTCAAGCGTTACCTGGAGCACCCGGCGCACCAGGCCGGCGTCGCGCTCTGGCGGGAGTTCGCCACTTGGGTGATCGCCGATTACCCGTTCTGATCGTTCTTGATCGCACGCTCTTCCGCAGCCCCTGACCTCAACCGGTCAGGGGTTTTCACCGTCCAACGGCCCATATCGCCTCCAACTCGGCTCCAACACGGCGTTATGCGGTGCTTGCACACAGTGCACATGTCTTGTGATGCTATGACCGCTTTTGACGGATGAGTTGACGGATACGTTGACGGATCGTTGACGAATGAAGAGGTGGCGTTGACCGTGTCGGCCAGTACTGCGCCGCCCCAGGAGGAAGCCCCGGCCACGGCCCCGGCACCGGCCCTCACGCCCGCCCCGGCCCCGGCCTCGCCCCCGGCACAGACCACGGCACCGAACGCCGCACCGACCACCGCACCGAGCGCCTCGGCGCATGCCCCGACGAGCCCCGGCCCCTCACCCGGCCCGGAAGCCGGCCCCGCGCCGGATCCCGCACCCGGCCCCGCGCCGGATCCCGTATCGAACCCCGCCCCCGGCCTCGCGCCGGATCCCGCACCCGGTCCCGCGCCGATCCAGGAGGTCACGCAGGAGCGGCGCCGCGGCGCCGACACCCGGGCCCTCACCCAGGTGCTCTTCGGCGAGCTCAAGACGCTGGAGCCGGGCACCCCCGCGCACAACCGGGTCCGCGGCGCCCTCATCGAGGCGAACCTCCCGCTCGTCCGGTACGCGGCGGCCCGCTTCCGCTCGCGCAACGAGCCGATGGAGGACGTGGTCCAGGTCGGCACCATCGGCCTGATCAACGCGATCGACCGCTTCGACCCGGACCGCGGAGTGCAGTTCCCCACCTTCGCCATGCCGACGGTCGTCGGCGAGATCAAGCGGTACTTCCGTGACAACGTTCGCACGGTCCACGTACCGCGCCGGCTGCACGAGCTGTGGGTGCAGGTGAACAGCGCGACCGAGGACCTGACGACCGCCTTCGGGCGTTCGCCCACCACCGCGGAGATCGCCGAACGGCTGCGCATCTCCGAGGACGAGGTGCTCTCCTGCATCGAAGCGGGACGGTCGTATCACGCGACCTCCCTCGAAGCGGCCCAGGAGGGCGACGGTCTGCCGGGACTGCTCGACCGGCTCGGCTACGAGGACCCCGCGCTCGACGGCGTCGAACACCGCGACCTCGTACGGCATTTGCTCGTACAACTGCCCGAACGGGAGCAGCGGATCCTGCTGTTGCGCTACTACAGCAACCTCACCCAGTCGCAGATCAGCGCCGAGCTGGGAGTCTCCCAGATGCATGTGTCAAGGCTCCTCGCCCGCAGCTTCGCGCGTCTTCGATCCGCAAACAGGATCGAGGCGTAACCGAAAAGAGCGAATCGCTCAAGCTCGCATTTTCTGTCGTTTCAGCGCTGAAAAACCGTCAGACCCCCTTTTTCCAGGGCCGATCCACCCTCTCCATGTCGACATGTCACTACAGCGTGTTGCCGACATGTGACATTCTTCCGGAAGCGCGTTTGCCGCGGCCCCGCCTCCGGTATTCAGGTGGAGGCTGCGTTCCTCCGACGGGAGCGATTGCCGCGACCGTCCGCGACCCAAAGGGGGTGGCATGTCCGCAGATCAGGGCAGCTCGAAGGTGCTCACGCTCACGAAGAGCGACGCAGCGCCCGAGGCGCACGCCGCGCTTCACGATGTCCCTGCCGCCGAGGCCCCGGAAGCCGTTCTGGTACCCGAGTCTTCGGGCGCCATCGACACCCGGACCCTGTCCCGCTCCCTCTTCCTGCGGCTCGCCGCACTCGCCGAGAACAGCCCGGAGCGTGGCTACGTCCGGGACACCCTCATCGAGCTCAACCTCCCGCTCGTCCGGTACGCGGCGGCCCGCTTCCGCTCCCGCAACGAGCCGATGGAGGACATCGTCCAGGTCGGCACGATCGGCCTGATCAAGGCGATCGACCGCTTCGACTGCGAGCGCGGCGTCGAGTTCCCGACCTTCGCGATGCCGACGGTCGTCGGCGAGATCAAGCGGTTCTTCCGTGACACGTCCTGGTCGGTCCGCGTTCCGCGGCGCCTCCAGGAGCTGCGGCTCGCCCTCACCAAGGCCAGCGACGAGCTCTCGCAGAAGCTCGACCGCTCGCCGACGGTCGCCGAACTCGCCGCCGTTCTCGGGGTGTCCGAGGAGGACGTGGTCGACGGCCTCGCCGTCGGCAACGCGTACACGGCGTCGTCGCTCGACTCGCCCGCCCCGGAGGACGACGGCGGCGAGGGCTCCCTCGCGGACCGCCTCGGCTACGAGGACACCGCCCTGGAGGGCGTGGAGTACCGCGAGTCGCTCAAGCCGCTGCTCGCCAAGCTGCCGCCCCGCGAGCGCCGGATCATCATGCTCCGCTTCTTCGCGAACATGACCCAGTCGCAGATCGGCGAGGAGGTCGGCATCTCGCAGATGCACGTCTCCCGTCTCCTCACCCGCACCCTTGCCCAGCTGCGGGAAGGTCTCATCTCCGACTGACCGCCCCACGCGGGGTTCATAATTGACGGATCGTCAGCCACACTGGCGCGATGCGTCACGAGTCGATACGCGGTCGCCGAGGTGCCCTGATGGGTGCCTCGGCGGCCGTGCTGTGTCTGGGCGGAGCGCTGGCCGCGTGCGCGGGCGACGGAAGTGGCGGCGGCTATGTCGCCGTCGGGGCCGCGGGCGGCTCTCCGCGGGCGTCGGGGGCCGCGGTGGCACCTTCGGGCGAGGTGTCCCTGGTGCCGCTGCGCGGCGAGTCCGCGGACGGCTCCAACGTCGCCGGGAACAAAGGGAGTTCCGGCACCGGGAAGGCGGCCACCGGTGATCCGGGCTCGCTCCCGGCAGGCGGCGCCGGTGACGCGGAGAGCCCGGACGCGTCTACCGGCGGTCGGGGAGGCGCGGGTGGTTCGGGTGCCGGCGACGGTGGTCCGGGAGACACGGGGACCGGCGGCGCCGGCGGGTCCTCGTCATCCTCCGGTGGCGGATCCTCCGCGTCCTCCGGCGGCGACTCCGGCCGTACGGGCGGGAGTTCGGGGCATTCCTCCGCGCCGCCCGGGGCCACGGCGACCGCCGGGCCCGCCGTGCTCGGCGTGAGCGACACCTCGCGCGCGGCCGCCGATCATCGGTGGTGCGAGAAGGTGACCGTCTCCTTCCGCAACACCGGCGGTACGGCGGTGCGTTCGGGCACGGTGACGTTCGGGACGCACATCATCGGGTCGCTCGGGATCGACTGGGCGACGATCGGGTCGACCGAGACCCTTCCCGCGCCGATCGCCGCCGGCGCGAGGAAGAGCAGGACCTGGACGGTGTGCGTCGACGCGTGGCGGGTGCCGTTGGGCATGCACATCGAGACGCGGGACGTGTCCGTCCGGTGGAAGTAGGGCGCGGCCCCGCCCGGTTACTTGAGCGCGAGCCAGGCCACCGCGGCGACGACCACGACGGCGACGACGACGCCGATGATCAGACCCACGCGCGGACCCGCGGGAGCGGCCGCCTGCTGCTGCCGGCCCTGGGGGGCCTCGTCGACGAACGCACGGAACATCTGGGTGCTGCCCGCGGGGTCGTAGTTGCCCTCGGGGCCCTGGGTGTTTGCCATAGGCCAGGACCCTAGCGAATACGCGGGGGCTGCCCAAGTGCAGGGTTCCCCTTCACGCCGATCGCGACGGGCTTTCACGCGGCTCACGAGGCCCCTTCACACCGGCCGCGAGGCGCCTTCACACCGGCGCCGCACCCACCGTCGCAGCACCCAGCGTCGCCGCACCCACCGTCGCAGCACCCACCGGCGCCGCGCCCACCGGCGCCGTACTCACCCGTCGACGCGCCCGCTCTGACCTCTCCCCGGTGAACCTCGCGAGAACTCACCCTGCGGACCTCGCGAGCCCCCCCGGCCGGTCCCTCCTGTCGGCCGCACCCCGGAACCGGACCTCGCCGGGTGGCGCGCCCACCCGGGCCGGGCGCGCCACCGGGCGAACCAGAGACCGGCCACCGCATCCCACCTGCGTGTTTACATTCGCCAATGCTTGCCTTTGCCAAGTTTTTATCCCTGAAGCACCGAACTCGTTTGCCTGCAGCAACCAACTGCTTTTATGGTTGCCCCAAGCAACGAATACAGGGGGTGCGATGGCCGAGCAGGCGCAGTACGAGGAATTGGCTCGTCGGCTCAGCGCCATCGGTGCCGTGAAGAGGGACATGGGACGGATCCTGCCGCCCGACTGCCCCGGAGGCTCCGCCGCCGTGCTCACGCTGCTCGGCCGGTACGGCGAGATGCGGATGAGCAGGCTCGCGGAGCTGCTGTCCGTGGACATGTCGGTGACCAGCCGCCATGTCGCGCACGTCGCCGACCGGGGCTGGATAGAACGGTCCCCCGACCCGGCCGACAAGCGCTCACGCATCCTGCGCCTCACCGACGCCGGCCAGGAGCAGCTCGACGAGCTCTCCCTGCGCACATCGCGGCTGCTCGCCGACCGGCTGAGCCACTGGTCCGACGACGAGGTCGGACTGCTCATCGAGCTGATGGGCCGGCTGCGCGAGAGCTTCGGCGACTGCCGCTCCACGCAGCGGACGCCCGCGCACCCTCCCCCGTATGCGACAGACGTATCAGAACTGACCACCCGTACACCCGCGTAAGTACGTAAGAAAAGGAAGCCCATGGCAACGACCACACCAGCCGGTGTGCGGGGCTCTCACGCCAAGCACGGAGGCGCCGCCGACGGCGCTCCGATGACGCACCGGCAGATCATGGAAGCGCTCTCCGGGCTGCTGCTCGGCATGTTCGTCGCGATCCTGTCGTCGACGATCGTCTCCAACGCGCTCCCCGAGATCATCGGCGACCTGGGCGGCGGCCAGTCCGCGTACACCTGGGTCGTCACGGCCGCGCTGCTCTCCATGACCGCGGCCACGCCCCTGTGGGGCAAGCTGTCCGACCTGTACAGCAAGAAGGCGCTCGTCCAGATAGCGCTCATCATCTATGTGCTGGGGTCGGCCGCGGCCGGTCTCTCGCAGAACGCCGGCATGCTGATCGCCTGCCGTGTCGTGCAGGGCATCGGCGTCGGCGGTCTGTCCGCCCTCGCGCAGATCGTGATGGCCGCGATGATCTCCCCGCGGGAGCGCGGGCGCTACTCCGGTTACCTGGGCGCGACGTTCGCCGTCGCAACCGTCGGCGGCCCGCTGCTCGGCGGTGTCATCACCGACACCAGCTGGCTCGGCTGGCGCTGGTGCTTCTACGTCGGTGTGCCGTTCGCGATCATCGCGCTGATCGTGCTGCAGAAGACCCTGCATCTGCCCGTCGTGAAGCGGGACGTGAAGGTCGACTGGGGCGGCGCGTTCTTCATCTCCGCCGCGGTCTCGCTGCTGCTGCTCTGGGTCACCTTCGCGGGTGACAAGTACGACTGGGTCTCGTGGCAGACGTACACGATGGTCGGCGGCGCGATCCTCCTCGGCCTGCTGTTCGTGCTGGTCGAGTCCCGGGCGAGCGAGCCGATCATCCCGCTGCGGCTGTTCCGCAACCGCACCATCACCCTCTCCTCCCTCGCCTCGCTCTTCGTGGGTGTCGCGATGTTCACCGGCACGGTGTTCTTCAGCCAGTACTTCCAGCTGGCGCGGGACAAGTCCCCGACGATGTCGGGTGTCATGACGATCCCGATGATCGCCGGCCTGTTCATCTCCTCCACGGTCTCCGGCCAGGTCATCACCAAGACCGGACGGTGGAAGTACTGGCTGGTCAGCGGCGGCTTCCTGGTCACCGCGGGCCTCGGCCTCCTCGGCACCATCCGCTACGACACGGCCTACTGGCACATCGCGATCTTCATGGCGCTGCTGGGCCTCGGCATCGGCATGATGATGCAGAACCTGGTGCTCTCCACGCAGAACCAGGTGGCGCCGTCCGACCTGGGCGCGGCGAGCTCCACCGTGACGTTCTTCCGTTCCCTCGGCGGTGCGATCGGCGTCTCCGCGCTCGGCGCGGTCATGGCCAACCGGATCACCGACTACGTGAAGGACGGACTGACCGACCTCGGCCCCAAGTACGCCGCCCTGGGCTCCGGTTCGGACTCCAGCTCCAGCATCCCGGACATGGACAAGCTGCCCGCGCCGCTGCGCACCGTGATGGAGAGCGCGTACGGCCACGGCATCGCGGACGTCTTCCTGATCGCCGCGGGCATGGCGCTGATCGCCTTCCTCATCGTGCTGTTCATCAAGGAGGTCCCGCTGCGGACGTCCGGCGCGATGGCGCAGGCCGCCGCGGAGAAGTCCGGGGAACCGGTCACCGAGGCTCCCGTCGCCGAAGCCGTCGAGGCCGCGGCCACCGCGGCCCTCGCCCCGGCCGTCGCCACCACCGAGGCGGCCCCCGAGGGCACGCAGCGGCTCGCCGCCGTCGCCACCGCGACGAGGGAGGGCACCCCGCAGCCCGCGTCCGGCGGCATCACGGTGCACGGTCAGGTCCGCGGCACCGAGAGCGCGCCCGTACCGCAGGCCGCGGTCACGCTGATCTCACCGGCGGGACGGCAGCTCGGCCGCTCGGTCGCGCAGGCCGACGGTTCCTACGCGGTGGACGCGCCCGGTGTGGGCTCCTACGTCCTGATCGCCTCCGCCGACGGCTTCCAGCCGCAGGCCTCGACGATCGTCGTGAACGACGAGCCGCTCGCGTACGACATCCTGCTGAGCGGCACCAGCGGGCTGAGCGGTGTGGTCCGGGCCGCCGAGGGCGGTGACCCGGTCAAGGACGCGATGGTGATCGTGACCGACGTCCGCGGTGATGTGCTGGCCTCCGGAACCACCGGTGAGCAGGGCGAGTTCGCCTTCGCCGAACTGGTGCCGGGCGTCGTGACGGTCGCGGTGAACGCCGCGGGTCACCGGCCGCGGGCGCTGCCCGTCGAGGTCGGCGGCGCCGGGGTCACCCGGATCGAGGTCGACCTCGACTCGGGCGCCCAGGTCCAGGGTGTCGTACGGGCGCCGCACGGCCCCCTGTCGGACGCCCGCGTGACGCTCGTGGACGCGGCCGGCAACGTGGTCGGCACGGCCAGGACCGGCACCGACGGCGCCTACGCCTTCACCGACCTGGACGGCGGCGAGTACACCGTCATCGCGGCGGGCTATCCGCCGGTGGCGACCGCGCTGACCGTCGGCGGCCGTGGCGTGGACGGCCACGAGATCGAACTCGCCCACCCCGGCGAGTAGCCCGAGCCCCGGCCCGTGGGGATGCGCGCGCTCTGAGCGGAGGCGCGCCCCCCACGGGCCGGTTTTCATTGCCGCATCGCAAGGAGTTACTGCCATGGGACTGACCGCGAGGATCCGTACACGGGACGGATGGGCCGTGTCGCACGCGGTCGTCACGGTGACCGACACGAGCGGCGCGCAGGTGCTGCGGGCCGAGGCGGACGCCGAAGGAGCCGTGCACGACACCACGAGCCTCGAGCCCGGCGCGTACACGGTGATCGTGACCGCTCTCGGGTACGCGCCCGCCGCGGCCGGAGCGATCGTCACGGCGGCGGGCCGTGCCGAGGTCGGCCAGGTGACGCTGGCCCGCAGGGGCGGCACCGAGCTGCCCCCGCCGGGACCGTGGACCATCGACCCGGCGCACTCCTCGATCGGCGTGGTCGCCCAGCACCTGGGCATCTCCAGCGTGCACGGCCGCTTCACGGACTTCGCGGGCCGTATCGAGATCGCCCCCGACGAGGTGGCCGCGTCCCGCGTCGAGGCGACGATCACGGCCGCCTCGATCGACACCGGCAACGGCATGCGCGACACCCACCTGAAGTCGCCGGACTTCCTGGACATCGAGAAGTACCCGCGGATCACCTACCGTTCGACGGGCCTGACACCGGCCGGCGCCGACCGCTGGACCGTGCACGGCGAACTCACCCTGCACGGTGTCGCACGTCCCGTCGACCTGGACCTCTCCTACCTCGGCACCGGCGCCGACCCCTGGGGCGGCACCCGCGCCGCGTTCCGCGCGACCGCCGAACTCCACCGCGAGGACTTCGCCATGCACTACAACCAGGTCGTCCAGGCGGGCATCTCCGCCATCGGTACGACCCTGAAGGTGGAGCTGGACATCCAGGCGGTGCAGGGAGACGCGCTGCCGGCGGCGTGAGCGCGCCTCACCCGGCTACTCGCCCTCACTGGCGTCCACGATCCGCCGGGCCAGGTCACGGAGCTTGATGTTCTCCCGCTGGGAGGTCCGCACCAGGCTGTCGAAGGCCTCGGACGCGTCGATGTCGAGCCGCTCCATGAGGATGCCCGTGGCCTGACCGATCAGATCCCGGGTGCGCATCGCCTCGGTGAGCTGTTCGCGCATGGTCACCGAGTCCAGCGCGATGCTGACATGCGCGGTGAACAGCCGCCCGATCCGGGTGGCCGACTCGTCGAAGACGCGGGGCTTGCGCGCGTACGCCGTCAGGACGGTGAGCCGGCGCTGGTCGACCCGCAGCCGCAACGAGAGCACCGATCTCAGCCCGAGGCCCGACAGCCCGAGCTCCCCGTCCCCCTCGGCCGAGGAGCTGTCCTCGATCCGGGCCACCGGCGCCGTCCAGAGCCGGCTCCAGTACGGGTGACGGTCGCGGTCCGCCGTCAGGGCCTCGGCGGAACGGACGACCTCGTCCGTCCAGGCCAGGGTCTGCCGGTGGGCGTTGCGCTCGATGACGGAGATCCCGGCGTGCTCGGCACCGGGCAGGATGTGGACGGCCAGCCGGACGGCGGTGCGCAGGGTGTTGTGAGGACTCTCCGTCTCGTGCAACTGCTGCGCCGCGGCCATCAGGGCATCGGCCAGCTCGAAACCCGTAGCACAACGGGGCAATTCAGAAAACTCGGACGCAGCCACCACGAACCTCTTCGGCATGCACGGCCATACGGCCATGCGCAGGAGAGCTCCGCAGCACATTCCTGACTGCGAGCACAGGACGAACAGCACTTTAGCTGCTCCGTTCGGGTCCGGTGCCGCCCACCGGCTCAGCCCGCGGGCGGCTCCGGGGCACCCGGCCTAGGCTGATCGCATGGCACCCAACATCGCGACGAACACCTCTGTCTCCCTGGACGAGTTGCTGGACTTCGTGCGCCCCCGGCACCGGGCCGTCCTGCTCACCCGCCGGGCCGACGGCGGCCCCCAGGGTTCCCCGCTCACCTGCGGTGTCGACGACTCGGGGCGCATCGTCGTCTCGACGTACCCCGAGCGTGCCAAGACGCGGAACGCCAAGCGGGACGACCGGGTCAGCCTCATCGTCCTCAGCGACGAGTGGAACGGCCCCTGGGTCCAGATCGACGGCACCGCCGAGGTCCTCGACTCCCCCGACTCCGTCGAGCCCCTCGTCGAGTACTACCGGAACATCGCCGGTGAGCACCCCGACTGGGACGAGTACCGAGAGGCCATGCGCAAGCAGGCCAAGTCGATCATCCGCATCACCCCGACCCGCTGGGGCCCGGTCGCCACCGGCGGCTTCCCCGCCCACCTGGCCCCCCAGGACTAGCCCGCCCGAACAAGCCTTTCCTCGCCCCCTCCGCCCCTACCCGTCCCGCCCCTGGGGCTCCGCCCCAGACCCCGCTCCTCAAACGCCGGAGGGGCTGAATCTTCGCCACGTACGACCCGCAGCCGGGATCCGGCGGGAGGGGCCCCTGCCGGTACATCCCTATGTCCGTCGCTTACGTTCGGATCGAGCAGCGGCTCCCGTTCAGAACTCACGTCTGATCCAGCGGCGACGGACTGGGATGTACCGGCACGGCCCCGACCCACCCACCGGACCCGCACGCACCCCGGCAGGCGCCCACGCGAGGCTCAGCCCCGCGCCACCATCGCCTCGATCCCCGCGACCAGCATCTCCAGCGCGAACGAGAAGTCCCGCTCCCGCATCTCCGAGACGGTGTCCCCGCCCCGCGCCTCCATGAGATCCGCCGCACTCTCGACGTTCGCCGCGAACTGCGGCTGTTCGCTGGGCGACACATCATCGCGCCGCGAAAAGGCGGTGGCCCGGAGCGTCTTCGCTCCGGACCACCGCCCACCTACCGGACCACCGCCCACCTACCGGCCACCGGCCCGCTCACCGGACCACCGGCCGCCAACGGACCCGCGGACGACTGCCCGTCAACTGCCGCTCGTCGGCTGCGTCAGGTCGTAGAAGGTGGCCGAACCCACCGTCACCTTCTTGAAGTTGGCCGTGACCCACGAGCTGATCTGCGAGGAGCTGGAGGTGGTGGCGGAGTTGCCGCCACCACCCATGCCGCCGCCCGAGATGAAGTAGTGGACCTTGCCGTCCGTCACGTACTTCTTGAACTGGGCCAGGGTCGGGGACGGGTCGGTTCCGTTGAAGCCGCCGATGGCCATCACCGGCTTTCCGGTGGCCAGTTGATAGCTCGCGGAGTTCTGGGAGCCGACGGCCGCCGCCGCCCAGGTGTAGTCGTCCGCGTTCTTCGACAGCAGCGTCCTGGCCTTGGAGCTGACGGTCGCGCCGTTCAGCAGTCCTCCGACACCGCCGCCACCCCCGCCCATGCCGCCGTCACCCGTACCGCCCCCGGGCATACCGCCCTGCTGGTTCTGGCCCTGGGTGTTGCCGTTGCCCTGCTGGTTCCCGCCGGGGAAGCCACCGGTACCGCCCGTCGGGGGCCGGCCCATGCCACCGCCCTGCTGCCCGTTCTGCGTGGTGCCGTTGCCGTTCTGCTGGTTCTGGCCGCCACCGGGGAACCCTCCCCGCATGCCACCGCCACCGCCGCCGGGACCGCCGCCCATCATGCTCGCCCCGGACGGACCGGCCGTCACGATGGAGCCGGTGTGCCCGGTGTTCACGGTGGAGAGCGTGTACGCCGTCGGACCCGCGACCGCGGTCACGAAGCTCAACGCGACGGCCGCGAGGGCCAGTCGGCGGCCCAGCCGGCCCGCGAAGATCAGGCCGAGCGCGCCGGCCAGACCGCCGACGAGGACCAGCCACTTGAGCCACGGCAGATAGTCGGAGGTGCGGTTGAGGAGGACATATCCCCAGGCCGCGGACGCGGTGACCGCGCCGGCGAGGGTGAGCGACGCCCACACCTTGCCCCGCTCCTCCCACAGCACCGTCGCGCCCATGCCGACCACCGCGGCGATGTACGGGGCCAGGGCCACCGTGTAGTACTGGTGGAAGATGCCGGCCATGTAGCTGAAGACGAGCGTGGTCATCAGCAGCGCGCCGCCCCAGGCGAGGAACGAGCCGCGGGCCAGGTCGGTCCGCTTCGCCCTCCGGGTGAGGACGATGCCGGCCACCAGCAGGATCAGGGCCGCCGGGAGCAGCCACGAGATCTGGCTGCCGATATCGGAGTTGAACATCCGGTCCCAGCCGGTCTCACCCCACTGCCCGGTGCCACCGCCGCCACCGCCGCCTCCGACGCTGCCGGTCTCGTCGCCGTTGATACGGCCGAGGCCGTTGTAGCCGAACGTCAGCTCCAGGAAGGAGTTGTTCTGCGAGCCGCCGATGTACGGGCGGGAGGACGCGGGCCACAGTTCGACGATCGCGACCCACCAGCCTCCGGCGACGACCATCGCGACCGCCGAGAGGCCCAGCTGCGCGAACCGCTTCCGCAGCCTCACCGGCGCGCAGACCGCGTACAGCACGGCCAGCGGCGGAAGGATCAGGAAGGCCTGGAGCGTCTTGGCGAGGAAGGCGAAGCCGACCGCGACGCCCGCCCAGACCAGCCACTTCGTCCGGCCGTCCTCCAGGCCGCGGATCACGCAGTAGACCGTGACGGTCATGAGCAGCGCGAGCATCGCGTCCGGGTTGTTGAACCGGAACATCAGCGCGGCGACGGGAGTGAGCGCGAACACCGCGCCCGCGATCAGACCTGCCGCCGGGCTGAACCTGCGGCGCACGGCCGCGTACAGGACGCCGACCGTGGCGACGCCCATGAGCACCTCGGGAACGAGGATCGCCCAGGAGCTGAGCCCGAAGATCCGTACCGACAGGGCCATCGGCCACAGCGAGGCCGGGGGCTTGTCGACGGTGATGGCGTTGGCCGAGTCGAGCGAGCCGAAGAAGAAGGCCTTCCAGCTCTGGCTGCCGGCCTGCACGGCCGCGGAGTAGAAGGAGTTGGCGTACCCGGAAGCGCTCAGGTTGTACAGGTACAGCACCGCGGTGGCGAGCAGCAGACCGAGCAGAGCGGGGCGCGCCCAGCGCGGGTCCTCGGGCCGGCCTCTCCAGGCCCGCCGGAAGAACGGCTCCTCGGGCTCACCGGACCCGGGTGCCGCCGCGGGCGGGGCCGGCTCCGGGGGGAGCGCCGAGGCGGGCGGCCCCCAGGAGTGACCGGAGCTTCCGGAGACCTCGGCACCCGCCGTGGAGCCGGCGCCGACGGCTGAACTCAGGCCCCCCGGACGGCTCGTACTCGCGTCGGCAGTCGTGCCGGCAACCGCGTCGGTACTCGTATCGGGCTGTGTCGTCATCGCGCGTTCCTCGGATCGTGATCGTGCGGGCGCACCGCCTGCAACTGCATGGTCGAGTCCCCCCAGGTGCGGTCCGCGGCTTCACCGGCGCGGAACTGGGCCGTGTCGTACGAGGACGAGGGCGCCGTCGGGCGCTGCGGCAGCGGGGCACGCGCGTCCACGCCGTGCCGTACGCCCGTCGGGTGGACCGGCGGGCCCGGCTGGTGCGAGGCCACCACCGGGGACGGCGACGGTGACTCGCCCTGGCGGTCCGGGAAGACCCAGGCGCGGAAGAGCAGGAAGCGCAGCACGGTCGCCGCGAGGTTGGCGGCGATGAGCACCGCCAGCTCGGTGGAGTGCGAGGGATCGCTCGTCGCCGCGTTCAGGGCGGCGAGGGAGCCGCTGGTCAGGGCCAGCCCGATGGCGAAGACGACCAGGCCCTGCGCCTGGTGCCGGACGGCGCCGCCCCGGCCGCGTACGCCGAAGGTCAGCCGCCGGTTGGCCGCCGTGTTGGCGACCGCCGACAGAAGCAGCGCGAGCGCGTTGGCGACCTGCGATCCCGAGAAGGAGCGGAAGCCGCTGTAGAGCAGGAGATAGAAGAGCGTGGACAGGCCGCCCACGACGCAGAAGCCGACGAGCTGACGGGCCAGTCCCTTGGGCACGTCGATCAGTTCGCGGTCGCGCGGGTCGTCCCCGAAGGGCCGGGCGAGCCGGTCGAGCGTCAGCGAACCGGTGGCGAGAGCGCGTCCCACGCGCCACACCCCCTTGAGGTCGTCCGTCGCGGTCTTCACGATGTGGACGGTCGAGTCAGGGTCGTCGACCCAGTCGACCGGAACCTCGTGGATGCGCAGCCCGGCCCGCTCGGCCAGCACCAGCATCTCGGTGTCGAAGAACCAGCCGGTGTCCTCGATCAGGGGCAGCAGCACCTGGGCGACATCACGGCGGATCGCCTTGAAGCCGCACTGCGCGTCCGAGAAGCGGGCCTGGAGCGAGCCGCGCAGGATCAGGTTGTACGTGCGGCTGATGAACTCCCGCTTGGCGCCCCGCACCACACGCGAGGAGCGGGACAGCCGCGAGCCGATCGCGAGGTCCGAGTGACCGGAGATCAGCGGAGCCACCAGCGGCAGCAGCGCGTTCAGATCGGTGGACAGGTCCACGTCCATGTACGCGAGGACCGGCGCGTCGGACGCCGACCACACGGTCCGCAGCGCCCGGCCGCGGCCTTTCTGCTCCAGCCGGAAGGACGTGACCTCCGGGATCTGTGCCGCCAGCCGCGCCGCCACCTGAGGGGTGGTGTCCGTCGACGCGTTGTCCGCCACCGTGATGCGGAACGCGTACGGGAACGTGCGCTTGAGGTGCTCGTGGAGTCTGAGCACACATGGCTGGAGGTCCTTCTCCTCGTTGTAGACGGGGATCACTACGTCCAGGACAGGCGTACCGGCGTCTCCGGCCGGGAGGTGCTCCCGCGCCGGCAGGTTGCCGGGAGAAGAGTCGGTTCGCATGGGAACGACTCTCGTCAAGCCCCCTGTTGCACCCATGTGGTGGCGCTGTGCTGTACCTGTGAGTGCGGTTGCCAGGATGTTTCCAGGGCGAGCGCGGGCAGATGCAGCGTGAACACGGTCCTGCCGGGCACGCTGTCCACGGTCACCGCACCCCCGTGCGCGGCCGCGACGGCCTGCACGATGGCGAGCCCGAGACCGGTCGAACCGGAGGAACGGGAACGCGACGAGTCGCCTCGCGCGAACCGCTCGAAGACGCGCGGCAGCAGATCGGCCGGAATACCGGGTCCGTCGTCCTGGACGTCCACGCACAGCCACGGCCCGTGCCGGTGCACCCGCGCGGTGACGGTCGTCCCCGGTGGGGTGTGGGTGCGCGCGTTCGCGAAGAGATTGACCATGACCTGCTGCAGGCGGGCGGCGTCCGCCGACACCAGCGCGGGCTCCTCTGGCAGTTCGAGCCGCCAGTTGTGCTCCCGCCCGGCGGCCCGCGCGTCACTGACGGCATCGATCACCAGGGGTACGAGGTCGGTCTGCTCGTGCTGCAACGGCCGCCCGGCGTCGAGCCGCGCGAGCAGCAGCAGGTCCTCCACCAGCCCCGTCATCCGGCTGGCCTCGGACTCGATCCGCCCGAGCGCGTGCCGGGTGTCGGGACCGGTCTCTTCTCTGCCGCGTCTGGTCAGCTCGGCGTACCCGCGGATGGAGGCCAGCGGCGTCCGCAGCTCATGGCTGGCGTCCGCGACGAACTGCCGTACGCGCATCTCGCTCTGCTGCCGTGCCTGCAGCGCGCCGTGGATGTGGTCGAGCATGCGGTTGAGGGCCGCCCCGACCTGCCCGACCTCGGTGTGCGGATCGGACTCGGACTCCGGGACACGCTCGTAGAGAGTGACCTCGCCGGTGTGCAGGGGGAGTTCGGAGACGCGGGTGGCGGTCGCGGCGACCTTGCGCAGGGGGCGCAGGGCCAGGCTGACGAGCACACTGCCCGCGATTCCGGCGGCGATGAGACCGGCGCCGGTGACACTCACCTCGACGAGGATGAGGGTGTCGATGGTGTTGCTGACGGACTCGGTGGGCAGGGCGACGTAGTAGCTGCCGTGAGCGCCGGTCACGTACATGACGTAGTACTCGCCCAGGCCCGGGATGTCCACGGTGTGGGGCTCGCCGTCCCTGGCGACGGCGGCGAGCACGGCCTTCTGTCCGGCGGTGAGCGAAACGGCCTTCATCCGCTGGAAGCCGGCGCTGCTGCTGGACTGCTCCGCGGCGACGACCGCGTTGTCGACTCCACCGTCGCTGCCGAGTTCGGCCGCTATGGTCTTCGTCTGCTGCCCGCCCATGGTGACGAACTTCTCGAGCCTGTCCTCACTGGAGAGACCCTCGTCGGAGGCCGGCGCCCCGTCGCCGTTCGGCTTGACCGGATCCTGACTTCCGTCGCCGGGGTTCGCGCCCCGCAGGCTCGCGGGGGGACCCGAGAGCCGCTGGCCGGCGTCGGTGACCTGCGATTCCAGCTGGTGGTACAGATGCTGGTCCAGCGCGATGGTCGTCACCGTGCCGATCACGGCGCAGACCACGGCGATGAGCGCGACCGCCGAGACGACGAGCCGCGCCCGCAGGGTGCGCGGCTGTCGTCCTCGCCTCTTCTGCGCTCGCGGCCGTCGTCGTCCGCTCATGACACGGCGGGCTTGATCAGATATCCGGCCCCACGCCGGGTGTGGATCATCGGCTCGCGCCCGGCGTCGATCTTGCGGCGCAAATACGAGATGTAGAGCTCGACCACATTGGCCTGCCCACCGAAGTCGTACGACCACACACGGTCGAGTATCTGCGCCTTGCTCAGCACCCGGCGCGGATTGCGCATCAGGAAGCGCAGCAGCTCGAACTCCGTCGCGGTCAGGTGGATGTTGTCACCGCCCCGCGACACCTCGTGACTGTCCTCGTCGAGGGTGAGGTCCCCGACGACGAGCACGGACTCGGACCGCCGGTCGGCGGCGCCCGAACGCCGGATGAGACCGCGCAGCCGGGCCACGACCTCCTCCAGGCTGAACGGCTTGGTGACGTAGTCGTCGCCACCGGCCGTGAGCCCCGCGATCCGGTCCTCGACCGCGTCCTTCGCCGTCAGGAACAGCACCGGGACATCGGGCAGCTCCCGGCGGAGCCGGCCGAGCACCGTCAGCCCGTCCATGTCCGGCAGCATCATGTCGAGGACGACGGCGTCGGGCCGGAACTCGCGCGCGGTCTGCACCGCACCCGTCCCGTCACCCGCGCTGCGGATCTGCCAGCCCTCGTAGCGAAGGGCCATGGACAGCAGCTCGGTGATCGACAGCTCGTCGTCCACCACAAGCACCCGGACGGGGCTCCCGTCCGGCCTCAGCAGTTCGGTGCGCCCCTGGGGCGAGGTCGTGGTCATAGCGGACACCTTGGTGGGCGCCGCTGAGAGCATCCTTTCGGCAACCTGTGATTTCCCTGAGAAACGCACAGGTGCCTCTCAGGAAACTCCTGGGAAGATCACGCGGTTCCCGGCGGGGCCCTGGTCCAGGGCCCCGCCCCCGCCCTCAGCCGAGGCCGAAGAGGCGTGCGCCGTTCTCGTGGCAGACCGCCCGCAGCCAGTCGTCCCCCAGCCCGAGCCGTTCCAGCGCGCGCAGCTGGTGGACGTACGGGTACGGGATGTTCGGGAAGTCGGTGCCGAGGAGCACCCGGTCCCCGAGGTCGGCGAGCCGGGGCAGCAGCTCCGGCGGAAACGGCGCGAGCCGCTCGCTGAAGTCCGTGAACGCCATGGTCGTGTCGAGCCGCACCTCGTCGTACCGCTCGGCGAGGCCGAGGAAGTCCGCGTACTCGGGCATCCCCATATGCGCGAAGACGAGTCGCAGCCGGGGATGCCGGCCGAGGACCGCCGCGACCGGTCCCGGTCCGGTGTGCTTGCCGGGCGAGGGCCCCGATCCGCAGTGGATCACGACGGGAACACCCGCCTCGGCGAGCAATCCCCAGGCGGGGTCGAGGAGTTCGTCCCCCGGGTCGTACGCCCCCACCTGCACATGCGCCTTGAAGACGCGCGCACCCGCCTCCACCGCCTCGCGCACGTACCGCTCGACGCCCGGCTCGGGGAACAGGGTGGAGGTGTGCAGGCAGTCCGGGGTCCGGCGGGCGAAGTCGACGGCCCAGGAGTTGAGCCACTCGGCCATGCCCGCCTTGTGCGGGTACACCATCGCCGTGAAGGCGCGTACCCCGAACTCCCGGATCAGCGCGAGCCGTTCGTCCTCGTCCGCGCGATAGGTGATCGGCCACTCGACGCCGCCGGTGAGCTCACCGAGCCCGTCGAAGTAGTCCCAGACCTTGCGCAGCACCCGCTCGGGCATGAAGTGCGTGTGGACGTCGACGAGTCCGGGCAGCCCGAGCCCCTCCCAGAACCCCCGCACCTCCGACGCCTCGCCCGGAGTCAGCAGGGGTTCCTCGCCCTGCACCTCCCTGGGCACCTCGCCCAGCTCCTCCCTGGGCCCTTCGCCCGGCACCTTCTCGACGCCGGCCGCGCCCTCCCGCTCAGCCGCGGGCACGCTCGAACCCATGGCTCCGCTCGACCTTGGCGACGTGCAGGGTGTACCGCTCGTACCACTCGTCCCGGCCGCGCCGCTGTGCCGCCAGGTGCTCGGCGTGCGCACTCCACTGCTTGATGGCGTCCTCGTCCCGGAAGTACCCGACGCTGATGGCCAGTCCGCCCGGCGTCCGCGCGTAGTCCATTCCCAGGTAGCCCGGGATCTGCTGCACCAGTTCCTCCATCCGCTCGGCGGTCTCCCCGTACCCGGCGTCGTCCTCCCTCCGTACGGAGGTGAACACGGCGACGTAGTAGGGCGGCTCGTGGGCTGCGACAGGCGCGTGATCGTGATCGCTCATGTCCGCCACTCTCCGTCCGGGCGTCCAGGGTCGTCCAGCACCTTTCCGAACGGGATCCCAAAGGGATCCAAGTCTTGACCATTCCACCCCGCACCCCGGCCCCTCACGCGGCCCGCTCAGAAGAGCCCGTCCTGAACACCGAGGTCCTCGACCCTCAACTCCCGCACAGGAAAGGGGACCCCGAAGTCCCCGTCCCCGTCCCCGTCCCTGTGGCCGTCCCTGCCGCCGCCCCCGACGCCGGTCAGATCCCACCCCGTCATCAACCGTGTGTCGAGAACGACGACTCCCCGCCCGGTGGCGAGATGGAGATCAGGACCCGCGGCACCGCACAGCTCGCCGTCGATCACCCCTCCCGCGACCAGTTCGCTCACGACTCCCTGCGCGGGCGGGAGTCCGGCGAGCCCGAACACGTCCGTGTGGTCGACGGGTGCGAAGGGCTCGCGCCGCAGCGACTCCGGCCAGCCGTGGAGCCGTCCGGCGAGCGCGTGCAGGTCCCGGATCTCGGCGATGCGCTCCGCGGGCCCCGGCAGCTCCGCCCGCACCACCCGCTTGTCGGCGTACGGAATCCGGTCCGGCACCTTGAGCGCGGCCCGCAACAGCTCCTCGGTCCTGCGGGCCGCCATCAACGGCCCCTGCCCCAGCCAGCTGAAGGTGACGGCACCCTGCTCCAGGAGGCGGGCGGAACCCCGCTCGACCCCCGTGATCCCCACCTTCACCATGCCGGGCCCGAACCACGCGAGATACACGTGGTACGGCCGCGGATCGTCAGCCATCGTGTCGGCGGCCACGGAGTGCGCCCGGTCGAGGCGCGCGCACTCCTCACACCGCGCGCCCGTACCGCGCGGCGACACGACGGCCCGCACGGGACACGCGTTGCCCCGCGCCCCGACGCACGTCCGCACACCCCCGGCCACCACGCCGAACGCCACCCGCTTCCCCCGTGCCAGCGGACTCCGCCGCCCCCCGCCCCACACGAGCACGGGCCCGTCCCCCGACCACCGCAACCCCGAACACGTCCACGCCTGCCGCACACAACGACACTAGAACGCCCCACTGACAAAAGCCCCTGCCCAGTGGGAACAGCCACGGTGCCGCGAGCACCGAGCGCGGTCGGCGGAGCGCTCCGCCCCGCCACGGCCCCGAACGGAGTTGCTCCCGGGGAGCAACCGGCCCTCGTGGGCCGCCCTTGACTAAGGGCTCGTGACGTCGAGGGAATAGTCCACCCCGACGGAGAAGTCGGCGGACTCGCCGCGGATCGTCAGCGTGTGCGGCCCGGGTTCCAGTGGCTCCAGCTGGACCCACAGGCCGCATCCGGTGGCGGTGAAGCTTCCCCCGGATCCGGTGACGGGGTTGTCGGCGGCGCCCCGCACGGAGACCGACGTCCCTCGGTGTTCCTCCGTCTCGGCCTTCTCGCCGTCCAGCACCGCGGACCCCTTGGCGACCTCCATGAAGCCCGCGCAGTCCGAGGGCTCACCTATGAAGTTCACGAGGGGGAAAGCGAGCGGCACTCCGCCGGGGACACTGCACGTCCGCTTGACCCGACCGCCGAAAGAGCCGGCCAGGAACCACACGTCCCGCGCCTGGTTGCGCCCGCACGAACTCCCGTCCTGATCGGCGACGGGATTCGTCCGCTCGGGTTCCGACGCCGCCCAGGTCCACCACCGGCTCTGCAGATCCGCGGAGGAGAGACGCCCCGCCGCAGAGGGCGGCACCGGAGAAGAGGGAGTCGTCTCGCGCTCCCTCGTCCGAGAGTCCCCGTTTCCGGCCCCGCATCCCACCAGCGCGGCCAGCACCACCCCGGTGAGCGCCGCTCTTGCGACCTTGACCTTCATGACCGTCCCTCCCCGGTGTCGCACCGATCTCTCGACCCCCCGGTCGACGTGCGACATGCGGGGACACCCTAACCACGAGCCCGGTGGCACACGGCCCTCGGCCCATTTCCGCGGCCCATTGCCGCGGCCCGTTGCCGTACTTCTGCCGTGCGCCCGCAAAACGCAAGAGCCGGGCGCCGGCCCCGCATCACGAACCCACGAGGCGGGGCTGTTCAGCCGCGCGGATCGGGGTCCGGAGTAACCCTTGGCGCGCCGCGCCGTTGTCGGGTTGATCAAGCGGGCGGAGACGCTCCGCCCGTGAACCGCAACAACGTGGAGGACAGATGACCAGACAGATGACCACCCCCACCACCGTTTGGCGGACCGCGGTACGCACAACAACAGTCGTCGCGGTCACCGCGGGACTCCTCACCCTGGGCGTCGTCAGCGCTCAAGCCGCCGACACTCCGGACCCCCTTGCGGTGGTCCCGGCTCCCCTCAGCAATGCCTCGGGAGTCGTGAACCAGCTCCTGACCAATGCCTCGGGAGTCGTGAACCAGCTCCTGGCCAATCCCTCGGGCACGGTCAGCTCGATCCTGCCCGACGGCATCCTGGGCGGCTGAGCCGGCAATCCGGGGCCTGCCCCTGTTCAGGGATGGCCCCATGCGCTCGGAGTCAGACACAAGCGCTGAGCGTTCCCTGGGTGCGTTGATGTCACCCGCAGATGTCAAAGGCCCCGCCGGTTCGACCGGCGGGGCCTTTGAGCTATGTGCACTCGGCAGGATTCGAACCTGCAACCTTCTGATCCGTAGGATCGGGCAGCACATGACGTAGAGTGCCTGCGGCCTTCTGCTGCAATTGCTCAGGATGGCGATCATGCGCGTCTGTGTGCCGTCGTTGCCGTCAGGGCTGCCGTCAACTTCGAACGATGGCGTAGCCGCGATGACGGTGCCTGAGAGGTCGCCTCATCCCATCACGGTGGCAATGGCGAGGGCGATTCGCTCGATCCAGTCGATTGCGTCAGTCACGTCAGCGTCGGAGATGGGGCGACGACGCTTGAGGTCGCCGTCCAGCAGGTCCGCGTCGTGGGCGATCCTGTTGCGGCGATCGGTGATCGAGTTGTACTTCTGCTTCAGCATCTGCGCGTTCATCGACGTACGGCCGTGGTTCCACTCGTTGAGCTGGACGGCAGCCTTGGCCCAGATGTCCTCTTCCGTCACCAGCTTCAGTGCCTCGCTGATCTTGCGAGGGTTCTGCAGTGCCGCGTTGCCCCACTTCGCCTTGACATGCTCGGAGACGGCATCAGCGAGCGTCGTCGTACCGCGCCGGACTTCCTCCACCTTGACCAGGGGCAGCTCGAACTTCGTCAGCTGGTAGGGCATTCCGGGGCTGTCCGCGGCGGCCAACTCGGCGACGCGCCGGTACAGCTCCTCGTGGAACCAGTGGTCGATGGCGCTGACGGCCTGCACCCAAGCGGCTCGGTAGAAATCACCGATGTCTATAACCGGGGACTGGAAGGCAGCCAGGCTCTGACCCGCCATGATCATCTTCCGGGCGTACTCGAGGTTGGTCAGGAACGCCCGGAACTCGCGTGTCTGCGGCTGTGCGGCCGGCATGAAACTCCCCCGTCTCGCTGGTCTGGGAACTCAGGATTCCGGCGTGACGGGGGTGGGGCAACCCGGTTGTGGATCAGCCAGTCTCAGTTGGCTCAATTGCGTCGGTGTCGGCTGAGACCTCACCACCGAGGGCCTCCGCAATAGCCGCGAACTCACTCAGCGCGGCCTGCAAATCCTCGACGATCTCCTGGGCGATCACCTCGGGCGGCAGAAGACTGTCGGCGTCGTCGAGTGCCGGGTCCTTCATCCAGGTGATGTCCAGATTCACCTTGTCGCGGGCAATGAGCTCGGCGTAGTCGAAGGACTTGAAGCGCTCGGACTCAACCCGTTCGCTGCGCGGCTTGCCGGGCAGGTACGCCTCGACGAACTCGTCCAGAGCCGCGCGGGTCAGCGGGTGTTGCTTGAGGGTGAAGTGCTTGGCGGTGCGGAAGTCGTAGACCCAGAGCTTTGAGGTGTTGTGGGCGCCCCCACTGCGGGGCGGCTTCTTCTCGAAGAACAGGACGTTGGCCTTGACGCCGCCCGCGTAGAAGATGCCGGTCGGCAGGCGGAGGACCGTGTGCAGATCGAACTCTTCCAGCAGGCGACGGCGTACCTTCTCGCCCGCGCCGCCTTCGAAAAGCACGTTGTCCGGCAGGACGACAGCCGCGCGGCCGTTCATCTCCAGCTGCGACATGATGTGCTGCAGGAAGTTGAGCTGCTTGTTAGTGGTAGTGGCGCGGAAGTCGTCCCGCTCGTACGAGATGTCTTCCTTTTCGGCCTTGCCGTCAGTGCCGACGATCGTGATCGCGGACTTCTTGCCAAAGGGCGGATTGGCGAGGATGAGCGACGCGTGGCGCTCAGGCTTGTCGGCAAGCGCGTCACCCACGGTGATGAGCGACTCGCCGTCAGCGTCACCGATGCCGTGCAGCAGCATGTTCATCGCGGCCAGACGGGCAGTGCCGGTGACCAGCTCGTTGCCCCAGATCTTGCCGGACCCGAGCGCGAGACGCTGTTCCCGCGACAGGTGCTGCATGTGGTGCTTACGGATGTAGCTGTGCGCGGCAATAAGAAAGCCGCCGGTACCGCAGGCGGGGTCGGTGATCGTGTCCTCGGGCCTCGGCTGCATCACGTCGACCATGGCGTCGATGAGCGCGCGGGGGGTGAAGTACTGGCCGGCGCCCGTCTTTGTGTCCTCTGCGCCCTTGGCAAGCAGCCCCTCGTAGGCATCGCCCTTGAGGTCCGTCCCCTGGATCGTCCAGTCCTCCTTGCCAATCAGTTCGACGACCAGCTTTTCGAGCAGAGCGGGCTCGGTAATCCTGTTCTGGGACTTCGCGAAGATTGTGCCGAGGGTGGTGCCGGGGTTCTTGGCGAGCGCTTCGAGAGTTTTGCGGTAGTGCACTTCGAGGTCGATTCCCTTGAGGCGAGCGAGGGCCTGCCAGTCGTACTTGGCGGGTACGACGGCCTTGGCCTCATCCTCGGTGAAGGGGTCGGTGGCGATCTCGTCGGCCATCTTCAGGAACAGCAGGTACGAGAGCTGCTCTACGTACTCGATGGTGGACAGGCCGTTGTCCCGGAGGACATTGCAATAGTTCCAGAGCTTGGCGACCAAGGTATTGGTCTGCGTGTGCGCCAGAGCGGGGGGTGCGGGGTTCACAGCGGAAGCTCCTGCTGAACAGCGTTATTAGGGGATGGGGTGGGGGGCGGGGGCGGCGAACCTGCGGTGACTGTTTTCCGGGGACGCCGGACGGTTGGCTTGGTCTTGTCGCCCTGGGCCTCGCGCTCGGAGCGGATGTGGTCAAGGAGGACGGAGGCAGGCTCGTCGGCGGGATCCTGAGGAATGAGGTGGCCCGTGAATGCGCGCTCCAATACCGCACTCCGGAGGTGATTTGCACGTACGAGGCTGCGCTTCAAAGCGCGCTCCATCGCATCGGCGTAGCTCATCGATTCGTCACAGGCCTGCACTCGCCGCTTCTGTTCCTCAAGAGGAGGAATGGGAAACTCGATAGGCTTCAAGCGCTTTGCCGAAAGGTGGGCGATATTGGTAGTAATGCGCACTTCACGCATGAATCGTCGAGCATGAAGATGACGACGGAAAACCAACAGGGCCCATTCTGGCAGCACATCGGGGCGCGCCTGGAACCGCAGAAGACTGTTGGTGAAGGCCACATTTGGCGGGGTTCCTCGGTAGAGCGCCGGCCTCCCCACTAGGTGTGGGCTCTGTCCCTCGTTGAGGAGAACGTCACCAATCTCAAGACGATATCTGTCGAAGACTCCTGAGAAATCCATCTCCATGACATCCGAAGTATCGATGCGATCCTCGAAGACATTGGCCACCCTCAAGTAAGGGTGCATCTCCGGGCCGTAATGCCAATCGGGGTGGCGCTGCCGCCCGAGCCCGACCGTGCCCGCGTCCCCGACCGTGCTCATCTCCCACGAAGCGGGAACGGATTCAGGTACCAGCGACAGGAAGATGGACTTACGAAACGATCCGATCTTCTTCCGTGCGGTCTCCAGATCCCGCCCTGCCGCGTCAAGGCGGGAAAGGTGATCTTCGAGGGCCTCGACGATGCGACGCTGCTCCGCAAGCGGCGGCACCGGCATTCTGACACCCGCGATCGTCGACTGGTCGATCTTGGGCATCGACCCCGCCAACCCTTTCGCATTCGACCTAAAGTAGTCGCGAATACCTTTACTGCGTAGCATGAGGGCTGCAAATTCGGGGAGGATGCAGGAATTAACCCTCACGCGAATTAGAAGATCCGGATAGATCGCCCATTTTCGCGGCCCCTTATACAGGGCCGAGGTCCCCACAAGTTCAGGCGTGTTGGACCGCTGAATGAGAATGTCTCCGGGTTCCAGCCAGAGGCCTTCAACACGCCCTGGTTCCGCCGAAGTGATCTTTGTGTTCTTGTCACTGAAGTCGTTCAGGGTGACAGCAGTTAGACTCAGGGTTCGAATCCCATTGGCTTCTTTCGTGGCGCGTGCCGAGTGGCCGTTTCGCAGTGGTTCGCGAAGCAAATCCCCGAGTTCGGCTACTGCCCAGCCCGCTGGAAGTTCCACGTTACTCAACCCGCTCAAGCCAACTCTCGATTCAACTCACTCAACAACGACCGTACATCCCGCCCCGGAAACGCGTGCGCGAACCCCCGCCCGCCACCCTTTCCCTTGAAAGGCTCGGCGTTGAACTCCGCCGTACTGATCCCGACGTCGCTCGCCACCACGTCCCGTATGGACCGCAGCCACCACAGCTGCTCCTCGGAGAGGTCCGCCCCCGCCTGCTGCTGCTTGAGCAGCCACCCCTCGAAGCGCTCTTCCACCGTCTCACGGTATGGACGCAGCTCCTCGTCCACCCCGAGCTCGTACCGAATGAGCGAGATCAAATCAGGGACTCCCGCCTCCCGGCCACCGTCGGAGTGGACCGCAGCGCCCAAATCCTCGTAATACGTCCACAGGGCCTGCGGCGTCCAGGCGAACTGCGGGCGGCGGATCTCCAGGGCCAGTTCCTTCAAGGCGGCGTACGTCTCCGCAGGTGAAACCGATCGGGGGCTCGTCAGGGCGATACTGACCGCCGCGATACGGTCGCGCTCGTCCTTAAGGAGCTGGCTCCATCGGCTGACCTGCTCCCGGGCCCGCTCCTCGCGCGGGATCTCGTCGACGTCCGTT
The DNA here is from genome assembly GCF_026341855.1 of Streptomyces sp. NBC_00568. Taxonomy (GTDB): domain Bacteria; phylum Actinomycetota; class Actinomycetes; order Streptomycetales; family Streptomycetaceae; genus Streptomyces. The sequence goes on along the minus strand of NZ_JAPENW010000001.1, from coordinate 3,216,702 downwards.
ACCTCGACGGCCGTGAACTCGTCGAAGAGGTAATCCTTGTCCCGCCGGATCTCGATGATGTGCCGCCGAAGATCGGGGTACTCCGTCAGCGGAGCGATCGCGTCCTCCACAATCCTCCTGGCCTCCGCCTGGCCGCCCTGTTCCAGGGCCCGTTCCTGCCGGTCTGGGTCCACCGCCTTCACGATGGCGCCCGCGATCTCGGACAAAGTACGCCCGCCCGAGGCGCGCGTGAGCTGCTCGCGCTCCTCCTCCGTCAACTGCTGGTTGAGCCGCGCCAGCCGTCCCGCAAGGATCTCGGCCTCGCTCGCGCTGATCGACTTCGTGCCTGCCTTGTCCAGCAGCTTGGCCAGTGAGACCTGCCGCTCGCCCGCAGGCACCAACGGCTTGGCATCCACCAGCGGGGAGTCCGTCACCCCGACCGCGTCAACGAGCACAAACCGGTCCTTGCGGACCGTGGCGTCCGCATCCGGTGTGACCTCCTGGAGCTCTGTCGCGTCGATGGTGCGAGCGCCGCGGCCCTTCATCTGCTCGAAGAGGACGGCGCTGCGCACCTCTCGCAGGAAGATCACGCACTCCAGGGCCTTCACGTCCGTACCGGTCGCGATCATGTCGACGGTGACGGCAACCCGCATCTGAGGCGAGGTCCGCAGCGCTCGGATCAACTCGTCCGGATCCTCGCCGGCCTGGCGGCTCTTGTACGTGATCTTCTTCGCGAAGTCGTCGCCGCGCCCGAAGACCTCTTTAACCTGGGCGAGGACATCTTCCGCATGGTCTTCGCCGACCGCGAAGATCAGGGTCTTCGGAAGCTCGGTACGGCCGGGGAACCAACGCCGCCAGTTATCCCGGTACGCGGTGAGCACCGCCCGGATCTCATCCACCGTCACCACCGAGCGGCCGATCTGCCCGGTCGTGTAGGTGAAGTCGTCGTCCAGTTCCTGGTAGCGCTGCCGTCGCGTCTTGCGGTCCTTGACTCGCACCGTCGTGCCCGACTCGATGGTCGCGGCACCCTTCTCGCGCAGGTCGGTGCGCATCCGCACGACGTCGAAGTCGACGTTCACCCCGTCCGCGACGGCCTGCGGATAGGTGTACTCGGAGACCAGGTTACGGCCGAAGAAGCCGAGAGTCTGGAGGGTGGGGGTGGCGGTCAGGCCGACCAGGTGTGCGTCGAAGTACTCCAGCACGCCCCGCCACAGGCCGTAGATCGAGCGGTGGCACTCGTCCACGATGATCAGGTCGAAGGACTCGATCGGGACCTTCGGGTTGTAGGAGACCTCGATGGGCTGGTCCGTCGCGTACGTGTCCTCGTACGCCGTACTGTCAGAGGCCTCGTCCGCAGGCTCGTCATCGACGAGGGTCTCCCCACGCAGCAGCGAGTACATCTTCTGGATCGTGCAGATGACCACCGACGAGGTGTCCTGAAGGCCCGCCGCCCCGAGCCGGTCGACGTTGTAGATGTCGGACAGCTTGCGGCCGTCGTCCGGTGTCGTGAACTTGCGGAACTCGTCATAGGCCTGCTTGCCCAGGTTGTTGCGGTCGACGAGGAACAGAACCCGACGCGCCTTGGCGTGCTTGAGCAGCCGGTAGGTCTGCGCCACGGCGGTGAAGGTCTTGCCCGCGCCCGTCGCCATCTGGATCAGGGCCCGCGACCGGTCCTCTGCCAGGGACTTCTCCAGGCCGCTGATGGCGTCGATCTGGGCAAGCCGCAACCCGTTCGGTTCCAGCACGGGCAGTCGGCGCATGGCGGCCCGGAACGTCGGGACAGCCGGTGCCTCATCAGCGCGACGCATCCAGGCCGCCACCGTCGCGGGGCGGTGAAAGGAGAACACCTCTCGGGAGCGGGCGTCGGGGTCGAGGCGGTTGATGAAATAGGTCTCGGTGCCGGTCGTCGCGTAGCGGAACGCGAACGGCTCCGCCGCCCGCCAGACGGCGAGCCGGTGCTCCTTAAGGACACCGGCCGCGTACCGATCGTTCTGCTCCACGGCGCTAGAGAGGTGGTCGCCCTCCCGCTTGGCCTCGATCACACCGACAATCCTGCCGTCGACATACATGACGTAGTCCGCGCGGCCGGTGGCCAGCGTGAACTCCCGTACTGCCACGCCCTGGTTCTCTCCCGGGTTGATCTGGTCGCGGTCCTGGACGACCCATCCCGCTGCGTGCAGCATCTCGTCGATGGCCTCGCGAGCCTGCACCTCGTTGAGCGCGGCGGGCCGCTGCGCACGGTGGATGATCGCCTCGCGTCGCTTGGCGTCGACCTGACGCGGCTGCCTCCGGGCGGCCTCGTACTTCGCCTGCTGGGCGGCGCGCAGCTCTTCGATCTGGCCGCTCAACTGCTCCACTCTGGAAAGCAGTTCGGTCTTGTTCGCGTCGGCGCTGGCGATGAGTTTTTCGGCCTCGGCCCGCGCCCTGCGCTCGGCCTCCAACGTGTCGTCGGCCTCGGCGAGCCTCGTGCGGGCCTGAGTGAGCGCCTGACGGTGGCCGTCGAGTGCCTCGCGCAGCTCGGCCAATTCGGCCGGGTCCGTGATCTGAGCGCTGTCACCGGGGTCCGTGGGCGGCACGAACTCGGCGACGGTCCGCCGGCCATCGATCGCATCGTGGAACCAGAGACCGAGCCGGTAGCAGATCCGAACGGCGGCCAGAGCCCGCGCCGTGTCGAAGAGGTGGCTGTGGGCGGCCTTGTTCCGGTCGCGGCGCAGCCGATCGAAGTCGTCGCGGATCTCCGGTACAAGCACTCCGGCCCTGGTCAGAGCGGTCAGCCGGTCGATCTGCCGATCGCCCTCGATCCGCATCCCGATACGGGCGACCAGTTCCTCGGCGAGGACCTCGCCAAACTGGCCCGCCTGGACCAGGGAGGAATTGGGGTTCGTGAACACGGTCGCTTCGGCGGAAGCCCCGTACAGGGAGAGCAGCGGCTGGTGCTGATACAGCACCCCGAAGTTGGGTGAGGCCTTAGCAAAGTCGCGAAGCCGATCGTCCATGCTGCCCCATCCCCGCGCACGCGCCTCACTGATTGGTGATCCAGCTTACGCAGCGCAGCATAGGAATGCCTGGGTATCGTCGCTTCAGCAACTACCCCCTACCGGAACAGATGGGGAGCTTCTCGGTCACTGCCCGCACAGGCGGCCGACGTACGACAAGGGGCTGACCGATGGCAGCCCGGGTCCCGTTGCCCTGAGAGGTGGCAGACACAGCGAGCGTTAGACGTGCACCTTCGGGGTCAGCCGAGATAGGGACGCTGACGGTGCTCCAAGAAGTGACGGACCCGGAGTCGCTGTGTGTGGTGCATTGGCAACTGATCAATCTCCCCCGTCTGGACGAACCGCAGCTCAGTTGACTCGTCCGAAATGGCCAGTCGGCCACCGACCACCCTCGCCGTGAAGCAGACGTTGAACTGCCGACGCACCTCGCCATCCGTATAGGCGATGACATGGCGCGGGTCGGTGTACGTCCCTACGAGCCCGGTGATCTCCACGTCCAGGCCCGTCTCCTCCTTCACCTCGCGGACGGCAGTGCCCGGCAGGGAGTCGGTCATTTCCATGCCGCCGCCGGGCAACGCCCAGAGGTCGTTGTCCCGCCGGCGCTGTAGGAGGATGCGTCCCTCGTCGTCAGTGACCACCGCGGACGCGGCGACGACCAGACTGTTCGGCTTGGGGGCATCTGGGTCGTCGTAGTACTCGGTGCGTGCCATGATCACTTCTCTCGTACTGGCGTCGCGGTCGCCCACACTGCGCCGAAGCTGTCGGCGTAGGTGTCGAACATGCCGCCTTCTCCATTTCTGCGCAGGTGCCAGACAGGGGCGCTATAGGCGTTCACGCCCCAGACATGGGCGTTGACCAGTGCCTGATCATCGGCCCGGTAGATCGAGTTGTAGAGCGTCGTGGCGTGCGTCCGTACCTCGATGCCCGGTACCCCCATCAGGGGGCGATAGTGCATCAGCGCGAGGCGGCAACGGGACTGGATCCCGTGGCCGAACTTCTCCTCTTCGCCGCGCTGTTGAACGTTGGAGCTGTCCGCGTCGCCGACTGCGATCCGGACTGTACAGCCCTCGGCTGCTCGCTCCTTCAAGAGCTCGTTGAGTCTCGGGTACGCCTCGTGCAGGAAGACGGCGGCGTACACCAAGACGTCGATCTGTTCGCGCGCCTGGGTCAGCATGTCCACGAAGGTGGAGACGGGGATGTCCGCCCGCTGGTCGTAGAGGGCCACAAGTTCCGGGCTGACGGCGCGGGCGGGGCGTGCCTGCCTGAGCGATGGCCATAGAGCGTGCACGTCTTCTCCTAGCGTTTCTGCTGCCAACATGGCCGTGGCTCGGCGCGGCGTACGCCCCAGGTTGACCCATCGTTCGACGGACTTGGGGTCGACTTCGACCTTGTCCGCGAGGGCGTTGTACGTCCAGCCGCCGGCCGCCATGGCCGCACGTAATCTCTCGTTTGCCATTTCAATCTCTCCTACCAACCGGGGACGGCACTAGGGACGTTCTACCCGACGCGGGACGTCCCGAAGTGGGGTTTGCCCATGGTTCCGGCGTCCTGGTGGTCAGCAGGAAGCTCGTTGGCATGGCGAGCAACCAGCAGACCAGGCCAGGCATCGGCGAACTGGCGAAGGACAGTGCCAGCGGACGCATCGGCGTCGTCATGGGGGAGATCGGCGGTCGCGTGCAGATGCGGCCAATCCGTGGCGGCCGGGAGTGGGATGCCATGCCGGGTGGCGTCGTCGCACTCAGCGCTCGGGAAGAGTTGAGCGAGCGTCTGGGCGCGAGGAACGGCAACAGTGGGGCCGGGCTGTGATGCGCGCCATCGGCCGGTATGCCGGGGTCCTCTTCATCATCTGCATCAGCGGTTCATGCGGTCTGGTGATCGGCATGGCCCTCGGGACCAGCCAGTAGACCGGCCGCCCCGGACGGGTGCCGACCGCCCGGCTCCCCCGTCCCCGTCCGGGGCCGGCCTCCAAGCCCGCTTCCCGATCGTCTCTGAGCCGAGCTCGCCGATCGGGACGGGTTGTACATGCCTCGCACCACCTCACCTGAGGAGATTGCACATGACGGCAACAGCGAACGATCAGAAGACCGGTCGCACGGCAGCTGGTGAAGTGCTGTTCGAGAGCCTGGCCCGCTTCGTGGCGGTCCACGACGGGCAGTCCCCCGAGCGCGCTGAGCGGATCGCGGACCAGGCGGTCGCCTTCCTGGTCACGGCGGCCACAGCCACCGTTCCCATGGTCCCGTCCGACGACGTCGACCTCGGGCTCCACGCGCTCATCCTGCACACGAAGGAGTACGCCGAGCTGTGCGCGCGGCACGCGGGCCGGTTCCTGCACCACAACCCGATGCCCGGTGGAGGGGGCCGCGACTTGGAGAAGGTCGCTGCCTCTGCTCGCGCCATGAAGGCGGCCGGGTTCGTGGTCTTCGATGACCTGTGGACCGTGGACGGCACGAACCTGGCGCAGTGCGACTCGGACTGTGGTCGACCGTACGGTCAGGCGTAGCTCACGACAAAAGCGACGCGGCCGGCCTCGACTCGTGGTCGGCCGCGTTCGCTCGGAGGGAGAAGAGATCTTGTCCGGCCCAACCTCTGAACTGCCGATCGTGGTGCTCGACGCGCTCATGCCCACGTCGCAGCAACTGGTCATCAATCGTCGCGGCTCCGCGGTCTGGGAGGTGGAGAGCCATCGGGGCCACTTCGCTGTGAAGCTCGGATATCCGATCGAGGCCACGGCCGAGTGGCCTGCCCAGCCCTGGACAGCGCTCGCGCCCGCACGCGAGGGTGCGGTCCTGCATCGCCTCGGCGTCGACCAAGTCGCGTACGGCGAATGGGAGCACGGCTGGTGGAACTTTCAGCCGTGGCACGAAGGGCCAGACCTTTACAGGCTGTGGGAGCCATGCCGTAAGGCGGGCTCGTCCATCAAGGCCCACACCAGCGTGGCGCTGGGATGTGTTGAAGCCTTGGCTGATCTCCACGTGCGGGGCTGGGCTCACGGTGATGTGCAGCCTGCCCACTTCATCATCGGGCCGGAACGGACGCACCTCATCGATCTCGCCTTGGCCCGGGGCGGACAGGTGCCCCAGGGGTACGACTTCCCGTTCCGCGGCTGCCTCGTCCACTACGAGGCGCCGGAGATCGCGCGCAGCGTGCTCAACACTGGGGAAGCGGAGCCGACTCAGGAAGCGGATATCTACGCTCTCGGGGCCTCGCTGCTCATCTCCGCCACGGGCTGGCGGGCGGTCGAGTACCCGGACGACGCTCCGCGCCCCGTGCAGCGGGAGGCAGTAGCCAACGGTCGGCGTCGGCGCGTGAAGGTGCCCGGTGAGCTGGGCGAACTGGTCGACGCGATGCTCAGCCACGGGCCGGGGGACCGGCCCACCATCTACGAGGTGGGCAAGGCCTTGATCTGACCTCGAAACCCCAACCCGTCTCGCGTCGCACGTACGCGGACGACAACAGCAAAAGACCGGACCACCCCTCAGCCTCGACAGCATTCCGGGTGGTCCGGTCGCGGAAGCCCTGATCAGGACCCCGGTGCCGATGGTACCGGGGCGGTCGGCGTGCTCGGATTCGGGTGCGGCTACAACCCCTGTTGTCTGTCGTCGAGTTGGAGGAGAGAGCGGTGGAAGTCCACACATAGGCAGCACTGTTCGACCTGTGCCACCGAAAGTCAGCCACGGCAGCGCGTGCGCCGAACGAGCACCCGTCACGTATGTCTCCAGCAACCCCGTACCGGCATCAGCCACGCTTCCCGGTTTCGAAACGGCGGCCATCCGGACGGCGGGATCGTACTTGCTCGGCCTGGACCTGGTCGTGGTCCTGGTGCTCGGGCTGGGCGAGCCTCTGCCTGGCTTGGCTGTCTGCCTCGTCGGTGCTGCGCACTGAGTGGCCGGGGGCCGGCGCAGCGGTGGCGGAGACAGGGAGCGGCGGCGGCCCCCGGCCGCCAGCGCGCGCGGACCGCCGTAGGCGGGCCGCCTTGATCCAGTAAAGAAACTCTGAACAGCACCGCAGGCCAGTAGTCGATCGACCGGGGAGAGACACGGATGCCGTGGGCGAGCCCCGACGGTTCGAGCAAGTGCGGCACGGAACGGCGGCACGGCGGCAGGCGGGAAGCGATGACCGAGTACACACCGGACAACGAAATGGGGTCGACCAGCATTCAGGTCGGGGACGCGGATCAGGTAGTCGCACTGATCGAAGAGATGCGGGCCATGGTCACCCGCCTCAGCAAGGAGACCAGGGAGTTGCGAGAGGAAGTGGCCCAGTTCAGGACTACAGCTTCGGCTGCTGAGCTGCCTTCAGTTCCTCGACCTCGCGCCGCAGCTCCTGATGATCAGCGCTGAGAACACGGATCTCGTCACGTAGTGCGGCGAGTACTTCAGCAAGGGTGGTCCCGGCAGCATCGACAGTTTCGGCGCCGTCGGGCTCTCCCTCCCCCTGCCCTGCCTGGTCGGAGCCCTCGTTCTTGTTCGCCAAGTACCAGGCTGGAGCGGTGTAGTTGGCTGAGAGCTCCCCGCCGGCGTTGTGGTCCGCGACGAAGCTGCCCCGCCCATGGATCGTGTAGATCAAGCCCTCGTCGCGTAGCACGTTGAGCGCGGATCTGGCGGTCATGTTGGCCACGCCGAAGCGTTCCTGTAGCTCGCGAATGGACGGCATCTGCTCGCCAGGCTTGATCCGTCCTTGCAAGAGGTCGCGCCGAAGCTCGTCGGCAGCGTGCTGATACGGCGGCCGACGGTCCTGCTTGCTCTCTGGCGCGGGGCTCATGGCCCAAGAGTAGCGATTTCTAGCACCCCTAGCACACCCCACTGACATAGGTGGCCTATGTCAGCTGATACCTAGCTCACCCGATTCACTTGACACTGCTAGGTCAGCTATGTTCAATAGAGATCGCCCCCCGCTGCCCTGGCGGAGCGCAATCGAAAGGACCCAACTCCCATGGCGCGTATCCGTGTTGGACTGCTCCCCACCTCCTCGTTCATGGTCGGCACCCTGCCTGTGCCCAAGTACGCGGACCAGGAGAAGACGCAGTTCGCCACCGACCGTGAGACCGGCGCGAAGCTCTACACGATCACCCTCTTCTTCATGGAGGAGGACCGTGCCGAGGCTCTGAAGATCACCGTTCCGGAGACCGGTCTCCCCAACGGCCTCCGGCCGGGTGTCCCGGTCATGCCGGTGGAGCTGTTCGCCACGCCGTGGGCGCGCATCTTCAACGGCTCGCTCTCGGACGGCATCGCCTACCGCGCGGGGCGGCTGGACCTGGTGGCCCCGGCCACTGAGGCGGCGTGAGCAACACCCATCTTTGGTCCGGCGCTGAGCGCAGCTACTCGCTGCCTCACGCCGGGCCGGGTGCCCGGTTCACCGAATCGGTGGCGGCCGTGCTCGTCGGCTACGGCTACGCCCGCATCGGCTGCTCGGCGGATCGGGCGGCCCTCGAATCGGCCCTCGGGGCCTTCCTCTACTACCCGTTGGAGATACGCCCATGAAGGATCCGAACGCCCCGGCGGAAGGCATCTTCGGTCACGTCCCGCTCGTCGTCGCCCTAGTGCTCGCCGTGCTCGTCGGATGGGCGGTCTGGTGGGTGGCCCGCTACGTTCGCGCCGACGCCATGACCCGGCAGTCCATATGGCAGGCCATACGCGTGCGGTGGGGCTGGAAGCGACTCGCACCGATGCTCAAGCTGTCGGCCACGGACAAGACCCCAACCGCGCTGGCGTCGCTGGCGAACACGAACGGCAGGCCCATCAAGCCCCGCGTCCTTATCCCCACCCTGAAGGTGAAGCACGACGCCTACGGAGTGATCGCGCGAGCGCAGTGCCTGCCTGGCGTCGGGCTCCAGCAATTCCAAAAGGCGGGCCCGCATCTGGCGGACGCCTGGCGGTGCACACGGGTCGCGGTCACCCAGGACAAGCCTGGGCAGGTCCTCATCCGGGGTGTGCGACTGGACCCGCTGAAGTTCCCCACCGAGCACCACCCCACTGGTGAGCCACCGGAAGAGACAGCCCGGTGGGATCTGGGCCTGGACGAGTACGCGCAACCCGTCTCCGTGAACCTCACGCAGGTGCCCGGCGTGACCGTGGCCGGCCTTCCGGGCTTCGGCAAGACCAGCCTGATCAACCGGCTTCTCTCTGACTGGGCGCCCTCGCCCGCAGTGCAGTTCGCCTGCGCGGACGGCAAGGTGTCGGCTGCGTACGAGGGTGATTACGCGGACTGGGTGCAGCGCATGTTCGCCTTCGTGGGCGATGACCTGGAAGAGGCCAACAAACTGTTCCGGCATCTGGTGGAGCTCCGTCGCACCCGGTCGGCCTCGGTGCGCCAGATGTTGGGCGTGAAGTCCATGTGGGACGTCGGCCCATCCGAACACTGGCCCCTGATCGTGCTGATCATCGACGAAGCCCACACCTACTTCCGCGACCACAAGGGCAGCGACCAGCAGACGAAGAAGCTGGCCGCGCTCGCCGCCGAGAACGCCCGGCTCGTAGAGGACCTGGTGAAGAAGGGCCGGTCCGTGGGGCTGCTCGTCATCCTCACCACTCAGAAGTCCACCGGCGACGCGATCCCCACCTTCATCCGCGACGTGTGCCCCGTGGGTCTGAGCTTCGCTCAGAAGACCGCCGAAGCATCCGTGGCCGCGCTTGGCGAGGAGATCCGGGAATGGCCGGACGCCAACCCGATCAACCTCCAGGACCCCACCTACGTCGGCGTCGCCTCGATGAACCACCAGTCGCAACCCGGCTTCACCCGCATCCGCACGCCCTACGTGCTCGACGCGGAAGCGGCTCAGGTCGCCGAACAGACGGCCAATCTCACCGCCGACCCTTCCGTCCTCCTGGAAGCCTTCCTCGGCCTTCGCATGGCGGACGTGGACCTCACCAAGCTCGACGTCTGAGCAGCCCGCCCTACCGCTCTCGCACGTTCCCGACACCCCAGGAGAGGAGGTAAACACTCATGACAGAAGACCGGATCACGCAGCGCACCATTACCGTCGTCATGATCGTCATTGCCGCGCTGGCGTTCGTCTTCTCCTTCGGCAACGTCTGGTCCCTCGCCCTGCGCCTCGGCGTCCCTGGTCCGATCGCACCGCTCATCGCCCCGATGGTGGATCTGTCCGTGGTCGGACTCCTGGTCGCACTTCGCTACCTCTCCCTGCGCGGCCTGCCCGCCGACCAGATGACGGCTGCCACCCGCCTTATGCACTTCTCCGGGCTGTTGACCCTCGCCCTCAACGTCGCAGAACCGATCGTCGCCGGACACTACGGCCGCGCCGCCGTCGACGCGGTCGCCCCGCTTCTCCTCCTCGGCTGGGGCTCCGTTGGCCCGCAACTCCTACGCGCCTTCCACGCCGTTGCGCGCCCCGCCGTCTCGGAACCCGTTCTGGACGAGATCGACCCGCAGTCCGAGACGGCAACGGAGGCCTCCCGTCCTTCGGTGCCCCTCACCCTTCCGGCCCCGGCCCCGATCGCTCCTCAGATCGCACCGGCTCCCGCTGCGCCTGCCGTCAAGGTTCCTGAGCCGCTGCTGACCGAAGCACGCTCCATCTCGACGTCCCACCACACCGAGCACGGCGAACCGATCACGGCGGCCCAGCTCAAGACGCGACTCGGGATCGGCCTGCCCATGGCCACCGCGCTGCACGCCGCCCTGTAGGGCCATTCCTCCGCCGGCCTCCCCGGCACTCTCCACCGATGCCCCGCCCCTGGGCCCGACCTGTCATGCCTGCGGGCAGCAGCCCGAGCGCACTGAATCGCTGCTGCCCGCAGGTCCCCACCCTCGCGCCAGAAGGGACACCCCGCCACCCATGCGCCGCCCCCTCGAACTGCGCCACGTCATCAGCCCCGGCCTGCGGGACCTGGTCGAACTGGCCAACACCGACGACTTCGACCGCGTCACCGAACAGGTCCGCGACCTTCGCGGCTGCACCAGCCCCGTCAACCTGCACGGCTGGACGGTCACCACCGACCAGACCACCAAGCAAGTGGTCCGCTCCTACCGCTCCGAGGACGAACCCTCCGGTCGCCTCCTCACCACCTGTGGCAACCGCCGCGCCTCCCGCTGCCCCTCCTGCTCCCGTCTCTATGCGGCCGACACCTACCACCTGATCAAGGCCGGACTGTCTGGCGGCAAGAACGTCGGCGAAGCCGTCCGCGACCACCCCCGCGCCTTCGTCACCCTCACTGCCCCGTCCTTCGGCCCCGTCCACAACCGCCCCACGACCAACGCGGGCAAGCCCCGCCCCTGCCTGTGCGGCGAGAGCCACCCCCAGGACGCTCCGGAACTCGGCACCCCACTCCGCCCGGCAAGCTACGACTACACCGGCGCCGTCCTCTGGAACGCTCATGCCGGAGCCCTATGGGCGCGCTTCACCACCTACCTGCGCCGCGCCCTCGCCGAGCACCTCGGCATGACACAGAAGGCGCTCAACGCGGCCCTCCGCGTCTCCTTCGCCAAGGTCGCCGAATACCAGCAACGCGGCTTGGTCCACTTCCACGCGGTCGTCCGCTTCGACGGTCCCGACGGCCACGCCACCTCAGCCCCGCCCTGGGCCACCTTCGATGCCCTCCGCATCGCCGTCGGCCTGGCGGTCGAGCGCGCCCGGCTCACAGTCGAGTCGGACGCCGTCGGTGATCGCGTGATCCGGTGGGGCGACCGCTTCAAGGTGGACCAGATCTCCGCCCTGGGGGACGGCGAACTCACGGATGCCAAAGTCGCCGGGTACGTGGCCAAGTACGCCACGAAGAACGCCGAGGGCGCGGGCACCGTGGATCGCACCCTCGTATGCCGCCCCTGCGCCGGACGCGGCCAAGTACGAGGCCCTGACGGCTTCCGCGACCTCTGCGCCGACTGCGATGGCACCGGCCAGGCCGAACCCCTCACAGACCTTCCCGTCCAGCAGCACGCACGGCAGATGATCCGCACTGCCTGGGCCCTCGGCCACCTCCCGGAGTTCGCCCACCTCAAGCTCTGGAAGTGGGCCCACATGCTCGGCTTCCGCGGCCACTTCTCCAGCAAGTCACGCGCCTACTCGACCACCCTCGGCGCACTCCGCGACGTACGCCGCGCCTGGCGCACCGCCCAGGCCGAAGCCGCCCGCATCCGCGCCGGCCTCCCCGTGAACGACGAGAACACCACCCTCGTCACCGCCTCCTCCTGGACCTACCTCAGCAGCGGCTACCGCCCCGGCGAAGAACTCCTCGCCGCCCAGGTCCGCCACGACATCGCCCACACCCAACGCGCCAAACAAGAAGGGCTGCTGCCTGCATGACGACGGCCGTGCTCACCGTGGACCAGGTCGCCGAGCGTCTTGGCATCAGCCGCTGGAAGGTCCACGACTTGATCCGCTCCCGCGAACTCGCCTCATTCAAGATCGGCCGCTGCCGACGCATCAGCGAAGCCGCCGTGGACTCGTACATCTCCCTCCGCACCGAACAGGAAGCCGCCTGATGGCCCAGCCGAAGAAGAACTCCAACAACGAGGGGACCATCTACCTCCGGAAGGACGGCCGCTGGGAGGGAAGCGCGTACGTCCTCACGACTGACGGCACCTACAAGCGGCGCAGCGTCTACGGCAAGTCCTGGGACGACGCCCATGAGAAGCTCACCAGGCTCAAGGCCAACTCACTCAGCGGCCTACCGGTCGCCACCAACAAGATGACCATCGCCGAGTACCTGGCCTACTGGCTGACAAACGTCGCGCAGGGCAAGGTCCGCCGGACGACCTACGTCAACTACGAATCCCTCGTTCGTAACTACGTCACCACGGAGTTCGGCCGGAAGAAGCTGGTCCGACTGACCGCCCGCGACATCCGCGCCTTCCTCGCGAAGACGGCCGCCACCTGCCAGTGCTGCGCGCAGGGCAAGGACAAGAAGCGGCCGGAACACAAGCGGCGCTGCTGCGCCCTCGGCAAGTGCTGCAAGAAGCTCCCGTCCGACCGGACCGTGCGCTTCCTGCTGGTGATCATGCGTGCCGCTCTCCAGCACGCCGTTCGTGAGGACGAGTTGCCCCGCAACGTGGCCAGGAACGTGGAGCTGAGCATGGGAACGAAGCGCGAGATCGAACCGCTCACGGTCAATGAGGGGCGTCTGCTCCTGACGGCGGCTCGGGAGAACCGACTGTGGGCCGCCTACGAGCTGGCGGTCCGCATCGGCCTGCGGCGCGGGGAGCTCCTCGGGCTCCGCTGGTCGGACGTCGACCTTCACGAAGGCGTTCTCACCGTCCGCCAGGCCCTTCAGCGGGTCGGCGGCGAGTTGCTGATAGTCGCGCCGAAGACACAGCGCTCGGCTCGCCGTGTGGCTCTGCCCGCTGAGTGCGTGACCGCCCTCCGGGCTCAGCGCGCCCAGCAGATCGCCGACCGAAAGGGAGCGGGGAACAACTGGAAGGGAACGGGCCAGGGCCTCGTCTTCACGACCCGGAACGGGACACCCATCGAGCCGCGCAACCTCAACCGTTCCTTCGAGGCGCTGTCCATCCGGGCCGGCGTCCGCAAGGTCCGCTTTCACGACCTGCGCCACACGTGCGCGTCGCTCCTCCATGAACAGGGCGCGGATGCCCGCATGATCATGGAAGTCCTGGGCCACAGCTCGATCCGCGTGACCATGGACATCTACACCTTCGTCCGACTCGACTCGCAGCGTTCGGCCTTCGATCGGGTGGGGGATGCCCTGAGGGGTAACGGCAACGATCCGGAGGATGACGACGGCGCGGCCGGTGTCCCAATGACCGTCTGATCGGCTCGCAAAGGCGGTTGCCGTCAAACGCTGCCGTCAAGGCAAAAGCCAGAGGCCCTAAGGAGTGATCCTTAGGGCCTCTGGTCTGCTGTGCACTCGGCAGGATTCGAACCTGCAACCTTCTGATCCGTAGTCAGATGCTCTATCCGTTAAGCTACGAGTGCTTGTTCTGTTGTGCTTCTGTCTTCGCTCCCCGGGCTTTTGCCCCGCTCGCGGCGACAGGAAGAACATTACATGACTGCCGCCGCCATGTGAAATCCGTTTGCCTCGCCCCTTGTGAGCTGGGAAAACGCACTTCTGGGCGCTCGCGGACACCCTGGACGCCGACGCATTCCGCGGCACTCACGGACCCCCGGAACGCCGAAGCCCCGGTCCATCGGACCGGGGCTTCGGATCTTCGCGCGGAGGCGGAGGGATTTGAACCCTCGATGGGCTTGAAGGCCCAAACCGCATTAGCAGTGCGGCGCCATAGACCGGACTAGGCGACGCCTCCCGCACAACCGCTCACGCGAGCGCGAGTGGTGCGTGCAGATGATGACACAGTCGAGCGCGGTGTCACCAATCGCCCCCCACGGTACTAGGCAGGCAGGCCACAGGGCAAAGCCCCCCACCGGCACGCAACCGGGCGGGGTGCCTCGCGTTAGGCAGGTCATGTTGCGCCGACTGCTCCTCACCGCCGCCGTGTCCGCCACGGCCGCGCTCTCCGCCGTGCCCAGCGCCATCGCCGGCACCCCCTCCATCGCCGGCACCCCCTCCGCCGTACCCGAGGCCTCCCCGCTGCCCGAGGCCTCCCCGCTGCCCGCGGCGTCCCCCGTACCCGCGACCTCCCTCGTACCCACGGCATTCCCCGCCGCACCGTCCTCTCTGTCCGCCGCCGCGTACGGCGTCGCCCTGCCGGCGCTCATGCCGCCGCCGGCCCGCCCCGACGACTCCGTGGACCGGCTGACGGTGACGGTCCACGGCGCGGGCGGCGCCGCGGACGGGACGTTCGAGCTGGCGTGCCACCCCGCGGGCGGGAGCCATCCGGACGCGGCGGAGGCCTGCGACCGGCTGGACCGGAAGACCACCTGGGGCAAGGACCCCTTCGCCCCGGTCCCGCCGGACACCCTGTGCACGATGCAGTACGGGGGACCGGCCACCGCGCATGTCACGGGAACCTGGGCGGGGCGCCCCGTCGACGCCCGCTACGACCGCTCCGACGGGTGCGAGATCTCGCGCTGGAACGCCCTGGTGCCGCTGCTGCCCGGCGCCCGCTCATAGCGCGGACCCGTTCAGGACACGGCGAAGTCACGGTGGTCTCACGGTTCCGCGGGCTGAAATGCGTGGTCACAGGTTCTCCGCCTGTTCTGCGTCTCATCTGTGTGCGACCTCCCTCTCATCCGGCGTCGCGAGCGCAACCACTGCCCGTAGACTCCCTCGCGTGACACGCCGCGGGCCGGTTGGCAAGATGGCATCCGCGGTCGGCAAGGTGCGGTAACAGGGAGGAAGCGTCTCGTGAGCAGCAGGCCATCCCGAGGCGCTGCTCGCCTCGCAGCCATACTGGACGCGCTGCCCGATGCGCTGGTCCTGGTCAACGCCAATGGGACCGTGGTCAACGCCAACAGCATCGCCCTGGAGGCCTTCGAGACCCCGGGCACGGCTCTGGTGGGGCGCGGGCTGCTCGATCTGCTGCCCGAGTTCGACTCGCGGCTGATCCCCGGATCCATGCGGCGGCCCGACACCACCGACGAGCGCGGGCGGACCAAGCCCACCCGGATGATCGCGCGGCGGACCGACGGCACGGAGTTCCCGGTCGAGGTCACCAGTGCGAATCTGGAGGACGGCCAGCAGGCCTACGACAACCACGGCCCCACCCCTGACGAGCTGCTCATGCTCGTCGTACGCGACCTTTCGGGCACCGTCGACACCGAGGCCGAGCTCGCACGTTCGCAACGCCAGACCGAGATGATCCTGCGCGCGGCGGCCGAGGGTGTCGTCGGGACGGACACGGAGGGACGGGTCGTTCTCGTCAATCCCGCCGCCGCCCAGATCCTCGGCTACCGGGCCAGCGACCTCGGCGGCAAGGACCTGCACGCCCTGATCCTGCACTCGCGGGCGGACGGCGAGGACTTCCCCTATGAGGAGTCGCCGCTCGCCGACACCCTGCGTTCCGGGCGCAAGCACCGGGTCCGCGGGCAGGTGCTGTGGTCGAAGTCCGGGGACAAGGTGCCGGTCGATCTGACGACCTCTCCGGTGCGGGACGGGGACCTGCTCGTCGGCGCCGTCATGACCTTCACCGACCGGCGGCCGTACGACACCCTGGTCGAGGAGAAGGACGCCGCGGCCACCCGGCACGCCGAGGAACTGGAACGGATCGGCGAGGAGCACACCGCCGAACTCAAGGAGCTGCGCGAGCGGCACGCCGCCGAGCTCTCCGAGCTGAGCGAGGGGCACGAGGAGGAACTCGCCGCCGGTGACGAGCGGTACGCCGCACTCGGCGAGCGCGAGAAGGACCGGTACGAGGCGCTGACCGCCCGGCACGAGCAGTTGCTCGCCGTCCTCGGCCAGTCCCTGCGCGGGCCGCTCGACCAGCTGCGCGGCGAACTCTCCAAGCTCGCCGCCGACGACGCGGGGCAGCTGTGGCCGGAGGCCAACCAGGTGCTCCACCACCTCGCGGCCGGCTACTCGCGCATCACGACGCTCGTCGACAACGTCCTCGGCTACCAGCGGCTGGACTCCGGGGCCGAGACGATCGTCCGTACGAACGTGATGCTCGACGCCGTCGTCGCGGCCGGTGTCGACGGGGCCGTCGACCTGATCGGGCCCGGACGTGTGCAGTTCGCCGTGCACGCGCCGCCGATCGAGGCCGAGGTCGATCCGCAGCGTCTCGCGGGCGCCCTCGCCCACCTCATCGCGGACGTCGCGGGAGTCGACGCGACCGGCAACGCGCCGGTGTCGGCGGGCGGTTACATGGACAACACGGTCGTCGTGGCGGCGGCACAGCGCGGCGAGGTCGTCCGTATCGAGGTGCGCGGGCCGTACGCCGGGGGAGACCCGGTGCACGAGCCGATCGTGCGCGGGATCGTGCGCGCGCACGGCGGTGTGCTCCAGACGCACGAGGTGCCGGGGATGAGCGGCAGCGCGTTCGTCCTCGAGGTGCCCATCGGGGACGGGGCCGGAGCGGTTCCGCCCGCCACCGGACCGGCGGTCTCCACCGAGGTCGCCCTTCCCGAGCAGGCAGCGCAGCAGAGCGGTGGCAGGCGGCGGGCCCGGCGGTCCTCCGTGGACGCCTTCCTGGAGAGCGAGTCGGCGGGGGAGTCCGGCCCGAAGGCTCTCGAGGCCGCAGGAGCCGGTGCGGCCGCTCCCACCGGGCGCCGTCGACGACGTGCCGCCGAGGAGCAGGCGGCCGGCGAGCAGGCGGTTCCCGCGCAGGGGCCGGCGGCCGAGGGCTCCGGTGACGGCTCCGGCGGTACCGGGCGGCGTCGTGGCCGGCCGAGTCCCGTCGAGGGCGCGGGCGACGACGTGGCACCGGGCATGCCCGACGGTGTCTCCGAGGGCGCGGTCGTGATGGCGGGCGAGCACGGGGCCGGGACCGCGGCCGTGGGAACCGGGCTGGGCGGGACGGTGCCTCCGCAGGGGGTGCCGGTGCCCTCCGGACGACGCGCGCGCCGGGACGGCGAACAGCACGCACTGCCCGCGGCGTTGCCGGCCGCGCCCGGTGCACAGGCCGCTCCGGGCGCGGTGGAGACCGCGCCGGACGGCGCCGAGGACGGCAGTGCCGCCGCGGACGCGGGGCAGCCGACCGGGCGGCGCCGCCGTGCGCTGGCCGCTGCGGCCGAGCGTGCCGCCGCCGCGCAGGAGACGGGCTCCCGTACGGTGTTCGCCCTGCCGCCGGCGGAGGCGGACCGCTCGCCGGAGTACGTCCAGGCCGAGGCCCAGGCGCAGGCCGCCCAGGCCCAGGCGGCTCAGGCCCAGGCAGCCCAGGTGCAGGCGGCTCAGGCGCAGGCCGCTCAGACGGCGCAGGCCCAGGTCGCGCTGGCTCAGCAGTCCGGCGGCCAGGGCGCGTCCGGTCACAGTCAGGCCGACGACGGCCGCCATGACGCGATGCGGCACAGCCCCGACGACGATCACACCCCGCCGCAGCCGCACCCCGTGTCGGCCCCGACGGGCCGTCGGCGTGCCCGTCAGCTCGCGGCCCCGGACCAGTCGGCCGGGACACCCGCGCAGGCGCTCCCGGCGCAGGCCGTTCCCGGACAGCCGGTGCCCGCACAGGCGGTCCCGGCGCTCGGCCAGACCGTTCCGGCACAGGGGCTTCCCGCTCAGGGGATTCCCGCGCAGGGCGTCCCGGGCGGGGTCACCGCCGGTCAGCCCGTTCCCCCGGGGCAGCCCGCCGTCGCCGCGCAGGCCGGTGCCGTCCCCGTGGCTCCGGGTTCCGCGCCCGCTCCGGCTCCCCAGCCCTGGCCCGACGCGAACACCGCTTCCGGCGCCGGCAACGCCTCGGGCACGGGTGCCCCGGCCTCCGGCGGCCCGGTGCCGCCCGGCACCGCGCAGCCCGCGCTCCCGGCGGCGAACGCGGCGGCCCCGGCCCAGCCGATCCCCGCCCCGCTGCCCCCGGAGCGCCCGGCGCCGCGGGTCGCCCAGCCGCTGCCCGCCGAGGCGACGCCCGCGTCCGCTCAGGCCGACTCCCATGGGACGCAGGGCCGTGCCATAAGTGTGCGGACGCTCGGCCAGGGCGTTCCGTTCGCCCGCCAGGTCGCGGCGGCCCAGCCGGGTGGCGGTGTCCAGGCCCCGACGCCTCCCCCGCACCAGGCGAACGGCGGGGGCCGCCGCCGCAAGCTCGGCACCCCGCCCCAGCCCGTCGTCGAACAGCCGGAGACGGCCGCGCGCTCGCTCCCGCAGGGCGGCCCGGCGGGTCCCGGCTCCCGGCTCCCCGGAGCCACCGAGGGCGCCGGACGGTCGTACGCCATAGGGGCACCGGACGAGAACGCCGCCGAGGGCCCCGAGCCGCTCGACGGTCCCGGCGGTGCCGTCGAGGTCGCCGACCAGCCGCAGCCGCGGCCCGTGGACGACGAGTTGCCCCCGGAGCCGCTGGACAACCCGCGGCGGCTGCTCGTGTGGCCCGCGCCCGACGCCACCACCCAGCAGGCGCTGAGCGACCGCGGCTACCGGCCCGTCATCGTGAACTCGCGCGAGGAGGTCGACGCGCAGATCGCCGCGTTCCCGGCCGCGCTGTTCGTCGACCCGCTGACCGGCCCGATCACCCGCACGGCCCTGCAGTCGCTGCGCCAGGCCGCTGTCGCCGCCGAGGTGCCCGTCCTGGTGACGGCGGGGCTCGGACAGGCGTCGCGCGAGGCGGCGTACGGCGCCGACCCCGCCGTACTCCTGAAGGCGCTCGCGCCCCGCGACTCCGAGCAGCACCCGCCGCGGGTGCTGCTCATCGAGGAGCACGCGGAGATCGCACTGGCGCTGACGGCGACGCTGGAGCGGCGCGGGATGCAGGTCGCGCGCGCCTCGACGGACGAGGACGCCGTCACCCTGGCCTCGCAGATGCGGCCGAACCTCGTGGTGATGGACCTGCTGCAGGTACGGCGCCGGCATGCCGGAATCGTCGACTGGCTGCGGGCGAACGGGCAGTTGAACCGCACTCCGCTCGTCGTCTACACCGCCGCCGTCGACCCGGCCGAACTGCCGCGGCTGGCCGCGGGGGAGTCCGTGCTGTTCCTCGCGGAGCGCTCGACGAGCGACGAGGTCCAGGACCGGATCGTCGACCTGCTGGCCCGCATCGGCACCAACTAGCGGGCGCCGTCCGGGCACGGACGGCGCCTACGGCCATGAAACGCGCGTACGCCGGGCGGGGGCCGTGGGGCGCCCGCCCGGCGTACGTGTGACGGTCCTCGGGGCCGGCCGTGGCCGCCCCGTGGCGTTCTAGAGCTTGGTCACGTCCAGGCTGCCCTCCGCGTACTTCCTGCGGAGCACCTTCTTGTCGAACTTGCCGACGCTCGTCTTCGGGACCGCCTCGATGATCGTCCAGCGCTCGGGGAGCTGCCACTTGGCGATCTTGCCCTCCTCGGCGAGGAAGGCGCGCAGCGTCTCGAAGTCGGCGGTGGAGCCCTCCTTCAGGACGACGGTGGCCAGCGGCCGTTCGCCCCACTTCTCGTCGGGGACGGCCACGACCGCGGCCTCGGTCACATCCGGGTGGGACATGAGGGCGTTCTCCAGGTCGACCGAGGAGATCCACTCGCCGCCCGACTTGATGACGTCCTTGGCCCGGTCGGTGAGGGTCAGGAAGCCGTCGGAGCTGATCGTGCCGACGTCACCGGTCTTGAGCCAGCCGTCCTCGCTGAACTTGTCGGCGGGGCGCAGCGGTTCCGCGCCGTCGCCGCCGTAGTAGGCACCGGCGATCCAGGGGCCGCGGACCTCGAGCTCGCCGGCGGACTCGCCGTCCCACGGGAGCCGTTCGCCGCCGGGGCCGGTGAGCCGGGCCTCGACGCCCGCCGGGAAACGGCCCTGGGTGAGGCGGTACGCGAACTCCTCGTCCGTGCCCACGGCGTGGGCCGGCGGGCGGGCGATGGTGCCGAGCGGGGAGGTCTCGGTCATGCCCCAGGCGTGGCAGACGTGCATGCCCAGCTCGTCGAAGGCGGCCATCAGCGCGGGCGGGCAGGCCGAGCCGCCGATCGTCACCTGGGTGAGGGAGGAGACGTCGCGGGGCTTGGCGGTCAGCTCGGCGAGCAGGCCCTGCCAGATGGTCGGGACGGCGGCGGCGTGCGTCGGGCGCTCGCTCTCGATCATCTCGGCGAGCGGCGCGGGCTGGAGGAAACGGTCGGGCATCAGCATGTTGATGCCCGACATGAAGGTCGCGTGCGGCAGGCCCCAGGCGTTGACGTGGAACTGCGGGACCACGACGAGGGTGGTGTCCTGGTCGGTGAGCCCCATCGACTGGGCCATGTTCACCTGCATGGAGTGCAGGTAGATCGAACGGTGGGAGTACACGACGCCCTTGGGGTCCCCGGTGGTCCCGGAGGTGTAACACATGGCCGCGGCCTGCCGCTCGTCGATCTCCGGCCAGTCGTAGACCGTCGGCTTCCCGGCGATGAGCTCCTCGTACTCGTGCACCCGCACGCTCGCCCCGTCGAGCAGCGAACGGTCGCCGGGTCCCGAGACGACCACGTGCTCCACCGTCGGGAGATGGGGGAGGAGCGGCGCGAGCAGCGGAAGCAGCGAGCCGTTGACGATGACCACGCGGTCGGCGGCGTGGTTGACGATGAAGACGAGCTGCTCGGCCGGGAGGCGGAGGTTCAGCGTGTGCAGCACCGCGCCCATGGAGGGGATCGCGTAGTACGCCTCGACATGCTCGGCGTTGTTCCACATGAGGGTCGCGACCCGCTCGTCGCCCGTCACGCCGAGGTCGTCACGCAGAGCGTGGGCGAGCTGGTTCGCGCGCTCCCCGGCCTCGCGGAAGCTGCGGCGGTGCGGCTCGCCCTCTCCCGTCCAAGTCGTGATCTGCGAACCTCCGTGCACCAGCGCCCCGTGCACGAGAATGCGGGTCACAGTCAGCGGTACGTCCTGCATCGTGCTCAGCACGGCGTCCTCCCGGGGGCGACATTGCCTACGCGGTAGTAATGGGTTGCGCTGATTCTGCGCACATACCGCGCGGTATGTCACTAGGGGCAGGAATGATCGATCAGCGAAGGGCCTGCTCGGCGACCTGTCGGGGCGCTTCCTGACGGTCGGGGATCAGCTCAGGGTCCTCGCGCAGCTTGCCCAGCGCGCGGGACACCGCCGACTTGACCGTGCCGACGGAGACGCCGAGCACCTCCGCCGTCTGTGCCTCGCTCAGATCCTCGTAATAGCGCAGCACCACCATCGCCCGCTGCCGCGCCGGCAGCTTGGTGATCGCCCGCCACATCGCGTCGTGCAGCGCCTGCTGCTCGGCGGGGTCCGCGGTGGGCAGCCCCTCCGGCTCCGGCAGCTCGTCGCAGGCGAACTCGTCGACCTTGCGCTTGCGCCACTGCGACGTCCGCGTGTTCAGCAGCGCCCGCCGCACATAGCCGTCCAGCGCCCGGTGGTCCTCGATCCGGTCCCAGGCGACATACGTCTTCGCCAGCGCCGTCTGCAGCAGGTCCTCCGCGTCGCTCGGGTTCGCGGTGAGCGACCGGGCGGTGCGCAGCAGCGCCGACTGGCGGGCCTTCATGTACGACGAGAACGACGCGTACGGACGGGTCTGCGTCGCCCTTGTGGCGGCGTCCGAGGCGCTCGTGCAGACGAGTGTGGTCATGGCTCCACGCTAGGTTCGCCCCCTCCTCCCGCGGATCGGCCGCAGGTCCCGAAGCCATGTCCGCCTCAGGTTGTAGGAGTGGGGTTGCCCTCACCTCCTGAAGGTGGACGAGCGGGGCCCGCCCCCTGAGGGTTCACCCCTGAGAGACGACCACCGGGGGAGTACTCGGGAGCGGTGTTCGGGCGCGGTCCGCGAGGCGGTACGCGGATGGAGTGCACGGGGCAATACGCGGGCGCGGTACCGGGACAGCGAGCGGCGCCGTACGACGGGCAGCACGCGGACGCGGTACGAGGAGCAGCACGCGGACGCGGTACGAGGAGCAACACGCGGACGCGGTACGAGGAGCAACACGCGGCGCCGTACGAGCAGCAGCATGCCGGAGGTACCGGAAGGTGCTCGGGGGCGGTGACCCCCGGGCGGGGGTGCCGGCCGGCGCATGACGGGGCCGGCACGGCGGTCTCACCCGTCGGCCCCGAGGATCAGCCCCGACGTGGGAACCCCGGTACCCGCCGTCACCAGGACGCGCCCGGCGCCCGGTATCTGGTTCACGGACGTGCCCCGCAGCTGCCGTACGGCCTCCGCTATGCCGTTCATCCCGTGCAGATACGCCTCCCCGAGCTGCCCCCCGTGCGTGTTCAGCGGCAGTCGCTCCTCGGCGACGAAGTCCGCGGCCTCCCCCGGCTTGCAGAACCCGAACTCCTCCAGCTGCATCAGCACGAACGGTGTGAAGTGGTCGTACAGAATCCCCACGTCGATCTCCGCCGGGCTCATCCCCGCCGTCCGCCACAGCTGCCGGGCCACCACGCCCATCTCCGGAAGTCCCGTCAGATCGTCCCGGTAGAAGCTGGTCATCTGCTCCTGCGCCCGGCCCGCGCCCTGGGCGGCGGCCGTGATCACCGCCGGAGAGTGCGGAAGATCGCGGGCCCGCTCGACGGAGGTGACCACCAGCGCCTGGCCGCCGTCGGTCTCCTGGCAGCAGTCCAGCAGCCGCAGCGGCTCCACGATCCACCGCGAGGCCGCGTGCTCGGCGAGGGTGATCGGTCTGCCGTGGAAGTAGGCGGCCGGGTTCGTCGCCGCGTACTTCCGGTCCACCACAGCGACATGACCGAACGCCTCGGGGGTCAGCCCGTAGGTGTGCAGATACCGCTGGGCCGCCATCGCCACCCAGGAGGCCGGGGTGAGCAGCCCGAACGGCAGCGCCCAGCCCAGCGCCGCGCCCTCCGCCGACGGCTCCCGCCGCTGCACGCCCGAGCCGAATCTGCGGCCCGACCGTTCGTTGAACGCCCGGTAGCAGACCACGACTTCGGCCACCCCGGTGGCCACCGCGAGCGCCGCCTGCTGGACCGTCGCGCAGGCCGCCCCGCCGCCGTAGTGGATGCGCGAGAAGAAGGACAGCTCCCCCATCCCGGCCGCCTGCGCGACGGTGATCTCCGGGCTGGTGTCCATCGTGAACGTCACCATCCCGTCCACGTCCGCCGGCGTCAGTCCCGCGTCGTCGAGCGCGGACCGCACCGCCTCCACCGCCAGCCGCAGCTCACTGCGCCCCGAGTCCTTGGAGAACTCGGTGGCCCCGATCCCGACGACCGCCGCTCGCCCGCCGAGTCCGTCCCTCTTCCGCACGCTCATGCGACACCGCCCTCCGCCGAGGCGGCTGCGGCTGCGGCTGCGGCTGCGGCTGCGGCTGCCGAAGCAGGGCCGGGCGCCGCCTCCGTGGTCGGGACGGTCAAGGTCACGGTGCCCATGACGTGCCGTCCGATGCCGTTGGCGCCGAGGATCCTCACCGTGACCGTGCCGCCGTCGACCTCCTCGACCGAACCGGTCAACACCATGGTGTCTCCGGGGTGGTTGGGAGCTCCCAGCCGTATCGCCACCTTGCGCAGCACGGCGTCCGGGCCGAAGTGATCGGTCACGTACCGTCCGACCAGGCCGTTGGTCGTCAGGATGTTCATGAAGATGTCCGGCGAGCCCTTCTCCCTCGCCAGGTCCGCGTCGTGGTGCACGTCCTGGTAGTCCCGTGAGGCGATCGCCCCGGCCACGACCAGCGTGCGGGTGATCTCGATCTCCAGCGGCGGCAGTGCGTCGCCCACCCTCATGTCCCCACCTCCCCGTTCGCGATCAACTCCCCCAACTCCTGGAGCACTTCGCCCCCGCACCCCAGATACGCGTCCAGCTGCCGGCCCCACAGGAAATGCCGGTGCACGGGGTGCTCGATGTCGGCTCCCGCCCCGCCGTGCAGATGCTGGCCCGTGTGGACCACCCGCTGCCCCGCCTCGGACGCCCACCAGGCGGCCGTCAGCGCGTGCGTCGCGTACGGCAGCCCCTCGTCGCGCCGCCATGCCGCCTCGTACGCCGTCACCCGTATCGCCTCGGTGTCCATGTACGCGTCAGCGGCACGCAGTTGGACGCCCTGCTTGGCGGCGAGCGGCCGCCCGAACTGCTCGCGCGCGTTCGTGTACTCCACGGCCCGGGCCAGCGACCCCGCGCACACCCCGGCCTGGAGTCCGGCGAAGGCGGTACGGGCGGTGGCCAGCAGGTCGTCGAACGCCCCCTCGCCGCCCAGCGCCTCGCCCGGCGTCCCGTCCAGCGTCAGACGTCCCGCCGACCAGGGCGCCGTCAGCTCGACCGGCTCGCTCGCCGCCTCCGCGGTGCGGACCAGCCAGAGCCGGCGGCGGTCGTCGGCGACGAGCACATGGGTGGCGTCGCGCAGCCAGGGCACCGCGGGAACGACCCCGGTCAGCCTTCCCGTCGCCCGCTCCCGCACAGGAAGGGACCCGGCGACCCCAGAACCGGACCCCGCGCCCCCGGACCCAGGACCGGGCGCAGCAACCTCCGAACCGGACGCGACGGCCTCCGGACCGGACGCAGCAACCTCCGGGCCGGACGCGACGGCCTCGGAACCGGACGCGACGGTCTCCGGCCCGGAAAGGGCGATCTCCGCAGCCGCCCCGCGGAGATCCGGAGCGGCCCAGGCCTCGGCCCGAACAGCGGAGCCCGCCCCCGGCCCTTGCCCCGGTGTCGACCCCGACATCGATCCGGAGATCGCACCGGCCACCACCAGCGTCCCGTCGGCGATCCCCGGCAGCAGCCGCTCACGCTGCTCGGGCGAACCGTGCGCCGCCACCGCGAGCAGCCCGTACACACAGCTCGCCGCGAACGGCACCTGCGCCGTGGTGCGCCCCTGTTCCTCCAGCAGCAGGACGAGGCCGAGCAGCCCGGTGTCCTCGACGGCCGCCACGAGCCCGGCGGCGCACAACTCCTTCCACAGTCCGGCGTCGCTGCCCGTCCCGGCCGCGGTGAGCCGCTCATGGGTGGCGAGATCGCCGAAGATCCGCGCGGCCAGGTCCCGGGCGGCCGCCTGCTCCTCGGTGGGCGTGAAGTCCATGTCAGCTCCCCTCACCCGAGCGCCCGGCGAAAGGGCCGTCGGAGAGGCCCGAGGAGGCCGAAACGCCGGAACCGACGGGTTCGCGCGCTGCGGAGCGGGCGGGACCTCGGAGTTCGCGCGCCGCCGAGCCGCTGGAACCGACGGGCTCGCGTGCGGCCGAACTCCTGGAGCTGACAGGCTCGCGCGCGGCCGAACCCCTGGAGCCACCGGAGCCGAGAGGCTCGCGCGCCGCCGAGCCACCGGAGCCGACAGGCTCGCGCGCCGCCGAGCCGCCGATCCCCACGGGTTCACGTGCCGCCGAGGTGCCGGGGTCGCTCCCGTCGCCGGACCCGTCCGCCGCCCGGAAGACCGGCAGCTCCAACTCCTCGTCGTAACGCTGGAATTCGAGCCGCACCGGCAGCCCGATCCGCACCTGGTCGTGCGGTACGCCCACCACGTTGCTCACGATCCGTACGCCCTCGGCGAGTTCGATCAGGCCGACGGCGTAGGGCGGGTCGAAGGCCGGGAACGGCGGGTGGTGCATGACGACGTACGAATAGACGGTCCCCTCACCGCCCGACTCGACGGTGTCCCAGTCCGGGCTGCCGCACGCACCGCACCCCGGCAGCCAGGGGAATCTCAGCGTTCCGCACGCCGTGCAGCGCTGGATCAGCAGCCGGTGCCGCTCGACGCCCTCCCAGAACCCGGCGTTGTCCCGGTTGATCACCGGGCGCGGGCGCCGGCGCTTCGCCTCCCCGGTGTTCGCCCCCGCGCTGATCGCCTCGGCGGCGTTCGGCTCCACGGTGCTCGGCTCCGGGGTGCGCGGCTCCGCGGTGCGCGACGCGTCCCTCGCCCCCGCCCGGCCCTTCGGATTCCGGTGCGCCGGAACGTACTTGAGGATGCGGAACCTGTGGGTCCCGGCGAGTTCGCCCCCCGCCCGGATGTCCATCCGCGTCGTGATGAAGAACCCCGTGCCCAGCTTCGTCGTCTTGCGCTCGGAGACGGATTCGATCACCGCGTCGAAGGTGATCCGGTCCCCGGGGCGCAGCGGGCGCAGATACTCCTGCTCGCAGTCGGTGGCGACCACCGAGGTGTACCCCGCGCCGTCGAGCAGGCGGAGCAGCTCGTCGTACACCCCGGAGCGGCCGGGGTGCCCGCCGAGACCGCCCATGGTCCACGCCTGGAGCATGGTGGGCGGGGCCACGGCGTCCGGCCCGTCGTACGCCGGGTTGGTGTCCCCCATCGCCTCGCACCAGTGCCGGATCATCGGAGCGTTGACCGGGTCCTTGCCAACACCCCCGACGGTGGCCGCGCGCCCCTCGTACCCCTTCAGTCGCGCCGGCAGGTCGTCCCCACCGGACACGGCACCGTCATGCAAGGCGCCGCCCCTCACGGCAGCCCCCTCGCCGCCCGCTGCACGGCCGCTCACCGCCGCCCCCTCTTCATGCCGAGCCGCATCGTCGCGACGATCTCCCGCTGCACCTCGCTCACCCCGCCCCCGAACGTGTTGATCTGCGCCGCCCTGTTCATCCGCTCCAGCTCGCCGGCCCCGAAGGCCCCCGGCGAACCGGAGCGGACCAGTGCGTCCGCTCCCACGATGTGCTGACACATTCGGTACACCGCGACCGCGGATTCGGTTCCCACGACCTTCACGCCGCTCGCGTCTCCCGGCGCCGGTCCACCGGCTCCCACATCCCCCACCAAACGCCAGTTGAGCAGGCGTGATGCCGCCAGCCGGGCATGCACTTCGGCCAGCTGGAAACGCACCCACGGCTCGTCAACCCTGCGCCGCCCAGTCACCGGATCAGGTGTACTGGCCGCCTCCAGCGCGGCCGCGTAGAAGTCCTCGGCCTGCATGCCGATCGCGGCGAGGGCGACCCGCTCGTGGTTGAGCTGGTTGGTGATGAGCCCCCAGCCGCCGTTCTCCTCACCGACCAGGTTCCCGGCCGGGACACGGATCCCGTCGTAGTAGGTCGCCGTGGTGGTCTGGCCGCCCACCGTCTCGATCGGTGTCCACGAGAAGCCGGGAGCGTCCGTGGGGACGAGCAGGATCGAGATGCCCTGGTGCTTCGGCGCGTCCGGGTCGGTCCGGCAGGCGAGCCAGATCCAGTCGGCGTTCTGGGCGTTGGACGTGAAGATCTTCTGCCCGTCGATCCGCCAGTGCCCGTCCCCGGCGCCGGCCGGTCCCGCGCTCCCCCCGGGCTCCCGCACGGCGCGCGTCCGCAAGGAGGCGAGGTCCGTGCCGGCGGACGGCTCCGAGTACCCGATGGCGAAGACGAGGTCCCCGCTCAGGATGCGCGGCAGAAAGAAGGCCTTCTGTTCCTCGCTGCCGAATTTCATGAGGGTCGGCCCGACGGTGTTCAGCGTGACCATCGAGACGGGCGCACCGGCCCGGTAGGCCTCGTCGAAGAAGACGAACTGCTCGTCCGCCCCGCGACCCTGCCCCCCGTACGCGATCGGCCAGCCGAGCCCGAGCAGGCCGTCGGCGCCGATCCGGCGCAGCAGCGCCCGCTGGCGTTCGGGATCGTCGGCGGGCGGTGGCCCGTCCGGCATCAGGTCCCGGAAGTACGTGCGGAGCTCGGCGCGCAGCCGCTGCTGGCGCTCGGTGGGGGCGAGGTGCACGGCGGCGGCCCTCCCGGACCTCGTACGAACAAGGTTTTCTGACTGTCCGTCAGATACCGTCGACTGTCAAGGTCACGGTCAAGGCCCCCGGCCGTCCGCGGCCCACCCGGCCGAGCCGCCCCTCCGACGACCCCACCCCCGGCACTTCCTCTCGCGGCACCCCATGTACGGCGCCTCGGATCGAACCCGTACGACACCCGCGAGCAGGCCGCCGCGACGCCCCCGCCGGTTCTGCGCGACACCCCCGAACACATCTGCGCGACGGCACCGGAGCACCGTCGCGCAGACGCTGTGAAACCCCCACAGAGCACTACCCCACGCAGGAGACCCCGGGCCGATGACAGCGCACCGGCCCCCGGCTCACCAGAGGTTGACGAAGTTGACGCGGACGGTGTCGCTGGACTGGTTGATGACCGTGAACGCGGAACCGTTCACCTGCGCGGTATTGCTCTGATTCGAGGCTCCTGAGCCGACCGCCTGCTGTTGAGTGGTCGAGGAATTGCCGTGGTTGTCGTGCCCGACCCCGCTGCCGCCGACGGTCGCCACTCCCGCGTTCGATCCGCTGTCCGCGAAGGCGCCGTTGTCCGCCGTCGCGACACCCGAGCAGAGGGCGGCGGCCAGGGGCAGGGCCGCGACGGCGGCGAGGACGCGAGCGGTACGGATGCTTGCCATGTGAATTCCTCCAGAACCGGTTGTACGCACCGGCGGTGAACCGGGATGTACGCGAAATACGGCTTGTTCCAAGGCGGTTGGCCGACCACCCCGGCATTGGTCACGACGTCGCGAGTCCAGGGTTGCCCACCGGATCACCGGCGAACCACCCCGGAAGCCGCGATTCCCCCTCAAGCGTGAGGACATGTCGATAAACCACCTCCACGCCCGCAAAACCCCTGCTCAGACCGTTGCCGACCGCTCAATCCCAGATGCCGCAACAGCTGAAGCGTTACGGCACATTTTCGGCCGATCTCGCCCGTAGGCCGCCCGGCGCCCCTGCCCACCCGGAGAGCCCTTCCCTTTTTCGAACACTCGTACGAACATGGATGCATGGCCACCATCGACCGGCGGGCCACCACCCTGGCCCTGGCCCACGCCCTGTCCGCAGCCGAGCGCGGACTCGCGGTGATCCCGCTGTCCCGAACGAAGCTCCCGGCCCTGCGCTCCCCCCACCGCGACGACCCCGATCCCACCCCCTGCCACGGCGAATGCGGCCGTTTCGGGCACGGCGTGTACGACGCCTCGACCGAGCCCCGGCGCATCCGCGCGCTCTTCGCAGCCGCCCCCTGGGCCACCGGCTACGGCATCGCCTGTGGGCTGCACCCGCACCACCTCATCGGCATCGACCTCGACACCAAGTCCGCCACGGACTCCTCGGCGGCCCTGCGCGAACTGGCGCTGCGCCATCTCTTCACGATTCCGGACACGGTGGTCGTCCTGACCCCCAGCGGCGGCCGCCACCTGTGGCTGAGCGGACCGCCGGACGTCGTCGTCCCCAACTCGGCGAGCCGGCTCGCCCCCGGCATCGACATCCGAGGCGCCGGCGGCTACCTCGTCGGCCCCGGCTCACGCACCGAACACGGTGTGTACGAAACGGCCCCAGGCACCGCCCGACTCGCGCCCGCACCCTGTCCGTCCGAACTCCTGCGTCTGCTGCTGCCCCCGGCCCGCACGAGCCATCCGGCACCCTCCGCGACCGGTCGGCAGGGCCAGGGGCTGGTCCAGTTCGTCCTCGCCGCGCACGCGGGCCAGCGCAACACCCGCCTCTTCTGGGCCGCCTGCCGCGCCTACGAGAACGGCATCGGCCCCCAACTGATCACCCCGCTCGTCCAGGCCGCCGTCCGGACGGGCCTCACCGAACGCGAGGCCCGCTCGACGATCGCCTCCGCGGCCCGGATGACAGCCCCGCCGTCCCGACAGCCCTGAGGAAGCCGACGGACAGCGGGCCATCCGCAACCGGCAACCGAGACGCGGACAGCCCCTGACCCGGAAACCCGGTCAGGGGCCGTTCATCCGCGCCGCGCGTGGCACCGGGCCGGCCCGGATCGCGGGATCCGGCGCGAGGCCCATACGCCGCGCCCGGCGAGGCGGCTGTCTCGTCGCGATCCGAAACCGGCTCAGGCAGGGTCGTCCGAGGTCGTCTCAGGTTTCGTGTGGAGGATTTCGCGGGCCTGCTCCGCGGCGCGGGCGATGCTCTCGGAGACGAAGTCGAGGAAGCGGGCGATGTTCTCGAGGCGGGCGGCGGCCGGGGTGCCAGGGCCGAGGATGCCGACGCCCTCCCGTGCGGTCTCGACCAGTCGGGCGGTGGACCGGGCACTGGCCATCATCGACTGGTACCAGACGTCGTCGTCGACGACGTAGCGCTCGCGGCGGCGTTCGTCGCGTTCCCGGCGGACGAGGCCCTGGCTCTCGAGGAACGCGATCGCCTTGGAGACGGACGCCGGACTGACCTGGAGACGCTGGACGAGTTCGGACGCCGTGAGGCTGCCCGCGTCGGTGAGGGTGAGGCAGGCCATCACCCGGGACATCATCTTGGGCGCGCCCGAAGCCATCATGACGGTGGTGAACGTCTCCTCGTACTCGCGCACCGCCTCGGCGTCGCGTCCGTGGGCCTGCGGGGGCGCCTCCGCCCCCCGGGGTGCGGCCTGTCTGCGGCGGTGGGCGCGGTGTTCGGTGGCGCGATGGGCGAGGTCGGCGCGGTAGGCGGTGGGGCCGCCGTTGCGCATCACCTCGCGCGTGATCGTCGAGGTCGGACGGTCGAGGCTTCTGGCGATCTCCGCGTAGGCGAGGCCGTCGGCCAGCCCCAGCGCGATCTGCTGGCGTTCCTGCTGGGTGAGCCTGCCTCCCGGCATCGCGGCCTCCTTCGTGGTCTTCGGTGTCTCCACTATAGCGTTCACTTCCAAATCATTGCAACGAACTATGCCCAGTTGTTGCATTAGATTCAGAACCATTGCAATGAATTCTCTGCATCCACCTGCACTGATGGGATTAATACGCAACGACACCGTTGCCGCACCTATGAATGCAACGTAGCGTTTCCATCATCAGAAACAGCGGGCCGCGGAAGCGTACGCGGCAGAAGAAGGAGCGCACGATGCAGAAGTTCGACACCACCGCCCCGATCTCCGCCGTCCTCGACATCCCCGCGGGGCACATCCGCTTCATCGCCGCCGACCGCACCGACGCCACGGTCGAGGTCCTGCCCGCGGACGCCTCGAAGGGCCGCGACGTGAAGGCGGCGGAGCAGACCACGGTCGAGTACGGCGACGGTGTCCTGCGGATCGAGACCTCACGGGCGAAGAACCGGATCCTCGGCGCTTCCGGGTCCGTCGAGGTGACGGTCCAGCTGCCCGCCGGTTCCCGGGTCGAGGCGAAGGCGGCCATGGCCGAGTTCCGGGGCGTCGGACGGCTCGGCGACGTCACCTTCGAGGGCGCCCAGGGCTCCGTCAAGCTCGACGAGACCGCGAGCGTCCGCCTCACCCTCCTCGCCGGTGACATCTCGGTCGGCCGCCTGGGCGGCCCCGCGGAGATCAGCACCGCGAAGGGCGACATCCGGATCACCGAGGCCGTGCGCGGCGCGGTCGTACTGCGCACCGAGTCCGGCGATGTGTCGGTCGGTGCCGCCCGCGGAGTCTCCGCCGCCCTGGACGCCGGCACCAGCCACGGCCGGATCAACAACACGCTCAAGAACACCGACGGCACCCCCGGCCTGACCATCCACGCGACCACCGCCCACGGCGACATCGCCGCCCGCAGCCTCTGAGGAGCACCGATCATGACGAACCTGGCCATCGCGGCGAACGGGCTGCGCAAGTCCTACGGCGACAAGACCGTGCTCGACGGCGTCGACCTGGCCGTCCCCGAAGGAACGGTCTTCTCCCTGCTCGGCCCGAACGGCGCCGGCAAGACCACCGCCGTGAAGATCCTGTCCACGCTCATCTCCCCCGACCCCGCCTCCGGCGAGATCCGGATCGGCGGCCACGACCTCTCCGCGGACCCCCAGGCGGTCCGTGCCGCGATCGGTGTCACCGGCCAGTTCTCCGCCGTCGACGGCCTGATCACCGGCGAGGAGAACATGCTCCTCATGGCCGACCTGCACCACCTCTCCCGCGCCGAGGGACGACAGACCACCACCGAACTCCTGGAACGCTTCGACCTCACGGAAGCCGCGAAGAAGCCCGCCTCCACCTACTCCGGCGGCATGAAACGCCGACTCGACATCGCCATGACCCTGGTCGGCAACCCACGGATCATCTTCCTCGACGAACCCACCACCGGCCTCGATCCCCGCTCCCGCCACAACATGTGGCAGATCATCCGCGAACTCGTCACCGACGGCGTCACCGTCTTCCTCACCACCCAATACCTCGACGAAGCCGACGAACTCGCCGACCGCATCGCCGTCCTGAACAACGGCAAGATCGCCGCCGAAGGCACCGCCGACGAACTCAAACGCCTCGTCCCCGGCGGACACGTCCGCCTCCGCTTCACCGACCCCGCCGCCTACCAGTCCGCCACCCACGCACTCGACGAAACCACCCGCGACGACGAATCCCTCACCCTGCAGATCCCCAGCAACGGCAGCCAACGCGACCTGCGCACCATCCTCGACCGACTCGACACCGCCGGCATCGAAGCCGACGAACTCACCGTGCACACCCCCGACCTCGACGACGTCTTCTTCGCCCTGACCGGCAGCACCACCCTGCCCACCCAGCAGCCCACCCAGCAGCCGAACCAGCCCAAGGAGACCGTCCGATGAGCACCCTCTCCCTCGCCGTACGCGACTCGACCACGATGCTCCGCCGCAACCTCCTGCACGCCCGCCGCTACCCCTCCCTCACCCTCAACCTGCTGCTCACCCCCGTGATGCTCCTGCTGCTGTTCGTCTACATCTTCGGCAACACCATGAGCGGCGGCGCGGGCCGCTCCGCCTACATCGCCTACATCGTGCCGGGCATCCTGCTGATGACGATCGGCTCCACCGTGGTCGGCACCGCGGTGTCCGTTGCCACCGACATGAACGAGGGCATCATCGCCCGCTTCCGCACGATGGCCATCCACCGCGGTTCCGTGCTCTTCGGGCACGTCGTCGGCAGCGTGCTGCAGGCGATCGTGAGCGTGGTCCTCGTCGGCGCGGTCGGCGTCGCCATGGGCTTCCGTTCCACGGACGCCACCGTTCTGGAATGGCTGGCGGCGTTCGGGCTGCTCGCGTTCTTCGCCCTGGCGTTCACCTGGATCGCGGTCGGCATGGGCATGGGCAGTCCCAACGCCGAGGCGGCCAGCAACAACGCGATGCCGCTGATCCTGCTGCCCCTCATCTCCAGCGCCTTCGTCCCCCTGGACTCCATGCCGGGCTGGTTCCAGCCGATCGCCGAGTACCAGCCCTTCACCCCCGCCATCGAGACCCTGCGCGGACTCCTCCTCGGCACCGAGATCGGCAACAACGGCTGGATCGCCCTCGCCTGGTGCCTGGCCCTGAGCGTCCTCGGCCACCGCTGGTCGAAGGCGCAGTTCGACCGCGACCCCAAGTAGCCGACATGACAACGCGTCCCGCCGCCCGCGGACAGGGACAGAGACAGAGACAGGGACACGCGGAAGGGGTGCCACTCCGGAGAGTGGCACCCCTTCCGACGTGCGACCTTCTGACCCGCTGCGGCGGGTGTGGGACGTGAACCCACGGTGACACCACTGCCCCGTACGCACGGAGCCGCCGCCCACGGGAAGTGGGCGGCGGCTCCGTGACGCGGACCGGCTCCGGTCGGTCACCCGGCCGGGGTCGGTACCAGCTGGGTCAATGCCCGGCCGGGTCAGTACCAGGCACTGCAGATGGTCCGGTGACCGCTGGTGTCACCACATGCCCGCACCTTGTGCGGCGAGCCGT
Organism: Streptomyces sp. NBC_00568; assembly: GCF_026341855.1. Taxonomy (GTDB): domain Bacteria; phylum Actinomycetota; class Actinomycetes; order Streptomycetales; family Streptomycetaceae; genus Streptomyces. Next base: position 3,182,894 of record NZ_JAPENW010000001.1, on the reverse strand, counting down.
CGTACAGCAGGTTGTTCTGCGGCGTCTGCGTCGACCTCGACGAGCTGGTCGTGTACTGGCGCGCGGTCCAGCTGCTCCCGCCGTTGATCGAGTCGTCCAGCCACACCCGCGCGCGGGAGGCGCTGGCGCTGCCGGAGATGATCCCCTTGACGTAGTCGTGCCCGTCCGGGCACCGCCAGACCTGAAGGATGACCGTGTCCCCGCTGCCCGAGGCCGTCCTCTGCTTCGAGTACGTGCAATCCCCGGTGCCGTACGCGCTCGCCGTACCACTGGTGGCCACCACGCCGCCGACGGCCACGGCGAAAGCTATGGCGATTCTGGCGATGGTCTTCTTCATCTCGCACCCCGTTCCTTCGTCACGCATCGCAGCGTGAACCCCTCGGGTCAGGTGAGGGGTTGTGCCCGATCCTAGCCTCCAAGATCATCCGGCTGGACCGCGGGCGGAACGGGAGTCTCCTCGTGCGAGGGCCCATCTGACCGATTCAGCTGGGGCCTTGAAGGTGACGAGAGGCAGCGGAGGGCGGTGCACGGCAAGGGCGGGGTCCCACCGACGCTCCCACCTGATCGAGCGGGCCCGCGGCATGGCCGCCGACCTGGCCGACGCCCAGGACATCGCCGAGCAGGCCACCGCGCTACTGGCCGGGTACGCCCCCCGGGACATCCTCGACGCCGAGCGGGTCCTTCAGGAGTTGATGGCCGCGTCCGACCGGGCTCCCCTCTGGACCGCGGCCCGGGTCATCAGCGGCGGCGGCCCCTGCTTCGACGAGGGTTTCGACTACTTCCGCGGATGGCTGATCGCCCAGGGCCGCGAGGTCTTCGAAGGCGCCGTCGCGGACGCCGACCGGCTGGCCGAGCTCCCGGAGATCCGTGCGTCGGCACCCGAGGAGATCGAACCCGACGGCGAGGAGATCCTCGGCATCGCCCGGGACGCCTACGAGAGGGCGACCGGCGCCGAACTGCCCGAGAGCGCCTTCACTCTGAACCGCCCCGCGGTCGGTCCGGACCTCGACTTCGACGACCGTGAGCGTATGACCGCCCTGCTGCCCCGGCTCACCGCCCTGTACCCGGGCTGACCCTGACCGAGCCGCGGCCGTGTCGGTGGCCGTGTCGGTGGGGGCGAGTCTGTCGTCCGGTCCTTCAGGAGCAGACGAGTCGGGGGGCGACAACCTGAACGCGGAAGGGGTGCCCCTCCGGAGAGAGGCACCCCTTCTGACCTGCGACCTTCTGAACTGCTACGCGGTGGGTGTGGGATTTGAACCCACGGTGACTCGCGCCACGACGGTTTTCAAGACCGTTCCCTTAGGCCGCTCGGGCAACCCACCCCGCGCCACCGGTGATCGATGGCGCGGGGACAAGAGTAACGGGTCGGATGCCCGGCGCGGGGGTCAGCTGTCGCCCTCTCGGGAGGCGAGGGTGACGTCGGCCGTGTGGGTCTTGCCGTCGCGCGTGAAGGTGAGCTTGACGGTGTCGCCGGGCTTGTGGGTCCAGATCGCGCCGATGAGGGTCGGGCCGCTGTCGATCACCATGTCGTCGAGCTTGGTGATGACATCGCCGGGCTTGAGACCCGCCTGGGCGGCGGGGCCGCCGGACTCGACGGCGGCCGAGCCGCTCGCGCCCTGCTCGGTGATCTCCGCGCCGCCCGTGCCCTCGTTCAGAGAGACGGAGGCGCCGATCTTCGCGTACACCGGCTTGCCGGTCTTGATCAGCTGCTGGGCGACGTACTTGGCCTGGTTGACCGGGATGGCGAAGCCCAGGCCGATGGAACCGGACTGGCCGGAGCCGCCGAGTCCGCCGCTGCTCGACGACTGGATCGCGGAGTTGATGCCGATGACCGCGCCCGAGGCGTCGAGGAGGGGCCCGCCGGAGTTGCCCGGGTTGATCGAGGCGTCCGTCTGCAGGGCGCTCATGTACGAGGCCTTGCTGCCGGAGCTGCCGTCGCTGGATGCCACCGGACGGTTCTTCGCGCTGATGATGCCCGTGGTCACCGTGTTGGAGAGGCCGAAGGGCGCGCCGATCGCGATCGTGGAGTCGCCGACGGCCACCTTGTCGGAGTCGCCGAGCTGGAGCGGCTTCAGGTCCGAAGGCGCGTTCTTCAGCTTGATGACCGCGACGTCGTAGCCCTGCGCGTGGCCGACCACCTCGGCGTCGTACTTCTTGCCGCTCGAGAAGGTCGCGGTGAGCTTGCCGCCGTCGACCGCGTCCGCCACCACGTGGTTGTTGGTGAGGATGTGGCCCTGCTTGTCGAAGACGAACCCCGTGCCGGTGCCGCCCTCGCCGTTGCTGCTCTGGGCCTCGATGGTGACGGTGCTCGGCAGCGCCTGGGCGGCCACGTTGGCGACCGTGCCCGAGGCCCGCTTCACCTCGCCGCTGCTGCTCGGGGCGGAGACCGTCGTCGAGTCGGTGGAGTCGTCGTTGTTCTTGGCCAGGGAGTAGCCGAGGCCGCCGCCCACTCCGCCGGCGACCAGCGCGGCCACCAGGATCGCCGCGACCAGGCCGCCGCGCCCGTTCTTCGGCTTCGGCGCGGGCTGCTGCTGGTAGGAGGAGCCCCAGCCGCCGGCTCCCGAGCCGCCGCCGTCGGCGTACGAAGGAGTGGCGGGCGGCGGAGGCGGCCAGCCCGCCTCGGGTGCGGAGCCCTGGACCCCGGCTTGCTGCCCGTAGGGGTCATGCCCCTGGCCGGCTCCGGCCGACGCGTACGCCGGCATGCCGGCGGGCGCCGACGCGTGCTCCGGTGCGCCGGGGGCGCTGGGCACCGCGGGGATCGGAGCCGTCGGCTCGCTCCCCGTATGCGAGGCGCCCTGCGCGGAAGCAGCGGGAGTTTCCACCGGCACAGGAGGTGCGGACGGGGCCGGGGGTACTGCGTTGCCCTCGTTCTCGGTGCTCACAGCTCTTCTCCTCGATCCACGGCTGTTGTTCTCGGTCGCACTCGGTCACGCCCACTCACACTTGTCGATGGCCCGGCGCGATGCAGCTGTGCATGTGCTTTTGTACGCCGTCAGCTTTTCCCACGAGGCGTCAGGGCACCATAAGCGGTGGCTGTGCGTCCAAGACCATCCTTTATAACGGACCTTTAACACCAAAAGGGTCGAAGTGCGACGTATCTCACCTCACGCCCGCACCGCGACGGTGGCACCATGACGCGGTGACCCTCGCACGACAGCACCCGATTCAGGTCGTCGCCCACCGCGGAGCCTCCGATGAGGCCCCGGAGCACACTCTGGCCGCGTACAAGAAGGCGATCGAGGACGGCGCGGACGCCCTCGAGTGCGATGTACGACTGACCGCCGACGGCCATCTCGTCTGTGTCCACGACCGCCGCGTGAACCGGACGTCCAACGGCCGCGGGGCCGTCTCCGCCCTGGAGCTCGCCGAACTCGCCGCCCTGGACTTCGGATCGTGGAAGAACCGCGACGAGTCGCCCGACTGGGAACACGCCCCCGGCGGTCTCGAGGACACCTCCGTCCTCACCCTGGAGAGACTGCTCGAGCTCGTCGCCGACGCCGGCCGCCGCGTCGAGCTGGCCATCGAGACGAAGCACCCCACGCGCTGGGCGGGCCAGGTCGAGGAGCGGCTGCTGCACCTGCTGAAGCGCTTCGGCCTGGACGCCCCCGAGTCCGCCGACGATTCCCCGGTGCGTGTCATGAGCTTCTCGGCGCGCTCGCTGCACCGCGTCCGGGCGGCCTCCGCGACCCTGCCGACGGTGTATCTGCTCCAGTTCGTCTCACCCCGGCTGCGGGACGGACGACTGCCCGCGGGTGTCCGGATCGCGGGCCCCTCGATGCGGATCGTACGCAGTCACCCCGGGTACATCGAACGACTGAAACGAGCCGGACACCAGGTGCATGTCTGGACCGTCAACGAGCCCGAGGACGTCGATCTCTGCGTTGAACTGGGCGTCGACGCCATCATCACCAACCGCCCGCGCGCCGTGCTGCGTCAGCTGGGCCGCTGACCTGGCCTTGCCGCAGGGCGGGCACCCCACGGAAAGCACCAGGATCGCCCCTCGAAAACCATCGAGAATCGGCCACCCGATCACAGGGAGTGCTCCGGCGCGTTCGTTCCGCATTCGATCGTTACGAGTGCGTCAGCAGACGTTGATTGGCCGGTTTCCGGTCCAGTCCAAAGGGGCATTCACACCGTGGCGTGGGGCAAAGGAGGTCTCGGGGGTGGCGTTGGTGGTGGCACAGGAGGTGCCCACGTCGTCGAGCATGGCCGTACCCCATGGCCCTGCGGGCGTGGGGGAAGCAAGACACCGGATGCGTGATCAACTCCGCTCCGGCGGTGTGGCGGAAACGGTCATCGACGACGCCGTACTGATCCTTTCCGAACTGCTCAGCAATGCCTGCCGACATGGCAGGCCCCTGGGCGACGCCCTGGCGGGCGACGGCGATGTGCGCGCGACGTGGCGTGTCGACCCGGCGGGACGGCTGACGGTCGAGGTGACGGACGGCGGTGGTCCGACCCGCCCCGTTCCCGCCACGCCCTCGGTCACCGCACGCGGCGGCCGCGGGCTGAACATCATCACGGCGCTGGCCAAGGACTGGGGTGTCCGGGACGACATCCACGGCGAGGTCACGGTGTGGGTGGTCATCCAGGACGACGTGGAAACGGCGCGCCGGCACGACGACTTCGCTACGCGCGTCGCGTCACCGAGGGTGTCCGGGATATCCGACCTGGACTTCACGGACGCCTTCGACGATCTGGACTGAGGCGCACGCCGACCGAAGCGCCGGGTTCCAGGACGACGCGGTGCGTTGTCCACAGGATCCCGTCGGCCCCCGTACGAACGGCTAGGCTCGCGCCAGTACGAGACGAGCCGTGATCGGGAGACACCCACGATGGCCAAGAAGCGACCCCAGACGAAGGCCAAGCAGCCGCAGCCGAAGGACGGCGGCGAGATCCCGGTTGTCGGCGCTCGCGAGCCCTGCCCCTGTGGCAGCGGCCGCCGCTACAAGGCCTGCCACGGCCGAGCTGCCGCGCACGCCGTGACCGAGCTGGTGCACCGCCCGTTCGAGAGCCTGCCGGGAGAAGGGGACTGGATCGCGCTGCGCGAGCTGGTGCCCGCCGCGACGGTCGAGCTCAAGCTCAAGGAGAGCCTGCCCGAGGGGGTCCCCTCGGTCACCCTCGCCACCGTCCTGCCGATGGCGTGGCCCGCGCTGCGCCGCGACGACGGCTCGGTGCTGCTCGGCCTGCAGAACGACACGGCGTCCGGCGACATCAGCCGCGACCTCGCCGACACCCTCCAGCGCGCGCTCACCGCGCCGCCCGGCACCCCGGTCGAAGGCCGGCGCGCCCCGGCCGGCGGTCCGCGGCTCCAGGACCTGCTCGACCCCGAAGGCACGTTCGAGCCAGTTGTGCACAGCGGCTTCGAATTCTGGGTCCCCGACGCGGAGAACGCGACGGCCGAGGTGACCGCCTCGCTGGAGCGGGCCAACGCCGCCGCCATCCCGACCGTGAAGCTCTCCGGGGTCGACGCCGCCTACTGGTGCGAGACGCCCGACAAGAACCACCTGCGCTGGGTCATGCCGTACGCGGAGGAGCAGCTTCTGGACGCCCTCGCGCGACTGCACGCGGCGGGCCGTTCGAGCCTCGGCGAGGGCACCCGGCTGGTCGGCTCCTTCCGTGCGCACGGGCTCACGGTGCCGGTCTGGGACCTGCCGACCGGTGTCACGGCGGACGACATCGAGAAGCCGGCGGCCGAGTTCGCCGAGCGCCTCACCACCGCTCTGGCCACGGACGCGCCGCTGACGGCGGACGAGCGCCGCGCGCGCGGGGGGCTCACCAACCGACAGGTGACGCTCAGCTGACACACAGCGGATCCACAGGTCCGCGGACTGACCGACCGGTCAGCTGGTCAGGGCCTCGGAATCGGGTGACTCCTGTCACAACTCCCCGTTGTGACAGGTAAATCCGTGTCCGAATAGCCGAGATCGAATTTGCGAACCGCCGATCTCTTGTTACCGTTCGAGTAGCCCGGTTGCTGGTGCATCCCCCGTCGCCAGCAACCGGGTCTTTCCATGTGCGGAATCCCGTACGGCGTCAACGGCCTTGCTACTGGGCCGAGTTGCTCCCCGAGCGCAGCAGCAGCGGCCCGGCGGAGCCGGTGCCCTTCGCGAATTCCGCGACCGCGGTGTACGCCCCCGCAGCCCCCGCCGTACGTTCCCTGGGCGTCTCGCACACCCCCGGATCGTCGTCCGCGTCCACCGCGCAGTTCATCTGCACCGTGCGGCCGCCGGGGCCCATCAGACTCAGTACGGAGCTCAGCGCGTCGCCCGTGGCGTTGCGGTAGTAGGTACGCGCCCAGGTCTCCTCGCCCTGCGCCATGACACAGGTCTGCGCCTCGACGCCGTCGGGCGAGGAGAGCTCGGGACCGCACCGGGCGGCGGTCGCGAGACCGAGGCCGAGCAGCCGGGGAGAGCGCCCGGGTTCGGGCGCCGGCGGCCGGTCGTCCGCGCGAACCGTCTCGCGTACGGCCGTGGAGTCGTCGTCGCCCACGGAGCCGGCCGAAGCCACGGCCAGCGGGAGGGCGAGGACGAACGCCACGACACCTGCCAGCGCCACCAGTCGAACTCTTCGGGGGTCCGGCCCGCCGGGCGGCGGCGATGAGGCGCTGGGCCCCCCAGAATGACGCTGCATACGCGGACGATAACGAGCGGGGGCGGGCGCGCGGCTCACCGCGCGCCGGACGCCCCTACAACTCGGGCGCGCTCACACCCGTACGAGTGAGTGCCTCGACCACGGCGTCCACCACGGCCTCCACATCGGGCACCCAGGGGGCGGCCGAGCCGGGCAGCGGAGCGCGCTCCCAGCGGATCTGGCCCTGGCCCGTCTCGGACGGCGGCAGGGCGATGTAGCCGCCCTCGCCGTGGAAGCGCAGGGAACCGGGAACGAAGTCCTTCGCGTAGAGGAGCTCGCCGAGCTGTTCCATGGAGTACGGGGCGACGAGGATCGCCCAGCGGTTGGGGGACGCGACGACCGGGCCGAGGCGCATGCCGTCGCGGTCGAGGGCGTCGAGAGCGCGGGCCGCCGCGGGGGCGGGCAGGCTCACCGCGCATGGGGCGCCGCCTCCGGTGGCCAGCACGATGGGCGCCGACGGCCGGTTGGTCCACCACCAGCGCACCATGCGCTCGTCGGTGGTGGCGGCGAGGAGGCCGGGGTCGAAGGGATGGGCGCCGGGCACCGTGCACTCCGGGTCGGGGCATCCGCAGCGGGCACGCCCCTGCGGGTCGGCCGCCACACCCGGGAGTACGGGCCACCGCCATTGGGTCGCGAAGGTCAGGGCCGCGCTGAGCATCTCAGGCCTCCCGTTGTTTCGCCTGGACAGGAGCCTGCGTCGCCTTCCGAGGATCTCGCGCATGAGCGCTCGTTCCTTTCCGTTGCACGCCTGGCAACACCGAGGATCACATCACACCATGTGTCGATCTCTTCACTGTGCGTACCTGCTGGCGCATCACACCCCTGTCGGAGACAAGGGGAACCCCTCTGGGCCGAGCATGTGGCTGCGTCCGCGCCCGTACTGCGTGTACCGACAGCATGGGCATGGCGTGGGGTGGCGGCGCCTGGCGTTTTGCGTCCCGCGTATTTCTTGCCGCCTCCGCCACGGGGAGGATGGGGCACGGTCGTCGGTGGTTAAGACGCCCGGGTCCGTCGCCAGGTTCCGGGCGGATCTCAACCACCCCTGGCCTTCACCGAGTACGTACCCATCACGACCGCTGTGACGCTCCGTCGAACGAGGCCAGTCGACCTCAATAAGCCGTTGCCCGAGTCAGTTTTAGGCCAACTTTGTTTTCCCGCAAGGGTTACCGACGGTCTCACGGACACCAGTAATCCCAGCAGGACAATGCTGGACATCCCCTCACGAGTACGTGTACATGTGGAGACACCGCTAGCGGCGCAGAACGACATGGGGGTTTGCGATGCTATTGAGCAATACGCACCGGTCGGAAAGCCGGACGTCATGAACGCCCCTCACCTTCCGAAAGTGGCTGGAATCGATTCAACGGTTCCTTCGCCCGCACACACTGTCGCGCCGACGCCTGCCCCCGCGGGGGCCTCCTCGGCCGTCTCCCCGGTGGACCCCGGGGCCGTTCTCCAAGATCGTCTCGCGGGCTGGGTCTCGGATCTCACCACGCTCCACGAACTCACCGAGCGCCTGGCACGCACCGCGACACTGAGCGACGCACTGCAGGAACTGCTGCGCGCCGGAGCCGCCCTCGTGGGCGCCCGGCGCGGTCTCGTCGTCATGGAACCCGGCGACGGACTGGGTCCCGACACCACGATCGGACTCGGCCTCGCCCGAGCGGATCTCGGCCACATCGAGACCGTCCCGCGCAGCTCCATGTCCTACGGGAGGATCCTGGACGGGCTGCCGGGCGGCGAGGGCGAGATCACCCAGCCGGACCTCCTCTCGGAGGACGGGCTCGACCCGCGCCACCGCGAGGTGGCCGCCCGTCTCGGCTACGCCGCGAGCTACGCGCTGCCGCTGTCCACCGAGGCGGCGGGCCGCCTCGGTGCCGCCGTCTGGCTGTACGACGAGCCCGCCGAACCGGTGGAGCGCCAGCGCCACCTCATCGGCCTGTACGTCCGGTACGCCACGGAACACCTGGCGCGGCTGCTGGAACTGGAACGCACGCGCACGGCCATGACGACGATCTCCGCCGAGCTGCTTCCCCCGCGGCTGCCCCGGGTCTCCGGCGTCCAGCTCGCCGCCCGGCACCGCACCGGCCCGCGCGGCGGCGGCGACTGGTACGACGCGCTGCCGCTGCCCGACGCCGCGCTCGGCCTCGCGGTCGGCTCCGTCAGCGGGTCCGGCCCCAGCGCGATCGCCGCCATGGGCCGGCTGCGGGCCTCCCTGCGGGCCTACGCCGTCATGGAGGGCGAGGACCCCGTCGCCGTGCTCTCCGACCTCGAACTGCTGCTGCGGCTGACCGAACCGGCGCGCTCCGCCACCGCCCTCTTCGCCTACTGCGAGCCGGCCCTGCGCAAGCTCACCCTCGCCGGTGCCGGACACAGCCCGCCCCTGGTGATCGGCCCGCGGCGCACCGAGTTCGTGGAGACCTCGCTGTCGGCTCCCCTGGGCATGCTCGCCTGCTGGGAGGCCCCCAGCGTCGAACTGACCGCCGAGGCCGGCGAGACCGTGCTGATCTACACCGACGGTCTGCTGCACCGCACCGGCGATCCGATGGACCGTGCCTTCGCCCGGCTGCACGCGGCGGCGGCGAGTGTCCCGAAGGCCGTCCGCGACGACCCCGGCGCGATCGCCGACCACGTCCTGCGCTGTGTGCTGCCGGACGGCCTCGACGAGTCGGACAGCGACGAGGACATCGTCCTGCTGGCCGCCCGCTTCGAGTGAGGGAACGGATACCTCGTGTAACAGGCCTTCCGGCCCTGGGCCCCCTTCAGTACGACCGTACGATGGGAGGCGGTCCACAGTCGTATCTAGGAGGCAGACCGTGTCGGAGGCGCTCACCCCGGAGACCCCGGAAGCCGTGCTCGACGAAACCGCTGACGGCGAGGAAGAGCCGATCAAACAGCGTAAGAACGGCCTGTACCCGGGCGTGTCCGACGAGCTGGCCGACAGCATGAAGTCCGGGTGGGCCGACACCGAGCTGCGGGGCCTCACCCCGATCGCGCAGGCCGAGTACACCGCGGCCCGCCGCGCCGCGCTCTCGGCGCGCTTCCCGGGCGAGCGCCTGGTGATCCCGGCGGGCAACCTGAAGACCCGCTCGAACGACACGGAGTACCCCTTCCGTGCCTCGGTCGAGTACGCGTACCTCACCGGCAACCTCACCGAGGACGGCGTCCTCGTGCTGGAGCCGGTCTCCGACGGCCACCGGGCGACGATCTACCTGCTGCCGCGCTCCGACCGAGAGAACGGCGAGTTCTGGCTGTCCGGGCAGGGCGAGCTGTGGGTCGGCCGCCGGCACTCCCTCACCGAGGCCGAGCAGCTGTACGGCATCCCGGCGTCGGACGTCCGGGAACTCGCCGCGGCGCTGAAGGAAGCCACCGGTCCCGTCCGGGTCGTGCGCGGCTACGACGCCGCCGTCGAGGCCGCCCTGACCGACAAGGTCACCCGCGAGCACGACGACGAGCTGCGCGTCTTCCTCTCCGAGGCACGGCTCGTCAAGGACGAGTTCGAGGCCGGCGAGCTGCAGAAGGCCGTCGACTCCACCGTGCGCGGCTTCGAGGACGTCGTGAAGGTCCTCGACAAGGCCGAGGCCACCAGCGAGCGCTACATCGAGGGCACCTTCTTCCTGCGCGCGCGGGTCGAGGGCAACGACATCGGCTACGGCTCGATCTGCGCCGCCGGCCCGCACGCCTGCACGCTGCACTGGGTGCGCAACGACGGCCCGGTCCGCTCCGGCGATCTGCTGCTGCTGGACGCGGGCGTGGAGACCCACACCCTCTACACCGCCGACGTCACCCGCACGCTGCCCGTCAACGGCACGTACACGGAGATCCAGAAGAAGATCTACGACGCCGTGTACGAGGCCCAGGAGGCCGGTATCGCGGCCGTCCAGCCGGGCGCCAAGTACCGCGACTTCCACGACGCCGCGCAGCGCGTGCTGACCGAGAAGCTCGTCGAGTGGGGCCTCGTCGAGGGTCCGGTCGAGCGCGTCCTGGAGCTCGGCCTCCAGCGCCGCTGGACCCTGCACGGCACCGGCCACATGCTCGGCATGGACGTCCACGACTGCGCCGCCGCGCGCACCGAGACCTATGTCGAGGGCACGCTGGAGCCGGGCATGTGCCTGACCGTCGAGCCCGGCCTGTACTTCCAGGCGGACGACCTGACCGTGCCGGAGGAGTACCGCGGCATCGGCGTCCGCATCGAGGACGACATCCTCGTCACCGAGGACGGCAACCGGAACCTGTCGGCCGGCCTGCCGCGCCGGTCGGACGAGGTCGAGGCCTGGATGGCGTCCCTCAAGGGCTGACATAGTGCCCGCGAGGGCTGATACGAGACTGATGGCCGGGTGCCCTCCAGGGCGCCCGGCCATCGGTGTGTCCAGGGGGCGGCGGTGGCCCCCGGACGTCGGCGTGCCCGCGGGCCCGGCGGCGCGCCCGCGGGTTTTCGGTGTGCCTGGGGGGCGGCTTTTCGTGGACGACGACTTCTGGTCCGGCGTCGGAGTGGACCTGCATCTGGAACCGGACGCGTCGGCCGGGCGCAGAGCCGGGCTCGAACGGGCTCTCCGGGACGCCATCCGCACCGGACGGCTCACCCCGGGCACCCGGCTGCCCGCGACCCGGCGGCTCGCCACCGAACTCGGCATCTCCCGGGGCACGGCGAAGGCGGCGTACGACCAGCTGATCGCCGAGGGCTATCTGACGGCACGGCAGGGCTCGGGCACCGAGGTGGCCCCGCTCCCGGCCGACGGCGCGGCGGCGGACGTACGGGCACCGCGCGCGCGTGCGCCCCGTTTCGATCTGCGCCCCGGCAGCCCGGACGTCGGCACGTTCCCGGCGGCGGCGTGGCTGCGGGCGCTGCGCCGCGCCATCGCGACGGCGCCCTCCTTGGCGTACGACTACGGGGATCCACGCGGCCGGATCGAACTGCGGACGGCGTTGTCGGGCTACCTCGGGCGGGCCCGCGGGGTGATCGCGCCGCCGGAGCGGATCGTCATCACCTCGGGCTACGTCCAGGCGCTCGCCCTCCTCACCCGTGTGCTGGACGGCGGGACGGTGGCCATGGAGGACCCCGGGCTGCCGTTCCACCGGGACGTGGTGCGCAAGAGCGGCGGGAACGTCGTGCCGCTGGCCGTCGACGGACACGGCGCCCGCGCCGACGGCCTGGCGGCGCTCGGGGCGGACGCGGTCGTCGTCACCCCCGCGCACCAGTACCCGACCGGTGTCACGCTCCACCCCGAGCGGCGGCGGGCGCTCACCGACTGGGCACGTACACGGGACGGGCTGATCATCGAGGACGACTACGACGGGGAGTTCCGCTACGACCGGCAGCCGGTCGGCGCCCTCCAGGGAATGGCACCGGCGCACGCCGTCTACGTCGGCACGGCTTCCAAGACACTCGGCCCCGCCCTGCGCCTCGGCTGGATGGTGCTGCCGCCTCACCTGGTCGAACCGGTCGCCGACATCAAGCTGCACAGCGACCACCACACCGAGTCCATCGGCCAGTTGGCGCTCGCCGAGATGATCGAGAGCCACGCGTACGACCGTCACGTGCGCGCGAGCCGGCTGCGCTACCGGCGCCGCCGCGACCAGCTCCTCGACCGGGTGGGGGCGCGCAGGAGCGTGCGGGGGATCGCCGCGGGGCTGCACGCGTTGGTCGAGGTGGCGGACGAATCGCGGGTGCTGGCGCGCGCCGAGGAGGAGGGGCTCGCGGTCGGGCGGCTGGGCGACCACTGGCACACACCGGGCGACGGACGGCCGCAGGGGCTGGTCGTCGGGTACGGGACGCCGCGCGAGCGGATGTATCCCGAGGCCCTGGAGGTGCTGGGGCGGGTGCTGGAGGGGGCCGAAGGGCGCCGGGGCGGGCCGATGTGATCCGGAGCGGGCCGCCGGACGGGCGGTCCGGACAAGAATCGGGGCCTGAATTGGACCATCGAAAGGCTCGGTGAATGGGCCTGCCGATCGGCCCATCCGGCTCGTAGCGTCGAAGCCATGACGCATCGCGCCGCACGATCCGCAGAGCTCGCGCGGAGCAACGCTCCGGAGACCTCCTCGCGGAAGACCCCGTACGCGGCCTCCGCTGACGAGGTCTCCGCGGACGAGGTCTCCGCCCATGCGGCCTCTTCGCACGAGGCCCTTTCACCGGTGGCGGCGGCGCGTGACCTCGCGGGCGCTCGTACGCCGCGCGGCTCGGCCCGGGCGAGCCGCCTCGTCCCGCCTTCCGGTCCGCAGCGGGTGCTCGCGCTCGCGCAGCTGAGCAACTCCGTGGGGGACGGCGCCTATTACGCGACGTCCGCGCTGTACTTCACGCACGTCGTCGGACTGTCTCCCGGGCGCGTGGGGCTCGGACTGACCGTCGCCTGGGCGATCGGCTCGCTGGTCGGTGTACCGCTGGGCGGGCTCGCCGACCGTCGCGGACCACGCGGCACGGCGGTGCTGCTGGCGCTGGCGACCGCGACGGCGGTGGCGTCCTTCCTGGTCGTCCAGGGCTTCGTCGCCTTCGTCGTCGCGGCCTGCGCGTACGCGTCCGCGCAGTCGGGGCTCGGGGCGGCCCGGCAGGCACTGCTCGCGGCGCTGATACCGGCCGGCGAGCGCACCGGGCTGCTCGCTCATCTCCAGTCGACGCTCAACGCCGGTCTGGCGGTGGGCGCGGGCCTCGGCGGTCTCGCGCTGCACGCCGGGACGCGGTCGGCGTACCTCGGGGTGTTCGCGCTCGACGCGGTGGGCTTCCTGGTGTGCGCGGCGCTGTTGTGGCGGCTGCCGTCGGTGCCGCCGACCCGCGGGGACCGGAAGGGGAATCGGGGACTCGGCGTGCTGCGGGACCGCCCGTACGTGCTGGTCACGTTTCTCAACACCGTGCTGCTGCTGCGGATGCCGCTGCTCAGCCTCGGCATACCGCTGTGGATCACCGAGCGCACCGAGGCGCCCGCCTGGCTGGTGTCCGCCCTGTTCGTGCTCAACACCGTCGCGGTGATGGCCTTCCAGGTGCCGATGGCCCGCGGTGTCACGGACCTTCCCACGGCGACCCGCACCATTCGCCGCTCCGGGATCGTGATGCCGGCGTCCTGCGCGGTGTTCGCCCTGTCGTCCGGTGCCTCCCCCTGGGTCGCGGCCGCCGTCCTGGTGGCGGGCGCGGTCCTCCAGGTCGTCGCCGAGATGCAGCAGTCCGCCGGCTCCTGGCAACTGGCCTTCGACCTGGCCCCGTCCGACCGTATGGGCGAGTACCAGGGCTTTTTCGGTACGGGGGTCACGGTGGCCCGCACCATGGGCCCCCTCGTTCTGACGGCGCTGCTGGTGGGCTGGGGGACACCGGGATGGCTGCTTCTGGGGGCTCTGATGGCCGGGGCGTCGTACGCGATGGGACCGGCGGCGCGCTGGGCGGCCTCCCGCGACACGGGGGCCGCGGGTCACCGGGCCGACGTCCGTCCCCGGAACGGCGGAGCCCGACGGACGCCGGTCACCGCGGCCACCCGGAACTGAGCCTCGAAGCCCGCCGATGCCGGTTCGGTCCCCTCGAACGACGCGGACCGGCACGGCTTCGGCCGTCTCAGGCGACGCGGACCGGCACGGACGGGCATGGGGGTCGCGCCGTTCGACGCGACACGGACCGGCACAGGTCGCGCCGTCTCAGGCGACGCGGGCCGGTGGGCCGGTCCGCACCGGCAGCGAATCCACGAACAGCGCCCCGGCTAGCAGGGCGCCGCTTCCCCGGGGGCTCCACGCACGCGCGTGGAGATCGTCGTCGAGGGCGGACAGGCTCGCGCGCCCCGCTTCCGTGGAGGAGCCCCCCGCTTCCAGCACCCCCCGGGCGCCCGCCTGGACGTGACGGAGGCCGTGGGGCCCGGCGGTGTACAGCAACTCGGTGTCCTGGAGGGTGGACATGACGGTGAGGAGGGCGTCGAGGCGGGCGCGCGGTTCGGGCACCCCGGCCGAGCGGGCGGCGGCGAGCGCGTCCAGGGCCCGCCGCACGTGGGGGAATCCGGCACGCGCCTCACCGCGCGCACCGGCCGCCCCGTACTTCGCAGAGACGGACGAGCCGCGGGAGGGCCGCCGCGGTGCCCGGCGGTCGGTGTGTGCCGCGATCCGCTTGGCGGTCGCGGTGACGTCGGGCCCGGTGGCCCGGGGGTCCAGGGCGGCCGCGGCGACGAGGAAGCCGAGCGCCCACAGGGCACCGCGGTGGCCGCCGCCCGTCAGGGCCACCGAGTGCTCGGTGCACCGGCCGATCGCGCCCAGTTCCGCGCGGAGTCCGGGCGTGGCCCGGCCGGTGCGGCGGGCGGCGGCCGCCATGGCCGCGAGGCCGGGTGCCAGCGCCTTGGCGGACCAGCGCAGGGAGCCGAGATCCCGCCGGGTGGCGCGGGCGCGGAGGTCGCGCGGGTCGGGCAGTCCGGGTTTGGGGGCCAGCTCCAACTGCCGGGTCAGCGCGGCCACGGCGGCCCGCGCCAGCGCCTCGTCGTCCTCGCGGCTGCTCATGGACGTACCCCTTCTTGTGAGGACGCCGACGGTTAAGGCGCCCAGGGACGAACTCGGCTACGAGCGAAGGACGTCACGGACACAGGACGTCACGGACACAGGACGTCACGGACACGGGACGTTGAGACAAAGCACGTCGGGGCGAAGGAGGTTACTGACGGGGGCGGCCGTGAGGGAAGACGGCGGGTTCACGAGGACGCGGGGGCCGACGGGCCCGCGCTGTCGCTCGGGGCGTCGCTCGGCGGCGTGCCCGGTGGGGGCGTCACCCGGCGCGCCGCTCGGGGGCGTGCCGCCGCCACCGCCCGCGCCGGTCGTGTCCTTGTGGCTTCCCGTCATGCCGGGAAACCTAGGAACGTCAGCCCTCAGGAGCGTGGGTGCGCGCTGTGACGAACCTGTGAGCCCTGAGACGGCTAAGCCGCATCACGCCGGAATCCGGTCGGCCCGAGGACGCGGTGGGCGCGGTGGGCCCGGTGGTGACGGGAGCCGGGCTTCGGGGAGGGGCGGCGCGAAGCCGACGGCGGAGGCGGCACAGGGGGCCGGAGGCGGGCGGAGGCGGGCGGAGGCGGGCGGAGGCGGGCGGAGGCGGCACAGTGGTGCGGACGACGGCGCGGCCGAAGGCGAGGCCGGTGAGCGAGAGCCGGAGGGCGGTCCAGCCGTCGCGCGGGGTGAGGATCGCGCCGTAGACGGTAGACGAGCGCGGTGATTTCAGGGCGCCGCGGACGGCGCCCGCGCCGTCGGACGGACGTCGCCGCCACCACCCAGAGCGTCAAGCCGGCAGCAGCGAGGGGACCTTTCTCCACTTGAGGATCTTGTCGAAGCTCACCACCGCACCGCCCCGCCCCGGCTTGTTGCCGATGTGGACGTGGTCGGCGAGCTCCTGGATGAGACACAGACCGCGGCCGTGCTCGGCGTCCTCCCCGGCCGGGCGGAGCAGGGTGCGGGCGTTCCCGGCCGGGAAGCCGGGGCCGGAATCCGCGACTTCGATGCGGCACTGGTCACCGTCGAGGTAGGCCGTCACGCGGTACGCCTCGCAGGAGGTACCCGGCACGGCGTCCCCGCCGTGCTCGACGGCATTGGCGCAGGCCTCGGTGAGGGCGACGGAGAGGTCGTACGAGATGTCCGGGTCGACACCCGCGCTCTCCATCGTGCCGAGCAGCAGACGTCTGGCGAGCGGAACACTCGCAGCCTCGCGCCGCAAATGGAGTGACCACCAGATGCTCATGCTCCAGCCTCCTGGGCGCGGCTCGACATACCGTTACGTATTGCCGCAACCACCCGTGCGCAATCGCCTACGGGACGTGATGCCGCCCATACGGCGGACGCGCTCACATGAGGGGGCGGTGTATGCGCGGGCGAATCGCGGCCGGACGACGACCTTTCGGCCGTACGCCGCGTTGCGGACGGACCGGCCGCATGCCATCGATCGGACCTGCCGTCCGTGGCGGGTGGGCCCAGTGCGATGATGAGCCCGCCATGACTGCCCCCCACCAGCGTTCGGCGCGCTCCGGAGCCGGCCTCCGGACCCTGAGGGCCGCGGTGTTCGCCGCGGTCTGCGTCGTGCTGGCCGCGGCCGGTCATGGGATCGCCTCCTGCACCACGGTCCCTCTGTGGACACTGGGCGCCGGTTTCCTCGCGGTCTTCGCCGTCGCCGCCTCACTGGCGGGACGGGAACGCACGCTTCCGGGCATCGTGGCGGTCCTCGCGTTCGGCCAGACCGTGCTGCACACCCTCTTCGGACTCGGCCTGCACGCCGGTACGACGGCCACCGGGTCCATGGGCTCGATGGCCTCGGGGATGTCGATGTCCGACGCCTCCCTGGTGGCCCGGGCCGCCCGCCTGGTGTGCGGTACGACCGCGGCGGCGATCAGCCCCGTACAGGCCCAGAAGATCCTCGCCGACGCGCGGATCGACACGGGCATGACGGACATGGCGTCGTCCATGCACCATGCCGCCGACGCCGTACCGGCCGCCGCGGGCACCCCGATGTCGGTGGTGCCCTCCCTGCCGATGCTGCTCGGCCACGTCCTCGCGGCCGTCGCCGCCGGGTGGGTGCTGCGCCGCGGCGATCTCGCGCTCCTGCGTCTCATGCGCCTGTCGGCGCAGGGAGTCGCGGAAGGGGCGCTCGTACGGTCCTTGCGCGCCGCCCTGACTCTCGTACGCGCCCTGCGCACGGGACTTCCCGGGGCGCCCGAGATCGCGCGCACGCCTCGCACCGCGCTGCTCGCGACCCCTGCTCCACGGACGACCGCCCTCCAGCACACGGTCGTCCGGCGCGGGCCGCCCGCCTCCGCACTCGTCCTCGCCGCCTGACACGACGCGCCGCTTCACGGAATCCACGCAAGCCCCGGAGTCCATGCCTTCACGGACCTCCTCGGACTTCACGGGCCTTCCCGGAGGGGACGCGGTCGTGCCGCACGCGCGCGTGCCCGCCCGGTCTCCCCCGGACACGGATGCACCCCTCTCCCGGGACACCGAAGCGCACGCGCATCCCCTCGTCACCGGACTGAAAGTGGAGTGTTCTCTTCCATGAAGGCTTCTCGCATCGCCGCCGTCTGCACCGTCGCCGCCTCGGCCGTTCTCGCCGTCTCCGCCCCCGCGTTCGCGCACGTCAGCGTGCAGCCCGAGGGCGTGGCGGCCAAGGGCGACTACGCCGTCGTGAACTTCAAGGTTCCCAACGAGCGCGACGACGCCTCGACCACCAAGCTCGAGGTGAGCTTCCCGGCCGACCACCCGCTCTCCTCCGTCATGCCGCAGCCGCTCGACGGCTGGAGCGTGAAGGTCACCAAGTCCAAGCTGGCCGAGCCGATCACCGCGCACGGCAAGAAGATCGACGAGGCCGTCACCAAGGTCACCTGGACCGCCGACGGCAAGGGCATCGAGGCCGGCTTCTTCCAGAAGTTCCCGCTCTCCATCGGCGCGCTGCCCGAAGACACCGACGAACTCGTCTTCAAGGCCGTCCAGACGTACTCCAACAAGGAGGTCGTGCGCTGGATCGAGCCGCAGAAGGAGGGCGCGGAGGAGCCCGAGAACCCGGCTCCGGTGCTCGCGCTCTCGGCCGCGGCCGAGGGTGGCCACCACGGGGCCGGCGCCGCGGAGGAGGCCTCGCACGACGAGAAGGCCGAGGACGCCGAGAAGACCGCCAAGGAGACCACCGAGGCGGCCTCCTCCACGGACGGCAGCGACACCACCGCGCGCGTGCTCGGCGTCGTGGGCATCGTCGTCGGCCTGGCGGGCGTGGCCTACGGCGTGCTGGCCGGTCGGCGGCGTACGAACGCCTGAGGTGCCGCACGGCACCTGAGGTATTGAGACACACCCGCTCCCGGTGGGCACCGGAGGGCCGCAGGACGCGGCTCTCCGGGCAGGACCGGACCGGACCCGGCTGGACCGGTCCGGCTCGCGCCTCGGGCCGGACCCGTTCGACTCGGTCCGGCCCGGACCCGCCCCGGTCACGTCCGACCTGGCCCTTCGGCCTCGTACGGCCCCCGGTGCACACCGGAGCGCTCACATCTGGGACATTTTTCTATGCGCAAGAAGACGTACGCGGTGGCCGCCCTGTTCGCCGCCGCCGCTCTGACCCTCTCCGCCTGCGGCAGTGGCGACGACAGCAACAAGCCGGTCGCCGACGTGTCCGCCGAGGCCGGCTCCGGCAAGGCCGCGACGGTCCTCGACAAGCCCTTCGAGAAGCCGGACCTCGTGCTCACCGACACGACCGGCGAGAAGTACGACCTGCGCGCGCAGACCAAGGGCCGGCCGACGCTCGTCTACTTCGGCTACACCCACTGCCCCGACGTCTGCCCGTTGACGATGAACAACCTCGCGGTCGCCAAGAAGCAGCTGCCGAAGGCCGAGCAGGACAAGCTGCGCGTCGTCTTCGTCACCACCGACCCGGACCGCGACACCCCCGCTGCTCTCGGCAAGTGGCTCAAGGGCATCGACTCCGACTTCATCGGCCTGACCGGCGACTTCGACACGATCCAGGCCGGCGCCCGCACCCTGGGCATCTCCATCGAGCCGACCTCGAAGGACAAGGACGGCAAGGTCGTCTCCGTGCACGGCACGCAGGTCATCGCCTTCTCGCCGAAGACCGACGGCGGCTATGTGCTGTACGGCGAGGACGCCACCGTCGACGACTACACCAAGGACCTTCCCAAGATCGCCGAGGGGAAGACCCCGTGAGGCACCGTCCAGGCCGTCCCGCCGGGCTCCTCGCCGTCGGCGCGCTGGTCCTGGCCGCCGCCGGGACGCTGGCGGGCTGCGCCTCGGACGACGGCGGCTCCCCGGGCTCCTCGTCGTCCTCTTCCTCGTCCTCTGCGGCCGGACCCGAACTCGAGGTCACCGGCGCCTACATGCCCGCCCCGAGCATGGACACCATGGCGGCGGGCTTCTTCACCGTCACCAACTCCGGCGGCACCGACACACTGACCTCGGTCACCAGCGACCTCTCGGACGACGTGACGCTGCACTCCACCAAGGACGGCGCGATGCAGGAGGAGAAGTCCTTCACCGTGCCCGCCGAGGGCACCCTGGACTTCGCGAGCGGCGGCAACCACCTCATGTTCGCAAAGCTCACCCACAAGCCCCGGCAGGGCGAGAAGGTGTCCGTGGAACTGCACTTCGCCAAGTCCGGCACGGTGAGGATCTCCATGCCGGTGAAGTCCGCGACGTACAACCCGAAGACCGGGCACTGAGGGAGGCATCACCGTGACACTGACCGTCGCCTCCCGCTTCCGGACCCTCCTGCTGCTGTTCCTCGCCGTCACCGGCGCGCTCCTGGCCGGCGCCGCGCCCGCCTCCGCGCACGCCGCGCTGACCGGGAGCGACCCGAAGCAGGGATCGGTGGTCGACAAGGCACCCACCCAGATCTCGCTCACCTTCTCCGAGCAGGTCTCGCTCGGCGACGGCGCGCTCCGCGTGCTCGACCCCAAGGGCAAGCGGGTCGACGCCGGCGGCGCGAGCAACCTGGGCGGCACCACGTACGGCGTGAAGCTGCACGCGGGGCTGCCCGACGGCACGTTCACCGTCACCTACCAAGTGGTGTCGGCGGACAGCCATCCCGTCTCCGGCGCCTTCACCTTCTCCATCGGCGCCCCCTCGCAGACCTCCGTCGCCCTGTCCGACCAGGCGGTGGGCGGGGGCGTCGTGGGCTTCCTCTACGGAGCCGCGCGCTACTTCTCGTACGCCGGATTCATCCTGCTCGTCGGCGGCGCCGCCTTCGTGCTGGCCTGCTGGCAGCGGGGTTCCGGTGTCCGGCCGGTGCAGCGGCTCGTGGTCTCCGGATGGCTCACACTGACCGCCTCCACGCTCGCTCTGCTGCTCCTGCGCGGTTCGTACGTCGGTTCCGGCAAGGTCGGCGACATCTTCGACCTGACGCTGCTCGGTCAGGTGCTGCAGACCAAGTCGGGCGCGGCACTGGTGTCCCGGCTGCTGCTGCTCGCCGCGGCGGCGCTGTTCATCGCTGTGCTCTTCGGCGCGTACGCCAAGCGGGACGAGGACGAACGGGCGGCGGCCGAGTCCACCTCCGGGAACACCGCCGTCGCGACGGCGACCGGTGCGAAGGCGACCGTCGCGGCGACGGCCGCCGGCGCGAAGGCGGCCACCACCGCGAAGACCGCGGGCGTGGAGTCGGCCGAGGCCTTGACCACGGCATCGGGCGAGGCCTCGGACGGCGGGCCCGACGGCGCCCCCGACGCCGACGATCTGGCCGCGGAGAAGAAGGACCTCACCTTCGGACTCGCCATCGGTGGCGCGGTCGTCGCGGCCGGCCTCGCCGCGACCTGGGCGATGGCCGAGCACGCCTCGACCGGCGTCCAGGCGGGCATCGCGATGCCCGTCGACGTCCTGCATCTCCTGGCGGTCGCCGTCTGGCTCGGCGGCCTGTCGACGCTGCTGGTCGCCCTGTTCCGGGCGCCGGCGGAAGCGCAGATCGAGGCGGCGGCCGTGCGCCGGTTCTCCCGCCTCGCGTTCGGCGGTGTCCTCGTCCTGGTCGCGACCGGGATCTACCAGTCGTGGCGGCAGGTCGGCTCCTGGTCGGCGCTCACCGACACGACGTACGGGCAGCTGCTGCTCGTGAAGATCGGCCTGGTGGCACTCCTCGTGGGCATCGCGTGGATCTCACGGCGCTGGACGGCCCAGCTGGCTCAGGCACCGGCCCCCGAGGCCGTGGCGGCAGCCCTGGTGGAGCAGCGCTCGGCGCGCAGGACGCCCGCCACCGTCCCCGCCGACTCCCGGCGCGCCGCACAGCTCGCCCGGCAGCAGGCCGCCGTGGCCTCCGCGCGCGACAAGCGGGTCCGCGACGCCGACCCGCACCGCTCGGGTCTGCGCCGCTCGGTGCTGGCGGAGGCCGGGGTCGCGGTCGTCCTGCTCGCGGTCACGACCGCGCTGACGGCCACCGAGCCGGGGCGTACGGAGGAGGCGGCCCAGCAGGCCACGGCGTCCGCCTCGCAGCGGTCCGGGCCGCTGTCGCTGAAGATCCCGTTCGACACCGGTGGCGAGGACGGCAAGGGCACGGTGGAGGTCACCCTCGACCCGGCCCGTGTCGGCGGCAACGAGATGCATGTCTTCGTGGTCCGGCCGAACGGCAAGGCCTTCGACGTCCCCGAGGTGAAGGTCGCCTTCACGCTCGTCTCGAAGGACGTCGGCCCGCTGCCCGTGACTCCCGACCGGATCGCCACCGGACACTGGACGGCGAGCGGGGTGCAGATCCCCATGGCGGGTGACTGGAAGATCGCGGTGACCGTGCGCACCTCGGACATCGACCAGGCCACCGTGAACAAGAACGCGCAGATCGGCTGAACCTGACCATGGCTGACCAGTCCACCCCCGGGACCTCCTCCGCCCACGAGACCCCCTCCCCCGAGGCGTCCCCCGACGTCACGTCTTCGAACGCCCCGAAGGGGGTCATGTCGCGGCGCCGGCTGCTCGGCACGGCGGGCGCCACCGGGCTCGCCCTCGGAGCGGCGGGGGCGGCCGTGGGGTACACGGCGGCGCCCTCGGCCGAGAAGGCCACCCCGCTGGCCTCGGTCGGCACGGACGCGGTGATGTTTCACGGGAAACATCAGCCCGGCATCACCACCGCGCTCCAGGCGCGCGGCCACCTCGTCGCCTTCGACCTGGCGGCCGGCTCGGGCCGCAGGGAGGCCGCCGCACTGCTGCGCCGCTGGTCGGAGACGGCCCGGCGGCTGATGACGGGCGAGGCCGCGGCCCACGAGGACACGGATGTCGCACGGGACGCCGGACCGTCGTCCCTGACGGTCACCTTCGGCTTCGGACACAGCTTCTTCGCGCGTACCGGCCTGGAGAAGCGGCGTCCGGTCGCCCTCGACCCGTTGCCCGACTTCTCCTCCGACCATCTCGACAAGGCCCGCAGCAACGGCGACCTGTGGGTGCAGATCGGCGCGAACGACGCCCTCGTCGCCTTCCACGCCCTGCGGGCGATCCAGAAGGACGCGGGCAGCGCGGCCCGTGTGCGCTGGCAGATGAACGGTTTCAACCGCTCGCCCGGCGCCACCGCCGAGCCGATGACCGCGCGCAACCTGATGGGCCAGATCGACGGCACCCGCAATCCGAAGCCGTCCGAGCCCGACTTCGACGGGCGGGTCTTCGTGCCCGCCTCCGGCGACCCGGAATGGATGGCGAACGGTTCGTACGCCGTCGTCCGCCGCATCCGGATGCTGCTCGACGACTGGGAGAAGCTCTCGGGCAAGGCGCAGGAGGACGTCATCGGGCGGAGGAAATCCACCGGGGCGCCGTTGAGCGGCGGCACCGAGACCACCGCGATGGACCTGGACAGGACCGACGCCGACGGCAACCTGGTCGTCCCCATCAACGCGCACGCCCGGATCACCCGGCCCGACCAGAACGGCGGCGCCGCGATGCTGCGCCGCCCCTTCTCCTTCCACGACGGCATCGACTCCGACGGGGTGCCCGACGCCGGCCTGCTCTTCGTGTGCTGGCAGGCCGATCCGGTGCGCGGCTTCGTCCCGGTCCAGCGCAAACTCGACCGCGGCGACGCGCTCTCGACGTTCATCCGCCACGAGTCGAGCGGACTGTTCGCGGTTCCGGGCGGCGCGGCGGAGGGGGAGTACGTGGGACAGCGGTTGCTGGAGGGCTAGGGCACCCGCGCCGGCGGGCGGGCGCCGCGTGGGGCAGAGCCCATTAGGGTGACGGTATGTCGGCGACGCGCTACACCTATCTCGGCCCCGAGGGAACGTTCACCGAGGCCGCCCTCCGCACGCTTCCCGAGGCCGCGACGCGGGAGCTGGTGCCCATGGTGTCCGTCCCGGCCGCGCTCGACGCGGTGCGCGGCGGCCAGGCCGCGGGCGCGCTCGTCCCGATCGAGAACTCCGTCGAGGGCGGTGTCACCGCCACGCTCGACGAGCTCGCCAAGGGCGACCAGCTGATGATCTACCGCGAGGTCGTGCTGCCGATCGCCTTCGCCCTGCTGGTCAGGCCCGGCACGGCGTTGAAGGACGTCAAGACGGTCACCGGACACCCGGTCGCCCAGCCCCAGGTCCGCAACTGGCTGGCCGCGCACCTGCCGGACGCCCTGTGGGAGTCGGCGGCGTCGAACGCGGACGGCGCCCGGCTGGTCCAGGAGGGCCGCTTCGACGCGGCCTTCGCGGGTGAGTTCGCCGCGGCGACGTACGGTCTCGAGCCCCTGGTGACCGAGATCCACGACGCGGCGAACGCCGAGACCCGCTTCGTGCTGGTCGGCCGCCCGGCCCGGCCGGCCGCACCGACCGGCGCCGACAAGACGTCCGTGGTCATCTGGCTCGGCGACGACCACCCCGGCGCACTGCTCGAACTGCTGCAGGAGTTCGCCGTGCGCGGCGTCAACCTGATGCGCATCGAGTCCCGCCCGACCGGCCAGGGCATCGGCAATTACTGCTTCTCGGTGGACGCCGAGGGTCATATCACCGACCGCCGGGTGGGCGAGGCCCTGATGGGTCTCAAGCGGATCTGCCCCCAGGTGCGCTTCCTCGGTTCCTATCCGCGGGCGGGTGTCGGCCTGGAGGATGTGCGGCCGCTGCGGCCCGGGACGTCGGACGACGCGTTCTCCGCCGCGTCGGACTGGCTGGCGCGCTGCGCGGACGGCCGGTTCTGAGCGGCGGGTCCACACCCGTCCGAGCGTTTCCCCACGGTCCTACCTGCTGATTTTCGTCATCCACAGATGTTATCCACAGGTGTGCTTCTCGACCTGGGGACAAGTCGACAACGAAGCACTACATCATCGACAAATCGGCTACTGGACCCAAGTCCTTCCACACCCTCGTACGTCACCCTTCGTCTACCCTTTTCCATTGATCAACCCTATGGAGCGAATCATTTACACCCGAAAGTGGGTGTACGGAGGGTTTGAACCGGGAATTCCTCAGCCGCCGAAGGGTACTCGGAATGATCAATTCCGACATCCACAGATCTTCCACACAGCCTGTGGATAACTATCCGAGGAGGCGGATTCCTGTGGACAACCCGGTTCGCAAGTCCCGTCCCCCGCAAGGAAATCCAGTCAACCGGCGAGGCGCGGCCTGCCCCGTTTCAGGGAGTAGGACCCTTTTCCTTGACGTCGATCGGTGATCAAGGGATTCAGTCCGGCATTTCACTCATACCGTGACAGCCCTCACGCTCCGGAATATCGAGTCGTTGGCCGGAAGCCCGCACCGGTAGCCTTGAGGGGTGATTGACCTTCGCCTGCTCCGTGAGGACCCCGACCGTGTTCGCGCCTCCCAGCGCGCCCGTGGAGAGGACGTCGCGCTCGTCGACTCCCTCCTCTCCGCCGACGAGCGGCGCAGGTCGTCCGGCGTCCGCTTCGACGAGCTGCGCTCCGAACAGAAGGCGCTCGGCAAGCTGATCCCCAAGGCCTCCCCGGACGAGCGCGCCGAACTGCTGAAGAAGGCCGAGCAGCTCAAGACCGACGTCAAGGCCGCCGACGCCGAACAGAACGAGGCGGACGAGGAGGCCAGGCGGCTCCTCCTCCAGCTCGGCAACCTGGTGCACCCCGACGTCCCGGTCGGCGGCGAAGAGGACTTCGTCGTCCTGGAGACGCACGGCACCATCCGCGACTTCGGCGCCGAGGGCTTCGAGCCCAAGGACCACCTGGAGCTCGGCGAGGCGCTGGGCGCCATCGACGTCGAGCGCGGCGCCAAGGTGTCCGGCTCGCGTTTCTACTACCTGACGGGCGTCGGCGCGCTCCTGGAGCTCGCCCTCGTCAACGCGGCGATCGCGCAGGCCACCGAGGCCGGCTTCACGCCGATGCTGACCCCCGCGCTGGTCCGCCCGCGCGCCATGGAGGGCACCGGCTTCCTCGGCCAGGCCGCGGAGAACGTGTACCACCTGGAGAAGGACGACTACTACCTGGTCGGCACCTCCGAGGTACCCCTCGCGGCGTACCACATGGACGAGATCCTGGACGCCGACAAGCTGCCGATGCGCTACGCCGGTTTCTCGCCGTGCTTCCGCCGCGAGGCAGGCACCTACGGCAAGGACACCCGCGGCATCTTCCGCGTGCACCAGTTCGACAAGGTCGAGATGTTCTCGTACGTCGACCCCGCGGACGCCGAGAACGAGCACAAGCGGCTCCTCGAGTGGGAGAAGCAGTGGCTGACCGGCCTCGAACTGCCCTTCCAGGTGATCGACGTGGCGAGCGGCGACCTGGGCTCCTCGGCCTCCCGCAAGTTCGACTGCGAAGCGTGGATCCCGACCCAGGGCAAGTACCGCGAGCTGACCTCGGCCTCCAACTGTGACGGCTTCCAGGCCCGCCGCCTGTCCGTCCGTATGCGCGACGGCAAGAAGGTCCAGCCGCTCGCCACACTGAACGGCACGCTGTGCGCCGTCCCGCGCACCATCGTCGCGATCCTGGAGAACCACCAGCTCGCCGACGGTTCGGTACGCGTTCCCGAGGTGCTGCGGCCCTACCTGGGCGGCCGTGAGGTTCTGGAGCCGATCTCCAAGTGACCGGCAACTCTGGGTCGACCGGATCGTCCGGGGCCACCGGGCCGGGGGAGTTCCCGTACAAGCTCGTCGCGACCGATCTCGACGGGACGCTGCTGCGTCCCGACGAGACGGTCTCGGCCCGTACGCGTGAGGCGCTCGCCGCCGTGACGGCGACGGGCGCGGCCCACATCGTCGTCACCGGGCGCGCGGTGCCCTGGACGCGGCACATCCTCGACGACCTCGGCTACCAGGGCCTCGCGGTCTGCGGTCAGGGCGCGCAGGTCTACGACGCGGGGGAGCACCGGCTGCTCACCTCGGTGACGCTGGACCGGCAGCTGGCCGGTCTCGCGCTCGCCAAGATCGAGGCGGAGGTCGGCCCGCTGCTGCTGGCAGCGAGCCGGGACGGGCTCGAAGGCGAGGTGCTGGTCGGCCCCGGTTACCGCAGGCTGGACGGCGCGCTGCCGGTCGTCCCGATCAAGGACGCGGCGGACCTCTGGTCGGCCCCTCTGAACAAGGTGTACGTCCAGCACCCGACGCTCTCCGACGACGAGCTCGCGGCCGTGGCCGTGGAGGTCGCGGGCGGACTGGTCGGTGTGACGATGGCGGGCGCGGGGATAGTGGAACTCCTCCCCCTCGGCCTCTCCAAGGCGACGGGACTGTCCCTGGCGGCCCGGCGCCTCGGCATCAAGGCGGCGGACACCATCGCCTTCGGCGACATGCCGAACGACCTCCCGATGTTCGCCTGGGCGGCACACGGGGTGGCCATGGCCAACGCCCACGACGACCTCAAGGCGATCGCGGACGAGGTGACGTCCTCGAACGAGGAGGACGGCATCGCGGTGGTGCTGGAACGGTTGCTGGCGCAGTCGTAGCGGTCGCCGTGGCGGCAGCGGCGGCTGGTGGCCGCCGCCGGGCAGGAACCGGACCGAGCCGTCGGCCGGCTGGTCGCGTGCGAGCGTCTTGCGGAGGATGCGCGGATCGAACGCGCGCGGGGTTTCACCCCCGACCACGGCTTAGCAAGCCGGTGCCTTTCCACTCGGCCAATCCTCCGGGTGGGCGGCCCGCGCGTGACGCGCGCTCGAAGCGGCCGCCCCGGGCAGCTCCCCGTGCGAGCGGGTTCGGCGGAGGGGTAACTACTCCGGAACCCGCCGCGGGCTGCCCTGTCGGGAGCTCGACGTACTGCTCCTGATGAACATCGTCGCGCTCCTCTCCCAGAACGTGGCGCCGGCTCGATCCGGCGGGGTGGACACAACCACTGTGCCCGTACGCCGACTTGGGCGCCACTGATTAAAGGCCGCCCCCGTGGGCCCTCACTTGCGGCGCCATCTGCGCCGACGCCCCTTGCTGAAGAACCACCCAGCGGGCGGCTCGTCCGAGCGCCAGGGCTGTGGATCGGGGCCTCCCTCGCGCCAACGGGCGGCGAGCATGCGCGCGCGGGCCGACGGCTCGGCCGTCTCCGCGGACCGTATGAAGTTCTCGTCCAGGACGAGCTCGTCCCACTGCTCCCCGGCCGTGTCCCCGGACCTGGCCCCTGACGCGTCCCCGGCCTCTTCGCGGCCGTCACCCCGTGGTTCCTCGGATGCCATCCCCGTTCCTCCTGGCCGTGCGTCCCCGTTCGGCCAGTGTGCCCGGACAGGGATGAAGCCGCTGTCAAGAAAAAGGGGCTCTTCGCGCGCGTGCCCGGTGAGCGGCGCCGCGCGCGAAGAGCCCTCGCTCACTCCTCGCCGGCCAGCTTCAGCGACCGCAGCCGCTGCCCGGCGTACCAGGTGGCGAGGACGGTGACCAGGATCAGCAGAACCGTCGCGGTCGGCAGGCCCACGTCCGAGGTGACGAGGTCCCCGCCGGTCACCTTGTGGCCCACGGCGAGCGCCCACTGCTGGACGCTGAGCGTGCGCGCGCCGGACACCAGTGACCCGAACAGGGCCTCCCAGACGAGCGCGTAGACGAGTCCGAAGACCACCGCGTGCCGGGTCACGGTCCCGAGGAGCAGGAACATCGCGGCGTAGGCGATCGAGGCGACCAGGGCGGCCACGGTGTAGGCGACGGCGATCTGCTGGCCGTTGCCGTTGAGGATCATGCCCGCGATGAAGGTCGGCACCGCCGAGAACGCCATGGTGACGGCGATCGCGACGATCAGCTTGGTGAAGATGATCGTGGGCCGCTTCAGGGGCTTGGCCAGCAGATACACCACCGAGCCGTCGTCGATCTCGGGCCCGATCGCTCCCGTACCGGCGATGACACCGATGATCGGCACCATGGTGGCGAGCGCGAACCCGCCGAGCAGGTCCGAGGCCACCTGGTCGTCCGCTCCGGAGAAGCTCCGGACGGCCACGGAGATGACGATGAGCAGGACGGGCAGGATGCCGAGGATGAGGGCCCGGCGGCGGCCGAGCAGGCCCCGATAGGTGAGCCGGGCGACTGTGGGGTCGTACATCTTCGGCCTCCTACGCCGCGACAAGATACGAGAAGACGGATTCCAGGGACTCGTCGGACGGCGACACCGTCAGCAGCCGGATGCCGTGCTCACGCGCGACCTTCGGCAGCAGGACGGTGAACCGGCCGAAGTCGACTGCCTGGATGCGCAGCGCGCCCTCGGCGAGGTCGACCTCGATGCCGGACGTCGACGGGTCGGCGATCAGCGCGGCGGCCAGGGCCCGGTCGTCGCTGGAGCGGACCAGGTAGCGGTGCGGGCGGTCGGTCATCAGCCGGCGGATGCGCCGGAAGTCGCCGCTCGCCGCGTGCCGTCCGGCGACGATCACCTCGATGTGGGCGGCCAGTTGCTCCACCTCTTCGAGGATGTGGGACGAGAACAGCACGGTGCGGCCCTCGTCGCCCATGCGGCGCAGCAGATCCATGAGCTGCATACGCTGGCGCGGGTCCATGCCGTTGAACGGTTCGTCGAGCAGCAGCAGCGACGGGTCGTGGACCAGCGCGGACGCCATCTTCACGCGCTGCCGCATGCCCTTGGAGTACGTGGAGATCTTGCGGTCCTGCGCGTACTCCATCTCGACCGTGGCGAGGGCCCGTTGGGCGGACCTCGCGCCGAGGCCGTGCAACTCCGCGTTGGCGACGACGAATTCGCGCCCGGTGAGGAAGTCGTACATCGCCTCGCGCTCGGGGACGATGCCGATGTGCCGGTAGATGTCCTCGTTGCGCCAGGTCGGCCGGCCGTCGAGGGTGACGGTGCCCGTCGAGGGGGCGAGGAAGCCGCCCATCATGTTGATGAGGGTGGACTTGCCGGCGCCGTTCGGGCCGAGCAGGCCGGTGACGCCGGGGCCGATCGTCATCGTGATGTCGTTGACCGCCACCACGTTGCCGAACCAGCGCGAGACGTGGTCGATGTTGAGCGTGGTCACAGCCCGACCTTTCGGTAGCGGCGCATCAGGAGGCCGTAGCAGCCCGCGATGAGACCCAGGACGACGATGAGGTAGACGACGCCCTGCCCGGACGAGGGGCCCACCTCTCCGGGGAAGGCGGAGGAGGCGCCGAGGAAGGCCGTCTGCACTCCGTCGATGAGCGTGATCGGCGAGAAGAGCCCGAGCCACGGGACGGCGTCGCCGCTGGACTGCTCGAACGCGATGGCCTGGACGGTGGAGACCGCTCCGTAGGAGATGGTCAGGGCGGCGATGACGGCCGCGATGCCGAAGCCGCGGCGCGGGGTGACCGCCGAGATGACCAGGCCGATGCCCGCGAAGAGCAGCGAGAGCAGTGCCACGGAGACCAGCCCCTGCCCGAAGCCCTTCGTCTGGTCGGCGAAGTCGAGCTTGGCCAGGAGCGCCCCCACGTAGAGCACGATCAGCGGGGCGGCCGTGAGGATGAACAGCGCCGAGGTCAGCGCCGCGTACTTGGCCCGCACGTAGTCGCTGGTCTCTATGGGGCGCGAGAAGTACAGCGGCACGGTCTTGAAGCGCAGGTCGCGGGAGACCGCCTGGGGGCCCTGCGAGGCGACGTACAGGCCGATGACGGCCTGCATGATCACCGCGTAGCGCGTGTAGTCGACGGGCAGGTCCTTCGCCTTGGTGGCGACCGCCACGGCCACCATGATCAGTGCGGGGACGCACATCACCACGAAGAGCAGCATCGGCAGGACCTTGGACTTGACCGAGCGGCCGAGGCCGTAGGAGCCGCGCAGGGACTGCGAGTAGAGAGAACGGCGGGCGTAGGCGCGGCCGAGGCGCGGGCCGTCGTAGTTGCGGTAGCCGATGTTGTGGATACGGGACTGCTCACCGCGCTGGGTGAGGGGCTGCTCAACCGCCATGGCCGACCGCCTCCTTCCGCTGCTCGTCGCCGGTGCGCGGATCGGTGCTCGCCGCGCGCTCGTCCTTCGTGCGCTGCTCGTCGCTGTCCTTGAAGACCTCGGCGATGTGGTGCCTGCGCTGCTCCATGCGCACCAGCCCCAGACCGAGGTCGGAGACCACGTCGCGGACGAGGTCGTAGGTGTCCTCGCTCTCGGTGGTCAGCAGCAGGATGTGTCCGGCGCCCGGCAGGCCGCTGCCGTCGTGGGTCTCGATACCGCGCGCGTGGAGCACCTCGCGCACCGCGGCCGTGCCGTCCGGGTGCTCGTCGGTGTCGGTGACCTCGATGGCCAGGGTCGTGGTGGTCTGGGTGAAGTCCGTGGTGGAGCTGGAGCGGAGCAGTTTGCCGCCGTCGACGACGACGACGTGGTCGCAGGTGCGCTCCAGTTCGCCCAGGAGGTGCGAGGTGACCAGGACCGAGATGCCGAAGTCCGTGTGGATGCGGCGGATCAGTCCGAGCATGTCGTCGCGGCCGACCGGGTCCAGGCCGTTGGTCGGTTCGTCCAGGAAGACCAGCCGGGGGTCGTGGACGAGGGCCTGCGCGAGTTTGACGCGCTGCTTCATGCCCGTCGAGTAGCCGCCGATGGGGCGGTAGCGCTCCTCGTACAGGCCGACATGGCGCAGGGTGTCCGCGGTGCGCTCGCGGGCCGCGGCCGGCGGCAGCCCGGACATCCGCGCCATGTGGACGACGAACTCGGTGGCCGAGACGTCGGGCGGCAGGCAGTCGTGCTCGGGCATGTACCCCACCCGCTCGCGGATGGCGCCGCCCTCGGTGGCGACGTCGAGGCCGAGCACGGTCGCGCGGCCCTCGGTGGCGGGGGACAGACCCAGCAGGATCTTGATCAGTGTGGACTTGCCGGCTCCATTGGCTCCGACGAGTCCGGTCACACCGGGCCCGACGTCCACGGAGAGCCGGTCAAGCGCGGTCACCCGGGGGAACCGCTTGCTCAGGCTTTCGGTCGCGATCACAGTCACGATTCGAAGGTAGTGGCGCACACCACAGGGGTCGTCAACCCACGGAGGTGGATCCGCGTCAGCCTCGAGTCGTACGGGCCCGTAGGGGTCCCCCTCAGGTACACCGGCCGGGAGACCTCCCGGTCCGACCGGTTGTCCACAGGTTGCCCACGGACCTATTGACGCCGCCTCTAACAACTGTCACATTCGCCAGTGTCAAGTTACGGACACGTACCGCAGTCGGTGTGGACAGGGTGGGGCGGTGGCATGACGACGGCAGTGGCAGGCGAACTCTCCGCGGAACTGCGGGGGTTCAGAGAGGTGCAGCGCCTCGCGTACGAGTGCGCGGAGGCGGTCGCGGCACAGCTGAAGCCCGGCGTCACCGAGCGCGAGGCGGCGCGCATGCAGCGCCGGTGGCTGCGTGAGCGCGGGGTGCGGGACTGGTTCCACCTGCCCTTCGCCTGGTTCGGTGACCGCACGGCTTTCGCCGGTTTCCGGATCCCGCTGCAGTTCTTCCCCACCAACCGCCTTCTGGAGCCGGGGATGCCCTTCATCCTCGACATGGCACCCGTGTACAAGGGCTGTACCGCGGACGTGGGCTATTCGGGCTCGCTCGGTCTGAACCCCGTGCAGGACAGGCTGCTCGCCGATCTGGAGGCGCACCGCGAGCTGATCCTGCGCGAGGTGCGTGAGCGGCGGTCCCTGCGCGAGATCTACGAGGACGTCGACCGGCTCATGACCCGCCAGGGCTATGCCAACCGCCACCGCGCGTATCCGTTCGGCGTGATCGCGCACAAGGTGGACCGGGTGACGGAGCGGTCCTGGTCACCGCGCCTGTTCGGGTTCGGCACCCAGTCCCTGAAGGGGCTGGCGAGCGACGCGCTGCACGGGCACCGGGACGGCTGGTCACCCCTGTGGTCGCCGTACACATTCTCCGACCACCCGCCCCGGCCGGGGCTGTGGGCGGTCGAACCGCACCTCGGATTCCGGGGTACGGGCGCGAAGTTCGAGGAGATCCTGGTCGTCACCGACTCCAAGGACCCCGAACAGAGCGCGTTCTGGCTCGACGACGATCTGCCGCACGTGCGGCGCTGGGCGGAGGACAAGTGAGTCTCGTGGGCGCGCGCGAGCGCTGGGTGCGGACGGGCGGAGTCGAGCTGTGCGTCGCCGAGTTGGGCGACGACAGGCAGCCGACCGTGGTGCTCGTGCACGGCTATCCGGACTCCAAGGAGGTGTGGTCCGAGGTCGCCGTCCGGCTCGCCGACCGCTTCCATGTCGTGCTGTACGACGTCCGGGGACACGGCCGTTCGACGGCGCCGCAGCCGCTGCGCGGCGGGTTCACCCTGGAGAAGCTGACGGACGACTTCCTGGCGGTCATCGACGCGGTCAGCCCCGACGAGCCGGTGCACCTGGTGGGCCACGACTGGGGTTCGGTGCAGTCGTGGGAGTTCGTCACGGTCGCGCGCGCCGAGGGCCGGATCGCCTCCTTCACGTCGATGTCCGGGCCGTCCCTCGACCACCTCGGCCACTGGATCAAGCAGCGGGCGAAGCGGCCCACCCCGCGAAGGATCGGCCAGCTCCTCGGCCAGGGCGCCAAGTCCTGGTACGTGTACCTGCTGCACACGCCGGTGCTGCCCGAGCTGGCCTGGCGCGGCCCCCTGGGCAAGCAGTGGCCGAAGATCCTCCAGCGGATCGAGAAGGTGCCCGCGGGCGCGTACCCGACCCCGTCGCTGCCCTCCGACGCGGCGCACGGCGCCTGGCTGTACCGCGACAACGTACGGCCCCGGATCGCCCGCCCCCGCGAGGACGCGTTCGCGCACGCGCCCGTGCAGCTCGTCACGCCCCTCGGGGACGCGTTCCTCTCCGAGCGGCTCTACGACGAGCTGGAGACGTGGGTCCCGCGGCTGGTGCGCCGCACCCTCCCGGCCAAGCACTGGGTCCCGCGGACGCGCCCCGACCAACTGGCCGCCTGGATATCCGAGTTCGTGACGGCCAACGAGGGCCGCGAGGCCGGGATGCCCGGCCCCGAGCCGACGGCCACCGGCAAGTACGTCCACCGGTTCGGCGGACAGCTGGTGCTGGTCACCGGCGCGGGCAGCGGCATCGGGCGGGCCACCGCCTTCGCCTTCGCCGAGGCCGGCGCGCGCGTGGTGGCCGTCGACCGGGACGGCGAGGCGGCGGCCCGTACGGCGGAGATGTCCCGGCTGATCGGCTCACCCGCGGCCTGGGCCGAGACGGTCGACGTCTCCGACGAGCAGGCCATGGAGAAGCTCGCCGACAAGGTCGCCACCGAGTACGGCGTGGTGGACGTGCTGGTGAACAACGCCGGGATCGGACTGTCCGGCTCCTTCTTCGACACCACACCGGAGGACTGGAAGAAGGTCCTGGACGTCAATCTGTGGGGCGTGATCCACGGCTGCCGGCTCTTCGGCAGGCAGATGGCCGAGCGCGGGCAGGGCGGCCACATCGTCAACACCGCGTCGGCGGCGGCGTACCAGCCCTCGAAGGCGCTGCCCGCCTACAGCACCTCCAAGGCGGCCGTCCTGATGCTCAGCGAGTGTCTGCGCGCGGAGCTGGCCGGGCAGGGCATCGGCGTCTCGGCGATCTGCCCGGGCTTCGTCAACACCAACATCACCTCGACCGCCCGCTTCGCCGGGGTCGACGCGACCGAGGAGAAACGGCGCCAGAAGCGGTCGGCGCGGCTGTACGGGCTGCGCAACTACCCGCCGGAGAAGGTCGCCGACGCGATCCTGCGCGCGGTCGTCCGCAACGAGGCGCTCGTGCCGGTCACCCCGGAGGCGCGCGGCGCCCACCTCATGCACCGCTTCGCCCCCAGGGCACTGCGCGCCATCGCCCGGATGGAGCCGAAGCTGTGACCGGGCAGCCGAGCGACGCGACGGACGCGGCCGGCACCTCCGCGGCCGGCGGATCCGTGAGCAGTGGATCCGTGAGCGGGGGATCCTTGAGCGACAGTTCTGTGAGCGGGGGGCACCACGCGATCGTCCCGAGACGGGTGTCCTTCGACTGGGAGGACACCCCGCTGCACTGGATCCCGGACGAGCCCACCGCCACCCACGTCATCAATGTGCTGCACCTGCTGCTGCCGGCCGGGGAGCGGTGGTTCGTGAGGGTCCTCAAGGAGGCCCTGCCGCTGGTCCGCGACCCCGGACTCCTCAAGGACGTCAAGGGGTTCATGGGCCAGGAGGCCACGCACAGCGTGCAGCACGCGTACGTCCTCGACCACCTCGCCGCGCAGCGGCTCGACACCGCCGACTTCACGAGGCACGTCGACTTCCTCTTCGAGAAGCTGCTCGGTGACGAACCGCCCCTGGGCGTACCGGTCCCGGCCCGGGAGTGGCTGCGCTTCCGGCTGTCGGTGATCGCGGCGATCGAGCAGTTCACGGCGGTCCTGGGCGACTGGGTGCTGACGGCCGAGGGCCTGGATCTCGCCGACGCCGACGAGGTCATGCTGGACCTGCTGCGCTGGCACGGCGCCGAGGAGGTCGAGCACCGCGCGGTGGCCTTCGACATGTACCAGCACTGCGGCGGCGAGGGCGCGCCCCGATACGCCCGGCGGCTCGCGGGCATGGCCGTCACCGTGCCGATGATGCTGTACATGTGGGCGTGGGGTGCCGCCTATCTGATCCGTAACGACCCTCGGCTCGACGGCCGTCTGCGCTACTCGCTCAGCGACCACAACAAGGCTGTACGCAAAGGGCTCTTGCCCACCTGGAAGGAGCTCGGCGCGGCCATACCGCGCTATCTGCGACGGTCGTACCATCCGTCGAAGGAGGGCTCGCTGCTCAGGGCCGTCGAGTATCTGGCGCAGTCACCCGCGGCGCGGTCGGCGGTGGGGGCGATCGGGCGGGCGGCGGCCTCATAGGTCCGAGAGCGGGAGGGCGGGAGAGATGAGCGACGAGCCGGGCGGAGTCGCGTACCGCATCGAGGACCTGGCGCACCACAGCGGCGCCACGGTCCGGACGATCCGCGCCTACCAGGACCGCGGGCTGCTGCCCCGCCCCGAACGCCGCGGCCGCGCCAATGTGTACGCGGACGCCCATCTGGCGCGGCTGCGGCAGATCGCCGATCTCCTCGACCGCGGCTACACACTGGCCTCGATCAAGGAACTCCTGGAGGCCTGGGACGCGGGCCGGGGCCTCGGCGGGATACTCGGTCTGGTCGCGGAGGTCGACGGCCCGTGGACCGACGAGGAGGCCGCCCGGATCTCCCGGGCCGAGCTGGACGAACGGTTCGGCGGCCGCCCCGACGACGCCGCGGTGGCGGACGCGGTCGAGCTCGGCGTGCTGGAGCCGATTCCGGGCGAGGAGGGCACCTTCGTCGTTCCGAGTCCTCAAGAGCTGTCTGCGGCAGTCGAGTTGTACACGGCGGGCGTCCCGCTGTCCGCGATCTCCGGCCATCTCAGGGAGTTGAGGGGTCAGGTCGAGCACATCGCCTCCCGCTTCCTGGAGTTCACCACCGAGCATGTCTTCGCGCGATATCTCGGAGAACATCCGCCGAGCGACGCGGAAGCGACCGAAGCGGCCTCGCTCGTCCGGCGGCTTCGACCGCTCGCACAGCAGACGGTCGACGCCGAACTGGCCCGCGCCATGCGGCTCTTCGCCACCCGCCATCTGAGCAGGCACCTCGCGGCGGGGCCGCCTCCGACGGACCAGGAAAACGCGCGAACGGTGGAGGTTCCCGCAGGGACAATGCGGGCCGTGGAACGCCTGGTTGGCGCGGAGCACGCCGCCGAGTTCGTCACCGCCGCCGCCGAACGGGAGCTGCAGGCACGTACGTTGGACCGGCTGGCCGCAAACAGCGCCCAACGCAGCATTGTTGACGAAATACCGTAAAGCGCATGTCTGTTGTCCACAGATTCGCCAATTCCCCTGTGGATAACAGGACTTGGCTGTGGACCAAACCTCGGGATCAAAATCAAATGCGTGATCCGTCTCTCGCCAGGCACGCTGGGGAGATGAAGGAACAGACGGATGGACGGACGCAGGGACGGACTCGAGGACAGACTCGGGGACAGACCGAGGGGCGGACGGATGAGCAGGCGGATGAGCGGATGACCGTACGGACGGATGATCGGATGGACGAAAGACGCACCGTGAAGGTGTCGAAGTACCTCTCGAAGCATCTGCGGCATCAGCCCGAGCGGATCGGCCTGACGCTCGGCGAGGGCGGCTGGGTCGAGATCGACACACTCATCGCCGCGGCGGCCGCGCACGGCTTTCATTTCACCCGCGACGAGCTCGATCACGTGGTGGCCCACAACGACAAGCGCCGCTTCGCCGTCGAGGGGACCCGGATCCGGGCCAGCCAGGGCCATTCCGTCGAGGTCGACCTCGGGCTGCCCCCGGCGACCCCGCCGGCGTACCTCTACCACGGCACCGTGGCCCCCCACCTGGACGCGATCCGCGCCGAGGGCCTGAAGCCGATGAACCGGCACGACGTACACCTGTCGCCGGACCGGGAGACCGCCACCCGAGTCGGCGCCCGCCGCGGCCGCCCGGTCGTGCTCTCCGTGGACGCGGCGGCCATGCACCGCGACGGCCATGTCTTCCGGGTCAGCGCCAACGGCGTCTGGCTGACGGAGGCCGTACCCCCGCGGTACCTGCGGTTTCCCGCGCCTCACTGATCCGGGGGTACCGGTGCCGCCGGGCGGGGACGGCATCGAGGCGGGCCACGACCACGCTCCGGCTCCGCTTACGCTCGATACATGAGTCTGCGTCTGAGCACCGTGATCCTGCCGTACGTCCGCTGGCACGAGGGCGGGCGTTCCGCGTGGCAGCGTGCGGAGCAGCTCGGCTTCCACACCGCGTTCACCTACGACCATCTGTCCTGGCGGACCTTCCGCGACGGCCCGTGGTTCGGGGCCGTACCGACCCTGACCGCGGCGGCCGCCGTCACCGACCGGCTGCGCCTCGGCACGCTCGTGACCTCGCCGAACTTCCGGCACCCGGTGACCCTCGCCAAGGAACTGATCTCCCTCGACGACATCTCGAACGGCCGGATCACGCTGGGCGTCGGCGCCGGTGGCACCGGCTTCGACGCCACCGCGCTCGGCCAGGACCCGTGGACCCCGCGTGAGCGCGCCGACCGCTTCGGCGAGTTCGTCCCGCTGCTCGACCGGCTCCTCACCGAGGACTCCGTCTCGTACGGCGGCAATTTCTACTCGGCGCACGAGGCCCGCAACATTCCGGGCTGTGTCCAGCGTCCCCGGCTGCCGTTCGCGGTGGCCGCCACCGGCCCGCGGGGACTGCGGCTCGCCGCCCGTCACGGGCAGGCGTGGGTGACGACCGGCGACCCGAAGCTGTACGAGACGGGCACCCCCGAGCAGTCGGTTCAAGCCATTCGCGGGCAGGTCGCCAAGCTGGTCGACGCCTGTGCCGAGATCGGCCGGGACGCCGCGGAGCTCGACAAGGTCCTGCTGACCGGCTTCACTCCCGACCGGAGCCACCCCCTGGAGTCCCTCGACGCGTTCGTCGACTTCGCGGGCCGGCACAAGGAGCTGGGCTTCACCGACATCGTGATCCACTGGCCGATCCCCGACTCGGACTTCGCCGCCGACGAGAAGGTCTTCGAGCGGATCGCTCTGGAGGCGGTCTCCCAGCTGACGTGAGACCGGGCGCCGCGAGCCCGGGTTCGACGGGGTGTAACGGCGCTGGTGAGGACGGTAACCACTCAAGTGTGCGGACCGCCGCACGGCCGTGCGCGCATATGCGGGAGAATGAGCACGTGACCTCAGCGACTCGCCGGCCCGAGACCCCGGCCTCCACCGTCCCGCCCCGGCTGATCGCCACGGACCTCGACGGCACCTTGTTGCGCGACGACAAATCGGTGTCCGACCGCACGATCGCCGCCCTCGCCGCCGCCGAACAGGCCGGCATCGAGGTCTTCTTCGTCACCGGCCGCCCGGCCCGCTGGATGGACGTCGTCAGCGACCACGTCCACGGGCACGGCCTGGCGATCTGCGGCAACGGCGCCGCCGTGGTCGACCTGCACGGCGGCCCCGGCGCCCACCGTTTCGTCAAGATCCGCGAACTGGCGCCCGACATCGCCCTCGACGTCATCCAGGTGCTGCGTGCCGCCGCGCCCGGCACCGTGTGTGCCGTCGAGCGGACGTACGGCCTCCACCTCGAACCGGGCTATCCCCTGATGCACATGGAGCCGCCGGAGATCGTCGCGCCCGCCGAGAAGCTCCTCGCCGAGGACGCTCTGGACGCCGATCAGCCGGTGCTGAAGGTGCTCGCGTTCCACCCGGACATGGACCCGGACGACTTCCTCACCGTCGCCCGCCCGGCCATCGGCGACCGGGCCAACGTCACCCGGTCGAGCCCCAGCGCCCTTCTGGAGATCAGCGGCCCCGGCGTCTCCAAGGCCAGCACCCTCGCGCTGTGCTGCGCCGAGCGCGGTATCTCCCCCGAGGAGGTCGTCGCCTTCGGTGACATGCCGAACGACGTCGAGATGCTCAGCTGGGCCGGCCGGTCGTACGCGATGGGCAACGCCCACCCCGCCGTGATCGCCGCCGCCTCCGGTCGCACGGTCGCCAACAACGAGGACGGGGTGGCGGTCGTGATCGAGCAGATCGTGGCAGACCGGGCGTAGCCACCCGACACCCGACCCCGGGGCCTCCGGCACACCCGCCGCAGGCCCCGCGGCGGCGCCCCCCGGCACCGCCGTGCATCCCCGTGGGCCTATACGTCGACTCCGTGCTCCGCGAGCCACGGCACCGGGTCGATCGCCGATCCCAGCTCCGGCGTCACCCGCACCTCGAAGTGCAGATGCGGGCCGGTCGAGTTGCCGGACGTGCCCGACTGCCCGATCCACTGCCCCGTCGACACCCGCTGCCCCTGGTCGACGGTGACGGCCGCGAGATGCGCGTACTGCGTGTAGTAGCCGCCGGGGTGCTCGACCACGACCTCGATGCCGAAGGCACCACCACAGGACACCTTCACCACCCGGCCCGCCCCGACCGCCCGCACCGGTGTGCCGATGGGCACCGCGAAGTCCTGCCCGGTGTGCCGGTGCGCCCATCGCTCGCCCCCGCTGCCGAAGCCCGCGGAGAGCTCGTACGTCTCCACCGGCGCGACCCACGCACGCGTGGAGTCCAGCGGCGGCTGGTCGAGACGGACCGCACCACGGCAGGCGCCCGCCGCCACCGAGGCGTCCGCCCGGCTCTGCAACACCGACCGCGCCTCGTCGAGCTTCGCGTCGATGGTCCTCTTGATCTCGGCGAGTTCACCGTTACGCCTCTCCAGCGCCTGCCACTCCGCCTGGGCCTTCGCCTCGTCCGCGGCGAGCCGGTCCTCGGCGCGCCGGCTCTTCGCGACCGCGTTGGCGACGGCCAGATCCGCTCTCCACACGGCACGCTGACCACGCATCAGATCATCGGGGTCCTGCGCGAACAGGATCTGAGCCGTGTACGGCAGCCCGCCACCCTGCCGGTACTGGGCCCGCGCGATACGGCCCAGGTCCTGGTGCAGCACCGCGATCTCCTGCCGCTCCCGCGTGAGGAGCCACTCGGTCCGCTCGGCCCGGCCGCGCTGCGCCTCGGCATCCCGCCGCCCCGCCTCGTACTGCTGCGTCGCCACCGAGGCGTCCTCGTACAACCGCGCCACCTGGGTGCTGATGCCGGGGTCCGCGCCGTCGCCCTCGGCCACCGTCGGCTGGGCCACGAGGACCACCAGCGCGCACAACAGCGCCGGTACGAACAGGGGGTGGCGACGAGAAGAGCGCATGACAGCGATCGTGACCCGCGCTTTCGGACCCGGCCTGTTGAAGGGGTGCACCTGGGGGACGGGACGTCACGAATGGCCCAGGGGCGGGCCGAACGGCCCGTCACGGCGGCCCGTGGCGTCGGTCCCCCTAAGGCGGTTCCCGCAACGGCGGGGCGGACCGGACCAGGGGCCTTCGCACCGACCGCGGAAGACGCCCGGCCGGGGCTTGCGCGAGAAACGCCGAACAGACCCCCTGCACAAGGGGATTCAGTGCGGCACCTGCCACACCACCGTCGTACCGCCGCCGCCCTCGCCGATCCCCGGCCCGTACCAACTGGCGCCGCCCAGCGACTCGGCACGCCGCTCGAGGTTCTTCAGGCCGCTGCGCCGGCCGCCGTCGGGGATGCCGACACCGTCGTCCGCGACGGTGAGGCGCACGCCCGGCCGCCTGTCCGGCAGGAGGACGTTCGCGTCGACGGAGACCTCGATACGGGAGGACCCCGCGTGCCGGAAGGCGTTGGAGAGGGCTTCGCGCAGCGCGGCGATGAGGTTCTTGCCGGTGAGTTCGCCGACCAGCGTGTCGATGGGCCCGGTGAAGCGGTGCCCGGGCTTGAAGCCGAGGGGAACGGCGGCCATGTTGATCTCGCGCAGGACGCGGGTGCGCAGCCCGGACGGCACCTCGGCGGGATCCTGCTGGAGCGCGAAGATCGCGGTGCGGATCTCCTGGATCGTGACGTCGAGTTCGTCGACCGCCTTGCCGACGCCCCGCCGCACCTCGGGCACGTTCGACCGGCGCTGCGCGCTCTCCAGCATCATCCCGGTGGCGAACAGCCGCTGGATGACCAGGTCGTGCAGGTCGCGGGCGATCCGGTCGCGGTCCTCGTACACCGCGAGCCGTTCCCGGTCGCGCTGTGTCTCGGCCATCATCAGCGCCAGCGCGGCCTGCGAGGCGAACTGCGCGGCGAGGGTCCGCTCGGTCTCCGTGAAGGGGCGTCCTTCCCGGGTGCGCGGGGTGACGAGGGCCCCGAGAACCCGGCCGTCGCTCTGCAGCGGGAGCATCATGACGGGCCCGTACGCGCGGGCCAGGTCCAAGGGCATGCGCGGGTCGACGGCCGCGTCCTCCACGAACACCGGCCGCCCGTCGCAGACTTCGGCGACCAGCTCACTCTCCGGCGGGACGACCACGCCGAGCACCCTCGAAGGGTGTTCCGAGGCGACCGCGACGATCTCCAGGCCGCCCTCCTCGGCGGGCAGCAGCACGATCCCGGCCGCGGAACCGGAGAGCCGGCGCGCCTGTTCGGCGACGACCTGCAACGCCTCCTCGGTGTCGCCGCCCGCCAGAAGCGCGGTGGTGACGGCCACCGAGCCGTCGATCCAGCGCTCACGCTGCTGCGCCGCCTCGTACAGACGGGCGTTGCCGATGGCGATGCCCGCCTCCGCGGCCAGCACCCGGAGCATGTCGAGGTCGTAGTCGCCGAAGGTCCCGCCGTCACGCTTCTCGGCGAGGTACAGATTGCCGAAGATCTCCCCCTGCACCCGGATCGGCACTCCGAGAAAGCTGTGCATCGGTGGATGTCCGGCCGGGAACCCACAGGACCGCGGGTCGTCGGTCAGGTTCGTGAGCAGCACCGGATCCGAGGTCCGGATGAGCGCCCCCAGAAGCCCCTTGTGGCCGTCGGGCATCCGTCCGATCCGTCGGGCGGTTGCCTCGTCGACGCCGTGATGGACGAAGTCCGCGAGTGCCTCCCCGCTCTCGGCCACGACCCCGATGGCCGCGTATCGCGCGTCCGTGAGTTCGGCCGCGGTCTCACAGATCCGGTTCAGCGTGGAGTGCAGCTCCAGTCCTGATCCGACCGATCGCATCGCCTCCAGCAACCGGGGCACCCGGGCGGTCAGCTCGACGGGCAGCCCACGCAGGCCACGGACCACCGGGTCCGCCGCCCCCGTGCCGCCGCCCGGGGCGGGGGAGTCTGGGGCTGCTGACATACCTAGAGCCTAGTTAGTCCTATTTGCAAGGGAAAGTCGGGCCTTGGGAGAGGACAGAGCCCGGAACCCCTGCCCACCGCCCCTGCCCGACCGCCCCTGCCCGACCGTCCCTGCCCCGCCGCGCATGCCCCATGGCGGATCGCCTACCGCCTACCGCGCGTCGCCCAGCGAGCTCATCACCCACGACCGCCCGTACCGCGCTCAGCGAGCCGCCGCGCCCACCAGCAGATCTCCCGCGGTCTCCCGCTCGACCATCTCCCGCAGCGGTCCCTCGACGGCCGACAGCTCCGCGAACGCTCCACGCTGGACCACGCGCCCCTCCGCGAGCACGATCACCTCGTCCACCGCGTCGAGCCCGGCCAGCCGGTGAGTGATCAGCAGGGTCGTACGGCCCTCGGTGGCGGCCAGCAGATCCGCGGTGAGCGCGTCGGCCGTCGGCAGGTCGAGATGTTCCGCCGGCTCGTCGAGAACGAGGACGGGAAAGTCGGCGAGCAGCGCGCGAGCCAGCGCGAGCCGCTGGCGCTGGCCGCCCGACAGCCGTGCCCCGTGCTCACCGATCAGGGTGTCCAGCCCGTCGGGCAGTCCGTCCACCCAGTCGAGGAGCCGGGCCCGCCCGAGCGCGTCGCGCAGTTCGCCCTCGGTCGCGTCCTTGCAGGCGAGCAGCAGGTTCTCGCGCACGGTGCTGTCGAAGAGGTGCGCGTCCTGGGCGCACAGTCCGACCAGTCGGCGCACGGCGTCCCCGTCCATCGCGTACGCGTCCGCGCCGCCCAGCGTGTACGCCCCCGCTTCCGTGTCCAGGAACCGCAGCAGCACCTGCGCGAGCGTCGTCTTGCCGGCCCCGGACGTACCGACCACGGCGATCCTGTGGCCCTCCTCAAGGGTCAGGTCGAGGCCGGCCAGCGCGTCCCGGTCCTGTCCCGCGTGACGGGCCCGGAGCCCCTCCACACGGAGCGGGAACGGCGACACGGGCGCCGGTCGCGGCTGTTCGGGTTCGCGTACGGGATCGGCGGCGTCCAGCACCTCGTACACACGCTCCGCGCTCTTGCGCACCCGCTGCCGGTACTGGACGGCGAGCGGCAGCCCCATGACGGCCTCGAAGGCGGCGAGCGGAGTGAGGACGACGACGGCCATCACCACACCGTTCAGACGCCCGGCGGCGACCGCTTGGGCGCCCACGAAGGCGGTCGCGGTGACGGTGAGCCCGGACACGAGCGCCGTGAGTCCGTCACCGAGGGCGGTCGCGGTGGCGGCTCGCGAGGCGATGCGGGTGAGGAGGCTGTCGGCCCGCCGTGTCTCCGCGATACGGGTGGGCAGTGCGCCCGCGACGGTCAACTCGGCGGTCCCGGTGAGCAGATCGGCCACCTGGGTCGCCAGCGCGCCGCGTGCGGGCGCCAGCCGTCGCTCGGCACGGCGCGCCACGGCGCCGGTCACCGACGGAACGCCGACGGCGGCCGCCAGCAGACCGACGGCGAGCACGGCACCGGCCTCGGGCAGCAGCCAGGCGGTGAATCCGACGGAGGCGGCGGACACCATGACCGCGGCTCCGGCCGGCAGCAGCCACCGCAGCCAGTAGTCCTGAAGGGCGTCCACGTCGGCGACGAGCCGCGACAGCAGATCGCCGCGCCGGGTGGCCCGCAGTCCGGCGGGCGCGAGCCGTTCCAGACGCCGGTAGACGGCGACCCGCGTATCGGCCAGCATCCGCAGCACGGCGTCGTGCGACACGAGCCGTTCCGTGTACCGGAAGACCGCCCGGCCGATGCCGAACGCCCGGGTGGCCGTCACCGCCACCATCAGATAGAACACCGGCGGCTGCTGCGATGCCCGCGAGATGAGC
Organism: Streptomyces sp. NBC_00568; assembly: GCF_026341855.1. GTDB lineage: Bacteria > Actinomycetota > Actinomycetes > Streptomycetales > Streptomycetaceae > Streptomyces. The sequence continues at coordinate 3,139,077 of NZ_JAPENW010000001.1, read as the reverse complement.
CATCCGGAGGTGGCCATCAGACCGACGGCGCTCCCGAGCGCGAGGCTGCCGAGAACCACCGCGAGCGCGAGCGGCCTCCGCCGGGGAACCGCCATGGCCCGGACACGGGCGAGCACTCCGGCCCGGCCCCGGGACGTCGGAGCGGGTTCTTCGCCGCCGGCCGAAGGCGGGCCTTCCGGCTCGACCCCCCGCGGCGGCTGTGTGCGGCCCGGTTCCGCGGGCTGGACCGGGAGCGCGGGCTCCAGCCCCGCTGCGGACGCAGCGGCTTCCAGGCGCACCACCCGGTCCGCCACCCCCAGCAACGCCGGCCGGTGTACGACCAGCAGGACGGTCCGCCCCACGGCGAGCCGCCGCACCGCCGCGACGACCTCGGCCTCGGTCGCCCCGTCGAGCGAGGCCGTCGGCTCGTCGAGAAGCAGCACGGGCCGGTCCGCGAGGAACGCCCGGGCGAGTGCGAGGCGTTGGCGCTGACCGGCCGACAGCCCGGCGCCGTCCTCGCCGAGGACCGTGTCGGCCCCGTCGGGCAGCGCGTCGACGAATCCGGCCGCGCCCGCGTCGACGAGGGCCCTGCGCAGCGCCGCGTCGTCCGCGTCGGGTCGCGCCAGCCGTACGTTCTCGGCGATGGTTCCGGCGTACAGATGCGGTCGTTGCGGCACCCAGGCGATCTTTGAGCGCCACTCCGCGAGATCGGCCTCGGCGAGATCGACTCCCCCGGCCCGGGCGCGGCCCCCGGTGGGCTCCACGAACCCGAGCAGGACGTTCAGCAGCGTCGACTTGCCCACCCCGCTGGGCCCGACCAGGGCGACCGTCTCACCGGGTTCGACCGTGAAGGTGACATCCGAGACCGCGTCCGCGGAGCGCCCCGGGTACCGCACGGTCACGCCTTCGAAGGCGATCTCCCCCACGGGCACGTGCAGCGAACCGGACCTCGGTGCCGGGGTCTCCAGCACCGAGAAGATCTCTTCGGCCGCCGCGAGCCCCTCGGCGGCGGCGTGGTACTGGGCTCCCACCTGGCGCAGCGGCAGATAGGCCTCGGGTGCCAGCACGAGAATGACGAGCCCCACGTACAGGTCCATCTCGCCATGGACGAGCCGCATTCCGATGGTCACCGCCACCAGTGCGACCGAAATGGTGGCGAGCAGTTCCAGGGCGAAGGACGACAGGAAGGCGATCCGCAGCGTCCGCATGGTCGCCTGCCGGTACTCGCCGGTGATCTTCCGGATCGAGTCGGCCTGCGCCTTGGCCCGGCCGAACACCTTGAGGGTGGGCAGTCCCGCGACGACGTCCAGGAAATGCCCGGAGAGGCGGGACAGCATCCGCCACTGGCGGTCCATCTGGGTGCGGGTGGCCCAGCCGATCAGCACCATGAACAGGGGAATCAGCGGCAAGGTGCCGACGATGATCGCCGCCGACACCCAGTCCTCGGTGACGATTCGCGCCAGCACGGCCACCGGAACCACCACCGCGAGTCCCAGCTGCGGCAGATAGCGCGAGAAGTAGTCGTCGAGCGCGTCCACTCCCCGCGTCGCGAGGGCGACCAGCGAGCCTGTGCGCTGGCCGCTGAGCCACCCGGGCCCGAGGGAAGCGGCCCGCTCCAGCAGCCGCCCCCTCAACTCCGACTTGACCGCGGCGCTCGCCCGGTGCGCGGCGAGCTCGGTGAGCCAGGCCACCACCGCCCGCCCGATCGCCACGATCGCCAGCAGCGTCAGAGGGGTGCGGAGTTCGGTGACGGAGAGACCGTGCTGGAAGGCGCCGACCACCACTTCGGCGATGAGCATCGCTTGGGCGATGATCAGCCCCGCCCCGGCGACACCCAGCCCCACAACCGCCCCGAGGAAGAGGCGGGTGGCTCGGGCGTACCGAAGCAGACGCGGATCGATTGGTTTCACGTGAAACACACCCCTGGCTCATCAGGCATGTTTCACGTGAAACATGCCGCTACGTCGGAATCAGTGCGACACATCCACGGCGATGTGCTGCGTGCCGATGCGCTTGCGGAACACCCAGTAGGTCCAGCTCTGGTAGAGCAGGACGATCGGCGTGGCGATCGCGGCACACCAGGTCATGATCTTCAGGGTGTACGGGCTCGACGAGGCGTTGGTGACCGTGAGGCTCCAGTCCTCGTTGAGCGAGGACGGCATGACGTCCGGGAAGAGCGACAGGAAGAGCATCGCGACGGCGGCCACGATGGTGACCCCCGAAAGCATGAAGGCCCACCCCTCACGCCCGCCGTTGACCGCCACCAGCGCCCCGACGAGGGCTCCCACGGCCACGACCAGCGCGACCAGTGACGCGCCGTCACCGTTCTCGACCTGGGTCCAGAGCAGGAAGATCAGCGCCAGCACGGCCGTGGCCAGGCCGACTTGAAGCGCCTGCTTCCGCGCCCGCTCCCGGATGTCGCCGACCGTCTTGAGGCCGACGAATACGGCACCGTGGAAGGTGAACAGCGTCAGCGTGACCAGCCCGCCGAGAAGCGCGTACGGGTTGAGCAGGTCCCAGAAGTTGCCCACGTACTCGAAGTTCCGGTCGATCTTCACTCCGCGCACGATGTTGCCGAAGGCCACACCCCACAGGAACGCCGGGATCAGGGACGTCCAGAAGATCGCCGTCTCCCAGTTGCGCTGCCAGTGCTCCTCGGAGCGCTTCGCCCGGTACTCGAAGGCGACACCGCGCACGATCAGACAGACCAGGATGATCAGCAGGGGCAGATAGAAGCCCGAGAAGAGCGTGGCGTACCACTCGGGGAAGGCCGCGAAGGTCGCGCCGCCGGCCGTGAGCAGCCACACCTCATTGCCGTCCCACACGGGACCGATCGTGTTGATCAGCACCCGCTTCTCGGTGCGGTCGCGGGCCAGCAGCTTGGTGAGGATGCCGACTCCGAAATCAAAGCCCTCCAGGAAGAAGTAGCCGATCCAGAGGACCGCGATGAGTACGAACCAGACGTCGTGAAGTTCCATGACTCAGCAGCTCCCTGAGCCTAGTAGGAGAAAGCCATCGGCTTGTCGGCGTCACTGGAGTCGCCGCCGATCTTGGTGGGCGGGTTGAGGTCGGACTCGGTGAGCTCGGGTGGCCCTGCCTTGACGTACTTCGCGAGGAGTTTGACCTCGACGATGGCGAGAATCGCGTAGAGCAGCGTGTAGACGGTCATCGACGTGATGACCTCGCCCTGCGAAACGCTGGGGGAGACCCCGAACCGGGTCTGCAGAACGCCGTACACGACCCACGGCTGGCGGCCCATCTCGGTGAAGATCCATCCCCAGGAGTTGGCGATCAGCGGGAAGCCCAGGGTCCAGATGGCGATGCGCCAGCCCCACTTGGTGAGCTTCGGGCCCAGTGCCTTGTTCTTGAACAGGACCAGATGCGGTGCCTCGTCCTCGCCGACCCTCAGGTGCTGCGGCAGCATGAACTTCTTGCGGGTCAGCCAGAGCCCGACGATGCCGATCAGGAAGGACGCCATCCCGAAGCCGATCATCCAGCGGAACGCCCAGAAGGTGACCGGGATGATGGGGCGGTAGTCGCCGGGGCCGTACTTCTCCTGCTCGGCCTTGTTGGTGTCGTTGATGCCGGGGACGTACGAGTTGAAGTTGTCGTCGGCGAGGAACGACAGTATCCCCGGGATGGACAGCTCGACGGTGTTGTGGCCCTTGCTGACATCCCCGTACGCGAAGATCGAGAACGGCGCGGAGTCCTGACCGTCCCACAGCGCCTCGGCGGCGGCCATCTTCATCGGCTGCTGCTTGAACATGATCTTGCCGAGGGTGTCGCCGCTGATCGCCGTGAGCAGACCGCCGATGATGACGGTGATGAGGCCGAGCCGCAGCGAGGTCTTCATGACGGCCACATGCCGCTTGCGGGCCAGGTGGATCGCGGCGATGCCCACCATGAAGGCGCCGCCCGTCAGGAAGGCCGCCGTGAGGGTGTGGAACGCCTGGGCCAGCGCGGTGTTCTGGGTCAGCACGTGCCAGAAATCGGTGAGTTCGGCGCGCCCCTTCGCCTTGTTGATCCGGTAGCCGACCGGGTGCTGCATCCACGAGTTGGCCGCGAGGATGAAGTACGCCGACAGGATCGTGCCGATGGAGACCATCCAGATGCAGGCGAGGTGGAGCTTCTTCGGGAGCCTGTCCCAGCCGAAGATCCACAGCCCGATGAAGGTGGACTCGAAGAAGAAGGCGATCAGAGCCTCGAAGGCGAGCGGGGCTCCGAAGATGTCGCCGACGAACCGCGAGTAGGCGGACCAGTTCATACCGAACTGGAACTCCTGCACGATGCCGGTGACGACACCCATCGCAATGTTGATCAGGAACAGCTTGCCCCAGAACTTGGTGGCCTTGAGGTACTTCTGGTTCTCCGTACGCACCCAGGCTGTCTGCAGGCCGGCGACGAGCGCGGCGAGCGAGATCGTCAAGGGAACGAAGAGGAAGTGGTAGACGGTGATAATGCCGAACTGCCATCGCGCCAGAGTCTCCGGCGCCAAAGCCAATTCCACGTCGTCAGTCTCCTTACGTCGCCGTGGTCACAGCGGCAGTTTGCCCGCTTTATCGCAGACATCACGGGAGGAACAGGACACGCTTGTGAACGCGTTCACATTCACAAGCAATTATGACGCATACCCGTTCGACGGGTGAAGGGTGGGGGGTCCCTCAGCGGGACCGATGGGCCCCAAAAGGTAGGGACCGGTCGCCCCATGGCGTGCGCGAGGCTTCCCGGCTCTTCCCGCCCGTGATCTCCCGGATCGCACACACGCCGAAGGGCCCCGTACGCGGGGAACGCGTACGGGGCCCTTTCCGGCTCACGGGCGGACGCCCCGGAGACCCCGGGCAGGCGCTCCGCCGGACGACTACAGCTCCTTGCGGAAGCTCTCGGTCGCCTTCAGGAAGATGTCGTTCGCCTCGGTCTCGCCGATGGTGACGCGGACTCCCTCGCCGGCGAACGGACGCACGACGACACCGGCCTGCTCGCAGTGGGCGGCGAAGTCGAGGGTGCGCTCCCCCAGCCGCAGCCATACGAAGTTGGCCTGCGTCTCGGGCACGGTCCAGCCCTGATCGCGCAGCGTGTCGACCACCCTGGTGCGCTCGGAGACCAGCGAGCCGACCCGGCCGAGCAGTTCGTCCTCGGCGCGCAGGCTCGCCACGGCGGCGTCCTGGGCCAGCTGGCTCACGCCGAACGGCACCGCCGTCTTGCGCAGCGCCGCCGCCACCGGCTCATGAGCGATCGCGAAGCCGACCCGGAGACCGGCCAGTCCATACGCCTTGGAGAAGGTACGCAGCACACAGACGTTGGGCCGGTCACGGTAGATCGCCACACCGTCCGGCACCTCGACGTCACGGATGAACTCGCGGTACGCCTCGTCCAGGACGACCAGTACATCGCTCGGCACCCGGTCCAGGAACCGCTCCAGCTCGGCCCGGCGCACCACGGTGCCGGTCGGGTTGTTCGGGTTGCAGAGGAAAATCAGCCGGGTCCGCTCGGTGATGGCTTCGGCCATCGCGTCCAGGTCGTGCACATCGCCCGGGGTCAGCGGCACCTTCACCGAGGTCGCCCCGCTGATCTGCGTGATGATCGGGTACGCCTCGAAGGACCGCCAGGCGTAGATGACCTCGTCGCCGGGACCGCTCGTGGCCTGCAGCAGCGACTGCGCGACACCGACCGAGCCGGTGCCGGTCGCCAGGTGGGAGACCGGGACGCCGAACCGGTCCGCCAGCTCGTTCATCAACCCGGTGCACGCCATGTCCGGGTAACGGTTGAACGACCCGGTCGCCGCCGTGACGCTCTCGATCACCCCGGGCAGCGGCGGATACGGGTTCTCGTTGGAGGACAGCTTGTACGCCACGGCACCGGCCGCGGCAGGCTTGCCGGGCTTGTAGGTGGGGATCCCCGCCAGCTCCGCACGCAGCTTGGGGCTCGTCTCGCTCACCGCAGTCCTCCTCGTGACCACCAGCGGCTCATGACCACCACCGGCTACCAATGCTTCTCACCTTATGAGGATTCGGCGCTCCTGCGAATGGCCTGTGGACAACCGGACACCACCTTGTGTCCGACCAGGTGATCATTCACATACGCGGGACCCGGCCGTCCGCGTCGCACGACCGGCGGTCATCCGCGTACGAAGTCGTACGAAAAGGGGGCGCGCCGACAGCCGTCACATGCGCCGGTGGCTCACGCCGTGGCGCGCATCCCTCGTACAGGTGAGTTGAGACCTCTTCGAAACATGGCCCAGTTGGCAGGCCCATGCGTGCCGACAAGTCACGTCCTGGCATTGGATCGTTCAACTGCCTTCACTTCAAAGGGAGTTAGCCCATCTCGATCATGCAGAAACGTGCCTGTCAACGCGTGCATATGCGTCCGCACTACCCCACCGCATGAGCCCTACTATCGGCTCGCCATGACAGCAGCAGGGAAGCACCAGGTGAGCCGGGCGGAGACCTCCCGCCGAGGCGGTCGGCCGGGCCGGGCGGGCATCAGAGACGTGGCCGCGGCAGCAGGGGTCTCCATCACGACTGTGTCCGATGCCCTCAACGGCAAGGGCCGGCTCCCGGACGCCACCCGACGCCATGTCCGCGAAGTCGCCGACCGGCTGGGCTATCGCCCGTCGGCGGCGGCCCGAACCCTCCGTACCGGCAAGTCGGGCCTGATCGGCCTGACCGTGACGACGTACGGGGATGAACCTTTCACCTTCACCGAGTTCGCGTACTTCGCCGAAATGGCCAGAGCCGCCACCTCGGCCGCGCTCGCCCGGGGATACGCCCTGGTCATCCTTCCCGCGACCTCCCGCCACGACGTGTGGTCGAACGTCGCCCTGGACGGAACCGTGGTCATCGACCCGTCCGACCACGATCCGGTCGTGAGCGAACTGGTCCGCCAGGGTCTGCCGGTCGTCTCCGACGGCCGCCCCGCGGGATCGCTCCCGGTCACCGCCTGGGTGGACAACGACCACGAGGCCGCGGTCCTCGGCATCCTCGACCACCTGGCCGCCGCGGGAGCGCGCCGCATCGGCCTCCTCACCGGCACCACGACGGACACGTACACCCACCTGTCCACCACCGCGTACCTGCGCTGGTGCGAGCGCGTGGGCCAGGATCCTGTGTACGAGGCCTACCCCGCGCACGATCCGTGCGCGGGAGCCGTCGCCGCCGACCGGCTTCTCGCCCGGCCCGACCGCCCCGACGCCGTCTACGGCCTCTTCGACCCGAACGGCACCGATCTGCTGGCCGCGGCCCGCCGCTACGGTCTGCGCGTCCCCGAGGACCTGCTGCTGGTCTGCTGCAGCGAGTCCACGGTCTACGCCAACACCGAGCCGCCCGTCACGACCCTCTCCCTCAAACCGCGCCGAATCGGCACAGCCGTCGTCCAGCTGCTGATCGACGCCATCGAGGGGGTCGAATCGGACCAACCGGTCGAGCAGGTGATACCGACGGAGCTGATCGTGCGGACCTCGTCGGAACGCCGTCCGCCCCGTACGACGGTCAGTCCGCCCCGATCACCCGAGGCGGGTTGACGTCCGAGACCGCATGGGCGGGGCAAGCCCCGCCCAATTCGGGCGAAAACCTCGGTGAACTGGGCTCCTGTTCCGATTCACCACCCCTGGGTCATCACATGGCGCGATCCGCATTCCTATGATGGGCGGACGACACCGCGGGCCGCTGCGACCAGGCAGTCCGAACGGGTGCAGATGCGGCGCGATGGTGGAGGGGTCGATGACTCAGGGGGCCGGTCAGGGACCCGAGGTGGTGCGGACGGCGACGTTGCGCGACTTCCGGGTACCCGCGTACGTCCACGAGACCGGTCCGTATGCGCAGAACACGCCTCACGGCGAGAGCGCAGGACCCGTGGGGGAGGCTGCGCGGTACGCGTCGGGAGAGTCCTCCCCGTACGCGTCCGTGGACTCCTCCGAGCAGTTCCCGGGGGAGTTCTCCGAGGGGTACACCCCCACACAGCGCGATCTGCCGGTCATCCATCGGGGTGACACTCTTCAGGTCGCCGTCGACCCCGTCGCAGTGCCCGCCCCGGCTCCCGGCGGCGGCCCCGGGCCGCTGTACGTCGTCGGCGATGTGCACGGCTACCTCGACCAGCTCGTCGCCGCGCTCCAGGAGAAGGGCCTCGTCGACGCCGCGGGCAGCTGGTCGGCCGGCACCTCGCGTCTGTGGTTCCTCGGAGACTTCACCGACCGCGGCCCGGACGGCATCGGCGTGATCGACCTCGTGATGCGGCTGTCCGCCGAGGCGGCCGCGGCCGGCGGCTACTGCAAGGCGCTCATGGGCAACCACGAGCTGCTGCTGCTCGGCGCCAAGCGGTTCGGCGACACCCCCGTCAACTCCGGCGCGGGCACCGCCACCTTCCAGGCCGCCTGGCTGCTCAACGGCGGCCAGAAGACGGACATGGACCGCCTCCAGGACCACCACCTGCAGTGGATGGCCCGCCTCGACGCCATGGAACAGGTCGACGGACACCTCCTGGTGCACTCCGACACCACGGCCTACCTCGACTACGGCGACTCCATCGAAGCGGTCAACGACACCGTCCGCGAAACCCTCACCCGCAACGACGCCGACGAGTGCTGGGACCTCTTCCGCAAGTTCACCAAGCGCTTCGCCTTCCGCGACGACGGTGGCGCCGAGGCCGTCCGCGAACTGCTCGGCGCCTACGGCGGTTCGCGCATCGTCCACGGTCACAGCCCCATTCCGTATCTGCTGGGCGAGGTCGGCGAGGAAGGCGAGAACAGCGCGGGCCCCGTGGTCGAAGGACCGCACCTCTACGCCGACGGGCTGGCCATCGCCATGGACGGCGGGGTGACCATGGCCGGAAAGCTGCTGGTCCAACAACTTCCGCTGGATATCTGAGCGTTCGCCGGGCAGGCGTCCACCCGGGCGGACCGCGTCGGCCAGGGGCCAATTTCTGGAAACCCCCTGTCACGGCGTGCCGTCACCGCTCTACCATCGGCTTATCCGTAGCAGGCTCCCCTCCGTTTCTGCCCGACGGCTCGTCAGCGTGCGAGCCACCAGCCCTACGGAGCATCGGGGGATGCAGATGAACAGCGTTCCGCAGCACCTGCTGAGCGAGGACCGCCAGGATTACGAGCGGATCCTCGATGAGGCGCTGCGCTCCGCACCACACCGCCCGGAACTCGCCGCTGTCGGCCAGCGGCTCAACCTCGAACAACTGCGCACCATGGCGCTCAACGCCACGGCCCTCATCACGACGGCCGCGGCGGACGAGTACGCGCACTATGTGAAGACCCGCGAGGAACTGCGCCGCCCGGCACGGTCCACCGCGGTCATGAGCGAGGAAGTCGGCTCCACGGAGCCGGGTACGACCGCGATGGGGCTCGCCACCACCGTGGGGGAGGTCACCGAGACAGCCGGCGCCGGCGCGGTCGCGGTCGTCGCGGTGCTCGCTCCCGTCCTCGCCGGGACAGCCGCGGCGATATTCCTGCTCGTGGGATACGTCCTGAAGATGCTCGACCCCGAGCCGGTCATCGCCACGACTCTTCTGACCACCGGATGGGTCTTCGGCGCGATCACGGCGGCCGCGATTCTGGTCGCCGCGGCCGGACTGCTGCTGACCGCGCTGCGCAACAGCTCGTCCTCGCTCCGGGCCGGAGCGGGCGGCGAACTGTCCGAACAGGTCGCCCGGGCCAGGCAGGCCTGGCACGACGCCCTGCTGGAGCGCGGCATCCTGCCGTTCCTCCGGGAGGCTCTCGCGGACCCGGGCTCGGCGGCACTGGGCCGGGCCGCACCGGCCCCCAGCCGCATCCCCCATCTCGGCTACGGCCGACCGGGGTTCAGCAGCCCCGACGGCGGACCCGCGGCCGGCCCGCGCCCGAGCTTCTCCAGCCCGGACTTCAGCAGCCCGGACTTCGGGGGACCGGAACACCAGCCCGAGTGACCGGCCGGGCCGACGGCCGGGCTCACGGGAGGAAAGGGGCCCGCGCGAGCGCGCGGGCCCGTACGGCTGCGGAAGCGGGCCCGTACGACAGCCGCGGCCGTCCGGGGCGCGGTCCCGGACGCCCGCCGCCGGAGCGGTTCCAGGGCCCGCCGCGGCTCCGGATTTCGTACGCCCCACGGCTCGCGGTCCGTACGGCCGCCGCGGACTCGGCTCCGTACGACCGGCTCGGGAGCGGGCCCGTACGGGCTACCCCGGGTGCGGGACCGCAGACGTCGTCGGCTGCCCCCGGGATCGGGGCGGTCAGAAGATGCCCAGCCGCCGTGCCTCGCTCACCCACGACGGGAACTCGGACAGCAGCCGGTCGTAGAGCTCCGGGTCCGGTACGTGGCTGATGTCGTCGACCGCGAAGAACCCCACATTGTCGACGCGCCGGCCCGGCAGCGTGTCGAACCGCTCCAGTACGCCGTAGTTGGAGCGCCCCAGTCCGACGAACTGCCAGAAGATCGGCTCGTCCACCGCCTCCCGCAGCTCCTTCTCGATCTCCTTGTTGCGGTAGACACCCCCGTCGGAGAAGAAGAGCACCAGCGTGGGATCGGCGGCCGGGTACTCACGGACGTACGTCCGGACCTCGGCGATCACCTTCTGCTCCTCGTTCTGGATGCCGACCGCCCGCATGTCCACCTGTCCGGGCAGCATCCCCTTCCGAGGCTTCTTGCTCCGCCGGAAGAGGGTCAGTTCACCGACCCGGACATGGCGCTCCAGCCACTCCGGCAGGTCCCCCACGGCGAGGTCCGGCAGCCGGGCCGGGTTCGACGCGAAGGTCCACGCCTGCATCTCGCCGTCGTCGTCCAACTGGGCGGCCACCGCGGCCATCCGCTCCACCACATCGGCCACGACGCCCTTCGAGTACAGGAACGACATCGACCCGGAGGCGTCCAGCACCAGGATGACGCGGGCCCTGACACCCACCGCCCCGTGTTTGCGCAGACTGACCGCCACCTGCTCCTTTCGCAGGGAGAGCCGCTTGCGCATGTCCACGGGCAACTGGTCCTCGCCCTTGATCAGGCGAGGGGCGGAAGGCGGCGCCGGGGCGGACGGGGGCGGCATCGTGGGCCGAGGCGGAACAGCGGGTGTGGCCGCGGGAGCCGCGGCCGTACCGGGCGAGGAACCTCCGGAGCCCGCGAATCCCGGCGCCGCGCCCCCTGAGCCCGTGCTCCCCGGGCCCGTGCTCCCGGACGCACCCGGCTCCTCGTCGACGCTGATCCCGAAGTCGGTGGCCAGGCCGGCGAGTCCGGAGTCGTACCCCTGGCCCACCGCGCGGAACTTCCACTGGCCGCCCCGCAGATACAGCTCACCCCCGATGAATGCCGTCTCCGTCGTCGCCTCCATCTCGAAGAGCGCCAGCTCCTGCCCGGTCCCGGCGTCGAGCAGCGTCAGCCTCAGACCCGTCAGCCCGCCGAAGGTGCCCCCGTCGGCGGAGGCGCCCAGGACGACGCGCTGGATCTCCGGCTCCAGGGTGCGCAGATCCACCCCGACGGTGTCCGTCGTCCCGCCGCCTTCCCTCCGCTTCCCCAGGTGACGCACGGCCCCGGAGGCGTGTCTCGGCTGGTTGTAGAAGACGAAGTCACCGTCGTCCCGCACCCGTCCGTCCGCACGGAGCAGCAGAGCCGAGGCATCGGCGTCCGGAGCACCGGGGCCCCCGGACCAGCCGAGCACGACCCGCACCTCCTGCGCCGCGACGGGAAGGTTGGCGCCCTTGCTCATCGATGTCGCTGTCATGCGCCCAGTCTGCCTAGAGAACCCGGCACCGGAACCGTCCGATACGCATCCGCGCCCATCGGACGGACCCAAGCCCCCCGCTCCCGCCCCCGAAAACGGACCACCCGGCGAATGGGGTCGAGCTCCCGACTCCCGGCTCCCGGCTCCCGACTCCCGACTCGCGGCTCCCGACTCCCGGCTCGCGGCTCCCGACTCCCGGCTCGCGGCTCCCGGCTCGCGGCTCGCGGCTCGCGGCTCCGGTTCAGGCGGAGCCGGTCGCGTCCGTAGCGGCCCGAACGAACTCGCGCACCCGCTCGGTGCTGTTGCCCTCCCTCCACACCAGTCCCCGTTCGATCGGCCGCGCGTCGTGAAGAGGCACGTACGCGACATCGGGCCGGGGGTAGTACTGGCGGGAGTGCTCCCCGACCGGGAGGACACCCCGGCCCATCGCGACCAGAGTCAGCATTTCGGAGAACGACCCGCCGACCGGGCCCTTGGGAACGGGCCTGCCCGAAGGAGTGCGGTCCGGTGTGCGGTCCCGTTTGAAGCCCGCGGAGGTCACCGCCGGGTACTGCACCACGGGGTGCTCCGCGAGTACTTCGACGGACACCCGCTCCTCGCCGGCGAGCGGATGACCGGCCGCCACGGCCAGTACCCGTCTCTCCCGCAGCAGCGCCGGGCCGCAGGCCATGCCGTCGAAGGGGAACGAGGCGAGGAGGATGTCGATCGAGCCGTCCACCAGACTCGCGCGGGAGTTGGACAGCTGAACCTCCCGTACATCGACCCGGCAATCGGGGTGCCGCTCACCGAACAGACCGACCGCCCTGAGCAGCGCGGGTGCCGTCCATTCGCCGAGGAAGGCGACCCGCAGCTCTCCGGTGACCCCACGACTGGCATCGGCCGCCCTTCGCAGCGCCGTCTCCATCGCGGCGACCAGCGGCACCAGGTCGTCCGCCAACTGCCGGCCGATCGGAGTGAGCCGGACGGAACGGCTGTTGCGTTCGAACAAGGGCCCGCCGACCCTGCGTTCAAGCTTCTTGATCACCTGGCTGACCCGCCCGGTCGTGATCAGCAACCGCTCTGCGGTCCGGCCGAAGTGCAGTTCCTCGGCCAGCGTCAGGAAGCTCTCGATCTCCAGCCGCTCCAGCATGAATCCCCCGGCGTTAAATCTGGCTCAACGGTCGTACGTCGATCATGCCTTGATGGCCTCGGTGACGCGGCGGATCGTAGAAGGCGTCCAACCGGCCCTCTTGGAGAGACCGGGACACCCCTCCTGAACAGGACTCACATGAACGCCTCGGACATCACCTCCTACCTGAACGGGCTCGACGGCCCGCTGCGCGACATCGGCGAGAAGATCCGGCCTGTCATCGACTCGGCCCTCCCCGACGACTCCGGCGCGCTCTGGCACGGCCATCCCACCTGGAGCCTCGGAGCCAAGCCCGGTCAGACACCGGTCTGCCTGCTCAAGGGCTACACGTCCTACGTCACCTTCGGCCTCTGGCGCGGCCAGGAGGTGGCCGATCCATCGGGCCGACTGATCGCCGGAGCCCGCCAGATGGCCTCGGTGAAGCTCAGCCGTACCGACGAGGTCGACCCCGTCCTCTTCGGTGAGTGGCTCCGCCGCGCCGTCGCCCTGGAGACGAAGTGACCGCGCTGCGCGTGAAGGCCTTCGACCACCTGGTCCTCAACGTCGAGGACGTCGAACGGTCCCTGGGCTTCTACACCGGACTTCTCGGGCTGGCACCTGTACGCCTCGCCGAGTGGCGAGCCGGCCAGGTCCCGTTCCCGTCGGTGCGGATCACCGCGGAAACCATCATCGACCTGGTGGACGGCCCCCGAGGGGAGTCCAACGTCGACCACATCTGTCTCACCGTGGAACCGCTGGACTGGGACGAGGTCATCGCGTCGGGATCCCTCACCGTGCTTGAGGGTCCCGTCGCACGCTTCGGCGCGCGGGGCTCCGCCACCTCGGTCTACGTCCAGGACCCGGACGGCAACACGGTGGAACTGCGCTGGTACCCACAGGACGCCGCGGCGTGACCGGGCGGGCCGAGGGCGACGGTCCGGGCGTTCCGTGCCCCGGACCGCGCCCCTGTGGAACGACTCAGTCGGCCAGCGGCAGATACACGCGGTTGCCCGCCTCCGCGAACTCCCGGGACTTCTGAAGCATGCCCTCGGAGATCTCCTCCGCGGAAGCGCCTTCGGCCGCGTCACCGCCGAACCGCTCGTTGATGCTCTGACTGATCTTCATCGAGCAGAACTTCGGCCCGCACATGGAGCAGAAGTGGGCTGTCTTGGCGGGCTCGGCCGGCAGCGTCTCGTCGTGGAACTCCCGTGCCGTGTCCGGATCGAGAGCCAGGTTGAACTGGTCCTCCCACCGGAACTCGAAGCGGGCGTCGGAGAGTGCGTCGTCCCAGTCCTGTGCACCTGGGTGCCCCTTGGCGAGATCGGCCGCGTGTGCGGCGATCTTGTAGGTGATGACGCCGGTCTTGACGTCGTCACGGTTGGGCAGGCCCAAATGCTCCTTGGGCGTGACGTAGCAGAGCATGGCCGTGCCCCACCAGGCGATCATCGCGGCACCGATGCCGGAGGTGATGTGGTCGTACGCAGGCGCGATGTCCGTCGTCAGCGGGCCGAGGGTATAGAACGGAGCTTCATCACAGATCTCCTGCTGAAGGTCGATGTTCTCCTTGATCTTGTGCATCGGGACATGTCCCGGGCCTTCGATCATCGTCTGTACTTGAAAACTCTTCGCGACCGTGTTGAGTTCCCCGAGTGTCCTCAACTCCGCGAACTGCGCGGCGTCGTTGGCGTCCGCGATGGAGCCGGGCCGCAGACCGTCGCCGAGCGAGTAGGTGACGTCGTACGCGGCGAGGATCTTGCAGAGTTCCGCGAAGTTCTCGTACAGGAACGACTCCTTGTGGTGCGCGAGGCACCAGGCCGCCATGATCGAGCCGCCGCGCGAGACGATGCCGGTCTTGCGGTTCGCGGTGAGCGGCACGTACGCCAGGCGCACGCCCGCGTGGACCGTCATGTAGTCCACACCCTGTTCGGCCTGCTCGATGACCGTGTCCTTGTAGATCTCCCAGGTCAGCTCCTCGGCACGGCCGTCGACCTTCTCCAGCGCCTGGTAGAGCGGCACCGTGCCGATGGGGACGGGGGAGTTGCGCAGCACCCACTCGCGGGTGGTGTGGATGTTGCGGCCGGTCGACAGGTCCATGACCGTGTCGGCGCCCCAGCGGGTCGCCCAGGTCATCTTCTCGACCTCCTCCTCGATGGAGGAAGTGACCGCGGAGTTGCCGATGTTGGCGTTGACCTTCACCAGGAACCGCTTGCCGATGATCATCGGCTCGATCTCCGGGTGATTGACGTTGGCGGGCAGCACCGCGCGGCCGGCGGCGATCTCCTCGCGTACGACTTCGGGGTCGACGTTCTCCCGGAGCGCCACGAACTCCATCTCGGGCGTGATCTCGCCACGGCGCGCGTAGGCGAGCTGGGTGACCGCCTGCCCGGAGCGCCCCCGGCGCGGCTGACGCGGCCGCCCCGGGAAAACCGCGTCCAGGTTGCGCAGCCCGCCGCGCGGGGACGTGTGCTTGATCCCGTCGTCCTCCGGGCGGGCGGGACGGCCCGCGTACTCCTCGGTGTCTCCGCGGGCGATGATCCAGTTCTCGCGCAGCGGGGCCAGCCCCCTGCGCACATCGGTGTCGATGGTGGAATCGGTGTACGGGCCGGAGGTGTCGTACAGCGTCACGGACTGCCCGTTGGTCAGGTGCACCTGACGAACCGGCACCCGCAGATCGGGACGCGTACCCCCGACGTACGCCTTGTGCCAGCCGATGGACTTCCCGGCCTCCCCGTTCAGACACGGTGAAGCGGCCCCGTCCGTCTGGCTGGAGGCAGGCGTGCGTACGTCCTTGTTGGTCATGAGACCTACTCCCTACGCCGGCATTACCCGGTAACAGGTTCAGCGGTCGACGCAGCGATTTCCGTTCGTCGATGTTTCATGTGAAACATCGCGAAGACGGAGGTCAGCGCCCTCTCAGCCCGGTGCTCCGAGCTCCCGCGTGTGCAAAGGTGCCTCCACGCTAGCGTCATATTTGGCGCGGTGAACAGAGGGCCCTTGTCGTTCTTGCGATGATCGGTCGGTGACAGCACCCCAGCGATCCCCGTTCCCACCGTCCGATCCTCCGCGCCGTCCGGGCTCCGACGACGGCCACGGACATGGTTCCGGCAACGGGCATGGACACGGGCACGGGCCGGGTGGTGGCCATGGTTCCGGACCGGACGGCGGTCGAAACGGTCATGGCGGCGAACGCGGGCCGGGCGCCGGCGACGGACATGGCGGAGGTCAGGGCGGCGGGCACGGGCACTCGCACAGCCACGGCCCTGCCGCACCGGTGTCCAAGCACCTGCGCAAGGTCATCGCCGCGGTACTGATCCCCTTCGCGGCCGCGGTCGCGGTGGGTCTCGTGGTGCTGTGGCCCGGCGGTGCCCCCTCCCACGAGCGCACCGGTGTCGGCTTCGACCGGCAGACCCAGCAGGCGACGGTCACCAGGATCGACCAGGTGGACTGCAAGTCCGTGAACGCCTCGGGGGAGACCCCGACGGGCGACACCTCCACCGCCGAGGGCTCCTCCGCCCAGCAGCAGGCGACGGGTGAATGCAAGAAGGCGACGATCCGGATCGACACCGGCAAGGACAAGGGCCGCACGTTCACCGAGATCGTTCAGCCGGACCAGTCACGGCAGTTGCACCAGGGCGAGAAAGTCGTCGTCGCGTACGAGCCCTCCGCCCCCAAGGACCTCCAGTACTCGGTCACGGACGCGAACCGGAAGCTTCCCCTGACGCTGCTCGCCGGGATCTTCGCCGTGGTCGTCGTGGTCGTCGGCCGGATGCGTGGCGTCATGGCACTGATCGCCCTGGCCATCAGCTTCATGATCCTGAACTTCTTCATCCTGCCGGCGATCCTGCAGGGCTCGAACCCACTGGTCGTGGCCGTCGTCGGGTCCAGCGCGATCATGCTGATCGCGCTCTACATGTGCCATGGTCTGTCGGCCCGGACATCCGTGGCGGTGGTCGGCACCCTGCTCTCACTCGTGCTGATCGGCATTCTCGGCTCGGTCTTCATCGACTGGGCCGTGCTGACCGGCAACACGGACGACAACACCGGTCTGATCCACGGCCTGTACCCGTCCATCGACATGAGCGGTCTGCTGCTGGCCGGAGTCATCATCGGTTCGCTCGGTGTTCTCGACGATGTGACGGTGACGCAGACGTCCGCGGTATGGGAACTGCACGAGGCCAACCCCACGATGGGCTGGCGTGGCCTCTACCGCGCGGGCATCCGGATCGGCCGCGACCACATCGCGTCGGTCGTCAACACGCTCGTCCTGGCCTACGCGGGCGCCGCACTGCCGCTGCTGCTGCTCTTCTCGATCGCGCAGAGCAGCGTGGGCACCGTGGCCAACAGCGAACTGGTCGCCGAGGAGATCGTGCGCACCCTGGTCGGATCGATCGGCCTGGTCGCCGCCGTGCCGGTGACGACCGCGCTGGCCGCCCTCGTGGTCGCCGCGGACCGTGAAGGGACCGCGACCGGCCCCGTCGCGCCCGCGGGTGCCCTGACACCGGCACGGAGCGGGAAGGGCCGCCGCCGCAAGCACTGAGCCGTCCGCCGGAAGCGCCGGAACCGTGCGCCACACGAGACCCTTTTGAGGAAGCGTTACTCCGCTCAGGGGCACGGGGGCGCTTCAGCCCGCGCTCTGCTCCTCCGCCAGGATGCGGTCGAGCGCTTCGTCGAGAGATGTGTCGAAACCGGCGAGGGATCGCTCCTGCCCGAGCGGCACCAGCTTGTCCGTACGGTCGAGGAAGGCGACGAGCGGCGCGGCCCCGGACCGGAACAGCGCGTGATCTCCCCCGACCTGAAGCCGGATCAGCACCTCACCGAACGCCTCCGGGTCGGCCGGAGCGATGTGCACATCCCCGTCGCCACATGGCCTGCCCACCCCGTCGATCAGCAGCTCCCGCCCGAACGCCCAGGTCACGGGCGCGTCTCCGGGCAAGTGGAAGGTCAACCGCACCGCGTACGGATCACAGGTCTCGTATCGCAGCTCCACCGGAATGCGGAAGGACAGCTCCTCGGACACGAGGAAGCTCATCATGACCTCTGCCTGCACCGACTCGCGCATCGCCTACCCCGTCGTTTGCCTTCGACTGGCCAGGAATCGTCCCCCTGACACTGCTGGAAATCTTGCTCAACGTGCACGACAGATCACAAGGAGTGAGTTTTCAGATACTGATAGAGATGGCGAGTGTCCCTAGCAGCCTGCCGATCTCGCTCTGCAACTTGTGTGCCGCGGGAAGCAGCCGGTCGACCTGGTGGGACGGGAAGGAAATGGCCATGGTCGCGGCGGTACTGCCCGCCGTGATCGGGATCGCGGCACAGACCGCGCCCAGCGCGTACTCCTGCCGCTCGACCACCGGTTCCATCCGCCCCGTCCGTTCGAGGCGCCGCAGGAGGCGGTCCTTGTCACGCACCGTGTAGGGGGTGATCGACTGCACCGGGTAGCGATCGAGGTGGTCCCGCCGGGACTTGTCGTCCAGCTGGGACAGCAGACACTGGCCGATCGCATGGGCGTGCGCGGTCTCCCGGAAGTCGGCCCACTCCACGACCGCGGGATTCGCCGGAGTGTCGGCGACGCACACGACCTCGATCTCGCCCTCGCGGTAGATCGCGTAGTACACGGGGGCGCCGATCGCGTCGCGCCAGTGCGCGAGCGTGTCACTCACCGTGCTGCGACGTTTCTGCTGGGCTCCGCTGCTGCTCAGCCGCTCGGCGGCCTCACCGAGGTAGAACAGCCCTCTGTCCCGGCGCAGATAGCCCTCGTGAACAAGGGTGCGTAGCAGGTGGTACGCGGTCGGCAGCGCGAGTCCCGCCTCCCGGGCGAGCTGTTTGGCGGGTGCGCCCTGTTCCCGCGAGGCGACGGCCTCCAGCAGACGCATCGCCCGCTGCACCGAGCCGATCAGCGTGGTGGAGTGGGAATCCAGCGGGGTGGCTTCGGACTCCGCCGGAAGGGTTCGGGCGAGCCGTGCCGCCCCGGAGGCCGGAGAGCGCGGACTGCGGGTCACCGACGGCAGTGTGCGCCCGGTGAGCCCGTCCGCCGGCAGGGCGCGCCGCGTGGGTGTCTCCACCGTCGTAGTCAGCGGCGGCGCCGGTTCCGCCGGCGGAACCGGCGCGGAACGTGAAGGAGGCGGCTCCCCCGGCGAGGTGCGCGGCTGGACCGGTGGAACGCGTGCCGCCGCTGGCATGCCCGATCGCCGGAAGGGCGGAGCGATTGATGGTGCGGGTGCGGTGTCAACCGTGGCCAAGGGGCACTCCCGAAGCGCGAGGAGGACCGCCCGTGCGGGGAACACGGGAGGGGGCTGTGCGCTGCCCGCGGGGGTCGACCCCCGCGTCGAATTCCGGACTTTAACCGCCAGTCACGGCCGACATACGGCCTCGCCGGAAAACTTCCCTCGCCCGAGGGAACCTTGGGTTCCCTTTCCCCTTTCGCCGTTACCTCCCGCTCACCCTCTCGCGCCTCACCAGTCGCTGCGCGAGGACGAACTCGACATGAACTTCCGCACGATGTAGATCAGCCCGCCGACGAGCGCCACGAAGATGAGCACCTTGAAGAGCACGAGGACGACGAAGCTGACGACGCTCGCTATCAGGCCGCCGAACACCACCAGGGCGATGACCGGCACCGCGACCCACTTCACCCACCACGGCATACCGTTGAAGATCTCTCGCATCGCCCTGTCCTTACCTCTCCTCGCCCGTGGCCCCAACACCGGGACACCGATTCCGGGTTCTCTTGTGTCTCGCATCCGATGCTAGGTCGGAGAGGGGGCCGTGCGGTGGCCCCGCACCCCTTGTCCTCCCCTGACCGTCCCCCTAGGGAACCCTGAGACGCAGGTCAGCTCTCGGGCGGAGAGAACACCACCAGGACCCGCAGATCCTCCGTGATGTGGTGGAACTTGTGGGCGACCCCCGCGGGTACGTACACGACACTGCCCCGCGCCACCTGGGTGGTCTCCAGGCCGACCGTGATCGCCGCACGTCCGCTCACCACGAAATACACCTCGTCCTGCGCGTGCGGCTTCTGCGGGTCGAGCCCGCCCGCGTCGAGCGCGTACAGCCCGACCGACATGTTCCGCTCGCGCAGAAACTGCAGGTAGGCGCCATCGTTGGCGGCGCGCTCCGCCTCCAGCTCATCCAGTCGGAATGCCTTCATCGCCCTCGTCCGCTCTCGTACGCCACAGGCTGTGTCCACAGCCCCTTCTTGCCAGTCGATCTCTTCTGCCACGATCAGACACATGAAGAATTTCGTAGTCAAGACGCTCGCCAACGCGGGGGCCCTGGCCGTCGCCGTCTGGCTCCTGGACAAGATCACCCTGACGGGCGACAGCACAGGCAAGAAGATAGCCACGCTCCTTCTCGTCGCGCTGGTCTTCGGACTGGTGAACTTCCTGGTCAAGCCGATCGTGAAGGTACTGACCTTCCCGCTCTTCATCCTCACGCTCGGCCTGATCACCCTCGTGGTGAACGCCCTGATGCTGCTGCTCACCTCCTGGCTCGCCGACGAACTCGACCTGAGCTTCCATGTGGAGGGCTTCTGGACCGCCGTCCTGGGCGGCCTGATCATCTCCGTCGTCTCCTGGGCGCTCAACGTCGTCCTGCCCGACGGCGACAACGACTGAGAGAGCTCCATGCCCTATCGCGTCTGCTTCGTCTGCACCGGCAACATCTGCCGCTCGCCGATGGCCGAGTCCGTCTTCCGCGCCCATGTGACGGAAGCCGGACTCGACGAGCTGGTCGAGGTCGACAGCGCGGGGACGGGCGGCTGGCACGAGGGCGACGGCGCGGACGAGCGCACCGTCGCCGTGCTGGAGGCGGGTGGCTACGAGAGCGACCACGCGGCCCGGCAGTTCCAGGCCTCGTGGTTCTCCCGTCTCGATCTCGTCATCGCCCTGGACACCGGCCATCTCAAGGCCCTGCGCCGGCTCGCGACCACTGCCGAGGACGCGGCGAAGGTCCGGCTGCTGCGCTCGTACGACCCCGCCGCGGGCGACGATCTGGACGTCCCCGATCCGTATTACGGACATATGGACGGCTTCGAGGAATGTCTTGAGATGGTGGAGGCGGCGAGCCCCGGATTGCTCGCCGCGGTACGAGAGCAAGTGGGAGGACGAGAGGCATGACGTCAGGGGATTCCGTCACGGCGAGCGGTGAGGGCGCGGGCCCGGCGGGCCGGAGCGAGGACACGCGCGCGACGGTGCGGGGCGACGGCACCCGCGCGGTGCGAGCCGGGCTGCCCGAGCCCGTCAAGTACGAGCCGACCCTTCCCGGCCCGGTCTTCGCCGCGCACTTCCATCTGCCCGGCGAGCCCACCGGCCCGTACACCTACGGCCGTGACGAGAACCCGACCTGGACGCTCCTGGAGCGCGCCATCGGCGAGTTGGAAGCGCCCGGCCAGGACTCCGTGGAAACGCTCGCCTTCCCCTCGGGCATGGCCGCCATCTCCGCGGTGCTCTTCTCCCAACTGCGCGCCGGCGACATCGTCGTCCTGCCCGACGACGGCTACCAGGTGCTGCCGCTGGTGCGCGAGCAGCTGACCGCGTACGGCATCGAGGTGCGCACCGCCCCCACCGCCGGCGATGCCCAGCTGGAGGTCCTCGACGGCGCGAAGCTGCTGTGGATCGAGACGCCGTCCAACCCGGGCCTCGACGTCTGTGATCTGCGACGCCTCGTCGCTGCCGCACACGCGCAGGGCACGCTCGTCGCCGTCGACAACACGCTGGCGACCCCGCTCGGACAGCGCCCGCTGGAGCTGGGTGCCGACTTCTCCGTGGCCAGCGG
Organism: Streptomyces sp. NBC_00568; assembly: GCF_026341855.1. Lineage (GTDB taxonomy): Bacteria > Actinomycetota > Actinomycetes > Streptomycetales > Streptomycetaceae > Streptomyces. Next base: position 3,117,536 of record NZ_JAPENW010000001.1, on the reverse strand, counting down.
CACCAAGATGCTCACCGGGCACGGCGACATCCTCCTGGGATACGTCACCGGGCGGGACGCCGCGCTGATGGCTCCCGTACGACGCTGGCGGAAGGTCGTCGGAGCCATCCCCGGCCCGATGGAGGCCTGGCTCGCCCACCGTTCGCTCGCCACGCTCCAGCTGAGGGCCCACCGGCAGACCGCCAACGCCAGGACGATCGCCGAGGCCCTGCGGGATCGGCCCGAGGTGACGGGGCTGCGCTACCCGGGGCTGCCCGACGACCCGTCGCACAAGATCGCGTCACAGCAGATGCGCCGCTTCGGATGCGTGGTCTCCTTCACGCTGCCCACACGCGCGCGTGCCGAGCGCTTCCTCGATGCGCTGCGCCTGGTCGACGACGCCACCAGCTTCGGCGGGGTGCGGTCCACGGCCGAGCGGCGCGGCCGCTGGGGCGGGGACGCGGTCCCGGAAGGCTTCATCCGCTTCTCCGCCGGTGCCGAGGATCCCGAGGACCTGGTGGCGGACGTGCTGCGGGCCCTCGACGCCTCCGCGGAGTAGGCGGCCAAGGCGCCGGGATCAGTACCCCGCTACGTACAACGGACGGTCCGAGCCTCCCCCCTCGTGGCTCGGACCGTCCCGGTTCCGCGCGCGAAGAACCGCGCAGACAAGGCTAGTTGACTCTGTGTCAGTGTCCAATCACCGTAGCGACAGAGACCTATCGACTTATTTATAGTTGGGGTTCGCGCGGGGGTGCTGAAAGGGGAGGGGCACCATGGACTTGGCCTTGCTGCGCACTTTTGTGACAGTGCACCGGGCCGGTTCCTTCACTCGCGCTGCCGCGCTGCTCGGACTCTCCCAGCCGGCCGTCACCTCGCAGATCCGCACACTGGAGCGGCAGTTGGGGCGGCCCCTGTTTCTTCGCCAGGCGCGCGGGGTGACCCCCACGACCATCGGCGACGAGCTGGCCCACAAGGCGGCGCCGCATCTCGACGCTCTCGTTGAGATAGCCGAGACCGGTCTCGACGAGGACTCCTCTCTGCGCACCCTGCATCTCGCGGGGCCGCCGGAGTTCACCGCGGAGCGCGCACTGCCCGCGCTCACGGAGCTGACCGGCGACGACGGACAGGGCTTCACGCTGCGCGCCTCCTTCGGCAACGCGGAGGAGACGCTGGAGGGGCTCGCCGCCGGACATCATGATCTGGCCATGACGACGGCCCGCCCACGCGGTGCGCTCCTCACCGCGACTCCGCTCTGCGACGAAGAGCACGTCCTGGTCGCCTCTCCGCGCTGGGCCGCCGAAGTCGGGCCGGGCAAACTCCGCCGGAAGGGCGCCCACGCGCTCGAGGACCTCCCCATCGTCGAGGTCCACGAGTCGCTGCCGCTCGTCGCCCGGTACTGGGCCTCGGTCTTCGACTGCCGCCCGGCCGCCTCCGGCACGGTCGTCGTCCCGGATCTGCGGGCGGTCCTCGCTTGTGCCTCCGCGGGCGCCGGGCTCGCCGTCCTGCCCAAATACCTCTGTTCCGATGCCATCGAACGCGGAGACGTCGTGGCGCTCCTCGACCCTGCGGTGCCCCCGTTGCGTACGTACTTCCTTGTCGTCCGGACCGGAACTCTCGCGATGCCGCACATCGCCCGCGCGCACGAATGGCTGCTGCGAGCGGCCGCCGACTGGGGCTGAGGTGGGCACGGATCGGAACCGAGATCCTCAGTGGCAGGGCCTGCCGCCGGGGACCGAAGGCCGGCGGTTCGGGCGAAGGCCGCCCCCGCCTTCTCGGAACCCCAGGGCGGGCTCCAGGACGTTTCACACGGAATCCCGGCCGGGTGATGTTTCACGTGGAACCAGCCGGGCCACATTTCTCCCATGACCGTCCGACCCGTGGTCAAGCGCACCGCCCGTGCCGTTCTGCTCGATGGTGACGACCTGATCTTGATCAAGCGCACCAAGCCCGGCGTCGATCCCTACTGGCTCACACCGGGTGGCGGGGTCGAACCGGAGGACACGACTGTCGTCGAAGCACTCCATCGTGAGGTGCACGAGGAGCTCGGAGCCAAGGTCGTCGATGTGGTGCCCTGCTTCGTCGACACCGTCGAGCACATCGGCGACGACGGCGGCGCGACCGGCGTGAAGGTCCAGCACTTCTTCGTCTGCCGGCTGGAGTCCATGGATCCCGCCCTGCGGCACGGCCCCGAGATGGACGAACCGTGCGGTGAGTACGAGATCGTCCGCGTCCCGTTCACCCGGGTCGGGATCGCCTCGGTCCACCTCGTACCGCTCTCGCTGAGGCACTATCTCGACGGCAACATCGAAGGCGTACGGGCCATGCACGCACCTGACCTGGGCTGACGCCGAGGGAAACCGCGGGTCAGTCGCCGGCCGCGACGAGTTCTTCCACCGAGTCGTGGCGGATACGGTCCGACGGGATGCCTATGTCCCTGAGCGTGTCGACACCGCTGCGGATCATGCCGGGCGGCCCCGAGAGATACGCGTCGAATTCGTTCCAGGGCCCGTACTCGCGTACGACGTCCGGCAGCTGGAGATGGGCCTGCTGGTCGACGACGGGGCGTACCGCGAGCCAGGGGTGGCTCTGCTGGAGCCGCAGCATGGTGTCGATGTCGTAGAGGTCGTGATCGGTGCGAGCCCCGTAGAAGACTTCGACGGGTCGGCGCTCCCCGTGTTCGGCGACGTCCTCGACCAGGGCCTTGATGGGTGCGATGCCGGTGCCGCCGCCCAGACAGAGCAGTCCGCTGTCGGTGGTGTGGTCGACGGTCATGGAGCCGGACGGCGGTCCGAGCCGGATGACATCGCCGGGCCGGGCGCGGTGCACCAGTGCGTTGGAGACCCAGCCCGCCGGAACCGCCTTGACATGGAACGTCAGCAGCCCGTCCGAGCGAGGCGCCGAGGCAAAGGAGTAGTGCCGCCAGATCCGTGGCCACCACGGTGTCTCCAGGCTTGTGTACTGCCCGGCCAGGAACGGGTACGGCTGGTCGGGCCGGACCGTGACGACAGCGACGTCCGGCGTCCTCAGGTCGTGGGACACCACTTCGGCGTACCACCAGGCCGGAGCACGCAGCTCGTCGGCGGCTGCGGCGTCGATCATGACCTGGGAGATGGTCGTGTACGTGCGCACCCAGGCCGCCTCCATCTCGGCGTCCCAGATCGCGGAGGCGTACCGGCTGAGCGAGCCGATGAGGCACTCACCGACGGCCGGGTAGTGCTCCGGCCGGGTGCCGTACTTGCGGTGTCCCCGGCCGAGGTTCTGCAGATACGCGACGAGGACCTCGGTGTTGTCGACGTGCTCGGCGGCGGTCAGCAGCGCCTTGAGCAGCCGGTCCCGCTGGGTGTCCATCGCGGCGGGAAACATCGAGCGCAGCTCCGGGTGGCGTACGAAGAGAAGCGCGTAGAAGTAGGAGGTGACCTTGTCGGCGATGTCACCGACCTCGGCCATGGTCCGGCGGATCAGCACGGCGTCGGGAGACGCCTTGGGGGCGGGGGCCGGCGGCCGGACCGTCCCATGCGGCTCAGGGCGGGCCTCAGGCCCCGGAGAGCCGCGGTGGGGCTGCCGGGGCCCGTACTCGGTCGCGGAGGCCTGTGAGGGCCGCGGAGGGCCGAACTGCGCCTGCCCGGGGCCCGACTGCGGGCGCACGGCTTCGTGGGCCGGCTCCGGCTCGAAGTGACGAGAGGCCTTGGGCGCCTCGGCGACCGGGGATATTCGTTCCTGCTGGGGTGTTCCCTGCCCGGGAGCCGCTTGCTCAGGGGTGGTTTGGCCGGGTTCCCCCTGCGTTGCCGCGGACCGGCCCACCGGGCGCAACGCGGCCAGCCGACGGCCGTCCGATGGCCCCTGATCACCGCTGGGAGTCGGCGGCTCCTTGTGCGGCGTGAACCAGCCGCCCCCGCCGTTTCCGCCTGAAGTGCCGTTGTCGGCCGACGTGGTGGTCGGAGCGTCCATGGTCTGCCTCGCCTCGAACATCTTTCGGTCGGTCTGCGCACCTCCGCAGTCGGAAGATGCCTGCTTTCCCCCGCAGACGGCTTGCTCTCTTTCCCGGTTCAGTCCCGTCGGCCCAATGCGGCCGCATTGGGCCGGATTCCCACCCCGTACGGACAAGTAAGGCGAGAATGTGACATTGGCCGCAGCGCTCTCGTCGAGCATCCCACCCGGGGTCAACGCCCGGCCTCATAACGGAAAATGCGGGTCTTCGATCTCTCCGTCCCGTTAGGCTGCTTTGGCCTGCGTTGCCGGGCGCCCGCGTCGGCGGGACGTGCGCACACTTCGGCGGACGCGAACCGGAGTCGACCATACCGGCAGCGGCCCTCGGCACAAGTGCCCTCTTCCCTCAAGGCTAATGAGCGCGGCACCGGCCTGCCGACAACGTGAATTACCTTGCCCCGCAAACCAATTGATAGGCATCCCACAGGTCCCGTCCCACGTAGGAGTAGGTGGCCAGGCCGCACAGATGCCGGTCCGCATTGACCGCGACGGACACCGGCACAGCGCGGAAAAGGTCCTTGTCCGAGAGGGAGTCGCCATAGGCGACACAGTCGCTCCGACTCACCCCGAACTCTTCACAGAGCCGGTCCGCGATCTGCACCTTTGCCGCGCCGCTGAGTACACCCGCCGGATCCACCGGCTCCGCGAACGGCACGGCGGGAAAGCGCGAGCCATGAGCCGCGTGCGCTCCCCACGACATCAGACGCTCCACAAAGAACGAGGGCGACAACGAGACGACGGCGCAGTAGTCGCCGTTTTCCCGGATCTCCCTCCAGACGTCTTCGATGCCGGACATCCATGGCGCTCCGTCGAAAGCCGCCGTCACATGCGCCTCGGTGAGTTCCGTCCATAGGGCATGCACCCGTGTCGCGTACTCGGGAGGACCTATGAGCCCCGCGGAAATGGCCTTCTCCAGCGCCATGGTCTCGGCTTCCAGCCCGAGCTGCCGGGAGATCTCCAACGGTGCGGTGCTGCCGTGGAGCAACGTCCCGTCGAGGTCGAAGAGATGAAGTCTCGCCATGTCCGCCGAGGCTACTGGGGCAGTCGACGGTCAGGGGCCGGGGTTTCACGTGAAACAGCTGTCCGTTGCTGTCCGCTCGCCGTGGGGCGGCGCAGAGCATGGTCGAAAAAGGGTAGGGCTGCCTGGAAAACGGTGGACGGCAGCGGCACGTGTCAGACAGCCTGACGTGCGTGTCGACACCATCCCTCACCGCTCTGCCCGTTCGCCGTCTGACGCCTCGCGACCTCGCCGCCTGCGCCGACTTGTCCGAAGACCGGGGCTGGCCCCGTGAGGAACACAAGTGGGGTCTGCTGCTCACCGCGGGGAACGGATACGGCATCGACGACCCCGCCGGCGGTCTCGTCACCGCGTGCGTGGTGACCGAATACGGACCGCGTGACTGCCCCGAGCTGGGTGCGATCGGCATGGTTCTCGTCGCCGAGCGGCATTCCCGCCAGGGTGTCGGCCGTCATCTGATGCGGCACGTCGTCGAAGAGATGGGCAGCACCCCACTGACCCTGCACGCGACCGAGTACGGGCGCCCGCTCTACGAGGAGTTGGGATTCAAGGTCAGCGGCCGGGCCGAGATGTTCCGTGGGGTGTTCACTCCTGGCGGCCCTGAGCCCGAGGTGTCCACCCGCCCGGCCACGGCGGAGGACCTCGCCACCATCCTCCGGCTGGACGAAGAGGTCTTCGGCACCGACCGCACCCACATGATCACGCGGTTGCCCGCCTTCTCCGACCAGCTGCGCGTGGCCGAGGAGAACGGCCGCATCATCGGCTACGCGGCCGCCTGGCCCAACATGACCGACCATGTCGTCGGCCCGCTGATCGCCCGGGACACGGAGACGGCGAAGGCGCTCGTCTCCTCGCTCGCCGCTCACACCGACCGACCGCTGCGCACCGACATCGACGTGCGGCACGAAGACCTGCTGGCCTGGCTGACAGAGCGCGGGCTTGCCTCCGTCGCCTTCAACTCGGTCATGACGTACGGGATCCCGGAACTGCCCGGCGACTGGACTCGCCGCTTCGCGCCGCTGACGGTCGCCGCCGGCTAGAGCTCAGCCACGCCGACAGACGAAGTGCCGGTCCCCCGGGACACGGTGGGAGACCGGCGCTTCTGGACTGTCGTACGTCGGGCGGGTGCCGTGGCTGCCGAGCGTCAGACGAGCGATGCGACGGCGGTGACGGCGAAGCCGTGGTCCTGGTCGGGCATGCCGCCACCGATCCCGATCGCACCGATCAGACGGCCGTCACGGTGGACCGGCACGCCGCCCGCGATGAACAGCAGGGGGCGGTCGAGCGCGGTGGGCAGGGTGTGGAAGAGACCACCGGGCTGCACCGCCTCGACGAGATCGGCGGTTGCCGCGTTCAGCTGGAGTGCCGTGTAGGCCTTGCGCGTGCTGGTCTCTCCCGAGATCAGCACAGCCTGGTCGTCGCGCCGGAACGCGAGAAGGTGGCCGCCCGCGTCGAGGACGGTGGCGCTGATCCGAACGCCTGTGGCTTCGGCGGCGTGACGGGCCGCGGTGACGAGGACCTCGGCGTCCTCGATGGTCAGGGGGGCAACGGCGGTGGTGGTGCTCATCAGGGGTTTCTCCTTGTGGGGGTGCTGTTTCGAGTGGGGGACGTGCCGGGTCGGGACGGTGCGGGGACGGCCCTGGCCCCGCACCGGGCCCGATTCCGGTCAGTGGTGGACGGCGGTCCGCCGCTCGGCCGGGGTGCCACTGGCGACCACGGAGCCGGGAAGGGCCGTGCGGCGCTCCAGAGCGGCCGAGAGGACGGCCAGAACGAGCGCGCTCGCGGCGAGAACCGCACCGACCCAGTTGGGGGCGGTGTAGCCGAGGCCTGCCGCGATCACGATGCCGCCGAGCCAGGCCGAGAGGGCGTTGCCGAGGTTGAAGGCGCCGATGTTCACGGCCGAGGCCAGGGTGGGCGCGCCGTGCGCCTGGTCGAGAACGCGCTTCTGAAGCGGAGGCACGGTCGCGAAGCCCAGAGCGCCGATCAGGGCGATCGTGACCGCCGCCAGGATCTTGTTGTGCGCGGTGACGGTGAAGAGGGCGAGCACGACGGCGAGGCCGCCCAGAGACACGTACAGCATCGGCATCAGCGCGCGGTCGGCGAACTTGCCGCCGACCAGGTTTCCGCCGACCATGCCGAGGCCGAAGAGGACCAGCAGCCAGGTGACCGACCCGTCGGCGAAGCCCGCGACGTGCGTCATCATCGGCGCGATGTAGGTGATGGCCGCGAAGACACCGCCGAAGCCGAGCACCGTCATCGCCATCGCGAGCAGGACCTGGACGTTCTTGAAGGCGGCGAGCTCATGGCGCAGGTGCACGCCCTCGGGCTTCGGCATCTCCGGCACCAGCTTGGCGATGCCCAGCAGCCCGATGACGCCGAGCGCGGCGACCCCCGCGAAGGTGACGCGCCAGCCCGCGGACTGTCCGATCAGCGTGCCCAGCGGGACGCCGACGACATTGGCGATCGTGAGCCCGCTGAACATCATCGCGATGGCGCCGGCCTTCTTCTCGGGCGCGACCAGTTCGGCGGCGGCCACCGACCCGATGCCGAAGAAGGCACCGTGGGCGAGAGAGGCGACCACCCTGCCCACGAACATCAGCCAGAAGGCCGGAGCCAGGGCGGAGATCAGATTGCCGACGACGAACAGACCCATCAGCACCATGAGCATCCGCTTGCGGGAGACCTTCGTGCCGAGCGCGGTCATGATCGGCGCGCCGATCACCACACCGAGGGCATAGCCGGTCACCAGTAGTCCGGCGGTGGGGATGGAGACACCGAAGTCTCCGGCGACCTCGGGCAGGACGCCCATGATCACGAACTCTGTCGTTCCGATTCCGAAGGCCCCGATCGCGAGGGCCAGAAGCGCGAGAGGCATGGTGGAGTACACCTTCCAGGAGATTGCATGGGCGCTTTGCCTGCGTTCACAATAGTTGCAGACGCGGGCTATACGCAACAGCGGGCTATTGCGCCTGTGCTCTATCCTGGGTTTCAGCCGCTCCGGGACGGAGGAAACGCCATGACAGCCACGGACCCCGCGCTCACCGCCCTCGCTCAGGGATGGTGCGCACTCTCCCTGCTGCACGGGAGGATCGAGGCCCACATCGAGCGGGCCCTACAGTCCAGGCACGGGCTCAGCGTGCGCGAGTACTCCCTGCTCGACGTGCTCAGCCGGCAGCACGACGGCGACGGCGGCCATCTCCAGATGAAGCAGGTCGCGGACGCGGTCGTCCTCAGCCAGAGCGCCACCACACGGCTGGTCACCCGTCTTGAGGACCGAGGGCTGCTCGCCCGCTATCTCTGCCCGACCGACCGCCGCGGCATCTACACGAACGTCAGCGAGGCCGGCCTGGAGCTCCTCGCCGAGGCGCGGCCCACCAATGACGCCGCCCTGCGCGAGGCACTCGACGAGGCGGCCGTGAACCCTGAGCTGGCCCCCCTGGTCCGGGTCGTGGAGTCCGCCAGCGTGCCCGTACAGCCCGTGCCCTCGGTGGGCGTGCCCTCGTAGGGTGCGCTCATGGCAGATCTTGAGATACGAGCGGCGGTCGCCGACGACGTGCCCGCCATTGTCGCGATGCTCGCCGACGACCCGCTGGGTGCCCAACGGGAATCGCCCGACGATCTGACCCCGTATCTGGGCGCCCTGGAGCGTCTGAGCGGGGACCCGAACCAGCACCTGGTCGTCGCCGTGCGCGAGAACCGCGTTGTCGGCACCCTGCAGCTCACCGTGATTCCCGGACTGTCCCGCAAGGGGGCGACGCGCTCCATCATCGAAGCCGTACGTATCCACGGCGACGAACGTGGCAGCGGTCTCGGGACGGAGCTCATCGAGTGGGCGATCGAGGAATCCCGCCGCCAGGGCTGCCACTTGGTCCAGCTGACCTCCGACGCCTCCCGCACCGACGCGCATCGCTTCTACGAGCGGCTGGGCTTCGAGGCCTCACACGTCGGCTTCAAGCTCCCGCTCTGACGGAAGCCGCTGACCACTCGTCGCTCGGCCCTTCCTGCCGCCCCGCCCTTCCTGCCGCCCGCGACGCACCGCAGCGGCACTCCGGGGGGCGGCCTTCTCCGCGCTGCTTCTCCGCACAGCGGAGGCGGCCTGTTTCACGTGAAACAGGCCGCCTCCGGCTCCGGTGTCGCCTACTGAATGCCTCGCCAGCCTTCAGGGTCCACTCCACCGGGCACAGGAACCTCCTCGTCGTACGGCTGACGCGTAAACACGAACGACCCGAGGTCCAGATGGCTCACCGAGCCATCAGGCCGCCGTACGGGCCGCAGAAGCTCGCCCGCGTAGTAGCCGTCGAGTCCCGTCCACGTCCCGTCCCCGTTCGCCCTGAAGCGCGCACCCCGGCCGACACCCGAGAGCGGGCCCAGCACGAGCCCCCCATCGGCCGGCAGCCGCAGCCCGAAGGCTTGAGTCCCCCAGTACCACTGACCCGCCAACTCCAAGACGTCATGGTCGACTTCGGTCATCGGGCGCCAGGGTTCGGGAATCCGGGGCTCCGCCTCCGCGACGATCCGCACCAGATCGGCGGCGACGCTGAACACGGGCGGACCTGAGGTGCAGTTGGACAGCACCACCGCCGCCACGTCGTCCTCCACGCTGATCACCAATCCGGCGACGAAGCCCGGCAGGGAGCCACCGTGTCCTACGAGGGTTCGGCCGTCACGGTGCGCGATCTGCAGGGCGAGCCCGTAGGAAGACCCCGCAGCCAGTTCCGCGGTCTCGGGCGGCGCGGCGGGCGCACGCATCTCCCTCACGGACTCCGCGCTCAGCACTCGGTCGTCGCCCTGGATGAGGAAGACGGCGAAGCGGGCCAAGTCACCTGTGGTGGACCACAGCTGCCCGGCCGGAGCCATCCGCCCGAGGTCCTCCGCGGGCTCGGGCATCATCGCGTCCGCCCAGGGGTGGACCGCCCATCCCCCCGCGTGCGGCGCCTGCGCGTGACCGCTCGTACGGTGCAGGCCGAGCGGTTCCAGAACCTCGCGGCGCAGCACTTCTTCCCAAGGGGCGCCGCGCAGCTCCTCGACCAGCGCTCCGAGCAGCGTGTAGCCGGGGTTCGAGTAGTGGTGCCGCCGGCCGACCGGATGCCGGAACGGCTGCTCGCCCAGTACATCGGACAGTTCGGGACGCAGCGAGCCCGGTGTGCGCTCCCACCACGGCGCGGGCGACTCGGCGGCCAGTCCTCCGGTGTGCGCGAGCAGTTGGGAGATGGTGGCCTCCCCCGCGCCGGTGCCGGGCACATGCTTCTCCAGCGGGTCGGCGAGGTCCAGGACGCCCTCGTCGCGCAGCCGCAGTACGAGAACGGCGGTGAAGGTCTTGGTGATGGAGCCGATCCGGTACTGGACGTTCTCGTCCGGCCCGTGACCGTCCACCGAGGTCCGCGCCCCGTTCCAGACCGCCTTCCCGCCCCGGACCACCGTCGCGGCGAGGGACGGTGCCCGTCCCTCGCTCTGCGCGACGGCAATACGGTGCAGCAGGGCTCGGCGTGTGCCGGGAAGGAGATCATCGTGGGGTGTCGTCATGACACCAGTCCACCCGTCCCGCCACCGAACGTCGAGCGGATTAACCCGGAGCGGCCCCGCAGGGCTGTAGGGTCTCGCCGCTCGTGACATGTCGATCTTGCGTGACCTGGGCGTTCTTGGCTGCCTCACGGCCTTGTCACCCATGATCAGTCTCAATTCCGTGGTATTTCCTCGCGAGGGCGGGGTCGAGATCAGGCGGCTTGTCCGAGTCGGCCGAGTGCACCACGCTGAGCCCCGAGCACGAGGGCTACCGGCGAGCCCGGATCGCGCACCGCTGAGTTTCCCGCGCCGCGCTGGTCTGTACGCCGGACATCCACGAACGGAAGGCTGAGTCATGCGGAACTGATCTACAGCATGAACCTGACCCTGGACGGCTACATCGCCGCGGCCGGCGACGACATCGGCTGGAGCGGACCGCCGAACGACGAGCTGTTCTGTGGGAGGCGATGAGCTCCTACTGGCCGACCGGCGACCAGCAGCCCGACGCCACCCATGCGCAGATCGAGTTCGCGCGGAACTGGCGGGACACGCCGAAGGTGGTGTTCTCCTCGACGATCGACAAGGTCGACTGGAACACCCGCCTGGTCACCGGCGACGCGATCGCCGAGATCACCCGGCTCAAGTCCGAGGACGGCGGCCCGATGACCATCGGCGGCGCAACGCTCGCCGGGGCGGCCATGCGCGCCGGGCTGATCGACGAGTACGCGATCGCCGCCCATCCGGTCCTGGTGGGCGGCGGCACGCCGTTCTTCACCGCGCTGGACAGCTGGGTGAACCAGAACCTGGTGGAGACGCGGACGTTTCCCGGCGGCGTGGTCCTGACCAGGTACGAGACGAGGCGCTGAGCAGCAGCACCCACGCGCTGGTCTCACGGTGATGCCGTATACGACATCGGTACGACACGGCCCGTGAGATTACGACATCAGCCGCGAGACCCTACGGCTCCGGATCAGGTCTGTGCCATGTCCACGAAGCGTGAGTAGTGCCCCTGGAAGGCCACCGTGATCGTGGCCGTCGGGCCGTTACGGTGCTTGCCGACGATGATGTCGGCCTCGCCGGCACGCGGGGACTCCTTCTCATAGGCGTCCTCGCGGTGGAGCAGGATGACCATGTCCGCGTCCTGCTCGATCGAGCCGGACTCACGCAGGTCGGAGACCATGGGCTTCTTGTCCGTGCGCTGCTCGGGACCACGGTTGAGCTGCGACAGCGCGATCACCGGCAGTTCCAGCTCCTTGGCCAGCAGCTTCAGGTTTCGCGACATGTCCGAGACCTCCTGCTGGCGGCTCTCGGAGCGTTTGCCGCCCGACTGCATCAGCTGGAGGTAGTCGATGATCACGAGCTTCAGGTCACTGCGCTGCTTGAGGCGGCGGCACTTGGCACGGATCTCCATCATCGACAGGTTCGGGGAGTCGTCGATGTAGAGGGGGGCGGCCGAGACGTCCGGCATACGGCGGGCGAGCCGGGTCCAGTCCTCGTCGGTCATCGTGCCGGACCGCATGTGGTGCAGGGCCACGCGCGCCTCGGCCGACAGCAGGCGCATCGCGATCTCGTTGCGGCCCATTTCGAGCGAGAAGATCACACTGGGCATGTTGTGCTTGATGGAGCAGGCTCGGGCGAAGTCCAGGGCCAGCGTCGACTTACCCATGGCGGGACGAGCCGCGATGATGATCATCTGGCCGGGGTGCAGGCCGTTGGTGAGCGAGTCGAGGTCGGTGAAGCCGGTCGGTACGCCGGTCATCTCCCCCGAACGCGATCCGATCGCCTCGATCTCGTCGAGCGCGCCCTCCATGATGTCGCCGAGCGGCAGATAGTCCTCGGTGGTGCGCTGCTCGGTGACCGCGTAGATCTCCGCCTGGGCGCTGTTGACGATCTCATCGACGTCGCCGTCGGCCGCATACCCCATCTGCGTGATGCGTGTGCCCGCCTCGACCAGGCGGCGCAGGACCGCGCGCTCGTGCACGATCTCCGCGTAGTACTCGGCGTTCGCCGCGGTCGGGACTGTCTGCACAAGCGTGTGCAGATAGGGCGCGCCGCCGACCTTGGTGATCTCGCCCCGCTTGGTGAGCTCGGCCGCGACCGTGATGGGGTCGGCCGGCTCGCCCTTCGCGTACAGGTCGAGGATCGCTCCGTAGATGGTCTCGTGCGCCGGCCGGTAGAAGTCGTGGCCCTTGAGCACCTCGACGACATCGGCGATGGCGTCCTTCGACAGGAGCATGCCGCCGAGGACGGACTGCTCGGCGTCGAGGTCCTGCGGCGGTACCCGTTCGAACGACGAGCCGCCGCTTTCCCATGAGCCGTTGTCCCGGTCACGGTCGTGCTGCTCGTCACGGCCGCGGCCGCCACTCCCACGCCGGCGGGACGAGGGCAGACGATCACTGGGACCACTGTCCGCCCAGGGGTCGTCCAAGGGCTCGGAAATACTCACCGAGCCACCTCCTCCCGTCCGCGGAGCGGACCTAGCAGTGCCCTTAATTTCTACGGCACGGCACTGACAACTGAGCTGCCCAACTCCGGTTCTCACGCGTCGGTTTTGCGTGGTTTCCGAGGACGGAGGAGAGAACGGGCGCCGCACCACGTTAGGCCCGCGGGCACCGTCAGCCAATCTGGTTATCCACAGGCCATGTGGACGACGGCCCCGATGCTGTGGAGAACCCCACAAAACCTGTGCACGACCCGGTGGACAGCCCTGTGAACAAGCCCTCACCTCTTCCGAGGAACCTGTTCTGACCTGGTCTTTTCCCATCCACCGGCTGTGCAGAAGAAAAACTTCCCCAGTCGGATCAAGATCGCTGCAAACAGTGCGCCGCGACACGCCCCACCCAACAGAGAGTAAGGGTCTTTAGCACATTGCATCTCTTACCTGTGGAAGATTAGATTGGTGCTCATGACACAGGCTCCCGCGGTACCCAAGGCCGCCCGACGCCGGCACGACCGAGAGATCGTCGCGCTGGCCGTTCCGGCCTTCGGCGCACTCGTCGCCGAGCCTCTTTTCGTGATGGCCGACAGCGCGATCGTCGGTCATCTCGGTACGGCTCAGCTGGCCGGACTCGGCATCGCCTCGGCCCTCCTCATGACGGCCGTCGGAGTCTTCGTCTTCCTCGCCTATGCCACGACGGCCGCAGTCGCCCGCCGAGTCGGCGCCGGCGATCTGCGCGCCGCGATCCGCCAGGGCATGGACGGCATCTGGCTCGCCCTGCTCATCGGCGCGGTCGTCATAGCCGTCGCCCTGCCCACGGCGCCTTCCCTCATGGAGTTGTTCGGCGCCTCCGACACCGCGGCTCCGTACGCGACGACCTATCTGCGGATCTCGGCATTCGGCATTCCCGCCATGCTCGTCGTGCTGGCCGCCACCGGAGTACTGCGCGGACTCCAGGACACGAAGACCCCTCTGTACGTCGCCATCGGGGGCTTCGTCGCCAATGCGGTCCTCAACGTCGTCCTTGTCTACGGCGCCGATCTCGGCATCGCCGGCTCCGCCTGGGGCACCGTCATCGCTCAGTGCGGCATGGCCGCCGTCTACCTGAACGTCGTCATCCGCGGAGCCCGGAAGCACGGCGCCTCCCTGCGGCCGGATGCCACCGGGATCCGAGCCAGTGCTCAGACCGGAGCTCCTCTTCTCGTCCGTACGCTGTCGCTCCGGGCGATCCTGCTGATCGCCACGGCTGTCGCCGCCCGGCTCGGGGACGCCGACATGGCGGCACACCAGATCATCCTGTCGCTGTGGAGCCTGCTCGCCTTCGCGCTCGACGCCATCGCCATCGCGGGCCAGGCCATCATCGGGCGCTATCTCGGCGCCGACGACGCCCAGGGCGCCCGTGAGGCATGTCGCCGCATGGTGCAGTGGGGTGTCGTCACCGGAGTCGTGCTCGGTCTGCTGGTCCTAGCGGCTCGTCCCCTGTTCCTTCCGCTGTTCAGCAGCGACTCGGGCGTGCAGGACGCGGCGCTGCCGGCTCTGGTGATGGTGGCCGTCTCCCAGCCGATCTGCGGGATCGTCTTCGTCCTGGACGGCGTCCTGATGGGTGCGGGAGACGGGCCCTACCTGGCCTGGGCGATGCTGATCACGCTGGCTGTCTTCATCCCCGTCGCCCTGCTCGTTCCCCTCCTCGGTGGCGGGCTGACCGCGCTCTGGGGAGCGATGACGCTGATGATGACCGTGCGGATGCTGACGCTGTGGCTACGCTCTCGCTCGGGCCGCTGGATCGTCACGGGCGCGACGCGCTGACATACGCCGACCGTTTCACGTGAAACGAGGGTTTCACGTGAAACGACGAGCCCGGTCATCCATGGAGAACGCGAGAGAGCGCGCTCGTGAGACACAGAAGGGCCGCACCCCGAGGGGTGCGGCCCTTCTCTCAGCTATGCCGAGCGCTGCACTCAGGCAGCGACAACCTCGATGTTGACCTTGGCGGCAACCTCGGGGTGCAGACGCACGGACGTCTCGTGGGCGCCCAGGGTCTTGATGGGCGAGCCCAGCTCGATGCGGCGCTTGTCGACCTCGGGGCCACCGGAAGCCTTGATCGCCGAAGCGACGTCGGCCTGGGTGACGGAACCGAAGAGCCGACCGGCGTCGCCGGAGCGAACGGCCAGACGGACCTTGACGCCCTCGAGGCGGGCCTTGATCTCGTTGGCCTGCTCGATGGTCGCGATCTCGTGGATCTTGCGAGCACGACGGATCTGCTCGACGTCCTTCTCGCCACCCTTGGTCCAGCGGATCGCAAAGTTCCGCGGGATCAGGTAGTTGCGAGCGTAACCGTCCTTGACGTCAACGACGTCGCCCGCGGCACCGAGGCCGGAGACCTCGTGGGTGAGGATGATCTTCATCTGTCGGTCACCCTTCCCTTATCGCGCGGTGGACGTGTAGGGCAGCAGCGCCATCTCACGGCTGTTCTTCACAGCCGTGGCGACGTCACGCTGGTGCTGCGTGCAGTTGCCGGTCACGCGGCGGGCACGGATCTTGCCGCGGTCGGAAATGAACTTCCGCAGCATGTTCGTGTCCTTGTAGTCCACGTACGTGACCTTGTCCTTGCAGAACGCGCAGACCTTCTTCTTCGGCTTGCGCACAGGCGGCTTCGCCATGGTGTATCTCCTGTGTGATCAAGAAGTGGGAGTACGGCCCACCCTCGGCCCTGAGGGCCTAGAAGGGGGGCTCGTCCGAGTAGCCGCCGCCGGAACCGCCGGAGCCGCCGGAGCCGCCGGAGCTTCCGCCCCAGCCGCCACCGCCGCCACCGCCGCCACCCTGGTTGCCGCCGGCGGGAGCGCCGGTTGCCCAGGGATCGTCGGCAGGAGCGCCGCCGCCCTGCGGAGCACCGCCGGAGCCACCGCCCCAGCCGCCGCCCTGCTGGCCGCCGCCACCGCCGCCGCCGTAACCGCCCTGTCCGCCTCGGCCCGTGGTCTTGGTGACCTTGGCCGTGGCGTTCTTCAGGCTGGCGCCGACTTCCTCTACATCCAGCTCGTAGACCGTGCGCTTGACGCCCTCACGGTCCTCGTAGGACCGCTGCTTCAACCGGCCCTGCACGATGACGCGCATGCCTCGCTGAAGCGACTCGGCGACGTTCTCCGCCGCCTGACGCCAGACCGAGCAGGTCAGGAACAGGCTCTCGCCGTCCTTCCACTCATTCGTCTGACGGTCGAAGGTGCGGGGAGTGGACGCGACACGGAACTTCGCGACCGCCGCACCGGAAGGGGTGAAGCGCAGCTCGGGGTCGTCGACAAGATTGCCGACGACCGTGATGACGGTCTCGCCTGCCATGGGGGAACCTCTCGGCGGGTTTGCTGCTGGCTGCTGGTGCTGCTACTCGATGCCCGAGATCAGCTGAGCTGGAAAGCTCAGTGGGTCTCGGGACGGAGGACCTTGGTCCGGAGGACCGACTCGTTCAGGTTCATCTGGCGGTCGAGCTCCTTGACGACCGCAGGCTCGGCCTGCAGGTCGATGACCGAGTAGATGCCCTCGGGCTTCTTCTTGATCTCGTACGAGAGACGACGACGGCCCCAGGTGTCGACCTTTTCGACCTTGCCGTTGGCCTCACGGACAACGGAGAGGAAGTTCTCGATCAGGGGGGCGACAGCGCGCTCTTCCAGATCGGGGTCGAGGATGACCATCACTTCGTAGTGACGCATGTGGAACCCACCTCCTTTGGACTCAGCGGCCACGGTCGTTCCGTGGCAGGAGGGTTGTGATGCGTTCGCAACGGTATCGGCCGCCACTGACAATCGGGTCCGCCGATCGGTGAACCGAGCGGCAATCCCTGTCGTGACCTGGCCATGAGCCTGGGCAGACACCGGTGCAGAGGGTACAGACTACCTGCACACCGGCTTCCGGTTGAAATCCGGCCGGGTTGGCCGTCAATCTGTACACATCGGGTGTGTATGGCGCTACGATGCGCCGCCTTCCGCAGGAGGTGCCCTATGGCACAGGTATTGCGACCCAACACCACCGGCTCACTCTTCGCCACGGACGGCAAGCCTCATCCGCTCCAGGACACCTTGCTCGTGGTGACCCTGGTGTGCGGAGTCCTGGCCTTCGTCACGTCGATGTTCGACAGCCTCCACCTGCTCAGCTCCTGGGCCGGTCTTGTCGGGATCCTGGCCGGCGCCTACGGACAGTTCATCTCCGAGACGACCCGGGAGCGCTTCGGACTGATCGTGGGACTCGGCCTCTCGGGCGTCGGTTTCTACCTCGGCCTGGCTCACGGCGGCCTCTTTGGCGGTGTGATCTGAGTCGAACGTCCGTTTTCCCCTGACCTCGGAACGCTTCACACGCCGTCCCCGGGGTCCAGGTTCCATACGGCCAGACGGGGCGCTCGCAGGGCGCAGTAGGCTTCGGCGCGAGAGCCGGAGCCCCTGTACCCATGGGGACACACCAGCCCGAGGAGCGCCCCGAATGAGCCTGACCCTGAGGACCATCAGCCGAGAGCAGCATCTGGCATACATCCAGAGCCTGCCCGCGGCTAGTCACATGCAGGTCCCCGCCTGGGCAGACGTGAAGGCCGAGTGGCGCTCGGAGAACCTCGGATGGTTCGACGACAGGACCGGCCAGATGGTCGGCGCCGGCCTGGTGCTGTACCGCCAGCTGCCCAAGATCAAGCGCTATCTGGCTTACCTGCCCGAGGGCCCGGTCATCAACTGGTTCGCGCCGAACCTCGACGACTGGCTGCAGCCGATGCTCGCGCACCTCAAGCAGCAGGGCGCCTTCTCGGTGAAGATGGGCCCGCCGGTGATCATCCGGCGCTGGGAAGCCACCTCCATCAAGGGCGGCATCCAGAACCCGGACGTGAAGCGCCTGCGCGACATCGAGGCCGACTTCATCGAGCCGCGCGCCTTCGAGGTCGCCGACAAGCTGCGCCGCATGGGCTGGCAGCAGGGCGAGGACGGCGGTGCCGGCTTCGGCGACGTCCAGCCCCGCTATGTCTTCCAGGTGCCGCTCGCCAACCGCTCCCTGGAAGAGGTCCACAGGAACTTCAACCAGCTGTGGCGCCGCAACATCAAGAAGGCCGAGAAGGCGGGCGTCGAGGTCGTCCAGGGCGGATACCAGGACCTGGAGGAGTGGCAGCGGCTGTATGAGATCACCGCTGTGCGCGACCACTTCCGGCCCCGCCCGCTGTCGTACTTCCAGCGCATGTGGACGGCCCTCAACACCGAGGACCCCAACCGCATGCGGCTCTACTTCGCGCGTCACAACGGAGTGAACCTGTCGGCCGCGACGATGCTCGTCGTCGGCGGACACGTCTGGTACTCCTACGGCGCCTCGGACAACATCGGGCGCGAGCACCGGCCCTCGAACGCGATGCAGTGGCGCATGCTGCGCGACTCGTACGCCCTGGGAGCCACGGTCTACGACCTGCGTGGCATCTCCGACTCGCTGGACGAGACCGATCACCTCTTCGGCCTGATCCAGTTCAAGGTGGGCACGGGCGGAGAGGCCGCCGAGTACCTCGGCGAGTGGGACTTCCCGCTCAACAAGCTGCTCCACAAGGCGCTCGACATCTACATGTCGCGCCGCTGAGCCGTACCGATCCGCATGCCGAGCCGCTGTTCCAGCCCGGCATCGCCCCATCGGTCCGGCAAATCGGCGACAATTCCCTTTCATACCTCTGATACACCGCAGCCACGAGAAAGGTTCCGGGACCGGCCATGGCGCTCACGCTCTACGTCGACACCGCGCGCTGGCGGGCACACCACAAGCAGGTGTCCGAGCAGTTTCCGGGGCTGGTCCCCGTCTGCAAGGGCAACGGCTACGGCTTCGGCCACGAACGGCTCGCGGACGAGGCCACCCGCCTGGGCTCGGACATCCTCGCGGTCGGCACCACGTACGAGGCAGCCCGGATCAAGGACTGGTTCGGCGGCGATCTGCTGGTCCTGACGCCGTTCAGGCGGGGCGAGGAGCCCGTACCGCTGCCCGACCGTGTCATCCGCTCCGTATCGTCCATCGACGGCGTGTACGGCCTTGTGGGCGCCCGTGTCGTCATCGAGGTGATGTCCTCGATGAAACGGCACGGCGTGAGCGAGGAGGAGCTGCCTCACCTGCACTCCGCCATCGAGAACGTCCGGCTCGAGGGCTTCGCGATCCACCTGCCGCTGGACCGCACCGACGGCTCGGACGCCGTCGAGGAGGTCATCGGCTGGATGGACCGTCTCCGTGCGGCCCGCCTGCCCCTGCACACGATGTTCGTCAGCCACCTCAAGGCCGAGGAACTCGCGCGCCTTCAGCAGCAGTTCCCGCAGACCCACTTCCGCGCGCGTATCGGCACGCGGCTGTGGCTGGGGGACCACGAGGCCACCGAGTACCGCGGGGCCGTCCTGGACGTCACCCGCGTCTCCAAGGGCGACCGCTTCGGCTACCGGCAGCAGAAGGCGGCCGGAGACGGCTGGCTCGTGGTCGTGGCAGGCGGTACGTCGCACGGGGTGGGCCTGGAGGCCCCCAAGGCGCTGCACGGCGTCATGCCGCGCGCCAAGGGCGTCGCACGCGCCGGCCTCGCGACGGTCAACCGGAACCTTTCTCCGTTCGTCTGGGCGGGCAAGCAGCGCTG
The DNA here is from genome assembly GCF_026341855.1 of Streptomyces sp. NBC_00568. Taxonomy (GTDB): domain Bacteria; phylum Actinomycetota; class Actinomycetes; order Streptomycetales; family Streptomycetaceae; genus Streptomyces. The sequence goes on along the minus strand of NZ_JAPENW010000001.1, from coordinate 3,098,003 downwards.
GTTCGCCGAGCCCCCGCACATGCAGGTCTCGATCCTCTTTGTGCCCTCCGACGCCTCGGAGCCGAAGGTCGGCGACGAACTGGTGGCCCATCTGCGGCACACCACCACGCAGTTCGACCGCGTCGTCGAGCGCTGAGCCCCGGGTTCAGCCTCTCCGCCCCAGCCGAAAGGCCGTACACGGAAACCGTGTACGGCCTTTTTCGTACGTCTTCCCCACCCTGTTCGCTCAGAGCGAACGGTCTTCGGGCGGCGCGCTCGAGCCGCCCCAGTCGACCTGGGGGAGCCCGTCGAAGTGGGCGGCGTGCCGCGGCGGATGAGCGGCCGCCCCGAGAACGAAGACGTCCTCGGCGCCGTCCAGCAGCCCGCCGGACGGATCGTCGTCCCCTGCTCGGCGCACCACATCGCGTTCCGGCATGAAGATGTCCCGTACGACCACCGCGCACAGGTACAGCGTCCCCAACAGATGGACGGCGATGGCGACTTGGTATCCATCGGTCGGCAGGCCCTTGTGGGCGTCCCCACTGGTCGTGTACGCGAGGTACATCCAGATGCCCAGGAAGTACGCGACCTCGCACGCCTGCCAGATCAGGAAGTCCCGCCAGCGCGGCCGGGCCAGCGCGACGAGCGGGACGAGCCACAGCACGTACTGCGGCGAGTAGACCTTGTTCGTGAGGATGAAGGCCGCCACGATCAGGAAGGCGAGCTGAGCGAAGCGGGGGCGGCGCGGGGCGGTGAGCGTGACGGCACTCAGACCCGCACAGATGATCAGCATCATGATCAGCGCCCACGCGTTGGCGGCGTCGGGGGTGATCGTGATCTTCAGCCATTGCGAGATGAACAGGAAGACCGAACCGAAGTCGACGCCACGGTCATGGCTGAAGCTGTAGAACTTCGCCCACCCCTCGGGCGCGAAGTACATGACCGGAAGGTTCACGGCCAGCCAGGCACCGACGGCCCCGAGCAGCGCCGTTCCGAACTCACGCCACTTGCCGGCCCGCCAGCAGAGCAGGAAGAGCGGCCCGAGCACCAGGAACGGGTAGAACTTGGCGGCCGTGGCGAGCCCGATCAGGACGCCGAACGCCAGAGCACGCCCCCGCGACCACATGAGCATCGCGGCGGCCAGCAGGGCCACGGCGAGGAGATCCCAGTTGATGGTGGCCGTGAGCGCGAAGGCGGGCGCGAGAGCGACCAGGAGGCCGTCCCAGGGCCGACGACGGTGGGTACGCGCGGTGCATACGGCGATGACCGCCGCGCACACCATCAGCATCCCCGCATTGACCATCCAGTAGATCTGCTCCTGGTCCTGGATGCTTCCGCTGCCCGGAGTGAGCCAGGCCGCGACCTCCATGAACACACCGGTCAGCACCGGGTACTCGAGGTACTCCATGTCGCCGGGGATCTTGTCGAAGTACGGCACAAGGCCGTCGGCGAATCCCCGCCCCTGGTAGAGGTGCGGGATGTCCGAGTAGCACGCGTGCGTGTACTGCGAGCTGGCTCCGAAGAACCAGCCGCCGTCGTAGCAAGGCAGCTTCTGGACCATACCGAGGGCGAACATGCCGATCGCCATCAGCGCGACGACCCGCACGGGCGTCCACCAGGACGTCCCGAGCAGGGCCCGCCGCCCGATGGGGCCGCCGATCAGCTCACTGCCGCTGGCGGCGACCTCGTCATCCTTGGTCGGCCGCACCAGCTCCGGCTCGTGCACGCTCGCTCGCGTCGTCTCTGCACTGGGCATGCCGCACATCCTGCCGTACGCGTCTAGGAATAGGCCGAGGGCCGCCCCACCCGGTCGGTGTGGCGGCCCTCGTTTCACGTGAAACGGTGTGTTTCACGTGAAACACACACGGAGGCGGCTGCTATCCGCCCGGGCCTCCGAAGAGGCCTCCGCTATTGCTGCCATTGCCGTTGCCTCTAGTGGTCCCGGTAGAGGCGGATTCCGTCGGTGAGGCGCTCACTCCTCCGTCGGTGGTGCCACCCGTATCGGTACCGCCGGTGTCGGTCCCACCGGTGTTCTGGCACTCGAAGTCGAACTTCCTGCAGGTCTCGCTCGGCGAGGGCGAGGGGGACGTCAGGGTCTCGCTGGGGGTGGGAGTCGGCGTCGGGCTCTCGGACGCGCTCTCGGTGACCGAGGGCGTCGGCGTCGGGCTCGGGGTGTCGTTGAGGACCACACCGATGTCCTCGGGCTTCGGGAAGGGCTCCGCCTTCTCGCCCTTGAGCGCCACCTCCATGTAGTCCCGCCAGATCTGAGACGGGAACGAGGCACCGTGAATGGTCTTCTCGCCACCCGTGCCGTACATCTGAAGGAACTCGCGGTTCTTCTTGGTCTCGTCGTCGTCCAGGCGGTACATGCCGATCGACGTGGCCAGCTGCGGGGTGTATCCGACGAACCAAGCGGACTTGTTGCCGTCGGTCGTACCGGTCTTGCCGGCCACCTCACGGCCCCTCAGCTGCGCGTTGGTGCCGGTGCCCTTCTCCACCACGGTCTTCAGGACGTCGGTGACGTTGTCGGCGACCGGCGGGGTGAAGGCGTTCTTGGTCTTCGCGATCTTGTCGTGCTGGAAGACCATGCCGTTCTTGTCGGTCACCTTCTCGACCGAGTACGGGTCCCGCTGCTTGCCGCTGGCCGCGAAGGTGGCGTACGCACCGGCCATACGGATCGCGCTCGGGGATGACGTACCGAGCGAGAACGACGGGAACCTCGAACTGGCGAGGCTCGACTCCTTGATGCCCGCGCTCAGGACGGCTTCCTTGACCTTGTCCAGGCCGACATCCATGCCCAGCTGGACATAGGCGGAGTTGACGGACTCCCGCATCGCCTCACGCAGGTCGATCTTGTAGCTGGGCGGGTTGTAGGACCGCTGGCCGTCGTTCTGCTGCAGCCACTCCCTGCCCTTGTCGTCCGTCCAGTCGGTGTGGTTGTAGTCCTTGATCTTGAGCTTGTTCTTACCGCTGTACAAGCTCTTCGGCGAGACGATGGTGCGTTCGTCCTGCGCCTGCTCCTGGTCCCCATCAGGGTTCTTGGCACCCCAGGACATGGCGGCCGCCAGGACGAAGGGCTTGAACGTCGAACCGACCTGGGCGCCGGTCTGGTCGGCGTTGTTGGTGAAGTGCTTGGTCGCGTCCTCACCGCCGTAGATGGCCTTGATCTGACCACTGGCCGGGTCCACGGAGGCTCCGCCGAACTGGACATACTTGTCCGTCTTCGGTCGCAGCTTTTCCTTGATGTTGGCCTTCCGTACCTTCTTCACCGCGGCCTCGAGCGCGTTGACCTTCTTCCTGTTGAAGGTCGTGTGAATCTCGAGGCCACCCTGCCGAAGCCTGGTCTCCGAGATCCCGGTCTCGTCGCTGTGTTGAATCAGGTACGAGTTGGCCAGGTCGACGAGATAGCCGACCTGCCCGCTCAGCGCGGCATTGGACCGCGGGCTCTTGATCTTGGGGAACTTGGTGAACTTGTCCCGAGCCGCCTGGGTCAGGCGGCCGTCCTTGACCTCTTCGCTGAGAATCCACCGCCAGCGATCCTCGGCGCGCTTACGGTTGGCATCAGCCGTGGCGGCCGGGTCGATCGACACAGCCCCTGCCGGGTCGTAGTACGTGGCACCCTTGAGCACCGCCGCCAGGAAGGCACACTGGCTCGCGTCCAGTTCTTGGGCGGGCTCGTCGAAGTAGGCATGCGCCGCGGCCTGGATTCCGTAGGCGTTGCGCCCGTAGTACGCGGAGTTCAGGTAGCCGGCCATGATTTCGTCCTTGGGCATCTTGGCCCCGACCTTGATGGAGACGAACAGCTCCCTGAGCTTGCGCGAGACCGTCTGTGACTGGTCCTCCAGCATCGCGTTCTTCACGTACTGCTGGGTGATGGTGGAGCCACCCTGCGTCTGACCGCCCTTGGCCATGTTGACGAAGGCGCGGGCGATACCCATCGGGTCGACGCCGCTGTCGGTCTCGAACGTCTTGTTCTCGGCCGACATGACGGCCCACCGCATCTCCTTGGGGATCTGCGCGTAGCTGATGATCTGGCGGTTGGTCTCACCACCCGAGGCGACCATCTGGGTGTCGTCGTCCCAGTAGTAGACGTTGTTCTGCGCGTTGGCGGTCTTGCCGACCTCCGGGATGCCCACCAGTGCGTACGCGACGCTAGCGGCCGCGACCAGGCTGCCGCAGAAGCCGATGAACAGGCCCGTCACGAGCTTCCAGGACGGCACCCAGCGCGCGGCGCCGTACTTGCCGGCGCGCGGGTAGTCGATGATGCGTTTGCGGGCAGGCTCGGGAGCGCGGCCTCGGCCGCGTCCTGGCCCGTTCGGGCCCGGAGGACCACCACGTCGGCCGCCCCCTCCTCCGGGGCCACCGTGTCCCGCGCCGTCGGCGGCTCTGCGCCGACCTCCGCCGCTCCCTCTCTGTGTGGCCCGCCGTGCCTCGGCACGGCTGCTGAACGGGCTCTCTGCGCCCCCCGAGTCATAGGAATCGGAAGGAGACCCGGTGGCGCCTCGCGGTGTCTCCCGGCGGCCTGCGGACGGCCCGGGCTGTGGCTGGCCGCGCCGGGCCGCGGCACGTCCGCCACCCTGCGGCTGCGGCGGTTTGCGACGGTGCTCGCTCATCGAACGATTACTCCTCGGGCAGGCGCACCTTTGCGCGCCTGGAAACGGCGGCTGGTTTCCGGTCCCCCCGAAGTACGGATGCGGTCGTTAGCGCATTCACCCGTACTGCACCGAAGACGTTGACGTTCTCAGGCGTCACTCGGTTCCCGGTGGTGTGCATGCCGCACAGACTACGCACCGTCAAAACCTGCCTAGCACCGAAGTTCACCCCAAATCAGGCAACTTGCTTCGTATGAATCAGTGATGTGACGCCGTTCACCCTGTCCCCTCTTGTCGCAACCGCAGGGGCGTTCTATCGTGCTGATGTATCGAGTCGATACATCAGCACGACATAAAGACCGTGCCGACGAGGCAGCGACAGGGAGGAGGCGACGATGAGCCGGCGTTCCGGGATTCTCGAGTTCGCTGTACTCGGCCTGCTCCGCGAGTCCCCGATGCACGGCTATGAACTGCGCAAACGACTCAATACGTCACTGGGCGTGTTCCGTGCCTTCAGTTACGGAACGCTCTACCCCTGCCTCAAGACGCTGGTCGCCAACGGCTGGTTGATCGAGGAAGCAGGATCCACACCTGAAGACGCCCTCACGGCAACGCTCGCAGGGCGTCGCGCCAAGATCGTCTATCGATTGACGGCCGAAGGTAAGGATCACTTCGAGGAACTTCTCGCGCAGACGGGTCCCGACGCGTACGAGGACGAGCACTTCGCTGCTCGCTTCGCCTTCTTCGGGCAGACGTCACGCGATGTACGCATGCGCGTACTGGAGGGTCGCCGCAGCCGTCTGGAGGAGCGCCTCGAGAAGATGCGCGCCTCGCTGGCGCGCACCCGGGAGCGCCTCGACGACTACACGCTTGAGCTCCAGCGCCACGGAATGGAGTCCGTGGAGCGCGAAGTGCGCTGGCTGAACGAGCTCATCGAGAGCGAGCGGGCCGGACGGGACATCAAGCAGTCCGCCTCCGAAGGCTCCGCTCAGCAGGACATCACATCTGGAGAGACGGGCGGCCTGCCCCGGCACCGGGACAGCACCCGGCCGGATCCGTCCGACGACACCGCCACGTGAGACCCATCCGGGGTTTCACCGATACACACAGGGAGCAACCGGAATGGGTTCGGTTCGCGTAGCCATCGTCGGCGTGGGCAACTGCGCCGCCTCGCTGGTTCAGGGCGTCGAGTACTACAAGGACGCCGACCCGGCGACCAAGGTCCCCGGCCTGATGCACGTCCAGTTCGGCGACTACCACGTCGGTGACGTCGAGTTCGTCGCCGCGTTCGACGTCGACGCGAAGAAGGTCGGTCTCGACCTCTCCGACGCCATCGGTGCCAGCGAGAACAACACCATCAAGATCTGCGACGTCCCGAACAAGGGCATCACGGTCCAGCGCGGTCACACCCTGGACGGTCTCGGTAAGTACTACCGCATGACCATCGAGGAGTCCGACGAGACGCCGGTCGACGTGGTCCAGATCCTCAAGGACAAGCAGGTCGACGTCCTCGTCTGCTACCTGCCCGTCGGTTCCGAGGCCGCGGCGAAGTTCTACGCCCAGTGCGCCATCGACGCCAAGGTCGCCTTCGTCAACGCCCTCCCGGTCTTCATCGCCGGCACCAAGGAGTGGGCGGACAAGTTCACCGAGGCGGGCGTCCCGATCGTCGGCGACGACATCAAGTCGCAGGTCGGCGCGACCATCACGCACCGCGTGATGGCGAAGCTGTTCGAAGACCGCGGTGTCCGTCTTGAGCGCACCATGCAGCTCAACGTCGGCGGCAACATGGACTTCAAGAACATGCTGGAGCGCGACCGCCTCGAGTCCAAGAAGATCTCGAAGACGCAGGCCGTCACCTCGCAGATCCCCGACCGTGAGCTGGGCGAGAAGAACGTCCACATCGGTCCCTCGGACTACGTGGCCTGGCTCGACGACCGCAAGTGGGCGTACGTCCGCCTCGAGGGCCGCGCCTTCGGTGACGTCCCGCTGAACCTGGAGTACAAGCTCGAGGTCTGGGACTCCCCGAACTCGGCCGGTGTCATCATCGACGCCGTGCGCGCCGCGAAGATCGCCAAGGACCGCGGTATCGGCGGCCCGATCCTCTCCGCGTCGAGCTACTTCATGAAGTCCCCGCCGGTCCAGTACTTCGACGACGAGGCCTTCGCCAACGTCGAGAAGTTCATCAAGGGCGAGGTCGAGCGCTAAAGCACAGCTTCGTGCTTGCTGTTGAGGGTCCCCGGGCATTGCGCCCGGGGACCCTCCTCGTATGTGAGGCTGTGCCCCATGGCCGTCGTGCGTGACCTGCGCGTCCTCCTGCGCTTCCAGGGATTCAGGCGCCTGCTCGGCGTGCGGCTGCTGTCCCAGGGCGCCGACGGCGTCTATCAGGTCGCGCTGGCCACCTACGTGGTCTTCTCACCGGAGAAGCAGACCTCGGCGGCCTCGATCGCCTCCGCGATGGCGGTGCTGCTGCTCCCGTACTCGCTCATCGGTCCCTTCGCGGGTGTCCTGCTGGACCGCTGGCGGCGTCGGCAGGTTTTCCTGTACGGCAACCTGCTGCGCACGACGCTGGCATGCGTGACCGCGGTTCTGATCCTGAGCGACGTCCCCGACTGGCTCTTCTACGCCTCCGCTCTCTCCGTCACCGCGGTCAACCGATTCGTCCTGGCCGGGCTCTCGGCTTCACTGCCCCGTGTCGTCGACGCGGACCGTCTCGTGCTGGCCAACTCCCTTTCACCGACCGCCGGAACGCTCGCCGCGACTCTGGGCGGAGGTCTCGCGTTCGCCGTACGGCTGGTCGTCGCGGACTCCGACGCGGCGGTGGTCCTCGTAGGAGCGGCGCTGTACCTCTGCGCGGCCCTCGCCTCCCTGCGCATCGCCCCGGACCTCCTCGGGCCCGAACAGGAGTTGGTCCACCCTCATCTGGCCACTGCCCTCGCCGGCACCGCGCGAGGCCTCGCGGCGGGCGTACGTCATCTCGCGGAGCGCCGACGGCGGGAGGCGGCCTGGGCTCTGATGGCCATGACGCTGATGCGCTTCTGCTACGGCGCTCTGACGGTCATGGTGCTGATGCTCTGCCGCTACGCCTGGGCAGCCGGCTCGGACGACGGGCTGGCGCTCCTGGGGCTGGCCGTGGGCGTCTCCGGAGCAGGCTTCTTCGTGGCGGCCGTGGTGACGCCCTGGGCTGCGGGGCGACTGGGCTCCGGCCGCTGGATCGCCGTATGTGCCGGAGCCGCCGCGATCCTGGAACCCGCGCTCTGTCTCCCGTTCGCCCCCGCGCCCATGCTGATGGCCGCATTCGTGCTGGGCGTGACCACGCAGGGCGCGAAGATCGCCACGGACACGATCGTGCAGTCCTCCGTCGACGACGGCTTCCGCGGCCGAATCTTCTCCGTTTACGACGTGCTCTTCAACGTCGCTTTCGTCGGGGCGGCCGCAGTGGCCGCTCTGATACTGCCTTCTGACGGACGGTCGGTTTCCCTCGTCGTGACCGTGGCGGCGGTCTACGCGTCAATTGCGGCCACTATGACCAGCTTTGAACGTCAGTAAGTGTCACATGAGTGCCACAGAGCCAATCCCGACTACTGCGTTGTCACAGGGTCCCGATAGCTTATGTGGGTCTTATTCGCGTCACGTGCCTACGTTCCAGGGGGACCCCCAAGTGACAACTCCGCCGCCCCAGGGCCAGAACCCGTTCGCTCAGGGCCAGCCGCCCCAGGGCCAGAACCCGTACGGCCAGCAGCCCCCACAGGGATTCCCGCAGCAGCCGGGTCAGCCCGGGTTCCCGCAGCAGCCGACCGCTGGGTACGCCCCGGTCCCGCCGGAGCGCCCGAAGCGGGGCTTCAAGCAGTACCTGCGCATAATCGTGGCCATCGCGGGTGTCTCCATCATTGTGGGCGGCTGGCTGTTCAGCGACAGCGAGGACGCCAAGAAGCTGGCCGTCGGCGACTGCCTCTACAACAAGGGCTCCGACAACGACCCGGACGTGGTGCAGGTTGAATGCACGGATTCCAAGGCCACGCACAAGGTCCTCAAGAAGGCGGACGGCGCTTCACTGGCCCAGCTGACGTGCCAGAGCGTCGCGGGGACGACGGCGACGCTGACGTGGAAGGAAACGGGCGACTCCTTCACCCTCTGCCTGGGGGACAACAAGTAGCCGGCAGAACCAGATGTGCGAAGGGGCGGTGTTTCACGTGAAACACCGCCCCTTCGTGTCGCCCGGCGTCGATGTTTCACGTGAAACATCGACGCCGTCGCCCGTCCCTCAGCCTTGTTCGGCCCACCACTCCTTGAGCGCCGCCACCGCGGCGTCGTGCTCCATCGGGCCGTTCTCCAGTCGGAGCTCCAGCAAGAACTTGTACGCCTGACCGATAGCGGGGCCCGGGCCGATACCCAGGACCCCCATGATCTCGTTGCCGTCGAGGTCGGGACGGATCGCGTCGAGTTCTTCCTGCTCCTTGAGCTGGGCGATGCGATCCTCGAGGCCGTCGTAGGCACGGGAGAGCGCGGTCGCCTTGCGCTTGTTGCGCGTGGTGCAGTCGGAGCGGGTCAGCTTGTGGAGACGGTCAAGCAGCGGGCCCGCGTCCCGGACGTAGCGGCGAACGGCGGAGTCCGTCCACTCGCCGGTGCCGTACCCGTGGAAACGCAGATGGAGTTCGACCAGACGTGAGACGTCCTTCACGAGATCGTTCGAGTATTTGAGCGCCGTCATACGCTTCTTGGTCATCTTGGCGCCCACCATCTCGTGGTGGTGGAACGAGACCCGCCCGTCCTGCTCGAAGCGACGCGTCCGCGGCTTGCCGATGTCGTGGAGCAGCGCGGCGAGCCGGAGGGTCAGATCGGGCCCGTTCTCCTCCAGGGCCATCGCCTGTTCCAGAACGATCAGCGTGTGTTCGTAGACGTCCTTGTGCCGGTGATGCTCGTCGCTCTCCAGCCGCAGCGCGGGGAGCTCCGGGAGCACATGGTCGGCGAGCCCGGTGTCGACGAGCAGCGTGAGCCCCTTGCGGGGGTGGGCGGACTGGATCAGCTTGTTCAGCTCGTCCCGTACGCGCTCCGCCGAGACAATCTCGATACGCCCGGCCATGTCCGTCATGGCGGCGACGACCTCGGGTGCCACCTCGAAGTCGAGCTGCGCGGCGAACCGCGCGGCCCGCATCATCCGCAGCGGATCGTCGGAGAACGACGCCTCCGGGGTGCCCGGGGTGCGCAGGACGCGAGCGGACAGGTCGTCCAGACCGCCGTGCGGGTCGATGAACTCCTTCTCCGGCAGCGCGACCGCCATCGCGTTCACCGTGAAGTCACGACGCACGAGGTCTTCCTCGATGGAGTCGCCGTACGACACCTCCGGCTTGCGCGAGGTCCGGTCGTACGCCTCGGAGCGGTACGTCGTGATCTCGATCTGGAACGACTGCTCCACATCGCCCACACGGGCATCCTTCTGCGCACCCACCGTGCCGAAGGCGATCCCGACCTCCCACACCGCGTCCGCCCAGGGCCGGACGATCTTCAGCACGTCCTCGGGTCGGGCGTCCGTCGTGAAGTCCAGGTCATTGCCGAGCCGGCCGAGGAGCGCGTCCCGGACCGAGCCACCGACCAGGGCGAGCGAGAATCCCGCCTCCTGGAAACGGCGGGCGAGCTCGTCGGCGACAGGGGAGACCCGCAGCAGTTCACTCACCGCGCGGCGCTGCACCTGGCTCAGGGCACTGGAATTGTCTTCATTGGCGTTCGGCACAACAGAAAAGGGTACGTGGCCGAGGCCCCCGGGGGCGCCCCGATAAATCTCACTTCCGTGCCCCTTCTCTCTTCGCCGCCTCAATACGCGCACATACAGGACAGTCGGAGCTGTCCCCCGATCTTGTGGACCACTCCGCGGCACTTCCTCTCAGCGCACATCGTTACCATGCGTGGACGCACATTCCGACGACCACTGACGACGACGAGGACGGGCGAGCGCGTGGCCGAGGCGGCAGACTTCCAAGGGACGAGTCCCTCACCTGCCCGCCGGTGGCTCCGGCGCAGCGGTGCACTGCTGGCCGGGGCGCCGCTGCTGGCCGGGCTGCTCCAGCTGCCCTTGAGTACCCCCTCTCAAGCCGCTGAGCGGGCCTCTGTGGCCGATGCCACGGGGTCCGGCACGGTCGACATCAGCCTCGACTCGCTGAGCCCCAGCACCCCCACTGACGGCGACACGATCACGGTCTCCGGCTCGGTCACCAACAAGAGCAGGCAGACCGTCACGGATGCCCACGTAGGCATCCGCGTCGGGCCGTCCCTGAACACCCGCTCCGCCATCGACACCGTCGCGAAGCGAACCAGTTTCCAGCCGGGCCTCGACGCGGCGGAGGTCGGGGGCAAGTACGTCGCGAAGGTCGCCAAGCTCGCCTCCGGGAGCTCGCAGCACTTCAGCATCTCGGTGCCCGTCAAGGAGCTCGACCTCGGAGCCGACGGCGTCTATCAGCTCGGAGTCTCGCTCACGGGCCGGACCACCGCTCAGCAGTGGGACCAGGTCCTCGGTATCGAGCGGACGTTCCTGCCCTGGCAGCCCGACGCTGCGGACACGAAAACCAGGACGACCTACCTCTGGCCGCTCATCTCCACCGTCCACCTCACGGCGGAGACCGGTTCCGACGAACAGCAGACGCCCGTCTTCAAGAACGACGACCTGGCCGCGGAGATCGCCCCGGGCGGGCGCCTGGACCAGCTCCTGTCGCTCGGCAGCGGACTCGATGTCACCTGGGTCCTTGACCCGGACCTGCTGGCCTCCGTCGACGCCATGGGAGGCGGGTACCGGATCCAGCAGGAGGACGGCACGACCGTCGCCGGGCAGAACCGGGCGGTGGCCAACGCCTGGCTCAACAAGCTGGAGAAGGCGGTCCAGAACCAGAACGTCGTCGCGCTCCCCTTCGCCGACCCCGACCTCGCCTCACTCGCCCACCACGGCAAGGTGGTCACCGGTTCCCTGAGCCACCTCAAGGACGCCACCGATGTGGCCGCAGACACGGTGGAGACGATCGTCCACGTGAAGCCGAGCACGGAGTTCGCCTGGCCCGTGGACGGAGCCGTGGACCCGTCGATCGTGAAGGTGGCCACTTCGGCCGGCGCGGACAAGGTGATCGCCCGCAGCGACAGCCTCCGGGAGACGGGTGGCCTGTCGTACACGCCGAGCGCCGCACGCCCCATCGGTGGCGGGACGACGGCGGTGGTCGCGGACGAGCGGCTCTCCACCGCGTTCCAGGGCGACATGCTGAAGGCCGACAACTCCACGCTCGCCGTCCAGAAGTTCCTGGCCCAGAGCCTGATGATCAACCAGCAGTCGGACGACGAGCGCAGCATCGTCGTCGCCCCGCAGCGGATGCCCACCGCGAGTCAGGCGCAGTCCATGGCCGAGGCGCTGCGGGTGCTCCAGCAGGGGACCTGGTCGGAGTCCCAGGGGCTGGCCGAGGCCGCCAAGGCCAAGCCGGACCCCGGCGCCACCACCAAGGTGCCGCCCACGTCCTCGTACCCGACGGCACTGCGCCACCGGGAACTGCCGAGTAAGGCCTTCGCACGGATCCAGGAGACGCAGAGCAAGCTCGACAAGTTCCGGTTGATCCTCACCGACGAGTCCCGTGTGGTCACACCGTTCGGCCGGGCCATAGACCGGGGGATGTCCGTGTCCTGGCGTGGTCGCCCGACGGAGGCGAAGGCCTTCCGCACAGGTGTGGACAATTACCTCGACGGGCTCATGGGCCTGGTGCATCTCATCGAGAAGTCGGACGCGAAGCTCTCGGGGCGCAGCGCCACGATCCCCGTGACGGTCCAGAACAACCTCGTGCAGGGCGTCGACCATCTGGTGCTGCGCCTCACGTCGGGGCAGCCCACCCGCCTCAAGATCGGCAATGGCCCGCAGCCGATCCAGGTCGCGGGCGAGCACAGTCAGTCGGTGAAGTTCACGACCTCCACCAAGGCCAACGGTCCGGTCAAGGTCACCGCCCAGCTCTACACGGAGGACGGGCAGCCGTACGGCGATGCGGTCTCCTTCGAGGTGAAGGTCACCGAGATCACCTCCACGGTGATGCTCGTCATCGGCGGCGGTGTCCTGCTTCTCGTACTCGCCGGTTTCCGGATGTACACGCAGCGTAAGCGCGCGGCGGCCCGGCAGGCCGAGGGAGAGCAGGAGGACGGTCCCGAGGCGGGGGGTGTGCGCAAGGACACGGACGGCACCGTGGACACTGAGCACACTGAAGACTCCGAGGACGGTCCCGAACGGGCTTCCGGCTCGGTGTCCGGGGCAGACGACCCGGAGCAGCCGAGTGACCCGACACCGGACACCGCATCGGAAAGCGCCGACCCGTCCGGCACGGGTGAGAGAGTGGACCGTTGAGCGATGTCGTGGCCGGTGGGCCCGGGGACGATGAGGTGGGGTAACCATGAACGCGCCGTACGACGGTGACCGCGGCCAGGGCGCGGGATCCTCGGGCTACCCCGAGGACTACCCGGACCAGGACGCGGGCCGCTCCGGCTACCCCGAGGGCACGCCGGAGCCCGGCCAGATGCCGCCGGGGGCTCCCGCGGACATGTACCTCCAGGACGCCTACAACCAGGATCCTTACCGGGCGCAGGACCTCTCGGCTCAGGATCCGGTGGCGGAGGCGCTCTACGACCGTGCCGCGCACCCTCCGCCGGCGCCCGGGACGTACGCGCCCCAGCAGCCGCTCTACTCCCAGCCGCCCACGCCGCAGTACGCCCCCGACCCGCGGGTGTGGGCCCAGACGCCCCCTCCGGAGCCGGCCGGGCCGACGCGGCACCTGCCGTACGGCGACGACGCCCGGACCACCCAGTACGTAGGGGTGGACGACCTGGTCACCCAGGCCGGGGAGGAGCAGCATGAGCCAGACGCCTTCGCTCACCTCTTCCGCGACCAGCAGCAGGGCGGCGTCCGTCACGCCTATGCCTCCCCCGCGGTTCCGGCGCCGGCGCCTGAGCCGGCTCCGGCCGCCGCCGAGGCTCCGGTATCAGCGCCCGCGGCCGCTCCGGCGAAGTCCGGCGGCCGTGCCTCCGGCTTGCTGAAGTCGAGTGCCGTGATGGCGGCGGGCACGCTGGTGTCCCGTCTCACCGGCTTCGTACGCACCATGATCATCACGGCCGCTCTGGGGGCGGCGACGCTCGGTGACGCCTGGACCGTCGCGTACACCCTGCCGACGATGATCTACATCCTGACCGTCGGCGGCGGACTCAACTCGGTCTTCGTGCCCCAGCTGGTGCGGTCCATGAAGGAGGACGACGACGGTGGCGAGGCGTACGCCAACCGTCTGCTGACGCTGGTCATGGTCGCCCTCGCTGTGATCGTCACCGCCGCGGTATTTATCGCACCGCTGCTGATCCAGCTGATGTCGGACGCCATCGCGAGCGACCCGGCGGCCAACAACGTGGCCGTCACCTTCGCCCGGTACTGCCTGCCCACGATCTTCTTCATGGGCGTCCATGTGGTCATGGGCCAGATCCTCAACGCCCGCGGGAAGTTCGGCGCGATGATGTGGACTCCGGTCCTGAACAACATCGTCATGATCTCCACTTTCGGCCTGTTCCTCTGGGTCTACGGGACCGCCCGGCACTCCGGCATGTCGGTGAACAACATCCCGCCGGACGGCCTCCGGCTGCTGGGCATCGGCACCCTGCTCGGCCTGGTCGTGCAGGCCGTGGCGATGGTTCCGTACCTGCGCGAGACGGGCTTCCGGTTCCGTCCGCGCTTCGACTGGAGGGGCCACGGCCTCGGCAAGGCCGTCCAGCTCGCCAAGTGGACCGTGCTCTTCGTCCTCGCCAACCAGGCGGGCGTCCTCGTCGTCACGCAGTTGGCGACCGCCGCGCAAAAGGCGTCGGGCAAGAGCGGAGCGGGCATCCTGGCCTACTCCAACGCCCAGCTGATCTGGGGCATGCCGCAGGCGATCATCACGGTCTCCGTCATGGCGGCCATGCTTCCGCGGATCTCGCGAGCGGCCCACGACGGTGACCCGGGCGCCGTTCGTGACGACATCTCCCAGGGTCTGCGGACCTCGGCGGTGGCGATCGTCCCGGTCGCCTTCATGTTCGTCGCGCTCGGCATCCCCATGTGCACCCTGCTCTTCGGCTCCAGCGGCCTCCAGGCCGCCCAGTCACAGGGCTATGTCCTCATGGCCTTCGCGCTCGGCCTGATCCCCTTCTCGGTGCAGTACGTGGTCCTGCGTGGCTTCTACGCCTACGAGGACACCCGCACCCCCTTCTACAACACGGTCATCGTGGCCGCCGTCAACGCGGCGGCGTCGGCCGTCTGTTACGTGGTGCTGCCCGCACAGTGGGCGGTCGTCGGCATGGCCGGCGCGTACGGACTGGCGTACGCCGTGGGCGTCGGAGTGGCCTGGCAGCGGCTGCGCAGGCGGCTGGGCGGCGACCTGGACGGCGCCCGCGTGATGCGCACGTACGCGCGTCTGTGCCTGGCGTCCATCCCGGGCGCCGTGGTGGGCGGCGCCGTAGGCTTTGCGATCACCCAGGCCCTCGGGCACGGGGTGTTCGGTTCGATCGCGGCGCTCGTCGTCGGATCGATCGCCCTGCTCGGTGTCTTCTACATCGCCGCGCGCAAGATGCGCATCGAAGAACTCAACTCAATGGTCGGAATGGTCCGCGGGCGCCTGGGGCGCTGAGGCGGGGGTACGTGCACAACCATCGTCTGTCGCCGTGTGTCGTGCATAGCGCCGGACTGTGGGCACAATTGGTTTCTGCGTCGGACAGCGCGCAACGGATGGGGAGGCAGGGACGACGGTGGCGGAACGGAGCACGGCTGCCGTCGACGTGGCAGACAACAGCGGTGACGAACCGCTGACCGCCAAGGCGGACCAAACCACGTCCGACGGGGTGGCCCAAAACCGGGAGCGGGAAACGGACAGCGAAGAGGCACAGGGGAGCGGCGGGACCGAGAGTCCCGGAAAGGCCTCACCGCCCGAACTGCACAGTGGTCACAAACTCGCCAGGCGCTACCGCCTCGAAGAGTGCGTCACCCGTCTGGACGGTTTCAGCAGTTGGCGCGCGATGGACGAGAAGCTTCGTCGTGCCGTCGGTGTGCACCTGCTGCCCGCCGATCATCCGCGGGCCCGCTCGGTACTGGCGGCGGCCCGTTCCTCCGCCCTGCTGGGCGATCCCCGGTTCGTCCAGGTCCTGGACGCGGTCGAGGAGAACGACCTTGTCTATGTGGTGCACGAGTGGCTGCCGGACGCCACGGAGCTCACGGCGCTCCTTGCCGCGAGCCCCCTGGAGGTGCACGAGGCCTACCAGATGGTCAGTCAGGTCTCCCAGGCGATGGCCGCCGCACACCGCGAGGGCCTCGCGCACCTGAAGCTGACCCCCGGCGCCGTGCTCCGCACGTCGTCCGGCCAGTGGCGCATCCGCGGGCTCGCCGTGAACGCGGCACTCCGCGGCATCAGTTCCGACACTCCTCAGCGCTCCGACACGGAGGCGATCGGGGCACTCCTGTACGCCTCCCTGACCCAGCGCTGGCCGTACGAGAACGATGCCTACGGCCTGTCGGGGCTCCCCAAGGGCGTCGGGCTCATCGCGCCCGACCAGGTGCGCGCCGGTGTCCACCGAGGTCTGTCGGAGCTCGCCATGCGCGCGCTCGCCAACGACGGCGCGACCGCCTCCCGCCACGAGTCCCCGTGCACCACGCCTGAGGAGCTCGTGAAGGCGATCAGCGAGATGCCGCGCATCCGCCCGCCGGAGCCCGTGTTCACCGCACCGCCCGAGTATCAGCGCACGACGTACCAGCAGGGCACCTACGGCCGCCAGTCGGCGCGTCCGGGCGTCCCCCAGCCTGTGCAGGCTCCGCCGCCCCCGCTGCAGAGCCGTACCGGCAAGGCGCTGAAGTGGGCCGTCTCGGCGCTTCTCATCGCCGCTCTGGGCCTGGGCAGTTGGCAGCTCGCGGACGCTCTGATGGATCACGGCAAGTCCGACGACACCAAGCAGACCCAGACGACGGACGGCAACGACAAGACCGGCGACAAGACCAAGCCGGTCAAGCCGATCGCGATCAGCGGTGCGCGCGATTTCGACCCGTTCGGCGACGGTTCCGAAAAGCCTTCCGACATAGACAAGGTCTACGACAGCGCTTCGGGCACGTACTGGCAGACGGACTTCTACAAGAGCGCGGACTTCGGACGGTTGAAGCCAGGGCTCGGCGTCATCCTCGATCTCGGCAAGGTCCAGCAAGTCGGGAAGGTGACCGTCTCCTTCGTGGGGGCCACTTCCGTCGAACTGCGCGCCGCCTCAGGTGACACAGCCAAGGAGCCGCTCTCCTTCAACGGCTACTCCAAGGTCGCCAACGGCTCGGGTACGGCCGTGTCACTCAAGCCCGTCAAACCCGTCAAGACACGGTACTTGCTGGTCTGGCTGACACAGCTGCCGCAAACGGATGACGGCACCTACCGGGGCAGAGTGGTGGACATCAAGGTGACCAGCTAGAACACCCTGGCCATCACGGATGTGAAGTTCACCGGCTGACGCTCGTCGACGGAGGGGAGGGAGGTCCGATGGCCGACGAAGCCGCGTACGGCGACGCAAGCGATCAGGACCTCCTGGCCCGCCACGTCGAAGGCGATCCCGAAGCCTTCGGTGAGCTCGTACGGCGTCACCGCGACCGCCTGTGGGCCGTGGCCCTGCGGACGCTGGGAGACCGCGAGGAGGCCGCTGACGCGGTCCAGGACGCACTCGTCTCGGCCTATCGGGCCGCCCACACCTTCCGGGGCCAGTCGGCCGTCACGACCTGGCTGCACCGCATCACGGTGAATGCCTGCCTGGACCGCGCCCGCAAGGCGGCCTCCAGAAGGACGTCTCCCGTCGATGACACGCAGCGCCTGGAACAGCTCCTCGAACCTCACGAGTCAGCCTCCGCTCCGGCTGAGCGCAATGACCTCCACAGGGAGCTCATCGACGCCCTGGGCACTCTCCCGGCCGACCAGCGCGCCGCCCTCGTCCTGGTGGACATGCAGGGCTACCCCGTAGCCGAGGCGGCCCGCATCCTCGATGTGCCGACCGGCACGGTGAAGAGCCGCTGCGCACGCGGCAGAGCCAGACTCCTTCCCCTTCTCACCCATCTCCGTACGGAGAACTCGGATGACGAGGAGGGGAAGAAGTCGGGTGGCGGACGGAACCGGACGCAGGGGACATCCGTCCCACCCGCAGCGGGACCGCGCGAGGCGGGATCCCGTGACGCAGGGCCAAGCGATTCAACTGCTCTGAAGGGCGGAGGTGGGCGAGCGTGACATCCACGACGGGCAAGGCCGGACACCCGGACGTCGCGGAGATCTCCGACCTCACCGAGGGTCTGCTCTCGCCATCCCGCACCGAGGACGTACGCCGGCACCTCGATGCGTGCGAACTCTGTGCCGACGTCCACGACTCCCTGGAGGAGATCCGCGGCCTGCTCGGCACTCTGCCGGGTCCGCCTCGCATGCCCGACGATGTGGCCGGACGCATCGATGCCGCATTGGCCGCCGAGGCCTTGCTGAGTGCCACGGCACCCGATGAGACATCCGGTGCTGATGGCGACCGCACTCATGTTTCACGTGAAACGTCGGCTGCCGATCGCCCGACGGGACATCCGCGTGCGGCCGGCGGACCGGGCCGTCCTCACCGAGCACGCCGTGGGCGCCGCAGGACGGTACTGCTCACGACCGCCCTCGCGGCCGCCGCCCTGGGGGTGGGCGCGATCCTCGTCCAGTCGTTCGGCGGCGACAGCTCCGACAAGAGCCCTCCGACCGCGACGGGACAGGAGACGGGAGCACGGAGCACCTTCTCCGAGAAGACATTGCAGAGCGAGGTCTCGGGTCTTCTCACGAAGACCAAGAAGTCGGGAGAGCACTCCGGTAGCGCGAAGCCCTGGGGTGTCGCATCCCAGGGCACCGGAACCGACTCGGGCGGGGTCAGCACTTTGCTCTCCCCGACACCCAGCGTTCCCGAGTGCGTCACGCAGGGGGCCGGAGACGAGGGAACGCTTCTCGCCGCCAAGGAGGGCACGTACCAGGGGACCGGCGTCTACCTCCTCGTACTGTCCAATGACGCGGACAACACGAAGGTCACCGCCTACATCGTCGAATCGGCCTGTGCGAAGCAGGCCTCCTCGTCCCCCGGCAAGCTCCTGCTGACGCGGTCGTACGCGCGGTCCTGAACACGTCGTCCTCAGGATTCTGAGCACCTCGGCGGGTACGATCCCGGCCCTCTCGATCGCGCGCCCTGACGCTTCGACGCCGGGTGGTGTCCTGCCCAGACGCCGCACGGCATCTCTGTCCGGCACCCGGTCTCCGTGTGCCCTGACACAGCGGGAATTGAAGCCCCTTAGGATCCGTTGGGTGGGGTGAGAGTACTGAGAGAGGCTCCCACCGGTACGCAGCAGTCTCCAGAGACGAGGAATCAAGCCGTGAGCGACGTCCGTAACGTGATCATCATCGGGTCTGGGCCCGCCGGCTATTCGGCGGCGCTCTACACCGCGCGCGCGTCGCTGAAGCCGCTGGTCTTCGAAGGCGCCGTCACCGCAGGCGGTGCGCTGATGAACACCACCGAGGTGGAGAACTTCCCTGGCTTCCAGGACGGCATCATGGGCCCCGAGCTCATGGACAACATGCGCGCCCAGGCCGAGCGCTTCGGTGCCGAGCTCGTTCCGGACGATGTCGTCGCCGTCGACCTGACGGGCGAGATCAAGACCGTCACGGACACAGCGGGCACCGTCCACCGCGCCAAGGCCGTGATCGTCACCACGGGTTCGCAGCACCGCAAGCTCGGACTGCCCAACGAGGACACGCTCTCCGGTCGTGGCGTCTCCTGGTGCGCGACGTGTGACGGCTTCTTCTTCAAGGACCACGACATCGCCGTCATCGGCGGTGGCGACACCGCGATGGAGGAGGCCACCTTCCTCTCGCGCTTCGCGAAGTCCGTCACGATCGTCCACCGCAGGGACAGCCTCCGCGCCTCCAAGGCGATGCAGGAGCGTGCCTTCGCCGACCCGAAGATCAAGTTCGTCTGGGACAGCGAGGTCGCCGAGATCAAGGGCGACCCGAAGCTGGCCGGCCTGACGCTGCGCAACCTCAAGACCGGCGAGACCTCGGAGCTGCCGGTGACCGGTCTGTTCATCGCGATCGGCCACGACCCGCGTACCGAGCTCTTCAAGGGCCAGCTCGACCTGGACGGAGAGGGCTACCTGAAGGTCGCCGCGCCTTCTACCCGCACGAACCTCACCGGTGTCTTCGGCGCCGGTGACGTGGTCGACCACACCTACCGTCAGGCGATCACCGCTGCCGGTACCGGTTGCTCCGCCGCCCTCGACGCCGAGCGCTACCTCGCCTCCCTCGCGGACAGCGAGACCGCCGCCGCGGCCGCCACCGTCTGATCCCCCGTCCGCCCCACCGCACCAACAAGTTAAGGAGCCCGCTGTGGCCGGCACCCTGAAGAACGTTACCGACGACTCCTTCGAGCAGGACGTCCTCAAGAGCGACAAGCCCGTCCTGGTGGACTTCTGGGCCGCCTGGTGCGGACCCTGCCGCCAGATCGCTCCGTCCCTCGAGGCGATCGCCGCTGAGTACGGCGACCAGATCGAGATCGTCAAGCTCAACATCGACGAGAACCCGGGCACGGCCGCCAAGTACGGCGTCATGTCGATCCCGACCCTGAACGTCTACCAGGGTGGCGAGGTCGCGAAGACCATCGTCGGTGCGAAGCCGAAGGCCGCGATCGTGCGCGACCTTGAGGACTTCATCGCCAAGTAGTCGATGTCCGCCGCACGCGCGGCGTGTGTTTCACGTGAAACACGAATGGGCCAGCCCGGTCGGGCTGGCCCATTCTTTTTGGCTGAGGAAACGCCGATCGCAGATCACGGCCTAGCGATCGGCGACCGTCACAGAGGACGAAGCGCCGGCTCCTTCTGTACCGCTCCCAGAAGGCGGTCCAGCGCCATCTCCACGTCTTCCTTCCAGGAGAGCGTCGTCCGCAGTTCCAGCCTCAGACGCGGGTATCTGGGGTGAGGCCGCACGGTCTTGAAGCCCACCGCGAGTAGATGGTCTGCGGGGAGCACACAGGCGGGCTCCTTCCAGCGCGCGTCGCCGAAAGCCTCGATCGCCTTGAATCCGCGGCGGAGCAGATCCTTTGCAACCGTCTGAACCATCACCCGTCCGAGCCCCTGACCCTGATAGCCCGGCATGATGAACGAGGTCATCAACTGAACAGCGTCCGGCGACACCGGGCTTGTAGGGAATGCGGTGGAGCGGGGGACATAGGCCGGCGGCGCGTAGAGCACGAAGCCCACCGGTACGTCGTCCACATAGACGACCCGGCCGCAGGATCCCCAGTCCAGCAGAACCGAGGAGATCCAGGCTTCCTTCTCCAGCGCGGGTGTGCCTGCCTTTACCGCGGCTTCACTGCTGACGGGATCCAGTTCCCAGAAGACACACGCGCGACAGCGCTTGGGAAGGTCCGGAAGGTTGTCCAGCGTGAGCGGTACGAGCCGACGCCCCATGAAGGATGTTCCTCGCTTCCTTCGCCCGCGGCGTCACGGGCGGCTGTCAGATGGCTCCGCTCCCTGAGCAGGCTGCCGACGAACCCGCCGACCGCTCCCAGGCCCAGGCCTGCGGTCACCAGTCCGGTACGGCTCACGGTTTGCATGGCCCCCGCCTCCCCGATGAAGGTGCTGCCAGGTGGATGCGCCATACCCATCGCATCGTATCCACGATGCGATTCCATCGATACCGCCAGAAAGCAAAGAGCGGGCCGTGTTCCGGTACACACCGGACACGGCCCGCTCTGCTGGTGTTCGGATCGGGAGATCAGTCCACCAGCAGCCGCCTCATGCTTCCGCGTCGTCGGAGTCGTCGTCCAGAAGGCTCTTCTGAAGAACCGGTCCCTCGCCCGGGGCGAGCGAGCCGAGAATGCGCTCAAGGTCTTCCATCGAAGCGAACTCGACAGTGATCTTGCCCTTCTTCTGACCCAGGTCGACCTTCACCCGCGTCTCGAAACGGTCCGAGAGGCGCGTGGCCAGATCGCTGAGAGCAGGAGAGACACGACCGCCGGCCCGCGGGCCCTTGGAGCGCTGAGCCGTCTGCGGACGCGACCCCATGAGGGTGACGATCTCCTCGACGGCCCGCACCGAGAGCCCCTCGGCGACGATGCGGTGGGCCAGGCGGTCCTGCTCCTCCGAGTCGTCGACGGAGAGCAGCGCCCGCGCATGCCCTGCGGAGAGAACCCCGGCGGCAACCCGGCGCTGCACGGACGGCGAGAGCTTCAGCAGACGCAGAGTGTTGGAGACCTGCGGACGCGACCGTCCGATCCGGTCTGCCAGCTGGTCGTGCGTGCAGTTGAAGTCCTTGAGCAGCTGGTCGTAGGCGGCCGCCTCTTCCAGCGGGTTCAGCTGCGCCCTGTGCAGGTTCTCAAGGAGCGCGTCCAGGAGAAGCTTCTCGTCCTCCGTCGCCCGCACGATCGCAGGAATGGCCTCGAGCCCCGCCTCGCGGCAGGCCCTGAAGCGCCGCTCACCCATGATGAGCTCGTAGCGGGACGGACCCACCTGTCGCACGACGACCGGCTGGAGAAGTCCGACCTCCTTGATGGAGGTGACGAGCTCGCCGAGAGCGTCCTCGTCGAAGACCTCACGCGGCTGGCGCGGGTTCGGCGTGATGAAGTCGAGGGGCAGTTCGGCGAAGTGAGCACCGACAGGCGCCGGGGGCACCTCAAGGGCTCCGCTCGACGACGGCTCCTCCGTTTCATGTGAAACAGGCGGCAGCGTGGTCACCTTGGCCGCCGCCACCCCGCGCTCCGCTGTGAGTACGGGTGCAGCACCCGGCGAGGAGGACCCACTCGCCGAAACACCCGGACGCTCACCTGTCGGAGCCGCAGGGATCAGCGCACCAAGGCCCCGCCCCAGCCCCCGTCGTCGCTCGCTCACTGGATCCCCTCCACCATGTTCTGATCGTTCTGTGCGCCCACGTGGGCATGTTGCGCGTCGTACGCCATTCCGACTCCCCGGAGGGCGATTTCGCGCGCGGCCTCAAGATACGAGAGAGCACCGCTCGAACCCGGATCGTAGGTCAAGACCGTCTGCCCATAGCTCGGAGCCTCCGAGATACGGACCGAGCGGGGAATGCTGGTCCGCAGCACCTCTTCGCCGAAGTGGCTGCGTACTTCCTCCGCGACCTGGGACGCGAGGCGCGTCCGGCCGTCGTACATGGTGAGCAGAATCGTCGAGACGTGGAGGTTGGGGTTGAGGTGCCCTCGTACCAGGTCGACGTTCCGCAGGAGCTGTCCCAGGCCTTCCAGTGCGTAGTACTCGCACTGGATGGGGATGAGAACTTCCGCTCCGGCGACCAGCGCGTTGACCGTCAGCAGGCCGAGCGACGGAGGGCAGTCGATGAGGATGTAGTCCAGCGGCTGCTCGTACGCCTGGATCGCTCGCTCCAGCCGGCTCTCGCGGGCCACCAGCGATACCAGCTCGATCTCCGCACCGGCGAGATCGATCGTGGCGGGGGCGCAGAAGAGGCCCTCGACATCAGGGACCGGCTGAACGACTTCGGAGAGCGGCTTGCTGTCGATCAGCACGTCGTAGATCGAGGGAACCTCGGCGTGGTGGTCGATCCCCAGCGCGGTGGAGGCATTGCCCTGAGGGTCGAGGTCGATCACCAAGACCCGGCCGCCGTGCAGGGCCAGCGAGGCGGCAAGGTTGACCGTGGTCGTGGTCTTACCCACACCACCCTTCTGGTTGGCAACCACCATGACTCGGGTCTGCTCGGGCCGTGGCAGGCCCTCACCGGCGCGACCTAGCGCCTCCACAGCCAGTTGGGCAGCACGACCAATGGGAGTGTCGTCCATCGGGGGCGGTGTTTCACGTGAAACATCCTCCCCCATCGACTCGGTACGGGGACCGGGGACCGGATCGGTCATCGGTCCCGCGATGTTGGCGTCGGACCGCAAGGATTCACTCTCCTCGACTTCAGGCTCGCAATGAACAGAGCCTCCCATGCCATCGGGGTGGTGAACCAGCGAGGCCCGTTGTTCTGTGGAGAAATCCACCTCTGTGGACAACTCCGCACCCCCTCCGAGTGAACCGAGGGGCCTCCGGTCGCGAGGTTCGGCCGCAGCGCGGCCGCGACTGATGATGCCGTGCAACAGTGAGCGACGTTTCACGTGAAACACGATGCCCAGCTACTCGGGTCGCCGTGGCGCGACACTCCGATATACACAGGTTTGGCACCTTATGTGGAGTACGGCTCACCCTCAGGGCCGATTCGTCGGAGTGACAAAGAACTCCTGGCCTCGAACGGAGAAACTCCCGGCCCCGTCGTGCGGGAGCCGGGAGTAACGATGCTCACATCGCCCAGGTTCAGCGTCGGCGACGCGTCCGGCCCGTCCTGGCGGCCTTGGCCCGCTTCGCCGCGAAGCGCACCCCGCCGGGGCTCTCGCCCACCTCCACCCGCACCACGGTGGACAGCGGGTCCACGACGCCCTCACCGACGTGCAGGATGGACGTCTCCACGGCTCCGAGCTTGCTCAGCGCCGTGGCAGAGGCCTTCAGCTCCTCCTCGGCGGTGTCACCCTTGAGGGCCAGCATCTCGCCGTACGGGCGCAGCAGCGGGATCCCCCAAGCCGCCAGCCGGTCCAGCGGGGCAACCGCTCTGGCCGTCACCACATGAACCGGCTGCAGCTTCCCCATGACCTCCTCGGCGCGGCCGCGGACGACGGTCACATGGTCGAGGCCGAGCATCTCCACGACCTCGGTGAGGAAGGTGGTCCGGCGCAGAAGCGGCTCGAGCAGCGTGATCTTGAGGTCCTCCCGGACGAGCGCCAGCGGGATACCGGGCAGCCCCGCACCGGAACCGACGTCGCACACGGTCACCCCCTCGGGCACGACCTCGGAGAGCACCGCGCAGTTCAGCAGGTGCCGCTCCCACAGCCGGGGCACTTCACGGGGACCGATCAGCCCGCGCTGCACTCCCGCCTCGGACAACAGTTCCGCGTACCGGACCGCGTCCGCGAAGCGATCACCGAATACCTCGCGCGCCTGCTCGGGCGCGGGGGGAAGCTCCGCTTCCTCCGTCACGGGGGACCGTCCTTCCGTACCGCATAGGCGCACTGAGCGCTGATCACCAGGACTATCAGGGACCGACAGCTGTCGAGGACCGAGGGAGGGTTCGGGAACCGCGGCCAGTGATCGAGGTCGGGGACCACAGCTGTGGGGACTACCAGGCTGACAAAGTTCGGCCCCGCCTGCGCAACAGACGGGGCCGAAGGAACGTACGTACCGATCAGGCGGGGAGCACGACGACGAAGCGCT
Source organism: Streptomyces sp. NBC_00568 (assembly GCF_026341855.1). Classification (GTDB taxonomy): domain Bacteria; phylum Actinomycetota; class Actinomycetes; order Streptomycetales; family Streptomycetaceae; genus Streptomyces. The sequence goes on along the minus strand of NZ_JAPENW010000001.1, from coordinate 3,073,130 downwards.
GCGGCTCCTCGCCCTCGGACTCACTGCGCAGGCCCGCGGCCTTGACCGCGTCGTGGACCACCTTGCGCTCGAAGGGCGTCATCGGGTCCATCTTCACGGGCTCACCGGAGCTCTTGACCTCGGCGGCGGCCTTGGCACCCAGCTCGGAGAGCTCCTCGCGCTTCTTGGCGCGGAAGCCCGCGATGTCCAGCATCAGCCGGCTGCGGTCCCCGGTCTCCCGGTGCACGGCCAAGCGCGTGAGCTCCTGGAGCGCCTCCAGCACCTCGCCGTCCCGGCCGACCAGCTTCTGCAGGTCGCGGCCGCCAGAGTCGCTGATGATCGAGACAGCGGCGCGGTCGGCCTCTACGTCCATGTCGATGTCGCCGTCGAGGTCGGCGATGTCGAGCAGACCTTCGAGGTAGTCCGCCGCGATCTCGCCTTCCTGCTCCAGGCGGGTCAGGGTGTCGCCCTCAGCGGCGGCGGAGGTGGTGCCTTCCGTCACGGGATGGACTCCTTCTTACTTCTTGGACGGGGACTTGGGCCGCTGTGGACCCTTGCGCTGTCCGGACTGGGCCTTGCTGCGGGTACCGGCGCCGGGCTTGCTCCCGCTTCCGGTGGCCGGCTGTGCGGCGGAGGGCTTGGCGTCCTGCGGCTCGTCGGACTTGGTCAGCGAGGTCTTCGGCTCGGACTCGTCCGCCGGCTTGGCCGCGCCGGTCGCCGTCGTGCCCGACTGGCGCTGCGACTTCGACTGCCGCTTCGGCTGCTGACGCTTGTGAGCGGCGGCCGCGGTGGTCGTGGTGCCGTCCTCGGCCTCGACGACCGTCGTGCTCTCGCCCTTCACCACGAGCCCGTCCGGCTGGGCCACGAGGCCCGCCTTAGTCAGGCCGTTGATGAACTTGCGCTCGAACTCGTTGCGGTCGCGGCCCTTGGCGACGATGGCCTTGACGATGGCCTTCTCGCTGCGGCGGCGCGTCTTGCCGTGCTGCGTGACGTGCTTCTGCAGGCGCTCCAGGTAAGCGGCCTGAGCCTTCGAGCCCGGGGTCGGGTTGTTGCGGATGACGTACATCTGCTGACCCATGGTCCACACGTTGGTGGTCAGCCAGTAGACGAGGACACCGACCGGGAAGTTGATGCCGAAGACGGCGAACATGACCGGGAAGACGTACATCAGCATCTTCTGCTGCTGCATGAAGGGCGTCTTCACCGTGGTGTCGACGTTCTTCGTCATCAGCTGACGCTGGGTGTAGAACTGCGAAGCCGACATCATCACGATCATGATCGCGGTGACGACACGGACATCGGTCAGCGTGGCACCGAGCGCGGTGACCGTCTCGGCGCTGTCCGTGAACTTCGCCGCGAGCGGGGCACCGAAGATGTGGGCGTCACGGGCGCTGGCGAGCAGATCGTCGTTGATGACGCCGATCGTCTTGCCCGTCGCGATGGCGTTGAGCACGTGGTACAGGGCGAAGAAGAACGGCGACTGCGCCAGGATGGGAAGGCACGAGGAGAGCGGGTTGGTACCCGTCTCCTTGTACAGCTTCATCATCTCTTCGGACTGGCGCTGCTTGTCGTTCTTGTAGCGCTCCTGGATCTTCTTCATCTCGGGCTGCAGCGTCTGCATGGCCCGAGTGGCCTTGATCTGCTTCACAAAGAGCGGGATCAGGCAGATACGGATCAGGATCACCAGGGACACGATGGACAAGCCCCAGGCCCAGCCCGTATCGGGACCGAAGATCTTCCCGTACACAGCGTGGAACTGGACGATGACCCAGGAAACGGGTGTCGTGATGAAGCTGAAAAGGCCGGCAATCGTGTCCACTAATCAGGCTCCTTGAGCATGGGACGGGGTCTCGGCGGCCGGGCCCGGGGCAGTGGTCTCCCCGGTGGCCGGTTCGGCGGCGGAGGTCCCGCCCTTGCGTGCACGCCAGGCGTTACGCAGCAATTCGTGCCACCGCGGACGCTTGCGTTGCGGAACATGGTCCACACCGCCCAGCGACCACGGATTGCACCGGAGGATGCGCCAGGCGGTGAGTGCCGTTCCCTTGATCGCACCGTGCCGGTCGATGGCTGTGTAGCCGTAACGGGAGCACGACGGGTAGTACTTGCAGACCGGCCCGAGCAACGGGCTGATCGTCCACTGGTACAGCTTGATGAGAGCAAGCAGTGGGTACTTCATCGCGCGCCCCCTCCCAGCAGCCGCTGCAGGGCGGCATCCAGGTCTCGGGCCAGCTGTTCATGGTCGGCGTCGCCCGCACCGGGCAGCGCTCGTACGACTACCAGGCTACCGGGGGGCAACAGGGTGACTCGGTCCCGCATCAGATGGCGAAGCCTGCGCTTCACCTTGTTGCGAATGACCGCTCCGCCCACGGCTTTGCTCACGACGAAACCCGCACGCGTCGAGGGAGCGCTCTCCCCAGGCGCGTGCGGGTCCGGTGCACCGCTACGTAGATGGACGACGAGAAGCGGGCGTCCGGCCCGGCGTCCTCGGCGTACCGCGGTCGCGAAGTCTTCGCGCCGCCTCAGCCGATGCTCGGTAGGCAGCACGAGATCATGACCTGTAAGTAATCAGGCGGACAGGCTGGCGCGACCCTTGCCACGGCGGTTCGCGAGAATCGCGCGGCCGGCACGGGTGCGCATCCGCAGGCGGAAGCCGTGGGTCTTGGCGCGACGACGGTTGTTCGGCTGGAAGGTGCGCTTGCTCACTAGGGGGCTCCAGAAAGAATCGGTGGTGGCGGGGTGCCGTCCTGGCTGTCACCGTGCGCCCACGAGGAAACTCGCATTACGCCCGAGTGCACCGCTTCCCGATCACTCTTCGCGATCTGTGCCCATCGGAGGCAGGCGGCAGCAGCCATCGACAACTCGACCTGGTTACGGTACGCGCGGCTACGCCATCCGGTCAAACCAGTCCCTCCCAGGAGACACTATCCACAGGCTGGGGACAACAACTTGAACCGCACCCGTCGCCCTGACTACCGTGGCTGGACCCCGATTCGTTCCCTTCCCACCGCCCCAGCGGTTTTGTTCCCCCCGCCCCACCCGACTGACTTACCGACCCTGTTCCCAGAACCACACGTTCGTGGGACCCGTGAGAGAGCGTGCCCTGTGGCTGACGTACCTGCCGATCTTGCCGCAGTGTGGCCACGCGTACTGGAACAACTTCTCGGCGAGGGCCGCGGGCAGGGTGTCGAGGCGAAGGACGAGCACTGGATCAAACGCTGCCAGCCCCTGGCGCTGGTCGCGGACACCGCCCTGCTCGCCGTCCCGAACGAATTCGCGAAGAACGTACTGGAGGGCAGGCTCGCGCCGATCGTCAGCGAGACGCTGAGCCGCGAGTGCGGGCGCCCCATCCGTATCGCCATCACCGTCGACGACTCCGCCGGCGAGCCCTCCGCCCCCGCGCCGCCCCGCTACGAGGAGCCCGAGCTCTCCAGCGGAGCCGGCCAGGGCCGTGAGTCCTACGAGAACCAGAGCCCCGACGACCGCAACGCCTACGACGGCAGTGGACAGGGACGCGACGACCGCGGCACGTACGAGGGCGGACAGAGCCGCGACGACCGGAACGCGTACGACGGGCAGGGACGGGACGACCGGAACGCGTACGACGGTCAAGGCCGTGACGGCCGTGACAACCGCGGCGGCTACGACGGAGGCGGGCAGGGACGCGACGACCGGGGCACGTACGAGCCGCAGGCGCGCGACGACCGCAGCCCCTACGACCCCCAGCGACGCGAGGGATACGAGGGGTACGGCCGCCACCGCGCCGACGACCACCGCGGCGGCCGCTCCGAACCCCTTCCCGGTGCCCCGGGCGACCAGCTGCCCACCGCCCGTCCCGCGTACCCGGACTACCAGCGCCCGGAGCCCGGGGCCTGGCCGCGCCACTCCCAGGACGACTACGGCTGGCAGCAGCAGCGGCTCGGCTTCCCGGAGCGGGACCCCTACGCCTCGCCTCCGCAGGACTACCGGCCGCAGCCGATGGACCGCTCGCCCTACGAGCAGCAGCGCCAGGACTACGACCAGTCGCGCGGGGACTACGACCAGCGTCCCGACCGCCGCGATCTTCAGGACCCGTCCGGCAGCGGTCAGGTGCGCCGGGGCGGCCCGTCCGCGGGCGGCGCCCCCGGGGCGAAGGCCGCGCAGCCCGCGCCGGCGTCGGGTCCGGGCGAGCCCACCGCACGGCTGAACCCGAAGTACCTCTTCGACACGTTCGTGATCGGTGCCTCGAACCGCTTCGCGCACGCCGCCGCCGTGGCCGTCGCCGAGGCTCCGGCGAAGGCGTACAACCCCCTCTTCATCTATGGGGAGTCGGGACTCGGCAAGACGCACCTGCTGCACGCGATCGGGCACTACGCGCGCAGCCTCTACCCGGGCACGCGGGTGCGGTACGTGAGCTCGGAGGAGTTCACCAACGAGTTCATCAACTCCATCCGCGACGGCAAGGGCGACAGCTTCCGCAAGCGGTACCGGGAGATGGACATCCTGCTCGTCGACGACATCCAGTTCCTCGCGGACAAGGAGTCGACGCAGGAGGAGTTCTTCCACACCTTCAACACGCTGCACAACGCAAACAAGCAGATCGTGCTTTCCAGCGACCGGCCGCCCAAGCAGCTGGTCACCCTGGAGGACCGGCTGCGCAATCGCTTCGAGTGGGGGCTGATCACCGACGTCCAGCCGCCCGAGCTGGAGACCCGTATCGCCATCCTTCGCAAGAAGGCGGTGCAGGAGCAGCTCAACGCCCCGCCGGAGGTGCTGGAGTTCATCGCGTCCCGGATCTCGCGCAACATCCGCGAGCTGGAGGGCGCGCTGATCCGGGTGACGGCGTTCGCGTCGCTCAACCGGCAGCCGGTGGACCTCGGTCTGACGGAGATCGTCCTCAAGGACCTGATCCCCGGCGGCGAGGACTCGGCACCCGAGATCACCGCGACCGCGATCATGGCGGCCACCGCCGACTACTTCGGGCTCACGGTGGACGACCTGTGCGGGTCCTCGCGCAGCCGCGTCCTGGTGACGGCACGGCAGATCGCCATGTACCTGTGCCGTGAGCTCACCGATCTGTCACTCCCGAAGATCGGCGCGCAGTTCGGCGGCCGCGACCATACGACCGTGATGCACGCCGACCGCAAGATCCGCGCGCTGATGGCCGAGCGCCGCTCCATCTACAACCAGGTCACCGAGCTCACGAACCGCATCAAGAACGGCTGACCAAGGCCTGCGCCGGCAGCACGGACGGCAAACTCGGTCAGAGATGCAACGGCTGTACAAGCCGAAGGGCGCCCCGGACATCGTCCCGGGGCGCCCTTCGGCGTTCCCGCCCCGGCACCCGCGCATCGAGGGGTCCCGCACGCGCATAGAGGGGCCCAGGACGGCATTCGGAGCGGGCAGGCCCGGACTCTCCGAGAAGTCCGTGCCTGCGCTCAAAACGGCTCAGCCGCGCGCTCCGAGAGGTTCGAAGACCCCCTCGGAGGGGTTCAGAGGCGCTCCCCGAGGGGGTCAGGCACCCGTTCCGAGGGCTCCCGCGCCGTTTTCACCGCTACCGGTCCGACACCTGCTGTTCGAATCCGGGCTTGGTTACGGCCACTCTCCACAGATGTGGTGACTTTCTGGCGTCCACATCCTGGGGACTGGGAAGTTGTCCAGATCGTGTCCACAGGCAGCACTGTTGAAAGACCATCAGACCAGGTCAACCGCCTGTGGATTCGTGGATGAAGATTCTCCACAGACTGTGGACGAAGGAAAGATCCACAGGGTGTGCACGAAGTTGTCCACCGGTGACCCACAGGCCGGAGCCGGTTGTCCCCAGTGATCCAGAGCTTCTCCACACCTCTGTCCACTGTTCGGCAACCCAACGCGCCGTCTCACCGCGTCGAGTGAAAGGCGTCACACCAAGGTGCCAGGTTGGGCTGTGGGGAACGGGGGTAAAGCTGGGGACGGCGCTGGGGAGAAGTGGCCTCAGCCTGTGCATCGAGTGTGCAGAACTTTTCGCCGTCCACAGAGAACCCCGGTTGTCCACCGTCTCCGCCCACAGGGTCGGTGGACAAAAAAACGCCTCTGAGCTGCGAAAACGGGGTTATCCACGGTTTCCACAGGCCCTACTACTAAGACCAACTAGAGAGAGTCTGGGAAACGTTTCGAAGACGGGGCTGTGCACAACTCGCTCTCGGAGGCTCAGGTGCCGCTCGGCACGACTTGACCCCGAGGGGCACCGACTGTCAGCGCGGTGCGTCAGACTGGTCCCCGGTGTCCTTCCCCTCACAGGACCTAGCGACACCGAGACAGACGACGAAGGCCAGCAGGGCGACAGCGCCGGCAACAGACGGAGGCGGCAACGGTGAAGATCCGGGTGGAACGCGACGTACTCGCGGAGGCAGTGGCCTGGGCGGCACGCAGCCTCCCGGCCCGTCCGCCGGCGCCTGTGCTCGCCGGCTTGCTCCTGAAGGCCGAGGAGGGCGCCCTGAGCCTCTCCAGCTTCGACTACGAGGTCTCGGCGAGGGTCTCCGTGGACGCGGAGATCGACGAGGAGGGCACGGTCCTCGTGTCCGGCCGCCTCCTCGCGGACATCTGCCGCGCACTTCCCAACCGGCCGGTGGAGATTTCCACAGACGGTGTACGGGCGACCGTGGTCTGCGGCTCCTCGCGGTTCACACTCCACACCCTGCCTGTGGAGGAGTACCCGGCCCTGCCGCAGATGCCGTCGGCGACCGGCACCGTCCCCGGTGAGGTCTTCGCCTCGGCCGCCGCCCAGGTGGCCATCGCGGCCGGACGCGACGACACGCTCCCGGTGCTCACCGGTGTGCGCATCGAGATCGAGGGCGACACGGTCACCCTGGCGTCCACCGACCGCTACCGCTTCGCGGTCCGCGAGTTCCTGTGGAAGCCCGAGAACCCCGAGGCGTCCGCGGTCGCCCTGGTGCCCGCCAAGACGCTCCTGGACACCGCCAAGGCCCTCACGAGCGGCGACAGCGTGATCCTGGCGCTGTCCGGCTCCGGTGCGGGCGAGGGCCTGATCGGCTTCGAGGGCGCCGGGCGGCGTACGACCACCCGTCTGCTCGAAGGCGACCTCCCGAAGTACCGCTCGCTGTTCCCGACGGAGTTCAACTCCATCGCCGTCATCGAGACCGCCCCCTTCGTGGAGGCCGTCAAGCGTGTGGCCCTGGTCGCCGAGCGGAACACCCCGGTGCGCCTGAGCTTCGAGCAGGGCGTGCTGATCCTGGAGGCCGGCTCCAGCGACGACGCACAGGCTGTGGAAAGGGTCGACGCCCAGCTGGAGGGTGACGACGTCTCGATCGCCTTCAACCCGACGTTCCTGCTCGACGGCCTGAGCGCCATCGACTCGCCGGTGGCCCAGCTCTCCTTCACGACGTCCACGAAGCCCGCGCTGCTGAGCGGCAGGCCCGCTCTGGACGCCGAGGCGGACGAGGCCTACAAGTACCTGATCATGCCGGTGCGCCTGTCGGGCTGACCCCCGGAGCCCGCCGGTCCCCAGGGCCCGGCGGGCTGCACCGTGGGCGGGCATACGTCTGAGCGGCTATGCCCACAGATGTGCGTGAGTTCCCCCGGTGCCCGAAAGGCGTGGGTGGTACCCCCAGGTCTAGGCTCGGACCCAGGTACGAGAGTGCCCTCACGCCACGTCGCAACCCCTAAGGAACAACTGATGGAGCTCGGTCTCGTCGGCCTCGGCAAGATGGGCGGCAACATGCGCGAGCGGATCCGCCGCGCAGGTCACACCGTCATCGGATACGACCGCAACCCGGACCTCGCCGATGTCCACAGCCTCGAAGAACTTGTGGGCAAGCTCAAGGGCCCGCGCGTGGTGTGGGTCATGGTCCCCGCGGGCGCCGCGACCCAGTCCACCGTCGACGAGCTGGCCGCCCTGCTGGAGCCGGGCGACGTCGTCGTGGACGGCGGCAACTCGCGCTGGACGGACGACGAGAAGCACGCCGTCGAGCTGGGCATCAAGGGCATCGGATTCGTCGACTGCGGCGTCTCCGGCGGTGTCTGGGGCCTGGAGAACGGCTACGCGCTGATGTACGGCGGCCATGCCGAGCACGTTGCCCAGGTGCAGCCGATCTTCGACGCGCTCAAGCCCGAGGGCGACTTCGGAGCGGTGCACGCCGGCAAGGTCGGCGCGGGCCACTTCGCGAAGATGGTCCACAACGGCATCGAGTACGCCATGATGCAGGCCTACGCCGAGGGCTGGGAGCTGCTCGAGAAGGCCGACTCCGTCACGGATGTGCGGGAGGTCTTCCGTTCCTGGCAGGAAGGCACGGTCATCCGCTCCTGGCTGCTCGACCTCGCCGTCAACGCGCTGGACGAGGACGAGCACCTGGAGAAGCTCAAGGGCTTCGCACAGGACTCCGGCGAGGGCCGGTGGACCGTGGAGGCCGCCATCGACCACGCGGTGCCGCTTCCCGCGATCACCGCGTCGCTCTTCGCCCGCTTCGCCTCGCGGCAGGACGACTCGCCGCAGATGAAGATGATCGCGGCGCTGCGCAACCAGTTCGGCGGCCACGCCGTCGAGAAGGCCTGATCGACGCCCCGGGTTCTCCACACCCGGGGTGACCCGGTTGTCCACAGCCGGGGAAAAACCTGAGGACCGGGGCCCACCCGGACCCCGGGGAGAACCGGAACACCACGCTGGGGGAGGTCGGCGAACGACCATGCACGTCACGCATCTGTCGCTGGCCGACTACCGCTCGTACGCCCGGGTCGAGGTTCCGCTAGACCCGGGCGTCACCGCGTTCGTGGGCCCCAACGGACAGGGCAAGACGAACCTGGTCGAGGCCGTCGGCTATCTCGCCACCCTCGGCAGCCACCGCGTCTCCTCCGACGCGCCGCTCGTCCGCATGGGCGCCGACCGGGCGATCATCCGGGCCAATGTCCGCCAGGGCGAGCGCCAGCAGCTCATCGAGCTGGAGCTGAACCCCGGCAAGGCCAACCGCGCCCGCATCAACAGGTCGTCGCAGGTCAGGCCCCGTGACGTACTCGGCATCGTACGAACCGTCCTGTTCGCGCCCGAGGACCTCGCCCTCATCAAGGGCGACCCCGGAGAGCGGCGCCGCTTCCTGGACGAGATGATCACCGCCCGCTCCCCGCGCATGGCGGGCGTCCGCTCCGACTACGACCGGGTCCTCAAGCAGCGCAACACGCTCCTGAAGTCGGCCGCCCTGGCGCGCCGGCACGGCGGCCGCACCATGGACCTGTCCACGCTCGACGTGTGGGACCAGCACCTCGCGCGCGTGGGCGCCGAACTGCTGGCCCAGCGCCTCGAACTGGTCGCCGCGATCCAGCCGCTGGCCGACAAGGCCTACGAGCAGCTGGCGCCCGGCGGCGGGCCCATCGCCCTGGAGTACAAGGCGTCCTCGCCCGGCATCACCGGCCACGCGCGCGAGGAGCTCTACGCACAGCTGATGACCGCCCTGGAAGAGGCCCGCAAGCCCGAGATCGAGCGCGGCGTGACCCTCGTAGGACCCCATCGGGACGATCTGGTCCTCAAGCTCGGTCAGCTGCCCGCCAAGGGATACGCCTCCCACGGCGAGTCCTGGTCGTACGCGCTGGCACTGCGCCTGGCCTCGTACGACCTGCTCAGGGCCGAGGGCAACGAGCCGGTGCTGGTCCTCGACGACGTCTTCGCGGAACTCGACAGCCGCAGGCGGGAGCGCCTCGCGGAGCTCGTCGCGCCCGGCGAGCAGGTGCTCGTGACGGCCGCCGTGGACGACGACGTACCGGATGTTCTGACCGGGGCGCGGTACTCCGTGTCCGACGGCACGGTGGAGCGCGTATGACGGAGAACACACCGGGACCCGGTGCGGAGGGCACCTCCGGCGCCGCACCCCTGAAGAAGACCCCCGAGCCCTCCGGCGTCGACCTCGCGCGGGTGGCGCTGCGCGCCGCCAAGGAGCAGGCACGCGCGCGCGGGGACGCGGCCCAGCAGAAGAAGCAGGCACGGCGCGGCGGCGGCCTGCGCTCCGGTTCGGGTGCCGACCGCCGTGACCCCATGGCGCTCGGTGCCGCCATCAACCGGCTGCTCACCGAGCGCGGCTGGGAGACCCCGGCCGCGGTGGGCGGTGTGATGGGCCGCTGGCCGCAGATCGTCGGGGACGACCTGGCCAAGCACTGCGTTCCGCTGCGCTACGACGACGACCCGGCCGAGCGGGTGCTGACGGTGCAGTGCGACTCGACCGCCTGGGCGACCCAGCTGCGCCTGCTGGCACCTCAGCTGGTCGCACGGCTGAACCAGGACCTCGGTCACGGCACGGTGCGCCTGATCAAGGTCCAGGGCCCCGCGGGCCCCCCACGCCGCTTCGGGCCCCTGCGCGCTCCGGGCAGCACGGGCCCCGGCGACACCTACGGGTGACCGGCATACGACGGGTCGGGCGGCGGACCCACCGGGGTGCCGGCCGCCGACCCCAGTGACCGCCGGGCCGTCGAGCCCGGTGATCGTGACCGCGCCCGGCCGCGAAATCCAGCCGTTGGTGAACATGTTCGGGCAGTCGCCCGCCGCCGCATCGGGCCGCGTCGCGCCGAAGATCGCGGTGCGCGCCGCCGACCCACGGACGAGGCGACGGCTGTTCGCAGCGCCCTCGAGCCCCGCGCCGCCCCCGTTCGTGGGTGACTCGCTGTTCTCTCGGGTCCGCCGCGCGGACGCCCAAGGCCCTCCCGGCCTCCCGGCCGCCCCTGCTCGCTGATGCGGTGACCCGTCGATCTTCCCTGGTCAGAGGCCGATCACGTCCTGGCCCGAGTCCGCTGCGGCCGTCCGGCAGGAGCCTTTGCACCGGGCTCCGGTCGGCCACCGCGAGCAACCGCTCACGGTGGCGGACATCGACCTGACTCGTCAGTAGCCAAGGGTTGACACCCGGAAGCGCTGAGTGCCGCTGTGAGCCTCTTTGGGGCCGGGTCCGCATATGGGGAGTCGGGCGAGACCTCTTCAGGGCGGCACATGCGGACTCAGGTACCGGCAAACCCCCATCACTGTCGGCGCTACCGGTAGACTGGAAGCTAATCCCGCCCCACTTGTGGGACGCACCGAGCAACGCTGACCAAGGCTTACCAACGCAACACGCCGCAGCCGCTCCGGCCACCCGCCGGGAGTTTGGCTTGTGCTGTGCCAGAAAGGGCGCTTCGTGGCCGATTCCGGCAACCCCAACGAGAACATCCTGTCCACCGACGTCGGCGCAAACGGCGAGGTCACAGCCTCGTACGACGCCAGTGCCATCACCGTCCTCGAGGGTCTGGACGCGGTCCGCAAGCGACCCGGCATGTACATCGGTTCGACCGGTGAGCGTGGACTCCACCACCTCGTGTACGAGGTGGTGGACAACTCGGTCGACGAGGCGCTGGCCGGCCACGCGGACACGATCGAGATCACGATCCTCCCGGACGGCGGCGTGCGCGTCGTCGACAACGGCCGCGGCATTCCGGTGGGCATCGTCGCGTCCGAGGGCAAGCCGGCCCTCGAGGTCGTGCTGACCGTCCTGCACGCGGGCGGCAAGTTCGGCGGCGGCGGCTACGCGGTCTCCGGTGGTCTGCACGGCGTCGGCGTCTCCGTCGTGAACGCCCTGTCGAGCAAGGTCTCCGTCGAGGTCAAGACGGACGGCCACCGCCACACGCAGGACTACAAGATGGGCGTACCGACCGCCCCGCTGGTCCAGCACGAGGCCACGGACGAGACAGGCACGTCGGTCACCTTCTGGGCCGACGCGGACATCTTCGAGACCACGGAGTACTCCTTCGAGACGCTCTCGCGGCGATTCCAGGAGATGGCGTTCCTCAACAAGGGTTTGACGATCAAACTCACTGATGAGCGCGATTCGGCGAAGGCCGTCGCCGGGGCGGACGAGGCGGGCGCCGACGAGAAGGACGAAGTCAAGACCGTCACGTACCACTACGAAGGCGGCATCGTCGACTTCGTGAAGTACCTCAACTCCCGCAAGGGAGAAGCGGTGCACCCCACCGTCATCGACCTCGAAGCCGAGGACAAGGACAAGAGCCTGTCCCTCGAGGTCGCGATGCAGTGGAACAGCGGCTACAGCGAGGGCGTGTACTCCTTCGCCAACATCATCCACACCCACGAGGGCGGTACGCACGAGGAAGGCTTCCGTGCGGCGCTGACCTCGCTCATCAACAAGTACGCGCGCGACAAGAAGCTGCTTCGCGAGAAGGACGACAACCTCACGGGTGACGACATCCGCGAGGGTCTGACCGCGATCATCTCGGTCAAGCTGAGCGAGCCTCAGTTCGAGGGCCAGACCAAGACCAAGCTGGGCAACACGGAGGCGAAGACCTTCGTCCAGAAGGCGGTCTACGAGCACCTCAACGACTGGCTGGACCGCAACCCGGTCGAGGCCGCGGACATCATCCGCAAGTCCATCCAGGCGGCCACCGCGCGCGTGGCGGCCCGCAAGGCGCGTGACCTCACCCGCCGCAAGGGTCTTCTGGAGTCGGCGTCCCTGCCGGGCAAGCTCTCCGACTGCCAGTCGAACGACCCCATCAAGTGCGAGATCTTCATCGTCGAGGGTGACTCCGCCGGCGGCTCGGCCAAGTCCGGCCGCAACCCGCAGTACCAGGCGATCCTCCCGATCCGAGGAAAGATCCTCAACGTCGAGAAGGCGCGGATCGACAAGATCCTGCAGAACCAGGAGATCCAGGCACTGATCTCCGCCTTCGGCACCGGAGTCCACGAGGACTTCGACATCGAGAAGCTCCGCTATCACAAGATCATTCTGATGGCGGACGCCGACGTCGACGGCCAGCACATCAACACTCTGCTGCTGACCTTCCTGTTCCGCTTCATGCGGCCGCTGGTCGAGGCCGGGCACGTCTTCCTGTCCCGCCCGCCGCTGTACAAGATCAAGTGGGGCCGGGACGACTTCGAGTACGCGTACTCGGACCGCGAGCGCGACGCGCTGATCGAGCTCGGCCGTCAGGCGGGCAAGCGCGTCCGTGAGGACTCGATCCAGCGCTTCAAGGGTCTCGGTGAGATGAACGCCGAGGAACTGCGCATCACGACCATGGACCAGGAGCACCGCGTGCTCGGCCAGGTCACGCTCGACGACGCCGCCCAGGCCGACGACCTGTTCTCGGTCCTCATGGGCGAGGACGTCGAGGCGCGCCGCGCGTTCATCCAGCGCAATGCCAAGGACGTCCGCTTCCTCGACATCTGAGTCGGTCTCAGCTGACCGCGTCAGAAAGGATCTTCACCAGCAATGACCGACGAGAACACGCCGATCAACCCTGAAGCGGGCGACATCGCCATGCGCATCGAGCCCGTCGGGCTCGAGACCGAGATGCAGCGCTCGTACCTCGACTACGCGATGTCCGTCATCGTGTCGCGTGCGCTGCCCGATGTACGGGACGGTCTCAAGCCCGTCCACCGCCGCGTCCTGTACGCCATGTACGACGGCGGCTACCGGCCCGAGAAGGGCTTCTACAAGTGTGCCCGCGTCGTCGGCGACGTCATGGGCACCTACCACCCGCACGGCGACTCCTCGATCTACGACGCGCTGGTCCGCCTCGCGCAGCCGTGGTCGATGCGGATGCCGCTGGTGGACTCCAACGGCAACTTCGGCTCTCCCGGCAACGACCCGGCCGCCGCCATGCGGTACACCGAGTGCAAGCTGAAGCCGCTGTCCATGGAGATGGTCCGCGACATCGACGAGGAGACCGTCGATTTCACGGACAACTACGACGGCCGCAACCAGGAGCCGACGGTCCTGCCGGCCCGGTTCCCGAACCTGCTGATCAACGGTTCGGCGGGCATCGCGGTCGGTATGGCCACCAACATCCCGCCGCACAACCTGCGCGAGGTCGCGGCCGGCGCCCAGTGGTACCTGGAGAACCCCGAGGCCTCCCACGAGGAGCTTCTGGACGCCCTGATCGAGCGCATCAAGGGCCCCGATTTCCCGAGTGGCGCACTGGTGGTGGGCCGCAAGGGCATCGAGGAGGCGTACCGCACGGGCCGTGGCTCCATCACGATGCGCGCGGTCGTCGACGTCGAGGAGATCCAGAACCGCCAGTGCCTGGTGGTCACCGAACTCCCGTACCAGGTCAACCCCGACAACCTCGCCCAGAAGATCGCCGACCTGGTCAAGGACGGCAAGGTCGGCGGCATCGCGGACGTACGGGACGAGACCAGCTCCCGTACCGGCCAGCGGCTCGTGATCGTGCTCAAGCGGGACGCCGTAGCCAAGGTCGTCCTGAACAACCTCTACAAGCACACCGACCTGCAGACGAACTTCGGCGCGAACATGCTGGCGCTCGTCGACGGTGTGCCGCGCACCCTCTCCCTGGACGCGTTCATCCGCCACTGGGTGACGCACCAGATCGAGGTCATCGTCCGCCGTACGAAGTTCCGGCTGCGCAAGGCCGAGGAGCGTGCGCACATCCTGCGCGGCCTCCTGAAGGCGCTGGACGCCATCGACGAGGTCATCGCGCTCATCCGGCGCAGTGACACCGTGGAGATCGCGCGAGAGGGCCTGATGGGCCTCCTGGAGATCGACGAGATCCAGGCCAACGCGATCCTCGAGATGCAGCTGCGCCGACTGGCCGCCCTGGAGCGCCAGAAGATCATCCAGGAGCACGACGAGCTCCAGGCCAAGATCCGCGAGTACAACGAGATCCTCGCCTCGCCGGTGCGCCAGCGCGGCATCATCAGCGAGGAGCTCGCCGCGATCGTCGAGAAGTTCGGCGACGACCGCCGCTCCAAGCTGGTGCCCTTCGACGGTGACATGTCCATCGAGGACCTGATCGCCGAAGAGGACATCGTCGTCACCATCACGCGCGGCGGCTACATCAAGCGCACCAAGACGGAGGACTACCGCTCGCAGAAGCGGGGCGGCAAGGGCGTCCGCGGCACGAAGCTGAAGCAGGACGACATCGTCGACCACTTCTTCGTGTCGACGACGCACCACTGGCTGCTGTTCTTCACCAACAAGGGCCGCGTCTACCGCGCCAAGGCGTACGAGCTGCCGGACGCCGGCCGGGACGCGCGCGGCCAGCACGTCGCCAACCTGCTGGCCTTCCAGCCGGACGAGGCGATCGCCGAGATCCTCGCGATCCGCGACTACGAGGCGGCGCCCTATCTGGTGCTGGCCACCAAGGGCGGACTGGTCAAGAAGACACCGCTCAAGGATTACGATTCGCCCCGCGCGGGCGGCGTCATCGCGATCAACCTTCGTGAGACGGAGGACGGATCCGACGACGAACTGATCGGAGCCGAACTCGTATCCGCCGAGGACGATCTGCTCCTGATCAGCAAGAAGGCGCAGTCGATCAGGTTCACCGCGACGGATGACGCTTTGCGACCGATGGGCCGTGCGACCTCGGGCGTCAAGGGCATGAGCTTCCGCGGGAGCGACGAGCTGCTCTCGATGAATGTTGTTCGACCCGGTACGTTCGTGTTCACTGCCACAGACGGTGGGTACGCGAAGCGGACCGCCGTCGACGAGTACCGCGTCCAGGGTCGCGGCGGCCTCGGTATCAAGGCCGCCAAGATCGTCGAGGACCGCGGTTCTCTCGTCGGCGCGCTGGTGGTCGAGGAGACCGATGAGATCCTCGCCATCACACTGTCCGGTGGTGTGATTCGTACGCGAGTCAACGAGGTCAGGGAGACGGGCCGTGACACCATGGGCGTCCAACTGATCAACCTGGGCAAGCGCGATGCCGTGGTCGGCATCGCTCGTAACGCCGAGGCCGGTCGTGAGGCGGAGGAAGTCGACGGCGTGGACGTCGTGGATGAGACCGCCGAAGGCGTCGAGGCCATCGGTACGGAAGAGGGCGAGTCGTCCTCGGCCGAGTAGCGCGAGGAGTGAGTCGTCGTGAGCGGAGCCACGGGCGCCGGATCGACCGGTACGGAAACGGACGGCGGCCGTGGCACCGCCATGGATGAGACTGACTCCCATGATTCTCATGGATCCCAGGGGGGAACTGTGACGGACACCCGAGGCCAGCAGGCCCAGCAGTACGCGGGCGGGCAGGCGGCCCCGGTCGGGGCGCCCGCGGCACCGAGCGCGCCGTCGGCGGGCCCGGCGGCGCCGGCATCGCCGTTGCCCGGCGAGCGGCCGGGACAGCAGCCCGCGCAGCCGTACCACCCGCCGCAGGCGTATCCGGCGCAGCCGCCGTCGGGCGCGGTCCGCCGACCGCGCACCGGTGCGCGGACGACGCCGCGCACGCGCAAGGCGCGGCTGCGGGTGGCCAAGGCCGACCCGTGGTCGGTGATGAAGGTCAGTTTCCTGCTCTCCATCGCGCTCGGCATCTGCACGATCGTGGCGGCCGCGGTGCTGTGGATGGTCATGGACGCGATGGGCGTCTTCTCGACCGTCGGCGGCACGATCTCCGAGGCGACGGGCTCGAACGAGTCGAACGGTTTCGACCTGCAGTCGTTCCTCTCGCTCCCGCACGTCCTGATGTTCACGTCGGTCATCGCGGTCATCGACGTGGTCCTCGCGACCGCTCTGGCGACGCTCGGAGCGTTCATCTACAACCTCTCCGCCGGCTTCGTCGGCGGCGTCGAGCTGACGCTCGCCGAGGACGAGTGAGCGCCCGCTCAAACGGCCTCTGACTATCGATTTTGGGACTGGCCGCGTCGTGCGCTAATCTTCAGAGGTCAGCGCGCGGGACACACACCGCAAAGCGCGGCGGGGCTATAGCTCAGTTGGTTAGAGCGCATCCCTGATAAGGATGAGGCCACAGGTTCAAATCCTGTTAGCCCCACAGCATGAAGACCCCCAACCGATTCCGGTTGGGGGTCTTTGCGTTTCCCGCGCGGTGGCCATTCCGAGGTGCGGGTGCCTTGGCCGGCCGTGAACGGTCCGGCGGGATCCGCTGCCACGATGACGATCCCCGGGAACGCGTGAAGCCGGACGGGGCCGTCCATGTGGCGGATCCTGTTCGCGGGGATCGCGCATCCCGGATGCCGGGTTCGGACGGTGCGCGGGGGCGGGCGTTCGGCCGCCGGAGCAGGTGAAGGCGCCGAGGCTCGTGCCCGCGGGCGCTCGTGACGCACGCCTTCACCGCGCCCTACAGGCGTCCTGCCGAAGGATCCGGTCCGCGATGCCTGGCGCGGCGGAAGGCCCACTGCGGGCGGTTCGCGGCGGTGCAACGTCGAAGGCCCGGCGACTCGTCCGAGTCGCCGGGCCTTTGCCCTGGGTGCTTTGTACGCAAGTTCGCCGCTACGTCAGGGTGTCTGTGAGGGGTTGAAGGTTGCGCGAAGGGCCCATGAAGGACCACGCGAAAGGGGCGCGTGTGCGAGGAGGAGGCGCGAGGGGGCGCAGGTTCGGGAAGGTGCCGGGGGTGATTCCGGGTGCTTTCCGTCCGTGCTCCGGGGACGGTGTCGGTGTCCCGTGCGGTTCGTGCTCTGCAGGGAAGGGTGTCCCTGCCGGCCACTCGTACTCGGCCAGGGACGAGGTCCCGTGCCGGCCGTCCGAACTGTGCCGGGGCCGGCGTTCTGTGCCAGTCACCGGTACTGAGCCAGGGGCGGGGTTCCGTACTCACCGCCAGGCCTGTACCGACGTCGACTCCTCGTGCGGTGCTCCCCGCGCGTCTCAGCGCTGGAGCGGTACTACGGCCGTGAGGGGCGTCAGGAGCTCCGTGTCGGGCGCCGAGAGGGCCTCGGGCTCCGAACAGGCGCCGGGGCCGGCCAGGCCTTCAGGATCGCCGAGAGCGGGATCCGTCGTCTCGTCGTCCGCCGGTGCGCGGTGGCGGCAGCTGGGCGAGGAGCCGTGTGCCTCGGCGCGGATGCGTTGCTTCATCGTGGGAGGCAGGGCCCGACTGTAGGACCAGGCCCAGGCCCAGGGGGCCGTCGCCGGGGCCGTCACGGACGTCTCGGTGTTGCGGGCCGAGCCGGCCTGCGGTACCGCGGCGGCCGCGGTGGTCGTGATGAGTCCGAGCGTCGTGCACAGCGCCAGGAAGGCGGTGATGACGGCGGTCCACAGCTTCATGACCTTGTTCTGGGTCACGGCCCCTCACTTTCGGGTCGGGCGATTTGCGTACTTTCCTCATGATGTGTATGCGGGCCGCGAAGTGGTGGATCAACGCCCGTGGCGCGTTGATGTTCAGATGAACACCACCCGGATGGCCGCAAGAGGCCGGAAAAGTCCGCAGATGCCCTCGAAAGTCGCTGTCTGTGATGTGTGATCACCCTGAGATCGGAGTGGTCGCATCCCGTTCTACTGCTGTGTGCGGGGCCGCAGTTGAGGGCCGATCCAGGTCACCGATCGATATCGGTCGGTGTGTATAGTCGGGCGCCAGAGGTCCCCTACGTCAACGAAAGACGAGGTCGCGCGGTGAAGAAGCTTCTCCTGGTCGCACTGGCCGCCATCGGCGGGCTCCTCGTGTACCGCCAGATCCAGGCGGATCGCGCCGAGCAGGATCTGTGGACGGAGGCGACTGACTCCGTGCCCACGGGTTCGTGAGTACCGACAACAGTCTCGGAGCAGACCCCGGCCGCCTCGCGGTCGGGGTTTTGTGTTTCCCGGAGCCCCTTGGATTCACGGAAGCAAGCGAATCGGTTGCACGGGCAAAATGATGGCCTTGTAGCCGCTGCCTTTCGGCCGCTCCCTCTGATAGCTCGGGTGCCGCGGTGGCCGACGGGGCAGGATGGTCCGCGCCAGGGGGCTACGACGAGGGGTGGCGCGTGATGGGGCGGCGCAGGGAGGGCGGGCGTGTCCAGGGCCGGTGCGCGAGGTCGTGGCACGGCCGGATGCTCACGGCCACGGCGGCAGCGGCCGCGCTGTGCGTGAGCCTCGCGCCCGTGGGCCCGGCCGCCGCTTCCGAGCCAGCCGCCGCCCGAACCATCGCGGAGGACGCGAGGACGGCCGCCGACGGTACGCCGGGGCCGTACTCCTTCGCGGAGGACGCCACCACCGTCAAAGGCACCGCGGACACGACCTACTCCGTACGACTCGAGCCTGGCCACACGTACAAGAGCTCCATCGGGTCCGCGGGCAGGGACGGCAGGCTCTACTACCGTCTCGAACTCGACGCCGACTCCAGCGCGTACGTCGCCGCCACCGCCGTCCCCCGGCCCGGCGCGACGGTCTCCTACTCGGACGGCCTCAAGGTCTCCCTGCAGGACAGCAACGGCCGCAACTGTTCCTCCTCCGGCACCGCCCACTTCGGCGCCACCCAGAGCCCGCACCCCATCGCTGCCTGGGCGTCCCGCGAAACGGGCGGCAAGCAGTACGCGTGCCGGACGGCGGGAACGTACTACGTGGTCATCGAACGCTCAGGAGCGTCGGGTGCGTCGAGGGCGACGGATCCGGCCGCCACGGCGCCTTCTTCGTCCCGTGCCTGGGACCTGGAGCTCAGCTACGTGTCGGAGCCCGGTCTGAAGAAGGCTCCCGGCTCGACGAGTGCCCCGGAAGCCTGGAACTCCGCGTCGCCCGAAGCCCTTGCGGGGGCCTCGAAGCACCGCAGCGGCGGCGCCGGGTTCAGCAGGGCCCGCTCTCTGAGGCAGGGAGTCTGGGACGACGAGATCAGCCCCGGGCAGACGCGCTTCTACAAGGTGCCGGTCGACTGGGGACAGCGGTTCTACGCCACCGCGGACCTGGGCAGTTCGGGCCGCGGCGACGGCAATGTGGGCACCGCCCTCACGATGTCTCTCTACAACCCCGTGCGCGGCTTCGTCGACGACGTCGGCGCCGGATACGACGGCAGGCAGCGCTCCGCCGCGCTCGACCCCCTTCCTCCCGTCGCCTACGAGAACCGCTTCGCCCTCAACGACCGTGTGAGCGGGATGCGGTTCGCGGGTTCCTACTACCTTGTGGTCCATCTCGCCGCGCAGGTCGCCGACCGCTTCGGCGAGGGGCCCTTCGGGCTGACCCTGCGGGTGCGCGTGGCCGGATCGGCGGGGACTGGGCCCGCTTACGCGGGGGCGGCGAACCCCCGAGACGTTTTCGACGTTCCGGCGGGGGACTCCGACGACGCGACCGACGACCGTACGGCGGGCGGGACGGCCGGCACAGGCGCCGGTGGCAGCGGCGACGACGGCCGGAGCGGCACCATGAAACTGATCGCCGCGGGTGGCATCGGGACGGGGAGCCTGCTGATGCTGACGCTCGGGATGTGGACCGTGGCCGCGCGTCGCAGGGCGGCGCGGACCGTCAGGACCGCACCGGAAGACGCGGACACCGCTTCGGCCCAGCTGCCCGCACCGGCGCCGGCACCTTGGGAGCACGGGGCGACACGGGGCGGGTAGCGCTCCTCGCCCGGATCGCGAGGCGGGTAGCGCTTCTCTCCCGGATCGCGGACGGGTGGGGCAGGGATTCTTCTGGGCCGAGGCCTCTCGCGCGGGCTGCGGTGGCCGTCGCGCCCGCGATGCTCGCGCCGCCTCTCGGACTTGTGCCGGTACCCGGATCAGACCTGGCTCAGTGCCCAGAACCCCACCGCGAAACAGGCCAGCGCCAGCAACAGCATCGGCACCGCGACCTTGGCGGGTGGCCCCGGGCGAGGCCGTGCGCGCCTTCCGTGGCGCACCGGAACCGCCCCCGTCCGAGGCGGAACCTGGACGGACCGAGCGGTGTATGAAGCAGTAGAGGCGTACGCGTGCTGCGGCATCGCGGCGGACGGGACCGGGGGCCGATCGGGGGAGGGCACTTGCGTAGGAGTGGGTGTGGTCGGGGGCGTAGGCGTCGGGGTCGGGTCGAACGACTGGGGGTAGAGCGGAGCCGACGTCGGCAGGGGGAGACGCACCGAGGTGGGGGGAGTGGGCGTCTGTGTCTCCCGCCACGCCTGATGGGACTGCTGTTCCGGTGGGTACTGCGGCTGGTGGGGTGGAACCTCGGCCTGCTCCCGCCGCTGGGAGTCGGTGGAGGCAGCGGGCTGCGGCGGCGGCAGATGGAAGCTGCCGGTGTCCGACATCGAGGACGGCTGGGGAGGAAGCCCGTCGGCAGGGTCCGGAGGTGCGTCGTCGGAGGCGGTAAGAGATCGCGCGTCCTCGGAGGCGGGCCGAGCCTGTACGCCTTCCCCGGCGGTCGGTCGCCCGCGCTCGTGGCCAGGCTGGGCTTGCGCTGCCTCGGAGGCGGGCTGAGACCGTACGCCGTCCTGAGCGGGCCACGGGCCCAGGGCGTCCTGGGCAGAGCCTTGCCTGCCGTCCCGGGAACGGGATTCCGGGAGTACGTCCCCGGTCTCGAGGTCCGGATATGCACCGTCGGCACCGAGACCAGGCAGGACGCTCCCTGAGACGGGCCCCTGCCCTCCCGAGCCGAGGTCGGAGCCGGATGCCTCGCCCAAGGTGAGCCCAGAGGCCGAGGCAGGAAAGGAGCCAGGGCCGGAGCGGGGGTCGGGGGCGAGGCTTGTGCCGGAGCCGGCGTGGGAGTTGGGGCCGAGGTCGGAGCCTGGGCCTGGGTCGGCATCGGCACCGGTGCCGATGTTCGTGCCGCTGCCGCCGGTTGTGCCGCTGCCGATGCCGCTGATCGGAGCGGAATCGTGTGGGGAGTCGGGGTCCGTGTCCGTGAAGGTGCCGGAGTCGGTGTCGGGCCAGGAAGGTGTGTTGTCCGAGCCGGGCCCGGGGTGAGCGGCTGTGCTGTCCGGATGTCCGCGGGAGGACAGAGTCCGTGCGCTCCGGCCCGAAGCGGTCCCCGGCTCCAAGGGGCCCGTCGGACCGAACCCCTCAGGCAGCGGACCGAGTTGGTCGAAGACCTCGATCAGTTCGTCGTCGGGTCCGGGCTCGGGGAGCAGTTCGACGGCTGCGGCAAGAGCCTTGCGCGCCCCTGTGGCGGTGCGGAAGCGAGCGTGCGGATCCGGTTGGAGGAGCATCGCCACGACCTGCCACAGAGGCTCGGGTATGCCCCGCGGGGCGGACGGCGTGCCGTGCTCGGCGAAGTATTCGATCAGCGCCTTGGCGTCGGGCTTGGCGCCTTCCAGGAGGTACAGGGCGACCAGACCCACGGCGAACAGGTCGGCGGGGAAGTCGGGTTCGGAGCCCAGCATCTGCTCGGGGGCGAAGTAACCCGGCGTTCCCACCACGTAGTTGGTCTCGGTCAGGCGCGGTTCGCCCAGCCGCATCGCGATGCCGAAATCGGACAGACGCAGCCGCGGCCGTGCCATGCCGGTCGCTTCGAGGAGCACGTTGGCGGGTTTGATGTCCCGGTGCACGACCCCCTCCGCGTGCACGGCGGTGAGGCCTGCCAGGAGCTGGTCGATCAGCGTGCAGACGAAGGAGGGAGGCAGCGGGCCGTAGTCGTTGACCAGGTGGACCAGGGAGCCCCCGGCGACCAGGTCCATGGTGAACAGGACCTTGTCGTCGTCGGCGGCCCAGCTGGCGGGAGCCAGTACATGCGGATGGTCGATCCGCAGCGCCTGCTCCCGCACGAATCGCAGCAGCGCGTGCGCGTCGCTCTGCTGCAGCACCTTGGCGGCCACATAGCGGCGCCGCCGGTGGTCCCAGGCGCGCCACACCGCACCGACTCCCCCGCGCCCGATCGGGTCGACCAGTTCGTACCGGCCTGCGAAGACCTCACCCATGGTCGTGCGTCGCTCCCCTTCGGCGGTCGGTCCGGAGACCTCTTCCGAGGCGCCCGGCTGCCTGACGTGTGGCGGCTGGAAGGTGTCACAGGCTTCCAGCGCCGGGCGGTCGGCGGCCGGGCGATCGGCTCAGCTCTGGTGGGACTGGTAGTGCGCGACCGCGTCAGAGGTACGGCCGGCGCCGTAGACCCGGAGGAACTCTGCCAGTTCCGGGTGGGTCGGGGCGAGGGTGTCCGCCGCCTCGATGATGTCTCCGGCGGCTGCCACCGAGCGCAGCAGCGACTGGATCTCGCGGACCACCCGCTTGACTGTCGGGGCTCCCGAACTGGTCGTGGACTGCGTGGTGTTGCTGAGCACCGATCCCCCCTGGGACTTCTTGATCTCGTCCATCCGCTCGGTCGCCTCGGCGGCGCTGACGCTCCCGTCGGCGACCTGCCCCGCCAGGTCCTGCAGGAGCTGTACGCGCTGGACCACCGCGGGATTGCCGATCTTGGCACGCTGACCGCTCATCAGCTGCGACAACATGGGTGCGGACAGGCCCAGCACCCCGGCAAGACGCGCCTGGTTCAGACCCAGGTCCTCTATGAGCCTACGGAAGAGCGCCCCCAGCGGCTCCCCGTACCAGTTCCGCTGCAGCTCCCGGGCTCTCGCGGTTGCTTCCTGCTGTGCGGCGTCCATTGCGTCTCCCCATCGCTTCCCCAAGTACCGCGGTTCGCGACAGCGAACCACGTCGAGCATCTTACGGAGAGTGGTCGTCCACGGGGACCCCCATCTTTTTGCGAGATCCCGGGGGTGACCCGGTACTCTGGTCTGCGGCGCCCGTCGACAGATGGATCCTGTGGTCGGACGCTCCTCTTACGGGGCCTTAGCTCAGTTGGTAGAGCGCTGTCTTTGCATGGCAGATGTCAGGGGTTCGACTCCCCTAGGCTCCACACCTCGAACCGGCCAGACGCCCGACAACGGCGGCTGGCCGGTTTTTGTATGTCCCTGTTTCGTCCGTGCGCGGGCCTGCCGTGAGGTGGTTCCGGGCAGGACGAAAGCCGGCGTGCGCGCCGCCGGTGACGTGTGTCACAGGGTGTTGCTTTGCAGGCGTTGCAGTCCTTTGCGCAAACAGATGGCCGGAGCGAGGCCTGTGGCTCCGCTGTGCGGGCGGCCGGAGCGCCGCCGATGGGCCGAGAGGTCGGCCGGGGCCCTTGCGTGAGCTGCCGTGCGGGCTGCCGAGTAACCGGTTCGGCGCATTCCGTCAACAACATCTCCACCGATGCTGCACACCAGGACCGTTGCAAACGTCATCGTGAGCCGTGCGGGTAAATCCGCCCCGGGGCGTTCGCGACCCCTCGCTCCGTCGTTCCACGTGAAACATCGCCGCGGGGCAGGAGACGTCAAGTCTCCTGCCCCGCGGCGATGTTGGGCTGGGTTCAGCGGCGGTCGTCGCGCTCCGCCGCTTCCTCCTCGGCCTCCTTGGCCTGGACCTCGGGGTCCAGAGCGGACTGGCCGCTGCCGTCGACCGACGTGAGACGCCCGGTCTCGGGCACCTCGGTCGCGGCCGGCGGTTCGACGAGCCAGTCGGGGTTGGCCTGCTTGTCCCACCACTTCCAGGCGGCGAAAGCACCGCCCGCCAGAATCCCCAGCACGGCCAGCCCCTTCACGAGACGGCCGGCCCTCGCCCGCCGTTCGTGCTTGCGGAGCAGCTTCTGGATCTCCTGCGGTGAGACCTGGCCACGCAGTGCGGCGATGGCCGCCACACCGCGTGCCGCGGCCTCCTCCCGAACGGGCTGGGCCGCGGCCACCGCCTGCTCGATCCTCGGCTTGGAATAGTCGGCTGCCTGACGAGCCGCCTTACGGGTGCGGACGGCCGCCTCCTGGGCGACCTGGTCGACCTTCGGCGGCACATGAGTACGGGCCTGCTCAAGGCGCGGCGCGAGATAGGCGTCGTACTGGACGCGGGCCTGTTCGGCGGCCTGCGACACCTTCGGCGCGAGCCGTACGCGTGCTTCGCTCGCGTAGTACGAAGCCCTGTCCTTGGCCGTGTCGGCGTAAGGCGCCACCACTTCCGCGGCGTGCAGCACGCTGTCCTTCGCCGAGCCGGTCGCGGCGCGCACGCTGTCGATGCGGGTCACGGGTTTCCTCCTCCTCGGTGGCGTACGTCGGGGGTTCCATGTACCCCCAAAGACACAGAGTTCACCTTTCCACCCCTATGGGGATCATGCCCGCCCAAGTGATCCGGGGCATGTGAGGGCGGGCATCCGTGTCACGGGTGCCGACTCCCGGGGACTCCCGAGACGGAGCCGGTCAGGTGTCGATCAAGTGAGATAGCGGATTAATACGGGGCAACGGGAGCTTGTCGTCGACAATGCCACGGATCGCCTCCGCCCGCCCCCGTCGCGGAGCGACTCGACCGGTTTTCTCGAAAGGCGACGTCCGCATGTTCGTGCGGAGGTGGCGGTCAGGGGCTGAGCAGGCCGGTCCGTGCGAGGATCGGAGCGTCAAGAGAAGGCAACGGAAGGCAGATCGTGGCCGAGCAGCTTTACGCCACCCTGAAGACCAACCAAGGCGACATCGAAATCCGGCTCCTGCCGAACCACGCGCCCAAGACGGTCCGGAACTTCGTCGAGCTTGCCAAGGGGGAGCGTGAGTGGGTCAACCCTGAGACGGGTGTGAAGTCCACGGACAAGCTGTACGACGGCACGGTCTTCCACCGGGTGATCAGCGGTTTCATGATTCAGGGCGGTGACCCGCTGGGCAACGGCACGGGCGGCCCCGGCTACCAGTTCGAGGACGAGTTCCACCCGGACCTCGCCTTCAACAAGCCCTACCTGCTGGCCATGGCCAACGCCGGCCCGGGCACCAACGGCTCGCAGTTCTTCATCACCGTCTCCCCGACGGCCTGGCTGACCCGCAAGCACACCATCTTCGGTGAGGTCACGGACGCGGCCAGCCAGAAGGTCGTGGACGCCATCGCCGGCGCCCAGACCAACCCGCGCACCGACCGTCCGGTCAATGACGTCGTCATCGAGTCGGTCGTCGTCGAGACCCGCGAGGGCTGAGCCCGCGCCGGGCTCTTTCGTCCGTGAGTCCGAAGGGTCCCGCAGGGAACCAAACGCCCCGTTCATCCGTAAGGATGGACGGGGCGGTGCCTTGCGCACCCGGACCCGGTGTGAGCGCGTGCGAGCCGCCGTACGGAGATTGAGGGGACCCCATGGACCAGCCGCCCGGCAGCCCGCAGGGCCCGCGGGACAAGGGACCGCAGGACGCCCAGAACCTGCCCGGTTGCTACCGGCACCCGGACCGTGAGACCGGCGTCCGCTGCACCCGTTGCGAGCGCCCGATCTGCCCCGAGTGCATGGTCAGCGCTTCCGTCGGCTTCCAGTGCCCCGACTGCGTACGCGGCGGCTCCGGCACCGGTCACGCCCCGGCGGCCACCCAGCCCCGCACTCTCGCGGGCGGCACGGTCGCCTCGGACCCCCGGCTCGTCACCAAGGTGCTGATCGGCCTCAACCTGGCCTTCTATCTCGTCCAGCTCTCGGTGGGCGACGCTTTCACCGACCGCTTCACCCTGTTCGGCCGTGCCTGGCTCTCCGGCGATATCCAGGGCGTGGCCGAAGGCCAGTGGTACCGGATGCTGACGTCGATGTTCCTGCACGGCAGCGCCATGCACATCATCTTCAACATGCTCAGCCTGTGGTGGGTCGGCGGTCCCCTGGAGGCGGCTCTCGGCCGCGCCCGGTTCATCGCCCTCTACTTCATCTCGGGTCTCGCGGGCAGCGCGCTCTGCTACCTCCTCGCCGACGCCAACCAGCCGTCGCTCGGTGCCTCCGGCGCGATCTTCGGCCTGTTCGGCGCCACCGCGGTGCTGATGCGCCGGCTCAACTACGACATGCGCCCGATCATCGCCCTGCTGGTGATCAACCTGATCTTCACCTTCGGGTGGAGCAACATCGCCTGGCAGGCGCACATCGGCGGCCTGGTCGCCGGTGTGGTGGTCGGCTACGCGATGGTTCACGCGCCGCGCGAGCGGCGGAACCTCGTCCAGTACGGGGTGTGCGCGCTGATGCTGGTCGCGGTGGTCGCCACGACGTTGATCAGGACCGCTCAGCTCACCTGAGGACGCGGTGGACTCACCTGAGAAGTGATGTTGTCCACAGACCGTGGCGGATCTTGTGCACCCTGTGCGGGAACAGCTGTGCCCCCTGTCACTGACCCGAGTTTTCCCAGGTCGGACAGGGGGCGAACAGGTTTGCGGTTGCCGGTTAGATCAGTCACACCGGCGTCAACCGCGGATGAGTTATCCACAGATCGTCTTTCTTTTCCACCTGTGGACAACTGCTGTGGATAACTCAGTGGAAAACCGTGGGCAGAGCTGCCGGCCCGGCTGTTCCCAGGTGAGCGAAGACGGTCACTTCCACTGCGTGGAGACGCCGAATCCGGCCGCGATGAAGCCGAATCCGACCACGATGTTCCAGTTGTCGAGCGCGTCGATCGGCAGTGAACCGTCCGTCACGTAGAAGACAACGATCCAGGCGAGACCGATGAGGAACATGGCCAGCATGACCGGGGCGACCCAGGTGTTGCTGGTCAGCTTGATGTTGGACGCCTGCTTCGCCGGGGGCGGCGTGTAGTCGGCCTTCTTGCGGATACGTGACTTCGGCACGAGGGTCTCTCCTGTCGATGCGCTGCGTGGCCGCGCAGGGAACTGGGGCGGGCTCCGGGGCAGCGTACAAGGGGACACTGAGTGCTCCCCCGGGCGTCCGTTAGCGTAGTGCTTCCGCGGCGCCGAAGGAGATAAGGGTACGTTGAGCAATTCTGCCGACTCCCCCAGGACGGATTCCAGTCCTGGCGGTACGCGCCGTTTCCGGCCCGTACGTGTACTCACGGCCGCCGTCTTCGCCCTCGCCGGTCTCATCTTCTTCATGAGCTTCGATACGGCCAAGGGTACGAACATCCGGACGGATGCGTCCATGCTGAAGCTCTCCGACCTGATTCAGGAGCGGAGCCACAAGAACGCGTCGCTGGACGAGTCCAACGGCACCCTGCGCGACGACGTGGACACCCTCGCGGGTCGCGAGGACGGCAGCAGCGAGGCCGAGGACGCCAAGCTCGCGGCGCTGGAGAAGAACGCGGGCACCCAGAAGCTCAAGGGCAAGGCCGTCACGGTCACGCTCAACGACGCCCCGCCGAACGCGACGGCGAAGCTTCCCGGCTACCCCGAGCCACAGCCCGACTACCTCGTCATCCACCAGCAGGACCTTCAGGCGGTGGTGAACGCCCTGTGGCAGGGCGGTGCCCAGGGCATCAAGGTGATGGACCAGCGGCTGATCTCCACCAGCGCGGTGCGCTGTGTCGGCAACACCCTGATTCTCCAGGGCCGTGTCTACTCGCCTCCGTACAAGATCACCGCCATCGGTGACCCGCAGAAGCTCCAGAAGGCGCTTGCCGCCTCCCCGGCGATCCAGAACTACATGGTCTACGTCAACGTCTACGGGCTCGGCTGGAAAGTCGAGGAGGACGGGACGGTGACTCTTCCCGGCTACTCGGGCACAGTGGATCTCCACTACGCGAAGCCCGTGGAGTGAGCGCCTGACTTCGCGGGACAGTGGGCGAAGCCTGTGGAGCGAGCTGCCGCCGGGGGGACCTTGTGTCGGTGCGAGTGGTCGTCAGGACGATCAGTGAGCTGTGCGTCACCGCCGGCACCCTGATCGTGCTCTTCGTGATCTACGTGCTGTTCTGGACCGGAGTGAAGGCCGACAGCGCCATGGACCACCAGATCGATGTGCTCCAGAAGCAGTGGTCGAGGGGAGCGGTGGCCCAGGAGTCGACGGCCCCGCCGGACTCCCCGGGACCATCGGACCCCTCCGGCACGGCAGGCGCCTCGGGCGCCCCGGGTGGCACCGGTGCCCCGGCGACCAAGAGCCCGAAGGCGCCGGGCCCCTACAAGTACGGCGGACCGTTCGCGGTCATGTACATCCCGCGGCTTGGTTTCACGTGGAACAAGCCCGTACTCGAAGGCACCGCCACGCAGGTGCTGAAGAAGGGGCTCGGCCACTACCGGGGCACCGCCCAGCTCGGCCAGGAGGGCAACTTCTCGGTCGCAGGTCACCGGCGTACGTACGGCGATCCCTTCAAGGACTTTCCCGAGCTTCGCCGAGGTGACGCGGTGGTGCTGACGGACGGGACGACCTGGTTCACCTATCGGGTCGACAAAGGCCCCTACAAAACGGTGCCCTCCGACATTGAGGTGATCGACCCTGTGCCACGTAAGTCCGGGTATACGCGTCCGGGGCGCTATCTCACGCTGACCACGTGCGATCCGGAGTGGGGCCACAGTCACCGGTTGATCGTCTGGGCACACCTTGATTCCACGCAGCCCGTGGAGGCAGGGAAACCGGCGGCTCTGCGCCGTTAGTCTGTTGGCGTACGGCGACGGAAGGGACGGCATGTACGGCTGGATCTGGCGGCATCTGCCGGGGAGCGTATGGGTGAAGGCGCTGGTCTCGCTCGTGCTCGTCCTGGCAGTGGTCTACGTGCTCTTCCAGTACATCTTCCCCTGGGCCGAACCGCTGCTGCCCTTCAACGATGTGACGGTGGACAACCAGTGAGCACGCGCATCCTCGTTGTGGACAACTACGACAGCTTCGTCTTCAACCTGGTCCAGTACCTGTACCAGTTGGGCGCCGAGTGCGAGGTGCTGCGCAACGACGAGGTGTCGACCGCGCACGCCCAGGACGGCTTCGACGGTGTGCTCCTGTCCCCGGGGCCCGGCGCTCCCGAACAGGCCGGGGTCTGCATCGACATGGTCCGGCACTGCGCCGCGACCGGGGTTCCCGTCTTCGGTGTCTGTCTCGGGATGCAGTCGATGCAGGTGGCCTACGGCGGTGTGGTCGACCGCGCGCCCGAGCTGCTGCACGGAAAGACCTCGCTCGTGGAGCACCAGGGCAAGGGCGTCTTCGCCGGCCTGCCGTCGCCCTTCACGGCGACCCGCTACCACTCGCTGGCGGCCGAACCGGAGACGGTCCCGGCCGAGCTGGAGGTCACGGCCCGTACGCACGACGGAATCGTCATGGGCCTCAGACACCGTGAACTACCCGTCGAGGGCGTGCAGTTCCACCCCGAGTCGGTGCTGACCGAACACGGTCACCGGATGCTCGCCAACTGGCTGCTCGAGTGCGGAGACAAGGTGGCGGTGGCGAGGTCGGCGGGGCTCGCCCCGGTGGTGGGCAGGGCCACGGCGTGACCGCGCTGCGCCCCGAGCGCGACAGCTCCCCCTATGGCGGCGAGGCCGCTTACGGGGGCGCCGGGGCGTTCGAGGGCGCGGGTGCCCAGGCCTATACGGGCGAGGGTGCCTTCGAGGCGGCGGTCGGGGGGCTCGCGGACCCGTTGACGGATCCGCTGCCGGGCCAGGGACAGGGCGTACCGCAGCAGGGGTACGGCGCCGAAGGGTACGGACCCGACTGGTACGCGGCCCAGGCCGCCCAAGCACAGGCTTTCCAGGCGGCTCAGGCACAGGCCGCTCAGGCGCATGCGGTCCAGGCACAGGCCGCCCAAGCCCAGGCGGTCCAAGCACAGGCTTTCCAGGCGGCTCAGGCGCAGGCGGCCCAAGTGCAGGCCGCAGCTCAGGCGCAGGCGGCCCAAGTGCAGGCCGCAGCTCAGGCGCAGGCGGCCCGGGCACAGGCCCAGACGTCCGCCATGCCTTCCGCGTCGTCACCGTCACCGTCGTACGCAGAGATGTACGAGAGGGCGTACTCCGCGCCGTACGAGGAGCCCGTGGCCGCCCCGTACCAGGGGTCGCCGGCAGCCCCGTACGCCGGACCCGTCGCCGCTCCCCGGGCCGCGCAGGCCGCCGCGCGCCTGCCGCTGGACGACGAGACGATCGCGTTCCGCGTCCAGGAACCGCCCCGGAGGGAAGAACGGAGCGCGGCCGGGCCCGCGTCCGGAGGCCGTGCGGCCCGTCGTAAGGCGGCCAGACGCCAGGGACGGCACGGGAGCGCGCAGGAGCCCCACGAGCCCCAGGAGACGCCTCAGGGGGCCGCTGAGGCCCCTCTGAGCCGGATGGGAGCCCGGCGGGCGGCGCGGGCCCGGAAGCCCAGCGCGGGTGTTCTCGCGAGCCGGATGGTCGGCGAGGTGTTCATCACCACCGGCGTCCTGATGCTGCTGTTCGTGACCTACCAGCTGTGGTGGTCGAACGTGCGGGCGCACCAGCAGGCGGGCAGTGCCGCGGACCACCTCCAGCAGGACTGGGCGAACGGCAAGCGGAATCCGGGGACGTTCTCGCCCGGCCAGGGCTTCGCCATCCTGCACATTCCGAAGCTGGACGTGGTCGCGCCGATCGCGGAGGGCATCAGCAAGACGAAGGTGCTCGACCGCGGAATGGTCGGCCACTACGGAGAGGGCGACCTCAAGACGGCGATGCCGGACGCCAAGACGGGCAACTTCGCGCTCGCCGGGCACCGCAACACCCACGGTGAACCGTTCCGCTACATCAACCGGCTCGAGCCGGGCGACGAGATCGTGGTCGAGACGCAGGACGACTACTACGTCTACAAGATGGCGTCGATCCTGCCGGTGACGAGTCCGAGCAACACGAGCGTCCTCGACCCGATCCCCAAGGGTTCGAGTTTCACCGGACCCGGCCGCTACATCACACTGACCACCTGCACACCGGAGTTCACCAGTAAGTACCGGATGATCGTCTGGGGCAAGATGGTCGAGGACCGGCCACGCAGCAAGGGTAAACCGGACGCGCTGGTCGGCTGAGGACAGGCGCGGACGCACGCGCGCAGCGTGCACGCGTCATGGCACGTGAGACAACCTGAGACAGACCAGACGGGGCAGATGAACAGTGGCAGCGAGGACCGACCACGACGAGCGCGCCGCATCGGAAGCCGGATCCGCAGCCGCCGGTGACGCGCCCGTGGGGCGCCGGCGCATCGGATGGTTCGCGATGACGGTCAGCGTCTTCGGCGAACTCCTCATCACCGTGGGGCTGGTGCTCGGCCTGTTCGTCGTCTACTCGCTGTGGTGGACGAACGTCGTGGCCGACCGCGAGGCGCACAAGCAGGGTGACAAGGTCCGCGACAACTGGGCGCAGGGTCGGGGTGGTCCGGGCGTCCTCGACACCAAGGACGGCATCGGTTTCCTGCACGTTCCGGCGATGAGGAACGGCGAGGTCCTGGTCGAGAAGGGTACGTCGACGAAGGTCCTCAACGACGGCGTCGCCGGCTACTACACGGACCCCGTCAAGTCGTCCCTGCCGACGACCGGCAAGAACGGCAACTTCACGCTCGCCGCCCACCGGGACGGCCACGGCGCCAAGTTCCACAACATCGACAAGATCGGCAAGGGCGACGCGGTCGTCTTCGAGACCAAGGACAAGTGGTACGTCTACAAGGTCTTCGGCATCCTTCCGGAGACCTCGAAGTACAACGTCAAGGTCCTTCAGACGGTCCCGAAGCAGTCCGGCAAGCAGAAGCCCGGCCACTACATCACCCTGACGACCTGCACGCCCGTGTACACCTCCCGCTACCGCTACGTCGTGTGGGGCGAACTGGAGCGGGTGGACAAGGTGGACGAGGACCGGACGCCTCCGAAGGAACTGCGCTGAGACGACGGTCCTGCTTCGAGGGGCTCAGCCCCCGCGGGTAGGCCAGGCCCCGGCGGGTAGGCCACCCCCCTGCGGGTAGGCCAGGCCCCGGCGGGTAGGCCAGCCCCCTGCCGGCAGGTCAGCCGCCTGCCGGATGGTCAGCCACTTCGATCAGGTCAGCCATCTCGATCAGATGGACGGAAAGGGCCCCGGCACTCACCGAGTGCCGGGGCCCTTTCCGTCGGTCGCCCGACGGCGATCCTTGGTGGGGCCTATCCGTTGTTGCCGCCGAAGAAGCCGCCGCCGCCGTTGTTGCCGCCGTTGTTGTTCCCGCCGATGCTGACCGTCGTGAGCGTGACCGTCGTGTTGTCCGGGCTGTCGACCTGGCTGTTGCCGGCCGGGTCCTGGCTGGCCACGAGGGCGTTGTCGCTCTGATCGCTGCCGTTGGCGAACTGGACGTTGAAGCCAGCCTGCTGCAGGGTCTGCTTCGCCTGCTTCACGGTCTGGCCGACGACGCTCGGCACGTTCGACTGCTGCTGCTGCTTGGCCTTGCCGATCTGGATCGTCACCTTGGAGCCGGGGTCCGCCGGATTGTTGGCCGACGGCGCCGTCTGAATGACCTTGCCGACCAGGTTCTGGTCGTCTGTCTCCACTTCGACGCACTCGCCGACGAGGTCGTTGGCCGTCATCTGCGCCTTGGCCTCGTCGCAGGTCTTGCCGGAGACGTCCGGGACCGTGGACTGCTTCTTGGCCTTGGCGACGGTCAGGGTGATCGTCGACCCCTTCTGCACCTCGGCACCGAGCTCCGGGTCCTGACCCAGGACCTTGTTCTCTGTCTCCGTCGATTCCTCGTACTTCGTCTTGACGTCGAAGTCGTACTTGCTGGCCTCGAGGATCTGCGTGGCCTTGTCCAGCTGCTTGCCTGTGACGTTCGGAACGACCACCTTCGGCGCACCGGTCGACACCACGACGTTGATCGTGTCGCCCTTGTTGACCTGCGTGCCGGCCTTCGGATCCTGGCTGCAGACGTTGCCCGTCTTCTCGCTCTCACAGGGCTTCTTGGTGACGGCGAGTGTCAGGTTGACGTTCTCGGCCATCTGGTCGGCGTCCTTCTTCGTCTGCCCGACGAAGTTCGGTGCGGCGAACGGCTTGTCGCTCACTCCGTCGCCCCCGAACGCCCACTTGCCGATCAGGATCGCGCCGATCAGCACCAGGACGCCCGCGACGACCAGAAGGATCGTCGAGGTGTTGTTCTTCTTCTGGCGGCGGCGGTCAGGGCGGTCGTCGTAGCCGTAGCCGCCGTCGTCCGGGTTCATCGGCGGCAGCATCGACGTGGGCTGGGCGTCCGAGGAGCGCATGGCCGTGGTCTGCTGGTCGTCGCCGTAGCCGCCGTAGCCGACCGAGCCCATGGCGGCGGTGGCCGCGACGGGCTGGCCGTCGAGGCAGGCCTCGATGTCCGCGCGCATCTCGTCGGCGGACTGGTACCGGTAGTCCGGGTCCTTGACGAGGGCCTTCAGCACGATCGCGTCCATCTCGGGCGTGATCTCGGGGTCGAAGACCGACGGGGGCTGGGGCTCCTCGCGGACGTGCTGGTACGCGACGGCCACCGGGGAGTCGCCCACGAAGGGCGGGCGCACCGTCAGCAGCTCGTAGAGCAGGCAGCCGGTGGAGTAGAGGTCCGAGCGGGCGTCGACCTGCTCGCCCTTCGCCTGCTCCGGCGAGAGGTACTGGGCCGTGCCGATGACCGCGGCCGTCTGCGTCATCGTCATACCGGAGTCGCCCATGGCGCGGGCGATGCCGAAGTCCATGACCTTGACCTGGCCGTTGCGCGTCAGCATGACGTTGGCGGGCTTGATGTCGCGGTGGACGATGCCGGCACGGTGGGAGTACTCGAGGGCCTGGAGGATGCCGATGGTCATCTCCATGGACCGCTCGGGCAGCAGCCTGCGGCCCGAGTGCAGCAGCTCACGCAGTGTGGACCCGTCGACGTACTCCATCACGATGTACGGGATGGAGGTGTTGTCGATGTAGTCCTCACCCGTGTCGTAGACGGCGACGATCGCGGGATGGTTGAGCGAGGCGGCGGACTGGGCCTCCCGGCGGAACCGGGCCTGGAACGACGGGTCGCGTGCGAGGTCTGCCCGCAGCGTCTTCACCGCCACAGTACGGCCGAGCCGGATGTCATGCGCGAGGTAGACCTCTGCCATGCCACCACGGCCGAGCACGTGGCTCAGCTCGTACCGGCCGCCGAGGCGACGCGGCTCTTCCATAGCTACCTACCAGCCCTCTCCGTCGGTCCCGACCGCACCTTTGTGTGGTCCGGCGGTGTGCTGTCCGGGCATACCGTACCCGGATCAGCTTCTGTGACCTGGCCAAGACCGTCACCCGTGACAGGACCGGTATCGCAACGTGCACCGATGTGAAGGGGACGTGAGCGGGGTCACTTCTTACTGTCGATGACTGCCTTCATCACGTCCCTTGCGATGGGGGCGGCGAGACCGCCACCGGAGATGTCGCCGCGGTTGGCGCTGCCGTCCTCGACGACCACGGCGACGGCGACGGGCGAGCTGCCGTCCGAGAGCTTCGCGTAGGAGATGAACCAGGCGTACGGCTTCTCGCTGTTGTCGACGCCGTGCTGGGCGGTACCCGTCTTGCCACCGACGGTGACACCGTCGATCGCTGCCTTCGTACCGGTGCCGCCCGGCTTGATCACCGTCTCCATCATCGACTGGAGAACCTGCGCGTTCTCCTTGGAGAGCGGCTGGCTCAGCTTCTCGGGGTCGGTGTGCTCGATGACGTCCAGGTTGTGCGTGCTCAGCTCGCTGACCATGTACGGCTTCATCAGGGTGCCGTCATTGGCGACCGCGGAGGCCACCATGGCCATCTGGAGCGGGGTGGCGGCGGTGTTGTACTGGCCGATCGAGGACAGCGCGGTCTGCGACGTGTTCATGCCGTCGGAGAAGACCGAGGAGCTGGAGCGGATCGGCGTGAACTGCTCGGATCCGAAGCCGAACTTCTTGGCCTCTTCCAGCATCTTGCCGTTGCCGAGGTCCGCGCCGACCTTGCCGAAGACCGTGTTGCAGGAGACCTTGAGCGCGACGCGCAGGGTGGCGTTCTTGCAGGGGAGGTTGCCCTCGTTGGGCAGCTTGGTCGTGGTGCCGGGCATGATCCACGGGTCCGGCGATTCCGTCTTGGTGTCCGCGTCGGTGACGAGCCCGTTCTCCAGGGCGGCGGCCGCCGTGACGACCTTGAAGGTGGAGCCCGGCGGGTAGGTCTCGCGCAGCGCCCGGTTCAGCATCGGGTCGTCGGGGTTGTTCTTCTTCTGGAGCTTGTTCCAGGCCTTGGAGTCCGTGGACGTGGAGTTGCCCGCGAACGACGACGGGTCGTACGACGGCGTCGAGGCCAGCGCCAGGATCGCGCCCGTCTTGGGGTCGATGGCCGCGACGGCACCCTTCTTGGCACCGAGGCCCTCGAAGGCGGCCTTCTGGGCGGCGCCGTTGAGGGTGGTGAGGACGTTGCCGCCCTGCTTCTTCTTGCCCGTGATCATGTCGAGCGTGTTCCGGAAGAAGAGCCGGTCGTCGTTGCCGGTGAGGATGCCGTCCTCGATCTTCTCGATCTGGTTGGCGCCGAAGGCCTGCGAGGCGTAGCCGGTGACGGGCGCCCACATCGCGCCGTCCTTGTACGTGCGCTTGTACTCGTAGTCGCCGGTCTTGGACTGCACGGACCCGGTGATCGGGTTGCCGTCCACGATGATGTTGCCGCGCGGGGTGGCGTACCGCTCGATGTTCACACGGCGGTTGGCCGTGTCGGTCCGCAGCTCGTCCGCCTGGACGTACTGGAGCCAGTTGTCGCGGATGAGCAGGGCGAGGACGAGCAGCCCGCAGAAGATCGCGATCCGGCGCAGGGGCTTGTTCACGGGCGGACCACCTGGGTCATCTCGGCGTCGGGGTTCGGGGCGGGCGCCGGGGCCGGCCGGCGTGCGGTGTCGCTGATGCGGATCAGGATGGCGATCAGGGCCCAGTTGGCGATGACGGAGGAACCGCCGGACGCCAGGAACGGCATGGTCATACCGGTCAGCGGGATCAGGCCCATGACGCCACCGGCGACCACGAA
Organism: Streptomyces sp. NBC_00568; assembly: GCF_026341855.1. Classification (GTDB taxonomy): domain Bacteria; phylum Actinomycetota; class Actinomycetes; order Streptomycetales; family Streptomycetaceae; genus Streptomyces. The sequence continues at coordinate 3,037,003 of NZ_JAPENW010000001.1, read as the reverse complement.
GACCTGGAGCGCGAAGGCGCCGGAGAGGCCTACGGCGAGCAGCTTGCCGAAGGGATCGCGGGCCGCGAGGGCCGTGCGGATGCCGCGCTCGACGATCAGGCCGTAGAGCACCAGGATCGCCATGACTCCGGCGAGGCCCAGTTCCTCGCCGAACGTGGCGAGGATGAAGTCGGAGTTGGCGGCGAAGCGGATGAGCTCGGAGTGGCCCTGGCCGAGGCCGGTACCGAGGGTGCCGCCGGAGCCGAACGCCCACAGTGCCTGCATGGCCTGCTCGGAGTGGATAACACCGTCCTGGACCCCGGCCTGGCTGAGCGTGTACTCGCGCATCGGGTCGAGCCAGGCCTGCACACGGGTCTGGACGTGCGGTTCGAAGCTGGCCACACCGACGGCGCCGGCCGCGGACATCATCAGACCGAAGACGATCCAGCTGGTCCGCTCGGTGGCGACGTACAGCATGATGACGAACATTCCGAAGAACAGCAGCGACGTACCGAGGTCGGTCTCGAACACCAGGATGAGGATCGAGATCGCCCAGACGACGATGATCGGGCCGAGGTCGCGGCCGCGCGGCAGGTACAGGCCCATGAAGCGGCGGCTGGCGAGGGCCAGCGCGTCCCGCTTCACCATCAGGTAGCCGGCGAAGAAGACCGCCAGCACGATCTTCGCGAACTCACCGGGCTGGATGGAGAATCCGGCGACCGAGATCCAGATCTTGGCGCCGTAGGTGAGGTCGGCGCCGAGACCCGGGACCAGCGGGAGCAGCAGCAGGACCAGGGCGCCGACCATGGAGATGTAGGTGTAGCGCTGCAGGACGCGGTGGTCCTTGAGGAAGACCAGCACGACGACGAACAGGCCGATGGCCAGCGCGGTGTACAGCAGCTGGCGCGGTGCCGCGTTGCCCGCCTGGTTGATCGACTGGAGCAGCTTGGACTGGTCCAGCCGCCAGATGACCACCAGGCCGAGACCGTTGAGGAGCGTGGCCAGCGGCAGCAGCAGCGGGTCCGCGTACGGGGCGAACTTCCGTACGGCGAGGTGGGCGACGCCGGCCAGCAGGCCGAGGCCCAGGCCGTAACTCAGGAGGCCGGCGGGTACCGCGTCGTCGATGGCGAGGCCCACGTTGGCGTAGGCGAACACCGGGATGACGACGGCGAACACCAGCAGGGCCAGCTCGGTATTACGTCGGCTCGGTGCGCCGATCGATCCGATCGTGGACGTGTGGTGCGTCGGCGTGTTCGTACTGCTGCTCATCGTGTGACAGGGCCCCTCACGGCTTCTTACTGCTTACCGCACAGCGAGACCAGCTTCTGCTCCTCGTCGGAGAGGCTGGGGCCGGGTGTGGGAGTAGGTGCGGTCGTGGACTTGGAGGACGAAGGTGCCGAGTTCGACGGGGTCGGGCTCGGGGTGGACGTGGCCTTGGACGTCAGGGAGGTCTTTGTGGTTCCCGTGGTCCCACCGGCCTCGCCCTCACCGGTCTTCGCGTTGTTCTCGCTCTCGGCGGCGCGGCGAGCGGCGTCCTTCTTGCACGCGGAGGCCTGCACGGCGAGCTCGTCGATCTTCGACTTGGCGTCGGAGAGGCCGCCTTCGGCGATCGTCTCCTTGACCTGGTTCTGCTGATACGGCGGCAGGTACTTGAGTTCGATCTCGGGGTGATCCTTCTCCACCTTCGAGAGCGAGACCCAGCCGAGGTCCTGGCTGATGCCGCGGTACAGCGCGATGTGTTCGCCCTTGGTGCCGACGTAGTACTGCGTCTGCGTCCAGCGGTAGCCGCCGTACAGGCCGCCGCCGAGGACGGCGAGCGTCAGGACGATGTAGAAGGATCTCTTCAGCCACTTGCGCCCGGTGCGCGGCTTGACGAAGTCCTCGTCGGAGTAGTCGCCGAAGCCGCCGGTGGACACATAGCCGGTGGTGTCGCCGCTGCCGGGCGGGCCGAACTCGCCGCCGCCCTGTCCGGGCACGGGCCGGCCGAGACCGGAGGCGCGGCCGGCAGGGGTCTGCATGGCGCCGTTGTCGTGCAGCTGGAGCTGGTTCTCGGCGACCGCGCCGACCACCACAGGGGTGTCGGAGAGCTGTGCGGCGAGGGTGTCCCCGGAGTCGATGTCGAGGACGTCGGCCACGATGACGGTGATGTTGTCCGGGCCGCCGCCGCGCAGCGCGAGCTGGATGAGCTCCTGCACGGTCTCCTGCGGGCCCTGGTAGCTGGCGAGGGTGTCTTCCATCGTCTGATGGGAGACGACGCCGCTGAGGCCGTCGGAGCAGATCAGGTAGCGGTCGCCGGCGCGGACTTCGCGGATCGAGAGGTCGGGCTCGACATGGTCGCCGCTGCCCAGCGCGCGCATCAGCAGGGAGCGCTGCGGGTGGGTGGTGGCTTCCTCCTCGGTGATGCGCCCCTCGTCGACGAGGCGCTGCACCCAGGTGTGGTCCTGCGTGATCTGCGTCAGGACGCCGTCCCGCAGCAGATAGGCGCGGGAGTCGCCGACGTGGACGAGGCCGAGGCGCTGGCCGGTCCACAGCAGGGCGGTGAGCGTGGTGCCCATGCCCTCCAGCTGCGGGTCCTCCTCGACCATCAGCCGGAGCTGGTCGTTGGCACGCTGCACGGCGGTGCCGAGCGAGGTGAGGATGTCGGAGCCGGGTACGTCGTCGTCGAGCGCGACGATGGTGGAGATCACCTCGGAGCTGGCGACCTCACCGGCCGCCTGCCCGCCCATCCCGTCGGCGATCGCGAGGAGGCGAGGACCGGCGTAGCCCGAGTCCTCGTTGCCCTCGCGGATCATGCCTTTGTGCGATCCGGCGGCAAAGCGCAGTGACAGACTCATGCGCACCTCGCCCGTCGGCTCCGGGTACATCCGCACGGTGCCCACCCTCCGGTCGGGAGCGCGCCGGGGTCCGTCGTGTGGACCGCCGCTGCGTGCTCGCTCCGCTCGCTCATTGTCGTACTACTTCCGCAGCTCGATGACGGTCTTGCCGATGCGGATCGGCGCGCCCAGCGGAATGGGCGTGGGAGTCGTCAGTCGGCTCCGGTCGAGATACGTGCCATTGGTGGAGCCGAGGTCCTCGACGATCCACTGGCCGTCCCGGTCCGGGTAGATCCTGGCATGCCTGCTGGACGCGTAGTCGTCGTCCAGCACGATGGTGCTGTCGTGCGCGCGGCCCAGGGTGATGGTCTGGCCCTGGAGCGCGACGGTCGTTCCCGTGAGGGTGCCCTCCGAGACGACCAGCTTGGACGGGGCACCGCGGCGCTGCCGGCCGCCGCCACCGGCTGGTGGCTGCTGCTGGCGCTGCTGCGGAGGCGCGGCAGGCCGCGCGGCCTGCTGAGGCCTCGCGGCCTCCCTGCGGGAGCCGCGCTGTGTGACGCGCGTTCCGAACAGGTCGCTGCGGATGACCTGCACGGCCACGATCACGAACAGCCACAGTACGGCCAGGAAACCCAGCCGCATGACCGTGAGGGTCAGCTCTGACATTGCCCCCGCTTCACCCTTCGGCTTGCCGGTAAATGATGGTGGTGCTGCCCACGACGATCCGCGAGCCGTCGCGGAGCGTAGCGCGGGTGGTGTGCTGCCCGTCCACCACGATGCCGTTGGTGGACCCGAGATCCTGGATCGTCGAGGGCGTTCCGGTCCGGATCTCACAGTGCCGGCGCGATACGCCGGGGTCGTCGATCCGCACGTCGGCTTCGGTGCTGCGGCCCAGCACCAGCGTCGGGCGGGAGATCTGGTGGCGTGCGCCATTGATCTCGACCCAGTGCCGCATACGGCCACCCGCCGCCGGGCCGGCCGGGGGTCGGGCACCCATGGGTGCCGCGCCCGGACGGCCGCCGGGCGGCGGCGCGGACGGCATGGGGGGAGCGGCCGACGGCGGGTAGCCGTAACCACCCTGGGCTCCGCGGGGAGCCGAGGGGGAAGGGCCCGCGGGGGCGCGCTCGGGGGACTGCTGGTTGGTGGAGGAGGCGAGCGTACGGCTGCGCACCCGGTACAGACCGGTGTCGAGGTCGTCGGCCTTCTCCAGGTGGACCTTGATGGGGCCCATGAAGGCGTAGCGCTGCTGCTTGGCGTAGTCGCGGACCATGCCCGCGAGCTCGTCGCCGAGCTGGCCGGAGTAGGGGCTGAGGCGCTCGAAGTCCGGCGTGCTCAGCTCGACGATGAAGTCGTTCGGGACGACGGTCCGGTCGCGGTTCCAGATCGTGGCGTTGTTGTCGCACTCGCGCTGCAGCGCTCCGGCGATCTCCACGGGCTGGACCTCGGACTTGAACACCTTGGCGAAGGTGCCGTTGACCAGACCTTCGAGACGCTGCTCGAACTTCTTCAGGACTCCCATGGGGCACCTCCTCCTGCGTAGCCGTCCTGGTACAGCTTGCTGTCGTCCACCTGATCCTGCTGGCCTTGCTGGTACTGCTTACTGATCGTATCCACGCGTCGGGAAATCGGCTGGTTCCCCCTGTCGGCCCGGTCGACGGGTTGTCGACTGCCTTCCGAAGTCCCTCCGCACGTTCCCTGAGAGGGCCCTCTTCGAACTCTTCCCGGCACTACTCCTGCCATGGATCGTAGAGGCGCCCCGCGACCAGTGTCCCGCACCTGACTGTGCGGCCCGTCCTGCTCCTGGGGAGATGCGCAGGACCGGTACGAGGTTGATACGTGAACCGGTTCTGTCTGAGACGTGTGATGCGCGCGGGGTGCCGTGAGGGAGAAGGCCGGCCCGGCGGCCGATGCCGAGCGGGCCGTCGGCCCGGGCGGGGCAAGGGCGCGGGCCTGGGGATGCCGGGTGCGCGGGCGGGGAATGCCGGGTGCCGGGGGCGGAGGAAAGGGATGTGATTCCACCCCTGACCGCGTGCTAATCTTCTGGATGTCGGCAAGCGCTCGCACCACTCGGTGGGAGACGGACGACACACCCAATGCGCGGGTGGCGGAATAGGCAGACGCGCTGGATTCAGGTTCCAGTGCCCGAAAGGGCGTGGGGGTTCAACTCCCCCCTCGCGCACCAGCTGAAAGCCCCTCAGGTCTCCGACCTGAGGGGCTTTCACGTTGTCCGGGGCGAGTCGGCGCCGTCCCCGCGTGGTCGCGCGTTCCCGCGCCTTGTCGCGCGACGGGGAGTGCGGGCGTGACGGGGGCGGTCCTTGGCCCTGGTGAAGTGTGACGATGCTCTCAGGCGGCGGAGCCCCGCAGGGCGAGTCGGTCGGCCCTGCGGGGCTCCGTGGCCGGCTCCGGCGGGCGGAGCGGCGGCGGTCGGGTGTCGTGGTTACGCGGCGAGGCGCTCCGCGACCTCCTTGGCCTTGGTGGCCGCGTCGTCGAGGGCCTTGCTGCGGGACGCCTCGAAGAGCGGGACCAGCTCGGTCATCGCCGGGTTGTGCGGGGCCATGGTGAGCTCCGGGACGATGAAGTCGACGTCGAGGCCGAGCATGTCGCGCAGTACGGCCTCCAGGTAGTTCTGCACGTACTCCTGTCCCTCGCGGGGAGTGCCCGGCGCGTACGAGCCGCCGCGGCTCGCGACGATGGTGACCGGGGTGCCCTTGATCTTCGAGTCCTCGGTCATGGCGGTGCGTCCAATGAGGACGATGTTGTCCAGCCACGCCTTGAGGGTCGAGGGGATGGCGAAGTTGTACATGGGGGCGCCGATCAGGACGGCGTCCGCGCTCTCCAGTTCCTCGATGAGCTTCACGCGCGCGGCGAAGGCCTCCGCCTGCTCGGGGCTGTGCGTGTCCGGGGCGGCGAAACCGGCGGTGTGGGCGTCGGCGGTGATGTGCGGCACAGGGTGCTCGGCGAGGTCGCGGTAGACGACGGTGCCGTCGGGGTGCTGCTCCTCCCAGGCCGAGCGGAAGGCGTCCGTCACGGTTCGGGACGTGGAGGCGCCGCCGGAGAAGACGGACGAGTCGATGTGAAGGAGGGTGGCCATGGGGATCTCCAGACGAACGGGATGTATCGGGCGGGGTGCCGGGCCCGGGGAGGGCCGTGGGCGGAGCTCGTACGGGCTCTTGGGCGGAGTCCGTCCTCGCGGGGCTCGTGCTGACGAGCCCGGGTGGGGCTGCTGAAACGGGTCGACGGCAGGGCTGCCGAAGGGGAGCCGCCCTGTCGAGGGCTTCTCTTTCGTTCCTAACTAGAGATAACACAGCTACTTACTTTTTTTCATCCCCTTGTGTGGACGCAGTACCCTGGGCTCATGCCAGAACCGGGAAGCCACGACGCGGGGCCGTGCCAGAAGGTCGACGACGGCATGACCCGTGTCTTCACGCTGCTCGGAAAGCGCTGGACGGGTCTCGTGGTCGCGGTTCTGATGCAGCACCCCGTCCACTTCGCCGATCTGCGCCGAGCGATCCCCGGCATCAGCGAGCGGATGCTTTCGGACCGGCTCACCGAACTCGGTGCGGCCGGCCTGGTCGTGCGCGAGGTCAACGAGGGTCCCCCGCTGCGGGTTTCGTACCGGCTGACAGAGGCGGGCGCCGCGCTGGAACCCGCGCTCAAGGAGCTGGGTTCCTGGGCGGAGACGTATCTGCCGGAGAGCGGACCGTGCCCGGGACAGCTGCGGAAGTAGCCCGGGGGCGAACTCTCCTGAGCCTTTCGTGGCACCGCATCGCGGGCCGTGCCGAGACACCGGCGGTGGAACCTCCTCACGTCCCGTCCGCGGCTGCGTATGCGGCTTTCTCTCCGGAGGCGGTGCAGTTGTCCACAGGGTCTGACGCGTTTTCCCGACCGGCTGTACGGTCAGCACGAGTTGATGTTCGTGTGCGGGGGAGGCGGTCGTGATGGCCGAGATCGGTACAGCGGGTGCGGCGGGCGCGGAGCGCCTGGCGGCGTCGAACGGGCAGGCCGGGCAGGCCGGTCCGGTGGAGTCGGCCGAGAAGCAGCTGCGGGACGTCGGTGGTCGGCGGCCCGGGGCCGGGTTCGAGTCCGAGGTGCGGTCTTCGTCCGAGGGCCGGTCGGCCGCCGAGGCGTTCGGGTCCCGGGGATTCGCCGTTCCGGGGTTCGCCGCCTGGCCGGTGAAAGGCTCGCCCAAGGAACAGGGGAAGGCCCTGCGCCTGCGCGTGCCGCGCGAAGCGCACGCCGAACTGACGGCGGACGCCGACCGGCCGGACGCCGTGACCGCGGTCGAGGAGTCCAACCGGGGCAGGCTCGCGGAGCTCACCCCGATAAGGGTCGGCAGGATGGCGGCCACGCCGTTCGCGTTCCTGCGCGGTTCCGCGGGCCTCATGGCGTACGACCTCGCCCGCACCCCCATGACCGGCATCAGCGCCCAGATCTGCGGTGACGCGCACGCGGCGAACTTCGGCCTGTACGGAGACGCCCGCGGCGGCCTGGTCATCGATCTGAACGACTTCGACGAGACGGTGCACGGCCCCTGGGAGTGGGACCTCAAGCGCCTCGCCACCTCGCTCGTGCTCGCGGGCCGGGAGGCCGGAGCGGACGAGGACACCTGCCGGGCCGCCGCGCACGACACCGTCGGCGCGTACCGCCGCACCATGCGCCTGCTGGCCAGACTGCCGGCGCTGGACGCGTGGAACGCCATCGCCGACGAGGAGTTGGTCTCGCACACCGACGCCCATGATCTGCTCGGAACGCTGGAGCGCGTCTCCGAGAAGGCGCGGGCCAACACCAGCGGGCGGTTCGCCGCCAGGTCGACCGAGGCGGTGGAGGGCGGTGGCCGCCGGTTCGTGGACGCGCCGCCCGTGCTGCGCCGCGTTCCCGACCACGAGGCGGCCGCGGTCGCGGCGTCCCTGGAGCACTATCTGACGACGCTCTCCGAGGACCGTCTCCCCCTGCTGGCCCGCTACGCGGTGCACGACGTTGCCTTCCGGGTCGTCGGCACCGGCAGCGTCGGCACCCGCTCGTACGTGGTGCTGCTCCTGGACCATCGCGGCGAAGCCCTCGTCCTCCAGGTCAAGGAGGCCCGCGCCTCGGCGCTCCTCCCGCACCTCGCGACCGCCGGCCACCAGATGCCCGAGGTCTTCCACGAGGGCCGCCGTGTCGTCCTCGGGCAGAAGCGCATGCAGGTCGTCAGCGACATCCTTCTCGGCTGGACCTCGGTCGACGGTCTCCCCTACCAGGTGCGCCAGTTCCGCAACCGCAAGGGCAGCGTCGACCCCGCCGCCCTGGCCGCCGACCAGATCGACGACTACGGCCGCATGACCGGCGCCCTTCTGGCCCGCGCCCACAGCCACAGCGCGGACCCGCGCCTCCTCTCCGGCTACTGCGGCAAGAAGGAGGAGCTGGACGAGGCCATCGCCTCCTTCGCCGTCGCGTACGCGGACCGCACGGAGGCGGACCACGCGGCCCTGGTGGCGGCGGTCCGAAGCGGGCGGATCGCTTCCGAACCGGGGGTGTGACCGGGGAGTGACCGGGGGAGTACCCGCCCCTCCGGGAGGGGCGGCCCATCGGGCCCGTGGTCTCCCTCCGGCCCCTTGGTCTCCGACTTCGTGTCGTTCCTCGCCATCGCGGTGGTTCCGGTCGCCTCCTTCGGCCGCCTTCTCCGGCCGCCTTCTCCGGCCGCCAGTTCCGGTCGGACCTCCGGCGGCCCGTTCCGGCGGTCGGGAGGATCGGGGTGGTTGGGGTCATTGAGGTCGTTGTGGCCGGTCAGGTGGCTGTAGAGGTGGGGAAGGCAGTGAGCCGCGGGAGAGTGTGGCCTACGCTGGTCGGGTGACGACCCCGGAAGCCGATCAGAGTCAGTCCGAGCCCACCACCGAGGGGGGCCGGGAACACTCCGGTGCCCCGGAGGGCGAGACGCCCCAAGCCTCCCTCGGCGACGACGGCGGCATCACGGACGCGGAGGGCGCGGGGGTCACCTCCGGCGCCGAAGATCTCGCCGCGGGCGAGGTCCACGCCGAGGCTCCGAGCGAGGCCGACGGCGAGGCTCGGGCCGCCGGGCAGAGTGAGGCCCGGTCCGAGGGGCAGGGCGAGCTCCAGGCCGAGGCCGCTCGGCCCGAGGAGCGGCTCGAGAGGGCCGTGCGGGCTGCCGAGCAGGCGTTGATCGAGTTCGAGATCGCCGTCGAGACGTTCCGGGTCGAGATCGAGAACTTCTCCCGGCTTCACCACCAGAAGCTCGGTCCGATGTACTCCCGTCTGGACGAGCTGGACGCCGAGATCGCCGAGGCACGTGCCGCGCGCTCCGGCGACGCGGAGGACATACGCAAGGCGCACGAGGCGCGGGGGCGGGTCATGCCCATGCCCGGCGTCGAGGAGCTGTTCCACGGCTGGATGGACTCGGAGGGCCTGTTCCCCGAGGCCGTGGCGATGCTCACGGACCAGCCCGTGCGGCCCCCGCAGCGGGTGCGCCCCAGCGAGGAGGCCCGCAAGCTCTTCCGCGAGCTGGTCCGCAAGGCCCACCCCGACCTGGCGCAGGACGAGGACGAGCGCAAGCGGCGCGACGAGTTCATCGTCCGCGTGAACGCCGCGTACGCCCGGGGCGACGAGCCGATGCTGCGGGAGCTGGCCGAGGAGTGGGCCGCCGGTCCCACGCCCGAGGAGTGGAAGCCGAGCCGCAGCGAGGAGCTCTACGCCCGCCTCGAGTGGCTCGCCCAGCGCAAGGAGATGCTCACGCTCGCCGCCCGCGAACTGGAGCAGAGCGCCATCGGGGCCATGCTCAATCTGGCTCCGGAAGACCCGGACCGTCTCCTGGAGGAGATCGCCGAACAGCTGCTGACGCAGGTCGGCGAGCGCGAGACCGAGCTGGCGGAGCTGAACGCTCAGGCTCCCTGAGCTTCACCGCCGGCGCGGTCGGGTAGCGTCGGAGGCATGAGTTTCGGAGCTGGTGTGCCCACGGTCGAGGTCGGCAATCTCGCGGTCGACGACTTCCTGCTGGACGTCCGGGAGGGCGACGAGTGGGAGGCAGGTCATGCCCAGGGGGCGCTGCACATCCCCATGAGTGAATTCGTCGCCCGCTACGGCGAGCTGACCGAGGCGGCCCCGCAGGACGGCCGGGTCAACGTCATCTGCCGCTCCGGTGGCCGCTCGGCCCAGGTCACGCAGTACTTGGTCCAGCAGGGCATCGACGCCGTGAACGTCGAAGGCGGCATGCACACGTGGGAGGCCATGGGCCGCCCCGTCGTGAACGACAAGGGCGAGCCCGGCTTCGTCCTGTAGCGGGCCGCGGCTCCGGTCCGGCCGCTGGAGCCCGTCACCTGTGGTCGATCGGGCTTCACCCCAGTACGTGCGCCGCCAGCAGATCGCCCAGAGCTTCCTCGTGTGCCGCCGCCGGGCCGAGTGACAGTTCCAGGTGCTTGGCCCAGGCGTGGTACCGGTGCAGCGCGTATTCGGTGTCGGCGCCGAACCCTCCGTGCAGATGCTGCGCGGTCTGCACGACCCGGCGCACCCCTTCGGACGCCCAGATCTTGGCGACGGCCACGTCACCGCAGGCCGGGAGCGCACCCCCGGCTCCCGTGCCGATCCGCCAGGCGGCCTGCCAGAGCGTCGCCTCCATCGCCCGCAGGTCTATGTAGCGGTCGGCGGCCTGCACGGCGACCGCCTGGAACGTGGCGACCGGGAACCCGAACTGCTCCCGCTTGCTCGTGTACTCGCTCGTCATCCGGAGCACCCCCTCCCCGAGCCCGAGCGCCAGCGCACACGTGCCGGTGGCCAGCAGTTCACGCAGCCACTCCCACGCCCCCTCCGCGTCGATGACATCGCGGGGGGCGATCCGCGCGGACTCCAGCCGCAGCTCACCGAGCCGCTCACCGGTCGTGGAGATCTGCTCGGCGAGTACGGCCCCTTCGTGGCCGCGGGGAACCAGGGCGAGGACGGTCCGGTGGGCGTCCGTGTGCGCCGGTACGACGACGAAGTCGGCGTTGTGGGCCCACGGGACCGCCGTCTGCACACCGTCGAGTACCCAGGCGGTCCCGTCCTGCCGCGCGGTCACGGCGAGTTCGGCGGGGTCGTGACCGGTCCTGCCGTTGGAGGCGACGGTCAGCACGAGCTCGCCCCGGCCGGCTCGCGCCGGCAGTTCCGACCTCAGCTCCTCGCCGCCGTATCGGCGCACGGCGGCCGTGGCCGCGCTGCTCTCCAGCAGCGGCACCCGCGCCAGCACCTTCGCCGACTCCCGCAGCACCAGGCACAGCGCGACCGCGTCGAGGCCGGCCCCGCCGGCCTCCTCGTCGAGCAGCAGGCTCAGCAGGTCCGCGTCGGCGAGCCTCGCCCACAGGGCCCGGTCGAAGTCCTCGGCGACTGCGCCCGCGGTGAGCGCGGGACTGGGCACCCCGTCCGGGGAGACCCCGGCGAACACCGCCTTCGCCGCCTCGACCGCCGCCTGCTGCTCCTCGGTGAAGGTGAAGTCCACGATCCCGTCCTCCCGCACACGCGCCGGACCACCGACCAGACAGGACGCCTGATCTGACGGTGCGTCAAGATAGAACAGGTTCTATGAGAAGGGAACGCCCAGTGGTCGGTCACCCGCGGGCGGGGCCGAGCTGTCGATCACCCGCGTGCTGCGGTGGGCTGTCGGCCGGACGTCAGCAGCGGTGAACTGCCAGTGACCCGCCCCACCGCCACCGGACCCAGCGGTCGAGAGCGGTCGAGAGCCTGCCCGTCCGGCCCAGCGGTCGAGAGCGGTCGAGAGTCTGTCCGTCCGGTCCAGCCGTCGAAGTCCTGCCCCTGGACCAAGCGGGTCGACGTTCTGCCCCCGGACCTAGCGGGTCGACGTTCTGCCCACCGGGCCCGGCGGTCGATGTCCTGACCGTCGGACCCGGTGGGTCGGAGTCCCGTTCGTCGGGCTCAGCGGTCGAAGTCCAGCTCCACCTTTTCCGTGGCCGGATGCGACTGGCAGGCCAGTACGTACCCGGCTTCCGTCTCCTCCGGCTCCAGAGCGAAGTTGCGGTCCATCCGCACCTCGCCCGAGACCAGGAAGGCCCGGCAGGTGCCGCACACGCCGCCCTTGCAGGCGTACGGCGCGTCCGGACGGTTGCGCAGCACCGCATCCAGCAGCGACTCGCCGTCCTGGACGGGCCAGGTGCCGCCCCGTCCGTCGAGCCGCGCGGTCACCGTGCTGTGCGCGGGGGCCGGAACGGCGGAGGCGATCGTGGTGGCCGCGTCCACGTGGAAGATCTCCTCGTGGATGCGCGTCCGGGACACCCCGAGCCCGCGCAGCGCCCGCTCGGCTCCCTGTACGAGCCCCATCGGCCCGCACAGGAACCATCCCGCGACCCGGTCCACGGGCAGGAGCGCCGGAAGCAGCCCGGAAAGCCGCTCCTGGTCGAGCCGCCCGGACGGCAGCCCGGCCTGCTGCTCCTCCCGAGAGAGGACGGTCACCAGCTGGAACCGTTGCGGATAACGGTCCTTGAGGTCGGCGACCTCCTCCAGGAACATCGTCGAGGCCGACGTACGGTCGCTGCGGATCAGGCAGAACCTCGCCTCCGGCTCCCGCGCCAGCAGCGTCGAGACGATCGAGAGCACCGGGGTGATCCCGCTGCCGCCCACCACCGCCGCGTACAGGCCGGCCGACGGCTCCAGCGTGAAGCGTCCCGCCGGAGTCATCACCTCCACCGCGTCCCCGACGGCGATCTCCTTGAGCGCGTAGGTCGAGAACGCGCCGCCGTCGACCAGGCGTACCCCGACCCGCAGCGTGCGTGGTTCCTCGCCGTCGGGCGCGGGTGCCAGGGAACAGATGGAGTACGTACGGCGTATCTCGGTGCCGTCGACCGTGCGGCGCAGTGCCAGATGCTGGCCGGCGGCGTGCCGGTAGTCCTCGCGCAGCTCCGCGGGCACCGCGAAGGTCAGGGCCACGGAGTCGTCGGTGATCCGGTCGACCGCGGCCACCGGGAGCGGGTGGAAGCGGGCCATCACAACTCCTTGAAGTGGTCGAACGGTTCGCGGCAGGACAGACAGCGGCGCAGCGCCTTGCACGCGGTGGACGAGAAGCGGCTGAGCAGCTCGGTGTCGGCCGATCCGCAGGACGGGCAGCGGACGGGCTCGAGTTCCGGTTCGGAGGCCGCCGTCCGGGTCGGTCCCAGGCCGAGCGGCACCGGGCCAGCGGGACGCCCGCCGCGTGGCGGCGCAATCCCGAACTCCCGCAGTTTGCGGCGGCCTTCGTCCGAGATGTCGTCCGTCGACCAGGCGGGACTGAGCACCGTACGCACCGACACCTCGCGCATGCCGTGCTCGTGGAGCACCCGCTCGATGTCCATGGACATGGCCTCGACGGCGGGGCAGCCGGTGTAGGTCGGGGTCAGCTCGACCTCGACGGAGTCCGCGCCGAGGACATGCACGGCGCGCAGCACGCCGAGCTCGTCCAGCGTGATGACGGGCAGCTCGGGGTCGAGCACGGAGCCGGCCAGTCTGCGCAGCTCCTCCTCGAGGGCGGTCGTCGTCACCATGACGCCCCCGGGTGACTGCGGTGCAGATGCTGCATCTCGGCGAGCATCCGGCCGAAGGACTCGGTGTGCAGCCCCTGGCGTCCGGCGCCCGCCGTCCACGCCCCGGACTGCGGCCCCTCGGGGACCGGCAGCGTGGCGCGGCGCAGGATGGCTCCCACGGACTCGAGCCAGGCGGCCCGCATCCCCTCCCAGTCGAGGTCGACGCCCTCGATCGGCTGGAACATCTCGCCCGTGAAGCGCCACAGGGCCTCGCACGCCCGGCTCATCCGCTCGTGGCTGACGTCCGTGCCGTCGCCCAGGCGCAGCGTCCACTGCTCGGCGTGGTCCTGGTGGTAGGCGACCTCTTTGACGGCCTTCGCGGCGAGGGGAGCGAACTCGCTCTCCCCGGCCGCCAGTTGCGTGTAGAGAAGTCGCTGGTAGGTGGAGAAGTACAGCTGGCGCGCGATCGTGTGCGCGAAGTCGCCGTTCGGCTGCTCGACGAGCTGGAGGTTGCGGAAGGCGCGCTCCTCGCGGAGATACGCCAGCTCGTCCTCGTCACCGGCCATGGACAGCAGCACCCGGGCCTGGCCGAGCAGGTCCAGAGCGATGTTGGCCAGGGCGACTTCCTCTTCGAGGACGGGCGCGTGGCCCGCCCACTCCCCCAGACGGTGCGAGAGCACCAGGGCGTCGTCGCCGAGGGCCAGGGCGGCCGCGGTGTTCACGGTGAGAGTCACAGGTGCTTCACCCCTTCCGGGATCTCGTAGAACGTCGGGTGGCGGTACGGCTTGTCCGCGGACGGGTCGAAGAACGAGTCCTTCTCGTCGGGCGAGGAGGCCGTGACGGCGGTGGAGGGGACGACCCAGATCGAGACGCCCTCGCCGCGGCGCGTGTACAGATCGCGCGCGTTGCGCAGCGCCAGCTCGGCGTCCGGCGCGTGCAGGCTGCCGGCGTGGGTGTGCGAGAGTCCGCGGCGCGAGCGCACGAAGACCTCCCACAGCGGCCAGTCGGTGTTCGTCATGCTCGGGTCGCTCCTGTCTCGCCGGTCGTGCTCGCGGAGCCGCCGGTCCCGCTCGTGTGCTTGTCGGCGTACGCCGCGGCCGCCTCCCGTACCCACGCGCCCTCTTCGTGGGCTCGCCGGCGCTGGGTGATCCGCTGGTCGTTGCACGGGCCGTTGCCCTTGAGGACCTCCCAGAACTCCGTCCAGTCGATGGCGCCGAAGTCGTGGTGTCCCCGCTCCTCGTTCCACACGAGATCGGGGTCGGGCAGGGTCAGGCCGAGGGACTCGGCCTGGGGCACGGCGATGTCGACGAACCGCTGGCGCAGCTCGTCGTTCGAATGGCGCTTGATCTTCCACGCCATCGACTGGGCGGAGTGCGAGGACTCGTCGTCGGGCGGGCCGAACATCATCAGGGAGGGCCACCACCAGCGGTCGACCGCGTCCTGCGCCATCGCGTGCTGCTCGGGGGTGCCCTGGCTCAGTGCCAGCAGCAGTTCGTACCCCTGGCGCTGGTGGAAGGACTCCTCCTTGCACACGCGGACCATCGCGCGCGCGTACGGGCCGTACGAGCAGCGGCACAGGGGGACCTGGTTGGTGATCGCGGCGCCGTCCACGAGCCAGCCGATGGCGCCGACGTCCGCCCAGGTCAGCGTCGGGTAGTTGAAGATCGACGAGTACTTCTGGCGGCCGGAGTGCAGCTTGTCCAGCAGCTCCTCGCGGCTGGTGCCGAGCGTCTCGGCCGCGCTGTACAGATACAGCCCGTGTCCGGCCTCGTCCTGGACCTTCGCCATCAGGATCGCCTTGCGGCGCAGCGAGGGCGCGCGCGTGATCCAGTTGGCCTCCGGCTGCATGCCGATGATCTCGGAGTGGGCGTGCTGCGCGATCTGGCGGACCAGGGTCGAGCGGTAGGCGCCGGGCATCCAGTCACGGGGCTCGATGCGTTCGTCGGCCGCCACTGCGGCGTCGAAGACGGCTTCGTATGCCGCTGTGCGTGCCGCTTCGTCGGCGGCTTCGTCCGCCTGTGTGCGGGCCGTGTGGTGCGCTGATGCTGTCGCCATGCGGTCCCCCTCGACCTCTCATTCCCGACCGACCGATCGTTCGGTCCGCTCGCATCAATGGTCGGTCGAGCGCCGTATGGTGTCAACCGCTGTGGATAACCTCGTGCGCTCTGGCGTGGCCGTTGTGACGCATGGGGCTGTGCCGGGCGGGCGGGTCTGAGTACGGTTCGCTTGCGAACGTCGTGGTGTGGTGCGACGTGGCGGTACGGTGCCCGCAACCCGGCGGCCGGCAGTCGGATTCGGGATCGTGAATCGGGGCGGGATGGACGCGAACGACGGAGGCTCGAAGCCGAAGCCTGGTCCGGTCGCGCCCGAGGGGACCGCTGCCGAGGAGGCCGCTCCCGGCGGGGCCACCGGCGGCACGTCGCTTCCCGGCAGGCAGCCGACCGACGATCCGATGACCGACGATCCGACGGCCGATGAGCTGGTGGCCGACGATCGGGCGGCCGATGAGCTGGTGACCGACGATCGGGCGGCCGATGAGCCGGTGACCGGCGATCCGGCGGCCGATGAGCCGGTGACCGAGTCGGTAGCTCCCCCGGAGTCCGAGGGGACCGAGTCCGAGGTGGTCGCTCCTGCGGAGTTCGGGGCGGCCGGGACCGGGGAGGCCGGGACCGAAGGGGTCTCTTGTCCGGAGGCCGAGGCGCCCGCGGGCCTGGCGGCGCTCTCGCTCCGCTATCAGATCGCCGCCGCCCTCGCCCTCGCCGTCGTGGCCGTCGTCTCCTGTGTGCATCTCGGCATGGTGTTCCTGCACGTCGCGCCCTCGAACACGGTGACCAAGCAGCACGGGCACGCGATCGACGAGTGGATCTACCCCGAGTTCGAGCAGAACTGGAAGCTCTTCGCCCCCAACCCGTTGCAGCTGGACATCACGGTCCAGGTGCGCGCCCTGGTCCGCGCCGAGGACGGGACCAGTCGCGAGACGGGCTGGTACGACCTGTCCGCGCTCGACGGCCTCGCCATCGACGGGAATCCCGTGCCGAGCCACACCCAGCAGAACGAACTGCGCCGCGCCTGGGACTTCTACATCGGTACGCACGACGGCGAGAACCGCCCCACGGGCCTGCGCGGCGACCTGTCCGAGCGCTATCTGCGCCGCATCGCCGTGCTGCGGCTGGACCGCGAGCACGCGGGCGGCCGGGGCGCCGTCGTCGAGCGCGTCCAGCTCCGCTCCCAGACCACCAACGTGCCGCCTCCCCGGTGGAGCGACGAGAAGGTGTCCGACCAGCCCGTCGTCCGTGAGCTGCCCTGGTGGGCCGTTCCCGAGAGCGATCGCGCGGACGGGCTGACGGAGGCGAGCGCCCCATGAACCGAATCGCTTCGACGGTCGCGCGGGGCATCGCCCGTGTCACGGAGTCCGCCCTCGGTCCGTACCAGAGCGCCGTGATCCGTATCGGCTTCGCCGCCACCTGGCTGCTGTTCCTGCTGCGCGAGTACCCGCACCGCCAGGAGATGTACGGGCCCGACGGACCATGGAGCTGGGACCTCGCCCAGCAGCTCGTCGCGAGCAACCATGCCTTCACGGCCCTGATGTGGTCGGACAGCCAGGTGTGGTTCGAGATCGTCTACGCGCTCGCCGTCGTCTCCGGCGCCCTGCTGCTGGTGGGCTGGCGGACCCGCGCGATGTCCGTGCTCTTCATGATCGGCGTGCTGTCCCTGCAGAACCGCAGCGTCTTCATCGGGGACGGCGGGGACAACGTCCTCCATCTGATGTCGATCTATCTGGTGTTCACCCGCTGCGGCCGGGTGTGGTCCCTCGACGCGCGGCGGGACCGCCTCGCCGGCGAGGCACGCGCGCGTGGCGAATGGACCGGGCCCGACCGGGCGGGCCCCGCCCTGTGGGGGGTGCTCGGGGTCCTGCTGGCCGCCGCGACGGGCGCGGGCCGGATCGAAGCCGGCTTCCTGGGCGGCTGGCTCACGGTCTTCTGGGGGCTGTGGGCGGTGCAGGCCCTGTGGTGGACCGTCGGCCGGGTCGCGCGCACCGCCCAGCCGCGCATCCTGCTGGACGTCGTCGCCAACCTCGTGCACAACGCCGCCCTGATGATCATCATGGCCGAGGCGTGCCTGATCTACGCGACCGCCGGCTGGTACAAGATCCAGGGCTCGCGCTGGCAGGACGGCACCGCCGTCTACTACCCGCTCCACCTGGATTCCTTCTCGCCCTGGCCGGCCCTGTCCGAGCTGCTGTCCGCGCACGGCACGATCGTGATGCTGGTGACGTACGGGACGGTCGCCGTACAGGTCGCCTTCCCCTTCACCCTGTTCAACCGGCGGGTCAAGAACGTCCTGCTGGCGGCCATGATCACCGAGCACGCCGTGATCGCCGTGGTCCTCGGGCTGCCGTTCTTCTCGCTCGCGATGATCGCCGCGGACGCCGTGTTCCTGCCGACGTCCTTCCTGCGGCGCCTCGGCGGAGGGGTGGCACGCGTGCGTGGCCGGCTGTTCTCCGGCGGCGGCCGTACGGTGCCGGGGCCCCGGGCTCCCGAGATGGGCGTTCCGGAGGAGCCCGAGCAGACGCACGTAGGCTTCCCGGCATGAACGACCCGGTACGCGCATGGCGTCAGCTCGCCGACGGCTCCGTCCTGCTCGACGGATTCCACGCCCTCAAGCACGCGGTGCGCTTCGGGGCGCGCGTCCCGGTCGCCGTCACCACCGACCGGCGGGCGGCCCTGGAACTGGCCGACGAACTGGCCCCCGACGTACGCGCCGTTCTCGACGAGCTGCTGACCGAGGTCCCGGAGGCGACGTACACGGCTCTCGTGCCGCGTCCGCACCCCACCTCGGTGGCCGCTCTCGCCGTAAGGCCCTCGCGCGCCGCCCACCTGGAGGCGCTGGCCCGCACACCCCGCACCGCGCCCGTCGTCGTGCTCGACAATCCGCGCAACCTGGGCAACGCCGGCGCCGTGATCCGGCTCGCTGCGGGCTTCGGCGCTACCGGGGTGGTCACGACGGGCACGCTCGACCCCTGGCACCCCACGGTCGTACGCGGTGGGGCCGGCCTGCACTTCGCGACCGCCGTGGAGCGTCTGACGGTGGACGAACTGCCGACGGGCCCGGTGTTCGCGCTCGACCCGGAGGGTGAGGACATCCGCGGGTCGAAGCTCCCCGACGACGCCCTGCTCGCCTTCGGCTCGGAACGCAGCGGACTGTCCGCCGAACTCCGGGCCCGGGCCGATCACCTGGTGTCACTGCCGATGCGCCCCCAGGTCTCCAGTTACAACCTCGCGACCAGTGTGGCCATGACGTTGTTCCACTGGAGCGCCGGTGGGGGCGCACCGGTGTAGACGCCCGACGGGCGTCAGGGCTCACGCCTCGCGGCGCACCTCGACCACCCGGAAGCGGTTCGCCACGAAGGCTCCGTCGCACAGCGCCGCGTTGGCGGCTCCGTTGCCGCCGGAGCCGTGGAAGTCCGAGAACGCGGCCGTCTGGTTGACGTAGACCCCGCCCGTGAGGTTCAGGGAGAGCTGCGCGCACTCCTCCAGGCAGGCTTCCTGGATGTCGCCCTCGACCGCCTCGTCGGTGGTGTACGCGCCGACGGTCATCGCGCCCTTGTCCCTGATCGTGCGCCGCAGCAGCTCCACGGCGTCCTCCGCCGAGTCGACCGCGACGGCGAAGGAGACCGGCCCGAAGCACTCGCTCATGTAGGCGGCCTCTTCGGCGTTCTCGGCGTTCTCCCAGTACTTGCGGGCGCCGTCGAGCTTCACGATCACCGGGGAGCGCACGACGGCGCCCGGGAACTCGGGGTTGTCGATCTGCCGTGAGGGCAGGGCGACTTCGCCGAGTCCGGCGGCCGCCTCCAGGCGGGCCTTCACGTCCGGGTTCACGATGGCGCCGAGCAGTCCGTTCGCGCGGGCGTCGTCTCCGAGGAGTCCGCCGACCGACTTCGCGAGATCGGCGACCACCTCGTCGTAGGACTTGTGGCCCTCGTCCGTGCCGATGCCGTCGCGGGGGATCAGCAGGTTCTGCGGGGTGGTGCACATCTGGCCGCTGTAGAGCGACAGGGAGAACGCCAGGTTGGACAGCATCCCCTTGTAGTCGCCGGTCGACTCCACGATCACCGTGTTGACGCCGGCCTTCTCCGTGTAGACCTGCGCCTGGCGGGCGTTGGTCTCCAGCCAGTCGCCGAAGGCCGTGGAGCCGGTGTAGTCGATGATCCGGATCTCGGGGCGGGTGGCCAGCGTCTTGGCGATGCCCTCGCCGGGACGCTCGGCGGCCAGTGCCACGAGGTTCGGGTCGAAGCCGGCCTCGGTGAGCACCTCGCGCGCGACCTGCACGGTGAGCGCGAGCGGCAGCACCGCGCGCGGGTGGGGCTTCACCAGGACCGCGTTGCCGGTGGCGAGGGAGGCGAACAGGCCCGGATAGCCGTTCCACGTCGGGAAGGTGTTGCAGCCGATCATCAGCGCGATGCCGCGCGGGACGGGCGTGAACTGCTTGGTGAGCGCGAGCGGGTCGCGCTTGCCCTGGGGCTTGGTCCACTCCGCGGTGTCGGGGGTGCGGACCTGCTCCACGTACGCGTACGCCACCGCCTCCAGGCCGCGGTCCTGCGCGTGCGGGCCGCCCGCCTGGAACGCCATCATGAAGGCCTGGCCGCTGGTGTGCATGACCGCGTGCGCGAACTCGTGGGTGCGGTCGCTGATCCGCTTGAGGATCTCCAGACAGACCACGGCGCGGACCTCCGCGCCCGCGTCGCGCCAGGCGCGCATCCCCGCGCGCATGGCGGGCAGCAGGGCGTCGATGTCCGCGTGCGGGTACGTGACGCCCAGCTCGATGCCGTACGGCGACACCTCGCCGCCGACCCAGTCGTCCGTGCCGGGCTGGCCCAGGTCGAGGCGGGTGCCCAGGAGGGCGTCGAAGGCGGCCTTGCCCTCGGCCATGCCCAGGCTGCCGTGCTCGCCGTACGCCTTGGGATGTTCGGGGTGCGGGGACCAGTACGCGCGTGTGCGGATCGCTTCCAGCGCCTGATCGAGGGTGGGCCGGTGCTGGGCGATCAGCTGGTGGGCGGTGAGTTCGGCGGCCATCAAGGACCAACTCCTCGTCTCAAGAGCTCTTCGTCGGGCTCGCGAGCTGGGCAGGAAGGGACAGTCAGAGTTAGAGTAACCGAACGATCGGTCGGGACAAGGGGAGCCGCCGCATCTGTGGAAATCGGCGTGCGGGAGGATCGCGCACATGACAGCACTCGACCTCAGCAGCCCCGTGGCAGTCGTCGGTACCGGCACCATGGGCCAGGGCATCGCCCAGGTCGCGCTGGTGGCCGGCCACCCCGTGCGGCTCTATGACGCGGCGCCCGGGCGTGCCGACGCGGCGGCCGAGGCGATCGGCGCCCGTCTCGACCGGCTCGTCGCGAAGGACCGGCTCACCGGCGCCGACCGGGACGCCGCACGCGCCCGGCTCCACCCGGCCGCGAGCCTCACCGACCTCGCCGACTGCGTCCTCGTCGTCGAGGCGGTGCTCGAACAACTCGACGCTAAACAGCAGCTGTTCAGCGCCCTCGAGGACATCGTCGGGGACGACTGCCTGCTCGCCACCAACACCTCCTCGCTGTCCGTCACTGCCATCGGCGGCGCTCTGCGCAACCCGGGGCGTCTCGTCGGACTGCACTTCTTCAACCCGGCGCCGCTGCTGCCCCTCGTGGAGGTCGTCTCCGGGTTCGCGACCGACGTCACGTCGGCCACGCGCGCGTACGAGACGGCCCGCGCCTGGGGCAAGACTCCCGTCGCCTGCGCGGACACCCCCGGTTTCATCGTCAACCGCATCGCGCGGCCCTTCTACGCCGAGGCCTTCGCGGTCCACGACTCCCAGGCCGCCGACCCCGCCACCATCGACGCGGTCCTGCGCGAGTCCGGCGGCTTCCGGATGGGCGCCTTCGAGCTCACCGACCTGATCGGCCAGGACGTCAACGAATCCGTCACGCACTCCGTGTGGCAGGCCTTCTTCCAGGACGTGCGCTTCACGCCCTCGCTCGCCCAGCGCCGGCTCGTCGAGTCGGGCCGGCTCGGCCGCAAGACGGGACACGGCTGGTACGACCACGGGGACGATGCCGAGCGGGCCGAGCCGCACACCGCGGAGAAGGCGCAGGCACCGGCGTACGTGGTCGTGGAGGGCGACCTGGGCCCCGCCGCCGAGCTCCTCGACCTGATCCGCGAGGCGGGCATCCAGGTCCGCGAGGACGAGGAGGACCACGGCACCCGCCTGGTCCTGCCCAGCGGCGGCCAGCTGGTCCTCGCCGACGGCCAGACCTCGGTCGAGTTCCGCGACGTCGTCTACTTCGACCTCGCGCTCGACTACCGCAAGGCCACCCGGATCGCCCTGTCGGCGTCCCAGGACACCGCTCCCGAGACGCTCTCCGAGGCCATCGGCCTCTTCCAGGCGCTCGGCAAGGACGTCAGCGTCATCGGCGACTGCCCCGGCATGATCGTCGCCCGCACGGTGGCCCGGATCGTCGATCTCGCGTACGACGCCGTCGCCAAGGGCGTGGCCACCGAGGAGGACATCGACACCGCGATGCGCCTCGGCGTCAACTACCCCCTGGGCCCCTTCGAGTGGAGCCGCAGGCTCGGCACGAACTGGTCGTACGACGTCCTGGACGAACTGCACGTACGCGACCCCTCCGGGCGCTACGCGCCGTCGCTGGCGCTCTACCGCCACGCCTACGCCGACCAGAAGCGGGAGGGCACTTCGTGACCACCGCCAAGCGGGACACGTACACCCCCGAGACACTGCTCTCGGTCGCCGTCCAGGTCTTCAACGAACGCGGGTACGACGGCACCTCCATGGAGCACCTCTCCAAGGCGGCCGGCATCTCCAAGTCGTCGATCTACCACCACGTGGCGGGCAAGGAGGAGCTGCTGCGGCGCGCGGTGAGCCGGGCGCTGGACGGCCTCTTCGGGATCCTCGACGAGGAGCACGCGTGCGTGGGGCGTGCCGTGGAGCGCCTGGAGTACGTCGTACGGCGCATGGTCGAGGTGCTCACCTCCGAGCTGCCCTACGTGACGCTGCTGCTGCGGGTCCGCGGCAACACGGGCACCGAGCGGTGGGCGCTGGAGCGGCGCCGCGACTTCGACCACCGGGTCGCCGAGCTCCTGAAGGCCGCGGCCGCCGACGGGGACGTACGCGGCGATGTGGAGGTCCGGCTCGCCACCCGGCTGGTCTTCGGGATGATCAACTCGCTCGTCGAGTGGTACCGGCCCGACGCGCGCGGCATGGGCGCGCGGGAAGTGGCCGACGCCGTGGTGGTGCTGGTCTTCGGAGGGCTCCGGCAGGAGTCGTGAGGGTGGCAGGAGCCCGGCAGGTCAAGGCTCCGGCGGAGTCGTGAAGGTGCCGGGAGCCTGAGCTTCGGGCACCGGCGGATTCGTGAGGGTGCCGGGAGCCCGAGCCCAGCAGGTCCGGGCCCCGGCGGGTCCGGGCTCTGGCAGGTCCGGGCTCCGGCGGGTCCGGGCTTCGGTAGGTCCAGGCTTCGGCAGGTCCGGGCTCCGGCAGGTCCAGGCTCCGGCGGGTCCGGGCTTCGGTAGGTCCAGGCTTCGGCAGGTCCGGGCTCCGGCAGGAGTCGTGCCGCCCCGCGCAAGTCCGGCGGCCTCAGCCCTCCGGCTCCAGGTCCTCTTCCTCGAAGACCAGCAGCGTCCGGCTGCTGAGCACCTCAGGGATGGACTGGAGGCGGGTGAGTACCAGCTCGCGCAGCGCCCGGTTGTCCGGCGTGTGCACCAGGAGAAGTACGTCGAAGTCGCCGCCCACCAGAGCGATGTGCGAGGCCCCGGGGAGCACCCTCAGCTGCTCCCGCACCGTGCGCCAGGAGTTCTGCACGATCTTGAGGGTGATGTACGCCGACGTGCCCTGACCGGCGCGCTCGTGGTCGACGCGGGCCCCGAAGCCGCGGATCACGCCGTCCTCGATGAGGCGGTTGATCCGCGCGTACGCGTTGGCCCGTGAGACATGGACCCGTTCGGCCACGGAGCGGATGGACGCGCGGCCGTCCGCCTGGAGCATATGCAGGATGTCCTGGTCGATCGCGTCGAGCGGACGGGCGGGCGGCGCGACGGGGCCGGCCTCCGGCGGCTCGGCCATTTGTTCAGGTGCCATGTCCCCCCGCCTCCCTACCATGGACGTACTGCGTCCATCTCAGGCTCTGCAGAACCGTTTGTCCACAGCCTGGCGGTGCCTGTAGCCAAAATGTGCCGACGACCGAACAATCGGTAGGTGGGACACGTCACACCCGTGCCGCGTCCGAAGCCGCTCCCACGAGGAGGTGCCGTCATGACGGTCATGGAGCAGCGAGGGGCCTACCGGCCCACGCCGCCGCCCGCCTGGCAGCCCCGCACCGACCCTGCGCCGCTGCTGCCCGACGCGCTGCCCCACCGCGTCCTCGGCACCGAGGCGGCCGCGCAGGTCGACCCGGCCCTGCTGCGCCGTCTGCACGCGGAGCTGGTGCGAGGCCGCCGCTACAACGTTCAGGCCACCGCCCTCACCAAGCAGGGCCGTCTCGCCGTGTACCCGTCCAGCACCGGACAGGAGGCCTGTGAGGTCGCCGCGGCGCTCGTGCTGGAGGAGCGCGACTGGCTGTTCCCCAGCTACCGCGACACCCTCGCCGCCGTCGCCCGCGGCCTGGACCCCGTCCAGGCCCTCACTCTTCTGCGCGGCGACTGGCACACCGGCTACGACCCGCACGAGCACCGCATCGCACCCCTGTGCACCCCCCTCGCGACCCAGCTCCCGCACGCCGTGGGTCTCGCGCACGCCGCCCGCCTCAAGGGCGACGACGTGGTCGCGCTCGCCCTGGTCGGCGACGGTGGCACCAGCGAGGGCGACTTCCACGAAGCGCTGAACTTCGCCGCCGTGTGGCAGGCGCCCGTCGTCTTCCTCGTGCAGAACAACGGATTCGCCATCTCCGTCCCGCTCGCCAAGCAGACCGCCGCCCCGTCGCTGGCCCACAAGGCCGTCGGTTACGGGATGCCGGGCCGCCTGGTCGACGGCAACGACGCGGCGGCCGTGCACCAGGTCCTGAGCGAGGCCATCGCCCACGCGCGCGCGGGCGGCGGTCCCACCCTCGTCGAGGCCGTGACGTACCGCATCGACGCCCACACCAACGCCGACGACGCCACCCGCTACCGCGGTGACTCCGAGGTCGAGACCTGGCGCGCGCACGACCCCATCGTGCTTGTGGAGCGCGAGCTGACCGAGCGCGGTCTGCTCGACGAGGCCACCCTGCAGGCGGTGCGCGACGACGCCGAGACGATGGCCGCGGACCTGCGCGAGCGCATGAACATGGACCCGGTGCTCGACCCCATGGATCTGTTCGCCCATGTGTATGCCCAACCCACTACTCAACTGCTTGAGCAGGAGAGCCAGCTGAGAGCGGAGCTGGACGCCGAGGCGGACGGCTCGCACGGAGCGGGCCCGCACGGCCCGGAAGGAGCCGGGCGATGACGACCGTTGCCCTCAAACCGGCCACCATGGCGCAGGCGCTCGGTCGCGCCCTGCGCGACGCCATGGCCGCCGACCCGGCCGTCCATGTCATGGGCGAGGACGTCGGCACCCTCGGCGGCGTCTTCCGGGTCACCGACGGGCTCGCCAAGGAGTTCGGCGAGGACCGCTGCACGGACACCCCGCTCGCCGAGGCGGGCATTCTCGGCGCGGCGGTCGGCATGGCCATGTACGGCCTGCGGCCGGTCGTGGAGATGCAGTTCGACGCGTTCGCCTACCCGGCGTTCGAGCAGTTGATCTCGCACGTGGCGAAGATGCGCAACCGCACGCGGGGCGCCATGCCGCTGCCCATCACGATCCGCGTCCCCTACGGCGGCGGCATCGGCGGCGTCGAGCACCACAGCGACTCCTCCGAGGCCTACTACATGGCGACCCCGGGTCTCCATGTCGTCATGCCCGCGACCGTCTCCGACGCCTACGGACTGCTGCGCGAGGCCATCGCCTCGGACGACCCGGTCGTCTTCCTGGAACCCAAGCGGCTGTACTGGTCGAAGGATTCCTGGAACCCGGACGAGCCGCCGGCCGTTGAGCCGATAGGCCGCGCGGTGGTGCGGCGCCCGGGCCGGAGCGCCACGCTCATCACGTACGGGCCGTCCGTACCCGTCTGCCTCGAAGCCGCCGAGGCGGCGCGGGCCGAGGGCTGGGACCTCGAAGTCGTCGATCTGCGCTCGCTGGTGCCGTTCGACGACGAGACGGTCTCGGCGTCGGTGCGACGGACCGGACGAGCGGTCGTCGTGCACGAGTCGGGCGGGTTCGGCGGCCCGGGCGGGGAGATCGCGGCCCGCGTCATGGAGCGCTGCTTCCATCACCTGGAGGCGCCGGTGCTGCGCGTCGCGGGATTCGACATCCCGTACCCGCCGCCGATGCTGGAGCGGCACCACCTGCCCGGTGTCGACCGGATCCTGGACGCCGTGGGGCGTCTGCAGTGGGAGGCGGACAGCTGATGGCACAGGTTCTGGAGTTCAAGCTCCCCGACCTCGGGGAGGGACTCACCGAGGCGGAGATCGTCCGCTGGCTGGTGGAGGTCGGCGATGTCGTCGCCGTCGACCAGCTCGTCGTCGAGGTCGAGACGGCCAAGGCGATGGTGGAGGTCCCCTGTCCCTACGGCGGCGTGGTCACCGCCCGCTTCGGCGAGGAGGGCACCGAACTGCCCGTGGGGGCACCGCTGCTGACCGTCGCCGTGGGCGCGCCGGACACCGGCGATGACGCCACGGACGACAAGGACGACGAGGGCTCCGGGAACGTGCTGGTGGGTTACGGCACGGCAGCGCCCCCGGCGCGGCGCCGGAGGGTACGGCCCTCCGGCGGCACCGTGGCCGGTGGCCGACGGGCGGCCGGTGCACCGGCGGGGGCTGCGTCCCCGGCGGGGGTCGCGTCGCCCGCGGGCACGAGCACTCTGGCCGGCCGGCGCGAACAGAGCCGCCCCGAGCCCGTCGCCGCCGCGCCGTCGGACACCGCGGGCCCGGCGGAGGCCGCCCGGAACGGCGTCGCCGCCACGCGGGGTGACGGTCCCGTGCCGGTCATCTCGCCCCTGGTGCGCCGGCTCGCCCGGCAGAACGGCGTGGATCTGCGGGAGGTGGAGGGCTCCGGCCCCGAGGGACTCATCCTGCGGGCCGACGTCGAGTACGCGCTGCGCGCGGCGGCGACCGGTCGGCTGCGATCGTCCTCCGCCGTGGAGCCGCACCACACCCCGGCGGCCGGGCCCGGCTCCGACGCCGCCTTCGCGGAGAGCGCGCCCGCTTCGGTGTCCTCGTACGCGGACATCACCTCGGTCGTGCCCGGTGCGGCCGATGTCTCCCGGGGCGCCACCCCGCAGGGTGTCCGTGTCCCCCTTCGGGGTGTCCGCGGTGCCGTCGCCGACAAGCTCTCGCGCAGCCGGCGCGAGATCCCCGACGCGACCTGCTGGGTGGACGCCGACGCGACGGAACTCATGCAGGCCCGCAGGGCGATGAACGCGGCCGGTGGCCCGAAGATCTCCCTGCTCGCCCTGCTGGCCCGGATCTGCACCGCCGCCCTGGCCCGCTTCCCCGAGCTCAACTCGACGGTCGACATGGACGCCCGCGAGATCGTCCGGCTCGACCAGGTGCACCTGGGCTTTGCGGCCCAGACCGAACGGGGGCTCGTCGTCCCCGTCGTGCGGGACGCGCACACGCGGGACGCCGAGGGGCTGAGCGCGGAGTTCGGCCGGCTGACCGAGGCGGCCCGGACCGGGAAGCTGACGCCCGCGGACCTCACGGGCGGCACCTTCACGCTGAACAACTACGGCGTGTTCGGCGTCGACGGCTCCACACCGATCATCAACCACCCCGAGGCGGCGATGCTCGGCGTCGGCCGCATCATCCCCAAGCCCTGGGTGCACCAGGGCGAGTTGGCGGTGCGTCAGGTCGTCCAGCTCTCGCTCACCTTCGACCACCGGGTGTGCGACGGCGGCACGGCGGGCGGTTTCCTGCGCTATGTGGCGGACTGCGTGGAACAGCCGGCGGTGCTGCTGCGCACCCTGTAGCTCCCGGCGGTCCGATCACCCCCGTCCACATGCTGTGCCCGGGGGTGGCAATGATCCTTCGGACGCCCATACTCGGGGGATGACCGCGTACGAGTCCGAGGGCGCGACCGGGCGACCGGGCGCCTCAGGCCCGCCGGGCACCCCCGGTGCCGATGCCGTGTACGACGCCGTCGTGCTCGCGGGCGGTGCGGCCCGGCGTCTCGGCGGCGCGGACAAGCCCGGCGTCCGGGTGGGCGGCCGGGCACTGCTGGACCGGGTGCTGGCCGCGTGCGCAGGTGCCACCCGCACGGTGGTCGTGGCCGAGCCCAGGGGCACCGCGCGCCCCGTGGAGTGGGCCCGGGAGGACCCGCCGGGCGGCGGACCGCTCGCCGCGCTGGACGCCGGACTGCGGCACACCGCGGCGCCGTACGTCGTCGTGCTCTCGGCCGACCTGCCCTTCCTGGAAGAGGGGACGGTACGGCGCCTGCTGGACACCCTTCGGGACGACGGCACGCACCTCACCCCGCCCGCCTCCGGGAACGACCGCCCGGACCACGCGGGCGACCACCCCGGCTCCGGCCTCGGCCCCGACCGTGCCCGGACCGGCTCCGCGACCGTGCCGGAGACCGGCGAGCCCGTCCGGACCGGACCCGTCGGGGCTCCCGGCACGACCGGCGGACATCGCGGCCACCCCGACGGCGTGCTCCTCACCGACCCCGACGGGCGCGATCAGCCCCTCGTGGCCGTCTACCGCGCGGACGCGCTGCGCCGTGAGCTGACCGTGCTCGCCGCCGCGCACGGCGGACTCGGTGGACTGCCGCTGCGACGGCTCGTCGCCGCCCTCGACCTCACCCGTCTCTCCGACCCCGTCGCGTCCTTCGACTGCGACACCTGGGACGACATCGCAACCGCTCGAGCACGCATCAGGGAGCATGGGCACGTGTTGGATGAATGGATTTCCGCAGTCAAGGACGAGCTGGGCATCGACCTGGACGTCGACACCGGCGTTCTGCTCGACCTGGCCCGCGACGCCGCGCATGGGGTGGCCAGGCCCGCCGCGCCGCTGACGACGTTCCTCGTCGGATACGCGGCGGCGCGGGCCGGTGGAGGACCGGAAGCGGTCGCCGAGGCCGCCCGCAAGGCCACGGCGCTCGCGCTCCGCTGGGCCGACGAGGACACCCCCGACGCGAAACCGGACGCCGCCGACGGCGTGACGCCCGCCACCGACACCGGACCGGACGCCGGATGACCGCCGCCCGCTCCACCCGGGACAGCCAGGACGCCGACGACTTCGACGTCGAGGAAGCGCTCGCCCTGGTCAAGAAGGCCGGTGCCCGCGCGCCCGGTGAGCCCGGCCGAGCGGACAGCGCCGTCCCGGACCTCCAGGGAACCGACCGGGCGGCGGTTCCCGCGCCCAACGCGCAGGACGGCGGCAAGGGCGGGCACACCCATCACCGGGCCACTCCGTGGCCCGAGGCCCGGGCCGTCGCGGAGCGGGCCGCCCGCTCCGTGCCCCGCCGCACCCCCGTCTCGGTCCCCCTCGACGCTTCTCTCGGCCTCGTCCTCGCCGCCCCCCTGACCGCGCTCACCGACCTTCCCTCCTTCGACACCTCCGCCATGGACGGCTGGGCGGTCGCCGGACCCGGGCCATGGGAGGTACGGGAGCACGGCGTCCTCGCAGGGCAAGCGTCGCCGGAGCGGCTCACCGACGGCGAGGCGGTCCGGATCGCCACCGGGGCGCGCGTCCCGCGGGACGCGACCGCCGTCCTGCGCAGCGAGCACGGCCGCCTCGACACCAAGGGGCGTCTGCACGCGAGCGACGTTCAGACACCCGGCTCCGCCCGGTCAGGGGGGACCCGCGCGGTCGCGCACGGGCAGGACATCCGGCCGCGCGGCCAGGAGTGCCGCAGCGGCGACCAGCTGTTGCCGCTCGGAGCGCTGGTCACCCCGGCCGTGCTGGGTCTCGCGGCGGCCGCCGGGTACGACACGCTCGCCGTCGTTCCCCGCCCGCGCGCCGAAGTTCTCGTCCTCGGTGACGAGTTGCTCACCGAGGGACTGCCCCAGGAGGGGCTGATCCGGGACGCGCTCGGGCCCATGCTGCCGCCGTGGCTGCGGGCCCTCGGCGTCGAGGTCGTCGCGGTGCGCCGGCTCGGCGACGACGCCAAGGCGCTGCACAAGGCGATCACCGGCTCCCGGGCCGACCTGATCGTCACCACGGGCGGCACCGCGGCGGGTCCCGTCGACCATGTCCACCCCACGCTGCGCCGCATCGGCGCCGAACTGCTGGTGGACGGCGTCAAGGTGCGGCCGGGACATCCGATGCTGCTGGCCCGCACCCAGGAGAACCAGCACCTCGTCGGCCTGCCCGGCAACCCCCTGGCCGCCGTCTCCGGGCTGCTCACGCTCGCCGAGCCGCTGCTGCGCACCCTGGCCGGACGCGCTGCCCCGGAGTCGTACACGCTGCCTCTCAAGGAAGCCGTGCAGGGGCACCCGTACGACACCCGGCTCGTCCCCGTCTCGCTGCGCGGCGACCGGGCCGCGCCGCTGCACTACAACGGCCCGGCGATGCTGCGGGGCATCGCCGCCGCCGACGCGCTCGCGGTCGTACCGCCGGGTGGTGCGCGAGCCGGCCAGGAGCTGGAACTCATCGATCTGCCGTGGGCCACCGCGGGGATCGACGCGTGCTTCATCTGAGCCGGGCCGAGGACGGGAGCGGCATGAATCCGAACGGGGTGTGTTTCACGTGAAACTTCCGGGCCAGGATGCGATCGCCCGCCAAGCGGACGAGCATCTCGTGACCCACCAGGTGAAACTGCCGCGGAAGGTCGTGGAGCGTCCGCTCCGGCAGGTCGCCAAGCGCCTGGTGATGGCGTTGCTGGTGCTGGTCGCCACCGCGCTCATCGTCTATTTCGACCGAGCCGGCTACACCGACAACTCGGACGGAAGCGTCGACCTGCTCGACGCTTTCTACTACGCGACGGTCACCCTCTCCACCACCGGTTACGGCGACATCACCCCGACCAGCGATATCGCCCGGCTCATCAACATCCTGATCATCACGCCGCTGCGGGTGCTCTTCCTGATCATCCTGGTCGGCACCACGCTGGAGGTCCTCACGGAACGCACCCGTGAGGAGTGGCGCCTGAACCGCTGGAGGGCGGCCTTGAGGGATCACACCGTCGTTGTCGGCTTCGGAACCAAGGGACGGTCGGCCGTCGAGACCGTCTGCGCGACCGGGCTGAAGAAGGAGCAGGTCGTCGTCGTCGACCCGAGCCCCCGGGTGGTGGACGCGGCGACGGCCGACGGATACGCGGGAGTGATCGGCGACGCCACGCGCAGCGATGTGCTGTTGCGCGCCGAGGTCCACAAGGCGCGGCAGATCATCATCTCCACCCAGCGGGACGACACCGCGGTCCTGGTCGCCCTGACGGCCCGGCAGCTCAACCGCGCAGCGAAGATCGTCGCCGCCGTGCGCGAGGAGGAGAACGCGCCGCTGCTCAAGCAGTCCGGCGCCGACGCGGTCATCACCAGCGCCAGCGCGGCCGGCCGGCTGCTCGGGCTCTCCGTGCTCAGCCCCGCCGCGGGCATGGTGATGGAGGACCTGATCCACCAGGGCAGCGGGCTCGACATCGTCGAGCGCCCGGTCATAAAGGCCGAGGTGGGCAAGGGTGTCCGCGAGACCACCGACCTGGTGGTCAGCGTCGTAAGAGGTCATCGCGTGCTCGGGTACGACGATCCGGAGGTCGGCACCCTGCAGCTGATGGACCGGCTGATCACGATCGCGCGGGTCACTCGGAGCACCCAGGTGACACCGGACATCCGGCCCCTGCCGCAGGAGTAGCGATCAGCTCCCAGGAGTAGCGTCCCTCCCATGTACGCGATCACGATTCCTGAACCTGGTGGGCCCGAGGCGCTGGTGTGGGACGAGGTCCCCGATCCCGTGCCGGCCGAGGGCGAAGTGCTGGTCGAGGTGGTGGCCGGCGCCGTCAACCGCGCCGATCTGCTGCAGCGCCAAGGCCTGTACAACCCGCCGCCCGGCGCGTCCCCCTACCCCGGACTCGAATGCGCGGGCCGCATCGTCGAGGTCGGCACGGGTGTCCTGGGCTGGTCGGTCGGCGACGAGGTCTGCGCGCTGCTGTCGGGCGGCGGATACGCCCAGAAGGTCGCCGTTCCGGCCGGGCAGCTGCTGCCCGTGCCCGCGGGTCTGGACGTCGAGCAGGCGGCGGCGCTGCCCGAGGTGACCTGCACGGTCTGGTCGAACGTCTTCATGGTCGCCCACCTGCGCCCCGGCGAGACCCTGCTGGTGCACGGCGGCTCCAGCGGTATCGGCACCATGGCGATCCAGCTGGCGAAGGCCGTCGGCGCGAAGGTCGCGGTCACGGCGGGCACCAAGGAGAAGCTCGACTTCTGCGCGGAGCTGGGCGCGGACATTCTGATCAACTACCGCGAGCAGGACTTCGTCGAGGAGATCGAGCGGGCCACCGGCGGGGCGGGTGCCGACGTCATCCTCGACAACATGGGGGCCAAGTACCTCGACCGGAACGTGCGCGCCCTCGCCGTCAACGGACGGCTCGCCATCATCGGCATGCAGGGCGGCATCAAGGCGGAGCTGAACATCGCCACCCTCCTGAACAAGCGTGCCGCCGTCAGCGCGACCTCGCTGCGCGCCCGGCCGCTCAGTGAGAAGGCGGCGATCGTGGCGGCGGTGCGTGAGCACGTGTGGCCGCTGATCGACTCCGGCCGCGTGCGTCCGGTCGTCGACCGCAAGCTGCCGATGAGCGACGCGGCGGAGGCACACCGGGTACTGGAGGCGAGCGGCCACATCGGAAAGGTGCTGCTGGTCGCTCCCTAGCCGCGTCGCACCCGCAGGGCCACGAAGGCCATTCCCAGGCCGAGGCCTATGAGGATCAGGCCACTGCCCAGCGGCAGGATCTCCAGGACCGGCTCGGGCGGGGAAGCGGGGCCCACGACGCTCTGCTGGACGGGGACCGCGTCGTTCCGCGAGGGCTCGGGGGCCACGCTCGCCTCCGTGAGTCCGGCGTCGGCGCCGGGATCGGTGTCCTGGGGATCCGCGGCGTCCGGGGTGTCCTGGAGGTCCGGCTCGGTGCGGCCGGGCCGCGAGCGCCCCTCGCCCGCGAAGCTGCCCGCGCGGGAGGAGTCCGCCGTGGGGGTGGGCCTCGTCGGATCGGTGGCGGCGGGTCCTTCCGCCTCCGCGGCGGCGGTCCCTCGGGCGGACGGAACCGGCGCGGAGACGTACGAGGCGGTCCCGGAGCGCGCGGGTGCGGCGTACGCGAGGTGGCCGGCGCCGTTCAGCAGGGCGGCTGCCAGCAGCCCGGCCGTGGGCAGTGTGCGGAGCCATGGAGTCACGCCGGTGACCCCCTCCCGGTGCGGTTCGCCAAGACGGGTGCCGTGATCGACGGAACAAGCCTCACATGACGTGGTGATCCCGGCATCTCGACAGAAAGTGACCCCGTCCGTGCACGTCGGAGGCCGTCGAACCACCCTCGGATCGCGAAGTGTGCCGTCGTACGTGGTGGATCACCGTGTACGGGGGGCACCACCGTGATGGAGTGCAGGCGTGCGAGAGAATGGCGGCATGGAGATGCCGAGGAACGAACGGTCGCCGGAGAACCCTCAGATCCTGGTTGTCGGCCAGGACGGAATGGCTCTCGGTGGCACCGGGGACGAGGACTCCCGCGAGATTCCGGTGACGGAGATGGTGGAACAGCCCGCCAAGGTGATGCGCATCGGCAGCATGATCAAGCAGCTGCTGGAAGAGGTGCGCGCCGCACCTCTGGACGAGGCCAGCCGGGTCCGGCTCAAGGAGATCCACGCGAGTTCCGTGAAGGAGCTGGAGGACGGTCTGGCCCCCGAGCTCGTGGAGGAACTGGAGCGGCTTTCCCTGCCCTTCACGGACGAGGGGACCCCCAGCGACGCGGAACTGCGTATCGCGCAGGCTCAGCTGGTGGGCTGGCTCGAGGGACTCTTCCACGGGATCCAGACGACCCTGTTCGCCCAGCAGATGGCGGCCAGGGCGCAGCTGGAGCAGATGCGCCGAGCCCTTCCGCCGGGTGTCGGCGGCCTGGAGGGCGACGAGGACCCTCGCACGGGAGGCCGTTCCGGCGGACCGTACCTGTAACCACGCAGGTCAACGATCCGCGCCTGACCACGCAGGCCACGATCCGTCCCGTCACCCAGTGAATCAAGGTCACCCCGACCGAAACGGGCCCGGCACCGAAGTGCCGGGCCCGTTCCCGAATCCGCTGCCGAGCGTGCCCGGACCGCGCCGATGCCAGGGATGCTTCAGGAGGGGTCGCCCGAGGACACCTTGAGCTCGATCTCGGGCATGTTCTTCGGGTCGACGTCCGTTCCCGCCGAGGGGAACTGGTCCATGACCGTGTCCTCGCCGTACGTGTTCTCGTCGACGCGCGTGACCTTCATCTGCCAGCCGGCGGCCTGGAAGCAGGACTTCACCGACGTCAGGTTCTTGAAGTGGAAGTCCGGGACCTGGATCTTGTCCGGGTCGTCGTACGACTCCGACGCGTCGGTGCACTTGTCGGTGTCGATCGTCTTGGACGTGTCCGGACCCAGGTGCCCCGCCACCACGGAGGGCGACTTGCTCGCGTCTCCGCCGCCGCCCTTGTTGTCGTCATCGCCGCCGCCGCTCAGGGTGAGCGCCGTGACCAGGCCGCCGATCGCGAGGAGCGCGACGACGATCGCGCCGATGACGACTCCCTTGCTGCTCCTGCCGCCGGAGCCGCCCGACACGGGTGTCGTGGGCTGGGGCGAGAGGTTGTAGGGCGGCGGGGTCGACGTGCCGTGCTGCGGGGAGTACGCGGAGGTCTGCGGCGGAGTCTGGTAGCCGCCCTGCTGCGGGTAGCCGTACGCGGGTGCGGGCGTCGGCGCGCCGTACGGGCCCGGCTGGTACGGCGTCTGCACGGGGCCGGGCGCCGGGGTTCCCTGGTCGACCGGCGGGAACACGGCGGAGCCGACGCCGGAACCGCTCGGCGTCTGGGCGCCCGGCACGATGTTCGGCGCGACGGGGTGGAGCGACTGGGCGACCCGGAGGCACTCGTCCCTCATCGTCTCGGCGCTCGGGAAGCGCTCGTTCGGGTTCTTCTTCAGCGCGCGGGCGATCAGCGCGTCCACGGCCGGGGGCAGCGAGCGGTTGACCGAGGAGGCCGCGACCGGCTCCTCCTGGACGTGCGCGTAGGCGATGGCCAGCGGGGAGTCCGCCTCGAACGGCAGCCGCCCGGTGACCAGCTGGAACAGCATGATGCCGACCGAGTACAGGTCGGACCTGGCGTCGACACCCCGGCCGAGCGCCTGCTCCGGGGAGAGGTACTGCGGGGTGCCAACGACCATGCCGGTCTGCGTCATGGAGGTGACGCCGGACTGCATGGCGCGGGCGATGCCGAAGTCCATGACCTTGACGACGTTGCGCTTCGTCATCATCACGTTGCCCGGCTTGATGTCCCGGTGGACCAGGCCCATCTCGTGGCTGATCTCCAGGGCCGCCAGCACGTCCGCGGTGATCTTCAGGGCCTTGTCGGCGGGCATCGCTCCGTACTGCTGGATGTCCGTGTCGAGGACCGAGCCGAGCGGGTTGCCCTCGATGTACTCCATGACGATGTACGGCGTCGTCATGCCGTCGAGGTCGTCCTCGCCGGTGTCGAACACCGAGACGATGTTCGTGTGGGTGAGCTTGGCCACCGACTGGGCCTCGCGGCGGAAGCGCTCGCGGAAGGCCTGCTCGCGGCCGAGTTCGGTGTGCAGGGTCTTGATCGCGACCTGACGGTCGAGCACCGAGTCGTACGCGAGATGCACCGAGGCCATACCGCCCTCGCCGAGCAGATCGCGCAGCTGGTAGCGGCCGCCGGCGACCGCACGCCCCGCGTACCGGCCCTGTGCGCCGTCCTGGCTCATCTTCTGCGTCCCCCGCGGCCTTGGTGATCGATTGGCTTATTCCGGGCCAAGTCTGCCCGAGGGCACTGACACGTCAAGCTCGGTGCCCGATCCGTGACCGTCTGCGAAAGAAGCGTCGCGGAAGCGTTACAGGTGGCGTACGGCCGGTACACGGAATTTGCACGTACGGACCTGTGACGGGTTTGATGACCGGTCCATCTCACGCTCATCCCGGACCGGCGCCCTGCGCGGAGCCTGTAGCGTGGCCCGACGGAGACCGTAACAACCACCGCGCAGACCGCGGGCAGAAACGACGGCGAGGACTGATGGCACAGCAGCAGCGCGCTCAGGGCCCGTCCGACCCCGAGGCGACTGGCGGCGGTATGTCAGATGCGCCGGAGATGTGGGGCAACGGCGGACTGGTCGGCGACGGCCGATACCGGCTGACACGCAGACTCGGCCGGGGCGGCATGGCCGAGGTGTTCGCCGCCGAGGACGTGCGTCTCGGGCGGACCGTGGCGGTCAAGCTGCTCCGTTCCGACCTGGCCGAGGACCCCGTGTCCAAGGCCCGCTTCACGCGCGAGGCACAGTCGGTCGCGGGGCTCAACCACCACGCGGTCGTCGCCGTGTACGACTCCGGCGAGGACGTGGTCGGCCACGGCGTCGTCCCGTACATCGTGATGGAGATCGTCGAGGGCCACACGATCCGCGATCTGCTGATCAACGCCGAGGCCCCCGGGCCCGAGCAGGCGCTGATCATCGTCTCCGGTGTCCTGGAGGCGCTCGCCTACTCGCACCAGCACGGCATCGTGCACCGCGACATCAAGCCGGCGAACGTGATCATCACGGAAACCGGCGCGGTCAAGGTGATGGACTTCGGCATCGCGCGCGCCCTGCACGGCGCGCAGTCGACGATGACCCAGACCGGCATGGTCATGGGCACCCCGCAGTACCTCTCCCCGGAGCAGGCGCTCGGCAAGGCCGTCGACCACCGCTCCGACCTGTACGCGACCGGCTGTCTGCTCTACGAACTTCTCGCGCTGCGGCCTCCGTTCACCGGCGAGACGCCGC
Source organism: Streptomyces sp. NBC_00568 (assembly GCF_026341855.1). Taxonomy (GTDB): domain Bacteria; phylum Actinomycetota; class Actinomycetes; order Streptomycetales; family Streptomycetaceae; genus Streptomyces. The sequence continues at coordinate 3,000,755 of NZ_JAPENW010000001.1, read as the reverse complement.
TGTCGGTGGTCTACCAGCACGTCCAGGACATTCCGGTGCCCCCGTCCGAGGTCTCGGACGGGGCCCCGCCGGAGCTCGACGGGCTCGTCATGCGCGCCCTCGCGAAGGATCCGGACGACCGGTTCCAGACCGCCGAGGAGATGCGCGGCCTCGTCCAGTACGCGCTGCAGATGCTCTACGACCAGGGCAGCCACACCGGCACCTGGAACACCGGCCCGGTCACCCTGCACGAGGGGCCGCACGGCCAGACCTCCGGCTTCGCCGGCACGGCCGCGCTGCCGCACCCCGGTGACTCCGGGACGACGCAGATCCCGGCGCCGCTCATCCAGCCCTACCGGGGCGGCGGTGACGACGGCGGCTTCGAGGGGCACGGCAACAAGGGCGGCGGCCGCGGCAAGCTGTGGCTCCTCGCGGTCTTCGCCGTGATCGCGATCGCGGCGGGTGTCGCGCTGGCGCTCAACAACACCGGTGGCGGCGGGGGCACGGGGACCAGCACCACGCAGTCGCCGACGAACAAGCAGTCCGACAAGGGCGACGACTCCAGCGAGAAGCCCAGCGACGAGGCGACGGACGACTCCACGGACGACACCTCGGACGACTCGACCAACACCGGCGACGACACGGACTACCCGCCGTCGTACAAGCCCTCCGAAAGCGCCACCAGCCAGCCGCCGTCCTACGAGCCGACCGACAAGCCGACGAAGACGGCGCCGACCACGGCGGATCCGACGGGCGAGCCGACTCCTCCGACCGAGGAGCCGACGCCGAGCGATCCGGTGGACACCGGCACCCCCGAGGCTGACAGCCAGGGCTGACCGCGTTCCGGCCGGATCCGAACGGATCCGGCCCGGCACACCCACTCACCCACGCGCGCGTGCGGCCCACCACGGGCTTCACGCGCGCGTGGCGTTGGGCGTGCCGCGGGTCACCGGGTGCGCCGGAGCCCGAGTTCCTGGCCGCCGTCCGTGGAGTGCACGCTGGAGAACTGGGGGTCGATGCCGAGATACACCGGCTCGAACGGCTCGCCGTCCACGACCCGCGGCGCGGGACCGAAGAGCTCCAGTTCGGCGGCGGTCGGCTCGACGGGCTCGCACTGGCCCACGACCTGCGCGGTCCACAGGCTCTCGCCCCGCCGCGCGGAGCCCAGGTTGTCGGTGCCGTACGCGACGACGCTGCCGGCGCACGCGCGGTGGTATCCGCAGGCGCGGGGCATGCGCAGCAGGATGCGGCCGGCCACCACGATGTGGCGGGCGAGGCCGAGGAAGGGCAGCGCGCGCATGCTGGTGGCCACCCGGCCGTAGTCGGCGCGGCCGATGAGTTCCACGGCGAGCTCTTCTTCGGCGGGCCGCTCGGTCGTCGAGCGTTCGTCGATGGGCATACCGCCCAATCTCCGGCACCGGCGGGACGGGAAAAAGAGGCACCCGCCCCCCGAAGAGGGGCCAAAAGTCCCGAATCGTTCAGTGGTGCTGCTGTTCCGCCTGGATACGGGCCACATAGGCCGCCGCCTGCGACCGGCGTTGCATTCCCAGTTTGGACAGCAGGCTCGACACGTAATTCTTGATCGTTTTCTCGGCGAGGTGCAGTCGCTCTCCGATCACGCGATTGGTGAGCCCCTCGCCGATCAGGTCGAGGATCTTGCGTTCCTGATCGGTGAGGCGGGCGAGCCTGTCGTCGCTCTTGGCGCCGCCCCCGTCCCGCAGCCGCTCCAGGACGCGGGCGGTGGCCACCGGGTCGAGCAGGGACTTCCCGGCCGCGACGTCCCGTACGGCCGCGAGCAGCTCGGTGCCGCGGATGTCCTTGAGGACATAGCCCGACGCGCCCGCCATGATCGCGTCGAAGAGGGCCTCGTCGTCGGCGTACGAGGTGAGCATCAAGCATTTGACGGCGTCGTCGCCGGAGCGGATCTCGCGGCAGACCTCCACCCCGCTGCCGTCCGGGAGGCGCACGTCCAGGACGGCCACGTCCGGGCGGGTGGCCGGGATCCGGACCAGTGCGTCGGCCGCCGTGCCGGCCTCACCGACCACTTCGATGTCGTCCTCGAAGGAGAGAAGTTCGTGGACTCCGCGGCGGACGACTTCGTGGTCATCGAGGAGGAATACGGTGATTTTCCCGTTTTCACGCACGCTGTCAGTGTCACACACGATCATGGGCATTGCCCCAGGTGAACTCTTCCCGTGCCAGGGGTGCCCGGGATAACGTGCCGGTGTTCCGGCCCCCTGCAAGGCTGTGACCAGTGCTGTGACCAGCGACTGTTCCCGACCCGCTCGATCTAGTAGGTAATCCAACTTCCGAAGTACTTGGATTTCCTATCAAAATCGCAGGTCAGGAGGGGTTTCACAGAATTGTGAAGCACTGGGTAACGTGACTGTTGCAGGGCGCTCGCCGGGGCACCTGTCACGCCTGTTCCCGGCCGAGTGGCACCCACCCCGTGCACGGGTGCCGGAACAGGCGAGCCGCCCCCCGAGCTCAAACAGCGAGCGAGGGGGACCCCAGCCTGCCGGCAACCCCGGGGGCCGGACCGACGGAGGAGCACACGTGACCGTGGAGAGCACTGCCGCGCGCAAGCCGCGACGCAGCGCCGGTACGAAGAGCGCGGCGAGCGCCAGTACGACCGGTACCAAGAGCGCCGCGAGCAAGCGCACCGCACCCGCCAGGAAGTCGCCCGGGGCGACGGGCGGCGAGCCGGAGCTCGTTCAGCTGCTGACCCCGGAAGGCAAGCGGGTCAAGGACGCCACGTACGACCCGTACGTCGCCGACATCACCCCCGAGGAGCTGCGCGGCCTGTACCGGGACATGGTCCTGAGCCGCCGCTTCGACGCGGAGGCCACCTCCCTGCAGCGCCAGGGCGAGCTGGGGCTGTGGGCCTCGATGCTCGGCCAGGAGGCCGCGCAGATCGGTTCCGGCCGCGCCACGCGCGACGACGACTACGTCTTCCCGACCTACCGCGAGCACGGCGTCGCCTGGTGCCGCGGTGTCGACCCGACCAACCTGCTCGGCATGTTCCGGGGCGTGAACAACGGCGGCTGGGACCCGAACAGCAACAACTTCCACCTGTACACGATCGTCATCGGCTCGCAGACGCTGCACGCCACCGGCTATGCCATGGGCATCGCCAAGGACGGCGCCGACTCGGCCGTGATCGCGTACTTCGGTGACGGCGCCTCCAGCCAGGGCGACGTCCTGGAGGCCTTCAACTTCGGGGCGGTCTACAACGCTCCCGTGGTGTTCTTCTGCCAGAACAACCAGTGGGCGATCTCCGAGCCGACCGAGCGCCAGATGCGCGTGCCGCTGTACCAGCGCGCGCAGGGCTTCGGCTTCCCCGGTGTGCGCGTGGACGGCAACGACGTGCTCGCCAGCCTCGCGGTGACCCGCTGGGCGCTGGAGCGGGCCCGCAACGGCGAGGGCCCCACCCTGGTGGAGGCGTACACCTACCGCATGGGCGCGCACACCACCTCCGACGACCCGACCAAGTACCGGGCCGACGAGGAGCGCGAGGCCTGGGAGGCGAAGGACCCGATCCTGCGCCTGCGGGCGTACCTCGAGTCGACGAAGTACGCGGACGAGGCATTCTTCGCGGAACTCGAGACCGAGAGCGAAGCGTTGGGCAAACGAGTACGCGAGGTCGTACGGGCCATGCCGGACCCGGACCACATGGCCATCTTCGAGAACGTGTACGCGGACGGGCACGCGCTCGTCGACGAGGAGCGCGCCCAGTTCGCCGCCTACCAGGCGTCGTTCGCGGACGCAGGGGAGGGCAAGTAGCCATGGCGACGGAAAAGATGGCGCTGGCCAAGGCGATCAACGAATCGCTGCGCACGGCGCTCGACGCCGACCCCAAGGTCCTCATCATGGGCGAGGACGTCGGCAAGCTCGGCGGTGTCTTCCGGGTCACCGACGGTCTCCAGAAGGACTTCGGCGAGGAGCGGGTCATCGACACCCCGCTCGCCGAGTCCGGCATCGTCGGCACCGCGATCGGCCTGGCCCTGCGCGGCTACCGCCCGGTCGTGGAGATCCAGTTCGACGGTTTCGTCTTCCCCGCGTACGACCAGATCGTCACCCAGCTCGCGAAGATGCACGCGCGGGCCCTGGGCAAGATCAAGCTCCCCGTCGTCATCCGCATCCCGTACGGCGGCGGCATCGGCGCCGTCGAGCACCACTCGGAGTCGCCCGAGGCGCTGTTCGCGCACGTGGCGGGCCTGAAGGTGGTCTCCCCGTCGAACGCCGGCGACGCCTACTGGATGATGCAGCAGGCCATCCAGAGCGACGACCCGGTGATCTTCTTCGAGCCCAAGCGCCGCTACTGGGACAAGGCCGAGGTCAACAAGGACGCCATCCCCGGCCCGCTGCACAAGGCACGGGTGGCGCGCGAGGGCAGCGACCTCACCCTGGTCGCGTACGGCCCGATGGTGAAGGTCTGCCTGGAGGCCGCCGCGGCCGCCCAGGAGGAGGGCAAGTCGATCGAGGTCCTGGACCTGCGCTCGATGTCCCCCATCGACTTCGATTCCATCCAGGCCTCGGTCGAGAGGACCCGCCGCCTGGTCGTGGTGCACGAGGCCCCGGTGTTCCTCGGGACGGGCGCGGAGATCGCGGCCCGCATCACCGAGCGGTGCTTCTACCACCTGGAGGCGCCCGTTCTGCGGGTCGGCGGCTATCACGCCCCGTACCCGCCGGCCCGCCTGGAGGACGAGTACCTTCCGGGCCTGGACCGCGTGCTCGACGCCGTCGACCGCTCGCTGGCGTACTGAGGAGAGAGTCGTGACGACGATGACTGAGAACGCGTCGGGACTCCGCGAGTTCAAGATGCCCGACGTGGGCGAGGGACTCACCGAGGCGGAGATCCTCAAGTGGTACGTCCAGGTCGGTGACACGGTCACCGACGGCCAGGTGGTCTGCGAGGTCGAGACCGCCAAGGCCGCGGTGGAACTGCCGATCCCGTTCAACGGTGTGGTGGCCGAGCTCCACTTCCCCGAGGGCACGACGGTGGACGTCGGCCAGGTGATCATCGCGGTGGACGTGTCCGGTGGCGCGGCGCCCGCGCAGGCCGCCCCCGCCGCCGCGCAGGCACCCGCTGTCCCCGCCGCACCCGCCGCTCCCGTGGCGGAGGCGGCCCCCGAGGAGGAGGCCAAGCCCGAGGGCCGCAAGCCGGTCCTCGTCGGGTACGGCGTGGCGGAGTCCTCCACCAAGCGCCGTCCCCGCAAGGGCGCCGAGGTCCCGGCGCAGCAGAGCGAGACGCTGTACGCGGCCACCGCGATCCAGGGCGAGCTCAACGGCCACGGGCACGCCGTCCAGCAGCGGCCCCTCGCCAAGCCCCCGGTCCGCAAGCTGGCCAAGGACCTCGGGGTCGACCTGGCGACGGTCACCCCGTCGGGCCCGGACGGCATCATCACGCGGGAGGACGTGCACGCGGCCGCGGCCCCGGCACAGGCTCCGGCTCCGGTCGCCGCCCCGGTCCCGCAGGAGGCCCCGGCCCCCGTCCAGCCGCAGGCGCCGGCTCCGGCCGCGTCGTACGACGGCGCGCGCGAGACCCGGATCCCGGTCAAGGGTGTCCGCAAGGCGATCGCCACCGCGATGGTGGGCTCGGCGTTCACCGCGCCGCACGTCACCGAGTTCGTGACGGTCGACGTGACGCGCACGATGCGTCTGGTCGAGGAGCTCAAGCAGGACAAGGACATGCAGGGGCTTCGGGTGAATCCGCTGCTGCTCGTCGCCAAGGCACTGCTGGTCGCGATCAAGCGCAACCCGGCCGTCAACGCGTCGTGGGACGAGGCCAACCAGGAGATCGTCCAGAAGCACTATGTGAACCTGGGCATCGCCGCCGCCACCCCGCGCGGCCTGATCGTGCCGAACATCAAGGACGCCCACACCAAGACCCTGCCGCAGCTGGCCGAGTCGCTGGGCGAACTCGTGGCCACGGCCCGCGAGGGCAAGACCTCGCCGGCCGCGATGTCGGGCGGCACGGTGACGATCACCAACGTCGGCGTCTTCGGCGTCGACACGGGCACGCCGATCCTCAACCCCGGCGAGTCCTCGATCCTCGCGGTCGGTGCCATCAAGCTCCAGCCCTGGGTCCACAAGGGCAAGGTCAAGCCCCGTCAGGTCACCACGCTGGCGCTCTCCTTCGACCACCGCCTGGTCGACGGCGAGCTCGGCTCCAGGGTCCTGGCCGACACCGCCGCCGTCCTGGAGCAGCCCAAGCGGCTGATCACCTGGGCCTGAGCCGGTCGGCCGGAGGGCTCTGAGTCCGGCCCGGAAACGCGAAAGGGGCCTGCCGCGCGATGCGCGGCAGGCCCCTTTCGCGTTTCCGGGTGCCTCAGCTGGCGAAGCCGTAGTTCAGCAGCTTCTTCGCGTCCGACGTGCGAGCGGAGATCGACGTGGAGGCGAGCACCGTGCCGATGACCGTCTTGCCGTTGCGGGTGGCGGCGAAGACGAGGCAGTACTTCGCCTCGGGGCCCGAGCCGGTCTTGACACCGATCGTGCCGCTGTAGCCGCTCAGCAGGGGCTTGTTGGTGTTCTCCCACGAGTAGTAGCGGTAGCCGCCACTCTTGGTCGTCACCTTCTGCTTGGTGTTCTGGGTCTTCACGATCGTCTTGAACGTGGAGTTCTTCATGGCACTGCTGGCGATCTTCGTCAGGTCGCGCGGCGTCGAGTAGTTCGCGCCGTGGCCGACGCCGTCGAACGAGTCGAAGTGCGTGTTCGTCAGGTGCAGGCTCGTCGCGGCGGAGTTCATCTTGCCGATGAACGACTTCACGCGGGCGGCGCGCGTCGTGCCCGAGCCGAACTTGTCGGCGAGCGCGTACGCCGCGTCGCAGCCGGACGGCAGCATCAGCCCGTAGAGCAGCTGGCGGACGGTGACTTTGTCGCCGACGATCAGCTTCGCCGAAGAGAGGTAACCGTTGTCGACGATGTAGTTGCTGTACGCGCTCGAGACCGTGACCTTGGCGTCCAGGTTCAGGTTCGGCTGAGCGAGCACCACCTTGGCCGTCATGATCTTCGTGGTGGAGCCGGTGGAAAGCCGGGTGTCCGCGGCCTTCTTGTAGAGGGTCGAACCGGTCCCGTTGTTCATCACATAGCCGCCCTTGGCGGCGATGGTGGGCGTGGCAACGGCGCCCGCGGGAGCGGCGCCGAAGCCGCCGGCGGCCAGCACGGCGCCGGTCGTGAGGGTCACAGCGGCGGCCCTGCGGAAACGCGTGCCCTTAATGCCGGTAATCAAAATGAACGCTCCGTATGCGCGAAATGCCCCTGGGAGAACGACACATGGCAGTGCCGTCTCACGTACGGACTCCCGGGGCGCGCAAAGGGATGTACGGCGAAGGGATGAAAGTTATGTGACGTGGGTTACATCGAGAGGGAGTTGGGGTCCGCATGCTGAAATGACTCAAGGCATGGGTACGTGTTGTATCTATGATGTGCGCATGCCTTCAGCCCCGCCCGCGCCGGTGCGACCTCCCGTGAAGCAGCCGCCCGCCGCCGACCGCGTCTACGCACACGTCAAGCAGGGTGTCCTGGAACGCCGTTACGAGGGCGGGACCCTCCTTACCGAGGGCGAACTCGCCGACGCCGTGGGGGTGTCGCGCACCCCGGTCCGTGAGGCGCTGCTCCGCCTCGAGGTCGAAGGACTCATCAGGCTCTACCCGAAGAAGGGCGCGCTCGTCCTGCCGGTCTCCGCCCAGGAGATCGCGGACGTGGTCGAGACCCGCCAGCTCGTCGAGGAGCACGCCGCGCGCAAGGCCGTACCGGCCTCGCCGCAGCTCCTGGTCCGCCTCGAAGAACTGCTGGCCCGGCAGAAGGAGCAGGCCGCCGCCGGAGATCTGGCCGCCGCCGCCGTCACCGACCGCTGCTTCCACGCCGAGATCGTCCGCAGCGGCGGAAACGAGATCCTCTCCCGGCTCTACGACCAGCTCCGCGACCGGCAGTTGAGGATGGGGGTCGCCGTGATGCACGCGCACCCCGACCGGATCACCAAGACGCTCGTCGAGCACGAGCAGATCCTCCAGGCACTGCGTTCCGGCGACGCCGACGCGGTCGTCGATCTCATCCACGGACACGTCAGCTGGTTCTCCAACCTGGCGCGGGGCGAGGTCCGATGAGCTCCTCGGCCACCCTGCCCGGCGATCCGCCCGGCGGCCGGCGCGCGATCGCCGTCTGGGGCATCGGCGTCTCCGTCTACTTCGTCGCGGTGATCTTCCGTACGTCGTTGGGGGTGGCCGGGCTCGACGCGGCGGACCGATTCCACGTCGGCGCCTCCGCCCTGTCCACGTTCTCCATCCTCCAACTCCTCGTCTACGCGGGCATGCAGATACCGGTCGGGCTGCTGGTCGACCGGCTCGGCACCAAGAGGGTGCTGACCATCGGCGTGGTGCTGTTCACGGCGGGGCAACTGGGCTTCGCGTTCTCCTCGTCGTACGGCATGGCGCTCACCTCGCGCGGCCTGCTGGGCTGCGGCGACGCGATGACGTTCATCAGCGTGCTGCGGCTCGGCACCCGCTGGTTCCCCGCCCGGCGCGGGCCGCTCGTCGCGCAACTCGCGGGTCTGGTCGGCATGGCGGGCAACCTCGTCTCGACGCTCGTGATCGCACGGCTGCTGCACGGAGTGGGCTGGACCACGGCGTTCGCCGGAAGCGCGGCCGCAGGTGTGGTCGTCCTCGTCCTCCTGCTGTTGTTCCTGAAGGACCACCCCGAGGGCCACGAACCGGAGCCGTTCCCGCACCGGGGCGCCGCCTACGTCCGGCGGCAGATCACCGCTTCCTGGCGGGAACCCGGCACCCGGCTCGGTCTGTGGGTGCACTTCACCACGCAGTTCCCGGCGATGGTGTTCCTGCTGCTGTGGGGGCTGCCGTTCCTCGTCCAGGCGCAGGGGCTTGCGCGGGCCACGGCCGGTGAGCTGCTGACGCTCGTCGTCCTGTCCAACATGGTCGTCGGGCTCGTGTACGGGCAGATCGTCGCCCGGCACCACGCGGCACGGCTGCCGCTGGCGCTGGGCACGGTCGCGGCGACGGCGGTCGTGTGGGCCGGAGTGCTGGTGTACCCCGGCGAGCACGCGCCGATGTGGGTGCTGGTCGTGCTGTGCACGGTGCTCGGGGCCTGCGGGCCGGCCTCGATGATCGGCTTCGACTTCGCACGGCCGGCGAATCCGCCGGAGCGTCAGGGAACCGCGTCCGGGATCACCAACATGGGTGGTTTCGTCGCCTCGATGACGACGCTGCTGGCCATCGGTCTGCTGCTCGACGCCACCGACGACAACTACCGGGTCGCCTTCTCCGCCGTGTTCGTGCTCCAGGCGGCCGGGCTGAGCCAGATCTTCCGGCTGCGGAAGCAGGCGGCCCGCCGGGAGCGGGAGCGGCTGGTGGCCAGCCGGGTGGAGACCGTGCACGTGCCGGCCTAGCCACCGCAGACCATGCCGGTCCCCCGCGCCTGCGCGTCCCGGCCTGGACCGGCGTGGGCGACGGGGGAGACATGGGCGGCGGAGGACGCGTGAGCGGCGGGACGAGAGTCGCCCCGCCCGTTCCGGTCCGCGGCGGAGGACGTGCGGGCGGCGCGGCGCGAGCCGCCCCGCCCGTCCCGCTCCGTTACGGCGTGACGGTGAAGTTGCGCAGGATCGCCGCCGTCAGCTCCGGGTCGCCCTCGGTCTTGATGCGGTCGGACACGGCATCGGCGTGGACGCGGCCGCAGGCGAGCCGGACGAAGGTCTCCCAGTCGAGGGAGAGGCTCGCGGCGGGACCGAGGGACGGCGCACCGTCTATCGAGCCGCGCCCGTCGGCGTCGATGCGGACGGTCCGCAGGAACTCGACGGGGCCGTGCACGTCGAAGACGACCGCCGAGTTCGCCGGCGCCCCCGCGTCCTTGGCGACGACCTTCGGCAGGGCGGCCAGCAGGTCGTCCCGGACGATCTGCGAACCGGGGGAGTCGAGGTTCCCCGGCCGGCCCAGCGTGACCCGCAGGTCCTGCTCGTGCACCCATACGTCGAACGCGCGGTTGCGCATCGCCTGTTCGAGGGTGACCTCGGTGCCCAGGGGGCCGCGCACCTTGGCGTCGGGCTGCCGCGACTCGTTCCGCAGCTGCCTGTTGCGGCGGATGACCGTGTACTCCAGCTCGGAGGTCATCTCCGGCGCCGTGTGGTGGCGGCGCACGTCGACCTGCATCTCCATGTAGCGCTGGTGCTCGTTCGTCACGTGGTAGAGGTCGCGGGGGAGCGTGTGGATCGGCCGGGGGTCGCCGAGCATCTCGCAGTCCAGCCCGATGACATGGGAGACGATGTCGCGGACCGACCAGCCGGGACACGGAGTCCGCCGGTTCCACTCGCCCTCCACAAGCGGCTGCACCAGCTCGGATATCGCTTCGATCGAGTGGGCCCAGGCGTCGGCGTAGGACTGAAGACTCGGATGCAGACTCACGGAACGGGACCCCTCGGGCGGTTGGACGCGGGCAGTGCACAGGCAGCGGGTGTCTTGGGACGCTAAGTTACGCTGCTGTGAGGCACCCCGGCAGTGCTTTCGTGTGACGATCGTAGGCCCGTATCAACGGCTCGAATGCCAGGACGGTGGTAGTGTGCGCGCCTCGCTCCTCCAGATCGACGTAAACGCCGACGAATCGGTCGCTGCTCGCAGACGCCGTGTCGCGGACCTGGTACGGGATCAAGCCGGAGTCGATCTCGTGGTGCTCCCCGAGCTGTGGACCACGGGCGCCTTCGCCTACGAGGAGTTCGCAGCCCGGGCCGAACCGCTCGAGGGGCCGACCCACGAGGCGATGGCCAAGGCGGCGAGCGACGCGGGCGTGTGGCTGCACGCGGGCTCGATCCCCGAGCGCGCCGCGTCCGAGGACGGTTCCGGGTCCGAGGCCCCCCTCTACAACACCTCCCTCGTCTACTCCCCCGCCGGTGAACTCGTCGCCTCCTACCGGAAGATCCACCGCTTCGGCTTCGACAAGGGCGAGGCCGTACTGATGGGCGCGGGCACGGATCTGGTGACGGTGCGGCTGCCGGAGACCGTCCTCGGCGTGGCCACCTGCTACGACCTGCGGTTCCCCGAGCTCTTCCGCGGGCTCGTCGACGCGGGGGCGCAGACCTTCGTCGTCCCGGCCGGCTGGCCCGAACGGCGCCGCTCCCACTGGACCCTGCTCGCGCAGGCACGCGCCGTGGAGAACCAGGCGTACATCCTCGCCTGCGGAACGGCCGGTACGCACGCGGGAGTTCCCCAGGCCGGTCACTCGATCGTGGTCGACCCCTGGGGGGAGATCCTCGCCGAGGCGGGCTCGGACGAGGAGATCCTCACGGTGGACTTCGACCCGGCGAAGGTCGCGACGACGAGGGAACAGTTCCCGGCCCTGAAGGACCGGCTGCTGGGCCTGGAGACTCCCCGCCGCTGACCGGCGCCCCCGCAGCCCGCCCGTCGCGGTGCTTCCAGGTCCTCACCCCGGGTGTCGCGCGCTCGCAGGTCCTCACCCCGGGTGTCGCGCGCTCGCAGGTCCCCACTTCCCGCCTTCCTCCCGGGCGGGGACCCCGCGAGCGCTCCCGCCGCCGGCCGCCGTTCCCTTCTCAGTCGTCCCCCCGCTCCTTCTCCGCCAGGTGGATCACGCACACCGCCACCGCGATCAGCAGTGCCGGATCGGCGTCCTCCCGTACAACGTCGACTCCGTAGGTGTCGCGGACGTGGAGCCGGCGGCGGGAGATCTGGGCGAGGAGCTCGTTGTCGTAGTCGACGGCGAACTCGCGGTCGAGGATCTTGCCGCTGACGTCGAGCTCGGTGCCGTCGACCAGGGAGACGCGGTAGTGGTTGCGGAGCAGGGACAGACGCTTGCGCTTGATGGTCGCGAGCGGGTCGCCGTCCCGCTCGATGATCATCGTGTCGCGCAGCGCGAGCATCTTCTGGTGGATGTCGATGAGGACGCGCCCCTGGGTGTCCTTCAGCTCGAAGGTGTCCCGCAGGCGCATGGCCTTGCCGTCGACGAAGAAGACCCTGTCGCCGTGGTCGTCCTCGATCCAGTAGTCGTCACCGAAGCCGAGCAGCCGGTCGCGTACGAGGTATCTCATGCGTCACCGGTTCCCCGGCGGGCGGTCCGAAACGCCGCCGGTAGGCCGACGGGCTGAGTCCGGTCGCCCGGCGCACCCGCTCGCGCAGGTTCGCGGCGGTCCCGAGCCCGCTGCGGTCCGCCACCACGTCGAGCCGGACCTCGCCGCGCTCGATGAGCCGGCAGGCCAGGGCGACCCGCTCCGCCGTCAGCCACGCCAGCGGCGTCGTGCCGAGCTGCGCGCGGAAGCGGCGGTGCAGCGTCGCCGGGCTGACCGCGGCGCTCGCCGCCAGGTCGCCGACCGTCAGCGGCTCACCGAGCCGCTCCTGCGCCCAAGCCAGCAGGGGTGTCAGCGACGCGTCGGGCACGTCGGGCAGTGGCCGTTCCACGAACTGGCGCTGCCCCCCGTCGCGGTGCGCGGCGAAGACCAGCCGGCGGGACACCGTGTTGGCGATCTCCGCGCCGTGGTCGCGCCGCACGAGATGCAGCCCGAGATCGAGGGCGGCGGCACTGCCCGCCGCGGTCAGCACGTCCCCCTCGTCCACGAAGAGCACGTCCGGATCCAGCAGCACCCTCGGATGCAGCTCCCGGAACGCGTCCGTCCAGCGCCAGTGGGTGGTGGCCCGCCGCCCGTCGAGCAGTCCCGCCTCGGCCAGCGCGAAGGCCCCGGTGCAGAAGCTCACCACGCGGGCCCCGCGCGCGTGGCCGCGCCGGATGGCGTCCAGGACGACGGGCCGGCGCGGTACGACGTTGTCGGGACGGCCGGGGACGACGACGGTGTCGGCGTCGTCCACCGCGTCGAGACCGGGCACTCCGCTCAGGGTGAAGAACCCGTGATTCATCCGGACGCCGGGCGTGGGCACGCACAGAGTCAGCTCGTACAGCGGCTCCGCTCGTCCCAGCTCGGGCCGCGGAAGCCCGAACAGCTCCGTCGCGACACCGACTTCGAAGGGATTCGTGCCCTCGTCGACGATCACGGCGACGCGATGCGGCCGGGTCGGCGGCGGCTCCCCCCGACCGGGCACGGTGCGGGGCTCCCGAGCGGGCGGCAGCTGCGAGGATCCTTGCGGCATACGCGATTTCTAGCACTCGCGGGCGTTCCGCGCGGAGCCGAGGATGAGCGCATGACCAGCGAATCCGCCCGCCGCGCCGAACCCGTCTCCCTCTCCGCCGCCCTCGCCTCCTTCACCGACCTGTGGAGCCCCCGGATCGTCACCGCCGTCAACGACTACGACGTGCGCGTCGCGAAGGTCGAGGGAGAGCACGTCTGGCACGTGCACGACCACACGGACGAGTTCTTCCTGGTCCTGGAGGGCGAGCTGACCATCGCGCTCCGGGAGCCGGCCGGCGAGCGGACCGTCGTCCTCCCCAAGGGCTCCGTCTGCACGGTCCCGCGCGGAACCGAGCACAAGCCGTACGCCCCCGGTGGCGCCGCGATCCTCCTCTTCGAGCCCACCGGCACCCTCACGGTCGGCGACCGCCACGACGAGGTCCCGGCCCACGTGGACGCGACGACCGGGCACACCCTCCGCTGACGACCGGGCAGGCCCTCCGCCGACGACCCGCAGCGACGGCTCTCCGGCCCCTGTCCCGTTCGCCGACGTGCGCGCACCGGTCCGCAACAGCCCTGTGCGAGCAGCGACGTGGAGAGACTCCTGAGCAAAACGTGTCCCCCGCGCAACCATGGGCGCCCTCCGTTGGTCTGCTCTTTGCCAACGCCGCTCCACGCCCGCGCCGACACGAGGTGAACCCGGGGTGGCGCACCGGCGACCCACACTCTGTGGATGCCCCGAGCATCCCCGCATGCCCAGGAGGACCACCGCATGCACCACCGCCTCAGCGTCACCCTGGCGACCGCCGCGGCAGCCGCCCTCACCGGCGGCCTGCTGGCGATCGCCACCGCCCCGGCCTCCGCGGCCGGCGCAGCCAAGGCGTACGACTTCAACGGCGACGGCTACCGCGATCTCGCGATCGGCGTGAAGTCGGGAACGGCCGGTGGCAAGAAGGGCGCCGGGTACATCGCCGTCGTGCCCGGCTCCGCGAAGGGACCGAAGACCTCGGCGCGCTACACCGTCAGCCAGTCCACCAGCGGCATACCCGGCACCTCCGAGACGGACGACTTCTTCGGTTCCCGGATCACCAGCGCGGACCTCGACAGCGACGGTTACGCGGACCTGGTCGTCACGGCGCCCGGTGAGGACGCGTCCACCAGTGAGGACACCGGCCGCATCACCATCCTGTGGAGCGGCCCGCAGGGCTTCACCCGCGGTACCGTCCTGAAGGGCTCCACGCTGTACGACGGCACCGGGTTCGCGGGGCTGGCCGTCGCCGACGTCAACGGCGACGGGAAGTCCGACATCGTCACCGCCAACCGGGGTGACGAGACCTCCGGCGTCTCCGTCGCCCGCGGTCCGTTCGCGCCGGGCACCACCCCGGCGGCCCTCACCTACGTCACCGGCGCCGGCATCCCGCACTTCACCGGGTACATCCGCCTGGCGGTCGGCGACATCGACGGCGACGGCAGGTCGGACGTGGCCGCCGCGTACAACGGCCTGGAAGGCGGCGGCACCACCTACCTGCGCGGCACCTCCACCGGGCTGGTCCGCGCCGACTCCTGGTACGGGGAGACCACGGGCAACACCGTGGCCGTCGGCGACTTCGACAAGGACGGCTACGCGGACCTCGCCCTCGGCAACGCCGCGTTCGGCGCCTACGACAGCGAGGAGCCCTGGGTCCCGCAGCACCCGCTGCCCACCCGCAAGGGTGGCGCCGTGCGCGTGCTGTACGGCAGTGCGCAGGGCCCGGCGGCCACCCGTCCCCCGGTCGACCTGGTTCAGGGCATTGGCGGTGTTCCCGGCACGGACGAGACCGACGACCGTTTCGGCAACACCCTCTCGACCGCGGATGTCAACGGCGACGGCGCCGCCGACCTCGCGATCGGCGCACCGGGCGAGGACATCGGCTCCGCCGTCAACACCGGCAACGTCGTCGTGCTCCACGGCTCGGGCTCCGGACTGACCACCACCGGCGCCCAGAGCTTCAACCAAGGCACCGCCGGTGTCCCCGGCTCCAACGAGACCGACGACTCCTTCGGCGGCACGAACGGCTACGGGATCTTCCTGCGGGACCTCAACCGCGACGGCCGTGCCGACCTCTCGGTCGCGGCACCGGGCGAGGACGGCAACAACGGCCGCGTCTGGACCCTGACCGCCGGCGCGTCCGGCCCGACCGGCACCGGCGCGGTCAGCTTCACCGCGGGAACGCTCGCACTTCCCGCCCCCACGACCGGCCTGGCCTTCGGCTCGGTGCTCGGTTACTGACGGCTGGACGGCACGGACGACGCCCTCGGGACATCCGGGGGCGTTCGTCGTTCACCCGCGCCGAGGGACCGCGGCGGGGTCCGGTGGCCGTGCGACCCTGGACGGATGAGCAAACGCGTACGTGTCCGCGCTCCCGAGCTGGCCGGCAAGGGCGGCTGGCTGAACACCGGTGGCAAGGATCTGAAGCTCGCCGACTTCCGTGGCCGCGTGTTGATCCTGGATTTCTGGACCTTCTGCTGCATCAACTGCCTGCATGTCCTGGACGAACTGCGGGAGTTGGAGGAGAAGCACCGGGACACCGTGGTGATCGTCGGGGTGCACTCGCCGAAGTTCGCGCACGAGGCGGAGCACCGGGCGGTCGTCGACGCGGTGGAGCGGTACGGGGTGGAGCATCCGGTGCTGGACGACCCGGAGCTCGCGACCTGGAAGCAGTACGCGGTACGGGCCTGGCCGACGCTCGTGGTGATCGACCCCGAGGGATACGTCGTCGCGCAGCACGCCGGTGAGGGGCATGCCCACGCCATCGAGCGGCTGGTGGAGGAACTGGAGGCCGAGCACGCGGCCAAGGGCACCCTGCGGCGCGGTGACGGCCCGTACGTGGCGCCCGAGCCCGAGCCGACCGTGTTGCGTTTCCCGGGCAAGGCGCTCGCCCTGCCGAGTGGGAATCTGCTGGTCAGCGACACGACCCGGCATCAGCTGGTGGAGCTGGCGGAGGATGCCGAGACGGTCGTACGGCGCATCGGATCGGGTGTCCGCGGGTGCGTGGACGGCAGCGCGGAGGCGGCGGGGTTCAGCGAGCCGCAGGGGCTCGCGCTGCTCGACGAGGGCGCGGTCGTCGTCGCGGACACCGTGAACCACGCCCTGCGGCGGGTCGATCTCGCGACCGGCGCGGTCAGCACGCTCGCGGGCACCGGCCGCCAGTGGTGGCAGGGTTCGCCGACGTCCGGACCGGCGCTCGAGGTCGATCTGTCCTCGCCGTGGGACGTGGCTCTGTTCGGCGGGAAGGTCTGGATCGCCATGGCCGGTGTGCACCAGCTGTGGGCGTACGACCCGGTGACGGAGACCGTCGGGGTCGCCGCGGGCACGACGAACGAGGGGCTGGTCGACGGGCCGGGGCCCGAGGCCTGGTTCGCGCAGCCGTCGGGGCTCGCCGCCACCGGGGACCGGCTCTGGCTGGCCGACTCCGAGACCTCGGCGCTGCGCTGGGTCGACCAGGACGGGAGCGTGCACACGGCCGTCGGCACCGGGCTCTTCGACTTCGGACACCGTGACGGGCCCGCTGAACAGGCTCTGCTCCAGCACCCGTTGGGTGTCACCGCGCTGCCCGACGGGTCGGTCGCGGTCAGCGACACGTACAACCACGCGCTGCGTCGCTTCGACCCGGCGACGGGTGAAGTGACCACGCTGGCCACGGATCTGCGGGAGCCGAGCGACGCCGTGCTCGTCGGGGACGACATCGTGGTGGTGGAGTCCGCCCGCCACCGGCTGACCCGGCTGCGGTTGCCCGAGGAGACCGTGCGTGTGGAGTCGGTCGCCCACCGGACTCGGCGAGAGGCCACCGAAGTCGCCCCGGGAGCCGTCCGGTTGGACGTCGTCTTCCAGGCGCCGGCCGGGCAGAAGCTGGACACGCGCTACGGCCCGTCCACCCGGCTCCTCGTGTCCGCCACCCCGCCCGAGCTGCTGCTCGCGGGCGAGGGCGCCGGCACCGATCTCTCCCGGGTCGTCGAGCTGAACCCGGCCGTCCCCGAGGGCGTGCTGCACGTCTCGGCGATGGCGGCGTCCTGCGACGACGATGTGGCTGGGGGAGAGCACCCGGCCTGCCATGTCCACCAGCAGGACTGGGGGGTGCCGGTCCGCCTCACCGAAGGCGGTGCGGACCGGCTGCCCCTGGTCCTCGCGGGCATGGACGACTGAGTCGGCTCAGACGCCGTAGCCGTCGGAGTAGCCGTTGCGCTGGTGGCGGTCCTCCTCGACGACGGTCGCCGTCGGCGGTACGACCACCCGCCGGCGGCGGGCGACGCTGCCGAAGGTCGCCACACCGATCAGTCCGGCGATCATGAGGATCACGCCGACCACGTGGAGGTTGACCCCCTGCATGTCCCAGTCGGTCGCGAACGTGAGAATCGCCCCTGCGGCGATCAGGATGATGCATCCGCCCAGGCCCATGGGTGTCGCCTCCTTGAAGTAGCAACGCGGAGTCATTCCGGGCCCGTTCCGGGTACCCGGGACCTCGCGAGCCATGCGGAGGCGATCCCTCACGGCCTGGCGTCACCTCACGTCGACGTAGTCCTCGCGTCCGGAGCTCACCAGGTGGGTGCTGTTCGGGTAGAGCAGCACGGCGACCCAGGTGCCGTCCTTCCGGGCCGTGAATAGCTTGCTGAAGGAGCCGTTGGAACGGGTCGTGGTGTCGCCCTCGTCGTACCAGGTGCTGGAGCCCTTGGGACGGAAGAGGATCTTCACCTTCTGGCCGGAGTAGGCCCTCCACGCCGACGAGGTGTAGTGCTGCAGCGTGCCCTTGACGGTGATGGTCCGGCCCTTGGTGACGGGCTCGGGCGACGCGTTCGCGTCGGTGATACGGGTCTTCGTGCGTTCGGCGTGGAGCACCGTGCTGTACGACGCCTGCCAGTTGGCGGTCGCGGCGAAGTAGGCCCGGTAGTAGCCCTTCGCGGGCGCGTCGAACGTGCCCTTGAACCGGCTGCCGGTCTCCGGGTCGCCGCTGCCGGGAGTGACCGTCTTCACCGTCGTCCAGCCGGTCTTCCCGTCGGCCGAGTACTGCAGCCGTACGTGGTTGTCCGCGTCGCCGGGGATGCTCGACCCGGTGTGGAGGTAGCCGGCGGCGGTGAGTTCGGCGTACTTGTTCAGGCTGACGGTGAAGCCGCTGATCGACGTCTTGCGGGCGACGTGGACGGTGACCGATCGCTCGGGGCTCGAGTTGAGGTAGGCGCCGCGCTGGACCGAGACGTTCACCTTCCCCGTCCGTGACATCTTCAGCTCGCCGGTGAAGCGGCCGTCGGCGCCCGTGACGGGCCGCGAGGCCACGCCGCCGAACTCGTCGGACCAGGTCTCGTCCACCGTGGCTCCGGCCAGCGGTTTCCACGCCCCGCCGACGTACACCTCGGCGGTCCCGGAGACCTTCGCCGCCTGCCCGGCCTTGATGTTCAGTTCGGCGGCGTCCAGGGTCACGCGCGTGTCCGACTGCACGGCCCTGACCTCGACGCTCTGGTTGGCCCTGGACTGGTACCAGGGCTCGTCCGGCCGCAGCCAGGCGTTGACGCTGTCGCTGGACGCGCTGGTGACGTGGTAGCTGTAGCTGAAACGGCCGTTGGCGCCGGTCCTGGTCTCCGCGTTCGGGCCGGAGATCTCCAGGTCCACGGGCTCGTTCGCCGCGGGCGTGGTCTCGCCGGTGCGCGGGTCGGTGACCGTGAAGCCGCCGGTGACGGTGACGTCCTGGTGCTCGTAGTCCGGGTTCTGCGGGGTGACCCGCAGATCCGTGAGGTTCGCTTCGAGCTCGTACCAGTAAGTGTTCTGAGCGGTGGTGGTGTCCCCGTCGGCGTCGGTCAGGTCGACCACGACACGGTAGGCGCCGAGGTCGGCCAGGCGCAGCGGGGTGGTGGTCCGCCACAGGTTCGCGAAGCCGGTGCTGGAGTCAGGGGTGAAGTCGCTGACCCGGGTGATCTCCGGGGCGTCGGCGGCGGAGCCCGGCGCGTACAGGTGTGCGGTGATCGAGGTGATGGCGGTGTCGGACGAGGCGGACACCGACACCAGGCCGTCACCGGGGTGGGCACCGCTGCCGACGCCGTACAGCACCGGCGCCACCGCCGCGTGCGCGGCGGGTACCGGGCCGAGCAGCAGGCCGGCCGCGACGCAGGCGCAGGCGAGCGCCAGGGATCTTTTTCGCACGTGCGAGTCCCCCCACGAGACTGTTTCATGATGTCGATCGTTGAAGATCGGATCGAATCGTACGCTGAGGAAGCCATCTTTGAACAGGTTCAAAACAAACGGTTTCGTGGAGGGGGCCAGGACGGCGGAACTCAGCCTTCCAGGAACGCCGTCAGCGCGTTGGCCAGCAGGAACGGGTCCTGAGCGCCGCACAGTTCGCGGACGCTGTGCATGGAGAGGATGGCCACGCCGATGTCGACCGTCTTGATGCCGTGCCGGGCCGCCGTGATGGGGCCGATGGTGGTGCCGCAGGGCATGGAGTTGTTGGAGACGAAGTTCTGGAAGGGCACGCCGGCCTTCTCGCAGGCGGCGGCGAACACCGCGCGGCCCGAACCGTCGGTGGCGTAGCGGTTGTTGACGTTCACCTTGAGGATGGGCCCGCCGTTGGCGCGCGGGTGGTGTGTCGGGTCGTGCCGCTCGGCGTAGTTGGGGTGCACGGCGTGGCCGGTGTCGGAGGACAGGCACACCGTTCCGGCGAAGGCGCGTGCCCGGTCCTCGTAGGAGCCGCCGCGTGCGAAGACCGAACGTTCCAGCACGCTGCCGAGCAGCGGTCCGTCGGCGCCGGTGTCGCTCTGCGAGCCGTTCTCCTCGTGGTCGAAGGCGGCGAGGACCGGGATGTACGAGAGTCCGGCGTCGGCCGACGCGACCGCGGCCAGCGCGGCCGTCGCGGCGTGCACGGACAGCAGGTTGTCCATCCGCGGCCCCGCGAGCAGTTCCTTGTCGCGGCCCAGGTAGGAGGGGTGCTCGATGGAGTGGGTCATCAGGTCCCAGCCGGTGACCTCGCCCGCGGGCAGGCCCGACTCCTCCTCCAGGAAGGAGATCAGATCGCCCTCGCGGGGGTCGCCGAGTCCCCAGATGGGCTGGAGGTGCCGCTGCTTGTCGAGCTTGAGTCCGTCGGAGCTGACGGACCGGTCCAGGTGGATGGCGAGCTGGGGCACGCGCAGCAGGGCGCGGTCGATGTTGACCAGGCGGGTCGAGCCGTCCCGCAGGGAGAGGCGCCCGGCCAGGCCCAGGTCCCGGTCGAGCCAGGAGTTCAGCAGCGGACCGCCGTAGATCTCCACGGCCACCTGCCGCCAGCCGTGCGCCCCGGTGTCCGGCAGCGGCTTGACCCGCAGGTTCGGGGAGTCGGTGTGCGCGCCCACGATCCGGAACGGCGTGTGCGGCTCGGCGCCCTCCGGCACGTACCAGGCGACGATCGCCCCTCCGCGCAGGACGTACTTCCCGCCGCTGGTCCCCTCCCATGCGTCGGTCTCGGCGACCTGACGGAATCCGGCCTTCTCCAGCCGCTCGGCGGCGGTCGCCACGGCGTGGTACGGCGTGGGGCTCGCCGCGAGGAAGGACATGAGGTCGTCGGTGTGGCCGCGGTCGAAGCGGGAGGGTGCACTCATGGGTTCACCTTAACGACGCACGAGGGCCCGCTCCCGGGGATGGGAGCGGGCCTTCGTAAGGGGGATGTGAAGGGCGGACACCTTGGGCACCTGACCGGATGGACAGGTTCCGGATCGGTGTCCGTCCGGCTTCGCGGGGACCGTCGGCCTCCTGGGAGGAGGCTTCTGGCGGACCCCTGGAGGCCGGCTCCTAGAAAGCGGCCTCGTCCAGCTCCATCAGGTCCAGGTCGACGACCTCGGCGAGCTTGCGGGCGCCCGTGACACCCGGCAGCACGTTGGCGGCGAAGAACTTCGCGGCCGCGATCTTGCCGGTGTAGAACGCCTTGTCCCGGGCGGCGGCCGTCTCCAGCTTCTCGGCGGCGACGGCGGCACCGCGCAGCAGCAGGTAGCCGACGACCACGTCACCGGAGGCCATCAGGAGGCGGGTGGTGTTGAGGCCCACCTTGTAGATGTTCTTGACGTCCTGCTCGGTGGCCGCGAGGTCGGTCAGCATCAGGCCGACGATGGCCTCCAGCTCGACGGCCGCCTTCGCGAGCTGCTCACGGGCGGCGGACAGGTCCTCGCCGCCGGTGCCGAGCGCCAGGAACTTCTTGATGTCCTCGGCGAGGGAGTTCAGAGCCGCGCCCTGGTTGCGGACGATCTTCCGGAAGAAGAAGTCCTGGCCCTGGATCGCGGTGGTGCCCTCGTACAGGGTGTCGATCTTGGCGTCGCGGATGTACTGCTCGATCGGGTACTCCTGCAGGAAGCCGGAGCCGCCGAAGATCTGGAGCGACTGGGCGAGCTGCTCGTAGCCCTTCTCGGAGCCGTAGCCCTTCACGATCGGCAGGAGCAGGTCGTTCAGGGCCTCGAGGGCGGCGGCTTCCTCGCCGGCGGCCTCCTTGACCTGGATCTCGTCCTGGATCGCGGCGGTGTGCAGCACCAGGGCGCGCATGCCCTCGGCGTACGCCTTCTGCGTCATCAGCGAGCGGCGCACGTCCGGGTGGTGCGTGATGGTGACCTTGGGCGCGGTCTTGTCCATGAAGTTCGCCAGGTCGGGACCCTGGACGCGCTCCTTGGCGTACTCCAGCGCGTTCAGGTAGCCGGTCGACAGCGTGGAGATCGCCTTCGTGCCGACCATCATGCGGGCGAACTCGATGATGCGGAACATCTGGCGGATGCCGTCGTGCTTGTCGCCGATCAGCCAGCCCTTGGCGGGGTGGCGGTCGCCGAAGGTCATCTCGCACGTGTTGGAGGCCTTGAGGCCCATCTTGTGCTCGACGTTCGTCGCGTACGCGCCGTTGCGCTCGCCCAGCTCGCCGGTCTCGAAGTCGAACTCGTACTTCGGGACGAGGAAGAGGGACAGGCCCTTGGTGCCGGGGCCGGCGCCCTCGGGGCGGGCGAGGACGTAGTGGAGGATGTTCTCCTCCATGTCGTGCTCACCCGAGGTGATGAAGCGCTTCACGCCCTCGATGTGCCAGGAGCCGTCCTCCTGCTGGACCGCCTTGGTGCGGCCCGCGCCCACGTCGGAGCCGGCGTCCGGCTCGGTGAGCACCATGGTGGAGCCCCACTGCTTGTCCACGGCGATCTTCGCGATGTGCTTCTGGACCTCGGTGCCCTCCTCGAAGAGGATGCCCGCGAACGCGGGGCCGGAGGAGTACATCCAGACAGCCGGGTTCGCACCGAGGATCAGCTCCGCGTACGCCCAGATCAGGGAGCGGGGCGCGGTGGAGCCGCCGATCTCCTCGGGCACGCCGAGACGCCAGTACTCGGAGTCCATGAACGCCTTGTACGACTTCTTGAAGGAAGCCGGGACCGGCGCGGTGTTGGTCTCCGGGTCGAAGACCGGCGGGTTGCGGTCGGCGTCCACGAAGGACTCGGCCAGCTCGTTCTCCGCGAGGCGGGTCAGCTCCTCGAGGATGCTCTTGGCGGTGTCCGTGTCCATCTCCGCGAACGGGCCGGTGCCGTACAGCTTGTCGCGCCCGAGCACCTCGAAGAGGTTGAACTCGATGTCGCGGAGATTCGACTTGTAATGCCCCATGGCGACGGCTCCGTTAAGGGATCGGCGAGGCACTGACTCCTCGCACTTGGTTCACGTACCAACAAGTAGCTTCGATAATGCTACCCGCCAGTAATAAGAAGCAACCCCGAGTGGGCCATATGTGGCCCACTACTCTTTGACGCATGTACGGCTACGAGCAGAACGCAGGCGCCCAGCAGGGGTACGTCCCGCCGCAGCAGCAGATGCCCGGCCAGATGCCGGGCGGGCAGATGCCCGGCGGGTACGGCCAGCAGCCGCCGCTGTACCCCGAGCCGTCCCCGCCGTCCCTGCCGGACGCGGTCCGCGCGTTCACCACGGGGTCCATGGCCGCCGAGGACTTCCAGCAGGTCTTCGCCACGTCGAAGGTGTACTGCCCGCGCGGCGACAACCCCGGTTTTCTGGCGCTGCACAACACTCAGCAGCCTGTCATCCCGATGTTCACCTCGCTCAAGGAACTGCGCCGGTACGCCGGCAAGGAGTCCAAGTACTTCGTGATCACCGGTGCCGAGGTGATCGACCTGCTGCCCACCGGCTACGGCTTCGTGATCGACATGGAGGGCGAGCACCGGATGGTCTTCGACGCGAAGGCCGTGGAGCAGATGGTGGACTTCGCGATGCGCCGTATGTACGGCTGACAGCCCGGCGCGGGCGCGGCCGATGCCCCGCCGCCCGCGCGGCCGAGGCGCCTCGGCGTGCCTCAATCACGCGTGACGCCCGGAGGGAATGCCCTCCGGGCGTCCGTCGTTACGGGTAGCAGAAAGTTCAATCCTCAACTAAACTCGAAGCACAAGGAGGTACCGACATGCCCGCAGTGACTGTCGAGAACCCGCTGGCCCTGCCCCGTGTGGCCGCGCCCGCCGACGCCGTGGAGCGTCCCGTGCTGGCCGTGACGACCGCGCCCAGTGGCTTCGAGGGCGAGGGTTTCCCGGTCCGCCGCGCGTTCGCCGGGATCAATTACAAGCACCTCGACCCGTTCATCATGATGGACCAGATGGGTGAGGTGGAGTACGCGCCGGGCGAGCCGAAGGGCACCCCCTGGCACCCCCACCGCGGCTTCGAGACCGTGACCTACATCATCGACGGCGTCTTCGACCACCAGGACTCGAACGGTGGCGGCGGCACGATCACCAACGGTGACACGCAGTGGATGACGGCGGGCTCGGGCCTGCTGCACATCGAGGCGCCGCCGGAGTCGCTCGTCATGTCCGGCGGCCTGTTCCACGGCCTCCAGCTGTGGGTGAACCTGCCGGCCAAGGACAAGATGATGGCTCCGCGGTACCAGGACATCCGCGGCGGCACGGTGCAGCTGCTCAGCACCCCGGACGGCGGCGCGCTGCTGCGTGTCATAGCCGGCGAGCTCGACGGCCACCAGGGCCCCGGCATCACGCACACGCCGATCACCATGGTCCACGCCACGCTGCGGCCCGGCGCCGAGATCACCCTGCCGTGGCGCGAGGACTTCAACGGACTCGCGTACGTCCTCGCCGGACGCGGCGGCGTGGGCGCGGACCGCCGCCCGGTCCACACCGGCCAGACCGCCGTCTTCGGCGCGGGTTCCTCGCTGACCGTCCGCGCGGACGAGAGGCAGGACTCCAACACGCCGGACCTGGAGGTCGTCCTCCTCGGAGGTCAGCCCATCCGTGAGCCGATGGCCCACTACGGCCCCTTCGTGATGAACACCCGCGATGAGCTGCAGCAGGCTTTCGAGGACTTCCAGAAGGG
The DNA here is from genome assembly GCF_026341855.1 of Streptomyces sp. NBC_00568. Taxonomy (GTDB): domain Bacteria; phylum Actinomycetota; class Actinomycetes; order Streptomycetales; family Streptomycetaceae; genus Streptomyces. The sequence goes on along the minus strand of NZ_JAPENW010000001.1, from coordinate 2,976,366 downwards.
CCGCCTGGGGACGATCCCGGCGGTGCACGGGATGTCGGAGGGCGGGCTGTAGTCCCTCCCCTTCCCGAGGTCCAGGGGGTGTCGTGCGGATCACCCCCTTCGTTCGACCGGCGCCCTCGCGAGGCCTTCTCCCCCGTTCGGCCTGCGCGGGGGCGCCGACGCGGCTGACGCATGGTCAGCTGGGAGGGTGCAGCTACTCCCCGAGGGTGCCCGGCGGTTGGCGGCCTGGTGTGCCGTGATCCTGTTGGCCGCCGGTGTGGGATGGGTGGGCATCCTGCTCTGCGGGGAATTCCGCACCGCGGTGGTGCCCGTGCTGCTCGCGCTGCTCGGGACCGCCCTGCTGGGGCCGTTGTACCGGCGGCTGGTGAAGGCGCGGGTCAACCGTTCGCTGGCCGCCGCCCTCACCTGCGTCGCGGTGGCCGTCGTGGTCGGTGGCGCCGTCTACATCGTCGTCGCCGCGCTCATCCACACCGGCGCGCAGATCGTGGACTCTCTCCGGATCGCCGCGAGGTCCGTCGCCGAGCACTTCGGAGCGGCCGGGGCCTCGCTCGACGACCTCGCCGCCAACTCCAAGGATCTGCTGACCGAGTTCGGCAGCACGGCCGCGTCCAATGTCGTCAGCGGCGTCAGCATCGTGGGCCAGGCCATCGCCATGGCCTTCCTCGCCCTGTTGCTGGTCTTCTTCTTCCTGCGGGACTCGCACCGGGTCGCCGGAACACTGCGGTCGCTCGCGCCCCGGGGAACCGCCGACATCGTCGAGGCCATGGCCCGGCGCGCCTTCGAGGCCGTCGAGGGGTTCATGCGCGGGACGACGATCATCGCGCTCATCGACGCGCTGTGCATCACCGTCGGGCTCCTGGTCCTGCGGGTCCCGGGTGCGGTGGGGCTCGGCGCGCTCGTCTTCGTCGGGGCGTACATCCCGTATCTCGGCGCGTTCATCTCCGGCACCGTGGCCGTGCTGGTCGCGCTCGCGGACCGGGGGTTCGTCATCGCCCTGTGGGTGCTCGGGGTCGTGCTCGCGGTGCAGGTCCTGGAGGGATACGGCCTCCAGCCGATGATCCAGAGCCGGCAGGTGCAGATGCATCCGGCGGTGGTGCTGCTGGCGATCACGGCGGGCGCGTCCGTCGCGGGCGTCCTCGGCATGCTGCTCGCCGTACCGCTGACGGCCGCCGCCTTCGGTGTGCTGCATGAACTCCGTGCACGTTTCGAGCCGGGCCCGGAAGGGCCGGAGGCACCGGGGTTCCCCGGAGTGCCGGGGGCGCCGGGGCCTTCCGAGGACTCCTAAGCGAGGTCCGCGGCCTCGCCGAAGGCATCGAAGGCCTCCAGCACCGCGGATTCCTGTACGGCCCCGGGCTCCCCGGCATCCGTGTCCGAGGTTTCGGAGAACTCGAACCAGATGGTCTTGCCCTCACCCCGCGGGTCCACCCCCCACGCGTCCGCGAGCAGTTCCACGAGCACCAGTCCGCGTCCGGACGACGCCAGCTCCCCGGGATGGCGCCGGTGCGGCAGGTCGTCGCTGCCGTCGGTGACCTCCACCCGCATCCGCCGCTTGCCCGGTTCGCCCGTCACCTCGGCGACGAGCAGCGCGTCGGCATCGGTGTGCACGAGGACGTTGGTGACCATCTCGGAGACGAGCAGGACCGCGGAGTCGAGCTGGTCGGCGGAGGCCCAGTCGTGCAGGAGCTCCCGCAGCTGCTGCCGGGCCTCCGCGATCCGCTCGGGCTCGGCCTGCGCCACGGTCAGCATCGTGCGGCGCACCATCGGCCGGACGGTCGGGGCCGTGTCGTCGTAGCCGCCCGTCCCGCCCAGCCGGGACAGCAGCAGCACCGCTATGTCGTCCTCGCGCCGGTCGGCCAGCGGACCGGTGGTGTGGTGGGAGGAGGGCCCGTGCACGGTCTGGACGAGCGCGTCGGCGAGGGTCTCCATGTCGCCGTCGTGGGCCTCGAGCGTCCGGCGGATACGGCGCCAGCCGGTGTCGAGGTCGTGGCCGCCGGTCTCGATGAGCCCGTCGGTGCAGACCAGCATGGTCTCGCCCGGCTCCAGGACGAGCCGGGTGGTGGGGTAGTCGGCGTCCGGGTCGATGCCGAGCGGCAGTCCGCCCGCCGTGGGCCGCATCAGCACCGTCCCGTCCGCCATGCGTATCGCGGGGTCGGGATGCCCGGCGCGGGCGATGTCGAGCGTCCCGGTCGCCGGGTCGACCTCGACGTAGAGACAGGTCGCGAAGCGCACGTCGCCGGGGTCCGCCGGGTCCTCGCCCTCGTCGGCGCCGCCGCTCGATCCGTAGGTCACCGAGTCCGTGACCCCGTACAGGAAGCGCGAGGCCCGGGACAGCACCGCGTCGGGGCGGTGGCCCTCGGCGGCGTACGCGCGCAGGGCTATCCGGAGCTGGCCCATCAGGCCCGCGGCGCGGACGTCGTGGCCCTGCACATCACCGATGACCAGGGCGTAGCGGCCGGCCGGCAGCGGGATCATGTCGTACCAGTCGCCGCCGACCTGGAGGCCGCCGCCGGTCGGGACGTAGCGTGCGGCGACGCTCATGCCTGGCATCTGCGGGCCGAGCGTCGGCATCATCGAGCGCTGGAGGCCATCGGTCAGCTCCCGCTCGGTCTCGGCTGCTCCGGCGCGCGAGAGGGCCTGCGCGAGCATGCGGGCGACGGTCGTGAGGACCGAGCGCTCGTCGGGAGTGAAGGTGACGGGATACGTGAAGGCCGCCATCCACGCGCCCATGGTGCTGCCGGCGACGGTGAGCGGCAGGAACGCCCAGGACTGCCGCCCGAAGTGCCGCGCGAGCGGCCAGGAGGCCGGGTAGCGGTCCTTGTAGTCGTCGGGGGACGAGAGGTAGACCGCACGGCCCGTACGGACGACTTCGGCGGCCGGATAGTCCGTGACCAGCGACATGTGGGTGAAGGGTCCCTCGTCGCCCGGTTGGTGCCCGTGATGGCCGATGATCGTCAGCCGGTCGCCCTCCGCGCCGAAGACGGCGAGCCCGTCCGGCGAGAAGCCGGGCATCGACAGCCCCGCCGCCACCCGCAGTACCTCCGCCGTGGACCGCGCCTCGGCCAGCGCCCGCCCCGCGTCCAGCAGGAACGCCTCCCGCGAGCGGCGCCAGTCCCCGGTCACGGGGGTGCGCGCGGCGGCGTCCGGAGGCTGCTCGCTGACCTCCTGAAGGGTGCCGATCAGCTCGAACTGACCGGTCTCGGGGTCGACGATCGGCTTCGAGCGGCTGCGGACCGTGCGGAGCACCCGGCCGTGCCCGTCCATGATCCGCATCCGGGCCTCGGCGAGCGTGCCCTCGGCGGCCGCGAGCTGCACCACCCCGTCCATCTCGTTCCAGTCGACGGGGTGGACATGGGAGCGTGTGCCCGCCTCGGAGAGCGTCGTCCGCTCCGCGGGCATGCCCATGAGCCGTGCGGCTTCCGCGTCGAAGGTGACGAGGCCCGCGGCGTTGTCCCAGCGCCACACGCCCGTCGCGAGAGTGGCCAGGACGGCCCCCACGGCGGGCAGGGGCTCACCAGTGCGCATGGGCCCACTGTACGAACGAGTGATCGGTGCCTGCCACCGATGCCGTCCAGGGCGCCGAGCCGTGGCGGAGCGGTTAATGATGGGGAGGCGGTACTGGGCTGCCCGGTACCCTGGGGGTGTTTCACGTGAAACACGCCCTCAATCCGCGAAGACTGGATGAAACGACGATGCATCGGTACAGGTCCCACACCTGCGGCGAGCTCCGCGCCTCTGACGTCGGCAGCGACGTCCGGCTGAGCGGCTGGCTGCACAATCGCCGAGACCTGGGTGGCATCCTCTTCATCGATCTGCGCGACCACTACGGCATCACGCAGCTCGTCGCCCGCCCCGGCACCGCCGCCTACGAGGCCCTCGACAAGGTCTCCAAGGAATCGACCGTCCGCGTCGACGGCAAGGTCGTCTCGCGCGGTACGGAGAACGTGAACGCGGAGCTGCCGACCGGCGAGATCGAGGTCGAGGTCGGCGAGGTCGAGCTGCTCGGCGCCGCCCAGCCGCTGCCCTTCACGATCAACGCCGAGGACGGGGTCAACGAGGAGCGGCGCCTGGAGTACCGCTTCCTCGACCTGCGCCGCGAGCGCATGCACCGCAACATCCTGCTGCGTACGGCCGTGATCTCCGCGATCCGTCACAAGATGACGGCGCTGGGCTTCAACGAGATGGCGACCCCGATCCTCAGCGCCACCTCCCCCGAGGGCGCGCGCGACTTCGTGGTCCCCTCCCGGCTGAACCCCGGCAAGTTCTACGCGCTCCCGCAGGCGCCGCAGCAGTTCAAGCAGCTGCTGATGATCTCCGGCTTCGACCGCTACTTCCAGATCGCGCCCTGCTTCCGCGACGAGGACGCCCGCGCGGACCGTTCGCCGGGCGAGTTCTACCAGCTCGACGTCGAGATGTCCTTCGTCGAGCAGGAGGACGTGTTCCAGCCCATCGAGAAGCTCATGACGGAGCTGTTCGAGGAGTTCGGCGGTGACCGTCACGTCACCTCCCCCTTCCCGCGCATCCCGTTCCGCGAGTCGATGCTGAAGTACGGCTCCGACAAGCCGGACCTGCGGGCCCAGCTCGAGCTCACCGACATCACCGACATCTTCGAGGGCTCCGAGTTCAAGGCCTTCGCGGGCAAGCACGTGCGCGCCCTGGCGGTGCCGGACGTGGCCGGTCAGACCCGGAAGTTCTTCGACGGCCTCGGTGACTACGCGGTCGAGCAGGGCGCGAAGGGCCTGGCCTGGGTGCGCGTGGGCGAGGACGGCTCGCTGACCGGCCCGATCGCCAAGTTCCTCACCGAGGACAACGTCGCCGAGCTGACCAAGCGCCTCTCCCTGGCCGCCGGTCACGCGGTGTTCTTCGGCGCGGGCGAGTTCGACGAGGTCTCGAAGATCATGGGCGCGGTGCGGGTCGAGGCCGCGAAGCGCTCGGGCAACTTCGAGGAGAACGTCTTCCGCTTCTGCTGGATCGTCGACTTCCCGATGTACGAGAAGGACGAGGACACCGGGAAGATCGACTTCTCGCACAACCCGTTCTCCATGCCGCAGGGCGGTCTGGAGGCCCTGGAGACCCAGGACCCGCTGGACATCCTCGGCTGGCAGTACGACATCGTCTGCAACGGCGTCGAGCTGTCCTCCGGCGCGATCCGGAACCACGAGCCCGAGATCATGCTCAAGGCCTTCGAGATCGCGGGCTACGACCGGGAGACCGTCGAGGAGCAGTTCGCCGGCATGCTGCGCGCCTTCCGCTTCGGCGCCCCGCCGCACGGCGGGATCGCCCCCGGCGTCGACCGCATCGTCATGCTGCTCGCGGACGAGCCGAACATCCGCGAGACGATCGCGTTCCCGCTCAACGGCAACGCGCAGGACCTGATGATGGGCGCGCCCACGGAGCTGGACGAGACCCGGCTGCGCGAGCTGCACCTCTCGGTGCGCAAGCCGCAGCCGAAGTAGGCCTCGCACGCCGAAGTAGGCCTCGCTCACTGAAGTGGCTCGGAACCGACGACGGTTCCGGGCCACTTTCATGTGCGGTGCGAACCCACAGTCCGCACCCACGCTGCTGACAGGACGGCTCCCTATCGTCCGGCGCATGACTGAGACTCAAGGACCCGCGCACAAACGGAACATGACCCGGCGCAAGGTCGTCATCGCAGGTGGAGCGGCCGTGGCGGCCGTGGGCGTGGGCGGCGGTATCGCCGTGACCGCGTCCGCGGACGAGGTCACGACCGGCAGCGCGGCGGCCGCGTCCGGCGCGGAGACCTGCTACACGCTGACCTCGGAGACCACCGAGGGCCCCTACTACATCGACGCGGACAAGCTCCGCCAGGACATCACCGAGGACCAGGAGGGCATCCCTCTGACCCTCAAGCTCAAGGTGATCGACGCGGAGACCTGCAAGCCGGTCAGGAACGCCGCGGTGGACATCTGGCACTGCTCGGCGCTGGGCGTGTACTCCGGCTACGAGGCGATGAGCAACGGCGGTGGCGGCGGCGCTCCGTCGGGCGGGCCCACGGACGCCCCGTCCGGCACCCCCTCGGGCACGCCGACCGGCGAACCCCCGTCCGGCGGGCCCTCCGGAGGCACCGGTGGCGGCCACTCCGAGCCCACCGACGACGAGCGGTATCTGCGCGGCACCTGGAAGACCGACAAGCACGGCTACGTCACCTTCAGGACGGTGTTCCCCGGCTGGTACCAGGGCCGCTGTGTCCACATCCACGTGAAGGTCCATGTGGACGGCACATGGACCGACGCGGGCTACGAGGGCGGCCACACCTGCCACACCGGCCAGCTCTTCTTCGACGAGAAGGCGGTCCTGGCGTCGGCGGAGGTCTCCCCGTACTCCACGAACACCACCACCCGCACGACGCTGGACGAGGACACGATCTACCCGGACAACGGTCACGAGGGCGGGCTCCTGTACCTCTCGTACAGCAGGAAGCACATCGCCAAGGGCGTCCACGCCCACCTGACGATGGGCGTCGCCCCGGACGAGACCCACGACAGCACGGACACCCAGCCGAACGCGTCCGCTTCGGCGTCATAGCCGCCGCGAGTCGATCGGCTCTGCTCCGGGGGTGCCTGCGGGAAGGTTCACGCCGCCGCGGTCAGTTCGCACCAGATGAACTTGCCGGCGCCCCCGGGGCTTCGGGCTCCGCCGAGCCGGTACCAGCCCCAGTCGTCCGCGCATCCGTGTACGAGGGTGAGACCGCGTCCTGATTCGCCGTGCGCCTCTGGTGGAGCGGGGGCCGGCGGGGTGGGGTCCGCGTCCCACACGCCGATGCGGAGCACCCCGCGGGCCCAGCGGAGACGTATGGCCGCGGGGCCCTTGGTGTGCTGCACGGCGTTGGTGACCAGCTCGGTTGCGACGAGTTCGGCCACTTCCGCGAGATGCGGCAGGCCGTGCAGGGTGAGGATCAGGCGGAGGGCGCGGCGGCAGATCGTGACAGCACGGGGGTCGTTGGGGACGGAGAGGGTGTACTCCCAGCGGTCGTCATCGGGTTCGCCGGTTTCGGGCATGCGGAACTCCTGGTCAGGGAGGGGATGGCGGTCGTCGGGCGGTGGCAGTGTCGCCCCCGCCGTGGCATGGCGGGGCGGTGCGCTTCCGGGGTTCCGGCGTTCCGCAGAGTGTGCGTCGCATCACTGACGGTAGGGCATTAATTTCTGCCCGTGCAAGCCGCTCGCGTAATCTGACTCCGGACGAGCGAGACCAACCGGCGCTCGTACAAGGTCCATTGAGAGGAACGGGCACGCATGCCACCGAGGAGTCAGCCGACCGCTCGTCAGGTCCGCCTCGGCACTGAGCTGCGACGACTGCGTGACGCTGCCGGAATGACCGCTAGGGATGTGGCCCAGTTCCTGGGATCGACTTCGGCGCAGATGAGCCAGATGGAGGCGGGGATCGCCGGGGTCAGCGAGAAGCGCCTGCGCAGGCTGGCGGCGCACTACGGCTGCGCGGACGAGGCGTTGATCGACGGCCTCGTCGACATGGCCGCAGACCGGACGCGTGGCTGGTGGGAAGAGTATGCGCAGGTACTGCCGCCGGTATTCGGCGACTTGGCGGAGCTGGAGCACCATGCGCGCTTCATGCAGGTGATCGCCACCGCGCACGTACCCGGTCTGCTTCAGACGGAGGACTACGCCCGCGCTGTGCTCTCCTACCGGGTTCCCGAGCTTCCGGACAGTGAGTTGGAGCCCAGACTGACGCACCGGATGCGCCGAAAGTCGGCCCTCTCGCGAGAGGCGGCGCCTGGCTACGAGGCGGTGGTACACGAATCCGCGTTGCGCACGCGCGTGGCGGATCGACGAGTGGCGCGTGCCCAGCTCGACGAGTTGCTGGGGGCGTCGGAGCGGCCCAACGTCTCGGTACGAGTGATTCCGTTCGACGTCGACGGATTCGCCGGAGCCAGTTCGATGATGTTGTACGCGGGCGGTCAGGTGACCGCGTTGGACACCGCGCAGCGGGACGCGCCGTACGGCTCGGTCTTCCTGGATGCCTCCGCTCAACTCCTCGCCATGCGAACACTCTTCCGTAAGGTGGAGTCGGCCTCTCTGGAGCCCGCCAAGTCGCGGGACTTCATGCACCGACTGGCGAAGGAGATCTGAGCCGTGACGCAGTGGCAGAAGTCCTCGTTCTCCGGCCCCGGTGACGGCAACGAGTGCGTGGAGCTCGCCCGTGTCGAGGACACAGTGCTGCTCCGTGAGAGCGATGATCCGGGACGAATAGTCGCCGTCACCCGGCAGGGGCTGGCCGCACTGCTGTGCCGGCTCCGTGTGAGCCGTACCGGGTGATCGTCCACTGATGTGGATGCATCGAGCACCGCTCAGGTGTCGTACGTGCCGTCCCACGGCTCGGAGAAGCCGAGGCGGTCCGGGTACAGCTCGGCCCAGGCCTCGCCCTCGTCCACGCCGGTCAGCAGGCCGAACAGCACGCCGTCGACGGTGAGCTGGAACGGCCGGATCGCGATGTCCGTGTACGAGCGCCGGGGCAGGCTGCGCAGCAGCTTCGCCAGGTGGATGCGGGCACGTGAGAGCACCGAGCTGTCGCCGTACGGGTCTCGCTGCTGCTCGGCCCAGGTGCCGGCGCACCAGACCTCCGAGTCGCGGTAGCGGCCCTCGGAGTCGAAGGTGTGGAGCACTGTGTACAGACGTTTGTGCTCTTCCCAGCCGTCGTCGGGACGGAACCCTTCGGGGAAGGCGTACGTGATCGACGCCAGGAACTGACCGTCCGCGAACCGGCCGATTGTCTCGGTGCGGTGCTTCGGTTCGTAGGCGATCGGAATGACCTCGGGGACTGCCATGGCGGAAACCATACGGGTGATCGAGGGCCTTGTGGAGCCGGGGTCCACTCCGGATCGGCGGGACCGGACAGAGGGGGCTTTTCCCGGCTCGTCGCCCGCTCGTCGCCGGTTGGTCGCCCGGTCGCCACAGGGCCCTCACCAGGCCTCCAGCCGGTCTCCGGCGCCTCGTCGGCGGCCTCGGCGGGCGCGGCCCGGGGTATGCCGAAGAGGGGCCCGGGACGTGTGGTCCCGGGCCCCTTCTCGGGTGCTGCGCCTCAGGTGCGGAGCCTCAGGAGAGTGACCGGTATCCGCTCCAGCCGGTGGCGATCTTCGTGCGCGAACCGAACGATCCCTTGCCGTCCCCGCTGTTGCGGTAGAGGTTGCCGCCGCTGTCGCGGCAGACCAGGTCGGCCCTGCCGTCGTCGGTGATGTCACCGACGCCGACGACGGCGTTGTAGGAGCTGCCCCAGTCGCCGAACACCTTCACGCGGGCGGCGAAGGTTCCGTCCCCCTTGCCGTTGTAGCGGTAGAGGGTGTTGGACGTGTCCTGCGCGAGCAGGTCGCCGATGCCGTCGCCGTCGAGGTCACCGGCACCGACGATCTTCTTGTAGCTCTTCCAGCTGTCGTAGAGCTTCACACGGGCGGACAGCGTGCCCGTGCTCGTTCCCTTGTAGAGGTAGACGGTCCCGCTGGACGCGACGCGCGCGATCAGGTCCGGACGGCCGTCACCGCTCACGTCGCCGGGCGAGGTCAGCACGTCGTACTGCGTCCAGCCGCTGCTCGCGAGGGTGGTGTACGACGTCTTCGGAGTGACCGCCTCGCCGCAGTGCGGCTTGTACGCCCGCAGGGCGCCGCTGCTCAGCCGGACGAGGACGTCGTTGCAGCGGTCCCCGTTGAGATCGCCGAACGGCACGGCCTTGATGCTGGTGGCCCAGCCGGAACCGCTGATCTTGTCGCCGAACGTGCCGCTGCCGGTGCCCGACTGGAAGGTCAGACCGCCGGAGGAGTTCAAGGTGAGGAGGTCGCCGCGGCCGTCCGGACCTTCCGCGCTGGAGAAGTCGTGCCGGACCGGCGCGCCTCCCTCCAGGAAGCCCTTGCCGGTCGCGACGGTGACCGCCGAGGCGGTGCCGGTGCCCGTGGCCTTGAGGGTCCAGGTGTACTGCCCGTTGGGGAAGCGGGCGTTGTCGACCGTCGTGCCGTACCAGTCCGTGGCCACCCAGGCGGTGGACGCGCCCCCGGTGACCGTGCGGGTCGCCTTGCCCCGCGCACCGCTCTGGACGGACGTGAAGGTCACCGACCAGGAGGTGACCGGGCGGGACAGCAGCCAGGAGCCGTGGAAGGGCGCGCTGGAGCCGACGTAGACGTAGTCCGATGTCTCGGTCTTGAGCGACGTGACGGCCGACGGCGTGACACCGGTCCTGGCGATGTGCGTCCGCTCGTACAGATCGGTCCAGGCCACCAGGCCCGTGTATTCGTCCACGGTCCACTTGAAGCGGCGGTCCATGGCGAGGCCGGTGTCGGCGACATCGGTCGCGAGCACACGGCTGGTGCCGGTGGCCGCGTCCGTCAGGACCAGGGTGCCCGCGGCGCGGTCGTGGCGGACGGTGAAGCCGTCGCCGAGCAGCACGTCGCCGCCGTTCACCGCCCGGGAGGTGGCGGCCCTGGTGTCGTACACGCCGGCCGAGCCGTCGCCGCACGCCCAGTACACCCAGCGGCCCGTCGCCTGGAGTTCGCCCGGCACGCAGGACATGCCGGGAACGGTCACCGTCGCGAGGGTCTTGTCCTCGGTCAGGCTGTACGAGGTGAGCTTGCCGGTCGTCGAGGCGCTCCAGAGGGTCGCGCCGTTCAGCGCGGCGGCGCGCACCGACCGCTTCAGCTTCTGTCCCTGGCCGAACTCGCCGATGTACTGCATCGGGGAGGTGTCCCCGGAGTCGTAGACCGCGTAGTTGTCCGAGACGTCGACGATGTGGCCGCCCGTGGTGCCGAACTCCAGGGTCCAGTCCGAGGAGCCGTCCAGCATGGCGACCAGCCGGTCCTTACCGGTCAGACCGGTGCCGGTGGTGCCGAGGAAGGCGTCCCGGGGGCTGTTGCCGAGGTTGCCCCAGAGCATCGAGCAGGCCACGCCCGTGTACGCGCAGCGCGTGAGCACCTTGTCCCCGGCCTCGGGCGCGGAGGCGGTGAGCTGTCCGCCGGCCACGGCGAGCGTGCGCAGCGAGGTGGTGTCCATGGTGCCGCTCGGGTCGTCCTCGGCGACGCGCAGGCCGCCGCGGCTGAGGGCCAGGCCGGTCTTCGCGTTCTCCGTCGCCGGGATCTGGGCGAGCTGCTCCAGGCCGGGCGTACCGTCCGCGGCCACGGTGAAGCGCCGCACCCACCAGTCGCTCGCGCCGGTGCCGCCGGTGACGAGGGCGGCGTTGCCGGACGCGCGGACCACGTATGCCCCCGCCTTGGCCGCCAGGGTGCGTGAGGAACCGTCCTTCAGGGAGACGGCCCGCAGCTCGCTGGTGCCGGTGCCGGTGTCCAGCGGGAGCAGCAGCCAGTCGCCGGAGAGCACCGGGGCGCCGTCGAGCTGGGCACCGGGCGAGGGCAGATCGATCACCTGCTCGTCGGCGCCCGGGTCAGTGCGCGGTTTGACGTGCAGGTCGGCGCCTGCGGAGTCGTACCAGCCGATCCGGTCGTCGTCGAGGACGCCGTACTGCTGCGAGTACGGACCGGAGGAGGCCGGAGTGGCGGTGGCCGTGGCCAGGTCGAGGTAGTACAGGGAGCTGTCGACCTTGAACAGCACGCCGTGCGCGTCGGCGGCCTTGACCGCGCCCGAGGTGATCCGCATCCAGTCGGGTGTGATGGCGCGGGAGCGCCAGGTGCCGTCGACGAGGTCGTGCAGTGACTTCTCGGTGACGACGGTCCGTCCGGCCAGCCCCCGGTACCCCTCGTCGGAGGTGAACGACGACGTCGTCCGGGTCGCCGGGTCCCACAGGGCGACGGAGCCGGACGACGGCAGCGCGACCAGGTCGGCGTCGCTGCCGTACCAGGCGGTGGGGCAGGTCGAAGAGCCGAGGCTCGCGCACACACCCGCGGGCGTGTACATGCCGTCGGCGGTCCGGACGACCGTGCTGGTGCCGTCGGCGTAGTCCGTCCACAGCAGCCCGGTGATCCCGGTCTGCCGGTGGAGGAAGCCGCTCGCGCCGGCCACCAGCGGCCGGTCGGCGCGCGGTTGCGTGCCGACGGGGTCGGTCAGGGTGATCTCGGAAGTGGACCCGGCCGGTGCGGCCGGCTCCGCCGAGGCGCCGTTCTGCGGCAGAACGGCGATGGTGGCGGCCGCCACGGCGACCGCTATGGATGAGACGGCCGCGGCAAGGCCGCGCCGTCTCGGGGCGTGTCTGCCCACGTGAACTGTCCCTCCCCGCGAGGGCCCCCGCCCTCGCACAAGTGCGCGGATGCTAGCAGGGGTTGACAGGGAGCCTCGCGGGGAGGGTGCGGTATCGCCGCAGGTGAGCCGGGTTCGGCCGTCCCGTGGCGGGCGGCGTCCGGAGGTGCTGCGGCGGGCGGGGCTACTTCGCCACGTACTGGGTCAGGATCGCCTGGACCTCGTAGATGTCGACGCCCTTGGTGAAGGTCTTCTCGATGGGAAGCGCGGTGCCGGAGACCCAGATCTTGAGCTCTGCGTCGAGGTCGAAGGTGCCGGCGGTCTCCACCGCGAAGTGGGTGATGCTCCGGTACGGGACGGAGTGGTACTCCACCTTCTTGCCGGTGATGCCCTGCTTGTCGACCAGGATGAGGCGACGGTCGGTGAACAGGATGGTGTCACGTATCAGTTGGTACGCGGCGTGGACCTGCTCGTTCTGACCCAGCAGGCGGGCGAAGTCCTGCTGCGCCGTAGCCGGGTCGATGGTGTGCGCGTTTCCGAAGAGCGCCATGGATGAACCCCCCACTCAGTGGACTCGTCTGCCCACTCGTGTCCCAGGAAGCCAACGGCTTCACATGATCTTGGCAATGTATCCCGCCCGAAAACGGGAGCACAGAGGACGAGGAAGTTCCGTTCCCGACGCGCGAAAGAGCCCGGGAACGGTTGGTTCGTTCCCGGGCTCCTGTCGAGCGGCAGCCGTTACTCGGGCGAGCCGCCGAAGCGCTCCTTGTACGACTCCAGGTCCTCGTCCGTGATCTTGGCGAAGAGGACCGGGGGAACGGTGAAGGGGGTGCCGGAGGGAAGGAAGGACAGGGCGCGGGCCTCGTCCGGCGTCACCCAGGTCGCCGAGTCGTCCGCGAGAGCGAACGCCGAACGCATCGCGCGGGCGGACGCCGGGATGAAGGGTTCCGAGACCACCGAGTACAGGTGGATCAGGTTCATCGCCGTACGGAGCGTCAGTGCCGCGCCCTCGGGGCTGGTCTTGATCTCCAGCCAGGGAGCCTTCTCCTCCAGGTAGGAGTTGCCCGCCGACCACAGGGCGCGCAGCGCGGCGGCCGCCTTGCGGAACTGGAGGGCCTCCATCTGGGTCTCGTACTCCGCGAGCAGGCCCGCGATCTCCTCGCCCAGCTTCGCCTCGGCCTCGCCGGCCTCCGAGCCCGCCGGGACCTCCTCGCCGAAGCGCTTCTTGGAGAAGGACAGGACGCGGTTGACGAAGTTGCCGAGGGTGTCGGCCAGGTCCTTGTTGACCGTGGCCGTGAAGTGCTCCCAGGTGAACGACGAGTCGTCCGACTCGGGGGCGTTGGCGATGAGGAAGTAGCGCCAGTAGTCGGCGGGCAGGATGTCCAGGGCGTGGTCCGTGAAGACGCCGCGCTTCTGGGACGTGGAGAACTTCCCGCCGTAGTACGTCAGCCAGTTGAAGGCCTTGACGTAGTCGACCTTCTTCCACGGCTCACGCACGCCCAGCTCGGTGGCCGGGAACATGACGGTGTGGAAGGGCACGTTGTCCTTCGCCATGAACTGCGTGTAGCGGACCGGGTTCTCGCCGGAGTCCGCGTCGTACCACCAGGACTTCCAGTCGCGGTTCTCCGTGTCCTGGTCGGACCACTCCTTCGTTGCGCCGATGTACTCGATCGGGGCGTCGAACCAGACGTAGAAGACCTTGCCCTCGGCGGCCAGCTCCGGCCACGTGTCGGACGGGACCGGGACGCCCCAGTCCAGGTCGCGGGTGATCGCGCGGTCGTGCAGGCCCTCGGTCAGCCACTTGCGGGCGATGGAGGAGGCGAGCTGCGGCCACTCGGACTCGTGGCGGGCCACCCACTCCTCGACCTCGTGCTGGAGCTTCGACTGGAGGAGGAAGAGGTGCTTCGTCTCGCGGACCTCCAGGTCCGTCGAGCCGGAGATCGCCGAACGCGGGTTGATCAGGTCCGTGGGGTCGAGCACACGCGTGCAGTTCTCGCACTGGTCGCCGCGGGCCTTGTCGTAACCGCAGTGCGGGCACGTGCCCTCTACATAGCGGTCCGGCAGGAAACGGCCGTCGGTGGGCGAGTACACCTGGCGGATCGCGCGCTCCTCGATGAAGCCGTTCTCGTTCAGGCGGCGCGCGAAGTGCTGGGTGATCTCACGGTTCTCCGGGCTGGAGCTGCGGCCGAAGTAGTCGAAGGCCAGCTCGAAGCCGTCGTACACGGCCTTTTGCGCGTCGTGCGCCTGCGCGCAGAACTCGTCGACCGGCAGGCCGCGCTCCTTGGCCGCCAGCTCGGCGGGGGTGCCGTGCTCGTCCGTCGCGCAGATGTACAGGACGTCGTGGCCGCGCTGGCGGAGGTACCGGGAGTACACGTCCGCCGGGAGCATGGACCCCACCATGTTGCCCAGGTGCTTGATCCCGTTGATGTACGGAAGGGCGCTGGTGATGAGGTGTCGAGCCATCGCGGGCTGCTCCCAAGTCGCTACGTGGGGCGACGATCGCGTCGGTTTCGCTGTCGGCGGGTCGTCGTCGGTGAACCTTGAAATCGTAGCCGACATGGGTGGGCCGCCCGCTTCCCGTTTTAAGGGGTGGGAAGCGGGCGGCCCGGTGGTGCGAGGTGCGGGTCGTACGGGGTTACGGGCGCCAGTTCTCCAGAACGCCGTCGTAGACCTCGACGTCCGTCAGTTCGCGCGGGGCCGGGCCCGCGTGGAAGAAGGCCGTGTTCCCGGTCTTCAGCCGACGGAGGTAGTCGAAGGCCTTGTTGTCGTGCTCGCCGAAGGCGACGAACGAGAAGAAGACGCCCGGGTGGTCCTTCGCCGCGTCGGTGAGGGACTGGGTGGCGGGGGTCTTTGCGTCGGGGGCGCCGTCCGTCTGGAAGATCACCAGGGCCGGGTCGGTGGTGTCCGACTTCTGGTAGTGGGTGACGACTTCCTCCACCGCCGCGTGGTAGCTCGTACGGCCCATGCGGCCGAGGCCGGCGTGCAGCTCGTCGACCTTGTTCTCGTGCTCGGTGAGCGTGAGAGCGCCGGTGCCGTCCAGCTCCGTGGAGAAGAAGACGACGTGGACGGTCGCGTTCGGGTCCAGGTGGGCGGCGAGGGCCAGGGCCTGCTCGCCGAGGGCCTGGGCGGAGCCGTCCTTGTAGTACGCGCGCATGGACGCGGAGCGGTCGAGGACGAGGTAGATCTTGGCGCGTGTGCCGGTGAGGTCCCGCTTCTGGAGCGCGGTACCCGCTTCGTTGTACGCCGTGACCAGGGCCGGGGCCTCGGACTTGACCCGCGTCAGCGGGACGGCGGAGACACCCGGGGTCGCCTCCGCCTCGGCGTCGGCCTCGACCTCCGCCTCGGCTTCGCCTTCGGCCCCAGCCTCGGCTTCGCCTTCGGCCCCAGCCTCGGCTTCGCCTTCGGCGTCCTCGTTCCCACCCGCACCACCCGTGCTGCCTTCGACCTCGGCTGCGGGTGCCACCTGTGGGGCCTCGCCGCCGTCGGCGGCCGCGGGCTCGTCCACCTGCGCGGCCACGGGCGTGACCTCCTCGGCGACGACGGGCTCCGCCTCGGGCTCGACCACGGCAACGGGCTCGACGACCGGCTCCGCCTCGGCCACGGGCTCCGGCTCGGTCTCTACGACCGGCTCGGCTTCCGTCTCAGCGACAGGCTCGGCAACGGGCTCGGCCTCTACGACCGCTTCCGCCTCGACCGCGGCGACCTCGGGCTCGACCGTCGGCTCAGCCTCGGCGACGGGCTCGGCCTCCTCGGCGACCGGCTCCGCCTCGGCGGCGGGCTCGGCCTCCGCCTCGGCGACCGGCTCAGCCTCAGCAACGGGCTCAGCCTCGGCGACGGGCTCAGCAACCGGCTCAGCCTCGGCGGCCGGCTCCGCCTCGGGCTCGGTGACCGGCTCGGTCTCGGTCTCGGCCGTCGGCTCTGCTGCCGGCGCCGGTTCCGGCTTTGCCTCTGTGGGCGTTTCCGGGGTCTCTTCCGTCGGCTGTTCTGCCGTGGGGGTCCCCTCCGAAGCGGGGGACGAGGTCTGCTTCGGCACCGTCACGTTGTCGAAGGCGGCCGAAACCAGCTCGTCGACCACGGAGGGCTCGGGCTCGGAGGCGGGAGCCGGAATCTTCGGCTCGGCCTCCGTCACCCGGGCGGAGGCCGGCTCGGCCTCCGGGGACGGCGCCGGCTCCGTGGCGGGAGCCGGGACCGTCGGAGTCGACGTTGCCTCTCGCGAGGTCTCCACGTCGGCGTCACGACCCTTGCGTGAGCGGCCGAACGCATTCCGCAGGAGAGTGAGAATGCCCATGTGCGCAACCCTTCGCGTGAGTTGATCCCGTCAATCCCTGGCCAGGACGGACACGTAAGGTTAGCGGCCACAGAAGGTGATCTTCGGCAGGGGCGGCACACCGGACGACGGTCAGGTCAACCCCCTTACGGCGCCCAGGGGTTCACTTTCCTATCACGGGGATTTGTCGGAATTCTGCGTTCCGCCGCGCGCTCTCCCTGGTGTCACGCTTGTGTGAAGGGATCGCAAGGGGAAGGTAAAGCGCGTCAGTGCGGTGAGGCGATCGCCCTGGCCGCCGCGACCTCCTGCCGTACCGGTTCGAGCACGCTGCCCGAAGGGCCGGTGAGGTCGGTGCGGACGGCGACGAGCACGTCCGTCTCGCGCAGTCCCTCGGACAGCTCCCGCAGCTGGAGCGCGACGGTGGAGATCTCGACCGACGACGGCTCGGCCGCGCCCTGTTTCACGTGGACCCGCGCGGCGGTCGTCGCGTCCACGATCCGTTCGACGGCGACGACGAGCGGCATCCAGGCGGCGGCCCGGCGCCCGTTCGGCGGCGGTTCGGTCAGGGCGCGCTGGAACTCCGTACGGATGGAGGAGAGGTCCCGGTACAGACGGCGCCGGCTGCGGGCGCGGGCCGCTGGTTCGGCGGTGTCCCCGAAGGCCAGCTCGACATAGCCGGCGGTGTCGGCGACCGCGTCCGCGAGCCGGTCGCCGACCCGGGCGTGCCAGCTCTCCGGCCAGAGGAGGTACCCGGCCACCAGGGCGATCGCGCAGCCGATGAGGGAGTCGACGAGGCGGGGCACGATGAGCCCGGTGCCCTGGTGGTTGAGGTTGTCGGACAGCAGCAGGATCACCGGGGTGATGGCGGCGGTCTGATAGCCGTAGCCGCGAGGGGTCAGGACCGGGATGAGCGGGGCGAGCAGCATCATCACGGGCACGTCCCACCAGCCGCGCGGCACCACGGTCAGCACGGCCGCCGCGACCACCAGCCCGGCGACCGTGCCGATCGCGCGCAGCAGCGCCCGGGAGAAGACGGAGCCGTAGTCGGGCTTCATGACGAACGTGATGGTGAGCGCGACCCAGTAGGAGCGCGGCACCGCGACGGTCGAGACCAGCACCTGGCCGAGGCCGATGCACAGGGCGAGGCGGGTGCCGTAGCGCCAGGAGGCCGGGGACAACAGGACGTTGCGGCCGGCGCGGGCGGCGCGGACGCGGAGCGGGGCGGGCCTGCCGAGGCGGTCGTCGAGGGCGCGCGCGTCGGGGGACCGGTCCGTGACGACGCCGGAGGCGTGCCGCAGGGCGTGGTCGACGGCACGCGAGGTCTCGTCGACCGGGGTGGGCAGGCGCAGTTCCAGGGGGCCGGTGCCGCCGGTCTCGACGGCCTCGGCGAGCCGGCGGACGGCGGCGGGGATCTCGGCGGGCAGCGGCGCGCCCCGCTGGTGGGCCGCGGGGGCGGCCTCCACGACCGGGGTGACGGCGTTGAGCTGGGCGAGCAGCCGGACGAGGTCGGTGCTGCGGCCGTGGTGGAAGGCGCGCCGGGCGAGGACGAGGTCGTACGCCTGGTTGAGGGACTGGGTGACGGCGACGCGGAGGTCCTCGTAGGCGTCGGTGCCGCTCGCGGCGAGCAGGTCGGCGACCTTGCGGTAGGTGTCGGCGACGGCGGACCGTTCCGGCACCCCCGAGCGCAGCGGCCAGGCGAGCAGGGCCAGCGCGAGGACGAGGAGCCCGCCGCCGGACATCAGGACCGGGGCGAGCCACCAGGCGCCGGGCAGCGGAAGTCCGGCGCCGATCACGCAGTTGAGGAGCAGCAGCAGTCCGGTGACGGAGGCGACGGCGCCGATCGAGGAGATCATCCCGGAGACCAGGGCGACCCCGGTCACCGCGGCGACGGCGACCCAGCCGTGCCCGAAGGTCAGGGCGCCGATGGTGACGCCGATCGCGCCGAAGAACTGCGGGACGGCGATGTTGAAGATCCGCATGCGGTACGCGTCCGCGGTGTCGCCGATGACTCCGGACAGCGCGCCCATGGAGGCGAGGGCGCCGTACGCGGGACGGCCGTAGGCGAGGCCGATGGCGAGGGGGAGCGACAGGGCGACGGCGGCGCGTACGGCGGCGGGCCGGTTGACGGGTGCCCGCTGCGGTTGGAGGTTCCTGACCAGCCAGTCGGGAGGGGTGAGGCCGATGGGGAACTCGCGGGACATGTCCCAAGTATGGGGGTGTCCGGAAGGCGGCTCCCGGCTCAGTCCCGCTGGTGGAGGGTGAGGTCGACGACGAGGGCGCGGTGGTCGCTGCCGCCGATCCGCAGGAAGGCGGCCCGGTCCGCGGAGAAGTCGGCCGAGACGAGGACGTGGTCGATCTGCGCGCCGAACGCCGGTGTGGTCCTGGCCGGCCAGCTCGGGGTCCGCGGGGAGCCCGCGAGCCGGGCGCTGTCGCGCAGTCCGGTGTCGAGGATGCGGCGGAAGACGGCGTGGTCCTGGGAGGCGTTGAAGTCCCCGGCGAGGACGGTGGGTTCACGGGACCGCGCCGCGTAGTCGCGCAGTTCGCCCAGTTCGCGCCGCCAGACACCGATCTGGCCCGGGAGCGGGGGCATCGGGTGGGCGAGCTGCAGCCGGACGGCGTGGCCCCGCACGTCGGCGACGGCGCCCGGCATGCCCATGGTTCCGCGCACACCGTCGGCGCCCTTCAGCGGGAACCGGCTCATGACGACGGATCCGTCGGCCCCGGCCCCCTCGACGGCCTCCCGGTACGGATACACGCCTTCGCCGCCCCCGAAGGCGTCCTGCAGCGCCCGCGAACACCCGTAGTCGCACTCCTCGACGAACAGGATGTCGGGCCCGCGCCGCCGGACGGCCTCGATCAGTGAACCGGTCCCCCGCCCGAACTCCACGTTGGAGGTCATGACCCGCAGCCCGGCGAGCGGACTCCCGCCGGGTTCGGTGGCACTGCCGTAGGGCTCGATGAACCAGGCGACGAACCCCAGGAGGGCGACCCCCCACACCAGACCCGTCCGCCAGCGCGCGAGCAGGGCGAGCAGCAGGGCGAGACCGGTCGGTACGAGCAACCACGGCAGGAACGCCAGCAGTTGAGGTACGGGTGTGATCCCGTCGGTGTCGGCCGCCCGGCATCCGACGACGACGCTCACCCCGGCCAGCAGCAGACCGGCCACCCAGACCCCGAAGGTCCGGCCACCCCGCCGCTCCCGGTACGCCGGATCCTCCGCGCCCGTCCACTCCGCCGCCGCAGTGTCCAACTCCCCGCCTTCCGTTCGTCCGGGTGAGGTGTCCGAATCCTCCCCCGAAGACGGGGTGCGGTGGTGGAGGGTTGCCCGCTGCGATGTCCGGGCCCCGGGCGCCCCCGGTGCGGGCCGGACGTCCGTCCGCTCGGGCAGGGTCAGACGCCGACCTGTGTCGACTGCTCCGCGGGAGCCGGCCGGGTCGCCCTGGCCGCCTGCCGGTGGCGCGTGAAGACGCCGACGAGTACGGCGGTCAGAGTCACCGTCAGACCCATGGCCAGCAGCAGCCAGCAGACGAAGCGGAGGGTCTCGGTCAGGGCGTCGTACACCGCTCCCGCGGCCGTGCGGGACACGTCGGGAGGCAGGTCGTCGAGGGTGAGCCTGCGGCCCACGGTGATCGCGACGCCGAGCAGCGTGGCGCCCAGCGCGGTGCCGAGGCCCGTCGCGAGGACCGCCCGGCGGCGGCACACGGCGACGACGATCCCGGCCGCCGCGAAGACGACCGACGCCACCGGCAGCCAGAAACCGGCGACTTCGAGCACGTGGAACCCCTTCCGGAGACGGGCCATGTCCTCGGCCTCGAGCACGGTGATCTCGGTGTGCTCGACGGGGATGCGGCCGGCCAACGGCATGTGGTCGTCGGCGAGTCGGCGTTTGACCCGCTCGGTGACGGGCGCGAGGTCGACGGTCACCGCACCCTCGCGGTCCTCGCGCAGCGCCCGCATCACGGCTTCGTGCGCGGCCAGGTTGGCGGCCTCCCACGCCGTGCGGTACGCCTCGGTCTCGGTGAACGAGCGCACCGCGTCCCGCACGAAATGGTTCACCGGCCCCTGGAGCCTTGGCCGTACGTGGACTTCGCGCAGGATGCCGTCGGTGACGCCGGCCGCGATCGCGTCCCGTACGTCGGCGTCGGCGGCGAGCGGCGCCATGGTGGCCTCGTACCGCGCGGAATCGCCGAGCCCGTACATCGCCCAGGTCGACAGCGCGCCGAGCGGCGCGAGCAGGCAGGCGAGGCCGATCAGCACGGTCGACAGAGCGCTCCGGACACGAGGGGACACCTCTTCAGGCAAGGCCTCCCGGAGGCTGTCCGCGAGCGGGTTGACTGCAAATGGGCGCATATGACAAGCCGAACGGGGAGCCGCCACGCCCGCGAAGCCGCTTCCGACCCCCGTCCGGCCCTCTTCGACGGCCTCCCCACGCCGCCTTCCACCCCCGCGCTTCCCAGTCGCCCCAAGGGCTCCGCCCGCTCCGGTGGAGCCCTCACCCGAACGGGTGTTTCCTGGATCTGGGGAAAAGGAGGCCGATATGCGCACCACCCCGGCCCTGCGGACTCTTGCCGCGGCCCTGCTCAGCGGCGGTGTACTGACCGTCGCGGCCGCCGGCACCTCCATGGCGGCGGCTCCGTCGGCGCACACCGACAGCTCCGGTCCCGTCTGGGGCACCGTCGTCTCCCGTGGAGAACTGAACCTGCGACTCCAGCCCAGCACGAACTCGCCCGTCGTCGGCGCGCTCTCACCGGGCAGTCAGGACCGCGTGCAGTGCGCGGTGACCGGACAGAGCGTCTTCGGCGACACCAACTGGTACTGGCTCGTCGGCGCCCACGCCTGGGCGAGCGCCGCGTTCGTCGACACCGGCGGCCAGTGGGTGCCCAGTTGCTCGGACCCGTGCCCCGGCGAGAAGGACGGGGTGTGGCACAACGCGCACTGGGACAACGACCGGAACCCGCGCAACGACCCCGGCTGGAGTTCGACCGGCTCCACCTGGAGCTTCAGCGTCTCCAGCTCCTGGACCTGGACCGTGTCCGGCTCCTCCTCGAACTCCTGGGACTGGGTCCCAGGTGGTAGGTGAGTAGGTGAGTGAGGGAGACGCACGAGGCCCCGGCTGCCCGCCGGGGCCTCGTGCGCCGTATGCCGTGGTGGCGTCGGCCGTACGCCGTGATGACGAGTCAGTCGTGGCCGTGGTGACGTCAGCCGTGGTGACGCGTCAGTCGTGCTTGACGTCAGCTGTGGTGTGACGTCAGCCGTGTGCCGTTCCGGCCTCCCGCGAGGCCGGAACGGCACAGGACGAGGCACAGGACGACGTCAGCCCGCCTTTCCCGCGGCGTCCTCGTGTGTGTAGTAGCGGTAGAAGGCCACCGCGAACACGCCCACGGCGACCGCCAGCGACATGAACACGGACCGCAGGACGGTCGCGTCGGTCTGGCTGTACAGGAAACCGAACGCACAGCCCGCGAACGCGGCCCACATCACCGCGTGCAGTTCGCGCCGCATCATCGGCGCCAGCGCGCGGACGCCGATGTAGGCCGCCGCGAACGCGATGGCGCACACGAAGCCGAACAGCACGTTCCAGCCCGTGATCGCACCGGTGTCCCGGTTGATGGCGGCGGCCCAGAAGCCGTAGACGAGACCGGCGGCGACGGGCACCGCCCACTTCGCGATCGTGTGGGTCTGCGCCCCGAAGACGTCGGTCGATCCGGATGTACTCGCTTTCCCTGAAACGGGTGCGGCGTGAGCCATGGGAGGACTCCTCTCTGCTCGCCCCCCGCCTTCCAGGTCACACCTCGCCGGAGCCCCTGGCAAGTCGGGACGGGAGGCCTGTCGCAGGCCTTCCGCGAGGGGCGTCCGCCGGTCGCCGACGGCCGGCCCGCCGGGGACGCGTCGATCATGGGCGCGTGCCGCGCCGGGATGCGGTGATCATGGTCGCGTGCTTCGCTGAGGTGCATGAAGCTCGTACTCTTCGGCGCCACCGGCATGGTCGGCAGCCGCATCGCCACGGAGGCGTCGGCACGCGGACACCAGGTCGTCGCGGTCAGCCGGTCCGGGCAGTCCCCGGTGCCCGGGGTCGCCTCGACGGCGGCCGACGCCTCGGACCCGGCGAAGGTCGCCGAGCTCGTGGCCGGCGCGGACGCGGTGGGGTCTGCGTGCGTCCCGCCCCGGGACGGCTCCGATCCCCGCGAACCCTTCCTCGTCCTCAACCAGTCCCTGGTGGACGGCGTCCGGACGGCCGGGGTACGGCGGCTCGTGATCGTCGGCGGCGCGGGCACCCTGGAGGTCGCGCCCGGTCAGGCCGCCTGTGACCAGCCCGACTTCCCGGAGACCTACCTTCCCGAGGCCCTGGCCCACCGCGACGCCCTCGCCTTCTACCGGGCCTACGTCGACGACCTCGACTGGACGTACATCTCGCCCGCCGCGGAGATCGGTCCGGGCGAACGCACGGGCGAATTCAGGATCGGCGGCGACCGCATGCTCACCGACGCCGAGGGCCGGAGCCGGATCAGCGCCGAGGACTACGCGATGGCCTTCGTCGACCAGCTGGAGATGCCCGTCCACCCGAACGGCCGGATGTCGGTCGCGTACTGAGAGCAGGGAACGGGAGGCGGTACGGCGAGGTGGCCGCCCGTAGATCCGTACTCGGCGGACTCCCGCGCGCCGGGCGGCCGGACGATGTCCAACGGCAGAAACCCCTGCGTGCGCGCGGCCGCAGCATCGCCTGGGTGCCGCCGCTGCTGCTGCTCGTCGCCATCGCGCTGCTCGACGCGAACACCTCCGGCAGATTCCGGATCATCTCCTGGGTGGCGCTGGTTCCGGCCATCGCCGCCGCGCTCTGCGGAGTGCTGGGCACGACGGCGTTCGCCGTGCTGTCGCTGCTCACCTACAGCGCCGTGGACACGTCGTGGCCGCACCAGTACCGGACGGGTCTGCCCGATTTCATCCTCGTTCTGGCGGGCGGCGTCCTCGCGGTCCTCGCCTGCTCGGTGCGGGTGCGCGGTGAGCGCCGCATGCTGCACATGCGGGACGTGGCCGAGACGACCCGCCGCACCGTGCTGCGCCCGATGGCGCCGGGCTGGGGCGGCCTGGACCACGCCGCCGTCTACCTCACCGCCGACAGCGAGGCCCGCGTCGGCGGCGACTTCTACGACATCCAGCCCGGACCGCACGGCACCCGCCTGCTGCTCGGCGACGTCCAGGGCAAGGGACTGGCGGCGGTGGAGGCGGCGGCCGCGCTGCTCGGCACGTTCCGCGAGGCGGCGTACCACGAACAGGTCCTCGCCACGGTCGCCGCCCGGCTGGAGGTCCGGATGCTGCGGCACGTCCGCTACTGCGCGGCGCTCGGCCGCGACGAGGGCGACCGTTTCGCGACCGGCGTCCTGGTCGCCTTCCCCGAGGACACGGCGGCCACCGTCGAGGTCATCAACTTCGGCCACGAACCTCCGCTCGTGGTCACTCCCGACGGCGTACGGAGTCTGCCGCTCGGGGACGGACTGCCGCTCGGACTAGGCGAGTTGACGTCCGAGCCGCCACCGGTGCTGCGGGTTCCGCTGGCTCCCGGAGAGACGCTGCTCCTGGTCACGGACGGCGTGACGGAGGCCCGCGACGCGGCCGGCGACTTCTTCCCGCTCCGCGACGCCCTCGTGAGGGCACTGGCCCGGGACCGGCGCACCGCCGACCCGCGCCTCCTCGTACGGTTCGTCCGCGACGGCACCCTGGGCCACTGCGGCGGCCGGCTCGCCGACGACACGACGATCTTCGCGGTTCGGCGCCTGGCTCCCGGCGGTCGGCGGGCGTAGCGGGGACGGCGGACACGGACGTCAGGTCCCGTCGGGCGGCGGTGAGTTCGCACGCCGCGCGTCCCCTCTTTGCATGCGCAGCGGTTACGGTGCTGACGTACCTGATCGATGGGGGAGGGAACCTATGCCCGGAACCGTGCTGCTTCTCGCGGCCTCGCCGGTGGGCAAGGGGTGTCTGGTGGACGCGGCCTCCGTGCTCCCCGTGCTCGCGGCCGTCGCCCCGTCGGTGCTCTCGGGCACCGAGACCGCGAACGTCGTGGAGCTGGCCGACCCGTTGGAGCCGCAGGCCGTGCTGACCCGGCTGCGCGCGGCCGCGACCTCTCCCGGACCACTGACGATGTTCGTGACCGGGCAGCTCCAGCTGGACCGCCGCCAGCGGCTCCCCCATCTCGCGCTGGCCCGCACCACTCCGGCGACGGTCCGCTACACGGCCTTCCCCTGGCACTGGGTCGCCGAGGAACTCCGGCTGCGCCCACCGGGCCTGACGAGCGTCTTCGTCGACCTGCACGCGGACGCGGACACCTGGACGCACCTCGCCGGGCGCCCTCTCGCGGTGGGTCCGGCGACCGCCCTGTACGGCCGGGTCGCCCCGCCCCCGCCCCGCCGTACGGTGGCGCAGCCGACGTACATGAGAGCCGTCGCCACCATCCTTCGCAGTGGCCACCGGCCTCCCCTCCTCCAGCTCCACCAGCAGGCCCTGACGAGGACGACGGGCGAGGACGCGGCGGCCCGGCCGGGGACGCCGGATCTGCTGTTCGCACCCGGGCAGGGCGGTCCGGGCGCGCCCGCTTCCGCCGCCGCCCCGGTTGCGGGTGCGGTGGTCGCGGAGACCGGCGCGCCGCCGTTCCCGCCCGGTCCCGGGCAGTCCTGGGCCGGGCAACCATGGCCCCCGGCACCGGGGTTCACGACCGTGACATCTCCTCCGCCGCTCCCGCAGGCCCCGCCGCCCGCGCCGTTCGCGCCGCCCGCTCCGTTCGCGTCGCCCGCCCCGCAGGCGCCGCCCGCGCCGCTCACGCCGCCCGAGCCGCCCCTCGGCGCACCCTCCAGGGTGGAGCCGTCCACCCCACCGGGGTCCCAACCGCCCGCCCCGCCGCAGCCGATGCTGATGGCCATCCCCAACCAGGCGACTCAGCAGGAGAGTTCACCGTCCTCCGATCCCCATGGGGAGATCACCGCCGCCGTCCGGGCCGGACGGCACGGTGAGGCCGCCGGGTTGGCGGGCCGCCGGGAGGAGGAGGCGCTGCGCGCGTACGGGCCCGGCTCCGAGCAGGTGCTGCACTGGATGGAGGTGCGGGCGGATCTGGCGATGTTCGCGGGGGACCCGGAGCGCAGCTGCCGTACCTGGCTGGCGGTCGCGGTGGCCCGGCTGGACGCGGGACAGGCCGCGGACACCCCGGAGGTGGAATCGGCGGTGGACCGCGCGCACCACCAGTGGGGCCGTGTCGACGATCCGGCGCGGGCCCGCGAACTCGGCTCGGAACTGGCGCGGTTGAGGCTGCGCGTGCCCGGACGCCGGGAAGGCGCGCTGGACCACGTCCAGGAGCAGCTGCGCCAGTTGCAGACGCAGGCGTGAGGCCGGGAGGTTCTCAGCCGCCGACCGACAGGGACGCCAGCGCACCCGACACCAGGGTCCGTACGCCCGGCGCGAGCGTGCACAGGTCGGGGGCGAAGTGCGGACTGTGGTTGCTGGGCACGGCCGCGAGCCTGGTCATGAGGTCGTCGCCGCCCGGGGCCGCGTTCCAGACGTCGGCCGGGGTGCTGGTCACGAACCAGTAGGAGTAAGGGATTCCCCCGGCGGCGAGCCGTGGGAAGTCCTCGCTGCCCATGGCCGGACCGGGGTCGAGGATCGTCCCGGCACCGAAGACCTCGCCGTGCACGGCGGCGGTCCGCCGGTCGGTGTCGGCGTCGTTGACGGTCACCGGGAAGTCGCTGCCCACGGTGATCCCGGGCTCGGCCGGGCAGCCGGCCGCCGCGCACTCGCCCGCCGCGACGCGTCGCACGGCGGCGATCATCCGCTCCCGCACCTCCGGCGACTGGGTCCGCAGGTTCAGGGAGATCCGGGCCTCGGACGGGATGATGTTGTGCCGGGTGCCGGCCTCGATCCGCCCCACGGTCAGCACGGCGGAGTCCCGGGCCGCGACCTCCCGGCTGACGACCGTCTGGAGCCGCGTCACGATGTACGCCGCCGTCACCACCGGGTCGACGGTCGCCTCGGGCCGCGAACCGTGGCCGCCCCGCCCGTGCACGACGATGTCGATGTCCGTCGAGGCGGACATGATCAGACCCGGGGAGTGCGCGTACAGCCCGGCGGGGCCGGGTGCCGCGTGCTGGGCGAGCAGGACACCGGGCCGCGGGAAGCGTTCGTGGAGCCCGTCGGCGACCATCAGGGCGGCGCCCTCGCCCGTCTCCTCGGCCGGCTGTCCGACCAGGACCAGCGTGCCGGACCAGGTGTCGCGCCCGGCGGCGAGCGCCTCGGCGGCACCGGCCAGCCAGGTGACGTGCAGATCGTGACCGCAGGCGTGCATGACTCCGTCGGTCCGTGAGGCGTACGGCAGTCCGGTCCGCTCGGCGACGGGCAGCGCGTCCATGTCGGCGCGCAGCAGGACGGTGGGCCCGTCCCCGTTCCGCAGGACGCCCACGACGCCCGTGCCGCCCACGCCCTCGGTCGTGTCGTACCCGGCCTTGCGCAGCCGCTCGGCGAGGGCGGCGGCCGTGCGGTGCTCGCGCAGCGACAGCTCGGGATGCCGGTGCAGGTCGCGGTAGAAGTCCTCCAGGGCGGGGACCGGGAGGTCGGCGGTGAGGTCCAGCGCGATGCGGGCGGCGGCAGAGGTCACGGGCCCAGCGTAAGCGGCGGGTGTCCCTCGTACGGGGGATTCGGAGCGGCCGTACGGCCATGACGCCGCCGTCCGTCATCCCCAGGACGGCCGGGACGGGGCGGGATGTCACCCGCTGCCGGCCGGCGACCGTGTCCACGACCGGCGGAGCGCGCCCTCAGGGCGCGTCCGGCGTCCACAGCGTGTGGACGGGGCGGCCGGGGACGGCAATGGCACTGAAGGACCCGGTGGCGAGGCACGCGCCCGGACGGCGGTGCGTCGGGTCAGCGTCCCGCGGGGAGTCCCTGATGCCCGGCCGCCTTCGAGGCGGTGTGTGCGGCGGGGGCCGGTCCCGCCGCCCTCGCGGGGCCGACGTTCGCCACCGTGACCAGCGCGGCGACCGCGATGACGGCGGCGAGAAACCCTCTGGAGTAGCGCGCGGAAATACGTCGGAGCACGGTGACCTCGCAACAACAGCGGCGTATTAAGCAGGCTTAATCCGCCGCTTAACGTAGAGGTTCTCGTCCTTCCATCGCAAGAGGGCCAAGGAGAGTTGGACGAGAGTCGACAACAGGCCGGACTTAACTCGGCTTAATGGCATGCTTAACCCATGGCGGAGCGGGACGACCCGGAGATCATCGGGCGCAGGGTGCAGCAGCTGCGTACGGAACGCGGCCTGACGCAGAAGCAGTTGGCGGAGCCTGCGTACACCCCCGCGTACATCTCCACCCTGGAGGCCGGACGGGTGCGGGCCTCCGAACCCGCGCTGCGGCACATCGCCGGACGGCTCGGGGTCGCCTACGAGGAGCTGGCCACCGGGCGGCCCGCCCACCTCGCCACCGACCTGCGGCTGCGGCTGACCGACGCGCAGCGCACGCTCGCCACCGGAGAGGCCGAGGTGGCCGCCGGCGTCTACACCGCGCTGCTCGCCGAGGCGGAGGCGCACGGACTGGTCGCCGAGCAGGCCGCGGCGCTCCTCGGACTCGGCGAATGCGCCCTGGACATCGGGGACCTGGAGACGGCGCAGCGGCGCTTCGAGGAGTCGGAGCAGCGGATGGGGGACGCGCCGCTGCCGCAGCGGGTCCCCGCCGTGCGCGGCCGGGCGGTCTCCCACTACCTCGCCGGTGAACTCCGTTACGCCTGCTACCTGTTCGAGTCCACCCTCGACGAGCTCAACCGGACGGGCCTGCACGACCCCGACGCGCTGCTCCTGCTCTACACGGGAGTCATCGCGCCCTACATGGACATGGGCGCGCACGCCCGGGCCGCCCAGGCGGCCGAGTTCGCGCTCGCCCTCGCGCCGCAGGTCGGCGATCCGGCCCTGGTGGCGCGGATGCACCGGTCGGTGGCGCGGACGATGATCGCCGAGGGGCGGATCGCCGAGGCCGACGTCTCCCTCGCCAAGGCCGCCGAGCTCTACCGGCAGCTCCAGATCCGCACCGAGCTCGCCAACTGCCACTGGATGCGCGGATACCTGTACGCGCAGAACGGCGAACTGGAGAGTGCCGAGGACGAGTTGCGCGAGGCGCAGGCCATGCTGTCCGCCAAGCGGGCCGCGCTCTACACCAGCCAGGTCGCGGTGGAGCTCGCCGACGTGCTGCACCGGCGCGACAAGTCCGACGAGGCGGCCGCCCTGCTGCACCAGGTGCTCGGCGACCTGAACTCCGAGCGGGGTGCCATCCACGCGGCGGCCGCGCACCGCCTGCTCGGCATCATCGCCGAGGACGCCCGGGACACCGAGGCGGCGGAGGAGCACTATGTGCGGGCGATGAGCCTGCTGGAGCGGGCGGGCGCGGCCGGGGACCTGGCGGACCTGTGCCGGCTGCTGGGCGACCTGCTGCGCCGTACGGGCCGGGTGGAAGCCGCCCTGGACGCCTACCGCACGGGCCTCGGCCATCGCACGGCCCCGGGCACGACGACCCTGGGCCCGGCCCCGGCGCAACCGCCTCTCTGACACGCACCGACGTCACGCCCCTCCGGCACCGGGCGCCGGAGGCGGGCGGCGGAGGTGTCAGTTCATGCGTTCCACGGCGTCCTTCGCCTCTTTCAGGCCCGCGCCGGTGGCCTCTCGGTAGGCCTTGATCGCCTGGATCTTCTTGCCGTCGCGCAGGAAGGCGGTGACCTGCGGAAGGTGCGGCGGATCCTCGCGGATGCCGAGGTGGTCCAGGATCAGGTCGAGCCGGCGCTCGACGTGGGCGATCCTGCGGTCGGTGCGGCCGAGCTTGCTCTCCAGACCGGCGAAACCCGCGATCACGAGCGCGGCGAGGACGAACAGACCTGTTATTTCCATGGTCGTTGATCCTAGAGTGCCTCGCCCGGGGAGCCGAGGCGGCGCAACAGGCCGAGCAGCGTTGCCCGTTCGCCTTCGTCGAGCGGCCCGAACGACGCGGCGAGAACCTCGCGCGTGACGGCACGGCCTGCCGTCAGGACGTGCTCCCCGGCCTCCGTCAGCTGGTGCTCGATACGGCGGCCACGACCGGGCCGGCGTTCGATGAGGTGCTGGGCCGCGAGCCGGGAGGCGAGGGTGCCGAAGGCCTGGTCGCCCTGGAAGGTCGCGACCGCCAGCTCGTGCGCGGACGCACCCGGCGTACGGGAGATCGCCCGCAGCGCGTCCCACTGCGCCAGCGTCGTGCCGACCGACGCGAGGCGCGTGTCGAGCGTGCGGTGATGCCGGTACTGCGCCTCCTTCACGGCACGCCCGAGCTCTTCGACATCGACGGGGCCGGGGGACGGATCCGCGCCGACACCGACGGAGGCGGCGAGGCCCGCTGCGGAAGCGGAAGCAGCAGCAGAGGCAGAGGCAGGGGCAGGGGCGGCATCGGGGACAGGGGTGGGGGCTGCCGCCCGGGGCCCGGGTCCCTCATGGTTCGCGGTCATGTCCGCATCCTAATCGACTATCTAAGCTTGCGTATATATGTATGCGTAGATAGCGTGGGGCGCATGACCGACACCGAGTTCCGCACCCGCACCGTCTTCCCGCGCCCCGACCTTCCCCTCGCCCTCACCGAGACCGGCCCCGCCGACGGCAGGGTCGCGCTCGTCCTGCACGGCGGGGGCGGGCCGGCCACCGTCCAGGGCATCGCCGCGCATCTGGCCGCCCGCGGCATGCGCGCCGTCGTTCCCACGCACCCCGGCTGGAACGGGACCGGGCGTCCCGGCTGGCTCACCGGTGTCGACGACCTGGCGATCGCCTATCTGCACTGGCTCAGGGACGAGGGCCACCGCGACGTCCTCGTCGTCGGTTCCTCGCTCGGCGGCTGGACCGGTGCCGAGATGGCCTTCCGCGACGACGGCACGGTCATCGGTTCGCTGGTGCTGGTCAACGCGGCGGGAGTGGCCGTCCCGGGAGAGCCGGTCCGCGACATCTTCGCGCTCCGGCCGGACGAGATCGCCACGTACTCGTTCCACGACCCGGCCCGGTTCGCCGTGGACCCCGCCACCCTCACGGAGGAACGGATCGCGGCCCAGCGGGCCGACCTGGCCACCCTGCGCGTGCTGGCCGGTGACCCGTACATGCACGATCCGAAGCTGCTGAACCGGCTCGGCCGGGTGCGGATCCCGGTCCTCGTGCTGTGGGGCGAGAGCGACCGGATCGTGACGCCCGCGTACGGGCGGGCCTACGCGGAGGCGTTCGCGCGGGGGCGGTTCGAGCCGATCGCCGAGGCCGGTCACCTGCCGCACATCGAGCGGCCCGAGGCGACGTTCGCCGCACTCGACGCTCACCTCGACGCCCGCGCCCACGCATAGGGCCACCGGCGCTCCGGCCACCGACCGTTCCCCCCAGGACCGTCGGTCGCCGAACGTTCCCGAGCCCGAGACCCTCGAAGCCCCCGCTCCCCGGGCCGCCGTCCGGTCGTCGGCCGCCCCCTAGCCGCCTGAGGTTCCCGGTCCCGCGCCCGGTCCCGCGCCCGTGCCCGCTGTCGCCGCGCCCCCGTCCACCCCTGTCGGAGTCGGCGAAGAAGTGCCGGCCGAAGCCTCGATGTCGACCACCGCGCCCGGCGAGAGCTGCTGGTACAGCCACTTGGCGTCGGCCTGGCGCAGGCCGATCCAGCCGCTCGTGCGGTCGTAGTTGCCCGGGGCCTTCTCGTCGAACGTCATGGTGGCGATGAAGTTCTCGGAGCCGTCGGAGGCGCCGAGAACGATCACCCAGGGGGCCTTGACGTCGTACTTGTCGCTGAATCCGAGGTCCCGGGCGGTGAGCACATCGACGGCCTTCTTCCTCACGACCGTCATGCGGCCGGTCGGCGTGGGTGTCTTCACCGTGCCCGCGCTGATGGTGAGTTGACGGCCCGCGACCGACAGCACGCGCCGGCCGAGGTCGACCGTTGCTTCCGGCGTCGCCGACCGGCTCGCGGTGACGGTGGGGCTCGCGGCCGGGGGCAGCTCGCGGTCCGTGCCGCCGCCCAGGCTCAGCGCGACCACCAGGGCGAGGGCTCCCGCGACGGAGGTGCCGGCCGCGGCCAGTGCCGTACGGCGGCGGCGTCGGCGGCGTACCGCGCGGCCAC
Source organism: Streptomyces sp. NBC_00568 (assembly GCF_026341855.1). Taxonomy (GTDB): domain Bacteria; phylum Actinomycetota; class Actinomycetes; order Streptomycetales; family Streptomycetaceae; genus Streptomyces. The sequence continues at coordinate 2,944,842 of NZ_JAPENW010000001.1, read as the reverse complement.
GGATCTCCGCACCGGTCAGCGTGGGCGGCTTCTCGCCCTCGGCAGCCAGCTCCCGCAGGTCGAAGGTGAGTTCATCGGACACGGTCGTCCTCCCTCTCACCCCTGCCCGACGGACCCGCGGATCCCGTCGGACGCGCGGAGCCGGCCGAGTCCGCCGAATCCTCCGAGAGCACCCGTGCCAGCGCGGCCCGGCCACGGGACAGCCGGGCCTTGACCGTGCCGACGGGGGCACCGGTTTCGGAGGCTACCTGCTCGACACTCAAGTCGCACAGATGGTGCAGAACGATCGCCATCCGCTGCGCTTCGGGCAGGGTGCGCAGCGCGGTGATCAGCGTGGTGCGCTCGGGGCCGGGGCCCGGGGTGTGCTCGGGCGGCGGTGTGCGCCGCACCAGCTCCAGCCAGCGGCGCGCACGGCGCCAGCGGCTCACCGCGAGCCGTATCGCCACGGTCCGTATCCACGCCTCGGGCGCCCCGTCGGCGAGGAAGTCCCGCCGCCGGTCCCAGGCGCGGACGAACGCCTCCTGGACGACGTCCTGCGCCTCGCCGTGGTCCCCGGTGAACGCGTAGAGCTGGCCGGTCAGTCGGGGAAACGCGGTCGCGTAGAACGCGTCGAACTCTTCCTCGGTCATGCCCCCCGCCCGAATGTCCGGAGTTTTGGCGCCCGGGTGCAACCCGGCCGTCCCTGCCGTGCGTACAGGTCCCGTACGTCGCACATCGAAACACACCACAGGGGGATCACCATGACCACGGGACTGAGGAGCGGCCGCCGCCGATTGGCCGGCGTCTGGAGCGCCGCGGCCGCGTGCGCGCTCGCGCTCACCGGGTGTTCGGCGCAGGCACTGACCGACGGAGGCAGGGGTACGGACGCGGGGCGGGCCGGCGGGGCGGCTGCCAGGGGGACCGCCGAACCGACGGGCAAGGCGGCTCCCAAGCCCTCCGCGACGCCGCTCAAGTCCCTGACGGGCGCGCACATCAACATCGCGGACGGGCAGACCGTGGGGGTTGGCATGCCGATATCGGTGACCTTCGACCACCCGATACCGGTGTCCGAACGAGCCGATGTGGAAAGACAGTTGAAGGTAACCGCCGATGTCGAGGGCTCCTGGGGCTGGGTCAGGGGCCACAACCTGTTCGACGGGCAGCGCGTCGACTTCCGGCCGCGCGCGTACTGGAAGCCCGGCACGGCGGTCACCGTCCGGGCCGGGGCCGGAATCACTAGGCATTTCACGGTGGGCCGCTCCCTCGTCGCCACGGTGGATGTCCGTACACACTTCATGACGGTGGAGAAGGCCGGTTCGTCGCGCCGCGTGCCGATCACCGCCGGTGCGCCGGGCATGGACACCTGGAACGGCACGATGGTCGTCTCCGACAAGGCCACCAAGGTCTTCATGGACTCGCGGACCGTCGGCCTCGGCGACGCGTACGCGGGCTATTACTACTACGCCGTCCACCTCACGACCTCGGGCACCTACCTCCACCAGAACCCGAAGGCGAACACCTACGGCGGGCACCAGAACGTCACCCACGGCTGCGTCGGACTCGCCACCGACGGCACGGCGAAGAGGTTCTTCGACGAGGTCATCCCCGGGGACGTCGTCAAGGTCGACGGCTCCCGCGACACGGTCGCCGTCGGCAACGGCTACGGCGACTGGAACCTGACCTGGGACCAGTGGCGGGCGGCGAGCGCGCTCGACTGACGTACACCCGCGCGAAAAAGTCGCCGGCCGGTGTCATCCGGCCCACGGGCGCCGGGAGTTTGTAGGAGGGGAGGGTGCCCTCCCGCTGTCCGAACGCCGGGTACATCAAGAGGAGTTGTCCGTTCATGGCAGGAACGCAGAAGTGCATGGCCGTCGCAGCGGTCGTCGCCCCCGCACCGGTCGGAGCGCCCACGGTGTACGCCGCCGAGGGCACGGTGCACTCCCGGCTGGACCTGAACTGAGCATGTGGGCGGGGGCGCCGGGCCGTTCAGGTCCCGGCTCCGCCGCCTCCCTCCGCCCCCCACGCACCCGACCCGAGGGACCGCAGGTCGTGCCGCACAACCCCACCGACATCCCCGAAGTCCACACGGACAGTGGAGACTTCGCCGAGTACGCCACCGCCGCCTGGCCCCGCCTGGTGCGCACCGCGCACATGCTCACCGGCGACTTCCACGAAGCCGAGGACCTCGTCCAGACCACCCTGGCCAAGGTGTACGCCCGCTGGCGGCGCATCCCCGGCGACGACATCGACTTCTACGTGCGCCGGTCGCTGGTCAACAACAACATCAGCCGGACCCGCAAGAGACGGGTCGTCCAACTGCTGATGCCGTTCGTTCCCGAGCGGGCCCACCAGCGCGAGCCGGGACACGCGGAGGCCGTCACCCAACGGGCCGCCCTGGACACGGCGCTGGCCGCACTGTCGGCACGGCAGCGCGCGGTGCTGGTGCTGCGCTACTGGGAGGACCTGGGCGAGGCCGAGACGGCCCAGTTGCTCGGCTGCTCGGTCGGCACCGTCAAGACCCATGCCCGGCGCGGCCTGGCAGCGCTGCGGGCCCATCCCCTGTTCACCGGCCGTCACCCCGTCTCCGGAGCCCGCCCATGAACCACTCGTCCCGTTCCGCGCGCACGTCGGCCGAGGCCGAGCGGCTGCGCGAGGTGTTCGCCGAGGCCGCGTGCGACGTCACGCCCTCCGCCGTGCCGCTGGGCGCCATCGAACGCGAGGGCCGGAGGCTCCGGCGGCGCCGCAGGACCGCCGTGCTGGGGGCCGCCTGCGGGGCGCTGCTGGTGCCGCTCGCCGTCGTCGGACTCCGCGACGGCGTGGCCTCCGGTCCCGCGGGGCCGGTGACTCCGCCCGCGGGTGGTGGCTCCAGCGCGAGCCCCTCCCTCTCCACGGGCGCCGCGAGGGTGCGGGTCGTGGCACCCGGCGAGCGGGTGCGGGTGACGGCCGGCACCGAGATGTGGCTGACGAAGGACGGCACGCACTGGACGGAACCCGGCATGCCCACCCAGTCCAGCAGCGTCGTGGACGGCAACCTCGACATGAACGGCCCCGGTGTCTCGTTCCGGCTGTCCCCCCGGGGCGACGGCCGCGGGTTCCTCTCCGGGGTCTTCCACGGAACGGGTGAACCGGCCCGCGTCGAGCTCACGACCCCCACGGGTGTCGTCCACGCCACCGCCCTGACCCTCGCGGGCAGGCCCGGCTGGGGGGCCTGGTACGCGGTGACGACGACACCGGCCTCCCCGGCCCCGGACGAGACCTCGACCGGCGACCCGTGGAGAGTCACGGTGTACGACTCCACGGGCAGGGCGATCGCACGTCAGGGGTACCGGCCGTGAAGGGCGTACGTGCCCTGACACGCGGGGCGGCCCCGCGCCGCGCGCGGGCCGTGCCGGGCCGGCGCACGCGAACCCGGACCCTGACGGGGACGGCGGCCTCCCGGCGGCGGTCCCGCATCCGGGCGGGGAGGGGGACGGCCCCTCACGCGGAGCGCGTACGCCCGGCCGCACGCGTCCGGGCCGGACTCGGCCGGTACCTCCACGACCGCCGGGTGAAGGCCCGCCGCACCCGGGGCCGCCGGCTGCGCCGCGCGCTGATCGCCCTGCTGGTCCTCGTGCTCATGCTCGTGGGCGCGGGGGTGGTGGCGTACCGGCTCACCGTGATCCCCGAGCCGCACCCGGAGACCGCGATGCAGAGCACGGTCTTCCTCGACACCCGGGGCGACTACCTGGGGCGGCGCGGCCCGGTGGACCGGCAGGCGGTCCCGCTCGCCCAGGTGCCGCGCCATGTCCAGGAGGCGGTCATCGCGGCGGAGAATCGTTCCTTCCGCACGGACACCGGAATCTCGCCGACCGCGATCGCCCGGGCGGCCTGGTCGACGGTGAGCGGCGGAGGCCGGCAGGGCGGCTCCACGATCACCCAGCAGTACGTGAAGAACGCCCTGCTCAGTCCCCAGCAGTCGCTGTCCCGCAAGGCACGGGAGGCGTTGATCGCGATCAAGCTGGACCGCACCCGGTCGAAGGACGAGATCCTGGAGGGCTACCTCAACACGGTCTACTTCGGCCGCGGTGCCGCGGGCATCCAGGCCGCCGCCCGCAACTACTTCGGCGTCGACGCGGCCCGCCTGTCGGTCAGTCAGGGAGCCGCCCTCGCCGCCGTCGTCAACATCCCCTCGTACTACGAGAAGGCGGGTTCGGACGCCGCGGTGACGGCGAAACTGACGCGCCGCTGGGAATGGGTGCTGGACGCGATGGCCGACAGCGGGGCGATCACACCGGCCGAGCGCGCCGCGGCCCGCTTCCCCGCGTTCCGCTTCTATCCGCCGGGGGCCACGGACGGCCAGCGCCAGTATCTGATCGACGCTGCCGGAGCGGAGGCCGCCGACCGGCTCGGCATCACCCAGGACGAACTGGCCCGCGGCGGCTACACCGTCCGCACCACCTTCGACCTCACCGCCCAGGACGCGGCGGCGGAACCGGCGGCCGGCCCGGCGGCGGCCGAGGGCACCCGGCTCCACTCCGCGGTGGTCGCGCTGGTGCCGGGCGACGGCGCGGTCCGGGTCCTGTACGGCGGTGCGGACTACGCCCGGCAGCCGTTCAACAACGCGCTGGCCGGAGCGGTGGAGGCGGGCACGGCGATGGAGCCGTTCACGCGGGCCGAGCTCGGCCCTCCGCTGGCCGCGCTGCCGAAGCGCGCCGCGCCCTCCCCGCTCGCGCTGGCGGCCGCGTACGCCACGGCGGCGGCCGGCGGCCGGTACGCAGAGCCGTACACCGTCCAGAAGATCACCCGGGACGGCCGCACCCTCTACGCGGCCCGCCCGCACACCCGCACCGCGATGGACCCGCTCTCCGCGCAGCTCGTCACCAAACTCCTGCACTCCGCCTCGGGACCCCGGGGCGTGTTCACCGGTGGCGCCGGAACCCGCACCCTGTGGAGGACCACGTACGACGCGAAGCTGTCCACCACGGTCGCCCTGTTCGCCCAGCATCCCGCCCACGGCCGGCATCCGGCCCGCACCGCCCAGCTCCCCTCCACGGCGGCGGAGCTGGCCGCCGATGTCGTGGCGGGCGTCATGAACCGTCTGGATCCCGTCGCCGCGTGGCCGCTCCGGGCCCCCGGTCCGTCATCCGGGGGCTGATGCGAAGCCGCGTCGCCGGCGGCGGCGTGGGCCTCCTGGTGGCTGACGCGCCCACGCCGGGCGGCACGCGGGTGTCCGCGCTGTCCGCACGTGGGTCGACCGTGGAGCGCCCGCGTACGCCCACGGATTCCGCCACGGTGGCGGCCCGCGAACCCGGTCCGGGACGGGCCCCGACCGGGGGACGGGTCCGCGTCAGGTCGGGCCTGTGACCCGCCGACGCGATCTGTCCGGGCCACGACATGCCCGTCCGGAGGACGTTTCCGTGTGCCGGGATGATCGCGCGACGCCCACCCCGACGGCTGACCTCCGGGAACGCGAGGCGGGCCGGGCCGGGACCGCTCACCGGGGTCCCGGCCCACCGCGTTCCGGAGCGGTCCGGGACCTCGAGTCGGAGCGGGATCGAGACCATCAAGCCCTACCGCCCGCCGGAATAGGGCCCATACTGGAATCACGATGAGTAAATCCTCCGCGCCCCGGCGCCACCTGCCCACCAGCCCCTTCGCCGCACCCGTCGTCCCCGTGGCCAAGGAGTTCAGCCTCGGAGACCGCGTCTCCCACGACCAGTACGGCCTGGGCACGATCGTCGGCGTCGAAGAGGGCATCGCGATGCTCGTCGACTTCGGCGCCCGCCAGGTCCGCGTCCTGAGCCCTTACACCCGGATGGACCGGCTCTGATCCGAACACACTGAAGCAACCCCGGCCCGCCACCCCAGCCCGCGGCAGCCCCCACCACAGGTTGCCGGGGCCGTGGTGTGCGGCGGTCCAGGGTGGCCACCACCTGGGGTGCTGAAGCGGTCGACGGAGTCGTCGACACCGCGGATGAAGCCCCGATTCGGCGTTGCCACGGGTGTTCCGCGTCCCCCGGTAGAGGGACAGCCGGAAGCCGTGATCCGGGCGCCGTTCGCGGGCAGGATGTCCGCCGGTTCGGGACGCGGCCGCTCCAGTGGTGCCGCGCGGCCCGCCCGTCTCCCCGTCGACGAAGGTCTCCACGCGCAGATCGGCCGGGGCCTCGTCGAGCTGCGGCACGAGCCGCACGTTGCCCCACGAGCCGCTCGGCCCAGGTGAGCTGATGGCCATGGTCCGGCGCCGGGATCTCGACGGACGTCCGCAGGTCGCCGATGCGCAGGTCCGCACCGAGCGCGAGGACGCCTCCGCGCCCGGATCACCGGTGCCGCTTCGTCCGCATCGCTCCCGGCCTCGAACGGCCCACACCGCATGCCCCCCGTCCTGCCCCGGCCGAGGCTGGCCGTATGACACTTCGCGCGCGTGATGAGCTGCCGTTCGATGACGTCGCCGACTTCGAGAACGCCGATCGGGGCTTTCTCGCGGCATTCGGACCCGCCGTGGTCCGGACGGAGGACGGGCGAGTGGTGTGGGACAGCGAGGCGTACGGGTTCCTCGACGGGGAGTGTCCCGGGACCGCGCATCCGAGTCTGTGGCGGCAGGCGCAGCTGTGCGCGCGGCAGGGGCTCTACGAGGTCACCGAGGGCGTGTACCAGGTACGGGGCCTCGATCTCTCGAACATGACGATCGTCGAGGGCGATCGCGGAGTGATCGTCATCGATCCGCTGATCTCCGCCGAGACCGCCGCCGCCGCGCTCGCCCTGTACCGCACCCACCGCGGTGACCGCCCCGTCACCGGCCTGATCTACACGCACTCGCACGGCGACCACTTCGGCGGCTCCCGCGGGGTGCTGCCGCACGGCACCGAGCAGGGTGTCCCGGTGATCGCGCCGGAGGGCTTCCTCGAGCACGCCGTCAGCGAGAACGTCTACGCGGGCAACGCCATGATCCGCCGCGCCGGCTACATGTACGGCGACCATCTGCCCAAGGCACCCGACGGCCAGATCGGCACGGGCCTCGGTTCGGCGGTCTCCAGCGGCACCATCACGCTCCTACCGCCGACCCTGGACATCACCCGCACCGGCCAGACGGAGACGGTCGACGGCGTCCGTATCGTCTTCCAGCTCACCCCCGGCACCGAGGCCCCGGCCGAAATGAACTTCCTCTTCCCGGACCGGCGGGCCCTGTGCCTGGCCGAGAACGCCACGCACAACATGCACAACCTGCTCACGCTGCGCGGCGCCCTGGTCCGCGACGCCCGCCAGTGGGCCCGCTACCTCGACGAGGCCATCGACTTCTTCGACGACACCTACGACGTCGCCTTCGCGTCCCACCACTGGCCGACCTGGGGACGCGACAACGTCGTCCGCTTCCTCGCCGAGCAGCGCGACCTGTACGCGTACCTCCACGACCAGACCCTGCGCATGCTCAACAACGGTCTGACGGGTCCGGAGATCGCCGAGGAGATGCGGCTGCCGCCCGCGCTGGAGAACGCCTGGCACGCCCGCGGCTACTACGGCTCCCTGAGCCACAACGTGAAGGCCGTCTACCAGCGCTACATGGGTTGGTACGACGGCAACCCGGCCCATCTGTGGGAGCACCCGCCCGTCGAGCTGGCACGGCGCTACGTGGAGGTGGCGGGCGGCCCGGAAGCGGCGCTGCGCACGGCGGAGCGGTACGCGGCCGACGGCGACCTGCGGTTCGCCGCCACCCTCCTGAACCACCTCGTCTTCGCCGACCCGGACGACACCGCGGCCAAGCAGGCCCTCGCCGGTGTCTACGACCGCCTCGGCCACGGCGCCGAGAACGCGACCTGGCGAAACTTCTACCTGACAGCGGCACTGGAGCTGCGCGAGGGACCCCAGGCCGACGACATCGACCCCACGAACCCCGAGATGGCGTCCGCCCTCACCGTGGGCATGCTCCTCGACTCCTTGGCCGTACGCATCGACGGACCGCGCGCGTGGGACGACCGGCTGACCCTCGACCTCGTCGTCACCGACGAGGCGCGGCGTCACCGCGTCAACCTGCACAACGGCGCCCTCACGCACCGCTCCATGCCGGTCCACCACACCCCGAAACCGCACGCCGACCTGACGCTCGTCCTCACCAAGCCGCAACTTCTCGGCCTGCTGGCCGGCGGGGGCCTCGAGGGGATCGAGAGCGACGGCGACACGGCCCTGCTGGCCCGCCTCGTCTCGTACGTCCGGGAACCCGACACCGGGTTCCCGGTCGTCACGCCCTGACGGCGCCCGCCGCGTCTCTCCGGCCGGTCCGCCCGGACACACGCGGTGCCGCCGCTCCCGTACAGCGGGGAGCGGCGGCACCGGTCCGGGGCCGACCCGGTGCTCAGCCCTGTGTCGGCGCGGGCGACTTCCCCGCCAGTACGTCCTGCAGACGCTTGGTGCCCGCTTCGACCGCCTGCTCGGTGGAGTCGTGCTCGGTGCCGTCGAGGCCGCCGTTGGTGAGGGAGAGGGCGCTGTCGCCGACCCGCACGGTGGCGAAGTCGAGCGTCAGGGTCTCGGGATCGCCCTCCAGCTCACCCTTCATCGTCACCCTGAGTCCCTGCCGGGCGTCCCCCGCATCGGGCAGAGCCGTCGAGATGACCTGGACCGTCTGCCGGTCCCCCTTGCCGTTGACGGCCGTGAACTCGTCGCACGTGTCCGGCAGCGTCTTCAGCCACTTCAGCTTGTCGTCCAGCGCCGTCTTCCCGTACGCGCCGACTTCGTAGCGCATCTGGGCGTCGTTGTCGCTGTCGTCGAAGCCGGTGACGGCACTGGCGCCCTTCGGCTCGCCCAGCAGATCCTCGGTGTAGAGACCGTCCAGCAGCTTCTGGCACTGGGTGGCGTTCGCCTTGTCGGTGATGAAGTCCGCCGGGTCGACCGTGCTCTTGAGCAGCGCGTCGTGCCAGGTCGCCACGCCCTTCGACTCGCTCCACTGCGACCCCAGGTCGGAGTTGGTGATCAGCGCGGTGTGGGCCTCGTCCTTGGTGAGCGTGCGGACGGCGGAGGCGGAGGGGGAGGGCGACGCGGCGCGGGGCTCCTCGGCGACGGGGGAGGCGGAGACGGGGGACGCGGAGACGTCCGTACGGCCGGAGCCGCTGCCGTCACCGCCGGCGTCCGAGCAGGCGGCCGTCGAGAGCAGCATCCCCGCGGTCAGGGCGGACGCGAGGAGACAGGACGGACGGTTCATGCTCATGCGAGGGCCTCCCGAGGACGGTCCCGAGGTCGGGCTGTGTCCTCCCACGCCATCACCGGCCACGGCCTCCCACCAGCGCACCGGGCCGTCCGGGTGAGCGCGGTGCGCGGACGTCATGGCCGATGCGGGGTGCTCCCGGCCGGTACCGGACCGGGATCTGCCAAAGTGGAAGGTGATGCACGCGCCCCAGGGAAGCACCATGAGCCCCACCGACCGGTTCGACGACGACGACTACCCCGCCTACACGATGGGCCGGGCCGCCGAGCTGATCGGCGCCACGCCCGCGTTCCTGCGGGCCGTCGGGGAAGCGGGGCTGATCACGCCGCTGCGCTCCGAGGGCGGCCACCGGCGCTACTCCGCCAACCAGCTGCGTGTCGCGGCCCGCGCCCGGGAGCTTGTCGACCAGGGCACCCCCGTCGAGGCCGCCTGCCGCATCGTCACGCTGGAGGACTGTCTCGACGAGGCCCTGCGGATCAACGCGGAGCTGCGCGGGTCGACGCCGCAGGACGCCTGAGCCGGAGTCCGGCACCCTCCTGGACCGATTCTCCGCCGGGCCCGGGGATATCTGCTTCGGCCGATACAGAATTTGGTGCGCGGGTCCGCGAGGTTTTGTTATTCCCCACGCCGGGGTGAGATAGTGCGCCCCCTTCGAGGCTCGTAGCGTGCTAGTGTCGATTTCAGTTGCAGTTGTGGTTCCCAAAGTTTTTCCGGTGCATTCCGGTTGGGGCAATCATTGCGGCGACGCAGGTCCACACAGTGTGGACCTTCGAGCTTTGCCCCGAAGGAGATTTGACATGGCTACTGGCACCGTGAAGTGGTTCAACGCGGAAAAGGGCTTCGGCTTCATCGAGCAGGACGGCGGCGGCGCTGACGTCTTCGCCCACTACTCCAACATCGCCACCTCTGGCTTCCGTGAGCTCCAGGAAGGCCAGAAGGTGACCTTCGACGTCACGCAGGGCCAGAAGGGCCCGCAGGCGGAGAACATCGTCCCCGCCTAGTCCGGGACACCGGGTGGCCGGGGTTCGCACCGCAAGGTGTGGACCCCGGCCATCTGTTTTTTCGCGGTCATTGAATATGTGATGAACTTTTCGGCGCCCCGTGCCCACTTTCCGTGGCGCCAAACTCAGCTCTTCGGTTCGACCGCACCGAATCGAGCGATGCCCGCCGACCGATGGCGATCGTGACGGTCGTCGAGGGCGATGCCCGCCCATGCCGATGCAGATGTAGATGCGCATGCGGATGGCGATGTCATGTCGCTGTCGATGGTGACGGACCTTGTCGACCGTGAGGTGACGGTGACGGCGATGGCGTGAGCCCGCTACACCGCGAGGACCGCGCGGACGGTCTTGCCGCCGAGGCTCGTGCTGACGACCTCCAGGCTGTGGGCGAGCTGCTGGACCATCGCCAGGCCCCGGCCGCTCTCCGATTCCGCGTCCAGGAAGCCGACCTGCGGCCGTCCGGGACTGTCGTCGCGGACCTCGACCGTCACGTGACCGTGCCCCAGTTGCAGGCGCAGCCTGCAGCCGCTGCGGCCGTGCCGCACCGCGTTGGCGACGAGCTCGGAGGCGATCAGTGTGGCGTCGTCCACCTGGTCGGCGGTCGGCGACGCGAGCCGTGGTCGAGGTCGGGTCAGAAACGCCGTGGTCAGCTTGCGGGCCCTGCCCGCCGAGACGGCCGTACGCGGCAGTGTGTACTCCACGCGGGCGGTCGGCCGGACGGTGCGCTGGTGCGCACGCATGACTGACACCTCTCTTCCCCCTCCAGGACAACCAGCACCCGGCCGACGGCTCCGTCCCCGTCGACAGGGACCCCGCGCGAGTCGGTGCGCGGCCGGTCCTGCCCTCGGGTGATGCCCCTCCCGGGCGATCCGCAACCAACGACCTACGTCACAAAGCCGCCACACGTCCGCGTGAGGGCCCGTCAGCGCCCCGAGTCCAGCAGGTGGAAGTCGTCGTAGTCGAACCCGGGCGCCACCACGCAACTGACCAGAACCTCCTGGTCGCCGGCCGGTCGGGCGGCCTGCCAGACGCCGCCGGGGACGAGGGCCTGGGGGCGTTCCCCGGCCTCGACACGAGGACCGAGGCGGACGACTTTCGGGGTGGACTGGGGGGAGTTCCCGTCGCCGCCGAGCAGCAGGTCGAGGGGGCCGCCGCGGTGCCACAGCCAGAGTTCGTCGGAGCGGACGGTGTGCCAGGCGGAGGTGTCGCCGGGGGTGAGGAGGAAGTAGATGGCGGAGGCGGCGGCACGGGGGCCGGGGTAGCCGTCGGGGTGGAAGGCCTGCGGCGCGGTCCAGGTCTCGACGAACCAGCCTCCCTCCGGGTGGGGTTGCATGTTCAGAGCGGCGGCCAGTTCCGGAATCCCGGTCTCAGGAGAAGTCACCCCCTGCCTGTATCACGCGGGTTGAGAGGGGTTCAACCAACACCCGGTGGACACCCGGGTGAGTCTGGAAGGGTGTGGGCCATGGTGACCCTTCACAGAAAGCTGCTCGGTCTGCTTCCCCGCCTCGGAGTGCGGGTGCTGGATCTCGGTGCGGGTGCCGCGGTGGTCTACCGGCGCGGTGTACGCAGACGCGTCGCGCTCGGCCAGGGCGCGGATCTGGTGCTGAGCGGACGGACCGCTGCCTTCCGGCATGTGCCGCTCGGAGACACCGGCGCCCGGCTGCTGCTCGACGAGAAGGGGACGGCGGCCGACGAACGCAAGTTCCAGCTGGCGGCCGCGGCCCATCTCTGCGGCCAGCACGTCACCGCCCTGCTCGACCGGTACGCGGTGAACTGCGTCTTCGACGTGGGTGCCAACTCCGGCCAGTACGGGCGCCAGTTGCGCCGCTTCGGCTATACCGGCCGGATCGTCTCCTTCGAGCCGACCACGGACGCCTTCGCCAAGCTCAAGCAGGCGGCCGAGGGCGATCCCGAGTGGCAGGTGCACCAGGTCGGTCTCGGCCGGGAGGACGCCACCCGGTCGATCCATGTCGGCTGGAACAGCATGAACTCCCTTCTCCCGCCGAGCGATTACGGCAAGGGGCGCTACAAGCGCTTCGCCAGGACCCGTACCGAGGACATCGAGGTCCGCCGTCTCGACGGGATGATGGACAAGGCGCTCGCCGGGATCACCGACCCCCGCCCCTATCTGAAGATGGACACCCAGGGCTACGACCTCGAGGTGTTCGCGGGCGCCGGAGACCGTGTCGCGGAGTTCGTCGGGATGCAGTCGGAGGTCGCGACACTGCGGCTGTACGAGGGCAGCCCCCGGATGAGCGAGGCCGTCGCGGTGTACGAGGAGAACGGGTTCGAGATCTCCGGCATGTACCCGGTGACGCGGGAGCCGGCGACCGGGCGGGTGGTGGAGTTCGACTGCGTGATGGTCCGCGCGGCGGCCGTCCCGCCCGGCTCGTCCTGGGAGTAGTTCCGGGGGCCTGTGGTCCGGGGGCCCGTGGTCCGTCGGCCGGGGGCGGGGATCTGGGGGTCCGTCGGTCCGGCGGTGCCGGGGACGGGGGGCTAGGCCGGATAGGCGTGTGTCTGGGTGGCCTTCACCGTCGCCCAGACGGCAGCGCCCGGACGCAGGTCGAGTTCCGCCGCGGCGACCGTCGTCAGGTCGGCGGCGAGCGGGAGTTCGCCGGTGAGGTCCGCGCGGATCTGGTCGCCTTGGGTCTCCAGACCGCCCACGCGGCACTGCCACAGGTTGCGGGCGCTGGAACCGGTGGGGCGGTCGCGGTGGAGCGTGACGGCGCTCGGCGGGAACGCCACGAAGACGGGTCCGTCGAGCCGCTCGGTCGTGGTGATCGCCGGGCCCGCCTCCAGCCGTACGGTGTGGCCTTCGGCCTCGCCCCGGTAGAGGTTGAGGCCGACCAGCTGGGCGATGTAGTCGGTGCGCGGGCGGCGGGCGATGTCCGAGGGGCTGCCCTCCTGGACGATCCGGCCGTGCTCGACGACCACGAGCCGGTCGGCCAGCACCATGGCGTCCAGCGGGTCGTGCGTCACGAGGACGGCGACGGCCTCGAAGTCGGCCAGGTGGTGCCGGAGCTGGGCGCGCACGTCCAGCCGGGTGCGGGCGTCCAGTGCGGCGAGGGGTTCGTCGAGCAGCAGCAGCCGGGGGTGGGTGGCGAGGGCGCGGGCGACGGCGACCCGTTGCGCCTGACCTCCGGACAGCCGGCGCGGTTTGGCCCCGGCGTGCTCGGCGAGGCCCATGCGCTCCAGCCACGTGGCGGCCTGCGCCCGCGCCTCGGCCTTCGGCACGCCCTGACAGCGCGGCCCGAAGGCGACGTTGTCGAGTGCGGAGAGGTGCGGGAAGAGCAGGTAGTCCTGGAAGACCACGCCGACGGGGCGGGACTCGGGCGGAGTGGCGTCCAGAGAGGCGCCGTCCAGCCGCATCCGGCCGCCCTCGGACAGGGGGGTGAGCCCGGCCAGCGCCCGCAGTGCGGTGGTCTTGCCCGCGCCGTTCGGCCCGAGCAGCGCGACGACGTCACCGGGGGCGGCGGCGAGCTCGATGTCGAGGTGGAACGAGCCGCGCCGGACGACGAGACGGGCGTCCAGGCCCTTGTCGGACGGTGCTGCCGTGGCCGCCGGGGTCGCGTCCGCCATCACACGATCACCTCACCCTCGTCGCCAGTCACCCTCGCCCGGACGTCCGCCATCCTCGTCCGGACGTCCGCCACCCTCGTCCGGACCTCCGTCATGATCGTATGGCTGTCCGTCATGACGCCGCCGTCATCCAGCGGTCCCGCAGTCCGGCGAGCACCGCGATCGACACCACGAGCAGGACGAGACTCAGCGCGATCGCGGCGTCGGGGTCGCTCTGCAGGGCCAGGTAGACGGCGAGCGGCATGGTCTGGGTGCGGCCCGGGAAGTTGCCCGCGAAGGTGATCGTCGCGCCGAACTCGCCTAGCGCGCGGGCCCAGGCCAGTACGGAACCGGCGGCGATGCCCGGCGCGATGAGGGGCAGGGTGACCCGGCGGAACGCGGTGAAGCGGGAGGCGCCGAGGGTCATGGCGGCCTCCTCGTAGCGCGGGTCGGCGGCCCGCAGGGTGCCTTCCACGCTGATCACCAGGAAGGGCATCGCCACGAAGGCCTCGGCCACGACCACCCCGGCCGTGGTGAAGGGCAGCGTGATCCCGAACCACGAGTCCAGCAGCTGCCCGACGACGCCGTTGCGGCCGAGGGCCAGCAGCAGCGCCACACCGCCCACCACCGGAGGCAGGACGAGCGGCAGCGTGACCAGGGCCCGGACGAGCCCGCGCCCGGGGAAGTCCGTACGCGCCAGCAGCCAGGCGAGCGGCACACCGAGCACCAGGCACACCGCGGTGGCCGCCGTTGCCGAGAACAGGGAGAGCTGGAGGGCCTGCCAGACCTCGGGCTTGGCCAACTGCTCCGGCAGGCTGCGCCAGGGCGCCCGGACGAGCAGCGCGACCAGCGGGAGCAGCAGGAAGATGAGCCCGACGAGGGCCGGCAGCAGGAGCGGAAGCGGCGCCCCGCCCCGCATCCGGCCGCCCGGCCGTACCCGTGTCCGGCCGCGTCCGCGCCGCGGCCCACCCATCAGGGTGTCGGCCGGGGCGTCGGACTTGTCGAACGCGGTCACGGGATCACTCATGGCTTCAGGAGACGGGATTCGGGGCGTCGGCTTCAAGGGCCGGCCGGCACGAGGTGTGTGCCGGGCCGTGGGCGCCGGGAACCGGCTGCCGGGCGGCGGATGTCAGGAGCCGGATGTCAGGAGGCGAATGTCAGGAGGCGGGCTGGAGGAATCCGGCCGACGTCAGCACCTTCTGGCCCTCCGGGGACCGCACCAGCTCGATGAACGCCTTGGCCGCGGCCGCGTTGCGCGCGTCCTTGAGCAGGGCGATCGGGTAGTCGTTGATGGCGTCGGCCGACTCGGGGAACTCCACGCCCTCCACCTTGTCACCCGCGGCCTTCACGTCGGTCTTGTACACGACCGCCGCGTCGGCCTCCTTCAGCTCCACCTTGGTCAGGGCGCTCTTGACGTCCTGCTCGTAGGAGACGGGGGTGAGCTTCAGCTTGCTCGCGTCCAGGGCCTTCTGCGCGGCGGCGCCGCACGGCACCGTCTTGTCGCACAGGACGACCTTGAGGCCGGACTTGGTGAGGTCCTTCAGGGAGGCGATCTTGTCCGGGTTGCCGGGCAGGGTGGCGATCTCCAGCTGGTTGCGCACGAACGTGGCGGGGGCGGTCGCCGCGTCGTCCTTGCCGGTCACGATCGCCATCGTCTTGGGGCTGGCCGCCGCGAACACGTCCGCCGGGGCGCCGCCCGTGATGCTCGCGGCGAGGGTGTCGCTGCCGCCGAAGTTGAAGGTGACCTTGGTGCCGGGGTGGGCCTTCTCGAAGTCCTGGCCGAGCGTCGTGAAGCTCTCCTTGAGGGAGGCGGCGGCGAAGACGGTCACCGTGCCGGAGAGCTTCGCCGAGGACGACGACTTCGGCGTGCCCGAGGAGTCGGACGTGTCGTCGGAGGAGGAGCAGGCGCTCAGGGCCAGCAGCGCGGCGGCACCGACGCCGGCCACCTGCAGGGTCCGGGTGGTGCGGCGGGTCCGGCGCGCGGATCGGGTCATCACGGATCTACTCCCTCGGAAACTCTGAAGCCCGCTGAAGCCTCCGTCGTGCTCTTCAGTCATGGGCTCTCGTCCTGCGTACGCCGATCATACTTCCGCATATGCGAGCCGAAAGTCCGCTGTTGTATCGCATGAGCTGTGCGTACGGGCTTGGGATGTCCGCATGTGCGTTTGTACGGGACCGCCTGCCGGGTACGGTCTTCCGGGAGGTGCTGCCCAGTGAGCCAGTCCCTGACACAGCCGACGCCACCGGCTCCCCCGCTCGCGGAGCTCGCCCTGACCGGCGACCTCGCCCGGCCGGCCCGGCTGACCGTGCCCGACCTGTTCGCCTGGCCCCAGCGCCGGGTCCGGGTCAGCTTCGAGTGCGCCACGAGCGGCGTACGGCACCACGGTTTCCAGGGCCCGCTGCTGCACGATGTGCTGCGGGACGCCGGACCCCGGTTCGATCCGGCCCGCCGCAAGGACCGGCTGCGCTTCCTCATCGCGGTGGCGGGCGCGGACGGCCATCACGCCCTGCTCACCTGGGCCGAGATCGACCCCGACTTCGCGGACGCTCCGGTGCTGCTCGCGGTCGGCATCGACGGCACCCCGCTGGACCGGGCGGGCCCGCAGCTGGTCCTCCCGCAGGACCGGTGCGGGGCCCGGCACATCAGCGGCATCAACGCCATCCGGGTGGACGGCCGTTACCCGTCCTGGTCCGCCGAAGGTCCGAGCTGACCCTCCGCGCCGACCCGGCGAGTGCCCGCCCGGCGAGGCGCCGGCCGGTGCGGTGCGGGCCGGCCGGTGCGGGGCGTGCGAGGGGCCGTGACAGGGCGCCCGGTGTCTGCGAGCCTGGCCCGCCGACGGGAGGTGGCGCGTGCTGCTGCGTCAGCTGGAGTATCTGGTCGCGCTCGCCCGGGAGCGGCACTTCGCGCGGGCGGCGGCGGCCTGCTTCGTGTCGCAGCCCTCGCTGTCCGCCGCGATCCGCCGCCTCGAACACGAGCTGGACGTGCCGATCGTGCGGCGCGGCAGACGGTACGAGGGGCTGACCCCGGAGGGCGAGGTCGTGCTGGTCTGGGCGCACCGCATCCTCGCCGAGCGGGACGCCCTGCGCCAGGAGCTGTCGGCGCTGCGCGGCGGCCTGACCGGCACGCTGCGGCTGGGTGTCGTGCCCACCGCGCTGCCCGCCGCGTCCCTGCTCACCACCCCGTTCTGCGAGCGCCACACACGGGCCCGGGTCAGCCTGGAGTCGCTGTCTTCGGCGCAGATCACCCATGGGCTCGCCGAGTTCGAGCTGGACGCGGCGATGACGTATCTCGACGACGACGAGCTGCGCCACGTACGGCGCTTCCCGCTGTACGAGGAGCGGTATGTGCTCCTCACCCCGGTGGACGGTCCGCTGGCCACCGCGGTGACCGCCCGCTGGGCACAGGCGGCCGCCCTTCCCCTGTGCCTGCTGAGCCCGCGGATGCGCAACCGCCGGATCATCGACGAGTGCTTCGCCGCGGACGGCGCGCGGGCGGCTCCGGCCATCGAGTCGGACACCGTCGCGGGGCTGTACGCGCAGCTTCCCGGGGGCCGTTGGTCGAGCGTGATCTCGCACGCCTGGCTGCATATGTTCGGGGTGCCGGAGGGGATGCGGGTGGTGCCGCTGGAGGGTCCGGCGCACGGGCCCCGGGTCGGCATCGTGGTCGCGCGGCACGAGCCCGAATCGGTGCTGGCGCAGGCGCTGCTGGCGGTGGCGCGGGAGGCGGGGGTGCGCGACGCGCTGGACGCGCTGCTGAAGGAGCATCTGGCGGAGGGGAGTTCATAGCCTCCGGCTATCGGCACATAGCAACATTCGCTTTGACCAGTGCATTTGGCTCCGAGGATGGTGAAAGCACCTTACGGACAACGGAGTTGAGGAGAGCCGCGACATGGCCAAGGTGCTCTGCGTGCTGTACGACGACCCGGCCGACGGATATCCGACGACGTACGCCCGGGACGACCTCCCCGTCATCGACCACTACCCCGGCGGTCAGACGGCGCCCACCCCGAAGGGGACCGACTTCACCCCCGGGCAGCTGCTCGGCAGCGTGACCGGAGAACTCGGCCTGCGCCGCTTCCTGGAGGAGCGCGGCCACACCGTCGTCGTGACCTCCGACAAGGACGGCGCCGGATCGGTCTTCGACCGTGAGCTGCCGGACGCGGACGTCGTGATCTCGCAGCCGTTCTGGCCCGCGTACCTCACCCCCGAGCGCATCGCCGCCGCCAAGAACCTGAAACTGGCGGTCACGGCCGGCATCGGCTCCGACCACGTCGACCTGGACGCGGCCATCGAGCACGGTGTGACCGTCGCCGAGGTGACGTACTGCAACAGCATCAGCGTCGCCGAACACGTGGTGATGACGACGCTCTCGCTCGTCCGCAACTACCTGCCCTCGCACCGGGTGGTGCTCGACGGAGGCTGGGACATCGCGGACTGCGTGGCCCGTTCGTACGACCTGGAGGGGATGCACGTCGGCACGGTCGCCGCCGGGCGGATCGGTCTCGCGGTGCTGCGGCGGCTCGCGCCCTTCGACGTGAAGCTCCACTACACGGACCGGCACCGGCTGCCGGAGGCCGTCGAGCGGGAGCTCGGGCTCACCTTCCACCCGACCGCCGCCGACATGGCCCCGCACTGCGACGTCGTCACCGTCAACGCGCCGCTGCACCCCGAGACCGAGGGCCTGTTCAGTGACGAGCTGCTCGCCACGATGAAGCGCGGGGCCTACCTCATCAACACGGCGCGGGCCCGGATCGTGGACCGGGACGCGGTCGAACGAGCCCTGTTCAGCGGGCAGTTGGCGGGGTACGGGGGTGACGTCTGGTATCCGCAGCCGGCGCCCGCCGACCACCCCTGGCGCAGCATGCCGCACCACGGGATGACCCCGCACATCTCCGGTTCCTCGCTCTCCGCGCAGGCTCGCTACGCGGCGGGCACCCGGGAGATCCTGGAGTGCTGGCTGGACGGCACCCCGATCCGCGACGAGTACCTGATCGTCGACGGGGGCGCGCTGGCGGGGACGGGAGCCCACTCGTACTCGACGACGGTCTCCTGAACCCGGCCGACGACGGTCTCGTGAACCCGGCTGACGGCGGTCTCGTGAACCGGCCGGCGACGGTCGCCGGAACCCGGCCGCCGACGGTCTGCGGAACCCGGCCGTTCCTCAGGTGCGGTCGATGTGGACGTTGGTCGACTTGACCCTGGCCGTGGCCTCCATGCCGACCTCCAGGCCCAGTTCCTCGACGGCCTCCCGGGTCAGCAGGGAGACCAGCCGGTGGGGTCCCGCCTGGATCTCCACCTGGGCCGCGACATCGCCGAGCTTGACGGCGGTGACGATGCCGGGGAAGGCGTTGCGGACGGACGTGTAGGACGTGACGCCCTCCTCGCCGCCGGTTCCGGCCAGTTCCACCGAGAAGGCGGCGAGATCGCGCCCGTCGATGAGCCGCCGTCCGCCCTCGTCCCGGTGCGTGGTCACCCGCCCGGCGTCCGCCCAGCGCCGGGCGGTGTCGGGGCTCACCCCGAGGAGCCGGGCGGCCTGGCCGATGGTGTAGGACTGCATACGCGCGACGATAGGCAGGCGGTCCTCGCACCTGCAAGCCGAGCCCCGGGAGGGCGCCGGCCACCCCGGGCAGGGCGAAGGGCCCTGCCCCGGACCGTCGCCGCCGTCAGTCGAGCCTCGGCTGCCCCGTGCGCTCGACCAGGATGTGCTTCGCCCAGAACTTCCCGAAGGCCTTCTTGAGTACCGGCTCGGCCGTCGCCCGGTCGTCGACGCCGAAGACCACATGGCCACTGCCGTCGAGGCCCACCGTGTACAGCTCGAACCGGCCGTCCCAGCGGTCCATCTCGTCGCCGACCCGGTCGACCATGGCGTGGAGCTGCCGCCGGGTGACGTCCGAGTCGTGGATCCGCACCTTCACCCCCTTCTCCGCGTGGCCGCAGATGTCCGCGTCGAACGCCTTGGACGGGATGCGGTACACGGTCAGGGAGTTCCCGCGCTCGTCGACCGACACGCTGGTGAAGACGCTCTTGTGGCGTGTCCCGCCCCTCTTGTCGGTGTAGATCGCCAGCCGGAGCGCCGACGAGGTCTCCCTGCCGGGCAGGCTGTGCGCCGACTGGGTGCCGGCGCACACGGTCGTGTGCTCCGCGACGGGCGTCTCCTCGCCTCCCGCGTCGGCGCTCGACCCCTGAACCGCCAGGAGCGCCACGGCAGTTGCCGCCACGCCGCCGCCGGTCGCCCTGATCCTGCTTCGCTTGTCCATGTCGTCCTCCCCGTCCGCCATCCGGTGGTACGGGGACGCGTCAGAGGCCGCATAGGTTCAGCGGGAACCGCACGGCCGATCCGCCCCTCCTACCAGTCGTACGCTCCCGGACGGCTCGGAGAGGAGCCTCTGTTGGCCCGTCAGCTGTCCCGCCGCAGATTCATCGTCCACACGCTGGCGGCGTCCACCTTGACCGTCGCCGCGCCGCTCGGCTGCGACGCCTCCCCCGCGGAGGGTGCCGAGTCCGCCGCGGGACCCTCCGACGTCCTGGTGACCGGCGCCGACGACGAGATGCTGGTCCTGGAGGTCACCGCGGCCAACAAGGTCGTCGTCCGGCTGCCGCGGGTCGAGGTCGGCCAGGGCATCACCACCGCGGTCGCCATGATGATCGCCGAGGAGCTGGACGCCCGGCTCGCCGATGTCGAGATCCCGCTCGCCGAGGCCCGGAGGAGCGGCAACCAGTTCACCGGCGGGTCGAACTCGGTCGGTTCGCTGTACGGGCCCGCCCGCGCGCTGGCCGCCACCGCGCGCGCCAAGCTGGTGACCGCCGCCTCCCGGCGCTGGCACATACCCCCGAAGAGGCTGCGCACGCGGGACACCATGGTCGTCGCGCCCGACGGCCGTACCGCCACGTTCGGATCGCTGACCGCGGCAGCCGCCCGGATCCACCGGCCCGCCGTGTCCACCGACCCCAAGCCGGCCTCCCGGCACCGGGTGATCGGGCGGCCGACCTCCCGGATCGACGCGCGGGACATCGTCACCGGCAGGGCGAAGTACACCGGCGACCTGGCTGTGGCCGGGGCGAAGCCGACCGTGGTGGCCCGGCCGCCGACGCTCGGCGGGAAGGTCCGCTCGCTCGACGACCGGGCGGCCCGCGCGCTGCCCGGCGTCCACGCGGTCGTCAGGATCGAGGGAGGTGTCGCCGTCGTGGCGGACACCTTCCACCACGCCTTCAAGGCCCGGGACGCCCTGCGGATCACCTGGTCCCCCGGCCCGCTCGCGGCCCTGTCCGACGCGGCGGTACGAGCCCGGCTGCGGGCCGCGGTCCCGCCGCTCGGCACTCCGCTGCTCGGCACCCGGCAGGTGGGCGGCGAGTTCGAGTTCGCGTTCGTCGGGCACGCCCCGATGGAGGTGCTGACCGCGGTCGCGGACGTACGGGCGCACAGTGCCGAGATCTGGTTCTCCTCCCAGACGCCGATGGACGCGCGCGACACGATCGCCTCGGTGACCGGGCTGCCCGCCTCGAAGGTCCGGGTCCATGTCCTGCGCGGCGGAGGGTCGTTCGGGCGGCGGCTCACCTACGACGCCGCCGTCGAGGCCGCCCTCGTCTCGAAGGCGGCCCGCCGTCCGGTGAAGCTGATGTGGAGCCGCGACGACGACATGCGGCACGGCCGGATGCGCCCGGCCAGCCACCACCGCATCCGGGCCAGCCACGCGGCCGGCCGGGTGGTGGCGTTCACGCACATGACGGCGTCGGTGAGCGAGTCGTACGAGAAGCCGGGCGTCACCGCGCAGGGCGGTGTCACGACCACGGGCGCCCGGGCCGGCGGCCCGCTGCCCAGCGACAGCGGGCTCTACAACTTCGGCCGTGTCTCCGGCGATTCGGGATCGGTGGGCCTCGCCATGCCGCTGGGCGCCTGGCGTTCCGTGGACTCCGGGACCATGCGCACCGCGGAGGAGATCGTCGTCGACGACATCGCCCGGAGCCTCGGCCGGGACCCGGTGGCGTTCCGGCGGACCACGCTGCGCGGCAAGGCGGTCAGGGCCGTGCTCGACCGGGTGGCGGACGCCGGACGCTGGGGCCGGACCATGCCGGACGGGCACGCGCAGGGCGTGGCCGTGCACGAGGAGTACGGCTCCTGCGTGGCCTGTCTGGTCGAGATCGACGCCGTCGACCCGAAGAACCCGCGGGTCACCAAGGTCGTGATGGCCGCCGACGTCGGAACGGCCGTCAACCCGCGCGGACTCGAGGCCCAGCTCATGGGCACCGCGATCGACGGCATCTCCACCGTGCTCACGGCCGGCCTGCACCTCGACGCGGGCGCCGTCCGCGAGGGCAGCTTCGCCGACTTCCACTGGGCCCGTCAGCGGCACGCCCCGCTGCACTTCGAGGCGCACATCGTGCCCTCCGGAGGAGACCCCGGAGGGGCCGGTGAACTCGGTGTCCCGGCGGCGGCCGGCGCGGTGGCCAACGCCTACGCCCGTGCGACGGGGACCCGCCCCCGCCGCTTCCCGATCAACTTCTGAGATCGCCCTCCGACCTCTCCGACCCCTCCGCTGCTTCCGACCCCCTTCCGACCCGTTCCGAGACCTCCGTCCGACCCCGTTCCGAGACCCGTTAGAGGTGCAGGTACCGATGCCGCTCCGGAGGCAGTGCTGATGCCGTCCTACTCCTTCGTCCTCAACGGGAAGCAGGTCACCGTGGAGGCACCGGCGGACATGCCCCTGCTGTGGGTGCTGCGCGATCTGCTGGACGTGACCGGGCCCAAGTACGGCTGCGGTGTCGGTGTCTGCCGGGCCTGCACCAGCCATCTGGACGGCGCGGAGATCCAGCCCTGTGTCGTCCCGATCGCGGACTGCGTGGACCGCGAGGTCACCACCATCGAGGGCCTCGCCGACGGCGACCGTCTGCACCCCGTCCAGCAGGCCTGGCTCGACTGCGACGTCTCCCAGTGCGGCTTCTGCCAGCCCGGCCAGATCATGGCCGCCGCGGCCCTGCTCAAGAAGACGGCGGACCCCACGGACGCGGACATCGACCGCATCGAGAACGTGTGCCGCTGCGGCACGTACTCCCGTATCCGCGAGGCGATCAAAAAGGCTTCCGCGCAAGGCGGTTGAGGGGTTCGCGCGCAGCCCGAAGCGGGGGATCGCGGCAGTATGCGGATCACGGCCGTACGCGGGGTCACGGCCGTACGCGGGTCACGGCCGTACGGCGACGGCCGCGATCCCGCGGGGTGGGGCCGTGCCGGGGTCAGCCGCCGTGGCCCCCGGCGGCCGCGTAGGCGCGCAGGAAGAGCGCCTCGACCTGCGCCATGTGCTCGATCTCGGCCGGGTCGACGCTCTCGTTGGGCGCGTGGATGAGGCAGCGGGGTTCCTCCACGCCCATGAGGACGATCTCGGCGCGCGGGTAGGTCTCGGCGAGGACGTTGCACAGCGGGATGGAGCCGCCC
Source organism: Streptomyces sp. NBC_00568 (assembly GCF_026341855.1). Classification (GTDB taxonomy): domain Bacteria; phylum Actinomycetota; class Actinomycetes; order Streptomycetales; family Streptomycetaceae; genus Streptomyces. Next base: position 2,921,705 of record NZ_JAPENW010000001.1, on the reverse strand, counting down.
TGGCCGAGGAAGGCCATCGGCTTGCCGTAGACCTCGCTCATCGCGCGGCCGAGGGCACTGTAGGCGGGGCCGTCGGTGGCCGCCCGGAAGGGGGCGCCGGCGCTCTCGTCCTCGACGGTGACCCGCGCTCCCCAGGGCGCGGCCCCGGTGAGGTGCCGCGTGAGGGCCGCACGGGCCGCCACCGGGTCCGTGCCGGGCGGGACGCGCAGGCTCACCCGGGCCCGTGCGGTGGCCGGGACGGCGGCGGCTGAGCCGACCACGGGAGGGCAGTCGATGCCGAGGACGGTGACGGCGGGGCGGGCCCACAGCCGGTCGGCGACCGTGCCGGTTCCGGTGAGCCGGACGCCGTCCAGCACCCCGGCGTCCGCGCGGAACTGCTCCTCGTCGTAGCCGACACCCTCCCAACCTCCTTCGCAGTCCAGGTCGTTGACGCGGGTGGCGCCGGTGACCGGGTCGCGCAGGGTGGCGAGGATCTGGATCAGCGCGGCGAGCGCGTCCGGGGCGGGGCCGCCGAACATGCCCGAGTGCACCTCTCCGGCCAGCGTGTCGACGGTGACGACGACATTGGCGAGGCCGCGCAGGGTGATGGTGGCGGTGCCCGTGCCGACCTCCGCGTTGCCGGTGTCGCACACCAGCAGCGCGTCGGCCAGGAACTGTTCCGGGTGCTGGGCCACGTACTGCTCCAGACCGCCCGTGCCCTGCTCCTCCGATCCCTCGGCGACGAACTTCAGGCCGACCGGGATCTCGTCGCCGAGCGCCCGCAGAGCGGTCAGGTGCATCACGATGTTGCCCTTGCAGTCCGCGGTGCCGCGCCCGTACCAGCGGCCGTCGCGCTCGGTGAGGGTGAAGGGCGGGGTGGTCCAGGCGGCGTCGTCCAGCGGCGGCTGCACGTCGTAGTGGCAGTAGAGCAGGACGGTGGGGGCGCCGGGCGGCGGCGGGCGGTGGCCGATGACGGCGTGGCTCCCGTCGGGCGTCTCGGCGAGGTGGACGTCGCGCAGCCCCGCCTCGGTGAAGGCGTCGGCCACCCACTGCGCGGCCCGGTGGCATTCCTCGGGCGGGTACTGGCGCGGGTCGGCCACGGACGGGATGGCGACCAGCTCGGCCAGGTCCGTCTTGGCGCGCCCCATCAACGCGGCGACCTTCGCGGCGAGTTCGGACACGGTCACCGCCTCACCGTGTCGTCGGTCTTCAGGTCGTCGAGCTTGTCCTGGATCTTGTCCAGCTTCTCCGGGCAGTAGATCTTCAGGATCGTGGCCTCCGCCTTGAGGGCCCTGCCGTCGCCGATGACGGGCCGCTGGCCGACGAACGCGGCCCCGTTCGACACGTTGATCTTCCACAGGGCCGACTTGAGGGCGCTGGCGGGGTCGTCGCAGACCAGGCCGCCGTCGGTGCCCAGGAGGCCCGCGATCAGGTCGGTGTCGGGGCGGGGAAGGCCGGCCGCCTCGGCGGCGTCGGCGAGTTCGTTGGCCTTGCTCACGGCCTTGCTGTTCGCCGTGATGGTCGCGTAGCGCACGAGTCCGATCACGACGAACGTGAGCAGCACGACGATCGCGCCGATGTAGATCCACTTGTGCTCGGATGCGAACCGGGTGGGACTCATGCGCCCGCCTCCTCCTCGCGCGCGGCTTCCGTCTGCCAGCTGGGCTTGCGGAACTTCAGGAAGGCCCATGGGATCAGCAGGCCGAGGATGCCCAGACCGCTGCCGATGATGACGACGTACACCAGCACGCTGCCGCCGCCGAACTGCGAGGGCGGTACGAAACCGATGATCATGGCCGCGGCCGAGGCCAGCAGACCGACGACGCACATCACGTTGAGGGCGGGGACGCGGTAGCCGCGCGGGTGGTCGGGCTGGTTCTTCCGCAGGCGCATCGCCGCGACGAACATCAGCAGATAGACGATGAGATACACCTGCGTGGTGATCGTCGAGAAAATCCAGTACACGTTGGAGACGTTCGGGATGAACGCGTAGGCCAGCGCGATCACCGTGGTCACGACACCCTGGGTCACGAGGATGTTCTGCTGGACGCCGAACCGGTTCAACTGCTGCAGGAAAGGCGGCAGATAGCCCTCGCTGCGGGAGATCTCCAGCAGACCCTTGGACGGTCCGGCGAGCCAGGTGAGCATGCCGGCCAGCGACGCGGAGATCAGCATGACCGCCGCGATCGGTGTCATCCAGCCGATGTCGAAGTACGAGAAGAACGCGTCGAACGCCTGCATCACACCGGCGGTGAGGCTGGTCTGGTTGGCGGGCACCACCCAGCTGATGGCCAGCGCGGGCAGGATGAAGATCATCAGTACCAGGCCCATGGCCAGGAACATCGACTTCGGGTACTCCTTCGCCGGGTTCTTCAGCGACGACACATGGACGGCGTTCATCTCCATGCCGGAGTACGAGAGGAAGTTGTTGACGATCAGCACGAGGCTGGCCAGTCCGGCCCACTGCGGCAGCAGGTGGCTGGCGGTCATCGGCGCGGCCGAGGGGTTGCCCTGGGCCAGGAAGACCATGCCGAGCACGACGAGGATCGTGCCGGGCACGAGGGTGCCGATGACCAGGCCCCAACTGGACAGTCCCGCCAGGGCCTTGGTGCCGCGGGAGGAGACCCAGACGCCGGTCCAGTACAGGACCATGATCACGATCGCGGTGTAGAGGCCGCTGGAGGCGAGGGCCGGATCGATGACGTACGCGAGGGTGCTCGCCACGAAGGCCAGCAGGCTCGGGTAGTAGAAGATCGTCATCGCGAACTGGCACCACACGGCGAGGAAGCCGAGCGGCTTGGACAGGCCCTCGCTCACCCAGCGGTAGACGCCGCCGTTCCAGCCGGAGGCGAGCTCCGCGGAGACCAGGGCGGTCGGCAGCAGGAACACGATCGCCGGGACCAGGTAGAGGAACACGCAGGCCAGCCCGTACACCGCCATGGTGGGAGCGGCCCGCAGACTCGCCACCGACGCCGTCGTCATCAGCGCCAGCGTCAGCCAGGTGAGTCTCGGCGCCGCCGGGATCACGGCCGGCGCGGTCCGTGCCGCCGGCCGTGGCGCGTCCGCGGGCATGTCCATCGAGCTCATCGGACCCCTCCCTGTTCATGGGTCGAAAGCGATGAGCCAAGCCTTCGGGCGGGTGAGCGTCGGCGCGCGGCGGGTCAGCCGTCCGGGTGAGCCGGGGCGCGCGGCGGGTGAGCCGTCCGGGTGAGCCGGGGCGCGCGGCCGGTGAGCCGTCCGGGTGAGTGACGGCGCGTGGCGCTGAGCGAGCTCCCTTCCGCTTCCCCCGGCCTGGGTGCGGCGGGTGAGCGGGTTCCGTCCCGTTCCTTCGGCTCGGGTGCGGACCAGGTCGGCGGGCTCCCTCCGCTCCCTCCGGCTCGGGTACGGCGGGTGGGCGGGCTCTCTTCCGTGCCCTTCGTCTCTCCGCTCCTCACCCGTTCGGACCGCTTCGCTCGCCGTGGGAGCGGAGTGCCCGGCACGCTGGTGGTGGCCCCCGCGCGGCCGTCCCGGCGGGTGTCGGGACAGGCGTCCAGGGCAGTCGAGGGGAGGCGGCCGATGAAGCCGGACACGGTGGCCGCCCCGGACGAAGTCGCCGCGTTCCTCACCCGGTTGACCGGGCTGATGCTGCGATCCAGCGGCGAGGGCGCCGTCCTCATCGAACGCACCGTCCGGGACACCGCACGCGCGCTGGGCGCCGATGCCTCCGTCCTCCTCGTACCGGACGGCGCGGCGCTGACCGTCCACACCCGCGGCCACACCCCCCGGACGGTGACCCTGCGGGGCTTCCCCGAGGTCTTCCGGCTCGATCAGGTGGTCGCCGTCAAACCCCTCGTCCAGGATGTGCGGGCGGGGCGGATCGGCGTGGCGGAGGCGGACCGGCGGCTGGCCGCGATCGAGGCGTCCCCGCCGCCCTATCCGTGGTGGCTCAAGCTGCTGGGCATCGTGCTCTTCACGCTGGGTTTCGCGCCGTTGATGCAGGCCACGTGGTACGAGGTGGGCGCCACCGCGGTCCTCGGCACCGTCGCCGCCGCACTGGCCGTCGCGGCGGACCGGGTCCCCCGGTTCGGCACGGTGCTCCCGCTGGTCGTGTCGACGGCCGTCTCCGTGGTCACCGTCGAGGTGTTCGCCCGCGACACGGCGCACGGCGGTCCCGTCCTGCTGATGCTGCCCGCGCTCTTCTTCTTCGTCCCCGGCGACTATCTGAGCGCTGCGGCGGCCGAACTCGCCGCCGGCTACATCACCACCGGCGCCATCCGTCTCGTCTACGCGGCCTTCCTCCTCGTCCAGCTCTACGTCGGCGTCCTGCTGGGCCTGTATCTCACGGGCACCTCCACTCGCGCCCTCTTCGACATCGCCGCCGCGTCCGATCTGCCGCGCTGGGCCCTCTTCCTGAGCTGGATCGTCTTCACCGTCGGCACGCTGCTGGCGTTCGCCATCCCCTTCCGGCTGCTGCTGCCCCTGCTCGTCCTGGTGTACGTGACCGTGGGCGTGCAGTCCCTGGCCACCAAGGCGATCGGAGAGACCGGCGGAACGTTCGTCGCGGCAGCCGTCCTGGCCGCCGTCGCGACCCGGCTGACGCTCCGGCCGGACCAGCCACCCCGGCTCGTGCTGCTCCTGCCCGGCTTCTTCACCCTCACCGTCGGCTCCCTCGGCATGCGGGGCCTGACCACCCTGGCCGGCGGCTATGTCATCGAGGGCTTCCACGACCTGCTGAAACTCGTCACGATCGTCACCGCCATCGCCGTCGGCCTGGTCTTCGGAGCGACCCTCGCCCAGCCGGCGGGGGCACGGCCGGCTCGACCCTCGACTTCGTCGACGTGAGCAGGCGATCGGCCGCGGGCCGGCCCGGAGCGCCCGGGGCCGGCCCCACGCTCACCAGCCCGTCAGCAGAAGGTGGTTGAGGAGCAGGGCCAGCGTGGCCTGGGCGACGAGCCAGGCGCGCGGCCGGGGAAGGAACGCCGCCGCCGGGAGCATCCACAGCGCGAACGGCAGCCAGATGCGTTCGGTCTCCGCCTTGCTCATGCCGGAGAGATCGGCAACGAGCAGGGCGAGCAGGGCCGCGATGACGAGGACGGCGAGCCGGGGGGCGGTGCCGAGGCCGGGGTGAAGGGCGGGGCGAACGCCTGCGTCGGCCACGCCGGAATCCGGCTCCGCGCCCGGCTCCGCGCCCGGCTCCGCGCCCGGCTCCGCGCCCGGCTCCGCGCCCGGCTCCGCGCCCGGCTCCGCGCCCGGCTCCGTGCCGGGGAGGAGTTCCTGCGCGGTGCCGGGAGGGTGTTCGCGCTCGGTCCCGGGAAGGTGTTCCCGCGCGGTGCGACTCCGGGGGGCGAGGCCCGCCCCGATGCGCAGGACCGCCGCCCCCGCCCTCCGCAGTCCCGCCACGGTCGCCGGTCCCACGATCAGCACCGTGCAGGCGAGATTCGCCCACACCCAGTAGCCGTACGGCCGGATCCCGCCCGCCCCTTCGTAGTAGCGGGTGACCAACACGCGATAGGCCTCCCACCAGTTGAAGCCGAGCAGCGTGAACACCACCGGTACGACGGTGAGTCCGGCCAGGACGTACGGCAGCGGGCGGAGCCGGGACCGGCGTCCGAGCGGCAGAACGGCGCCGGCGATCACGGCGATCAGGGTCAGCCCGTACGAGAGATACGCGGTGAGGCCGAGGAGGAGCCCGGAGGCGAGGCCGGTCGTCCGCGGCCGGTGTCCCGTGACCGCGAGGGCCAGCAGGGCGAGGGCCCAGGCGGCGACCGCCGCGAAGTAGCCGTCCGCGGAGGTGCCCATCCACACGGCCGCCGGGGCGAGGACGAGGAAGGGCGCGGTGCGTCGGGCCAGGGCCTCCCCGGCGAGCACGCGCACGGTGACGAGCACCGCCACCGCCGCCGTCGCCCCGACGGTGACGCACCACACGCCCGCCCAGGCCCCGCCGCCCAGCCCGATCCGGTCGAGGAGGACGAAGGTGAGGGTGGCCGCCGGCGGATGTCCGGCGATGTGCGGGGGCCAGTGGTCGGGGGAGTGCAACAGGATGTGGTGGGTGAAGTCCCGCAGGGCGGCCGGGATGTCATGGAAGCGATCGACCGGGGAGATGACCTGGAGATACTCGTAGCGCGTGGTGAGACGCCGGGCCACGCCCCGTTCCCAGCCGTCGATCAGCGCGAGCGAGAACGTCCACACCGTCGCCGTGCCCCATACGGCGGGCAGCAGCCGTCGCCAGGACAGCCGGGCGGCGAGGAGCGGCCCGTACGCCACGACGGCGACGGCCACGGCGATCGCGGCCGCGGTGCCGGGCCCGACATGCGGCCCCCAGTGCCCGTACAGCGGCGCGGCGCTGACGAACAGGGTGCCGTCCCGGTGCTCGATGGCATAGCCGACGACCGCCGCCGTCAGGACGAGCAGCGCGGCGGCCAGGGCCGCGGACTGGTCGCGGCGGATGTCCCGGTGCCGGTCGCCCAGCAGCGCGCGGGAAAGGTCCGGGGAACGGGCCTGGGAGCGGGCCCGGGAAAGGATCTTCGACAGGGCCCGGGAGGAAGCCCCCGGTAGGCCCTGAGAAGGAGCCCGGGACGGGGCCCGGGAAGGAGCCCGGGCCCCGTCCCGGGGAGAGTCTCTGGGGTGCTCGCGAGGCAGATCGCGGGGGAGATCGCGGTTCACCCTCGCACGCTAGGCCGGGGGGCTCGGGCAGGAGCCGCCACTGAGGTGGACGTCAGAGTTTCGTCATGGTTTGAGAACCCGTTCGGGGGGTGCCCCCGGCCTACGGTCGGGGCATGCCACGGTCTCCCTCCTCACCCGCGTTCTGGCGCAGCCCGCTGCGCGGCCCCTGGTTCACCTCCGTGCTCGGTGTCGTGCTGCTCGTCGGGATCACGGTGCTGTTCGTGACCGGGCTCCTGTCGTACGCCGCCTACAACCCGAACCTCTCGCCGGTGAACGACAAGACCCCCGACAAGGGGCTTCTCGGGTTCTACCTCTTCTCCTGGCCTACCGATCCGCCCTGGCTGTACCGCCTCACCCAGGGTGTCCACGTCACGCTCGGCCTCGCGCTGATCCCCGTCCTGCTGGCCAAGCTGTGGTCGGTCGTGCCGAAGCTGTTCGCGCTGCCGCCGGCCCGCTCGCTCGCGCACGCCCTGGAACGGCTCTCGCTGCTGCTGCTGGTCGGGGGCGCCCTCTTCGAGTTCGTCACCGGCGTGCTCAACATCCAGCTCGACTACATCTTCCCCGGCTCCTTCTACACGCTGCACTTCTACGGAGCCTGGGTGTTCATCGCGGCCTTCGTGACGCACGCGGTCCTGCGGGTGCCGACGGCCCTGCGCAATCTGCGCCACGTCCGCCGTCCGAGCCCGCCGCCGGGTGAGGCGGGCCGGCTGCCCGGCGAGGGGGAACCGGCCCGACCCGAGGACGAGTCGGTGTCCCCGGACCCGCTGCCGCCCACCGTCTCGCGGCGCGGGGCCCTCGCCTTCGTCGGAGGAGGATCCCTGCTCCTGGCCGCCACCTCGGCGGGCCGGAGCTTCGACGGGCCGCTGCGGGAGACGGCGCTGCTGACCCCGCACGGCGGCGCCGAACCGGGTTCGGGACCCGCCGGCTTCCAGATCAACAAGACGGCCGCCTCACGCGGCATCACCGCCACGGAGACGAGCGACGAGGCCTGGCGCCTGGTCGTCACGGGGAAGGGGCGGACGGTCCGGCTGAGCCGCACCGAACTGCGCCGACTGCCCCTTCACAGCTCGGCGTTGCCCATCGCCTGCGTCGAGGGCTGGTCGACGTCCGACCAGTGGTGGCGGGGGGTACGGCTGCGGGACCTGGCGGGGCTCGTCGGATACGAGGAGGACGCGGCCCCCGATGTGCTCGTCGAGTCCTTGCAGCGGCACGGGGCGTTCCGGATGGCCGCCCTGCGCGACAACCAGGTGCGTGATCCGCGTTCGCTGCTCGCCCTGTTCGTCAACGGCGAGGCCCTGACCCCCGATCACGGCTACCCGGCGCGGGTCATCGTCCCCGCCGCGCCCGGCGTGCTGAACACCAAGTGGGTGGCCCGGATGACGTTCGGAGATCTGTGATGCGACGAAATGGACGGCGACACCGGACCGGGACGCGGCGGCCGGCGTCCCGGCGGCGCCTCGGCCGGGACCTGATCGGCAGCCCCTTCCAACTCCTGCTGCTGGCCTGCACGTTCGCGCTCGCCGCCTACGCGGGGGTGCGGCTGCTCGCGGACGACTGGTTCGGGGTGGCGCTCTGGTTCGTGGGCGCGGCGGTGCTGCACGACCTGGTGCTGGTGCCGCTGTACGCCGGCGCGGACCGGGCCGTCGCGGTGTCGCTGGACGCGGCCGGCCACCGGGACCGGACGGTCTACGTCCGGGTGCCGGCGGCCCTCTCCGGCCTCCTGCTGCTGGTGTGGTTCCCGCTGATCAGCGGACAGGTGGCCGACCACTACCGGTCGGCCGCCGCCCTGCCCGGCGACACGTTCCTGGCCCGCTGGCTGCTGATCACGGCGGTGCTGTTCGCCGGGTCCGCGCTGGTGCTCCTGCTGCGGTCCCTCCGGGCGTCCCGTCCCGGGCCGTTGCGCAGGGCCACGAAGGAACGTCCGCCCGCCGCCCACTGAGCGTCCGCGCGCCATCCGGCGCGCGCCGCGTGCCGGAGCAGGGCCGGGGTGCCGAGCCGGGCCCACGGGAAGGCGGCCCGGTCGGCCGACGGGCCCTGGGCGTCGGCCTCGTGGCCGGCCTCGGCCGCGCGGTCGTCGTCGGTGTGCGCGGCGCGGACGATGCGGACGTCGACGCGCTCGTCGACGTCCGCGCCCGCGACGGTCTCGGCGATCAGCAGACCGCCCGGGGCGAGGAGCTGGGCCGTGCGGCGGAGAAGGGCGGCGGGGTCGCCGCCGATGCCGATGTTGCCGTCGACGAGGAGGGCGGTGCCCCAGCGGCCCTCACCGGGGAGCGGCTCGAAGACCGACCGGTGCAGCGCCTGCCCGCCGAGTCGCAGGGTGCGGGCGACGGCGGCCTCGCTGACGTCGATGCCGAGTGCGGGCCGTCCTCGCGCGGCGAGTTCCGCCACCAGCCGTCCCGGTCCGCATCCCACGTCGAGCACGGCGCCCTCGCAGTACGCGAGCACCTGCAGGTCCACCGCGTCGGCGTGTGCGCACCAGCGCTCCACCTCCAGGGGGAGCAGCCAGCCGTCCGTCCGCCGCAGAAACAGCGGCCCCCGCCCGGCGCCCAGCGCGTCGGCGTAGGGATCGGCGGACCAGGACCGCGCACCGCCCCCGGCAGGCACGGTCGCCCCACGCGCGACCGCCGGCTCGCCCCTTGCCCCGGCCCCGCTCCCGCTTCCGGCCGCGTCCCCGTTTCCGGCTCCGCTCCCGCCTCCGGTTCCGCTCCCGCCTCCGGTTCCGCTCCCGCCTCCGGCCGCGCTTCCGGTCCCGCTCCCGCTCCCGTTTCCGGCCCTGCCTCCGGCCGCGCCCCAGCTTCCGCCCCCGCTCTCGGCTCCGACTCCGGTGCGGGTCCCGCCCCCGGTCACCGGTTCGGTTCCGGTCCTGGCCCTCGTCTCCGTCCCGGACCCGGTCCTGGTCCCCGTCTCTGCCCCGGTCCCGGTCCCGGTCCTCGTCCTGTTCGCTGCCGCGGCCCTCGCGGTAAGCACGGGACTCCGTGCATCGGTCACCCCTCGTGGGGCCGTCCCGGGTGTGCCGCTCATCGCCCGCCACCCCGCCGCCCGGCGACCGGGCCGGTGCCGAGTCCGGCGGCCTGCGCGGCGTTGAGTCCGGCGGTGAATCCGGAGGTCTGCCCGGCCGTCGGTCTCGAGGTGGGTCCCGCGGCTTCTTCGGGGGCCTGACCCGGGACGGGCCCGGTCGCCTCGCCCTCGGACGGCCGGGGAGTTCGGACGGCACCCGGTCCCGCCGTCGCCCCGAGCCGTCCCAGCTCCGCCGCGAAGAACCCCTCGGGCGCGGTCACCGCGACCGCCGTCGCGTCCGCGGCCGTGTCGACGTCCCGCAGACGGGGCAGATCCCGTACCCGCAGCCCGGCCCCGACGAGGCGTTCCCGCTGCACGGCACCCGTCGTGTGGGTGGACATCGGGACGCCCCGCAGCAGCCCCGGGTCGGGTTCGGCGAGGCCCAGAGCCCAGAAGCCGCCGTCCTCGGCCGGTCCGAAGTACGCCTCGCAGTCCGCGAAGTCCACCGTGAGGAGGGCGGGCGTCACCTGGGGCGTGTCCATGCCGATGAGCAGCGCGGGCCCGTCACAGCCCGCGAACGCCGCGGCCAGCCGCTCGTCCAGCGTGCCGGCGCACTGTCGTACGACGTCGAAGCCGGCCGGAAGCCAGGGGCCGGGCGCCCCGTCGAGCACGAGGACCCGGCGCCGCGCGGGCGCCGCCGCCACCGTGCGCAGGGTGTCCACGAGGGCCGCCTCGGCGAGCGTCGCCGCCTCCTGGGGAGTGAACGGCGGCGTGAGCCGGGTCTTCACCCGCCCCGGCCGCGGTTCCTTGGCGATGACGAGCAGGGTGACGCTCACTGGACGGATCCTCCTCGGGACGGGGGCTGGGCCGTGGCTTGGCCCTGGGGCTGGGCCGCTGTCCCGTCCCGTGCTCCGGAGGGCGTGGGCGGTTCGGCCAGGACGCGGCGCATGTCCCGTACCGCCTGCCATGTGCCGCGCCAGGTGCCGGTGACCTTGGAGACGCCGGTGCGCGGCAGATAGGGCACGTCGTGCTCGGCGACGCGCCAGCCCGCGTCGGCGGCGCGGACGACCATCTGGAGCGGATAGCCGCTGCGACGGTCGGTGAGCCCGAGGCCGAGCAGCGCCTCGCGGCGGGCCGCGCGCAGCGGCCCGAGGTCGTGCAGGCGCAGGCCGGTGCGGCGCCGGAGCATCCGGGCCAGCGCGATGTTGCCCGCACGGGCGTGCGCGGGCCAGGCGCCGTGCCCGCTCGGCCGGCGCCGGCCGAGCACGAGGTCGGCCTCGCCGGCCCGGACCTCGTCGACGAACGGCAGGAGCAGCGCCGGGTCGAGGGAGCCGTCGCAGTCGCAGAAGCAGACGATGTCCGCGGTGGCGGCGGTCAGCCCGGCGTGGCAGGCGGCGCCGAACCCGCGCCGTTCCTCGCGCACGACGGTCGCGCCGAGCCCGCGGGCCAGTTCCGCGGAGCCGTCCGTGGAGCCGTTGTCCACGACCAGCGCGCGCCAGCCGGGCGGGATCCGGGAGAGCACCCAGGGCAGGGCGCCGGCCTCGTTCAGACAGGGGAGGACCAGGTCGACGTCCGGGTCCGCTACGGGAGAGGTGGTCACGGGCTTCACCCTACGAACGCGAAAGGGATATACCGGACTTCATGTCCTTACGAAACTCGGACGTCGGTGCCGACGAGCCGCGCCGGACCGGGCCGGGTGGGACGCTGGGCGCATGCATCAGCCGCACGAATCCCCAGGTGCCGGACCTGCCCCGAGCGTGAACGGGGGGCCGGGATCCGCCGCGGGTCCACACCCGGGGGCCGCGTCCGACCCTGACGCGCGGACCGTGTCGAATCCCGACCCGAGGCCGGCCTCGAACCCACACTCAGGGACGGCGCCCGACCTCCACTCCGGGACGGCCCCGAACTCTCACTCAGGGACGGCGCCCGACCTCCACTCCGGGACGGCCCCGAACCCTCACCCGAGGACGGCGCCAGACCTCCGCCCCGGGACGGCGTCGAACCCTCACCCAGGGACTGCCGGGAGCACTCACGGGGTGGCCTCCGTGCTCGCTCACGCGGAGGCCACCCGGGTCCTCGTCGTGGACGACGACCCGACCGTGGCCGAGGTCGTCTCCGGATACCTCGACCGCGCCGGGTATCTCGTCGACCGCGCCGCGGACGGCCCCGCCGCGCTCGGCCGTGCCGCCTCGCACCGGCCCGACCTGGTCGTTCTCGACCTGATGCTGCCGGGCATGGACGGCCTGGAGGTGTGCCGCCGGCTGCGCGCCGACGGCCCCGTGCCGGTCATCATGCTCACCGCGCGCGGCGACGAGGACGACCGGATCCTCGGCCTGGAGGTCGGCGCCGACGACTACGTCACCAAGCCGTTCAGCCCGCGCGAACTGGTCCTGCGCGTCGAGTCCGTCCTGCGCAGGACCCGGCCCGCCGCCACTGCGCGCCCGCTCCACGCCGCCGGTCTCACCGTCGACCCGTCGGCCCGCCGTGCGACCAAGGACGGCGCCGAACTCGCCCTCACCCTGCGCGAGTTCGATCTCCTCGCCTTCTTCCTCCGGCACCCCGGCCGGGCGTACGCCCGCGAGGACCTGATGCGTGAGGTGTGGGGCTGGGACTTCGGCGACCTGTCGACGGTCACCGTCCACGTACGCCGGCTGCGCGGCAAGGTCGAGGACGACCCGGCCCGGCCCCGGCTGATCCAGACCGTGTGGGGAGTGGGCTATCGCTTCGACGACACGGAGACGGCGTCCCGCCCCGCCGCCGGACCCGCCCACCCCGCGCCCGAGGAGAAGGCCCGCCCGTGAACGACATCCTGGTCATGGCCCTGTTCGCCTTCCTGGGCGCCGCCGCGGCCGGGCTGCTCGGGGCGGGCGCGCTCCGGCTGCTCCGGCGCCGCTCGCTCACCGCCTCCCTCGCGGTCGTCGCCGCCGTGGCCGTCTGCGCGATGCTCGCGGGCACGCTGGCGGTGGCGTGGGCGATGTTCCTGTCCCCGCACGACCTGAGCGTGGTCACGACGGTCGTCGCCATGGCGGCCGTCGTCTCGCTGGCCACCGCGCTCCTGCTGGGCCGCTGGGTCGTGGCCGGCAGCAGGGCGCTGACCCTCGCCGCCCGGTCCTTCGGTGACGGCGGCGACTTCGCGGCTCCCGAAGGCCCGGCGACCGCCGAACTCTCCGCGCTGAGCCGTGAGTTGGCGATCACCAGCCGCAAGCTGGCCGAGTCCCGCGACCGCGAGCGTGCGCTGGAGAGCTCGCGCCGCGAACTCGTGGCCTGGATCTCGCACGATCTGCGCACCCCGCTCGCCGGGCTGCGCGCGATGTCCGAGGCCCTGGAGGACGGTGTGGCGGCCGACCCGGACCGCTACCTGCGCCAGATCCGTACGGAGGTGGAACGCCTCAACGACATGGTCGGTGACCTCTTCGAGCTCTCCCGCATCCACGCGGGCGCCCTCGCCCTGTCCCCGTCCCGTGTCTCCGTGTACGACCTCGTCGGCGACGCCCTCGCGGGAGCCGATCCGCTGGCGCGCGAGCACGGGGTCCGTCTGATCGGCGACCGCGTCGAGCAGGTGCCCGTCGAGGTGGACGGCAAGGAGATGAGCCGTGTGCTCGGCAATCTCCTCGTCAACGCCATCCGCCGTACGCCCGCCGACGGCACGGTCGCGGTCGCCGCGGAACGCTCGGACTTCGGTGTCGTCCTGTCCGTCACCGACGGCTGCGGAGGCATTCCGGAGGAGGACCTTCCGCGTGTCTTCGACACCGGCTGGCGCGGCACCCACGCCCGCACGCCACCCGCCGGAGCGGGGCTCGGCCTCGCCATCGTCCGTGGCATCGTCGAGGCCCACCAGGGCAGGGCCGCCGTCCACAACGTCCCCGGCGGCTGCCGCTTCGAGGTCACCCTCCCGATGCCGAGAGTGTGAGACCCCCCTACCCCGTCACCCTCCCGATGCCGAGAGTGTGAGACCCCCTACCCCTCTGCCCCGGCCCCACTTGCCCCCGGCCGCCGAGCCGCCGCCTCCCGCCCCGGTCTCGCGGGCCTCGGCCTCCGCCCGGGCTTGTGGGCCTCGCCTTCCCCGGCCCGGCCTTGTGGCCTCGGCCGCTGAGCCCCGGCCCCGCTTGACCCCGGCCGCTGGGCCTTGGCCCCACTTGGCCCCGGCCGCTGAGCCGCGGCCTCCCGCCCCGGCCTCGTTGGCCCCGACCGCTCGCCCCGGCCGGCCGGGCCGTCCGGTTCCGGGAGCTCTGCTCTCCGTCCTCCCTCTCAGGCCCGCTCCCCGCGCAGCGGTGCCGCCGCGAACTCCCGCATCCCCTCGGTGAATCCGGTCTCCGCCTTCCACCCCAGTTCCGCCCGCAGCCGGGCCGAGTCGGCGGTGATGTGCCGTACGTCCCCCAGCCGGTACTCCCCGGTCACGACCGGCCCGGGTCCTCCGTACGCGTCCGCCAGGGCCCGCGCCATCTCGCCGACCGTACGAGGCTCGCCGCTGCCGGTGTTGTAGACGGTGAGGGCGCCCTCCCGTGAACCCGCCTCCAGGGCCGCCACGTTGGCGGCGGCGACGTCCGTCACGTGGACGAAGTCCCGCCGTTGTCCGCCGTCCTCGAAGACGCGCGGGGCCTCACCGCGGGCGAGCGCGGACCGGAAGAAGGAGGCGACGCCCGCGTACGGGGTGTCGCGGGGCATCCCGGGACCGTAGACGTTGTGATAGCGCAGCGACACCGCGGAGCCGTCCGTGGACCGGGCCCACACCGCCGCGAGATGCTCCTGGGCCAGCTTGGTCGTCGCGTACACGTTGCGCGGGTCGGCGGGCGCGTCCTCGCCGACCAGACCCGGCGTCAACTCCGCTCCGCAGCGCGGGCAGCGCGGCTCGAAGTGTCCCGCGCCCAGATCGGCCACGGTCCGCGGCCCCGGCCGCGTCACCCCGTGCCGCTCGCACGCGTACCGCCCCTCCCCGTACACGACCATCGAGCCGGCGAGCACGAGCCGCCGTACCCCCGCGTCCGCCATCCCGGCGAGCAGCACGGCCGTACCCAGGTCGTTGCGCGAGACGTATTCGACCGCGTCGCCGAACCCGACGCCGAGGCCCACCATCGCGGCCTGGTGGCACACCGCGTCGACGCCGTCCAGCGCGCCCGCGACCGCCCCGGCGTCCCGTACGTCGAGCCCGTCCCGCAGGTCGAACACGGCCGCCTCGTGCCCCCGCGCGCGCAGCGCCGCGACGACATGACCTCCGATGAACCCGGCCCCGCCGGTAACCAGTACACGCATGACCCGAACGCTAGAACCGCCACCCCGTCCGGCGGCATCACCGCGCCCATCACGTCACGGCTCCGTAAGACCTGGGGTGACGTGGCGGCGCGTGCTCACATGCGCAGCAGCCGCTGGGTGATCTCGCGGTACTGCCGCAGCGCGTGGCGGAGTTCGTCGGCCTGGGTCTCGGGGTCCTGGCCGTGCCAGCCCTCGTGCAGGGCGCGCCGGCGTTCCGTGAGGGCGCTCATGAGCTGGGCCGCGGCCTCGTCGAACGCCGTCTCGGCCTCTTCCAGCGCCTCACGCGGATTGTTCGCGAACGTGTTGAGGGCGTGGTTGAGGCGCCGGGTGACTTCGGCCCGCTCGTCCGACCCGAGCAGTGGCTCCGGGCCCGGCGTACGGCGCCCGGCGGACCCGGGCTGCTTGTCCGGGGGCTGCTGGGCGCGTGTCTGGTCGTACATCATCGTGGGGCCACTTCCTGTACGTCGTACCGGCCGGGCGCGCAGGGCGATCCGGTGGCGACGACCGGTGGTGTCCGATCGGTGCTGACGATCGGGTGGTGACGATCGGGCGGGGCGTTCCGGAAGGGGGCGTCACCGCTGTGATCACGGCCGCCACGGTCACCGGAGGCGTGGGCTGTACACCGGCTGTCAGTCAACGCCGGGCGACCCCCCGTGTCAACGCGATCCCCGACCGGGTCGCGGGCGCACTCGACCGACGTATGCCGATCGGGGTGTCGGCCCGGGTGCGTCGATTGCCGCGCGGGCGGGGCGGCCGGTCCGGCCGCGGGCGCGGTCAGCCGACGCCGGATCCGTCCGGTGCCGCTTGCGCGGCGCGCCGGTACTCGGCGTTGATGCGCTGGGCCTCTTCGAGCTGGTCCTCGAGGATGACGATGCGGCAAGCGGCCTCGATCGGGGTTCCGTTGTCGACGAGTTCCCGCGCTCGGGCGGCGATCCGCAGCTGGTAGCGGGAGTAGCGCCGGTGCCCGCCCTCCGAGCGGAGCGGGGTGATCAGGCGGGCCTCACCGATGGCTCGGAGGAAGCCCGGCGTGGTGCCGAGCATCTCGGCCGCCCTGCCCATCGTGTACGCGGGGTAGTCGTCGTCGTCGAGACGACCACTGAGTGGAGTGTCCGCTGTCATTTCACCTCGTTATGGCACGCGTCGAGGGGCCCTGGTGCCGTACGGCACCAGGGCCCCGAAGGAAATTGAACACCATCTGCCGGCTCTACTGCGGAGCCGACCGTCTGTTTCCGCTACCGGGCCCGAGCGACGGGCGGGTGAGCGGGGATCGCGTAGGCGTGACCTGGAACCACCTTCCATTCCGGGCTCTTGCGGCACCCGGGCCCGGACACGTCGCGGGCCGGGCGATCCTGATGGCGTCTGCTTCCTCCGTCCTTCCGCTGGATCGATCCCATTCGAACCGGTATCGAACTCCGCCGGCTCGACGATGTCTGCACAAGAAACCCTAATCACGCCGGCGGTCGATGTCTACTGTGGCAAAGGTAGATTTCGCGTGGTTCGTGGCGTAGAAATTCTGCGGCACGCAGCGACCGGCGGGAGCGCTGAATAGAATGGGTTTCCATGTCGAACCCTGACGAGCTGCTCGTTGACATCTCCGCCATGGTGGAGTCCGGGCACAGCACTCAGATGTCGTTGACCGTGATCGTCGGCGGTGCCGTGATCACCGGCCGGCTGGCTCCCGAAGCGGTGTGGCGGGAGCGGGTGTCGGAGGTCCTGAAGGACTCGGACCTCCTCGGCCCGTTCTCCGACGTCTTCGCTCCCGGCCGCGTGGCGGAGCGGGGTGACCGTGCCGGGGCGCCGACGCATCTGCACTTCCATCTCGCCCGCATCCTTCAGGGCAGTGTCGGGATTCCCGAGACCGGCGGGATGTACCGCGTCGCGATCAAGGACGTCAGCGCCTGGACCGTGGGCGACTTCAGGTACTCCGACCAGTGACACGCCAGGAGGGCTTCGCCCGGTGACACGCGATGAGGGCCCCGCCGACCTGTGTCGGCGGGGCCCTCATGGTGTCCTGATCTCGGCGGACGTCCTCAGAGTTCGAGCGGTTCGGGGCTGCCGAGCAGCGCCGAGGCGTTCTGGAGCGGGCTGAGCGCGCGCGGGGGCGCGGCCGCCTCCGGGGTGCGGCAGGTGAAGCCGAGACGGGCCATGGCCCGGGTCACTTCCCCGCTCGTGAAGTCGCGGCGGTCCTGGCGGGTGATGACCTCGCCCACCTGCTTGACGGGATAGTGGCAGCGGCCGATGATCACGGACTCACCCGTGATGGGCTCGGGCTTGATCCCCTTCATCGATTCGAGCACTCCACTCTTGGAGAGGTCGAACGGGAAGCGGGCGATGACACAGCGCATGTTGCCTCACAGGTAGCGGGAGAACGGGCCGAGCGGGTCCGGGGCCGAGCGGCCGGGGACGGCGGGACGCTCAGCGGGAGAGGGCGAGAGCGCCCGTGGTACGGCGGAGGCCGAGGACATCACGTACGCGGATCCGGTCCGAGTACGCGGAGCCGGCGCGGACGGCGGCGAGCTGGGCCGCGGTGACCGAGTCCGTGCACTGGTCGTCCTCGTCGCAGACGAGGAGATACCCGACACCGGCGCCCGCCATGATGGACAGGGCCACCTCGACGGTCATGTCGCCACGCACCCGGGGCCCGGACGCGTCCCTCAGGTCGACGGCGACGGCCGGGACGGGTCCCGCGGAAAACGGCTGCATCTGAACGAGCGTCAAAGGGTGTCTCCTGCGGGGTGAGTGCGGTGGAGAGTGCGGCGACCGGTCGCCGGTCCCGGCTCACCGGCCACGGGTGAAGGGGACCGGCGACCGGCGTGCCGGGGGCCTGAGCCGTCGGGCCGAGGCCCGGCCACTGCCGGGCCCCCGGCCACTGCCGGGTCCCGGACTACTGCTGGGGCGTGCGGTGCGCGGCGGTACCGGTGGACCGGCCCTGGCCGGGGCGGCCACGCCGGCCCCGGGAGGAGGCGGAGGCACCACGGCGGGGACGCTCCGACACCGGCGCGCGGATGACGACCGGCACGCCCGAGGGGGCCTGGGCGCCCGTGATGCGGCTCAACTCTTCCTCACCCGAACGCACTTGACTGGTCTGCGGGGTGATGCCGGCGGCGGCCATCAGCCGGGTCATGTCGCGGCGCTGGTTGGGCGTCACCAGGGTCACGACGCTGCCGGACTCGCCGGCACGGGCCGTACGGCCGCCGCGGTGCAGGTAGTCCTTGGGGTCGCTCGGGGGATCGACGTTGACCACGAGGTCCAGCTGGTCGACGTGGATGCCGCGGGCCGCGACATTGGTCGCCACCAGGACGGTCACATGCCCGGTCTTGAACTGCGACAGGGTCCGCGTGCGCTGCGGCTGGGACTTGCCGCCGTGCAGGGACGCGGCGCGGACGCCGCTGTTCAGCAGGTGCTCGGTCAGCCGGTCCACCGCGTGCTTGGTGTCCAGGAACATGATCACCCGGCCGTCACGTGCCGCGATCTCGGTGGTCGTCCGGTGCTTGTCCGCCGCGTGCACGTGGAGGACGTGGTGCTCCATCGTGGTGACCGCGCCCGCGGACGGGTCGACGGAGTGGACCACCGGGTCGGTCAGGTAGCGGCGGACCAGCAGATCGACATTGCGGTCCAGGGTGGCGGAGAAGAGCATCCGCTGCCCCTCCGGACGCACCTGGTCGAGCAGCGCCGTGACCTGCGGCATGAAGCCCATGTCGGCCATCTGGTCGGCCTCGTCGAGGACGGTGATGGCGACCTGGTTCAGCCGGCAGTCGCCCCGCTCGATGAGGTCCTTGAGCCTGCCCGGGGTCGCGACGACGACTTCCGCCCCGCCGCGCAGGGCACCGGCCTGCCGGCCGATCGACATCCCGCCGACCACGGTGGTCATCCGCAGCCGCAAGGAACGGGCGTACGGGGTGAGCGCGTCGGTGACCTGCTGGGCCAGCTCCCGGGTCGGCACGAGGACCAGGGCCAGCGGCTGGCGGGGTTCGGCGCGCTGCCCGGCGGTACGGGCCAGCAGCGCGAGGCCGAAGGCCAGGGTCTTGCCCGAGCCGGTGCGGCCCCGGCCGAGTACGTCACGGCCCGCCAGGGTGTTCGGCAGGGTCGCCGCCTGGATCGGGAAGGGGACGGACACGCCCTCGTGGCCGAGCGCCGCGAGCAACGGCTCCGGCAGGGCGAGATCGGCGAACGCCTCCACGGCCGGCAGAGCGGGCGTGGTCGTCACCGGCAGTGCGAACTCGCCTTGCGGAGAGGACTGCTGGCGTCCGTAGCCCTTGGACCGGCTGGGAGCGCCGGACCGGCCGGTGGAAGCGGCACCGAAGCGGCTGCCGCCCCTTTTGGCGCCGGCGCCCTCTGTGCGGGTGCGGGTGAAGCGATCGTTCGAGCGCGTGCGGTTCATGCGGAACCTTCCTTGACCGGGCGCGTATCAAGGAATTCCCGCAGCGAATGAGCAGCGCAGAGAATCGCGAGAACGAGCCGAATGAAATTCAGCACCGAATCGGATCGGTGAAGAATTCTCGCGGGATGTGGTGCCTGAGAAACGGCGATATCCCGGAATGATGAGCAATGACGGGGGTGAAGCGGAATGGGGGGTCGTACGCAGGACCGGAGCAGGCCAGGAGCGGGAACAGGCCGGACGTGGAGCAGGGGGCCAGGATCGGACCGGGCGTGGCTCAGGAGCAGATCAGGCGTGGACCGGGAGTGGATCTGGAGCGGCGTCGGCGGCAGGAGGTCAGGAAAAGAACCGGAAAGGTCACCCTGAAACCCGGAAGCGCGGTCGCGGGTCGAACTCACCGCGGACTGCCGGGACGTCTGCGCCGTGCGCCGAAAACGCGGCGAGCCGGGGCCCGCACCCCAAGGTGCGGGCCCCAGCTGCGCCGTGCGTGTCAGCGTCAGGCGGAAACGATGTTCTCCGCCGTCGGGCCCTTCTGGCCCTGCGCGATGTCGAAGGAGACCTTCTGGCCTTCCTGGAGCTCACGGAAGCCGGAGCTGGCGATGTTCGAGTAGTGGGCGAAGACGTCGGCGCCGCCGCCGTCCTGCTCGATGAAGCCGAAGCCCTTTTCCGCGTTGAACCACTTCACGGTGCCTGTAGCCATGTCAATTCTCCTTCGGGACGGTGCTCGGGATCCGCACTGTGCGGACTCCGCGTCGCCGTGATGATTGCCCCGCCGGAAATGACCGGATACAAAAGAACACCACCCTGCAAGAACAGGGTGGATGCTCACAAGTTTTTGGGAACCACAACTGCAACTGCTATCGACAGTAGCACGGCACGATCGATTGTGCGTGGCCGGAAATCTCACTCCGCCTGTCGATCAAGAAATCCTCATCGCGCCTGGCGTCGATTTCTTACGTCGCCGCCACAGATATTGGCCCGCCCGGGTCGCAGCGTTTCTGCCCGGGGATCGGGCGGCGCAGTTCGGAAAATGTGACGAAAACCGAATCCGCGTCGGCACGGCTGACGAGACCCGCCCCGCAGCTCCTGCCGAGGCCGGCCGGCCGGACCGCCGTGCGTCCACCCGGACCTCGGCCCGCCCCCGCTCTCGGACCCGGCCCGGTCCGGCCCCGCGTCGCGCGGCGGTCGTGGTGGTCACCGGCGGGGCGGCGCCGACACGGCACGTATGCGGAATCGAGACCGTCCTGCATGCCCTTCTTTGCAACTGCCGGGCCGTCCCGTGCTGTCCTGTGGGGCAGAGCTCACGGCCGGGTGCACGGTGGCCGTAAGCCGAGGTCACGCGGGGCGTGACCGTGACTTCGTCGGTCGAGAAAAGGATGGGTCATGCCCGGTCTCAGACGTACGTCGGTGATGGCGCTGGCAAGCGGAATCATGCTGTTGACGGGGTGCCAGGACGAGGCGGGCGGTTCCGCCGCGGGCGCCGCCGCCTCCTCTCCGGGCGCCTCCGCCTCGGCGGCCGTACGGGCGGACAGCTCGGCCCCGGCCACGACACCTCCGTCGAGTTCTGCCGGCACGCCCACACCGTCGCATGTCTCCGCCACCCCGGTCCGGGCCACTCCAGCTGCTCCCGCCGCGACCAGCCACGCCCCCACGGCCGTCCCCGGCTGCCGCAACCTGGCCGCGGGCGGCGAGGTGAAGGCCGCCGTGACCCGGGCGTACCGGCAGACAGTCCACTTCGCGCACATCGAGCCGGTGCCGCACGGCTTCTTCTACGGCCAGTGCGGCACCGTCCGTTACGCCGCCACCCGCTTCCAGCCCTTCGACGGCGCGACGTACGAGGAACTCGTGGGCATGCAGGACGAGGGCAGTGCCACCAAGTACTTCCGCGACTCCGGCGGCGGCTGGATCCTGGTCGGGAGCGACGGCTTCCCCGCCGGGCCGCACGGCTGCGGAGACATCCCGGCGATTCCCGACACCCTGGCCGCCGCCTGGAGGAACTGCTCGGTCGCGCGCTGAGCCGCCCGTGCGGCCCTGGTCACAGGCGCCCGGGAGCCGCGGAGTCCGCGGTGGTCCGGGTCGGCGTGGCCGTCGTCGCCGCGAAGGGCGGGGTGTCCTGTCCGCAGGTGGCGCCGGGCGGCGGGAGCGCCGACAGGCCGCCCGGACCCCGGGCAACGCGCCAAGGCTGAACAGGTGACCGGCACCCGGCGCGCCGCGCCGAGCCGGACGGGCACCCACCCCTGCCCCTCCGCCGCCGTGGCGGCGGAGGCGGGGTCTCGAAGCGGTGAGGGTACGAGTGGAACACCGGGTAGGCGAGTGAGCCGATCGTGCCGACGATCGCCAACACCATGAAGATCGTGCCGATGCCACGCCGCAACTGAGCCTCCCTGAGGACCGACCGGTCGCCGGAAACCTGTACGGGCCGGTCCCCGCCCGCACCGGCCGGAGCCGTTCATGGCGCGTGCCGAGTGCTCCGGCCCCTTTCCCGTACGGGGGAACGGGAGTTGTACGGAGGCGGGGCACCCGGCCGCGGCGCCAGAAGATCATTGCGCCGACCGGGCCGGATAGGGCCGAACGGCCCCGCGCACCAGGGCCGGACGGACGCCGCGGACGGAGTGGCCGACGGGGGACTTCAGGGGGCGCCCGACGGGAAACCGGGCGTCACGGAGCGGTGGGCCTCACCGCCGCCGGGCTGGCGGAGGTCCGGTCATTCGGCTGCCGCCGTGGACGATGGTCTGCCTGTCGACCTGTTCCGTCCCGCCCCGTTCCGTCCCGCCCTGTTTCGTCTCCATACTTTCCGTCCGGTCCTGCCGGTGGCCGTCACTGGCTGCTGAGGTACCTGCCGTACGCGAGTGCGCTCGACGGGGAGGGCAGGCCCAGCTTGGCGGGTGTGAAGGCGGAGGAGCCGTTGACGCTCGCCCGGGGCAGCAGCCACACGCCGCCCGAGCCGGCGTTCTCGCCCGGGGAGCCGACCGCCATGTCCGCCCTGCCGTCGTGGTCGTAGTCGCCGGTGGCGACGGCGGCGCCGAAGGCGTCGGCGGCCTCGGCGACGCCCGGCACGCGCGGGGTGTCCTGCTGGTACCCGACGGAGTGGCCCTCGCCCCACGCGTCGACGAGGCCGGTCGGGCCGCCGAACAGGAGGGTCGCGGCGCCGGCGCCGGCGCGGGTGCCGATCGCCTCGCCGGGGGCGCCGGCGATCAGATCGTCGCGGCCGTCGTCGTTGACGTCGGCGACGGCGAGGGCGGCGCCGAAGCGGTCACCGGTCTCCGCGACGCCCATCACGCCGACCGTGTCCTGGTTGAGGGTCTGCTGCCGGTGCCCGAAGCTGCCGGGCGTGGCGTTGCCGTAGTGGACGTGGATGCCGCCGCCCTTGGCGGTCTCCTCGGGGCCGCACGGGTCGTCGATGTTCTCGTCGGCGATCTCCCGGCATTCGCCGAGGGCCAGGTCGTCGTGGCCGTCGCCGTCGAAGTCGCCCGCGGCGAGGGCGGAGACGCCGGCGTTGTCGGTGTTCCAGGTGTTGACCATGGCCTGCTCGGTCGCGTCCCAGGCCCACAGGCGTACGTGCGACTGGGTGAAGGGCGTCTTCGTCCAGTACCCGACGGCCAGGTCCGCCGTGCCGTCCTCGGTGAAGTCGCCGACGGCGAGGACGGGGGCGTGGCCGCCCATGGGGGCGGTGACGACGGTGGTGTGGATGCCGTCGGCGGTGCGCAGGACGACCTTGTCCTTGCCGCCGATCACGATGTCCCTGCTGCCGTCGCCGGTCAGGTCGGCCGAGGCGACCGCCAGGCCGAACGCTGCGGACGCGGAGGGGCCGTTGAGGACGACGGAGCCCGGGCCCGGACCGCCCCTGGCGCCGCCCACCGCGACGACCGAGCCGGCGTCCGTGCCGCGGCCGGTGACGTCCTCGCCGGGGCGCCGACGAGGAGTTCCGCGACGCCGTCGCCGCTGGTGTCCACCAGGGCCACGGACGCGCCGAAGCGGTCGCCCGTCTCGGGGGTGCCGGGCACCTCGGGAGTGGCCTGGCTGACGCGGATGCTGCCGTGTGCACCGATTCCCTTCGGGCCGCCCCAGACGATGTTGACGTAGCCGGCCTTCGCCTTGCCGTCGACCGTGCCGTCGGGTACGCCGACGGCGAGGTCCGCGTACCCGTCGGCGTTGAAGTCGCTCGCGGTCCGCGCGGGAGCGGCGGCCGAGGCCGGAAGGGTCAGCCCGGCGGTGGCCGCGGCGACGACGGCGGCAGCTGTGGCGTACGTCCGTATCCGTGTGCGCACGGGGGCTCCAGGGTGTCCGAGGTGTGGAGTTCACCTGTGGGACATCCGGAGGGCACCGAGGGTTGTGCCGGCGAGGGACAGTACGCGCGGGGCGCGACTTCGCGGAGCCGGGCTCGCTCGCGGTCGTCGTGGTGGCCGCCTCAAGCCTGCACGGCACCCGCCCTCACGCACGAAAACCGCATCCAACGGCCTGACCGGCGAATCATCTGCGCGGTGTCTGGCTGCGTTTTATCGCGTCGTCGACGACCCTCCCCATTCGGTGGAATAGCGATGGCCGGAAATGCAATAAGAGTATTTCCGTGGCGCTGTGCGCCGATCGAATGGTCGGCGTTCCTCCCCGCTCCCGCTTGATTCGGCGCGAGATATTTCTGCGTAATATGCGGCGGCAGCAACACCAAGGCTTACCGGGTGATCGGTAGGGCCCGGTTCGCCACGGCCCCCCACAGGAATGGCCTCGATGAAACTGAAGATCCCCCAAGCAGCTCATCGCCGGACTTTGTCCGGCTTGCTGGCCTCGGCCCTCGCCGTGACAGTCTCCGCTGCGATGGTTTTCCTGACGCCGACTGCGGCGTCGGCGATCGCCTTGCCCGTACCGCTGGGCACAGCCGCCAGCTACTCCGTTCTGGCGGGTCAAGGAGTCACCAACACCGGCAACTCGGTGCTCGCCCACGACCTCGGGACACACCCGAATCCGGCCATCACCGGATTCCCGCCCGGGCTGGTGGGAGGTGCCGTGCACGCGGCGGACGCCGCGGCCCTCCAGGCCAAGTCCGACCTGCTCGTGGCGTACAACAACGCCGCCGGTCAGGCGCAG
This sequence comes from Streptomyces sp. NBC_00568, assembly GCF_026341855.1. Classification (GTDB taxonomy): domain Bacteria; phylum Actinomycetota; class Actinomycetes; order Streptomycetales; family Streptomycetaceae; genus Streptomyces. The sequence continues at coordinate 2,897,377 of NZ_JAPENW010000001.1, read as the reverse complement.
GACTTCGCGCTTCCGGCGGGAATCGGCGGAGGCCCGGCGCTGCTTCCCGGCGTCTACCACGCCACCGCCGGTGTCGGCATCACCGGCGACCTGATCCTGGACGGCCAGGGCAGCTCCGACGCGGTCTGGGTGTTCCAGATTCCTGAATCCCTGACGACGGCGACCTCCAGCCGGATTCTCCTCACCAACGGCGCCTCGGCGTGCAACGTGTTCTGGCAGATCGGCGCATCGGCGACGCTCGGCGTCACCTCCAGCTTCGTGGGCACTCTCATGGCCAGGACCGCGATCGGCGCGAACCAGGGGGCGAACATCGAGGGCCGGTTGCTGACCCAGACAGCCTCTGTGACCCTCAACAACAACAGGATCTTCCTCGGCCCGTGCGCGTCCCCCACCACTGGTGGAACGACGGCGGGAACCACCACCGGCACGACGACCGGAACCACCGCGGGCACGACCACCGGTGGGGGGCTCCTCGGTGGCGGCCTCGTCAGTGGTGGCCTCGTCACCGGTGGCCTCCTGGGCGGCCCCCTCGTCTCGACGGGCGGCACCTCGGGCAACATCGAGGGCAACACGTCCGGAATCACCGCGGGCAACACAGCCGGAAACACCGCGGGCAACACGGCCGGGAACACCACGGGCGGGAACACCGTGGGCAACACCGCCGGGAACACCACCGGCGGACCCGGCTACCCGCCGGGCAAGCCGCACCAGGGCGGTCATGGCAAGCCGGACCAGGGCGGTCATGGCAAGCCGGACCAGGGCGGTCATGGCAAGCCGGACCAGGGCGGTCATGGCAAGCCGGACCAGGGCGGTCATGGCAAGCCGGACCAGGGCGGTCATGGCAAGCCGGACCAGGGCGGTCATGGCAAGCCCGACCAGGGCGGTCATGGCAAGCCCGACCACGGTGGCCACGGCAAGCCGGACCACGGCAAGCAGCCTGACGAGGACTACGGCTACGACGACGTGCCCACGGGCTACGAGGGCGACAACCACTCCAAGAGCTACGAGGGCTAGGCAGCGCACCGCGCTCAGCCCGCTCACCGGATGACGGCGCGCGGCGGGATTCTCATCGAGTCCGCCGCGCGCCGTCGGTGGCAGTCGGCGCGGCACGCGGAGCGAGCAGGTGAAATGAGAAAGACAGGGTGCGCGGTGTCGAGCGGAATTGACTCAGCGGATGTGAAGGAAGTTCAGCACTCCGAATCAGGTCCGGTCGTGCGGGAACGTCCTGACGTCACGGCCGCGACGACCACATTGCCGAAAAGTGTCCGTGCGCTGAGAGCCGGGCTGCGCATGACCGTCGTTCTGTGCCTGGCGACGAGTGTCGTCCACGTGGTTCTCGTATTCCTTCATGTGGCGCCGGCGAACACCCTGTCCAAGCGATACAGCCCGCAGATCAATGCATGGGTGTTCCCCTTCTTCGAACAGAATTGGCGGCTTTTCGCCCCGGACCCCGAATCCGTCAACCGGCAGATTCTGGTGAGAACCGCACACACCGAACGCGACGGACCGGTCCAGGTGAGCCCCTGGTTCGACCTGAGCGCCGTGGACAGTTCCGCGGTCGAGCATCACGTGTTCCCGAGCCACACGGCGCAGAACATGTTGCGCCGTGCCTGGGCCGGCTACGTCGACTCGCACGGAGGCGACGACAAGGCCCGCACGGAACGAGGCCTGATGATGCGGAAGTACCTGAGCAACATCGCCGCGGACCGCGTCGCCGACCGCAGGGGCGGCACCTTCGACTTCATTCAGCTCCGCGTCGTCACCCTGCCCATCGCCGCGCCCGGCGCCGCGGTCGGCGATCGTCCGGCGACGCCGGCCGAGAACCGGCTCCTGCCCTGGTGGAAGGTGACCCGCCATGCAAAGTGAGACGCGGAAGGCCGCGGCCTTCGGTGCCGAGCGGTGGCTCGCCGACCGGATCAGCACCGCGTGGCACCTCCTGACCGGCCGGCCGGTGTCCCTGTACGCCGCGTCGGTGCTGCGTATCGGCTACGGGCTGCTCTACCTGATCTTTCTGCTGCGTGAGTTCCCGCACCGTGCCGAGATCTGGGGCCCCGACTCGCCGTGGACGCCCGCCCTGGCACAGCAGCTCTTCGAGCAGACGGGGTGGATGAGCATCCTGACCCTGTCCGACAGCCGCGCCTACTTCGAGCTCTGCTACGTGTTCGCCCTCGTCACGTCCGCGCTGTTCCTGCTGGGCTGGCGAACCCGGGTCATGTCCGTCCTCTTCGCCGTCGTGGTGTGCTCGTTCCATGCCCGCGCGATCTTCATGACGGACGGGGGCGACAATCTGGTCCTGCTGATGGCCATCTACCTCGTCCTCACCGCGTGCGGCCGGCGCTGGTCCCTGGACGCGCGCAGAGCCCGGCTGAAGGCGCCCCGCACGGACAACGTGCCGGAACCAGCGGGGAGCCTCCTCGCGCGGCAACTCCACGAGTCCCGCACCACCTTGATCACCGTGGTGCACAACTGCGGCATGTTCGTCATCGCGGCACAGGTCTGTTTTCTCTATGGATCAGCCGGCCTGTACAAGGTCCAGGGCGCTTCCTGGGGCGGTGGCACCGCTCTCCACTACGTCCTGAACCTCGAGCTCTTCCGGCCCTGGCCCGCGCTCTCCCACGTGGTGGACGAGTACACGCTTCTGGTCGCGATCGCGGGCTATCTGACCGTGCTCTTGCAGGTGGCCTTCCCGTTCGTGCTCTTCGGCAGGCTCAAGTACCCCGTGCTGGTCATGCTGCTGGGCATGCACATCGGCATCGCGGTGCTGATGGGGCTGCCTCTCTTCTCCGGAGCGATGATCGTCGCGGACGCCGCGTTCCTTCCCGACCGCTTCTACACGTTTCTGCCTCGCCTCTGCCGACGCGCTGCGCAGGGGAGGAACAGCCGGCGGTCTGCACTCGGGCGAGCGGCGGGATCCGGAACGGTACCTCCGCAGGCCGGACCCGGCACACTCGGCGCACTCGGCTCGAAGCGTGGAGCCGTACGTCCGACGCCGTACCGCTGCTCTGAGCATCCCGTGATCGAACCGGTCGCATCCGCGAGAGCGACGCAGCCCTGTCCGTCGGCCGGCGACGGGCGTGATCACGCGCGGCCGCCGACCGTTCCAGCGGATTCAGCACGTGGAGCTGCTGGAAATCCTTATTCCGGTGACGACGGCGGAGCCGGCGAACACGGTTGAGTTGTTCGGCGGAAGGCAGATCGAGCCGCCGCTCTGGAGCCGCAGGTACACCACGTCGTCATTCCGGGTGTTCACGACCCCGTAGTGCGGCCGCGGCGTGACCGCCTGATAGCCACTGGTGACGTCCTGATACTTCGAGAGCGGCGTGCCCGCGTTCAAGGCGGCGTTGTCCACGTAGAAACAGACCCAGGGGTACGGGCAGCCATGGGTGGGGGACTCCGCGTGGGCTGCGGACGCGCCGGTCACGGACATGGCCGCGACCGCCACGGCAACCCCCGCGAAGCCTGCGGCTTTCCGGATGACGGACTTCATCGAACCTCCAAGAACTCGGCAAATGGTGCGACCCGGCCGCGAGTGGCAGCGGACACGGCAAGGTGGGAGCGTAACCGGGGCGAACAGCTGCTGCTGTCGCGAACTCCCCACGCCCCAAAGGTGCTTGAGAAGAGTCACGCCCGGGCTGACTCAGTTCTGCGTGGGCCCGGCCGGCGCCGCTCTGCTGCTCGTCGCGGATGCTCCTGCTGGCCATACGGAGATCTTCTGGTCGATGTTCACGTCCACGAAGGGCTTCCTCGTCCTCGGGCCGAAGGCCAGGGCGGCGACGGTCTCGGTGGTGCGGCCGAAGCTGCCGTGGCCGGTCACCTTCCCCTGCGACGGAACGCACTGGGGGCGCACGATGCCGGCCCTGTGAACTTCACCAACCGAGCCGGAGAGGCACGGACTTCGCGGTGGGAAGAGCCCCGGGCCACCCGGCCGCCCGGGGTTCCCCCCGCCCCCGGAATCTGCACTTCCCGCGCACAACCATTCCGGCGGCTCCGTTGTCACACCCGTGTCATAGGCATCCGAAACATGCCGCGCCCGGTGCCTTCCCACTCCGGTGACGCGCGGCCTCCCACGGCTCATGGGGGTTTGAACCACCTTGCGCAACCGCAGAATCTCGACCGCGACGGCACTCGCCGTCCTCTTCAGTTCCGTGGCGCTGACGGGCCTCGGGTCCACGGCGGCCCACGCCGACGGCCACGCCCTCCTGCCCGTCGCCTCCGTCGCCGACGTCGTCGTGGACAGCGTGCACCAGCGCGTCTTCGTCAGCGACCGGACCGGCGGCAAGGTCGTCGCCACCGACTACAGCGGCAACGTCGTCGGGACGCTCGGCTCGCTGCCGGAGGCAGACGGCCTGGAACTCTCGGCCGACTCGCAGATCCTGTACGTGGCCGTCGCGGGCAGCGACGAGATCGCGGCGATCGACACGGCCGCCCTCACCGAGTCCGCGCGCTACTCGACCGGCAGCGCCGACGCCCCGGTGTCCCTCGCCCGCGCCGGCGGGAAGCTGTGGTTCGGCTACGGCACGGCGGTCAACGGGAACATCGGCTCCCTCGACCTCTCGGGCCCGGAACCCGTCCTCGCCGTGGCCCAGGACAGCGGCAGCCGCTGGTACTACGCGCCCCGGCTGGCGTCCAACCCGGCCGCGCCCGGTGTGCTGGCCGCGGGCGAGCCGGGCATCAGCCCCGCCGCCGTGGCGACCTATGACATCTCCGGCCCGGACGCTCCCAAGCTCATGGCCCAGGGCCAGGCCGGCAGCAACCTGCGCGACCTCGCGGTGACCCCCGACGGCGACCAGGTCGTCACGGCAAGCGGCTCGCCCTACAGGCACCAGGTGCTGTCCACCACCGACCTGAAGGAAGTCGGCAGCTACCCGACCGACGCCTACCCGAACGCCGTCGACATCGCCGCGGACGGCACCGTCGCCGCGGGCATCGACGGCTTGTACGAGCCGGACGTCTACATCTTCAAGCCCGGTACCACCGAGCCGGTCCGGAAGTACGACTTCGCCGACACCGGCTCCGGCACCCTCGTTCCGGACGGTCTGGCCTGGGAGCCGGACGGCGACCACCTCTTCGCGGTCACCGGCAGCGGCAGCACGTACCGCCTCAACACGCTGAACGCGCCGACCAAGGCCGCCACCACGGTGACGGTGAGCGCGCCCGCCACGGTCGTCCCCGGCAAGCCGCTGACGGTCACCGGGAAGGTCAGCGGTGGCGACGCGCTGCCGTCCGGGACGTCGCTGACGGTCACGCGTACGGATGCGGAGTCGCCGTCGGGCAAGGCGCTGGCTCCGGTGACGACCGGCGAGGACGGGTCGTTCTCCTTCACCGACACCCCGTCGGTCGAGGGCGACGCGAAGTACACCGTCTCCTACGCGGGCGACTCCGGCCACGCTCCGGCGTCCGCCACGCGGACCGTGGCCGTCTCCCGCAGCGCCACCACCGTGACGGTGAGCGCGCCTTCCTCGGTCGTCCCCGGCAAGTCGCTGACGGTCACCGGGAAGGTCAGCGGCGGCGATCCGCTGCCGGCCGGGACATCGCTGACGGTCACGCGTACGGATGCGGAGTCGCCGTCGGGTAAAGCCCTGGCCTCGGTGACGACCGGCGAGGACGGGGCCTTCTCCTTCACCGACACCCCGCCCGTCGAGGGCAACGCGAAGTACACCGTCTCCTACGCGGGCGACTCCGGCCACGCTCCGGCGTCCGCCACGCGGACCGTGGCCGTCTCCCGCAGCGCCACCACGGTGACGGTGAGCGCGCCCGCCACGGCCACCCGTGCCAAGTCGCTGACCGTCACCGGCAAGGTCGTCAGCGCCGAAGCGCTGCCGGCCGGCACGGCACTCGCCGTCAAGCGCACGGACCTGGAGTCGCCCTCCGGCAAGGCGCTGGCCTCGGTGAAGACCAAGGCGGACGGCACCTTCTCCTTCACCGACACCCCGTCGGCCGGCGGCGACGTGAAGTACACCGTCTCCTACGCGGGCGACGCGACCCGTGCCGCGGCTTCGGGCTCCGACACGGTGGCCGTCTCCCGGACCGCTACCACCCTGAGCCTGAACAACAACGGCAAGGTGTACTCGTACGGCAAGGACGTCACCTTCACCGCGCACCTGGGCACCACCTACAAGAACCGCACGGTGGAGATCTGGGCCAACCCCTACGGCTCGGACAAGCCCAACGTCCTGGTGAAGAAGGCGACCGTCAACTCCAGCGGAAACGTCTCCGCAGTGGTGGACATGAAGCGGGACACCACCGTCACCGCGGTCTTCGCCGGTGACGCGCGCACCGCCCCGAAGTCGGTCAAGGTCACCGCGTACGCCGAGGTGAGTGTCTCCACCTCTCTGGCGAAGTACTACAAGACGGGCAAGGTCAGCGCGAACTCCTCGACGTACTACTGGTACCGCAAGAACACCGGCCCGCTGTTCACCACCACGATGAGCTACTACACGGGCCGCCACCACCGGCTGGACATCGACGTCTACGTCCAGGGCCAGTGGCACCGCGGTTACGAGGAGTTCTTCGAACTGGGCACCAACGGCAAGAGCGTCATCGACCTCGGCGCCTCCGACGAGGCGGGCCTCCGCGTCCGTGTCCGGTCGGCCTACGTCAACGACTCCTCCGGCGACAACGTCAACTCCACCACCTACAGCTCCTGGAAGTACATCTACTTCACCAACTGACCTGCGGCCCGTCGCAACCCGAAACAAGCTGGGGACAGCCGGGACGCGTTCACGTACGCGTGTCTCGGCTGTTCGAGCCACCCAGGCGCCACGACGCTCATGCGGCCGGCCACCGAGAGGACCCGCCGGCAGTTGACCGGTCCTTATGGTGCGGTTGCGGTGCGCGCCCCGCTCATTGGTTTGGGCAACAAAGAACCCCCGGGTCATCGACCTGGGGGTTTCACATGGAGCGGGTGACGAGAATCGAACTCGCACTCTCAGCTTGGGAAGCTGATGTTCTACCACTAAACTACACCCGCGTAAGACGCCGGTTGGGCCGGTGCCGAATGCTCGCTCACTCTACCTCATGCCCGGCTCCCGGCGTCGAAGCCGCGGGGCCCGCTCGCGTTTCGGAGGGTGGATGCGGCTGCGGGCGGCCGGAGTTGGGGCGTACGGTGGTGGCCTTGAAGAGGGTCCGGGCGGGATCGGAGTGCCGCCTGGAGAGCCGTCCCTTTCATCCCGTAATGTGGCTTTCGTTGTCAGGGCATCAGCCTGACGCGGCTCTTGGGGAAGGGACTCTGGGACTTGATGGAGCGCACCGTCGTCCGTTGTGCCGAGGGGCACGTGTTCAGCACCGCTTCGTTCCCGATGCAGCAGGCCGAGCGTCTCGGCCCCGGCCGGCTGCTCCGGTGTCCACGCTGTGCCCGGCTCCGCAGTGTGGTGCCGGTCCCGGTGTCGGTGGCCTTGGAGAAGCAGTGACGGAGCAGTGGGCGCAGTAGCTGGGCGCCGGAGCAGTGGTGGAGAAACAGGGGCGCCGGAACAGTGGCGCCGTCGCAGTGACGGAGTAGGACGGGCGCGCGGTGCCGCCGCGATTGTGGTGGCTCCGCGCGCCTTGCGTATCCTCAGGGCGTGCTTCTCTCAGACAAGGACATCCGGGCCGAGATCGACGCCGGGCGGGTCCGGATCGATCCCTACGACGAATTCATGGTGCAGCCGTCGAGCATCGACGTGCGGCTCGACCGCTACTTCCGGGTGTTCGAGAATCACCGCTACCCCCACATCGACCCCTCGGTCGAGCAGGCGGACCTCACGCGGCTCGTCGAGCCCGAGGGTGACGAGCCGTTCATCCTCCACCCCGGAGAGTTCGTCCTCGCCAGTACGTACGAGGTCATCTCGCTGCCCGACGACCTCGCGTCGCGGCTGGAGGGCAAGAGCTCGCTGGGACGGCTGGGGCTGGTCACCCACTCCACCGCCGGGTTCATCGACCCCGGGTTCTCCGGGCACGTCACCCTCGAGCTGTCCAACCTCGCGACGCTGCCCATCAAGCTGTGGCCGGGGATGAAGATCGGCCAGTTGTGCATGTTCCGGCTCAGCTCGCCGGCCGAGTTCCCGTACGGCAGCGACCGGTACGGCTCCCGGTACCAGGGTCAGCGCGGTCCGACCGCCTCGCGGTCCTTCCTGAACTTCCACCGCACCCAGGTCTGAGTCGAGGAGCATGTCTTCCGTGCGCGAGAACCTCAGCTACGAAGGGTTCGGCGTCGCCGTACGCGAACTCGCCCAGACCATCGCCGACGACGGGTACGAGCCCGACATCGTGCTCTCCATCGCCCGTGGCGGCGTCTTCGTCGCGGGCGGGCTCGCCTACGCCCTCGACTGCAAGAACATCCACCTCGTGAATGTGGAGTTCTACACCGGGGTGGGGACGACGCTGGAGATGCCGGTGATGCTCGCTCCGGTCCCCAACGCGATCGACTTCTCCGACAAGAAGGTCCTGATCACCGACGACGTCGCCGACACGGGCAAGACGCTCAAGCTCGTGCACGACTTCTGCGTCGACGCCGTCGCCGAGGTCCGCAGCGCCGTGATCTACGAGAAGACCCAGTCGCTGGTGAAGTGCGAGTACGTGTGGAAGCGCACGGACGAGTGGATCAACTTCCCGTGGAGCACCCTGCCGCCGGTGCGCAGGGCAGGACAGCCGGTGACTCCGTCGAAGGAAGCCCTCTGACCTGTGGTGGTGCTTGTCGTAACGCCGGGGTGCGGGATCTGCTGACCTCGTAGAGTGATCGCCTTCGGCCGGATATGGCCATGAGGGTGATGGGGGACCCCGGATCATGCCTGATACGCCACCCAGAACGAACGAGGGCGGACAGCCTCACCCTGTTCCGGGCGTGGCCACGCCCGGAACCGCCGCCAAGGCCTCGCGGTGGCGGATCCCAGGGGTCGTGGCGGCTCTTCTCGCGTTGGTCGTGGGCGTCACCGTCGTCGTCGCGCGACAGGCGGGTGACGACGAGCGCAAGCCGGTGTCCGACAAGCACAAGTCGGTATCCGTCACACCCGAGAAGTCCGCGTCCAGTCGCTCGTCCTCCCCTGACGACGGACCGCCGTATGCCGCTGTTCCTGAGTTCAGTTCCCCTTCGGCCCGCGATACGGCGTTCGTCGGTGATGTCGCGCGGTTCACCACGTGGCCGAGTGGCACCGTGTCGTACGGCGTCATGTCGTCGGCACCCGGCGGGAGCGATGTCTCGGACTTCCGCGCGGCCGTGGTCAAGGACGCGAGAGCCGTCTGCGGTGCCCTTGCCGACGGCACGGACATGAACGATGTGCCCGACGCCGTCGGGCTGCCCCTCACCGATCCGATCGACCAGGCCGCGTTCATCGTCGAGGCGGTCACCTTCTACTGTCCGGACCAGACGGCCGCGGTGACCGACGGCGTCTACAGCAAGCCGGTGCCCACCCAGCAGAGGGAGGACTGTCCGGCGGCCACCGCCCTGAAGATGACGGCCTCGGTCGGCGAACGGTCGGACGACGAATTTCTTCACACCGCCTCGTACACGGTGAAGGTGCGCAATACGTCCTCGTACGGCGTTCGCGCTCAGCTCCAGCAGCGCTGGTTCGCCGACGGATTCCTGGACGACGGTGTGTGGAACTCCTTCGGCGAGACGACGGAGGACCCGGTTGTCACCATCGAGGCCGGGGAGACCTTCACCTACGAGGGCGAGCAGAGCGGCATCTACCGCTGGGACCGCACCGAAGTACGCGTCCAGCCCGGTGAGTTCGTGTTCTTCGGCTGCGGATACCAGCCTGGCCCCGGGCCGGACGTCGATACGGCCGCGGGGGATTAGCGAAAGAGTCACGGCCTGGGATTCCACGGTGTCCGAGCAGTTCCTGGCACGTGGCGGTGCCGTGGTGACCACCCTGTGTGTCGGCGCCGGTGCCCTGCTGCTGCACCGGATCCTGCCGTCGATCGACGGCAGGACGGGCCTTCGGGGCCGGTGACCCACGACGGCTCGACGGCCTGGCCGGGGCGGTCGCGGTGGCCGGCGATGGCGTTCCTGGTGCTGGCCCTCGCGGAGGCCTTCCGCCGTGGCGCCGAGCCGGCCCAGAGCGGCGGACGGGTCGGTCGAAAAGGGCGGCGGGAGAACGCGAGAGGGGCTCCCGGCGCGGTGCCGGGAGCCCCTCTCGGGTGTGAGCGCGGAGCGCGGAGCGCGCTAGAACGTGCCCAGCTTGATGATCGACAGGATGGCGACCAGCTGAATGGCCGACGCGGCGAGGGCCTTCGGCCACGGGAGGTCGTGGGACTTGCCGACCATCAGGGTCAGCAGGGCGCCCGCGCCGATCCAGGTGGCCCAGCCGAGGATCTTGACGAAGGACGCGTCGCCGCCGAAGAACATGGCGACGAGCAGGCGCGGGGTGTCCGTGATGGACATGATCAGCATGGAGAGGCCGACCGTGGGCTGCCAGGCGCCGTCGCCGCCGAGCTGGCGGGCCAGGGTGTGGGTGACCACGCCCAGGACGAACGTGCTGATGACGATGGCGACGGCGGTCGTCAGGACGATCGGGACGGCGTTCGAGAGGGTCGCGCTGATGGCGTCCTCGCGGGCGCCGTCGAAGCCGAAGACCGCCAGCAGGCCGTAGAGGAACGTCACGATCAGGGCCGGGGCCCACATCGTGTAGTCGCGCATCTGGAGGAAGGTCCGGTTCGGGGCGGTCACGATGCCCTTGAGCAGGTCCTTCCAGTGCAGCCGGGGGCCGACCGGCGGAGCGGCCGCCGCGCCCGCGCGGTAGGTCTCGCCCTGGTTGTACGGGTCCTCGCCGATCGAGAAGGCCTGGGTGTGCCCGGGGCTGTTCGCCGCGTACGGGTCCGGGCCCTGCTGCGGGTGACCGTCGCCGAAGTACTCCGGCTCACCGTGCCCGCCGCCGTGCCCGCCGCTCTGGGGCCAGCCGCCCTGCTGTCCGCCGTACGGCTGCTGTCCTCCGTACTGCGGCTGCGACGGCGCGGGCGGATAGCCGTACGGCTGCTGCCCGCCTCCCTGGGGGGACTGCTGCCCACGTCCCTGGGGGGTCTGCCCGTACGACGGTCCTTGTTGCGGTCGCGCTTGCGGGGCACGGTTGTCCCGTCCGCCGCGTCCGATCCTGAATCCAGCCACGTTATCGAACGTACCTGGTCCCGAAGAGTGACGTGCCGGGCCCGGGGCAACGGGCCCGGCATTGGGGCCGAGCTGTGACATCCCCTACGGGAGAGGCGAGTCCGCCCCTACGGGTTCGCAGGGGAGGCTCCGGACGGGGCGAACCGGCCGGAGACGGCTTCCCCTCCCGCCTCCCGTCCTGGTCCCCTTCGCTTCCCCTCCGCTTCCCTTCCGGTCCCCCTCCGGGAGGCCGGAACGATCAAGGCGTCGGCACGGGACCGGAGATCAAGGTGCCAGCACGGAGGCCCAGTTGGTGAAGTGCTCCGCGGGGAGCCCCACCGCGGTGCCCATGACGCTGTACGAGTTCTTCGTAGCCGGGCCGGTGGCGGAGCCCTTGAACACCCAGATGCCGCCGGTGTCGTTGTTCTCGCCGGACGCGCCGACCACGAGGTCGGGTCTGCCGTCCTTGGTGAGGTCGGCGAGGCGCACGGTGCGACCGAAGGTGTCGCCCCGTTCGGCGGTGCCGGGTACGGCGGCGGAGTCCTGGCTGATGCTGGTGGAACCGGCGCCCGTGGGACCGCCCGCCCGGCCGGGGACGACGATCACCGAGCCGGCGTCCCGCAGGGAGCCGAGGTTCTCGCCGGGTACGCCGACGGCGATGTCGCCGTAACCGTCGCCGTTGACGTCCGCGACACTCACGTCGGCGCCGAAGGAATCGTTGTTCTCGGCCGCACCGGGTACGCCGGGGGTGTCCTGGTGGATCAGGATCGGCTCGGCGGCGGCGCCGATGCCGTTCGGTCCGCCCCGCCAGACGGCGATCTGCCCGCCCTTGTGGCCGGTGCCCTCCTGCGGGGTCCCGTCGATGACGGTGTCGGAGGGGTCGCCGACGACCAGGTCGCCGTAACCGTCACCGTCGACATCGCCGACGGCCACGTTGTCGCCGTCCGTCGGCAGGGGTTCGCTGGGCCCGGAGGCGTTGATGTAGACGCCGCCCGAGGGGTGGTCGGACAGCCCCACGCTGATGTCGATGTCGTCGGGGTGTCCGGTACGACGGAGATCGCCGAGGGCGACATCGTCGAGTGACGGGGTGTCCATCTTCAGGTACATGCCGACCGGCTTCCCGCTCCGGGTGAACGGGCCCGTCAGGCCGATGCCGGCGCACCAGCCCGCCACGGAGACCACGGGTCTGCCGGGGGCGGCCTTCGGATTGACCGCCGCGACTCCGGTGCCGTACGAACAGCCGCCGGCGTCCCCGTCCTCGTACGGGCTCGGAGCCGGGAGGACGGCACTGTTCCGCAGGCCCCGCGCACCGCCCCACACCACGGTGACGCTGCCGCGCGTCTGAGCGCCGGGAACGTCCTCGTAGGGCGCGCCGACGAGCAGATCGGCGTAACCGTCGGCGTCGAGGTCGGCGGAGGCCACCGAGGAGCCGAACGCGTCGTTCGTCTCCGCGGCCCCTTCGACTCCCGCGGTGTTCTGCGAGATCAGCTGTTTCCCGGCCTTGCCGGGGCCCGCCGCCGAGCCGTAGAGGACGACCACCGCGCCCGCTCCCCACTTCCCCGAGACGATGGCGTCCGGGGCACCGACGACGAGGTCGCGGTAGCCGTCGCCGTTGAAGTCGTCCGCGTAGGGGGCGGGCGCGGCGGCGGCCGGGGTGGCGGGCTGCGCGGTGAGCAGGCCGGTGGTCAGGGCCGCGGTCAGGAGGAGGGTGCGGTTGCGCACGGTGGGGGCTCCAGCACGTCGTTGGACGAGGCACCGCCGGGCCCGTGTGCGCGGGCCCGGCGGGGTGGGACGGGAGGTCGGGGTGGTCGGGCGGATCGTTCGGCGGCCTCGGGGCCGAGTACGCCGCGAGAACGGCCGGGACTGTCGCCGACCGGCCGCTGTCCGGCCGCTAGTCGGCGAAGACGGCGCTGAACTGCGGGGTGCCCGTGGTCGAGACGCCCGAGGTGCTCGGCGAGACGGTGCGGGAGCCGGTCGTGGTGATCACGCTGCCGTTGGAGGGCAGGTAGGTGACCGCGCCGTTGCCGCTGTTCTCGTACGAGCCGACGATCAGGTCCGCCTTGCCGTCGCCGGTGACGTCGTCGAGCTTGACGTCCGCGCCGAACAGGTCGCTCTTCTCGTCGGTGCCGGGGACGCCCGCCGTGCTCTGCGAGAAGGACTGCGCGCCGGAGGAGACCTTGACGCCCGCGGCGGAGCCGTACAGGACGGTGACCATGCCGGTGTTGGAGACGCCGTCGATGTCCTCGTCCGGGGCGGAGACGACCAGGTCCTGGAAGCCGTCGCCGTTGATGTCGCCCATGTCCAGCTCCCAGCCGAAGCTGTCACCCGCCTCCGAGGTGCCGGGGACGCTGCCGGTGTTCTGGGTGATGCCGGACGTGCCGGCCGGGCCGGACGCGGAGCCGTAGGTGATGTTCACCTTGCCGCCGTCGGCGGCGTCCGGGACGGGGATGCCGTCCTCCGTGGTGGCGTCCCAGCCCGCGCCGCTGACGATGTCGCCGTAGCCGTCGCCGTTGATGTCACCGATGCCGGTGATCGTGCCGGGCTTGAGGGCCTGCGCGGACGCGACGCTCAGGCCGCTCGCCGTGCCGGGCACGAAGTAGTTCGTGTTCCAGTAGTCGCCGGTCTGCGTCTCGAAGCCGTCGACGATCAGGTCGGTCCTGCCGTCGCCGTTCACGTCGCCCGCGGTCAGGCTGAGCGGGCCGTAGGGCACGTCGTTGGTGCCCGTGTCGATCGGGGGCTTGATCGTCGTACGGCCGCCGGGAGTGCCGGCCGTGCTGAAGCCGCCCTTGTAGACGTAGATCGTGCTCGACGAGCTGCCGACGGCCAGGTCGGCCTTGCCGTCGCCGTCGAAGTCGCCGGCGGCCAGGTCCTTGCCCCAGTAGTCGTGCGAGGAGGGGGACGGGTCCGGGACGCTGATGCCCTTGCCGGTGAGGCCGCTCGCGGAGCCCCAGAGGATGGCCAGGCCGCCGCCGTTGGTGTCGGTGCCGACCTTCTCCGACGGGGAGGCGACGGCGAGGTCGTCGAATCCGTCGTGGTTGAAGTCGGCGTACGCCGACTCGGCGCCGAAGGCGTCGCCGGCCTCGGCGGTGCCCGGGACACCGGAGGTGTTCTGGCTGATCGTGGAGCGCTTGGCGGACGATACGCCGGTGGAGGTGCCGTAGAGGGCGACGATCTGGCCGGCGCCGGCGTGACCGCTGACGTAGGCGCCGTGCGCCGAGAAGGCCACGTCGCCGCGGCCGTCGCCGTTGAAGTCGGCCTGCGGGACCGTGGCGGAGTCCGCGGCGGTCGCGGTCGCGGCCGAGAAGGTGAGCAGACCGCCCGTCAGCGCGGCAGCGGTGGCCGTCGCGAGGGCGAGTCGCACGTGGTGCGGGTGACGCTTGTGCATGCGGGATTCTCCTGCGGCATGCGGGGACGCCTGGAGCGCGTCCACAGTCAATGGGTTGCCGTGCCACCCGTGTTCGCCTGGAGTTGTTCCGGGCGTGGCCGGGCGGTTGCGAACAGGAGACCGGCGAAGGTTGGTGAAGGTTGTACAAGAATTCGAAAAACGTTTGAGCTGGGTGGGACTCACGAGGCGGAGGGGGCGCGCCCGTGGAAGGACGCGCCCCACCCGTCCGGGCGCGAGTGCGCCGGGTGCCTCGGGCCGTGGCCCCGGCCCGAGGTGTCGGCCGTCGCGGCAGCCGCTGCCTCGGCCGCTGCTTCAGATGTAGCTGCCTCAGCCGCTACTTCAGCCGCAGGGGTACGCCGATGTCGTCCGGCGTGAAGAGCCGTGTCTTCTTGGGGTCGAACCCGTGGTCCGTGCCCCGCAATACCAGATACGCGCCCTTCCGCTTCTCGTACCGCCGTCCGAAGACGACCGCGTCCGCGTGGCCGTCGCCGTCGACGTCGAGCAGCGGGGGACGGTGGTCGAAGACGTTCCAGTAGGACGGATTCGGGGTGCCGGGCAGGCCGTCGGTCTCCACGTCGATCGCTTGCTCGCCGTCGAGGGACTGCGCCCCGTCCGACCCGCCGGGCAGCAGTGTCACCTTGCCGTCGTGACCGCGGAAGGTCGGGGCGTTCACGACGACATCCGGTCTCCCGTCGCCGTTGACGTCGCCGACGGAGGGCGACGAGCCGAAGTCGGTGGGGTGCCGGTCGGCGGTGTCCGTGCTGCCGATCACGGTCCGCTCGCGGCCCGTGTCCAGACCGGACTTCGCCCCGTACAGGATCGTCACGGCGCCCGTCGGGGTCGCGGTGAGCTGGGTGTGCACGAGCAGGTCGGGGAGGCCGTCGCCGTCCGCGTCCCCGGTGGCCGGGATGGCGGGCACCGTCAGGCCCTCGATGGCCTTCTCCTGACGGGTGTCCCGCACAAGCCCCTGTTCGTCGCCCTCGTACACGCCGACCGAGTGCAGGTCGGTGGGCGCGTTGTCGTCGTCGTCGGAGTCGAAGGAGTAGGTGAGCACCACTTCGGCCCTGCCGTCGCCGTCGAAGTCGCCGGTGGTGGCCGAGTCGGTCGTGGCGTAGTCGTGCTGGCTGAGGTCGAGCACGGCCTGTCGGCTCGGTGACCCCTTGCGGTCGAAGGGGCCGTACAGGAGCAGGCCGCCGGCGCCCTTCTCGGTGGCGTCGGGGTCGGTCGAGCCGCCGTGGCCTCCGTCGAGCAGGTCCACGGAGCCGTCGCCGTCGAAGTCGGCGGCGGCCATCGGGCGGAAGCCGTCGGGCAGATCGAGCCGGCGGGCGGTGCTCAGCCCGTGGGCGCCGCCGAACAGCGCGAAGGACTCGCGTGCGCTCCCGCCCGCGCCGCGGCTGCCGACCAGGTCCGTGAAACCGTCGCCGTCGAGGTCGGTGCGCAGGGGCTCCGTGATGAACATCGCGTCGTTCTCGGTGCCGGCCGGAGTCCGTTGTGCCGTGGCGGTGTCGAGGCCCGAGCGCGATCCGTAGACCACGACCAGGTTCGCCGCGTACTTCTTGCCGTCCTTGGACTTCGACTCCACGACGTCCACGAAGTCGTCGTAGCCGTCACCGTTGAAGTCGCCGGGGCGGGAGGAGCGGTCGCCGGCGGAGGGCTCGTCCGCGCCGCACCCTGCGACCGCGAACAGCAGGGCACAACCCAGGACGGCGGCGGGTCGGTGGCGCGTACGCATGGTGGGCTCCAAAGGGGACCGGGGGATCGGACGACGACCAGGGGAATTCGGGGAGTGACTCCCGAGGCGTACGAAGGGTTGCCCGTCGTTCTACGTGCCCGACGGCGGCGGCCTGCCCGCGTCGGTCGGGAAACTCGTCGACAAGTCCTGATCCGTCAGGTCTTGGGCAGGAACGCGGCGGTGGAGAAGGTGACGTCGGGCGTGGCGGCCACCGGCCCACCCTTCTCGCCCGGGTACACCGCGACCGTGTCCCGTGTCTCGCCCCGGAACGTCCGCACCACCAGGTCGGCCCGCCCGTCCCCGGTGAAGTCGGCGACGGCCAGGACGCGGGTGGTGCCCTCGGCGGGAGGCTTCACGGTCACCGTGCCGGTCGCGGACAGTCCGGCCGCACGGCCCCGGAGGACGCGCAACGCCGTTCCGCTGGAGACGAGTTCACTGAGCCCGTCCCCGTCGAAGTCACCCGCGTCGAGGACCGATCCCGGGATGGCGACCGTCCTGCGGGCGGCGCCGGGGAGGTCGTAGCGCAGAGACGTTCCGCCCATCGATCCGACGGCCGCGTCGAGTGCCTTGCCCCGTCCGAAGCGGCCGAACGCCACGTCGATGCCGGCCGGCAGGGTGGCCCCGGTGCGGGTGGGGCCCGCCGGTCCGCCGAGGACGACGGCGGAGGTGGCGGCGCCGTCGGCCGCCGTACGGACGAGGAGGTCGTCGTAGCCGTCGCGGTTCACGTCGGCGGCGGGCCCGGTCGGCACATTGCCCGGAGAGGCGAGCGGCTTCCCCGCGGCGCGCGGGGTGCCCTTGCGGCTGAACGGGCCGCGCAGATAGCTCAGTTCGCCGTTGGAGGCGTGCACGACGAGGTCCTGCGCGCCGTCGCCGTCGAAGTCGCCGCAGACCGGCTGATCGGGCCAGTCGTTGCCGAAACGTGCCTGCGCCGGGATGACGAGCCGCACTCCCTTGCCGTTCAGGCCGTCGGGGGAGCCGAAGAGGATCTGGAGGGGGACCGGGGGCTGCCCCTGGCCGTCGTAGGGCGGGTCGGTCGACACGACGAGATCCGTGAAGCCGTCCTTGTCCAGGTCGCAGCTCTCCTCCGCGTCGAAGACGGCGGGGAGCCGGCCCTTGGTCGCGGCGGCCTGCTTGCGGGGATCGAGCAACTGCCGCGCCCCGGGCGTGAGTCCGCGCGCACCGCCGTAGACGATCCCGATGCCCGCGTCGTCGGCGTGGCTCTGCTCCTTGACCAGGTCACCGATCACCAGGTCGCGGTGCCCGTCGCCGTTGAAGTCGTCGGCGACCTTGCTGCCCTTGCCGTGCGGCACGGGGAGCAGGGCCGGGGCGTCGGCGACCCGCACGGGTGTGTGCTCGGGGGCCGCGGCGCCGCCGGTGGGGCCGCAGGCGGCGAGGAGGAGGACGCACCCGAGAGCCGTCGCCGTATGTGTCCCGCGTATTCGCCCGCGCACCGCTCACCTCGTCAGCCCCGTTGAAAACGACTGGGTAATGATGCACGCGTTCGACATACGGCGACACCCCCGTGCTCCTGAGAGCACGGGGGTGTCGGTCGTACCGATCGGATCCGGCCGGTCGGCTGTGCCTGCCGGCCGGACCGCTCGTGCCGCTACTTCACCGGTTCGGGCTCCGGCTCGCTCTCCGACTCGGCCGCGCCGGCCGGGGGCTCGTCGTCGACCGGGGTCTTGACGGACTCCAGGAGAAGCTGGGCGACGTCGACGACCTGGATGGACTCCTTGGCCTTGCCGTCGTTCTTCTTGCCGTTGACCGAGTCGGTCAGCATGACGAGGCAGAACGGGCAGGCGGTGGAGACGATGTCCGGGTTCAGCGACAGGGCCTCGTCGACGCGCTCGTTGTTGATGCGCTTGCCGATCCGCTCCTCCATCCACATCCGCGCGCCGCCGGCGCCGCAGCAGAAGCCGCGCTCCTTGTGGCGGTGCATCTCCTGCTGGCGCAGGCCCGGGACGGCGGACATGATCTCGCGCGGGGGCGTGTAGATCTTGTTGTGGCGGCCCAGGTAGCAGGGGTCGTGGTAGGTGATGAGGCCCTCGACCGGGGTCACCGGGAGCAGCTTGCCCTCGTCGATGAGGTGCTGGAGCAGCTGGGTGTGGTGGATGACCTCGTAGTCGCCGCCGATCTGCGGGTACTCGTTGCCGATCGTGTTGAGGCAGTGCGGGCAGGTGGCGACGATCTTCTTCGCCGTCCGCGGCTTCTTCGAGTCGGCGGTGACGTTGCCCTCGTCGTCGAGCTCCTCGCCGAACGCCATGTTCAGCGCGGCGACGTTCTCCATGCCGAGCTCCTGGAACAGGGGCTCGTTGCCGAGGCGGCGGGCGGAGTCACCGGTGCACTTCTCGTCGCCGCCCATGATCGCGAACTTGACGCCCGCCATGTGCAGCAGCTCCGCGAAGGCCTTGGTGGTCTTCTTGGCGCGGTCCTCCAGGGCGCCGGCGCAGCCGACCCAGTACAGGTACTCGACCTCGGTCAGGTCCTCGATGTCGCGGCCGACGACGGGGATCTCGAAGTCGACCTCCTTGGTCCACTCGAGGCGCTGCTTCTTGGCCAGACCCCAGGGGTTGCCCTTCTTCTCCAGGTTCTTGAGCATCGTGCCCGCCTCGGACGGGAACGCGCTCTCGATCATCACCTGGTAGCGGCGCATGTCGACGATGTGGTCGATGTGCTCGATGTCCACCGGGCACTGCTCGACACAGGCGCCGCAGGTGGTGCAGGACCACAGGACGTCCGGGTCGATGACGCCGTTCTCCTCGGCGGTGCCGATGAGGGGGCGCTCGGCCTCGGCGAGGGCGGCCGCGGGGACGTCCTTGAGCTGCTCCTCGGACGCCTTCTCCTCGCCCTCCATGTTCTTGCCGCCGCCGGCCAGCAGGTACGGGGCCTTGGCGTGCGCGTGGTCGCGCAGCGACATGATGAGGAGCTTGGGGGAGAGGGGCTTGCCGGTGTTCCAGGCGGGGCACTGCGACTGGCAGCGGCCGCACTCGGTGCAGGTGGAGAAGTCGAGCAGGCCCTTCCAGGAGAACTGCTCGACCTGGGAGACACCGAAGACGTCGTCCTCACCGGGGTCGGTGAAGTCGATGGCCTTGCCGGCGCTGGTCATCGGGAGCAGCGCGCCGAGGGCGGTCCCGCCCTTGGCGTCACGCTTGAACCAGATGTTGGGGAAGGCCAGGAAGCGGTGCCAGGCCACGCCCATGTTCGTGTTCAGCGAGACCACGATCATCCAGATGAACGAGGTGCTGATCTTCACCATGGCGGTGAGGTAGATCAGGTTCTGCAGGGTGGTGACGCCAAGCCCCTTGAAGGCCAGGACCAGCGGGTACGAGGCGAAGTACGCGGCCTCGTAGTGCTCCACGTGGTGGATGGCGCCCTCGAGGCCACGCAGCACGTAGATGGCGAGGCCGATGGTGAGGATGACGTACTCGACGAAGTACGCCTGGCCGGCCTTGGAGCCCGCGAAGCGGGACTTGCGGCCCGGGCGGGACGGCAGGTTCATCAGGCGGATCGCGATGAGTACGGCGATACCGAGGATCGTCATCACGCCGATGAACTCGATGTACAGCTCGAAAGGCAGGAAGCCGCCGATGACCGGCAGCGTCCAGTCGGCCTCGAAGAGCTGGCCGAAGGCTTGGGCCAGGGTCGGCGGCAGGGTCAGGAAGCCGATCGCCACGAACCAGTGGGCGAAGCCCACGATGCCCCAGCGGTTCATCCGCGTGTGGCCGAGGAACTCCTTGACGAGCGTCACGCTGCGCGCGTAGGGGTTGTCGGTCCGCGTACCGGCCGGGACCGGCTGGCCCAGTTTGAAGTACTGGACGAACTGACCGATGGCGCGTGCGAGCAGCGCGACGCCGACCACGGTCAGGACCAGCGACACAATGATCGCGGCGAGTTGCATTCGGGGGCTCCTCGGGCCTGCGAGGTGTTGCTTCGAGGGTGACCTCGAAGGTGATTACTAAGCGGTAACTTATGCAGTCCGTCTGAGACTACCCACTTCTTCCGCCGCACTGTAGCCAGAGGTGCGGTGATCTGCGTCGCTGAGGGAAGCCTGACCGACCGCGCCGATGGCGGGCAGAAGGTCCGTTTGGCCCGGGGGCGACAGGACACGTAAACCCGATCGTGTTATTCGCACAATACTGTGACAATTACCCCTAAATTAGCGATGTGCTGTACGGAATCTCGGCCGCCGCCGCCGCTCTGCTCCTCACCGCCGCGCTCGCCGCGCTGCTGCGGTCGTTCTCCCTGCGCTTCGGTGTGGCCGACGGGACGGGGCCGCCCTCACGCCGGGCCAGGCCGCGAGCGCCGGGGAGAGGGCGGCCGGTCCCCCTGCTCGGAGGGGTGGCCGTGGTGGGCGGGACGGCGTTCGTCGGCTGGGCCGGCGACTGGACCGGTGTCGCCCCGCTCGGGCCGGAGGCCGGACGGCTGCTGGTCGCCGGGATCGCGGTCGCCCTGCTCGGGCTGGCCGCCGATCTGTTCCCCGTGCCGCCGGTCGTGTGCGTGGCCGGAGTCGCCGCGGCCGCCGCGCTGACCGTCCCCCATGACGAACTCGGCATGCCGGGAGGCGTGCTGGCCGTCGTCTGGGTCGTCCTCGTGACGCACGCCTTCCGCTCCCTCGACCATGCCGACGGGGTGATGGGGACGGTCGGCGTCATCACCGCGTTCGCGCTCAGCGGGTGCGCGGCGGCCGAGGTCATGGACGGGCTCGCGGCGCTGCTCAGTGTGCTGGCCGCCGCCCTCACCGGCCTTCTGATGCACGGATGGCCGCCGGCCCGGATCGCTCCGGGCCGGTGCGGGTCGTTGTTCGCCGGGTTCGTGCTGGCCTCGGCGGTCGTGCTGGTGCACGCGGAGCGGCCCGCGGGGCCCGGCTTCGGCGCCGGGTTCGCGCTGACGGCCGTGGCCAGTGCCGACGCCGTCCTGGTCCTCGTGTCGCGGCGGCGGGCGGGGAGACCGCTGCTGCGGCCTGCGCCGGACCATCTGGTGCACCGGCTGCGGCGGGCGGGGCTGACCCGGCAGGGGGTCCTGGTCGTGACGGGGCTCGCCGCGTTCGCGGGTGCGCTCGTCGGGCTGCTCATCGATCTGGGGTGGCTGGGGGCGGGGGCCGCCTGGTGGGTGGCCGGTGCCGTGGCGCTGGTCGCCGTCGCGGGGGCCGTTCGTCCGGGGCCCCGCTCCCGCCGTTCCCCTCCGCATGCGATTCCCTCCCCCGGGGGACCCGTCCCGAGATCCGCGTACCGGCCGGGGAGGCCCCGCCGGGCGGCTCCGGACGCGGTGAGGGTGCACTGACTCTGAGAGAAAACCGCAGGCCAGAGGCTACCTGCGTGTAAGGAACGGATAAGAGTTGAGCCCCCACGACTCAGGTCTGTTGACCGAGAGGCGGACGTCGTGCACACTTGAGTCCGTTCCACTCAAGTCATTGCTGGAGGAATCGAAATGGCACGTGCGGTCGGCATCGACCTGGGCACGACTAACTCAGTCGTCAGCGTTCTGGAGGGCGGCGAGCCCACCGTCATCACCAACGCCGAGGGCGCCAGGACCACGCCGTCCGTCGTCGCCTTCGCGAAGAACGGTGAGGTGCTCGTCGGCGAGGTCGCCAAGCGCCAGGCGGTCACGAACGTGGACCGGACCATCCGTTCCGTGAAGCGTCACATGGGCACGGACTGGAAGATCGAGCTCGACGGGAAGAGCTTCAACCCGCAGCAGATGAGCGCCTTCATCCTGCAGAAGCTGAAGCGCGACGCGGAGGCGTACCTGGGCGAGAAGGTGGCCGACGCGGTCATCACCGTCCCGGCGTACTTCAACGACTCCGAGCGTCAGGCGACGAAGGAGGCCGGCGAGATCGCGGGCCTGAACGTCCTGCGCATCGTGAACGAGCCCACCGCCGCGGCCCTGGCGTACGGCCTCGACAAGGACGACCAGACGATCCTCGTCTTCGACCTCGGTGGCGGCACCTTCGACGTGTCCCTCCTGGAGATCGGTGACGGCGTCGTCGAGGTGAAGGCCACCAACGGTGACAACCACCTCGGTGGTGACGACTGGGACCAGCGGGTCATGGACTACCTGGTCAAGCAGTTCCAGGCCGGTCACGGCGTGGACCTGTCCAAGGACAAGATGGCCCTCCAGCGCCTCCGCGAGGCCGCTGAGAAGGCCAAGATCGAGCTGTCCTCGTCCACCGAGACCTCGATCAACCTGCCCTACATCACGGCGTCCGCCGAGGGCCCGCTGCACCTGGACGAGAAGCTCACGCGCGCCCAGTTCCAGCAGCTGACGGCCGACCTTCTGGAGCGCTGCAAGACGCCGTTCCACAACGTCATCAAGGACGCCGGCATCAACCTCTCCGAGATCGACCACGTCGTTCTCGTGGGTGGCTCCACCCGTATGCCCGCCGTCGCCGAGCTCGTCAAGGAGCTGACCGGTGGCAACGAGGCCAACAAGGGTGTGAACCCGGACGAGGTCGTCGCCATCGGCGCCGCCCTCCAGGCCGGTGTCCTCAAGGGTGAGGTCAAGGACGTCCTGCTCCTCGACGTGACCCCGCTGTCCCTCGGTATCGAGACCAAGGGAGGGATCATGACCAAGCTCATCGAGCGCAACACCACGATCCCGACCAAGCGCTCCGAGATCTTCACGACGGCCGAGGACAACCAGCCGTCCGTCCAGATCCAGGTCTACCAGGGCGAGCGCGAGATCGCGGCGTACAACAAGAAGCTCGGGATGTTCGAGCTGACCGGTCTGCCGCCGGCCCCGCGTGGCGTCCCGCAGATCGAGGTCGCCTTCGACATCGACGCCAACGGCATCATGCACGTGACCGCGAAGGACCTGGGCACGGGCAAGGAGCAGAAGATGACCGTCACCGGCGGCTCCTCGCTGCCGAAGGACGAGGTCGACCGGATGCGCCAGGAGGCCGAGAAGTACGCGGAGGAGGACCACGCCCGCCGCGAGGCCGCCGAGACCCGCAACCAGGGCGAGCAGCTCGTCTACCAGACGGAGAAGTTCCTCAAGGACAACGAGGACAAGGTCCCCGGTGACGTCAAGACCGAGGTCGAGGCCTCCGTCGAGGAGCTGAAGGCCGCGCTCAAGGGCGAGGACACCGCCGAGATCCGTACCGCCACCGAGAAGGTCGCCGCGGTCTCGCAGAAGCTGGGCCAGGCCATGTACGCCGACGCCCAGGCCGCGCAGGCGGCGGGCGGCGACGCCTCCGGTGCCGAGGCCCCGAGGGCCGACGACGACGTCGTCGACGCCGAGATCGTCGACGAGGACCGCAAGGACGGTGCCGCGTGACGGAGGAGACCCCGGGCTTCGAAGAGCAGCCCGACGTCCCTTCCGGCGCCACCTCTGACGACGCCGAGCCGCAGTCCGCCACCCCCTCTGCGGAGGGGGCGGCGGCCCCGGACGGGGACGCAGCAGCACAGTTGGTCGGCCTGACGGCCCAGCTGGACCAGGCACGCACGGCACTCACCGAGCGCACCGCGGACCTCCAGCGGCTCCAGGCCGAGTTCCAGAACTACCGCCGCCGTGTCGAGCGCGACCGGATCGCGGTCAAGGAGATCGCCGTGGCGAACCTCCTGACCGAGCTCCTGCCCGTGCTCGACGACATCGGCCGCGCGCGGGACCACGGCGAGCTCGTCGGCGGATTCAAGTCCGTCGCCGAGTCCCTCGAGACCGTCGCGGCGAAGATGGGGCTCCAGCAGTTCGGCAAGGAGGGCGAGCCCTTCGACCCGACGATCCACGAGGCCCTGATGCACTCGTACGCGCCGGACGTCACGGAGACGACGTGCGTGGCGATTCTGCAGCCGGGGTATCGCTTCGGCGAGCGCACCATCCGCCCCGCGCGGGTGGCCGTCGCCGAACCGCAGCCCGGGGCGCAGACGGTCAAGGCCGAGGAGTCGGCCGAGGCGGTCGAGGACAAGGAGAGCGGTGGCCCGGACGAGGGCTGAGCTTGACCGGATGAGGAAGGAGGGACGTCGGGGATGAGCACCAAGGACTTCATCGAGAAGGACTTCTACAAGGTCCTCGGCGTCCCCAAGGACGCCACCGAGGCCGAGATCAAGAAGGCGTACCGGAAGCTCGCCCGCGAGTTCCACCCGGACGCCAACAAGGGCAACACCAAGGCCGAGGAGCGCTTCAAGGAGATCTCCGAGGCGAACGACGTGCTCGGCGACCCCAAGAAGCGCAAGGAGTACGACGAGGCACGCGCCCTCTTCGGCAACGGTGGCTTCCGGCCGGGTCCCGGCGCGGGCGGCGGCAACTTCAACTTCGACCTGGGCGACCTCTTCGGAGGCGGCGCCCAGGGCCAGGGAGCGGGAGGAGCCGGCGGCTTCGGCGGCGGCATCGGTGACGTCTTCGGCGGCCTGTTCAACCGCGGCGGCGCCACCACGGGGACGCGTACGCAGCCCCGGCGCGGCCAGGACATCGACACCGAGGTCACGCTGTCCTTCACGGAGGCGGTGGACGGCGCGACCGTTCCGCTGCGCATGACCTCGCAGCAGCCGTGCAAGGCCTGCTCCGGCACCGGCGACAAGAACGGCACACCGCGCGTGTGCCCGACCTGCGTCGGCACCGGCCAGGTGGCACGGGGCTCCGGTGGCGGGTTCTCGCTGACGGACCCCTGCCCGGACTGCAAGGGCCGCGGCCTCATCGCCGAGCACCCCTGCATGGAGTGCACGGGCAGCGGCCGCGCCAAGTCGTCCCGCACGATGCAGGTCCGCATCCCGGCGGGGGTCA
Source organism: Streptomyces sp. NBC_00568 (assembly GCF_026341855.1). Taxonomy (GTDB): domain Bacteria; phylum Actinomycetota; class Actinomycetes; order Streptomycetales; family Streptomycetaceae; genus Streptomyces. The sequence goes on along the minus strand of NZ_JAPENW010000001.1, from coordinate 2,872,489 downwards.
CCGACGGGCAGCGGATCCGGCTGCGCGGCAAGGGCGCGCCCGGCGAACGGGGCGGCCCGTCCGGCGACCTGTACGTCACCGTCCATGTGGACGCCCACCCGGTCTTCGGCCGCAAGGGCGACAACCTCACCGTCACCGTGCCCGTCACCTTCGCGGAGGCGGCGCTCGGCGGTGAGGTGAAGGTGCCGACGCTGGGCGGACCCGCGGTGACCCTGAAGCTGCCGCCGGGCACACCCAACGGACGCACCATGCGAGCCAGGGGGAGGGGCGCGGTCCGCAAGGACGGCACCCGGGGCGATCTCCTCGTCACCGTCGAAGTGGCGGTCCCCCAGGACGTGTCGGGCAAGGCTCGTGACGCCCTGGAGGCGTATCGCGAGGCGACCGCGGGTGAGGATCCGCGGGCGGAGCTGTTCCAGGCCGCGAAGGGAGCATGACGGAGCCATGGATACGACCGGTCGTCGGCGCAACCCGTACGAACTGACCGAGGAGACACCGGTCTACGTCATCTCGGTGGCGGCCCAGCTCTCCGGACTCCATCCGCAGACCCTGCGTCAGTACGACCGGCTGGGTCTGGTCTCTCCCGACCGCACGGCCGGGCGGGGCCGCCGTTACTCGGCCCGTGACATCGAACTGCTGCGCGCCGTCCAGCAGTTGTCGCAGGACGAGGGCATCAACCTGGCCGGCATCAAGCGCATCATCGAGCTGGAGAACCAGGTGGCCGCGCTCCAGTCCCGCGTCGCGGAGCTGGAGTCGGCGCTCGACGGCGCCGCGGCCGCCATGCAGCAGCGCGAGGCCGCCGTGCACGCCTCGTACCGCCGCGACCTGGTCCCGTACCAGGAGGTCCAGCAGACCAGCGCGCTGGTGGTGTGGCGACCGAAGCGGCAGCAGTCCGACTGATCGCACCCGCGAAGGGGCCGGGAGGTTCACGACCTCCCGGCCCCTTCGCGCGTTCACGGGGCCAGGATCGCGTAGTCGGCGCCGGGCGCCGACTCGGTGCCGTCGGCGTGCATGGCCGTCACCCAGTAGTAGTGGGTGACGCCCTTGGCGGCGGTGGTGTCCTCGTAGAACCGCTGTGAGGTGGCCGCCAGCTTCTCGTATGACCCGGTACCCGGGTTCCAGCGGTAGACCTGGTAGCCGGTGGCGTCGGCCACCGCGCCCCAGGACAGCGAGACGGGTGCCGCGCCGTTCTCGGCGGTGGACGCCGTCAGCTCGACCGGCGAACCTCCGGGTGTGGCCACGCCCGGCGTCGTGTCGCGTTCGGTCGCGGGCACGATGTTCGGCTCGTGGGTCCACTTCCAGTGGGAGTTCCAGTCGTCGTCGACGGCGTCGATGAAGAAGCAGCGCTCCTCGCCGTCCGGGAGGGTGCGGTAGGCGTACGAGGTGGTGTCGGCCCACAGCCACTCCACTTCGTGGACGGAGCAGACCTGCTCCTCCTCGTCGCCCAGCAGCTCGCCCGCGTAGACGACGTACCGCCCCAGGTCGGGCGTCGGATTCGCGTCCCAGTTCAGCTCGAATCCGTATCCGGTCGGGGTGGCGGTCAGCCCGGTGACGGCGGACGGCGGGGTGTCGTCCCGGCGCCGGCCGCTGACGGCGCCGGACCGCGGGGACTCGTTGCCCGCCGCGTCGACGGCGGTCACCCGGTAGTAGTAGGTGGTGCCTTGCTCGGCCGTGGAGTCGCGGTACGAGACCTCTCCGGTGCTGCCGATCCTGCTGAAGGAGCCGTTTTCGGCCGCAGCCCGGTACACCCGGTACGAGGACGCCCCCGCGACCGCGCTCCAGCCGGTCCGCAGCCCGCCCTTGTCGGAGGAGTCGGTGACGGTCAGGCCCGTGGGCACGGCGGGCGCCGTCCGGTCGGCGGTGGTCACTGAGCGGGGCGTCGTCCCCGCGGACTCGTTGGCCGCCTTGTCGTAGGCGCGGACCTCGTACTCATAGGTCACGCCGGTCACCGGGAGGGTCGTGTCGGTGTACGAGGTGGCGGTCGTCGTGGTCAGCCGTGTCCAGGTGGTGCTGCCCTTGAGGCGGCGGTAGACGCGGTAGCCCGCGAGGTCCATCTCCTGGTTCTTCGACCAGGAGACCTTGGCCTTGCCCGTGGCGGTGTCGTACGTCGCCGAAGGACCCGTCGGCACAAGTGGCTTGATCTTGTCGGTTGTGGCGGAAGTGACGGGTTTGTAGGCGAAGGTGACATTTGCCTTGCCCGTCCAATTGGCGAAATCTATGCGCAGAGTGTGCTGTCCGTGCGGAATGGTGAGGTTGACCGTTTTCGACTGGGTGGCCGAGACGTTCTTCCAGAGGTCGACCTTGCGCACGCCGTCCAGATAGACCCGTATTCCGTCCTGCGTCGTGACGGGAAGGGTGAAGGGGCCGCCCGAGCCGAAATCCCGGGTCACGGTCCAGCGGACGCCGAAGTCGTTGGCGGGCAGACCCGGGGCGGGCGCGCCGGAACCCCAGTTCTGGTCGATCGCGGAGTCGCAGTCCGTCTTCTTCGGTGTGCCCGAGAATGTGGTGTTCGCATAGAACTGCCGCTTATAAACGGGCGATGTGCAGTTCGTCACTGCGGAGGCGGCGGTGCCGGCCGCGGTGAGCAGTCCGCCCGCGGTGGCGAGCACGAGGGCCGAGGAGAGGGTGCCCTTCGCGCTGATGGCTCTGTTCATGCGTTCCTTCTGGTCTGCCCGATCGTCAACAGCGGTTAAAAACCGTTGACGATCACGACTCCCGGGAGCGGGAGTTGGTTGTACGCGTGAATGACAGAAGGTGAAGCTGAGGGGATTGCTCGAAGGTTGGGCGTAGTCTCTTCCCGTCGTGTTCACTTGTGGAACACGAAACGCCGTTGCCATCTCGTTAAGTGGTTACTCCTTGACGCTGAGGTGATCGCCGCGTTGGCTTTCAGCCACCTGGGTCGCAACGCTGCAACCTCGCCCGGAAGGCACCTGATGTGAACACTCGTAACACCGGCCTCCGCCGTACCGTCATAACCCTGGCGTCGTCCGCCATGGCCATCACACTCGCCGGCTGCGGCGTGGGCGGGCTCGGTGGAAGCGACACCAAGGCCAGCCCCACGAAGGGCGACGACATCACGGTGGGCCTGCTCCTTCCGGAGAAGGAGAACACCCGTTACGAGAAGTTCGACTACAAGATCATCAGAGAGCAGGTCCTGAAGCTCACTGAGGGCAAGGGTGCCGTCGACTACGCCAACGCCGAGCAGGACGCCGCCAAGCAGCTCCGCCAGCTCCAGCAGATGGTGGACGACAAGGTCGACGTGATCCTGGTGGACGCGGTGGACTCCGTCTCCATCGCGAAGGGCGTGCGCAAGGCCAAGGACGCCGGCATCCCGGTCATCGCCTACGACCGCCTGGCGCAGGGCCCGATCGACGCGTACATCTCCTTCGACAACGAGCTGGTCGGCCAGGTCCAGGGCAAGGCCCTGGTCGGCGCGCTGGGTGCCAACGCCGCCTCGAAGAAGATCATCATGATGAACGGCTCGCCGACCGACCCGAACGCGGCGCAGTTCAAGGCCGGCGCCCTCGGCGAGCTCAAGGACAAGGTGATCATCGCCAAGCAGTGGGACACCAAGGACTGGAACCCGGTCAACGCCAAGGCCAACATGGAGAAGTCCATCCAGGAAGTCGGCCTGAGCAACATCGCCGGTGTCTACTCCGCCAACGACGGCATCGCGGGCGCGGCCATCGACTCCCTCAAGAGCGCGGGTGTCAGCAAGGTGCCGCCGGTCACCGGCCAGGACTCCGAGCTCGTCGCCGTGCAGCGGATCATCAAGGGCGACCAGTTCATGAGCGTGTACAAGTCGTACCCGCAGGAGGCCAGCGCCGCCGCCGAGATGGCGGTCGCCAAGGTCCAGGGCCGCTCGATCGAGTTCGACGCCCTCACCCGCGACAAGGTCAGCAGCCCCACGAACAAGGACATCCCGGCCCAGCTCGTGCCCGTGGTGGGTCTGACCACGGACAACATCGAGGACACGGTCATCCAGGACAGCATCTACACCGTCAAGCAGATCTGCACGGCACCGTACAAGGCGGCCTGCGCCGCGATCGGTCTCAAGTAGGTCGCTCGACCGGGGCGCCCCGGCAGGGCGCTCACCGCACCGTTTCGGGGCGAGGCGGTCGGTACGGGTCCTCGCCGTCGTGACGGGCGGCGAGGAGGGTCCTTCCGGGGTGCTGGGCGGCGGTCCGCCCGCCCGGCACCCGGATGCCCCGGCCGGGCCCCGCCCGGCCTCTCTGGGGCCTCTGGGGCCCCTGAGGCCCTGGGGTCGTCAGCCCCGCGATGCGGCATGATCGCCGCATGTCCAGGATCGTGCTGATGTCCGACCCGAAGATCGCCGCGATACCCGTCGTGGACTGCGGCGAGCCGCTCCTCGACGTACGGGCGGAGGAGCCCTTCCCCCTCGACGCCCGCAGACGGGACGACTCGGGGGCCTACGCGCATCTGCGCGAAGGGGTGCTGAACCGGCTCGTGGCGGCCGGGGAACTGCTGCCCGACGGCATACGGCTGCTGTTCGTCGAGGGCTACCGCCCGCCCTCGCTCCAGCGGCTCTACTTCGACCGGTACGCCGCCGGACTGCGTGCGGAACACCCCGAGTGGGACGCCGCGCGCCTGCGCGACGTGGCGAGCCGTTACGTGTCCCCGCCCGAGATCGCCCCGCACAGCGCGGGCGCCGCCGTCGACCTCACCCTCGTCGACGCCGACGGCCGCGAGCTGGACATGGGCACTCCGGTGAACGCGAACCCCGAGGAGAGCGACGGCGCCTGCTACAGCGCCGCGGACGGCATCAGCGGGACGGCACGGGCCCACCGCCGGCTGCTGTCCGACGCGCTGACCGCCGCGGGCCTCGTCAACTACCCCACCGAGTGGTGGCACTGGTCGTACGGCGACCGCTACTGGGCGCTCGCCACGGGCGCCGGTCACGCGCTCTACGGGCCCCGCGAACTCGAGGGGTGAGTTCCGGGGCGAACTCGACGCCGAGCCCGGAACCCCGGCCGCTGCCACCACACCCGCCCGCGAAACATCTCGGCCGCGGCCTGCGCCCCGGCGCCTGCCACCTTCTCCTCCGCAGCGGTCTCCGCTCCGGCCTCCGCCCCTGAGGGGCGCCGCGTCCTCGCCGCAAGTCCGTTGGGGGCGGCGTGAGTTGATTTCCGCCGGCCGAGGCCAGGACGGGCGCCGGGCGGGCCCGGGGAGGCTGTTCCGCGATCTCCCGGACGTCCGGGGGACGCCCCCTTCAGCTTGTTGCAACGGGCGCGGCGGAGGTCAGGATTTATCGGGATGACCAGGGGTGAAAAGACGCCCGGGGGAGGCGCAGCCGTGTTGCGATGCCGGACGCGTCCGCGCATAGTTGCGCTGCGGAGGACGCCCTGACGCGGGCTCACGCCAGGGGACGGAGCTGGAGCCAGGGGTGGGAGATGGCCGGGCACGGGACGGACAGGCATCCGCACGGCGCTGACCGACTGTGCGAGGCCGGCGACCGGGTGTACTCCCGGGCCGTGCGGCGTGGCCGGGTGCCCCGCGAGGACGCCGAGGCGGTGCCCTGCCTGGTGGAACTGGCGCTGCTGCACCCCGATCCCGACGACATGGGCTGGCTGGTGCCGACCTCGCCCCAGGAGGTCATGACACGGCTCCTGCGGGGCGTGTACGAGGAAGTCAGCGCGAGCCAGGCCCGGGTGGGCGACGCGGTGTCGGCCTTCGAGTGGTACGCGGGGCTCGGCGGCCGGGTACGGACACCGGCCGAGGGAGTGGCGATCCGCGTCCTCGACGGGCTGCCGCGGATCCACGCGGCCATGGACAAGGCCACCTCGGAGTGCACCAGTGAGGTGCTGACGGTGCAGCCGGGCGGCATCCGGCGCGAGGACGAACTCGTGGAGGGCCTGCACCGGGCGCTGGAGATGCGGCGGCGCGGGGTGCGCATGCGCGATCTGTACACCCACGTGGCACGGCACGGCCAAGGCCTGCTGAACTACATGGAGTTGATGGGCGACGCGGCCGAGGCCCGCACCCTCGACGAGGTCGTCGAACGCCTCATCCTCTTCGACCGCACGGTCGCCTTCATCCCCGCGAACTCGGACCGCACGATCGCCCTGGAACTGCGGCACCCGGCGCTGGTGGACTACCTGGTGACGGTCTTCGAGCGGCTGTGGCGGCTGGCGATCCCGCTGGCCTCGCCGCTCCCCTCGACGGGCATCGAGGGCATCACCCACCGGGAGCGGTCCATCGCGGCGCTGCTGGCCGAGGGGCACCAGGACGCGGTCGTCGCGGAACGCCTGGGGATCAGCGTGCGGACGTGCCGGGCGCACATCGCCCGGCTGTCGGAGACGCTGGGCGCGGCGAGCCGGACGCAGTTGGGCGTACGGATCGCTCAGGCGGGCCTGGACGGGCCCCAGCGCTCTCCGGAGCTGGAGACCGTCACCGTCGCGGAGGCGGCCCCTGACGCCCCCGGTGTGCCCGACCGGGGGTCCCCGGGCGGCCGTTGACACCGCCGGGCCGGGCCCCTGCTCCCGCCGCCGGGGTCACTCCCCTCCCTCGGGCTGGTCCAGGAGTCCCGACTGGGCTATCAGGAAGCCGAGTTGAGCACGGCTTCCGCTGCCGAGGGCGGAGGCCAGCTTGGCGATGTGGGCACGGCAGGTGCGGACGTTCATGCCGAGGCGGCGGGCTATCGCCTCGTCCACGTGGCCCTCCACGAGGAGTTTCGCGATGGAGTGCTGGATGTCCGTGATGCCGTCGGGGGCGGTTTCGTAGGGTGCGCCGGCGCTCAGCGGGACGGAGCGGCCCCACATGAACTCGAAGACCTTGATCAGGTAGCGGACGAGGCCCGGGTGACGAAGCTCGAGGGCCACCTTCTGGTCGTCGCGGGTGGGGATGAAGGCGACGGTCTCGTCGCAGATGATGAGCCGCTCGACCAGCTCGTCGATGGTGCGGTGCTCCACCTTGCCGTTGGAGAGCTGGTCCACGTAGGCCAGTTTCTCGGGGCTGTATCGCGCGGTGTGCTGATAGAGGGTCCGTATGCGCACACCACGTTCGATCAAAGGCCTGTCCCGCTCCAGCCCCTGAATGAGGTTGCGTTCGGGGCGGGGGCCGCTCGGCTGGACCGTGAGCATCTCGGTCTGGCACTGGGCCGTCGCCAGGTCGAGTGCCGCGTTGATCCGGTCGTTGCCCTCGAGCACTGTGATCGAGTGAGTGGTCGCGGCCGCCTGCGCGCTGAGGGTCATGAACGGCTCGAAAGCATCGGCCAGTTCGATCGACATCCGTCTGCGCTCGGTGATCTCGCGCTCTATAGCGTTGAGCCGCTGGGCCAGGGCGGCCGACGGGGGCACGGGGCGCAGCCAGTTCGCATCGTCAGGATCCGGGTGGAGAAGGGCGAACTCCATCAAACAGGGAGCACTCTCCACGTCTGCACGGGCGATACGTCCCGTGCGGAGAGCGATCGCATAAAGTCGGCCACCTTCCCCACACAACTCGGTCACCGCATGGGGATGTGTCGCTTTAGTCCCATTGGTTATCAAATCTCCACCCCCCAGGGTCCTGAACGTGCAGGAACATGATGCATCGATTGTGTGGCCATGACCTCCCCAAATGAGCCATCGTCGTATCCGACGGGGGAAGAGGGGACCTTCAAGTGAGGACGAAGCCGATTATGCGTAAGAAAATGCTTCGCTTGGTGCTTGTCGCCGCCTTCTCCGCCGTCACGGCCTTCGGAGCGCTGAGTGGCCTCTCCGATGCGAAGGGCGACGTTCGGGCAGACAGTGTCTGGCCAGCGGCAGCCGCGGTCACCGTGGTAGCCGGCGACAGCGTTTGGCCGGTGTCTCCCGACCGCACTGACGACAGTGTCTGGGCTTGACATGACTATTCCCCCGGACGACCGTTCCTTTCGCCGAGAAATGGCCACCGCCTACCGATCCGGCTGGCACTTCATCGATCTGGTCACCGCCATCCCCGGCAGCGGTGACTCGCTGATGGTGACCGTGTTCGGGGAGCCCGTGGTCGTCACCCGCGACGACGACGAGGACGTACGGGCCTACCGGTGTCTGCGGCGGCCTCGGGGGGCGCCACAGCCGGTACGGTGCGCCATCCGTTACGGAATGATCTTTGTGAACCTCGACCAGCGCGACCACCGGCTGGCCGGTCCGGACGTCCCGGACATCGAGACCATCGCAGCCACCCCCCGCAGTGCCTGACGCGATTCCCCCGTCGTAGTAGATCGCGCAGGTACTTCCCCCCGCAGCGGCGTCACCGTGACCTGAACACGGTGACGCCGCTGCAGTTTTACGGGAAAGATCCAGGTTCCGCCCTGTCGCGCCACGGGCCGGAACCGGCCGCGGCGCCCCGGGGCTCCGGGGGCTGCTCGCCCCGCGGGCCGCCCGGCCTCTCCCTCCGCCGGCTGCCGCCCCCCGCCGTCTCATCCGCGGCCCATCGCGCCCGTGAGCTCGATCTCGATCACCACGCGGGACGGGTTCGGCGCCGGCGTGCGCTCGTACCGCTCCGCGTAGCGCCGTACCGCCTCCGCGACGCGTGCCGGGTCCGTGGAGACCCTGGCCAGCCCCTCCAGCGTCGCCCAGCGCGGGCCGTCCACCTGGCAGACCGCCACGCGCGCCCCGTCCGGCCCCGCCGCGAGCACGTGGCCCACCTTCGCGCTGGACTTGTTGGTGATGACCCGAGCGAGACCGGCCTCGGGGTCGTATGTAACGCCGACGGGCACCACATGCGGGGAGCCGTCGGCCCGGAGTGTCGTCAGGGTGCACAGGTGGCGCTCGCGCCAGAAGCTCAGGTAGGCGGCGTCGGGCTGCCGCGGGTCCACCGGATAGGAAGCCATGAGGCCCGAATCTACGCCTCGCGGGGCCCGTTCCGCCCCCACTCCAGCCTTGAGTGGAATAGACTCAACTTTGTGTACGTTGCTTCAGTCAGGCAACGGTCAGGACACCAGGAGGAGGAGAACGCGAACGTGGACGCCGAGCTGACCAACAGGAGCCGGGACGCGATCAACGCGGCCAGCAACCGCGCCGTGAAGGAGGGGCACCCGGACCTCACGCCCGCTCACCTGCTGCTCGCTCTGCTGGAGGGGCAGGACAACGAGAACATCATCGACCTGCTGGCAGCCGTGGACGCCGATCAGGCCTCCGTGCGCGCCGGCACCGAGCGCGTGCTCGCCGGCCTGCCCAGCGTGACCGGCTCCACCGTCGCGCCCCCGCAGCCCAACCGCGACCTGCTCGCCGTCATCGCCGACGCCGCGGAGCGCGCCAAGGAGCTCGGCGACGAGTTCATCTCCACCGAGCACCTGCTCGTCGGGATCGCCGCGAAGGGCGGTCAGATCGCCGACGTACTCTCCCAGCAGGGCGCCGGCGCGAAAAAGCTGCTCGACGCGTTCCAGAAGAGCAGGGGAGGGCGCAGGGTGACGACCCCGGATCCCGAGGGCCAGTACAAGGCGCTCGAAAAGTTCGGTACCGACTTCACCGCCGCGGCGCGTGAGGGCAAGCTCGACCCCGTCATCGGCCGGGACCACGAGATCCGCCGGGTGGTGCAGGTCCTGTCCCGCCGCACGAAGAACAACCCCGTCCTCATCGGAGAGCCCGGCGTCGGCAAGACGGCCGTCGTCGAGGGGCTCGCCCAGCGGATCGTGAAGGGCGATGTACCCGAGTCCCTCAAGAACAAGCGGCTCGTCTCGCTCGACCTCGGCGCGATGGTCGCCGGTGCGAAGTACCGGGGCGAGTTCGAGGAGCGCCTGAAGACCGTGCTCGCGGAGATCAAGGACTCCGACGGGCAGGTCATCACCTTCATCGACGAGCTGCACACCGTCGTCGGGGCCGGCGCGGGCGGCGACTCCGCCATGGACGCGGGCAACATGCTCAAGCCCATGCTCGCCCGCGGTGAGCTGCGCATGGTCGGCGCCACCACCCTCGACGAGTACCGCGAGCGGATCGAGAAGGACCCGGCGCTGGAGCGGCGCTTCCAGCAGGTGCTGGTCGCCGAGCCGACCGTCGAGGACACCATCGCGATCCTGCGCGGACTCAAGGGCCGGTACGAGGCCCACCACAAGGTCCAGATCGCCGACCGGGCGCTGGTGGCCGCCGCGACCCTGTCCGACCGCTACATCACCTCCCGTTTCCTCCCCGACAAGGCCATCGACCTCGTCGACGAGGCGGCCTCGCGGCTGCGCATGGAGATCGACTCGTCCCCGGTCGAGATCGACGAGCTCCAGCGTGTCGTCGACCGGCTGAAGATGGAGGAGCTGGCGATCGGCAAGGAGACGGACGCCGCCAGCCGGGAGCGGCTGGACAAGCTGCGCCGCGACCTCGCCGACAAGGAGGAGGAACTGCGCGGCCTCACCGCCCGCTGGGAGAAGGAGAAGCAGTCCCTCAACCGTGTCGGTGAGCTGAAGGAGAAGCTCGACGAGCTCCGCGGCCAGGCCGAACGGGCCCAGCGCGACGGCGACTTCGACACCGCCTCCAAGCTGCTCTACGGCGAGATCCCCACCCTGGAAAGGGACTTGGAGGCCGCCTCGGAGGCCGAGGAGGAGGCCGGCAAGGACACCATGGTGAAGGAGGAGGTCGGGCCCGACGACATCGCGGACGTCGTCGGAGCCTGGACCGGCATCCCCGCAGGCCGCCTGCTGGAGGGCGAGACGCAGAAACTCCTGCGCATGGAGGAGGAGTTGGACCGCCGCCTGATCGGCCAGACCGAGGCCGTGGGCGCCGTGTCGGACGCCGTGCGCCGCACCCGTGCCGGAATCGCCGACCCGGACCGGCCCACCGGCTCCTTCCTCTTCCTCGGCCCGACGGGCGTCGGCAAGACCGAACTCGCCAAGGCCCTCGCCGACTTCCTCTTCGACGACGAGCGGGCGATGATCCGCATTGACATGTCGGAGTACGGCGAGAAGCACAGCGTGGCCCGGCTGGTCGGAGCGCCGCCCGGGTACATCGGCTACGAGGAGGGCGGCCAGCTCACCGAGGCCGTGCGCCGTCGCCCGTACAGCGTGATCCTGCTCGACGAGGTGGAGAAGGCGCACCCCGAGGTCTTCGACATCCTGCTCCAGGTGCTGGACGACGGGCGGCTGACGGACGGTCAGGGACGGACGGTCGACTTCCGCAACACCATCCTGATCCTCACCTCGAACCTGGGGAGCCAGTTCCTGGGCGGGCAGAGTCTCGCCGATCCGCTGTCCTCCGAGGAGGACCGGAAGCGGCAGGTTCTGGACGTCGTCCGCGCCTCCTTCAAGCCGGAGTTCCTGAACCGGCTGGACGACCTCGTCGTCTTCTCCGCGCTCGACCAGCGGCAGCTGGAGCGCATCGCCAGGCTCCAGATCGACCGCCTGGCCAAGCGGCTCGCCGAACGCCGGCTCACCCTGGAGGTCACCGACGCGGCCCTGGCCTGGCTCGCCGAGGAGGGGAACGACCCGGCGTACGGAGCGCGCCCGCTGCGGCGCCTCGTCCAGACCGCCATCGGCGACCGTCTGGCCAAGGAGATCCTGGCGGGCGAGGTCAAGGACGGCGACACGGTCCGCGTGGACGCCTTCGGCGACGGCCTGATCGTGGGGCCGGCCACGGGCAAGACGCTGTAGGCCGGGGACCGGCAGGACACTGTGAGCGGCGCCGGAATACGGCAGGGGCCCGCGGCACACCCGCCGCGGGCCCTCCGCATGCCCGGACCCGTCGCTTCGGCGACGGCTTCGGCCGGCCGCGTCGCGCTCGGCCGGCTCATGAATGTTCATGTCACCGCTGGATGTTCATGTCACGGCTGTCCGGGCGGCTTCCGGCGCGTCCGTGCGGACCGTCCCCACCTGGCCCGATGCCCGCGCGTGACCGGATCTTGTCAGCCCCCGGCGGACAGGCTCCGCCAGAGGTTGCCACTCCCCGCCCCGCATGGGGGAGGATGGCACCATCCGTACGAAGGGAAATACACGGTGAGCATCGACCCGTCCTCGATTCCGAACTTCGGGGGCCAGCCCGAGCCGCAGTCCGGCGGCCCCGCGGGCCCCGTGGTCCCGGATCAGGACCTCGTGAAGCAGCTCCTGGAACAGATGGAGCTGAAGTACGTCGTCGACGACGAGGGTGACCTCGCGGCGCCGTGGGAGGAATTCCGTACGTACTTCATGTTCCGCGGCGAGGGTGACCAGCAGGTCTTCTCGGTCCGGACGTTCTATGACCGGCCGCACCAGCTCGAGGAGAAGCCCGCGCTCCTCGAGTCGATCGACGACTGGAACCGTCGCACCCTGTGGCCCAAGGTCTACAGCCACACCCACGACGACGGCACCGTCCGCCTGATCGGCGAGGCGCAGATGCTGATCGGCACCGGCGTCAGCCTGGAGCACTTCGTGTCCTCCACGGTCAGCTGGGTGCGCGCCGCCATCGAGTTCGACAAGTGGCTCGTCGAGCAGCTCGGCCTGGAGCAGGAGATCAACGAGGCGGAGAAGCCCGAGGACGACGAGGAGTAGAGCCGTCCTCGCAGCGGCGTTCCTCGCGGCGCGCGCGGCCGGTTACAGCGGCGTGTGCGCGATCACGACCAGATAGGCGCCGTAGGCGAACGAGAGCCCGGCCAGGGCACCGACCACCATGGTCGCGTGCCAGGGGCGGGCTCTCGCCGTTCGCACCAGGGCGCGGGCCAGGGGCAGCAGAAGCGGGAACGCCGGCAGCAGGAAGCGCGGCTTCGACTCGAAGAACCCGGAGCCGCCCACCGCGATCAGCAGCAGGACGCCGCTGTAGACCAGCAGCGGCAGGGGCGCCCGGTCCGCGATCAGCAGCGCGTACAGCAGTACGGCCGCGGCGACGATCATCACCGTCATGGGGAACACGAAACGGTCCCCGTGCAGCAGCAGGTGCTTGACGAAGCGGAGCGACCCGAGGCCGAGGTCGAAGCGCGAGCCCCACAGCCGCTGCACCTCGAAGTAGCCGCCGAGCAGATCGCCCTTGCGGTGCCCCACCCACAGCACATAGCCGCCCCAGCCGAGCGGCGCGAGCGCGGCGCCCGTCCACAGCCTGTGGGAAACTTTTCCGCGGTTCCGCCAGATCGTGTGCGCCGCCGCAGCGAGGACCGCCGCGGCCACCGTGAAGCCGTTCGGCCGGGCCAGCCCCGCCAGCGCGGCCAGCGTGCCCGCCCACAGCCAGCGCCCGTCGAGCACCGCGTACAGCGCCCACGCGGCGAACGCGGTCAGCACGGGCTCGGTGTACGCCATCGACAGCACCACCGAGTGCGGCAGCAGACCCCACAGCAGCACCAGCGCGGTACCCACCGCCCGGCCGTGCAGGCGGGCCCCGATCGCGTACACCCCGCACACCGCGGCCGCCGCCGCGAGCCAGGAGACCAGCAGACCCGCCGTGCCCCCGCTCAGCGGGGTCAGCGCGGTGACGGCACGCACGAGGGCCGGGTAGAGCGGGAAGAACGCCAGGTCGCTGTGGACGACCGTGGGGTGGAAGAAGAGCGTCCGGCCGTAGCCGTGCGCCGCGATCCCCAGGTACCAGGCCGAGTCCCAGGACCGCGCGAGCAGGGCGACCGGGTGCTTGCCGGTGGCCCAGGCGGTCGCGGCGAGCACGACGAGACCGGCCAGGCGCACGGCGGCGAACAGCCCGAGCGCCGTCACCGCGGCGGACGGCAGGCTGTGCGCGGCGCGGGACGGTCGGACGGCACGGTCGCCGGGCTCCGTGAGGGCGGGGCGAGCGAGGGTACTCGGGTGGGTCACACCCGAACTGTGCGTTCCCTGCGGGGCCTTCGCGAGCTCTGCTCGTCCGTGCGGGTTCCGTTCCGGGCCCTCCGGCGCGTCGCCCGTACGGAGGGCGCGGCCGGTGTTAGACGGCGGGGGCGGGCGCCGGCTACCAGGCCGCCTTCAGCCGCCGGGACGCCTCCTCCAGCACCTCCGGCGCCTTGCAGAACGCGAACCGCACGAAAGGCGCGCCCTGCTCGCGGTGGTCGTAGAAGACGGCGTTCGGGATGGCCACGACCCCGGCGCGTTCGGGCAGGGCGCGGCAGAACGCGAACCCGTCCGTCTCGCCGAGCGGCCGGATGTCGGTGGTGATGAAGTACGTCCCCTGCGGCCGGAAGACCGCGAAGCCCGCCTCGGTGAGTCCCGCCGCCAGCACGTCCCGCTTGCGCAGCATGTCGGCGCGGAAGGCCTCGAAGTACGAGTCCGGCAGCGCGAGCGCCTCGGCGACGGCGTACTGGAACGGCCCCGAGGCCACGTACGTCAGGAACTGCTTCGCCGACCGTACGGCGCTGACCAGGGCCGGGGGCGCGGTCACCCAGCCGACCTTCCAGCCGGTGAACGAGAACGTCTTGCCCGCGCTGCCGATGGTGACCGTCCGCTCGCGCATCCCCGGCAGACCGGCCAGCGGTACGTGCTCGGCGTCGTCGAAGACGAGGTGCTCGTAGACCTCGTCCGTCACCACGAGCAGATCCCGCTCGACGGCGAGCCGCGCGATCTCCGTCAGCTCCGTGCGGGTCAGGACGGTGCCGGTCGGATTGTGCGGGGTGTTGATCAGCAGCAGCCGGGTCCGGTCGGTGACGGCGTCGCGCAGCTCATCGAGGTCGAGCCGGAAGCGCCGATGGGTGCCCCCGTCCTGGGTGCCCTCGTCGGGGCGCAGCGTCACCGGCACGCGCGTCCCGCCCGCCATGGCGATGCAGGCCGCGTACGAGTCGTAGTACGGCTCCAGGGCGATCACCTCGTCGCCGGGCTCCAGGAGCGCGAGCAGGGCGGCGGCGATGGCCTCGGTGGCGCCCACCGTCACCAGGACCTCGGTGTCGGGGTCGTACGACAGGTTGTAGTGGCGCTTGTGATGCGCGGTGATCGCGGTGCGCAGCTCGGGGACGCCGGGACCCGGCGGGTACTGGTTGCCGCGCCCGTCCCGCAGCGCGCGTACGGCCGCCTCCCGGATCTCTTCGGGGCCGTCCGTGTCCGGGAAACCCTGGCCGAGGTTGATCGAGCCGGTACTCGTCGCGAGGGCGGACATCTCGGCGAAGATCGTCGTCCCGAACTCGGCGAGCCGGCGGTTCAGGAAGGGGCGCGCGCTGGAGGTCATGCCGGTCATCCTCCGCCCGGGCCCGGGAGTTCCTCAACCCACGACCCCTCGGACGGCCCCTCGGACGACTTCTCGGACGGCTCCTTCGGTCCGCCCGCAGAGGGCCCGTTTCCGTCCCGGAAAAGTCGGTGGACATCGCCGCCGACACCGACCGGAGACAGTGGCCGCCGACCGGACCCCCCTCGAAACGAGTTGACCGCACCGGTCCGGCGAGTGATGATCACCGATCAACTCAGCTGTTTTTCAACCTACTTGAGGGAACCTGATGAATCAGAAGACAAGAAACCGTGTCGGGACGTTCCTGGCGACCAGCGCGCTCGTCGTCGGAACCTCCCTCACGCTCGGAGCGACCGACGCGGCGGCGGCCGACTTCACTTTCTCGAAGGGCGGGGTGTCCGCCGACGGGAGCTTCGACGTCAAGGTCTACTACCTCGGCAACCACGCGGGCACCATGGAGTGGAACGGCGATCCCTCGGGCAGCGAACCGGGCGACGCGTTCCGGGTGAAGGACGTCGACGACGACGGGTTCGGCATAGAGGCGCGCATGATCGACCCGACGACGGGGCGTTACGCGACCACGCGTGGGATGCCGTCCCCCTACACGAGCGGCTGGAACACCGGCAACCTGGCGGAGGGCACCGAGGTCTTCATCCAGGTGTGTGCGGTCAAGGGCACCGGGGCGTGGTGCAGCATCGCGTACCAGGGCCACGCGTAAACACGCGCGGGCCGTCCGGCCCGGTGGGACTTCGACGGCCCCTGACCTGCTGATGTGAGCAGATCAGGGGCCTTCTTCGTGCGGGACGCTCTCCGGCGTTCGACCGGCCGCCCGGCGGACACGGCTCAGATCAGCGCTTTCTTGTAGAAGATGCTGGAGCGCCGGTCGCCCTCCTCGCCGGTGGCGAAGCCGAAGAACAGGCGGGCCTCGCCGGCGTCGGTGCGGTAGATCGCCATGCCCTCGGGCTCGCGCCACGTGAGCGTGGAGCCGGCCGTGGTGAGCTCGGGGCCCTGCTTCACGAGGCCCGTGTTGATGTCAATACTGGTGATGTGGGTGTTGCCGTCGCCGACGGGCTTGCCGTCGCCCGGGTAGCGGTCACCCGTCAGGAAGTACATGTACGAGCCGTAGAGGGCGTAGCCCTGCGCGGTGCCGGAGATCGTCGGCTGCGCGAAGTCGACCAGCGGCGACCCGAAGGTCCTCGTCTCGAAGGCGGAGAGGGGGTACACGGCGATGCGCTTGCCGCCGCTGGTGTGGTACCGCACGATCATGCGCTGGTAGACCGGGTCGGCGGAGCAGGTGTACTCGGTGGCCCCGGAGATCGGCCGGTGGGCGGCCGAGGCAGCCGGCGAGTTCAGGGTGGTGTCGGCGGTGAAACGGACAGGGGTGAGCGCGGTGCCGAACCCGTTCTCGTTCGCGTTCTCGTCCGAGGCGCACTCGATCCACAGGTCGGTGCCGGAACCGTGCGGCAGCGCGGCGAAGGCGACGCCGTGGCCGAAGCCGTTGAGGTGCATGTACGAGATGTAGTTCCCGTCGAAGTCCATCTTGTTGATGCACAGGTCACCGGCGGACTCGGGGCTGTCGGTCCGCTTGGTCGCCACGAACAGGAACTTGTTCACCCAGTCGAAGGCGAAGCTCTGCTGGACCCGTACACCGTGCGTGGTCTTGGACCGGAACAGGTCGGACGAGGGCTGCGTGAGATCGAACCGCTTGGTGGTGGCCACCGCGGCGGAGGCGGTCTGCGCGCCGACGCCGAGCCCGAGCGCCGCGAGCGCGCCGCCGGCGCCCGTGCGTATGAGGCCGCGGCGGGAAAGGGGGAGGCCAGGGGTGCGGTTCATGGGGGACTCCAGGGGTGTGGGGGAAGGCTGGGGCACGTGATGTTAGCCGTCGCAGGGGCGGAGGCAGGGGCGGAGGATGAGCGATGTGCCGTACCCCGGTGGGCAGTTGAGTGTCCGGGTCTCGTGGCGGAGGCGAACGGGAACGGTCGGCTGCTCCGTGAGAACGCGCGGACAGCAACGGCGTTCGAGAGTGCCGGACGAGCCCAGGGACCCGCCGACGCCGCAATCGCTCGGGCGCATGAGTCTGCGCAGGCCAGGGGTCGTCCCCATATGTGGAAGCTCTGGAGTTCCTCAACTTTGCTTTGCGCCGGGAGGCGTGCGGGCATCCCCCTGTCACGCAAGACCGGAATCGAGAAGCACGGCCCACGGGGGGCCGCTTCGGGGGAACGAAAGGAGGGTGACGCCATGATCATCGGCATCATCCTGGCGGTCGTCCTGCTCGTTGTGATCATGAAGGTCGTCGGCGGGGCCAAGAAGGGGCGCCGCCGTTCCAGGAGCAGTGGCGGAGGCACCAGCAGCTGGTGGGCCGGCGGTTCGGGGGGCGCCGTGTCCTGCGGTTCGTCCGGCGGTTCGTCGGGCGGGCACCACGGGGGTCACTCCTGTGGGGGCAACTCGTCGTGCGGAGGCTCGTCCTGCGGAGGCGGGTCCTCGTGCGGCGGCGGGGGCGGATGCGGCGGAGGCAGCTGACACGGGGCAGCTGAGCTCCTCGCGGGGAACGCATCCGGCGCACGGAGGTGCCCGTCGGCCGACGACTGCCGACGGGCACCTCCGTGCGCGGGGCGCACGCCATAGTTGAACAGTTGAGCTGCGGAGCCCTCGGGGGGATGGAAACCGCACGAAGTTGGGTAAAAACGCTGTGGCGGCCCCACAGTTCATGATTCCCTCTAAACCACCAAAGCAGCCCTGGTACATCACCAAGCAGCCCTGGGCCGACAGGCCTCGGAAGTCCATCGGATGGTCCTATCGGACGCGTCCTTCGGATGCCCTTCCGGCCGGGCTGGCCGGGCCGTTCCCCCGGTGTTGACCGGGTGCGCCGGAACCCCACCTCACCTTTGCGTGCTAGCGGAGCCGACCCATGCTCACGACCCTGAACACCTCGTACACCGACACGCGCGCGGCCGATCTCGCCTGGGCTCTGGGCCGCGAACCGCTGCCGGCCCTCGCCGCACTCGACCTCGAACTGGACGGGGCAAAACTGCAGTTGAGGCTGCTCGGCGCATCCCACCAGGTACTCCTGGAGGAGGAGCGGGGCAGTTGCTCGGAGACCGTCGCGTGCATCCCCGGCAGCAGCACACCCCTGCCGCTCGGCGTCGCGAAGCGGTTCGACGACTGGGAGTACGAGTTCGCGGCCCGGGTCGAAATCCTGTCCCCCGGTTCTTTCGCGGGCCGTGCCCAGGAGTTGCTGGCCCTGGTCTCCGACCACCCCCAGGGACTCGCCGGCGTCTTCCCCGGCAGCCCGCACGCCTTCACCGCGATGCTCGCCCAGCGCCACGAGGGCCAGGTCCATTGGCGTACGTGGCACGCGTATCCGCAGGACGGCCAGTTGGTCGCGACGCGTACGCGGGTCGGCGTGCGGACGGACGCCCTCAGTACGTCCGGCGTCTGAGGGCGAGCGCGCGATCGGACACCGGAAGCGTGGCGGAGCGAGGGAGTCGCGGATGGTGGGGTTCGCGGGCGGTGTGCCGGGAAGATGCCCAGGTCAACTCCATGTGCCATGAAGCGCAAGGGTTTCCACACGTGTGGGTGACGAGACGTAGTGGCGGCGTGACGTAGCGTTCACGGCGTGATCGAACCGCACGCGCCAGCTCCCCCCGGCGTGCCGCCGCCCAGGGGCGTCCAGGGCCAGGCGCGGCTGCCCGTCCGCCCGGGCATCGGCAGGTTCCTCGTCCTGGCGGGAGTGTTCGTCTGCGCCGCGTGCGGACTCGTGTACGAACTCGAACTCGTCGCCCTCGCCTCGTACTTGATCGGCGACTCGGTCACCCAGGCATCCGTCGTGCTCTCCGTCATGGTCTTCGCCATGGGCGTCGGCTCCCTCGCCGCGAAACGGCTCCGCCCGCGCGCCGCGGCCGGCTTCGGCGCGGTCGAGGCGGCGCTCGCACTGGTCGGCGGATGCAGTGCGATGGCCCTGTACGCGGTGTTCGCCTGGACCGGCGGCTGGGGCGGCCTGTGGACGGACGGCCCCCGCTATCTGCTGGTGGCCTTCTCGCTCACCATCGGCCTGCTCATCGGCGCCGAAGTCCCTCTCCTCATGGAGCTCATACAGCGCATCCGCCGCCAGGACCCCGGCGGCGCGGTGGCCGACCTGTTCGCGGCGGACTACGTGGGCGCCCTCGTCGGCGGCCTCGCCTTCCCCTTCCTGCTGCTGCCCCTGTTCGGCCAGCTGACGGGCGCGCTGCTGACCGGGACGGTGAACGCGCTGGCGGGCGGAGCCCTCGTACTCGGCCTGTTCCGGAAGGACTTGACCCGCCGCGCGCGCTGGACGCTGCTGGTCTCCAACCTCCTCGTCCTCGGCCTCCTCGCCTCGGCCGCGGTGCTGGTCGACGACTTCGAACGGGCCGCACGGCACGCGCTGTACGGGGCGGACGTGCGCGTCGCGCTCCGCACCGGCGTCCAGGAGGTCGTCCTCACCGGCGGCACCCGCGGCCGCCCTCTCCACCTCTTCCTCGACGGCCGCGCGCGGTTCAGCGGCCGCGACGAGCACCGCTACCACGAGGCGCTCGTCCACCCCGCGATGAACGGCCCCCACGCGCGCGTACTGATCCTCGGCGGCGGTGACGGACTCGCCGCCCGCGAGGTGCTGCGCCACTCCGGGGTGCGCAGCGTCGACGTCGTCGAACTCGACGCGGACGTGGTCCGGCTGGCCCGCCACGACGCCGCGCTGTCCGCCCTCAACCGTCATGTGTACGACGACCCCCGGGTACACGAGGTGACGGCGGACGCCTTCAGCCGGCTGCGCGACGCCCGTTCGACGTACGACGTCGTCATCTCGGACCTGCCCGATCCCGGCATCACCGCGAGCACCAAGATGTACTCGCAGGAGTTCTACGGCCTCGCGCGCCGCGTCCTCGCCCCCGGCGGCCGGCTCGTGGTCCACGCCGGCCCGCTGGCCGACCGGCACCGGGCCTTCTGGACGGTCGACTCGACGATCCGCGCGGCCGGCCTGTTCACCAGGCCCTACCGTGTCGCCGGCCGGGACTCCGGCTTCGCCGCCGGTCCCGACCGCACCATCGGCGGGGCGGGCCCCGGCGGCGACTGGGGCTTCATCCTGGCCTCCCGCACGCCCGCGTCCCTGCGGCTGGCCTCCCACTGTCCACGCCTGCGCACCCTCACCCAGGCGGCCCTGACGGCCGACGCGCGCGCCGCCGACCGAAGCCGTGTCCCCCACCCCCTGCCGCCCTCCACGCTGGTGCATCCGCGGTACGCCGACTGAGGCGGAGACGCGGGAATCCCGTGATACGCGGGTGCGGTCCGGGTCGTGCTGGGTAGGCTCGGCTGACATGGAGCATGAGGTGTTCGTTCCGTTTCCGGCCGGGCGGCTGAGGGAGGCCCTGGCGGATCCCGTCCGGATCGCCCGCGCGGTCCCGGGTCTCCAGCAGGACGCGTCGGCCGTCTCCGACGGCACGGCGGACACGGGTGCGCCGCCCGCCTCCGGGACGGGGCAGGACGCCGTCTCCGGGACCGGCGAGGACGCCGCGGACATGTCCTCCCGAGCCGGCCGCGAGCCGGGCGCGCGGGTCGCCGGGCGCCTGAAGGTCCGCGTCGCCGGGCACACGATCACCTATCGCGGCGCGTTCCGCGTCACCGCCCAGGACGAGGGCTCGTACGCCGTCGAGGGCGACGCCACGGAGGTGCGCGGCGGGGGCACCGTGAAACTGGCGTTGACCCTGCGGCTCGTTTCCTCCGACAGCGGTACCACCCTCGCGTTCGGCGGCACGGCCTCCGGCGACGGCCGCGTGGCCGAACTCCCGCACGACGCGGTGTCCTCGGCCGGACTGCGCCTGCTGACCCGCTTCGGCGAGGCGCTGGCCGCGGGCCTCGCGACCCCGGCCGCCGCCACCCCCGACACCGGCCCCACCCCCGACACCGGCCCCTCGACCGACACCACGTCCACGGGCGTGTCCGAGCCCGACCTCAAGGCCGAATCCGAGCCCGAGGCCGGCGCTGAGCCCGAGCCCGGAGCCGAGCCCGAAACCGAGCCCGAAGCCGGGCAGGAAGCCGGGACCGAGTCCGAAGGCGGGCACGGAACCGGGGCTTCCTCCGTCTTCGAGGCCGAGGTGCCGCCTCCTTCGCTCGATTCCTCGGCCGGGGGCGGCGGGTTCGACGGGGAGGACTTCGTGGCGGAGGACGAGGAGCTGGGGGGCGAGGACGCGATGGCCGAGGCGGCGCACGCGCGGCGGACGATGATCGGGCGCAGCGCGGAGGAGGTGGACCACGCTCCTCCGCGTGGCCGCTACGCCCCCGTGCCGCCCCCGGAGGCCATGGCCGCCCGCGCCACCCTCCGCTGGGCGGCCCCCGCGGCGGCCCTCGCGCTGGCCTCGGCGATCGCCGTGACCCGGGCGCTGCGCAAGCGCCGGTGAGGGCGGGGAACCACGCGGCGCTCCCGCCCCAGTAGGGTCAACTCCGTGAGTAACGAAGACATCACGCTGACCGCGGGTGACGCGGAGGTGACCGTGGCGCCGGGGAACGGCGGACGGGTCGGAAGTCTGCGGGTCGGCGGCGTCGAACTGCTGCGACAGGGCGCGAAGTTCGGGTGCTTCCCGATGGTCCCGTGGTGCGGGCGGATCCGCGACGGCCGGTTCCTCGACGGTGCCGCCGTCCGGCAGATGCCGCTCAACTCCCCGCCGCACGCGATCCACGGAACCGCCCGCGACGGCGCCTGGGCCACGGCCCGCGTCACCGGGAGCGAGGCCGTGATCACGTACGACCTGGTGGACCCCTGGCCGCATCCCGCCCGCGTCACCCAGTCCTTCACTCTCACCGAGGACGCGCTGACGCTGACCATGTCCGTGGAGGCGCACGCGGACTCGTTCCCCGCCCAGATCGGCTGGCATCCCTGGTTCAACAGGAACCTGGGGGAGGGCGGCGAGGACGTCCGCGTCGATTTCCGGCCCGCCTGGCAGGAGGAGCGGGGCGACGACCATCTGCCCACCGGCCGCCGCCTCGACCCGGAGCCCGGCCCCTGGGACGACTGCTTCGGCATGCCGGGCGGCGTCGACGTGACGCTCACCTGGCCGGGGCGGCTCGAGCTGAAGGTCGGCAGCCGCGAGGAGTGGGTCGTCGTCTACGACGAGCAGGAGGCGGCCGTGTGCGTCGAGCCGCAGACCGGTCCGCCGAACGGGCTCAACACCCACCCCCGGCTGGTCACACCCATCGAGCCCCTCGAAGCCACCACGACCTGGAGCTGGCGGCGGCTCTAAGCTGGCGTCCATGAGTGACGTACGCGGCGCGCTGCTGCAGCAGATCAAGGACAAGGCCGTGGTGCACGGCAAGGTGACCCTCTCCTCGGGTCTTGAGGCCGACTATTACGTGGACCTGCGCCGGATCACGCTGGACGGCGAGGCCGCCCCGCTCGTCGGGCAGGTCCTCCTCGACCTCACCGCCGACCTGGACTTCGACGCGGTCGGCGGGCTGACCATGGGCGCCGACCCGGTCGCCGGGGCCATGCTGCACGCGGCCTCCGCGCGCGGCCGCAGGCTGGACGCCTTCGTCGTCCGCAAGGCCGCCAAGGCGCACGGCCTGCAGCGCCGTGTCGAGGGTCCCGAGATCAAGGGCCGGCGCGTCCTCGTGGTCGAGGACACCTCGACCACGGGCGGCTCCCCGCTCGAGGCCGTCCAGGCCGTCCGGGAGGCCGGAGCCGAGGTCGTCGGTGTCGCCACGATCGTCGACCGCGCCACCGGCGCCGCCGAGAAGATCGAGTCGGGAGCCGGCGTCCCGTACCTCTTCGCCTACTCCAAGGGCGAGTTGGGGCTCGACTGACGATGCTCCCCCGGGACCCCGCCGAACGGCGGGTCCCGCATGCCGGACAGGGGGGCTGGAGCATCCGGCGACGTCTGGAAAGATGGGGCCGACGATGACGTCGCCCCCCTAGGTCAGGGCCATAAGCACCAGTCCCGTCGTACCGCAGCAGCAGTACGCAGACCCGCACATACAAGGAGCGGACAGATGCCCATCGCAACCCCCGAGGTCTACAACGAGATGCTCGACCGGGCGAAGGCAGGCAAGTTCGCCTACCCGGCCATCAACGTGACCTCGTCCCAGACCCTGCACGCTGCGCTGCGCGGCTTCGCGGAGGCGGAGAGCGACGGCATCATCCAGATCTCCACCGGTGGTGCGGAGTTCCTGGGCGGTCAGCACAACAAGGACATGGTGACCGGCGCCGTCGCGCTCGCCGAGTTCGCGCACATCGTGGCCGCGAAGTACGACATCACGGTCGCGCTGCACACGGACCACTGCCCCAAGGACAAGCTGGACGGCTACGTACGTCCGCTGCTCGACATCTCCGCCGAGCGCGTCGCCCGCGGTGAGAACCCGCTGTTCCAGTCCCACATGTGGGACGGCTCCGCCGAGACCCTCGCCGACAACCTGGCGATCGGCCAGGAGCTGCTCGCCAAGGCCGTCGCCGCGAAGATCATCCTCGAGGTCGAGATCACCCCGACCGGTGGCGAGGAGGACGGCGTCAGCCACGAGATCAACGACGAGCTGTACACGACCGTCGACGACGCCCTGCGCACCGCCGAGGCCCTCGGCCTGGGCGACAAGGGCCGCTACCTGCTCGCCGCGTCGTTCGGCAACGTGCACGGCGTCTACAAGCCGGGCAACGTCGTCCTGCGCCCGGAGCTCCTCAAGGACCTCCAGGAGGGCGTGGCCGCCAAGTACGGCAAGGCGAGCCCGTTCGACTTCGTCTTCCACGGCGGCTCCGGCTCCACCGCCGAGGAGATCGCCACCGCGCTGGAGAACGGCGTCGTGAAGATGAACCTCGACACCGACACCCAGTACGCCTTCACCCGGCCCGTCGTGGACCACATGTTCCGCAACTACGACGGTGTCCTGAAGGTCGACGGCGAGGTCGGCACCAAGTCGAAGTACGACCCGCGCACCTGGGGCAAGCTCGCCGAGGCCGGCATGGCCCAGCGTGTGACCGAGGCCTGCGCCGCCCTGCGTTCCACGGGCACCCGCCTCAAGTAGTCATCCGGGAGCGGTACCCCCGGAAGGGCCCGGCACCTGCCTCGGTGCCGGGCCCTTCCGTATGCTCCGAGGTATGGCCGTGCCTGCGAGGGACGCATCGGACGTGTCGGACGGCAGACCCGCGGTACGGATCGCCTCCCCGACCGGGAAGTGGATCCTGCTGACCACCGTCCTCGGCTCCAGCATGGCCATGCTGGACTCGACGGTCGTCAATGTGGCCCTGCCGAGCATCGGCCGTGACCTGGACGCGAGCCTCGCCGCCCTCCAGTGGACCGTGAACGGCTACATGCTGTCGCTGGCCGGGCTGATCCTGCTGGGCGGCTCGCTCGGGGACCGCTTCGGGCGCCGGAAGGTCTTCGTCATCGGCGTGGTGTGGTTCGCCGCCGCCTCGCTGCTGTGCGGGCTCGCCCCGAACGTGGGCGTGCTCATCGCGGCCCGCGTCCTCCAGGGCGTCGGAGGCGCGCTGCTCACCCCGGGGTCGCTGGCGATCATCCAGGCCTCGTTCCACCCGGACGACCGGGCCCGTGCCGTCGGACTGTGGTCCGGCTTCGGGGGTGTCGGTGCCGCCGTCGGACCGTTCCTGGGCGGCTGGCTGGTGGACGGGCCCGGCTGGCGCTGGGTCTTCCTGCTGAACATCCCCGTCGCGCTGCTCTGCGCCCCGGTCGCCCTGCGGCACGTCCCCGAGTCCGCTGGGGGCACCTCCCGCTCGGGCGAGGCCGGGAGCGGGGGAGGGAAGCCGCACCGCGGGTTCGACGTCCTGGGCGCCGTCCTCGGCGCGCTCTCGCTCGCCCTGGTGACGTACGCCCTGATCGAGGCGACGAGCGGTTCCGTGCTCGTGTGGGTGGCGGCGGTCGGCGGCGTGGCCGCGGGGGTGGCCTTCGTGTACGTCGAGCGACGGCGGCCCGATCCGATGATGCCGCTGGACATCTTCGGATCGCGCCAGTTCACGGCCGTCAACCTGGTGACCCTCTGTGTCTACGCGGCGTTCGGCGGCTTCTTCTTCCTCACCGCGCTCCAGCTCCAGGTCGTGGCCGGCTACTCCGCGCTCGGGGCCGGTACGGCGCTGCTGCCCACCACGGTCCTGATGCTGCTCTTCTCCGCCCGCTCCGGCGAGCTCGCCCAGCGCATCGGCCCGCGCATCCCCCTGACGGTCGGACCGCTGCTGTGCGCGGCGGGCATGCTGCTGATGCTGCGGGTGGGCGAGGACGCCTCGTACGTCGCCGACGTGCTGCCCGCGCTGCTGGTGATGGGCCTCGGCATGGTCACCCTGGTCGCGCCGCTGACCGCCACCGTCCTGGCCTCCGTGGACACCGGGCGGGCGGGCCTGGCCAGCGGGATCAACAACGCGGCGGCCCGCGCGGCCGGGCTCGTCGCCGTGGCCGCGCTGCCGCTGCTCACCGGGATGGGGGAGGAGGCGTACCGCTCGGCGGACGCCTTCGACGCGGCCTTCAGCCGGGCGATGCCGCTGTGCGCGGGCGCCCTGGTGCTCGGCGCCGTGGTGGCCTTCGCGACCGTACGGCGCCTGCCGCCCGACTGCACGCGCCCCGAGTGCCGTACGTACGGCTGGCTGACGTCGCCCCCGCTGGAGCCCGAGCGCTCCCGGGGCGTCCTGGGAGCCCAGGGCCCGAAGGGTTCCGCGGGCTGAGGCGCAGCCCTGATCCGCCTGTTCACATGTCCACATGGGTGGCGTGGAAACGGTTCGTCCCCGGCTGGTCCCCGGCTGGTCCCCGGCTCCGTCCACCTGGATCCGTGCCGTCCCGGAGCGCCGTATCCCGTGCCGCGGGCCGATCGTGTGCCCTACGGGCGGGTCCGGCCTCCGCATGATGATCTCCGGTTGTCGTGAGCACGTTCGGTATCGGCCGGACGCGGTGTGGCCGCGGAACGCGCCGCTCCCCGGACGCCGTGGGCAACCGTTTCCGATCACGGGCGATGGAGCAGACTGGAGCCCATGACGATTCACGAGAACCTGCTCGGGGGACCGCCCCCGACCCACCTCCCCGACGACCCGGAGCCGCGCGAGCTCCTCGCGAACGGCACGGCCCCCGCCGATGTCGCCGCGAAGTACCCCACCTCCTCGCTCGCCTGGGCGCAGCTCGCCGACGACGCGTTCGAGCGTGGCAGCGTCGTCGAGTCGTACGCCTACGCCCGTACCGGCTACCACCGCGGCCTGGACGCCCTGCGCCGCAGCGGCTGGAAGGGCCACGGCCCGGTGCCGTGGGAGCACGAGCCGAACCGCGGCTTCCTGCGCGCCCTGCACGCCCTCGCCCGCGCCGCCCAGGCGATCGGCGAGCAGGAGGAGTACGAGCGCTGCAGCCAGTTCCTGAAGGACTCCTCGCCGACGGCGGCCCAGACCCTGGGCTAGAAACCGGCCGGTTTTCGGGGGCCGTGACGCGGGTCCGCCTGGTGTGACCAGGCGGACCTTGCGGTTTCGGGGGACGATTGTGTTGGATGCCCGGTGGGGACCGGGGCCCCCGTGTCGGTAACGGCAGGGGCGGACCGCTACCCGGAGCACATTGCAGGAGACAGCGATGTCCCACCAGGCTCAGCCCACGAAGGCTCAGGAGCCCGAGACTCCGCATCTCGACTTCCAGGGCACGACGCCGTACGAGGACTACGTACAGGCCGACGTGCTCACCCACCTCCAGCACACCCTCTCCGACGACCCCGGAGAGATGGTCTTCCTGGTGACGACCCAGGTCATGGAGCTGTGGTTCACGGTCATCGTCCACGAGTGGGAGACGGCGGCCAAGGCCCTGCGCTCGGACGACGTCCCCGTCGCGGTGGCCGCGCTGAAGCGGTCCGTACGCGAGCTGGATGCGCTCAACGCCTCCTGGCGCCCGCTCGGGCAGCTCACCCCCGCCCAGTTCAACTCCTACCGCTCGGCCCTCGGCGAGGGCTCCGGCTTCCAGTCCGCGATGTACCGGCGCATGGAGTTCCTGCTCGGCGAGAAGGCCGCGTCCATGCTCGTCCCGCACCGGGGCGCGCCGCGCGTGCACGCCGAGCTGGAGAAGGCCCTGCACGAGCCGAGCCTGTACGACGAGGTGCTGCGGCTGCTCGCGCGCCGCGGGCACGCGATCCCGGCCGCGGTGCTGGAGCGTGACGTGTCGCAGCGCTACGAGCCCGTGCCCGAGGTCGAGGCCGCGTGGACGGCCCTGTACGCCGGTGACGACACCGACGAGCTCGCGCGGCTCGGCGAGGCGCTGACCGATGTCGCCGAGCTGGTGTGGCGCTGGCGCAACGACCACCTCGTCGCCACGCGGCGGGCGATGGGCTCGAAGACCGGCACGGGCGGCTCCGCCGGAGTGGCCTGGCTCGAGAAGCGCGCGCAGAAGAACGTGTTCCCCGAGCTGTGGACGGCGAGGTCCTATGTCTGAGCGAGGCTCTGTGTCCGCGCAGGCCGCGCGGGCGGCGGAAATGGACGCCGCCGACGAACTCGCCGGGCTGCGCAAGCAGTTCGTGCTGGACGACGTGGTGTACCTGGACGGGAACTCGCTCGGCGCGCTGCCGGTCGGGGTTCCCGGCCGGGTCGAGGACGTCGTACGCCGACAGTGGGGTGAACTCCGCATCCGCAGCTGGGAGGAGAGCGGCTGGTGGACCGCGCCCGAGCGGATCGGCGACCGGATCGCCCCGCTGGTCGGCGCGGCGGCCGGACAGATCGTGGTCGGCGACTCGACCAGCGTGAACGTCTTCAAGGCGCTGGTGGGCGCGGTACGGCTGGCGGGCGACGGGCGGGACGAGATCCTCGTCGACGCGACGACGTTCCCCACGGACGGGTACATCGCGGCGTCCGCGGCCCGTCTGACCGGCTGCGAGCTGCGCCCGGTCGACCCCGACGAGGTGCCCTCGGCGCTCAGCTCCCGCACGGCGGCGGTGCTGCTCAACCATGTGGACTACCGCACGGGTCGACGCTACGACCTCCCGTCCCTGACGTCCGCGATCCACTCCGCGGGCGCGCTGGCGGTGTGGGACCTGTGCCACAGCGCGGGCGCACTGCCGGTCGGGCTGGACGAGCACGGCGTGGACCTGGCGGTCGGGTGCACCTACAAGTACCTGAACGGCGGCCCGGGTTCACCCGCGTACCTCTACGTCCGCGCCGGTCTCCAGGACCGCTTCGACTCCCCGCTCCCCGGCTGGAACTCGCACGCCGACCCCTTCGGCATGAGTCCGTCGTACGCACCCGCTCCGGGCGCGCTGCGCGGGCGGGTCGGCACGCCGGACATACTCTCGATGCTGGCCCTGGAAGCGGCGCTGGAGGTGTGGGACGGCGTCTCGATCGACAGCGTCCGCGCCAAGTCGCTCGCCCTGACCGACTTCTTCCTGGAGTGCGTCTCCGCGTACGTCCCCGAGGGCCGGGTCGAGTCCGTGACCCCCTCCGCCCACGCGGAACGGGGCAGCCAGGTGGCCCTGCGATGCGCGGACGCGGGCGCCGTGATGAAGCGCCTGATCGACCAGGGCGTCGTAGGCGACTTCCGCCACCCGGACATCCTCCGATTCGGCTTCACCCCCCTGTACGTGGGCTTCGCCGAGACGGAACGCGCAGCACGGGTACTGGCGGACATCCTGAACTAGCCCAGACAACCGGGCCCAGCTCCGCCCCCTCCGGAACTCGAAGACTCCGGCTTCGAGGGGGAGGGCGCTGCGGCTTCCCGGGTGGGGGAGTTCCGGCTTCCGGGGAGAGGGAGTTCCGGCTTCCCGGGCGAGCCGGATTCGGCCCAGGCGAGCCGGAGCCGGCTCTTCCCGGGCGAGCCGGATTCGGCTTCCCGGCGCACGGAGATTTCAGTTCCGGCGGGGGAAAGAATCAGCCCCTCCGGCGTTTGAGGAGCGGGGTCTGGGGCGGAGCCCCAGGTACGGGAAGGGCAGGGGCGGAGGGGGCGAAACTCCCCCGACCCCGCCCGACCGGGGTGCGCCGCCCCGATCGCGGTGCGCCGGCCCGGCCGGGCAACGCCGGGGGCCTGGACCCGATCAGGCAACCGGCAGGGGCACGGGAACAGGACCGGGGGACCGGATTCCGACGCCGGGGCAGACTCCCCGGTGCGGGCCCCCGGCCAGAAGCGTCACTCGGCGACAACAAACACCCCCGCCGCGGCAGCGGCAACCGCCGCCTCCGCCGCCCGCTCCGCATCGGCGCCCCCCGGCACCACCCCCGTGGTGAGCAGCCCGTAGTACAACGGCGCCGAAACCGCCCGCACCACCCCCACCGCATCCGTCCCCACCGGCAACTCCCCCCGGGCGACCCCCTGTTCCACGCAGGGTGCCCACTCGGCGACCCGCACCTCGTAGAACCTCCGCAACGCCTCCGCCGTACGCGCGTCGCACGCCCCCGCGGCGATCACCGCCCGGAACAGCGCCCCCTGCCGAGGATCGGCGAGCGTCCGCCGTACGAGATCGGCGTTGGCCCGCAGATCCCCGAGCACGCTCCCCGTGTCCACCCGCGGAAGCGACTGCTCGGCCATGTCACCGAGCAGATCGGCGACCAGCCCCGCCACCGACCCCCAGCGCCGGTACACGGTCGTCTTGCCCACCTCGGCCCGCCGGGCGACATCGGCCAGATCGAGATGCGCGAACCCCTCCTCGGCGAGCACGTCCCCGGCAGCCCGCAGAACTGCCGCACGGACACGCGCCGTACGCCCCCCGGGCCGCACGGTGCCGGGCTCGGCGGACTCGGGCCGTACGCTGCCGGGCTCGGCGGGCTCGTCCGGCTCGGGCCGTACGCTGCCGGGCTCGGCGGACTCGTCCGGCTCGGGCCGTGCACTGCCGGACTCGGCGGACTCGGCGGACATGACGGTCTCCTTCGTCGATCACGTTCCGGACGGCTGGACGCCACCCTCAGCGTAACGAAACAGCAGAACCGTTTACCCCTCACCGAGCGTGACAACCCGGTGTCGACGCACGTCACCGGCCTGATACCGTCCCCGCCAACGGCCGAATCTTCCCTGGTCCGCCAAATCCGTTACACCGCTGAGAGGTTGGAGCATGCAGGACGACGCCGCATCCCGGGACGGCGCCGACGCCGCGGCACGGCACGGCGCCGGCGCACAGCGCGACGGTGCCGCCGAGCGCGAGGCCGCCGAGCGCGAGGCCGCCGAGCGCGAGGCCGCCGTCGCCCGCGATGCCGCCGAAGAGGCGTCCGCCTTCTCGCACCCGGCCGTGGACCCCGACGTCACCATGGCGTACGGCGACCACCCCGACCAGGTGATCGACTTCTACGCCCCACGCGATCCCGACCCGGCGGTCCTCACCCCCCTCGTGGTCGTTCTGCACGGTGGCGCCTGGCGTGCCCCGTACGACCGCCGCCACATCACCCCGTTCGCGGACTTCCTGACCCGCCGCGGCTTCGCCGTGGCGAACGTCGAGTACCGCCGCGGCGAGGCGACGCCCCCCGCACCGGGCGGGTCCGCGATTCCCGCGCAGGGCGGCCCTGCGGCCCCGGGACCGGAGGGTGCGGACTCTTCCGGAGGTCCGGTCGCCGGCCGGTGGCCCGACACCTTCGACGACGTGGCGGCCGCGCTCGACGCGCTGCCCGCCCTCGTCCGCGAGGCGCTCCCGCAGGCCGACCCCCGGCGCATCGTGGTCACCGGCCACTCGGCGGGCGGTCACCTGGCCCTGTGGGCGGCGGCCCGCCACCTGCTGCCCGCCGACGCGCCCTGGTACACCGAGCGCCCCGCACCGCTGCGCGGCGTCGTCGCCCTCGCCCCGATCGCGGACTTCCAGGTCGCGGAGAGGCTCGATGTCTGCGGCGGAGCCTCCCGCCAATTCCTGGGCGGGGAAGGCACGTTCGCGGAACGTCTGCCCTACGCCGACCCGGTTCGGCTTCTCCCGACCGGCATCGCCACCACCCTGGTCCAGGGCCGCACCGACATCGTCGTACCGCAGGCGGTCGCCGAGTCGTACGCGGACGCGGCGGCCAAGGCGGGCGAGGTGGTCGGGCTGACGCTTCTGGAGGACGTCGGCCACTTCCCCCTGATCGACCCGGCCGCCGACGCCTGCGCCGTGGTGGCGGAGGAGATCGCCCAACTGGCCTGGTAGCCGGGGAGCCGACCCGGCGGCCAGGCACCCGGCCCGGTCATGCGGCCAGGCACCCGGCCCGGCGATCGGGCGCTGGGCCGGCCATCAGGAGAGTCGTCGAAAGAGTCATCAACCACCTTGGTGTTCGGGACAGTTGACCGCACTCTTCCGAACCCCGGTCATACCCGTAATACCTGAGAGCTACCTCCCAGGTGAGTTCCACAGCGGGACGCGGGCGACACGTGACGGTCCGTAATTTCCCTTCCAGTGCCGCCCGACGAACGGGCGGACGGGGAGGGACGGACATCATGGAATTCCGGCCGAAGGCGACCGCCAGGGGAAGAGCGGACGTCTCCGCGCACCGGCCCCGGTGCAAACCGACCGCCCCCGCCGCACCCGCGGGGCCGACCGCGCCGACCGCGCGGACAGAAGACCCCCGCCCCGACCCTCGCCCCGGCCCCCGCCGCCGCGCCGGAGGCCGATTCGCCCGCCGGCTGCGCCGGACGCTGCTCGCCGCGCACGCCGACCCGACCTCGCCGACTGCCCCGACCGCGCCGACCGCGCGGACCGAAGCCCCCCGCCCCGGCCCCCGCCTCGACCCTCGCCCCGGCCCCCGCCGCCGCGCCGGAGGCCGATTCGTCCGCCGGCTGCGCCGGACGCTGCTCGCCGCGCTCGTCACGGCGGCCGTGGTCGTCCCCGTGTCCGCCGCCGCCCGGCCCGAGATCCCCGCACCCGCGCCCGCGGCCCTCGCGCCGCCGACGGCGGCGACCCTGGACGCGGCGTACGAGGCGAACCGGGCCAACGCCGCGGAGGCGGCCCGGATGGCCGCGGACCACGGCGACCGCACCCGCGCCGCCGCCGACCGTGCCATGGCCGCCCCCTCCCGTCGTCTCCTCTCCTTCGACGGCCGGGGCCCCGGCCGGGCCGTCGAGGTCTTCGGCGACCTCGCCCACGCCGACCGCGTGGCCGTCCTGGTCCCGGGCTCGGACACCACACTGGAGACGTACGACCGTTTCCGCGCCGGTGCCCTCGCCCTGCGCGAGCGACTCGGCCCGCGCGGGGCCGTCCTCGCCTGGCTCGGGTACGAGACGCCGGGCACCGTGAGCACCACGGTCCTGACGACGGACCGCGCGGAGGACGCGGCTCCCCTCCTACGGGCGTTCCTGCGCCAACTGCGCGGCGTCGTCGGCAGGTCGGCGCACCTGACCCTGCTCTGCCACTCGTACGGCACGGTGGTCTGCGGCCGCGCGGCCCCGGGCTCGGACGCGAGCGACATCGTCTTCATCGGCAGCCCCGGCACCGGAGCGTCCTCCGCCGCAGCGCTGCGCACCTCCGCCCGCGTCTGGGCGGCCCGCGGCTCCGCCGACTGGATCACGCGTGTCCCGCACGCGAGCGTCGGCCTCCTCGGGACGACCGTCGGATTCGGCGCCGACCCGGTCTCCCCGTCCTTCGGCGCCCGGGTCTTCCGGGCGGGCTCCCACGGCCACAGCGACTACTTCGAACCGGGCTCGGTGTCGCTGGCCAACCTCGCCCGCATCGTCCTCGGCGACACCTCGGAGGTGACCCGTGCGTGAAGTGACCGGCACGACGGCCCTGACCGGCGTACGGACCGCGATCCACCGCATCGACCGGGCCACCCCCGCCGAGCGGGACCGCGCTGTCGACGCCCTGCGCGCCCTCGCGATCCTGGGCGTCGTCCTGGGCCACTGGATGGTGACGGCACTGGTCGCGGACGGCGGCGCACTGCGCGCGGCCAGCCCGTTGCGGCCCATGCCGTGGCTGGCCCCGATCTCCTGGGTCTTCCAGACGCTCGCCGTGTTCTTCCTGGTGGGCGGCCATGTGGCGACGAAGAGCCATGCGTCGGCGCGAGCGCGCGGCACGACGTACGGGCAGTGGCTGCGCGCCCGGCTGAGCCGCCTCCTGAAGCCGGTCACCGCGGTGCTGACACTCTGGGCGGTGACGACGGTCTGCCTGCTCGCGTCCGGCGCGGACCTCGGCACGGTGCACACATTGGTGAAGCTGGCGTTGTCCCCGCTCTGGTTCCTGGTGGTCTTCGCCGGACTGACGGCGGCGACCCCGCTGCTGACCCGCGTCAACCCGCTGTGGCCGCTGGCCGTCGTTCTCCATGTGGACGTCATCCGTTTCGGCCTCGGCGGCCCGGCATGGCTCGGCTGGGTGAACGTCGCGGCCGGCTGGCTGGTGCCCTATGCCCTGGGCGCCGCCTGGACGCGCGGCGAGCTGGAGCGGCGGCGTGCGGGCTGGGTGCTGTTCGGCGGCGGAGCCGTGGCGACGGTCGTGCTGGTGGCGTGGGGCGGCTATCCGGCGTCCATGGTCGGCATACCGGGGGCCACGGTCTCCAACCTGAACCCGCCGACGCTGGCCGCGGTCACCTTCGGTCTGGCCCAGTGCGGACTCGCGCTGCTGCTGCGCGAGCCGCTGCGCCGGGGGATGCGGCGCCCCGCGGTCTGGGCGGGGATCGCCTTCGCCAACCTCTCCGCGATGACGATATTCCTCTGGCACCAGACGTCCCTGATGGCGGTCACCGCCCTCGGCCTGCTCGCGGGCCGGCTCCCCGGTCTGCACACCACCCCCGACACCCTGGCGTGGGTGGCCGCGAGAGTCGCCTGGCTGCCCGTCTTCGTCTGCGCCCTCGCCCTGTGCTGGTGCGCTTTCGGCGTCCACGAGCGGGGACCCAGGCGCCCCACCGGCCGGCCGTCCCGGGTCGTCCGCGTGCACCGGGACTCCGGACCGGCCACACCCAAGGCGGCGCCCCGTGCCTAGGGTTGACGACGTGACCAGTGAGGAGCACCGGCCCCCGGACAGCCAGACCGTCATGCTCCCTGACGACCCCCCACGCCCGTCCGAGCCCCCCGCCACCACCGTGCCCGCAAGCAACCCTCCGCGCGGCACCGGCATGCGAGCACGCGCCCTCGCCCTCCTTCCGTTCCTGCGCGGGATCCTGGCCGAGCTCGCGTTGCCGACGGCCGCGCCGCTGCCTCCCTTGTCCCGGCCCCGGTGGCTGCGCCGGCTGCCGCATGTCGTGCTGTGCTGGATCGCCCTCGGCCTCGCACTGGCGGCCGCCGACGAGCTGAGCGGCAGCTATCGACTCGGTTCTCCGCTGGGCACGATGAGCGGCATCGTGCTGGGAGCGGCGGTCGCACTCGCGCTGTGGCGCCCCGTGGCGGCCTGGTGGCTGTCGCTGGGCACCACCGTGGTGGCCGCCACCGCGGCGCGCTCGCACATGGTGGCGGGCTTCCCCATCGAGGGACCGGACTGGCCGTGGAGCACGCCCGCGATCACGGCGCAGGCCTTTGTGTTCTTCCTGCTGGCTCTCAGGGTGCCCACCCGCGTCGTCGTCGGCGCACTGTCCCTGACCGCTGCGGCCACGTACGTGCTGGCGGCCCTGCTGGGTGGACCGTCGCACCGTCCCACGGGCATGGTGGACGGTCCGGCGTACCGTTCGACGGGCATGCTGGCGGTGGTCGTCTTCGCCGCCGTCGTCCTTCTCGGCACGGCGCTGCGAGGCCGCCGAGAGGCGCGTACGCAACTGGTCGAGCAGGCCTCCCTGACCGAGGAGGAGCGCGCCCGCCGCACCCTCCTGGAGGAGCGCAGCCGCATCGCGCGCGAGCTGCACGACGTGGTCGCGCACCACATGTCGGTGATCTCCATTCAGGCGCAGGTCGCCCCGCACCTGGTCGAGAACCCGACGCGGGAACTGAAGGAGAACCTGGAGGGCATCCGGCAGAACGCCCTGGAGGCGCTGACCGAGCTGCGCCGTGTGCTCGGTGTGCTGCGGTCGGAGAATCCGGAGGACCCGTACGGCCTCGGTGCGGGCGCGGGCGTGGCTCCGGACGCTCCGCAGCCGACGCTGGACCGCCTCGAGGGGCTGGTCGAGAACACCCGCGCGGCGGGACTGGACGTGACCACGGAGATCACCGGGGAGCAGCTTCCCCTGGCGCCGGGCGTGGAGCTGTCGGCGTACCGGATCATCCAGGAGGCGCTGAGCAACGCGCTGCGGCACGCGCCGGGTTCCGCGGTGAAGGTGGAGCTCTGGCACTTCCCGCGCGGCCTCCAGGTCAGGGTCGTCAACTCACGTCCTGAGCGACCCGCTCCGCCGTCCCCGGGCGCGGGACACGGACTGCTCGGTATGCGGGAGCGCGTCGCGATGCTCGGTGGCACCCTCGTGACCTCGGAGACGTCCTGCGGCGGCTTCGCGGTGGCGGCCTTCCTCCCGCGCAACGGCATCGCGTCCCCCGACGACGCGGCTCCCACCCACGACGCCGCCCGGACCGACGACACCATCGCAGGCCTCCCAGGAGAAGAGACTCCATGACGACCGTGAGCGGCACCATCCGCGTACTGATCGCCGACGACCAGCAGATGGTCCGGCAGGGATTCACCGTGCTGCTCAACACCCAGCCCGACATCGACGTGATCGGCCAGGCGGTCGACGGACTCGACGCGATTCTCCAGGTCGCCGAACTCGCCCCGGACGTCGTCCTGATGGACATCCGCATGCCCGAACTCGGCGGCATCGAGGCGACCCGCCGCATCACCACCGACACTCCGCACATCAAGGTCCTGGTGCTCACCACGTTCGACCTCGACGAGTACGTCTACGAAGCCCTCCGCGCCGGCGCCTCCGGCTTCCTCCTCAAGGATG
This sequence comes from Streptomyces sp. NBC_00568, assembly GCF_026341855.1. Lineage (GTDB taxonomy): Bacteria > Actinomycetota > Actinomycetes > Streptomycetales > Streptomycetaceae > Streptomyces. Next base: position 2,836,807 of record NZ_JAPENW010000001.1, on the reverse strand, counting down.
CCTCGGCAGATCAACTCGCCGAGGCGGTCCGGGTGGTGGCGGCCGGCGACGCCCTCCTCGCCCCCGGCATCACCCGCCGCCTCATCGCCGAGTTCTCCCGCCTCGACTCCACCCCGCGCGCGCCCCTCAAACAACGCGTCGGCGACCTCACCGAACGCGAAACGGAGGTCCTGGCCCACATCGCCCAGGGCCTCTCCAACGCCGAGATCGCCCAACGCCTGGTGGTGGCCGAGCAGACCGTGAAGACCCACGTGGGCCGCATCCTCGTCAAACTGGGCCTGCGCGACCGCACCCAAGCAGCAGTCTTCGCCTACGAGTCGGGCCTGATCCGCCCCACGGGCTACTGACCCACCCCGCCCCTCTCACGCCCCCCACCCCCGGACCGCTCACCTCCCCACCGACGGCCCCCCTCCCGACCCACCCCGGCCCCAATCTTCCTTCGCCCCCTCCACCCCTACCCGACCCACCCCTGGGTCTCCGCCCCAGCCCCGGAGCCGAGAGGAATTCCCCGCGGCCGGGGTTGAAAAGCGATAGCGCACCCGCAGCCGAAAGGTGCACCGGTGGGGCGCCCCCCAAGCCCCCACGCACCCGCAGCGGAGATCGCACGGGAGGGGCCGTGCCGGTACATCCCTATGTCCGTCGCTTACGTTCGGATCGAGCAGCAGTTCGCACAGGTAGCCCACGTCTGATCCAGCGGCGACGGACTGGGATGTACCGGCACGGCCCCGACCCACCCACTGGACGGCACCCGGCGCCGGTCACGGCCCCGACCCACCTACCGGACCGGCCCGGAGCCGACCGACCCAGACACCAGACCCAAACCCGGAACGCCAGCGCGAGCGAACCCCTACCCGTAGTACCTGAGACGGACCCCCAGGAACCCTCCTCGCAGGTGACGACCGCACCCCCCACCCGGCCCTACCGTTTTGAACGTGACCGAGACGACCCAGACGCAGACGACACCTCCGCCCCCCGGCGGTGCCGGGAAGCGCCCCGGCGGCGCCGGGGCCAAGCCCCGCAGCCCGGAGTACCGCCTCGCCGCGGACGCCGCGCGCGGCCTGCGGCAGGACATGTTCCACGACGCCTTCGCCTACCGCCCCCTCCCCCGCATGCGCACGGACGGCCCCATCACCCGCCGCCTCCCCGGGACCCTGCGCGCCTACGCGGCGTGGACCCCGCACGCGGCGGTGGCGGCGGCCGGCCTGCTGGCGATGGCCGCGGCCTACAGCGCCGAGTCCGGTTTCGGCCCCGGCGGCGGCACGATCGCACCCCTGCTGTGCGGGTTCCTCGCCCTGCTTCCGGTCCTGGCGACCCTGGTCCGTCCGCTCGGCGCCTTCTGGTTCTCGATAGCCGCGGCCCCGGTCGTCGCCATGTTCGGCAGCGCCTGGAGCGACTGGCCGTGGGCGCCCGGCAGCTTCATAGCGCATGTCACGGTGCTGACGGTCGTGGCTCTGCGGTCACGCCCCCGCGTCGCGGCGTGGATGTGGCTGCTGACCGCGGCGTACGGCCTGATCACCGAGACCCTGTTCGGAGCGGGCTACTACAGCGTCAACACGTTCCCGCTGCTCTTCGTCTCCGCGCTGGCCCTCCTGGTCGTCACGGTCCTGAACATCCGCAGGGAGGCCGAGCAGGAGGTGACGGCCCACCAGTCGGAGACGGCTCAGGAACGTTCCAAGCGCACACTGCTCGAAGAGCGCACGACGATCGCCCGCGAGCTGCACGACGTGGTCGCGCACCACATGTCGGTGGTCGCCATCCAGGCGGAGGCGGCGCCCTACCGGGTGGAGAATCCGCCCCCGGAGCTGGAGCAGGCCTTCGTCACGATCCGGGAGAACGCGGTGGCGGCGCTGACCGAGCTCCGCCGTGTGCTGGGCGTGGTCAGGGCCGAGGACTACGAGGCCCCGGACGCTCCGCAGCCCACCCTCGCCGATCTGGACGCGCTCCTCGCCAATGTGCGGGACGCGGGTCTGACCGTGGAGAAGGCGGTCACCGGTGCGGTGCGCGAACTTCCGCAGGGCGTCGAGCTGTCGGCGTACCGGATAGTCCAGGAGGCCCTCAGCAACACCCTGCGGCACGCACCGGGCGCGTCGGCCCGCGTCGAGGTCGGTTACGTCCTCGGCGGGCTCGGCCTGCGCATAGTCAACGGCCCCGCGCCGGTGACGATCCTGGAGAAGTCCACGCACGGCGCGGGGCACGGCATCACGGGCATGCGCGAGCGGGTCACGATGCTGGACGGTGAGATGACGGCGGGCGTCACGGACGACGGAGGGTACGAGGTGGCGGTGTTCGTGCCGGTGCCGTCGGGGGAGGAGACCGGATGACGGGCGGCACGATCCGTGTGCTGATCGCCGACGACCAGATGATGGTCCGCGAGGGCTTCTCCGTCCTGCTCGGCGCGATGCCGGACATCGAGGTGGTCGGCGAGGCGGTCAACGGCCGGGAGGCGGTCGACCGGGTCCGTGAGCTGGCTCCGGATGTCGTGCTCATGGACATCCGCATGCCGGAGATGAACGGGATCGAGGCGACCCGGGAGATCGTCGCGGCGGACGGCGCGGCGAAGGTGCTGGTGCTGACGACGTTCGATCTCGACGAGTACGTGTATCAGGCGCTGCGGGCGGGGGCGTCGGGCTTCCTGCTCAAGGACGCCTCGGCCCGCCAGCTCGCCGACGGGGTGCGGGTGGTGTCGGCGGGGGAGGCGCTGCTCGCCCCCTCGGTCACCAGGCGGCTGATCACGGAGTTCTCCAAGCTCGCGGACGCGCCCCGGCTGTCGGCGACGGCGCACGCGGCGTACGGGGATCTGACCGACCGGGAGACGGAGGTGCTGGTGCTGATCGCGCAGGGCCTGTCGAACGCGGAGATCGCCGGGCGCCTTGTCGTCGCGGAGTCGACGATCAAGACCCATGTGAGCCGCATTCTGGTGAAGCTGGGCCTGCGGGACCGGACGCAGGCGGCGGTGTTCGCGTACGAGGCACGACTGGTCACTCCGAGGTGAGGGTGCGCGGCCGGTCACGCTGAGGGGACCGGGCACGACGGTTCGCGACGGAAGTGACCGTGCGGCGCCGGTCGCACCGAAGTTGCTCCGCGCCGCGACCGCACCGAGGTGACAGGGAGGATGCTGCGGTCGCTGCACTCGCTGGGGTCGCTGTTCGGGACTGCCCTGGTCAGCGGGGGGTGGGTCGGGCTAGCGTCCGTTCATGGCAGCTTTGGAGACTTCGCAGGCCTTCGACCCGTGGGATCCGGCGTTCGTGGCGGACCCGTACCCGGCGTACCAGGAGCTGCGTGCGCGGGGCCGGGTGCACTACTACGAGCCGACGAACCAGTGGCTGGTGCCGCACCACGCGGATGTGTCGGCACTGCTGCGGGACCGCCGGCTGGGCCGGACGTATCAGCACCGGTTCACGCACGAGGACTTCGGGCGGACGGCGCCGCCGCCGGAGCAGGAGCCGTTCCATGTGCTCAACGATCACGGGATGCTCGATCTGGAGCCTCCGGACCACACGCGGATCAGGCGGCTGGTGTCGAAGGCGTTCACGCCGCGCACGGTGGAGCGGCTGAAGCCGTATGTGGAGGGGCTGGCGGGTGAGCTGGTCGGCCGGCTGGTGGAAGCCGGCGGCGGAGATCTGCTGACCGATGTGGCGGAGCCGCTGCCGGTGTCGGTGATCGCGGAGATGCTGGGTATCCCGGAGTCCGACCGGGCGCCGTTGCGGCCCTGGTCGGCGGACATCTGCGGGATGTACGAGCTGAATCCGTCCGAGGAGGTGGCGGGTAAGGCGGTGCGGGCGTCGGTGGAGTTCACCGAGTACCTGCGCGGGCTGATCGAGGCCCGCCGTAAGGAGCCGGCGGACGATCTGATCTCGGGGCTCATCGCGGCGCACGACGAGGGCGACCGGCTCACCGAGCAGGAGATGATCTCCACGTGCGTGCTGCTGCTGAACGCGGGGCACGAGGCGACGGTCAACTCGACGGTGACCGGCTGGTGGACCCTGTTCCGGCATCCCGGGCAGCTGGCGGCGCTGCGGGCGGACCACTCACTGATCCCCACGGCGGTGGAGGAGCTGATGCGCTACGACACCCCGCTCCAGCTGTTCGAGCGCTGGGTGCTCGACGACATCGAGATCGACGGTACGACGGTCCCGAGGGGTGCGGAGATCGCGATGCTCTTCGGTTCCGCGAACCGTGACGCCGAGGTGTTCGCGGCCCCGGAGACGTTGGATCTGTCCCGGGCGGAGAACCCGCACATCTCGTTCAGTGCGGGTATCCACTACTGCATCGGCGCTCCGCTGGCCCGGCTCGAACTGGCGGCGTCCATGAGCGCGCTCCTGACCAGGGCCCCCGCTCTCCGGCTCGCCGAGGAGCCGGTCCGCAAGCCGAACTTCGTGATCCGCGGGCTGGAGAGCCTGATGGTCGAGGTCTGACGGACGCCGGCGGCCTTCTGCCCGCTCCGGCTGACGGACGCCGTCGGCGTTCTGCCCGCTCCGGCTGACGGACGCCGTCGGCTCTTCCGCCGCTCCGCTCGGTGGCGCCGCCTCTCACACGGTCAGGTCGCGCCGCCGCAGGGAGGTCAGTCCCGCCGCCGTCAGGGCCGCCGCGATCCCGGTGAGGACGAGGACGGGAGTCCAGGCCATGGTGCCGCCCGGCAGCTTCGGGAGGTGGCCGAAGGGGGAGAGGTCCATGACGGCCTGGGGGATGTCCAGGGCGGGGCCGATCCAGCCGAGGAGCAGGGCGAGGCCGGCCGTGGCCCAGGCACCGGGGGCGAGGCGGGGCGAGAGGCCGTGGAGCAGGACGGCGAGGCCGCCCAGGGTCCAGATCGCCGGGACCTGGACCAGGCAGGCTCCGAGGACGGCGCCGAGTCCGGAGCCGTAGCCGAGACCGAGGCCGAGTCCGCCGAGCAGCATGATGAGGACCGTGCCGCCGAAGGCGATGGCCAGGTGCCCGCCGGCCCAGCGCAGTCGGCCGACGGCGGCGGCGAGCAGGGGTTCGGCGCGCTGCGAGGTCTCCTCGCCGTGCAGCCGGAGCACGGAGGCGACGATGTAGAGGGCGGCGACCATGCCCAGCATGTTCACCATGGTGGCGAGGAACGCGTCGGTGATGCCGGCCTGCCCGCCCATCCGCTCGATGATCTCGCGGGTCTTGGCGTTGTCGCCGACCAGGTCCGATGCGCCCTTCGTGATCCCGCCGAACGCGGCGCCGGCGGCGAGGAAGCCGAGGCTCCAGCCGAGCACCGCGCCGCGCTGCAGCCGCCAGGCCAGTGCTCCGGCCGTGCCGAGGCGGCCGGTGGCGGGCCCCGGCCGGGTGGGCAGGAAGCTCATGCCGACATCGCGCCGACCGGCGAGTGCGTAGGCGACGGCGCCCTGTGCGCCGACCGCCGCCGCGAACAGCGGCAGGACCCACCAGCGTTCGTCCGCGAAGGCGCGGAGGTTCTCCAGCCAGCCCACGGGGGAGAGCCAGGTCAGCACCGACGAGCCGTCGTCGGTCGCCGAGTCGCCCGCCGCCTTCAGGACGAACGCGGCGCCGATCAGGCCGCCCGTCAGCCCCTTGGCGAGCCGTGCGCTCTCCGTCAGCTGGGCGACGATCGCCGCCATGGTCGCGAAGACCATCCCGACCGCGCCGATCGCGAGTCCCAGCGCCAGGGCCCCGGCGCCGCCCTGTCCGGCCAGGCCGCCCGCGATGAGCAGGGCGAGGACGCCGTTCGCGACAAGTGCCGCGAGCAGCGCGGCGGTCAGCGGGGCCCGCCGTCCGACCATCGCGGCGGAGACGAGTTCCTGCCGTCCGCTCTCCTCCTCTTCCCGGGTGTGCCGTACGACGACGATCAGGCTCATGACGGCGGCGAGCACGCCGGCGTAGCCGCCGATGCGCCAGGCGGTGAGTCCGCCGAGCGAGTCGCTGAACACCGGCCCGTAGGTGGCGCGCAGGGAGCTGTTGGTCAGCATCTGCCGTGCCACGTCTGCGCGTTCGGCGGGAGTGCTGTAGACGGTCTTCAGGGAGCTCGGCAGGGAGAGCACCATCAGAGCGGTCACGCCGATCCACAGCGGCATCATCACGCGGTCGCGGCGCAGTGCGAACCTCAGCAGGGTTCCGGTGCCGGCCAGCGGGCGGGAGCCGCCGACGCGTGCGGCGAAGGTGCCGGCGGTCGTGGCGGTCATCGTGCCGTCGCCCCCTCGGCTCCGGCCCGGACGTCCTCCTGGTAGTGCCGCAGGAAGAGCTCCTCCAGAGTCGGCGGGGTCGAGGTCAGGGACCGTACGCCGGAGTCGGTCAGCGACCGCAGCACGGCGTTCAGCTTGTCGGTGTCGACGTGGAGTTCGACCCGGCAGCGGACTCCGTCCGGCCGGACCCCGGTGTCCTGCACTTCGAGGTCGTGGACCCCGGGCAGGGCCGCCAGTCCGTTCGGCGGGCCCGTGAGTTCGGCGGTCACGCTGGTGCGGGTGAGGTGGCGCAGATCGGTGAGGGAGCCGCTCTCGACGGTCTGCCCCTTGCGGATGATGCTGACGCGGTCGCAGAGTTCCTCGACCTCGCTCAGGATGTGCGAGGACAGCAGGATGGTCCGGCCCCGGTCACGCTCCTCCTGGACGCACCGCTGGAAGACCTCCTCCATCAGCGGGTCGAGGCCCGAGGTCGGCTCGTCCAGGATCAGCACGTCGACGTCCGAGGCGAAGGCGGCGACGAGGGCGACCTTCTGGCGGTTGCCCTTCGAGTAGGTCCGCCCCTTCTTGGTGGGGTCGAGCTCGAAGCGCTCGATCAGGTCGGCGCGCCGCGCCGGGTCGAGGCCGCCGGACCGTTCGCCCGCCTGTCCGCCGCGCCGGGCGCGGCCCCCGCCGTGCAGCCGCCCGTAGAGGTCGATGACCTCGCCGCCGGACAGGTTGCGCCACAGGGTCACGTCGCCGGGGACGTAGGCGACCCGGCGGTGCAGTTCGACGGCGTCCGCCCAGGGGTCCATGCCCAGCATCTGTGCCGCGCCCGAGTCGGCGCGCAGCAGGCCCAGCAGGACCCGGATGGTGGTGGACTTCCCGGAGCCGTTGGGGCCGAGGAAGCCGTGCACCTCACCCGCCTCGACCTCCAGGTCGAGGCCGTCCAGCGCGTGCGTCGTGCCGAAGGACTTGTGCAGTCCGGCGACGCTGATTGCCTTCGTCATGATTCAGAACGTACGCTTCTTTCAGAAATTTGTGAAGTTAAGGAAACGTATAAACCCTGGCTACACTCGACGGTGATGCGCGAGCAGGGGAGATGATCGACAGATGGCGGAACGGACTGCGGCGGAACGGGATCCCGAGGCGGTCTCTCAGTTCGTCGAGGGCTTCGCGGCACAGCTCGTCGAGGCCGGGATGCAGCGGATGCCCGCCCGGGTCTTCGCCGCGCTGCTGGCCTCCGACTCCGGTGCCATGACCTCCGCCGAACTCGGCGAGCAGCTCCAGGTCAGCCCGGCCGCCGTCTCCGGTGCGGTGCGCTACCTCGCGCAGCAGCACATGGTCTCGCGCGAGCGCGAACCCGGCTCGCGGCGCGAGCGGTACCGGGTGCACAGCAACCAGTGGTACGAGGCGCTGACCAACCGTGACGCGGTGCTGAAGCGCTGGGAAGTCGCCCTGCGGGCGGGCGTCGACTCCCTCGGTCCGGCGACCCCCGCCGGGCACCGGCTCTCCGAGACCCTCGCGTTCTTCGAGTTCATCGACGGTGAGATCGCCGCGATGATGGAACGCTGGCGCGCCCACCGGGAGAAGCTGTACGGCGACAGGTAGCAGGGCGAGGCGTCCGCACGCCCACCCCGTCACCGCGCCCCGGAACCCGCCCCGTCACCGTGCCTCTGGGCGTTCGCCCCGTCACGTGTCCCGGAATCCCCGGTCGGTCACCGAGCCCTGGAGCCCGGTCGGTCACCGTGTCCCGGAACCCGTCCGTCACCGTGCCCTTGGGCCTTCGCCCCGTCACGTGCCCCGGAATCCCGGGTCGGTCACCGTGCCCCGGAGTCCGGTCGGTCACCGTGGCGTCGGCAGGGTCAGGCCCCAGGCCGACTCCCGTAGGGTCCAGGTGCGGGTGCGGACCGGACCGGCGACCACGGAGTCCGCGCGGTAGCGGAAGTCGGCGCCGGAGATGGTGACCTTGTGTCCCACCAGCCGCAGGGGCGAGGCCTCGGCACCCACGGACACCGAGCGGACCTCGATCTCGGCCCCGGTCCCCGACGCCCCGGGCGTCACGGACACGGTCTCCACGGGCTGGTCCAGATCCACCACGCACACCCCGTCGACCTCGATCCGCAGCCGGGAGGGCCCGGGTCCGGGCCCGGGAGCGAGCCGGGAGGGCCGGGAGGCGAGGGTCCTGACCAGCGACTGGCAGGTGCGGAGCCAGGGATGCGCACCGGCCTCCCCGGGCGCTCCCGCGCCCACCGGAGCGGGCGGCCGGGAGGGCAGCGAGGGAATGCGCAGTGCGCCGAGCACCACGCCGTCGCTGTCGTCCACGAGCAGGTCCATCCGCCGCTCGGCCCCGTCGAGGACCGCCCTGGCCGCCGCGACGGCCCCCATCGGCACCCCGAGCGAGCGGGACAGCGACAGCACGCCTCCCACGGGCACGAAGGACAGCGCGCACGCGGCCAGTTCCCGCTGCCGGTGCAAAAGGGACACCGCCCGCAGCAGGGCGCCGTCGTCACCGATCACGACCGGTCGGCGCGCACCCCGACGGATCAGCGCGCGGGCGAATTCCTCGGGCCCCTCCGGGAGGCACACTTTGGTCGCCGCACCCGCGCTGAGCACGTCTTTCGCGATCCGTACAGACTCGCCGTCCGTCCGTCGGGCGACCGGGTCGATGACCACCAGGAGCTGGTCGGAAGCCGCCACCTCGGTCATGCCTCGCTTCCTCGGGTAGCATCTTTGTGCAAGAGCCCCTTGCGCTATTGCGCCAGGGGCTTCGTCTATTCCGGGGCATCCGGTCCGACGGTCGCGGCCAAAGGTGGTCGCCGGCGTACGCAGCCGTATCGAAAACCAGCCGCGTACGTCCCCGACCTTGGACATGCCCCGCCCGGAAGGGGTGTACGCCTGTGCCCGCACTTGTGCTGCTCGGTGCTCAGTGGGGTGACGAAGGCAAGGGAAAGGCCACCGACCTGCTCGGTGGATCCGTGGACTATGTGGTGCGCTACCAGGGCGGCAACAACGCCGGCCATACGGTAGTCGTGGGCGACCAGAAATACGCCCTCCACCTCCTCCCTTCCGGAATCCTCACGCCGGAGTGCACTCCGGTGATCGGCAACGGAGTCGTCGTCGACCCGTCCGTCCTGTTCTCCGAGCTGAACGGACTGAACGAGCGCGGCGTCGACACCTCCAAGCTGCTGATCAGCGGAAACGCTCATATCATCACGCCTTACAACGTCACTGTCGACAAGGTGACGGAACGCTTCCTCGGAAAGCGGAAGATCGGGACCACCGGACGCGGGATCGGTCCGACATACGCGGACAAGATCAACCGCGTCGGTATCCGCATCCAGGACCTCTACGACGAGTCGATCCTCACCCAGAAGGTCGAGGCGGCCCTCGAGGTCAAGAACCAGCTGCTCACCAAGCTCTACAACCGCCGCGCCATCGAGGCGAGCCAGGTCGTCGAGGAGCTGCTGGGCTACGCGGACCGGCTCAAGCCGTACGTCGCGGACACCGTCCTGATCCTCAACCAGGCGCTCGAGCAGGACAAGGTCGTGCTCTTCGAGGGTGGCCAGGGCACGCTGCTGGACATCGACCACGGCACGTATCCGTTCGTGACGTCGTCCAACCCGACCGCGGGCGGCGCCTGCACGGGTGCCGGCGTCGGCCCGACCAAGATCAGCCGGGTCATCGGCATCCTCAAGGCGTACACCACCCGTGTCGGCTCGGGGCCGTTCCCGACCGAGCTCTTCGACGCGGACGGCGAGGCGCTGCGGCGCATCGGCGGCGAGCGCGGTGTGACGACCGGCCGTGACCGGCGCTGCGGCTGGTTCGACGCGGTCATCGCCCGCTACGCGACCCGCGTGAACGGTCTGACCGACTTCTTCCTCACCAAGCTGGACGTCCTGACCGGCTGGGAGGAGATCCCGGTCTGCGTGGCGTACGAGATCGACGGCAAGCGCGTCGAGGAGCTCCCGTACTCCCAGACCGACTTCCACCACGCGAAGCCGGTCTACGAGACCCTCCCCGGCTGGTCGGAGGACATCACCAAGGCGAAGACCTTCGCGGATCTCCCGAAGAACGCGCAGGACTACGTGAAGGCGCTGGAGGAGATGTCGGGTGCGCCGATCTCCGCGATCGGCGTCGGCCCGGGCCGCGACGAGACGATCGAGATCAACTCGTTCATCTAGCGCGGAGAGGTGTCCGCGGCGGTGACGGAAACGAGCTCCGCCGCGGTTCCGGAAGCTGTTGTTCACGAGTACGCCCCCGGCCGACATCCGGGGGCGTACCCGTACCTGGGGAGCCGGCCTCAGCGGGAGGCCGTCTCCACAAGTGGTCGGCGGTGCCGTTGCCCCCAGACCAGCGCGGTGCCACCGGCGGCCGTGCTCATGTCCGTGATGCCGAGGCCGCTCTCCAGGGAGCGGTACGCCGCGACGTGGGCCGCGATGTCCTGGGAGCCCCGGAGTTCGTGCCGGGCGATGATGCCGGGGACGGTGCCGGCGGCCCTGGCGGCCGTGAGGAACCGGCTCATCCAGCTCTGGTTCCACGCCGAGTGAGCTCGGCCCCGGGACCAGCGTGGTGGCGTCCTTGGCCCGGACCTCCTCGTAGACGCGCTCCAACCCGCGTCCAACCCGCTTCCAACGTACGGGCGTTCGCGGTGTCCCAGGTCCCGTCGGGCTCGTTCCGCAGCTCGTAGGCGTGGATGTCGGTGACAGAGGAACCTGTCACGCGTCCGACGGCGGGCCCGAACCCCCGTCTCGTACGGGCCCGAACCCCGTCTCGTACGGGCCCGAACCCCGTCGCGCGCGGGCCCGTGCCGGCCCTCAGCGGGCAGACGCGGCCGCCGAGTTGGCGGCACCGGACGGCCGCGGACGGCCGCCTCGTCCGCAAGCTCTCGCAGCGCTCGTGATCGAGGCACAGGAGTGGGCATGCGGAGGATAGGGGGCATAGCCTGAATGTGCACGTTCGGGTGCATTCGCGTGCGTCGACCGACGGAGAAGGTGAGTGCGATGCGCGTCATGCTCAAGGCGACCCTGGACACGGAGAAGGCCAACGAGATGATCCGCAGCGGCAAGATGCAGGACCTGTTGAAGGAGGCCCTGGATCGCATCAAGCCGGAGGCGGCGTACTTCGGCCCGGTGGGCGGGCGCCGTACCGCGTTCATCGTGTTCGACATGCAGGACAGCTCGGAACTCCCGCCCGTCGGCGAACCGTTCTTCACTCAGCTCAACGCGGAGGTCGAGGTCGTCCCGATCATGAACGGCGAGGATCTCCAGAAGGGCCTGGCCCAGCTGCGCTGACGGCCGGGCGGGGGCGCGTACGCACATCCGGGCGGGACCCGTCGCCGTCGGTGCGGGGCCACGTGGCCGGGCCCCGCACCAGGAGGGCGGATCAGCTGAAGATGATCATGGAGCCCTGGGCGAGACTCCGGGTCGCCGCGGCGTGCAGGCCCAGCCAGACGTGACGTTCGCGGGCGAAGGGGCTCGCGTCGTAGGGGGCGGGAGCGGCGGGCTCCTCCAGCTCCGTGGGAGCGTTCGGGGGCTGCGGTGCCGCCGGGGGGTTGGCCGGGTCGATGCCGATCGAGGGGGCCACGAACTCGAGTTCGCGCAGAAGGGCCTGGGAGGAGCCCAGGGGGCCGCCGCCCGCGAGGAGTTCGTCGTTGGCCAGCGGGTGCGGGAACTCGACGGGTACGTAGGCGCCGGCGTGGTCGTAGTGCCAGACCAGATGCGACTGCTGGGCGTTCGTCTCGAACATCTCCAGCAATTGTTCGTAGTCGCCGCCCAGTTCGTCGACCGGCGTCACCGCGAGCCCGCACATCTGGAGGAGGTACGCGCGGCGCAGGAAGTGCAGCGCGTCGTAGTCGAAACCGGCGACCGGGGCGACGTCACCCGAGAGGCCCGGCATGTACGCGTACACCGGCACCGGTGGGAGACCGGCCTCGGCGAGCACCTTGTCGTAGAGCGCGAGTTCCTCGGCGAAGGGGTTGTCGGGGGTGTGGCACAGCACGTCGACGAGCGGGACCAACCACAGGTCACAGGCCAACAGACGGCTCCTCTTGCTCCTTGGGGTGCAGGGTGGTCAGGGCAGCGTAGTGCGCGTGGCGGTCCTGTGAAGAGGCCGGTACGCAAGTAGGTCCTCCGGGTGGGCCGGGTCGGCCCGCCGCTCGGGGACCGCGCCCCCAACCCCCCGATCCCCGGCGGGGGTGTCCTCAAACGCGGGACCGGGGTGATCCGGGTCCCGGCCGGGGTCTCATGTGGCGTCGAGCCGTTCGATGAGGGCGAGCGCGTGCTCGTTGTACGCCGTCACGATCGCCCGGGCGGTGTCGGGGTCGCGGCGGGCGAGGGCGTCCACCAGCTCCGTGTGGCCGGACCACAGCTGGCCCCTCAGATCGGCGACCCGGCGCAGGTGCTGGACCGTGCAGACCCAGGACTGGACCCGCAGCCGGTGCAGGAAGTCGCCGAGGTAGGGGTTGCCGAAGAGGCTGCTCAGTTCGCGCCAGAAGCGGAGGTCGTAACCGATGAGGATGTTCAGGTCGCCCGCGGCGGCCGCGCGCTGGGCCTCCTCGCCGCGGCGCCGGACGGCCGCGAGGGCGGCGAGCGCGCGGGGGTCGTCGGCCTGCGGCATGCCGGTGGCCACGAGGTGCTGGAACATGCCCTCCGTGATCAGGCTGCGTGCCTCGATCATGCCGCGGTAGTCGGCGCCGGAGTACTCGTGGACGCGGAAGCCGCGGTGCTGGTCGGCGTCCAGAAGGCCCTGGGCCGACAGGTCGACCAGGGCCTCGCGGACGGGGGTGGCGGAGACGCCGTACTGCTCGGCGATCTCCTTCACCGTGAACTCCTGGCCCGGCCGGAGGCGACCCCCGAGCACCTCGTCGCGGAGCGCGTCCGCGATCTGCTGCCGCAGGGTGCTGCGGGTTACGGCGCCCGTGCCGCCGGTGCCGGCCATGGTGGTCGTCTCACTCCCCCATCGCGTGGGTCAGGTGCGCGTATCTACTCGCGTATCTCGTCGAGCAGGCCACCATACGCGCTGGGGAATCGGTGAGCGGATTTCCCGGCACCCCCGCGGGGGCGCCGGGAACCGCGCGACCGGCCCCCGCAGGGGCGGGGAATCCCCTACGGCCTCACACCGTGTGCTCGTCCGCCACCGACAGCGCCTCGTCCAGGGCCGCCAGTCCCTCCTTGGCCTCGGCCTCGGTGATGTTGCACGGCGGCACGACGTGGGTGCGGTTCATGTTGATGAAGGGCCACAGACCGCGGGCCTTGGCCGCGGCGCCGAACGCGGCCATCGGCGCGTTCGCCTCGCCCGCGGCGTTGTACGGAACCAGCGGCTCCCGGGTCTCCCGGTCCTTCACCAGTTCCAGCGCCCAGAAGACGCCCGTGCCGCGCACCTCGCCGATGCTCGGGTGCCGCTCGGCCAGCTCGCGCAGCCCCGGCCCGAGGACGGTCTCGCCGATGGCCGCGGCCTGGTCGACGATCCCTTCCTCCTCCATGACGTTGATCGTCGCGACGGCGGCCGCGCAGGCCAGCGGGTGCCCGGAGTAGGTGAGCCCGCCCGGGTAGGGCCGCCTGGCGAAGGTCTCGGCGATGGCGGAGGAGATCGCCACACCGCCCAGCGGCACATAGCCGGAGTTCACGCCCTTGGCGAAGGTCATCAGGTCCGGCGTGACGTCGTAGTGGTCGGCGGCGAACCACTTGCCGGTCCGCCCGAACCCGGCCATGACCTCGTCCAGGACGAAGACGATCCCGTACCGGTCGCAGATCTCCCGCACTCCGGCGAGGTAGCCCGCCGGCGGTGTCATGATCCCCGCCGTGCCCGGGATCGTCTCCAGGATGAGCGCGGCTATGGTCGCCGGCCCCTCGAAGACGATGGTGTCCTCCAGGTGCTGGAGCGCGCGCTCGCACTCCTGCCGCTCGCTGTCGGAGTGGAAGGGGCTGCGGTACAGGAACGGCGCCCAGAAGTGGACGACACCGGCCGCGCCGCTGTCGTTCGGCCAGCGCCGGGGGTCACCGGTGAGGTTGATCGCGGTGGAGGTGGCGCCGTGGTACGAGCGGTAGGCGGAGAGCACCTTCGGACGGCCGGTGTGCAGCCGGGCCATCCGCGTGGCGTTCTCGACGGCCTCCGCGCCGCCGTTGGTGAAGAAGATCTTGTCCAGGTCGCCCGGGGTCCGCTCGGCGATCAGCCGGGCCGCCTCCGAACGCGCCTCGACGGCGAAGGCGGGCGCGAACGTGGACAGGGTCGCGGCCTGTTCCTGGATCGCGGCGACGACCTTCGGGTGCTGGTACCCGATGTTGGTGAAGACGAGCCCACTGGTGAAGTCCAGATACCGCTTGCCTTCGTAGTCCCAGAAGTACGACCCCTCCGCGCCGGCGACGGCTAGCGGGTCGATGAGCTCCTGCGCGGACCAGGAGTGGAACACGTGCGCACGGTCCGCGGCCTTCACGGCGGCGCCGGCCTGGGGGTTGGGCTGAGGGGTCATGCGGCGAAGCGTAAATGTCCACGGACCGGGCGCGGTATCGGCGTCCTGTCTGTGGTCGGGAGCTTTCCGCGACAGTCTGTCGGGCTTGGCCGGGGCGCGCGGGATGCCCACACGCAGCGCCACGGGTCCCCGGCTCGGCGCCCGGACCGCCTCGGGGGCTCTGGGTCCGGCGTCCGGCCGCCTCCTTCGGCCTCGGGTCGACTTCCGCCGGTCCGCCGACGGCTTCCCCGGTCCGGCCTCGGCGTCCGGGCCGTCCACGGGCGGCTTACCCGGCTATCTCCGGGCCGCCTACTGCCGGCGTACCCGGATACCTCCGGGCCGTCTTCCGGCGGGCCTACTCGGGTACCTCCGGGCCGTCTTCCGGCGGGCCGCGGGCCGTCTCCGGTGGGCTCCGGGCGGCTTCACGGGGTCCCCGCCCGGCCGTCCCACGCTGCCTCCGTTCGGCCCGCGTTCGGCCCGCGGGGCGCTTCCGGGCGGGCTCCGTGTGCCTTCCCCGGGGGCCACCGCCCGGCCGGCCGAGCGGTGGCCGGGCGGGGTCGGTGTGCTCACCGAGTACTTGACAGCATCCTGTCTTATTGACAGCATGCTTACATAAGTTGCTTCCGCTCGCCGAGGAGGAGTCATGAACACCACCGCAGACGCCGGCACGGGTTCCACACCCCGCAAGCCCGTCCACCTCGCCGTCTACGACACCTTCGCCGACTGGGAGACGGGGCACACGACGGCCTATCTCGCCCGAGCCGGTTACCCGATCCGCACGGTCGGCCCCGGCCGGGAGCCGGTGACCACCATCGGAGGGCTGCGCGTCCAGCCCGACCTGGCGCTCGACGAGCTCCGCCCCGAGGACAGCTCGCTGCTCGTCCTCACCGGCGCCGACCTCTGGGACACCTCCGAGGACCTCGCGCCCTTCGCCAGTACCGCCCGCGCGTTCCTCGACGCGGGTGTCCCCGTCGCCGCGATCTGCGGGGCGACGGCCGGCCTCGCCCGCGAGGGGCTGCTCGACGACCGGGACCACACCAGCGCCGTTTCCTTCTACCTCGCCGCCACGGGGTACCGGGGCGGCGAGCGGTACACCGACGCCGACGCCGTCACCGACGGTGGGCTCGTCACCGCGGGGCCCACCGAACCCGTCGCCTTCGCCCGCGAGGTCTTCCGGCTGCTCGGGGTCTACGAGGGCGAGGTCCTGGACGCCTGGTACCGGCTCTTCCACGACTCCGACGCCGAGGCGTACGCCGTACTGGAGAAGGCGGGCCGGTGAGCCGACGGCGACAGGACCTGTTCAGCCGCAGCGCCCTCGCGGTCTTCCGGCTGAACGGGCAGTACCTCTCCGTGGCCGAGGAGCTGGCCCGGCCCGCCGGGATCACCGCCGCCTGGTGGCAGGTGCTCGGCGCCGTCCTCGGCGAACCCCTGCCCGTCTCCGGGATCGCCCGCGTCATGGGCATCACCCGGCAGAGCGTGCAGCGCGTCGCCGACCTGCTCGTGGACCGAGGGCTCGCCGAGTACCAGCCCAACCCCGCCCACCGCCGCGCCAAGCTCCTCTCCCCGACCGAGCGGGGCCGCGCCGCCGTCGCGGAGATCGGCCCCGGCCACGCCGCCTTCGCCGACCGGCTCGCCGAGGCGCTCGGCGCTGACGGGCTCGCCGAGACCGTCCGCGTCCTGGAGCGACTGTCGGCCGTCCTCGACGATCTGGAGGCGCCGGAGACCACGGATCCGGCGGCACCTGTTACGAAAACGGCACCAGCC
Source organism: Streptomyces sp. NBC_00568 (assembly GCF_026341855.1). Lineage (GTDB taxonomy): Bacteria > Actinomycetota > Actinomycetes > Streptomycetales > Streptomycetaceae > Streptomyces. Next base: position 2,820,475 of record NZ_JAPENW010000001.1, on the reverse strand, counting down.
GTGACGGAACCGTAGACACCGCCCCGTCCACCTCCCCGTACGGCGCACTATCCTCGGTCTGTTGCACGCATACGGGGGAGGGTGGGCGCAGCCATGGAGAACCTGGGGGCAGGGGATCCGCACCAGATCGGGGCGTACCGACTGCTGGCGCGGCTCGGTGCCGGCGGGATGGGCCACGTCTATCTCGCGCGCTCCGACCGGGGACGTACGGTCGCCGTCAAACTCGTCCGTCCGGAACTCGCCGAGCAGGAGGAGTTCCGGGCCCGCTTCCGCCAGGAGGTGCGGGCTGCGCGCCGGGTCGGCGGGCTCTGGACCGCACCCGTCCTGGACGCGGACACCGAGGCCGCGATCCCGTGGGTGGCCACCGGCTATGTCGCGGGGCCCTCGCTCCAGGCCGTCGTGGGACGCGACCACGGCGCACTGCCCGAGCGTTCCGTGCGCATCCTTGCCGCGGGCCTCGCGCACGCGCTGAAGGACATCCACGCCGCGGGCCTCATCCACCGCGACCTCAAGCCTTCGAACGTCCTCGTCACCATCGACGGCCCCCGCGTCATCGACTTCGGCATCGCGCGCGCCCTGGAGACGGTGACCGACGGCGGTCTGACGCACACCGGGGCGCTCGTCGGCTCGCCCGGGTTCATGGCCCCCGAGCAGGTGCGCGGCGACCGGGTCACCCCCGCGTGCGACATCTTCTGCCTCGGCTCGGTCCTGTCGTACGCCGCGACCGGCGCCCTTCCGTTCGGGGCGGCCAACAGTGGTGTGCACGCCATGATGTTCCGCATCGCGCAGGAGGACCCGGACCTGACGGGCGTGCCCGAGGGCCTCGCCGATCTCGTGCGCGCCTGTCTGCGCAAGGACCCCGACGCCCGGCCCGGCCTCGACGAGATCCTGGCGCGCACGGGCGCGGAGGACACGGTCTCGGACGGGCGCGCCCTCGATCCTTGGCTGCCCGCCGCGCTGGTGGCCCAGCTCGGCCGCCACGCGGTGAAACTGCTCGACACGGAGAACCCCGACGAGGGGCAGGAGCAGTCCGGGTCCGGTGCCCCGGTGCCCGGTGCCGCTCCCGTTCCGGCGATGCCCGCCCTGCCTCCGGCCCCGGCACCGTCGGTCCCCGCCCCGGACCTCTCCAAGCCGCCGTCCGCCGCGCCCGCTTCCTCGGCCTCGGCCTCCTCCTCGACGCCGTCCGCGTCCTCCTCGACGCCCGCCGCGTCCGCCGAAGCCTCCCCGGAGCACGCGCCCACGCCGGCCGACGAGGGCGCCACCCCGCCTCCGCCCGGGCAGCCCGGCCCCGTGAACCATCTCCCCACCCTCGTCGCGGGCTCGGGCCAGACGCCGCCCCCGGCGGCACCGGCCGCCCCGCACCCGGCCTACGGCTACCCGCAGCAGCACCCGCAGCCCTCCGGCCAGGGCCCGGCCCACCCCGCGTACGGCTACCCGCAGGCCGGGTGGGGCTCGCCCCAGCAGCAGCCGCCGTACGGCTCGACCCCTCCCTACGGACCGGGCGTCGCCACGGGCCCGTACGGCCCCGGCGGCGTCACCCCGCCCTACGGCCCGACCCCTCCGTACGGCCCCGCCGTCCCGCTCGGCCCCGAACCCCAGCGCAGGAGCGGCCGGTCCACCGCCCTCCTCGTCGCCGTGGCCCTGGTCGTCGCGCTCGGCGCGGGCGGCAGCGTGTACGCGCTGCTGAAGGGCGGTACGGGCGGTGGCCAGGACGACCCCAAGGCGTCCACGCCGGCCTCCGGCGCGCAGACCACACCGGGGCAGAGCACCTCGCAGGAGCCGTCCGCCGGCTCCGGGTCGCCCAGCGCCGAGGCCTCCTCGGACGGCACCGTCCCGGAGGCCTTCCTCGGCACCTGGGACTCCAGCATCGACAACGCCACCGGTCACAACACCCGCCGGCTGACCATCCAGCAGGGCGAGGTCGGCGACACGGTGCTGACGCTCACCGCGGACGGCCCGGCCGGCAGCGGCACCTACCACTGCGTCTTCGAGGCCGCCCTGACCGAGGCCCCCGGCGCCGGCGGACCGCTGGAGATCGGCCCCTCCCAGGTCACCTCCGGCGAACCGGCGTCCTCGTGCTCCCCGGGCGCCGCCTCCGAGGTCACCCTTCTGTCGGACGGCCGGCTGCGCCGGGTGAACACCAACTCGGGCGAGGCACTCACCTACACGAAGAGCGGCTGAGCCCGCTGGCGGACCGCGGACCACGGACCGCGGGTCTCCAGGAGTCCCGCGGCCTGTGAGGCCCTTGGTCGGCACGCCGACTGCCGTGCCGGCCAAGGTGGTTGAAGTTCACTTCCCGTATGTGGGCTGTTTCCGGCCGGAGTCGTACGGTGACCGCACCGCAGGCTCGGGGGAGTGGCTCACAGTGGAGTGGCTGAGCGCAGAGAACGTCGTGGCCGTCGGGACCGCCGTCATCGGCGTCGTCGCCTCCGCCGTGATGGTCTGGTACGAGCGCAGGGTGCCGCGTCGCAAACAGGTCGGCTACCGCGTCCAGATGGACAACCCGATAGGCGACGACGTCCGTTCGGGACGCGCGAACGTGCGGCTCGGGCTGTTCGACGAGGCGCCCGGCATGGCCGACGCCACCCTCGTGCTGCTGCGGATCGAGAACGACGGCTCGCAGAGCATCGCCGGGGACGACTACACGAGCCGTGAACGGCACGGTCTGACCGCGGTGTTCACCGACCGCACGATCCGCGGTGTGTCCGTGACCCAGCCGCCCGGCACCGACCACCTGATGGACCACTTCACCCCGGCCGCCGGTCTCAGTTACACGGACGGCACGCTGCGCATCCCGCGGGTCCCGCTCAACCGGGGCGAGCACTTCAAGCTGCTCGTCCTGCTGTCGGGCGGCGACGTGGGGTGCCCGATCCGGATCGTCGGCGGCCTGCGGGACGGCGAGGTCCGGCCCAACCGCAGTACGACACCGGACGACCAGCCGCCGCTGTTCAGCCGCGCCGCCCGGCTGATCACCGTGATGCTGACGGTGTGCGTCGTGACGCTCGCCCTGCTCGTCGTCCTGCGCGACGACTCGCGACCGCCGATCGGCTGCGCGCGGGGCTCCCTGACCGTCACGGGCTCGACCGCGTTCGAACCCGTGATGCGCGAACTGGCCGAGAAGTACGAGCAGGACTGCGAAGGCTCCGCCATCACGGTCGACGCCCACGGCAGCACGGCCGGCGTGCGCGAACTCGACGCGGCAGGGCGGGAGTCGAAGAACGGGTCCCCGGCCGTCGTCGCCCTCTCCGACGGCCCCAAGCCGGGCGACTTCCCTCGGCTGAGGGAGAACCGGATCGCGGTGTCGGTCTTCGCGCTGGTCGCCAACGACGGCCTCCCGGTCAGGAACCTGTCGCTGACCGACGTACGACGCCTCTACCGCGGTGAGATCAGGAACTGGAAGCAGCTCGGCGGACCCGACCGGCCCGTCCTGCTCGTCAGCCGGGACGCCAACTCCGGTACCCGGCAGGTGTTCCAGCGGCGGGTGCTCGGCCGCGGCGAGATCGCCAACTCCTCGCTGGACTGCGTCCACAAGGACGACGCGACGGCACCGCTGGTCCGCTGCGAACTCGACTCCACGGAGCAGGTGCTGAACACGGTCGCCAAGCTGCCCGGCGCGATCGGCTACAGCGAACTCAACAGCGCGGGCGGCCACACGGGTCTGCACAGGATCGGCCTCGACGGTCACACCGCCTCCGTCGAGGACCTGGAGCACGGCACCTCGGACTACCCGTACCGCGAGATCGAGTACGCCTACACCTACGGACAGCCGCCCGCCGACTCCCTCGCCTCCAGCTTCCTCTCCTACCTCAGCCGGGGCAGTGGCCAGGACGTCGTCCGCACCCACGGCCATCTGCCGTGCGGGACGCCGGTCGGGCTGAAGATCTGCGGCGCCGGATGACGCCGCCCGGGGCCGCTACCGGGGCTCCGGCGGGCGCTGGCGGGGCATGTTCGGGCGGGTTCCCGGCGGCAGCGGCACGCGTCCGTTCAGGGGCGACCCGTCGACCCGGGGGGCTCCCGCCGATGACGACTGGATCCCGAGCGGCGCCGGTCCCGTGCGGAACTCCACCATCCAGTCCGCCGTCTCGGTGCGCACCAGCTCCGTGATGTCCTCCGAGAACTTCCGCAGCACCCCGAGACACCGGTCGGCCGCCTCGCTGGCCGTCCCGTCCGTGGGCCCGAGGACCTCCCGGACGCTCTCGGACGCCCAGTCGAACTGAAGTACCTGAAGCCGCCGCTGCACGGCCTGCGCGGTGGCCACGTCCCTTATCCATCCGGAGGTCACTCCGAAGAACCGGTCGACGGCGACGCAGGCGACCGCGGACAGCAGCGCCAGATACCCCCACGGGGCGGCACCGCTCACGGACCCGGTGAGGTCGAGCAACGGCAGCGCGGCCCCGGCGACGGCTCCCAGCGCGGCCCCGCACCGCAGCAGCCGCGCCCCCCACCGCTTCCACGTGCGGTCGGACAGGTACCAGGCCGCCGTGTCGAGCGCCCCCTGCTCCACCCACCGGTAGAGCTCATGGAGCCGCTCGGCCGGCTCCCCCCAGTCGCCGAGCGGGAACGGCCGACCGGTCAGGTCACCCGGCCGCAGCCCCGCCGCCCCCTCGCTCCGCCCGTCCTGGGGCGGCCCCTCGGGCTGCATCTCCGGCTGACTCACCCGGCACTCCCTAACTGACGACGGTGATGACGGACGATGGTCATGAAACTGACGTTGCGTGACGCCTTGTGACGCGTGGTGCAAATGCGCCGCCCCCTTCCTACCGCCCAATGGGTGGCGATGGACCTGGTTTCCATGCCTTTCCGCCCGGAAGAGGGTCTTGATCAGGTATAGGCGACGCGACGGTGTCACTCGAAAGAGTGCTTGGGCGACGGGCCCGTCGACCACGTAGGCTCATGCTGGACAGGAAAAACGGTCCGGACAGCCGTACTCGAAACCAGGAGCTGATCGTGATTCCCGGTGGTGGCCAGCCCAATATGCAGCAGTTGTTGCAGCAGGCCCAGAAGATGCAGCAGGACCTGGCGAACGCGCAGGAGGAGCTGGCGCGGACGGAGGTCGGGGGCCAGTCGGGCGGCGGCCTGGTGAAGGCGACCGTGACAGGCTCCGGAGAGCTTCGCGGCCTGGTGATCGACCCGAAGGCGGTCGACCCCGAGGACACCGAGACGCTCGCCGACCTGATCGTCGCGGCCGTCCAGGCGGCGAACGAGAACGCGCAGGCGCTCCAGCAGCAGACGCTCGGCCCGCTCACCCAGGGGCTCGGCGGCGGCAGCGGCATCCCCGGTCTGCCCTTCTAAGACCGGTGGCGGCCAACTACCGTACGCACCAGGAAGAAACGTAAGACGGAACCCGGCGGTACCAGGGCACTCGGAAAGGCGATCCGTTGTACGAAGGCGTTGTTCAGGACCTCATCGACGAACTGGGGCGGCTCCCCGGCGTCGGTCCCAAGAGCGCGCAGCGGATCGCCTTCCACATCCTGCAGGCGGAGCCGGCGGACGTCCGCCGGCTCGCGAAGACCCTCCTGGAAGTCAAGGAGAGGGTCCGCTTCTGCGCGACCTGCGGCAACGTCGCGCAGGAGGAGCTGTGCAGCATCTGCCGTGACCCGCGCCGCGACCTCTCGGTGATCTGTGTGGTGGAGGAGCCGAAGGACGTCGTCGCGGTCGAGCGGACACGTGAGTTCCGGGGCAAGTACCACGTGCTCGGCGGCGCGATCAGCCCGATCGAGGGCGTCGGCCCGGACGACCTGCGGATAAGGGAACTCCTGGCCCGCCTCGCCGACGGCGCGGTCACCGAGCTCATCCTGGCCACGGACCCGAACCTGGAGGGCGAGGCCACGGCCACGTATCTCGCCCGCATGATCAAGCCCATGGGCCTCAAGGTCACCCGCCTGGCCAGCGGCCTCCCGGTGGGTGGCGACCTGGAATACGCGGACGAGGTCACGCTCGGCCGCGCCTTCGAGGGGAGACGACTCCTAGATGTCTGACGCCACGCTGCACGCGACCAGCCCTGACCCCGACGACTTCGTGGTCCAGATCGCGGACCAGGTAGAGAGCTTCCTGGTCGCCGTCACCGAGGTGGCCAAGGGCGACGAGCCGGACTCGGCCGTGCCCTTCCTCCTCCTGGAGGTCTCCCAACTCCTCCTGGCAGGCGGCCGTCTCGGCGCGCACGAGGACATCGTCCCCGACGAGCGTTACGAGCCGGACCTCGGCCCGGAGGCGGATGTGGACGAACTCCGCGAGCGTCTCGCGGTGATGCTCGAGCCGATCGACGTCTACTCCGAGGTCTTCGACCCCTACGAGCCCCGCAAGGCCCCGGTCCCGGCCCGTATCTCCGACGATCTCGCCGACGTCATGGCCGACCTCCGCCACGGCATGGCCCACTACCGCGCGGGCCGCACCACGGAAGCCCTCTGGTGGTGGCAGTTCTCCTACTTCTCCAACTGGGGCTCCACCGCCTCCGCGACGCTGCGCGCCCTGCAGTCCGTGGTCGCGCACGTGCGCCTGAACCAGCCCCTCGAAGAGCTCGACGGCCTCGACACCGACCAGGACCTCGGTGAGGAGGCCCTCGCGGAGGAGGCCGGCAAGGTGATGGCGGAGGAGATCGCCGGGCCGCTCGGCCTGCGCACGGTCAAGTAGCCGACCGCGCTCCGGCGGGGGTTCCCGGGGCGGTCGGGCACGCTCCGGGAGAGGTTCGCGGGGCGGTCGGGCACGCTCCGGGAGAGGTTCGCGGGGCGGTCGGGCACGCTCCGGCAGAGGTTTGCGGTGTGACTCGGGGCACTTTCGGAGTGCCGGGGCCCCAGCACGGGCAGGTGCCGTCTCGGAGCGGCCGGATGTCCCTACTGACCTGACATCCCGAGAGATCACGTCGTGAGCGGGACATCTCACGATGCGATACCTCGGAAGGGAAATCCGGCCGCTCGTTAGACTGAGCCGACCGCAGTAGTGCGGTGCAGAGACGGATTGAGCGAGGAGCGCACGTGGGCCTTGTCGTGCAGAAGTACGGAGGTTCCTCCGTAGCCGATGCCGAGGGCATCAAGCGCGTCGCCAAGCGAATCGTGGAAGCGAAGAAGAACGGCCACCAGGTGGTCGTGGTCGTTTCCGCGATGGGCGACACGACGGACGAGCTGATCGATCTCGCCGAGCAGGTATCTCCGATGCCCAGCGGGCGAGAGTTCGACATGCTGCTGACCGCCGGAGAGCGGATCTCCATGGCCCTGCTGGCGATGGCGATCAAAAACCTGGGCCACAGCGCCCAGAGCTTCACCGGCAGCCAGGCAGGTGTCATCACCGACTCGGTCCACAACAAAGCGCGGATCATCGACGTCACCCCGGGCCGTATCCGTACGGCGCTCGACGAGGGCAACATCGCCATCGTCGCCGGGTTCCAGGGCGTCTCGCAGGACAAGAAGGACATCACCACGCTGGGGCGCGGCGGGTCCGACACCACGGCCGTCGCGCTCGCCGCGGCGCTCGAAGCCGAGGTGTGCGAGATCTACACCGACGTGGACGGCGTGTTCACCGCCGACCCGCGCGTGGTGAAGAAGGCGAAGAAGATCGACTGGATCGCCTTCGAGGACATGCTGGAGCTCGCCGCCTCGGGCTCCAAGGTGCTGCTCCACCGCTGTGTGGAATACGCCCGCCGCTACAACATCCCGATCCATGTGCGCTCGTCCTTCAGCGGGCTTCAGGGCACCTGGGTCAGCAGCGCACCACCCGTTCGAAAGACACAGCAGCAAGGGGACCAGAAGGTGGAGCAGGCCATCATTTCCGGTGTCGCTCACGACACCTCCGAGGCCAAGGTCACCGTCGTCGGTGTCCCGGACAAGCCGGGCGAGGCCGCCTCGATCTTCCGCGCCATCGCCAATGCCGAGATCAACATCGACATGATCGTGCAGAACGTGTCGGCGGCCACCACGGGTCTCACCGACATCTCCTTCACCCTCCCGAAGACCGAGGGCCGCAAGGCCATCGACGCCCTGGAGAAGGCGAAGGGCGTGATCGGCTTCGAGTCGCTGCGCTACGACGACCAGATCGGCAAGATCTCGCTCGTCGGTGCCGGCATGAAGACGAACCCGGGTGTCACGGCCGGCTTCTTCGAGGCGCTCACCGACGCCGGGGTCAACATCGAGCTGATCTCGACCTCCGAGATCCGTATCTCCGTGGTCACCCGCGCCGACGACGTCAACGAGGCCGTACGCGCCGTGCACACCGCCTTCGGACTCGACTCCGACAGCGACGAGGCCGTCGTCTACGGAGGCACCGGGCGATGACCGGACGACCGACGCTCGCGGTCGTGGGAGCGACCGGGGCCGTCGGCACGGTCATGCTCCAGATCCTGTCCCAGCACGCGGACATCTGGGGCGAGATCCGTCTGATCGCCTCGCCGCGCTCGGCCGGCCGCAAGCTGGCCGTGCGCGGCGTCGAGGTCGAGGTGGTGGCCCTGTCGGAGGAGGCCTTCGACGGGGTCGACGTCGCCATGTTCGACGTACCGGACGAGGTGGCCGCCCAGTGGGCGCCGATCGCCGCCGCCAAGGGCGCGGTCGTCGTCGACAACTCCGGCGCCTTCCGGATGGACCCGGAAGTGCCGCTCGTCGTCCCCGAGGTCAATCCGCACGCCGCCCGCGTGCGTCCGCGCGGGATCGTCTCCAACCCGAACTGCACGACCCTGTCCATGATCGTGGCGCTCGGCGCCCTGCACGCCGAGTTCGGGCTGCGCGAGCTCGTCGTCTCCTCGTACCAGGCGGTCAGCGGCGCGGGCCGGGCGGGCGTCGACACCCTGCGCCGGCAGATGTCTCTCGTCGCCGGTACGGAACTGGGGACCAGCCCCGGTGACGTACGCCGGGCGGTGGGCGACGACACGGGCCCGTTCCCGGAGCCGGTCGCCCTGAACGTGGTGCCGTGGGCCGGGTCGCTCGCCGAGGACGGCTGGTCCTCGGAGGAGATGAAGGTACGCAACGAGACCCGCAAGATCCTCGGGCTGCCCCATCTGAAGGTCGCCGTGACCTGCGTCCGCGTCCCCGTGGTCACCACGCACTCCCTGACCGTGCACGCCCGCTTCCAGGACGAGGTGACCGTCGACAAGGCCCGGGAGATTCTGGCCACCGCGCCGGGCGTCGTGCTCTTCGACAACCCGGCCGCCGGTGAGTTCCCGACGCCCGCGGACGTGGTGGGCACCGATCCGACCTGGGTGGGCCGGGTCCGCCGGGCCCTGGACGATTCGACGGCTCTCGAACTGTTCGTCTGCGGGGACAACCTGCGCAAGGGTGCTGCCCTGAACACCGCCCAGATCGCGGAGTTGGTGGCGGCGGAGATCGTCGGGACCCCCTAGGACCGGTCCGCCGAACGGGCACCGGAGCCACAGGTTCTGCGCTCCCGGCGCACGCCGACCGTAATCCCGGTGCTCTGCGGGTGATCGGTTTGTAGGATCTATGGTGGTCCAGTGATCAATTTAATGGTCCGGACCACTTGAACGGACCCCTGTGGGCGTTCGAAGATTTTGCTCCCCGTTCTCCGCAACCGCGTGGAGGGCGGGGAGCGTCTTTGCGGTCGCCATTCAGCGGCTCCAGGGGGCGACAGGGCATTGGGCATAGGGGAAGAGCTGTTACGCATGAGGGCATTTAGTGCACTGTCGCGCTCGCTGAACGGCGTACCGACGGGCCGTCCGGGCGGCGTTCTCGTGGACGGGATTCCGGCCAATGTGACACCCGGCGAGAATGTGATGCCTGTCGCGTACAACCCTGCCGGGGGGACGTGTGTCCAACAGGCGTGGCAGAGGTACTCGAATTCACCGCGGTACAGACAAGGGGCACGGCCCTGCGTCCACCCCGCCGACTCCGCAGCCCCGGCGTGCCCGGCGGCATGCCGGTGATCGCGCCCATGCCCGCAGCGCGGCCGGCCCGCATCCCGAACCAGCGCGACGGCGCCGAGGACACCCTGGCGGCGGGAACCACCGTCGACCATCTCACCGAGACCTACCGGGCGCACTACCGGTCGCTTCTCGGCCTCGCGGCGCTCCTGCTCGACGACACCGCCTCCTGTGAGGACGTCGTCCAGGAAGCCTTCATCCGGGTGCACTCGGCGCGCAAACGCGTGCGGGACCCGGAGAAGACGCTCGCCTATCTGCGTCAGACCGTCGTCAACCTCTCGCGTTCGGCCCTGCGCCGGCGCATCCTCGGCCTCAAGCTCCTCTCGAAGCCGATGCCCGACATGGCGAGCGCCGAGGAAGGCGCGTACGACCAGTTGGAGCGCGACGCGCTGATCAAGGCGATGAAGGGGCTCCAGCGCCGCCAGCGCGAGGTCCTGGTCCTGCGCTACTTCGCGGACATGACCGAGGCCCAGGTCGCCGAGACGCTCGGCATCTCGCTGGGTTCGGTGAAGGCGTACGGCTCGCGCGGTATCGCCGCGCTCCGCGTCGCCATGGGGGCCTCGGCATGAGCGAGCACGACGAAGGGCGGCGCCCCGAGGAACAGGGGCGCCCGGAACACGAGCACAAGCAATCGCACGCTGGGAACGGAACTGTGAACCACGGCCCCGACGAACAGCCCGACACACAGGGCACGGACGGACTGGGATCCGAAGGCCTCGGCTCCGACGAGCTGGCACTGCGCCGACTGCTGCACCAGGCCGTCGAGGAGATCGAACCCTCCCACGGCACCCTGGACCATCTGCGCCGCGCGGTACCGGCCCGACGGGCCCGCAAGCGCCAGGCCGTGGTCGGCATGGCCGCGGCGGCGCTCTTCGTCGGCACGGCGATCCCGGCGTTCATCCATGTCTCCAACTCCTCCGGGTCGAAGGCCGACCCGTCCATGGTGGGCAACACCGCGCAGACCCAGGGCGGCGCGAACCAGGACAAGGGCACGGACGGCGGCAAGGACACGGGCGGCTCCGCCGGCACGTCCAAGGGCCAGGGCACGGGCGACAAGACGAAGAAGCCGGGCGACAAGGGCACGGGCCCGGGCGGGGCCGCCACCGGCGGTGCCGACCCCTCGGCCTCGGCCGCGGCCTCCACGGCCTGCACGATCAACCAGCTCGGCGGAGCCTCCGGCGTTGCCGCCGGCCCGGACTCCATCGGCGCGGTCTACGGCTCCTTCACCGTCTCGAACATCTCCACGACCGCCTGTACGGTCACCGGCGCCGGCACCGTCAACGTGGCCGCCCAGGGCGCGGCGGACGGCGCCAAGGTCGGTAGGGCGACGCATGTGGCGGGCGACGCGGCCACCGGGCTGCCCGACCCCTCCACGGAGGTCGCCTCCCTGGTGCTCCAGCCGGGCGCCTCGTATCTGGTGAAGTTCGCCTGGGTGCCCTCGGAGACGTGCCCGACCGTGGAGCCCTCACCCGACCCGTCCCCCACGGAAGGCGCCACCGACACCGGCGGCACCTCGGCCGAGACGGGCGGCGGCACCGCGGCCCAGCTCCTCGTCGAGGACGGTGTGCAGGACGGCAGCGTCATCGTCTCCAGCACGGCGGCGACGGGCGGCGCGGCGGCATCGGTGACCGTCCCCAACGCCTGCGCGGGCACGGTCTACCACACGGGACTCCTGGCGTCCTGACCCGTGCACGCCGTGCCGACCGTTGCGCGGCGCGTGGCCGAGGGGCGGTGCCTGGAGATCGGGCTCGCCCCGGGCCCCCGCCGACAGACGGTGGTGCCGGCGGCGGTGGTGTCAGGCAGTGGCGGACGGCGTCACCGCGGTGGTGGCGTCGTCGTTCCCCGGCTGCCCCTCGGGCGGGTCCGGGAGCAGCCCCAGTTCGGCGTCGCGGGCGAACTCCACCTCGCGGCGCAGCAGCCGGAACCACATGAAGACGACGAAGCCCGCGAAGACGAACCACTCGCCGGTGTAGCCGAGGTTCTGGAACGCCTTGAGGTCCAGGCCCGTGTTCTGCGGCGCGGTCGGAGGTACCGCCTTCATCCCGGCGTCGGCCTCGGCCAGTGTGATCCACGCGTCGTACGGGGCGTACGGCACGAGGTTCACCAGCGACGCGGAGCTGATCGCGGCGGTCTGCCCCGGGGGAAGACCCCCGGCCGTGCTGACACCGTTCGACCCCGGACTCTCGGACGCCTGGAGGGCACCCGTGACGGTGACCTCGCCGCCGGGCGCGGCCGGGGCCTTCGCCGGGTCGGCGTCACCGGGCAGCCAGCCCCGGACGACGGGCAGCGCCTTGCCGCCGTCGACCCGCAGGAGCGTCAGCACGTAGTACCCGCGCCTGCCGTCCAGTTCGCGGCCGGGCACGAGGAGCTGCTTGCCGTACCGCCCCTTCGCGGTGGTCTGCTTGCCGGACGTCTCCGTGGTCACGGGCAGCATGTCGGCCAGCGGCCGGGCCGGGTCCGTCTTGGCCGCCGAAGCCGCCTTGTCCGCCGTCCGGTGGTCCTGCACGCGGTCCTCGAAGCGCCCCAACTGCCACGACCCCATGAACACGCAGAAGGGGATGGCCAACAGCACGAAGACGTTGATCCCCCACCATCGGGGCGTCAGCAGGAACCGGTACACGCCGTCCACGGTACGGGGCGGCCGTGCGGGACTCGGCCGTGGGTCCCGCTCAGTAGCGCTCGGCCAGATACTCCCGGCCCGCCGGCGGCTCGTACGGCTCGGGCCAGAAATCGGTCACCGTCGCGATGCGGCCCTCCTCGTCCGCCGTGAAGAACGTGATCGCGTGCATCTTCTCCAGACCCACGGTGACGAGGGTCCAGGTGACGGCCTGACCGGGCTCGGTCACGACCCGCTCCATCCGCACCTGCCAGTCCCCCGGATACTCCCGGTTGAACTCGACGTACCGCGCCCTGCCGCTGATGCGCTCCCGTGTCTGCGGCAGGGTGTAGACGACGTCCTCGGCCAGCAGGTCCGCGAACGCGACCCACTCCCGGGCGTTGGCGGCGGCCCAGTAACTCTCGACGGTCTTGCGCAGATCGGTCATGCGAAAAAGTCTGCACCCCGGCACTGACATCGCCCCTGACCTGCACACCTGCCCCGCGGCGAGACCGGCCCCCGGCCCGCCGTCGCCGACCGCGGGCTCGGCTCCGCGCACCGGTCGCGGGGCGGCGGAGTGCCCGGGAACCGCGAAGTTGTCCACAGGCCGGGGACCTCGTCGGCACGGGCCGGGCGGGCCAGGCACTATGGGGCCATGACTGAGAGCACCAGGTCCACCGAGCGGCAGCAGGCAGACATGCCCGACTGGGAGAAGCGCTTCCGCGCGCCGCGTGTGTCCCTGCCGGACTGGGCGGAGGACGCCCCGCACCGCTCCCTGTTCGTCTCGAACGCGACAGGGACGTACGAGCTGTACGCGTGGGACCGCGCGACGGGGGAGCAGCGCCAGGTCACCCACCGGGCGAACGGCACGACGGACGGGGTGCTCTCGCCCGACGGCGAGTGGATCTGGTGGTTCGACGACAAGGACGGCGACGAGTTCGGCATCTGGCGCCGCCGCCCCTTCGGAGCCGCCCTGGTCGACGGAGAGACCGACGAGCCGGCGGTCCCCGGTCTCGACCCCTCCTATCCGGCGGGCCTGGCCATCTGCCGGGACGGGCGTACGTCCGTCGTGGGCCGCTCGACGGACGACGACGGCTCGACGATCCATCTGGCCCGCGCCGGCGAGGCCCCGGTGGAGCTCTACCGGCACCGCGAGTCGGCCGGGGTCGGCGACCTCTCGCACGACGGCTCGCTGATCGCCGTCGAGCACACCGAGCACGGCGACGCGATGCACTCGGCGCTGCGGGTGCTGCGCCCGGACGGTTCGGCGGTCGCCGAGCTCGACGACACCGAGGGCGGCACGGTCGAGCTGGGCCTCGAGGTGCTGGGCTTCGCCCCCGTCGACGGGGACAGCCGGCTGCTCATCGGGCATCAGCGGCGCGGCCGCTGGGAGCCCCTGGTGTGGGAGGTGACGACCGGCGAGCAGACGGACCTGCGCCTCGACCTCCCCGGTGACGTGGCCGCCGAGTGGTATCCGGACGGCTCGGCCCTCCTCATCGCCCACAGCTTCGAGGCGCGCAGCGACCTGTGGCGCTACGACCTCGCCTCCGGCGAGCTGACCGAGGTCGCGACCCCGCCCGGCACGGTCTCCGGGGCGACGGCCCGCCCGGACGGGACCGTGGAATACCTGTGGTCCTCGGCGGCCGAACCGTCGGTCGTCCGTTCGACGACCGGCGAGATCGTCCTGGACCCGCCCGGCCTGAAGTCTCCGGGATCGGTCCCCGTGGAGGACGTCTGGGTCGAGGGACCCGGCGGCCGTGTCCACGCCCTGATCCAGAGGCCCGTGGGCACCACCGGCCCGCTGCCCACCGTCTTCGAGATCCACGGCGGCCCGACCTGGCACGACAGCGACTCGTTCGCGGCGGGCCCGGCGGCCTGGATCGATCACGGCTACGCGGTGGTCCGGGTCAACTACCGAGGCTCCACGGGCTACGGCCGCGCGTGGACCGACGCGCTCAAGCACCGCGTCGGGCTCATCGAGCTGGAGGACATCGCGGCGGTCCGCGAGTGGGCGGTGACGTCCGGCCTGGCCGACCCCGACCGCCTGATCCTCACCGGCGGTTCCTGGGGCGGCTATCTCACCCTCCTCGGCCTCGGCGTCCAGCCCGACGCGTGGGCCCTCGGCATCGCCGCCGTCCCGGTCGCCGACTACGTCACGGCGTACCACGACGAGATGGAGGCGCTGAAGGCCATGGACCGCACGCTGCTCGGCGGCACTCCGGAAGAGGTCCCCGAACGCTTCGAGGCGTCCTCCCCGCTGACCTACGTCGACGCGGTCAAGGCCCCGGTGTACATCTCGGCCGGTGTCAACGACCCCCGTTGCCCCATCCGCCAGATCGACAACTACGTCCACCGTCTCGCCGCCCGCGAAGCCGCCCACGAGGTGTACCGCTACGACGCGGGCCACGGCTCCCTGGTGGTCGACGAACGCATCAAGCAGGTCCGCCTGGAACTGGACTTCGCGGAGCGCCACTTGGGGAAGTAACCCCGGCACCCTCCACCCGGGTCCATCCGGCGCCCGAGCCCCATCTGGGAGGGGGGAGGAGGGGAGGACGGGAGGAGGGGGAGGGTTGTGGGGTCTGGGAGGGCCCAGGTCCCCTCCCTGCGCCGCGTCCCCCCGGGAGGTCCCAGACCCTTCCGCGGTCCTGCGCTGGGTCTGCGCAGGGCCCGCATAGGGCTTGTGCCCGACGGGGCCGGGGGCCCGGCGCGGGCCGAATGCCGAGGTCGGCCGGGGCCCGGCGCGGGCCGAATGCCGAGGCCGGGCGCGGCCCTACGCCCCGGCCCGCTGCCGAGGCCGTCGGCCGAGCAGCTCCGCGAGCCCTCGCCGCGTCGCGGCGAGCACCACGCGGTCCTCGGCCCGCAGGACGTACGTGGAGGGCAGGTCCCACACCAGCCCGGGGCCACGTGAGGCGGACGCCGGGGCCGCCCGGCGTTCTCCGGGCGGCGCCGTGTCCAGCGCGAGCACCCGCCACGCCCCCGCCCGGAACGCCTCCCCGACCGTGCGTCCCTCCAGCTGCGGATGTCCGCCCACGTCCACCGCGGCGAACAGCAGTACCCGCCGCTCGACGGGAATCGCCCCGAGGATCTGGCGCCCCATCATCGCCCCAGCGAACGCGGGCGCGGCCAGATGGGACACGCTGCGGCTCCGGGTGAGCGCGTCGGGATGCGCGGCCCGCAGGGTGCGGTACACGGCGGTCGCGAAGTCGTCGTCGTACAGCCGCAGTACGACCCGAAGATCGGGCCGCACGGTCCGTGCGTACAGCACGGCCTCCAGGTTCATCGTGTCCGCGCTCGTCAACGCCAGCAGCGCGTGCGCCCGATGAATCTTGGCGGCCTCCAGCACACCTTCCTGCGTCACGTCCCCCAGCACCACGGGCACCCGCAGCCGCCGAGCCAGCGCCAGCCCCCGCGCCTCGGGGTCGGCCTCGACGCACACGACGGGAATGCGCAGCTCCCGCAGCCGAGCCAGCACCCGCGTACCGATCTTGCCGACCCCGAGCAGCACCACGTGCCCGGACAGTCCGCGCGGCGGCTTCCGCAGGGCGGACCCGCTGCGGAAGGTGCCGAGCGCCTCCAGCACGGCGGCGAGCAGCACCGGCAGCAGCAGTAACCCGACTACTCCGGAGCAGAGTTGGAGGATCTGCCGCCCGAGCGGCTGACCGATCGCCGGATCGTTGATGGCGAAGAGATCGAGCAGTGTCAGATACGTCGCCTGGAGCGGAGGCTCCTTGGTGACCAGGACGGACGCCACGGCGAGCCCGACCACACAGGCGACGAGCCCCGCGAAGGACCAGCGCAGCCGCCGCGACAGCACGGAACCGAACCAGGGGACGACGCCCCGCCCGGAGGACAGTTCGGGACCGGAGTACGACACGTTCTCCAGGACGACGGTGCCGCGTCCGGTCGCGGCGGCCACCGCCCTTTCGTCGGGCAGGAGTTGGGGACCCTGCGCTCCGCTGCTCTCCGAACCGTCGGCGCCGGCGGGGTCGTTGGTCGTGGCGGACAGCAGCGCCAGCGTGCACAGCCCGGGATCGGCGACTTCACCAGGACCGGGCGGCGGCCGCTCCACCGCGCGCAGCATCAGGCCGTCGGTCTGGACGACCTTGCTGGTACCGGCAACGGCGGTCGCGGCCAGCGCGGGCGCGGCCGTGTCGGCGTCGGACAGCACGGTGGTGGACGCGTCGAAGGCCTCGGCGCTCCCGCCCGCCCGCGAGGCATCGGGCCCTGAAGCGGCCCCGGCGTCGGCGCCGGCAGTGAGCACGCTGTCGGCCGCGGCCGCGGCGTTGGCCAGGGCCGAGGCCTGGTCCAGGAGGGCTTCGATGTGCTGCCCGAGACGCCGGTTGTAGAGCCGCAGGACCAGCCGGATCCGCGGGTTGAGCCGGCGGGCGGTGAGCGCGGCGCGGATGTTGGTCTCGTCGTCGTCGTAGACGAGCGCGAGTGCGGCGGCCCGCTCGACACCCGCGTAGGCGAGCACGCTCTCGGTGAGTTCGGCGGCCTCCAGCACCAGCTCGGAACCGGGAGCCTCACCTGTCCGGGCACCCCCGGCTTCGCCACTCCCGGCCCCGGCCCCGCCTCCGTTCCCGTTCCCGGAGGCCCGGTTCACCGCGGCGGACACCCGGTCGAACAGGGCGGTGGCCCGTGTCCGCCCGACGACCGGCGGCCGTACACCGTGCTGCGCGGGCGGCACCACGAGGGTCACCCGCTCGCCGTACACCCCACGCAACTCGGCGGCCAGCCGGTGCGCCAGGGCGTCGTCCCCGGCCACCACCATGTGCGCACCGGCGTCAATCGACGCACTCTGAGACGGAAGATTCCCCACGAGGAAGAAGACTGCCGCACAGGTGCGGGTGGTTCCAGTGGGGAAGCCCGGCGCATCCGGGAGGCCCCTCCCGACCCGAGAGGAGACGGAGCGGGTGGACACTCACCCGGCGTCGCTCGTCAGTCGCCGGTTTCCGCGTTGTCGTCGGCGGTGGTCATGGGGACCCAGCCGGCGGGGTTGCGGTACCAGTAGTGAGGCAGCCCCTTGATGCTGGTGGTACGGAACGGGCGGCCTTGGTCGTCGATGCGCACCGTGCCGCTCCGGCCCTGCGAGGACCAGTCGAGCTCGAGGTACCAGTCGCAGGTGCAGGACACGGTGCCCGCGGAGACCAGCAGGACCTCCGGCTCCTTCAGGGACACCCGGTAGGGGAAGTCGACCGCGAAGCTCGGGGAGTCCGGGCGGCCGGCCGGCACGGCATGGGTCAGGGGTCGGTGCGCGTCGAGGTTCACGGAGAAGTGGCGGGGCTGGAGGGTGGCGCCGCAGCCATCGGCCGTGGAGTAGGCGATGCCCCGGCGGGCGGTGGGGGTGGTGCGGTTGACCACGCGCACATGCAGTGCCTCCAGGACGACGGCGGCGGAGCCGCGTCCCTGCACCGTGATCCGCACATTGGTGTCGCGCCCGTGCACCGCGCCCTGGGACGCGGCCCAGGGCGCGGCGTCCGCCGGGTTCGGCGGCGGCGGGACCTGCTGCGGTGGCTTGGCGATGACGTAGTTATGGTCGCATTCGAGTTCCCCCCAGACCTGGGAGTCGGCGGTCCAGGTGAGCGGGGTCGACAGTGGGGCCGTACCGGCGTTCGTCCGGTTCTCCTGCGGGCCGTTGCCGCTGCGCGTGGCCGACGCGGAGGCTTTCGGTGTGGTCCGGGCGGAAGCCGACGACCCACCGCCGGTGGACGGGGGTCCGGCAGCGGATGTGGTGAGGCCGGCGAGCGCGACGGCGAGCGAGGCCGCCAGTGCCATCGATCGCACGGGCCGTCGTCGGGGCCGCCCGGCGTGGGGACTCGGGTCGCCCGGCGAGGCCGGCCCCGGGTGCGAAGTGGCTGGGGAGGCCGGCCCCGGGCGCGGGGTGGACGGCGACGTCGGCTCGGAGTCCGGGGTGGACGGCGACATCGGCTCGGGTGCCTCGTCCGCCGGGCTGCTGGGGCTCGGGGACGCGGCTGCTGCCGCGGTGCTCGTGGTGCTCGTGGTGCTCGCGGTGCCGTCGGGCGTCTGTGCCCGCCGGGCATCGGACGGGCGTGGTCGCTGCCGTGCGGCGACTGCCAGGATCCACCGGCGGTGCAACTCCACGCGTTCCTCGGAGGAGGCTCCGCAGAGTTCGGCGAACCGCTCGATCCCGGCGAAGTCCAGGGGGACCGCCTCGCCCGTGCAGTAGCGGTGCAGCGTGGAGGCAGTCATGCCCAGACGGCGGGCCAGCGCCGCGTAGCTGCGGTCCGTGCGCTTCTTCAGACGCGTCAGCAGTAACGCGAACTCCGCTACGTCGTCGTGGATTGCATCCATGTGGTCCGTACTCGCATCCATCCGTCGGCCTGCGCAGCCCTGCCCTGATCCGGGACGGCATCCCAGGCGCTCCCTCGTACCTGCACGTCAATACGGCTGGGACGGTTCCGGCGTTGCGAAACGTGGGCTGCATGTTCGCCCGGCGGATCGCGGAGGTGTGAACCGGGTCGAGCCGGGCCTGGGCACCGGACGCGGCGCGGCCCGCGTTGCTCCCTCGGTCGGCGTTTCTCCAAGGCCAACGGGCTGGTCGATGGGCCGTTGACGGCTGCTCATGGTCGACCGCGGTCGCGATCACGGCTGTACTCCGCTGCTGTACTGCTTGTGCGGCCTGTCGTACGTGAGGTTGATGCGGCTGGTCCGCTCATGGTCAAGGGCTGACAGCGAACGCACAGACGTGCGATCATTCGCGCCGGTGCTCCCCCCATGGCCCGGCGCCGCCCTCCACGCCCCCATGACCGAGAGCGATTCACCGATACCCATGCACCTGCGTTTCCGCGCTTCCTGCGCCACGGCCGCCGCCATCGCCGCGGCCACTGCGGGACTTGCCCTGCCGGCCACCGCCCACGCCGCCGCCACCTGCGCGGATGGGGTGTGGAAGGCCACGTACCACCCGAACACCTCCTTCAGCGGTACGCCCAAGCTGACCACGTGCGACACCTCGATCAACGAGGACTACGGCACCGGCGACCCGGCGGGGGTCACACTGCCCAGCGACAACTTCGGCGTCCGTTGGCAGACCACCCGCAACTTCGGCTCCGGGGGACCCTTCAGCTTCACCATCGCCGTCCGCGACGGCATCCGCGTCTATGTCGACGGCACTCGCAAGGTCGACATGTGGAAGAACGTCTCCACGACGCAGGTCAGGACCGTCAACCTCACCATTCCGAGCGGTCGTCACAGCATCCGCGTCGACTTCGTCGCGTGGACGGGCTACGCCAACGTCAAGTTCGGCTATGCGCCCCGCACTTCGGCGACCGTCGACACCGTCAAGCCTCTTACTCCCACCGGAGTCTCGGCGGCCTACGACCCCACCACCCTCAAGGTCGCCACCCGTTGGGCGAAGAGCCCCGAAATGGACCTTGCCGGCTACCGCGTCTACCGGCGTCTCGCCGGCGCCACGGCCTGGACCCGGATCGCCGCACCCACCACGACGTCCTTCACCGACAGCCCGCCTGCCACCGGTGCCGGATACCAGTACGTCGTACGCGCCGTGGACAAGGCCGGCAACGAATCCGGCAGCTCGTCCCTCCAGACCGTCACCACCACCGACAGGACCGCGCCCCCCGTACCCACGGGGCTCACCGCAACGGACCGCTCGTCGGGCATCGCCGTGGCCTGGCAGCCGGTCACGGGCGCCGCCCGCTACTACGTCTACCGGGCGAGCCAGATCACGGACGACGACTCGGCCCCCGTCTACAGCAAGGTCGCCACGGTCACCGCGGCCTCCTGGACAGACACCACCGCCCGGGAACAGCTGCACCACCTTTACCGCGTCTCGGCCGTGGACGCGGCAGGCAATGTGTCCGCGCGGTCAGCGGTCGACGGTGTTACCCGCGGCGACCACCCGCCGCTCCCGCCGACCGGTCTCACGGCCTCGCCCGTGTCCGGCACCGGCATCGTGCTGAAGTGGACCGCCTCGCCGAGCGAGGACGTCCATCACTATCACGTGTACAGAGATGGCCGGCTCGTGGAGGACAACGTGCGGACGGCCACGTACACCGACCCGTACGTGCTCCACGACGAGCAGTACGACTACACGGTCACCGCCGTGGACAGCCAGTCGAACGAGTCGGTGAAGTCCGTGAAGGCCTCCGCCGTAGCCCCGCGTCAAGGACTGGCACCGGCTCCCGTCGCAGGGGTGAGCGCCACCCCGCAAGAGGACGGCGTCGCGGTCACATGGCAGCCGAGCAAGAGCGAGGACATCTCGCAGTACCAGGTCTACAAGGGCGAGTACGCGGATGGCACCTGGACCTACTACCTGCTCTGGGAAGAGTGGTACAGCGTCGGCGATCACCCCTCCTACTTCGACGAGACCCCCGCGGACGGTGAAACCGTGCGCTACGCCGTGGTCGCCGTCGACGAGTCGGGCAATTCACGGTTCGACACGGGCGAGACCTTCTCCTTCGTCACCGTGACCGAACTCGACCTGGTCACCCCCACGGTTCCGACGCCCCCCGGCGCGCCGTTGGAACTCACCGCGAGGTCGATCAGCGAAGCGTGGGCGGAGCTGACCTGGAGCTGTCACGCCGAGGACTGCGCCGGCGCAACGGGATTCCACGTCTATCGGTGGGACGGACACTCCTCGTCGTACGTACGGTTGACAAGCGTCCCACTGAGCGCCGGCACCCGCTTCTACTCGGACACGAGCGCCCCTGAAGGCATTGCACATCACTACTGGGTCACCGCGGTCATGCCGAACGGCACAGAATCGGCTCCTGCCGCGGCCACAGACGCGGAGAGCGCCAACTGAAGCCAGGCACCAGCCAGTCACGCAACGAGTCAAGCCAACTTGTTCCGTTGGGTTGTTACTGCGCTCGGCGCGGCCACACCGTGCCCCGGCACACGCCTGAGCTGCACCGGCTCACTGATCACGCCCATGGGCAGACGGCGGACCTGCGTCAGGCTCAGCCTGGTGCACGTCTGCCCAGGGCGCCAGGCGCAGTTTGTGCCGTTCCCCGCCGGCGACCACGGTTCCCCACCCCGCAGCCCGCTTCGCAGCAACGGGCCGGCTTCTGAGCGACGACCGCAGCGGTGCACGCGGCCCGGGTCGATGAACCGGGCACGCCCAGTGCTGGTGTCTGACGGATGGCGTCGCGGCACCATCCCTGCACATCGGGGGTTCGGCCGTCCCTCGTGCCTGCCGTGACGTCCGTCAGGGACGTGCGGCCGCTGTGCCACGGCGGTCAAGTCCCCATGTGCAAATCGGCCCATCGGGTGGTCCTCTCTGGGCGGCGGGATATTCCGTGTCGTGTGGAGAGGGCCGCGACGATGCCGGTCCCGCGACCGTTTTCCTTGTGTTCGGCGAGGTGGGGACCGTCGGGCAACGTGCGCCGTAGAGGTACCGGCCCCGCGTCGGTGACCTCGATGCGGAGGGCGCGGCGGCTGCCGACCTCGGGCATGGACAACCGCAGCACTGCTGGAGGCAGTGCGTGGACGATCGCGTTGGTGGTCAGCTCCGAGATCACCAGGAGGGCGTCGTCGGCTGTCGGGGTGGGCACGCGCCATTGGGCGAGGACGGCGCGTGCGCGTCGGCGTACGGCGGAGACGGCCTCGGGGATGTGCGACAGCGCGCAGACGAGCTCGGCCCGCGTGGGCGCGGCGATATCGGCGTCAGACGTGCTGGGGGCGGGGAAGCTCATCCTCGGCCACCTCCACTGGTCTTTGCTTCTCATGTCAGGAGCGGCGACTGGATCCGTGCCGCTGGTGGCGATCGGGTTACTCGGCGGCGGCGAGGATCTGGGCCAATGCCGTGACGGCCTGTTCGGCGTCGTGGCCTTCGGCGCGGACGGTCACGGTGCTTCCGGCGGTGGCACCGAGGCCCATCACGGCGAGGACGCCGGTCGGATTGACCGTCCGGTCGGCGTACTCCAGCTGTATGGCACTGGTGAATCCCGCTGCGGCCCGGGCGAGTTGACCTGCGGGGCGGGCGTGGAGGTTGGCGGGCAGGACGACGGCGGTCTCGTGTTTGGGCGTGGTCGTGGCGGTCGTGGTGGTGGGGTCAGAGCTTGGGGACATGGCGGGCCTCCTTGGCGGCGTCGGCGACGGTCTTCAGGTCGGCGCCGGATGCGGCGGTGACGACGGCTGCGACAGCTCCTTCGACGAAGGGTGCGTCGACGATCAGCACGTCGGGGCGTGGATGGTCTTCCAGGACGGTGCGGGCGGTCAGGACGGAGCTGCCGAGGTCAGGAAGGACGACGACGCCGGCTCCGCGGTCGGCATTGCGGATGGCAGCCAGGACGAGGTCGTAGCTGGTGCCGATCCGGCCGTCGTCGGTGCCACCGGCAGTGGCGAGGGGGACCGTGTCAGAGCCGATCTGCTCCACCAGCAGGCGAAGGCCCGCGGCGAGCTCGGCGCTGTGGGACACGAGTACGATGCCGACAGATGTGCTCATGAACAATTACCTTAGATCTCGGAACGTTGTTCATCAATACTGAACAAGGAGAAATTTTCGATGGTTCAGGCGGTACAGCGGGCGGTGCAGATCCTGCGGGAGCTCGCGTCCACCGGGCCCCGGCTGGGCGTGACCGAGCTGGCCGACCGCCTGGGCGTGGCCAAGCCGACCGTGCATGCGCTGCTGCGCACGCTGGAGGCCGAGGGGCTGGTGGCGCAGGACCGGCACAGCTCGAAGTACCAGCTCGGCCCGAACCTGGTGCAGCTGGGCAACGCCTACCTGGACACCCAGGAGCTGCGGACCCGCTCGCTGACCTGGGCGGACCAGCTCGCGAACCGGACGAACGAGGCGGTCTGGGTAGCCGTGCTCACCGGCGACCACGTCCTGGTGGTGCACCATGCCTTCCGGCCGGAGGGCGCGGTGCAGATCCTCGAGGTGGGCGCCAGCATCCCGTGGAGCACGTGTGCCCTGGGCAAGGCCATCGTGGCCTTCGTTCCGGCTGACGAACGCGAGCGGCTGCTCGCGGGCGAGCCGGCCGTACTCACCGGCGCCAGCATCACCGACCCGGAGGAGCTGGCGGGCCACCTGAAGGAGGTCCTCAGGACGGGGTACGCGATCGAGGACCAGGAGTCCGCCATCGGGGACGCGGGTATCGCGTCTCCTGTGTTCGACCGCTCCGGTGAGGTGGTTGGCGCTCTCGGCGTCGTCGGCCCTGTCGAGCGACTGCTGGCCGAATCAGCACGTCAGGAGCTTGCGGTCGCCGTCCGGGAGACCGCCCGCAACCTCTCCCGTGACCTGGGCGCCCCCAGAAGTGCGTCCGCACGCACCACGATGACCTGACCTGACCTGACCTGACCTGACCTGACCTGCTCCTGCAGGCGGGTAGCGGCTGTCCTCCTTCCCGCGCCTCACCCTCTGATCCAGGCCCCTCGGCACGCCGCCGTGGGGCCTTCCTCTTGTCGAGGGAGCGCGATGGCCACCGAACCTCTTGACAGGCAGGAAACGCGGGCTTAACTTCCGGAACAACGTTCATCCATGATGAACGTTCTTGCAGCCGGTTGCTTAAAGCTGTCCGGTTTCCCCTGAGCCGGCCGCCAGGTTGTTCCCGACCCTGACCACCTGGCGGCCACCTCCCTTCACAGCCCGCTCCACGCGGAGGAGGTGAGACGCCCACACCGCTTGGTGTTGGGCGCCATCAATGGAAGAAAACACCTACCCACAGAAGCTTCTCGCCGAGATGCTGGGCACCGCGGTGCTGGTGTTCATCGGCGTCGGTTCGGTCCCCGCCACGCTCATCGTCGGCGGCGACGCACCCTTCACCATGGCGCAGCTGGGAATGATCTCGCTGGCCTTCGCCACCGCGGTCATCGCCATGGTCTACGCGATCGGCCATATCTCCGGCTGCCAGATCAACCCGGCCATCACCCTGGCGCTCGCTGCCACGAAGAAGATGCCCTGGCGGGACGTCCCTGGTTACATCGCGGCGCAGGTGGCCGGGGCGGTGCTGGGCGCGCTTGCGATCGTCGGGGTGCTGGGGAAGAAGGCGGTCGACGTCGGCCTCGGTATCGCCGCCTACGGCACCGGTGTCGGTGCCGGGCAGGCCTTCTTCGCCGAAGCAGTCGGCACGTTCATCCTCGCTTTCGTCGTCTTCGGGGCCATCGACCGGCGCGCGGCCGGCGGCTTCGCGGGCCTGGCCATCGGCCTCGGCGTGTTCGCGATCATCATCCCGGTGGCGCCCGCCACCGCCGCGTCCATCAACCCGGCCAGGACGCTCGGCCCGATGATCACCGGCGAGCTTTTCGACGGCACGGTCCACTGGGACCAGCTGCCCGTCTACCTGGCCGCCGAGGTGGTCGGCGCCCTCGCCGCCGGCGTCCTTTACACCGCTCTCAACGCCCACCGCAACGCAGCTTCCGCAGCCGAGAACCGGGCCGCCCAGCCCGCCAATGCCGAAGGAGCCCTGTCATGAAGAAGCTCATCAACGATCCTGGGGCGGTGCTGGACGAGGCCCTGGCCGGGATCGCCGCTGCCCACCGGGACCTGAAGGTCGACGGCGAGAACAAGGTGATCGCCCGAGCGGGCGGCACCAAAGTCGGCAAGGTGGCCCTCATCTCCGGCGGCGGTTCCGGGCACGAGCCCTTGCACGGCGGTTTCGTGGGACTGGGCATGCTGGACGCGGCCTGCCCCGGGGAGGTGTTCACCTCGCCGGTCCCCGGCCAGATGCTCGCCGCCGCCCAGGCCGTCGACGGAGGCGCGGGCGTGCTGTTCATCGTGAAGAACTACACCGGTGACGTCCTCAACTTCCAGATGGCCGCCGAGCTGGCCGCCGAGGAGGACATCACGGTGGAGACCGTGCTGGTCGACGATGATGTGGCGGTCCAGGACTCCACCTGGACCGCCGGGCGCCGGGGCACCGGCGCCACCGTCCTCGTCGAGAAGATCGCCGGCGCTGTCGCCGAGCAGGGCGCCGACCTCGCTGCCGTCGCCGAGATGGCCAAGCGCGTGAACGCGGCCTCCCGCTCCTTCGCCGTCGCCCTGACCGCCTGCACCACGCCGTCCTCCGGCAAGCCCGGATTCGACCTGCCCGAGGACGAGATAGAGGTCGGCGTCGGCATCCACGGCGAACCAGGCCGCAGCAGGGAAAAGCTCCGCCCGGCCAAGGAGATCGTGGCCACCGCCCTGGATGCCATCCTCGCCGACCAGCCGCTGGCCGCCGGAGACGAGACCATCGTCATGGTCAATGGCCTTGGCGGCACACCGCTCATCGAGTTGTACGTCGTCTTCCACGAAGTCGCCACCGCACTCGCCGACAAGGGCATCGTCATCGCCCGCAACCTGGTCGGGAACTACGTCACGAGCTTGGACATGGCCGGTGTTTCCCTCACCGTGTGCAAGGCCGATGCCGACATGCTCTCCCTGTGGGACGCACCTGTGAACACCCCGGCTCTGCGCTGGGGATCCTGAACCGAGTCGGGGGCGGGGCCGCGCAATACGCGAGGGCCGGGTCGGAGCCTTCCCGCGCCAGCTCTCCCCGGACCGCATCCCCGCGCATCCGCCCCCGCCCCCGGCTCACCCAACGCCAGCCAGCCATCCACGCCCCAACCCAACCCAACCAGGAACGGAGACTCCGTGGACACCGACCTCGCCCGTACGTGGGTGCAGGCCATCGCCGCCGCGGTGGAGAAGCACAAGGACCACCTCACCCAGCTCGACTCTGCCATCGGCGATGCCGACCACGGCGTCAACATGCACCGCGGCTTCTCCGCCACCAGGATGGCACTCGCCGACTACAAGGCAGAAACCCCCGGGGCAGTGCTGGTCAAGACGGGCAGCACCCTGATCTCCAGCGTCGGGGGTGCCTCCGGCCCGCTCTACGGCGGCGCCTTCCGCGCCATCGGCAAAGCCCTGGAAACGCCCACCACCGACACACGGCAGTTCGCCGCCGCACTCGCCGCCGGCCTGGCGAGCGTCCAGAAGCTCGGCGCGGCCGCACCCGGCGACAAGACCATGATCGACGCCTACGCGCCCGCACTGGCAGCCTTCCAGCAACAGGCCGATGCCGGAGCCGACTTCGCAGCCGCAGCCGTGGCCGCCGCCGACGCCGCCGAAGAGGGCATGCGCGCCACAACCCCGATGCAGGCCCGCAAGGGCCGCGCTTCGTATCTCGGCGCCCGCAGCATCGGACACCAGGACCCGGGCGCCACGTCCACCGCCCTCATCTTCCGCGCCCTCGCCGAGACGGTGGGGGCCTGATGACCGACCGCCGTACCTACACCGGGCACACCGCCGCACCCGGCATAGCCCTCGGCTTCGTCCACCGTACCGACCGGCCACCCACCAGAACGGTGCTCCCTCAGCGCACCAGCGGCGACCCCACGCAGCAGATCACTGACGCCTTCGACGCCATCGCCACCAGCCTGCTCGACCTGTCCTCCGCACTGCGCGAACAGGGCAAGGACGAACAGGCCGACATCATGGAAGTCAACAGCTACATCGCGCAGGACCCGGATCTGCGCGACCAGGCCATCAAACGGGCGAACGACGGCCAGCCGGTGCCCGTCGCCGTCCGGCAGGCCGTCGACACCTACGCCGGAACCATTGCTGCCCTGGACGACCCAACCCTTGCCGAACGCGCCGCGGACGTCCGGCAGGTCGGCCGCCGTGTCCTGGCCCATCTGCACGGCGACACCGGCCCTGCCCCCGACCAGCCCCTCGTCCTGGTCGCCCACGAGATCGGCGCCGCCGACCTGCTGGAACCCGGCCAGACGGTGACAGCCGCCATCTCCGTGACCGGCGGCCCGAATTCCCACGCTGCGATCGTTGCGCGCTCGATGGGCATCCCCTTTCTCTTGGCCGTCGACCCCCAACTGCTCGAGCTGCCGGACGGGCAGGAGATCCTGCTCGACGCCGACCTGGCCAGTGCGGTCAACCACCCCGACGACGATGAACGCACCAGGGCTCTGCGCGCAATGGAGAACGCCCGAACCCGCAGGCTCGCCCTCGCCGAAGAGCGCCACCTGCCCGCCGAGACACTGGACGAGCACCGCATAGTTCTGCGGGCCAACGTGGCTACCCCGGCCGAGGCCCGCGCAGCCCTGACCACGGGCGCCGAGGGTATCGGCCTGCTCCGCACCGAGCTGCCCTTCCTCAACCATCCCGCCTGGCCCACCCGCGATCAACACGCGGCCACCCTCGTCCCCGTCCTGCGTGCGCTCACGGGGCAGGTCGTCACGGCCCGCACCCTCGACTTCGCCGACGACAAACTGCCGCCGTTCCTCGCCCGCCTCCAGGGCGGGCGGATCGGCCGCGGCCTGCCCCTCATGCTCGCCCAACCCAATGCTTTCGCCGACCAGTTCCGCAGCCTGCTCAGCGCGGGAGCCGACACCGACCTGCGCATCATGATCCCCATGGTCGCGAGCATCGACGAGCTACGCGCCTGCCGACGTCTCCTCCAGGCCGCAGCCGACGAAGTCGGCGTCCCGACGCCACCGCTGGGCATCATGGTGGAACTCCCCGAAGCCGTCGCCGCGGCCGACGAACTCGCCCGCGAAGCCTCCTTCTTCTCCATCGGCAGCAACGACCTCACCTGCCAGATCCTGGGCCTGGACCGGCGCGACCCCACTGCCACCCCCGCAATGGCGGCACATCCCGCCGTACTCGACGCCATCACCCGCGTCGTCGACGCCGCCCACCGCCACCATCGTCAGGTCTCCGTCTGCGGCGACGCAGCCGCACACCCCCTCGTGACCCCCCTCCTCATCGGCGTCGGCTGCGACAGCCTCTCGGTCGGCCCCGCCGCCCTCGACGAGGTCCGGGCCCGTATCCGCCGGCTCCGCCACGACACCTGTGCCTCCCTGGCTGCCGTCGCCCTCACCCGGGGAACCCCCGAAGAGGTCTGGCGACTTGTCGAGCAGTGCTGCCGGCCGTCGCTGTCCTGACCAGAGCCACGCACAGCGATTTCCGCTGATGTTCCTGTCCAGTTGAGAAGGGAGCTGAATCGTGAAGAAGCTCATCAACTCGCCCGATGAGGTGCTTGCCGATGCCCTCGTCGGTGTGGCCGCCGCGCATCCTTCGCTGACGGTCAACACGTCCGAGCGCTACATCGTCCGCGCGGGTGGGCCGACCGCCGGGAAGGTCGGCCTGGTGTCAGGTGGCGGGTCCGGGCACGAGCCGCTGCACGGCGGGTTCGTCGGGTACGGGATGCTGGATGCGGCCTGTCCCGGTGAGGTGTTCACATCTCCCGTGCCGGACCAGATCCTCGCCGCCACGCGGGCCGTCGATGGCGGCGCGGGGGTGCTGCACATCGTGAAGAACTACACCGGCGACGTGCTGAACTTCCAGATGGCCGCCGAGTTGGCCGCCGACGACGGCCTGCGGGTGGAGGGCGTCGTGGTCAATGACGACGTCGCCGTGGAGAACAGCACGTGGACGGCGGGCCGACGGGGTACCGGGGCAACCGTGTTCGTGGAGAAGATCGTCGGTGCGGCCGCCGAGCTCGGTGCGGACCTGGGCATGACCGCGGCTTTGGGCCAGGAGGTCAACGACCGGTCCCGTTCGTTCGGGGTGGCGCTCACGCCGTGCACGGTGCCCGCGTCGGGCAAACCCGGTTTCGAGCTGGGCGAGGACGAGATCGAGCTGGGCGTCGGCATTCACGGCGAGCCCGGTCGTGCCCGCGGCAGGCTCGTCTCCGCCAGGGAGATCGTCGGTGTCGCGCTGGACGCCATCCACACCGACATGCCGCTCTCAGGCGAAGTGCTCGTGATGGTGAACGGCCTGGGTGGCACCCCGCTGATCGAGCTGTACGTGGTGTATGCCGCGGTTGCCGAGTGGCTCGCCGGCCATGGCGTGTGGATCACTCGCAACCTGGTCGGCAACTACGTGACCAGCCTGGAGATGGCCGGTTGCACGATCACGGTGTGCCGGCTCACGCCACAGCTCACCTATCTGTGGGATGCCCCGGTCGTGACCCCCGCGCTGCGCTGGGGACGCTGAGCGGCCTCGGACACCGACGACAAACTCCAAGAGGGGAGAAGCGACGATGGACGCGCGCATGTTCCGGGCCTGGATCCATGAGGCCGCCCGACTGGTGGCCGAGAACGCCGATCATCTGACCCGCCTCGACTCCGCTGTCGGCGACGCCGACCACGGCATCAACATGCGCCGTGGTCTGCAGGCGGCGGTGGCAATGCTGGACGAAACTGACCCGTCCACCCCCGGTGCGGTGCTCGCCACGGTCGGCCGGGCATTGATCAGCAAGACCGGCGGGGCGTCGGGACCGCTGTACGGCACCGGGTTCCGGCAGGCCGCGGGAACCCTCGGCGAGGATCCCGACGTCTCCGCGGCACAACTCGGGGCTGCGTTGGCGGCTGCGCTCACCGGCATCCAGCGGATCGGCGCGGCACTCGAGGGCGACAAGACGATGATCGACGCCCTCAGCCCGGCCGTGACCGCCTACCAGGCCGTCATCGACACAGGCGGCGACCTGGCCAATGCCACCCGAGCGGCGTCCGACGCCGCCGTGCGGGGGCTGAAGCAGACCGCCGGTATGCAGGCCCGGAAGGGCCGCGCGAGCTATCTCGGCGCTCGCACCATCGGCCACGAGGACCCTGGCGCGGCGTCGACCGTGCTCATTATGTCTGCGCTCGCGACCGTCAGCTCGGCGGGCGAGCGGAGGAGCGAGTGGCCAGGCGCAGGGGCGGCGACGTGAGGGCGGTATCCAGCCGGCGGACCGGCACCGAGAGGGGCGAGTGCCCGCTATCCGCCGGTACCTGGTCCTCGACCGCGTACTCCCGTTCGTACTTGGCGATGCGGACGCTCCAGCCACTCGGGGTCGGTCATGGCCGTGTCGGTCAGGCGTTGGGTCGGCGCGGACCCTAATCAGTGATCCCCCTCATGCATGTTCGGTTGGCCCGCGGTGCCGCGGGCGACCTCGTCGGCGATGCCAGACCCTGCCCGCCGGCGGGCACAGACGACGGACGGCTGAGCCGCCCCCATGCAGAGCGGATCGCCGCAGCGACCACCGTCTACGAAATGGTCGCGACCTCGAACAGATCCGGGACCGGCGCGTAGTTCTCGTCCGCAGGCACCTGCCAGGGACGCACGAGGCCGTGGCCTCATTCATCACCACGACAAGCGCACTCGCGCGATGAGCGGAGCGTCCACGATGCGCGGACACTCCCCTGAATCGCGCACGTGCAATGGCGGGAAGAAGCGAGGGCAAGTGCAAACACAACCCCCGGTGCATCGCCACGGGCCGGAACCGGTGCAGTCGCCTGGGGCGAGGGACAACGGATCCGACAACGGCAGAACCGATCCGAGCCCCGTGCATGCGGGTGGAGGCCGTCGCCCGCACCGGGGCAGCAGCCAGGCGGCGCTCGCCCCGAGTAACTGGAGTGTGCGCACCCAGCTGCTGGCTGTTGTGCTCATCCCGATCATCACCGCGCTCGTACTCGGCGGACTGCGGATCGGCTCGGCCGTGCAGAACGCACAGGACATCGACAACGTCCGTCAGCTCGTCCGTATCGTCGACAAGGGCACAGGGCTGTTGGAGGAGATCGAGGACGAACGCGATGTCACCGCCCTCTACGTTGCGGCCGGGCGTACGGGCGACACGAGCCGACTGGACAATCAGCGCTCCAAAGTGGACGCGGCGGTCGCCCGAGTCCGTACCGGGGCCGCCCATGTCCACCGCGGGACGAACCCCGCCCTGGCCACCCGGCTCGCGGTGCTCAACGCCTTTGGCGGGAAGGTGGCGTCACTGCGCCACACGGCGGCCCACTCGAAAGTGACCTTGCTGTCCGTGGTCGACGCCTACACGGCGCTGATCGCCGAGCTAGGCGACGCCCTTGACCTTCTCACGCCGGACATCGCCCACCCAACCCTTGCCGCGAGGGCCAGTACGCTCGCGACCTTCGCACAGGCCACAGAGGAAGTCTCCCGGCAACGCGCGCTGCTGGGCGGGGTGCTGACGCAGGGACACGTCGATGCGAATGAGGCCCAGGGACTGACCCTCGCCGGTCGGCAGCAACAGACGTTGATCGACCAGTTCCGGTCCAGTGCGCCGCCGGCCCAGCGTCAGTTCTACGAGCGCACCCTCACCGGAAACGACGTGAACAGGGCTGAGACGCTCGAGAAGCAGGCGCTGACGGGGCAGGGCACCAGTCGGCTCCGCCTCGATGCCGACGAGTGGTTCGACACCATGACGAGCAAGATTCAGCTGATGCGTCTGGTAGAGAAGCGGCTCGTCGGATCGGTCGAAGACGAGAGCGCGCGCGAGCAGCACCAGGCCGAGCGCTCAGAGTTCGTCTCCTCGCTCGTCGTGCTCTTGATTCTTCTGCTCACGTGCGGTGTGACGCACGTCCTCGTGCAGTCGATTGTCGGCCCGCTGCACACACTGCGCGCCTCCGCGCTCGACATCACGGAACGCCGCCTGCCCGAGGTGGTCCGGCTACTGCGGGGCTCCGGCGCCGCGCCACTGGAGGCCATCGAGGTCGAGCCCACGGCCATCAACTCGACCGACGAGATCGGCGGTGTCGCCCGCGCGTTCGACGACGTCCATCGCGACTCGGTACGGCTGGCGTTTGAGCAGGCGCAACTGCGAGGCCGCATCAACACGACGTTCGTCAATCTCTCGCAGCGCAGCCAGAACCTCGTGGAACGGCAGCTGGAGCTGATCGACCGTCTGGAGAACGGTGAGCAGGACTCCGACCTGCTCGCCAGCCTCTTCAAGATCGACCACCTGGCCACCCGCATGCGCCGCAATGGGGAGAATCTACTTGTCCTCGCCGGCGAGGAGGCGGGCCGCCGCTGGAGCGCCCCGGTCCGGCTCGTCGATGTCCTCCGGGCCGCCATCAGCGAGATCGAACAGTACCAGCGTGTGCAACTGCGCGGACTGGTGACCGCGGACGTCGACGGCCGGGTGGTGAACGACATCGTCCACCTCATCGCGGAGCTGGTGGAGAACGCGACCACGTTCTCGTCGCCGGACACCGAGGTGCTCGTCACGAGCCAGCTGCTGTCCGGCGGCGGCGCGAAAATCGAAATTCAGGACAGCGGCATCGGCATGACCACAAAGGACCTTGAGGAAGCCAACCACAGGCTCCTGAACCCGCCAGTCGTCGACGTCTCGGTGGCGCGACGCATGGGTATGTTCGTCGTCGGCCGGCTCTCCGGCCGCCACGGCATCCGCGTCCAGCTCCGCAGGTCATCTCCGCACGGCGTCACAGCAGTGGTCGTGCTGCCCCAGAAATTGGTCCGGGAACACGGAGATCACATGGATCCTCCTGGACTGTCAGCCAGGTACAACTCCGAAGGGCGCCTCACCGGCTGGTGCAACTACGACACGACCGAGCAACTCGACGAGGGCACGCTGGCCAAACGCGCGTACCGGGCACGCCGTCACGGCGCCCGTTCGGTCGGCAAGGAGTAGCCGCTGTCGCGATCTTCGCCCAGCCATGGGGGCCCCGGGACGGAGTCAGGGATCGCCGCTGCAGTCCTCGGGGCGGCGGAGGCAGGTCTGCCTTCTCACCGCCGGGCAACCCGACCGAGACCGCACTGCTCCCTGCATGGTGCCCCCGGCAGGATTCGAACCTGCGACACCCGTTTTAGGACTTCGATCCGGGCCCGCTGCGGCTGGTGTTGTCACCTGGCGTGGCGGCCGAACAGAGCTGCTGGCGTACGCCCTCGTTCGGCGTCGTTGATGTCAGCGTTGGATGTCAGCGGAACAGTTCCGGCAGGGGGCAGATCTCCAACGGCTCGTTAGGCCGATCTGCCCAGAGCCACCAGACGTGCCGGCTGGCACACCTCCACAGCGATCGGCAGGTCCGCCGACCGTCGTCTCGCGCTCGGAGAGCACGAGTCCACCAGACCTCATCGGCTGGCTGCACTCAGGACAGGCCAGGACATCGCTGATCATGCGGCGCACCCTAACGAAAGGCGACCGTGCGGCCTTGCAGCATGGCCTCTTCGTCCCGAAGGAATGCCAGCGACTGTGCAACCTGCGGCCAAACCGGTCGTGACCTCGGCGGACCGTCCGCGAGCGTCAGTGATTGACGCGCCCTGGTACGGGACCGTTGTAGCGCAGTTGGACACTCAGCTGATCCCCACGCCGCGCATGACCCGTACCGCTGACGGGCCTCTTGGTGCCCTTGGGGCGTGTTCATGGACGCCGCAGCTGGGGCGGACGAAGCCGACCGGATTCGAACCGGCGTCCTCGCGATTTTGGAGACCGCGTGCGACTACCTCTGCGCTACGACTTCGCCCGACTGGGATCCTAGTCCCGCCGCCCATGCGCGAGGCATACTGGCGTTCTTCGGCAGGACCCCCACACGCACGGGCCCTCTTCGGCAGGACCCCCACAAGCTTTCCAACTGTGTTGGCGTGGCGGTGGGCTGTGTACGGGAGCGTTCACCTGCGTTCATCGGCGGCTGGGCTTCGGTCGGCCCTCAGGCCTTGGTTCTGTCTGAACGACCGTGAACGTTGCTGAATGAGACGGAAACTGAGACGGCGGCACACGGTTTAGGGTTTGCCCGGCGGATCCTGCCGGGCTCTCCCTGAGCACAGCCGGTGCTGTGGCACTTGACGGTGCTTCCGATCAATTGAGTCGACCCCCGTTCAGTCCAAGAAGGAAGTAGCACCAGGACGGGATGGAGGCGTACTGGTGGTTTCAGGGAGTCGGCACGGGACGACCAAACTCGTGGTGTTTCGCAACCGTCACCCCGCGATCCAGACTCCGAACTCCGGCCACTCGCTCGTCGGCAGACCGGCTGTCCCCGCTCCGAAGCTCACCGCACCGGTCGTGGTCAGCCCAGAAGTACGTCCCTTGAGAGACCACACAGCGCCATCCATGTTGTTCTCTCCAGAGGCGCCGACGGCGAGGTCTGCCATGCCGTCACCGTTGGTGTCCGTCAGCGCCACGGCCTTCCCGAAATGGTCACCACCCTCTGCCGCGCCCGGGACGCCGGTAGATCCTTGGTTGTACGCGTATGCCGCGGTTGTGGCGAGGCCACTGGCGGAGCCAGGAATTGCTATGACGGAGCCCGTGGCCTCCGCTGCGCCGATTGACTCGTACGGAGCGCCGACAACGAGGTCAGCCCTGCCGTCCCCATTGATGTCGTTGAGCGCAACTGCGTGCCCGAAGTTGTCGTTCGTCTCCGACGCGCCGGGAATTCCGTCGGTGTTCTGGGTGATGGTCACGATGGGACGCGAGGTGTCACGGCCGCCGGCCGAACCGTAGGTGAGTGAGACGTTGCCTCCCAGGCTCGTGCCCACCATCGACGACCGCTGATCCCACGGGTGGCCGGTCACGATGTCGGCGTACCCGTCGCCGTCCACATCTCCGACCGCTGCTGTCTGGCCGTGTGCCACATCGCCCGCGTACTGCGGCCGGGAGGAGCCGAGTCCGAGATACAGGGACTGCTTGTAGAGCTCTCGGCTGTCGCTGTCGTGGCCGCCCACCACGATGTCGTCGATGCCGTCAGCGTTGACGTCACCTGCGGCCAGCGAGATGACTTCGGTCAGAGATGTCGCGGGGAAACCCGTCCGCCCCCCGAGAGTGCTGCTTTTGGTGGTTCCGCCCTTGTAGAAGAAGACAGAGTTGTCCGCGTTCGAGCTGACCGCAAGGTCGTCGTCGAAGCCGTCTCCATCGAAGTCACCAGTGGTGAGGACTTGGCCGTAGCCGGTCACGTAGCCAAGCGGAGGGATCTCCAAAGCGGTGCCGCCGACCAGTCCCGCGCTGCTGCCCCACAGCAC
The DNA here is from genome assembly GCF_026341855.1 of Streptomyces sp. NBC_00568. GTDB lineage: Bacteria > Actinomycetota > Actinomycetes > Streptomycetales > Streptomycetaceae > Streptomyces. The sequence goes on along the minus strand of NZ_JAPENW010000001.1, from coordinate 2,785,348 downwards.
GGTGACTGCTCCGCTGTTTGAGCCTGCGGTGGTGTCTTCGAGGGGAGCTCCTACAGCGAGGTCTGCGTAGCCGTCATTGTTGAAATCACCGGACGCGGTGGCTTCACCGAAACGGTCAGCATATTCGGATGCGCCGGGCACCCCGCTGGAGCTCTGCGAGACGACCTGGGTTCTGCTGCTCTGCAGGCCACTGGACGAGCCGTAGGTGATGACCACTGCTCCAGCCTGGTCATGACCTCCGACGACTGTGCCCGGTGCGGAGACCGCGAGATCGCGATAGCCATCACCATTGAAGTCATCCGCGTATTTGGCGGACGCCGCGGTCGACGGCGCGGCTGTGGCCACCAGCAGGCCGCCCGTCAGCGCGGCGACCGATGCCGCGGCCAGGGCGGTGCGGAGGTTCTTATGCATCGACACTCTCCTGCAACATGCGGGATGCCAGGACGGCATCCCTCGTACGAGGGGGACCGGATCTCCCGTATTCGCCCGGAGTTGCCCATGGGGCCACAGGATGATCGGCGCCCCCAAGACCAACAAGCTGGTACAAGGGTTGTATGGGATTTCTAGAAACTTGGGTAAGTGACCTAAGAACCCCTAACGAAGTGAGTGGCGGGGAACGCCAGGCTCGGCGGCCATGAGCCAGAGTGGTTCGCAAGCGGCAGCATTCTTCCGAGACATCCGCCGAAGCAGAGTGGTCTGGCTTGTCCGGGATGACGACGGAAGCCCGGCCCCCCTCGCTGCGGACGGCACGCGAAGTCTTCCCTTCTGGTCGACCTCGGCCCGCGCCCAGAGGGCAGCGAAGATCTGGGGGCATGGGCTACGCGTTGAATCCATGCCCTTGGACACCTGGCGTGATCGCGATCTGCCCGACGCCGCCCGAGAGGGATACAAGATCGGCATCAACTGGAGCGGGCCGCGCCTGGTCGGCTGGAGCTTCACCCCCATGGAGGTTCTCAACCGACTGGCGGCGGCTGACTAGCCCACGGCATCGCTCGCCAGAGCGCGCAGTCGCCGCCGGCAGATGAGTGCGCATCCGAGGGTGAGCACTCCGGTACCGCCGTGACCGAGGAGGTCTACCGGAAGCGGATCCGACCCGTGATCCAGACCGGTGCCGTGGTCATGGACGGCACCTTCGGCTCCGACCGACGCGGGTCGTAGGCACTCAGGAATCGATAGTCACGCAGCTAGACACGCAGCAACGCCAGAGGGCCCTTACCGATGCGGTAAGGGCCCTCTGAACTGCTATCTAGCTGTCGGGGTGGCGGGATTTGAACCCACGACCTCTTCGTCCCGAATAAGGTCCGGGCCAGGCTCAGACTTGGCGTAGGTCATATGTGCGCAGGTCACGACCTTGGTACGCGTTGGCTTGGGCCAGTATCTGGACAACGTCGGGAGAAGATCTTCTCCCAGGTTTCTCCCAGGTCCGTATGTCGTCCGGCGCCTTCCCGCCGCAGTGCTGCTGGACGGTCAGTCGCCGTACCGCCTGGGTGTTCAGCAGGGTGCAGTCCACACGCCGACCGGTGGTCGGCCTCGGTCCTCTGTGACAGGTGTGGAGGTAGCCAGCGAATCGGCTCCTCAGCCGCTGAAGAACCGAGTCACCACCGCCTTGATGATGATGCTGCCGCCGGCGAAGGCGGCTCCCTTGAGGAGCTGGATCACCAGCGTCCAGCGGAGGAACCGGAGTCGGCGACGCGTCTTCTCCCACAGAGAAGCAACGCGTCCCGTGCCGTCGGTGGCAGCACAGAACCGCAGGTAGGCAGCCTTGATCTTCCTGGCCGGCCGGGCCAGGAGGGCCTTACAATTCAAGACGGAGCTCCTAGTTGGTCATCGATCTAACGGGCGTTCCGGCAGGGGAGGTCTCGGTCGCGGTTTGCAGACCCTTCAGGCCGAGCCTTCCCTGCACTGCCGGGGGGTTCGCGGCAGCAGCTGCTAAGAGGGCGTGATATTTCCTCGCACCTGTCATCGGACACAAGTGTTACCTGTCTATGGTTCGGGCGAGAGCCAATGGCTCAAGATGCTATCGGAGTCCGCCGAGGGCGATTGCAATTTCTGCCGAGTCCCTCCCGGCTGCTTTCGCTGAGCGGATCAAAGCTTCCATTTCGGTCTTCAGTCCTGCGCGTGCAAGGATATCGGCATATAAGCCGATATCCCCTTCGGTCAATGCTGCTCCCAGGGTCTGCAGATAGGTCACACGGTCGGCCTCGGTCATCGTTGCCAGATGTGCAGGTGAACCCGGATCCGGCATTGCTGGAACTGTTGCGCCGGTCCCCCTCGTCGGCGGGAGCATTGCTGGACCTGTTGCGCCGGTCCCCCTCGTCGGCGGGAGCATTGCTGGAACTGTTGCGCCGGTCCTCCCGTTCCCCGTCTCGCTGCAGGCGCAGCCGCCCGTGCAACGGCGACAGGCCGACTGGCGTGCGGCCCGGAGGAGCGACTCGAGCGCTGTGAACTCGCGGGCCAGTGCGGTGATATCCCGATCGCGCGTCACCCCTCTCAGGGCTAACCCGTGCAGCTCCTGGACTGCCACCGGGCGCGGAAGCCGCCGCCCGTTGAGCCAGTGAGAGAGGAGCGGCGGCGAGATGTGCAGCGCCTTTGCTTTCTGCGCCATGGTGTGACCAGGGAGAATGTGGTGGATGAGGAGTTTGAGGGCGTGGGCAAATGCCCGGACCTCTTCCGTGGCCCCAGGGGCGCAGGTGGCGCTAATCGATCCAAGTGATGGCATGCCAAACGAACCCTTCTGTTCGCTCGATATCACCCGCGGGGAACTGGTGATGACTTGAAGCCTAGCCACTCACCGGCTCGGCGGCGCACGGTTCCATGCTTTTTCGTGACTACTTTCCGCGAAGTGATTTACTGCCTTTAATGCTGACAAATAATACCAAAACGGATCTTTACAGAGCCTTCTTCTTTACTCGTTCGAGTAAAGATTGATAACCGCTGGAACGGGGTCGCGGGTCCGTGCTAGTAATGAATGTTCATAGTCTGCTGCTCACCAGTGGTACACCTGGTCTCCCGCCGGGAGGCCTCGCGAATGGAGATGTCATGCCGTCCTGGCAGGATGCCGGCCTTGGAACGATGAAGCGCGTCGCCCTGTGGCTGGTCTCCGAAGTGGGCGAAGGCAGCACCTTCACTAAGGAGGAGCTGCGAGCCGCCTTCCCCGGGGTGTCCCAAGTTGACCGCCGCATGCGAGACCTTCGGGATTTCGGTTGGCGCATCGACACCAACAGGGAGGACGCGGGATTGGACTCTCACGAGCAGCGCTTCGTGAAACCTGGCGACCCCGTCTGGGAGCCGGGCCGCGCGACCCGCAAGGCGGGAACGATCGCGATCGGCGCAGCGCGCCGGCGTGAGGTGCTGGCTCGGGACGGGTACATGTGCCGCTCCTGCGGTATCGCCCCCGGCGAGACCTACGCCGGCACCTACGAGGCAGCCCAGCTCGACATCGCGCGCAGGGAAGTAGTGAAGCCGGACGGCACCAGGGCCACGGAACTGGTTACCGAGTGCAAGCGGTGCAGGGTGGGAGGCAAGTCGCTCGCGGCGGATCTGGACAAGGTGCTCACGGCAGCCGCAGCCCTCGGCTCGGCAGAGCGCAGCGTACTGTCCGACTGGGTGGCAGCCGACCAGCGGGAGTTCAGCCGCCTGGAGCAGATCTGGAGTGACTACCGCTCTCTGCCCGAGGAGTCACGGACACAGTTCCGGGCGGAACTGGGACTCAACTGAGTATCCCGACAGCACGGAACAGCCCTCGTAGGAACAAGCACGAAAGCAGGAGCGAGTACATGGCCAAGGGCTACGGTCTGCCGCCGGGTGCCGAAGAGAACCGCGCCCTCGTCCGGTCCCGGTTGGAGGAGATCGCGGTCGGCGGCGGCCCCCGCGAGACCTTCACTGTCGAGTGGAGGAGCGGCTCAGAGCACCTGGAGGTCATCCAGATGCCAGTGGGCAACCTCTACTACAACCCGGCAACCCACCGCATCCGCGCGCAGGCCGGCCACGAGCCGAAGCAGGCGGAAGCGCTCGCGGACAACCCCTGGAGCAGTGACAGCCAGGCATACCTGGACCGCCTCCTGCAAGTACTCCCAGCAGACCCCGCCCGGACTGATCCTGAGTTCGACGAGCTGACAGCGAGCCTGAAGGAGTACGGGCAGACGGATCCCGGCCTGATCACTCACGAAGGCATCCTCGTCAACGGCAACACCCGTCGTGCTGCTCTGATGCAGCTATACGGCCCTAACCACGCCATGCGTGTAGCCGTGCTGCCGTCTTCCTGCGACTGGCAGGACATCGCCGCAATCGAACTGTCGCTCCAGCTGCGCAAGGAGCACCGGCGGGACTACTCATACATCAACCGGTTGCTCGCGGTTCAGGAGCTAGTGGATCAAGGCACGCCCCTTGCCGTCATCGCCGCTACCTTCCGCACGACCGCAGAGCGCTGTCGGCAGGACCAGTGGGTGCTCGCCTGCATCCAGTCACTCATCGAACGGAGCAAGACGGCAGGCGAGCAGCTGTCATTGGTTGCTTTCGAGGACCAGGCCGAGAAGTTCCGCGAACTGCAGCGTGCCTACGCCAAGCAGTATGCGGTCAACCCTGAGAAGGCCGAACTGCTGCTGGAGAACCGGCTGGCAGCCATGCTCTTGGGCTTCGCCAAGACCGACGTCCGCTTCATCGATCACGACTTCGCTGGCCTGTACCTCTCCAAGGAGTTGCCAGCCAGCGAAGTTCCAGCTGAGACTTCGGCGACTGTGGCCATCCCTGGTCTGGGGCGTGCGGTCAAGGGTCCGTCCGCCCCCCTCAGCGCAGCCAAGGCACTGACGGATTCCGTCCTGCACGCGCGAGCTGTCAGCCAACCGGGCAGCGCGGCCTCGCCAGAGGCTGCGGCGCAGGCCCAAAACGAGATCCGACGACTACACGCGGCGATGGATGAGGCCATCACCAACGTCGGCCGTGACGCGCGTATTAAGAAACGCAAGCAGGCAGCACCTGCCCGCCTTGCCGATGCCGGCCGCGATATCGAGCAGTGCGTCACCGATTTGGTCATGTCCCGCGCGCAGCGAAGCCTGGATGAGGAGTTGTTCGACGACGCCGTCGCTGACCTGAGACAGAAGCTGGAGAAACTCGCTATCGAGGCCAGGCGAACTGTGCAGCACCCCGGCGACGGCGTGACCTGGCTCCTCGAGACGTTCGGTAAGGCGCGTTAGGTGGCCGACGAGCCCAGTCTGACGATCGGCTTCGACGTCACCCGTACCCAGGCTGCCCTGCGTACTGTGCCTGAATGCCGCGGCGCGCTAGGGCAGTTGGTCGCCAACTTCCCCAGCGGCCGTATGACAGACAGGCTTTCGGCAACTGTCCCCATCGACAGCTTCCTCGCCAGCCTCAGCGCTCTCGGTACCTGGCCGCGGCCGAACAGCGTCAACTGGGAAGAAGACTTTCGCCTCTTGGCCATGGAGATGCTCGACACGGCCGACACGGCTGAACGTCTCCTTAGCGGTTCGCCCGCCGAAGACACCGTCGAGCCGGACTCGGTTCCAGCCCTGCTGGGCGACAACTGGACTGGCCCTCTCACCCCGTTCCAACTCCGCGACATAGCCCGACTGCTCTCGGTTAGCCACGGAGCCAACTTCAGTGTGCCGGGCGCCGGCAAGACCCGTGTCTCCCTCGCGGTCTTCTCTGCGCTCCGCCGACGCGGAGCGGTGGCCCGCATGCTCGTGGTGAGTCCCAAGTCCGCGTATGAAGCATGGCAGGAGGAGGCCAAGCAGTGCTTCTCCACCCCGCTCGACGTGCAGGTGTTGGGCAAGGCGGTGCCGGCCTCGGCAGACATTCTCCTCGTCAACTACGAGCGCTTGGACCGGGCTCTGGCCGGGCTGTCCCAATGGTTGAAGGCGGCTCCGGCGATGCTCATCCTCGATGAGGCACACCGTATGAAGCTCGGGGGCGCTGGAGTGTACGGTGCCGCTTGCTTGGCGCTGGGTCCCCTCAGCCGAGTCCGGATGATTCTCAGTGGCACTCCTGCACCCAATGGCGCCAAAGACCTGGAGAACCTGTTCTCCTTCGTCTGGCCGGGGCACGGGCGGCGTGTTGTGACACAGGCTGTCGACGGCGGCGATCTCGCCCATGCCAGCCAGGTGCTGCGGCCCCTGTACACACGGACGACTAAGGATGAGCTGGGGCTTCCCCCGGTGGAGACGCGGGTACGCCGCATCCCGATGCCGCCACTGCACCGCGAGATCTATGACGCGCTCATCGGTAAGTTCTCGGCTAGGGCGGCGGCCGACAGGACTGACTTCGAGACGATCGGCAAGACGGCGCTGCGCCTGCTGATGGCATCGACCAGTCCGGCCCTGCTGGTGGCGGGCTCGACACGCCACGAGCCGCTGCACTTCCGCGTCCCACCGCTGGAGGCGTCCGAAGGAGACTCGCTCACCATGCTCCTCCGGCAGCTCCCCTCCTACGAGCTACCGCCCAAGTACCAAGAGGCTCTCTCCATCGTTTCTGCCAACGCCGCCGCTGGACGAAAGACCCTGGTGTGGACAAGTTTTGTCCGCAGCATCACTTCACTCCAAGCTCTACTGGCCCCGTTCCAGCCGGCGGCCGTGCACGGTGGAACACCCGATCGGGAAGCTGAGCTCCGCCGCTTCCGGGAAGATCCGGACTGCACAGTCCTGATCTCAAATCCGGCGACTCTTGGCGAGGGCATCAGTCTCCATCAGGTCTGTCATGACGCGGTTTACGTCGACCGTGACTTCCAGGCGGGCCGGTTCCTGCAGAGTTTGGACCGCATCCATCGCCTTGGCCTCGATCCGGGCACGCAGACGCGGGTCACAGTGCTCGCGGCCGAGGGGAGCGTCGATGAAGTGGTCGCCCATCGGCTGGCGGAGAAGCTGGACTTCATGGGGCGGATTCTCGATGACCCGGAGGTGCAGCAGCTCGGCGATCCCGAGGAAGAGGTGCCGCTTGCCGCGGGTATGGACGCTGCCGACGTGCGAGCACTTCTGGAGTACCTCGGCACAGGGGTGGCCTAGCCTCGGCTAGATATTGGCTCAGAGAGCCCCGTCTCTACATCCACCATCAACAGGACAGTCACTCGTCTGCTCTGTTGAGACTGCTGAGCAGCGCTGCAGCCCCCTGTCTCCGGCTTCTGCTGCGCGTTGCCACTAGGCGAGGGCGCCATCCATATCGCCCTCGTCGCGGAGGAGCATGCCAGTCTGCACACCTGCGCTGCGAGGCTGAGTGATCGCCAAAACCGAGGAGCGCCTTGAGCACGCGCGGATACAGTCTGCTCCACACCACGGGGGCGGCGACCCGGCCTCGTTGTCAGTGGCGGCAGATAGCGTCTGTTCAGATGAGAGAGGGCGACGGATGGCGACTCCCAACGTGTACCGCTTGGTTGCAAACCTGAAGTACTGGCTTGTAGCTGGCGTGACCACGGCAGTTGGCGTGGGACTCCTGTACGTGTCAGGCGTTGCCTGGTTCAAGGAATACGAGTCGCTGGGAACCCTCGCCAACCAGCTGGGGGGCCTCTTGATCGCTTCGGTTGCTCTAGCGACAATCTGGGACTTGGTAGGTCGTCGGTCGTTCTTCCTCGAGATGCTAGAAGTGCTCAAGCTGAAGCATGACATCCATCTGTCTGGCCTTGAGTCCGTCAGTACCGACTACAGCAAGGTCGTTGACTGGGATGCCTGCTTGGGCTCGGCCAAGAAGGTCGACGTCTTTGCTGCGTGGGCGACCACGTGGCGAAACACGAATCAAGTGAAGCTTCAGAACCTGGTGTCACAGAGTGACGCAAAGCTCAGGGTATGCCTCCCTGACCCCAACGATCCCGCGTGTGTCAGATTGCTCGCCACTCGTTTCAAAAGCATGTCCGCAGCTGACGTTCGAACCAAGCTTAACGAGGCGATCGACGGGTATAAACAGCTTGATGGGAACAGTCGTAGCGGCCGAGTGGAGATCTACACGACTCCTGTTTTCAGGGCTTTCACCGCTTATCGCATAGATAATCGTTTTGTGGTCACCCTCTACCATCACAAAGACAGTCGTAGTGGTTCCGTCCCGGCATTTACTTGCCATCAGGGCGGATCTCTTTATGAATTCTTCGAGGATGATTTGGAGGGCGTGCTCAGTGCAAGCGTCAAAGTCTACCCATGATTTTCCCGCTGCGGGACCTGTCCGTGTGCTGGCTCACGACCTAACCCTTGATGCCTACCACCGGTTGACAGGGGGCGGACGTGTGGCATGGGACATCGAGACGAATGGGCTAGATCCGAAAGAGGCGATGATTGGCACATGCCAGATTCATTCGCCGGAGGTCGGGACCTTCATCGTCACGGGAGTTGCAGGTCGGGTTCCGCCGCTGCTTACGCGACTCCTCGCGAATCCGCGTGTGGTGAAAGTCTTCCATCACGCTCCATTTGACCTGTCCTTTATGGCGCACGCATGGAGTGTCGAGCCGTGCAATGTTGCGTGCACCAAGATCGCCGCCAAGATACTCGCGCCTGGAGAAGAGGCAGAAAAGTACTCGTTGAAGTACTTGATGGCGTGTCATTTCGGACTCGTGTTGGACAAGAAGGTTCGATTTACGGACTGGATGTCCGAGTCGTTGAGTGAGGAGCAACTGCAATACGCGACGGGAGACGTCATTCGCCTGTTGGAGCTCTATGACCTCCTGAAGGGGAAGTTGGAAGAGCGAGGTCTTGACGGGCTGTACGGAGAATGTGCGGAGTTCTTGTCCGCGCATGTCCGCTTGCGCCTTCATGGTTGCGCTGATCCGTTCAGCTACTAGGTCAGTAGCTGGCGCAATTTTCCAGAAGGAAGGCAGTGGGTGGGGTGGCCGTGCTACGAGTGCGCCTATTGAGGCAGGAACCCAGGCTTCTGTTGGCCGAGTGCGTGGAGTCGCGCGAGGTACTCCTGTGCGGCCGGTTCTGAGCTGTACCGGAGCTTCATCTCGGCGGCGAGTTCGCGGCTGGTCATGATGAGCGACGGCACCGACTGCCGGTCGCCTTCGAGCGCGCGGGCCCCCATCGTGAGCGCCTCTTCCAAGTCGCCTTCACGTGCCGCCGTTACCCCCAGCGTGACGCGGGCTTCCGCGTTGCGCATCGGCGAGCGCTCGCGTCCATCGAAGTCCGTGCCGGCCCTGAGTACTTCCTCGGCGAGCGTGTGCGCGAGCTTGTCCTCACCAACCAGGCGATAGCAGTCCATTGAGTAGAAGTCGAACTTGGCGGGGTCTACCACGAAGTGGTTGTCCAGGTTTTCGGGGTGCGGCATCCCTTCGAGTAGGCGCCGCCCCTTGTCGAGGGCCACCTCGACCTGTCGGCGGTCTCCGAGTCGCGCCCATGCCTTGGCTTCCTGGCCCGCGAGTTGCACGGCCACGCTGTGGTGCGGTGCCGCCTCGCCTCCGGCCTGCGCTGCCGAGATCACGCCGCGGTAGTCGCCGGTAGTGAGCGCGAACCATGCGCGCATCTCGTGCGCCCACCCGGCAATCTCTGGATGGTCGGCTTCGGTCGCGAGCGAGAGGGCCGCCCGCCGCGTCGACTCGGCAGCGTGACGGTCTCCCATGTCGTACTCGACGCAGCCGACCAGGAGGGCGAGCCAGCCGGACAGCGCGAGTACCTCGCGGTGCTGCGCAAGTGTGAGGCTCTTTGTGTGGAGTTCGACGACACGGCGCAGCCACTGGCGCCCCTCGATGATGAGCTGCCCGCTCGGCATGTACGGGTATTCCGAGCACAGTCGGTCGGTCGTGATCCGCAGGGCATCGAGCGTGGCGCCATCGACATCCGACCGGTTGAGACGGCTCACGATCTCCAGCGTTTCCATGCCGCTCGCCGCCAAGATCTCTCGGTCTCCGTCTCGCCGTGTCGGCGCAGGGAAGAGCGCGTGTGTCACGGTGCCGAAGGTGGCCGCGATGATCGGTTGATAGAAGTCGTTCGGCGCCTGGCCGGACTCCCAACGCTTCCACTGGCGAATCATGCTTTCTTCCGCGGGCAGCTCCGTGGGAGCGTGCGCTCGCAGGGCCCTGACTGCGTCCCGTTGTGACCAGTCGCGCGCCATTCGCTCACCCGCGATACGCCGCGCCCATGCGGGCCTGTCGTCGGTCATGCGCCCTCCTCCGAGTGCCTGCTCTGAGTCTCGCGCGTGAGCCGGGGGGACAGGGAAGGTGACAGGCGGGTGTCACCGGACATGTCCCCTCCCCTCCTCTGCCGTCCCCTGGCTGTCACTTACCTCTCAACTCCCGTTCCGCGCATGCTGGTTGCAGATCACGCACCACCCGGCGCGGAGCGGCTTTCGAGCGCTTCGAGCCTGTCGCGAAGTTCCGAGACTTGGGAGGTGAGATGTTCGAGCTGGCGCAGGACTTCGGGGAGGGCGACTGCGTTGGCTTCGCCGGCTTCGGGGGTTTGCTGCGGATCACGGGCGTAGCTGCCACGCGACGTGGTCAAGATGAGCCCATCCTCACGGAGGATCGCAAGAGCTCGCTGCACCGTCATTCCCGAGATTTTGAACCGTGTGGCCAAGTCTCGTACGGAGCCCACATGAGCCCCCGGCTTGATGTCGCCACGCAAGATCTCCTGCCGCAGGACGTCGGCAGCCTGCTCGGACTCCGGTCTGGGGTCATCTTTAGAGATTTCAGCGCTCGTCACGCCATCGAGCGTACCCACCCCTAGTACGACCTAGCACGAATTCCATGCGGACTCTTGCGCCATGGCTTGTGCTAGTACATGCTGTCACGAACTAGCGCGGCGAGCCCGAAAGGGCTTCGCCGGCTGTGCCTGCAAGTGCTTGATCTGCAAGACCGCACGACCAGGAGCCCCGCATCGGACGGGGGAGGCGACCCGGCGCCTTGGCATTCACCGGAGGGCTTAGAGGCCCTAACAGAAGCTGTTGATCATGTGACCTTCGGCTTGGACGGTCGTTGGTCTGATCGTGGGAACACGTCAGTCGAGGCCGTGGATCGTGTCGGATGAACTGTGGTCACTCATCGAGCCGTTGCTGCCCGAGCCGGCACCGAAACTGGTGGAGGGCAGACCACGGGTGCCGGACCGGCAGGCCCTGTGCGGGATCCTGTTCGTGCTGCACACCGGCATCCAATGGGAGTACCTGCCACAGGAGTTGGGCTTCGGCTCGGGCATGACCTGCTGGCGGCGCCTGGCCGCCTGGAACGAAGCCGGCGTGTGGGATCAACTGCACCTGGTGCTGCTGAGGAAGCTGCGGGCCGCGCAGAAGCTGGACTGGTCGCGGGCGGTGATCGACTCCTCCCACGTGCGGGCGGCCCGACGGGGCCCAAAAGCGGACCCAGCCCCGTCGACCGCGCGCGGCCGGGCAGCAAGCACCACGTCGTCACCGACGCCCAGGGCATCCCGCTCGCGGTGTCGCTGACCGGCGGGAACCGCAACGACGTCACCCAGCTCCTGCCCCTGATCGACAAGATTCCGGCCGTCGCGGGAGTCGTCGGCCGACCCAGACGCAGACCCGACGCCCTCCTCGCCGACCGCGCCTACGACCACGACAAGTACCGGCGCCTGCTATGGCAGCGCGGCATCCGACCGGTCATCGCCGAACGCGGCGTCGAGCACGGCTCCGGCCTGGGAACTTTCCGTTGGGTCGTCGAGCGCACCATCGCCTGGCTCCACGGCTTCCGCCGCTTACGCATCCGCTGGGAACGACGCGACGACATCCACGAAGCCTTCCTCGGCCTCGCCACCTGCCTCATCACCCACAGACACGTCCAACGCCTTTGTTAGGACCTCTTAGACCGAAAGGTCACGTCTCCATACGCCTACTTCGAGGCCGGACAGCTCTACCTGACACGGGAGCGCGGTCGCGATGAAGGAGACACGAACCGCCCGGAACCGACCTGTGCCGCGCTCGCGGCCTGGGTTCTTCCGGAGTAGTCGCCGTCTCACCAACACGCCTGCGGCTGCTTCGGCTTCCTGTCCCTCCACTTCAGGAGCCTTCCATGCGTACGTACATCGGCCGCCAACAGGCCATTTCCCCTGAAGACTTCGCGGAACTCGCGCTCGGCACCCCGATTGAGCTGTGGCTCGGAGTCGAGGGGGAGAGCGACGAAGAGCGCGCCGCCCGTTTGGATGCGGCGCGCGACATCCTCGCCGACAACCCGAACCTTCCCGACGACCTGATCCGCATCGCGGCACAGGTCATCGAGGAGAACCCCGACCTGTTCGACGTCATCCCGCTGTCCCGTCCGGCCCTGCGCCGACGCACGGCGCGTAAGGGGGTGGCGGCATGAACGAGCTGCTGTTCGCTGCCGCGGCCAGCGTGCCGATGGCGGCCGGTTGGTCGCTGCACGCGTCGCGGCTGGCTCGCCGTATCGAGAGCGCGCGTCGTGACCCGCTGACCGGTCTGTGGACGCGGGATGCGTTTACCAAGCGCGCGGAACGCCATCTGCGCTTCCGGCCGGTCGCGGTCTACTTGGTTGACCTCAACCGGTTCAAGGAGATCAACGACACGCACGGGCACGCCATCGGGGACGCGGTTATCCGCGCGACCGGCGAACGGCTCGCGGCGTGGGCGGTCGACCACGGCGCGGTGGTGGGACGCCTCGGCGGGGATGAGTTCGCCGCGATGGCGCCCGTCTCAAGCCACGACCACCTCACCGACACGCTCCACCGGCTCTCCGAGGTGCTGGAGACGCCGGTGGAGACGGCTGGCCTGGTGCTGGACGTTAGTGCCTCGATCGGTGCGGTCGGCGCCGATCCGCGCACCGAGCAGGTGGTGTTATCGGACCTGTTGCGGCTCGCGGATGAGCAGATGTACCGGGCCAGGCGCTGTGAGGCCCCGTGGTCGAACGCGCTGAGCCTCGAGAAGCGGTGCCCGAACGTCCACGGGCGCCGCGCTGGCCGTTCTGGTACGCACGGCGGAACGAGGGTCGCAGCATGACCACCCTCACCCCCACCTCTGAGGCGCCCTCCGTTGGGGTGCCGCCGTTGACGCGTCCGGAGCTGGGACTCGCCGGAATCGGTGCGCTCGCCGCTGCCGCGCTCGCCGCTGCCGCGGTCGGCGCGCTCGGTCTGATCTCTTCCTTCGACGCAGTGTCCGTTGCCGCGCTGCACTGGGGATTCCACTCCCCGTGGATGCTGCCCGTCGGGATCGACGTGTCCATCCCGGTGTTCACCGTCGCCAACCTGCTCCTGATCCGGATGGACATGGCGCTGGCCTGGGTGCGGTTCGTGCCGTGGGTGCTCACGCTCATTACGTGCGGGCTGAACATCGCGGCCGGACACTCCCTGTCCGCGAAGATCGCGCACGGCACGATGCCGCTGCTGTGGGTGGTGTTCTCCGAGATCGGCGCGCACATCTACGCCGTCCGCATCGGCGCCGCCACCGGCCGCCGCATGGAGAAGATCCGCTTCTCGCGCTGGCTGCTCGCCTTCTCCTCCACGTTCGCACTCTGGCGCCGTATGACGCTGTGGGAGGTCACCTCCTACAGCACGGCCCTGGTGCTGGAGAAGGAACGGCAGTTGGCCCGCGCGGACCTGCGCGAGCAGCACGGATGGCGCTGGCGCTCGAAAACCCCACGTCGTGAGCGCGTGATGCTGCGCATGGGCGACCTCGCCCCCGCCACCGAGCAGGGCATCCCCGCATCGTCTCCGGCGAGCAATCCACCGGCAGTCCCGCCCGTGCCCAAGGCGCGGACGGCACGCCGCACCTCCGCCAGGGTCGCAGGGAAGCCGCAACGCTCTTTCGAGGGCCTGCTCATCGAGGCTCGCGCGGCCACCGCACCATGGAGCGAAGCCGGTCTGAACGCGGAGGCCATCCGCGCGGAAGTGCGCTGCTCCGCGGCGAATGCCCGCAGGCTCCGGGACGCGCTGAAAGCCGAGCGTGCCCAAGCCCCGGCGCTGCACGCCGTTCCGTGATGGCCGGGTCGTTCGGCAAGTGCTACGACCCCACCGGCGCCCAGTACGGCATCCCTACCTACCCGTGGCGTTACGCCCCCGACCGGGCTCGCCACACGTCGCCAACTGCGCGCCCGCGGGCTCCGTCCGGGCGGTCAGCCGATCGCGGCGCAGCTCATGCGCCCGCGCTACCGGCGCGGCCCGCTGGTCGCCTACCTCTACCGCGTCGACCGTGCCAAGCCCGTCCGACCGATGACGGCTGGCAAGCGGGCCGCACTCGCCAAGGCCATGCGTGCGCGTCGCACCTGCCCCGCCTGTGCCACGGACGCCGGATACGTCATCCCGACCTCGCTCGGTATGTGCGTGCCCTGCGCCTACCCGGCCGCCGCACCGTGTGCCGCATGAATATCCCACCGATCGCGAGGAGTTCGTCATGCCTGACCCGTCCTCGGCACCCGCGCACACCGTCGCGTTCCGCTGGTCCGCGCTGGTCCTGGTCGGCGGTCTGTGGCGCCCGGTGTCCGGGATCGTCACCGGCCCGGACGGCTACGAGAAGGCGGACGCCTACTTCGAGGCCACTGACCAGCTCACCATGCAGGGCTTGCGCGGCGCGGTGGCCCAGTTCCGGGCCACCCGCATCCGGCTCTGACCCCCTGCTCACCGCTTGCTCGCGGGGTCCGTCCGCCCACCTTCCACAGCGTCGACCGGACCCCGCTCACCCCTCCGTATCTGGAAGGAACCTTCAGTGAACCAGCCCGACGACAACGAACTGTTCAACCGGCTCGAAGCCGAGATGACCGCCGGCCCCGACGCGGACGTCGTCGACCTCGACAAGGCCCGATCCGCCCGCGACGGGTCGGCCGCCCCGACGGCCGCCCCGCTGCCCGACTCCCGCCCCACCGAGTCGGCCGACCCGTACGACGAGGAGTCGGGCGACTTGCTCGCCCGTCCGGTCGACCGTCCCGACCTTCCCGCGCCGGGGATCACGACGTACAAGCGTCGGCCGATCCTGCCGACGTGGCTCACCTCGAAGCCTGGCTTCGTGGCGACCGCCGAGCGGGCGGCCGGAAACGCGTTCTACGCCACGGCGTTCCACGGCATCCGCACCCCCTGGTACGCCCTTCAGCTCACGCTCCACGCGCCGCGCGGTGCGGCCCGGTTCGTGCGGGACAGCAACCGGTGGGTGTGGGACGCGGAGGGTGCGCCGCTGCGCGAGTACGAGGTACGCAGGGAGAACACCGCCGAGTACCTGAAGCTGTCCCGGCAGCGCGACGGACGCGTGCGACTGCGGGTGCTGGTCAGCACGGTGGCGCTGGTCTTCGGCGCCGCGTTCGCGCTGACCCTGTACGTGCTGGCCCCCGGGTGGTTAGGCGTGCTCGCCTCGGCCGCGGTGCTGGTCGCCGGATTCTGGGGTGCCCCGCAGGATCACCCGGTCATCGGCCCTGCCGTGCTGAAAACCGAGATCCAGAAACTGACCGGTCCGATCGTGCTGCGGGCGCTGGACAACATCGGGAACGCGAAGCTGTCGGCCGCCATTAAGAAGGGCGGTGACATGAACGGGATGCGGTTCACTTCCGAGATCACCCGGGATGGCCCTGGCTACCGCGCCGATGTGGACCTGCCGTGGGGTGTGACCCCGGAGGACATCATGGAGGCGCGCAAGCCGCTCGCGTCGGGGCTGCGGCGCAAGGTCGGCTGTGTGTGGCCGTCGGCCGACCCGACCGAGCACGAGGGCCGGCTGATCCTGTGGGTGGGCGACAAGCCGATGAACGAGACGACCAAGCCCGCGTGGCCGCTGCTGAAGTCGGGCAGCGTGGATCTGTTCAGGCCGGTCGTGTTCGGCAACGACCAGCGCATGGGCGACGTTGCCGTGACCCTGATGTTCGCCTCGGTCGTGGTCGGGTCCATCCCGCGGATGGGAAAGACGTTCCTGATGCGACTGTTCCTGCTCATCGCCGCACTGGACCCGCGAGCGGAGCTGTACGCGTTCGACTTCAAGGGCACCGGCGATTTCGGCGCCCTGGAGCCGGTCTGCCACCGCTACCGGGCCGGAGACGAGGACGAAGACATCCTCTACGTCCTCGAATCGCTGCGCGAGCTGCGGGCGGAGCTGCGCCGCAGGGCGAAGGTCATCAAGTCCCTGCCGCGCTCCCGCTGCCCCGAATCCAAGGTCACCCCGGAACTGGCGAACGACAAGTCGCTCGGGCTGCATCCGATCGTGGCCGGGTTCGACGAGTGCCAGGTGCCGTTCGAGCACGAGAAGTACGGGGCGGAGATCGAGGAGATCGCGACCGACCTGGGCAAGCGCGGTCCGGCGCTGGGCATGGTGACCCTATTCGGCACCCAGCGCCCGGACGCGAAGTCGCTGCCCACCGGCATCTCCGCCAACGCCGTGCTGCGGTTCTGCCTGAAGGTGATGGGCCAGCCTGCCAACGACATGGTGCTCGGTACCTCGATGTACAAGGCGGGATACCGGGCGACGATGTTCTCCCGCACCGACCGCGGCATCTGCTGGATGGCCGGCGAGGGCGACGACCCCCGCATCGTCGCATCCGCGTTCGTCGATGCCCTCGGTGCCGAACAGGTCGTCGTGCGCGCTCGGAAGATGCGCGAGGCCTACGGCAACATCACCGGCCACGCCATCGGCGAGAGCCCCGAGAGCGGCGAGCCCGCGTTCGACCTGCTCGCCGACATCCTCAACGTCGTTCCGGCCGACGAGGACAAGGTGTGGAACGAGAAGGTCGCCGCCCGCCTCGCCGCCCTGCGCCCGGAGATCTACGGCGGGTGGAAGGCCGAGACGGTCACGACGAACCTGCGCCCCCACGGCATCACCGCGCAGGACGTCTGGGGCACCACCGACAAGGGCAAGGGCACCACCCGCCGCGGCATCGCCCGCGCCGACATCACCACCGCCATCACCCAGCGTGACGGAAAACGATCCGGAGACTGACGCGCACCGCTGCTAGGTCTAGCACCCACCGTTGCTAGACCTAGCAGACCCGCTAGCACCCCAAACCGGCCCTGATCAGCAACCTCGCACCTAGCACCCGACCTGCGAGAACACCCGGAAACCCGCCTGGAAGGGCACCCCATGACCCTCCTCCTCCTTGCTGGAGCCTGCCTACTCGCCGTCACTCTCGGTTACTGGAGCCTGTGTGCGGCGAGCCCGTACGGCGACTGCTGCAAGTGCCGCGGCTTCGGCTTCGCCATGAAGACCGACCGCAAGGGCCGCCTCAAGCGCGGCAAGCCCTGCCGCCGCTGCAAGGGCCACGGCAAACGCATACGCGCCGGGCGCCACCTCTACAACCTCTGGCTGCGCGTGGCCCGTGAAGGCACCGACACTCCCGCCCCCGCCGCCGCGCGGCGGCCCGCCCGGAAGGGATAACGATGGCCGTGACCGTCTCCCTGGGCGCCCTGTTCGGCCTGGTCCTGTTCTTCCTGCTCCGCTCAAAGACCCTCGGCTACGGCTCCGCGTTCATCGCCGTGATGTTCGGCTTCTACCTCTCCTCCACCGGCGCCTCCGGCCCCGTGACCGAGCTGACCGCCGCCGTCGTCGACGCCCTCGGCAACATCTAGGAGACCGACGTGAACGAACAGATCGTGGCCCACCACTGGCTCGCCATCATCGCCCCCAAAGCCGCGCCCGCCGTGGCCACGTCCACCGTGCTGATCCTGGCCCGGATCTGGAACGCCAACGGCGCCGAACACAGCATCGGCAACGCCGTCCTGATGACCGCGCTCTCCCTCGCCGCCGGCGCGGCCGGCGTCTGCGCGAGCATCGGCCGCGCCGGAGACCCTGTCATCGCCGGAGCCGCATTCGCCGCCACCGGAGGACTCGCCCTCGCGGGCGTCGCCGGATACGCCGACGGACTCTCCCTGCCTCTACTGCTGTGGGTCCTCGCCACCACGGCCGCGTACGGACTCGCCGCCCGCTACTGGCGCACCGACCGCCGCGAACTCATCGCTCACCAGCGGCAGATGGGGGAGCAGCGCGAGGAACACGCCCACATCGAACGGGTGGAAGCACTCAAGGCCGGAGCCCAGATCGAAGTAGCCCGCACCGGCGCCGCCTACGCGGAACAGCTCGCCACCGCCCTGCTCACCCGCGCCGCGCTCCCGGGGTTCGATCCCCAGGCCCTGCACACCGCAGGTCTGCCCGAGCTGCCCGCGATCCACCGTGACGCGGCCTAACTACACCCGAGGCGGGCGCCGTCTCACCACAAGCCTGCGCCCGCCCCGGTTCTCCGTGTCCCTCTCAGAACTGGAGACCTTCAGCATGGCCCAACGACTGCCGTTCGGCGAGGGCCATCCGGTCCGTGCCATTCCAAATAGGCGAATGCGCTCGCGCCTGTTGGACGCGTTTTGCTGCCAAGGCGGTGCCGGCATGGGCTACCACCTTGCCGGATTCGACGTGACCGGCGTGGACAAGGACCCGCAGCCGCGCTACCCCTTCACCTTCATCCAAGCCGAAGCGGTGGAGTTCATCCGCGAGCACGGTGCGGAGTTCGACTTCATACACGCCTCGCCGCCGTGCCAGCACGACAGCGAGTGCCAGCGCATCCAGGGCAACACACACCCCGACCTGATCGCCCCGACACGCGCCGCCCTGGAGGTGACCGGGCGGCCGTGGGTGATGGAGAACGTCCGGGGCGCGGTCCGGAAGCTGCACGCCCCGGTGATGCTGTGCGCGACGATGTTCGGGCTGGCCAACTACCGGCACCGGTTCTTCGAGACCGGCGGCGGCTTCACCCTGGTCCAGCCTGCGCATGCCGTGCACACGGTGCCGCAGGCGAAGATGGGCCGCCCCGTCCCGCCCGGCCACTACGGCCAGTTCGTCGGCAACTTCTCCGGAGTCCCCCTCGCCCGCCAGGTGCTCCGGGTGCCGTGGATGAACCGGGACGGCATCCGCGAGTGCATCCCGCCCGCCTACACCGAACACATCGGCCAAGCCGCCCTAACCTTCCTCGACACCATCCGTCTGGGGGTGGCGGCATGAACGCCCGCATGCTGCCTCTGCGCCGCCCGAACGGCCTGCGCCTGCTCGACCTGTGCTCGGGAGCGGGCGGCCTGTCCATGGGCTACTACCTCGCCGGGTTCGACGTCGTCGGCGTCGACATCGCACCCATGCCGAACTACCCGTTCCCGTTCATCCAGGCCGACGGCCTGGACTACTGCGCAGACCACGGCCACGAGTACGACCTGGTCCACGGCTCCTGGCCGTGCGAGCGGTACGCCACCGTCACCAAATGGCGCGGCAAACCGGAGAACCATCCGGACCTGATCGGCCCCGGCCGCCAAGTCATGCAGGCCACCGGCCGGCCGTGGGTCATCGAGAACGTCCCCGAGACCGCGGCCGCGGGCCTGCTCCGCCCCGACTACCTGCTGTGCGGAACCGCGTTCGGCCTCAGCATCCGCCGTCACCGCGTCTTCGAGACCTCCTGGCGCGGGGGCGGGGACCTGGTCGCGCCGTGCTGGCACCGCAAGAGCCTGCTCGCCTTCGAGCACAAGGGCGAACGCGCCTACGCCGACGCCATGGGCTGCACCTGGATGACCAGCCTCGAAGCCCGCAAAGCCGTACCCCCCGCCTACGCGCAATGGATCGCGGAACAGTTCCTCACAGCGGAAAGGAGGGTCGCCGCGTGAACCGTCATCTTCTTTATGCTGCGCTGGACGCCGCCGAACGGGGATGGGCGGTGCTCCCGCTACGTCCTGGTGCCAAGCGCCCAGCCCTGCACGGTGGGGTCGTCTGCCCCGGCATCGGCGACTGTGCGGGTGGCCACCGCAAGTGGGAAGAGCGCGCCACCATCGACCCGGACCGCATCCGCCGTGCCTGGGGCGACCTGCCGTTCAACGTGGGCATTGCGACCGGCCCATCCGGGCTGGTCGTCGTCGACCTCGACATGCCCAAGGGCAGGAGTAGTGCGGACACGCCTTCCGGCGTGACGACCTTTCGAGCGCTCTGCGAGCGCGCCGGACAGGCCGTCCCCACCACCCGCACAATCCGGACCGCGAGCGGTGGAGTCCACCTGTACTTCACCGCCCCGCCCGGCACCCGGCTCGGCAACACAGCTGGACGACTCGGCAAGCGTATCGACACCCGAGCCTGGGGTGGCTACGTCGTCGCCCCCGGCAGCCTCACCCCCACGGGCGCGTACGCGATCGTCGACGACACCCCGCCCATCGTGCTGCCGGATTGGCTATACGCCCGCCTGACGGTCCGACAGGCATCGCGGGCACCGATGGCTGCGCCGTCGTCCGCGCTGGCATCCAGCTACGCCATAGCGGGACTGAACGCGGAAACCGCGTCCGTGCGGCAGGCCCTGGAGGGCGAGCGCAACGCCACGTTGCTGCGGGCCGCGCGAGCCCTGGGGCGATTCATCGCGTGGAGCGACCTCCCCAGGGAGCAGGTTGAGGAGGCTCTTCAGCGGGCGGGGGAGCAGGTAGGTCTCTCGCCGCGGTCCTGCGAGGCGACCATTCGCAGCGGTCTTAACTGGTCGATCACCCGCAACCAGCGGGGGAGGGCCGCATGAGCACCCCGCCCCGCCCCTCACTGAAGAGCCTCTGTGTCACTCCGACCGGCCTGCGCGCCGCCGCGCAGACCGCACCCGGTCCGACCGAGGGCGAGCCGAAGGGCGGCGCCGAAGGCGCCATTTCAGCTCTTCGTCCTGCCGCGCAGCAGGGAGACGGCCGGTACTTGGTCGCCTGGCTCCACATCCGCGCACCGAAAGGCGCGATCCCCACGGCCACGTCGCGCTGTCTGTGCGGCAGGGACCGCAGCGCCGTGGGACATCGCAAGGTACTGGCCCTGATCAGCGACCACTCCGCCCACCGCGACAACTGCCCGCTCCGTACTACCCAGGAAGGGAAGGCCGCGGCATGACCCCCAAACCGCCGGCACACCCCACGGACGGCTCCGCCCTCCTCGATGAAGTGGAAGCCTTCCACCGCCGCTTCAACGTCTTTCCCCTCGAAGCGGCCTACGTCGCCGTGACGTTGTGGAACGCGCACGCACACCTGCTCGACTGCTTCGACGCCACCCCGAGGATCGCCTTCCTCTCGCCGGAGCCCGGCTCGGGGAAGTCCCGCGCACTGGAGATCATCGAAACCCTGGTGCCCAAGCCGCTCGTTGCGGCCAACGCATCCGCGTCGGTGCTCTTCCGCGCGGTGTCGACCCTGGAAACGCGACCCACGATCCTCTTCGATGAAGTGGACACCGTGTTCGGGCCCAAGGCCGGAGACAACGAGCCCCTGCGCGGGTTCCTGAATGCCGGACACCGTCGCGGAGTTGGTATGTGGCGTTGCGTCGGTGACGGAGCCAATCAGCAAGTGCAGGAATTCCCCTCGTACTGCGCCGTAGCCATGGCGGGGCTCGGCTCGCTGCCGGACACGATCCTGACCCGCTCGGTCATTGTGCGCATGCGCCGCCGCGCGAGGAACGAATACGTGGAGCCCTACCGGCAGCGCATCCACGAGAAGGAAGGCAACGCCCTGCGCGACCGGCTCGCCGACTGGGCACAGTCTGTGCGTCACCTGGTCGATGGAGTGTTCCCCATGCTGCCCCCGGAGGTCACCGACCGGCCCGCGGACGTGTGGGAACCGCTGATCACGGTTGCCGACGCAGCCGGTGGAGAGTGGCCGGAGCGGGCCCGCGCGGCGTGCGTGGAACTGGTCAATGCCGCCAAAGTCGGGGACAAGGGCAGTATCGGAATCCGACTCCTGACGGACCTGCGGGACTACGTGTTCAACGGCATCGACCGCCTGCCCACTGTCGCCGTCCTGGACCGGCTCCACAGCCTCGAAGAGGCGCCGTGGGCGGACATGAGCGGCAAGCCCCTCGACGCCCGCGGGCTCGCGCGAATGCTGCGCGAGTACATGACCGCGGACAACACCCCGGTAGCGGCCCGGAACATCAAGACGGGCGGCAGCGTGATGAAGGGCTACTACGCCGCGGACCTTCACGACGCGTGGGAGCGCTACTGCCCCCCACCCTCTGAGAGTCCGCTACTTCCGCTACCTCCGCTACCGAGCAGGTCAGAGGCCTAGAAAAGGTAGCGGCAAGCCCGGATTTATCCGCTACCTGCACCACCTCATCCGCTACCGGCCCACGGACCGCCCCGTCGGCCGGTAGCCGCTCTATCCGCTACAGCCACGTCTATCCGCTACCTCGATCATGCCCCTGAGCAGGGCGGTAGCGGAGGTAGCGGAAGTAGCGGACCTGACAGGAAGGGGCCCAGCTCGCTCTTCCTGCCTGTCTCAACTTCAAGAAGAGGGGCCATGAACGCGGGTCAGAAGAACAACGGACTTCCCCCGACCTACTCTCCTGCCGAGATCGCCGAAGCGCTCGACTGTTCAGAGTGGTGGGTGAAGGAACAGGTGCGGCGACGCCGTATCCCGTTCATCCGGAGCGGAAGCGGATACCGCTTCACGAAGAGCCACGTGGAGGAGATCTTCCACATCTTTGAGGAGCGTCCCGACCAGGCGAACGCACCTGACGGCAGGGCGATTTCGACGAGACGCCGCGAGGGCGCCCCAATGGACATGCCGACGGTGCGACTCCGGGCACGGCGCCCGCGGCGCGCCCGAAACGCCGCCTGACAAACGAGACCAAACGGTGGGTGGAAGTCCGAGCCGGGCTTCCACCCACCGCTTTGCAGTGAGAGGGAGCATGGGATTCGCGGAAGATCGCGGCACGTACTGGCGTGGCCGCTACAAGATCTCAACAGGCAAGTACGGCACCGTTGTCGGCAAAGACGGGGAGACCATTCGCTTCCGCACGAAGCGCGAGGCCAAGCAGGCTGCCGACGCCGAAGAGACGAAGGTGCGTTCAGGCGGGTGGAAAGACCGCACGGCGGGACAGATCACGTTCGGCGAATACGCCTCACGCTGGTACGCGGGGCAAGACCTAGCCGCATCCACGATGCAGAACTACAGGCGCCACCTCGAAGAGCACCTACTCCCCGAGTTCGAGGACAAGCCGCTCGCGTCCATCCAGCGGGCAGACATTGACGCCTGGGACAAGAAGGAACGGGCGTTGTACGCCGCTTCGAGCGTGAAGACATGGCGCGGCACGCTCCACCTGGTCCTAGAAGATGCGATCGACGAGGATCTCATCAGTTCCAACCCCGCAGCCAAGCGCCGTGGACGGGGCAAGCGCGCAGGCCGTTCGCGCAACCGTGGACCGGAGAAGGTAGTCACAGATCCGCTCGGCGTGCTTCTCATAGCCGAGCGTGCCTCTCTCCTCTCCGGGCGGGATGACGAGTTCGTGGCCGTTGTCACTAAGGGCTACACCGGCATGCGCTGGGGCGAAATCGTGGGACTGGAAACCGAGTTCGTCCGTCCCGCCGCTGCACGCGTGGAATGGCAGCTCTACGAACTCGACTCGGGAGAGTTCGAGCGCTGCCCGCCCAAGGACGACAGCTATCGCACCATCGACGCGCCTGGCTGGCTCACCCGCCTGTGGTCTGGGCATGTTGCTGGAACGCGCCCGACCCCCTGCGTCTGCCACGGAAAGACGTACGTGTTCCGTGGCCAGGGAGTCTCGCGTACGGGGGAGACCGGCGCGAAGCTAGTGGACGTGGCAAGGCGCGCGGGCGTCTCCACGGGAACCGTGTCCAACGTCCTCAACCGGCCTGATGCTGTAGCCGAGGCGACCCGGGCCCGCGTGCGGGAAGCCATCGAAGCTCTCGGCTTCAGCCGTGGCGGGGGCGCCGTCGACCAGGCTGCGCACTGGCGACGGAACGGGTTTGCTACTTGGCTCTTCACGCCCGCTGCCTCTGGCTGGTACCCGAAGAAGGCGCCGCAAGAAGCACGCCCTGTACCCCTGCTCGCTGAACCCTGGCCCGGTGTGCCGGCGCGCGGGAGAGGCGCCCATGCGAGAGCGGATACGTGCTGGATGCCGATTGCGAAGGGGCTGACCCCGCACGGGCTCCGCCATACGGCGAAGACGCGCATGGAAGGGTTCCGCACGCCGCCCAAGCTGATGGATGAGCGCATGGGGCACATCGACGGATCGGTACAGGCGCGCTACTCGCACATCACTCGGCAGATGCGCGAGGACCTGATGGCGCAGCTCACCGCAGAGTGGGAGGCGGCGCTCGATCTGCGGCTGGCGATGTGCTCCACGTCCCCGGTGACTGTACTCAGCGACCTCTTGCAGGAGCGTCTGAGAGCACGTTCGTAGGGCGCGTCCGGGAGAGAAATTCCAAGATCTTCTCCCAGATTTCTCCCAAGAGACCCCAGAAACCACTCAGGGACCTGACCCGCGATGCGGATCAGGTCCCTGACCTGGTACTTAGCTGTCGGGGTGGCGGGATTTGAACCCACGACCTCTTCGTCCCGAACGAAGCGCGCTGCCAAGCTGCGCTACACCCCGATCGTCGCTGCTCTCGCTGCGACGTCGTTTACTTTAGCCCACTGGTGGCCGGAGACGAAATCCGGTTTTCGGGGCGTCGCACGCGGCGTCGGACGGGGTCGGGGCGCACGTGGTCGAGGGCGACGATGAGGAGGGCCAGGGCGTAGAAGGCCACGCCGAGGACGGCGGTGTTGCCGAGGACGCCTCCGTAGCCGTGCCGGTCCACGTCGACGAAGGGGTAGAGGTAGCGCGCCGGGGTCCCGGGCGACATCATCGCGCCGCGGGCCAGGCAGAAGGCCAGGTAGGCGAGGGGGTAGAGAAGCCAGGTCGCCGCGTTGCGGAGCGTCAGCGGGGTGGGGCGGGTCAGCAGCAGCCAGTCGAGGACCACGGCGATCGGCGTGACCGTGTGGAGGAGCTGGTTGGCGACCGCGTGCCAGCCGGAGAGCGTGTCGATCTCCCCTGTCATGGAGAACGGGGTCGACTCGTTCGCCAGGATCAGGTGGTAGACCAGGCCCGTGATCGAGATGTAGATCAGCGTGCCGCCCGTCAGTACTCCCGGCAGGGGCCGGCGGGCTGACCAGGCCCGGCGGGCCGACGCCGCGAAGACCACGGCGACGAGCAGGTTGGTCTGGATCGTGAAGTAGCTCAGCACCCGGGCCGGGTCGCCCAGCTTCAGGTCGATGGCCACGCCCGCTGCCGCCGCGAGGGCCACCAGGACGCGGTAGACCGCCGTGGCCGGGCGGCGCGTGGGAGCCACCACAGCCGTCGCGGGGACGAAGGAGTAGTGGGTCGACGAGGGGATACCCGGTATCGCGGGGAGGTCGGGTATGTCCCTGGGTATGGGGTTGATCATGGCCCCACGCTAAGCGGGTGGGGCGTTTCGGGCGATATGGGACGACTGGGTGGGTTACTCCGGCGTCGGTGTGGCTCGCGCGGCCGGACCCAGTACGGGTGTCGGTGGCCGGACCCGGTACGGACCGGCGGCCTGTGTCACCGGAACCTCGCACCGCCGACCCCGTACGGGCCGGCGGCCCATACCGCCGGAACCTCGCACGGCATCCGGATCGTGTCCCCGACGCGCCGAGCCGCCTCGGTCCCGCGCCGCCCCTGAGCGATCATCCCCCGGAGCCCGGAGCCCGGAGCCCGGAGCCCGGAGCCTGGAGCCCGGAGCCCGGAGCCCGGAGCCCGGAGCCCGGAGCCCGGAGCCCGGAGCCCGGAGCCCGGAGCCCGGAGCCCGGAGCCCGGAGGAGTACGGGCTACGTCCGTTCCACCAGCGTCAGAAGTGACGCCTCCGGCGGGCAGGCGAACCGGACCGGGGTGTAGCGGTTCGTTCCGCAGCCGGCGGAGACGTGCAGGTACGACGTCCGGCCCTCCGCCGTGTGCGCGGAGAGACCCTTGACGCGGTCCGTGTCCAGGTCGCAGTTGGTGACGAAGGCGCCGTAGAAGGGGAGGCAGATCTGGCCGCCGTGCGTGTGGCCCGCCAGGATCAGGGGGTAGCCGTCGGCCGTGAACGCGTCCAGGGCGCGCAGGTACGGCGCGTGCACCACACCCATCGAGAAGTCGGCCGACTCGGACGGGCCGCCGGCCACGCGGGCGTAGCGGTCGCGCTTGATGTGCGGGTCGTCGAGGCCGGTCAGCTCTATCTCCGCGCCCTCGATCTTCAGCGTCCCCCGGGTGTTCGTCAGGTTCAGCCAGCCCGCGGTGTCGAAGCCGTCGCGCAGGTCCTCCCACGGGATGTGGACGGCGCCCACGACCGGCTTGTTGCCGTTCAGCCCATGACGGCCCTGGGCCTTCTCGAACAAGTACCGGGCGGGGTTGCGGGGTTTGGGGCCGTAGTAGTCGTTCGAGCCGAAGACGTACGCACCCGGGAACTCCATCAGGGGGCCCAGTGCGTCCAGCACCTCGGGCACACCCTCCGGGTCCGACAGGTTGTCCCCGGTGTTGATCACGAAGTCGGGGCGCAGGCCTGCCAGGGAGCGCAGCCAGCGCTGCTTCTTGCGCTGGCCGCCCACCATGTGGATGTCCGAGACCTGCAGGACGCGCAGCGGTCGCATCCCGGGCGGCAGGACGGGGACCGTCACCCGCCGGAGGCGGAAGGAACGGGCCTCGAACCCCGCCGAGTACAGCAGACCGGCGGCGCCCACCGCCGTGATTCCCAGGGGTACTCCGTATCGCGCGCGCATACGTCCATCGTGTCAGACCCCGGCGAGCCCGCGTGCCCCCTGTGGACAACCCGGCACGAAACGCGCGAGAGCCGCCGAAAACGCGCGAACGGCGTCGAGCGGCCTCCGTCCGGCTGCCGGGCGCGCGGTGAAATCAACAGGCGGCCGCATCACCGCACCTGCGACACTTGACGGCATGACCACGCTCAAGTCGAAGTTGCAGGAAGACCTCAACGCCGCGATCAAGGGGCGCGACGAGCTCCGCTCCTCGACGCTCCGGCTGACCCTCACCGCGATCACCAAGGAAGAGGTCGCGGGTACCACCAAGCGCGAACTCTCCGACGACGAAGTGCAGAAGGTGATCGCCCGCGAGGCGAAGAAGCGTCGTGAGGCCGCCGAGGCCTTCGCGCAGGGCGGGCGCGCCGAGTCGGCAGAGCGGGAGCGGGCGGAGGGCGAGCTGCTCGCCGCGTACCTGCCCAAGCAGCTGTCCGACGAGGAGCTTCAGCAGATCGTCGCCCAGGCCGTCGAGGAGGCGAAGGCGGCGGGTGCCGAGGGACCGCGTGCCATGGGCCAGGTCATGAAGATCGTGAACCCGAAGGTGGCCGGCCAGGCCGAGGGCGGCCGCGTCGCCGCCGTCGTGAAGCAGCTGCTCGCGGGCTGACGCCTCACGCCGAACGCCCCGTGGGCCAGGAGTCGATCCTGGCCCACGGGGCGTTCACGCGTTCACGTGCCGTTTCCGGCGTACGGGTCAGTTGCGCTGACCGCCGTTGTCGTTGCCGCCGTTGTCGTTGCCCTGGATCCATCCCTCGGGGATGGAGAAGGAAGGCGTCGGGACCACCACTCCGCCGTCGGTGAGACCACCGTCGGTCAGGCCGCTGATGGTGTTCCCGTTGGTGGTTCCGCCGTTCCCGTTGCCGCCGTGACGGCCGTTGTTCCCGTCGTCGCGGCCGCGGTCCTCGTCCTTGTCCTTGTCCTTCTGGGGGTCGGGAATGTTGACCAGGTTGAAGGACGGGGAGTCCTTGCCCACGAGAGCGCCCGTCATCAGGTCCCGCCAGATCGGGCCGGGGACCTGACCGCCGTACACCTTGTCGTGGTAGACGCCGCCGATCTGGATGCCCACCATGTGGACCCGCTGGGAGGCGCTGCCGACCCAGACCGCGCCGGACATGTTCGGTGTGTAGCCGACGAACCAGGCGTTCTTGCGCTCGTCGGTGGTACCCGTCTTACCGGCGTTGGCGCGGTCGGTGAGACCGGCCTGCTGGCCCGTACCGGAGTCGATCACGCCGCTCAGCAGGCTGTTGACGGTGTCCGCGGTCTTCTCGGACATGGCCCGCGAGCACGTCGACTTGGGCACGTCCAGGGACTTCTCGCGTTCGCCGATCTGCTGGCTGATCGACTCGATGGCGATCGGGGTGCAGTACATGCCGCGGGAGGCGAAGGCGGCGTAGGCCGTGGCCATGGTGAGCGGCGAGATGCCCTTGGCACCCAGGGCGATGGAGGGCACCTGGGGGAGCTTGTCGCCGTTGCCCTGGACCACACCGAGCTTGCCGATCTGGTCCATCACCGGGCAGAGGCCGATGTCGGAGATCATCTGCACGAAGTAGGTGTTGACCGACTTGGCCATCGCCTCCTTCAGCTGGTACGGGCCCTTCTCGTCCGCGCTCTCGTTCGGGACCTGCTCGTTCGCCTGGTTCGTCCACGCCTTGCTGCCGCAGGTCTGCACGGGGCTGGGGTACGGCATCTTGTTCGGCGAGGAGTATTCCTGGGTCGCCGGCCGGCCCTGCTCCAGTGCGGCCGCGGCCACGAACGGCTTGAACGTCGAACCGGTCGGGAAGCCGTAGTTCGAGCCGCCCATGCCGTAGTTGACGGAGTAGTTGATCTCCGTCTCGTTCTTCCCGTAGCCGTACGGCTTCGACTGGCCCATGCCGAGGATCTTGCCGGTCCCGGGCTCGACCAGGGTGGCCGCGGCGGCGACCTTGTCGGACTTGTTGACGTGATCCTTCAGTGACGACTGGATCGATGCCTGGGACTGCGGTTCGAGTGTCGTGCGGATCGTCAGGCCGCCCCGGTTCCAGACCTTCGCCCGGGCTTCCTTGGTCTTGCCGAAGACCGGGTCGCTCAGGAAGACGTTCTCCACGTACTTGCAGAAGAAGCTGGAGCCCTTGGCCGCCGTGATGCAGCCGTTCTTCGGCTTGCTGACGTGCAGCCCGAGCTTCGCCGCCTTGGCGGTGTCGGCCTGCTCCTGGGAGATGTCGTGCACCTCGGCCATGCGCTGCAGGACGGTGTTGCGGCGCTTGGTGGCCTCTTCCTCGTCGTTGACCGGGTCGTACCGGCTCGGCGACTGGACGATGCCCGCGAGGAGCGCCGACTCCTGGAGGTTCAGGTTCTTGGCGGGCTTGGAGAAGTAGCGCTGGGCGGCGGCCTCGACGCCGTAGGCCTGCTCCCCGAAGAACGTGATGTTCAGGTAGTTCTCGAGGATCTTCTTCTTGCCCAGCTTCTCTTCCAGCTGGATCGCGTACTTGAGCTCGCGGATCTTGCGGCCGATGGTCTGCTGGGTGGCCTGGGCGACCTTCGTCGGGTCGTCGCCGGCCTCTTCCACGAAGTAGTTCTTCACCAGCTGCTGGGTCAGCGTGGAGGCGCCCTGGGACACTCCGCCGTTCTGCGCGTTCTGGTTGACCGCGCGCAGGATGCCCTTCAGGTCGACCGCGCCGTGCTGGTAGAAGCGCGAGTCCTCGATCGCGACGATCGCCTTCTGCATGTAGGGCGAGATGTCCTTGAGGTCGATCACCGTGCGGTCGCGTGAGTAGACCGTGGCGATCTGGCCGCCCTTGCTGTCCAGGATCGTGGTCCGCTGACTCAGCGACGGGCTCTTCAAATTGTCCGGAATGTCATCGAATCCCTGGACCGAGCCCTTGGCCGCGAGACCGAGCGCCCCCGCGGCGGGCAGCGCGATTCCGGCCATGACGGCGCCCGCGAGCACGCTGACACCGAGGAACTTGGCGGCCTGCTGCGTAGGGGACAGACCACCACCCGAGCGCTTCTTTGGCATGAGGGCAGCCTACGTTCTCATTCGCCGGACACGCGTATATGCCTTGGCCTAAGCTGCTCTCAACTGTCACAGCAGTGCGGCCACGTATCAATACGTCCGGCGACCCCGAATCGTTCCGGAGGTTCCGCGTTCCTGTGGAGCGTGTGTCCGAATCAGCCTTGTGTGTCACTCGGCGTCCGTTGTGACTCAACTGAACTGTCCCGGTTTGCCGGGATGGTCGCGCATGTCCTCGGCTCACTCCCCCGGGTGATCTGCCGCTTACGCATAGTCCGTTCGGGCCATTCAAGATTGGGCCCGAAGGGGGTGTTGCGCTGTGCCCACCTTCCGTAACGTCCTCAACTGGCGGCGGTGAATATGCCGCTGCCGCCGTGGGGGAGCCTCGATTCGGGAGAGGACGGCGCCGGTATGGGCTGGGTAACCGACTGGAGTGCGCAGGCGGCCTGCCGCACTACCGATCCGGATGAACTGTTCGTTCAAGGAGCAGCGCAGAACAGGGCCAAGGCAGTGTGCACCGGATGTCCGGTTCGCACGGAGTGCCTCGCCGACGCGCTCGACAACCGCGTCGAATTCGGCGTGTGGGGTGGCATGACCGAGCGCGAGCGCCGCGCATTGCTGCGCCGGCGACCGACCGTCACCTCGTGGCGTCGCCTGCTCGAGACCGCGCGTACGGAGTACGAGCGCGGAGCGGGCCTGCTGCCCCTCGACGAGGAAGAGGTGTACGAGCGCTACGCGGCCGTGGGCTGAGGGGAGTCCGCCCTTTCGGGGGCAAGGACGCCGTCCCCGGGCCCCTCAAGCCCGTCCGGGCCCTTCCAGGGCCCGTCCGGTGTCGCGGGGGCCGGGAGGGGCTGAGGGCGCCCCCTCGGGCTTCTCCCGCAGGCTCAGCTTTCGGGCAGCTCGTGCCGATGGGCAGCGAGCCGGTTCCCGATGTCCCGCAGCCCGACGAGATCGTGTACATCACCGGGCAGCGCGGCCACTTCGGCCACCGGCACCTCCGGGTGGCGTGCGGCGAAGCGGTCACGCGTGCGCTGCTCGCGGGAGAGTAGCTGCATGCGCTCGGCGTGGAGCCTCAGGAGTCCTGCGGTGAGCTGGTCGATGGATCGCTCGGGGTCCGTGGCGGCGGTCCTGTCCGTAGCGGTGGTCCTGTCCGGGGCGGTCGTCCTGTGCGTGGCGGCGGGGGAGCCTTCGTCAGGAGCTGGTGTCTCGGAAGCCGGTGATTCTGAACTGCCGTACGTGTCGGGAGAGTTACGAAGTCCAGCTTTCCCGTCCCCCTGATCCACAATGCGGGCCTCGTCAAGATTTTCCGCGGCGGCGGATTCAAGATCTTCCGCGACGACGGAATCGACGTCTTCCGCCGCGGCGAGCGCCCGCTCGGCGGACAACTGGGTGGCCCCGCTGCCGTGCACCCGGTTGAGCACCAGCCCGGCGAACGGCATGTCCTCCGCGGCCAGCCGCTCCACGAAGTACGCGGCCTCGCGCAGCGCGTCCCGCTCCGGGGCCGCCACCACGAGGAACGCCGTGCCGGGCGCCTGGAGCAGCTTGTACGTGGCGTCGGCCCGCGTCCGGAACCCGCCGAAGGTGGTGTCCATCGCCGCGACGAACGTCTGGACGTCCTTGAGGAGTTGGCCCCCGAGCAGCTTGCCCAGGGTGCCGGTCATCATCGACATCCCGACGTTCAGGAACTTCATGCCCGCCCGGCCGCCCAGCTTCGCCGGCGCCGTCAGCAGCCGGATCAGCCGCCCGTCGAGGAAGGACCCGAGCCGCTTCGGGGCGTCCAGGAAGTCCAGTGCCGAGCGGGACGGCGGAGTGTCGACCACGATCAGGTCCCACTCGTCGCGCGCGCGCAACTGGCCCAGCTTCTCCATCGCCATGTACTCCTGCGTGCCCGCGAAGCCCGCCGAAAGCGACTGGTAGAAGGGGTTGTTGAGGATGACGGCCGCCCGCTCGCCGTCCGCGTGCGCCTCGACGATCTCGTCGAACGTGCGCTTCATGTCGAGCATCATGGCGTGCAGCTCGCCGCTCCCCTCGACGCCCTTCACCCGGCGCGGAGTGTTGTCGAGGGAGTCGATGCCCATGGACTGCGCCAGTCTGCGCGCGGGGTCGATGGTGAGCACGACCACCTTGCGGCCGCGCTCCGCGGCGCGCAGCCCGAGGGCCGCGGCCGTGGTCGTCTTGCCGACGCCGCCCGAGCCGCAGCACACCACGATGCGGGTCTTCGGGTCGTCGAGCAGCGGGTCGAGGTCGAGGACGCGGGCGGGGTCCAGACTCATGACATCCCTTGCTTGCGCAGCTGTGCGGCCAGTTGGTAGAGGCCCGCCAGATCCATGCCCTCGGCGAGCAAAGGGAGTTCGTGCAGCGGCAGGCCCAGCTCGGCCAGGACGCTACGCTGCTCGGTCTCCAGGGTGTACCGCTCGGCGTACTCCCCGGCCTGCTGGAGAAGCGGCTCCACCAGCCGTTCGGCGAGTCCGCCGCGCCGCGCGCCGCCGAGGCCGGCCGCCGAGAGCGACTTGGCGATCGCCGTACGGGGAGCGGCCTCCGCGAGTGCCAGGTCGATGCTGTCGAGGAGGGCCGGGCGGACCATGTTCACGATGATCCGGCCCACAGGCAGCTTCGCCGCGCGCAGCTCCGCGATCCCGTCCGCGGTCTCCTGTACGGGCATCTCCTCCAGCAGCGTCACCAAGTGGACCGCCGTCTCCGGGGACTTGAGGACGCGCATGACGGCCTGGGCCTGATTGTGTATCGGGCCGATCTTCGCGAGGCCGGCGACCTCGTCGTTGACGTTCAGGAAGCGGGTGATCCGGCCCGTCGGGGGCGCGTCCATCACCACGTAGTCGTACGTGAAGCGCCCGCTCTTCTCCTTGCGCCGCACCGCCTCGCAGGCCTTGCCGGTGAGGAGCACGTCGCGCAGGCCGGGCGCGATGGTGGTCGCGAAGTCGATCGCGCCGAGTTTCTTCAGGGCGCGGCCGGCGCCGCCCAGTTTGTAGAACATCTGGAGGTAGTCCAGCAGCGCCAGTTCGGGGTCGATGGCGAGGGCGTACACCTCCCCGCCCCCCGGAGCGACGGCGATCTTCCGCTCCTCGTAGGGCAGCGCTTCTGTCTCGAAGAGCTGCGCGATGCCCTGTCTGCCCTCGACCTCGACGAGGAGGGCACGCTTGCCCTCGGTCGCGAGGGCGAGCGCGAGGGCGGCGGCCACCGTGGTCTTGCCGGTACCGCCCTTGCCGCTGACGACCTGGAGCCTGCTCACGTATTCGAGCCTAACCAGTCCGCCGCCGGACTAAGCAGGAGGCTGTGGACAAGCTGCGCGCGGGGAGGCGCGATGTGGCCGGATGTGGTCGGTGGGCGCGGGTGGTGACGAGGCGGGCGGGAGGGGGGTGGCTCGGGCGGGAGGTGGTGGTCGGCAGCGGCTACAGTCGGCCACATGACCAAGTGGGAATACGCAACCGTGCCGCTGCTCGTCCATGCCACGAAGCAGATTCTGGACACCTGGGGCGAGGACGGCTGGGAGCTCGTCCAGGTCGTGCCCGGGCCGAACAACCCCGAGCAGCTGGTGGCCTACCTGAAGCGCGAGAGGTCCGCATGAGTGGCGCGGTCGAGGCGAAGCTCGCCGAGCTCGGCCTGACCCTTCCGGGTGTGGTCCCGCCGCTCGCCGCGTACCAGCCCGCCGTGCAGTCGGGCGTGTACGTGTACACCGCCGGGCAGCTTCCGATGGTGGACGGGAAGCTTCCGGTCACCGGGAAGGTGGGGGCCGAGGTCACGGCCGAGGAGGCCAAGGAGCTGGCCCGTACGTGTGCGCTGAACGCGCTGGCGGCGGTGAAGTCGGTCGTGGGCGACCTCGATCGCATCGCGCGTGTCGTGAAGGTCGTGGGCTTCGTGGCCTCGGCGTCGGACTTCACCGGGCAGCCGGGCGTGCTGAACGGCGCGAGTGAGCTGCTGGGTGCGGTGCTGGGCGACAAGGGCGTGCACGCCCGGAGCGCGGTCGGTGTGGCCGTGCTGCCGCTGGACGCGCCGGTCGAGGTCGAGATCCAGGTGGAGCTCACGCACGCGTAGCCCTCCGGGCGTTTTCGCGGTGCCGGTTCTGATGCGGGTCGGGGCCGTGCCGGTACATCCCGTCCGTCGCCGCTGGATCAGCCGTGAGTTCTGATGCGAGCCGCTGCTCGATCCGGACGTGAGCGACGGACATGCGGGATGTACCGGCACGGCCCCTCCCGTGCGTTCTCGGCTGCGGGTGGTGCGTGGCTTGCGCGCACTTCCCTTCCTGTGCCTTTCGAGTGCGGGGAAGTTTCCGTCCCTCCGGTGTTCGGAGAGCGGGGTCCGGGGCGGAACCCCAGGTGCGGGACGGGGCTGGAGACCTCTGTGGGGGCGGTGGGGCCTCGAACATCCGCCCGGCTCGGGATAGCCTCCGGCCATGGGGAATGGGCAATGGTTTCCGGCGGAGTGGCCGGAGCGGATTCGGGCGCTTGCCGAAGGCACGCTGACGCCGGTGACGCCCCGGCGCGCGGCCACCGTGATGCTGGTCAAGGACACCCAGGCCGGCCCTATGGTCCACATGCTGCGCAGACGGACCTCCATGGCCTTCGCGGGAGGCGCGTACGCGTATCCGGGCGGCGGCGTGGACCCGCGCGACGACGAGCAGCAGATCCGCTGGGCGGGGCCCACGCGCGCGTGGTGGGCGGAGAGGCTCGGCGTGGACGAGACCTCCGCCCAGGCCATCGTCTGCGCGGCCGTACGGGAGACGTACGAGGAGGCGGGCGTCCTGCTCGCCGGCCCCAGCCCGGACACCGTGGTCGGTGACACGACCGGGGAGGACTGGGAGGCGGACCGGGCGGCCCTGGTCGCCAGGGATCTGTCCTTCGCGGAGTTCCTCGACCGCAGAGGGCTCGTGCTCCGCTCGGACCTGCTCGGTGCCTGGGCCCGCTGGATCACCCCGGAGTTCGAGTCCCGCCGCTACGACACCTGGTTCTTCGTGGCCGTCCTGCCCGAGGGCCAGCGCACGCGGAACGCCTCCACGGAGGCCGACCGCACGGTGTGGATCCGTCCGGCCGACGCGGCGGCCGGGTACGACAAGGGCGAGCTGCTGATGATGCCGCCCACCATCGCGACCCTGCGCGGGATCGTGGCGTACGAGACCGCCGCCGACGCCCTCGCGGCCGCGCCCACGCGTGATCTCACCCCCGTCCTGGCCGAGGCCCGCCTGGAGGACGGCGAGGTCGTCCTCGCCTGGCCCGGACACGACGAGTTCACCAAGCACATCCCGACCGGTGGAGCCTCCGCATGACCGACGCAGCAGCCCTTCCCGGCCAGCCGCGCGGAGCGGTCCTCTCCGGCCCCGCCACCGCGCGCGCGGTGAACGTCCTCGCCCCCAACGCCTCCGCGATGACCCTGGACGGCACGAACACGTGGATCGTGGCCGAGCCGGACTCCGAGCTCGCGGTCGTGATCGACCCGGGACCCCTGGACGACGTACATCTGCGGAATGTGCTGGACACGGCCGAGAAGGCCGGGAAGCGTGTCGCGCTGACCCTGCTGACGCACGGGCATCCCGATCACGCCGAGGGCGCCGCGCGGTTCGCCGAGCTGACGGGGACCAAGGTGCGGGCCCTGGATCCGGCGCTGCGGCTGGGGGACGAGGGGCTGGCCGCGGGAGACGTGATCAGCCTCGGCGGCCTCGAGCTGCGCGTCGTGCCGACCCCGGGGCACACCGCGGACTCGCTGTGCTTCCATCTCCCGGCCGATCGGGCCGTGCTGACCGGGGACACCATCCTGGGGCGCGGGACGACCGTGGTGGCCCATCCGGACGGCCGCCTGGGCGACTATCTCGACTCCCTGCGCCGGCTCCGCTCCCTGACGGTCGACGACGGTGTCCACACCGTGCTGCCCGGTCACGGGCCCGTCCTCGATGACGCCCAGGGCGCGGTCGAGTTCTACCTCGCCCATCGTGCCCACCGGCTCGCCCAGGTGGAGACGGCCGTCGAGAACGGCTACCGGTCGCCGGACGAGGTCGTCGCCCGCGTCTACGCGGACGTGGACCGTTCGCTGTGGCCCGCGGCCGAGTTGTCGGTGCGGGCGCAGATGGACTATCTGCGGGAGCACGGGCTCATCTAGAGGCTGTCGTCCGGATCAGCTCGCAGGGCGCGGACAGCCCCTAGCGAGGCGGGCCGGGGCGGCGTTTTCCGGCCTCCCGGAGAGGGCCTTCACGGGCGGGGCGCCTTGATGCCGTGCACGCGCGCGTACTCCCCGGCGAGCCAGGGCCCCAGGTCGTCCGTGTACGAGCGGAGCACGGCCGGTTCGCCGGTCGGCTCGTATCCGCGGACGGCTGCCTCGCGCAGGTCGGCGGCCCGCTCCGGGTAGTACGCGCCGAACGCCTCGGCCATCTCCCCGAGGTCGCTGGTCCAGCCGTTCCAGCGCGGCATGACGAGCGTGAAGCCGGTGCGCACGAGGTGCCGCGACATCGAGCGGACCAGGGGGCGCCGGGCCTCCTCGGTGTCCGCCGCACCGTCGATCCGCTCGCGCCAGCGCGGCAGCAGCAGGGCGAGGTCGCCGTTCGTCTCGCGGGCGAGCAGCGCGTCGGGGCGGTAGCGGGGGAGGTATTCGGCCAGATCCTCGCCCAGGAGGGGCGTACAGAGGCAGGCGACGAACCAGCCGAGGTCGTACCTCTCCAGGTCGCTCAGCAGCCGTGTACGGCTGAACAGGAGCGTTCCCACGCCGTCGATCTCGGTGAACTCCTCGTCGAGCGCCGCTTCGAGAGCGCGGGCGTCGGCGTGGTCCGCGTCCGTCGGCTCGTCGCGCAGGGAGAGCAGCAGGTCGAGGTCGGAGCGCCCCACGCGCGCGGTGCCGCGCGGGATCGAGCCGTAGAGGTACGCGCCGTCCAGCCGCGCCCCGAAGACGCCCAGGAGGCGGTCGCGGGCCGCCGCGACGACCGGCCGGAAGGCGTACGGGACGCGCGCGGGCGATCCCTCGCGCCTGATGTACCCCTGCGCGTCGAGTCCTCTGTGGTTCTCCTGAGCGGCCATGCGCCCACTGTGCCCGGGCGGGCCGTCCTGGAGCAGGTCATTTACGCCTGCTCGGGCCGTGGGAGACCCGGAGGGCGGGCAAGGGTGGCGGCGGGGTGCCGTGGAAGGGCATGCACGGGCGACGACGACGGGGTCCCGCCTCGGAAGAAGGCGGGACCCCGTCGTCGTACGGCGGAAGGTGTCAGCGCGAGCGCTTGGCGAGCCGCTCCACGTCCAGGAGGATCACCGCGCGGGCCTCCAGGCGGAGCCAGCCGCGGCCCGCGAAGTCGGCGAGCGCCTTGTTGACGGTCTCGCGGGAGGCGCCGACCAGCTGGGCCAACTCCTCCTGTGTCAGGTCGTGCACGACGTGAATGCCCTCTTCGGACTGCACGCCGAAGCGGCGCGACAGGTCGAGCAGGGCGCGCGCGACACGGCCGGGCACGTCGGAGAAGACCAGGTCGGACATCTGGTCGTTGGTCTTGCGCAGGCGCCGTGCGACGGCGCGCAGCAGCGCGGCGGCCACCTCGGGCCGCGCGTTCAGCCACGGCTGGAGGTCGCCGTGGCCGAGGCCGAGCAGCTTGACCTCGGTGAGTGCGGTGGCGGTCGCCGTGCGCGGGCCCGGGTCGAACAGCGACAGCTCGCCGATCAGCTCACCGGGGCCGAGGACGGCCAGCATGTTCTCGCGCCCGTCGGGGGAGGTGCGGTGGAGCTTCACCTTGCCCTCGGTGACCACATAGAGGCGGTCGCCGGGGTCGCCCTCATGGAAGAGAGCATCGCCTCGCGCGAGGGTCACCTCACTCATGGAGGCGCGGAGCTCCGCGGCCTGCTCGTCATCGAGCGCCGCGAAGAGCGGGGCGCGCCGCAGAACGTCGTCCACGAGTTCTCTCCTTGTCGACCTGCTCAGGGGATCTTGCTCCCCCTTGGTACCAGGGGACCGTGTTCCCCATCTTGCCGGACGGTCCAAACAGTGTGATCAGTCACAAGTCTGCCGCACTGGCGTCCCAACGAGTGCGGCAGGGGGCCAATTGGGGGCCGATCTTCAGGGTCCGGGGCGGATGTCGGTGCCGGGCTCTAGGCTGGCCGGGTGTCCAAATCGCCGGTGAGAGCACAGGCCAAGGGGGCTGGGCGGGTGGTTGTACGTCGCGATTCCGCTGTGGGCGAACAGGCCCCCGACGGAACCAAAGAAACGACAAAAGCGACAGGGTCGACGCCGGTGAAGGCGGCACGGAAGACCGCACGGAAGGCGGCACCGAAGGCGGCCGCCGAGGAGGGCGCGAAGAAGAGCGCCCGTCAGACCGCCAAAAAGGCGACGCCCGCGAAAGCGGCCGCCAGGAAGGTGACGCCGACGAAGGCGGTCGCCAAGAAGGCCGCCTCCGAGAAGGCCGTCGCCAAGAAGGCCGTCGCCAAGAAGGCCGTGTCGGCGAAGGCGGCCTCCGAGAAGGCCGGGTCCGCCGGAGCCACCGCCAGGAAGGCGGCGCCCGTGCCGCACGCCGCCCCCGAGCCGCCGCGGAACGAGTCGCACACCGCTCTCGTCCGCCGGGCCCGCCGCATCAACCGCGAGCTGGCCGAGGTGTACCCGTACGCCCACCCGGAGCTGGACTTCCAGAACCCCTTCCAGCTGATCGTCGCCACGGTCCTGTCCGCCCAGACGACCGACCTGCGGGTGAATCAGACGACACCGGCGCTCTTCGCCAAGTACCCCACCCCCGACGACCTCGCCGAGGCCAACCCGGAGGAGGTCGAGGAGATCCTGCGCCCGACCGGGTTCTTCCGGGCCAAGACCAAGTCGGTCATAGGGCTCTCCAAGGCCCTGCGGGACGACTTCGGGGGCGAGGTGCCCGGCCGCCTCGAGGACCTCGTCAAACTGCCCGGCGTGGGCCGCAAGACCGCCTTCGTCGTGCTCGGCAACGCCTTCGGGCGGCCCGGGATCACCGTGGACACCCACTTCCAGCGGCTCGTGCGGCGCTGGCGGTGGACGGCCGAGACCGACCCGGACAAGATCGAGGCGGCCGTCGGCGGGCTCTTCCCGAAGAGCGAGTGGACCATGCTGTCGCACCACGTGATCTTCCACGGCCGCCGGATCTGCCACGCCCGCAAGCCCGCCTGCGGCGCCTGCCCCATCGCCCCGCTCTGCCCGGCGTACGGGGAGGGCGAGACCGACCCCGAGAAGGCGAAGAAGCTCCTGAAGTACGAGAAGGGCGGCTTCCCCGGTCAGCGGCTCAACCCTCCGCAGTCCTATCTGGACGCGGGCGGCATCCCCGCACCCCCACTGGGCGCCGGATGACGGAACGAACACGGCCCCGGCGGGCGTTGGGGATTGCAGAACGGGGGTGGCGATGACGCGCGCAGGCAACACACAGGACGCGAGCAACACGCAGGGCGGGCCGGTGGTCCTCAGCAAGGACGGTCTGCCCGACTGGCTGGGACCGGTCGCGCACGCCGCGGAGACGGTGGAACCGCTCCAGCTGAGCCGCTTCCTGCCGCCGTCGAACGGCACGGGCCGTCAGTCCGCGGTGCTCATCCTGTTCGGCGAGGGCGGCCGCGGCCCCGAGCTGCTGCTCATGGAGCGCGCCGGCACCCTCAGATCGCACGCCGGGCAGCCGTCCTTCCCCGGCGGCGCGCTCGACCCCGAGGACGGCGACCCGAAGGCCGACGGGCCGCTGCGGGCCGCCCTGCGCGAGGCCGAGGAGGAGACCGGCCTCGACCCGGGCGGCGTCCAGCTCTTCGGCGTGCTGCCCAAGCTGTACATCCCGGTCAGCGGCTTCGTGGTCACCCCGGTCCTCGGGTGGTGGCGCCGCCCG
Source organism: Streptomyces sp. NBC_00568 (assembly GCF_026341855.1). GTDB lineage: Bacteria > Actinomycetota > Actinomycetes > Streptomycetales > Streptomycetaceae > Streptomyces. The sequence continues at coordinate 2,746,164 of NZ_JAPENW010000001.1, read as the reverse complement.
ACCCCGGTCGGCGTCGTCGACCCGGGCGAGACGGCCCGTGTCTTCACCGTCCCCGTGGCGGATCTCACGGACCCGGCGAACCGCGCGACCACCGTGCATCCCAGCGGTCACCGGGGTCCGGCATTTCTGGTCGAATCGGCCCTGGTCTGGGGTTTTACCGCCGGGGTGATCGACAAGATCCTGCACTTCGCGGGCTGGGAGCGCCCGTGGGACCGCGATAAGCAGGTCCCGCTCGACTGGCGCGCATGACAAGGTGACCTCCGTGAATGTGCTGGACATTTTGTTGCTGGTCGCCGCTGTGTGGTTCGCGATCGTGGGCTATCGCCAGGGCTTCGTCGTCGGCATCCTGTCGGTGATCGGCTTCCTGGGCGGTGGTCTCGTCGCCGTCTACCTGCTCCCGGTCATCTGGGGCTGGGCGACCGACGACAGCGAGGTGAGCACGACCGCGGCCGTCGTGGCGGTGGTCGTCGTCATCGTCTGCGCCTCCGTCGGCCAGGCCCTCACCACTCACCTCGGCAACAAGCTGCGCCGGTACATCACCTGGTCCCCCGCCAGAGCCCTGGACGCGACCGGCGGCGCCCTGGTGAACGTCGTGGCGATGCTCCTCGTCGCCTGGCTGATCGGCTCGGCCCTCGCCGGGACGACACTGCCGACGCTCGGCAAGGAGGTCCGCAGCTCCAAAGTGCTGCTCGGCGTGTCCCGCGCGCTGCCCTCCCAGGCCAACACCTGGTTCGCCGACTTCTCCTCGGTCCTCGCCCAGAACGGCTTCCCGCAGGTCTTCAGCCCGTTCGCCAACGAGCCCATCACCGAGGTCAAGCCGCCCGACCCGGCGCTCGCCGGCAGCCCCGTCGCCACCCGCTCGCAGAATTCCATCGTCAAGGTCATGGGCACCGCCCAGAGCTGCGGCAAGGTCCTCGAAGGCACCGGCTTCGTCTTCAGCGACCGCCGGGTGATGACCAACGCGCACGTGGTCGGCGGAGTCGACGAGCCCACCGTCCAGATAGGCGGCGAGGGCAAGAAGTACGACGCCACGGTCGTCCTGTACGACTGGGAGCGCGACATCGCCGTACTCGACGTACCGGACCTGAAGGCGCCCGCGCTGCGGTTCAGCGCGAAGGACGCGAGCAGCGGCGACAGCGCGATCGTCGCGGGCTTCCCGCAGAACGGCTCGTACAACGTCCAGCCCGCGCGCGTACGCGGTCGCATCACGGCCAACGGCCCGGACATCTACCACCGCAAGACGGTGCGCCGGGACGTCTACTCGCTGTACGCGACGGTCCGTCAGGGCAACTCCGGCGGACCGCTGCTGACACCCGACGGCAAGGTCTACGGCGTGGTCTTCGCGAAGTCGCTCGACGACGCCGACACCGGCTACGCGCTCACCGCGGACGAGATCCAGGAGGACATCGCCAAGGGGCGTACGGCCAACCAGCAGGTGGACAGCGACAGCTGCGCGCTCTGACCGGCGGGCAGGGCCTCAGCCGCGTGGATGGCGCAGCCGCATCGAGACCCAGCGGGCCCGGCGGCGCAGAATGTGCGGAATCCCCACGCGAGGATCCGTGCCTGTCAGCTGCGGGGTGCCCCTCTGATGGGAGCTCAGACCCGTGGCCGAGCGGCGATTGCGTGCTGCGTCACTGTAGTCGTGCGTCCAGCCCATACCCCGACGTCTGCCCCCGCCCCAAGGTCGATAACCTCGCCCCAGCCCCTCAATTGGCCTATGCGCGAGGCAATTGGCCGTTCGAAGAACAGGCGTTCACCGTCCGTATTTCCGGGCGTGACACCGGGCGCGTTCGGGCGATCACGCAAGGGTGACCGGGGTGTCACCGGTCGGGTTCCGGATCCTTCAGCCAGTTGACCAGCTCGGTGGAGAAGGCGACCGGATCCTCTTCGTGCGGGAAGTGCCCGAGCCCGTCGAACAGCCGCCAGCGGTACGGCGCTTCGACGTACTCCCCGGAACCCGCCGCGCTCCGCGTCCGCATCACCGGATCGAGCGAGCCGTGCAGATGCAGCGTCGGCACCCGCACCGGCCGCTTCATGCGCCGGTTGAACTGGATGCCGTCCGGGCGCGCCATGGACCGCACCATCCACCGGTACGGCTCGAGGGAGCAGTGCGCGGTCGACGGGATGCACATGGCGCGGCGGTACGTCTCCACGGTTTCGTCGTCCGGCTGCCGCGGCCCCGACCAGTCCCGTACCAGACGGCCCACCAGGGCGCCGTCGTCCGCGAGGAGTTGGCGCTCCGGGATCCAGGGTCGCTGGAATCCCCAGATGTACGAGCCCGCCGCGGTCTGCTTGACGTCGGAGAGCATGGCGGAGCGCCAGCGCCGCGGATGCGGCATGGACGACACCGCGAGCCGGCGGACGAGCTTGGGCCGCATGACGGCCGCCGTCCACGCCAGATAGCCGCCGAGATCGTGCCCGACCAGCGCGGCGTCGGGCTCGCCGAGGGACCGTACGACCCCGGTGATGTCGAGCGCGAGGTTGGCGGGGTCGTAACCGCGCGGGGTGCGGTCGCTGCCGCCGACGCCCCGCAGGTCCATGGCCACGGCCCGGAACCCGGCGTCCGCGAGCGCGGCGAGCTGGTGCCGCCAGGTCCACCAGAACTGCGGGAAGCCGTGCAGCAGCAGGACGAGCGGCCCGTCGCCGAGCTCGGCGATGTGGAAGCGCGCGCCGTTGGCGGCCACATCCCGGTGGATCACTTTGCGTCCGCCGGGAAGGTCGATCCGTACGGCCGAGGTGGGTTGCGCCGAAGGTGTGGCGGGGTCCGTCATGAGGATGAGCGTGCCACAGCCTTGACGACGTCCTCGACCGGCTCGGGCCGGGGGTGCGGCTTGGCGTTCTGCAGAACACCCGCCGTCTCCTTCATCGAGGCGGCCACCTTCTGCGGGCCCTGGCTCTTCTTGGCCTTCTTCGCGAAGATCACGCCGACCAGCGCGAGTACGCCCGCGACCAGCACGTTCGCCGCGAACGACAGCACGAAGCAGATCGCGAGATTCCAGTCGCTCCAGGTCCGGATTCCGTACGCGAGGGCGAAGCTGAGCATCGGCAGGGAGAAGATCAGTACCGCGCCGGCCGCCGAGAACGCGCCGCCGCTGACCGCGCCGCGCTTGACGTCCTGCTTGAGCTGCGCCTTCGCCAGGGCGATTTCGTCGTGCACCAGTGCGGACATCTCGGTCGTCGCCGAGGCGACCAACTGGCCGATGCTGCGTTCGGCGCCGACCGGGCTGCCGTCGGGTGCGCTCATCGCGATCTCCCTCTTCTGCATGTGTTTGTACGGTCCTGTCAGATCATGCCGGACCGTCGTTCCCCTCGCTTGCCCCACCCGCCACTTCGGCAAGCCTGCGATGCTCCGCGGCCTTCCGCTCGTAGATGGCGGCCATGCGCAAGTGGTACGCCGGGTTGTCCTGTTCGTAGATGTCCGGGATGCCGTCGAGGTCCTCGTCGCGCTCCTCGTCCTCGCACATCGCGCGGTACTTGGCGTTGCGCAGCTTCAGCAGCGCCGTGGCGAGTACGGCCGCGATGAAAGAGCCGATCAGGACGGCGGCCTTGGTCTCGTCGGTGAGGCTCGTGTTGCCTTCGAAGGCGAGTTCGCCGATGAGCAGGGAGACGGTGAAGCCGATTCCGGCGAGGGTGGCGACGGCGGCGACGTCCGCCCATTCCAGGTCGTCGCTGAGTGAGGCCCGGGTGAACCGGGCCGTCAGCCACGTACCGCCGAAGATGCCGACCGCCTTGCCGACGACGAGTCCGAGCACCACGCCGAGTGTCTCGGGCCGGGTGAACACATCGCCGACCGCCCCGCCGGAGATCGAGACGCCGGCGCTGAACAGGGCGAACAGCGGCACGGCGAGTCCCGCCGACACCGGGCGCACCAGATGTTCGATGTGCTCGCCGGGGGAGTGCTCCTCGCCCTCGTGCGGGTGGCAGCGCAGCATCAGGCCCATCGCGACGCCGGCGATGGTGGCGTGGATGCCGCTGTTGTACATCAGGCCCCAGATGACCAGAGCGAGCGGGACGTACAGGTACCAGCCGTGCACGCCCTTGCGGAGCAGCAGCCAGAAGACGCCGAGGCCCACGACCGCCCCGCCGAGCGCGGCGAAGTTGATGGAGTCGGTGAAGAAGACCGCGATGATCAGGATCGCGAACAGGTCGTCGACGACGGCGAGGGTGAGCAGGAAGGCGCGCAGCGCGGACGGCAACGACGTTCCGATGACGGCGAGCACGGCGAGCGCGAAGGCGATGTCGGTGGCGGTGGGGACGGCCCAGCCTTCGAGTGAGCCTCCGCCGGCCAGGCTGGTCAGGACGTAGACGAGTGCGGGAACGGCCATGCCGCAGACCGCCGCGACCACGGGCAGCACCGCGGCCTTCGGGTCCCGCAGATCCCCGGCGACCAGTTCGCGCTTCAGCTCGATCCCGGCGACGAAGAAGAACACGGCCAGCAGTCCGTCGGCCGCCCAGTGCTCCACGGACAGATCGAGCCCGAGCGCGGCCGGCCCGAAGTGGTAGTGCGAGACGGTCTCGTAGCTGTCCGGCAGGGTGTTCGCCCAGATCAGCGCCGCGATCGCCGCGATCAGCAGCAGCACCCCGCCCACGGTCTCGGCGCGCAGCGCGTCCGCCACGAAGTTCCGTTCGGGCAGGGACATCCGGCCGAAGAACTTACGGGCGGTGGAAGGGGGCGCGGCCACGGGGAGGACCTCCGGTCGAGCAGGCAGGACAAAGCACTCGCCGACCAGACTTCCCGGCACACCATGAACGATCTTGTCGCGTCCTTGACGCTTTCCTTACTTTACCTAAGATGCGGCCGGGTCGGTGCGGGAACCTCACATTACGGCGAAACCGGGCGCGGGGGGCTGTCGGTTGCGCTGAGAGGGGCACTTCGGCGGCTCGGGGGCGGTCCCGCCCCCAGGACGACGCGAGGGGTGTGGGAGCACCGGGTGCTCCCACACCCCTCAGGGCCGGGCGGGGGTGAGTCCGCGTCAGTCCTCGCTGGGAGCGGCCGGCAGCTTCGCCTGGATCAGGTCCATCACCGTGGAGTCGGTGAGCGTCGTGACGTCACCGAGCTCGCGGTTCTCGGCCACGTCGCGCAGCAGGCGGCGCATGATCTTCCCCGACCGGGTCTTCGGCAGCTCGGCCACCGGCAGGACCCGCTTCGGCTTGGCGATCGGACCGAGCGTGGTGCCCACGTGGTTGCGCAGGTCCGCCACCAGTCCGGCGTCCTCGGCGGAAGCCGTCCCGCGCAGGATGACGAAGGCCACGATCGCCTGTCCGGTCGTCTCGTCCGCCGCGCCCACGACCGCCGCTTCGGCGACCGACGGGTGGGAGACGAGGGCCGACTCGACCTCGGTCGTCGAGATGTTGTGCCCGGACACGAGCATCACGTCGTCGACGCGCCCGAGCAGCCAGATGTCGCCGTCGTCGTCCTTCTTGGCCCCGTCCCCGGCGAAGTACTTCCCCTCGAAGCGCGACCAGTACGTGTCGAGGAACCGCTGGTCGTCGCCCCAGATCGTGCGCAGCATGGACGGCCACGGCTCGGTCAGCACGAGGTAACCGCCACCGCCGTCGGGCACCTCGTTCGCCTCGTCGTCGACCACCGTCGCCGCGATGCCGGGCAGGGCCCGCTGCGCCGACCCCGGCTTCGTCTCGGTGACTCCGGGCAGCGGCGAGATCATCATCGCGCCGGTCTCGGTCTGCCACCAGGTGTCCACGATCGGCGTACGGTCCCCGCCGATGTGCTTGCGGTACCAGATCCACGCCTCGGGGTTGATCGGTTCGCCGACCGACCCGAGCACCCGCAGCGACGACAGATCGAACTTCGCGGGGATGTCGTCGCCCCACTTCATGAACGTACGGATGGCCGTGGGCGCCGTGTAGAGGATCGTCACCCCGTACTTCTGGACGATCTCCCAGAACCGGCCCTGGTGCGGCGTGTCCGGCGTCCCTTCGTACATCACCTGCGTCGCGCCGTTCGAGAGCGGTCCGTACGTGATGTAGGAGTGCCCGGTGACCCAGCCGATGTCGGCCGTGCACCAGTACACGTCGGTCTCCGGCTTGAGGTCGAAGACGGCGTGGTGGGTGTACGAGGCCTGCGTGAGGTAGCCGCCCGAGGTGTGCAGGATGCCCTTCGGCTTCCCGGTGGTCCCGGAGGTGTAGAGGATGAACAGCGGGTGCTCGGCGTCGAACGCCTCCGGCGTTTGCTCGGTCGACTGCCGTCCGACGATGTCGTGCCACCACACGTCGCGGCCCTCGGTCCAGGCGACGTCCTCGCCGGTACGACGCACGACCAGCACCTTGTCGACCCCGTCGACCCGGTTCACCGCTTCGTCGACGGCCGGCTTGAGCGCGGACGGCTTTCCGCGCCGGTAACCGCCGTCGGAGGTGATGACCAGCTTGGCGTCGGCGTCCTGGATGCGGGTGGCGATCGCGTCCGCGGAGAACCCGCCGAAGACCACCGAGTGCGCGGCGCCGATACGGGCGCAGGCCAGCATCGCGACGACGGCCTCGGGAATCATCGGCAGGTAGATGGCGACCCGGTCGCCCTTGCCGACGCCGAGCTCGGTGAGAGCGTTCGCGGCCTTCGACACCTCGTCCTTGAGTTCGGCGTAGGTGATGGCCCGGCTGTCGCCCGGCTCACCCTCGAAGTGGATGGCGACGCGGTCGCCGTTCCCGGCCTCGACATGCCGGTCCACGCAGTTGTACGCGACGTTCAGCTTTCCGTCGGCGAACCACTTCGCGAACGGCGGGTTCGACCAGTCCAGCGTCTCGGTCGGCTCGGTGGCCCAGGTCAGGCGGCGGGCCTGCTCGGCCCAGAAGCCGAGCCTGTCAGCCTTGGCCTGCTCATACGCCTCCGCGGTGACATTGGCGTTCGCCGCCAGGTCGGCGGGCGGCGCGAACCTGCGCTCTTCCTTCAGCAGGTTGGCCAGGCTTTCGTTGCTCACGACATCTCCCTTTCCCAGGGTGTCCGTTGTGTCCCAGGCCACAGCTCATCAGACCGGGGGGCTCGGTGACAAGGCCCGATCCGAAATTGGTTTAGACCTATCCTGTGTCGCTGGTCCGGGCCTTCGGTCCGCGCGGCACGTCCTCGCCGCGCGGCACGGCCCGGCGCCTCTCACGAGAACACACGAAGTCCGCACCCTGAGGCACGTACCCTCCGGCCACCGGGTTCACTTCGACCACGCACATAGACCACGGACATCGACCACGCCCACTGGGCCGACTGACCCGAGGAACGGAGAGGGCTGTCCCTCCCACCGCGGACGCGGGAACCCCACACGCCCTACACCGGATACTTCTCCCCGCCCCACACCGGATACTTCTCCCCCTGCCGGCCGAGATTCCCCCGCCCCCGCCCCACCCTCGCCGCCCCTGCCCCTCACGCATCCTGTTTCGCGACCGGGCGTGTCGACGATCCCCTCGCCGTGGCCGCCGTGGCCGCCGTGGCCGCCGTGGCCGCCGTAGCGGCTGTGGCCAGCGGGGCCGGAGCATCGACAGCGGGGGTTGTACGTGGTGCGCGGCCCTGCCGACCGGGGCCGCGCACCACCGCCCGATCACGCCGGATGCCGCAGGTCCTCCGCCGCGCCCACGTGATCGAACAGCTCGGCCCCGTCGGCGTCGGCCAGCAGATACGCCTGGGCCTCACCCACGTGGAAGTACATTCCGTGCAGCTCGAGCACGCCCTCCCGCAGGGCCCGCGCCACGGACTCGTGCGCCCGCAGGTGCTCCAACTGCTGCACCACATTGGTCAGACAGAGCTGCTCCACCGTGTCGGCGGGCGCCCGTCCGGCGAGCCGCGCCCACGGCCTGTCCTTGGCGGCCATCAGGTCCAGGCTCGGCTGCCCGTGCCGCAGCCACCGCTTGAGCGGAGTGAGCGCCCCTCCGGGCTCCGAGGCCAGCAGGGCCTGCATGGCTCCGCACCCGGAGTGCCCGCAGACCGTGATGGACCGCACCTTCAGTACGTCCACCGCGTACTCGATGGCCGCGGCCACCGAGTCGTCCCCGCTCTCCTCTCCGGGCATGGGCACCAGGTTGCCCACATTCCGTACGACGAAGAGATCTCCCGGACCACTGGAGGTGATCATCGAGGTCACGAGCCGAGAGTCGGCACAGGTCAGGAACAGCTGGGACGGCCGTTGCCCCTCCCGTGCGAGCCGGGCCAGCTCATCGCGCACCAGGGGTGCGGTGTTGCGCTGGAACGCGCTGATACCGCGCGCCAGTTGGTGTCCGCTCGGTCTGGCCTCGCCGGTTCCCTCGTCCTGCCCGGCCGAAGGGTCGTTCGAGGAAGCGGACTCCGGGACGGCGGAGGCCTCGCACTGATGGTTCCGCCAGGGCGTCCAGGGCCGGCAGCGGCAGTGCGTGGAATTCGCGGGCTCGGCGATCCGCTGTCCGGTCCGGCCGGTGAGCTCGACCGTGCCGCCCTGGGCGGTGTGCGTGCTCTGCCAGTCGTGCAGCGACTCGTACGCGGCGTGGTCCATGAACGAGCCGTCCAGCTCCACGACGGTGTCGGCTCCTCGGGGCACCAGATGCAGGGCGCGGCTGAGTCGAGGCACCGCGAGGAACGTCAACTGCCCTCGTACGTGTACGTGATGGACTCCTTCCTTCTCGTCGTGGGTGATCCGGGTGCGTCCGAGACGGTGCAGGGCGACACCGACGGCCACGGAGACCCCCAGCGCCACGCCCTCGAGAACTCCGAGGAACACGACGCCGAGCGTGGTGACGGCGTACACCAGCACTTCGCGGTGGCGGGTGACCGTGCGGATGTGGTGCAGGGACACCATCTGGATGCCGACGGCCATCACCAGGGCGGCGAGCGATGCGAGGGGGATCAGCTCCAGGATCGGGACCATCAGCAGCGCGGCAACTACTACGAAAACGCCATGCAGCATCGTGGAGTTCCGGCTGATGGCACCTGCTTGCACATTCGCGGAACTGCGCACCGCGACGCCGGCGACCGGCAGTCCGCCGAGCGCGCCGGACACGACATTGGCGGCGCCCTGCCCGAGCAGTTCCCGGTCGAGTCGGGAACGGCCCACGTGCGCCTGGAGTTCCGGGCGGCCGCTCACCAGCTTGTCCACCGCGACGGCGCCGAGCAGTGACTGCACGCTGCACACCAGCGTCACGGTGAGGATGGCGGCGGCGATGCCGAGCACCGGGCCTTCGGGCAGCCCGGCCAGCGCGTGGCTGCTCCAGGACGGCAGGTCGACTCTGGGGAGCGTCAGCCCGGCGAGGGAGGCGGTGGCGGTGGCTCCGGCGACGGCGACCAGCGCGGCGGGGACCTTGCGCAGCATCCGCCCGGTGCGCCCGGGGATACGCGGCCAGGCGAACAGCAGCGCCAGTGTCAGCGCGCTCATCGACACCGCCGCGGGGTGCATGTGTGCCACCTGGTCCGGCAGCGCGACGAGGTTGTCCAGGACGGAGCTCTGCGGGATGCCTCCCAGCACGATGTGCAGCTGGGCGACGGCGATGGTCACGCCGATTCCGGCGAGCATGCCGTGCACGATCGCGGGGCTGACGGCCAGGGCCGTGCGGGCCACGCGCAGGCAGCCGAGGCCCAGTTGGGTGATTCCGGCGAGCACGGTGATGGCGCAGGTCGCGCGCCAGCCGTAGTGGTGGATGAGCTCGGCCGTGACGACCGTGAGGCCGGCGGCGGGTCCGCTCACCTGGAGCGGTGAGCCGCCGAGGCGTCCCACGACGAGTCCGCCGACGGCCGCGGCGACGAGGCCGGCCTGGAGCGGGGCGCCGGTGGCGAGGGCGATGCCGAGGGACAGCGGCAGGGCGATCAGGAAGACGGCGATCGAGGCCGACAGATCTGCGCCCGCGATACGGAAGCGGCGGGGCGGGGTCGGCGGGGGGCTGTGGGGTGGGTGGACGTGCGCGGGCCGAGTCGAATCGGCGGCGCGGGTGGGGACGCAGGCAGACATGGTTCCCGTCTCCTCCGGGGCAGCGCGGTCGCGGAACAGGTGGTCCCCCGTCCACATCGGCGGGGGGCGGGTCGCGGCCGTGGGTCACGGCGTGCAGCGGCGGGATTTTCAACGCTCGGTAAACGGATCGTAATGCAGGGTAAAGGGTTCATGCCGAATATAGGAGCAAATGGGGCATTGAATCACCCCTTGGGGTGAAGTGGGCTTTTGATCGGCTTGTCGTACTTATTACTTCTCGGTCCCGTGAAACCTTGACGGCGCTGTCGGTACATAGCCGTACATAACCGCGACAGCGCCCTGATCGGCGTTGACCCGACCGAGAAAAAGGAGGGCGGAAAATGGCCGCCACCCAGAGGATCGCCGCGGGTGTAGCACTCGCAGCGGCCTGCGCCACCGCGCTCGCCGGTTGCGCGGGCGGTACCACCGCTGCTCAGGAAGGCGCGCACGGTGCGAAGAAGGCGGCGGGGGCCCCTGCGGCACCCAGGGCCGCGGTCCGCCTGATCGGTGACGGTTCCACCTCGTACACCGGGGCGCAGCCACATCTGCCCCGGCCCGAACGGCTGAAGCCCGGTCAGAAGCCCCCGCAGTTCGTGGTCTTCTCCTGGGACGGCGCCGGCGAGGACAGCCAGAAGCTCTTCTCCCACTTCCGGAAGCTCTCCAAGGCCAACAAGGCGACGATGACGTACTTCCTGAGCGGCGTGTACATGCTGCCGGAGGACAAGCGCGACCTGTACCGGCCGCCGCAGCACACGCCCGGCAGCTCGGAGATCGGTTTCAACGACGAGCAGGGCATCCGTGACACCGTGAAGCAGTTGCGTGGCGCGTGGCTCGAGGGCAACGAGATCGGTACGCACTTCAACGGCCACTTCTGCGGTACGGAGGGCGGGGTCGGCCAGTGGTCGGTCGCGGACTGGAAGAGCGAGATCGCCCAGGCGAAGTCGTTCGTGAAGTCCTGGAAGACCAACGCGGGCCTGACGGGGGCGGCATCACTGCCCTTCGACTACGACAAGGAACTCATCGGTGCCCGCACCCCCTGTCTGGAGGGCCGGCAGAACTTCATGAAGGCGGCCCACCAGCTGGGCTTCCGCTACGACACCAGCGGCGTCAACGACCAGCTCTGGCCGAAGAAGGAGAGGGGCCTGTGGGACCTGTCGATGCAGCTTGTGCCCTTCCCCGGGCACTCCTATGAGCAGCTCACCATGGACTACAACTTCATGGTCAACCAGTCGGGCACCCAGACCCAGGGCGACCCCGGTAAGCAGCGGTACTGGGGGGACCAGATGCGTGACGGCCTGCTCAGGGGCTTCGGCCGCGCCTACGACGGCAACCGCGCTCCCCTGATCATCGGGAACCACTTCGAGTCCTGGAACGGCGGCAACTACATGCGTGCCGTCGACGAGGTCGTCGAACGCGTCTGCACCAAGACCGACGTGCGCTGTGTCTCCTTCAGGCAGCTCGCCGACTGGCTCGACGCCCAGGACCCGGTCACCCTCGCCAAGCTCCGCGGCCTCCAGGTCGGTGAGGCGCCGAAGCAGGGCTGGGCGTCCTTCCTCTCGGGCCGCCCGGCCCCCGCCCCGAAGGGCGTCCCCGGGGCGCCGGCGGCCAAACCGTAGCGGCGCCCCGGGCCGGCCTGTCGCTCATGCCGTAGTGACGCTTCGGGCCGGCCGGCCGCTCAGGCCGCTGCCATCGGACTCTCGCCGAGCACGAAACCGGGGTCGACCTGTTCCGCGAGGTCCGCCCCGGTCTTGGCGTTGCCCCAACTGGTTGCGTTCTTCAGGTGGAACTGCACCATCTGGCTCGTGTACCGCTCCCAGTCGCGCAGTTCGTACGTGGCGTCGGCGGCGGTCCGCAAGGCGTGCAGCGAACGCCGGTTGACCTCCTCCAGGAGCTCGAACCGGGGCGGGCGGCCCTTCTCCATGGCGCGCACCCAGTCCGAGTGCCCGACCGTCACGAGGAGGTCGTCACCGACCTCCGCTCGCAGGAAGTCGATGTCGTCCTGGCCCTGCACCTTGTTGCCGACGACCTTCAGGGCGACGCCGAAGTCGCGGGCGTACCCCTTGTACTGGCGATAGACGGAGACTCCCTTCCGGGTCGGTTCGGCGACGAGGAACGTGATGTCGAAGCGGGTGAACAAGCCGGACGCGAAGGAATCGGAACCCGCCGTCATGTCGACGACGACGTACTCGCCCGGGCCGTCGACGAGATGGTTCAGGCAGAGCTCCACCGCACCGGTCTTGGAGTGGTAGCAAGCCACTCCCAGGTCGGCCTCGGTGAACGGGCCGGTGACCATCAAACGGACGGCGCCGCCGTCGAGTTCCACCGGCCGGGCGCAGGCGTCGTACACCGGATTGGCCTCATCGACGCGCAGCAGCCGTGAGCCCGCACCGGGCGGGGTCGTCTTGATCATCGTCTCGGCGGACGTGATGCGTGGATTGGAACCGCGGAGGTAGTCCTTGATGAGCGGCAGCCGCTCGCCCATGGCGGGCAGCGCGGCGGCCTCCGTCTCTTCGAGCCCGAGCGCGGCCCCCAGGTGCTGGTTGATGTCGGCGTCCATGGCGACGACCGGCGCCCCTGAGGCGGCGAGGTGGCGGATGAAGAGCGACGACAGCGTGGTCTTGCCGCTGCCGCCCTTCCCAACGAAAGCAATTTTCATGTTCACCAAGCGTAGTGCGACTGTAGCTCTGGGTGCTCGCGGCGCGTGAAGAAGACCACTCCTTCGTGGGGTGTGGTCTCTGGGTGCGTAATGTCGTACTCATGAGTACGACAGGTGCGACCGCCGACCCGCTCGCGGTCCTGGGTTCGCTTCCCGGGGTGGCCGAATCCGTGGAATCCGTCCGCAAGGCCGTGGACCGCGTCTACGGGCACCGGATCATGCGGCGTCGCGGCAACGAGATCACGTCCGAGGCGGCGCTGCGCGGGGCCCGCGGTTCCGCGGCGCTGTCCGGTGCCGACTGGGCCCTCGAAGAGGTGCGCCGGCGTACCGACTTCAGCGCGGACGACGAGGGCCGCACGGTCGGCGCCGCCCTGCGGCTGACCTCGGAGGCGGGTCAACTTCTGTCCATCTGGCGGCAGTCGCCCCTGCGTGTGCTGGCCAGGCTGCACCTGGTGGCGGCGGCCGATCAGGGTGACGAGGTCGGCCGGCCGCGGCAGAACGGGGAGCAGGTGGACGAGCCTCTGGTGGAGCTGCCGCTTCCCGACGCGAACGAGGTCGCCGGTCGTCTGGAAGGTCTTTCGCAGCTCATCATCGCGGGCGGCTCGGCCCCCGCCCTGGTCACGGCGGCCGTCGTCCACGGTGAACTGATCGCCCTGCGCCCCTTCACCTCCCACAACGGCCTGGTCGCGCGCGCTGCGGAACGCATCGTCCTGATCGGCAGCGGCCTGGACCCGAAGTCCATCTGTCCGGCGGAGGTCGGCCACGCGGAACTCGGCCGTGCGGCCTACCTCGCGGCACTGGACGGCTACGTCTCCGGAACCCCGGAGGGCATGGCCGCCTGGATCGCCCACTGCGGCAGGGCTGTCGAGCTGGGTGTCAGGGAGTCCGCCGCGGTCTGCGAGGCGCTCCAGCGCGGCGCCGCGTAGCGGGCGCCCGACTCCCCGGAAAAGGGATGCGGCGGTACGAGTTCTCGTACCGCCGCTGGCACGTTCACCGGGTTACCAAGCGTCCTCGATATTTGCCCATCAGGTCGGGAACTTCTGCCCGTTACCTGGTGCGGCTGGCCCGTAATCGACGGGTCGACGTCGCGTGGGTGCTCGATGTTCATGCTCGGTCCGTGGGGCCGGGTTGCGTTTGAAGGTGATCCTCTCGGATGTCCTTGGTCTCGCGGGCCGTTAAACCCTTTGTACTCCAGGTCCGGAGGAAGCGGAACCCCTGGCCGCACTTCTTTACTTTTAGGTTCAAAAGGGTGAGTAATAGACATTAATATGCCGCACGCGTACGCGTGACGGCTCACGCGACCGACGCGCGGCGCCGGCTGGCGTACCAGACGAGCCCCGCCGTAGCCGCCGCCGCTCCTATCGCGGCCGCCGCGACCAGTGCGGGCCGAGGAGGCACGGACAGGGCCGGCAGCCGCTGCTTCAGCCGGACCGGACGGTGGAAGTCCAGGATGGGCCACGCGCGGGCGACCGCCTCGCGGCGCAGTGTGCGGTCCGGATTCACCGCGTGCGGATGCCCGACGGACTCCAGCATCGGCAGATCGGTCGCCGAGTCGCTGTAGGCGTAGCAGCGGGGGAGGTCGTAGCCCTCGGACGCGGCCAGCTCCTTGATCGCTTCGGCCTTCGTCGGTCCATAGGCGTAGTACTCCACCTCGCCGGTGAAGCAGCCGTCCTCGCCGACGACCAGGCGGGTCGCCACCACACGGTCCGCGCCTAGCAGTTCGCCGATCGGCTCGACCACCTCGGCACCCGACGTGGACACGATCACGACGTCGCGGCCGGCCTTGTGGTGCTGCTCGATGAGCGACGCGGCCTCGTCGTAGATGATCGGGTCGATGAGGTCGTGCAGTGTCTCGGCGACGATCTCCTTGACCTGCTGGACGTTCCAGCCGCGGCACATCGCGGACAGGTACTTGCGCATCCGCTCCATCTGGTCGTGGTCGGCGCCGCCCGCCAGGAACACGAACTGGATGTATGCAGTGCGCAAGGCCGCCCTGCGGTTGATCAGCCCGCCTTGGTAGAACGACTTGCTGAAGGTGAGCGTGCTCGACTTCGCAATGACCGTCTTGTCCAGGTCAAAGAAGGCTGCTGTACGAGGCAAGGAGTGGTTTTCCACGAGGTTGAGCATAGGGCCCACCATTCGGCGTAAGGTGAGGCGCGTGGGTTTGCCTGAGAGGGCTCTCGGGTACACCATGGAAGTCACGGATCGTTCGCGACCGTGCTAACCCGGTCCGACTCCTCCCCCCCCGAGTCGGCCGTGGGGACGACCCCCGCTCTCCCCCCCGGCGGGGGTCGTCGCATGTCCGGATGGGTTTTCCCCTCTTCTGCGCGGCCCCGGAGCCTTCTCGGCACCGTTGATTCCGCCCTCTTCGCGCACTCGCGATTCGTCACTGTGCGTAGCCGTTGGGATGCTCTGCGGAAGTCGTTGAGCGCTCACCGGTAGGGGTGAAGGCGATATTCACAGCCGCTGAGTTGTCCACAGTTTTCGACCAAGATCCACACGATTTCCGGGATCGCTGCACGGTGATTCCCACGCGCCCCGTTCGCGGCCAGTTCATGGCCGGTTCCGTTTGTCGGACGCGTTTGGCCGGTTCGTATCGGCCGTTCATATGGAGGCCGCTTGCCGGATCTCCGCATGAGCGGGAATCGCGGGGTCCTGGAGGGCCCCGCGCAGGAAGCAGCGAAGGGGGCTGGAGATCGTGGCGGGAGCCATCACCCATGACCGGCCGCCCACCGCCGAGGGGCGGCAGGGCGGACCATTGATCGTCACCGAGGACGTCGACCTCCTGGACGACCTGCTGCGGCTGTGCGCGGCGGCGGGAGCACGCCCCGAGGTCCACCACGGGATTCCGGAACGCAGGGGCAGCTGGGAGGCGGCACCCCTCGTCCTCGTCGGAGACGACGCCGCAACGCGTGTGCGTGGGGCCGCGCGGAGAAGGGGAGTGGTGCTCGTCGGCCGGGATCAGGACGATTCCGGAGTCTGGCGGCGCGCTGTCGAGATCGGCGCCGACCACGTCCTTGTGCTGCCGGACGGCGAGCAATGGCTTGTCGACCGCATCGCCGACGTGGCCGAAGGAGTCGGCCGGCCCGCCCTGACCGTCGGCGTACTCGGCGGCCGCGGTGGGGCCGGGGCCTCCACGCTGGCCTGCGCGCTCGCCCTCACCTCGGCGCGTGAGGGAAAGCGCACCCTGCTCGTGGACGCGGACCCTCTCGGTGGCGGACTCGACGTACTCCTGGGCGGAGAGGCTTCCGAGGGCCTGCGCTGGCCGGCGTTCGCCGCGTCCCGCGGCAGGGTCGGCGGCGGCGCGCTGGAGGAGTCCCTGCCCGAACTGCACGCGCTGCGGGTCCTGAGCTGGGACCGGAGCGACGCGGTCACCATTCCTCCGCAGGCGGTACGTGCGGTGCTGGCCGCCGCCAGACGGCGCGGGGGCGCGGTGATCGTCGACCTGCCCCGCCGTATCGACGAGGGTGTCGCCGAGATCCTCGCCCAGCTCGATATGGGGTTGGTGGTGGTCCCGGCCGACCTGCGCTCCATCGCGGCGGCCGGGCGGGTGGCGTCCGCGGTCGGCATGGTCCTGCGCGATCTACGGGTCGTGGTGCGGGGCCCTTACGCACCGGGCCTGGACGACCGCGAGGTCGCCCGCCTGCTCGACCTGCCCTTGGTGGGCGAAGTGCCCGCGGAACCTTTCCCGTTGGACGGCGGGCCGCCTCCGGGGAGCATGCCGAGGGGGCCTCTGGCCCGGTTCTGCGCGGCCTTCTGGCAGCGGGTTCCGGTCGAAGGAGGGGACGTATGAACAGGGACGCCGCAGGCACAGACCCCGCCGGGGCACTCGGCAGGCGACCGGGACCGAGGTCTCAGGTCACACATGAGGGCTCTCCGTACGGGTGGACGGAGGCGCGGGACGGACCAAGGCGCTACCTCTCCCGCCCGACGGACGCACGGGACGGCCCAGGAGGCGCCCTGCCCGGAGGAACGGAGGCGTGGGACGGGCCCGGCGACGGGGCGGACGGACGTGCGGGGCTGTTGGACGGCGTGCGGCAATGGCTGGCGGAGAGCGGCTCCGAGCCGACCCCCGCGCGGGTGGCGCAGGCGCTGCGCGAACAGGGGCGGGTTCTCGGGGACGCCGAAGTCCTCGGCGCGGCCGAGCGGTTGCGCTCCGAGCTGGTCGGCAGCGGCCCGCTGGAACCGCTGCTCGCCGACCCGTCGGTGACCGATGTGCTGGTGTCGGCGCCCGACCGGGTGTGGGTCGACCGGGGTGGCGGCCTGGAGCTGACCGCCGTGACCTTTCCGGACGCGGCAGCCGTACGACGTCTCGCGCAACGCCTCGCCGCTGTGGCCGGCAGAAGGCTTGACGACGCCCGCCCCTGGGTGGATGCCCGGCTGCCGGACGGGACACGACTGCACGCGGTGCTGCCACCGGTCGCCGTCGGTTCCACCTGCCTCTCCCTGCGTGTCGTACGGCCGCGCGCGTTCACCCTCGACGAGCTGGTTGCGGCAGGGACGGTGCCGCCCGGCGGGGACCGGGTGCTCAGAGCGCTGCTGGACGCCCGGTTGTCCTTCCTCATCAGCGGGGGCACGGGCTCCGGGAAGACGACCTTGCTGAGCGCGTTGCTGGGGCTGGTGGGTCCCGGGGAGCGGATCGTGCTCGCCGAGGACTCGGCGGAGCTGCGGCCCGACCATCCGCATGTGGTGCGTCTGGAAGGGCGGCCGGCCAACCAGGAGGGCGTCGGACTCGTCGCGCTCCACGATCTCGTCCGGCAGGCCCTGCGGATGAGACCGGACCGGCTGGTGGTCGGCGAGGTGCGCGGTCCCGAGGTCGTCTCGTTGCTGGCCGCTCTGAATACCGGCCATGAAGGCGGCTCCGGCACGGTCCACGCGAACGCGGCGGCGCAGGTCCCGGCCCGGCTGGAGGCCCTGGGCACAGCGGCCGGGCTCGACCGGGCGGCCCTGCACAGCCAGTTGGCGGCGGCACTGTCCGTGGTCCTGCATCTCGTGCGGGACCGGGCCGGACGGCGCCGGATCGCCGAGGTGCACGTGCTGGAACGCGATCCGTCGGGGCTGGTGGTGACGGTGCCGGCGCTGAGGTGGGGTGAGGACGCCTTCGCGTACGAGCGGGGGTGGGAGCGGCTGCGAGGGCTGCTCCGGGACGGGAGCGAGGGAGGCCGCGGGCCGATTCGGTCCGGGACGGAGGGAGTTCCGCGGGACAGGTGGAGTGCAACGAGTCCTTCGGATGGAAGGACGCCGGGGACGTGACGGGGTTCGGGCGGCGGAATACGAACGGGGAGCGGGATGGGGATCGGTGAGATGGCGGACGCGCCCGCTGGGGCGGCCATGGCGTGTGCCGGGATCGCGGCCTGGCTGATCGGCGGACGGGACTCGGGGGCACGCAGAGCGAGACTGCTGCTCGCCGGTGGCGGGGTGGCGACGGGGCCGCCCCGGTGGGAACGGGTCCTTGTCGACTGGCGGCGATTGCGCGGGAGGATGCGGCCCGAACTCTGGTCTCTGGTGGCGGGATCGGTGATCGCGGTGCTGGGCGCCTCGGTACTGCCGCTCCTCCTCGGGGCGGCCGGAGTGCCACTGCTGGGGAGGGTGCGGCGGGCGGGAGAGGCCCGGCGGGAGCGGGAGCGGCGCGGCGACACGGTGATCGCCCTGTGTGGTGCCATCGCCGGCGAGGTACGGGCCGGACGTCAGCCCGGCGAGGCGCTGCTCGGAGCCGCGCGTGACTCGGACGGACTCGGTGACGCGCAGCCGGTGGTTCTGGCCGCGGCGCGGTTCGGCGGAGACGTGCCGGGTGCGCTCACCGAGGCGGCACGGCAACCCGGCGCCGACGGTCTGGTGGGGCTCGCCGCGTGCTGGCGCGTGGCCGTGGACCGGGGTGCGGGACTCGCGGCCGGTCTGGACCGGCTGGAAGGCGCGCTGCGTGCAGAGCGCGATCAAAGAGCGGACATGCGTGCCCAGTTGGCCGGGTCGCGCTCTACGGCCTCGATGCTCGCGGGGCTGCCGGTCCTCGGTCTGCTGTTCGGCACCGCGCTCGGCGCGGACCCGCTGCACGTGCTGTTGCACACCGCTCCCGGGCTGGGCTGTCTGCTGGTCGGCGGCGTGCTGGAGGCCGTGGGGCTGTGGTGGGCGCTGAGGATCGTCCGAGGGGCGGAGACGGCATGAGCGCGGAAGTTGTCCACAGGCTGGGGGTAGTTGTGTGCGGAGTGCTCCTGGTCGGCTCGTCGGTCCGCTGGCTCGGGTCGGTGCGGCGCGACAGGAGAGCACGCAGGCGGCTGGCCGAGTTGCTGTGCCCGAAGACGGCGCCGTCGCCGAGGCGCCACGACGTACGGGGCTACGGCCGGCGGTGGCTGCCCGCGCTGGGGGCGGTGTGCGCAGGCTGGGTTCTGATCGGAGGCCTGCCCGGGATTCTGGTGGGACTGGCGGCCGGATTCGGGGTCCGGCGGTGGCGTCGGCGGCGGAATCCGGCGCCGCTGGAGGAGTACGACAGGGCGCGGGCAGCTCGCCAACTACCGCTCGCTGCCGACTTGGTGGCCGCCTGCATCGCGGCAGGGGCGAGCCCTGTGACGGCGGCACAGGCCGTCGGCGAGGCCCTGGGCGGACCGGTGGGTGAACGGCTGGCTCGGGGCGCGGCGGAGGTGCGGCTCGGGGGTGAGCCGGTCGATGCGTGGCGGAGCCTGGCGTCGATACCGGGTGCCCGCGGGTTGGCGCGCCTGCTGGAGCGGGCGGGCGAGTCGGGCGTCCCGGCGGCTGTGCCGGTCGGCCGGCTCGCGGCGGAGGCCCGAGCCGAGTGGGGACGCACCGCGACGGCGCGGGCACGCCGGGCGGCCGTCATGGTCACCGCGCCCGTGGGGCTGTGTTTTCTGCCCGCTTTCCTCGCTATCGGCGTGCTGCCCGTGGTGATCGGGCTGGCCGGCGGGTTGCTGCGAGGGGGTGGTGGGTGACGAGCGAGAGGTGCGGCGAGCGGTGAATGGCAAGTGGACGAAATGGCCGACAGGCCTGGACCTTACGGGGGTTGAAATGCGCAGGACGGTACGAGTTCTCGGACAAGGACGAGTGCAGGGACGCGGGCGGGAGCAAGGGCGAGGGCGTGTACGGACTCGGGTCCGGATGCTGGCGTCGGCAATGCGGAGGGACACGGGAATGGTCACTTCCGAGTATGCGGTGGGTGTCATCGCTGCGGTGGCCTTCGCGGCCGCGCTCTACAAGGTCGTGACGAGCGGGCAGGTCGGTGAGGAACTGCAGGGCATCGTGGGGCGGGCGCTCAATGTCCAGATGTGAACGGGGCTTGCGGGCGGCCCTGTTGAGGGCCGGACCGGTCCGGCGTCGCGACGGTGGATTCGTCACGGCTGAGGCCGCCGTGGTGCTGCCCTCGCTGGTGCTCGTCGGCATGGCGCTGGTCTGGGCCCTGCTCGCCGCGTCCGCGCAGATCCAGTGCGTGGACGCGGCGAGGGCGGGCGCTCGAGCCGCGGCGCGCCAGGACTCACCGGAAGCGGTCCTGGCGACGACCCGCCGGGCCGCCCCGCCCGGCGCGAGGGTCACGGTGAGCCGGGAGGCGGACCTGGTCCGGGTGAGGGTCGGTGCGAGTACGCCGGGGCCCGCCGCGCTGTCCCTGGAACTGAGCGACGAGGCGGTGGCCTTGGCGGAGGAGACGGTGGGGGTGGTCGAGAGATGAGGCGCTGGAGTCGCCGGCGGCGTGGGCGATGGATGTGGTCGTTCGTTGTGAGCCGCTGGTGTGCGCGGTGGCGTGCGGCCTCGGACAGAGGATCGGACAGAGGATCGGCGACCGTCTGGACGGTGGGTGCGATCGCTGTGCTGTGCGCCGTCTTCGGAGCGGTGCTGGCGATGGGGCAGGCCGTCGTGGTGCGGCACCGGGCAGCGGGGGCGGCCGACTTGGCGGCCCTCGCCGCGGCGGACCGCTGGAGCGACGGCGGCGAGGTGGCCTGCGCCCGCGCCGACCGGGTGGCCCGGGCGCAGAGCGCGTGGCTCGTCCGGTGCGCGGTCGAGGGCGAGATCTCGGACGTGACGGCGGCATCCGGAAAGGGGCCGTTCACGGCGGAGGTCAGATCGAGGGCGGGACCTGCGGGCGGACCTGCGGGCGGACCTGCGGGGTCTGGCGGATCTACAGGAACTGCGGAGTCTTCAGGGCCGGCGGGATCTTCAGGATCCGTGGGGCCTGCGGGATCCGCGGAGCCCGAGACCGGCGGTTAAAGCTCCTGCGACCGCTTTCCTCGGGCCTAGGCCCCCACTTCCTCGGGTCTAGTTCCTCATTCCTCGCGTCTCGGCCTTCGCGCACTCGGGTTTCACTCTTCCGGCCCTGAGCCCTCGGCCTTCCGGTCCTGAGTTCTCGCCCCTGGCGTACCCAGCCCCGACTCCGTGCCCTCACTACCCCGGCTCTCACTCCTCCGGCCCTCTTCCGGCTCTGACTCCTCCGGCGCCGCTCGCAGCAACTCTGTGAGCAGGCGTACGGCGCCTCGTTTATGCAGGGGGTCGTTCCCGTTGCCGCACTTGGGGGACTGGATGCAGGAGGGGCAGCCGGCGTCGCACTCGCAGGAGGCGATGGCCTGGCGGGTGGCCGTGAGCCAGGAGTGGGCTGTGTGGAAGGCGCGCTCGGCGAATCCGGCGCCGCCCGGGTGGCCGTCGTACACGAAGACGGTCGGCAGGAGTGTGTCCGGGTGGAGGGGGACGGAGACGCCGCCGATGTCCCAGCGGTCGCAGGTGGCGAAGAGCGGCAGCATGCCGATCGAGGCGTGCTCGGCGGCGTGCAGCGCGCCTCCGAGGATCTCCGGATTGATCCGGGCCGCGTCCAATTGGTCCTCGGTGACCGTCCACCAGACGGCACGTGTGCGGAGCGTACGAGGAGGGAGGTCGAGTTTCGTCTCGCCGAGAACCTCACCGGTGATGACGCGTCGACGCAGGAAGGAGACGACTTGGTTGGTGACCTCGACGGAGCCGTAGCACAACCGGCCCTCGCCCCAGGGGACTTCGATGTCGGTCTCGAGCACGGAGATGGACGTGGTGTCGCGGGCGACCGTCGAATACGGCGGGCTGGCCTCCTCGACCAGTGCGACGGAGTCCTCCAGGTCCAGCTTGCGCACCAGGTACGTACGGCCCTGGTGCAGATGGACCGCGCCCTCGTGGACCGACGTGTGCGCGGCGGCCTCGTCGACCGTGCCGAGCAGGCGCCCGGTTCCGGATTCGACGATCTGCACCGGGCTGCCGCCGCCCCCGCGGATGTCGGTCAGGTCGGCGGCCCGCTCCCGGCGCGTCCAGTGCCAGGCCGTCGCCCGGCGACGGAGCAGCTTCGCGGCCTCCAGTTGCGGCAGCAGATCGGCGGTGGCGGGGCCGAACAGCTCCAGGTCGTCCTCCGTGAGCGGGATCTCGGAGGCGGCGGCGCACAGATGAGGGGCCAGGACGTACGGGTTGTCGGGGTCGAGGACCGTGGATTCCACCGGTTGGTCGAACAGGGCCTCGGGGTGGTGGACGAGGAACGTGTCCAGCGGGTCGTCGCGGGCGACCAGGATCGCCAGCGCGCCCTGCCCGGAACGGCCCGCGCGGCCCGCCTGCTGCCAGAGGGAGGCGCGGGTGCCCGGATAGCCGGCGATGACGACGGCGTCGAGGCCGGAGACGTCGACGCCGAGTTCGAGGGCGGTGGTGGCCGCGAGACCGAGGAGTTCGCCGGAGTGCAGCGCGCGTTCCAGGGCGCGGCGTTCCTCGGGGAGATAGCCACCCCGGTAGGCGGCGACGCGCCGGACGAGTGAGCGGTCGATCTCGGCCAGGCGTTCCTGGGCGATCACCGAGATCAGCTCGGCGCCACGGCGGGACCGTACGAAGGCGATCGAGCGCATGCCCTGGACGGTGAGGTCGGTCAGCAGATCGGCCGTTTCGGCGGTTGCGGTACGCCGGACGGGTGCACCTTTCTCGCCGTGCAGTTCGGTGAGCGGGGGCTCCCACAGGGCGAACACCAGTTCCCCTCGTGGGGAGGCGTCGTCGACGATCTCGACCACCGGGAGGCCGGTCAGACGGCGCGCGGCGACCGAGGGCTCGGCGGAGGTCGCGGAGGCCAGCAGGAAGACGGGAGAGGCGCCGTAGCGGGCGCACAGGCGGCGCAGGCGGCGCAGCACCTGGGCGACGTGGGAGCCGAAGACGCCGCGGTAGGTGTGGCATTCGTCGATGACGACGTAGCGCAGGGCGCGCAGGAAGGAGGACCAGCGGGGATGGGAGGGCAATATCCCGCGGTGCAGCATGTCGGGGTTGGTCAGGACGTAGTTGGCGTACTGGCGTACCCATTCGCGTTCCTCGAAGGGCGTGTCGCCGTCGTACACGGCTGGGCGTACGGCATTGCCCAGAGGTTGTGAAAGTTCCTTCACGGAGCGGCGCTGGTCGGCCGCCAGGGCCTTGGTGGGGGCCAGGTAGAGGGCGGTGGCACCCCGGCCGTTCGGGGCCTCGGAGCCGTCTAGGAGGGCCGTCAGGACCGGGGCGAGGTAGGCCAGGGACTTGCCGGAGGCGGTGCCGGTGGCGACGATCACCGACTCGCCGTCCAGGGCGTGCTCGGCGGCCTGTGCCTGGTGGGCCCAGGGGTGTTCGATGCCCGCGGCCTGCACCGCGGCGATGACCTCCGAACGGATCCGGTCGGGCCAGACGGCATGGCGACCCGCTCGCGGGGGCAAGTGCTCCGTATGAGTGATGCGCGAAGCCCGGCTCGGCCCCGAGGCGAGCCGGTCCAGGACGGTGCTCGGCGAGGGGCGGGAAACTGTGTCCGTCGAGGATCGATCGGATCGGTGATTCTTGGCCATCGGCATCGAGTGTGTCACTGGCGTGACGGACAATGGGCTCAAGGCGTCGTGCACGCCTGCCGGTAAGTGATTGAATGCCATCGCGGCTGGCGAACCGTCCCGGGGGCTCTGCCGAGGTGTCCCATGGGGCGACCGCTCGATAGCAAGGTGCTGGAGGATCCGTGGACCTGTCCCTGTCGACTCGCAATGTGTCCGGCCCTAATGGCGACCGTACGGTCGTCGAGGTCGGCGGCGAAATCGATGTATATACCGCGCCCAAGCTGCGGGAGCAGCTGGTCGAGCTGGTGAACGACGGCAGCTTCCACCTCGTCGTCGACATGGAGGGCGTGGACTTCCTCGACTCCACCGGTCTGGGCGTGCTGGTGGGCGGCCTGAAGCGTGTACGGGCCCATGAGGGCTCGCTGCGTCTGGTCTGCAACCAGGAGCGCATTCTGAAGATCTTCCGTATTACTGGTCTCACCAAGGTGTTCCCGATTCACACCTCGGTGGAGGAGGCGGTCAACGCGACCGACTGACCACCGGTCTCCCGGGTCGTGGGCCCGGCTTCGCAGAATTGGGGGACCGGGCCCACGGCCCGGCCCCCTGACAGCACGCCCGTAGTTCAGAGGGGGATGCATGGCCACCGTTGAACTCCGCTTCAGCGCGCTGCCCGAGCACGTCAGGACCGCCCGACTGGTGGCGGCAGCGGTGGCGCGCAGGGCCGGAGTGGACGAGGCCGTACTCGACGAGGTCAGGCTCGCCGTCGGCGAGGCCTGTACTCGTGCCGTCGGACTGCACCAGAGCAACGGCATCTCGGCGCCGGTGCAGGTGACGCTGATCGAGGAGGAGAAGCAGTTCTCCATCGAGGTCGGCGACGAGGCGCCGGGTTCGGTGCCCGGAGGAGCGGCGTCCGGCGCCGCTTCCGGTGGATCGGACGCGGAAACCGAGGAGGACGAGATGGGCCTCGCGGTCATCAGCGGCCTCGTCGACGATGTGGAAGTCACCGCCGGAGAACACGGCGGACTGATCAGGATGAGCTGGCCCACTACGCCGCCGGCCGTGGCTCTTTCCTGACAACCGCTTCTGTTTTTTGCCCCGAAGGGCCCTACTCGGTGGGGCCCTTCGGCATGTCCGGGCTGGCATGTCAGGGCTCTTGCGCGCGTCCCCGAGTTGATCGCGCCCGGCGTTTCGTGAATTCATTCACGATCAGTCGCGTGATAATTGGATCAAGCGTCAACGCTTCTGGGGCATTACTGCTTTTGGGTTCCGTGGACGCCTGTCGATCATTTGCTGAAGAGCATGTGAAGACTAATTCCGCTTACCGCGCACTGTTTTGATCAGGTTCCGGTACCTACAATCCGTCCACATCTTGAGCTCAGCCCAAGCGTCAAGGAGGACGAATGGCGGGGCTTTCTACCCCTCATCAGTTTGACCACCCCACAACCCTCGCGGCCGCGGTTCTGACGGACGACAACCGTCTCATCGTGATGGTCATCGCGGTCGTCGCCGTGGCGGCGCTCGTGGTCGCCGGGATCCTGGTCCGCCAGGTTCTCGCGGCAGGCGAGGGCACCGACAGCATGAAGGAGATCGCGACGGCGATCCAGGAAGGCGCGAATGCCTACCTGGGACGTCAGATGCGCACGCTCGGCGTATTCGCCGCCGTGGTGTTCTTCCTGCTCATGCTGCTGCCCGCGGACGACTGGAATCAGCGCGCCGGACGGTCGATCTTCTTCTTGATCGGCGCGGTGTTCTCGGCGACCACCGGTTATATCGGTATGTGGCTCGCCGTACGGAGCAATGTCCGCGTGGCCGCCGCGGCACGGGAAGCGACTCCGGCGGAGGGTGAGCCCGAAAAGGATCTCACCGCTGTCTCGCACAAAGCCATGAAGATCGCTTTCCGCACCGGCGGCGTCGTCGGCATGTTCACGGTGGGGCTCGGTCTGCTGGGCGCCTCCTGTGTGGTGCTCGTGTACGCGGCCGACGCGCCGAAGGTCCTGGAGGGCTTCGGTCTCGGCGCGGCACTGATCGCCATGTTCATGCGTGTCGGCGGCGGCATCTTCACCAAGGCCGCCGACGTCGGCGCCGACCTGGTCGGCAAGGTCGAGCAGGGCATTCCGGAGGACGACCCGCGCAATGCCGCGACCATCGCCGACAACGTGGGCGACAACGTCGGCGACTGCGCCGGCATGGCCGCGGACCTCTTCGAGTCGTACGCCGTCACGCTCGTCGCCGCGCTGATCCTCGGCAAGGTGGCGTTCGGCGACTCCGGGCTCGCGTTCCCGCTGATCGTGCCCGCGATCGGCGTACTCACCGCGATGATCGGCATCT
The DNA here is from genome assembly GCF_026341855.1 of Streptomyces sp. NBC_00568. Classification (GTDB taxonomy): domain Bacteria; phylum Actinomycetota; class Actinomycetes; order Streptomycetales; family Streptomycetaceae; genus Streptomyces. The sequence goes on along the minus strand of NZ_JAPENW010000001.1, from coordinate 2,720,500 downwards.
TCGCGGTGGCGCCCCGGCGCTCCGACCGCAGCGGCATGACCGCGATCAACCGTGGTTTCTTCATCTCCGCGGCGATCTCGCTCGTGCTGGTCGCCCTGGCCGTCTACATCTACCTCCCGGGGACCTACGCCGAGCTGGAAGGTGTCACGGACGCGGCGATCAAGGCCAAGGGCGGCGATCCGCGGATCCTCGCGGTCGTCGCCGTCGCGATCGGCATCGTGCTGGCCGCCCTGATCCAGCAGCTGACCGGCTACTTCACCGAGACAACCCGCCGTCCCGTGCGGGACATCGGCAAGAGTTCGCTGACCGGCGCGGCCACCGTCGTCCTCGCCGGCATCTCCATCGGTCTCGAATCGGCCGTCTACACCGCCCTGTTGATCGGCCTCGGCGTGTACGGGGCGTTCCTGCTGGGCGGTACGTCGATCATGCTGGCGCTGTTCGCGGTGGCGCTCGCCGGAACCGGCCTGCTCACCACGGTCGGTGTCATCGTCGCGATGGACACCTTCGGTCCCGTCTCCGACAACGCGCAGGGCATCGCCGAGATGTCCGGCGACGTCGAGGGCGCGGGCGCGCAGGTGCTCACCGACCTGGACGCCGTCGGCAACACCACCAAGGCCATCACCAAGGGCATCGCCATCGCCACCGCCGTCCTGGCGGCCTCGGCCCTCTTCGGCTCGTACCGTGACGCGATCACCACGGCGGCGAGCGACGTGGGTGAGAAGGTCTCCGGCCCCGGCGCGCCGATGAACCTGATGATGGACATCTCGCAGCCCAACAACCTGGTGGGTCTCATCGCGGGCGCCGCGGTCGTCTTCCTCTTCTCGGGGCTGGCGATCAACGCGGTGTCGCGGTCCGCCGGAGCGGTGGTCTATGAGGTGCGGCGGCAGTTCCGCGAGCACCCCGGGATCATGGACTACTCCGAGAAGCCCGAGTACGGGCGCGTCGTCGACATCTGCACCAAGGACGCGCTGCGCGAACTGGCCACACCAGGCCTGCTCGCGGTGCTCACGCCGATCGCCATCGGGTTCACGCTCGGCGTCGGCGCGCTCGGCTCGTTCCTCGCGGGCGCCATCGGCACCGGCACGCTGATGGCCGTCTTCCTCGCCAACTCCGGTGGCGCGTGGGACAACGCCAAGAAACTCGTCGAGGACGGCCACCACGGCGGCAAGGGCAGCGAGGCCCACGCCGCGACGGTGATCGGCGACACGGTCGGTGACCCCTTCAAGGACACGGCGGGCCCCGCGATCAACCCGCTGCTGAAGGTCATGAACCTGGTGTCGCTGCTGATCGCTCCGGCGATCGTCAAGTTCTCGTACGGCGACGACAAGAGCGTCGGTGTACGGGTGTTCATCGCCGTCTTCGCGATCCTCGTGATCGTGGGCGCCGTGTACATCTCCAAGCGGCGCGGGATCGTCATGGGAGATGAGGAAGGCAACGACGAAGGGGTCGCCAAGTCGGCCGATCCGGCGGTGGTTTCCTAGCTCACAGGTTCTGCGCCTGATGCGGTACGGAATTTCCGTGCCTGGTCAGGGAAGGGGCCAACGGGCGGGTGGACGGCGCGTGTTGACGCGCTGTGCGCCCGCCCTGTGTGTGTTCACACCCGCGTCGTGAGCCTTCTCTCGCTTGGTGCAAATGGCTTTAATAGGTGTCTTAGCGGACATTCGACATATGGGTGTCGCCCACATGGCGTGTATGTTCCGGGGCCGAGGGCCATGGAAGGGACCAAACCGGTGAACAAGAAGCTCGCGGCCGCACTGTCCGGCGGTGCGGTACTGGTACTCGCGCTGTCGGGATGCAGCAGCAGCGACGACGACGGCAACGACAAGCTGGACTCCTGGGCCAAGCAGGTCTGTGACGCGGTGAAGCCGCAGGCACAGAAGATCGAGGCCGCGAACGCCGCGATCCAGAAGCAGACCTCGGACAACAGCACGCCGGACGACGTTCAGAACACAGACGCACAGGCCTTCCAGGACATGTCCGACGCCTACAAGGCGATCGGCAGCGCCGTCGACAACGCGGGAGCGCCGAACGTCGACGGCGGGAAGGCGAAGCAGACCAACGCGGTCAAGGAACTCAACGACATCTCCGCGTCGTACGCCAAGCTGAAGGCGCAGGTCGACAAGCTCGACACCAAGGACCAGGCCAAGTTCGCCGATGGCCTCAAGGACATCGCGACCCAGCTCGACAAGCTGAGCCAGAGCGGGAACGACGCCCTGAAGAAGCTTGAGGAGGGCGAGGTGGGACAGGCGATGGCCCAGCAGACGAGCTGCAAGTCGGCTTCCGGGTCCCCGGCGACCGCCAAGGGCTGAGTCTCCGGAGGCGCCCGCGACGGTGCCGAGGGGACTCCCGCCGGCTGCCGAGGAGGAAGCTCCGGGGGGAGCCCCCTCGGCGGTGATCGTCTGTTCGACCGAATGAGAGCCCGGCGCGGGTGCGTGCCGGGCTCTCGGCACACGCTGTCCACACGTGAGGCTCTGTCCACAGGTGTGGGTGCCGGTGGGCGATAGCGGACACAATGGGAGGCGTGAGTCACACCAGCCTGTCACCGTTGCCCTCGTCCGATCGTCCCGACGTCGCCGCCCGGCTGCGGAGCGCCCTGCTCGACGCCTCCTTCACCGCCGACGGACTCCTCGACCTGCTCGGCGCCCCCGCGTACGCGGCACTGGCGCGCAGCGAGACCGTGCCCGCCCTCCGGGCGACCCGTGGGGACACACCGCTGGAGACGCTCGTACGGCTGTTCCTGCTGCAGCAGCCCGTGCCGCACGCGCGTGTGGTGGACGTGCTGCCCGTCGGGGACGCTCTGGAGAGCGGCTGGCTGACCCGGGCGGGCGCGGACGAGGTCGCGGCGAGCGTCGACATCCGGCCCTACGGCGGGCCCGGCGGCGAGGACTGGTTCATCGTGTCCGACCTCGGATGCGCCGTCGGCGGCGCGGGCGGCATCGGCAGCCGGGAGGAAGGGGTCGTCCTGGGCGTGGGAGGCGCCTCCACGACCCTCGCCGGCCTCACCGTGCGCACGCCCGTCGACTCCGCGCTCGACCTCGGTACCGGCTCCGGAATCCAGGCCCTGCACGTCGCGCAGCACGCCACGCGCGTGACCGCGACCGACCTGAACCCCCGCGCGCTGCACATCACCGCGCTCACCCTCGCCCTCTCCGGCGCCCCGGCCGCCGACCTGCGCGAGGGCTCCCTCTTCGAGCCCGTCCGCGCCGACGAGACCTACGACCTGATCGTCTCGAACCCGCCCTTCGTGATCTCGCCCGGCGCCCGGCTGACGTACCGCGACGGGGGAATGGGCGGGGACGATCTGTGCCGCACGCTCGTTCAGCAGTCGGGGGACCGGCTGAACCCAGGGGGATACGCCCAGTTCCTGGCCAACTGGCAGCACGTGGAAGGCGAGGACTGGCAGGACCGGCTGCGGTCCTGGGTGCCGCGTGGCTGCGACGCGTGGATCGTGCAGCGCGAGGTGCAGGACGTCACGCAATACGCGGAGTTGTGGCTCCGCGACGCCGGTGACCACCACGCCGACCCGGCCGATTACCAGGCGCGCTACGACGCGTGGCTCGACGAGTTCGAGGCGCGCAAGGTGAAGGCCGTCGGGTTCGGATGGATCACGCTGCGCAGGACGGCGGCCGCCGAGCCCTCGATCACGGTCGAGGAGTGGCCGCACTCGATCGAGCAGCCGCTCGGCGAGGCCGTGCGCGCGCACTTCGACCGGGTCGACTATCTGCGGCAGCACGACGACGCGGGTCTGCTCGCCGGTCACTTCAAGCTCGTGGCGGAGGTCATGCAGGAGCAGGTCGGACTGCCCGGGGCCGAGGATCCGGAGCATGTGGTGCTGCGTCAGCACCGTGGAATGCGCCGGGCCACCAAGGTGGACACGGTCGGCGCCGGCTTCGCCGGGGTGTGCGACGGCACGCTGAGCGCGGGGCGCATCCTCGACGCCATCGCCCAACTGGTGGGCGAGGATCCGGTGTTGCTGCGCGACCGGACGCCCGCGCAGATCCGCCTGCTGGTGGAGCAGGGGTTCCTGGAGCCGGTGAAGTAGGGACTGGGGTTGGGGCTGGAGCTGGGATTTCGGGCGGCGAGCGGGAGGTGGGGTTGAGGCTGGGCCTGGGTTGAGCCTGGACCTGGGCTGAGCCGGGGGCTGGGTTGAGCCGGGACCTGGGCTGAGCCTGCGCTGGGTTGAGGCTAGGTCGGTGGAGGGGTCGGCGCGGCGTTCGGGTACGGGCTTCGACAGGCACCGGATCGGCCTTGAGCCGGGGCGAGGCTGAGTCTGCGCTGGGTTGAGGCCAGGTCGGCGGAGGGGTCGGCCCGGCGTTCGGGTACGGGCTTCGACAGGCACCGGATCGGCCTTGAGCCGGGGCGAGGCTGAGTCTGCGCTGGGTTGAGGCTAGGTCGGTGGAGGGGTCGGCGCGGCATTCGGGTACGGGCTTCGACAGGCACCGGATCGGCGTCCTCCACGAGGATCGGATCGGCGTCCTCCACGAGGATCGGGTCGGCATTCTCCCCAGGGATGGGAAACAGGCCAACATCCGTTCGGTGGCGGATGCTTCCGGCCATCTCTCCCGCGCGTGCCGTTCACCTCGGCGACTGCGGCGACTGCGGCGACTGCGGCGTCGCGCTTCAGCCGGAGTCCCGCGAACCCTGGCCCATCGTTCCGCCACCGCTCACCGCTCACCGCCACAGTCACGGTCCTCGCCACGGTCACCGCATCGCCACAGCCTCCGTCGATCGCCGCTGCCGCCGTCCCCCTCCGTCGCAGCCTCGTCCCCCTCCGTCGCAGTCTCGCCCCCGCCTCCGGCATCGCCTGCGCTCTCCCGCTCAGCCATCACCACGGCCGGAATCCTCAGCACACCGTCCGCCCCGCCGCCGCGCCGCGCCCTGACCGTGGCCGCGCCGCGCCGCGCCGCGGTCACGGTCAGGGGCATAGGGGCGGAGATCCACATCGGCATGGATATCGAGGCGGGCTCGGTCCTGGGAAATGGCTTGGGGAAATGGCCCGCGAGAAAAAGCGAGAAGAAGGGGATCGGTTGCGGGAAAGCTACGCGGTGGTTGGTGCCTGTCGCGTCGGGTGACCGGGATGGAGGCGGAGGTGTTCGGCCGGCTGGGCGATGAAGGGGGACGGGAACGACGGATTCGCCACAGTCGGGTGGGCGGCGGGCCGCGCCGAGGAGAAGAGGACGACCGGGCGCACGGCGCCGCCGGGTACGGTGTGGGCGCCCCATGGGGCGCCGGTCGCCCGGCGTTCACCGTGGGTTCGCCCGTCCGCTGCCGGGGCGTGTCAGCCTCCCGAGCCTGAGACTCGGGGCGGAAGGACAGAACCATGGAAAGCGGACCGGCGATCTTCGCAGGGGTGGTGTTCACCCTGTTCGGAGGGGGACTCCTGGCCTGGACCGTGGTCCGGGTGCAGCAGGGCGAGTCCGTCGCCCACGGTGTGAACCGCGTCGCATCGGCGACCCTCGCGAGCGTCGCCGGGAGCGGGGCGCTGGCGCTGGGAATGTGGTGCTTCACGCGCGTGTGAAACCGCGCGTGAGGACCGGGACTCCGGTAACTGGGAAGTTACCCTCCGGATAGGCCCGAAAGAGCTGGTCGGCACTCCGGGCGGCAGGAATGGCGGTAGTCGGGTTACCGTTCGAGTGGCCGTTGCGGGCTTTTCCCGTTTGACACGGGGGCGGGATGTACCGTCACACTCCGCAGCGTCAGCATGACCCGATCCCTCGGGAGTCAAGCACCGAGGAGATTCCGCGTCGACCGGAGAGAAGAGCGAAGTTGTCCCCGACCAGCGACACCGCACACGGCGGCCGCCGACTCGTCATCGTCGAGTCGCCTGCCAAGGCGAAGACGATCAAGGGCTATCTCGGCCCCGGCTATGTCGTCGAAGCGAGCGTCGGGCACATCCGCGACCTCCCGAACGGTGCCGCGGAGGTGCCGGAGAAGTACACCGGCGAGGTCCGCCGCCTCGGTGTGGACGTCGAGAATGACTTCCAGCCGATCTACGTGGTCAACGCCGACAAGAAGGCCCAGGTCAAGAAGCTCAAGGACCTGCTGAAGGACTCCGACGAACTCTTCCTCGCCACCGATGAGGACCGCGAGGGCGAAGCCATCGCGTGGCACCTCCTGGAGGTCCTGAAGCCCAAGGTTCCCGTCCACCGGATGGTCTTCCACGAGATCACCAAGGACGCGATCCGCAGCGCCGTCGCCAACCCGCGCGAGCTCAACAAGCGCATGGTCGACGCCCAGGAGACCCGCCGCATCCTCGACCGCCTCTACGGCTACGAGGTCTCGCCGGTCCTGTGGAAGAAGGTCATGCCGCGGCTGTCGGCGGGCCGCGTCCAGTCCGTGGCGACCCGGCTCGTCGTCGAGCGGGAGCGCGAGCGCATCGCCTTCCGTTCCGCCGAGTACTGGGACCTGACCGGCACCTTCGGCACCGGCCGCACCGGTGACGCGAGCGACCCGTCCAACCTGATCGCCCGCCTCACCTCGGTCGACGGCAAGCGCGTCGCCCAGGGCCGCGACTTCGACTCGCTGGGCCAGATCAAGGGCGCGAACACGCTCCACCTGGACGAGACGAACGCCCGCGCGCTCGCCACCGCCCTCCAGGACACGAACTTCGCGGTCCGCTCGGTCGAGTCCAAGCCCTACCGCCGCTCGCCGTACGCGCCGTTCCGTACGACGACGCTCCAGCAGGAGGCCTCGCGCAAGCTCGGCTTCGGCGCGAAGGCGACCATGCAGGTGGCCCAGAAGCTGTACGAGAACGGCTTCATCACCTACATGCGTACGGACTCCACGACTCTGTCGGAAACGGCGGTCACCGCCGCCCGTGCCCAGGTCACGCAGCTGTACGGCGCCGACTACCTGCCGGCCCAGCCGCGCACGTACGCCGGGAAGGTCAAGAACGCGCAGGAGGCGCACGAGGCGATCCGTCCCTCGGGTGATCGTTTCCGCACCCCGGCCGAGACCGGACTGACCGGCGACCAGTTCAGGCTGTACGAGCTGATCTGGAAGCGGACCGTCGCCTCCCAGATGAAGGACGCGGTCGGCAACTCCGTCACCGTGAAGATCGCGGGCCGCGCGGCCGACGGCCGTGACGCCGAGTTCAGCGCGTCCGGCAAGACGATCACCTTCCACGGCTTCCTGAAGGCGTACGTCGAGGGCGCGGACGACCCGAACGCCGAGCTCGACGACCGCGAGCGCCGCCTCCCGCAGGTCGGTGAGGGCGACCCGCTGTCCGTCGAGGAGATCACCGTCGACGGGCACGCCACCAAGCCCCCGGCCCGCTACACCGAGGCGTCCCTCGTCAAGGAGCTCGAAGAGCGCGAGATCGGCCGCCCGTCGACGTACGCGTCGATCATCGGCACGATCCTCGACCGCGGTTACGTCTTCAAGAAGGGGACGGCCCTTGTGCCCTCCTTCTTGTCGTTCGCCGTGGTCAACCTCCTGGAGAAGCACTTCGGGCGGCTTGTCGACTACGACTTCACCGCCAAGATGGAGGACGACCTCGACCGCATCGCCCGCGGTGAGGCGCAGGCCGTGCCGTGGCTGAGGCGCTTCTACTTCGGTGAGGGCGAGGCGACCGGTGCCGCCGAGGCCGGCAACGGCGACGGCGACCACCTGGGCGGCCTCAAGGAACTCGTCACCGACCTGGGCGCCATCGACGCCCGCGAGGTGTCCTCGTTCCCGGTCGGCAACGACATCGTGCTGCGCGTCGGCCGCTACGGCCCGTACGTCGAGCGCGGCGAGAAGGACTCCGAGAACCACCAGCGCGCCGACGTGCCCGAGGACCTGGCCCCGGACGAGCTGACGGTCGACCTCGCCGAGGAACTGCTCGCCAAGCCGAGCGGCGACTTCGAGCTCGGCGCCGACCCGCAGTCGGGTCACCAGATCATCGCCAGGGACGGCCGCTACGGCCCGTACGTCACCGAGGTGCTCCCCGAGGGCACCCCGAAGACGGGCAAGAACGCCGTCAAGCCGCGTACCGCATCGCTGTTCAAGTCGATGGCGCTCGACACGGTGACCCTGGACGACGCCCTCAAGCTGATGTCCCTGCCGCGTGTCGTCGGCAAGGACGCCGAAGGCGTCGAGATCACCGCGCAGAACGGCCGTTACGGGCCCTACCTGAAGAAGGGCACGGACTCGCGGTCGCTCACCGCCGAGGACCAGCTCTTCACCATCACGCTCGAAGAGGCGCTGGAGATCTACTCCCAGCCCAAGCAGCGTGGCCGTGCGGCCGCCAAGCCGCCGCTGAAGGAGCTGGGCGAGGACCCGGTCAGCCAGAAGCCCGTCGTGGTCAAGGACGGCCGTTTCGGTCCGTACGTGACCGACGGCGAGACCAACGCGACCCTGCGCTCCGGCGACAGCGTCGAGGACATCACGCCGGAGCGCGGCTACGAGCTGCTCGCCGAGAAGCGTGCCAAGGGTCCGGCCAAGAAGACCGCGAAGAAGACGGCCGCCAAGAAGGCGCCCGCCAAGAAGGCACCGGCCAAGAAGACCGCCGCCAAGAAGACGACGGCGTCGAAGACGGCCGCCAAGAAGGCGCCGGCCAAGAAGACCGCCGCGAAGAAGACGGCTGCCTCCGAAGGCTGACTTTCTCCACGTCAGAGAAGTGGACGCCTCTACACCATTTGGTGTGGGGGCGTCCGTATGTTCGGGCACCCCTTCGGGGAGTCAGTGGGTCCGGATAGGCTGGCAGGATGACGCGAGCCGAGCAGCCAACGGCCCACAATCGGGCCCCCGACGACGCCCTGGTCGCAGATTCACGCGAGCGCGCCGTTCGCGCGCTGCTGCGCCAACCGCAGTTGAAGCGGTTGTGGAGCGCACACCTCGTAGGAGGTGTCGCGGACGCGCTGGCCCTGCTCGTCCTGGTCGTCCTCGCCCTCCAGGCGGCGATCTCCGAGGGTTCCTTCGGCGGTGGCTACCGCGGGGCCGCCCTCGCCGTGGCGGCCGTCTTCGGAGTCCGCGTCCTCGCGACGCTGCTCTTCGGAGCCGTACTCCTCGGCCCCCTGACGTCGCTGACCTCCCCCGACGGGCTCCTCGACCGGCGCTGGACCATGCTCGGAGCCGACGGCCTGCGGGCCGTGCTCCTCATCGTCGCGCCGCTGTTCATCGACTGGACCCCGGACAACGCGCTCGCCGTCCTCCTCGTCATCGCGTTCGTGACCGGGGTCGCCGAGCGGTTCTGGACGGTGTGCCGGGAGAGCGCGGCGCCCGCGCTGCTGCCCGCCCCGCCGCTGGAAGGCGCCACGGTGCGCCCGCTGCCGGACCACATGGACGCGCTCCGGCGGCTGTCCCTGCGTACGGCGTTCATCTCGGTGCCGATCGCGGCCGCCGCCCTGGTAGCCGTCTCCCTGGTCAGCAACCTGCTGGGCGCCGGGATCGACTGGTTCGACCAGCACCAGGCCGCGCTCGCCTCGTACGTCGCGGCCGGACTGTTCGCGGCCTCCCTGTCGGTGGTCACCTTCCTCGAACTGCCCGACGCCCGCACCCCGCGCGCGCGGTCACCGCTCGAGGGACTGCGCCGCCCGAAGACGGGCACCGGCATCGACAAGGGCCGCACCGGCGCGATCCCACTCCTGGTGCCGGCCTGCGCCGCGGTCGCCGGCGCGATCTCGGCCGCCGTCGCCGTCTCCGTGCTGGAGGCCAAGGACCTGGGCGGCGGACCGGTGACGTACGGGCTGCTGGTGCTGGCCCTGACCGGCGGTGTCGTCGTCGGTATCCGCACAGCCCCCTCACTGCTCCCCTCACTGTCGCGGCGCAGGCTGCTCGCGATCGCCATCGCCTTCACCGGGGTCGCGCTGCTGGTCGCCGGACTCGTACCGGACGTCACCACCGTGCTGCTGATCGTGGCCTTCGCCGGTGTCGGCGCGGGTGTCGCCGCCAACACCGGGCACGCGCTGCTCGACCAGGAGGCCGAGGACTACCGGCGCGCCCGCACCACCGAGCACCTGCACGCGGTCGTCCGGGTCTTCGTGGCGGTCGGCGCGATCCTGGCGCCGCTGGTGGCCGCCGCGATCGGCCCGCACCGCCTGGAGAACGGCAAGTTCGTGTTCGCGCACGGCGGCGCCGCCTTCACGCTGATGCTGGTGGGCGCGCTCCTGCTGCCCGTCGCCGCCATGGTGCTCGCCAAGGTCGACGACCGGTCCGGGGTGCCGCTGCGCCAGGACCTGCTGGACGCGCTGCGCGGCGGCGACGACCCGGCGCAGATGCCCGCGACGAGCGGCTTCTTCATCGCCCTGGAGGGCGGCGACGGCGCCGGCAAGTCCACCCAGGCGCAGGCGCTCGCCGACTGGATCCGGGCCAAGGGCCACGAGGTCGTGGTGACCCGCGAGCCGGGCGCCACGCCGGTCGGCAAGCGGCTGCGCTCGATCCTCCTGGACGTGTCGTCCGCGGGTCTCTCGCACCGCGCCGAGGCGCTGCTGTACGCCGCCGACCGCGCGGAGCACGTCGACACGGTGGTGCGGCCCGCGCTGGAGCGGGGCGCCGTCGTCATCTCCGACCGTTACATCGACTCCTCCGTGGCCTACCAGGGCGCGGGCCGCGACCTGTCCCCGACGGAGATCGCCCGTATCAACCGCTGGGCGACGGACGGGCTCGTACCGCATCTGACGGTTCTGCTGGACGTGTCGCCGGAAGCCGCCCGTGAGCGGTTCACCGAGGCGCCCGACCGGCTGGAGTCGGAGCCGGTCGAGTTCCACACACGCGTGCGGTCCGGTTTCCTGACGCTCGCCGCCGCCGACCCGAGCCGCTACCTGGTCGTCGACGCCGCGCAGGAGCCGGAGGCCGTCACCACGGTCGTACGGCATCGGCTCGACGTGATGCTGCCCCTCTCCGAGGCCGAGGTGAAGGCCCAGGAGGAGGCCCGCAGGGCGGCCGAGGAGGAAGCCCGGCGCAAGGCCGAGGAAGAGGCCGCCCGCAAGGCCGAGGAGGAGCGCCTCGAGCGCGAGCGCCAGGCGCAGCTCGCGAAACTGCGCGCCGAGGAGGAGGAGCGCAAGCAGCGCGAGCTGGAAGAGGCTCAGCGGCGCGAGGCCGAGCGCCAGGCGGAGGAGGCCCGGCAGCGCGCCGAGGAGGCCCGCCGCCGCGCCGAGGAGGAGCGGGTCCGGCTTCTCGCCGAGGAACAGACCCGTGCCGCCGAGGCGGAGCGGGTGCGCAGGCAGGCCGAGGAGGAGGCACGGCTGCGTGCCGAGGCCGAGGCACGTCGCCTGGAGAAGCAGCGGAAGGCCGAGGAGGCGTTGCTGCGGGCCGAGGAGGCCCGACGGCTCGCCGCGGAGGCGGCTGCCGCTTCGGCGGCCGCGGCGGCTTCGGCCGAGGCCGCGGTGTCGAGCGCGGGAACGGGTACCGGGGCCGGTCCGAGGACTGGTGCCCCGACCGGTTCGGGCGCCGCTGCCGGGACAGGGCGCGACGCCGGAGAGGCTTCGACCGCCTCGGCATCCCCGTCCCCGTCCCCGTCCGTTGCAGGGTCTGCCTCCGCGGCTTCACGGGCCGCGGCGGCCTCCGTCTCGGACAACGAGACGACGCTGCCCACGCCGGTCGTGACCGACCGGGCGTCCGGCGGGCCGGCTGACGAGACCGCCGTGCTGCCGCCGGTGCGACCGGGTGCGGGCCGCGCGGGTACGCGTCCGGGGGCGCGCTCGGGGTCCCGCTCCGACGTCGAGGACACGGCCACGCTGCCGAAACCGCCGGTGCCGGGCGGGGCGGCCGACGAGACGGCGGTACTGCCGCCCGTCTCCCCGGGGCCGCGCGCGGCCGACGAGACGGCGGTCCTCCCTCCGGTGCGGGACCCGCGGGCCGGGGCCGACGCGCCGTCCGACGATCCCGCGGACCGGATGCCCCGGGGCTACTTCCGCGACGAGCGGCCGGCAGCCGGGCCGGAGGCTCCCGTCGACCGCACGCGTGAACTGCCGCAGGTGGACGAGACGGGTGCCCCGCGCCGCAGGCCCCGCCCCGACTGGGCCGAGGAGACCCCGCTCGACGACCTCCCGACCCTGGCGGACGAACTGCTGGGCCCGCGCGAGGACGACGAGGACTGGGACGAGGGACAGGGGCGCGGCGGACGGCGCCGCTAGGGCGCGCCGGGCGTCGCGGGGCGTACGAGGCTTCTGCGGGCCCGGACACGGGACCGGGGATCCGTGCGGGCACGTTCCCGGGACCGGGGATCAATGCGGGCACGTACCCGGACTCGGGGACTGGTGCGGGCACATACCCGCACCAGTCACCGAGTCCCTGGTCGCCGGTCGGTCACGGGGCTGCCGCGGGCGGCTCTCGCCGTGGCCCGATGGGCCCGATCGTCAGTGGCGGCCATTGTCAGTGGCGACCCGCACAATGGACGACGCAAGACAAAGTGCGACGGAAGGGCGGAGCCCATGCCTGTGTGGGACGACCTGGTGGGCCAGGAGAAGGTGAGCGAGCAGCTCGCCGCCGCTGCCCGGGACGCCGACGCCCTGGTCACGGCCGTCGCCGAGAGCGCCCCGCCCCCCGAGGCGTCCAAGATGACGCACGCCTGGCTGTTCACGGGGCCGCCCGGCTCGGGCCGTTCCACGGCGGCGCGCGCGTTCGCGGCCGCGCTGCAGTGCGTGAGCCCCGACCGCGCGCTCGGCGGCATTCCCGGCTGCGGGTTCTGCGACGGCTGTCATACGAGCCTGGTCGGCACCCATGCCGATGTGGAGGTCGTCCGCACCGACCTGCTCTCCATCGGCGTCAAGGAGACCCGCGACCTGGTCCGCCGCGCGCAGCTGTCCCCGGCCGTCGGCCGCTGGCAGGTCATCGTCCTGGAGGACGCGGACCGTCTCACGGAGGGCGCGGGCAACGTCCTGCTGAAGGCCGTCGAAGAGCCCGCTCCCCGCACGGTCTGGCTCCTCTGCGCGCCGTCCATCGAGGACGTCCTGCCCACCATCCGATCCCGTTGCCGGCTTCTCACACTGCGCACGCCGCCGGTGGAAGCGGTCGCCGACATCCTCGTACGCCGTGACGGCATCGAGCCCGACGTCGCCGCGGCCGTCGCGCGCGCGACGCAGGGCCACATCGGGCGGGCCCGCCGCCTCGCCACGGACCCGAGCGCCCGTCAGCGGCGCGCCGCCGTCCTCAAGCTCCCGCTGCGGATCGACGACGTCGGTGGCTGCCTCAAGGCGGCGCAGGAACTGATCGACACGGCTTCGGACGACGCGAAGACGCTCGCCGAGGAAGTCGACGTCAAGGAGACCGAGGACCTGAAGACGGCGCTCGGCGCCGCTCAGGGCGGCCGGATGCCGCGTGGCACGGCGGGCGTCATGAAGGAGCTCGAGGACCGGCAGAAGCGCCGAAGAACGCGTACGCAGCGCGACAGCCTCGATCTGGCCCTGATCGACCTCACCGGCTTCTACCGCGACGTACTCGCCGTCCAGTTCGGCTCCCGCCTGGCCATCGCCAACGCGGAGGCGGGGGACACGCTGGAGCGGCTGGCCCGCGGCAGTTCGCCGGAGTCGACCTTGCGCCGGATCGACGCGATCGCCGCGTGCCGGGAAGCACTCGACCGCAACGTCGCACCGCTGCTCGCGGTGGAGGCGATGACCATGGCGCTGAGAGCGGGCTGATCCCCGTGAGCGCGCTCCGGCAGGCCGTTCACCGGGCCGGGCCGTCCCGCCAGGAGGCGACGCTTCCGGCGGCTGGTTGACCGAGTCACTCGTACGGGCCGCTTCGGCGACTGAAGGTGATCAATTGATCGCGCAAGGTTACGCTCGCGAGATGCACATGAGGCGCAATTCCCGGCCGTCCCGACCCCTCCGCAGGAGCGGCGTACTGCTGGCCTCCGCGGCGCTGCTCATCTCCGCCTGCTCCTCGGGGAGTTCCACGACGACGGCCGCGTCGACAAGTGCCGTGCTCACCGCGCTGCCGCGGGCCACGCCGACGGCGCTCTCGCCGTATTACGAGCAGAAGCTGAACTGGCGCAGTTGCGGTGTCCCCGGCTTCGAGTGCGCCACGATGAAGGCGCCGCTCGACTACGCGAAGCCGGGCGCGGGAGACGTCAGGCTGGCGGTCTCCCGCAAGAAGGCCACGGGACCGGGCAAGCCGCTCGGTTCGCTGCTTGTCAACCCGGGCGGGCCGGGCGGTTCGGCGATCGGCTACCTCCAGGCGTACGCCGGGATCGGATACCCGGCGGAGGTCCGGGCCCGCTACGACATGGTCGCGGTCGACCCGCGCGGGGTGGCCCGCAGCGAGCCGGTCGAGTGCCTCACGGGCCGTGAGATGGACGCGTACACGCAGACGGACACCACGCCGGACGACGGCCGGGAGACGGATCAGCTCGTCGGGGCGTTCAAGAAGTTCGCCGAGGGCTGCGGCGCGCGCTCGCCCGAGCTGCTCCGGCATGTCTCCACCGTCGAGGCCGCCCGCGACATGGACATTCTGCGGGCCGTGCTGGGGGACAAGGAGCTGAACTACGTGGGGGCGTCGTACGGGACGTTCCTGGGGGCGACGTACGCGGGCCTCTATCCGGACCGGGCGGGCCGGCTGGTGCTGGACGGCGCGCTGGACCCGTCCCTGACCGCGCGCAAGCTGAACGAGGAGCAGACGGCGGGGTTCGAGACGGCGTTCCAGTCCTTCGCGAAGGACTGCGTACGGCACAGCGACTGCCCGCTGGGCGACGCGGGGACGAGCCCGGACCAGGTGGGCAGGAACCTGAAGGCGTTCTTCCAGCAGCTGGACAAGACGCCCATCCCGGCGGGTGACGCGGACGGCCGCAAGCTCGGAGAGGCGCTCGCGACGACCGGGGTGATCGCGGCGATGTACGACGAGACGGCGTGGCCGCAGCTGCGGGACGCGCTCACCTCCGCGATGAAGCAGAACGACGGCGCGGGGCTGCTCGCCCTCTCCGACAGCTACTACGAGCGGGACGCCGACGGCCAGTACGCGAACCTGATGTCCGCCAACGCCGCCGTGAACTGCCTCGACCTGCCGGCCGCGTTCTCCGGCCCGGACCAGGTGCGGGAGTCGCTGCCCGCGTTCGAGAAGGCGTCCCCCGTCTTCGGTGAGGGCCTCGCCTGGGCTTCCCTGAATTGCGCGTACTGGCCCGTGAAGAACACCGGCGAACCCCACCGCATCGAGGCGAAGGGCGCGGCGCCGATCCTTGTCGTCGGTACGACCCGCGACCCGGCGACCCCGTACCCGTGGGCCCAGTCCCTCGCCTCCCAGCTCTCCTCCGGGACCCTCCTCACCTACGTCGGGGACGGCCACACCGCCTACGGCCGCGGCAGCTCCTGCATCGACTCCACGATCAACCGATACCTCCTCCAGGGCACCCCTCCGCAGAAGGGAAAGCGCTGCTCATAGCCCTGCCGCGCACCCCTGGAGCGCACGCCCCGAGGCGTGTACGGAGCACCCTCGGAAACTGTGTAGACTTACCGACGTTGCTGATCGCACCATAGGTGTGGGCAGCGCGCCGCCTTAGCTCAGATGGCCAGAGCAACGCACTCGTAATGCGTAGGTCTCGGGTTCGAATCCCGAAGGCGGCTCTGTGGAAGCCTCAGGACTCACTCGCCGTGACCTGGGGCTTTTGCTTTTGTCGGACGCGGTGGAGAGGCCGGGCGCGGGTCGCGCGGCGGTCCTCAGTCTCCGTTCCGGTCTCACTCGCGGGCCCAGGGGCAGGTCCGCATGAACGGCGAAATCGGCGAGCTGTCCGCCCGGTCCTTCCAGTCCTTCCAACGGTCACGCTAGGCGCGACGTCGGCCGCGCCCGATGGTCGGCCGAAGCGGCGCGAGTCGTCTCCGCGTCCCGGTACGGCATCCCGGTACGGCATCCCGGTTCGGCATCCCAGGGTCTGCCTGTTTCCGCAGGTCAACAGGGGTGGGATGGTTCCACTGTCCCGGGTATGGCGGCAGCTGTTGTGGGGGGTCCCCGGCGTCCTGGAATCTGTGGATGTCGCACCGGCCGAGGCGGCACGACCGCCCGGCCGGCAGTACGACGACAACCACCCTGCGCCTGTGCACCGGGACACCTCTGTGCCCGGGACGGCGTTCGGCAACTCGCACCACCCGCCGTCCCACGACGCAGAGAACACCCGCGTCCGGATCAGAAAAGGAAGCCACAACATGAACAGGAACACCCCCGCACGCCGTCGTCCGGGCCGCCGCGTGGCCGTCGCCGCCGGCCTCGTCCTGGCCCTCGGACTCGGTGTGTCGACGCAGGTGGCGGCACAGGCCGCCGCCGTCCCCGCCCCCACCAAGGCATCCGCGAAGGCGTCCACCGCGCTGCGATCGGTCAGTGGCTTCAACGGTGACGTGGTGACCCAGGTCGCCGACTTCTACGGGGCGTACATCGACGCGAAGGACGACGCCGCGGGCCCGGACACCGCACTGGCCAAGGCGCTGCGCGCGCACTACCTGGCGCCCGCCTTCGCCAAGCGGCTGGAGGCCTGGGAGAAGAAGAACCAGGTGGACGGTGTCCTGCGTGCCCAGAACGTCCCGGTGCAGTGGACGGTGAGCGAGGGCGGAAACGGCCTCGAGGTCGTCGTCACCCTGACCTTCGGCGGTGGGGAGTCGCCGACGACGACGACCAGGTTCGTCGTGAAGCAGGAGCCGACCGGCCACATCACCGACATCCGCACCACGAGCATCGCCCCCGCGGCGACATCCGCGAAGACATCCGCGAAGACATCCGCGAAGGCGTCCGCCGCGGTGCGGTCGGTCAGTGGCAGGACCGGTGACTCGGTGACCCAGGTCGCCGACTTCTACGGGGCGTACGTCGACGCGAAGGACGCCCCCGCGGGCCCGGACGCCGCGCTGGCCAGGGCGCTGCGAGCGCACTACCTGACGCCCGCCTTCGCCAAGCGGCTGGAGGCCTGGGAGAAGAAGAACAACGTGGACGGTGTCCTGCGTGCCCAGAACGTCCCGGTGGACTGGACGGTGAGCGAGGGCGGAAACGGCCTCGAGGTCGTCGTCACCCTGACCTTCGGCGGCGGGGAGTCGCCGACGGTGAGGACCAACCTCGTCGTGGGGCTGGAGCCGGTGTTCGGCGACGTCACCGGCATCCGCACCACGAGCGCCCGCTGACGACGCAGCCGCTCCGCCTGGTCCGCCTCCGGCTTCGGCCGGGGACGGACCGGCAGCGGGGTGGCCGCCTTCCTCGTGTCCGTCACCGACCGGGCCGTCGAGCGTTCACCGACCGGGCCGGCGAGTGCCGCTCGCAGGTCACCGCCGTCACCCTGAGCGGTGCATGGGCGAGCACCGTCGCGCACAGGCCTGCCCCCGGACAGGGGCGGCCGGCTTCCGGGTCGGTCAGTGGCCGTCCTGGTGGTGGGACGAGACCGGGATGGTCTCCTTGCGGAAGTAGGACGGGCGGAACGCGCCGTACAGGAGCATCAGGACGGCGCCGAGGAGGAGCGCGCCGACGCCGGTGACGAAGACGCCGCCGAGTTGCCAGTGCGGCGGGAAGGGCAGGGTCCACGAGGTGCTGCCGTAGTCCGCGGCGGAGTACACCACGCAGGCGTTGAGGAAGAAGTAGAGGAGCAGGGCGCCGCCCAGGCCCGGCATGATCCCGCGTGTCCAGAGGTCGCGTGGGCTGCGGGTCAGGACCTTGCGGTAGTACCAGACGCAGGCGAAGCCGGTGAGGCCGTAGTAGAAGGCGATCATCAGGCCGACCGAGCCGATGGAGTCGGCCAGGACGTCTTCGCTCACCTGGGTCAGCATGACGTAGAAGGCGATCGAGGCCAGGCCCATGCCGACGGTGGACCAGGTCGGGGTGAGGAAGCGGGGGTGGATGCGGGCGAAGTGGCCGGGGAGTGCCTTGAAGGAGGCCATCGACAGGGTCGTGCGGGCCGTGGGGAGGATGGTCGTCTGGGTGGAGGCCGCGGCCGACGTGAGGACCATGAGGATCAGGAGCTTCGTGGCGACCTCGCCCCAGCCGCCCGTGCCGAAGACCTCGGCGCCGAGGCTGGAGAGGACGTCTCCGGAGTTGTCCGGATTGCCCAGGCCGATGCCGTCCTCGCCCACCCCGGCGAACGCCTGCGCGGACGTGGTGACCATGAGGTAGACGAGCAGCAGGATGACGGTGGAGATGACGGCGGCGCGGCCCGGGGTGCGGTCGCGGTCGACGGTCTCCTCGTTCACGGACACGGCGGTGTCCCAGCCCCAGTAGATGAAGACTCCGGCGAGGATGCTCTTGGTCAGGTCGTCGAACGAGTTGATCTCGAAGGGGTTGAACCACGACCACGAGATCTCCGACGAGACGTCCGGCGCCGTACCGCCGTACACCTTGACCAGCGCGGTGACCGCCAGCAGGCACAGCACCACGATCTCGATGGTGAGCAGCACCTTCTGCAGGCTGGCCGAGAGCTCGATGCCGATGTAGCAGATCAGGGTCATCACGGCGATCCACAGGACGCCGACCACGGTGACCCAGAACGTGTCCTCCGCCAGCCCGTCCGCGCCCACGAGCTGGAAGCCGTACGCGCCGGCGATCTGGGCCAGGTTGGCCATCACGATGATGTCGGCCGCGACGATGCCCCATCCGCCCAGCCATCCGGTACGGGGGCCGAACGCGCGGGCCGCCCACGTGAACGTGGTGCCGCAGTCGGGGTCGGCCCGGTTGAGCTCCTTGTAGCCGTAGGCGATCAGGAACATCGGGATGAAGGCGAGGACGATCACGATGGGTGACTGGAAGCCCACGATCCCGACGATGACGCCGAGGGTCGCCGCGAGGCTGTAGGCGGGAGCGGTGGACGCCAGCCCGATCACCGTGCTGGAGAACAGGCCCAGGGCGCCGCCCTTGAGACCCTTGTCCGTGGTGCCCGGCCCCTGTGGGGGCAGTGGTGCGGGCGGCGGGACGGATGGTGAGCTCATGGCGCCCTCCGGAACCTTCTGGCGCCCGCCGGTGGTGGACGGGACGCCCGTTGTTCCCGGCTCGGGAGACCTGGGGATCCTCGGGAGCGCCGGGGAAGTCCGGGGCGCCGGGCCGCTCTCACCAGCATGAACCCGCTCGCCGACAACCGGTAATCGAGCCCGGGGCGCGTACGCGGGCTGACCGGGCCGCACGGTGCCATCCTGCGGGAATGACGGGATCCAGCACCGCGGGCGGCGGGTACTCGGGTACTCCGCTCGCCCGGAAGATCGGCATCAAGGCGGGGCAGCGGGTACGGCTGACCCATGGGCCGCGGGACTGGGAGATCCCCGGACTGCCCGAGGACTGCGAGGTCGAGGACGGCGGCCCGGAGGGGGCGGACGTCACCGTCGCCTTCTTCCGGGAGCGCGCGGAACTGGCGGCGCGGGCGGCCGAGTTGGTCCGGGACCTGTCCGATGGGGCCATGCTCTGGCTCGCCTGGCCCCGCCGGGCGGCCGGGCACGTCAGCGACATCACGGAGAACGATCTGCGGGACCTGTTCCTGCCGCTCGGCGTCGTCGACGTGAAGGTCGCGGCGCTGGGGGAGGACTGGTCGGGGCTGAAATTCGTCCGGCGCAAGGAGAACCGGCGTTCCTGACGGCGGACGTATGGGCGTAGATCCGGACGTACGCGCGGCGGACGTGAGGGCGTACGTGAGGGGTCGTCCCGGTGAACGACTAGCATCGCGGCACAGTTGTCGGCCGGGATGGGGTGGGTGTCGTGTCACAGACGGAGGAGGGGCCGCGGATCGCCGTTGCCGTGGTCACCATGGGCAACCGGCCCGTCGAGGTCGACGCACTGCTCACCTCCGTGGCCAAGCAGGACGTGGCGCCCACCCGGATCGTGATCGTCGGCAACGGCTGTCCCCTGCCCGAGTTCGCCGAGCGCCTCGGCCTGCCGGGAGAGGTGACCGCCATCGAACTGGACGACAACCTCGGCTGCCCCGGTGGCCGCAATGTCGGGCTGAGCCGGCTCCGTGAGTTCGGGGACGTGGACGTCGTCGTCGAGCTCGACGACGACGGGCTGCTCGTCGACGCCGACGTGCTGCGCAAGGTGCGCGACCTGTACGCCGCACGGCCGCGGCTCGGCATCGTCGGGTTCCGCATCGCCGACGAGCACGGTGAGACGCAGCGCCGCCATGTGCCGAGGGTCGGGGCCAAGGACCCGATGCGCGGAGGTCCGGTCACCGGCTTCCTCGGGGGCGGCCACGCGCTGTCCATGCCGATGCTGGCCGAGACCGGGGACTGGCCCGCCGAGTTCTTCTTCGCGCACGAGGAGACCGACCTCGCCTGGCGGGCCATCGACGCCGGCTGGACCGTCCTGTACGAGCCCGGACTGCTCCTCCAGCACCCCAAGACCTCGCCCGCCCGGCATGCCATCTACTACCGCGTGACCGCCCGTAACCGGGTCTGGCTCACCCGTCGCAGGCTGCCCCTGGCGCTGATACCGGTGCACCTGGGGATCTGGATCGTGCTCACGCTCCTGAGGACGCGATCGGCCGGCGGGCTGAAGGCCTGGTTCGGCGGATTCGCCGAAGGACTGAAGCAGTCCGGTGGAGAGCGACGCCCGATGAGGTGGCGGACGGTGTGGCGGCTCACCCGGCTCGGGCGCCCGCCCGTCATCTAGGCAGGTCCTGGGGCCGGGCGGGTGCGGAACCCGGCTCGCAGACCCTGGAACGGACGGAGGCCCCGGTCGATCACCTCGACGACGGGGCCTCTCACGTCCCCGGATCCGGCCACGGCGGCGACACTCCCCCGAGTTACGCGTAGTACGCGCGCACCGTCGGGCCAGATCCGATGTATAGATCACATCAGGCCCCGCCAACGGATCGCTAACATGAGGCCAACGGTTCTTTGGGGAACGATCAGTCGGTCGGCGTGAAATCGTCTCGAGAAGGCGGGATCTCGCCGTGGTGCGCGGCCGGAGCGGCCGGGCGGAGAGGCAGTGGGGCGGCGAGATGCGGAACGAGCTGCGGTTCGGGCTGCTGGGGCCGCCGGTCCTGTACGACGCCGACGGCGGGGTCTGCTCGATCGGCAGCGGCAAGACGCGTGCCCTGCTGGCCGCGCTCCTCCTCGAACCTGGCCGGGTCGTCTCCGTCGACGTCCTCAAGGACGCGCTGTGGGGCGGGGCGCCGCCCGCCTCCGCCCAGGCGTCCCTGCAGAACCATGTGACCCGGCTGCGCCGTCTCCTGGACGATCCGGAACGGCTGCGCGCGGTGCCGCCGGGGTACGTCCTGCGGGTCGCTGAGGGCGAGTTGGACGTCCGCGTCTTCGAGCGGCACGCCACCTTCGCGCGCGACGCGCACGCCGAGCGGGACTGGGAACGGGCGCTGCGCGAGTCCACCGCCGCGCTCGCGCTGTGGCGCGGCACCCCGCTGAGCGGCCTGCCGCCCGAGACGGGCGGACACGCCTTCGTCCAGCGTCTGGAGGAGGCCCGGCTGCTGGTCCTGGAGTGGCGGTACGAGGCGGAGCTGTGTCTCGCCCCGACGGCCTCCCGACTCGACCGGCTGGCACCGGAGCTGGCCGCCCGCACGGCCGAGCATCCGCTCCGCGAGTCCTTCCACCGGCTTCTGATGCTCGTCCTGCACCGCACCGGACGCCAGGCCGAGGCCCTCGCCGTCCACCGTGACCTGCGGGCCCGCCTGGTGGAGGAACTCGGCATAGAGCCGGGACCCGCTGTGCGCAGGGCGCACCTGGAGATCCTGCGGGACAGCTACCGGGGTCCGGGCGGGCGCCGGGACGGCGACGCGGGCGGGGGCCGGGACGGTTTCGAGGACGCGGTCCAGGAAGGTCAGGGAGGCCTGGACGCGGATGTGGCGCCTCGCCCCGCCCAACTCCCTCCGCCCCCGGCATACTTCACAGGCCGCGAGGACATCCACGATCAACTGCGACTGATTCTGGACCCGGGCCACCCGGTGGATCCGGAAGGCCCGGAGCTCCCTGGCGACGGGCTCGGCAGCACCGCGTCCGGCAGGGCCGCGTCCGCAGGCGCGGGCGGCGGCGCGAAGACCGCGGGGGCCGTCACCGGGATGCCCCCTGTCGCGGTGATCAGCGGGATGGCCGGCGTCGGCAAGAGCGCGCTCGCGCTGTACGTCGCACACGGGCTGAGGGAACGATTCCCCGACGGCCAGCTGTACGTCAACCTGCACGGCGCCACCCCCGGCATGGCCCCGCTCACCGCGGGCCAGGCGCTCGCCGCGCTCCTGCGTGACCTGGGCGCGGAACCCCGGCGCATCCCCGAACACCCGGACGCGGCGGCGGCGTTGCTCCGCTCGATGCTCGCGCCCACCCGCACCCTCATGGTGCTGGACGACGCGGCGCACGCCGCACAGGTGCGGCCACTGCTGCCGGCGGGCGCCGGCTGCGCGGTGATCGTGACGAGCCGCTCACCGCTCACCGCCCTCGACGGCGCCGACCGATTCCCGCTCGCTCCGCTGACGAAGGAGGACAGCGCGGCACTGCTCCGCGCGGTCTCCGGCCGCCGGGACGGACTCGACGGCGGGCACCCCCTCGTCGAACTCACCGGCCGGCTGCCGCTCGCCCTCCGTGTCGTCGCGGCCCGCCTGGCCGCCCGTCGCGCGCTCACCCCGGACGTTCTCGCCGGGCAACTGGCCGCCACGGAAGGGCGGTTGCACCATCTGGAGTACGACGATCTGAGCGTGCGCCGCTCGCTCGCCGTCGCGCACGACGCTCTGCGTGCCTCCGAGCGCGAGGCCGACCGGGACGCGGCGCTCGCCCTGTGCCGGATCGGCGCGCTCGACCTGCCCGTCTACGGTGCCGCCCTCGTCGCCCGCCTCACCGGCACCGACGAGCGCCGGGCCGAGGCCGCGCTCGACCGCCTCGTCGACGTCGCCCTCCTGGAGGAGACGGCCTACGGCCGCTACGCGCCCCACGACCTCGTACGGGATTTCGCCCGGGAGATCGCGGGCGCGGCGGAGTGCGTCGTCGCGACAGCGACAGCGACAGCGACAGCGGGCGCGGGCGCTCGGGCCGCCAGGGCCGGCGGGGCCTCCGGCATCCCCGGCGGCGTTGTCGCCTCCGGTGGTGACGGGCCTGCCGCCCCGGGCGGCCACGGAAGTGCGGCTTCGCCTGGTCATGACGTGGTCGTCGCCGTCCCGCTCGGTCATGACGCGGTCGTCG
Organism: Streptomyces sp. NBC_00568; assembly: GCF_026341855.1. Lineage (GTDB taxonomy): Bacteria > Actinomycetota > Actinomycetes > Streptomycetales > Streptomycetaceae > Streptomyces. Next base: position 2,697,524 of record NZ_JAPENW010000001.1, on the reverse strand, counting down.
CGGAGCGCGCCCTGCGCTGGTACGCCGGTGTCGCCGCCCGTTCCCTGGAGGCGATCCTCGAACCCGGTCTCGACAGGGAGGACCGCAGCCGGCCGACCGCCTCGCAGCCGGCCGGGCACGCGGCGGACGTCGCGGCCACGCCCCCGTTCTGTTCGGCGCGAGAAGCCTTCGCCTGGGGCGACACGGAACTGTCGAACGTGGTCGCGCTGGCGGAGCGGTACGCGCAGACCTCGCCGTACGTCCCTCTGCTGGCCCGCATGCTCAACCCGTACATCCAACGCAGTGGCCGTGTGGCCGAGTTGGAGGTCCTCCAGCGGGCCGCGCTCGACGCGGCGCGGCGGCTCGGCGACGAGGCCGCCGAAGCGTACGCGCTCGGCGATCTCGGGGGTCTGCACTTCGTGACGGGCCGTGTGGGCGAGGCGCTGGCGCTGAACGACCAGGCGCTCGCGATCTGGCGCCGACTCGGGGTGCTGTCCTGGATGCGGCGGGGGCTGAACAACCGAGGCATGCTGCTCGAAAGCCTCGGCCGCTACGCCGAGTCCAGTGAGGCCCTGCTCCAAAGCCTTCAGTTCTCGCGGGAGTTGGGCGACCCGCACATGGAGGCCATCACCTACAGCCACCTCGGCAACCTGTACGAGCACACCGATCCACGGGCCGCCATCGACCACCACAAGCGCAGCCTCGCCATCGGTGACGCCGTGCAGGACGTGATCATCCGGCACTCCGCGCACTGCAACATCGGCTACGCCCATCTCACGCTCGGCGAACCGGCCGCCGCCGTACCGCACTTCGAGGAGAGCCTGCGCATCCTGGGCGGTCACGGCGACTGGCACGGCGAGTCACAGACCCGGCTCGGTCTGGTGCGCGCCCTGCGGGGCGTCGGGCAGTGGGAACGGGCCGCGCGCGAGTGCGATCTGCTGCGGTGCCGCGCCGACCGTCGAGCCGACCGGTACACCGGGGGCCTCGCCCGCCACCAGCAGGGGCTGCTGCTGCGGGAGAGGGGCGAGGCCGAAGCGGCGTATCAGGAGTGGGCGTCGGCGCTGGAGGCGCTGGAGGAGACGGACAGCCCGGTGGCGGGCGAGCTGCGGAAGCTGCTCGCGACGTAGCGCTGCCCACCGTCGCCCCCTCCGCCCTCGCCGTGACGCGGTCGGCGGTCGGGATCACGTACCAGGACGGCAGGCTCCTCCAGGCCGGAACGCCGCAGGTCACGTTCGCGTCCGGAGGGGAGTTCGACTCCTCCTGGGAGCAGGACCGGCCGTTCAAGTTCGCCGTGGGCGGTGGCTTTCACCGATGCCATCGCGGTCGCCGTTCGCCACCGCTTTCGCTGACTACTACCGCCATCGCGGTCGCTGATCACCACCGGTGTCGCGGTCGCTGACACCGCCGCTGTCGCCGTCGTCGATACCACCGTCTTCGCCGTCGTCGATACCACCGTCTTCGCAGTCGCCGACACCACCGTCTTCGTCGTCCCGCACGGAATCCGGGGCCGAGAACTCAGGCCGAAAGCCCAGGAGGCCGCGCGGGCCGGCTACTTGGCGTCCGCGTAGCACCGCACGACCGCCGTCGTGAACGGAAAGCGGACCGGCGTCTCCCCGAAGGTGAGGCGGCCCGCGAGTTCGGCCGCGTCGCGGATGGCGGCCACCACGATGTCGGCCTCCTCCTCGGGGCAGTGCACGATCACCTCGTCGTGCTGGAAGAAGACCAGCTCGGCGGCGAGTTGGGAGCAGGTGCGGCGCAGTGCCGCCAGGACCAGCAGGGCCCAGTCGGCGGCGCTGCCCTGCACGACGAAGTTGCGTGCGAACCGTCCGCGGGCGCGGGAGTCGGAGGAGGCGTAACCCGGCACCCAGCCCTGGTCGACGGGGGTGTCCACGGGACCGTCCTGCGGCATGCCCGCCTCTTCCCCGCTGTCCTCGCCCGCCCCGGCCGCAGGCGGGCAGGTCCGCCCGAGCCAGGTCCGCACGAGGCGCCCCTCCTCGCCGGCGCGGGCCGCGTCGTCGACGTAGGCCACGGCCCGGGGGAAACGGCGGCGGAGCAGTGCGAGGTTCTTCAGCCCGTCGCCGGACGTCTGGCCGTAGACGGCGCCGAGCACGGCGAGTTTGGCCTGCGCGCGGTCGCCGGAGAAGGCCCGGTCCGACACCGACTGATAGAGGTCGCTCTCGCGGCCCGCGACCTCCATCAGGCCGGGGTCGCGCGAGATGGCCGCGAGGACGCGGGGCTCCATCTGGTCGGCGTCGGCGACGACCAGCCGCCAGCCGGGATCGGCGACGACGGCGCGCCGGATCACCTTGGGGATCTGGAGGGCGCCGCCGCCGTTCGTCACCCAGCGTCCGGTGACCGTCCCGCCCGGCAGGTATTCGGGCCGGAACCGGCCGTCGCGCACCCAGTCCTGGAGCCAGGACCAGCCGTGGGCGACCCAGATGCGGTACAGCTTCTTGTATTCGAGGAGCGGCTTCACGGCCGGATGGTCGATCGACTCGATCTCCCACCGCCGGGTGGACTTGACCTTGATCCCGGCCTGCGCGAACGCCTTGACGACGTCGGCGGGCAGATCGGGTCTGACCCGTCTGCCGAAGGCGGCGGAGACCTCGTCGGTGAGCTCGGCGAGGCGCCGGGGTTCACCGCCTCCGGTGTACCGCTCGCCGAGCAGTTCGTGCAGCACGTCCCGGTGGACCTCCGCGCTCCACGGCAGCCCCGACAGGTTCATCTCGGCGGCGACCAGCATCCCCGCGGACTCGGAGGCCGTGAGCAGCCGCATCCGCCCCGGATGCGCTGCCGTGTCGTGGCGGCGCTGCTGGTCGGCGTACACCGTGAGGAGATCCGCCAGCGGTAGGTGGACCGGGCGCGGTTCGAAGAGGGAGGACTGTGAACCGGGCTCGGCGGAACGCTGCGGCGGGTCCGGCGGCACGGGGCCGCCGCGCAGTCTCGCCAGCGCGGCGGCCGCCGACCGGGGCTCGCCGAGCCGCCCCTCGTGTCCGAGCAGCAGGGTCTCGGCGGCCTCCATGTCGTAACACCGCTCCACTCGCACCCCCGTGGCGAGCAGTCTCGGATAGACATCGGCCGTCGACCGCCACACCCACCGGCTCACGTCCGGCCGGGTGCGCACGGCCTCGGCGAGGTCCGGTTCCCGGCGGACCGGCCCCGTGGGCAGCCCGTCCGGGCCGAGGGCGGCGATCTCCGCGCCGCCGTCCTCGGCCGGCGCGAGAGCCCAGCGCTCGGTCATGCTTTTGAGTCTCGCAGGGGGGTCTGACAATGCCCTCCGGTGACGCGGCGGGTGACGCGTCGGACCTGCCGCCTCCCGCCGGTCGTCGCTCTCGGCTACCCGTTCCCCTCCGCCGCCTTCTGCTTGACGAGCTCCTCGATCATGCGTCCGATGTATGCCTCGGACGCCGCCTTGTCGACGCCGGCGGAGCTGAGGGCGCCCTCGCCGTTCTCGAACTCCAGGAGGGCGAGCAGGATGTGCTCGGTGCCGACGTAGTTGTGGCCGAGGCGGAGAGCCTCGCGGAAGGTGAGTTCCAGGACCTTCTTGGCGGCGGGGCCGTACGGGACCAGTTCGGGGACCTCGTCGGCGGCGGGCGGGAGCGTCGCGGTGGCCGCCTCGCGGACTGCCTTCAGGGAGACGCCCTGCGCGGTGATCGCCCGGGCGGCGATGGCGTCGGGCTCGCTGAGCAGGCCGAGGACGAGGTGCGCGGGCAGTCCTTCGGTGCCGCCCGTCGCCTTGCACTCGTTGTGCGCGACCATGACCACCTTGCGGGCCCGCTCGGTGTAGCGGCCGAACCCCTGGCTGGGGTCGAGGTCCGCCTCCGCCTTCGGTACGAACCGCTTCTGCGCGGCCTGCCGGGTGACTCCCATGCTCCTGCCGATGTCCGTCCAGGACGCCCCCGAGCGCCGCGCCTGGTCCACGAAGTGCCCGATCAGGTGGTCGGCCACGTCTCCCAGGTGATCCGCCGCGATCACCGCGTCCTGGAGCTGGTCGAGCGCGTCGCTGTGCACCTTCTTGATGGCCTCGATGAGGTCGTCGAGACGCACTGATGCCTTGCCGGGTGGATTCGTCGTCATGTGTCAACGGTAGGTTGACAGTTCAGGGGTGTCAACCCGAAGTTGACAGCTGCTCTGGTGGCGGCGTCCCGAGTCGGGGGGGGGGCTTCGGCAGCTCCGGTCGAGCGCTTCGTCGGCCCGGGTGAGCGTCGCGCCGACCAGGGGGAGGGCTGAGCCGGCCCGACGAGTTGCGCTCACCCGGGGGAGGTTTGCGTCGGCCCGGGGGTCGCGTCGGTCTGGAGGGTTGCGTCGACCCGGGAGGGGGTGCACCGACCTGGGGGCGCGCTGGGTCGGGGGGCGCGCTGGGTCGGGGGGCGCGCCGGGCCGGGGAGTCGCGCCGGCCTGGGGGCGCCAGCCTGGGGGGTCGCGCCGGGCCGAGGAGCCGCGCCGGGCCGAGCAGCCCCGTCGGCCGACGGGGCCGTTCCGTCCGCGTCGGCCGACGGGGCCGTTCCGTCCGCGTCGGCCGACGGGACCGTCCCGTCACGTCCGCCGCCACGCCCCCGCCACCGAAGCCCCCACCCCGATCACCAGGCACACCGCCACGCACCCGGACAGCGGCCCCCAGGGCACCACCACGCCCGCCGGTGCCGACAACCGACCCAGCGCTCCCGCCAGCCCCGCGAGATTCACCCCGGCGACGACGGCCCCGAGTGCCGCGCCCACGCAGACCGCGACCGCCGCCTCGCCCGCGACCACGCCCAGCGCCTGCGCCCGGGTGGCGCCCGCCCGGCGCAGGGACCGGAGCTCCGCACCCCGCGCGGAGGTCGCCATCAGACAGGTGCCGGCGAGGGAGATCCCGGCGTAGACGAGGGCGATCCCCAGGACCACCAGGAGCCCGAGCCGGGTCTGCGGGCCGCCGCGCGGGTGGGTCGCGGCCAGCCAGGCCGGGGTGGTGCGCACCGTGCCGCCGGACAGCCGCAGCGCCTGCGCGACCGCCGCCGGGTCGGCCCCGCGCAGCATCCGCGCGTCGAGGCGGTCGACGGTCGAACCCGGTGCGTTGGCCGTCGTCACGTACGCCCCGTTGTCGCCGGTGCCGCGTGCCAGGACGGCCGCGATCCGCAGCCGGGCGGGCCGCCCGTCGCCCAGCCGGACGGAGACCCAGGAGCCCACCTTGTGGTGTTCCCACTCCTCGTCGACGACGATCGAGCGGTCGTCGAGATCGCGCACGTCGCCCGCGACCACCGGCAGCCGGGTCACCGACACGAACGCCGCCACGTCGTTCACCGCCCGTGCGTCCGACCGTAGGAGCGCGGTCCCTTCCTCGCGTACGAAGACGGCGGTCGACGCGGTCGCGGACACCGTCGCGCCGGGTACCGTCACCTTCTTCACGTGCTCACCGGTGACGACGAACTGAGCCCGCGTCCGCTCCCGTGCCTCCGTCGCCCGCGCCTCCGTCACGGTCGCCGCCGAACCGAGCAGCGATCCGGCCAGCGCGACCGTCACCAGGACGGGAGCGGCCACGGCGGCGGTGCGCCGGACGGAGGCTGCCGCGTTCTCGCGGATCAGCAGCCCGTACGCGCGAGGGAGCCGCTGGAGCGGAAGCAGCCGTACGGCCGGGCCGACCAGCATCGGTGCCAGCACGGCCACCGCCGTGATCAGCACCATCGGCTGCGTCGCGTAGGTCTTGCGCTTCAGGAGCGCCGCCGGGTCCGCGTACAGCGTCCAGGCCGTCAGCCCGAGTCCGGCCGCCAGCAGGACCACCCCGGTCACCCGCCGGGAGCGCGGCATCACGCCCGTGTCCACCGACGCCTCGCGCAGCGACTCCAGGGGGCCGGTCCGCCCCGCCCGCCTCGCGGAGGCCCAGGCCCCCGCGAGGGCCACCGACACCCCTGTGCAGAAGGCGACTTCGTACGGCCAGTACGTCCCGTCCCGCAGTGCGAACCAGGGCGGCGCCACCCCGCCGTCCACCAACGACCGTACGAGCAGGGGCGCTTCACGGCCGCCCAGCGCGCAGCCCGCCGCCGAGGCCGTGAGCCCCACCGCGAGCGCCTCCCCGAGCACGGTCCGCCGGACCTGCCCCGGCAGGGCGCCGACCAGGCGCAGCAGCCCGAACTCCCTTCGCCGCAGGGCCACTACGAACGCGAAGGTCGACGCCGTCACGAAGACCGAGACGAAGGCCGCCACTCCGGCCGCCGTGCCCAGCAGCGCGTCGACTCCGACCAGCGCCTCGGCGTCCCGCGCGGCGGAGGGGTCGGCCCGGTGCCGTTCGTCGCCGGTGAGCACGCGGGCGCGGTCGCCGACGAGCCGCCGTACGGCCGCGACGGGAGCGTCGACGCCGACCGCGTCCCGGGCCGCGCCATCGGTCCGGACACGTCCCAAAGTCCCGAGTTCGGCGATCAACGCGCTGTCCACAGGGTGTGGATGGGCCAGCGGCTTCGACGCCAGGGCGGTATCCGGCCCCCGCCGGACCTCCATCGTGACGGTGTCCTGGCCCATCACCACGACCGGCGAGGCCGCGAACCGGGTCGGCGGGCGCTTGGGCGGATCGAGCGCGGCGGCGAGGCCCAGCCCCATGGCCGTCATCACCGCCACCCCGAGCGTGACGGCGACAAAACACCCGAGAAGGGACGGCCAGCGCGACCGCAGCGACGCGAGGCTCAGCACGACACCCACTCCACCCCGGTCGCACCGGCCGCCCGGCCTTCTCCGGCCTCCTTGTCCGGTCCGGCCTCCCCGGCCGGGCGATCCAAGCTCACCCCGCCCGGCGGGACGGCGCCCCGGTGATCCCGGCTCGCGGACCCGAGCCGTACGGAGGTCCGGTGCCGTGCGGAGGCCCGGTGCCGTACGGAGGTCCGGTGCCGTGCGGAGGTCCGGTGCCGTGCGGAGGTCTGGGGACATGTGGAGGTCCGGTGCTCTGCGGAGGTCTGGGGACGTGCGGAAGTCTGGAGGCGTACGGAGGATCGGAGCCGTACGTAGGTCCGCAGCCGTCCGGAGGATCGGAGGCGTACGGAAGGCTGGAGGCGCGCTGAAGGCCGGAGGCATGCGCAGGGCCGGAGGCGTGCGGAGGGCTGGAGGTCGGCGGGGGGTCGGGGATGCGCGGGGGATCGGAGACGCGCGGCGGTGTTCGGCATGGCTCCAGCGAACCGTCCGCCGGCCGCCCGGACACGACCACCAGGGGGCGTCCCGGGGGTGGGGCAGGCCATACCTCGGGGACCCGGCCGGCCCGTGACACGATCGGGGAATGAGTACGTCCAGCATCGTGGAGCGCGCCTTCGGGGCCGCCCTCTACGCCGACTCCGAATCGGCCCTCGACACCGGCGCCTCCCTGCTCGCAGCCGATCCGGCTTCCGACGCCGAACTCGCCCGGCGCGGTGAGGAGTTCGTCGCGGCGGCCTGGCGGCGCGGCTGGCAGCCCGCCGACCTCGTACGGATCGTGCGGCGCGACCTGGACGACGTCCACGTACGCCTGGTGACGTCCTCGATCCTCAAGGAGCGGGAAGGGGACCGCTCGGCCCGGGGCGCGCGCTGGGCGGCCCAGCTCGACGAGCTGGAGGCCGAGCCCCACGACGTCCGCACCGACCGCTTCTCCCGCGCCACCGCCGTCCTGGAGCTCTACCGTCTGCTCCTGCGCCTGCCCGCCATCGAGCCGCTGGACGCGCCGCGGGCGGCGACCACGGCGGCCGCGCCGCAGGAGACACGCATGCTCACCCGCATCCGCGCCCTGCTCGCGAAGGCGGAGGCGACCGGGTTCCCGGAGGAGGCGGAGGCACTCAGCGCCAAGGCGCAGGAGCTGATGGCGCGGCACAGCATCGACGAGGCGCTGCTCGCCGCCCGGACCCACGCGAAGGACGCGCCCGGCGCCTGCCGGATCGGCGTCGAGCCGCCGTACGAGACGGCCAAGGCGGTGCTCCTGGACGCGGTGGCCGGTGCGAACCGCTGCCGGGCCGTGTGGAACGAGGCCCTCGGCTTCTCGACCGTGGTCGGCTTCGAACCCGATCTGGAGGCGGTCGAGCTGCTCTACACCTCGCTCCTCGTGCAGGCCACGGCGGCGATGACGAAGGCGGAGGCGGCACAGCGGGCGGGTGGCCGCAAGCGCACGAAGACCTTCCGGCAGTCGTTCCTCGCCGCCTACGCGCACCGGATCGGCGACCGGCTCGCGTCGGTCGCCGAGGGCCAGGTGACCGCCACGGAGGGGGAGTTGCTGCCGGTGCTCGCGGCCCGCGACGTGGCGGTCGCGGACCACCTGGACCGGATGTTCCCCGAGACCGTGACGACCCGGATACGTGGGGTCACCGACGAGGCCGGATGGCACGCGGGTGCCGCGGCGGCGGACCGGGCGCGGGTCAGGGACCGGCGCCCGCTCCCGTAGGAGCCCGGCAGGGCGGGCGTTCGTCCGCCGTCAGTCGCCCGCGTGCTGGAACGCCGTCACGGAGGCGTTCGGTTCGCTCGCCGATCCCTTGCCCGCGACCGGGCCGTACGACCACGGGAAGTCCTGGGTGGTGTCGGCGCCGGGCAGGGCGATCTTCAGGGTCTTCGCGGCGAGGGTCTTCGCGTCGCCTTCCGCGCCCCGGACGTAGGTGATGGTGAAGGACGCGGTCTCGCCCTTGGCGAGGGGCAGCTCGGCCGGCTGCGCGGATTCGTCCGCGACGATGTCCGCGGAGGTGCCGCCCGCCTGTACGGAGAGGCTGGGGAAGCCCTTCAGGGTGCACGCGGCGCCCTTGTTCGTGAGGGTGACCGGGATGTTGCCCGTGTCCCCGGCGGTCGTGGCGGCGTTCGCGGGACCGACCTGGATGTCGGTGTCCCCGATCCCGCAGGCCGCGACAGTGTCCTTCTTCGCGGGGGCGGAGGAGCCTCCGGACTTCCCGGAGTCGCTGGAACCGCCGTCGTCGCAGGAGGTCAGGGCGAGGGCCGCCGCGAGGACGGTGACGGCGATGGGCAGAGCGCGCATGGGTTCCCCTGGGGGTCGTGACGATGTGCATGGATCATCACGCACGCGGGTCCACCGAGGTTGCGCACCCCTGGCCGTTCACCCGCCCCGGACCGATATCGCCCGTTTTTGTCCCAGGGTCTTCCCCGCGCTGACGGAATGAGCCGACTCCGGGCCGAAGGGGATCGCTCTTTCGGGGGTGGGCCATCGTACGAGCCTGAGCTTGACCCTGAGCTTGACCCTGAGCGGGAGCCGGAGAGGGAACCGGAGTCGAGCCGAGCCCGAGTCCGAGCCGAGCCCGAGCCCGAGCCGGGTCCGAGTCCGAGCCGGGTCCGAGCCCGAGCCGGGTCCGAGCCCGGGTCCGAGCCCGAGCCGTCCGAGCCCGAGCCCGAGGGCCGATCGGCTGCAACGACTGAGCGGACGGCCGAATCCCAGGGGTTCGGCCGTCCGCTCGGTCGGGTGCGCCGGATCGGCGGCCGGGCTCGCCGGTCAGGAGCCCAGGCTTGCCGGATCAGGAGCCCAGGCTCGCCGTGGGCAGTCCCGTGGGCAGCTCCCCACCCTCGCTCTTGGTGTACGTCTCCTGGCCGAGGTCACCCTCCCAGGTGACCTTCAGGGTCGTACCGCTGACGGAGTCGACCATGCCGACGGCACGCTTCTTGCTGCCGTCCGTGCAGGTGAGGCGGATCATCCGCATGTTCGCCTCCTCGGCCGAGGTGCCGCTGCACATGGTGCCGCCGGTCGCGAAGAGGCCCGCTTGCTTGCCGTTGATCATCAGAACCACGGCCTTGCCGCCCGCGGTGGTGAGCCAGCTGCCCTGGAGCTTGCCGCCCGCCGAGGACGTGCTTCCGGAGCCGCCACCGGTACCGGCGCCACCCGTACCGGCGCCGTCCGTGGCGGACGCGCTCGGGCTCGCCGACGGGTCCCCGGAGTCGCCGCCGCTGCTGCAACCGGTCAGCGCGAGCGCCGCGGCCAGACCCACGGCCGCGGCCGTGGTGCGTGCCGGGCGGGACGGGAAGGTCGCCGTAGTCACTGAAGCCCCCAAGGGTGGGATGGATGCGGGTCGCCCGGACGGTCGCAGCAAGTTATCAGGAGGACCCGCGAGCCCCCGGCGGGAAACCTCGTGCGCTTGCTCACGCGGCTTCCCCCGGCTCCGGGCGGCTACACCGGAGAGGGGGCGAGAGTCCGGGTGCGGTGACACGTCAAGCACCTGCCACGGAACGCCATAGGTAGGAGTTTCCCTACGATTGACGCGTAGGGAAACTCCTACCTATGCTGCGGTCCCATGAACATCACCCACGCCTCCTTCATCACCCTCCCCGTCGCCGACCAGGACCGGGCCCTGCGCTTCTATGCGGACGTCCTCGGTTTCCAGGTCACCGCCGACCTGGACATGCCGCCCGGCCGGTGGCTCCAGGTCGCGCCCGAGGGGGCGCAGACCGTCTTCACGCTCTCGGGTCCGGGCATGGGGAGTTTCACGCCCGGCGAGACCCGGGGGATCATGTTGGTCACGACCGATGTCGACGCCGACTGCGCGCGGCTCACCGCCGCGGGTGTCGCGGTGGAGGGTCCCGACGACCTCCCCTGGGGCCGCATGGCCTCGTTCCGCGACCCGGACGGCAACAGTCTGATGCTGATCACGGAGAAGGCCCTGGAAGCGGCCTCGGAGTAGGAGCGAAGGGTGCTGAGCGCGCCATGACTGTGATCCGGACCGGGGCCGGGACCGAGGCCGGGACTGAGGCCGATGCCGCCCCTGGAGTCGGGGTCGCCCCGGGAGTCGATGCCGCCCCGGGACCCGGGGTCGCCTCGGCGGTCGGGGACGGGGCTTCCGCCGGCGCCCCCGCCGGAACCACTGCCAGGGTCCCTGCCGGCGCCCCCGCCGGTACCACTGCCGGGGTCCCTGCCGGCGCCCCCGCCGGGGTCCCGGCCGGCGCCTCCGCCGGGGCGCCTGCCGGAGCGTCCGCCGGAGCCCCCGCCGAGGTTCCTGACGATGATGCTTCCGCCGGAACTCCTACCGGAACTCCCGCCGGAGCCCGCGAGGACCAGATCTTCGCCGCGCTCGCCAACGCCACCCGCCGCGAGGTGCTCCGGCTGCTGCGCGAGCAGGGGCCCCAGCCCGTCCAGGCCCTGGCCGATCACTTCGCCATGCGGCGCCCCAGCCTCTCGGAACACCTCAAGGTGCTCCGGGGGGCCGGACTCGTGTCCGAGGAGCGCGCGGGCCGGCAGCGCATCTACCGTCTGGAGGCCGCCCCGCTCGCCGATGTGCAGGACTGGCTCCATCCGTACGAGCGGTTCTGGCGCGACCGGCTGAAGGGGCTCGGCGATCTTCTGGATCGCATGCCCGATGATGCCGGGACATGAACTCCGCCCCAGAGGACGACGACCTCACGACCATCCGCGTCGACCAGTTCCTGCCGCATCCGCCCGCCAAGGTCTGGCGCGCCCTCACCGAGCCCGAACTGCTCGCGCAGTGGCAGATGCCGGGGTCCGAGAACTTCCGGCTCGAGGTCGGCCACCGGTACGCACTGACCGCGGTCCCGCGCCCCAACACGAACTTCTCCGGCACCGTCGACGTGCGCGTTCTCGCCTATGAGCGGGAGCGGATGCTGAGCGTCCGGTGGGCGGACGCGGACCCCTCCCGTCCCGCCGAGTGGACCATTACTTGGACACTGGAACAGGAAGGGCGCGGTACGCGTCTCTTCCTAGTACACGAGGGATTCGATCCGGACGATCCCGCACAGATGATGGCGCGGAAGATCATGGACGGGGGCTGGAGGTCGCATGTGATGCGAGCTCTGGGGAATGCGCTGGACCGGATGTAGTCCGTTCCGCAATTCGGTGAGCTGCAGGCCGTAGTCGGGCGGACGACAGCCGGTAGTCAAGTGCCGGTAAAAGCTGTAACCGCAGGCCTACCCCGCGTGCACGTGCATCTGCCCATGCATCTGCACATGAACAGAGCTATGATCCGAGTCAGTTGACTACTGCATCTATGGCCACCTCAGCCACTGCACGACCGGGGAGCGACCTGTGGACCACGACGTGTTCGACGTGGATGACGTGTACGACGGCATGGCTGAAGACGTGTACAACGGCATGGCCGCGACCGAGCTGAACGGCGTCGCCTGGCAGAAGAGTCGGCACAGCAACTCACAGGGTTCCTGCGTGGAGTTCGCGCGGTTGCCCGGTGGCGACGTGGCCGTGCGGAATTCGCGGTTCCCCGAGGGGCCCGCGCTCGTCTACACACGTGCCGAGATCGAGGCGATGCTGCTGGGCATCAAGGACGGCGAGTTCGATCATCTGATCGCGGGCTGACGGCCGTGGTCGCGGGCCGTTTCGGGCGAGTCGGCCGCAGGGGTGCGGGCCGCAGCGGTGCCGGCGCCGGGAATGTCGGCGGGCACGTCGGCGTCAATCGAGGACAAACCTCACTCGCCGTTCAGTAACGCGCGTAGAACCGCGGCGCCGAAAAGCGCCGCGGTTCGTCATTCGGAGGGGAGCGCGGCCGGGGGCTGCGGTCCCAGCCGGAACAACGCCCACACGACCTTGCCGCTGAGTGTTCCGGCGAGCGGGTGCCAGCCCCAGCTGTCGGAGAACGAGTCGACCAGGAAGAGGCCGCGCCCCGACTCCGCAGAGAAGTCGTCCGAGTCGCCGGCCACCGGACTGTCATGGCTGGGGTCGCGCACCGCGCACACCAGACGCGAGGTCCACCGCATCAAGTGCAGCCGTACGGGCGGCCCTTGGTCGTCCTTGCGGGGCGTGTCCGAGGGCAGCGCGTGCCGCAGGGCGTTGGTGACGAGTTCGGAGACCACCAGACAGACGTCGTCGAAACGGTCGCCTATCTCCCACTGGTCCAGCGTGCCGCGGGTGAACTGCCGGGCCTCGCGCACCGCTTCGTAGCGGGCGGGCAAGGCGCACGAGGCGGCGCTGGACACGGCCGCGGGATCGAGAGGCGGAAGTCCCTGCCGTAAGGGTTCGAGCATGGTCGATCCATTCGTCCCCATGCGAGGCACTCCCGGGTGTTCGCGGTCGTTGCGATGCAGCGGTGGCGCGGGGACCATGGTTCCGAATGCGTACAGCAGATGCAAGGGCAGATGCACGTGCACGCGCCCGAATTGGACCTTCCTCTCCTACTTCTTACTCATTTCTTCTGTCACCTTATTCCCAGTTGTTGACCCCGTACTGATCCTTTCCTGTGCGGCTCCTTTGGCTACTTTCCGTTTCCGTAACCGAACGAGTACAGCTTGAAGTGTTTTAGTGGCAGACTTCGGCGTCTGGAAGACGGTTGGGGAGGCTGACGAACGTGAGCGCTGGTGAGTCGAGCGGCTCGGTGGTGCGGCGCATGCTGCTGGGGTCACATCTGCGGCGCCTGCGTGAGGCGCGTGGCATCACCCGTGAAGCGGCCGGTTACTCGATCCGCGCCTCCGAATCGAAGATCAGTCGCATGGAGTTGGGAAGGGTGAGCTTCAAGACGCGCGACGTCGAGGATCTGCTGACGCTCTACGGCATCAACGACGAGGCCGAGCGCACCTCCCTGGTCTCGCTCGCCAAAGAGGCCAACGTCGCGGGCTGGTGGCACAGTTACTCCGACGTCCTGCCCAGCTGGTTCCCCACCTACGTCGGCCTCGAGGGCGCGGCCCACCTGATCCGGGTGTACGAAGTGCAGTTCGTGCACGGCCTGTTGCAGACCGAGGCGTACGCCCACGCGGTCGTCCGGCGCGGGATGAAGGGCGCCTCCGCCGCCGACGTCGACCGGCGTGTGGCCCTACGGCTGGAGCGCCAGAAGTATCTCGTCTCGGAGAACGCCCCCGAGTTCCACATCGTCCTCGACGAGGCCGCGCTGCGCCGCCCGTACGGCGACCGCGAGGTGATGCGCGGACAGCTCCAGCATCTGATCGAGGTCTCGGAGCAGCCCAACGTACGGCTTCAGGTCATGCCGTTCAGCTTCGGCGGGCACTCCGGCGAGAGCGGTTCCTTCACCATCCTGAGCTTCCCGGAGTCCGACCTGTCGGACGTCGTCTATCTGGAGCAGCTCACCAGCGCGCTCTACCTGGACAAGCGCGAGGACGTCACCCAGTACGAGAGCGCGCTCAAGCAGCTGCAGCAGGACAGCCCCGGGCCGTCCGAGAGCCGCGATCTCCTGCGGGGGCTGCTCCAGCTGTCCTGAGAGTCCCCACAGACTTCCCAGGCCTTCTTCAACTCCCTTGAAACACAAGTACGATGACGTGTGATCAGACCGTGATCGGATGTCTGCTGACCCGGGCCAGGACTGCCTCGGCAGCACAGGGATTGAGGGAGCACATGTCGTCCTACTTCACCGACCTGGCCCAGCAGTACATCGACGGCGAGTGGCGCCCGGGAACGGGCTCCTGGGACATCATCGACTTCAACCCGTACGACGGCGAGAAGCTGGCGTCGATCACGATAGCCACGGTCGAAGAGGTCGATGACGCCTACCGCGCCGCCGAGCGCGCCCAGAAGAAGTGGGGCGCGACGAACGCGTACGCGCGGCGTGCGGTCTTCGAGAAGGCACTCGCCCTCATCGACGAGCGCGAGGCGGAGATCGCCGAGGTCATCATCGCCGAGCTCGGCGGCACCCGCCTCAAGGCGGCCTTCGAGCTGCACCTCGTCCGGGAGTTCCTGCGCGAGTCGGTCCAGCTGGCGCTGCGCCCCGAAGGGAAGATCATCCCCTCGCCGGTCGACGGCAAGGAGAACCGCCTCTACCGCGTCCCGGTCGGCGTCGTGGGTGTCATCAGCCCCTTCAACTTCCCCTTCCTGCTGTCGATCAAGTCCGTCGCGCCGGCTCTCGCGCTCGGCAACGGCGTGGTCCTGAAGCCGCACCAGAACACCCCGATCGTCGGCGGTTCCCTGGTCGCGAAGATCTTCGAGGACGCGGGCCTGCCCGGTGGTCTCCTCAACGTCGTCATCACCGACATCGCCGAGATCGGCGACGCCTTCATCGAGCACCCGGTCCCGAAGGTCATCTCCTTCACCGGCTCCGACAAGGTCGGCCGTCACGTGGCCACGGTCTGCGCCGCGAACTTCAAGCGCTCGGTGCTCGAACTGGGCGGCAACAGCGCCCTGGTGGTCCTGGAGGACGCGGACATCGACTACGCGGTCGACGCGGCGGTCTTCAGCCGCTACGTCCACCAGGGCCAGGTCTGCATGGCCGCGAACCGTGTCCTCGTGGACCGGTCGATCGAGGCCGAGTTCACCGAGAAGTTCGTCGCCAAGGTCAGGACGCTGAAGACCGGTGACCCGAGCGACCCGCAGACGGTCATCGGCCCGGTCATCAACTCCTCGCAGGCGGACGCGCTCTCGGGTGCCGTCGAGCAGGCGATCGCCGAGGGTGCCACCGCGCTGCTGCACGGCTCGACCACCGACAACCTGGTCGAGCCCTCCGTCCTGACCGGCCTCCCCGCCGACTCGGGCCTGCTCCGGCAGGAGATCTTCGGCCCGGTCGTCTTCCTCGTCCCGTTCGACGGCGAGGAGGAGGCGGTCAGGATCGTCAACGACACCCCGTACGGCCTCTCCGGCGCCGTCCACACGGCCGACGTCGAGCGCGGCGTGAACTTCGCCAAGCAGATCGACACCGGCATGTTCCACGTCAACGACGGCACCGTCCACGACGAGCCCCTCGTCCCCTTCGGCGGCGAGAAGCACTCCGGCATCGGCCGCCTGAACGGCGAGACGACGGTCGACGCCTTCACCACGACGAAGTGGATCTCGGTGCAGCACGGGCGGAGCCTCTTCCCCTTCTGACGCGCCTTCCCGGCAGGCCCTGCTGACACGCCTTCGCGCCCCGGACCCTTGCGGACAGAAACTGACCGCAAGGGTCCGTAGCGTCATCGGTGTCAGGCAACAGGACCCGATGAAAGGCGGCCGGTCATGGTCACGCACGTGCGAGCCGAGGAGCAGGGCGACGAACGCGGAGCACTGCTCGCCTTCGTGGAGGAGCAGCGCGGCGGCATCCGCCGGGCACTGCTGGGGCTGACCGAGGAGCAGGCGGCGAGCAGGCCGAGCGCCAGCGAACTCTCGCTCGGCGGGCTGCTCAAGCACGTCGCCGAGGTCGAGCAGGGCTGGGTCGCACGGGCCAAGGGGGAGCAGCCCGCGGTGAAGCGGGACGAGTCGAACTGGCACGAGTGCTTCGTCCTCACGGAGGGCGAGACGGTCGCCTCCCAGCTCGCGTACTGGGAGAAGGTCGCCGCCGAGACGGAGGCGTTCCTGCGCTCGGTGCCGAGTCTCGACGACACCTTCGCGCTCCCGAACGACCCCTGGTTCCCGCCGGAGGGCCGCGTCTCGATGCGCTGGCTGGCACTGCATCTGATCCGCGAGACGGCCCGCCACGCCGGGCACGCCGACATCATCCGCGAGTCCCTGGACGGCAGGACCGCCTTCGAGCTGGTGGCGATGGAACAGGGCACATCCTGGAGCTGACCGGACGACGGGGCTTCGCGGACACCCCCTAGGCTGGACGGATGTCAGCGATCCGTCTCCTCGTGCTCGGCGCGGTCCGCCAGCACGGGCGGGCCCACGGCTACCAGGTGCGCAACGACCTGGAGTACTGGGGCGCGCACGAGTGGTCCAACGCCAAGCCCGGCTCGATCTATCACGCGCTCAAGCAGATGGCCAAGCAGGGCCTGCTGCACGCCCACGAGATCGCGCCGTCCACGGCCGGCGGACCGCCGCGCACCGAGTACGAGATCACGGACAAGGGCACCGAGGAGTTCCTGTCGCTGCTGCGCGAGTCCCTGACGTCGTACGACCAGAAGATGGACGTCCAGTCGGCGGGCATCGGCTTCATCGTCGACCTGCCGAGGGGCGAGGCGGTGGCCCTCCTGAAGGAGCGGATCCGCGGGATCGAGGAGTGGCGGGCGTCCGTCACCGAGCACTACGTGCCCGAGGACGGCCCCGAGCAGCTCGGCCACATCGGCGAGATCATGAACCTCTGGGTCCACACCGCCGACGCGGACGCCGCGTGGACGCGCGGCCTGATCGCCCGCGTCGAGGGCGGTGCGTACACCTTCGCCGGGGAGGGCGAGGCGTTCGTCGGCATCCTCGGGGAGGGCGAGGACAACCCGTACGCGACGGGGGAGCGGCACCCCGAGGACGCGCGCTGAGCCGCGCACAGCCGCACACTCATCAAGTTTGACTAATGCTCCGGCCGGGCATACCCTCCGCGACATGGCAGTAGTCAAGTTTGAATACTGCTTCCGGGCAGTGGGCCGGGAGCGGGCTGCCGGAGCGGAGGGAGCGGGATGACCGAGGCGATCGTCGCCGAAGGCGTACGCAAGCGGTACGGGGACAGACACGCGCTGGACGGACTGGACCTGCGGGTCGGGTACGGCACGGTGCACGGGGTGCTCGGCCCCAACGGCGCGGGCAAGACGACCCTGGTCAGGGTCCTGTCCACCCTGCTGCGGCCGGACAGCGGCCGGGTGGAGGTCGCCGGGCACGACCTGGTGCGCGAGGCCCGCCGGGTGCGGTCACGCATCGGCCTGCTCGGCCAGCACGCCGCGCTCGACGAGGAACTCGGCGGCCGGCAGAACCTGGAGATGTTCGGGCGCCTCCACCACCTGGGCGCCCGCGCCGCGCGCGAGCGGGCCGGTGAGCTCCTGGAACGCTTCGGCCTCGCCGACACCGGCCGCAAGGCGGTCCGCGCGTACAGCGGCGGCATGCGGCGCCGCCTGGACCTGGCCGCCTCCCTCATCACCGACCCCGAGGTGCTGTTCCTGGACGAACCGACGACCGGGCTCGACCCGCGCGGCCGGGCCGAGGTGTGGGCCGCGGTGCGCTCCCTGGTCGGCGGCGGCACGACGGTGCTGCTCACCACGCAGTACCTGGAGGAGGCGGACCAGCTCGCCGACCGCATCTCGGTCGTCGACCGCGGACGCGTCATCGCGGACGGCACGGCGGACGAACTGAAGTCCCGGACGGGCGGCGACCGCATCGACGTGGTGCTGCGCGACGCGGGACTGCTGGGCGCCGCCGTGGCCCTGCTGCCGTTCCCCGGGGAGGGCGTCTCGGTCGACACGGACCGCCGGCTGCTGAGCGCCCCGGTCACCGACCGCATGGCGGCCCTCGCCGCGGTCGTACGCGCCCTGGAGGAGGCCGGGATCGAGGCGGAGGACATCGCGCTGCGGCGGCCGACACTCGACGAGGTGTTCCTGCACCTCACCGGAGACGAGCAGCGAGTGAAGGAGGCCGTGTGAGCACGACGTACGACACCAACCGCGCAAGGAACCGGGGTCCTTGGCGGCACGGGGAACCCCGGGGACAGCGTGAGGGCGGCCGTCTCCTCTCCGACTGCTGGACCATGACCCGCCGCGAACTCGCCCACTGGGCACGGCAACCGGTCCAGGTCGCCGTCGGCCTGGTCTTCCCCGTGATGCTGCTCCTGATGTTCGGCTACCTCGTCGGCGGCGGCCGGGGGGTCGAGGGCGACTACGTCGACTACCTGGTGCCGGGGATGCTTGCCCTGACCATGGCCTTCGGTCTGGAGGGCACGATGCTGGCCGTCACCCAGGACCTCAACAAGGGCGTCATCGACCGTTTCCGCTCCATGCCGATGGCCAACGGCGCGGTCCTGGTGGGCCGTTCGGCCGCCGACATGCTCCAGTCGGCCGTGGGCCTGGCCGTGCTGACCGGGGTCGGGTACGCGATCGGCTGGCGCGCCGACAGCACGCCCGGCGCGTTCCTCGCAGCGATGGGCCTGCTCCTGCTCTTCCGCTTCGCGATGCTGTGGATCGGCATCCACCTGGCGATGGTGGCCGGGAAGCCGGAGATGGTGCAGGCCGTGCAGATCCTGGTCTGGCCCGTCGGCTTCCTGTCCAACGCCTTCGCCGTCCCCGACTCCATGCCCGGCTGGCTGGGCACGGTCGTCGCATGGAACCCGATGTCCCAGACGGCGACGGCCGTGCGCGACCTGTTCGGCGGACCGGGCGGGGAGCCGGGTCACATCGGGGCGGCGGTTCTCTGGCCCCTTGCCCTGCTCGCGGTCTTCTTCCCTCTGGCGGTCCGGCGATTCGCCCGCCTGAGCCACTAGCGGAACACCTCGCCCGCCCGGCGCCGCGAGGCCGGGCGGGCACCCGCCGCTCCCCCGGAGCGCCGACCGCGGCCCGGACCACAGCCCCTAGTGATGGAAGCTCGTCGCCGCCCCCTTGTCGTGGGTCATCGGATGCGGCTGGAGGCGCAGTTCGGGCAGCAGCCGGCTCAGGTCCTCGACGAAGAGGTCGGCGAGGTCGGAGGTGAAACCGTTGCGGCACACCACGCGCAGCACGGACAGGTCCTCGCGGTTCTCGGGGAACGTGTACGCGGGCAGCAGCCAGCCGCTCTCGCGCATCCTCCGGGACACGTCGAAGACGTCGTACGCGGTCACCTCGGGCGCCGTCGTGAAGGCGAACACCGGCAACTCGTCGCCCCGGGTGATGAGCCGGAAGTCGCCCAGACAGTCGATGCGTTCGGCCAGCGCGCGGGCCACCTCCCGGGTCGTCTGCTGCACCGCCCGGTAGCCGGCCCGGCCCAGCCGCAGGAACGTGTAGTACTGAGCGACGACCTGGGCTCCCGGGCGCGAGAAGTTGAGGGCGAAGGTCGGCATGTCGCCGCCCAGGTAGTTCACCCGGAAGACCAGTTCCTCGGGCAGTTCCGCGGCCGTCCGCCACAGCGCCCAGCCGACACCCGGGTAGACCAGGCCGTACTTGTGCCCCGAGGTGTTGATCGACGAGACCCGGGGCAGCCGGAAGTCCCAGACCAGGTCCTCGTCGATGAAGGGCGCGACCATCGCCCCGGACGCGCCGTCGACATGGACCGGGATGTCCAGGCCCGTGCGCTCCTGGAGCCGGTCCAGTGCCGCGCACAGCTCCTGGATCGGCTCGTACGACCCGTCGAAGGTGGAGCCGAGGATGCCGACGACGCCGATGGTGTTCTCGTCGCACAGCTCGGCCGCCGCCTCGGGGTCGAGGTGGAACCGGTTGCCCTCCATGGGGATCTGTCGGGCCTCGACCTCCCAGAAGTTGCAGAACTTCTCCCAGCACACCTGGACGTTCACGCCCATGACCAAGTTGGGCCGCGCACCCGGGTAGCGGTCAGCGTTGCGCTGCGCCCAGCGCCGCTTGAGCGCCATGCCGGCGAGCATGCACGCCTCGCTCGAACCGGTGGTGGAACAGCCCACCGCGGCGGACGGGTCCGGCGCGTTCCACAGGTCGGCGAGCATGGCCACGCAGCGCCGCTCCAGCTCGGCCGTGCGGGGGTACTCGTCCTTGTCGATCATGTTCTTGTCCCGGCACTCCGCCATCAGGATCCCGGCCTGCGGTTCCATCCAGGTGGTGACGAACGTGGCCAGGTTCAGCCGGGAGTTCCCGTCCAGCATGAGCTCGTCGTGGACGATCTGGAGTGCCGTCGTGGGCGGCAGCGGGCCGTCGGGGAGCCGGTGCTTCGGCGGTGCCTCGATCATGCCGCTGACCGGATTGGTCTCGCCGTAGAACGGGTTGACGGACATCGGGCGTTCATCGGGCGTCTGGTGGCCCTGATGGAGCGGCATGGGCTTCTCCCAACGGTTCAGCGGGACGGGGCGTCCCCTTGGTTCATCGGATGTGGGGTTCCCGGTGGTTCATCGGGGATGCGGTTCTCCGGTGGTTCATCGGAGCGGACTTCCGTCCTCGTGCAGTTGCATCTGGGGCCGTCCGGTCACCAGCAGCCAGGCCGGCAGCGAGGCGATGCAGAGCAGGGCGATGATCGTGGGCGAGGACACCAGGACGGCGGCCGTGAAGAGGCTCACCCAGCCCTGCCGAGTGATCGCGAGGAGCGTGCCCAGCACTCCGGCGGCCAGGCCCAGCGACGACGGGACCGAGGGCACGAGCGCGTGGGCGCACAGGCCGAACGCGGCGCCGACGAAGACGGCCGGGAAGATCCGGCCGCCCCGGAACCCGCAGGACGCCGCGACGACCAGCGCGGCGAGCTTCACCACGGCCATCAGCGCGTACCGGCCCGCCGAATAGTCGTCCGGGTGCCGGGCGATCTCGGCGACCTGGTCCAGGCCCTTGAACAGCGTCAGCGGGCCGCCCAGGCAACCCAGCAGACCGAGGACGAGCCCGCCGACGGGCAGGGCCAGCATGGGGTGGCGCAGGAGCGAGAAGGCCTTGTGGGCGTAGGGGAAGAGGTAGACCGCGGCCATGCCGAGCACCGCCGCGGCGGAGGCGATCACCAGCGCGGACAGCACATCGGCCCAGCCGGGATCACCGAGCGGGGGCAGATCCAGGTCGAAGCTGGGATGGCCGATCAGCGCCGTGGTCATCGAGCCCACCGACGCCGCCGTCAGCGGCGCGAAGAGGTTGTCCCACAGCAGGCCCTTCATCTGCCGTCCTGCGAGCGCTTCGGAGATGACCAGGGCCGCCGCGACCGGCGTGCCGAACAGGGCGCCGATCGTCCCCGCCTCGGCCAGCATCACCCACAGCGCGCCGGGTGCCGCGGGCGCGAACCTGCGGCCCGCCCAGAACGCCAGCGCGACGTTGGTGGCGATGATCGGGTTCTCGGGGCCGAGGCTCGGGCCGCCCGCCAGCATCAGCGCGGTCGCCACCAGCAGCCCGGGCAGGATGAAGGGGGCCATCGGCTCCGCCTGGAGCCCCACGGTGGCCGGGTCGGGGCCCGCGTGCCCCGGCGCCTTCCACACCACCAGACCGACCAGGATGCCGGTGCTGGTGAGCATGACGATCATCCAGAGGGAGGAGTACCCGCCGATGCCGAGCGCGTCCGGGAGGTCCTTCCACAACACGTCCTTGAGCTGGTCGGCGAGCTTGCTCACACCCACGTAGAGGAGGCTCGAGACCGCTCCGACGGCCACGGCCGGGAGGAACAGCGGCAGCAGTGTCCGTGCGGGCCTCGCCCGGGCGGGGGCCGGTCCCGGGGGAGCCGCGTCGTGGGTCACGGGCTCACCCTAAACGTGCGAAACGGACATAACATCCCGGGCGTTCGCGCCGGACCCCCGAATTCCGGGCTTGCACCTCACGTCACGTCAGGCCTCATCGTGAAGGGCGTAACGAGGAAGGAGCGGAAGTGAGCTACCCAGTGGGCCAGGTCGCCGGATTCGCCGGCGTCACGGTGCGCACCCTGCACCACTACGACGAGATCGGTCTCCTCGCGCCCGGCGAACGCAGCCATGCGGGTCACCGGCGCTACAACGACGCCGACCTCGACCGGCTGCAGCAGATCCTGTTCTACCGGGAGCTCGGCTTCCCGCTCGACGAGGTCGCCGCCCTGCTCGACGACCCGGAAGCGGACCCGCGCGCGCATCTGCGCCGCCAGCACGACCTGCTGACCGCCCGGATCGAGAAGCTGCAGAAGATGGCCGCGGCCGTGGAGCACGCCATGGAGGCACGCACGATGGGCATCAACCTCACGCCCGAGGAGAAGTTCGAGGTCTTCGGGGACAAGGACCCGGAGGCGCACGCGGAGGAGGCCGAGCGCCGCTGGGGCGGCACGGATACGTACGCCGAGTCGCAGCGCCGCGCCGCCCGCTACACCAAGGACGACTGGAAGCGCATGCAGGCCGAGGTGGCCTCCTGGGGAGAGCGGTACGACGCCCTGATGGAGGCCGGCGAGCTGCCGGACGGCGAGCGGGTCATGGACATGGCCGAGGAGCACCGGCTGCCCATCACCCGGTGGTTCTACGCGTGCACCTACGAGATCCACCAGGGGCTCGGCGACATGTACGTGGCCGACGAGCGGTTCAAGGAGTTCTACGACTCCATGCGGCCGGGGCTGGCCGAGCACCTGAGGGACGCGATCACGGCGAACGCCACCCGGCACTCCCGGGAAGCCTGACCCGGAAGGCGTCCGTGACGGCGACGGGCGCCGGCCCGGTCGGGCGCCGCCCCGCGCAGGCGTGCCCCGCCGTGCCGCCCGCGCGGGGGAGGTGCCGTCGGCGCCGGTAAGGGGCGTCCGCAATTGCGGGCGCCCCCTACCGGTACGCGCTACTCCTTCACCAGGACCACGGCCGTGCCGTAGGCGCACACCTCCGTGCCCACGTCCGCCGCCTCGGAGACGTCGAAGCGGAACATGAGCACGCCGTTGGCGCCCCGCGCGCGTGCCTGCTCCACAAGCCGCTCCATGGCCTGGTTGCGGGTCTCCACCAGCGTCTTGGTGAGCCCCTTGAGCTCACCGCCGATCATCGACTTCAGACCCGCGCCGATCTGGCTGCCCAGATGGCGCGAGCGCACGGTGAGGCCGAAGACCTCTCCGATGACCTGCTCGACGCGATGGCCGGGTACGTCGTTCGTCGTCACGACCAGGACGTCCGCGTGGGGACCCTGGCCGCCGCCGTATTCATCGATGCCCATGGCTCACAGCTTTGTCCCAGTCGCCGCACAGTGCATCCTGGAGTCACGGGTGGAACCTGGCGTGGACACATTGCGTTGATAGCTTTGGTCGGCCGTACAGGACCGCCGTACCTCCCTTCACCCCTCAGGAGCCCGGAACCGTGACGACGCTTGCCCTCGGTCCCAGCTGGCTGGATCCGAACACGCTCCTGGACAACTTCGGCATCTGGGGCCTGCTGCTCATCGTCTTCGCCGAGTCCGGCCTGCTCATCGGCTTCTTCCTGCCGGGCGACTCGCTGCTGTTCACCTGCGGTCTGCTGATCACCGCGGGCACCATGGACTTCCCGCTGTGGGCGGCGATCCCGCTGATCTGCCTCGCCGCGATCCTCGGCGACCAGGCGGGCTACCTCTTCGGCAAGAAGGTCGGACCCTCGCTCTTCACCCGCCCGAACTCCCGCCTCTTCAAGCAGGAGAACGTGGTCAAGGCCCACGAGTTCTTCGAGAAGTACGGGCCCAAGTCCCTGGTGCTGGCCCGCTTCGTGCCCATCGTGCGCACGTTCACGCCGATCATCGCCGGCGTCAGCGGCATGAAGTACCGGCCCTTCCTCATCTTCAACATCATCGGCGGCATCCTGTGGGGCGCGGGCGTCACGCTGCTCGGTTCCTGGCTCGGCGGGATCGACTTCGTGAACAAGAACATCGAGGCGATCCTGATCCTGATCGTCCTCGTCTCGGTGGTCCCGATCATCATCGAGTTCCTGCGCGCCCGTTCCCAGGCCAAGAAGAACCCGCCCCAGGAGTCCGTCCCGGCCCAGCCCGCGGCCGACCGCACCCGCCCCGCCGCGCCCGTCATGGACGACGCGACCAGGCCGCTGCGCGTTCCGCCGGTCCAGGAGGGCCAGGACTCGTCGTACGGCTACCAGGGCCACGGCCAGTCGTACGGCCACCAGGGTCACGACGGGTCGTACGGGAACCACGGGAACCAGGGACACGACGCGTACGGGAACCAGGGCGGGAGCCACGGCCAGGGCTACGGCCATCAGGGCAACCACCAGGGCCAGCAGGGCCAGCAGGGCCAGCAGGGCAACGGCTACCCGCACCAGCAGCAGCACCAGGAGCCGTACCAGCAGCCGTACGGCTCGGACCAGGGCTACGGCTACGACCAGCAGTACGACCAGGGTTACCAGCAGGGCTACGACCAGGGCTACGACCAGGGCCGGACCTACCCGCCCCAGCAGCAGCCCCAGGGCCACCCGCAGCAGCAGTACGGCTCGGAGCAGTACCGCTACGGCCAGGGCCCCGCGCAGAACTGAGGCTCCCGCCCCCGGATGGCCCGACGTCCCTCGACCGGCGTCCCGGGCCGGTCCTCCCGGGGCCGGTCCTCAGAACCCGCGTGTCCGCTTGGCGGCCCGCCGCCCGCCTGCGGAGCCGCCCGGCAGGCGCAGGAACAGCCGCGAGATCTCCGAACCCAGGTTCACGCCGATCGCGATGGCCATGGCGAGGGCCGCCGCCTTGGTGAGCGACACCAGGCCCTTGTCGACCTCGTTCTGGGCGATCGACAGCAGACCGAAGTAGGTCGCCGAACCGGGCAGCAGGGGCCCGATCGCGGCCGTCGTGTACGGCAGCGCGGACGCGAACCGGTAGCGCGAGAGCAGCTGCCCGAAGAGACCCACCAGGCCCGCGGCGACGGCCGTGGAGGCCACCGGCGAGATCCCGCCCGCGTAGTGCATCGCCCCGTACACCGACCAGGCCACGCCGCCGTTGAGGGTCACCGCGAGGACGGTCGACCGTTCCTGCTGGAGCAGGATCGCGAAGGTGAGCGACAGCAGCATGGAAGCGGCGATCTGGAGCACCGGCCGCTCGGAGAGGCTCAGCCCCGCGTCCGGGTTGAGCTGCGTACCCAGTTTCACGCCGAAATAGAGCACCAGCAGGACGCCGGAGACGATCCCCACGAAGAAGTACATGACTTCGAGCAGCCGCGCGGACGCGGTGATGTAGAAGCCGGTCAGCCCGTCCTGCACCCCCGCGACGAGTGCCCGCCCCGGCAGCAGCGCGAAGAGCCCACCGGTGATCACCGCGGAGGCGTTCACATCCACGTGCGCCAGCGTGAGCGCGACCCCTATCGCGGCGGGCGGCATCGCGGCCACCGTGAACTGGTAGAACTCCGGCAGCCCGCGCCCCGCGCACAGCCACGCGAGCCGGTCGCCCAGCATCGCGCCGAGCGCCGCGGCGACGAACACGATCGCGTCGCCGCCGACGAGGACGGAGGCCGCGCCGGCGAGCAGCCCGCCGGAGGCGGTCAGCACCCAGCCGGGATACGGGTGCCGGTTGCGCCGGATCTCCGCGAGGCGCCCGTAGGCCTCCTCCAGCGAGATCGCGGTCTCCGGGTCGCTCAGGTCGTCGACGAGTCGGTAGACGGCCCCCAGGCGCGTGTAGTCGGTGCCCCGGCGGCGTACGGTCCGTGACGCCGTCACCGGGTCGTCCACCAGGGACGGCTGGTGCGAGATCGACAGCAGGGTGAAGGTGACGTTCGGCTCGCAGCGGTCCAGCCCGTAGGAGCGGCAGACGGCGAACATCGCCGTCTCCACGTCCTCGGCGCCCTCACCGCCCGCGAGCAGCAGCTCGCCGATGCGCAGGGTCAGGTCGAGCACGCGCGGGACGGCGGGCCCCGAGTCGTCCTCCTTGTGCACCGGTTCGGGCGCGGGCCGCTCGGTCACCGGCATGCGCAGCATCGTGCGCATCCGGTCCTGCCACGGCGCGTCCTTGGTCAGGCTGACCAGCGGGATGCCGGTCGCCGGTGTGAAGGCGGGCGGCGCCTGCCTGGCGCTGTAGGTGCGCGGAGTGCTGAACGCCGAGCCCTCCTGCTCCGGCCCGGGCGGCTGCAGAGCGTCGAGGCCATCGGGGAGCGCGAACTCCGATGTCGTCGACGACTCCTCGTCGGCCACCGCCGGTCCCGGCGCCGCCACACCGGCGGGCGGGCTGAAAGCACTCCTCGCCTCGTCCGACTGCGGCTTGCGGTCTTCCGCTTCCGGGTCCGCCACCAACTCCAGCCTCGCCTTTCGCGTCCGTGTGGTTCTCCTACTTGCCTTCCGTATGCCTCAGTATGCGTACGGATACACGAACGGGCCGCGCGACCCCCATAGGGATCGCGCGGCCCGTTCGGAAGCGAGGGAGGTCGCTGACCACCCGAGGGGGAGGTCAGTGACCGCCCTGATCCTTGAGGCGCTTGTAGGAACGCTCGATCTCGGCCTCGGCCTCGGTGCGGCCGACCCAGTTGGCGCCCTCGACGGACTTGCCCGGCTCCAGGTCCTTGTAGACCTCGAAGAAGTGCTGGATCTCCAGGCGGTCGAACTCCGACACGTGGTGGATGTCGCGCAGGTGCTCCACACGCGGGTCGTGCGCCGGGACGCACAGCAGCTTGTCGTCGCCGCCGGCCTCGTCCGTCATACGGAACATGCCGATGGTGCGGCACTGGATGAGGCAACCCGGGAAGGTCGGCTCGTCCAGGATGACCAGGGCGTCCAGCGGGTCGCCGTCCTCGCCGAGAGTGTTCTCGACGAAGCCGTAGTCGGCCGGGTAGCTGGTCGAGGTGAAGAGTCGACGGTCCAGACGGATCCGACCGGTCTCGTGGTCCACCTCGTACTTGTTCCGTGAACCCTTCGGAATCTCGATCGTGACGTCGAACTCCACCGGTGGCTCCTCCATGATCAGCACATAGTTCTGGTGGTTAAGTGTCCCTCACGCAGGTGGGTGATCGCGAAAGGGGCTGGTGGTCGTGCCAGAGCTGAGGGCTTGGCGGGCCGCGAGACCGCATGTGGTGCGGGTCGCGCGGACGGTGAAACCGCGTGTGGCGCGGGTCACCCAAGCCATGCGGCCACGTGCCGTTCGGTTCACGACACCGCAGCTCACGGCCGTCGCCGCCACCGTGGGCCTGGCCCTCGCGGCCGGGGCGGTGACCGCGGCCGGTCCCTGGGACTCCACCGGTCAGCGTACGGCCGAGCGCGACTGGGCCGCATCGCGGGAGCCGGAGGGTGGCACAGATCACGCACGTAAATCCCGTACGCCCCGAACGTCACCCCGGCCCGCGCCCAGCGCCGCCTCCGTCCTGGCCGGACTCGGCGGCTCGGCGGGCGCCGTGCCCGCGCCCGCCGAGAAGGCCCTCAAGGACGTCCTCGACCCGCTCCTGGACAACCCCGTCCTCGGCTCGCTGCGCACCGCCGTCGTGGTCGACGTGGCGACCGGCAAGCGGCTCTACGGCAAGGGCGCCGAAGAGGTCCAGACACCCGCCTCCACCACGAAGATCGCCACCGCCGTCGCCGCCCTCACGGCACCGGGCCCCGACCACCGCATCCGGACGCGTACGGTCCTCGAGCCCGACACCAAGGAGCTCGTGCTCGTCGGAGGAGGCGACCCGACGCTGACCGCCCGCAAGCCCGCCGACGGCTGGGCGGACCTGCGCACCCTCGCCGAGAAGACGGCCACCGCCCTGAAGGCCCGTCACATGGACCACGTGACGCTCTCCTACGACACCTCGCTGTACACCGGCCCCGACCTTCACCCCATCGGCGTCAACGAGAACATCGCGAAGGTCACCGCCCTGATGGCCGACGAGGGCCGCCAGAACGACACGACCAGCGGGACGGCCGGGCGCGCCCCGGACCCGGCGGCGGACGCCGCGCGGAAGTTCGCGGACCTGCTCCACGACTCCGGCATCAAGACGACATCGCCCGGCCCCTCGAAGGCGACGAGCCGCTCGCAGGCCCTCGCCTCCGTCTCCTCGCCGCCGCTGTCCGCCCTGGTCGAGCGGATGCTGACCAACAGCGACAACGACATCGCGGAGGCGCTGGCCCGCCAGGTGGCCATCGCCACCGGCGAGGAACCCAGCTTCGAAGGCGACGCGAAGGCGATCCGTGCCCAGCTGAAGAAGCTGGGACTCCCGCTGTCCGGTGCGCAGTTCGCGGACGGCAGCGGTCTGAACCGCGCCGACAAGCTCTCCGCCGACCTGCTCGCCGCCCTGCTGGCCAAGGCCGGGGACCCGGCCCACCCCGAACTCCGTTCGGTCCTCACCGGCCTGCCCGTCGCCGGTTTCACCGGCACCCTCAGCACCCGGTACGCCGACGCCCCCACCGCCACCGGCGTCGTCCGGGCCAAGACCGGCACCCTGACCGGCGTCAACACCCTCGCCGGCACCGTCGTCGACAAGGACGGCCGGCTCCTGGCCTTCGCCTTCCTGACCTCCGACGAGGCCCACCCCCCGAACCCCCTGGAGGCGCGGGCGGCGTTGGACCGCACGGCGACGGCACTGGCGGCGTGCGGCTGCCGGTAGCCGCACGCCGGGAGAGCGCGACCCGCCCGACCCGCGAGCACCAGGAGCACCACCGGCCCCTCGCCCGGGGGGCATACGGCGCCGTACCCCTAACCGCAGCCGGACCCGCTCACGTACGGTTGACGCATGACGAGCATCGGTGGTGCTGCATCTACTGGGATGGTCGACTGGAATCTCGCGGTGGCGACCGCGACCCGACTCGTGCGGCCGGGCCCCGAGGTGAGCCGCGACGAGGCCCGCGCCATCGTCGCGGAGCTGCGCCGGCACGCCAAGGCCTCGGAGGAACACGTCCGGGGCTTTACCCGTATGGGTGACGACGTCGTGCACGACACCCCTGTCCTCGTCGTCGACCGCCCCGGCTGGGTACGGGCGAACGTCGCCGGGTTCCGGGAGATCCTCAAGCCCCTTCTGGACAAGATGCAGGAACGGCGTGGCAGCTCCCCGGGCGGAGCCGTCCTCGGCGCCGTCGGCGGCAAGGTCACCGGCGTCGAGCTGGGCATGCTGCTGTCGTTCCTGTCGTCGAGGGTCCTCGGGCAGTACGAGACGTTCGCCCCCGCGACGCGGGACCTGCCCGCCGGAGGCCCCACCGGCTCGGGCAACGGCGGCGGCAGGCTGCTGCTGGTCGCCCCGAACATCGTGCACGTGGAGCGCGAACTCGACGTCCAGCCGCACGACTTCCGCCTGTGGGTGTGCCTCCACGAGGAGACGCACCGCACCCAGTTCACGGCCGTGCCCTGGCTGCGCGACCACCTGGAGGGCGAAATCCAGTCTTTCTTGGGGGAGACCGAAGTCGACCCCATGACCGTCCTGGAACGCATCCGGGAAGCCGCCCAGTCGCTCGCCGGCTCCCGCCCCGACACCGAGGAGGACGACGGCGGCCGTTCCCTCGTGGAAATCGTCCAGACGCCAGCGCAGCGGGAGATCCTCGGCAGGCTCACCGCCGTCATGTCCCTCCTGGAGGGACACGCCGACTTCGTGATGGACGGCGTCGGACCCGCCGTGGTCCCCTCCGTCGCCGAGATCCGCGAGAAGTTCCAGCAGCGCCGCGCCAGGGGCGCCTCCCGGCTGGACCTCGCCCTGCGCAAGCTGCTCGGCCTGGACGCCAAACTCAGGCAGTACAGGGACGGCGAGCGGTTCGTGCGGGCGGTCGTCGACGAGGTCGGCATGGACGGCTTCAACCGTGTGTGGACCTCTCCGAACACCCTCCCGACCAAGGCGGAGATCGCCAAACCGGCGGACTGGGTCGCGCGGGTGCACCGCAAGGCGGAGTCGTGAACCCTACGGGACGGTCGTGAAAGGAATCCGGCCGATGGCAGGCAAACGCCCCTCCAATCACCCGTCCGAGGGACCGTGGGGCATGGGTAGGCGTGCAATGCTCGGGGAACGCCCCGGTTCTGTCACCATCGACACACTCTGAGTGACCGATCCCGGGCTAACCCCCCGAAAACTTCATGAAGGGAACCGGACATGGGTCCCCATCCTGCGGTCGCGGCGATACGCCTGGCGGTCCGCCGCGTACTCCACGACATCCTGACCGAGCAACCGCCCACCCCCGACACCCGGCGTACGCCCGCACGCGGTGCCGCGCGCCCCTGCGCGCCCGACGCGGAGCGCGTACCCGCGCCCGGGACACGACGCAGCATGCCCGCGCCCGCCCGGTCCACACACGACGGGCATCCCGCGAGCTCCCTGCCGCGACCGGGCGGTGAGGCGCCCCCCGCGCCGCTCGTGCTCGTCGCGTGCTCCGGCGGCGCCGACTCCATGGCGCTCGCCTCCGCCCTCGCCTTCGAAGCCCCCAAACTCGGCATCCGCGCCGGTGGCATCACCGTCGACCACGGTCTGCAGCCCGGCTCCGACCTGCGCGCCGACGAAGTCGTGCTGCGCCTCACCGAGCTGGGGCTCGCCCCGGCCGAGTCCATCGCCGTCACCGTCGGCCGCGACGGAGGCCCCGAGGCCGCCGCCCGCGACGCCCGGTACGCCGCCCTGGACTCCGCCGCCGAGCACCATGGCGCCACCGCGATCCTCCTCGGCCACACCCGCGACGACCAGGCGGAGACGGTCCTGCTCGGCCTCGCCCGCGGCTCCGGCATCCGCTCCCTGTCCGGAATGGCTGCGGTCTCGGGGGCCGACGGCCGCTACCGCCGCCCCTTCCTGCACCTGGACCGGCAGACCGCCCGCAAGGCGTGCATGGTCCAGTCGCTGCCGGTCTGGGACGACCCGCACAACGCCGATCCGGCCTACACCCGCTCCCGGCTCCGCCACGAGGGCCTGCCCGCCCTGGAGAAGGCGCTCGGCAAGGGAGTCGTCGAGGCACTCGCCCGTACGGCCCAGCTCTCCCGGGACGATGCCGACGCCCTAGACGCGTGGGCCAGTCAGGCGGAGGCGTCCGTGCGCGACGCCGCCGGCCTCCTGGAGTGCGCCAAGCTCTACGCCCTGCCGCCCGCCGTACGCCGCCGGATCCTGCGCCGCGCGGCCATCGAGGCGGGCGCTCCGGCCGGTTCGCTGTTCGCCCGCCACATCGAGGAAATCGACCGGCTGATCACCGGATGGCGCGGTCAGGGGGCCATCAATCTCCCGGGCAAAGTCGTCGCTCAGCGCCAGGGTGGCAGACTGGTGATTCGGCAAGGCTGAAACCGGACCCTGCACCGGGGCCGCTCACGCGGCTCCCCGGGACCCCTTCACTCGGGTCGCGGGCGGTCCGACCGGCCGTGCGCGGGTGAGCCGAAGGGGACCGCCGCCAACACAGGCGCCCCGTAGGTGAACGAGCCCAAAAAAGTGGGACGGACGACCGAAAGTGATGCGGGTGGACGCGAAAGACATGGGCACCGACCTCAAGTCGGTGCTCATCACCAAGGAAGAGATCGACGCGAAGCTGGTCGAGCTGGCCGCGAAGATCGACGCGGAGTACGCGGGCAAGGACCTGCTGATCGTCGGAGTGCTCAAGGGCGCCGTGATGGTCATGGCGGACCTCGCGCGTGCGCTGTCCACCCCCGTCACCATGGACTGGATGGCCGTGTCGTCGTACGGCGCGGGCACCCAGTCCTCCGGCGTGGTGCGGATTCTCAAGGACCTCGACACCGACATCAAGGGCAAGCACGTCCTGATCGTCGAGGACATCATCGACTCAGGGCTGACCCTGTCCTGGCTGATCTCCAACCTCGGCTCCCGCGAGCCCGCCTCGCTCAAGGTGTGCACGCTGCTGCGCAAGCCGGACGCGGCCAAGGTCGCGATCGACGTGGAGTGGGTCGGCTTCGACATCCCGAACGAGTTCGTCATCGGGTACGGCCTGGACTACGCCGAGAAGTACCGCAACCTCCCGTTCGTCGGTACGCTCGCGCCTCACGTCTACGGCGGCTGAGCGCCCCCTTTCTGAGGGCGGCTCAGTCCTTCCAGGACGTTCGGGAACCCCAGCGGGTTTCCCGCCGTTGGAGCATGCGTGGACGGGATTGCCAGCAGTCCCCTGCGGCTTCGGGTGACAATGCTGGGGTACCGTCCGAAGAACAGTCTTTATCAAACTCACTATGGCAGGAGGGACGGGGCGGCTCCGCTCCGTATGGATGGACGTGAAGCGATACTTCCGTGGGCCGGTCATGTGGATCGTGCTGGCCGTCCTTGCCGTGGTCGTGTTGATGCAGGTCGTCGGTTCGTCCGGCGGCTACAAGACGGTGGACACCGGCCAGGTCGTCAAGGCGATCAACGACAACCAGGTCGAGTCGGCCAAGATCACCACTGGCGACGAGCAGGTCATCAAGGTCTCGCTGAAGGACGGCGAGAAGGTTGACGGCAGCTCGAAGATCCAGGCGAGCTACATCGGCGACCAGGGCGTGTCCCTGGCCAGCACACTCCAGAACAAATACGAGAACAAGCAGATCCCGGACGGCTACACCGTCTCGCCGTCCAAGCAGAACCCCTTCGTGGGCATCCTGCTGTCTCTGCTTCCCTTCGTCCTCATCGTCGTCGTCTTCCTGTTCCTGATGAATCAGATGCAGGGCGGCGGCTCCCGGGTCATGAACTTCGGGAAGTCCAAGGCGAAGCTCATCACCAAGGACACCCCGAAGACGACGTTCGCGGACGTCGCGGGCTCGGACGAGGCTGTCGAAGAGCTCCACGAGATCAAGGAGTTCCTCCAGGAGCCGGCGAAGTTCCAGGCCGTCGGAGCGAAGATCCCCAAGGGCGTCCTGCTCTACGGGCCTCCTGGTACGGGCAAGACGCTGCTCGCACGCGCCGTCGCGGGTGAGGCCGGCGTTCCCTTCTACTCCATCTCCGGTTCCGACTTCGTCGAGATGTTCGTCGGTGTCGGTGCCTCCCGAGTCCGTGACCTGTTCGAGCAGGCCAAGGCGAACGCTCCGGCGATCGTCTTCGTCGACGAGATCGACGCGGTCGGCCGCCACCGCGGCGCCGGCCTCGGCGGTGGTCACGACGAGCGCGAGCAGACCCTCAACCAGCTGCTCGTCGAGATGGACGGCTTCGACGTGAAGGGCGGCGTCATCCTGATCGCCGCCACGAACCGGCCCGACATCCTCGACCCGGCCCTCCTGCGCCCCGGCCGCTTCGACCGCCAGATCGCGGTCGACCGCCCGGACATGCAGGGCCGTCTGGAGATCCTCAAGGTCCACCAGAAGGGCAAGCCGGTCGCTCCGGACGTCGACCTGTCCGCTGTGGCGCGTCGGACCCCCGGCTTCACGGGTGCCGACCTGTCGAACGTGCTGAACGAAGCGGCGCTGCTCACCGCGCGCAGCAACCAGAAGCTGATCGACAACTCCATGCTGGACGAGGCGATCGACCGTGTGGTCGCGGGCCCGCAGAAGCGGACCCGGATCATGTCGGACAAGGAGAAGAAGATCACCGCGTACCACGAGGGCGGCCACGCCCTGGTCGCGGCGGCTTCTCCGAACTCCGACCCGGTCCACAAGATCACGATCCTCTCGCGCGGCCGTGCCCTCGGCTACACGATGGTCCTGCCGGACGAGGACAAGTACTCCACCACGCGCAACGAGATGCTGGACCAGCTCGCGTACATGCTGGGCGGCCGCGCGGCGGAGGAGCTCGTCTTCCACGACCCGACCACCGGCGCCGCGAACGACATCGAGAAGGCCACGACCACCGCTCGCGCGATGGTCACGCAGTACGGCATGACCGAGCGTCTGGGCGCGATCAAGTTCGGCGGCGACAACACCGAGCCCTTCCTGGGCCGGGAGATGTCGCACCCGCGCGACTACTCGGAAGAGGTCGCCGCGCTCGTCGACGAAGAGGTCAAGAAGCTCATCGAGAACGCGCACAACGAGGCCTGGGAAATCCTGGTCGAGAACCGTGACGTCCTCGACGCGCTGGTGCTCCAGCTGCTGGAGAAGGAGACGCTGAGCAAGGAGCAGATCGCCGAGGTCTTCGCTCCCATCGTGAAGCGCCCGGCCCGCCCCGCGTGGACCGGCTCCTCCCGTCGCACGCCGTCCACCCGCCCGCCGGTGCTCTCCCCCAAGGAGCTGTCACTGACGAACGGGGCGAACGGCTCGGCGGCGGCCATCGCCGCCGCGACGGAGTCCGTCCCGGCGGCGGACGCGGCCCCGGAGGACCGCACCGAGAGCTGACATCGTTCGGCTCCCGGCCGCCTCACCAGGCCCGGAATGTATGCCGCGCCCCCCAGGTTCTAGCCTGGGGGGCGCGGCATTTTCGTGTGCCCGCACCTTTTGGACGCGTCGAGGCACGCGCAGGATCCACAGGAACGAGGACCAGATGACCGACCCCGTGACGCTGGACGGCGAGGGAGTTATCGGAGAGTTCGACGAGAAGCGTGCCGAGAACGCCGTACGGGAGCTCCTGATCGCTGTCGGCGAGGACCCGGACCGCGAGGGCCTGAGGGAGACGCCGGGGCGGGTGGCGCGGGCGTACAAGGAGATATTCGCGGGCCTGTGGCAGCAGCCCGAGGACGTGCTGACGACGACGTTCGACCTCGGACACGACGAGATGGTCCTGGTGAAGGACATCGAGGTCTTCAGCACCTGTGAACACCATCTGGTGCCGTTCAGGGGGGTCGCGCACGTGGGCTACATCCCGGCCACCAGCGGCAAGATCACCGGCCTGTCCAAGCTGGCCCGCCTGGTCGACGTCTACGCCCGGCGCCCCCAGGTGCAGGAGCGGCTGACGACACAGATCGCGGACTCCCTGATGGAGATCCTGGAGCCGCGCGGTGTGATCGTGGTCGTCGAGTGCGAGCACATGTGCATGTCCATGCGCGGCATCCGCAAGCCGGGCGCGAAGACCATCACGTCGGCGGTGCGCGGACAGCTGCGGGACGCCGCGACGCGCAACGAGGCGATGAGCCTCATCATGGCCCGCTAGCCGGGACGGACGCCGGGCAGGCCCACAGGCGGGCCTGCTTTCGGGCCCCTAGGCCACCGGAGCGACGCCGCCGTGGTGCTCGTCGTCGTCCTCCGGGAGCTTGCAGACGCGCTCCAGGAAGAAGGCCGCCGCTATCACGCCGATTCCGGCGACGACGGAGAGGCCTGCGTAGATGGCCTGGTCGCGGCGGGCGGGGACCTCCAGGGATTCCAGGAGGAACACGCCCGTGCCGCCGTACATGCCCGCCACCAGGGCGGCCACCAGGGCGCTCGCCTGGCCGAAGACGACCGCGCGGGCGGCCATCAGCGGATCGACGCCCTTGGCACCGGGGCGGCGCTCACGCTGCGCCTTGAGGCGGGCCCGCAGTGAGAGTGCCGTCGCGAGAAGGACGATCGCGATCAGGGCCAGGACGATGGGGGCGGCCAGCGGGACCCGGGGCAGCGTGCCCACCGCGGCCCACAGGCGGGCGCCCGCCCAGGACAGCACTCCGGCCACCACGAACACGGCGGCCAGTGTCCTGATGCGCAGCTCTTTCACGATGCCCCTTCGGTAGCCCGCCTGTGGCCGGGGCCTGTGTCGGGCCGGCCGGCGTGTGGTCGTCTTGACCTTAACGACTACTCGGGCAGCCGGAGTTCCAGGTCGGGGCGGGCCGTGACGCCGTCCCGGGTGACGGCGGCCAGGAGCTGGGCGACGGCGCCGCGGCCGGGGAGCTGGGCCTCGGGATCCACGTCGTGCCAGGGGGCGAGCACGAAGGCCCGCTCGTGGGCGCGGGGGTGAGGGAGGGTCAGTACCGGGTCGTCGGAGACGACGTCGGCGTAGGCCACGATGTCCACGTCGATCGTGCGCGGGCCCCAGCGCTCGTCCCGGACGCGGTGGAAGGCCTCCTCGACCGCGTGCGCCCGCTCCAGGAGCGAGGACGGGGGGAGGGTGGTCCTGAGCACCACGACCGCGTTGAAGTACGACGGCTGGCTGCCCGGTTCGACGCCCCACGGCTCCGTCTCGTAGACGGGGGAGACTGCTTTGACCCGGACGCCCGGGGTGTCCTCCAGGGCGTCGATGGCGCCCTGGAGCGTCTCCAGGCGGTTGCCCAGGTTCGAACCGAGGGAGATCACCGCGCGCCTGGGGTTGGACAGGGTCGTGTCCGCGGCGTCCACCTGCTCGACCACGGAGGCGGGCACCGGCTGGACGGTCGGGTCGCTCTGACCCTCGGTGAAGGACGCGGTCATACTCGGCTCCGGATGATGGTGACGGTCACGTCGTCGAAGGGGACCGTGATCGGCGCGTCCGGTTTGTGGACGCAGACCTCGACCTCGTGGACCTCGTCGTGCTTGAGACACGTCTGGGCGATGCGCTCGGCGAGCGTCTCGATGAGATCGACGGGCTCGCCCTCGACGACGGCGACGACCTCCTCCGCGACGATGCCGTAGTGCACGGTCTTCGCCAGGTCGTCGTCGGCCGCGGCCGGCCGGGTGTCCAGGCCCAGCGTCAGGTCCACGATGAAGGTCTGGCCCTCCTCGCGTTCCTTCTGGAAGACGCCGTGGTGCCCGCGGGCCTTGAGGCCGCGCAGCGCGACACGATCCACGCGAATCACTCCTGCAATCGTCGGTGACGGCCGTTGTGCGCCGAATGCGGTCGGCACACCGGCCTCGAACGAATCTACCTGCGGGCACTGACAACGTTCGCCCACGGAGGCGGGCGCCGGGCGAAGGCCACGAGGCTTCACCGGGCGTTTCCCCTGGGGAACACGGCGGCTCACGGGTTGGTAGCCGCCCCTACCCCGGGCTGGTGATTCCAACCACCTATTGGTCCCCGCGGGCCGTATACCCACTCAACCGGCGGTGTCCTCGTCCTCTTCCTCGCCGGATTCGGCCAGCACGGGGGAGGCGTGGTGGGACCAGAGTTTCCAGCCGTCGGCGGTACGGCGGAACACGTTCGTGGCGACGACCAGCTGGCCGACGAGCGGGCCGAGCTCGTCGCTGTCGTCGGGAGCCGGTCCGCCGCTGAGGATGTTCTCGGTGCAGGTGACCAGGGCCGTGTCGCCGGAGACGGAGACGCGCACGTCGGTGAGGAAGAACTGGATGTACTCCGTGTTCGCCATGATCAGCGCGTACGAGCGGAGCACCTCGCCGCGGCCGTTGAGGACGGGCCAGCCGGGGTGGACGCAGGAGACGACCGCGCCCTCGCCCTCGAAGTCGTCGTCGGAGGTGTCCAGCGGGGCCAGCCACAGCGAGGACAGTTCCTCGAAGTCACCCCGTTCCATCGCCTCGTAGAACGCGGTGTTGGCGAGTTCGACCTGCTCGACGTCGGTACGCGGTGTGCTCACCGGGCTCCCTCTGCGGCCGGACCGCCGGCGGCGTCCGACGCCCCGCCGGTCCGGGCACCCTCGACGGCGCGCGCGACCCGTACGGCATCGGCGGTGGCGCGTACCTCGTGCACGCGGACCGCCCAGGCGCCCTGCTGGGCGGCGATCGCCGAGACGGCGGCCGTGGCGGCGTCGCGCTCGCGCGCGGGTGGCGGGGCGCCCTCGGGACCGGCCAGTACACGGCCGAGGAAACGCTTGCGGGAGGCCGCGACCAGCAGGGGGTGACCGAGGGCGCGGAGGCGGTCGAGGTGGGCGAGGAGGGCCAGGTCGTGCTCGGGGTCCTTGGAGAAACCGAGCCCGGGGTCGACGACGACGCGGTCGGGGGCGATGCCGCCCGCCAGAACGGCCTCCACGCGTGCGTGCAGTTCGTCGAGGACTTCGGAGACCACGTCCTCGTACGCCCCCTGGACGTTCCCGCCCGCCAGGAAGCCGCGCCAGTGCATGACCACGAAGGGGGCGCCCGCGGCCGCGACGGCCGGGATCATCGCGGGGTCGGCGAGGCCGCCGCTGACGTCGTTGACGAGGGCCGCGCCCGCGGCGAGTGACTGCTCGGCGACGGAGGCGCGCATGGTGTCCACGGAGACGGTGACGCCCTCGGAGGCGAGGCCGCGGACGACGGGGATGACGCGCTTGAGCTCCTCCGCCTCGTCGACGCGGGTGGCGCCGGGGCGGGTGGACTCACCGCCCACGTCCACGAGGTCGGCGCCCTCGGCGACGAGCTCCAG
Source organism: Streptomyces sp. NBC_00568 (assembly GCF_026341855.1). Taxonomy (GTDB): domain Bacteria; phylum Actinomycetota; class Actinomycetes; order Streptomycetales; family Streptomycetaceae; genus Streptomyces. Next base: position 2,659,570 of record NZ_JAPENW010000001.1, on the reverse strand, counting down.
GCCGTGCTTGACCGCGGCCGTCGTGTCGAACCAGTGGCCGCCGTCGGAGAAGGAATCGGGGGTGACGTTCACGACCCCCATGACCGCGCAGCGGTCCCACGTCGGCAGTCCCGCGACTCGGCCGCGCCCGCGCTCAATACTCATACGTCCAGCCTAGGCCTCCCGCGAGGGGCGGAATCGCCCCCTGCCGGTCTCAGCGGTTCCCCGTACGCGGGTGCGGCCCTCCCGCCCGCCGGGGCCCTCGGCCGCCTCGCGGTCCGTTTCCCGCCCCACCGCCCGCCCCACGGCCCTCCCGGCCGGCGAACGGCCCCTCGGCGGGGCGCCGCCCGGCATGCCGGCTACGCCGCTCTCACCCCCCGCTCCGCCACCGCGTGCGAGCACGGACGCGGAGCCGGTGCGCGGCGGCGCAGCACCCGGGGCAGGGCCAGGGTCACGAAGCCCTCGGCCTGCATGGCGGCGAAGCCGATGCGGGGGAGATCGCGGGAGGAGCCGTAGACGACGAAGCGCGGCTCCCAGCGCGGGCGGAACTTGGCGTTGAACTTGTACAGCGACTCGATCTGGAACCAGCGGGACAGGAAGACCAGCAGTCCGCGCCAGGCGCGCAGCACGGGCCCGGCGCCGATCTTCTCGCCGCGGGCGAGCGCCGCGCGGAACATCGCGAAGTTGAGCGAGATCCGGTTGATGCCGAGGCGGGGTGACGCCTGGAGCGCCGCCACGATGAGGAGTTCGTTCATGCCGGGGTCGGCCGCGCGGTCGCGGCGCATGAGGTCGAGCGACACACCGTCCGTGCCCCACGGGACGAAGTGCAGGACGGCCTTCAGGTCGCCGTAGGGGCCGGGCGGATCGTCGGTCTTGTGCGCCGTGGCGATCAGGCAGTTCCCGTCGGACGGGTCGCCGACGCGGCCGAGCGCCATGGAGAAGCCGCGCTCGGTGTCGGTGCCGCGCCAGTCCTCCGCGGCGCGCCGTATCCGGTCCAGTTCTCCCTCGCCGAGGTCACGGATGCGCCGTACCCGCGTCTCGTAACCAGCCCGCTCGATGCGCTTCACCATCTGGCGGACGTTTCGCATCGCGCGTCCGCAGAGGGAGAAATCCGCGACATCCACCACCGCCTCGTCCCCCAGTTCGAGGGCGTCGAGGCCGGTCTCGCGGGTCCACACCTCGCCGCCCGTCTCGGAGCACCCCATGACGGCGGGCGTCCAGGAGTGTGCCTTGGCCTCGTCCATGAAGCGTTCGATCGCACCGGGCCAGGCCTCCACGTCGCCGATGGGGTCGCCGCTGGCGAGCATCACCCCGGAGACGACCCGGTAGGTCACCGCAGCCTTGCCGCTGGGCGAGAAGACGACCGCCTTGTCGCGGCGGAGCGCGAAGTGGCCGAGGGAGTCGCGGCCGCCGTGCCTGTCCAGGAGGACGCGCAACCGGGTCTCGTCGTCCTCCGTGAGGCGGGCGGCGGGGTGTTCGGGGCGGAAGGCGAAGTAGACGGTGGTGACGGCGGTCAGCCAGCCGAGGGCGCCGAGGGAGAAGGCGACCGTCCAGGAGGTGGGTCCGGCGTAGTCGACGGGGCCTTCGAAGCCGACCAGGCCGTACAGGACGTGACTGATCCGGTCGGCCAGGCTCGGGTCGCCGATCATGCGGTTCTCGTGGACGCTGACGATGACGAGTCCGAGGACGAGGGAACCGGCGCCCATGAGAACGAAGTTGGCGAGCGCGCGCCAGCGGCTGCGTGGATCGGGCAGCGCCGCGAACTCATCGCGGTGGCGCAGCAGCGGTGCGAGCAGCGCGGCCGAGATGACGACACCGATCAACGAGTGGCGGTACGCGAACTGCGCGGCCGCGCCTGCCGGGAGCAGCGCGACCGCGGCGCGCCACGCCCGCCGTTTGCGGCGGCGCAGCCCGTGGGCGAGCAGCAGCAGGAGCACTCCGGCGCTGAGCGAGAGCGCCGCGGCGAACGGGCCGAACGAGCCGGGCAGCACCTCCGCGAGGGCGTGCATACGGCTGTGACGGAAGCGCGGGAAGACGCCCGCGGCGATGTCCAGGAGACCTACCAGCGTGCAGGCCCTGGCGACCAGGGCGGGGACGGCCTCGGGGCTCGGACCGCGGAGTATGCGCCGCGTCCGGCCTGTTCGGCCCGGAACCTCGCCCGACAATTCCCCATCTATCCTGACAGACATCGCATCCCGTGGTTCTGCGAGAGACCTTGAACCCGGTGCCAATCCGGCATCCGGCGACATTGCGCCCTCTAGGACGGTGTCTTGGGGAGACAGGTTCACTCCTCTCCGGAAAGCCGGTTCAAAAGGCAAGGAAAGTCCAGGGCAAGGACTCGCGAAGGAGCGGGACGGGCCCGGGCGGAAAGCGCAGGCGGGAACAGGCGATGGGTCTCACGAGCAACAAGGTGCTGGTTCTGGCGGTCCTGCTCGCCGTACTGCTGTTCGTCGGCACGGTGTGGTGGTGGCCCCGGCTCGCCCGGCGCACCTGGCGGTCCGTCGGCGGACGTGTGGGCCTGCTGCTGGCCACCCAGCTGGCGCTGTTCGCCTCGGTCGGGCTGTGCGCCAACCAGGCGTTCGGGTTCTACGCCAGCTGGGCGGACCTCCTCGGCAGGGAGCGTGGTGAGGGCGTGGTCGTCGACCACAACGGCGCGGGCGGTCCGGGCGGCGGCCCCCTCCAAGTGGTGGACACCCGGCGGGTGAACGTCTCGGGCGGGTCCCGGCCGCAGGTCGGCGGCCAGATCCAGAAGATCGACATCGTCGGCCGTACGACCCGGATCGCCACATCGGCGTACGTCTATCTGCCACCGGAGTACTTCCAGCCGCGGTCCCGCACCCGTACGTTCCCGGTCACCACCGTGCTGACCGGCTATCCCGGCACCGCAGAGGCGCTCATCAAGGGCCTCCACTTCCCGCAGACGGCGAACCGGCTGGCCAAGAACGGCCAGATCCAGCCGATGATCCTGGTCATGCTGCGGCCGACCGTGGCGCCCCCGAGGGACACCGAGTGCGTGGACGTGCCGGGCGGTCCGCAGGCCGAGTCCTTCTTCGCCAAGGACCTCCCCGAAGCCGTATCGGCCCACTACAGGGTGGGCCGGAAGCCCGGGAGCTGGGGCGTCATGGGCGACTCGACGGGCGGGTACTGCGCGCTGAAGCTCGCCGTCCACCACCCCGAGGTGTTCGCCGCCGGTGCGGGCCTGTCGCCGTACTACAAGGCGGCGGTCGACCGGACGACGGGCGATCTCTTCCACGGCGACAAGGCGCTGCGCGACAGCGCCGACCTGCGCTGGTATCTCAAGAACAAGCCCGCGCCCGACACCTCACTGCTCGTCAGCAGCAGCAGGGCGGGCGAATCCAACTACAAGGAAACGCTGGACTTCATAGACCTCGTGAAGTCCAACGGGCGTACCAGGATCTCGTCGATCATCCTCGACAGCGGCGGCCACAACTTCAACACGTGGCGGCGGGAGATCCCCGCGGCGCTCCAGTGGATCAGCGGGCGGCTGAGCGACCGCTGACGCGTGCCGCCGGTCCCTGGCCCGCGCTGTCCTGCCTTGTCGCGGGGGCCGTCGAGGTGCGGGCCGGGGCCGGGTGGGGTCGCGGGTCGTGCCGGACCGGGCCCACCGGACGAATTCGGCGTCCGGCACGGAGAAATGTCGCCCCTCGGGGAAATGTCACGCCCCGATGATTCCGATTCGGTGAACCCGTCCTGAGCCGGCGGAATTGATCGAGGAGCCGGAGTGCCCGGGGGTATGACGGGCCTTGTGGGACAAGCGGTGTGCCCTGTCGACGGCTGGTACGGGACAATCGTTCCGGGGTGACTGTGTTTTTACCGGGCGGGGCACCAAGATTCGCCTACGCGCGGTAAGTTTCTGGCCATGCCACGTGGACGCCACCGCCATTCCCCGCCCTTGCACAGGGTGCTGCCTCCTTCGGCGATCGCCGGCGTGTCGCTCGTCTGCGCCGTAGGGCCCTGGCTGTTCACGGAGGCGTTCGTGCTCCGTGTGCTGGCCGCGGGCGCCGCGGCGACAGCGGTCGCCGGTGCGGTCGTCATGCGCCGCTGGGACACCTCGGCCGGTAAACGCGTCGCCGACCTCACGCGCGCGCGAGCGAGCGACGAGTGGCGTCATGAGGAGCGGGTCGCCGAACTGGAGACCGACCTCGACGAGTCGCGGGAGCTGCGCGTCAAGCTGGAGCAGAAGCTGCGTGCCAAGCGCACCGAGCTGGCCGGCCTGCGCAACGAACACGCGGCGCTGCTGCGGCGGTACGCCACGGCGGAGACGGAGCGGGCGACCGCTCTGGAGGGCCGCAGGCAGCTCGCCATAGAGGCCGCGGTGCCGACGCGCGCCCTGCCGGCCGCGCGGACGGCTCCGGATGCGGACGAGACGCCGGACTCCCCGACCCCGGACTCCCCGGAGACGCCGGATTCCCCTGGCGCGGAGGGCCCCGCCGACGCGGTGGATTCGCCGGACGCGCCTGAGGCGGTCGAGACGTCCGAGGAGCCGGAGGAGTCCGAGGAGCCGGGCGGCTCCGAGGGTGCGGTGTCCGCGTCCGGGAGCGGGGCGGACGCCATCGCGGCCTTCACGACGGCCGATGACGACATGGCTTCCACGGAGGCGGACGCGAAGGCGGAGGTCGACGCCGAGGCGGAGGCCGAGGTTGAGGCCGACGAGTCTCCCGAGGTCTTCTCTCCGGCCGGGTCGTCGCTCTTCCTGCGGGCCGGTGCGGCGCTGAGCCGGATAGCCGGCGGCACTCGGGAGGCGGAAGGCGCCGAGGCCTCGACGGTCTCGGGGTCCTTGGCCCTGGCGCTGCCCGACTCGGAGCCGGACTCGGACCCTGACTCCGATGCCGATGCCGATGCCGATGCCGATGTCGATGCCGTTTCCGATGCCGATGCCGACTCCGCGACGGCCGAGCCCCTGAGCGAGGCGCCCACGCGTGGCGAGTCCGCGTTGGACGCGGCCGTCAAGCGGGACGCGGCCGTCAAGCGGGACGCGGCCGCGAAGAGGGACGCGGCGGCGAGGAAGGGTGCGCTCGCGACCAAGGACGCGGTCGCGACGAAGGACGCGGTCGTGAACGCCGAGCCCCCGAGGCGTGCTGCGGCAGGCGAGACGGGTCCGTCCCCGGACGCCGTCGCGGAAGCGGGTGGGGCGCAGGGGAAGCCCGAGGCGGCCGGCGAGCATCAGCGCGCGGTCGCCGAGGCCAAGCCTTCGCAGCCCGCCGAATCCGCCACGCCGGCCCAGGCCGAGACCGCGCAGCCGGCCCGGGCGTCGCACTCCGCCAAGCCCGCCCAGCGGTCCGGGCACTTCACCGTGCCGACGGCGGTGGCCGTCGTCCCGCCCACCGCGCCGGTGCGACGGCCCTCGGTGGAGGGCGGGTTCGACTTCTTCGGTACGCAGAAGGAGTCGTCCGACGCCGCCGCGATGGAAGCCGTACAGAACGAGGACCTGGCCGATGTGGTCGGCCAGGAGGCGCTCGCCCTGCACAAGGCCGAGGCCGAGTCCGGGTTCAAGCCCGCGAGCGAGGGTTCGCGCGATGTCGGCCGCCAGGTCATCGACCTGACCGCGCACGACGAGACGGAGCACATCGACCTGGCAGGGCTGCGGAGCGCGGCTTCCTGAGCCGCCCGCGTCCCGGGCGGACACACGTGACGGAGTGAGGGCAGTGGCACCACGCCACTGCCCTCACTCCTTTTCGGGCGCAGGCGGTCGGTCCGCGTCATCGGTCCGTTTCCGGCGTGAGCCTCCGGTCCGTCGTTCCTCGGTCCGCCCATGTGCGGGCTTCGCGGCCGAGCGAGGCCTCAGGCCAACCACCGGTCAGGCGGCCTCAGGCCATCCACCGGTCCGGCCGGGCTTCCCGCCGCCCTGTACGGGACCGGTCGGCCTGGGCCTGGAGGAGCTCCGCCGCCTCCGCGGCGTCCCGCAGCCGCGCCGTCACCGTCTTGTCGGCGCCGGTGTCGATGTGGACGTCGGCGAGTCCCTTGAGGCGCTCCCACGGCCCCTGTGTCAGCCGTACGCTCTGCGCCTTCGCGTGCGGGACGAGGGAGAGGCTGCGCCGCAGCAGCCCGTGACGCGCCGCGAAGACGGTGTCGGTGACGGCGAGTCCGTACCCGCGCCACCAGAGCGGCAGGCACCAGCCGGCCCGCCGTGGCGGCCGGTCCAGGGACAGCGGAACGGTCACCCCGGGCAGCACCGCGGCGATCACGGTCCCGGCGACCTCGCGCGGAGCGACGGGCACGAGGACCGAGTTCGAGGACCCGGCCACGTCCAGCTCGACGCGCACCCACCCGCGGCGCCGCCACAGCAGGGGTTCGACGATCCGCACGGTCTGCACGCGGCCGGGCGGCACCGTCTCGTGCGTGCGGTCCAGGAGCCCGTGGTCGATGCGGAGTCCGTCGGGCGACTCGCCCACCGTCCAGTCGTACTCGCCGACGAACCGTCCCACGCTGCTCGCGCCCGCCGCGCCGAGCAGCGGCAGTCCGGTCGCGAGGACCGTCCATACGCTGTGCGTGAGGAGCCACAGGAACGCGGGGACGACGACGGCGGCGAGGAGGGAGCCCCAGGTGGCGCCGGTGAGCACCAGGGAGACGGCGAGGACGCCGGGCGGGACGTGCAGCAGCCGGCGTACCGGCGCCTCGCCGACCTCGTGGGCGGACTCGGGTGCGAAACCGGCGGCCCGGGCGAGGAGTTCGGCGCGCAGCCTCCGGGCCTCGCCCTCTCCCAGGTACGCCAGCTCGTCCTTCTTGTCCGCCCCGACGACATCGAGCTTGAGCTTGGCGACGCCCGCGACGCGGGCCAGCAGCGGCTGGGTGACGTCGACGGCCTGGAGCCGTTCGAGCCGGATGTGCGCGGTGCGGCGGAACAACAGGCCGGTGCGGATACGCAGTTCGGTGTCAGTCACCGCGAAGTGCGTGAACCACCAGCTCAGAAAGCCGTAGAGGGCGGCGCCCGGGACGATCACGGCGAGTCCGACGACCAGAGCGGTCGTGGTGAGTCTGGTCAGCTGCTCCTGCGCCTGGTTGGGGTCGTGGACGGCCCAGCCGGCGATCACGGTGACCGGCGCCCAGGCGCGCCGGAACGGGGTCACGGGATGCAACCGGCGCTCGGACAGCGGCTTTTCCCCCCGTACGGAGCCGTCGTCGCCCGGCAGGGACCTCGTCCCGGCCGGAACGAGGGACGCGGCAGGGGTGTTCCCCAGGGAGTCCGAGGAGTCCGCACCGCCCGGGGAGGCCGTGCTCACAGTCCCGCCGATCGTGCCTCGCCCAGTTCGGTCAGCCGGTCCCGCAGCCGTTCGGCCTCGGCCGGGTCGAGACCCGGGATGCACGCGTCGGTCGCCGCGGCGGCCGTGTGCAGCTGCACGCTGGCGAGCCCGAAGTGACGTTCGACGGGCCCGGAGGTCACCTCGACCAGCTGCATGCGCCCGTACGGCACCACGGTCTCCTCACGCCACAGCACACCCCGGCTGATCAGCAGGTCGTCCGCGCGTTCCGCGTACCGCCAGGAGCGCCAGTTGCGCCCCAGCATGGGCCAGCCCCACACCATCAGGGCGAGCGGCAGCAGGGCGAAGGCCGCCCAGCCCGGACCGGCGAACAGCCCGAGGAGCAGCCCGACGGCGATCGTCAGGAGTCCCAGCCACACCACCAGCAGCAGCCGCCGCATGCGCAGCAGCCCCGGAGGCAGCCCGGTCCAGACCGGCTCCGGCATCGCGTTCTCGGCGGTCTGCGTGCTCCCCGTCTCCATGCGGCAAGCGTACGTACGAGAGACTGTGTCCATGACTCCTACGACGGAGACCATGGTCGGTATCGGTGGCGCTGCCGAGAGCACCGACATGGTGCTCAACATCGGCCCCCAGCACCCTTCGACCCATGGAGTGCTGAGGCTGCGGCTCGTGCTCGACGGCGAGCGGATCCAGCACGCGGAGCCGGTCATCGGCTATATGCACCGCGGCGCGGAGAAGCTCTTCGAGGCGCGCGACTACCGCCAGATCATCATGCTCGCCAACCGCCACGACTGGCTGTCGGCGTTCTCGAACGAGCTGGGCGTCGTCCTCGCCGTGGAGCGGATGCTCGGCATGGAGGTCCCCCCGCGCGCGGTGTGGACGCGCACGCTCCTCGCGGAGCTCAACCGTGTCCTCAACCACCTGATGTTCCTCGGCTCCTATCCCCTGGAGCTGGGCGGGATCACCCCGATCTTCTACGCCTTCACGGAGCGCGAGGAGCTCCAGCACGTCATGGAGGAGATCTCCGGCGGGCGCATGCACTACATGTTCAACCGCGTCGGCGGCCTCAAGGAGGACCTCCCGGCCGGATGGGCCACCCGCGCGCGTGCCTGCGTCGCCGCGCTGCGCTCGCGCATGGGCGTGTACGACGACCTGGTGCTCGGCAACGAGATCTTCCGCGCGCGTACGCGCGACGTGGGCGTTCTTTCACCGGAGGCCGTGCACGCGTACGGCGTGAGCGGCCCCATCGCGCGTGCCTCCGGCGTCGACTTCGACCTGCGCCGTGACGAGCCCTACCTCGCGTACGGCGAGCTCCAGGACACCCTGAAGGTCGTCACCCGCCAGGAGGGCGACTGCCTGGCCCGCTTCGAGTGCCTCCTGGAGCAGACACACGTCTCCCTGGATCTCGCGGACGCCTGCCTCGACCGGTTCGCCGAGCTGCCGCCCGGGCCGATCAACCAGCGCCTGCCCAAGGTCCTGAAGGCGCCCGAGGGGCACACGTACGCCTGGACCGAGAACCCCCTCGGCATCAACGGCTACTACCTCGTCAGCAAGGGCGAGAAGACCCCGTACCGGCTGAAGCTGCGCTCCGCCTCATACAACAACATCCAGGCGCTCGCCGAACTGCTGCCGGGGACGCTGGTCTCGGACATGGTGGCGATCCTGGGGTCACTGTTCTTCGTCGTCGGGGACATCGACAAGTAGGGCGCCGCGAAGGAGCGCGCTCTCGTCGGCCGGGGTGTCCGGGAGCACTTCCGGGAGGCCCACGGGCTGGAGCAGCCAGCCGAAGTCGCCCAGGCCGCCCGGCGCGGTGAGCTCCGCGGCCGCGCCGGCGCCGGCGAGGGCGCGGACATAGGCGGCGGGGTCCCTGGACGCCAGCGTGAGCGGGGGGCGTGCGCCGCTCACGCCCAGTGCGTGAAGTGCCGCGCGCTGGGTCGTCACGCGACCCCCGGGCAGCGCGCACGCGTCGAGCGCCACGTGCGCGGTGATGTCGCACGAACCGTCCGGCACCGGAACCGTCTCGCGCCCCTCCCGGAAACCGGTGAGCGTCCCGAAGGGCGGCCGTCCGCCCGCGAAGTGCGCGTAGTCGACGGCGACGGCGAGACCCCGGTCGAGCGCGGAGACGGCGGAGGCCCAGGCGATGTCCCGGGGCAGCCCGATCTCGGCACGGGCGCCTTCGGCGGGCGCGGGGGGCTCCTGGGGGGCCGCGTGCGCTCCCTGTGGGAATGGAGCTCCTTGTGGGGGCGTGGGGACCTGCCGCGCTCCGGGTGCGGGCGTGCGGGCGGGCCGCGCGCCGGGCCACCACCAGCGCTCCAGCCACTCCGCCTCCGCCCCGGTGACGGCCTCCCCGAGGCGTTCGGCCCCGTCGCCGCGGACGAGGACCAGACGCGGCACCCCGTCCGGGCCGGCCTCGGCGACGTCCACGGGCACGTTGTCCAGCCACTCGTTGGCGAACAGCAGCCCGGTGATCCCCTTCGGAGGCTCGGTGAGCCAGGCGATCCGGTCATCGAGGCCGGCCGGCCGGTCGGCGCGCTCGACCGCGTACCCGTGCGCGCGGGAGGCCACCTCGGCCGGGAGGGCGGCGAGGACGCCGGTCACCAGCTCGCCGCGGCCCGCCGCCATGTCGACGAAGTCCAGCACGTCCGGCCGGCCGAGCGCCGCGTCGACCCGGCACAGCAGCCGCGCCACGGCGGCGGCGAACAGCGGGGACGCGTGCACCGAGGTCCGGAAGTGCCCGGCGGGCCCCTCGGGCCTGCGATAGAAGCCGGAGGGGCCGTACAGCGCCTCCTCCGTCGCCTCGCGCCACCCTCGCCACTCGCCCGCCGCCTCACGTCTCACCGGGCCAGGCTAGGGGGTGTCCCAGGGGCTGTCGTCCAGGTCGGGTCGCAGGGTGCGGGCGGTGCCGGGCGGGCGGTGCGGACGGTGCAGGCCGGCGGGGATCCGCGGAGGGCGTGCGGGCCGCACCCCGCGTCCGCGCCGGGGTCCGGACGACCGTGCCCGAGCGTCGCGGAGTGGTGGGCATCCACCTTGGGGAGTACGAGGGGCGGTCCCGGATCGATCCTCCGGCTGACCCCTGCACACTGCACGCTTCCCTACTCTGGGTTACGTGCAGCGCCTCTATGACTTTCTCCGCAGGTACCCGACATGGGTCGACAGCTTCTGGGCCGTCGCCCTGCTCGGCGTCACCGGCGTGAACATCGCGACTGTCGACGGGGCCAAGGACCACCACGGGTCGTTCGCCGAGTCCCTGACGATCGCCTCCTTCCTGTGCCTGGTCGTCGCGCTGCGCCGCCGCATGCCGGAGAAGATGCTGATCCTGGCCGCGGCCCTGGGCTTCCTCCAGCTGATTTTCGACGTGGAGGTGATGACCGCGGACTTCGCGATGCTGGTGATCATCTACACCGTCGCAGCGGACGGCGCCCGCTGGGCCTCCCGGTTCGCGCTGATCGGCGGTCTGTGCGCGGGGACGCTCTCGCAGCTCCGCTGGCCCGCGACCGAGTCGGGCGGGCTGGGCGGCGTCCTCATAGCGATCTTCCAGACGGTGCCGTTCGCGCTCGCCTGGGTGCTCGGCGACTCGATCCGCACCCGCCGCGCCTATCTCGCGCAGCTGGAGGAGCGCGCCGCCCGCCTGGAGAAGGAGCGCGAGGCACAGGCCAAGGTCGCGGTCGCCGCCGAGCGCGCCCGGATCGCGCGCGAGCTGCACGACGTCGTCGCGCACAACGTCTCGGTGATGGTGGTCCAGGCCGACGGCGCCGCGTACGTCATGGACACCGCCCCGGACCAGGCCAAGAAGGCCCTGGAGACCATCTCGGGGACCGGCCGTCAGGCCCTCGCCGAGATGCGCCGCCTGCTCGGCGTCCTGCGCACCGGCGAGCACCAGGAGGGCGGCGAGTACGTGCCGCAGCCCGACGTCGAGCAGCTCGACGACCTCATCGCGCAGTGCCGTACCTCCGGCCTCCCCGTCGACTTCAAGGTGGAGGGCACCCCGCGTCCCCTGCCCAGTGGCGTGGAGCTCACGGCGTACCGCATCGTGCAGGAGGCGCTCACCAACACCCGCAAGCACGGGGGTCCGAACGCGGGTGCGAGCGTCCGCCTGGTCTACTTCGACGACGGCCTCGGACTGCTCGTCGAGGACGACGGCAAGGGCGCTCCCCACGAGCTGTACGAGGACGGCGGCGCCGACGGGCAGGGCCACGGCCTGATCGGCATGCGCGAGCGCGTCGGCATGGTCGGCGGCACGCTGGACGCGGGGCCGCGGCCTGGTGGAGGCTTCCGCATCAGCGCCCTGCTGCCGCTCAAACCGGCCCACTGACACCTGTACATACGTGTTCCGTACGAAGTGAAAGGACCCCGATGGCGATCCGCGTGATGCTCGTCGACGACCAGGTGCTGCTGCGCACCGGCTTCCGGATGGTGCTCGCCGCCCAGCCGGACATGGAGGTCGTGGCCGAGGCGGGCGACGGCGTCGAGGCCCTCCAGGTGCTGCGCGCCACCGAGGTCGACGTGGTGCTGATGGACGTACGCATGCCGAAGCTGGACGGTGTGGAGACCACCCGCCGCATCTGTTCGGACCCGAACCCGCCGAAGGTGCTGATCCTCACCACCTTCGACCTCGACGAGTACGCCTTCTCCGGGCTGAAGGCGGGCGCCTCCGGCTTCATGCTCAAGGACGTGCCCCCGGGCGAGCTGCTCGCCGCCATCCGGTCCGTGCACAGCGGCGACGCCGTCGTCGCGCCGTCCACCACCCGGCGCCTGCTCGACCGGTTCGCGCCGCTGCTGCCCAACGCCGGCAAGGAGCCCCAGCACAAGGGGCTGGAACGGCTCACCGAGCGCGAGCGCGAGGTCATGATCCTCGTCGCGCAGGGACTGTCCAACGGCGAGATCGCGGCTCGTCTCGTCCTCTCCGAGGCCACCGTGAAGACCCACGTCGGGCGCATTCTCACGAAGCTGGGGCTGCGCGACCGGGTCCAGGTGGTCGTGCTCGCCTACGAGACGGGAATCGTCCGGGCGGGCGGCCACGGCTGACGCGTTCCGCGTGCGGCCGGCGGACGGGGCGTGACCGGGGCGTGACCGGCGCCCACTAGGGTCTGCGCATGCTCCTGTGGATCAACGGCCCCTTCGGGGGCGGCAAGACACAGACCGCACACGAGATCCAGCGACGGCTGCCCGGCAGCGTCATCTGCGATCCGGAACACGCCGGCTTCGGCCTGCGCCGCATGCTTCCGCCCGAACTCCGCGGCGACTTCCAGGACTTGGTGTCCTGGCGGCAGGGCGTGGTCGAGGTGCTCGACCTCGCTCTGGCCAAGCACGAGGGCGTGGTCATCGCTCCCATGACGGTCACGGACCCCCGGTACTTCGCGGAGACGGTCGGCCGGCTGGGCGAACTGGGCCACGACGTACGGCACTTCACGCTGCTGGCCCAGCGCGAGACCGTACTGGGGCGGCTGCGCGAGCGCGGCTTCGGGCGGCTCCTGCGGTACGTCGCCGGAAAGGACGCCCCGCTGCGAGGCGAGAGCTGGGCTGTGGGGCAGCTCGACCACTGCCTGGAGCGGCTGCGCGAGCCTGAGTTCGCCGAGCATCTGTGGACCGACCACACGACGGTCGCCAAGACCGCCGACCGCATCGCCGTCCTCGCGGGGCTGACCCTCACGCCGAACCGCGACGGGGCCGTACGCGGACGTCTGCGGCGGGCGTGGACGAGCGCGCGCCACATCCGCTTCGACTGAACCGGCGGGTGCGGTCCAGGCCCCGCAGGGTCCGCGACATCCACCACAGCACCTCGTCGAACCGCCCTAACGCAGAAGGCCCTCGAGGAAATCGCTGCCCAGCCGGGCCACCACGCTGACGTCGAGCTGGTGCAGCACATACCGCCCGCGGCGCCGTGTGGTGATCAGGCCCGCCTTCTTGAGCACGCTCAGGTGCCGGGATATCTCCGGTGCGGTCATGCCGTGCACCTGGGCCAGCTCGCCGGTCGTGTACGCGCTCCTGGCCAGATGGCGGCAGATGCGCATCCGGACCGGGTGGGACAGGGCCGCCATCCGCAGGGTGAGCTGCTCGACCGAGGGCGGGGTGGCGAGGTCGGGGGAGCTGACGGGGTAGTGCAGCACCGGCTGCCACCGGTACCGGTGCAGCACCATCAGGTGCGGGCGGCCGAGGCTGGTGGGGACGAGGAGCAGGCCGCCGTCCGCCGTGACCGTGAGCCCCTCGGTCAGCTTGTCGACGGTGATGCGCCGCGCCGTCTCGTCGAGGGACAGGGCGGAGGAGACGGAGGCCAGCGCCTCGGGCAGGCCCTTGTGCCGGAGCAGATCCGTCTTGTGGCGGGCCTCCGCGGCGAGCGGGTGGCGCAGGCGGGACCAGGTCTCGGCGAAGAAGGCCTCGTCACAGTCCTCCAGGAACTGCCTCAGCCAGGCCCGCACGCCCGGCGGGTCCACCAGCAGCCGCTCCGTGAACCGCGTCTGCTGCGGCCCGCGCGAGGCGGCCAGATCCACGGCACGCCGCTGCACCTCGGGATCGGAGAGGGCGTGCGGCCCCTCGGAGCTGTACGCGAGCGCGCAGGTGAACTCCAGGGCCGCGTCCACGAACTGCTCGTCCGTGAGCTTGTCCAGCAGATCCAGGTCCTCGGCGAGCGTCGCCCCCGGCAGCGCGGCCCCGCCCGGGATGCCCGCACAGGGCAGGAACAGGTCCGAGAACGTCGTACGCCACAGGAAGTCCGCCTCGCACATCCGGTCCGCGAGATGGGGATCGAGCCGGGCGGTCACGCCCGTCACCCAGCCCTGGAGCCCCGGGTGGTGCCCGGGCTCCGCCAGCGCGTGCAGCGCCATCCCCAGCTCGGCCAGCGGCGACGGCACGACGGCGATCCGCTCCGGCCGCAGCCCGCTGATGTCGATGTGCACGCTCATGCCCCCATGGTGCACCTCGCCACCGACAACGGCCGCCGTCGATTGACGGCGGCCGTCAATCGAGGCGACAGCCGTTGTGATCAGGCGCAATCTGGGACGACCGGGGCAGTCCGCGCGGGGCCTTCGGATCCCATCCCTCGTCCCGAGAGGCGATCCGTCATGAGCATCACCCAGCAGTACCTCCTGGACACCTACCGGGCCTCTCAGCACGGGGAAGCGGCTCCTCCGGCCCCCGGCACCCACGACCGGGAGGCCCTGCGGGGGCTGCGCGACTTCCGGCGGTTCCGGGCCGTCATGGCCGGGCATCCGTCGCACGGCCGGATACGCGGCGCTCTGGGCCGGTGGCTGCGCGGACCGCGCCGGCACCCGGTCCGCTGAGGCCCCGCATCCGGCCCGAGGTGCCGCCGCCATGGGACGGGCGGCCGGTCGCCCCGGCCGATGCGCTCCGCCGCCGCTCCTCCGGCCACCGCCGCCGCCTCGCTCCGCCCGGCTACTCGGTCCCGCCCGGCAGCCGCTCCACGAACGCCCGGACCGCCGCCTTCACGTCGTCCGCCGTCCACTCCAGACCCGGCCCGGCCACCGTGATCTCGGTGTACGCGAGTCCGGGGCCGCCCCGGGCCCAGCCCTGGGCGAAGAGGCCCGTCTTCGTCTCCTCGGTCTGCCGCAGTCCCGCGTCCCCGAGGACGTCCGGCTCGTAGGGCAGCCAGATCTGGAACTGGTGGGTGTGCGGCTCCTCCGGGTGGACCCGGACCCAGGGGACACCGGCCTCCGTGAAGCCCTCGCGCAGGGCGCCGGCCACCACGCGCGCGTGGGCGACGTACTCGGGCAGCCGGGGCAGCTCCCGCTCCAGGCCGATCAGCGCGGACAGGACGGTCGGGAACTGCTGGATGATCATGCCGCCGTACCGGTGCCGCCAGGTCTTCGCCTCGTCGACGAGTGTCCTGGGGCCCGCGACCGCCGCACCCCCGAAGCCGCCGAGCGACTTGTAGAACGACACGTACACGCTGTCCGCGAGGCCCGCGATCTCCTCCAGCGGACGGTCGAAGTGCGGGGTGCACTCCCACAACCGGGCCCCGTCGAAGTGGACCACCGCGTCGCGCTCCCGGGCGGCCTCCACGACCTCGTTGAGCTCCTCCCAGGAGGGCAGGACGAAACCGGCGTCGCGGAGGGGCAGCTCCAGAAGGAGCGCTCCGAACGGCTCGGGGAAGTCCCGCACCTCCTCGGCGGTCGGCAGCCGGGGCGCGTCCGTCACATGCACCGGGCGCAGTCCGCTGACCCGGCTGAAGGCATGCCGCTCATGGACCTCGGGGTGATTGAGGGGGTGCAGTGCCACGGTCGCGTCGCCGGTACGGCCCGCCCAGCAGCGCAGGGCGACCTGCTGGGCCATGGTGCCGGTCGGGAAGAAGGCGGCCGCCTCCATGCCCAGCAGCTCGGCGACCCGCTCCTCCAGGGTCTCGACGAGGCCGTCGCCGTACATGTCGACCCGCCCGTCGAGATCGCACACGCTCTCGGCGGCCTCGCTCAGCCACGTCAGGCGCTCGCGCAGCGTCTGCTGGTGGCTGGGCCGCCACAGCACCCGCTCCGCCGCCTTCCAGGCCGCGGCGCGCCGCTCGAATCGCTCCTCGGGAGACAGCGGTGCCGCCTCCTCCCCGGCCCGCTCCGCAGGCTCCGTACCGCTCTCTGCCGCCGTATCGCTCATCCCAGGATGATGTCCCGCGCCCGCCCGGCCGGTCACCCCGATTTCCGCGCGCCGGTGACCTGCGGAAAGCCCGTTCACGCGGCCGGCGCACGTCCGGTCCCCGCGGCCGGCGGCAACCCACAGCCTGTGGATGGCCGAACGGCCCTCGAACCAATCGCGTTAACATGACGAGAAATCGTCCGGTACCCCGAGCGGACTGGAACGGAAGGCCGCCGTCGAGTGAGTACATTCCCCCAGCCAGACCCCAAGGACCGCCCAGCGCGGCTCACCGTCGGCGTTGTCGGCGCCGGCCGCGTGGGCCCCGCGCTCGCCGCGGCACTCCAGCTCGCCGGACATCGCCCGGTGGCCGTCTCCGGCGTCTCCGACGCCTCCAGGCGGCGTGCCGCGCAGCTCCTGCCCGACGTGCCGCTGGTGTCCCCGGCACAGGTCATGGAGCGCGCCGACCTCGTGCTGCTGACCGTCCCGGACGACGCCCTGCCCGGGCTCGTCGAGGGGCTCGCCGACACGGGGTCCGTCCGGCCCGGCCAGCTGCTGGTGCACACCTCCGGGCGGTACGGCACCCGGGTGCTCGACCCGGCGCTCAGGGCCGGCGCGCTGCCGCTCGCACTGCACCCCGCGATGACGTTCACGGGCACCCCCGTGGACGTCCAGCGGCTCGCCGGATGCTCCTTCGGGGTCACCGCGCCCGAACAGCTGCGGCTGGCCGCCGAGGCCCTGGTGATCGAGATGGGCGGCGAGCCCGAGTGGATCGCCGAGGAGTCCCGGCCGCTCTACCACGCGGCCCTCGCGCTCGGCGCCAACCACCTGGTGACCCTGGTCGCCGAGTCGATGGAGCTGCTGCGCACCGCCGGCGTGGAAGCCCCGGACCGGATGCTGGGCCCGCTGCTCGGCGCCGCTCTGGACAACGCGCTCAGGTCGGGCGACGCGGCCCTGACCGGACCGGTCGCGCGCGGGGACGCGGGCACGGTCGCCGCGCACATCGCCGAGCTGCGCGAGCACGCCCCGGGGACCGTCGCCGGCTATCTGGCGATGGCCCGCGCGACCGCCGACCGCGCCCTCGCCCACGGACTGCTCAAGCCGGAACTCGCCGAGGACCTCCTGGGGGTACTCGCCAACGGGGCGGACGGGACCCAGGGGACCGAGGGAGACGCCCGATGACCACCGCCCTGCTGCGCACCGCCGACGAACTGCACGCGCGGGCCCGCGCGGGCCGCCGTGCCGTCGTGATGACCATGGGCGCCCTCCACGAGGGCCACGCCACCTTGATCCGCACCGCCCGCGAGATCGCGGGCGTCGGAGGCGAGGTCGTCGTGACCGTCTTCGTGAACCCCCTCCAGTTCGGCCAGGGCGAGGACCTCGACCGCTACCCGCGCACCCTCGACGCCGACCTGAAGATCGCCGAACTCGCGGGAGCGGACGTCGTGTTCGCCCCCTCCGTCGACGAGGTCTACCCCGGCGGCGAGCCCCAGGTCCGGATCTCCGCGGGACCGATGGGCGGGCGGCTGGAAGGCTCCGTGCGGCCCGGCCACTTCGACGGCATGCTCACCGTCGTCGGCAAGCTGCTGCACCTCACCCGGCCCGACGTGGCGCTCTTCGGCCAGAAGGACGCCCAGCAGCTGGCCCTGATCCGGCGCATGGCGCGCGACCTGAACTTCGGGGTGGAGATCACCGGGGTCCCCACCGTGCGCGAGGAGGACGGGCTCGCCCTCTCCAGCCGCAACCGCTACCTCTCGGCCGAGGAGCGGCGCACCGCGCTCGCCCTCTCGCAGGCCCTGTTCGCGGGCCGTGACCGGCACGCCGCACAGGAGGCGCTGCGCGCGCGGGCCCTCGAGGTTCCCGCCACACGCGCGCGTGCCGAAGCCCTCAGCGCCATCGGCGAGTCCCGGGCCGCCGCCGACGCGCACGCCGTCGCCAAGGCCGTCCCCGGCGGTCCCGCCGGTGTCCGCGCGGCCGCCCGGCTGGTCCTCGACGAGGCGGCCCGCATGCGACCGCCGCTGGCCCTGGACTATCTGGCACTCGTCGACCCCTCCGACTTCACGGAGATCCCGGACGACTTCACCGGCGAGGCGGTCCTCGCCGTCGCCGCCCGGGTCGGGACGACCCGGCTGATCGACAACATCCCCCTCACCTTCGGAGCCGCCTCGTGACCGGCAAAGGCACAGGTTCAGGTACTGCCACTGGCACCGGCATACGACTGCACGCCCCCGCCCCCGGCTGGGCCCTCACCGCGGACGTCGTGGTCGTCGGCTCCGGCGTCGCCGGACTCACCGCGGCCCTGCGCTGCGAGGCCGCCGGGCTGAGGACCGTCGTCGTCACCAAGGCCCGCCTGGACGACGGCTCGACCCGCTGGGCGCAGGGCGGCATCGCCGCGGCCCTCGGCGAGGGCGACACCCCCGAGCAGCACCTGGACGACACCCTGGTCGCGGGCGCGGGCCTGTGCGACGAGGAGGCCGTGCGCATCCTCGTCACCGAGGGTCCCGACGCCGTCCGCCGGCTCATCGCGACCGGCGCGCACTTCGACGAGTCCGCCGAGGGCCGGCTCGAACTCACCCGCGAGGGTGGCCACCACCGCCGCCGCATCGCGCACGCTGGCGGCGACGCGACGGGCGCCGAGATCTCCCGGGCCCTCGTCGAGGCGGTACGCGCGCGTGGCCTGCGCACGGTCGAGAACGCCCTCGTCCTCGACCTCCTCACCGACGCCGACGGCCGCACCGCGGGCGTGACCCTGCACGTCATGGGAGAGGGCCAGCACGACGGAGTGGGCGCCGTGCACGCCCCCGCCGTGGTCCTCGCGACCGGCGGCATGGGCCAGGTCTACTCCGCGACCACCAACCCGTCCGTCTCCACCGGCGACGGCGTGGCCCTCGCCCTGCGCGCGGGCGCCGAGGTCTCCGACCTCGAGTTCGTCCAGTTCCACCCGACCGTGCTCTTCCTCGGACCGGACGCGGAGGGCCAGCAGCCGCTGGTCTCCGAGGCGGTACGCGGGGAGGGCGCCCACCTGGTCGACGGTGACGGCGTGCGCTTCATGGTGGGCCAGCACGAGCTGGCCGAGCTGGCGCCCCGGGACATCGTCGCCAAGGGCATCACGCGCCGCATGCAGGAGCAGGACGCCGAGCACATGTTCCTCGACGCCCGGCACTTCGGCGCCGCCATGTGGGAGCACCGCTTCCCGACGATCCTCGCCGCCTGCCGCGCCCACGGCATCGACCCGGTGACCGAGCCCGTCCCGGTCGCGCCGGCCGCGCACTACGCGTCCGGAGGCGTACGGACCGACGCGCGGGGCCGCACCACGGTCCCCGGCCTGTACGCGTGCGGCGAGGTCGCCTGCACCGGCGTCCACGGCGCCAACCGGCTCGCCTCCAACTCGCTCCTGGAAGGCCTGGTCTACGCCGAGCGCATCGCCGCCGACATCGCGGCGAGCCACGCCGAGGACGGTCTCCACGCGCGCGTGCCCGAACCCGTGCCGCACCCCGAGACGCCCGCGCACCCGCTGCTCGCCCCCGAGTCCCGCTTCGCGATCCAGCGGATCATGACCGTGGGCGCCGGTGTGCTGCGCTCCGCCGAGTCCCTCGCGACCGCCGCCGACCAGCTCCAGCGGCTGCACACCGACGCGCGTGACGCCCTGGACGAGAACGGCAAGACCTCCGAGCCCGGCGTCGACACCTGGGAAGCGACCAACCTGCTGTGCGTGGCCCGTGTCCTGGTCGCCGCCGCACGCCTCCGCGAGGAGACCCGGGGCTGCCACTGGCGCGAGGACCATGCCGACCGGGACGACGCGCAGTGGCGCCGCCACATCGTCGTACGGCTGAATCCCGACCGGACCCTCGCCGTTCGCACCACCGATACCGCAGACTTCCCCCCGACGTCCCGGCAGCCCCACCCGGCGCCCCAGTCCCGTCCCCAGGAGCAGTGACCGAAGTGAGCACCCACGACCTTCCCCTCGCCGAGAGCGGTGGCTGCGGCGACGGCTGCGGCTGCGGCGCCGACACGGACGAGGCGTACATGGAGTGCGGCCTCGATCCCGCTCTCGCCCAGCTCCTCGCCGACGCCGGTCTCGACCCCCTCGAGGTCGAGGACATCGCGAACGTGGCGATCCAGGAGGACCTCGACCACGGTGTGGACGTGACGACGGTCGCGACCATCCCCGAGGACGCCGTCTCCACCGCCGACTTCACCGCCCGGGACGCGGGCGTCGTCGCGGGTCTGCGGGTCGCCGAGGCCGTCCTCTCCGTGGTCTGCACCGACGAGTTCGAGGTCGAGCGGCACGTCGAGGACGGCGACCGCGTCGAGGCCGGGCAGAAGCTGCTGAGTGTCACCACGCGCACCCGCGACCTGCTGACGGCCGAACGCAGCGCGCTGAACCTCCTGTGCCGGCTGTCCGGCATCGCGACCGCCACGCGCGCGTGGGCGGACGCCCTGGAGGGCACCGAGACCCGCGTGCGGGACACCCGCAAGACGACGCCGGGCCTGCGCTCGCTGGAGAAGTTCGCCGTGCGCTGCGGCGGCGGCGTCAACCACCGCATGTCGCTCTCCGACGCCGCGCTGGTCAAGGACAACCACGTGGTCGCCGCCGGCGGCGTGGCACAGGCCTTCAAGGCCGTACGGGAGATGTTCCCGGAGGTTCCGGTCGAGGTCGAGGTCGACACCCTGCACCAGCTGCGCGAGGTCGTCGACGCGGGCGCCGACCTGATCCTTCTGGACAACTTCACGCCCGTCGAGTGCGAGGAGGCGGTGGCCGTCGTCGAGGGCCGGGCCCTTCTGGAGGCGTCCGGGCGGCTCGTCCTCGACAACGCCGCGGCGTACGCGCGGACGGGCGTCGACTTCCTGGCCGTGGGCGCGCTCACGCACTCCGCACCGATCCTGGACATCGGGCTCGACCTGCGAGCGGCGGAGTAACCCCGGCCATGCTGCTGACCATCGACGTGGGCAACACCCACACGGTCCTCGGCCTCTTCGACGGGGAGGAGATCATCGAGCACTGGCGCATCTCCACCGACTCGCGCCGCACCGCCGACGAGCTCGCGGTGCTCCTCCAGGGCCTCATGGGCATGCACCCGCTGCTCGGCGAGGAGCTCGGCGACGGCATCGACGGCATCGCGATCTGCGCCACCGTTCCGTCCGTGCTGCACGAGCTGCGCGAGGTGACGCGGCGCTACTACGGAGATGTCCCCGCCGTCCTCGTCGAGCCCGGCGTCAAGACGGGCGTGCCGATCCTCACGGACAACCCCAAGGAGGTCGGCGCCGACCGGATCATCAACGCCGTGGCGGCGGTCGAGCTGTACGGGGGACCGGCGATCGTCGTCGACTTCGGTACGGCGACCACGTTCGACGCGGTCAGCGCGCGGGGCGAGTACATCGGCGGTGTCATCGCTCCCGGCATCGAGATCTCCGTCGAGGCGCTCGGCGTCAAGGGCGCGCAGCTGCGGAAGATCGAGGTGGCCCGGCCGCGCGCGGTGATCGGCAAGAACACCGTCGAGGCGATGCAGTCCGGCATCATCTACGGGTTCGCCGGCCAGGTCGACGGAGTCGTGACCCGTATGGCGCGCGAGCTCGCCGACGACCCCGAGGACGTCACCGTCATCGCCACGGGCGGGCTGGCTCCCATGGTCCTCGGCGAGTCCTCGGTGATCGACGAGCACGAGCCGTGGCTGACGCTGATCGGGCTGCGCCTGGTGTACGAGCGGAACGTCTCGCGCATGTGAGCTCCCGGAGCGCACCCCGAGAACCGGCGCCGTCCGCGCCCCTCGGAGTGCGCCGACGGGCGGTGCGTGAGCGCTTCCCGACGGGCGGCGCGGCATGGCATCCCTCGAACCGGGCGCCCCCTGTGCGGCACGCACACGCGTTCCGCGCACCGGGGCCGCGGCGTCTCGCCCCTGCGCGCTTTCCGGGGCCGGTGCCGTGAGCGGCACATTTGCGAGGCTCTCCGCGCCGACTCCGGCGGGGAGAGCCTCGATCCGCTTCCGGGATCCGCTTCCGGGATCCGATTCCGAAATTGCTCCGGCATCCGCGAAAACATGACGCGCCACATTTCGCCCGCTATGCGGATTTTGTCTGATTAGCGCGTATCGTCGCCGCATGCCCACGCCCTACGGATCCCACGGCGGCATGGCGTTCGGTGCGGAGGAGCTGCGTGTGCTCCGCCGTGCCCTCGCCCTCGCCCTGCACCCCAGTCCCGCCTCGGCCGAGGACGTCCAGGACTGCCTCCGCCTCGCCGAGTCCGTCGACGAGGCGGCCCGCGAGGGAGCCAGGCTCCGGGCCTTCCTGGTGGCCGACCTGGCCCGCTACCGGGCCGCGCTGCCGGGCACCGCGGCCGGCTACCTCGTCCTCCTGGAGGAGGTCCTCGCGGCCGGCTACCGGCCGAACCCCGACGACCTCGCCGCGCTCCGCGCGCTGCGCGGAAACCCCACCGCGGCGGCCCTCCTGGACCGCTGCCGGATCCTCGCCGAGCAGGACGTGCGCGCCCGTCTCGCGGGACGCTCGGTCCCCTCGGTGCCGTCGTCCCGCACCCGGCTGCTGGCCCTGCCCGGGGGCCGGGCCGCCGACGAGCCCGAGAAGAAGCCCGAGCCGAAGCCGCAGTCCCAGCCGCCCCGCCCGGACCGGCCCATCCCCACCCCGGGCGAGGTCTTCCCGCCGAGGCGCAAGCCCGGGCCGCCTCCGGCGAACCCCCCGCAGCAGCTCGCGGCGGGCTAGCTACTCTGGAGGCATGGACTATGTCTCCGCGCTCGTGCCCCCCGTCGTGATGGCCGTGTTCTTCATCGGGCTCATCGTGACGATCGTGAAGAGCCAGGGCGGCGCCAACAAGGCCAAGGAGGACGCGGTCGTCGACGCCGCCCTCGCGCGCGTGGAGGGCGCCCACCAGGCCTCGGGTCCCAAGGACGCCGGGGCCTGAGCCCAGGGCGGCCCCGCGCGGAGCCCCGACCGCGTCCCCTTCGGCGTACGGCCGCCCCGACCCCTCGGGCGCACGGCCGCCCCGACCGAACCGCGCCCCCACCGGCGTACGACTCAGACGTTTCATGCGTTTCATACGTTCTTCGAGTCGTACGCCCTTTTTGTTGGCCATCTCCCACTATTGTTCTGAGCTGTGCCTCGCCCATTGGGAGAACTCGAAGACGCGGTCATGACGCGGGTGTGGAAGTGGAACCGCCCGGTGACCGTTCGGGAAGTCCTGGAAGACCTTCAACAGGAACGGTCCATCGCGTACACCACGGTGATGACCGTTTTGGACAATCTCCATCAGAAGGGCTGGGTCCGCCGCGAGGCGGAAGGCCGGGCCTATCGATATGAGGCGGTCTCCACTCGTGCCGCCTACTCGGCGGCGCTGATGAACGACGCCTGGTCGCAGAGCGACAACCCGGCAGCCGCTCTCGTCGCCTTCTTCGGGATGATGAGCGAGGAACAGCGGGTCGCGCTCAGGGATGCCGTACGCATGGTGCAAGGGCCTGAACCACAGGCTTCCGAACCCGTCGAAAGGCCACCGGAGCCCCAGCGCTCCGAGGAGAACCCCGCCGGGGACGGGGACGGCTCAGAGCGATAGCGTCCGCTCATGCCAGCAGAGCATCCCGCAGAGGTTCCAGCAGAGCTTCCTGCACAGCATCCCGAAGTCACCGCAAAAGCCATCACCGTCCGGCGGGCCAGGACCAGCGATGTCGCGGCCGTACGCGGACTCCTCGACGCGAACGTGCGCCGCCGTATCCTGCTCGACAAAGCCACGGTCACCCTTTACGAGGACATCCAGGAGTTCTGGGTCGCGGAACGCGACGACAACGCCGAGGTGGTCGGCTGCGGTGCCCTGCACGTGATGTGGGAAGACCTCGCGGAAGTCCGCACTCTCGCGGTGAACCCCGCGGTCAAGGGCCTCGGCGTCGGTCATCAGTTGCTGGAGAAGTTGCTGCAGACTGCTCGCTGGCTCGGCGTTCGGCGGGTTTTCTGTCTGACCTTCGAAGTCGGCTTCTTCGCGAAGCACGGCTTCGTGGAGATCGGCGAGACACCCGTCGACACCGATGTCTACACCGAGCTCCTGCGTTCCTATGACGAGGGCGTGGCGGAGTTCCTCGGTCTCGAACGAGTGAAACCGAACACCTTGGGCAACAGCCGGATGCTTCTGCATCTGTGATCGCCACCGGCTATTCCGTCGGAGTGCGTTGCCCACGTTCCCTATGTCCGAAACGCGCACGTTTCCGGGCGGGCAGTGGTCACTGAGTCTCTGCCAGGGGTTTGTGTTTTTCCAGCAAAAGCGGTTTGCTTTCCGACGTACTGCAGTACTGCATATAACAAGGGACGGCGAAACGGCGGACGCCGCGGGCCCTCCTTGCCCTGAAGTTATCGATGAAAGGAAATCCGGTGGCACAGAAGGTTCAGGTCCTTCTTGTCGACGACCTCGACGGTGGCGAGGCGGACGAGACCGTGACGTTCGCGTTGGACGGCAAGACGTACGAAATCGATCTCACGACCGCCAATGCGGACAAGCTCCGTGGCCTTCTCGAGCCCTACGTGAAGGGTGGTCGTCGTACCGGAGGCCGTGCTTCGGGCGGACGCGGAAAGGCCCGTGTCGCTTCCGGCGGCAGCCAGGACACCGCGCAGATCCGTGCCTGGGCGAAGGAGAACGGCTACGAGGTCAACGACCGCGGCCGAGTTCCCGCGTCCATTCGTGAGGCTTACGAGAAGGCCAACGGCTGAGCGCAGGCGCGCCGCAGCCTTACCCGATGGCACTGCGTCGCCATCGTCTGCACGAGTCGTACGAGATCGGGGGCGCCCCCACCGCCCCCGCCGACGGCCCCGCCGCCCAGCGCCGACAGTGTCGGCAATGCCGGCTCCACCGCGCAGCCGGGCTCCGGGGGCCGCAGCCAGCGGGCGGCCCCTCGCGGGCCCCTCTGTGTTTCCGGACCGGCCTCCGGCCGGTCCACGGGACGGGCTTGCGGGCGGTCCTCTGTCCCGTTCACTGGACCGGCTTGCGGGTGGTCCGCTGTCCGGGCCTCCGGGCCGGTCGGCAGCGGAGCGTGGGGACCCGGTGACATCGGAGCCCCGAAGCCCGGCACCACCGGGACGCCGAGATCCGGCGGCGGGGGAGCCTCGATGCTTCCGCCCGCGCCGATCGCCGTGAGATCCAGCGCGAGAGCGCCCCACTCCAGCCAGTCGAGCAGCCCCGGCAGCTCCTCCGCGCTCCCCGCGGCCACCAGCAACAGCATCCGCTCCCCGTGCAACGCCACCGGAGACGCGGGCCCCAGATGCCGCAGCGCCGCGAATCCCGCCTCCGCCGGCACCTCCAGGACGTCGAAGCGCAGCCCCGTGACGAGCCGTACCGGCGACCCGGGCACTGCCGCCCAGTCCAGTTCGTTCTCGTACCACTGATGCACCGGATCGACCGGATCTCCCGGATCGAACGGCCGGCGGGGGAGAGGGACGGTGGGAACCATGCAAGGAGCAACCGCCGGAAGAGCCCCGGAGTTACGCTGGGCGTTTCCGTGAACGCACAGAGTTCCGGGAAAATGGGCGTGCGAGGGCCTTCGGCCGGGCAAGAGTGTTCGCCCGTAGCGGAGGGAACCGGTGCGCGCGGCATGGACTGTCGGTGCGTACGGGTAAGACATCCCTAGTGGGAGGGGCGACACGCACGGCTCGGGCATCTCACGTTCGCCATCGGCGTACAGCGGGAGAGGGTATCTGCCTGGCCTGCGGGAACATCGTCTCGCACCATCAGGTTGGAGCAGATGTCGGCGTTCGGGGTCAGGAGGCCAAGGACGGTGTCGGCAGTTGGAATGAGCGGTCCCCGCTTGCGGGACTAAGCTGCGGAAGGACAGGGAGGGGAGCGTCCCCTTACTGCCTGACCGCTCTGAGGAGCGATTAACGATGTTCGAGAGGTTCACCGACCGCGCGCGGCGGGTTGTCGTCCTGGCTCAGGAAGAAGCCCGGATGCTCAACCACAACTACATCGGCACCGAGCACATCCTCCTGGGCCTGATCCACGAGGGTGAGGGTGTCGCCGCTAAGGCCCTGGAGAGCCTCGGGATTTCGCTCGAGGCGGTCCGCCAGCAGGTGGAGGAGATCATCGGCCAGGGCCAGCAGGCCCCGTCCGGCCACATCCCCTTCACCCCCCGTGCCAAGAAGGTCCTGGAGCTGTCGCTCCGCGAGGCCCTTCAGCTGGGCCACAACTACATCGGCACGGAGCACATCCTGCTCGGCCTGATCCGTGAGGGCGAGGGCGTCGCCGCCCAGGTCCTGGTCAAGCTGGGCGCAGACCTCAACCGGGTGCGGCAGCAGGTGATCCAGCTGCTCTCCGGCTACCAGGGCAAGGAGACCGCCACCGCCGGTGGTCCTGCCGAGGGCACCCCCTCCACGTCCCTGGTCCTCGACCAGTTCGGCCGGAACCTCACCCAGGCCGCTCGTGAGTCCAAGCTCGACCCGGTCATCGGGCGCGAGAAGGAGATCGAGCGGGTCATGCAGGTGCTGTCCCGCCGTACGAAGAACAACCCGGTGCTGATCGGCGAGCCCGGCGTCGGCAAGACCGCCGTCGTCGAGGGCCTCGCCCAGGCCATCGTCAAGGGCGAGGTGCCCGAGACCCTCAAGGACAAGCACCTCTACACCCTCGACCTCGGCGCGCTGGTCGCCGGCTCCCGCTACCGCGGTGACTTCGAGGAGCGCCTGAAGAAGGTCCTCAAGGAGATCCGCACCCGCGGCGACATCATCCTGTTCATCGACGAGCTCCACACGCTGGTCGGTGCGGGTGCCGCCGAGGGCGCCATCGACGCGGCCTCGATCCTGAAGCCGATGCTGGCCCGCGGTGAGCTGCAGACCATCGGTGCCACCACGCTGGACGAGTACCGCAAGCACCTCGAGAAGGACGCGGCCCTCGAGCGCCGCTTCCAGCCGATCCAGGTGGCGGAGCCTTCTCTCCCCCACACGATCGAGATCCTCAAGGGTCTGCGCGACCGGTACGAGGCCCACCACCGTGTCTCCATCACGGACGAGGCCCTGGTGCAGGCGGCGACGCTCGCCGACCGGTACATCTCGGACCGCTTCCTCCCCGACAAGGCGATCGACCTGATCGACGAGGCGGGCTCCCGGATGCGCATCCGCCGGATGACCGCACCGCCGGACCTCCGTGAGTTCGACGAGAAGATCGCGGGCGTGCGCCGCGACAAGGAGTCGGCCATCGACTCCCAGGACTTCGAGAAGGCGGCCTCTCTCCGCGACAAGGAGAAGCAGCTGCTGGCGGCGAAGGCCAAGCGCGAGAAGGAGTGGAAGGCCGGCGACATGGACGTCGTGGCCGAGGTCGACGGCGAGCTCATCGCCGAGGTCCTGGCCACCGCCACCGGCATCCCGGTCTTCAAGCTGACCGAGGAGGAGTCCTCGCGTCTGCTGCGCATGGAGGACGAGCTCCACAAGCGGGTCATCGGCCAGAAGGACGCCATCAAGGCGCTCTCGCAGGCGATCCGTCGTACGCGAGCGGGTCTGAAGGACCCGAAGCGTCCCGGTGGTTCCTTCATCTTCGCCGGCCCCTCGGGTGTCGGTAAGACGGAGCTGTCGAAGACCCTCGCGGAGTTCCTCTTCGGTGACGAGGACGCGCTGATCTCCCTCGACATGTCGGAGTTCAGCGAGAAGCACACGGTCTCGCGTCTCTTCGGTTCGCCCCCCGGCTACGTGGGCTACGAAGAGGGCGGCCAGCTGACCGAGAAGGTCCGCCGCAAGCCGTTCTCCGTCGTCCTGTTCGACGAGGTCGAGAAGGCCCACCCGGACATTTTCAACTCGCTGCTGCAGATCCTGGAGGACGGTCGCCTGACCGACTCCCAGGGCCGGGTCGTGGACTTCAAGAACACGGTCATCATCATGACGACCAACCTCGGCACCCGGGACATCTCCAAGGGCTTCAACCTCGGCTTCGCGGCCGTGGGCGACGTCAAGTCCAACTACGACCGGATGAAGGCCAAGGTCAACGAGGAGCTGAAGCAGCACTTCCGCCCCGAGTTCCTGAACCGTGTCGACGACACGGTGGTCTTCCACCAGCTGACCGAGGAAGACATCATCCAGATCGTCGACCTCATGGTCGCGAAGGTGGACGAGCGTCTGAAGGACCGGGACATGGGCATCGAGCTCAGCCCGAGCGCCAAGTCCCTCCTCGCGAAGAAGGGCTACGACCCCGTCCTGGGCGCCCGGCCGCTGCGCCGGACCATCCAGCGCGAGATCGAGGACGTCCTCTCCGAGAAGATCCTCTTCGGCGAGCTCCGTCCCGGCCACATCGTGGTCGTCGACACGGAGGGCGAGGGCGAGACCAAGGCCTTCACCTTCCGCGGTGAGGAGAAGTCGGCGCTGCCCGACGTCCCGCCGATCGAGCAGGCCGCCGGCGGTGCCGGTCCCAACCTGAGCAAGGAGGCGTGACCTCAGGGTCCGCCTGAAGGGGGCTGCTCCGGGACTTCGGTCCCGGAGCAGCCCCCTTTTATTTCAGGATGGGCAGGAGTCAGGATGGGCAGGAGGGGGAGGAGTCACAGAATGTTGTGGGTCCTCGTCGTCGTGTGTTCGCCGGGCAATTGACCCGAGAGATGCTCCGGTGCGGTGCCGGTGTCCGAATTGAGGACGAAATTGACCGTCCGCAGATTCGGCACCACGGACCGGAGCCCGGACAGGTCCTCGTTCCCCAGCAGCTTTCTGAGCTCCAGGTGCTCGACGCCCGGCAGCGCCGGTGCCGACCCGAGGGAACCCAGGGCCGCCCGGTGGATCCGCAGCTCTCTGAGCCCCGGCAGTGCGGCGACCTCGGACCAGTCGGCGGGGGAGAGCTCGCCGGGCACCCGGCTCAGCCAGAGGGTGTGCAGGGACTCCCAGTGACGCAGCCCCCGCATCCCGGTGTCGCGGAGCACGTCCAGCCCGAAGGAGATCACTTCCAGCGGCGCGTCCAGGGGGAGGGTCTCGGTCAGGGACCGGCCCGCGAGCCGGTGTCCGACGTTCAGTTCGCGCAGCGAGCTCAGCGCCGGCAGACCTTCCGGAGCCCGGCCCCGTGATCCGGCGGACAGCAGTGACAGCGCCCGCAGGGGCAGCGCCGCGAGGGGCGAGAGGTCCTCGACATCCTGGCACTGATCGAGGTTGAGCTGCTCCAGTCGCGGCTGAGCCGCCAGGAAGTCCAGGTCCCGCAGACGGTTGTTGTAGCGCAGCACCAGATGTGTCACCTGGTCGGGCGGCAGGCAGGAGCGCAGCTCCGCCGAGCCGAAGTCTCCGACGATCTGCAGCATGGACCGGCCGCCCAGGTCGCGCAGCACGCGGAGCTGGGTGGTCGAGTGCGCGGTGAAGTACAGGCCGGCCGGGTCCAGATGGGCGACCACATCGGACGCGTAGCGCTCGGTGTCGAACCGGTGCCATCCCCAGGTGAGCTGGGCCCGTACGGACAGGGCGGGGTGCGAGCGGAAGCGTGCCAGTACGGGGACCGCCGCGTCGGTGCCGATCAGGGAGGCGGTGACCACGACTCCTCGGGCCTCTGCCTCGGTCAGCCCCTCCGGCCCGGGCAGCAGTTCGAGGACGAGGGGACCGGCCTCGGCCAGGGCGCGCGCCTCCTCGGACGTCCTCGGCGGGATGAGCGCCGCCGCGTCGCCCTCCACGGCGGCCCGTACCTCGGGCGCGAGTTGCGTGGCGTGCTCCAGCGAGGCGAGGGCGAGAAGCCGTACGCGGGTGGCGGACGCCCCGTCGAGCCGGGTCGCCGAGTCGGTCATGGCGCCCAGCAAGTCGGCCCGTTCCCGTGGGCGGGCATGGGCGACGGACATCCGGATCACATCCGCCCACTGGGATTCCCCTGCGTTGCGCACCAGCAGACCGAAGTCCCCGTCCTCCACCGCGGCCTTGGCGCCCAGGTAGTCCTGGAAGGTGCGATGGACGAACTCGACGGTGCCGAGGGTGGGTTCACGGAGGAGGCCGCTGCGGACGATGAGATGACGCAGTACCTGCGAGGCATCGCCCTGGTGGGCGGCGGCCGGGAGCGAGGGCAGCACATCGGCGACGATGCGTTCGGCGCGTTCGCGGTCCATCTCCACCCGGCCGTTGCGGATGAGCCAGTAGGCGAGGCGTTGCAGAAGCTGGATCTGCGGAAGCTCCGTGAGATGGATGCCGTCCTGCCCGCCTCCCCGCGGGAACATGTCGCGCTCCTCGTCGCGGCGCGACAGCAGCATGGACAGCGCGGCGTCGTACAACTCCTGCCTGCCGTGCGGCAGATAGCCGCGCCGGTCGTGGTGCAGCGCGCAGATCAGGCCGCACATCAGGGGATTGGTGGCCAGCCGGCCGAGGTCCGGCTTGGTCCGGACGGCGTCGAGGAGGGAACGCTCGTAGCCGTCGAGGCGGTCCGTGTCCGAGGCGTCCGGACGGGCCGCGGCATGCCAGCGGCGGATGAACGCGGCCACGTCGTCGCCGGTCATCGGCGCCAGGACGAGCTCGGTGAATCCGTCGGGCGCGAGCCAGTCCTCCCGTACGGCCGAGGGTCGGGACGTGACCAGCCACTGGTTGCCGGGGTAGGCGTCGAGGAGCTCGCGCAGCCAGCGGCGGGTGCGCTCACGGTCGCGTTCGGGGATCTCGTCGAGGCCGTCGACGAGCAGCAGGCCGCGGCCCTGGCCGAGGACCCGGTCGGTCCAGCCGCCGGGCTGGGTCGCGTGGAAGGGGACGCGGACGGCGGAGAGGAAGGCGTCGGGGGACGGAAGGCCGTCCGGGCGGCGGACGAGGGTGCGGAGGGGGAGAACGAAGGGGATACGGTCTCCCCGCTCTCCGCGTGCGGCGGTCACCGCGAGCCACTGCACGAGCGTGGTCTTGCCGGAACCGGCCACGCCGCGCAGGAGGACCAAGTCCTGTTCCGACAAGGCCTGTTCGGCGGGCAGAGAGGTGCCCGCCGCCGCGATGAGCACACCGTCCGAGGAAGCGGTCTCCTCGTCTCCCCCGGGTCGTACGGCCTGGAGGCTGAGGTAGGCGGCGTCCAATGGCCAGCGTTCCGGGGAGTTGACGAGGTCGATGCCGTAGATGGTGAGGTGGCTGTGCTTGGTGGCGACATGGGCGAGATAGCGCTGCTCGAAGGCCTGGTCGGTGCCGCCCGCCATGGGAGTGCGGGCGATCAACTCGTCGACCTTGGCGATGAGTTCGCGCTGTCTGCGGCTGTGCTCCACGAGGGTGCGGGCGACAAAGGTCGAGCGCTGGGTGAAGAAGTGCAGGATGTGGAGGCAGGCCGTGTCGAGCAGTCCCTCGTAGAACAGGGTCGCGTCGAAGGACAGGTCACGGTCGGGGTTCCCGCTCGCCGCGCGCAGGTGCAGGGCGAGCGCACGGTGGCCGAGCTCGACGGCCTGGATGTCCGTCATGGTGAGGTCGCCCAGGCCGTACAGGGTCGCGGCGAGGGCGTGGACGACGGCCTGCTCCTCGTCGGCGGGGATCGGACGTTCTCCGGCCCGCATCGCGCGGCCGACCAACTCGGCGGAAAGAGCGGCCAGTTCCTTCTCGCCGATGACCCGCTTCTCGCCCTTGAAGGAGACGAACGCCGAGATGCGTACGGGCTTGTCCACGAGCCCGGCTCCCGGGCCCTCCGTCACGAAGAGCTTTCTGACGAGAGGCGCGGCCACGCTGGAGGCCAGGCGGGTGCCGACGGCTACTGGGTCCATGACGATCCCCCGGGAGAACGTTGAGCCTGAAGGACAACCGTATGTTCTGACAGCTGATCCACACAGCAGGGCGCGGTAGCGCACCACCCTGGGCAATCGCCGACAGATCCCGGCCCGCAGGCGCCCCCGGCAGGGATCCGTCCGCCGGCCCCCACGTGGGGGGCGGATCCGCGTCAGGGGGCGGGGCCCGCGTCAGGGAGGCGGACCCACGTCAGGGAGGCGGCCCCATATAAGGGGGCGGGCCCACATCAGGGGCGGCCCCCACATAACGGGGCGGTCCTGCGCCAGGGGAGCGGTCCTGCCTTGCGGCGGCGGCCCCGTAGCCGGGCGGACGGCCTTGCGTGAAGCGGTCACAGGGGCGCGGTCGGGGCCCATCCGTGCCATGACGACGCCGGGGCGGTGATCCGGGCGGCCGGGGAGGGCCGGCCGGCTCCCCAAAGCCCTTGAAAACAGGGGCCGCAGCGTAGCCCGCGTCACATTCGGGGCCCCCTGAATCCGGGGGCCCGGTGACATGACGCACAGGCGGTTTGTCCGATACTAGGTTGAATAGTGGAGACGCCAAATCGGACAAAAAGGACCTTCGGTCCAGGGTTCGGAGGTCGATTCGCACCTCGCGAGGACGGATGGGCCGGGGGCAGGTTTAGCAAGGGATGTGCTGGCCCGAAGTGGGGCTAAACCTGGTTTCTGGGGCAAAAACGACAAGATCCCGTGCGAGATGTCCGGGGTGTCAAGGTTCATCAAGTTTTGCGGTGAAGTACTAGCTCGCGTCGTAGATAGGCCGTTTGAGTGCCCCTGGGGGTGCGGGTTACCAATGAATGGCCCGCTCGGTGGCCGCCAGTGCACCGGAGTGGTCGTTCAGTCCCTGTCCCCGTCTCCACGAGGTATTCATGTCGAAGCGCGTCACGTCCCGCAAGTCCCTTACGTCCATGGTCCGCACTCGGGCGGCCGTTCTCGCCGTCGGTCTGGGCGCCTCGGTCGTTCTGGGCGCAGGGGTCGCGACCGCCGCCGAAACCGGCCTCAGCAGCAGCGGTACCGTCACCGCGGCCAACGCCGTGCAGACGCAGGCGGCCGCTCAGGCGAAGGCCGCCGCCGCGCAGAAGGCCGCCGCCGTCAAGAAGGCCGCGGCCGTCAAGAAGGCCGCCGCAGCGAAGGCGTCCGCCAAGAAGTCCGTCGCCAAGAAGGCCGCTTCCTGGGTCGACCCGGTGGCGAAGTACACCCTGTCCGCCTCCTTCAACCAGGCCGGCGGCATGTGGTCCCACAAGCACTCCGGCCAGGACTTCGCCGTGCCGACGGGCACCAACGTCGTCGCCGCGCACGGTGGCACCGTGGTCAAGGCCGGCGGCAACGGCGCCGGTGACGGTCCCGCGTACGGCAACGCCGTCGTCATCAAGCACGCCAACGGCACGTACTCGCAGTACGCCCACCTGTCGCGCATCGACGTGAAGATCGGCCAGGTCGTCGCCACCGGTCAGCACATCGCCCTGTCCGGCAACACCGGCAACTCCAGTGGCCCGCACCTGCACTTCGAGATCCGTACGACCGCCAACTACGGTTCGGCCATCGACCCGGCCTCGTTCCTGCGTGCCAAGGGCGTCAAGGTCTGATCCGCCTGCCCGCGCCGGTGACCCGGCGCGGAGCCCAGGTGCGGAGCCCGAGGCGGAGCCCCGGCGTCGGAAGCGGCGCTAGGAAGCTCCGCCTCCGTGGGCCGCTCCGCCCCCGTGGGCCTGTGTCACCAGATCGATGGCGACCTCCAGGACAGCCTTGCGCTTGTCCTCGGGGTCGCCTTCGACGTCCTTGAGGACGAACATGCCGGCGTGCATCGTGAAGAGCGCGCTGATGCAGCGGACCTGGTCGGTCAGCGGCGACTCGGGCTCCTTGATGATCTCCAGCATGCTGATCATGCGGTCCTTGAAGGTCTCGCCGATGCTCAGCTCGCGCACCGTCGCCTGGTTCTCCTGCATGAAGCGGAAGAGCGGGGACGCGCCGCCGAGGGCGTCGCTGTAGCGGCGCAGCACCTCCTGCTTGGTCTCCAGGCTGTGCGGCTGCTGCTTGCCCCACTCGATCAGTTCGTCGAGCGGCCTCGTCAGATCCTCGAAGAGGCTGATGAGGATCTCTTCCTTGGTCTTGAAGTGGTAGTAGAGCGCCGCTTTGGTGACGTCGAGGTGCTCGGCGATCTCGCGCAGCGAGGTCTTCTCGTAGCCCTGCTCGGAGAAAAGCTCGAGAGCCACGTCCTGGATGCGCTGCCGCGTGTCGCCCCGGCGCTGCCGCTTGGTGCCGTCCATCGTGCCGCCCATCCTCGTATGCCTCGCGCTCCTTGAAACTTACCTGTCGACCGGCTGGCAAAACTAGTCTTACTTACTTGACGCCCGGCTAGTTGCGAGGCTATTTTCCCGGAGTGTAGTCAGCTTGCCGGTCGGCAAGTAAGTAGCCGGACGGCGGCAGAGGTACTTAGGGGAGTGGGAACGATGGCGGACAAGACGAAGGCGGCCGAACCGGCCGCCGAGCATGCCGGGAAACCGGCCGAGGGCCAACCGGCGGCCGACGGCGAGAAGCGGCAGCGCAGCGTGCGGGTCGTCCTCATGGCGCTCATGATCGCGATGCTGCTCGCGATGCTCGACAACATGATCGTGGGCACGGCGATGCCGACGATCGTCGGCGAGCTGGGCGGCCTGAAGCACCTGTCCTGGGTGGTCACCGGCTACACCCTCGCCACCGCGGCCTCCACCCCGATCTGGGGCAAACTCGGCGACATGTACGGGCGCAAGGGCGCCTTCATGACCTCGATCGTGATCTTCCTGATCGGCTCCGCGCTCAGCGGTATGGCCCAGGACATGGGCCAGCTCATCGGTTTCCGCGCCATTCAGGGTCTGGGCGCCGGTGGTCTGATGGTCGGCGTCATGGCGATCATCGGTGACCTCATTCCGCCCCGCGAGCGCGGCAAGTACCAGGGCATGATGGCCGGCGTGATGGCCTTCGCCATGATCCTCGGCCCGCTGGTCGGCGGCACCATCACCGACCACTGGGGCTGGCGCTGGTCCTTCTACATCAACCTTCCGCTCGGCGTCGTCGCGCTGATCGCGGTGAGTGTCGTACTGCACCTGCCGAAGAAGCGTGTCGAGGCGAAGATCGACTACCTCGGTGCCGGGCTGCTGGCCCTCGGTATCTCCTCCATCGTCCTCGTCACCGCCTGGGGCGGCACCGAGTACGCCTGGGGCTCCGCGCGGATCATGGAGCTGACCGGGATCGGCGTCGCCGCCCTCGTCGGCTTCCTGTTCTGGCAGACCAAGGCCGCCGCGCCGGTCATGCCGCTGCACATCTTCCGCAGCCGCAACTTCACGCTGATGTCGACCATCGGATTCATCACCGGCTTCGTGATGTTCGGCGCCGTGCTCTTCCTGCCGCTGTACCAGCAGTCCGTGCAGGGCGCGTCCGCGACCAACTCCGGTCTGCTGCTCCTGCCGATGCTCGGCGCGATGCTCGCCGTGTCGATGGTCGCCGGACGCGTCACCACCAACAGCGGCCGCTACAAGATCTTCCCGCTCGTCGGCAGCGTCCTGATGATCGTCGGCCTGTTCCTTCTCTCGCAGATGGACACGGAGACGACGCGGGTCACCTCCGGTCTGTACATGGCGGTGCTCGGCGCGGGCATGGGCTGCCTGATGCAGGTCACGATGCTCGTCGCGCAGAACAGCGTCGAGATGAAGGACATGGGCGTCGCGTCCTCGTCCACCACTCTCTTCCGTACGCTCGGCTCGTCGTTCGGCGTCGCCATCATGGGCGCGCTGTTCAACCACCGGGTGCAGGACGTCATGGCCGAGCGGGCCGGGGCGATCGGCTCCAAGCTGACCGAGAAGTCCGCGCAGCTCGACGCGGCCAGCCTGGCGAAGCTGCCGGCGGAGGCCCGGGAGGCGTACCAGCACGCGGTGTCCTCCGGTACGCACTCCGCGTTCCTGCTGGGCTCCGTGGTGGCCGTGCTCGCGCTGGTCGCGGCGGTCTTCGTGAAGGAAGTCCCGCTGAAGGGCGCCGGAGGGGGCGCTCCCAAGCCCGGCGAGGACGAGGTGCGGGACGAGGCTTCTCAGGCCCCGCTCGCCGAGCCGGTCTGACCGACCGGAGGTCTCACCTCTCCCGTCCGCCCCTGAGCTCCTCGACAGAAGGCCCCCGGCGTTGTCCGCCCCGGGGGCCTTCTCCCGTGCCGCCCCTCGTTCCGGCCGCGTTCCGCATCCCGTTCCGTCTCCCGTTCCACGTGACTGTCAGTGGCGCGTGCCACCATCGGAACGTGGACCGGATGCGGCAGCTGCGGCTGGCCAAGGACGTCATGGATCGGGACTGGGCCGAGCCCGGCACCGATCTCGACGCGCTGGCCGCGCGTGCCGGGTATTCGCGGTACCACTTCATACGGGCCTTCAAGGCGGCGTACGGCGAGACACCGGGCCAGTACCTGACGCACCGGCGCATCGACCGGGCGGAGGACCTGCTGCGCACGGCGAACCTCTCGGTGACCGAGATCTGCCATCTGGTCGGCTTCAGCAGCCTCGGCACCTTCTCGGCGCGCTTCAAGACATGGACCGGGCTGACGCCCAGCGAGTACCGGGCGAGACACGTGGGGCGCGGTGCCGCGCTCATACCCGGCTGCTACGCGATGCTCTGGGCCGGCGGCTTCCGGACGGGCCCGGGCGCGCGTGCGGAGGCCGGTTCCGAGGCGGAGACCCGTTCCGAGGCGGCGGCCCGTGGCGAGGTGGCGACCCGTGGCGAGGTGGCGACCCGTGCCGATGCCGCGACCTGTGCCGATGCCGGGTCCCATGCCGGTGGCGGGGTCCGGGAGCGCAATTCCGAAGAAGCGTCCTGACGCGGCGGCTGCCTACCGTGGCAGGGCACGCACCGAGGACGGCGACCCGGCACGACCGGGCACCCGCGTGACCCCGCACACCTGGAGCAGACCATGATCAAAGGACTCGCCATTTCGACCGTCTGGGTTCTCGACCAGGACCGGGCCAAGGAGTTCTACACCGAGAAGCTCGGGCTCGAGGTCCGTACGGACATGACGATGGGTGAGGGCGGTATGCGCTGGCTCACCGTCGGTGCCCCGCGGCAGCCCGAGGTCGAGCTGACCCTCATGGTGCCCGGACCGCCCGCCATGGACCCCGAGTCCGCCGAGATGATGAAGAAGCTGGTCGCCAAGGGCGCGCTCGGCGCGGGCGTGCTGAGCACCGACGACATCCACGGCGACTACAAGAAGCTCAAGGACCGCGGCGTGGAGTTCCTCCAGGAGCCGCAGGAGCGCCCGTACGGCACGGAAGCGCTGTTCCGCGACGACTCGGGGAACTGGTTCTCCTTCACCCAGCGCCGCGAGGGCGGCCTCGACCCGGACCAGGACTGGAGCCGCTAGGGGCTGTCAGGACAGCCCCTGGGAAGAGGCCGTGCCCTCCGGCTACTTCCCGGACGCCGGCAGGATCGGGTAGCTTCCCGTGCTCGTCGGTGCGTGTTCCGGCAGCCACAGGACGGCGACCGCGCCCTCGGCGGGTACGTCGTCCGGGGCCCCGGCGGGCCGTACGTTGCGGAAGGTCAGCCGCGCGCCGAGCACCCGGGCCTGGCCCGCGGCGATGGTGAGGCCGAGCCCGTGGCCGTCGCCCGCGCGGTCGGCGCTGCCGGTGCGGAACCGGCTCGGCCCCTCGGCGAGGAGCTTCTCGGGGAAGCCGGGACCGTGGTCGCGGACGCGGATGACGCGCCCCTCGACGGTGACCTCGATCGGCGGCCTGCCGTGCCGGGCGGCGTTCGCGAGAAGGTTGTGCAGGACGC
Source organism: Streptomyces sp. NBC_00568 (assembly GCF_026341855.1). GTDB lineage: Bacteria > Actinomycetota > Actinomycetes > Streptomycetales > Streptomycetaceae > Streptomyces. The sequence goes on along the minus strand of NZ_JAPENW010000001.1, from coordinate 2,622,372 downwards.
GCTCCAGGCGGCGCGGGTCCGTCGTGACCTCCGACTCGTGCACCACGCGCACCTCGACGTCCGCGCCCTTGGCGGCCACCCGCCGGCTCACGAACTCGCCGAGCATGATGTCCTGCAGCTCGGCCCGCTCGGAGGCACCGTCGAGCCGGGCGACCTCCAGCACGTCCTCGACGAGCGTGCGCATGGCCTGCGCCCGGTCCCGTACGAGCTCGGTGGGGCGGCCGGGCGGCAGGAGCTCGGCCGCCGTGAGCAGCCCGGTCACCGGTGTGCGCAGTTCATGGGCGATGTCGGCGGTCACCCGGCGCTCGGCCTCGATGCGCTGCTGGAGCGCGTCGGCCATGGCGTCCACGGCGCGCGCGAGGTCGTCGGTCTCGTCGAGCACGACACCGCCGATCGCGTCCCGGACCCGGACGTCGGTCTCGCCCTTGGCGACCCGGTTCGCGGCGGACGCCGCCTTGCGCAGGCGGCGCGAGAGCTGGCCGCCGATCAGCACACCGAGGGCGCTGCCGCCGAAGACGACCGCGATGGAGCCGATGATCAGCGCCTGGTCGAGGTCCTTCATCACGTCCGCGTTGCGGTCCGTGAACCGCTCGTGCCAGGACAGCACCTGGCCGTTCCTGAGCGGTACGGCGGCCCAGATGTCCGGAATACCGTTCGAACCCGCGGAGACGTAGGTCGCCCGCCGTCCCTCCGAGACCTTCGCCAGCAGGTCCGCCGGAATGGAGGGATCGTCGATCGTGGCCCCGAACGGTGGCGTCCGGCCCGGCCCGTACATGCGCTGGGCGAGCTGGATGCGCTCGTCGGCCAGGTCGCGCGAGTTGTCCAGCATCGAGACACGGGCCGCGTTGTGCACGACCAGGCTCAGCGCGATCGCGACCAGCGCGCCGACCAGGGCGATCGCCGTACTGAGCTTCCACCGGATGCCCGTACGAATGCTCGTACCCGAATCCGTGCCCCGGTCGATGCCGATACTGAGGCCTCTGCTCCTGCCGGCGACTCTGCCGGTGGCGGTGCCGTCGCGCGGGCCCGTGGTCGCGCCGCCGCCCGCGTCCGGGCGTCTCCCCGGAATCGGTCCCTGGCCCGGAACCGAGGGTTTCCCCGGAGCCGAGCGCTGAAATATCCCCCGCATACCCCTGCTCAGGCCTTCAACTTGTAGCCGAAGCCGCGGACCGTCTCGATACGGTCCTGGCCGATCTTCGTACGCAGCCGCTGCACATGGACGTCGACCACCCGGGTGTCCCCGCCCCAGCCGTAGTCCCACACCCGTTCGAGCAGCTTGTCGCGGCTCAGCACCGTCCCGGGCGCCGCGGAGAACTCCAGGAGCAGCCGCATCTCGGTGGGCGTCAGGGCCACCGGCGTACCGTTCCTGCGTACCTCCATGCCCTCGGTGTCGATCTCCAGGTCACCGAAGGCGAGCATCCCGCCGTCCAGCGACCCGGCCCCCTCGGCCCCTGCTCCCTGCCCGCCGTTCGCGTGTCCGAAGCGGCGCAGCACCGCGCGGATCCGGGCGACCAGCACGGCGCCGTCGAAGGGCTTGGTCACATAGTCGTCGGCGCCGGCCTCCAGGCCGAGCACGACGTCGATCGAGTCCGCGCGCGCGGACAGCATGATGACCGGCACGGTCGACTCGTCGCGGATACGGCGGCACAGTGAGACGCCGTCGAGCCCGGGGACCATCACGTCCAGCAGGGCGATGTCGGGGCGGTCGGCACGGAACGCCTCCAGGCCCGAGAGCCCGTCGGGCATGGCCGTGACCGCGAAGCCGTCGCGTTCCAGGGCGAGTTGCGTGGCCTCGCGGATGACGTCGTCGTCCTCGACGAACAGGACGTGGGTCTGCTCTGCCATCCGGCTGTTCCGTCCGCTCTCAGTTCGCGTCGGGGGCGGGCGAGCTCGCGCCGCCCACCGCGTTGCTGTAGTCGTTGTGGATCCGGGACTGCTCGACGAACCGCGCCGCGGACCAGCTGTAGGTGATCACTTCCTCGCTGGAGGGGTACGACACCGGGTCGCCCTTCTCGTACAGCTGCTGGGTGACCACCAGATCGCCGCGGTCTATCTCGGCGTAGACCGGCGGCTCCTCGGCCTTGAAGACATTCTGGTACCTGCCGTTCTCCTCGCGATAGACGTACGAGCCGACGCCCACGGCGTCGGCACAGGTCATCACGTTGATCACGATGTCGTTCGACGATCCGCCGGTGAGGTCCCCGTACGACACGTCGACCGGGTACTCGTCGGCGACGCACGGCTTCAGGTCGCGCTTGACCGCCGCGCTGACCGCCGGGTCGGCCTTGACGATCCTGACCGCGTCCGCGCGCCTGGGCGCCCGGGTGGGCGAGCCGGAGACGACCGGGGTGGCACCGCCCTTGGCGACCGCGTCGCTGCCCGCCGGCCCCTCGTCGCGGGCGCCGGTGCCGCCGGTGGCGCACGCGGTCACGAAAAGACCGAGGGCGGTGAGCCCGGCCGCCGCCGAACTCCCCGCCTTCAGGGCCTGTCTGACCCGAACTCCTAGGCCGCGCAACGCTCCCGCTCCTCACGTTCGAGCGCGCGGGCGTCCAGGTCGCGGCTCTCCAGCTCCTCGCGGAGCCGGGCCAGCGCCCGGTGCAGCGTGCTCTTTACCGTTCCGGCCGACATGCCGAGTGCGGCGGCCGTCTCCTCCGTGGACATCTGCTCCCAGTGTCGCAGCACCACGACACTGCGCTGCTTGGGTGCCAGCACCTTCATGATGTCCATCAGCAGCGCGCGGTCCGCGTGCTGCTCGGTGGCGTCCTCCACGCTCGCGTCCGGCAGCTGCTCGGTGGGCACCTCCTCGAGCTTGCGGGCGCGCCACCACTCGGTGCGGGTGTTGATCATGACGCGGCGCAGATAGGCATCGGCCAGCCGCTTGTCGGCGATACCGTCCCAGCGGCCGTACGTCCGGACGAGCGCGGTCTGGAGCAGGTCCTGGGCGTCGACCGGGTCGGGGACCAGGCGGCGGGCACTGCGCAGCAGCGCGTCCTGTCGAGTGCGGACGTACTCCTCGAATTCGAGCACCTCGCCGTGCGCCATGATCAACCGCCTCCATCCCCGTTTCCGACCTGCCTGCTGCCGGTTGTCCATTGCCTGCGAACCGCCGCTCCGCGGCTGCTCGTTGCGGCCCTTCCTGCGGTACGGCAATGAAGCTACGGAGGCGTTGTCACGGGGTTGTCCGAGCCAGCCTGCGGCCAGCACTCGGCTGTCCGTCGGTTGTGTAACGGTTGTAGGCGCGGGGTAAGGCGGAGGGGGTGTACGTCCGGGTTGATGCCGGTTGGGTGCCTCCGCTATGTCATCGGCAGCCGATACAGACCACCGGGGAGCGGCTCCACCAGCCCGTCGGCGACGAGTCCGTCGAGCGCCCGGGCCCGCTGCACCGGTTCGTCCCACACCCGGTCCAGCGCGGACTGCGGAACCGGCGTATGGGCCTCCCGCAGGACGGCCAGCAGTTTGCCGCGCACCTGGCGGTCCGTGCCCGCGTACGTCTGCCCCTTGCGCGGCGGCCCCTCGTGCTCCGGCTTGCCGGCCAGCCGCCACGCGCACTGCGCGGCGATCGGGCAGCGGTGACACGTCTCGTTCTTCGCCGTGCAGATCAGTGCGCCGAGCTCCATCGAGGCGGCGGCCCAGCGCGACGCGGTGCTCTCGCTCTCGGGAAGCAGGGCACGGGCGAGCTTGCGCTCGGCGGCGGTGGTGGCGTTCGGCGGGTACCGCACGCCGGTGACGGCGCGGGCGAAGACCCGGCGGACGTTCGTGTCCAGGACGGGATGCCGCTGGCCGTACGCGAACGACGCGACGGCCGCCGCCGTGTACTCCCCGATACCGGGCAGCGCCAGCAGCTGGGCGTGCTCCGTCGGTACGTCGCCGCCGTGCCGCTCCGTTATGGCCACCGCGGCGCCGTGCAGACGCAGGGCGCGGCGCGGGTAACCGAGCCGCCCCCAGGCCCGGACGGCTTCCCCGGGAGCGTCCTTCGCCAGATCGGCGGGGCGCGGCCAGCGGGCCAGCCACTGCTCGTACACGGGCAGCACGCGGTTGACCGGGGTCTGCTGGAGCATGAACTCGCTGACCATCACCGCCCAGGGGCCGGCATCGGGGTGCCGCCAGGGCAGATCGCGGGCGTGCTCGTCGAACCAGGCGATGACGGGGGTGTGGAGGTCCTCGCCGGAAGCGTTCCGGGTGGGCTGGGTGGGCTTGGTGGGTGCAGTCATGGCGATATCGATCCTGCCATGCGGTGGCGGGGATGCGGGGACGACGCCGGGGCGGGCGGTGGTGAAAGACCGCCCTCGGCGTCCGTCGAGGCGCCGGGAAGGCTGTCTGCCGGGATGATGATCCGGAAAAGTTGTGACCAGGGCGGCGGGTGGGGCCAGCCGCGCGGCGGATCTCTCGTACAGTTTGCGCCGTGGGATCTCTGCGCAATCCGGTCGGGCCGCTCCCCTCCACCATCTATTGGCGTCGGAGGGCCGTTCTGCTGTCCGTAGTAGCGCTGTTGGCGCTGCTGACGGTCTGGGTGGTCAGTACCGGCGGCGGGGGTGGCAACAACAACTCCGGTGGGTCGAACGGAAAGAACCCCGCGCCCTCGATCACGCCGGGTCCCTCCGGTTCGGGTCCCGCGATCAGTCAACACCCGGGCGGCCGCGACGAGTCGAGCGGTAGCGGCGGCGGTGACGGCGGTGCCGGGGGTTCCGGCGACAGCGGCGGAAGCGACGGGGGGTCCGGCGACGGCTCCGACGGCGGTTCCGCGGGCTCCGGCGCGAGCGCCGGTGGCGGTTCCGGCGAAGGGGCCGGCACCGGTGGCGGATCGGCCGATCAGCTCCCGGCCGGTTCCACGCTCCCCAACTGCACTGCGGGCAAGGTGAAGTTGACGCTCAAGAGCGCCCGCAACACGTACGCCCCCGGTGAGCAGCCCACGATCGAGCTCATCGCCAAGAACTCCTCGGGCAGCGACTGCAAGGTCGATCTCGGCCCGAAGAACACCGTTCTGACGATCACTCAGGCGGGAAGCGACGACGACATCTGGGCCTCGGACGACTGCCCGAAGAGTGCCGCGGGCGTCCTCTACCGCGTAGCGGCCGGCAACCAGGTCACCTACACGGTGAAGTGGGACCGCAAGGCTTCCGCCCCCGAGTGCGCGACGCCCACGCCGGGTGCGGCTCCCGCCGGCACGTACCTGGTCGAGGCGAAGGCGCCGGGCCTGACGAAGGCGCAGACGTCGTTCGTACTGTCCAAGGACTGAGAGTCCCGAGGGGCGGTCCGCCCCTCGGCCGTGCAGGGCCCGGCCGAAATCCAGGACCCCGCCGCGCGTCCGCGGCGTGATCCGGGCGGCAAGGCCGCAGACGTGCGTGCCAGACCCCGCGCCCGCGGCGTGATCCGGGCGGCAGGCCCTTAGACGTAACGCTCCAGGATCGACGACTCCGCCAGCCGGGACAGGCCCTCGCGGACGCTGCGCGCCCGGGCCTCGCCCACGCCGTCGACCGTCTGCAGGTCGTCCACGCTCGCGGCGAGCAGCTTCTGGAGCCCGCCGAAATGCTCCACGAGCCGGTCGATGATCGCGCCCGGCAGCCGCGGCACCTTGGCGAGAAGGCGGAAACCACGCGGGGAGACCGCGGAGTCGAGCGCCTCGGGGGAGCCGGTGTAACCCAACGCCCGTGCCACTGTGGAGAGTTCGAGGAGCTCCGCGTGGCTGAGCGCGTCCAGCTCGAACAACGCCTCGTCGACCGTGCGGGAACGCTTGGCGGTCGGCTCGGGAACGTAGTCCCGGACGACCAGCTCGCGATCGGGCTCGACGCCGGCGATCAGCTCGTCGAGCTGGAGGGTCAGCAGACGCCCGTCGGTGCCCAGCTCGACGACGTACTCGGCGATCTCGGTGGCGATCCGGCGCACCATCTCCAGACGCTGGGCGACCGCGGAGACGTCCCGGACGGTGACGAGGTCCTCGATCTCCAGCGCCGACAGCGTTCCCGCGACCTCGTCCAGGCGCAGCTTGTAGCGCTCCAGCGTGGCGAGGGCCTGGTTGGCGCGGGAGAGGATCGCGGCGGAGTCCTCCAGGACGCGGCGCTGACCGTCGACGTACAGGGCGATCAGACGCATCGACTGGGAGACCGAGACGATGGGGTAGCCGACCTGCTTGCTCACCCGGTCCGCGGTGCGGTGCCGCGTGCCCGTCTCCTCCGTCGGGATCGTCGGGTCGGGCACCAGCTGCACGCCCGCCCGAAGGATCTTGGTGATGTCCTTGTCGAGCACGATGCCGCCGTCGAGCTTGCACAGTTCGCGCAGACGGGTCGCGGTGAACTCGACATCCAGGACAAAACCACCCGTGCACATCGCTTCGACGGTCTTGTCGGAGCCGAGCACGATGAGTCCGCCCGTGTTGCCCCGGAGAATCCGTTCAAGCCCGTCGCGCAGTGCCGTACCGGGTGCCACGGCGCTGAGTGCGGCGCGCATCAGGCCATCGGCACCGGAGCTCCCGCCGGACTTTCCGGGAGCTGCTGCCCGGTCGTTGGCTGCCACTGCACTCCTCCGGTCGCGGGTTTCCGGTCGCGCTCGGTTCGTACGGACGGGCGAGACCAGGGCAAAGTCTACCGGCGCTGCTCCTCTTCCCGTGGGGCCTCTCTGCGACGCGAGCGCGGAAGCACGCTCAGCGCCGCTCCGATGTCGGCCACTTCCAGGACTTTCATGCCCGCCGGGACCTTGCCGGGATCGGTCGGCACGAGCGCGTGGGTGAAGCCCAGACGGTGTGCTTCGGCCAGCCTGCGCTGGACGCCCGTGACCCGTCTGACCTCGCCCGCGAGCCCCACTTCGCCGATCGCCACGAGGTTCTTGGGCAGCGGGGTATCGCTCGCCGCGGACGCCAGGGCGAGCGCGATGGCGAGGTCCGCGGCGGGCTCGGAGAGCTTCACGCCGCCGACCGTCGCCGAGTAGATGTCCCGCTTTCCGAGTGCGCTGATCCGCCCGCGCTGCTCCAGAACGGCGAGCATCATCGAGACGCGGGAGGTCTCCAGGCCGGATGTCGTACGGCGCGGGGAGGGGATCTGCGAGTCCACCGTGAGCGCCTGCACCTCGGCGACCAGGGGGCGGCGGCCTTCGAGGGTGACGGTCAGACAGGTGCCGGGGACGGGCTCGGTGCGGCGCGTGAGGAAGAGCCCCGACGGGTCGGTGAGGCCGGTGATGCCCTCGTCGTGCAGCTCGAAGCAGCCGACCTCGTCCGTCGTCCCGTAACGGTTCTTGACGCCTCGGACGAGCCTCAGACGCGCGTGCCGGTCGCCCTCGAACGACAGGACGACGTCCACGAGGTGCTCGAGCAGCCGGGGTCCGGCGATCGCGCCGTCCTTGGTGACATGGCCCACAAGCAGGGTGGACATGCCGCGCTCCTTGGAGGCACGGATGAGCGCGCCCGCGACCTCGCGGACCTGCGCCATGCCGCCGGGCGCGCCGTCGATCTCCGGGGAGGCGATCGTCTGGACGGAGTCCAGGATGAGCAGGGACGGCTTCACCGCGTCCAAGTGGCCGAGGACGGCCGCCAGATCGGTCTCCGCGGCGAGATAGAGGTGGTCGTCGATCGCCTTGATGCGGTCCGCGCGGAGCCGCACCTGGCTCGCCGACTCCTCGCCCGTCACGTACAGCGTGCGGTGCTCGTCGCTCGCGGACTTGGCCGCCACGTCCAGGAGGAGCGTGGACTTGCCGACGCCCGGCTCACCCGCGACGAGGACCACCGCTCCGGGCACGAGACCGCCGCCGAGGACGCGGTCCAGCTCGGGCACGCCGGTGCTGCGGGCGGTGGCCTGACGGCCGTCGACCTGTCCGATGGGCACCGCTGACGTGGTGACCCGCCCCGGTGCCGTCGTCCGGACAGCGGGCGTGCCGTACTCCTCGACCGTCCCCCAGGCCTGGCATTCGGGGCAGCGGCCGAGCCACTTGGCCGTCTGCCAGCCGCACTCGGTGCAGCGGTAGGACGGCCGGTCCTTCGCGGTTTTCGTACGGGCAGCCATGACCGAACCGTAGCCGGAGCCACTGACAACCCGGCACGCACCGGTGCACCCCGGCCCCGGGCCCCGTTCCGGCCCCCGTCCGACCCGAGCCGCCGCACCTCGGCCCCCGGCCGCCGTGGCCTGTCCCCCGAGCCGCCGCAGCCCGTGCGCCGAGCCCCCGTGCCCCCTTCCCACCCCCGTGCGACCGAGCCCTCCGCGGAGCCTTCGCGACCCCATATGCCATCCCCTGCCATCGCCACCCGTGACGGCCCAGGCCAGGGGTCGGGGGTTCCTGTCCCCTTATGAGGGATCGTTTCACCCGTACGGATTAAATGTGCTCAAGGGGGAGGAAGGGGCCGCCCCCGGGCACCTACGGTCGCACGGGTGATGAGCAGCAGTTCGGAGACCTCCACGCACACCACCGGCGCACACCGGGCGCACGGAGCCGCGCGCAAGCGGGCGGCCGCGCCCCGTGCCGCGACCCCCCGCACCCTGTCCCAGCGTCCCCCCGCGCGTTACGAGCCCTACCTGGACGGCCTGTTCACCTACTGCCTGTCCGTGCTGTGCGACCACGACGCGGCCACCGCCGCCCTGGGCGACGCCCTCGCGCTGGCCGAGCGGCGCGGCCAGCGCGGCCCCGAGTCCGCCGCCGACCGCAGGGCCTGGCTCTACGCGCTGGCCCGCTGGTCCTGCCTGCGCAAGCTCACGGAAGCGCGGCGCAAGCGGCAGGCGGCGCACGCCTCCGGGCGCTCCGCCCCGCACAAGAGCGACCCCGGGGGCGCCTCGCAGAGCACCCACAAGGAAGCCGCGCAAAAGGGAGCCCACAAGGCCGCCGCCGACCGGCGCGCGGCCGAGGCCCTGAGCGCCGCGCCCCTCTCCGAGGAGGTCCAGACCCACCGGCGGCACGAACTCGGTCTGCTGGCCTGGCCGGAGGCCGCCGGCACCACCCCCGAGCAGCGCGAGGCGCTCGAACTCGCCGTACGCCACCAGCTCGCCGCCCACGAGGTCGCCGCCGTCCTGGGCATGGACCTCGCCACCGCGCGCGAGCTGCTCGCCTCCGCCGCCTGCGAGGTCGAACGCACCCGCGCGGCCCTCGCCGTGGTGGAGACCGGCGCCTGCCCCAGCGTGGCCCGGCTCACCGGCGACAACCAGCTCGTGCTGAGCACCACCCTGCGCGGCGAGCTGGTCCGGCACGTCGACGACTGCCCGCGCTGCCGCCGCACCGCCGAGCGCGCGGTCCCCGGCGCCTGGCCCGGCACCAGCGTCACGCCCGCGGCGCTCCCCGTCCTGGAGGCCCCGCACGCGGCCCTGCGCGTCGCCATGGCGCACGCCCCACGCGCTCGGGGCAGCGCCCCACGCTTCGACCGGCGCGGTTTCCCGATGGACCCCAAGGACCACGCCGCCCGCAGGGACCGGCTGCGCGCGCGTGCCGTCACGACCACGATCGTCGCCACCGTCGTCGCCGCGCCCGTTCTCGCCCTCTGGGCGGCGTACCGGGGCGCGCCCCTGGTCGGCGAGGGGGTGGACGGCCGCCCGGCCACCACGAGCGAGGCCCAGGACCCCGACGGTCTGGACGACGGGCGCGCGGGCGGCTACGAGAACGCCGGCAACGCCAGCGCCGGACCCGACGCCCGTTTCACCAAGGGCAGCCGCTCGCCGGATGTCTCCGTGGAGGTCGTCAGCGCCCCCGGAAGCACCCCGGGACAGAACGCGGGACACCTGTCGGTGGCGGCCGGCACCGACGGCGACACGACCCTGGTCACGCTGACCGCGTCGGGCAGTTCACCGGTCCACTGGTCGGCGCGCACCGGCGCGTCCTGGCTCTACCTCAGCCAGTACTCGGGAACGCTCGACCCGGGCGAGTCGTTGACGATCAAGGTGTACGTCGATCATCTTCGCGAGCCGGTGGGCCACTGGAGCGCGCGGGTGTCGATCTCCCCGGCGGGCGCGGTGGTCACCATCGCCGGGTACGGGAAGGCGGGCCCGTCCCACCCCGGTGGCCACGACCCCGCCCCCACCCCGAGCGACCCGAGCCCCTCGGGGCCGGGCTCCACCCAGCCCCCGACCAGCCCGGACCCGTCCCCCGCTCCGAGCGATCCGACGCCGACGCCCACTCCCACCGACTCGGCCTCCTCGGACCCGGGCGACTCGACGTCGCCGCCGGGCGACAGCGGCGATCCGGACCCCTCGTAGGGCCCGGGCCGTCGGCCGTGAACAGGACGTGCGGCGGTGCGGGCCCCGCCGGGCTCAGCCCACCGGGTCCGCGGGATGCGGTGCCAGCAGCGGCAGCTGTGAGGCCAGCCGTTCCTCGCACAGCTCGACCAGGCGGTCGTATCCCGCCTTGCCCATGAGCTCGACGAGCTCCGGACGGTACGAGACGTACACCGGGTCGCCGGCGCCGTGCGCCGAGGTCGCCGACGTGCACCACCAGTGCAGGTCGTGGCCGCCCGGGCCCCAGCCGCGGCGGTCGTACTCGCCGATGGAGACCTGGAGCACCCGGGTGTCGTCGGGCCGGTCGATCCACTCGTACGTGCGGCGCACGGGCAGCTGCCAGCAGACGTCCGGCTTGGTCTCCAGCGGCTCGCGCCCCTCCTTGACGGCCAGGATGTGCAGCGAGCAGCCCGCGCCACCGGCGAAGCCGGGACGGTTCTGGAAGATGCAGGAGCCCTGGTACGGGCGGGTCTGGCGGTCGCCGTCCTCGTCCTGCGACACCCAGCCCGTCTCCACGCCCACGTCATGGTTCTGCCAGATCTCCGGCGTGAGCCGTGCCACGTGCCCCGCCACCCGCTTCTCGTCGTCCTCGTCGGAGAAGTGGGCGCCCAGCGTGCAGCAGCCGTCGTCGGCGCGGCCCGCCTGGATGCCCTGGCAGCCGCTCCCGAAGATGCAGTTCCAGCGAGAGGTCAGCCATGTCAGATCGCACCGGAAGACCTGCTCGTCATCGGCCGGGTCAGGAAACTCCACCCACGCGCGAGCGAAGTCGAGCCCCTTCTCGTCGCTCTTCTTCACGGACTTCTTGGGCTTCGCGGCCTTCGCCTGCGAAGACCCCGTGGCCGATTTGTCAGGCTTCGCCTTTTTCGTCTTTGGCACGCGTCCAGGGTAAGTCGCTTCTGCCCGCTCCGGGGACGCCTCCCTCGTCCACTGTCCGCAGAGCACCGTTCGATGTGGGCCTTCGCCCCGCCCCACGTGGATCGCCGTGTGGGCAGTAGCGTTCCGTACATGAGACTCGGTGTCCTCGACGTGGGTTCGAACACGGTGCATCTGCTGGTGGTGGACGCCCACCCCGGCGCCCGCCCGCTGCCCGCGCATTCGCACAAGGCCGATTTGCGGCTTGCCCAACTGCTCGACGAGAGCGGGGCGATCGGCCCCGAAGGCGTCGACAAGCTGATCCAGACCGTCCGGGACGCCCTGGAGGCCGCCGAGGACAAGGGTGTCGAGGCCCTGCTGCCGTTCGCGACGTCGGCCGTACGCGAGGCCAGCAACGCCGACGAGGTTCTTGCCCGGGTGCACGCCGAGACCGATGTCGAGCTGCAGGTCCTCACCGGCGCCGAGGAGGCGCGGCTCACCTTCCTGGCGGCCCGCCGCTGGTTCGGCTGGTCGGCGGGCAAGCTGCTCGTCCTCGACATCGGCGGCGGCTCCCTGGAGATCGCGTACGGCATGGACGAGGAGCCGGACGCGGCCGTGTCGCTGCCGCTCGGCGCCGGCCGGCTGACCGCGGGCTGGCTGCCCACCGATCCGGCGGACCCCGCGGACGTGCGGGCCCTGCGCCGCCATGTGCGGGCCCAGATCGCCCGGACGGTCGGTGAGTTCAGCCGTTTCGGCGCCCCGGACCACGTGGTCGCCACCTCCAAGACGTTCAAGCAGCTCGCCCGCCTCGCCGGGGCCGCGCGCTCCACGGACGGCCTGTACGTCCAGCGCGAGCTCAAGCGCCGGTCCCTGGAGGACTGGGTCCCCCGCCTCACGTCCATGACTGCCGACGAACGGGCCGAACTGCCGGGCGTCTCCCCGGGCCGCTCCGGCCAACTCCTCGCCGGCGCCCTGGTCGCCGAGGGCGCCATGGACCTCTTCGGCGTGGAAACCCTGGAGATCTGCCCCTGGGCCCTCCGCGAGGGCGTCATCCTGCGCCGCCTGGACCAGATGGCATCGGAGTAGGAAACAGAACAGAAGGGGGCCCTCCCCGACACGGCGGGGCGCACCCGACCGGGCCCCGCCCGGGACCGGGCCTCGGGGACGGCGCCGTCAAGGGGCGCGGGGAACGGCGCGCCCGGCCCCGCACGGCGGACGGTCGCCCACCGGTGTTCGCCGGCACGGCGGAGGTGCGCCCGACCCGGCGACGCCTGGGTCCGGGCGTCGGGGATGGCGCCGTCAAGGGGCGCGGGGAACGGCGCGCCCGGCCTCGCACGGCGGACGGTCGCCCGATGCCAGTCCCACCCACGGCGATGGGGCGTGCACGACCCGTCGATCACGCCTGGAGCACCCGGGGTGTCCTGGCACCGATCGCGCCAGGAGTGCCCCGCCGGGGCATGGCGCCGATCACGTCAGGAGTGTCCCGCCGGGGCGTGGCGCCGATCACGCAGCACCGCCGGTGCCCGTCGCGTCGATCACGCGACACCCCGGTGCCCGTGGCGTCCGTCACGGACCAGCCGGCCGGCGCCGTGGCGTCCATCACGAGAGCGCCCCCGGCCGGGGCCCCGAGCCCTCCGGGCAGAGGCCCGCCGCACCCCGGGCCGGAGGCCGACTCACTCCTGGTCGGAGGCCGACACGCCCCCCGGCCGGAGGCCAACCCACCCCCGCCGGGGGCCCGCAGGAGCCTCCCGGCCAAGCTCGCCGCCCCTCACCCAACCGCCGGAGGCACCCCGTACGCTGTCCCTCGTGGCAGAACCAGTGGTGCGCATCCCGGATGCGAAGGTCGCGCTGTCCACGGCGTCCGTGTACCCGGAGTCGACGGCGACGGCCTTCGAGATCGCCGCGCGCCTCGGCTACGACGGTGTCGAGGTCATGGTGTGGACCGACCCGGTCAGCCAGGACATCGACGCGCTGCGCCGCCTCAGCGACTACCACCGGATGCCGATCCTCGCCGTCCACGCCCCCTGTCTGCTGATCACCCAGCGGGTCTGGTCCACCGACCCCTGGATCAAGCTCCAGCGCGCCAGGGCGGCCGCCGAGAAGCTCGGCGCGAGCACCGTGGTCGTCCATCCCCCGTTCCGCTGGCAGCGCCAGTACTCCCGTGACTTCGTCACCGGGATCTGGCGCATGGCCGACGAGACGGACGTCCGGTTCGCCGTCGAGAACATGTACCCGTGGCGCTACCGCGACCGCGAGATGCTCGCGTACGCCCCCGACTGGGACGTGACGAAGGACGACTACCGGCACTTCACGATCGACCTCAGTCACACCGCGACCGCCCGCACCGACGCCCTCCAGATGATCGACCGGATGGGCGACCGCCTCGGACACGTCCACCTCGCCGACGGCAACGGTTCCAACAAGGACGAGCACCTGGTCCCGGGCCGCGGCACCCAGCCCTGCGCCGAACTTCTGGACCGCCTCGCGCAGTCCGGTTTCGACGGCCACGTCGTCATCGAGGTCAACACCCGCCGCGCGATGTCCAGCGCCGAGCGCGAGGCCGACCTTGCGGAGGCCCTCGCCTTCACCCGGCTCCACCTCGCGTCCGCCGTGAAGGTGCCCCGGGGATGACGGACGCCGCCCCCCGCCGCGGCCGGGGACGTCCCACGCGTACGCAGACGGAGTCCGGCCCCGCCACCCGCGACCGCATCCTGGAGGCGGCCCGCGAGGAGTTCTCCGAGCGCGGGTACGAGAAGACGTCGGTCCGCGGCATCGCCAAGTCCGCCGGCGTGGACTCCGCCCTCGTGCACCACTACTTCGGCACCAAGGAACAGGTCTTCGAAGCGGCCATCGAGGTCGCCTTCGCCCCCGCGCTCGGCGCGCCCGAGACGCTCGTCGAGGGCCCCGTCGACGGTGTCGGTGAACGCCTGACCCGCTTCGTCCTCGGTATCTGGGAGAACCCCACGAGCCGTACCCCGCTGCTGGCGATCGTCCGCTCGGCCGTGAACAACGACACCGCGGCCGCCGTCTTCCGCCGTCTCGTCGCCGCGCAGCTGCTGCGCCGCATCGCGGGCCGGCTCGAGGTCCCGGACGCGGAGCTGCGCGCCGAGCTGGCGGCGGCCCAGCTGGTCGGGGTCGCGATGCTGCGCTATGTGATCAAGGTCGAGCCGCTGGCCTCGGTGGATCTGGAGCGCATCGTGGCCAGAGTGGCGCCCGTGGTGCAGGGACACCTGACGAACCCATGAGCGAGCGGACCCGCCGACGAGGCGTTTCCGATTCCCCGGAACGCCGCTGACGTGCGCGTATGCCACGCGAGGACGGCCGCTGGGCGAGATGTGCGTCCCGAGATCCGGACGGCCTGTCCGGATCCTGGAGCACCGGCGTACGCTCGACCTCAGTCAAAACTCTCCGAAGGAGCGAGCGACGATGCCCGAGCTGAGGTCCCGCACAGTCACCCACGGCCGCAATATGGCGGGCGCACGCGCCCTGATGCGCGCCTCCGGTGTACCGGGCGCGGACATCGGACGGAAGCCGATCATCGCGGTCGCCAACTCGTTCACGGAGTTCGTGCCGGGGCACACCCACCTCCAGCCCGTCGGCCGGATCGTCAGCGAGGCCATCACGGCGGCCGGCGGCATCGCCCGTGAGTTCAACACGATCGCTGTCGACGACGGCATCGCGATGGGCCACGGCGGCATGCTGTACTCCCTGCCCTCCCGCGACCTGATCGCGGACTCGGTGGAGTACATGGTCGAGGCGCACTGCGCCGACGCCCTGATCTGCATCTCGAACTGCGACAAGATCACGCCCGGCATGCTCATGGCCGCCCTGCGCCTGAACATCCCGACGGTCTTCGTCTCCGGCGGCCCCATGGAGTCCGGCCGCGCCACCCTGGTCGACGGCACGGTCCGTACGCTCGACCTGGTCGACGCGATCTCCGACGCCGTGAACGACAAGATCTCGGACGAGGACATCCTCCGTATCGAGGAGAACGCCTGTCCGACCTGCGGCTCCTGTTCCGGCATGTTCACCGCCAACTCGATGAACTGCCTGACCGAGGCCATCGGCCTGAGCCTGCCCGGCAACGGCTCGGTCCTCGCCACGCACACCGCCCGCAAGGGCCTGTACGAGGACGCGGCCCGCACGGTCGTCGACATCACGCGCCGCTACTACGACCAGGACGACGAGTCGGTCCTGCCGCGCAACATCGCCACCCACGCGGCGTTCGAGAACGCCATGGCCCTCGACATCGCCATGGGCGGCTCCACCAACACGATCCTGCACCTGCTGGCCGCGGCTCAGGAGGCGGGCGTCCCCTTCGGTCTGGACGAGATCAACGAGGTCTCGCGCCGGGTGCCGTGCCTCGCCAAGGTGGCCCCGAACGTCGCCAAGGACCGCACGTACTACATGGAGGACGTGCACCGCGCCGGTGGCATCCCCGCCCTGCTCGGCGAACTGCACCGCGCGGGCCTGCTCAACGAGGACGTCCACACCGTCCACAGCCCGTCCCTCTCCGACTGGATGAAGACGTGGGACGTGCGCGCCGGCTCCCCGTCCCCCGAGGCGATCGAGCTGTGGCACGCGGCCCCCGGCTGCGTCCGCTCCTCCGAGGCCTTCTCCCAGTCCGAGCGCTGGGAAGCCCTGGACGAGGACGCCGAGGGTGGTTGCATCCGCTCCGCCGAGCACGCCTACTCCAAGGACGGCGGCCTCGCGGTTCTCAAGGGCAACCTGGCCGTCGACGGCTGCGTCGTGAAGACGGCCGGCGTCGACGAGTCCATCTGGACCTTCGAGGGTCCCGCGGTCGTCTGCGAGTCCCAGGACGAGGCCGTCGACAAGATCCTCAAGAAGGAGATCACGCACGGCGACGTCGTCGTCATCCGCTACGAGGGCCCCAAGGGCGGCCCGGGTATGCAGGAGATGCTCTACCCGACGTCCTTCCTCAAGGGCCGCGGCCTCGGCAAGACCTGCGCCCTGATCACCGACGGCCGCTTCTCCGGCGGTACTTCGGGCCTGTCGATCGGCCACGCCTCCCCGGAGGCCGCGTCGGGCGGCACGATCGCCCTCGTCCGGGACGGCGACCGCATCCGCATCGACATCCCGAACCGCTCGATCGAACTGCTCGTGTCCGACGAGGAGTTGACCACCCGCCGCGACGCCCTGAACGGCGCCTACGCCCCCGTGAACCGTGAGCGCAAGGTCTCGGCCGCCCTCCGCGCGTACGCCGCGATGGCGACGAGCGCGGACAAGGGCGCGGTGCGGGACGTCTCGAAGCTGGGCTGATCACCGGCCCGGACACCGGGCCGACGGTCACGCACCAGAAGTCCACGAAGGGGCCGCTCCTGCCGGGGCGGCCCCTCCGCGTGTCACCAGCCCGAGGGATCCCGCCCGTCGACCGCGAAGAGGGAGCCGTCGGGGGCGGTGGCGTAGATGTGGTTGCCGGCGGTGAGGGGGGCCGGGAGCACGTCGGCCAGCGAACCCTGCTTGCCGCCCAGGCGCGCTTTGGTCTGGCCGAGCAGTGCTCCATGCACGGTGTCGATCGCGAGGAGCCGTCCGTCCGCGGCGCTCAGGTAGAGGCGGTCGTCGGCCACGGCGGGAGCCGACGCCCAGCTGACGGAGGTTTCCACCCGCCACGACTGTGCCGAGGTCACGGTGTCCACGGCCACCAGCGCGCCGCCGTCGGCCAGCAGATAAGCCGTGTCCCCGTGGACGACAGCCTGTGCTCCCGGAAGAGGCAGGCGCAGTGCGGTGCGCTTGACGGTCCGGGCAGTGACGTCGTACCGGACGACGGCGTCCGTGTACTGGTGCGAGTCGGTGGAAGTGAACCAGAGGACGCCGGCACGCGCGTGCACGAGGCTCAGCCCGTGATCCAGGCGCCTTTGCCAGCTCATGGCACCGGTCCGAGGATCGACCGCCGCCACTCGGGTCGGCCCTCCGTTCGATGAGACGGCGTACGCGACCCCGTCCCCGTAGGACGAGAATCTCGGCAACGCCTGTCCCGGAAGGGCGTGTTGCCACAGCTTCTCGCCGGTCGCCGCGTCGAGCGCGGTGACTTCGGAGTTCTGTCCGGTGAGCAGGACGACAGCACCGACGTGGGCGATCCCGCCGCCGTAGCGCGTGGTGTCGCGGTCCCAGCGGGTCTTTCCCGTGGCGGGATCCAGTGCCGTCAGCCGTTGTCCGCCCCGGCTGAGGACATGCAGCAGACCGCCGGACAGGACCGGCGGGCTCGTCACGTCGCCGCTCCCCCATCCCGGGTCGGGCCGGGACCACAGCACTTTGCCGTTCGCGGGATCGACGCCGGTGGCCAGTACGCCGGGCCGGATGCAGTACAACCGGTGCGAGCCGTACGTGCATTGCGGCTGACCGGCGGCTTTCGCGCCGTAGGCGTCCGGCTTCACGGCCCACGGCTCGAACACGCTGCTCTTCGGCGGCTGCCGCTTCTCCGTCGCTGGGGTCTCCGTCCCGCCGAACCCCGCGACGGCGCCGACGGCTGCGGCGAGTCCCGCCAGGGCCAGGGTGACGGGCAGGCGCCAACGCCGCCCGCCCCTCTTCCGGGCGGCCACATGGGTGCGGTCCTCGGCACCCTTCGGCCGTTCACGCCCCGGCCACGGACGCGGCTTCCGAGCCGGTGGCGCCGACTCCCCGTTCCCGACGCGCTGTTCGGGAATGAAGGCCCGGGTGTCGTACGAGGCCGAGACCGAGCGCAGCGCGGTCATCAGCTCGTCCGGGGTGGGCCGGTCCTCGGGTTCCTTGGCGAGGCAGCGCGAGACGAGGTCGACCATTTCCTCCGGAACACCGGTCAAGTCCGGGTCGTCGTGGACGACTTGATAGGCGACCAGATAGGGACTGTCCGAATCGAACGGCCCGCTCCCGGTGGCCGCGTGGACGATCACCGAACCGAGAGCGAACACGTCGGCGGCCGGCCCGACATGCCGTGGCCTGCTGAACTGCTCCGGCGCCATGAACGGCGGAGTCCCGATCAACTTTCCGGTCTCCGTGCGCAGTTCACTGTCGGCGGGGCGCGAGATGCCGAAGTCGATGACTTTCGGCCCGTCGTCGGCCAGCAGTACGTTGCTGGGCTTGAGATCGCGGTGGACGACACCGGCCCGGTGGATGTCCCGCAGGGCCTCGGCGAGTCCGGCCATCAGGTGGCGCAGCCGGGCCGACGACAGCGCGCCGTTCCGCTTCACATGCTCGGCAAGTGTCGGGCCGGGGATGAACAGGGTTGCCATCCACGGGTGTTCGGCCTCGGGATCGGCGTCCACCACGGGCGCGGTGAAGGCGCCGCTGACCCGGCGGGCAGCCGCGACTTCCTGACGGAACCGCCCCCGGAACTCGGGGTCCTGAGAGAACTGGGCATGGACGACCTTGACGGCGAGCCGCAACCCGGAGGCAGAGCGCGCCAGATGCACGATCCCCATGCCACCGGAGCCGAGTTCCGCCTCCAGCAGGTACTGCCCGGCATAACGCGGTTGTTCCGCTTCCGAGTTCGTACCGGTGCTGCGCTGTGGCGGCATCACTCACCCCCGTGGGTCCGTCCGCTGCGCGACGCGCAGAGCCTAGTCGATCCTTCGTGCGAAACCTCGACGGCTTGCTAGCCTCTGCGCGCAGCATGAATTTGGCGTGAACCAATCAACGGGGGAGATCGATATGGCCACGGAAGACATCACTGTCGCCGGCTCGGCGGATGCGGCGGACGCGGAGCCGCTGGCCGCCCAGGCACTGCGCACGTACCCGCTCGCACCGGGCCACAACGTCAACGTCCGCAGCGGCCCGGGCACCCATTACCCGATCGTCCGTACGCTGTCGGCCGGCTCGAGCATTCCGATCCGCTGCCAGTGCCCGGGAGAGTCCGTCACCGGTCCGTACGGCACCTCGACGATCTGGGACAACATCGCCAACGCGCAGTTCGTTTCGGACGCGTACGTGAAGACGGGCAGCGACGGCTACGTCGCGCCGCGCTGCTCCTGACGACAAAGGGGAACGCTTGTGAAGATCGTGTCAGGCAGACGGGCCATGCTGGTCGGAGGGGCCACTGCCGCTCTTCTGATGGTGGCGGGGGCCACGTCCGAGGCGTCGCCCGCGTTGCGTACGTATCCCATCGCGCCGGGCGTGGCCGTGAACGTCCGCAGCGGCCCGGGCACCCATTTCAGCATCGTCCGTACTCTGCCGGCCGGCTCGCGTGTTCCGATCTACTGCCAGTGCCCGGGAGAGTCCGTCAGCGGCACCTACGGGACGAGCAAGACCTGGGACAACATCGCGAACGGGCAGTTCGTCTCCGACGCGTACGTGCAAACGGGCAGCGACGGCTACGTCGCCCCGGCGTGTTCCTGACAGACGCCCGCGTCCAAGGGCACCCGCGGCGGTCGCCGGAGCCGGGACCGGAGCGATAATCGTCGGGTGAGCGACGAGACCGACACCGCAACCGGCACCCCCGCGGGGCCCCAGCCCGAGCCCCTGCGTTTCTTCGGGACGACCTGGGTGGAGCACGACGGCGGCTACACCGGCCGCCGGATCGGCGTGGCCGTCGGCTCCCTCGCCGCCGCGGTGGCCGGCTGCTTCGTGCTCCGCTTCGCGTACCAGGGCCTGGCCATCGCGGATGTGGGGACGCCCGTGACCGTGATGGTCGTGGTGATGTTCGCGGTGTGCAGCGCCCTCGCGTTCCGCCACACCTCGGAAGCGTTCGCCAAGCGCCCCGACCCCGACCGCCAGGCCTCGCTTCGCGGTCTGCTGGCCATCGGTTTCGTCGGCTCTCTCCTCGCCTACTCCGTCCGCTCCCTCACCGAGGCCCCGGGCGAGAAGCTCCACCGCGAGGAGTACGAGGCGGCGAAGGAGCAGTACACCCGCCGCACGACGCGCCGCACCGGCAACCCGTCGCGGAAGAGCCGCCGGTCCTGACCCCGCCCGGGTCCCCGCACCGGTGATGAGCCGGGAGCGAGCCGGGTCCCCGCACCGGTGACGAGCCGGGAGCGAACCAGGTCCCCGCATCGATGATGAACCGCGGACGAACCAGGCCCCGCACCCGAGGACGAGTCCGGCCGGGATCGATCCCAATCGATCCCAATCGATCCCAATCGATCCCAATCGATCCCAAGAGGTCTCCAAGAGGCCCAAGAGGTCAGGGAAAGCCACTACCCCAGCTCCCTCACCACGCCCGACCATGAACGCATGACCCTTCCCTCCTCTCCTGCCTCCCCGCACGCCGCCCGGGCCCACTCGTTCAACGCGGCCGCGGCGCAGTACGCCGCGAACCGTCCGTCGTATCCGCCGGCCCTCTTCGACGCCGTCGAAGCCCTCGCGGCCCGCTCCCTGGCCGGTGCCACGGTCGTCGACGTGGGCGCGGGCACCGGGATCTCGACCGGACTCCTGGAGGCCCGCGGCGCGGATGTCCTCGCCGTGGAACCCGGCCCCGGCATGGCAGCCGAGTTCCGGCGCGCCCACCCCCGCATCCCGATCGTCCGGGGCAGCGGCGACGCCCTGCCCCTCGCCTCCGCCTCCGCGGACTTCCTCACCTACGCCCAGTCCTGGCACTGGACCGACCCGAGCCGTTCGGTGCCGGAGGCGCTGCGCGTGCTGCGTCCCGGCGGGGCGCTGGCCCTGTGGTGGAACACCGAGGCACTCGATGTCCCGTGGATCGCGGCGGCCGCCCGGCGCGCCGGGCGCTTCCTCGACCGGGACCAGGAGGCCGAGAAGAACGACGGCGTCGCTCGCGCCACCCACGCGCTCACCGCCGACCCCAGTGGCCGCCTCTCCTTCGGCCATCGGCAGGTCCGCTGGAGCCGGCGTATCCCGATCGGCACCCGCCTCGCCAACATCGGCAGCCACTCGCTGTTCCTGGTCCTCGGCGAGGAGACCACCGGAGCGTTCTTCGCCGAGGAACGGAACCACCTCCTCGAGGCGTTCCCGGAAGGGTCCGTGGAGGAGACCTACGTCGTGGAACTGCTGGTGGCGACCCGTTCGTGATCCCGCCCGGCGGCCCACCCCTCGAGGGCCGCCGCACACGCGTGATCGACATGCCGCAACCCGCCCAGCTCCAGCCGTACGTCACGGTCGTGCGGCAACGCCTCCAAGGCGTCCAGCAGCTTCGGCAGCCGGAGGAAGGTGGCATTGCCGACCACCCGTACGACCATGCCCGCGGCGCCCCGGTCCTCGGTCTCCACGTGGACATGACTGATGTCCCAGGCGGTCTTGGCCACCGCGAGCGCGAGCCCGACCAGCACACCCTCGAACAGGTTCCCGGCCACGATCGACACCGCGGTCACGACCAGCACCACCATCTCACCGCGATGCCCACGCCACAGCGTCCGCACCTCCCGCACCGGCACGAGCTTGCACCCCGCGTGCACCAGCAGCCCCGCGAGCGCGGCCACCGGAATCAGCCCGAGCACCGCGGGCACCACGGCCGTGAACAGCAGCAGCCACACCCCGTGCAGCACCCGCGACACCTTGGTCCGCGCCCCGGCCTGCACGTTCGCCGCGCTCCGCACGATCACCGCGGTCATCGGCAGCGCCCCGAGCATCCCGCACACGGCGTTCCCGGCGCCCTGCGCGATGAGCTCGCGGTCGTAATCGGTGCGCGGCCCGCGATGCAGCCGGTCCACCGCCGCCGCACTGAACAACGACTCCGCCGAAGCGATCAGCGCGAACGCCAGTACCGTCCCGATCACACCCACTTCCGTGAGCCGGCCCAGGTCCGTGAGGGACGGCGGCCGTACGGCGTCGAGCAGCCCCCGCACCTCGACCCGTCGCACCGCCAGATCGAACGCCCCGGTCACGGCCGAGGCGAGCGCCACCGCCAGCAGGGGCGCAGGCACCACCCGTGCGCCCCGCCGCCACCGCGGCCAGAGCAGGAGTACGGCCACGGTGGCGCCGCCGATCGCCAGTGCCACCGGATCCGCGGCACCGGCCAGCGAGCCCAGCCCGGCGATCTTCCCGAGCCCGCCGGAGGGCGCCGTCGCGTCGCCCATCGCGTACACCTGGCCCGCGATCAGCACGAGCCCGATCCCGGCGAGCATTCCCTGCACCACGGCCACGGACACGGCCCGGAACCATCGCCCGAGCCGTAACGCCCCGAGGCCGAGCTGCACCAGCCCGGCCGCGAGCACCAGGACACCCAGCACCCGGACCCCGTACGCCTGCACAGCCTCGTACACCAGCACGGTCAGCCCGGCCGCGGGCCCGCTCACCTGCAGGCTGCTCCCGGGCAGCATCCCGGCGACCAGCCCGCCGACGATCCCGGTCACCAGCCCCAGCTCGGCGGGCACACCGGACGCTATGGCGACCCCGACACACAGGGGCAGCGCCACCAGAAAGACGACGAGGGACGCGAACAGATCGGCTTTGCGCATCACGACAGCACCTCCGGTCGACAGTGGGAGATGCGTGGGTGCCGCGCCGGGGGAGGGCGCGGCGGACCTGGCGGTACGGCAGGAAGCCGCACCGCACATTGAAATCCATTGTCAGGTAAGCCGGTCGATCGCACAGCCCCTCCGGGCGACCGTCACGCGAACGCGGGAGCGCATCGTTCGGCGGCACAGCGGACGGCCCGGTTCCGTTCGCGCCGACGCGCGCCTGCGCCGCACGGTGCTCCGGCCGTTCGGCCGGCACGCCGCGGCTCTTGACCGCCGCACCGCACGGGAGGAATATTCATCGAGTGATGATTATTCGTCCACGTCCGCCCGACCCCACAGGAACACCCGTGCCCCCTTCCCAGACCGCCGTCCGCGCCGAAGGCCTCACCGTCGTCCGCGGCACCCGCACCGTCCTCAACGGACTCGACTTCACGGTCCCGCGCGGCCAGATCACCGGTCTGCTCGGCCCTTCCGGCTGCGGCAAATCCACCCTGATGCGCGCGATCGTCGGCACCCAGGCCAAGGTCGGCGGCACCCTCGACGTCCTCGGTCTCCCGGCCGGCGACGGCGCCCTCCGCTCCCGCATCGGCTACGTCACCCAGGCCCCCTCCGTCTACGACGACCTGACCGTCCGCCAGAACCTCGACTACTTCGCCGCGATCCTGGACCCTGGCCGGGCCGCCGCCGAACGCCGCCACGCCGACGTCACCCGGGCCGTCGCCGACGTCGACCTCGCCTCCCACGCCGACTCCCTCGCCGGCAACCTCTCGGGCGGCCAGCGCAGCCGCGTCTCCCTGGCGGTCGCCCTCCTCGGCACCCCGGAACTCCTCGTCCTCGACGAACCGACCGTCGGACTCGACCCGGTCCTGCGCCGCGATCTGTGGAGCCTCTTCCACGCCATCGCCGAAGAGCGCGGCGCGACCCTGCTGATCTCCTCCCACGTCATGGACGAGGCCGAGCGCTGCCACCGGCTCCTCCTGATGCGCGAGGGCGGGATCCTCGCCGACGACACCCCCGACGCCCTCCGCGAACGGACCGGCTCCGACACCGTCGAAGCCGCCTTCCTCCACCTCGTCGACGAGGCGGTCGCGGCCGCGCAGTCCACGCCGAGCACCACACCTCAACCGCGGACCCCCACCGACCCCGAACCCCGGTCCGCCGGCGCCCACCCCCGCGAGGAGACCGCACGATGAGCCCGACCGCACCCACGAGCCCCCCTCCGGCGACCACACCCGCGGGCCTCGGCGCATCCGGGCAGGCGGGACCGGCGTCACGCCCGAGCGCGCTCAACGCCTCCCGCACCATGGCCACCGCGACCCGCGTCCTGCGTCAGCTCCGTCACGACCCGCGCACCATCGCGCTGATGATCCTCATCCCGTGCGTGATGCTCTTCCTGCTCCGCTATGTCTTCGACGGCAGCCCCCGCACCTTCGACTCCATCGGCGCGTCCCTCCTCGGGATCTTCCCGCTGATCACGATGTTCCTGGTGACCTCCATCGCCACCCTGCGCGAGCGCACCTCGGGCACCCTCGAACGCCTCCTCGCCATGCCCCTCGGCAAGGGCGACCTGATCGCCGGCTACGCCCTCGCCTTCGGCGTGCTCGCCGTCATCCAGTCGGCCCTGGCCACCGGACTCGCGGTCTGGCTCCTCGGGCTCGACGCCACGGGCTCCCCCTGGCTCCTCCTGCTGGTCGCCCTCCTCGACGCCCTCCTCGGAACGGCCCTCGGCCTCTTCGTCTCGGCCTTCGCCGCCTCCGAGTTCCAGGCCGTCCAGTTCATGCCGGCCGTGATCTTCCCCCAGCTCCTCCTCTGCGGCCTGTTCACCCCCCGCTCCAACATGCACCCCGTCCTGGAGGCCATCTCCGACGTCCTGCCCATGTCCTACGCGGTCGACGGCATGAACGAGGTCCTCATGCACACCGACATGACCGCGACCTTCGTACGCGACGCCCTGATCGTCGCCGGGAGCGCGCTGCTCGTCCTGGGACTCGGAGCGGCGACCCTGCGACGCAGGACGCCGTAGGATCCCGCGCCCCGGCGGTCCCGGCTGGCCGGGCGGTCCCCGCAGGTCGGGCGGGTCGGGCGGTCCCGGCGGGTCGGGCGGACGCCGGCCGGGACCGGGGCCGGACGCCGTCCGCCCACCGGACAGCCCACCCGCCCCCATGACCCCGGTGGGAGGATGAACGCGGACGACCCAACCCTCGGAGGGCACCCGCAACCATGACTCAGAAAGTCGCAGTCCTCGGTACCGGCAAGATCGGCGAAGCCCTGCTCAGCGGAATGATCCGAGGCGGCTGGGCCCCCGCCGACCTCCTGGTGACAGCCCGCCGACCGGAGCGGGCCAAGGAACTCCAGGAACGCCACGGAGTGACCCCGGTCAGCAACACGGAGGCGGCGAAGACCGCCGACACCCTGATCCTCACCGTCAAGCCCCAGGACATGGGCACCCTCCTCGACGAACTCGCCCCGCACATCCCCGCCGACCGCCTGATCATCAGCGGCGCGGCAGGCATCCCCACCTCCTTCTTCGAGGAGCGACTGGCCCCCGGCACCCCCGTCGTCCGTGTCATGACGAACACCCCCGCCCTCGTCGACGAGGCCATGTCCGTCATCTCCGCCGGCAGCCACGCCACCGCCGAGCACATCGCGCACGCCGAGGCCCTCTTCGGCGCCGTCGGCAAGACACTCCTCGTCCCCGAGTCGCAGCAGGACGCCTGCACCGCCCTCTCCGGCTCTGGACCGGCGTACTTCTTCTACTTGGTCGAAGCCATGACGGACGCGGGCATCCTGCTCGGCCTGCCCCGCGACAAGGCCCACGACCTGATCGTCCAGTCCGCGATCGGCGCCGCCGTGATGCTCCGCGACAGCGGCGAGCACCCCGTGAAGCTCCGGGAGAACGTCACGTCCCCCGCGGGCACCACGATCAACGCCATCCGCGAACTCGAGAACCACGGCGTACGCGCCGCACTCATCGCCGCGCTGGAAGCAGCCCGCGACCGCAGCCGCGAACTCGCCTCCGGCAACAGCTGACGGAGCCGGCCGGCCCTCGACACCGAGCAACCCGCTCCGGCACCGAGCGACCGCCCTCGGCACCGACCCGCCCCGATACCGAGGGCCGCTCGCCGCCGAGGGCGACTGCCAGCCAAGCCACCAGCCACCGGCCAAGCCACCAGTCGCCAGCAGCTTGAGGCCAACAGCACGAGGGCCGCCGACCCTCAGCTCTCAGTCAGTCGCCGGCAGCAACCCGATCGCCCCGTACGCCGCGTCCACCCTCGGCCGCGCCATCTCTCTGGCCTTCGCCGCACCGTCCCGCAACACCCCCTCCACATACGCAGGATCCGCGCACAACTCCTTGTGCCTCTCCTGTACGGGCCTGAGGAGCTCGACCACGGCCTCGGCGGTGTCCTTCTTCAAAGCGCCGTACGACTCATATACACCGCTCAAGGCTTCGGGGTTCCCACCCTCACAGGCCGCGAGGATCTCCAGCAGATTCGAGATCCCGGGCCGCTTCTCCCGGTCGTACTCGACGTCCTGGCCGCTGTCCGTCACGGCCCGCATGATCTTCTTCCGTACGGCATCCGGTTCATCGAGCAAATAGACGACGCCCGGTCCGACGTCGTCGCTCTTCCCCATCTTCGACGTCGGCTCCTGCAGGTTCATGACCCGCGCCGCGACCTCAGGACGTGTCGCCCGAGGAACCACGAACGTGTGCCCGTACCGCTGGTTGAACCGCACCGCCAGATCCCGGGTCAACTCGACATGCTGCGTCTGGTCGTCCCCGACCGGCACCTCGTCGCTCCCGTATGCCAGGATGTCGGCCGCCATCAGCACGGGATACGTCAGCAGCGACAGCCGCACGCTCCCACCGCGCTGCCGTTCCAGCGCGGCCTTCTCCTTGTACTGGATCATCCGCCGCATCTCGCCGTCCGTCGCGACGCACTCCAGCACGTACGACAGCCGCGCGTGTTCGTCCACATGACTCTGTACGAACACGGTGCACAGTTCCGGATCGAGCCCCGAGGCCAGCAGCAATGTCGCCGCCTGCCTGCTGAGCCTGCGCACCCGCCCCGGATCGTGGTCCACGGTCAGCGCGTGCAGATCGACGATGCAGAACAGGGCGTCGGCCCGGTGCTGATCCGTGTTGGCCCAGCGCCGCACGGCTCCCAGATAGTTGCCCAGCGTCAGATGCCCGGTCGGCTTGACCCCGCTGAAGATCCGCGTCATCTCTCCACCTCCTGGTCGAGGCCGCCGCGCCCACCGGCCGGCTCCCCAGGGGGGAGACACAAAAACGGCCGCCGAGGGCGGCGGCCGTTGGGTACATACGTGAGTACGGCCGCCGTCAGGCGGCCCACCACTGCTGGGTGCACGTATGTGTGGTCATGGGGGTCAGCGTACGCCTCGGGTGTCCCACCCGGACCGGAGTTGACACGACCCCGGCGCGTCCGTAGTGTTCTCCGAGTTGTCCGACGTGAGCGCCGACTCCGGTCGGTCCCCGGACAGCCATTCCGCACCACCATTCAACGATCGACGACTCGTCGTCGGCTCGTTTTCATGCGTGTTTGCGAAATGAGGATTCCGCGTTCGAAAGGACGCCACCCCGATTAGCTCGGGAGCCAGGAATCCGCTAATGTCTCACTCGTCGGAACGGCCCAACAGCCGCGAAGACAAGCCCCGCTGACTGGGAGTCAGGCCCGAAAGGATCTGATAGAGTCGGACTCGCCGGAAAGGGAAACGCGGAAGCGGGAACCTGGAAAGCACCGAGGAAATCGGATACGGAAACGGTCTGATAGAGTCGGAAACGCAAGACCGAAGGGAAGCGCCCGGAGGAAAGCCCGAGAGGGTGAGTACAAAGGAAGCGTCCGTTCCTTGAGAACTCAACAGCGTGCCAAAAATCAACGCCAGATTTGTTGATACCCCGTCTCCGGCCGATCGGTCGGGACGTGGTTCCTTTGAAAAAGTCCTGCCGGGCACTGCCTGGTAGGCGCATCAGCGAG